>NZ_ML123047.1:712402-726958 GCF_003846175.1 Streptomyces sp. ADI95-17 | reverse complement strand
CGTCCCCGCCCCGGGGCCCGACTCATTGAGTCGTTGAGCAAGGAGAGAAATCGGGATGGGACTTCGCGCACAGGTACGGACGCGGGACGGCTGGGCGGTCCAGCACGCGGTCGTGACGGTCACCGACATGACCGGCGCGCAGGTGCTGCGGGCCGCGGCGAACGAGGACGGGGCGGTGCGGACCGACACTCCTCTGCAGGCCGGCGCGTACACCGTGATCGTCACGGCGGTCGGGTACGCCCCCGCCGCCTCCACCGCCCTCGTCACGGCGAGCGGGCGGGTCGAGGCCGGCACGGTGGTGCTGGCCCGCCAGGGCGGCGTTGAGCTGCCGCCGCCGGGCACCTGGTCGCTGGACCCGGCGCACTCCTCGGTGGCCGCGGTCGCGCAGCACCTGGGGATCTCCAGCGTGCACGGCCGGTTCACCGAGTTCAGCGGCCGGATCGAGATCTCGGAGGAGGTCCACCGGTCCCGGGTCGACGCCGTCATCAGTGCGGCCAGCATCGACACCGGCAACGGCATGCGCGACAAGCACCTGCGGTCGCCCGACTTCCTCGACTCGGACCGCTTCCCCGAGATCACCTACCGCTCCATCGGGCTCGCCCCCGCCGGCCCCGACCGCTGGACCGTCCACGGCCGGCTGTCGATGCACGGGGTCGAACGCCCGGTCGACCTGAACCTGAGCTACCTCGGCACGGGCCCGGACCCGTGGGGCGGGGTGCGTGCGGCCTTCAGTGCCACGGCTGAGCTGCGCCGCGAGGACTTCGCCATGAACTACAACCAGGTGGTGCAGGCGGGCATCTCGGCGATCGGCACGACACTGCGGGTGGAGCTCGACATCCAGGCCGTGCAGGGTGAGTCCCTGCCGTCGTAGCCACCCGTGCGGGGCGGGTGCCCGCCGTCGTGGTCACCGCGCGGGGTACGTCCCCGCCGTCGTAGTCTGCGGACATGGCACCCAATATCGCGACGAACACGGCCGTGGAACTCGACGAGTTGCTGGCCTTCGTACGGCCCAGGCACCGGGCGATCCTGCTGACCACCCGGTCCGACGGCCGCCCCCAGGGCTCCCCGCTGACCTGTGGGGTCGACGACGCGGGACGGATCGTCGTCTCGACCTACCCCGAGCGGGCCAAGACCCGCAACGCGAAGCGGGACGCGCGGGTCAGTGTGATCGTGCTGTCGGACGAGTGGAACGGGCCGTGGGTCCAGGTGGACGGTTCGGCCGAGGTGATCGACTCGCCGGAGTCGGTCGAGCCGCTCGTCGAGTACTTCCGGAACATCTCGGGTGAGCACCCGGACTGGGACGAGTACCGGGCGGCGATGGTGAAGCAGGGGAAGTCGATCATCCGGATCACTCCGGAGCGGTGGGGTCCGATCGCCACCGGCGGCTTCCCGGCCCATCTGGCGTCCGACGGCTGAGCGGACGGCGGGCGACGGAGGTCGGCGGGACCGCTGAGGGGCGGAGTACGCCCCTCAGCGGTCCCGCATCGCCCCTCAGCGGTCCCGCATCGCCCCTCGGCGGTCCCGCATCGCCTCGATGCCCGCGATCAGCAGGTCCAGGGCGAAGGTGAAGTCCCGGTCGCGCATCTCCTCGACCGTGTCGCCGCCGCGGGCGTCCATCACTTGCTGCGAGGACTCCATGATGTCGCTGAGATGCGGCTGGTCTCGGATCGTGGCCATCGCCTGCTGGTAGTACTGCTCCTGGCTGATTCCAGCGGCCGCGCTGCGCTGCGCGAAGTGGCCCTCGACCGTGCCGAATCCGTATACGAACTGGAAGACCGCGGAGAGCGCGCCGGTCTGGTGTTCCAGCGGCAGGCCGGTCGCCCGGATCACGTCCTGGACGGCGTACGACATCAGCATCGCGTGCGGGCCGATGTTGAGGAAATGCCCGGCGAGCATCGACACCCAGACGTGCCGGACCAGCAGCTCCCGGTACTCGACGGCCATCCCGCGCAGCCGGTCGTGCCAGTGCGCGTCCTGCGGCGGGGGCGTGAACTCCCGGTAGACCGAGTCCAGGGCCAGTTCCAGCAGGTCGTCCTTGGTGTCCACGTACCAGTACAGGGACATCGCGGTGACGTCGAGCTCGGCGGCGAGCCTGCGCATGGAGAACTTGGCGAGTCCCTCGGCGTCCAGCAGCCGGACCGAGGTCGCCGTGATCCTGTCCCGGTCCAGGCCCGCCGCCTGGTCCGGTTTGCGGGTGCGCGACGGTGTCCGCTGATCCAGCCACACACTGGTCCTGGCGGGGTTCTTCACGCGGTCGGCCGCAGACACCATGGCGCACTCTCCTCGTCTTGCCGGCGGGGCGGACCGGCCGCGTACGCGTGACCCGCGCACGGAACGGATCCCTACGGTCCGGTGCGCCCCTCCCGATGCTATGCCGCCGCGGCGGTGCCGGTGGAGTCCGCCCGGGCGGACTCCGTCCGCTCAGCGCGGCGCAGCAGCACGGCGGCGAGCAGGCCGCCGACCAGCACCGCGACCGCTCCGAAGAGCTGGCTGGTCTCCAGGCCCGAGGCGAAGGCGTCCGTGATCCGGGCCCGCTCACCGGCGTCGGCCGCCGAGGCGAGCGCGGCGGGCAGCGAGGCCGCCCCGACCGCCGCCGGCACCAGGGCCGCGAACCGCGAGTTGAGCACCGCGCCGAGGACGGCGACCCCCAGGCCGTTGCCGAACTCGGCGAGCGTGCCGTTGACCCCGGCGCCCACCCCGGCCTTCTCCGGCGGAATGGCGCTCATGATCGCGTTGGCCATGGCGGGCATGGCGAGCGCGATGCCCGCGCCCATCACGACCAGGCCGAGCAGCATGCCGCCGTAGCCGTCGCCGCCGAGCAGCGCGATCGCGGCGAGGCCCGCGGCCAGCAGGCTCATCCCGGACGCGATGGTGAGCGGCGTACCCAGCTTGGGCACCAGCCTGGCGCCCAGGCCGGTGAGGTTGAGCGCGACGACGCTCAGCGCCAGCGGGGCCGTGCGCAGACCGGCCTCCAACGGCTCGTAGCCGAGCACGAACTGGAGCTGCTGGGTGAGCAGGAAGAGCGAGCCGCCCATCCCGAAGGCGACCAGGATCGCGCCCGCGACCGCCCCGATGAACTTCTGGTTCCGGAAGAAGTGCATGTCCAGCATCGGGTACGGGATGTGCAGCTCCCACAGCACGAAGCCGGTGAGGACGGCGACCCCGACGAAGGCGGTCAGCAGCACCTGGCCCGACGTCCAGCCGTGCCCCGGGCCGGAGATGATCGCGTACACGACGGATGCCATGCCGATGGTGGAGAGCAGGGCGCCGAGCAGGTCGGGGCGCTCGCCGCTGGGGTTCTTGGACTCCGGGACGAGCCTGGCCACGGCGACCAGTCCGATGACCGCGACCGGAATGTTGATCAGGAAGATCGCGCCCCACCAGAAGTGGTCGAGCATCACCCCACCGATCAGCGGCCCGACGGCGAACCCGAGCGAACTGACGGTCGACCAGATGCCGATCGCCTTGACGCGCTCGGTCTCGTCGAAGATCTGCACGACGACGGCGAGCGTCGTGGTCATCAGCAGCGCACCGCCGATGCCCATGCCCGCACGGGCGGCGATCAGCTGTACGGAGGTCTGGGCCAGCCCGGCCACCAGCGAGCCGATGCCGAACAGGGCGAGCCCGGCGATCAGCATCTTCTTGCGGCCGTAGCGGTCGGCGGAACTGCCGGCCGTGAGCAGCAGGCCCGACTGGACCAGCGAATAGGCGTTGATCATCCACTGCACATCGGCGGTGGAGGCGTCCAGCTCCCGGGTGAGGGAGGGGATCGCGACGTTGAGGACGGTGTTGTCGAGCAGCACCGTGAGCTGGGCGAGACAGATGACGCCGAGGATCAGCCAGCGTTGCGGATGGCTCGGCGACGAGAGGTGGTTCTGCTCGGCGGCGGTCGCCGTCATACGGACTCCTGATCCCTTATACGGTGTACGAGTAGCAGGCGTCGTACACCGTATAGCCAGCCCTGTACGGCGTACAACACATTTACCCGCGGTACCGTGCTCGCCGCTGATCCGACAAGGGCTGGAGTGGTATGTCACTGCGTCGTCGTACGGTGGAAGTGCTCGTCGCGGCAGGGCTGTCGGTGACCGCCCTGGTGCCGCCCGCAGCGGCGGTGGGCCAGGGACACGGGCACTCGGTGCCGCTGCGCGTGGCCACGTACAACATCCATGCGGGCGCCGGCATGGACAACGTCTTCGATCTCGACCGGCAGACCGCCGAGCTGCGCTCGCTGGACGCCGATGTGATCGGGCTCCAGGAGGTCGACGTCCACTGGGGCGACCGCAGCCAGTGGCGCGACCTGGCCGGCGAGCTGGCCGAACGGCTGGGCATGCAGGTGTCGTTCGCCCCGATCTACCGCCTCGATCCGGTGACGCCGGACGCGCCGGAGCGGGAGTTCGGCGTCGCGGTGCTGTCCCGGTACCCGATCCTGAGCGCCGAGAACCACGACATCACCCGGCTCTCCACCCAGGACCCGAACCCGGTGCCGGCGCCCGCGCCCGGCTTCGGTGAGGTGGTGCTGCGGGTGAAGGGGCTGCCCGTGCACGTGTACGCGACGCACCTCGACTACCGCGGCGACCCGTCCGTCCGGATCGCCCAGGTGGCCGACACCCGCCGGATCATGGCCGAGGACCGGGAGTCGGAGCGGCGGCCGGTGCGGCAGATCCTGCTCGGCGACTTCAACGCGGCGCCGGCCGCACCCGAACTCGCCCCGCTGTGGCAGGAGCTCGACGACGTGGAGCCCGACGGTCCCACGTACCCGGCGCAGGATCCGGTGCAGCGGATCGACTACGTGGCGGTGTCGAAGGACACCGTGCGGGTACGCGACGCGGCGGTGGCCGAGACGCTCGCCTCGGACCACCGCCCTGTTGTCGCGGACCTGTTGCTGCGGCGCTGAGCCTCAGCCGCTCTTCTTCGGCCGGGTCAGGTCGTAGAAGGTGGCGCTGCCGGCCGTGACCTCCTCGAAGTTCTCCTCCACCCAGGACGAGATCTGCGAGGAGGCGCCGTTGCCGCCGCCCATGCCGCCGCCCCCGCCCATGCCGCCGGAGATGAAGTAGTGGATCCGGCCGTCCTCGACGTACTGCTTGAACTGGGCGAGCGTCGGGGACGGGTCGCTTCCGTTGAAGCCGCCGATCGCCATCACCGGTTCGCCGGTGGCGAGTTGGTAGCTCGCGGCGTTCTGCGAGCCGATGGCCGCGGCGGCCCAGGTGTAGTCCCCGGCGTTCTTCTCCAGGAGCTTCTTGGCCTCGGTGCCGACGGACGCGCCGTTGAGCAGTCCGCCCATGCCACCGCCTGCGCCGGGGCGGCCCTCGCCCATGCCCATGCCCATGCCCATGCCCATGCCCATGCCCATGCCCATGCCGGGCATGGCACCGGGCTGCTGCCCATTCCGCGAGGTTCCGGGCAGGCCGTTCGCCTGGCCCTGGCCCTGGCCTTGTCCCTGGCCTTGTCCCTGGCCGGGCGGGGTGCCGGTCGGGGGCTGCCCCATGCCGCCACCCTGCTGGTTGCCCTGCTGACCGCCCTGCCCGGGGAATCGCATCCCGCCGCCCGGGCCACCACCGCGGCCACCGCCGCCGGGCCCGCCCATGCCACCGCCCGACGGGCCGGCCGTGACGATCGAGCCCTGGTGCCCGGTGTTCAGCGTGCTCACGGCGTACGCGGTCGGCCCGGCCAGCGACGCGGCGAAGCCCAGGCCCACGGCGACGAGCGCCACCCGGCGCCCCGTCCGGGACGCCAGCAGCAGCCCCAGCGCGCCGGCGATCCCGGCGACGAGCACGGCCGTGCGCAGCCACGGCAGGTAGTCCGTGGTCCGGCCCAGCAGCACGTACGACCAGTACGCCGTCACGGCGACCGTGCCGCCGAGCACGGCACCCGCCCACCAGCGGGACCGCTCCTCCCACAGGACCGTGGCGCCCATGCCGATCAGCGCCGCGAGGTACGGGGCGAGGGCGACCGTGTAGTACTGGTGGAAGATGCCGGCCATGAAGCTGAAGACGACCGCCGTCATCAGCAGCGAGCCGCCCCAGGCGAGGAACGCCGCACGGGCCGTGTCCGTCCGCTTCGCCCGCCAGGTCAGCCAGACGCCCGCGACCAGCAGGATCAGCGCGGCGGGCAGCAGCCAGGAGATCTGGCCGCCGATCTCGGAGTTGAACATCCGGCCGATGCCGGTCTCGCCCCACTGTCCGCCGGCCCCGCCGCCCGGACCGCCCCCGCCGCCGACGCTGCCGGTCTCGTCGCCGTTGATCCGGCCCAGGCCGTTGTAGCCGAAGGTCAGTTCGAGGAAGGAGTTGTTCTGCGAGCCGCCGATGTACGGGCGGGACGAGGCGGGCCACAGTTCGACGATCGCGACCCACCAGCCGCCCGCGACGACCGTCACGAGGGCCGAGAGCCCGAGTTGGCCGAGCCGTCGGCGTACCGGAACCGGCGCGCACAGCGCGTACAGCACGGCCAGCGGCGGCAGGATCAGGAACGCCTGCAGGGTCTTCGCCAGGAACGCGAACCCGACCGCGACGCCCGCCCACACCAGCCACTTGGTGCGGCCGCGCTCCAGTGCGCGCAGCACGCAGTAGACCGTGACGGTCATCAGCAGCGCCAGCAGCGCGTCCGGGTTGTTGAAGCGGAACATCAGCGCGGCCACCGGCGTGAGCGCGAACACCACCATCGCGATCAGCCCGGCGACGGCGTTGAAGCGGCGGCGTACGCCCGCGTACAGCACCCCGGCCGTGGCCACCCCCATCAGCACCTGCGGGAGCAGAATCGCCCAGGAGTTGAGGCCGAGGACGCGCACCGACAGGGCCATCGGCCAGAGGGAGGCCGGGGGCTTGTCGACGGTGATGGCGTTGGCCGCGTCCAGCGAACCGAAGAAGAAGGCCTTCCAGCTGCGGCTGCCCGCCTGCGCGGCGGCGGAGTAGAAGGAGTTGGCGTAGCCGGAGGCGCTGAGGTTCCACAGGTACGCGCCCGCGATGACCAGCAGCAGTACGAGGAAGGCCGGCCGCGCCCAGCGCGGGTCCTCCGGCCTGCCCCACCGGATCCGGTGCGCCAGGGAGCTGTTCGGGCGTCCGTGGACCGGTGCGGTGGGCGGTGGGGACGTCGGCGGGGCCGGAAGGTGGTCGGGATGCAGCGCGGTCATCGGACGTTCCCCAGTTCGTGGTGAGTGTCATCGGCGTGCCCGGCCGAAGGGGCGGCCGCGGCCGGGCCGTCCTCGTACGCCTCGCGGCTCCGGTCCGTCCGGTCCGGGAAGACCCAGGCGCGGAAGAGCAGGAACCGCAGCACGGTCGCCGCGAGGTTGGCCGCGATCAGTACGGCGAGCTCCGTGCCGTGCGACGGGGATCCGGAGGCCGCTCCCAGCGCGGCCAGTGATCCGCTGGTCAGCGCGAGGCCGATGGCGAAGACGACCAGGCCCTGCGCCTGATGGCGGACGGCTCCGCCCCGGCCCCGTACGCCGAACGTGAGCCTCCGGTTGGCCGCCGTATTGGCGACGGCCGACACCAGCAGCGCACCGCCGTTGGCGAACTGCGGGCCGACGCCCAGCCGGAACAGCGAGTACAGGGCGAGGTAGACGAGCGTGGAGAGCGCTCCGACGACGCAGAACCCGACGAGCTGCCGGGCCAGTCCGCCCGGCACTCCGCTCAGCGCACGGTCACGCGGATCGTCCCCGAAGGGCCGGGCCAGCCGGTCCAGCGGCAGTGCGCCGACCGCCAGCGCCCGCCCCACCCGCCACACGCCCTTCAGGTCCTCGGTCGCCGTCCGCACGATGTGGACGGTGGAGTCGGGGTCGTCGACCCAGTCGACCGGCACCTCGTGGATGCGCAGCCCGGCACGCTCGGCGAGCACCAGCAGCTCGGTGTCGAAGAACCACCCCGAGTCCTCCACCATCGGCAGCAGCCGCTCCGCGACATCGCGCCGGACGGCCTTGAACCCGCACTGCGCGTCGCTGAACCGGGCGGCCAGCGACGAGCGGAGAATGAGGTTGTAGGCGCGCGAGATGAACTCCCGCTTCGAGCCCCGCACCACCCGCGAACCACGGCTCAGCCGGGAGCCGATGGCCAGGTCGGAGTGGCCCGAGATCAGCGGGGCGACCAGCGGCAGCAGCGCGTTGAGGTCGGTGGACAGGTCGACGTCCATGTAGGCCAGGACCGGCGCGTCCGAATGCGACCAGACGGTGCGCAGCGCCCGCCCCCGGCCCTTCTCCTCCAGCCGGTACGACCGCACCCGGGGCAGTGCCGCCGCGAGCCGGGCCGCCACCTCCGGCGTCCGGTCGGTGCTGGCGTTGTCCGCGACGGTGATCCGGAAGCCGTACGGGAAGGTGCGCGCCAGATGGTCGTGCAGGCGCAGCACACACGGTTCGAGGTCCTTCTCCTCGTTGTAGACGGGTACCACCACATCGAGTACGGGCGCACCCGCCGCATCGACCGCTCCGGCGAGGAGGTGGTCCCGGGCCGGCAGGGTGCCCCAGGGGGTGTCGGTTCGCATGTGACCGACACTCACCGGCCCCGCTGTCACGCCGGTGTGCTGAGCCTGTCCCCCTGCTGTGAGTACGGACCGGTCTGCTGTGCGTCCGGAAGGTCCTGCGGTACGTCCGGACCGGTCTGCTGTGCGTCCGGAACGTCCTGCTGTACGTACGGAACGTCCTGCTGTGCGTCCGGAACGTCCTGCTGTACGTACGGACCGGTCTGCTGCATGTACGGAACGTCCCGCAGTGCGTACGGACCGGCTGCGGGCTCCGCGGGCAGATGGACGGCGAACACCGTGCGTCCCGGCACCGAGTCCACCTCCGCCCGGCCGCCGTGCGCGGCGACGACGGCCTGCACGATGGCGAGCCCGAGCCCGGTGGAGCCCGCGTTGCGGGAGCGCGAGGCGTCACCGCGGGCGAACCGCTCGAAGACGTGCGGCAGCAGCTCCGGCGGAATGCCGGGCCCGTCGTCCTGGACCTCCAGCGTCACCCACGGCCGGCCGGCCGCGCACCGCACCCGGACCGTGACGGTGGTGCCGGGCGGAGTGTGGGTACGGGCGTTCGCCAGCAGGTTGACCAGCACCTGGTGGAGCCGGGTCGGATCACCGTGCACGGTCGCGGGCTCGTCCGGCAGTTCGAGGCGCCAGTGGTGGCCGCCGCGGCCGGCGGCGCGGGCGTCGCTCAGCGCGTCGACGACGACCGGGGAGAGGTCGGTGCTCTCCAGGCCGAGCGGGCGTCCGGCGTCCAGCCGGGCGAGCAGCAGCAGATCCTCCACCATGCCCGTCATCCGCTCCGCCTCGGACTCGATCCGCCCCAGGGCGTGCCGGGTGTCGGGGCCGGTCTCCTCACCGCCGCGCCGGGTCAGTTCGGCGTATCCGCGGATCGAGGCGAGCGGGGTGCGCAGCTCATGGCTGGCGTCCGCGACGAACTGGCGGACCCGTTTCTCGCTCTTCTGCCGGGCCTCCAGCGCCGAACCGACGTGCCCCAGCATCCGGTTGAGCGCCGCGCCCACCTGGCCGACCTCGGTACGCGGATCGGCCTGGGCCTGCGGGACCCGTTCCAGCAGGGCCACCTCGCCGCTGTGCAGCGGGAGTTCGGAGACCCTGGTCGCGGTCGCGGCGACCCGGCGCAGCGGCCGCAGCGCGACGCCGACCATGGCGGCGCCGGCGATCCCCGCCGCGATCAGTCCGGCGGCGGTGACGCAGACCTCGACGAGGACCAGGGTGGTGATCGCGGAGCCCACCTCGGCGGCGGGCAGGCCGACCAGGACGGTGGCGCCGTGCGGATCGGTGACGGCCTCGACCCGGTTGGCCCCGAGCCCCGGCAGGTCGACGGTGCGCGCGTTCTCCCCGACGGAGAGGTCCGCCGCCGCCAGTGCCCCGCTCTGGGCGGCGGTCATCGGCTGTCCGCTGTCCTCGGAGCCGGGCCCCGGCGTGGTGGTGCTCGCCACGACCACGCGCGACTCGGTGACCGAGCCGTCCTCCAGTACCGCCCCGAAGGCGCCGACGGGCAGCCCGCGGGAATCGACGAAGGCCAGCGGGTCGAGGCTCTTCGGCACCCCGCCGCCGGGCATCGGGCCCCCGCCGGGCGG
Organism: Streptomyces sp. ADI95-17; assembly: GCF_003846175.1. Taxonomy (GTDB): domain Bacteria; phylum Actinomycetota; class Actinomycetes; order Streptomycetales; family Streptomycetaceae; genus Streptomyces; species Streptomyces sanglieri. The sequence continues at coordinate 716,918 of NZ_ML123047.1, read as the reverse complement.
CTTCGCGGCCCGCATGGCGACGGTGTGCAGCTGGTCGTCGAGCTTGCCGTACATGTAGCTGTGGAAGGCGATGGTGGTGACCGTCCCGATCACCGCGGCGACGACGGCGATCAGTGTGACCGCCGAGACCACCAGCCGGGTCCGCAGCGTCCACGGCCCCCGCCACCTGCGGGGGCGCCTACTCACCGGGCTTGATGAGGTATCCCGCCCCGCGCCGGGTGTGGATCATCGACGAGCGTCCGGCGTCGATCTTCTTGCGCAGATACGAGATGTACAGCTCGACGACGTTCGCCTGTCCGCCGAAGTCGTAGTTCCACACCCGGTCGAGGATCTGCGCCTTGCTCAGCACCCGGCGCGGATTGCGCATCAGGAAGCGCAGCAGCTCGAACTCGGTCGCGGTGAGGTGGATGGACGTACCGCCCCGGCTGACCTCGTGGCTGTCCTCGTCGAGCATCAGATCGCCGACGACGAGCGTCGACTCGCTGCGCACCGCCGCCGTGCCCGAGCGCCGGATCAGCCCGCGCAGCCGCGCCACGACCTCCTCCAGGCTGAACGGTTTGGTGACGTAGTCGTCGCCGCCCGCCGTGAGACCGGCGATCCGGTCCTCCACCGCGTCGCGCGCGGTCAGGAACAGTACGGGCACCTCGGCGAGCTCCCGCCGCAGCCTGCCGAGCACGGCGAACCCGTCCGTGTCGGGCAGCATCACATCGAGGATCACCACGTCGGGCCGGAAGGTGCGCGCCATCCGGACGGCCCCGGCACCGTCCCCGGCGCTGCGCACCTCCCAGCCCTCGTAGCGCAGCGCCATGGACAGCAGCTCGGCGAGGGGGGCCTCGTCGTCCACCACCAGCACACGGACCGGGGTGCGGTCCGCCCTCAGCAGTTCGGTACGCCCCTGGGGCGAGGTCGTCGTCGTCATGCCCCAACCCTGTGAGGCTCCCCTGAAAGGGCTCTTACCCGTTTCTGTGAATTCCCTGAGAAAAGGGCCGGCCCGGCGACGGCGGCCGGCCCGGACCGAACAAGGCGCTCGCGTTCCCGTGACAGACCGCCCGCAGCCAGTCGTCCCCCAGCTCCAGCCGTTCCAGCGCGTGCAGTTGATGGGCGTACGGGTATGGGATGTTCGGGAAGTCCGTACCCAGCAGGATCCGGTCCCCGAGCGCCGCGAGCCGCCCCCGTCCGTCCGGCGGGAACGGGCTGAAGCCCTCCGTGAAGTCCGTGAACGCCATCGTCGTGTCGAGCCGCACCTCCCGGTACGTCTCCGCGAGCGCCAGGAACTCCGCGTACTCCGGCATCCCCATGTGCGCCACGATCAGCGGCAGCCGAGGATGCCGGGCGAGCAGCCGGCCGACCGGCTCCGGGCCCGTGTGCCTGCCGGGCGCCGGCCCCGAGCCGCAGTGCATCACCACCGGGATCCCGGCCTCCGCGAGCAGCCCCCAGACCGACTCCAGCAGCGGATCGTTGACGTCGTACGCGCCCACCTGGACGTGCGACTTGAAGACCCGCGCGCCCGCCTCGACGGCCTCGCGCACGTACCGCTCCACGCCCTCCTCCGGGAAGAAAGTCGCGGTGTGCAGACAGTCCGGCACCCGGCGGGCGAAGTCGGCCGCCCAGCCGTTCAGCCAGGCGGCCATCCCGGCCTTGTGCGGGTAGAGCATCGAGGTGAACCGGAGCACGCCGAACGAACGCAGCAGCGCGAGGCGTTCGTCCTCGTCCTGCCGGTAGGCGATCGGCCACTCCATCCCGGTCAGCGGCCCCGCCGAGTCGAAGTACGCCCAGACCTTGCTGAGCACCCGCTCCGGCATGAAGTGGGTATGGACATCGATGATCCCGGGCAGCCCCAGCCGCTGCCAGAACCGTACGACGTCGTCGGCGTCACCACTCGTTCCGCTCATCCCGAGCCCCTCTCACCGTTCGGACGCCTCCGACGATCTCAGAACAGCCCGTCCTGCACGCCACCGCCCCCGAGGTCCACCACCGGCACCCCCACCCCGGCCCGCGGATCCGCCGCCACCAGCTCCCACCCGGTCATCAGCCGGGTGTCCAGCACCACGACCCCGTCCGTCGGCGTCGCCAGATGCAGATCGGGACCGGCCGCCGCCACCAGCCGCCCCGCGACCACGCCCCCGGCCACCAACTCGGTGACGGCCCGGGCCACCTCCACCGCGCCGTCGAGCCCGAACACCCCGGCGTGGTCGACCGACCCGAACGGCAGCCGCTCCAGCGACCGGGGCCACCCGGCCCCCTCCAGCGCCACGGCCCGCCCGTACAGCTCCGCCACCTCGGCACGGCGCTCCGCCGCCCCCGGCAACGCCCCGCGCACGGCCCGCTTCCTCGCGTACGGAATCCGGTCCGGCACCCCGAGCGCCGACCGCAGCAGCTCCTCGGTACGCCGGCACGCCATCAACGGCCCCCGCCCCAGCCAGCTGAACACCACGGCCCCCTGCTCACGCAGCCGCGCCGCTTCCCGCTGCTCGGCGGTGATCCCGACCTTCACCATGCCCGGCCCGAACCAGGCGAGATACACCCGGTACGTCCTCGGGTCGTCGGCGATCGTGTCGGCGGCCACCGAATGCGCCCGGTCCAGCCGCGCACACTCCGGACACCGCGCCCCCGTGCTCCGCCCCGACACCACGGCCCGCACCGGACACACGTTCCCGCGCGCCCCGATGCACCCGCGCTCCCCCTCGGCCCGGAACCCGAACTCCGCCCCGTAGCCGAGCGCACTCACCCGTACGTCCCCGCCCCGCAGCCAGCCCAGCACGGGCGGCCCCTGCACATCCGGCCACCGCAGCCCGGTGCACTGCCAGCCCATCGCCACCACCATCGCCCTCGACGCGTAGAGGCACCCTCAGTCGGATGCGAGGAACTCGGCCAGCCGAAGGGTGTCTTCGAGGTAGCGCTCGTAGGGGAATCCGGCCGCGACAAGCCCGGCGCGGAGCTCGTCGTAGAGCGGTTTCCCGGCGGTGTGGAAGGCTTTCCGGCCGGCCTCTGTGAGGCGGACCAGCCGCCGCCGCGCATGTTCGGGGTCGATGGTGATCTGCACCAGGCCACCCGCTTCGAGTGGCCGCAGCGCCCGGCTGATCGCCGGGTCCGACACCGACAGCGCCTGCGCCAGCCCATGCTGCGTCACCGGCTCGATGTCCTCCAGCGTCCCCAGAAGCCGTATCTGGCTGTAGGTCAGACCGCCGGGGTCATCGGCGCGCTGCCGCGCCGCCTCGCCCAGCAGCATGACCACGCGGTGCAGCAGGTCTGCGAGTCCGTCGTCCACACCACCACCCTACCCCATCATTGACGGGTTAATATTAACTAGGTAAGACTGAAGCCATGGACACCTTCTCCTATCTCGCCCGGTCCGCGTTCCCCCTGGTCTGGATCCTGGTGCCGGCCGTCGGAGCCTTCGTGCGGACCCGCCACGCCCCGTCACCCCAGCAGGCACTGGAGACCTGGCAGCGCTGGTGGGCCATCGGCGCCTTCGGCTGCGGCAGCCTGTGGATGACGGTCGCGTTCCTCGCCTTCCCGGACGTCATGGCCACCGCGATCGGCTTCGACCGGACGCCCTTCATGTTCGAGATCGCCTTCGCCAACCTCGGGCTGGCCGTCATGGGCTTCCGGGCCGCCTCGGCAACCGCCCGCGAGCGCATCACCATCGGACTCGGCGGCGGAATGTTCCTCTGGGGAGCCCTGGCCGGCCACGTCTACCAGTGGTTCGCCAACGGTGACCACGCCCCCGGCAACACCGGCGGAGTCCTCGTCAACGACCTCCTGATCCCGGCAGTCATGATCATCCTGGCCGTGCGGTCCCGACGCCTGTCGGCCACACCCCGGCCGGCCGCGGACATCGCCGTCTGACCGACGCGCCCGGCCGACGCGTTCAACTGCCCTGTTCGGGATGTGGCGGCGCGTCGTCGGGAGCATCCGGCCCCGCTCCGGCACGGCTGTTCACACAGGCCCTGAAGACAAAAGCCAGAGGCCCTGTGGATTGCTCCACAGGGCCTCTGGTGTGCTGTGCACTCGGCAGGATTCGAACCTGCAACCTTCTGATCCGTAGTCAGATGCTCTATCCGTTAAGCTACGAGTGCTTGTGCTTCCCGGTTTTTTCTTCCCGGTCGGCGTCGCGAGAACAACATTACATGACCTGCGCCGTAGCGCGAAATCCATTAGCTCCACCCGCCCCGGCCTGCGGAAACACCGTGTTCGACGGTCGCGGGAACGGGTCGCCGCACCCCCCATGACGCGGGCGGCGGACGAGGCGGGTCCGCATGTGGCCGGGGCCGCGCGCCGGCGGACCGGGCGCCGGGGTGCGTGTCAGCGGCGCCTTTCTCCACGGACGTTCACGCGGTCGCCGCCGCTGGGCCGGAAACGTCAACTTCGCCAGTCCCCGATTCACCCTGAACAGGGGTGGGCACACCGGGCACAGCGCGGGCTTCCGGTCATGACGGGGTGGGCGGGAGGGAATCCCGTGACGGGTGCGACGGGCGCGGCACGGGGACGGCGGCGCGGGGAACGGAGTGGCGGG
>NZ_ML123047.1:481548-712303 GCF_003846175.1 Streptomyces sp. ADI95-17 | reverse complement strand
GGGAGCCGACCGGGAGCGGGGTCCGCAAACCTGCCGCCCGAGGTTGGCCGAACCACCCCGCTCATCGCTTTACGCGATCACCCGGATGCATTGCGCTACTGAACGCACCGGCTCCGCCACGGCGCGCAGTTGTGCGGCCGGACGGCGGTGCGCTCCAGCAGCATCGACTTGAGGGGAAGAACCATGTCCACACCTCCTGCTCCGCTCCGGGTCGCCCTGGCCAACGGCAGCTTCGAACAGCCCGTCGTCAGCGGTGTGGAGATCCTGCCGGACTCCTCACAGACACAGGCGCCCAAGCGCGTCCCGGGCTGGCTCACCACCGCCACCGACCACAGGATCGAGCTGTGGCGCACGGGCTTCAACGGCGTACCGGCGGCCGACGGCACCCAGTTCGCCGAGCTCAACGCCAATCAGGTCTCCACGCTCTACCAGGACCTGCCCACCACGCCCGGTACGAAGCTGTACTGGCGGCTGTACCACCGGGGCCGTCAAGGGGACGACACCATGGCCCTGGACATCGGCGCGCCGGGCGCCACGGTCCAGCAGAGACGCTTCACCGACGGCACCACCGCCTGGGGCCACTACACCGGCACCTACACCGTCCCGGCGGGGCAGACACTGACTCGGTTCGCCTTCCGGTCCGTCTCCGCCGCCGGCGGCAACCAGAGCATCGGCAACTTCCTGGACGGCATCTTCTTCGGCACCGCGCCCCACGTGGTGCTCACCAAGACCGCCGCTCCCACGGGGCCGCTGGAAGTGGGCGACGTCATCACCTACCGCGTCAACGCCAGGAACGAGGGCGGCGGCGCGGCCGAGAACCTCGTGCTGACCGACGTCATCCCGCAGGGCACGACGTATCTGCCCGGTTCCCTGCGCATCGTCGACGGCCCGAACGCCGGGCCGAAGACCGACGCGCGGGGCGACGACCAGGCGTACTACGACGCCCAGGGCGACAAGGTGGTCTTCGCCCTCGGCAGCACCACCACCGAGGCAGGCGGCAGCCTGCCCAATACCGAGACCCTGCCAGGGGGAACCACCGCCGAGTACCGGGTCACCATCGACCGGGCCGCCGGCGGGCAGCAGCTCAGGAACACCGCCACCGCCTCCTACGAGAACCGCCTCGGCGATACCCCGGAGCCACTGACGGCCACCTCCGACGAGCAGGTCACACAGGTCAACCCGGCCGCCGACCTGGCCGTGGCCAAGGCAGCCGACGCGACCACCGTCACCGTCGGCCAGACCGTGACCTACCGCATCACCGTCCACAACGCCGGCCCGAACCGGGCCACCGGCGTCACCGTCACCGACCGGCTCCCGGACGGTCTCGCCTTCCTGTCCGCCGACGGCCCCGGGAGCTACGACCCGGCCACCGGACGGTGGGCCGTGGGCACCCTGGCCGACGGCTCCGGGGCCACCCTCGTGCTGCGGGCCAAGGCCACCCGGACCGGATCCGTCGTCAACACCGCCACGGTCACCGCCAACGAAAAGGATCCCGACACCGGCAACAACACCGACGCCGTGACCATCTGCGTCGAGCCGGCCCCCTCCTGCTGCGACCCCTGCGCCACCCGGAAGTAGCCGGGGGCTGCCGCCGGTCGCCGCAACGGCTCCGGAAACGACTCAGGGAGTTCAGTCGAAATTGACTGAACTCCCTGGTCGGAGAGCGGAGGCGGAGGGATTTGAACCCTCGATGGGCTTTAAGACCCAAACCGCATTAGCAGTGCGGCGCCATAGACCGGACTAGGCGACGCCTCCAGCTACACCCCGCGCGAGCGCGAGTGGTGCCTGCAGATGATGACACAACTGAGCGGTGCGTCACCAATCGATGCCTACGGTACTAGGCAGTCGGGCACGAGGGCAAAGCACCTGCGGTTGCGCAACGCCGTGGCGTGCGGAGCGTTAGTGATGTCGGAGGCGCCGCCTCCTGTCCTTCCGTCCGTTCCACCGGCACTTCCGCCGCCGCGTGCACGAGCACAGGAGCCCGCAATGTTGCGCCGCCTCGCCCTCACCGCCGTCGTCTCCCTCGCCGCGCTTTCCGCCGTCGCCCCGGCCGCGGCCGCGGCCACCGGCCCCCTCCCGCTGCCCCTGCCGCTGCCCGTGCTCCAGGACGACGCCCGTACCCGGCTGACGATCACCGTCTCGGGTACGGGGGACTCCGCGGCCGAGGGGAGCTTCGAGCTGCGGTGCGCGCCGGCGGGCGGCAGTCACCCGGTGGCGGAGCAGGCCTGCGGCCGGCTGGACGAGCTGGCGGGCGGGAGCCGGGACCCGTTCGCCCCGGTGCCCGCGGACGCGCTGTGCACCCTGCAGTCCGGGGGTCCGGCCACCGCCCGGGTCACCGGGACCTGGCAGGGACGGCACATCGACTCGGTCTTCAGCCGGACCAACGGCTGCGAGATCTCCCGCTGGAACAATCTGATCCCGGTGCTCCCCAACGTCCGATGACCGGGCCGGGCCGGCCCGGTGGCCGGGGTGCGTCCGGCCGAACCGGACGTACCCCGTGAGCAGGGGATCGTGCCCCGGCCGGGGCACGATCGACGACACATGACGAGGCGGAGACGGGGCGGAGTCGTACACCGTATGCACAGAACCTTGGTGAGAGCTCCCCCTCATCCGCAGCCCCTCGCCCCTTCGCTGCCTTTAGACTCCTCCAGTGACAGCCCGCGGCCCGAGGGGCAAGATGGGGCCCGCTGTCGGCAAGGTGCGGTAACCAGGGAGGAAGCGTCGTCGTGAGCAGCAGGCCATCCCGAGGCGCTGCTCGCCTCGCAGCCATACTCGATGCACTCCCCGACGGGCTGCTGCTCGTCAACTGCAACGGCACGGTCGTCAACGCCAACACCATCGCGCTCGAAATGTTCGAGACGCCGGGCACCGCGCTCGTCGGGCGCGGGCTGCTGGACCTGCTGCCCGAGTTCGACTCCAAGCTGATCCCGGGCTCGATGCGCCGCGCCGACACCGCCGACGACCGCAGCCGTACGAAGCCGACCCGGATGACCGCCCGGCGCACCGACGGCACCGAGTACCCGGTCGAGGTGACCAGCGCCAGCCTGGAGGACGGGCAGGCCGCGTACAACGACTTCCAGAGCACCTACAGCGGCAGCTACACCGGCGACGAGCTGCTGATGCTCGTCGTGCGGGATCTGACGGGCACCGTGGACACCGAGGCCGAACTGGCCCGTTCGCAGCGGCAGACCGAGATGATCCTGCGGGCCGCGGCCGAGGGCGTCGTCGGCACGGACACCGACGGCCGGGTGGTCCTGGTCAACCCCGCCGCCGCGCAGATCCTCGGCTTCCGCGCCAGCGACCTGGGCGGCCAGGAGCTGCATCCGCTGATCCTGCACTCGCGGGCAGAGGGCGAGCCGTTCCCGTACGAGGAGTCGCCGCTCGCCGACACCCTCAGGTCCGGGCGCAAGCACCGGGTGCGCGGCCAGGTCCTGTGGTCCAAGAGCGGCGCGCAGGTGCCGGTCGACCTGACCACCGCGCCGGTCCGGGACGGCGACCAGCTGGTCGGCGCCGTCATGACGTTCACCGACCGCAGGCCGTACGAGGAGCTCGGCGCGCAGCACCGGGCCGAGCTCGCCGAACTGACCGACAGTCACACCGCCGAGGTCGCCGAGCTGACGGAGCGGCACAGCTCGGAGCTGGCCGACCGGACCGAGCGGTACGCGGCCGAGCTGGAGGCGCAGGCCGACCGGCTGGCGTCGCTGACCGACCGGCACACCCAGCTCACCGCCGTGCTCGGCGAATCGCTGCGCGGCCCGCTGGAGGAACTGCGCGGCGAACTCTCGACGCTCGCCGCCGACCCGGCGGGGCAGCTGTGGCCCGAGGCCAACCAGATCCTGCACCATCTGGCGGCGGGCTACGCCCGGATGACCACCCTCGTCGACAACGTCCTCGGCTATCAGCGTCTGGACGCCGGCTCCGAGAAGCTGGCCAAGGCGAACGTGCTGCTCGACTCGGTCGTGACGGCCGGTATCGACGCGTCCGTCGAGCTGATCGGTCCCGGGCGCGCCCAGTTCGCCGTGCACGCGCCGCCGATCGAGGCCGAGGTGGACGCAGCCCGGCTGGTGACCGCGCTCGCCCACCTGGTCGCGGATGTGGCCGGGGTCGACTCCACCGGCAAGGCCCGGGTGGTGCCCGGCGGCGGGTACGTCGACTCCACGGTCGTCGTCGCGGCGGCGCAGCGCGGTGAGGTCGTACGGATCGAGGTGCGCGGGCCGTTCGCCGGGGGAGACCCGGTGCACGAGCCGATCGTGCGCGGGATCGTGCGGGCGCACGGCGGTGTGCTCCAGACGCACGAGGTGCCGGGGATGAGCGGCAGCGCGTATGTGCTCGAAGTGCCGTTGGGGGCCGGCTCGGGGACGGTGACGGCGCCCGCGCCGGAGCCGGAGGCCGAGCCGGTGGCCGGCCCGGGCGGGCCGGAGGCCGGGCAGCAGTCGGGCGGCGGGCGGCGACGCGCGCGGCGGGCGTCCACGGACGCGTTCCTGGAGAGTCCGGTGGGCGGTTCCGGGGCAGGTGCCGGGGCCGACGGCGACACGGCCGCGGCCGAGCCGACCGGGCGGCGGCGGGCGCGCCGTGAGCCCGTGGTGCCGGACGCCGCCCAGATCGCGGAGAGCGCGCGCAGCGAGGGTTCGGGGCGCAGGCGGGGTCGGCCGAGCCCGGCCGAGACCGGTGCGCAGCAGCCGGTGCCCGGGCCGGCTCCGTCCGCCGACTCTCCTGAGCAGGGTGTCGGGCAGGCGTTGGCGCTGCCCGCGGCGCCGTCCGAAGGTTCCGTGGTGACGGCGGCGGAAGGCGCGCAGGGCGGCGGCCGGCCGCAGCTCGGCCAGACCGTGCCGCCGCAGGGCGTGCCGGTACCCGCGGGCGGACACCGCGCGCGGCAGGGTGCCGAGAGCCAGAATCAGGGGCAGGGGCAGAACCAGCTGGCTCTGCCCGCCTCCGCTTCGGATGCGGATTCGGCCCAGGCTCCGGCTCCGGATTCCGGCTCGGCCGGCGCTTCGCCCGTACCGGCACAGGCGTCCCAGCCGACCGGGCGGCGGGCCCGGCGGGCGCTGGCGGCCACCCAGGAGCGGGCCGCCCAGGCCGAGCCCGCAGGGCCCCGTACCGCGTTCGCGCTGCCGCCCGCGGAGGCCGACCGGTCCCCGGCCGTCGACGCCGACGCCGACGCCTCGCTGCCGGGTCGCCATGACTCCGTACGCATCGCACCGGGCGACGACCACACCCCGCCCCAGCCGCATCCCGTACCGACCGGCCGTCGCCGGGCCCGCCACCCCGAGGTCCCGCAGCAGGCCGAGCGGCCCGATCAGGCCGAAGACCTGCCCGCCGAGGGCGCGGAGCCGCTCGCGGCCGGACAGACCACGCACGCCACGGGCACCGCGGCCGTCGCGGCAGACCCTGCGGAGGGCCCGGAGAGCGCGGAAGGCCATGCGCGGGGCATCGCGCCCCTGGCGGACGCGCGTAGCCAGCCGCTGCCCGCGGAGGCTCCGGTGCCCGGCGGGTCGTCGGACTCGACGCAGGGGCGCGCGTTCAGCGTGCGGACGCTCGGGCAGGGTGTGCCGTTCGCCCAGCACATCGCGCACCAGCAGAACCAGACGCTCGGCGGTGCCGGGCGGCGCCGCAAGCTCGCCGCGCCGCCGGACGGCGAGCGCACCCCGCAGGCCGCCGCGTCGGCGCCGGCCCCGTCCGTCCCCGCGCAGGGCCCGCTGCGTTCCGCCCCGGAGGCCGAGGGGCGTTCGTACGCGATAGGGGCCCCCGACGAGGGCGCCGAGGGGCCGGAGCCGCTGGACGGTCCGGGCGGCGCGGTCGAGGTCGCCAACCGTCCCTCGCCGCAGCCCGTCGATGACGAGCTGCCCCCGGAGCCGCTGGACAACCCGCGCCGGCTGCTCGTCTGGCCCGCGCCCGACGTCTCCACCCAGCAGGCGCTGAGCGACCGCGGCTACCGGCCGGTGATCGTGCACTCGCGCGAGGAGGTCGACGCCCAGATCGCGGCGTTCCCCGCCGCGCTGTTCGTCGATCCGCTGACCGGTCCGATCACCCGCAAGGCCCTCCAGTCGCTGCGTCAGGCGGCGGTGGCGGCCGAGGTCCCGGTGCTGGTGACCGCGGGCCTGGGGCAGGCCTCGCGGGAGGCGGCGTACGGCGCCGACCCCGCCGTGCTCCTCAAGGCGCTCGCCCCGCGCGACAGCGAACAGCATCCGCCCCGGGTGCTGTTGATCGAGGAGCACGAGGAGATCGCGCTGGCGCTGACGGAGACCCTGGAGCGCCGCGGCATGCAGGTGGCACGGGCCTCCACGGACAGCGAGGCGGTGACGCTCGCCACCCGGACGCGGCCCAACCTCGTGGTGATGGACCTGATGCAGGTGCGCCGCCGCCGGGCCGGCATCGTCGACTGGCTGCGCGCCAACGGTCAGTTGAACCGGACCCCGCTGGTCGTCTACACCTCCGCCGACATGCACGGGCCGGAGCTGCCGAAGCTCAGCTCGGGCGAGACCGTGCTCTTCCTGGCCGAGCGGTCCACGAGCGAAGAGGTCCAGGCGCGCATCGTCGACCTGCTGGCGAAGATCGGTACGAACTGAGACACCGGTACATGACGAGGGCGGTACGGGAGGTTCCCGTACCGCCCTCGTCGTGTCCGCGGCCCTCGGCTCAGAGCTGGGTGATGTCCAGCTCGCCCTCCGCGTACTGCCTGCGGATCACCTTCTTGTCGAACTTGCCGACGCTGGTCTTCGGCACGGCCGCGATGACCGTCCAGCGCTCCGGCAGCTGCCACTTGGCGATGCCGGACGTGGCGAGGAAGTCCTTCAGCGACCCGTAGTCGGCGCTCGCGCCGTCCTTGAGGACCACGGTCGCCAGCGGGCGCTCGCCCCACTTCTCGTCCGGGACGGCGACGACCGCCGCCTCGGCCACGTCCGGGTGCGCCATCAGAACGTTCTCCAGTTCGACGCTGGAGATCCATTCGCCGCCGGACTTGATGACGTCCTTGGCCCGGTCGGTGAGCGTGAGGAAGCCGTCCTCGCTGATCACACCGACGTCACCGGTCTTCAGCCAGCCGTCCTCGCTGAACTTGTCCTCGGGGCGCAGGGTCTCGCCGTCCCTGCCTCCGTAGTAGGACCCGGCGATCCAGGGGCCGCGCACCTCCAGCTCACCGGCCGACTTGTTGTCCCACGGCAGGTGCTCGCCGCCGGGGCCGACCAGCCGTGCCTCCACTCCGGCCGAGAAGCGGCCCTGGGTGACGCGGTAGGGCCAGCCCTCCTCCTCGGTCAGTCCGGCGGGCGGCTGGGCGATGGTGCCGAGCGGCGAGGTCTCCGTCATGCCCCAGGCATGGCAGAGGCGGACGCCGAGCTTGTCGTACGCCGCCATGAGGGAGGGCGGACAGGCGGCGCCGCCGATGATGACGCGGGCCATGGAGCTGAGGTCGCGCGGGTTGGCGGTGACCTCGGCGAGCAGTGCCTGCCAGATGGTGGGGACGGCGGCGGCGTGGGTCGGCCGCACGCGCTCGATCATCTCGGCGAGCGGGGCGGGCTGCAGGAACCGGTCGGGCATGAGCATGCTGACGCCGGACATGAACGCCGCGTGCGGCAGCCCCCAGGCGTTCACATGGAACTGGGGAACGACCACCAGCGTGGTGTCGTTGTCGGTCAGGGACATCGATTCGGCCATGTTGACCTGCATGGAGTGCAGGTAGATGGAGCGGTGGGAGTAGACGACGCCCTTGGGTTCGCCGGTGGTGCCGGAGGTGTAGCACATGACGGCGGCCTGGCGTTCGTCCAGCTCGGGCCAGTCGTAGTGGGTGGGGCGGCCGGCGATCAGCTCCTCGTAGTCGTGCACCCGGGGCGCCGCCCCGGCCAGGAGCGAGCGGTCGCCCGGGCCTGCGACGACCACGTGCTCGATCGAAGGCAGCTGAGGGAGGAGCGGCGCGAGCATCGGCAGCAGGGAGCCGTTGACGATGACGACCTTGTCGTCGGCGTGAGCGACGATCCAGGCCAATTGCTCGGCCGGGAGCCGGAGGTTGAGCGTGTGGAGCACCGCACCCGTCGAGGGGATCGCGAGATACGCCTCGACATGCTCGGCGTTGTTCCACATGAGGGTGCTCACCCGCTGGTCGGCGACCACACCGAGCTCGTCGCGCAGCGCGTTCGCGAGCTGCGTCGCGCGCCGGCCGATCTCGGCGAAGCTGCGCCGCTGCGGCTCGGGTTCACCGGTCCAGGTCGTGACCTGTGACTTCCCGTGAATGGTCATCCCATGGCTGAGGATGCGGGTGACAGTCAGCGGTACGTCCTGCATGGTGCTCAGCACGGCGTCCTCCCGGTGGGCGCTACGCGGCAGTAAGGTTGGCCTGATTCTGCTCACATACCGCTTGGTATGTCACTACTTCCGAGAGTACGAATCGGTGTCGTTCGGCAAAATCAGGCGCGGTCGCCGGTGCGCCGCCACCCCCGGGGTCACCGCACCGGAGCCAGCTCCGGGTCCTCCCTGAGCTTGCCGAGCGCCCGCGAGACCGCGCTCTTCACGGTGCCGACGGAGACCCCGAGCACCTCGGCCGTCTGGGCTTCGCTCAGGTCCTCGTAGTAACGCAGGACCACCATCGCCCGCTGCCGGTCCGGCAGCTTCAGCACGGCCCGCCACATGGCGTCGTGCAGCGTCTGCTGCTCGGCGGGGTCGGGGGCCGGGGCGGCCTCCTGCTCGGGCAGTTCGTCGCAGGCGAACTCGTCGACCTTGCGTTTGCGCCACTGCGAGGTCCGGGTGTTCAGCAGGGCCCGGCGGACATAGCCGTCGAGCGCCCGGTGGTCCTCGATCCGCTCCCAGGCGACGTACGTCTTGGTGAGCGCGGTCTGCAGCAGGTCCTCGGCATCGCTCGGATTGGCGGTGAGCGAGCGCGCGGCCCGCAGCAGCACGGGGCCTCTCGCGCGGACGAACGAGGAGAACGATGGGTACGGGGCGTAGGTGGCGTACGGGGTCCGCGCGGCGTACGCGGCGCGTGCGGCCCGCGGGGTGTGCGGTGCCTGCAGGCCGTGTGAGCCGTGCCCGGTGGTGTGCGACGTGTGTACCGGGTACGGCGTGTGCGGCGCGTGTCCGGTGGTGGCGGCTCCCCCGGAGCTGCCCGTGCAGACTGGCGTGGTCATGGCTCCACGCTAGAAGCGGGCACCGCTCCGGGGATCGGCCCCAGGTCCCGAAAGCGCGTCCGCCTCAGGGTGTAGGGGTGGGGCCTGCTCCACCTCCTGTAGGTGGAGTCGTGGTCTCCAGGGCTCAGGGGCGCCCCCTGATGCCGCGCCCCGGCACGGACGCCGCCCCGGGGCCGGGCTCGCTCAGTCGTCCGTGCCGAGGATGAGCCCCGAGGTGGGGACGCCGGTGCCCGCCGTGACCAGGGTCCGGGCCGCCCCGGACACCTGGTTCACCGACGAGCCGCGGATCTGCCGGACCGCCTCCGCGATGCCGTTCATGCCGTGCAGATACGCCTCCCCCAGCTGGCCCCCGTGCGTGTTCAGTGGCAGCGCGTCCGCCGCGACGAAGCCGGCCGCCTCCCCCAGCGCGCAGAAGCCGAACTCCTCCAGCTGCATCAGGACGAAGGGGGTGAAGTGGTCGTAGAGGATCCCCACGTCGATGTCGGAGGGGGTCAGGCCGGAGCCGCGCCAGAGCTGACGGGCGACCACTCCCGTCTCCGGCAGGCCGGTCAGGTCGTCACGGTAGAAGCTCGTCATCTGCTCCTGCGCCCGGCCGGCCCCCTGCGCGGCCGCCACGATCACGGCGGGCGGCCGCCGCAGGTCCCGGGCCCGTTCGGCGCTGGTGACGACGATCGCCTGCCCGCCGTCGGTCTCCTGGCAGCAGTCGAGCAGCCGCAGCGGTTCGACGATCCACCGGGACGCCGCGTGGTCGGCCAGGGTGATCGGCTTCCCGTAGAAGTACGCCGCCGGGTTCCGGGCGGCGTGGCGGCGGTCGGTCACCGCGACATGGCCGAAGACGTCCGGCGTCAGCCCGTAGGTGTGCAGATAGCGCTGGGCGGCCATGGCGACCCAGGAGGCCGGGGTGAGCAGCCCGAAGGGCAGGTTCCAGCCGAGCGCCGCGCCCTCCGCGGTGGGCTCACGCTGCTGCACGCCGGAGCCGAATCTGCGCCCCGAGCGCTCGTTGAACGCGCGGTAGCAGACCACTACGTCGGCCACCCCGCTCGCCACGGCCATCGCCGCCTGCTGGACGGTGGCGCAGGCCGCCCCGCCGCCGTAATGGATGCGGGAGAAGAACGACAGCTCACCGATCCCGGCCGCCTGGGCGACGGCGATCTCCGGGCTGGTGTCCATGGTGAAGGTGACGAGCCCGTCCACGTCGGCGGGGGTCAGCCCGGCGTCGTCGAGGGCGGCCCGCACCGCCTCGACGGCCAGTTTCAGCTCGCTGCGCCCGGAGTCCTTGGAGAACTCGGTCGCGCCGATCCCCACGACCGCCGCCCTGCCGCCGAGCGAATCGGCCCTGCGCACACTCATGCCGCCCCCTGCGGTACGCCGACGGTCACCGTGCCGGTGACATGCCTGCCGAGGCCGTTGGAGCCGACGACGGCCACCTCGGCGGTCCCGTCGTCCGCGACGGCGGTGACCGTGCCGCTCAGCACCATGGTGTCCCCGGGATAGTTGGGCGCGCCCAGCCTGATGGCGACCTTGCGGAGCACGGCCGAGGGGCCGAGCCGGTCGGTGACGTACCTGCCGACCAGGCCGTTGGTCGTCAGGATGTTCATGAAGATGTCCGGGGATCCCTTCTCCCGGGCCAGCTCCGCGTCGTGGTGCACGTCCTGGTAGTCGCGGGAGGCGATCGCGCCCGCCACGATCAGGGTGCGGGTCACCGCGATCTCCAGCGGCGCGAGTTCGTCACCGGCCTTCACCTTCATTCCGTGCCCTCCTTCACCAGCGAGTCCCCGAGTTCCTGAAGCACTTCGCCGCCGCAGCCCAGATAGGCGTCGAGCTGCCGCCCCCAGAGGAAGTGGCGGTGCACCGGGTGGTCGAGGTCCGCGCCCGTGCCGCCGTGCAGATGCTGTCCGGCGTGCACCACCCGCTTGCCGGCCTCCGACGCCCACCAGGCGGCGGTCAGTGCCTGCGGTCCGTACGGCAGTCCCGTGTCGTACCGCCAGGCCGCCTCGTACGCGGTGACCCGGATCGCCTCGGTGTCCATGTGGGCATCGGCGGCGCGCAGCAGCACGCCCTGCTTGGTGGAGAGCGGGCGCCCGAACTGCTCGCGGGTGTTCACATGCGCGACGGCGCGGGCCAGCGAACCGGCGCACACCCCGGCCTGCAGTCCGGCGAACGCCGTCCGGGCCGCGGCCAGCACCGCCCCGTACGCCCCGGCGCCGCCGAGCCGCTCGCCGGCCGCCCCGTCCAGGACGAGCCGCGCCGCCGACCAGGGCGCCGTGGTCTCCACCGGCTCGGTCAGCACACCGGGATCACCGGTCCGTACGATCCACAGCCGCGCTTCCCGGTCCGGGACGAGGACGAGGCCGGCGTCCCGCAGCCACGGCACGTACGGCACGCTGCCGCTCAGCCGCCCGGCGTCATCGGTGTTCGTACCGTCCGCCCGTATCCCGCCGCCTGCCGGGAAGGCCCCGGTGGCGACGGCCGTACCGTCCCTCAGCGCGGGCAGCAGCCGTTCCCGCTGTTCGTCCGTGCCGTGCCGGGCGACGGCCAGCAGCCCGTACACACAGCTCGCCGCGAACGGCACCTGGGCCGTCGTGCGGCCCTGCTCCTCCAGCAGGAGCACCAGGCCGAGCAGGCCGGTCTCCTCGACGGCCGCGGTCAGCCCGGCCGCGCAGAGTTCCTTCCACAGCTCGGCGTCCGTCCCCGTACCGGCCACGGCCAGGCGCTCGGGCGTCGACAGATCGCCGAAGATCCGCGCCGCGAGCCCCTGCGCCGCGCCCTGCTCCTCGGTGGGTGCGAAATCCATCTCAGCCCTCGCCTCCCCGGAAGACCGGAAGCTCCAACTCGGGTTCCGTACGCAGGAACTCCAATCGCACCGGCATTCCCGGCCGCACCTTGTCGTACGGCACACCGATGACATTGGCGACCATCCGCACCCCCTCGGCCAGCTCGATCAGCGCCACCGCGTACGGTCCGCCCGCCCCGTCGGCGGCGAAGGCGGGGAAGGGCGGGTGGTGCATCACCACATGGCTGAAGACGGTGCCCTCGCCGCTCGCCTCGACCGTGTCCCACTCCTGGCAGCCGCACGCGTTGCAGCCGGGCAGCCAGGGGAAGCGCAGCGTGCCGCACCCGGTGCACCGCTGGATCAGCAGCCGGTGCTCGGCGACGCCCTGCCAGAAGCCGGCGTTGTCCCGGTTGATCACCGGCCTCGGGCGCAGGTTCCGGCCGCCTCCGCGGGTCTTCCGCTTCGCCGCAGCCGGGGTGTACTTGAGGATCCGGAAGCGGTGCGTCCCGGCAAGTTCGCCGTCCGCCCGGACGTCCATGCGCGTGGTGACGAAGTAGCCCGTCCCGAGCTTGGTGGTCTTGCGCTCCGAGACCGATTCGACGACCGCGTCGAAGGTGATCCGGTCCCCGGGCCGCAGCGGCCGCAGGTACTCCTGCTCGCAGTCGGTCGCGACCACCGAGGTGTATCCCGCGCCGTCGAGCAGGCCGAAGAGTTCCTCGTACGCCGCGGAGCGGTCGGTGTGCCCGGACAGCCCGCCCATCGTCCACGCCTGGAGCATCGTCGGCGGAGCGACCGCGTCCGGACCGCGGTACGCGGGGTCGGTGTCCCCCATCGCCTCGCACCAGTGCCTGATCATCGGCTCGTTGACCGGGTCCTTGCCGGTGCCCGCGGTCGCGGCGGCCCGCCCCTCGAACTCCTTGAGCCGCCCGTACAGCTCGTCCGGGTCCTCGGGCGCCCCCGTCCCGGCCGTCACCGCCGGCCCCGCTTCATGCCGAGCCGCATCGTCGCGACGATCTCCCGCTGCACCTCGCTCACCCCGCCCCCGAAGGTGTTGATCTGCGCCGCCCGGTTCATCCGCTCCAGCTCCCCGTCCCCGAAGGCGCCGGGCGAACCGCCCCGCACCATGCCCGCCTCGCCGGTGATCTCCTGGCACATCCGGTACACCTCGACGGCGCTCTCGGTCCCCGCGAACTTCACGCCGCTCGCCTCGCCCGGGGCCGGTGAACCCGCCCCGACCTCCCCCACCAGACGCCAGTTGAGCAGGCGTGTCGCCGCGAGCCGGGCGTACGCCTCGGCCAGCCGGCCGCGCACCCACGGCTCGTCCGCCGGACGCCGGCCCGTCACCGGGTCGGGGATACGGGCGTGGGCGAGGGCAGCCCCGTAGAAGTCCTCGGCCTGCATCCCGATCGCGGCGAGGGCCACCCGTTCATGGTTCAGCTGATTGGTGATGAGCCCCCAGCCGCCGTTCTCCGGACCCACCAGGCTGGTGGCGGGCACCCGTATCCCGTCGTAGTAGGTGGCCGTCGTGGTGAGCCCGCCCACCGTCTCGATCGGCGTCCAGGAGAAGCCGGGGGAGTCGGTCGGGACGAGGATGATCGAGATGCCCTGATGCTTGGGCGCTTCGGGATCCGTACGGCAGGCGAGCCAGATCCAGTCCGCGTTCTGGGCGTTGCTGGTGAAGATCTTCTGCCCGTCGATCACCCAGTGGCCGCCGTCCCCGGCACCGTCCGCACGGGCGGCGTCCCCGCGGTCCCGCACCGCCCTGGTGCGCATCGAGGCGAGGTCCGTACCGGCCTCCGGCTCGCTGTAGCCGATGGCGAAGACCAGCTCGCCACTGAGGATCCTGGGCAGGAAGTAGGCCTTCTGCTCATCGGTCCCGTACTTCATCAGCGTAGGGCCGACGGTGTTGAGGGTGACCATCGAGACGGGTGCCCCCGCCCGGTACGCCTCGTCGAAGAAGACGAACTGCTCGTCCGCGCCGCGCCCCTGGCCGCCGTACTCGACGGGCCAGCCGAGCCCGAGCATCCCGTCGGCGCCGATCCTGCGCAGCACCCGCCGCTGCTCGTCCGGGTCCTCGGCCCCCGGGGCGGTACCGGCGTCCCTCCCGGGCATCACCTCGCGGAAGTACGTGCGTAGTTCGGCGCGCAGCTGCTGCTGGCGTTCCGTCTGGGCGAGGTGCACGGCGGGCTGCCTCCCGGACACGGGGCTCACGGATCAGGGTTTCTGACTGTCCGTCAGGTCTGTGTCCGCTGTCAAGGTCGGCGACGCCCCTCGCACGCCGTTGCCGCATGCCGCTGCTGTACGCCATTGCCGCATGCCATTGCCGCACAGCACTGCCGTACAAAGCGGAACGGCCCGCGCGAAGGTGCCGGAGCACCCTCACGCGGACCGCTGCATGTCCTGCCGGCCCTGGTCCGACCCCCCGACCGGCCCATGACCGGCGACGGCTCACCAGAGGTTGGTGAAGTTCACCGCGACGTTGTCGTTGTCCTGGTCGACCACGGTGAATCCGGAGCCGTTCACCTGCGCGGAATTGCTCTGGTTCGACGCCCCGGCACCGACGGCCTGCTGCTGGGACGTGGACGAGTTGCCGGAGTTGTTGCCGCCGACACCGCTGCCGACGACCGTCGCGACGGCCGCGTTCGATCCGTCGTTCGCGAACGAACCGCTGTCGGCCTGGGCCACACCACCGAAGAGCGCGGCGGCAAGGGGCAGGGCGGCAACAGCGGCGAGGGCACGAGCGGTACGGATGCTTGCCATGTCAATTCCTCCAGGAACCGGAAGTACGGCTTGTTCCGAGGCAGTTGGCCGACCGCCCCGGTATTGGTCACGACGTCGCGACACCAGAGTTGCCCACCGGATCCCCGCCGAACCACCCATGCCACCCGATTCCCCCGCAGGCGTGAGGACGCGCCGATAAACCTCTGCGCGCCGCAAAAGCCCCAACTCACCACCGCCCGCGCCCCACCGCCCGCGCCCACCGGGGCGCCGAGGGGCAGCCGCAGCCACGCCCTCTTCCTCTTTTCGAACACCTGAACGAAAATAGAGTCATGGCCATCACCGACCGGCAGACCGCCACCCTGGCCCTCGCCCATGCGCTCTCCGCCGCCGAGCGCGGGCTCCCCGTCATCCCGCTGACCGCCCGCAAGCTCCCCGCGCTGCCCTCCCCGCACCGGAACGACGACCGCCGGCCGGCCTGCCGGGGCGCGTGCGGCCTTCCCGGGCACGGCGTCCACGACGCCACCACGGACCCGGCGGCCGTGCGGGCCCTCTTCGCCGCCGCCCCCTGGGCCACCGGCTACGGCATCGCCTGCGGCCGCCCGCCGCACCACCTCATCGGCATCGACCTGGACGTCGACCCCACGGGCGGCGGCGACTCCGCCGTATCGCTGAGACAGCTGGCCCTGCACCACCTGTTCACGATCCCGCCGACCGTCACGGTCCTCACCCCGAGTGGCGGACGGCACCTCTGGCTGACCGGCCCGCCCGGCATCCCCGTACCGAACTCCGCGAGCCGCCTCGCCCCCGGCATCGACATCCGGGGCACCGGCGGCTATCTGGTGGGCCCCGGCTCGGCCACCCGGCACGGCCGCTACCGGCTCGCCCCGGGCACCGCCGGGCTGCCCCCGGCGCCCTGCCCCCGCGCGCTGCTGCGCCTGCTCACACCCCCGGCACGCCGCCGGCACAGCGCGGAGAACCCGGATCCGGACCGGGGGAGGGGGCTGGTCCGCTTCGTCCTCGCGGCATGCGAGGGCGGGCGCAACACACGGCTCTTCTGGGCGGCCTGCCGCGCCTACGAACACGGATACGGCGACGCCCTGGCGGACGCCCTCACCCGGGCCGCCGTCCGCACCGGCCTCACCGAACGCGAGGCCCGCGCCACGATCGCGTCCGCGGCCCGTCTGTTCCGGTGTTGACCCGCCTGTTTCGGCATCAGGACGCGGTGCTGAGCTCCCAGAACCGGAAGACGGTGGACGTGTCCAGACAGTTCTGCAGACCCCGGACGTTCTCGTTGGCGACCGCGTACTGCTTCCCCTGCCAGAGCGGCAGGAGCGGCAACTGACGCGCCACGATGTCCTGGAGCTTGATGAACGACGACCGGGTGCTCGCGCGGTCGGTCATGGACGAGGTCTGCGGGATGATCTGCTTGGTTATGTCGCTGTTCTCGTAATTGTTCGACAGGACGTTCCCGTCGCCGAAGAACGGCTGGGTGAAGTTGTCAGGGTCGGGATAGTCGGGCACCCAGCCCTTGACGTAGATGCCGAACTTCCCGTCGGCGATGCCCTTTTCGTACTGGTCGAACGGGACGGACTTCATCCCGGCCTCGAACAGCCCGCTCTTGTTCAGCTGATCGGCGATGGTCTGCAGTTCGTCGTCGGTGGCCGGACCGTAACGGCTCGGCGTGGACCAGAGGGTGAGCTTCACCTTGTCGGTGATGCCGGACTCCCTCAGGACGTCCTTCGCCTTCTGCGGCTGCGGGCTGTCGCCGTACGTGTTGAAGAAGGAGTTGCCGTGTCCGGTGACGCCGACCGGGACGATCGAGTAGAGCGGTGTCGCCGTGGACTGGTAGACCTCGCTGACCAGGGCGTAACGGTCCACGAGATAGGCGATGGCCTTGCGTACGGCGAGCTTGCCGACCACCGGGTCCTTGACGTTGAAGACCATGTGCTGGACTTCCGCGCTGCTGCCCTGGACGACGTCGAGGCCGTCCTTCTCCGCAGACGGCGAAGTGTCGAGCGCGGCAATCGTCTTGGCGGTGAGGCCGCGATACGCGATGTCGACCTCGTCCTTCTCCAGAGCCGTCTTGAGCGCCTGCTGGTTTCCCTGGAAGAGCTTCATCGTCACGCCGGAGTTCTTCACCTCGGCGGTTCCGTGATAGCCGGAATAGACCGAGAAGACGGCTTTCGACTTGTCTATGGAATCCAGCTTGTAGGGACCGGAACCGACCGTCTTGCCGCCTTCGAGCAGACTGTCCTTGGGATAGACCCGGCGGTCCACGATGGAGCCGGCACCCGATGCGATCTTGCTCGGGAACGTCGCGTCCGGCACCTTGAGGCGGAATATGACGGTCTTGTCGTCCGGGGTCCTGATCGACGAGATGGTGGAGAGCAGCGGTGCGGGGCCGGCCGGGTCGTTGATCTTGATCGCCCGGTCGAAGGAGTACTTGACGTCCGCCGAGGTGAGGCTGTTGCCGTTGCTGAACTTCAGCCCGTCGCGCAGCGTGCAGGTGTAGGTCCTGCTGCCGTCCGAGAAGCCGCACTCATCGGCGGCCTCCGGCACCGGTATGGAACCCCCGGGCGGGAAACTCAGCAGCGACTGGAAGACGTTGTTGAACAGCAGCCAGGAACCCGGGTCGTACCCCGCGGCCGGATCGGTCGCCAGGATGTCGTCGGACATGCCGACGACCATCGTGTCCTTGCTCTCGAATGGCCAGATCTGGTCCTCGGAGCCGCAACCCGCCAGCAACAGCACCACCGCCACTCCGCCGGAGATCAGAGTGGCCGACCGCCTCGTACGAACCTTCACAGAACGTGCCTCATACTCTCGGCCGGGGACGTGGGGATCTCCGGACAACCGGATCAGGTCAAGAACTACTGCGAACGTCGCGACCGTCCAGCACTGTCAGCCCGGCCGTGCGCGGTGGAACGGACCGAAAGCCTGCCTGGACATGGTGTTCACCAGGGTTCTACGTGGTGACTGGCTGTCGAATGACAGCTGATGAACGATGAAGGGCAGACCATGATCGGTCCCGTGGTGCTTTGACAATCTAGTAGTACGCAGCGCTGTGTGGTGGCACATCATGCGACAAAAATCTTCACTCTCAGCCAGTTCCGGGCACGTAATTGGCTGGTATCCACCCGTGCCGCCCGATCGCCCGCCCCGGCCACCGCGACTACGCCCCTGATCAGCGAACATCCCGCGGATAAACCTCGGACGGCCCCCGCGGCCCGCGACCACCCGTACTCCGTCCGGAACCGTCCGTGGCCGGTTTCAGACCCGTAGGTCACGTTTTGCCGAGGCCCGAGGCCCAATTGCCGTGCAGGGCACGTCTCGTCGGCGCAGGACACGTCTCGTCGGTGTCGGGCCGGGGTGGAACGGTTCAGCCGCACCGCAGCCGCACCGAAACGGGAGAGCCTCCGACCGATGCTGCTGGTCGGAGGCTCTCAACCACTGCGGTGGGTGTGGGATTTGAACCCACGGTGACTCGCGCCACGACGGTTTTCAAGACCGTTCCCTTAGGCCGCTCGGGCAACCCACCCCTGCTCCGGCCACCTGCGACGGAGCGCCTACAGCGTACCGGCTCATTGAATCCGGGTGTGCGTGCCTCGGCAGGTACCGGCAGCCGACGGACCGCCGGTCCCGGAGGGAGGGCGGTCCGTCGGCTGCCGCCGGTCGGCTGCCGCCGGTCAGCTGTCGCCGTTGCGCTCCCCGAGGGTGACCTCGGCGGTGCCCGTCCTGCCGTCGCGCGTGTAGGTGAGCGTCACCCGGTCGCCGGGCTTGTGGGTCCAGATCTCGCCGATCAGGGTCGGGCCGCTGTCGATCGTGGTGTCGTTGAACTTCGTGATGACATCGCCCGCCTTGAGGCCGGCCCGGTCCGCGGGGCCGTCCTTCGACACCGCCGCCGTGCCGCCCACTCCCTGGTCGGAGATGACCGCACCGCCGGTCTTCTCGTCCATGGCGACCGTGGCGCCGATCACCGGGTAGACCGGCTTGCCGGTCTTGATCAGTTGCTGGGCGACGTTCGTCGCCTGGTTGATCGGGATCGCGAAGCCGAGGCCGATGGAGCCCGCCTGGGTCTGACCGACGCTGCTGCCGGTCGACTGGATCGCGGAGTTGATGCCGATGACCGCACCGCGCGCATCGAGCAACGGGCCACCGGAGTTGCCCGGGTTGATCGAGGCGTCGGTCTGCAGGGCGCTCATGTACGAGTTGCTGCCGCCGGAGCCGTCACCGGAGGCGACCGGGCGGTTCTTCGCGCTGATGATGCCCGTGGTGACCGTGTTGGACAGGCCGAACGGGGCGCCGATCGCGATCGTGGAATCGCCGACCGCGACCTGGTCCGAATTTCCGAGGGACAGCGGGGCGAGCCCCGACGGCGGGTTCTTCAGCTTCAGCACGGCGACGTCGTAGCCCTTGGCCCGGCCGACCACCTCGGCACCGTACTTCTTGCCGTTGGAGAACGTCGCCGTGAGCTGGCCGCTGTCCGCCGCGGAGGCGACCACGTGGTTGTTCGTGAGGATGTGGCCCTCCTTGTCGTACACGAAGCCGGTGCCCGTACCGCCCTCGCCGTCGCCGCCCTGCGCGTCGATGGTGACCACGCTGGGCAGCGCCTTGGACGCCACGCCCGCGACCGTACCGGGATCGCGCTTGAGGTCCTGCGGGTTGCCCGACGCCGAAACCGTGGTCGAGCCGGAGCCGTTGTGGTCGGCCGCCCAGTAGCCGAGGGCGCCGCCGATGCCGCCGGCGATCAGCGCCGCGGCCGCCACCGCCGCCACGAGGCCGCCCATGCCGCGTCTGCGCGGGCCTTCGGGGGCGTACGGCTGGGGCGGCGCGCCCCAGACCGGGCCGCCGGCGCCCGCACCGTGGGAGGCATACGCGGGCACGGCGGGCGGGGGCGGCCAGTCGGCGTCGGCGGCCGACTGCGGTGCGTGGGGGTTGGGGGGAGGTGTGTGGGGCGCGTGGGGAGGCGTGGCGGGCGGTTCGGCCACGGGGGCGGGGGCAGACTCGGGCGGGCTCCCGGGCGACCCCTGAGGAGCGTCGGCCGGCACTGGAGGTGCGGACGGAACGGACGGAACGGCCTCGGCCGCGGTGCCCTCGTTGTCCTCGTTCTCTGTGCTCACAGCTTTTTACTCCTCGGTTCCACATCAATTTCGGCAAGAGATCCGCTGCGTACGTGTCCCATAACAGCTTTTCCCAAGGCACGTCAGGCCACTGTAAGCAGGACCTGTGCATCCGCACACCAATCTTTACATCGGTCAAAACGGTCCCCCGGTGCAAGACGCACCGCAGGGTGCGCCGCGGCCGCACTCCGGGGTACGTGCTTCCGCCGCGCAACGTGGGCACAGCGGTCGCCCGACGGTGACACGATGACGCGGTGACCCACGCACGACAGCAGCCCACGGACCGCCCCATCCAGGTCATCGCCCACCGGGGCGCGTCCGACGACGCCCCCGAGCACACCCTCGCCGCGTACCGGAAGGCGATCGAGGACGGTGCCGACGCCCTGGAGTGCGACGTACGGCTCACCGCCGACGGCCACCTCGTATGCGTGCACGACCGCCGGGTGAACCGCACCTCCAACGGCCGCGGTGCCGTCTCGGCCCTGGAGCTCGCCGAGCTCGCGGCCCTCGATTTCGGCTCCTGGAAGGACCGCGAGGAGTCGGAGTCCCCGGACTGGGATCCGGTGCCGGGGGAACTCACCTCCGTACTGACCCTGGAGCGGCTGCTCGAACTCGTCGTCGAGACCCGGGCCGCCGGGCGCCCGCTCCAGCTGGCCGTCGAGACCAAGCACCCCACCCGCTGGGCGGGCCAGGTCGAGGAGCGGCTGTTGCAGCTGCTGAAGCACTTCGAGCTCGACGCGCCCTCGGCCGACGAACCGTCGCCGGTACGCATCATGAGCTTCTCGGCGCGCTCGCTGCACCGCATCCAGGTCGCGGCCCCCATGCTGCCCACCGTGTACCTGATGCAGTTCGTCTCGCCGCGGCTGCGCGACGGGCGGCTGCCCGCCGGGGCGCGGATCGCCGGGCCGGGGATGCGGATCGTACGCAATCACCCCGGCTACATCGAGCGGCTGCACCGCGCGGGACACCGCGTGCACGTCTGGACGGTGAACGAGCCGGAGGACGTCGAACGCTGCGTCGATCTCGGCATCGAGGCGATCATCACGAACCGCCCGAAGCAGGTTCTGGCGCAACTTGGACGCTCTTAGCATCAGTTACACGGAGTGCACCGGCGCATTCGAACCGTATTCGATCGTTACGAGTGCGTCACTGGCAGTCCATTGGCCGGTTTCCGGTCCAGTCCAGGGGGGCATCCACTCCGTGGCGTGGGGCAAAGGAGGTCTCGGGGGTGGCGTTGGTGGTGGCACAGGAAGTGCCCACGTCGTCGAGCATGGCCGTACCCCATGGCCCTGCGGGCGTGGGCCAGGCGCGGCACCGGATGCGCGAGCAATTGCGCAGTCACGGGGTGTCGGATTCGGTCGTCGACGATGCAGTACTGATTCTTTCCGAACTGCTCAGCAATGCCTGCCGGCACGGCAGGCCACTGGGCCGGCACACGAATGTGGGTGACGGCGACGTCCGCGCCGCATGGCGCGTCGACAGAACGGGCGGGCTGACCGTCGAAGTGACGGACGGCGGCGGTCCGACCCGTCCGATTCCGGCCACCCCGTCGGTCACGGCGCGTGGCGGCCGCGGGCTCAACATCATCAGCGCGCTGGCCGACGAGTGGGGCGTACGCGACAGCTCGTCCGGTGAAGTGACCGTCTGGGTCCTGGTCAACGAGGGACCCGGGCAGCAGCCCGGGGGGCCGGGTACGCCCAGGCCGGGCATTTCGAGGCCGACCATCTCGGGGCCCGCCGTTCCGGGGCTCGACGCGCTGGAATTCGCGGACGCCTTCGACGACGCGGGCTGACGCCCCCGCCACCCGCTCCGCCATTCGCTCCGGCGCCGATGCCGGTACCGGCGGACGCATGGGCGCGCGGGCGCGTGTGTCCCGGACGCGACAGGGACGGCTAGGCTCGCGGCCCAGACCGCACTGTCGCAATCGGGAGAAAGCCCACCATGGCCAAGAAGCGCCCTCAGACCAAGGCCGGGAAGCAGCAACTCAAGGACGGAGAGATCCCGGTGGTCGGGGCTCGCGAGCCCTGCCCGTGCGGTTCGGGCCGCCGCTACAAGGCATGTCACGGCCGCGCCGCCGCCCAGGCCGTGACCGAGCTCGTCCACCGCCCCTTCGAGGGGCTGGCCGGGGAGTGCGACTGGGTCGCGCTGCGCGAACTGGTGCCCGCCGCCACGGTGGCGCTGACGCTGAAGGACGGGCTGCCCGAGGGCGTGCCCTCGGTGACGCTCGCGACCGTCCTGCCGATGGCCTGGCCGGCGCTCCGCCGCGACGACGGTTCGGTGCTGCTCGCCCTGCAGAACGACACCCCGTCCGGCGACCTCAGCCGTGACCTCGCGGACACCCTGCTGCGGGCGCTGGCCGCCGAGCCCGGTTCGCCCGTGGCCGCGCAGCGCGTGCCGGCCGAGGGTCCGCGGCTGCAGGACGTGCTCGACCCGGCTGCGGCGTTCGAGCCCGCCGTCCACTCCGGCTTCGAGTTCTGGGTTCCGGACGCGGAGAACGCCACGCCCGAGGTGTCCGCCTCCCTGGAGCGCGCGAACGGGGCGGCGATCCCGACGACGCGGCTCGCCGGGGTGGACGCCGCCTACTGGTGCGAGACCCCGGAGAAGAACCACCTCCGCTGGGTCATGTCGCACGCCGAGGAGCAGCTGCTCGACGCGCTCGCCCGGCTGCACGCCGCCGGCACCTCCTCGCTGGGCGAGGGCACCAGGCTGGTCGGCTCCTTCCGGGCGCACGGGCTGATGGTCCCGGTCTGGGACCTGCCGAGCGCGATGGGGGCCGAGGAGTGCGAGAAGCCCGCGGCGGAGTTCGCGGAGCGGCTGGCCGAGGCACTCGCCTCGGACGCACCGCTCACCGCGGAGGAGCGGCGGGCGCGCGGTGGGCTCACCAACCGCCAGGTGACTCTCAGCTGACGGTGAAGAGCCCCGGGCCCGGTCGGCCCGATAGGTGACTCGCGTCACAACTCCCCGTACTGACAGGTAAATCCCTGTCCGAATACGCGAGATCGAATTTGCGAACGGCAGATCTCTTGTTACCGTTCTAGAAGCCCGGTCGCTGGTGCATCCCCCGTCGCCAGCGATCGGGCATCCTCATTTCCGGGTACGGCGCACAGCGCGCACCGCGGCGCACGAGCCCGCGCAGAAGCCCCTCGTCGATACGCCCCGGCTCATCGAGCACGACGGATCACGCCCCGCCCCTGCGGCCACCCCACACCACCCCGCCCCACGCCCCGCCCTGCCTTGCCGGCGACGGTCGGCCCACGTACGGACCGGCGGAGCGGGAGGGATGAGCCCCTGTGGGGACCGATCGGTCTCGGACAGATGCCGGGCGCCGACGCCGAATACCGGAGACGGATGTCGGCGGCGGATGCCGGAGACGGACGATCTCCACGAATACCGCCGCCACCTCCGGCCACACCAGAAACACTCGAATAGATATTCGAGCATTCCAGTCCGGGGCGTTCCGGAAAGGTCATCAGAAAGCCTTCCGCCGCCGGACTTTGCCACGGCGGACACCGCGGACTTTGCAATTGCGCGGCATGGACCGGGCAGGCCGTATCCGTCACCGGGAATCCGGCCACCCGGATATTCCCGGCCTCATCCGTCGGCTTCGCATGAGTATCTGACGGTCCGCCGGATAACCGGACGGAAAGCCGGGCCGGCGCGACTCACCCCGGCACCCCGGCACCCCGGCGTTCCGGCGCCCTGCCCCCGTCAGTACGCGAGCCGGCTGCCACCGTCCGGTGCGCCGCTGCTTGCCTCGACCAGTGCGTCCAGCACCGTCCCCACGTCCGGCAGCCACGGCGCGTCCGACGCCGGGGCGCGCTCCCAGCGCACCTGTCCCGCCCCCACCTCGGACGGCGGGACGACGAGATAGCCGCCCTCGCCGTGGAAACGCAGCGAGCTGGGCACCCAGTCCTGGGCGTGCAGCAGTTCACCGAGCCGTTCGAGGCTGTACGGGGCGACCATCAGCGACCACCGCGTCGGCGTCGCCACCACGGGACCGAGCCGCACACCCATCCGGTCCAGCTCGACCAGCGCCCGGGCGGCGGCCACGGCCGGCAGGCTCAGCGCGCACGGGGCGCGTCCGCCGGTGGCCAGGAGGATCGGGGCGGTGGGCCGGTTGGTCCACCACCAGCGCACCATGCGCTCGTCGGTGGTCGCCGCGAGGAGACCGGGGTCGAAGGGGTGTGCGCCGGGCACGGCGCACTCGGGATCGGGACAGGCGCAGCCGCGGCCACGGTCACCGCGACCGCCGGCCGCCTCCAGCCCCACTCCGGGGAGCACGGGCCACCGCCATGCCGTGGCACAGGTCAGGGCCGCGTCGAGCTGGGCCGGCCTTCCCCTGCGCCGGAGCCGGAGCCTGCGTCGCCTTCCGAGGATCTCGCGCATGAGCGCTCGTTCCTTTCCGTTGAACGCCGAGGGTCCACATCACACCACGTGTGAGTTGCCGTACGTGTGCATCACTTCACTGTGCGTACATGCTCTTCAAATCTGCGGTCCGGGTGGGACGTCGGTACCGAGCATGGGCCGAGCCGAGTCGAGCAGGTGCGAGACGGGTCCGGACGGATCGGTCCGGACAAGCGCGGCGAGGAGCGGCGCGCACATCGCGCCTGCCGTACCGAGGTGCAAACCCCGCCACTCGGGGGTGGGGGCGTGGCCGTCACTGGAGAGGACGTCCGGGCCCGCTGCCGGGTTCCGGGGCGATCAGAACTGCCCCTGGCCTTCATCGATTACGTACCCAGCATGCCCGAAATGACGCTCCCTCCGGGACTTCACCCCGAGAACACCCCCTGTTCGAGCACGCCCAGTCGACCGCAAATAGTTGCCTTCGGGTGCATTTTTTGGCCAACTTGGCGGCCGTCCGGACACCATAAATCCCGTGGGGACAATGCTGGACATCGCCTCACTTGTGCGTGTACATGTGGTGCTACGTGTACATGCGGATGCACTGATAGCGGCGCAGAATGACATGGGGGTTTGCGATGCTATTCGACAGAAAGCACTGGTCGGAAAGCCGGAAGCCATGAGCGCCCCACACCTGCCGAAAGTGGCTGGAATCGATCCCACAGTTCCGGTTTCAGCGCACACTGCCGGGTCTCTGTCCGAAGTGCCCTCCGCACCCGGAGCCTTCATCCAGGACCGGCTCGCAGGCTGGGTCTCCGACCTCACCACGTTGCACGAACTCACCGAGCGGCTGGCCAGAACCGGCACGCTCGACGATGCCCTCCACGAACTGCTGGACGCCGGGGCCGCCCTGGTCGGCGCCCGCCGCGGCCTGGTCGTCCTCGAACCGTCCGACCGCCGCGGCCCTGTGAGCACCATCGGCCTCGGGCTCGCCCACGCCGAGCTCGGACAGATCGAGACCGTTCCGCGCACCGCCACCTCCTACGGCCGGATCCTGGAAGGGCTCCCGGACACCGAAGACGCGCTGACCACCCCCGACCTGCTGGGCGACCCCGGCCTGGACCCGCGCCGCCGCGAGGTCGCCGCCCGGCTCGGATACGCCGCCAGCTACGCCGTACCGATCACCGCCGGGGCGACCGGCAGGCTCGGTGCCGCCGTCTGGCTGTACGACGAACCCGCCGAACCCCTGGAGCGCCAGCGCCATCTCGTCGGCCTCTACGCCGGATACGCCGGTGAGCACCTGGCCAGGCTGCTGGAGCTGGAGCGGGCCAGGGCCGATGTCGCCACCGTCACGGAGGAGCTGCTGCCCAGCCGGCTGCCCCGGGTTGCCGGCGTGCAGCTGGCCGCCCGCCATCGCAGGGCGGCGCAGGGCGGCGGCGACTGGTACGACGCGCTCGCCCTGCCCGAGGGGGCGCTCGGCCTCGCCGTGGGCTCGGTGAACGGCTCCGGGCCGAGCGCGCTGGCCGCCATGGGACGGCTGCGGTCCGGGCTGCGGGCGTACGCGGTGATGGAGGGCGAGGATCCGGTCGCCGTGCTCTCCGACCTGGAACTGCTGCTGCGGCTGACCGAACCGGCCCGTACGGCGACCGCGCTGTTCGCCTACTGCGAACCGGCCGAGCGCAAGATCCTGCTGGCCGGCGCGGGCCACACCCCGCCGCTCGTGATCGGCGACCGGCGCACCGAATTCGTCGAGACCTCGGTCTCCGCGCCGCTGGGCATGCTCGCCTGCTGGGAGGCGCCCAGCGTGGAGATCGCCCCGGCGCCCGGCGAGACCGTACTGCTCTACACCGATGGACTGCTGCGCCGCACCGGCGACTCCACGGACCGGGCGTTCGCGCGGCTCCACTCGGCCGCCGCGTCCGTACCCAAGGCGATGCGCCACGACGCCGGAGCCGTCGCCGACCATGTGCTGCACACCGTGCTGCCGGACGGGCCCGACCGGAGCGGCGGCGCTCGCGACCGGAACGACGGCGCCGAGGACGTGGTCGTACTGGCCGCGCGTTTCGACTGAGCGCCACCGGATCCCGCTCCGCGCCCGCCCCAGCCGTGTAACAGGTCTTCCGGCCCTGTGCCCCCTTCCGTACGCCCGTACGATGGTCGGGGTCCAGTGTCGTATCAAGGAGAGACAAATCGTGGCTGAGGAGCTTACCCCGGAGAACCCGGAGACCGAGGAAGAAGAGACGGTCAAGCAGCGGAAGAACGGCCTGTACCCGGGCGTCTCCGATGAACTCGCCGCGAACATGAAGTCCGGTTGGGCCGATACCGAGCTGCACGGCCTCGAACCGATCGCCCAGGCCGCACACACGGCCGCCCGCCGCGCCGCGCTCTCCGCGCGTTTCCCCGGTGAGCGACTGGTCGTCCCCGCGGGCAACCTGAAGACCCGCTCCAATGACACCGAGTACGCCTTCCGCGCCTCCACCGAGTACGCGTACCTCACCGGCGACCAGACCCAGGACGGCGTCCTCGTCCTGGAGCCGACCGAGAACGGTCACGAGGCGACCGTCCACCTGCTGCCGCGCTCGAACCGCGAGAACGGCGAGTTCTGGCTCGACGGCCAGGGCGAGCTGTGGGTCGGCCGCCGTCACTCCCTCGCCGAGGCCGAGCAGCTGCTGGGCATCCCCGCGAAGGACGTGCGCGAGCTCCCCGCCGCGCTGGCCGAGGCCACCGGCCCGGTCCGCAACGTCCGCGGCCACGACGCCGGCATCGAGGCCGCGCTGACCGACAAGGTCACCGCGGAGCGCGACGAGGAACTGCGCGTCTTCCTGTCCGAGGCCCGGCTGGTCAAGGACGCCTTCGAGATCTCCGAGCTGGAGAAGGCCTGCGACGCCACCGCGCGCGGCTTCGAGGACGTCGTCAAGGTCCTCGACCGGGCCGAGGCGACCAGTGAGCGCTACATCGAGGGCACCTTCTTCCTGCGGGCCCGCATCGAGGGCAACGACATCGGCTACGGCTCGATCTGCGCGGCCGGCCCGCACGCCACCACCCTGCACTGGGTGCGCAACGACGGACCGGTGCGCTCCGGCGAGCTGCTGCTGCTCGACGCCGGTGTGGAGACCGACGACCTCTACACCGCCGATGTGACCCGCACCCTTCCGATCAACGGCACGTTCACGCCGCTGCAGCGGAAGATCTACGACGCGGTGTACGAGGCGCAGGAGGCGGGCATCGCCGCCGTCAAGCCCGGCGCCGGCTTCCGCGACTTCCACGACGCCGCGCAGCGGGTGCTCACCGAGAAGCTCGTCGAGTGGGGCCTGCTGGGCGACCGGACCGTGGACGAGGTCCTGGAGCTGGGGCTCCAGCGCCGCTGGACGCTGCACGGCACCGGTCACATGCTCGGCATGGACGTCCACGACTGCGCCGCCGCGCGCACCGAGGCGTACGTCGACGGCACGCTGGAGCCCGGCGTCTGCCTCACGGTCGAGCCCGGTCTGTACTTCCAGACCGACGACCTGACCGTGCCGGAGGAGTACCGGGGCATCGGCGTCCGGATCGAGGACGACATCCTCGTCACCGAGGACGGCAACCGGAACCTCTCCGACAAGCTGCCGCGCCGGTCCGACGAGGTCGAGGCGTGGATGGCCCGGCTCAAGGGCTGATCCCCACGCGTCGAAGGACGCTCTGCTCAGGACACCATGAGCAGGGCGTCCTTCCGCCATTTCAGGACCTTGTCGAAGCTGACGACGGCACCGCGGCCGGGGCGGTTGCCGAAGTGCACATGGTCGGCGAGCTGCTCGATCAGACACAGCCCCCGCCCGTCCTCGGCACTGAGCGGCGGGTACTGCCGGGGCTCGTACCGCTGCTGGTCCTCGTACCGCTCCGCGGAGTCGCTGAGGGTGCTCCGGGCCGGGAAGCCGGGGCCCGAATCGGCGACCTCGATCCGGCACTTCTCGCCGTCCAGGTAGGCGGTGACCCGGTACTGCGCCGAGGCGGCGCCGGGCAGCTCGTCCCACACGTCCCACGGATCCCGGGTGCCGAACCGGTCGCTCCGGCCCTCCCGGTCTTCCTGGTCCCCGTGGTCACCGCCGTGCTCGACGGCGTTCGCACAGGCCTCGCTGAGCGCGAGCGACAGATCGAAGGAGATGTCCGGGTCCACGCCCGCGGTCTCCATGGTGCCCAGCAGGAAGCGGCGGGCGAGTGGGACGCTCGCAGCCTCGCGCCGCAAATGGAGGGACCACCAGATGCTCATGCTCCAGCCTCCTGGCTGCGGCTCGACATACCGATACCTATTGCCGCGCGGCACCGTTCGTAAGCACGCACCGGATGTGAGACCGCTCATTCGGCGGATACCAGCTCTCCGTACACCCGTGTATGCCCGGCGCACACCCGCGAAGGCGACCTTCCGGACCTGCCGTACCGAAGCCGGGGGCTCGGTGCGATGATGACCCCGCCATGTCTATGCCGATCGCACGCGCCGGAGCCGGTCTGCGGCTCCTGAGGACCGCGGTGTTCGCCGCGGTCTGTGTCGCGCTGTCCGCGGCAGGTCACGCCCTGGCCTCCTGTGCGCCCGTCCCCTGGTGGACCCTGCTCGCCGGATTCCTGGGGATGGCCGCGGTGGTGGCACCGCTCGCCGGGCGCGAGCGTTCACTGCCGTCCATCGCCGCCGCGCTGGCCGGCGGACAGATCGCCCTGCACGCCCTGTTCGGCATGGGTACGCACGGCACCCCGGCGAACACCGCGGCGGGCGACGACTCCTTGATCCGGTTCGCGGCGAGCCTGGTGTGCGGGGCGGGTCCGGCGCAGCTGAGCGCCGCCGAGGCGCACCGCATCGTCACCACCGCGGGCATCGACCCGGCTTCGGTGTCGGGCGGTGCCCACCAGCACGTGGCCTCCGCGTCCGGCACGGATCCGGCCGCGCTCGCCGCGCTGCTGCCCGACCTGCCCATGGTCCTCGGCCACCTGCTGGCCGCGGTGGCCACCGGCTGGCTGCTGCGGCGCGGGGAGATCGCCCTGTTCCGGCTGGTCCGGCTGTCCGCGCACGGCGCCCAGCAGATCGCCGCCGGGGCCCGGCTGCGCGCGCTGCGCGCCGCGCTCGCCCTGGTCGGTGCCCTGCGCGCCGGGCTCCCCGGCGGCCCGACGACCGGGCCGCGCACCCTCCGTACGGCGGTCGACGCCCCGGCGCCCGCCACCGGGGACCCTTTGCAGCACCTGGTGATCAGGCGCGGTCCGCCACTCGCGTACGCACTCGCAGCCTGACGCGACACCTCCACCCGGCGCACGGACCGCTCTGTTCCGTACCCGGTCGGCGCATGCCCGCCGTTCGGAGGGGAGAGGTGTCGTGATGCCGGCGCACACCCGCGCGCCGGACCACCTTTTCCTCGTGCTTCTGTGGAGTGATACCTGCCATGAACGTTTCCCGCATCGCCCTCGCCGGCGGCGTCGCCGCGTCCACCGTCCTGATCCTCGCCGGTACGGCCTCCGCGCACGTCAGCGTGCAGCCGCAGGGCGAGGCCGCCAAGGGCGGTTACGCCACCGTCAACTTCAAGGTCCCCAACGAGCGCGACAACGCCTCGACGACCAAGGTCGAGGTCAACTTCCCGACCGACCACCCGCTGGCCTCCGTCATGCCGCAGGCCGTGCCGGGCTGGGACATCGAGGTCACCAAGAGCAAGCTGGCGAAGCCGCTGGAGATGCACGGCCAGAAGATCAACGAGGCCGTCTCCAAGGTCACCTGGACCGCCACGGGCGACAAGGACGAGCGCGGCATCCGTCCCGGCGACTTCCAGCAGTTCCCGCTCTCCATCGGCCAGCTCCCCGAGGACGCCGACCAGCTGGTGTTCAAGGCAATCCAGACGTACGACAACAAGGAAGTCGTCCGCTGGATCGAGGAGCAGAAGAAGGGCGCCGAGGAGCCCGAGAGCCCGGCTCCGGTCCTCGCCCTGACCGCTCCGGCCGCAGGCGAGCACGGTGCGGCCGCCGACGCCAAGGGCACCGGCTCCGGTGCCCAGGCGGACAAGCGGACGACGGCCGCCTCGGACGCGTCCGACAGTGACACCACGGCCCGCGTCCTCGGCATCGTCGGCATCGTCATCGGCATCGCCGGGGTGGCCTTCGGCGTCCTCGCCGGCCGCCGCCGCACCGCCTGATCCACAGCGCCACCCGTCCCACCGACCACCAGGAATCAGAGCTCCATGTCCAAGAAAACAGTGCTGGCCGCGGCGTTCGTCGCCGCGGCCGCGCTCACCCTGTCCGCCTGCGGCAGCAGCGAGGACAGCGCCAAGAAGCCCATCGCCGATGTGTCGGTCCAGCCGAAGACCAAGGCCGCGACCGCCCTGGACCAGCCGTTCACCAAGCCGAATCTGGTGCTCACCGACACCCACGGCAAGAAGTACGACCTGCGCGAGCGGACCAAGGGCAAGCCGACGCTGATCTACTTCGGCTACACCAACTGCCCCGACGTCTGCCCGCTCATCATGAGCAACATCGCCATCGCCAAGAAGTCGCTGCCCAAGGCCGACCAGGAGAAGCTCCAGGTCATCTTCGTGACCACCGACCCCGAGCGGGACACCCCGTCCTCGCTGGGCAGCTGGCTCAAGCAGCAGGACCCCGCCTTCACCGGCCTCACCGGCGACTTCCCGACCATCCAGGCGGGCGCACGCCAGATCGGCATCGGCATCGACGCGCCGAAGAAGGAGAAGGACGGCACGGTCGTCTCGATGCACGGGTCCCAGGTCATCGCGTTCTCCCCGAAGACCGACCAGGGCTACCTCGTCTACAGCGAGGACACCTCGCCCGACGACTACACCAAGGACCTCCCCAAGATCATCAAGGGAGAGACTCCGTGAACCGCCGCACCGCCCTCGCCGGTGTCATCGCCCTCACCACGGGGCTGACACTGGCAGGTTGCTCGTCCTCGGACGGCGAACCCGAGCTGAAGGTGACCGGCGCGTTCATGCCGCAGCCGGTCAGCGACATGGCGGCCGGCTTCCTCGTCGTGAAGAACAGCGGCGGCGCGTCCGACCGGCTCACCTCCGTCACCAGCTCCATCTCCGACAACGTCACGATCCACGAGACGAAGAACCAGACGATGCGTATGGTGACGTCCTTCGACGTGCCCGCGGGCGGCGAGCTGGATCTGGAACGCGGCGGCAACCACATCATGTTCATGAAGCTCAAGGAGCAGCCCAAGCAGGGCGACAAGGTCTCCGTGGAGCTGCACTTCGAGAAGGCCGACCCGATCAAGGTCGACCTGCCCGTGATGGAGACCACCCACAACCCGAAGAAGCAGTGAGGGACTGACTCGTCATGACAGCCGCCACCGCCCCGCACTTCGGACCGACCCCGTCGACTCCCGCGATACGCCGTCCACTCGCCGCGGCCGCGGTCCTCGCCGCCCTCGTCGGCATGGTGTTCGGCCTGTTGCTGGGAGGCGCGGGCCCGGCGTCCGCGCATGCCGCACTGACCGGGAGCGATCCGCAGGACGGGGCGGTGGTCGCCACCGCTCCCAAGGAGGTCACGCTCACCTTCTCCGAGCAGGTCGCCCTCGGTGACGACTCCATCCGGATCCTCGACCCCGACGGCAAGCGCGCCGACACCGGCGCCGCACCGCGTGATCTACAGAGCGGCTCCACCGTGAAGTACGGGGTCTCGCTGCACGCCGGGCTGCCCGACGGTACGTACACCGTCGCCTGGCAGGCCGTGTCCGCGGACAGCCACCCCGTGTCCGGCGCCTTCACCTTCTCCGTCGGAGCCCCCTCGAAGACCACCGTGGCGCTCCCGACGGACCAGGCCGGGGGTGGCCTCGTCGGCACCCTCTACGACATCGCGCGCTACGCCGCGTACGCCGGTTTCATCCTGCTGGCCGGCGGCTCCGCCTTCGTGCTGGCCTGCTGGCAGCGCGGCGCGGGCGCCCGTCCGCTGCAACGCCTGGTCGTACGCGGATGGATGACCCTCACCGTCGCCACCCTGGCGATGCTGTTGCTGCGCAATCCGTACACCGGATCCGGGAAGCTCGCGGACGCCTTCGACCTCGACGGGCTGAAGGCCGTGCTCGACACCAAGCCCGGCGCCGCGCTCGTCTCCCGGCTGCTGCTGCTCGGCGCCTCCGCGCTCTTCATCGCCGTGCTCTTCGGCGCCTATGCCAAGCGCGAGGACGAGCGCGAGAAGAAGGACCTCACCTTCGGGCTGGCCATCGGCGGCACGGTGATCGCCGCCGGGATCGCCGGTACGTGGGCGCTCGCCGAGCACGCCTCGACCGGAATCCAGCCCGGCATCGCCATGCCGGTCGACGTGCTGCACCTGCTGGCGGTGGCCGCCTGGCTCGGCGGTCTCACCGCCTTGCTGGTCGCGCTGTACCGGACTCCCGACATGGACGCGACGGCGGTACGGCGCTTCTCCGGCATCGCGTTCGGCAGCGTCGTCGTGCTCGCCGCGACCGGGATCTACCAGTCCTGGCGTCAGGTCGGCACCTGGTCCGCGCTCACCGGCACCGGCTACGGGCAGCTGCTGCTCGTGAAGGTGGGGCTGGTCGCCGTCCTGATCGGGATCGCCTGGTTCTCGCGGCGGTGGACGGCACGCCTGATCACGGGCGGGGGCGACGCGTCGACGGAGACCCGGGACGGAGAGACCGCTCCGGCCGGGACCGCTGCGGCCGGGACCTCGACGACGGAGACGTCCGGAAGCGCCGAGGTTCCGGACACCTCCGGGGCCACGGCCGAGGACCCCGCGCGGGCGGCTCAGCTCGCCCGGCAGCAGGCCGCCGTGGCCACCGCCGAGAAGAAGCGGATCCGCGACGCCGACCCCGACCGGTCCGGGCTGCGCCGATCGGTGCTGGCGGAAGTGGGGGTCGCCGTGGCACTGCTGGCGGTGACGACCGTGCTGACCTCCACCGAACCGGCGCGCACCGAAGAAGAGGCGGCCCGCGCGTCGACCGCGGCGAGCGCCCCGGAAACCGCGGGCCCGGTCGAGATGAAGCTGCCCTTCGACACCGGCGGCGAGAACGGCAAGGGAACGGTGCGAATGGAGATCACTCCCGCCCGTACCGGCGCCAATGAGCTCCACCTCTGGGTCGACGGCAGCGACGGAAAGCCCATGGACGTTCCCGAGGTGAAGGTCGCCTTCACCCTGGAGTCCAAGGACATCGGCCCGCTCCCCGTCGTCCCCGCCCGGCTGACCGAGGGCCACTGGACCGCCGACGGCGTCCAGATCCCGATGGCCGGCAACTGGAAGGTCGCCGTGACCGTGCGTACGTCGGACATCGACCAGACGACCATCGACAAGAACATGAAGATCGGTTGAGCGGGATCGTGAGCGCGAACAACAGCAGGCAGACCTCGACGGGCGGCGGGGGCGACACCCTCGCGGCGGGCGGCAGGGGCGACGCCCCCCGTGGCAACGAGACCGGGAACGCCGTCGGCGGCATCACCCGGCGCCGACTGATCGGCAGCGCGGGCGCGGCCGGTGCGGCCGGGCT
The DNA here is from genome assembly GCF_003846175.1 of Streptomyces sp. ADI95-17. Lineage (GTDB taxonomy): Bacteria > Actinomycetota > Actinomycetes > Streptomycetales > Streptomycetaceae > Streptomyces > Streptomyces sanglieri. Next base: position 678,766 of record NZ_ML123047.1, on the reverse strand, counting down.
GGTGCTGGGCGCGGCGGGCGGCGCCACCGGCTATGCCGCGACCCGGCCGGACGATCCCACCGCACTGACGGCGGTCGGCTCCGCCCAGGTGATGTTTCACGGGAAACATCAACCGGGGATCACCACACCGCTTCAGGCGTGCGGCCATCTCGTGGCCTTCGACCTGGTGCCCGGGGCCGGCCGGAAGGAAGCCGCCGCGCTGATGCGCCGGTGGTCGGCGACGGCCGGGCGGCTGATGGCGGGCGAGCCCGCCGGGAGCGGCGCGGCGGACGGCCCGGACCACGACACCGGGATCGCGCTGGACGCCGGGCCGTCCTCGCTGACCGTCACCTTCGGCTTCGGCCGGACCTTCTTCGAACGCACGGGCCTGACCGACCGCCGCCCACCGGGGCTCGACCCGCTGCCGCCCTTCTCCGCCGACCGCCTCGACGCCGCGCGCTCCAACGGTGACCTCTGGGTCCAGATCGGCGCGGACGACGCACTCGTCGCCTTCCACGCGCTGCGCGCCGTACAGAAGGAGGCCGCCCCGGCCGCCAGGGTCCGCTGGCAGATGAACGGCTTCAATCGCTCCCCCGGTGCCACGGCCGAGCCGATGACCGCCCGCAATCTGATGGGCCAGGTCGACGGCACCAACAACCCGAAACCGGCCGAGAGCGACTTCGACCGCCGCATCTTCGTCCCGGACTCCCAGGACGCGTCGGGCGCGACGGGCGCCCAGGACGGAGCCGATGCGAAGTACGACTGGCTCGCGGGCGGCTCGTACGCGGTCGTGCGCCGGATCAGGATGCTGCTCGACGACTGGGAGAAGCTCCCGCAGGAGCGCCAGGAGCAGGTCATAGGGCGCCGGAAGAAGGACGGCGCTCCGCTGAGCGGCGGCACCGAGACCACCGCGATGGACCTCGACAAGGCGGGCTCCGACGGCAAGCTCCTGATCCCGGACAACGCCCACGCCCGGATCTCCGCCCCGGAGAAGAACAGCGGTGCGGCCATGCTGCGGCGCCCCTTCTCGTACCACGACGGCATCTCGGCGGACGGCGCTCCGGACGCCGGTCTGCTGTTCATCTGCTGGCAGGCGGATCCGCTGCGCGGGTTCGTTCCGGTGCAACGGAAGCTGGACCGGGGCGATGCCCTGTCACCGTTCATCAGGCACGAGGCGAGCGGTCTGTTCGCGGTGCCGGGCGGTGCGGCGGACGGCGAATACGTGGGGCAGCGGCTACTGGAGTCCTGAGCCACCGGGGCGCATTAGGGTGACGGTATGTCCGCCACGCGCTACGCATATCTCGGCCCCGAAGGCACCTTCACCGAGGTGGCCCTCCGTACGCTCCCGGAAGCCGCCACCCGCGAACTCGTCCCGATGGTCTCCGTGCCCGCGGCTCTGGACGCGGTGCGCAGCGGAGCCGCCGCGGCGGCGCTCGTACCGATCGAGAACTCCGTCGAGGGCGGCATCACCGCGACGCTCGACGAACTGACCACCGGCGAACCGCTGATGATCTACCGCGAGGTGCTGCTCTCCATCACCTTCGCGCTGCTGGTGCGACCGGGCACCGAGCTGTCCGACATCAAGTCGGTCACCGCGCACCCGGCCGCCCAGCCACAGGTGCGCAACTGGATGGCCGCCAACCTCCCGGACGCGGTGTGGGAGTCGGCGGCGTCCAACGCGGACGGCGCCCGGCTGGTGCAGGAGGGCCGGTACGACGCCGCCTTCGCCGGTGAGTTCGCGGCGGCGACCTACGGCCTGGAGCCGCTGGTGACCGAGATCCATGACGCGGAGAACGCGCAGACCCGCTTCGTGCTGGTGGGCCGGCCGGCCCGGCCGGCGGCGCCGACGGGCGCGGACAAGACGTCGGTGGTCATCTGGCTGGGCGAGGACCACCCCGGTGCGCTGCTCGAACTGCTCCAGGAGTTCGCGGTGCGCGGGGTGAACCTGATGCTGATCCAGTCGCGGCCGACGGGCGCGGGCATCGGGAACTACTGCTTCGCGGTGGACGCCGAGGGGCACATCGCGGACCGCCGGGTCGGCGAGGCGCTGATGGGGCTGAAGCGGATCTGCCCGAAGGTGCGGTTCCTGGGTTCGTACCCGAGGGCCGGGGTGGCGGTGCAGGACGTACGGCCGCTGCGCGCGGGGACGTCGGACACGGAGTTCACCGATGCCTCCGACTGGCTGGCCAGAAACCTGGACGGCCGGGGCTGACGGGGTTTCTTTCCTGCGGGACGGAACGGGAAGGCGTCAGTGCCGGTCCGGCGGTCGCGGCGCCCCACGACCGCCGGGCCGGTGCTATCTGCCGATTTTCTGCATCCACAGAGTTATCCACAGGAGCGGTTCTCGACCTGGGGACAAGTCGACACTCCAATGCGACATGGTCGACATATCGCTCCAGTCGACTCAGATGCATCCACAGACCGGAAGCCCACCCAGGTCGCCCCGTGTTGCCTCAATTCCGTTGATCAACTCTCCAAGAGGGGGAATTCCCACCCGAACGAGCGTCTGAAGTGGGTTTGAACGGGAAATCCGCAACCCATGGCACGACTTTCGGAATGCCCTCCTCCGGCATCCACAGATCTTCCACACAGCCTGTGGATAACTTTGGGAAGTCCGGGAACCTGTGGACAAGCAACGATCAACTGCCCTTCCAGGCAAGGGTGATACGTCAAGACGAGTGAAGCCTTCTGCCCCATTTAGGGGAGTAGGCTCTTTTTATTGACGGTCGGGATCGACTTCGGCCACACAATCTCCCCCAGCATTACCAATTCAGGCAATTAGGGCAAAGTGACACGCTCGGCAATATCGGTTCGAGCTGCGCAAGTACAGGCCGGTAGCCTGGAGGGGTGATTGACCTTCGCCTGCTCCGTGAGGACCCCGACCGTGTTCGCGCCTCCCAGCGCGCCCGTGGAGAGGACGTCGAACTCGTCGACGCCCTTCTCTCCGCCGACGAGCGGCGCAGGTCGTCCGGTGTCCGCTTCGACGAACTCCGCTCCGAGCAGAAAGCGCTCGGCAAACTCATCCCCAAGGCCTCGCCCGACGAGCGCGCCGAGCTGCTCAAGAAGGCCGAGCAGCTGAAGGCCGACGTCAAGGCCGCCGACGCGGCACAGGACGAGGCCGACGCCGAGGCCAAGAGCCTGATGCTCCAGATCGGCAACATCGTCCACGAGGACGTGCCGGTCGGCGGCGAGGAAGACTTCGTCGTACTGGAGACGCACGGCACGATCCGTGACTTCGGTGCCGAGGGCTTCGAGCCCAAGGACCACCTGGAGCTCGGCGAGAAGCTCGGCGCCATCGACATGGAGCGCGGTGCCAAGGTCTCCGGTTCGCGCTTCTACTACCTGACGGGCGTCGGCGCGCTGCTGGAGCTCGCCCTCGTCAACGCCGCGATCGCCCAGGCCACCGAGGCCGGCTTCATCCCGATGCTGACGCCGGCGCTGGTCCGTCCGCGCGCCATGGAGGGCACCGGATTCCTCGGCCAGGCCGCGGAGAACGTGTACCACCTGGAGAAGGACGACTACTACCTGGTCGGCACCTCCGAGGTCCCGCTCGCCGCGTACCACATGGACGAGATCATCGACGCCGAGAAGCTGCCGCTGCGCTACGCGGGCTTCTCGCCGTGCTACCGCCGCGAGGCCGGTACGTACGGCAAGGACACCCGGGGCATCTTCCGGGTGCACCAGTTCGACAAGGTCGAGATGTTCTCGTACGTCGACCCGGCGGACGCAGAGGCGGAGCACCGCAGGCTCCTGGACTGGGAGAAGCAGTGGCTCACCGCCCTTGAGCTGCCCTTCCAGGTGATCGACGTCGCCACCGGCGACCTGGGCGCCTCGGCCTCCCGGAAGTTCGACTGCGAGGCGTGGATCCCGACGCAGGGCAAGTACCGCGAGCTGACGTCCGCGTCGAACTGCAACGGCTTCCAGGCCCGGCGCCTGTCCGTCCGGATGCGCGACACCCGCGACGGCAAGAAGGTCCTCCAGCCGCTGTCCACGCTGAACGGCACGCTCTGCGCCGTACCGCGCACGATCGTGGCGATCCTGGAGAACCACCAGCTGGCCGACGGTTCGGTGCGGGTGCCCGAGGTGCTCCGGCCATACCTGGGCGGGCGCGAAATCCTGGAGCCGGTCGCCAAGTGACCTTCCCGTACAAGCTCGTCGCGACCGATCTCGACGGCACGCTGCTGCGTGACGACGAAACGGTCTCCGGGCGCACCCGTGAGGCACTGGCCGCGGTCACCGCGGCCGGTGCCGCGCACATCATCGTCACCGGCCGCGCGGTCCCCTGGACCCGCCACATCCTGGACGACCTGGGCTACGAAGGGCTCGCCGTCTGCGGCCAGGGCGCGCAGGTCTACCACGCGGGCGAGCACAAGCTGCTGACCTCGCTGACGCTGGACCGGCAGCTCGCCGGGCTCGCGCTGTCCAAGGTCGAGGCCGAGGTCGGTCCGCTGGCCCTGGCGGCAAGCCGTGACGGGCTCGACGGCGAAGTGATGGTCGGCCCCGGCTACCGGGTACAGGAAGGCCCGCTTCCGGCGGTCTTCGTGAAGGACCCGGCCGAGCTGTGGTCCGCGCCCCTGAACAAGGTCTACATACAGCATCCGGACCTGGACGACGACGCCCTGGCGACGGCCGCACGCGCGGCCGTCGGCAATCTCGTGGACGTGGTCATGGCCGGTCCGGGTGTGGTGGAGATCCTGCCGCTGGGGCTGAGCAAGGCGACCGGACTCTCGCTGGCCGCGCGCCGGCTGGGTGTGAAGGCCGCGGACACCCTGGCCTTCGGCGACATGCCCAACGACATCCCGATGTTCGCCTGGGCGCGGCGGGGCGTGGCGATGGCCAACGCGCACGCGGACCTGAAAGCCGTGGCGCAGGAGATCACCACGTCCAACGAGGACGACGGCATCGCCGTGGTTCTGGAGCGGCTGCTACAGACGTCCTCGTAGGAACGCGTAGGAACCAGGACAGAGAACGGCGAGCGTGGGCCGGGAGCAACTGCTCCCGGCCCACGCGTGCTTCACCGGCACGTGGGTCCTGCCGGCTCTGCTGCGGAGGATGCGCGGATCGAACGCGCGCGGGGTTCACGGCCCCGACGACGGCTTAGCAAGCCGCTGCCTTACCACTCGGCCAATCCTCCGGGAGGGCGGCCGGCGCGATGCGCGAACGGTGCCGCCCCGGGCGTTCGTCCCGAGCCTCACCTCGCGGAGTCGTCGGTGAGTGACTACTCCGGTGCCGGCCGGGGTCCGCCCTGCGGGGAACTCGACGGACTCGGACTCTCGGTCATCGTCGCGCTCCTCTCCCGGCCTGGGGTGCAGGTGTCGGCGTGTGCCGCGCGTTTCGGCCTGCGCCGTGCGTTTCGGCCTGCGACGCGTGTTTCGGCGCGTGCCGTGCCAACCACTGTGCCGGGAACGGCCCTTCGGCGCCATCCGTTTTCCGGGCGGGCCGAGGGGCCGCGAACTCCTTCCGGATCAGCGCTGCTTGTTGTTACGGCGGCTCAGATCCTTCAGGTTGCGGGCGAGTTCATCCATCCTGCCGTCGATACGGACGACGTCCTCGGACATATGGCCCAGCCGCACGCTCATGGCGCCGACGACCTGATGGGTGACGTCCAGCCGCCGGTCGAGACTGTCGAGCCGGTGCGCCATCCGGTTGAGGACGGGCCCGAGCTCCTGGAGCGCACTGCCGACTCCGGCCAGGCAGCTCTCCACCCGGGTGACGCGGTGTTCGAGCGAGGCGTAGCCGGCCCGCAGATCCTGCTCGGCGTCGAGCAGGTAGGTACGGACGCAGCGGGCGATGTCGCTGTCGCGAAGAAGCATCGCCACGTTGAGTACGGTCCTGCGGGTGTAGACCCTGAGCTGGGTCGCTGCCTGTGGATAACTTTCCGGTACCTCCCCAGCCCATAGCGACATCATGTCGCTATGGAAGGAGCGCAGGTCAGCACCGCGCAGCACACGCATCCCGTTCTCCATCAGCTCGTCCTGATGGCGGTCGGTGAGCCTTCTGACGGAGGTTGTGGATACTTCGAAGTACCGAGCCACATCCTCTGCGCGAAGGTGAATTCCGTCCGGGAGCATGACAAGGCTCTTGACCTTGTCGAGGACATCGACGCGCTCCATCTGCTCCACGCGCAGCGCACGCGATTCGAGCAGGGCGACTTCTGTGGGCATGGGCATGCCTTCCGGTCGTGGAACGGCGGTTCGTGAAACCGCCGGCGGGCAGCCCTGTCCCGGGCCTGAGGGCGGAGGACGCTCACGGTTGCCACTCATTCAATGACCGACCCGGCGGGCTCTGCCTCGCCGGCATCGGCAATCCCTTTTCACGAAAGCCACGACGCCACGGATTCCAGTTGCCTCCACGCAGCCTGCCCAACGAACCGATAACCGTACGGTTACGCGTACTACTGTCCGAAATGCGTCAACCCCCGCCCGGAAGGCGAGGGTTGACGGGGCGGGCAGGGCGAGTCACTCCTCGCCGGCCAACTTCAGCGTGCGCAGCTTCTGGCCCGCGTACCAGGTGGCCACCACGGTGACTGCCGCCAGCAGGACCGTCGCGGTCGTCAGTCCGACGTCGGAGGTGATCGCGCCCGAGCCGCCGACCTTCTCGGCGACCGCGAGGGACCACTGCTGGACGCTGAGCGTGCGCGCCCCCGGTACCAGCGAGCCGAACAGGGCCTCCCACACCAGCGCGTAGACGAGGCCGAAGACGACCGCGTGCCGGCTGACGGTGCCCAGCAGCAGGAAGAGCGCGCTGTACGCGATCGAGGCGACCAGTGCCGCGATGGTGTAGGCCACCGCGATCTGCTGGCCGTTGCCGTTGAGGATCAGGCCCGCGATCAGCGTGGGCAGCGCGGAGAAGACCATCGTCACGGCGATGGCCACGATCAGCTTGGTGAAGATGATCGTCGGACGCTTCACCGGCTTGGACAGCAGGTAGACGATGGATCCGTCGTCGATCTCGGGACCGATGGCCCCGGTTCCGGCGATCACACCGATCAGCGGCACCATCGTGGCGATGGCGAAACCGCTCAGCACGTCCGAGGCCACCTGGTCATCGGACCCGGCGAACGTCCTCACCGCGACGGCGATGACCACCAGCAGTACCGGCAGGACGAACAGGATGGCGGCCCGGCGCCGGCCGAGCAGGGCCCGGTAGGTGAGCCGGGCTACTGTGGGGTCGTACATGACGATTCACAGCTCCTTTCAGGCCACTACTCAGGCCGCTACGAGATAGGAAAAGACCGATTCGAGGGACTCGTCGGACGGCGAAACGGTCAGCAGACGAATTCCGTGCTCACGCGCGACCTTGGGCAGCAGCTCGGTGAAGCGTCCGAAGTCGACCGCCTGGATGAGCAGCGCCTGCTCCCCCCGGTCCACCTCGATACCGGCCGTCGACGGGTCGGCGATCAGCGCGGCGGCGAGGGCGCGGTCGTCGCTGGACCGTACGAGATAGCGGTGCGGGCGGTCCGTCATCAGCCGGCGGATCTTGCGGAAGTCGCCGGAGGCCGCGTGCCGTCCGGCCACGATCACCTCGATGTGTGAGGCGAGCTGCTCGACCTCTTCGAGGATGTGGGAGGAGAAGAGCACCGTACGGCCCTCCGCCCCCATCCGTCGCAGCAGTTCCATCAGCTGCATCCGCTGGCGCGGGTCCATGCCGTTGAACGGCTCGTCGAGCAGCAGCACCGAGGGCTCGTGGACCAGGGCGGACGCCATCTTCACGCGCTGGCGCATGCCCTTGCTGTACGTCGAGATCCTGCGGTCCTGCGCGTACTCCATCTCGACCGTGGCCAGCGCCCGCTGCGCCTCCGCACCGCCGAGTCCCTGGAGCTCCGCGTTGGCGACGACGAACTCGCGGCCGGTCAGGAAGTCGTACATGGCTTCCCGCTCCGGCACGATCCCGATATCCCGGTACACGGCCTCGTTCCGCCAGATCGGCCTGCCGTCCAGCGTGACCGTGCCCGTCGACGGGGCGAGGAAACCGGCCATCATATTGATCAGCGTGGACTTCCCCGCACCATTGGGCCCGAGCAGCCCGGTGACGCCCGGTCCCACCGTCATGCTCACGTCGTTGACGGCGACCACATTGCCGAACCAGCGCGAGGTGTGGTCGATCTCGATGGTGGTCACAGCCCGACCCTCCGGTAGCGGCGCATCAGTACGGCGTACGAGCCGGCGACGAGCGCGAGAACAACGATCAGATAGACCAGGCCGGCCCCGGTTCCCGGTACCGCCCCGCCGGGGAAGGCCGAGTTGGCTCCGAGGAACGCGCTCTGCACGCCGCCGATCAGCGTGATGGGGGAGAAGAGGCCCAGCCACTCGACGGCCCCTTCGGAGCCGGTCTGCCAGGCGATGGCCTGGACCGTGGAGACCGCACCGTAGGTGATGGTCAGTACGGCGATCACCGCGGCGACGCCGAAGCCGCGGCGCGGTGTCAGCGCGGCCATCACCAGGCCCAGCGCGGAGAAGAGCACGGAGAGCAGCGCCACCGAGACCAGCCCCTGTCCGAATCCCTTGGTCTGGTCGGCGAAGTCGAACTTCCCGAGAAGCGCGCCCACATACAGGATGAGCAGCGGCGTGCCGGTGAGGATGAGGAGCGCGGAGGCCATGGCGGCAAGCTTGGCCACGACGTAGTCGACCCGTTCGATCGGCCGCGAGAAGTACAGCGGCACGCTCTTGAAGCGCAGGTCCCTGGAGACCGACTGCGGTGCCTGTGCGGCGAGGAAGAGGCCGATCACGGCCTGGAGATAGATCGCGAACGCGGTGTACTTGATCGGCAGGGCCGTCGCCGCGGGGTTGGCGATGGCGACGGCGACGATGATCGCCGCGATCATGCACATCACGCCGAAGAGCAGCATCGGCAGCACCTTGGACTTGGCGGAACGGCCGAGCCCGAACGCCCCGCGCAGGGACTGCGAGTAGAGCGATCGCCGCGCATAGCCACGGCCCAGCCGCGGGCCGTCGTAGGAGCGGTATCCGATGTTGTGGATGCGGGAGGTGTCGCTCCCGGCCACGGTCCCGGTCTCAGTGCTCATCGCGACCGCTCCCCTTCTGCTGTACGGCGGACTGCTGTACGGCGTGCTGCTCTACGGGTCCGGTGGCCTCGGGCGCCCCCTCGGTACGGAAGACCTCGGCGATGTGGTGGCGCCGCTGCTCCATCCGTACGAGACCGAGTCCGAGCCCGGCGACGCTGTCGCGCACGATGTCGTACGTCTCCTCGCCGACCGCCTCGACCAGCAGGATGTGGCCCGCGCCGGGCAGTCCCTGCGTGTCGAGACCGTCCTGGCCGATGAACTCCACGCCGGCCCGGGTGAGGACCTGGCGCAGCGCGTCGGTGCCGTCCGGGTGGGTGTCGCTGTCGGTGACCTCGACCGCGAGGGTCGCGGTGGTCTGGGTGAAGTCGCTGGTGGAGCTGGAGCGCAGCAGCGTGCCGCCGTCGATGACGACGACGTGGTCGCAGGTGCGTTCCAGCTCGCCCAGGAGGTGCGAGGTGACCAGGACCGAGATGCCGAAGTCGGTGTGGACGCGGCGGATCAGTCCGAGCATCTCGTCGCGGCCGACCGGGTCGAGGCCGTTGGTCGGCTCGTCGAGCAGGACCAGCTGCGGGTCGTGGACCAGCGCCTGCGCCAGCTTCACCCGCTGCTTCATACCGGTCGAGTAGCCGCCGATGGGCCGGTAGCGCTCCTCGTAAAGGCCCACGTGCCGCAGCGTATCGGCGGTGCGTTCGCGCGCCGCCGTCGGCGGCAGTCCGGACATGCGCGCCATGTGGACGACGAACTCGGTGGCCGAGACGTCCGGTGGCAGGCAGTCGTGCTCGGGCATGTAGCCGACCCGTTCCCGGATGGCGGCGCCACTGGTGGCGACGTCGAGCCCGAGCACCGCGGCCCGGCCTTCGGTGGCGGGGGACAGACCCAGCAGGATCTTGATCAATGTGGACTTGCCGGCTCCGTTGGAACCCACCAGGCCGGTCACACCGGGGCCGATGTCCAAGGAGAGCCGGTCAAGCGCGGTCACCCGGGGGAACCGCTTGCTCAGGCTTTCGGTCGCGATCACAGTCACAGTCCGAAGGTAGTGGCGCGGGCCACATCAGTCGTCAGCCCTGGCGGCTGGATCGGCCTCCGACTCCAGATGTACGGACCCGTAGGGGGCCACCGCGAAGGATGAGGAGCCGGTCGGGGGTGGCCCGGCGGGTGGCCGGAGGGGTGGCGCGGCGGGTGGCCGGAGGGGTGGCGCGGCCGAGTTGTCCACAGGTCTCCGCACACCCCTTGACGTAGTCGCCGGACATTGTCACATTCATCAGTGTCACGTTACGGGCACGTACCGCACACGGCAGGGAACGGACGGTGGCATGAACTCGGCAGTGAAGGACGAAAACGCCCCGGAGCTGCGGGGGTTCAGAGAAGTCCAGAGCCTTGCGTACGCCTGCGCGGAGGCGGTCGCGGGCGGGCTCAAGCCGGGCATGACCGAGCGCGAGGCTGCCCGCATGCAGCGCGACTGGCTGCGTGAGCGCGGGGTGCGGGACTGGTTCCACCTCCCCTTCGCCTGGTTCGGGGACCGCACGGCGTTCGCCGGCTTCAAGGTGCCCCTCCAGTTCTTCCCGACCAACCGGAAGCTGGAGCCGGGAATGCCCTTCATCCTCGACCTGGCCCCGGTGTACAAGGGCTTCACGGCCGACATCGGCTACTCCGGCTGTCTCGGGCTCAACCCCCTGCACGACAAGCTGCTGGCCGATCTGGAGGCCCACCGCGAGCTGATACTGCGCGAGGTGCGCGAGCGGCGCTCACTGCGGGAGATATACGAGAACGTCGAACGCCTGATGATCAAGCAGGGGTACGCCAACCGGCATCGCGCCTACCCCTTCGGCGTCATTGCCCACAAGGTCGACCGCGTCGCCGAGCGCCGCTGGTCCCCGCAGGTGTTCGGCTTCGGCACCCAGTCCATCAAGGGGCTGATGAGCGATGCGCTGCACGGGCACCGGGACGGCTGGTCGCCGCTGTGGAGTCCGTACAGCTTCTCCGACCATCCCCCGCAGCCGGGTCTGTGGGCGGTGGAGCCCCATCTCGGATTCCGCGGTACGGGCGCCAAGTTCGAGGAGATCCTGGTGGTCACCGACTCCAAGGACCCCGAGCAGAGCGCCTTCTGGCTGGACGACGATCTGCCGCATGTGCGGCGCTGGGCCGAGGAAAGGGTGGCGGCATGAGTCTGCGAGACCTGCCGGGAGCGCGCGAGCGCCGGGTGCGTACGGGCGGAATCGAGCTGTGCGTCGCCGAGTTGGGCGACGAGGAGCGGCCCACGGTCGTCCTGGTGCACGGCTATCCGGACAGCAAGGAAGTCTGGACGGAGGTGGCGAAGCAGCTGGCCGACCAGTGGCATGTCGTGCTGTACGACGTGCGCGGGCACGGCCGGTCCACGGCCCCGATGCCGCTGCGCGGCGGCTTCACCCTGGAGAAGCTCACCGACGACTTCCTGGCCGTCGCCGATGCGGTGAGCCCCGACCGGCCGGTGCATCTGGTCGGGCACGACTGGGGGTCGGTCCAGGCCTGGGAGTTCGCCACGGTCAAGCGGACCGAGGGCCGGATCGCCTCGTTCACCTCGATGTCCGGCCCTTCCCTGGACCACTTCGGGCACTGGATCAAGCAGCGGATGGCCCGGCCCACCCCGCGCCGGGTCGGCCAGCTGCTCGGCCAGGGCGCCAAGTCCTGGTACGTCTACATGCTGCATACGCCGGTCCTGCCGGAGCTGGCCTGGCGCGGCCCGCTCGGCAAGCGGTGGCCGCGGATGCTCGAACGGCTGGAGAAGGTCCCGGCGGGCGACTACCCGACGTCCTCGCTGCCCGACGACGCGGCGCACGGCGCCTGGCTCTACCGCGACAACGTCCGCGCCCGGCTGAGCCGGCCGCGCACGGACGCCTACGCCCATGTGCCGGTCCAGCTGATCACCCCGACCGGCGACATCTTCCTCTCGGAGAAGCTTTACGACCAACTTGAGCTGTGGGCGCCGCAGTTGGTACGCCGCACTCTCGACGGCAAGCACTGGGTGCCGCGCACCAGGCCGGACCAGCTCGCCTCCTGGATCAGTGAGTTCGTCGCCGCCAACGAGGCCGCCGAGGAAGACGGCCGTCCGATGCAGGACACCGCGCCGACCGGGGCGTACGCGGACAGGTTCGGCGGCCGGCTGGTTCTCGTGACGGGCGCGGCCGGCGGCATCGGCCGGGCCACCGCCTTCGCGTTCGCCGAGGCGGGCGCCCGGGTGGTGGCCGTGGACCGGGACGCGGAGGGCGCGGCCAGGACGGCCGAGATGGCCCGGCTCATAGGAGCTCCGGCCGCCTGGGGCGAAGAGGTCGACGTCAGCGACGAGCAGGCGATGGAGAAGCTCGCCGAGAAGGTCGCCGCCGAGTACGGAATCGTCGACGTCCTGGTCAACAACGCCGGGATCGGCCTCTCCGGCTCCTTCCTGGACACCACGAGCGAGGACTGGAAGAACGTCCTCGACGTCAATCTGTGGGGCGTCATCCACGGCTGCCGGTTCTTCGGCAGGCAGATGGCCGAGCGCGGCCAGGGCGGCCACATCGTCAACACGGCCTCCGCCGCCGCCTATCAGCCGTCCCGGGCGCTGCCCGCGTACAGCACCTCCAAGGCGGCCGTGCTGATGCTCAGCGAATGCCTGCGGGCCGAGCTCGCCGATCGGTCGATCGGGGTCAGCGCCATCTGCCCCGGCATCGTCAACACGAACATCACCGCGACGACGCACTTCGCCGGGGCCGACGCCGCGGAGGAGAAGCGCCTGCGCAAGCGGACCAGCCGGCTGTACGGGCTCCGCAACTACCCGCCGGAGCGGGTGGCCGACGCGATCCTGAAGGCGGTGGTGCGCAACCAGGCCGTCGTGCCGGTGACCCCGGAGGCCCGCGGCGCCCGCTTCCTGTCCCGGTTCAGCCCCGGCGCGCTGCGCGGGATCGCCCGGCTGAAGCCGCCGCTGTGAGCGGCCCCGGGCAGTCACCGGCGGCGGACCGGAAGGCCGCCGCCGAGTACCGGATCGAGGACCTGGCGCACGCGAGCGGGGCCACGGTCCGCACGATCCGCGCCTACCAGGACCGCGGTCTGCTGCCGACACCGGAGCGGCGCGGCCGGGCCAATGTGTACCGGGACACCCATCTCGCCCGGCTCCGGCAGATCGCCGATCTGCTGGACCGCGGATACACACTGGCCAGCATCAAGGAGCTCCTGGACGCCTGGGACACCGGCCGCGGGCTGGGCGGGGTGCTCGGGCTCGTGGCCGAGGTGCACGGCCCCTGGACGGACGAACAGGCCGACCGGATCACCCTGGACGAGCTGATCCGAAAGTTCGGCGGCGCTCCGGACGACGAGGCGGTCGCCGAAGCGGTGGAGCTCGGCGTGCTCGAACCGATCCCGGGAAGGGACGACGAGTTTCTGGTGCCCAGCCCCCAAGAGCTGTCTGTCGCAGTCGAGTTGCACGCGGCTGGTGTACCACTCAGCGCAATCTCCGGGCATTTGAGGGAACTTCGCGGCCAGGTCGAGCAGATCGCCTCGCGTTTCCTGGAGTTCACCACCGAGCACGTCTTCGCCCGCTATCTCGGCCATCGGCCTCCGACCGACACGGACGCGGCCGAGGCGGCCGCCATGGTGCGCAGGCTGCGTCCGCTCGCCCAGCAGACGGTCGACGCCGAACTCGCCCGTGCGATGCGGACGTTCGCGACCCGCCATCTGCATCATCACCTCGCCTCGGACACACCTCTCGGATCCGATCCCCCGTCGCTCGCGACGCGTCGCGTGGATCTCCCTTCCGAGACAATCCGGGCCGTCCAACAGCTGGTTGGCGCGGAGAACGTCTCCGCCTTCGTCACGGCCTCCACGGAACGCGAGGTGCAATCAAGGACATTGGACGCACTCACTCCACCAATCCCCAAACCGGAGCGAATTAAGCAAAACGGTTAATTTCGGCTGCACTTGTCCACAGAATCGCCAATCAGCTTGTGGATAACTCAAGTTGACTGTGGATCAAACCTGTGGACGAAAACTTTCCTCAGTCCGGCCGAGAATTGCTCCAGCGCATCGTGAGCGAAACCCGGATGCGCCGACGAGACGATCCCCGGCACCCTAGCGACATGGATGAAAGACGCACCGTCAAGGTGTCCAAGTACCTCTCGAAGCACCTGCGCCATCAGCCGGAGCGGATCGGCATCACGCTCGACGCGAACGGCTGGGTGCCGATCGACGCGTTGCTGCGTGCCATGGCCCGGAACAACGTCCCCCTCACCCGGGCCGAGCTCGACCATGTCGTGGCCACGAACGACAAGCAGCGCTTTGCCGTGGAGAACGGCCGGATCCGCGCGAGCCAGGGCCACACCGTCCCGGTGGACCTCGACCTGCCACCGGCCGAGCCGCCCGCGTACCTGTACCACGGCACGGTGGGCCATGCGCTGGACTCGATCCGGAACGAGGGCCTGCGGCCCATGGCCCGCACGCACGTCCACCTCTCGCCCGACCGCGAGACGGCGACCAGGGTCGGCGCCCGGCGGGGCCGGCCCGTCGTCCTGTCCGTGGACGCGGGCGCGATGCACCGCGCGGGCCACACCTTCCACGTCAGCGCCAACGGCGTCTGGCTCACCGCTTCCGTACCGCCCGCGTTCCTGCGGTTCCGCGACTGACCAGCGGCTCAGCCCCGTGCCTGCACGGAGCAGACCTGTCCGTTTCCGGGCCCGTATGGTCGTATCCATGCGTCTGAGCACTCTGATCCTCCCCATCCACCGCTGGAGCGAAGGCCGGAAGGTCTGGCAGCGTGCCGAGGAACTGGGGTTCCACGCCGCCTACACCTACGACCACCTGGCCTGGCGGACCTTCCGCGACGGCCCCTGGTTCGGCGCGGTGCCGACTCTCACCGCCGCGGCCGCCGCCACCGACCGGCTCCGCCTGGGCACCCTGGTCACCTCGGTCAAGCCTTTTTCACCCATCACGGTGTGACGAGGGCGGATTCCCTCCGGGGCCGGCGCACGGGCACCTGCGCCCGTCCGCTCTGATGCCGATGAGCCGGACGCGGCCCCCACACAGCCGCGTCATGTCGTCGATGTCGAACGTCAATACGACCACCGGACCCGGCTGGCGCAGTGCCACCTCGGCGACTGTCGCGTCGATCGCGTACTTGTGGCCTTGCAGGCCCGCGGCCTTGAGCAGTTCCGCGGCCTTGAGCAGTTCTGCGGACGCTTTCGCCGCGCCCTCGGTCACCGGCTCCACTTTGACGCGGGGCAGCGCCCACCGCGGCCGAGGCATGTTCACGCGTGCATGGCTGACTTCCACAATGCTGTTGGCGTCGATGACGAAATCGGCCCCATGGCGTGGAACACCCGGAACACGGCAAGGATCTTGCGGTCCTGCGCGATCCAGGCGGGAGAGCCCTCGGGAGTCCAGGACCACGGCCTCGGCATGATCGTTCACGCCGCGCTCGCCGACCCGTCGGCGCTCGCCGTCCCGGAGATGCCGGAACGGGCCTCCGCCAGCTCCTCCTCGGTGAAGGCCCCGTGTTCCTCTGGTGGCGTAGCAGGTCCGCCCCCAGAAGCTGGTGCCGCAACTGCCGCGCCGCCACCTCGGCGACATAACCGGAAACGTTGTCGGTGAGCTACCTCAGTTCGGCGACCTGCCCGGTCGGCAGCGTCACCGTGACGCGCGTCGTATCCGCCATGACGCGAACATACTGCGATATGCGCACCCCACTGCTGTCGTCCCGCCAGGTATGCGTCCGCGCATGGCGGGGCCGCGAGGTCGGTGCGCGGGCACAGGGTATCCGCTGCGAGCGATACCGGGGCCGCCACGACCGAAATGACCGCAGCCGAAGTGATCCGGTTTGGGTTGGGCCACACGCGACCGTCATGCTGGGGCCATTCGAGCGGCCTCGGACGGGTGGGAGACAAAGGATGCGACGAGAGACGGGGGCGGCCCCGTCCGATCTCCAGCTGAAGATCGCGCTGCACGGCACCCAGCCGCCTCTGTGGCGGCGGCTCGTACTGCCGTCCGACACCTCTCTTCGCACCCTGCACGACGCCGTCCAGGCCGCCTTCGGCTGGCAGGGTGGCCATCTGCACCTCTTCACCGACGAGTCCGGCCGGGTGTACGGCGACGCGGCCCGGCTCACCGACATCGATCTCGGCTTCGGCCCCGGCAGCAGCGACCAGCACGCCATCGCGCTCGGTGATGTTCTGCCCGAGGACGGGGCGCGGCTGCGCTATGTCTACGACTTCGGCGATGACTGGGAGCACCGGATCACGCTGGAGAAGACACTGCCGCGACCGGTCGGCGCGGAGCGAGCGGTGCGCTGCGTCGGCGGCCGTCGTGCCGACGTACCGGCCGAGGACATCGGCGGGGTGTGGGGCCTGGGCGAGGTACTGGCACGCCTCGAAGTGCCCGACAGGGCGGGAGACGGCCCGTTCGACGAGCTGGTCGCCGAGCTGCGGTCGGCCGGCTACAACCCGGCAGATTTCCCCCGGGACGGGATCGCCGAGCGGCTGGCCCGTTTGACGCCGGACATGGTGCCCGGCACGGCGAAGCCGCCGGCCGGTACCCGGGCCGGGCGCGGCGGTGGGGGACAGCCGGCGGCCGAGGACACGGCATCGTGCGCCTGCGGGCGCTGCCGAGGGCCGGGCAGCCCGGTCGACCCCGGAGTCGACGGACCGGTCGCGAGTGTGCCCGTGCTGCGCCCGGTGACCCTGGCTCCGGGGGAGGACCTCGCGGCGGCTGTGCGGGATGTCCCGCTCTTCGAATCGGCGCTGCGGCTCACCACCTGGTGCCGCGAGGGACGGCAGGTCACCGCGAGCCGGGTGCTGCGGCGCGCGCTCGCCCGTGAGGCCGTCGAGGAGCTCCGGCTATGGGAGTTCGCCGACGAGGGCTCGCCGTACGCCGAGGCCACCGCCCGGGCCCGTGCGTTGAAGGCGCTGCGCAGCGCCAAGGACGTGGACGTTCTCGACGAGCCGTGGAGTTTCGCCGTGAACCGCGGGCTGATCACGATCAGCGGGGGCCGCGCCTGGGGTGGCGAGGCGGCCGACTTCGCCGGCGAGAATCTTCTGGAGCTCTGGTCGGTCACCCTGGGCGACCTGCTGGAGGAGATCGACGAGACGGGGGTACTGGACGAACCGCTCGGCGAGCTGGGAGAGCTGGGCGAGCTGGACGAGCTGTCGGCCGAGATCGCCGACGCGCTGATCGGGCAGCTGTACGACGCCCTGGACGGCACCTGGGTGGAGATCGACGACCTGCGGGCGAAAGCCCGAGAGGCGGGTGCCGAAGGGCCCGAGCTCGATTTCCTCCTGGCCTTGTTCGCGACGACCTTCCGGGACCTGGCGGAAGAGCTCGCCTACCTGGGCGCGGTGGAGTTCGTTCCCGGTGACCATGGTGTCGTCGCGGCCGAGGATCTCCTGGCCACGCCCCTGAACGCTGTCAGCGGGCGCGGGCTCTCCGGTTCGGATGCCTGGTCGGACGCCTCGGGCCGGCCGAGGGACCACGAGAACGGGGACCGCATGCGGCTCACCCCGCTCGGCCGCCACGGGCTGCGCGCCTACTTGATGGAATGCGGTGCACTCGCGCCGCTGCTCGGCGAGTACGCCGAAGCCGACGCAGACACCCTCCTCCAGGGCCTTCTGGGCTACTCCCCCGAGGAGACGCGCCAAGAGGTCGAAGGGTGGCTGAAGCACCGTTCCGGGGCTGACGCCGCGGTGGGGCTGCTCGACGCCTGTGCGGGCGACGGCCCCGACATCGCGGCCAGACGCGCCGTGGTCCAGCCGGTGCTGGCCGTACTCGACGACTCGCGAGCACTGCGCGTGCTGCGCAAGGCGGCGGACTCCGGCATCGAGGGATGCCGCCAGGTGGCCGCCGCGGCCCTGGGCGCACGCCCTGAGGCGGACGCCCACGCGGATGCGGCGCGCGCGGAGCAGGCCCGGTTGTGGCTGTTCATCGACAGTCTCTCGCTCTTCGTCGGTGCCCAGGAGGACGAGGAGCTGCTCCTGGGCTTCCAGGAGAACCCGAACGTGGCACCAGAGGTGCTCGAACAGCGGGTGGACGACCTTTGGCGAGTGGAGCACCCAGCCACCGCCCAGGTCCTTGCCGAGCTGGGCGAGAGCCTGCGCGATGTCGACAAGCGGCTGGCCAAACGTATCCGCACCGCGGCGAACAAGGCGCGCTCCCGCCGGTGACGGCGGGGCGGCGGAACTCACCGGAGAACGACGGGTACGTGGTGATGAGCGAGGCACGGTGCGGCTCGCTCACAGGAGGACGGAGTTGAGGAAGGTGGCGCGAGTCGTCGCACGGGAGCCGGGCACGGGCCGCAGGAGTGTGCTGCCGCTGGCGGCACCGGAGTCGGCCTCCTGGGCGCGGGGCCTGCTCGACAACGGCTGGGCGGCGGTGTTTCTGCCCGGCGAGCCCGCCCGCCTCGGCCGGCTGCTGCTGTGGCAGCCCGCCGGGGCGGCCGCCGCCGAGGGCACGGCACCCATCGGCGTCGAGACCGACGCGGTGGAACTGGTGCTGCCGCACGGCCGCTCGGTCAGGCGGCGCAAGGTGACGGGACACGCGCTGCCCGCCGCCCTCGCCGTCGCCGCCCTGACCGGGGCGCAGCCACCGAATCCGTCCGCCGCCGCCTGGCAGGCCGCCGCCCGCTTCGCGCTCCGGCTGCTCGCCGACGGCCGCCTCCACCCCGCCCTCACCCCCGCCGGCTACGACACCTGGCAGGCGGGGCCTTTCACCGCTGCCCAGCGTCAGAACCTGGACGCCCTCGCCGCCGCGTTCCCGCCCCACGCCCACTGTCTGCCCGAGCCCGGCCCGCCTCCGGTGCGGATCGCCGAACCCACCGCGCTGGTACGCCAGTTCTGCGACGCGGTCGCCGACGACCTGGTCCGCACCCCGGCCGCGCCGCTCGCCATGGGGGCGCTGCCGTACGCCTGGCGCGAGACGCGTGCCGTACCCGCCCTGCGCGAGTGGGCCGAGGAGACCGCCACCGCGTTCACCGCCGATGTCGGCGTCTCCTTGCGCGTCGACCCCCCGGAGGGACGGCGCCGAGTGTTCCGGGCCGTGCCGCAGCTGCACACCGCGGCGGATCCGGGGCTCGTCGTCGAGGCCGCCCGGCTGTGGAGCGAGCCGGACGAGGTGGAACGGCTGCTCGGCCCGCGCGCCGAGACCGAGACGCTGCTGGCGCTGCGCCGCGGAGCCCGCGCCTGGCCTCCGCTTCAGCGGCTGCTGAGAGACACCGCTCCCGACGAACTCCGTCTGTCCGACGACGAGGCCCTCGACCTGCTGGGCGACGCCACCGACACACTGCGTTCGGCCGGCATCGACGTGCACTGGCCGCGTGAGCTGGTCAAGGCACTCACCGCGGCCGCGGAGATCGGGCAGCGCACCGCCCCCGGCTCCAGTGCTGGCGGACTCCTCGGCGCCGACGCACTCCTCGACTTCCGCTGGCAGATCTCGCTCGGCGGCGAGCCGCTCACCGAGGCCGAGATGGACGCCCTCGCCGAGACACGCCGCCCTCTGGTTCGGCTGCGTGACCAGTGGGTGGTCGCCGACCCGAAGCTGGTGGCCCGCGTCAGGCGCCGCCGGATGGAACCGCTCACGCCCATGGAGGCGCTGAGCGCCACGCTGACCGGCGAGGTGGAAAGGGACGGCGAGCAGATCCCCTGTGAGGCGGTCGGCGCGCTCGGCGACCTCGTCGCCCGTATCCGCGATCCCGAGTCACGTACTCCCGCCCCGCAGCCCGCCGCGCTCAAGGCCATGTTGCGCGACTACCAGAGGCGGGGCCTCGCCTGGCTGGCCGAGATGTGCGAGCTCGGCCTCGGCGGCTGCCTCGCCGACGACATGGGCCTGGGCAAGACCATCACCCTTCTCGCCCTGCATCTGCACCGCCAGACCGACCCCGCGACCGCCGGCCCCACCCTCGTCGTCTGCCCGGCCTCCCTGCTCGGCAACTGGGAGCGCGAGGCGGCCCGGTTCGCGCCGTCCACTCCCGTGCGCCGCTACCACGGCGGCGAGCGCCACCTCGACGACTTGGCCGACGACGAGATCGTCCTGGTCACCTACGGGGTGCTGCGCCACGACCGCGAAGCCCTCGCCGGGTCCGACTGGTCGCTGATCGCCGCGGACGAGGCACAGCACGTCAAGAACCCCTACGCCGTCACCGCCCGCGAGCTGCGCGCCGTGCCCGCCCGCGCCCGCGTCGCCCTCACCGGCACGCCCGTGGAGAACAACCTCTCCGAGCTGTGGGCGCTCCTCGACTGGACCACTCCGGGGCTCCTCGGCCCCCTCGCGGCCTTCCGAGACCGGCACGCCCGCGCCATCGAGTCGGGCGAGGACCCCGAGGCCGCCGGACGCCTGTCCCGTCTCGTGCGCCCTTTCCTGCTGCGCCGCAGGAAGTCCGACCCGGGAATCGCGCCCGAGCTGCCGGCCAAGACCGAGACCGAGCGGGTCGTGGCGCTGACGGCCGAACAGGCGGGCCTCTACGAGGCGGTGGTCCGCGAGACCATGGCGAAGATCGAGGAATCCGAGGGCATCGCCCGCCGCGGTCTGGTGCTCAAGCTGCTGACCGGGCTGAAACAGATCTGCAACCACCCCGCCCAGTACCTGCGCCAGTCCACGCCGCTCGGCGGCCGCTCCGGCAAGCTCGACCTGCTCGACGAGCTGCTCGGCACCATCACCGCCGAGGGCGAGTCGGTGCTGGTCTTCACCCAGTACAAGCAGATGGCGACCCTCCTGGAGAAACATCTCGCCGAACGCGGCACCCCCACCCTCTTCCTGCACGGCGGCACCCCCGTCGCGCGGCGCGAGGAGATGGTGGAGCGCTTCCAGCGCGGTGAGGTACCAGTGTTCCTGCTGTCGCTGAAGGCGGCGGGCACGGGACTCAACCTCACCCGCGCCACCCACGTCGTGCACTACGACCGCTGGTGGAACCCTGCGGTCGAGGACCAGGCCACCGACCGCGCCTACCGCATCGGCCAGGACAGGCCCGTCCAGGTGCACAAGCTCATCGCGGAGGGCACCGTAGAGGACAAGGTGGCGCAGCTGCTGGAGTCCAAGCGCACGCTCGCCGACGCCGTCGTCGGCTCCGGCGAGGCCGCCCTGACCGAGCTGTCCGACGCCGACCTCGCCGAACTCGTCGCCCTGGGAAGGCAGTCATGACCCGTGCACTCCCCGGCCAGCGCCGCACACCCGCCCGTGGCAAGCGCGCCTTCGCCACGACCTGGTGGGGCCAGGCGTGGGTGACGGCCCTGGAGGACTCCACCCTGGACGCCGGACGCCTGTCCCGCGGACGTACCTACGCCCGTCAGGGCAAGGTCGGCCCAGCCGATGTCGCCCCGGGCCGGGTCAAGGCCGCCGTCCAGGGCAGCCGGCCGAGCCCGTACCGCTCCTCGGTCCGTCTGCCCGTCCTCACCGACGCCCAATGGGACACCCTGCTCGACACCGTCGCAGCCCGTGCCGGGCATCTGGCGGCGCTCCTCGACGGCGAGATGCCCGCCGAACTCGTCGACGACGCCCGCCAGGCGGGCGTCCCCCTTCTCCCCCAGCCCACCGAACTCGACCCGGACTGCTCCTGCCCCGACTGGGGATACCCCTGCAAACACGCCGCCGCGCTCTGCTACGCCATCGCCGCCGCCATCGACGCCGACCCGTTCGTGCTCTTCGCGCTGCGCGGCCGAGGCCGCGAGGAGGTCCTCGCCCAGCTGCGCACACGCCGTACAGTGCCCCGGCAGGCAGCGAGCCCCCCGGCCCCGACCGGCGTCCCGGCCTCCGCCGCGTACACCGACTGGGCCGAACACGCCCCCGGGCTGCCAGAACTCCCCGCACCGGCCGCCCACACCACGACCCTGCCCGTAGCCCCACCACCCGGCAGCGGCCTGACCTCCACGGACCTGGAGCACCTCGTAGCCGACACCGCCTCACGCGCCGTACGGCTCCTCGCGGGTGACACCGCCGACTTGCACCTGACCCAGCACCAGGACACGGTACGGATCGCCGCGTGCAGCCCCGGCCCCGAGTGGTTTCACCACCTGATCGAGAACACCGGCACCAGACCGACCGAGTTCGCCCGCCTCACCCGCGCCTGGCGCCACGGCGGCACGACGGGCCTCACCGTCGCCGAACAACCCCACACCCCAGCCCCGGCAACGATGTCGGCTGCCCGCGCCACTCTGACCACAGCCCTCACCGAGATGACCACCACACCCGGCCCTCTCCGGACCTGGCGCAACCGCCTCACCCTCACCGACCACGGCATCCAGCTGCGCCTGGGCCCCGACACCTGCTGGTACCCCTACCTCCAGGATGACGACGGCGAATGGTGGCCCGCAGCACCGGCCGATACCGACCCGATCACAGCGCTCACCGCGGTCTGGCAGCAGACCGAGGCGTGACACGAACGACAGGCCCGTGGGCGGTGGGGCACAAGTCCACGTCAGTCGCGCCTCGTTCATGCATCATGCGCTGACCTGCGAAACCGACCGGCCCACTGCTCTTGCGGACTCCGGCAACCGACTTCGGGACAGTGCTGCGGCCAGAGGCCGATGAGCCGAACCTTGCTGCCGCACAACCGCGGAAAATCGTCGACGTCGGACGTGAGGATGGCGACCTTCGGCCGCCACGTAGGCTCTGCCCATGCGCCTGAGCACCGTGATCCTTCCGATCTACCCCTGGGCCGAGGGGAAGAAAGTGTGGCAGCGAGCCGAGGAACTCGACTTCCACGCCGCCTACACCTATGACCACCTGTCGTGGCGGAGCTTCCGCGACCAACCCTGGTTCGGTGCCGTACCCACCCTTGGCGCTGCCGCCGCATCAACCGAGCGTATCCGTTTGGGAACGCTCGTGACGTCAGTCAAGCCTTTTTCACCCATCGCGGCCTGAACTGCAGAAACGCAGGTTGCACGTTGATCCGCGCCAAGGGCGCAAGCCGATCACGTGTAACCAAGCTCCTTCAACCGAGCTCCAAGCCTTGCCGCAGCAGCCTCGCTCTGCCTCTCCAGGTCCATGAGCGAGGTCTCGTATCGGTCGCCCCATGAGCGGTAGACATTGACCAGTCCCTGTCGTTCTGCGACAACGAGCTTCTCCACTCGAGATCGGAGATCCTCACCAAGAACATCGAGTACTCGTTCGCGCGCCATGTTTTGAGGGAGATACGAAGACTGTCTGCCGTCGGCCGTGGCCCACCGGTCGATCACCCCAGGAAAGCCACGGAGGTCCAGGCTTCTGAGGTCGTCCTGCCGGTTCGACCACCATGCAGCGAAGGCTCCGGCCAGCTGGTATCGGTCCAGAATCTCAGCTGGCAACAGTTCCTCACGGAACGAAGCCATGAGCCGGGGGCGCAGCATCAATAGCCTTTCGCTCTCGGCTAGTTCCGCAATTCGTGATGCCGCTTCCTCCCACCAAGAACGGCAGCTGTCGATGAACTCCTCCTCTCGGGCAGCAGCGAGGCCCGGGAGACGTGCCGCAGTCGCCTCGCAGCCGCCGCTCAGAAAATCGAGATAGTCGGCACTCTTCAGCGTGAACAGGTCAGCGAGTCCGATGCCGTAAGAGTGGAACTTTGCTACTTCCGTCTCAACTTCGCTTCGTGGTACGCCGCCGAACAGCGTCGCACGTACGTCCAGCGGTGGTTCGGCAGGAGGACTCGCGTCCACGTAGCGCCGGATATTGAGATTGAAGTCGTTTTCCGCAATCTCCTGCAGCGAGACCGCCCGCGAGAATCCAGGAATTTCCATCCATTCACGGAAAACGCTCACGATCTTCTCAATATTCTGTGGCTCTAGTCGGTTCTGAGACCGCCCGGTGACCACTTCCCGCTCGGCGTTGATGAACAGCACCTGGCCGCGCTGATCCGCTGGTGTTCCGTTCGCACCCCGTAGCACCAGGATGCAGGCGGGGAGGGACGTGCCGTGGAAGACGTTCGGCCCGATACCGATTACCGCTTCGAGCCGTGCGTCCTCGACGATGCCCCGGCGGATCTCCCTTTCAGCCCCACCCCGAAACAGCACACCATGAGGTGTGACCACAGCTCCGATTCCGTCCGGACGGAGTGTGGCCAGAACATGCTGGACGTTCATCAGGTCGGCGTTCTTAAGCTGTCCTGATGCCCCGCCATACTTCATCCGCTCCGGGTGCCTCACCTCCTTCTCGGAGTACTTCATCGAGAAGGGAGGATTGGTAAGCACACGATCGAAGCGTCTGAGACGCCCGTCCTCCACTGAGTGAAGCGGATCGGTCAGTGTGTCGCCGCAGAGCACCGAACCGTCCGTGATGCTGTGCAACAGGAGGTTCAGCCGGGCCGTGGACCACGTTGCGCCGTTCACTTCCTGCCCGAACAGAGCGAGGTCCGCGCCGTCCCCGTCGTGCTCGTCGACATACTGCCTGGCCTGGACGAGCATGCCTCCCGAACCGGCGAACGGGTCGTAGACCGACTGTCCCTCCTGCGGCCGGACCAGGCGCACCATCAGCCGGACCACAGAGCGGGGGGTGAAGAACTCACCACCCCGTTTCCCCGCGCTGTCAGCGAACTCGCTGAGGATCAGGTCATAGGCACGCCCGACCTCATCGCCGAACTCCAGGTTGTCGTCGCTCAGTAGAATGTGGTCGAAGTGATCGACCAGTGCCTTCAACTCGGCACGGCCCAACCTTCTGTCGAAGTCGGGGGCTTCAAAGACACCCTTCAGTACCTCAGGGTTGCTCCGCTCGAGTTCCCACAAGGCGTCGTTGAGTACGTGACCCAGCGCCTTGCCCTGGTAGCCGACGATGTGGGACCAACGCGCCCGCTCGGGCACCCGAAGAACACCGGGCTGGTCCGAGGCCCGCTTGAGGACCAGCATTCCGGAGACGACATCACGGTACTGCGAGGCGTCCATTCTGCCCCGCAGGATGTCGGCGGCGCCGAAGAGGACCCTTGCCAACTGCGCGACGGTAAGGGGACTCACGTGTGCCTCGTTCCTTGAACCAGCTCTCCGAAGATGGCCGGCCGTAGTGCCTCAAGGCGGTCGGCCATCTGCCGCTGAATCCTGATCCGCGCGTCGACATCGGCCAGGGCCTCGACGATGGAGCGCTGCCGGTCCAGCGGCGGAACAGTGACCGGCAACTCGTTCAGCATCGTCGAGTTGAGCGACGGGACCGTACCCGGGAGGGACTGTCCCAGCAAGGCCCGTTGCACGGGCGGATAGGACAGATACGACACGAGGTACGCGGGCAGGACGAACTCGCGCCGGGGCCTGAGGCGCAGACAGGACGAGCCGTAGAACCATGCGGCGTGTTCTGCCTCGATCAACGCCAGCCGACCGAGTGTCCCCTGCCGCACGACGAGGAGGTCGCCTTCCCGCAGCGCGAACCGGCAGAGCCGCTTGGCCTCGCCCCACGGCACCCGGCGCAGCCGCCGGGTGTCCACCGTGTGGTGATCGGTGAGATCTGGCGGCGAGATCACCGGCACCCCGTCAGGGCCGTCGTGCAGGGTGTCCAGCAGCGACCCGGATGGGCCAGCCGTCACTTCACAGAGACTCCCGAGCGGAATCTGCTCACCGTGAGCCGGCGATGTGTCGTCTACTCGCACAGCGTCTCCGTCCTTCTTCCCCTCATGCCAAATTTCTCTGCTTCTGTAGGTGGGGGAGCTGTACGCGCATGGCTCCCCCACCCAACCCCGGTTGGTCAGACAGTGTGCAGCCAGTACCGCATCGCGGTACGCACCAGCTCCTCCACCACGACAGTCAAGAGAGCGGTAGCGACTACGACCAGTACAGCCGTGCCATGCCCCATGAACGAAGCACACGCCACAGCTACCACGATGGTCCACAGGAGAACCAGCACGACTCCCCTGGTCCGGGGCGGCAGGGACCATGCATGATGAACGTTGACAATCCTCATCGGTTGTCCTTCCTGTCCCCGCGCACTGCGTGGGAACGGTATAGCCGCACCGCCCTGCCGGGCCTGCAAACCATGCGGGGTGGTGCGGTGGTTATGTGTCAGAGGGTCTTGCCCGCGGCGCCGGACAGGAAGCGACACACCTCTCCCACCCCGCCACCACACACGTAGCCCAAGCACGCCCGAGCTTCGATACTCAAAATCATACACACCGTCAGGCTGCGGAGCTAGCTTCGCAGTTGGCTGGCCTTCCTCTACACCAAGGTCCGCATGTGGTCTTTTGGCCGAGCACACCCCCGGGCTGCGCGGCCTCCCCGCGCCATCCCCACACCGCCGCGCTGCCCGTCGCCGGCGGCCCGTCCGCCACGGACCCGGAACGCCTCACGGTCGACACCACCACACGCGCCGCCCGTCTGCTGGAAGGCGACACCAACGAGCCTGCACCTTCCCCAGGGACGCCTCCCTGACCTGGGCTGACGTGCCATGAGGCAACCGAAGACGGCAGTTATCGCCCCGGCCGGCGTCCGATGAGCCGGGTGTCGGAGCCTTTCGCAGAGCGCCGCCGAGGCGACTGCCTACCACCAAGGCCCACCGCGCCGCCCTCGTAAACGGTGACTGTCAGCGGCCGACGGCAAGCGCACTGAGACGGTCGCCGATTACGGAGACACCAGGGCGCGGCTTGTTCGCGTAGTACCAGGGCTTGCGTCGGCACAGCAGCGCCTCACCGTGCTCGCTCCAGGTGAATCCGGGCTTCCGCAGCAGCTTCCGGAACACCGCGTCGGCCGTCTCCGGATGGGCGGCGGCAAGTCGGCGGATCGGCAGTGGCGCGATCGACTCCTCGCGCAGGTACGCGCGCAACAGGTCCTGGTGCTGTCTGTGGCCCGCGAGGGCCGGGGCTGCGAAGAGGTCCCGCAGCATCCCGTAGTCCGCGTAGAAGTTGAGCCCGTCGACCTCGTCGTAGATGATGCCGATGGTGTCCGGCTCCGCGAGTTCTCGCGGCAGCTCGAAAAACGGCAGGTCCAGACCGGGAAGCCGTCTGCCCCGGGTACGGTCGGGCTGTCCGGCGACGGCGGCCTCTTGGCGGTGGCGGTAGTAGCCATTGAGGAGGTCCTCAGCTTCGGCAGGTGGCAGAACCAGTTCGTCGCCGCCGCAGAACTCGACAAACGCGGCCCGGTCCTCCCGCATTCGCTGCCATCCCTGCTCAAGCTTTTCGGGGTTGCGGAAAACCAGTTCGGGTTGGCTGGTGGCCAGGTGGAGAGCGGCCTGGGCGATCTCGGCGGCGCTGGACTTGGGGTAGCTCGACATCGCCCCGGACACCAGCCACGCCCCGCCGGCCGAGTGGACCGGTACCAGGCAGGTGTGGAGGAAGCACCCCTTGGACACTCCACGGAACGCCGTCCGCCCGACATTCGAGTACGTGTGGTACTCCAGGTCGTCGACCAAGTTCAGCAGGACGACGGCATCCCCTTCCTTACGCTGGATCTCGAAGATGCCCTCGACCGGGTCACGCCAACCGAGCAGCGTCTCCCGGTCGACCGCGGTCAAGTCCTTCCGCCTGCCGGACGGTCCGCCACGGTCGCACCGTCCGGCAGGCGGTACCGCAGGATGAAGTGGTCAATGATCCGGATCGCCTCGCCCTCGTCCAGCTGCCGCTCAGGCCCTGCGGCCTCAAGCAGGAGGGGCGTCAGCCACCGGTCAAAGCGGGCGCTCTGCCCGAAGGCAACAAGCTGCCCCTTCAACTCGGCACTGCGCTCGATGAGGTCGGTCAGCGACGGTTCGCCAGCGTCCTGCTGCGTGCCATGTACGGCGTCAGCCACGTTCAGCCCTCCCAGACAAGCGGTCCCGCGCGGGGTGTGAGGTGCCCGACCTCAACCGGCCCAGTGACGGTACGCCTCGATCCACTCCGCGCCCTCGGGCGCCGGGCTGGGCAACGGCAGCTCCAGGATTCCGATCGATTGCCGAATGCCGCCGCGAGAGCATAGGGCGACGATCCGTCCGTCCGGCGTGAGGTCGATGCCGTCCACGGTTACCTCGCCGCCGAGAACCGCGGTGGTGAAAGGCAGGCCGAGGTGTTCCTCAAGCATGGTGAACAGACCGGTCAGCTGCTCGTCGTAGTTGTAGGCATCGACAGTCGCCTCTTCGATCATGGCCTCAAGCCCAGCCGTATCCAACACGCCCATGTGACAACACTAGCGACCTCGGGCTGACACCGGACGGCCATGGCGCTGCTCGTATCCCACCTCCCGGACGACGAGGGCGGATGGTGGCCCGCGGCACCGGCCGACACCGACCTCATCGCGGCACTCACCAGGGTCTGGGCGTAACGCTTCAGTCACCGACCTGAACGAGATATGACCGCCACCTTGAGTCCCAGGTGGACCATCCAAATGAGGGAGCCAGGAGGCACGAGTTCACATCAGTCAAGCCTTTTTCGCACATCACGTGCTGACCTGCAGAAACTCGGTTGCCGAGAGCCCAAAAACGCGTAAGAAGGGAAGGTAGATCGGTTCGGCTGTGCCGCATTTGGCGGTGCAGTTGGCGCGTGCCGCTGTGTCCAGGCCACCGTTCGAGAGGTCCGCCGCCGTTGTCACAGCCCTAAATGTCTGGGGCCGCCGTCAGGTCAAGCGTTCGCTGCGCGTTTCCGATCAGACGGTCGTACGTGGTTACGCTCACCCGGGTGAGGTGAGAGTTATACGTGCGTATGGTCTCGTCGATCTGCGCGGAACTGGCGCCATTGGTGACGAACGTGCTGTGCCCGATCACCACAGTCATCGAGGCGCGGCGGGCGTCGATGCCGAGGTCGACCAGGAGTTGGGAGCGCTTCTCGTCGAGTTCCCGTAGGTAGTTCATGGCCTGACCCACGGCCTTGTTGATCTCGTGTCCCACGATCAAGTGGTTGCGCTGCACGGTCACGAGGCGGTCAATGTTGGCCTTCTTGAGCTCGACGCCGTGCAGAGTGCCGTCAGGCCGGAGCAGAGTCAGGTCAAGCTGGTCTCTCAGAGTGAGGTTGCGACGGGCGGTGCCCGGTAGGAATTCGCCGCCGAAAATCCACGTCATGCGCTGAACAAGCTTTTGCAGGTCGCCCTCGCTGGTAGCAGAGTCTTCGGCCGCTGCACGAAGCTCGACCAAATCTGCCTGTCGCCTCGCGCGTTGAGTCAAAGTTGCGAGCAGCTGTGCCTCGCTAAGCTCGCTCAACGAGGCAGCGACGGCGGGGTCATTCTCCATTACGGCTAGCAGCCCGCGAATCGCGGTGGCGACCGGCTGATCACTCGTTGGATGCAGGCTGAGCCTCATCCGAGGAGCTTGCCGGAACGGGTCGGTGTCATCCAGGAGGGCACGTGCACCATTAAGGAGACGAAGCCGAAAGATCGGAGTCTTAATGTCCCAACGGAGCACGCTGTCAAGATACTGAAGTTCCCGTTCACCGGTTACTACCCAGCGCTCTATCGGCTGCTTGAGATCGATGCCGAACTCGCCGACGTACAAACAGTCAGCTCCTCGTACTAGGAAGAGCCGTACGGGTACGCCACGCTGTAGATGCGCAAGCACTGCCAGATTCTCCAGCGAGATTCCGTCACTGCTCCGCTGCCCCTGCCCGGGAGCCAGTAGTACGGAACCATTCCATTGAGGTGCCAGCTCACCCGAACGGCTGCCGTCGACAAAGAGTAGTGCGTTTGGTGTTTTCGCGCTGGAGCCAACAGTGCATCTCGGGTTGCCACCGTAGACCTCATGCAGCTTGGCACGTCTCACGACGGAACCAGGGGAGATGTTCCATGCGGCCGGCCACTCGGTGGGTGCCTCCGGGTACTCGGCAAGCCGGATAACCTCACGCCAATGCTTCTCGGGCAGCTCGAGAGGCACGAGTTTGTGGTCGCCTCCGGCCGATCGCACCTGCCGTATCACTCGTGTGATGCCCGCTGCACGCAGCGTGTTGGCCGAGATCGGCGTGGCCAACATGAGCTTCCCAAGATTCAGTACAGCTCTCGTGAGTGCTGGAACCGAACCGTCTTCGTCGCGCTGCGACCTGGCGAGACTCAGGAAGTCACCCTGGGGGACTACGCTGGTGCTGGTGATCTCGCCTATCGCGACTACCCCGCCTCCGCGACCACCGCGCCACACTAGGACTGGGTCACCCTCCTCGAGGTTGTGACTGGTGACTGTGGACAGGGAGGGGTCCCACGCTTCCAGGCTGCGTGCTGCTCCGGAGGGCACCGACTTGTCCCCGGTGACCATCAGCCAGTACTTCACAAGCGCCTCCCAATTTTCGCCTCTGGCTCCATGCTGCCGGTAGGTACTGACAGGCCGCCTATGGCGCAGTACTCGATGGGCGTGTGAGACGCCTCCGGCGATCCTGCTGAGGCCCTCTTGGCCTACCAATCGGCCCAAAACGGCTCAGCCGAGCTGCAGGAAGGCTTCCGTGGTGATCCTCTCGAAGGCAGCCTGGCTCGCGGTGAAGTCGGAGTTGGGGGTTGGTGGATCACGAGCTCGATGAAGCCGAGGTCGCGGTAGCCGTCGACGAAGGTGCCAAGGGAGCCGAGGGCGCCTTCACCGACTGCTCCGGCATGCCCTCCTCGAGCAAGTTCGGGCCCCCGATCGTCACTCAAACTGCAAGGATTGTGGCGCACGCAGGAGGATGTCGTCGGAGCCAAGGATTCCTTCATCTATCGCAGCCCGAGCTGCAAAGGTATGCAGGATGGCGGTTTTGGTAAGGCAGCTCTACTGAGACTGATTGGCGGAGAGAAAATCGTGAATCAGATTCGGGCAGTACCAGGACCAGATAATCCCCCCATGCGCGTGCTGGTCAATTTGTACTCGATCTCGTGATCCACCGTGCGACACCTTCGAATGCGTTGATCGCCTGTGTGTCATAAGGGCCGAAGAAGTCCTGACAATCACGGCCAAGACGGTTGTATAGAGCTGCGGCCCCTCGTGCATCGCCCGATTGGCCGGTGAGCTCAGCGTGCTCTGTGCGCGCCTCGATCACTGCCTGATGGTCTGGACCGAACCGGAGCTCCAATTCGAAGATGCGGCGATCCAACGCCCGGATTCCCTCCGAATGGCGAGCACCGTTGTCCACCGCGCCAGACAGGGTTGCGCGTCCGCCCGCATCAACCAGGTCCTCAATATCCAGAGAGCCCTGGACATCCCTCATCACCTCCGCAACCGCTCCGGCGCTTCGCGGTCGATGCGCCGGGTCCTTGGCCAGGAGGATCCGGACAATGGAGTCGAGCTGGTCGGGAACGCCGGGGCGATGGGCGCTCGGCGGTGCCGGCGCGTCATCCTGGTGCATTCTGCCCACGGTCATCGGGTCGTCCCGAGGGGTGCCGAAGGGTGGGCGCCCAGTCAGCATCTCGTACAGGACGCAGCCCACTGAGTACAGGTCACTGCGCGCGCTGCCCGGCTTACCGTTCCACCGCTCTGGTGCCTTGTACAGCGGGGTGCCCACGCCCGTATGAGACTGAGTGACATCGGCGAAAGACGCCAACCCGAAATCCACGATCTTCACCTCGCCCTGGTTTGTAATCATGATGTTGTCGGGCTTGATGTCGTGGTGGAAAACCTTGCACGAGTGCGCGGCGTCGAGGCCCTCGCAGATTTCGCGTGTCCATCGCACGGTTCGCTCAAGTGTGAGGGTGGGCCCCGTCTTCAAGTGATTGGTGAGCGACTTGCCTCGGACGTACTCCATGACGATGTAGAGCTCGCCGTCATGTTCGCCAGTGTCATAGATGTGCGCGACGT
This sequence comes from Streptomyces sp. ADI95-17, assembly GCF_003846175.1. Lineage (GTDB taxonomy): Bacteria > Actinomycetota > Actinomycetes > Streptomycetales > Streptomycetaceae > Streptomyces > Streptomyces sanglieri. Next base: position 647,193 of record NZ_ML123047.1, on the reverse strand, counting down.
GAGGATGGTTGACCCGTGCCATCGCAAAGCTCTCGCGCTCAAACCTCTTAACCATCCAATCGGTGAACTCTGTGAGGGCTCCCTGCTGGCGGAGGCGTCGCCGGGCAAGGAACTTCAGAGCGACTGTCCGGCCCAGCTTTGTGTCCTCGGCTGGCCATACGTCGCCCATGGCACCACTGACAGGCCCATCATCCGTCGCCTTGAAACGGCCGCCAATCAGTTTGGAGGTGTCCATCTGGCCCCTTTTCCGTTCCTGGTCGACTCGGGTTACCCTGCGATCAGTTCTGTTTGAATTGCCCTCCCCATTGAACGAGGGAAGTCAGTTTCCCCATTCCCTCATACCAGTCCTCGAAAAAATCCTCAGACTGGCGTAGTGCCTTGCTCAGCGTCGTGACAGCATCATTTCGCAACCGGTTTCCCTGATCGCGTACGTGCTTCTTGCGGAGCGGAACGCTCCATATCTCCCAGATCATCCACGTGAACATACCGAACGTGAGTAGGAGATATATCCACCGTGACATGCCGTCGACAAACGGCACTACGAGCACCCCGGTGAGAATGCCGATCACAAGGGCAAGAATCACGCGGGGCCATCTGCGCACCACGGCGTCCGACTGAACCTGGGTCTTTTGCTCGATGTGCGTGGCGAGCTCTTCGACAAGTGGTCCCGGCTCCACCACAATTCGCGGGTCCGTCGCGACGGTGCAGGACCAACCTGCGACCCTCAACGTGATGTGATGAGGAAGGCCCTGTCGGGAGAGTGCGACAAATCGCTGCGCGGCGCTTTCCAGCGCAGGCCAAATGGCATGTAAGGCCATGCGGCGGGCCGGCTGGCCGAGCCGCACTTCGTCCGGCTCGAAAATGGCTTGGTCAAGGAGCGTCATGAGCGAGACTGGGGTGGCGTCAGGCGTGAGTGAAACCTCGTGTGCTCGATCGGCTGCCTTTAGGTCTCCCCCATGCTCGATCACGCGCTCAAGTCGCCGCATCTTTTCGCGCATGTCCGCTTCATCTGGTTCAAGTTGATCGATGAGGCGTTCCAGGGCGCTCTCCACGTGGCGGCCGGTACCGACCGATGCGATCCCTTCGGCTCCGTCCGGGAACATACGTCTGAGATAGGCCAAGGTCTCACCAGACACGGTCGCGAGCTCCCAACCGACCCGGAGCGCTTCCCACTGGTCTCCACATGTCTCGCGTAGATCTGTATACCGTTTCTCGGCGATGCGGCTACGTAGGCTTAACATTCGGGACGTCAGGGAAGTACCATCGTGCGCATTGATCCTTTTGTGCGTGTCGACCGAGTAGCCGGAGCTGTCTGGATTCCACCCGGCCATGGTCTGCTGAGCGTACCCAAGTGCCTTTTCACCCAGCTCCCTGCTCGCAATCGCGTCCAGAACGACAAGGAAGTCTTGCCCTAGTTCGTCTGGGTCGAGCGACTGGAGATAGAGGTCGATCCATGCGCCAGCTTTGGCCTCATCTCCGAGGCGAGAATATGTCAACGAAAGAAAGAGGTTCGCCTTGGCGGCATCCAAGATCAAGGCATGTGACTGAGCACGCTCCGCCTGCTCTTCCTCGTCACGGAAATTGGCCGCGACCGCCAAGGTGGCAGGCGCAAGCCAGTAGGTTGGTTCGAGAAGCAACCGTTCTTCAGAGCAGGCGCGCACAGTGGCTGTGTTCACCATGTTTCTGTACACCGCCTGCGCGGTGAGGGTGTGCACCAGGCCACGAGCCAGGGCACGGGTCTGTTTGCGCTGGGCGAAGTTGGCGTGCCACTCGGTTGTCAGGCGAGACAGTTCGGCCTGAGCCTTGGAAACTTCCCTGTCGCGTCCATATTGCTCGATGAAGGTGTCGAGAGTCTGGCGTGTGTCGGTGACCGCGCTCTCCAGCCCCGCGATCTCTTGCCTCACATTGGTGACCTCGCCGCTGAGCCTCACGACGTCCGCTCGCACGCCACGCAGCCCATCCCGGAATCCGTCCAGCGTCTCCTCGTGACGCCCTTGCCCCTTCTCTACTCCTTCGATTCGTTCGCCGAGTTGGTGCAGTGCCGAATCCGGCTCAAGTCGATCTTCCATGACGTCCCCCGAGGTCATCGCCGCGTGCAGTGACTGACGACCCATTGTCGACGCCGTCGGAGCATGCGGTCGGCAAATGGCTTGTTTTGCACCGTTCTTGAGCTGTTTCGGCCACTGTCGGTGGGGGGTGGCAGTATGTCGTGTCACGTGACCAGCCGATCGGACAGGAGCGCCCCTTGCGTGAGATCGTTTACTTGTCAGAAAGCAAGCTGCGACAGTTCCTGCCTGAGCCGAGACGTGTCCCACGTACTGGTGCTCTCCGCTTGACCACTCCACTTGGCGGCATCGACATGGACGCGCCAGCGGCAGATGTGGAACAGGGGCAGTTGCGGCATCTGCGTGACGTGCACAAGCATGTTGAGCTCGTGGCTGGTTGGTATGCGTCGCCCGACTTGCGACCTGGTCAGTGGGTGCAGTTCGAGGTACCCCTTCGTTGCGTAACGCTCAGCGGAGCTCACCAAGATCTCGTACTGTTTGTGGACTCCGCAGGCGGAAGAGGAACAGACCCTGTTGCTGACGGCCTCTGCCGTTTACTCATGCATGGGTCGGTCCGTCATCTGAGGAGCTGGACCCCGATGTCGGTGGACGGACCCGCGCTGGAGGCGGAGAGCTCAGTCTCTAGCCTGGGGGCTGCATTCGTCACCAGAGTCGGCCAGGTCGTAGATGTGCTCACCAGCCATCGGGATCCGTTGCCAGCAGAGCAGACGTCATCCCGGACGGAGATGCGATTGCATGGCCGCGGTGTGCAGGAGCTGCTCGACGCGCTGGATGATGAGGACGACAACATCGACGTGTCCGCGATGATGACTGGGTACGCCCGTGTCACGGGAATTCTTCCCAGCACCAGTGCCACACCTCGGTGTGTTGTGGCGAGTCCCCTTGTGGTGGAGTACGCGACGTCCGACTCGGAGTGGGCTCCTGCGTGACTCGGCGGCAGCTTGTTTGGCAGACGGCCCAACTACGATCTGAGCCATGTGACTGCTGGATCTTTGGTTCGGCCCCTTCAGTGCGTCCATTAGCTGAGTTGCTTTAGCACCTGGGTGGCGATGCGCTCGAAGACGGCCAGGTCCGCTGCGAAGTCAGAGTCGGGGATGGGCCAGTGGACCACGATTTCGGTGAACCCGAGGTCGCGGTGTCGGCCGGCGAAGTCGACGAAGGCGTCTACGGACTCCAGCGGCCGGTTCCGGTCGGGGGTGAAGCCGTGGAGAAGGATCTTGTCGAGGTCGGCCACGTCCCGGTCGGCCTCGGCGCACGCCTTGCCGAGCCTCTCGATCTGTCCGCGCAGCGCCTCCACAGACTGCTCCGGGGTGCCTGTCTCGTACAGCTTCGGGTCACCCGTCGTCACCCACGCCTGCCCATGTCGCGCGGCGAGCTTCAGGCCGCGTGGGCCGGTCGCCGCCACTGCGAACGGCAGTCGGGGCCGCTGTACGCAGCCGGGGAGGTTGCGGGCTTCCTCGGCCGTGTAGAAGTCGCCCTTCTGTGAGACCGCGCCCTCGGTGAGCAGGCGGTCGAGCAGCGGCACGAACTCGCTGAACCGGTCCGCCCGCTCCTTCGGTGTCCACGCCTCCTGGCCGAGCGCGGTGGCGTCGAAGCCGTTGCCGCCGGCGCCGATGCCTAGGGTGACGCGTCCGCCGGAGATGTCGTCGAGCGAGATCAGTTCCTTGGCGAGCGTCACTGGGTGCCTGAAGTTTGGCGACGTAACCAAGGTGCCCAGGCGCAAGCGGTCCGTAGCCGTGGCGGCGGCGGTGAGGGTGGGCAGGGCGCCGAACCACGGGCCGTCACGGAAGCTGCGCCAGGAGAGATGGTCGTAGGTGTACGCGGCGTGGAAGCCGAGTTCCTCGGCGCGCTGCCACTTGGCGCGGCCTCCCTCGTGCCAGCGGTCGACAGGAAGGATTACGGTGCTCAGACGCAGGTTCATGCCGGTGAGCCTACGTCGAGCGCGTTCCTGGTCGCGGCTCGACGTAGGCGAGTCCCCACTGATCAGGCGCGGTGCCGTGCGGCCGCCCAAAACAGCGAGACGACTCCCTCCGTGATGGTGGCCGGCCATCCGTAGCGGGAGAAGGACGGGCCACCATCCCTGTACGCAGCCAGGGCTTGTGCGGCCGTCGGAAACGCGGGCTCGGGGAGGCGTTCGGCCGCGAGCCACTGGGCTGCGAGATGTTTGTCCGGTTCGGCGTTGGTCAGTTCACCAGTCCATGTGTCGGTGGCGAAGGCGAAGAGCACGAACTACCCAGACCGGTCTCAGCCCTGCTCGACGTGAACAACGTGGACGAGTGAAAGGTCGGCCGGGTCGACGAGAAGGCCCGTCTCTTCCTTGAGTTCGCGGGCGGCGGCTTCGTCGAGGGGTTCGCCGGGTTCGGCCTTGCCGCCGGGAAGGGTCCAGACCGGTTGCGGGGACCAGCTACGGGCCCCATAGAGCAGGGATGCGACCGTGTCGGTGTTCTTGTCGTGGACGATCACGCAGACCACATTGCGACTGTTCATCACGCTGTTGTTGCTCACCGTGTCCGCTCCTTGTCGACGTGCTTCGGATTCATCGGGGGCGTGCGGGCATCCGGGGTGCCAGCTCCCTCTTGGAGCGCGGGCGCCTTCAACGCCCCGACGCGAGGTGGTCCGCATCGGTCCGCGAGAACACCAGGTCGGTCATCTCCTCGGGGACCGTGGTGCATCGAACGGGCGGCTGCGGGTGCCGCATGGTCCTGGGATAGGGGGTCGGGTCGTAGTCATTGGTGAGCGTGTACGCATGGAAGCCGTTCTCGCGCAGGATGTCGATGATCCCGGTGGCGCTCTCGCCCTGCTTCGCCAAGAGCCGAGGGGTGACCTCCACGACAAGTTCCGCGTCGTCCGGCAAGTGCGCGAGCGCCGGTAGCAGTCCGCGGACGGCTGCTGCTTCGGCGCCTTCGATGTCGATCTTGATGATCCGCGTGGTAGCGAACTGGGCGTTACTGATGAGGCTGGCAAGGGGCGCGGTCGGTACATCGAAGGACATGTGGGCGTGGCGGGGCCGTACGGCGGTGGTGTGGCCGAAGTTGGTGGGGTCCGCCAGGTACAGGGTCTGCCTGCCGTGAGTGTCGGAGACTGCCGATCGGATCGACTGGATGTTGGTGCGGCAGTTGGCAGTGATCGCGGCGGTCAGGTCGTCGTGGAACCTCGGGGAGGGTTCTACGGCGATGACGTGGCCGTGGGGGCCGACGGCGTGGGAGGCAAGGAGGCTGAAGGCGCCTCGGTGGGCTCCGACGTCGATGAAGGTGTCTCCGGGGCGGAGCCGGTCACGGAAGAAGGTGCTCAGGTTCGGTTCCCACTCGCCGAACAGGTATTGGTAGCGCTGGATGACGTCGCTGGTGGTGACGCCGATCTTGTCGCCGGACCGCAGCCTGACGGTGGTGTGGACGGGGTGGGTGCGCAGGTGTTCGTCGAGGAAGCGGCCGACGAGCCGGGCCTTGCCCACCGTTCCTGGGGCGTAGCGGACGTAGGCCCGCAGGGCGCGGGCGAGTGCGGAGGCGGACACGGGCGGCTCCTTCGGGTGGTGGTGAGGAGGAAAGGGGCCTTGGGCCGACCGACGGTGGCAGACTGACCAAGGGACGCTGGTGGTGTTGAAGGGAGTTGGCGGTGACCGAGCGCACTCCGGTGGTATTCCTGCTGGTGGGGCTCACCGGCTCTGGGAAGACCACTTATGCCCAGCGGAAGTTGGAGCCGGAGGGCGCTGTGCGGCTGTCGGTGGACGAGGTCGTCCATGAGCGGCACGGTCGGTACGGCGTCGACTACCCGGAGAACACCTACTTCGAGAAGGAGGCTCCGGTCGTCGCCGAGCTGCACGAGCGGCTCGCCGAGCTGGTCGCCGAGGGCCGGGACGTGGTGTGGGACCACGGGCTGTGGCCGCGCAAGGACCGCGACACGATGAAGGATCTGGTGGAGGCGGCCGGCGGCCGGTGGCGGCTGCTGTACTTTCCGGTGGAGCGCGACGAGCTGCTACGCAGGCTGGCGGAGCGTAATGAGCGGGAAGACGCCAACGCGCTGGTCGTGACCCCGGAGGCACTGGACGACTTCTTTGCTCGCTTCGAGGAGCCTCAGGACGAGGGCGAGGAGATCGTGGAGCCGGGCTGGCTCTGAGCCGTGTGCGGGCGCCAGACGGCTGTGATCTTGGCGGCTTCGACGGCCCAGTCTCTCGGCAGCCGATCAAGCGTGACGTGACGGAAGGCCAGACGCGGGTCGGCGACATCGATCCGGCCGTTGTGGCGGTCGATGTGCTGCAACAGGCGGGACGCCTCGCTGCGGACGGCCGGGGTGCGCTCGGCCCACTCGCCGGACGTGAACCGGTCGACCCGTCGGCGCAAGTCGTCCAGGACGCCCGAGCGCCACTTGAAGTGGTGCACGCATGCGAGCGTGTCCGGGTCTGGCTTGTGGCCCGGTGCCCGGTGGTTGCCGGACGCAACGGCTACCGAGGAGTGGGCAAGGACGATCTTTCGGGGGTCGCCCTTGAGGAGCCGGTGGGTGAGGTGCCCGCCGAGCGGGAAGGACCGGTCCAGTCCGGTTTCGGGGCGCCAGAGCGCCAGACGGCCGTCGTTCGTGGCGCGGTCGAGCATCAGCCCGCCGGTCACCTTGTGCTTGGCGGACTCGGCCCGGGCGATCATCTCGGTGAGTGGGGCGGGGTAGGTCTGGAACTCGTCGGAGTCGGCGATCAGGTGCCAGCCGGGGCCCGCCTGCTCGCGCAGGAAGTCGCGGAGCTGGGTGTTGGTGTGCTCGTGCCAGGGTCCGGTGCTGATCCGGGCAGGGACGATGCCGAGGTCGTGGCTGGCCGCGATGAGCTGGTGCCGCCAGGCGTCGTGGATGTGGTCGGGGAAGTGGAAAGCGAGGTGGAACCGCTCGATGCCGAGCCGGCGGTAGTGGGCGGTCCAGGCGGCCAGTAGGGCCGGTTCGACCGGGCCCACCACCGCGACCAGGGCTGGAGAGACGGGCGTCTTCATCGGTATTCCTTGGTCAGGCGGGTGTAGGTGTCGGTGAGGAAGGTGGCCTGGTCGGCCGCCGAGTTCATGTCCAGAGCCCCGCACGCTGACGGGCCCGGGCGGGCGGGAACATCTGCCGTGAGCTGGTCCAGCGCGTTGGCGAGGGCGTCCGGATCACCGGCCGGGAAGAGCCGGGTCCAGGGTTCCCCGGCGAGGCGGGCGGTCAGCTCGGGGTCGTGCGCGGAAACGATCAGAGGGACGCCGAGGCGGACGGCGTCCATGACCAGTCCTGATTCCTTGCCCACGCCGGACTTCCGGGCGACGAGGGCCGCGTCGGCAGCGGCGTACACGAGCCGCAAGACCTGGTCGCCGACCGGGCCGGGCACGGTGTGCAGGTGGACGTTGGGGAGCTGGTGCCAGCGTGTGAAGACGGCGTCGTCCAGTGGGGTGCCGCACACCAGGACGTGAAGCGGGGCGGTGAGGCGGGCGAGGGCCGTATCGACGGTGGGGATGTCCTTGTACAGCCACCAGCCGCCGACCACGCACACTGCCTTCGCGTCTGCGGGGATCGTGAAGGCGCTGCGGGCTCCGCCGCGCTCGGAGTCGGTAAGCGGGCGTCCGTCATCAACCGCGAACGCCCGCACCTCGCCGGGAAGGTGAGGGAAGTGCGGTCCGACCTGGTCACGGACGGCGGCGGTTGGGTACAGCGCGATCACCCGCTTCTCGCCTTTGCGGGCGAGCCGGCTCAGCCACCGGACGGGACGGTCTTCGGTGGTGACCGCCTCGTGGACGAACCGCAGGTGCGGGGCGCCGCCGAGCAGGGCGGCGGCACCGTGCAGGGCCTCGCTCGCGCTGAGGATCACCACTGACGAGGCTCGCGGGGCGAGGCGGCGTGCGGTGCGAAGGCAGGCGGCCTCGGTCAGGCACCGGGCGAAAAGGGTGACCTGGTGCGGGGACCTGCGGACCGTCTGCGGCCAGCTCCGGGAGGCGAAGACCCGCTGACCGGCGCCAGCGACGCGGACTACCGCCCGCGCGACGGCCAGAAGGATCCTCGCTGCCGGTCCGGCCGGACCGGCAGCGACTCGGGCGCCCGACCGAACCAGCGGGGCCAGGTCCTCGCTCAGTCCGCCGGGGGCGATGACGAGGCTGCCCGGCCGTACGGCAGCGAGCGCCGCCAGCGTGCGCTGGTGGTGTCCGCCGCCCCGGTGTGCGTACGGCTCGATCAGCACCAGCGGCCCGGGAGCGGTGTTCATCCGGTGACCGCCTGCTCGCCGTACAGCGTGGTGAAGTGCTGGTGCAGCCAGGGCGGGTCATTGAGAGCCTCGAAGCGCGGAGCATCTCGGGCAGCAGCCTTGGCGAAGCCGAGTCCGTCACGGGCGCCGGCCGCCGCATAGGCGGCGAATTCGCCGTCGCGGCTAGCCGTCCAGGCGGCGATGCGTTCCTGGGCGGAGGCGTCGGTCATGCCGTACTCGCTGCCGCGCGCGAGCATCGCACACTCTCGGAAGCCTGCCTTCCACGCGTGGAACGGGCTCTGATTGAACCGTGTGACCCCGGCGGTCCGGCGGCAGAACTCGACGCGGCCGGGCAGTGCGGCCAGCACGTCGACGGCTTGGCCCATCTCCCTGAGCGCCGAGCGGCGGATCAGTTTGAGGCCGCCGTAGCCGTAGGTCAGGCCGTTGACCGGGTTGACCGCCTGCCAGACCCGCATCGCCACACCGTCGGCCAGAGGCTGGACCGCTGCGGTGGAGAACTCGGGGTCGATGGCGAAGTCACCATCGGCGAGGAAGAACTGCTCGGTGTCTACCAGCTCGGCGGTGAGTCGGTAGGCGCGTCGCATCCCGCGGACTCCGTGCAGGCGCTTGACGGTGCCGCCCAGTACCCGGGTGAGGCGGGTGTGCAGAGAGCCGGCCAGCGGCTCGTCGTACGAGAGCTGCACTGCCTCGAAGCCGGTCACTTGATCGCCTCCAGGTAACGGGCTGCCACCACGGCGGGCGTGAGGTCGGCAGTGGAGGCGTAGGCGCGCTTGGCGTGCACCAGGTAGAACTCGGCGTCGGTGGCGAGGCGCTCGGCGATCTGGACGGCCTGCTCGTCGGTGTCGAACAGCAGCTCGTGGTCGATGTGCTCGGCCAGCCAGCCGGTGCGTGGGCCGATCACCGGTAGGCCCATCGCCTGGCAGTCGATCACCGACATGGACCAGGGGCAGCCCAGGCGGAAGGGGGCGATGCCGAAGTGGGCGCCGGCCAGCAGGTTGCGGTAGCGGATGCGGTCGCCGCGGTCGGAGGCGATGGTGACGCCGTCCGTGGTCGCCAGCTCCTCCAGGTGCTGTTCGGGGCTGGGGTCGAGGCGGATTCGCTCGGGGCTGCGGGTGCCGAACAGGTCCATCACCTGGAGCCGCACCGGGGCATCGGCGACGAGACGCCGGGCGAGCTGGGTGAAGCGGGCGGTGCCGTAGTGCCTGTACAGGCGGTGGTTGTAGATGCCGGTGGCCCTGCCCTGAGGCGGGGTCATATCGGCTGGGTCGCGTACCAGCCGTACGTCCCTGGGGGCGGGGACGACGTACAGCTTGTCACCGAGTTCGACGCCGGTACGGGCGGCTGCGGTGGTCCAGGAGGCGGCGGTGGAGGAGTGGACGAGGACGCGGTCGCAGGCCCCGAGGCCGGCGGCGAAGGCCAACAGCACGCTGCGGCCCAGGCCCCGGTCGTTCATCGCGGGGGCCAGCTCCAGGACGCCGGTGCCGGTAAAGGAGAACGGCAGGTAGTGGCAGTAGCCCGCGATCAGCGCGTCCACCCCTGCTTCCAGGAGCGCGGCCCGGATCGCGGGTGCGGCCTCGATCTGGTTGGCCACCACGACCTCGGGCCGCCGGTCGCGGATCAGGGCGACCAGGGCGTCCATGCCGGGATCGAAGCGGGCCCGGTACTTGGTGGACGGCGAGGTGGTAAGCGCGAAGTGCACGCGGGTGTCGCCGACCGGGACGGGCGAGGCCACGGTCACCTCTGCCCCGGCGTCGGTCAGGGCCGGGGCGAGCATGTCGGCGAAGGTGTAGCCGGAATCGGCGGACAGCTGACTGGAGTTGGAGACGTTGAGCAGATACAGCACGCGCATCGCTGGGGTCCTCCTCGTTGAGGCCCGGGGGTCGACCTGGGCCGGTAGAGGAAGGAAACTGGCGGACGGGACCGTGACAGAATGGTGAATCGAGATCACTCACGGTTCATTCATCTCATCCGATGGCCGGGGCGGGGGCTTTGATGGATGCGCGGAACGATGCCTTGACGGTTGAGCAGACCGCCGAGGCGTTCGCGGCTGAGGTCGCCTACTGGCGTGAGGTACGGGGACTGGCCAAGCGGGAGTTGGCCAGAAGGATGGGCTTCGACCCGTCCTACGTAAGCCACGTCGAGTTGGGTCGGCACAAGCCGACCGAGGACTTCGCCCGTCGTGCGGAGGAGGCTCTGAACGCGGGCAAGGCCATCTGGAAGCGCTGGCTGGAGTACGAGACGGCCAGGGCTCCTGTGGCGCCGGCGGCGGTCGTACCCGCCCCTCGCCGTTCCGAGCAGCCGTATGCGACCGGCTCGGCGATCGTTGTCGAGCACGATGCTGCCCGCCTTGACTACGACGGGTGCCTCCACCGGCTCACGATGCGTCGGTTGTTGCGGAACACCGGCAGTGAGCCCATCACCCGCTATCTGATCCGCATCAGCGTCGACCGTTACCCGGGCGAGCCGGAACAGTCCAACGCCCACTATCGCGAGCATCCGCTGACCTGGGACGAGCTCTCGCTGACCGCGACCTGTCGAGGGGAGGCCATGCGCTGGCAGGCCAAGCACGACCGCGACGCCTTCAAGGAGGTGTGGCTGCTGTTCGAGAACGAGCAGGGCCGCTTCCCTCTCTACCCGGGTGAGTCGGTGTGGATCGAGTACGCCTACTCGGTGGGCGAGGAGAAGTGGGGCCGCTGGTTCCAGCGCGCCGTCCGCCTGCCTACCGAGCATCTGGTGGTTGAACTCGCTTTTCCTGCTGAACTCGACCCCGCTGTGTGGGGCACCGAGACGTCCATGACCGCCGAAGCGGCTCCGCTGCGAACGGCGCCGGTCCAGCGCGAGGAGGGAGGGGTGCGCGTCTTCGCCTGGAGCACTTCCGCACCCGCGCTCCACGCCCGATACCGTTTGGAGTGGCGGTTCCGGGCAAGTCCCGAACATGAAGCGGATAACGGGGAGTTCAGGTGATCCAGATGCGACCCAGTGAACAAATGCGGGACCTCGGCGTCGTGCAGCGCGGGGCCCCCGTTCTTGCTGAGCGGGCGCGCGTCTTCGACCTGCCGACTGAGCGCGAGGCGGCCGAGCAGGCCATTGAGCGGTTGTTCTCCTCGATGGAGCGGATCGGGCAAGTCCACCCCTTCGCCAAAGGCATGGGCATCGCGGCGCCCCAGATCGGCATCGGCCGTGCCGCCGCCGTTGTCCAGCCCCACGCCCCCGAGGCTCCGGCAATTGTCCTGTTGAACCCCCGAATCACCGACCGTTCCAGCGAGGAAGACGAGCAGTACGAGGGCTGCCTGTCGTTCTTCGACGTTCGCGGCATGGTCCCTCGGCCGCTGTGGATCACAGTGGAGACCACCACGCTGGAGGGCCGTCTGGTCTCCACTACCTACGAACGCGGGCTCGCCCGGTTGGTCCACCACGAGATCGACCACCTCGACGGCCTGCTCTACACCGCACAGATGCGGACGGGCGTCGCTCCCATCCCCGTGGAGGAGTACCGCCAGACCGGCCAGGCGTGGGCCTACGAGCAATAGCAGCCAAGCCGGGCCGGACTTGTCCCTTCCAGCTGTCAGCGGCGTTGGCGGCGTTGATCGGTGACGGGCGCAAATGCCTTGGTAGGCGTTTGGGTCTGGTGTGTGCTGCGCGTGGACACGAGGGTCGAGCGGAGGCGGGCGGCTTCGGCTCGGAAGTTGGGTGCGGGGTTGCGGCTGGTGTGCTGGATGCGGGTGATCAGGACACGGGCCGGGCTGTGTGCGGTGCCGAGTTCGCGACGAGCAGCGGCTTCCTTGAGGAGCTGGTGTGGCTTGTGACCGTCTGCTTCGGCATCGGCGAGGACGGCGGCGAGGGCCGACCAGGCGGGGTCGGTGAGGATGTGGTCGGCGTGGTCGGGGACGGCGGCCCGGACGTCATTGGCCAGGGTTCGGCGGGCCAGGTCGCTCGGCTGACGAGCGGCGAGGCTGTCGACGACCGGGACGAGGGCGTGGTCGGCGGCTGTCTGGAGGTGGTGCAGGGCTTGGCGGGCGGCTTCGGCTTGGTGGGCGTGGTTCCTTGTCTCGTGCCAGCGGGCGGCGATGATCGTGGCCCAGACGAGGGCGGCGAGTAGGGCGGCGAAGGTGCTGCCGTCAGGGGCGGTGGCGGTGCGGGCGATGTCGCGGGCCGCGCGGCGCAGGGTGTGGGCGGCCTGGTTCTCGGCTCGGATCTGGGAGCGCTGGGCGCGGGCGAATGTCCTTTTAGCGGTTCGTAGTTCGGCTCGGAAGGGGCAGGGGCTTTCTGGGCGGTGGCCTCGATGAGTTCGCCGCGTGCCGTGATGTGGGCCTGGGCGTGGGTGGCGTCGGTCATGCCCTGGTGGAGGGTGTCGAGGGCGTCGGTTGCCTGGTGCCAGGGGGTGGTGGGGCGCTGTCGGCGTGCGGTGGGGTGTTCCTCGGGTGCAGTGGTTTCCAGGCGGGCCTTGAGCTTGGGGAGGGTGAGGTCGGGGGCGATCTTTCCGCCGGGATGGAAGATCTGTTCGCCGTCCTTGTTGAGGTCGCCGGGGCGGCCGACGGCGTAGCCGAGGAGGTCTCCGGACGGTCCGCGGCGGGGTTTGATCGCGATGCCGTCGGCTTCGAGGTAGGCGAGGAGTTCTTCCGTGTTGCCGGCGTGGGGGATGGCGGCGCGGATGCGGTCCTGGAGCCAGTCGCGGCTGGTCTGGTCCCAGCCGAGGCGTTCGGCCTTGTGCATCTCTGCCTGCGTGGGGCGCTTTCCGGCGGTGCGGTCGCCCTTCTTCAGTTGGCGCAGGCCGTAGTCGGTCTCGATCTGGCGGCAGGCGTCGCCGACGCGGATGCCGCTGCCGTGGAGCTTGGGGCGGCGGCCGTCTTCGCGGACGGTGGTGGCGAGGATGTGGATGTGGTCGTCCGCGTGGCGTACGGCGATCCACCGGCAGCCGAGGTCGTCGCCGGGAGGGGCGATGTCGGCGGCTTCGACGATGCGCTGGGCGATGTCGGCCCACTCGGCATCGGAGAGGTGCCGGTCTTCGGGTGCTGCGCGGACGGGGCAGTGCCAGACGTGGTCGGTGATCTTCTTCCCGAACTCGCTATTCCGGAGATGCACCGGCTCGTCCAGGTGGTGGGCGAGCTGGGTGAGCGTGGCGTCCGGGTTCCGGCCGGGGTCGGGCATGCCGAGCATCGCGAAGCCCGCGACGATGTGCGGGTCGAGGTGTTCGTCGTGGCGGCCGGGTCCGTAGAGGTAGGCGAGCAGGCCACGGGTGTTGGCTCCGGCCGGTTTGATGGCGGCTATCACGCGGCCTGCTCCTTCTCGGTGTCGGTCGGTTCGCGCAGGGCCTCGGCGATCAGGTTCAGCAGGTGGTGCAGCTCGTCGAGGCGGTCACGTACGTCGGGCGGGGTGAGGTCGCTGTTGAGGGCGCGGGCGATCTGATTGACGTTGACACCGATGCGGTTGAGTTCGCGCAGCACCTGGGCGCGGAACATGTGGGTGCGGCGGCGGTCCTCGGACAGCGGCAGGTTGGCGGTGAACCGGCCGGTGATGAAGGCGAGAGCGATGTCCGCGGTGAAGCCGGATTCCCCCTTATAGCCGTGCTCGGCTGCGGCCTCCTGGAGCGCGGCGTGCTCGTCGCCGGTGAAGCGCAACGGTCCGACACGGACGGTCCGCTTGGTGCCGGTGAAGCGGCGAATCGTCGGCTGCACGCTCTGCGGTGCTCGTTCGCCGGCCGCCGGTTCGGTGGCATGTGCGGGGCGAAGGATCTGCTGCTGGACGGCGTGGAGCTCGTCCTGGTCGGGGCTGCCCTCGGTCCCGACCTCCCGGCCAGGCGCCCCTTGGCGCTGGGCCGTCTCCGCCACCCCCGGGGCGGAGATCCCCGAGGACCGGCCTTGAGTCGGACTCGGGGTACTACTGGCTCCGCCCGGGGCAGCCCGTCCGAACGCCTGCCGCAAACGGTCCAAGATCCTGGACGACTTCGCCGGCGACGGACGTGTGCCGGGGGGTGCTGATGGGGTGGCGGTCGTGCATCACGATCGGTTTCTCCGTGAGGGGGGTGAGGAGCTAGCCGGGGCGCGGGCTGTGGGCCTTTGGGACGGGTCTTGAGGTTCCGGTCGGCCACGAGGATCGTCAGCTGCCGGTCGGGATGGATCCGGCCTCGGTGTCGAACTCGGGCCGAAGGATGTTCATCACTTCCCCCAACTTCCGGCACCCCGTCACGCTCGCCAAGGACCTCATCACGCTCGACGACGTCTCCGACGGGCGTCTCACCCTCGGCATCGGCGCCGGCGGCAACGGCTTCGACGCCACGACACTGCGCCGGAGCGACGAGCAGCCGTGGACGCCGCGCGAACGGGCCGACCACTTCGACGAGTTCGTACCGCTGCTCGACCAGCTGCTGCGTGAGCCCTCGGTGACGTACGAGGGCACGTTCTACGCGGCGAACGAGGCCCGGAACATTCCCGGCTGTGTGCAGCGGCCCCGGCTGCCGTTCGCGGTGGCCGCCACCGGCCCGCGCGGAATGAAGCTCGCCGCCCGGTACGGACAGGCCTGGGTCACCACGGGCGACCCGAAGCTTTACGAGACGGGCACCCCCGAACAATCCGTGGAGGCCATCCGCGGGCAGCTCACCAGGCTGGGCACCGCCTGCGAGTCCACCGGCCGGGACGCCGCCGAGCTGGACAAGATCCTTCTCACCGGTTTCACCCCGGACCGCCCGCTCCAGTCGCTCGATGCCTTCGTGGACTTCGCGGGCACCCACTTCGCGCTCGGTTTCACCGAGATCGTCATCCACAACCCGATCCCCGACTCCGACTTCGCGGCGGACGAGAAGGTCTTCGAGCGCATCGCCACCGAGGGCCTGGCCCAGCTCGGTCACTGACCCGGCCGCCGCCGGAGCCGGCCCGCCGGAACCGGTCCACAGAACCGCTGGCATATGCACCAGGCATGTTCACCTGGTCAGGGGCGCGCATCCTCAGATGTGCGCCCCTCCGCACGCCCGTGCACCCTCGTACGTGAGAATGGACGGGTGACCTCAGCTACCGACTCGCCCTCGCCTGCCGCAATCCGGCTGATCGCCACCGACCTGGACGGCACCCTGCTCCGCGACGACAAGACGGTCTCCGACCGCACCGTCGCCGCGCTGGCCGCTGCCGAGGAGGCCGGTATCGAGGTCTTCTTCGTCACCGGACGCCCGGCCCGCTGGATGGATGTCGTCAGCGACCACGTGCACGGCCACGGCCTGGCGATCTGCGCCAACGGCGCGGCGGTCGCCGATCTGCACGCCGGCGGCGAGCTGGTCAAGGTCCGGCCGCTGGAGCGCGCCATCGCTCTCGATGTCGTCCGCTCGATGCGCGCCGCCGCGCCCGGCACCACCTTCGCCGTCGAGCTGGCCACCGGAATCCACTACGAGCCGGACTATCCGCCGTTCCACCTGGACCCGGGCGCCACGGTCGCCGTCGCCGAGAAACTGCTGCACGAGGAGACGCCCGGCACCGGTGTCCCCGTGCTGAAGCTCCTCGCCCACCACGCCACGCTGGCCCCGGACGACTTCCTCGCCCTGGCCCGTACGACGGCCGGCGACCGTGCCTCCTTCACCCGGTCCAGCCCGACGGCCCTGCTGGAGGTCAGCGGCCCGGGGGTCTCCAAGGCCAGCACGCTGGAGCTCTGCTGTGCCGAGCGCGGCATCTCGCCCGCCGAGGTCGTCGCTTTCGGGGACATGCCCAACGACGTGGAGATGCTGAGCTGGGCGGGCACCTCGTACGCGATGGGCAACGCCCACCCCGCCGCGCTCGCCGCCGCCACCGGCCGGACCGTCACCAACGGCGAGGACGGCGTCGCGGTCGTCATCGAGCGGATCATCGCCGAGCGCAGGGCAGCCGACACCGGGCGCTGAGCCCGGACAGCCGACACCGCATGCGTGAGCAGGCGTCTCGGACAGGTGTCTCGGAGGGACGTCTCAGAGGAACGCCTCAGAGGGGCGCCTCCCACACCACCGTCGTGCCACCTCCGTCCTCCCCGATCCCTGGTCCGAACCAGCTCGCGCCGCCGAGCGACTCCGCCCGGCGCGCCAGGTTCCGCAGTCCGCTGCGCCGGCCGCCCGCGGAGATGCCCACCCCGTCGTCGGCGACCGACAGCCGTACCGCGTCCCTCCCGTCGGGCAGCGTGGCGGTCGCGTCGACGACCACGTCGATCAGCGACGCCTCGGCATGCCGGAAGGCATTGGACAGTGCCTCCCGCAATGCCGCGATCAGGTTCTTGCCGGTGAGCTCGCCGACCAGCGCGTCGACCGGGCCGAGGAAGCGGTGCGAGGGCTTGAAACCCAACGGGACCGCCGCCATGTTGATCTCGCGCAGGACCCGGGTGCGCAGCCCGGACGGCGCCTCGGCGGGTTCCTGCTGGAGCGCGAAGATCGCGGTACGGATCTCCTGGATGGTCACGTCCAGTTCGTCGACCGCCCGGCCGATGCCGGTCTGCACCTCGGGCACCACCGACCGGCGCTGGGCGCTCTCCAGCATCATCCCGGTGGCGAACAGCCGCTGGATGACCAGATCGTGCAGATCACGGGCGATCCGGTCCCGGTCCTCGTAGACCGCCAGCCGCTCCCGGTCCCGCTGTGCCTCGGCCATCATCAGCGCGAGCGCCGCCTGCGAGGCGAACTGGGTGGCGAGGGTCCGCTCGGTCTCCGTGAACGGCCGGCCGCCGCGAGCGCGGGGAGTCGCGAGCGCGCCGAGCACCCGCCCGCCGCTGTGCAGGGGCAGCAGCATGCTCGGGCCGTACCGAGAGGCCAGCCTGGTGACCATGCGGGCGTCGGTGGCCGAATCGTCCACGAAGACCGCCTCGCCGCCCAGCAGTTTCGCCGCCACCGGGCTCTCGGGCCCGATGATCACCCCGAGCGAGGAGGTGGGGTCGTCGGCGGAGACGGCGACGATCTCCAGCCCGCCGTCCTCGGTGGGCAGCAGCACGATCCCGGCGGCGGAGTCGGCGAGGCGACGTGCCTGTTCGGCGACGACGGAGAGCGCGTCGTCGGCGTCCCCGCCGGAGAGCAGCGCGGTGGTCACGGCCACCGAGCCGTCGATCCACCGCTCGCGCTGGCGTGCCGCTTCGTACAGCCGGGCGTTGCCGATGGCGATCCCGGCCTCGGTGGCGAGCACCCGCACCATGTGCAGGTCGTAGTCGTTGAACTCGCCGTCGTCGTCCTTCTCGGCCAGATAGAGGTTCCCGAAGATCTCCCCCTGCACCCGGATCGGTACGCCCAGGAAGGTCCGCATCGGGGGATGGCCGGGCGGGAAGCCGGCGAACCTCGGATCCGCCGTCAGATCGGCGAGCCGCACCGGCGCGGGGTCGTGGATCAGCGCGCCCAGCAGCCCCCGGTGCCCGTCGGGGCGGCGACCGATCTCGTCCGCCACCTCGTCCGGCACCCCGTAGGTCACGAAGTCGGAGAGCCCCTCGCCCTCCTCGTCGACGACGCCGATGGCGGCATAGCGGGAGTGGGCGAGTTCGGCGGCCGTCTCGCAGATCCGGTCGAGGGTGGAGTGCAGCTCCAGGCCCGCGCCGACGGAGCGCATGGCCTCCAGCAGCTGCGGGATGCGGGCGGTGATTTCGGTGGACAGGCCCTGCAGGCTGCGGGTCGCCTGGGTAGCCGCTTCGAGTGAGTCCTTCGGGTCCTGCTCCGGCATACCCCGAGAGTAGTTAGTCCCGATTGGGGAGGAAAGTCGACTGTCGGGCCCGCCCGGATCACGCAGGCGCGCCCACGGCCTCTCCGGCCGCCCGCTCGGGTACCCGCGTCGTGGTCTCGCGTTCGCGCTCCAGCATCCGGCGCAGCGGGCCTTCCCCGGCGGCGAGAGCGGCGTACGGGCCGCGCTGGACGACCCGGCCCCCGTCGAGCACCAGCACCTCGTCGACGGCTTCGAGACCTTGCAGGCGATGGGTGATCAGGAGGGTCGTACGTCCCTCGGTGGCGGCCAGCAGGTCCGCGGTCAGGGCGTCCGCGGTCGCCAGGTCGAGATGTTCGGCGGGTTCGTCCAGGACGAGCACGGGGAAGTCGGCGAGGATCGCCCTGGCCAGGGCGAGGCGTTGGCGCTGGCCGCCGGAGAGGCGTGCGCCGTGTTCGCCGACGAGGGTGTCGAGCCCGTCCGGCAGGGCGTCGGCCCAGTCGAGCAGCCGTGCCCGGCCGAGCGCGTCCCGCAGCTCCTCGTCCGTCGCGCCGGTCCGGGCCAGTCGCAGGTTCTCCCGGATGGAGCTGTCGAAGACATGGGCGTCCTGGGCGCACAGCCCGACGAACCGCCGGACCGTGTCCCCCTCCAGCGCACCGGCCTCGACGCCACCGAGCCGGTACGTCCCGGCCCGTGCGTCCAGGAAGCGGACCAGGACCTGGGCGAGGGTCGTCTTGCCGGAGCCGGATGGCCCGACGACGGCGATCCGCCGGCCCGCCGTCAGCGTCAGGTCGATGCCGTCGAGGGCGTCCCGCGCCGCTCCCGCGTACCGCGCGGACAGTCCCCGTACCTCCAGCGGGAAGGGCGACGCGGGCGCCTCGGCCGGGCTCTCGGGCTCATGCACGGGCACCGGCGCGTCCAGCACCTCGAACACCCGCTCCGCGCTCCGCTCGACCCTGCGGCGGTACTGCACGGCGAGCGGCAGGCCGACCACGGCCTCGAAAGCGGCCAGCGGGGTGAGCACCACCACCGCCAGTTCCACGCCCGCGAGCCGGCCGTCGTACACGGCGGGCAGGGCGACGAGTGCGGTGGCGACGACGGTGAGCCCGGCGACCAGGGCGATGAGGCCGCCGCCGAGCGCGGTGGCGGTGGCCGCGCGGGCGGCGATGCGGGTCAGCACACCGTCGGCGTCCCGGGTCCGTTCCGCACGGGCGGGCAGGGCACCCGCGACGGTCAGTTCCGCGGTCCCGCCGAGCAGGTCCGTGATCCGGGTGGCCAGATCGGCGCGGGCGGGGGCGAGCAGGCGTTCCGTGTGGCGGGAGCAGGCGCTGCTGACCAGCGGCACTCCCACCCCGGCCAGCAGCAGCCCGGCGGCCAGCACCACGCCCGCCGCCGGCAGCAGCCAGCCGACGAACCCGGCGGCCGCCGTGCCGACGACCACGGCGGTCGCGGCGGGCAGCAGCCAGCGCAGCCAGTAGTCCTGCAGGGCGTCGACATCGGCGACGAGCCGGGACAGCAGGTCCCCGCGCCGGGTGCGGCGGAGTCCGGCGGGCGCGACGCGCTCCAGCCCCCGGTAGACCGCGACGCGCAGTTCGGCGAGCATCTTGAGCACCGCGTCGTGCGACACCAGACGCTCGGCGTAACGGAAGACGGCCCGCCCGAGCCCGAAGGCACGGGTAGCGGTCACCGCGACCATCAGATAGAGCACCGGGGGCTGTTCGGAGGCGCGGGCGATCAGCCAGCCGGAGACGGCCATCAGCCCGACGGCCGAACCGAGGGCGAGGCTGCCCAGCAGCAGTGCGAGCGCCAGCCGGCCGCGCTGTGCCCCGGCGGCCTCCCTGACCCGCCCCAGGACCCGTCCGGAGCGGGCCGTGGTCTCCCGCAACGCCTCGGGCTCCGGCGTCGCTCCGGCGGGGGCGGAAGGTGCGCCCGTCGGCCGCGGTACGGCTGCGGACGAATCGGGCCCGGCCGGCCGCGCGGTCGCGCCCGGCTCCAGGGTCACCACCCGGTCGGCCACCGAGAGCAGCGCCGGGCGGTGCACGACCAGCAGCACGGTCCGGCCCACGGACAGCCGCCGCACCGCCTCGACGATCCCCGCCTCCGTCTCGCCGTCCAGGCTCGCGGTCGGTTCGTCGAGCAGCAGCAGCGGGCGGTCGGCGAGGAAGGCCCGCGCCAGTGCGAGCCGCTGGCGCTGTCCGGCGGAGAGGCCCGCGCCGTCCTCGCCGATGAGCGTCCGTGCTCCGTCCGGCAGTTCCGCCACGAAATCGTGTGCCCCGGCGTCCCGCAGTGCGGCCGTCACCGCGCTGTCGTCGGCGTCCGGCCGGGCGAGCCGTACGTTCTCCGCGATGGTGCCCGCGAAGAGGTATGGGCGCTGCGGTACCCAGGCGATCCGTTCCCGCCAGCGCTCGGGGGCGAGCGTCGCCAGATCGGCGCCGCCGATCCGTACCCGTCCCTCGTCGGGCGCCGTGAAGCCGAGGACCACATCGAGCAGGGTGGACTTCCCGACGCCGCTGGGGCCGACCAGGGCCACGGTCTCCCCCTCGTCCACCACCAATGAGGCCTCGCTCAGCGAAGGTTCGGTACGGCCCTCGTGCCGTACGGTCACCCCTTCCAGCTCCAGCCGGAGCGAAGCGGGTACGTCCGCCGTGCCGGCCTGCCGGGGCTCGGTCTCCAGGACCGCGAAGATCTCCTCGGCGGCCGAGAGCCCCTCGGCGGCGGCGTGGTACTGCGCTCCGACCTGGCGGATCGGCAGATAGGCCTCGGGCGCCAGGATCAGCACCACCAGGCCGGTGTAGAGGTCGAGTTCGCCGTGCACCAGCCGCATACCGATGGTGACGGCCACCAGGGCCACCGACAGTGTCGCCAGCAGCTCCAGGGCGAAGGAGGACAGGAACGCGATCCGCAGGGTGCGCAGCGTGGCCCGGCGGTACTGCGAGGTGATCGTACGGATGGACTCGGCCTGCGCCTTGGCACGACCGAAGACCTTCAGCGTCGGCAGCCCGGCGACCACGTCTAGGAAGTGTCCGGAGAGCCGGGACAGCAGCCGCCACTGGCGGTCCATCCGCGACTGGGTGGCCCAGCCGATCAGGATCATGAAGAGCGGGATGAGCGGCAGCGTGACCACGATGATCGCCGCCGAGACCCAGTCCTCGGTGACGATCCTGGCCAGGACCGCCACCGGCACGACCACCGCGAGTCCGAGCTGCGGCAGATAGCGTGCGAAGTAGTCGTCGAGCGCGTCGACACCACGGGTGGCGAGCGCCACGAGGGAGCCGGTGCGCTGGCCGCTCAGCCAGCCGGGCCCGAGCGCCGCGGCCCGTTCCAGCAGCCGGCCGCGGAGTTCGGACTTGACCGCCGCGCTGGCCCGGTACGCGGCCAGTTCTGTCAGCCAGGCGACCAGGGCCCGGCCGAGCGCGACCGCGGCGAGCAGGATCAGCGGGGTCCGCAGCCCGGAGACCGTCAGTCCGTCTTCGAACCCGCCCACCACCACTTCGGCGATGAGCATGGCCTGGGCGATGACCAGCGCCGCCCCGACAACTCCGAGCGCCACCACGGCTGCCAGGAAGAGGCGGGTGGCGCGGGCGTAGCGGAGCAGACGCGGGTCGATCGGTTTCACGTGAAACAGCCCCTAGCGGTCTCGGTCGTCGGACCGGGGTCCGCCCGGCGGATCAGGGTCGGCGTCGCGACCCCGGACGTGATCCGCCGGTCTGGCCCCAGCTGCGTTCAGTGCGCTTCGGCGATGTGCTGCGTACCGATGCGCTTGCGGAACACCCAGTACGTCCAGCCCTGGTACATCAGGACGACGGGGGTGGCGATCCCCGCGCACCAGGTCATGATCTTCAGCGTGTACGGGGTGGACGAGGCGTTGGTGACCGTGAGGCTCCAGGCGTCGTCCAGCGAGGACGGCATGACGTTCGGGAAGAGCGTCAGGAACAGCATCGCGACCACGGCCGCGACGGTCACACCGGAGAACGCGAACGACCAGCCCTCGCGTCCCACCGCGATCAGGGCGACCGCGGCGACCAGCGCCACCGCGGCGACGATCATCGCCAGCAGGCTCCAGCCGTCCCCGTTGTCGAGCTGGGTCCAGATCAGGAAGCCGAGCGCGAGCACCGCGGTGACGATCCCCAGCTTCAGCGCCAGCCTGCCCGCCCGCTCCCGGATGTCCCCGGCCGTCTTGAGCCCCGCGAACACGGCGCCGTGGAAGGTGAAGAGGAAGAGCGTGACCAGTCCGCCGAGAATGGCGTACGGGTTGAGCAGGTCCCAGAAGTTGCCCACGTACTCCATGTCGGCGTCGATCTTCACGCCGCGCACGATGTTCCCGAAGGCCACGCCCCAGAGCACGGCCGGGATCAACGAGGTCCAGAAGATGGCGTGTTCCCAGTTGGTCTGCCACTTCTCACCGGACCGCTTGGCCCGGTACTCGAAGGCGACCCCGCGCACGATCAGGCAGACCAGGATGATCAGCAGCGGCAGGTAGAAGCCGGAGAACAGGGTGGCGTACCACTCGGGGAAGGCGGCGAAGGTCGCACCGCCCGCGGAGAGCAGCCACACCTCGTTGCCGTCCCAGACGGGCCCGATCGTGTTGATCAGGACCCGTCGTTCCTTGCGGTCGCGGGCCAGCAGCTTGGTGAGGACGCCGATCCCGAAGTCGAATCCCTCCAGGAAGAAGTAGCCGGTCCAGAGGACGGCGATGAGCACGAACCAGACGTCGTGGAGTTCCATCTCTCAGCTCCTCTGCTCTCAGTAGGAGAAGGCCATCGGCCGGTCGGCGTCGTCATGGTCGCCGCCGATCCTGGTGGGCGGATTGAGGTCGGCCTCGGTCAGCTCCGGCGGACCTGCCTTGATGTACTTCACGAGCAGCTTGACCTCGACGACCGCGAGCACGGCGTAGAGCAGGGTGAAGCCGATCATCGAGGTGAGCACCTCGCCCTGCGAGACACCGGGGGAGACCGCGTCACGGGTCTGGAGCACTCCGTAGACGACCCAGGGCTGGCGGCCCATCTCGGTGAAGATCCAGCCCCAGGAGTTGGCGATCAGCGGGAAGAGCAGGGTCCAGAGCGCGACGATCCAGTAGCACTTGGTGAGCTTCGGGCTGAGTGCCTTGTTCTTGAAGAGGACCAGGTGCGGCACTTCGTCCTCACCGGTCCGCAGTCCCGGCGGGAGCATGAACTTCTTCCGGGTCAGCCACAGTCCGAGGATGCCGAGGGCGAAGGACGCCATCCCGAATCCGATCATCCAGCGGAAGCTCCAGAACGCGACCGGGATGTTGGGGCGGTAGTCGCCGGGGCCGAACTTCTCCTGCTCGGCCTTGTTGATGTCGTTGATGCCGGGGACGTACGAGGTGAAGCTGTCGTCCGCGAGGAAGGACAGTATCCCCGGGATGGAGATCTCCACGGTGTTGTGGCCCTTGGCCACGTCGCCGACCGCGAAGATCGAGAAGGGCGCCGAGTCCTGCCCCTCCCAGAGCGCTTCGGCGGCTGCCATCTTCATCGGCTGCTGCTTGAACATGACCTTGCCGAGCTGGTCGCCGCTGATGGCGGTGAGAAGTCCGGCGATCACCACGGTGATCAGTCCGAGCCGCAGCGAGGTCCGCATCACCGGGATGTGCTTCTTGCGCGCCAGGTGGAAGGCGGCGATGCCGACCATGAACGCGCCGCCGACCAGGAAGGCCGCGGTGATGGTGTGGAAGAACTGGGCGAGCGCGGTGTTCTGGGTGAGCACGTGCCAGAAGTCGGTGAGCTCGGCCCGGCCGCGTTCCTTGTTGATCCGGTAGCCGACCGGGTGCTGCATCCAGGAGTTGGCCGCCAGGATGAAGTACGCGGACAGGATCGTCCCGATGGAGACCATCCAGATGCAGGCGAGGTGGATCTTCTTCGGCAGCTTGTCCCAGCCGAAGATCCACAGACCGATGAACGTCGACTCGAAGAAGAACGCGATCAGTGCTTCGAACGCGAGTGGAGCGCCGAAGATGTCGCCGACGAACCGCGAGTAGTCGGACCAGTTCATGCCGAACTGGAACTCCTGGACGATGCCGGTGACGACGCCCATGGCGATGTTGATCAGGAAGAGTTTGCCCCAGAACTTCGTCGCCCTGAGGTACTTCTCGTTGTTCGTCCGGACCCAGGCGGTCTGCAGGCCGGCGGTGAGCGCGGCGAGCGAGATCGTCAGGGGGACGAACAGGAAGTGATAGACGGTGGTGATACCGAACTGCCATCGCGCCAGGGTTTCCGGCGCCAGAGCTAGCTCCACGTCGTCTTCTCCTTACGTCGCCGTAGTCACACCGGCAGTTTGCCCTTTAAATCCGACTAATCATGGGAGGAAATAGGACACGCTTGTGAACGCGTTCACATTCACAAGCATTATGGCGCACAGACTTTCGGGACGTTCGGGCGGGGTACCCCTCTCGGGACGTTCCGATCAATCCACCCGAACCAGACGCCCCGGCCCCCAGCAGCGAGAGGGCCCCGCACCTCGACGAACGAGGTGCGGGGCCCGGGCCCTTCGTCGCGCGGACGGCCTGCGCGGTCGCTCTACAGATCCTTGCGGTACGACTCGGCCACCTTCAGGAACAGGTCGTTCGCCTCGTCCTCCCCGATCGAGACCCGCACACCCTCGCCCGCGAACGGCCTGACCACCACTCCGGCCCGCTCACAGACCGCGGCGAAGTCGCCGGTACGCTCCCCGAGCCGCATCCAGACGAAGTTCGCCTGGGACTCCGGCACGGTCCACCCCTGGCCGGTCAGCGTCCGCTGCACCCGCTCACGCTCGGACACCAAGGAGCCCACCCGCCCCAGGAGTTCGTCCTCGGCACGCAGCGAGGCGACCGCCGCGTCCTGGGCGAGCTGGCTGACCCCGAACGGCACCGCCGTCTTGCGCAGCGCGGCCGCCACCGGCTCGTGGGCCACCGCGAAACCGACCCGCAGACCCGCCAGGCCGTACGCCTTGGAGAAGGTCCGCAGCACCGCCACATTGGGCCGGTCCCGGTAGATCTCGATGCCGTCCGGCACCTCGGCGTCGCGGATGAACTCCCGGTACGCCTCGTCGAGCACCACCAGCACATCGCCCGGCACCCGGTCCAGGAACCGCTCCAGCTCGGCCCGGCGCACCACGGTGCCGGTCGGGTTGTTCGGGTTGCAGACGAAGATCATCCGGGTGCGGTCCGTGATCGCGTCCGCCATCGCGTCGAGGTCGTGCACCTCACCTTCGGTCAGCGGCACCTTCACCGAGGTCGCGCCGCTGACCTGCGTGATGATCGGGTACGCCTCGAAGGAGCGCCAGGCGTAGATGACCTCGTCGCCCGGGCCCGACGTCGCCTGGAGCAGCTGCTGCGCCACACCGACCGAACCGGTTCCGGTGGCGAGGTGCGAGAGGGGCACACCGAAACGGTCGGCCAGCTCGTTCATCAGGCCGGTGCAGGCCATGTCCGGGTAGCGGTTGAAGTTCGCGGCCGCCGCCAGGGCGGACTCCATCACCCCGGGCAGCGGCGGATACGGATTCTCGTTGGAGGACAGCTTGAACGCGACCGGTCCACCGGCGGCAGCCGGCTTGCCCGGTACATAGGCGGGGACGCCGTCCAGCTCGGCACGCAGCTTGGGGCTCGTCTCGCTCACCGCAGGTCCTCCTCGATCGTCTGTACACATCAATACTGCTCACCTTATGAGGATTGGGCGCCGCTGCGAATGGCCGGAGCGCCCAATCGTCCGGTGCGACCGGGAATGGGGGGAGCGCCCTTCGGTCCGTCGCGCGCCGGTGGCTCACTCCGTGGCGCGCGTCCCTCGAAGAGGTGAGATGAGACCTCTTCGAGACATCGACCATTTAGTAGGCCCATCGGGTTCGACGCATGACACACTACGGTCAAGCCCTTCAACACCCTTGTTTTGCAAGGCATTTGACCTTTGATGATCATGCAAAAACGTGCCTGTCAACGAGTGAATATGCGACCAGGCCAACCAGCCCTCCGAGCCCTACTATCGGCTCGCCATGACAGCAGCAGGGAAGCACCAGGTGAGCCGGACGGACACACCCCGGCGCGGCGGCCGGCAGGGACGAGCGGGAATCCGGGACGTGGCCGCCGCCGCAGGGGTCTCCATCACGACCGTCTCCGACGCGCTCAACGGCAAGGGCAGGCTCCCGGACGCCACCCGCCGCCATGTCCGCGAGGTCGCAGAGCGCCTGGGCTACCGCCCTTCCGCCGCGGCCCGAACCCTCCGTACCGGCAAGTCCGGCCTGATCGGCCTGACCGTGACGACCTACGGGGACGAACCCTTCACCTTCACCGAATTCGCGTACTTCGCGGAGATGGCCAGAGCCGCCACCTCCGCCGCGCTCGCCCGCGGTTACGCCCTCGTCATCCTGCCGGCCACCTCGCGCCACGACGTCTGGTCGAACGTCGCCCTCGACGGCACCGTCGTGATCGACCCGTCCGACCAGGACCCGGTCGTCACGGAGCTGGTGCGCCAGGGGCTGCCCGTCGTCTCGGACGGACGCCCGGCCGGAACGCTCCCGGTCACCGCCTGGGTCGACAACGACCACCGGGCCGCCGTGCTCGACCTGCTCGACCATCTCGCCGCCGCCGGGGCCCGCCGCATCGGCCTGCTCACCGGCACCACCACCGACACGTACACCCGCCTCTCCACCACCGCGTACCTCCACTGGTGCGAGCGCGTGGGTCAGGACCCGGTGTACGAGTCGTACCCCGCCCACGACCCCTGCGCGGGCGCGGTCGCCGCCGACCGGCTGCTCGCCCGCCCCGACCGCCCCGACGCCGTCTACGGGCTCTTCGACCCCAACGGGACCGATCTGCTGGCGGCGGCCCGCCGGTACGGCCTGCGCGTCCCCGAGGACCTGCTGCTGGTCTGCTGCAGCGAGTCCACCGTGTACGCGACGACCGAGCCCCCCATCACCACCCTCTCGCTCAAGCCGCGCAGGATCGGCACCGCGGTCGTCCAGCTCCTGATCGACGCCATCGAGGGCGTGGACCACGACGGACCGGTGGAGCAGGTCATACCGACCGAACTCATCGTGCGGACCTCCTCGCAACGCCGTCCACCCCGCACCACGGTCAGCGCGCCCCGCTCTCCGGCAGGGGATTGATCAGGGGATTTCGGACCAAACGGACGGTGAACCCGACGTGCGTCCGGATTCACCACCCCTGGTGCGTCACAGAGCACGATCCGCATTCCTATGATGGGCGCACGACACCGCGGACCGCCCCGACCAGCAGGGCCCGTCAGGTGTACGGCGGCGCGACGGTGGTGGAGGGGTCGATGACACAGGGGGCCGGTCAGGAACCCGTGGTGCGGACTGCGACGTTGCGCGACTTCCGCGTACCGCCCTATGCCCAGAGCCCGGTGCCGCCGCCTTCGGCGCACCCGGGCAACGCCGTCCCCGGCGACGTGCCGCCGGACGGGTACACGCCCACCGCGCGCGATCTTCCGGTGATCAACCGCGGTGACACCGTGGAGGTCCCGACGGTCCCCGACCCGCGCCCCGTCCCGGAGCAGGGCCGCGGACCGCTGTACGTCGTCGGCGATGTCCACGGCTATCTGGACGAGCTCCACGCCGCCCTCGCCGAGCAGGGCCTCATCGACGCCGACGGCAAGTGGTCGGCGGGCAACGCCCGGCTCTGGTTCCTCGGCGACTTCACCGACCGGGGCCCGGACGGCATCGGGGTCATCGACCTCGTGATGCGCCTGTCCGCCGAGGCCGCGGCCGCCGGTGGCTACTGCAAGGCCCTGATGGGCAATCACGAACTGCTGCTCCTCGGCGCCAAGCGCTTCAGCGACACCCCGGTCAACTCCGGTGCGGGCACCGCCACCTTCCAGGCGGCCTGGCTGCTCAACGGCGGCCAGAAGAACGACATGGAGCGCCTCCAGGACGTCCACCTCCAGTGGATGTCCCGGCTCGACGCGGTCGTCGAGGAGGACGGGCATCTGCTGATGCACTCCGACACGACGGCGTACCTCGAATACGGCAGCACCATCGAGGACGTCAACGACACCGTGCACGCCATTCTCACGCGTAACGACGCCGATGAGTGCTGGGACCTCTTCCGGAAGCTCACCAAGAGGTTCGCCTTCCGCGACGAGTCCGGTCCGCAGGCCGTCCGGGAGCTGATGTCGGCCTACGGCGGACAGCGCATCGTCCATGGTCACAGTCCCATTCCGTACCTCCTGGGCGAGGTCGGCTCGGAGGACGGCGAGGACGGTTCCGGCCCCGTGGTCGAGGGTCCGCACGTGTACGCGGACGGGCTCGCCATCGCCATGGACGGCGGAGTGACCATGGCCGGAAAGCTACTGGTCGTCCAACTGCCTCTGCATGACTGACGCACTTCCGGGAAGACGGTCCCACGACCTGACCACGCCGACCGCTGGGCCTATTTACGGAAACCCCCTGTCACCCCGTGCCGTGGGCGCTCTACCATCGGCGTATCAGTAGCAGGCTCTCCTCCGTTTCCGCCCAACTGCTCGCCTTCAGCGGGCACTCAGGCACGACGGAGCATCGGGGGATGCACATGAACAGCGCTCCGCACCTGCTGGCCGAGGACCGACCCGAGTACGAACGGATCCTCGACGACGCACTGCGCCATGCCCATGAACGGCCGGATCTGGCCGCGGTCGGCGAACGGCTCAATGCCGTGCAGCTGCGCACCATGGCGCTGGACGCCACCGAGCTGATCACCGCGACGGCCGTCACCGAGTACAAGCACTACGTGGAGGCCCGCGAGGAACTTCGCGGCCCCGCCGACGGGACGGACCAGGATGCGAACCCCGGCCCCGGAACGGGCCGTTCGCATCAGTCGGGCGCCGGCATAGGAGCCGTCGTCACGGTCCTGGCGCCAGTGCTCGCCGGTACCGCGGCGTTCATATTCCTGCTGGCCGGATACCTGCTGAAGCTGCTCGACCCGGCGCCGTCCTTCGCCTCCACGATGGTCTCGGCGGGCTGGTTCTTCGCCGCGGTCACAGCCGCCGCGATCCTGGTCGCCGCCGTCGGGCTGCTCATCACGGCACTGCGCAACGGATCGGCGGCCCAGCCCGTCGAGGACGACGAGGAGGAGCTGCCGGAGGACGTGGCGCGGGCCAGGGAGGCGTGGCGTCACGCCCTGCTGGAACGTGGCATCCTGCCGTTCCTGCGGGACGCGCTCGCCGACCCCGACGCCGGTCCCGCCTCGCGCACCCCGGTCCGCTCCGCGAACCGCATCCCGAAGATCGGCTACAGCCCGCCGGACTTCTCCAGCCCGGACGACGGCCCGGCAGCCGGCCCCCGGCCGACGTTCACCTCACCGGACTTCACCAGCCCCGACTTCGGCGGCCCCGAGCACGAACCGGACTGACCGGCTCCCGGTCGACGCCGCCCCGGAAGCGCGAGCCTCCGGGGCGGCGACGCGTCCGGATCAGTCCGCGATCGGCAGATAGACCCGGTTGCCGGCCGCCGCGAACTCCTTGGACTTCTCCGCCATGCCCGCCTCGATCTCCGCCTGCGAGCCGCCGTGCTCGCGCCGGATGTCCTGGGAGATCTTCATCGAGCAGAACTTCGGACCGCACATGGAACAGAAGTGGGCCGTCTTCGCCGGCTCGGCCGGCAGCGTCTCGTCGTGGAACTCCCGTGCGGTGTCCGGGTCGAGGGCCAGGTTGAACTGGTCCTCCCAGCGGAACTCGAACCGGGCGTCGGAGAGCGCGTCGTCCCAGTCCTGCGCCCCGGGGTGTCCCTTGGCGAGGTCCGCCGCGTGCGCCGCGATCTTGTAGGTGATGACGCCGGTCTTCACATCGTCCCGGTTGGGCAGGCCCAGGTGCTCCTTCGGCGTGACGTAGCAGAGCATCGCCGTGCCCCACCACGCGATCATCGCCGCGCCGATGCCGGAGGTGATGTGGTCGTACGCCGGCGCGACATCGGTGGTCAGCGGGCCGAGCGTGTAGAACGGCGCCTCCTCGCAGATCTCCTGCTGGAGGTCGATGTTCTCCTTGATCTTGTGCATCGGGACGTGGCCCGGGCCCTCGATCATGGTCTGGACGCCGAACCGCTTGGCGACCGCGTTCAGCTCGCCGAGCGTGCGCAGTTCGGCGAACTGCGCCTCGTCATTGGCGTCGGCGATCGATCCGGGACGCAGCCCGTCACCCAGTGAGTACGTCACGTCGTAGGTCGCGAGGATCTCGCAGAGCTCCTCGAAGTGCTCGTACAGGAACGACTCCTTGTGGTGCGCGAGGCACCAAGCCGCCATGATCGAGCCGCCGCGCGAGACGATTCCGGTCTTGCGACGGGCAGTGAGCGGTACATACGGCAGGCGCACGCCGGCGTGGACGGTCATGTAGTCGACGCCCTGCTCGGCCTGCTCGATGACCGTGTCCTTGTAGATCTCCCAGGTCAGTTCCTCCGCCCGGCCGTCGACCTTCTCCAGGGCCTGGTAGAGCGGGACGGTGCCGATCGGCACCGGGGAGTTACGCAGAACCCACTCACGGGTGGTGTGAATGTTGCGGCCGGTGGACAGATCCATGACGGTGTCGGCGCCCCAACGCGTCGCCCACGTCATTTTTTCCACCTCCTCCTCGATGGAGGACGTCACCGCGGAGTTGCCGATGTTGGCATTGACCTTCACCAGGAACCGCTTGCCGATGATCATCGGCTCGATCTCCGGGTGGTTGACGTTGGCGGGCAGCACGGCCCGGCCGGCCGCGATCTCCTCGCGCACCAACTCGGGCTCGACGTTCTCCCGGATGGCCACGTACTCCATCTCCGGGGTGATCCCGCCCCGGCGGGCGTACGCGAGCTGGGTCACCGGCTGTCCGTCCCGGCTGCGGCGCGGCAGCCGCGGGCGGCCGGGGAAGACCGCGTCGAGGTTGCGCAGCCCGCCACGCGGCGAGGTGTGCTTGAGCCCGTCGTCCTCGGGGCGGGCGGGGCGGCCCGGGTACTCCTCGGTGTCGCCGCGGGCGACGATCCAGTTCTCCCGCAGCGGTGCGAGCCCGCGACGGACATCGGTCTCGACGGTGGGATCGGTGTACGGACCCGACGTGTCGTACAGCGTCACGTCCTTGCCGTTGGTGAGGTGCACCTGACGGACCGGCACCTGGAGGTCCGGGCGCGATCCCCGGACGTACCCCTTGTGCCAGCCGATGGACTTCCCGGCCTCGTCGCTCTGGTTCGAGGCAGGCGTGCGTGCGTCCGATGTGGTCATGAGACCTACTCCCTACGCCGGCATTACCCGGTAACAGGTTCGGCGGTCGGCGCAGCCTGTCCCGTACGGACGTACGGAGATCAGCGCCCTCTCAGCCCGGTGCTCCGAGCTCCCGCGTGTGCAAAGGTTCCTCCACGCTAGCGCCCCGTCCCGCCTGCTGAACAGTGGGCCCGTCTCTTCTTGCGATGATCGGCCGGTGACGTCCCCCCTGATCGACCACCAACCACAAAGCCATCAGCACGGTCACTCGCACAGCCATGGCCCTGCCGCACCCGTCTCCAAGCATCTGCGCAAGGTCATCGCGGCCGTACTGATCCCGTTCGCCACCGCCGTCCTCGTCGGTCTGGTGGCCCTCTGGCCGGGTGGTGCGCCGCCGCACGAACGGACCGGCGTCGGATTCGACCGGCAGACCCAGCAGGGAAAGGTGGTGAACATCGACAAGGTGGACTGCAAGGAGGTGAACGCGGCCCGGACGCCCATCGACGGAGACACCACGCCTCCGTCGGAAAGCGGGCAAGGGCTGTGCAAGAAGGCGAGGATCGAGGTGACGACCGGTCATGACAAGGGCCGGACGTTCATCGAGATCATCCAGCCCGACACACCGCGTCAGCTGCGCGACGGTCAGGGCGTGGTCGTGGCCTACGCCCCCGACGCGCCCCGTGATCTGCAGTACTCGGTGACGGATGTGAACCGGAAGTTCCCGATGGCCCTGCTGGCCGGGATCTTCGCTCTCGTCGTGGTCGCGGTGGGCCGCATGCGCGGGGTGATGGCGCTGGTCGCGCTCGCGGTCTCGTTCGCCGTGCTGACCCTGTTCATCCTCCCGGCCATACTCCAGGGCTCGAATCCGCTGCTCGTCGCGGTGGTCGGGGCCAGTGCGATCATGCTGATCGCGCTCTACATGTGCCACGGCCTGACCGCCCGTACCTCGGTCGCGGTGATCGGCACACTGATCTCGCTGCTGCTGATCGGACTGCTCGGATCGCTCTTCATCGGCTGGGCGAGCCTGACCGGCAACACCGACGACAGCACCGGCCTCATCCATGGCCTGTACCCGCACATCGACATGAGCGGCCTGCTTCTGGCCGGTGTCATCATCGGTTCGCTCGGGGTCCTCGACGATGTGACCGTGACCCAGACGTCGGCGGTCTGGGAACTCCACCAGGCGAACCCGACGTTGGGTGTGCGGGGGCTCTACCGGGCAGGGATCAGGATCGGGCGCGACCACATCGCCTCGGTCGTCAATACGCTGGTGCTCGCCTACGCGGGCGCGGCACTGCCGTTGCTGCTGCTGTTCTCCATCGCGCAGAGCAGCGTGGGGACGGTGGCCAACAGCGAGCTGGTGGCGGAGGAGATCGTACGCACGCTGGTCGGATCGATCGGACTGGTCGCCTCGGTGCCGGTGACGACGGTGCTCGCCGCGCTGGTCGTCTCCGCGGACCGCACAGGGCTCGGCGCGGAAGCCGGAGCTTCGGCACCCGTACGGACCGGGAGGGGCCGTCGTCGTAGGACGAAGCCCTGAGCGTCTCCGCAGGTGAGCACAATTCACCCATTCGGCAGGTACCGTGTTCGACCGGCGAACCGGTCGGCGGCGCCGTTGTGCTCAGCCGGCGTTCTGTTCCTCGGCAAGAATCCGGCCCAGAGCGTCTTCGAGATTGCCCTCGAAGTCACCCAGCGTGCACTCCTGCCCGAGTGGCACAAGCTTGTCGGTCCGGTCGAGAAACGCCACAAGTGGTGCGGTACCGGCCCTGAAGAGAGCCCGGTCCTCGCCGACCTGGAGCCGGATATGTACATCGGACAACCCCTCGGGCTCAGTGGGGCCGATGTGCACATCGCCGTCGCCACTGGGGCTGTTGAGGCCGTCGAGCAACAGCTCACGGCCGAATGCCCAGGTGACGGGGGCGTCACCGGGCAGATGGAAGGTCATCCGGATCGCATACGGATCGCAGACCTCGTACCGGAGCTCCACCGGGATCCGGAAAGAGAGCTCCTCGGAGACGAGGAAGCTCATCATGACCTCAGCTTGAACCGACTCGCGCATCGTTCAACCCCGCAGTAGATGAATCTGGCCAGGAATGATCCCCCGTGGCCCTATTGACGCCATCGTGGTGCACGCGATAGCAGATCACAAGGAGTGATTTTTCAGATACTGATAGAGAACACGAACGAACGCAAGAGGTTGGCCACTTCGCCACGTAGTTGTTCGACTGCGGGGAGCAACCGGCTTTCCTGCTCCAGGGGTACCGAAATCGCCATCGCGGCAGCGGTGAATCCGGCCGTGATCGGGATGGCCGCACAGACCGTTCCGAGGGCGTACTCCTGTCGCTCGATGACAGGTTCGGTCCGCTTCAGCGACCGCAGCCGCTCAAGGAGCGTCGCGCGGTCCTTCACCGAGTAGCGGGTCAGCGGACGCACAGGGTGACGGTCGAGGTGGTCCTCACGGGCCTTCTCGTCGAGTTGGCTCAGCAGGCACTGGCCGATCGCGTGGGCATGACCGGTCTCCCGGAAGGACGCCCACTCGTCGACGGCGGGGATGGCGGGGGTGTCCGCGACTGCGATGAGTTCGATCTCGCCCTCGCGGTAGACGGCGCAGTACACGGGGGTGCCGATGATGTCGCGCCAGCGGCCCAGCGACTCCGCCATTCCGCCGCGACGGTTCCGCAACGCCCTTTCGCCGACCAGGCGTTCCGCCGCGGTCCCGATGAGGAAGACGCCGTTCTCCCGGCGCAGATATCCCTCGTGCGTCAGGGTGCGCAGCAGGTGGTAGGCCGTGGGAAGAGGAAGGCCCGCTTCCCTGGCCAGTTGTTTCGCGGGCGCCCCGTCGCGATGGGCCACCACGGCTTCCAGCAGCCTCAGCGCTCGCTGTACCGAGCCGATCAGCGTCGGGGCAGCAGTGCTCGATGCCGTGGTCAACAGTCACCCCCAGGCATGGTGACGGGTGGTCAGCCCGCCTGTGGGGGCCGCCCCCACGGGCTGCCGCACGGCTGGGGTCCGGATGCCGAACGCCGTACAAACCACTGGTCAGCGTGGTGACAGCCTGTTAATTCCCAGGTGGTGGCAGCGAACTGCCACCTTATCCGCCGGGTCCGCGAGGGGCGTCGTTTCGTCTTTCGCTTAGCTCAGCTGGGCTAATGCCCCGGCCTGCTTCCGATCGTCCTACCAGTCGCCGCGCGACGAGGACGACGACATGAACTTGCGTACGACGAAGACGAGACCCCCGACCAGGATCACGAAGATCAGGACCTTGAAGAGCAGTCCGATCACGAACCCGATCACGCTGGCGATCAGGCCTCCGAACACGACGATCGCGATGACCGGCACCGCGATCCACTTCACCCACCAGGGCATCCCCGTGAATATCTCCCGCACGGCCATCGTCCTTACCTCGTCTCCATGAGTTCCTGCTTCGATGCTAGAGGCGCGGAGGGGGCCGATGGGGGGCTCGCAGCCCTTGAAGTCCCCTGATCGACCCCTGAGGGATCCCTGAGACCGGACCCCCGCCCTCCGGCGGATCGGCCCAGCGCCTCCGGAGGACCGCTCGGCCCTCCCGGCGGATCCGCTCAGCTCTCCGGGGGAGAGAAGACCACCATCACCCGCAGGTCCTCGGTGATGTGGTGGAACTTGTGAGCGGCGCCGGCCGGTACGTACACCACGCTCCCTCTGCCCACCTGCGTGGTTTCCATGCCGACCGTGATGGAGGCGCGGCCGCTGACGACGAGGTAGACCTCGTCCTGATTGTGCGGCTGCTGCGGGTCGAGCTCACCGGCATCCAGTGCGTACAGGCCGACGGACATGTTCCGTTCCTTCACGAACTGCAGATACGCGCCGTCGTTGGCGGCCCGTTCCGCCTCCAGCTCGTCCAGTCTGAATGCCTTCATGGCCTGTCCGCCCCTTGCCTCTGTACTGCCGGTGTCCGCCACCGATCAGGTCTGCCACGATCAGACACATGAAGAATTTCGTAGTCAAGACGATCGCCAACGCAGGTGCGCTGGCCGTGGCCATCTGGCTTATCCAGGACATCACGCTGACCGGGGGCAGCACCGGACGCAAGGCACTCACCCTGATCGTGGTGGCCCTGCTCTTCGGCCTGGTGAACTTCGTGGTCAAGCCGGTCGTGAAGCTGCTGACCCTGCCGCTCTTCATCCTCACGCTCGGGCTGATCACGCTGGTGGTCAACGCGCTCATGCTGCTGCTGACGTCCTGGCTGGCCGGTCTGTTCGACCTGAGTTTCCATGTCGAGGGCTTCTGGACCGCCGTGCTCGGCGGCCTGATCATCTCCATCGTGTCGTGGGCACTGAACGTGATCCTGCCCGACGAGGACTGACCCGACGCCTCCTGAGACAGTGCAGTTCAGGCCGGTGGCACACCGGAGAGAGAAGTACCGGGGAGAGAAGCGAGGAAGCGGTATGAGCACCATGGGTGACGGAACCCGGGCGGTACGGGCCGGGCTGCCCGAACCGGAGCAGTTCGAGCCCACCCTGCCCGGGCCGGTCTTCGCCGCACACTTCCATCTCTCCGGTGAGCCGACCGGCCCGTACACCTACGGCCGGGACACCAACCCGACCTGGACCCATCTGGAACGGGCCATCGGTGAGCTGGAGGCACCGGGGGAGCCCGTCGAGACCACGGTCTTCGCCTCCGGAATGGCGGCGATCTCGGCCGTGCTGCTGTCCCAGGCACGCACCGGCGATGTGGTCGTGCTGCCCGACGACGGCTATCAGGCCCTGCCGCTGGTGCGCGAGCAGCTGGAGATGTACGGCGTCGAGGTGCGGACCGCGCCGACCGGCGACGATGCCCAGCTGGCTGTGCTCGAAGGCGCCAAGCTGCTGTGGATCGAGACCCCGTCCAATCCGGGGCTCGACGTCTGCGACGTGCGCCGGCTCGTCGAGGCGGCGCATTCGGCCGGCACGCTGGTGGCCGTCGACAACACCCTCGCCACACCGCTCGGCCAGCGTCCGCTGGAGCTGGGGGCCGACTTCTCGGTCGCCAGTGACACCAAGGGCATGACCGGGCACGGGGACATCCTGCTCGGCCATGTGACCTGCCGTGATCCGGAGCTGGCGGCGGGGGTACGGCGCTGGCGCAAGGTGGTCGGCGCCATCCCCGGCCCCATGGAGGCCTGGCTCGCGCACCGGTCGCTGGCCACGCTGGAGCTGCGGATCGACCGGCAGTGCGCCACCGCGCTGACGCTGGCGGAGGTGCTCGGCAGGCGGCCGGAGGTGACCGGGCTGCGCTATCCCGGGCTGCCCTCCGACCCTTCGTATCCCAAGGCCGTGCGGCAGATGCGGCGCTTCGGCTCCGTGGTGTCGTTCGTGCTGCCCGACCGCAAACGGGCCGAGCGCTTCCTGACCGAGCTGCGGCTGGTCGACGACGCGACGAGCTTCGGCGGTGTACGTTCCACCGCCGAGCGCCGGGCGCGCTGGGGCGGTGACGCGGTGCCCGAGGGCTTCATCCGCTTCTCGGTCGGCGTGGAAAGCCCCGCCGACCTGGTCGCGGATGTGGAACGGGCACTCGACGCGGCAATGGGTGAGCGCTGACCGACCGGTGGTACGGGTGGTCCGAGCCTCCCCCCTCGTGGCTCGGACCACCCCGGTTCCCCCTGCGAAGAACCGCCCGAACAAGGCTAATTGACTCTCCGTCAGTGTCCAATCACAGTAGCGACAGCGACCTATCGACATATTTATAGTTGTACGGGTCCGAAGCGTCACGAGGGTGGGAGGGACAGGGCATGGACCTGACCCTGCTGCGCACGTTCGTCATGGTGCACCGGGCCGGTTCCTTCACCAGGGCCGCCGCCCTGCTCGGCCTCTCCCAGCCCGCGGTCACCTCACAGATCCGGACCCTGGAGCGGCAGCTGGGCCGCCCGCTCTTCCTGCGCAGGGCCCGCGGTGTGACCCCGACGACCATCGGCGACGAACTCGCGCACCGGGCGGCGCCCCATCTGGACGCGCTGGTCGAGATCGCCGAGTCGGAGCTCGACGAGGAGTCGGGCGTACGGACGCTGCATCTGGCCGGACCGCCCGAGTTCACATCGATGCGCGCCCTGCCCGCCCTCACCCCGCTCGTCGCGCAGGGCCTGGCCCTGCGCAGTTCCTTCTTCACCGGCGCCGAGGAAGCGCTGGAGGGGCTGGCCGCCGGACACCATGACCTGGCCATCGCGACGGCCCGTCCGCGCGGTGGCCTGCTCGCCGCGACCGCGCTCTGCGACGAGGAGCATGTACTGGTCGCCGCGCCACGCTGGGCCGGGCGCCTCGGCCCAGGAGCGCTGCGGCACAAGGGGCCCGTGGTACTGGAGCAGCTGCCGGTCGTGGAGGTCCACGAGAGCCTGCCGCTCGTCTCCCGCTACTGGGCCGCCGTCTTCGAGAGCCGGCCCGCACTCGCGGGAACCGTCATCGTGCCGGACCTCCGGGCGGTCCTGGAGTGCACCGCGGCGGGCGCCGGGCTGGCCGTGCTGCCGCGCTATCTGTGCGAGAGGGCGCTGGAGCGGGGCGAGGTAGTGGCCCTCCTCGATCCTCCGGTTCCGCCGCTGCGCACCTACTTTCTGGCGGTGCGGACCGGCACACTCGCACTGCCCCACATCGCGCGGGCGCACGAGTGGCTGCTGCGTGCTGCCGCCGACTGGTGAGCGCAGGGCCGCCCAGCACCGGTCCGGTGTTTCAGAACCGGTTCTGCGGGCCACTCTCTTGCCATGACCGAACGTCCCGTGGTCAAGCGCACCGCACGCGCCATCCTGCTCGACGGCAATGACCTGATCCTCATCAAGCGCACCAAGCCCGGAGTGGATCCCTACTGGCTCACGCCCGGCGGCGGGGTCGAGCCCGAGGACGCGACCGTCGTCGAAGCCCTGCACCGCGAGGTGGACGAGGAACTCGGCGCCAAGATCACCGATGTGGTGCCCTGCTTCGTGGACACCGTGGAGCACATCGAGGGCGGCGGGGTGAAGGGCGTGAAGGTCCAGCACTTCTTCGTCTGCCGGCTGGATTCGATGGACCTGTCCCGGCGGCACGGCCCGGAGATCGACGATCCCTGCGGGGAGTACGACGTCGTGCGGGTGCCGTTCAGCCGGATGGGGATCGCCGCCGTCCACCTCGTACCGCTGTCGCTGCGGCACTATCTGGACGGCAACATCGAAGGCGTACGCGCGATGCACGCACCCGATCTGGGCTGACCGCCGCCGGTGGTCCGGGTCCGGTGGTCCGGGTCCGGTGGTCCGGGTCCGGTGGTCCGGGTCCGGTGGTCCGGGGCTGCGGTGGCGGCCGCGGCTGCGCCGTGGTCAGGCAGGGCCGGTCGCGGCCAGTCCGTCGAAGAAGTCGTGCCGGATGCGCTCGGCCGGCATTCCGATGCCCCGGAGCACGTCCACCCCGCTGCGGATCATGCCGGGCGGGCCCGAAAGATAGGCCTCGTACTCGGGCCACGGGCCGCACTCCCGCACCGCCTCGGGCAGCAGCCCCCGCATCAGGCCTCCCCCCGTTCCCGGGCCCGTGGAGACCACCGGCCGGACCGCGAGCCAGGGATAGGTCCTCTGGAGCCGCATCATCGTGTCGATGTCGTACAGGTCGTGATCGCTGCGTGCCCCGTAGAAGACCTCCACCGGGCGCCGGTCGCCGTGCTCCGCGACGTCCTCGACGAGCGCCTTGATGGGTGCGATGCCCGTGCCTCCGCCCAGGCAGAGCAGACCATTGTGGGTGGAGTGGTCGACCGTCATCGAGCCCGTGGGAGGGCCGAGGCGCAGGATGTCCCCGGGCCGGGCCCGGTGCACGAGGGCGTTGGAGACCCAGCCGGCCGGAACCGCCTTGATGTGGAAGGTGAGCAGGCCGTCGGGACGGGGTGCCGAGGCGAAGGAGTAGTGCCGCCAGTTCCGCGGCCACCACGGGGTCTCGACGGCCGTGTACTGACCGGCTAGGAAGGGGTAGGCCTGGCCGGGGCGGAGCGTGAGCACCGCTATGTCCCGGGTCCTGAGATCGTGGGACACGATCTCCGCGTACCACCAGGCAGGGGCCCGCTGTTCGTCCTCGGCGGCTGCGTCGATCATGATCTGCGATATCGCGGTGTAGGCGCGCACCCACGCAGCTTCGGTCTCCCCGTCCCAGGTGGTGGTCGCGTAGCGGCTCAGCGCGCCCATGAGCGCCTCCCCCACCGCGGGATAGTGCACGGGCCGCGTGCCGTACTTGCGGTGGCCCCGCCCCAGTTCGCCGAGGTACTCGGCCAGTGCCCGCGGATCGTCCAGCCGATCGGCCGCGGTGAGGATCGCCCGGAGGAGCCGGTCGCGCTGGACGTCCATCGCGACCGGGAACAGTTCCCTCAGCTCCGGGTGGCGCACGAAGAGCAGCGCGTAGAAGTACGAGGTCGCCTGGTCCGCGACGGGCGAGATCTCGGTCAGGGTGCGATGGATCAGGATCGCGTCGGCGGACCTGCCCGTTCCGTCTTCGGTCCACCCGGTGGCCGGAGCATCCATGCTGTGCCTCGCCTCGTACGTCTCGTGGTCGCCTTACGCACCAGCACGGCCCGTGGTCCCCCTGCCCGCGAACGCGGTCCGGCCCCGCTGACGGCCCGTCGTACGGCCACCGCCCGCGACCCCCCGGCCCAGCATGCCTTGCGCCGGACACGGGCGGGTCGTGAACCGATGACCGGCGCCCATGAGCGCATCAGCACCGGGCAGACAGAAACCCGCCCTGGCAGGGAAGCCCACAGAGGAACACGTGCTGTACGCCGAGGCTAGTACGCGCGATTACTCCCGTCGTCAGACGCCCGATCGCCTCGCTCCCGGCACCGTGTTTCACGTGAAACCACTCAAACGCTCCGCCCGCCGAAGCCTCCTGGTGGCGCATGTCGCGGTATCCGTGAGCTGGCTGGGACTGACCGTCGGACTGCTGACGCTCGGAATCGCGGCCTTCTCCACCGGGGACCCGGCCACCGCACAGGCCGCCACCCGCGCCATGAAGATCTTCGGGGACTGGCTGATCGTGCCGATCGCCCTGTTCTCACTGGTCAGCGGCCTCGTCCTGGCACTCCGCACGCCATGGGGGCTGGCCAGGCACCGGTGGGTCTGGACGAAGTTCTGGCTCACTCTGATCACCGTGGCGCTGTCCGTCTTCTCCCTGCGGCCCGGCATCGACGAGGCTGCGGCACGAGGGGCCGTCGACATCGACCTGGTGGTCGCACCATCGGTAGCGACGGCGACGTACCTCTTCGTCACCGCGATATCGGTACTGAAACCCTGGGGACCGACCCGGCGCGGCCGGCGGCTGCGCCGTTCGTCCGGAGTCGGTAAAGGGGTGGACGAGCGAACATCGGGTCGTACAGCCTGACCTTCATGCCCAGCTCACTGCCCCTTCCGATCACCGAACTGCCTGTCCGGCGCCTCACACCGGGCGACCTGGTCGCCTGCGCCGATCTCAGCGAAGACCGTGGCTGGCCACGCGATGAGCACAGATGGGGCCTGCTCCTCGCCGCCGGAACCGGCTACGGCGTGGACGACCCCGAGGGCAAGGGCCTGATGGCCAGCTGCGTGGTGACCTCCTACGGCCCCCGGCTGGCCGCCATCGGCATGGTGCTCGTCGCGGAGCGCTACGCGCGGCAGGGAGTCGCGCGGCAGCTGATGCACCATGTGCTCGCCGAGTCCGGGGACACACCACTCAGCCTCTACGCGACAGCCGCGGGGCAGCCGCTCTACGAACAGCTCGGCTTCTCGGTCGTGGGCCACGCCCAGCGGGTCACCGGCTTCTTCCGGCCGGCCGGCGGCAGGCTCCCGGCCGTGACCGTCCGCCCGGCCACGGCGGAGGACCTGCAGGCCATGGTCCGGCTGGATGCGGATGTCTTCGGCGCCGACCGGACCCATGTCCTCGCCCGGCTGCCCGCGTACGCCGACCACATCCGGGTGGCGCAGGACGGAGGACGTCTCATCGGCTACGCGGCCGCCTGGCCGAGCGACCGGACGCATGCGGTCGGCCCCCTGGTCGCGCGCGACACCGCCACGGCCCGGGCGCTCGTCTCCTCGCTCGCGGAGGCGACGGACCGGCCGCTGCGCGCGGACATCGACGCACGCCATACCGAGCTGCTCGACTGGTTCGAGGAGTGTGGCCTGCGGTCCGACTCCACGACCGCGGTGATGGCACATGGAGCCTCGGACCTGCCTGGCGACTGGACCCGTCGCTACGCCCCGCTGACCGTGGCAATGGGCTGACCGCCGACGCGAGCGCTTCAGGCGAGCGACCGTACTGCGGCCGTCGCGAAGCCGTGGTCCTGGTCGGGGGCGCCCCC
The DNA here is from genome assembly GCF_003846175.1 of Streptomyces sp. ADI95-17. Lineage (GTDB taxonomy): Bacteria > Actinomycetota > Actinomycetes > Streptomycetales > Streptomycetaceae > Streptomyces > Streptomyces sanglieri. The sequence continues at coordinate 605,880 of NZ_ML123047.1, read as the reverse complement.
GCCGACACCGATGGCGCCTATGAGCCGGCCGCCGCGGTGCACCGGAACGCCACCGGCTATGAAGAGCAACGGCCGGTCGAGGGCGGTGGGCAGGGTGTGGAAGAGCCCGCCGGGCTGGACCGCGTCGACCAGGTCTGCCGTGGGGGCATTGAGCTGAAGGGCCGTGTACGCCTTGCGGGTGCTGGTCTCGCCGGCGATGAGGACGGCCCGGTCGTCCCGCCGGAAGGCCAGCAGGTGACCGCCCGCGTCGAGGACGGTGACGGCGACCGCGACATCGGCGGCCTCTGCGGCGGCACGGGCCGCGTCGATGAGCGCTTCGGCGTCCTGGGTGGTCAGCGGGGCGACGGCGACAGTGGTGGTGCTCATGGGGGGTGACTCCTTGGTGCGCTGTGGTGCGATGAGGTTCTGTGTGGTGCGGTTCTACGCGGTGAAGCGTGGTGCGGTTCTGCGTGGTGCGGTGGGGCCTGCTTGTCGCTCTGTGAGCGGGGTCAGTTCCGGGACGCGGGGGTCAGGGCCGGCTCGGGGCTGTGCCGGGCGACGAGCCGGCTGGGCGTGACCGTGCGGCGTTCCAGCGCGCCGGAGACAACCGCGAGGGCCAGGGCGGAGGCAGCCAGTGCTGCGCCGACCCAGTTGGGCGCGGTGTAGCCGAGACCGGCCGCGATGACGATGCCACCGAGCCACGCCGAGAGCGCGTTGCCGAGGTTGAAGGCGCCGATGTTGGCCGCGGACGCGAGGGTCGGGGCACCGGCCGCCTGGTCGAGCACCCTCTTCTGCAACGGCGGTACGGTCGCGAAGCCCAGGCCACCGATCAGCACGATGGTGACCGCTGCGGCGATCTTGTTGTGCGCGGTCAGGGTGAACAGGGCAAGGACCACGGCGAGGGCGCCCAGCGACACGTACAGCAGGGGCATCAGGTGACGGTCGGCGAACTTGCCGCCGATCAGATTGCCGCCCACCATGCCCAGTCCGAGAAGGACCAGCAGCCAGGTGACGGACGAGGTGGAGTATCCGGCGATCTCGGTCATCATCGGGGTGATGTAGGTGATCGCGGCGAAGACTCCGCCGAAGCCCAGCACGGTCATCCCCATGGCGAGCAGGACCTGCACATTGCGGAACGCGGCCAGTTCGTCGCGGAGCCGCACGCCTTCGTTCCGCGGCTGTTCGGGGACGAGCCTGGCGACACCGAGAAGTCCGACGACGCCGATCGCGGCGACGACGAAGAACGTGGTGCGCCAGCCGACGCTCTGCCCGATGTAGGTGCCCAGCGGTACGCCGACGAGATTGGCCACGGTGAGGCCGGTGAACATCATGGCGATCGCGCCGGCCCTCTTCTGGGGAGCGACCAGGTCCGCCGCGACGACCGTTCCGATGCCGAAGAAGGCACCGTGGGCGAGCGAGGCGATCACCCGGCCGACGAGCATCACGCCGAAGACCGGGGCGACCGCGGAGACGACGTTGCCCAGGACGAACAGCCCCATGAGCAGTACCAGCATGCGTTTGCGGGTGACCCTGGTCCCGAGGGCCGTCATCAGCGGGGCCCCGAGGACGACGCCGAGGGCGTAACCCGTGACGAGGAATCCCGCGGTGGGGATCGAGACCTGGAAGTCCGCGGCAACCTCGGGGAGCAACCCCATGATCACGAACTCGGTGGTCCCGATACCGAATGCCCCGATGGCGAGGGCCAGAAGCGCCAGCGGCATGGGTTTCACCTTCCCTGAAGATTGCGTCTGCGCCTTACGAGCGTCCACAATAATTGCAGACGCCGATTAATTGCAAGCGCGGGCTATTGCGATAGTCGCCTATCCTGGAGGCAAGCGGCTCCGACACGGAGGAGAGACCCCATGACAGCGACAGACCCCGCACTCACCGCCCTCTCCCAGGGCTGGTGCGCTCTCTCCTTGCTCCACGGAAAGATCGAGGCCCGTATCGAGCGGGCGCTGCAGTCCGGGCACGGGCTCAGCGTGCGGGAGTACTCCCTGCTCGGCGTTTTGAGCAGGCAGCACAACGGCCCCGGCGGGCATCTCCAGATGAAGCAGGTCGCGGACGCGGTCGTGCTCAGCCAGAGCGCCACCACCCGCCTGGTCACCCGCCTTGAGGACCGCGGACTGCTGACGCGGTATCTCTGCGACACCGATCGCCGCGGCATCTACACCGATGTCACCGAGGCCGGCCTGGCCCTGCTCGACGAGGCCCGGCCGACCAACGACAGCGCGCTGCGTGCCGCGCTGGACGAAGCCGCGAAGAACCCCGAACTGGCCCCGCTGGTCGAGGCCGTCGAAGCGCTGAAGGTCCCCGTAGCGGTCGCGTGAGCCGCCCGGCCTCGGCCCGTCCGGGCCCGCCGGGCCCGTGCACCGCCCGGCCGGTCTGCGTACCCTGCCGATCATGAGTGATCTGGAGATACGCCCTGCCACCCTCACCGACATCCCGGTGATCGTTGCCATGCTCGCCGACGATCCGCTGGGCGCCCGGCGTGAGTCGCCGGACGATCTCGCCCCGTACCGCACCGCGTTCCAGCGACTGGCGGACGACCCGAACCAGCACCTGATGGTCGCCGTGCGCGAGGGCCGCGTCGTCGGCACCCTGCAACTGACGGTGATTCCCGGGCTTTCCAGGCGCGGCTCGACCCGCTCCGTCATCGAGGGCGTACGCATCCACGCCGACGAGCGAGGCAGCGGCCTCGGCACCCTGCTGATCGAATGGGCAGTGAACGAATCCCGGCGCCAGGACTGCCAGTTGGTGCAGCTGACGTCCGATGCGACCCGGACCGATGCCCATCGCTTCTATGAGCGGCTCGGGTTCACCGCCAGCCATGTGGGCTTCAAGCTCGCCCTCTGACCGCAGCCGGGATCCGAGGGCGCCCGTGGGATGTCGCGCCGGCCCGGCGAATGCTGTCCGACATCGGCCGGGATGCTTCCGCCGCGATCGAGGCGGAAGCATCCCGGCTTTAGCGATGGGCGGGTCAGGCCGGGGTCACTCCACGCTTCCGCGCCCCGCTGGAACGGGAGTTGACGGCCTGGGCCGACCCGCGCTCCGCCGTTTCACGTGAAACATGACGCCCGATCCTCACAGACCCCGCCAGCCGCCCTCGTCCACACCGCCAGGAACGGCTGCCGCCGGGTCGTACGGCTCCCGCGTGAAGACGAACGACCCCAGGTCCAGGTGGTTCACGCTGCCGTCGCTGTTACGGACCACGCGCAGCGTCTCCCCCGCGTAGTAGCCGTCGAGACCGGTCCAGGTGCCGTCCGGCTGAGCGGTGAACCGGGCGCCGCGGCCGACGCCTTGCAGGGGTCCAAGCTCCAGCCCACCGTCCGGGGCCATCCGCAGAACGTTCGCGCGCGTGCCCCAGTACCAGGGACCGGTCAGCGCGAGCAGTTCGGCATCCACCTCCGGCAGCGGGCGCCAGGGTTCCGGGATGCGGGGCTCGGCCTCGGCCACGATGTCCACGAGGTCGGCTGCGACACCACCGACCATCAGGCCCGCCGTCGTGTTGGTGAGCACGACGGCCGCCACATCGTCCTCGACGCCGATCCACAAGGCGGCCAGGAATCCGGGCAGCGAGCCCGTATGGCCGATCAGCGTGCGGTTGCCGCTCCGCACCACCTGGAGGCCCAGACCGTAACTGGACTGCCAGTCACCAAGCTCGCCGGGCGCGGACGGTTCACGCATCTGCTCCACGGAGGTGGTACGGAGCACCCGGTCGTCGCCCTCGGCCAGGAAGGCCGCGAAGCGCAGTAGGTCATCGGTCGTGGACCAGAGCTGCCCTGCCGGAGCCATCAGTCCGAGATCCTCGGCCGGTTCGGGCAGCATGACGTCGGCCCAGGGGTGCACGGCCCAGCCGCCCGCGTGCGGCGCCTGCGGCTGGGGGCCGGTGCGGTGCATGGCGAGCGGTTCCAGGATCTCGCTGCGGAGCACCTCCGCCCAGCTCGCCCCGCGCACCTTCTCTACCAGTGCGCCCAGCAGCGTGTAGCCGGGGTTCGAGTAGTGGTGACGGTGCCCCGGACTGTGCATCCGCGTCTGCTCGCCGAGTACGTCGGCCAACTCGGGCCGCAGCGTGCCCGGGGTCCGCTCCCACCAGGGCGCGGGCGACTCGGCACCGAGTCCCGCACTGTGCCCCAGGAGTTGATGGATCGTCACCTCGCCGACCCCGGTGCCCGGGAGATGCTTCTCCAGCGGATCCTCCAGGTCCAGCAGCCCCTCGTCACGCAGACGCAGCACCAGCACCGCGGTGAAGGTCTTGGTGAGAGAGCCGATCCTGAACTGCGTGTCGCCGTCCGGGGCATGTCCGTCCACACAACTGCGGGCACCGCTCCAGACAGTCTGCCCCTGCCTCCGGACGGCGGCGACGAGCGAGGGCGCCCGGCCCTCCCACTGAGCGGTGGCGATGCGGTGCAGCAGGGCGCGCTGCGTCCCCGGAAGCAACTGTTCGGCTGAGTAGGTCATGCTCAAACAACTACCCGCAGAACCGGGCGGAGGCGAGCCCATTTCCCCCGGACTCCACCCGAGGGCGACTACTCATGATTCGGGGCCAGCAGGCGCGTTGCCCACGGCCCTACTTTCCGGCCCACTTCCCGCTCGTAGCGATCGACTTCAGCTGCTGCATGGTCAGCGCGGGTGTCTGCCGTGTGGCCTTCGTGTTCTGGGACCCGGAGTTGAACGCGGACACCACGACCCGGAGGCCGTCCGTACGGATGGTGTCGGCGGTCCACATCACCACGCCCGCGCCGCCCTTCTCGCCCGGGCCCTGATGCGTGACGACCTTCGTCCCGTCCGGCAGCACCTCCGCCCCGGCCCCGAACAGCTGCCCCTCCACGTCCGACATGTCCGGCTGCACGTTGATCTGCACCAGGCTCGCGCCCTTGCCGTCATTCACGACGACGTACGCGAATCCATCGTCACCGCGCTCGGAGACTACCTTCGCGGACGCAGGCAGCAGCGACTTGAGCTTTCTCAGGATCGCCCGGCCGTCCTGCCCCTGCGCCGACGGCTGCCGTACCGGCTCCGGGGCCGCCTTTCCCAGAGCATTCATCACGGGCCGCCACTCGTCGGAGATGACGAGTCCCTTCAACTGCCCAACAGTGAGCGGTGGTTCGGCCCGTGAAACGGCGGCGTCCTTCTCTGCGGGCGCGTTCCACTCGCTGGCATCGACCGTGTATCCGTCGGGGGTCACGAGATAGGCGTGCCACCGCTTGGTGTCCACGCGCTTGTCAGGGTATTCGTACCCGCGCAACACCATCAGGCGCGAACCGTCGGCAAGCGTCTCGTTCCGGCAGGAGTCGTACGGCACGAAGACCTTGTCGGGGCATTCGAGCTGTTGCTCCGCCTCCGTGCCGTCCGGGTCGATGGCACCGACGCTCACGCCGATCGCGGCTTTTCCCTTGCCATCGTCGAAGACGAGCTGCGCCGATGGCCCGAACGGGTCGGCCGTACCGCGCCCTGCCCGCCCGCTGACCTTCCCCTCCGGCAGCAGCCCCTCCAACCTCTCGATCACCTGCTGCGCCGAGAGCTGCGGCCCCTTGCCGGGCGACGACTTCGTCGAAGGGCTGGTCTCCTGCGCCTTCGGCTGCGCGGCCACGCCCGCCCCGCCCTGCCCTGAGCCGCCGCCGAACGCCCCTGTGGTGTACGACGCCCCGAGCCCCACGACGGCGAGCGCCGCGACGCTGCCGGTCACGGCCCCGACCCGCCTGCGCCGCAACGCCCGCCGGCCGCGCACGACGCCGCCGTCCACCAGCGGGCGCCCCTCCACGGAGAAGACTTCCCCGGTGCGGCGTAGCGCGTCACCGAGCCCGCCTTCGAACGCGTCCAGGTCCTCCTCCTGCGTTCCAGACATGCCAAACCACCACCATTTCTCGTAATAGTCAGTCGGGCTGATCAGTGCGCGGCGAACTCTCCGATGTTGTCGCCCAGTTGCGCCCTCAGTCGGGCGAGTGCACGGGTGCTGCGGGTGCGTACGGCTGCGGAGCTGACGTTGAGGACGTCCGCAGTCTCCGTGACGGACCGGTCCTCCCAGTACCGCAGTACGACCACCGCCCGGTCCTTCGCCGGCAGCTTCCGCAGCGCGTCCAGGAGCATGAGCCGCAGCGAGGCGTCACCCTGCGCGGCCGTCTCCGAGACCTCGGGAATCTCGTCGCTCGGCCGCTCTCCCGACGAACGCCGCCGCTGGTGCGCCAGAAAGACACGCACAAGAACGGTCTGCGCGTACGCCGCCGGATTGCCGAGCTTCGACGACCTACCCCACACCACATACATCCGCCCCAGCGTCTCCTGCACCAGATCCTCGGCGAGATAGGTGTCGCCGCTGGTCAACAGGCACGCCGAACGGAAGAGATGCCCCATGCGGGCCGCCGCGAACTCCCGGAAGGCACTCTCCTGGGACCGTCTCATCCGCCGCCCTCCCCCTTGGCCAGTCACCTACACCATTTAGATGCGGTGGGGACGGCGGGATGTTTCACCCGAGGTGCTTCCTCTCTCCCCGAACTCATCGGCGAGCAGTTCCCGCACCCCCGGAACAGGGGCCCACCCCCATACCAAGACGGCGGGCGGTCGAGCGGACCTACGGCCGGCTCATGCTCTGCCGCCGCCTGGCCCGCGACTACGAAACCCTGCCCACCCGCTCCGAAGCCATGATCCACCTCGCCATGACCGGCCTCATGGCCCGCCGCCTCACCGGCGAAGCCGCCATCTCCTGGCGCGACCCGACACCACAGACCAAACAGCAGATCCCGGGACAAAACACTGGGAGAAAACGACCTCTGGGCAACGATGGACCGCAGGGCGGGATCGAAATCGGCGAAGAGCAGCCTCGCCGACTCCAGGCGCGGTCAGGTCTGCGCCATGTCCACGAAGCGCGAGTAGTGGCCCTGGAAGGCCACCGTGATCGTCGCCGTCGGACCGTTACGGTGCTTGGCCACGATCAGGTCGGCCTCGCCGGCACGGGGGGACTCCTTCTCGTACGCGTCCTCGCGGTGCAGCAGGATCACCATGTCGGCGTCCTGCTCGATGGACCCGGATTCACGCAGGTCGGAGACCATCGGCTTCTTGTCCGTGCGCTGTTCGGGACCACGGTTCAGCTGAGAGAGCGCGATGACCGGAAGCTGAAGCTCCTTGGCCAGCAGCTTGAGGTTTCGGGACATGTCCGAGACTTCCTGCTGGCGGCTCTCGGCTCGCTTGGAGCCGCCGGACTGCATCAGCTGCAGATAGTCGATGACCACGAGCTTGAGGTCGTTGCGCTGCTTGAGACGACGGCACTTCGCCCGGATCTCCATCATGGAGAGGTTCGGGGAGTCGTCGATGTAGAGCGGTGCGGCCGAGACATCAGGCATCCTGCGGGCCAGCCGCGTCCAGTCCTCGTCGGTCATGGTGCCGGAGCGCATGTGGTGCAGCGCCACCCGGGCCTCGGCGGAGAGCAGACGCATCGCGATCTCGTTGCGCCCCATTTCGAGGGAGAAGATCACGCTGGGCAGATTGCTCTTGATCGAACAGGCCCGCGCGAAGTCGAGAGCCAGCGTGGACTTACCCATGGCGGGACGGGCGGCGATGACGACCATCTGGCCCGGGTGCAGGCCGTTCGTCAGGGCATCGAGGTCGGTGAAGCCGGTCGGCACTCCGGTCATCTCGCCGCTGCGCGAACCGATCGCCTCGATCTCGTCGAGCGCGCCCTCCATGATGTCGCCGAGCGGCAGATAGTCCTCGCTGGTGCGCTGCTCGGTGACCGCGTAGATCTCGGCCTGCGCGGAGTTCACGATGTCGTCGACATCGCCGTCCGCCGCGTATCCCATCTGCGTGATCTTCGTGCCGGCCTCGACGAGCCGCCGCAGGACCGCCCGCTCATGGACGATCTCCGCGTAGTACGAAGCGTTGGCCGCGGTCGGTACGGACTGGACGAGGGTGTGCAGATACGGCGCCCCGCCCACCTTGGTGATCTCGCCGCGCTTGACCAGTTCGGCCGCCACCGTGATCGGGTCGGCCGGCTCGCCCTTGGCGTAGAGGTCGAGGATCGCCTGGTAGACGGTCTCGTGCGCGGGGCGGTAGAAGTCGTGGCCCTTGATGATCTCCACGACATCGGCGATGGCGTCCTTGGACAGGAGCATGCCACCGAGGACCGACTGCTCGGCATCGAGGTCCTGGGGCGGCACCCGCTCGAAACCGGGCGATCCGCCCTCCCAGCCGCCACTCTCCCTGCCGCGTTCGTGCTGCTCGCCGCGGTCCCTGCCCTCGCCGCGGCGCTGCCGGGAAACGGGCAGACGGTCGCTGGGACCGGTCTCGGCCCAGGGGTCGTCCAAAGGCTCGGGAATGCTCACCGGGCCACCTCCTCCCGTCCGCTCCGCGGACCTCGCCATGCCACTCTTTCTTACGGCACAGCACCGACAAACAAGACGCCCGACTCCGGTTCCGGCGGGTCGAGTTCTGAGTGGTTCCGGGTCCGGAACGGGGTGCGGGCGCCGGTCCACGGTAGGCCGCTCGGCACCGTCAGCCAATCTGGTTATCCACAGGGCATGTGGACGACCGACCAGATGCTGTGGAGAACTCCGCAGATCCTGTGCACGGAGCGGGGGACAGCGCTGTGGACAAACTCATAACACCTACACCATCACCGCTCTGACCTGGCCTTTCCCCATCCACGGCCTGTGGGGGAGAAAAACTTTCCGAGTCAGCACAAGATCACGACAAACGGCCCACGGGAGAACGCCGAGCGTGAGCAAATGTAAGGACTACTAAGCCATTGCATCTATTACCTGTGGAAGATTAGATTGACCCCCATGGCCCAGGCCCCGGCGCCCCCGCCACCCAGTCGTCGACGGCACGACCGCGAGATCATCTCGCTCGCCGTACCCGCCTTCGGCGCACTCGTCGCCGAGCCGCTCTTCGTCATGGTCGACAGCGCCATCGTCGGACATCTCGGTACCCCGCAGCTGGCCGGCCTGGCCGTCGCCGCCGCCCTGCTGACCACTGCCGTCAGCATCTTCGTCTTCCTCGCCTACGCCACCACCGCGGCAGTGGCACGGCGGGTCGGGGCGGGTGATCTGGCCTCCGCGATCCGGCAGGGCATGGACGGCATCTGGCTGGCGATCCTGCTGGGCATCGCCGTCATCGCCGTCACCCTCCCCACGGCCCCCTGGCTGGTGGATGTCTTCGGCGCCTCCGACACAGCAGCCCCCTACGCGATCACATATCTGCGGATCTCCAGCCTCGGCATCCCGGCCATGCTCGTGGTGCTGGCAGCGACCGGCGTTCTCCGCGGGCTCCAGGACACCAGGACCCCGCTCTACGTCGCCATCGGAGGCTTCGCCGCCAACGGCGCCCTCAACGCGGGACTGGTCTACGGCGCCGGCCTCGGGATCGCCGGATCGGCCTGGGGCACCGTGATCGCACAGGTCTCGATGGCCGTCGCCTATCTGATCGTGGTGGTACGGGGAGCCAGACGTCACGGCGCCTCACTGCGTCCCGATGCCGCAGGTATCAGGGCCAGCGCCCAGGCCGGCGTACCACTGCTGGTCCGCACGCTGTCGCTCCGCGCAGTGCTGATGATCGCCACGGCCGTTGCCGCCCGCCTCGGCGACACCGAGATCGCCGCGCACCAGATCATCCTCTCGCTCTGGAGCCTGATGGCCTTCGCTCTGGATGCCATCGCGATTGCCGGTCAGGCGATCATCGGCCGCTATCTGGGAGCCGATGACGCCAAGGGCGCCCGCGAGGCATGCCGTCGCATGGTTCAGTGGGGCATCGTCTCAGGGATGGTGTTCGGAGCACTGATCGTCCTCGCCCGACCGCTGTTCGTTCCCTTGTTCACCAGCGACCGGGCCGTACAGGACACCCTGCTCCCGGCGCTGCTGGTGGTGGCGCTGTCCCAGCCGATCGCAGGAGTGGTCTTCGTCCTGGACGGAGTGCTGATGGGTGCCGGCGACGGGCGGTACCTGGCCTGGGCCATGCTCGTCACTCTCGCGGTCTTCGCCCCGGTCGCCCTGCTGGTACCGGTGATCGGTGGTGGCCTGACGACGCTGTGGTGGGCGATGGCCCTGATGATGACCGTCCGCATGGTGACGCTCTGGCTGCGCACCCGCTCCGGCAAGTGGATAGTCACCGGGGCCACCCGCTGAGCCACCCGCCGTGTTCCTGTTTCACGTGAAACAGGAGAACCGAGGAGCCGTTCGACACCACTCGCCGCCGCTCAGCACCGCTGGAAACCACGGCGAAACCCACGACGAAGGGCCGCACCCCGTAGGGTGCGGCCCTTCAACTGCTCAGGTGAGCTGTGCCCTTAGGCAGCAACGACCTCGATGCCGAGGCTCGCAGCGACCTCGGGGTGCAGACGCACGGACACCTGGTGTCCGCCGAGCGTCTTGATCGGCGAGCCGAGCTCGACGCGACGCTTGTCGACGTCGGGGCCACCGGCAGCCTTGATCGCCGAGGCGATGTCGGCCGGGGTCACGGAGCCGAAGAGACGGCCGGCGTCGCCGGAGCGAACGGCCAGACGGACCTTCACGGCCTCGAGCTTGGTCTTGATCTCGTTGGCCTGCTCGATCGTGGCGATCTCGTGGATCTTGCGGGCGCGGCGGATCTGCGCCACGTCCTTCTCGCCACCCTTGGTCCAGCGAATGGCAAAGCCACGCGGAACCAGGTAGTTACGGGCGTACCCGTCCTTGACGTCGACGACGTCGCCAGCAGCACCGAGGCCGGAGACCTCGTGGGTGAGGATGATCTTCATGATTCGGTCACCCTTCCCTTATCGCGCGGTGGACGTGTAGGGCAGCAGCGCCATCTCACGGCTGTTCTTGACTGCCGTGGCGACGTCACGCTGGTGCTGCGTGCAGTTGCCGGTGACGCGGCGGGCACGGATCTTGCCGCGGTCGGAAATGAACTTCCGCAGCATGTTCGTGTCCTTGTAGTCCACGTACTGGGTCTTGTCCTTGCAGAACGCGCAGACCTTCTTCTTAGGCTTGCGCACAGGCGGCTTCGCCATGGTGTTTCTCCTGTGTGATCAAGAAGTGGGGGTACGAGCTGCCCTAGAAGGGAGGCTCGTCCGAGTAGCCGCCGCCAGAGCCGCCGGAACCGCCGGAGCTTCCGCCCCAGCCGCCTCCGCCGCCCTGCTGACCCCCGCCCTGCTGACCGCCGGACGGCGCGCCAGTGGCCCACGGGTCGTCGGCGGGAGCGCCGCCGCCACCCTGCTGGCCACCGCCACCGGGACCGCCGCCCCAGTTGCCGCCGCCCTGCTGGCCACCGCCGTATCCACCCTGGCCGCCCTGACCACCGCGACCGGTGGTCTTGGTGACCTTGGCCGTGGCGTTCTTCAGGCTGGGGCCGACTTCCTCGACATCCAGCTCGTAGACCGTGCGCTTGACGCCCTCGCGGTCTTCGTACGACCGCTGCTTCAGCCGGCCCTGCACGACAACGCGCATGCCTCGCTGGAGCGACTCGGCGACGTTCTCCGCCGCCTGCCGCCAGACCGAGCAGGTGAGGAACAGGCCTTCGCCGTCCTTCCACTCATTGGTCTGCCGGTCGAAGATGCGGGGAGTGGACGCGACACGGAACTTCGCGACCGCCGCACCGGACGGGGTGAAGCGCAGCTCGGGGTCGTCGACGAGATTGCCGACGACCGTGATGACGGTCTCGCCTGCCATGGATGAACCTCTCGGCGGGGATTGCTTCTGGCTGCTTGCTGCTACTCGAACCCGATGACCACTGAGCTAGATGCTCAGTGGGACTCGGGACGGAGGACCTTGGTCCGGAGGACCGACTCGTTCAGGTTCATCTGGCGGTCGAGCTCCTTGACGACCGCAGGCTCGGCCTGCAGGTCGATGACCGAGTAGATGCCCTCGGGCTTCTTCTTGATCTCGTAAGCGAGACGACGACGGCCCCAGGTGTCGACCTTCTCGACCTTTCCGTTGCCCTCACGGACGACGGAGAGGAAGTTCTCGATCAGCGGGGAGACAGCGCGCTCCTCGAGATCGGGGTCGAGGATGACCATCACCTCGTAGTGACGCATGTGGAACCCACCTCCTTTGGACTCAGCGGCCACGGTCGTTCCGTGGCAGGAGGGTCGTGATGCGTGAGCATCAGTGTCTCCGAGTAAAACAGCCGCCACTGACAATGCCCTCCATGGAGAGGGGCTGCCGTGCTGGCCTGGGCAGACACCGGTGCAGACCGTACAGAGTACCTGCACAACGGCTTCCGGTTGAAATCCGGTGGTCAGGAGACGCAATCTGGACACATCGGGTGTGAGCGGCGCCACCACGCGCCCCATTCGGCCAGGAGGTACTCCATGGCACAGGCAATACGACCCCGTCCCCCCGTTTCCCTACTCGCCACGGACGGCAAGACCCATCCGCTCCAGGAGACCCTGGTGGCGGTGACGCTGATCCTCGGTGTGCTCGCCTTCATCACGGCGATGTTCCACAACCTGCATCTGATCAGTTCGTGGGCCGGGCTCATCGGAATCCTCACAGGCGCGTACGGGCAGTATGTCTCGGTGACCACCCGCGAACGGTTCCCGCTGATCATCGGCATGGGCGCGGCCGCCATCGGGTTCTTCCTGGGCATGGCCCACGGCGGCCTCTTCGGCGGCGTGGTGGGCTGAATCGCGACATACACAGCAGTCACAACCGGACAAGCGGAGCGGCGCGGGAACCTCACGGGGTCTCCGCGCCGTTCCCCGTAGGAACGGACCCGGCAACCCGGGTCGCGACGGCGGCGGAGCGGCAAGGCCATAGGGCCAGACGGCGTGCTCGTCGGCCACAGTAGGCTTCGGCGCGAGAGCCGGAGCCCCTGACCGATGGGGACACACCTGCCGAGGAGCGCCCCGCATGAGCCTGACCCTGAGGACCATCAGCCGAGAGCAGCATCTGGCTTACATCCAGAATCTGCCCGCGGCGAGTCACATGCAGGTCCCGGCATGGGCAGATGTGAAGGCCGAGTGGCGCTCGGAGAGCCTCGGCTGGTTCGACGGGAACGGACAGCTCGTCGGCGCCGGCCTGGTGCTCTACCGGCAGCTGCCCAAGATCAAGCGGTACCTCGCCTATCTGCCCGAGGGCCCGGTCATCAACTGGTACGCCCCGAATCTGGACGACTGGCTGCGGCCGATGCTGGCGCACCTCAAGCAGCAGGGCGCCTTCTCCGTGAAGATGGGCCCGCCGGTCATCATCCGCCGCTGGGACGCGGCCGCCATCAAGTCGGGCATCCAGGACCCGGAAGTGAAGCGCCTGCGCGACGTCGAGGCCACCCACATCGAGCCGCGTGCCTTCGAAGTGGCGGACCGGCTGCGGAAGATGGGCTGGCAGCAGGGCGAGGACGGCGGCGCCGGATTCGGTGACGTACAGCCGCGCTACGTCTTCCAGGTGCCGCTGGCCAACCGGTCGCTCGAAGACGTCCACAAGGGCTTCAACCAGCTGTGGCGACGCAACATCAAGAAGGCCGAGAAGGCCGGCGTCGAGGTCGTCCAGGGCAGCTACGCCGACCTCGCCGAGTGGCAGCGGCTGTACGAGATCACGGCGGAGCGCGACCACTTCCGGCCGCGTCCGCTGGGCTACTTCCAGCGCATGTGGACGGCCCTCAACAATGAGGACCCGAACCGGATGCGGCTGTACTTCGCCCGGCACGAGGGCGAGAACGTCGCGGCCGCGACCATGCTGATCGTCGGCGGGCACGTCTGGTACTCCTACGGCGCCTCCGCCAACCACAAGCGCGAGGTCCGGCCCTCGAACGCGATGCAGTGGCGAATGCTGCGCGACGCGTACGCCATGGGGGCCACGGTCTACGACCTGCGCGGCATCTCCGACTCGCTGGACGAGACCGACCACCTCTTCGGTCTGATCCAGTTCAAGGTGGGCACCGGCGGCCAGGCGGCCGAGTACCTCGGCGAGTGGGACTTCCCGCTCAACAAGCTGCTGCACAAGGCGCTCGACATCTACATGTCGCGCCGCTGACCCGCGTCGCACCGCAGGCGTCGCACCGCTGTTACGCCTCGCTTGTTACGCGTCGCCCCGCTGACGAAACCGGCTTCATTGGTTTCAATGGGGCTTCGGCTTCACACACCTCCCACACAGCAGCCACCAGAAGGGTTCCGGACCGGCCATGGCGCTCTCCCTCTACGTCGACACCGCGCGCTGGCGGGCGCACCAGAAATCCGTCCTCGACCAGTTCCCCGGTCTCGTACCGGTCTGCAAAGGCAATGGATACGGCTTCGGCCACGAGCGGCTGGCCGACGAGGCCATCCGCTTCGGCTCCGACATGCTCGCCGTCGGGACCACCTACGAGGCGGCCCGCATCAAGGACTGGTTCAGCGGCGACCTTCTGGTCCTCACCCCGTTCCGCAGGGGCGAGGAGCCGGTGCCGCTGCCCGACCGTGTGATCCGCTCGGTCTCCTCCGTGGACGGCGTGCACGCCCTGGTGGGCGCTCGGGTCGTCATCGAGTGCATGAGCTCGATGAAGCGCCACGGCGTCAAGGAGGAGGAGCTCGGGCAGCTGCACGCCGCCATCGAGGACGTACGGCTCGAAGGCTTTGCCCTGCACCTGCCGCTGGACCGCACGGACGGCTCGGACGCGGTCGAGGAGGTCATCGGCTGGATGGACCGGCTGCGCGCGGCCCGGCTGCCGTTGCACACCATGTTCGTCAGCCATCTGCGCGCCGAGGAGCTGGGCCGGCTCCAGCAGCAGTTCCCGCAGACCCGTTTCCGCGCCCGTATCGGTACCCGGCTGTGGCTCGGCGACCACGAGGCGACGGAGTACCGGGGTGCCGTCCTGGACGTCACCCGCGTGGCCAAGGGCGACCGCTTCGGCTACCGCCAGCAGAAGGCCGCCTCGGACGGCTGGCTGGTCGTCGTCGCCGGCGGCACGTCGCACGGCGTGGGCCTGGAGGCCCCGAAGGCCCTGCACGGCGTGATGCCGCGCGCCAAGGGAGTCGCCCGCGCGGGCCTGGCCACTGTCAACCGCAACCTGTCGCCGTTCGTCTGGGCGGGCAAGCAGCGCTGGTTCGCCGAGCCGCCGCACATGCAGGTGTCGATCCTGTTCGTCCCGTCGGACGCCCAGGAGCCGAAGGTCGGCGACGAGCTGGTCGCCCATCTGCGCCACACGACCACCCAGTTCGACCGCCTCGTCGACCGGTAGTACGACCGCTGATCGGCCGGTACGGCCGATCCAGCCGGGTCCGGAGCCGGGCCTTTCCCAACGGGGGGCCCGGCTCTCAGTCTGCGACCGGTCCGCGCGCCCCTCCCCACTCCACCCGCGGCCCTTCCACCGCCGGGTGGGCATACCGCGCCGGATGCGCCGCCCGCCCCAGCACGAACACGTCCGGGGCCCCGTCGAGCACCCCGCCGGACGGGTCGTCCGACCCGTCGCGCCGTACGACGTCCCGCTCCGGCTTGAGGATGTCCCGCACGACCACGGCGCAGAGGTACAGCGTGCCCAGCAGATGCAGGGCGATCGCCAGCTGGTACCCCTCGGTGGGCAGCCCCTGGTGCTTGTCCCCGCTCGTCGTGTACGCGAGGTACATCCAGATCCCCAGGAAGTACATGACCTCGCACGCCTGCCAGATCAGGAAGTCGCGCCAGCGCGGCCGGGCCAGTGCGGCCAGGGGGATCAGCCACAGCACGTACTGCGGCGAGTAGACCTTGTTGACGAGGATGAACGCCGCGACGACGAGAAAGGCGAGCTGCGCGAACCGCGGCCTGCGCGGTGCCATCAGAGTGAGCGCGCCGATCGCCGCGCACAGCAGGACCGTCGTCAGCGTCGAGACCGTGTTGACGGTCGAGACCTCGATGCTCTCGCCGGTGCGCTGGGTGATGATCAGCCAGAAGGAGCCGAAGTCGATGCCCCGCTCCTCGCTGAACGTGTAGAACTTCTTCCACCCCTCGGGCGCGAAGGCCATCACCGGCAGATTCACCACCAGCCAGGACACCGCCGCCCCGAGCGTCGCCATGCCGAACTCCCGCCACTTGCCCGCCCGCCAGCACAGGACGAACACCGGCCCCAGCAGGAACACGGGATAGAGCTTGGCGGCCGTGGCGAGCCCGATGAGGATGCCGAACGCCAGCGCCCGTCCCCGGGACCACATGAGCATCGCCGCGGCCGTCAGCGCGACGGCCAGCAGGTCCCAGTTGATCGTCGCGGTGAGCGCGAAGGCGGGCGCGAGGGCGACCAGCAGCCCGTCCCAGGGGCGGCGCCGGTGCGTACGGGCGACACAGACGGCGATGATCACGGCGCAGATCATCAGCATGCCCGCGTTGACCATCCAGTACATCTGCTCCTGGTGCTGAATGGATCCGCCCGGCGTCAGCCAGGCGGCGATCTGCATGAACACACCCGTCAGGACGGGGTACTCCAGGAACTGCATGTCGCCGGGCAGCCGGTCGAAGTACGGCACCAGGCCGTCGGAGAATCCACGGGCGGCGAAGAGGTGCGGAATGTCCGAGTAGCAGGCATGCGTGTACTGCGAGCCCGCGCCTCTGAACCAGGCCCAGTTGTAGCAGGGCAGCTTCTGCACCATGCCCAGCGCGAACATCCCGAGGGCCACCAGCGCGATGGCGCCCACCGGCGTGAGGGCCGTGCTGCCGAGCCGTGTCCAGCGCCCCGACCGCCCGCCGATCAGCTCGCTGCCGGCCGCGGCGACCTCGTCCTGGTGCGTGGGCCGTACGACCGACCGTTCCTCGTGCTGGTGCACACTCGTGTCTTCTGCGCTTGGCATGCCGCTCATCCTGCCGTACGGGACTGTGGAAACGACGAGGGCCGCCGCACCGTGTGGGTGCGGCGGCCCTCATGACCGGGTCGGCCCGGAGGCCGCGCGGGCGCTATCCGGCCGGCCCGGCGATGAATCCGCCGTTGCCGTTCCCGCCGTCGGCGCCGTTTCCGTTCCCGCCGCCGTTCCCGTTCCCTCCGGTTGGCGGATCGGGGGTCGTCGATGGACTGCCGCCGGGACCACCGGTGTCCCCGCCGTTCGCGCCGGTACTGGTCCCGCCGTTGTTGTGCTGGCAGTCCCAGTCCCACGTACCGCAGGTCTCGGTGGGCTCCGGCGGTGACGGGGGCAGGGTCTTCGAGGGCGACTCGGTCACCGACATGGTCGGCGAGGGTGTCACCGGCGCCGTGGGCGTCGGCTTGGGGCTCTGCGCGCCGCCGCCGTAGACCTTGTCACCGATCGGCCCCGGCTCCGGGAAGCTCAGGACCGGCTGCCCCTTCAGCGCGCCCACCATGTAGTCGTGCCAGATCTGGGCCGGGAACGAGGCACCGTGGATCGTCCGCTCGCCACCCGTGCCGTACATCTTTTCGAACTTACGGTCCTTGTTGGTCGCGTCGTCGTCGAGCCGGTACATGCTGATGGCCGTGGACAGCTGCGGCGTGTAGCCGACGAACCAGGCCGACTTGTTGTCGTCCGTCGTACCCGTCTTGCCCGCCACGTCCCGGCCGGGGATCTGCGCGGGAGTACCGGTGCCCTTCTCGACGACGTTCTTCAGGACGTCGGTGACGTTGTCGGCGATCGCGGCGTCGAAGGCACGCTTGGGGGCACCCTCGTGCCGGTAGACGGTCTTGCCTTCGTACTTCGCCTCGGAGACCGAGAAGGGCTCACGCTGCTGGCCACTGGCTGCGAAGGTCGCGTACGCGCCGGCCATCCGGATCGCGCTGGGCGAGGACGTGCCGATGGAGAACGACGGCACGTGCGAGTCCGCCATCTGTTCGTCGTCCTTGAGCCCCGCCTCCATGGCGACTTCCTTCACCTTGTCGGTGCCGACGTCCATACCGAGCTGTACGTAGGGGGAGTTGGCGGACCACTGCATCGCCTCGCGAAGGGTGATGTTGCCCTTCGACTCGTGGCCGTCGTTGGCCTGCAGCCACTCCTTACCGTTCTCGTCGGTCCAGATCTCGCCGTTGTACTTCTTGATCTTCAGCTTGTCGTCGGCGTTGTAGATGCTGAGCGGTGACACCTTCGTACGCTCGGACGGGCCCTGGTCCTCCGGGAGCGCCGGGTTCCGCTTGCCGTACTCCATCGCCGCCGCCAGCACGAACGGCTTGAAGGTCGAACCGACCTGCGCACCGGTGGGGTTGGCGTTGTTGGTGAAGTGCTTGGTCGCGTCCTGACCGCCGTAGATCGCCACTATGGCACCGGTCTTGGGATCCACCGAGCCACCGCCGAACTGGACGTGGGTGTCCGTCTTCGGGCGCTCCTTCGGCTTGATCTTGCTGTCGTAGACCTTCTGGACCGCGTCGTTGAGCTCGTTGACCTTCTTCTTGTTGAAGGTGGTACGGATCTGGTAGCCACCCAGCGCCAACTTCTCCGCCGTGACGCCCTGCTCGTTGTTGCTGAGGAAGTACTGCCTGGCGAGCTCGACCAGATAACCGGTCTGGCCGCCCAGCTGAGCGTTCTTCTTCGGCGGGTCGGGCATCGGGAACTTGGTGTACTTGGCGCGCTCCGCCTGCGAGAGGCGCCCGTCCTTCACCTCTTCGTCGAGGATCCACTTCCAGCGCTTGATGGCCCGTGCGGTGTTCAGCTTCTCCGTCGCCTGCACGGGGTCGACGTCGGTGGCACCCGCCGGGTCGTAGTAGGACGCGCCCTTGAGCAGCGTGGCCAGGAACGCGCACTCGCTCGGATTCAGTTTTACGGCGTCCTTGCCGTAGTACGTACGGGCCGCCGCCTGGATCCCCGAGGCACCCCGTCCGTAGTAGGAGACGTTGAGGTAGTCCCTGATGATCTCGTTCTTCTTCATCTTGTTGGTGACCTTGAGCGTGATGAAGAGTTCCTGGAACTTCCGGCTCAGGGTCTGTTCCTGGGACAGACGCGAGTTCTTCACGTACTGCTGGGTGATCGTCGAACCACCCTGGGTCTCACCACCGGCGGCCATGTTGAACAGGGCCCGGGCGATACCCATGGGGTCAATGCCCCGGTCATGCTCGAAGGACTTGTTCTCGGCGGAGATGACGGCGTCCCGCATGGCTTCGGGGATCTGCGCGTAGGGGATGAGCTGACGGTTGACCGCACCGCCGGTGGCGATCATCTGCGAGCCGTCGTCCCACAGGTAGACGTTGTTCTGTGCGGTTGCGGCTTTCTGCACGTCGGGCAGGCCGACCATCGCGTACGCGATACCGCCGACACCCATCAGCAGGCCGAAGAAGCCGATGCAGAGGCTGAGGACCAGCTTCCACGACGGGACCCAGCGCCGGAAGCCGTACTTACCGGCCCGCGGGTAGTCGATGAAGCGTTTCTTGACAGGGCGCTGGGAGCCCCGGCCCCGCCCCCGGCCCGGCCCTTCGTGCCCGCCGTCGCCGCCTCCGCGGCGTCGGCCCCCGCCCCCGCGGCCCGCTCCGCCGCCCTCGGCGCGACGGCTCCCGCCGCCCCGCTGGGCGGCACGTCTGGCCTCGGCGCGGCCGCCGTACGGGCTGTCGCCGCCGTGCGAACCGGAAGGTGACTCGGAAGTTACTCCACGTGACGGGGCGGCGCGGCGTCCTGAGGACTGCTGGGCGGCTCGTCTGGCCGCTGCACGCCCGCCACCTTGCGGTTGCGGCGTTTTGCGACGGTGCTCGCTCATCGAACGACTACTCCTCGGGCAGGCGAGAGCGCCTGGAAGCGGCAGTTGAGATCCGGTCCCCCCGAATTACGGACAAGCCTTGCGACAGGCACGTCCGCCATGCGTCCGGCTGGTCCGCGAAGACTGACGCGCGAGGGCGTCACGCGGTTCCCGGTGGTCTGCATGCCGCACAGACTACGCACGGTCAAAACCCTCCTAGGGCCGAACTTCACCCCAAACAACGCAAGTCGGTGCCTACGAATTCACGATGTGACGCCGTTCACGATGACTCCCCTTGTCGCATCGCGGCGACCGATCTATCGTCGTGATGTATCGAGTCGATACATCAGCTCGGTACATTGGCCCGGCAGAGAGCTCCGCAGGAGCACTCGAACGCACTCGGACGCACTCGGACGCACTCGGAGAAGGAGGAGGCGAAGTTGAGCAGACGCTCCGGCATCCTCGAATTCGCCGTTCTCGGCCTGCTCCGCGAATCCCCGATGCACGGGTACGAGCTGCGCAAACGTCTCAACACTTCGTTGGGGATCTTCCGCGCCTTCAGCTACGGCACCCTCTATCCCTGCCTCAAGACGCTGGTCGCCAACGGCTGGTTGATCGAGGAACCAGGTGCCGCCCCCGCCGACCAGCCGCCCGCCACCGGCCGTGCGGTCGCCCCCGCCTCCTCACTGGCCGGGCGCCGCGCCAAGATCGTCTACCGGCTGACGGCGGAAGGTAAGGAGCACTTCGAGGAGCTGCTCTCGCACACCGGCCCCGACTCCTGGGAGGACGAGCACTTCGCAGCCCGCTTCGCCTTCTTCGGGCAGACGGAGCACGAAGTGCGGATGCGGGTGCTGGAAGGCCGGCGCAGCCGGCTGGAGGAGCGGCTGGAGAAGATGCGGGCCTCGCTGGCCCGCACCCGTGAGCGCCTCGACGACTACACACTTGAGCTGCAGCGACACGGCATGGAGTCCGTGGAGCGCGAAGTGCGCTGGCTGAACGAGCTCATCGAGAGCGAGCGGTCGGGACGGGACCAGCGACGGTCCTCGCCCGGGAGCGAAGCTCAGCAGAACACCGCAGGAGAGACGGACGGCCTGCCCCGGCGCCGGGGTGACACCCCGCCGGATCCGTCCGACGACACCGCAAAGTGAGGTCCCCGCAGATCCGCGGGGCCTTCATCGGAAACATCCAAAACACACAGGGAGCAACCGGAATGGGTTCGGTTCGCGTAGCCATCGTCGGCGTGGGCAACTGCGCCGCCTCGCTGGTCCAGGGCGTCGAGTACTACAAGGACGCCGATCCGGCCGGCAAGGTGCCCGGTCTGATGCACGTCCAGTTCGGCGACTACCACGTGCGGGACGTCGAGTTCGTCGCCGCCTTCGACGTCGACGCGAAGAAGGTCGGTCTCGACCTCGCGGACGCCATCGGTGCCAGCGAGAACAACACCATCAAGCTCTGCGACGTGCCGAACGCCGGCGTCACCGTCCAGCGCGGCCACACCCACGACGGTCTCGGCAAGTACTACCGCCAGACCATCGAGGAGTCGGCCGAGGCCCCGGTCGACATCGTCCAGGTCCTCAAGGACCGCAAGGTCGACGTCCTCGTCTGCTACCTGCCCGTCGGTTCCGAGGTCGCTGCGAAGTTCTACGCGCAGTGCGCCATCGACGCCAAGGTCGCGTTCGTCAACGCCCTCCCGGTCTTCATCGCCGGCACCAAGGAGTGGGCGGACAAGTTCACCGAGGCCGGTGTGCCGATCGTCGGCGACGACATCAAGTCGCAGGTCGGCGCCACCATCACGCACCGCGTGATGGCGAAGCTCTTCGAGGACCGGGGTGTCGTCCTGGACCGCACGATGCAGCTGAACGTCGGCGGCAACATGGACTTCAAGAACATGCTTGAGCGTGAGCGCCTGGAGTCCAAGAAGATCTCCAAGACGCAGGCCGTCACCTCCCAGATCCGGGACCGCGAGCTCGGTGCGGACAACGTCCACATCGGCCCGTCGGACTACGTGGCCTGGCTGGACGACCGCAAGTGGGCGTACGTGCGCCTTGAGGGCCGTGCCTTCGGTGACGTTCCGCTGAACCTGGAGTACAAGCTGGAGGTCTGGGACTCCCCGAACTCCGCCGGTGTCATCATCGACGCCGTCCGCGCCGCGAAGATCGCCAAGGACCGCGGCATCGGTGGCCCGATCCTCTCCGCGTCGTCCTACTTCATGAAGTCCCCGCCGGTCCAGTACTTCGACGACGAGGCCCGCGAGAACGTCGAGAAGTTCATCCGCGGCGAGGTCTCCAACTGACGCAGCCGGACACGGCACGTCCACACGGCCGGGTGCCGAGCGGCAACGCTCATTCCCTTCCGTGCTGTTGAGGGTCCCCGGGCATCTGCCCGGGGACCCTCAACGTATGTGACTCTTGATCACATGGCCGTCGTGAGTGACCTGCGTGTTCTTCTGCGCCTTCGGAACTTCCGTCGTCTGCTGGCCGTACGACTTCTCTCCCAGTCGGCCGACGGTGTCTTCCAGGTTGCGCTGGCGGCTCATGTCGTCTTCTCGCCGGAGAAGCAGGCTTCGGCGGGTGCCATCGCCTCCGCCATGGCGGTACTGCTGCTGCCGTACTCGCTCATCGGCCCCTTCGCGGGGGTTCTGCTGGACCGCTGGCCGCGCCGCCAGGTCTTTCTGTACGGAAACCTGCTGCGTGCCGCGCTCGCCTGCTGCACGGCGCTCCTCGTCCTCGGCTCCGCACCCGACTGGCTCTTCTACACCTCGGCGCTGTGCGTCACCGCGGTCAACCGCTTCGTCCTGGCCGGACTCTCGGCCGCACTGCCGCGCGTCGTCGACAACGACCGGCTGGTGCTGGCCAACTCGATCTCGCCGACCGCAGGGACGCTCGCGGCCACGGCGGGCGGTGGCCTCGCCTTCGCCGTGAGACTGCTGGTCGCGGACTCCGATGCCGTGGTGGTGCTGCTGGGGGCGGCGCTCTACCTCACGTCGGCACTGGCCTCCCTGACCCTTGCCACCGGACTCCTCGGACCGGACCGGGACGGACACCGGATCGGGCTGAGGGAGGCCCTGGCCGCCACCGTGCGGGGACTGTCCGACGGCTTGCGTCATCTGGCACAGCGGAAGCAGGCCACCCGGGTGCTGGCCGCCATGACCGTGATGCGCTTCTGCTACGGAGCACTGACCGTCATGGTGCTGATGCTGTGCCGGTACGCCTGGACCGACAGCGAATCCGAAGGCCTGGCGCTTCTGGGGCTGGCCGTGGGGGTCTCCGGCGCGGGATTCTTCGCGGCGGCCGTACTGACGCCCTGGGCTACAGGCCGGCTCGGCCGGCTCCGATGGCTGACGGTGTGCGCGGCGGGGGCGGCCGTCCTCGAACCGGCACTTGGGCTGTGGTTCGCCCCCGCACCCATGCTGGCCGCGGCGTTCGTCCTCGGGCTGGCCACACAGGGGGCGAAGATCGCGACCGACACGGTGGTGCAGACCTCGGTGGAGGACTCCTTCCGCGGCCGGGTGTTCTCCCTCTACGACGTGCTGTTCAACGTCGCCTTCGTGGGAGCCGCCGCAGTCTCCGCCCTGATACTGCCCCCTGACGGGCGATCGGCCGTGCTTGCGGGCGCAGTGGCTGCCCTCTACGCGATCGTCGCGGTGCTGATGTTCCGGTGGAGCCGCACCGGAGAAGCTGTCTAACGTCATCGAGAGGCGTTGTTTCACGTGAAACAACGCCTCTCGGCCTATCGGAGTGCGGCACCGGAGGCCGGTCGTGTTTCACGTGAAACATGACCGGCGCTCCCGCAGGATCGGGCTCAGCCCTGAGCGGCCCACCACTCCTTGAGCTTCTCGACCGCCGCGTCATGCCCCATCGGGCCGTGCTCCAGGCGCAGCTCCAGCAGGAACGCGTATGCCTTGCCGATCACCGGCCCGGGGCCGACACCCAGGGTCTTCATGATCTCGTTGCCGTCCAGGTCGGGGCGGATGGCATCCAGCTCCTCCTGCTCCTGCAACTGCGCGATGCGCTCCTCCAGCCCGTCGTAGGTCCGCGAGAGGGCGGCGGCCTTGCGCTTGTTCCGCGTGGTGCAGTCCGAGCGGGTCAGCTTGTGCAGCCGCTCCAGCAGGGGGCCGGCGTCCCGCACATAGCGACGGACCGCGGAGTCCGTCCACTCCCCATCGCCGTAGCCGTGGAAGCGCAGATGCAGCTCCACCAGCTTCGAGACGTCCTTGACCATGTCGTTGGAGTACTTGAGCTCGGTCATCCGCTTCTTGACCATCTTCGCGCCCACCACTTCATGGTGATGGAACGAGACGCGCCCGTCCTTCTCGAAGCGTCGCGTCCTCGGCTTCCCGATGTCGTGGAGGAGCGCGGCGAGGCGCAGGACCAGATCCGGGCCGTTCTGCTCCAGATCGATGGCCTGCTCCAGAACAGTCAGCGAATGCTCGTAGACATCCTTGTGACGGTGATGCTCGTCACTTTCCAGACGCAGTGCGGGGAGCTCCGGCAGCACCTGCTGTGCCAGTCCTGTGTCGACGAGCAGCGCCAGGCCCTTGCGGGGGTGGGTGGAGAGCAGCAGCTTGTTGAGCTCCTCCCTGACCCGCTCGGCGGAGACGATCTCGATGCGCCCGGCCATCTCCGTCATCGCGGTGACCACGTCGGGAGCGACGTCGAAGTCCAGCTGGGCCGCGAAGCGTGCGGCGCGCAGCATCCGCAGCGGATCGTCCGAGAAGGACTCCTCGGGCGTTCCGGGGGTGCGCAGAACGCGCTCCGCCAGGTCTTCCAGGCCGCCGTGAGGATCGATGAACTCCTTCTGTGGAAGCGCGACGGCCATCGCGTTGACCGTGAAGTCACGACGGACCAGGTCTTCCTCGATGGAGTCGCCGTAGGACACCTCGGGTTTCCGCGAGGTCCTGTCGTACGCCTCCGACCTGTAGGTGGTGACCTCGATCTGGTAGCCGTCCTTCTGCGCGCCCACCGTGCCGAAGGCGATCCCGACCTCCCACACGGAGTCCGCCCACGGCCGGACGATCTTCAGTACGGCCTCGGGGCGGGCGTCGGTCGTGAAGTCCAGGTCGTTCCCGAGCCTGCCGAGAAGTGCGTCGCGGACCGAACCTCCGACCAGCGCGAGACTGAACCCGGCGTCCTGGAAACGGCGAGCGAGGTCGTCGGCGACCGGGGACACCCGCAGCAGTTCGCTGACTGCGCGGTGCTGCACCTGGGTCAGGGCACGGGAGCTGTCTTCATTGGCGTTCGACACAACAGAAAAGGGTACGTGCCCGGACCGGCCCGGTCGCCCTGGTTTCGGCCCGCCCTGCAAGACTCTTCCGATCATGTAGCGAACTCCCCAGCACTTGGCACCCGCGCACATCGTTACCATGCGTGGACGCAAGAACCGACAACCATCGACACCAGCTGACGACGACGAGGGACGGGTAGGCGCGTGGCCGAGGCGGCAGACATTCAGGGGATCGATCCCTCTCCTGCCCGCCGGTGGCTGCGGCGCACAGCCGCCCTGATCATCGGAGCGCCGCTTGTCGCGACGCTGCTGGCCGGTCCGGCCGCACCCGCGGCGCAGGCCGGCGGGACCGGCAAGGCCCCCACCGGGTCCGAAACGGTGGATGTGGCCCTGAACACCCTGGCTCCGAGCGCGCCGGTCAAGGGGGACACCCTGACCGTCTCGGGCACCGTGACCAACCGGGGCAAGGACGCGATCACGCAGGCCGTGGTCGACCTGCGGGTGGGCCCGAAGCTCGACAGCAGGACGGAGATCGACACCGCCGCCAGGCGCACCGGATATGTGCTCGGCAGCGACCCCGCCCCGATCGGCGGCAAGTACACGGTGAAGTTCGCGAAGCTGTCCTCCGGGATCAGCCAGGACTTCACGCTCTCCGTCCCGGTCGGCAAATTGGGGCTCGGCGACGACGGCGTCTACCAGCTCGGTGTCTCGCTGACAGGACAGACCTCCCGGGTCCAGTACGACCAGGTGCTGGGGATCGAGCGCACCTTCCTGCCCTGGCAGGAGGAGGAGCGCGACTCCCGGACGAAGGTCACCTACCTCTGGCCACTCATCGCGTCGGCCCATGTCACCGCCGAGACGGGCACCGACGATCAGCAGACGCCCGTGTTCGCGGACGACGACCTGGCCGCCGAGCTGGCTCCGGGCGGACGGCTCGAACAGCTGGTATCGCTGGGCAGCCAGCTGCCCGTGACCTGGGTGATCGACCCGGACCTGCTGGCCAGTGTCGACGCGATGACGGGGAACTACCGCGTCAAGTCCGGTGACACCACCGTCGCCGGGACGAACCAGGCCGTCGCCAAGCAGTGGCTCACCGCGCTCGAAGCCGCGGTGTCGGACGGGAAGGTCGTCGCGCTGCCGTTCGCCGACCCCGATCTGGCGTCCATCGCACACCGCGGCAAGAACGTCTCCGGCACTCTCAGCCACCTTCAGACCGCCACCGAAGTGGCCGGGATGACGGTACAGACGATCCTCCATGTGAAGCCGTCGACCGACTTCGCGTGGCCCGTCGACGGGGCGATCGACCCGTCGGTCGTAGATGTCGCCACGTCGGCCGGGGCCCACAAGGTGATCGCCCGGAGCGACAGCCTCCAGGAGACCGGTGGTCTGACGTACACGCCGACCGCTGCCCGGCCGATCGGTGGCGGAACCACCGCGGTCGTCGCCGATGCCCGGCTCTCCACGGCCTTCCAGGGCGACATGTCGAAGGCAGGGAAGTCCACCCTCGCCGTGCAGAAGTTCCTCGCTCAGACGCTCGCCCTGACCGAACAGGACACGGACACCGAGCGGAGCATCGTCGTCGCACCGCAGCGGATGCCCACCGTGGCCCAGGCCCAGTCGATGGCCCGCGCCCTGCACGGGCTCGACGACGGGCGCTGGACCCAGCCCCTCGGGCTGGTGGACGCGGCCGCGGCGAAGCCCGACGCGGACGCGACGACCAGCGTCCCCGGGGCCTCCCAGTACCCGAAGAAGCTCCGCAGCCAGGAGCTGCCCACCCAGGCCTTCCAGGACATCAAGTCCACCCAGGTGTCACTGAACAACTTCCAGGTCATCCTCACCCAGCCCGAGCGGGTGGTGACCCCCTTCGGCAACGCGCTCAACCGGTCCATGTCGACGTCGTGGCGCGGCAGGCCGCTGGAGGCCCAGCAGTACCGGGACTCGGTCCGCGGCTATCTGCAGGACCTCGTCGGCGAGGTCCAGCTCATCTCGAAGTCGGACGTCACCCTGTCCGGCCGCAGCGCCACGATCCCGGTGACCGTGCAGAACAGGCTGCTGCAGGGCGTGGACCATCTCGTTCTCCGGCTGAAGTCGGAGAACGCGACCCGCCTCAAGCTGAACGACGGCGGGGCCGTGGCGGAGCAGCCGATCCGGATCGGCCCCGGCCACAGCCAGTCCGTGAAGTTCGACGCGGCTGCCAACGTCAACGGCCAGGTGCAGATGACGGCGCAGCTCTACACCGAGGACGGCACGCCGTACGGCGGAGCGATGACCTTCACCGTGAAGGTCTCCGAGCTCACCCCGACCGTGCTGCTGGTCATCGCCGGCGGCCTGCTGCTTCTGGTCCTCGCGGGCATCAGGATGTACACCCATCGCAAGCGTGCCAACGCGGGCGGCGCGGGCGGCGAAGACGGCGGCGAACCCGAGCAGCCGAGTGACCCGACTCCGGACACCGGTCCGGAAAGCGGGGAGCCGTCGGACTCGGGTGAGAAAGTGGAACGTTGAGCGATGTCTGTCGTGGCCGGTCGGCCGGGGACGATGAGGTGGGGTTTCGATGAACGCGCCGTACGACGGTGACCGCGGTCAGGGTGCGGGCGGAGCCGGGTCTTCCGGCGGGCCCCCGGTGCCCCCAGGCCCTGGCCAGGTTCCGCCGATGCCCGATCCGTACCTGCAGGACGCCTACGACCACGATCCTTACCGAGCCCAGGACCTTTCCGTCCAGGACCCGGTGACCGAAGCGCTGTACGACCGGGCCGCGCACCCGCCGCCGCCCCCGGGCACCTACCAGCAGCCCCAGCCCCTCTACCAGCAGCCGCCCGCAGCCCAGTACCCGCCCGATCCTCGCATCTGGGCGCAGACCCCGCCGCCCGAGCCCGGCGGTCCGTCGCGGCACCTGCCGTACGGCGACGATCCGGCCACCACCCAGTTCGTCGGGGTGGACGACCTGGTGAGCCAGGCGTCCCGGGACGACGAGCAGCCGGACGCCTTCGCACACCTCTTCCGGGACCAGGAGGGCCCGGCGGGGTCCGCCCCCGTCCCCCCGGAGCCCGAGCCTGCCCCGGCACCCGCCCCGCCGAAGTCGGGCAGCCGGGCCGCCGGGATACTGAAGTCCAGCGCGCTGATGGCGGCCGGCACGCTCGTGTCCCGCCTCACCGGCTTCGTACGTACCCTCGTCATGACCGCCGCGCTCGGTGCGGCACTGCTCGGCGACAGCTTCACCATCGCCTACACCCTGCCCACGATGATCTACATCCTCACCGTGGGCGGCGGCCTGAACTCGGTCTTCGTTCCTCAGCTCGTCCGTTCCATGAAAGACGACGAGGACGGCGGCGAGGCCTACGCCAACCGGCTTCTGACGCTCGTCATGGTCGCGCTCGGCGTGATCGTCGCACTCGCGGCCTTCGCCTCTCCATGGCTGATCCACATGATGTCGCCGACGATCGCCAATGACGCGGCGGCCAACAGCGTCGCCGTGACCTTCGCCCGGTACTGCCTGCCGACCATCTTCTTCATGGGCGTGCATGTCGTCATGGGCCAGATCCTCAACGCCCGCGGCAAGTTCGGCGCGATGATGTGGACGCCGGTCCTCAACAACATCGTCATGATCTTCACGTTCGGCATGTTCATCTGGGTCTACGGAACGTCCGCCGAGTCCCAGATGGGCGTCCAGACCATTCCGCCGGAGGGCGTCCGGCTCCTCGGTATCGGCACGCTGCTCGGTCTGGTCGTCCAGGCCCTGGCGATGGTCCCGTATCTGCGCGAGGCCGGGTTCCGTTTCCGTCCGCGCTTCGACTGGAAGGGACACGGGCTCGGCAAAACGGTCAAGCTGGCCAAGTGGACCGTCCTGTTCGTGCTCGCCAACCAGGCGGGTGTGATCGTCGTCACCCAGCTCGCGACGTCGGCGGGCAAACTGTCTGGCAAGGACGGCACCGGCTTCCTCGCCTACTCCAACGCCCAGCTCATCTGGGGCATGCCGCAGGCGATCATCACCGTCTCCGTCATGGCCGCCCTGCTGCCGCGTATCTCCCGCGCCGCCCACGACGACGACCCGGGCGCCGTTCGTGACGACATCTCCCAGGGGTTGCGGAACTCGGCCGTCGCGATCGTGCCAGTGGCCTTCGCCTTCCTCGCCCTCGGCCTGCCGATGTGCACCCTGCTGTACGCCTCCGCGGGCACCGAGGCCGCCCGTTCCATGGGCTTCATCCTCATGGCCTTCGGTCTCGGTCTGATCCCCTACTCCGTGCAGTACGTCGTACTGCGTGGCTTCTACGCGTACGAGGACACCCGCACGCCCTTCTACAACACGGTCATCGTCGCCGCGGTCAACGCGGCCGCCTCGGCCCTCTGCTACGTGGTCCTGCCCGCCCGGTGGGCCGTGGTCGGCATGGCCGCCTCGTACGGGCTCGCCTATGCCGTCGGCGTGGGCATCGCCTGGCGGCGGCTGCGCAACCGCCTGGGCGGGGATCTGGACGGTGCACATGTCGTGCGTACGTACGCCCGGCTGTGCCTGGCCGCGATCCCGGCAGCGGTACTCGGCGGCGGTGTGGGCTTTGCCGTTCTCCTGGGTCTCGGCGAGGGTGCCTTCGGTTCGCTCGCCGCTCTGATTTGCGGCGGAGCGGTACTGCTCGGCGTCTTTTTCGTCGCCGCCAAGCGGATGCGGATCGAGGAGATCAACGGCATGGTCGGGATGGTCCGAGGGCGGCTCGGTCGCTGAGAATCAACCACCGCACAACCATCACCACCCCTTGCGTGTCGTGCATAGCGCCGGAGTGTGGGCACAATTGGCGTGACTGTGCAGAGCTGGCTGGCATCGCGCAACGGATGGGGAGGCAGGAACGACGGTGGCGGAACGTAGCACGGCTGCCGTCGACGTGGCCGACAACAGCGGCGATGAGCCGCTGACCGCCAAGGCGGACGAGGCCACGACCGACGGGACGGCAGAATCTCAGGACACCAAGGGCACGAAGCCGCAGGACACGGATGGTGAACGCATCAGCTCCGAGGTCACCCTGCCGACCCCTGACCTGCACAGCGGGCACAAACTTGCCAGACGCTACCGGCTGGAGGAGTGCGTCACCCGTCTGGACGGCTTCAGCAGTTGGCGCGCTGTCGACGAGAAGCTGCGCCGCGCGGTGGGCGTCCATCTTCTTCCGGCCGACCACCCGCGAGCCCGCTCCGTGCTGGCCGCGGCCCGCTCCTCCGCGCTGCTCGGTGACCCGCGTTTCGTGCAGGTCCTCGACGCGGTGGAGGAGGACGACCTCGTCTATGTCGTCCACGAATGGCTCCCCGACGCCACCGAGCTCACCTCTCTGCTGGCCTCGGGGCCGATGGACGCGCACGACGCGTACCAGCTCGTCAGCCAGGTATCCCAGGCCATGGCGGCAGCCCACCGGGAAGGCCTCGCACATCTGAGGCTCACCCCGGGGGCGGTACTGCGGAGCTCGACCGGGCAGTACCGGATCCGCGGCCTCGCGGTGAACGCCGCCCTGCGGGGCATCACCGCCGACGGTCCCCAGCGTGCGGACACCGAGGCCATCGGGGCTCTGCTGTACGCCGCACTGACCCAGCGCTGGCCGTACGAGAGCGACGCGTACGGCCTGGCCGGGCTGCCCAAGGGAGTGGGGCTGATCGCCCCCGACCAGGTGCGCGCGGGCGTCCACCGCGGCCTTTCCGAGCTCGCCATGCGCGCCCTCGCCAACGACGGCGCGACTGCCTCCCGGCAGGAGCAGCCGTGCACGACGCCGGACGAGCTGGCCAAGGCCGTTGCCGCGATGCCCCGCATCCGTCCTCCGGAGCCCGTCTTCACGGCGCCGCCCGAGTATCAGCGCACGACCTACCAGCAGGGCTCCTACGGGCGCTCGTCCGCCCGTCCCGGCGCACCTGTGACCATGCCCGTGATGGCCGCACCCCCGGCGCCGCTCCAGAGCCGTACCGGCAAGGCTCTCAAGTGGGCCGTTTCCGCATTGCTGATCGCGGCCTTGGGCCTCGGCAGCTGGCAGCTCGCCGAGACGCTGCTCAACAACGAGTCGAGTGACCCCGGCAGCACACAGACCGACCCGAAAAACGGTGAGGACGGCAAGAAGAAGTCCACGGGCCAACCGCTCACGGTCAAGGACGCGGTCGAGTACTTTCCGGATGGAAAGGCACAGCACCCCAACGACGTCCACCTGACGTATGACGGCGACAGCTCGACGTACTGGCGGTCCAAGAGCTTCATAGGCGGCCCCAAATTGGCGCCCTTCAAACAGGGCGTCGGCATCGTGTATGAACTCGACTCTGCTCAGTTCATTTCGTCAGCCTCCGTAAGCCTTCAATTCGGTGGCGATCACACCACCGCCTCGCTCTACGCGGCCGACTCCCTCAACTCATCAACGCCGCTGACGTCGATGAAGAAGATCGCAACGACCGAGACGACCGGCACAGAAGCGAAACTGCAGACGAAGAACCCGGTAAAGACCCGGTTCGTTCTCGTATGGCTTACGGACATGCCGAAGTCACCCGCCGATCGTTACAGCTCAGCAGGCTACAAACAATCCATCACCGAAGTTAAGTTCATGGGCTGACTACCTGCTCACGGGTCATCACGCCCGCCCCCCTTGTTCACCGATGCCGCGCATTCTCCATGAACTCAAACCTTGAGCGGGCGACGCCGCAATCCCCGCAGCCTCCAGAAATGCACGGTGTCGCCATGACTCATCTGCAAGAGAGGATCTACTTCCCTCGCTGCCAGAACCGGTGGAGCTGAACCTCGTGTACGAGCCCGCGTAGCCGGTGTTGCAGAAGAGAACCAGGCGCTGGGAATCACAGCTGTCGAAGACCGTGCCGCCGATCGCCACCAGCCACCACCCGCGGCGTCAGCAGCCCGGTGCGCAGGCCGGAACGGCCGCACTCAGCGGTCACCCGGTCCACCAACTCCGGCGAAAACGTGCCTGCCAGCAGTCATTGGTATGGTGTTCAGCCTCAGTAACGGCACCCGCCTCCACACCCACAACCTCGACCCGGGCCGCAAGAGCTGCGGCCTCGCCCGCCGGCTCAAGGCCCTCGGCCACAGCGTCACGCTCATCCCGGCAGCCGCCTGACAGCGCACGCCACCGGGGGCTGCTTGGTAATGCCCACCTGACCATGGAGTTTTCCGATCAGGGGCACTTTCCGCTTTCCTGATCAAGCCTTGGACGACCCACTTCGCGATAGCCCGAGGTGAAGGTTACTTTTAGGCACTTAGGGGTATCGCGTTGGTTGCTGAATCCTTAGAACCCGAATCTAGCGACTCAGACCTCCTCGCTCGCCATGTGGCCGGTGAACCGGACGCCTTCGGTGAGCTCGTACGGCGCCACCGCGACCGGCTGTGGGCCGTGGCGATACGGACCCTGGGGGACCGCGAGGAAGCCGCGGACGCCGTTCAGGACGCCCTTGTCTCCGCCTTCCGGGCCGCCCACACCTTCCGGGGTCAGTCCGCCGTCACCACCTGGCTGCACCGCATCACGGTCAACGCCTGCCTCGACCGGGTCCGCAAGGCGGCCAGCCGCAGGACCGCGCCGATCGATGACACCGAACGGTTCGAGCAGCTCTTGGAACCTCATGAATCCGCGGAGGCACCGGCAGAACGCCAGGACCTCCACCGCGAGCTCCTGGCCGCGCTCGCCACCCTGCCCGCCGAACAGCGGGCCGCCCTCGTCCTCGTGGACATGCAGGGCTACCCCGTGGCCGAGGCAGCACGCATCCTCGACGTACCGACAGGCACCGTGAAGAGCCGCTGCGCGCGGGGGCGGGCCCGGCTGGCGCCGCTGCTCACTCATCTGCGCAGCGAGGTCGCGGGAGCCGATGAGACGGCTACAAGGAACCGGACGCCGCGTACATCCGTCCCACCGGCATCGGGGCCGAGAGACGCGGCCACAAGCGATCCCGCTTCAGTGAAGGGCGGAGGTGGGCGCACATGACTTCAACGGCCGACACGACCCAGCATCCGGATGTCACGGAGATCTCCGACCTGACGGAGGAGTTGCTCCCACCATCACGGGCGGCAGAGGTACGCGACCATGTGGACGGCTGCGAACTCTGTGGTGAGGTCCATGCCTCCCTCATGGAGATCCGCGAGCTGCTCGGCACCGTGCCCACGCCGCAGCGGATGCCGGACGACATCGCGGACCGCATCGACGCCGCACTCGTCGCTGAAGCGGCTCTCGGCGCCACGCCGCCATCCGGCTCGCTGCGTGTTTCACGTGAAACAGAGCCGCCCGCAGTTGAGAAGCCGAATGCAGAGCCCAGCCCCTCGGGCCGTCCCGCAGGGCACCCCCGGGCAACCACCGGCCCCGGCCGCCGGCCGCTCCGACGCCGCCGTCGCACAGCCGTGCTCGGGGCGGCTCTCGGCGCGGCCGTGGTCGGTGTGAGCGTCTTCCTGCTGCAGAACGTCCAGCCGTCCCAGAATTCCGGGAGCCTCAAGGCAGCGGACCGCAGTTCCAGCGCCGGGGAGAACGGCGGAGGGACGTTCTCGGAGTCCACGCTTGAGGACCGGGTACACACTCTTCTTCTGAGCACCGGCTCGAAGCCGTCGAAGTCGGTGGACGGTGTGGGGGCCGAGGAGCAGACGCCGTCCACCGGGGCGCAATCGTCGCCCAAGAGCGCCCCCGCCGGATCCGAGTCGCCCCAGACTCCGTTGCGCGCACGCACCGTCCCTGTCCCGCCCTGCGTGGAGCAGGGCACCGGACGTGATACTGCCGCCCTCGCCGTGGAGGAAGGCACCTACGCAGGCACGGATGTCTTCCTCGTCGTTCTCCCGCACCCGTCCGATGCTGCGCGGGTACAG
The DNA here is from genome assembly GCF_003846175.1 of Streptomyces sp. ADI95-17. GTDB lineage: Bacteria > Actinomycetota > Actinomycetes > Streptomycetales > Streptomycetaceae > Streptomyces > Streptomyces sanglieri. Next base: position 572,376 of record NZ_ML123047.1, on the reverse strand, counting down.
GCGTACGTCGTCGATGCGGCCTGCGTCCAGGCGGAGCCTGCGGGTAAGGGTGAGCTCCTGCTGACCCGTACCTACCCGCGACGCTGAGAATCCCCCCGGAAGCCGCCTCGGCACGTCGGGGAATGCATCCCCCGTAGGATCCGTTGGGTGGGGTGAGAGTCGTTGAACCGGCCCCAGTAGGCGTGGACAGTAGGCAGTCTGCAGAGACGAGGAAGAAACCCGTGAGCGACGTCCGTAATGTGATCATCATCGGCTCCGGCCCTGCGGGCTACACGGCCGCCCTTTACACCGCACGCGCCTCGCTGAAGCCGCTGGTGTTCGAGGGCGCCGTCACCGCCGGTGGCGCGCTGATGAACACCACCGACGTGGAGAACTTCCCGGGCTTCCAGGACGGGATCATGGGCCCCGAGCTCATGGACAACATGCGCGCCCAGGCCGAGCGCTTCGGCGCCGAGCTCGTCCCGGACGACGTCGTCTCCGTGGACCTCACCGGAGACATCAAGACGGTCACGGACACGGCCGGTACGGTGCACCGCGCCAAGTCCGTCATCGTCACGACCGGCTCCCAGCACCGCAAGCTCGGCCTGCCCAACGAGGACGCCCTCTCCGGACGCGGCGTCTCCTGGTGCGCCACCTGTGACGGCTTCTTCTTCAAGGACCAGGACATCGCCGTGGTCGGCGGTGGCGACACCGCGATGGAGGAGGCGACCTTCCTCTCCCGCTTCGCCAAGTCGGTAACCATCGTCCACCGCCGGGACACGCTGCGTGCCTCCAAGGCCATGCAGGAACGGGCCTTCGCCGACCCGAAGATCAAGTTCGCCTGGGACAGCGAGGTTGCCGGAGTACACGGCGAGCAGAAGCTGTCCGGTCTGACGCTGCGGAACACCAAGACGGGCGAGACGTCCGAGCTCGCGGTGACCGGCCTGTTCATCGCGGTGGGCCACGACCCGCGCACCGAGCTCTTCAAGGGCCAACTCGACCTCGACGAAGAGGGCTACCTCAAGGTCGACGCCCCCTCGACCCGGACCAACCTGACCGGTGTCTTCGGTGCCGGTGACGTCGTCGACCACACCTACCGGCAGGCCATCACGGCCGCCGGCACGGGCTGCTCGGCCGCTCTCGACGCGGAGCGCTTCCTGGCCGCACTCGCCGATGACGAGAAGGCCGCTGCGGCCACCGTCTGACTCACGCCTCTCACCCCACTACACCCCAAGAAGTTAAGGAGGCCGCCGTGGCCGGCGCCCTGAAGAACGTGACCGACGACTCCTTCGACGAGGTCGTCCTGAAGAGCGAGAAGCCCGTGCTGGTGGACTTCTGGGCAGCCTGGTGCGGTCCGTGCCGCCAGATCGCCCCGTCCCTGGAGGCCATCGCCGCCGAGCACGGCGACCAGATCGAGGTCGTCAAGCTCAACATCGACGAGAACCCGGCCACGGCCGCCAAGTACGGCGTCATGTCCATCCCGACCCTGAACGTCTACCAGGACGGCGAGGTCGCGAAGACCATCGTCGGCGCCAAGCCGAAGGCCGCGATCGTCCGTGACCTTGAGGCCTTCCTCGGCTAGGCGTACCGCACGCCGATGTTTCACGTGAAACGGGTCCGTCCCTCGGGGGATGGACCCGTTTCACGTTGCCTTGGGCTCTCGGATCGTCATAGCCCTCGGATCGTCATGCAATCCCGGATCACAGCGGCCTGAGCGCCGGCTCTTTCTGCACTGCGCCCAGCAGCCGGTCCAGTGCCAGTTCGACGTCTTCCTTCCAGGACAGCGTCGTACGCAGTTCCAGTCTCAGCCTCGGATGGGCGGGGTGCGGCCGTACGGTCTTGAAGCCGACTGCCAGCAGATGATCTGCGGGAAGCACACAGGCCGGCTCCTTCCACCGGGCGTCACCGAACGCCTCGATCGCCTTGAATCCCCGGCGCAGCAAATCCTTGGCGACGGTCTGCACCATCACCCGGCCCAGCCCCTGCCCCTGGTAGCCCGGCATGATCCAGGCAGTCATCAGCTGCACGGCATCGGAGGAGACGGGGCTGGTGGGAAACGCGGTCGAGCGCGGCACGTAGGCGGGCGGGGCGTAGAGCACATAGCCCACCGGCACATCGTCGACATAGACGACCCGGCCGCACGACCCCCACTCCAGGAGAACAGCCGAGATCCAGGCCTCCTTCTCCAGCTCGGGCGTCCCCGCCTTTACCGCAGCTTCCCCACTGACCGGATCAAGCTCCCAGAAGACACAGGCACGGCATCGTCTGGGGAGATCGGAAAGGTTGTCCAGTGTGAGCGGTACGAGCCGACGCCCCATGAAGGCTGTTCCTCGCTTCCTTCGCCCGCCGCATCGTGTGCGACGGTCAGTGCACTCCGTTCGAGGAGCAGGCTGCCGACGAACCTTCCGACAGCCCCCAGGCCCAGCCCGACTGTCATCAGTCGGCTGCGGCTCACTGATCGCATGACCCTCCCTACCGAGGCGGTCAAGCCGGATGTGCCATACCAGAACGCATCGTATCCACCCAGGAATGAAGCCGACACCGAGAAAGAGCAAAGGGCGGGCTGTGTTCAGGTAACCACCGGAACACAGCCCGCCCGACAACCCCAGAGGCAGGGTCAGCCCTCGTCCTCCTCAGTGGATTCCTCGGACGGTGCCTGATCCAGCACACGCCCCTCGCCCGGTGCCAGGCTGCCGAGAATACGGTCCAGATCCTCCATCGATGCGAACTCGACGACGATCTTCCCCTTCTTCTGGCCGAGGTCGACCTTCACCCTGGTCTCGAAGCGGTCCGAGAGCCGGGTGGCGAGATCGGACAGGGCGGGTGACACCCGGCCGCCGGCCCGAGGCCCCCTGGCCTTGGCAGGGCTCGTGGGATTGGAACCCATGAGCCGCACGATCTCCTCGACCGCACGCACCGACAGCCCCTCGGCCACAATGCGATGGGCCAGCCGGTCTTGCTCCTCCGAGTCGTCCACGGACAGCAGAGCACGCGCATGACCGGCCGAAAGTACCCCGACCGCCACCCTCCGCTGTACCGGACCCGACAGCTTCAGCAGACGCAGCGTGTTGGACACCTGCGGCCGGGAACGCCCGATACGGTCGGCCAGCTCGTCGTGCGTGCACTCGAAGTCCTTGAGCAGCTGGTCGTACGCGGCTGCCTCCTCCAGCGGGTTCAGCTGAGCCCGGTGGAGGTTCTCCAGGAGCGCGTCCAGGAGCAGCTTCTCGTCGTCCGTGGCCCGGACGATAGCCGGAATCCGCTCCAGGCCCGCCTCGCTGCAGGCCCTCCAGCGCCGCTCGCCCATGATGAGCTCGTAGCGCTCCGGCTCCACCTCCCGCACGACGACGGGCTGGAGAAGGCCCACCTCCTTGATGGAGGTCACCAACTCCGCGAGCGCGTCCTCGTCGAACACATCACGGGGCTGGCGGGGGTTCGGAGTGATGTCGCCGATAGGAATCTCGGCGAAGTACGCCGCAGCAGGATCCACCGAATCGTTGGCCGCTCCGGACCCCGAGACCGGCGCGCTCGGCTCGGGCACGATCGGAGCACCCGTGCGAGCGGCCACCTTTGCCGCAGCCACCCCCCGCTCCGCCGTCAGTACAGGATTCGCCCCGGCAGAGGTCGATCCCATCCCCATGGACGGCACCTGCTTCTCCTGCGGAGCGGCGGGGATCAGGGCACCCAGCCCACGCCCCAACCCTCTTCGACGCTCGCTCACTGAATCCCCTCCGAAGTGCTCTGCTGGCTGTTCCCCATGCCCGTCCGGGCATGCTGGGGCTCGTAGTGGATCCCGACGCCCCGCAGGGCGATCTCACGCGCCGCTTCAAGGTACGAAAGCGACCCGCTGGAACCCGGGTCATAGGTCAACACGGTCTGCCCGTAGCTGGGCGCCTCCGAGATCCGCACGGATCGCGGAATGTTCGTCCGCAGCACCTCCTTGCCGAAGTGGCTGCGCACCTCCTCCGCGACCTGAGAAGCGAGCCTGGTCCTGCCGTCGTACATGGTGAGCAGGATCGTCGACACATGGAGATCGGGGTTGAGATGCCCCCGCACCAGGTCCACATTCCGCAGCAGTTGGCCCAGCCCTTCCAGCGCGTAGTACTCGCACTGGATGGGGATCAGCACCTCGGCCCCGGCGACCAGGGCATTGACCGTCAACAGACCGAGCGAAGGCGGGCAGTCGATGAGGATGTAGTCCAACGGCTGCTCATACGCCTGGATCGCCCGCTGCAGTCGACTCTCCCGCGCCACCAGCGACACCAGCTCGATCTCCGCACCGGCGAGATCGATGGTGGCGGGGGCGCAGAAGAGGCCTTCGACGTCCGGTACGGGCTGAACCACCTCGGAGAGCGGCCTGCTCTCCACCAGGACGTCATAGATGGAAGGGACTTCAGCATGGTGATCGATACCCAGAGCCGTAGAGGCATTCCCCTGCGGGTCGAGGTCGACCACCAGCACACGGGCGCCGTGAAGCGCGAGCGAGGCAGCAAGATTGACCGTCGTGGTCGTCTTGCCCACTCCGCCCTTCTGGTTGGCCACCACCATGACGCGCGTCCGGTCAGGACGGGGCAGGCCCTCGCCGGCGCGGCCAAGGGCCTCAACCGCCAGCTGGGCCGCGCGACCGATGGGTGTGTCGTCCATCGGCGGCGGTGTTTCACGTGAAACACCGTCCCCCGCCGATTCGGTTCGGGGACCGGGGACCGGATCGGTCATCGGTCCCGCGATGTTGGCGTCGGACCGCAAGGATTCACTCTCCTCGACTTCAGGCTCGCAATGAGCAGAGCCTGCCATGCTTTCGGGGTCGTGAACCAGCGAGGCCCGCTCTTCTGTGGATGAATCCACTTCTGTGGACAACTCCGTAGCCCTAACGGGCCTGCGATGCCGCGGCGCGGCAGCCGCGCGACCGCGGCTGATGATTCCATGCAGCAGAGAGCGACGTTTCACGTGAAACACGATGCCCCCGCAGCCTAGCCACGGGGGCACGACACTCCGTATGGGTGCATACAGCTACGTACCGGACCCACGACCGGCAGACGGCATGTACCGCACGCAACACTCGATCCCGCAGAGCGAAACGGAGTGAACGGTGACGTCAGCGACGACGCCTCGTACGGCTCGTCCTGGCGGCCTTGGCTCGCTTTGCGGCGAACCTCACACCGCCCGGACTCTCACCGACCACCACACGCACCACGGTGGACATCGGGTCGACCACGCCCTCCCCGACGTGCAGCACCTCGGTCTCCACCACTCCGAGCTTGCCCAGGGCCGCACGTGCCCCGGCGATCTCCTCCTCGGCGGTGTCCCCCTTGAGGGCCAGCATCTCCCCGTACGGACGCAGCAGCGGAACGCCCCAGCCGGCCAGCCGGTCCAGCGGTGCCACGGCCCGAGCGGTCACCACATGCACCGGCTGGAGCGAGCCCAGAACCTCCTCGGCCCGACCACGCACAACCGTCACATGGTCCAGGCCCAGCAGCTCCACCACTTCCTGGAGGAAATTCGTGCGCCGGAGCAGAGGCTCCAGCAAGGTGATCTTGAGGTCGGGGCGCACCAGCGCCAGGGGGATGCCAGGAAGGCCGGCCCCCGAACCCACATCGCAGACCGTGACGCCCTCGGGCACGACCTCGGAGAGCACCGCGCAGTTCAGCAGATGCCGCTCCCACAGCCGCGGCACCTCACGCGGGCCGATCAGCCCCCGCTTCACCCCGGCGTCCGCCAGCAGTTCCGCGTACCGGACAGCCTCCGGGAAGAACTCGCCGAAAACCGCCCGCGCCCCTTCGGGCGCCTGGGGAAGCTCTACTTCCTCCGTCACGGGAACCGTCCTTCCATACCGCACTACCGCACTGTGGGTGGCTGATCTATCAGGCTGACAAAGATCGGCCCCGCCTGAGAACAGACGGGGCCGACAGAACCAGGGTCCGGTCAGGCCGGGAGGACGACGACGAAGCGCTCCGGCTCCTCGCCCTCGGACTCGCTGCGCAGGCCGGCGGCCGCAACCGCGTCGTGCACGACCTTGCGCTCGAACGGCGTCATCGGGTCCAGCTTCACCGGCTCGCCGGTGCTCTTGACCTCATCCGCGGCCTTGGCACCCAGCTCGGCGAGCTCCGCCCGCTTCTTGGCCCGGAAGCCCGCGATGTCGAGCATCAGCCGGCTGCGGTCCCCGGTCTCCCGGTGAACGGCAAGCCGCGTCAGCTCCTGGAGCGCCTCCAGCACCTCACCGTCGCGGCCCACGAGCTTCTGCAGATCACGTGCCGAGTCGCTGATGATCGAGACCGCGGCCCGGTCCGCCTCGACATCCATGTCGATGTCGCCGTCGAGGTCGGCGATGTCGAGCAGACCCTCAAGGTAGTCCGCTGCGATCTCGCCCTCCTGCTCAAGGCGGGTCAAGGTGTCGCTGCCCTCAGCGGCCGTGGAGGTGGTGCCTTCCGTCACGGATGGACTCCTTCTTACTTCTTGGACGGGTGCTTGGGCCGCTGCGGGCCCTTGCGCTGTCCGGACTTGGCTTGGCGTGAGGAGCCGGACGCGGACTTGCCCGCCGGCTTGGACTTCTCGTCCTGTGCGGCATCCCGCTTCTGCAGGGAGGTCTTGGAACCCGATTCGCTGGAGTCGGCGTCCTTGGTCCCCGCCTGCGCGGTACCGGTCTGGCGCTGGGACTTGGTCTGGCGCTTGGGCTGCTGACGCCGCTGCGCGGCTCCGCCCTCGGCCTCGGCGGCAGCGGTGTCGCTCTTGATCACGGTGCCGTCCTCCTTGGCGGCGAGGCCCAGCTTGGCCAGCCCCGTGATGAACTTCCGCTCGATGTCATTGCGGTCCGGGCCCTTGGACACGATCCGCTTGACGGTGTTGCGCCGGGTCTTGCCGCGGACCTCGCCGTGAGTGGTGACACTCTTCAGCAGACGTCCCAGGTACTGGTCCTGCGCCTTGCTGCCCGGAGTCGGGTTCTGGTTGATCACGTACATCTGCTGACCCATGGTCCAGACGTTGGTGGTCAGCCAGTAGACGAGGACACCGACGGGGAAGTTGATGCCCATGACGGCGAAGATCACCGGGAAGATGTACATCAGCATCTTCTGCTGCTGCATGTACGGCGTCTTGACCGTCAGGTCGACGTTCTTCGTCATCAGCTGGCGCTGAGTGAAGAACTGCGACGCCGACATCATCACGATCATGATCGCGGTGACGACCCGGACGTCGGTCAGCGAGGCGCCGAGAGCCTGGACCTTCTCCTGGCTGTCCATGAACTTGGCAGCGAGCGGAGCACCGAAGATGTGTGCCTGACGGGCGCTGTCGAGCAGCGACTGGTCGATGACGCCGATCTTCTTGTTCGAGGCGATGGCCGACAGCACGTGGTACAGGGCGAAGAAGAACGGCGACTGCGCCAGGATGGGAAGGCACGAGGAGAGCGGGTTGGTACCCGTCTCCTTGTACAGCTTCATCATCTCTTCGGACTGACGCTGCTTGTCGCTCTTGTAGCGCTCCTGGATCGCCTTCATCTTCGGCTGGAGCACCTGCATATTGCGGGTCGACTTGATCTGCTTCACGAAAAGCGGGATCAGGCAGATCCGGATCAGCACCACCAGCGACACGATGGACAGGCCCCAGGCCCAGCCGGTGTCAGGGCCGAAGATCGCCCCGTACATCGAGTGGAACTGGACGATGACCCATGAGACGGGCCAGGTGATGAAGCTGAACAGACTGGCAATCGTGTCCACTAATCAGGCTCCTTGAGCATTGGGCGAAGTCTCTGCGGCCTGGCTCGGGGATTCGGAGACCGATCCCCGGACAGGCACATCAGCGGCGGAGTCCCCGCCCTTGCCACCGCGCATGGCATTACGCAGCAGTTCATGCCAACGCGGACGTTTGCGTGGTGGAACATGGTCCACGCCGCCGGGTGACCACGGATTGCACCGAAGGATGCGCCAGGCCGTCAGCGCGGTTCCCTTGATCGCTCCGTGCCGGTCGATCGCCGTATATCCATAGTGGGAACACGACGGGTAGTAACGGCAGACAGGCCCGAGAAGTGGGCTGATCGTCCACTGATACAGCTTGATAAGAGCCAGCAGCGGGTACTTCATCGCGCGCCCCCTCCCAGCAGCCGCTGCAAAGCGGCGTCCAGGTCTCGGGCCAGCTGTTCATGGTCGGCGTCGCCCGCTCCGGGCAGCGCTCGTACGACAACCAGGCTACCGGGGGGCAGCAGGGCAAGCCGTTCGCGGACCAGGTGGCGAAGCCTGCGCTTCACCGCTGTGCGCACAACCGCTCCACCCACTGCTTTGCTGACAACGAAACCCGCACGCGGCGGGGGAGCATTCTCCCCAGTCACGTGCGGGTCCGTTGCACCGCTGCGTAGATGAACGACGAGTAGCGGGCGGCCGGCCCGGCGTCCTCGGCGTACTGCGGTCGCGAAGTCCTCGCGCCGCCTCAGCCGATTCTCGGTAGGCAGCACGTCATGACCTGTAGGCGATCAGGCGGACAGGTTGGCGCGACCCTTGCCACGGCGGGACGCGAGAATCGCGCGGCCGGCACGGGTGCGCATACGCAGCCGGAAGCCGTGGGTCTTCGCGCGGCGGCGGTTGTTCGGCTGGAAGGTGCGCTTGCTCACTAGGGGGCTCCAGAAATGACTCGTGTGTTGGCGGGACATCGCCTGGCTGTCACCGTGCGCCCACGAGAGACTCGCGTAAACGCTCTAGTGCACCGCTTCACGATCACAGATCGTGATCTTTGCCCATCGGAGGCAGGCGGCAGCAGCCATCGACAACTCGACCTGGTCACGGTACGCGCGGCTACGCCATCCGGTCAAACCGGCTCCACAGCACCCCCCACTGTGCACAGGCTGTGGACAACAACTTGAACCACGCGGGTCGCCCTGACTACCGTGGCTGAGCTCCGGTTCTTTTCTTACTGCCTGCCGGTCCTCACCCGTCCCGACCCATCCCGTCCCGAGAACCACACATTCGTGGGACCAGCGAGAGAGCGTGCCCTGTGGCTGACGTACCTGCCGATCTTGCCGCAGTGTGGCCGCGAGTGCTGGAGCAACTCCTCGGGGAGGGCCAGCAGGGGATCGAGCCGAAGGACAAACAGTGGATCGAGCGCTGCCAGCCGCTCGCCCTGGTCGCCGACACGGCGCTGCTCGCAGTACCCAATGAATGGGGCAAGCGCGTCCTGGAGGGCCGGCTCGCGCCGCTCATCAGCGAGACGCTGAGCCGCGAATGCGGCCGCCCGATCCGCATCGCGATCACCGTCGACGACTCCGCGGGCGAGCCGCCGAGCCCGCCCGCGCCTCCGATGCACCAGTCCCAGCAACCTCAGCAGCACCGCTACCAGGGACCGCAGCACGACGAACGGCAGCACAACGACGCGTACGACGGGTACGGACACCGGCCCTCCGACGACGGCATGCCGACCGCTCGGCCGGCCTACCCCGACTACCAGCAGCAGCGCCCCGAACCCGGCGCGTGGCCGCGCACCCAGGAGGATCTCTCCTGGCAGCAGCCCCGGCTCGGCGGATTCCAGGACCGCGAGGCTCCCGCGGAGCAGTGGCGCGAGCCGTACGCCGGCGGCCGCCAGCAACCGCAGCACGCCTATCGGCCGCAGCCGCCCGAGCGCCAGGGTTACGAGCAGCAGCGCCCCGAGCACCACGACATGCAGGAGCCCCAGCACCAGCACCAGCACCAGCACCAGCCCCAGCACCGGCAGGGCGGCGCCGGCACCGGACGGCCCGGCGGCGCCACCGGGCCGATGGGCTCGCAGCCCACTCCCACGCCCGGCCCCGGCGAGCCGGCGGCCCGGCTGAATCCGAAGTACCTCTTCGACACCTTCGTCATCGGCGCGTCCAACCGGTTCGCGCACGCGGCTGCGGTCGCGGTCGCCGAAGCCCCCGCCAAGGCCTACAACCCGCTCTTCATCTACGGGGAGTCCGGGCTCGGCAAGACCCACCTGCTGCACGCCATCGGGCACTACGCCCGCAGCCTCTACCCGGGCACCCGGGTGCGGTACGTGAGCTCCGAGGAGTTCACCAACGAGTTCATCAACTCGATCCGCGACGGCAAGGGCGACACCTTCCGCAAGCGGTACCGGGACGTGGACATCCTGCTCGTCGACGACATCCAGTTCCTGGCGAGCAAGGAGTCGACGCAGGAGGAGTTCTTCCACACCTTCAATACGCTCCACAACGCGAACAAGCAGATCGTGCTGTCCTCCGACCGGCCGCCCAAGCAGCTGGTGACCCTGGAGGACCGGTTGCGGAACCGTTTCGAGTGGGGCCTGACCACCGATGTGCAGCCGCCGGAACTGGAGACGCGGATCGCGATCCTCCGTAAGAAGGCGGTGCAGGAGCAGCTCAACGCCCCGCCGGAGGTGCTGGAGTTCATCGCCTCCCGGATCTCCCGGAACATCAGGGAGCTGGAGGGGGCGCTGATCCGGGTCACGGCCTTCGCCAGTCTCAACCGGCAGCCGGTGGACCTCGGACTGACCGAGCACGTGCTGAAGGACCTGATCCCGGGAGGCGAGGACTCGGCCCCGGAGATCACTGCGACGGCCATCATGGCCTCGACCGCGGACTACTTCGGTCTCACGGTGGACGATCTCTGCGGTACCTCGCGCAGCCGGGTGCTGGTGACGGCCCGCCAGATCGCCATGTACCTCTGCCGGGAGCTCACCGATCTCTCGCTGCCCAAGATCGGTGCGCAGTTCGGCGGCCGCGACCATACGACGGTGATGCACGCGGACCGGAAGATCCGCGCGCTGATGGCGGAGCGGCGCTCCATCTACAACCAGGTCACCGAGCTCACCAACCGCATCAAGAACGGCTGACGCACCGCCGCCGGCGGACGCGCCGCACGCGCCGACAGGGCGCCCGAGCAATCCTCAACAGGGTTCATCGGGCGCCCTTTTCGTTGTCCGGAGGACGCCCGGCAGCGGGCCCGAGCCGGCTCAGGCCCGGTCCGGGGCGGGTCCTGAGCCGGCCACGAGCCGGCCACGAGCCGGGCCTGAGCCGGGCCTGAGCCGGGCCTGAACCCGGGCCCGAGACCTCCTGAGCGCTCCCTGAACGGCTCCTGAACGCTTCCTCGGAGCCGTCCGCAGCCGCCCCAGAACCCGATCCGAGACCCGCCCCCGACCCGCTGCCGCCGTTCCAGCGCCGCCGCGGTGTTCGAATACCTGCCGCTGACCGCCTGTTCTCCACAGATCTGGGGAGTTTTCTCCCTCCACAGCCTGGGGATCCGGAAGTTGTCCATATTGCTTCCACAGGGGCGACTGCCGATACTCCATCAGGCCAGGTCAAGGGGTTGGGGATTTGTGGTCAACAATGATCCACAGCCTGTGGACAAAATATTCGTCCACAGGGCGTGGATGAAGTTGTCCACCGGCGACCCACAGGCCGAGCCGTCTTGTCCCCAGCTTCCCGCCGCTTCTCCACACCTCTGTCCACTGTTCGGCAACGCGGCACCGCCTTTCACCGCGCCGAGTGAAAGGCGTCACACCAGGAGGGTCGGTTGGGCTGTGGGGAACCTGGGTAAAGCTGGGGACAGCCCTGGGGAGAAACCCCCCTGGCCTGTGCATCGGGTGTGCAGAACTTTCCTGTGTCCACAGAAGCACCGTGTTGTCCACCGGTGCCGCCCACAGGGGCAGTGGATAAAAAACAGGACCTGACCTGCGGAAACGACGTTATCCACGGTTTCCACAGGCCCTACTACTACTGCCACATAGAGTTAGCCCGGAATCCGCTTCGAAGTGGGGCCTGTGCACAACTCGGCGCCGGAGCTCTCCGAACCTCTTGTCGCGACTTGACCCCGAGCAGCACCGAGTGTCGGTGCCGTACGTCAGACTGGTCCCCGGCGTCCTCGCTGCCTCGGCGGCAAAGGACGCGATCAGACGACGAAGGCCAGCAGGGCGAGCGAGCAACAGCAGGAGGCGGTTCCGGTGAAGATCCGGGTGGAGCGCGATGTACTCGCGGAGGCTGTGGCCTGGGTGGCCCGTAGCCTCCCGGCCCGTCCGCCGGCGCCCGTTCTTGCGGGCCTTCTGCTGAAGGCTGAGGACGGCGCCCTCAGCTTCTCCAGCTTCGACTACGAGGTCTCGGCCCGGGTCTCGGTGGACGCCGAGGTCGAGGAGGACGGCACGGTGCTGGTCTCCGGCCGGCTCCTCGCCGACATCTGCCGCGCCCTCCCCAACCGCCCGGTGGAGATTTCCACAGACGGTGTACGGGCGACCGTGGTCTGCGGCTCCTCGCGATTCACACTCCACACCCTTCCTGTGGAGGAGTACCCGGCACTCCCCGAGATGCCGACCGCCACCGGCACGGTCCCCGGCGAGGTCTTCGCCTCGGCCGCCGCCCAGGTCGCCATCGCCGCGGGCCGCGACGACACGCTGCCGGTGCTGACCGGTGTGCGGATCGAGATCGAGGGCGACACCGTCACCCTGGCCTCGACCGACCGCTACCGCTTCGCGGTCCGAGAGTTCCTCTGGAAGCCGGAGAACCCGGACGCCTCCGCGGTCGCCCTGGTGCCCGCCAAGACGCTGCTGGACACCGCCAAGGCCCTGACCAGCGGTGACACGGTCACCCTGGCGCTGTCCGGCTCTGGTGCCGGTGAGGGTCTGATCGGTTTCGAGGGCGCCGGCCGGCGTACGACCACGCGGCTGCTCGAAGGCGATCTGCCGAAGTACCGCACGCTCTTCCCCACCGAGTTCAACTCGGTCGCGGTCATCGAGACGGCACCGTTCGTCGAGGCCGTCAAGCGCGTGGCCCTCGTCGCCGAGCGGAACACCCCGGTGCGGCTCAGCTTCGAGCAGGGCGTGCTGATCCTGGAGGCCGGTTCCAGCGACGACGCACAGGCTGTGGAGCGGGTCGACGCGGTGCTGGAGGGTGACGACATCTCGATCGCCTTCAACCCGACCTTCCTGCTGGACGGGCTGAGCGCGATCGACTCCCCGGTCGCCCAGCTCTCGTTCACGACGTCCACCAAGCCCGCGCTGCTCAGCGGTCGCCCTGCTGTGGACGCCGAGGCGGACGACGCGTACAAGTACCTGATCATGCCGGTCCGCCTCTCCGGCTGATCCGCCTCCCAGGCTGATCCGCTTCTCCGGCCGATCCGGCTTATCGGCCGATCCGGCATCGGTCCCGTCACGGCGGTTCCCGACGGGCACGCTCGGTGACGAGCATGCCCGTCGGTCCGTCCCCGGCCGGGCGTAGGCTCGTCCTCGGGTACGAATCGGCACAACGCTTAAGGAATCTCTGATGGAGCTCGGTCTCGTCGGCCTCGGCAAGATGGGCGGCAACATGCGCGAGCGCATCCGCCGCGCAGGCCACACCGTCATCGGTTACGACCGCAACCCGGACGTCTCCGATGTCCACAGCCTCGAAGAGCTTGTGGGCAAGCTGAAGGGTCCCCGGGTCGTCTGGGTGATGGTTCCGGCCGGCGCCCCGACCCAGGCCACCATCGACGAGCTCGCCGGTCTTCTCTCGCCCGGCGACATCGTCGTGGACGGCGGGAACTCCCGCTGGACCGACGACGAGAAGCACGCGGTCGAGCTGGGCATCAAGGGCATCGGCTTCGTCGACTGCGGCGTCTCCGGCGGCGTCTGGGGCCTGGAGAACGGCTACGCGCTGATGTACGGCGGCGACGCCGAGAACGTGGCGAAGGTCCAGCCGGTCTTCGACGCGCTGAAGCCCGAGGGCGACTTCGGCTCCGTCCACGCGGGCAAGGTCGGCGCCGGCCACTTCGCGAAGATGGTCCACAACGGCATCGAGTACGCCATGATGCAGGCCTACGCCGAGGGCTGGGAGCTCCTGGAGAAGGTCGACTCCGTCACCGATGTGCGCGAGGTCTTCCGCTCCTGGCAGGAGGGCACGGTCATCCGTTCCTGGCTGCTCGACCTGGCGGTCAACGCGCTGGACGACGACGAGCACCTCGACAAGCTGCGCGGCTTCGCCGCCGACTCCGGCGAGGGCCGGTGGACGGTGGAGGCCGCGATCGACAACGCGGTGCCGCTGCCCGCGATCACCGCGTCGCTCTTCGCGCGTTTCGCCTCGCGCCAGGAGGACTCCCCGCAGATGAAGATGATCGCCGCGCTGCGCAACCAGTTCGGTGGCCACGCGGTCGAGAACAAGAAGTAACGCAACGGGAAGCGGGCCGGGCCACGGCGGCCGGTCCGCTCCACGAAGCACGGAGCAGGAAGCCGGGAAGGTCGGCGTACACCCATGCATGTCACGCATCTCTCGCTGGCCGACTTCCGCTCGTACGCCCGGGTCGAGGTACCTCTCGAACCGGGCGTCACCGCTTTCGTGGGGGCCAACGGCCAGGGCAAGACGAATCTGGTCGAGGCGGTCGGCTATCTCGCGACGCTCGGCAGCCACCGGGTCTCCTCCGACGCGCCGCTGGTGCGGATGGGCGCCGACCGGGCCGTGATCCGTGCCGCCGTGACGCAGGGGGAGCGTTCGCAGCTGATCGAGCTGGAGCTCAATCCGGGCAAGGCCAACCGGGCACGTATCAATAGATCGTCGCAGGTCAGGCCCCGTGACGTGCTGGGGATAGTACGTACGGTGCTGTTCGCGCCGGAGGATCTGGCGCTGGTCAAGGGCGACCCCGGGGAGCGCCGGCGCTTCCTCGACGAGCTGATCACGGCCCGTTCGCCGCGGATGGCCGGGGTGCGCTCGGACTACGAGCGGGTGCTGAAGCAGCGCAACACCCTGCTGAAGTCGGCGGCGATGGCGCGCCGGCACGGCGGCCGGTCGATGGACCTGTCCACGCTCGACGTGTGGGACCAGCACCTGGGCCGGGTGGGCGCGGAGCTGCTGGCGCAGCGGCTGGATCTGATCGCCACCCTTCAGCCGCTGGCGGACAAGGCGTACGCGGATGTCGCGCCGGGCGGCGGCCCGCTGGCGCTGGAGTACCGCAGCTCGGTCGGGGCGGGCGTGGAGTCCGCGCGTACCCGTGAGGACCTGTACGAGCAGCTGATCGCCGCCCTGGTGGAGGTCCGCAAGCAGGAGATCGAGCGGGGCGTGACGCTGGTCGGGCCGCACCGCGACGATCTGCTGCTGGGGCTGCGGGGCATGCCGGCCAAGGGGTACGCGAGCCATGGCGAGTCCTGGTCGTACGCGCTGGCGTTGCGGCTGGCCTCGTACGATCTGCTGCGCAGCGAGGGCAACGAGCCGGTGCTGGTGCTGGACGACGTCTTCGCGGAGCTGGACTCCCGGCGCCGGGAGCGGCTGGCGGAGCTGGTGGCCCCGGGTGAGCAGGTACTCGTGACGGCCGCGGTGGACGACGACGTTCCGGGCGTGCTGGCGGGGACCCGGTTCGCGGTGTCCGCGGGTGAGGTGGAGCGGCTGTGAGCGGCCGCGGCGACGGAGCCGGGGAGCCGGGCCGGGAGCGTGCAGGCGAGGGCAGGGCGCCGGAGCCCTCGGGCGTCGATCTGGCGCGGGTCGCCCTGCGCGCGGCGAAGGAGCAGGCGCGGGCGCGCGGCGCCGCCGCGCAGCAGAAGAAGCAGGCCCGGCGGGGCGGCGGACTGCGGTCGGGCGCGCGGGCCGACGGGCGTGACCCGCTGCCGCTGGGCTCCGCGATCAACCGGCTGATCACCGAGCGCGGCTGGGAGACCCCGGCGGCGGTGGGCGGGGTCATGGGGCGCTGGCCGCAGATCGTGGGTGAAGATCTGGCCAAACATTGTGTGCCTTTGAAGTACGACGAGGACCCGGACGAGCGGGTGCTGACGGTGCAGTGCGACTCGACGGCGTGGGCGACGCAGCTGCGCCTGCTGGCGCCCCAGCTGGTGGCCCGGCTGAACGCGGACCTCGGGCAGGGCACGGTCCGGCTGATCAAGGTGCTGGGGCCCGGCGGCCCGCAGCGCAGGTTCGGTCCGCTGCGCGCGCCCGGAAGCACCGGCCCCGGCGACACATACGGCTGACCTGCGCTTTTCTCATGACTGACCGGTGTCCGGGCTGTTCCCGGGCGTTGCGCGGTCCCCCTTCCCGGCTCCGCCGCGGCTCTGTGCTGTCCGCCCGGGGCGCTTGTCCGCCGGGTCCGTGTTGTGCGGGTCTGTGGTGGTTGCGGCCACGCGGTGAGATTGGGGTGTCCCTCACGGTAGCGAGAGGTTGACAGGCCGAAGCGCTCAAGGCCTGTGTGAGCCTCCTGAGGGCCCTCCCTGAATATGGGGAGTCGTCAGCCGCTCATTCAGGGCGGCACATGCGTACTCAGGTACCGGCAAACCCCCATTCATGTCGGCGCTACCGGTAGACTGGTGAACAATCCCGTGTCTTGCGGGAGTCGTCGATACAAGCCGAACGACGCAGCCGCTCCCGTTTGCCCGGAGAACGGCCTGTGCTGTGCCAGAAAGGGCGCTTCGTGGCCGATTCCGGCAACCCCAACGAGAACATTCCGTCCACACCCGGTGAGAGCGCCGAGGCTGTCGCTGCGGGCGAGTCCGCGGGCGCGGGCGAGGTCACGGCCTCGTACGACGCCAGCGCGATCACCGTCCTCGAGGGTCTGGACGCGGTCCGCAAGCGACCTGGCATGTACATCGGTTCCACCGGTGAGCGCGGCCTCCACCACCTTGTGTACGAGGTCGTCGACAACTCGGTCGACGAGGCGCTGGCAGGGCACGCGGACACGATCGACGTCACGGTCCTCGCCGACGGCGGGGTCCGCGTGATCGACAACGGCCGAGGCATCCCGGTCGGCATCGTGCCGTCGGAGAAGAAGCCCGCGGTCGAGGTCGTGCTGACGGTGCTGCACGCCGGCGGCAAGTTCGGCGGCGGCGGCTACGCCGTCTCCGGCGGTCTGCACGGTGTCGGTGTCTCCGTGGTCAACGCGCTGTCCTCGCGGGTCTCGGTCGAGGTCCGGACGGACGGTTACCGCTGGACCCAGGACTACAAGCTCGGTGTGCCCACCGCTCCGCTGGCCCGCAACGAGGCCACCGAGGAGACGGGGACGTCCGTCACCTTCTGGGCCGACGGGGACATCTTCGAGACGACCGAGTACTCCTTCGAGACCCTGTCGCGCCGCTTCCAGGAGATGGCGTTCCTCAACAAGGGCCTGACGATCAAGCTCACCGACGAGCGCGAGTCGGCGAAGGCGACGCTGGGCGCGGACGTCGCCGAGGTGGCCGAGGCCGGCGAGGCGGAGCAGGCCCGCACGGTCACGTACCACTACGAGGGCGGCATCGTCGACTTCGTGAAGTACCTGAACTCCCGCAAGGGCGATGTCATCCACCAGTCGGTGATCGACATCGAGGCCGAGGACAAGGAGCGTCTCCTCTCGGCCGAGATCGCCATGCAGTGGAACACGCAGTACAGCGAGGGTGTCTACTCCTTCGCGAACACGATCCACACGCATGAGGGCGGTACCCACGAGGAGGGCTTCCGCGCCGCGCTGACCACGCTGGTCAACAAGTACGCGCGCGAGAAGAAGCTGCTGCGCGAGAAGGACGACAACCTCACGGGTGACGACATCCGCGAGGGTCTGACGGCGATCATCTCGGTGAAGCTGGGCGAGCCGCAGTTCGAGGGCCAGACGAAGACCAAGCTGGGCAACACGGAGGCCAAGACCTTCGTCCAGAAGGTCGTCCACGAGCAGCTCACGGACTGGTTCGACCGCAATCCCAACGAGGCGGCCGACATCATCCGCAAGGGCATCGCGGCGGCCACGGCCCGCGTCGCGGCCCGCAAGGCGCGCGATCTGACCCGCCGCAAGGGGCTCCTGGAGAGCGCCTCGCTGCCGGGCAAGCTGAGCGACTGCCAGTCCAACGACCCGACGAAGTGCGAGATCTTCATCGTCGAGGGTGACTCCGCCGGTGGTTCGGCGAAGTCCGGCCGTAATCCGATGTACCAGGCGATCCTGCCGATCCGCGGCAAGATCCTGAACGTCGAGAAGGCCCGGGTCGACAAGATCCTGCAGAACACCGAGGTCCAGGCGCTGATCTCGGCCTTCGGTACCGGAGTCCACGAGGACTTCGACATCGAGAAGCTGCGCTATCACAAGATCATCCTGATGGCGGACGCCGACGTCGACGGTCAGCACATCAACACCCTGCTGCTGACGTTCCTCTTCCGCTTCATGCGTCCGCTGGTCGAGGCCGGGCACGTGTACCTCTCCCGCCCGCCGCTCTACAAGATCAAGTGGGGCCGGGACGACTTCGAGTACGCGTACTCGGACCGGGAGCGCGACGCCCTGGTCCAGCTGGGCAAGCAGAACGGCAAGCGGATCAAGGAAGACTCGATCCAGCGCTTCAAGGGTCTCGGTGAGATGAACGCCGAGGAGCTGCGCGTCACCACCATGGACATCGACCACCGGGTTCTCGGCCAGGTCACGCTGGACGACGCGGCGCAGGCCGACGACCTCTTCTCGGTGCTGATGGGCGAGGACGTCGAGGCGCGGCGCTCGTTCATCCAGCGCAACGCCAAGGACGTCCGCTTCCTCGACATCTGAGTCGGCCGTACCAGCAAGCCGCCGCCCGAAAGGACTTTGACCAGCAATGGCCGACGAGAACACCCCTGTGACACCTGAAGAGGAGCCCGCCGCCGCGGTGGGCATGCGTGTCGAGCCCGTGGGGCTCGAAACGGAGATGCAGCGTTCCTACCTCGACTACGCGATGTCCGTCATCGTCTCGCGTGCGCTGCCGGACGTACGGGACGGCCTCAAGCCCGTCCACCGCCGGGTGCTGTACGCGATGTACGACGGCGGCTACCGGCCCGAGAAGGGCTTCTACAAGTGCGCCCGTGTCGTCGGTGACGTCATGGGTACGTACCACCCGCACGGTGACTCGTCGATCTACGACGCCCTGGTGCGTCTGGCGCAGCCGTGGTCGATGCGCATGCCGCTGGTGGACTCCAACGGCAACTTCGGTTCCCCGGGCAACGACCCGGCCGCCGCCATGCGGTACACCGAGTGCAAGATGATGCCGCTGTCCATGGAGATGGTCCGGGACATCGACGAGGAGACCGTCGACTTCCAGGACAACTACGACGGCCGCAACCAGGAGCCGACGGTTCTGCCGGCGCGGTTCCCGAACCTGCTGGTCAACGGTTCGGCGGGGATCGCGGTCGGCATGGCGACCAACATCCCGCCGCACAACCTGCGCGAGGTCGCGGCCGGTGCGCAGTGGTACCTGGAGCACCCGGAGGCCTCGCAGGAGGAGCTCCTGGAGGCGCTGATCGAGCGGATCAAGGGCCCGGACTTCCCGACCGGCGCGCTCGTCGTGGGCCGCAAGGGCATCGAGGAGGCGTACCGCACCGGCCGTGGCTCGATCACGATGCGCGCGGTCGTCGCGGTCGAGGAGATCCAGAACCGGCAGTGCCTGGTCGTCACGGAGCTTCCGTACCAGACCAACCCCGACAACCTCGCGCAGAAGATCGCCGACCTGGTGAAGGACGGCAAGGTCGGCGGGATCGCGGACGTCCGTGACGAGACGTCGTCGCGTACCGGGCAGCGCCTGGTCGTCGTGCTGAAGCGGGACGCGGTCGCCAAGGTCGTACTGAACAACCTGTACAAGCACACCGACCTGCAGTCGAACTTCGGCGCCAACATGCTGGCGCTGGTCGACGGGGTGCCGCGCACGCTGTCGATCGACGCGTTCATCCGCCACTGGGTGACGCACCAGATCGAGGTCATCGTCCGGCGTACGAAGTTCCGGCTGCGCAAGGCGGAGGAGCGGGCGCACATCCTGCGCGGTCTGCTCAAGGCGCTGGACGCGATCGACGAGGTCATCGCGCTCATCCGGCGCAGTCAGACGGTCGAGGTGGCGCGCGAGGGCCTGATGGGCCTGCTGGAGATCGACGAGATCCAGGCGAACGCCATCCTGGAGATGCAGCTGCGCCGGCTGGCCGCGCTGGAGCACCAGAAGATCACCGCCGAGCACGACGAGCTCCAGGCGAAGATCAACGAGTACAACGCGATCCTGGTGTCGCCCGAGCGGCAGCGGAAGATCGTCAGCGAGGAGCTGGCGGCGATCGTCGAGAAGTTCGGCGACGACCGGCGTTCCAAGCTGGTGCCCTTCGACGGTGACATGTCCATCGAGGACCTGATCGCCGAGGAGGACATCGTCGTCACGATCTCGCGCGGCGGCTATGTGAAGCGCACCAAGACGGACGACTACCGCTCGCAGAAGCGCGGCGGCAAGGGCGTGCGCGGCACGAAGCTCAAGGAAGACGACATCGTCGACCACTTCTTCGTGTCGACGACGCACCACTGGCTGCTGTTCTTCACGAACAAGGGCCGGGTGTACCGGGCGAAGGCGTACGAGCTCCCGGACGCCGGCCGCGACGCCCGCGGTCAGCACGTCGCCAACCTGCTGGCCTTCCAGCCGGACGAGCAGATCGCGCAGATCCTGGCGATCCGCGACTACGAGGCCGCGCCCTATCTGATCCTGGCCACGAAGGGCGGTCTGGTGAAGAAGACCGCGCTGAAGGACTACGACTCGCCGCGTTCCGGTGGTGTCATCGCGATCAACCTCCGGGAGACGGCCGACGGCTCGGACGACGAGCTGATCGGCGCGGAGCTGGTTTCGGCCGAGGACGACCTGCTGCTCATCAGCAAGAAGGCCCAGTCGATCAGGTTCACCGCGACGGACGATGCGCTGCGCCCGATGGGCCGTGCGACCTCGGGTGTCAAGGGCATGAGTTTCCGCGAGGGCGACGAACTGCTCTCGATGAATGTTGTCCGGCCGGGTACGTTCGTGTTCACTGCCACCGACGGTGGGTACGCGAAGCGGACCCCCGTCGACGAGTACCGGGTTCAGGGCCGTGGCGGTCTGGGCATCAAGGCTGCCAAGATCGTCGAGGACCGGGGCTCGCTGGTCGGCGCGCTGGTGGTCGAGGAGACGGACGAGATCCTCGCCATCACGCTCGGCGGTGGTGTGATTCGTACGCGAGTCAATGAAGTCAGGGAGACGGGCCGTGACACCATGGGCGTCCAACTGATCAATCTGGGCAAGCGCGATGCCGTCGTCGGTATTGCCCGTAACGCCGAAGCCGGTCGTGAGGCCGAAGAGGTCGAGGGGTCCGAGGACTCCGAGGCCGCTGCGGCGGAGGGTGCCGAGAGCACGGTCGAGGGCAATGTCGAAGGCACGTCGCCTTCGGCCGGGGAGCACGAGGAGTAGAGCGTGAGCAGAGCCACGGGCGCCGGTTCGGCCGCTTCCGGAGCAGGAGCGAACGGTGCCCGTGGCCCTGCCACGGACTCCCAAGGGGGCATTGTGACGGATACCCGGGGGCCTCAGCCCCAGTACGAGGGCTATGCGACCGGGCCGTTGCCGGGTGAGCGTGAGCCCGCGCCGGGGCAGGCGAGCGGGCCGTACCACCCGCCGCAGGCATACCCCTCGCCCGCGGGCGGGACCCAGGGCGGCCGGCCGCAGGGCACACAGGGTGGTGCGCAGGGCGTCGGCGCCGCGCAGGCGGCCCGGCGGCCGCGGACGGGGGCGCGGACGACCCCGCGTACCCGCAAGGCGCGGCTGCGGGTGGCCAAGGCCGATCCGTGGTCGGTGATGAAGGTCAGCTTCCTGCTCTCCATCGCGCTCGGCATCTGCACCGTGGTGGCGTCCGCGGTGCTGTGGATGGTGATGGACGCGATGGGCGTCTTCTCCACCGTGGGCGGCACGATCAGCGAGGCCACCGGTTCGAACGAGGGCAACGGCTTCGATCTCCAGTCGTTCCTGTCGCTGCCGAGGGTGCTCATCTTCACCTCGGTCATCGCGGTCATCGACGTGGTCCTGGCGACCGCGCTGGCGACGCTGGGCTCCTTCATCTACAACTTGTCGGCCGGTTTCGTGGGCGGTATCGAGCTCACGCTGGCCGAGGACGAGTAGGGCGCCCGGTATCGATTTTGGGACTGGCCCCGACGTGCGCTAATCTTCAGAAGTCAGCGCAGCAGCGCGGCGGGGCTATAGCTCAGTTGGTTAGAGCGCATCCCTGATAAGGATGAGGCCACAGGTTCAAATCCTGTTAGCCCCACCAGCACGAAGGCCCCTCACCGGAAACGGTGGGGGGCCTTCGGCATTGCGGCCGTAGTTACGGCTGACGGCCATGACCGGCGTAAGTAGGTTGGCCGCATGTCCTCCGTACTTGTTGTCGGTTACGACCCGCAGGCGCTGCCCGGTACTGACGCGGAGACCGTTCGCGCGGCTCTCGACGGGGCGCTGAAGCGGTTCGCCGAGCTCGGTGTCGAAGCGGCCATGACGCTGGTCGTGTTCGACGAGTCCGCCGAGCCCGCGCTCGTCGCGTCGCTGACCGAGCGTCCGTGGGACGTGGTGGTCGTCGGAGGCGGGATCCGCAAGACCGAGCAGCTGCTGCCGCTCCTCGAGCAGATCGTGAATCTGATCCGCCGCCATGCGCCGCAGGCCGCCATCGCGTTCAACACCGGTGCCGCCGACACCGTAGAGGCGGCGCAGCGCCGGCTCAGGTAGCCGAGAAGGCTGCTGAGGGCACGGAGAAGCCCCCGTCCGGTGTGAACCGGCCCGGGGGCTCAGTGAGTCAGTGGAGCGGCTCTCAGGGTGGCAGCAGGGACGCGTCCCCCGCCGGGGCGCCGTGGCTGGTGCGGGCGGCGTTCCTGGTGTCCGTGGTGTCCGTGGCGTCCACGGACAGATGGCGGGTGGCGGGCGAGGAGCCGTGTGCCTCGGCGCGGATGCGCTGCTTCATCGTGGGTGGCAGCGCCCGGTCACGCGGAAGGGTCCATCGCACCGACGGGGTGGTCGCGGTTGCCGCGGTCGCACCCGTGTGCTCCTGGTTCGTGGTGGTCGGCTCCGGGGCGCTCTGCTCCGTGGCCGCCGCCGGGGTGCTCATGAATCCCAGCGCGGCGAGCAGGGCGAAGAGGCCGGTGACGAAGGCGGTCCAGATGCTCTTGGGCTTGAAGGTGCTCATGGCCCCTCACTTTCGGGTGGTCCGGTTTGCTTACCTTTCTGATGATGTGGATGTGGCTCCCGATTTCATGGACCGACGCCACCGATCCGCCGATCTTCGGATGAACACCACTCGTATGGTTCAACCGGCCTCGACGGGCTCGTTCCGGGCCGCGTACCGGGGTCCGTTCCGCCGGCCGGAGCGCTCCTCGGGGGATCGCTCTTCCCCGGGCGCCAGTTGGGTCGCGGGCAGGTCACCGGTTGATATCGGCCGGTGTGTATAGTCGGGCGGCAGAAGTCCCCTACGTCAAGGAAAGACGAGGTCGCGCGGTGAAGAAGCTTCTCCTGGTCGCACTGGCCGCCATCGGCGGGCTCCTCGTGTACCGCCAGATCCAGGCGGATCGCGCCGAGCAGGATCTGTGGACGGAGGCGACTGACTCCGTGCCCGCAGGTTCGGGTGTGTGAGACAGAACAGCCTGATTGCGGGCCCCGGTCGCTGAGCGGCCGGGGCTTCGTGCTGTTGCGGGACCGTGACACCTGTGCTCTTGAGTTCACCCGAGCAAATCAATGCGTTGCGTGAGCAAAATGACCGGGTGGGTCGAGGGGGCACGGGTGAAGGCACGGGACCGATTTCGTGGTGCGGCCGCGGGGGCGTGGGTCGGCGGGGCACTGCTCGCCCTGGTCGCGGGCGGGACACCGGCCGTGGCGGCACCCCCGGGCGGCGCGGCCGCCGGACCGGAGCCGACCGCGTCCGGGGCTGCACGGACACCCGGCTGGTGAGGCCGGTGCGCGGACTCGACCGGGCGGCCCTGAAACGGGCCGTGGCGGCCGTACGGCCCCGGGGGGACACCCCCATCGGTCTGTCGCTGCGGAAGGCCGCCGAGGACCTTCCGGGGTCCTCGGGCGGCGCCGTTGGCACGCGCATGATCCTGCTGGTCTCCGACGGCGAGGACAACTGCGGTGCGCCGGGGCCCTGCGAGGTCGCCGAGCGGCTCGGCAAGGAGGTCGCCGGGCTGCGGATCGACACCGTGGGCTTCCAGGTGAGGGGCGCGGCCCGCGAGCAGTTCGAATGCGTCGCTGCGGCGGGCAACGGCCGTTACTACGACGCGCCGGACGCCGATTCGCCGGCCGGACAGCTCCAGCGGGCCTCGCAACTCGCCGCGGACGGCTACCGGTTCCGCGGCGAGCGGGTCACGGGCACGGCGACGGGCGCGGGGGCGCCCGTGCTGGTACCGGGGCAGTACCTCGACACCATCGGTCCGGGCGAGAAGCGGTACTACGCGGTCGACCCGGGCGACGTCTCGACGGCGGACTTCTCGGTCACGGCGGTGCCGCAGGCCGGGGCGGCCGTCGACACCTTCGACGCGATGCGTACCGGCATCGCGTACGGCACTGTGCCCGGTTCCCGCTCGCCGGGGGCGGCGAGTTCACCCCGACGACCATGTACGGCGGCCGGCCGGCGGCGATCGCGATGGGCGGCGTGCCGGTCGCCTGGACCAACTGCTACGAGAACGCCTCCCAGGTCCGGCCCGTGCACGCCGGAGGCGACTTCTGTATCTCGGTGACGCTGGGGGCGCGGGCCGCGGACATCGCGCGGAACGCGCGGATCGATGTGGTGCTGCGGGTGTCGGTGCTCGGCGACGAGTTGGCCGGACCCGAGCACAACGCCCCTGCCGCGGCCGGGAAGGCGGGCGGCGCTGTGGACAAGAATGCGGACAACAAGGGCAATTCGAGCAGTGCCGGAGACAGCGGCGGTACGGGCGGGGCAGGATGGACCGGCATTGCGGCCGCTGCCGGGGCGGGCGCCGTGGTGGTGGTGATCGCAGGGCTCGTGTTCGTACGCGGGCGTCGCGGGCGGACCGCACAGACGACGAGGGGAAGCGCGTGATGAGGCAGCGCAACAGGGGCCGGGTGGCGCTGGCCGCGGCCGCGGCGATGTGCGCGGCGGTGGCGCTGCCGGGGCAGGCGTACGCGGCCGGGGAGCCCGCCGCGTACACCTTCGATCCCGGGGCGAAGAAGGTCGACGGTGCGGAGGCCAGCACCGACGCGTCGGCGCTGACGCCGGGATCGGTCTACCGGAGTTCGATCAAGCCCGGTCAGAAGCTCTACTACCGCCTGAATCTCGACGCGAAGACGAACGGGTACGTCTCGGCGGTGGTCGTGCCCAGGGGGGCCGGCCAGGTCGCCTACGGGGACGGCATCACGGTCAGCATCCGCGACAGCTCGGACCTCCAGTGCAGTTCGGAGGACGCGCGGTTCGAGTCGGCGGAGTTCCCGCGCCCGATCGCGGCGTACGCCTACCGGACCGTGGCGAAGGACAGCAGTATCTGCCAGGAAGCCGGCACGTACAACGTCCTGATCGAGCGGGAGAGCAAGGAGACCTCCGCCCCCGGCGAGTGGGACCTGGAGCTGCGCTACGAGTCGGAGCCGCAGCTGAAGTCGGCCGGTTCGATGCCGACCGACGCGCCGGAGAACTGGCCGTCGGCCTCGCCCGTGCCGCCCACCACCGCCCCGCAGAAGCGGTCCGGCGGCACCAGCTACTACGACGCGACCGGCCTGGGGACCGGCGAGTGGAAGGAGGAGGGCGGCATCAAGCCGGGACAGACCCTCTTCTACCGCGTGCCGGTGGACTGGGGGCAGCAGGTCTTCGCCACCGCCACCCTCAGCAACAACAACGCCTCGGACGAGTACATCGGCAGCGCGCTCGCGCTGTCCCTGGACAATCCGGCGCACGGCCACGTCGACTCCGCGACGCCGCTGTCGTACTCCGGCAAAACCACCTCCATCTCGCTGGATCCGCTGCCCCCGGTGGCGTACGAGAACCGGTACGACTCCAACAGCAGCGTCAGCGCCATGCGGTTCGCCGGCTGGTACTACCTGTCGGTGACGCTCAGCCCGCAGGTCGCGAAGTCGTACGGCAAGAACGGGATTCCGCTGACCCTCAGGGTCAAGGTCGAGGGGACGGCCGCGAAGTCGCCCTACACGGGGGACGCCGGGATCTTCAAGGTCACGCAGGACGACAGGAACACGGCTGAGAAAGGCCTGAGCGCCCCGCAGGCCGTCAAGAGCGGCCGGATGAAGGTGATCGGCGCGGCCGGGATCGGCGCGGGATCGGTGCTGGTGCTCGGGCTCGGGGTGTGGACGCTGCTGGCCCGGCGCCGCGCGGCCACCGCCCCGGCGGCCCCGTCCGGCGGCAACCAGCCGTACGGGGGTCCGCCGCAGGCCTGGTGACGGGGGCGGGGCCGGGCACGGCCCCGCCCTGTACGGCGTGGATCCCGGGGCGGTCGCCGGGTTCAGCTCTGGGTCAGCGCCCAGATGCCCACCGCGAAACAGATCAACGCGACCACCAGCACCGGGACCGCCACCTTCGGGGACGGTCCCGGACGCCTCTGCGGGGCGAGCGTGTGCGCCGGAGCGGGCGCCGGTGAATGCGCCTGCGCCGGCGGCTGTGCCTGTGGCTGTGGCTGTCCGGTGGTGTACGCGCGGGTGAGCGCCGGTTCGTGCTGAACGGCCGCCGTGGGCGCCTGCGAGCGATCCGGGACGGGAGCGGCGTACGGGGACGCGGCGGGCGCCGGGAGCGGGGTGTTCGGCGTGACCGGCTGGGCCGGCTGAATCTGCTGGGGCGACGGTGTGGGCTGTTGCGGAGGAGGCGGGAGGTGGAAGCTGCCCGTCTCCGACATCGGGACCGGCGGCTGGGCGTAGGGCTGCTGTGCGCCCTGCGCGTGCTGTGTGTTCTGTGCGCTCTGAGGGTTCTGCGCGGGGGCCGGGACCGGTCCATCGGGGCCGAAACCGGCGGGCAGCGGCCCGATTTGGTCGAAGACCTCGACCGGCTCGTCCTCGGCCCCGGGCTCCGGCAGCATCTCGACCGCGGCCGTCAGCGCCTTGCGCGCACCCGTGGCCGTACGGAACCGGGCCTGCGGATCCGGCTGCAGCAGCCCCGCGAGGACCTGCCACAACGGCTCGGGGATCCCCTCCGGGGCGGCGGGCGTGCCGTACGAGGCGAAGTGCTCGACGAGCGCCTGCGCGTCGGGCTTCTTGCCCTGGAGCAGATAGAGCGCGACGAGTCCGACCGCGAACAGGTCCGCGGGGAAATCGGGTTCCGCGCCCATCATCTGCTCGGGCGCGAAGTAACCGGGCGTACCCACCACGTAGTTGGTCTCGGTGAGGCGCGGCTCCCCCTTGCGCATGGAGATGCCGAAGTCGGACAGCCGCAGATGCGGCCGGCCGGTACCGGTCGCCTCCATCAGGATGTTGGCCGGCTTGATGTCCCGGTGCACGACACCCTCCGCGTGCACCGTGGACAGCCCGGACAGCAGCTGGTCGAGGAGCGTGCAGACGAACCGGGGCGGCAGCGGTCCGTAGTCGCCGATGACATGCGCCAGCGAACCGCCGCTCACCAGGTCCATGGTGAACAGGACCTTGTCGTCGTCCGCGGCCCAGCTCGCCGGGGCGAGCACATGCGGATGCTCGATCCGCAGCGCCTGCTCGCGGACGAAGCGCAGCAGCGTGTGCGCGTCGCTCTGCTGGAGGACCTTGGCCGCCACATAGCGGCGGCGCCGGTGGTCCCAGGCCCGCCAGACGGCGCCGACCCCACCACGTCCGATCGGATCGATCAGTTCGTACCGACCGGCGAAGACCTCACCCATTGCGCTGTGCCCGCTCCCAGTTCCTGTTTCGGCCCACGGCCGGCTTTCGGGGGACAGTGCCCGGCCCGACCCGGACGAACGGTCCTAGCTCTGGTGTCCCTCGTAGTGCGCCACCGCGTCGGCGGTGCGCCCGGCGCCGTACACCCTGAGGAACTCTGCCAGTTCCGGGTGGGTCGGGGCGAGGGAGTCGGCGGCATCGATGATGTCACCGGCCGCCGCGACCGACCGCATCAGCGACTGGATCTCGCGGACCACGCGCCGGACGGTGGGGGCGCCGCCGGTGTGCGAGGTCTGGCCGGTGCTGGTCAGCACGGAGCCGCCCTGGGACTTCTTGATCTCTTCCATGCGGTCGGTGGCCTCGCCCGCGCTGACGCTGCCGTCCGCCACCTGGCCGGCCAGTTCCTGGAGCGCCTGGACCCGCTGGACGACCGCCGGGTTGCCGATCTTCGCCCGCTGGCCGCTCATCAGCTGGGAGAGCATGGGGGCGGACAGCCCGAGGGCGGCGGCGAGCCTGGCCTGGTTCAGGCCGAGGTCATCGATCAGCCGGCGGAAGAGCGCGCCGAGGGGCTCCCCGTACCAACTGCGCTGAAGCTCCCTGGCTCTGGCCGTTGCCTCTTGCTGCGCTGCGTCCATGGCGTCTCCCCTTCGCTGCGGCTTCGCTGCTGCGAACCTCGCCGAGCATCTTACGGAGAGTGGTCGCCGACCGGGAGCCCCCATCTTTTTGCGGGATTCCGGGGAGTACCCGGTACTCTTGTCTGCGGCGGTGGCCGGGACGCTGGGGCGTTCGGGGCTGTCCGTTGTTCGGGGCCTTAGCTCAGTTGGTAGAGCGCTGCCTTTGCAAGGCAGATGTCAGGAGTTCGAATCTCCTAGGCTCCACACGAAGAAAATGCCCTCCGATCTGCGGAAACGCAGTATCGGAGGGCATTTTTCGTGCCTGCGGGAGTTCAGTGCGGAGGGCGGGGCCGTAGGCCGTGAGTGCTTCGGGCCGGTGCCCCGGGCGGGGTTTCTCCGCTCGGGGCCCTGCCGGTCGTCGCGCCGCCGCGCTCCGCTCAGCGGTGGTCGTCCGGGCCGGAGCCGTTCACGCCCTCCGGGCCGTCCGTCCCGTCGGCCTCCGCCTCGGCCTGCCTGGCCCGGACATCGGGGTCGAGCGAGGTCGGGCCGGAGCCGTCGACCGAGGTCAGGGGGGCGCGGTCGGAGACCTCCGTGGCGGCGGGCGGTTCGACCAGCCAGTCGGGGTTGGCCTGCTTGTCCCACCACCGCCAGGCGGCGTAGGCGCCGCCCACCACGAGGCCGGCCACGACGAGCCCCTTGAACAGCCGGCCGGCCCTCGCCCGTCGCTCGTGCTTCCTGATCAGCTGCTTGATCTCCTGCGGCGTGACCTGGCCGCGCAGTGCGGCCAGTGCGGCGGCGCTGCGGGCCGAGGCCTCCTCGGCCACCGGCTGGGCCACGGCCATCGCGTGCTCGACGCGCGGCACCGTGTAGTCCGCGGCGGTCCGGGCCGCCCGGCGGGTGCGGTGCGCGGCGCGCCGGCTGACCTCGTCGACCTTGGGGGGCACATGGGTCAGGGCGAGTTCGATACGTGGTGCCAGATGTGCGTCGTACTGGACGCGGGCCTGCTGGGCAGCCTTGGACACCTTCGGCGCGAGCCGCGTGCGGGCCTCGTGCGCGAGATGTGCGGCCTGGTCCTTGGCCGTGTCGGCGTAGGGCGCCACCACTTCCGCGGCGTGCTGCACGCTGTCCTTCGCCGAGTCGGTTGCGGCGCGCACGCTGTCGATGCGGGTCACGGGATCCTCCTCCTTGGTGGCGGGTAGACACTCCGCCTCTCCACCCATTTCGAGATCATGCCTGCCGAATTCCGGTATGGCATGCGGGGCGGGCATCCGGGTCATTCAGGTCATGGGTGACATCTTGAGCAATGCGGTGCAAGGGGAGCTTGTCGACGACAATGCCACGGTTCGCCCCGGCCCGCGCCGCTTCGTCACGCACTTGGCCGCATTTGTTGCTGCGGACCGCGGAATGCGGAATGCGGAATGGGGCAGGAAGGTGAGTGCCGTACGCCCCACGGTGGTGGCCGGACGCCGGAACGTACGGTCCGTGCGAGGATCGGTGGCGTCACTGAAGACGCAACGTCACCGAAGAAGACTCAACGTCACCGAAGACTTACGGAAGGCAGATCGTGGCCGAGCAGCTTTACGCCACCTTGAAGACCAATCAGGGCGACATCGAGATCCGGCTTCTGCCGAACCACGCGCCCAAGACGGTCAAGAATTTCGTCGAGCTCGCCAAGGGTGAGCGTGAGTGGACGCACCCCGAGACCGGTGAGACGTCGACGGACAAGCTGTACGACGGCACCGTCTTCCACCGCGTCATCAGCGGCTTCATGATCCAGGGCGGCGACCCGCTCGGCAACGGCACCGGTGGCCCGGGGTACGAGTTCGCGGACGAGTTCCACCCCGACCTCAGCTTCAACAAGCCGTACCTGCTGGCCATGGCCAATGCCGGCCCGGGCACCAACGGTTCGCAGTTCTTCGTGACCGTGTCGCCGACCGCCTGGCTGACCGGCAAGCACACCATCTTCGGTGAGGTCGTCGACCCCGCCAGCCAGAAGGTCGTGGACGCCATCGCGGGTACCCAGACCAATGCCCGTACCGACCGCCCGGTGCAGGACATCGTGATCGAGTCGGTCGTCATCGAGACCCGCTGATCACCAACGGTCGTCGATTGATCACACGCTGATCTCCCTTCCGGGAACCAACCGCCCTGCCCGTCCGTACTGATACATAGCGGACGAGCAGGGCGGCGTCGTGCGTGCCGTGCCCGTCATGACCAGGACCGAAGGGACCGGGAAGCGATGGGACCGATGGACCGGCAGCCGCCGGAAGGCAGTGACCAGTCCGCCGCGGCGGACGGCTCGCTCAGCTGCTACCGCCACCCCGGTCGCGAGGCGAACATCCGCTGCGCCCGCTGCGAGCGCCCGATCTGCCCCGAGTGCATGATCGACGCCTCCGTCGGCTTCCAGTGCCCGGACTGCGTCCGCCAGGGATCGGGTACGGGACACGGGCCCGCCGCCGGCCGGCCGCGCACCGTCGCGGGCGGCAGCATCACGGCCGATCCCCGCCTCGTCACCAAGATCCTGCTCGGCATCAACGTCGTGGTGTACCTCGCGGTGCTGGCGAAGGGCACCGCGCTGGTCGACGACCTGATGCTGCTCGGCAGTGCCCCGACCTATTACGGCGGCCCGCCCGAAGGTGTCGCGGAAGGCCAGTGGTACCGGCTGGTGACGTCGATGTTCCTGCACCAGGAGATGTGGCACATCGCGTTCAACATGCTGGGGCTGTGGTGGCTCGGCGGGCCACTGGAGGCGGCGCTCGGCCGCGCCCGCTACCTCACGCTCTACCTGGTGTCCGGGCTGGCGGGCAGCGCCCTCACCTACTGGCTCTCCGCACCCCAGCAGGGCTCGCTCGGAGCCTCCGGGGCGATCTTCGGACTGCTGGGCGCCACTGCCGTGCTGATGCGCCGGCTCAACTACGACATGCGCCCGGTCTTCGCGCTCCTCGCGGTGAACCTGGTCATCACCTTCAACCCCTGGGGCGGGATCGCCTGGCAGGCGCATGTCGGTGGTCTGGTCGCGGGCACGCTGATCGCGATCGGCATGGTGCACGCACCCCGCGAGCGGCGCGCGCTGGTGCAGTACGGCACCAGCGCCCTGGTCCTTGCGGCCGTGATCCTCGTCGTCGTCATCAGAACGGCCGCGCTCACCTGAGCGGACATCGTTCCAGAACCGCACGTCCACAGCTCCAGTTGTCCACAGCGGGTGCCGGATCTTGTGCATTCTGTGGGAACAACTGTGCCCCTTGTCGCTGAGCTGGGTTTTTCCAGCAGGGACAAGGGGCGTGCCATCCCCCGATGGGGGAGACTGCAGTCACATCGGCGTCAACCGTCAGGGAGTTATCCACAGATCGTCTGACCTTTTCCCCCGCCTGTGGATAACGCTGTGGGTAACTCGGGGCAAGGGTTGCGGGACGGA
Source organism: Streptomyces sp. ADI95-17 (assembly GCF_003846175.1). Lineage (GTDB taxonomy): Bacteria > Actinomycetota > Actinomycetes > Streptomycetales > Streptomycetaceae > Streptomyces > Streptomyces sanglieri. Next base: position 540,921 of record NZ_ML123047.1, on the reverse strand, counting down.
GCCCCGCTGTGCAAAGGGCAACGCGATCACGAGGGCTACGGTGCCGACTCCGACGCGGTACTACTTCGGTCGCGGTTCTACTTCCACTGTGTGGAGACGCCGAAGCCGCCGGCGATGAAGCCGAAGCCGACGACGATGTTCCAGTTCCCCAGGTCCTTGATCGGCAGGTCGCCGTCGGTCACATAGAAGACGACGATCCAGGCCAGACCGATCAGGAAGAGCGCCAGCATCACCGGCGCCACCCAGCTGCGGCTGGTCAGCTTTATGTTGGTTGCCTGCTTCGCCGGAGGGGGCGTGAAGTCGGCCTTCTTGCGGATACGTGACTTCGGCACGAGGAACTCTCCTGTCGATGCGCTGCGTGACCGCGCAGGGAACTGTGGCTGGCGCCGGGGCGGAGCTCGAGGAGAATGCTGCCTACCTCGGGCGTCCGTTAGCGTAGTGCTTCCCTGGCGCCGAAGGAGATAAGGGTACGTTGAGCAATTCTGCCGACTCCCCCCAAGGCCCGGTCCGGCGCACCTTCCGGCACCCGGCCCGTGTGCTCACCGCTGCCGTCTTCGCCCTCGCCGGACTGATCTTCGTCACCAGCGCCAACACGGCCAAGGGCACCAACATCCGGACCGACTCCTCGCTGCTGAAGCTCTCCGACCTCATCCAGCAGCGCAGCAACAAGAACGCCCAGCTGGACGAGACCACCGCGGCCGTGCGCGACGACATCGACGCCCTCGTCCGGCGGGACGACGGCAGCACCGAGGCGGAGGAGGCCCGGCTCAAGGAGCTGGAGCGGGCCGCCGGCACCACGAAGCTCACCGGCCGGTCGGTGTCCGTCACCCTCAACGACGCCCCGCCCAACGCCACCGCCAACCCCGGCTACCCCGACCCGCAGCCCAACGACCTGGTCATCCACCAGCAGGACCTCCAGGCGGTCGTCAACGCCCTCTGGCAGGGCGGCGCCCGGGGCATCCAGGTCATGGACCAGCGGCTGATCTCCACCAGCGCGGTGCGCTGCGTAGGCAACACCCTGATCCTCCAGGGCCGGGTCTACTCCCCGCCGTACAAGATCACCGCGGTCGGCGACCAGGGCAAGCTCAAGCAGGCGCTCAACAACTCCCCGGCGATCAGCAACTACCTGCTGTATGTGAAGGCGTACGGGCTCGGCTGGAAAGTCGATGAGCACGAGGCGGTGACTCTTCCCGGCTACTCGGGCACAGTGGACCTCCACTACGCGGAGCCCGTGGAGCAGTAGCGAGCGGCCGCGAAGCTGTGAATCGGCGAGCGGCTGTGGGGAGGCCGGCCAGGTGTCGGTGCGACTGATTGTCAGGACGTTCAGCGAACTCTGCATCACCGTCGGCGCCCTGATCGTTCTCTTTGTGGTGTACGTGCTGTTCTGGACCGGGGTGAAGGCGGCCGACGCCACCGCGGGGCAGATCGACGACCTGCGCAGCCGGTGGGCGCAGGGTCCGGTGTCCGCGCCCGAGCCGCGGCCCTCCCCGACGTCGAAGGCGCCGGATGCGCCCGCGCAGCCTCCCGCTCCCGCCGCCTACCGGGACGGCAAGCCGTTCGCGATGCTGTATATACCCCGCTTCGGCAAGGACTGGGAGTGGCCCGTCCTGGAGAACACCGGGGTCCGGACCCTGCAGAAGGGCCTTGGCCACTACTCGGGGACCGCCCGCCTCGGCGCGACGGGCAATTTCGCGGTGGCCGGACACCGCCGTACGTACGGCGACCCGTTCAAGGACTTCCCGAAGCTGCGTCCGGGCGACGCGGTGGTGCTGAGCGACGGCACGACGTGGTTCACGTACCGCATCGACAAGCCGCCCTACCGGACCGTGCCGGGCGACATCGGGGTCATCGACCCCGTCCCGCGCAAGTCCGGCTTCGACGGGCCCGGCCGCTATCTCACGCTGACCACCTGTGACCCGGAGTGGGGCAGCAGCCACCGGCTCATCGCCTGGGCCCACCTCGATGCCACCCGGCCGGTTTCCGAAGGCGAGCCGGCGGCTTTCCACAGCTGACCCACGCTTCTGCCCCGGCCCTTTAGTCTGGTCTCGTACCGAATGGAGGGGACAACATGTACGGCTGGATCTGGCGGCATCTGCCGGGCAACGCATGGGTGCGTGCGCTCATCTCGCTCGTGTTGGTACTGGCTGTTGTCTACGCGCTTTTCCAGTACGTCTTCCCCTGGGCGGAGCCGCTGCTTCCGTTCGGTGACGTGACGGTCGACGGCTCGACCGGGACGGAGGGCGGCGGCCAGTGAGTGCCCGCATTCTCGTCGTGGACAACTACGACAGCTTTGTCTTCAACCTCGTCCAGTACCTCTACCAGCTCGGCGCCGAGTGCGAGGTGCTGCGCAATGACGAGGTGACCACGGCACACGCCCAGGACGGCTTCGACGGCGTCCTGTTGTCGCCCGGTCCCGGCACCCCGGAGCAGGCGGGCGTCTGCGTCGAGATGGTGCGCCACTGCGCGGCCACCGGCGTCCCGGTCTTCGGGGTCTGCCTGGGGATGCAGTCGATGGCGGTGGCGTACGGCGGTGTCGTGGACCGCGCCCCCGAGCTGCTGCACGGCAAGACCTCGAAGGTGACCCACGAGGGCACGGGCGTCTTCGCCGGCCTCCCGTCCCCCTTCACCGCGACCCGCTACCACTCGCTCGCCGCCGAACCGGACACCGTCCCGGCGGAGTTGGAGGTGACGGCGCGGACCGCCGACGGGATCATCATGGGGCTGCGCCACCGTGAGCTGCCGGTGGAGGGCGTGCAGTTCCACCCGGAGTCGGTGCTGACCGAGCACGGACACCTGATGCTGGCCAACTGGCTGGCCCAGTGCGGCGACACGGAAGCCGTCGCGCGGTCGGCGGGGCTCGCGCCGGTGGTGGGCAAGGCCGTAGCGTGACCGAGCTCCGCCCCGGACACGACGCCGATCAGGACGGCCCGTACGAGCAGGGAGCGTACGGGGCCGCAGGCGCGTTCGAGGCGGCGGTCGACCGGCTGGCGGACCCGTTGAACGATCCGCTGCCGGGGCCGCGCACCTCCCCGTGGTTCAGGGCCGACGATGTTCCGGCCCGGTCGACCGAGGCGCCGGCAGCCGGGCCGGGACAGCACCGTGCCCCGGACGGACCGGCCCAGCCGCAACAGGGGCCGGCCCAGGCACAGGCGCCGTACGGGGCACAGAGCCCCCAGGGCGCTCCGCAGGAGTGGTACGACCCCGAGGGGTTCGCACGGGACTGGTACGGCCCGCAGACGGCTGTACCGGCCCCCATGCCGGCGCCCGTCCCGGAGCAGCCGACGCGGCCCGTGCCGCCGCTCATGGCGCAGTCCGTTCCGCAGCGGCTGGTTCCGCAGCAGTCCGTTCCGGAGCAGTTGACGCAGCCCCTTGCCGTCGTCTTCCCGGCCGGCGACGAGGCGGTCGGTCCACGGACGGCCGGCGCCCACCGGTCGGACGGCCGGGTGAAGACGACAGCCGGGCGGCCGGTTCCGGACCCGGATCCGGATCCGCTGGGCGACACGGAGATCTTCGCGGTATCGGCGGTATCGGCGGCATCAGCGGCGGACCCCGACTCGTACTCCGCGACTCCGCGCTCTGCGACGGACCCCGGTCCGGACGCCGACGACACCGGTTCGGAGCCGCGTACCGGAGGCCGCGCCGAGCGCCGTCGCGCCGCCAAGGGCCGGGGCCGACGCCGTGCCGATCAGCGGCCGGAGGCGGCGGCGACGGCCGCCACGCAGCCCGACAAGCCGATGTCGCGCGTCGAGGCACGGCGTGCGGCACGTGCGGCCAAGGACAGCCCGGCCGTGGTGGCCAGCCGGGTCACCGGCGAGCTGTTCATCACGCTCGGCGTGCTGATGCTGCTGTTCGTCACCTATCAGCTGTGGTGGACGAATGTGCGCGCCGACCAGTACGCCGGCAAGGAGACGCACAAGATCCAGGACGACTGGGCGAAGGGCGACCGCAGCCCAGGGGAGTTCGAAGCGGGGCAGGGATTCGCCATCATCCACATCCCCAAGCTGGATGTGGTCGCTCCGATCGCCGAGGGCATCAGCAAGGAGAAGGTCCTCGACCGGGGCATGGTCGGCCACTACAGCGAGGGCACGCTCCGCACCGCGATGCCCTCCGCCAAGAAGGGCAACTTCGCCCTGGCCGGTCACCGCAACACGCACGGCGAGCCGTTCCGCTACATCAACCGGCTGAACCCCGGCGACCTGATCGTGGTCGAGACGCAGGACGCGTACTACACGTACAAGACGGCCAGGACCCTGCCGCAGACATCGCCGTCCAACGTCTCGGTGATCGACCCGGTGCCGCGCGATTCCGGGTTCGACGGGCCGGGCCGGTACATCACTCTGACGACCTGTACGCCGGAATTCACGAGTACGTACCGTTTGATCGTCTGGGGCAAGATGGTCGACGAACGACCGCGCAGCGAGGGGAAGCCCGACGCGCTCGTGGGCTGAATCATCATCACGACAGGGACTGGTGCGGTGACAGCGAGGACCGAGCACGAAGAGCGAACCGGCGAGTCCGAGCCCCCGCCCCGGCGCAGGGGCCGCCATCCCGTCGCGACCGCGGTCAGTCTTTTCGGCGAACTCCTGATCACCGCGGGCCTGGTGCTCGGACTCTTCGTCGTCTACTCCCTCTGGTGGACGAATGTGCTCGCCGACCGTGAGGCCACCAAACAGGGCCACACCATCCGCGACCGCTGGGCGGGCGGACCGGGCGCGCTCGACACCAAGGACGGCATCGGCTTCCTGCACGTCCCGTCGATGAAGAACGGCGAGGTGCTGGTCAAGAAGGGCACCGACACCGAGAACCTGAACGACGGCATCGCGGGCTACTACACGGACCCGGTGAAGTCGGCCCTCCCGTGGGACAAGAAGGGCAACTTCACCCTGGCCGCCCACCGCGACGGGCACGGCGCCAAGTTCCACAACATCGACAAGGTGAAGACCGGGGACGCGGTCGTCTTCGAGACCAAGGACACCTGGTACGTCTACAAGGTCTTCAAGGAGCTTCCCGAGACGTCGAAGTACAACGTCGACGTGTTGCAGGAGGTGCCGAAGGGCTCGGGCGCGAAGAAGTCCGGCCGCTACATCACGCTGACGACCTGCACGCCGGTCTACACGTCGAAGTACCGCTACATCGTGTGGGGAGAGCTGGTGCGTACGGAGAAGGTGGACAAGGACCGTACGAAGCCGGCGGAGCTGCGCTGACAGCCGACAGCTGTCCCCCGGTCCCGGCCGGACACCCGGCGGGGACGGTCTCCGGCAGGCACGTGGTGAGTACGACGAAGGGCCCCGGTCGCCGTGCGGCGCCGGGGCCCTTCGGGGCGGTGTAACGGTGTCAGCGGTGTCTGCCGGACGGGCCGCCGAAGATGTTGCCGTCTCCGCCGCCCGGCATGGTCACCACGTTGACCGCGCTGTTCTTGTCGACCGGCTGGTTCGCGCCGGGCTGGAAGGTGACGACCTTCGCGTTGTCGTCGTTCGGCCCCTGCACCTGGCCGAGTTGCAGTCCGGCCGCGGTGAGCAGGCCCTTGGCCTCCCCGAGCGTCTTGCCCTGGAGATCCGGAACCGTGGTCTGCTCGGGCTGCTGCGGGCCCTTGGAGACCGTCAGCACGATCTGGGCGGTCAGCGGCTGCATCGAGTCGGGGGGCGGTGTCTGGCTGATCACCTGGTTCGCCGGCTTCTCCGAATCGACGTCGGTCCTGGAGACGTTGGTGAAGCCCAGGCCGTTGAGTTGAGCCACGGCCGCGTTGTAGTCCCGGTCGGCGACGTTCGGCACCTTCTGGGTGGCCTGCTTGGCGACCGTGATGGTGACTTCGGAGTTCTTCTCGGCCTTCGTGTTGCCGTCAGGGGTCTGCTTGATGACCGTACCGGAGGTCTTCTCGGACTCGACCGCGGTGACGTTCACCGTGAAGCCCTGGGCCTCCAGCTCCTTGCGGGCCGTCGCCTCGGTCTTCTCCACGACGTTCGGGACATCGACCTTCGGCGCCCCGGTGGAGACGACGACCGTGACGGTCTCCTTCTTCGCCATCGTCTCGTCGTCGGTCGGGGTCTGACTGCAGATCTTGCCCTTGGGCTGGTCCTCGCACGGTTTGCGCGAGCCGACCTTCAGGACGACGCCGGCGTTGTCCGCGAGCCTCTCGGCTTCCTTCACTGTCGAGCCGACCATGTTCGGAACATCGAACTTGTCGCTGTCGCTGTTGCGGTTGCTGAACACCGACTGGCCGATCAGGATCGCGCCGATCAGCACCAGGACACCCGCCACGATCAGCAGGATCGTCGAGGTGTTGCTCTTTTTCTGGCGGCGGCGGTCCGGGCGGTCGTCGTAGCCGTAGCCGCCGTCGTCCGGGTTGACCGGGGGCAGCATCGACGTCTGCGCGCCGTTCTGGTCCGCGGCGCGCAGCGCGGTGGTCGGCTGGTCGTTGCCGTATCCGTCGTAGCCGCCGTAACCGGCCGCGCCCATCGCCGCGGTGGCGGCGACCGGCTGGCCGTCGAGGCAGGCCTCGATGTCGGCGCGCATCTCGTCGGCCGACTGGTACCGGTAGTCGGGGTCCTTGACCAGGGCCTTCAACACGATCGCGTCCATTTCGGGCGTGATCTCGGGGTCGAAGTTGCTGGGCTTCTGCGGCTCTTCCCGCACGTGCTGGTAGGCGACCGCGACCGGTGAGTCACCGATGAACGGCGGCCGTACCGTCAGCAGCTCGTAGAGCAGACAGCCGGTCGAGTAGAGGTCGGACCGCGCGTCGACCTGCTCGCCCTTGGCCTGCTCCGGGGAGAGGTACTGGGCGGTTCCGATGACGGCGGCGGTCTGGGTCATCGTCATTCCGGAGTCGCCCATGGCACGGGCGATGCCGAAGTCCATGACCTTGACCTGACCGGTGCGCGTCAGCATGACGTTCGCCGGTTTGATGTCCCGGTGGACGATTCCGGCGCGGTGCGAGTACTCCAGCGCCTGGAGGATGCCGACGGTCATCTCAAGGGTGCGCTCGGGCAGCAGCTTGCGGCCGGAGTGCAGTAGCTCCCTGAGCGTCGACCCGTCGACGTACTCCATCACGATGTACGGGATGGAGACCCCGTCGACGTAGTCCTCGCCGGTGTCGTAGACGGCGACGATCGCCGGGTGGTTGAGCGAGGCGGCGGACTGGGCCTCACGGCGGAACCGGGCCTGGAAGGACGGATCGCGGGCCAGATCGGCACGGAGCGTCTTCACTGCTACGGTGCGGCCGAGCCGGGTGTCGTGTGCGAGGTAGACCTCGGCCATGCCACCACGGCCGAGCACCGAGCCCAGCTCGTACCGGCCGCCGAGGCGACGCGGCTCTTCCATACTGTTCCAGCCCTCTCCGTCAGTCCCGACCGCACCGGTGTGTGGTCCGGCGGTGTGCTGCTCGCGCATACGCTACCGGCCGCGCACTACCTGATCGGCCCGGAGTCCGGACCTGATACCTGACCGGTATCCCGATGTGCAGGTATGGCACCCGATGTGATGGGCATCACTTCTTGCTGTCGATGACCGCCTTCATCACATCCCGCGCGATCGGGGCGGCCAGGCCGCCACCGGAGATGTCGTCGCGGTTGGCATCGCTGTCCTCGACGACCACGGCGACGGCGACCGGGGAGCCGCTGTCGGTCTTGGCGTACGAAATGAACCAGGCGTACGGGTTCTCACTGTTGTTCAGGCCGTGCTGGGCGGTACCGGTCTTGCCGCCGACAGTGACGCCGTTGATGAGGGCGTTGGTTCCCGTGCCGTTCTTGACGACCGTTTCCATCATCTGCTGGAGCTTCTGCGCGTTCTCACCCGAGAGGGGCTGGCTGAACTGCTCCTTCTCGTGGGTGTAGATCGCGTCCAGGCTGGGGGCCTGGCGCTCGGCGACCATGTACGGCTGCATCAGCTTGCCGTCGTTGGCCACGGCCGCGGCGACCATCGCCATCTGGAGCGGGGTGGCGCGGTTGGACGCCTGGCCGATGCCGGCCATGGCGTTCTGCGGACGGTTGTCCTTGGGGTAGACGCTGGCATCGGCGCGTACCGGGGTGAAGATCTCCTTGTTGAAGCCGAACTTGCCGGCCTCGTCGATCATCTTCTGGTTGCCGAGGTCATCGCTGATCTTGCCGAAGACGGTGTTGCAGGACCACCGCAGCGCTTCCCGGAGCGTGGCGTTCTCGCACGGGATGTTGCCCTCGTTCGCAAGGTTGCCGGTGGTCAGCGGGAGCCGCCAGGGCAGCGGGGAGTCCGTCTTGTCGTCGATCCCCTTGTACAGCCCGTTCTCCAGGGCCGCGGCGGCGGTGACGACCTTGAAGGTCGAGCCGGGCGGGTAGGTCTCGCGCAATGCCCGGTTGAGCATCGGCTTGTCCTTGTCCTTCAGGAGCTGCTGCCGGGCTTCGGCGTCCTTGAGGGAATTGCCCGCGAAGACCGACGGGTCGTACGAAGGGGTGCTGACCAGGGCCAGGATGGCGCCGGTCTGCGGGTCGAGCGCGGCTACGGCGCCCTTCCTGTTGTCGAGTCCCTTGAAGGCGGCCTTCTGGGCGGCGCCGTTGAGGGTGGTGACGATGTTGCCGCCGGTCTTCTTCTTGCCGTTGAAGAGGGACAGCGTGCGGTCGAAGAACAGCTGGTCGCTGTTACCGGTGAGGATTCCGTCCTCAAGGCTTTCCAGCTGCGAGGCGTCGAACGCCTGCGAGGAGTACCCGGTGACGGGGGACCACATGGGGCCGTTCTTCCAGACCCGCTTGTACTTGAAGTCGCTGCCCTTGGTTTCGACGGACCCGGTGATGGGGGCTCCGTCGACGATGATGTTGCCGCGCTCGTGGGCGTACCGCTCGATCTGGACCCGGCGGTTGTGCTCGTTCCCGTTCAGCTCGTCGGCGCGGACGTACTGGAGCCAGTTGACGCGGACCAGGAGAGCGAGGACGAGCAGCCCGCAGAAGATCGCAATCCTGCGAAGGGGCTTGTTCACGGTCGGACCACCTGGGTCATCTCGGCGTCGGGAGAGGGCGCCGGGGTCGGGGCGGGGCGGCGCGCGGTGTCGCTGATGCGGAGCAGGATGCCGATCAGGGCCCAGTTGGCGATGACCGACGATCCGCCTGCCGCGACGAACGGCATGGTCATACCGGTCAGCGGAATGAGCCCCATGACACCGCCGGCGACGACGAAGACCTGGATGGCGAAGGAGCCGGAGAGCCCGATCGCGAGGAGCTTGCCGAACGGGTCGCGGGCGGCGAGGGCGGTGCGGACGCCGCGCTCCACGATCAGGCCGTAGACGAGCAGGATGGCCATCATCCCGGCGAGGCCGAGCTCTTCGCCGACGGTGGCGAGAATGAAGTCGGAGTTCGCGGCGAAGCCGATCAGGTCGGAGTTGCCCTGGCCGAGCCCGGTGCCGAGGGTGCCGCCGGAGCCGAAGGCCATCAGGGACTTGGCCATCTGCTCGCTGGCGGCCAGCTTGCCCCAGCCGTCGAACGGGTCGAGCCAGGCGGTCACACGCTGCTGTACGTGGGGTTCGAACGTGGCCACACCGACGGCGCCTGCCGCGGACATCAGAAGACCGAAGACGATCCAGCTGGTGCGCTCGGTGGCCACGTACAGCATCACGACGAACATGCCGAAGAACAGCAGGGACGAGCCCAGGTCCGTCTCGAAGACCAGGATCAGGATCGAGAAGGCCCACACCATGAGGATGGGTCCGAGGTCACGGCCCCGGGGGAGATAGAGGCCCATGAAGCGGCGGCTGGCCAGGGCCAGCGCGTCCCGTTTGACCATGAGATAGCCGGCGAAGAACACCGCGATGATGATCTTGGCGAACTCTCCCGGCTGGATCGTGCCGACGCCGGGGATCTTGATCCAGATCTTGGCGCCGTTCACCGCGGGGAAGAACATCGGAAGGATCAGCAGGAACAGCGCCACCAGCATGGAGATGTAGGTGTAGCGCTGCAGAATGCGGTGGTCCTTCAGGGCCAGCAGAACGATGACCAGCAGCGCGACGCCCGCAGCCGAGAACAGCAGCTGCTTGGAGGCGGCGGGCACGAAGTTCTCGGTCGCCTGGAACCGCGGGGACTGGTCCAGACGCCAGATGATGGCCAGCCCCAGCCCGTTCAGCAGCGTCGCCAGCGGCAGCAGCAGCGGGTCCGCGTACGGGGCGAATCTGCGGACGGCGAGGTGGCCGATGCCGCCGAGCAGGGCGAGTCCGAGCCCGTATCCGAGCATGCCGGAGGGCAGTTCGCCGTTGAGGGCGAGTCCCACGTTGGCGTAGGCGAACACCGAGATGGCGACGGCGAAGACCATCAACATCAGTTCGGTGTTGCGGCGGCTCGGTGCGTCGATCGCGCCGATCGTGGTCGTATTGGTGACAACGCTCATGGTGCTGAAGGCCCCCTACGGCTTTACTGCTTACCGCACTGCGGGACCAGCTTTTTCTCTTCCTCCGAGAGGCTGGGACCAGGAGTGGGAGTTTTGGTCGGCTTGGTCTTGGCGGAGTCTGACGTCTTCGCGCCACTGGCGGTCCCGGCGGCCTCCGCGTCCGTACCCGGTGCCTGGGCCTCGTCGCCGGCGGCCTTCTCGGCGGCCCGGCGTTCGGCGTTCTTCTTGCAGGCGGACGCCTGGACGGAGAGTTCGCCGATCTTCTCGCGGGCGGCGGAGATGTTGCCCTCGGCGATGGTGGCCTCGACCTGCTTGCGCTGGTAGGGCGGGAGGTACTTGAGTTCGATCTCGGGATGGTCCTTCTCGACCTCCGAGAGCGAGACCCAGGCCAGATCCTGGCTGATGCCGCGGAACAGCGCGACGTGCTCGTTCTTCGCGCCGACGTAGAACTGGCTCTGTGTCCAGCGGTAGCCGCCGTAGAGGCCACCGCCGATGACGGCGAGCGCCAGCACTGTGTACAGGGACCTCTTCAGCCACTTGCGGCCGCCGCCGGGCTTGACGAAGTCGTCGTCGGTGTACGCGTCGAAGGAGCCGTCGGGCATCCCGCCGTAGCCGCCGTCGTCGCCGCTTCCGGGCGGGCCGAAGCCCCCCGAGGGCGGCGGTACGGGCCGACCGAGGCCGGCCGCCCGTCCGGCGGGGGTCTGCATGGCGGCCGTGCTCTCGGCGTCGCTCATCTGCGCCGCCTGGTTCTCGGCGACCGCGCCGACGATGACCGGGGTGTCGTTGAGCTGAGCGGCCAGGGTGTCGTTGCTGTCGACGTCGAGGACGTCGGCGACGATGCAGGTGATGTTGTCGGGGCCGCCGCCGCGCAGGGCGAGCTGGATCAGGTCCTGGATGGTCTCCTGCGGGCCCTGGTAGCTGGCGAGCGTCTCTTCCAGGGTCTGATGGGAGACGACGCCGGACAGCCCGTCGGAACAGATCAGATAGCGGTCGCCGACCCGGACCTCACGGATGGAGAGGTCGGGCTCGACGTGCTCGCCACTGCCCAGTGCCCGCATCAGCAGGGCGCGCTGCGGGTGGGTGGTGGCCTCTTCCTCGGTGATCCGGCCCTCGTCGACCAACCGCTGCACCCACGTGTGGTCCTGGGTGATCTGGGTGAGTACGCCGTCGCGCAGCAGGTACGCGCGGGAGTCGCCGACATGGACGAGACCGAGGCGCTGGCCGGTCCAGAGCAGGGCGGTGAGCGTGGTGCCCATGCCCTCCAGCTGGGGGTCCTCCTCGACCATCACGCGCAGCTGGTCGTTGGCCCGCTGGACCGCGGTGCCGAGCGAGGTGAGGATGTCCGAGCCCGGGACGTCGTCGTCGAGCTGAACGAGCGTGGAGATCACCTCGGAACTGGCGACCTCACCGGCTGCCTGGCCGCCCATGCCGTCGGCGATGGCGAGAAGGCGCGGCCCGGCGTAGCCGGAGTCCTCGTTGCCCTCCCGGATCATGCCCTTGTGCGATCCGGCGGCGAAGCGCAGGGAAAGACTCATGCGCACCTCTCCCGTCGGCTCGGGGTATAGCCGGTCTCGAGCCACACTGCCCACCCTCCGGTCGGGAGCCGGGCGGGGGCCGTTGCTCGGACCGCCGCGGCTCGCTCGCTCCGCTCGCTCATTGTCGTACTACTTCCGCAGCTCGATGACGGTCTTGCCGATCCGGATCGGCGCGCCCAGCGGAACGGGTGTCGGGGTGGTGAGTCGGGTCCGGTCGAGATACGTGCCGTTGGTGGACCCGAGATCCTCGACGATCCACTGGCCGTCACGGTCGGGGTAGATCCTGGCATGCCTGCTGGACGCGTAGTCGTCGTCCAGCACGATTGTTGAATCGTGCGCCCGGCCCAGCGTGATGGTCTGCCCCTGGAGCGCCACCGTGGTGCCGGTGAGGCTGCCCTCGGAGACGACCAGCTTTGTGGGCGCCCCCCGGCGCTGCCGGCCCGGCTGCTGGCGTTGCTGCGGCGGCGCCGCAGCATTCTGGCGTGCCTGTGGAGGCCGTGCGTCGTTCGCAGTGCGGCGTGAGCCGCGCTGCGTGACGCGCGTTCCGAACAGGTCACTACGAATGACCTGAACGGCCACGATCACGAACAGCCACAGAACAGCCAGGAAACCTAGCCGCATGACCGTCAGGGTCAGCTCTGACATTGCCCCCGCTTCACCCTTCGGCTTGCCGGTAAACGATGGTGGTGCTGCCCACGACGATCCGCGAGCCGTCGCGGAGCGTAGCGCGGGTGGTGTGCTGCCCGTCTACCACGATGCCGTTGGTAGACCCGAGATCCTGGATCGTCGAGGGCGTTCCGGTCCGGATCTCACAGTGCCGGCGCGATACGCCGGGGTCGTCGATCCGCACGTCGGCGTCGGTGCTGCGTCCCAGCACCAGCGTCGGGCGGGAGATCTGATGGCGGGTGCCGTTGATCTCGATCCAGCGTCGCACCTGCGCGTTCGGCAGGGGGCTGGGCCCGGCCGGCGGGTGCCGGTCGGTGCTGGGCGCTCCGGGCCTGCCGCCCGGCGGCGGGGCCGCGGGCATGGGCGGGGCGGAGCTGGGCGGGTATCCGTAGCCGCCGGTGGGCTGAGCGGACCGGCCGGGACCCGGGTGGGGAGGCTGGCCCTGCAGTCCTTGGCGGCCCTGGGGGTCCTGCTGTGACGAACTCGACGCCAGGGTGCGGCTGCGTACCCGGTAGAGCCCGGTGTCGAGGTCGTCGGCCTTCTCCAGATGGACCTTGATGGGGCCCATGAAGGTGTACCGCTGCTGCTTGGCGTAGTCGCGGACCAGCCCGGAGAGTTCGTCGCCCAACTGGCCCGAGTACGGGCTGAGCCGCTCGTAGTCAGGGGTGCTGAGCTCGACGATGAAGTCGTTGGGGACGACGGTCCGCTCGCGGTTCCAGATCGTCGCGTTGTTGTCGCACTCGCGCTGGAGGGCTCCCGCGATCTCGACCGGCTGGACCTCGGACTTGAAGACCTTGGCGAAGGTGCCGTTGACCAGACCTTCGAGACGCTGCTCGAAACGCTTCATGACTCCCATGGGGCACCTCCTCCGTTGTAGTCGTCCCTGTACTGCTTACTGATCGTATCCACGCGTAGGGAAATCGGCTGGTTCCCCTTGTCTGCCCTGTGGATGAGTGTCACCTCTCACACGGATCGTAGAGGCGGCCTCCTCACAGTGTCCCGCACCCGGGGTGCACAAAGGAGGAGTGGGGGCGGCCGCTCGGCGTTCCCGGTTCCCTTCGGTCGGTCGATGAAACAACGGATGTGAATCCACCCTGTCCAGCGTGCTAATCTTCCGGATGTCGCCAGGCGCTCGCACCAAACGGTGAGAGAGAGTCTGGAAACACCACTCTTGCGCGAGTGGCGGAACGGCAGACGCGCTGGCTTCAGGTGCCAGTGTCCTTAGGGACGTGGGGGTTCAAATCCCCCCTCGCGCACAAGTAGGAAGCCCCACAGGCCAACGGTCTGTGGGGCTTCTTCGTTCCCGGGATCTGGTCACGCACTTTCTTGCGAGTTCGCTCCCAGATTTTTGGTTTCACGTGAAACGTCTGGTTTGAGGCTTTCTGCGGCTCCGACAGGGCCGATGGGGCTGTCGGGTCAGGTTTGCGGTGTCTGTGCGGTGGTCGTGGTGGTGTTGCCGGCCGAGTTGTAGCGCAGCAGGTACTCCGCGAACCGGGCGAGATCCTCTTCCGACCAGTCCGCGAGTCGTTCCTGGTAGGCCGTGCGGCGGCTGGCCTGGGTGGAAGCGAGGGCCTGGGTTCCGGCCGCGGTGGGATGCAGTACCTGGATCCGGTGGTCGTCCGGGTCCGGATGGCGCTCGACCAGACCCAGTTTCTCCAGGGTGGCGATCTGCCGGCTGACCGTCGATTTGTCCAGCATGTAGTGGGCGGCCAGATCCGTCGCGCGGCAGCCGTGCCGGTCCTCGATGTGCGCCAGCAGCGTGTACGAGACCAGCGGAAGTTCCGGGTGGAGGCGGGCCGCCGCGGCTCGGGCGCGGCGTGCGAAGGCGGTCAGTTCCCGCTGGATGACATCCAGCGATTCCTCGCGTTCCTCGGGGGTGCCTGGCACTGTTCCGCCTTCCGTCTCGCGGTTCTCGACTTTCAGTTGTATAGTACAACGAGTTAGGAGTTGTAAAAGCCAACTATTGGAGTGTTCCGCATGTCCGCAGGCCCGAGTGCCGCCCCCGGCTCCACCGCCGCAGCTCTCCGCCATGTGCTGGGCCATTTCGTCACGCCGCTGTTGATGTGCATCGGCATGGGGCTCGCCTACCTCGGGGCCTTCCACGCCCCGGAGCCGCATGATCTGCGGGTGGACGTGGTCGGTTCGGGGCCCAGTGCGCAGGTGCTTGCGCAGACGCTGCAGGACAAGAGCGACGGGGCGCTGAGTGTACGTACGGTTCCCGACCGTGCCGCGGCGGTGGACCACCTGAAGACGCAGGCGAGTTACGGCGCCTACCTGCCGGGGAAGCACCCCGAGCTGCTCGTGGCCAGCGCTTCCTCGGACACCACCGCCACGGTGGTCGAAAAGGTGTTCACCAAGGTTGCCGCCGGACAGGGTGACCCGCTGAAGGTGACGGACACGGCGCCGACCGCGGACGGCGATCCGACCGGCCAGGGCATTTTCTTCCTGCTGGTCGCGGTGAGCATCGGCTCGTATGCGTCGGTCGCGGTCATCGGTGGCGCGGGTGCCGTGCTGGCGCTGCGGATCAGGGCCGCACTGGCCGTTGCCGCTTCGCTGGTAGTGAGCGTGATCGGAGTGGCGTTCGCGGGGCCGGTGTTCGGCCTCGTGGACCATGGGCTCGGCGGTCTCTGGGCGATGGCCTGGCTGTACTCCGCGGGCATCCTGCTGATCGGTGTCGGACTGCACACCTTCCTCAAGCGGTGGACGACGCTCGGCCTGATGGTCCTGTTCGTGATGCTCAACTTCACCAGCTCCGGCGGCATCTTCCGGCCCGAACTCCAGCCCGGCTTCTTCGCCTCGCTGCACTCCTTCTGGAACGGTGCGGGCTTCGTCGAGGGCGTACGCAGCCATGTGTACTTCGGCGGACACGCGCTCGGCGGACATGTGCTGGTGCTCGCGCTCTGGTTCGTGGTGGGCATGGCCCTGATCGGCCTGGCGGGCCTGGCCGAGTCGAAGCGGCGGAAGGCCGCGGTGGAGACGGCGGCCGTCACCGGCGCTGTCGCGGGTTCCGCCGAGGCCGGCGGGGCGCACGGGCCCAAGCACGCTGCCGGGGCCGGGACCCGGACCGAGGCGGGCGACGCGGAAAAGATCGAGGAGGAGATCGAGGAGGAGTTGGAGGAGACCGTCGGCGTCTGACCAAGACTCGGCGTCTGACCAGGACGGATCGTTGTCCACAGGCGGCGAGGTGGGATTTCCACAGGGGCAGACGGCTTTCGGGCGACGGCGGTACCTTCGTCGCAATTGATTGAACTGCTGATCTGCGACAGGGCTTCGGGCCAAAAGCGCAGGGCGAGAGCGGGGGAGGCTGCGCGCCATGGGTGACAACGAAGCGACAGTGTCGGTCCAGCGGGCCGTGACGGGCGATCGGCGGATTCCGGTCGTGCCCGGATTCGCGCGACGGGGGGCTGCGGCGGGCGGGGGCCCGGCGCAGTCGCCGAGGTCGACGGGCAAGGGGATGCGGGAGCGGGTGCCCAGGGCCTCGCACGCGTTTCTGGACCTGCCGGCCGGGCGGCCCGATGCGGTGCGGGCGGTCGAGGAGTCGAGCCGGGGCAGAGTGCCCGCTCTCGCCCCGATCAGGGTGGGGCGGATGGCTGCCACGCCCTTCGCCTTTCTGCGCGGTTCGGCCGGGCTGATGGCCCATGACCTGGTGGGCACACCGGTCAGCGGGGTGGGCGCCCAGCTCTGCGGCGATGCGCACGCGGCCAACTTCGGGCTGTACGGCGATGCGCGGGGCAGCCTGGTCATCGATCTCAACGACTTCGACGAGACCGTGTACGGCCCGTGGGAGTGGGACCTCAAGCGTCTGGCCACCTCGTTGGTGCTCGCGGGGCGCGAGGCCGGGGCGGACGAGGACACCTGCCGGCAGGGCGCGTACGACACGGTGGGCGCGTACCGGCGGACGATGCGGCTGCTGGCCAAGTTGCCCGCGCTCGACGCCTGGAACGCCATCGCGGACGAGGAGTTGGTCTCGCACACCGATGCGCGGGATCTCCTGGGCACCCTGGAGCGGGTCTCGGAGAAGGCCCGCAACAACACCAGCGCCCGCTTCGCGGCCAAGTCCACCGAGGACTCCGGGGACGGCGGACGCCGCTTCATAGACGCGCCACCGGTGCTGCGGCGGGTGCCGGACGAGGAGGCCGCGGCGGTCGCGGCGGGACTCGGCGACTATCTGGGCACGCTCTCGGAAGACCGGGTTCCGCTTCTTGCCCGGTACGCGATCCACGACGTGGCGTTCCGGGTGGTCGGTACCGGGAGCGTCGGCACCCGGTCGTACGTGGTGCTCCTGCTCGATCACCGCGGCGAGCCCCTGGTGCTCCAGGTAAAGGAGGCGCGGCCCTCCGTGCTGGCGCCGTATTTGCCGACGGTCGGCTTCGATGTGCCGGAGGTGGCGCACGAGGGGCGCCGGGTGGTGCTCGGGCAGAAGCGGATGCAGGTGGTCAGCGACATCCTGCTGGGCTGGGCGACGGTGGACGGACGCCCGTTCCAGGTCCGGCAGTTCAGGAACCGCAAGGGCAGCGTGGACCCGGCGGCGCTGGCGGCCGACCTGGTCGACGACTACGGCCGGATGACCGGTGCGCTGTTGGCGCGGGCCCATGCGCACACCGCGGATCCTCGGCTGATCGCGGGCTACTGCGGCAAGAACGAGGAACTGGACGAGGCGCTGGCGGCGTTCGCGGTCACCTACGCGGACCGTGCGGAAGCGGATCACGCGGAGCTGGTGCGGGCTGTCGGATCGGGGCGGATAGCCGCCGAACTGGGCGTCTGAGGGGCAGCGGGCCGACCGCGCGTCCTCGGGACGTGGGCGGTGGCCATACGCTGGACGGGTGACCCACGAAGCCGCCGGGGTGTCGACCACCCGGAACGACGATGACCGGCAGGACAACGACCGGCAGCGCGAGCAGCATGCCCCGAACGAGCCGCTTGAGCAGCACGGGCAGGGCGAGCCGTTCGAGCAGCACGGGCCGGCCGGTGCCGGTCCGGAGACCGGTGCTGACGGTGGCTCCGGCGCCGCCGCGGGCAGCGACGGGGACGGGGCCGCCCATGCGGCCACCGGTGGGTCGGCGGGCGGGGACGTCGGTGGATCGGCAGGCGGATCGGCAGGCGGGGACGCCGGTGGATCAGCGGGCGGGGACGCCGGTGGGAGAACGGACGGCCGTACTGAGGGGGAGCGGCCCGAGGCTCGGCTCGCGAGGGCGGTTCGGGCGGCGGAGCAGGCGCTGATCGAGTTCGAGATCGCGGTGGAGACCTTCCGGGTCGAGGTGGAGAACTTCTCCCGGCTGCATCACCAGAAGCTCGGGCCCATGTACACCCGCCTCGATGAGCTCGACGCACAGATCGCGGAGGCCCGGGCCGCCAGGACGGGCGACCCGGAGGACATCCGCAAGGCGCAGGAGGCCCGGGCTGTCGTGATGCCGATGCCGGGCGTCGAGGAGCTGTTCCACGACTGGATCGACTCCGACGGGCTGTCCCCCGAGGCTGCGGCGATGCTGACCGAGCAGCCGGTCCGGCCGCCCAAGCGGGTCCGGCCGACCGAGGAGGCGCGCAAGCTCTACCGCGACCTGGCGCGCCAGGCCCACCCGGACCTGGCGCAGGACGAGACGGAGCGGGCCCGCCGGGACGAGTTCATCGCCCGGGTGAACGCCGCGTACGGACGGGGGGACGAGGCGCTCCTGATGGAGCTGGCGCAGGAATGGGCGGCGGGCCCGGCGGCCCCGGAGACGGAGCTCAGCGAGAGCGAGGAGCTCTACGCCCGGCTGAACTGGCTGACCCAGCGCAAGGAGCTTCTGACGGTGCTTGCCCAGGAGCTGGAGGAGAGTGCGATCGGGTCCATGCTGCGGATGGCGCCGGACGATCCGGACCGGTTGCTCGACGAGATCGCCGAGCAGCTGCTGGGCGAGGTCGCGCAGCGCGAGGCGGAGCTGGCGGGCATGGTGCAGTAGCGTTCCGGGTGACTCTGGAGCGTACGTACGAGAGAAGGCATGACCCATGAATTTCGCCCCGCTGCCCTCGGTGGACGTCGCGGCGGTGCCGTCGGACGGCTTCGTGCTGGACGTCCGGGAGGACAACGAATGGGCGGCCGGGCACGTGGAGGGCGCCCTGCACATCCCGATGAGCGACTTCGTGGCCCGCTTCGGTGAGCTGACCGAGGCCGCCGAAGACGGCCGTCGCGTGCACGTCATGTGCCGGGTCGGTGGCCGGTCGGCCCAGGTCACGCAGTACCTGGTGCAGCAAGGCCTCGACGCCGTGAACATCGACGGCGGGATGCTCGCCTGGGACGGCGCCGGACGCCCGATGGTCACGGACAGCGGCGACCCGGCCTTCGTGCTCTGATCCGGAGAGCTGTTCCGGGCTGCCGAACCGTTCCCGGCCGGGGCGCTCCTGACTTGGGCGGCGCCGGCCGGGGCGGCCCCGTTGCCGGTCGGCTGTCGGTTGTCGGTTAGCGGCTGTCGGGCGGGCTGTCTGCCGTTGGACCGGGGCCGGCCGAGCGGGTGCTTCGGCCGGGGTCAGTCGAGCAGGTGCGCGGCCAGGAGGTTGCCCAGTGCCTCCTCGTGTGCCGCCGCCGGGCCGAGGGACAGCTCGATCTGCTTCGCCCAGGCATGAAAACGGTGCAGCGGGTAGTCCGTGTCCGCGCCGAAACCGCCGTGCAGATGCTGTGCCGTCTGCACGACCCGTCGGATGCCGTCCGATGCCCAGATCTTCGCCACGGCGATGTCGCCCTCGGCGGGCAGCGCCCCGTCGGCCCCGGTGGAGATCCGCCAGGCCGCCTGCCAGAGCGTCACTTCCATGGCGCGCAGGTCTATGTACCGGTCCGCCGCCTGTACCGCGACGGACTGGAATGTTGCCACCGGAAAACCGAACTGCTCGCGTTTGCCGGTGTATTGGCTCGTCATGGCGAGCACGGCCTCACCCAGGCCCAGCGCGAGCGCGCACGTCCCGGTGGTGAGGATCGCGCGCAGCCACTCCCAGGCCCCGGCGCCGTCGATCAGCGCGCGGTCGTCGATACGTACCGACTCCAGCCGGACCTCGGCGAACCGTTCGCCGCTGGTGGAGACCTGCTCGGCCAGGGTGACGCCGTCCTGGGCGGGCCGGACCAGGGCGACGACCGCCCGGCCCTCGTCCGTGTGGGCCGGAATCGCGATCCAGTCCGCCGCCTGCCCCCACGGCACCGCTGACTGCATTCCGTCGAGCACCCAGCCGACAGCGGCATTGGCAGGGTCGGCGGCGGCCCTGCCGGGGACCATGTCCTTCCCGGCGGTTCCCGTCATCGCCTTCCGGCGGGCCTTGACCGCGAGTTCGGCCGGATCGTGGCCGGAGCGGCCGTTGGACCCGGCGGTGAGGACCAGCTCGCCCCGGCCGATCCGGGGCAGCAACTCGGCGGCCAGCCCCGGGTCTCCGTACCGCTGGAGCGCCATGGCGACCGCACACGTCTCCAGCAGCGGCACTCTCGCGAGCACCTTGGCGGACTCGCGCAACACCAGGCACAGCGCGACGAGATCGAGCCCGGCACCGCCGTGCTCGGGCAGCAGCGTCAGGCTCAGCAAGTCGCTCGACGCGAGCCCGGCCCACAGCGGGCGGTCGATGTCCTCGGCCACCGCGCCCGGCACCAGAGCGGGGCTGGGAACCCCGTCCGGTACGACTCCCGAGAAGACCGCGCGCGCTGCCTCCGCGGCCGCCTGCTGTTCCTCGGTGAAGGTGAAGTCCACTGTCCTGGCCTCCCGTTGACCGATGCCCGCCCGAACGCCCGCCCGAATCTGACGGATCGTCAAGATAGAACAGGTTCTACGAGAAGGGAACACGGGAGGAGAGGCGACGGCGCCGGTCAGCGGTCGAAGTCGAGCTCCACCTCCGGCGTGACCGGATGCGACTGGCACGCCAGCACATAGCCCGCGCCCGTCTCTTCGGGCTCCAACGCGAAGTTGCGGTCCATCCGCACCTCGCCCGAGACCAGGAACGCCCGGCAGGTCCCGCACACCCCGCCCTTGCAGGCGTACGGCGCGTCGGCGCGGCTGCGCAGCACGGTCTCCAGCAGCGATTCGCCCTCCTCCACGGGCCAGGTGCCGGAGCGGCCGTCCAGGGTCGCGGTGAGTCTGCTGTGGGCCGGTGATTCGATCCGGGGGCGGGCGGACGCGCTCGGGCCGTCGTCCACATGGAAGATCTCCTGATGGACGCGGGTCCGGTCGACACCCAGGCCGCGCAGCGCCCGGTCCGCGGCCAGGACCAGCCCGAACGGCCCGCAGAGATACCAGCCGTCCACCTTGGCCGTCGGAAGCAGCGCGGGCAGCAGCTCGGTGAGACGGTCCTGGTCCAGCCGGCCGGAGGGAAGACCCGCCTGCTGCTCCTCCCGGGAGAGCACCGTGACCAGCTGGAACCGGTCCGGATAGCGGTCCTTGAGGTCGGCGACCTCGTCCAGGAACATCGTCGAGAGCGCTGTCCGGTCGCTGCGGATCAGGCAGAAGTGGGCGTCGGGCTCCCGCGCCAGCAGCGTGGCCGCGATCGACAGCACCGGCGTGATCCCGCTGCCCCCGACGATCGCCGCGAAGCGTCCGGCGCGGGGCTCCAGAACGAAGCGGCCCATCGGAGACATCGCCTCGACCACGTCACCGACGGCGAGTTCCTTCAGGGCATAGGTGGAGAACGCGCCGCCGTCGACGTGGCGGATGCCCACCCGCAGTACCGGATCGGCCGGCTCCTCGACTGCCGGGGAGCAGATCGAGTACGAGCGGCGGATCTCCTCGCCGTCGACCGAGTACCGCACATTGAGATGCTGGCCGGGCTTGTGGCGGAAGGTCTCGCGCAACTCGGGCGGCACGGCGAGAGTGACGGCCACCGAATCGTCCGTGAGCCGTTCGACGGCGCGGACCCGGAGCGGATGGAACATCTACAACTCCTTGAAGTGGTCGAACGGTTCGCGGCATGTCACGCAACGGCGCAGCGCCTTGCACGCGGTGGAGGAGAACCGGCTCAGCAGCTCCGTATCGGTCGAGCCGCAGTGCGGGCAGCGCACCGAGAGCGTGAGCGGCACCGGGCCGCCCGCGGGAGCCGTGACGTCGTGCGGGCGTGGGGGCGCTATGCCGAACTCCGCCAGCTTGCGCCGCCCTTCCGCGCTGATGTCGTCCGTGGACCAGGCCGGTGAGAGCACCTTGACCACGGAGACCTCCGGTATGCCGTGGTCGTGCAGCACCCGCTCGATGTCCGCGGACATGGCCTCGATCGCGGGGCAGCCCGTGTAGGTCGGGGTGAGGCGCACGGTGACCTTGCCGGGGGCGAGGACGTCCACGCCCCGGAGCACGCCCAGCTCGTCCAGGGTCAGCACCGGCAGTTCGGGGTCGGGCACGGAGCCTGCGAGGCGGTGCAGCTCCTCCTCCAGGAGTGTCTCGGTCACCATGACGCCCCCGGGTGGCTGCGATGCAGATGTTGCATCTCGGCGATCATGCGGCCGAAGGGTTCCGTGTGGATGCCCTGGCGCCCCGCACCCGCCGTCCACGCCCCGGACTGCGGACCGGCCGGCAGCGTCAGCGTGGCCCGGTCCAGCACCGCGGAGACGGACTCCAGCCAGTCGCTCCGCAGCGACCGCCAGTCGATCTCCAGGCCCTCGACGGGCTCGAACAGCTCGCCGGTGAACCGCCAGAGGGCGTCCACGCCGCGCTGCATCCGGTCATGGCTCTCGTCCGTGCCGTCGCCGAGCCGCAGCGTCCAGTGCTCCGCGTGGTCCTGGTGGTACGCGACCTCCTTGACGGCCTTCGCCGCCAGACCGGCGAACGCGCTCCCGCCCGAGGCCAGCTGCTCGTACAGCGGCCGCTGGTAGGCGGAGAAGTAGAGCTGGCGGGTGATGGTGTGGGCGAAGTCGCCGTTCGGCTGCTCGACCAGCTGGACATTGCGGAAGGCACGTTCCTCGCGCAGATACGCCAGCTCGTCCTCGTCCCCGGCCATGGAGAGCAGCAGCCGGGCCTGGCCCAGCAGGTCCAGGGCGATGTTGGCCAGGGCCACTTCTTCTTCCAGCACGGGCGCATGGCCCGCCCACTCCCCCAGCCGGTGCGAGAGCACCAGCGCGTCGTCGCCCAGGGCGAGGGTCGCGGTCACAGGTGCTTCACCCCTTCCGGGATCTCGTAGAACGTCGGATGCCGGTACGGCTTGTCACCGGCCGGCTCGAAGAAGGAGTCCTTCTCGTCCGGTGAGGAGGCCGTGACCTGTGCGGATGGGACCACCCAGATCGAGACGCCCTCGGAACGGCGCGTGTACAGATCGCGCGCGTTGCGCAGGGCCATCTCCGCGTCCGGCGCGTGCAGGCTGCCGGCGTGGGTGTGGGAAAGACCGCGGCGGGAACGCACGAACACCTCCCACAGTGGCCATTCGGTCGAGCTGCTCATGCTGTCGCCTCCCCGTTCCTCGCTGCTGTGTGCGTTGCTGTGTGCTTCTCGGCGTAGGCAACCGCCGCGTCCCGGACCCAGGCGCCCTCCTCGTGCGCCCTGCGGCGCTGGGTGAGGCGCTGTTCGTTGCACGGGCCGTTGCCCTTGAGGACCTCCTGGAACTCCTTCCAGTCGATCGCGCCGAAGTCGTGCTGTCCGCGCTCCTCGTTCCACCGGAGGTCCGGGTCCGGCAGGGTGAGCCCCAGCGCCTCGGCCTGCGGGACACAGATGTCCACGAAGCGCTGCCGCAGCTCGTCGTTGGAATGCCGCTTGATCTTCCAGGTCATCGACTGCGCCGAGTGGGCCGAAGCGTCGTCCGGCGGGCCGAACATCATCAGGGACGGCCACCACCAGCGGTTCACCGCATCCTGCGCCATCTCGTGCTGTGCCGGGGTGCCCTTGCTGAGGGTGAGCAGCAGCTCGTAGCCCTGGCGCTGGTGGAAGGACTCCTCCTTGCAGATGCGGACCATCGCCCGCGCGTACGGGCCGTAGGAGCAGCGGCACAGCGGCACCTGGTTGGTGATCGCGGCGCCGTCCACGAGCCAGCCGATCGCGCCGACGTCCGCCCAGGTCAGCGTCGGGTAGTTGAAGATCGATGAATACCTCTGGCGGCCCGCGTGGAGCTTGTCGAGCAGCTCCTCGCGGCCGGTGCCGAGGGTCTCCGCCGCGCTGTACAGATAGAGCCCGTGGCCCGCCTCGTCCTGCACCTTGGCCATGAGGATCGCCTTGCGGCGCAGCGAGGGCGCGCGCGAGATCCAGTTGGCCTCCGGCTGCATGCCGATGATTTCGGAGTGGGCATGCTGGGCCATTTGCCTGACCAGCGAGGCCCGGTACGCATCGGGCATCCAGTCGCGTGGCTCGATGCGCTCGTCCGCCGCCACCGCGGCGTCGAATGCCGCCTCCAGGGCTCCGTCCGCCCCTTCGGGCCTGTCCGCTCCCGCCTGCGCTGTCTGGTCCGCAGTCACTGCCGCCATCCCGGGCTCCCTACCGACCGATCGTTCGGTTCAATGTCTTCAATGGTGAGTCGGTGGCCCGTAGGGTGTCAACCCTGTGGATAACTGACCGGGGATCGACGGGGATCGGGGCGGGATGGATTCGTACGACGACAGGGGCTCCGAGAGCGGGAACGGGAGCGCCGAGCCGGGGCCGGATCGACGCGAGGAAGAGCCCTCCGCTGCTGGTCAGGCCCTGGAATCAGGCCCTCGTGCCGGGATGGCCGCCCTGTCCCTTCCGTACCAGATCGTTGCCGCGGTCGCACTGTCGGTCATCGGACTGGTCGCCTGTGGACAGCTGGTCATGGTGTTTCTTCACGTCGCACCCTCCAACACCCTGACCAAGCAGCACGGCGAAGCGGTCGACGAGTGGGTCTATCCCGAGTTCGAGCAGAACTGGAAGCTCTTCGCCCCGAATCCGCTCCAGCAGAACATCGCCGTTCACGTACGGGCCGAGATAGCCGGCGCGGACGGCCGCCGCACCACCCCCTGGATGAGCCTTTCCGGCGAGGACGGCAAGGCGATACGCGGCAATCTCCTCCCCAGCCACGTCCACCAGAACGAACTGCGCCGCGGCTGGGACTTCTACCTCAGCTCCCACGACAACGAGAACAAGGCCAACGGCCTCCGCGGACAGCTCTCCGAGCGCTACATCCGCCGCATCGTGATGCTGCGCCTCGGCGAACACGACTACGGCGGCACCGTCGAGCGCATCCAGGTCCGTTCCGAGGTGCGGTCCGTCGCGGCGCCCGCGTGGAGCGAGGAGAAGATCAGTACGCGGCCGTCCTACCGAGTACTGCCGTGGTGGACGGTCACTCCCGATGACCTTCCCGAGAGCGCCGAGGGGGCGGGCAAGTGAGTACCGCCGTCCTCGACCGCAAGATCGACCACAAGGTCGCCCGCGGTATCCAGCGCATCACCTCCAGGGCCCTCGGCCAGTACCAGAGTGCCGTCATCCGGATCGGCTTCTCGGCCACCTATCTGTTCTTCCTGCTGCGCGAGCTGCCGCACCGCCACGAGATGTACGGCCCCGACGCCCCGTGGCGCTGGGACATGGCGCAGCAGCTCATATCCGGCAACCAGTCGTTCACCGCGCTCATGTGGTCGGACAGCACGGTCTGGTTCGAGATCGTGTACGCGGTCGCGCTGATCTCCGCGGCGCTGCTGATGGTCGGCTGGCACACCCGCGCCATGTCGGTCCTCTTCATGGCCGGAGTGCTCTCCCTGCAGAACCGCAGCATCTTCATGGGCGACGGCGGCGACAACGTCATCCACCTCATGGCGATCTATCTGGTGCTCACGCGCTGCGGACGGGTCTGGTCGCTGGACGCCCGGCGGGCGGCGCGGCAGGAGCGGGCGGAGGCGGGCGGGCAGCGGCGCCCGGTGCGGGGGAACGTGGCCGGTCCGGTCCTCTGGGTGGTGCTCGGCCTCGTCCTGATCGTGGCCAGTGTGACGGACGGGCTCGGCGGCACCTGGTGGCTGCCAACCCTGCTCTGGTTCCTGTGGGTCGGCGAGGGCGCCTGGTGGGCGGTGAACCGCTTCGCACCGCGGAGCCAGTCGCGGATCCTGCTCGATGTCGTCGCCAACCTCGCCCACAACGCGACCCTCGTCGTGATCATGGCCGAGGTCTGTCTGATCTACGCCACCGCGGGGTGGTACAAGATCCAGGGTTCGCGCTGGCAGGACGGCACGGCGCTGTACTACCCGCTCAAGCTCGACTACTTCACGCCCTGGCCGGGGCTGTCGGACATCCTGGCCTCCAACGGCGTCATGGTGATGGTCCTCACGTACGGCACGGTCATCGTCCAGGTCGCCTTTCCGTTCACCCTCTTCAACCGGCGGGTCAAGAACGTGCTGCTCGTCGCCATGATGTTGGAGCACGCCGGCATCGCCCTGCTGCTCGGGCTGCCCTTCTTCTCCATGGCGATGATCGCCGCCGACTCGGTCTTCCTGCCGACCGTCTTCCTGGTCTGGCTCGGCGGCCGGGCGACCCTCGCCCGGGGTGTGCTGTTCCCGGGCCGGAGCAAGGTGCCCGGGCCGCGGCGTGGCGAGGATGACGAGGAGGCCCCGCAGCACAGCGACGACGGGGGCCATACGCTCGTCGGGTGAGCAGTGACAGCGGCAGTACGGGCAGCACGGGCAGTGGCGGCGGGGAATCGTTGAGCGAGGGAGCCGCCGGGCTTGAGTTGCCCGTCGTGTCCGCGGCACCGGCGGGGCCCGGTACGGACCCGGAAGCGGCGGGGCCCGGTGCGGACGTGGAACCGATGCAGTACGACGACGGGTTCGGGACGGAGATCGGCGTCGGGCCGCACCCGTTGCCCTGGCCCGTGGACGAGCGGTACGACCCCGAGCTGCTCGCCCACGGCGACCGGCGCAACGTGGGTGACGGCTACCGGTACTGGACCCGGGAGGCGATCGTCGCCGATCTGGATCTGCGGCGCCACGACTTCCATGTCGCGGTCGAGAACTGGGGCCACGACTTCAATATCGGCTCCGTGGTGCGTACCGCGAACGCCTTTCTCGCCAAGGAGATCCACATCGTGGGGCGGCGGCGCTGGAACCGGCGCGGCGCGATGGTCACCGACCGGTACCAGCATGTGCGGCACCACCCCGACACGGAGTCGCTGACCGCATGGGCCGAGTCCGAGGGCCTGCCGATCATCGGGATCGACAATCTGCCGGGGGCGGTGCCACTGGAGCGGACCGAGCTGCCCCGGCGCTGCGTACTGCTCTTCGGGCAGGAGGGGCCCGGGCTCACCGAGGAGGCCCGCAAACACGCGGCGATGGTGTGCTCCATCGCGCAGTTCGGTTCGACGCGGTCGATCAACGCGGGGGCCGCGGCCGCCATCGCCATGCACGCGTGGGTGCAGCGGTACGCGGAGATCCCCGAGGTGGGACAACGCGGCTAGGGGATCTCGTTTGGATCAGGCCGGTCCAGGGGTCCGGGCCCCACTCCCCGGCCCCGCTCCCCGGCCCCGCTCCCCGGGCGCCGTAGAGGCCGAGAGGGAGCGGGGGCGCGGGGGCGCGGCTATGCCTGGCGGCGGACCTCCACCATGCGGAAGCGGTTCGACACGAAGGCTCCGTCGCACAACGCCGCGTTCGCCGCCGGGTTGCCGCCCGAGCCGTGGAAGTCGGAGAAGGCCGCGGTCTGGTTGACGTACACCCCGCCGGTCAGATTCAGCGACAGCTGGGCCGACTCGTCCAGGCAGACGTCCTCCACCGCGCGCTCCACCTCCGGTGAGGTGGTGTACGCGCCGACCGTCATCGCGCCCCGGTCGCGGACCGTACGGCGGAGCAGCTCCACGGCGTCGGCCGTCGAGTCGACCGCCACCGCGAAGGCGACCGGACCGAAGCACTCCGACAGGTAGTGCTCCTCGTCGTCCGGCTTGGTGGCGTCCAGCTTGACGACGACGGGAGTGCGGACCACGGCGCCGGGGAACTCCGAGTTGGCCACCTCGCGGGAGGGCAGGGCGACTTCGCCGAGATCGGCGGCCGCCTCCAGGCGGGCCTTCACATCGGGGTTGACCAGGGCGCCGAGCAGCGCGTTCGCCCGGGCGTCGTCGCCCAGCAGGCCGGTGACCGCGGCGGCGATGTCGGCGACCACTTCGTCGTACGTCTTGTCGCCGGCGTCGGTGGTGATGCCGTCCCGGGGGATCAGCAGGTTCTGCGGGGTGGTGCACATCTGGCCGCTGTACAGGGACAGGGAGAACGCCAGGTTGGACAGCATGCCGCGATAGTCGTCCGTGGAGTCGAGGACGATCGTGTTGACCCCGGCCTTCTCGGTGTAGACCTGGGCCTGGCGGGCGTTGGTCTCCAGCCAGTCGCCGAAGGCGGTCGACCCGGTGTAGTCGATGATCCGGATCTCGGGCCGGAGGGCGAGGGTCTTCGCGATGCCTTCACCCGGTCGTTCGGCGGCCAGGGCGACCAGATCGGGATCGAAGCCCGCCTCGGCGAGCACCTCGCGGGCCAGCTGCACCGTGAGCGCGAGCGGGAGCACGGCGCGGGGGTGCGGCTTGACCAGGACGGGGTTGCCGGTGGCCAGGGAGGCGAAGAGGCCCGGGTAGCCGTTCCACGTGGGGAAGGTGTTGCAGCCGATCAGGAGCGAGATGCCGCGCGGGGCCGCGGTGAACGACTTCTGCAGCCGGAGCGGGTCGCGCTTGCCCTGCGGCTTGGACCAGTCGGCGCTCCGCGGGGTGCGGATCTGCTCCTCGTACGCGTACGCCACCGCCTCCAGGCCGCGGTCCTGGGCGTGCGGGCCGCCCGCCTGGAACGCCATCATGAAGGCCTGGCCGCTGGTGTGCATCACGGCGTGAGCGAACTCGTGGGTCCTGGCGCTGATCCGCGCGAGGATCTCCAGACAGACCAGGGCCCTGGTCTCGGGGCCGGCCGCACGCCAGGCGGGCATGCCCGCCCGCATCGCCGGAAGCAGGACGTCCAGGTCGGCGTGCGGATATTCGACGCCGAGCTCCGGCCCGTACGGAGAGACCTCCCCGCCCGTCCAGCCGTCGGTGCCGGGCTGGCCGAGGTCGAGCCGGGTGTTCAGCACGGCGTCGAACGCGGCCTTGCCCTCGGCGGCGCTCAGGCTGCCGGGGGCGCCGCCCTCGCCGTAAGCCTTCGGATGCTCGGGGTGCGGGGACCAGTAGGCGCGC
This sequence comes from Streptomyces sp. ADI95-17, assembly GCF_003846175.1. Classification (GTDB taxonomy): domain Bacteria; phylum Actinomycetota; class Actinomycetes; order Streptomycetales; family Streptomycetaceae; genus Streptomyces; species Streptomyces sanglieri. Next base: position 512,335 of record NZ_ML123047.1, on the reverse strand, counting down.
GTACGGATCGCGTCGAGGGCCTGGTCGAGCGTGGGGCGGTGCTTCTCGGACAGCAGTTGCGGGGAGAGCTCGGCGGCCATGACGGACCAACTCCTCATCGAGCTGGGCAGGGACGGGCGGACAGAGTTAGAGTAACCGAACGATCGGTCGGGACAAGGGGGCCCGCCAAACCTGTGGACAACTCGTAGGGGAGGATCGCGGACATGACCACGGCCAAGCGGGACACGTACACCCCGGAGACTCTGCTCACCGTTGCCGTCCGTGTCTTCAACGAGCGCGGCTACGACGGCACGTCCATGGAGCACCTCTCCAAGGCGGCGGGCATCTCCAAGTCGTCCATCTACCACCACGTAGCGGGCAAGGAAGAGCTTCTGCGCCGCGCGGTCAGCCGTGCGCTGGACGGGCTCTTCGGAATTCTCGACGAGCCGGGGGCGACTCAGGGGCGTGCGATCGAGCGGGTCGAGTACGTCACCCGCCGCACCGTCGACGTGCTGATAGCCGAACTGCCCTACGTCACGCTGCTGCTGCGGGTGCGGGGCAATACGAGGACCGAGCGCTGGGCCATGGAGCGGCGGCGCGAGTTCGACCACCGGGTGACCGATCTGCTCAGGGCTGCGGTCGCGGACGGCGACCTCCGCTCCGACGTGGACATACGGCTGGTGACCCGGCTGCTCTTCGGAATGGTCAACTCCCTGGTGGAGTGGTACCGGCCGCTGCCCGACGGCGGTGCCGACGGCGAGCGCCTGGCGGACACGCTCGTCCGGGTGGCCTTCGAGGGGATGCGCTCCAGTCGTTGAACGGTTCAACGGTTGAACTATTAATGGCTGCAGGGCGCCCGTGCACTGCGGCGACAGGCCTCCCGTGCACCGGAGCGCCAGGGCTTCGGTGCACGGACTGATTCTTCGGTGAATGCGGGACGACGCGCTCAGGTCAGCTCGGTGGGTCTGTCCGTGCCCGGGGTCAGGTCCGTCTCCTCGAACACCAGGAGTGTGCGGGTGGAGAGCACCTCCGGGATGGCCTGGATCTTCGTCAGGACCAGTTCGCGCAATGACCTGTTGTCCTGGGTGTGCACCAGCAGCAGGACATCGAAGTCGCCGCTGACCAGCGCGATATGGGTCGCCCCCGGCAGCGCCTGGAGCTCCTCGCGCACCGTGCGCCAGGAATTCTGGACGATCTTGAGAGTGATGTACGCGGAGGCTCCTTGCCCCGCCCGCTCATGGTCCACGCGCGCGGTGAAGCCACGGATCACGCCGTCGTCGATGAGCCGGCTGATCCGGGCGTAGGCGTTGGCCCGGGACACGTGGACACGGTCGGCCACCGACCGTATCGAGGCGCGGCCGTCCGTCTGGAGCAGTCGCAGGATGCCGCGATCGATGGCGTCGAGCGGCCGTGCGGGCGGCAGCCGCACGGGGTCCTCGCCCCCGTCGGCCATTTGTTCAGCTGGCATGTGCCCCCGCCTCTCCGTCCTGGACGACCTGCCTCTATCCCAGGCTGTGGAGAACCGTTTGTCCACAGGCTGGAGGTGCCTGTAGCCAAAATGCGCTCGCGACCGAACAATCGGTAGGTGAGGCGCCCCGCATTCGTGCCTCGGACAGCGCTCGACATTTCGAAGTATTTCGACACCCCTCGGCATCGGACGATCCCCTGATGCCGACAGACGCCGCTCGAAAACCCTCGATGCCAGGAGGTGCTTGTCATGACGGTCCAAGAGCTGCCCGGCGCGGCTGCTTACCGGCCCACGCCGCCCCCGGCCTGGAAGCCGCTCACCGATCCCGCGCCGCTGCTCCCGGACCCCGAGCCGTATCGCGTGCTCGGTACGGACGCCGTGGCCGATGCCGACCCCGAGCTGCTGCTGAGGCTCTACGCGGAGCTGGTCCGCGGCCGGCGGTACAACGCGCAGGCCACCGCGCTCACCAAGCAGGGCCGGCTCGCCGTCTACCCGTCGAGCACGGGGCAGGAGGCCTGCGAGATAGCGGCCGCGTCGGTGCTGGAGGAGCGGGACTGGCTCTTTCCCAGCTACCGGGACACTCTTGCGGCGGTGGCGCGCGGCCTGGACCCGGTCGAGGCCCTGACGCTGCTGCGCGGCGACCGGCACACCGGTTACGACCCGCGCGAGCACCGCATCGCGCCGCTCTGCACGCCCCTGGCCACCCAGCTGCCGCACGCTGTCGGTCTTGCCCATGCGGCGCGTCTCAAGGGCGACGACGTGGTGGCGCTCGCCATGGTCGGCGATGGCGGGACCAGCGAGGGCGATTTCCACGAGGCGCTGAATTTCGCGGCCGTCTGGCGCGCCCCGGTCGTCTTCCTCGTGCAGAACAACGGCTTCGCGATCTCCGTACCGCTGGCGAAGCAGACCGCCGCCCCGTCCTTGGCGCACAAGGCCGTGGGGTACGGGATGCCGGGCCGGTTGGTGGACGGGAACGACGTGGCCGCGGTGCACCAGGTCCTCGGTGAGGCGGTGGCGCGGGCGCGGAGTGGCGGCGGACCGACGCTCGTCGAGGCGGTGACGTACCGCATGGACGCCCATACCAACGCCGACGACGCCACCCGTTACCGCGTCGACAGCGAGGTGGAGGCCTGGCGCGCGCACGACCCGATCCAGCTTCTGGAGCGGGAGCTGACCGGCCGGGGGCTGCTCGGCGACGAGGCGATCGAGGAGGCGCGCGCGGCCGCGGAGCGGATGGCGGCGGCGCTGCGCGAGCGGATGAACGCCGATCCGGTGCTGGACCCGATGGACCTGTTCGCCCATGTCTACGCGGAACAGACCGCACAACTGCGGGAGCAGGCAGCCAGGTTGCGGGTCGAGCTGAATGCAGAGCTGGACCAGCACGGCCAGGACGACGTGGAGGAAGGGCGATGACCACCGCAGCGGCGACGGCCGGAGAGCGGACGGCGAAGGCCAAGCCCGCCACGATGGCACAGGCGCTCGGGCGGGCGCTGCGCGACTCGATGGCGCAGGACCCGACCGTGCATGTACTCGGTGAGGACGTCGGCACGCTCGGTGGGGTCTTCCGGATCACCGACGGCCTGGCCAAGGAGTTCGGCGAGGATCGTTGCACGGACACCCCGCTGGCCGAGGCCGGCATTCTCGGGGCGGCCGTGGGCATGGCGATGTACGGGCTGCGGCCCGTTGTGGAGATGCAGTTCGACGCCTTCGCCTATCCGGCGTTCGAGCAGCTCATCAGCCATGTCGCGAAGATGCGGAACCGGACGGCCGGCGCCATGCCGCTGCCGATCACGGTCCGGGTGCCGTACGGCGGCGGGATCGGCGGGGTCGAGCACCACAGCGACTCCTCGGAGGCGTACTACATGGCGACGCCCGGCCTCCAGGTCGTCACGCCCGCCACGGTCGAGGACGCTTACGGGCTGCTGAGGGCCTCGATCGCTTCCGATGATCCGGTGGTGTTCCTGGAGCCGAAGCGGCTCTACTGGTCGAAGGCGGACTGGTCGCCCGATGCCCCGGTGGCGGTGGAGCCGATCGGCCGGGCCGTGGTTCGCCGGCCGGGTCGCAGCGCGACGCTGATCACGTACGGGCCGTCGCTGCCCGTCTGCATGGAGGCGGCGGATGCGGCCGTCGAGGAGGGCTGGGACCTGGAGGTCGTGGACCTGCGCTCGCTGGTGCCGTTCGACGACGAGACCGTCGCCGCCTCGGTGCGGCGTACGGGGCGTGCGGTCGTCGTCCATGAGTCCTCCGGTTTCGGCGGTCCGGGCGGTGAGATCGCGGCCCGGGTCACCGAGCGCTGCTTCCACCATCTGGAGGCGCCGGTGCTGCGGGTCGCCGGGTTCGACATTCCGTATCCGCCGCCGATGCAGGAGAAGCACCATCTTCCCGGTGTGGACCGGGTGCTGGACGCGGTGGCCCGCTTGCAGTGGGAGGCGGAGAGCTGATGCCCCAGGTACTCGAATTCAAGCTGCCAGACCTCGGCGAGGGGCTCACCGAGGCGGAGATCGTGCGCTGGCTGGTGGAGGTCGGCGATGTCGTCGCCATCGACCAGCCGGTCGTCGAGGTCGAGACGGCCAAGGCGATGGTGGAGGTGCCGTGCCCGTACGGGGGCGTGGTGACCGCACGGTTCGGCGATGAGGGCTCGGAACTTCCGGTCGGGGCACCGCTGCTGACGGTGGCGGTCTCGGTGGGGGCGGATGCCGGGGCGTCGGAGGTGGGGGCCGGGGCTGCCTCCGGTTCCGGTTCGGGCGGGGCCGGGGCTGCCTCCGGTTCCGGTTCCGGTTCGGCTGGGGCCGGTTCTGGTTCCGGTGAGGTGGAGTCGTCCGGCAATGTGCTGGTCGGGTACGGGACGGGCGCACCGGTGGCGCGTCGTCGACGGGTCCGTCCCACGGCGGTGGCCGCGGCCGTTCCGGCACGGGTGCCGGTGGCTCCGGTGGTTCCGGTCGCGGCTCCCGATCCGGTGCCGGACGCGGTGCCGGGACCGGTGGCCGTGGTGTCCCCGCTGGTACGGAAGCTGGCGCGGCAGCATGATCTGGATCTGCGGAAGCTGTCGGGTTCCGGACGGGACGGGCTGATCCTTCGGGCCGATGTCGAATCCGCGATCAGGGCGCTGGCGGAGAGTACGTCCGCCCCGCTGCCGGCCGGGTTCGCGGCACCGGCGGCCGGGGCGGCTCCGGAGCCGGAGGCCGTTCCCGTATCGGTGGCGTCGTCGGCCGGCCGTACGGTGGAGGGCTCGGCCGCACAGCGGATTCCGTTGCGCGGTGTACGGGGCGCGGTCGCCGACAAGCTCTCGCGCAGTCGGCGGGAGATCCCCGACGCGACGTGCTGGGTCGATGCCGATGCCACCGAGCTGATGGCGGCCAGAGCCGCGATGAACAGCGTCGCCGGTACGGCTGCCGGGCCCAAGGTGTCGGTGCTGGCGCTGCTGGCGCGCATCTGCACTGCGGCGCTGGCCCGGTTCCCCGAGCTCAATTCCACGGTGGACCTGGAAGCGCGGGAGATCGTGCGGCTGCCGGAGGTCCATCTCGGGTTCGCGGCTCAGACCGAGCGGGGTCTGGTCGTCCCTGTGGTGCGGGGCGCGCAGGCCAGGAATGCCGAGTCGATCGGGGCGGAGATCGCCAGGCTGACCGAGGCGGCGCGGGCCGGACGACTGACTCCGGCGGAGCTGACCGGCGGGACGTTCACGCTGAACAACTACGGGGTGTTCGGAGTCGACGGCTCGACCCCGATCATCAACCACCCCGAGGCGGCGATGCTGGGCGTCGGCCGGATCGTGCCCAAGCCCTGGGTGCACCAGGGGGAACTGGCCGTACGACAGGTGGTCCAGCTCTCGCTGACCTTCGACCACCGGGTCTGCGACGGCGGCACGGCGGGTGGCTTCCTGCGCTACATAGCCGACTGCGTGGAACAACCGGCGGTGCTGCTGCGCACGTTGTAGGCGAGAGCTGCCGCAGGCTTCCGTTTCCTCCCCCCGCCGGGTCCGGTCGATCGGCTCGATCACCGACCGGGCGGATCGACGGAAGCCTGCGGCCCGCATACTCGGATGCATGACCGCGTATGACGCCATCGTTCTTGCCGGAGGGGCCGCCAAGCGGCTCGGCGGCGCCGACAAGCCGGGGATCCGGGTCGGGGGCCGTGCGCTGCTCGACCGGGTGCTCGCGGCCTGTGCCGACGCGTCGACGACGGTGGTGGTGGGCGGCCGCCGGTCCACCGTGCGGCCGGTCGTCTGGACGTACGAAGAGCCCCGGGGCGGCGGTCCGTTGGCCGCGCTCGACGCGGGGATCCGGCGGACGACGGCGGAACGGGTCCTCGTGCTCTCCGCCGACCTGCCGTTCCTCGGGGCGGAGACCGTCGCAACGCTGCTGGCCGCCGCCGGGCAAGGACAGCGGGACGGGGCTCTGTGCACGGACCAGGAGGGCCGCGACCAGCCTCTCGTCGCCGTCTACCGTGCCGATCCGTTGCGCCGTGAGCTCGCGCTCCTCGCCACCGAACACGGCGGCCTGTCCGGGCTCCCCCTGCGCCTGCTGACGCCTGAACTCGACCTTGCCCGGGTGGCGGCCGACCCTCTCGCCTCCTTCGACTGCGACACCTGGGAGGACATTGCGTCGGCGCGTGCCCGCATCAGAGAGCATGGGGCCGTGCTGGATGAATGGATCACCGCAGTCAAGAACGAACTCGGCATCGAACTGGACGTCGACACCGGCGTCCTGCTCGACCTCGCCCGTGACGCCGCCCACGGTGTGGCCCGGCCCGCCGCGCCGCTGACCACCTTTCTGGTCGGGTACGCGGCGGCCATGGCGAGCAGCGAAGGCGACGGCGACAGCGCCACGGCGGTGGCCGAGGCCGCCCGGAAGGCTGCCGCGCTCGCCCTTCGCTGGGCGGACGAGAACGAGACGCAATGACCGCCGGTGGCGGCGGGTCCGACCGGCCTCCGGCTGCGGACACCGTTTCGGTGGGCGCCGGGTCCGCGCCGGCCTCCGGGCTGTCGGCGGATGCCGGGCCGGTGGCAGGTGTGGGGCCGGAGGCAGGTTTCGGGCCTTCGGCGTGTGAGCGGCCTCGGGGCGGGGAGCGGTGCCCGACTCCGGAAGAGGTGCGGGCGGCCGAGGAGGAACGGGCCGTCGAGCAGGCTCTCGCGCTGGTCGGGAGCCGGCCGCCCGGTGAGCACCGCCCGACGGGTCGGCCCCGTTCAGAGGGGTGGCCTCACGCGACAGGTCGGCCGCGACCCACGGAAACGGAATCCAGCCCCCCGTGGCAGCAGTCGCACTTTTCGGAGATGTCCTTCCCCGAGAGCGAACCCGCAGGCGAACCCGCAGGCGAACTCACGGCCAATCTCAATCCCGATCCCACGGCCGATCCCACTGCCGATCCCACTGTCGTACCCCGTTCGTCGGACCCGGACCGGGGCTCCGGCACCGCCCCCGGGCAGGACCGGCACGGGCACGAGCACGGGCACAGGCGCCGACATGGGCACGGGCTAGCGGCCTCCTGGCCGGAGGCCCGTGCACTGGCCGCTCGGTCCGGGAGGTCCGGGAGGTCCGGGCAGTCCGGGCAGTCCGGGCAGTCCGGCTCGGCCGCCCGGGCCATCGGGATCGGGGCCGGCCGGCTTCCTCTCGGCCAGGCACTCGGGCACGTACTCGCCGAGCCGCTCGTCGCACTCACCGATCTTCCGTCCTTCGACACCTCTGCCATGGACGGCTGGGTCGTCTCCGGACCGGGGCCCTGGAACGTCCGCGACGTCGCCGGGGCCGAGGCGCGGGCCGGGGCCGGCTCGAACCGGGACCTGGGCATCCTCGCCGGGCGGAGCGCGCCCGCCACGCTTCCCGACGGCGATGCCGTACGGATCGCCACCGGAGCCCGCATTCCGGCAGACGCCAACGCCGTGATCCGCAATGAACACGCTCGCGTGGACAGGGCCACGGGGCTGCTCCACGCGGAACATCAGGTGCTCCCCGGACAGGACATCAGGCCCCGCGGCCAGGAGTGCCGGGCCGGCGATCGGCTCATGCCCGCCGGAGCGTCGGTGACGCCCGCCGTTCTCGGTCTGGCCGCCGCGGCCGGGTACGACACGCTCGTCGTGGTGCCCCGGCTCCGCGTCGACGTCCTCGTGCTCGGCGACGAACTGCTGACCGGCGGCCTGCCGCACGACGGGCTGATCCGTGATGCGCTCGGCCCGATGATCGGCCCCTGGCTGCGTGCGCTGGGAGCCGAGGTCTCGGCCCCGCAGCGGCTCGGTGACGACGCGGCCGCCCTGCGGCACGCTCTCACCACCTCCGAGGCCGACCTCGTCATCACCACCGGCGGTACGGCTGCGGGCCCCGTCGACCACGTCCACCCGGTCCTTGCCGAGATCGGGGCGGAGCTGCTGGTCGACGGAGTCGCCGTCCGCCCCGGCCACCCGATGCTGCTGGCCAGACTTAAGGAGAACGACGGGGGCCCGTATCTCGTCGGGCTGCCGGGCAACCCCCTGGCCGCCGTCTCCGGGCTCCTCACTCTCGCCGAGCCCCTCCTGCGCGGGCTGGCGGGCCGGGAGCCGGAGGCGCCGTACCGGGTCGCTGTACGCGACGACGTGCACGGGCACCCGCACGACACCCGTCTGGTGCCCGTGGTCCACCGGGCGGGCAGCACGGCTGACGGCCGGTCGGTCAGCGGATACGGCAGCGGCGGCGAAGGGGCCGGCGGCGCGGGAACCGGGGGCGGTGCCGAGTACGTCGTACCGCTGCGTTACAACGGTCCGGCGATGCTCCGTGGGATCGCTGCCGCCGACGGGCTGGCCGTCGTACCGCCCGGCGGGGTACGGTCCGGCACCGAAGTGGAGATCCTCGATCTACCGTGGGCCTCGGCGATGCCGTGGACGGAAGGGTGTTTCACGTGAAACTTCCCGGCCACGATGCGATGGCCAGGCGCGCTGACGAGCATGTCGTACCCACACGGGTGCTGCTCCCGCGCAGGGTCGTCGACGGACCGGCGCGGCAGGTCGCCAAGCGGCTGATGATGGCGCTGCTGGTGCTTGCCGCGACGGTGCTGATCGTCTGGATGGACCGCGGTGGCTATCACGATGCCGCCGACGGCAAGGTCGATCTGCTGGACGCGGTGTACTACGCGACGGTCACCCTCTCCACCACCGGTTACGGCGACATCACCCCGTACGGGGACGCCGCCCGGCTCACCAATGTGGTGCTCGTGACGCCACTGCGGGTGCTCTTCCTGATCATCCTGGTCGGCACCACTCTTGAGGTCCTCACCGAACGGACCCGCGAGGACTTTCGGCTGAAGCGTTGGAGAACCAACTTGCGTGATCACACCGTTGTCGTCGGCTTCGGGACGAAGGGCCGTTCGGCCATCCAGACCCTGTGTGCCACCGGCCTGAAGAAGGAACAGATCGTCATCGTCGACCCGGCGACCAAGGTGATCGAGATCGCCAACGCCGAAGGGTTCGTCGGTGTGGTGGGCGACGCGACGCGCAGTGAGGTGCTGCTGCGGGCCGAGCTCCAGAAGGCGCGTCAGATCATCATCGCGACCCAGCGCGACGACACGGCCGTGCTGGTGGCTCTGACGGCCCGACAGCTCAACCGTGGCGCGAAGATCGTCGCGGCGGTGCGCGAGGAGGAGAACGCGCCGTTGCTCCGGCAGTCCGGTGCCGACGCGGTGATCACCAGTGCCAGTGCGGCGGGCCGGCTGCTGGGCCTCTCGGTCCTCAGCCCCAGCGCGGGCACGGTGATGGAGGACCTGATCCAGCAGGGCAGCGGGCTCGATCTCGTCGAACGGCCGGTGATAAAGGCCGAGGTGGGCAAGAGCGTCCGGGAGACCGACGATCTCGTGGTCAGCGTGTTGCGGGGGCACCGGCTGCTGGGTTACGACGATCCGGCGGCCAGCCCGTTGCAGTTGACGGACCGTCTGATCACCATCGTGCGCGCCTCGAACCCATCGCCGTCGGACGGCCCGTCCACCGGCCTGCCGCGCCCACGCGACTGATCCGGCCCGCCCCGCCCCGCCTCACGTCCGCCCCTCCTCACGTCCGGCCCGCCCCGCCCCGCCTCACGTCCGCCCCTCCTCACGTCCGGCCCACCTCGCTCCGCCTCACGTCCGGCCGAACCCGCCCCACATGCGGCCCGCCTCGCTCCGTGCGGCGTCCTTCGTGGTCCTTCATCTGCCACGGAGTAGCCTCGCGCCATGTATGCGATCACGATCCCTGAACCGGGCGGCCCCGAAGCACTCGTCTGGGCCGAGGTGCCCGATCCGGTAGCCGGCGAGGGCGAGGTCCTCGTCGATGTCGTGTCCAGCGCGGTCAATCGCGCCGATGTGTTGCAGCGGCAGGGGTTCTACCACCCGCCGCCCGGCGCGTCCCCGTACCCCGGCCTCGAATGCTCGGGCCGTATCTCGGCGATCGGGCCCGGTGTCACCGGCTGGTCGGTCGGCGACGAGGTGTGTGCGCTGCTCGCGGGCGGCGGGTACGCGGAGAAGGTCGCGGTGCCCGCCGGGCAGTTGCTGCCCGTGCCGGACGGCATCGAACCGGCCCTGGCAGCGGCGCTGCCCGAGGTGGCGGCCACGGTCTGGTCCAACGTCTTCATGGTGGCCCATCTGCGCCCCGGCGAGACGCTGTTGGTGCACGGCGGGTCCAGCGGCATCGGCACGATGGCGATCCAGCTAGCCAAGGCCGTGGGCGCGCGGGTCGCGGTCACCGCCGGGGGACCGGAGAAGCTGGCGCGCTGCGCGGAACTCGGGGCCGACATCCTGATCGACTACCGGGAGCAGGACTTCGTCGAGGAACTGCGCAAGGCGACCGACGGGGCCGGTGCGGATGTCATTCTCGACATCGTCGGCGCGAAGTACCTCGACCGGAATGTGAAGGCGCTCGCCGTCAACGGCAGGCTGGCCATCATCGGCCTTCAGGGTGGCGTCAAGGGCGAGCTGAATCTGAGCGCCCTGCTGAACAAGCGGGCCGCCATCACCGCGACCTCGCTGCGCGGCCGTCCGCTCGCCGAGAAGGCCGCCATCGTCGCCGCCGTGCGCGAGCACGTCTGGCCGCTGATCGCGGACGGGGTCGTGCGGCCGGTCGTGGACCGCATCGTGCCGATGCCGGACGCCGCCGAGGCCCACCGGGTGCTGGAGTCCAGCGCGCATGTCGGAAAGGTGCTGCTGCAGGCCCCGACGGGCTGACGAAAAGGCCCGGCGCACAGGTCGTCGACCATGTGTGCCGGGCCTCGGTGTCGCTCGCTGTCAGGTGCGTACGGCCAGGTATCTCTCAGGTGCGGGGACGGGGCGTCTAGAGGTACGGGCCCGACCGGATGGCCCCGTGCGGGTCACCGCTGCCGTCCTCTTCCTCGTGGGCGCTGCCCGGCGGAAGGGCGCGGCGCATCTGTTCCAACTGGGCCCGGGCCGCCATCTGCTGGGCGAACAGCGCCGTCTGGATGCCGTGGAACAGGCCCTCCAGCCAGCCCACCAACTGTGCCTGGGCAATCCGGAGTTCCGCCTCGGAGGGCACCGATTCCTCGGTGAACGGCAGAGAGAGCCGCTCCAGCTCCTCCACCAGCTCCGGCGCGAGGCCGTCCTCCAGCTCCTTCACCGAGCTGGCGTGGATCTCCTTGAGCCTGACCCGGCTCGCCTCGTCGAGAGGAGCCGCCCTGACCTCCTCCAGGAGCTGCTTGATCATGCTGCCGATGCGCATGACCTTCGCGGGCTGTTCGACCATCTCCGTCACCGGGACCTCACGCGATTCGTCGTCAGTGCCACCGCCGCCGATCGCCATGCCGTCCTGCCCCACCACGAGGACTTGGGGGTGCTCCTGCGACCGTTCATTCCTCGGCATCTCCATGGCGCCATTGTCTCGCACAGCTGCCGTACGACACTGTGGTGCCCCCGCAAACGGTTGATCCACCGTTTACGGGGGCACCAAGTCAGCCGGTCAGCCCACCGGCCGCACCACCTCCGGGGCCTCCGGGGCCTCAGCCGTCATCCGGTCCGTCGCACCGTCATCCGGCCCGCCGCGCCAGCGCGAGGCGTGAGCGGGTGAGTGCCGCCGCGAGCAGACCGGCCAGCACCGGGACGCCCACCACGAGCAGGCCGAGGGTGGGCCAGGGCAGCACGATCGGGGTGTACGCGGACTCCGTGGGTTCCTGCCGCATCGCCTGCAGGGCCAGGCGCAGGTCGACCAGCCGCAGCGCCACCGCGGGCACCAGTCCCGCCAGCGTGCCGAGGACCACGCCCGTGAGTGCCACCACCACGCACTGGAAGCCGGACAGCTTCCGCCGCACGCTCGGGGGCGCACCCACCGCGCTCAGAGTGTTGAGATCGGCTTCCGCGTCCGCCTTGGCGAGGCCCGTGGTGATCGCGGCGGCGCCCAGCGTCACCATTCCGGCGAACAGCGTCAGGATCAGCAGCATGGCGTCCACGCTCCCGTCGGGGCCGGACTCGGACTGCATCACGACGCCGTCGCCGGCCTGCGCGAGCGCGCCGTAGGTCTGCTGCGTCTCGGCCTCCGTCGGTGTGTGCGAGACGGTGTACACGCTGCCGCTCTCCGCGGTGTGCAGGCCGAGCCGTTCCGCGGTCCGCTGCGGGACGATCATGGCGAACCCGGGGGTGGCGGCGTACTTCGCGGGTGCCACGTACACCTTCAGCCGGTCCGTGGTGGTCCGTGCCTTGCCTGGGTGCAGCTTCCGGTTCTGCTTGTCCTTCTCGTTGTAGCGGTGGACCGCCTTGATGGTGGCCTCGCCGTTCTTCGCGTACGCCTCGTTGAGCAGGACCGGTGTGCCGGCCGCCAGTGCCTCGGCGGCCGCAGGGTCGTCGAGCTTCACATAGGTGCTGAGCATGGCCTCGTCCGCCACCACGATGCCGCTCTCACCGGAACTGAAGAGGCCCGTCGTAGTCCTGCCCGCGAGGCAGGCAGGGGAACTCATCAGCTTCCTGTGCTCGTCGGAGGAGAGCCGCGCGGCGAGCTCCTTGGCACCCTTTTCGGTGAGCGGACATACGTGGTCCTTGCCGGCGGGCTTGACCAGTTCGAGCGAGCCGCAGCTGTTCTCGTCGTCGCCGTAGATGTCGCAGTCGCTGCCCGCCCAGACCCGTCGGAAGTCGGCATGCCCGCCGGTGACGGCCATGTTCCGTTCGACGGCGGCCCGTGCCTGCGGGAGCTGGGTGTAGGCCTTGAGGCCGGAGGAGGAGTAGGCGAAGGCGGAGAGGATCACCGTTCCCTGGGTCTGGGTGGGCGTGTAGTCGAATGCGGACTCGGCCTTGGTGCTGGACATGTACGTGGCGACGGCGACCGATCCGGCGACGGCCGCCATCACGGCCGCGACCGCGGGTGCGGTACGGCCACGGTTGCGGGCCGCGTCGCGCAGCGCCAGCCGGGGGGAGAGCGGCAGCATGCGGCCGAGCCGGCCGAGGAAGCCGACGATCACCGGGATGCAGGCGAGCAGCCCGAGCTCGGCGGCCACCGAGCCACCGGCCACCAGTGACGAGTCCCCGCTGGTGCCGCCGTAGACGGCGACGGCGCATCCGACGGCCAGTACGCAGCCGCCCAGGACGGGCATCACCCGGGAGGAGCGGCGGACGCCACGGCGTCCGGTGAGCGACTCAAGTACCGACTGCCGGCTCGCCACGATCGCCGGGGCGAACGCCGCGAGAAGGCCGGTGACCAGGCCGATCACCGCGATGAGCAGCATTTCCATCGGGTTCAGGGTGAGAGAGCCGAAGCGGTGTCCGGCCCATGCCTCGATCGTCGGGCGGAAGACGGCGGTGGCCGCCAGCCCGACCACCACACCGGTCGCGGCTCCGATGCCGCCGAGCACCAGACCACCGCCGAGCACCACGGCCCGGACATGGCGTCGGTCTCCGCCACACGTGCCGAGCAGGCCGAGCTGGCGGCGCGAGCGGCGCGCACCGACCGCGAAGGCCGGTCCGGCGAGCAGCACGATCTCCAGGACCGCCATGGCGATCACGGTGATGAGCGGTGCGTTCGGCTTTCCTTCGGAGAAGTCCGGGTATTCCTCGCCGCCCTTCCTGGCCAGCGGGATCTCGGAGTCCGGCGGCGGGTCGAGGACGACCTGACGGGACTTGACGACGACGCCGGACTTGTTGGCCTCCATGACGTCCGGCCAGGTCACGCCCACCCCTTCGGGGCCCTTGACCAGCCAGTCCACGGTGCTGGTGTTCGGCGGCACCACCTTCTTGTCGTGGTCGGACCTTGCCTTCCACGGGGCGATGACCGCCCCCGGGTCGGCGTACAGAGCCTTGGTGTTGAGCGAGTCGGGCTCCTCGACGACACCGGTGATCGTGTATTTCTTGCCGAAGTTGCGCACGGTGGTGACCGAGCCGACGTTCAGTCCGGTCGACTTCAGGAACGGTTCGGTGGCGGCCAGCTCGTCCTTGCCGTGCGGGAATTCACCGCGTACGAGCTCGATCCTGCCGCGGGCCAGCTCGTCCGATGTCCGGAACTCGTGGATGTCGGTCTCGGAGATGCCGTACTTGGTGGTGATGCTCGCCGGGACGGACTGGATGCTGATCGCCCGTGAGCCCTTGGGGAACGTGGTGCTGATGTCGAGCAGCGGGGCGTTCTCGTCCACCACTGCGTTCTCGTCGACCTGTTCGTACCTGTCCCCGTCGGGCAGCTGCTCGATCGGGCCGATCCGCTGGTCGCTGAAGAGCGCGTCGGCGGAGCCCATGTCGGCCGTCAGCTGCTCGGCCGTGGTGGGTGACACGCTGCGGTACGTCACGTCGAGGGCGGTGACGCCGACCACCGGTACGGCGATCATCGCGACCACGAGTGCGCTGCGGCCCTTGAACCGCATCGCGTCGCGCCGGGCTATCCGCAGGGCGGCGCGCCAGCCGGTGAAGACGCTCACTTGGCGGCCTCGGAGGTGAGGAGCGAGTCGGCGTCGGCGGTGAGCGTCTGGTCGACGATCGAACCGTCGCGGAGGAAGACGACCCGGTCCGCCCAGGCCGCGTACCGCGGCTCGTGCGTCACCATGACACCGGCCGCGCCCTGGTCGCAGCGGTTGCGCAGCAGCGCGAGCACCTTCTCGCCGGTCTCGGAGTCGAGCGCTCCGGTCGGCTCGTCGGCGAGCACCAGGCGCCGGTCCCCCACCAGCGCGCGGGCGATCGCGACCCGCTGCTGCTGGCCGCCGGACATCTCGTCCGGGAACCGGTCGGCGACCTCCAGCAGCTTCATCTCCTCCAGCGCCTCCCGGGCCTCCTTGCGGGCCTTGCGGACGGAGACACCGTCGAGCTCGCGCGGCAGGGCGATGTTCTCGGCGGCGGTGAGCGCGGGGATCAGGTTGTAGTCCTGGAAGACATAGCCGACGCTGCGGCGGCGCAGCGCGGCGATGCCCTTGCGGCCGAGTCCGGAGATGTCCTGGCCCTCGATGACGACCTGGCCGCTGGTCGCGGTGTCGAGACCGCCCGCGATGGTCAGCAGGGTCGACTTGCCGGAACCGGACGGGCCCATCACGGCGACGAGTTCACCGGCGTGCACGGCGAGGTCGATGCCGCGCAGGGCGTGCACCTCGGCGATGCCGGAGCCGTGGGTGCGGGTGAGCGCCCGGAGTTCGAGGACCGGTGCGCCGGCCGGTACGGGTGCGCCGGTCGGCGCCGCGGATCGGGGCGGGACGTGCGAGGACATGGTGAACGGTTCCCCCTTGGAACGGGTGTGTGGGGCGACGGAGCCGGGACGGCGGAGCGGTCTGTGGCGGACCGTGCCGGTGTCCGCTGCGTACGCGGGTGGCCTGTGGCCCGGGTTCCGCGCCGGCGGTGGTCGGTGCCGGCTGCGGTGTGCGGCAGGCGGAGTGCGTCAGACGGTGTGCGGCAGGCGCGGGGCGTGTGTGCTCAGCGCCTGCTGCGGTGTGCGATGTGCGGTGTGTTGATCAGCGCCGGCTGCGCGGGAGGGCGACGCGGGGCGTGGTGCGTCCGGTCGTACGGACCTCGGGGTCCGGCTCCCTGGCGGCGGCGTCGGCGAGGCGGATCAACCGGGTCTCGCAGTGGTCCAGCCAGCGTGCCTCGGCCTCCGCCTGGAAGATCAGCTGCTCCAGCACGAGCAGCCAGGCGACCTCGTCGCGGTTGGTCGGGACATCGCTGAGCGACTGCGCCTTGAGACGGGTGTAGTCCTGCATCGCCTTCAGGGTGTGGTGGCGCTGGGACTGGATGACGGCACGGATGTCGACACCGGGCGCGCCGACCGCCATGGCGAGCTTGATGGCCAGCTCGTCGCGGGGCGGGTTGCTGCGGTCGACGGGCGTCTCGAACCAGTTCCGCAGCTCGGTGCGTCCGCCGTCGGTGATCGCGTAGAGAGCATGGCCCTGGTCGTCCTCGTCGTCCTGGACGACCAGGCCGTCGCGCTCCAGCCGGCTGAGCGTCGTGTACACCTGGCCGACGTTGAGTGGCCAGGTGGAGCCGGTGCGCGACTCGAATTCGGTACGGAGTTGGGAGCCGTATCTGGGCCCCCGCTCCAGCAGGGCCAGCAGCCCGTGGCGGATCGACATACTCAGTATGTATACCGAGTATGTCGCTCGATGCAAATCCCTCCGGGGGTGCGCGAGACCCGGTGAGGGGCCCGGGGTGGCTCAGTCGGCCCGGCGCATACGGAACGCCAGGAAGCCCAGCCCCATCCCGATCAGCGCGATTCCCGCGCCCAGTGAGACCTGCTTCACCCGGCGCACGGTCGGCGCGTCCAGGGCCTGCGGCGAGAGCCCGTCGGTGCCGGGGGATGTGCTTGCTGCGGGCGGCGCGGCAGGTATCGGCTCCGGATCAGTCGTGGCGGAGGGTGAGGCAGACTGCTGAAACGTATTGTCCGCGTGCGCGAGCTCCTGCGGCGAGAGCTGCCGTCCGGGCCGCAGTCGGCCCTCCCCGGCCTCCCGCCCGGCCAGCGGGGACCGTGCCTCGGAACGCGGCGTCTTCTCGGGGGAGTCGGAGCCTGCGGGAGCGGCGGAGGAGAGGGAGCCGGAAGCCCGGCGGGATGGCAGTGGTGATCCGAGGGGTGCGGGGGCGGCCGAAGAGGTGGCCGATGGGGCAATCGGCGGGGGGCTGGGCGGAGTGTGCTGGGTAGAGGGGGAAATGGAGCTTTCCGAAGCCTGGTGAGGCTTTGGCGGCGCTGGACTGGCTGCCGAAGTGGTGAATGGTCCCCGCGTTGCCCCCGAGGTGCCGCTGGGTGGCTGGTGACTGGCGTGAGCTTGGACCTGTAGCAGCGCCAGCGCCGCACCCGACGCCGCCATGCAGGCGACGCGCCGCGAATGCCGTGAGTGGAAGAGCGCAGCAGACATGAGTGCAGCGTTGCATGTGTGGACACAGTGGGCATTTTGGGTGATGCGAGAAGCCCGGCACTTACCTGCGTGCCGGGCTTCTCGTGTGGGTTTGTCTATGCGAGACCGTTGGATCTCCAGTCGCTGTACACACAATTGATCAGGGCGTCACCCTCGCCCCTGCATACCTGAAGTCGTACCTCAGCGATTCCTTCTTTGTCGGTCAGGGACGTCGTCCACTCTGGCTGGGCGCCCTTGCCGCCGTAGTTGATTCGCCACGGCCAGGTGGCCTGTACGCCGTTACTCCGTTTGGTGATCAGCCGGAGGCGTGCGTGATGGCCATCGGCCAGAGTGTCGACGGACCGGAACTCGATCTTGCTCGCGTACGTCCTGCTTGCGAACGTGACATACGCGTCGCCGAAGGCGCCAGTGGTCTCTGCTGACAGGACCACCCCGGTTGCCGCCGAAGCCGAGGTGATGGTCGTGGCGCTGAGAAACGCTACGGATGCCGCCACAAACAGCATGGACTTGCTGCGGAGTCGCATGAATCCCCCCATTCGATTACTGCCGAACGATGATCCTAATTGCGGTGGGCGACAGACTGCAACGTTCCGTAACCGGCGCGGCTCAGGCCGGGTCACCCGTTGCGACGCGCAGTTCGAAGTGGGCGCCGGTCTTGTCCACAGCGGTGCCGGACGACGGGAACTGGTCGATGATCTGGTCCTCCGCATATGTGTTCCCCGGGACCTCGATCTTCTTGACGGTCCAGCCAGCTGCGTCTGCACACGCCTTCGCGGACAGGAAGTCCTTGTACAAGAACTTCGGCGCGTCGACCTTCTCCGGGTCGTCGCTGTCCTCCAGCGCGTCCGTGCAGTCCTCGGTGTCCATCGTCCGGTTCCGCTCCGGATCCTTGTGCTCGCCGGCGGGGGACTGGCCGGCCGTGGGGTCGTCCTTCTCGCCCGAGTCCTTGAGGGAGAGGACCGTGATCAGTCCGCCTATCGCGATCAGTGCGACCACGATCGAGCCCACGACGACCGGCATGCTCCGCTTGGAGCCGCCCCCGCCCGAGCCGGCGGGCGTCTGCTGCTGGGTCTGCGGGGAGATCGTGTAGGGCGGCGGGGTCTGCTGGGCCGGGACCTGGCTCTGGTACGGCTGGGCCGACTGCGGGTAGCCGTACGACGGGGCGGGGGTGGGGGCCGGGGTCGGCGCGTACGGGCCCGGCTGGGCGCCCGACTGGTACGGGCCCGGCTGGTAGGGCGTCTGGACGCTCTGGGGCATTCCGCCGGACTGGTCGACCGGGGGGAAGACCGCCGAGCCGACGCCCGAGCCGCTGTTCGCCGGGGCGCCGCCGCCCGCGACGATCACCGGAGCGCCCGTGGAGCCGCTCGCGGCCAGCACGCGGGCGATCTCGTCCTGCATCGCCGCCGCGCTAGGGAAGCGCTCGTTCGGGTTCTTCTTCAGCGCGCGGGCGACCAGCGCGTCCATCGCCGGGGTGATCGACCGGTTGATGGTGGAGGGCGCGACCGGCTCCTCCTGGACGTGCGCGTACGCGATGGCCAGCGGGGAGTCCGCGTCGAACGGGATCCGCCCGGTCAGCAGCTGGAAGAGCATGATGCCGACCGAGTACAGGTCGGAGCGGGCGTCCACGCCGCGGCCGAGGGCCTGCTCGGGGGAGAGATACTGCGGGGTGCCGACGACCATGCCGGTCTGCGTCATCGACGTGACGCCCGACTGCATGGCGCGGGCGATGCCGAAGTCCATGACCTTCACGACGCCGCGCTTGGTCATCATCACGTTGCCGGGCTTGATGTCGCGGTGGACCAGGCCCATTTCGTGGCTGGTGTCCAGCGCGGCCAGCACGTCGGACGTCACCTTCAGCGCCCGGTCGGCCGGCATCGCGCCATGGTTCTGGATGTCGGCCTGGAGCACGGAGCCGAGCGGCTGCCCCTCCACGTACTCCATGACGATGTACGGCATCAGCGCGCCGCCGAGCTCGTCCTCGCCGGTGTCGAAGACCGAGACGATGTTGGTGTGCTGCAGTTTGGCTACGGCCTGCGCCTCGCGCCGGAACCGCTCGCGGAAGGACTGCTCGCGCCCCAGCTCCGTGTGAAGTGTCTTGATCGCGACCTGTCGGTCCAGGGCGGTGTCGTACGCCAGGTACACCGACGCCATTCCGCCTTCGCCGAGCAGGTCGCGAAGCTGGTAGCGGCCGCCGGCGACCGAACCGCCCGCATAGCGACCCTGTGCGCCGTGTGCGCCGTCCTGGCTCATGACTTGCTCCCCCTCGGCGCGCGACTGACGCGATCATCCATTACGCGCCAAGTCTGCCCGAGGGGTACGACACGTCAAGCCGGGTGCCCGTTCCGTGACCGTACGCACAAGAAGCGTCTCGGAAGCGTTACAGGACCCGCATGAAATTTGCGTGGACGGCACGCCGGGCGGTTGGATGACCGGTCCCTCTCGGAAACGGTGTGTCCGGAAGAGGCTGTAGCGTGACGTGGCAATGCAGCTAGACACCGTGAGAACCCGCGGACGCGCGGACAGATACGACGGCGAGGACTGATGGCACCCGATTCCGAAGCAAACGGCGGCGGAGTTTCGGATGGCACCGACTCCTGGGGCATCGGCGGTGTTGTCGGTGACGGACGTTACCGGATGACCCACCGCCTCGGCCGGGGCGGCATGGCGGAGGTATTCGCGGCCGAGGACGTCAGGCTCGGACGTACCGTCGCGGTGAAGCTCCTGCGTTCCGATCTCGCCGAGGACCCGGTCTCCAAGGCCCGGTTCACGCGCGAGGCGCAGTCGGTCGCCGGGCTCAACCACCACGCGATCGTCGCCGTGTACGACTCCGGCGAGGACGTCGTGGGCGGGGCGACCGTCCCCTACATCGTGATGGAGCTGGTCGAGGGGCGGACCATCCGCGACCTGCTGATCAGTGCCGAGCCGCCGCCGCCCGAGCAGGCCCTGATCATCGTCTCGGGTGTGCTGGAAGCGCTCGCGTACTCGCACCAGCACGGCATCGTGCACCGCGACATCAAGCCGGCCAATGTGATCATCACCAACTCCGGTGCGGTCAAGGTGATGGACTTCGGCATCGCCCGTGCGCTGCACGGCGCGCAGTCGACGATGACCCAGACCGGCATGGTCATGGGCACGCCGCAGTACCTCTCTCCGGAGCAGGCGCTCGGCAAGGCCGTCGACCACCGCTCCGACCTCTACGCCACCGGCTGCCTGCTGTACGAACTCCTGGCCATGCGGCCCCCGTTCACGGGTGAGACGCCGCTCTCCGTCGTGTACCAGCACGTCCAGGACATTCCGGTCCCGCCGTCCGAGGTTCTGGACGCGGTGCCGCCGGAGCTGGACGGGCTGGTCATGCGCTCCCTCGCGAAGGACCCGGACGACCGGTTCCAGAGCGCCGAGGAGATGCGCGGCCTCGTCCAGTACAGCCTTCAGATGCTTCAGGTGCAGGGCGGCCACACGGGTACGTGGAACACCGGCCCGGTCGCGATGCACGAAGGCGGGCACACCCCGGCCATGGGCATGGCCGGGGGCACGATGGCGATGGGCCACCCGCCGCACGGGGACACCTCGCAGGGCCCGATCCTGCCGCCGATGAACCCCGACGACGGCGGCTACGAGGGCGGGCACAACGGTGGTGGCGGCCGCGGCAAGCTGTGGCTGTTCGTCGTGCTCGCGCTGATCGCCATCGGCGCGGGTGTCGCCTTCGCGGTCAACGCCGCGAACGACACCGGGTCGAAGCACGAGAAGAAGCCCGACAAGGTCTCCAGTTCGCCGTCCCCGGAGAAGACTTCGTCCGAGCCGACCGACGACGAGAGCCAGAAGACCGAATTGCCGGGGAACTCCACCGGCAGTCAGCAGGACACCCCGCCCTCGCGGACCTACTCCCCGTCGACCACGCCGACCCAGCCCTCCGTACCGCCGTCGAACCAGCCGTCCCCCCCGGCCACCGGAGGCACGGAGAACGGCGGTACGGGTAACGAGGACGGCGGTACGGGTAACGAGGACGGCGGTACGGGTAACGAGGACGGCGGTACCGGCACGGCCGACGGCGGTGCCACCACCGGTACGTCCGACGGCGGTGCCACCACCGGTACGTCCGACGGCGGTGCCACCACCGGTACGTCCGCGGCGGCAGGCGCGTCCGCGGCGGCCGGTACGGGCGCCACCCCGTGATCACCACTCTGTGATCACCACCCAGTGATCACCCGCTGACCCGGCCGTTCACGGACGCACTCAGCCCGTGAACGCCTCGCGCACCGTCTCGTACTCGCGCGTCCACCAGACCGCCAGGGCCGACACCGCAGGGAACTGCGGGTCGGCCCTTCGGTCGTCCAGGCAGTACCGCCAGCGCAGTATCCAGAAGTCGTTGAGCCGCTCCCACCACACCCGGTGCACCGCGGCGGCCAGTTCGGCCGCCCCGGCCCCGGCCGCCAGCCGGTAGGCCCGCGCGTACGCCCGTACCTTCTCCAGCTCCAGCTTCCCGGCCGGCAGCACGAAGAAGATCGCCGCGGCCCGTACCGCCTCCTCCGCCCTCGGCTGGACGCCCAGCCGGTCCCAGTCGAGGATCGCGACCGGGTCGGTGCCCCGGTACAGGACGTTCAGCGGGTGGAAGTCGCCGTGCACCCAGCCGGTGGCCGGGGCGCCGGGGGTGGGGGGTCTGCGGTCGGCGTGACGTTCAAGCAGGGTGCGCCGCTCCCGCAGGCGGTGCTCGGCCAGCTCGTCGAAGCAGTCCCGGGGGCGGCGCCGGCGCGCGGCCGTCAGCAGGTCGTCGATGAGCGCGAAGGTGTCGCCCGGATCGGCGCTCCGGTAACCGCAGGAGCGGTGCGCGGGACCGGTGCACGGGCCCATGACCTGTTCGAGCCCGGTGTGCACCGTCCCGAGCAGTGTCCCGAGCCGCTCCGACTGGGCGGTGGTGAGCTGGGCGCCCGCCCGGTGCAGCCCGTCCACCCAGGGGTGCAGGGCGTAGCACCGGCCGCCGATCTCCGTGACCGTGTCGCCCTCGGTGTCCTGCACGGGCGGGGCGACGGGCACGCCCAGCGACTGGAGCCGCTGGGTGGCTCGGTGCTGGCGGACGATCGTGGCGCGGTCACCGGTGGAGTCGTCGAGGTGGTGCTTGAGGAAGTACGAGCCGCGGGTGGTGGAGACGCGGTAGCCGTGGTTGAGCAGCCCCTTGGTGATGGGCTTGCAGCTCAGGGGTTCACCGGCGTCCGGGTAGCGGCGCAGCACCTCGTTCACCGGTGGCACCGGCGGCGCCGGCGGCTGTCGTGGCACGGACGGGAAGGGGGCCCGGTCGGCCGGGGACACGGGCGGCGGTGGTACGGAGGGGAACAACGCCCGGTCCACCGGGGACACGGGCGGAGCGGGCACGGAAGGGAACCGGACCCCGCCGGCCGGCGAAGCGGACGGAAGGGTGACAAATGAGCGCAGCACTCACCAGATGTTAGATCACGCTGTGTGGCCGGTCGTCTGACTTGCGTTGAAGTCCAGAGTGTGCACAGAGACGAAGTGCGGCTCGATCCTGAGGTACGCCGGGTCGAAGGGTTCCCCGTTCACCCGGGCGGGACCGTCGCCGAACAGTTCGCGCCGGTCGGCCGAGGGGCGCACGATCTCGGCGGTGCCGGTGAACTGCACGGCCCACAGGTCGTTGCCGCCCGCCTGGGCGGCGGTGTCGAAGTTGTCCGCGCCGTACGCCACGACCGTGCCGTCGCACGCGTTGTGATAGCCGAAACCGCTGTGCATCCGCAGGACCACGTGCCCGTCGATCACGACGTGCCGGGCCACCGACAGGAAGGGAAGGGCCCGCATGCTGGTCGCCAGCCGGCCGTACCGGACGCGGCCGAGAAGTTCGATCGCCTGGAGTTCCTCGGAGGACATGGCCTCCACTCTCCGCCGCCGGGGAGGTCGCAGACAGAGGCTGCGGCCCCGGTTGATCCGGGACCAAGGTCCCGAAGATCACCGGCTTCCCGGCGCTTCCCGGCGTGCTCCTCAGCGCCCCCCGGTGCTCCTCAGCGCTTCTCCGCCTGGAGCCTGGCCACGTACGCGGCGGCCTGCGAGCGCCGTTCCATGCCCAGCTTGGAGAGCAGGCTGGAGACGTAGTTCTTGATCGTCTTCTCGGCGAGGTGCAGCCGCTCGCCGATCACCCGGTTCGTCAGGCCCTCGCCGATCAGGTCGAGGATCTTGCGCTCCTGGTCGGTGAGGCCGGCGAGCTTGTCCTCACCCCGGCCCTTCTTGCCCTCCCGCAGCCGCTCCAGCACCCGCGCGGTCGCCACCGGGTCCAGCAGCGACTTCCCGGCCGCCACGTCACGTACCGCGCTCAGCAGTTCGTTGCCCCGGATCGCCTTCAGTACGTATCCCGAGGCACCCGCCATGATCGCGTCGAAGAGCGCCTCGTCATCGGCGTACGAGGTGAGCATCAGGCACTTGATGTTCTCGTCCTTCGAGCGGACCTCCCGGCAGACCTCCACCCCGCTGCCGTCCGGCAGCCGTACGTCGAGCACCGCCACGTCGGGCCGGGTCGCGGGGATACGGACCAGCGCGTCCGCCGCCGTGCCGGCCTCGCCGACGACCTCGATGTCGTCCTCGGAGGAGAGCAATTCATGGACTCCGCGTCGGACGACTTCATGGTCGTCCAACAGAAAAACGGTGATTTTTCCTTGTTCGCGCACAAAACGCAGTCTCACACACTCACCTCTTCCCTGCCGCCGAACGGCGGGATAACGTGCCGTTGTTCCGGCGGCCTGCGAGGCTGTTACCAATGCTGTGACCAGCGAGAGTTCCCGACTTTTTCGATTTACTTGGAAATCCAAGCAAAATCGCAGGTCAGATAGGGTTTCGCAGTTATGCGGCGTACTGGGTAACGTGCATTCGGCAGGGCGCTCGCCGGGGCACCTGTCACGCCTGTTCCCGGACCGAGCGGCACCCACCCCGTGCACGGGTACGGACACAGGCGAGCCGCACTGGCTTCCCGGCAGACCCCGGGGGCCGGACCGACGGAGGAGCACGCACGTGACCGTGGAGAGCACTGCCGCGCGCAAACCGCGACGCAGCAGCAAGCGGACCAGCGCCGTGAAAACGACCGCGAAGACGTCCGCGAAGACGCCACAGAGTTCCGAGCCCGAGCTCGTACAGCTGCTGACGCCCGAGGGCGAGCGGCTGGAGCATCCGGACTATTCGATCGACCTGACCGCGGAAGAGCTGCGCGGCCTGTACCGGGACATGGTCCTGACCCGCCGCTTCGACGCCGAGGCCACCGCCCTCCAGCGCCAGGGCGAGCTGGGCCTGTGGGCGTCGCTGCTCGGCCAGGAGGCCGCCCAGATCGGCTCCGGCCGGGCCCTGCGCGACGACGACTACGTCTTCCCGACCTACCGGGAGCACGGCGTCGCCTGGTGCCGGGGGGTCGACCCGACCAACCTGCTCGGAATGTTCCGCGGCGTGAACCACGGCGGCTGGGACCCGAACACCAACAACTTCCACCTGTACACGATCGTCATCGGCTCGCAGACCCTGCACGCCACCGGCTACGCCATGGGCGTCGCCAAGGACGGCGCGGACTCGGCCGTGATCGCGTACTTCGGTGACGGCGCCTCCAGCCAGGGGGACGTCGCCGAGTCCTTCACCTTCTCCGCGGTCTACAACGCCCCGGTCGTCTTCTTCTGCCAGAACAACCAGTGGGCGATCTCCGAGCCGACCGAGAAGCAGACCCGCGTCCCGCTCTACCAGCGTGCGCAGGGCTTCGGCTTCCCCGGCGTCCGGGTCGACGGCAACGACGTACTCGCCTGCCTGGCCGTGACCAGGTCGGCGCTGGAGCGGGCCCGCCGGGGTGAGGGGCCCACCCTCGTCGAGGCGTTCACCTACCGGATGGGCGCGCACACCACCTCCGACGACCCGACGAAGTACCGGGCCGACGAGGAGCGGGCCTCCTGGGAGGCCAAGGACCCGATCCTGCGGCTGCGCGCGTACCTGGAGAAGGAGGGCGCCGCCGACGAGGCGTTCTTCACCGCGCTGGACGAGGAGAGCGAGGCCCTCGGCAAGCGGGTCCGCGAGGCGGTACGGGCGATGCCCGACCCCGACCCGATCGCGATCTTCGACAACGTCTACGCGGACGGGAACCCCCTCGTCGACGAGGAGCGCGCCCAGTTCGCCGCCTACCAGGCATCGTTCGCTGACACCGCCGAGGAGGGCAAGTAGCCATGGCCATGGAAAAGATGTCCATTGCGAAGGCTCTCAACGAGTCGCTGCGCAAGGCCCTCGACACCGACCCCAAGGTCCTCATCATGGGTGAGGACGTCGGCAAGCTCGGCGGCGTCTTCCGGATCACCGACGGGCTCCAGAAGGACTTCGGCGAGGACCGGGTGATCGACACCCCGCTCGCCGAGTCCGGCATCGTCGGCACCGCGATCGGCCTGGCCCTGCGCGGCTACCGGCCCGTCGTGGAGATCCAGTTCGACGGCTTCGTCTTCCCCGCGTACGACCAGATCGTCACCCAGCTCGCCAAGATGCACGCCCGTGCGCTCGGCAAGATCAAGCTGCCGGTCGTCATCCGTATCCCGTACGGCGGCGGCATCGGCGCGGTCGAGCACCACAGCGAGTCGCCCGAGGCGCTGTTCGCGCACGTCGCGGGCTTGAAGGTGGTCTCGCCGTCGAACGCGAGCGACGCCTACTGGATGATGCAGCAGGCCGTCCAGAGCGACGACCCGATCATCTTCTTCGAGCCGAAGCGCCGTTACTGGGACAAGGGCGAGGTCGAGACCGACTCCATCCCGGGCCCGCTGCACAAGGCCTCGCTGGCCCGTACCGGCACCGACCTCACGCTCGTCGCGTACGGCCCGATGGTGAAGGTCTGCCTGGAGGCGGCCGCGGCCGCCCAGGAGGAGGGCAAGTCGATCGAGGTCCTGGACCTGCGCTCGATGTCCCCGATCGACTTCGACGCCATCCAGACCTCGGTCGAGAAGACCGGCCGGCTCGTCGTGGTCCACGAGGCGCCGGTGTTCTACGGCTCCGGGGCCGAGATCGCCGCCCGGATCACCGAGCGCTGCTTCTACCACCTGGAAGCACCGGTGCTGCGGGTCGGCGGCTACCACGCCCCGTACCCGCCGGCGCGTCTGGAGGACGAGTACCTGCCGGGTCTCGACCGTGTGCTCGACGCCGTCGACCGCTCGCTGGCGTACTGAGGACTGGGACGTGACAACGATGACCGACACTTCCAACGCTGCTCGCTTCCGTGAGTTCAAGATGCCCGACGTGGGCGAGGGACTGACCGAGGCCGAGATCCTCAAGTGGTACGTCCAGCCCGGCGACACCGTCACCGACGGCCAGGTCGTGTGCGAGGTCGAGACGGCGAAGGCGGCCGTGGAGCTGCCGATCCCGTTCGACGGCGTGGTGCACGAGCTGCGCTTCCCCGAGGGCACGACGGTCGACGTCGGCCAGGTGATCATCGCGGTGGACGTGGCACCGGGCAGCGGCGACGCGGCCCCGGCGGCCGAACCCGCCCCGGCTGCTCAGCCCGAACCGGAGCCCGAGGCTCCGAAGGGCCGCCAGCCGGTCCTGGTCGGCTACGGCGTGGCCGAGAGCTCGACCAAGCGGCGGGCCCGCAAGGGTACGGCCGCTGCCGTACCGGCCGCCGCGGCGGCCATCCAGGGCGAGATGAACGGCCACGGCGCGGTGGTCCCGGAGAGCCGGCCGCTGGCCAAGCCGCCGGTCCGCAAGCTGGCCAAGGACCTGGGCATCGACCTGGCGACGGTCGTCCCGACCGGCGAGGGCGGGATCATCACCCGCGAGGACGTCCACGCGGCGGCCAAGCCCGTACCGGCACAGGCCCCGGCGCCGATCGCCGCCGCTCCGGTGGCGGAGGCCGCTCCCGAGACCCCGGCTCCGGCCGTCGTCACCACGGTGGGCGCCCGCGAGACCCGTATCCCGGTCAAGGGCGTACGCAAGGCCATCGCCCAGGCGATGGTCGGCAGCGCCTTCACGGCTCCGCACGTCACCGAGTTCGTCACCGTCGACGTGACGCGCACGATGAAGCTGGTCGCGGAGCTCAAGGAGGACAAGGACATGGCGGGGGTGCGGGTCAACCCGCTCCTGATCATCGCCAAGGCCCTCCTGGTCGCGATCAAGCGGAACCCGGAGGTCAACGCCGCCTGGGACGAGGCGAACCAGGAGATCGTCCAGAAGCACTACGTGAACCTGGGCATCGCCGCCGCGACCCCGCGCGGTCTGATCGTGCCGAACATCAAGGACGCGCACGAGCAGACGCTTCCGCAACTGGCCGCGTCCCTCGGTGAGTTGGTCTCCACGGCCCGCGAGGGCAAGACCTCCCCCGCCGCGATGGCGGGCGGCACGGTGACCATCACCAACGTCGGCGTCTTCGGCGTCGACACGGGCACCCCGATCCTGAACCCGGGCGAGTCCGCGATCCTCGCGGTCGGTGCGATCAAGCTCCAGCCGTGGGTCCACAAGGGCAAGGTGAAGCCCCGTCAGGTCACCACGCTGGCCCTGTCGTTCGACCACCGCCTGGTCGACGGCGAGCTCGGCTCCAAGGTCCTGGCGGACGTCGCCGCGATCCTGGAACAGCCGAAGCGCCTGATCACCTGGGCGTAGCTGTACGAGATGGGCCCGCGCGAACTTCGCGCGGGCCCATCGGCATGTCCGGCCCCTGCCGCAGGGCGAGTTCGGCGAACACGGTCTTCCCGACGGTGCGCGGCTCGATGCCCCAGCGGTCCGCGATCCGCGCGACGATCAGGAGCCCCCGCCCGTAGCACTCGTCGCCCGCGGCCTCGCGCAGACCGGGCAGCCGCTCGCCGCGCGGGTCACTGACCGCGATACGGAGCGTGGTCGCGGTGAGCGTGAGGTGAACGCGGAAGAGCCGCCCCCGGATGGCGCCGTGCAGTAACGCGTTGGTCGCCAACTCGCTGACCAGCAAGGCCGCGTCGCCGGCCAGCCCCGGATACCCCCACTCCCGTACGAGCCGCGCGGTACGGCGCCGGGAGAAGGTGACGCTGCGGGCGGTCGGCGTGAAGTTGAGTCTGTCCTCGCGGAGAACGGGTTCGGGGACGGGGGGCTTCTCTTGGGCTGAGGTCATGGGCGCGTACCTCTCGGTGAGGGGCGGTGGCGATGCCGCGCTTGCGGGGCGCCGGTTTCGGCGCGGGGCAGGGCGGTGCACTTCCGCCGGTTTCGGCTCCGCTGTGCGAGCGGTGGAACACCGACGGTAGCGGTGTGATCGCGTGTGCAGCAATAAGTTCGGGCAGAAATTTCTCTGCCCTAGTTGGTGTTCGAGGAGAATGAGTCCGAGACTTGGGCAACTCGGCGGAGGGATGCGACGTGGCAGGTAACAGCCCTGATCGGGGCCGGACGGTCTCGACTGTGCTCGGGCGCCGTCTCGGAGGGGAGTTGCTGCGCATGCGCGAGGGGCGTTCCCTGCGGCAATCGCACGCCGCGGAGGCGCTGACGGCGTCGGTCGCCAAGGTTGCGAAGATCGAGCGGGGCCTCGTACCGATACGGGATCCCGACATCAGGGCCTTGTGCCACCTGTACGGCGAGGGTGACGCCGATTTCATCGACAGGTTGCTGGCACTCGCCAAGACCGACCGCGAACGTCGCAAGGCAAGTGGTTGGTGGAATCAGTACCCGGGACTCCAGTCCATGGCCGAGTATGTGGCGCTGGAGGACATCGCCACCAGCCTTCGCACCTGGCAAGTCGCCATCGTGCCTGGACTGTTGCAGACCCCGGACTACGCCAGAGCGCTCGCCGTGGGAAACGGGTCCTGGGAGGACCCCGACGAGATCGAACCCTTCGTCGAGTCCAGGATGGCGCGGCAGGCGCGGTTGATCGGCGACCGCCCGCTTGAGCTGCGGGTGGTGGTGCATGAAGGCGCCCTGCGTCAGCTGGTGGGCGGACGCGAGGTGATGAGGGAACAGCTCGGCAGGCTGCTGGACGTGGCGCGGCAGCCGAACGTGAAGCTTCAGGTGATGCCGTACATCGCCGGTGCTCACCCCGGCATGACAAGCGCCTTCACCATCGTGTCCTTCGCTGAACCGGGGGCGCTTGATGTGGTTCACATGGATACGACCTCGACCACTCTCTGGCTGGAGAGCGATACTGATGCCGAGCGCCACAGCAGCCTTTTCGACCGCATCTCGCGCCTGGGGCTTGCGCAGCACACCTCGGTCAGACTCATCAACGCCATTCTCAGGGAGCTGTAAACCGCGTGCCCGGGTACGAGTTCGTCAAGTCCAGCTACAGCGGCGGCAACGCGGGCCAGGAGTGTGTCGAAGTGGCCCGCAACATCCCTCGTACCGTCGCCGTCCGCGACTCCAAGCGCCCCGACGGCCCGCTTCTCGTGCTCGCTCCCGCCGCGTGGGACACCTTCACGGCGGACCTGCGCCGGCGACCGTAGGCGCGGCGGTGGAACGGCGAGGGCGCGGAGGGCGCCTGCAAGATCCCCCGCGCCGTCGCCGTCCGTGACTCCGAGATGTCTATCCGGCCCACACTGCCGTGTTCTGGCAGGCGTGCAGCAGCCACCTTCCGTCATCCTGCTTCGTCATGACGTAGAGCGGAGCGCCTTCCGTTTCGCCCTCCGGTGAGTGGTAGACCTGCCGTACCTTCACGGCCGCCACGTCGGGCCGCAGGAATTGCGTGTGCACTGCCTTGTAGGTGATCTCGCCCTCCCAGCTGGCCGCCGGCAGCACGGTGCGGGTGAACTCGGCGATCGCGTCGAAGCCGATCAGGACCTTGCCGTGGCCGGTCGTCCAGAGGGCGTCGGGGTGGAAGAGCGCGAGGAAGCCCTCGACGTCCTTGGCACGCTGAGCGCGCTCGACGGTGGCGACGACCTGTTCGATGGCTTTGATGTCTGCGGTTTCGGTGTTCATGCGGATAACTCTGGGATCTCAAGCGGACTTGAGGTCAAGGCACGGCTGCGAGATTGTTCGGGCCGGGCTGGTCCGGTCGTCGGACCGATCCGGCCGGGCCGGCTAACGCTCCGACTCCACCGCCCTCCCCGGAACCAGCAGGGCGAGGGTGCTGCGCGCTTCACGTCGCAGTGTGCGACGCCGGGCGAAGGTCGCGGTGAGGGCGAGGACGGAGACCGTGCCCCCGTAGAACACGGCGGCAATCGTGGAGAGGAGCCCGATCGGCATCGGGCACGCACCTTTCTTCCCCCGCTCGGCCCGCTGGGCTCACAGGCCTGGACGGGCGTTGATGCGTTTCCACTCCATCGTACGAACTCCGTCAACTGCCCGGCGCGGTAAGGACGGTCTTCGTGGATAGCGGGGGACGATCCGGGAAGGATCACCGGCGTCCGGAGTATCACCGGCTTCGCCGACTCCGTTGGTTCACCGTCTTCCATCGAACAGTGCTTGCGGAACCTGTGGCTCGCCCTTCTCGGCCTTCCAACCGATCGAAAGGTTTCCCTCCGTGCACAAGCGGTCCCCGATCCTCGTGACCGAACCCACCCCCACCTTGCTGGAGCGGCTTCCCGTTCTACGCCGTGGACTTGACCGGCTGGAGCGCAGGCCCACCGCGTTCGGCCTGGTCATGTGGCCCTTTGGCCTGGCCAAACCGGTGTTTCTGGACCACGTGGTGGCACCCGAGCCGCGCGCCGAAATCAGCCCTGTGTGCGCGCTCCTGGAGAAGAGCCGGGAGCGTTACGCCGAACAGCTCACCGGTTTTCTGGAGTACGCCGACCAGTTGGCCGGGATCCCCCTGAACGGAGTGGAGAAGGCCGCCACCGCCTACTGGGGCAACACCTGGCTGCCCCCGCTGGACGCGCTCTCGCTCTATGGTTTCCTCGCCTCCGAGCGGCCGGCCCGCTATCTCGAAGTCGGCTCGGGGAACTCCACCAAGTTCGCCCGCCGGGCCATTCAGGACCTCGGCCTGAGCACCCGCATCACGTCGATCGACCCGGAGCCCCGGGCCCATATCGACCACCTCTGCGACGAGGTGGTCCGTCTCCCGCTCCAGGAGGCCGACCTCGGCGTCTTCGCCGAACTGGAGCCGGGAGACATCCTCTTCATCGACGGTTCGCACCGGCTCCAGATGGGCTCCGACGTCATGGTGTTCTTCTTCGAACTGCTGCCCCGCCTGAAGCCGGGGGTGCTCATCCAGGTA
>NZ_ML123047.1:434307-481523 GCF_003846175.1 Streptomyces sp. ADI95-17 | reverse complement strand
GGTTGCCGAACGCCTTCATCCACGCTGACCCGGAGCTGCGGAAGATTCTTGCCCTGCTCTGGCGTCGGCTCGGCGTGACCCGGCACTTCCACCCGGGCTCCTTCTGGTGGCGGCACGCGGGCTGACGTTCCTCGTGTTGGCGCGATCCGAGGCGCGCCGCCGGTATCGGTGCGGGACGTGGCGCCCGGATGTCAGCAGCGCGAGGCCACGTGGATCCCGTCCGCCGTGTGCCCCGGTTGCAGACGCCACCCGCAGGAGGGTCCATGCCCCCGCTCCCCCCTCGGCCCCTCGGGCTCACGGCCGGGGACGGGCGTTGATGCGTTCCCCTCCGTGCTGCGAGCGCCGTCAACTCCCTTGTCACTGACCGCTGCAGCAGGCAGCACGGCCGGGCTCGGTGGGGTGGGGCGCGGTGCCGACGGCGGGAACGTCATGCAGCTCGGACTCGCCCCCGACCATCTCGAAGCGGCACTCGCCCAGGTGCCGCATGGTGATCGGCTCATCCGACAGGAGCCGGTCCGGTGCTAGGCAGCCCGTTTTCAAGCCTGCGATGACGCGTTGGACATGAACGGTGAATTCCGCTGTCTCGCCCTTTCCCTGAGCGGCGGCGCACGTGTTCATCCACTTTTCGGCACGGAACAGTTCAGGCCCGACCCGGTCGTCCGGTCGTTCGGCGACCAGTGCCTCGAACGTCGCATTGACCTTGTCCCACATGGCGACCTCGGAACCTCCCAGGCGAGGAACAAGGCGCTCGAACAGTGCTATCTCTTCGACCTGTTCACGGTGCATCAGCCAGCTGGCGGTCATCGGAAAGTAGCTTGACACGTTTGTGCCATGCATCCGCAAACGCTGGATTCGATCGTATTCCCACCGCTTCTGCTCGGATTGCGCGAAGGAATGGAGTACCGGCTCGCCGGCGGCAGCGAGGGTTTTTCCGGATACTTTCTCACCGCCGTGCAGGAGGTCGTACATCCCGACGATTGCTTCGCGAGTCCGGACGCGTGCTTCATCGAGCTGTGGCCGCGGCCTCGCAGGCTTACTTCCGCCTTCCAGCCAGGCCGCGACGGAGGGGCGTTCCCGGATGTCCCGCAAACTGCTCAGGGCTTTCCTGGGCGCCTTGGCCCCGAAGACCTCCAGCGTGATGGCGCGGAGGTTTGGCGCGGCCCTGACGATCTCATCCAGCATTTCGAAGCAGACCGAGATGATGGGGGCATCACCATGACTGTCGTCATATTGGTAACCGTGAGAGTGCAGATCGATGCCACCACCCGCGAGGTGGATCTCGGTGATGTGGTCCCAGGGCAGTCGGTGGAAGTCCGCGGTGGGAGAAGCGCCCCGGGCGATCTGGTAGCTGAGCACATGCCCGATGTCCAGGCACATGCCCGCACCGGTCTCGCTCACCAGCGTGTGAAAGAAGTCGAACGCGTGCATGTCCCCGACGTCCATGGTCATCGGCGGGAACTCTGCGTTGAACGGGACACCGAGGCCCTGATGGATCCGATGGACGTTGTCCACGGTCACCGCCAGGGTTGTGTCCGTGACCGGGAACTGCATGAAGTACGGGTAGACGTGCCGTTCACTCATCAGCCATACGCCGAGATCTTCCGTCACCCATGGAGCGTCGGCGACGGCAACGAGCGAGCGCAGGCTCTCCAGGTCATCCTGCTCGGGGGCCTGCGGATAGACGGGATTGAGGTCCGTGCTGTGCACCAGGACGCGATGGTCCGCAGCCAACTCGGGTATCCGCAGGTGTCGGAAGCCCGCCGGCGCCGTGCGTCTGCGTTGGATCTCGCGGTAGTTCACCGGGCCTTGGTGACGCACGGTCGGTGAAGTGACTTCGAAGAAGTCCAGATCGATCGGAGCGCGATTCAGGTAGTCCTCGTGTATGTCGGACGGGTTGACTCCCAGGCCCAATCCGTAGCGGGGCAGGGTTGAGAAATATTCGGGTCCAAAGGGCATTGGATCAGCCTTTCTGCTGGGACTTACCGGCTTGAAAGGCCAGGTTCAGAGATTGGCCCGGAGCCTTCGTAGCGGTTCTCCGGAGCAGAGCCGCAAGTCATTCTTTGCCGTCATTTCTGGTTCTGTAATCGACCTGCCCGAGACGGCTGGCCGCTGTCATCGCCGCGGATTTCACGCCCGGAAGTCGGGACGCCAGGCCAGTGCTTCACTTGGATACCAGTGGCCTTCGAGACAGTACGGATCGAAATCTCCCAGCCGCAGCTGAAACTGTTCGAAGTCCGAGGTGGGCAGGCCGAGCCTGTCGCAGAGTTCAGAGATCGAGGCGGTTCCGTCGGCCTGGACGACGGCCTCGGCCAGCCGCGCCTCCGCTCCCCGCAGCACGGTGGCGACCGATTGGGCGCGTCCGTCCCGATGCCTCAAGGTGTGCAGCGCCAGCACAGGCCCGTCCTGCGATGGCCCACCGTTCAGACTGGGCACTCCGGCCACGTCGAAGGGGCCGAAGATCGGATTGATCCGGGGGTGGACATAGTCTGCCGAACGGCGATCAGCGGCCGCCTGGCGGCGCAGCCATCGGTCCGCGGCGTTCTCGTCGAACCCCCGAGGCAAGGCCGGCCGCTTCCGCTTATGGCGTGCTTGGAGCCAACCGGAGTACTCCCTGCGACAGTGCCACAGGTCCGAAGGGTCGGACCTGACCCGCGCTGCCAGCAGACCGTACAGCGCTTGCACGTAGTCCTGCTCGCTGAGGCCGGGTTCCAGCAGCCACAGGCTGTCGAGAACGAGTTGCGCGAGGCTGTCGCCCTGGGAGGTCAACCTGCCAACGGTGCGCGGAAAATAGCGAAGTACCGGTGCCTTGACGCGCTCCCCGGGGAGGCCCTCGACCGCGCCGAGCAGGACCTTGTCCCAGTCCGCCAGCAGTTCCTCGAACCGCGAGCGACACTCCAGCCAGGCGTCGCGCCACTGCTCGTGTTCCCAGTCGCGGACCAATCCGAAGTAATACCGGTCGCGGACATGTACGTCGATCAGGAGCGACCAGAACCTGCCCAGAGCGATCTCCACGTCGCTGGAACCGTTGTCCGTTGCTTCGGCCAGGCTGTCGACGGCTCCCAGCGGAGTGCTTTCACACACTTGCAGGGACTGGCCGTCTTCGATCGCTAAAAGCCGGGAGCCCTCGGGATGGGCGTCGATAAAGGCGCGGTCTCGGTACAACGCTTCGCCATGCGGGAACCACGGAACATCCGTTGCCGTGATGCCACGTCGTGGACCTTCATTCACACCGAGTGGGACCATGGCCTCGGGCTGGAGAATTCTGGCGGCCTCCAGGAAGGTGCCGGGTGACATCTGGTTCCGCAGATTCTGGTAGTTCAGGCTGCAATTCAGAGGGAGCATGGCGATGCGTATGGGTCGCTCGTGCGCAATTTCCTCAAGAGCGTCAAAATCTTCCAAGGTGTCCGCGCCGTGCAGTATTCGCAGATCTCCCCTCTCCAGCAAGAGGGACTGCTGAGGTATGCCCTCGATCGAGTCGGGTGCAGGGACGGAGGTCACGTCGATACCGGCAAGCCGAACAGCCTGCATCGGCTCTATTTCGATGACGTTCGTGAATCCGTAATCTGCAAGCTCTGCTGCCATCGGGAAGTCCGTCGACCGGTCGCTGGAGGGTACGGCGATCGGAGTCTTCCGGTCGAAGTGCAGCAGTGTCGGCAGATGGAAGTGATCACTGTGGGAATGGGTGATGACCACGGCCGAGACGCCGGCCAGCAGTTGACTCGCCATCCTGTTTCTGCCTCGCGGGCTCCAGAGGTTCCCGAAGTAGTCCAACGCGGGATCAACGACGACCCGCCCGTCTTCAGTGTCGAAGACGAAGCATGTGTGCTGGACCCTCGTGACTCGCATGGTTCACCTCTTGCCCTCGGAATCGGCAGTTTCCAGACCATTGTCGACCGCGATATCAAGGCCCACCAGTCCCCTGATCCGGGTACAGCCGAAGACGTCTGAATCTGTTGACCGAGGACTGTCGGGCATGGTCAAGTCATGCCATCCGGTTCGTACCGGAATCCCGCCGGGAACCCCGGTCGGGATCGTTCTCCATCAATAGGAGGAAAATCATGGAGCCGAAGGTCAACGAGAACTCGAACACCGAGATCATCATCGAGGAGATCGAGGAGTTCGACGCCGAGTACCTGCTCCCGGCCAACTCTCGCTGCCAGTAATTCGAGAAACGGGCTCTGCCCGCTGCGGCACCAGAACTCTGGCGCCGCAGCGGGCCCCGTGGATACACCACTACTGCAAAATCCGGAGGGTGCCCTCATGGACCAGGATGGATGGTTCGAGTACTCGCCCGGTGTTTCGGTTTCTGCCGAGGACGCGCTGATTACATTCCGTTCGCCGGAACTTCGGATGAGAGTCCGCGTTCCGGATCCGGAGCTCCGAAGCCGTCTGCTGGAGATGACCGAGAAACCGGTATCGGCGAGCGAGATTCCCCAAGACGTCGCCCTGTCCCTGAGCGGGCACGGCCTGGTCACGCGAGGTGCCCATGCGGCGCACCTGCAGGCCCTGCGCATGCATGCCGAATCATCGGTTCCGATCAATCGCGGTCTTGCTTACACACCCGAGCAGCTGACGCAGTATCAAGTGCGCGGTCGGGCAAAGCGCTTCCTTGCCGGTGGCGTCTCCGACGGCCTCGATCTGCCGCTTCCGCTGCGTCGTACGCCGAGCTTCGATCCTTTTGACGGCCCTCGTGCGAAGGCGGTGGCCCCGGGCCGGCTCTGGTCCGTCATGCAGACCCTGCACGATCCGGATAGTCGGCTCTACCCGTCCGCCGGCGCCCTCTACCCCGTACACCTGGTCGCCGAGCAAAGTGGTACAGCCGGTACCGGAGGCGAGTTGATCGCGCTCGACCCCTCGTCGGCTCGACTCGTCTCGCGCCAAGCCGCCTCCCGTACCGATGAGTTGGGACTGGATCCGACTCTCGCCTCCGTGGCGACGAGGTTCTGGCTCGTGGCGGATCTGGCCGATGCCACAGCCAAGTACGGCCCTCGCGGGTACCGGTACGCCTTGATCGAAGCCGGCCATGCCGCGCAGGCGCTGATCCAGGTACTGGGCGCCGCCGGTATCGACTGTCGGCCTTTCGGCGGCTTCGACGACCGCGCGGTGGCACGCCATCTCGGCCTGGGCGAAGGCACCGTACCCCTCTATGCCGTGGGTGCGGTTCCCGCGGACAGCGGATCCTCCGCCACCGACTGGGTCAAGGCCGAAGAGCTCAAGTGCGTCCTGGTCAACGGGCAGTCCCTGTATTACGCCAATGCCTACGGGCCGAAGGCCGATGGCGGCCGGGAATGCGGCTTCGGGGTCGATACCAGCGCTGACGGCGCGCGCCTTCGAGCCAAGGGTGAGCTCGCCGAACGGCTTGCTCTCATGAGTTCTCGGCGTCGACTCGGCAACAGCAACGGCATGGCGGCGCACACCCGCTACACGGCAGCCGCCGATGCGGCGATGTACGAGTTGTACGAGCGGCACTGCTTCCTGCGTACCTGGCTCGCGCAGGAGACGCCACCGGCACTTCACCCGCCGAACAGCCCGCTCACCGAGGCGGTTCTGTCCCTTTGCCGGTCCGGGGGTGTTCAGCTGCGCCTGCTGGACATCGCTGACCCGGTCCACGCTGTTCCAGCGGTGATGGCCGTGGTCCATGCCGAGGGACACGGAGGAATCATCACGTCTTCCGGTGCCGGCGCCGACGAGCCCGAGGCTGCGGCCAGGGCATTGCGGGAGATCGCCAAAGCGCTGGTGCACCGCTTGGTGTTGCGAAAGACTTCGGTCTTCACCGAGGCGAACCCCGTCACCGGTACGTTGAGTCAACCATGGGAGCACGAGGCATGGTTCGCACACCGACGGGTGCCGGTGGACCTGACGCGATTCCTGCTCAACGCCGGGTCCTCACGCCCCCTGCGATCCGGCAGCACGGGCGTCGAGGCCCTGAGGTCGGCGATCACTGTCGAGGACCTCTCGGCGGAAGGGCCGGACGAACGGCGATGGAAGATTGTCCGGGCCACATCCGAACGGTTGCTCGTCGTCGACTTCGGTACCGCGTCGCCGGCCTTCCGAAGCCGTGCGGCCGAGGTGTTGGGACCCGAACTCGATGTCGACGCACGGTGGCCGCATCCCCTGGGGTGATGGCCGTAGCCCCGCTCTCCTTCCAACCTGGTGAGAAAGACGATGTCGCAACCTGAAATGCGCGCTCTGTTACGTAGTCGGCGATACCTGGCCTTCTGGCTGGGGCAGGTGACCAGCACGGTGGGCAACCAGCTCACCGTCGTGGTACTCGCGGCCCTGGTGGTGCCGGACCGCGGTCCGGGCACCTTCGGTCTGCTGCTGGCCGTGGAGTCCGCCGTCATGGGCGTCCTGTTGCTGGCTGGCGGGGTGGTCGCCGACAGATACTCCCGCAGCTTCGTGATGGCCGTCGCGGATGTCCTCCGCCTGGCCGGGATCGTCGGCTTCTTCTTCTTCGCCTCGCAGGGGCCGCTCGCGCTGCTGCTGGTCGCCGCGGCGATCACCGGAGCGGGCGCGGCGCTGTACGAGCCCGCTCATCGTGCGGCCCTCACGCAGGTGGTGCCGGAGGACCTGCGCCAGCAGGCGTACGCCCTGGACGTGTCCACCAAGCGGGTCGGCTCGATGGCCGGGGCCCTGCTGGCAGGAATCATGCTCGCCGGGATCTCGCCGCCGAAGACCCTTCTGGTGGACGTCGCCACGTTCGTGGTGAGCCTGGTCACGCTGGTCTGGCTACGTCTGCCGCCCGTGCGGACCGCTGGCGATTCGCAGACCGATGAGCCGGGCGGGCTGCGGGGGGTGC
This sequence comes from Streptomyces sp. ADI95-17, assembly GCF_003846175.1. Lineage (GTDB taxonomy): Bacteria > Actinomycetota > Actinomycetes > Streptomycetales > Streptomycetaceae > Streptomyces > Streptomyces sanglieri. The sequence continues at coordinate 474,724 of NZ_ML123047.1, read as the reverse complement.
TGGCCGAGGCCCGGGAGGGCCTCGTCGAGGTCCGTCGCAGGCCCTGGGTATCGGTCTTGATGCTGCAGGGCACCGTGCAGGTGTTCTTCCTCTTCGGCCCGAACTACATCCTGGTGCCGATGGTCAGCCAGGCCCGGTACGGCATATCCGCTTTCGGATGGGTCAGCGCCGCCACTCTCGCGGGCTCGGTGATCGGCTCGTTGCTGGGCGGCAGGGTTTCCTCCGGCCGTCCAGGACTGTGGGCCATGAACGCACTGGCTCCGTGCTTGCTGACGCCGGTATGCCTCGCTGTCGACGTACCGTTGTGGATGTTCTGCGCCGCTGGTGCCGCCGGTTCCGCCGGTGTCGGCTGCTTCATGGTCCTCTGGTACAGCTCGCTCCAGCGCGAGTTCCCGGAGCAGGTCCAGGGCCGGGTCTTCGCTCTGGAGGGGCTGGCCAGTTTCGGTCTCCAGCCCATCGCGCTCGCCGTGACCCCGTTGCTCGTCCAGTTCATCGGAGTGGTGCCCTTCGCCACCCTGGCCGCCGTCGTGCTGCTGGTGTCCACCTATGGAGCGCTCGCCGTCCCGGGCACGGCCCAGTTCGCCACCCGCACCCGCACCCGCAAGAGCTCCGCAGTTGTCGAGAGCACTGTTGGGAACTGACTCGGACCGGCAATCGGAACTGGCTCGGAACTGACAAGGAGAGGCTGTCGCATGACTCGAATCGACTGCCGGGGTGTGGAACTGGCCTTCGGCGGCGTCACCGTGCTCGGTGGCGTGAGCCTCTCCCTCGGCAGGGGAGACCGGGTGGGCATCGTGGCGCCCAACGGTACGGGGAAGTCGACCCTGCTCAAGGTCCTCTCCGGCGAACTGACCCCGGAGGGCGGAACGGTTGTCCGCGCGCCACGGACGACCACAGTGATCAGGCTGGCACAGGAGGCCGATGTGCTCGTCGGCGAGAGTACGGCGGAGTATCTGGCCCGCAGGACCGGAGTGACCGCGGCACAGGCAGCGCTCGACAAGGCCACCATTGCTCTTGAGCGCGAGGAGCCTCAGGCGGGCGACGCCTACGCGGATGCCTGGGAGACCTGGCTCTCGCTGGGAGGCGCGGATCTCCCGGAGCGGGCCACGCTGGTCGCCTCCGATCTGGGCCTGGATCCGGACAGGCGGGACACAGCCGGTCTGTCCGGCGGACAGCGGGCCCGCTTGGCCTTGGCGGCGGTGCTACTGGCGCAGCCGGATGTCCTTCTCCTCGATGAACCGACCAATGACCTGGACAACGACGGCCTGGACCGTCTGGAGCACCATGTGCGCACGGCACGGGCCGGAATCGCCTTGGTCAGCCATGACCGTGCGTTCCTCTCGGCGACGGTGAACCGCATCATCGAGCTGGACGAGTTCACGCGCCGGGGCACGGAGTACAGCGGGGGCTGGGACGCCTTCGTAGCGGAGCGGGCGCTGGCCCGTCGGCGTGCCATCGACGCGTACAGCGCGCATGAGGCGACCCGTAGCCGTCTCGTCGACACGGCGCGAACCCACCGCCAGTGGTCCCGGGAAGGTACGCAACGGGCGATGAATCCGCGCCGTCAGCCTGACGGGGACAAGTTCCGCAAGGCATCACGTGTCGCAGGGGCCCAGCAGACCGGTGCGGCCGCGGCGAAAGCGGACCGCGCGGTCGAACGACTCGACCGGCAGGCTCCCGAGCAGGTACGGGAACCCTGGCAACTGAGATTCTCGATCGCGGAGACGGCGGGGACGGGAGGTGTGTCCCTTGCCCTGCGGGCAGCCGTGGTACGCCGGGGGGCGTTCACTCTCGGGCCGATCGACCTTGAGGTGGGCTGGGGTGAGCGGATCCGGATCTCTGGCCCGAACGGCTCGGGAAAGACGACCTTGTTGGAATGTCTGCTCGGCCGGATGCCTCTTGAAAGCGGTACGCAATGGGCCGGCGCCGGTGTGGTGGTCGGGGAGATCGACCAGACCAGGCGACTGTTCGACACCAGTCGGCCCGTGGTCGACGTGCTGAGGTCGAAGACCGGCCTCGACGTGACTGAGGCCCGGACCCTGCTGGCCAAATTTCGTCTGGGCGGGGAGGCAGCGTTGCGTGTGGCACGGACGTTGTCGCCGGGGGAGCGGACTCGCGCGGGTCTGGCACTGCTCCAGGCTAGAGGGGTCAACTGCCTGATCCTGGACGAGCCGACGAACCATCTGGACATCGAGGCGGTTCAACAGCTGGAGCAGGCGTTGGACAGCTTCTCGGGCTCCCTTCTGCTGGTCACCCATGATCGGAGGCTCGCCGAGTCGGTACGCATCGACACGACGGTCGAGGTCACCGAGCTCAGCGGCCCCTGATGGACTGCTGGGTCGTGTCGCGTCGTGATCGGCCGGACAGCCCTCAGGCCGCCCAGCACATGGCCAACGCCGCCCTGGCGAGTTCGGCTTTGTTCCCCACCCTCAATTTGCGCCGGATTCGTTTTACGTAGGTGTCGACGGTGTGCTGGCTGAGTCCGAGCCGCCTGGCTACTTGTGCGTGTGTCAGTCCATCTCCGATGAAGCCGAGTACCTGCTGCTCCCGCTTGGACAAATCGGGGCGTTCGTTCGCTGAATCCTTGGCGGCCTCGGGGTCCAGAGGCAGCTTCCCCGCTACGGCCGCTTGATGGACTGCTCGAACCAGTTCGCTTGGTGAGCTGAACTCGCTGACGTAGCCATCGGCACCGAACGTCTCGGCTGCGATCCTCTCGGGCAACGGCGTCATCACAAGAACGCAGGATGCCTTGGGAGCCTTAAAGTCCGCTGTCCGGTCACCGGAGTTGGGTATGTGATCGGTGATCAGTACATCGTACGCACCGTCGTGCGAGGAGTCCGGGGCAGCAGCGTTCACATCGAGCAGGCTGACCGAGAGATCGGGGGCGGTGGCCAGTGCCCGGTCCACGGCCCAGGCAATCAGGGGATGACTGTGCAGTAACCCAATTCGGTACATCGCTTCCTCAGCCCCGCTCGCTGATCTGGCCTGGTTGGCGGGACGCACTCTGGGACACGGCCGGTGCCATCACTCCCACCCCGTTGCCGGTTCGTTGTTCGAGGCGGCAGCCTCGGTCGTGCTTGGGGCTGAGGGGTCCGACCGACTTACTGCCACTGGTGCGCCGGTGAGAGCGACAAGAGCCATGGCCTCGGCGATCTTCTTGGGCATCATCGGTTCACTCCTCTACATGGGTGGAGCTGGATCGATTCGCAGACGAGTAACAGCTTTCATGGCTCAGAAGGAGGAGTGTCGGCTTCTTCGGGCGTAATGCCTGTGAACTGCCTCTTCCGGTTCCGGGAGACTGCTGAGAACGCGGCGAAGGGCTGTCCGGCCGCAGGCCCGAACGGATGTATTCTCACCGGGAATTGTTCGGTGAAAGCCCGCTGTTAGGGTGGCCGGATGGCATCGGTCAAGAAGTTCCAGGTCACCTTCGACTGCGCGGATACTGAGCGCGTCGCTCGCTTCTGGTGCGAGGTGTTGGGGTACGTCGTAACGCTGCCTTCCGAGGGACAGGGTTCATGGGCTGTGTGCACCGATCCCACGGGTGAGGGCCCGCGCATGTATTTCCAGCAGGTTCCCGAGGGCAAGGTCGCCAAGAACAGGGTGCATCTCGATGTGCGGGCCGGCACCGGGCTCGTGGGTGCGGAGCGGCTGGCCGTGCTTGAGGCCGAACGCGATCGGCTGGTCGCGCTCGGCGCGGTGTGCACGAACGTGCTGTACGCCGACGAGGACAACGAGTCGTGCATCAACATGCAGGACGTCGAGGGCAACGAGTTCTGCCTCGACTGAGCATCTCCGCCCATGGCGCCTCCCGGTTCTCGTACGAGAACGACCGATGTGTGGCTGCTGCCCGAGGACGAGAGGGCCGTCGGGCGGCGCATCGGTGATGTCCTGCCCCGGTCCGGCTGGCTGTGCAGTCAGCCGGGACCGAAGGGGCTTCACCAGGTGCATCTGCACCCCTCGCTCGGGGAGGCCCTGGACTGCGGTGGCCGCCAGGCGTTCCTGCTGCTGCCGGAGGGGGCCGGGGCGCCCGAGGACGTCCTGGTGGCCGAGGGAGCTGTCTCCCGTTCCGATCTTCCGCGCTCCGCCGTGCTGCAGTTCCTGTGCTCGCGCCGGTTCCGGGACGGTGCGGGTGAAGCTCTCGAAGCAGGCCGTCTCGCGGTGCGCTGGAACGAACCGGAGGTCGGGCCGGAGCGGCATCGGCTCCTGACCGATCAGACGCGTCTGGCCTGGCGGGCCCTCCGGTCGGCGACCCGTCCGGCCGGTGTCGAGGCTGCGCACGGTGGGCGGGTTTCCGGCATGAGGATCGGCCCTGCGGCGTACGACCTCGTGACCGGTACCGGGATGCCGCTGACCCGGGGCGGCTCCCAACGCCTGCGGCTGGCCGGAGGAGCAACGCGGTAGCGGAGAGGGGCCCCGCGTGGCTTCCGTTCTAGTGGTCGTCGCAACACCCCAGCTCAAGGGGTGCGATGGACTTCGAGATTCGGAAGGAGCGGGGTAACCACACCCGCAAGCCCCTGACCCGTGAGCGGGAGGAATACCTTCGGCTCGTGGATCTGGGGATAAGTAACACGGAAGCCTGCCGGATCGTCGGCATCAACCGCCGCACCGGCATGCGATGGCTCTACGGCCGGCAGGCATCCGGAAAGAAGAAGGCGTACGCGCCCATCGCCGATACGGGCCTGCCCTGGGAACCCCGTCAAGCGCCGCCGGCTCTGCCTGGCGACGGACCCGAACCGGTCGGCCCGTCCCGGTATCTGGGCGAGGCCGACCGCATCCACATCGCTGACCGGCTGCGTGAGAAGGCGTCCATCCGGACGATCGCGGCCGAGCTGGGCCGCAGCCCCTCGACGATCAGCCGGGAAGTCCGCCGCAGCCGAACGGTGCTGCCCGGCGGCCGCTGGTACTACCGCCCGCACGCCGCCCAGCGCCGCGCGGACAAGCGCAGGCCACGGCCCAAGGTCGGCAAGATCGGGCAGAACCCCGAGCTGAGGGACTTCATCCAAGACCACCTCACCAGGCGGTGGAGTCCCGAGCAGATCTGCCACGCTCTGCGCAGGCGCTTCCCCGACCGGCCGGAGATGCACGTGGTCCACGAGACGATCTACCAAGCCCTCTACGTGCAGAGCCGTGGTGAACTCAAGCGGGAGCTGACCCGCGCCCTGCGAACCGGCCGCGCGATGCGCCGGCCCCACCGGCAGGCAGCAAGGCGCAGGCAGCGGTTCCCCCACCCGATGGTCATGATCAGTGATCGGCCCGCCGAGGTCGCCGACCGCGCCATTCCCGGCCACTGGGAGGGCGACCTCATCGTGGGCAGCAATTCCCGCTCCGCCATCGCCACCCTGGTCGAACACAGCACGCGCTACCTGATGCTTGTCCACCTTCCAAACGGCCACGGAGCCGCCGCCGTCCACACCGCGCTCGCACAGACCGTTCAGACACTTCCGCCCCATCTGATGCGGTCACTGACCTGGGACCAGGGCACAGAGATGGCCTACCACCACCACTTCACCGTCACGACGGACATCCCGGTCTACTTCTGCGACCCGGCCAGCCCCTGGCAGCGGGGCTCCAATGAGAACACCAACGGCCTGCTGCGGCAGTACTTCCCCAAAGGCACCGACCTGTCCCGGCACACCCGCGAGGAGCTGGACGTTGTCGCCGCCGGGCTGAACAGCCGCCCACGCAAGACGCTCGGCTGGGAGACCCCAGCCGAGCGTCTGTCTAAACTGCTCGTGGCTTGATCAACTCACCACGGTGTTGCTACGACCCCTGGAATTCGCCCGGTGCGGGGCCCCTCTGCGTGTGTGCTGCCGTGATCGGCCGGACTACTTCTTGAAGGAGTAGTCCATGATCTTCTTCATGTCCGCGGTGCGGTTGGCCGCCGACGTGGAGGCGAGCACCGTGCCGATGACGGTCTTGCTGCCGCGGGTCGCGGCGAAGACCAGGCAGTACTTGGCCGACGGGCCGGAGCCGGTCTTGATGCCGATGGCGCCGCTGTAGCTGCTGAGCATGGTGTTGGTGTTGGACCACGACATGTACCGGTAGCCGCCGGACTTCGTGGTGACCTTCTGCTTGGTCGACTTGGTCTTGACGACCGTGCGGAAGGTGGAGCTCTTCATCGCGCTGCTGGCGAGCTTGGTCAGGTCGCGCGGCGTCGAGTAGTTCGAGCCGTTCCCTATGCCGTCGAACGAGTCGAAGTGGGTGTTCTTCAGCCCGAGGGACTTGGCCTGGGCGTTCATCTTGCCGATGAACGACTTCACGCGAGCCGCGCGGGTGGAGCCGGAGCCGAACTTGTCGGCCAGGGCGTAGGCGGCGTCGCAGCCGGACGGCAGCATCAGGCCGTACAGCAGCTGGCGGACCGTGACCTTGTCGCCCACGATGAGGCGGGCCGACGAGGCGCCCTTGGAGACGATGTAGTCGCTGTACGCCTTCTGGACCGTGACCTTGGAATCCAGGTTCAGGTTCTTCTGCGACAGCACCACCTTCGCCGTCATGATCTTGGTGGTGGAGCCGGTGGAACGACGGGTGTCCGCGGTCTTGGCGAACAGGGACTTCGCGGTGCCGTTGTTCATCACGTATCCGCCGGCGGCGGTGATCTTGGGGTTGGGCAGCGTGGCGGCCTGCGCGGTGGAGGCGAACGCGCTGCCCGCGATGACGGCGCCTGCCGTCAGCGCCACGGTGGCAGTGGCGGTGGCGCGGCTTATACCCTTAATGCCGATTTTCAACTTGAATGCTCCAAATGCCCCTGGAATGCGGCCACATGAAGGTGCCGCTCGGTGGTGAGACTCATGGGAGCGGGGGATGGATGTACCGATTGCTGGGGCAATTTCGGTTCTACGGGTGATTTCGGCCGGGGGTGTGGGGCGGTGCCGGCGGCCCGTCCGGATGCCGGACCGGTTTCGTCATGCACGCATGTTGTATCTATGCTGTGTACATGCCTGCCGCACCCCCAGCCGTGAAGCCTGTCGAGAAGCCGTCCGCCAAGCCCTCCGTGAAGTCCGCTGCGAAGTCCGCCGTGAAGCAGCCGCCCGCCGCCGAGCGCGTGTACGCCCACATCAAGGAGGCGGTCCTGGGCCGCCGTTACGAGGGCGGCACGCTCCTGACCGAAGGTGATCTCGCGGAGGCCGTAGGCGTCTCCCGCACCCCCGTGCGCGAGGCGCTGCTGCGGCTGGAGGTCGAGGGGCTGATCAAGCTGTACCCGAAGAAGGGCGCCCTCGTCCTGGCCGTCTCCGCGCAGGAGATCGCGGATGTGGTGGAGACCCGGCTGCTGGTCGAGGAGTTCGCGGCCCGCAAGGCCGTGCCCGCCTCCGCGCAGCTGATCGGCCGGCTCGAAGAACTCCTGGAGGAGCAGCGGCAGCTCGCCGAGGCCGGGGACCTGGCGGAGGTGTCGGTGAAGGACCGCTGCTTCCACGCCGAGATCGTGCGCAACGCGGGCAACGACATCCTCTCGCGCCTCTACGACCAGCTGCGCGACCGGCAGTTGCGGATGGGCGTCGCCGTGATGGAGGCGCACCCGGGGAGGATCGCCGCCAACATCACCGAGCACGGTGAGCTGCTGGAGGCGATCAGGGCCGGGGACGCGGACGGCGCCGCGCAGGTCGTACGGCGCCATGTCGGCCGGGTCAAGGTGCTGGTCAGGGGTGAGGACCGGTGAGTTCTGCCGCCGCTCCCACCCTGTCCCTGCCCGGCGATCCACCCGGCGGCCGGCGTGCCGCGTGGGTCTGGGGCATCGGCGTCGCCGTCTACTTCGTCGCCATCATCTTCCGCACCAGCCTGGGCGTCGCCGGGCTCGACGCCGCCGACCGGTTCGACGTCAACGCCTCCGCGCTCTCCACCTTCTCCATCCTTCAGCTGCTGGTCTACGCGGGAATGCAGATACCCGTCGGCCTGATGGTCGACCGGCTCGGCACCAAGAAGGTCCTCACCCTCGGGGCCGTCCTGTTCACCCTCGGACAGCTCGGCTTCGCGCTCTCCCCCTCGTACGGCATGGCGCTGGCCTCCAGGGCGCTGCTCGGCTGCGGTGACGCGATGACGTTCATCAGCGTGCTGCGGCTCGGTGCCCGCTGGTTCCCGGCCCGGCGCGGACCGCTGATCGGTCAGGTCGCGGCCCTCTTCGGGATGGCGGGCAACCTCGTCTCGACGCTCTTCATCGCGCGGGCCCTGCACGGGTTCGGCTGGACCACCACGTTCGTCGGCAGCTCCGTCGCCGGGGTCGTCGTCCTCGTCCTGCTGCTGCTGTTCCTGAAGGACCACCCCGAGGGCCATGAGCCGCCGCCCGCGGAGCACGCGGGCGCCGCCTATGTGCGCAAGCAGATCGCCGCGTCCTGGCGGGAGCCCGGCACCCGGCTCGGTATGTGGGTGCACTTCACCACGCAGTTCCCGGCCATGGTGTTCCTTCTGCTGTGGGGGCTGCCGTTCCTGGTGGAGGCGCAGGGGCTCAGCCGGTCCACCGCCGGTGAGCTGCTCACCCTGGTGGTGCTCTCCAACATGGCCTTCGGACTGGTCTACGGGCAGATCATCGCCCGCCACCACGCGGCCCGCGCCCCGCTGGCCCTCGGCACGGTCGCGGTGACGGCGCTGCTCTGGGCGTCGGCCATCTTCTACCCGGGCGACCATGCGCCGATGTGGCTGCTGATCGTGCTTTGCGTGGTGCTCGGCGCCTGCGGTCCGGCCTCGATGATCGGCTTCGACTTCGCCCGGCCGGCCAACCCGCCGGAGCGCCAGGGCACCGCCTCGGGCATCGTCAACATGGGCGGCTTCATCGCCTCGATGACCACGCTGTTCGCCGTCGGTGTGCTGCTGGACGCGACCGGCGACAACTACCGGATCGCGTTCGCCTCGGTCTTCGTGCTGGAGGCGCTCGGCGTCGTACAGATCCTGCGGCTGCACTCCAGGGCCACGCACCGCGAGCGGGACCACCATGTGGTCAGCCGCGTGGAGGCCGTGCACGTACCCGCGTGACCGCGGCTCGCGCCGGGCCGGCGGCGCGCCCGTCCTCAGCTGTGACGGGCGCCGCCGGTCATGGCGTCAAGGAGTCACGGCAGTCAGGGAGTCACGGAGTCACGGCGAAGTTCTGCAGGATCGCCGTCGCCAGGTCCTGGTCGCCCTCGATCTTGACCCGGTCCCCGACCGCACTCGCGCGCACCCGCCCACAGGCGAGCAGGAAGTACGTCTCCCAGTCCATCGCCAGCGTCACCACGGGCCCGAGCGACGGCGAACCGTCCACCGAACCCCGGCCCTCCGCGTCGACCCTGACGGTGCGCAGGAACTCCAGCGGCCCGTGCACATCGAGCACGATCGCCGAATTCGCCGGCGCTCCCGCGTCCTTGGCGACCACCTTCGGCAGCGCCTCCAACAGGGTGTCCCGGACGACGGTCGCGCCGGGGGAGTCCAGATTGCCGGGCCGGCCCAGCGTCGCGCGCAGGTCCTGCTCGTGCACCCAGACGTCGAAGACGCGCATCCGCAGGGCCAGTTCGAGGGTCTGCTCGGCGCCGAGCGGCGCGCGGACCATGGTCTCGGGGTCACGGGTCTCGTTGCGGAGCTGACGCGCCCGGCGGATGATCGTGTACTCCAGCTCGGAGGTCATCTCCGGCGAGGTGTGGTGCCGCCGCACATCGACCTGCATCTCCATGTAGCGGGCGAAGTCGCTCTGTACGTGGTAGAGGTCGCGGGGCAGGGAGTGGATCGGGCGCGGGTCGCCGAGCTGCTCGCACTCCATGCCGATGATGTGCGAGACGATGTCACGCACCGACCAGGCGGGGCACGGCGTACGGCGGTTCCACTCTCCCTCGGCGAGCGGCTTCACCAGCTCGGCTATCGACTCGATGGAGTGGGTCCAGGCATCGGCGTAGGTCTGGAGGCTGGGATGGACGGTCACGGGACCCCTCGTGCGGTTCTGCGGTGCATGGGCTGGAGAGCTGGGCGCGGGCTGCGGGCTGCGGGCGGCGGTCTGCGTGGGAGGTTCGTTCGCTAAGTTACGCTGCGAGCAGGCACCCCGGCAGTGCTTTCGTGTGACGATCGTAGGCCCGTGTTGACGGCTCGAATGCCAGGACGGTGGTAGTGTGCGCGCCTCCCTCATCCAGATCGCAGTAGACCCGGACGAATCCGTCAAGGCCCGCAGGCAGCGCGTGGCTTCGCTGATCGCCGCCCAGCGCGGCGCGGATCTGGTGGTCCTTCCCGAGCTCTGGCCGGTCGGTGCCTTCGCATACACCGCTTTCGAGGACGAGGCCGAACCGCTCCAGGGACCCACCCACGACATCATGGCGAAGGCCGCGGCCGACGCCGGGGTATGGCTGCACGCGGGCTCCTTCGTCGAGCGCGCCGCCGACGGCACCCTCTACAACACCTCGCTGGTCTTCACGCCCGGGGGCGAGCGGGCCGCCGCGTACCGCAAGATCCACCGCTTCGGCTTCGACAAGGGCGAGGCGGTCATGATGGGCGCTGGCGACGAGCTGGTCACGGTCGCCCTGCCGCAGACCACCCTCGGCCTCGCCACCTGCTACGACCTGCGCTTCCCGGAGATGTTCCGCGGCCTGGTCGACGCGGGCGCCGAGACGCTGATCGTCTCGGCGGGCTGGCCCGAGCGGCGCCGCGCCCACTGGACGCTGCTCGCCCAGGCCCGCGCGGTGGAGAACCAGTCGTACGTCCTGGCCGTCGCGACCGCGGGCACCCACGCCGGGGTCGAGCAGTCCGGGCACAGCATCGTCGTCGACCCGTGGGGCGAGGTGCTCGCCCAGGCGGGCGCGGACGAGGAGGTGCTCGCCGTGGAGTTCGACCCGGTGAGGGTGGCGACGACCCGCGAGCAGTTCCCGGCCCTCAAGGACCGCCGGCTGGGGCTGAACCCGCCCAGGCTCTGATGCGGGCGGCACCGTTTCACGTGAAACCGTGGCAGATCAGTCCTGGTGTTCCTTCTCCGCGAGCACGATGACGCAGACCGATACGGCGATGAGCAGCGCCGTATCGGCGTCCTCCCGTACGACGTCGATGCCGTAGGTGTCCCGGACGGTCAGCCGGCGCCGGGAGATCTGGGCCAGCAGTTCTCCGTCGTAGTCGATGGCGAACTCGCGGTCCAGGATCTTGCCGCTGACATCGAGTTCGGTGCCGTCGACCAGCGTGACCCGGTAGTGGTTGCGCAGCAACGACAGCCGCTTGCGCTTGATCCTGGCGAGCTGCTCGCCGTCCCGCTCGATGAGCATCGTGTCGCGCAGGCTGAGCAGCTTCTGCCTGATCTCGACCAGGATCCGGCCCTGTGCGTCCTTCAGCTCGAAGGTGTCCCGAACCCGCATGGCCTTGCCGTCGACGAGGAACACCTTGCGGCCGTCCGCGTCCTCGATCCAGTAGTCGTCACCGACGGCGAAGAGTCGTTCACGTACCAGGAATCTCATGGCTCACAGGTTCCCCGAGGTCCCTGCGGAATGAGTGGACGCCACGGTGATGTTGACTGTTCACATGGCAACACGTGCGCGCGTCAGGGCCCCCGAGCTGGTCGGCAAGGGTGGCTGGCTCAACACAGGCGACCAGCAGTACACCCTCGCTGACCTGCGAGGACGCATTGTGGTCCTGGATTTCTGGACCTTCTGCTGTGTGAACTGTCTGCATGTCCTCGATGAGCTGCGCGAGCTGGAAGAGAAACACCGCGACACCCTGGTGATCATCGGGGTGCACTCGCCGAAGTTCGTCCACGAGGCCGAGCACCAGGCCGTCGTCGACGCCGTCGAGCGGTACGAGGTCCACCACCCGGTCCTCGACGATCCGGAACTGGCGACCTGGAAGCAGTACGCGGTACGGGCCTGGCCGACGCTCGTCGTCATCGACCCCGAGGGCTATGTCGTCGCCCAGCACGCAGGCGAGGGCCATGCGCACGCCATCGCGAAGCTGGTCGAGGAGCTGGAGGCCGAGCACGCGGCGAAGGGCACGCTGCGCTGCGGCGACGGCCCCTATGTCGCGCCCGAACCGGTCGCCACGCATCTGCGCTTCCCCGGCAAGGCTCTGCTCCTGCCGGACGGCGGCTTCCTCGTCTCCGACACCACCCGCCACCGGCTGGTCGAGATCGAGAGCGACGGCGAGACGGTCCGCCGCCACATCGGCGCGGGCGAGCGGGGGTTCGGCGACGGCGGGCCGGAGGCGGTCCGGTTCTCCGAGCCCCAGGGTCTCGCCGTGCTGCCGGACGGCCGGATCGCGGTCGCGGACACCGTCAACCACGCCATCCGCGCCTTCGACCCCGCGACCGGGGAGACGACCACGCTGGCCGGCACCGGCCGTCAGTGGTGGCAGGGCTCGCCGACGTCCGGACCGGCCCGCGAGGTCGACCTCTCCTCGCCCTGGGACGTCGCCTGGTTCGCGGACCGGCTGTGGATCGCCATGGCGGGCGTGCACCAGCTGTGGACGTACGACCCCGCGACGCAGACCGTGCGGGTCGCCGCGGGCACGACCAACGAGGGCCTGGTCGACGGGCCGGCCGACGAGGCATGGTTCGCCCAGCCGTCCGGGCTGGCCACCTCGGCGGACGGCGAGCGGCTCTGGGTCGCCGACTCGGAGACGTCCTCCGTGCGCCACGTCGAGCGCGACGGCACCGGCTTCGCCGTCCGCACCGCCGTGGGCACCGGGCTCTTCGACTTCGGGCACCGCGACGGCGCCGCCGGACAGGCCCTGCTCCAGCACCCGCTCGGGGTGACCGCGCTGCCCGACGGGTCCGTTGCCGTCTGCGACACGTACAACCACGCGCTGCGGCGCTACGACCCCGCGAGCGACGAGGTCACCACCCTGGCCACGGATCTGCGCGAGCCCAGCGACGCCGTGCTGGTCGACGGCGATCTCGTCGTCGTCGAGTCCGCCCGGCACCGGCTGACCCGGCTGCGCCTGCCCGAGGAGGCCGTACGCGTCGCCGACCGCGCGCACCGCACACAGCGGGCGGCCACCGAGATCGCCCCGGGCACGCTCCGGCTCGATGTGGTCTTCCAGGCGCCCGCCGGGCAGAAGCTGGACACCCGGTACGGTCCCTCGACCCGGCTGCTGGTCTCCGCGACCCCGCCGGAGCTGCTGGCACAGGGTGCGGGGCCGGGGACGGACCTGTTCCGTGACCTGGTCCTGGCCGACGACGTCACCGAGGGCGTCCTGCACGTGTCCGCGATGGCGGCGTCCTGCGACGACGACCCGGCGAACGAGTACCCGGCCTGCCATGTCCACCAGCAGGACTGGGGCGTCCCGGTCCGCGTGGGCGCAGGCGGAGCGTCCCGGCTGCCGCTGGTGCTGGCGGGAATGGACGAGCAGGGCTGACGGCCCGGCCCGGAGCCGGACGGGCTCAGCCGTACTCGGTGAGCCGGCGGACCGCCTGTTCGTACCGCTTGAGGTAATCCGGCTCCGCCGTCACCCGCAGCAGCGCCTGGAGGGCCCGCACCGCGCCCTCGTCGTAACCGGAGTTCTCCGCCTCCTCGGCCGCCAGGTCCAGCAGCCGGATCCCCTCGTCCTCCTCGCCGAGCGACAGCCGGGCCTCGCCGCTGGTGGTCAGCAGCAGGACCCTGCGGGCGATCTCCTCGTGCTCGGGCCCCAGGTCGAGTGCGGTCCGGACGGATTCGAGGGCCTCGTGCGGCCGCTGCGCGGTGAGCTGCATCCGTGCGAGGTGCTGGAGCGCCAGCATCTCGGTGTGCGCGTCCTGTTCCTCCCGGGCCAGCTCGACGGCCCGCCCGCAGTCCTCCAGCGCCGTGTCGAGTTCCCCCTGCTCGGCCTGGACGACGGCGAGGTTGATCAGCGCGGTCGCCTCGCCGAGCCGGTCGCCCGCCTGCCGGGCCAGCACCGGCGAGCGCTCCAGCAGGGCGACGGCCTCGGCGGTCCGGCCCTCCTCGGTCAGCACCCAGCCCAGCAGGTTGAGCACCCGTGACTCGGCGTACGCGTCGTCGCGGGCGCGGGCGGAGTCCAGCGCCAGTTCCAGCAGCGGGGACCAGCTGTCCCGCACCCGCCACACCACCTGGGGCCACTGAAGCAGGATGATCCGCCACGCCCGGTCGTGGAACCCGGCGGTACGGGCCGCCACGGCGGCCAGTGCGAGGTCGTCGCGCTCGGCCGCCAGCCAGTGCATCGCCGTCGGCCGGTCCACGAAGTCCCGTACGGCGACGGGGCGGTGGTAGTCCTCCGGCAGGACGAAGCAGGGCTCGCCGCCGGGCTCGGCCGTGTCGGCGGCGGCGAGCGCGGTGGCGATGTAGTGGTCGAGCACCCCGATGAGCGCGTCGGGGCCGCCCTCGGGGTCCATGCCACGGGCGTAGAGGCGCACCAGGTCGTGAAGTATCCAGCGCCCGGGGCCCGTCTCGGTGACGAGATGGGCGGCGGCGAGCCGCTCCAGCGCCGCCGTGGCGACGACCGGGTCGGTACCGGCCAGCGCGGCCGCCGTGTACGGGTCGAAGTGGCTGCCGGGGTGGTGGCCGAGCCGGGCCAGCTGGTGGACGGCGTCCTGCGGCAGCTGCTGCACGGTCAGCCGCAGGGCGGTCGAGACACCGGTGTCGTCCACGTCGAGGAACGTCAGCCGGCTGCGCTCGTCGGCCAGTTCGTCGGCGAGACCGGCCAGCGTCCACGTCGGCCGCCCGGCCAGCCGGGCCGCGGTGACCCGCAGCGCGAGCGGCAGCCCGCCGCAGAGTTCGGCGAGCCGGCGGGCCGCGACCGGCTCCGCGAGCACCCGGTCCTCACCGAGCACCCCGGCCAGCAGGGCCGTGCTGTCCGGCGGTTCGAGCACGTCCAGCGGCACGGGACGGGCCGCGTCCGAGGCGATGAGGCCCTCCAGCCGGTGGCGGCTGGTGACGAGCGTGACGCAGTCGGTGCCGCCCGGCAGCAGCGGCCGGACGGTGGCGGAGTGGCGGGCGTTGTCGAGCACGACGAGCAGCCGGCGCCGGTCGGTCAGCGAGCGGAAGAGCGCGGCCGCGGCCGCGACGGACTCCGGGACACGGCGGGGTGCGACGCCGAGCGCCAGCAGGAACTCGCGCAGCACCTCGATGAGCGCGGGCTCGCCGGTGTCGCTGAACCCGCGCAGATCGGCGAAGAGCCGTCCGTCCGGGAAGGCGGCCTGATTGCGGTGCGCCCACTGGAGGGCCAGCGCGGTCTTGCCCACTCCGGCCGGTCCGGTGACCAGGCAGACGGGTGCCTCGCCCGCCGCGGCCCGGGTCAGCGCGGCCAGCTCGGCGGCCCGCCCCTGGAAGCCGCGGGGTGCGCGGGGCAGCAGATCGGTGGGGTGCGGCTCACCCGCGAGGGACGGCACGGGGAGCGGGCGGGGCGGCGCGAGGCTGGGAGCGCCGACCGTGCCGCCGCCCGCGCCGCTGCTCCTGCCGCCGGGCTGCTCGGCCGGTCGGTCGGCCGGGCGGTCGTCCGGTCCGGCCGCGGTATCGCCGTCCGGTCCGGTCCGCCGGTCCGCCGCCGGACGGGCCGCGGGCACGGGCCCGGTGCCGCTGCCGGCCGGGCCAACGGGGCCGCCGCGGCTGCCGCCGTCACCGCCGCTGCCGTCGGCCCGGACCGGGCCGCGTGCCGCGGTCCCGGGCCCGTCGGGCGCGTTCCGGCCGGTGTCCGGCCCGGGGTCGCCGCGCAGGATCAGCGCGTACGCGTCGGCGAGTTCGTGTCCCGGGTCGATGCCCAGCTCATCGGCGAGCAGCCGCCGCGTGCGGTGGAACCAGTCCAGCGCCTCCGACTGGCGCCCCGCCCGGTACAGCGCCGTCATCAGCGCCGCCGCCAGCGACTCCCGCATCGGGTGCGCGACAGCTTCCGCACGCAGCACCGCCGCCGCCCGGTTGTGCTCCCCCAGGTCCGCGTAGGCGCGCGCCAGCTGCTCGACCGTCGCCAGCCGCGACTCCTCCAGCGAGTGCGCGGCGGCCTGGAGCGGCCGTCCGGCGAACGCGCCACTGAGCGCCGGGCCCTGCCACAGGGACAGCGCCTCCTTGAGCATCAGCACCGCGTCGGCGGGGCTGCGCTGCCCCCGCGCCAGCGTCAGCAGCTCCTCGAACCGCTGCGAGTCCAGCAGGGTCTCCGGCAGCCGCAGCACATACGCGTCGCCGAGCGTGACCAGCTCCACCCCGTACGCCTCCGCGTCCGCGCCCACCAGCAGGGCGCGCAGCCGGGACACATGGCCCTGGATGACGCTGCGGGCGTGCAGCGGTGGTGTGTCGTCCCACAGCGAGTCCGTCAGCCTGGAGATGGAGACAGGGGTGTTGGCGGACAGCAGCAGCGCGGCGAGCAGGCTGCGGCGCTTGGCGGGACCGAGCGGCAGCGGCCCGGTGAACGTGTCGACGGAGACGGTGCCGAGCAGCCGGAACTCCACGGGGGGCTTCCCTTCCGGGCAGGATGCGCCCGGGGTCGGGCACGGGAAAGTCCCAGGATATCGGGGGTGCCGTGGAGTCGACGACGGGTCGCGCCTGCCGCGACCCGGCGGACGTCGCGAGTCAGGGGTAGCGGCGCTCGTCCTCGGACACGACGGTGGTGCTGGGCGGCACGACCATCCGTCGGCGCCGCGCGATGCTTGAGTAGACGACGACCCCGATGACGCCGACGATCATCATGATCCAGCCGACCAGGTCGACGTCGACGGTGTCCATTTTCCAGTCGGTGGCGAAGGCCAGTATCGCCCCGGCTCCGATGAGGATGATGCATCCTCCGAGTCCCATGAATCCCGCCTCCTCGACGGCCCGGCGGCTCCGGGCCGGTGTACGGATCGCGTACCCGGCCCGGCGACGACCATGCCCGGGGGCACGGCCGGGGCGCGGCGGCTCAGCCCGCCAGGAACGACGCCAGCGCGTTGGCCAGCAGATACGGGTCGTCCGCCCCGCACAGCTCACGGGCGCTGTGCATCGACAGGATCGCGACGCCGATGTCCACGGTCTGGATGCCGTGCCGGGCGGCGGTGATCGGGCCGATCGTGGTGCCGCACGGCATCGAGTTGTTGGAGACGAACGTCTGCCACGGCACGTCCGCCTTCCGGCACGCCTCCGCGAACACGGCCCGGCCGCTGCCGTCGGTCGCGTACCGCATGTTGACGTTGACCTTGAGGATCGGTCCGCCGTTGGCCACCGGGTGGTGGGTCGGGTCGTGGCGCTCGGCGTAGTTGGGGTGGACCGCGTGACCGGTGTCGGAGGAGAGGCAGACGGTCCCGGCGAAGGCCCGCGCGCGGTCCTCGTACGTGCCGCCGCGGGCGAAGACGGAACGCTCCAGGACCGTGCCGAGCAGCGGCCCGTCGGCGCCGGTGTCGGACTGCGAGCCGTTCTCCTCGTGGTCGAAGGCGGCCATGACGGGGATGTACGCGAGCTCCTCGTCCGGCTGTCCGGCGACGGCGGCGAGCGCGGCGGTCGCCGCGTGCACGGAGAGCAGGTTGTCCATCCGGGGCCCGGCCAGCAGCTCGCGGTCCCGGCCCAGGTAGGCGGGCGGCTCGACGGCGTGCGGCATCAGGTCCCAGCCGGTCACGTCCTCGGCGTCGACGCCCGCCTCCTCGGCGACGAACCGGATCAGGTCGCCCTCCTCGACGTCCCCGAGCCCCCAGATCGGCTGCATGTGCTTCTGCCGGTCGAGCTTGAGACCGTCGGGGTTGGCCGACCGGTCCAGGTGTACGGCCAGCTGAGGTACGCGCAGCAGCGGCCGGTCGATGTTCACCAGCCGGTGCGTGCCGTCGCGCAGCGAGATCCGGCCCGCGAGACCGAGGTCCCGGTCGAGCCAGGTGTTGAGGAGCGTGCCGCCGTAGATCTCCACGGCGACCTGCCGCCAGCCGTACGCCCCGGTGTCGGGCAGCGGCTTGACCCGCAGGTTCGGCGAGTCGGTGTGCGCACCGACGATCCGGAACGGGGTGTGCGCCGAGGCGCCCTCCGGCACGTACCAGGCCACGATCGCACCGCCGCGCAGGACGTACTTCCCGCCGCTGGTCCCGTCCCAGGCCGCGGTCTCCTCGACCTGCCGGAATCCGGCCTTCTCCAGCCGGGCGGCCGCGGTGGCCACGGCGTGGTACGGGGAAGGGGAGGCCATCAGGAAGGCCATCAGATCGTCGGTGTGCCCGCGGTCGAAGCGGAGGGAGGAACTCATGTTCCTCACTGTAACGAGACCGGACCGGACGCCTTCACCACCGTCGTGCCGGTCCGTGCGCTCAGCTCGACGGCAGCGCCGCCGAGGGCTTCTCGCCGTTCTGGGCCTGCTGCGCCCGCTCGGCGAACATGGCCGCGAACGCCTTGACCTCCTTGTCGGGGACGGCCACTTTGCCCGTGGTGCCGGTGCTGATGCCGAGGACGGTCGTGCCGACCCGGATCTGCGCGATCGTGGCCGGTCCGGCCATGGTGCCGACCGCCGCGCGGTTGGCCTCGCGCTCGGCGCCGGGGCTGCCGATCTCCACCTTCTCGGCGTTCCGGCCGACCCGGTCCCCGCCGTACCACTTGATCAGGACGTCGTACGCGGCGTCCGCGGCCTTCTCGTCCTTGTAGGCGAGGGTCCAGAAGTTGAGCGTGGTCGCGTCCGTCTTGCGCACGAAGGCCGAGACACCCCAGGACGTGACCGGGGTGCAGGCCGTGTCCCGCTGCTCCTTCGTCCTGGCCACGCAGACCGTCGGCGGGTAGTCGGGCACCGGCTTCTGGGCCTCCGGCTTCATGTGGTTCCGCCAGCCCGGCACGGCCTTCGCGTCCGGCAGCACCGAGGCGACCTGCCCCTTGTCGAGCGCGGCCGCCTTGCCGTCCCCGCCCCCGCCCCCGCACCCCGCGAGCAGCAGCGCCACCGCCCCGGCCGCCACGACCCGCCCCCGCGTCCCCACGAAACCCTTGTCACCCATGAGTGAACCCGCCCCCTCCGGTCATCGGACGTCCGATCCTAGAGCGGCCCGGTCGACGGGCGCCCAGTACGACAGCACCGCCGCCCGGAGACGCTCCGGGCGGCGGTGCTGTCGATGAATTCGGGAGAGGCTAGAACGCGGCCTCGTCCAGCTCCATCAGCGAGTTGTCGACGGACTCGGCGAGCGCGCGCTCGGCCGAGACGCCCGGCAGGACGTTCGCGGCGAAGAACTTCGCGGCGGCGATCTTGCCCTGGTAGAAGGCGACGTCCTTCGCGGTCGCGGTCGGCAGCTTCTCCGCCGCGACGGCCGCGCCCTTGAGCAGCAGGTAGCCGACGACGACATCGCCGGAGGCCATCAGCAGGCGGGTGGTGTTGAGCCCCACCTTGTAGATGTTCTTGACGTCCTCGCCGGTCGCGGTGAGGTCGGTGATCATCGTGCCGACGATCGCCTCCAGGTCCACGGCCGCCTTGGCGAGCGAGTCCAGCGCACCGGCCAGCTCCTCGTTGCCCTGGGCGCCGGCGAGGAACTTCTTGATCTCCTCGGAGAGGGCGTTCAGCGAGGCGCCCTGGTCGCGGACGATCTTCCGGAAGAAGAAGTCCTGGCCCTGGATCGCCGTGGTGCCCTCGTACAGCGTGTCGATCTTGGCGTCACGGATGTACTGCTCGATCGGGTACTCCTGGAGGTACCCGGAGCCGCCGAAGGTCTGGAGCGACTGGGCCAGCTGCTCGTAGGACTTCTCGGAGCCGTACCCCTTCACGATCGGGAGCAGCAGGTCGTTGAGGCCGTGCAGCGCCTTCGCGTCCTCGCCCGCGGCCTCCTTCTCCTGGATCGCGTCCTGGACGGAGGCGGTGTACAGCACCAGGGAGCGCATGCCCTCCGCGTACGCCTTCTGCGTCATGAGCGAGCGGCGCACGTCGGGGTGGTGCGTGATGGTGACCTTGGGGGCGGTCTTGTCCATGAACTGCGACAGGTCCGTGCCCTGGACGCGCTCCTTGGCGTACTCCAGCGCGTTCAGGTAGCCGGTCGACAGGGTGGCGATGGCCTTCGTGCCGACCATCATGCGGGCGAACTCGATGATGCGGAACATCTGGCGGATGCCGTCGTGCCTGTCGCCGATCAGCCAGCCCTTGGCGGGGTGCTGGTCGCCGAAGGTCATCTCGCAGGTGTTGGAGGCCTTGAGGCCCATCTTGTGCTCGACGTTGGTCGCGTACACGCCGTTGCGCTCGCCCAGCTCGCCGGTGGTCCAGTCGAAGTGGAACTTCGGGACCATGAAGAGCGAGAGGCCCTTCGTGCCGGGGCCGGCGCCCTCGGGGCGGGCCAGCACGTAGTGGAGGATGTTCTCGGACATGTCGTGCTCGCCCGAGGTGATGAAGCGCTTCACACCCTCGATGTGCCAGGAGCCGTCCTCCTGCTCGACGGCCTTCGTGCGGCCCGCGCCGACATCCGAACCGGCGTCCGGCTCGGTCAGCACCATCGTCGAGCCCCACTGCTTCTCGACGGCGATCTCGGCGATCTTCTTCTGCGCCTCGTTGCCCTCCTCGAAGAGGATGCCGGCGAACGCCGGGCCGGAGGAGTACATCCACACGGCCGGGTTCGCGCCGAGCAGCAGCTCCGCGTAGCCCCAGATCAGGGAGCGCGGCGAGGTGGTGCCGCCGATCTCCTCGGGCAGGCCCAGACGCCAGTACTCGGAGTCCATGAACGCCTGGTACGACTTCTTGAAGGTCGCCGGGACCGGCGCGGTGTTGGTCTCCGGGTCGAAGACCGGCGGGTTGCGGTCGGCGTCCGCGTAGGAGTCGGCCAGCTCGTTCTCCGCGAGGCGGTTGACCTCGTCGAGGATGCTCTTCGCCGTCTCGACGTCCATCTCGGCGAACGGGCCGGTGCCGTACGTCTTGTCG
Organism: Streptomyces sp. ADI95-17; assembly: GCF_003846175.1. Lineage (GTDB taxonomy): Bacteria > Actinomycetota > Actinomycetes > Streptomycetales > Streptomycetaceae > Streptomyces > Streptomyces sanglieri. The sequence continues at coordinate 454,060 of NZ_ML123047.1, read as the reverse complement.
CGCCCGAGGACCTCGAAGAGGTTGAACTCGATGTCGCGGAGATTCGACTTGTAGTGCCCCATGGAAGGCTCCGTAATCAATAGCAGTGGCGCGCAACGCCCCGGGGTGGGGTGTGGGCCGGGTGGGCGACGAGCTGGCGGTGCGTATATCAGCTGACCTCTACGATGATGCTACCCGTCAGTAATAAGACGCAACCCCTCAAGGCCCCGATGTGTCCGATTACTCTTTGCGGTATGTACGGCTACGACCAGAACCCGGGTGCACAGCAGCAGATGGGTGGCGGCTACGGCGAGCAGCCGCTGTATCCCGAGCCCTCGCCGCCGTCCCTGGGTGACGCGGTACGGGCCTTCACCACCGGCTCGCTGTCCGCCGAGGACTTCCAGCAGATCTTCGCGACGTCGAAGGTCTACTGCCCGCGTGGCGACAACCCCGGCTTCCTGGCGCTGCACAACACCCAGCAGCCGGTGATCCCGATGTTCACCACGCTCAAGGAGCTGCGGCTGTACGCGGGCAAGGAGTCCAAGTACTTCGTGATCACCGGGGCCGAGGTGATCGATCTGCTGCCGACCGGCTACGGCTTCGTCCTCGACATGGAGGGTGAGCACCGCATGGTCTTCGACGCGAAGGCCGTGGAGCAGATGGTCGACTTCGCGATGCGCCGCATGTACGGCTGACGTCGGAATCGTTCGGCAAGGGCCCGCACCGCTCGGTGCGGGCCCTTTGTGCTGCCTTCTTCCGTTGCTCCGGGCGGGTGCGAAACGCGGGGGGAATGAAGTGAGCCTTGCAGGATGTTCACCATTCAACTAAATTGAAGGCAGGACGATCCCGGAGGTGGCTCCCATGCCCGCAGTGACTGTCGAAAACCCGCTGACCCTGCCCAAGGTCGCCGCATCCGGCGACGCGGCGGCCCGCCCCGTGCTCGCCGTCACCACGGCGCCGAGCGGATTCGAGGGCGAGGGCTTCCCGGTTCGCCGCGCGTTCGCCGGGATCAACTACAAGTACCTCGACCCGTTCATCATGATGGACCAGATGGGCGAGGTGGAGTACGCGGCCGGCGAGCCGAAGGGCACCCCCTGGCACCCGCACCGCGGCTTCGAGACCGTCACGTACCTGATCGACGGAACCTTCGTCCACCAGGACTCCAACGGTGGTGGCGGCACCATCCAGAACGGCGACACCCAGTGGATGACCGCCGGTTCCGGGCTGCTGCACATCGAGGCCCCGCCGGAGTCCCTGGTGATGTCGGGCGGCCTCTTCCACGGCCTCCAGCTCTGGGTGAACCTGCCCAAGGCCGACAAGATGATGGACCCCCGCTACCAGGACATCCGCGGCGGCCAGGTCCAGCTCCTCGCCTCCCCGGACGGCGGCGCGCTGCTCCGCGTCATCGCCGGTGAGCTCGACGGGCACCAGGGCCCCGGCATCACGCACACCCCGATCACGATGATCCACGCCACCGTGCGCCCCGGCGCCGAGGTGACCCTGCCGTGGCGCGAGGACTTCAACGGACTCGCGTACGTGCTGGCCGGCCGCGGCACCGTCGGCGCGGAGCGCCGCCCCGTCCACATGGGGCAGACGGCGGTCTTCGGCGCCGGTTCCTCGCTGACCGTCCGCGCGGACGAGAAGCAGGACGGCCACGCCCCGGACCTGGAGGTCGTGCTGCTCGGCGGCCGTCCGATCCGGGAGCCGATGGCGCACTACGGGCCGTTCGTGATGAACAGCCAGGCCGAACTGAAGCAGGCCTTCGAGGACTTCCAGGCCGGCCGCCTCGGCACCGTGCCCGCCGTCCACGGGATGTGACATCCGTCGTCGGCGTATGACGATCCGCGCTCGTACGGCGGTGCGAGCGGATTATCGTCCCGCGCCGTGATCGGGTGGGAGGGTGCAGACTCCTGAACCCCTCCTGCCCGTCGCGGCGCGGCGTACGGCCGCCTGGTGCGGCGTGGTCCTCCTCGTCGCCGGGGTGGCCGCGGTCGCCATCTGGCTGTGTATCGCCCTCAAGACCGCGGTCACTCCCGTGCTGCTCGCGCTGCTCGGTACGGCGCTGCTCGGACCGGTGCACCGCTGGCTGACCGCCCGTGGGCTGAAGCGCTCGCTCGCCGCGGGGCTCACCTGTGTGCTGCTCGTCGCGGTGGTCGGCGGCGCCGGATACATCGTCGTCACCGCGCTCGTCGACACCGGTGACCAGATCGTCCGGTCGCTGAAGGACGTGGCCCAGTGGATCGTCGACCACTTCGGGATCGGCAGGAACACCAGCGTGGACGACCTGGTGGCCAACGCCCAGAAGCTCGTCGAGAAGTTCGGGGCCAGCGCCGCGGGCGGGCTCCTGTCCGGACTCAGCCTGATCGGCTCGCTCATCGCCACCAGCGTCCTCGCGCTCCTGCTGACCTTCTTCTTCCTGCGCGACTCCGACCGGGCCGCGGGCCTCGCCCACTCGATCGCCCCGCGCGGTACCGGGGACCTGGTCGAGGCGATGGGCCGGCGGGCCTTCGAAGCCGTCGAGGGCTTCATGCGCGGCACCACGTTCATCGCGCTGATCGACGCCGTCTGCATCACCGTCGGCCTGCTGATCCTGCGCGTCCCCGGCGCGGTGGGGCTCGGGGCGCTGGTCTTCGTCGGGGCCTACATCCCCTACCTCGGGGCGTTCCTCTCGGGCGCGGTCGCGGTCCTGGTGGCGCTCGCCGACCGGGGGTTCGTGATCGCGCTCTGGGCGCTGGGGGTCGTACTGGCGGTGCAGGTGCTGGAGGGGCACGTGCTGCAGCCGGTGATCCAGAGCCGTACGGTGCAGATGCACCCCGCCATGATCATGATCGCGCTGACCGCCGGCGCCAGCGTGGCGGGCCTGCTGGGCATGCTGCTCGCGGTGCCGGTCTGCGCGGCGGCCTTCGGCGTCCTCGGCGAACTGCGCGGGGACCGGCCGGGGCCGGGGCCGGCGCCCGGGGACGGATCGCGGCCCGGCCCGGCCCCGGAAGGCGCCTGACTCGGCTCGCCGGCCCCGGCCCGGCCCCGGAAGGGCCTGACTCAGCTCTCCGGCCCCGACTCGTACAGCTCGAACCAGATCGACTTCCCCGCCCCCCGCGGGTCCACCCCCCACGCGTCGGCGAGCATCTCCATCAGCACCAGCCCGCGCCCGCTGGAGGCCATCTCCCCGGGGCGCCGCCTGTGCGGGAGTTCGTCGCTGCCGTCGGACACCTCCACGCGCAGCCGCCGCTCGCCGTGCTCCCCCGTCGCCTGCGCGAGCATCAGCGCGTCCCCGTCCGTGTGGACGAGGACGTTGGTGGCCATCTCGGAGATCATCAGCACCGCCGCGTCGACCTGCTCCGGATCCGCCCAGTCGTGCAGCAGCTCCCGCAGCTGCTGCCGGGCCGCCGCGATCCGCTCCGGCTCGGCCTGCGCGATGGTCAGCGCGGTGCGCCGGGGCGCCGGCCGGCGCCGCGTCCCCCCGTCGCACCGGAGCAGCAGCAGCGCGATGTCGTCCTCCCGGCGGTCTGCCAGCGGGCCCGTCGTGTAGTGCGACGTCGGCCCGTGCACGGCCTGCACGAGGGCGTCGGCGAGCTTCTCCAGGTCGGCGGTCTGCTGCTCCAGGACCGGCCGCAGCCGGTCCCAGCCGGAGAACATGTCATGGCCGCCGGTCTCGATCAGCCCGTCCGTGCAGAGCATGATCGTTTCCCCCGGCTCCAGGGTGAGCCGGCTCGTCGGATAGTCGGCGTCCGTCTCGACGCCGAGCGGCATTCCGCCCTCGGTCTGGTGGATCATCGCCGTCCCGTCGGCGGTGATCACCACGGGGTCGGGGTGGCCGGCCCGTGCGATGTCGAGCGTGCCGGTCTCCGGGTCGGTCTCCGCGTACAGACAGGTGGCGAAGCGCGGTCCGGTCTCCTCACCGTCCTCGTACGCGTCCGTGAGCCCGGAGAGGAAGCGGGACGCCCGCGAGAGCACCGCGTCCGGGCGGTGCCCCTCGGCGGCGTACGCGCGCAGGGCGATCCGCAGCTGCCCCATCAGCCCGGCGGCCCGCACGTCGTGGCCCTGGACGTCACCGATGACCAGGGCGATCCGGCCGTTGGGGAGCGGGATCATGTCGTACCAGTCGCCGCCGACCTGGAGGCCGCCGCCGGTCGGGATGTAGCGGGCGGCGACCGTCATCCCCGGGATGTCCGGGCCCAGCGTCGGCATCATCGAGCGCTGGAGCCCCAGCGACAGCTCCCGCTCGGTCTCGGCGACCCCGGCCCGGGTCAGCGCCTGCGCCAGCATCCGGGCCACGGTCGTCAGCACGGACCGCTCGTCCGGTGTGAACGACACCGGGTGCTTGAAGCCCGCCATCCAGGCGCCCATGGTGCGCCCCGCGACGATCAGCGGCAGGAAGGCCCAGGAGCGGCGCCCGAACCGGCTGGCGAGCGGCCAGGTGACCGGGTAGCGGCGGCTGTAGTCCTCGGGCGACGGCAGATAGATCGCCCGCCCCGTCCGCACCACCTCGGCGGCCGGGTAGTCGGTCTCCAGCGGCATGTCGGTGAACGGGTCCTCGTCGCCCACGCTGTGCCCGTGGTGCCCGACGACCGTCAGCCGCTCGCCCGCGATGCCGAAGACCGCCAGGCCGTCCGGCGAGAACCCCGGCATGGAGAGCGAGGCGGCGACCCGCAGCACCTCCTCGGTCGACCGGGCCTCGGCCAGCGCCCGGCCCGCGTCCAGCAGGAACGCCTCGCGGGAGCGGCGCCAGTCGCCGGTGACGGTCGCGGGCGCTCCGGTGGTGCCCGGATGCGGTTCGGCGACCTCCTGGAGAGTGCCGAGCAGTATGTGGCCCCGCCCGTCCGGCCGCTCGGGCGGGAACGGCTTGGCGCGGCTGCGTACGGTGCGCAGCACCCGGCCCGTCCCGTCCACTATCCGCAGCCGGGCCTCGGCGAGGGTGCCCTCGGAGAGCGCGAGGTTCACCACCCCGTAGATCTCGTTCCAGTCGACGGGGTGGAAGCGGGAACGCACCGCGGACTCGCGGAAGACGCCACCCCCCGCGGGCAGCTCCAGAAGCCGGGCCGCCTCCGCATCGAGCGTGAAGGTCCCGGATCCGCTGTCCCAGCGCCACAGACCGGTCGCGGTCGCGGCCAGGACGTCCTCGGTGCGCATTGCCCCACTTTAAGAAGACTTGCTCCGTGGACGCCACCGAGGGGCGGGCCCTCCCGCCCCTCGGAAGGCCCCGGATGATCTTGAAATGTCAATGTCAATGATTCGGTGCGGGTGCGGGCGGTAGCCTGGGGAGGCTGAATCCACCCCGAACCGCGAAGACTGGATGAACGACGATGCATCGGTACAGGTCCCACACCTGCGGCGAGCTCCGCGCCTCTGACGTCGGCACCGACGTCCGGCTGAGCGGCTGGCTGCACAATCGCCGAGACCTGGGTGGCATCCTCTTCATCGATCTGCGCGACCACTACGGTCTGGTGCAGCTCGTCGCCCGCCCCGGCACCCCCGGCAACGAGGCACTGGCGAAGCTCACCAAGGAGACCGTCGTACGGATCGACGGCAAGGTCTCCGCGCGCGGCGCCGACAACGTCAACCCGGAGCTCCCGACCGGCGAGATCGAGATCGAGGTCACCGAGGTCGAGGTGCTGGGCGAGGCCGCCCCGCTGCCCTTCACGATCAACACCGAGGACGGGGTCAACGAGGAGCGGCGCCTGGAGTACCGCTTCCTCGACCTGCGCCGCGAGCGCATGCACCGCAACATCATGCTGCGCTCGGCGGTCATCGCCTCGATCCGCGCCAAGATGGTGGCCCTCGGCTTCAACGAGATGGCGACCCCGATCCTCACCGCGACCTCCCCCGAGGGCGCCCGTGACTTCGTCGTCCCGTCGCGTCTGAACCCGGGCAAGTTCTACGCCCTGCCGCAGGCCCCGCAGCAGTTCAAGCAGCTGCTGATGATCTCCGGCTTCGACCGCTACTTCCAGATCGCGCCGTGCTTCCGCGACGAGGACGCCCGCGCGGACCGTTCGCCCGGCGAGTTCTACCAGCTCGACGTCGAGATGTCGTTCGTCGAGCAGGAGGACGTCTTCCGGCCGATCGAGAAGCTGATGACCGAGCTCTTCGAGGAGTTCGGCAACGGCCGCCACGTCACCTCGCCGTTCCCGCGCATCCCGTTCCGCGAGTCGATGCTGAAGTACGGCAACGACAAGCCCGACCTGCGCGCCAAGCTGGAACTGGTCGACATCTCCGACGTCTTCGCCGACTCGGAGTTCAAGGCCTTCGCCGGCAAGCACGTCCGTGCCCTGCCGGTCCCGGACACCGCCGGTCAGTCCCGGAAGTTCTTCGACGGCCTCGGCGACTACGCCGTCCAGCACGGCGCCAAGGGCCTGGCCTGGGTCCGGGTCGGCGAGGACGGCACCCTGGCGGGACCGATCGCCAAGTTCCTCACCGAGACCGACGTCAAGACGCTCACCGAGCGGCTCTCCCTCGTGCCGGGCCACGCGGTCTTCTTCGGCGCCGGCGAGTTCGACGAGGTCTCCAAGATCATGTCCGTCGTCCGCGTCGAGGCCGCCAAGCGCGCCGGCCACTTCGAGGAAGGCGTCTTCCGGTTCTGCTGGATCGTCGACTTCCCGATGTACGAGAAGGACGAGGACACCGGCAAGATCGACTTCTCCCACAACCCCTTCTCGATGCCCCAGGGCGGCCTGAAGGACCTGGAGGAGAAGGACCCGCTGGACATCCTCGCCTGGCAGTACGACATCGTCTGCAACGGCATCGAGCTGTCCTCCGGCGCCATCCGCAACCACGAGCCCGAGCTGATGCTCAAGGCCTTCGAGATCGCCGGTTACGACCGCGAGACCGTCGAGCACGAGTTCGCGGGCATGCTGCGCGCCTTCCGTCTCGGCGCCCCGCCGCACGGCGGCATCGCCCCGGGCGTCGACCGCATCGTGATGCTGCTGGCCGACGAGCCCAACATCCGCGAGACGATCGCCTTCCCGCTCAACGGCAACGCCCAGGACCTGATGATGGGCGCCCCGACGGAGCTGGACGAGACCCGGCTGCGCGAGCTGAACATCCAGCTCCGCAAGCCGGCGGCGACGGTGAAGGAGAAGGCGGACGCCACGGACTCCGTGGCGAGGGACACCGGCGCGAAGTAAGCGCCACCGGCTCTGCTGCGGTCCCGCTGCGGTCCTGCGCCGGTTCTGCTTCGGTTCCACGTGAAACATCCCCCGGCCGGGGTCGGCCGGGGGATGTTCCACGTTTGCGGCAGGTTGTCTCAGGTCGCGTTCAGGGCCACCGTCGGATGCAGCCGGGAGGCGCGGATCGCCGGATAGAGGCCCGCGACCACGCCGATCAGGAGGGTGGCGGCCAGGCCGCCCGCCAGCGACCAGGGCGGGACCACCGCCGTCCACCCCTGGACCCGCGCGAAGCCGTATGTCGCCGCCGCGCCCAGCAGCGCTCCCGTCGCCCCGCCCAGCGCCGACAGCAGCAGCGACTCGGTCAGGAACTGGAGCCGGACCGCGCCCCGGGTCGCGCCCAGTGAGCGGCGCAGCCCGATCTCCTGGCGGCGCTCCAGGACGGAGATGACCATGGTGTTGGCGACGCCCACCCCGCCGACCAGCAGGGCCACCGCGCCCAGGCCGAGCATCAGACTGGTCAGACCCTCGTCGGTGGCGGCCTTCGCGGCCAGCGCGTCCGAGGGCCGGGAGACCCTGATCCCCCCTTCGCTGCCGGGGCTGATGGTGCGGGCCAGCACCGCCCGTACGTCCTCGACCGAGGCGTCCGTGGAGCGCTCGAAGACGGTGGTCGGGTGGCCGTCGAAGCCGAAGTGGCGCTCGGCGGCGGGGAATCCGACCATGGCCACCCGGTCCAGGGTGGGGACCAGTTCGAGCGGTTGAAGGATGCCGACGACGACCACCCGGGTGTCGTTCATCATGATCGTCTCGCCGGTGCGGGTGATGCCCAGGCGCTCCGCCGCCACCGAGCCGAGGACCGTCACCGGGAGTCGTTCGCCGGCCGGGTTCAGCCAGCTGCCCTTCGCGACCCGGCCGCCGAGCGTGGACAGCAGGTCGATGCGGGCCGCCTGGGCGGTGACGCCGGCGGTGCGCTCCTCGGGGACCACGTCGCTGCGGCGGATGCGGGCGTCGATGTCGGCGGTGGCCGTGGCGTGCCGCACCGGGCCGATGCGCTCGACCATCGCGACCGCGTTCTCCGGGAGCCGGATCCGCTGCCCCGTGGCGTCCTGGCCCGCCTCGGCGGTGAGGAGGTTGGTGCCGAGGCGGTCGAGCCGGGCCATCAGGTCCGCGCGGCTCGACTCGGACAGGCCGACGACCGCGACCATGGTCGCGATGCCGATGGCGATGCCGAGCGCCGAGAGCACCACGCGCGCGCGACGGGCGCGCAGGCCGACCGCGCCGACGCGGAGGATGTCGCGGGGGGACAGACGGGCGGGTCTGAGGTCGTTCTTCATGAACCGGCCCCTTCCGTACGTGGGCCCAAGGGCACCCCGGAGCGCGTGTCCGAGACGATCTCGCCGTCCCGGAAGCGGACCCGGCGCGGCAGCGAGTCCGCGATCTCGTTGTCGTGGGTGATCACGCAGACGGTGGTGCCGGACGCGTTCAGCTCGTGCAGCAGCTCCATGACGAGCTCGCCGGACGCGGTGTCCAGCGCCCCGGTCGGCTCGTCCGCCAGCAGCAGCCGGGGGCTGCCCACCAGGGCGCGGGCGATGGCCACCCGCTGCTTCTCGCCGCCGGACAGCTCGTTCGGCGTGTGCGAACGGCGGTGGTCCAGCCGGACCCCGGCCAGCGCCTCCCGGGCACGCCTGCGCCGCTCCTTCAGCGGCACGCCCGCGTACAGCAGTCCGTCGGCGACGTTGTCCACCGCGTCGCGTCCCGCCGCAAGGTGGAAGTGCTGGAAGACGAAGCCGATGTGGCGGGCGCGCAGTGCGGAGAGCCGGGAGTCGGAGAGCCCGGACACGTCGTAACCGGCGACCTCGACGGTGCCCTTGGTGGGCTTGTCGAGGGTGCCCATGATGTTGAGCATCGTGGACTTGCCGGAGCCGGACGGGCCGACGACGGCGAGCAGCTCGCCCTCCTGGACGGTGAGGTTCACCCCGCGCAGGGCGTGGACGCCGCCGGGGTAGGACTTGGTGGCGTTCCGCAGTTCGATCACCGGGGCCGGTGTCATGACGCGGCCGCTCCGACCTTCAGGCCCTCGCGCACCTCGGGGCCGCTGACCTCGATCTGTCCGTCGGCGGTCATGCCGGTCTCCACCCGGATCATCCGCGAGGTGGTCCCCCGGACGACCTGGAGGCCGTAGCCGCCGTTCTCGCCGCGCAGGGCGACGACCGCCTCGACGGGGACCGCGAGGACCCCCTTGTGCGCCTCGCTGACGAACTTCACGCTCACCGGTTTCCCGGTGTCCTCGCCGGACGCGGCGCTCGCCCCGCCGTCCAGGACGACCTCGACGACGATGCCGTCCTGGGCGCCCGCGTCGGCCCCGGAGGCGGCCGCCTCCGGGCGCACCGTTCCGGCTACCTTGCCGGCCACGGTCTTCCCGCTCGGCAGGGTGACCTCGACCTTGGTGCCCTTCGAGGTGAGCGCGCCGTCGGTCTGCTCCAGTTCCGCCCGTACGACGGGCCGGGTGGAGGCGAGCGTCAGGACCGGCTCGTCCGGGCCGACCTGGTCGGCGAGCGCCGCGTCGGCGGAGACCACCTTGACCCGGTCGGGCTGGAAGACCACGTCGCCCCGGCCGACCCGGCCGGTGGTCTCGCGGTTCAGGGACTTCTGCCACTGCTTCACGGCGGCCTCGGTGCCCTTGTCGTACCGCGTGTCGACGTAGAGCTGCGCGCCGTACCCCAGGTCGCGCAGATTGCGCTCCAGCTGGAGCACGTCACTGCCCCGGTCGCCCGCCTTCATCTCGCGGAACATCGGGACCGGCCCGTAGAGGAGGGTGACGGGCTTGTCGTTCAGTTCGTACAGCGCCTGCCCCATGGCCACCGTCCTGCCCTCGGGGGCGGTCACCGTGACGGTGCCCTCGACGGCGGACCTGACGGTGCGACGCTGCGAGAAGTCGAGCCTGCCGTCGACCGTCGTGGACCGTACGAGGTCGGTGCGTACGACGCTCACGGTGGCGGGCGGCAGGTCGCCGCCCGGCCCGGAGGCGCCCGCGTCGTCGCCGTCGCCGAGGAACAGGACGCCGCCGGTGACGGCGGCGAGGACGGCCGCCGCACCGAGTGCGACGAGGGCGGAGCGGCGCCTCACTGCATGCCTTCCACGCTGTCGATCAGCTTCGACTTGCACGCCTCGCGGGCCTGCTTGTACGCCGGTGAGTCGGTGTCGATGGACGGGGAGGCGGGGTTCGGGTCGCCGCCCGGCTGGGCGTTGCCGCCGCTCATGGTCGGGTTGGTGAACCTGGAGACGCCGTTGTCCCGCATGCACTTGGCGTGCGCGAGCATCGACTCGTAGGACTTCTGCTGGTCACGCTCGGGCTCGGCGTCCATGGCGGCCAGCAGTTCGGGGGCGCAGACCCCGTCCTTGCCGCCCTTGTACGCCTCGTTCTGGCCGGGCTTCGAGGCGATCACCTCGATCTTCTCCCAGTCGAGGTAGCCGCTGAGCTTGGGGTCGGGGTAGTCCTTGTAGCCGCCCTTGACTCGCATGCACTGGACGTATTTCAGCTGGGCGTCGTAGAAGGCGCTCTTGCCGGCGGGCGGGGCGTCGGCCTTGTTCCCGTCCTTCTCGGCGCTCGCGCGCGGCGTGTCCGGTACGTCGGCGATCGCATCGCTCTTCTTCGTACCGCCCGCGCCGTCGTCCCCGCCGCCGCAGCCGACGGAGAGGGCGAGCACGGGCAGGGCCACGAGGGCGGTCATGCGCAGCCGGGCGGTGGTGCGGGGGCTGCGGGGGCTGCGGGGGTTCGTCCTGGGAAAGGTCATGCGCCGCACACTGGCTGCCCCGGATGATGGCCCCTCCATGGCCACATGATGGGAACGTAACAATCCCCCCGGCCTGCGCTTCCAGCCCTGTCCGGGGCAGACGCGGGCGGTCCGGGCATGCACATAATCGGCTCCATGCCGCATGTGTTGCTGATCGAGGACGACGCGTCCGTACGGGACGGGATGGAGCTCGTGCTGCGCCGGCACGGGTACGGCGTGGAGACCGCCGCCACCGGCGAGCAGGCTCTCGCCCTGCTGGCCGGGGAGCGGGGCGCGCGGGTGGAACTGGCCGTCCTGGACCTGATGCTGCCCGGCATGGACGGCTTCGAGGTGTGCCGCCGCATCCGCGCCCGCTCGGCGACCCTGCCCGTCATCATGCTGACCGCACGCGGCGACGACTCGGACATCGTGACCGGTCTGGAGGCGGGCGCCGACGACTACGTCGTCAAGCCGGTCACCGCCCCCGTCCTGGAGGCCCGGATCCGGGCCGCGCTGCGGCGGGCGGAACCGTCCGGGCCGGTGCGCGGGGGAGCCGACGACCTCGCCGGGCTGGTGATCGACCGCGCCGGACTGACCGTCACCAAGCACGGCACCCCGGTCCCGCTGCCGCCCACCGAACTGCGGCTGCTGCTGGAGCTGTCGGCCTCCCCGGGCCGGGTCCTCAGCCGCGAGCAGCTCCTGGAATCAGTCTGGGACCACACCTTCCTGGGCGACTCCCGGCTGGTGGACGCGGCGGTCGGCCGGCTGCGGGCCAAGCTGGAGGACGTACCGGCCAGACCGAGGTACGTCCAGACGGTGCGGGGCTTCGGCTACCGCTTCGGACCGCTGTGAACCGTACGGAGAAGACCGCCGCGAGCCGTACGGAGAAGGCCGCCGCGAGCCGCATGGAGAAGGCTGCCGCGAGCCGTACTGGGAAGGCTGCCGCGAGCCGTATGGAGAAGGCCGCCACCAGCCGTACGGGCGGCACGCCCGCCGCGAGCCGTGCGGACGACGGCAGAGGCGGGCGCGGCGTCGCCCCGAAGCGGCGCTCCCGGCGGCTCGTCGGCGGGCTGCGCGTCCGGCTCGTCGTCACCTTCGTCGTCGTCGCGCTCATCAGCGCGGTGACCGCGACCGCCCTCGCCTACCGGGACGCCCGCACCGCCGTCCTCCAGCGCACCCAGAACGCCGCCGTGAACGACCTCCGGGAGCGGGTCACCGCGGTCGCCGCCGACTTCGACGTACCGCCCGACCAGCAGTCGCTGTCCCGGTTCGCGGCCCGGGTGTCGGACGGCCTCGGCGGGAACATCGTCGTCGCCCGCTACCAGGACCTCTCCGCCGTCTCCGACTCGCTCGCCGACACCAGGGCCCGGATCACCACCGAGCTGCGCACCGCCGTCACGACCGGCGACGGAGCCCAGTTCCAGCGGGTGCGGTGGCGGGGCGATCCCTATCTGGTCGTCGGCACGCCCGTCACCTTCGCCGACGGGGACCGCCGCACCTCCGGCCTGGAGGTCTTCGCGATCACCGATCTGCGGGCCGAACGCGACGACACCACCGCCCTGCTGGACTCCGTACGGACGGGCATGGTGCCGGTGGTGGTGCTGGCCGCCGTCCTGGCGCTGCTGGCAGCGGGGACGGTCCTGCGTCCGGTACGGAAGCTGGGCCGGGCCACCCGTGAGCTGGCGGCCGGGGACCTCGGCAGCCGGGTCGCCGTCTCCGGGCACGACGAACTCGCCGATCTGGCCCGGACGTTCAATGAGACCGCCGACGCGCTCCAGGCCTCCGACACGGAGCTGCGCGAGCAGGAGGCGAAGGCGCGCCGCTTCGTGGCGGACGTGTCCCACGAACTGCGCACCCCCCTCGCGGCGATGGCGATGGTGGCGACCGTCCTGGAGGAGGACGCCGACCAGCTGCCGCCGGACGCGGCGCGGGCGGCCCGTACCGTCGGCGCGGAGACGGCCCGGCTGTCCCGGCTGGTCGAGGACCTGATGGAGATCTCCCGCTTCGACGCGAAGGCGGTACGGCTGAACGCGGCCGAGGCGGATCTCGCCGACACCGTGCGGGCGTCGCTGGCGCTGCGCGGCTGGACGGACCGGGTGCGGACCGAGCTGCCCGAGGGGCTGCGGGCGGTGGTCGACCGGCGCAGGATCGACGTGATCGTCGCGAACCTGGTGGGCAACGCGCTGCGGCACGGCGCCCCGCCGGTCACCGTGACACTCGCGACGGCCCCCGGGGCGGACGGGGAGTGGGTGACGCTGGAGGTCGCCGACCACGGCCCCGGGCTGCCGCCGGGGACCGGGGAGCGGGTCTTCGACCGGTTCTACAAGGCGGACACGGCCCGCACCCGCGGCGCGGCCGACGACACCGGACAGGGCAGCGGCCTCGGCACGGCGATCGCGCTGGAGAACGCCCGGCTGCACGGCGGCACGATCGAGGCGGCCGACGGGCCGCGGGGCGGCGCGGTGTTCACGCTGCGGCTGCCGCTACGACCCATGAGGGAGGACACGGAGTGAGGATCCGGCAGGGGATCGTGGTCGCCGCGCTCGGGGGCGCCCTCGTGGCGTGCGGCGTCCAGCCGACCGGGGTGGTGGAGGCGGGCGAGCCCGCGTCCGGGCCGACGCGCGGGATGCGGCTGTACTACGCGTCCGCCGCCGGGCTGCGCGCGGTGCCGCTGCTCGACCAGGAGATCAAGGACCTCGTCTCGGTGCTGAAGCTGCTCGCGGGGAAGCCGCCGCCGGTCGAGGAGCGGGGCGGGCTCACCTCTCTCGTCCCCCAGCTCGGCGGCTACGAGGCGACCGGCGAGGGGACCAGGGTCACGGTGCGCATGGACGGCTCGTACCCGGGCTCGGGGCGCGACCTGGGCACGGGCCAGCTGGTGTGCACGCTGGCGCGCGCCCAGTCCGTACTCGAACCGAAGGTCAGGACCGACGACGTCGAGGTCACCCTGCGGCCCTCCGACGGCGAGGTGCTGGGCCCGTACCGGTGTGCGGAGTTCCTCAACGGGTGAGCCGAGGCCACCCCCTGACACCGTGGCCGGCTCCACGGCCGTCGCCGCCGTGACCGGTACCCGGACCTGACCGGCGATCAGTCCTTCGGCACTCCTGCGGAACGCAAGGTCCGGAAACTACACGCAGGGGACGGTTCCGCGGACCATCGGCGCGCGTGTCCGGCGGGCGATACAGCCGTATGGCCCCCGTACGGATTCGCGCTCGCCCGACGCGGCGTTAACTGGGCTCGGCGGCAAGAGGCGTGACGGGGAGCTCGCCCGTGCTGCCGTCACCCCACGACTGCTGAGGAGTTCCCGTGTCCGTGTTCCGTCCGTCGGCCGTCCGGCGTCCCCCGTACGCCGTCCACGTCGGCACCTGTGCCGCCGTGCTGCTGCTCACCGCATGCGGCGACACCACCTCCGACACCGCGACCGGAAACCCGTCCGTCCGGGCGTCCGCCTCGGTCTCCGCCGGTGTCGCGGGGCCACAGGCCGACGGCGCACGGAGACGGGCCGCCCCCGGGCCGTACGCGCCGGTCGTCCGGCCGCGCGAGATCCCCGCGCTGGGGCCGAAGACCCGGGCCTCGATCCCGGCGTCCGCCAAACAGGTCTTCGTCGTCACCGGCGACTCCTACAACTCCAGCCTGTCCACCGCGGTCCTCTACGCCCGGGACAACCCGGCCCTGGGCTGGCTGCCCGTCACCACCCGCTGGCCGGCCCACAACGCGCTGAACGGCTGGACCGACGAGCACTGGGAGGGCGATCTCCGCACCCCGGTCGGGGTCTACGGGCTGACCTACGCGGGCGGCCTGTTCGATCCCCCCGAAACGGCGTTCCCCTACGACCGGAACCCGGCGTTCGTGGTGAGCGGCGAGGGCTTCGACGGGGAGCAGCTCGAAGGGTCCTTCGACTACGTCGTCGCCATCGACTACAACCGGACCCCCGGCGTCACCCCGCTGGACCAGGAACGCCCCCTCGGCCAGGAGCGCGGCGGCGGCATCTGGATCCACGTCGACCACGGCGGCCCGACCCAGGGCTGCGTCTCGCTCCCCCTGGACCGGATGCGGGAACTCGTGAGCACCCTCGACCCCGCGAAGAAGCCGGTCGTCGTGATGGGTGACGCGGAGGCACTGGAACGGTGAACCGGATACGGGCCGGGAGGCGGGCCCGTACTCCGGAGGCAGGCCGGGTTCCACAGGAGGCAGCGGTCAACGAGGCCGAGCGCAGTGGGCCGACCCAGGTTCGCAGCCCGACGGGGTGCGGTACGAGCAGGTGGTGACGGTGCCGTACGGGAAGACCGCGAGCTGCCCGACCCGGTGGGCATCGAACCGGACACCGGGCCGCTGAAGAACTGGGCCCGCTGACCACGAGCGGCGGTACGGCGAAGGGCGGGACCGGAAACGCGGTCCCGCCCTTCGCCGTACGCACACCGCGTTACGCGGGCTTCTCCTCCAGGCGCGGGAAGAGCACCGCGCCCTTCGTCACCGTCGTGCCCGCCGGGAGCCGGCCCCAGCTGCCCGCGTCCTGCACGCGCTGCTCGGCCAGTGCGCCCAGCGACGCCTCGGCGCCCAGCGACTCCCACAGCTTCTGCGAGGTCTCCGGCATCACGGCGTTCAGCAGGACCGCGACGCCGCGCAGCGACTCGGCGGCCGTGTAGAGGATCGTCGCGAGACGGGCCTGGCCCTCGGGAGAGGTGTCCTTGGCGACCTTCCAGGGCTCCTGCTCCGTGATGTAGCCGTTGACCTGCTTCACGAAGTCGAAGATCGCCAGGATGCCGGCCTGGAAGTCCAGCTCCTCGCCGATCTTCTCGTCGGCCGTGGCGACGGCCTTGGCCAGACCCTCCTGGACCGCCTTCTCGGCGTCACCCGATGCGGTGGCCTCCGGGAGCGCCCCGCCGAAGTACTTGCCGACCATGGCCGCGACGCGCGAGGCGAGGTTGCCGTAGTCGTTGGCGAGCTCGGAGGTGTAGCGGGCGGAGAAGTCCTCCCAGGAGAACGAGCCGTCGCTGCCGAACGCGATCGCCCGCAGGAAGTACCAGCGGTACGCGTCCACGCCGAAGTGCGAGGTCAGGTCCTGCGGCTTGATGCCCGTCAGGTTCGACTTCGACATCTTCTCGCCGCCGACCATCAGCCAGCCGTTGGCCGCGACCTTTCCGGGCAGCGGCAGGCCCTGCGCCATCAGCATCGCGGGCCAGATCACCGCGTGGAAGCGCAGGATGTCCTTGCCGACCAGGTGCACGTTCGCGGGGAACGTGCTGTCGAACTTCTCCTGGTTGGCGCCGTAGCCGACCGCCGTGGCGTAGTTCAGCAGGGCGTCGACCCACACGTAGATGACGTGCTTCTCGTCCCACGGCACCGGGACGCCCCAGTCGAAGGTCGAGCGGGAGATCGAGAGGTCCTGGAGGCCCTGCTTGACGAAGTTCACGACCTCGTTGCGGGCGGACTCGGGCTGGATGAAGCCCGGGTTGTTCGCGTAGAACTCCATCAGCTTCGGGCCGTAGGCGCTCAGCTTGAAGAAGTAGTTCTCCTCCTTGAGGATCTCCACCGGCTTCTTGTGGATCGGGCACAGCTTGACGCCGGCCTCGTCCTCGATGAGGTCGCCGGGGAGCTTGTACTCCTCGCAGCCCACGCAGTACGGGCCCTCGTAGCCGCCCTTGTAGATCTCACCCTTGTCGTACAGGTCCTGGACGAACTCCTGCACCCGGTCGGTGTGGCGCTTCTCCGTCGTACGGATGAAGTCGTCGTTCGCGATGTTCAGGTGCTCCCAGAGGGGCTTCCACGCCTCCTCCACGAGCTTGTCGCACCACTCCTGCGGGGTGACTTCGTTCGCCTCGGCAGTGCGCATGATCTTCTGACCGTGCTCGTCCGTGCCGGTGAGGTACCACACCTTCTCGCCGCGCTGGCGGTGCCAGCGGGTGAGCACGTCGCCTGCGACGGTCGTGTAGGCGTGGCCCAGGTGAGGAGCGTCGTTGACGTAGTAGATGGGGGTCGATACGTAGAAACTCTTCACGCCGTCGCCCCCTTGCTTCTCGGATCCAGTGGCCGCCATGGTCGAAATCCTAACGGCCCGGGGAAGATCAACTCACACCGATAAACCCGGCCACGCACGTGGAGACCTTTGCGAAACATCCCTTCCCGTAGCAAAGACGCATCCTGGGAGGGAGTGGACACGCGTGTACGAGGCAGGGGACATCACGATGCGGGTACTGGTCGCCGAGGACGAGGAGATCCTGGCGGAGCTGGTCGCCACCGGACTGCGGCGGGCCGGGTTCGCCGTCGACACGGTGTACAGCGGTGACGCCGCCCTCGCCTACCTGGGGCTGCACGACTACGACGTCGTCGTCCTGGACCGCGACCTGCCGCGGGTGCACGGCGACGACGTGGCGCGCGGGCTCGTCGCCTCCGGCTCCCGGACCAGGATCCTGATGCTCACCGCCGCCGGATCCATGGAGGACCGGGTCGCCGGGCTCGACCTCGGCGCCGACGACTACCTGGGCAAGCCGTTCGAGTTCCCGGAGCTGGTGTCCCGGGTCCGGGCGCTGCGCCGCCGCAGCGCCCGCCCGGTCCCGCCGCAGCTGGAACGGCACGGCATCCGGCTCGACACCGTACGGCGCACGGCCTCGCGGGACGGGCGGGAGCTGGACCTCTCGCCGAAGGAGTTCTCGGTGCTCCAGCTGCTGCTGGAGGCGGACGGCGGGACCGTCAGCGCGGAGGAGCTGCTGGAGCGGGCCTGGGACGCCAACGCCGATCCGTTCACCGGTGCCGTGCGCGTCTGCATGAGCAAGCTGCGCGGGAAGCTCGGGGAGCCGGCCCTGATCCGTACGGTGCAGGGAGTGGGGTACGCCCTGTGAGGCCGCCGGCCGGTGTGCCGCACTCCAGGATCCGGACCAGGATCGCGCTCGTGTACGGCGGGGTGTTCCTGATCCTCGGCACGGCGCTGCTCGCCACCGTCAACCTCGCGTCCCGCGCCGGTACGGACTCCCAGGCGCGCGACATCGCCCGCACCGCCGCGGTCGTCCAGCCCGGCTACGCGGTGAACGGTCCGCTGATCACCCGGCGGAGTCTCGGGCCGCCCACCGTCTACGACCTCACCGACCACGTCAGCGACGCGGCCGGGCACCAGCTGCTCATGTGGTCCGCGGCCGCGCTGCTCGTGATGACGGCCTGCGCGGTCGGCGTCGGCTGGTGGACCGCGGGGCGGGTGCTGCGGCCGGTGCACGCCATGACCGCGAAGGCCCGCCGGCTCTCCGAGCACAATCTGCACGAGCGGATCGCGTCCAGCGGACCCGACGACGAGCTGAAGGAGCTGGGCGACACGCTCGACGCGCTGCTGGCCCGGCTGGAGAGGGCGTTCGACAGCCAGCGGCGGTTCATCGCCAACGCCTCCCACGAGCTGCGCACCCCGCTCGCCACCCAGCGGGCGGCGATCCAGATCGGCCTGGACGACCCGACCCCCGAGGATCTCGTACGGACCCGGCAGACGCTCCTGGACAACAACCGGCGCAGCGAACGGCTTATCGAGGGGCTGCTGGTGCTGGCGCGCAGTGAGCGCGGGCTCGCCGAGGGCGAGCGGGAGGAGGTGGATCTCGCGCGGGTGGTGGCGGAGGAGACGGCCCGGCACCCGGGTGTGGAGGCCGCCACCGGGCTCTGCACGGTGCGCGGGAACCGGCTGCTGCTGGCGCAGCTGGTGGCGAATCTGCTGGCCAACGCCGTCACGTACAACGTGCCGGGCGGGACGGTGGACGTGTCACTGGTGGCGGTCCGCGGCGCGGCGCTGCTGAAGGTCCGCAACACCGGGCCGATGGTGGACGCGGCGGACATACCCGGGCTGTTCGAGCCGTTCCGGCGGGGTGAGGGCAAGGACCGGATGGGGCGCGGGTCGGGCCTCGGCCTGTCGATCGTGCGCTCCATCGCGGTGGCGCACGGCGGTACGGTCACGGCGGTGCCGGGCCCCGAGGGCGGGCTCGCCGTGACCGTACGGCTGCCGGTCGGTCAGTCGGCGGTCACCGTCTCGCGGGCGGCGACCCAGGCGGGGAGCGCGGCGAGGACCTCGCGGTAGAACGTGGCGTCCGCGACCTCCCGGGGTGCGGGGCCCGCGTGGAAGAACCCGGCGTTCGGGGCGTCCAGCTTGCGCAGGAAGTCGAAGCCCTTGGCGTCCTCGTCGCCGAACGCGACGAACTGGAAGAACAGCGGCAGCCGGGCCGCGTCGGCCAGCGCCTGCTTGGCGGCCTGCTTGGCGTCCGGCGGGCCGTCCGTCTGGAAGACCACCAGGGCGGGGCCGGTCGCGCCGGACTTCTCGTAGTGCGCGACGACCTCTTCGACGGCGCGCTGGTAGTTCGTACGGCCGAGGCGGCCGAGGCCCGCGTTCAGCTCGTCGATCCGGCCCTCGTGGTCGGCGAGGCCGACGGTGCCGGTGCCGTCGATGTCCGTCGAGAAGAAGACCACGGGGACGGTCGCGTTCTCGTCCAGGTGCGCGGCGAGCGCCACCGTGCGGTCGCCCAGGTGCTGGGCGCTGCCGTCCTTGTAGAACGGCCGCATGGAGCCGGAGCGGTCGAGGACCAGGTAGACGGTGGCGCGCAGCCCGGTCAGCCCGTGCGCCTTCAGCCCGGCCTGGGCCGCCTTGTACGAGTCGACGAGCCCGGGAGCCCGCGACTTGACCTTGGCGAGAGTGAGGGCGGGCTTGGGGGCGGGGGAGGCCGCGGGGGTGGTGGTCGTGGTGGCCGTGGTGGCCGCGGCTGCCGGGGTGGGCTCCGGCTCGGGCTCGGCTGCCGGGGTGGGCTCGGGCTGTGCCTCCGGCTCGGGGGCGGGGGCCGCCTCGGTCACGGGGGCGGGGGTCTCGGCCTTGGCCTCGGGCTCGGGCTCCGGCTCGACGGCCGTCTCGGGCTCGGCCTTGGCCTCGGGCTCGACCTTGACCGG
>NZ_ML123047.1:427638-434024 GCF_003846175.1 Streptomyces sp. ADI95-17 | reverse complement strand
ACTTCGGCGCGGGCTCCGGCTCGGCCTCGGTCGGCTCGGCCTCGGCGGGGGCCTTGGAGGCCTCAGCGGTCTCGACGACCTCCGCAGCCTCGACGGCCTCAGCGGTCTCGGAGACCTCCACCGTCTCGACGACCGCGGCGGCCTCCGGCTTCACCGATTCCGGCTTCGTGGCCTCCGGCTCCGTCGACTCCGGCTTCGGTGCCGACCCCTGTGCCGGGACCGTGGGGACGGACGCCTTGTCGAAGGCGGCGGCCACCAGGTCCGAGGCCAGGCCGCTGTTGTCGCCGGCGGACCGGGGAGAGGCGGGTGCCGGGACCGAGGCCTTCGAGGCCGGGGCGGTTTCGAGCACCGGGGCCGGCTCCTCGGCCGGCTCGTCCGCCGTGGCGGTCGCGGTCGCCGTCGTGGCCGGCTCCGACTCCGCGGGCGCGGTGCGCTCGGTCTGGGGCGGGACCGTGGCCGTCGGCGCGTCCTGCTCCGCGCGGTCACGGCCGAACACCTTGCGCAGCAAGCTCCGAATGCCCATGGGCGAGGCCTTTCGCGTGAGTTGGGTGCGAGAAATGTCCGACCTGCGGGAATTGATCCCTGGCCAGGGCGGATACGTAAGGTTAGCGGCCGGATCCGGCCCTTCGGTGGCGCGGCCCGCCCGTGTGGAAACCGATCCGCAACTGATCCGCAACCGATCCCCGAACGAGTCCTGTGGGCATGCCGTGCGGGCCTGATGTACGTCGTTCAAATGTGCGCACCCGGTCCCGAGTTGCCTTGTTAACGTGAACGGACGGTGTGCCTGACGCAAAGTCAGGCACACCGTTGTCCGTTGTTCGGTCGCGTTACCGAGAAGGGCTCCCGCATGGGGAAACAAACTCGTAGAACACGCTTTGCCGCCTGCGCCGTCGCGGCGGGTGCGATGCTTTCCGGCCTCGTCCCGGCGGCCGGCGCCGCCGCCGCTCCGGTGTCCGCCCCGCCGTCCTCGGTACGGGCCGCCGCCGACCCCGTACCGGGCAACGAGGGAATGCCGGACGACGGGTTCGACAACGAATCCGAGGGCGAGCAGGACGACTTCGCCGGAACCGGAACCGGAACCGGAACCGGAACCGGAACTGGATCCGCAGCGGCCCCGGCCGCCCCGGGCACTTCCGCCCTCGCCGCCCCCGTCCCTGGCCGGGCCGCCGACTTCAAGCTGGCGAAGAGCACCGACATCTCCGGTCTCGTCACGAAGCTGGATGCCGCGCTGCCCAAGCAGGGCCTCACCGAGCTGATGGAGCAGGCCAATCGGCCCGCCGGATGGGAAGGCGCCTGCGGAACCGCCGGAATCTATGGTTCCGATCTTGCGGTCAACCACCGTGTCTGCTGGCAGAACGACGACGCCACCTCCTCGGAGTGGGTGCCGCAGGCCATCACCGGTGTCTCGGACGCGCAGGAGGACGAGGACTGGGGCACGTCCAACGCCGAGCCGATCGCGGTGGCCGGTTACGACGCGGAGAACCCGGGCCGCAGCAACTACGCCAAGGACCGAGACAACTGCGTCCAGGACTCCGCGTCGGACGCCTGCAACGAGAAGGGCATCCGGGTCAGCTTCTTCAATCAGGCGACCCAGATGTACCGCCATGTGCTGCTGGTCTGGCCGTACATGAACTCCAAGGACCACATCTCCTTCGACGCGCTGCACGCGAGCGAGGGCAAGTGCACCACCGAGGTGACGTCCTCCTGCGCCGCGCAGAACGGCATCCACGCGGGTGGCATGGTCTGGTACGGCAATTACCTGTACGTCGCCGACACCGCCAACGGCATGCGGGTCTTCGACCTGCGCAAGATCATGGACCTCAACCCGGACAACAAGGCCGACGTCGACGACCCGACGCCGGACGGGCTGGTCAGCAATGTCACGGACAAGAAGCGGATTGGCCGGCAGAGCAACGTCTGGTACGGCTACGGCTACCGCTATGTCATGCCGCAGGTCGCCACGCTGAAGTTCACCACGGCGAAGAACGGCGGGACCACCAGCGGTAACCAGTGCTACGCCACCGGCCGCCCGAAGGCCTCGTACATCTCGCTGGACCGCACCGACACCGACCACATGGTCCTCGGTGAGTACTGCAACACCAACAACGGCGGCACGAGCCCCGGCCGCGTCGGCACGTACCCGATGACCGCGCTGACCGCCGCCGTCGAGGGCGCCACCGGCGCCACCGCCTCCGCCGACCTGGCGTACGGCCTGCCGACCGGTGCCAAGTTCAACAACGAGGCGCTGTGGCACAAGATCCAGGGCGTCACCCGGTACGAGGGCAAGTGGTACTTCCACCGCAGCAACGGCTACGACAACGGCCGGCTGCTCCAGGCCACGCCGGGCACGGTCGACGGAACGTCCCAGCTCGTCGGCAACGCGAAGACGCTGGAGTCGGCGTTCGGGCCCGAGGACCTCTACCTCGCGCACGGGCGCGGTGACGGTTTCGCCCCGCAGCTGTGGTCGCTGAGCGAGCACGCGCCGAGCAAGTGCGCGGCGTGCAAGCGCGAGGTGTACAGCTACAACATGTCGGAAGTGATCAGCGACTTCGGCTGATCCCCACGACCCTCACGACCCTCATGACCCTCATGACCTCCACGCCCCCCATGACAGGCCCTACAGTCGGAGGCATGGTTTCCGGTGAGGCGCCGCAGGCGGAGGGCAGCGTTCGGGTCGACGTCTGGATCTGGTCGGTCCGGCTGACGAAGACCCGTTCGCAGGCCGCTGCCGCCTGCCGCGCGGGTCATGTGAAGGTCGCCGGCGAGCGCGCCAAGCCCGCCCAGGCGCTGCGCGTCGGCGACGAGGTACGGCTCCGGCACGCCGGACGCGACCGGATCGTGGTCGTGTCGAAGATCGTCAAGAAGCGGGTCGGCCCTCCGGTGGCGGCGGAGTGCTTCGTCGACAACAGCCCGCCCCCGCCCCCGCGCGAGGTGGCGATCCAGGTGCCGGTCCGGGACCGGGGCGCGGGCCGCCCGACCAAGCGGGACCGGCGTGAGATGGAGCGGCTGCGGGGCGACGGCGCCACCGGGTGACCGTCAGGGCTGGGGCGATGCGATCGCCCGGGCCGCCGCCACCTCCTGGCGCAGCGGAGCCAGTACGCCCTCCTCGTCGCCCGGAAGTTCGGTGCGCACCTCCACCAGCACCTCGCTGGCCCGTATCCCCTCGGCCAGCTCCCGCAGCTGCCGCCGGACCTCCGCGACCTCGGCCGGCGGCGGCTCGGGCGCTCCGTGGTTGACCCGGACCCGGGCCGCCGTCGTCGCGTCCACGATGCGTTCGACCGCGACGACCAGCGGCCACCAGGCCGCGGCCCGGGTGCCGACCGGCGGTGGTTCGGTCAGGGCACGCTGGAATTCGGAACGTACGACGGACAGGTCGCGGTAGATCCGGCGCCGGGCCCGCACCCGTTCCGCCCGGTCGCCGGAGCCGCCCGGCTCGAACGCGTACGCCACATAGTCGGCGATGTCCGTCACCGCGTCCGCGAGCCGGTGGCCGATCCGTACGTGCCAGCTCTCCGGCCACAGCAGATAGCCCGCCACCAGCACGATCGCGCAGCCGATCAGGCTGTCCAGGAAGCGCGGCCAGACCAGGTGGAAGCCCTGGTGGTTCAGCAGGTCGGACAGAAGCAGGATGACCGGGGTGATGGCCGCGGTCTGGAAGGCGTAACCCTTCGCGGTGAGCGCCGGGATCAGCGCGGCGAGCACCACCATCACCGGCACGTCCCACCAGCCGACCGGCACCGCGGCGAGCACCGGCGCGGCGATCACGAGCCCGGCCGCCGTGCCCACCGACCGCAGCACGGCCCGCGAGAACACCGAGCCGAAGTCCGGCTTGAGGACGAACGTGACGGTCAGCGCCACCCAGTACGAACGCGGCACCAGGATCAGCGAGGTCAGCGCCTGGGCCAGACCGATGCACAGGGCGAGCCGCAGCCCGTACCGCCAGGAGGCCCCGGAGAGCAGTACGTCGCGGGTGGCCCGCCGGATCCGTACCCCGAGCACGGCGGGGCGGCCGAGCCGGTCGTCGACGTTGTACGGGTCGGGGTCGGCCTTGTGCACGACGACCGCCGCGTGCCGCAGGGCGCTGTCCACCGCCCGGGTGGCCGGTGAGTCCGGTGCGGGCAGGTCGAGTCCGGGGCATCCGGTGCGGCTCTCCTCGACGGCGGCGGCCAGTTCGCGCACCGCCGCCGGGATCTCGTCCGGGAGCGGGCACCGGCGCACATGGACGGCGGGGGCCGCCTCGACGAGCGGGATGACGACGTTGAGCTGGGCGAGCAGCCGCACCATGGCGTTGCTGCGGCCGTGGTAGCGGGCCCGGCGGGCCAGGATCAGGTCGTACGACGTGTTGAGGGACTGGGTGACGGCCTGGCGCCGCTCCTCGTAGGCGTCGGTGCCGGCGGCGGCGAGCAGGTCGGCGACCGCGAGGTAGGTGCCCGCGACCGCGACCCGCTCCGGGAGCTTCCGGCGGAACGGCCAGGCCAGCAGGGTCAGGGCGAGCACGAACAGGCCGCCGACCGTGAGCAGCAGCGGTGCCACCCACCAGGGCTGCGGCATCGGGAGCCCGGCGCCGACCACCGCGTTGAGCAGGAGCAGCAGCCCGGACACCGAGGCGATCGCGCCGATCGTCGACATCATCCCGGAGACCAGGCCGACCAGCGTCAGCGCGGCGACGGCCTCCCAGCCGGTGCCGTACACCAGCGTGCCGAGCATGATGCCGAGCGCGCCGAAGAGCTGCGGCACGGCGATGTTGAGTATCCGCATCCGGTACGCGTCGGCGGTGTCGCCGATGACGCCGGAGAGCGCGCCCATGGAGACGAGCGCGCCGTACGCCGGGCGGTCCAGCGCGAAGCCGACGGCGAGCGGTGCGGCCAGGGAGACGGAGGCGCGGGCGACCGCGGCCCAGGCGATGGGCGTGGACGACTGCGGGCGCAGTCCGCTCAGCAGCCAGGGGGGTGGCGCCAGCCAGGGGGGCGGCGTCGCCCGCCGCCGTCCGGATCCGGCCTCGGTGTCGGTCAACGCGTCCCCCTGAGTCCTGCGTTCAGCCGCGGTAGCCCTCGACCTCGTCGGCGGGGCGGACCTTCGCCGCGGACGGGTCCTCGCCGAACTCGCTCAGTGCCCGGCGCTGCCGCAGCAGGTCCCAGCACTGGTCGAGCCGTACCTCAACGGTACGCAGCCGTGACTTCTCGTCGTCGCTGAGGCCCAGTTCCCGGGTGGAGCGGTCGCGCAGGCCCCGTTCCTCGGAGATGAGTCCGCCGATGTCGTCGATGATGTCGCGTTCCCGTTCGTCCATGACGTCCCTGCTCCTTAGGAAGGCAATCGGTGTACGGGCGGTGGGAGCCGGCTCAGAGCACGATGACGGTCTTGCCGCGTGCGCCGCCCGTCCGGTTCCGGTCGAGGGCCTGCGGGGCCTTCTCCAGCGGGAGCTCGATGTCGACGGGCACCCGCAGCACGCCTTCGGCGGCGCCCGCGGCCAGGACGTCGAGCAGCACCGGGGTGGGTTCGAGCCGGAAGTCGATCCCGGTCACGCCCGCGGGCAGGGCGGCCCCGCCGGCGACGCGCCGGGTGGTGAGGGCGATGCCGCCGCCGCGCACCAGGGCGGCGTGCGAGGCGAAGGAGTCCGGGGTGGTGGAGACCAGGTCGACCAGTGCGTCGACGCCGTCCGGGCAGCTCTCCCGTACGGCCGCTTCGAGCGGCCGGTCGGTGATGTCGATGGTGACGGCGGCGCCCAGCTCCGTCATCCGCCCGTGTTCGTCGCCGCGCACGGCGGCGATCACGCGTATGTCGCGGGCCGAGGCGAGCTGGGTCAGATAGCTGCCGACGCCGCCCGCCGCACCGATGACCAGCAGGCTCTCGTGGCCGCGGAGCACCGCGATCTCCAGGATCTGGGCGGCCGCCATCCCGGCGGAGGGCAGCGCGGCCGCGGCCCGCAGCGGGAGGCCGGGCGGCACCGCGGTGATGGCGGAGTCCTGCGGTACGGACACGTAGTCGCAGTACGTGCCGCCACCGGCGGCGTTCGGCCGGGCGACCCGGCCGAAGACCTGGTCGCCGACCCGGAACCGGTTGTCGCCGCTGCCGATCATGTCGACCCGGCCCGCGAAGTCCACCCCGACGACCATCGGGAACACCCGGGGTGCCGGTCCGTCGTCCGGGGCGCCCTGCGTGGCCTGCCAGTCGGACGGGTTGAGCGCGGCGTACTCGATCCTGACCCGGACCTCACCGGCCTCCGGCTCGGGCTTGGGTATCTCCACCAGTGCGGGGTCGGCCCGGAACGCGCCGACGGCTATGGCTCGCATGCGGAAGACCTCTCAGTCGCCCCCGATCCGGCAGTCATCAGCACCACTCTTCCCCGGCCCGCCCGCCGCCGCACGTCGAGCGCGCGGCCCTCGCCC
>NZ_ML123047.1:418993-427342 GCF_003846175.1 Streptomyces sp. ADI95-17 | reverse complement strand
GCGCCCCGCGCCCGCCCCCGCGGACCGGGTCACCCCGTGCCCGGACCCGGCTTTCCCCGGGCCACCCGCAGCCGCACCAGCACCGCGCACAGCGCCACCGCCAGCCCCACGCCGAACACCGTCCACACCGTCGTGCGCAGGGAGCCGGTCAGCGCGTCGTACACCGCCGCCGCCCCCGCCGTCTCGCTGTCCGGCACCTCGGACAGCACCTGGTTCCGGGCGTACGCGAGCACCGCGCGCAGCACCAGCGCCCCCAGCGCGAAGCCGAGCCCGGTCACGGCGGTGGCGGAGAGGGCGGCGGGCCAGGAGCGTCTGCGCCCCGGTCCGCCGCCGCGCAGCCAGGCCACCGCCACGGCCAGGACGGCGACCACGAGCGTGGCCACGGCCGGCCAGATGCTGCCGGTGCGCAGCAGGCGGAAGGTCTGGCGCAGCTGGTCGGCGCGGTCGGCGGAGATGAGTGTGATGTCGGTGTGCTGGACCGGGATGCGATCGGCGAACGGCACCCCGTTCTCCTCCAGATTCCGTTTGACCTGCTCGGTCACGGGTGCCAGATCGATGGTCACGGCCTCGCCGGTGTTGCCGTCCAGAGCGGCGGTCACGGCCTTGTGGGCGGTGCGGTTGGCGGCGTTCCAGGCGTCCTGGAAGGCGTCGGTGGTGGTGAAGGAGAGCACCGCCTGGCGCAGGAAGTCCCGCACCGTGTCCTGGAGCGGTCCGGCGTCGATCTGCTTCATCGCCCCGTCGGTGATGAGGTCGGCGACGGTGCTCTGCACGTCGGGGTCGGAGGCGAGCGGGGCGACCGCCTCGACGTAACGGTCCGTGTTGTCGATCTCCAGATCCACCCAGGCGGACAGCGCGCCGACCGGCACCAGGACGGCGAGCAGCACCACCAGTACCGCCGAGAGACCTGCCGAGAGATGCGTCCGCACCATCCCAGGGAATCCCGCGGACGGGCGGCGCGCCCCGGGCCGTACGCCATCCGAGTTGCCGGGCGGCGCGGCCGGGTGTGCTCTGGAGGGAAAGGAGCCACGGAAGGAGAACCCCGCATGTCCACACACGCGGCAATGCCGGCTCGCGGACGGACCCGGCCGATGTCACACGCACGCGGTCACAGCGCGCTCTCCTGGGCGATCCCCGTCACGCTGGGTGCGGCGTACGGCCTCTACGCCTCGTTCATCCTCCGCAACAACGGCGCGACCGGCTTCCGGCAGTTCTGGTACGGCCTGATCACCGCGGTGGTGCTCGCCGCCCTGTGCTTCGTACTGGGCCGGAACCAGCACAGGATGCTGCCCCTGGTGCGGGCGGCGGCCTACGGCGCGCTGACCGCGGCGGCGATCGGCCTGCTGGTCGGGCTGACCGATTCGAGTGTGCTGAGGTCCTCGGCGCTCGGACTCGCGGTCGGCCTGGGGATGTTCATCACCACGTTCTACATCTACTACACGCACGAGGACATCCGCCCCCGCTCCAGCCCCCGCTCCAGCCCCCGCTCCCGTACCTGAACGCGGGCGGCACCCACCCGTGCGTGCCGTCGGCGACCGTCCCGCGCCCCGCCGTCAGCCGTTCGCCGGCGGCGGGGCGCAGGACGTCACCGGGTGTACCGCGGTGGCCCGGGTGAGGTCCGCCGTGACCCGGCCCGTGTCGGTCTTGAGCGTCATCCGTCCCTCTCGGGTGCGCAGCGGTTCCCCGCAGACCGTTCCGGCGGGGGTGGTGACCGAGACACGGGGGCCCTCCTTGGACGGCCCGTACCAGGTGATCCCCACGGCCGCGATGAGCAGCGCGGCGCAGCACAGGGTGAGCGGCACGCCCCGTGCGAGGGCCTGGGCGGCGCGCAGGGCCTCGGTGTGGTCCGCGGCGACGCCGTCGAACCGGAACGCGTCGGCGTCGCCCGCGGACACCGGACGGCCGTGGGCGGCGCGCAGCAGCGACAGGCCCCCCGCGCCGCCGCAGAGGAGCGCGAGGAGCAGCACGAGGCCGACGGTGACGGCGTACGGAGCGGCGAGCGAGCCGATGTCGCTGCGGCCCCGGAGCAGGCCGAATCCGACCAGCCCGGCCAGGAGCGCGGCGAGACCGTTGCGCCAGGCCAGCGCGGACTCCCGGACCCGGGGCAGTTCCCGGCGCAGCAGGGCGCGGTGATGGCGGGCCGCGAGCCGGTCGGCCGGGGTCCCGGCCGGTCCCGGTACGGCACGCCAGGTCATCTCCGCTCCCTCTCCAGCAGGATGTTCCAGTACGCCCCGCAGCCCTCCTCGTCGCCGGGCCGGCCCGGATGCTCGGTCGTGCAGACGCAGAGCACCGGCACCGGGACGACCCCCGGGCCGGCGCCCCCGGCCCGGCCCGCCCGCGGCGCAGCCCGGACGACCGAACGCGTCCAGGTGTAGACCGTCGTGCAGTGGCAGCGCGGGCAGGTGCCGGTCAGGACGGCTCCGTCCCCGGTGGGGTCGATGCGCAGGCCGGCGGTGTACGAGGCGGGGTAGCCGGGTTCCGTGACCTCCTCGTACGGGAGGGCGGAGGGGCGACCCGCGCGGGAAGGGTCCGTCGGGTTCCGGGCGGGCTCGGGCATGAGGCGTCTCCCGTGGGCGGGGCGGTGGACGGCGGTGGCTCGCGTCCGGGTTCCGATGCTGCCAGAGGGCCGGGCCGGGTTCCGGCGCGGCGGCTCCGGGGCGGGGCGCGGTCGGCGGTGCGCCGGTGCGAGGTCGCCGCACGGTGCCCGAATCACCGCTGGCCGGAAGGCTGTTGTCCGGATTCTGGTCGATTGTGGGACGTATTCCGGCGGCTGTCGCGAAACGGCCCTGGCGGCCGGCGTGCGTGGGCATCATGTCCGCAACAGGGCCCCGCGTGGGCCCGGGGCACCACGACTGCCCGAACGGGCGGCGGAGGGAGGGGTGTTGAGCGACACCGACGGCGCCGGGCCGAGGGAGCGGGCGGCCGACGCGATCCGCCGGACGGCGGGAGCGCGGGCACTGCCCGCGGCGGTCGCCGAGCCGGCCGGCCCGCAGGGAGCGGAACGGGACGCGCTGATCTCCGAACTCGCGGCTCTCATCGGAGAGTTCGAGAGCGGCATGCCGGACGATCCGCTGCGGCAGGCGATGACGGCCCGGCTCGGGACGCTGACCGGGGCGCGGTGGGCGGCCGACGGGGAGGAGGCCGACCGGCACGAGGCGATCCGCCTGCTGCGCGAGGCCCGCGCGTCCGGACTTCTCGCACCGGACGACCAGCTGGGGGCCGCGCGTGAACTCGTCACCCTGCTGCTGGGCCCGGCGGTACGAACCCCCCTGGGCGGCCCCGACCACGAGATCGGCCTGGACGGGCTCTCGCTGCTGATGCAGCTGGGCAGGCCCGAGAGGCTCGGCGGTGCCGGCATCATCGAGGCCGTTCCCGAGATCGGCCGGCTGGCGGAGGAGATCGGCGGGCAGACGGGCGGAATTCCGCCCGAGGCGCTCCGGGGGCTCTCGATGATGAGCGAGTACGCCGCGGTGGTGGACGGGGGCGACGCCCAGGGCCTGATGGCCATGTGCCAGGCGATGCTCGCCGGTGATCTCGGCCCGGCGGTGGCCTCCGGCCCGATGGGCTCGGTCCTGCGGACGATGGCCCCTCTGGCGCAGCACTACGCACAGCAGCTGTCGGACGGGGGCCCGGCGCCGGACGCGGCGGACGAGGGGGCAGCCGTGGTGTCCGGCCGTCCGGGAGCGGCACCCGGCCTGCCGTCCGGCCTGCCGGAGCTCTCCTCGGCCGTCTCCGCCCTGTCGGCACCGGAATCGGCCGACACGATCGACAACTGGCGCGACAGCCTGGCCCTGTTCATCGAGATGAACCGGCCGGGCGCGCTCTCCAAGCAGGAAATCGCCGAGCTGATGGGCAGGTTGGGCGACTCCGGGCAGGGGGCGGATCCCGGAGACCAGGTCATGGCCGCGTTCGGCGCGATGGGGCTCGGGATGCGCACCGGCAGTCCGGAGCACTTCCAGGAGTCGCTGCGGTTGATCCGCGAGGCCGTGGCGGCGTCCGGACCCGACGACACCCTGGCCTGGATGGCGAGGGGCATGCTGCCCGGCATCCTGATCGGCGCCATGATGACCGGCGGGAGCCTTCAGGACCTCCAGGAGGCGCGCGCCCTCCTGGACGAGTCCCTGCTTCCCGGCGGGGGGCTGGCCGCGAACATGCCCGACCTGCCGGGCTCGGCCGAACTGCTGATGGTGAGCCGGTGCCTCCAGATCCAGATGCGGGCGACCGAGGCGATCGAGGCCGGTGACGTGGAGACGCTCGAAGCGCACGTGGGAGACCTCCTCGACCTCGTGGACGACAGCGACGACGAGTGGTCGTTCCTCCCGCTCTTCGAACTGGGCGTGGTCCATCTCGCTCTCGCCTCGCTCACCGGCAGCGTCGACTCGCTGCGCAGCGCGGTGCACTACCAGGAGCAGGCACTGACGGGTCCGGGCGCACCGCAGAGCGTACAGCCGCTGCTCGACATGGGATGGGCACCGTTGCTGACCCTCAACTCCTACCTGGAGCCCTCCGTCGACCGCATCCAGGAAGGCATCCGGCGCACCCGGGCGACCCTGCGGGGCGTTCCCGTCATGGCCGACCAGCGGGTGCGGGCGCGGAGCGCGATCGGGCTGGCCCTCGACGCGGTGTACGGCCTGACCGGGGACCCGTCCGTCCTGGACGAGATGATCACTGAACTGGAGTGCACCGAGGAGGAGTTGGGGCAGGCGAGCGGGGCGTCGGCCGCCGCCGTGCACTGGCAGCTGGCCGACGCGTACGGGCGGCGGGCCGCCCACGAGGGGGCCGATCTGGCCAGGGCGGTCGAGTGCGCCCGGAATTCGCTGCGCACCACCGCCGACGACGTACTTCTCCAGCAGGGCGTCCAGCACGGCCTCCAGGTCGCCAGGACCGGTGCCAGCCGGGCGCTGGCCGCCGCCGGCTGGGCGGTCCACGCCGGGCGGCCCGAGGACGCGGTGGCCTGCCTGGAGGAGGGGCGGGCGCTGGTCCTCGGGGCGGCGGCCGTCTCGGCCACGGTCGCCGAACGGCTGGCGGAGCGCGGTGAGCACGAACTGGCCGGCCGGTGGCGCCGGGACGCTCCCCCGGCGGCCACCGCCCTCCGTGCGCGGGGCGGCCGGTCCGAGCTGGCGGAGTCCGTGCTGGGCACCTCGTTCGGCAGCCCGGAGCTGCCGAGCGCCCTGCGCCGCCGGGCTCTGGAACTGCTGCGCCCCGCCGACGGGGAGGACGCCCCCGCGCGGATTCCCGACGTGCCCGAGCTGATCGCTGCCGCCGGGCGCGCGGGGATCGACGCGCTGGTGTACCTCCTGCCGGGGCAGGGCGGCGGGGACGGCTCCGCCGTGCTGCTGGTCCCGGGGCAGCCGCTCCGGTCGCTGCCCCTGCCCGGCCTGTCGGCCGGCGGCCGGGCTCCGCTCGACGGCTATCTGGAGGCCGCCGCCCAGCACGCCACGGCCCGGCGGAGACAGCAGCGCTGGGAGGCCGCGCTGGACGCGCTCTGCGTCTGGGCGGGCGAGGCCGTGATGGCCCCGGTGTTCGACGAACTCGCCCTGTGGGAAAGGGGACTCGCGGAGTCCGGCCTGGCGGGCGGGCCCGCGTCCGGACCCGCGCCGCGACCGGTCCGGCTGACCCTGATCGCCTGCGGGAACCTCGGTGTGGTGCCCTGGCAGGCGGCCCTGCTCACGGTTCCCCCGGCACCCGCGCACGGACCGGCGCCGGACACCCGTCCCACCACGGTCCGGGCGTGTGAGCTGGCCGTCCTCTCGTACGCCGCGTCCGGACGGGAGTTCGCCCGCTCGGTCGGCCGGGACCGGCTGCCGGCCGACCGGGGACAGGCGCTGGTGTGCGTCCCCGGCTGGGACCTGGAGAGCGCCGAGGGCGAGGTGCTGGCCCTGGCCGACACCTACTACCCGGACGCCGCCCTGTACGGATCGCTGATGACCCGCGACCTGACCCCGGTACCGCCCGAGGGAACCCCGGACGAGGTGCTTGCGCTGCTGGGGGCGGGGCCCGGACGGAACACCGGGCCCGTCGCCCTCGTGCACCTGGCCTGCCACGGGATGGCGGGCTCCGACCCCACCGCCTCCGCGCTCGAACTCGGCTGGCCCGAGGGCGCGGAACCGGAGGCGGGCAGGCTCACGGTCACCACGCTGCTGGACACACCGCTGGACCGTACTGAGGGGACGGGCGGCCCCCTGGTCGTGCTCAGCGCCTGCGAGACGGACCTCAGCGCCCGTGACCACGACGAGGCGCTGACGCTGACCACGGCCCTCGCGCACCGGCTGGCCGCCGACGTGGTGGGCTCCCGCTGGGCCGTGCCGGACGTGGCCTCCTCGGTACTGATGACCGTCTTCCACGACCGCCTCGGCGCCGGGCTGGCCCCGCCGGACGCGTTGCGGGCCGCCCAGCGCTGGATGCTGGCGCCGCCCGGCCGACGCGACCCCGTACGCGGTCTGACGGCCGAACTCCGCCGTGCGGCCGACGAACTGGACCTGTCGGTGCCGTTCGCCTGGGCCGCCTTCATCCACCAGGGCAATCCGGGACCGTCCGGCCACGGCGGCGCTCCCGGCGGCAACCGGCCCGCCCCGTGAAAGGAGAAGCACGGAGATGACCCCTGACGCGTTCCTTTCCCTGCTCCGGACCCACTGGCCGATGACGCTCGCCGCCCTCGACGGTGACCGGCGCGCACGGCTGCGCGACGGTCTGAACGACCTCGCGGCGGCCGGCGACCGCAAGGCCGTCGAACGGGCCCTGCGCACCCTGCGGCTGCAACTGCGCTCCCTGCCCCCGGACCACCCGGTGGCCCGGGAGCTGAGCGGCACGGTCCGCTACGCGGACGCCCCGCCCGCCCCGACCGTCGACCGGGCACTGCTCGGCGAACTGCTCGACGTGTTCGCCGACCCTCCGCCCGGCCCCGCGGAACTGCTCCGGGCCGCCCATGAGCGGCTGTGGCGGACCCCGGCGCTGGGACCGGCGGAACTCGCCCCGGAAACCGCGGACGACCCCGCGGCCGCCGGTCTCATCAGACTGACCCACCCCGGATCCGGAGACCGGTATCCCCGGTTCCAGTTCGCCCCGGGCACGACCGAACCACTGCCGGTGGTACGTCGCATCAACCACATCCTGATGGCTGACAAGGACCCCTGGGGCGCCGCGGACTGGTGGCTGGGCGGCAACGGCCGACTGGCGGGCATCCCGGCCGAACTCCTCGGCGAGGTCGCCGACGAGGACCTCGCACGGGCCGCACTCGAACTGGTGGCGGGCTGCTGATGGACCGGATACCGCCCACCGGCGTCTCGATGCGGCCCCTGCTGCGGGTCCTGCCCGAAGGGACCGAGCTCTGGCGCTGTCACCAGAACGAGTTCGGCCCGGAGTCCTTCAACCCCAACCCCGCCCACCCCTACTTCGGCGGCAGCCGGTTCGACGCCACCGAGCAGGATCCCTACCCCTTCCTCTACGCCGCGCTCGACCCGGTCACCGCGCTCTGCGAAGTCCTGCTGCGCTCGGTCGACTTCGAGGACCGTACGGCCGTACGGCTGGTCCCGTGGGCACAGGCGTCCCGGTACACGCTCTCGGCGCTGCGCACCACCCGCGCGCTGTCGCTCGTCGAACTGTCCACGGCCGAGGGCCTGGCCGCCGTCTGGCAGGACTCCTGGCTGGTCGACTCCGAGGCCGGGGACTATCCGAAGACCCGCTACTGGGTCCGGCTGATGCGTGAGCACGCCTCCGGGGCGAACGGCCTGGTCTGGGAGTCGAAGCGGTGCCGGCCCAGGAGTGCTCTTCAGCTCTTCGGCGACCGTTGCGGGGAGAACCCGCTGGACACCGACCCGGACCGGAGCCTGCGGCTCGACTCCCCCGAGGGCGTGGCCGAGGCGAACCGGCTGCTCAACCCGCTCCGGGCCGTGATCTCGTCGCCGTGGCCGGAGTGACGCCCTGCCCGTACCGGCCGGAGTGACGCCCTGCCCGTGCGGGCAGGGAGTGACGCTCCGCCCGTACGGGCCGCCGGGGCGCCGGCTCAGCAGGGTCCGTCCCCCGTGACGCGAACGGTGCAGGCGACACGGTGGCCCAGCTGGAGGCGGTCACCGTGCCGCAACCGGTGCCGTTCACCGGGCAGGAGGTGAGCGCCGTTCACCCAGGTGCCGTTCACGGTTCCGTCGCTCTCCTCGGTGACCCAGACCGAGCCGTCCGGGTCGGCGGTCACACTGGCGTGCCGGCGGGACACGGTGGTCAGTTCCGCGAAGGCACCGGACGAGGCGGGGGCCCAGTCCGTGTCCCTGCCGAGCCTCAGTGGTTCCCCGGGACGGACGGGCAGCGACAGGGCCAGGGTGTCGAAGTGCAGCACCACCCGGGCGCCGGGCGGTGCTG
>NZ_ML123047.1:301344-418886 GCF_003846175.1 Streptomyces sp. ADI95-17 | reverse complement strand
CCCCCGCCCCCGCCCCCGCCGCCGATCCGGGCCAGGCAGCGTGGACAGCGCGGCGTACCGGGCGGCACGAGAGCCGCACAGCCGGGGCAGCGCACCCCGGCGGCGGTGTCCGGGGGCGGCGGGAGCGGTCCGCGCACCTCCTCGTCCAGGACGGGTTCCCAGTCGTCGTCGTACCCGTCGTACCCGTCGTCCCGGTCCCCGCCGGTGCCCCGGACCGGTGCGGTCATCGCTGACCCGGCACGAAGCCGGGGGACGCGTCGATGCGGATCTCCACCCGGCCGTCGTCGCGCTCGTGGACCTCCCGCACCGACACGGTCCAGCCCGCGCCGATCGCCGGGTCGGCGAACAGGGCGCGGGCCAGCGGGTTGATCAGGTGCGTCTCCAGCGTCATGCCGATGCCCCGGCCGCCGTTCCACTGGTCGTGGGTGCAGTACTCGGTCAGCTGGGCCCGGGCGTGCGGGGAGAGTTCGAGGGCGATGCTGTGTTCGGCCAGCAGCTGGCGCCGGATGTTGTCGATCTGGAGCTTCATGATCCGTTCGGCCACCTCGCGGGAGATGAAGTCGAAGACCACCACATTGCCGCCGAGCCGGTTCATCAGCTCGGGCCGGCCGATGACGTGCTCGAAGTGACGCTTCACGTTCAGCCGCACGGTCCGGGCCAGTTCCCGGTACGGGGTTCCCGGACGGACGATCCACTCCCGTTCCTCGGTCTGCGGGTCGGTGCGCTGCACCCCCAGATTGGAGGTGAAGATCAGCACGCACTCGCTGAAGTACGTGGTGACGCCCTGCCCGTCGGTGAGCCTGCCGTCCTCCAGCACCTGGAGGAACTTGTCGAGCACTCCCTTGTCGGCCTTCTCGATCTCGTCGAACAGGATCACCCGGAACGGATTGCCCCGCACCGCGGTCGTCAGCTCTCCGCCCGCCTCGTACCCCACGTACCCGGGCGGGGCTCCCACCAGGCGGTCCGCCGAGTGCGAGGAGGAGAACTCGCTCATGTCGAACCGCAGGTACGCCTGGTCGCTGTCGAACAGCACCGAGGCGACGGCTTTCGCCAGCTCGGTCTTGCCCGTGCCGGTGGGGCCCGCGAAGAACAGCACGCCGCGCGGCCGGTGGCCCGGGTTGGTGGCCTGGGAGCCCGAGAGCCCCATCGCGGCCCGTTTGAGGATGTCCAGCGTCATGGAGACGGCTGCCTCCTGCCCGATCACCCGCTCCGGAACGGTGCGCTCGCCCGCGATGATCCGCTGCCGGATCTCGTCGCGACGCCACGGGTTCTTCTCCACCCCCAGCCGGTACATCCGCACCGCGTCGGGCATGGCGGAGAACGGAATGCCCCGGGAGAGGGCCAGGTCGAGGGACTGCCGCATGGCCCGCAGCGGCAGCCCGGTGGACGCCCGTGCGAAGGCGTCCACCGGGTCCTTGCCCGCCGCCTCGCGGGCGGTGCGGTGACCGTCGTCGTCCGGTCCGGTGTGCTCGTGCCGCAGGAGCGCGGCCATCCGCCGGCGCTCGTCGGCGTCCGGGTCGGGCACCGCGATGGTGCGGATGCGTTCGCTCCCGGAGACCAGCCAGTTCGGCAGGTCCCGTTCGCCCTCGGTGAGCCAGATGACCGGGTTGAACAGCGGCGCGGCGCCGCGGCTCGCGGAGCGCGACAGCACACCCGGCGGCAGCGGGACCGGCGCGGCCAGCTCGGCGAGCTTGAGGCAGGCCACGAAGAAGTCGCGTTCGGAATCGGTGAGCCGGGTGACATCGGTGGTGAGCCGGGCGGCGTGCTCGACGAGCAGGGCGACCCGGAGCGGCTCCAGCGGCCTGCCGTTGCCGTGGCCGGCGCGCCGGTACTCGGCCCAGCCCGTGACGATGCCGTGGAGCAGCGGCTCGGTCTCCATGAGGACCGGCGCGCGGTGCTGGTCCCGGCCGCCGGACCGCCGGGTGGCGTGCAGCAGTTCCTCGACCGCCGGTTGTTCGGGGCCCGTGACGACGCGGAAGCCCCGGATCTGGTCGTAGCGGATCAGCGCCTGGTACCCCAGCCCGCGCAGGGCGTTCCAGATCACCTCCACCAACGGGTGGTGGGCGTCCCGGGACCGGTGACGCACCAGGTGGAGGTCCTGGATGTTGCCGTGCAGGACGTACTGGGAGTGCACGCCCAGCGTGCCCGTCAGCTCCTCGACGAACAGCGGCACCGCACGGTCCGGCCCGGGCCGGTCCGTGTCGTCCCGGACCTTGGCGAACCGGTCGCCGTGGTCCGGGCGGTGCGTACGGTCCTCGTGGAGCCGGGTGTCCTCGGTGCCGTGGGTGTCCACGCGCTTCCTCCGCATCCTCGATCGTGTTCACGTTGCCCGCGGCGGGGCGCCGGCCCGGGTCAGCGGCCGTCGGTCCGCACCGTGCGGTGACCGGGCCGGTCGTCGCTCCGGCGCCGGTGCTCCTCGCGCGCCTTCCCGGACGGTTCCGGCCGCCGTGCGCCCGCGGTGTCCTCGTCGAGGACGAGTACGCCCTCCTCGCCCCGGGTTCCGGGTACGGTGCCGCTCTCCTCGAAGGCGAAGTCCAGCTCGACGCCGAGCCGTTGTGCGATGCCCCGCAGCTGTTCCAGGTGGCCGTCGGCCTCGTGGCACCGTTCGTCGTCCAGGGCGAGCGCGGCGGCGTCACGCGCACCGGGCGCCTCGCGGCGCATGGTGGCCACCCGCGCGTGCTCGCCGTCCAGGGCGATGCGCAGCCAGTGCTCGGCGCCCCAGCCCGGTGGCGTCCAGTCGAAACGGACGAGCCGGCCGTGCGGGTGCGACGAGTCGGCCGTGCGGCCGTCGAAGCGGTCCGTGCCGGAGATCGCGAGCCGCAGCATCCGTTCGACGTACCGGCGCTCCAGCTCCGCCAGCCGCTCCGACACCCGGTCGTCCACCTGCCGCTGCTCGTGGGGTTCCAGCCGGCGGCCCTCGTCGAGCACCCGGCGCAGCAGCGCGGTCTCGGCGGGGACCGGCGGCAGCGGGTCCGTGCCCTGCGGGGCCGTGGTCTCCAGGAAGTCGAGTTGTGCGGCGGCCCGTTCCTCGGCGGCCCGGCGGGCCCGGACGGCACGGTTGGTGGCGGCGACGAAGCGGCGTGCCTCGCGCAGGTGGGTACGGGCCTTGAGCGGGCGGGTCGCGGCGGCGGCGAGCGCGTGCCGCACCGCGGCCGCGGCCGGTTCGGCGTCCTCGGCCGTGGCGGCCACGTCGAGCCGGGCGAGCAGCTCGGCCCCGATCCGTACGGCGTCCTCGTGCCGCAGTTCCTCGGCGGCGGGCGGCTGCGGCAGGGCCTCGTCCGCCCGGCGTGCCACGGAGGGGTCCGCGTCCCGCGCGGCGTCCGGCCGTGACCGGTGCTCGTGCAGCACCGAGGCGCGCCGGGCCCGCAGTTCACGCTGCCAGGCGTCGTCCTGCGGACCGGTGAAGGCGTTCCGGTTCTCCCGCAGGACCCATTCGGCGTGCGCGGCCTCGGCGTGACGCATCCGCTCGTCCAGCACGGCCAGCCGCTCACGCAGCCGGGCCAGTGGCATGCCCACCGGGGCGAGGGGCCCGGGGAGGCCGGGAACCGGCGGCGGTGGAGTGCCGGGCGGGGCCGTCCGGGCGGCCCGCCGTACCCGTGCGAGCAGCGCCGCCCGCCGTGCGTTCGCCCGGGTGGCGGCGAAGGCGGCGGCCTCCCACTGCCGGGCCGCGGTGGCGGACGCCTCCTGCCGGCGTTCGAGACACGCCTGTTCCTCGGCGGCCCGTACGGCCGCCGCCGCGAGCACCTGGGTGGTGACGAGGGCGGCCCGTCCGGCCAGCAGCGCTCCGCTGAGCGCTCCCAGGGCGACGGCCGCCGGGGCGAGGAGCTCGTGCAGACCCTGGGCCGCCGCGTCGGTCATGTGCCCGGCGGCCTGGTGGACCGCGTCCGCGACCCCCGGCACATGGGCGACATCGGGGTGCGCGAAGGTCTGGGCGTGCGAGACGAGATCGCCGACCGGCTGGGCGGCCGGCGCGTAGTCGACCGCGGGGAGCACCTCGCCGATCGCGGGCAGGGCGGTTCCTACGCTCATCGGTCTCCTCCACGTGGCGGCGGACGGTGCGTCCGGTACAGGGGTGCCGGGCCCGCGGGCACGGTGTTCCGCGGGCGGCCGGTGCGGTCCGCGGCCCGCCGGGCGCGCAGCCGGCTCAGCTCCAGACGCCAGGAGACCGCGCGGTGCACCGTCCAGACGGCGAGTGCCACGACGGTGCCGATCGGCCAGACCCAGGGGGCGACGGTGACCGCGTAGATCCCCAGGGCCACCACCCCGGCCAGCAGCGCGGCCGACGGCAGCAGGGTGCGCAGGCCGCGGGACCGGGCGAACCGGGCGGGGCGTTCCGACGTGGCGATCAGCCGCCCGGCGAGCGACCGCCGGGGGTGGTAGTGGGGCGGGCCGATGAACGCGGCGGCGGACAGCTCCAGGGCGAACACCGCGGCGGCGGCGGGCAGGGCCTGCGCCCAGGCGAGTACCACCGCCTGCTGGGATGCGCGCCCGAGGACATCGGCGAGGCCGATCACGAACCCCCACGGCACGGTGGCCAGTGTGGCGCCGAGCAGCGCCCAGCCCAGCATCGCCGGGCGCTCCAGCCGGCGCAGCCAGACAAGGGTGGCGTCCCGGTCGGCGGCCAGCAGCCGGGCGGCCTCCGCCTCGGCCCGCTCCGTGTGGCGTGCCCTGGCCTCGTCGGTGGCGACGCCGGCCAGCAGCCGGGCGGCGATCAGCCGCAGGGTGTCGTCAGGATCGGCGACGAGCCGGGTGTACCAGTCGACGGGCGCGGCCAGGCCGGCCCGCACCGTGCCGGCCCCCCTTGTCAGTTCCGCCGTGAACCGCCCCGGTTCGTGGGCGAGGCGCAGCAGCATCGCGTCGACGGTGTCGGTGCGGCGCAGCCGGGCACGTGCGGAGCCGCGGTCGCGGGGGCCGCCGCGCGACAGGATCTCGTCCGTCGTCGGCCGCCAGGCGGCCCGGTGCTCCTGCCACCGCCGGTGGACCTCGTCGAGTCCCGCGCCGCCCGGACGTTCGGCGAGCAGGGGCAGCAGCTCGTGCCGGAGGAGATCGGCCAGCACCGCGCGGGCCTCGGTGTCGCCGTCCGCGACCGCCTCGGCCAGCTGCCGGATGCCCAGGGTGTCGAGGGGTACCCCGTGGTGGGACACCTCCAGCCGGGGGCCCAGCCAGTTGATCAGCCGTGTGACGGTCCGGGTGTCCGGTGGTTCGGCGAGTTCCGTGCGCAGGGCGACGAGCTGCTCGTTCTCCTCGGAGCCGCGGCCCGGAGAGTCGACGAACTGGCCCAGCCACTCCACCAGTTCGGCCCGTCCGCTCCGGCGGGCCAGCAGCCGTGCGGTGGCCCGGCGGTTGACGTCCAGGAGGCGGGCCAGCTCCTCGGCGCCGGTGACCTCCCGGCCCATGAAGGGGAAGGGGAGCAGTGTGCGCCGGGGCGGGAGGTCGCGCAGTGCGGCGCCGGAGGTGCGGGGCGCGACCGGCGGGGTCTCCCCCCGCAGCCAGGCCGCCACCTGCTCGCCGCCCCAGCGGTGCTCGGGGGCGCGGGTGAGCAGTCCCTGACAGAGCGTCAGCAGTCGGGGGTCGGTGACCAGGGGGAGTTCGGGGTCGTGGGTGGCGACCTCGGTCAGCACCTCCTCGTCGCCGCGGAAGTCGATCGGGTGGCTGCCGCCGGCCAGTTCGGCGACGACCATGCCGAGCGACCACCAGTCGACGGCGGGGGTCACCGCCTGCCGGTGCGGGGCCGCCTCCGGCGCCAGGTAGAGC
Organism: Streptomyces sp. ADI95-17; assembly: GCF_003846175.1. Taxonomy (GTDB): domain Bacteria; phylum Actinomycetota; class Actinomycetes; order Streptomycetales; family Streptomycetaceae; genus Streptomyces; species Streptomyces sanglieri. The sequence goes on along the minus strand of NZ_ML123047.1, from coordinate 413,132 downwards.
GGTTTGCCCACCCAGTCGCGCCGGTGCGGCCGGTCGTGCTGCGGCTCGTGCACCGCGGCGCCGAAGTCGATCAGCACCAGTTCGGGACGGTCCTCGTTCTGGATCCGCACCATGATGTTGTCGGGTGTCACGTCGCGGTGCACGATGTCCCGCGCGTGCACCGCGACCAGCGCCGCGTGGAGCTGTTCCACGACGGCCCGGACCAGGGCGGGCGGCAGCGGCCCGGGACGGTCGGCCCGGTAGCGGGCGAGGTCGGTCTCGCCGTACGAGAGGGTCAGGTCGTAGGGGTGGCCGTCGGCGGTGCCGCTCTCCAGCAGCCCGGCGACCGGTCCGCCCGGTCCGCCCGGCCCTTCGGCGAGGATGCGGCGGACGCCGGGGTCGGGGCCGAACCGGTGGTGGTACCACTTCAGTACGAGGGGGACGTCGGCGGACGCGTGCCGGGCTTCCCGGTCCTTGACCCGCAACACCACGGCCTGGGAGGGCCGTTGGACGCTGCTCAGCACCTGGGTGAGGTCGAAGCGTCCGTCCAGCGCGGCCGGCACCCGGTCCAGCCCCCTGCGGGTCTCCGCGTCGCGCGGATCACGGTGGCCGGTCCCGGCCTCGTCGGCCTCCACTTCCGTGGGCGGCGGAACAGTCATGCGGCATCCCCTCCGGTGACGGGGCCGGGCCGGGCGGCGACGGTGGCCGTGCCGCCCGGCCGGACAAGGTTGTGGCGACGCACTCCCATGCGCGGACGGGCGGGCATATCGTGTCGGCCATGAGCCAGGAGACCCATCCCTCCTCGTCCGCTCCAGAGCCCCTCGGGCCCATGTCCCCGGAGACACCGCCCACTTCCGGCACGGCGGGGCCTCTCGGCGAGCCGCCCCGTGCCGGAGGCCGGGCGCTCCTGCCGCTGCCCGGTGCCGAACGGCTGGCCGCGGAGCTGCGGGCCCTGCGCCGACCGGGTCTGTCCGGCCTGCGCACCCTGCGGCCCGAGGCCCTGATAAGAGTGGCGGTCGCCGCAGGCCTGTGCGGGGGTTCCGGCGACGAGGCCGCCGGAGTGGAGATGCTGCTGAAGGCCGGGGTACGGCATCTCGGCGGCCGTACCCTCTCCGCCGACGGCACCCGGGGCGACCCCCTCGCCAGGGCGGCGGCCCACACCTTCGGGCTGCTGCCGGACTGGCGCGGTGTTTCGGGCCAGGAACGCCGCAAGGCCGCGGCGGCCGTCTACGGCGTCACGTCCGAGCGCTTCCGCAAGAGCCAGGAGCAGGAGGTCATCGCGGAACTGGCGCTCGCGGTACTGACGGTGGCCCGGTCGGCCATCACCGGACCGCCCGCGCCGGTCCCGGCCGGGGGACCGGAAGAGGCGGCCCCGTCCGTACGGACACCGGACCCGGTGCCCGACCCGCCGACCCGGCTGACCGGACCACCGCTGCCGGCCGCCGCCGTGCACCGTGTCACCGTGCACGTCGCGTCGATCGAACTGCTGCGGGACATCGACATCCTGGTGTCCTCGGAGAACATCTACCTGGAGATGTCCAAGACGTTCCGCTCCACCGTGTCCGGATCGCTGCGCAGAGCGGCCGCGATACGTGACGAGGCCGGTGAGACGGTCGACGACGTCCTCGCCCGTGAACTGGTCGAGTGGATGCGGGCACACGGCCGGTCCGGGCTCCCGGTGCGCCCCGGCACCGTGGTCCCGACCTCGCCGGGAGCCCTCGCACAGCGCGGTGTGCGCCGCATCCACCACGCGGCCGTCGCTTCCCCCACGAGCGACGGACACGGCTATCGGGTCGATCCGCACGTCCTCGCGGAGGCGGTCTCGGCCAGCTTCCGACTGGCCCGCGCGGAACGCGACAGGTACGACCCGCCGCTCTCCTCGCTCTGCTTCCCGCTGCTCGGCGCGGGGCACGGACTGCCCCCGGAGAAGGCGGCGCGCTGGCTGTGCTGGGCCGTCCACGAGGAGCTGAGCCGCGATCCGTCCTGGACGGTGCACCTGGTGGCCCAGCGCCCCGAGCTGGCGAAACTGCTCACGGCCGCCAGCTCCGCTCCCTGAGTCGTAGCCCACGCTCTCTCAACCACCTTTCGAAATACAGGAGTTCGCCTCTGCGCGGTACGCCGAGGAGCCGTACCGAGAGGGGTCCGGCCGGTCCGTCGGACGCCTGGGCCGACTCCACGACGATCTGTACCGCCGGTCCGTCCGCCTCCCGGTCCAGATGCGGCGCGTACCGGACCCGGCCGAGGCCGGTGCGCGGCGTCAGCCGCTGGTTCGCCGAGCCGCGCCACACCAGCCCGGTCGGTTCGGCGACCCGGAAGCGTCCGGTCACCACCGCGTCCGCGGACGCCAGGGCGGTACGCCGGGAGGTGTCCAGCTCGGACTCCTCGTAGCCGGTGTAGACCAGCAGGTCGGCGGGGAGCCCGTCGTCGGTCGTACCGGGGCGGGTCCACGCGGTACGCAGCCGGGCGGCGCCCCGGAGCAGCTCCGCCAGGGCCGCGGGCTGGGCGAGCGGTTCGCCACCGCTCACCGTCATGCCCGCCGCACCGCGGTCGAGCGCGGACCGCCACAGCTCCAACAGCGCCTCCACGTCCATGGATTCACCGGACTCGGCGTCCCAGGTGTGCCGTGACATGCAACCGGGGCACGCCAGTGGACAGCCCTGGAGCCAGATGCCCAGCCGCCGGCCCGGCCCCAGCGTGTCCAGCGGGAAGTGCGTCCCGCTGACCCTGATCCGCATCCGCCCTCCCCCTTCCTGCTTCCTGCTTCCTGCCGGGCCGTCCGCTGCGGCGGCGCCGAGCGGGCGCCGGAGACGTCCTCGAATTCGAGTATCGAGGCAGGGGCCGGGCCGCGGCACATTTCTTCCGGTGGATTTCCGGGCGTTTCCGGGTGGGTTCCGGTTGCTTCCCGGGCCGATTCCGGATGTGTTCCGGGAAATGCCCGAAGCGCTGAATGCGCGGTCGAAAGGGCGGGGATTTCCCCTGTCCGGTCGGCTACGCTCCGTTCCCCGATTCGACTTCGGGGCCCTTCCGGCGAACGTGCCAGGAGCGGGTGCGGTGGGTGCGGAGGACCGAACCCGCGCCGTGCGAAAGGGGCCGCCGGAGCGCGCTCGAACGGAGAAATGGCGGTTGCCGGAAGGCGGCTGCACGGGGGAAGGGGATTCCGCCATGAGAATCGACACGAATCGTTTCAGTAGTTCGGCCCGCTATGCCTGGCGCGGCCGGATCACCGCATTCCACGACAGGTACCAGGGACGGAAGGACGCGCCCGGCCTGCGGGCCCGGCTCGTTTCGCCCACCCACCCGGACGCCCTGCTGCGGGACGCCGCCGATCCGTATCCGGAACTGCTGACGCCCCATGTGCTGGGGATACGGGCGAGTGCGTCGCGCGGGGCCGACCAGTTGCGCTCGCGGCTGCTGCACGACGAGCGCGAGCTGTGCGCGCGGATCCACGCCGAGTCCGTGCGGGTGGTCACCCAGTACGAAGTGCGGCAGGCCCCCGCGCCGGCCGCCCTCGCCCGGTACGGCGAACTCATCGGTGTGTGGCGGGCCGCGGCGGGGGTGTGCCGGGGCCGGGCCGCCGTCCTGACCCATGAGGCGAACCAGCGGCTCGCCCACTACTGGGCGGCCGTCCTGACGAGCCTTCGGCCGCTGCCGCAGGAGCCGTTCCCGATGGATCACCCGCACCGGCTGCCCGGCCACATCGCTCTCGACGAGTCCTGGCAGCACACCGACGACTGGCTCCGGGTGGACGGCGGGCTGTGGCCCGCCCCGGTCCGGGGCCGGACCGATCACCCGGTGACCCGCGCGCTGGCCATCCTCGACGAGCAGCCCGTGCGGGGCGAGGCCCCCGGTACACCGCGCGGGGCGGCGACGGGCCCGGGGTGGGGGCACGGATGACCCGCCCGACCCCGGCCGTCGTACCGGCACGAATGACCCGCCCGACCCTGCCCCTCGCATCCGCGCGGCCGGTCACCACCGGATCGGCCCTCGCATCCGCGCGGCCGGTCACCACCGGCGACGTACAGCAGACCGTGAACCTTCGTACGAACACGGAGAAAGCCATGAACGTTCCCCACCCGCCCGGCCGTCCGCCCGTGACCGGTCTGCCGCGCCGGTACCGCCGCTTCCTGCGCGCCGTCCCGGCCCTGGCGCTCGCCGCGTCGCTCGCGGCCGTCGCCGGCTGTTCCTCGTCCGCCGAGGCCGACGATCTCCGCACGCCGTGCGGGCTGGTCGTCGACGGTTCGGGTTCCGGAGCGGCCGGCGGCCGGGGCTTCGACGCCGAGGCCAAGCTCAAGGCCACACTCGTCCCCTTCCTGACCGAACGGCACTGCGGCACGCTGTCGTTCGCCCCGGTCACCCGCTCTTCGCAGACCTCCTCCTGCCGGGTCGGGGACGTCGATCTCAACCCGCCGGGGGACGAGATGTCCGACCGCGACAGCATGCGCAGGTCGGCGCGGCTCCGGGCGGCCCAGGGCGCGCTCGCCATGCTGAAGTGCGCCCGCACGCAAGGGGGTTCGGACGTGATCGGGGCCCTGGCGCGAATCGGTGACGCCGTGCCGTCCGGCAAGGGGACGCCGAGCCTGCTGGTGGTGAGCGACTTCGAGCAGGCCGACAAGGAGTTCACGCTCAGGGTGCGCGAGATCGCGACGGAGGAGAGCCGGGAGCGGGCCGTCGACACCCTGCTCGGCGACCGGGGTGTACCGGGAATCGCCGGGATGGACGTCTACCCCGTCGGCTACGGCATGAGCCACGACGCGAAGCCGAGCGAGTACCGGCCGTTCGACGCGTTCTGGTCCGAGATCCTGACCGGGAGGGCGAAGGCGCATGTCCACGACGACTACCGGAAGTGACCCCGGGGAGCCGCGCCGCCGGCGGCTCAGGGCTCCGGGGCCGCTGCGTGCCGGGACCGGACGCCGGGACGCGGACCGCCGGGCGGCGGAACCGGAGGCGGGGCCCCGGCGCCGCCCGCTGGTACTGACGGACCGGCAGCAGCGCCGTCTGATCGAGGGTGCCCGCAAGCGTGGTGCCGGGGCGGTCGTGGGCCGCGGGCGGTTCGCCGTGCGCGGCAGGGCCGCCCGGTCGGGCGCGCTCGACCCCTGGGTGCTCGGCAGCAGCGGCCGGGTGCCCTATTTCGCCGAACTCGCCTCCGTACGCGACATGTTGCAGGAGCAGCTGTGGGAGCAGGCGGCGGACGTGGAGGAGGCGGAGCTGCTGCGGGACGATCGCGCCAGGTCGGACGTGGAGGCGGCCGAGGTGGAGAGCCGGCTGCGGGACGAGCTGTTGCGGGAGGCCGACGGCCAGGTCCGGTCGTCCTGGCGCCAGTTGAACCGGCTCGCGGCCCGGGCGGTGCGGTGGGAAAGGTTCCGGGACAGTGTCCGGGAGCGGGTCGAACTCCGCTGGATCCAGGCCAGGTTCCCCGACGCGGAGGCCGGTGGGGACAGTGGTGCGCTCTCCCGCCCGGACGGGGCACCGCCAGGGGGCCGGGCCGGCCAGGACCCCGACGGGCGGCGCGGGCCCGCGACGGTGCCGGGCGACGGCCCGGACGGCGGCCCGGCCGACGACGACTGGCAGTCGATCGACCCCACCGGGGAGCCGGACACCGACCGGCCGCCCGCCGGCCGGGGCTCCGCTCCGGGGGAGGAGCCGGAGCCGCAGCCCCTGGGCGGCCTGGTCCCGCCTCCCGACCCGGGCTGGGAGGGCATGCCCGAACGTCCGGGCATGCCCGCGTGGCTGACCTGGGCCATGCTCCTGGCCATCGCGGCGGTCGAGGTCCCGATCTACTGGATCGCCTTCCAGCCCTTCCACGGCAAGGGCAGCAAGGGCAGCGACGTTCTGTCCGGCACCCTGGCGATCTCCACCGCCGTGCTGATGGTGCTCCTGCCGCACCTCGCGGGGCGGACCGTGCGCAGCCGCGCGGCGACCGGATCCATCAAGGCCGCCGTCCTTCCGGCGCTGGCCCTCATGGGGGTCTGGGGATTCTCCAGCTGGGCCCTGGGCGATCTGCGGGCCAGGCTGGTGCTCCAGCACCCCGATGCCGTCGACGGCTCGCAGAGTGTCCGTGATTTCAACGGTGCGGAGAGCCTCGACGTACAGCGGACGCTGGCGGACAACCTCCATCTGACCCAGGAGACCGTCACCTGGATGTTCGTGGCCCTGCTCTTCCTGTCCGGCGGCATCGGCTTCCTGCTGGGGCTGCTCAGGGAGCACCCCTACGTGGACGCGTACCGTGCGGCGCTGGAACGCCGGGCCAACAGGTTCCGGCAGCGGGAGGAGGCCCGTGTCGCCGGCGACCGGGCCCGCTCACTCACCCGGACGGCACAGGAACGTTCGGCCCAGCGCCGGGAGGCCGTGGACGCCCGGGTCCGGGCCACGGACAATCTGTACGAGGCGGCGGCCCATGCCTTTCTGGAGGGGGCGATGGAGCGATCGAGTGATCCCGCGGTGACCGAGGCGGCGATGAAGCTCTCCGCCACCTGGCCGCTGCTGCCGCGCCGTCCCCGGCCCCCGGTCCGCCCGGGCCCGTGACGCGGGAGCGGGCCCGCACAGGTCGTGCGGGCCCGCCCTCGTCTCATGCCCGGTCGATCACGCGTCGCGTACGACCGTCACCGGGCACGGTGCGTGCTGGGTGACGTGGAGGCTGACCGAGCCGAGCAGGGTCGCCTTGAAGCCGCTGTAGCCGCGCGCCCCCACCACGAGCAGGTTCGCCCCCTTGGCGCGGTCCAGCAGGGACTGGGCCGGGTTGCCGATCACCACGATCTTGCTGACCGCCGCGGCGCCCTCGGCGCCCAGGGCCTCCTCCAGCGTCTCGGTGAGGGCCACGGTCGCCAGGGCCTGCGGGTCGAAGTCCTCCGGCATGCCGGGCATCATCGACGCCCAGCTCGTCGCGGGGTACTCCCAGCTGTTGACCGCCTCCACCGTGTCACCGGTCAGCTCCGCCTGGCGTACGGCCCAGTGCAGCGCCTTGACCGACGACTCGGAGCCGTCCACGCCCACCACGATCCTGCCCATCTCTGCCTCCAGCTCGGTTCGGCTCAGTGCGCAGAGGCGCCGTACGTGCTGAAAACCCCGCACGGCGCATCTTTCTCTCCAACCCTAATCAAACCGGACAAGGCTTCGAACGGCAGGTCCTCAGTCCAGGCGGAGATCGGCGAGCTGCTGCTCGAACGGCACCACCTCGTCGTCCAGCCCGAGGGTCCGCCGCGCCCCGGACGTCGCACGGCCGCCCGTGACCATGGCCGCGAGCTCGCCGCCCGCCCGCCGGATGCGGGACGGCAGCCCGTCGGTGTACTCGTCGCCGGACGAGCCCCAGTCCTCCGAGGCCGCGTACACGGACGTCGGTACGACGGTGGCCCGCAGATAGGCGAAGAGCGGGCGCATCGCGTGCTCCAGGACCAGTGAGTGGCGGGCGGTGCCGCCGGTCGCCGCTATGACGACGGGCTTGCCGGTCAGCGCGGTGTTGTCGATCAGGTCGAAGAACGACTTGAACAGCCCGCTGTACGAGGCGGTGAACACGGGTGAGACGGCGATCAGGCCGTCCGCCTCCGTCACCTCCTTGATCGCCCCGTCCAGGGCGGCCGGCGGGAACCCGGTGACCAGGTGGTTGGCGATGTCGACGGCCAGGTCGCGCAGTTCGATCACCCGGACCTCGACCGCGCGGTCCTGCTCGGCCAGCAGCCGCTCGCGGGCGGCGCCGGCCAGCCGCTCGGCCAGCAGCCGGGTCGAGGACGGGCTGCTCAGCCCGGCCGACACGGCGACGATGCGCAGCGGTTCGGTCGCGAAAACACCGGACGTGGTGGACACGTTGGTCAGGCCTCCTTCGTGGCGGCAGTGGCGGCAGTGGCGGCAGTGGTGGCAGTGGTGGTGCGGGCGGCGACGGCCGGGTGGACGGGCGCGGAGTCCGGGACCCCGGCCGGGCGCAGCGCGGCGAACTCCTTGCGCAGCACCGGGACGACCTCCTCGCCGAGGATGTCGAGCTGCTCCAGGACCGTCTTCAGCGGCAGTCCCGCGTGGTCCATCAGGAACAGCTGGCGCTGGTAGTCACCGACGGCGTCCCGGAAGGACAGGGTCCGCTCGATGACCTCCTGCGGGGAGCCGACGGTCAGCGGGGTCTGCTGGGTGAAGTCCTCCATCGAGGGCCCGTGCCCGTAGACCGGCGCGTTGTCGAAGTACGGGCGGAACTCCCGTACCGCGTCCTGCGAGTTCTTCCGCATGAACACCTGGCCGCCGAGGCCGACGATGGCCTGTTCGGCGGTGCCGTGCCCGTAGTGCGCGTACCGCTGCCGGTACAGGTTCACCATCTTCTTGGTGTGCTCGATGGGCCAGAAGATGTTGTTGTGGAAGAAGCCGTCGCCGTAGTACGCGGCCTGCTCGGCGATCTCCGGCGAGCGGATCGAGCCGTGCCAGACGAACGGCGGAACGCCGTCCAGCGGGCGCGGGGTCGCGGTGAAGGACTGCAGCGGCGTACGGAACTTGCCCTCCCAGTCGACGACGTCCTCGCGCCACAGCTTGTGCAGCAGGGCGTAGTTCTCGATGGCGAGCGGGATGCCCTGCCGGATGTCCTTGCCGAACCAGGGGTAGACCGGACCGGTGTTGCCGCGGCCCATCATCAGGTCGACGCGGCCGTCCGCGAGGTGCTGGAGCGTCGCGTAGTCCTCGGCGATCTTCACCGGGTCGTTGGTGGTGATCAGTGTGGTGGACGTGGACAGGATCAGGTTCTCGGTGCGGGCGGCGATGTAGCCGAGCGTGGTCGTCGGCGAGGAGGGCACGAACGGCGGGTTGTGGTGCTCACCGGTGGCGAAGACGTCCAGGCCGACCTCCTCCGCCTTCTGCGCGATGGCGATGGTGGCCTTGATCCGCTCGTGCTCGCTCGGCGTCCGGCCGGTCGTCGGGTCGGTGGTGACATCCCCGACGGTGAAGATCCCGAACTGCATGGCGCCCGCCTCCAGAAACCTAGTTTTGTTGAACGTTGAACTATTTGAACACACCCTACAACGGAGCACCACCCCGGCCTATTCCACGGGGCCGCTCCCGGGCGGTGCGTACCCTGGACGGGACCCGCGGGACCGGACACGGCCCGCGCCCGACGGAGGCAGGACTGTGAGCGAGGGAAGCGAGAGCGAGCGCTGGAAGGAGCGCGGCGTCGCGCTGCGCGTATTCGTCTACGTCTTCGCCACGCACCTCTTCGCGGGCTTCATCTGGATCCTGTTCTACGTCGGCGAGCACGCCAAGAAGTGAAGTGAGCGGGGCGGGGACACGGGCGGCACCGCACAGGAACGCCCGGACGCGGTGCTCGCGGCGGACGGCGTCCGGCACGCCCTGTTCGCCCCGGCCGGGGACGCCCGCGTAGGCCGGGCGACGGAGACGCGGCCCGTCCCGGGACCGATGCGGGCCGGCACCCCGCACGCCTACGCTGCGGGGCCCGGGCGCGCAGCGGGCGTGCCCGCCGCCAGGCAGGAGCCCCGCCGTGCCGTTCACCGGACAGACCCATATCCGCATCGCCCGGCCGTCCCGCGACCTGGCAGCCGCCGAACGCTTCTGGGTGCACGGCCTCGGCCTGGACGTGCTGTGGCGCGCCGGGGCGGAACGGGCGCCCGGCACCCATGACCTCCTGATGGTGGGGCACCCGGACGCCCCCTGGCACCTGGAACTCGTCCACGGCGGCGAACCCCACCCCACCGAGGAGGACCTGCTCGTCCTCTACCTGGACGGGCCCGTGCCGGCGGAGACGGTGGACCGTCTGGAGGAACACGGCGGCAAGCGGGTCGAGTCGCCGAACCCGTACTGGAACGAGTGGGGCGTCACCGTGGAGGACCCGGACGGATACCGGCTTGTCCTGTGCCGACGCGGGTGGAGCAATTCCTGACAGCGCGGCGAGGGTGCAGCTCGATGGAACGATAGTCACTGGGTATCATTGCGCCATGCTGTATGAGATGCCGCGCCTGGATTCGTCCGACCTTCGGGTCCTGGAGCAGATCAACGCCCTGCGCGAACAGCTGCGGAACGCGGTGCAGCAGGCTCCGATGAAGTGGACTCTCGATCTGCGCAAGGCCCTGACGGCCAGTGCCATCGCGGCGTCCAACACGATCGAGGGCTACCGCGTCGATGCCGTGGACGTCGCCGACCTGATGGATGGCGAGCGCGAGGTCGAGGCCAGTGACGAGAACAAGGCGGAGACGCTGGCCTACCAACAGGCCATGACGTATATCCAGTCACTGCACGATGTGACCGACTTCCGATACAGCAAGGAACTTCTCAACAGCCTGCACTGGATGCTCCAGGGGCATCACCACCCCCGCAAGCTCGCCGGGCAGTGGCGCAGGACCTCGATCCGCATCACCGCGCCGGGAGACGAGCTCGCCACCGATTACGAGGGCCCTGAGCAGGATCGGGTTCCCGGGCTCATGAGCGAGCTCGTGGACTGGCTCAACGAAGGCGACCTGGACAGTCATGTGCTGCTCCGCGCTGCCATGGCCCATCTGAACCTGGTGAAGATCCACCCATGGTCCGACGGCAACGGCCGTATGTCCCGCTCGCTGCAGACCCTTCTCATCGCACGCGGTGGTGTGCTCGCCCCCGAGTTCTCCTCGATCGAGGAATGGCTGGGTATGCCGGGTAACACCTGGGAGTACTACAAGGTGCTGCGAGAGGTCGGAGGACCGGTCTGGTCGCCGGAGCGCCACACCATGCCCTGGATCAGATTCAACCTGCTCGCCTACCACCAGCAGACCCAGCGCGTGCAACGCCGTGTCGACCGTTCCAACGACTGCTGGGTGCAACTGATGGAGGAGGCAGGCACACACGGAGTCACGGAGCGGCAGGTCACCGCGCTGCACGAGGTGGCCATGGTCGGCCGGGTGCGGCGCAGCCGCTACGAGAAGGCAGAGTCGATCAACACACAGCAGGCCACGCGCGATCTGCAGGCACTCACCAAGGCGCAGCTGCTGACGGCCGTGGGCCGGACAAAAGGCCGCCACTACGTGGCCGGACCGCGGTTCCCGGAACGGGTACTGGCCACGGCGCACCGGCGGCACACCATCAGCGATCCGTACGCCCTGTGATCACACCTCCATGGAGGCGACGTAGTCGGCCGGGAACAGGGTCCCCAGATCCCCTCGACGTACTTCAGCCGATCCGCTCGTCCACGCTGTGCTGCACGCGGACAATCCGTCGTCCTGCCCTACCGCCTGTGCGTGAGATCACGGTGCCCGGCGAGGGCTGCGCTCCCTACGATGCGTGGTAGATGCAGCTGTCCCGTGCATCACCTGCCCTGTTCAAGGAGACGGATCCCGTGACCACAGGCGTCGCCGAGCGCGAGAGCTACTACGAGCGGACGGGCGAACACTCCTACAAACCAACGGCTCACGCCGGGGGCGCGTGGAGCACCGACGAACAGCACTTCAGCCCGCTGGCCGGGCTCGTCGCGCACACCCTCGAACGGCACCTCGCGACGCGGCCGGGGAATCTCGTGATCGCCAGGATCAGCTACGACATCCTCGGCCGCATCGCCCTCGACGAGTGCGAGATCACCGTCGAGACCGTTCGTCCCGGCCGGACCATCGAACTCCTCGAAGCGACCGTGACCATCGGCGGCCGCCCGGTCGTCCGCGCCCGTGCCTGGCTGCTGGCGTCCCTGGACACCTCCGCCGTCGCCGACAGCCCCCACGAGCGGCTCCCCGCCCCCGAGGAACTCACTCCCTGGGCAATGAGCGAGAGGTGGGACGGAGGCTTCGTCTCGTCCATCGACGTCCGTCGAACGCCTCCGCTCCGCAAGGGACGCACGGCGGCCTGGGCGTCCTCGCCCGTCGACCTGGTCGCCGGCGAGCCGATCGGCTCCCTCGCCTCGTACATCGCGCTGGTGGACATCGCGAACGGCATCGCCGTCCAGCAGGATCCCACCGCGTGGATGTTCCCGAACCTGGACCTGACGATCCATCTGCACAGGCAGCCGGAAGGACCGTGGACCGGACTGGACACCACCACCACTTTCGGCCCGTCGGGACAGGGACTCACCAGCAGCGTCCTGCACGACCTCCGAGGACCCGTCGGCCATGCCGAACAGACCCTCACCGTCCGCCCGCTGCCCGGTGACTGAACCGCCGCTCATGGCCGTCACGCGGCGAGGCGCCTCTTCCGGCAGGCCCTGACACCGCCGCCGCAGCGCCGGCTCGCGTACCGAGGACGAGCCGGCGTTGCCGAGATGCCGCCGGAGGGCGTATCGCCTCTGTCAGCTGTCGCCGGTGATCTCCTCGACCTTGCGGTACAGCGCGGCCTTCATGTCCGCCATACGGGCCGGGTCAGGGCGTGGATGAACCCAGCGGTTCCGGTGGAAGACCGTTCGCGGCATCGGGGCGCTCCGCAGGAATTCGCTGAACGCCCCGTCCGCCCAAGGTGGCACCCACGCCCCGGACCGGCAGACGAAGACGAGATCGAACGCCACGGCCGGGGGCGTGCCGTCGTCGATGGCCATCGTCACCGGAACGAGCGGGGTCTCCGGTGGCCGGGCCAGTGACTCGCGCCAGGGCGGGAAGTGGACATGGAGATCGGAGCCCGCCCACGCATGAGCGAGCATCCAGTTCTCGCACCGGATGCCGTCGCCGGATTCCTTCCAGGCGTCGAAGCTGTCGTGGTTCGTCCGGTACCCGGCATCGTGGTGGGCGTCGTACAGGTGGACCGCATGCCAGGCAGAAGCTTGTGCACCGAGGTCGGACGGCCAGAGGTGGGCGGCCCATGCGTTGCTGTCGGCGTACGTGAGGGACGTGCCGGGAGCGAAGGTGAAGCGATCCCAGAAGCCCTGCCATCCCTCCACCTGCGGCAGATCGATTCCCGCAGACCGGAAGTCCCGGAGCCTGGCCTCCCAGACGGTCTCCGTGTGGAACTCGTCCTCGGCCACCAGCCAGTTGAAAAGTTCATCGTGCGGGCCCCGAGGGCCACCCGAGGCCGGGGTGGGAAAGAAGAAATCCCAGTCGACGACCAGGAGATTCATGCGCGGAGTCTCTTTCGAGCGGGTGAGGCCCCGGCCGGAACCGGGGACCTGCTCCCACTGTTCTCGGGGCGGTGACCGACGGTTGCCGGTGATCAGTGGCCCGGAGAGCCGCTCCCCCCGTTGCCGTCGCCGTCCTCGATGTCGGTGTCGTCCGCCCCGTGGCCCCCGTTGTCCCCGCCCATACGGTTGCCTGGCGCGTCAGTGCTTCTCTGAAGGTCAACGCTGTCGCCTCCTCAAGTCACCAGGACAGGGCGGATTCCCTGCCCTGCCGTGCACTTGCAGCCCGCCCCCGGACGGTCTTGCCGGACATTCCCGGGGGCGGGACCTCGGCCGTTCCTGCTGGCGGCGCGGGGGCTGCCTGCGAGGACGGATTCCTGGAAGGAATTCACTCCGGGTGGCTGTCGCGGCAGCTGATGCAGCAACGGGGAAACCACTGGACGGTGGTGCCGAAGACGGCGATCTCGCGTGCGCCCAAGTTCACGGCGGTGCGCACCGACAGAGCTGCTGAGCACCAAACGCAGTGCACGCCGCGCCGCTGTTCCCGGGAGAGTGTGGCTACGGGCGGCAATTCGCCGGAGCTTTGGAGATCTGTCATCCGAAAGCCCCTGCGGGCAGGCGCGAACACGCTGCTCGGACACCGAAGGCAGCGCCGAGCTCGGCGGGATCGGTCAGCCGCCCCGCACCGTCGGGCTTCTCCAGCCAGCCAAGCCCATCGATGTACCGCTCGGCCGGTGGGCATCGCAGTGGCTGGCCTTCGGGGCGGACGCGCAGCCCGGGGATGCCCGCGAGGAGGGCTTCCGCGTGCGGTGGTGCCAGCCACCACGCGAGGTCCTCGCCGGGACGGACGAGGAGGGGGCCGAGCCGGTCGGGGGCGATGTGCTGCAACGCGTGGACGGAGCGCATCAGGTCTGCTTCGACAGCGACCCAGCGTCGCTCGGCGCGAATGAGGGCGAGACCGTCGGTTGCCCACGTGCGGTGTACCTGTACGGGGTCGGAGGCGCAGGAAGCCAGCCAGTCCGAGCCCGGATTGCGTGTGCGAGGGGCCATGACCAGCACCGTACGGAGGCTGAATGTGGAGTTGTGGGCCAGTTGCGGCAGATTGCGCAAGGTGTCATGACGGTTGGGGTTTGTTGCCTACGTGGGGCTGAGGTGGGCGCGTGCACGTCCAATGAGGCGGTGCGCTTGGTGGCCGAACACGGCAGAGTTCCGAATCTGGTCCCAGAGCTTCACGTAGAACGCGATCTCCTCGGAGGAGTCGAGCCACACTTCGGCATTCCAGGTATCGGCGATGACTAGGCGCTCGTCGATGATCCAGAAGCCGTGTTTGGGTGAGAACGGGGTGCGTACACCAAGCGGCACGATGCCGATGGTGACCGTGTCCATGCCGATAAGGCCGGCCAACCGGCCAAGTTGCGCAATCATGCTCTCCGGCGAGCAGCGCACGACGTGCAGGGCGCCTTCCCATATAAGAGCGTGGAAGTGATGGCCCGGCTGGTAGAGCGCCTCCTGGCGCTTCATGCGGGCGCGCACGCCTTCTTCGACGTCGCTCGGTGAGCCAATTCGGTTGGACACATCCGTCAGTACGCCACGCGCGTAGTCGGGGGTCTGGAAGATCCCAGGAATGATTCCCGACTCGAAGAGATGGACGGTCTCCGCTTCCATTTCTTGAACGGCGTTGGCTTCCTGGAGTGCACGGTGACCGCCGGCAAGCTGCCGTCTCCAACTGCGGTACGTGGTCTCCAGACCGCGCAACCGTCCCCTGAGTTCCCCTGAAGCCTCGTGGGCCCCTGCCGCACGAGCCCACGCCTCCAGATCGGTGGTGGTGGCAGTCTGTTTCCCGTTCTCCAGCCGTGACACCTTGGACCGCTGCCAGCCAAGTGCCTCGGCGAACTCCTTGCCGTTCAGCCCTGCCTCGGTGCGCAGCTCACGAAGCCCCGCACCGAGGGTCTCGCGGGCCTGTTGAAAATCGGTGCTCACACAGTTGAAGCTACCTGTGTCACGAATTCCGTGCGCGGGATCGCGCGATGCCAGGCCGCGTCTCGCACCTGGCAGAACGCGAGGATGCGTGCCGGGTCCTCGACCAGCTCGGTTCCGAGCAGCCTG
Organism: Streptomyces sp. ADI95-17; assembly: GCF_003846175.1. GTDB lineage: Bacteria > Actinomycetota > Actinomycetes > Streptomycetales > Streptomycetaceae > Streptomyces > Streptomyces sanglieri. The sequence goes on along the minus strand of NZ_ML123047.1, from coordinate 398,071 downwards.
TCCTGCTCGTCGAAGTGCAGGACCAGGGCGCGGCGTGAGTCGAACAGCCAGAAGTCCACGTCAGGGAGGTCCAGTTCGCTGGCATCCGCACGCCACAGGTTGCGAATGTCCTCTCCCGCAGCGTTGTTCCGTGCCGCACTGGCCAGAAGGAACAACTGATCCTCGGTCGGCGGAGAGTCGACGATGCGTACGCGCTCGATCCGCTTGCCCTGCTCGGTCTGGAGGCGGATGTTCGCGCACCATGGGCTGTTCGTGCTGTCCAGCAGTTCCTCGCCGGACAGGAACTGCTGGTACCTCTCCGAAGTCCGGTCGGAGTCATAGCCTCGACGGGTTTCCAACCGCCACGCCGTGTGCTCGAAGCCGGTGAAGTAGTCGCCGAACGTCTCGTCGTCGATGAACAGCGTCACTGGGTTCTACTCCTTGGGGCCGAAGCGGGTGAGCAGGTCGCGTGGGACAACGACGAACGACTCCCCGTCAAGAATATTGGCGAGCTGGGCAACGTCCTCGGGGTCGTCGACGGTGTAGCCCTGAACGATGATGTCGCCGGTCTGCATGTCTTCGTACAGCGTGGGGCACTTTCCTTCCTCGGACGTTGTGCCGAGCATGCGGAGCTGTCGGGCCATGACGTCTCTCCCTGAAGTGCAACCGATGGGGCCTTCAGCATGCTTGGGATCGCTGCGGGGTGCTGGACGATTGCGCAGGATTGCCCGTGCCTGGTCACTCTGAATCGCTGTTGCGTGCAACCAGGAGCTGCTCGTGGACCGAGAGGTCCGGCGACGCGGGAGGCCCGTGTCCTTCCTGATCTCCCGAAGCCGGTCCGCTACGACTTTTCGGGCTTTCCGATCGATGAGGGGGACGCGGGCCTGCCTGGGTGCGGTCTTGTCAGATCCCGTACTCCTCATGGGGCGTGGCGCGTTCCCAGACAGCGTCGAACGCCGCCGCGCAGAACTTCGCCACGTCCTCCCGTTCGTCCATCTCCGGGCCCGCTGAGGCTCCTTCGCCCGTGAAGTGATTCCACATGATCAGGCGCTCATCGAAAAGCCAGAAGTCATTGCCTGGCAAGGCGAGGTCCGAAGCCTTGCGGCGAGGCAACCACCGGACCAACTCGCCAGCAGCAACGTTCTGATAGGTGCAGGCGTGTTCGTACCTGATGTAGGCGCTCGCGGGCTCGGAGACCACGCGGGCGCGACGAAACGAGACCCCCCGCGCTGTCGCGTCGCTCACCCATGTATGGAATTCGTTCCACCACGTGGCCGGCTCGGGTTCGGGGCGCCAACCGTTGCGTCACTTGTCGAACTCGGCCTCCTCCTCCCCGATCCCGTACGAATCGCGCAGTTCGAGGTGCACGGCCGAATGGCGTGTGTTGGCCAGCAGGTCAGCGAACGCCAAGTTGGTCTGCGACATCACATGCCTTCCTCAGTGCGGGCACCATGCGGATCGGTACACGCACCACTGCTTCCGTGGCCGGGATGGGCCCGGCTTCACGGCACTGGTCCAACAGCGCCTGCCCGGCGTTCCAGCCCTGGATGACGATCTCTTCCGCTTCGTCGTCGACCCACGCGGTGGGGCACTGAGCTCCGTTGGTGTTGGGGTCTTTCGCGATGAACCGTAGTGCCGTGATCGTCGCCGCCTTCTCACGGGTTCCGATTGGTTCCACGAGCGTAGATACGCGGAGGGCGGCGTCAAGAGCGCGTTCCGGACGTCAGGCGCTGCGGTAGAAGGAGTTGGCCTTCACCGCAGTCAGGAACGCTGACCAGCTGCGGTCGCGGAAAACGAGCAAGGGGCCGCGATCGCTCTTGCTGTCCCGCACGGGCGTGACCTCCTGGATACCGTCGCAGACCTCAAGGCACTGTCCGTTGCCGCTGCTGTAGCTGCTCTTTCGCCATATGAGCTGCGTGGGATCGTGCTGCACTCTCAACACCTGCTCTCAATCTCTCGCTTCTGCCACTCTAGCCAGCAGGCCAGCACTGTCGTTCGGCCCCAGGGCTACTGCTTGAAGATGTTCGAACATCGACTTGTAGCGTCGCATTTCCGCTTCGGACTCCAGGAAGAGATCTCCGGCCGGTGTGTCCACGTAGACCAGCTCCGGGTCTACGGGATCCGGGAAATCCATGTGGACGAAGTTGCCCGTCATACCCGCGTGGGCGCCCTTCTCGAACGGGATCACCTGGATCGTGACGTTGGGCTCTTCTGCCATCTGGAGCAGGTGCCTGGCCTGTGTTCGCATCACCTCGCGTCCGCCGACGAGGCGTCGCACCGCGGCTTCGTCCACGATGGCCCAGAGCTGGAGCGGGTCCTCCTTGGTGAGCAGTGCTTGCCGCTCCACACGAGCCTGTACACGTTGTTCCACCTCCTTCCTGCTGGCGGTCGGCAACACGCCCCTGACGACCGCGCGGGCGTAGGACTCCGTCTGGGCGAGTCCAGGGATGAAGAGGGACTCGTAGTTGCGGATGGTGCGAGCTTCGCTTTCGAAGCCGATATAGGCGGTGTACTCCTCGGGCAACTCCGAGTGGTACGGACGTAGCCAGCCCTGGTCGTTGGAGCCGTTCTGGACTGCCAGAAGATCGGCGCGTTGCGCTTCGTTCGCCGCATACAGATCCAGAAGGGCGACCAGAGTCCGCTTCTGCGGTCGGGCGCGCGCCTTCTCGACGCGGTAGAGGGTCGCCTCGTTGATCCCTGTCGCCTTGGCCACGTCTTCGCGCGTCAGGTCTGCTGCGGCTCGGAGCCGGCGCAGTTCGGCGGCCAGGCGGCGGAGCCTCACGGTGGGCGGTCGTTGTCGCTTCTCCGGCACGCTGCGTCCCTTCGCTGCCTGGGTGGTACCCGCGAGTGTGGATGGTCACTGCGCGACGCCTCAAGTCACCTCGAACGCATGGTAGTAGTACGCAATCCTTGCATTTTTAGCGTGGGCAAGAGCATGCTGAACGCGCAGTCACCCTCTGTGGCGCGGTGATCACAGCAGGGTCGTTGGGGTGGTTTGTGCTGCCTCAGCAAGGACCCCCGCGACCGTCCTACCGGTCCGGGGGCATGGCCAACGCTTGCGAAGGAGCGTCAACGTGTTGAACCTTATCGTCCGATTTCTCGGATCACTCCGGTGCCTCTTAACCCGACGTCCGCGCGGGGAACAGCGGGGAAGTGGGCTCGTGCGGCCCTGTTTCCCGGTCCGTCCGAGGTCGCAACTGAGCTTTCAGAAAGCTGAGTTCGCCCGCTGGGAGCGTGCCGAGAACCGGTTCCGGCGGGAGCGGCGGCGGGCGTGGTGGCTGGCTCAGCAGGGGATCGAGGCGGGGCCGAGCCCGGTTCTCGGTGGGGTGGTGGGCCGGTGAGTGGGGCGGCGGACCGCGCTGTCGTGATGCGTTGGAGTCGGCACCCGCGTTGCGTATCGCTGGCCCGGGCGGAGTTGCGTTCCGCGCTCGCGGGGTGGGGGCTCTCGGAGTGGGAGGAGTCCGCCGTGCTCGTGCTGTCGGAGTTGCTGACCAATGCGGGGCGGCATGCCCGGGTCTCGCCGGGGCGGGAGATCGAGACCCGGTTCTGGCCGCTGGGCGACGGGGTGCGGATCGAGGTGCACGATGCCTCGGACGCGCCGCCGGAGGCGCGCGAGCCGGAGCCCGGTGCGTGTGGCGGGCGGGGGCTCGTGCTGGTGGGTGCGTTGGCGGACCGGTGGGGGTACGGGGCGCGGCGCGGGCCGGGAAAGGTCGTGTGGGCGGAGTTCGGTTCGGTTACGCTCGGGTCATGACCTCCGTACTGTGCCGAAACTGGTGGCGCTCCTTCTAGGAGCGGCCGCCTCCCTCTGCACGGAATCAGGGCCGTTCGATATGGACGGCCCTTTTCGTTGCCCTCGTACGGGTACGGATGCCGGTGGTCACGGCGGGCCGTCCTCCACGCAACCACCATCGCGAGGAGAGAGACCCAATGAGCACAGCGACTGCCACAGCCGCAGCCACCGCGACCACCGCCGACCTGGAAGCGCGGATCAGGCAGGCCCCGGAGAAGTTCCGGGTGATGACCGGGGACCGGCCCACCGGGCCCCTGCACCTCGGGCACTACTTCGGCACGCTCCACAACCGGGTGCGGCTCCAGGAGCTCGGGGTGGATGTGTTCGTGATCATCGCGGACTACCAGGTGCTCACCGACCGGGACGTCGCCGACCGGCTCGGCGAGTACATGGAGGGGATGCTGCTGGACTACCTGGCCGTCGGGATCGACCCGGCACGCTCGACGGTCTTCAACCACAGCGCCGTACCCGCGCTCAATCAGCTGATGCTGCCGTTCCTGAGCCTGGTCTCCGTCGCCGAGCTGAACCGCAATCCCACCGTCAAGGACGAGATCGCGCACTCCCGGCAGTCGGCCGTCAGCGGGCTGATGTTCACGTATCCCGTGCACCAGGCCGCCGACATCCTGTTCTGCAAGGGGAACCTGGTGCCGGTCGGGCAGGACCAGTTGCCGCACCTAGAAGTCACACGGATTGTCGCCCGGCGCTTCAACGAGCGGTACGGGGCGGTCTTCCCGGAGCCGGACGCGCTGCTCTCCGACGCGCCGCTCCTGCTCGGCACCGACGGCACCAAGATGAGCAAGAGCCGGGGGAACTCCATCGCGCTGGGCGCCGACGCGGACGAGACCGCCCGGCTGATCAAGGGGGCGAGGACGGATGCCGAGCGGCACATCACGTACGACCCCGAGAACCGGCCCGGGGTGTCCTCGCTGGTGCTGCTGGCGGCGCTCTGTCTGGACCGGGACCCGCATGCCGTGGCCGAGGAGATCGGCGGGGGCGGTGCGGCCGTGCTCAAGCGGACCGTGACCGAGGCCGTCAACAGCCGGATGGCGCCGATCCGGGCCCGGCGGGCGGAGTACGCGCGGGACATGGGGTACGTACGGTCGGTGCTCCGCGCCGGGAACGAGCGCGCCAACGAGTTCGCGACGGCGACGCTGGACGAGGTGCGTGGGGTGATGGGGACGTGATCAGGATCGGTCTTTGACCTCGGGGTCCGGGCGAGCGGGCCGGGCCTGGTGGCCCGGCCCGTCATCCCTGCGGAATCAGGTGAGCCCGGAGCTGCGGGGAAGCGTCAACGCCGAGTCCGTGTGGAGCGTGATGCGCACCGGCGCGAAGGCGGTGGCGTCCACGGACGGCTCCCCGGTGCCGGGATGCCGGGCGTAGCGCGGATGGGCGCCTCCGCTGATCTGCCAGCGTATGCGGTGACCGACGGCGAAGCGATGGGCGGTGGCGCTCATCGCCACTGTGACCTGCGAGGGAACGTCTTCAGCCGTCCGAAGCCGCCCCAGTCCGTCACAGACGTTGACGGAGCGGCCCTGTGGGTCCACGTCGCACAGGCGGGTGAAGACATCGGCGTGGCCGGTGTCCGTGGAGACGCTCAGCCGGGCGGAGACCGGGCCCAGGATGTCCAGCGGCTCGGTCAGTGGGGGGCCGGTGAATGTCAGGACGTCGTCCCGGGCTTCCAGGGTGCTGTTGTCGCGTGCGCCGGCGGTGCGGGAGAGCAGCGGGCCGCCGAGGGACGGTGTGGGGTCGGCCGGGTCGTAGCGGAACGACGCCACGGGTGCGGAGTCCGTGGGGGCCTGCTGGGTGAGATGACCGCCCGGGGCGGGAGACCACGGGGCGGCGGCCGCGGCCGGCGGCCATTCGTCGAGGTCGCGCCAGGCGGATTCGCCGCCGATGTGCACGCGCACCGCGGTCGGGCGCAGGCCGGCGGGGTCGGCGCACAGGTGGGCGCGCAGCCAGGCGAGGCTCTCGGCGAACACCTCGGGCCAGCCCTGTTGCAGGGCGGAGGTGTGGGTCCAGGGGCCGACGAGCAGAGCGGTCTCGCACCCGCCCCGACGCAGCCGGTCGTACTGCTCGAAGGTCTGGTCGACCAGCGCGTCGTGCCATCCGGTGATCAGAGCCGTGGGCACCCGGAGCCGCTCTGCCGCCTCCGCCGACGACGCGCCGCGCCAGAACGTGTCCTTGGGGTCGGGGTGCGTCATCACGGCGTCCAGCCAGGGCACCTCGCCCCCGAGGGCGGACACGTACGCCCCGCGCAGGGGCCGCGCGGTGGTGGCGTCGCGCAGGCGGCGCTGAAGGCGCAGCGTCGCCTTGAGGAACGGCCCCATGCCCTGGTGCTGGTAGGTCATGCCCATACCGACGGCGAGGGCGTTCTCCAGGCGCAGCGCACCGTCCGCGTGGAACAGGGCGTAGGGATCGTGCAGGCCCACCTGCACCACCATTGCCTTCAGTTCCGGCGGCGGGTCCAGGGCAAGGGCCCACTGCGTGTAGCCCAGGTAACTGGGACCGACGGTGCCCAGTGTTCCGTTGAACCAGGGCTGCTCGCGCAGCCATGACACCGTGGCCTGCCCGTCGGCGGCCTCGTTGTGCCACAGGTCGAACGCGCCTCCCGAACCACCGGTGCCTCGGCAGCTCTGCAGGACCACGTGAAAGCCCTGTTCGGCGAAGAGCAGGCCGTACTGGGGAGACCACGGCAGACCGCGGCCATAAGGAGAGCGGACCAGGAGGGTGGGGAAGTCGCCCTCCGCACGCGGGAAGTAGTGGTCCGTGATCAGCGGGCTTCCGTCGGCGGCCGGCACCGTCAGCCCCGGTTCCCACCCGACCTCGTGCCGTTTCGCCGGCAGTCCTCGCCAGGTCGCCCTCATCATCCGTGAGGACAGCGGAGGCTTTCCGGCGGGTGGCACCCAGGCGGGTCCGGCTGTGGTGTCGGGCATGCGTGGTGGCATCGCTCCTCCTTTATTCCGTACAGTGTACGAGAATAGAGGATGCTTGGATGAACTCCGCAGGAGCCTCAACAACAGAGCCGCCTCAACAGCAGGGCCGCCTCAACAGCTCGGGGAAGGAGCGGGAGACCGTGCCCCATGACGAAAGGCCAGGAGCCGCGGGCGTCGATCCCGAACAGCTCTGGTTGCGTCCCACCGAGCCCCGCCGGGGCCGCAAGCCCTCCTTCAGCCGGGAGGGGATCGTCGCGGCGGCCGTCGCCATGGCGGACGCCGAAGGCATCGAAGCGGTCACCATGCGGCGGGTGGCGGCCCAGGTCGGAGCCGGCGTCATGTCGCTCTACAGCTACGCCCCCGACAAGGAGACCCTGCTGGAGCTGATGGTCGACCACGTCAGCGGCGAACTCACGGCCGCGGACCCGCCCAGTGGTGACTGGCGTACGGATCTGAAGACGATCGCCCATCTGCAGCGCGCCCATATGCTGCGGCACCCCTGGCTGCCCGCCGCTCTGTCCACCCGTCGCGTTCCGGGCCCCAACACGCTGGCCTTCCTGGAGCATGCGCTCGCCGCCTTGCGGCCCACCGGGCTGGACGGTGCTGCGAAGCTGGAGGTCTTCGCCCAGCTGACCGCGTTCGTGGCCGGACACGTCGCTCACGAGATCACGCAGGCCGCAGCCGCACGGTCTCCGGACCGGGGCGCGGCCGAGGCCCGCTACCTCGCCGCTGTCGCCGCCGACGGCCGCCACCCGGAACTCGCCGAAGTCCTCGCCGCCCCCGGACGCCCGCTCACCGCCGAAGCCACCTTCGCCCGGTTCCTGGGCCGCCTGATCGACGGTCTCGACGCCGGCTGATGCCGCGCACCCGCGAGCCCGGCCGTCCGCATGCCTGCGGGAGGCGCGGTGGGCGCGGAAGGTTTCACCTCCTTGCCCCTTGTTCCGTCAGGGGGTGTCGGGCCAGGCGCCCCGGGCCGCGACGTCCAGGATCAGCGCCGCGATGTTCCACGCGTCGTCGGCGCCGCTGTGGTGGCGGCCCTCCAGGGGGAGGCCGGCGATCTCCAGGGCCTGGGCCATGCCGGGGCGCTTGCGCAGGCCGTGGGCGGCGGTGAAGGGGATCTTGGCGTTGGTGTGGCGGTGGCCGAAGGGGTACCGGGTGCCGGTCGCCCGGCACTGGCGGGTGAACTGGTTGCGGTCGTAGTCGCCCCAGCTCGCCCAGGGACGTATGCCCGCCCGGTGCTCCGACGCCAGCAGCCGGCAGGCCTCGGCGAAGGACACGCCCGTGTCCACCTCGGCCTGGGTGAGACCGGTCAGCTCGGTGCAGAAGGCGCTGACCGTGGACCGGGCGGGCCGGACCAGGATCCGGTGGCGGGCGAGCCTCTCCGCCGCGCGCAGGTCGAGCACCGTCAGCCCGATCTCGATGATCTCGCTGACCGCACCCGGGGGCGGCTGGCCGTCCCAGCAGGTCGCCTCGATGTCGATCACGTTGAGGAGGTCGGGGGAGTCGGTGTCCATGGGAGCAGGGTAGGGGCGGGTGGGGTTGGGGGCACTGGGATTTCGGCCGCCGCTGTGCAGGCCACGGCCCCGACTCCGAGAGTGCCTGCCAGGGCCAGGGTGGTGACACGGCCGGTGATGACGGTCCGCATCGTCGTGAACAACGTTATGGGCAGCTGCAGTTGAGCCGACCAGGCTCGCGCGGGCTTCTCAGGCCCCCGGGGACACCCGGCGCCGTCCCCGCAGCAGTTCGGCCAGGCCCCGGCGGGTGGCGGCGATCACCACGCGGTCCTCGGGGCGCAGTACGTACCCGGGGTGCAGGTCCCAGACCAGGCCGGACGGGTGGTCCGGGGCGGCGGGGGACGGGGCGGCCAGGTCCGGACGGCGGTCGCCGGGCGGGGTGGCGTCCAGGGCCAGGACCCGCCAGGCGCCCGCCCGGAACGCCTGCTCCACCGTGTGGCCCTCCAACTGCCGGTGGCCGGCCACCTCCACCGCCGCGAACAGCATCACCTTGCGCTCCACCGGGATCGCGCCCAGGATCTGACGGCCCATCATGGCCACCGCGAAGGCCGGGGCGGCCAGATGGGAGACGGAGCGGGAGCGGGTCACGGCCTGGGGGTGGGCGGTGCGCAGGGTGCGGTAGACGGCGGTGGCGAACTCGTCGTCGTACAGCCGCAGTGCCACCCGCAGGTCCGGCTTGACCGAGCGGGCGTAGAGGGCCGCCTCCAGGTTGGTGGTGTCGGCGCTGGTCAGGGCGAGCAGCGCGCGGGAGCGCTGGATCTTCGCCGCCTCCAGCACGCCTTCCTGGGTGACGTCGCCGAGGACCACCGGTACGTGCAGCCGGCGGGCGACCGGGATGCCGCGCGCGTCCGGGTCGTCCTCCACGCACACCACGGGGATGCCGAGTTCACGCAGCCGGACGAGGACCCGGGTGCCGATCTTGCCGAGGCCGAGCAGCACCACATGGCCGGACAGGCCGCGTGGCGGGCGGCGCAGGGAGGAGGCCGTGCGGAGCGAACCGAAGGCCTCCAGGACGCCCGCGACCAGGAGCGGGAGCAGCATCAGACCGGCCACGCCGGAGAGGATCTGGATGATCTGGCGGGCCGTCTTCTCGCCGATCGCGGGGTCGCCCATCGCGAAGAGGTCGAGCAGGGTGAGGTAGGTGGCGTGCAGGGGGTCGTCGCCGGTGGTGAGCGTGGAGGCGATGGCGAGGCCCAGCACGGCCAGGCCGACGCCCAGCGCCGACCAGCGCAGCCGCCGCGAGAAGACCTGGCCGAGCGGTGCGCCCCGGCCGCCCATCCGGGGCGGCGGTCCGGCCGGCCCGGCCTGGCTGACCGCCTCCAGGACCACCGTGCCCCGGCCCGTCGCGGCGGCCACCTGCCGTTCGTCGGGCAGCAGCCGGGGGCCCTCGTCGCCGCTGCTGTCGGAGCCCTCGGTGCCCGCCGGGTCGTGGGTGGTGGAGGAGAGCAGCGCGAGGGTGCACAGGCCGGGGTCGGCGATCTGGCCGCCCCCGGGCGGGGTGCGTTCGGCGGCGCGCAGCAGCAGGCCCTCCGCCTGGATGACCTTGCTGGAGCCGGTGAGGACGGTGGCCGCGAGGGCGGGGGCGGCGGTGTCGGCGTCGGAGAGGACGGTGGTGGAGGCGTCCAGGGCGGCCCGGTCCAGGCCGGGCGCGGCGACGGCGGCGGCCTGGTCGAGGAGTGTCTCCAGGTGCTGGCCCAGCTTGCGGTTGTAGAGCCGGATGACCAGCCGGAGGCGGGGGTTGAGGCGGCGGGCGGTCAGCGCGGCGCGGATGTTGCGCTCGTCGTCGTCGTACACCAGGGCCAGGGCGGCGGCCGAGGCGACGCCCGCCTCCTCGAACGCCTCGTCGGACGGCTCCGCCGCCGCCAGGACGCGGACCGGGTCGACCCCGGCGTTGGTGTCGTCCCCCAGCGAGTCGGCCCCGCCGCCGCTGCCGCCGTTGCGGGTCATCGCCGACGACATCCGGCCGAACAGCGCGGACGCCAGACCCCGTCCCGTCAGCGGGAGTTCGGGGGCGCGGGCGTCGCGGCCGGGCGGCAGGACGAGGGTGACCCGCTCCCCGTACACGTAACGCAGCTCGACGGCGAGCCGGCGGGCCAGCGCGTCGTCGCCGCAGACGACCATGTGTCCGCTGAACGGGGAACGTTGGGGCTGCTGGGGAAGTGGGGGCACGTGACCCAGCATGCCTTGTTCCTTTCCTGTACGAGCGGGCCGTCAGTGATCCTCTGACGGTCCGGCGGGCGGGGAAGCCAGGTGCCGGGCCTGCGGGTTGGTGAGCAGATGGCGCGGGTCCGCGACCCGGACGATCGCCGACTCGACCGCCGCGACCCGGTCCGCGAGCAGCCCCAGCGCGGCGACGGCCCGGGTCATCGGGTCGCCGTCCGGGCCGCCGAGGGCCTGCGTGCGGACGTAGGAGGCGGTGATCGCGGACCAGCGCGCGGACTGTTCGGGGGTGAGCCGGCCGCGCAGCGCGGCCAGCTTCAGCAGGTTCGACTCCGCGCCGCTGGTCAGCGTCTGGGCCTCGCCCGTGTAGTGGTCGTCGATGACGTCGGACAGCTCCGCTTCGTTCATCACCGGCACGATCCGTTCGGCGATCTTGTTCATGTTGCGGTACGAGCCCTGGAGCCGGAACGGCGGCTCGGTGCGTGTCGTGTCGGTCTGCGCGGCCGACGCGATGTACGCGGCGTTCACGGCCAGGACGGTGTCGCGGGCGGTCAGCAGATGGCGCAGCACCGCGACGATCCGGTCCACCTCGGCGGGTGTGTACGGGTGTTCCGGCCGGTCCGTGCGCGCCGAGCCGTCGCCGGAGGCCAGCCGTACGAACAGGGCGAGGTCCGCGCGGGAGCGCCCGGCGAGCGGCGCCAGCACCGGGTTGGCGGTCAGCGCGTTCTCGACGAAGCTCAGCGCGAAGACGTCCTCGCGGCCGCTCAGCACCTCGCCGAGGTTCCACACGTCGGCCCGGTTGGCGAGCATGTCCGGGATCCGGAACCGCTCGCCCGACTCCGTGTACGGATTGCCGGCCATGCACACCGCGAACCGCTTGCCCCGCAGGTCGTGGCTGCGCGGCTCGCCGTCCCGCACGCCCTCGATCCGGCGGGTGGCGTCGCAGAGCGGGATGAACTTCTGGAGCAGTTCCGGCGAGGTGTGCTGGATGTCGTCCAGGTAGAGGAGCGTGTTGTTGCCGGACTCCAGCGCGAAGTTGATCTTCTCGATCTCCTGGCGGGCGGTCGCGGTGCGGGCCTGGGCCGGGTCGAGCGAGGTCACGTCGTGGCCCAGGTTCGGGCCGCTGATCTTGACGAGTACCAGGCCGAGCCGGTCGGCGACGTACTCCATCAGCGTCGTCTTGCCGTAGCCGGGCGGCGACACCAGCAGCAGCAGGCCCTGCGAGTCGGTGCGCCGGTCGGCGTCGGCGGTGCCGAGCTGCTTGGCGAGGCTGTCCCCGATCAGCGGCAGGTACACCTCGTCCAGCAGCCGGTTGCGGACGAACGCCGACATGACGCGCGGCCGGTGGTCGTCCAGCCGCAGCCGGGCCCGCTCGGCGTTCACCAGCGCGGTGCGCCGGCGTTGGTAGGCGCGGAACCCGGGGACGGTCGAGGCCCGGAACTCGGCCGTGCGGGCGAGGAGTTCGTCGATCCGGACGGTCAGCGTGCCCCGTTCGACGCGCGGGTGGGTGCCGAGCAGCCCCTCCACCCGTGCGGTCAGCGGTGCCTCGCAGTCGTACCGGCCGAGCACCGGATCCGGGCAGAGCTCCACGGCCACGGCCTCCGCGAGATCGCCCGCGTCGATCCCGCCGCCGCTCGCGGCGGCGTACGGGGCGAGCCAGCCCTCGACGAGCTGGCGGCGGGCCGGAAGGTCGTCGCCCAGCGCGGCGAGATCCTCGTCGTACGCCGAAGTCCCCGTCGTGCGCCGGAACTTGTCCAGGAAGGTGCGGACGGCGGCGCTGGTGACGAATCCTTCCGGGCCGCTGGTCAGCTCCTCGAAGAGGTACTCGGCGACGGCGGCCGGGTCCTCGCCCCCGATGACGGCCGCCCACTCCTCCTGGAGGGCGTCGACGGCCGGGGTCAGGCCGAAGGTCTCGCGGGCGCGGGCCAGCGAACGGGCCCGCCGGGTCCAGGAGGTGCGCCGCGCCTCGTCCGTGCCGTACGCCCAGAAGAGTTGAGCGGTTGCCCGGACGGCGGGCGGGCGGCGCAGCAGGCCGGCCCCGGCGTGCAGCCGCAGCAGGGCGGTGAGGATCGCGGTGGCGTCCTCGTCGTGGACGCCGCGCTGATAGCCCTCGTCGTACGCGGTGGCTGCCGACTCCCTTACGAGTGCCGCGAGTTGGTCCGCATCGAGCGCGGCCAGGGTGTCCGCGCCCCGCTCGTCCAGGAGCCGGGCGGCCAGGTGCTCGGACCGGTAGACCTGCGGGGACTCCGAGGGGAGGGTCTGCTCCCAGTACGGGCGGGTCGCCTCGAACTCCGGGTCGGTGACCGGCGCCCGGTAGTCGGTGCCGGTGAGGGCGAACGCCAGCCGGTCCCCGTGCGGGACGAGCGTCAGATCGAAGGGCTGGGTGTTCACCGCGAACCGGTGCCGGCCCAGCCGGATCGTGGCGCCGCCGTCCGCGTACAGCTCACTGCGGTCGCGCAGCGCCCGCCCGGCCTCCTGGCGGGCGGCCAGCAGCTGCCCGTCGAGCTCCTCGGCCCGCACCGGATCGCCGAGTTCGCGCAGCTCGTCGGCGGTGCGGCGGATCCTGGCGGCCATCGGGTCGGAGGCCAGGAAGGTGTTCACGGCGTCCAGGTCGTCCAGCGCGGACAGCCGCCGGGAGACCGTCTCCAGGACCCGGGCCGCCGACTGGGCCAGCCGCTCGGCGCGCCGGGCACGGGCGTCCTGGAGGGTCTGCTTGCGGGCCGAGAACGCCTCGTACACCTCCGTCCGGCGCTCGGCCAGCTCGGCCAGGAAGTCGTCGAACTCCGCGAACCGCGACTCCAGGTTTTCCAGCTGGAGCAGCAACTTGGAAAGTTGGTCGTCACAGGCGTCCGGGGTGTCGGCGGCGGCGATCGCCCCGGTGACGGCCTGCCCGAGCAGGGCGAACTCGGCGGCGAACTCGGCGCGGCCCTCGTGGTCGAGGAGCTCGCGGCGGCGGGCTTCGAGGGTGGCGCGGGCCCGGTTCACCCCGCCGAGCACCTCGGCGATCCGCTCCAGGATCGACGTGCGCACCGTGGTGTCCCCGATGTCGAGACCGGTGACGACCTCCGTGACGGTGCTCAGCCCGTCCGTCATCTCGCTCAACCGGTCACCGAGCGCCGCCGTGTCCGCGACGGTGGCGAGCCCGGACGCCTCGGCGGTGAGCCGGGCGATGTCCTCGTGGTAGCCGGCGAAGGAGTCGTCCCGGCCGAGGAACGCGACGGCGCGCCGGCCGGCCGATTCGAGGTCGGCGGCGGTCGCGGCGGAGAGCTCTTCGATGCGCCCGGTGTCGGCGTACCGCATTTCGGCGAGCGTCGCCAAGTGACCGTGGGTCCGGCGCAGTTCGGTGAGCTGTTCGACCCAGGCGGCGGCCGAGCGGGGAGCCTCGCCCCGGATGCGGCGGACGAGCGCGGTGAGCCGGTCGGCCGTCTCGTCCAGTGCGTCGGCGGCCTGCCGGGTCAGCTCCCGTACGGTCTCGAACTCGGTCAGGACCTGCTCGGCGGTGGCCCTGAGCTCCGCCAACGGGGCGGCGAGCTCGCCCAGTTCGGTGTCGGTCAGCCAGTGGTAGCGGTCGGTGGCCCGGGTGCAGTCCGTGACCAGTTGCGCGTACACGGCGGCGGTCGGCGTGGTCTCGGCGGCGCTGTGCGCCAGCGCCAGACAGTCGGAGATCCCGCGCACCAGATCGGCGTTGCCGACCCGGGCGAGCGGGCCGGTCCCGGCGGGGCGGGCGGCCGCGTGGGTGTCGGAGACGTACGGGGTCCGCCAGCGCTGCAAGGGGTGGACCCGGGCCGGTTCGTCGCCGGTGGCGCCGGTGCGCAGCAGGACGAGGGTGCCGTCGTCGAGCAGGGCGTGGCCACGGCCCTGGAGCGGGGTGGCGACCTCCTGCCGGATCAGGTTGTAGGGCAGCAGCAGGCCCCGGCCGTCGTCGGGGGAGCGGAAGACGTAGAGGACGTCCTCGCCGTTCGGGGAGCGGACCGCGCCCTCGAAGACCGGGTCGGTGAGCGGTTCGGCGATGTCGAAGGTCTTGGCAGTGCCGGTGGTGAGGTAGTAGCCGCCGGGGAAGATGATTCCCTGGTCCTCCGGCAGCCTGTGGCAGGCCGGCCCGATGCCGTCGAGCCGCAGCACGGTGCCGAGCAGTGTGTTGAAGACCAGGTACCGCCAGGACTCCTCGTTGTACGGGCGTACCCGGAGCAGGACCAGCGGCCCGATCGTGGCGTGCTCGACCTCCGCGTCGGCCAGCGACTGGAGGGGCTCGGCGACCGGCTCCCGGTAGATCCCGTCCGGGGTGTCGGTGTCGTTGACCGTCTTGACGGTGAGGGTGCCGCCGAGGGTGTCGACGTAGAGCGCGGCGCTGTCCGGGCCGTCCCCGCCCACCGCGATGTGCGGATGCCGCCCCAGTACGTGCGACTCGCGGCCGGCGGCGGTCCAGGTGAAGTCGTGCGAGGGCGGGAAGACGTGGTCGCGGTCGCCGCGCGCGTCGAGGAACGCGCCCGGCGAGCCGTCCGGGGCGAGCGCCCAGCGCAGCACCCTGATGCCGTCCGCGCTCTCGCCGGTACGGAAGACGGCGAGCAGCTTCCCGTCCACCAGGCGCAGCCGCAGCAGCCGGGCGTCGCGGTAGTAGCGGTGCAGCGCGGTGAACTCGCGTACGAAGTCCTCGTCGGCGATCGGCCCGCCCTGGACCGGATCCGTCAACTCCGGTCCGTACAGGGCGAGTACGTCGGCCACCTCGGCCGGGTCCGGTGCCCCCGGGCCGCGTTCGAAGCCGAACAGCAGCTGCCCGCCGACGGCCACCAGGTCGCGGGGGACGGCCGGCTGTCCGGTGCGGATCCGTTCGGTGCCGGTGAGCCGGAGCTCGGTCGAGCCGAACTCCTCGGTGCGGCGGGTGTTCAGCTCCTCGGCCCGGCGCGCCAGCTCGGCGGCCCGGTCGCCGAGCCGGCGGCGCAGTACGTCGTACGTCCCCGCGTCCACGGGGCCGCCGGTGGGCGCTGCGGTCGTGGTGTCGGTGTCCATGCGTACGACTCTCCCTGCGAGCTGTTGCGAGCTGTGTGGTGCGCCCGTCCGGCGGCCGGTGCGGTGCGGCCGCCGGACGGGCCCGGTTCCGTCCTGCGGGCAGCCCTTACGCGACCGGCGCGGACCCGTTCCGCGAGACCGGTACGGAGGTGGCGTCCGCCGTCCCCGTCACCGCCGAGACCGGCATGTCGGCCAGCCCCAGCTCCTTCGCGGCGGACAGGAGCTGCTGGATCTGCCCCGGAGCGACCCCGGCTCCCGGCGACCGCATCATCCGCATCAGCAGCGCGGATACTGTCAGGTTCTGCACATCGCTCGTGGACACCGAGCCGAGCACCCGGGTCAGGTCGTCGGTGAACGACGAGCTGCCGTTCAGCCACGGACCCGCGAGAGCCTTCGCGGTGTCCGAGTTCTCCACGAATCCGTCGAAGCTCTTGCCCATCGAGACGGCCGAGACCAGCCGGTCGAAGAAGACCGACTCCCCGCCGACGATGTCGATGTCGGCGTTCTCCAGGCCCGTGGCCAGCACCGTGGCCTGCGCCTCGGCGACCTGACGCTGCACGTCGAGGCCGGCCAGCCGGATCTCCTTCTCCGCGGCGAGCCGCAGCCGGTACTCCTCGTGTCCGCGCGAGGCGTCGTCCAGCGCCGCCATCGCGGCCGCCTTCTCGGTGAGGCCCGCGGCCTCGGCCTTCAGCTTCTCGCCGATCATCGCCGCGTCGGCCGTCGCCTGGGCCTGGGTGCCCTCGGCCGTCGCGAGCGCCTTGAGCCTGGCCCCCTCGGCCTCGGCCTTGAGCCGGGCGGACGTGGCCTCGGCCTCGGCGAGACCGGCCTTCTCGATGACATCGGCCTCCGCCTCACGCACCTGGATCTCGGCGAGGCCGGGCGCCGCGGACTCCGCCTGGATGCCCTCGGCCAGCCGCAGCTTCGCCTGGGCGTCCAGGTCCGCGGTCTTCAGCCGGGCCTCGGCGAGCGTCAGCTGCTCGGCGGCCAGGTGGGTGGCCGCGGCCTCGGCCGCCTCGGCGGCCTTGATGTCCTTGACCAGCTTCTCCTGGGCCTCCGCCTCGGCGGCGATGATGACCGACCTGCGGGTGCGCTCCGACTCCTCGACGGCCCGCAGCGTCTTGATGGACTCCTCCTGCTCGGCGACCGTGCGGTCCACCGCGATCCGCTCCCGGATCACATCGGCGACGTCACGGCGCTCGGCCTCGACCTCCTTCGTCGCGGCGATCCGGTCCAGCTCGGTCTGCCGCTCGCGCCCGATGACCTCGATCAGCCGGTCCTTCTCGATGCGCTCGTTCTCCACCGCGATGACCCGCTCACGGTTCTTCTGCGCGACGGCGATCTCCCGCGCCTGGTTCTCCCGCTGGATGCCGAGCTGCTCCTCGGTACGGATGAACGCGGCCTGGGCGCCGAGCCGTTCCTCCTCCTGGACCTTGGCGGTCGCGGCCTCCTCGCGGGCCCGCAGCGTCTCGACCTCGCGGCGCTGCTTGATCTCGGCCTCGGCCTGCCGGCGCTCCAGCTCCAGGATGGTCTCCCGGGCGTCGACGTCCTGCCGGGTGATCTCCTTCTGCTCGGTGCGCTGGAACTCGTTGGTGCGCACGTGCTCGATCGCCGTCAGCTCGGTGATCTTGCGGATGCCCTGCGCGTCCAGGATGTTGGCGCCGTCGAGCTGCGTCATCGGCGTCTGCTCAAGGAAGTCGATCGCGGCGTCGTCGAGGTGGTAGCCGTTCAGGTCGGTGCCGATGACCCGGATGATCCGGTCCCGGAACTCCTCGCGCTTGGTGTACAGATCGACGAAGTCCAGCTGCTTGCCGACCGTCTTGAGCGCCTCGGCGAACTTCGCGCCGAAGAACTCCTGGATCGCCACCTTGTCGCTGGCCCGCTCCGTACCGATGGACTGGGCGACCTTGATGACGTCCTCGACGGTCTTGTTGACCCGCACGAAGAAGTTGATGTGGATGTCGGCGCGGATGTTGTCCTGGCAGATCAGGCCCTCGCGCCCGGTGCGGCGGATCTCGATGGTCTTCACCGAGATGTCCATGGTCTCGGCCTTGTGCAGGACCGGCAGGACGACGGCCCCGGTGAAGGTGACATCGACCTTCTTGGTCTTGGAGATGATCAGCGCCTTGCCCTGCTCGACCTTGCGGAAGAGCCGGCTGACGACGAGGAGCAGGGCTACGGCGATGAGCAGAACGACGGCTACGAGCACACCGAAGCCCAGGGTGATGGCATCCATGACAGTCCTTGCGGCTGGTGAGGAAGGTGGTGAAGGAAGAGGAGGGGCGCGGCGGTCCCGGCAGCGGGCGTCCCGGCGGCGAACGGCCCGCGGGCGCGTCCCGACGGGGGCGATCTGGCGCACGACGGCGGTGCGACGGACGGTCCGGGCGGCCTGCGCCGGCCCGCGCGACCCGGACGGTCAGCCGGTGCGGCGCGGGGTGCGGCGCGTGCCCGAGGGTGGTCGCGGCGCCGGCGGGCCCGGGTCCAGGGCCTTGTCGTAGGGCGAGACCCAGAAGAACTCGCCCTCGTCGTCGTACGCGTACAGAAGTCCCGCACTGCCCGCGGCGAGGACCGGACCGTCCGTCGGAGCGAGCAGCCTGACCTGCACGATCGCGGTGGAGCCGTCGTCCGCGGTGACCTCGGCCTGGCCGAAGTCGGAACTGACGGAACCGGTACGGACCGTGCAGACCCGGCCCAGGAAGTCCTGCCGCGACGGAGGAGGTTCGTCGGGGAAGCTGCGGCGGAAGCAGCGCACCAGGATCCGCAGCACGGCCCATCCGAGCAGCAGCGCTCCGGCGAACACGCCACAGGCGAGCGCGGCCCGGGTGAGACCGGTGGTACCGCTGCGGTGCACCAGGACCGTACCGGTGAGGCTGGTGAACCAGCCGACGACGACCATCACGGACACCGAGACGGTGACCGGCACCCCGCCGATCCCGGCCAGGTCGGTGTCGATGTCGCCGTCGAAGGAGTGGTGGTCGGCCGCACCGGCCAGCACCAGGAGCCAGAAGAGGACGACGACGGCCAGCGCGGCGCCGAACAGAACGGCGGGAAAGGCGGTCGCTGCGCTCAGGAACTCCTGCATCCGTCCACCCCTTCTGCTGCCGGGCGGCCGGTGGTGACTCCGGTGCTGCGGCACCGCGTGGCGCGGTGCCGCAGCAGCCGGGTCGTTTCCCCCGTGTCCCCCGTGTTCCCCCGGTTGGTGCTGACCGGATCGTGTCATTCGTGGGCATGAGATCGCATTGCCGGAGCCCGGCAATCTTTGCTCGTCCTTGATGCCGGGCACCGGCACCGGGCGGTATGCGTTGGGTGAGTGTCAACGTCGCGACAGGATTGTGAGGAGAACGCGTGCCGGAGCCGGAGATCCCCGATGAGCTTCTGGCGGGATATGACCGCATCCTGGCCGATGTGGCCGCCACCGGACGCCGGCTCACCCGGGACGAGCTGGACGACCGCCGCCTGCTGGGCCGGGAGGCCGCCGAGTCCGGATTCCAGCTGCGCGCCCTGGTCGTCCGTCACATCGCGGCGACCCGCACCGCCTGGCCCCTCGCCGCCGCGGCCGACGGGGCGGCCACGGATTCGGTGCTGGCCGCCGTCGAGCAGGCCGTGGACGCCTTCGCGGACGGCTTCGAGCGGGCCCAGCGGATCACGGTGCGGCGCGAGGAGGCGGCCCGGCGCGAGTTCATCGACGACCTGTTGTACGGGCGCAGCGATCTGGGGCGGCTCGCCGAGCGGGCCACCCGGTTCGGGCTGCGGCTCTCCCGCGCGCACGCGGTGGCGGTGGCGACGGGCCCGGAGGCGTACACGGAGACCGACTCCGTGCCGCGCACGGTCGAGGCGGCGCTGCTCGCCCGGTTCGGCGGCCGGAAGATCCTGCTCACGACGAAGGACGGGCGGCTGGTCTGCATCGCCCCCGGCAGCCAGCCCGACGTCCTGCGGTACTTCGCCAAGCAGTCGCACGCGGCGACGGACGGCGGCCGGGTCGCGGTGGGGCGTCCGCACCACGGGCCCGGCGGCGTGGTCCATTCCTACGACGAGGCGCTGGAGGCGCTGGAGCTCGCGGAGCGGCTGGATCTGGAGGATCCCGTGCTGTACGCCGCGGATCTGCTGGTCTATCCGGTGCTGACCCGCGACCGGCAGGCGATGGCCGATCTGGTCCGCAGCGAGCTGGGCCCGCTCCAGCAGGCCCGCGGTGGTGCCGAACCCCTGCTGAAGACGCTCGCCGTCTACTTCGACGCGGGCTGCGTGGCCGCGGAGACGGCCCGTCGGCTGTCGCTGAGCGTACGGGCGTTGACCTACCGGCTGGAGCGGATCCATCAGCTGACCGGTTCGGATCCGTCCGACCCGGTGCACCGCTACACCCTGCAGACAGCGGTCATCGGCGCACGGCTGCTGGACTGGCCGGCCAAGGAGGTGTGACCCGGCCGCGGGGCCCGGCGGGGCCGGACGGGATCCGACGGCGGGACCCGGAGAGGGCGGCCGGGTCCGGAGAAAAGGGTGGCCGGGGATGCGCAAAGGGGGAGTAGCGCATCCCCGGCCTGCCGGGCGCCGGCCGGTGGTCAGTCGGCGGCGCTTGTTCCGGCGGTCCGGGACGCCGGACCGGGCGGTGCCGGTCCGGCGGACAGGGGGAGACCTACAGGTCGAACTCGTGCGGCGGGAGGTCGAGCGCGAAGCACGCCTCGCGCACGACGGCCTGCTCCGACTTGTCGAAGTCGCCGTCGGCGCCGCCGATGACGATGCCGATCTGGATGACGGCACGGGCCTCGGCGGGCTTCTTCTTCGCCTTGCCGATCTCCTGGAGCACGCTGACCTTGCCGAAGGCGAAGTCGGCGGTGAGCTTGTTCACGTAGTCGTTGAAGCGGCGCTGGAGGTCGTCCGCCGGGAAGTTCTGCAGGACCTCGTTGGAGGCGATCAGCGAGGCGACGCGCTGGCGCTCGGACGGGTCGATGGAACCGTCGGCAGCGGCGACAAGGGCGCACATCGCCATGCTCGCGTCGCGGAACGCCCCGCTCTTCAGGTCGTTCTTCTTGGCTTCCAGCTGCGACTGCATCGACGAGGCGGATTCCTTGATCCGATCCCACAGTGCCATGACGTCTCCATACGTTGCTTGCGTTGCGTTGCCGGATGTAATCCAACTCTACAGACGTGTAGAAGTTAGCAGCAGGGGCGGTTGCTGTGTTCCGGAAACGGCGGTAAGTAGGATGCTGCGACGCCGCGGCCGACGCGGCATCGCAGAAGGGCGGACCCCTGATGGACCCGGCCAGGCCCGGCCACCACCCGGACAACGAACCACCACGCGACGGAGTGCCCGGCCACGCGGAACCACTGCCCGGCCCGGCGCGCCCCGGCGGTGAACGTCCCGGAAGCCGGCGGCTGCGCAGACGCGGGCAGGGCGAACTGGAGGCCCAGGTCCTCGCCGTGCTGCACTCGGCGAACGGCCCCGCGACGGCCGGCTGGGTCCAGGAGCACCTCGAAGGCGACCTCGCTTACACCACCGTCATCACGATCCTCTCCCGCCTCTACGAGAAGAAGGCCGTGACCCGGTCCCGCGAGGGCCGCTCCTACACCTGGACGTCCGCCTCCGACGAGGCCGGTCTCGCCGCCCTGCGGATGCGCCGGGTGCTGGACGGCGAACGCGACCGCGACGCCGTGCTCGCCCGCTTCATCTCGGCCCTCTCCCCCGGGGACGAGGAACGCCTGCGCGCCCTGCTCGCGCGGGCGGCCGCCCCGGACGATCCGGTCGACCCCCGTGACACGGAAGGCCTGTAGCCCGCCGATGGGTGTCTTCGTCTGTCTGCCGCTCGTACTGCCGCTGACCGCGCTGCCGATCGCGCGCCTGGCCGAACAGCATCTGCACCCCCGCAGCGCGACCCGGCTGCTCGCCGTCGTCGGTGCGCTGCTCGCCCTGTGCAGCACGCTCTGTCTGGGCCTGCTGATGGTGGTGGGCACCGCGCAGCTCCCGGGCAACCCGCTGCCGGACAGCTGGTCGGACCCGGAGGTGCGGGACGCGGTGCCGTACGAGGAGAAGGCGGGCATCGTCGCGATCGGGGTGCTGGCGGCGGTGCTCGTGGCGTGCGGATGGACGGTGCTGCGCCATGTCCGGCTGCGGGTCCGGGCGGGCCGTGCGCTGGCCGCCGCGCCCTCCGTCGTCTCCGACGGTGTCGCGCTGCTCCCGGACCCGGAACCGTACGCCTACGCGCTGCCCGGAAGTCCGGGCCGGGTCGTCGTCTCGACCGCGATGGCCGAGTGCTTGGACGCCCATGAGCGGCGGGCCCTGATCGCCCATGAGCGGGCCCATCTGGCCGGCCGGCACCACCGCTATCTGCTGGCCGCCCAGCTCGCGGCGCGCGCCAACCCGTTCCTGCTGCCGCTGCGCACCGCGGTGTCGTTCAGCACCGAGCGGTGGGCGGACGAGGAGGCCGCGTGCGCGGTCGGCGACCGGCGGGTGGTGGCGGTCGCGGTGGGCAAGGCGGCGCTGTACTCGCACCGGGCGCCGGACGTCTCGGCGGGCCTCGCGGCCTTCGCGGCCCCGGCGGGCCCCGTGCCGCGGCGGGTGGCGGCGCTGCTCGCCCCGGTGCCGCCGGTCCGGCTGTGGCCGCCGTCGTCCGCGCACGTCGCACTCGCGGCGCTGGTCGCGACGGTCGGTACGGCGGCCTCGGCGCTGTCCTCGCTCAACGCGGCCGTGACGCTGGTGGGGATCCTGCGCGCGGCGACCCCGCTATGAGCCGGACGAAGGGGATGGACTCGCCGGCCCGCCGGTAGCCGTCCGTGCTCCCGTCGACGTCGTACCCCAGGTACGAGCAGAGCCGGTGCGCGAGAGCGGGGTGCCGTGCCGCGTACCGTGCCATCAGCTCGCCGCCCTCCTCCGCCGCGACGAACTCCGCGGTCACCACGTGGAACCGGCGCCCCACCTGCACGGTGGCCTGCGGGGTACGGACCAGATTCCGGTACCAGTCGGCGCCGGGCCCGAATCCGGACGCGACGGTCCAGCAGTGCCGTCCGTCCGTCACCGTCGACTCGACGACCTCGATCGTGGTGCGCCGGGCGAGACCGGAGACCCGGCCGGTGTGGACGAGCAGCAGCAACCGCCCCCGGAACAGCGGTCCGAGCCCCATCCGGAAGAGATGCGACGGGAACCGGGCGGCCGTGCGCCGCCAGCCGGTCGGCGGGGGCGGGCGGTGCGGTTCGGCGGGGTCGGGGAGCTGAGGCGTCACTATGCAAACGTTGCATAGTCCAAGGGTTTGTGCCACCGTCCGGTGCCATGTCCCGTACCGGGTGCCCGGCTCCCGGAACCGATTCGAGTACTGCGGACCGGCACGGTACAAAGGGGCATGGCCGCGCGCGAACAGGCATCCGAGGAACGGTCCCCGGACCGGGGCAGGGACGACGTCGACGAGGTGACCCGTGCCGTGCTGACGGCCTCCAGGCTGCTCGTCGCCGTCTCCGCCCGCTCGCTGGCCGCGGTGGAGGACCGGGTGACACTGCCCCAGTTCCGGCTCCTGGTAGTGCTTTCCACACATGACGAGGCCAAACTCGTGACGCTCGCCGAACGGCTCGGGGTGAACCCGTCGACCGCGATGCGGATGCTGGACCGGCTGATCGCCGCGGGTCTGGCCGAGCGGCGGGTGAACCCCGCCAACCGCCGGGAGACGGTGCTGCGGGTCACCCCGGAGGGCCGCCGGCTGGTCGAGGACGTCACGGCGGGCCGACGGCGGGAGATCGCGGGCATCGTCGAGCGCCTCGCCCCGCAGCAGCGCGCCGCGCTGGTCGACGCGTTGACCGCGTTCACCGTGGCGGGCGGTGAGCCGTCCGTGCCGGGGGACGGCACGGACGCCTACCCGCTGGGCTGGACCTCCGGCCCGCCCGCCCGCCACGACGACTGAACTCAGAGCCTGTCGGGCGCGAGTTCCTGGGCGGTGGGCGCCGGACGCACCGCGGGGACCTCGCCGCCGCCCTTGCCGGTGCTGCCGTCCTTGCCGGTGGCGCCGCCCTTGCCGGTGCTGCCACCACCCTTACCCGTGCTGCCGTCCTTGCCGCGCCACGCCTGGATCTTCGCCACGACCGGCTGGGTCCAGCGGGCGGTGAGCGGTCCGACGATGACGAGGATGAGGACGTACGCGGTGGCGATGGGCCCGATCCGGGGCTCGGTCGCCACGGCCAGGCCGGCGATGACGATGGAGAACTCGCCGCGTGCGACGAGCGTGCCACCGGCCCGCCACCGCCCGCGCGAACCGATTCCGGCCCGCCGGGCCGCGTACCACCCGGTGGCGATCTTGGTGAGTACGGTGACGACCGCCAGCAGCGCCGCGGGGAGCAGCACCGGCGGGATCTCGGCCGGGTTGGTGGAGAGCCCGAAGAACACGAAGAAGACGGCGGCGAACAGGTCGCGCAGCGGCGTCAGCAGCTTGCGAGCACCCTCGGCGACCTCGCCCGAGAGCGCGATCCCGACCAGGAACGCGCCGACGGCCGCGGACACCTGCAACTCCTGTGCCACCCCGGCCACCAGGACGGTCAGCCCGAGGACGACCAGGAGCAGCATCTCGGGGTTGTCGGAGGACACGGCCCGGCTGATGAGCCGGCCGTGCCGCAGCGCCAGATAGAGCACGAACCCGACGGTGCCGAGCGCGATGAGCAGGGCGATGCTGCCCCCGGCGAGGCCGACGCCCGCGAGCATCGCGGTGAGCAGCGGCAGGTAGACGGCCATCGACAGGTCCTCGATGACCAGGACGCCGAGGATGACGGGCGTCTCCCGGTTGCCCAGCCGCCCCAGGTCGGTGAGCACCTTCGCGATGACCCCGGACGAGGAGATCCAGGTGACCCCGGCCAGCGCGACCGCGCCCACCGGCCCCCAGCCGAGCAGCAGTGCCGCCACGGCTCCCGGGGTCGCGTTGAGCACGAAGTCCACGGCCCCGGACGGGTATTGCGTCTTGAGGCTGGTCACCAGCTCCGAGGCGCTGTACTCCAGGCCGAGCAGGAGCAGCAGCAGGATGACGCCGATCTCGGCGCCGACGGCGGTGAATTCCTCACTGGCCCCGAGCGGCAGCAGCCCGCCCTCGCCGAACGCCAGCCCCGCCAGCAGATACAGCGGGATCGGCGAGAGCCCTATCCGCCCGGCGAACCGTCCGATGAGTCCGAGGCCCAGAATGACGGAGCCGAGCTCCACCAGCAGTGCGGTCGTGTCGTGCACGGTCAGCCCTCCGCGATGATCTCGGAGAGCGTGTCGACGCCCTCACGCGTACCGACGGCGACCAGGGTGTCGCCGATTGCCAGCCGGAAGTCCGGCCCCGGGGACGGATGCGCACTGTGCGTCCGCAGCACCGCCACGATCGAGGCCCCCGTCCGGGTCCGGGCCTTCGTGTCCCCGAGCAGCCGCCCGCCGTACGGCGAGCGCGTCCCGAGCGGGATGTGCTCGGTCACCAGGTCGATGCCCTCGGTGCGGACCGCGTCGATGGGCGCGGCATCGATGAGGTGCGCGAGGCCGGTGGCCTCCTGCGGTGTCAGGGGTACCGAGAGCAGGCACGAATCAGGGTCGTCCTGGTCGTAGAAGCCGATGAACCGCCGTCCGTCGTGGTGCACGACGACGGAGATGTGCTGTCCCGACTCGGTCGTGTAGTCGTACTGCACACCGACTCCGGGCAGCGTGGTGCGGTGGGTTCCCATGGCTTCCTCCCGAGGGTGCGGCGGCTCTTGACGCACTTGGTGATCTCTTTATCCGCCCATTACCTTATCCGGAGGGTTCCGCCGCCTTCGGTGTGCGGCGTTTTCGGGGCGCATGCGGTGCGCTGCGCGCGCGAGGAAGCCCCGGGCCGCTGGCCCGGGGCTTCTGGACGGCATGAGTGGACGGCGCCGTCAGGAGATGCGGATGTCCGACCAGTTCGTGGTCTTGCCGGCCTGTGTCCGGTTGTCGAAGCCGCCGCGGCCGTTGCCCCGGTTCAGCCAGGCGTGGCCGGTCCTGTCGAGCGAGATCAGGTCGGCCCGGCCGTCACCGGACAGGTCGAGTCCGCCGACCACGTCCTTGTAGGAGGCGCCCCAGTCCTTGAAGACCAGCGACCGGGGCTTGAAGGTGCCGGTGCCGGTGCCGCGGAAACGCCACAGCTCGTTCGACGCGTCGAGGGCCAGCAGGTCGTTCTTGCCGTCGCCGTCGAGGTCCCCGGCGGCGATCAGCCTCTTGTAGCCGCCGAAGCCCGATCCGGCGAGCGAGCGGGCCTTGAAGCCGCCCGCGCCGTTGTTCGCGTACACGTACAGCTTCCCGGTCGAGGGGGACCGGGTCAGCAGGTCGGCCCGGCCGTCGCCGGTCATGTCGCCGGGCGAGAGGACCGTGTCGTACCCGCTCCAGTCCGAGGAGACCTTGACGTGGAACGACTGCTGGTCGGGCAGCCCGCCGCAGACCGTCGGGTAGACGCGGGCCTCGCCCTTCGGGTAGCGGACGAACACGTCGTTGCAGCGGTCGCCGTCGAGGTCGCCGTACGGCAGCACGAGCGTGCCGCTCGGCCAGCTGCTCGCGCGCTTCCCCGCGGACAGTTTCGTCGCGGGGCCCGCGTACACCTTCAGTCCGGTGCCGTCCCGGCCGAACAGGTCGGGCTTGCCGTCGTCCGTGTGGTCGCCCCACGCGGGCAGCGCGCGGCCGGTCGTGGTGGCCTGCTGGACCCCGTCCAGGGCGATGCCGTTCGTGTCCGTCAGCTTGTACTCGTCCCACAGCACGACGGGCCGGCCGAGCGCGTCGGCAGCCACCTGGGGTGCCCCGGCGGACCGGGCGGTCGTCGCGCTCAGCCGCCGGGGTACGGACCAGGTGCCGCCCTTGAAGACGGCGGCCATCGTGTACTCCTCGCCCGAGTAGCCCTCCCGCCACGTGACCGTGACCGTGCCGCCCGAGGTGGCGGCCGTGTCGACCGCGCGCACCTTCTTGTGCGTGGAGAAGGGCTGCGCGTACGGCTGCCAGGCGCCGGTGGCCGCCGAACGCACCGCGTACCAGGGGCCGGTCGCGTAGCCGGGCCCGCCCGCGACGAAGAGGTCGCCGTTGGGCAGGTGGACGGGCGCCGCCATCCCGGACGTGCTGCCGTAGTTGGCGGCGGACCGAGGGGTGCTCCACTGGGTGGCGCCGGCGGACCGGCGCGTGTGCATGAGGTGCGCGTTGTCGTCGTAGAACACGTCGAAGCCGCCCCGCGGACCGGCGAACGCCTTCGGGCGCGCCAGGTCCACGCCCGGGACCGGGAGGCCCTCGACCGCGGTCCAGGCGGACGTGCCGGGGGCCTTCTCCAGGGCGACGACGGCCCTGCTCGTCCGCCACTGCCACACCACCAGGGCGGTGCCGTCCCCGGCCACCGCCAGGTCCATGCTGGAAATGTCCCGACTGCCGGACGGCGGCTGCTCGTTGAGGTCGGCCGGAGCGGTCCACGCGGCCTGCGGGCCGGTCTTCCCGGCGGTCTTCACCACACCGGAGGCCGACCACACGGCGACCAGCCGGCCGTCGGGGGCCGCCGCCAGGTGGTGGTAGCCCTTCTCGGGGACCGGGGCGACGTACTCGGGCTCGGAGAAGGCGGTCGCGCCGGGAGCGAGGGTGGCCACCTTCAGCCAGTAGTTGTTGTGGTCGTCGGCGCGCTGGGCCCGCCAGGCCAGGCGCACCGTGCCGTCGCCGAGGGAGACGAGCTCGGTGTTGTACCCACCGGCGTCCGGCCAGGTCTGCGGGGCCAGCCAGCGGGTGCCGCCGGCCGGCCGGATCCGGGTGGAACGGGAGAGCCCGTCGCCGGTGAGGGAGACGAGGGCACCGTCCCCGGCCGACTCCAGGACGTTCAGCCCGCCCGAGGCGGAGGCGGGGACGGGGTTCGCGGCATGCGGGGTGCGGGAGCCCCACGGGCCCGGCGCACGCGTCTCGACGGCGGCCGCGGCGGTGGTGCCGGTGGCTGTGCTCGCGGCTGTTGCCGTGGCCGCGGGGTGCGCGGCGGCCGGGGCCGCGGCCGCCAGAGCGAGGACGGGCGTGAGCGCGATGCCGAGCACCACGCGGTACGGCGAAGTATGCGAAGTCATGGGAATGCCCCCCCGGGCAGGCGTATCCGATGGCACGGATTCGCTGAACTGTTCGATCAAGCCAGGCGCAGCGTATATCAGCCAAGATCGGCCCGTGCGGGACGATTCACTTCCTTTGCCCGGAGGAACTCGGCCGATGTGCGCAGCGTCGGCAGGATCCCGGGCGGACGAGTCAGGCTCCCGGGTCGCACCGGCAGGGTCCCGGTCGCACCACCCGGGCCGACGGCCGGCTGATCCGAACGAAACCGCCGGTGCCGCATCGGGCACTCCCGGGTCAGCGACCAGGGGCCTGCCCGTTGCCGGGAACAGGCGGGTGGGCCCGGTCGCCGGGCTCTTCCAGGAGGGAGGCGACGCCGAGCAGAAGGTCCTCCCGGTGGTGCGCCGCGACGAGTTGTACGGCCCGGGGAAGGCCGTCGGGCGCCAGTCCGGCCGGGATGCTGATCGCGGGATTGCCGGTGTCGTTGAAGACGGAGGTGAAGGCGATGGGGATGGTCCGCTCCCGCACGGCGGTCGCCACGTCCGGCCCTTCGGCGGGCCAGGCGGTGGTGGGCACGGTGGGCATGAGGAGCATGTCGTAACGGGTGAAGAGATCCGCGGCCCACTGGTCGAGGCGCGCCCGGTGTTCCCAGTAGCGGGTGAAGTCTTCCGTGGTGAGGGCACCGCCGTGTGCCAGGACGTCGGCGAACCAGGGCTCGAAGTCGTCCCTCCGGGTGGTGAAGGCATCGAGCCGGCTCGTGAGCCGGTAGTGGGCCAGGACCTGCTGGCGGAGCAGGATCGATGCGGGAAAGCGTTCGTGCTGCGGCAACGCGCTTTCGTCGTCCGTCACTTGGTGACCGTGGCCTCGCAGGTCGTCCGCGGCGCGGTCGACGGCCTCCAGGATCTCCGGCCGGGGATCGGCCACCCCGAGGGTGCGGAGCACCCCGACGCGCAGCCGCGGTACGGCGCCGTCGACGCATGCCTGGTACGAGAGTCCCGGCGCGGGCAGCGAGTCCGGGTCGGCGGGGTGGTGCCCGGCGGCGATGTCGAGATGGAGCGCGGCGTCCCGGACGGTGCGGGTGATCGCGCCGAGGACCGTGTGCCGGGGCCAGACCGGGAAGCGGGAGGGGCCCTGCGGTATGCGGCCGCGGCTGGGCTTGAGGCCGATGACTCCGCACAGCGCGGCGGGGATGCGGGTGGAGCCTCCCCCGTCGCCGGCGGTGGCCAGGGCGACGAGGCCCGCGGCCACGGCCGCGGCGGATCCGCCGCTGGATCCGCCGGGGGACCTTTCGGTGTTCCAGGGGTTCCGGGTGATGCCGAACGCGTCGTTCGCGGTGTGGATCCCGGCGCCCATGGGCGGCATGTTGGTTCTGCCGATCACGATGGCGCCGGCCTCGCGCAGCCGGCCCACGTGAATGGTGTCCCGGGTGGCCGGCGGAGCGTCGCGGAAGGCTCGGGTGCCGTGGCTGGTGGGGAAACCCGCGGCGTCCTCGGCGTCCTTGACGAGCAGGGGGAGCCCGGTGAGCGGACCGGTGCCGGCGCCGCGTGCGATGCGTTCGGTGGCGTCGGCGGCCTCGGCGAGGGCCCGTTCGGCGTCCAGCCGGACCACGGAGTTGATGGCGCCGTCGAGCTTGCCGATGCGGTCGAGGGTGTGGTGCATGAGTTCGGTCGGCGACAGCTCGCGCCGCTGCATCAGGGCGAGGAGATCGGCGGCCGACGCGTAGGAGAGATTGGTCGGTGCGGTGGGGGCGAGGGGGTCGGTCATGAGGAGGCCTTCTCCTTTGTAGTGACGGACTGGTGGGCCGGTGTGGTGGCGTCCTCCAGGCTCATGCCGGTGGTGCGCGGGCCGAAGGCGACGGCGACGCAGCCTCCGACGAGGCTCAGGGCAGCCAGGAACACGAAGACGGCGGTGTAGCCGAGTCCGGCGAAGAGCGCGGCGACCAGGGCGGGGGCGGCGAAGTTGAAGATCCGGGAAAGGGCGTTCGCGGTGCCCGAACCGAGGGCCCGGATGCGGGTGGGGAAGACCTCGGCCGAGTAGACCTGCAGGAAGGGAACGGCCATCTGGAAGAGAAGGCTGGCGGCACAGCCCAGGACGACGATGGCCGCCTGGGAGCGGACGAGGCCGAACAGGACCAGTGTGACGGCTGTGAGCAGGCCGAGGGCGAGTTGGGTCGTGCGGCGGTCCCACCGGTCGATGAACGGTACGGCGATGAGGGCGCCGACGGGCGCGGCGGTGGCCAGGGCGGCGGACAGGAGCAGCGTGTCGTCGAGTTCGAGCCCGTTCTCCGAAAGGAGCGTGGGCGTCCAGGTGTTGTAGGCCGAGTAGGTCAGCAGTCCGGTCACCCACATGGCCGAGATGATCAGGAAGGTGCGGCGGTCCGCTCCGGCAAGCAGGTGCCGGATCCGGGCCCGGGGCGGCGTCCGCGCGGTGTCTTCCGCGCCGTGCCCGGCATCCGCGCCGTGCCCGGCATCCGCGCCCTGCCCGGCATCCGTGCCGTCGGTCCGGACTTCGGTCTCCGGGCTTGTCACGCCGCACTGCCGCTCGATCTCCCGGACGACCGCCTCGGCCCGTTCCGTCCGGCCGCGCGAGGCGAGCCAGCGCGGGCTCTCGGGTACCCAGCGGCGGATCAGCCATGCGAAGACGACTCCGAACAGACCCAGTGCGAAGACCAGCCGCCAGCCCCACGTCCAGTGCGGTACGAGGAAGTAGCCCGCCCAGGCGGCGATCGGGATGCCGAGGGAGCCCACGGCGACCTTGTACGTCTGCAGCCGCCCACGGGCCGCGGCCGGAACGAACTCGGTCAGGACGACGATGGCGACGACCGCCATGCCCTGCGCCCCGAGGTGGGCGGCGAAGCGGGCGGCCATGAGCTGCCAGGGGTTCTGCACCGCGATACACAGTGCCGTGGCCGCGCAGTAGACGGTGACAAAGGCGAGCATGGTGCGGCGGCGGCCGATCCGGTCGGCCAGATATCCGCCGGCGATTCCACCGGTGAAGGCGCCGAGCTGGCTGATGCCCACGATCGCGGCGATGCCGGACAGGGAGAGACCCCACTGGGTGCGGAGCACGGGGGCCACGAAGGCGAAGGAGTACGTCTCGACCCACTCGAAGAGGATCATTCCGGCCAGGGCGATGACGAGTCTGCGGTGGAAAGGACCGAGTGGGAGCCGGTCGAGGCGGGCTCCGAGCGCGGAGGCGCCGGTGGTGGTCATGGTGCGGGACCTCCCGGGTGGGCAGGAACACGGGCAGGGGGCGGTGTGGTCCGCCGGTTCTCCCGGGAGCTCCGGGAGAACCGGGTCCGGATGCCGGGGCGGCGGCGCGCGGGAGGCGCGGGGTCAGATGACGCCGTCGCCCCGCAGGGCGGCGAGCTGCTCCGCGTCGATGCCCAGCAGCCCCTGATAGACCTCGGCGTTGTGCTCGCCGAGCGCGGGACCGGTGGTGCGGATGCTGCCGGGGGTCCCGGACATGCGCGGGACAGGTGCCGGCATGGGTAGTTCGCCGAACTCGGGGTCCTGGACGGTGACGAGGGTGCCGCGCTCGCGGTAGTGCG
The DNA here is from genome assembly GCF_003846175.1 of Streptomyces sp. ADI95-17. Classification (GTDB taxonomy): domain Bacteria; phylum Actinomycetota; class Actinomycetes; order Streptomycetales; family Streptomycetaceae; genus Streptomyces; species Streptomyces sanglieri. Next base: position 367,143 of record NZ_ML123047.1, on the reverse strand, counting down.
GGTCGGCGGCGATGTCGGCGATGTTCATCAGGGGCGAGGCGGGGATGCCGGCCTCGTTGAGCCGCTTGGCCAGGTCGGCGGCGGTGTACCCGGCGACCCAGTCGGCTATGGCCGCGTACAGGGAGTCGGCGTTCTCGGCGCGGGCGGCGCGGGTGGCGTACTCGGGGGCGTCGGCGATCTCCGGGGTGCCCATGAGCGCCGCGAGCCTGCGGAAGAGCGGGTCGGTGCCCGCGTGGAGGGAGAGGCGCCGTCCGTCGGAGGTGGTGAAGTCGCTGGCCGGCACGATCTTCGGGTTGCGGTTGCCGAGGCGCTCACGGACCTGGCCGGTGGTCGCGTACGAGGCGAGCGCGTCCTCGGAGGCGCGGAAGCCCGCCTCGTACAGCGCCAGGTCCACCACCTGTCCGCCCCCGCCCGCCGTGTCCCGGTGGTAGAGCGCGGTCACGACGGAGAAGGCCCCGAGATAGGCCGCCATGTAGTCGATGGTCGAGTACCCGCTGCGGACCGGCGGCCGGTCGGGGTCACCGGTCACATGGGTGAGCCCGGCGAAGGCGCTGGCGATACGGTCGAACGAGCCCCGGTCACGGTAGGGGCCCGTAAGGCCGTAGCCGGTGACGTACACGAGGATCGCGTTCGGCGCGAGGGCGCGCAGGGAGTCCGGGTCCAGCCCCCACTTCACCAGGGTCGGCGGCCGGTAGTTGGTGATCACCACGTCGAAATGCGGGACGAGGTCGCGCACCAGGCTCCGACCGCGCTCCGTACGCAGGTCGAGCGTCACGGACTTCTTGTTCCGGGCCTCCTGCGCCCAGTACGGGGAGCGGGCGCCTGTCGGCGTTCCGCGGGTGAAGTCGCCGCGTCCGGGCTCCTCGACCTTGACCACCTCGGCTCCGAAGTCGCCCAGGAAGGTGGCGGTGACCGGCGCCGCGAGGACGGTCGAGAGGTCGAGGACACGGATGCCCTCCAGAGGAAGTGTCGCCATGGGGTGCTGCCCTTCGAACCGTAGTAACGTTTCGTTATTAACGAAACGTTGTTAGCGGGACCATAAGCTGGCCACCGCACGTGGGCAAGACCCTGTGAAGGGAATTCGATGGACGGGGAGCCGAAGGTGAGCGAGACCGGCAGGACGCGCCGAAGGCGTCGCAGTCGCCAGGAGACCGAGGCCGATCTCCTCGACGCGGCCCGCCGGCTGCTCCAGCGGGACGGTGTGCTCGCCGGGGTCAACCTGCGGGAGATCGCCACCGAAGCAGGCGTCAACCACGGCCAGATCTACCAGTACTTCGGCACTCGGCAGGCACTGCTGCGGGCATCGGTCGCCGACCTGGTGGAGCACCAGACCGCCGACCGGGAGGGGCACTGGGAGCTTCCGTTCGCCGAGCGACGGGCGGCCATGTTCCGCCACCGGCTCGCCGAGCCCGAGCTCGTCAAACTGGAAGCCCTCCTCGCCCTGGACGGCGACGAGGACTTCAGCGCGCTGCCCCGCTTCGCTCAGACCAGGCGCAGTCTGGCCCGGGACCAGGAGCAGGGCGCACTGCCCGCCGACGCGGACACGGTCGCGGCGCACGTGATGACGGCCGCGGCGCAGATGGGTTACGTCATCTTCCGGGAGGTCTACGCACGGGACACCGGGATCCCGCTCGCCGAGCTCGACGAACGGGCGGAACGCATGTACGCCCGGATGGTCGCCGGGATCGCCGGAAAGGCGCCGGAGACCGACCGGAACACCGGTGGAGCCGACGACAACGACGCATCCCCCTGACCGCCCGCGTCGTCGTGGCCGGGGCCGTGCCGGTCACGGACGGGACGGGCGGGACGGGACGGGCGGCTGCGCCCCGGCGATGTTCCGGTCACGGGGCCGGAGCCCCTGGAAGGCAGCCGGCTGATGTCTCCCCGTAGCGCTGGTCAGCCGCGCGTCGCGGTGGTGTAGACGTACAGGGCGATCACGCCGGCGACGCAGACGAGGATCACCCATGAACTGAAGCTGGTGTGCTTCCCACTGCCTTTGGGCCGCGCGGCCCGCCCGGACCGTTTGGCCCCCTTGGCCCCCTTGGACCGCCCGGACGCTGCCCGTCCCGGCGCGCCCGGCGCCACATCGGCAGCCGCCTCGGCGAGCAGGCGGCGGCAGGTCGCGGCGAGCACGCCCGTGCCGGCGGAGAGGTGCACCACGGCCTCCAGGCGCGCCGGAGCGGTGGTGCCGCCGTCCAGGATGCGCCCCACGCGTACGAGGGTCTCGTCCCGGCCGCCCGTCGGAGCGAGGCTGATCCACCGCCGCACATGCTCGGCCCGGATGACCACGCCGCCGGACCGTTCCCGGTACACGGTGTGTTCCCGCCACAACAGCTTCGCCAACTCTCCGGCGATGTCTCTCAGTTGCGCGCTCAATGCCGCACCCCCTCCGCCCCCCGGCGAATCGAACAAGCATCGCACTTTAGCGGCAGGCGCAGAGCGGGGGCCCAGCAGTCCCCCCAGCGGCCGCTTCGGGCTTGTCGCCACGCCGAATCGCGGAAGAGCGGTGGAGAAGAAGGTGCTCGTGCCGCGCGACATCCTGCCGTTCCACGTAGTCAAAGGGGTATGCACGGGGATCACGGAACAAGAGAGCAGGCGGGGGCCGAGTGAAATCAGCGCAGGAGGATCAGTACCTGGAGTTCGTGGCCGAGAGGGCGAAGGCGCTGTACCGGTCGGCGTACGTCCTCGCGGCCGGTGACACATATCTTGCCGAGGACCTGGTCCAGGAGACCCTCAGCCGGGTGTACGTGCACTGGAAGCGGGTGGCCAGGGCGGACAGCCCGGCGGCCTACGCCCAGACGGTCCTGGTCCGTACCTCCCTCACCCTGCGGCGTCGGCGCAGCACCGGAGAGCGCCCCACCGGGAACATGCCCGACAGTGCGGCGGCCGGACCGGACGCCGCACTGCGGCTCACCCTGCTGGACGCGCTCGGTCAACTCCCGCCCCGGGACCGGGCGGTGCTGCTGCTGCGCTACTGGGAGGACCGCAGCATCGAGGAGACCGCCGGGATGCTCAGGCTGAGCAGCAGCGCGGTCCGCTCCCGGGGCACCCGGGCACTCAACAGGGTGCGTGCGTTGCTCGGCGACAGCCTGTCCGACCTGGTCCCGCACTGAACAACGGTGCACACCGGTCGAACCCGTCGCAGAACCCCCGTCAGAGACAGAGAAGGTGCCGCCAGCATGCCGTTCGAAGCAGACCTCGCACACGCCCTGGACCGCACGACCGAATCCCTCGAACCCGATCTCACCGCGCTCACGGGCCGGGCCGTAGAGCGCGGGCGGAGCCGCAGCCGTCGCCGGCGCAGCGCCGGTGTCGTCGCCGGGGTCGGTGCCTGCGCCGCGATCGCGGCGGCCGGCCTGGTGCTTCCCGGCGTGCTCGCCGGGGCTCGCTCCGCAGGATCCGACATGGAAGCGGTGGCGCTGGCGATGCCCCGTTCCGCGATCACCGGCACCCAGATGATCGACGCCGTGAAGAAGACGTTCCCCGGGAGCCGGTTCGGCCGGGAGCACGGACAGAGCAACGACCCCTCGAATCCGAACGGCGGATGGGTCGCCAACGGCGAAGTGGCCGTCAACGACGGGCACGGCGCCGCCAACGTCGGTGTCTCGGCCCTGCGGCTCAAACTGCCGCTCAGGGACGGCGACGGGCTGAACTGCGACAACATGGCCGGGCGTGCTGACGCCGGTGACACCTGCGAGCTGAGCGAGCTGCCGAGCAGCACCGCGCTTCCCGGCGGTGCCCTGGTGGTGTCGGAGAAGATCGCGGAAAGGCAGTCGATGGGCGCCGGCTCCGTCCCCGACTCCGTGATCGCGCACCGCTGGACGACGACGGTGACCCTGAAGTCGACCGGCGCCCAGCTTCAGATGGTGCAGTGGAACACCGCCGGCGACTTCAGTGGCGGAAACACTCCGAAGCCGACCCGTGACACCCCTCCGCTCTCCCAGAAGCAGGCGGTGGCCGCACTCACCGGTCCCACCTGGGCCCCGATCCTCGGCGCCGTCGGCTGACCTGTTGGCAGGGGAAGGGGAAGGGACAGAGGAAGGGGAAGGGACAGAGGAAGGGGCAGGAACGAGGGCCAGGGGCGGGGCGGGGCCGGACGGGGGGCTTGCCGCCATGTCCGCCCGCGGCAGCGCCACGCTGTGCGGCGACAGAGGCGTGGCGTCGTAGGCTCGCGGGCGCAGTCGTGAAGCGGTACGAAGGCTACGAAGGCTACGAGCGGAAGGGGCACGCGATGGCGGACTTTCGGGATCTCAAATTCCGGGCGGTCACCTCGCTTCAGCGGAATGTCGTCAACCCGCTGGCCAGACGGTCCGGGTCGCAGATTCTGCTGGAGACGACGGGCCGCACCTCCGGCCGGCCGCGTCGTACCCCGGTCGGCGGGCGGCGTGTGGGCCAGGAGTTCTGGCTGGTCTCGGAGTTCGGGGAGAAGTCGCAGTACGTCCGCAACATCCTGGCCGACCCGCGGGTCCGGGTCCGTATCGCGGGCCGCTGGTACGACGGGGTCGCGCACCCGTTGCCCCAGGACGACGCCCGTGCCCGGCTCCGGACCCTGCCGCGCTACAACAGCGCCGTCGTGCGGGCGATGGGTACGAACCTGCTGACCGTGCGGGTGGATCTCGCGGACTGAGTCCGGACACGGGCGTGCCCGGGTGGTGTGCAACCACCCGGGCACGTACGGGAGTCGGTCCGCCGGATCAGTCGGTGATCTCGATCTTGCCGTTCGGCGCGGCGGCGGTCTCCGGCCGGGCCGGGGTCTCGGCCCTGGAGCCCGAGCCCTTGAGGTTCTTCAGCAGGGCGGCGAGGTCGACTCCCGTGGTGGAGCTGAGGAGTTCCATGCCCTGGGCGACGTTGTCGGTGACCGTACGCGACAGCTGGCTCGCGCCGTCCGTCGAGATCACGGTCATCTTGTCGACGGCGCTCAGCGGCTCGGACGCCTTGGCGACGACCTCGGGCAGCACCTCGACCAGCATCTGGAGCACGGCCGCGTCGCCGTACTGCGCGAACGCGTCGGCCTTCTTCTGCATGGCCTCGGCCTCGGCCGCACCCTTCGCCGCGATGGCCGCGGCCTCCGCCTCGCCCTCGATGCGTACGGCGTCGGCGAGCGCCGAGCGGTGCAGCTTCTCGCCCTGACCGGTCAGGCGGGAGCGCTCGGCGTCCGCCTCGGCCTCCTTGACCTGGGCGATCCGGCGGGCCTCGGCCTCCTGCTCGGCCTGGTAGCGGGCGGCGTCGGCGGGCTTGCGGACCTTGGTGTCGAGCTCGCGGTCGGTCAGTGCGGCCTGGCGCTGGGCGACCTTCTCCTGCTCCTCCAGGACCTCCTGCTGACGGGCCGCCTCGGCGAGCGGGCCCGCCGCGTTGGCCTTGGCCGCGGCGGCTTCCGTCTCGGCCTTGATCTCCGCCTGCTTGAGGTAGAAGGTCCGCTCGGCGATGGCGATCTCCTCGGCGGCCTTCAGCCGGGCCTGCTCGGAGGCCCGCTTGGCGATCGCCTCGGCGATGTCCGCCTCCTGCTTGGCGCGGGCGGCCTCCGGACGGCCGAGGTCCTCCAGGTAGGAGCCCTCGGTGGTGATGTCCTGGATCTGGAAGGCGTCCAGGATCAGGCCCTGGCCGGAGAGGCTGGCCTCGGCCTCCTCCGCGACCTGCCCGGCGAACGCGGCCCGGTCACGGATGATGTCCTCGACCGACATCCGGCCGACGATGGCGCGCAGTGCGCCGGAGAGCACTTCCTGGGTGAAGCCGACGATGCCGTCCTGCTGCTGGAGGAAACGCTGGGCCGCGGCCCGGATCGCTTCCTCGCTGCCGCCGACCTTGACGATCGCGACGCCTTCCAGGTTGGACTTCACACCGCGCAGGGTGACGGCGCCGCGCACCGCGATCGGGATGTGCCGGCTGGAGAGGTCCAGGGTGAACTTCTGCTGGACGAACGGGACGACGAAGACGCCGCCGCCGACCACGACCTTCTGGCCGCTGTTGTCGATGCTGGTGCGGCCGGTCACCGGGTCGGTGGACTTCTTGCCGCGGCGGCCGGTGATGATGAACGCCTCGCTGGGCCCGGCGACCTTGTAGCGGGTGATGACGACGAGGGCGAGCAGCACCACGAGTACGACGACTCCGGCGACTGCGGTCACGACTGGGCTCATAAAGGTGTCCCCCCTGCCTCCCTGCGGGGACGGCAGCTAGGTTTCGGGCGGTGTGCCGCGGTGTGCCGCGGTGTGGCGTGGTGCGACGCGGCACGGTGGATCGGTCAGGACGGTGGTCGGCGCTCGACGGCCGGACTCAGCGCTCGACGGGGCGGACCGCGACCGAGGTGGACGACAGTGCGGACTCCACCCAGATCTCGGTGCCGCGTGCGACCGGCGCCGCGCTCTTCGCCGCCAGCTTCACGGGCTGGCCCGCGAGTTGCAGCAGGACCTCTCCGTAGCCGCCGGCCGGGATGGCCGTGACGACCGACCCGGAGGTGCCCACGAGATCGTCGCTGCGCGGTGTGACGCTGGTCTGGTCCCGCATCAGGGCCCGGCTGAACTTCCAGGTCAGCCAGGCCGCGACGAGCCCGGCCAGCACTCCGGCGGCGGTCGCGACGATCGTGCCGGCGCCGGTGGTGCCGAGCACGATCGCTCCGCCGAAGCCGAGCATCGAGAGGAATCCGGCGATGACCGGGAGGGACAGGAGGCCGTCGAACAGGCCGTCCAGTACGCCCCCGAAGAGCCCTTCGAGGACTCCGTCGAAGATCAGGGACAGCACGAGCAGAACGATTCCCGCAATGCCGAGACCGAGAAACAAGGTCACCTGGTCACCCTCCCCGATCCTCGAAATCCCCCGAACATTTCCGTCGAACTGGCTGGATGATCCCATACGTACCGGTCGGCGGACACTGCCGGGTTCCGGCAATCTTTTACGCGTTCTTGATGCCGGAGAGTTGCTCGGTCAGTTTGGCCGCCGACTGGAACGTGGCGCCCAGCAGCGCGACGTGCTTCCAGCGCAGCACTCCGTCCGGCCCGATGAGGAACACCGCGCGGCGCACCCCGATCCCGGGAGCCGCGACCCCGTACGCGCGGGCAGTCTCCCGGTCGGTGTCCGCGAGCAGTGGCATCCGCAGGCCGTGGGTGCGGGCGAACGACTCATGACTGTCCACACCCTGTGGACTGATTCCCCAGACCTCCGCGTCGAGCTCCTCGAAGGCCTCCAGGCCCGAGGAGTACGAGCAGAGCTGCTTGGTGCAGACCGCCGTGTTGTCGCCCGGGTAGAACGCGAGGACCACGCAGCGGCCGCGCGCCCCGGCCAGGGTGTAGTCGCGGCGCTCGAAGTTCTCGCCGCCGAGCACGCCGCCGGGCAGCGTGAAGTCCGGTGCGATCAGGCCGAGTTGCGGTGACGGTGCCATGTCGTTTCCTCCGTGGTCCGGTGCTGCCGGGGTTTTCCGTGCGTGTTCCGTACAGCATGCTCGGTACGGGTCCGGCTCCCCGCACCAGGAGGTACGCATGGCACGACCGCCGTCCACCGTGGGCCCGTCCGCGGCGGTGCTCCTGCTGCACGGCGGGGCGGAGACGGGCCTGGCCGCGCCACCGCCCGGCCCGCTGAATCTGCCCGCCGTACGGATGCGTCCCTTCGCCCGGTCCATCGCGGGGGCCACGGGTGGCGGGGACGGACGCGTTCTCGTACGTACCGCCCGCTACGCCCACCGCGGCTGGAACGGGCCCCGCGAGGACCCGCTGCACGACGCCGTACGCGCCCTGGACGCGCTGCGCCGCGAGGCCGGGGACATCCCGGTGGTCCTGGTCGGTCACTCGATGGGGGCCCGTGCCGCCCTCCGCGCGGCCGGTCATCCGCTGGTGCGCGGGGTGGTCGGCCTCGCCCCGTGGTGCCCGGCCGACGACCCGGTCGACCAGCTGGCGGGCCGCGATGTCGTCCTGCTGCACAGCACCCGCGACCGGATCACCAGCCCCCGCGCCTCCCAGCGCCTCACCGCCCGCGCCCGGCCGGCCGGTGCCCGAGCCTGTCTGGTCGCGATCCGGGGCAGTGATCACGCGATGCTCCGGCGCGCCGGGCAGTGGCACGCGCTGACGGCCCGGATCGTCGCCGGGCTGCTGGGGCTGGGCCCGCTCCCCGGGCCGGTCGAGGGCGCGCTCGCGCTGCCGCCGGACGCCCCGGCGGTGGACGGCACCCTCGACCTGGACCGGCTGGAGGTGTGACGGGGCGCCGCCCGCGCGCCCGGGGCGGGACCCGGTGCGTTGCCGTGGTGCAGGGGTGGGGGAACGGGCGCACCCTGGTAGGGAGGTGATCGTCATGGTGATGACAACCGTCGGGTGGCATGTCGAACTGGAATTCGAAGAGGACACCCATCGCACCCGCGCGGCCGCCCTGGTCCGGCTTCCGGACGGGTCCGAGGTGCGCGCCCATGGATATGCGAGCCGCCACCCCTCCGACAAGGACCAGCCGAGGGTGGGAGAGGAGATCGCGGGAGCCAGAGCGCTCAACGAACTGGCGATGAAGATGCTGACGAAGGCGCACGACGAGATCGACGAGGTGTCCGGCCGGACCTCGCACCCGCTCACCTGACGCGGCGGCCGGGGACGTACATGACCCGGCCCGCACGGCGGCCGGCGGCCCGGTCTGCGGATGCGCGGCGGGGGCGGGCGGCCGACGATTGAGGGCCGGGCAGCGGGTGGTCCGCGCCCGCCCAGGAGGTTGACGTGCAGGCCGATACGTACGCCGACGGCCCCGTGCCGTTCGACCCCCGCGCCCTGGCCGCGCTGGTCGACGGCACCATGGCCGGGGTGGGCGTGCTCGACACCGGGCTGCGCTTCCTCTACGTCAACCGGGCTCTCGAACGGCTCAACGGCATCCCGGCCGCCGAGCACCTCGGACGTACCGTCTCCGAGGTCCTGCCCGGGGTCGACGCGCGCGAGGACATGCTGCGGGCGGTGCTCGCCGACGGGAAGTCCCGCGAGATCACCTCCAGCGGATTCACCGCCGCGGCCGCCACGGTCCGGCGGTACTGGCACGGCGCCTACCACCGGCTGGAGTTCGACGGGCGGGTCGTGGGCGTGGCCGGGATAGTGCTGGAGATCATGACCTCGGACAAGGGGCAGCGGGAGCTGGAGCAGGCCCGGCGCCATCTGAACCTGCTCGACACCGCGGCCGCCCGGATCGGCACCACGCTCGACATGGACACCACCTGCGCCGAACTGGTCGACCTCGTCGTGCCGGGGCTGGCCGACCTCGCCACGGTCGAGGTGTTCCCGCCCGACGTCGCCCCACCGGTCCGGCCCGCACCGCCCGGGGTGCTGCGGCTGCGGCGGGCGGCGCTGCGGGCGGTGCCCGCGCTCCGCGACGAGCTGGACGGCTTCGGGCTGACCGGCGAGTACATCGACTACCAGGAGGGCGCCGCCGTACAGCGCTGTCTGGCGGTCAACCAGCCGGTGGTGGAGAACCTCACCACCGACGAACAGCTCGTCCGCTCCGCCCCCGGCCCGGAGCGGATCGCCGCCTACCGGGCCCTCGGGATGCACTCGGCGGTCATCGTGCCCGTCACCGTGCGCAGCGGCCCGCTCGGCATCCTCGGGCTGATCCGGGCGGGCGACTCACCGGTCTTCACGGACGAGGACGTGGTGATCGCCCGGGAACTCGCCGGCCGGGCCGCCGTCGATCTCGACCACGCCCGCCGGTTCGCCCACGAGCACACCATCGCCCTGGAGCTCCAGCGCTCCCTGCTGTCCGAGCCGCGCCCGCCGCACCCGCACATCGAGATCGCCACCCGCTATCTGCCGGCCGACCGGAGCGTGATGGTGGGCGGCGACTGGTTCGACGTCATCCCGCTGCGGGACGGACGTCACCTCAAGGCGATGGGCGATGTGATGGGGCACGGGGTGGAGGCGGCGGTCGCCATGAGCCACTACCGTTCCCTGCTGCGGATGCTCGCCGACGACGAGCTGCCGCCGCACCGCATCCTGGAACAGCTGGACCGGATGGTCGAACGGTCCGGGCTGGACCGGGCGGCCACCTGTCTGCTGGCCGTCGTCGACCGGGTCGGCGGGACGTGCGAGGTGGCGAGCGCCGGGCATCTGCCGCCGGTGCTGATCGACCCCCGGGCGGGCGCCCGGGTGTGCGACGAGATGGCGGTGGGGCCGCCGCTGGGCACCGGGCTCGGCGGCTACCGGACGACGATGGTGGAGTTCGATCCGGGCACGGTGCTGTTCCTGTACACGGACGGGCTGGTCGAGCGGCGCGGCGAGGACATCGACGCCTCGGTCGACCGGCTCAGGGAACTGACCCTGCCGGCCGACGGCAGCCTGGAGCGGCTGCTGGACGATGTCCTCGAACGGTTCGGGCCGGGGGCGGAGGACGACATCGCGGTGTTGGCCTCCCGGACCCGGCCCACGGAGGAGGAGCCGGCCCCGGCCCATGGGAGAGGAGCCGGATCGGCCCGCCGCCGCCCGAGGCCCTGGCCCGGTTCCAGGCCGAGGGGCTAGCCCAGCTCCAGGCTGGTGATGCCGAACAGGCCGGTGTGGTCGATGTCGGGCGACGGGCCCGTGTACATCCGGGCGGTCTCGAACGACGGGGTGAGGCCCAGCTGTTCGGCGAGGCGTACGGCCGCCGGGTTGACGTCCGGCACGTCGATCGCGACCGGGACGCCGGGGTCGGCCGCCGCCACCGCGCTGACCAGGGCGCCTGCCACCTCGGGCGACTCCGCGTACACGGGGCCGATCCGGGACGACGTACGGCAGGGGCGCAGCACGGCCAGGCCGCACAGCTCGCCGTCGCGGACGGCGGCGAGCGAGGTGCGGGTGGGGTGGGCGATCCACGGTGCGAGGAAGCTGTCGCGGTCGGCCGGGAAGAAGCGGCGGTCGTAGGCGGCGAGCCGGTCGAAGGACACGGAGCGCCCGTCGACCAGCTCGGTGCCGGCCGGGGCGGGCAGACCGGCGGGCGGCAGGCCCTCGTAGCGCATGTTCGTCCACACCGAACGGAATCCGGACTTACGGTAGTTGGGCTGCTGGGCCACCACCCCGTCCAGGCCGACGTTGCGCCCGTCCAGTCGTGCCATACCGGCCCGCCAGAGCTGGATTCCGTATCCCTGGCCGCGCAGTCGGGGCCGGGTGAGGTAGAAGCCGAGGAAGCCGAAGCCGGTGCCGTAACGGACCACCGAGACGCAGGAGACCGGTTCGCCGTCGAGGCGGCCGATCAGGAAGCCGCGCGGGTCGGCGGCGAAGAAGGCGTGACGGTCGGTCAGTCCGGGGTTCCAGCTCTCCTCGTGGGCCCATTCGGCCAGCATGGTGAGGTCGTCGGCGCTCGCGGTGGTGATCTCGAAGTTCGGCACGGGGCAACCTGTACCCGCCCGGGTGGCCGCTTCAACGGATGTTTCCCGTCACCACCCGGTACGCGCCGGTACGGGTCAGATCAGCAGGAACGCGCCCGCCGTCGCGGCGCCCAGCGACGCTCCGGCGACCGTCTGGGCCACCGAGTGGTACCCGAGCGCGACCCGCGACCAGCACACGGCGAGCGTCATCGCGTAGCCGAGCAGCCACCACGGCGAGTGGGCCGCGGCGAGCAGGGCGACGACGGCCGAGGCGACCGCGGCGTCCACCGAGATCTTCCAGACCGTGTTGACGGCCAGCAGGACCACGGTCATCGCCCACAGGGCGAGCATCGCCACGAGGATGCCGGTGGGGGCATTGCCCAGCACCATCACCACCGAACCGGTGCCGATGGAGCCGAGGATCACGAAGAAGATCGGCGCCCGCTTGGTGCGGTCGACGACATGGCGGTCGCCCCAGGTGCCGCGTCCGCGCTCCCATTCGATGTACCCGGCGGGGACGAGGCCCGCGCACAGGGCGCCGAGGAATCCCCAGAGCAGGCCGGTCCAGTGACCGGCGGCGGCCAGGCCGATGCCGAGCATGCCGATCAGCAGGACGTTGCGGGGCTGGAAGACGTCGGTGACGGTGCGCGCGGTGGCGTTGTCCGGCGACGCGGGGGCGGTGTCGGTGCCAGGGGTGTCGGTGGTGTCGGGGGAGGTCATGCTGTCTCCTCGGTGGAGGCCGTGCGGGGCGCTGCGGTCGCGGTGGACGGGCCGGGGGCGGCGGACAGGGCCGCTGCCAGTACCTGTGCCGCCCGGTCCTGCGGGACGGTCCGGTAGGCGGTGGCGACCCGGACCAGCCAGGCCACCTCGCCGTCCTGGTCGGTGGCGTGCTGGGCCTCGACCGCGGCGGCGGTGGAGGCGGGCGTCCCGCTGTTCTTCGCGGTGAGCGCGGCCTTGATCCAGTACGCCTCGGTGAGCGGTCCCGCCTTCTCCGAGTCCGCGGAGCCCTCCGAGGCGGCGTTCTTCGCGGCCGGGAGCAGGGTGTCGGGGACGTAGTGGCGCAGCTTCTCCACCGCGTCGGCGATGTCGGCGGCCCAGCGGTCGATCCGCAGGTCGGCGGGGGTGCCGAAGCGGGTGAGCTCGCGGGCCAGCGAGGCCGGGGGGTCGAAGGGCTGCTCGGGGAACGCGGTCATCAACTCGCGCCACAGGCCGTGCAGTCCGGCCTGGGCCCGCCAGAGCTTCGCGCGCCGCCGCCCCTTGCTGAGAGCGGGGATGGAGGCGCCCACGGCGAAGAAGGCGAACAGCACCACCTGGGCGGCCTCGGTGATCTCGTCGAAGCGGAGCGCGAAGGACTCGCTCGGGGTGTCGATGGCGCTGACCCACAGGAACAGGGTCCGGCTGACGGTGTAGCCGACCCCGATGAACATGGCGAACGTCATCATCCCGAGGCCGATCCGCAGATGGCGCAGCCCGGCACCGGCGGTGGCCAGCGCCCACTGGTAGGCGCAGACGGCGGACGCGGCGCCCAGGTAGAGGTAGAACACGCTCATGTACAGCGTGGCCCCCCACTGTCCCGCGTGGTCGGCGACGAAGCGGTCCGAGGGGACGGAGCGGTCGACGACGGTGAAGAACAGCACCGTCAGCAGGACCAGCGTGGCGATCGACGCCTTGGCCGCCACCTGCTGGATGGTGCGGGCGAACCGTACGTGCCGCGGGACGGCTCCGCCGTCGGGGTACTGGCCGTAGATCGCGACGATGTAGCTGAGGATCGCCAGGATCGCGATCGTCGCCGTGTAGTGCTTGATCAGTACGGCGAGGTCGGTGACGGCGCTGTCGTTGAGCGCGATGCGCACGGCCCGGGTCTTGGTCCACAGGGCGGCGGCGAAGCCCGCGTAGCAGCCCCACAGGGCCCGGCGGCGCTTGTCTTCTTCGTCGCCCCACAGGGCGGCCGGCATGCGCCACAGGGCGACGGCCGTCATCAGGGCGGCTATGAGATAGCCGGCGAGGTCGAGCGGGGTCACGGCGGATTCCTCGGGGTGGGGGAGACGGGGGAGAGGTGCGGTGTCAGGAGCGGCGGAACAGGCCCCGGCGGCGGTTGGCGACCGGGCGGGACAGGGAGTTGGCCAGCCGTCCCACCATGTCGTCGCTCGTCACCTCCATGGCCATGCGGGGGATGAGCGAGGCCCCGAACTCGGCCATGCGCTCGTCGTGGGTGTCGTACTGCGCACGGGCCTGCACGGTGCCGTCCCCGGACCGGAGCGCGTCGGCGATCGTGGCCACGACCGGCGACGGCGCGGGAGGTGACGGCGGGGACTGCGACGGCGGGGACGGTGGCGACGGCGGGGATCCGGTTCCGAGGACCCGGGTGATCAGCGAGGTGTCGAAGACCGGCAGCAGCCGCCGCAGTTGTTCCGGATCGAGGGAGGTGCCGTGGTCGAACCACTCGTGGCACAGCTCGTGCAGGATGACGTGCTGGGTCTGGTACGCGGTCGGCCTGCGGCGGTAGAGCACGAAGCTGGTCCCGCCGGTCTTCAGCCGCAGTCCGCAGGCGGCGTTGACGCGGGCCAGCCGGTCGGGCATCTCGTGCAGCACGATGGTGCGGCCGCGGGCCGCCTCCATGTTCGCCACCAGTGCGTCGACGGAGAAGGGCGCGGGGATGGGCAGGTCGGCGAGCCCCGCCTCGCACTCCTTCCGCAGTTCGCGCAGCGACATGACGGTCTACTGCCCCGGCTCGCCATGGACGCCGCCGCCGTCGGCCGCGCCCTGCCGGCCCTTGGCGTCCTCCAGCAGCGAGAGCGCGAACTGCAGCAGCTCCGGCGGGAGACCGTCCTCGTCGAGGCCGCGCCCGGCGACTCCGCTGATCTCCCCCGTACGCCGCATCGCGAGGAACTGGAGCCCGGCGACCACGTCGTCGACGACCTCGGACTCCTCCTTGAAGAACCGCCAGTCCACGCCGAAGCCCAGACCGAGCGCCTTGAGGATGTCCTCGGAGGGCTGGGTGACCTTCCCGGCCAGGATGTTGGAGAAGTAGCTGTGCGAGAGGGATCCGCCGCGTTCCCTGACCAGATCGGCGAAGAAACGCCCCGAGACCTTCTGGCCGGGGAAGGTCTCCTCCACCATGTACTCGACCTTCTGCTGCAACGTCCGCAGCTCCGGTGTGCGTTCCTCGGCGCTGTCCATCCGGTCCCCCACGTATCCGCTCCCGTGCGATCGGCGTTCACGGTCGTCGATTCGGTCGACGGGCTCGTACTGTAACCAACCCCGGCGTGACGCTCTCATTGCGGTTGGCGATAGGTGGTACGGAAACGGGCTTGCGTAAACACGCTACGTCACTGTTAACTCGAAAAAACACGGGCAGGGGACCACGAGGGGAGTCCCCTGCCTGTGGTATCCACGGATTTCGTGTGAATTCACCACGGACAAAAGGTGCATGGCGCACATACATGTCGTGCGGACATAGGCGTAGCCCTTCACGACGGGGGATGCGTGAAGGGCTACGCGTACATTATGACTGCTGGTCAGGCCGTCATCAACTGGCCTCGGTCCGGCGTGTCCGGGGGCGGGGGCCGCCGCGGGGGTCCGGATCGGTCGCGCGAATATCGATTTCCGGCCGAAAAGAATTTCACGCGATTCCCGGACCGATTTGCATTCCGGTCGGATCGGGATTCGAATCCGAGTTCAATTCGGATCCGGCGGGCCTTAATTCATTTCCCTGTCCGGTCGCTTCCGCCGTGCTATTCTGGAAGCAGTTGCAGTTGTGGTTCCCGAAGACTCCAAGTGTGCTCCCCGGCTCAATGCGCCGGGGGCTGCGCTTCTGTGTTTTCCGGTGCTTTTTCCGGATGGGGTAATCATCGCGGCGACGTGGGATCCGCACCGTGCGGATCCCCGGGAACTGCCCCCCATGAAGGAGACAGAACATGGCTACTGGCACCGTCAAGTGGTTCAACGCGGAAAAGGGCTTCGGTTTCATCGAGCAGGACGGCGGCGGCCCCGACGTCTTCGCCCACTACTCGAACATCGCGGCCACCGGCTTCCGTGAGCTCCAGGAGGGCCAGCGGGTGAACTTCGACGTCACGCAGGGTCAGAAGGGTCCGCAGGCGGAGAACATCACCCCGGCCTGATCCGGCCGCTCCGGCGCCGACGCGCTGAGACGACTTGCACGATCGGGGCCCGCACCTCCGGGTGCGGGCCCCGGTTCGCTGTTGTCCGTGCGGTCCGGTGCCCGCCCGAGCCACTTGGGCACGGCTCATTTTTCGCAGCCGGGCTTCGTCCAGGCTTGTCAACGGCCCGTTCTTGCGATTCCTGCGCCGCCCGCCGCCGCAGCGAATTCCTCGATACGCGCCCCGTCGAGGAAGGGTCCCGCATGGACCGCGATCGCACAGCACGTTCGAACGACCGCTATTCCCGCCCCCGCTCCGGCGGCCGCAGGCCCGCCTCCGTACAGGGCGAGTTCGCACTGCCGAAGACCATCACTCCGGCGCTGCCCGCCATTTCCGCCTTCGCGGAACTTGACCTGCCCGAGCCGCTGCTCTCGGCGCTCACCGCCGAGGGCGTTACCACGCCGTTCCCGATCCAGGCGGCCACCCTGCCGAACTCCCTTGCGGGGCGCGACGTTCTGGGGCGCGGCCGGACCGGTTCCGGCAAGACCCTCGCCTTCGGTCTGGCCCTGCTGGCCCGGATCGCGGGCAACCGGGCCGACGCCCGCCGCCCGCTGGCCCTGGTCCTCGTCCCCACCCGGGAACTGGCCCAGCAGGTCACCGACGCGCTCGCCCCGTACGCCCGCGCGCTCCGGCTGCGGATGGCCACTGTCGTCGGCGGCATGTCGATCGGCCGGCAGTCCTCCGCGCTGCGCTCCGGCGCCGAGGTCGTCGTCGCCACGCCCGGCCGGCTCAAGGACCTCATCGACCGCCGCGACTGCCGGCTGGACCGGGTCTCCGTCACCGTCCTCGACGAGGCCGACCAGATGGCCGACATGGGATTCATGCCGCAGGTCACCGAGCTGCTCGACCAGGTGCTGCCGCAGGGCCAGCGGATGCTGTTCTCGGCGACCCTGGACCGCAACGTCGACCTGCTGGTGCGGAATTACCTGCACGACCCGGTGGTCCACTCGGTCGACCCGGCGGCCGGTGCGGTGACCACGATGGAGCACCACGTGCTCTACGTGCAGGGCGCGGACAAGTACGCCACCACGACCGAGATCGCGGCCCGCGAGGGCCGGGTGCTCATGTTCCTGGACACCAAGCACGCCGTGGACAAGCTCACCGGCCACCTGCTCGGCAGCGGGGTGCGGGCCGCCGCGCTGCACGGCGGCAAGTCCCAGCCGCAGCGCACCCGCACCCTGGACCGGTTCAAGAACGGGCAGGTCACGGTGCTGGTCGCGACGAACGTCGCGGCGCGCGGCATCCACATCGACAACCTGGACCTGGTCGTCAACGTCGATCCGCCGAGCGACCACAAGGACTACCTGCACCGGGGCGGCCGCACCGCCCGCGCCGGTGAGTCAGGCAGCGTCGTCACCCTGGTGCTGCCGGGGCAGCGCCGGGAGATGACCCGGCTGATGGCCGACGCCGGGATCACCCCGAAGATTGCCCAGGTCCGCTCCGGCGAGGCCGAACTGAGCAGGATCACCGGCGCGCGGAAGCCCTCCGGCGTGCCCGTCGACGGCAGCGCGCCGACGACGGAGCGCCCCCGGAGCGTGCCCTTCCGGGGCCGGGGCACCGTCCCCACGAAGGCGGGCCGGTCGTCACGCCGCTCCGACCTGCCCGACGCGGCGGCGCGTGCCGCCGCGAAGCAGCGCCGCACCAACCGGACGGGGTGACCCCGGGGGCCGCGCCCGCCCCCTGAGGGAGCCGCGGTCCCCGGGCGACGGCCGGTCTCAGGCGATCATGAAGTCCTTCACCCGCAGGGCGCGTTCGACGATCCTGATGTCGCCGAGCCAGCCGTGCATCAGCTGGTCGAGGCTGCCTCCGTACTCGTAGGCGCCGAGCAGCCAGGGCAGGCCCAGGGTGGCGAGACCGGTGGTGCGGGTGGCGGGGTTGCGGGCGACCACGCAGCCGTCGATGTACATCGTCGTGTGCTTCCCGTCGTTGACGACCGCCACGTGCCACCACCGTTCACGCAGCAGTTCGTGGCTCCAGTTGGTGACGGCCCCCGGCTGGTTCAGGGGCGCCGCCGCCCACTGGAGCCCGGGACCGTCCGACACGGAGAGCGTGGCGACGGGCTCCTCCGGGTCGCCGGAGGTCTTCCCGGCCGCGCCGAGGGTGCCGCGGCGGCCGAGTACGGCGCCCCAGGCGTTGCGTCCGGCGTCCCAGTCGGCGGGGAGGCGGAGGAAGGCCTCGATGGTGTAACCGGACCTGAAGGTCTTGGTGTTGAGCGGTGCGTTGTTCTCCGTGCGCAGATACGCGCCGCGCAGCGGCGGCTTCGAGCCGTCGAAGTAGAGGCTGCCGTGGCCGGGCTGGTCGGGGTGGTGGGAGGCGGACCAGCGCAGCGCGTCGGACGCACTGCCGGGGACGGCCTCGCGCACCAGGTCGTTGCGGTGCCCGGACAGGTCGGGGACGCGCAGGCCGGCGTCGGCGGCGGAACCGTCCCGGTGCGAGGGGGAGTCGAAGCGCCAGTACGCGACGGTGCCCGGTATCAGCATCCGCTCCGCCGGGCGGGGGCCCCGCACGGGCACGGGCGCGAAGCCCGCGAAGCGCTTCTCGAAGTCGATGGGGACGGCGAAACAGTCCTGCGGACCGGTCAGTTCGATCTCGCCGCGCTCCAGGTCGTTGAGCCGCTCGCCCGCACGGCCGAGGACCCACGGGGAGATCGTCTCCACGTCGATGGTGTTCCTGGCCAGGTCGAAGCGGTAGAGGCGGATCATGGCGCTGCCGCCGTAGTAGCGGTTCTGGTAGTTGGTGATGTGCAGATGGACGTCGTTGCCCGCGGTGTTCTTGCGGGTGGTGCGCCCGGCGGGCCAGTAGTGGCCGTTGAGGGTGAGGAAGATCTGGTCGTTCCCGGCGATCAGCTCGTCCCACAGATGCTGTCCGTGGTCGGAGAGTTCGGCCTCGTCGCCGTCCGCGTTCGCGTACACCAGCTCGTGGGTGGTGAGGATGACGGGTGTCCGGGGGTGCTGGGCGATGACGTCCTTCGCCCAGGCGAGCCCGGCCGCCGAGGGCCGCCAGTCGAGCGCCAGCACCAGCCACTCGCGCCCGGCGGCGCGGAACAGGTGGTACGTGTTGTAGCCGTCCGGGGTCGCCCCGCCGAACGTCGGCAGGCGCCGCATGCGCTTCGGACCGAAGGTGTCCAGGTACGGGGTGCGGCCGCGCTGGTCGTCGGTGGAGGACTTGATGTCGTGGTTGCCCGCGACGACGCTGTAGCCGACCCGCCGCCGGTCGAGCAGCTCGAACGCCTCGCCGATCGCCGCGAATTCGCCTGCCTGGCCGCTCTCGGTGAGGTCGCCCAGATGGGACAGGAAGACGATGTTCTCGTCGCGCCCGTGGTCGAGTACGTAACGCAACGACGCCTCGACCGGCGCCTTGTCGATGCTCGCCCCATCGAAGAGGTACTGGGTGTCCGGCATGACGACGAGCGTGAACCGGGGGTTCTCGGGGTCGGGCCGCCAACCGGCCGCGACGGCGCCGGTGCTCTGCTGGGCACGGGCCGCGGCGGGCGCGGCGGACGCCAGCCCCGTGGCCGCGGTGGCGGCACCGGTGAGCGCGGTCGCCCGCAGGAACGTACGACGGCTCGCGCCGGGCAGAAGCGGTCCGTCGGGCTGGTGGAGGGGGCTGCACATGGATGTCTCCGCGGGGGCGAGCGTAGGGACGAACGTGTAGGGGTGATCGTCTGCAAGCTAGCCGCGGAGTGGGGGAGAAACCGGTCCGTAAGGGCCACAGTTGGGCGAAGGCTCCATGAATTCGCACAGTGCCGGGCGCGCGGGACGGCGGTGGCAGGACGGCGGTGGCGGGACGGCGGTGGCGGGACGGCGAGGGCGGGGTCGGGTGAGCGAGCCCCGGCCCCGCCGTGCCCCGCTACCGGCCGCCCGAGACCCGCAGGACCGTCCCGGTCACGTAGGACGCCTCGCCCGACAGCAGCCAGGCGATGGCGGCCGCGATCTCCGGGGCGGATCCGACGCGGCCGAGCGGGATCCCGGGGACGGCCGCGTCCGCGCGGCCGGGGTCGCCCGCCGTGGCGTGCATGTCGGTGTCGACCATGCCGGGGGCGACCGCGTTGACCCGGATGCCGTCGGGCCCCAGCTCCTTGGAGAGCCCGATCGTCAGTGCGTCGGTCGCCGCCTTCGTGGCGGCGTAGTGCACGAAGTCCCCGGGGCTGCCCAGTGTGGCCGCGACCGAGGACAGATTGACGATCGCGCCCGCCCCGCCGGCCGCCATGTCCTTCGCGGCCCGGCGGCAGCAGAGCAGGTAGCCGAGGAGGTTCACGTCCACGACGCGGCGCAGCGTCTCGGCGGAGGTGTCGGCGAGCCGTCCGAGCGGGCCGGTCACGCCCGCGTTGTTGACCAGCCCGGTCACCGGGCCCAGTTGCTCGGCCGCGGTGTCGAAGAGCCGCTCCACATCGGCCTCCTCGGCGGTGTCCGCCCGCACCGTGACGCAGCGCGCCCCGGCGGCGCGTACCGCCGCGGCGGTGCGTTCGGCGGCCTCGGCGTTGCTCACGAAGCCCAGGGCGAGGTCGTGCCCGTCCGCCGCCAGACGGATACAGGTCGCGGCGCCGATTCCCCGGCTGCCACCGGTGACGACGGTGACGGGGCGCGGCTGCGGGGTGGTGCTGCTGTCCGGCACTGGAGACCTCTCGTTTCGCTTCGTTTCGCTCGCGGAGCGTACGGATCGCGCGGTTCACGCGGCTTACGCGGTTCACGCAGCGAATCACCGCGGGTGCCGGTGGATCAAGGCCGCCGGCCGGGTGACGGGCACCACGGCCCGGGCGCCTGCTGTTGGAGTGGTGCCGGGCCGCGGACCGGCGTGGTGCCCGGCGAGGCGCGCGGGCGGTTGCCTAGCGTCGGCGCCTGACGGACCGCTGTCGGCGCGGAACGGGTTGAATCGCCCGGCGCTCGGCGACGGCTCCTCCTCAACGGCGTTCCCCTGCCTCCGCCTCGCATTGCGGTGGCAGGGGACGCCGACCGTTCCACGTCCGCGATCCCCGCGTCCTACGCCCAGAGCGCCCGCGCCAGCGCGACCCCGGCGAACGCCGCGCCCAGCCCCGCCGCCACGCTCCCCACGACATTGGCCACCGCGTAGGACTTCGCGCCGTCCTCGGCCAGCCGAAGCGTCTCGTAGCCGAACGTCGAGTACGTGGTGAGCGCCCCGCACAGCCCCGTGCCGATCAGCAGCTGCAGGTGCGAGGAGGCGGCACCGGCCGCCACCGCACCGGTCAGCAGGCCCAGGACCAGCGAACCCGACACATTGACCGTGAAGGTCCCCCACGGGAAGACGCTGTCGTGGCGGGACTGCACCGCCCGGTCGGTCAGATAGCGCAGCGGCGCCCCGACCGCCGCGCCGACGATCACCAGCAGCCAGTTCACCGGCCCCGCTCCCGCTCGTCGCCGAAGCGCACGATCTCGCACTCGTCCAGGAAGGCCACTCCGCCGTCCGCGACCAGTTCCCCGATCAGCGGCAGGAACGCCCGGATCCGCTCCTCGGTGTCCACGATCACGACCGCCACCGGAAGGTCCTCGCTCAGCGAGAGCAGCCGCTGGGTGTGGATCATCGACGAGGTGCCGAAGCCCTCGATGCCCCGGAACACGCTGGCACCGGACAGCCCGGCCAGGTGTGCCCGGTGCACGATCTCCGTGAAGACCGGCCGGTGGTGCCACCCGTCGGACTCGCCGACGAGAACCGTCAGGCGCAGGCCCCGTTCCGTGTCCGGCGGCGTCATGACTGCCTCCAGGCCAGCACGCGGCGGGTCGCCCACACCGCACTCCACACCGCCGCGAGAGCCGCGAACAGCGTCAGTCCCAGGTACACCAGCCCGGCACGGACCCGGCCGCCGTCGAGCAGGTGCTGGATGTCCACCGCGTACGTCGAGAACGTGGTGAAGCCGCCGAGCACCCCCGTACCGAAGAACGGCCGCACCAGCCGGTGTGCCGTCCACGCCTCGCTGATCACCACCATGAAGACGCCGATCACCGCACATCCGACGGCATTCACGGCCAGCGTCGTCCATGGGAAACCGCCCGGGGCGGTGGGCCAGAGCTGCGCGGCCCCGTAGCGGGCGGTGGCTCCGATCGCACCGCCGAGCGCGACCGCCGCGATGACGGAACCTTGGGGGTTCGGGGATCCCATGGCGCTTTTTCTCCTGCCTGCCGCACCCCCAGGCTATCGCCCGGGGGTGTGACCGGCGCGCGGCCTACCAGGTCTTGCCCGGGGGCTGCTTGGTGGTGACATTGATGCGGTTGAACAGGTTCGTCAGACCGATCGCGAGGACCAGGCCGGCGAGCTCCTTCTCGCTGAAGTGGCGGGCGGCCTCGTCCCAGATGGCGTCCGGCACCGGGTCGAAGCGGTCGCTGAGCCGCGTCGAGTGCTCCGCGAGCGCCAGCGCGGCCCGCTCGGCGTCGGTGAAGTACGGCGCGTCGTGCCAGGCCGACACGGCGAACAGCCGCTCGTCGCTCTCCCCGGCCTTCCTGGCGTTGCGTACGTGCCCGTCGACGCAGAAGGTGCACCCGTTGATCTGGCTCACCCGCAGACCGACCAGTTCGAGCGTCGTCTCCGGCAGCCCCGCCCTGCCGATGGCCTTGACCAGGCCCAGCACGGGCGGCAGGGCCTCGGGAAGGATCTCGGCCGGGTTCTCGATACGTGCCTGCATGATGTCTCTCCTTCGCTGTCCGTCACGGCCGCGGCGGCGTTCTCGCCGCGCCCTCATTGCACTGACGGACGGCGGAGCGGAAGTGTGACGAGAGCGGCGGCCGGAGCCCTCACCGCGTCCGCCGGAACGAGCCGCGCAGCCCGTTCTCCTCGGTGACCCTGGCCCGGAGCTGCCGTATCGACGCGGAGTCCCCGTCCCCTTCGTCCTCGGGGGAGTGGCACCGCGCGCACTCGCAGGGCGGCCAGCGATGCGGGTCGGATCCGGGGAACTCCGGCTCGGGCGCGGGCTCTTGGTCCCTCATGCCGGCCCCCACTCGGTGCACTCCGCGGTGCTCCGGTGGCGCCGCAGCAGCACCCGGCAGTCCGTCGCCCTGCTGTAGTCGTGCCGATCGTTGGCGAGGGCTTCGGCCAGGCGGAGTCTCTGACACCCGGGACAGGGCTCCTGCCCGGCCGGGGGACCGGTCTTTGCGGACACGGGTCACTCCTCTCCGTAGTCATTCCACTACTAAGCGGGCTCAGATTGGCCTACAGTTCGGAGTGCTTCAACTTGTTGGGTGCGAGCGAAAAGTCAGGTGACAGCCGTTGAACCGCAAGGAGTTGGACCCCGAGAGCAGCCCGGAAGCAGCCTTCGGCGCACGCATCCGCAGACTGCGAGAAGAACGCGGGTGGAAACAGGAGGAGTTAGCCGAACGGATGGGCTATTCCGGTACGCATATCTCCGCCGTCGAAACTGGTCGCAAGATGCCGACTCTTCGGTTCTCGCGCAGTGCGGATCAGATTTTCGGCACCGGAGAAACAGCCGACACGTTCGAACGCCAGTACCGCGAGATCCGGCACGGTTCGCTGCTGGAGGGCTTCCCGCAGTACGTGGGGCACGAGGGGCGTGCGGTGGAGATCCGGCTGTACGAAATCGGCATCATCCCCGGGCTGTTGCAGACACCGGAGTACGCGCGGGTGCTGGCGGACAGCGCCCTGCGACGAGGGACGATCGTCCCTGAACAGGCAGCCGAGCGGGTCTCGTTCCTGGCGGAGCGGCAGACGGCTCTGGTGCGCCCGCGCCCGCCCACGATGCTGGTGGTGATGGACGAGAGCTGCATCCGCAGGCGGGTCGGCGGGGACGAGGTCATGGCCGCCCAGCTCGACCGGCTGGCGGAGTTCGCCGCGCTGCCGAACACAGTGCTCCAGATCGCTCCGTACGAAATGGGGGAGCGCCGCACATTCGACCTCCCGATGAACCTGCTGACGCTGTCGGACATGTCCGTGATCGCGTACGCGGAATCACAGATGCGGGGGCATCTGGAGCGCGATACAACCTCCGTGCTCCCGCTGTTGACGGCCTACCATCAGCTACAGGCCGAAGCGCTGTCCCAGGCGGCATCGGTGGCCATGATCAACGAGGTACGAAAGGGCATCCCGTGACGACCACGACCGAGTCCCCCCGCTGGTTCAAGTCTTCGTACAGCAACAACGGCGGCAACTGCATCGAGGTCGCCGCCAACCTCGTCGCCTCGCGCGGCGTGGTCCCCGTCCGTGACTCCAAGATCCCCGGCGGCCCGGTGTTGAACACGTCCCCTGCCTCGTTCGCCTCCTTCGTCGAGGGCGTCAAGGCCGGAGAGTTCGGCGCCGTCTGATCAGCAGGCCCAGCGTGCGATCCGCGATCGCCCCGCCGTGCACCGCATGGTGGGGCTTCTCGCTGTCGGCGCCGCATCGCCCCGTTGACGGCCATCAACTTCGGGCCCAGGATGAAGCGGTGTCCCAGAGATGAGGAAGGGCACCCCGTGACGATCACAACCGAGTCCCCCCGCTGGTTCAAGTCCTCGCACAGCGAGAACGGCGGCGCCTGCGTCGAGGTCGCCGCCAACCTCGTAGCCTCGCGCGGCGTCGTCCCCGTCCGTGACTCCAAGAACCCCGGCGGCCCGGTGCTGACCGCCTCCGCCGCCTCGTTCGCCTCCTTCATCGAGGGCGTGAAGGCCGGAGAGTTCGCCGGGGGCTAACCCCACCGCATACCGTCATGCCTCCCGGATGGGTTGAGGGCTCGCGCTCAACCAGCCTTGTGGCATGAGGACTTACGGAAAATCCGCCGCGTTCGTCGCCCTGTCCGTCACTGCTGTCGCCACCGTTCTCACCGGGGCCACGACCCCGCAGGCCGTCGCGTCGGCCAACCCCGCACCCGCCCTCGACTGGCGGCCCTGCGCCACGGCCGGCGGGCCCGCCGGGCAGGAGTGCGCCGAGTTGCCCGTACCGGTGGACTACCGCGATCCGGGCGGCCCGCAGCTCTCGCTCGCGGTGACCCGGGTCCGCAGCGACCGGCCCGCCGCCCGGCGCGGGACGCTGATCGTGATTCCCGGCGGGCCCGGTTCGTCCGGAGTGCAGCGGGTGGCGGAGAAGGGAGAACGGCTGCGGCAGGAGACGGGCGGGCAGTACGACATCGTGGGCCTCGACCCGCGCGGCGTCGGCGGCAGCACGAAGGCGAGCTGCGGGCTCGACCCGGAGGACCGGGAGCTGGTGAACATGCGGTCCTGGCCCGCCGCCGACGGCTCGATCACCGAGAACGTGTCGCGCTCCCGGCGCATCGCCGAGGCCTGCGCGCGCAACGGCGGAGCAGTGCTGCGGAGCCTCACCTCGGCCAACGAGGCGCGGGACATCGACCGCTTCCGGCAGGTGCTCGGCGAGGAGAAGCTGTCGGCCTGGGGCAGCTCGTACGGCACCTATGTGGGCGCCCTGTACGCGCAGAAGTACCCGCAGCACACGGACCGTTGGGTGCTGGACAGCAGCGGTGACCCCGACCCGTCGCGCATCGGGCAGGGCTGGATGGCGAATATGGCGGTGGGGGCGGAGGACCGGTTCCCCGACTTCGCGCGATGGGCCTCCGACCCGGCCAGGGAAGAGGCGGGGCTGCGGCTCGCGCAGCGGGCCGGGGACGTACGGCCGCTGGTGCTGGAGCTGGCGGCGCGGCTGGACCGGGAGCCGAGGGAGTCCACCACGGCGGGCGTCCCGCTGACCGGCAACCGGCTGCGCCTGGCGCTCCAGACGGCCCTGTACGACGACGACGCCTTTGCCGAGTTCGCGGGGCTCGTCCGGGCGGCCCTGGACACCTCGGTGAAGCCGGCCCTGCCCGGAATGCTGAGGGGGCCGGTGCCGGACGCGGACGCGGCGGTCGCGATGGGCGTGGTCTGCAACGACGTGCGCTGGCAGGGCACGGTCTCCTCTTTCCGGCGCGCCGTCGCCGCCGACCGCGTGGAGCACCCGCTGACCGCCGGGCTGCCGGTGAACATCACCCCGTGCTCCTTCTGGAAGGACGGGCCCGCCGAGCAGCCGACCCGGATCACGGACCAGGGACCGTCCAACGTCCTGATGATCCAGGGCCTGCGCGACCCGGCGACGCCGTACTCCGGCGCGCTGAAGATGCGGGCGGCCTTCGGGGACCGGGCCCGTATGGTCGCCGTCGACCACGGCGGACACGGCATGTACCTGGGCAACGGGAACGCCTGCGGCGACCGCGCTGTCACGACGTTCCTGAACACCGGGGCCCGGCCGGAGCAGGACGCGTACTGCGCGGACTGATCGGGACACCGGGCCGCGACTGGGCAAGCGTCCCGCTCAGTCGCAGCCCGGCGTCACATGTCCGCTGTTCCTGGCCTCCGCCAGCAGGGTGACGACCTCCTCGTCGGAGGTCTGCGAGAAGTCCCGGTACCACTCGCCGACCGCGTAGAACAGCTGCGGCACCGACAGGCACACCACCTCGTCCGCGCTGCGGCGCAGCCGCACGACCGCGTCCGGCGGCGCCACCGGCACGGCCGCCACCACCCGCGCCGGCTGCTGTGCCCGTACCACCTGGCAGGCCGCCTCGGCCGTGGCGCCGGTCGCGATGCCGTCGTCCACGATGATCACCGTCCGGCCGGCGAGCGGGGTCCGTGCCCGGCCGGCCCGGTACACCTGCGCCCGCCGCCCGAGCTCCGCCTCCTCGACCCGTTCGACCGCCGCGAGATCCTGTTTCCCGGCCCGCAGCCGGGAGACGACGTCGTCGTTGAGGACCCGGACCCCGCCCTCGCCGATGGCGCCGAACGCCACCTCCTCGTGGTGCGGCACGCCGAGCTTGCGGACGACGATCACATCGAGTTCGGCACCGAGCGTCTGCGCCACCTGGAAGGCCACCGGGACTCCGCCCCGGGGCAGTCCGAGCACGACCGGGTTCTCCCGTTCGAGGTGGTGGAGCGCCTCGGCCAGTTGCTGGCCCGCGTCCTCGCGGTCGGCGAACAGCACGGTGGTTTCACCCCCAACCAGGGGAGACAGGGGCGCATGCGTACACGCCCCACCGGCTTCCCTACTTCGAAACAACCCCATGTACGGCGCCCCCGCAACTCGGGCGGCAGACCCGGTGGCACCGTTCGGCGGCTCCGCTCAGGACACTGCTCAGGACACCGGCGACGTCTTGGGTACATCGCCCTCGGTCGTGTTGACGTCGATGACGGAGAACGCCGCGCCCTGCGGGTCGGTCAGCGCGGCGAACCGGCCGAACGGCATGGTCATCGGGCCGAACCGCAGGACGCCGCCGCGCTCGGTGGCCTTCGCCACCGCCGCGTCGCAGTCCGCGACGGTGAAGTACACGTTCAGGTACGGCGGGACCTCGGGCGGGAACTCGTCGCCCATCTTCATCCGCCCCATGACGGTCTTGTCGCCGAGGTTGTACATCCGGAAGTCGACGTGCTCGTCCGCCATCTTCACCATCGAGTACGGGAAGACCGCGGGGAAGAAGGCGTCGGACTTCTCGGGCTCCCGGGTGAAGACCTCGGCCCAGCAGAACGCGCCGGGCACCGCCTGCGCCTCGAAGCCCTCGTGGGTGCCGGCCTGCCACACGCCGAAGACGACGCCGCCGGGGTCGCGGGCCAGCATCATCGTGCCGAAGTCACCGACCTGCATGGGGTCCATCAGCGTCTCGCCGCCGTTGTCGCGGATCTTCGCCGCCGTTGCCTCGGCGTCCGGCGAGGCCAGGTACAGGCACCAGGCCGAGTGGCCCTCCTGGCCGGGCATCGGAGGTACCACCGCGGCGACCGCCTTGCCGTCGGCGTACGCCTGCGTGTAGTTGCCGAACTCGGACGAGGACTCTCCGAACGTCCAGCCCAGCACCTCACCGTAGAAGCTCTTCGCGCCATCCAGGTCGGCGAACATCGCGTCGGCCCAGCACGGTGTGCCCTCCGGTTGTACAGCCATGACCCTGACTCCTTAGCGCTCGGTGGGTGGTCCGGCTTTTCACGCTAGCCAGCCCACCGCCTTCCCGCGCGCCGGGAACCCGGGCCCCGGGGCTACCCGGCCGTCGCGCCCCGGCCCTGCGGCGGGTCCACCCGCACCAGGCCCGACTGGTAGGCCATGGCGACCAGCTGGGCCCGGTGCCGGGCGCCCAGCTTCGTCATCGCACGCCCCACGTGGGTGCGTACGGTCAACGGGCTGACGTGCATCCGGGCGGCGATCTCGTCGTTCGACAGACCCTCGGCGGCCTGGGCCATGACCTCGCGCTCGCGGGCGGTCAGCACGTCCAGGGACTCCGGCGCGGCGACACCGCCCTCCGGGCGGGCCAGGTAGCGGGTGATGAGGGCCCGGGTGGCGGTCGGGGACAGGAGCGTGTCGCCCGAGGCCACCGTCCGGATCGCGTCCAGCAGCTCCTCGGGGCCGACATCCTTGCCGAGGAAGCCGCTCGCGCCCGCGCGCAGCGCGCCGGCCACGTACTCGTCGATCTCGAACGTGGTGAGGATGAGGATGCGGGTCTGCCGCAGCGCCCCGTCGCGGCAGATCTCCTCGGTGGCCGCCAGCCCGTCCATGCCCGGCATGCGGATGTCCATCACGACCACGTCCGGCGCGGTGGCGCGGGCCTTCTCCACCGCCTCCCGGCCGTCCGCCGCGACACCGACCACCTCCATGTCGTCGTTCGACTCGATCAGCAGCCGGAAGGTCCCGGCCAGCAGTGCCTGGTCATCGGCCAGCAGTACCCGGATGGTCACCGCGCCGTCCTCTCCTCGTCGTCGTCCTGGTGGGGTTCGGGTTCCGCCGCCTCCAGGGGAAGCTCCGTGGTCACCTCGAAGCCTCCGTCCGCGCGGTGCCCGGCGGCCAGCCGGCCGCCCGCGGACAGGGCCCGTTCGCGCATGCCGATGAGGCCGTAGCCCGGCGTGCCCGTCGCCGGTGGCGCGTGCCCGTCGTCGGAGACGGTGAGCGTGAGCAGCCGGCGCGAATAGGCGAGGCGGACCGAGGCCGTCGCGGAGCCCGCGTGCTTGGTGACATTGGTCAGCGCCTCCTGGACGATCCGGTACGCGGTCAGGTCCGCCCCCGGCGGCAGCGGCCGGGTCTCGCCCTCCACGGACACCGACACGACCAGCCCCGTGTGCTCGAACGAGGCGATCAGCTCCGGGAGCCGGGCCAGCCCGGGAGCGGGCTCCAGCGGCGTCTCCGGGTCGCCCTCGCGGCGCAGCAGTCCCACGGTCGCCTTGAGCTCGCGCAGAGCGGAGGAGGTGGTGCCGGCGAGTTCGTCGAGCATCTTCTGTGCCTGGTCGGGCTTGCTGCGCAGCAGGTACGCGGCGGTGGCCGCCTGGGCGTGGGCGAGGGCGATGTGGTGCGCGACGATGTCGTGGAGCTCGCGGGCGATCCGGGTCCGCTCCTCGCTCACCCGCTGCCGCGCCTCCTCCTCGCGGGTGCGTTCGGCCAGTTCGGCCCGTGCCTCCACGGCGGTCAGATGGTCGCGCCGACTCCGTACCGACTCGCCGACCGCCCCCGCCAGCAGTACGCAGGAGACGAGGCCGACCTGGTCGGGCCGGAGCAGCGCCACCTTGCCCCAGGCGGCGGAGGCGATCAGGAGGGCGACGGCCGCCCCGGCCGTGTAGCGGGTGGTCGTGCGGTGGTCGGTGCGCAGGGCCAGGAGGTAGAGGGCGACCAGGGCGGCGCCCACGACGCTCGGGCTGGGGTCGAAGCCGATGCTGCTGCCCATGAGACCCAGGGCGCAGCCGAGCACCGTGGTCACCACCACCATCGTGCGCGGATATCTGCGGTGGCCGAGGAGCAGGACGGCGGGGGGCACCGCGGCCGCCAGCGAGAAGGCGAGCGTGGGGGCGCGGACGATCCGGGCGTCGGTGAGGGTGCTGGAGAAGACCGCGAAGGCCCACAGCAGCACCGCCACCACCACATCGACGGTCCGGGGGTGGCGCCGGGCCCACAGCAGCCAGTCGGTGAACATGCGCTCTCTTCTCCTCGGGTCCGTCCGACCATGGTCGCCGACCCACCTGGTCCGCCCGCGTCGCCCCGTACCCGTCGCGCCTTCCACGGGTACGGGGCCCGGACCGGTCATACGCGTACGGGATCCGGCTCCGGCTCCGGCTCGGGCCGCAGCCCGGCCGGTGCGGCGCTGTGCAGCTTCTCGCCCTCGACGTCCACCTGGGGCACGATGCGGTCCAGCCACTTGGGCAGCCACCACGCCCGGTGGCCCAGCAGGGCGAGCACCGCCGGGACGACCGTCATCCGGACGACGAAGGCGTCGAAGAAGACCGCCGCGGCGAGCCCGACGCCCATCATCTTGATCATCGAATCGTTCATCCCGATGAACCCGGCGAACACCGCGATCATGATGACGGCAGCGGCGCCGACGACCCGCGCACTGTGCCGGAACCCGGTGACGATCGCCTGGCCGGGCCGTTCCCCGTGGACGTACGCCTCCCGCATCCGGGTCACCAGGAAGACCTCGTAGTCCATGGCCAGGCCGAAGACCACACCGATCAGGAAGATCGGCATCATGCTCATCACCGGCCCGGTCTGCTCGACGCCGAGGGTGTCGGCGAGCCAGCCCCACTGGAAGACCGCGACGATCGTGCCGAAGGCCGCCGCCACCGACAGCAGGAAGCCGAGCGCCGCCTTCAGCGGGACCAGCAGCGAGCGGAAGACGACCATCAGGAGCAGGAAGGCCAGGCCGACGACGAGCGCGAGATAGGGCAGCAGCGCGTCGTTGACCTTCTGCGACACGTCGAT
This sequence comes from Streptomyces sp. ADI95-17, assembly GCF_003846175.1. GTDB lineage: Bacteria > Actinomycetota > Actinomycetes > Streptomycetales > Streptomycetaceae > Streptomyces > Streptomyces sanglieri. The sequence goes on along the minus strand of NZ_ML123047.1, from coordinate 337,062 downwards.
GTTCACCGCGGTCGCGCCGGTGACGAGCATCGTCGCACCGGTGTCGGACTTCAGGCCACGGGCCTCGTCGCGGATGGTGTGGACGAGGTCCGTGGTGTCCGCGGAGCTCGGCCCGGTGGAGGGCACGGCGGTGAGCACCGCGGTGTCACCGGCCTGGTTGAAGGCGGGGGGCGTCGTGGCGACGATGCCGTCGGTGGCCGTGAGCTGCTTCGCGGCCCGTGCCGCCGCGGCCTTCGGGTCGTCCGAGCCCTTGGCGTCGACGACGACGGTGAGCGGCCCGTTGAAGCCGGGGCCGAAGCCGTCGGCCAGGGCGTCGTAGGCGCGGCGCTGGGTGGTCGAGGTGGGCTTCGACTCGTCGCCCGGCATGCCGAGCTGGAGATCGAGCGCCGGTACGGCGATCAGCCCGAGGCCGAGGACGGAGAGCACCAGGACCGCGAGCGGGCGCCGGATCACGAAGCCGGCCCAGCGGGTGCCCAGGTTGGGCCTGCCGTCCTTGGCGCGCTGCCCGCCGTGCCCCTTGCGCTGGGCGCGCGGCAGGACGGCCTTTCGGAAGAAGCCGAGCAGTGCGGGCAGCAGGGTGATCGCGACCAGGACGGCGATCACGACGGTGCTCGCCGCGGCGAAGCCCATCTTGGTCAGGACGGGGATGCCGACCACGGCCAGGCCCGCCAGGGCGATGACCACGGTGAGGCCCGCGAAGACGACCGCGGAGCCCGCCGTTCCCACGGCCCGTGCCACGGCCTCCTCGGCGTCGTGGCCCTCCATGCGTTCGGTCCGGTAGCGCGAGACGATGAACAGGGCGTAGTCGATGCCGACCGCGAGCCCCAGCATCAGGGCGAGCGTGGTGGTCGTCGTGGACATCCCGACGGCGACGATCGAGGCCACCCCGACGCCGATACCGACGATCGCGGTGAGCAGCGGGAGGCCCGCCGCGGCGAGCGACCCGAAGGTGATGAGCAGGACGACCGCGGCCGCGGCGACGCCGATGAGTTCCGTCGTGCCGCCCAGTTCGCTCTCCGGCACCAGGGCCGAACCGCCGAGCTCCACGGTCAGCCCCGCGTCACGTCCGTCCTTCGCGGCGTCCTCCAGCGCCTCGGTGGTGGCGTCGGTGAGATCGATGCTCTGTACGTCGTACGAGATGGTGGAGTACGCGGTGGTGCCGTCCTTGCTCACCGCCCCGGCCATCTTGAACGGGTCCAGTGCGCCCTTGACCTGGTCGCCGCCCGCGACATCGGCGACGATCCTCTCGACGGCCGCCTTGTTCGCGCCCGCCGTGACCTTCTGGCCCTTCGGCGCGACGAAGACGATGCGGGCGTCGGCGCTGTTGGAGTTGCTGCCCGGGAAGCGCTGGTCCAGCAGGTCGAACGCCTTCTGCGACTCCGTCCCGGGCATGGAGAACCCGTCCTCGGGGGCGGCCGGCGCCTTGGCCGCGGCGAACGCGCAGGCGGCGAGGACCACCACCCAGAGCAGGGCGACGAGCCGGCGTCTCCGGAAGGAGAAGCGGCCCAGCCGGTAAAGGAAAGTAGCCACGAGGAGGCGCTCCAGTCTCTCGAAGGGATGCCTCGATCCTTCGTGAAAGCGCACGTCATCGTCGTCGTGCGGCTGCATGGAGTCCTACGTACTGTCGATGCAGTACGCGGCCGGTCCGCCCTGCCCCCTGGGAGGGACGCCACGGGTGTGCCGTCAGAGATGAGCAGGCCGGGCGGTGCTTCGCGTCCTTCCCGCGTATCAGGGGGCGGAAGGCGTCGCGATCCGATCGCCGACGGCCTCGAAAACCATCGCGGCGTGAGTCACCGCGGGGTCAAATCCCATACCGAACGGGGTGGCCTCGACCATCGAGGCGCCCCGTTCGTGTTGCCTCGGTGTGGACGGAGCGGCGAGCGGCCTTCCAGATGTCGTCGTTCTCCTTGCTGAGCCGAGTCGGTCCAGCCGGAGCCGACGCGCGGCGAGCTGGATGGCAGGACGACCTGGTCCCAGCCCTCCTCGGGCAGGGTGAAGTCGGGCACCCGGAGGGTCACGGCATTGCCGCTGTGGTGTGGGTGAAGCCGAGGGAGGTAAGTCCTTCGGCCTGGCACAGCCGATCTGAGGGGCCGCCGACCTCGGTCTGGAGGAGCTGGTAGGCGGCGCCGTGGGAATGGCCCCAGTGCATCGCTGCCCGCCATAGGACGCGTCCCAGGCCCTGGCCTCGGGTCTCGGGCAGGACGGCGAAGTACTGGGGCATGAGCTGCGGGCGCCCGATGGGGTCGGGGCCGACTTCCATGGGGCCGATCGCGCCCACGATGCGGTCAGCAACGGCGGCGGCGAGGACTGGGCCGCATCGGCCCGCATGCATCTGGCCGTGGAGGAAGGCCAGGCCGTCGGCGGCCATCGCCTCGGCGAAAGGCGCGAAGGTCTCCTGCACGAAGGTCGGCCAGTCGGTGACGGGGCGGACCGGACCGCCCGGGTCGGGGCTGGGGGCGGCGGTGAAGTCCTTCAACTGGATGCGGGTGCCGCGCGGGTGTGTGGCGCTGGGGCAGAGCGGGCGTACGACCCGGGCGTTGACCACGTCGTGCCTGGCGGCGAGCTTGGCAGCCAGTTCGGCGGCCTCGTCCACGACGCTGTCGCGGAGCCCGTAGGCGAAGACCTTCACACTGCCGCGTCCGCGCCGGGTCAGGGTGGGGATGAGAGTGTGCTCGGGCTGGTGCACCACGTCCTCGCGGAGGACCTTCTCGTCCTTCTCGCCGCCCCAGCGCCGGTTCTTGTCGTAGGGAAGGAAATCCCCGGTGACGGCCGCTCGCAGGATGTCCTCGAAGAGATCGATGGTCAAGGCATCGGGGTGGACGGGGCCGAGAGTCGGCACGATCGGCGCGGTCAGTACGGGCCGGAGCCAGTCCCAGCGGAAGAACATGAGCGGCACCCTAGCGGTGCGCCGGTCAGGGCTCAGGCCCCGACGCGAGCACGCCAGGGCCTGAACGGAGTTGACCAGATCGTGTCGGTCAGTGGGGGTTGTCGTCCCCGGCGTCGCAGGAGCACTCCGCGCTCTCCACGATCACGTCGAGGTCCTGGACGGCGGTGATCGACGCGGTCGCGACGGGCGGTGCTGCGCGGCGGGCCGAGGCCGGCGGGCCGGGGAGGATGGTCACCGGTACGGGCGGGGTCATGATCCGTTCTCCTTGTCTCCGTGCTGGCAGTAGCTGTGCAGTGGCGCCTTCGCCTCCTGGTAGTGCTTGGCCAGGGGGCGGCAGACCCGGCAGGTGCCGGACAGGGCGCAGCCCTCGCACCCTCCGGTGCGAAGCATGAGGCGGTCGGCGATGGTGCCGAGCCGGGTGAGGCCGTCGATGCCTTCGGCCATGAGGTCGATCTGGTCGTCGCGGCCGACCTTGCAGATCGAGACCTTGGCGTGTGGGTCGGCGTGGAAGAAGGTGTGTCCCGCGTTGCAGCCGGCGAACGGCTTGCGCTGTCGCAGGTGGGCAGCGGACTGGGCGAGCAGCGGCTCACCACCGCCGTAGATCGTGGGCGTCATGTTCGTGTACGCGTGGTTCTCGACGTTCCACTCGTCGGCGAGGGCGGCCATCTCGTCGGCCTCGGAGGCGTTGTCCTCGGTCACCACGACGTTGATCCGCAGCGGCAGCCCCGCCTCACGTGCGGCATCCATGCCACGCCGGAACGCCTTCCACGCCCCACGGCGCTGGGTGAGCGCGTCGAAGGACTCCTCGCTCGCCCCGTACATGCTGACGACCAGACGGTAGGGCGGGCAGTCCCGGAAGAGTTCGAGGAGGTCCGGCCGCCAGAGCAGCGAGCCGTTGGTGGAGATGGTGAGCATCATCCCGGCCTGCCAGGCGTACCGGTAGGCGCCCTGGAAGTGGGGATCCATGGTGGGCTCGCCGCCGGTGATCTGGAGCCAGAGGACGCCGGACTCGCGCATGATGTCCAGCAGCCGCACCTTGTCGTCCCAGCCGAGGCCGGAGAAGGGCCGCTCGCCTAGGTAGCAGTGCTTGCAGCCGAAGTTGCAGCCGAGGTTGATCTCCCAGGAAGCCCGGCAGTAGCCGTACGGGGACGGCTCGCGCACCAGCACGGTGCCCTGCGCGGGCCGGCCGATCAGGTCGAGGCCCCACACATCGGTGGCCGTTCGCACCGCCCAGGTAGGCAGTGCCTGACCGTCCGTGGCTGCCTGGCGCAGGCTCTTGTAGTGGTCGGCGGAGATTCGGGCGCCGGCCCTCGCTCCAGGCATGAGGAGAAGGTGTCCGTCGAGGAACGGGGATGCGATCAGAGCGTGGGCCATCGTTTGGCCCTCCTTCCGGATCACGGAACGGGACGGCATGCGGGAGGCCGGCGGTCGGCGCGGCAGTGGATCTCGCCCAGGCCGTTGCAGGTGCCACAGGTCTTGCCGGACGAGTTGGCGCCGCTGCCACCGCAGTCTCCGCACTTTTCGTTGCGAGGCAGGTCGGGGCGCCGGGCGTTGTGCGGGCTCGCGATCAAGCTGGTGCACGAGGCTTCCTCCAGTGCGTTTTCCCAGGTGTGCTGCTTGGCGTGGTCGGCGAACAGGCAGCAGCCCTCGCCGTCGGGTCCCGGGGAGACCGCCGGGCAGTCCGGAAGTGCGGCGGGTTGCGCCCCGCTCCTCCCGCGCCAGCGGAGCCACAGCGCGGTCCCGTACTCGCCGACATCGGCGAGGAGGCCGAAGTGCTCACCGTCGTCGTGTGCGGACAGCTGGCACTGCACCGCCCTGTCGATGCCCGTGGCGGCCCACTTCTCCCGTGCTTCCCGTGCCAGGTCGAGGGGCACCCGGCGCCAGTGTGCGCACCGCATCACGACACCATCCGGAAGGATGCGACGGCGTCCGCTCCTGCTTTCGCGCACCGGGTACAGACGCACGGCGGGAAGCGGCCCGCGTTTTCCGGGACCACCGAGTCGTCGCCCACGCGTACCTCCGTGAGAGGCTCCAACGTCTGGCCGGAGTCGCGGGAGACCCGCAGCATCATCCGTACGTCATCCTGTCCGTTCGCCATGGCCAGGAGCATCGCGATCCGCGGGCCCGGCCAGAAAGGCCAAGCGGATTACCCAACTTGGGTAACATCACCCCCGGTTGACCAAGTGCAGCGATCCGTAGTCCTCATGCCGGAGCGTGCCCGATGCCCGAGCCACCTCGCTCGAAGGAACTCCCGGTCAGCCTGCTCACGAACCCAGTGATGATCGAGGCATGCCAGGCCAGAGACTTCGGCCGCATCTTCCAGCTGGTCAGAGCACGAGCAGGCATCTATCCGTCGATGATCGCGCGCCGCTGCGACCTCACTCCGAGCCGTGTGGGCGAGGTGATCGCCGGACGGCGGCACTTGCTGCACATGGACGTGATCGAACGGATCTCTGATGGACTACGCATCCCTGGACACATGCTCGGTCTCGCCCGACGTTCCTGGGAGACGCCCCCCAGCCTGGCGGTCGCCCCCCGCGAACCGGCCGAGGTACCGGCCTCGGCTACCGAACCGCTGGCTGCCGGACTGCCTGGGGCGGATGTGGACAGCATCCTCGCCCTTGCCGCTGAGCGAGACCTCAGCCCGTCGACGCTGGACGCGCTGCACTCGTCGATCGCCGACTATTGGCGCCGGGACGACGAGCACGGCGGCGAGACGTTACGGCCGGCCGTCGTCGGACAGCTCCGATACGTCGTCGATCTCCTCAAGGAACAGCGGCCTGCTCCCCTGCGGGAGGGCCTGCACAACATCGCGGCCGAACTGGCCCGGCTCACCGGATGGACCTACTTCGACGCCTGCCAGTACAACCAGGCACGCGCCTATTTCACCGAATCCCTCGGCCTGGCCAGGGCCATCGACGACCGTCAGTTCATGGCCAACGTCCTCGCCTGTATGAGTCTCCAGGCCACCTACCAGGACAAGCCCGGCGACGCCCTTGCACTCGTCACGGCCGCCCAGGACCAGGCCCGAGCAGCGACGGGGGCGACATCACGCGTACTGGCCATGCTCGCGATGCGCGAAGCCTTCGCCCACGCCACCCTCGGTAACCACGGCGCGACCCACACTGCGATCTCGGAAGCTCACACCCAGTTCGGACGGATCAGTGCCGGTGATCCGGACCCGGCCTGGGTCGCCTACTTCGACGAACCGAAGCTGATCGTGGACACCGGCATCGCGCACGGCCGCCTGGGCGAAGCCGCCCTCGCCGAACCTCTCATCGCGGACGCTCTTCGCCGAGAGCATCAGACGAACCACCGAGGCCGCGCCTTCCACGCCTTCTGGCTCGCCCGCACTCAGCTCCAGCGCGGCAAACTCGACGAAGCCTGTCACTCGGCCATGGATGCCCTGGCCCCGGCGGCGGCCGTCAGCTCGCAACGAGTCGCCGGCCACCTGCGGGAGTTCTGCGAACAGTTGGAGCCCTTCCGCCGGGAACCGGTCGCGGTGGCGTTCGAGTCCCGGCTCCGGGAAGTGCTGCCCCGCCAGGTCAGCGGATCGTCTCGTCCATGAGTACGTAGAGCAGCCCGACGAGGGAGCCGCTGCTGACGATCTCGCGGCGGTCGATCAGGCCTCGCACTTCTGCCAGCGGGATCCACTCGATCCGGTCCGACTCGTTCTTCTCGGTCGGCGGTCCCTCGTACGTCGCTCCGTCGGCGCGGAAGACGTGGTGCTGGGAGTCGGTGATGCCGTTGGCCGGCTCGGCGTAGATCAGCGGCTTGATCGGGCCGGGGCGCCAGCCGGTCTCTTCCAGGACCTCACGGGCCGCTGCTTCGGCCGGTGTCTCACCCTCCTCGACCAGGCCCATGGGCAGCTCCCACGCCCAGGCGTCCGTGATGAAGCGGTGCCGCCACATCATCAGGACCTCGCGCCGCTCATTGATCACGGCGGCCACGGCCAGGTGCCGGAGCTTCACGACATGGTGCTCCCAGCGGTTCCCGTCCGGCGTCTCGACGTCGGTGAGCCACAGGTTCACCCAGCTGTTCTCGTAGATCGGACGTTCCCCGTGGATCTTCCACTGCATCGCTGCGGCCCCTCTCGATCGACTACCAGCATTGCAGAGCCGGGTTGAACTGCGGCCAGGTTCAGGCAGATTCACGTCATAGTGACGAATAGGTCCGAGTTTTGATCACGCGCTTGGTGGCGTCACGGTGACAGCAGCAGCGGGGATGGAAGCGGCGATCGGCTGTCTCGTGAACATCACCCTTGCGGGCATTGCCTACGGGATGCGTACGCCTCCCGCAAGAACCGCGCTTGCCTGCGTATACGCGGTATCCGCTGCACCATCCCGGAGAAGGCAGATAGGGAACGCGCCCTCCCCGCATGCTCATTCTCAGGGCCTATGAGACCGATGACGCTCTACCCCGCAGAGCGGATCCGGGTTCAATCCGGTGGGCGACGCATCGGGCGGGGACGGCTGTGACCGTTGATGCCACTCAAGCGAGCGACATCTGATGGCCCGAGGAGCACGCATGACTGTCCACCATGCCACCGCGCCCACCGCAACCGAGCGGCTGCGCGCTGCCTGGAACAGCGCACACGCCCCGGTGCCCGGTGTCCCCCGGTGGGCCCGGGTCGCCGCCTACGTCATCCCCTTCACCGTGCTTCCCTCCGGCCTGTGGCGGATCACGACCGTCGTCTTCCATGTCGGCGACGACGGCGCACACGGTGCGGGCCAGCTCCCGTCGTGGTTGCCGGGTCCGGTGTACATCGTCGCTTTGTCCATCGTCTCCGAATTGCTGGCCTTCACCGCCATAGGGCTGATCGCCGCGTGGGGGGAGGTCCTCCCGCACTGGATTCCGCTGCTGGGCGGCCGCAGAGTGCTGCCCCTCGCTGCCGTCCTGCCCGCCGCCCTTGGCGCCACGATCCTGACCGTTCTGTGGACCACCGCCTTCGCCACCTCGTTGTCCGGGCTCACCATCCAAGGCAGGCAACTCCCGGACGACTACCCCTCGGAGTCGATGCACGGCTGGCAACTTGCCTTCTTCGACCTCACCTACGCCCCACTCCTGCTGTGGGGACCGCTGCTGGCAGCAGTTTGCTTCGCGTACTGGCGGAGGCGCTGTACCCGTACCATCCACACGCGCGTGCCCAAGGCCGCGTCGTGACCGGTCCGAACACGTAGCGTTCGCCACCCAGAAGGAGGCGAGAAGCGGCTGGCCGAGTCGCGATCGGGGCGCCGGCCACCGCCATCGGGGACGGCCGGAACCTGTCCCCGATGGCGGCATCCCGGCCGAAGCCGCCTACCGCACAGCGCCTACCGCGTGCTGCCTGCCGCGTTCAGATGACGGGTGAAGAATTGGGCCGCGGCGTCCCCCGCGAACTGCGGGACGCCGGTGTGCCCGCCCATGTTGGCGTGCAGCGTCTTCTCCTCGGAGCCGAAGGCGTCGAACAGGTCCAACGCCGCCTGCCGGTCGTTTCCCTCGTCGTCCCACTGCAGCAGGACGTGCAGCGGAACGGTGACCTGCCGGGCCTCCTCGAACACCGCGCGAGGCACGAAACTCCCGGCGAACAGAACGGCGGCCGCGATGCGCGGATCGACCGCCGCCAGCCGGACGCCGATGGAGATCACTCCCCCCGAGTACCCGACCGGGCCGCAGACCTCGGGCAGCGAGAGGAGGGCGTCCAGGGCGGCTTGCCATTCCGGAACCGCCTTGTCGACCAGCGGGAGGATGAGGGCGTCGACGATCTCGTCGCCGACCGGCTCGCCGGCCTGCATCGCCCGGCGCAGGTCGGCGCGGGCCTGCTCGACGGCGGCCCAACGGGGCCGGTCGCCGCTTCCGGGGAGTTCGATGGTGGCCGTGGCGAAGCCGTCCGCCGCGGATTGCCGGGCCCGGGCCACCAGCCGGGGGTACATCTTGCGCAGCCCGAGGGGAGGGTGGCCGAGCAGGATCAGCGGCGCCGGTGCGGAGGCGGATGGAGATGCGGATGCGGAGGCGGATTCGGGCGTCCACAGGATGCCGGGGATCTCGCCGAGGGTGAATTCGCGTTCGAGGACGCCGTCGTCGAGGCGTTGCTCGGAAGTGAATCGCATGGTCGTGCCTTTCGGGAGTGCGCTTGAACGGCGCTCCCGGACGACCTATCGCCCGGCCGTGACCCCGGAGGGGAGCACCCATGTCGATACTGCGTTCACGGGTACCACCTCCTCGTTCTCTCGCACGGCCTCCGGAAAGCTAGCAGTGGCCGCCGTGGTCCGCCAACAGGATTTCGCGGTCAGACCTCGGCGCTCGCCGGCAGCGACGGCACGATCGCTCCGGAGCGTACGAGCACCCGGTGCAGATCGGTCATCGGTACGCCGGTGACGTCCGTCCCCCGGTCCGCGGCCATCGCCGCGAGCGCCCCGGCCGCCTGCCCCGTCGCCATGGCCGTGGCCTGCACCCGCAACGCGGAGTTCGCCGCCTGGTCGGAGCCGATGCAGCGCCCGGCGACGACGGCGTACGGGTTGCCGGCCGGGACCATCGCGTCGCGGGGCACGGTGGGGACCACCCCGTGGCGCAGATGGGTCTTGTCGATCCCGTTGCCGTCCGGGCGGTGGATGTCGATCGGGTAGAAGCTGTGGCACACCGAGTCGGCCCAGACCCGCCCGGCCAGGTAGTCCTGACCGGTCACGGTCGTGCGGGCCGCGATCGTGACGCTCTCGCGGACCCCGACCTCCGAGGCGCGGAAGTCGAGCCGGAGGTCCTCAAGACCCGGCAGGGTGCGCAGGAAGCGGTAGATACGCAGGACCGCCGCGGCGCCCGCCAGCTCCCCGGCGGTACGGCCCCGGCTGGTCGCGCCCTCGATCCCGACGAGGTGGATCGCGTTCTCGCCCCGCTTCGCCAGGAACGGCAGCAGCGGCCGGCCCCGGGAGCCGAGGTCCGAGGCGAGCAGTTCCCCCGATTCGACCGCCAGGGCGTGCCTGCGGTCGAGCTCGTCGTGGTCAAGGGCGTCGACGTCGTAGCCGGACAGCCGGATGTCGATGGTGCCGGGCTGACGGGCCGCGTTGCGGCGGCGCTCCAGCCCCGCGAGCCCGATCACGTCCGCGTCACCGGTGCAGTCGACGAGCCGCCGGGCGGTGACCGTTTCGAGCCCGTCCTTGCCGCACAGCCGGAGCTCCCACAGCTCACCGGTCCAGTGCGCCGATGCGGGCATCGTGTGCAGCCGCAGCTCGACGCCGCTGTTGTGGACCTCCTCCAGGAGCAGCGCCCCGTACAGCGGTGCGTTCACCCGCACCTGCCGCTGCCAGTGCGGACGCTCGTCGTGGCGGAAGTCCGGCAGCTCGTCGCCGCCCAACTCGACGGCCCGGCACACCAGTTCCCAGCCGATCCCGGCGATGACCTGCTCGCCCCAGGCGTGGAAGAGCCCCGGGAACGCGACGTTGGCGCTGGTGGTCGTGCCGCCCAGCCCGGCGTTCTTCTCCACCAGCAGCGTGCGCGCACCGAGCCGGGCGGCCTGGACGGCTGCCGGGACGCCGGAGGGCCCGCCGCCTATGACAACGATGTCGTACTCGTGCACTCGCATGGATGCCTCACGCCGGGATCGGGATTGATACGTTTCAATCGTACGGGGCGAACCCCGCCACGGGCGAGGGCAATGGCGTGATCACGTGAAGTTCCGTCCACGTGGCGGGAGATGGAGAACGTGCGCTACGGTGACCACACCATCACGCTCTGTGTGCCTTCGTGCGCATGGGGCGGCCCTCGGCGGTGCGTCAACACCAATCCGAGGGCCTACACCACCAGTGGAGCTGCGAGGCCACCGGAAATGCTGCGTCATGTTATCGCGCCGTCTGTGCGCTACACGAAGGCATCGAACGATGTCGTACGTCATCCGCGTCTGGACAGTGACGCGAAGCTCCTGGTCCTCTACGTCCAGGGCCTCCCGGACGATGCCTCCCGCAAGCCGTTGGGTGAACTCGCCGGAAAAGTGGGCATCAAGGGCCGCGTGTACCAGAAGGCGAAGAGGCAGCTGGTCGCGCACGGCTACGTGCACGAGTGGCGGAGCCAGGGCGAGGGCGGCCGCTGGCAGACCGAGCAACTCCTCACGAACATCCCCCTGACGAGGGAGCAGGCCGGGCTCTTACGGACAGCTCAGCCCCTGGTCGTGGCGGCCGACCCGCCCGTGACTCCGCCGCCGAGTGAGCAGTTTCCGACGGTCGGTGCACCGACTGCCCGGACGGCCGGTGGTTATGAACCGGTAGAAGACCACAGTGATAAGACAACTCCCCACCCACCCACCGAACCTGAGCCCGCGACAGCTCTCTCGGCAGCTCCCGCGCCCGAACCGGCCCCGCAGGCCACAGCGGCGGCAGACCCCACCCAACTGGCCCGGGCGGAACGGGTCCTGCTCTCGCTGCGCCACACCCGCCGCGAACTGCACCTGGGTGTGCGCGAGGCCCGCGGCCTCGCCGTGGAGGCCGTCAAGTGGCTCGAACGCGGCCTGAGCGAATCCGACCTACGCCATGCCCTGCTCGCCGAACGCCCGCAGGACGGCGTCCGATCGGCCGTCGGCTTCCTGCGCTACCGCCTGATCCAGAAACTCCCCGAGCCCCCGGCCCGGCAACAGCCCCACGAACGCACACCCCTCCTCGAACCCGTCGAATGCAAGGGCCCCGGCGACCCGCACGTCTTCCGCCCCCTGCTCGGCGAATCCGAATGCCCCTCCTGCCGCCTGGCCGCCGCCCGATCCGAAGCCGTCCCCGAACCCGTCCCCTGGCGCGAACGCGTCGCCAGACTCAACGCCACACCGACGGCGCTACCGGCCGAGCCCTGACCGGAGACGAGCCCTGACCGGGGCCGCCTGTCAATACGCAGAACTCCCCACGCGTCACCGGCGTCACCGTGATCTGCTGAGCCGCAGCGCGCGGTGCGGGCGCTCCCGCACCCGAAGCGCGGGATTGCTTACGTCCGTTGATCCGGTCCTACCGCCGCCGGGTGGCCGCCGCGACGGTCGCCATGAGTTCCGCGTCCAGTACGGACGGGTCGGCCAGCCGGGTCGGGGCCGCGTAGGAGTTGAGGAGTGCCTTGGTGACGCGCAGGGCGGCCTCGGGGCGGCGCACGATCGGCTTGGTCCACGCGGTGACCGCCGAGTCGAGCTCGACCTCGGGCACGACGCGTTGCAGCACCGACAGCTCAAGCGCCTCGATGGAGTCGAAGGCGCGTCCGGTGAGGATGAGTTCGCGGGCGCGGGCGGCGCCGACCTCGTGGATGAGCCGGGGCAGTACGCCGCCCCAGGCGGTGGGGAGGCCGAGTGCCAGTTCCGGCAGCCGGAATCCGGCGGTGTCGGTGCCCACGCGCAGATCGCAGGCGAGGGCCAGCGCGAGGCCCGCGCCGATGGCCTTGCCCTGGATCCGGGCGATGGTGACGGCCGGGTTGGTGGAGATCGCCTCGCAGACCCGGCGGGCCTTGTCACCGGCGATCCGGATGCCACGCCCGGTCGGGTCGTCGTCGAGCCAGTCGGCGAACTCGTTGCGGTCGCCGCCCAGGCAGAAGTCGTCGCCGGCCCCGCTGAGCACCAGCACCCGGACGTCGGGGTCCGGCACCGCCAGGACCGCCAGCAGGTCGTCCAGCATCGCCTCGGTGACCGCGTTGCCGATGGCGGGGGTGTCCAGCTCCACGCGGAGGACGGCGCCCTCGCGCTCGGCGCGTATCGTGCTCGGCCGCCGGAACGGGGTCAGGTACTGCGGGAGCGAGAGCTTCATGCCGTCACACCCAGCGAGGTGATCCGCCGGAAGACCAGCCGGGACGCGTAACCCGCCGGGGAGACGGCGCGCAGGGTGGGGAAGCGTTTCAGCAGCTGTGTCAGGAGGGTGCGCGCCTCCAGGCGGGCGAGGGCCGCGCCGAGGCAGTAGTGCACGCCGCCACCGAAGGTCAGGTGCGTTCCGCCGCGCCCGACGTCGAAGGTGTCCGGGTCGTCGTTGCGCCGGGGGTCGTGGTTGGCGGCGCCGTACATGACGTGGACCATGCTGTCCTTGGCGATCGGGACGCCCGCCAGCACGGTGTCGTCGGCCGCGATCCGGGTGTTGATGTGGATCGGCGGGTCGTACCGCAGGACCTCGTCGACAGCGGCGTCGATGTACCCGGGGTTCTCCCGGAGCCACTCCCACCGGCCGGGCTCCTTCAGGAGCAGGTCCACCATGGCCGACAGCAGGGTGGCGGTGGTCTCCAGCGAGGCGATGGTGACGAACATGCTGAGCCGGTAGAGGATCTCGTCCGCCGCGTCCCGGTCCGGTTCCCGCGCGTCCCAGGTGTGGATCCAGCCGGTCAGGACGTCGTTGCCGGGGCTGGCCCGGCGCTGTTTCACCAGCTCGGTGAAGTAGCTGCGCAGCTGCTCGGTCGCCTCGGCGGAGACGGCGAGCTGGCTCTTGGTGGGCAGCAGCTCCTGGGCGTGCACCTGGTCGTGGGTGATCTCCAGGATGTGGGCGTAGTCCCCGGGCGGAATCCCCAGCCAGGAGCCGATGGTGCTGATCGGGAGCTGCTCGCTGACCGTACTGACGAAGTCGGCCTCCCCCCAGCGCATCTTGTCGGCCAGCTCGTCCAGGAGCCGGGTGACGTGCTCCTCGACCTGTGGGGTCAGCCGCTCGATGGTCGACCGGTCGAAGAGGTTGCCGAGGCTGCGGCGCTGACAGGTGTGCTCGGGGGCGTTGAGCCGGGAGAGGGTCTTGGTCATCTCCTGCGTGGCGACGGCTTCCCAGCGCTCGGTGTCCGCCTGGCGTTCCTGCCAGGCGAAGTCGGGCGCCAGCCAGTTGCGCCCGCGCAGCACCTCGCTGCACGTGTCGTAACCCGTGACGAAGTACGCGTCCCAGGGAGCGCGTACGACATCGCCCATGTCTCTCAGATCGGCCAGCAAGGGGTAGGGATCAGCCTGCCCCTCGGGCGATTTGAGACGTCTCAGGAGGGAAATGAGGGCACGGCGGTCTACGGGGGGCCTGTCTGTGCCACATATAGCGCTCACGCAGAGTTCCTTGACCTGGTCTCATGGTTACCGGCAGAACCTACCCCTCCGCATATGCCGCCCATGCGTGGATCTTTGTTGCCCGTATCACAGAGAAACCCTGCTCCAGCCCCTTGTCAGCAGTCCCTCGCGTCCCAACTTCCTCCTGTGTCACTCCAGTTACATGGGTGATGGGCCGGGTTATGCGTACATGTCGCCCGGCCCACCATGATCATGTCCGGTGCGTCACACCCTGAACACGTCCAGGAAGGAACTCCACCAGCCCTTGGTCTTCTTCTGCGGCTCCGCGTGGTCGTAGTGCGCGGCGGGCGCCTCGTCCGCGGCGGTGTTCCGGGACGGTACGGGCGACTGCGCCGCCGGCGGCGTGGTCCGGCGCGCCGGGGCGGCGCTGAAGTGGACGGGCAGCGACACCAGGGCCCGGTGGAAGGGGCCCGGCCGCCATTCGACCGTGGAGGGGTGCACCGCGAGGGTGAGGTCGGGCACCGTGTTGAGGATCTTCTCGATCGCGGTGAGGGCGATCAGCTGCGCGGGAGACTTCGCCGGGCAGACGTGCGGGCCCGCGCCCCAGGCCAGATGGGCGCCCTTGCTCAGGGTCTGGCGGGCGTCGGTGAGCGCGGGATCGCTGTTCGCGGCGGCGAAACTGATCAGTACCGGGGTGTCCGCCTTCAGCGTCACCCCGCCCAGGTCGATGTCCTGGACCGGGTAGTGCGTCGCGTAGTTGGCTATCGGCGGGTTGTTCCACAGCACGTCGTCGAGGGCGTCCTCGACCAGCATCCCGGTGCCCCGCCGCTGCGCGATCCCGGTGTCGCTGGACAGCATGAGGAGCAGCGCGTTGGCGATCAGGTTGCGCTCCGGCTCGACGCCCGCACCCATCAGCATGACGAGCTGGTCCTTGAGCTCCTCGTCCCGCAGGCCCGCCGGGTGCTGGATGAGCCAGGAGGTGATGTCCTCGCCGGGCTGCCGCCGCTTGAGCGCGACGAGCTCCATCAGGCACTCGGTCAGCTCGGTGTTGGCCCGGAGCACGTCCTGGCCGTCGAAGATCGCGGACATGCTGCGGGTCAGCCGGTCGCCGATGTCGCCGGGGCAGCCGAAGAGCTGGTTGAACAGCAGCAGCGGCAGCAGCTTGGCGTAGTCGCCGAGCAGGTCCGCGCTGCCGCGCTCGATGAACTGGTCGATGAGGTAGTCCGCGATCCGCTCCACGTCCCGGCTGAGCCGGGTGGTGTTGAGCCGGCCGAGGCTCTCGGTGACCGCCTTGCGCAGCCGAAGGTGCTCGGTGCCGTCCGTGAACAGGCAGTTGGGCCGGTACGCCATCATCGGCAGCACCGGGCTGTCGAGCGGCACCCGACCCTCCCGCAGCGCGCCCCAGCGCCTCGCGTCACGGGCGAAGAAGGACGGATTCTGCAGTACCCGGAGCGCGGCTTCGTGCTGCACGACCAGGGTGGCCTCCACACCGGGGGCCAGCTCGATCGGGGCGGCGAGTCCGTGCGCCCGGAATTCGTCGTACACGCGCTGCGGATCGGACGCGAACTCAGGCCCGTAGAGCGACGTCTGCCGCTCACCGCGCATCGGACACCCGGTGGGGGCGCTGTACGGGGTGGATCCCGGTGACGAGTCCATGTGTGATTCCTCGATGTGATCGCGGACCCGAAGGGCCCGGACGGCGGACGGAGAACGGGGCCCGGAAACGACGGCCCGACTTGAGCCGTACGCACGGAGCCCCGGCGTACGGAGACCGGGCGTACGGCAGCCGGGTGACAGCCTCTCAGGCCACGTGTGCCAGAAGATGCTGGACCAGGGTGATCAGGGCCTGCGCGGACGACTTCTCGTCCCGGGCGTCGCAGTACACGACCGGGGTGTCCGGCAGCAGATCGAGCGCCTCGCGCAACTCCTCCTCGGCATGCCGGGAGTACGGATCGAAGCTGTTGACCGCGACCGCGTACTCCAGCCCGTACGTCTCGACCAGGTCGATCACCGGGAAGGTGTCGGCGAGACGGGCCGGGTCGACCAGGAGCAGCGCGCCGAGCGAGCCGCGCGCCATGTCCTCCCACAGCTCGACGAAGCGCTGCTGGCCGGGCGTACCGAACAGGTACAGCACCAGTTCGTCGCTGAGCGTCAGACGGCCGAAGTCCAGCGCGACCGTCGTGGTCACCTTGTCGGGTGCGCCCCGCAGGTCGTCGATGTGCGCGCCGGCCTGCGTCATCCGCTCCTCGGTGCGCAGCGGGGTGATCTCGGAGAGGGTGCCGATCAGCGTCGTCTTGCCCACGGCGAAGTGCCCGACGACGAGGATCTTCGCCGCGCGCCGCACCGCGTCCGGGACATAGATGCTGTCAGCCGAACCGGACGTGGAGTCCATGCAACACCTCTTCGAGGATCTTCCTGTCAACGAGCTGAGCCGCCGGTGGCGCCTTGCGGCGCATCAGATGACCTTGTTCCGCTAAGTCGTTCAGCAGCAGCCGCGCCACCCCGACCGGCTGGCCGAGGTGGCCCGCCACCTCGGCCACCGACAGATAGCCGCCGGAGCAAAGCTCCCAGATGGCCCGGACCTCCGGGCTCGGGTTCGGCGGCGGCTGCCGGTCGGGGGCGATGGTGACCAGGGTGACGAGGGAGAGGTCCTGCGCGTCCGGCAGGCCGCGCCCGCCGGTGATGACGTAGGACCGGACGAACCCGCTGCTGACCGCCTGCTCCTCGCCCGGCGCCGTCATACGTCGATTCCCGCGTCCTGGCGGGGAGGTGTGGTCATCGCCTTCCCCAGCGCGGCGACCTGCTGCTGCATGCGGAAGGACATGGCCTCCATGTCCACATCGGCCGCGGCGGCCGCCGCCAGGTAGGCGCCGGTGCCCGCCGCGATCAGGAAGATCCAGCCGTGGTCGTACTCCAGCAGCGTCTGACGCCAGCGGCCCGGGGCCTGGGCGCCGATGAAGGGCGCGACGGCCCGGCTCAGCGACTGCATGGAACTCATCGCGGCCGCCACGGTCTCCGCGTCGTCCCGGCCGATCTGACTGGAGCTGGCCAGCAGCAGACCATCGGCGGAGACGAGGATCGCGTGCCGTGCGCCGGGTACCTGAAGCACATCGTTGAGTACCCAGGACAGGTCGGGGTTCACTGGAACTCGGGTCCTTCCGTCGTCGTCATGTCACGCCCGGACCGCGTTCCGCGCTGGAACGCGCCCAGACGGGAAGCGGTCTCCTCGTTGCTGCGCACCGGCCCGGGCTCGGCCGAAGGCACCACAGACACCGGGCTCTTGCGACGACGCTTGGGCAGGCCACCGGCGGTGGTGGCGATGGGCCCGGTGGGCTGCGGAGCGACGGCCGGCTGTCCGACCGGGGGGAACAGCGGTGTCGGGGACGGCGCGGGCGCCTGACGCCGGGGGAGCGCCGCCACTTCCGCGTCGTAGTGGCCGGCGGCGACCGGGGGCGGCGAGGGCACGTCGCCGGTGAGCAGCTCGTCGGGCAGGAGAACCACCGCGCGCACACCTCCATAGGGGGATACGGAGTCCACCGAGACCTTGAACCCGTAGCGGGCGGCCAGTACGCCGGAGACCGCGAAACCGAACTGCGGGGGAATGCCCAGGCTGGAGACGCTGATCGCGGCCTGCGGCGCGAGGAGGGCCGCCGCGCGGTCCTTCTCCTCCTGGCCCATGCCGAGACCGGCGTCGTCGACGATGAGGCAGACGCCCGTCGGGACGGCCTGGATGTTGATCTCCACCGGGGCGCCCGGGGCGGAGTAGTTGGTGGCGTTGGCCAGCAGCTCGGCGAGGACGACCGCGACGGGTTCCACGGCCTTGCTGACGACCGAGAAGTTCACCTGCCCGTTGACCCGCACCCGGTCGAACTGCCGGATACGTCCCTGGGCGCTGCGGG
The DNA here is from genome assembly GCF_003846175.1 of Streptomyces sp. ADI95-17. Taxonomy (GTDB): domain Bacteria; phylum Actinomycetota; class Actinomycetes; order Streptomycetales; family Streptomycetaceae; genus Streptomyces; species Streptomyces sanglieri. Next base: position 319,328 of record NZ_ML123047.1, on the reverse strand, counting down.
CCACGTCGAAGACGGAGGCGACGGTCTCCCGGCGCCCGAGCCAGCCGCCGCACAGTACCGCGATGCCCTGCGCCCGGCGGCCGAACTGGCTGTTGGCGTGGTCGATGGCCATCAGGTCGGCGAGCATGCCGGGGTCGTCGCCGTACTTCTTCTGGGCGTTCTCGATGACGACCTGCTGCTCGTCCGCGAGCCCCTGGAGGGTGCGCACGGCGGCCTTGAGGACCGCCTTGGTCTCCTCCTCGGCGTCCCTGCGGACCTCGGCCAGTTCGGCGGAGTGCTGATGCGTCAGACCGGTGTGCGCGACATGGAGTTCGTCCCGCTGACGTTGCAACATGTCGCGTTGCTGGTGTAGTTCGGCGTTCTGTCTGCGAAGCCCGATATTGGTCTTGCGAGCCCGCAGAACGGCACCTACGGCGATCAGCGCGACGACAACCAGTGCCCACAGAAGAGGGCCCTGTGCAAATGTCATGAGACTCACTTCAAGTGCCATGGCTATGGATACGGCTTGACGCTCCCTCATGTGCCGCAGTTGCCGGGCCGGTCGTGCCACGGCTTGCGCCACCCCAGGGAAGGCCCCTCCGGATGTGGGGCCGAGGAATCCATTCCTCCCGGAATGCCCCCATACGCCATCAGCCCACTGGAAGTAAGATGATCTTAACATCGGTCAGGCAGGCAATTGTCAAGACCGACACGCCAGTTGCACTCTTGGCGCCGAATGTTCACATGCGGGCCGGGTGGCGGCCTGTTCGGGGGCCGTCCGACTGCCCTCGGATGAGCGTACGGACCCTTTCCGGCATGGCCGTCTCGTGAGGAATGTCCGCGATTCGAGACGACCTGTCTTGAATGGTGGATGCGATGTCATGGTTGCACCCTGCACATACATCTGTCGGGGAGGCTGCCGTGCGCCGTTGGATGATGCTCGCTCTCGGGACCGCGGCGCAGACCGTCGCCTGCACCTTCCTCTACGGGCTTCCGTACACCTCGGAGGCACTGAGGCGGGACAACGGACTGAGTCTCGGCCAGGTGGGGCTGCTGGTCGCCTGCCCCACCGCCGGCCTCTTGCTGACGCTCATAGTCTGGGGAGCCCTGGCCGACCGTTTCGGCGAGCGGGCCGTCATCACCTCCGGCCTGGCCATGACCGCCGTACTCCTCTGCCTGGCGGCCACGGTGAACGGTCTGGTCCCGCTGGGCGTGCTCCTGGCGCTTGCCGGGGCGGCGAGCGCATCCGTCTCGGCGGCCAGCGGCCGGCTCGTCATCGGATGGTTCTCCGCCCGGGAACGCGGCCTCGCCATGGGGATCCGGCAGACGTCGACCCCGCTGGGCATGGGCGTGGCCGCCCTGACGGTCCCCACGCTCGCCGCACACGACGGAGTCGGGGGCACCGTCCTGTTCTGCGCGGCGCTGTGCGGTGTCGTCGCCGTGCTCGTCGGCTCGCTGGCCACGGACCCGCCCCGCACCGCGCGGTCGGCGGGACAGGAACCGGCCGCCAATCCCTACCGTCACTCCGCGCTGTGGCGCATCCACGCCTCCAGCGCGCTGCTGTGCGTACCGCAGTTCGCGACGAACGCCTTCGCGATGGTGTTCCTGATCGACGTACGGGGCTGGAGCGCCGTGCACGCGGGCCGGCTCCTGGTGCTGTCCCAGGTGCTGGGTGCGGTGTCGCGGGTGCTGGCGGGCCGCTGGTCCGACCGGGTCGGCAGCCGGGTGCGGCCGATGCGGCAGCTGTCGGTGTGCATCGCCCTCGTCATGGGCGCGACCGCGCTGGGCGCCCTCCGGCCCTCGCCGCTGACGGATCTCGCCATGGTCCTGGCCTGCGGCATCACCGCGAGCACCAACGGCCTGGCCTTCACCGCCACCGCCGAACTCGCCGGAAGCGCCTGGTCGGGGCGGGCCATGGGCGTCCAGAACACCGGCCAGAACCTCGCCGCATCGCTCACCCCGCCACTGCTGGGCGGCCTCATCGCCTCGGCCGGATACGCGCGGGGCTTCATGCTGGCCGGAGCGCTGGCGGTCGCGGCCTGCTTCGTGATCCCCTCGGTACGCATTCCGGCAGCCCCGAAACCGACTGCTGCTCCGAAACCGACTTCTCCCCCGAGCCCGGCTGCTCCCCCGGCCCCGGAGCGCGACAGCCGCACCGACTGACCGCCCGGGGCCTCACCCGTGTTCGTGCCCCTGCTCGCAGGCGTACCGGGAGACCGGCCGCTCGAAAAGGGTCACGGAGCCGTCGGCAACCGCAGCCCCGTGCACTTCCCGCGCCGCACCTGGTCCTTCGCGAACGCGCCCACGTACTCGCGCAACAGCGCGCTCCGCTCGCCGTGTTGCTTCTCCGTGGGAGGGCCGGACTTCCCGTCCGCCTTCCGGAGGGAGTAGTCCTCCCCCCACTGCGCGCCGAAGCCGATGTTCTCGCCATCGCATTCGGCGACGGCCCACGCCAGGGAATCGGTGGACGAGGGCTGCCGGAAGACGCCCTCGCCCTTCAGCGAGCCGGTCACGCGCAGGTCGGCACCCCAGTCCCCGAGCCAACTGGTGAGTTCCACCAGCGGTTCGCCCGGACGTGTGCCGGCGCCGCCCTGCTGCGGTGCGTACAGGGTGCAACGTCCGACGACCCCGCCGTCCGCGACGGCGACGCGCACCCGCCCGTCGCGCCCCTCCGCCGGTACGGGGGTGGTGGCCAGAGCGTCGCAGGCGGTGCCCTTCACCTCAGCGCGGGGCACGTACGCACCCTTGTCCGGCACCGCCCCGTCCTCGGGCGCGGGCAGCGGAGCGCCCCCGCAACCGAGCTTCCCGGTCACCTCGTTCGTCATCCGCACCGCGAGCCGCAGCATGGCCGCCTTCTCCTCGCGGCTCTCGGCGAAGAAGGCCCAGGTCCCCACCAGCAGCCTGCGGTGTTCCGCGGCGGCTCCCTTGCCGCCGCGCGGGCACTCGGGCATCAGGTAGACGATGCTGTTGTCGGCCTCGAAGCCGGGCAGCCCGCCCGGCAGCACGGCGTACGGCGGCCGGGCGCTGCCGATGAACGACATCCTCCTGTCCCGGCCGGGCCCGTCCGGATAGGTGTCCACGGCGACCACGACCGTGTCCTTGTCGGTCGTCAGTACGCAGTGGTACTCGCCGAGTTCCTCGTCGAAGGACTCCTCCTGCTTCCCGAGCCGCGTGTCCGGCCGTACGGCCTTCAGGTCGCCGCCCGGCAGCTTGCCGCCGCACGCCTCACGCGCCAGCCACCAGTCCTTGAGCGGCGCCCGGACCGAGGCCCCGACCGCGACCAGCACGGCCAGCGCGCAGACCACCCCCCACAACAACCCGCGGTGCCGCCGCGCCCAGTTCTCCACCCGTTCCCCCGGTCCACTCGTACTGCACTCCGAAACCCCACCAGTGTGAACAGCCCGCCGGAACGCCCGGAGGCCGGGTGCCGGTGGGTGCCGGTCGAGGGGTGCCGATCGACGGGTGCCGGTGGGCGGGGGACGGTGGTCAGGCCCTGGTGGTCAGGCCCCGGTGGGCGGGTGTCGGTGGGGGGTTACGCCTGCGGGGGCGTGAAGATGCGGTCCAGATGGTGGCGCAGCACCTCCGCGGCCGATTCCGCCGGCCGCTGGCCCACCAGAACGCTGGTGCCCATGCCGGCCGCCATGGCGAGCAGGCTGATGGCCTCGGTGCGCGCGTCCACGCCGGGATCGGCGAGACCGTCCTTCTGCGCCTGCCGCAACAGTCCGGCCAGGGCGTCCTCGGCGGCGTCCGGGCTGTCGATGAACGGCTGGGCCGCCAACACCTCGTCGGTCACGGAGAGGATCGCGTACGAGCTGTAGAGGAGGTGAAAGGTCCGGCTCTCCTCGTCGGTCGGGAGGGAGGTCAGAATCAGCGCCTCGGCGGTCGCGCGCGGCCCCGGGTTCTCGCCGGTGGCCCGCAGGCGGGCGCCCACGCGTGCGGTGAACCGGTCGGTCAGATGGCGGAGCCCGTAGAGCAGCAGCTTCTCCTTGGTCCCGAAGTAGTACTGCACCAGCCGCAGCGATACGCCGGCCTCGGCCGCCACGTCCCGCATGCCGACCGCGTGCAGCCCGCGCCGCCCGGCGACCCGGACGAGCGCCTCGGCGATCTGCCCCCGCCGTTCTTCGTGGTCCACGCGTTTCGGCATGCTCTCGTGTCTCCACCCGTCGGTCGTGCCCGCACTGCCTGCGCTGCCCGGCTGTTCGTCTGCCGGCCTGCTTGCCTGCCGGCCTGCGCGCCTGACCGGACGCCTTCATGATACCGCCGTATTATCTCGGGGGCCGACTACCCGGAGCCGGCCGACGCCCCACCGCCTACTCCGGCGGATTGAGCTTGCGGAAGTACGTCCAGCTGGTCTCGTTCGGCTCGCTCCACTTCTCCGGGGCCCGGGCGAACTCCGGATGGTGGCCGGCGATGTAGGCACGGGTCCGCTCGGGGACCTCGGCGTACGAGCCGAGCTTGCGGCCCCGGCAGTGGAAGGTGAGGCCACCGGGCCGCTGCCCGCGGGCCATCCACGGCAGCCACGGTGACATCCGCGACCACGACATGGTCGCCGGGACACTGGGGGCCGGACCGGTCAGGTCGGCCCGGTCGGCGAAGAACTGGAAGAGCTCCAGGGCCTTGTACGTGTCACCCGCCGAGTGGGCCGGGTACTGCGCCACCGGCAGCGGCGAGGGGTAGGCGAGCGGGATCTCCAGGCTGAAGCAGACCTGTCCGCCGAGCTCGGTCGTCGGGATCGGGAAGGGGCGCCACTTCTGGTTCGCCGGGTCGTTCCAGACGTGCACCACCGGCAGGTCCTGCCAGGTCTCCAGGATCTCGCGGGTGGCCGGGTCCAGGTAGAAGGCGGCCTCGCGGGTGAGCAACTGGTAGGCGTCGGGCCCGGCTTCGACGTCCTGGACCAGGCGGGCGACGTTGAGCCCTTCGAAGCCGAAGACGCGCTGATAGGGCTCGTCGGGCGCCCAGGAGTACACGTCCCCGGACCACCAGTACGTGACCTCCTCGCCGTCGAGCGATGCGCGGGTGCGGGCGAAGGAGCGGAGCAGCTCTGCGGGTGTCGTCATACGGACCACTCTGCGCGGCCTTCGCCCCGGCCGGGCGGGAAACACCCTGAGCCGGAGCGGAAGGGGCTGGAAGAAGTCGCTCCAACCGAAAGCCGCCGCGATCGGGAATTGGCAAGAAGCCCCGAACAAAAGACAAATGACGAATAGTCACCTCCGATAGGCTGGTCATTCTTGATCAGACCACTGCCTCTGGAGGTTGCACGGTGTCCGAACCCGGCGGTGCGGGCCCTTCGCCCGGCGCTGTTCCCCCGCCCCCGGCCCACGCGCCCCGTCCTTCGGTGCCGCCCCCGCCCGCTCCCACGACTCCGCCCGGTCTCGTTCCTCCGCCCGGTCCCGTTCCTCCGCCCGGCCCGACGCCCGCGCCCGGTCCGCCGCCCTCCACCCCGAGCGGCGGGATGAACAGGGGCGCCGTGATCGGGGCGATGGTCACCGCGGTGGCCACCATCGTGGCCGCCGTCATCACCGCCGTGGCCGTGGGCGACAACGGCAGGCCCGCCGCGCAGCCGGGCCCGGCCGCCTCCACCCAGCCGTCCGCCACCGCGCCGTCCCGGTCCAAGCCCGGGTCCCCGCCCGCGGCGCAGCCGGTCCAGTCCCTCCCCGCCCAGAACCCGGCCCCCGAGGTGTCGGCGAATCCCCGGATCGAGGCGAACCCGGACAGCGGGGCCGTCGGCTCGGTGATCACCCTCACCGGCTCGGGCTTCGCGTCGGGCGAGCGCGTACGCGTCACCTTCCACGGCAGCTACAGCGCGGACTGGGACCTCCGGGACGTCACGGCCTCGTCCGAGGGAGGCTTCGTCGCGGAGATCAAGGTCCCCGCGACCTATGCCGACGACCAGCAGAAGTCGGTGGAGGTCAGAGGGCTGGACAGCGACAAGCGCGCGGACACCCCCTTCACCGTCACCGAATGACTCCGCCCGCTGGTGGCAGGTGAATGGGCGGCCGGGATCGCGGCCGAACCCGGACTGTAATCTTTTCGTCTTCCCTTGTCGGGCGGACTGTTCTTCGTGAGGGAGAAAGCGGCCCGATCGGAAGGTGGCGAGCGGAACCAGCCTTTACATCTGACCAAAATCTAGAAAATCGGCCGAAAATTGAGAAATCGAATACCGCAGGACCTTTCGCGAATGGATTCCGGACCTCCGCTCCCCGTGTGGCGCCGACCACGGGCGTGGCTCTGGGCCTTGGCGGGTGTCGTGACCCTCGGCTTCCTCGTCGCGCTGGAGATCGCCGCGCGTCACTACGGCCTGCCGGGGCCGATGGCCAGCCAGGCGAAAGAGGTGGTGGTCGCCCCCAAGTCGGGCTTCCTGCTGTACTCCGGCATGGCGCTGATGATGCTGGTGCTCACCTGGCGGCAACGGTTCATCGCGGTCGCCGCCGCGATCGGTATCGACCTCGCCTTCCTGGTGGTCCGATGGGCGGCCGGCATCGAGGTGACCGACGGGCACCCCTTCGGCAACGGCGCGCTGTGGGTGCTCCTGGGCGTCGCGGTCATCGCCGTCACCCGCCGCACCGGCCCGGAACGCGCCCTGCTGCTGAAGGGTGTCGGGCTGGGCCTGCTGCTGGTGGCCGGCCGCAAGACCGGTGACACCTGGCTGCTCATCACCTCCAAGACCCGCCCGACGGTGCTCGACCAGTACGTGGCGGTCGCCGATCACGCACTGGGCAACCCGTCGTGGCTGGTGGGCAGGCTCGTCACGGCCACCGGCCCGATCGGCTTCAACTTTCTCGACATCGTCTACGGCCAGCTCGCGGTGGCCGCGGTCCTCGTCGCCCTGTACCAACTGCGCAACGTGGCCGTCGAGCGCCGCTTCCCGGTCCACCACCTGGTGCGCACCTTCCTGGTGATCGGCCTCCTCGGGCCGGCCATCTACATGATCTTCCCGGTGGTCGGGCCGCTCTACGCCTATGGCACCGGCACCGAGCACTGGTCGTCCGTCACCCTGTGGTGGTCGGACACGTCGTCCAGCGCGCCTTGGTCGGTTGGCGACCTGTGGCCGGTGACGCCGCCGCCGGTCGATGCCCCGCACCCCATGCCGTTCGACGGGATCACCCCGCGGAACTGCATGCCCAGCCTGCACACGGCATGGGCCACCGCGATCTTCATCCATTCCCGCAAGGGCCCGAGGTTCCTGCGGTACGCGGGAACGTTCTGGCTGATCGCCACACTCACCGCAACGCTGGGATTCGGCTACCACTACGGCGCGGATCTCCTCGCGGGCGTGGTGTTCACCCTCACGATCGAGGCAGCCCTGCGTTCGTTCGACCGCGGCTGGGACCGGTCGGGGCTCCGGCTGGTCGCCTACGGCACAGCCGTCTTCGCCGCGCTCCTGCTGTCCTACCGCTACCTGCCGCTGGAGATGGCCAGGCTTCCGTGGGTGGCCGGACCACTGCTCGTGCTGGCGATGGCCTCGGTGATCTACGGCTACGTAAGGACCACCGCCCGCTGGGAGTCGGCCACCTCACCAGCACGAGCCCCGGAGACACAACCCGAGACGGTCTGAGCCGAGACGGTCTGGGCCGAGACGGTCTCAGCCGAGCCGAGCCGAGCCGAGCCGAGCCGCCCGGACCGGCCGCTGAACCCCTGCGTTTGTCGCCGACCCCCTGCCTTTGTCGCCGAGCCCCTGCAGATTTGTCCGCGATCGGTAACCGAGGGATCCCATCGGCCCGTTCATATGTCTAGATGGGCGCAGGGCAACGGCGGAGACGACAAAGGGGCGGGCGGACATGGCGAAGCACAGGGGAAGGGGTTGGCACAGCCGGCTCGTTGCGGCGGCGCTCGGTGTGACGGCGATGGCCGCGGCCACCTCGGTCTGGACCGCGCAGGCCGACACCGCCGGAGGGCGGCAGCCGGAAGCCCGTGTCTCGGCGCCGGACGCCCGGCACCAGGACCGGGCCGTGACCAAGGTGGCGGAAGACATCGCGCACGCCTCGGACCGCGGCGCCCGGGGCGTCAACATCACCATCGACGACGGACCGGACCCGACCTGGACGCCCCAGGTGCTGCAACTGCTGAAGGACAACGGCGTAAAGGCCACGTTCTGCATGGTGGGCACGCAGGCCCAGGCGTACCCGGACCTGGTCAAGGCGGTCGTGGCGGGCGGGCACCGGCTGTGCAACCACACGGTCTCGCACGACACCGCCATGGACAAGAAGTCCGAGGCCTACCAGTCCCAGCAGATCCTGGACGCCGAACGCATGATCACCAAGGCTTCCGGCGGCGTCCGCCCGCAGTACTACCGGGCCCCGGGCGGCGCCTTCACCCCGTACAGCCGGCACCTCGCCGCGTCCCGGGGAATGCGGCCGCTGGGCTGGAACGTCGACACCAAGGACTTCGAGCGCCCCGGCGCGGACGTCATGGTCGCCACCGTCAAGCGCGAGATCTCCGACGGCCCGACCGTCCTCTTCCACGACGCGGGCGGAGACCGCTCCCAGACCTTGGCCGCCCTGCGCGAGATCCTTCCCTGGCTGAGGCAGCAGGGATACTCCTTCGGCTTCCCCGTACGGTAAACGCCCCGCCACGGCGACGAATCAGAAGTACCGGCAGAACTGCCCGTTACCGAACCGCACTGCGTTCATTCATCGGACCCCGCCAACTCCAGCAGGCGGCTCATGTCGTGGAAACCGTGGACGCAGGCGTCGAGGACGGCGGGGTAGCGTCCCGTGGTCTGGGCGAAGCGCAGGAGGAAGTACGGGTCGACCGAGTCGGGGACATGGGTGTGGGCCTCGACGACCACGCCGGTTTCGAGGTTCTCGAAGCGGCAGTGCTCGCCGTGCGGAGCAGCCCACCAGACGTTCTCGTCGAGCGTGCCCAGCTCGGACCTCTGGGTGAGGGTGTGTGCCAGGCCGCGGAAGTCGGCGACGAGGGTTTCCAGTTCGGGGCGGGCGCGTCGGGCTTCGTGCGCATCGACCAGTTGCAGCGCCGTGCAGGTCGTGGGTCCGGAGACGAACACCCGGATGTCCCGCCCGGCGAGCTGCTCGTTGAGCCTTTCCGCGGTGGCAGATGCCTCACCTTCGGGCACATCGAATGTGGCTCCACGGCCACGAGCGACCGCGCGGCGGACGGTCTCGGGGGACAGTTCGTCGGGCACGCGTGGATTCTAGTCGCGGACTCGCGCTCCGAGCCGGGGAAGTGGCCTGCGGACGGCTGCTGCCGACCGCCCTGACCGGCACGCAATTGCGGGCGCCGTTCGGGCTCGTGCCCCGCGACGGTACGAGATCATGTGCATGCCGATGCGCAAGGACTTGTCTTAGGGGGACAGCGTGGCCGTGGACGTGTGGACTTCGGTCCTCTCGCTTACGGGTGTCGCGCTCGGTGGCGGGCTGACGGCCCTCTCCCAGCGCGTCACCCAGCGCTCCGCGGAGCGGGCCGAGGAACGACGGCTGAGGACGGCCACCGGCGAGGCGCGCCGGGCCGAACAGCTGCATGCGATCAAGGAATTCATCGCATGCGCCCAGGAGGCCGAACGAGCGGCCTACAACCGCCCTGATGCATGGGGCGATGACGACGACGGCTGGAATGGGTCCGCCGGCGCCACCATGACCAAACTCTGGGTCGCCGAACGACACCTCGTGCTGCTCTGTCATCCGGACCTGCACTCCTCTGTCCATGCGTATGCTCGCGCACTCAACCAAGCGGTATGGCGCGAGATCGGCGACACCGAGGTCAACGAACACTTGGAGGAGCGCAAGGCCGCCTTCATGACCGCGGCCCGCGCAAGCCTGTCCTCCTCCACCGGCGCCGAGGCGGGCGACTGACGGGCGCGTGCGACGATCGTGGCGCGGAGCGGCAGGGCGGATCCGACTTTTCCCGGGAACGGAGTCAGGTGAAGGACGACGAGATACGCGCGAGCTTCGACGGCCGCGCCCGCGTCAAGCTGCTTCCCGACCGAGCCACTGCCTCGAATCGGCACCGGATCGAGGAGATCGCCCACGCGCTCGGCTACCAGCTGCTCGCCACGGAGAGCCTCGTCGAGTTCGGCATCCGGCTCGTCTACGAACGCGACGATGCCCCGACCGCCCGCCGCCGCGCCGAGCTGACCATTGCCCGGCTGCGCGCAGGCGGGCCGCTGCTGCCGGCGGTGGAGCCGCCTCCACCACCGGGGCCGCCGCCCCCGGCCCCGGCAGCCCAGCCGTCCTCGGTGGGGGGCGCCACCGCCACCACCACCGCCCGCCACGGGAGTTGCCCCGGCCCGGCCACGGTTCCCACCCCCGCCACCGGGCCCGCCGCCTCCGCCGCCCATCGCCCCAACCCCTTAGCGGCGTTCGCCCGTGCGTAGCCGTCACGCCGGGGCCAGTGTTTCCGGCCGCAGGTCCTACGCGTCGACCGCGCTGTCGACGGCGGCCGGCTCGGCAGAGTCGACGTCCTTCATGAAGCCCAGCATCCGGGCGTTGACGACGTCGGGGTGGTCGATCTGCGGTCCGTGGCCGGTGGCGGCGATGATCTCGGCGCGGGCGCCGGGAATCAGGCGCGGAACGCGCTCCAACTGCCGCTGCGGGTGCACCAGGAGACTGCGCTTGCCCATGATGAGGTAGAGCGGGGTCCGGATGGAGCGCAGCGCGTCCTCGGCCAGCGGCAGAGGTGCGGGACGGCGAATCCGGAAGGCCCGGGCGCCTATCTGGACCCACTTCCGCAGCTCGGGAACGGCGATGACCGGCTGCTCCAGCCAGGAGGCGAGGCGTGGACGCAGCGCCTTGGGAGCGAAGCTGGCGAAGAGGCTCACGAAGACCCAGGCGAAGAAGCGCAGGCCCACCTTCTCCAGGCCGCCCGGGTCGAGGGCGGTGACGGAGGCGAGCCGTCCGGGCCGTCGGTGCGCCTGGTTGAGCACCAGCCAGCCGCCGTAGGACGAGCCGACGAGGTGGACCCGGTCGAGGCCGAGCGCGTCGAGGGCCTCGTCCATCCACTGCGCGGCGCGCTCGGGCTGCCACATGGGCTCGCGGTGGACGCTGCGCCCGGCGTCGCCGGGGGTGTCGAGCGCGTAGACGGGCCGTTCGGCGCTGAGATCGGGGGTGTTGGGGTACCACATCGCCGAGCAGTAGCCCGCGCCGTGGATCAGGACCACCGGAGTGCGGGACTCGGCGGCCGGGTCGGTGGGGCCGTACCGGTAGACGTGCGTGGTGCCGAAGCTCGTCTCCACGTCCGTCTCGGAGCGGGCGGGCGCGCCCATCGCGTAGAGCACGTCGCAGGCGGCGAAGTACCGGTCGCGCAACGTGTCGTTGACGTAGCGGCCGACGTCGCGGCGTGCACGGGTCGGGTGGTCGGGCACGGTGGCACCTCCTGGAAGATCCGTTCTTCGTAATACGACCGTACCATGGTGTTGGTACGGCGGTACCATGAAAAGAGCCGTCGATCATTCCCCGGCGGGCGGGCGGCGCGTGGTCGACGCGAGGCGATTCGCGGTCGCCGATATGTCGCTGAAATCGGAAAGCCCACCTGATTTTGACTTCGGCGCGAGTTGTCGCTTTGTCGCTCGGTGCGTGCAGTCCGGTGTTTTGTCTTGGTGTGGACAGGGGCGCCTCGAATGCGCAGCCCGATTGCGGCGTCACTGGCTCGCACGTTCCTCGCGCGTTCCTCGTACGGTCCTCGCGCGTTCCTCGCATAAACAGTGAAGAAATAAGATGGCACCTCCCAGGTGCCATCGCATTTCTCTATGAGCGCTGCGTTTCCCCGGAGATGCGGGGCGAGTTGACCGCTTCCCTTCCAGGGGGAATTGCTCGCAGGGCGGGCCGGTGTCACCGTGGATGCGAAGCCTTGCGCAATGGGAAGTGGTTGATCATTTTCGTGGTAGAGTCTTAATGAATTCACAGGACGCCGCGATTAAAAGGGGAATGGCGTGAATACCGAGAAGGTTACGGCTCGACGTCTTACGGCCGAGGAGATTTCAGGCTTGGGTCCCCAGGACGCCGTCTTTGTCTCGGCAGGGACGGGCGACCTTCCTCTCGACTGCTACGCCCTGGCTTTCCTCACGGAGCCGGGCAAGAATTTCGAGGGGGGATCCTTCGCCGCGAGGACGGTTTTCGGTGAGGAGATCCACGTCCTCCCGGACAATGCTGAAGAGGGTGGGATCTGGATCGCCGACAAGGCGGGGGAGGAGATCGAGGTTCTCCAGAGCGCCGGCGTCCTCCTGAACCTCGCCCTCTTCGTGCCCAGCGGGAACAAGGAGTCCCTGGAGTCGCTCTACTCCGCCGCGCGGGACGCGTTCGGCGCGGGTGTCGTGCAGCGCTGGAGCGAGGAAGTCGTCGAGGTGCCGGACGTCAAGGTCGACCTGTACGAGGAGCCGGCCCGGGCGCGGAAGAACTCGAACAGCCAGAACCGCGACCGCCGGGCCCTGGACATCTACCCGACCCGGGTGCGGTTCCTGGAGCCCAGCGAGGGCTGGAAGTTCATTGTCGAGCCGCACAAGGAGATCGTCGACGACACGCCGACGATCTGACCTGACGGCAGCCGGGAAGCCGCGCCGGCTTCCCGGCCGATCGCGAACTTGCGCTCCGAGCCCGGGAATTACCCGGCACTTCAGCGGGTGAGTGACATCTGACCCGGTGCCGGGTCGTTGGACGGCCGCCGCGTGGGGTGGGGTGCCCGGTCGGCACCCCACCTCATGCATCAGGCGCGGGTACCGGCCTTGCGACGGCGTACGAGGAACACCGCGCCCCCGCCGATCGCCATGGCCGCGCCGCTCGCGAGGGCAAGCTGCGGCATCGCGGAGGACGAGCCCGTGGCGGCGAGGCTGCCGCTCACCGGACGGGACGCGCTGCTCTGTGTCTTGACGTCCGAGGTGTTCGGCTTGGTGGTGCTGGGCTTGGCGTCATCGACCTTGCCGGGCCTGCTGCCCGCGGCGGCGATCAGGAACTCGTAACCTTCGAGGTCCGGGTTTCCGCCGCAGGTGCCGTTGTCGTTGAAGTAGTCGCCGGCGACGAAGGTGACACCGTTGCCCGCGGGGGCCGAGGCGTCGACCTTGAGGCGCATCTTGATGTCGGCGTGGGCACCGGCCTTCAGCGGGCTGATGGCGTCCATGTAGTGCTTGTTGTCGACGGTCTTCCACTTCGAGGACGAGGCGGAGGACCACTGCAGGTGCACCAGGTCATCGGTGCTCTTGAGCCCGCTCCGGTCGGTCGCGTGGACGTAGGCGAACGGAAGCACCTTGTCCATCGTCTTGTCGGTGCCGTTGGTCACCCGGAGCTTGAAGTCGACCTTCGTGCCGGCGACGACGGTGGACGGCAGACCCGTGACGACCGTGGTGAGCCTGGCCTCGGGGACGCAGTCCTCGCCGTCCTCGCCACCCTCCTCCTTCGCCTTGGCCAGCGCCTCGTCGGCGGCGGTCTTGTCGGCGAGGGCCTCCTTGGTGGCCTTCTGCGCCTGGCCCAGCTTCCGGGCCGCGGCGACCAGCTCGTCGTCCCACGCGTCGACGGCTTCCACGGCCGCGGCATCGGCGGCGGCCTTGGTCTCCTTGGCGGTCTCGGCGGCAGTCTTCGCTTCGGTGAGCTCGGTCGCGGCAGCGGCCTTCTCCTCCTCGGTGGCGGTCTCCGGGAGTGTGTCGACCGCGGCCTGGGCGTCGATGACCGCCTGGTCGGCGTCCCCCTTCGCGGCGGCGGCCTCCGCCGCCGCGGTCTTGGCGGTCTTGGCGGCGACGGCCAGAGGACTGGTGTCGGACTGGGCGGCTTCCAGAGCCGCCTTGGCGGCACTCTCGGCCTTTACGGCGTCGTCGTACGCCGCCTTGGCGGCGGCAGCGGCCTTTTCCAACTCCGCGATGGACGGCTTGTCCTGCGTCTTGTCCTGCGTCTGTGCTGCCGGCTTGTCGTCGGCGAACGCGGGGGAGACCGACAGCAGGAGAGCAGGCATGGTCACTGCGGCGGCAACAGCTGTGGCAAGGATCGGGCGAATCTTCACAAGAGCCCTTCGGTGTCCGAAAGAAAGAAGAAGGGGTCGCAGCGGGAGGGGGCACGCAGATGCGACTTGAGGGGATCGTATGGCCGGGCCAACGGTCCACCACCACGATTTCTTCACCTGCCCCGGCCGATACCACAGAACCGCGAGCGACAGAAAAGGCGAAAGGGTGCAGTTGTATTCACTGCCTGCGCTTTCGTTGTGATCAATGCCACAGACCCCTGCGTGCAGCGCTCCGCGCGGACGCCGACCGCCGCAGCTACGGCAGCACCTGCCGTGCGGCGGTGGAGAAGAAGCCGACGAACGCCACCTCCAGACACGGGCGCGCCTGGAGGCCGTCGCAGAACAATCCGGTGCACCGGTGTACTGGTGACCGTGCTGTGCATCCCCGGGACGAGGCGGGCCTGCTCGGACGGAACGAACGGAACGAACGGAACGAGGAGCGGGCCAATGACCTCCGAACCTGAGCGACCGCTGTTAACCGACGCTACGGACACGTTGTGGCACGGCGCCGTTCCGACGAGCTTTCCTTGCCCCGGCCGGACAGGCTGATCAGCGCAGTCCGGCGAAGAGATCGTTCTCGGGTACGGCGGCGCCGGTGGCGTCCTTGACCCGTACGAAAGTCTCCATGCCCATCAACTCGCCGAACCTTTCCTTGCCCATCCTGAGAAAGAAGATGTTCTCGCCCTGACTGGCGTGCGCGGCCAGCGCATCGAACTTCTGACCGCTGAACGCGGTGGTGTCCACCCACGTGGTGATCTCGTCATCGGGGAGGCCGATCTCGGCTATCGCGGCGGCCTCGGCAGGATCCGGCTCCGGCATGTCCTCCTGGAACTCGCGCATGGTCTCGCCGAACCGCTGCATCATCGAGCGGGGCATTGTCGTCCAGTACACCTTCGGCGTCAGGGCGGTCATTTCCAGCGCAGCCATCGTGATGCGGTGGGCCTGGATGTGGTCGGGGTGGCCGTAGAAGCCGTTCTCGTCGTAGGTGACGACCACATCGGGCCGGTAGCGCCGCATGAGTTCCGCAAGCCGGGCGGCGCCTTCCTCCACGGGGGTCTGCCAGAAGGATCCGGGGGCGTCGTTGCTGGGCCAGCCCACCATCCCGGAGTCGGCGTAGTCCAGCATCTCCAGATCGCTGATCTTCAGGACGTCGCAGCTCGCCCGGAGTTCCTGACGGCGCATCATGGCGACGGCCGCCGGATCGTGGCCGGGATCACCCGGCTTGACGCCCCCCGGTCCGTCACCGCAACCGCCGTCGGTACACGTCACGAGAACCGTGCGGATGCCTTCCGCCGCGTACCGCGCGAGGACCCCACCCGTTCCGGTTGCCTCGTCGTCGGGGTGGGCGTGCACTGCCATGAGCGTCAAGGGTCGTTCAGTCATGAAAAACAGTCCTCCTGCAGAACTACGTCCAGATCCGAATACGCGGCGAGCACGCCGCGATTGATCCAACGGTGCCGGCTGTACCGGCTGTTCCCGCCGTGACCGTTCCGCCTTCCGGACGTCGGCGTTTCAACGCGAACGAGGTACTGCGCCCGGCGTCGTTGTCAGTGCCTCCTTCTAGGGTCACCGCATGGCGACATTCCGTTCCGGCTTCACGCTCTGGCAGATGGTCGGCGGGGCACGTGAGCTCACCGAGCACCCGAGCGTGCTGGAGCGTATCGATGTGGTGCTGCGCATCATGGGCCCTGCCTTCGGCGGGACGGGGTACGGCAAGGGCAGGCCGTTGGTGAACGCCCTGGAGGACGTCGCCCAAGAATCGCTCCTGCTGGGGGACTTCGCTCTCGCACAGCGCTTCCAGCGTTTCGCCGCCTACGCCGGCGGCGAACTGTTCCTCGAAATCCTGGAGAACTATTACGACGACGAGGCGCGGCATCGCAGCGAGGAAGGCATGCGCAGGATGGTGGCCATGGGCGCCGATCGAGTGGTGGCCGTTCTGGACGTCCTCTCCAAGGACAACCCTGAAGCGACGGTGGCCGACGCGCGGGACCTCTTTCGCGGGATAGCCCTGTCCGTGGACCACTTGGGCCTCGGCACTGGTGAGGGCGGGATCCGGCTGCCCACTCGGGAGAGGAGGCGGCTCCAGCAGTACGGGCACATGGAGCTGGTCCTGAGAAGCCTGCCGCGACCGGCCTCGGCCGAGGCCGCCCGGATGGTGGGCGACTTCCTGGCGGACGCCGACGCGGGGTTGCTCGCTCAGTTGCTGGAGCTGAAGGCCCGGAGAGCGGGTCTCGACGCTCTCCGGGTCGTGGTGGAGGACGGGACGAGCTCCGAGAACGCCCTCCACGCCCGTCTGAAGAATCAGGAGTGGATCTTCGGCGGTGCTTATGTGGCAGAGCTGGCACGTCGGCAGTACACCGCGGACACGATTCTGGACATCCCGCTGCTGCGCGGTGACGGGTCCCTCCACGTGGTGGAACTCAAGCGTGCCAACATCAAGGACCTGGTGATTCGCCGCAGCGGCCACCTCATGTTGGGTGCCGCGGCCCACCACGCGGTGTCTCAGGCGCAGAACTACCTCCGCACCATGGACGAGAACCGCAAGGCCATCCTCGCGCATCATGGCGTCGATACCCGTAGAGCCTCGGCGACCGTTGTGATCGGGCACCCGAAGTACGTGAGTGGGGGCATCACCTCCCAGGAGATCGCGGAGACACTGCGCACCTACAACGCACACACGTCACGCATTGAAGTGATCACATACGAAACCCTGCTGGAGTCAGCAGCCCGGATGCTGGCTCTCGCGTCAGCGCAGCAGAACCCTGCTGACCGGACCGAGGAGCCCACGGCATGACCGGTGACGAGCGTCCTGCGATCGAACAGCTGCTGGCCCGCCTGTGCGGTGGCGGGATCACGGGCAAGGACTACGTCGGCTACTTCCTCAACGAGCACGGGGAAGAACTCGTCTTCGCCCAGAGCCGGGGAGAGAAGACCGCCCGGCTCTGGCACAGCGATGCCGACTGGCAGATGTTCCGCGTCGGCGACCACTCGGTACGGGTCGGCAGCGTGATGGACGGGGTGGTCACCGTGGGCGACCTGATCATCGATCGCGCGGAGGCGACGTGGCTGTCGTCCTGCCTTGCCGCCTCCCGCCACCTGCGTCAGAAGCGCGGCTGAGGCGTCGCTCGGAGAACGGACAACGAAGAAGAAGACCCAGGTCGGCGGGTGCCGCGCATGACCGCTGGTGTCCGCTCCGGGGGGCATGGATGGGGCACGGCGGGAGCCGGGAGTGAGGCGGGAAGCCGCTGGCTGCGCGGTGGCAGCGATAGTGCCTGTGGCTGCTTCGTGGCATCGAGGGGTTTCGTTCGGGTCTTTGCTGTTCGCTGTTCACCGTCCTGACTGGACGTAGTGGCACGCCCACCCCCGAGTGGCCGACCGAGAGCCGAGCGGGACCGGCCGCGCCCGGTACGGCAGCAGGGCCTGGACCGCGCGTCGCGGTCCAGGCCCTGCCTCGTGCGGTGCCGCCGCCCTGCGGCGGCGGTGCGTCAGCTCTGTGCGGTGTCGTCGCCCGCCTGCCCTGCGTCTGCCTTCTCGCGCATCTTGCGCACCAGCTCCGCCTTCCGGTCAGCGGCACCCTTGCGGTCGAGATTGCGGTGCGGACCATTGTTCTGCCGTTCGGCGCGGGACAGCCTCTTGCGCTGGCCGCCACCCATGCCCACGGGGTTGTTGATGTTCTTGCTCACGGTCATGAGTTCCTCCGGAATGATGTGAAGTGATCTACGGATTCACCGGTGGGGGACGGGCACGGCGACGTCGGGGACGTCAGCAGGGGCCCGTCACGCTCTCACTCGTAAATCGGCGTCTGGAAGAACATGACAAAGACGTTACCCGGTTCCGCCGGCCCCGCACGCCACACCTTTCGCCACCCGGTCCTCGCCTACGCCGAAGGGCGTGTCCGCACGCTCCGTCACCAGAGGAATCGCCTGCACCTGTGCGCGGTGCCCGCCGGTGTCCGGCGGGCACCGCCTCAGTCCGCGGTCGGCGGCTCTGCCGATTCGGCGGCGCGGCGGTACTCGGCGTTGATGCGCTGCGCCTCTTCCAGCTGGTCTTCCAGGACGACGATGCGA
>NZ_ML123047.1:294346-300858 GCF_003846175.1 Streptomyces sp. ADI95-17 | reverse complement strand
AAAGACTCCAGCCCGGGCGATCCTGATGGCGCGGCCTCCTCCGTTCTTCCCTCGGTGATCAACTACCTGCCACGGGGGCACTGCGTACTGCTGGTGATGCGAACTGCTCAGCGGCCTGTGACAGCGCCACTCTTCGGCAGCCAGCCCCGTTGCCCGTCCTGCGTCTGCTCTGGCTTGGAACCCCACTGCCGAACTTCCCGGTGCGCGCGTCCGCAGCCGACGCCTTCACCGAGGTACCGCTCAGTCACTTCACTGCTGGGTACTGCGAACTGCACTCACGGGTACCGCAACTGTCATGACAGCGGTCCCGCTCCGGCGGCCCCTCACTGCGGGCCACCCGGTCCGGCCGTCAGTCCCGTCGCCGTCCTTAAACAACCCTGGCTTCGAAACTCCACTGCCGCACCGTCCTGCAACTACACGTACTGCCGGCAGTTCGTCTCTGCCAGGCCTTGCTGTCTCTCTGGGCTACGAGAGAAACCATAACCACGCCAACACTCAATGTCTACTCTGGCCGACAGAGATTTTCGCGCGTCCCGTGAGGAGGTAATCGGCCTCGCCGGAGGTCTCGGCCGGGGATGGGCCGCCCGCGTATCTGCACTCCCATATGGAGCGGATCGCGGATGTCAGCGCCTGGACCATGGGCGACTTCAACTACTCCGATCACTGACGTCGCGCCGCGCAGAGAAACCCACCAGTACGCGGGAGGGCCCGACCAGCGTGTGCCGGTCGGGCCCTCTTGGCTGTTCGGGTGTCAGCTCGCGCTTCTCATCGGCCAGGCGGCCAGGCGGCCAGGCGGTCAGACGGCCGCCGGGACGCCGAGCATCGCGGAGGCGTGCTGAAGCGTGCTGAGGGTGCGGGTGGGCGCGGCGGCCCGGGGAAGGCTGCGGCAGGTGAAGCCGAGCTTGGTCATGGCCCGGAGGACTTCGTCGGCGCTGAAGTCGCGGCGGTCCTGGCGGGTGATGACCTCGCCGACCTGCTTGACGGGGTAGGTACGGCGGCCGATGGTCACGGACTCGCCGACGACCTCCTCGGGCTTGACGCCCTTCATGGAGTCCAGGACGCCGCTCCTGGTGAGCTCGAACGGGAAGCGGGCGATAACACAGCGCACGATGCCTCACAGGGGAGAGGAAGGGGATTGTTCCGCCGTGGTGAGACGGTTCAGAGGGCCAGGGCCAGGGCGAGGACGCCCGGGGCGCCGGCCTGTTCGTCCACGACGGACTGGGCAGCGAGCCGGCGGCGGTGCGCGACGTGCTCGGCCATCATGGTGGCGGGCGAGGTGCGGGGCCCGCGGTCGCCGAGGATGTCGCGCAGCTGGAGCCGGTCCGTGTAGGCGGGGCTGTCGCGGATGGTGGTGAGCTGGGCCCGGGTGACCAGTCCGGTGCACAGACCGTCGTTGTCACAGACCATCAGGTGTCCGGTCCTGGCGCCGGCCATGACGGACAGGGCCACCTCGACGGTCATGTCGTCGCAGACCTGTGGTCCGGCCGTGTTCATGGTGTCGAGCGCCGTCCTGGGCACGGGGGTGGCGTTCGCCGAGTGGGGCTGCATCTGGACCAGCGTCACAACGTACCTCCTGCAGAGATGGGTCAGCTTCAGGATCACGCGGTGCTCAGGCCGCCGCGTCGAAGGCGGACTGTCGCCCGCTCACGCGCCGGGCAGCCGTGGCGGAGCTGCGGCGGCCGCGGGAGGCCGTGCCGCGCTTGCGCCGCTCGGGTGTCGGCGCGGTGATCGTCACGGGGATGCCGGAGGGAGTCCGGGCGCCGGTGATCCGGCGGAGTGCTTCCTCGCCGGAGCGGACCTGGGTGGTCCGGGGCACGATGCCGGCGGCCGCCATGAGGCGCGTCATGTCGCGGCGCTGGTTGTTGGTGACCAGGGTGACGACACTGCCGGACTCGCCGGCCCGCGCGGTACGGCCGCCGCGGTGGAGGTAGTCCTTGTGGTCGGTCGGCGGGTCCACGTTCACGACGAGGTCGAGGTGGTCGACGTGAATGCCGCGCGCCGCGACGTTCGTCGCGACCAGGACGGTGACGTGCCCTGTCTTGAACTGGGCGAGGGTGCGGGTGCGCTGCGGCTGCGACTTGCCGCCGTGCAGGGCGGCAGCCCGGACACCGCTGGCGAGGAGGTCCTGGGTGAGGCGGTCCACCGCGTGCTTGGTGTCCAGGAACATGATCACCCGGCCGTCGCGCGCCGCGATCTCCGTCGTCAGCCGGTGCTTGTCGGCACCGTGCACGTGCAGGACGTGATGTTCCATCGTGGTGACCGCACCCTGGGATGGGTCCACGGAGTGGACGACGGGGTCGGTGAGGTAGCGACGGACCAGACGGTCGACGTTACGGTCCAGGGTCGCGGAGAACAGCATGCGCTGGCCCTCGGGGCGGACCTGGTCCAGGAGCGCGGTGACCTGCGGCATGAAGCCCATGTCGGCCATCTGGTCGGCTTCGTCCAGGACTGTGGTCGCGACCTGGTCCAGCCGGCAGTCACCGCGGTCGATGAGGTCCTTGAGACGACCGGGGGTGGCCACGACGACTTCGGTGCCGCCCCGCAGTGCATTCGCCTGCCGGCCGATCGGCATCCCGCCGACGACAGTGGCCAGGCGCAGCTTCACAGCGCGGGCGTAAGGGGTGAGGGCATCGGTGACCTGCTGAGCGAGTTCCCTGGTGGGAACCAGAACCAGGGCCAGCGGCTGACGGGGCACGGCGCGCTGCCCGGCGGTGCGGGCCAGCAGGGCCAGGCCGAAGGCGAGAGTCTTGCCGGAGCCGGTCCGGCCGCGGCCCAGGACGTCACGGCCCGCCAGAGAGTTCGGCAGCGTCGCGCCCTGGATCGGAAACGGCGTGGTCACACCCTGCGCGGTGAGCGCGGCCAGCAGGCCCCTCGGCATGTCGAGATCGCTGAACACCTCGACTGCCGGCAGCGCCGGAGTGATCGTCTCCGGCAGGGCGAACTCTCCCTGCATCGCGGCGGGCCGCCGGCCACCCGAACGGCTCGGACCTGCCGAACGGTTCGGACCTGCCGAACGGTTCGGGGCAGACGAACCGAAGCGACTGCCCCGAATCGAACCAGCGGTGGAGTCGTACCCGTGGCCGCCGTTGCGGCGGGCGCGGGAGGAACGGCTGCTCGTGCGTGTGGGGTTCATACAGAACCTTCCTCGATACGGCGCGTATCAAGGAATTCCGCAGCGTAAGAGCAGCGTGGGGAATCACAGGCACGGACCGAATGGAATGCGAACGTGGCCCACAGGAAATCCGTGTCGACGACGACGTACGCAAAAATGGGAGATGGCGTGCGAAAAAGAATCCGGTGCATCGCCGGGCGGGCTCCGAGGAGCCTGTGCGCCTCAATATTTTATTCCCGTGGACGAACCACTGCGGAAATGCGTGCAGCTGGGGCCCGCACCCCGAGGGATGCGGGCCCCAGCTACGAAATGCGCGCCAGCGTCAGGCGGAAACGATGTTCTCGGCCGTCGGGCCCTTCTGGCCCTGCGCGATGTCGAAGCTGACCTTCTGGCCTTCCTGCAGTTCACGGAAGCCCTGGGCGGCGATGTTCGAGAAGTGGGCGAACACGTCAGCGCCGCCACCGTCCTGCTCGATGAAGCCGAAACCCTTTTCCGCGTTGAACCACTTCACGGTGCCAGTAGCCATGTCATATCTCCTTTGGGCAGTACACCGGAATCCGTACTGTACGGAATCCGCGTCGCCGCGATGATGCCCCGCCCGGAAAATGACCGGAAATACAAAGCGCTTCCCTGCGGCATTGAGGCCGACTGGAGACGCTTGAAGTTCTTGGGTACCAAAACTGCAACCGAGTCCGACAGTAGCACGACGTGGCGGATGTTGTGTGTCAAATATTTCCCCGTGCGCGCTGCGGTAAAAACTCTCCCAGTAAGGGCCGCTAAATTCTGAGACCGCCGGCACAGGTATTCATTTACGTCGAGTGCAGCGTTTTTCGAAGGCAAGTAGGTCAAGCGGCTGCGACGTCTGCAGTCCATCGGAACCTGCGTCAGCGGGCCACGGGCCCCGGAGCGCCCTCCCGACAGCTCGCAGGAGACCCTGTGGCCGCGAGCCCGCCGACCTCCGCCGGCCAACCGTCCTTCTGGGGGGCGGGTTCGCGTGGCGAGGTCGGTGGACAAGCGCCGTCGCCCCGCTCCCCGGACGGCGGATGGGCTGCGGGGGCTTCGGCTCCGTAGCGGAGGCGGCTGTCGTCTCGATCGAGGGTGGCGAGACGATCGGCGTCGCCGCCACGCCACTCGATGAGCAAGACGGTCGCGTCGTCGCCGGTGACACCGCCTCGTTCCTGTTCCAGGGCGTGGGACGCGCGCACCCCCGGCCGCACCGCCGTGTGGTCACGGACGGCTCGGTCGGTCCACTCGATGAGTTTGCTCTTCACCGAACGCATGATCTGCGCGGTGACAAAGCGGTCATTGCCGAACTGCTCATTGATGGACCTGTCCATGAATGCACACACCTGGGACAGGCCGGTGTCGGCCCGTCACGTATGGCACAGGACCCGGTAGCCACCGTCGCCATGCTCGCCGAGTACAGGCGGGCGCGCGGAGGAGAGGTTGAAGAGGTCCAGACATGGGACCTCGTCTCGGACGCGCTCGACGCCACCACGCCGGTGACCCACGACGCACGCCTCTACCAGGCGAGCGCCGGGAAGTTGCTCGGCTTCGTACGGAACATCCCGGCGCACGCACGGACGCTGATATGGGTCGGGCACAACCTCGGCACGCAGGACCTGGTCCTGATGCTCACAGGCGAGGCAGACAGCTACGCCCTGGAGCAGACGCGTACGAAGTTCCCGGCGTCCGCGATCGCCGGGCAGGCAGCAGGCGCGCGTTTCGCCGCAGGCTCCATCGACCGTCCGGTGGTCAGGCCGTTTGAGTTCGGAGGCATGGCACCCGGACTTCACCGTCCGGACAGTGCCGTCGGTGCGGGCTCTGTGGAGGGGACCGCGGATTTCTCCGGTTCTGCCACCAGGGCCAAGGGAGCCGATGGCTTATTGATCGCCACGCCCGTCCCGCGGCGAGTTTGTGAGATCACCTGGCTGGCGGCGCATCTCTGCGTACGGCGGACTTGGGCTATGGGCAGGTGGGTGCCGTTTGTCGCATCTGGGCTAATCTCGCTCCGTGCATTCAGGGGGCATGTCGGATTATCGACTACGTGAATTCAAATGTTTCATCGAATTTTGCGTTGTTGAATGAGTGATCATTCCCCCCTCCCCTCTTGCTTGTTGTTGGCGGGTTGATTCACCTGAGTAATATGCGGCAGCAGTAAAGGCTTTCCGGGTGATCGGTAGGGCCCGGTGCGCCGTACCCCCCCCCACAGAAAAGGCTTTCGATGAGGCTGAAGATTCCTCGATCGGCTCATGGCCGCGCTTTGTCCGGCTGGCTGGCCTCGGCCGTTGCCGCAATGGTTGCCGCAGCGGTGGTCGTGGTGACGCCAACGCCGGCGTCGGCCATCGCAACACATGTGAACCTCGGCAGAGCAACCAGTTTCTCGGTTCTGGGAGCGGAGGAAGTCACCAACACCGGGAACAGTTCGCTTGAGGGAGACCTCGGCGTGAGTCCAGGGACGTCCATCACCGGATTCCCGCCCGGCACCGTCGGCGGTGCCGTGCACCAGACGGACGCTGTGGCAGGCGGGGCCCAGGCGGACCTGACGACGGCGTACAACTCCGCGGCCGGCCAGGCCACGAATTTCCCGCTTGCGGCGGCTATCGGCGCGGGCCAGACGCTGCTGCCGGGCGTCCACACCTCCACATCCGGTGTCCTGCTCACCGGCGACCTGATCCTGGACGCTCAGGGTGACCAGAACGCCGTCTGGGTGTTCCAGATTCCTGAGGCCCTGACCGTGGCGTCCTCCGCCCGGGTGCTCCTCACGAACGGCGCTTCGGCGTGCAACGTGTTCTGGCAGATCAGGGATTCGGCCACCATCGGCACCGGCTCCAGCTTCGTGGGCACGATCATGGCCGGGATTTCGATCACCGTGAACACGGGGGCGAACATCCAAGGCCGGGCGCTGGCTCGTACCGGCCTCGTGTCGCTCCAGAACAACAGGATCTTCTTCGGTGGATGCCCGACCGGGTCGACGACGGGTGCCACCACCGGGTCGACGACGGGTGCCACCACCGGCGCGACGACGGGTGCCACCACCGGCGCGACGACGGGAGCCACCTCCGGCGCGACGACCGGAACCTCCACCAGCGGAGGGCTCGTCAGTGGCGGCCTCGTCAGCGGCGGCCTCGTCAGTGGCGGCCTCCTGGGCGGACCCATCGTCGGGACCGGCGGCACCTCGGGCAACATCGCCGGTAACACGTCCGGGAACACTGCGGGCAACACTGCCGGGAACAACGCCACCACCGGGAACACCGCCGGGAATGCCACCGTCGGCAACACCGGCGGCGGGCACGGCGGCAAGCCTGGCCATAAGCATGAGGGCGCGCCTGGTAGGCCCGGTCATGGCGGGCAGCCTGACAAGCAGAACTACGGCTACGGCAACAAGCCCAAGGACCAC
>NZ_ML123047.1:173524-293872 GCF_003846175.1 Streptomyces sp. ADI95-17 | reverse complement strand
GAGGGTTCGAAGGACCACGGGGGTTCCAAGGACTACGAGGGTTCGAAGGACCACGGGGGTTCCAAGGACTACGAGGGTTCCAAGGGCTACGAGGGCTAAGCAGCGCACTGCAGTGAGCCCGTTCATCGGATGAGGCGCGCGGCGGAATCCTCATCGAATCCGCCGCGTGCCGCCGTTGGCAGTCCGCAGAAAAAGCCAGACGCGAGTAGCTGATATGAGAAAGACAGGGTGGGCGGTGCCGAGCGGAATTGAACCAGCGGACGTGAAAGAACTCCAGCACTCCGATTCCGGTCCGGCCACGAAGGAATGTCCTGACGACGTGCGCACGCCGGTCAGGCGGTCGAGGGGTGCCCGTTTACTGAAAGCAGGGCTGCGCACCGCCGTGGTCCTGTGCATGGCGACGACTCTCGTCCATGTCCTTCTGGTGTTCCTTCATGTAGCGCCCTCCAATACCGTCTCCAAGCGATACAGCTCACTGGTCAACGCATGGGTGTATCCCTTCTTCGAACAGAATTGGCGACTTTTTGCCCCGGACCCCGAATCCGTCAACCGAAAGATTCTGGCGAGAACCGCACACACTGAGGCCGGTGGATCGGTCAAGGTGAGTGCCTGGTTCGATCTGACTGCCGAGGACAATTCCGCAGTCGAACACAATGCGTTCCCGAGCCACACGGCGCAGAACCTGCTGCGCCGCGCCTGGACTTCCTATGTCGATTCACACGGAGGAGACGACAAGGCGCGCACGGAGCGCGCCCTGATGATGCAGAGGTATCTGAGCAACATCGCCGCGGACCGCGTCGCTGCCCACAACAGCGGCACCTTCGACTTCATTCAACTCCGCGTCGTCACACTGCCCATCGCTGCCTCCGGCACCGCCGTCGGCAACCACCCGCCGACGTCCGCCGAGAACCGGCTTCTGCCCTGGTGGAAGGTGACACCCCATGGGAAGTGAGCAGATCGCCCCCACGGCACCGACAGACCGTCGCTCAAGGAGTCAACAGACTGCACCCCCCGGCGCAGCCCAGTGGCTCGCCGACCGGATCAGTGCCGCCGGGGAGCTCTTGACCGGCCGGCCGGTGTCCCTGTACGCCGCGTCGGTGTTGCGCGTCGGCTACGGACTGCTCTACCTGGTCTTCCTGCTGCGCGAGTTCCCGCACCGTGACGAGATCTGGGGCCCCGGATCCCCGTGGACACCCTCGTTGGCGCGGCAGCTCTTCGACCAGACGGGGTGGAACAGCATCCTGACCCTGTCCGACAGCCGCGCCTACTTCGAGCTCTGCTACGTGATGGCCCTCGTCACGTCCGCACTCTTCGCGCTGGGCTGGCGGACCCGCGTCATGTCCATTCTCTTCGCCGTCGTGGTGACGTCGTTCCATGCCCGAGCGATCTTCATGACGGACGGGGGCGACAACCTGCTCCTGCTGATGGCCATCTACCTGGTCCTCACCGCGTGCGGGCGGCGCTGGTCATTGGACGCACGCAGGGACCGGCTGAAGACGGCTCGTGCGGGCAACGCGCCGCAACCGGTGAGGAGCCGCTCCGCACAGCAACTCCGAGACGCCCGGATCACCTTGACCACGGTGCTGCACAACTGCGGCATGTTCGTCATCGCGGCCCAAGTCATTTTCCTCTACGGATCAACCGGCCTGTACAAGGTCCAGGGCGCTTCCTGGGGCAGCGGCACCGCTCTCCACTACGTTCTGAACCTCGAACTCTTCCAGCCGTGGCCCGCACTTTCCCACCTCGTGGACGAGCACACGATCCTGATCGCGATCGCCGGCTACATGACGGTGCTCTTGCAGGTGGCCTTCCCGTTCGTGCTCTTCGGCAGGCTCAAGTACCCCGTTCTCGCCATGCTGCTGAGCATGCACATCGGTATCGCGGTGCTCCTGGGGCTGCCTCTCTTCTCCGGCGCGATGATCGTTGCGGACGCCGTGTTCCTTCCCGACCGCTTCTACACCTTCCTGCCCCACCTGTTCCGACGCGCGGCGCAGCGGACAGGCGTGTGGCGGTCGACGCCCGGGCGAGCGGCAGGACCCGGATCCGTGCCTTGGCAAGGCAGGCCCGGCGTACTCAGCTCGACGCATCGAGCCACTCCGGCGGTGGCGGTGCGGAAGGACACCACGCCGGCTGCCGGGCTCGCCTCCGACCAGAACTGAGAGACGTGATCGCTCCGGAGCCGCAGGACAGCGGGGGCAGGCGTCGGGAGGTAACTGCCCCAGTCCTTTGCTCGCCTGTCGGCTCCAGGAGTGTCACGCGTCCTGCTGTCGGCCGGCACTCCGGCACACCGGGCCGACGCTGTGGGTGCTGCGAACGGTCGTCGAGTGCGTCTTCGCTGGAGGTGATGGTGGCGATGCAGGCGCCGGGCACGCGGAGGGCATGGCGGCTCTCGGCTGGTCTGGGCAACAAGAAAGGCCCGGGTCGCCGACCTGGGCCTTCTTCGAAGAGCGGGTGACGAGAATCGAACTCGCGCTCTGAGCTTGGGAATCACGGGTGCTTGAGTGGACGGGGTGGCTCTGGCCTGCACGGTTGTCCGGAGTGGGGTAGTTGTCTGTACCCCCTGGGAGCCGTGCGTGACCGCTGTTCTCCGCTCCGAAGGGCATGGATGGGGCACATCGACGGCAGGTCATCGGCCTGAGGTTTCTTGCTGGAGCGGGTGACAGCACGCGGAGGCCGCCCGTGGTGCAGACGCTGCGGTGGCGCAGGCGTCAGGCCCAGAAGGCTTCGGTGACGACGATCTGTGGGTCGGCGTGGCGGCGCATGAAGGTGTAGATGGGCCAGCCGCGTCCGCCGGCCAGGTCGACGATGTGGGGGCCGCCTGGGCTCGTGGAGGACAGCGGTCGGACGGTCATCCAGTGCGGGAGCGAGGCATCGGCTTCGATTCCCCGGAAGTACGGGTCTTCGGCAGTGACCAGTTCCGCGCGGGCACTCATGACCAGGTCGCTGCCTTCGGCGGGCATGCTCTGAAAGTCGTGCTGCGCCTGCTTCGTCCAGCCCATTCACGGTACAGTCCCCCGCCTGCCCGGAGCGCACCGCGAAACTGCCCAGGTAGCGGGCCCGCTCCGAGTCCGATGCCGCAGCTGAAAGCCCGTGGCGGTGTAGTAGTGCGTCCGGCACCATCCCCATGTGATTGTGATGCAACCCGTTCTGGAGATCTCCGCTGCCGACGACTTCGCGCTCTGGCCGGTTGGCGAGCAGGAATCGCATGGCTACCTCGTGCTGAACGGGGAGCTCACTCCGGCGGAGGTAGGCACGGCGGTTATGCGGATCGCCGACTGCAACGACTTCGAGCCGGAGGTGGAGCATGGGCCGTGCCCGACCGACCCGCTCGGCACATTCCTGCACGGGCTGCTCACCATGCCTGACCTGTTCGCCGCCGGCGGGTTCCGGGTGACCGACACCACCACCGACACCGTCTTCGTCGAGCCGGGCTGCTGCAACGGCCTGGAGACCTGGCGGGACTGGCTGGACGTGCTCGACGACACCGGCTGCGCCTACTTCGGCCACGACCCGTCCTCGGTGGCCGAACGCGTCGGCGACAGTGTCCGGCTAACGGTCGACGCCCATGGGACGGACGGCAGCCCGGTGATCGAGCTGCCAGTAGACCAGGTACGCAGGCTCGTCGCGGGCGCCCAGCAGGATTTGCAGGACTTCCTCAGCCTTGCCGGAACCTGGGCTGAACAACACCTGCCGGCACACGCTGCCGCCGTCACTGCCGCCCTGGCACGGGCACTGGACCTGGCGCCCACACAATGACCAGTTTCCTGACCCACCGAGCGCACGTGCACGACGCCCGCCTTCCCCTCCGTCGCCGGCACAGCGCGCTGCGGACCTGCATCACCCTCTTTGCTCCGTACGGCTTCCGGGCGACATACCACCACCTCAC
The DNA here is from genome assembly GCF_003846175.1 of Streptomyces sp. ADI95-17. Taxonomy (GTDB): domain Bacteria; phylum Actinomycetota; class Actinomycetes; order Streptomycetales; family Streptomycetaceae; genus Streptomyces; species Streptomyces sanglieri. Next base: position 289,986 of record NZ_ML123047.1, on the reverse strand, counting down.
GCTCAGCGCCGCGATCCCCCGGCGGCTGGAGGCGGACCCGGACGCGCTGGTGCGGGCGGTGGAGGAACTGCATGAGGCGCGGGTGCTGTGGCTCGCGCGGGCGGAGGAGTACGCCGCGCAACGCCGGGCGGAGAAGCGGGCGGGGCGGCGGGCTGTAGTGAACCCGCGACCGTGGTGGCTGCGGAGCTGGTGGGAGGGCCCGAACCGCGCCTGGTACGAAGACCCGTTTCGCCATCCGTCGCTGCGGCTGCCTGAGTACGTCCGGCGACAGAACGCGATTTTGGACGGCGCCGATTTCCCCGGCTGCCCCGCCTGCGGGGACGAGAGACCGCTGGTGTCGAACTCGACCGGGCACGGCTGGGTGGAGCTGTGCGGTGGGTGCGCGTGGGTGCTGGCGCCATGTCCGTGCGGGCAGCGGCACCGGTTCGTCCCGGAGACGCCGTTCAACTGGAAAGGGATCTGGCAGCGGGCGCACATGAGCGATGACGGCATGCCGAACCCGCATTGGCCTGCGGGCTAGCCGGTTGGATGCGGCACGGGGGGCTTGAGTGTGGCTGATCAGCTGGGTGGCGCGCGCTCTTCAGATCGTGGCCCGCCGCGCAGGTGATCGTTGCCCGGCGCTCCTCGTAGCGAAGAGATATCACGGACGCTGCTGGGAGGTCGCCGGCTGGTCACCACACGTCGACGGACCAGACGTCGCCCCTCTGATGTCCGTCTGGATCTGGGTCGCCTGACCCGTACGGGTCAGGGTCGGCGACGACGTGGATGCGGGCGGCGGACGCGGATACGCGGTAGCAGTCCATGTCACTCGACGTGTTGTGCTTGTCGAGTTCGATCGTGTGGCCCAGGGCCAGGATGGCGGTCTGCAGTTCCTTGAAGGGGACTCTGGGTGCGAATTCCCCGTATTCCCGCGAGAGCGGGGACGGCACGGTGTTCGAGGACTGGTCGTACAGCAGTCGTTGGATCTTCACGCCGAAGCCGAAGCACGACATCTGCCCTTGCCGCCCTGGCTGGTCCGGCGAGAAGTTGATTTCCACGAGCCCGTAGTCCCGCCGCAGTAGGCCACCACCGGGAACATCGAGGCATGTCGCCCCCAGGGCGGCTTCCCAGGCTTCCGGGTCGGCACCGAGGCCAACTCCCAGGACCTCACCGCAAACGGCGACGTGAGCGTAGAAGTCCAAAGCGGACACCCGCCAACTCCCTCAACCATCCGGACAGGGCACCACTTGCTGATCTCCGCACAGGACAGGCGGACCAGCGCCCAGTATTCGGTGATCGTACAGAGCAGCCTGTCAGGGCAGTCGCCGGGTGAGTTCGTCGCCGTCGTCGAAGTCGAAGTCGAAGTCCCAGGCGGGATGCGTCTTTCAGATCAGCCGTGGTCTTCCCAATCCTCCTGGCAGAACCGGGCTTCGCTCACCATGTCCCGTCAGCTAGGCCGTTTCGTTTGGATCATCTGATCGTTGTTCTGAGTGTGCCGTTAAGCGACGTGCAGCGGACGCGGATCGAGCCGTTGTTGCCGGGCCGGACGCCCAGACGGGGGGCGGTGGCGGGACCACCGTGAGGTGATCGATGCGATCGCCTGGAAGTTCCAGACCGGATCGCAGTGGGTCCATCTGCCGGAGAAGTGCGGGAACTGGCGAGGGGTCAACGTGGGCAGGAGCACTTCGCGCTGCTGTTCTCCGGGGTGGCGGAGGGGTTGGGCGCATGCGTTCAACATCATGGTGGCGCTCCCCGCAGCAGTCCTGAGCGGGGTCAGCCAGCCGGTGAGTCGCTGACCTTGCTCACCGGGCTGACCTCCATCCTCCCGTCGCCCTCGCCGTCGGTGACGGCGAGCGTGCCCGCCGGCCACCTCAGGGTGAAGGGCTCGATCTCGTTCGGGGGCGTCACCACCATGTCGGTCAGCCGCACGCCGGAGCCGCCGGTGTTGTTGACCGGGAACGTGATGTTGAAGGCGGCGGTCTCGCCCTCCTTGAGGATCTGCGGCACAGCCTGCTCGCCGTTGCGGTCCACGGAGAAGGTGTCGCCCAGGGACGTCTTCAGATCGACACCCGGGAAGCCGCTGATGCGGCAGTCGGCGCTTGCGACGTTCTTGAAGGTGACGGTGACGATGCCGTCCGTCTTGTCCGTGGTGTTGTCAGCGGCAGTGGCGTCGAGCACGCCGGAGCGGCACATGTCGACCTTGCCCTCGCTGGTGTCACCGGTGCCGGTGTCGGCGCTCTGGTCGCTCCCGCCGGTGCCGGTGCCGACGCTCTGGTCCGCCTTGCCCGCCCCGACCGTGCCGCCCGCCTTGTCCGCCGACGCGGTGGGGCTGGCCTGCGTGCTGCCCAACGCGCTGTTGTCGCCGTTGCAGGCGGTGAGGGCGAGAGTGACGACGGCGGTGAGTGCTGCGCCGATGGTGGCGGTGCGCTTGCGGGAGTGGAACGTCGTACGCATGTGAATTCCCCGAATATATGGCGGTCGAGTACGGAGGTGCAGTAGCGGCCCGGAACGCGCGGCGAGCCGCTACCCCACTTGACCTGCTGACACGTGAAGCATTCCGCCCGCCGCTTACGTCTGGCTACCGCCTCACTTACGTCCTGCTGTCGTCCTTCGACACGGCGACACCCGCCCTTCCTCTGGTCCGCACGATGATCCAAATGACAGACCTAGAGCCTCTCGTTTGGATCAAGCTGTTGGAGCGGTCCTCCGCTACAGTGCGAGGATGACGATCCGTCGCATCATGCCCAACGTCGTCACCCATGTCATCGAAGAGAGCCGAAGCTTCTACAGCGATTTCCTGGGCATGGACGTGCGCATGGACGAGCCCGGCTTCTTGATGTTGGCCTCGCCCGGTAACCCGACGGCACAGATGACCCTGGTCTCCCCTGCCGCAGACTCATGGGACCCGCATACCGCCCATTCGACACTGGCGGTCGAAGTCGAGGACGTTGACGCCGCGTACGCCGCAGCCGAGCGCCAGGGGTACCAGGTGGTCTATCCCTTGACCACGGAACCATGGGGAATCCGACGCTTCTTTGTTCAGGCACCCGACGGAAGTGTCATCAACGTCCACAGTCACGTCTGAGGACGAAGGATCGGGCAGACCAGAGGAAAATACCGGCGATGTGGAGTCCGGCCAGATAAACGGTGGCGGTCTTCTCGTAGCGGGTGGCGATCCCGCGCCACTGCTTCAGGCGGTTGATACACCGTTCGACAGCGTTGCGCCACTTGTAAGTCTCACGGTCGAAGGCCGGTGGTCTGCCGCCCCGGCTGCCCCGGCGTAGCCGGTGTCCGCGCTGGTCGGCGGGGACGGGGATCACTGCCCGGATGCCGCGCTTGCGCAGGTGCTCGCGGATCGCGCGGGAGGAGTACGCCTTGTCGGCCAGGACCAGGTCCGGCCTGGTGCGGGGCCGTCCTCGCCGACGAGGAACGCGCAGGCGGGCCATGACGTCGGTGAAGGCGGGCGCGTCACCGGCCTGTCCGGCGGTGAGGTGAAAGGCCAGTGGGCGGCAGCGGTCGTCGGCGGCGAGGTGGATCTTCGTTGTCAGTCCGCCGCGGGACCGGCCGATGGCATGGTCGTCAGGTTCGTCGGCCGGGACCCCTTTTTCCGGGCCCCGGCCGCGTGCTGGTGAGCCCGCACGATCGTGGAGTCCACCGACACGGCCCAGTTGAGGTCCCCGTCCGCGTCAGGCTGGGCCACCAGAGTGGTGAAGACCCGCTCCCACGTGCCGTCGACAGCCCACATCCGCAGCCGGTTGTAGAAGCCTCGCCAGTTGCCGTACTTCTCCGGCAGGTGAACCCACTGCGTGCCGGTCTGGAACTTGAAGGCGATCGCGTCGATCACCTCTCGATGGTCCCGCCAACGGCCACCCCGCTTCGACGTCCGATCCGGGAGCAACGGCTCGATCCGCGCCCACTGCGCATCAGTCAACGACACACTCGGACCAACGACCAACTGATCCAAACGAAACTGCCTAGGCCGGAACCCGCGCGTGGGACCGCCGCAGCCATCAGCTGGCATGCAGGTTCCGGCTTACCAACGTTCAGGATTCCGGGAACCCGCGCGCTTCCGACCTCGACGACTTCAAGAACCTCAACGACACCCACGGCCACGCCGCCGGGGACGTCGCCCTGGCCGTCAACGCCGAACGCCTCGCCGCCTGGTGCGGCCGTCACGGCATCGTCGGACGCCTCGGAGGAGACGAGTTCGTCGCCATCGGCCACCAGGCCCCAGACCTCGACAGCATCCACCGCGCCGACCTTGAGTGGCGGCAGGAGGCCGCGAGCGGCGGGTCGACCTGGGGCGCACCGTCCGCGAGATGGCCGAGGGGAAGCCTTCTGGTGCGGATCTGGTGCGGGACCCTTGAACTGGTCCAGGCAACAAAGAAGCCCCCGGCCACTGGCCTGGGGCTTTTCCATGGAGCGGGTGACGAGAATCGAACTCGCGCTCTGAGCTTGGGAATCACCCGGCACTTGGTCCGTGCATAGCCTGTGAACTGCGGGAACGCGCGTTGATGGCCTCGTCCTGATAGCGGCTTCAGCCCTTTGGTGACCGCTGATTACCGCCCCTTCTGGCACGTTGTGGCACGGCCACCTGCGTGGCGTCGGGAGAGACGCTGGGCGGGAGGAAAGTCGTGTTGCCCGGCGCGGTGGTGGGACTCGGCAGGATGCCCGGTTGTATGAGCGATAGCTCGATGTGCCGCCGCTCACGTATCCGATCCGAGGGCCTTGCCGGGCCGGTGGGCGGCAGAGCCGGGAAGCGGGGTGTCGCTCCTGTGCGGGGCACACCGGCACTAGCATGTCCGTCTTCCGGTCGGACGCAGCGCGCGACCGAGCGCACCATGCGTGATCGTTCAGGCGGGCGGCGCCCCTCGCAGATGACGCATGAGCTGCTCAAGTGCGTACCAGCTCTCGGCGGACTCTCCGTCGCCGAGCGGGTAGTAGAAGCCGGGCCGGGCGTTCGGGCCCAGTCGCACCGGGCGTTCCTTGAGCGGTGTCCTGCTCGCGGTGTCGCGTCCTGCTTCCCGGCCCTCCGCGGGGCCCAGCACGAAGGCGTAGGGCAGCGGCGGGTGCTCGAAGTGGGGCGGGGTGCTCAGGTCCCGGCGTGCCGCGCGCAGTTGGCACAGCATGGTCTTCAGTCCGTGTCGGGTCACGAGTTCGTCGGCCAGCTCCGGCAGTGCCTCCAGGGCCGGCTTCTCACCGGGGCCGTAGCCGATGGTGAGGGTGATGTCCTCCTCCACACCCTCCGGGGTGCGGATCACGCGCAGGGTGGCGACGGCGGGCCGGTTTGGGGCACCGACGACCACCGTCCAGGTGGGCCGTGGGGCACGTTCGTACGCCAGCTCGGTCAGCTGCCGCCTCGACCAGGCCAGACCGGCCGGCTCCGATGTCCCCCAGCTGGCCGGCGGGCCACCGGCCAGCGCCTGCCAGGCGGCTTCCAGCGCGCCGCCGAGAACGAGGTCCGCCCTGGGAGGGTGCAGGGTCCGGAAGGAAACGACGAGCTGACGCTCGCCGCTGGGCCGAACCTCTGCGAAGGCCTCTGCCACCGGAGTCTCACCGCTTTCGTCCCGGGCCGGGGAGAAGGCGTCGTCCTGCCAGCGCAGTACCGCGCCGGTCAGCCCGTCGTAATAGCCGCACCGCTCGTCCTGGACCACCCAGCGCGAGGGTGTGGACTGCAGCAGCATGCGGGTGGGCAGGGAGAGACGGCAGTGCGGTGGGGTGACGATCTGAAGGGACCGGTCGCTGTCCACGGTGGCCCGCAGCGCCTCGGAGAGCCAGCTGGTCATGGGGACGACCGGTCGGTCCTGGAGAACGACGGCAGCCCTGTCGGTGAGCATGTCGACGGCCGGCTGGGCAGCAGCGGGAGCCGGTACGGCGGTGATGCCGGAGACATCGACCGGGCGGGCCGCACCGACGGTGCCGGGGGCATCCGGTGGCCAGACCCTGCCGCCCAGGAGCATGGTCAGCCGGGCTGCGAAGGCACCTGCGAGCTGTTCGGCCTGGGGGACGCCCGCGGCGGCGCGGGCCTCGACCCACCACGCCGGACCGTCGCCCGGCGGCTCGACGTCGGGCCCCAGCAACCGGGCCGCCTCACCCTGCACCTGGAGCAGCAGCGGCACCTCGATCGAGACGAGCGGCCGCCCTTCGGCGTCACACAGCTGGACCACGGCACCCTCGCCGGCGGTCTCGACCAGCAGGTCCGGGCCACCCGCAAGCAGGCCCGCCAAGATACTCAACGCGTCCGGCATTCGCCTGGTGAGCGCGATCACGTCCTTGGTCATGCGATGTTTTCTCCGATCATGCGTGGTCGGCCGTCGTCTCGATGCCGCCGTCCGCGGCGGCACGGATCACCGTCCCGTATCCCGCCGCATGGCCCCAGGGCGTCCGCACCACGCGAGCCGGCAACCGCTCGATCTCGGGCGGCTCCGGGGGCGTTCATCAAGGCGACGAGGCCGGGGACGCGGGTCCGGTGTGACGGGGACTTTCGAGCGCGTCGTGGATCACGTCGTCGATGCCGTCCGTCGGTCGGCCGTCGAAATCCGTGCCGCACAATTCACGATGGCGATGCATGGGATGGCTCCTGGCTCCTCTGAGTTCGTCGCCCGAAGAGCCGCTCGATTTCGAAACCAGAAGAACGAGCAGCTCGGCGAAACCAGTCACCTGCTGCGGAATTCATGGATTTCGGCTAATGGGCCATGCCAGGCCCTATTGTGACGGGCGGCGCGGAGGAATCACTCGCACCTGTCCGCCTCGCGCACCGATCCACGCCTCGAGTTCTGCGTCGGCCAGTTCTCGGGACGATTCGCCGCTGAAAACGGTGATCGGCCCGAAAACGGTGCCGGTCAGGCCGCGCACCACTGTAGCGTCGTCGACTTTGATCTCGAAGAAGTTCTCGTCAAGGACAGCATCAGTCAGGTCCGCTCCCCTCATATCGGTGTCGATCAGCGAAGCACCGAGAAACCGTGTTCTGCGGAAGCTCGCTCCCGACGCGTCGACATCGCATAGCGAAGCCCGGACCATGTCCGTCCCGTCGAGCCGCGCCGATCGGAGCACGGCCTCGTCCAGGTTCGCCCTGACGAGATCCGCTCCGGTCAGATCCGCTCCGGTCAGATCGGCCGACTGAAGGTCGGCCCGGTAGAAGGACGTGCCGACAAGTCGTACGCCCACCAGGATTGCGTCGGTGAACCATGCATTCGAGAAGTCCCCGCCCGAGAGGTCGGCGCCCCGGAAGTCACGCTCCATGCCATTGAGGTTGTACTCCCCCGAGGCAAGCCATTCCTGCAGTTGCCGCGTGGCTTCCGGATCAGTGGGGAGCACGATCGGCTTCCAGTTCTTACGGGTACCAGATGACACGATCTCCCCAACCGCGGCTTTCAACAGCTGCCTTGACGCTGTCGATTGCTGCTTGATTTGCATTCCGGATGTCAATAATTACTATACGTCCACGCTTTTCGATCTGCTTCGCCAGCTGTTTGTTGACCCATGCCTCATTATTGGCCGGGTCGTACGCACCCTTGAACGGCTGGGACTTGTCGCGCACATTATTGAATGGAGGATAGTCGGAGTGGACGCCCTTGATGTCATAATACTCACCGGTGGTTTCGGAATAGAACTCGCCCTTATCGGCTAGCTCCGGACGGCGGATGTCCTCCGGGAGACGTCCGCTCTCCCGGAGGTCGAGACCGACCCGGGCCTCATCCATCGATTTGTCATCGATCTGATTCTTGTGATCCGGGTCGTGCTTCAGGTGATCGAATTCTTCCGGAGCCCGCTTTTCCACGTCTTCCAGATGGCCCCAGTGCGCTGCCTTTTCCTCCGCCGTCAACTCCGGAATCGGCTCGTTCACACGATCGCCGGGCGTCGTGCCCGTCTCACCCGAAGTATCCGACGTTCCTGTTCCCTCGTGCTCCTGCGTCTCCCCGCCGGGCGTGTGCTTCTCCACCTGGCCATCGGCACCGTCACCGGATCCATGATCGGCGGAACCGGACGCAGGGTTGTCGCCGCCCGCGTCGCTGCTGTGGGCTCCGTCGCCGCCATGGGTGTTCTCCGAGTGGCCGCTCGCGCCAGTACCCGGGGTTTCGCCATGACCACCGCCGCGGGAAGGCGTGTACGAACCCGCGGCGCTGCCCGAGCCTCGACCGGTCGTCGGGTGGTCCGCGGCGTGGCCGCCCGTGGACGGCGTGTGGTGTGTGCCACCGCCATCCGTCAGGTGGGAACCACCGCCCGGGTGCGCCGAGCCGGTCGGGTGGCCCGCCGAGTTCTCCGCGCGGCTGGGTCCGCCCGCGCCCTCGAGCACCTTCTCCTCGCCGGGGGTGGTCTCGTGCGTGTTGGGCAGGTCGTCCTTGTGCGGCTCCCGGACGGGTTGGGTATCGGGAACGACGTTGCCGTGTTCGTCCCTGATGTACGCATCATCGCCGATGATGCGCTTGTTGCCCGCGTGGTCGACGTATTCATGGCCGGGGGGCGCGTCCACCCCACCTGTATGAGGCGGAGCCCCGGTGGGTGCGTTGCGGGCCATGTCGTCGATACCGGCCTGGCTGGCCTTCAGGCCCTCCATGAAGTCGCCGACCTTCAGCTTGGTGACACCCGCCGCCTTGCCGAGGTAACTCATCGGATCGACGAGTGCGCCCGCCTTGCCCAGCACGGTCGCGGCCTCCGCGCCCACACCCAGCTTTCCGGCCTTGCCGAGCTTGAGCAATGAGCCCGAACCGAGCGTCGCACCGTTGAAAAGCACGGCCCCGAACGCCCGCGAGGGATCCTTGTCCCACTCGTCCCACGCGACCAGCGACTTGCCGAAGTTGCGCAGAGCCGCCTTCTGCTTTTCACGGTCACTGTGGTCGACCGGGCCGAACATCTTGTCCATCGCCCAGTCATACGGCGTGATGATGTAGGCGCTGATACCGCCGAAGACACTACCGATGCCCGACCAGGTCTTCTTGAAATTGTCCCAGTCGAACACGTTGACCATGCTGCCCAGGCCCTTGATCGTGCCCCAGACGCCGTCGACGAAGAACCCCTTCAGCCCACCGCCGACGTGGTCCTTCGTCCACTCCCACGCAGCCCGTAGGCCCGTGTACTCACGCTCGTCGGCCGTCCCCCAGGGTGTTTCCTTGGCGTCCTTGACGTCGCTTTCCTTGAAGCCGTACATGCCGGCCTTGTGTGACCCGTCATCAACAACGAAGCGCGTACCGCCCACCAATGAAGTGATCTTGTTGGCCGCATCACGCTCGACGCCCTGGAACGCCACCCATGTCGTGCCGACCTCACGGACAAGACGCGCGTTCTCGTCGATCTTGTCCTGGTCCTTCTGCCAGTCGTCGTCTTCCTTGTTCTCCGCGACGAATTTCTCCGCATCCTCGCGGAGATGCTTCATCTTGTTCACCAGCGGACGGGCGGTCGACGCGAACTCGGTCAACGCACCACTGACGGACTCCAGCTTTTTCGCGAACTCATCCGCCTTGTCCCGCACCGGGACGGTCGAATTGAGCAACTCCTCCTGCTCGGGAGCGTCATAGACCGCGTCCAAGGCTTGGAAAGCGTTGTGAGTGTCCTTGCCCGTACCGCGAATGCTGGAGGCAGTCGTCTTCAGTGAAGTCGCCTGCGTCTCCAAGGCCTCCAGATCGCCCGTGAAGGTCGGTATCTTCTCCAGGTCAATCACTTCTTGAGACCCTTCAATTCTTCCGGAGTCGGAGCCTTGGAGTACTCCTTCTGCTTGTTCCTTGCCATCTCCAGATCGCCCTTGATGTACTCCTCAGTGGCCAGGCGCGCCCCGGTGATGGACTTCCCCGTCCGAACAGCAAGAAATTTCAATTCGCCGTTCGTATGGTCCTGGAACTCCTGCAACGCCTGAGCCACGGGGCCGAACGCGCCCCCCTTGGGAATTTCGGTCCCGCCCAGAACCATCGTCCCCGCACACGTCGCGGCGCCCAGCAAGCCCTCGCCGTACGACGTGAACTCTTCCTCGAACTCGCCGCCGACCTCGGCTGTCCTGCTGAGGACTCCACGAACGCCATCCGGCTTGATGTCCCACTTGGACACGGTCCCCCCCGCTCCGTAATCGTCTCTTTCCAGTGCCCCGGCGTCCGCCGATGGCCTCGACGGCGGCCGTGGCCCTGACCGGCGCCTGGTGCGCCGTGCCGTCGTTGTACCCCAACGTCGAGCGCGCGATGATCAAGCAGGTCTCGGTCGCCATCTCGTGTCAGTCATCGATCCGGTCAACACCGCTTGATCACACCTCACTTCACGAGCTGGACACCGTCGCTTCCCAGGGCCCGCCGTCCGATCACCACGGCCTGCACCGGTGTGTCATGTCTATCAACAGCGCATTACCACTTGCAAAGTGGATAGAGGAACGTCCACATACCTTTTGCCGTAGCAGTGGTATTCATCATGGAATCAGCCACCGCTGCAATGCAGTTGCGGCAAAGTGCGGCTCGGCCAGACAGATGAGCAGCCGCGCTCGGCAGGGACGATATGGCAGCTGACCTCGGCGGGAGCCTGCCCATGCACTTGGGCAGGTCCTGTTCCGCCATCTTGACAAGGCCTTGGGCCGGCGGCGGCTGATTGGCTGCTTCCGCGCCTGCGGGCCGATGCGCTCCGAAGGGCAGATGGCCTTGCGCCGGAGTTCGGCGCTCACGCCCCGCTCGCCGGACGGTTCGCCAAGGCTGCTCCGGGGCTGGTGGCGAGGGCGACACCAAGTCGACAGTGGATGTCCTCGCGATCCACTTTCCGGCCACCCTCCGCAGGGAGCTCGGCGCGGCTCCTCGACCGGTTCGCGGAGGAAGAGCCTGACGGGCTGCTGTTCGTGGCGGAGGAGGGAGTCCCGCGGCTCACAGGCCAGACCCTCTCTGCCCGGTCCAGCGCCACACTGCCGATCAGTACTCGGACACGGATCGTCGACCAGCTCGTACGGGCTCGGCGCACAGCGGCGGACCACTGGGCATCTGGCACGGATATGGCACGCGACGCATGGAGCAGGTCTCAGACAACAAACAAGGCCCTGGTCTCTGACCAGGGCCTTCATCGTGGAGCGGGTGACGAGAATCGAACTCGCGCTCTGAGCTTGGGAATCACCCAGCACTTGAGGGGCAGGTAGCCGCTGAACTGCGAGAACGCCATCGAGCGGCGGCTCCCGCCGCTCCGATGAACGCTGCTGCTGACCACTGTTCACCGCCTTCACTGGCACGTTGTGGCACACCCGGGGTGGAGTTCGGCTGTGGAGGAAACAGATGGCGTCGCCGAGGGCTGTGACCACAGCTGCGGGGGGAGAGGTTGAGCAGGGGATGCGCCCCTGGTGCCGCGGCGGGTTTCAGGCCGGGCGGAGCCCGTGGGCAGGGCGGTCGCATCGAGGGTGGGGCGGCGGAGACCTCAAGGAGCCGATCGTCGACGTGGTACGCACCCCGGGCGATCGGCTCCTCTTCGCTGCCGCAGGGGACGAAGGAGCGTTGCTAGGCTGACGCAGGTGCTTCAAGTAACGGGTGCGGGAGCGGCGTTGACGATGTCGGAATCGGGGATGCGATGAGCGGCGCAGGCGGGCATCCACGACTTCGGGTGAAGGCCGACCGGCTGACGGACCTGGCCAATGACCTCGACGGTATGCAGGACCACCTGGACAAGCAGGTCAGACGCATGGACGCGATCGTCGACCGGATCGAGGCAGGATGGCGGGGTCCGGCCGCCCGTGCCTACCGGGACCTCCACCGTGGCGCGGCCGAGGACGCCGTACGTATCCGCATGGTCATCCAGGCTCTCGAACAGGCCGTGCGGTTGAGCCGGGACGGGTTCTCGGAGCAGGACCTGGACGTCATGGAGCAGCTGCGGAAGGTCCAGGCCGAGACGGATGTGAAGGGCGAGACGGACGCGCTGTCGACGCCGAACACCGATGTGCACGCGGCGCCGCGCAGCACCCTCTCCGACCTCTGAGGTCCCATACGCCGACCGGCGAATTCCGAGACAACGTGTGAACGGGGGACACATGGTGGACGACGACCGCATAACCGTCGACTTCGCGACGCTGCAGGAACTCTCCGGAGATCTGGAGGACATTCTCAAGCACCTCAACGAGCAGCTGGACCTGCTCTACCGGCGCGCCGAGAAGGTGGTCCTGACCTGGGAGGGCGAAGCCCGCGAGGTGTTCGTCGACAAGTTGGACGAGTGGGACCGGTCCGCGTCCGACCTCCAGGCGGCCCAGGCGTGGCTGCACGACGTCGTGGTCAACGGGGAGATCAACTACGCGGCGGCACACAGGGCGGTGCTGCGGGGCTGGGGTGCAGCCTGATGGCTGATCTGCCTTCCGACAAGCAGCGGCAACGGGAACAGGACCAGGCCAGGACCGCACCACCCAACCGAGGTGTGGGCAGCTTCGATGTGCAGCCGCAGCACCTCTACTTCACCTCGCTCGTCGTGCGCGACGGCCAGTTCGCCTATGACAAGAGGGCGAAGGCGTTGACGGGCACGCTGGACAAGTACAGCCAGTCCGCGGGAACTGGCTGGGGCGCGGACTCCTTCGCCGACCAGTACGGCATCGTCGCCGGAAAGTTCCTGGAGCTCTGGGCGAAGAGCGTGGTGGCGGTGGGCGGTGTGGCGGTGGGCTTCACGCAGACCGCGAACAACTACGCGCAGGCGGACTGGGCGGCGAGCAAGGGCAAGGGAGAGCCACCGGAGGAGAAGCAGCCGCCGGCGGTGATCGACAGCGCGCCCAAGTACGGTCCGCCGAACGATCTGACGTGGCGGGGGGAGGGCGAGTATCACTACTCGTGGGCGATCTCCGGAATCCTCGGAGAGGTCCCGGACTTCCTCATGTTCATCATGAAACCCGTGGTCGACGAAGGGCTGAGACTCGGCCGCATCCACGAGATCACGCCGGGCGTCGAAGAAGAGCAGTTTCGCGACATCGCCGGGGCGTGGCGGGACGCCTCCAAGGACGTGAAGAAGTCGGCCGACGAGTTCACGGACGCGATCTCCTACATCACCGACCCCACGGGCAACGGTGAATGGCAGGCCGCGATGAGGTCCTTCTGCCAGACGATCTGGGGAACCACGGCATGGGGGAAGGTCCGTGACCAGCGGGCCGAGGTGACGGCCAAGAAGGGCGCACGGAGCTGGAAGACCCACGGGAAGATGGACCCGGCCACCAGGCGTCCCATCATCGAGGTCCTCGACAAGAGCGCGAACACCATTCAGAAGCTGCTCGACGAACTGGCCGACGTGGGCCAGAGGACCACGGAAACCACCATGCGCCTGGCCAAGGAGGCCGCGGAAAAGACGGTGAAGGACCTCACCTCGGGTCTCGACCTCTTCGAACTCACCAAAATCGCGGCCGGCCTCATAGTCGCGGAGGTCGTCCTGACCTTCCGGTCCCATATGGACCAGGCGGCCATGGACGCGGCGGTCGAGGCCTATCACGAGGCGTTCAGTGATGCCGCGGGCAAGCTGTACATGCTGGAGTTCGAGCTCGACGAGGCACTCTTGGGCGTGCCCACGTTCCAGGCGGAACGGGCTCGGGCGCAGGGGTTCGGTGCGCGCTCCCTGAATGAGTTCAAGAAGGAGCACAGCTGGCAGCTGCCGGAAAGCCGGTTCCCGTACATGTACTCGGTGGACCTTGCCGCAGCGGAAGGGATGGGGAACGGCCATACCCTCGACAAGCATGTGGGGAAGACCGACGAGCAATTGCTGCAGCGGATGAGGGACGAGAGCAAGGCGGACGGGACACCGAAGATCCCGGGTGCATCGACGTACGCCGACATGGAATCCGCTCAGAGACTCACCCAGTACGCTCTGCGCGACAACACGAACGAGATCAACAAGTGGCTGAGCGAGGACCCGCCGCGGCCGATGGCGGAGTTCGACACCACGTCCGTTCCTCTGCAAGGGCCCTTGACGGGCGACGCGGTGACCGGACGGGGCACCATGCTGGTCGACGGAAAGGTCACGGAAGTACGGGACACGAAGGGGGTCTCGCTGCGCCTCATGTACGAGCCCGACCTCAACCCGCCGTTCGTCGTCTTCAGCTCGATGCCCAAGTGAGAAGGACCCGGATGAACAGCGAGATCGAGCCCGCCCGGCAGAGCGGTCCGCAGCCGGGTCCCGACGCCGGTACATGGGCGATGGCGGTGGAGATGTACCGCAACCGGTATTCCTTCGTCGCGGTCGGCCCGCGCGCCCACGAGGACTGGCTGCCCGACGTGGCCGCGGTTATGCGCCGCGAGGTGGCCGATCCCCGCGGCTGGCGCGGCAGGGATCCCGAGCAGGGTGACGAGGAACTGGAGGAGGACCCCGCCTTTCCGTTCCGGGTCCCGCCGACGGACGGGACCGGGGCCGCGCAGTGGCGCAGCCGGCTGTTCGAGATTCCGCGTTCCGCCGTCGTACGGCTGCTCGTGATGCTGGCTACGGATGCCATGGACGTGTCCCGGCAGTACGGTTTCGCCGAGCGCAGGCCGGGCATGGAGGAACACGCGCAGGTGATCCTGTCGCGCTTCCCGGAGGGCTCGCGGTTCTTCACGAACACCCGCCACGGTGATGACCGCCCCGACTTCTACGAACGGGTCACCGGCTGCTGGCCGATGACTCAGTACGCCTGGGACTTCGGCCTCCTCGCGGTGTCCCACGAGGAAGTCGGCCTCATCTGGTCGTTCGACGCAAGCTGAAGTGGACAGACATGACCGTACGGACCCGCTCGGCCACCTACCCCGGCCGAGAGACCGCTCACTGGGCCACCCAGCAGGTGGTGACCGGCAACGAGCAGAAGATTCACCGCTGGCTCGCCCAGGGCACCCGCGCCCGCCTCGTCATTGAGGCCGCCTGGCCCTCCCGCGAGGCGCCCGTCGGCCGTGTACTGCTGCAGGCGATGATGCTCGCTGGGCGCGAGCCCGTCGATGTGCGCGCGGCACGTGTCGTCCTCAGGCGTGAGCCGAGCAGCCCGCACGGCTTCGTCGTGCTCGCCACCGTCCCGATCTACCTGTAGAGGTCCAGCGCCGTGTCCATGAAGCCGCTCGAATTCGACCGCCGTTACGGTGAGTTGGACCAGGTGATCAGCGCGTACACCGGCATGCCGGCCGACGACGAGCCGGACGAGCCGAGCGAAGCCCTCCGGGCCTACCTCCGCCACACCTGGCACACCCGCCCCTGGGCCCTGGCCACGGCCGAACGCCAGATCCGCGAGTACGCCCGAAACCCACCGGGCCGGCTGCGCCTGAGCCTCGGTGAGTTCTACCCCGTGCCGGACGTCGGCCTGCCCCAATCGGCCATCCAGGACTGGCTGATCGTGATCGCGAACCACTTGAAGCGGTCCATCGAGGAGGGCGATGTCCCGCCCCCGGCCGCCCCTGGCACCCACTGGGAGTGGCACGCCCGCTTCCCCGAGCTCGGCCAGTTCCTCGGCGGCTGGTTCTCCCAGGACATGCCGGACGAGTTCCCCGACCACGATGCGGCCGTACACGACTACACCACCACCACGCACCCACAGCTGCTCGCCCGCCTCACGGGCGAACTCCACGAACTGTTCGCCCTGGCCCTGGAGGAGCCCGAATACGCCCTCGCGGTGGCGGAGCTCGGCATGGAGGTGGACCCGCCCCAGCCGTACTCCCCGAGCGGCTGGCTGGCCCACCTCGCGGACACCCTGGGCGGATTCAAGGCGGACTACGGCCCCGGGCCAGCGGCCGCGGACTGACCGCATGCCCGTCCGTCTCGGCTCACCGACAGGCCGAGCTCTGCGCGTGCCTGCCGAACCATGAGGTGCTCGACGAGATTGTCGGGAATGGGCATCCTGCACCTGTTACGAGGAGCCAGCCGACCTCCTGGTGCAGTGTCCCCGCGTTCGTACCTGGCGGACCGAACAGCTCTCGTCCACCGGGACTGCCACGACCGCGGCCAAGCCGTGCCGGCCGCTCAAGGCCATCACGGAAGCCGCAGCGATGGTCCGCGCCGGGCAGCCGCCGGAGAAGGCCGCGCCGATCCATCAGCACTCGGATCTCGAACGACGGCAGGAGGTCGCGAGCGGATTGGATGACCTCGTGCGCGCCGCCCGCGAGAAGGCCGACGAGAATCCTTCTGGTGCGGGACGTTTGAAGTGGTCTAGACAACAAAGAAGCCCCGGGCGCTCGGCCTGGGCCTTCATCATGGAGCGGGTGACGAGAATCGAACTCGCGCTCTGAGCTTGGGAAGCACCCGGGACTTCGACCCATGAATAGCCTCTGACCTGCGGCAAGGTTAGTGTTGCGGTGTTTGCGGCCAGCTCCTGTGTAGCCCCTGATGACCGCTGCTTACCGCCCCTACTGGCACGTTGTGGCACGACCTTACGTGCGATGGGAGGGATCGGGTCACCCGTGCAGATTCTGGGCCAGGATGGCTCGGAACTGGATGGAGGCGCAGTCGGACCTCAGGGTCTCGTTAGTCGGCCCGTCGCGGGGTACGAGGCCCATTCGGGCTCACGATGCGTGACAGGTGGGAGGACGCGGGCAGAGAGAGTGCCGCGGCGGAATGCTCGTCGGCCCCCGTCGAATCCCTTTGATCCTTTGCCAAACCGTCGATCTGGGCCAAGAGATTTATGGTCGGAGTCCATTTGGCCAGGAGATCCATCAGGTCGGGCAGAGAAGCAGCGTAGGTGGTGAGTATGGATCCGTAGGTGTTGCCCGTCAACACGATGACGAATCGGGGCACACGCGAGTGCCTCTCGTACACGACCAAGTTCAGCGGCACGTGACGGTCGTGGGCGTAGCGGCTGTCGACCTTGTCCGCGAATCCGTCTGCGGCGAGCCAAGGATCGAATTCTGCCGCGCGGAGATCGTCATAGAAGTCGCCGGTGCCCGCGTCCGGTACAGGATCGTAGGCCAGGTCGACCCACTCCCCGCAGGAGTACATCTGTTCATGTGCCCCAAGCCTGGTTCCGTTCCGGACCGGAATCTGGTTCTGCCCGAATTGAACCTGACCACCCATGATCACAGGACCGTGAAAGGTACCGCCGCTGGCCTCGTTGTTGGTCTGAGATGCCGTACTTTGCCGCCGGTGGTTGCGGTCTGTGCGGTGCTCTTCCACCACTCCACTCCCGTTCGCATCGTTCGAGACGACTATCGTGCATCAGCAGTATCGGGGCGCGTGCGCGATTCGCCGCAAGATGTGATGGACGTGACGGACCAGGCAGGGGGGTGGTGCTTTGTCCCGCACCAGGCCGTTGGCGGCGGGCATCGTGGTGAGACCGATCCGGCTACTCGCGATCCGGCTTCTCCGTTCCGCAGGTCATGTGGAAGGTGAGGTTGGAGAAGTCGCGGCCTTGGATCACCGGACCGTTCTGCGTACCTCCCGAGACGCTGTGGTGCACCTCGCCCCCGGCTGCCTGTGCCCTCTGCCACCACTCTTCGAGGCGGACGCGGAATTTTTCGTCTAGAGCCGCCCGTACGTGAAGGGCTGTCACAAGTACCTGCGCCCGGTTCAGATCGGTGCTGTCTTCCTGTAGCGCGGCGAGCTCCAGTTCGCCGGAGCTGGCCCGGGGCGGCCCATTCCCAGCCGGCTCCGGAACCGTCCTGCGCTGGAACGGGCGTCGCACCAAGGCAGCCAGCCCCGCCCAAGCTTGGCGGCCGACCTCACTTCCCGCGCTCCCTGCCAGTGCTGCCGAAACAGGAAGGTCGGACGACCTATGGCTAGGGACTTTCCCGCCTCCATGCGGATCGCCGACACCGATCCGCTGTGGGCCTACGCCGTCAAACACGAGGTCGCCGAGATCTTCAAGGCCGCCTTGAAGCAGTAACGCGCCCCACAGCAACAACACGGGACACATCGCCAGACGCAACCTAGAAGCACCACCGGCGCCCCGCAATCAAGCGGGACGATGGCGGGCACCTCGGCACTGCCCCGGCTCGTAACGACGTCCTCGACGGCATCCGATCCGTGTCGACCGCCCTCGACTCCGGGCTGATGCGTATCCACCGCCCATGCACCGGGCTGCTCGACGAGCTACCGGGCTACGCATGGGACCCCGCAGCATCCGACCGCGACGAGGACCAGCCGATCAAGCGTGACGACCACAGCGCCGACGCGCTGCGCTACGTCGTGCACTCCAATGCGCACGAGTGACGCCACCGGCTCACCACATCCACCGATGCCGGGGAACTGGGATAGTCCGCCCCGTCCGGGCCCTCCACAAGAGCACGGAGCAGTGGACCCAGCCGAACAGGGAGATCAGCCCAAACAGAATACCCAAGGCGCCAACGAGCGCAGCCGAGGGGAACGCGCGCAGATACCCCAGCGCCACGGCCAGACCCTCAACCAACAGCAACCACAAGTTCCAACGTCGCTTCCTGTGAATGACCCTGACGTAGTCTTCAAACCTGCGCTGCTCTGCCGCCTCTTTGGCGGTCCCTTCATCGAGGATGCGCCGCTGACGTTCGCTCCAACGTCGTTGCGTCTCCACTGCCTCCGGGTCCACCGGCGCAGCGGGCGAAGTGAACACAACGTCGCCGTGAATAGCACCGGACTGCACGACGTGGCCCCCGACGCTTCCACTCAACTCGTTGCGGATGGACGGCTGTTCGCTCATGAGGCGGAAGATACGCGCTTGACTCACAAGATCACCATCGAAGCGGCCGATGCCAATGCCCGCGAGCACACTTGGTGACCGCCCCCTTCGCCTTCCCGGAGAGCGGCGTACCGTGGCCGTCGCCGGTGTGGGCCCCGTACTGCCGCCAGGCTCAGGTCTGACCGAAAGGTGTCCCGAAGCTCAGCGAGCCCACGTTGCCAGCCTGAATCACTGGGCCGTGCTGTACGCCCCCACTGATCGTGTTATGGACATCCGCGACCTGTTGATCACCCTTTGGGGGCGCCAAGTCATCAATCATTGACCGCAGTTCGGCAGCCGCGGCCGGATTTGCCAGCAAAGTGCGCCGCAATCGTGTACGCCACTCCGCCTGGACATCCAAGGCGGTCTGTTCGTCGCTGGCCTCCATTGCCGCCGCCAGTTCTCCGCGCGAGGTCTCCAGCTCCCCCTCGATCACGTCTTCCTCACCACCACCGCGACGCGAGAAGAACGACACCATCCGGTCACGAGCTTGTGCCCAGGAGTCCACCGCCATCTGCTGAACCAATGTCGTAGCGCCTGCGGCAGCAAGTGCCACCAACTCCGCTTCCATCGAACCACCTTTGCAGCATCTGAGGCCGCCACCGTACCCCCTGACACTCGACGACCACAGCGTCGACGCCCTGTGCTACGCCGTCCATGCCACGGCACACGATTGGCGCCACCTGCTCGCCCATCAGCTATGCAGGATTGGCCTCTCGTACTTTCCTGGTTTCGTCCCAGAACCTCGGCAACCGTTCGTACAACCCCTCTCGAAAGCGCTCGTGGTTCGACCGTCCAGCCTGCTGGAGATCAAACCCTGCAGCGCGTACCAGCTCGATGAGTGGCTCGCCGGTGTGCCGGACGGGCCGACGCCGCAAACGCAGTGGTACCTCGCTGTGACCGGGTACGGGCAGGCGAACGTCGCTGCACGGCTCGGCGGGAACCGGCTGGTTGTGCACCGTGTCGACGTGCGTTCGCGGCACATCCGGCTCGACGACAACCCGAGCCTCTCCGCGGCCTACATCGACGCGCTGCGGGCCGAGTGCGTCGGACTCTGGCGCCGCCGGATGATCGAGGGCACCTGGGTGATCGCCGAGGGCGCGGTCTACGACATGTTCGACGAGCAGCGGATCGTCGTCGACGAACTGCCGCCGATGCGCCGGTACTGGGTCGCCATCGACTACGGAACCGCGAACCAGTTCTCGGCGATCCTGTACGGCCTCGGCGCCAACGACCGGCTGTACGCGGTCAACGAGTGGAGCCCCAACTCGTGAGCCGCACACCGACAGATGACCGACGCGCAGTTCAGCCGCGCCGTGAGCGCATGGCTCGACGAGCAGCAGGTCGTTCCCGAGTGGACGTTTATTGACCCGTCCGCGACGAGCTTTTCCACTCAATTGTGGACAGACAGGCATCCCGTCGTCGCCCTTGCGAACAACGAGGTGCTCAACGGCATCCGCAGCGTGTCGACTGCGCTCGGCTCGGGGCTGTTGCGCGTACATCGATCATGCCGGGGACTCCTCGACGAGCTGCCCGGTTACGCCTGGCCAGAAGAGACCACAGCACGCGGCGAGGACAAGCCGATCAAGTGCCACGACCACTCCTGCGACGGGCTGCGGTACGTGATCCACTCGACTGCGCACGTGTGGCGCCAAGTGTCAGATGTATTGAAGGACAGCGGTTGATCAGCTGCTCAATCCGGGACTCAGCGGTAGCGTCGAAGAGCCAACCAGCGCTTCGCCAGGAATCCGAAACCGATCACCACGTCGAACCACCCAATCGACGCCCACATCACTCGCGTGCTGTCGCCCCCGGATCCGTGACCACCGACAACCAGGAACAGGCCGAAAAGGATCCATACGACAGACCCGTAGATTCCGCGACGTGCCTTCTTGAGGAATCTCTGTCTTTGAAACTGAGACTGGGCGTAGCGTGCTGCACGTTCTGCATCTTCGGCGTCCAGGATTCGTTTCGTGCGTGCCGACCAGCGAGCACGTAACTCTGCCTCCTCTGGGCTCGGCGTTGCAGGCAGGATCACATTGCCGTTGATGGATCCAGCCTGGACCACGGGCCCGTTGACATGGCCGCTCACGCCGTTACTTACGTTGTTGGTGACGTCCCGTCCCTCTCCCATGTTCCAGAAGGTACGGGAGGGCGCCACCACTCTCAATCGACTCATGTTGATCCATGCCTGGCTCGCTTGGTACGCGGAGAAGACCCCGGGCGGGTTGTTGTTCGTGGGCGAGCGGGGCAAGCCTTTCCGTCGTTCGACCTTCGGCCGGGAGTGGCGCAAGGCCCGTAGCGTGGTCGGACTGCCGGCCGATGTCCGGTTCTACGATCTTCGTCACACCGGACACACCCTGACCACCCGATTGGGCGCGACGCTCAAGGACACGGTGGTGCGTGTCGGCCAGTCCACGGATAGGGCCGCGCGCATCTATCAGCACTCGGACTCCGAGCGCCAACGTGAGGTCGCTTCCGGGCTCGACTCCCTGATGCAGGCTGAACGTCGGAAGGCTGCGGCCAAGGCCGATGAACAGGCATCGGGCACGGAGCGGGCACGAGACACCTAGACAGGTCTAGACAACAAACAGGCCCAAGTCGCTGACTTGGGCTTTCATTGTGAAGCGGGTGACGAGAATCGAACTCGCGCTCTGAGCTTGGGAATCAACGGTCCTTGAGCGATTGGAGGGCCTTTGACCTGCGCTTTCTCGGTGGGCGGGGTGTAGGGCTACAGGTTCTGAGACCGCACCTGACCGCTGTTGTCCGCTCTGCTGGGCATGGATGGGGCACGCACCCCGGTATGGGATTGTTCCGGGTGATCTGGCAGGTCAGGGGTGGACGAGGAGGCAGGTTGCCGCAGAGCTTGGTCACGTCGTCGCTGTCGGTCGTCAGGAGGGCGTCCGGTTTCGGCTGGCGCAGCGCCCTCGGCCGCCGTGGCGC
Source organism: Streptomyces sp. ADI95-17 (assembly GCF_003846175.1). Classification (GTDB taxonomy): domain Bacteria; phylum Actinomycetota; class Actinomycetes; order Streptomycetales; family Streptomycetaceae; genus Streptomyces; species Streptomyces sanglieri. Next base: position 268,517 of record NZ_ML123047.1, on the reverse strand, counting down.
CGATGGCATGCATGTGCCTTGGGTTTCTGGTCACGACCTCCGAACGCACCTTTTGGCCGGCGACTGGATCGCCCCCTGCCATGACGACCTGATTAACTGTGACTGAGTCTCCTTGGGCGGCCAAGAGGCGAATATGCGCGAGTCCCGGCTCTTTCTTTTCCTCCGATGAGGCGTGAGTATGAGGGCATATGCGAGGAACACCGGTGACCGGAGCTTCGTCGGAGGGGACTTCGGACGGGGTTTGGCGGCCCTATGTAGACCCTCCGCTGATCACTTCCTGGATGATCAGGCCGGGAGCCGGCGAGCCGGCGGACGAAGCGCGGCTGCGTCGTTATCTCCTTGCTCTCGTCGAGCGGCGAGCCGCCCCCGTCCACGTTGCCGTCGCCTTCAACGCCGTGTACTTCGGCTTCGACACGGACGCCGCCGGATACGCCGGGGGGCCGCTGGACATCGGTGACTTCCCCTCGGTCGCCCTCGGCGACGAGATGGAGGCGTTGCCGGTCGGCGCGATGATCAACGTACGGACCGGCGGCGATCTGTTGCCTGCGGAGATCGTCTATAAGGAGGGCGCCCACGAGGCACTCGGCGTCGAGGGCGATATACCGGGCTGGCTGTCGGGCGCCCCCGCCGGCGCACAGGGTCCGAACCAGTTCGACGGGACGAAGGCCACCTCGCTGCGCGAGCGACTGGTCTTCGACGCCGACGCGTTCGGGCCCGGGCTGGCTGCTTCCGGTGCGCGCCTGCACAGGCTGAGCCACCGCGGCACCATCGACGCGTACGGGTCCCTGGTCGTCAACAGTCTGTACGAACGGTCCGGTGACGGCCTGCCCGAGAGCGACCTCGACGACACGTCGTATTACCTGCGCTACCTCATGACGCGCGGCAGGGGCCAGTTGGACAGCTCCCTCGCCCCCATGCCACTGCCCTTGATGCTGCCTCCCGGTGCCACTTCGCAGGACAAGGAGGCCGGACTGCGGAACCTCGTGAACGTGGTCCGGCGCGCTCTCGCGTCGCTGCCCGGGATTCGCCTGTGGGGGGAGTACGCCTTCACCCGTGCCTCGATGGCGGACCGCCTCGCAGACGGAGGATCGCTAGGACGTGACGCCCTGGAGACACTCGCTCGGTCCGTGGCGCGCGGCGCCGCGCCGATCGCCAGCCGCGGGGCAGCCGTGCGGAGGCTGCCGGTCTACACCGCTCTCGGGCCCGCACTGTGCTCCCTGCCCGAGGCCGCGAGGCTGATGCGGGGCACGAGGTACCCCTCGGCCCTCTTACACGCCAACGTCGTACTGATGGACTACGTACGGCGTGAAGCCGATGAGAAGACGGGCCTGCTGCCCACCGGCGTACGGGTCGCCCTCGACGACCGCTGGCAGGGCGGCGGAGTGTGGCGGGCCGAGCATGTGGGGGACGATTCGGCGTGGGACGTGCTCCGGGGGGCCTCGGAGGAGCCGGCCGGGCGGGGCTGGGCGGAATGCCGGGAGCGCCAGGCTCCGGGGGTGCCCGTGGTGGAGCCGGAGCCTGCAGCCCCGTACCCCGTGATGCCGTGGCCGGACGAGCCCGATCTCGGGGAACCCGTTCTGGTTCACGAGGGGCCGGGTCGGCTGGAGTGGCAGCAGCCCCTGCGCGCCCGACAACTGGAGAGCGGATACCTGCCGATGCCTCTGGCCGTGACGACCGGGCAGGGCACCGCGCAACCGCCGGATCGCGCACTACTCGACGGGCCGGTCCTGCGGCCGAGTCCGGACATCGTCTTCCGGCTGGAGCACGACGGACATCCGCCGTCCGTACAGCGCGTCCGGATGGACGAGGAGGGACGGCTCGTCGGATTGCAGTGGCCGTCCACCTGCTTCCCCGGCATCCTGCTCGACCTCGCCTGGCAGCGCGGCAGCCGGACCGTGCAAGCGAGGACGACCGCGTTGCTCCGGCCGAGGACCGTCGACGGGGAGTCGATCGAGCATCGGTACGACCAGCGGGTGCGCACGAGGGACGGTGCGTGGCAGCGGCCACCGGATGACACATCCCTCGGCCGAACCCGGTGGCTGGTCATGACGGCGGTACGGAGGTTCGGCCTGCTGGATGTCGTCGGCCGGGCCATGCTGGCCCGCGAACTGCTGGCCTCCGCCCTGCCTCTGGTCATGACCGATGCCCCGGAGGACCCCACGGCCGAGCTGGTGGGCGCGGCGGTGGTCGAACTGCTCGCCGCCGGAGCACTGACCCGCCTGCAAGGCAGCCGGGGCGACGATGGGCGGCCGCACCACCCGACACGACTCGGCGAACGCATCGTCGAGCTGCTCTGCTACACACCGCAGGTAGTGGAAGACCGGCCCAGAGGTCACGGAGAGACGGAGGGCGGCACGTCGCCGGTCCGTGCGAAGGCCGTGCACCATGTGCCGGGTTTTTTGCGCTACATAGGCCATTTGGGGTACGAAGCGAGCCCGGAACAGCGACGCTTGTTCCGACAGGACTTTCTGAAGTTCGGCCTCGTCGGCAGCTCTGAGCTGCCCCCCGGCTACACCTACGTACGGCCGCATCAACGGGGCTGCTGAACGGCCGCTCCCAGCAATTCAGTTCGCAGGAGTTCGTGTGACATCACCCCGTCGTGGAATGCACTTGTGCGGAGAGTCGGACATGCCCTTCTCCGTGGTGGAGGGGGCGTCGGACACGCCGGCTCTCACCGACGCCTTGGAAGCACTGGCGCAAGCGCTCCGTGCCATGCCGTCGCCGGTCGGCGCGGCCGTCGAACAGCTGCATCAGGCCGACGTCGAACATGCGTTGAACTCCACACCGATGCAGTGGCGACGCCATATTCTCGGCGCGCTGCGGATTCCGATAGCGGGCACCCGCGTGAGCCCGGCCCTGTGCCGTGATGTGCTCACGCGGATGAGCCGGGATCCTTCCTCTGCCAAGTCGCGGCACGCCGCCGGTCACTTGACCCAGCCGATCCTGAATGACCTGCTGCTGGCCGCCGATTCGGCGGAACCACTCACCCGGCGCTGGAGTCCGGGTCTGCTCCGGCTGACCGGGTGGGCGCATCTGCAGGTCAGTGCGGAGGACGGGGCGCTGTGGCTCTGGGCTCTTGACCAGACCTGGATGACAGACGGTTTGCCGGCCAAGTCGATTGCGGCGGTGCGTGAGGCCGCCCGACGGGTAGCGGAACTCGCCCTGGTGCCTCAGCCTCTGCGAGGAGAGGACGATTCCACCGGCACCGGGACGGAACCGGCCGTGACCGCAGCCCCACAGGAGCCTGCGGACCACGGCGGGACCGTGGAGCTCCAGCCCGACGCCGCCGCGCTCACCGTAGCCGTCGAGCGCGTGGAACGGGCGCTGACGGCCGCCCGCGAGCCGGTCCGGCGGCTTGCCGGCTCGGTGTCCGCGCAGAGCCGGCCGGCCGACGCGGACCTCGTCTCGCTCCACGAGCTCACGGCGGCGTTCGACGATGCGCTGGCGGGACTCAGGGCCTACGGTGCGGAGCCCGGGTCCGACCTCGGCAGCCTTCGCGAATGTACGGTGTCGGTGGCCGAGACGCTCGCTTCCGAAGCACTGCGCACCCGGCTTGCCGACGTGGACGAGCTGCGCCGCGCTCCGGCGTCCACCGTGTCCGCCGCCGCCGTGTCCGAAGCACGGGGGGCCGCCCGTGCGCTGCTGGCCCGAGCCGATTGGTCCCAGCAGGACCGGTCGGACGCCGAGGCCCTCGGGATTCTGCTGAGAATGGTGGAACTCGCCCACAGCGGCGAGGAACGTTCGGCTGAAATCCTCGGGCTTCTCCAGGAGATGTCCGCGAAGGCCCCCGCCCTCCTTGTGCTGGCCGCGCAGTACGGGGGTCTGACTCTCAGGCCCGCCCCGGACGCCGACCTCGCATCCTCCCCCGAATCCGGCTCGGAGCCGGCCCGGGACACGACCGCGGACGTGGCAGCGGGAGCGGTCGTCGAGCCGGCCGAGGGCGGGGGAACGCGAGCGGACCCAGAGCCTGGCGAAGCAGCCCACGCTGATGCCGTACGGGCTCACGGGGCCCGCGGTGCCTCCGGCCCCGGCGGCCTGCACCCGCACGGGAGCCCCCGTACGACGGAGCCTTGCTCACAGAGGACCGAGGGTCCCGCAGACCATGACGTCGCATCCGGGCCGCGCCGGGGACCCGCCCCGGGGGAAGACCGGCAGCCCGTCGAGCCCCCGAAACAGCCAGACGCGCCGTCCCGCTCCGCCGAAGCGGCGGACGGTCCGCTGCTCACTGCCGGTCGGCGGCAGACCCCGCCCCCTGCTCCAGCTTCCTCGCTCATTGCCGGTCGGCGGCAGACCCCGCTCCCTGCCCCTGCCCCTGCCCCTGCCCCTGCCCCTGCCCCTGCCCCCGCTTCCGCGCAGCCCGCCGCTTCGAGCGCCTTCTTGCCGCAGCAGCTCCCGCACCCGGCTGGCGACACGGCCGTGAAGACGGACACAGCACTCGGGTCAGGTGAGTCCCCGGATGCCGTCCTCGCCCCCTTGGTGGCCGAACACCGTTACGGCGCCGCCGCGGCGCTGGCCGAGCAGAACGCCGAACCCGGATTCCGTACCGCCGCCCTGCGGATCTCCGCGTACGCCCTCGCGCTGCGTTCCTCCAGCGGAGAGTGCGCCTCGCGGGTACGCGCCGAACTGGCCGGGATGGACGTCGACGCCCTCGTCCGAAGCCGCCCCGACGCGGCTCTCGTCACGGCCGCTCTGCTGCGGGTCGTTCTTGTGACCGGGGACGCCGAGACCAGTGCTCCGCTCCAGCAGGTGGCCGCCGTACTGCCGCCGAGCCTCGTGTCCGTGGCCGACGAGGTCTCCCGGTGCGCGCTCCAGTCCATGCTGCTGCATTCGCCGCCGCTCGCCCTGGCGCGTGGCACGGCCGAACTGGAACGTTCCCTGCAGGAGGCCCGCGAGGAATGCCGGCAGGGCTTGGACCAACTGCCCCGCATCCGGTTCAACCGGGCCACCGAGATCACACGGCTCTGGCTCGCGCCCTCCGGACTCATCGGCAGCCTGCTCCGGCGGGCCGCTGACGACGACAGGGACGGCCTGGACGAGGTCGCGGACGGCGTGCGGACGCTGGCCAACGGGTCCGCTCTCCAGGACGAACTCAACGAGGTCGCCGTAGGCTGATGAAATCCAGCAGGAGCCGCCTGGAAGGACCAGCCAGGCAGAACCTGCTCCGGCTGATGAACGACCGGCTGCGCTCGGCCGACAAGTGGGTCGTCGCCGCTCGCGCGCTCGACGTCGGAGCGAACGACTGGAGCGTCGACCAGGTTCAGGCGATGCGCGCGGCCGTGCTGGCTCTGCGCGACCACGTGCTGGACGACCTGGCGGCACAGTCGCTCGCCGACGACGCCTACACGCGGTCCGCCATGCGAGCGGCAGCGGATTCGCTGCGGCTCACCTTCGATCTGCTGTCGGGCGACACCCGGCTCGATCCCGCCGAGTATCCGGCGGAGGTCGTTCTGGGCATGGACCTATTCAAGCTCCCCGGCGTGCGGGTGGAAGAGGCGACCGGACGCGTGATTCCGCCGGAACTGACCGCCGAGAGCATCGTTGAGAGCACCGAACGATCGTGGCTGGACGTCATCGACAGCCATCGGGTGGCCGAACGGTTCGACCTCGCGGCTCACCTCCTGGGTCTCTCCGAGATGCGTCTGCTGCCCCCTGGCCCGAATGGCCACGAAGAGCTGACCGACGAGAGCGTGCACCTTGCGGTGGGGGAGGCGGCACGGCACACGGTGGCCGCCCTGGAAGGCAAGCGGCGGGTATTGGAGGACTCGCTGCGCCGCACGCGCGTCAACGGCGTCTTCAAGGAAGAGGAGGAGCGCGATTTTGAACACCGGCTCCAGGCGCCCGCGCTCACCACGAAATCCGACCTCGCCTCCGCACGGCAACGGCTCGACGGATTGTCGGAGGAGCTCGAACGTGCCCACGCGACGGCCACCGCCAAACTGCGGGCGCGGCTCATGGAGATCCCCGGCCTGAGGACCGAGGACGTCGCACGGGTGACTCCCCTCCTCGACGATGGCGACCTGCTGACCGCCGAGGAGCTGATCTCTCACCTTTCCAACGGCGAGAGCATCCCCGACACGCGCTACGGGGACCACCCGCTGAACGCCTTCTTCCCGTCGGTGCCCGATGCCCTGCCCCATGGCATCACCGAGGAACTCATTCGGGCGGTACGGGACCGGGAGCGCTTCCAGAACCTTGACGCACTCGACTTCTCCACCATGTCCCAGGAGTTCACCGATCAGGCAGCCAATGGTCTGTCGGGCTGGCGAGAGATGGCCTTACGACGGGGCGTCAGGAGGACGGAGGGCCTGAGCGAGGAGAACCTGCTCATGCCGGCGCTCCGTCTCATCGGATACCGAAGCCTGCGCAAACCGCAACGTGACCGTCAGCGCAGCACCACCCCCGAACACCGCTTCCTGGACCTCCAGGAGGTCCGGTACACGGGAGAAGCCCTGGTGCCGTCCTTCGGGTCCGCCCTGCGCGGCAGGCTGCGGGTCATGCTGGCGTGGGGCCAGCCGACTCCGGAAGCGTTGATGGCCCGCGTACAACAGGACCCCAGCCAGGAGAGCCTGCTCGTCGCGTACTTCGGCACCCTTTCCGCGCACGCCCGGACATCGCTGGCCGCGCTCAGCGTCGGACGTCGGCCCATGGTGGTGCTCGATGACGCGGCCCTCGCCTATCTCGCCGCCCGGGGAAACCAGTTGCTCGACCCGGCGATGCGGGTGTTGCTGCCGTTCTCGGCCGTGAATCCGTACGTCAGTGAGAAGCGCGGCCGGGTGGCCGAGGAAATGTTCTTCGGACGCCTGGAGGAACTCGGCTCCGTACAGAACCCGGTGGGCAACCAGGTGGTGTTCGGGGGCCGAGGGCTCGGCAAGTCGGCGCTGCTGAAGGAAGCGGGCCGGAAGTTCACCGCACAGGCGCCCACGGCTCACATCAGCATGGCTCTCAGCCTGGACTCCACCTACAACGGCACCAGTGCCCAGTCCTCGGCCGTGTGGAATCTCATCGGGCGCAGGCTGCTGGAGGAGGGAGCCCTTCCGCTGCCCAAGCGTGTACGGGCCGATGCGACCCTCACCTACGACAACGTGCTGACCGGCATCAGGGCCTGGCTAAAGGCCGACAACAGCCGGCGGATGCTCATCATGCTGGACGAGGCGGACGGATTCTTCGAGTCGGACTCGCCGAGGTTCACCGAGACCCGGCGGCTGCGTGACCTCAGTTCCGAGACCAACGACGGAGTCAAGATCGTCTTTGCCGGGCTCCACTCGGTACAGCGATACGCCACCCTGGCGGCGAACAATCCGTTCAGCCACCTCTCGCAGCACCCGACAGTCATCGGCCCGCTCCAGCCCCAGGACGCGGCGAACCTACTTCTCAAACCGCTGGCCGCACTGGGATACCAGTTCCTGGAGCCGCAGTTGGTGCACCGCATCCTGGGCCACTGTTCGTACCAGCCGTTCCTGCTACAGATGTTCGCCCACCGGCTTGTGCAGACCATGCACGCCAAGAGGCGGGAGGCGAAGTCGGGGCCGCTGCACTTCATCGCCCGCGACGACGTCGAACGCGTACAGTCCGACAAGGACCTCCAGCGGAGCATCACCGCCGCCTTCCATGACACCTTGCGGCTCGATTCCCGGTACAACATGATCGCCAACGTGGTGGCGCACCACGCTCATCACCACGGGATCGACGCCCGGATGACCCATGCCGAACTGCGCGACGAGTGCACCTACTGGTGGGCAGAGGGTTTCAGGGACCTGGACCCGGACCAGTTCCGCGCCTACCTCACGGAGATGGAGGGCCTCGGTGTCCTCGCCCCCGACCCGGACTACCGGGGCTGGCATCTGCGGAGCGCCAACGCCTTGAGCATGATCGGCACGTTGGAGGACGTTGACGCGCAGCTGGAAAATACCTCCAGTCGGCAGGTGACCGAGCGGCTGACCGCCCTGGAGACACGGCACAAGTCCGCGAAATCCCACTCGCACTGTCCACTGACCGCCGCACAGATCGCGGACATCCTGCCGGGCAGGCAGGTCTCCGGTTCCGAACCGGGTCGCCGGAATCTGGCTCGGGTGGTACTCGGCTCTCCCGCCACCGGCGTGAACCGGGTCACCACCGCGCTGCGCGAGATCGCTGAGACCACCGGCTGGAAGATGCCTCATGTGGCCCGAAGGGCCGACTTCGAGCGGGAGCTCGTCGGCGGCGAGCCGGGGATGAGCCGACTCGTGGTCTCCGACCTGACCGTCAAGTCTCCCGGCGAGCAGTCCTGCCTCATCTCCCCGGAACTGGCGACCACCCGACTGCCCGACGGCCCAGGGGTCACTCGCTCCGCCGTGGTCGTGGCAGGGCTGGAGCAGCTCACCCTGTGGGCGTCGTTGCTGTCGGACGAACAGACGTCCGGCGTGGGAGTCGTCCCACTGCGGCGCTTCACCCGGCACGGACTGCGCACCTGGTCCCTCGACCAGAACTCCTTCACGTCGGAGGCGGCGCTGCAACGGGTAGCGGAGACCACGGGCGGCTGGCCGCTGCTCATCGATCAACTCTCCGAACAGGTATCCCGAGGCGACTCGGAGGGCGCTGCCCTGAAGTCGGTACGCAGTCGGCTGGAGAGCATCGAGGGTGCGGCCGACTTCCTGGCCCAGGTGGGTCTTGTACCGGAGACGTTCCGATGGTCGGCGTTCACCGCTGTGCTGGAGTTCATGACTGAGCAGGGACTGCCGTTCGAGGACCTGGGAGCAGCCGCCAGCGCCGCCGGCCTGGACCCTGGGCCGGAAGCCGTCGACGCCATTCGGATCCTTCGTGCCCTCCAAGTCTTCGACGTGGACACGACCGGTCTGCACAGCCCCGAACCGGTGCTGCTCTCCTGCTGGTCGAGGGTCACTGGTTCCTGATCAGGTCTAGACGACGATGAGACCCCAGGTCGCTGACCTGGGGTCTCATCGAAGAGAGCGGTGACGAGAATCGAACTCGCGGTCCGAGCTTGGGAATCACCCGACCCCGGGATACGTATGTGGTGTTTGAGCTGCGGAAACGTCTCGCAGTTGTGTGGTGTCTGCTGGTCCTGGCGCCCCCCGAGTTGACCGCTTTTCCCCGGTTCTACTGGCACGTTATGGCACGGGCCCTCGTTATGCCCCAGTGGCGCAGTCATATGTGGAGGGGCTCGGGCCACGGCGGCATCTCATACCTTCGCGAGGCCGGCAGCATGAGGCGGGGCGTTCCGGCAGCCGCGTGCCTGTGCGCTCAGGAGGTCGCCGTCGGGACCGTCCGAGGGAGCGAGAGGTAGGCGCCAGTTCTTGGCAGTTGCCGAAGGCGGGCTGTGAAGTGTCCAGGCCGAGGTGGAGCGGGAGCGGACTACGGGATACAGGGGTGCGCCGGTGGTTGTCTCGGTGCGCCACTGGCTATGAATGAATGCCCTCAATGCTGTTCTCGGGCGCGTAAGTTGCGTCAACTTGTGAGTGAGGTCTAGTGATTCGCACGGTTGCCGACCTTCTGTCGGGCATTATTCGAGACGAGCTTCCTAAGCTCGACGATGCTCCTGTAAAGCATGCTCCGACAATCGGAGACATGTATGAGGGGTTGTCTTCAGATGTATTGAATCGAGCCCTGCCGGACGGATTGGGTTTGCGAGTGGTATCCGGATTTGCTCGTGATGGTCACGGACGCCTATCCGGCCAACTCGATTGCATGGTGGTTCGGGGCGAGGGAGAGAGGCTGCCATATACCGACTCTTACGTATGGCATGTTAGGGACATTGTTGCCGTCGTCGAAGTTAAGAAGAATCTCCATTCGGCCGAGCTTGCGATGCGTTTGGTCAGCTTAATTCAGTCAGTGAAATCGAGCACGCCTACTATCAAGGTGATGATGAGGTGTCAGACGATCCTGATCGAAATATGGCTCCGTCAGTTAGAACGTTCGCGGAGATGACTGGAAAGTTGGCTTGGGATGGGAAGGGGGCTGTCGCCCTCTCGTACGAAGAGGATGCTCTGCTTCAAACGCTTCTCATGGAGCAGATTTCTGCGGTTCGAGTCATTCTCGGGATGCATGGATTTAAAAGCGAGCGGGCATTTAGATTGTCGATGGCGAACTACCTTGAGCAGAATATTGGAAACCACGGATTCGGTCCGGCGAATTTCCCTCAGTTGATCGTTTCAGGTGCGTGCTCCCTCGTTAAGGCCAACGGTCGGCCATTCATGGCGCCTCTGATCGATGAGTGGTGGCCGTTCTACTTCTCGACACCAGAGAACCCGCTGAGGCTGTTGCTGGAGTTCATTTGGACGCGGCTGGATGAGGTGTACGGACTTGGGGGAGAGATTTGGGGAGAGGATCTTGAAACTGAGATCACCAGGACTCTACTGAGTTGTCGTGCTGCCCGCATCGACGGAAGAGGCGGCTGGCAAGTTCAAGTGCACAACGCTGGTGATGAAGCGCTTGATGTGACTTCAGCGACGGAGCAATGGAGTCCGAATTTTATCGGCGAGGAGGAATTTGTTTTGCTCACGCGGCTTTGTCAAGGGAGGGAGGTGCGTTGCGATGACCCGGAGATGCTCGCATGGCTAGAGTCGCGAGGGGTTGAATTTTGCGACGTGCGCAACCGCCTGCTGGAAACCCGCCTTGTCGCCTCATCTGGGCAGAAGCTGAAGTTGATTGCAAAAAAGTGTCAATTGGCTATTCTCCCGACGGGTGAATATGTTGCTGCGGAAAATAGTACTGGCCGATTGAATCGTTGGGTTTCTAGGTGGATTGAGGATTCGCGCGATTGAGCTCCCGGTGGCTCGCCGTGTTGCTTCGCGTGCTGGCATTTGGGTTGGACGCAGGCGCTGGGAAAGCGTGTTGGAGGTGTACTAGGCTGCGTCATAGCCCACACGCATTTGCGCCGATGGTTCTTCGATGGCCCGATCCGGCCAGGTTGTCCGCTAGCCCCTTGTGACTAGGACCGCAGCTCCTGCTCTGCGATCACCAGTGGTGATTGACAGCGCGGATAGCTGCGTGGAGCCCCAGCAGTACGCCTTTGGAGAGAGGTCGCTTGAGCCGCGGCCTCTGGGGTGGTGCGAGGCAAGATGGTCAGATCGCTCTGTTGTGGCGGCAGGACGTGGTTATGCAGCGAAACGGGCTGCTCGCTCGCGGAGGTCTTGGGCCTCGGGAACGCCGCTGTACCTGCGAAGGCGGACGCGCATGTCCTGGAGCGCGGCTTGGACCTTCACCGAGCGGATGCCGTCCGCGCAGTCCAGGAACTCGCTCCAGGTGGCCATGGCGCCGTCCACGTCGCCTTGGCGCAGGCGCACGCCGCCTAGGTCGGCGAGGACGATGGCTCGGGTGCGGCGGCGGTCGAGGCCATGGATGTCGAGGGCGAGGTGGAGGTGTTCCTCGGCGGCGTCGAGGTCGCCGAGGCGGGAGAGGATCATGCCGGATTCGTGGGCCCAGCGGCCGGGGGAGTAGTGGGCGGCCCAGGAGTCGCCCGCTGCGGCGGTCGGCTTGCCGATGGCGGTCTCGGACAGGGCGAGGTGCTTGGTGGCCATGCGACGGTCGTCGTCCTGGGCGGCGGCGTTGGCGAGGGTGGCCTCGTAGTAGGCGACGGCCCGCGGGTTGTCGAGCTGGTGACCGTACTCCACGCAGGCTTCGCCGAGCTGGACGGCTTCGGCGCGATAGCCGAGGTCGACGCACTGCACGGCGAGGCCGCGGAGAGCTGTCGCAGACAGCTCCGGATCACCGGCCTCAGCAGCCAGGCGGAAGGAGTGGGCGTAGTAGCGCTGGGCGAGGCCGCGCAGCTCTGGGGTGTCGCCCTCGTCCTGCGCCATCCAGCCGGCGAGGTGGACGAGCTGGGAGGTGGCGGCGAACAGGTCGCGGCCTGTGGCCTCGGTGAAGCGGCCCTCCAGCCAGGGGGCGACGTCCTGGGTGAGGTAGCGGACGGCCAGGTGGCGGGCGTGCCCGCCGCCGAGTTCGGAGGCGGAGTCGCCGAGGGCCTTGACCATGTGGCGTACGGCGGCCACCTCGCCCTGGCCGACGCGGACCGCTCCGGGAAGGGCGGTCTTAGTTCGGCGGGTGATGCTGTCCATGTCGGGCAGGCCGAGTGCGGACAGCGCGTATCCGCTGGAGGCGAGGATGAACTCCCGGCGTTCCACGTCGCTCCTTCCCAGGTGCAGGACTGATGCAACGGTATCTGTGCGGGGTGCCGCAGGCGTGGGCTCCGAGAGGTTGATCGCCTCGGGATTCAGTGCCAGCACCTGCGCGATGTAGGGCCACCAGTGGCCGGGAGTTCGTTCGCCTTCTATCCACCGCCGGGCGTGCTGGCGCTGCAGGCGGCGCGGGTCGCCGCATTCAGCGACGCCGAGAGCACGCGCCAACTCCGAGGGGCCCCAGCCGCGTTCTTGGCAGGCCCGCTTGATCAGTTCCGCGACGGCCGGGTTCCTCGGCACCCGTCACCCCTCCCCACCTGGATTACGCGGGATTACGCAGGACTACATCCTGGGCCCTGTCCCGGGAGCGCGGCCCGTCGTTCACTGAACATCACTCCGCAGAACTCCGAATGGCTCGAATAGGCCCTGTTCAGGGCCTGTTGGCGCCTGCCCGGACACGTTGAGAGGAACCGACGGTGGCGATGCCCACTGACAACGCACGGACCCGCACGATTCCGCTCTCGCGCCAGCCCAGTGCGGCACAAGGCTCCGCCGTCCGAGAGGCGGTCCGATGAGCCGTTCCCACGTCCCCGACCCGCTGGAGACCGCCCTGAGCTGGGTGTGGGCCCTCGGCACGGCTGCCGGGCTCGCCAGGGTCGGACTTCTGGCCCACACCGACTCCTCCGCACAGGTCCCGTTGGCGCAGGCGACGCTCAGCGCCGAGGACGTTCCGTTGGCCGACGGCCCCGTATAGGCACTCCGGCCCGTCCTTGCCTCTCGACCCGGGGGCGAGGTCGGAGCCCCATCGAGTTCCCGCCGCAGGGCGTTCACGGCGCCTTGCAGGCGTACCCGCTCCGCATCACCAGTGAAGGGAAGCCGATGTCCAGTCCGTACAACAGCGATACGTATCCCCTCCCCGTGTCGGTCGCGTTCAGCGGCCCCGACAACACGGGGAAGACCAAGCAGATCGGAATCCTCGCCCGGCGCATGGGCCGGGCCGCGACCTCTGCTGGCTCGCTCGACCACTACGACCCCCGCTGGGCCGCCATCAAGGCCGGCGGCATGGCCCGCTGGTGGTTCGAGACCGATCCGGTCGAGGAGGTCGCCGACGTCCTCGCCACCTCCTACCTGGAACGCTCCCGGCACCCCTTCTCCGCGCCGGTGCGCCTGCTGGACCGGGGCATCCCGATGCTGGAGGCGTCCGTCGCCGCGACGGTCGCCGTACGGGAGGATCTGGGCGCCGAGCAGGCCGCGGACCGGGCCCGACTCCTGCTGACCTCGTATGAGACCGACCTGCGTGCCGCTGAGGAGGGCGAGCACGCCCTCGTCCTTCTGCACTGCGACGACCCTGAAGAAGGCACCCGCCGGAGCCTGGCCCACGAGGCGACGGTCACTGGGATCTACGCGGCGTACCAGCGCCACCTCCACGAGCAGATCAACCGGCTCGTCGACGACGGTCGCTTCCCGATGTCCATCCGCATCGGCGACCGGCCGACCATCGCCGTCCAGGACGAGGTCCGCGGGCTCCTGGCACCCCTGCATCCGGAGGTGCCCGGGAGGGCTCTGGCAGGAGTGCATGTCACCGCGCTGGGCGGCATGTCGGAGAGCGGCAAGAGCACGGCCGGCGAGTACCTGCGTACCCAGCACGGCCACGCCCGCCTCAAGATCGGGTACCTCATCGAGGATGCGGCTGGCCGGGCGGGGATTCACGATCCGTACCGGCTGGGATCGGTCGTGCAGGCCGAGCTGATCGTGGACGCGCTGGACCGCTTCTGCCAGGCCCACCACTTCCTCGACTCCGTCAGCATCGAGTCGCTGCACGACTTCGACTCGACCGCCGAACTCGCCCGGATGCTCGGACCTCAGCTCACCATCGTCTACCTGGACGCCTGCGAGGCCACGCGCACCCGGCGGGGCACCGCCGGGGCCCAGGACGTCGCGGACCGCGACGTCATCAAAAGCGCACGAGGCGCAGACAAGATCGTCTCCATCGCCCACAAGGTCATCGGCAACGACGGGCCGCGCTTGGAGTTGGAGCGGCGGCTGGACCGCATTGCGCTCGACCGCCGCTGGCCGGAGCACCAGCCCTCCACCATGCCGGTCAACGCGCTCGGACTCCCCGTACACCTGGAGTCCTACCTGGCCGAATTTCTCGACCGCACCACCGGCCTGCGCCCGTTGATCGATCTGCTGGCCGTCACCGGCAGCGGCGCCCGGGGCAAGTACCAGCACGGCTGGAGCGACCTCGACGTCCTTGTCGTGGCCGACACGTCCTCCCTCGACGAGATGCGCCAGATCCTCGCGGATCTGGAGACCGAACTCGGCGGGGTCAAGCTGGGCATGACCGTACTGACCCGCGCCGAGTGCCGGGCCGGCGCCATCACCTCTCGACTCCTTCACGTCCTCGCTCTCATCGGCAGCGGGTCGCTGGTCCCCTTGTGGTCCACCCCCGGCCTGGCTCTGCCCGCTCCGGACGCGGCCACCGACGTCGCTGCAAGCCTGCGCGACGGCATCCAGGCCGCCATCGAGATCCGCCGCCAGTTCCTCAAGGGAAGCCCCGACCTCCGCGCCCTCTACAAGGTCACCGCGCTGCTCGCGAAGATTCAGCTCCGCTTCAGTGGGATCGAGTGCCCCTCCGACAGCGACGCCCTTACCGTCCTCCTCGACGCCTCACGGCAGGACACGAGCCTGGTCACCACCGCCCGCACCGAGCCGCTCGCTGCCGAAGCGCTCGCACTCCTCGTTCTCCAGGCTTGGCTGGACACCCTTCCTGGAGAGACGCGGTGAGCGCGAACGTCCGACGGTCCATGGCAACAACGGGTGTCTTCCGCAAGCCGGTGGCCACCCGGGAGCGGGCCGAAGCCGAGGCGAAGGGATGGGCACGGCTCGCCTCCCGCATGGCAGTTCCGGCCCTTCACGGGCAGATCGCGTTACCGGACAGGCAGCTCCTCGTCTACGAGGACGTCTTCGCCACCGGGCGGTGCGAGCTGCTGATGGGCGACGTGATCGCCCTCGCCGACCGCGATCCGGCCGTCCAGCTCCGCCTGGCCCGCCTCGTGGACGGGGTCTGCGCCGACCTGCGAGCAGCGGCTGAGGAGACCGGGAGGAACGTGCCGCTGGCCGAGTGCGTCCCGGACCTCTACCTCGAACGCATCCGCCCCGGTAGCCGACTGGACCGTTGGTACCTGCGCCGCGACCAGCCACTTACCTTGCCCCACACCGATACGACCCTCAGCCTCCGGGAACTGGCTGGCTTCACCCTCACTGCCAACGGCAGACCGCTGACGTTGAACGTCGCCGACACCATCGACAACCTCCGCCTTGCCCTGGCTCCCGACCGCCGCAGGCTCGCCGGTCTGACGCAGGGCGACCCCACGGAACCCAACATCGCCGACCCGCTGTGCTGGCTCGACTTCGAGTTCGCCGGGCGCAACACCGTCGCGGGCGAGGCCGCCAACCTGCTCTGGTACCTGATGGCCCTGGGCGGCTGGCTCGTTCCCCGCTACCAGCCCGATGTGTACGCCCGCACCCTCCGCCTCGCCCTGCCGCCCCTGGCCCGCCCGCGCATCGAGTACCTGGAACTGCACCGGACCAGTCGGCACATCGATGTCCGATACTCCTGGAACACCAGCCCCGGCCGCGCTGCGGCCATCACCCGTGCCCTGGACGGCCTCCGCAGGGAGAACGGCGGCGGCCTGGAGGAGATCCGTGCCTTTCTCGCCCTGCGCGTCCTCGGCGTCATCCCGCCCTCCCGGCTCACCGGACACGACCTCCTGCTCGTCCTGATCAAACTCGCCGAGAGCCAGGACCCGCACACGACGCTCGACACCTTCTTCACCACCACTCCGGCCCCTCACCCTCACCCCGGCGAACGGAGCAGTAATGTCCCTGCCCCTGCTTGAGACTCCTCTCCAGACCCGGCCGCTCCAAGGGCGCACCGCCCTCGTCACCGGCGGGGCCACCGGCATCGGCGCCGAGATCGGGCGGGCGCTCGCGGCCGCCGGAGCAACCGTGGCGGTCAACCACCTCGGCCAGGACCCCGACGCCCACGCCCTCCTCGCCGCCTTCGAGCGCGCGGGCAGCCCCGGGATCGCGGTGAACGCCGACCTGACCGATCCAGACTCCGTCCAGACCGTGGCCGGTCTCGTCCGGGCCGAGATCGGACCCGTCGACATCCTGGTGAACAACGCCGGTTCTTACCCCCGCGTTGCCTGGCAGGACACCGACGAGACCGCCTGGAACTACTCCCTCGACGTGAACCTCACCGCTCACTTCCGCACCTGCCACGTGCTCACCCCTGGCATGATCGAACGCCGCTGGGGCCGGATCGTGAATATCGGCAGTGTCAACGCCCGCGTCGGCCGGACGAACCTCGTCGCCTACAGCACCGCGAAGGCCGGGCTGCTGGGACTTACCCGCTCTCTCGCCCGCGAACTGGGCCCGTACGGAATCTGCGTCAACACCGTTATGCCCGGGGCCATCCAGGTCGAGGCCGAGAACACCCTCCCCGCCCAGCACCGTGCGCGGCCGGAGGACCAGATCAAGCGCCAGTGTGTCCCGCGTCGTGGTCGGCCCGAGGATGTCGCGGCCCTGGTGGCGTTTCTCGTGGGCCCCTCCGCCTCGTTCATCACGGGGCAGTCCGTCCACGTCGACGGCGGCTGGCTGCTGCACTGAGACCACCAACAAGCAAGGAGACAAACCGAAATGATGGAACGAGTCCGCGCCGTCCTCGTCACTGCAGACGACACGATGCTGGTCATCCGCCGTACCCGGCCCGGCATCCCCGAATACTGGGTCCTGCCCGGCGGCGGCGTCGAACCCAGCGACGAGTCCCGGGAGGCGGCCCTCCACCGGGAGATCCACGAGGAGATCGCGGGGAAGGCCGACATCATCCGCCTCCTCCACACGATGGAGTCCGACGATGAGCGGCAACTCTTCTACCTTGCCCGCATCGCGACTTGGTCCTTCGACGACCGCACCGGTCCCGAGTTCAGCGCCGAAGGCCGCGGTGAATACGAGCTGGAGGAGATTCCGCTGACCATTGAGGGGCTCGACGGCATCGACCTAAAGCCCGAGGAGATCGCCCACGTCCTACGGGGAGCCATCAGGGCCGGAAGCCTCGGAGTCGAGGCATCGCTCTGAGCCTTCGAGTGCGTCAGCACGCCATCAGGGCCGACTCTGAGATGACCCGGCCCTGATGACGTCCGTACGAGCTAATGGCTTAACGTCGGCTAGATGCCGCACGCCCTGGAAGTAGTAACGGAAAACGAGCCGCGCCCGCGTCTCCTCGGGTCGAGCGGCGCGGCTACTGGACCAGCCGGAGCACCGGCTTCTGTTCCTGAACATCCAGCAGGTTCTGCACCCTCTCGCTTGTCCACGCCAGCTCATGAGCCAGTCGGGAAACCGATAGGCCCGCTACCCCAGCACGGCCGATGACACCCTGCGGCCCGCGCCGGAAACCTTCGAGACCAGGCGCGATGCGGAGGCGTTCCTCATCCAGGTCCAAGCGGACCAGATGAGGGGCGACTGGCTCGACCCGACCGCCGGGGAAGTCTTGTTCGCCGACTACGCCACGCGCTGGATCGCGGAACGCGGCCTGGCCCCGGCCACGGCTGAGTTGTACCGCCGGCTGTTCCGGCTTCACCTGGAGCCGACGTTCGGCGAGATGAACGTCAACATGATCAGCCCCGCTCGGGTCGGAGCCTGGCGGGCGGAGAGGTTGTCCGCCACCGGTGCCACCACGGTGGCCAAGTCGTACCGGCTTCTCAAGGCCGTGATGGAGACCGCCGTCGAGGACGACATGCTGCGCAAGAACCCCTGCCGTATCCGCGGGGCAGGTCGCGAGGATGCTGACGAGCGACCCGTGGCGACGGCCGAGCAGGTCTTCGCCGCGGCAGAGGTGATCGGCCTGCGCTGGCGCCTCATGGTTCTGCTCGGAGCCTTCGCCGCGATGCGACTCGAGGAACTCGCCGAGCTTCGGCGGCGGGACGTGGACCTCGACTCCAGTGCGCTCTGGGTTCGCCGTGCCGCACCGGAGCTCAACACAGGTCGCCGTGTGGTCGGCGCTCCCAAGTCCCGGGCGGGCCGACGGGAGATCGTGCTGCCGTCATTCCTCCACGAGGACGTTCGCCGGCACCTGGAATGGTTCGCCCAGCCGGATCCGGAGGGGCTTGTCTTCGTCGGCGAGAGGGGGGCGGTACTGCGCGGCACTACGTTCGGCCGCAAGTGGCGCAGGGCCCGGGACAAGGCCGGGCTGCCCGAAGGCTTCCGTTTCTACGACCTACGGCACACAGGCAACACGCTCGCGGCCGACACCGGTGCCAAGCTCAAGGACCTCATGGTCCGAGCCGGCCAGTCCTCCGAGCGCGCGCAACTGATCTACCAGCACTCCACCAAGGAACACCAGCGCAGGCTTGCCGCCAACATCGATCTCGACGTACGCCGCCAGCAGTCGGCCGCCGCCACGGGGAGTGGTGGCGCGACCGTTCACCCGCTGGTGCCGCGCCCGCCCGGACCATCCGCCCCACGGGCCGCGCGGCGTTGATCGCGCAGGAGTGGACAGCCCGCACCGTGCATGTGACGCAGGCCACTTGGAAGCGATCTCGCGATGCGGGACCCGGTAGTGAGGCGCTCGCCCTGAGGGGTGACGGATCCGCGATTGGTGCAGGCCGGGAGAGTCGTTATGGCACGCGAATGGCACGCGCCCTAAAAGTGGTCTAGGCAACAAGAAAGGCCCCGGTCGCTGACCTGGGCCTTCTTCGAAGAGCGGGTGACGAGAATCGAACTCGCGCTCTGAGCTTGGGAAGCTCATGTTCTACCATTAAACTACACCCGCGAGGTATGTCGCCTGAGCGGCGTCTACCGTCCCATACTGTACCCCATGCCAGGTCCCCGGCGTTTGCGCCGTGGGGCCTTTTCGTTGTGCGGGGAGGGTGGATGCGTGTGCCGTGGGCGGGAGTTGGGGGCGTAGCGTGGGTGGTCGGAGTGCCGCCTGGAGTGGCGTCCTGTTCATCCCCTAATGTGGCTTTCTCGTCCAAGGCTTGTTGGGGAAGGGACTTGATGGACTCCATGGAGCGCACCGTCGTCCGCTGTGCCGAAGGGCACGTTTTCGCTACCGCTTCGTTCCCGATGCAGCAGCTCGGGTCCGGGCGGATCGGTCCCGGGCGGCTTATTCGCTGTCCGCGTTGTGCGCGGTTGCGGCATGCCGTGCCCGTGGTGTCCGAGCGGCGGTAGTGGCGGTGGCAGGGCGCGCGGGTGGTCCCGGATTGGGGTGGGCCCGCGCGTTCTGCGTATCCTCGGGGCGTGCTTCTCTCAGATAAGGACATCCGGGCCGAGATCGACGCCGGACGTGTGCGCATTGATCCGTTCGACGCGTCGATGGTGCAGCCCTCGAGCATCGATGTGCGGCTCGACCGCTACTTCCGGGTGTTCGAGAACCACCGCTATCCGCATATTGATCCGGCCGTCGAGCAGGCCGATCTGACTCGCATGGTCGAGCCGGACGGGGACGAGGCGTTCATCCTGCACCCCGGTGAGTTCGTGCTCGCTTCGACGTACGAAGTCATTTCGTTGCCCGACGATCTCGCGTCGCGGCTGGAGGGCAAGAGTTCGCTGGGGCGGCTCGGGCTCGTCACGCATTCGACCGCCGGGTTCATCGACCCCGGTTTCTCCGGGCACGTGACGCTGGAGCTGTCGAATCTGGCGACGCTGCCGATAAAGCTGTGGCCGGGAATGAAGATCGGGCAGCTGTGCATGTTCCGGCTGAGCTCGCCCTCGGAGTTCCCGTACGGCTCCGAGCGGTACGGGTCGCGGTACCAGGGCCAGCGCGGGCCGACCGCGTCGCGTTCCTTCATGAATTTCCATCGGACCCAGGTGTGACGGCGGGATGACCATGAGCGGCGAACCGAACGTGGACGATGTGCGGGAGAACCTCACTTACGAGGGGTTCGGCCGCGCCGTGCGTGAGCTGGCGCAGACCGTGGCGGACGACGGGTTCGAGCCCGATGTGGTGCTCAGCATCGCGCGGGGCGGGGTATTCGTCGCCGGCGGGCTGGCCTACGCGCTGGACTGCAAGAACATTCATCTGGTGAACGTGGAGTTCTACACCGGGGTGGGCACCACCCTGGAAATGCCGGTCATGCTGGCGCCCGTTCCGAATGCCATCGACTTCTCGGACAAGAAGGTCCTGATCGCCGACGATGTCGCCGATACCGGGAAGACGCTGAAGCTGGTGCGTGATTTCTGTATCGATCATGTCGCCGAGGTGCGCAGCGCGGTCATCTACGAGAAGTCGCATTCGCTGGTGAAGTGCGAATACGTGTGGAAGAAGACCGACCGCTGGATCAACTTCCCGTGGAGTGTGGACAAGCCCGTCGTACGGCGCAGCGGGCAGGTTCTGGACGCCTGAGCCCGGGCGGGGCCGGACAAGGCAGTACGCGGGCCGGTCAGGGGCGTTACCGGGCGTTGAGGCGGGCTGCCCGGCGGGTCAGGTGGTCGCGTTCCGGGAGAGTGGGGGCCTTTCCGGCCGCCTCCGCGTAGAGGCGTGCTGCTGTCGTCAGGTCGCCGGCGCGTTCGTGGAGGTAGGCCGCCGCCGCGGTGTGGCGGGGGAGTGAGTCGTCCAGCGTCGCGAGTGCTGCCAGTCCCGCGCGTGGTCCGTCCGCCTCGCCGATGGCCACCGCGCGGTTGAGGCGGACGACCGGGTTGTCGGTCAGGCCGGCGAGCTCGTCGTACCACTCGACGATCTGCACCCAGTCGGTCTCCTCGGCGGTGGGTGCGTCGGCGTGGAGGGCCGCGATGGCGGCCTGGGCCTGGAACTCGCCCAGCCGGTCGCGGGCGAGGGCCGCCTGGAGGATCTCGACGCCCTCGGCGATCGACCCGGTGTCCCACCGGGTGCGGTCCTGCTCGGCGAGCGGGACCAGGCTGCCGTCCGACGCGGTCCGCCCGGCGCGCCGGGCGTGGTGCAGCAGCATGAGGGCGAGCAGCCCCGACACCTCGGGGTGGTCGATCGCGGCCGCGAGCTGCCTCGTGAGCCGGATGGCCTCGGCGGCGAGGTCCACGTCGCCGGAGTAGCCCTCGTTGAAGACCAGATAGAGGACGCGCAGCACGGTGGCGACATCGCCGGGCCGGTCGAACCGTACGCCCGAGACGGTGCGCTTGGCCCGGCTGATGCGCTGCGCCATGGTCGCCTCGGGCACCAGGTAGGCCCGGGCGATCTGGCGGGTGGTGAGCCCGCCGACGGCGCGAAGGGTGAGCGCGACGGCGGACGACGGGGTCAGCGACGGGTGGGCGCACAGGAAGCAGAGCTGGAGCGTGTCGTCCGCCGAGGGTGCGGGGCCGGGCGCCGGTTCCTCGTCGACGAGGTCCTCGCGCCGGCGGCGGGCGGTCTCCGCCCGGGTCGCGTCGAGGAACTTGCGCCAGGCCGCCGTGATCAGCCAGCCCTTCGGGTCGCGCGGAGGATCGGCCGGCCAGACGCGGACCGCCTCGACCAGCGCGTCCTGCACGGCGTCCTCGGCCGCCGCGAAGTCGGCTCCGCGACGGACGAGGATCCCGAGCACGCTCGGTGTGAGGCTCCGGAGCAGTGCCTCGTTCATCGACGAGGTCACTCGGTGATGGTGGGCATCGCGGTCAGGAACGGGCGCAGCTCCAGCCACTCGTGGATCGGCTTCCCGCCCGCCCCGGGGGCTGCCGACAGCTCCCCGGCCAGCTCGACGGCGCGCTCGTAACTGTCGACATCGATGACCATCCAGCCGGCGATGAGGTCCTTGGTCTCGGCGAACGGGCCGTCGGTGACCGGCGGGCGGCCCTCGCCGTCGTACTGGACGAAGGTCCCCTCGGGGGCGAGTGCCTGGGCGTCGACGAACTCGCCGCTCTTCTCCAGCCGGGCCGCGAAGTCGTTCATGTACTTCATGTGCGCGGTGATCTCCTCCGGGGTCCACCGGTCCATGGGGACATCGTTCACCGCGCTCGGAGCGCCGCGGTAGTGCTTGAGAAGCAGGTACTTGGCCATCGTGTTCTCCTCGGGTCGGTGCGGACCATTGTGGTCGCGCTCACCACTGGGACGGAGCACGCCACGGGTTCTCGACATCACGCGCCCATGGATCTCGAAATTGTTCGCCAAGAACTCTGAAACCCCCGCGCACTGGGTGTGCCGGGGGTTTCGGGGGTGTGCGCGGGCGGGCGTCAGATGGTGCCCAGCTTGATGATCGACAGCAGGGCGATCAGCTGGATCGCGGACGCGCCCAGTGCCTTCGGCCAGGGCAGGTCGTGCGATTTGCTCACCATCGAGGTGAACAGCGCGGCCGAGGCCAGCCAGGTGATCCAGCCGAGGACCTGGACCAGGGAGTTCTCGCCGCCGAGGAAGACCGCGAATATCAGGCGGGGCGCGTCCGTGATCGACATGATCAGCATGGACAGGCCCACCGTCGGCTGCCACGCGCCGTCGCCGCCCAGCTGGCGGGCGAGCGTGTGCGTGACCGCGCCGAGGACCAGACCGCCGATGACGAAGCCGAGGCCCGTGATGACGACATAGGGCACCGCTGTGGAGATCGTCGCGTGGATCGCGTCGTCCCGGGCCTGGTCGAAGCCGAAGAGCGCGAGCAGGCCGTACAGGAACGTGACGATGAGCGCCGGGCCCCAGACGGGGTAGTCGCGCATCTGCCAGAACGTCGGTCCCGGGCGGAGCACGATGCCGCTGAGCAGTTGCTTCCACGGCAGCCGGGGGCCTGCGGGCTGGGCGGGGGGCTGGCCGGCGCGGTAGGTGTCGCCGGGGCCGTACGGGTCCTCGCCGATGCTGAATGCCTGGGTGTGGCCGGGGGAGTTGGCGTACGGGTCGCCGTGCTGCGGGGAACCGTGGGGGTTCTGGGGCTGGTGGGGATGCTGGGGCTGCTGGTACGGGTCGCCGAAGTACTCCGGTTCGCCGTGGCCGCCGCCTTGCCCACCGCCGTTGTAACCACCGCCGTGGCCGCCGCCGTTGTAGCCACCGCCGTTGTAGCCGCCGTTGCCGTGACCGCCGTGACCGCCGTGGCCGCCGTTGTTGTACGGCGGCGGGGCCGTGTTGCCTCCTGTCGGCGGCCAGGGCTGTTGACCGTACGGCGGTGGTTCCTGTGTGCCGTACGGCTGCTGCCGCGGTTGCTGTTGCGCTTGCTGCGGGGTGCGGTTGTCCCGGCCGCGTCCGATCCTGAATCCAGCCACGTCATCGAACGTACCTGGTCCGGGCCGGTGCGGTCAGGGGGCCTGGGGAACCTGCCCGCCATTGCCGCCGAGCTGTGACATCCCCTAGGGGAACCCCGGGGGGACCGCCCCAGGGCATGGGGGAGTCGCGGAGCAAAGCGGAAGCGGCCGGTCCCGCCCGTGGGCAGGTCCGGCCGCTTCCGTCGTGCGGCTCGCCGGGTTACTTCACCGGCTCCGGCTCCGGCGCGTCCGCCGACTCCGCCTCCCCGGCCGGGTCGGCCGGGGTCTTCACGGAGTCCAGCAGCAGCTGCGAGACGTCGACCACCTGGATCGACTCCTTGGCCTTGCCGTCGTTCTTCTTGCCGTTGACCGAGTCGGTCAGCATGACCAGGCAGAACGGGCAGGCGGTGGAGACGATGTCGGGGTTGAGGGAGAGAGCCTCGTCGACGCGCTCGTTGTTGATGCGCTTGCCGATCCGCTCCTCCATCCACATCCGGGCACCACCGGCGCCGCAGCAGAAGCCGCGCTCCTTGTGGCGGTGCATCTCCTCGTTGCGCAGGCCCGGGACCTTCGCGATGATCTCGCGCGGCGGGGTGTAGATCTTGTTGTGACGGCCCAGGTAGCAGGGGTCGTGGTACGTGATCAGGCCCTCGACCGGGGTCACCGGGATCAGCTTGCCCTCGTCGATGAGGTGCTGGAGCAGCTGGGTGTGGTGGATGACCTCGTACTCGCCGCCGAGCTGCGGGTACTCGTTGGCGATGGTGTTGAAGCAGTGCGGGCAGGTCGCGACGATCTTCTTCGACGCCTTCGCCTTCTTCGTCGAGTCGTCCTCCCCTTCCTCGCCTGGGGCGGACTCGCCGAACGCCATGTTCAGCATCGCGACGTTCTCCTGGCCGAGCTGCTGGAACAGCGGCTCGTTGCCCAGGCGGCGGGCCGAGTCACCCGTGCACTTCTCGTCGCCGCCCATGATCGCGAACTTGACGCCCGCGATGTGCAGCAGCTCAGCGAAGGCCTTCGTGGTCTTCTTGGCGCGGTCCTCCAGGGCGCCGGCGCAGCCGACCCAGTAGAGGTAGTCGACCTCGGTGAGGTCCTCGACGTCCTTGCCGACGATCGGGACCTCGAAGTCGACCTCCTTGGTCCACTCGACGCGCTGCTTCTTGGCCAGCCCCCAGGGGTTGCCCTTCTTCTCCAGGTTCTTGAGCATCGTGCCCGCCTCGGACGGGAACGCGGACTCGATCATCACCTGGTAGCGGCGCATGTCGACGATGTGGTCGATGTGCTCGATGTCGACCGGGCACTGCTCCACGCACGCACCGCAGGTGGTGCAGGACCACAGCACGTCCGGGTCGATGACGCCGTTCTCCTCGGCCGTGCCGATCAGCGGGCGCTCGGCCTCGGCCAGTGCCGCGGCGGGGACGTCCTTCAGCTGCTCCTCGGTCGCCTTCTCGTTGCCCTCCATGTCCTTGCCGCCGCCGGCCAGCAGGTACGGGGCCTTGGCGTGCGCGTGGTCGCGCAGGGACATGATCAGGAGCTTGGGGGAGAGCGGCTTGCCGGTGTTCCAGGCGGGGCACTGCGACTGGCAGCGGCCGCACTCGGTGCAGGTGGAGAAGTCGAGCAGGCCCTTCCAGGAGAAGTGCTCGATCTGCGAGACGCCGTAGACGTCGTCCTCGCCCGGGTCCTCGAAGTCGATCTCCTTGCCGCCGGAGGTCATCGGCAGCAGCTCGCCGAGCGAGGTCTCACCCTTGGCGTTGCGCTTGAACCAGATGTTCGGGAAGGCCAGGAAGCGGTGCCAGGCGACACCCATGTCCTGCTTCAGCGCGACCGTGATCATCCAGATGAAGGAGGTCGCGATCTTCAGGCCGGCGAAGAAGTAGGTGAGGTTCTGGAGGGTGGAGACGTCCATGCCCTCCAGCCAGCTGACGACCGGGTACGAGATGAAGAAGGAGGACTCGTAGCCGTCGACGTGGTGCTGGGCGCCTTCGAGGGCGTGCAGCATGAAGATGCAGACGCCGACGATGAGGATGACGGCCTCGACGAAGTACGCCTGGCCGAAGTTGGACCCGGCGAAGCGGGACTTGCGGCCCGGCTTGCGCGGATGGGACAGCTGGCGGATCACGATCAGGGCCAGGATGCCGAGCACGGTCATCGTGCCGATGAACTCGACGAAGACGTTGTACGGCGCCCAGTCGCCGATGATCGGCAGGAGCCAGTCGGCCTTGAAGAGCTGGCCGATGGCGTTGACGATCGTCAGGAGCAGGGAGAAGAAGCCCACCGCCACGAACCAGTGCGCGACACCGACGATGCCCCAGCGGTTCATCCGGGTGTGACCGAGGAACTCCCTGGCCACGGTGACGGTGCGCTGTGCGGGCTCGTCCGTGCGGGTGCCCGCGGGCACGTTCTGGCCGAGCCGCATGAAGTTGTAGATCTGCAGGAGGGCGCGGACGAACAGGGCCACGCCGACCACGATCAGAACCAGCGACACGATGATCGCGGCGAGTTGCATTTGAGGGCTCCTCGGGCCTGCGAGGGTGGGGAGGGTCAGATCCAGCGTCAATGGGACGAGTACTGGCGATTATCCGGGATTACTAAGCAGTAACTTAATCAGTCTGTGCCGACACTACCCACTTCTTCCGCCGCGCTGTAGCCGGAGAGGCGGTGATCTGTGTCGCTCAGGCGTGCCTTGCCGCGCCGGGCGAGCCCTCGGGTCGCCTCGCGCAGCGGGGTGTGTGCGGCGCTCGCCAGGATGGCCAGGTCCAGCCGCACCCCGTGGTGCTCGGCGTAGTGCTGGTCCAGCAGGGCGGGCTCGTCCCACGGCATCCCGGAACGGGAGCGGATCTGCGCCAGGCCGGTGAGGCCCGGTTTCAGTTCCTGCCGCCAGTGTCTCGCGCCGGGGGAGGCGGAGGTTCCGGCGGGGTCGGTGCCGGACCGCGGGTCGTCCGGTGCCAGGGGTTCCGGGCCGACCAGGGAGAGGTCTCCCCGGACGACGTACGGCAGCCGGGAGAGCAGGTCCAGCCGCAGCCGCCGGGTGCGCAGTGAGCGCAGTACGAAGACGTGGCCGTCCAGGCCGACCCGCCGGGAGTGGGTCAGTACGCCGCCGGGGGGCCGCCGCGCCGCCAGGGCGACGGCGCCCGCGGCGAGCAGCGGGGTGGCCAGGGTCAGGAGGGCCGAGCCGAGGGTCAGGTCCAGTACGCGCTTGGCCGGCGGGGGCTCCCACTGCCGTACCCGTGCGCGTACCGCTGACAGGGCCGGCGGCGGCCCGTACCGCCACGTGCTCCGGGCCGGCGGTGGCCCGTACCGCCTCGCGTTTCCCCTCTGTCCCTGTGTCTGCATCGTTCGCACCTGCCTGGGTTCGCGGCGGATCGAGTGCCGGTTTTGCGTGGCTCACGGCATTTTGTGAAAGAACGATCCCATGGGGCGATGATGAGGAAGGGCTGCGCCGCCCGGGGGCAGGGAGTGTCGCGGTCGGGGGTGTGCGCGATCGGCCCGCGGGGCCGGGAAATAGCGGTCCGCGCGGGGTCTGTGCACGATAGTTGAGTCGCCTCGACTCAGGTCTGTTGACAGTGGGGCGACGGTCGTGCATCCTTGAGTCAGATCCACTCAAGTAGTCAAGCTGGAGGAATTGAAATGGCACGTGCGGTCGGCATCGACCTGGGCACGACTAACTCCGTCGTCAGCGTTCTCGAAGGCGGCGAGCCCACCGTCATCACCAACGCAGAGGGCGCCAGGACCACGCCGTCCGTCGTCGCCTTCGCGAAGAACGGCGAGGTGCTGGTCGGCGAGGTCGCCAAGCGCCAGGCAGTGACCAACGTCGACAGGACCATCCGCTCGGTCAAGCGCCACATGGGCACTGACTGGAAGATCGACCTGGACGGCAAGAGCTTCAACCCGCAGCAGATGAGCGCCTTCATCCTGCAGAAGCTGAAGCGCGACGCCGAGTCGTACCTGGGCGAGAAGGTGACCGACGCGGTCATCACCGTCCCGGCGTACTTCAACGACTCCGAGCGTCAGGCGACCAAGGAGGCCGGCGAGATCGCGGGCCTCAACGTCCTGCGCATCGTCAACGAGCCGACCGCCGCCGCGCTGGCGTACGGGCTCGACAAGGACGACCAGACGATCCTCGTCTTCGACCTCGGTGGCGGCACCTTCGACGTGTCGCTCCTGGAGATCGGTGACGGCGTCGTCGAGGTGAAGGCCACCAACGGTGACAACCACCTCGGTGGTGACGACTGGGACCAGCGCGTCGTCGACTACCTGGTGAAGCAGTTCGCCAACGGGCACGGCGTGGACCTGTCCAAGGACAAGATGGCTCTCCAGCGTCTGCGCGAGGCCGCGGAGAAGGCGAAGATCGAGCTCTCGTCCTCGACCGAGACCACGATCAACCTGCCCTACATCACGGCGTCCGCCGAGGGCCCGCTGCACCTGGACGAGAAGCTCACGCGCTCGCAGTTCCAGCAGCTCACGGCCGACCTCCTGGACCGCTGCAAGAGCCCGTTCCACAACGTCATCAAGGACGCGGGCATCGCGCTCTCCGAGATCGACCACGTCGTTCTCGTCGGTGGCTCCACCCGTATGCCGGCCGTCGCCGAGCTCGTCAAGGAGCTGACCGGTGGCCAGGAGGCCAACAAGGGTGTGAACCCGGACGAGGTCGTCGCCATCGGCGCCTCGCTCCAGGCCGGTGTCCTCAAGGGCGAGGTCAAGGACGTCCTGCTCCTCGACGTCACCCCGCTGTCCCTCGGTATCGAGACCAAGGGCGGCATCATGACCAAGCTCATCGAGCGCAACACCACGATCCCGACCAAGCGGTCCGAGATCTTCACGACGGCCGAGGACAACCAGCCGTCCGTGCAGATCCAGGTCTACCAGGGCGAGCGCGAGATCGCGGCGTACAACAAGAAGCTCGGGATGTTCGAGCTGACCGGCCTGCCGCCGGCCCCGCGTGGCGTCCCGCAGATCGAGGTCGCGTTCGACATCGACGCGAACGGCATCATGCACGTCGCCGCCAAGGACCTCGGCACCGGCAAGGAGCAGAAGATGACCGTCACCGGCGGCTCCTCGCTGCCGAAGGACGAGGTCAACCGGATGCGTGAGGAGGCCGAGCAGTACGCGGAGGAGGACCACCGCCGCCGCGAGGCCGCCGAGTCGCGCAACCAGGGCGAGCAGCTCGTCTACCAGACGGAGAAGTTCCTCAAGGACAACGAGGACAAGGTCCCCGGCGACGTGAAGACGGAGGTGGAGACCGCGCTCACCGAGCTGAAGGAGAAGCTCAAGGGCGAGGACACCGCCGAGATCCGTACCGCCACCGAGAAGGTCGCGGCCGTCTCGCAGAAGCTCGGCCAGGCGATGTACGCCAACGCCCAGGCCGACGGCGCTCCGCAGGGCGACCCGCAGCCGGGTGCCCAGCAGGCCAAGGCCGATGACGATGTCGTCGACGCCGAGATCGTGGACGACGAGAAGGACGCCAAGGGCGGTGCGGTGTGACCGAGGAGACTCCGGGTTTCGAGGAGAAGCCCGACGTCCCCTCCGGCGCCACCCCTGACGGAGCTGAGCCGAAGGACGCCTCCCCCTCTTCGGAGGAGGGGGCGGCCCCGGCCGGGGACGGAGTACAGACAGTCGGCCTGACGGCCCAGCTGGACCAGGTCCGCACCGCGCTCAACGAGCGCACGGGCGACCTCCAGCGGCTCCAGGCCGAGTACCAGAACTATCGCCGCCGCGTCGAGCGGGACCGGGCCACGGTCAAGGAGATCGCAGTCGCGGGTCTCCTGTCCGAGCTCCTGCCCGTGCTCGACGACGTCGGCCGGGCTCGCGATCACGGCGAGCTCGTGGGCGGGTTCAAGTCGGTGGCCGAGTCTCTGGAGACGGTCGTCGCCAAGCTGGGCCTGCAGCAGTTCGGCAAGGAGGGCGAGCCCTTCGACCCGACGATCCACGAAGCCCTGATGCACTCGTACGCGCCGGACGTCACCGAGACGACCTGCGTGGCGATCCTGCAGCCGGGGTATCGGATCGGCGAGCGCACCATCCGCCCCGCGCGGGTGGCGGTGGCCGAACCCCAGCCGGGTGCGACGCCGGCCGCAGCGAAGGAAGAGAAGGCAACCGACGAGGAGAGCGGTGGCACCGAGGAGGTCTGACATTCCGTCCGACCACCTCGCGGCCCACCGCCCGGCCATGCGACCGGCCCACGGGCCGGTCGCATGGCCGATCGTCCGGAAGGAGGGACGTCGATGAGCACGAAGGACTTCGTCGAGAAGGACTACTACAAGGTCCTCGGCGTCCCCAAGGACGCCACCGACGCCGAGATCAAGAAGGCGTACCGGAAGCTCGCCCGCGAGTTCCACCCGGACGCCAACAAGGGCGACGACAAGGCCGAGGAGCGCTTCAAGGAGATCTCCGAGGCGAACGACGTCCTCGGTGACAGCAAGAAGCGCAAGGAGTACGACGAGGCGCGCGCCCTCTTCGGCAACGGCGGCTTCCGGGCCGGACCCGGCGGCGCCGGAGGCAACTTCAACTTCGACCTGGGCGACCTCTTCGGGGGCACCCAGGGCGGGGGCCAGGGCGGCGCGGCCGGCGGTTTCGGCGGCGGCGGTCTGGGCGATGTCTTCGGCGGCCTGTTCAACCGGGGCGGCACGGGGACGCGGGTGCAGCCGCGGCGCGGCCAGGACATCGAGTCCGAGGTGACGCTCAGCTTCACCGAGGCGGTCGAGGGGGCCACGGTCCCGCTGCGGATGTCCAGCCAGGCGCCCTGCAAGGCCTGCTCCGGCACCGGTGACAAGAACGGCACCCCCAGGGTCTGCCCGACCTGTCTCGGCACCGGCCAGGTGTCGCGTGGCACCGGCGGCGGCTTCTCGCTCACCGATCCCTGCGTGGACTGCAAGGGCCGGGGCCTCATCGCCCAGGACCCGTGCGATGTCTGCAAGGGCAGCGGGCGGGCGAAGTCCTCCAAGACCATGCAGGTCAGGATTCCGGCGGGCGTCTCGGACAACCAGCGGATCCGGCTGCGCGGCAAGGGCGGCCCGGGCGAGCGCGGTGGACCGGCCGGCGACTTGTACGTCGTGGTCCACGTCGACGCCCACCCGGTCTTCGGCCGCAAGGGCGACAACCTCACGGTCACCGTGCCCGTCGACTTCACGGAGGCGGCGCTCGGCGGCGAGGTGAAGGTGCCCACGCTCGGCGGCCCGCCGGTCACGCTGAAACTGCCCGCCGGCACTCCCAACGGGCGTACGATGCGCGCCCGCGGCAAGGGCGCCGTACGCAAGGACGGCACCCGGGGCGACCTGCTGGTCACCGTCGAGGTGAAGGTGCCGGGCGACCTCAGCAATGAGGCCAGGGACGCCCTGGAGGCCTACCGGAAGGCGACCGCGGGCCAGGACCCGCGGGCGGAGCTGTTCCAGGCAGCGAAGGGAGCTTGAGGTGGACGGCCGACGACGCAATCCGTACGAACTGACCGACGAGTCCCCGGTGTACGTGATCTCGATCGCGGCCCAGCTCTCGGGCCTGCACCCGCAGACACTGCGCCAGTACGACCGTCTCGGCCTCGTCTCGCCCGACCGCACGGCCGGGCGCGGCCGGCGCTACTCGGCCCGCGACATCGAGCTGCTGCGCACCGTGCAGCAGCTGTCGCAGGACGAGGGCATCAACCTCGCCGGCATCAAGCGCATCATCGAGCTGGAGAACCAGGTCGCGGCCCTCCAGCAGCGCGTCGCCGAGCTGTCGGCGGCGGTGGACGGCGCGGCCCAGGCCATGCAGCAGCGCGAGGCCCAGGTGCACGCCTCCTACCGGCGCGATCTGGTGCCGTATCAGGACGTCCAGCAGACCAGCGCGTTGGTGGTCTGGCGGCCGAAGCGGCCGAAGGACTGAGCCGGAGGCCGAGTCGAAGGACTGGCTGACGGACTGAGCCGAAGGCCTGAGCCGACGGTGAAGGGCCGGGGAGCCGACTTACGGGTCGGTTCCCCGGCCCTTCGCCGTACGCCGGTGCGGTGCCGCGTGGGGGCCCGGTCAGCTCTGCTCCTCCTCCAGGATTCCCGACCGCGCTATCAGGTAGCCGAGCTGGGCCCGGCTGTTGCTGCCGAGCGCGGCGGCGAGCTTGGCGACGTGGGCGCGGCAGGTGCGGACGTTCATGCCGAGCCGGCGGGCGATCGAGTCGTCCACATGGCCCTCCACGAGGAGCTGGGCGATGGAGCGCTGAACCCCGCTGATGCCCAGGGAGGTCGGTTCGTACTTGACCTCCTCCCGCAGCGGAGCAGCCCTCGTCCAGAACTGCTCGAACACGTTGACCAGGTACTGCACGAGCCCGGGATGGCGGAGTTCCAGGGCCACTTGGTCGTCGTCGCTGGCCGGGATGAAGGCGACGGTCCGGTCGAACACGATCAGGCGGCCGATCAGCTCTTCGAGCGTGCGTATCTCCACGTTGTCGTCGGTCATGCGTTCCGCGTACGCGAGCGTGCTGGGGCTGTGGCGCGCGGTGTGCTGGTAGAGGGTGCGCATGCTGACGCCGCGGTGGATCACGGACAGGCCGCGTTCCAGCGACTTGCTGAGACGATCCTCGGTCCGGCCGCCGCCGGGCTGGACGGTGAGCACTTCGGTGCGGCACTCTGCGGTGGCGAGATCGAGGGCCGCGTTGATCCGGTTCGCGCCTTCCAGCACGGTGATGGCGTGGGTGCTGGGCGGCCCCAGAGTGCTGATGTCCATGAATGGCTCGAACGACTCCGTCAGTTCGACCGAGTGCCGGCGCCGCTCCAGGATCTCCCGCTCGATGGGATGCAGATGCTGCGCGAGAGCAATGGTCGGCGGAACGGGCCGGAGCCAGTCCGGGTCATCCGGATCGGGATGCAGGAGCGCGAACTCCATCAGACAGGGCGCCGGTTCCACTTCGGCGCGGGCGATGCGTCCCAACCGCAAAGCGCTGGCGTAAAGGCGTGCCCCCGCGTCGCACAGTTCGGTGATCCCATGAGAATGTGTCGGCTTTGTGTTGCTTGTGGTCATATCGTCACCCCCCAGGTTCCTGAACATGCAGGAACATGATGCATCTACTCGGTGGTGCTCGCGTGCCCAGGTGAGACATCGTCTTAGGTGCGGGGGAGAAGAATCCACAAGTGAGGACGAAGCCGACTATGTATAAGCGAATGCATCGCTCGGCGCTTGCCGTCTCGTTCGTCGCGGCCCTGGGCATCGGGCTGCTGGGCGGCAGCGACATTGGCTGGAGCGAGGACAGTGTTGCCGGTGGCGACATCGGGTGGGCTGTCCGGGCCGGGGCCGACGGTGACATCGGGTGGCCGGTCGCACCTGCCAAGTCGTCCGACATCGGCTGGGTCGTCCAGGCCTCGGCCGACGGTGACATCGGGTGGCCGGTCGCACCTGCCAAGTCGTCCGACATCGGCTGGGTCGCACCTGCCAAGTCGTCCGACATCGGCTGGGTCTCGCCCACCCGTATCGGCTCCGCCACGGCCCAGCCGGGCGCATGACCATCCCGCCGGACGACCGGACCTTCCGGCGCGAGATGGCCACGGCCTACCGATCAGGCTGGCATTTCATCGATCTCGTCACTGCCATCCCCCACTGTGGCGACTCGTTGATGGTCACTCTGTTCGGCGACCCCATCGTTGTCGCACGTGAAGAAGACGACGAAGTACGTGCCTACCGATGCCTCCGCAAGCCGCGTGGAGCCCCGCAGCCCGTTCGCTGTGCGATCCGGTACGACATGATTTTCGTCAACCTCGACCGGCGTGACCACCAGCTGTTCGAGCCAGAGACTATTTCCGCCACCCCCCGCAGTGCCTGAGCGATCCCCCGTCGTTCCATGTCGCTCAGTCACTCCCCCACACAACGGCGCCATCGTGACCTGAACACGATGGCGCCGTTGTGCATTTTCCGGCCGGGTACGGTCCGGAGCCGTGCTCAGGCCCTGCCGAGCGCCCGGTCGACGGCGATCTCGATGACGATCCGGTCCGGGTTGGGCGCCGGCGTGCGCTCGTAGCGCTCCGCGTAGCGGCGTACCGCGTCGGCCACCGCCTCCGGCTCCGTGCGCACCGTCGCGCGCCCCTCCAGCGTCGCCCAGCGGCGCCCGTCGATCTGGCAGACCGCGACCCGTGCCCCGTCCGGGCCCGCGGCCAGGACGTTGGCGGCCTTCCTGGTGTTCTTTCCGGTGATGACCCGCGCCAGCCTCGTCTCGGGGTCGTACGTCACGCCCACCGGCACCACGTGCGGCGTGCCGTCGGGGCGGGGCGTGGTCAGGGTGCACACATGCCGCGCGCGCCAGAAGGCGAGGTACTCGGGGCCGGGATTCGTCACGTCGACTGCCATGCGGACAGCGTAGGCAGCGCGGGCGGCGGCCCGGTCCGCAGCCCCGCTGCGGTGGCGGAGGGCCGGGGCGGCCGGTTCACTCGAAGTGCCGGGACAAGGGGCCCTGACGCGTGCGACCCTCCCGCATCAAGTTGAGTGGAGTGGACTCAATATTGGCTTGAGTGGGGTAGACTCAACTTTACGCACGTCGATCTAGTCAGTGTTGCCGAGAGGGTAGTCACCGCAAGGAGGAGAAAGCGCACGTGGACGCCGAGCTGACCAACAAGAGCCGGGACGCCATCAACGCGGCCACCAGCAGGGCCGTGAAGGACGGGCACCCCGATCTGGCCCCCGGGCACCTGCTGCTCGCGCTGCTCGCGGGCGAGGACAACGAGAACATCACCGATCTGCTCGCCGCCGTCGAGGCCGACCAGATCGCCGTACGCACCGAGACCGAGCGGCTGCTGGGCGCCCAGCCCAGCGTCACCGGGTCCACCGTCGCCCCGCCGCAGCCCAACCGTGAGCTGCTCGCCGTCATCAACGACGCCGCGCAGCGCGCGAAGGAGCTCGGCGACGACTACATCTCCACCGAGCACCTGCTGATCGGCATCGCGGCCGAGGGCGGCCGCGCCGGTGAGATCCTCAGTGGGCAGGGGGCCAGTGCGAAGAGGCTGCTGGACGCATTCGAGAAGAGCAGGGGAGGGCGCCGGGTGACCACACCCGACCCGGAGGGCCAGTACAAGGCGCTGGAGAAGTTCGGTACGGACTTCACCGCCGCCGCACGCGAGGGCAAGCTCGACCCGGTCATCGGCCGTGACCAGGAGATCCGCCGGGTCGTCCAGGTGCTCTCCCGCCGCACCAAGAACAACCCCGTGCTCATCGGCGAGCCCGGCGTCGGCAAGACGGCCGTCGTCGAGGGCCTCGCCCAGCGCATCGTCAAGGGCGACGTCCCCGAGTCCCTGAAGAACAAGCGGCTCGTCTCGCTCGACCTCGGTGCGATGGTCGCGGGCGCCAAGTACCGCGGCGAGTTCGAGGAGCGGCTGAAGACCGTCCTCTCCGAGATCAAGGAGAGCGACGGGCAGATCATCACCTTCATCGACGAGCTGCACACCGTCGTGGGCGCGGGCGCCGGCGGCGACTCCGCCATGGACGCCGGCAACATGCTCAAGCCGATGCTGGCCCGCGGCGAGCTCCGCATGGTGGGCGCGACGACGCTCGACGAGTACCGCGAGCGGATCGAGAAGGACCCCGCCCTGGAGCGCCGCTTCCAGCAGGTGCTGGTGGCCGAGCCGAGCGTCGAGGACACCATCGCGATCCTGCGCGGGCTCAAGGGCCGCTACGAGGCCCACCACAAGGTCTCCATCGCGGACTCGGCGCTGGTGGCCGCCGCGACCCTCTCCGACCGCTACATCACCTCCCGCTTCCTCCCCGACAAGGCGATCGACCTGGTCGACGAGGCGGCGTCCCGGCTGCGCATGGAGATCGACTCCTCGCCGGTCGAGATCGACGAGCTCCAGCGTGCCGTGGACCGCCTCCACATGGAGGAGCTGGCCCTGAAGAACGAGACCGACCCCGGCTCCCGGCAGCGCCTGGAGAAGCTCCGCCGCGACCTCGCGGACAAGGAGGAGGAGCTGCGCGGCCTCAACGCCCGCTGGGAGAAGGAGAAGCAGGGCCTCAACCGCGTCGGTGAGCTGAAGGAGCGCCTCGACGAACTGCACGGCCAGGCCGAACGCGCCCAGCGCGACGGTGACTTCGACACCGCCTCCAAGCTGCTGTACGGGGAGATCCCCGGCCTGGAGCGGGAGCTGGCGGAGGCGTCCGAGGCCGAGCAGGAGGCCGCCAAGGACACGATGGTCAAGGAGGAGGTCGGCCCGGACGACATCGCCGATGTCGTCGGCTCCTGGACCGGCATCCCGGCCGGGCGTCTGCTGGAGGGCGAGACGCAGAAGCTGCTGCGCATGGAGGACGAGCTCGGCAGGCGCCTGATCGGGCAGGGCGAGGCCGTGCGGGCGGTGTCGGACGCGGTACGCCGCACCCGCGCCGGAATCGCCGACCCCGACCGGCCCACCGGCTCGTTCCTCTTCCTCGGCCCGACCGGTGTCGGCAAGACGGAGCTCGCCAAGGCGCTCGCCGACTTCCTCTTCGACGACGAGCGGGCCATGGTCCGCATCGACATGAGCGAGTACGGCGAGAAGCACAGCGTGGCGCGGCTCGTCGGCGCCCCGCCCGGATACGTCGGCTACGAGGAGGGCGGCCAGCTCACCGAGGCGGTCCGCCGCCGCCCGTACAGCGTCGTGCTGCTGGACGAGGTCGAGAAGGCCCACCCCGAGGTCTTCGACATCCTGCTCCAGGTGCTCGACGACGGCCGGCTCACCGACGGGCAGGGCCGGACGGTGGACTTCCGCAACACCATCCTGATCCTGACCTCCAACCTCGGCAGCCAGTTCCTGGTCGATCCCCTGACCAAGCCCGAGGAGAAGAAGGAACGGGTCCTGGAGCTCGTACGGGCCTCGTTCAAGCCGGAGTTCCTCAACCGGCTGGACGACCTGGTGGTCTTCTCCGCCCTGTCCGGTGACGAGCTCGCGCACATCGCGAAGCTCCAGATCGACCGGCTCGCCAAGCGGCTGGCCGACCGGCAGCTCACGCTCGACGTCACCCCGGCCGCCCTGGCCTGGCTGGCCGAGGAGGGCAACGACCCGGCGTACGGGGCGCGGCCGCTGCGCCGCCTCATCCAGACGGCGATCGGCGACCGGCTGGCGAAGGAGATCCTCTCCGGCGAGGTGAAGGACGGGGACACCGTCCGGGTGGACCGGGTCGGTGACGACCTGCTCGTCGGCCCCGCGACCGCGGACGGCGCCTTGTAGCGGGCACCCGGCCCGATCGGTGCCGGGCCCCGGCCGGAGGACCAGGTGTCCCCGGCCGGGGCCCTGCCATCGGCGCCGCCCGCGCGGGACGGAGACATCGCGGTGATTCCGCGAGAAAGCGGTGATTCCGTAAGGAACGGGATGGGAGGGAATCATCGCCGTCATTGGTGATCCATCGTTCAACATCGATATTGCGCCAAACGCCCGGCTCCGCACCGGGGGGCGGCCTCTCCCGGACCGGCTCCGCCCGGGACGTATCACCCGTCTTTGACAAGGGAGTTCCGCCCGGGTGCGGACAGTGCTCGCCCGACGGTGCGCGAATAATCAGGACACCCCGGAGCGTCCTCCGTGGCCTGCTCGCGAGCAGGTTTGGGGGCCGAATTCGACAGTCGGTAGCGTGCCCGCATGAACGAGCGGATGGGCGATGAGATAAATCCGGGGCTCAAAAAGCCCAGATCTGACAATCTCTTTCACCTTGGCGAATTCCGTACCCTCTGGGCTGCCTACGCCCAGTCGATCCTGGGCGACCAACTGGCACGCGTGGCACTGTCGTTGCTCGTGTTCGAACGCACCGACTCGCCGGGGTGGACCGCTGCGACGTACGCGCTGACCACCTTGCCCGCGCTGCTGTCCGGGGTGCTCCTGTCCGGCCTGGCGGACCGTTTCCCCCGGCGTACGGTCATGATCAGCTGCGACCTGCTGCGGATGGTGCTGGTCGGGCTGATGGCCCTGCCCGGGATGCCCCTGCCGCTGCTGGCCGGGCTGCTGGTGCTGGCGCAGCTGGCCGAGGCGCCCTTCGGCGCCGCCCAGGGCGCGCTGCTGCCCACCGTGCTCGGCACGCAGAGATACGAACGCGGCCAGCGGGTCATGCAGATCACCAACCAGGTCGGGCAGCTGGTCGGCTTCGCCGGCGGCGGTCTGCTGGCCGCGTGGCTGGGCAGCAACCTCTCCCTGGGCGTGAACGCGGCGACCTTCCTTCTCTCGGCGACCTTGATCAGGGTCGGCGTGAAGGCCCGTCCCTCGGCGAGTGCCGACGCCCGCAAGACGCGGCTCGGCGCACAGGTCGGGGGCGCGGCCGCGCTGATCTGGTCGGACCGCAGGCTCCGGTCCCTGCTGGCGCTGGGGTGGCTCGCGGGCTTCGTCGTCCTGCCGGAGGGGCTGGCGGCCCCGTTCGCGGACGAGGCCGGCGGCGGCGCCTACTCGGTGGGACTCCTGCTCGCCTCGCATCCGGCGGGAATGGTGCTGGGAGCGGCGCTGCTGGGCCGCGCCAAGGTCGGCGACGAGTCGCGGCGCCGCCTGCTCGGGCCGTTGGCGATCGGTGCGAATCTGCCGCTGCTCGCCTACTGGCTCGACCCCAGTGTGGGCGTGGCCATGTTCCTGCTGCTGGTGGCCGGGGTGTGCTCCGCCTACCAGATCACCGCCGGGGCCACCTTCGTACTCCTGACCCCGGTCGACCGGCGTGGCCAGGCGCTCGGACTCGCCAGGTCGGGGGTGACCGCCATGCAGGGGATCGGTGTCGCCGCGGGGGGCGTGGCGACGGAGCTGACCGGCTCCTCGGCGAACACCATCGGCGCGTCCGGACTCCTCGGGGTGCTGTGCGCGATTCTCGCCGCCGCCGCCTGGGCGCGGGCACGGGTGTCCGATGGGCAGATGACTCCCCGTAGTGCTTAGGGCGTGTCCGGCCGATCACGACCGGCAGGCCCTGGAAGACCCCCTGGCCGCGAAACGCGGCTAGGGTCGTCGACAGGAAACCACGTGCGATCCACAGGAGTACCCAGCGATGTCTATCGATCCGTCCTCGATTCCGAATTTCGGGGGCCAGCCCGAACCGCAGGCGGCAGGACCCGAGGGCCCCGTTGTCCCTGACCAGGACCTCGTCAAGCAGCTCCTCGAACAGATGGAGCTGAAGTTCGTCGTCGACGACGAGGGCGACCTCGCGGCGCCGTGGGAGGACTTCCGGACGTACTTCATGTTCCGGGGCGAGGACGAGCAGCAGGTCTTCTCGGTCCGTACGTTCTACGACCGCCCGCACGCCGCGGACCAGCGCCCGGTCCTGCTCGACGCGATCGACGACTGGAACCGCCGCACCCTGTGGCCCAAGGTCTACACGCACACCCACGAGCCCGAGGAGGGCTCCGAGGAGACCGAGGTCTCGGTCCGTCTGATCGGTGAGGCGCAGATGCTCATCGGTACGGGCGTCAGCCTGGAGCACTTCGTCTCGTCGACGGTCAGCTGGGTGCGCGCCTCGATCGAGTTCGACAAGTGGCTGCAGGAGCGCCTGGGCCTGGCCCCGGCCGAGGAGAAGGCACCGGAGGACGGCGACGTCCCCCCGGGCGCCTGAGCCCTCGTACGGCAGTGACATCCCACCCCGGGGCGGCGGTCCTCACGACCGCCGCCCCGGGGTGGGCCGGTTTCAGGGCGCCAGGCGCCCCAGCCGGCCGGCCGCCTCCCGCAGGACGTCCTCCTTCTTGCAGAAGGTGAAGCGCACCTGGCTGCGCCCGGCGTCCGGGTCGTCGTAGAAGACGGAGTTGGGGACGGCGACGACGCCGCAGCGTTCGGGCAGCGCGCGGCAGAAGGCGTAGGCGTCCTTCTCGCCGAAGGGCGTGATGTCGGTGGTGATGAAGTACGTGCCCTGCGGCTGGTAGACGTCGAACCCGGCCGCGCGCAGGCCCTCGCCGAGCAGATCGCGCTTGTGGCGGAGGTCGGCGCGGAAGCCGTCGAAGTAGGAGTCCGGCAGGCGCAGCGCCTCGGCGACGGCGTACTGGAACGGGCCCGCGCTGACGTAGGTCAGATACTGCTTGGCGGTCCGGACCGCGGCGACCAGCGGGGCGCTCGCGGTGACCCAGCCCACTTTCCAGCCGGTGTACGAGAAGGTCTTGCCGGCGGACGAGATGGAGACCGTGCGGTCGCGCATGCCGGGCAGTGAGATCAGCGGGATGTGCTCGCCCTCGAAGACCAGGTGTTCGTAGACCTCGTCGGTGACCACGAGGAGGTCGTGCTCCACCGCCAGTTCGGCGATCGTGGTGAGTTCCTCGCGGGTGAGGACCATGCCGGTCGGGTTGTGCGGGCTGTTCAGCAGCAGCAGCCGGGTGCGGGGGGTGATCGCGTCCCGGAGGGCGTCGAGATCGGGGCGGAAGTCCGGGGCGCGGAGGGTCAGCGGCACGCGACGGCCGCCCGCCATGGCGATGCAGGCGGCGTAGGAGTCGTAGAAGGGCTCGAAGGCGATGACCTCGTCGCCGGGCTCCAGCAGCGCCAGCAGGGACGCGGCGATGGCCTCGGTGGCCCCGGCGGTGACCAGGACCTCGGTGTCGGGGTCGTGGGCGAGGCCGTAGCGCCGTTGCTGGTGGTCGGCGATCGCGGTGCGCAGTTCGGGGATGCCGGGGCCCGGTGGGTACTGGTTGCCGTGCCCGTCGCGCAGCGCCCGGACCGCGGCCTCGCGGATCTCTTCGGGGCCGTCGGTGTCGGGGAAGCCCTGGCCGAGGTTGATGGAGCCGGTCCGTACGGCAAGCGCCGACATCTCCGCGAAGATCGTGGTACCGAACTCGGCGAGGCGGCGGTTGAGCAGCGGTCGTCCCTGTGTCATGGCTGTCATCCTGCGCAAAAGCTCTGGAGTTGCTCAAGTCTGCTTTGGCCGTTCGGGGGTGGGGGCATCCCCCACACACGTAGAAAGCGCATGGAAGCGGGGGACCTCGCTTCGGGGGACGGAAGGTCGTGAGGTCGATGGGTGTTTTCGTCGGTGTGGTGGTAGCGGTCGTTCTGATCGTGCTGTTCGTCTCGGTCCTGGTCCGCGCCGGGAACCGGTCGAAGGCGGGCAGGCGCGGTGTGCGGCGGGGGGCCGCCGGCGGCAGCGCGGGTGGCGGCTGGTGGGCGGGGGGTGACGGGGGCGGTGGTTCGTCCTGCGGAAGCGGGCACTCCGGACACTCCGGTGGCCATTCCTGCGGCGGCGGACACTCCTCGTGCGGTGGCGGTTCCTCGTGCGGCGGCGGTGGCGGATGCGGCGGAGGAAGCTGATCCGGACGGCTGGTTCCGGAGGTGCCCGGCGGGTGAACTCCCGCCGGGCACCTTTTTGTTGGGGCTTTTCGCGGGTTGGCGGTGAACAGATGAACCGAGGGGCCCCCGAGGGGATGGAAACCACGGCAAGTTGGATAAAAACGCTGTGGATGTGACTTATTCGTGGTTCCCTCGGTTGAGAGAACTTTCAGCCCTCGGACCCCAGTTGGACCTGATCGGGCGCTACCCACCTCCCACGCGCATCGCGCCGGGGGCGTCCCCTGTCCATGTGTCCATGCTTGCTTGCGGAGCCGACTCATGCTCACGACCCTCCAGACGGCTTATTCCGATACCCGTGCTGCCGATCTGGCCTGGGCGCTGGGGCGCGAACCGCTCCCCGCCCTGGCCGTGCTCGACCTCGATCTCGCGGGTGCCAGGCTTCAGATGCGCCTGCTCGGCGCCTCCCACCAGGTGCTTCTTGAGGAGGACCGCGGCACCTGCTCCGAAACCGTCGCCTGCATCCCCGGGAGCAGCACCCCGCTCCCGCTCGGTGTCTCCAAGCGACTCGGGGAATGGGAGTACGAATTCGCTGCGCGCGTCGAGACGCTCTCGGAGGGCTCGTTCGCGGGGCGCGCGCAGGAGCTGCTCGCGCTGGTGGCCGACCATCCGCAGGGTCTCGCCGGGACGTTCCCCGGCAGCCCGCACGCCTTCACCGCCATGCTCGCCCAGCGGGCCGAGGGCCAGGTGCGCTGGCGCACCTGGCACGCGTACCCGCAGGAGGGGCAGTTGGTGGTGACACGCACCCGAGTGGGAGTGCGGATGCCGGCGGCTGCGTTCTGAGTAGCCCCAACTCCGTTGTGAGCACACCACTTACACCCTTGTGGGTGACAGGCTGCCACGTAATCGTGACGTAGCGTTCGCATCATGATCGACCAGCAGGTGTCGCTGCGAGGGGGCGCGGCGTGTCTTCCCGTACGGCCGAGGACCGGTCGGTATCTCGTGCTCGCCGCTGTCTTCATCTGTGCCGCCTGCGGCTTGGTGTACGAGCTCGAACTGGTGGCGCTCGCCTCGTATCTGATCGGTGATTCCGTCACCCAGGCCTCGGTCGTGCTGTCCGTGATGGTCTTCGCGATGGGCGTCGGCTCGCTTCTCGCGAAACGTTTACGCAGCCGTGCCGCAGTGGGTTTCGGGCTGATCGAGGGGGCGCTCGCGCTCGTCGGCGGTTCCTCGGCGCTGGTGCTGTACGCGTCGTTCGCCTGGATCGGGGAGTCGCGGTACGCCCTGGTCGGGTTCTCGCTCACGATCGGGATCCTGATCGGTGCGGAGATCCCGCTGCTGATGACGCTGATCCAGCGCGTCGACCGGCAGGACGCGGGCGGGGCCGTCGCGGATCTCTTCGCCGCCGACTACGTGGGCGCGCTGGTCGGCGGGCTCGCCTTCCCGTTCCTGCTGCTGCCGATGCTCGGGCAGCTCACCGGGGCGCTGTTCACCGGCGCGGTCAACGCGGCGGCGGGCGGGGCGCTGGTGCTGTGGGTGTTCCGGCGGGACCTCAGCCCGCGCTCGCGCTGGCTGCTGATCGTGTTCAACGTGGCGGTGATCGCGGTGCTGGCGGTCGCCACCGCGCTTGTCGACGACTTCGAGCGGGCGGCGCGGCGCGCGGTGTACGGGGACGGGGTGCGGGTCGCGGTGCAGACCGAGGTCCAGGAGGTGGTGCTGACGGGGTCGGGCCGCAGCTCGCTGGACCTGTATCTGGACGGCCGGCTGCGGGTCAGCGCGCGCGACGAGTACCGCTACCACGAGGCGCTGGTGCACCCCGCGATGAACGGGCCGCACGCCCGCGTGCTGATCCTGGGCGGCGGTGACGGCCTGGCCGCCCGGGAGGTGCTGCGCTACCCGGACGTACGCGATGTCACCGTGGTCGAGCTGGACCGGGGCGTCACCCGGCTGGCCCGTACCGACCCGGCGCTTTCGGAGCTGAACGGCCACGCGTTCGGCGACCCCCGGCTCACCGCCGTCACCGCCGACGCCTTCAACTGGCTGCGGGCGGCGCACGGCAGCTACGACGTGGTGATCTCCGATCTGCCCGACCCCGGGATCTCCACCAGCACGAAGCTCTACTCGGCGGAGTTCTACGGCCTGGTCGCCGAGGCGCTCGCGCCCGGCGGCCGGGTGGTGGTGCACGGAGGCCCATCGGTGTCCCGGCCGCGCACGTTCTGGACGGTCGAGGCGTCGATGCGGGCGGCGGGCCTGCGTACCTGCCCGTACCGGACCGGTGGCCGGCCGGCCGATTCCGCGGCCGGACCCGACCGGGCCACGCACCGGGCGCAGCGCGCGCACGGCTGGGGCTTCGTCCTCGCCGGTCCGGGGAAGGAACCGGAGCTCGGTCTCGCCCGGAAGGCGCCGGAGCTGCGGTCGATGACGGAGCCGGAGCTGGTCGAATCGGGGCGGCGGACGGAGCGCGACCGGCTGCCGGGGCTGGAGCCGTCGACGCTGGTGCATCCGCGGTACTGGGAGGACCGGTGAGCGGGTGGTGGTGGTCGGGGTCGGTGGGGGGTCTCGGGAGGGCCGGTGGGCCGGTGGTGGTGGTCGGGGTCGGTGGGGGGTCTCGGGAGGGCCGGTGGGCCGGTGGTGGTGATCCGGGTCGGCGGGGGGCTCGGGAGGCGGAACCGCTGACGTGACGGCCGGGGCTGAGTAGGCTCGGTTTCCATGGAGCATGAGGTGTTCGTTCCGGTTCCGGTCCCGTCCCTGAGGCGGACGCTGGGTGACCCCGCCCGCGTCGCGCGCTGTGTGCCGGGGCTGCAGCAGGACGCCGACGCGTCCGCGGGCCCGCTGTCCGGCCGGCTCCGGATCCGGGTCGACGGCCACACGATCACTTACCGCGGCGCGCTGCGGCTCACCGATGCGCCGCAGGACGGCCCGGAGGGTGCGCCCGGGGCGGGAGTCCTGGTGACGGGCGAGGGCGCCGAGGCCCGGGGCGGCGGCTCGGTGAAGCTGAGCCTGACGATCGGGCTGACCGAGCGCGACGGCGGTACGGCGATCGGCTTCACGGGTACGGCGAGCGGTGACGGCCGGCTCCTGGAGCTGGACGCGGCGGCGGTGCTCGCGGCGGCCCACCGGCTGCTGGACCGCTTTGCCCAGCAGCTGGTGACGGAGACGCTGGCGACCGGTGGTGAACCGGACGGGCCGCTCGGCGAGGCCGTGGAGCAGGCCATCGAGGAGGCGGCCGAGGAGGCCGACACGACCGGCGCGGCCACCGCCCACGACGCCGTCCCGGAGGCCGGTGGCACCGGCGGCACCGACGACGTGCCGCCCACCCATGACGCCACGGCCGACGAGGCGCCCGCGGCGGGAGGGCCCGAGGTCCCGGGGAACCCCCCGGGCACCGGCTCCGTCTTCGATGCGCCCGTGCCCCCGCCGTCCCTCGACCCGGCGTCCGAGGCGGAGTTCACCACCCCCGAAGACCTCCCGGCGGAGGCCGCGCACGCCAGGCGGACGATGATCGGCCGCAGCGCAGAGGAGGTCGACCACGCGCCGCCGCGCGGCCGGTACGCCCCCGTCCCGTCACCCGATTCGACCACTGCGGGCGCCACACTCCGCTGGGTCGCCCCGGCCGCCGCGCTCGCGCTGGCGTCCGCCGTGGTGGTGACCCGGGCGCTGAGGCGGCGACGGTAGCCCTCGCGCCAGTAGTGTCGGTCGGGTGAGTAGCAGCGAGAAGGACGTCCGGCTGTCCGTCGGCGACGCAGAGTTGACCGTGAATCCCGCCAACGGCTGTCGCATCGACAGCCTGCGGATCGATGGCACCGAACTGCTGCGGCAGGGGGAGCGGTACGGCTGCTTCCCGATGGTGCCGTGGTGCGGGCGCACCGAGAACGGGCTGTTCCACAACGGCGACGTCCCGCACCGGTTGCCGCTGAACTCCCCGCCGCACGCCATCCACGGCACCGGCCGGGACACCGCCTGGCGCACCGCCCGGCTGGGCGAGCGGGAGGCGTCGTTCTACTACGACCTCGCCGAGCCCTGGCCGTATCCGGGCCGGGTGACCCAGACATTCGAGTTGGCCGAGGATTCGCTCACCCTCGCCTTCGGCATCGAGACGTACGGGGACTCGTTCCCGGCGCAGGCCGGCTGGCACCCGTGGTTCCTGCGCAACCTCGGCGGCGGTGGCAAGGACGTGGAGCTGGCCTTCGACGCGGCCTGGCAGGAGGAGCGCGGCGAGAACCATCTGCCGACCGGCCGCCGCATCCCGCCCCTGGGCGGCCCCTGGGACGACTGCTTCGGGATGCCGGACGGTGTCGAGGTGACACTCACCTGGCCGGAGCAGCTGGAGCTGACCGTGAAGAGCCGGAC
Source organism: Streptomyces sp. ADI95-17 (assembly GCF_003846175.1). GTDB lineage: Bacteria > Actinomycetota > Actinomycetes > Streptomycetales > Streptomycetaceae > Streptomyces > Streptomyces sanglieri. The sequence continues at coordinate 223,765 of NZ_ML123047.1, read as the reverse complement.
CGAGTGGGTCGTGATCTACGACGAGCAGGACGAGGCGGTCTGCGTGGAACCGCAGTCCGGCCCGCCGAACGGGCTGAACACCGCGCCCCGCTACGTCACCCCGATCGATCCGCTGGAGATCGCGACGACGTGGAGCTGGCGCCGGCTCTGACCCCGGATCCGACCCCGGCGGCGGTCCGCCGGACAGCCTCTAAGCTCGTAGCCATGAGTGACGTACGTGCTGAGCTGCTCCAGCAGATCAAGGACAAGGCCGTGGTACACGGCAAGGTGACCCTCTCCTCGGGTCTTGAAGCCGACTGGTACATCGACCTGCGCCGCATCACGCTGGACGGCAAGGCCGCTCCGATGGTCGGTCAGGTCATGCTCGACGCCACCGCCGAGCTGGACTACGACTGCGTGGGCGGGCTGACGCTGGGCGCCGACCCGGTCGCCACCTCGATGCTGCACGCCTCCGCCGCGCGCGGGCAGGAGCTGGACGCGTTCGTCGTCCGCAAGGCGCAGAAGGCGCACGGGATGCAGCGCCGCATCGAGGGCACGGACGTGAAGGGCCGCCGCTGCCTGGTGGTGGAGGACACCTCGACCACCGGTGGTTCGCCGCTGACGGCCGTCGAGGCGGTGCGCGAGGCCGGTGGCGAGGTCGTGGCCGTGGCCGTGATCGTGGAGCGGGGCGCGGCTGGGGCCATCGCCGAGGCCGGGCTGCCGTACGTCCACGTCTACTCGGTGGCCGATCTCGACCTGGCCTGAGCCGACATCGGGCTTTGACCTGCGGTTTCTTCCGGGGGTGGGTGGTTTCACGTGAAACGGCCCGCCCCTTCCACATGCCTGCGCCCGGTGCGCCCGAACGCCAGGGCGATGGGCCGGGTGGAGCCGGAGCGAGAGTCTGGGAAGATGGGGGCGACGATGACGTCGCCCCCAGGTCAGGGAACCAGCACGCACACCCGCATATCCCAAGGAGCGGTCAGATGCCCATCGCAACCCCCGAGGTCTACGCCGAGATGCTCGACCGGGCGAAGGCAGGCAAGTTCGCCTACCCGGCCATCAATGTGACGTCGACCCAGACCCTGCACGCTGCACTGCGCGGCTTCGCGGAGGCGGAGAGCGACGGCATCGTCCAGATCTCCACCGGTGGGGCGGAGTTCCTGGGCGGCCAGTACAACAAGGACATGGTCACCGGCGCCGTCGCCCTGGCCGAGTTCGCGCACATCGTCGCGGCCAAGTACGACGTCACCGTCGCCCTGCACACCGACCACTGCCCCAAGGACAAGCTGGACGGCTACGTGCGTCCGCTGCTCGACATCTCCGCCGAGCGCGTCGCCCGCGGCGAGAACCCGCTGTTCCAGAGCCACATGTGGGACGGTTCGGCCGAGACCCTCGCCGACAACCTGGCCATCGGCCAGGAGCTGCTGGCCAAGGCCGCCGCCGCCAAGATCATCCTTGAGGTCGAGATCACCCCGACCGGCGGCGAGGAGGACGGTGTCACGCACGAGATCAACGACGAGCTGTACACCACCGTCGACGACGCGCTGCGCACCGCCGAGGCGCTCGGCCTGGGCGAGAAGGGCCGCTACCTGCTGGCCGCCTCCTTCGGCAACGTCCACGGCGTCTACAAGCCGGGCAACGTCGTGCTCCGTCCCGAGCTGCTGAAGGACCTCCAGGAGGGCGTCGGCGCCAAGTACGGCGTGACGTCCCCGTTCGACTTCGTCTTCCACGGCGGTTCCGGCTCCACCGAGCAGGAGATCGCCACCGCGCTGGAGAACGGCGTCGTGAAGATGAACCTCGACACCGACACCCAGTACGCCTTCACCCGCCCGATCGTGGACCACATGTTCCGCAACTACGACGGTGTGCTGAAGGTCGACGGCGAGGTCGGCAACAAGAAGGTCTACGACCCGCGCAGCTGGGGCAAGTCCGCCGAGGCGGGCATGGCCAAGCGCGTCACGGAGGCCTGCGCCAACCTGCGCTCCACCGGCACCAAGCTGAAGTAGCAGCCGGTACGAAGTGTGGCCGTGGGCCCGGTACCCCTCGGGGTGCCGGGCCCACGGCATGTCCGGCAGACACATGTCCAATCTCCGACAGACGCATATTCAAGGGGTCGCTGTGAGTTCCAGCGCGCGCTATGACTTCGACACCGTCGTCGACCGCCGGGGCACCTGGTGCGTCCAGTGGGACGGGGTGGCGGACCGGTTCGGGGTGGACGGGCTGCTGCCGTTCACCATCTCCGACATGGACTTCGAGACCGCCCCGGAGGTGCTGGGCGCGCTGCGCTCCCGTCTCGACCACGGGGTGTTCGGCTACACCGACTGGCGGCAGGACGACTTCCGTTCGGCGATAGCCCACTGGTACGCGACGCGGTACGGCACGGAGGTGGACACCGGGCAGCTGGTCTACGGGCCCTCCGTGCTCAGCCAGCTCTCCCAGCTGTTGCAGATGTGGACGTCGCCGGGCGAGGGGGTGGTCGTCCACACCCCCACGTACGACGGTTTCCGCAAGGCGATCACCGGGCTCGGGCGCGAGCTGCGGGGCGTGCCGGTGGGGGACCGGGCCGCGCTGGAACGTGAGCTGGCCCGCCCCGACAGCAAGGTCCTGGTCCTGTGCTCCCCGCACAACCCGACCGGCCGGGTGTGGACGGCGGCCGAGCTGGACGAGACGGCGTCGCTCGCCGCGCGGTACGGGGTCGCGGTGATCAGCGACGAGATACACGCGGACTTCGTGCACGAGGGGCATACGCATGTGCCGTGGACCCGGGTCGCGGGCGACGGCCGCTGGGCGCTGATCACCTCCGCGTCCAAGGCGTTCAACTTCCCGGCGCTGAGCGGTTCGTACGGGCTGATCGGCGATCCGGCCGACCGGACGGAGTTCCTGCGCCGGATGGAGACGGCCGAGGGGCTCGCCTCCCCGGCGGTGCTGTCGCTGACCGCGCACATCGCCGCGTACCGGGAGTCGGCGGCGTGGCTGGACGCGCTGCGGGAGTACGTGGCCGGGAATCTGGCGCTGGTCGCACGAAGGCTGGACGAGGCGTTCCCGGAGCTGGGGTGGCAGCCGCCGCAGGCCGGCTATCTGGCCTGGATCGATCTGCGGCCCGCCGGGATCGAGGACGACGAGGCGTTGCAGCGGGTGCTGATCGAGCAGGAGAAGGTCGCGGTGATGCCGGGCGGGGTGTACGGCGCGGAGGGCTTCGTCCGGCTGAACGTGGGGTGCCCGCGGGCCAAGGCGGAGGCCGGGGTGGAGGCGCTGATCCGGGGCGTGCGGACGGTGACGGCACGGGCGTCGTAGACATGCCGCCGATGGACGCCTTCGAGGCCGCGCACAACGGTGATCTCGCGGCCGTACGGGCCGCCCTGGACGCCGGATCCGACGCCGGCGCGGTCGACGAGCAGGGGTGGAGTCTGCTGCACCGGGCCGCGATGGGCGCGGAGGCGGACCCGGTCCGTGCGGCCGCCGTGCTCGCCGCGCTGCTGGACGCCGGTGCGCCCGTCGAGCATCCGGGCGGCGACGGGCGCACCGCCCTGTACCTTGCCGCCGAGTTCTCGCAGTCGCCCGAAGCGGTCGAGCTGCTTATCGCCCGTGGGGCGGAGCCCGACATCACCGACGGCCACGGCAACCACATCACCGTCAACGCCTGGGTTCCGGAGGTCGCCGCGCTGTTGGCGGCCGCCGCCGGGATCGAGCCGCCGGCACCCGACGAGGAGGCTCCCGCGCCGGAGCGGAAGCTGTCGCGGGCGCAGTGGCGCGAGGCGAGGAAACGGATCGGGAAGGTGCTGGACGGGCTGGACGCGGCCGGGTTCGTCGCCCTCGCCGGCGCGGGCACCACCCAGTCCGACGGATTCGACGACTGCTCCGACGCCGCCGAGCGGCGGGGCCACGGCCCGGACGGCCTGGTGGGGTTCTGCTACTACACGCGCCAGGACGCCGAGCGTGCCCGGGAGACGGGGCGCCTCTTCCTGGCGTTCTGGGGCGCCCCGGACGGTTCCACCCGGAAGATGAAGCAGGCCGGTGAACTCGTCGCAGGGGCGTTCCGCGAAGCCGGCTTCCGGGTGGACTGGGACGGCACGGGCGACCGCCGCCCCTCCGTCCACCTGGCCGGCTGACCCGCTGCGGAAGGGGCCGCCGCCCGATGGCCCTCCCGCAGCGGAGCGGGGATGCTGCTCGTATGCCTGACGCAGCCGATGCAGCCAATGCAGCAGACGCGGCCGGTGCGGCGGACCCGGGAGCCATCCGCGTCGCCTCCGCCCCCGGGCGCTGGGTCGTCCTGACCACCGTCCTCGGCTCCAGCATGGCCATGCTGGACTCCACCGTCATCAACGTCGCGCTGCCCCGCATCGGCAAGGATCTCGGCACCGACATGGCCGCCCTCCAGTGGACCGTCAACGCCTACATGCTGACCCTCGCCGGGCTGATCCTCCTCGGCGGCGCCCTGGGCGACCGGTACGGGCGGCGCCGGGTCTTCGTCGTCGGGGTCGTCTGGTTCGCCGCCGCGTCGGTGCTGTGCGGACTGGCGCCGAACGCCGTCGTCCTGATCGCCGCCCGCGCCCTCCAGGGCATCGGCGGGGCGCTCCTCACGCCCGGCTCGCTGGCCCTGATCCAGGCGAGCTTCCACCCCGACGACCGGGCCCGCGCGGTCGGGCTGTGGTCGGGACTGGGCGGGGCCGCCGTCGGGCCGTTCGTCGGCGGATATCTGGTCGACGGGCCGGGCTGGCGGTGGGTGTTCCTGCTCAATGTGCCGCTCGCCGCGGTCTGTGTGCCGGTGGCGCTGCGCCACGTGCCGGAATCGCGTGACCCGCACGCGCACGGGCGCTTCGACGTGCTGGGCGCCGTGCTCGCGGCGCTGGCCCTCGCCCTGGTGACCTATGCGCTGATCGAGGCGCCGGCGCAGGGGGCGTCCGGGGCGGTGATCGGGACGGCCGTCGGCGGGGTGCTGCTCGGGGCGGTCTTCGTACGGGTGGAACGCACCCGGGCGGAACCGATGCTGCCGCCCTCGGTCTTCGCGTCCCGGCAGTTCACCGCCGTCAATGTGATCACCCTCTGCGTGTACGCGGCGCTCGGCGGCTACTTCTTCCTCTCCGCGATCCAGCTCCAGGTGGTGGCCGGGTACTCGGCGCTCGGCGCGGGTACGGCGCTGCTGCCGACGACCGTCCTGATGCTGTTCTTCTCGGCCGCCTCGGGCGAACTGGGCCAGCGCATCGGGCCCCGCATCCCGCTCACCGCCGGGCCGCTGATCGCCGCCGCGGGAATGCTGCTGATGCTGCGGGTCGGGCCCGGGTCGAACACCCTCTCCGGCTACCTCACCGATGTGCTCCCCGCGGTCGCGGTGCTCGGCGTCGGGCTCGTCACCCTGGTCGCACCGCTCACCGCGACCGTCCTGGCCTCCGTGGACACCGCCAGGGCCGGTCTCGCCAGCGGGATCAACAACGCGGCCGCCCGCGCCGCGGGGCTGATCGCGGTGGCCGCGCTGCCGCTGCTCGCCGGAATGGGCCCGGAGGCCTACCGGAACGCCGGCGAGTTCGCCGCGACCTTCCGCCGGGCCATGCCGATGTGTGCCGGGCTGTTGGTGCTGGGGGCCGCGATCGCCTGGGCGACCGTACGCAGACCCCTGGTCACGGCGGACGAGGAGGAGCAGGCGCGGCCCGAGTGCACGGTGCACTGCGGGATCGCCGCACCGCCCCTGGAACCGGCGCACGAGGAGGAGCGGAAACCGGGCGCGAGCTGACCGCGCACGCCGGTGCCCGGGTACCCCCGGCGGGTGGGCGCCAGGCACACTTGAACCCATGTCGATCCACGAGAACCTGCTCGGGGGACCTCCCCCGACCCATCTGCCCGACGACCCGGAGCCGCGCGAGCTGCTGGCGAACGGCACGGCCCCCGCCGATGTCGCCGCGAAGTACCCGACCTCCTCCCTGGCCTGGGCGCAGCTCGCCGACGAGGCGTACGACGGCGGCCGCGTCGTCGAGTCGTACGCCTACGCCCGCACCGGCTACCACCGCGGCCTCGACGCGCTGCGCCGGGCCGGCTGGAAGGGCCACGGCCCGGTGCCGTTCGAGCACGAGCCGAACCGCGGCTTCCTGCGCGCCCTGCACGCCCTGGCGCGGGCCGCGCGGGCGATCGGCGAGCAGGAGGAGTACGAGCGCTGCTCGACGTTCCTGCGCGATTCCTCGCCCACCGCGGCCGAGACGCTCGGCTAGGGTCTTTCGTTTGGTTCGAGCCCGGCAGGATCCAAACGAGAGGCCCTAGCAGCCCGGGCCCGGACGGGTCGGACCCCGTGGACGGTGGTACGTCTGCGGGGTCTGCGCGCTTGTGGGGCGTCCGTTTAGGATGCCGACAGGGGACCGGAGCTCCATCACCTCATGGAAGGGGCGGACCGCTACCCGGAAGCTCGTGTCGAGGAGACAGCAATGTCGACGATCCACCCCGACCCCGAAGCCACCGGTGCGCAGACCCCGCACCTCGACTTCGCGGGAACGACTCCGTACGAGGACTATGTCCAGGCGGATGTCCTGACCCATCTCCAGCACCCTCGCTCCGACGATCCGGGCGAGATGGTCTTCCTGGTCACCACCCAGGTCATGGAGCTGTGGTTCACCGTCATCGTCCATGAGTGGGAGACCGCCGCGCACGCCCTGCGCGAGGACCGGCTGAACGTCGCGCGCGACGCCCTCAAGCGGTCGGTGCGGGAGCTGGAGGCGCTCAACGCCTCCTGGACCCCGCTCGCCCAGCTCACCCCCGCCCAGTTCAACTCCTACCGCTCCGCGCTCGGCGAGGGCTCCGGTTTCCAGTCGGCGATGTACCGGCGGATGGAGTTCCTGCTCGGCGACAAGTCCGCGTCCATGCTGGTGCCGCACCGGGGCGCGCCGCGTGTCCACGCCGAGCTGGAGAAGGCGCTCGCCGAGCCGGGTCTGTACGACGAGACGCTGGCGCTGCTCGCCCGGCGCGGGTTCGCGATACCGCAGGCCGTGCTCGGCCGGGACCTGACGCGGAAGTACGAGCCGTCCCCCGAGGTCGAGGCGGTCTGGGCGGAGATCTACGCGGACCCCGAGCACCACGACGAGCTGGTCCGGCTGGGTGAGGCGCTCACCGACGTCGGTGAGCTGGTGTGGCGCTGGCGCAACGACCATCTGGTCGCCACCCGGCGCGCGATGGGCTCGAAGACCGGTACCGGTGGCTCCGCCGGGGTCGCCTGGCTGGAGAAGCGGGCCACGAAGAACGTCTTCCCCGAACTGTGGACGGCGCGAAGCCATGTCTGAGACCTCCGTGACCAGGTCCGAGGACCTCGCCGCGCGTGCCGCGGCACTCGACGCCGCCGACCCGCTCGCGGACCGGCGGAAGCTGTTCGTCCTGGACGACACCGTCTATCTCGACGGCAACTCGCTCGGCGCGCTGCCCGCGCACGTGCCCGCCCGGGTGCAGGAGGTCCTCACCCGCGAGTGGGGCGAGCTGCGCATCCGGTCCTGGGACGAGAGCGGCTGGTGGACCGCGCCGGAACGGATCGGTGACCGGATCGCCCCGCTCGTCGGGGCCGCCGCCGGGCAGATCGTGGTGGGCGACTCCACCAGCGTGAACGTCTTCAAGGCGGTCGTCGCCGCGAGCCGGCTGGCGTCCCGGGAGCGCGACGAGATCCTCGTCGACGCGACGACCTTCCCCACGGACGGGTACATCACCGAGTCCGCCGCCCGGATGACCGGCCACAGCCTGGTCCCGGTCACCCCGGCCGAGGTGCCCGGCGCGCTGGGCCCCCGTACCGCGGCCGTGCTGCTCAACCACGTCGACTACCGCACCGGCAGGCTCCACGACCTGCCCGGACTCACCGCCGCGGTGCACGCGGCGGGCGGCATCGCGATCTGGGACCTGTGCCACAGCGCGGGCGCCCTGCCCGTCGGTCTCGACGAGCACGGCGTGGACCTGGCGGTCGGCTGCACGTACAAGTACCTGAACGGCGGCCCCGGTTCGCCCGCCTACATCTACGTCGCCGAGCGCCACCAGGCGGCCTTCGACTCGCCCCTGCCGGGGTGGACGTCGCACGCCGACCCGTTCGGCATGACCCCCGGATACGCCCCGGCCGACGGCGCGGTACGAGGCCGGGTCGGCACCCCCGACATCCTCTCGATGCTGGCGCTCGAAGCGTCCCTCGACGTGTGGGACGGGGTGTCCGTCGAGGCGGTACGGGCCAAGTCCCTGGCGCTGACGGACTTCTTCCTGGAGTGCGTCGCGCGGTACCTGCCCGAGGGCCGGGCCGTCCCGGTGACCCCGGTCGCGCACGCCGAGCGCGGCAGCCAGGTCGCGCTGCGCTGCGAGGACGCGGAGCCGGTGATGAGCGAGCTCATCGCCCGGGGCGTGGTCGGGGACCTGCGCCGGCCGGACGTGCTCCGGTTCGGGTTCACCCCGCTGTACGTCGGTTTCGCGGACGTGGAGCGGGCGGCGCGGGTGCTGGGCGAGGTCGTCGCCCGGCGCTAGCGCCCTGATCCTGGGCGGGGACGGGAACCTTCCGTACTGGTACCGTCCCCGCAGGTCAGGCCAGTTGGGCTCAGCTACAGGACGGTTGGAGCAGCATGTCGGATTCTGCCGCGCGTGATCGGGACGCAGCCGAGACCGAGTCGGCCCTCTCGCATCCACCGGTCGCCCCCGACGCGTCCGCCGCCTACGGCAGCCACCCCGACCAGCTGATCGACTTCTACGCCCCGCGCGACGGGCGGACCGGGGCGCCGGTCGTGGTCGTCCTGCACGGCGGGGCCTGGCGGGCGCCGTACGACCGGCGGCATGTGTCGCCGTTCGCGGACTTCCTGGCCCGGCGCGGGTTCGCCGTCGCCAGCGTCGAGTACCGGCGCGGCAGCGAGATCCCGCAGCAGCGGGGTTCCGGCCCGGTCGCGGGCCGCTGGCCGGAGACCTTCGACGATGTCGCCGCCGCGATGGACGCGCTGCCGGCGCTGCTGGCCCGGGAACTCCCGGCGGCCGATGCCCGGCGGATCGTGGTGACCGGGCACTCGGCGGGCGGGCAGCTGGCGCTGTGGGCCGCCGCCCGGCACGTACTGCCCGAGGGGTCGCCGTGGCGGCTGCCCGCGCCGCCGCAGCTGCGGGGCGTCGTCGCCCTCGCGCCGATCGCGGACTTCGCCACCGCCGTCGGGCTGGACGTGTGTTCCGGCGCGGTCGGTCAACTCCTGGGCAGCGAGGTCGACTTCGCCGAACGCTCTCCGTACGCCGACCCGGCCGCGCTGCTGCCCACCGGCATCGCGACCACCGTGGTGCAGGGCACCACCGATGTCGATGTGCCGCAGGCGGTCTCGGAGGCGTTCGTCGACGCGGCGGCGAAGGCGGGCGAGACGGTGGGGCTGACCCTGCTGCCGGACGTCGGCCACTTTCCGCTGATCGACCCGGCCGCGGACGCCTGCGCGGTGGTGGCGGAGGAGCTCGCACAACTCGCCTGGTGAGCGCGGGTCCGGCCGCTCGGCGGAGTCCGTAGTACTTGCGATGGACGGCCCGGAATCCGTATCACTGCTGACGACCGGGTTCGGCGCGCCGCCTAACGTGGAAGCGTGACCGAGACCAAGAGCAGAAGCCCGGAGTTCCAGCTGGCGGCGGGGGCGATAGGCGGCCTCCGGCAGGCCCTCTTCCACGATGCGTTCGCCTACCGTCCGCTGCCCCGGCTGCGGACCGACGCGCCGGTGATCCGCCGGCTGCCGAAGCGGGTACAGGAGCGCGCCACCTGGGCCGTGCACGCGTTCGTGGTGCTGGTCGCGCTGATCACCTTCCTGCTGGGGATCGCCTCGACGCACCATCCGCTCACCCAGCTGGTCGCGCTGTTCCCGGCCATCAGCGTGCTGATGACGCTGGTCAGGCCGGTCGGCGCGTTCTGGCTGTCGCTGCTGCTGACCCCGGTGACCGCGGTGTTCGGCGAGGGCGGGTGGCCGTGGGGGCCGGTCACGTTCTTCGCGCATCTGGTCGTGCTGATCGTCGTCGCGGCCAGGACCGATCGGCGCACCGCCGCCTGGATGTGGGGTCTGACCGTACTGCTCGGTGTGGCGATGGAGTACCTCGTCTGGCGGCCCGGTCCCACCACCTTCGGGATGGCCCTGACCTCGGCGTTCGCCCTGTTGGTGGTCTCCATGGTGCAGATCCGCCGTGACGCGGAGCGCGAGGTGACGGTGCAGCGCACCGTGACCGCCGTCGAGCGCGACCGGCGCACGCTGCTGGAGGAGCGCACCACCATCGCCCGTGAGCTGCACGACGTGGTCGCGCACCACATGTCGGTCGTCGCGATCCAGGCCGAGGCCGCCCCGTACCGGGTGGAGAATCCGCCGCCCGAGCTGGAGCAGGCCTTCGTCACGATCCGAGAGAACGCCGTCGCCGCCCTCACCGAGCTGCGCCGGGTCCTCGGTGTCGTACGGGCCGAGGACTACCAGGCGCCGGACGCCCCGCAGCCGACACTCGCCCAGCTCGACGGGCTCCTCGCCAATGTCGGCGAGGCGGGCCTGCCGACGGAGAAGACCATCACCGGTGCGGTGCGCGAACTGCCGCAGGGCGTCGAGCTGTCGGCGTACCGGATCATTCAGGAGGCCCTCAGCAATACGCTGCGGCACGCACCGGGCGCCACCGCCAAGGTGGAGATCGGCTATGTGCTGGGCGGGCTCGGTCTGCGCGTCGTCAACGGGCCGCCCACCGGTCCGGTGAAGCCCTCGCCGGGGGCCGGTCACGGGATCACCGGGATGCGGGAGCGGGTCGCGATGCTGGACGGGAACATGACGGCCGACGCGACCACCGAGGGCGGGTACGAGATCACGGTGTTCATCCCCGTACAGGCCGGTTCCGAGCCCCGGGAACAGGCGGACCTGGCATGAGCACTCCCACCGTCCCGTCCATCCGGGTGCTGATCGTGGACGACCAGATGATGGTCCGCGAGGGCTTCTCGGTGCTGCTCAACGCCATGCCGGGGATCGAGGTCGTCGGCGAGGCCGTCGACGGCCGGCAGGCCATCGCACAGGTCGCGGCGCTGCGCCCCGATGTGGTCCTGATGGACATCCGGATGCCGGAACTCAACGGCATCGAGGCCACCCGCGAGATCGTCGCCGCCGACGCGGACGCCAAGGTCCTGGTGCTGACCACCTTCGACCTCGACGAGTACGTGTACCAGGCGCTGCGCGCCGGGGCGTCCGGCTTCCTCCTCAAGGACGCCTCGGCGCGCCAGCTCGCGGACGGGGTACGGGTGGTGGCCGCGGGCGAGGCGCTGCTCGCGCCGACCGTGACCAAGCGGCTGATCAACGAGTTCTCGAAGCTCGCGGAGGCCCCGCGCTCGCCCGCGCTGGCCCGGGTCGGCGATCTCACCGAGCGTGAGACGGAGGTGCTCGTCCTCATCGCGCAGGGCCGGTCCAATGCCGAGATCGCCTCGCATCTGGTGGTCGCCGAGTCCACCATCAAGACGCATGTGAGCCGGATCCTGGTGAAGCTCGGGCTGCGCGACCGCACCCAGGCGGCCGTCTTCGCGTACGAGGCCCGGCTGGTCACGCCGTCCTGAGCGTCCGGGCCCGGTCACGCTGTCCTGAGCGTTCGGGCCCGGTCACGCTGTCCTGAGCGTTCGGGCCCGGTCACGCCGTCCTGAGCGGTCGGGCCCGGTCACGCCGTCCTGAGCGGGGCGTCCCTGGTCACAACGTCCTGAGGGGTGGCCGGTGGGCGGGGGATGCGGTTAGCGTCCGGCTATGCACCCGTCTCCCCGTTCCGCGGCCGATGCCCCCTTCGACCCCTGGTCACCGGCCTTCGTCGCCGACCCGTACCCCGCCTACGCCGCACTGCGCGCCACCGGCCGGGTGCACCGCTTCGAGCCGACCGACCAGTGGCTCGTCCCGCACCACGCGGATGTGTCCGCGCTGCTGCGCGACCGCCGCCTCGGCCGCACGTATCTGCACCGCTTCACCCACGAGGAGTTCGGCCGCACCCCGCCGCCCGACGGGCACGAGCCCTTCCACACCCTCAACGGGCAGGGGCTCCTCGATCTGGAGGCCCCCGACCACACCCGGATCCGGCGCCTGGTCTCCAAGGCGTTCACCCCGCGTACGGTCGAGCAGCTCGTCCCGACCGTGCGGCGGCTGGCCGCCGAGCTGGTCGACTCCTTCGTCGAGGCGGGCGGCGGCGATCTGCTCACGGCGGTCGCGGAGCCGCTGCCGGTGGCCGTCATCGCCGAGATGCTCGGCATCCCGGAGTCCGACCGGGGCCCGCTGCGGCCCTGGTCGGCGGCGATCTGCGGGATGTTCGAACTGAACCCGTCCGAGGAGACCGCCCGCGCCGCCGTCCGCGCCTCGCTCGACTTCTCCGGGTATCTGCGCGAGCTGATCGAGGAACGGCGCAAGAACCCCGGTACGGATCTGATCTCCGCGCTCATCGCCGCCCACGACGAGGGGGAGCGGCTGAGCGAACAGGAGATGATCTCCACCTGTGTGCTGCTGCTGAACGCGGGCCACGAGGCGACCGTCAACACCACCGTGAACGGCTGGTGGACGCTGCTGCGCCACCCCGAACAGCTGGCGGCCCTGCGGGCCGATCACGGGCTGCTGCCGACGGCGGTCGAGGAGCTGATGCGGTACGACACCCCGTTGCAGATGTTCGAGCGCTGGGTCCTCGACGACATCGAGATCGACGGCACGGTCATCCCGCGCGGCTCGGAGGTGGCCCTGCTCTTCGGTTCCGCCAACCGTGACCCGGCCCGCTTCGACGACCCGGACACCCTGGACCTGGCCCGGCAGGACAACCCGCACATCACCTTCGGCGCGGGCATCCACTTCTGCCTGGGCGCCCCGCTGGCCCGGGTCGAACTGGCCGCGTCCTTCGGGGAACTGCTGCGCCGCGCCCCCGGGATGCGGCTGGCGGCCGAGCCGGAGTGGAACCCGGGTTATGTGATCAGGGGCCTGAAGGAACTCCGCGTGGAGCTGTGAGCGGGGCCGGCCGGGGGCCGGGGGCCTAGGCGGCGGGGTCGGGCGGCGGGGCCGGGGCCCGGCGCTCGGGGCCCTCCGCGTTCAGCACCCCATCTCGCAGTACGTGTACGGGTCCTCCAGCACGTCGAAGACCATTCCGACACCGACTAGAGCGGCGAGCAGCGCCGTCGCCCCGAGGGTCCGCCGCCACTTCCGCCGCGCGAGGTTGATGAGGACGAGCCCGGTCGCGATGCCGCCGAGCACCATGACGGGCAGCCCGAACCAGAACACGTCCCATTCCGACTCGCCCTCGAAGCCGAGGATGCCACGCCGGCCGTACGGCACCCAGGCGAGCATCCCGGCGGCCCCGCCCGCGGCGACGACCGCGCACCCCACGACCCCGCGGACGGCTTCCTTTCGGTTCTCCATGATCGAGGTGACGCGGGGACACCGCGGTGAGGTTGCACTTTCCCGGCACTCCCGCCCGCCCCCGCGTCACCGTCACGTCTGGACATCGCGCCTGCGCAGTGCCACCGCCCCGGCCCCGACCAGCACCACCGCGACGGCGGTGAGCGCGAGCACCGGGCCCCATTCCATTCCCGTACCGCCCGGCAGCTTCGGCAGGTGCGTGAACGGCGATATGTCCATCACCGCCTGCGGCATGTTCACCGCGGGCCCGAGCCATCCCAGCGCCAGGCAGATTCCGGCGACGCCCCAGGACGCCACCGCCGCCTTCGGGAACGCCCCGTACAGCAGGACCGTCACCCCGCCCAGCAGCCAGATCGCCGGCAGCTGTACCAGCGACGCGCCCAGCACGGCCGGGAGGTCGTGGCCGTAGCCCACGGCCAGGCCGAGGCCGCCGACCGTCATGAGCAGGGCCGCCCCGCCGAACGCGATGACCAGATGACCGGCAGCCCAGCCGATCCGGCCCACCCCGCCCGCCAGCACCGGCTCGGCGCGCCCGCCGGTCTCCTCGCCGTGCAGCCGCAGCACCGACGCGACGATGTACAGCGCCGCGACCATCCCGAGCACGGAGACCATCGCGGCGAGGAACGCGTCGGTCAGCCCGGCCTGTCCGCCCATCCGCTCGAAGATCTCCCGGGTCTTCGCGTTGTCGCCGACGAGATCGGCCGCCCCGCCGGTCAGCCCGCCGAAGGCGACACCGACCACCGCGAAGGAGAGCGTCCACCCGGTCAGCGCACCGCGCTGGAGCCGCAGCGCGAGCCCGAACGCCGTGGAGATCCGCCCCTGCGCGGGGCCCGGTCTCGTCGCCAGGAAGCTCATCCCGACATCGCGCCGGCCGGCCAGCCCGTACGCCAGGAGGGCCTGCACCGCGACGGCCGCCGCGAAGACGAGCAGCACCCACCAGCGCTCGTCCGCGTACGCCCGGACGTTCTCCGCCCAGCCGACGGGGGAGAGCCAGGTCAGCACGGACGAGCCGTCGTCCGATGCCGAATCGCCCGCCGCCTTGAGGACGAACGCGGCACCGATCACCGCCGCCGTGACCCCCTTGGCGAGCCGGGCGCTCTCGGTGAACTGTGCGGCGATCGCCGCCGTGCAGGCGAACAGCACACCCGTCCCGGCGACCGCCAGGGCGAGCGCCACCGCCCCGGCACCGCCCGCCCCCGATCCCGCCAGACCCGCCGCGATGACCAGCGCCAGTGCCGCGTTGGCGATCACGGCGGCGAGCAGAGCGGCGGTCAGCGGGGCGCGGCGCCCCACCATCGCGGAGGAGAGCATCTCCTGACGGCCGGTCTCCTCTTCCTCCCGGGTGTGCCGGACGACGACGATCAGGCTCATCACGGCCGCCAGCACCGCTCCGAAGGCGGCCATCCGCCAGCTCACGAGCCCGCCGACCGAGTCGCCGAAGACCGGTCCGTACATGGCGCGGAGCGAGCTGTTGCCGTTCATCGACGCGGCCAGCTCGGCGCGCTGTCCGGCGGTGTCGTAGAGCGAGGTGAGGGAGCCGGCGACGGAGGCGAAGGAGCCGCCGAGCACGAGCACCCAGACCGGCATCATGATCCGGTCGCGCCGCAGCGCCAGCCGCAGCAGCCGCCACGTCCCGGCGAGCTGCCCGGCCGTGGCCCCGGTCCGGCGCCGGGCACCGGCCGGGGTGGTCATGGTCACGGCGGTCATCGCGCCACCACCCCCGCACCCTCGCCGTTGTCGGCGGCGTCCGTGGCGTCCGACGCGTCCGTGGCGTCCGTGGCGTCCGACGCGTAGTGGCGCAGGAACAGCTCCTCCAGGGTGGGTGGAGTGCTGGTCAGCGTCCGTACGCCAGAGGCGGTGAGCGACTTGAGGACGGCGTCCAGCTTGTCCGTGTCGACCTGGAGCGTGACCCGCAGGCCCTGCACATCGAGGTCGTGGACGCCGGGCAGCCGGGCGAGCCCGTTGGGCGCGGCGGCCAGCTCGGCGCTGATGTTCGTACGCGTCAGGTGGCGCATGTCCGCGAGCGATCCCGTCTCGACCGTCCGCCCCTGGCGGATGATGCTGACCCGGTCGCAGAGCGTCTCGACCTCGCTGAGGATGTGGCTGGAGAGCAGGATCGTCCGCCCGCGCGCACGCTCCTCGGCCACACAGTCCTGGAAGACCTCCTCCATCAGCGGGTCGAGTCCGCTGGTGGGTTCGTCGAGGATCAGCAGATCCACATCGGAGGCGAAGGCGCCGACCAGGGCGA
This sequence comes from Streptomyces sp. ADI95-17, assembly GCF_003846175.1. Classification (GTDB taxonomy): domain Bacteria; phylum Actinomycetota; class Actinomycetes; order Streptomycetales; family Streptomycetaceae; genus Streptomyces; species Streptomyces sanglieri. Next base: position 208,201 of record NZ_ML123047.1, on the reverse strand, counting down.
CCTTCTGGCGGTTGCCCTTGGAGTACGTACGCCCCTTCTTGGTCGGGTCGAGCTCGAACCGGTCGACGAGGTCGGCGCGCCGGGTCCGGTCGAGGCCGCCACGCAGGCTCCCGTACAGGTCGATCACCTCGCCGCCGGAGAGATTGCGCCACAGCGTGACGTCACCCGGGACGTACGCCACCTTTCGGTGGAGCTCCACCGCGTCGTGCCACGGGTCGCGGCCGAGCAGCTGGGCGGCGCCGGAGTCGGCCCGCAGCAGCCCCAGCAGCACCCGGATGGTGGTGGACTTCCCGGATCCGTTGGGCCCGAGGAAGCCGTGGACCTCGCCGGTCTCGACGGTGAGGTCGAGGCCGTCCAGCGCGTGTGTGCGGCCGAACGACTTGTGCAGTCCGGCCACCGTGATCGCCTTCGTCATGTTTTGAAGCTACGCTAGTTTCACAAATTTGTGAAGTTAAGGAAGCGTATAAAGTTGATGTCACGGCAGGGCCGAAAGACCGGGGGCCGGAAATCAGGGGAGACGATCGGGCGATGACCAGCGAGACCGAAGAGAACACGCGCTCCGGGCGTGACGAGGAGGCCGTGTCACGGTTCGTGGAGCGGTTCGCGTCCGAGATGACCGAGGCGGGGATGCAGCGGATGGCGTCCCGGGTCTTCGCCGCGCTCCTCGCGGACGACGACGGGTCCATGACCTCCGCGGAGCTCGCCGTGGCGCTGCAGATCAGCCCGGCGGCCGTGTCCGGCGCGGTCAGCTACCTCACACAGGTCAGCATGGTCGGCCGCGAACGCGACCCGGGCTCGCGCCGCGACCGCTACCGCCTGATCGACGAGGTCTGGTTCTCCACCTTCGCCAGCCGGGACCGGGTGCTGACCCGCTGGGAGAACACCCTGAAGGAGGGCGTCCGCATCCTGGGCGAGGACACCCCGGCCGGTGCCCGGATCGCCGAGACGGTGGCGTTCTTCGAGTTCCTGCAGGCGGAGCTGGTCGGGATGATGGGCCGCTGGCACGAGCACCGCAAGACGCTCGACCTCCCGAACCGCCCCGTGTGACCGTCACACAGGGCCGGGGAAACCGCCCCATGTGACCGTCACATCGGGCCGGGGAGCAGCTCCGACACGGCTTCGAGGGCCTCGGGGTCGGACGGGTCGACGTCCTGGTACACGTCCCGCGGCCAGTACGGCCGCCCCTCGATCCAGGCGACGACCACCCGCTCCCCGTCCGGCCACCCGCGCAGCTCGACGGTCCCGGTCGGCGCGGGCAGCCCCGCCCAGGGGCACTTGTCCGGCCCCGGCGGCACGATCCGCGCCAGCCCCTCCGGCACGATCCGCGCCAGCCCCTCCGGCAGCGCGTCCGCCCCTTCGGCCGGGAAGATCACCAGCAGGGCCCCCTCGGCCGCGTCGCCCACGTCGAACAGCAGCGCGTACCGCCGCGTCCGGGGCTCCGGAGCAGTGGCGGCACGGGCCGTCCGGCGCGCCGACGGGATGCCCGAGGTGAGCGTCCGCCAGGCCCGGTAGGCGCCCACGATCCCGGTCAGGACCGCGAGGGCCCTCGGCGCGCCCGGGACCGTGTCGGCCCCCATGACCGCGCACACAACGGCTACGACAACGGTGTACCGCATCCCTCCGCCACCGGCAGCACGTCTGTCATCCCTCCGCCACCGGCAGCACGCCCGTCATCCTTCCGCCACCGGCAGCATCAGCCCCCAGGCCCCCGCCCGCACCGTCCACGTCCTCGTCCGGACCGGGCCGCCGACCTGTATGTCCGCCCGGTAGCGGAAGTCCGCGCCCGAGACCGTGACGGCCTTCGCCTCCGTCGTCACCGGATCGGCCGAAGGCGGGCGGATGACTACTTCCGCGAGGCCCCCGTCACCGCATCGCGAGGTCACCGTCACCGATTCGACCGGGTGGTCCAGGTCGTTCAGCAGCACCCCGTCGGCCTCGATCCGCAGCCGGTGCGTGGGCGGCGGGGTGGCTGGTGCCGACGGGGCGGGGCGGACCAGGGTGCGGACCAGATTGCGGCAGGTGTCCCAGACCGCCGTGACCCCCGTGTGCGCGGCCGCCGCGCCCGGCAGCGTGCTCAGCGCCGGGATGTGCAGCGCGCCCAGGACCACGCCGTCGCTGTCGTCGACCAGCAGGTCGAGCCTGCGCACGGCGCCGTCCAGCGCGGTGCGCGCCGCCGCCACCGCCCCCGTGGGCACGCCGAGCGAATGGGCCAGTTCCAGCGCGGCCGCGGTGCCGACCGGGATCAGCGAGAGCACGCTCCCGTCCGGCTCCCGCTCCCGGTACAGCTGGGCCACCGCCCGCCGCAGCGCACGGTCGTCGCCGACCACCACCGGCCGCCGGCCACCCCGGCGGGACAGGGCCCTGGCGAACTCCTCGGGCCCGTCGGGCAGGCAGATCTTGGCGTGCGAACCGGCGCTCAGCACGTCCTTCGCGATACGCACGGACTCGCCGTCGGTCCGGCGGGCGACCGGGTCGATGACCACCAGCAGCTGGTGCGCACCGTCGCCGGGGGGCTGGGCAGCCGACACCTCGGTCCTTCCTCGGGTAGCATCTTGGTGCAAGAGCCCCTTGCGCTATTGCGCCAGGGGCTTCGTCTATTCCGGGGCACCCGGTTCGACGGTTCAGGCCTTGTCGTACATCGTCGTACGGCATGTACGACGTTTACGTACGCCCCCTGACCTTGGACATGCCCCGCCCGGAAGGGGTGTACGCCTGTGCCCGCACTTGTGCTGCTCGGTGCTCAGTGGGGTGACGAGGGCAAGGGAAAGGCCACCGACCTCCTCGGTGGATCCGTGGACTATGTGGTGCGCTACCAAGGCGGCAACAACGCCGGCCATACGGTGGTCGTCGGTGACCAGAAGTACGCACTGCATCTCCTCCCCTCCGGAATCCTTTCGCCGGGGTGTACCCCGGTCATCGGAAACGGTGTCGTCGTCGACCCGGCCGTCCTGCTCTCCGAGCTGAGTGGGCTGAACGACCGCGGCGTGGACACGTCCAAGCTGCTGATCAGCGGCAATGCCCATTTGATCACCCCGTACAACGTCACGATCGACAAGGTGACGGAACGGTTCCTCGGGAAGCGCAAGATCGGCACGACCGGCCGTGGCATCGGCCCGACGTACGCCGACAAGATCAACCGAGTGGGCATCCGCGTCCAGGACCTCTACGACGAGTCGATCCTGGAACAGAAGGTCGACGCGGCCCTGGAGCAGAAGAACCAGCTCCTGGCCAAGGTCTTCAACCGCCGTGCCATCGAGTCCGGCAAGATCGTCGAGGAGATGCTCCAGTACGCGGAGCAGATCAAGCCCTACGTCGCCGACACGACGCTGATCCTGAACGACGCCATCGACGCGGGCAAGGTCGTCCTCTTCGAGGGCGGTCAGGGCACGCTGCTCGACGTCGACCACGGCACGTACCCCTTCGTCACCTCGTCGAACCCGACCGCGGGCGGCGCCTGCACCGGTGCCGGCGTGGGCCCGACGAAGATCAGCCGGGTCATCGGCATCCTCAAGGCGTACACCACCCGCGTCGGCGCCGGTCCGTTCCCGACGGAGCTGCTCGACGAGGACGGCGAGGCGCTGCGCCGGATCGGTGGCGAGCGCGGTGTCACCACCGGCCGCGACCGTCGCTGCGGCTGGTTCGACGCGGTGATCGCACGGTACGCGACCCGGGTCAACGGTCTCACCGACTTCTTCCTCACCAAGCTGGACGTGCTGACCGGCTGGGAGCAGATCCCGGTGTGCGTGGCGTACGAGATCGACGGCAAGCGCGTCGAGGAGCTCCCGTACAGCCAGACCGACTTCCACCACGCGAAGCCGGTCTACGAGATGCTGCCGGGCTGGTCCGAGGACATCACGAAGGCCAAGACCTTCGGTGACCTGCCGAAGAACGCGCAGGCGTACGTGAAGGCGCTGGAGGAGATGTCCGGCGCCCCGATCTCCGCGATCGGTGTCGGCCCCGGCCGCACCGAGACCATCGAGATCAACTCCTTCCTGTAAGCGGGACCGCAGGCGGGAAAGCAAGCAGGACAGAAGGAAGGGGCCGGGGCGGCCCGCAAGAGCCGCCCCGGCCCCTTCGCGCGCTCACCTCTCGCCGCAGATCCGCAGCGCCTCCGGCGTCGCGCACGGCAGGTGGCCGCGGGCGCGGATCACGTCCTGGCCGTCGCCCCGGGTGAGGTAGCCCAGGAAGCCGGCGGTCAGTGAGCCGGTGGGCGGCCGGCCGTAGGTGTAGGCGTACTCGATCTCGCGGTACGGGTACGTGCTGGAGCCGATCGTGTCGGCGGACGGGGTGGCCGCGTCGATGGCGAGCGGGTGGGCGCCGCGCAGCGGCGTGCCCAGGCGCAGTTCGCTGTAGCCGATCGCGCCGTCGCGCCGGCCGACCATGGCCAGGACCTGTTCGGTGGAGTCGAGCTCGCAGCGGACCACCCGGGCCCGCTCGTCGTCCTTGGTGGTGCAGTCGCGGGAGGACTGGGCCGGTTCGTTGTGGCCGAGCACGCGGCGCTGGAAGACCTCGCGGGTGCCGGAGTTGGCGTCCCGGCTGACCAGGAGCACGGGCAGGTCGGGGCCGCCGAGGGTCTTCCAGTTGCGGATCTCGCCGCGGTAGATCCGCCGGACGTCGGTGAGGCTCAGATTCCTCAGCCCCACCCGGTCGTTGACGACGAGGCGGAAGAGCGAGACGGCGACCCGGCTCTCGCGCAGCTGCGGGAAGCCGTCCGGCCTGGGCCCGTCGGAGAAGGCGATCACGGCGGGGGCGCCGGAACTCCCGGCCTCGGCGCCCCGGTCCGCGAGGTCCCGTATCCCGGCGTTGCTGCCGTGCACCTGCACGCGGATGTCGGCGCCCTCGCACTCCCGCTCGTACTTCTTTGCCAGGTCCAGCAGGGCCGGCCTGAAGGCGGTGGAGCCGGTCACGACCAGCGTGCCGCGCCGGCAGCCCATCGGGGGCGGGGTGTCGTCGCGCACCAGGATGATCGAGGCCAGCGTGACGACGCAGACGGTCAGCGCGACGGTGATCAGCCGGGCGGCCGGGCCGAACAGCGGGGGCTTGTCGTCGGGGCGGACCGCCCGGTTGGGGCCGACCTCGCCGTCCTGGATGCCGCCGACGATGCGGATGGGGCTGTCCACGGGCGCCCCGGTGAGCAGCACCAGCAGCTTGAAGTGCTCGCCCCGGTTGAGCGGTACGCGCGGCAGCCGGATCCGCGATCCGCTCTGGCGCAGCCCGCCGTCCGGGGTGAAGTGCTCCATCAGATGGTCGGCGCCGGGCGCGTGCGTGACGGCGACGCTGTGGACCGTGCGGCCGGTGAACTCGGCGGTCAGCCCGTGGAGTCCGCGTCCGGTGTAGTCGTTGTCGGCGATGGACTGCGAGCCGTCGTTCTCGATCCGGAGCAGGACGAGCGTGGCATCGTCCATGTCCGGCGTCTCGCCGAAGAGGCCGAGCCGCACATTGGCCCGCCCCAGACCCGCCTCGCTGCCGATCGGGGTGTCCATCTGGACGCGGTAGCCGATCCGCTTGCGGCGGGGCACCCGGCGCTCGTACCAGAGCACCCCGACGGAGGCCAGGACACCCAGTACGGCGGTCGCCACGGCCACGATGTTCTCGGCGCTGAGCCACTCCACGGTCCTCGCACCCCCTTGAGGAAACCTTCGGCCACCGTACGTACGGGGCACGGGGAGTTGGGGGCGCCCGAGGGTCCTGTCGGGTGGTGTTCGCCCGTTGTTCTCCGACTGGTCCAGACCTTGACAGGTCCAGACCAGTGAGGCTTGAGTGGCGGGACATCCGGACGGCCCGCCGAGGGGTTCGGCGTGCCCTGTCGAAGGAGTGAGCAGCGCTGAAACGGATCAAGAGCCTTCTGGTCGTGCTGAGTTCCCTCGTCGCGACGGTCGCCCTCGCCCCCGCCGCCTCCGCCACCACCGGGCCGGTCGCACCGTGCGCGCCCCTGTGGAGTGCGTCGACCGCCTACACGGCCGACGGCACGGTCTCGCACCACGGCCGCAACTGGACGGCCAAGTGGTGGACGCGGAACGAGAATCCGGGCGCCACGGGCGTCTGGGACGACCGGGGGGCCTGTACGGGCGGGGTCTCGGACTTCGCCATCAGTGAGGCGCAGTTCGACGAGATCTTCCCGGACCGCAACCCCTTCTACACGTACCAGGGGCTGATCGACGCCCTGCACGCCTACCCGCGCTTCGCGAACACCGGCACGCCTGCCACCCGCGCCCGGGAGGCGGCGGCGTTCCTGACCCACGCGGACTTCGAGTCGGTAGGGCTCCAGTACGTGAAGGAGATCAACGAGGACAACTACTGGCGCAAGTGCGACTACAGCCGGCCGTACGGCTGCCCGGCCGGGCAGAAGGCGTACTACGGCCGGGGCCCGATCATGTTCAGCTGGAACTTCAACTACAAGGCCGCGGGCGACGCGCTCGGTCTCGATCTGCTGGGCGACCCCTGGCTCGTCGAGCGGGATCCGTCCGTCGCCTGGCAGACCGCGCTCTGGTACTGGAACACCCAGAACGGCCCCGGCACGATGACCTCGCACGAGGCGATGGTCGGCGGTGCGGGCTTCGGCGAGACGATCCGTTCGCTCAACGGGGCCCTGGAGTGCGACGGCGGCAACCCCGCCTCGGTCGCGGCCCGGGTGGCCAAGTACGAGCGGATCACGTCCGTCCTCGGCACGGCACCGGGCTCCGGACTGACCTGTTGACGCGGCGTCAAATGCCGTCATACGCCGTCACGCGATGCGCGTGATGAGCATGATGCGCCGTCCGTGCGCCCCTGGATGCTTCCCTGCACGGGCTGCTCTTTTGGTCTAGACCTTGACAGGTTCAGACCAGTGCCGCTTGAGTGACGGGCAACCCCCCATGGCGGCGCACCGCTCGGACCGGTGCGCCGCACCGAAGGAGTGATCGCATGATCAGGCGCTTCATGGGCCTGCTGACCGCGTTGGCCGCGGTCGCCGCAACGGTCGTCTTCCTCCCCGCGGTCACCGCCGCCAACGCCGCCGCGGCGGCCGCCTGCGCGACCCCCTGGAACTCCTCGTCCGTCTACACCGGGGGCGGGTCCGCCTCCTACAACGGGCACAACTGGACCGCCAAGTGGTGGACCCAGAACGAGACCCCCGGCAGCTCGGACGTCTGGGCGGACCAGGGCAGTTGTGGTGACGGCGGCACGGACCCGGGCACCCCGTCCGGCTTCGTCGTCAGCGAGGCGCAGTTCAACCAGATGTTCCCGAACCGGAATTCGTTCTACACGTACGAGGGGCTGACCGCGGCCCTGAGCGCGTACCCGGGCTTCGCGAACACCGGCAGCGACACCGTCAAGCGCCAGGAGGCGGCGGCGTTCCTCGCCAACGTCAGCCACGAGACCGGCGGTCTGGTGTACGTGGTCGAGCAGAACACGTCCAACTACCCGCACTACTGCGACAGCAGCCAGCCCTACGGCTGCCCGGCCGGCCAGGCCGCGTACTACGGACGCGGCCCGATCCAGCTCAGCTGGAACTTCAACTACAAGGCCGCCGGTGACGCGCTCGGCATCGACCTGCTGGGCAACCCGTACCTGGTCGAGCAGAATGCCTCGGTCGCCTGGAAGACCGGCCTCTGGTACTGGAACACCCAGAACGGCCCCGGCACGATGACCGCCCACAACGCCATGGTGAACGGCGCCGGGTTCGGCGAGACCATCCGCTCCATCAACGGCACCCTGGAGTGCAACGGAGGCAACCCCTCCCAGGTCCAGAGCCGCATCGACCGCTACCAGGCGTTCGTGCAGATCCTCGGCACCACCCCCGGTTCCAACCTGAGCTGCTGACCCGCGGCTCCCGCTGTCCCCCACCCGGCGGGGGCGTGCCCGGCTCCGGCCGGACGCGCCCCCTTTCGGGTTCAGCGGGCGGTGCCGGGCTCCGCGAGGTCCAGGGCCCGGAAGGCGAGCCACAGGTCGTAACGGGCGCTGGGCGTCTGGAGCAGTGAACGGCCCAGGACCGATTCGAGCCGGGTGAGGCGTTTGCGGACACCCGGCACCGAGATCCCCAACGACTGCGCGGACGAGGCGAGGTGGCCCTCGCACTCCAGCCAGGTACGGAGGGTCTCCCGCGGGTCGGCGGAGCTCTTCGCCGGGCCTGGGCCGGTGAGCGGGCGCAGTTGCTGGGCCGCCCATTCCCGTACGGCCGGCCCGCCCAGGATGTCGTCCAGGCCGAGCGGCGTCCGGGCCGCCCGCTGGTCCCGGCCGGTCCTGCCGGGCGCGGTGGGGGTGGCGCGGATCCGCAGGGCCAGGTCGAGGGCGGCCTGGTCACCGACCCGGTTCAGGTCCAGGCCGAGCAGCTCGCCGATCAGCCGGAGCCGGGCGGCCAGGGTGTTGCGGTGGATCTTCAGATGCTGGGTCGCGTGCGAGGAGAAGGCCAGCCAGGAGGTGAGCGTCGCCGCGAGCTCCTGGCTGCCCGGGTCCTGGCTGCGGCGCGGCAGATACGTGAGCAGCGGGTGCAGCAGCTCGTCCGCCCACCGCGCCCCGGCCGCCCCGGCGGCCACTGCCGGGTCCGGCGCCGAGCCGAAGCGGGCGTGCCGGGCGGGCAGCCCGCGGGCCACGGCCAGCGCGTGGAACGCCTGGCGGTAGCCGGTCGCGGTGTCGGCCAGCGGGACGTCCTCGCTCACCCCCGCGACGCACTCGGTGACCGCCCCGGCGACCCGGAGGCCGAGCCGCTGTTCGGCGACGCCCGCGTCGGCCGGCACGACGAGGATCAGATGGCGGGCGTACACCGGGCAGCGGACGATCCAGGACCGGCCGCCGGACAGCTCCGTGCAGATCCGCGCCACCTCGTCCCGGCGGCCGGCCGGACACTCCACGACGTACACCCGGACGGGGTCGGGCAGGTTGGGCTTCAGCGCGCCCGCCACCTGGTGGGCGATGGACAGCTGACCCGTCATGAGCAGATGCAGCACCGCCTCCCGGCTGCGGGACTCCGCGAGGTCCACGCGGCGCCGCTTGCGCTCCACCGCCTCCGCCGCCCAGCACATGGCGAGCGGCATCGCCACGTCGGCGAGCAGGACGGCGAGCCCGTCCGGCAGCGGGTGGGGCGCGACCACGGCCAGGATCGGGGCGGCGGCGTCCGGCGGTCCGTCCAGCGGGAACAGCAGCGCGGTGTGCGTGCCCCGGTCGAAGGAGAAGGAGCGGGCGTCGAGCCCCGGCAGCTTCTTCGCGTACTCGCGCGCCAGCGAGGCCGCCTCCACACCCGTGCCGTCCTGGCTCCGGGTCACGCCGTGCAGCACCGTGCCGTCCCCGTCGAGCAGCCCGGCCCAGCCCGCTGCCCGGCCGGACACCCAGTGCAGCAGCTTCTGGGATCCGCCGGACCGGGCCAGCCGGTACATCCGCAGTACGTCATCGGCCCGTTCCCGCGCGCGCACAAGTCCTCCACTCCTGCCGAAAACCGGAATCGCCTGCCAAAAAACCGGAATCAAGGCTACCGGTTTGATTGTGCGGACTGATACCCACGACGGTCCACACAGTGCGAATTGAAGCTTTCGGGTACGTACCCGAAGACCTAGAGTCCGAACACGGTTGCGGCACCCTCGGGGGAGGGGTACGGGGGCGACAGCAGCGGCTCACGGGGGTGGCCGCTGTCGCGTCGGCCGCAACCGTTCAACTTCTTCCGTTGTCAGTGGCGGCCCCTAGTGTCGGCTCGCGATCGCGTCCGCGATCGGAGTCGACCGGGAGAGGCCGCCGCCATGGAATTCCGCATTGAGCGCAGCGCACTGACCGATGCCGTGGCCTGGGCCGCCCGGGTGCTGCCCACGCGCTCGCCCGTTCCCGTGCTGGGCGGGCTGCTGCTGGAGGCGGCCGACGGCCGGCTGAGCATCTCGGGGCTGGACTACGAGGCGTCCGCCCACATCGAGGTGGCGGCGGAGACCGTACGGGCCGGGAAGGTGCTGGTCATGGGCCGCCGGCTGCTCGACGTCTGCAAGGTGCTGCCCGAGAAGGTGGTGGAGTGCGCGGTCGAGGGCTCGCGGTTCTCGCTGGCGAGTGACGGTGCCCGGTTCGGCCTCTCGGTGCTGCCGTTCGACGACTACCCGTCCCTGCCGTCGCTGCCGGAGGTGCTCGGCGCGGTGGACGCGGAGGAGTTCGCGGCGGCCGTCGCCCATGTGACGGTGGCGGCGGGCCGGGACGACACGCTGCCGACGCTGACCGGCATCCGGCTGGCGCTGGACGGCGACCGGATGACGCTCGCCGCCACGGACCGCTACCGCTTCGCGGTGCGCACGCTCTCCTGGAAGCCTGGCCGGGACGGTGTCTCGGCCGATGTCGTGGTCTCCGCCCGCAGACTCACCGAGATCGCCCGCTCCTTCGGCCGGGGCGGCATGGTCAGCCTGGCCCTGGACGGCGGTTCGGCCGGTTTCGAGCAGGCCGGGACGCGTACGACGGTGCGGCTGCTCGACGGCCGGCTGCCGCGCCACGACAAGCTGTTCACGATGACCGGCGCGGTCACCGCCGAGACGGACCGGGCGCCCCTGGTCGAGGCCGTCAAGCGGGTGGCCGTCGTCGCGGAGGGCGGCAGTCCGCTCCAACTCGCCTTCTCCGAGGGCTCGGTGCTGCTCCAGGCGGGCTACGAGGACGACGTCGCCTCCCAGCGCCTGCCCGCCGTGCTGGAGGGCGCCGCGGACCTGACGGTCGCCTTCAACCCCGCGTATCTGATGGACGCGCTGGGCTCGTTCGACGCCCCCGTGATCCGGTTCGAGCTGATGGGACCGGGGCAGCGGGCGATGGTGACCGGCCGTCCGGCTGCCGGGGACGCGCAGCCGGACGGCGGCCGCCCCGCTCACCAGCACCTTCTGATGTCGGCGAAGCCGCTGGTGTAGCGCGGGCGGGGCAGGGGCGCCGGGCGGTTACTTCGTGAAGATGAAGTACTGCCAGGCGCCGTGCGTGGTCGAGTTCACCGTGTCGCCCGAGGTGCCGTTGACGTACGAGGCACGGACGCGCATCCGGTAGCCCGTGTCGTGGGTGCCCTGCAGCGTCACGATGGACTTCCCGCTGGTGCCGAGCTTGAAGTACTGCGAGCCCGCGTCGTACCACTTGCCCTGGTAGTACAGCTCCAGGGACAGCTTGTGCGAGCGGTTCTTGTAGTACGTCATCGACGTCGTGAAGACCGGGTCGGTCTTCTTGTGGAAGTACCGGTACGACGTCTTGCCGATCTTCGCCGTCCTGTACTGCTTCGAGATGGAGGTCGAGACCTTCACCTTGGCGTACGCGGTCGACGTGACCTTCTTCGAGGTGTACCGGCCGTCGCCCTTGAAGACCGCGGTGACGGTGGTATCCCGGGCCATGTCGACCTTGGTCGACAGGTTGCCCTTGGAGTCGACCTTGCCGGTCTTCACCAGCTTGTTCGGCTTGTCCGAGCCGAACGGGTCCACCCACAGCTCGACGGTGCGGTTCTTGTACGTCTTGCCGAGGTGGGCCGTGAACGTCACGTCGGTGCCGTACGAGTACAGCGCCTTGTTGTGGTTCACGGTCAGCGAGGTGACGGTCCGGGGCACGGCGACCTTGTCGGAGCCGGAGGCCGCGGAGTGGGTCGCGTCGCCCGCGTACGACACCTTGTACGTGACCTGGCCGCCGGCGGTCGGGGTGTCGGCGAAGGAGAAGCTGCCGTCCGACTTCAGCGCCACCGCGGGAAGCGCCTTGCCCTTGGGCGACTCGATGTCGGTGCGCGTGATCGTGGCCTTCGCGCCCGCCGGGAACGCGCCCTCGGACTTCACCCGCCCCGTGACGGTCATCTTCTTGTTGAGCGCCGACTTCGCCGGGGCGTTGACCGTGACGGTGCTCGCGGACTTCACGGCGTCGGTGAGCACCCGCAGCGAACGGACGCCCAGGCTGTTCGCGGTGACCGCGAACAACCTGCTGGTGTCCGGCGCCCAGGCCAGCCCCGCGTCCATCAGGGTGTCCGCGCCGCTGCTGTTCCCGGTGTTGGGGAACTCGTACGTCCGGACGGCCTTGGTGGTGCTGCCGGGCTTGTAGACGTAGACGTCCGGGTCGTACCAGGCGGACGATCCCGCGGCGACCGTGCCGTTCGGGGCGATGTCGATCGCGTTGGGGTACGAGGTGGACGGGTACGCGGCCCCCCGCGAGAGGTCCGCCGTGTTGTACGCCTGGTGCAGGTGCGGGGCCGCGCTGGCCACCACGATCTGCTTGCCGTCCGGGCTCAGCGCCAGGTCGCGCATGTTGCCGCCGTCGACGGAGGCGTGCGCGGTCCGGGTGGCCGTCCCCGAGGCGACGTCGTACACCGCGAGTTCCGCGGGGCTCTGCGTCTCGATGCCGGCGGCCAGCGTGCCCGGTGCGCCGGGCGCGGACGCCAGGGTCGGCGCGGAGAACCAGGTGCGGTCCTGGTCCTGGTCCAGGGTGACGACCGGCTCGGCGCCGGACAGGTCGAGCGATCCGATGTTGCCCTCGCCCGCCGCCCCGTACCCGAACCAGAGCTTGCCGCCCGCCAGCGCCGGGTGCTTCGGGTCGGTGCCCTCGCCGGTCGCGTACCGGGCGGACTCCTTGAGCCCGGCCGTGTCGATGGTGACGATCGCGTCGACGCCCGGCACGGCGGCGTACAGCGTGCCGGAGTCGGCGGAGAGTTCGAGGCCGGTCACACCCGGCAGGGACGCGATGGTGCCGACGACCGCGCCGTTGTAGTCGGTGACGAGCACCTTGCCGCCGGTCGGGTCACTGATGAAGACCCGCTTGTGCACACCGTCCGCGACGATGTCGCCGACCGACGCGGCGGGAAGGACCTTGCTGGAGTCGGCGGCGGCCGGATTCGCCGCCCCGCCGACCAGAACCACTGAGCTGAAGAGGACCGCGAGCGAGGTCGCGGCCGAGATTCTGCGCGTACGCAAAAGGTTTACCCCCACGGTAAGAGAGGGCCCTGGCACCCGAGATGAGAGGGGTGCGGCCCACGAACGCAGGGTATGTCATGGCGTCCACAGGTCCTACACATTTGCGGGGCCGGGGCAGGAAGCCTCCCCGGCCCGGCGAAACGTCAGTCCGCCCAGGTGAGGAACGTCGTCCAGGCATCGGGGGCGACCGCGAAGGTGGGGCCTTCGGGCATCTTGGAGTCCCGGATGTGAACGGAGTGGGGGCAGGTGGCCACCTCGATGCAGTCGCCGCCGTTGGCCGCGCTGTACGAGGACTTGTGCCAGTCGAAGGCCACTTCGATGCAGTTGCCGCCGCCACTGTCGCTGTAGCTGGACTTGAACCAACGGGGTGTGCTGCTCATTGCTGATCTCCTGCCAACCGCTCGATGTAATTCAGCGATTCACGAGTACTCAGGGCCTGTGCCCGGATCTTCGCACAGCGCTGGGCGTACCTGCTCACCTTTGCCGGGTCGCTGAGTAGCCAGCTCTCCTCCTGTACCTCCACGTAGGCGAGGTGCTGGTGGTCCGGGGTCTCCAATACGTTCAAGCTGCCGTGTCCTCCGGCATATTCGCCGCCTGGGCCGGGGTCCGAAGGCAGCACCTGAAGCGTGACATTGCGACGCCGGGCACATTTGGCGAGGTGTCGCATCTGCTCGCGCATGATCTGCTTGTCACCGAACACCCGGGTGAGCACCGACTCCTCCAGTACCAGCTGGATGAGTGCCGTCGGATCCCGATCAAAGAGGGCCTGGCGAGCCATTCGCGCTTCCACGAGTTCGGTCACTCGTGCATCGGGGAGCGGGGGGTACCCTCCGCCGATGAGCGCCCGAGCGTATGCCTCAGTCTGGAAGAGCCCGTGGACGAAGTCCATTGCGTACAGCTCGATTCTTACTGCCGCCTGCTCCAGAGGCACATAGGCCTTGAACTCATCCGGATACTTCTCCATCCGGATGTACTTCCGCGCCGCCTCGAAGACGCGGGAGCTGTCACCGAGCACCCGCTCCAGCGCCGCCAGCATGTCGTCACTGGCAGGTTGCGCGCATGTTTCCATCGCGCTCACTGCTGCCGCCGAGTAGCCGATTTCTTCCCCCAACTGTTCCTGGGTCCACCCGCGACTGCCGCGCATCGTGCGTGCCACCTCGGCCACCAACCGGGCCGTCGGACTCGCCATTTCCTTGTTCTCCGCTCGCGCCATTGCGATCCCTTTTCGACTCAACCGGTCTCAACCGGTCACTACCCGGACCCGCCGAACTCGACTGAGTTTCAGGGCAGTTCACGCAGGTCAACGGGTATGCGACGCCCCTCGTCAGTCACGTAAAACGGTAACCAACAAGGGTCAGACTGGTCCTGTGAATGCGCCGAAAAGTGAACTGAACCTTGAGTGGATTCCGTACTCCGGATTTCAACTGCGCAAAGTGGGCGTGCAATTCGACGCCGTACGCGTGGACGGAGAAGAAGGGCGTCGGCTGGCCCTGCTGATGGAGGCGATCGCGGGTGGCGAGCCCGGCCCCGTCGTCGCGGAGGCGAACGGGCGGCGGGCGGTGTACTTCCTCGTCCCGGACGGGAGCACGGAGGGCAGACCGTGGCCGGCGGGAGCGACGCCGCTCAATGCGGCGGCGGGCCGGATCAGTTACGTACCGATCCCCGCGCTGAGCGGCCGGACCTGGCCGCTGGCCTGGCACTTCCCGCCCACGACGCCGGGCCGGTTCGTCCACACGCTTCTGCTGCTGCACGCCGCGACCGCCCTGCTGGGCTGGTCGCGCGTGATCAGTCGACCTTCGTGTACGTGAGCTGATCGCCGCTGTCGTTGTTCGTGCGGCGCAGCGAACCGTCCGGGAGCAGGGTCAGCGTGGTGGCCCCGCCCGCGGTGCAGGACGTCATGGGCTCGCCGACCGTGACCGTGGAGGGGCCGATCTCCATGGGGCCGCCCGAGGACGGCTCCGCGGTCAGATCGGCCTGGAAGACACAGTGGTACGAGCCGCCGGTGTCGAGCGGGCCGTCGGCGGTGAGGGTGAGGACGCTCTGGCCGACCGTGCCCTGCTGGATGACGAGCTTCCGGGTGGAGCGACCGGACGCGTTCTCGATGGAGCCCGACCAGGTGCCGAGGTAGCCGGACGGGACGGGGCCGTCGCCGTTCTGCTTGTCCTCGGTGGAGGAGGGGTCCGGCGAGGACGGGTCGTCGGTCGTGGGGGAGTCCGTCGAGTTGTCCTTGGTGGACGGGGAGCCGGTGGGGCCCGGTGTGGAGCCCGGCGTCTTGCCGTTCATGAGTGCGTAGACGGATCCGCCCGCGCCTATGGCCACGAGCACGGCGACGACGACCAGCGCGATGGTGGAGCCTCGTCGGCGGCGGGCCGGTTCGGCGCCGGGCTGCTGCGGGGCGGTGGGGTAGGCCGGGCCGTACGGGGGCGTGGGGCCGAATCCCGGTTGCTGGTGCTGGTGTTGCTGCGGCTGGTACGGCTGCTGCGGGTAGCCGTAGGCGGCGGGGGCTGGGGGCTGCTGGGCGCCGAAGCCCTGGTCGGGGTGGGGCGGGTAGCCGTAGCCGGGTGCCGGTGCGGGCACGTGGGTGGGCGCGGCCGTGGGGGGTGCGGCGGTCGTGGCGGCCGTCGTGGGCGCCGGGGGAGTCGGGTCCGGTACGGGCGCCGTCTGCGCCGTCTGCGCCGGGGCGATCGGGTAGTCCTCCGGGTCCTCCGGGTCCTCGGAGTCCAGCAACTCGACCGCGTGGCGGCCGAGTTGGGCTATGAGGGCGCCGGGGAGCCAGGGTTCCGCCGTGTCGCTGTCGGCCAGGCGCTCCAGGAGCTCGTCCGTCGTCGGGCGGGCGGCCGGGTCCTTCCGCAGGCAGTCGCTGATCAACTCGACGAGGCCCACGGGGACACCGGTCAGGTCCGGGTCCTCCTGCGCGATCCGGAACATCTGCGCGTGCGCACCGCTGTCGGACGTCCCGAACGGAAGCCGGCCGGTCGAGGCGTACGCCAGTACCGAGCCGAGACAGAACACGTCGCACGCCGGGGTCACCCGCTCGCCCCGCACCTGCTCGGGCGACATGAAGCCGGGCGAACCGACCAGGGCCCCGGTGCGGGTGACGCCGCCGTCGGAGACCGTGTGCAGCGCCCGCGCGATGCCGAAGTCGATGACGCGCGGCCCGTCGATCGTCAGCAGGATGTTGGAGGGCTTGAGGTCGCGGTGGACGAGCCCGGCGGAGTGGATCGCCTGGAGGGCGTGGGTGAGACCGGAGCCCAGGATGTGGACCGAACGCTCGGGGAGGGGACCGTACGCTCCGGAGGCCACCCCCACGGGGGTGCGCGGGCCGGTGACGGTGGCCTGCAGGGAGGGCCCGGCGACGTAACCGGTGGCGACCCAGGGCACGGCGGCCTCGGTGTCGGCGTCCAGCACGGGGGCGGTCCAGGCGGACCCGACCTGGCGGGCGGCCCGTACCTCGTGGCGGAAGCGGTCGCGGAACTCCTGCTGCTCGGCGAGTTCGCCCCGTACCAGCTTGATCGCTACGGTGCGGCCGCGGTCGGACCGGGCCAGATAGACCTGGCCCATGCCGCCGGCGCCGACACGGCCCAGCAGCCGGTACGCGCCGATGGCACGCGGATCCTGTGGCGTCAGGCTCTGCATGGCGCTGAACGTCCTTCCCCGGGGTTCGAACTGAGCGATGCCTGGCGTGGCTCGCTCGATCATAGGGATCCACGCAGCACGTGGCGGGGCCGGTTGCGGGCTTCGGCCGGTATCGCGCGGAAGCCGCCCGGCGCCCCGCCCCGGGCTTTGGCCGGGCCTGCCCCCGTATGCCGGGAACCCGACACCCTGCCCAGCGAAGGGCCCCATGCCATACAAGGTGGCCATGTCGGGCGGCTCCCGGCACGACCTACGCTCGCCGCATGACCCCTCATGCCCCGCATGCCCCGCATGTCGACCCCGCTGCCGGCGCGGCCGTGAAGGCCGCCGACCGCGCGCACGTGTTCCACTCCTGGTCCGCCCAGGGCCTGATCGACCCGCTCGCCGTCGCCGGCGCCGAGGGGGCGTACTTCTGGGACTACGACGGCAACCGCTACCTGGACTTCACCAGCGGCCTCGTCTACACCAACATCGGCTACCAGCACCCCACCGTCGTCGCCGCGATCCAGGAGCAGGCCGGCAAACTCGCCACCTTCGCCCCCGCGTTCGCGATCGAGGCGCGCTCCGAGGCCGCACGCCTCATCGCCGAGCGCACCCCCGGCGACCTGGACAAGATCTTCTTCACCAACGGCGGGGCCGAGGCCGTCGAGAACGCCGTCCGGATGGCCCGGCTGCACACCGGCCGTACGAAGGTGCTCTCCGCCTACCGCTCGTACCACGGCGCCACCTCCACCGCGATCAACCTGACCGGTGACCCGCGCCGCTGGCCGTCCGACAACGGCTCGGCGGGCGTCGTCCGCTTCTGGGCGCCGTTCCTCTACCGCTCGCCGTTCCACGCGGAGACCGAGGCCGAGGAGTGCGCCCGCGCACTCCAGCACCTGGAGGACACCCTCGCCTTCGAGGGCCCCGGCACGATCGCCGCGATCATCCTGGAGACCATCCCCGGCACCGCGGGCATCATGATGCCGCCGCCCGGCTACCTCGCGGGCGTCCGCGAGATCTGCGACCGGTACGGCATCGTCTTCATCCTCGACGAGGTCATGGCCGGCTTCGGCCGCACCGGCAAGTGGTTCGCCGCCGACCACTTCGACGTGGTGCCGGACCTGATGACCTTCGCCAAGGGCGTCAACTCCGGTTACGTGCCGCTCGGCGGTGTCGCGATCTCCGCCGAGATCGCCGCGACCTTCGAGACCCGCGCCTACCCGGGCGGACTCACGTACTCCGGTCACCCGCTGGCCTGCGCCGCCGCCGTCGCCACCATCCATGTGATGGAGGACGAGAAGGTCATCGAGAACGCCGCGCACATCGGTGAGACGGTCCTCGGCCCCGGCCTGCGCGAGCTCGCCGAGCGCCACCCGTCGGTCGGCGAGGTCCGCGGCCTCGGCGCGTTCTGGGCGCTGGACCTGGTCCGCAACAAGGAGACCCGCGAGCCGCTGGTCCCGTACAACGCGGCGGGCGAGGCCAACGCGCCGATGGCGGCCTTCGGTGCCGCGGCCAAGAAGAACGGCCTGTGGCCCTTCATCAACATGAACCGCACACACGCAGTCCCCGCCTGCAACATCACCGAGGCCGAGGCCAAGGAGGGCCTCGCGGCCCTCGACGCGGCGCTCTCGGTCGCGGACGAGCACACAGCGTGACCCGGGTGCCGCGGGCCGCCTAGCACGCACCCGCGGCACGACGCCCCTCCCCTGCCCGGATCCGGGCACAGCGGCCCTGGCTTAAGGTGACCGGAAGCGAAAAACGGGGAGGGGCGCCATGGGCGCGAGCGGAGCTGTGACCCGCAGCACGCTGCGGCAGCAGATCGCGGACGCGCTGCGTGACGAAGTGCTTGCCGGGCGTCTGCAACCGGGCCGGGAATTCACGGTCAAGCAGATCGCCGAGCAGTACGGCGTATCGGCGACCCCGGTGCGCGAGGCGCTCTTCGACCTCTCCGCGCAGGGACTGCTGGAATCCGACCAGCACCGGGGCTTCCGGGTACGGGAATTCACCGTCGCCGACTACCGGTCGCTGGTCGAGGCCCGCAGCCTGGTCATCGACGGAGTCGTCCGCGGCATCTTCTTCGGCCCCTCGCTCTCGACCGCGCAACTGACCGGGTACCGCGACTGTCTGGTCCCCGTGCGCCGCAGGGCCCAGGAGGCCGCACGCGCGGCGCTCGGCGGCGACCTCGACATCCTGATCGGCTACGACCTGCGGTTCTGGCGCGAGCTGGGCACCCTGGTGGGCAACGCCTACATCAACGACTTCCTGCACCGACTGCGCGTCCAGGCCTGGGTGTTCGCGGTGCCGTACCTGCGCCACGACGCGCGGGCCCGGGACTGGCTCTGGCACGGTCATCCGGACCTGGTCGCGGCGATCACCCTCGGCGACCACGACGCGGTGCGCGCGGTGCTGGACGACTACAGCGCCCACGCGCTGAACTGGGCGGACCGGCTCGCGGTCGGTGAGCTCGAACATCCGGGGCGCGGCGGACAGGAGCCGGACCCCGGGGCACCGGGGGCGTAGGGCCCTCATCGGTACTGGCCACTGTGCGCAACGCGCACACCGCATTACGCTGTCCCGACCATCCCGAACGTTCCATGCGCACCCAGGGGAGAGCGAGACTTCGTGGCCTGTGACCTGTGGCTGGTCCCCCTCGTCGATGTGCTGTGCCACAGCCCCGACAATCCGTTCGCCGAAGAAATAGCCGTCTACAACAACGCGTTGGGCGAGGCCGGACTGCCGCCCGTCCCCGTGTACGCCTACATGCCGGGCCTGACGGGCGACGTCGCCCCGGTCGCGGGCTTCGACTACGACGCCCTGCACTTCCTGCGCCGCGCCTTCCTGCTCCAGCTCAGCGGACTGGCCGTCACACCGGTCGGCGAACTGGGCGGGGACTACGAGCAGTTGCTGGAGATGTTCGAGGCGACGGCCCAGCAGTCCCATCTGGTCTGGCACTACGACCACGCCGGGGCGTACGTCCCGCTGGACTTCGCCGCCCCGCTCTCCAACGACGACCTGCTGGCGGGCGGCGGCCCGCTCGGCTCCTCGCACGGGCTGCTGCGGGAGCTGGAGTACGTCGCCCCGTCCATCGGCATCGACCCGGCGAACCCGCCGGCCGCCCCGCTGCCGCCCGCCGCACCGACCTCCCTGGAGGAACCGGCGGCGCCGATCCCGTACGACCACAGTCCGTTTGCCCGCGAGCGGCACGTCTGGCTGGGCCTGCACGCGGCGGCCACCCGCAGCCTCGCCCAGGGCTCAATGATCATCTTCAGCTAGGGCCGAGGCCGCCCTTCTGGGCCGAAGCCGCGCTTCTGTGCCGAGGCCGACCTTCTGTGCCGAGGTCGCACTTCTGTGCCGAGGTCGCACTTCTGTGCCGAGGCCGACCTTCTGCGCCGAGGTCGCACTTCTGCGCCGAGGCCGCCCGGACGGCTGCTCTGCCGTCCGGGCGCCGCCGGGTTCACAGCGAGGTCATCGCGGTGACTCCGGCGGGCGCTGGCGCGGCATGTTCGGCCGGGTCATCGTCTGGAGCGGGAACCGCCCCGACAGCACCCCCTGATCCGAACGCCCGCTGTTCCCGGTGCCCGAGGACAGCGCCTGCATCCCCATCGGCGCGGGCCCGGCCCGGAACTCCACCATCCAGTCCGCGGTCTCGGTGCGCACCAGCTCCGTGACGTCCTCCGAGAACCGCCGCAGCACCCCCAGGCACCGCTCGGCCGCCTCGCTGGCCGTCCCCTCGGTCGGGCCGAGCACCTCCCGTACGCACTCCGACGCCCAGTCGAACTGCAGCACCTGGAGGCGCCGCTGCACGGCCTGGGCGGTGGCGAGATTCCTTATCCAGCCGGAGGTGAGGCCGAAGTACCGGTCGCACGCCATGCACGCGGCACCCAGCAGCAGCGACAGATAGCCCCAGCCCGCCGCCCCGGGCAGCGCCCCGGTCAGATCGAGCAACGGCAGCGCGGTGCCCGCGACCGTCCCGATGGCGGTGCCGATCCGCAGCGCCCTGGCGCCGCGGCGCTTGCGCACCCGGTCGCTCAGGTACCAGTCGGCGGTGCGCAGCGCGTCGGTCTCGACCCAGCGGTACAGCTCGTCGAGGCGGTCGGCGGGTTCGCCCCAGTCGCCGAGCGGGAACGGCGTACCGGTCAGATCCCCGCCCCGGCCGCCCCCGCCCCGGGTATCCCGGCCGCGTGCGCCGGAGCCCGAACCGGAGGAACCGGAGGAACCGGCCGAGCCGGCCGGACCGGGCTCGTTGCGGGGCGGCCCTTCGGGCTGCATCTCCGGCTGACTCACCGGGTACTCCTCTGCATTCTGCGTAGCGATGCCTGAAACGGCGACGTGTTTCGACGGCGGGGTGCTCACTGCTCTCCGGCGTGGCCGACAGTCCCGCGTAGGTAACCTTGCGTGACGACCGGTGTGCCTGTGTGACCTGATGCGCACGCCCTTCCTACCGCCGAATGGTGGGCCATGGGGTAGAAAACGCGGTCTTCCCGGGTGCGCGGGGCCTGTGATCAGGTATAGGAGGCTGGCAAGGGCTGCCTGAAACTCACTCGAAAGAGTTGCGCGCCAGTGGGTGGGGCGAGCTGCCCGGTGACCACGTAGGCTCGGCGTACCGAAACATTTTGTCGTCGAATTGCCAGGAGTGACCGTGATTCCCGGTGGTGGTCAGCCCAATATGCAGCAACTGCTGCAGCAGGCCCAGAAGATGCAGCAGGACCTCGCCGCGGCCCAGGAGGAACTTGCCAGGACCGAGGTCGAGGGTCAGGCGGGTGGCGGTCTCGTGAAGGCGACCGTGACCGGTTCCGGAGAGCTCCGCAATCTGGTGATCGACCCGAAGGCCGTCGACCCGGAGGACACCGAGACGCTCGCGGACCTCGTCGTCGCCGCGGTCCAGGCCGCGAACGAGAACGCGCAGCAGCTCCAGCAGCAGAAGCTGGGCCCGCTGGCCCAGGGCCTGGGCGGCATGCCCGGCCTCCCCTTCTGACCCGCTGAATCCTCCGGCTCGGCCCCTAAGGACAGGAAAGGAAGGCGTTCCCGTTGTACGAAGGCGTGGTTCAGGACCTCATCGACGAGTTGGGCAGGCTGCCCGGCGTCGGTCCCAAGAGCGCGCAGCGGATCGCCTTCCACATCCTTCAGGCCGAGCCGACCGATGTGCGGCGCCTCGCCCATGCCCTCCTGGAGGTCAAGGACAAGGTCCGGTTCTGTTCGGTCTGCGGCAACGTCGCCCAGCAGGAGCAGTGCAACATCTGCCGGGACACGCGCCGCGACCCGTCGGTGATCTGCGTGGTCGAGGAGCCCAAGGACGTCGTCGCGATCGAGCGGACCCGTGAGTTCCGGGGCCGGTACCACGTGCTCGGCGGCGCGATCAGCCCGATCGAGGGCGTCGGCCCGGACGATCTGCGCATCCGCGAGCTGCTCGCCCGCCTCGCCGACGGTTCGATCACGGAACTGATCCTGGCGACCGACCCCAACCTGGAGGGCGAGGCCACCGCGACGTACCTGGCGCGGATGGTCAAGCCGATGGGCCTGCGGGTCACCAGACTGGCCAGCGGCCTGCCGGTCGGCGGCGACCTGGAGTACGCGG
This sequence comes from Streptomyces sp. ADI95-17, assembly GCF_003846175.1. GTDB lineage: Bacteria > Actinomycetota > Actinomycetes > Streptomycetales > Streptomycetaceae > Streptomyces > Streptomyces sanglieri. The sequence continues at coordinate 186,157 of NZ_ML123047.1, read as the reverse complement.
ACGAGGTCACCCTGGGCCGCGCCTTCGAGGGGAGGCGCCTGCTCGATGTGTGACGCCTTTACGTCTTCCGATGTTCTTCCCGTGACCGTTTCGAGGACCGTTCCCGCGACTCACGGCGGCTTTACGTTCAGCGACGCTATGTTCTACTCACCGTTCGCGACCGTGCCCACGGGAGGTCCCCTCGATGTCTGACGCCACGCTGAACTCCGTCAAGCAGGACCCGGACGACTTCGCCGTCCAGATCGCCGACCAGATCAAGACGTTCATCGTCGCGGTGACCGAGGTGTCCAAGGTCGAGGAGCCCGAGGAGGCCGTCCCCGTCCTGCTGCTCCAGGTCTCCCAGCTCCTGCTGGCGGGCGGCCGGCTCGGCGCGTACGAGGACATCGTCCCCGACGAGCGCTACGAGCCGGACCTGGGTGCGGAGCCGGACGCAGACGGGCTGCGCGAGCGGTTCGCCGCCCTGCTGGAGCCGATCGACGTCTACTCCGAGGTCTTCGACCCGTACGAGCCCCGCAAGGCCCCGGTCCCGGCCCGGATCTCCGACGACCTGGCCGACCTGGTCACCGACCTGCGCCACGGCCTGGCCCACTACGAGGAGGACCGCACCACCGAGGCCCTGTGGTGGTGGCAGTTCTCCTACTTCTCCAACTGGGGCTCCACCGCCTCCGCCACCCTGCGCGCCCTCCAGTCCCTGATCGCCCACATCCGGCTCAACCAGCCCCTCCAGGAGCTGGACGGCCTGGACACCGACACCGAAACCCTCGACGACGACCTCGCCGAGGAGGCCGGCCGGGTGATGGCCGAGGAGATCGCGGGACCGCTGGGGCTGCGGCCGGTGCAGTAGGTGTAGTAGGCGCTGTCCCGCGTCCGCCGTCCCGTTGTCCAGCTGTCTCGCTGTTCTCGGGGGCTCTCACCCGCCGTCGCACCGCAGGTCGCCGTCGCGCATGAAGCCCAGCGGTGCGCCGTTGTCCGTGCGCGATACGCGCCACAGCTCGTCCGCGCCCTGGCGGGTGGCGTTCACCGGGATGCCCGGGTCCAGGTAGCCCACGATGTCGGTCCAGGGGTTGGCGCCCGCGTAGATCGGGGCGTCGGCGTGGGTGGCGAAGCAGGTGCCGCCCGCGCGGGCGGGGGACGCGGTCAGGGTGAGTGCGGCGAGGGCCAGGAGCAGGGGCAGTGCGCGCAGCGGCTTGCGCATGGCGGGCCTCCGGTGGGCGGATGGTCGGGTTCCGGTTCACGCTAGAGGTGCGGGACCGGTGAATCGTGGAGCCGGGCCGCCAGTCGTGTGGGCTGGGCCACATCGGGCATGCGAGCCCGTTCGGCGGGCAGCACACCTGTACGAGCAGTCCGGAGCGACACGCCGATGATCACGTGCTGAGCGGGACATCTCACCATGTGGTATCAGCGGGGCGATTCCGGACTGCTCGTTAAACTGAGCCGACCGCAGTAATGGACTGAGCGAGGAGCGCACGTGGGCCTTGTCGTGCAGAAGTACGGAGGCTCCTCCGTAGCCGATGCCGAGGGCATCAAGCGCGTCGCCAAGCGAATCGTCGATGCCAAGAAGAACGGCAACCAGGTGGTTGTCGTGGTGTCAGCGATGGGCGACACGACGGACGAGTTGATCGATCTCGCCGGGCAGGTATCCCCGATCCCTGCCGGGCGTGAGTTCGACATGCTGCTGACCGCCGGAGAGCGGATCTCCATGGCCCTGCTGGCGATGGCGATCAAAAACCTGGGCCACGAGGCCCAGTCGTTCACCGGCAGCCAGGCAGGCGTCATCACCGACTCGGTCCACAACAAAGCGCGCATCATCGATGTGACGCCGGGCCGTATCCGTACGGCGCTGGACGAGGGGAACATCGCGATCGTCGCGGGGTTCCAGGGTGTGTCCCAGGACAAGAAGGACATCACCACCCTCGGCCGCGGCGGGTCCGACACCACCGCCGTCGCGCTCGCGGCCGCGCTGGACGCCGAGGTCTGTGAGATCTACACCGATGTGGACGGTGTCTTCACCGCCGACCCGCGGGTCGTGAAGAAGGCCCGGAAGATCGACTGGATCTCCTTCGAGGACATGCTGGAGCTGGCCGCGTCCGGCTCCAAGGTCCTGCTGCACCGGTGCGTGGAGTACGCACGCCGCTACAACATTCCGATCCACGTCCGCTCGTCCTTCTCCGGACTGCGCGGAACCTGGGTCAGCAACGAGCCGCAAGGGGACCAGAAGGTGGAGCACGCGATCATCTCCGGAGTCGCCCATGACGTCTCCGAGGCCAAGATCACCGTCGTCGGCGTTCCCGACAAGCCGGGCGAGGCCGCCGCGATCTTCCGCACCATCGCGAACGCGGAGATCAACATCGACATGGTGGTGCAGAACGTCTCCGCCGCGTCGACCGGTCTGACCGACATCTCGTTCACGCTGCCGAAGGCCGAGGGCCGCAAGGCCATCGACGCCCTGGAGCGCAACCGCGGCACCATCGGCTTCGAGTCGCTGCGCTACGACGACCAGATCGCGAAGATCTCCCTGGTCGGCGCCGGCATGAAGACCAACCCGGGTGTCACGGCGGGCTTCTTCGAGGCGCTGTCGGACGCCGGAGTGAACATCGAGCTGATCTCGACGTCCGAGATCCGCATCTCGGTGGTCACCCGCGCCGACGACGTCATCGAGGCCGTGCGCGCCGTGCACACCGCCTTCGGTCTCGACAGCGACTCCGACGAGGCCGTCGTCTACGGGGGCACCGGCCGATGACCGCGCGCCGCCCTTCGCTCGCGGTCGTCGGAGCGACCGGGGCGATCGGCGGCGTCATGCTCCAGATCCTCTCGCAGCACGCGGATGTCTGGGGCGAGGTGAAGCTGATCGCCTCGCCGCGCTCGGCCGGCCGCAAGCTGGTCGTGCGCGGTGAGGAGAGCGAGGTCCTCCAGCTCGCCGAGGACGTCTTCGACGGCGTCGACGTGGCGCTGTTCCTGGTGCCCGACGAGGTGTCCGCGCAGTGGGCGCCGATCGCCGCCGCCAAGGGCGCGGTCGTCATCGACGACTCCGCCGCGTTCCGGCTGGACGCGGACGTTCCGCTGGTCGTGCCCGAAATCAATCCGCACGCCGTAAGGATCAGGCCACGCGGCATCGTCGCGAGCCCCAACTGCACGACGCTCGCGCTGATCGTCGCGGTCGGGGCGCTGCACGCCGAGTTCGGCGTGCAGGAACTGGTCGTCTCCTCCTACCAGGCGGTGAGCGGGGCGGGCCGGGACGGTGTCGCGGCGCTGCGCGAACAGCTGTCACTGGTCGCCGGTACGGAACTGGGCACGAAGCCGGGGGACGTACGCAGGGCCCTGGGGGACACCGAGGGCAGCCCCTTCGCCGCCCCGGTCGCCCTCAACGTGGTGCCCTGGGCCGGGACCGAGGCCGGGGACGGCTGGTCCTCCGAGGAACTGGCGATCCGCGAGGAGTGCCGCAAGGTTCTGGACCTGCCGGACCTGCGGGTCGCGGCGACCTGTGTGTACGTACCCGTCATCTCGACGCACTCGATGTCCGTGCACGCCCGGTTCGAGAACGAGATCGAGGTCGACCGGGCCCACGAGATCCTGGCGACGGCCCCGGGCGTGGTGCTCTACGACAGCCCGGCGGCGGGAGACTTCCCGACACCGTCCGACGTGGTCGGCACCGATCCGACCTGGGTGGGACGAGTGCGCAGGTCACTGGACGATCCCCGGGGCCTGGAGCTGTTCGTCTGCGGCGACAACCTCCGCAAGGGGGCGGCGCTGAACGTGGCGCAGATCGCCGAATCGGTGGCCGCCGAGTTCCCAAGGTCCTGATCGAACCTGTTTTGTCCTCTCTGTGAACGTCCTGTGAGTAAGTTGAAGGTCTCAACCTCTTGAGATGGGGTGTCGGGGTATCCGACGATGACTTTCGGCCTGCTGCAACCGCTGACCGGGGACTACGCGTCTATGCGGTCACCTCTGGCGCGGCGGGGCGAAAAATTCGGGGCATTCAGGGTATCCGGGGAAGTGCAGGTACGTATGAGGGCATGTCGCACAGCGGCGAACGCGGTGCCGCGCGCGTACAACCCTGACGGGGGGAAACGTGTCCAACTGGCGTGGCAGAGGTTCTCGATATCACGGTGGTGGGCCCCTTGCGCGGCGCTTCGGTGCGTCCGCTCCGACGGCCCCGCGCACCCGGCGGTATGCCGGTGATTGCGCCCATGCCCGCTGCGCGCCCCGCACGGCTGCCCGCGCAGCGCGAGGGCGCTGAGGAGGGCGTGGCTGCCGGAACCACGGTCGACCATCTCACCGAGACCTATCGGGCCCACTACCGCTCGCTGCTCGGGCTCGCGGCCCTGCTCCTGGACGACACGGCCTCCTGCGAGGACGTGGTGCAGGAGGCGTTCATCCGGGTGCACTCGGCGCGCAACCGGGTGCGTGACCCGGAGAAGACGCTCGCGTATCTGCGCCAGACCGTCGTCAACCTCTCGCGCTCCGCGCTGCGCCGCCGCATCCTCGGGCTGAAGCTGCTCTCCAAGCCCATGCCGGACATGGCGAGCGCGGAGGAGGGCGCGTACGACCAACTGGAGCGGGACGCGCTGATCAAGGCGATGCGGGGGCTGCAACGGCGCCAGCGGGAGGTGCTGGTGCTGCGTTACTTCGCGGACATGACGGAGGTCCAGGTGGCCGAGACGCTCGGGATATCCCTGGGCTCGGTCAAGGCCTACGGCTCCCGCGGGATCGCGGCCCTGCGCGTCGTGATGGAGGCGCAGGGATGAGCCGGCGCGAGTACGAGAACGGTCCCGAGCACGAGAACGGTCCCGAGGGCGGGAACGGTCCCGAACGGGAGCATCGGCGTGAGCGTCGGAATGACCGGACTGGAAACGGAATTGTGAACCACGACCCTGGAACGGCTGGGGCGGCCGGAGCTGACGGGGCTGATGGGGCTGGCGGGGCTGGTGGCCGTGGCCGGGCTGATGGGGTTGGTAGGGCTTCCGAGGGCGACAGAGCTTCCGAGGCCGGCGAGACCGGCGAGACTGCCGAGCTCGGCAGTCTGAGCAGCCTCTTCGGCTCTGGGGCCGGGCGGGACGGCGGTCCGGGTACCGGCCAGGATGCCGGCCCGGGCGCCGGTGCCGGCGCGGATCTCGACGAGGTCGCACTGCGCCGCATGCTGCAGGGCGCCGTCCGGAACATCGAGCCCAGTGACGGCACGCTCGATCATCTGCAACGCGCGGTTCCCGCCCGGCGCGCCAAGCGACGCCAGGCCGTCGTCGGACTGGCGGCCGCGGCACTGCTCATCGGCACGGCGGTTCCCGCCTTCGTCCATGTCGCGAACTCCGACGGTTCGAACGCCGCCAACCCCGCGATAGCCGGACACGGCGAGCAGGCGCAGGGCGGCAACGGCACCGACACCGACTCGCAGTCCGGCGGGAAGAACAGCAGCGGCAACACCGATGGGCAGGCCGACGGTGGCCGGAACCATCCCACCAGCACGAGCAGTCCCTCCGACAGCCGTGGCCAGGGTGCCGACGGCAACCTGTCCGGCGGGGTCGCCGACCCGTCCGGCTCGGCGATGGTCGCGATGCGGACCTGCGACCCGGGACAGCTCGGTGTCGCCTCGGCCGAGACCGGTGCGGCCGGTGCCGACGGCACGGTCTACGGCACCTTCCGGATCTCCAACGTCTCCGGCACGGACTGCTCGGTGAGCAGCAGCGGCAGCGTGGACTTCCAGGCGATCGGTGCGGCCGACCCGGCCCGGATCGCGGTCGTCCAGCACACCGCGGGCGATGCGGCGGCCGGACTGCCCGACCCCTCGCAGGAGCAGGAGACGGTGCTGCTGAAGCCTTCGATGTCGTACGAGGTGAAGTTCGCCTGGGTGCCCAAGGACACCTGCCCGACCGTCGGCGGCTCGCCGAGCCCGACGCCGACCGACGACGCGGGCGGTGCGAGTGGCGCGGCGGCGGCCGGTGCCGGTACGGGGAGCGGTGACGGGACGTCGGAGACGGTCACGCAGTTCGGCAGCGAGGACGGCGGCGGTACGCAGGACGGCAGCGTCGCGGTGATGCACACGCCGGAGCCCGGGGCGCCGGTCGCCGAGACGAAGATCGCCAACGCCTGCTCGGGCACGATCTACCGGACCGGGGTGCTGGCTCCCACGACATGACGCGGGAGCGGGGCGGGGCGGGACGGACCGAGACATGACGCGAGGGGCCCGCCGGATCGATCACCGATCCGGCGGGCCCCTCGCGTGTCGTCCGTGTCGTCCGCGTCAGGCGGCGCCGGTCCCTGTGCCCGTGCCCGTACTCACAGGGTCCTTGCCGGGCTCCGTTTCAGGAGCGGCGGCTGCTTCCTCCACCAGGCCCAGTTGCAGGTCGCGCGCCGCCTCGGCCTCGCGGCGGACCAGCCGGAACCACATGAAGAGCACGAACCCGGCGAAGACGAACCACTCACCGGTGTAGCCGAGGTTCTGGAACGCCTTCAGATCGAGCCCGGTGCCCTGCGCCGCGGCGGCCGGTACGGGACGCAGCTCGCCGGCTCCCGTGTCCTGGAGCGTCACCCATGCGTCGTAGACGTCGTACGGGACGAGGTTGATCAGCGACGCGGCGCTGATCATGCCCAACTGGCCGTCGGGGAGCCCGCCCGTCGTCTCGACGCCCGTGGTGCCCGCGTTCTCGGACGCCTGCAGGTCGCCGGTCACCGTGACCTTGCCGGTCGGCGCGGCGGGCACGGGGGTCCGGCCGGGCTTGCCGGGCAGCCAGCCCCGTACCACCGGCAGGGCCTTGCCGCTGTCCGTACGGAGCATGTCCAGGACGTAGAAGCCGCTCCTGTCGTCCAACTTCCGTCCGGGCACCAGGAACTGATCGGCGTACCGGCCGGTGGCGGTGGCGGGGCGGCCGGAGGTCACCGTGTCGACGGGCAGCAGCTCGTCGATCGGCTTGGCGGGCCTGGTGCCGGGGGCGGGCTGCTTCTCGGCGGCGTCGTGCGTCTGCACGCGGTCCTCGAAGCGGCCGAGCTGCCAGGTGCCCATGAACACGCAGAACGGGATGGCCAGCACGACGAAGAGGTTGATCCCCCACCATCGCGGGGTCAGCAGGAACCGGTACACCCCTCCACGGTACGGTCCCCGCTCCGGCCGCCCGGAGCGGGGTGCCGACTGACGACCGTGCCACCGGCCCTGCCCTCGGCCCTGACCCCGGTCCTGACTCCGGCTCTGCCCTCGGCCCTGACTCCGTTCCTGACTCCGGCTCTGCCCTCGGCCCTGACTCCGTTCCGGTTCCCGCCCCAGTCCTGCCGTCGGTCCTGCCCTGTTCCTCTTCCTGCCTCTGTTCCCGTTCCCGCCCCCTGTACCTGCCCCCCGTATCCGTTCCCGCCTCTGTGCCTGGCCCCGTATCCGTACCCGCCCTCGTCCCCGTGCGGGGTGGAACAGGTGCCCGTCGGTCTGCCCGCTACGCGGCGGACGGGTCCGTCCCCGTGGCCAGGTGGCGCCGGGCGAAGTCCAGTTCCAGGCGGACCTGCTTGATCCGTTCCTCCACGACGAGCGAACCGTGTCCCGCGTCGTACCGGTACACCTCGTGCACCGCGTCCCGGTCCTTCAGCCGGTCGACGTAGTTCTCGACCTGGCGGATCGGGCAGCGCGGGTCGTTGACGCCCGCCGAGATGTAGACCGGCGCCCGGACCGCGTCGACGTACGTCAGCGGGGACGACGCCTCGAAACGCTCGGGGACCTCCTCCGGCGTACCGCCCAGCAGCGTGCGGTCCATCGCCTTCAGGTTCTCCATCTCGTCGTGATACGCCGTGACGTAGTCGGCGACCGGGACCGCCGCCAGGCCGAGGGCCCAGTCGTCCGGCTGCGTACCGAGGCCGAGCAGAGTCAGATAGCCACCCCAGGAACCGCCCGCCAGGACCAGCCTCTCCGGGTCCGCGAGGCCGGACTTCACCGCCCACTCCCGTACCGCGGCGATGTCCTCCAGCTCGATCAGGCCGACCCGGTGCTTGAGCGCGTCCGTCCAGGCACGGCCGTAGCCGGTGGAACCGCGGTAGTTGACCCGTACGACCGCGTAGCCGTGGTCCACCCAGGCGGCGGGGCCGGAGGCGAAGGCGTCGCTGTCGTGCCAGGTCGGGCCGCCGTGGATCTCGAAGACGGTGGGGAACGGCCCCTCCGCCGGGGCGGCCGGCCGCTGGACGAGAGCGTGGACGCGGCCCCCGGGCCCGTCCACCCACACGTCCTTCACCGGAACGGACGCCGGCGCCTTCAGGCCGGGCGGATCGAGCACCACCGCACCCGATGTCGACCGGACGACGGGCGGCTGCGCGGCCGAGGACCACAGGTACTCCACCGTGCCGTCCGGCCGGGCCGTGGCACCCGACACCGAACCCGCGGGGGTCTCCACCCGGACGGGGGCGCCGCCCGCCTCCGGCTCGTACCGCCACAGGTCGCTGCGGGCCTCGAACTCGTGCACCACCAGCAGCGCGGAGGCGTCCGGATACCACTCGGCGACCACATCGCCGGGCAGGTCGATCGCGAGCTCCGTCTCCGCGCCGGTCGTCGGATCCCAGATCATCGGCTCCCAGCGGCCCCGCCGCTGGTGTCCGACCAGGAGCCTCGGATCCCCGGCCACGGGGGCGAAGCCCAGCACGGACAGGCCCAGCTCCTTCGTACCGCCCTCGGTGTCGTCCAGCTCGCCGACCGTCGTCCCGTCCGGCCGCACCACGCGCAGCGCGGAGTGCATCGCATCGCCGTGCTCGGTGTGCTCCAGGGCGATCAGCGTCCCGTCATGGCTGAGGTCACCGACGCCCGCCGACTCGCGGTGGCGGTAGATCTCCACGGGAGCCGCACCGGGCCGCACGACATGGACCGTCGTCCCGTCGTCGTCGGTCGAGCGGCCGACCACCGCCGTGCCGTCCCGCCCGATCGCGAGCCCGGCCGGGTACGAAGCGCCGAGACCGGGCGTGGCCGGCTCGTCACCCGGCTGCCCGTCCTGGCCGCCGTGGAACGGCTGGCGCATCCACACCCCGAACTCGTCGCCGTCGGTGTCGCTGAACCACCAGACCGACTCCCCGTCGGGCGTCAGCACCCCGTCCGTCGTGCCGTTCGGCCGGTCGGTCACCTGGCGCTGCTCGCCGGTGGCGCGGTCCCACGCGTACAGCTCGTACGTACCCGTGGCGTTGGAGACGAACAGCGCACGGTCGGGGGCGTCCTCCGCCCAGTCGGGCAACGACACCCGTGGCGCCCGGAAGCGCTGCTCCCACTCCGGTGCGGAAGTGGCCGCCGCCGCGGCAGCGGGGTCCTGGGCGGAAGGGTCCGTCGTGTGGCCAGTGATCTCAGTCATGTCCCCCATTCTGCGTCGGAACGCCGACAATCCGTTCGCTTCGTCCTCAGCCTGTGGATAACCTCCCGTCATGCATGTACCGACCCCTGCCGACTGGCACGAGGCAAACCGTGCGCACTGGGACGAGCGCGTCCCGATACACGCCACGAGCGACTTCTACGACCTCGAATCGTTCCGCGCCGGGAAGGACGCCCTGCGCGATTTCGAACTCACCGAGGTCGGGGACGTCACGGGCAAGTCGTTGCTGCACCTCCAGTGCCACATCGGCGTCGACACCCTCTCCTGGGCCCGGCACGGCGCGGCGCAGGTCGTCGGCCTGGACTTCTCCGAACCGGCCGTCGAGACCGCGCGCGCCCTGGCCCGCGAGCTCGGGTTCGGCCAGGACCGGGCGGCGTTCGTCGCGGCCGACGTCCACGACGCCGCGGAAGCCGTCCCCGACTCGTCGTACGACATCGTCTACACCGGCATCGGCGCGCTGAACTGGCTGCCCGACACCCGCCGCTGGGCCGAGACCGCCGCATCGCTCGTGGCGCCAGGCGGATTCCTCTACCTCGCGGAATTCCATCCGATGACGGACTGCCTCGACGACGCCACCGGGACGAAGGTCGAGCACGACTACTTCAGCCGCGACGCATGGGTGGACGAGACGCCGGGCACGTACGCGGACTTCGACGCGCCCACCGTCCACAACCGCAGCGTCGAATGGCAGCACCCGATCGGCGAGGTGGTGTCGGCACTGGCCGCCGCCGGGCTGCGGATCGAGTTCCTGCACGAGCACGACGCCTCGCTCTTCGCCCGCTTCCCGACACTGGAACGGCAGAGCGACGGCTTCTACCGCTTCCCGGCGGACCGGCCGCGCATCCCGCTGATGTACTCCATCAAGGCGTCGAAGGCAGCCGATTCCTGAACAGGAGCCGATTGTCAGTGGTGGGGTTCAGACTCGGAACCATGACAACGACTGCCGATCTGCGCGCCGTGGTGGAGACGTACTGGAGCGCGGCCGACGCCCGCGACTGGGACGCCTTCGCCGCGACGCTCGCCGACGAAGTGTTGTACGACCTGCCGCAGACCCGCGAACGCATTCGCGGGAAGGAGCGGTACCTGCGGTTCAACCGGGAGTACCCGGGGGAGTGGCGGGTCCGCGTCGAGCGGGTGGTGGCCGATGGCGAGGGGCGGCAGGCAGCCGTCCGTACGCGCTTCACGGCCGGCGCCGAGGAGTCGCCCGCCGTCCACTTCTTCGTGTTCGACGCGACGGGGCGGATCAGCGGGATCACCGACTTCTGGCCCGAGCCGTACGAGCCCCCGGCAGGCCGGGAGCACCTCGTCGAGCGGTACTGACCCTCCTGTCTGCCGATTGATCCCTGTCGGCTGATCCCTGCCGGCCTCGCACTGCCCCCTGCGGCCTCGTACTGAGGCATCGGCCTCGTACTGCGCGGCGTCGACCTCGTACTGCGCGGTATCGGCCTCGCGCCCGGGCGCTGCCCTCGCACTCAGACGTCGGACGGGCTCGGCTCGCTGGGGCCCGAGCGGTCCCATCCCGGGGCGCGGACGTCGACCGTCAGCGTGTTCATCACGACTTCCTCGCCGCAGGTGCGGCAGATCCACGCCGCATCGAGATCGTGCGCGTGCGCGGGCGACTGCGTACCCCCGGGCATACCGGCGTCCCAGGGCGTACGGGCATCCGCGGCCGGTTCGTGGACCATGACCACCGGCCGGTCCTCCAGCACCCACCGGTCGCCCCACTCCAGCAGGGCCCGGATGACCGGCGCGAGATCGCGTCCGGATTCGGTCAGGTGGTACTCGTACCGCGGCGGGCGCTCGTTGTAGGGCCGCCGCTCGACCACTCCCGCCTGCTCCAGCGAGCGCAGCCGCGCCGCGAGACGGTCGCGGGGCGCGCCGGTGTTACGGGCGATCGCCTCGAACCGGTGGTTGCCGAAGAAGATCTCGCGCACCGCGAGCAGCGCCCATTTCTCACCCACCACGTGCAGCGCGGCGGCGGCCGAGCAGGGCCGGCCGGGCAGCGTGACCGTCGGGGCAGTAGGGGCGTGGGGTTCCTGTGCAGCACTCATCACCACAAGGTTGCCATCTCAAACTCACTGGCGCTACCTTGCGGCCATGACAGTTGGAAAATCAAACTCACTCGCCTCCGGGGTCGGTCGGGCAGCTGCTCACGGAGCCGCCCCGGCCCCTTCCGCTTCCCCTCCCGCCGCCGCATCCCGCGCCTCCGTCTGGATCATCGCGGCCGGTGTCTTCGTCGTGAATCTCGACCTGTTCATCGTCAACGTCGCGGTCCCGGCGCTCGGCGACGCCTTCGACGGCAGCTCTCTCTCCTCGCTGTCCTGGGTGCTCAACGCGTACGCGATCGTCTTCGCCGCCCTGCTCGTCGTCGCGGGCAGGCTCGCCGACCGGTACGGTCACCGCCGCGGCTTCCTCCTCGGGCTGGCGGTCTTCACCGTCGCCTCCGCGCTCTGTGCCGTGGCCCCGGGCGTCGGCTGGCTGGTGGCCGCCCGGGCGCTGCAGGCCGCCGGAGCCGCCGCACTCATGCCGACGTCCCTGGCACTCCTGCTCGTCAACACCCCGGCGGAGCGCCGTCCCAGGGCCATCCGGAGCTGGGCGGCGATCGGCGGCATCGCGGCCGGCCTCGGTCCGGTGGTCGGGGGCGTGCTCGTGGAAGCCGACTGGCGCTGGGTCTTCCTCGTCAATGTGCCGGTCGGAGTGATCGGGCTGCTCGCGGGCGCCCGGCTGCTGCCCGATGCCCGCCCGCACCGCGAGGGCCCCTTCCCCGACCTGGTCGGGGCGGTGCTGCTCACCCTCGCGATCGCCGCGCTGGCGCTCGCCCTGGTCAAGGCCGATGCCTGGGGCTGGAGTTCGCCCGGGGTCCTGGTTCCGCTGATCGCGACGGCCGTTCTCGCCGCAGGCTTCTGGATACGGTCCGCCCGGCACCCGGCCCCGGTCGTCGAACTGCCGATGCTGCGTTCCCGGGTCTTCGCGACCGCCACCCTCGCCGCGCTGCTCTTCACCGTCGCGTTCGCGGCGATGCTGCTGACTTCGGTGCTCTGGTGCCAGCAGGTGTGGGGGTACTCGGCGATCCGTACCGGACTCGCCATCGCGCCGGGGCCGTTGGTCGTGCCCGTGCTCGCCGTCCTCTCGGGACCGGTCGTCCGCAGGTTCAGGGCGGGCCGCACGGCGGCGCTCGGCTGCCTGCTGTTCGGCTGCGGGCTCGCCTGGTGGGCCGTCGCGCTCGACACGGCGCCGCACTACGCGAGCGGTTTCCTCCCCGGCATGATGGTCACCGGCATCGGCGTGGGCCTCGCCCTGCCCACCCTGGTCGGCGCGG
>NZ_ML123047.1:98261-173292 GCF_003846175.1 Streptomyces sp. ADI95-17 | reverse complement strand
GCCGGGACGATCCCCGGCAGCCCGCCGCACTATCTGCGCCTCCGTCGTCCGCGTCCTACGCGGCCGAGCGGAAGGCCGGAAGGTAACCGCCGGACTGGCCGGCGGCCTTGGGGTGGTACGAGTTGTAGACGGGGATCGACACGCTGTGGAGCCACGCGTCACCGGAGCACAGCTCGTGCCCGGTGAACTCGTCGACCACGCTGGAGAACGTGAATCCGGCGTCGGCCGCCTGCTTGGCGATGACCCCGTTCAGCACGTCGGAAGCGTTGTTGATCGCCGCCCGCTCCTTCTCCGAGAGCCCGGCGATGCAACTGCCGCTGAGCTGGTAGAAGCGCGGGTAGCCCAGCACCACGACATGGGCCTGCGGGGCGCGCGACCGGATGGAACCGTAGAGCGAACTCAGGCCGGAAGGCAGGGAGTTCTGCATCTGCGAAACGGCCGAGCCGATGCTGCTGAGGCAGGTGGCCTCACCGGACAGCACGCAGTCCTGCATGACATCGGCGAAGCCGACGTCATTGCCGCCCGCGGTGACGCTGACCAGGCCGGTGGACGAGTTCAACGCCCCCAGCTGGGTGCCGGCGACCGAGCTGGTCGTGGCGCCCGAACAGGCCACGAAGGCAAAGGAGGAAGGCGAGTTCGCAGCCGCCCAGAGGTAGGGGTAGGCGTTGGTGCTGCGGCGGCAGTCGCCGCTGTCGGACAGATAGCTTCCCGCGCCGACGCCGGAGGAGTACGAGTCGCCGAGGGCGACGTAACCATCGGCGGCGGCCGAGGAGTTGGCCGAAGCCGGCTGGGCAACGCCCAGCGCGGCCACGGCGGCGAGGACCAGAGTGGATGCGGACGCCCAGAATCTCCGTACTGACATGGCTGTCAGCCCTCCGAAGTGTGGGGGGTGGGTGGGGGGTTGATTGAGCGCCACGTTTCTAGCAGCTATCGGTACCGGCCGGTAATAGCTGCGGAAGAACTGGTCTGATATGCCCGAATGATCGTTCGGGTGCCGTAGCTCCGCGCGTAGATAAACCTCCGGCCGCAGCCCGAATGGGTGGTGTGACGGCGGGAGGTCGGGTGTGGTCGCGCGGGGGAACGAAGGGGAGCGAAAGGGAACGAACGGGAGTGAAGGGAAGCGAAGGGGAGTGCGGGGTAGGGCCGGGGCCACGAAGGTCCGCGGAGCTCATGGGCGGCGCGCGGGGGATGGCACGCGCGGCGCGCGGACGGGGCCTGGGCGGTGCTACTCGGCAACTCTCCCGGACGGCCGATTCAGGCAGGCACCTTCAGGCGGGCCGCTTCGGGCAGGCACCTTCAGGCGGGCCCTTTCGGGCGGCCCCTTCGATGGGTGCCCACAAACAGAAAACCGCCCTCTGCGGCGGCGAGCCCACAAGGTGGGTGCCGCCGCAGAGGGCGGTTGTCCTGGATATCCGAGGATCAGTTGTGGCCGAACCTCCGCTGCTTCCGGTGGGAGACCTGTTCTGAGATCGCGTGCACCGTGTCCTGGGCTGCCGTTGGCTGCGTCTGCTCCTTCGTCTCCGGAGCAGTGCTGCGTTCGTGGCCGCCGGTGCGGGCACCGCGGTTCTGCCGACTCTGCTTCTTGCCCACGATCGTGCCTCCTGTTGCGGATCTCGGACGATGGGCCATCACCAGACTCGCATGTGGGTAAGAAAGGTGCATTCCGGGTGAGGGTCGCCGAATGCGACTCCCCACGACCGCGCCCGGCTCCTGCCCGCCCCTCCGGGGCGTGCGCGCACTCGCACGGGGCGGCAGTGGCCGGGGAAGGCGGCCCGTACGCCGGCCGCGACCAGGCCGGGGCGGCGCGGGCGCTCTCGGTGGCGGGCACGGCCGAGATCCGGCGCGGCCACGTCAAAAGCAGCGTGGGCCGATACGGCCTGGGCCGGCCTGCGGGGCTGCTCGTGGGCACGGGCGAGCGCATGGTCCGGCGGAGTGTACGGTGCTCGCGGCCCTGGAGCTGCGGCGACAGCGGTGAGGGTCAGGCCACGGCGTAGTCGGCGAGGGCCGGTTCGAGTACGTCGAAGGCGCGGGCCGCTTCCTCCGTGACGATCCCGGCGATCTCGGGGTTGGTGCGGCCGGCGAGCGTGAGGTCCTGGATGCGCCGGAACAGGGTGCGGTGCACGGCGCCGAAGAGGGTCGCGGCGGTCCGCGTGGTGATGTCGTCGGGGGTGGAGCCGGTGGCCTCGGCGAGGGCGTCGGCCAGCGCTTCCTCGCGTTGGTCGTGCAGACCGCGCAGGCAGACCGAGAGGGTGGGGCTGTCCGCGATCATGCGGGAGAACTCCGGCCCGGCGAAGCCGCAGACCGGATCCTGCGCGGCCACCGCGGTCTCGAAGGCGCGGCACAGCGCGGACAGCGCGGACTCGCCGCTGTCCCGGGAGGCCACGGTGTCCGCCAGGCTCGCGATGAACTCCCCCTGGTGGTCGAGGGCCAGGTCCTCCTTGCGCGGGAAGTAGTTGGTCACCGTCTTCTTGGCGACGCGGGCCGCTGCGGCGATCTCCGCGATGGTCGTCCGCTCGAAGCCCTGCTCGATGAAGAGCCTGGTCGCGTGGTCGGAGATCAGCTGCCGGGTCTCCCGTTTCTTGGACTCCCGCAAGCCCACCGGCTTGGTGCGATCCGTGCGGTGCCCGGCCCCCGGGGCATTCGCCTTGGCTTCTCTGTCGATACCCATGGAGAAATCTTACCCCCGTGGCATTTTTATGTTGACACTCCGACGCCTTCCGGTCTAACTTTACATCCGTCGTAAGTTTCTCCTCGTGGAAAGAAGTGCCCATGCGGAAGACCGGTCTCGCAGTGTTCATCGCGGCCCGGACGGCCGACCAGGTGAACGGCCCCGTCGGCAACCTCTCCGGGCGCCCCCGGCGCTTCACCCCGCCTCGCGTCGACCGAGCGCGAAACGGTGCACGCCCCATAAGCAACATCCCGCGCAGAAACACCGATTGACGAACAGTCAGCAATACGTCTCCCGCGCCGAATCGAGAGGAATCACCATGCGGATCACCACCTCCACCGTCTCGCTCACCGTCGACGACGTGGCCGCGTCCCAGGACTTCTTCACCACCCACCTCGCCTACGAAGTGCAGGCGGCGGCAGACGGATTCGTATCGCTCACCCGCAAGGACGCCGCCGTCGACATCGTCCTGCTCCGGCGTGGCACCGAGGTCCTGCCGGCCGACCAGCGCGACCGGCACGCCTCCGGTCTGATCCTCGCCTTCACTCTGAGCGGCATAGAGGACGAGGAGAAGCGGCTGCGCACCGAGGGCGTCGAGATCACCATGCCGCTGCGCGAAGAGCCGTGGGGCGAACGCCTCTTCCAGGTCACCGACCCCAATGGCATCGTCGTCCAGTTCGTCGAATGGACCGAAGCGGCCGTTCCCGCCGGCACGGGCGGAGCGTGAGGTGCGGGGCGAACCCCCTTCGCAAGCCCGCCCGAGCCCCCGGTCAACCCCGCCGACTCCGCGCCGGTGCCACCTAAGATGCGGCGCATGGACATCGTGATCCCGCTCTTCGACCGCTTCGAACCACTCGACGCGATCGGGCCGTACGAGATCCTGGCCCACGTGCCCGACGCCACCGTGCGTTTCGTCGCCCCCGAACCCGGCCTGGTTCAGGACGTACTGGGCGGACTGCCGGTGCACGTCCCGACCAGGTA
Source organism: Streptomyces sp. ADI95-17 (assembly GCF_003846175.1). GTDB lineage: Bacteria > Actinomycetota > Actinomycetes > Streptomycetales > Streptomycetaceae > Streptomyces > Streptomyces sanglieri. The sequence continues at coordinate 169,643 of NZ_ML123047.1, read as the reverse complement.
CTCCGAAGTCGAGCACTGCGACCTCCTCCTGATCCCCGGCGGGGGAGGTGCCTGGACCATGGCCGACGACCCCGAATTCCTCGACTGGGTCCGCCACATCCACACCGGCACCCGCTTCACCACCTCGGTCTGCACCGGAGCCCTGGTACTCGGCGCGGCCGGCCTGCTGAACGGCCTGGCCGCCACCAGTCACTGGGGCGTGATCGACGAACTGGAGGCGTACGGCGCCGTCTACACCCCCGAACGCGTCGTCCGCCAGGGCCGGATCATCACCTCGGCCGGCGTTTCCTCGGGCATCGACATGGCGATCCGGCTGGCTGCCCTGCTCAGCGACGATGCCACCGCCCAGGCGATCCAGCTCTACACCGAGTACGACCCGCAACCCCCGTACGACACCGGCTCAGTGGCCAAGGCGCCGGCCGAGATCCTCGAACGGGCCCGCACCCTGGGCTAGGGCCTCTCGTTCGGATCAGGCCGGGCCCGCACAGCAAGTGCTGTGCGGGCCCGGACTCCGCTCCGCGGTCCACCGGCGGCCGCGGCTGAACTCCCGCCTGCCACCGACCTGTTCTCCACTCGATAGCCGTTCGCCATCCGCTCGACGGCCGTTCGGCAGCTACGAAGAGGCCTGCTGCTCGCGGGCCAGTGTCCTGGCGGCACTGCGACGCTTGTCGGACAGCACATCGACCGGGCCGCCGGCTCCCTTGCCGGGCTGTTCGCTCCACCCGCGGAGCTTGGAGACCACCTTGGCCAGCAGTGGGTCGCCGGGCTTCACATCAAGGTAGAAGAGTGACTCGTCGGGCCTCTTGTCGTCTCCACCCCAGCGCACGACACCTTCCAGTTCGGCGAGGATGTCGCGGATCACGATCTGCTGCTGGGGGAAGAAGCCGCCCTTCGCGCCGAGCGGGTAGTGACCCGGCCGGATCTGTACGGCGGTTCCGGAGGCCTGATTGGCCTCGGCCAGGCCCCGGCGCACCGCGTTCGGCTTGCGCCAGCCGACCACATCGCCCTTGCGCAGGGCGTCCACCTCGTAGTGGAACCGGCGGATGACGTGCACGAGCACGGTCTCCGCGTCGCCGATCCGTACGGCGACATGCCCGATGGGCGTACCGGGGACCGGACGTGCCCACACTGTCCCGCCCTGATCGGTGGCCACTTCCATCTCCCAGCCGTTGGGGCTGTGCCTTCCGTCCCGGGTGCGCCTGCGGCGCTCCAGGGCTCGGCGGGCCGCTTCTCTGATGTGCTCAGGCTCGTTGTATCTGTCTGCTGCGTGGGCGGGGGAGGCGAGGTACTCGGAGAAGGGCAGCGATGCCGCTGCCGTGGCGCCCGCGATCACGGCGGTCCGGGCGAGGAACGTACGGCGGGATATGTTCACTGATGCCTTTTCTCTCTCTTGAATTCCTTGGTGACCCGGCGCTCGGATTCCAGTGCGGTGAAGCCGCCCAGTACGACGGCAGTGAGGGCGAGAGCCGCCGCCGCACGATTGAGGTAGCCGGGGACACCTGCCGGATACGTGGTGCCGTTCTCGATGTGACATCCGAGCCCGAGTGGGATGTAGGTCGGCCGATAGGAATCGATCTCCATGACGTGCGCCGGGCCCACGGCTTCCTTGCACGCCAGGTCCCGGCGCGTCTCATCGAGCGTCACCAGGTGTATGGCCCCCCATACGTAGAGGCTGACGGCTCCCGCTGCCGCGAAGGCGGCGAGTGAGCGGAGCCGCATCAGAGTGCCGGAATTCCTGATGCCGTTACGAGCCAGAGTCGTGCAGGCGAAGACACCGAGAACAATGACGATCGGCAACCCGGCGAAGATGATGAGAACCAGTGCGGTTGTGCTGTGCCCCGTGTACGGGTCGGCTGCCACGACTGTTCCTTCTACATCCGGGAAAGGGCGTTGTACTTTTCGAAGATCTGGTAGAGTGCCATGCGCTTGGTCGCGTGCTCCTCCGCCTCGTTGCCCCAGCCCTGGTAGCGGCGCAGGATCTGGAAGATCTCGAACTGCGTGTAGTTCAGGCTCATGGTGCGCATGACGGTTTCGCCGCCGGGCGGGTTGCTGCCGCCGGGCTTGCCGCCGGCGTCCCACAGATGGATGAGCGAGACGGTCTTGACCGCGTAGGCCTTGTCCTGATTGACCCGCTGCCACATGGTCCAGATGTCGGCATCCTTGGCCGGGTCGAGAACGGTGCCGCTGACGAATCCCTTCTCGATGCCGTAGTTCCAGGCGCGGATACCGACATCGCCACTGATCTGCGCGATTCCGGTGGAGGAATCACGGACGGGCGTCATGCCGCCGCCGATTCCCGTGTGGTAATACGCGACCGCGTGGTCCACAGCCTGATCGATCAGGTCGTAGTGGCGCATCTCCCAGTACGTGGAGGTCTGGATCAGCGACTTGCGCATGTTGTACTGGCGCGAAAGATCGGTGATCAACGAATCCTGGGCCAGGACCGTTTCGAGGCACTCGGTGTGCGTGAAGATGCGGTTGCCGTCCTCGTCGGCAAAACCGATCGACCGCATGTACGAGCCGATGTTGCTGTTCAGGACCTGGTAGTAGCCCATGGTGAAGGCGGTGTCGGGCCCATCGGTACGCGGCGCGTTGAAGGACCCCTCACCGATGTCGCGGCCGGAGGCAATGTCGTGGTCGACGTTGATGGCGGCGTCTCCCGTTCCAAGGGTCCGGGTGACGATCTGGTCGTAGGCCCAGTTCGGCGGCAGCGGATAGCCGTAGTTCCCCGAGAAGCCGCTGGACATGTCGGAGACGAAGCTCGCGGTGGCGTGGCCCGCTTCGGAAACGCGGATACACACGTTGCGCGGCCCGTAGACGCCGACTCGGTAGGAGTTTCCTGATATGGCTATGGCATCTTCAATGCCCTTGAAATAGGGCAGGATGTTGTCAGTGACTTCGTAGTCGTATGCGTCGAAGTCGACCGAAAAGAAGATCCGGGCTCCGGACTTGAAGCCGTGCCGTTCAGCCGCATTGATCGCTGCGAAGCCATCGGCGTTTCCGGACGGGTAATTGAATCCGGCGGCGTCGCGTCCGTATGTCTGGTAGATCGGGAAGCAGCGCAGCCCGTGGTCCGCGATGGTCTGTAGCTCGCCAGGCTGGATCTCCTTCTCAGGGAGCGAGGTCGTGCTGGGGTTGAGCAGATATCGGCCGACATATTTGATTCCTTCGGCCTTCAGGGTTGCTGCACGGGCCGGCGTCACCTTGGTGATTCCGTCGCATGCCTCACCCCTTCGATTCTGGTCACCGTAGGAAACGAGCAGGGACGCCCAGGTGGGGAAGTCTCCCTTCCCGGTGACCGGGAGGTTCACGAATGTCTGGAATGCGGCTGTCTCCCCTGCGAGGGCGCTTCCGAAGGAACTCGTGAAGCTCACGGCGGAACGGCCGTTGAGAATCATCGCGGCGCTGAAGAGCTGCGTCCAGGTGCCGCTGGATCCTTCGGTGAGAGTGTGCTCCGCCAGGCCGGACCTGGTTCCCGGGCCGAAAATGCCGTTGGCGACGCCGTCGGCCATGCCCAGTTCGTACTGGACGGCATACAGCATGGACTGGGACACGGTGCGGGAGTGGTGGCCGTCGCAGGGGATGACATAGAAATCCTTGCGGAGGATGTACCGGCCGTTCAGCCACTGCTGAATCGAGCGGATGGCGCCCGAACCATTGCTGACAGTGACATAGGCATCCATGTTGAACAGGCCCTTGACGGCCCGCCGCCCGCCGCCGGCCGCGGCGCGGTGTGTTGTGCCAGGAGGCGAGAGGGCCGGCCTGCCGCTCACCGCCGGCGTCCGTCCGTCAGTACCACGCCGTGCAGCGCTTGGTTCCCCCTGCTGTGGGCGTCACGCACGCCCGCACCTGCTTGGTGGAAGGGTTGTAGTACATGGGCGTCCACGTCGTGTAGGTGTTGGACGTGCCTTCCTTTTTCACCGTCCAGCCGCTCGCACCTGCGGCCTTCTTGCCCAGGCCTGTTTCGCACGAGCCCCCGCCCTTGTTGCAGCGCTCCACCGTGATGTTGTAGGCGGGCGGAATGCTGGAGTATTCGAGGCGTGCCCAGCCGTACTGGTCTCCATCAGTCTTTCCCCAGCGCAATTCAAGATGATTCGAGCTGCCCAGGTCGATGTCGTACGGGGTGACCGGCCCCGACTGCCACGTCTGAATATTCGGATTGTGACCATCGCACTGATATCCACTGCACGACGCGGCCTGTGCCGATCCAGGAATGGCGATCCCCAGGGCCAGAGCGGCAATTACGGATCCGAAAATGGTGGCGAGTCTGGATTTGTCTCGCATACGGCTCTCCTCTGAATTTCCGAGCGGGCAACAGCGGAATCATTCGACGGTGACCGAAAGTTAAAGTCGTTAACTCTCGGTGTGCGTCCGGTGAGCATACGTGAAGGGTTCGCGAATGAGCAATGGTGAATTGGTGTCCACGCATTTGCCTCCAGTGAGGGATTTCCGGAAGAGCTCCATGATCTTTGTCGAAGTTTCCTTTATGCGGAAAAATGACAGATCGTGGCTGTATGTTGAAGCGCTGCGGCCTCTCGCCGGCCGTGACGGCGGACACCCGGACCGGTGAGCCGAAGCGCGATGGTTGACACAAAGGCACGCTTGTTGTCACCGGGACGGCGACTTCGAGGGAGGCGTCGGCCTGTGCTGCGGCGAGAGCCCGGGTCCTGCGTAACCAGTGACGTCGCATCAATCGCGTGACGGTGTGGCGCTTGGTGGGACAGTCCGCGTTGTCCAGCGGGTGCGAGACCGGCTGCGGAAGGGGTCGCTGGCCGAGCGGAACGCCAGTCGTACAGAGGGGCGGAGGAGCCCGACGGACCGGTAGGTCCATGGATCATCGTGTCCGCAGCCCTGGGCCCTGACGCTATCTTTTTCTGCTGGCCACGGGCTGAGCAGTTCGACCGAAGCGCTGGCGCGGCGACACCGGCTGCGGCAACTGGGGGGAATGGGTATGGAGGACAGAGGGGCAGCGGAAGTGCGCCGGGAGCATGCATGGGCCGAGCGGCTGACGGAAGGAGTGACCGTCGTCGTGGCGTCGGGCCTCTCGTTCTACCTGCTGGCCGGCCCGGCAGTGTTCTTCGGTACGACCACCTGGCATCTGATCACCGACACCGGCACCGCCGCGTTCAGCCGGATATTGGTGCCAGTGATCTTGCTCGCCCTCGTGGCGCTGCCACTCCTCTTGGTCCACGTGGTGTTCCGCTCGGGCCGGCGCAAGGGCAAGAGGCGACTGACGGCGGCGGTCCCGGCGGCGCTGGCGCTGCTCGGCGGGGCCGTCGTGTCCTTCGCGGCTCTGTGCGTCATCTTCGTGTACGCGGACTGAAATCCGGCTACGGCGGGTCCGTCAGACGTTCACAAGGACGGGCGTGTGGTCACCGGGGAGCGCGGCGCTCCACCTCGGTAAAGGGGTGGCAAATGGCATGCTTCCAGATGAGTTGTGCCAAGTACTTCGCTTCGCCCATGACAACTGCGGTGCCTCACTTTATGGAAGATCGCAGGTCGGCGTAACCCGGCGGTGACAGCTACTGTGCCTCGGCACAACCGGGTGGCAGGGGTCCGGAATGTTCGTGGCGTCGTATGCGTGGGCGTCGTAGGTGTCACCGCAACGCGGAGTCGATCTTGCGGGGGAAGGCAGCGCGCCTGCGGCCCGCGGACTGCGGCCCCGCGGGGCTTCTGGTGGCCCGTGTGACTCTCGGGCGGACCCGTGCGGTCCCCACAAACCACTCAGGGGCCTGATCCACTAAGTGGATCAGGCCCCTGACCTGGTCTTACGGCTGTCGGGGTGGCGGGATTTGAACCCACGACCTCTTCGTCCCGAACGAAGCGCGCTGCCAAGCTGCGCTACACCCCGATCGCCGCCGGTCTCCCGGCGACATCGATTACTTTAGCCCACTCGCGCCCGCAGGCGAAATCCGGTTTCTGCGCCGCCGACGGGGGAAGGGCCGGGCCCCTGGGCGGCGCCCCGGGCGGGGCCTCAGTCCTGGGGGGTCAAGGTCAGGAGGGTTGCCTCGGGTGGGCAGGCGAAGCGGACCGGGGTGTAGCGGTTGGTGCCGCAGCCGGCGGAGACGTGGAGGTAGGCGCGGTGGTCGTCGACGGAGTGGGTGGAGAGGCCCTTGACCCGGTCCGTGTCCAGGTCGCAGTTGGTGACCAGGGCTCCGTAGAAGGGGATGCAGAGCTGGCCGCCGTGGGTGTGACCGGCCAGGATCAGGGGGTAGCCGTCCTGGGTGAAGGCGTCCAGGGAGCGCAGGTAGGGGGCGTGGACCACGCCGATGGAGAGGTCGGCGCCCGTCTCGGGGCCGCCGGACACCTCCGCGTAGCGGTCGCGCCTGATGTGCGGGTCGTCCAGGCCGGTGAAGGCGAGCTCCAGGCCGTCGATCTTGAGGCGGCCGCGGGTGTTGGACAGGCCCAGCCAGCCCGCCTCGTCGAAGGCGTCGCGCATCGGCTCCCAGGGGTTGTGGACGACGCCGACCGCGGGTGCGTTCCCGTTGAGGCCGTGCTTGCCCCGGGCCTTTTCGAGGAGGTAGCGGGCGGGGTTGCGGAGCTTGGGGCCGTAGTAGTCGTTGGAGCCGAAGACGTACACCCCCGGGAACTCCATCAGCGGGCCGAGCGCGTCGAGGAGTTCGGGCACGCCCTCGGGGTCGGAGAGGTTGTCGCCGGTGTTCACGACGAAGTCCGGGCGCAGGCCGGCCAGTGACTGGAGCCAGGCACGCTTCTTGCGCTGGCCGCTCACCATGTGGATGTCGGAGACCTGGAGCACGCGCAACGGGCGTGCCCCGTGCGGGAGTACGGGAATGGTAACCCGTCGCAGGCGGAACGAGCGGGCCTCGAATCCGGCGGCGTAGGCGATACCGGCGGCGCCGATCGCCGCGCCGACTGCCGTGACTTTCAGGGGTACTCCGTAGCGTGCGCGCATGCGTCCATCGTCGCAGACACCGTGCTGCAGGCAGAAAACCTGCGGGCGCCGGTCGCCCCGTACCTGCCACAATCAGCACATGACCACGCTCAAGTCCAAGCTCAAGGAAGACCTCACCACGGCCATGAAGGCGCGTGACGAGCTGACCTCGTCCACGCTCCGGCTGACCCTCACCGCCATCACGAAGGAGGAGGTCAGCGGCAAGACGGCCCGCGAGCTCTCCGACGACGAGGTGCAGAAGGTGATCGCCAAGGAGGCGAAGAAGCGCCGCGAGGCGGCCGAGGCCTTCGCGCAGGGCGGCCGCACCGAGCAGGCCGAGCGTGAGAAGGCGGAGGGCGAGATTCTCGACGCGTACCTGCCGAAGCAGCTGAGCGACGAGGAGCTGGGCGCGATCGTGGCGTCCGCCGTCGAGGAGGCCAGGGCCGCCGGGGCCGAGGGGCCGCGCGCGATGGGCGCCGTCATGAAGATCGTGAACCCGAAGGTGGCCGGGCTCGCCGACGGCGGCCGGGTGGCCGCCTCGGTGAAGAAGCTCCTCGCGGGCTGAGCCCGTGCGACAGGGATTGCGCCAGGGGTAGAGCGGCGCAGACATACAGCAGACATATACGAGGGTGGGGTGCCCGGATCGGGATCGATCCGGGCACCCCACCCTCATTCCAGGGGTCGAGCCGGGTGGCTCAGGGACCCTGTGTGCCGCCGGTGGTCTGGCCACGGTGGCCGCCGCCGTTGTTCCCGCCGATCAGGTCCGGCGAGATGCTGATACCGGGGAACGGGCTCTTGTCGCCGGGCTTCTTGCCCCCGGCGCCGGGCCTGCCCTTGTCCCGGCCGTGGCCCTTGTCCCTGTCCCTGTCGCTGTCCTGCTCGTCGTTCTTCGGCGGGTCCGGGATATCGACGGTGTTGAAGGAGGGGGCGGTTACTCCGTTGAGCGCGCCCGTCATCGCGTCACGCCAGATCGGTCCGGGGACCTGTCCGCCGTACACCTTGTCCTGGTACACGCCACCGATCGTGATGTGCTCCATCTCGACGCTCTGGGACGGGCTGCCGACCCAGACCGCGCCGGACATGTTCGGCGTGTACCCGACGAACCAGGCGTTCTTCCGGGCGTCGGTCGTACCGGTCTTGCCCGCGTTGTCGCGGCTCTGGAGACCCGCCTCCTGGCCGGTACCGGAGTCGACCACTCCGCGCAGCAGGGTGTTGATGGTGTCGGCCGTGGTCGGCGACATCGCCTGCGAGCAGGTGGTCTTGGGCACGGGCAGCGCAGTGCCGTCGGCCTTGCTGACCGACTCCATGGCGACCGGGGTGCAGTACGTACCGCGGTTGGCGAAGGCGGCGTACGCGCTGGCCATCGTCAGAGGGGACAGCCCCTTCGAGCCGAGCGCGATGGCGGGGGACTGGGGGAGCTTTTCACCGTTGCCCTGCACCACACCGAGCTTGTCGGTCATCTTGGCCACAGGGCAGAGGCCGATGTCCTCCACCATCTGGATGAAGTAGGTGTTGACGGATTTCTCCATCGCCTCCTTCAGCGCGTACGGACCGCGCTCCGACTCGTTCTCGTTCGGTACCCGCTCGCCGTTCAGGTTCACGTACGGCTTGTCGCAGGTCTGGACCGTCGGGTAGGGCATCTCGTAGGGCGACGAATAGACCTGGGTCGCGGGCTTCCCCTGCGCTATGGCGGCGGCCGCGACGAACGGCTTGAACGTCGAACCGGTCGGGAAGCCGTAGTTGGAGCCGCCCATGGCCTTGTCGACCGAGTAGTTGTACTGGGTCTCGTTGGTGCCGAAGCCGTACGGCTTGGACTGGCCCATGCCCATGATCTTGCCGGTGCCCGGCTGGACCAGCGTCACGGCGGTCGCGACCTTGTCCGACTTGTAGACGTGGTTCTTGATCGAGCCCTGCACCGACTGCTGGGACTGCGGGTCGAGCGTCGTCCGGATCGTCAGGCCGCCGCGGTTCCAGATCTTGGCCCGGTCCTCCTTGGTCTTGCCGAAGACCGCGTCGGTGAGGAAGACATGGCGCACGTAGTCGCAGAAGAAGCCGGCGCCGCTGACGGCGGTGATGCAGCCGTTCTTGGGCTTCTTGACCCGGAGCTTGATCGGGGTCGCCTTCGCCTTGTCGGCCTGGGCCCGCGAGATGTCCCCGACGTCCGCCATGCGCTGGAGCACCATGTTGCGGCGCTTGGTGGCCTCGGCCGTGTCGTTGACCGGGTCGTAGCGGCTGGGCGACTGCACGACGCCGGCCAGCAGCGCGGACTCCTCCAGCGTCAGGTCCTTCGCAGACTTGGAGAAGTAGCGCTGGGAGGCGGCCTCGACGCCGTAGGCCTGCTGCCCGAAGAAGGTGATGTTGAGGTAGTTCTCCAGGATCTTCTTCTTGCCGAGTTCTTCCTCGACCTGGATCGCGTACTTCAGCTCCTGGACCTTGCGGCCCATCGTCTGCTGGGTGGCCTGCGCGACCTTGTCCGGGTCGTCGCCCGCCTCCTCCACGAAGACGTTCTTCACGTACTGCTGGGTGAGTGTCGACGCGCCCTCGGCGGTCCCGCCCGTCTGCACATTGCGGTTCAGCGCGCGCAGGATGCCCTTGAGGTCGACGGCCCCGTGTTCGTAGAACCGGGCGTCCTCGATCGCGACGATCGCCTTCTGCATGTACGGCGAGATGTTCTTCAGCGGAACCACCGTGCGGTCGCGCGAGTACACCGTGGCGATCATTCCGCCCTTGCTGTCCAGGATCGTGGTGCGCTGGCTCAGCGGCGGAGTCTTCAGATTGGCCGGGATCTCGTCGAATCCCTCGACTGTTCCCTTGGTGGCGAGGCCCAGTGCTCCGGCGGCCGGCAGCGCGATGCCCGCGAGCACGACTCCGGAGAGCGCGGCGACACCGAGGAACTTGGCGGCCTGCTGGGTCGTAGAGAGACCCCCGCCCGAGCGCTTCTTTGGCATGGGGGCAGCCTACGTTCTCATTCGCCGGACACACGTATATGCCTTGGCCTAAGCTGCTCTCAACTGTCACAGCAGTCCGGTTCCGTATCAACCCCCGTGCAAGACCCGGCCACAACCTCAGGCGCTCCCGAATTCGCCTCGTGTGTCATTGAACGTCCGTTGTGATCCAGGTGAACTGTCCCGATTCTGACGGGATAGTCACGTATGCCCTCGCCTCACTCCCCTGGGTGATCTGCCGCATACGCATAGTCCGTTCGGGCCATCCAAGATTGGGCCCGAAGGGGGTGTTGTGCTGTCGCCACCTTCCGTAACGTCCTCAACTGGCAGCGGTGAATATGCCGCTGCCGCCGTGGGGGAGCCTCGATTCGGGAGAGGACGGCGCCGTGATGGGCTGGGTAACCGACTGGAGTGCGCAGGCAGCCTGCCGCACTACCGATCCGGATGAACTGTTCGTACAAGGGGCAGCGCAGAACAGGGCCAAGGCGGTGTGCACCGGATGTCCGGTGCGGACCGAGTGCCTGGCCGATGCGCTGGACAATCGCGTCGAATTCGGCGTGTGGGGCGGAATGACCGAGCGGGAGCGCCGCGCACTGTTGCGCAGACGGCCCACCGTCACGTCCTGGCGCCGGCTGCTGGAGACCGCGCGCAGCGAGTACGAGCAGTCCACGGGCATCCTGCCCGTGGCGATCGGACTGGACGACGACGAACTGCACGAGAGGTACGCCGCAGTGGGATAGGACCGGCGGGTTGCTACGCAGCTCCGGCCGGGTCGGAACCGGTCGCGAGCCGGTCTCCGATGGCCCTGAGCCCTTCGAGATCATGTACGTCACCGGGCAGCGCGGCCACTTCGGTCACGGCGACCTCGGGGTGCAGCGCGGTGAAGCGGTCACGTGTGCGCTGTTCGCGCGCGACCACCTGCATCCGTTCAGCATGCAGCCGCAACAGACCCGCGGTCAGCTCCTCGACGGAAGCGGTCGGCACGCGGTCCGAAGCGGTCGGTTCGTGGTCCTCGGTGTTCTTCTGCTCGGCGGTGTCCTCGCGCTCGGAGTTGTCGGGCGTGACGTCGGGGGCGGCGTCCGGTGCGGAACCGGGCGTGGCAACGACTTCGGGGGAGTCGGGAGCGACCGAGTGGTCGGCCCGGTCACGAAGTCCAGCCTTCCCGGTCGTCTGATCCACAATGCCGACAGCGTCAAGATTTTCTGCGGCGGCCAGGGCGTGCTCGGCGGAGAGCCGGGCGGCATCGCTGCCGTGGACCCGGTTGAGTACCAGACCGGCCAGCGGCATCTCCTCCGCGGCCAGCCGTTCCACGAAGTACGCCGCCTCGCGCAGCGCGTCCCGCTCCGGGGTCGCGACGACCAGGAACGCCGTACCGGGCGCCTGCAGCAGCTTGTACGTGGCGTCGGCCCGGGTACGGAAGCCGCCGAACATGGTGTCCATCGCCGCGACGAAGGTCTGTACGTCGCGCAGGAACTGACCGCCGAGCAACTTGCCGAGGGTGCCCGTCATCATCGACATGCCGACGTTCAGGAACTTCATCCCGGCCCGCCCGCCCATCTTCGCCGGGGCCATCAGCAGCTTGATGAACTTTCCGTCCAGGAACGAGCCGAGCCGCTTCGGCGCGTCCAGGAAGTCCAGCGCGGAGCGCGACGGAGGGGTGTCGACGATGATCAGGTCCCACTCGTCGCGTGCGCGCAGCTGCCCGAGCTTCTCCATCGCCATGTACTCCTGCGTGCCCGCGAAACCGGCCGACAGGGACTGGTAGAAGGGGTTCTCCAGGATCGCGCGGGCCCGCTCGGCATCCGCGTGCGCCTCGACGATCTCGTCGAAGGTCCGCTTCATGTCGAGCATCATGGCGTGCAGTTCCCCGGAGCCGTCGCCCTCTCTCCCGCCTTCTCTCTCGCCCTTGATGCCCGGCACCCGGCGCGGGACGTTGTCCAGCGAGTCGATGCCCATGGACTGGGCGAGCCGGCGGGCCGGGTCGATGGTGAGGACGACGACCTTGCGGCCGCGCTCGGCCGCCCGTACGCCGAGAGCCGCCGCGGTCGTGGTCTTGCCGACGCCGCCCGAACCGCAGCAGACGACGATCCGGATGCCGGGGTCGTCGAGCAGTGCGTCGGTGTTCAGCGCGGGTGTGGGGGAGGGGAGGTCCACCGCGGGCCCGGTCGAGGTGCCCTCCACCGGGTCCGGGGAGGAGCCGTCCTCCGTCGCCCCGGCCGTGCCCGTCGTGGCTGTTCCCGTGCGCTGTGTCATGTCCCCACCCCTTGTCCCGCCCCTTCGCCCACGCCCTGCTTGCGCAGCTCGGTCGCCAGGTCGTAGAGACCGGCCGGGTCCATTCCCTCGCCGATCAGCGGGAGTTCGTACCCGGGCAGCTCCAGGCCGGCGAGCACGGCACGCTGTTCGCGCTCCAGCTCGACCCGCTGCGCGTGCTCGGCCGCCTGCTCGACCAGCGGGCGCACGAGCCCCGCGGAGCCGGTCACTCCGGCCCGGGTCAGCGCCTTGGCGATCTCCTTGCGGCGGCCGCCCGCGGCGGTGCGCAGCGTGTCCTCGTCCAGCAGATGGGGCCGCACCATGTTCACGATGACCCGGCCCACCGGCAGTTCTGCGTCGCGCAACTCGGCGATGCCGTCCGCGGTCTCCTGGACCGGCATCTCCTCCAGCAGCGTCACCAGATGGACGGCGGTCTCGGGGGACTTCAGCACCCGCATCACGGCCTGTGCCTGATTGTGTATCGGGCCGATCCTGGCCAGCCCCGCCACCTCGTCGTTCACATTGAGGAAGCGGGTGATGCGTCCGGTGGGCGGCGCGTCCATGATCACGTAGTCGTAGACGTACCGGTTCTGCTTGTCCTTGCGGCGTACGGCTTCGCAGGCCTTGCCGGTCAGCAGTACGTCCCGCACACCGGGCGCGATCGTGGTGGCGAAGTCGATCGCGCCGAGCTTCTTGAGCGCCCGGCCCGCGCTGCCCAGCTTGTAGAACATCTGGAGGTAGTCGAGCAGGGCGCGCTCGGCGTCGATCGCGAGTGCGTACACCTCGCCGCCGCCCGGCGCGACGGCGATCTTGCGCTCCTCGTACGGAAGGGGCTCCGTCTCGAAGACCTGGGCGATGCCCTGCCTGCCCTCGACCTCCACGAGAAGGGTGCGCCTGCCCTCGGTCGCGAGGGCGAGCGCGAGAGCGGCGGCCACCGTGGTCTTACCGGTACCGCCCTTGCCGCTGACGACCTGGAACCTGCTCACGTATTCGAGCCTAACCAGTCACACCGCAGGCTACGCACGAGGCTGCGCGTGCCAGGGATTACACAGGCGTTACAGTCGGGCCCATGACCAAGTGGGAATACGCGACCGTGCCCCTTCTCGTGCACGCGACCAAGCAGATTCTGGACACCTGGGGCGAGGACGGCTGGGAGCTGGTCCAGGTCGTTCCCGGCCCGAACAACCCCGAGCAGCTCGTGGCCTACCTGAAGCGGGAGAAGGCGTAGTGGCGGGCACCGTCGAGGCGAAGCTCGCCGAGCTCGGGCTGACGCTGCCGGACGTCGTGCCGCCGCTGGCCTCGTACCAGCCGGCCGTGCAGTCGGGGGTGTACGTGTACACCTCCGGCCAGCTGCCGATGGTGGACGGCAAGCTCGCGGTCACCGGCAAGGTCGGTGCCGAGGTCACGCCCGACGAGGCGAAGGAGCTGGCGAAGACCTGCGCGCTCAACGCGCTGGCCGCCGTGAAGTCCGTCGCGGGCGACCTGGACCGGATCGCACGGGTGGTGAAGGTCGTGGGCTTCGTCGCCTCGGCGTCCGACTTCACCGGCCAGCCCGCCGTGATCAACGGTGCCAGCGAGCTGCTGGGTGCGGTGCTCGGCGACAAGGGTGTGCACGCGCGCAGCGCGGTGGGCGTCGCGGTGCTGCCGCTGGACGCTCCGGTGGAGGTCGAGGTCCAGGTCGAGCTGGTCGGGGCCTGAGCCGCACGTTCCCTTCGTAACCCTTTCCGATCCCGTCCGGATCTTCTTCGGCCCCGGTCGGATCTTCTCCGGTCCCGTTCAGAACCTCTTCGATCCCGTCCGGTCACGATGACCGGGCGGGATCATCTGTGTACGGGGCATGTACGGATCACTGCACCTCTCGAACATCGGCGCGGTTCCGGATAGCCTCCGGCCATGTCCAATGGTCAGTGGTACCCACCGGAATGGCCCGACCGGATCCGGGCACTCGCCGCAGGTGAGCTGAGCGCCGCGACCCCGAAGCGGGCCGCCACCGTGATGCTGCTCCGGGATTCCGCCGCTGACACCGAGGGCGGTCCCGCCGTCCACATGCTGCGCCGCCGGGCCTCCATGGCTTTTGCCGGTGGGGCGTACGCCTATCCGGGTGGCGGGGTCGACCCGCGCGACGACGACCGGCACGTCGGCTGGTCCGGACCCGCGCTGGAGAGCTGGGCCGAGCGGCTCGGCGTCGGCACCCCGGCCGAGGCCCAGGCCATCGTCTGCGCGGCGGTCCGGGAGACGTACGAGGAGGCGGGCGTCCTTCTCGCGGGGCCGAGCGCCGACACGGTGGTCAGCGACACCACCGGTGCCGACTGGGAGGCCGACCGCGAGGCACTGGTCGCCCGGGAGCTCTCCTTCGCCGAGTTCCTGGACCGGCGCGGCCTGGTGCTGCGCTCGGACCTGCTGGGCGCGTGGGCGCGCTGGATCACCCCGGAGTTCGAGCCCCGCCGCTACGACACCTGGTTCTTCGTCGCCGCGCTGCCCGAGGGCCAGCGCACCCGCAACGCCTCCACGGAGGCCGACCGCACGGTGTGGATCGAGCCGGGCGAGGCGGCCGACGGGTACGACCGGGGCGAGCTGCTGATGATGCCGCCGACTGTGTCGACGCTGCGGGCGCTGAGGCCGTACGGGACAGCCGCCGAGGCCCTGAAGGCGGCGGATTCCCAGGACCTCACGCCGGTGCTGGCACAGGCGAGGCTGGAGGGCGGCGAGTTGGTGCTGAGCTGGCCGGGACACGACGAGTTCACCAAGCACATCCCGAGCGGGCCGGCGGGTGACGGGGCCGGTGGCGGTCCCGGTGGCGGCTCCGGTGGTGGTTCCGGGAGCGGCTCCAGTGACGGATCCGGTGGTGCGGGAGGCGGATTCATATGAGCAATGCGGCAGCACTGCCCGGACAGCCGCGCGGCGCGGTCCTGTCCGGCCCGGCCACGGCCCGCGCCGTCAACGTCCTCGCCCCCAACGCCTCGCCGATGACGCTGGACGGCACCAACACCTGGATCGTCGCCGAGCCCGACTCGGACCTCGCGGTCGTCATCGACCCGGGCCCGCTGGACGACACGCATCTGCGGGCCGTCATCGACGTCGCGGAGCGGGCCGGCCGCCGGATCGCGCTCACCCTGCTCACCCACGGGCACCCCGACCACGCGGAGGGCGCGGCGCGGTTCGCCGAGCTGACCCGCACCAAGGTGCGCGCCCTGGACCCGGCGCTGCGGCTGGGCGACGAGGGGCTGACCGCGGGCGATGTGATCACCACCGGCGGCCTGGAACTCCGTGTCGTACCGACCCCCGGACACACCGCGGACTCGCTCTCCTTCCATCTGCTCGCCGACCGGGCGGTGCTGACGGGGGACACGATCCTCGGGCGCGGCACCACGGTCGTCGCGCATCCGGACGGGCGGCTCGGCGACTACCTCGACTCGCTGCGGAGGCTGCGCTCGCTGACCGTCGACGACGGCGTGCACACGGTGCTGCCGGGGCACGGTCCGGTGCTGGACGACGCGCAGGGCGCGGTCGAGTTCTACCTCGCGCACCGGGCGCACCGGCTGGCCCAGGTGGAGACGGCGGTCGAGGCCGGGCACCGTACGGCGTCGGCGGTGGTCGCGCAGGTGTACGCGGACGTGGACCGGTCCCTGTGGCCCGCCGCGGAACTCTCGGTACTGGCCCAGCTGGAATACCTGGGCGAGCACGGGCTCATCTAGGGCCCCGGGTTCCAGGGACTCGGGCCGCCGTACGCGGGCGCGGGCGGGGCGGGAACGCGGCAAGGCCCCGCCGGGTGGTGGCGGGGCCTTGCGTACGGGTACCGATGAGGCCGGGGCCCCGGTCCGGCTAGCGGGACCGCTTGGCCAGGCGCTCCACGTCCAGCAGGATCACGGCGCGCGCCTCCAGGCGCAGCCAGCCGCGTCCGGCGAAGTCGGCGAGTGCCTTGTTGACCGTCTCGCGGGAGGCGCCGACCAGCTGGGCCAGCTCTTCCTGCGTCAGGTCGTGGACGACGTGGATGCCTTCCTCGGACTGGACGCCGAAGCGGCGCGACAGGTCGAGAAGGGCGCGGGCGACGCGGCCCGGTACGTCGGAGAAGACCAGGTCGGACATCTGGTCGTTGGTCTTGCGCAGGCGGCGGGCGACGGCGCGCAGCAGGGCCGTGGCCACCTCGGGGCGGGCGTTCAGCCAGGGCTGGAGGTCGCCGTGGCCGAGGCCGAGGAGCTTGACCTCGGTCAGCGCGGTCGCGGTGGCGGTGCGGGGGCCCGGGTCGAAGAGCGACAGCTCACCGATCAGCTCGCCGGGGCCGAGTACCGCCAGCATGTTCTCGCGCCCGTCGGGGGAGGTGCGGTGGAGCTTCACCTTGCCCTCGGTGACCACGTAGAGGCGGTCGCCCGGGTCGCCCTCATGGAAGAGCGCGTCGCCGCGTGCGAGGGTCACCTCACTCATCGAGGCGCGGAGCTCCGCGGCCTGCTCATCATCGAGCGCCGCGAAAAGCGGGGCGCGCCGCAGAACGTCGTCCACGAGTTCTCTCCTTGTCGGCCTGTTCAGGGAACCGTGGTCCCCATCATGCCGGACGGTAAAACAGTGCGATCGATCACAAACCAGTTTGACGCACGGGCGTGCCCAATCGTGCGGCAGGGGGCCGATTGGGGGCGGATACACGGTGACGGGCGCAGATGTCAGCGCGTGGCTCTAGGCTGGCCGGGTGTCCAAATCGCCGGTGAGAGCGCAGGCCAAGGGGGCTGATGGGGTGTCGGAGGGCCGTGATTCCGCTGTGGGCGAACAGGGTGCGATTCGCCCGGAAAAAGCGACAAAACGCTCCACGAGGAAGTCGGTGGAGAGGCCGGTGGGCAAGTCGGCACGAAAGCCGGCCGCGAAGGCGACGGTGAAGGCCGCGGCAGGGTCGGGATGGAAGCCGGAGTCGCGTCTGGCGATGGTGCGCCGTGCCCGCAAGATCAACCGCGAGCTCGCCGAGCTGTACCCGTACGCCCATCCCGAGCTGGATTTCCGTAACCCTTTCGAGCTCCTGGTCGCCACGGTCCTCTCCGCCCAGACCACCGATCTGAGGGTCAACCAGACCACTCCCGCACTCTTCGCCGCCTACCCCACCCCCGAGGACATGGCCGCCGCCGTCCCCGAGGAGATGGAGGAGCTCATCCGGCCGACCGGATTCTTCCGGGCCAAGACCAAGTCGCTGATAGGCCTCTCCGCGGCGCTCAGGGACAACTACGGCGGTGAGGTACCGGGCCGGCTCGCCGATCTCGTCAAGCTTCCGGGGGTCGGCCGCAAGACCGCCAACGTCGTTCTCGGCAATGCGTTCGGCGTCCCCGGGATCACCGTCGACACACACTTCGGCCGTCTGGTCCGCCGCTGGAAGTGGACCGAGCAGGAGGACCCGGAGAAGGTCGAGGCCGAGATCGCCGCGATCTTCCCCAAGAGCGAGTGGACGATGCTCTCGCACCGGGTCGTCTTCCACGGCCGCCGCATCTGCCATGCCCGTAAGCCCGCCTGCGGCGCCTGCCCGATCGCCCCGCTCTGCCCGGCGTACGGCGAGGGCGAGACGGACCCCGAAAAGGCCAGGAAGCTGCTGAAGTACGAGATGGGCGGTCAGCCGGGCCAGCGGCTGAGCCCGCCCGCCGACTACCCGGGCAGGCCCGCTCCGGCCCTCGGGGCGGGCTGACGCCCGGCACCGGCCGCAGGGCGGCCGGGACGGCCGGAACGGCAGGGGTGACCGGAGCGGCCGGAACGAAATGCGTGATGACAGGCGTTGTGAAACGAGGGGTGCCTATGAAGACGCACGAAAAGAGCACGGACACGCCAGCCGCTCCCGCGGCTGCGGACCAGACAGCGACCGGCACCGCAGCCGCAAGACCCACCGCACCCGTCGCGGGAAGCCAGGAAGCGGGAAACCCGGCAGCGGGAAACCGGGCAGTGACAGGCCCTGCGGCGGTCAGCCCCGCGGCGGCGGTCGCGGCGGCCGCGGCCACGGCCACGACCGCCGCCGATGAGGACGCCGCGATCACCGTCACGACCGAGGGGCTGCCCACCTGGCTCGACCCCGTGGCCAGCGCAGCGCGGACCATCGAGCCCGACCAGCTCAGCCGCTTCCTGCCGCCGGAGAGCGGTGCCGGGCGGCAGTCCGCCGTGCTCGTACTGTTCGGCGAGGGCGAGCGCGGCCCCGAGCTGCTCCTCATGGAGCGATCCGGAAGCCTGCGTTCCCACGCCGGGCAGCCGTCCTTCCCCGGTGGCTCCCTGGACCCGGAAGACGGCGACCAGGCGACGACGGGGCCGCTCAGGGCCGCGCTGCGAGAGGCCAGGGAAGAGACCGGTCTCGATCCGCGAGGGGTCCAGCTCTTCGGTGTGCTGCCCCGGCTCTACATCCCCGTGAGCGGCTTCGTCGTGACGCCGGTCCTCGGCTGGTGGCGCTCGCCGAGTCCGGTCGGCGTCGTCGATCCGGGTGAGACGGCCCGGGTCTTCACCGTTCCCGTGGCGGATCTCACGGATCCGGCCAACCGCGCGACCGCGGTCCACCCGAGCGGCCACCGGGGTCCGGCATTTCTGGTCGAATCCGCCCTGGTCTGGGGATTCACGGCCGGGGTGATCGACCGGATTCTGCACTTCGCGGGCTGGGAACGCCCCTGGGACAGGGCCAAGCAGGTGCCGCTCGACTGGCGCGCATGACAGTCTGACTCCCGTGCTGCGCTGTCCGGCCCCGCCCGGAGCCAGCCGAAGGAACGGGCCCGGTGACGAATCTGCGAGGCTATAGACGGTGAACGTGCTGGACATCCTGCTGCTGGCCGGCGCCGTGTGGTTCGCGGTCATCGGCTACCGACAGGGGTTCGTCGTCGGCATCCTGTCGGTGATCGGGTTCCTGGGCGGCGGCCTCGTCGCCGTCTACCTGCTGCCGATCCTGTGGGACCAGCTGACGGACGGCTCCGAGGTCTCGTCGACGGCTGCCGTAGTCGCCGTCGTCATCGTGATCGTCTGCGCCTCGGTGGGCCAGGCGTTCACCACCCACCTGGGCAACAAGCTCCGCCGGTACATCACATGGTCGCCCGCGCGCGCCCTCGATGCCACCGGCGGCGCCCTGGTCAACGTCGTCGCGATGCTGCTGGTCGCCTGGCTGATCGGCTCCGCGCTGGCCGGCACCACGCTGCCGACGCTGGGCAAGGAGGTCCGCAGCTCCTCGGTCCTGCTCGGCATCTCCCGGGTGATGCCCACGCAGGCCTCCACCTGGTTCACGGACTTCTCCTCGGTCCTCGCGCAGAACGGCTTCCCGCAGGTCTTCAGCCCGTTCGCCAACGAGCCGATCACCGAGGTCAAGGCCCCGGATCCGGCGCTGGTGGGCAGCCCCGTCGCGGCCCGCGCCAAGAAGTCCATCGTCAAGGTCGTCGGCACGGCGCCGGGCTGCGGCAAGGTCCTCGAAGGCACCGGCTTCGTCTTCTCCGACCGCCGGGTGATGACCAACGCGCACGTCGTCGGAGGCGTCGACGAGCCGACCGTCCAGATCGGCGGCCAGGGCCGGGTGTACGACGCGAAGGTCGTCCTGTACGACTGGCGGCGCGACATCGCCGTGCTCGACGTACCGGACCTCGACGCGAAGCCGCTGCGGTTCGCCGGCCCCGACAGCGACGCCCGGACGGGGAACAGCGCCATTGTCGCGGGGTTCCCGGAGAACGGCTCGTACGACGTACGGGCGGCGCGGGTCCGGGGCCGTATCAACGCGGGCGGCCCGGACATCTACCACCGGGGCACCGTCCACCGCGATGTGTACTCGCTCTACGCGACGGTCCGCCAGGGCAACTCCGGCGGACCGCTGCTGACCCCGGCGGGCGAGGTGTACGGCGTGGTGTTCGCCAAGTCGCTCGACGACCCCGACACCGGCTACGCGCTGACGGCCGACGAGATCCGCCAGGACATCGCGCGCGGCCGCGCTGCCAACCAGCAGGTCGACAGCCAGGTGTGCGCGCTCTGAGTGCCCGCTGAGCGCCGGCCCGGGGCAGACAGGGCCCGGGCACGACGCGGCCCGTCGAAGCGCGGCCCGTCGAAGCCGGGAGAAGTGTGATGAAGTCCCGCCCGGCCGGTGAGTCTTCACCGGCCGACCGGGGCGGAGATCATCCGCGTGGATGGCGCAGCCGCGCCGAGACCCAGCGGGCCCTGCGGCGCAGAATGCGCGGAATACCGAGCTGGGGATCGTGCAGAACCTGCATATCGTGCACCCGGCCCTGGGGGCCGCCCCCCTCATGAGTGCTCGGACTCGCCGTGGCGGTCGAGCGGCGGTTGCGTGCTGCGTCACCGAAGTCGTGCGTCCAGCCCATACCGGGACGTCTGCCCGTGCCTCATGGTCGGTAACCGCCCATCCGTCAGCCAATTGGCCTATGCGCCGGGCAATTGGCCGTTCGACGGACAACTGTGCCCCGGTGGCTACCGGTCGGGCTCGGGATCCTTGAGCCAGTTGATGAGTTCGGCCGAGAACCCGTCCGGGTCCTCCTCGTGGGGGAAGTGTCCCAGACCGTCGAAAAGTCGCCAACGGTAGGGAGCTTCGACGTACTTGCCGGACCCCGCCGCGCTTCGGGTACGGATCGCCGGATCGAGTGAACCGTGCAGATGCAGAGTAGGTACCCGCACCGGCAGTTTCATCCGCCGGTTGAACTGGATGCCGTCCGGACGGGCCAGGGACCGCACCAGCCAGCGGTACGGCTCGATCGAGCAGTGCGCCGTCGACGGGATGCACATCGCGCGCCGGTAGACGTCCACCGTCGCCTCGTCGGGGAACTCCGGGGTCCGGGGGCCCGCCCACTCGTGGATCAGCCGGCCGACCAACGCCGCGTCATCCGCGACGAGCTGACGTTCCGGCACCCACGGCCGCTGGAAGCCCCAGATGTACGAGCCGGCCCGGGACTGAGCGAAGTCGGAGAGCATCGAGGAACGCCAGCGGCGCGGATGCGGCATCGAGGAGACCACGAGGCGGCGCACCAGCTTCGGACGCATCACCGCGGCGGTCCAGGCGAGGTATCCGCCCATGTCGTGGCCGACCAGGGCCGCGTCCGGTTCGCCGAGCGAGCGGATCACGCCGGTGATGTCCAGCGCCAGGTTGGCGGGGTCGTAACCCCGGGGCGTGCGGTCGCTGCCGCCGACCCCGCGCAGGTCCATCGCCACGGCCCGGAAGCCGGCGTCGGCCAGCGCGGTGAGCTGGTGGCGCCAGGTCCACCAGAACTGCGGGAAGCCGTGCAGCAGCAGCACCAGCGGCCCCTCGCCGAGCTCGGCGATATGGAAACGGGCGCCGTTGGCCGCCACGTCGCGGTGGGTCCAGGGCCCGTCGATCCGCACGGGCCCGCCGGCGCCGGCCGGGGCGGGTGAGTCGGCTGGTGCGGGCGAGTCGCTCGGGACGGGGGAGCCGGTCGTGCCGGGCGGGGTCGTTGGGCCGGTCGAGCCGGGTGAGCCCGCAGGGCCTGAGCTGCTGCCCGAGCCTGCCGGGCTGTCCGAGCCTGCCCGGTCGCCCCTGTCCGCAGGGGGTGCCTGACCTTCCGGGCCTACGGGGCCTACCGGGCCGAATGCGCTGGAATCGGGGACCGTCATGTGGACGAGCGTGCCACAGCGGAGGCCTTGTCCTGGACCGGAGCCTTCTCCATGGCCTTGCCCGTCAGCGTGCTGCCCGAGGCGGCCGGAAAGCTCGTCCCCGCCGTGACGGCGGGCCTCGGGTGCGGCTTGACGCCCTGCAGCACGGCCGCCGTCTGCTTCGCCGAGGCGATGGACTTCTCCGGCGGCTTGACCTTCTTGATCTTGGCGACGGCGAACAGTGCGAGCAGCAGCGCCAGCATGATGAAGGCAAGACCCACGATCCCGAAGCACCAGGCGAGGCCGAGTCCCGTGGTGTGGATCCAGTAGGCGGCTCCGAAGCTCAGCACGGGGACCGCGAACAGAGCCAGCACGCCCGCGACGATGAACGCCACACTGCCGATGACGCCGCGCTTGACGTCCTGCCGTACCTCGGCCTTGGCCAGGGCGATCTCGTCGTGCACCAGTGCGGACATCTCCGCCGTCGCCGAGGCGACCAGCTGCCCGAGACTGCGGTCGGCGCTGCCCGCGTTGTTGCCGGGGTCGCTCATCCCTGACTCCCTCTCCAGTCCTGCTGCTGAACACATCTGGTGTCAGATCATGCCGGACTGTCCGGCTCGTTGCTCGCCGCCCCCGCCAGTTGGGCAAGGCGGCGGTGCTCGGCCGCCTTCTTCTCGTAGATCGCGGCCATCCGCAGGTGGTACGCCGGGTCGTCCTGTTCGTAGATGTCGGGCACCCCGTCCTGGTCCTCGTCGAGCTCCTCCGCCTCGTGCAGCTCGCGGTGCCTGCGTACACGGAGCTTGAGCAGTACGCCGGAGAACACGGCGGCCGTCAGGGAGCCGATCAGCACGGCTGCCTTGATCTCGTTGATCGTTTCCTCGTTGCCGACGAAGGCCAGCTCGCCGATGAGCAGCGAGACGGTGAAACCGATGCCGGCGAGTGAGGCGACCGCGAAGACATCGGCCCAGGCCAGCTCCTTGTTCAGCTCCGCCTTGGTGAACCGGGTGGCCAGCCACGTACCGCCGAAGATGCCCACGGTCTTGCCGACGACGAGGCCCAGGACGACACCGAGCGTCTCGGGCCGGGTGAAGACGTCCGCCAGCGCGCCGCCGGAGAGGGAGACCCCGGCCGAGAAGAGGGCGAACAGCGGCACGGCGAGACCGGCCGACAGCGGGCGGATCAGGTGCTCGATGTGCTCGCCGGGCGAGTGGTTCTCGCCCTCCCGCCGGGTGCAGCGGAGCATCAGGCCCATGGCGACGCCGGCGATCGTGGCGTGGATGCCGCTGTTGTACATCAGGCCCCAGATGACCAGGGCGAGCGGTATGTAGATGTACCAGCCGCGCACGTTCCTGCGCAGCAGCAGATAGAAGACGGCCAGGCCGATGAAGGCGCCGATCAGCGCCGTGAAGTTGATCTGCTCGGTGAAGAAGACCGCGATGATCAGGATCGCGAAGAGGTCGTCGACGACGGCGAGGGTCAGCAGGAAGGCGCGCAGCGCGTTCGGCAGCGAGGTGCCGATGACCGCGAGGACGGCGAGCGCGAAGGCGATGTCGGTGGCGGTGGGGACGGCCCAGCCGTCCGTCGAACCTCCGCCGACCACGTTCACCAGCGTGTAGACGACGGCCGGAACCGCCATTCCGCACAGCGCGGCGACGACCGGGAGGGCGGCCGCCCTGGGGTCGCGCAGTTCGCCCGCGACCAGTTCCCGCTTGAGTTCGACGCCTGCGACGAAGAAGAAGATCGCGAGCAGCCCGTCAGCTGCCCAGTGCGCCACGGAGAGGTTGAGACCCAGCGAATCCGGCCCGAAGTGGAAGTTGCTGACCGAGGCGTAGCCGGAGCCGAAGGTGTTTGCCCACACCAGCGCGGCAACCGCGGCGACCAGCAGGATCACGCCGCCCACGGTCTCGGTGCGCAGGGCCTCCGCGAGGTAGTTCCGCTCGGGGAGGGAAAGCCGTCCGAGCAGGGTGCGGCGGGGCGAAGGGGGTGCGGGGGTGGGCGCGGCCACGAGTGGAGACCTCCGGGTCGGTACGGCAGCGATGGCATGGCTGATGCACTTGCCGACCAGACTTCCCGGCACACCCTGTGGAGATTTCTTATTGCTTTGTTGACGCGTCTGCCACTGTACCCGGGGTGCGCGGGGATCTATGCGGTGATCTTCACCTTAGATGCCCGAGGGGCACCCGGCGCGTTGCCGGATGCCCCTCGGGGACGTGCTTCCGTGTCTGCCGGATCAGTTCTCTACCGGATCAGTCCTCGGAGGAGGACGACGGCAGCTGGGTCTGGATGAGATCCATGACCGAGGAGTCGGTCAGCGTCGTCACGTCGCCCAGCTCGCGGTTCTCGGCGACGTCACGCAGCAGGCGCCGCATGATCTTGCCGGAGCGGGTCTTCGGCAGTTCGGCGACCGGCAGGATCCGCTTCGGCTTGGCGATCGGGCCGAGCGTGGCACCGACGTGGTTGCGCAGCTCCGCGACCAGCTCGTCGGAGGGCTCGGCCGTACCGCGCAGGATCACGAACGCGACGATGGACTGGCCGGTCGTCTCGTCGGCGGCGCCGACCACGGCCGCCTCGGCGACCGAGGGGTGCGACACGAGCGCCGACTCGACCTCGGTGGTCGAGATGTTGTGCCCGGACACGAGCATCACGTCGTCGACCCGGCCGAGCAGCCAGATGTCGCCGTCCTCGTCCTTCTTGGCACCGTCACCCGCGAAGTACTTGCCCTCGAAGCGCGACCAGTAGGTGTCGATGAATCGCTGGTCGTCGCCCCAGATGGTGCGGAGCATCGACGGCCACGGCTCGGTGAGGACGAGGTAGCCGCCCCCGCCGTTGGGAACCTCGTTGGCCTCGTCGTCGACGACAGTGGCCGCGATACCGGGCAGGGCGCGCTGGGCGCTGCCCGGCTTGGTCTCCGTCACGCCCGGCAGCGGCGCGATCATCATCGCGCCGGTCTCGGTCTGCCACCAGGTGTCCACGATCGGGCACTTGTCGGCGCCGATGTGCTTGCGGTACCACATCCACGCCTCGGGGTTGATCGGCTCACCGACCGAACCGAGGACCCGGAGACTGCTCAGGTCGAACTTGGCGGGGATGTCGTCACCCCACTTCATGAACGTACGGATCGCGGTCGGCGCGGTGTAGAGGATCGTGACGCCGTACTTCTGCACGATCTCCCAGAAACGCCCCTGGTGCGGGGAGTCGGGCGTGCCCTCGTACATGACCTGCGTCGCGCCGTTGGCCAGCGGGCCGTAGACGATGTACGAGTGGCCGGTCACCCAGCCGATGTCGGCGGTGCACCAGAAGACATCGGTCTCCGGCTTGAGGTCGAAGACCGCGTTGTGGGTGTACGCCGCCTGCGTGAGGTAGCCGCCGGACGTGTGCAGGATGCCCTTCGGCTTACCCGTCGTGCCGGAGGTGTAGAGGATGAAGAGCGGCTGCTCCGCCTCGAAGGCCTCGGGGGTGTGCTCGGCGGACTGCCGGCCGGTGATCTCGTGCCACCAGACGTCGCGGCCGTCGGTCCACGCGGTGTCCTGGCCGGTGCGCCGGACCACGAGGACGTGCTCGACGCTGTCGATACGGGAGACGGCGTCGTCCACGGCGGGCTTCAGCGCGGACGGCTTGCCCCGGCGGTAGCCGCCGTCGGCGGTGATGACGACCTTGGCGTCCGCGTCCTGGATGCGGGCGGCGATGGCGTCGGCGGAGAAGCCGCCGAAGACCACCGAGTGGGCGGCGCCGATGCGGGCGCAGGCCAGCATCGCGATGGCGGCCTCGGGGATCATCGGCAGATAGACGGCGACCCGGTCGCCCTTGCCGACACCGAGCTCGATGAGCGCGTTGGCGGCGCGGGAGACCTCGTCCTTGAGCTGTGCGTAGGTGATGGCGCGGCTGTCGCCGGGCTCGCCCTCGAAGTGGATGGCGACCCGGTCGCCGTTGCCCGCCTCGACATGGCGGTCCACGCAGTTGTACGCGACGTTGAGCTTGCCGTCCGCGAACCACTTCGCGAAGGGCGGGTTGCTCCAGTCGAGCGTCTCGGTCGGCTCCGTGGCCCAGGTCAGGCGACGGGCCTGCTCGGCCCAGAAGCCCAGCCGGTCCGCCTCGGCCTGCTCGTACGCCTCCGCCTTGACGTTGGCGTTCGCGGCCAGATCGGCAGGCGGTGCGAACCGCCGCTCCTCACGAAGCAGATTGGCCAAGCTTTCGTTGCTCACGACATCTCCCATTCCCAGGGTGTCCGTTGTGTCCCGGGGCATAGCTCATCAGGCCAAAGGCCGGGTGACAAGTGTCTGCCCGGAATTGGTTTAGACCTGTGTCTCGTGTATGGAGACACGGCCCCGCATCCACGTGCGGCGCGACGCGGTACGGCGCAGTGCGGGGAGCTGTGCAATGCGCCGCAGAGCGGCACGGAGCGGTGCAATGCGCCGCGCAGCAGCGCGGAGGCAGGACCACAAGGTCTCACGGACCGGGGGCGAACGAGGTTCAGACGCCGGTGCGTTCCAACTCGCCGGAGCCGGGAGCGTCGCCGGGGTCCACTCGGTCGAAGACCTCGTCGAGCTCCAGCCCGCTGCTCGCGCCCTCGGTCAGCAGATAGGCCTGGGCCTCGCCCACGTGGAAGTACATGCCGTGCAGTCGGATCGTGCCTTCGGCGAGCCGCCGAGCCACCGATTCGTGTGCCCGCAGATGGTCCAACTGCTGGACCACGTTGGTGAGGCAGAGCTGCTCCAGCGCATCGGCCGGCAGCCGCCCGGAGATCCGGGCCCAGGCGTGGTGCCGGGACGCCATCCGCTCCAGGCTGGGCAGCCCGTGTCTCAGCCACCGCCACAGGGACGTGGGCGGAGCCTCCCGGTCCGGTTCGCCGCCGAGCAGCGCCTGCATCGCTCCGCAGCCGGAATGCCCGCAGATGGTGATGGACTCCACCTTCAGTACATCCACCGCGTACTCGATCGCCGCGCCCACCGAGTGGTCCCCGGATTCGGCGTCCGGCAGGGGCACCAGATTGCCGATGTTCCGCACGGTGAACAGGTCGCCGGGGCCGCTCGCCGTGATCATGCTGGTGACGAGGCGGGAGTCGGCGCAGGTGATGAAGAGCTGGGACGGGCGCTGCCCCTCGATGGCCAGACGGGCCAGCTCGTCGCGCACCAGCGGAGCGGTGTTGCGCTGGAACGAACTCAGACCGCTGATCAGCCGATTGCCGCCGGCCAGTCGGGGGGCCTCGGGGGCCGGTGCGGGGGTGGGGGCGTTGTCCGGGCTGTCGATGGTCATGTCGTGGCTCGCGTCGTGGGATGCGGGGCGGTCGGCAGGGTGGTCGGCGGGACGGTTGGCGTCGCGGTCGGTGGGGCTGATGCGATCGGTGCTGCCGACGCTGCCGGTGTTGGCAGTGCTGCCGGTATGGGCAGCACGGCGGATGCGGCCGGTGGACCGTTTGCCGAGGGCAGGGCCGGGGGCGAGGTCATGGCTCGTTTCCGGCACACGGCCGGGCTCGTCGTGGCAGTGGTGGTTGCGCCACGGAGTCCAGGGGCGGCAACAGGAGTGCGCCGCCGAGGCGGGCTCGGCGATCCGGCCGCCGGACCTGCCGGTGAACACGACCCTGCCGCCATGGGCGGTCTGGGCGGTGCTCCAGCCCTGGATCGCCTCGTACGCCGCGTGGTCCATGAAGAAGCCGTCCAGTTCGACGACGGCGTCCCCGCCCTGGGGCAGTTGGCCGAGCGTACGGCTGAGCCGGGGCACCGCGAGGAACGTCAACTGGCCTCGTACGACGACCAGATGCCGGCCGCCCTGATCGGTGACCGTGATCCTGGTCCGGGCCAGCCGGTGCAGGGCGACCGTCACCGCCACCGCGATGCCGATGGCCACGCCCTTGAGCACGCCGAAGAGGACCACGCCGGTGATCGTCGCCCCGTACACCAGGAATTCGCGGTGCTTATGGACGTTGCGAATGTGGGCGAAACTCACCATCTGGATACCGACCATCATCACCAGCGCGGCGAGCGCGGCCAACGGGATCCACTCCAGCACGGTGACCAGCAGCCCGGTGGCGAGCAGCACCCAGACGCCGTGCAGCACGGTGGAGGCGCGACCGGTCGCCCCGGCGCGTACGTTCGCCGAGCTGCGCACCGCACCACCGGACACGGCCAGCCCGCCCACCAGTCCGGACAGCGTGTTGGCGATGCCCTGGGCGCGCAGCTCCCGGTCGAGATCGGAGCGTCTGGCGGGCAGGGCGAGGGACGCGGCCGGAGCCGATGTCCCGGACGGGAGTGCGAGTGCGAGTGCGGGCGTGGCCGATGTGGGCGGCGGCGCCGAGCCGGCCGCGGGCCGGGCGGCCGTCTGCCCGGCGGCACGGTCGGCCGACAGCTTGTCGACGGCCACCGCGGCGAGCAGCGACTCCAGGCTGGCCACCAGCATCACCGTGAACACGGCGGTGGCCAGGGCGAGTACGGGCCCGTGCGGCATTTCCGGCAGGGCGTGCGAGCGCCAGGACGGCAGATCGACCCGGGCGATACCGGGCGCGACGATCGCAGCCACCGTCGTAGCGGTCACCACCGCGGCGAGGGCAGCCGGAATCCGGCGTACGGATCTGCCGACCCGGCCCGGAATCCGGGGCCACAGGATCAGGACGGTGATGGTCAGCGTTCCGATGAGTGGGGCGGCAGGGCTCACCCGGCCCAACTGGTCGGGGAGCGCGAGGGCGTTGGCTACGGCTGAACTCTGCGGTGAGCCGCCGAGCACGATGTGCAGCTGGGCGAGCGCGATGGCCACACCGATACCAGCGAGGGTGCCGTGGACGATGGCGGGGCTGACGGCGAGGGCGCTGCGCGCCGCCCGCAGTGAGCCGAGCAGGATCTGGAGGAGTCCGGCGCCGATGGTGATCGCGCAGGTGGTGCGCCAGCCGTAGATCTGGATCAACTCGGCTGTGACGACGGTCAGTCCGGCGGACGGGCCGCTGACCTGGAGTGGGGTGCCGCCGAGCAGTCCGGCGACGATGCCGCCGATCGCGGCGGAGATGAGGCCGGCTTCCAGCGGGGCGTCCATGGCGACGGCGAGGCCGAGCGACATGGGGACGGCGAGCAGGAAGACCGTGATCGATGCGGACAGATCGGCGCCCGCGATACGGAATCGTCCACCGCGCGGTGGCGGCGGGCTGTGTGGTCGTTTGACTCCCGAGGCGCGTGGTGGACGCGAACTACGGGATGTGCGGTTGTGACGAGTGGGGACGCAAGCAGACATGTTCCCGTCTCCTCCGGGGCAGCGCGGTCGCGGAACGTGGGGACGCGGCCGTGGGTCACGGCGTGCAGCGGCGGGATTTCTCAACTCTCAGTAAACAGATCGTAATGGAGAGTAAAGACGTGCGTCCACACTTGCGATCAAATGGGCCATTCGGTCACCCATTGAAGTGAATAAGCATCTTTTTCTTTGGCATGTCGCATCGATCGCGGCCGGGCCGCGTGCGAACTTGACCGCGCCGTGTCGGCACTTCGACGCAAATTACCTGCAGGGAAGAGGTGGGCGGATGATGGCCGCCACGAGGAGAGTCGCCACGAGGAGAGTCGCCAGGAGAGCCGCCGCGAACGTCGATACGAAGAAGGCCGTCGCGAGGAGGGCCGCCGCCGGGCGGGTCGCCCTGGGTGTTGTGGCCGTCGCGCTGACCGCGGGAGTGGCCGGGTGCTCCTCCGGTTCCGGCGGAGATGTCGGGGCCGCCGGTCCGGGGGCGGCGGAGAAGGCCCCCGCCCCGAAGAAGAAGGTCCCCGGGGCCCCCAAGGCCCCCGCCGCGCCCGGCAGTGTCCTCCGGCTCATCGGCGACGGGTCCACCGCGTTCACCGGCAGCCAGCCGAAGCAGCCCGTGGCCAAGCGTCTGGCGCCGGGTCAGAAACCCCCGCAGTTCGTGGTGTTCTCGTGGGACGGTGCGGGTGAGGACAGCCAGAAGCTGTTCTCGCACTTCCGTGAGGTCGGCAAGAAGTACCACGCGAACATGACGTACTTCCTCAGCGGCGTGTACATGCTGCCGGAGGACAAGCGGGAGCTCTACGACCCGCCGAAGCACAACGCCGGCAGCTCCGACATCGGCTTCAACGACACCGAGGGAATCCGGGACACCATCACCCAGGTGCGCGGGGCCTGGGAGGACGGTGACGAGATCGGCACCCACTTCAACGGGCACTTCTGCGGCCCCGAGGGCGGCGTCGGAACCTGGTCCGTCGACCAGTGGAAGAGCGAGATCAGCCAGGCCAAGTCCTTCGTGAAGCACTGGAAGACCAACGACCCGGGCCTCGAAGAGGAGAAGCCGCTCCCCTTCGACTACGACAAGGAACTCATCGGCGGCCGAACCCCCTGCCTGGAAGGGCAGAAGAACATGGTGGCAGCGGCACGGACGATGGGTTTCCGCTACGACTCCAGTGGGGTCAACAACCAGGTCTGGCCGAAGAAGAAGGACGGCATCTGGGACCTCTCGATGCAGCTCGTGCCCGTGCCGGGCCGCGAGTTCGAGACCCTTTCGATGGACTACAACTTCATGTTCAACCAGTCCGGTACGACGACGCAGGGCGACCCGGACATGCACGAGTACTGGGGCAACCAGATGCGTGACGGCCTGCTCCAGGCATTCGACCGCTCGTACGACGGAAACCGCGCCCCGCTGATCATCGGCAACCACTTCGAGTCCTGGAACGGCGGTACGTACATGCGCGCCGTCGAGGACACCATCGCGACGGTCTGCACCAAGGAGGGCGTCCGCTGCGTTTCCTTCCGGCAGCTGGCCGACTGGCTGGACGCCCAGGACCCGGCGACGCTGGCGAAGCTCGGCACGCTCGATGTCGGCCAGGCGCCCGAGAAGGGATGGACCGCGTTCCTCGACGGAGCGGGAACTTCCGGAACCGGCCGGACCACGGGCGCCGGCAAGGCTCACGCGGGGCCCGGCGGGGACAAGTCCGGCCGCTGAGCCGTGCGGCCTTCGGGCATGGCCGGCGCGTCATGCGCCGGACCGGCCGGGCAGCGGGGCCGCGCGTCGAGCGCCGGACGGGTCGGGCAGCGGGGCCGCGCGTCGAGCGCCGGGCGGGTCGGGGACCCGTTCTTGTCCGGCGCTCGGGGAGGCGACGGCTCCCGCCGGGCGGAGTGAGTCCGTCCGGCGGGGCGCCGAGGGCCCGGCGGGGTACCGAGGTTCAGGCGGGCTGAGCGGCGCCGTCCTGCGCGTACCGCTCGTCGAGTACGAAGGCGGGGTCGACCTGGGCGGCCAGATCGGCGCCCGTCTTCTCGTTGCCCCAGCTCTCCGCGTTCTTCAGATGGAAATGGACCATCTGCTGCGTGTAGCGCTGCCAGTTCCGCTGCTCGTACGAGTCCTCGGCGGCGTTCTGCAACGCCTGCAGCGCCATCCGGTTGTCCGCCTCCAGCAGCTCGAAGCGAGCGGGGCGGCCCTTCTCCATCGAACGCACCCAGTCGGAGTGCCCGACGCTGACCAGCAGGTCGTCGCCCACCTCGGCACGCAGGAACTCCAGGTCGTCCTCGCCCTGCACCTTGTTGCCGATGACCTTCAGGGCGACCCCGAAGTCCCGTGCGTACTCCTTGTACTGGCGGTAGACCGAGACGCCCTTACGGGTCGGCTCCGCGACCAGGAACGTCATGTCGAAGCGGGTGAACATCCCCGAAGCGAAGGAGTCCGAACCCGCTGTCATGTCGACGACGACATAGTCGTCGGGGCCGTCGACGAGATGGTTCAGGCAGAGTTCGACCGCGCCGACCTTGGAGTGATAGCAGGCCACGCCCAGATCCGACTCGGTGAACGGCCCGGTGGCCATCAGCCGGATCTCCCCGTCGTCGAGCCGGACCGTGCGCGCGCACGCGTCGTAGATCGGGTTGTCCTCGCGGACCCGCAGCAGCCGCGAGCCCTCGCCCGGCGGAGTCGTCTTGATCATCGTCTCGCCGGAGGCGATGCGGGGATTGCTGCCGCGCAGATATTCCTTGATCAGAGGCAGGTGCGCTCCCATGGCGGGCAGCGCGGCGGCTTCCTGGTCATCGAGACCGAGCGCGGCCCCGAGGTGCTGGTTGATGTCGGCGTCCACCGCGACGACATGGGCTTCATTGGCTGCGAGGTGGCGGATGAAGAGCGAGGACAGCGTTGTCTTGCCGCTGCCGCCCTTCCCTACGAAAGCGATCTTCATGTTCACCTAGGGTAGCGGCGCGATCGCGTTCTGCTGTCACACTTCGTGAAGAAGGCCACTCCCGGGCGGTATCGGCGCGGTGGACGCGTAGCCTCGTTACCTATGAGTACGACTGCCTCTGACCCGCTCGCCGCCCTGGGCACCCTGCCCGGGGTCACCGACGCGGTGGACTCCGTACGCAAGGCCGTCGACCGGGTCTACGGTCACCGCGTCATGCGGCGCCGCAGCAATGAGGTCACCGCGGAAGCGGCACTTCGCGGTGCCCGTGGCTCGGCGGCGCTGTCGGGCGCCGACTGGAACCTGGAGGAGGTGCGCCGGCGTACCGACTTCAGCGGCGACGGCGAGGCGCACGTGATCGGGGCGGCCCTGCGGCTGACCGCCGAAGCGGGCCAACTGCTCTCCATCTGGCGGCAGTCACCGCTGCGGGTGCTGGCGAGGCTGCATCTGGTCGCGGCCGGCGGGGCGGCACCCGACGACGCCGTCGGACGGCCGAGGCTGGCGGGCGAGCCGGTGGACGAGCCACTGGTCGAGGCGCCGTTGCCGGACGCCGACGAGGTGGCCGGGCGGTTGGAGGGGCTTTCCGGGCTGATTCTTTCCGGCACTTCGGCGCCCGCGCTGGTGACCTCGGCGGTCGTGCACGGCGAACTGCTGGCCCTGCGTCCCTTCGGCTCGTACAACGGCCTGGTCGCGCGGACTGCCGAGCGGATCGTGCTGATCGGGAGCGGGCTCGACCCCAAGTCGATCTGTCCCACCGAGGTGGGCCATGCCGAGCAGGGGCGGGCGGCGTATGTCGCGGCGTTCGAGGGCTATCTGTCGGGGACGCCGGAGGGGATGGCGGCCTGGATCGCGCATTGCGGACGCTCCGTGGAACTGGGCGTCAGGGAGTCGACGGCGGTGTGCGAGGCGCTGCAGCGCGGCGCCGCGTAGAAACCCGTTCGTGCGGAAGTCGTTCAATGGGGAACGGCCGGCTCCCGGCCCTGGGCCGGGAGCTGTTCGGGCGCCGGTTTCGAGTTCGCCGGGCGCCGCTTTCGCGGTGTGCGTCGAGATAAATCCACCGAAGTAACTTCATCCCGGTAACTTCACGAATGTCTTCGCCGTGTCGACTTATCGCTTCGACTTGCCGCATTGGCTCACTGCGTCGGCTTCGCTGCCCGATTGGCTTCACTGCCCGGGAAAAGGGTTGCGGCGGTACCGTCCTCGGTACCGCCGCTGGCATGTCTACCCAGTTACCATGCGTCCTCGATATGTGCCCATCAGGTCGGGATGCTTTGCCCGTTCCCTGGTGCGGCTGGCCCGTAATCGACGGGTCGACGTCGCGTGGGTGCTCGGTTTTCATGCTCGGTCCGTGGGGCCGTCTCTGCGTTACAGGTAATCCTCTCGGATGTCCTTGGTCTCGCGGGCCGTTGAGTCATTTGTACTCCAGGGCCGGGGTGAGCGGTAGTGCTGGCCCCACTTCTTTACTTTTTGGTTCAATTACGGGCGAGTTGGATATTTCACACCGACCGTCGGCTCGGCGCCCCCGGACCGCCGCCCGGGGGTGCGTCAGGCGGATGCCGCGGTGCGACGGCGTGAGGTGTACCAGACCAGTCCCGCCGTGACGGCGGCCGCTCCCACCGCTGCCGCCGCGACCAAAGCTGGACGTGGCGGCAACGAGAACGCGGGCAGTCGCTGCTTGAGCCGGACCGGCCGGTCGAAGACGAGAATCGGCCACTCTCGGAGGGTCGCCTCACGCCGTAGGGCGCGATCCGGATTGACCGCGTGCGGCTGGCCGACCGACTCCAGCATCGGTACATCCGTGGCGGAGTCGCTGTAGGCGTAGCAGCGTGAGAGGTCGTACCCCTCCGACACCGCGAGGGCCTTGATCGCCTCGGCCTTCGTCGGCCCGTAGGCGTAGTACTCGACCTCGCCAGTGAAGCAGCCGTCGTCACCGACGACCATTCGGGTGGCGACGACCCGGTCGGCGCCGAGCAGCTCGCCGATCGGTTCGACGACCTCGGCGCCCGAGGTCGAAACGATCACCACATCGCGCCCGGCGGTGTGATGCTCCTCGATGAGCGTCGCCGCTTCGTCATAGATGATGGGGTCGATCAGCTCGTGCAGGGTCTCGGCGACGATTTCCTTCACTTGCTGGACGTTCCAGCCCTTGCAGAGTGCGGAGAGATATTCCCGCATCCGCTCCATCTGGTCGTGATCTGCACCCCCGGCAAGGAACACGAACTGTGCGTACGCAGTGCGCAGTACAGCGCGGCGGTTGATCAGTCCGCCTTGGTAGAAGGACTTGCTGAAGGTCAGCGTCGAAGACTTCGCAATGACCGTCTTGTCCAGGTCAAAGAAGGCGGCTGTGCGCGGCAAGAAGCGGTTTTCCACAAGGCAGAGCATAGGGGGACACCATTCGGCGTAAACTCTGGCGCGTGGGTTTGCCTGAGAAGGCTCTCGGGTACACCATGGAAGTCACGGATCGTTCGCGACCGTGCTAACCCGGTCCGGCTCCTCCCCCCCCGAGTCGGCCGTGGGGACGACCCCCGCTCTCCCCCCCGGCGGGGGTCGTCGCATGTCCGGACGCGTTTCTGTCGTTCGGAATCAAGCATTCCGCCCCCATTTCGATCGCGACGGCTCGCTTCTCGTTCCGTCCCCCACCACCATGACTCGTCACGGTGCGTAGCGGAAGTGCTGCACTCCGGAAGTCGCCGGTATGAGCGACGGAGATATTCACAACGGTGGAGTTGTCCACAGTTTTCGAGCAAGATCCACACGATTTTCCGAAGCGCTGCACGGTGATTCCAGCCGCGAAGTCCGCGGGTTGTGGAATCGCCGATCCCGGAACACTCCGAGATCACCGCGAACCGCGATGAAGGTGCAGTGAGAAGGGGGCGGAGATCGTGGCCGAGTCCATCGCACGGGATCCTCTGCCCGCCGCCGGAGGGCGGCGGGGCGGACCGCTGATCGTGACCGAGGATGTGGAACTGCTCGACGATCTGCTGCGGCTGTGTGCCGCCGCCGGAGCGGAACCGGAAGTTCATCACTCGCCGCCCGAAAACAGGGGCGGCTGGGAACAGGCGCCGATGGTTCTCGTGGGCGACGATGCCGCCCGGCGATGCCGAGGAGCGGTGCGCAGGCGGGGTGTGATGCTCGTCGGCCGGGACCAGGACACACCGGATGTCTGGCGCCGGGCCGTGGAGATCGGGGCCGAATATGTGCTGAGGCTGCCCGATGCGGAGGGCTGGCTCGTCGACCAGATCGCCAATGCGGCGGAGGGGGTGGGCCGGCCGGCGCTCACTGTGGGGGTGATCGGCGGCCGGGGCGGCTCGGGCGCGTCCACGCTGGCCTGTGCCCTCGCGGTGACGGCGGCCAGGGCGGGGCGGCGGACCATGCTGATCGACGGCGATCCGCTCGGCGGAGGCATCGACGTGCTGCTCGGGGGTGAACGGGCCGAGGGAATGCGATGGCCGGATTTCGCCCATTCTAAGGGGCGGGTCGGCGGGGGTGCGCTGGAGGAGTCACTGCCGGCGCTGCACGGGCTGCGGGTGCTCAGCTGGGGCCGCGACGACTGGGTGGTCATCCCGCCGCAGGCCATACAGGCCGTGCTGGCCGCCGCACGCAGGCTCGGCGGGGTGGTGGTCGTCGATCTGCCGCGCAGGGTCGACGAATCGGTGGCCGAGGCGCTCGCGCAGCTGGACCTCGGACTGCTGGTGGTCCCGGGGGAGCTTCGCGCGGTCGCGGCGGCCAAGCGTGTGGCGTCGATGGCCGGGATGATCCTGGGCGACCTGCGAGTCGTGTCCCGCGGGCCGTACGCGGCGGGCCTCGACGAGCGGTGGGTGGCACAGGCACTGAGGCTGCCGCTCGCCGGTGAACTCCCGCTCGACGCCGGGCTGCTGGCCGCTCAGGACGACGGTGCACCCCCGGGCGGCAGTGCGCGCGGTCCGCTGGCCAGGTTCTGCGCGGCGTTCTGGGAACGGGCGCTCGCCCCGGAGGGAGCGGGGGGACGCACCGGTGGGGGTGCGTCATGACGGAGACGCTGCTCGATGCCGTACGGCAGCGGCTCGCGCAGAGCGGCACCGCGCCGACACCGGCCGGGGTCGCGGCCGCGCTGCGGGCCCAGGGGCGGCTTCTCGGGGACGCCGAAGTGCTCGGTGCGGCCGCCGAGTTGCGCGGCGAGCTGGTCGGGATTGGTGTTCTGGAGCCCCTGCTCGCCGATCCTGGGGTCACGGATGTGCTGGTCTCCGCGCCGGACCGGGTGTGGGTGGACCGGGGCAGGGGCCTCGAACTCACCGGGGTGACCTTCACGGACGCCGCAGCGGTGCGCAGGCTGGCGCAGCGGCTGGCCGCCGTGGCGGGGCGGCGGCTGGACGACGCCCGCCCCTGGGTGGACGCGAGGCTGCCGGACGGCACCCGAATGCATGCCGTGCTTCCCCCG
This sequence comes from Streptomyces sp. ADI95-17, assembly GCF_003846175.1. Lineage (GTDB taxonomy): Bacteria > Actinomycetota > Actinomycetes > Streptomycetales > Streptomycetaceae > Streptomyces > Streptomyces sanglieri. Next base: position 133,469 of record NZ_ML123047.1, on the reverse strand, counting down.
GTGTCCGTGGGCTCGACGTGCCTGTCGTTGCGGGTGGTTCGGCCCAGGGCCTTCTCACTGGCGGAGCTGGTCACTGCGGGGACGGTGCCACCGGGCGGTGACCGGGTGCTGCGGGCTCTGGTGGAGGCCCGGGTCTCGTACCTGATCAGCGGAGGTACGGGTGCCGGGAAGACGACGCTTCTGTCGAGTCTGCTGGGTGCGGTCGGGGAGCGGGAGCGCATCGTGCTCGCCGAGGACTCGGCGGAGTTACGGCCGGACCATCCGCATGTGGTGCGCCTGGAGTCGCGTCCTGCCAACCAGGAGGGTGCGGGCCGGGTGACCCTCCGGGACCTGGTGCGGCAGGCGCTGCGGATGCGGCCCGACCGGCTGGTGGTCGGAGAAGTGCGCGGCGCCGAGGTCACCGAGCTCCTGGCCGCGCTGAACACCGGCCATGAGGGCGGCTGCGGGACGGTTCACGCCAATGCGGCCGAGCACGTACCGGCCCGTCTTGAGGCCCTGGGGACGGCGGCGGGGCTGGACCGGACGGCGCTGCACAGCCAGTTGGCGGCCGCGCTGTCGGTGGTGGTCCATCTCGTACGGGACCGGGCCGGGCAGCGGCGGATCGCCGAGGTGCAGGTTCTGGAGCGGGACGCGGCAGGGCTGGTGGTGACCGTACCCGCGCTGCGCTGGGGCGCCGACGGATTCGTACGGGAGCGGGGCTGGGAGCGGCTGCGGTCGCTGATCGGGGGTGCGCTGTGACCGGTGGTGCGCCGATGGGGCTGTCGGCCGGCGTGAGTTGTGCGGTGGCCCTGTGTGCCGGGGTGGCCGCCTGGCTGGCTGCGGCGCAGGACCACGGGCGGCGGAGGGCCCGGGTGCTGTTCGTCGACGGGGCGGTCCGGCCGTCGCTGCGGGCGCGCTCGGAGCAGGCCGGGGTGTGGCTGCGGAAGTGGTCGGGGGAGCGGCGGGAGTGGCTGTGCGTCCCGGTGGCGCTGCTCGTCGCCGTGCTGGGGGAGTCGGTGCTGCCGCTGCTGGCCGGGGCGGCGGCCGTGCCGCTGGTGCGGAGGTGGCTGTGCGGGCGGGCCCTGGGCAAGGAGCGGGAGCGACGGGCGGCCGGGGTGGTGGCGCTGTGCGGTGCGGTCGTGGGCGAGCTGCGGGCCGGACACGAACCCGGGCAGGCGTTGCTGGTCGCTCTGCGTGGCACCGCGGTGATGGGGGCGGCCGAGGCCGGTGTGATCGCCGCGGCGCGGTTCGGTGGCGATGTGCCGGGGGCGCTGACGCAGGCGGCGCGGGAGCCGGGGCTGGACGGGCTCGCCGGGGTGGCGGCCTGCTGGCGGGTGGCGGTCGACGGCGGGGCCGGGCTCGCGGCGGGTCTGGACCGCCTGGAGGGCGCGTTGCGGGCCGAGCGGCGCAGACGGGAGGAGTTGCGGGCCCAACTGGCGGGCGCCTGGTCGACGGTGGCTGTGCTGGCGCTGCTTCCGGTGTTGGGCCTGGGGCTGGGCGCGGCGCTCGGGGCCGATCCGCTGCGGGTGTTGCTGCACACCCCGGCCGGGCTGACCTGTCTGGTGACGGGCGGACTGCTGGAGGCGGCCGGGCTCTGCTGGGCGGCCCGGATCGTACGGGCGGGGGAGGCGGCATGAGCGGGGTCGCCGGCGAAGCCGCTCATCGGGTGGCGGCAGTGTGCGCGGTACTGGGTGCGGTCGCTTGTCCGGCATTTGCCCTGGCAGGGCTCGGACGTAGGCGGGCGGTACGCCGCCGGGGCGCGGCACTGCTGGCGATGGGCGGGCCGGAACGCCGGCGCGGGCGCAGGGGTGGGCGCGGACGTACGGCGTTCGCTGCCCGGGTGAAGGAGTGGATCGCGCCGCTCGGCGTCGTGGCGGTGGGCTGGGTCCTGATCGGCGGCCTGCCGGGGTTCTTGGCGGGGCTGGCGGGAGCGTACGGCGCTTGGCGGTGGCAGCGGGGCCGACGCAGACCCGAACAAGGGGCAGGGCTCGCGGAGATGGCGGAGGCCGCACACCAGCTCCCGTTGGCTGCCGATCTGTTGGCGGCCTGTATCTCAGCCGGAGCCGGGCCCCGGGAGGCGGCCGAGGCGGTGGGGGAGTCGCTCGGCGGGCCGGTCGGCAGGTGTCTGGCACGGACAGCCGCGGAGATCCGTCTCGGTGGTGAACCTGCGGCGGCCTGGGGGCGGTTCGGGGATATGCCGGGTGCGAGCGCGCTGGCCCGGTGTCTGGAACGGGCGGGGTCGACCGGGGCTCCGGCGGCGGAGCCGGTCGCACGGCTGGCCGAGGCGATGCGGGCCGAACGTGCGAGTGCCGCCGTGGCCCGCGCCCAACGGGCGGGCGTTCTGATCACCGGTCCGGTCGGGCTCTGCTTTCTGCCCGCCTTCCTGGCGGTCGGAGTGGCACCCGTGGTGATCGGTCTGGCGACCGGACTGCTTAAGACCGCTTGACCGAAACAAGTAAGTAAATATCCATTCAGTATGAATTAAGAAATGGCGGGGGTCGGAATGGTGCAGCGAATCAGGACCTGGGTGCGGGGCATGGCTCGTCGGGTCCGGCAGGACAGCGGAATGACGACATCCGAATATGCGGTGGGGACGATCGCGGCCTGTGCGTTCGCGGCGGTGCTCTACAAGGTGGTCACCAGCCAGCCGGTCATGTCCGCATTGCAGTCATTGCTGAAGGACGCGCTCGATGCGAAGTTCTGAGAGCGGTCCCGGAGCGTGCGCCGGAGGCCGTTTCCGTACCGCGGACGGGGGACCAGGCGCCCGGGCGTCGGATCGCGGCGCGGTGACCGCGGAAGCGGCCATGGCGGTTCCGGTGCTGGCGATCTTCGCCCTGGCGCTGGTCTGGGCGCTGATGGCCGCCTCCGCCCAGATCCGCTGCGTGGACGCGGCGAGGGCCGGGGCGAGGGCGGCAGCCCGCTCCGAGCCGGAGGCGCAGGTGCTGGAGGTGACTCGTTCGGCGGCACCCGGCGGGGCCGAAGTCGCGATGGAACGGACCGGGGAGCTGTGGCGGGTACGGGTGGCGGCGCCGATACCGGGGCCGGGCCCGCTGTCCCTGACGCTTCACGCGGAGGCGGCGGCAATGGCCGAGGACACGGTGGGCGAGGACACGGTGGGGGTGACGCAATGAGCGGGACCGGCGGGGCCGGCAGCACTGGCGGGGGACGGCGTGCGGCTGTCCTCGCGTGGCTGGGCAGGGACAGCGGCAGCGGCGGGGACGGGGACAGGGGGCTGGCCACGGTGTGGGTGGCCATGACCACGGCCACGTTGTGCGCGGTGTTCGCGGTCGTGCTGGCCCTCGGGCAGGTGGTGGCCGTCCGGCACAGGGCGGGCGGTGCGGCGGACCTGGCGGCCCTGGCCGCGGCCGACCGGGCCCTGCAAGGCCCTGGGGAGGCATGTGGGGCCGCTGGGAAGGTGGCCGCGGCCCAGGGAGCCGTGGTGGTCCGGTGTGCGGTGAGCGGGGAGATCGCCGATGTGACGGCCCGGGTGAGTTTCGGGCCGTACGAACCGGCAGTCAGGTCCCGGGCCGGTCCTCCGGCGGCCGCTCCGGGCTCTCCGGAGCCGTTGCCTCCGCCCCAGCCCCTCCCTCCGGGGCCGGCTCCGGGTCCGGGTCCGGCGGCTGCGCAGAGCTCGGTTCCCCGGGAGGCGGGGGTGCGTATCGGAGGAGTTCGGTGAGGAGCCGTACGGCGCCGCGCTTGTGCAGGGGTTCGTTGCCGTTGCCGCACTTGGGGGACTGGACACAGGACGGGCAGCCGGCCTCGCACTCGCAGGACGCGATCGCCTGGCGGGTCGCGGTCAGCCAGGCACGGGCGGTGTGGAAGGCCCGTTCGGCGAATCCGGCACCGCCCGGGTGGCCGTCGTACACGAAGACCGTGGGCAGCAGGGTGTCCGGGTGCAGGGGTACGGCGACGCCACCGATGTCCCACCGGTCGCAGGTGGCGAAGAGCGGCAGCATCCCGATCGACGCGTGCTCCGCGGCGTGCAGGGCGCCGCCCAGGATCTCCGGGTTGATACGGGCGGCGTCGAGCTGGTCCTCGGTGACCGTCCACCAGACGGCGCGGGTACGCAGAGTGCGGGGCGGCAGGTCCAGTTTGGTCTCGCCGAGGACCTCGCCGGTGATCAGCCTTCGGCGCAGGAAGGAGACGACCTGGCTGGTGACCTCCACGGAGCCGTAGCAGAGCCGCCCGTCGCCCCACGGGATCTCGGTGTCGGTCTCCAGGACGGCGATGGAGGTGGTGTCGCGGGCGGTGGTCGAGTACGGCGGGACGGCTTCCTCGACCAGGGCCACCGAATCCTCCAGGTCCAGTTTCCGGACCAGGTAGGTGCGGCCCTGATGGAGGTGGACGGCACCCTCGTGGACGGCGGTGTGCGCGGCCGCATCGTCGACGGTGCCCAGCAGCCGGCCAGTGCCCTCCTCGACGATCTGGACGGGGCGGCCGCCCTCGCCGCGGATGTCGGTGAGATCGGCGGCACGCTCGCGGCGGGTCCAGTGCCAGCCCGATGCCCGCTTGCGGAGCAGCTTCGCGGCCTCCAGCTGCGGCAGCAGTTCCGCCACGGCCGGGCCGAACAGCTCCAGGTCGGGCGCGGTGAGGGGGAGCTCCGCGGCGGCGGCGCACAGATGGGGGGCGAGGACGTACGGATTGTCCGGATCCAGGACGGTCGACTCCACGGGCTGCTGGAACAGCGCCTCGGGATGGTGGACGAGAAAGGTGTCCAGCGGGTCGTCGCGGGCCACCAGGACGGCCAGGGCGCCCTGGCCGGAGCGCCCGGCGCGGCCCGCCTGCTGCCACAGCGACGCCCTGGTACCAGGGTAGCCGGCGATGACGACGGCATCCAGGCCGGAGACGTCGATGCCGAGTTCGAGGGCGGTGGTGGCGGCCAGTCCGAGCAGTTCCCCGGAATGCAGGGCGCGCTCCAGGGCTCGGCGTTCCTCGGGGAGGTAGCCCCCGCGGTAGGCGGCGACCCGGGCCGGCAGCGAGCGGTCCACCTCGGCGAGGCGCTCCTTCGCGATGACGGAGATCAGCTCGGCGCCACGCCGGGAACGCACGAAGGCGACCGAGCGGACGCCCTGGACGGTGAGATCGGTGAGGAGGTCGGCGGTCTCGGCGGTGGCGGTGCGGCGGACGGGGGCGCCCTTCTCGCCGTGCAGTTCGGTCAGGGGCGGCTCCCACAGCGCGAAGACCAGCTCGCCGCGCGGCGAGGAGTCGTCGGCGACCTCCTTGACCGGGAGGCCAGTGAGGCGGCCGGCCGCGACGGAGGGTTCCGCCGCAGTGGCGGAGGCGAGGAGGAAGACCGGGTCGGCGCCGTAACGGGCGCACAGGCGGCGGAGCCGGCGTACGACCTGGGCGACGTGGGAGCCGAAGACGCCGCGGTAGGTGTGGCACTCGTCGATGACGACGAAGCGCAGGGCGCGCAGGAAGGAGGACCAGCGGGGGTGGGACGGGAGTATCCCGCGGTGCAGCATGTCGGGGTTGGTCAGGACGTAGTTGGCGTACTGGCGCACCCACTCGCGTTCCTCGACCGGGGTGTCACCGTCGTAGACCGCGGGCCTGATGGCGTTGCCGAGCGGCGCCGCGAGCTGCTTCACGGCACGCCTCTGGTCGGCCGCCAGGGCCTTGGTGGGCGCCAGGTACAGGGCGGTGGCCCCACGGCCGTTCGGGGCCTCGGAGCCGTCGAGCAGGGCGCTGAGGACCGGGGCGAGGTAGGCGAGAGACTTGCCGGACGCGGTGCCGGTGGCGATGACCACGGATTCGCCGTCCAGGGCGTGCTCGGCGGCGGCCGACTGGTGCGCCCACGGATGTTCGATTCCGGCCTTCTGGATCGCGGCGACAACTTCCGGCCGGATGCGATCGGGCCAGATGGCATGGGTTCCCGCACGCGGGGGCAAGTGCTCCGTATGAGTGATGCGCGCGGACCGGCCCGCCACTGCGGCGAGCCGGTCGAGGACCATGGCGGGAGAGTGGCTGGTGTCGCTGTTCCCGGGTGGTCGACTGGGGCGGTGATTCTTGGCCATCGGCACCGAGTGTGTCACTGGCAGGACGGACAATGGTCCCAAGGCGTCGTGCATGGCTGCTGGTAAGTGATTGAATGCCATCGCGGCTGGCGATCCGTTCCCTGGCTCCGCCGGGGAGACCGAGGGGCGACCGCTCGATAGCAAGGTGCTGGAGGATCCGTGGACCTGTCCTTGTCGACTCGCAATGTGTCCGGCCCTGGTGGCGACCGTACGGTCGTCGAGGTCGGTGGCGAGATTGATGTGTATACCGCGCCCAAGCTGCGCGAGCAGTTGGTCGAGTTGGTGAATGACGGCAGCTACCACCTGGTTGTCGACATGGAAGGCGTCGATTTCCTCGACTCCACCGGCCTCGGCGTGCTCGTGGGTGGCTTGAAGCGTGTCCGGGCCCATGAGGGCTCGCTGCGCCTGGTCTGCAACCAGGAGCGCATTCTCAAGATCTTCCGGATCACCGGCCTGACCAAGGTGTTCCCGATTCACACCACGGTCGACGAGGCCGTTGCGGCCACCGACTGACGACCGACCTGACTGTCAGACCGACTACCGACTGACAGTCGGTCCGAGGTCGGTCTGCAGGCCGGATCGGCACGCAGTCGGCGCACCGGTGGCCCGCCAGGCGGCCGGTGCGACGCGGGCGTGCCCGACGGCCGGCTGCCGACTGCCGTGAGGCAGGCCGATCGCACGGTCGGGCTGCCGACCGGGTGGCCGGACGGTCGGTCGAGGAGTCGGCCGGTCGGCGCGGCCCGTTCGCGGCTGGTCGGGGGTCCGTCGTTCGACGGGCTGTCGGCCGAGGCCGTTCGCGCGGTGCGGTTCGGTCCGTTCCGTCCGTGCGGCGATCGGTCGCTCGGTGATCGGACCGCTCGCGGGCGGTCCGGCTGCCGGACGGGAGTCCGTCGGCCCGTCGGTGCCGGTGGTTCCACGCCGGATCTGGAAGAAGAGCAGGGACGCCGGGCAGCGCGCCCGGGCCCCTGGGATGCACGCCCGTACGTCTGAGGGGGATCACATGGCCACCGTTGAACTCCGCTTCAGCGCCCAGCCCGAACACGTCAGGACGGCCCGCCTCGTGGCGGCCGCCGTGGCGCGCCGGGCAGGGGTCGATGAAGCCGTGCTCGACGAGGTCAGACTCGCCGTCGGTGAAGCCTGCAGCCGCGCTGTCGGGCTGCACCGCAGCCATGGCATCACCGCACCGGTCTCCGTCGCCCTGATCGAGGAGGAGAAGTCCTTCTCCGTCGAGGTCGCCGACGAGGTGCCCGGCCCCGGGGACGATCCCGCCCTCGGAGGACCGGTCGGAGCCTCCGCGACACGCGGCGCCACGCCCGGCGCGGGACTCGATGTGCCGGATCACGAGAGCGACGCCGACGGCGAGGACGAGATGGGTCTCGCGGTCATCAGCGGCCTCGTCGATGATGTGGAAGTCAGATCGGGAGCCAAGGGCGGCGTGATCCGCATGAGCTGGCCGAAGACGCCCGCGACCGTGCTGCCATGACGCTGCTCCCCTGAGACATCCCGGGCGCCGCATGCCTCGGGCGGTCCGCCGCCCGAGCCGCCCGCCCCGGTCCGCCTGCCCCGGCCCGGTCGAACCTGTTCCCCGGTTTCTCCGGCCCATTTCTTGATCCATGTTTCGAGGCCCTGCTGAGCAGGGCCTTTTTTCATTTATGCGTGATCGATGATCTACGGAAAATGTGCCTGCCCCATTACTGCATTCGGGCCTCTCCGAGAGGGCGATCATTTATCGATCGAAGGGTGGAGGTCAATTACATTTACGGCGCACTGTTTTGATCAGCTCCCGCTCCCTACAATCCGTCCACGTCTTGAGCGCTGAGCGTCAAGGAGGACGTATGGCGGAGTTCTTCAACACCCCACTGGCAGGACCCGCGCAAGATTCCGCATTTTCCGCACCTGCCGGCCGGTCCACTTCTCTGGCGGCCGCCGTTCTCACCGATGACAACCGTGTCATCGTGATCGTCGTCGCAGTGGTGGCCGTCGCCGCCCTGGTCGTCGCCAGACTGCTGGTGCGTCAGGTGCTGGCGGCCGGCGAGGGCACCGACCGCATGAAGGAGATCGCGGCCGCCGTCCAGGAAGGCGCGAATGCCTATCTGGCCCGGCAGTTGCGCACCGTCGGCATCTTTGCCGTCGTGGTCTTCTTCCTGCTTCTGCTGCTACCGGCCGACAACTGGTCGCAGCGAGCGGGCCGTTCGTTGTTCTTCCTGGTGGGTGCGCTTTTCTCGGCGGCCACCGGATACATCGGGATGCGGCTCGCGGTGCGCAGCAATGTCCGTGTGGCTGCGGCTGCGCGTGAGGCGACTCCCGCGGAAGGCGAGCCGGAAAAGGATCTCACCGCTGTTTCGCACAAAGCGATGAAGATCGCTTTTCGTACCGGTGGCGTGGTCGGGATGATCACCGTGGGCCTCGGCCTGCTCGGCGCGTCCTGTGTCGTGCTCGTCTATGCCGCCGACGCCCCGAAGGTGCTGGAGGGCTTCGGGCTCGGGGCCGCGCTGATCGCCATGTTCATGAGGGTCGGCGGTGGCATCTTCACCAAGGCCGCGGACGTCGGCGCCGACCTCGTCGGCAAGGTCGAGCAGGGCATCCCGGAGGACGATCCGCGCAACGCCGCCACCATCGCCGACAACGTGGGCGACAACGTCGGTGACTGCGCCGGAATGGCGGCCGACCTCTTCGAGTCGTACGCCGTGACACTCGTCGCCGCGCTCATCCTCGGCAAGGCCGCCTTCGGCGATGCCGGACTGGCCTTTCCGCTGATCGTTCCGGCGATCGGCGTGGTCACCGCGATGATCGGCATCTTCGCGGTCGCCCCCCGGCGCACCGACCGCAGCGGAATGACCGCGATCAACCGCGGATTCTTCATCTCCGCGGTGATCTCGCTGGTGCTGGTGGCCGTGGGCGTGTTCGTCTACCTGCCGTCCTCGTACGCGGATCTGGACGGTGTGACCGACAGCGCCATCACCTCGCACGGTGGCGACCCGCGGATCTTCGCCCTGGTGGCCGTCGCCATCGGTATCGTGCTGGCCGCCCTGATCCAGCAGCTGACCGGGTACTTCACCGAGACGAGCAGGCGCCCCGTCAGGGACATCGGCAAGTCCTCGCTGACCGGCCCGGCCACCGTCGTGCTCGCGGGCATCTCCATCGGTCTGGAGTCCGCCGTCTACACGGCGCTGCTGATCGGTCTGGGAGTCTACGGGGCGTTCCTGCTCGGCGGTACGTCGATCATGCTGGCGCTCTTCGCGGTGGCCCTGGCGGGGACCGGGCTGCTCACCACCGTCGGTGTCATTGTCGCCATGGACACCTTCGGCCCGGTCTCGGACAACGCGCAGGGCATCGCCGAGATGTCCGGTGATGTCACGGGCGCCGGCGCGCAGGTCCTCACCGACCTGGACGCCGTCGGCAACACGACCAAGGCCATCACCAAGGGCATCGCCATCGCCACCGCCGTGCTGGCGGCGTCGGCGCTCTTCGGTTCGTACCGCGACGCGATCGCCACGGCGGTCGATGACGTGGGCGCCAAGGCCGGCGAGATGACGCTCAGTCTGGACATCTCGCAGCCCAACAACCTGGTGGGCCTGATCCTCGGTGCCGCGGTCGTCTTCCTCTTCTCCGGGCTGGCGATCAACGCGGTGTCGCGGTCCGCCGGGGCCGTGGTCTACGAGGTGCGGCGGCAGTTCCGCGAGCATCCCGGGATCATGGACTACAGCGAGAAGCCGGAGTACGGGCGCGTCGTCGACATCTGCACCAAGGACGCCCTGCGTGAGCTCGCCACGCCCGGTCTGCTGGCCGTCCTGGCGCCGATCGCCGTCGGGTTCACGCTCGGCGTCGGAGCGCTCGGCTCCTATCTCGCGGGTGCCATCGGGACCGGCACCCTGATGGCGGTCTTCCTCGCCAACTCCGGCGGCGCGTGGGACAACGCCAAGAAGCTCGTCGAGGACGGTCACTACGGCGGCAAGGGCAGCGAGGCCCATGCCGCGACCGTCATCGGCGACACGGTCGGCGACCCCTTCAAGGACACGGCCGGGCCGGCGATCAACCCCTTGCTCAAGGTGATGAACCTGGTAGCCCTGCTCATCGCCCCGGCGGTGGTGCAGTTCAGCTACGGGCAGGACGCGAGCGCCGGAGTGCGCGCGGTGGTGGCGGTGCTCGCCGTCGCGGTCATCGTCGGCGCGGTCTACGTATCCAAGCGGCGCGGAATCGCCGTGGGCGACGAGGATCCCGGCGACGGGGACGGAGGCGGGGACGCGCCGGCCAAGTCGCCGGGCCAAGCAGCCGTTTCGTGAACCAGTGGCCGGGGCCGGGGCCGGGCGGTGATCCGTAGTCCGTCCCCGGCTCGGTGGACGGGCGGTGGCACGTAACCGGTCCCGCTCAATAACCGGGCGGGCGACGCATTCTGATGTGTCGTCCGCCCGCTCACATTTTCGCGCGGGTGCCCGTCGGCGGTCGATCCGTAAGCCGTCCGGGTGTTTGTTCGTGCGTGTGTTCCCGAGCGGTGAGGGCTGTGCGGGTGAGTGGCATCTCCCTCATTTCCCTTGGTGCAAATGGCTGCAAAAGGCTACTCATCGGACGCCCGGCGCCCGGGCGGAGGGCGCTCGCCGTGTAAGTTCCGGGGCCGAGAGCCTTGGAAGGGACCGATCCGGTGAACAAGAAGCTTGCGGCCGCACTGTCCGGCGGTGCGGTACTGGTACTTACGCTGTCGGGCTGCAGCAGCGACGACAACAGCGACAAGGTGAACGACTGGGCGAAGAAGGTCTGCGACCAGGTCCAGCCCCAGCTTCAGAAGATCGCGAACGCCAACGCCGCCATCCAGCAGCAGACCGCGGACAACAGCAAGCCCGCCGACGTCCAGAAGACCGACTCGGCCGCCTTCCAGCAGATCTCGCAGGCGTACAAGGCACTGGGCACGGCCGTCGACTCCGCGGGTGCGCCGCCGGTCGACGGCGGTGAGGCCACGCACAAGGAGGCCGTGAAGGAACTCAACGCCTCCTCCGCGGCGTACGGGAACCTGCAGAAGAAGGTCGACGCGCTGGAGACGAAGGACCAGGCGAAGTTCGCCGACGGTCTCAAGGGCATCGCGGACGAGCTGAACAAGATCAGCACCAGTGGTGACGAGGCGCTGAAGAAGCTTCAGTCCGGCGAGGTCGGCACCGCGATGGCCAAGCAGAAGGGCTGCCAGAAGCCGACGGCCTCGACGCCGCCGAAGGCCTCCACGGAGCCGTCCGAGGCACCGTCCGCCTCGCCCAGCAAGAAGGCGTGACCGGACGGCAGCGACGGCGGCCCTGGTGATGCGCGGCTGTTGGTGCCTGCCGGTGGCACGACATCTGTCGTACAGCGGCCCGGCCGCCCCGATGGGCGCCGGGCCGCTGCCGTTGTCGGTGGGAGCGGCCACAATGGGTGGGTGAGTACGACCAGCCTCCCCGTGCCCGACCGTTCGCCCCGGCTCCGCGAAGCCCTGCTCGCCGCCGCCTTCACCGCGGACGGGCTCCTCGACCTGCTCGGTGCCCCCGCCTACGCCGCGCTCGCCCGCAGCGAGACGGTCCCGGCGCTCCGTGCCACCCGGGGCGACGCCCCGCTCGACACGCTGGTGCGGCTCTTCCTGCTCCAGCAGCCGGTGCCGTACGAGCGGGCCGCCGCCGCGCTCCCGCTGGCCGAGTGCGCCGAGGACGGCTGGGTGACCCGCGTCGGCGACGAGGTGCGGGCCACGGTCGACGTACGGCCGTACAGCGGGCCCGAGGGACAGGACTGGTACATCGTCTCCGACCTGGGCTGCGCCGTCGGTGGCGCGGGCGGCATCGGCTCGCGCGAGGAAGGCGTGGTCCTGGGTGTCGGAGGGGCTTCCACCACGCTCGCCGGGATCACCGTCCGTACGCCTGTCGCTTCCGCGCTGGATGTCGGCACCGGCTCCGGCATTCAGGCGCTGCACGCCTCGCAGCACGCCTCCCGGGTCACGGCCACCGACCTCAACCCGCGCGCGCTGGACTTCACCCGGCTGACCCTCGCGCTGTCCGGAGTCGCCCCGGCCGAGCTGCGCCAGGGCTCGTTGTACGAACCGGTCGGCACCGAGACGTACGACCTGATCGTCTCCAACCCCCCGTTCGTCATCTCGCCCGGTGCCCGGCTCACCTACCGCGACGGCGGCATGGGCGGTGACGACCTGTGCCGGACCCTGGTGCAGCAGACGGGCGACCGGCTGAACGAGGGCGGATACGCCCACTTCCTCGCCAACTGGCAGCACGTCGAGGGCGAGGACTGGCAGAGCCGGCTGAGCGCCTGGGTTCCGTTCGGCTGCGACGCCTGGATCGTGCAGCGCGAGGTCCAGGACGTCACGCAGTACGCGGAGCTGTGGCTGCGCGACAGCGGCGACCACCGCACGGACTCCGCCGAGTACGCCGCGCGGTACGACGCCTGGCTGGACGAGTTCGAGGCCCGCAAGACCAAGGGCGTCGGCTTCGGCTGGATCACCCTGCGCAAGTCCGCCGCAGCCGCCGCGGGCAATCCGTCGGTCGTGATCGAGGAGTGGCCGCACGCGGTGGAGCAGCCGCTCGGACCGGCCGTCGAGGCCCACTTCGCCCGTCAGGACTACCTCCGCGAGCAGGACGACGCGGCGCTCCTGGCCGGGCACTTCACCCTGGCCGCCGAGGTGGTGCAGGAGCAGGTCGGCCTGCCCGGCGCGGAGGATCCGGAACACGTGGTGCTCCGTCAGCACCGGGGCATGCGGCGCGCGACGAAGGTCGATGCCGTGGGCGCCGGCTTCGCGGGGGTGTGCGACGGAACGCTTCCCGCGGGCCGGATCCTGGACGCGATCGCCCAGTTGATGAACGAGGACCCGGTGCTGCTGCGCGACCGGACGCCGCAGGCGATCCGGCTGCTGGTCGAGGAGGGCTTCCTGGAGCCGGTTCCTCCGGCGGGCTGAGCGCTCGCCCGGTCGCTTGCCTCCGCGCGCCCGATTGGCCGGCCCGATTGCAGGTCCGATTGGCCGTCCAACCCGGTCCAGCCCCGTCCAGGTCTCCGTTCCCGTTCCGTTCGGGCACGTACCGCCGTAGGTAAGGAGAGGCCCCGCGAGCAGCGGATTCGGGCTCGCCGCCGGCGGTGCGCCGAGGAGGGGGCGGATTCCGGATGGGACGCCGGACGGAGTCCCGGCGGAGCCTTGGCGGCACCGGGCCGGAACCGGCCGGCACCGGGCCGGAACCGGCCGGCACCGGGCCGGAACCCGGCCGGAACCCTGAGCGGAGCCCTGGCAGAACCCCGGCAGGACTCTGCCGGAACCCCGATGGGGGCTCTGCCGGATCCTCGATGGGCTCCGGGCGGCGTCGCCGAGAGGCGGGCGGAACCGGCCATTCACCCGGGGTTCGCATGGTCGATGCCCTGGGGTGGCAGCCTCCCCCTGGCCGGACGGCACACGCCCCGGCCCGGGCAGGGAGAGGGAGGCGTACGGCATGGAGAGCGGACCTGCGATCTTCGCCGGATCGGCGTTCGCGCTGTTCGGTGCCGCGCTGCTGCTGTGGACGGGGGCGCGTGTGCTGCACCGCGCGCCGGTGGCGCACGGCGTGAGCCCCGTCGCCTCCGCCGCGCTCGCCACTGTGTTCGGCGTACTTTTTCTCGTCCTCGGTGTGTGGTGCTTCACCCGTATCTGATCCACTGCTCACAGGCCCGGTCAGATCCGTGGCTCATGGGCCCGGCCCGCTCCACCGCGCACAGGGCCTGCCCGATCCGCCGCCCGCAGGCCCGGCCCGGCCCGGCCCACCGGCCCACCGGCCCACCGGCTCTGCCGGGAAACCGGCGGCGCACGGCGGACAGTGGCGGGGAACACGCCCGGACCGTACGCGGCCCGCTGCCGACGCCCGCAGCGCCGCCACAGCACCCCGGAAACCCGCAGGCAGCGACCGTGCACACGGCGGACCGGGCGGTCCGGGCGGCAGGAATGGCGGAAGTCGGGTTACCGTTCGAGTGGCCGTTGCGGGCTTTTGCCGTTTGACACGGGGGCGGGTTGTACCGTCACACTCCGCAGCGACAGCACCTTCGGCAGCGTCATCGCGCTGCCCGGATGCCCACCGAGCGTCGACCGGAGAGAAGAGCGAAGTTGTCCCCGACCAGCGAGACCGCACAGGGCGGCCGCCGACTCGTCATCGTCGAGTCGCCTGCCAAGGCGAAGACGATCAAGGGCTACCTCGGCCCCGGATACGTCGTCGAGGCGAGCGTCGGGCACATCCGCGACCTGCCGAACGGCGCCGCAGAGGTTCCGGACGAGTACACCGGCGAGGTCCGTCGGCTCGGCGTCGACGTCGAGCATGACTTCCAGCCCGTCTATGTCGTCAACGCGGACAAGAAGGCGCAGGTCAGGAAGCTCAAGCAGCTGCTGGCCGAGTCCGACGAACTCTTCCTCGCCACCGATGAGGACCGCGAGGGCGAAGCCATCGCGTGGCACCTGCAGGAAGTCCTGAAGCCCAAGGTCCCGGTCCACCGGATGGTCTTCCACGAGATCACCAAGGACGCGATCCGGGCGGCCGTCGCCAACCCGCGCGAGCTCAACCAGCGCATGGTCGACGCCCAGGAGACCCGCCGTATCCTCGACCGCCTCTACGGCTACGAGGTCTCGCCGGTCCTGTGGAAGAAGGTCATGCCGCGCCTGTCGGCCGGCCGTGTCCAGTCCGTGGCGACCCGGCTCGTCGTCGAGCGCGAGCGCGAGCGCATCGCCTTCCGCTCCGCCGAGTACTGGGACCTCACCGGCACCTTCGCCACCGGCCGCACCGGTGACGCCTCCGACCCGTCGAACCTCACCGCCCGCCTCAGCGCGGTCGACGGCCGGCGCATCGCCCAGGGCCGTGACTTCGGTCCGGACGGGCAGCTGAAGTCCGCCTCCGGCCAGACACTGCACCTGGACGAGACGAACGCCCGCGCCCTGGCCGCCGCGCTCGCCGACTCCTCGTTCGCCGTCCGGTCCGTCGAGTCGAAGCCGTACCGCCGCTCCCCGTACGCCCCCTTCCGTACGACGACCCTCCAGCAGGAGGCGAGCCGCAAGCTGGGCTTCGGGGCCAAGGCCACCATGCAGGTCGCGCAGAAGCTGTACGAGAACGGCTTCATCACCTATATGCGTACCGACTCCACGACCCTCTCGGACACCGCGGTCTCCGCGGCCCGGGCGCAGGTCACCCAGCTCTACGGCGCCGACTACCTGCCGGACAAGCCGCGCACGTACGCCGGGAAGGTCAAGAACGCGCAGGAGGCGCACGAGGCGATCCGCCCCTCCGGCGACCGCTTCCGCACCCCCGCCGAGACCGGCCTCACCGGTGACCAGTTCCGGCTCTACGAGCTGATCTGGAAGCGGACCGTCGCCTCCCAGATGAAGGACGCGGTCGGCAACTCGGTCACCGTCAAGATCGGCGGCCGGGCGAGCGACGGCCGGGACGCCGAGTTCTCCGCATCCGGCAAGACGATCACCTTCCACGGCTTCATGAAGGCGTACGTCGAGGGCGCCGACGACCCGAACGCCGAGTTGGACGACCGCGAGCGGCGTCTGCCGCAGGTCGCCGAGGGCGACGCGCTGTCCGCCGAGGAGATCTCGGTCGACGGCCACGCCACCAAGCCGCCGGCCCGGTACACCGAGGCCTCGCTGGTCAAGGAGCTGGAAGAGCGCGAGATCGGCCGCCCGTCGACGTACGCGTCGATCATCGGCACGATCCTGGACCGCGGCTACGTCTTCAAGAAGGGCACGGCGCTCGTCCCGTCGTTCCTCTCCTTCGCCGTGGTCAACCTGCTGGAGAAGCACTTCGGCCGGCTCGTCGACTACGACTTCACCGCGAAGATGGAGGACGACCTCGACCGCATCGCACGCGGTGAGGCCCAGTCCGTGCCGTGGCTGAAGCGCTTCTACTTCGGTGCGGGCGCCGGCGACACGGCCGGAGCGGGGGCGGCCTCCGACGCGGGCAACGGCGATGGCGATCACCTCGGCGGTCTGAAGGAACTCGTCACCGACCTCGGCGCGATCGACGCCCGCGAGATCTCCTCGTTCCCCGTCGGCAACGACATCAAGCTCCGGGTCGGCCGCTACGGCCCGTACATCGAGCGCGGTGAGAAGGACGCCGAGGGCCACCAGCGCGCGGACGTGCCGGAGGACCTGGCGCCCGACGAACTGTCCGTCGAGTACGCGGAGGAGCTGCTGGCCAAGCCGAGCGGCGACTTCGAGCTCGGCGCGGACCCGGTCTCCGGGAACCAGATCATCGCCAAGGACGGGCGCTACGGCCCGTACGTCACCGAGGTGCTGCCCGAGGGCACCCCGAAGACCGGCAAGAACGCGGTGAAGCCGCGGACCGCCTCGCTCTTCAAGACCATGTCCCTGGACACGGTGACGCTGGCCGACGCGCTCAAGCTGATGTCGCTGCCGCGGGTCGTCGGCGAGGACGCCGAGGGCGTCGAGATCACCGCGCAGAACGGCCGCTACGGCCCGTACCTGAAGAAGGGCACGGACTCGCGTTCGCTCACCTCCGAGGACCAGCTCTTCGACATCACGCTCGAAGAGGCCCTCGCGATCTACGCCCAGCCCAAGCAGCGCGGCCGGGCAGCGGCCAAGCCGCCGCTGAAGGAGCTGGGCACGGACCCGGTGAGCGGGGCCCCGGTCGTGGTCAAGGACGGTCGCTTCGGCGCCTACGTCACCGACGGCGAGACCAACGCGACGCTGCGGACCGCCGACAGCGTCGAGGACATCACGCCGGAGCGCGGCTACGAGCTGCTCGCCGAGAAGCGTGCCAAGGGACCCGCCAAGAAGAAGACGGCGAAGAAGGCCCCGGCCAAGAAGGCGACCGCGAAGAAGACGGCCGCCAAGAAGACCACGGCGACCGCCAAGAAGACCGCGGCGAAGAAGACGACGACCGCGAAGAAGACCACGACCGCCGCCAAGAAGGCGACGGCCGCGAAGAAGACGACGACCGCGGCGTCCGCGGAGGACTGACCGTACGCGTCGACCGCATGCGTCGAGCACGCCGGAGGGGGCCGGGCGATTCCGGCCCCCTCCGGCGTTCGCGCGTACCTGGGTGTACGTGGGCGAGTGGCTGCGGGCGGGTGGCTCGTGGCCGGGGCTCCGGCGGACGGCAGGGTAGCGCCGGGAGGGGGCGGGCGCCCATATGTTCGGACGGGGCCTCCGGGGACCCCACGGCTCCGGATAGGCTGGGCGGATGACGCGAGCCGAGCAGCCAACGGTCGTGAGCCCCACCTCCGACACACTTGCCGCAGACTCACGCGAGCGCGCCGTACGAGCACTGTTGCGTGTTCCCCCGCTGAAGCGGTTGTGGAGCGCGCAGCTCGTCGGCAGTACCGGCGATGCACTCGCCCTTCTCGTGCTGGTGCTGATGTCGCTGCAAGCGGCGGTCCTTGAGGGCTCATTCGGAACCGGGTACCGAGGTGCGGCCTTTGCCGTCGCCGCGGTGTTCGGTGCCCGGATCCTTGCCACCCTGCTCTTCGGAGCCGTACTCCTGGGGCCGCTGACGACGCTCACCGCACCCGGCGGACCGCTGGACCGGCGGTGGCTGATGATCGGGACGGACGGGCTGCGGCTGGCGCTGCTGGTCGTCGCGCCCCTGTGGATCGACTGGATGCCCGACCGGGCACTCATGATGATCCTGATCACCGTCTTCGTCACCGGCGCGGCCGAGCGCCTGTGGACGGTCGCCAAGGACGGTGCCGCCCCCGCGCTGCTGCCCGCCCCGCCCCCCGAGGGCGCCGCGGTGCGCCCGCTGCCCGACCACCTCGACGCACTGCGCCGGCTCTCCGTACGTACCGACTTCGCCGCGATCCCGGCCGCGGCGGTCGCCCTGCTGATCGCCACCCTCGTCGGCAACCTGCTGGGCTCGGGCCTGGAATGGTTCTCGATCCACCAGGCGGCCCTCGGCTCGTACGTCGCGGCCGGGCTGTTCTCGGCGTCGATCTCCACCCTGTACTTCCTGGAACTTCCAGGTACGCAGACCCCGCGCCCGCGCTCGCCGCTGGAGGGCCTGCGGCGCCCGTCGGCCGGCGGCGGACCCGACAAGGGCCGCACCGGATCCGTCCCGCTGGTCGTCGGCGCGTCGGCCGCGGTCGCCGGGGCCATCGCCGCGGCCGCCGCCGTGTCGGTGCTGCACGCCGCCGACCTGGGCGGCGGACCGGCCACCTTCGCCCTGCTGGTCCTCGGCCTGACCGGCGCCACCGGCGTCGGCATCCGGACCGCGGGGAAGGTGCTGCCGACCCTTTCGCGGCGCCGGCTGCTCTCGCTGGCCACCGCCGTCACCGGTATCGCGCTGCTCGCCATGGGCCTGGTGCCGGACACGGCGACCGTGCTGATGATCGCGGTGCTGGCGGGATACGCCGCGGGCGTCGCCGCCAACACCGGTCATGTCCTGGTCGACCAGGAGACCGAGGAGTTCCGCCGGGCCAGGACCACCGAGCACCTCCAGGCCGTCGTACGGGTCCTCATCGCGCTCGGCGCGCTCGGGGGCCCGCTGCTGGCCGCCGGGATCGGCGCCCACCGGCTGGGCTCGGGCGACTTCGTCTTCGAGCACGGCGGGGCGGCCTTCGCCCTGATGCTGATCGGCGCGCTGCTGCTGCCGGTCGCCGTGATCGTCCTGGCCAGGACGGACGACCGTTCCGGAGTACCGCTGCGCCGCGATCTGCGCGAGGCGCTGCGCGGCGGCGACCCGGTGGTCGCCCCCGCCGCGACCGGTTTCTTCATCGCCCTGGAGGGCGGCGACGGCGCGGGCAAGTCCACCCAGGTCGAGGCGCTCGCCGACTGGATCCGCGCCAAGGGCCACGAGGTCGTCGTCACCCGCGAGCCGGGCGCGACACCGGTCGGCAAGCGGCTGCGCTCGATCCTGCTCGACGTCTCGTCGGCCGGGCTGTCCAACCGGGCCGAGGCGCTGCTGTACGCCGCCGACCGCGCCGAGCACGTCGACTCGGTCGTCCGCCCCGCGCTGGAGCGCGGCGCGATCGTCATCTCCGACCGTTACATCGACTCGTCCGTCGCCTACCAGGGTGCGGGCCGTGACCTCTCCGCGACCGAGATCGCCCGGATCTCGCGCTGGGCGACGAGCGGGCTCGTACCGCATCTGACGGTGCTGCTGGACGTCGACCCGGAGACCGCGCGGGAACGGTTCACCGAGGCCCCCGACCGGCTGGAGTCCGAGCCGCCGGAGTTCCACGCCCGGGTACGGTCCGGCTTCCTGACCCTGGCTGCCGCCGACTCGACCCGTTACCTGGTCGTGGACGCGGGCCAGGACCCGGAGTCGATCACCACGGTCGTACGTCACCGGCTGGACCAGCTCCTGCCCCTCTCCGAGGCCGAGATCAAGGCCCAGGAGGAGGCGCGCAAGGCCGCCGAGGAGGAGGCCAGGCGCAAGGCCGAGGAAGAGGCCGCCCGCAAGGCCGAGGAGGAGCGGCTGGAGCGCGAGCGGCAGGAACAGCTCGCCAAGCTCCGTGCCGAGGAGGAGGAGCGCAAGGCCCGCGAGCTGGAGGAAGCGCGTCGTCGCGAGGCCGAACGCCAGGCGGAAGAGGCCCGGCAGCGGGCCGAGGAAGCGCGCCGGGTGGCCGAGGAGGAGCGGGTCCGGCGGGAGGCCGAGGAGGCGGCCCGCGAGGCCGAGCAGGCCAGGCTGCGCAGGCAGGCCGAGGAGGAGGCGCGGCTGCGCAAGGAGGCCGAGGCCCTGCGGCTGGAGAAGCAGCGCAAGGCCGAGGAAGCACTGCTGCGGGCCGAGGAGGCCCGTCGGCGTGCCGAGGCCGAGGCCGCCGCGGCGGCGGAGAAGGCCCGGGCGGAGGCCGCCGCGGCGGCGTCCGTGCCGGAGAACGAGATCACGGTGCCGACGCCGATCGTCAACCCGAACGACGTGACGCAGCAGGTGCCCGCGCCGGACGGCTCGTCCTCGTCCGCGTCGTCGTCCTCTCCCTCCTCGGACGAGGCCGAGACGGCGATGATCCCCAAGATCCACGACCGTCCGGGCGGCTCCGGCCGGTCCGGCGGCTCCGGTGCGGCGGGTGCCGCCGACGAGACGACGGTGCTTCCTCCGGTACGGGACACGGATCCGGCGGACCGGATTCCGCGGGGCATGTTCCGCGACGAGCGCCCGGCGGGCTCCGCTCCGGAGGGCGAGAACGAGCGCACCCGTGAGCTTCCGCAGGTCGGCGGCTGGGAGGGCCGGCAGCATTCGGAGCACCAGGAGCGCTCCGGCCGGCGCCCTCGTCCCGACTGGGCCGAGGAGACCCCGCTGGACGATCTGCCGACGCTGGCGGACGAGCTGCTGGGCGACCACCGCGACCAGCAGGACGACGGGGGCCAGGGCCGCTCGGGCCGGGGACGCCGCCCGCGCCGCTGATCCGCGCCGGCCGCCGGGGCGGGGCTTCCCGTTCCGGTGGCCGGCTCCGGTGGCCGGTTCCGGAGCCGGGACGCCTTGTTGCCGGGATTGTCAGACCCGTCCCCCACAATGGGAACCGGATCGGGGAAGCCGGACCGACAGGCAGCGGCTCACAGACAGCCACCGGCAGGCAACGAGCCGGTAGCGACAAGCCGGTAGCAACAAGCAGCGACGAGCAGGAGGGCGGTGACCCATGACCGTATGGGACGACCTGGTCGGCCAGGACCGGGTGCAGGAGCAGCTCGGTGCCGCCGCCCGGGACGCCGATGCGCTGGTCACCGCCCATTCGGCGGGGGAATCGGTCCCGCCGGGGTCGAAGATGACCCACGCCTGGCTGTTCACGGGCCCCCCGGGCTCCGGCCGTTCCACCGCCGCCCGGGCCTTCGCCGCCGCCCTCCAGTGCACCAGCCCCGACCGAGCCCTGGGCGGAGCACCCGGCTGCGGCTTCTGCGACGGCTGCCACACCAGCCTCATCGGTACGCACGCCGACGTAGAGGTGGTCCGTACGGACCTGCTCTCCATCGGTGTGAAGGAGACCCGCGAGCTGGTCCGCCGCGCCCAGCTCTCCCCGGCCGTCGGCCGCTGGCAGGTCATCGTCCTGGAGGACGCCGACCGGCTCACCGAAGGCGCGGGGAACGTACTGCTGAAGGCGGTCGAGGAGCCCGCGCCCCGCACGGTGTGGCTGCTCTGCGCGCCCTCCCTCGAAGACGTGCTGCCCACCATCCGCTCCCGCTGCCGCCACCTCACGCTGCGCACGCCCCCGGTCGACGCGGTCGCCGATGTCCTGATCAGGCGTGACGGCATCGACCCGGAGCGGGCCGCCTCCGCCGCCCGGGCCACGCAGGGCCACATCGGCAGGGCCCGCCGCCTCGCCACCGACGAGCGGGCCCGCTCGCGCCGCGCCGCCGTGCTCAAGCTCCCGCTGCGGGTCGAGGACATCGGGGGCTGCCTCAAGGCCGCCCAGGAGCTGATCGACACCGCCACCGACGACGCCAAGCAGGTCTCCGAGGAGGTCGACGTCAAGGAGACGGAGGAGATGAAGGCCGCGCTCGGCGCCGTCGCCGGGGGACGGCTGCCGCGGGGTACCGCGGGCGTGATGAAGGAGCTGGAGGACCGGCAGAAGCGCCGCAAGACGCGTACCCAGCGCGACAGCCTGGATCTGGCGCTCACCGATCTGACCGGCTTCTACCGCGACGTCCTGGCCATCCAGCTGGGCTCGCGGATCGCCATCGCCAACGCGGACGCCGAGGACGCGCTCGACCGCATCGCCCGCTCCTCCACACCCGAGCGCACCCTGCGCCGGATAGAGGCGGTGATCGCCTGCCGCCGGGCGCTGGACCGCAACGTGGCGCCGCTGCTCGCGGTGGAGGCGATGACGATGGCGCTGCGCGCGGGCTGACACCGGGGCCGACCCGCCAACCCCACCCACACACCCGAATCACCCCGTTCACGATCGCTCATTCATGATCGTGTGTTCACCCGTACGGGGAACGAATCGGGGCGAGTTGTCACATGGCGACTACGCTCCGAGGATGGACACCAGGCGCTCGTTCCGGATTCTCGCCACCACGCTCGGCACCGCCGGCCTTCTCATCTCCGGCTGCAGCAGCGGCAGTTCGACGAACGCCTCGACGTCCACACCACCCGCGTCGTCCGCGCCGGCCGTCCCCGCCGGGCTCAAGCCGTACTACGCGCAGCAACTGGAGTGGCGGGACTGCGGCGTCGAGGGGTTCCAGTGCACCACGATGAAGGCGCCACTGGACTACAAGAAGCCGGACGGCGGCGAGATCAAGCTGGCCGTCGCCCGCAAGAAGGCCACCGGCCCCGGCAAGCGGATCGGCTCCCTCCTGGTGAACCCGGGCGGCCCCGGCGGGTCGGCCATCGAATACCTCCAGAGCTACGCGGCCGTCGGCTACCCGGCCCAGGTCCGGGCCCGCTACGACATGGTCGCCATCGACCCGCGCGGGGTGGCCCGCAGCGAGCCCGTCGTGTGCCTCACCGGTCCGCAGATGGATACGTACACCCAGGTCGACCAGACCCCGGACGACGCTGCCGAGGTCACCGAGCTGGGCGGCGCGTACACGAAGTTCGCGGACGGCTGCGAGCAGCGCTCCGGCGAGATCCTGCCCCATGTCTCCACCGTCGAGACCGCCCGCGACATGGACATGCTGCGAGCCCTGCTCGGTGACGAGCGGCTGCACTACGTCGGGGCGTCGTACGGCACCTTCCTCGGTGCGACGTACGCGGGGCTCTTCCCCGCCCGGGTCGGCCGGCTGGTCCTCGACGGCGCGATGGACCCGTCGCTGGATGCCGTCGAGCTGAACCGCGACCAGACCGCCGGCTTCGAGACCGCGTTCCAGGCCTTCGCCGCCGACTGCGTGAAGAAGGCGGACTGCCCGCTCGGCACCACCTCGACCGCCGATGCGGCGACCCGCCTGAAGCGGCTCTTCGCCGACCTCGACGCCCGGCCGATCGCCACCGGCGAGTCCCGCAGGCTCACCGAGTCCCTGGGCACGACCGGGGTCATCGCCGCCATGTACGACGAGTCGGCCTGGCCCCAGCTCCGCGAGGCCCTCGCCGGCGCGCAGAAGGGCGACGGCTCCGGCCTCCTGGCCCTGTCGGACAGCTACTACGAGCGCCGGCCGAACGGCACGTACGCCAACCTCATGTTCGCCAACGCCGCCGTGAACTGCCTGGACCAGCCACCCGCCTTCGCCGACGCCAAGGCCGTCACCCAGGCCGTTCCCAGCTTCGAGAAGGCATCCCCGGTCTTCGGCAAGGCCTTCGCCTGGGCCGCCCTGAACTGCGCCCACTGGCCGGTCCCGCCCACCGGCACCCCGCACCGCATCGAGGCGAAGGGCGCCGCCCCGATCGTGGTGGTCGGCACGACCCGCGACCCGGCCACCCCGTACAAGTGGGCCCAGTCCCTCGCCGGCCAGCTCTCCTCCGGCACCCTCCTCACCTACCAGGGCGACGGCCACACGGCGTACGGCCGCGGCAGCGACTGCATCGACTCGGCGATCAACACCTACCTCCTGGAAGGCACCCCGCCGGCGGAGGACAAGAAGTGCTCCTGACCACCCCACCTCGCCACTGACCTGCGCATATCCCCCGGAACGAGGCTGGTACGGAGCACTCCCGGAAACTGTGTAGACTTGGCGACGCTGCTGATCGCACCATGGTGCGACAGGGCGTGCCGCCTTAGCTCAGTTGGCCAGAGCAACGCACTCGTAATGCGTAGGTCTCGGGTTCGAATCCCGAAGGCGGCTCTGTGGAAGCCTCAGGACTCACTCGCCGTGACCTGGGGCTTTTGCTTTTACTGGATGCGGCGGCGTCGGGCGCGGGCCGCGCGAGCGCAGACGGCCGGAAGAACTGCCGCTGGCATCGACGACCGACATCTGCGGTGATCGCTCCGGGCTGCTGGTGACGGTGTAGGTGGGCCCGGTCTCGCGCCACGGTTGAGCATGCGTACTCACGCCCCTGCCGCGACCGCGAAGGGACACTGGAGTCATGACCTGTCGCACTGGCACGGCCGTGGTCGCGGTGCTCTGCGTCCTCGCTCTGACGAGCTGCGGGAAGGACGCGGACGATCTCTTCTCCAATCTCAACGGCACCAGTTCGTCCAACGCCTCCGAGCACGAAACCCCGAGCAGCGGCACGGCCGGCCTGGACGCGGCGCCGTTCTACGGAGACAACAGCCGGGCACGACGCCCGGACCGTCCGGACCCGGCGGACGAGAAACGAGCCCGGGAGAAGGTCAAGGACATCACTCAGGCCCTTGAGGATCTGCGGCGTCAGCATCGGACCCGGCCCGCCCAGGTGCGGGAGGCCCTTGCGCCCCTCACCGCTCCCGCCCGCCTGGAGGTGACGGAGCGGACCACATCAGGAGACCAAAGCCCTGTTCGGGGCAGCGTGTACGGAATCTGGATCGGCAGGACCGCCTGTGTCACCGGTGCCGTCACCGCGGAGCGCGTCTGGTCGGACGTCAACGGCCACTTCCCGGAGACGGGCTGCCTGCCCCCGGCACCGGCCCATTGAGGCCCTCGGGCCCGCGCCTGCGCCCGGTCGGTCGAACAGCGCGGGAAGGCTTCAGGCCAGAGAGACGAAGGCGTCGTGGAGCGTGCACCGGCCGAACCGGTGTTCAAGCCCGCACCCGCCCCGTCATGGATGGTCTTCGGGCCGGGGCGTGAAGCACCCGTGAATACTCTGTGGAAGCGATGTCGGTGGGGGCGCCTATGCTGCACCCGACGATCGCGCGGGACCAGGGGAGGGCTCGGTATGTTCGGCAGGCTGTTCGGCGGGGGCGGGGAGAGACCGGAGGCGGATTCGTATGCCCTGCCCGTTCCGCGGCGGCGGAGGAACGGGGCGTACACGCTGCGCGCGCTCGGGGACGTGCGGGTGCTCGCGCTGGTGGAGGCGGCCGATGCGGGGGACTGGGAGGCGGTCAAGGCGGCGCTGGTTCCCTTCGATCTCGGCCACGACCACAAGGTCCTGGGCCAGTTGTCCGACCTGGACGGTGTGCAGGACTGGATCGGCCGTGCCGTCGAGGAGGACAAGGAGCACCGGGCCACGGCCCTGCTGATATCCGGGGCGCGCCACGTCGTCTGGGGCTGGGAGGCGCGTACGGCCGAGCGCGCGGCCAACGTCACGCAGGAACAGTGGCGGGTCTTCCACGAGCGGCTCGACCTCGCCGAGGAGCAGCTGTTCGAAGCCGCCGAGCTGCGGCCGGAGTGGATCACGCCGTGGCGTTGCCTGCTCACCTCCGGCCGGGGCATGTCGCTGGGCCCGGTCGTCAACAGGACCCGGCTCGACGCCGCCCTGCGCCGCGATCCGCTGGACCTGGAGACCCACATCGACTGGGTGTCGCAGTTGCAGCCCCGCTGGAGCGGCGAACCGGGCCAGGCCCTGGCATTCGCCCGCGACGCGTTCGCCCGTGCTCCGCAGGGGCACCGGATCGGCTGTGTGATCGCCATGGCGCACATCGAGGAATGGGTCGAGTCGGAACACGCGGGGTGCCTCGAAACCCCCGAGATCCAGGCCGAGTTGCGCAACGCGGCCGATCACAGCATCCTCCACCCCGCCTACGTACGTCGGCCGGGCTGGCAGCAGGACTTCAACATGTTCGCCATGGCCCTGTCGCTGGCCGGTGAGCGCCACACGGTCCGGCGCGTCTTCCAGGCGCTCGACGGCGCCCGCACCGAATGGCCCTGGTCCTACTTCGCGGAGCCCGAGAAGCAGTTCGCCCGCCACCAGCGCCGCGCCTGAGCGCACGCCGGTCCCGGTTCCCGGCTGCTGCCGGAGCCGCTTGCGGCCGCACCCCCGCCACCCGTCGCCCCCTTCACCCCGGACTGCCCGATGACTCTGCCCGACACCGCAGCGAACCCGGCCGGCGCCGATCGCACCTTCCAGGTGGATCTGCGCGGCCTCGTCGACCTCCTCTCCCACCACCTCTACTCCAGCCCACGCGTCTACCTCCGCGAGCTCCTGCAGAACGCGGTGGACGCGCTGACCGCCCGGCGCGGACTCGCACCGGACGCCCCCGCCGATGCCTTCGGGATCCGCCTGTACGCCGACGGTTCGGTGGTACGCGTCGAGGACGACGGCGTCGGTCTCACCGAGGCCGACGTACACAGCTTCCTCGCCACGATCGGCCGCAGCAGCAAGCGCGCCGAGCGGATCGCCGAGCAACGCGGGGACTTCATCGGCCAGTTCGGCATCGGGCTGCTCTCCTGCTTCCTGGTGGCGGACGAGATCCACGTCCTGAGCCGCTCCGCCCGTACCCCCGACGCACCCGCCGTGGAGTGGCGGGGGCGCGGCGACGGCAGCTACACCGTGCGCGCCCTGCCCGCGTCCGCCCGCCCCCGCCCCGGGACCACCGTCACGCTGACGCCGCGCGCCGACGCCGGCGAGTGGACCCGGCCGACGCAGGTGCACGCGCTGGCCCGGCACTTCGGCTCCCTGCTGCGCCACCCGGTGACCTTCGACGACGGCACGGTCGGTCAGGACGTGGCCGTCAATCCGGAGCCCGCACCCTGGGCCCGTACGTACCCCACCCCGGGCTCCCGTTCCCGGGCGCTGGCCGCGTACGGGCAGGGGGTCTTCGGGTTCACGCCGCTGGACACCATCGAACTGGACCTGCCGGCCGTCGGCCTGAAGGGCATCGCGTGCGTGCTGCCCGAGGCGGTGCCGGCCGGGCGCCGTCACGGCCATCGCGTGCACGTCAAGGGCATGCTGCTGTCCGAGCAGGCCGAGGAACTCCTGCCCGAGTGGGCGTTCTTCGTCCGCTGTGTCATCGATGCCGAGAGCCTGCGCCCGACGGCTTCCCGCGAGTCCCTGTACGAGGACGACACGCTCGCCGCCGTCCGCGACGCCCTCGCCGACCGGCTGCGCGACTGGATAGCCCGGGCCGCCGCCAGCGATCCGGACCTGCTGGGCCGGTTCCTCCAGGCCCACCACCTGGCCGTGAAGTCGCTCGCGGTGCACGACGACGAGATCCTGCGGATGCTGCTGCCCTGGCTGCCGTTCGAGACCACCGACGGGCACACCACTCTCGACGAGTTCGCGCGCACCCACCGCACCGTGCTCGTGACGTCGAGCGTGGAGGAGTTCCGCCAGGTCGCGGCGATCGCCTCGGCCGCCGGGCTCGGCGTCGTCAACGGCGGCTACACGTACGACCGTGAACTGGTCCACCGGCTGCCCGAGATCAGGCCCGAGGTCAGTGTCGCCGACCTCGACCCGGCGACCCTCACCGCCCACCTCGACCCCGTCGACCGCGAGACCGAACTGGCCGCCGTGGCCTACCTCGCCCTGGCCCGCGACGCCCTCGCCGTCTTCGACTGCGATGTCGCGCTGCGCACCTTCCAGCCCGCCTCCGCCCCCGCCCTCCTCGTCGACAGCCGCGAGGCCCGGCACGAGCGCACCCGCTCCCAGCTCGCCCGTGAGCAGGAGGGCGGCGTGTGGGGTGACATCCTCGGTGCCCTGCGCCAGGAGGCCCCGCGGGCCCAGCTGATCCTCAACCAGCTGAACCCGCTGGTCCGCGCCGCCGTCGCCATCGAGGAGCCCGAGCTGGCCCGTACCAGCGCCGAAGCTCTCTACGGGCAGGCCGCGCTGCTGTCCCGGCGCCCGCTCAGGGCCGCCGAATCGAGCCTCATCAACCGCTCCTTCCTCGACCTCCTCGCCCACGCCCTCCGCAAGGACAGCTGACGATGCCGACCGCACCCCAGAACACCGACGAGCTGTACCAGGCGCTGGAGGAGAACGACCGGCTCCCCTACGGCCGCACCCGCACGGTCACCGCCGAGGAACTGGTGGACGCCGCCGAACAGCTCGCGGAGCCCGTCCCGCTCGTCCACGCGCTCTTCGAGCTCCAGGAGGCGTACACCTACGGCTCCGAGCCCCGGAAGTCGCCCGTCGTCTTCGCCCGTCTGCTCAACCTGTTCGACGAGCAGCCCGACGTGTTCGACGAGCGCCGGCGCCACACGCTGTTCTGGCGTTTCAAGTGGGTGGCCGACGCGCTGCGCGTGCTGCCCGAGATACCGCTGGCCGGCCTGCGCCAGTGGCTGACGGAGATGCGCGACCGGTACGAGAAGGCCGGACTGGGCCTCCAGCCCTACTACGGGCAGGCGTACCAGCTCGCCGCCCACATCGGTGAGGGCACCACCCTCGCCTACGAGCTGTGGGCGGGCCGCTCCCGGACCGGGCTCAGCGACTGCGAGGCCTGCGAGATCTGCGAGCGCGCCCTGTACCACCTCGCGGCGGGCGACGACGAGCGGGCGCTGAACGACTGGGAACCCGTCCTGGCCGGGAAGGAGTCCTGCCAGGAGGAGCCGGCCCGTTCCGTCTCGTACGCGCTGCTGCCCCTGCTGCGCAGCGGCCGCGTCGACCGGGCCCGCGAACTGCACCTGGCCGGCTACCGCAACTGCCGCCGCAATCCCTCGATGTCCGGAGAGGTCGGCCGGCACCTGGAGTTCTGCGCGCTGACCGGCAACGAGGCGCGCGGCCTGGAACTGCTCGCCGAGAACCGGAATCTGTTCGGCGAGGTGGAGTCGCCGCTGGACCTGTTCGACTTCCTCACCGGTGCGGAGGTGCTCCTCCAGCGCGTCGAGTCCCTGGGGCACGGTGAGCTGCCCGCCGCCGGATACGCGGGCCGCACCTGGACGGTGGCCGGCCTGCGCGCCGAGGTGCGGGGCCGCGCCGACGACCTCGCCGCCCGCTTCGACGCCCGCAACGGAACCACGGCCCACACCGACCGCCGCAGGGCCCGCCTCGACCGCGCGCCGCTCGTGGACGCGCTGGAACTGACCCTGCGTACCCGTGGCCTCGACGAAGTGGCCCCGGCCGCCCCGGTCGCCGCGCCCGCCGCCCGTACGGCCGCCGAGGTCCCGGAATCGCTGCCCGAACTCATCCTCCGGGCACGGACGCTGGACGAGCAGGGGCACCCGGACGCGCGGGCGTGCTGGTCGAAACTGCGCACGCTCGCCGCCTCCCGCGACTACGCCCACCCCGACGACCCGGCCGTCGGTCCGCTCGCACGGCTGCGGGCGGACCTGCTGAGCGACGAGGCGAGCCGGACGGGCGAGAAGGACGAGTTCGCCGAGGCCGCCGCTCTCCATGAGGAGGCCGCGGGCCTGTACGAGGACGCCGGAGCGCCGGGCGACGCGGCGGTCGCGCGTGCCTGCGCCCTGCTCGCCGCCGCGGAGATCCCCGCGGAGATCCCTGCCGAGGGGGCCGAGGGGGCCGAGGGGGCCGAGGGGGCTGGTAGTGCCGATGGGGCGGACGGTGCCGGTGGGGCCGCGGTGAAGGCTGCCGCGCTGGCCTCCGCCCACGCGGCCATGGTCCGCCTGCACGAGGAGGCGTCCGGCCTCGCCCCGCACCAGGAGGCCCGCCTGCTGCGGTTGCGGGCGACCGCGCTGGGCATGCGGCTGCAGACGTCGGGGGACGAGGCGCACGTCGCGCCGGTTCTCGCCGAGGCCGACCTGCTGCTCGCGTTCGCCACCCGGCACGAACTCGGCGGGCAGATCTCCGGTGCCCTGCTGCTGCGGGCCACCACCCACGCCCTCTCCGGCGACCTGCCCGCCGCGGTCACCGTGATCGACGGCGTCCGCGACCGGCTGAAGGCGCACGGCCCCGCCTGGCACCTGCCCCGTACGCTCGCGCTGCGCGGTCGGATCCAGCTCGGCCTCCGGGACGCGCAGGCCGCGCAGGCCGACCTGGCCGAGGGACTGCGACTGGCCGCCGACTGGCCGGCCGACGTCGTCGACACCGCCCGCCTCCACGCCGATCTGGCCGAGGTCTGCATGCACCTCGGCCGCCCCGACGAGGCACTGCGGCACCTGACGCGCTCGGCGGAGCTGGAGCTGCGCCGGGGCAGCCGGACGGACGCGTACTGCGCCTACAGCAACGCCGCTCAGCTCTGCCTCGACCTGGGCCGGGTCGAGGACTGCATCGCACTGCTCGACTCGCTCCTGGCCGAACCGGACGTCGCCGCCGGAGAGGTGGACGACCGGCTCGTCGCCCAACTGCGCCTGACCCGGGCCCGCGCGCTGCACACGGGGGAGGACCTCAAGGCCGCCACGACGGAGTTCGTCGCGCTCGCGGCCGAGTCGGCACGCTGGGACGACGACCCGGGGAGCCATGTCATGATCGCCGCGGAGACGGCCGTACTCCTCGGTGAGTCCGGCGAGTTCGGCCGGGCGCGCGAGGCCGCGGAGCAGGCGATCGCAGCCCATGCCCGCGCCCCGCGCTACGAGCAGCTCAGCGGCTGCCTGCGCGAACTCGCCCGTCTCCAGGCGGAGCGGCAGGGCCCCGAAGGCCTGGCCGACGCCCTCGCCCGCCTCGCCGACGCCGGCCGGATCGCCGACGAGGCCCGCGCCGCCGAGTACGAGGCCCAGGGCCGTTCCCTGGACACCGCCCTGGCCTACGAGCACGGGCGGGTCAATGCCTACGCCGGTGCGTACGAGGACGCCCTCGCCGCTCTGGAGAAGGCCCTCGCCCTGCTCGGCGGGCCGACGCCGGAGAAGGGCGAGGACCACGCCGGTGAGTGGGCCGAGTGCCTCCGCCTCACGGCTGCTGTGGAGGGCATCTACCTGGAACGCCCCGCCCCCGCCCTCAACCGCCTCGACGCGGCGGTCTCCCGGCTGACCGCCCTGGGCCACACCGAGGAGGCCGAGCCGCTGTCCTCCCTGGCGAACCGGCTGCGCGACGGGGGGTGACGACCCGGCCGCCCCCGCGTGCGGCGGAGGGACGCGCCGAGTGATCTGCCCGCGCGGTGGCGGGGCGGATCACCGGGGCGCGGGGACGGCCCGGAGGAAGCGGGCGCCCCAGTCCTGGACATGCGCGGCGAACTCCGGCGGCCCCAGGACCTCGAATTCCGCGCCCACGTTGCCCAGCGCCTGGGCCGGCCAGTCGAGGGAGGTGGAGGTCATGGTCAGGCGGCAGCTGTCCGGGCCGAGCGGCTGGACCGTGCCCCACTGGCCGACCGCCTGCCGGACCCGCGCGGCGGGCGCGTGGACCAGGGCCTCGACCGTGTACGGGGCCGGGGCACCGCTCGCCGCCCGGACGAAGGCCGCGGCGTCCTCGGCCGGGAGCGGGCGGGGGCGGAAGCGGGTCCCGGTCGCCGTCGGACCCGTCAGCCGGTCGAGGCGGAAGCTGCGCCAGTCGTGCCGGTGCAGGTCGTAGGCGACCAGGTACCAGCGGCCGCCGGTGGCGACGACGCGGTGCGGCTCGACCTCGCGCTCGGCCGGTGCCGAGCCCCTGGACGTGTAGCCGAACCGCAGCCGCTCCTCGTCCCGGCACGCCTGGGCGATCGCGGTGAGCACGCCCGCCGCGACGGCCGGCCCGGACGCGGAGGCGGAGACGGTCACCGCGCGCAGGGCGTCCACCCTGGCCCGGAGCCGGGGCGGCAGGACCCGCACCACCTTGGTCAGTGCCCGCAGGGACGCCTCCTCCATCCCGGCGATCCCGCTCTGCGCGGCGTCGCCGATGCCGACCGCGAGAGCCACCGCCTCCTCGTCGTCCAGCAGCAGCGGTGGCAGTACGGCGCCGGGCGCGAGCTGGTAGCCGCCGTCCGTGCCCCGGGCCGCGCTGACCGGGTAGCCGAGCTCGCGCAGCCGGTCGATGTCGCGGCGCAGGGTCCGCTCGGACACCCCGAGCCGGCCGGCCAGTTCCAGGCCGGGCCAGTGGCGGTGGGTCTGCAGCAGCGAGAGCAGTCTGAGCGTCCGTGAGCTGGTGTTCGCCATGCCGGGATCCTCTCGCGACTTCCGGCCGGAAAGTGACCGGAAGCCTCCCTAGGGTCGATCTCGAAGGCCGAACAGGACCGACGTGAGGACCAAGAAATGATCACCCGTGAGATCCAGCTGGCCGCGCAGATCACCGGCATCCCCACGCCCGGCCACTTCACCGTCGCCGAGACGGAGGTGGCGGGCGAGGTCCTGGTGCGGACCGACCAGGTGGGGCTCGCCGCGACGTATCTGGAGCTGATGCGGGCCGACTGCACCATCCCGGTGCCCGCCTGGCAGCCCGGACAGCGGGTGGGCGTGGCCACCGTCGGCACCGTCGTCCGGTCCGACAGCCCCGAGCTCGCGGTCGGTGACCTGGTCCGGTCGATGACCGGCTGGAGCGAGTACTCGGCGGGCCCGGCCTCCGGGTACGCCAAGCTCGACCGCGGGCTCTTCCCCGACCCCGGCCACCACCTCGGCCAGGGGCCGACCGCGTACTACGGAATGGCCGACGTGGCGGCCGTGGGCGAGGGCGACGTGGTGTTCGTCTCCGGTGCGGCGGGCGGGATCGGTTCGCTGGCCGGGCAGATCGCCAGGTGCCTCGGCGCGGCGCGGGTGATCGGCAGCGCCGGAAGCCCGGCGAAGGCCGACTACCTGGTGAACGAGCTCGGGTACGACGCCGCGTTCGACTACCACGACGGTTCCGTGGCCGACCGGTTGAGGGAGCTCGCGCCCGACGGCGTCTCGGTGTTCTTCGACGTCGTGGGCGGTGCGCAGTACGAGGCGGCGTTGCAGGTGGCCCGGCCCGGGGCGCGCTTCGCGCTGTGCGGCTCGCTGTCGAGCCAGCTCGGTGACGCCGCGGAGCGCTTCCCGAAGCCCGACCGCGCGGCGGCCGAGGCCCGGAACGTGGAGCTGCTGCCGTTCTCCTGCTACCACACGCCCGATCAGATCGCGGCCTGGCAGGAGCACTTCGGCACCTGGCTGGCCGAGGGCCGGTTCGTCTACCCGCAGACGGTCGTCGAGGGCGGGATCGAGGACGTGCCGGCGGCGTTCCTCGCCCTGCTCCAGGGGTCCTACCGGGGCAATGTGTCGGTGCGGCTGTCGTGACCACCCTCTCCCTCCGGGCGCTGAACCGGGCACTGATGGACCGCCAGTTCCTGCTGGCCCGCACCGATCGCACACCGCTGGAGGTGATCGGGCGGCTGGTCGCGCTCCAGGCGCAGGAGCCCAACTGGGCCTACGTAGGGCTGTGGAGCAGGATCGACGGCTTCACACAGCCCCTGCTCACCGCACTGCTGGAGGACCGGCGGGTGGTCCGGTCCGGCCTGCTCCGCAGCACCCAGCACCTCGCCGCGGCCGACGACTTCCGTCGGCTGCGGCCGCTGCTGCAACCCGTGCTCGACCGCACCGCGGCCTCGCCGCACTTCACCCGGAACAGCACCGGCCTGGACCCGGCGTCCCTGGTGTCCGACGCGCTCGGCCTGCTCGCGGGCGGAACCCTGTCACGCAAGGAGCTGGCCCGGCGGCTGGCCGGACGCCACCCGGGACGCGACGGGCGGATCCTGGCCGGCCAGGCGGAGCTGAGCACCCCCCTCGTCCATGGCGCGGCCACCGGCGCGTGGGGCTCCTGGGGCAATCGGTCGGCGGTCTCCGTCACGCCCGCCGACGCCTGGCTGGGCCGCCCGATGGCGGTCGCGGCGCCGACGGCCGCCGCCGGGGAATCGGCGAAGGAGCTGATCCGCCGCTATCTGGCCGCCTTCGGCCCCGCCGGGGTGAAGGACGCCCAGGCCTGGTGCGGGCTGACCCGCCTCGGCGAGGTCGTCGCGGAGATGCGCGGCGAGCTGCGCCGCTACCGCGACCCGGACGGCCGGGAACTGTTCGACCTGGCCGACGCGGAGCTGCCCGACCCCGGGACCCCCGCCCCGGTGCGGCTGCTGCCGGCCTTCGACAACGTCCTGCTCGGCCACGCCGACCGCACCCGCGTCATCAGCGACGAGGACCGCAAGCACGTGATGCCCGGCCAGGCCCGGGTGCGCCCCACCTTCCTGGTCGACGGCCGGGTCCACGGAACGTGGTCCCTGGACGCCGGCACACTGCGGCTCACCCCGCTCCGCCCGCTTGCCGATCCCGACCGGGCGGCCCTGGAGCAGGAGGCGGAACGGCTGTTGCCGTTCGTGGGCGGTGCGGCGGTGAACTGGTCGTCCTGAGCGGTCCGGGTGCCGCGGCGCAACCGTGCGCGGACGCGGCGCCGCGTCCCGATCCCGGCGGCGGGTCCCGTCCGTGCGCCACCGGTGCTCCGGACCTACGCTGCTTGTGGAGCTCTGTTCTCTCGTGACGGGAGTCGGCCCATGGCGCGCTCGCACACACGACTGCGCAGGGCGGCCGCGGCCGCAGCGGCCGCCGGGCTGTTGGCCGTCACGGTGCCGGTGGGGGCGGCCTGGCCCGAGACGGTCCCGACACCCCCCGTGTCCGCTTCATCTGCTCCATCCGCTTCGTCGGCGTCGCCGTCCGAGGGGTTCCCGCCGCTCACCCCCGCCGTGGCCGAGCAACTGGACCAGGCGGTGCGGCAGGTCATGGGGGATGCGCGGGTGCCCGGGGTCACGGTCGGGCTGTGGGTTCCGGGCAAGGGGAGTTACGTCCGGGCCTTCGGGGTCGCCGACAAGAGTTCGGGGGCGCCCATGTCGGCCGGCCTCAACATGCGGGTCGGGAGTGTGACCAAGACGTTCACGGTGACGGCGCTGCTCACCCTGGTCGACCAGGGCAAGGCCGGGCTGGACGACCCGATCGGGAAGTACGTGAAGGGGGTTCCCGACGGGGACCGGATCACCTTGCGCGAGCTGGCGGGTATGCGCAGCGGGCTCTTCAACTACTCCATGGATCCGGACTTCTTCAAGGCGCTGACGAGCGACCCGCAACGGCCGTTCACACCGCGGGAGTTGCTGGAGTACTCCTTCAAGCACCCCTTGCGGTTCCAGCCGGGGAAGAAGTTCGAGTACTCCAACACCAACGCGATTCTGCTGGGGCTCGTGGTGGAGAAGGCGAGTGGCCGGCCGCTGGCGGACTACCTCGAACGGAACGTCTTCGAGCCGGCGGGCATGAGCCACACGTTCCTGCCGAGGACCGCGGCGTTCCCCGCCCCGCACGCCCAGGGCTACACCGACCAGACCGCGAGCGGCAGGACCGGGAACGCCACGAACTGGAACCCCTCCTGGGCGTGGGCCGCCGGGGGCGCGATCTCCGACCAGCGCGATCTGCGGATCTGGGCGCGGGTGCTGGCCACCGGCACTCTGCTCAGCCCGGCCACCCAGGCCGAGCGGCTGAGGACGGGCCCGAGCGGTCTTCCGGACACCGGCTACGGCCTGGGCATCTTCGACGTCCACGGCTGGGTGGGGCACAACGGCTCGCTGCCGGGGTACGAGTCGCTGGTCGTCCACATGCCGGACACGAAGGCGACCCTGGTCGTGCTCCTCAACACCGACACCGACTACCGGGGTTCGGAACCGAGCACCCTCTTCGGCGAGGCGATCACCCGCGTCGTGACCCCGCAGCACGTCTATACGCTGCCGGCCCAGCCCGCCGGGCGGTAGCGCGAGGAGGGGGAAGGGGACGCGGGGAGGGGAAGGGGGCGGGGGA
>NZ_ML123047.1:21227-98236 GCF_003846175.1 Streptomyces sp. ADI95-17 | reverse complement strand
GGGGCGGGGGAAGGGGACGCGGGGCGGTTCAGGCGGTCAGGTCCACGATCAGGGATGCCGCCCGGTCGATCAGCGCCACCTCCTGCGGGCCCGTCACCGGGTCGGCCGCGCGGTGTGCGACGGCCTCGGTGAGGTGGTGGGCGGGGATGCCGCCGGACGCGGAGAAGTGCGGCAGCAGTTCGTCCAGCAGGGCACGGGCGTCCGCCGGCGCCGGAAATCCGGGGTCGACCGCCGCCTGCGCCAGGATCAGGGACGTCATCGCCCGGTCCGCGGCCGGAACGCCCTCCCTGGTGTTGCTCCAGTCGATCACCACCGGGCCCCGGTCCGTCAGCATCACGTTGTCCGGGTGCAGGTCCAGATGGAGGATCCGGTCCTCGGGATCCGGGGAGAGCCGGGCCGGAACGGTGTGAAGTTCGGCGAGCAGCCCGGCCAGCACGGCTGCCGCGTCGGCCGCCGACACCTCGCCGGCCAGCAGGGATTCCAGCATGGTCGGGCCGGTCAGGCGTTGCAGCACCAGATCGCAGGGGGGCGTCTCCGCGTCCCGGGGGCCGAGGCGGGGGACGGGGAAGCCGTGTGCGCCGAGGTAGGACATGACCATCCACTCGTGAGTGGCGTCCATGCCGTCGCGGTAGTGGCGCAGCACCCACTCGTCGTCGAGTGCGTACACATCGGCGGATCGGCCGGAACCCAGTAGCTCACCTATTCGCATGGGGCGAACCTACGGGGATCGGCGGCGTATGTGGACCTCCCCGGCGCGACCACGGAGCAGGGAACCGCCGCGGCCGGCCGGGGCCCCATAACGCGAAGTGAGGGGGTGAACGGGATCTCCTGGGGATGACGTGTACGCGGCTACCTTGGCGGCAATTCCCCCGAAGTCAAGGAGAGTTCCGTGGAGAGCTCCGTACTCCGCAGACGTGCCCTGGCCGCGTGTACCGCCACCGTGGCCGTCGGTGTGCTCGCGCTGGCCGGCCTGACCGGCAGTGCATCCGCCGATCCGGCTTCGCAGTTCCGCACCCCCACCGCCACGGGGACCGGGCAGCTCTCGCCCGGTCTGCTGAAGGCCATGCGGCGCGACCTCGGACTGACCGCCGACGAGGCGCGCAGCCGGATCGGCCACGAGGCCCGGGCGGCGGCCGTCGCCGCCGGGCTGAAGCGCTCCCTCGGCGCGGACTTCGCCGGGGCCCGGGTGAGCGGTGACGGCGCGGCCCTGACCGTGGCCACCACCGACGCCTCCGACGCCGCCCGGATTCGCGAGGCCGGTGCCAGGCCCGTGGTCGTCGAGCACAGTCAGGCCGAACTCGACTCCGCCAAGGCGGCGTTGGACCGCGTCGCGCTGCGCCGGGCCCCCGAGGGGGTGCCCGTCTGGTACGTCGACGTGGCCACCAACCGGGTCGTCGTGCAGGCCGCCCGCGCCTCGGCCGCCGATGGGTTCCTCGCCGATGCGGGGGTGGCGCGCGAAGTGGTGACGGTGCGTCAGTCCGCGGAGCGGCCCCGCACCTTCACCGATCTCCGGGGCGGTGACGCGTACTACATGAACGGCTCGGGGCGCTGCTCCATAGGCTTCCCCGTCAAGCGCGGC
The DNA here is from genome assembly GCF_003846175.1 of Streptomyces sp. ADI95-17. GTDB lineage: Bacteria > Actinomycetota > Actinomycetes > Streptomycetales > Streptomycetaceae > Streptomyces > Streptomyces sanglieri. The sequence goes on along the minus strand of NZ_ML123047.1, from coordinate 96,657 downwards.
AGCAGTCAGTCCGGCTTCGTCAGCGCCGGTCACTGCGGGACGCCCGGGGTCAGCACCAGCGGGTACAACCAGCAGGCCCAGGGCTCCTTCCAGGGCTCCACCTTCCCCGGCCGCGACTACTCCTGGGTCGCCACCAACACCGGCTGGACGCCGCGCGCCCTGGTGAACGGCTACGGCAACGGCGATGTGACGGTCACCGGGTCCACCGAGGCGCTGGAGGGGGCGTCGATCTGCCGCTCCGGTTCGACGACCGGCTGGCACTGCGGGACGGTCCAGCAGCGCAACACCAGCGTCACCTACCAGGAGGGCACCGTCTCCGGCGTCACCCGCACCAATGTGTGCGCCGAACCCGGTGACTCCGGCGGTTCGTTCATCTCGGGCAGCCAGGCGCAGGGCGTCACCTCCGGCGGCTCCGGCAACTGCTCCCAGGGCGGTACGACGTACTTCCAGCCGGTGAACCCCGCGCTCCAGGCGTACGGACTCACCCTGGTCACCAACGGCACCCCGACCGACCCGCCCACCGACCCGCCGACCGAGCCGGGCGGCACCTGGGCGGCCGGTACGACGTACGCGGCGGGCGATGTCGTGACGTACGGCTCCGACAGCTACCGCTGCCTCCAGCCCCACCAGGCGCAGCCCGGCTGGACGCCGCCGAACGTCCCGGCCCTCTGGCAGCGCGTCTGACGGCCGCCCCGCACCCCGGCCGGCCCCGCGAACCGGCCGGTCCGGCGGCTCCGACGGGGCCGCCGCCGCTCACCGCGCCCGCCCGGCCTCAACTCCACGCCTCCCGGCCGGGCGGCGCGCACCTCCCGCACCTGTTCCGTGTCATGCACGTGCCCTTCCCCCACCCGAGGAATCAGCCATGACCCCAGAACCGACCGAAGGCCCCGGCGGCGACCGCCGGATCAGCCGCAAGACACTGCTCAAGGCCGCACTCGTGGCCGGCACCGTCCCGCTGCTCGCGGGCGGCGGCGTCGCGCTGGCCCGCGACGCCGGCGCCAGTGGCCGGCCGCCGGCGCCCACGCCGAACTGCGACGACGGCGACGGCCCGACCCACGAGCAGATCGAGGGGCCCTACTTCAAGCCCGACTCCCCGCTCCGCACGAGCCTGGTGACCGCAGGCACGCCCGGCGTCCCGCTGACCGTGAGCGGTTATGTCTTCGGGCGGAGCTGCAAGCCCGTCCCCGGAGCGCTGCTGGACTTCTGGCAGGCCGACACCAACGGCGCGTACGACATGAGCGGATTCGCCTTCCGAGGGCACCAGTTCACCGATCAGGCCGGGGCCTTCAGCCTGACCACGATCGTGCCGGGGCTGTACCCGGGGCGAACGCGCCACATCCATGTGAAGGTCCAGGCGCCCGGTTCGGGCATCCTGACCACCCAGCTGTACTTCCCCGACGAACCGCGCAACAACACCGACTCGATCTTCGACCCGGCGCTCCTGATGAACGTCCGGGAGATCGGCTCGGGGCGGGAGGGGACGTTCGACTTCGTCCTCGACGTCGACCAGGGGCCGACCGTCCCGCCCACCGATCCGCCGACCGACCCGCCCGGCTCCACCTGGGCGGCCGGGACGCTCTACAGCGCGGGAGACCGCGTCACGTACGGCGGCGCCACGTATCGCTGTCTGCAGGCGCACTCGGCCATGGCCGGCTGGGAACCGCCGAACGTCCCCGCGCTGTGGGAACGCGGGTAGCCAGGCAGCTCAGTGGGGGGTACGCCGCTGCGCGGGCGCGCTCCCGGGGACTCTTCCCCGGGGGCGCGCTCCGGACAGCGGAGTAGCCTGGAGGCGTACGGCTCCCGGTGAGCCGCTCGTGTCGGCCTGCGCATCGAAGGGGGCCGGTATCGCATGGACACCCTGGTCATGGTCGTGGTCGTCCTCGCGATGATCGCGATCGCAGCGTTCGTCATCCATCTGCTCAACGCCCGGCACCGGCATCAGCATCTGCGCCCGGCGCACTACGACCACGGGCTCGCCGGGTTCGGCGAGGGCCCCGGCACCGCACCCGGGTCCGCCCCGGGCACTACTTCGCGTCCGAATAACGCTCCACCACCGCCGTAGTGAACGGGAAACGCACCGGTGTCTCACCGAAGGCGGTCCGCCCGGCCAGCTCACCGGCCGCCCGGATCGCCTCCACGACGGTCTCCGCCTCCTCCTGGGGGCAGTGCACGATCACCTCGTCGTGCTGGAAGAAGACCAGCTCCGCCCGCAGACCCGCCGAGCCGAGCGACCGGCGCAGGGCGGCCAGGAGCAGCAGCGCCCAGTCGGCCGCGCTGCCCTGCACCACGAAGTTGCGCGTGAAGCGGCCCCGCGCGCGGGCGTTCGACGACGCGTAGCCGGGGGTGAACCCGCTGTCTGCCAGGGGCGGGTCGGCGCTCTCCTGCGGGATGCCGGCCTCCTCGTCCGCACCGCTCCCGACGGCGGGCGGGCTGGTCCGGCCCAGCCACGTCCGCACGAGACGTCCGTCCTCGCCCGCCTTCGCGGCATCGTCGACATAGGCCACGGCCAGTGGGAACCTCCGGCGCAGGGCGGCCAGATTCTTCAGGCCGTCGCCCGAGGTCTGGCCGTAGACGGCGCCCAGCAGCGCGATCTTGGCGTGGTCCCGGTCGCCGTGGAACGCCCGGTCCGACAGTGCCGTGTACAGATCGCCGTCGTGGCCCGCCACCTCCATCAGGCCGCGGTCGCGGGAGATCGCGGCGAGCACCCGGGGCTCCATCTGGTCGGCGTCCGCGACGACGAGGCGCCAGCCCTCGTCGGCGACGACGGCCCGCCGTATCACCTTGGGGATCTGGAGCGCCCCGCCGCCGTTCGTCGTCCAGCGGCCGCTGACCGTGCCGCCCGGCAGGTACTCGGGGCGGAAACGGCCGTCGCGCACCCAGTCCTGGAGCCAGCTCCAGCCGTGCGCCGTCCAGATCCGGTACAGCTTCTTGTACTGGACGAGGGGCTGCACCGCCGGGTGGTCCAGCTCCTCCAGCTCCCAGCGGCGGGTGGACTTCACCTTGATGCCGGCCTGCGCGAACGCCTTCACCACGTCGGCGGGGAGGTCGGGGCGGACCCGTCTGCCGAAGGCGGCGGACACCTCGTCGGCCAGCTCGGCAAGCCTGCGGGGCTCGCCGCCGCCCGCGTAACGCTCGCCGAGCAGCTCGTCCAGGACCTGCCGGTGGACGTCGGCGCGCCAGGGCAGACCGGAGCTGTTCATCTCGGCGGCGACCAGCATGCCGGCCGACTCGGCGGCCGTGAGCAGGCGCATCCTGCCCGGGTGCTCGGTGGCGTCGTGCCTGCGGAGCTGGTCGGCGTAGACCTGGAGCAGGTCCTCGAAGGGGAGCCGGGTGCCGGAGCTGGGCTCGAAGAGCGAGGACTGCGAGCCGGGCTCCGCGGAGCGGGCCGGGGGATCGGGGGGTACGGGGGCGCCCCGCAGACGGGCGTGGGCGGCGGCCGCGGAGCGGGGCTCGCCGAGCCGGCCCTCGTGGGCGAGGAGGAGGGATTCGGCGACCTCGATGTCGTAGCAACGGTCCACGGGGACGCCGACCGCGAGCAGCCGCGGGTAGATCTCGGCGGTGGACCGCCACACCCAGCGGGTCACGTCGGGGCGGGAGCGGACCGCCGCCACCAGGTCGGGTTCGGCCACGACGGGGGCGGCGGGCAGGCCGGTGGGGTCCAGCGGGGCGAGGAGGGCGCCGCCGGTCTCCGTCATGGCCAGAGCCCACCGTTCGGTCATGCCTTCGAGTCTGGCACCCGGCACTGACAACGGACGGTGGGCGGGCGGTGGGCGGGCGGTGCGTGTCCCCCGGTCCGCGGGTGCCGGGAACGGCACCGGGACCGGGGGAGCGGAAGGGTCAGGACTCGGACTCGCTCGTCCAGGTGCCCAGCGAGATCTCGGCGGTGATGCCGGGGCCGAAGCCGGCCATCAGACCCCGGTGGCCGTCGAGGGCCGATGCCTCGTCGAACATGCGGCCCAGGGCGTCGAGCACCACGGCGCTGGCTATGTTGCCGTACTCGGTGAGCGTGGCCCGGCTGAAGCGGAACGCCTCGGGCGGCACGTCCAGGAAGTGGCTCAGGTCGTCCAGGATGCGCGGGCCGCCCGCGTGGATGATGTAGAAGTCCATCTTTCCCGCGTTCCACTGGTTCTCCTCGGCGACCGCCTCCAGGGCCGGTGCGAGGGGCTCCATGGTGCCGGGCACCCGCTTGTCGAGCTGGAAGTGGAATCCGGTGGACCGGACCGCGTAGGAGATCCAGTCCTCGGTGGCCGGGATGACGAACGAGCCGTTGCGCTCCAGACGGACCCCGGTGCCCCCGCTGCCGCGGAGCACGACGGCGGCTATGCCGTCGCCGAACAGCCCGTTGGACAGCAGCGATCCGACACCCAGGTCGGTGGGCTGGTAGCAGAGCGAGCAGAACTCGCACGCCACGATCAGCACATTGGCGTCGGGGTACGCGGTGCAGAAGTCGTGGGCCCGGTTGACCGCCGCACCGCCCGCGGCGCAGCCGAGCTGGGCGATCGGCAGCTGCCGGGTCTCCGGCCTGAAGCCCATCTCACCGATGAGCCACGCGGTCGGCGGCGGCATCATGAAGCCGGTGCAGGAGACGTAGACGATCAAGTCGATCTGCCTCGGCTCCAGTTCGGCCTGGTCGAGCGCGCGGCGTACCACCTCCGGCACCCGGGCCTTGGTGTGTTCCTCGTAGGTGATGCTGCGGGCGTCGAAGCCCGGGTGCTGCAACACCTTGTCGATCGGCTGGATCAGGTGTCGTTTCTGCACCCCGGTGTGTTCGATGAGACGAAGGACCAGGTCGATCTGCGGGTGGTCGCCGTGCAACCGTTGAGCCAGTTCGAGGGTTTCCTCGTTGGTGATGACGTACTCGGGAACCGCGATGGCCGGCTTGCAGAGAACCGCCATGGAACTCCTCCTAGCGGACATGGTCCACACGGCCGGGCCCGAAGGGTTCCGGGGCGTCCCGGCCGGAGGCGGCCACCACGGTTCCGCACGCGCGGCGTTGCGCGGATGTGGATTCTGGTGGATTCCGGCGCCGGGTCAGGTACCCCTGGAACGGGCGCGGACGGGCCGACCGTCGAAGTCTGAGTTCTAGCCGTTCGTGGGCGGAAGCGGATCCGCCACGGCTTGGGTGGCCGTCGGGATCACGTTACGGCAGGTGGATCGGGGCCGCACGCCGAGCACCCGCCGGGGGCGCTGTGCAAGGGCCGCGGAGGGTGCCGGGTGCCGGTCGGGGCCCGTGAGAGGCCGGGGCGGGGCCGGTGCCCCCGGCCGGCGGCCCGGAGCGGTCCGGGTTGCCGCCGGCCGGGGGCCGACGCATCATCGATGACGGCTGTCGGAGCGCCCGGTCACCAGGTGACGGGCAGTTCGAGGGGATAGCGCCAGATCGACGTCCTGTTCCAGCGCACCTCCTCGGCCGGAGCCGCCAGTTTCAGTGCGGGGAAGCGCTTCAGCAGCGTCCCGATGGCGATCTGGAGCTCCGTGGCCGCGAGCGGGGCACCGAGGCAGTGGTGCCCGCCCCACCCGAAGGTCATGTGGGACGGGCCCTGCCGCTCCAGGTCCAGCTCGTCGGGGCGGTCGAACTTCCGGCCGTCGCGGTTGGCCGTCAGATAGGAGACGTGCACGATGTCCCCTTCCCGGATCCGTACGCCGCTCAGCTCCACGTCCTCCAGGGCGACCCGGGGGATGCCGACGCCCTTGCGGAAGGGGATGAAGCGCAGCAGCTCCTCGATGGCCTGCGGGAGCATCTCGGGGCGGTCGCGGACCATGGCGAGCTCGTCGGGCCTGGTGAGCAGCGTGTAGGCGATGTTGCCGATCTCGTACGTGGTGGTGTCCTGGCCCGTGATGAGCAGGACCATGGCCATGACGGTCAGTTCCTGGTCGTTGAGGATCTCGTCCCCGTCGCGGGCGGTGGCCAGCGCGCTGATCAGGTCGTCGCCCGGGTTCGCGCGCCGCTCGGCGGTCAGCGTCTCGAAGTAGGAGCGGAGATCGGCCTTGGCGCGTACCGCGGCGGGCTTGTTCTCCACGGTGGTGTCCATCATGGTCCGGGCGTGGGCGCGCAGTTGGGCGCGGTCGTCCTCCGGAATGTCGAGGACCTCGCAGATGGTGGTCAGGGGCAGCGGGGCGGCCAGATGCTCGAACAGGTCGGCCGGGGCACCGTGCTCCTCCATCCGGTCCAGCAGCTCGTCGACCACGTGCTGGGTGCGCACCCGCATGCGCTCCAGGTGGCGGGGGGCGAAGCCCTTGGAGATCAGGCTGCGCAGCCGGCTGCTTCCCGGCGGGTCCATCACGTTGATCGCTTCGTCCTGCACGATCGGTTCGGGGGTCATGCGCGGGAAGTTCCGGCCGATGATGGCGGTACGGCTGAAGCGCCGGTCGGTGGTCACCGTACGCACGTCGTCGTAGCCGGTGACGAGCCACGCCTCGCCGTCGCCGTGCGGGAGGCGGATGCGGGAGACGGGCTCTTCGGTCATCAAGTGCCTGAGAACCGGGTCGAATTCGAGGGCCTCGGCGTAGTCGAACGGGCAGTGCCGTGCGCCGGCTACTGGTTCCATGCGGAGCTCCAGACGGGAATCTGACGGGTGGTTCACGAAATCGCGGGCTTGGACGGGACATGGGTGCCCGGTCGCCCCCGGGACCACGCGCCGCCCCGGGCCGATTGGTCCATATGCAGAACGGATCGGACGACGCCGGTCGCTGGACCGGCGCAATCCGTTCCGGCGACCGGCGGGGGCGGGCGGTGAGCGGTGGTCCGTGGCCGGTCTCAGCCGCCCGGTACGACGTCGGTGGCGTCCACCGCGCGGCGCAGCGCACGGGCGAGCCGCACGCCGTCGTCCACCGCCCAGAAGTGGGTGAAGAACAGGCGGGGGTCCTCCGACAGGTGGTGGTTGTGCAGTTCGACGAGCTTGATCCCGCCGCGCCGCAGCGCCTTCAGCACGTGCGGGACCTCGTCGGCCCGCATGACGCAGTCGCCGCTGAGCGCGGCCCGGCCGCCGCCGAGCGGCTGGAAGTTGAACGCGCTGGTCGAGCCCAGGCCGGGCGGCAGGATCAGATGGCCGTCCGTGACGGTCTCGCGGCGCAAGAAGACGATCTTGTAGAGCCCGTCCTCGACGGAGCCCTTCGCGCCCAGTGCCGCCTCCATCCGGGCGATGTCCAGGTCGACCGGGGCCGGCGGGTCCGGGGCCACCGCGGGCGGGGTGCCGGTGCGGTCGAATCCCGCGCGCAGCCCGCGGGCCAGGGCCACCGCGTCGTGGCCGTGTCCGTGGACATGGGCCCACCAGAGGTCGGGGGTCTGGGCGAGCAGGTGCTTGTGGAGCGCGGTCTGCTCGATCCCGTGCGCCTGCCATGCGTCGATCACGTGCTGGAGCTCGTCCTCGGTGACCACCACGTCGCCCATGATCATCGTGCTGCCGTCGGCGTAGCGGACGAAGGCCACGTGCGTGCCCAGCGCCAGCCCCGGGGTGACGACGACGCCGTCGGAGACCACCAGCAGATCCCGCCGGGGGAAGCTCGTGTGGTACGTCGTGCCGCGCAGCATGTTGCCCTTGCGGCCCAGCGCCTTCGCGACGCCCGCCCAGTGGGCCAGGTCGGTCGGTACCGGCTTCACCCGCTTTCCGTGCCCCGCCCCGGTCGTTCCGGTGGGCAGGGCGCGGGCGGTGGTGGCGGGGCTCGCCACGGTCAGTACCGGCGCGAGCGCGGCGACTGTCAGTACGCGCCGCCGTGACGTGATCGCCCGTGCGTCGTCCGGGTCCTGCTGTCGGTCTCCGGTCATCATCCGATCGCCTCCATTGGTCGCCTTCATGGCGAGATGAAAGCATGCGAAATCGTGATGAAAGGACGAAAGTGGATATATCGCCAGCGGGTGGGTCTGGATGGACTAAACGCACTGTCCGGCCGGGTCCGGTGGGGGTGTCCGTCCACGGGGCAGGGCCAGCCGTACCCGGCCGCACCACCCTGCCTACCCTGACCTCATGGAACCGGTGATCGACCAGGCATTCGCGGCAGCCCTCTACTCGGACGGCGACGCCGGTCTCGACACCGGCGCCTCCCTGCTCGCCGCCGACCCGACGGCCGACGCGGAACTGTTCCGGCGCGGCGAGGAGTTCGTCCGCCGGGCCTGGGGGCGCGGCTGGCAGCCCGCCGATGTCGTACGCCTGGTCCGCCGCGACCTCGACGAGACGGCGGCCGGACTCGCCGCCGGGCTGATCGTCTCCGGGACCGCGCGGTACGAGCGGCTGCCGCCCCGCTGGCAGGGCCAGCTCGACGGGCTGCCCGCCGCGCCGCCCCGCAACCGGCCGGACCGCTTCTCCTACGCCTCCGCCGTGCTCGGCCTGTACCGGCTGCTGCTCCAACTCCCCTCGATCGAGCCGGTCGGGCCGCCGCCCAGCGCCTCCCCGCACGGGCTCCACCTGCCGCCGGCACACGACGAGCCCCGGATGCTGACCCGGATCCGCGCCCTGCTCGCCAAGGCGGAGGCGACCGGCTTCCCCGAGGAGGCGGAGGCCCTCACCACCAAGGCGCAGGAGCTGATGGCCCGGCACTCCATCGACGAGGCACTGCTCGCCGCCCGTACGCACAGCAAGGAGGCGCCGGGGGCGTGCCGGATCGGGGTGGACGCGCCGTACGAGACGGCGAAGGCGATCCTGCTCGACGCGGTCGCCGCCGCGAACCGCTGCCGTGCGGTGTGGAACAGCGACCTCGGCTTCTCCACGGTGGTCGGCTTCGAGCCGGACCTGGACGCCGTGGAACTGCTGTACACCTCCCTGCTGGTCCAGGGCACGGTGGCGATGACCAGCGCGGAGGCGGGCCAGCGGGCCGGCGGACGCAAGCGGACCAAGACGTTCCGGCAGTCGTTCCTGATGGCGTACGCCCAGCGGCTGGGCAGCAGGCTCGCCGCCGACACCGCCCGCGTCACCGCCGAGGCCGAGGCCGGGACCGGATCCGGGGCCGGACCGGCGGGGCCCGGCGACCCCGCTCTGCTCCCGGTCCTCGCCGCCCGCGACATGGCCGTCACGGACACCGCCGAGCGGATGTTCCCCGAGACCACGACCACCCGGGTCCGGGGCGCCACCGACCTGGACGGATGGACCCACGGCACGGCGGCGGCGGACCGGGCCCGGATGGGCGGGAACGGCCCGGAGCTCCGAGGGGGCCGGGGCAGCCGCTGAGGGATCGGCGGGGGTCACGGAGCGACCCCCGGCCACCGCGGGGTCACCCGGCGACCCCCGGCCATGCCCCACTCCCGACAACTCGGGCCAATCGGTAATTCCGGTTAGGCTCTCGGCATGAGCTGGCTCCGGGCGCTGAAGGAGACCGCCCGCTCGGGGCTGTCGATCGAGCGGCGCCGTCTCGAACCGCTCATCGCGATCCGCGGCGCGGCCGGTCTCGCCCTGGTCATCGGGGTCAGCCTCGCGTTCTTCGGCCCGGTGGTCGCCGCGAGCTCCGCGTTCGGCGCGTTCCAGGCGGCCATCGCCACCTTCCAGCGCAGCTGGCGCCCCCGGCCCGTACTCGCCCTGGTCTCGGGGGCGAGCCTCGCCGTGTCGACGTTCCTCGGCTATCTCACCGGCTCCCGGCTGCCGCTGTTCCTCGCCCTGCTGGTGCTCTGGACGTTCGTCGCGGGACTGGCCTGGGCGGCGGGCCCGACCGCCGGCATCATCGCGGCGTCCAACGTGGCGATCATGCTGGTCACGGTCACCCTGCCCACCTCCGTCGCCAACTCGGCCGTGCACGCCGTGATGATCCTGTTCGGCGGAATCGTGCAGGCGGCGCTGATCGTCCTGTTCCCGGTACGCAGATGGGGCGCCCAGCGCGACGCCCTCGCAGACGCGCTGGCCGCCGAGGCCGACTACGCCCGGCGGCTGCGCCACGACCCGCTCGCCCCCTTCGACCCGGTGCCGCTGATGACGGCCCGCAGCGCGGCCGCGGTCACCCCGCGCCAGGCCCGCCGCCGGCCGCCCGAGCTGCGGGGCTCCCGAAGGATCGCCGAACGGATCAGACCGGTGCTCGCCTCGCTCGCCGACCCGTCCCTGGGGGTGCCGGACGAGGGGCCGGAACGCGAGCGGGTCCGCGAGCTGCTCGCCGCCGCCGGATCGGTGCTCGACTCGGCGGCCCGAGCGATCCGGCACGGCGACCCGGTCGAGCTGGCCCCGTCCGCCGTCGCCGCGCTGAAGACCCCGGACACCGGAACGCTGCTCACCGGCCCGCCGCTCCGCGCCGCCGACCGGCTCGGCGCACTGCTCTCCGACGTCATCGAGACGGCCGAGGGCGAGGGGACGAAGGAACAGGACGCCAAGGCGGAGGAGGCAGCCGAGGCCATCAAGACCCCCTCGGACGGGACACCCCCGGCCCCGCACCGCCGCCGCCCCACCCTGCTGCGGCTGGTCCCCGTCGTCGTGAAGGCGATGCGCGCCGAACTGCGCCCGGGGTCACCGATCCTGCGGCACGCCGTCCGGGTGTCCGTCGTCGCGGCCGTCGGCTATCTCATCGGCACCGCGCTGCCGTTCGGCCACGGCTACTGGGCGCCGATGGCCGCCGTGATGGTGATGCGGCCGGAGTTCTCCCAGACGTACGAGCGGTCCGTGGCCCGGTTCGGCGGCACGATCGTCGGTGTCTCGCTCGCCACCGCGATCGTCCGGACCACCCACCCCGGGGTGACCACGGCCGCGGTGCTCTCCGTGTTCTGCGCGCTGCTGATGTACCTGCTGATGCGCACCGGGTACGTGGTCGGCCAGGCCTGCGTCTCCGCGTACGTCGTCTTCCTGCTCGGCATGGCGGGTGACAGCTGGTCGCAGACCGTGCTCGAACGCGTCGTCCTCACCCTCGCGGGCGGCCTCCTCGCGATGATCTCGTACGCCCTCTATCCGGCCTGGGAGACCCCGAGGCTGCGCGGCAGGCTCGGCGACTGGCTCAAGGCGGACGGGCGGTACGCCGCCTCGGTCGTCGACCAGTACGCCGAACCGGCCGAACGCGGCCACGACGACGTGCGCTCCGCGCTGCTCGACACCCGTGAGGCCCGGGTCGCCTGGCAGGAGGCGCTGGCCACCGCCCAGTACGAACCGGTGCGCAACCGGGGCCTGTCCCGCGCCGCCGCCGACGACACCCAGCACGCGCTGGCCCAGCTGGGCCGGGCCGCGATGCTCCTGGAGGCCCATCTGCCCGGCGGCGGCGCCACCCCCGTACCGGACGCGGCGCGCCTGGCCGAGGCGTTGCGCCGGGCCACCGAGCGGGGGGCGAAGGCGGTGCGGGAGCGGAAGGTGCCGGACTGGACCGAGGTGCGCGAGGCGCTGGCGGAGTGGGACGCGCGGCAGCGTGCGGACGAGGCGGAGCGCGAGGCGGAGCGCGCGGACGAGGCGGAGCGTGCGGACGAGGGACAGCGCGCGGACGGGGGACAGGCGGACCCCTTCGTACGGGAAGGGGCCCACCTGCTCCTCGAAGCCCTGGAGGAGTTCTCCCGGGGACTGGACGGAAAGCCGAAGCCGAAGCCCGAGCCCGAGCCGGAGCCGGAGCCGGAGCCGGAGCCGAAGCCCGAGCCGGAGCCGGAGCCAGAGCCAGAGCCAGAGCCGAAGCCGAACCCCGAGCCAGAGCCGAAGCCGAAACCGGAGCCGAAACCGGAGCCGGAGCCGAAGCCGAAGCCCGAGCCGAAGCCGAAGCCCGGGGCGACCGACTCGCCCGACGGCAAAGCCGGTTGACGGAACCGGGCGCCGGCCGTCAGGGAGCCGTGGTCGGCAGGTCGGCCAGGTCCGGCAGGCCGGACGGCAGGGCGCCCGGGTCGGTCTTGGCCAGGGTGTCCTGGACCCCGCCGGCCCAGGAGACCACGACGGTCTTGCCGTCGTTGGACTCGACGGTCCCCGCGGTGCGGTCGTCGCCGCCGTCGACGCACTTCAGCGTGAGCGTCACCTTGTCCGCGTCCTGCACGGTGCCCGTGCAGGCGTGCTGTTCGGTGACGAGCACGGCCTTGCCCGACGCCACCGACAGGACGACCGCCTTGCCACCGGTCTTCCCGGCCCAACCGCCTTCCAGCGCGGCCGCGTTCGTCCCGGACCCGCTGTCGTCGCCGGACGAGTCGCCGGACGATCCACCGGGCTGTTCCGAGGCGGTGGAGCCGCTCGGGGCGTCGCTCTTCTCGCTGTCGCTGTCGCTGTCGCTGCCGCAGCCGGTCAGTGCCGCGGCGGAGAGGATTCCGGCGGCGATCACCACGCCGGTCCGTACAGGCCTGTGCATCTGTAATTCCCCCTTGTTGACGAAAGACCGAGCCAAGTTATCAGCGGGTTCCGCCGGGATGGAGAGATCGGCCCGGGGTAGACGGAGCCGAAACGGCGTCCCGTGCGTCTGTCCATATGGAGTAAAGCTGTAATCACAGGAACACCCCGCGTGCACGTGCATCCGCGCATGCATCTGCCCATGCAGGGAAATTTGAACAGAGCTATGATCCGAGACAGTTGACACTTGCACCTTGCAACTCGGGGAGCGTCCTGTGCACCACGTGTACAACGGCATGGCGGCCACAGAGCTTCGCGGAGTCGTCTGGCAGAAGAGCAGACACAGCAACTCCCAGGGTTCCTGCGTGGAGTTCGCGAAACTGCCCGACGGAGATGTGGCGATGCGGAATTCGCGCCACCCCGACGGGCCGGCGCTGGTCTATACGCCGGCCGAGATAGAGGCGCTGCTGCTCGGTGTGAAGGACGGGGAGTTCGACCACCTCATAGCGGGCGGCTGAGCGCTCCCCGCGGGCCGGTGTCCGGCCCGGACCGCCGGCCGCTCGTCGCGGCCGGGCGGATCAGATGCCGTCGGAGAGCCGGAACAGCGCCCAGACCACCTTGCCGCGCGACGGCGCCAGGGCGTTCGGGCCCTCCGTCTCCGGCGAGGGGTGCCAGCCCCACGAGTCGCTGAAGGACTCCACGAGGAAGAGGCCGCGGCCGGATTCCGCGCAGTCCGGTGCCTCGGTGGCGATCGGGCTCTCCTGGCTGGGGTCGCGCACCGCACACACCAGCCGCGAGCTCCAGCGCATCAAGTGCAGCCGTACCGGGGGGTCCTGGGGTTCCGGCGCGGTGCTGTCCGAGGGCAGGGCGTGCCGCAGGGCGTTGGTGACGAGTTCGGAGACCACCAGCGCGACGTCGTCGAACCGGTCGGCGAGCCCCCATCCGGTCAGCGTCGTCCTGGTGAACCGCCTTGCCCCGCCCACCGCTTCGTAGCAGGCGGGCAGTGTGCAGGTGGCTGATCCGGAGACGCCCGAGGGATCGATGGGGGGAAGCCCCTGCCGTAACGGCTCGAGCATCGTCGATCCATTCGTCCCCATGCGAGGCACTCCCGGGATTCGCGGCTGTATCGGAACTGCGGGGGGTACAGCGGCACAACACGAACGAGCACGCAGGTGCGCGAGCCCCATGGTTCCCAATGCGTAGGGCAGATGCAAGGGCAGATGCACGTGCACGCGCCTGACCTGTCCGAACCCGTGCCGGTTCTTGGTCATTTCTTCCTGCGCGTATTTTCACAGCTTTCTGGAAGGCTTCTCATTTCCGTAATCGAATGAGTACGGGCTGAAGCGTTTTGGTGGCAGAATCCGGCACTTGGGGTTCAGGGGGGAGCCCCGATGCCAGGGAAGCGATGGGGAGGACCGGGCCAGTGGCGGCAGGCGAGTCGAGTGGATCTGTGGTGCGGCGCATCCTGCTGGGCTCGCAGCTCAGGCGGCTGCGCGACTCGCGCGGCATCACCCGTGAGGCGGCCGGCTACTCCATCCGGGCCTCCGAATCGAAGATCAGCCGCATGGAGTTGGGACGGGTGAGCTTCAAGGCCAGGGACGTCGAGGATCTGCTCACGCTCTACGGAGTCACGGACGAGGCGGAGCGCGACGCACTGCTCGGCCTGGCCCGTGAGGCCAATGTGGCGGGCTGGTGGCACAGTTACGGCGATGTGCTGCCCGGCTGGTTCCAGACGTACATCGGACTGGAGGGAGCGGCATCGCTCATCCGGGTGTACGAAGTCCAGTTCGTCCACGGCCTGTTGCAGACCGAGGCGTACGCACACGCGGTCGTCACCCGGGGCATGGGCGCCGCGCCCGCCGTCGAGATCGACCGCCGGGTGGCGCTGCGGCTGGAGCGTCAGAAGGCCCTCGTCTCCGAACGCGCACCCCATCTGCACGCCGTACTGGACGAGGCGGCGCTGCGCCGGCCGTACGGCGACCGTGAAGTGATGCGCGGGCAATTGCGGCATCTGATCGAAATGTCGGAACAGTCCAACGTCACTCTCCAGGTCATGCCCTTCAGTTTCGGCGGGCATGCCGGCGAGAGCGGTTCTTTTACGATGCTGCGATTCCCGGAATCCGATCTGTCGGACATTGTCTATTTGGAGCAGCTGACAAGTGCGCTCTATCTGGACAAGGCCGAAGAAGTCGCTCAGTACGAAAAGGCCATGGTGCGACTCCACGAGGACAGTCCAGGGCCCGAGGAGAGCCGCGATCTGCTCCGTGGTCTACTCCAACTCACCTGATTCGTCAGTACGATGACGGTTCGACGGGAGTTGCACCTGAGTCAAGGGATCTGCATGTCCTTCTTCTACGAGCTGGCCGACCAATACATCGACGGTGAGTGGCGGACCGGAACCGGCTCGTGGGACATCATCGATTTCAATCCCTTCAACGGGGAGAAACTCGCCGCGATCACCATTGCCACCGCGCAGGAGGTCGACCTGGCCTACCGCGCCGCCGAGCGCGCCCAGCGCGCCTGGGCCACCACCGGAGCGTACGAGCGCCGCGAAATCCTGGAACGCGCGCTGCGCATCACCGGGGAACTGCACGACGACATCGTCGACGTGATCATCGACGAACTCGGCGGCACCCGGGTCAAGGCGGAGTACGAGGTCCGGACCGCCGAGGAATTCCTGCGTGACGCGATCCGCCAGGCGCTGCGTCCGCCCGGCAGTCTGCTGCCCGCCCTGGCGGACGGCAAGGAGAACCGCCTCTACCGGCTGCCCGTCGGCGTCATCGGTGTGATCAGCCCGTTCAACTTCCCTTTCCTGGTGGCGATGAAGTCCGTCGCGCCGGCCCTCGCGCTCGGCAACGCGGTCGTCGTCAAGCCCAACCAGAACGCCCCGATAGCAGGCGGCACCCTGATCGCGAAGATCTTCGCGGACGCCGGACTGCCCGCCGGACTCCTCAACGTCGTGATCACGGATGTCGCCGAGATCGGCGACGCGTTCATCGAGCATCCCGTGCCCCGGGTGATCTCGTTCGCCGGCTCGGACCGGGTCGGCCGCCATGTCGGCGCGGTCGCGGCCGGGCACTTCAAGCGGACGATCCTCGAACTCAGCGGCAACAGCGCCCTGGTAGTGCTGGAGGACGCGGACATCGACTACGCGGTCGACGCCGCCGTGCACAGCCGCTTCGTCTACCAGGGGCAGGTCTGCATGGCCGCCAACCGGATCCTGGTGGACCGCCGTGTCGAGCGGGAGTTCACCGAGAAGTTCACCGCCGCGGTGGCCGCGCTGACGACCGGTGACCCGCGCGAACCGGACACCCGGATCGGCCCGGTCATCAACACCTTCCAGGCCGACGCCCTGACCGCGCTGGTCGACCAGGCGATCGCCGAGGGGGCCACCGCACTCGTCCGCGGCCGGACCCGCGGCAACCTCGTGGAGCCGACCGTGCTCACCGGGCTCCCCGACGGCTCCCCGCTGCTGTCCCAGGAGATATTCGGACCGGTGGCACTGCTGATGACGTTCGACGGTGAGGACGAGGCCGTACGGATCGCCAACGACACCCCGTACGGGCTGAGCGGCGCGGTGCACACCGGCAGCACCGAACGCGGGGTGCGGTTCGCGCGGCGGGTCGTCAGCGGGATGTTCCACGTCAACGACTCGACCGTGCAGGACGATCCGCTGGTGGCGTTCGGCGGCGAGAAGTCCTCCGGGCTCGGCCGGCTGAACGGCGAGGCGACCGTCGAGGCCTTCACCACCCAGCGGTGGATCTCGGTCCAGCACGGCCGAACCGTCTTCCCCTTCTGATTTCCGTGCCTCCTCGCCATCGAGGACAGAAGCTGTCCGCATCGGACCGTAACTTGTTCGGTGTCAGGCAGAACCGGCACAAAACATCGAGGCGGTCCTCATGGTCACCCACGTTCCCTCGGAAACCTCCGGCGACGAGCGCGGCATGCTCCTCTCCTTCGTCGAGGCCCAGCGCGGCGCGATCCGGCGCTCCCTGATCGGACTGACCGAGGAGCAGGCGGCGAGTCGCCCCAGCGTCAGCCAACTCTCCCTCTCCGGGCTGCTCAAGCACGTGGCCGAGACCGAGCTGAACTGGCTGCGGATGGCTCAGCAGCAGCCGAACGAAGGCGCCCGCGTCGAGGAGACCTGGGCGGACAGCTTCCGGCTCGTCGGCGACGAGACCGTGGCGCAGATGCTGGAGTTCTGGGACGGCGTCGCGGTCGAGACCGAGAAGTTCATCCGCTCGGTACCCGACATGAGCGACACCTTCCCGCTGCCCGAGGCTCCCTGGTTCCCGAAGGGGGAGCGGTGCTCGATGCGGTGGCTGCTGGCCCATCTCGTCGAGGAGATCGCCCGGCACGCCGGGCACGCCGACATCATCCGGGAGTCCCTGGACGGCCGGACCGCGTTCGAGCTGATCGCCGAGGCGAAGGGCTACTCTAATCAAAGTTGAGTAGAAGGGGGGCGTGAGATGTCCGCGATCCGGCTGCTGGTCCTCTGCGCCGTGCGCCAGCACGGCCGGGCGCACGGCTATCAGGTCCGCAACGACCTGGAGTACTGGGGCGCGCACGAGTGGTCCAACGCCAAGCCCGGGTCGGTCTATCACGCACTGAAGCAGATGGCGAAGCAGGGACTGCTGCTCGCCCACGAGACCGCCCCGAGCACGGCTGGCGGCCCGCCCCGTACCGAGTACGAGATCACCGAGCGGGGCGACGAGGAGTACTTCACGCTGCTGCGCGCGGCGCTGACCTCGTACGACCAGAAGCCGGACGTGCTGTCGGCGGCGCTCGGCGGGATCGTCGACCTGGAGCGGGCCGAGGCGGTCGCGCTGCTCAAGGAGCGGGTCGCCGGTCTCGCGGCCTGGCGGGCCACGGTCACGGAGTACTACACGCCGCAGGACGGGCCCGAGTCGATCGGCCACATCGGCGAGATCATGAACATGTGGGTCCACTCGGCGGACGCCGGGGCCGAGTGGACACGCGGACTGATCGCCCGCATCGAGGGCGGGGCGTACACCTTCGCGGGGGAGGGCGAGCCCTTCGTCGGAGTGCTCGCCGAAGGCCAGGAGAACCCCTACGCGACGGGTCGCTGAGCCCGGCCGGCCGGCGCCTCAGTGGTGGAACGAGGTGGCCATCTGCCGGTCGTGGCTCATCGGGTGCGCCTGGCGGCGCAGGTCGGGAAGGATCAGGTCCAGGTCCTCCAGCAGCAAATCGGCGAGGTCCGAGGAGAAGCCGTTGCGGCACACCACCCGCAGCACCGCCAGGTCCTGCCGGTTGGCCGGGAAGGTGTACGCCGGTACCCGCCAGCCCTGTTCCCGCAGCCGCCGTGACACGTCGAAGACGTCGAAGGCCGTCACGTCCGGTGCGGTCGTCAGCGCGAGGACGGGCAACTGGTCGCCCCGGGTGAGGAGCCGGAAGTCGCCGATCGCCCCGATCCGCTTCGCGAGCCCGCAGGCCACGTCCCGGGACGCCTGCTGGACGGCCCGGTAGCCGTCCCGGCCCAGCCGCAGGAAGGTGTAGTACTGCGCCACCACCTGCGCGCCCGGCCGGGAGAAGTTCAGCGCGAAGGTCGGCATGTCGCCGCCCAGGTAGTTGACCCGGAACACCAGCTCCTCGGGCAGTTCGGCGGCCGAGCGCCACAGCACCCAGCCGACGCCCGGGTAGACCAGCCCGTACTTGTGCCCGGAGGTGTTGATGGAGGACACCCTCGGCTGCCGGAAGTCCCAGGACAGGTCCTCGTCCAGGAACGGTGCCACCATCGCCCCGGACGCCCCGTCCACATGGACGGGGATGTCGAGGCCGGTGCGCTCCTGGAGGGCGTCCAGCGCCGCGCACAGCTCCGCGATCGGCTCGTAGGAACCGTCGAAGGTGGAGCCGAGGATGCCGACGACGCCGATGGTGTTCTCGTCGCAGAGGTCGGCCGCGGCCTGCGGGTCGAGATGGAAGCGCTCGCCCTCCATCGGGATCAGCCGCGGCTCGACCTCCCAGAAGTTGCAGAACTTGTCCCAGCAGACCTGCACATTGATGCCCATGACCAGGTTCGGCCGGGCGGACGCCGGATAGCGGCCGGCGTTCCTGGCCGCCCAGCGGCGCTTCAGCGCCAGCCCGGCGAGCATGCAGGCCTCGCTGGAGCCGGTCGTCGAACAGCCCACGACGGCCGAAGGATCGGGGGCGTTCCAGAGGTCGGCGAGCATCGCCACACAGCGCCGCTCCAGCTCGGCGGTGCGCGGGTACTCGTCCTTGTCGATCATGTTCTTGTCGCGGCACTCGCCCATCAGCACCCCGGCCTGGGGTTCCATCCAGGTGGTGACGAAGGTGGCGAGGTTGAGCCGTGAGTTGCCGTCGAGCATCAGCTCGTCATGGACCAGGCCGTACGCGGTCGACGGCGGCATCGGCCCGTCGGGCAGCCGGTGCCGGGGCGGCGCCGACTCCATGCCGGCGGCCGGGTCGGCCTCCCCGTAGAACGGGTTGAGGGCGAGTCTGCGGCGGGCGTCGGAGGGTTCGGCGCTCTGGGACGAGCCCTTGTGGAGAGGCATCGGGGGGAGCCCTTTCGGCTTCAGCGCTCGGCGGCCAGGCCGTCCTTGATGGCCCGGGTGAACTTCACGACCCGCTCGGCCTGGACCCGGGCGGCGGTCAGGGTCTGCTCGCCGACCGGGATGTCGCCCTGGCCGGCGACGTGCGAGGTGCCGTACGGATTGCCGTCGACGAACTTCGACGGGTCCGTGTAGCCGGGGGCGACCAGGATGCCGCCGAAGTGGTGGATCGTGTTGTAGAGCGCGAGCAGCGTGGACTCCTGGCCGCCGTGCGCGGTGCTGGTGGCGGTGAAGCCGCTGTAGACCTTGTCCGCGAGGTGGCCCGCCTGCCAGAGGCCGCCGAGGGTGTCGAGGAACTGCTTGAGCTGGGCGGTGACGTTGCCGAACCGGGTCGGCGTACCGAGGATCACGGCGTCCGCCCAGACCATGTCGTCGGGCGAGGCCTCGGCGATGTCCGCGGTGGCCTTCGCGTTGGCCGCCCAGGCCGGGTTGGAGTCGATGGCCGCCTGCGGGGCCAGCTCGCGGGCCTTGCGCAGCCGCACCTCGGCACCGGCCTTCTCGGCGTACTGCGCGACGGCCTTGGCGATCGTGGCGACGGTTCCGGTCGACGAGTAGTAGATGACGGCGACGTTGACGGGCGTGGGCATGGTGCGGACCTCCGACGGACCTGACGGGATGAATCCAGACGAATCCATACGGTTGCGACGATACGGAAGGGTCGGGCATCCGGCGCGTCGGACGGGCACCCCGGCTCACTTCAGCGGCGTACCGTCCTCGTGCAGCTGCATCTGCGGCCGCCCGGTCACCAGCAGCCAGACGGGCAGCGAGGCGACGCACAGCATCGGCAGTACCGCCGCGTCGCCCACCAGCACCGCCGCGGTGAACAGGCTCAGCCAGCCCTGCCGGGTGATGGCCAGCAGCACCCCCAGCACCCCGCAGGTCACCGCCAGTGCCACCGGCACCGAGGTGACCAGGGCATGGGCGCAGAGCCCCAGCGCGGCGCCCACGAAGACGGCGGGGAAGATCCGCCCGCCCCGGAAGCCGCAGCTCGCCGCGATCACCAGCGCGGCCGTCTTCACCACGGCCATGACCGCGAACTGCCCGGCCGGCCGGCCGCTCGGGTCGGCGGCCAGCTCCTTCACCTCGTCGAGCCCCTTGAACAGGGTGAGATGGCCGCCCAGCGCGCCCAGCAGTCCGAGCAGCAGCCCGCCGGCCGTCAGCGCCAGGACCGGGTGCTTCAGGGCCCGGAAGAGCCGGTGCACGTACGGGAAGGCGTACACCGCCAGCAGGCCGAGCACCGCCCCGGTGAGCGCGATGACGACGGAGGCGGGCAGGTCGCCCCAGCGCGGGCGGTCGTAGGCCGGCAGCGCCAGGTCGAAGCTGGGGTGGGCCAGCAGGGTCATGGTGAGCGCGCCCGCGGTGCCCGCCGCGAGCGGGCCGAAGAGGCGGTCCCAGAGCGCGCCCGGTTCGGCGCGGGAGGCGAGGGTCTCGGTGAGGATCAGTGCGGCGGCGACCGGGGTGCCGAAGAGCGCCCCGATGGTGCCGGCCGCGGCGAGCGAGAGCCAGAGCGCCGCCGGTGTGCGGGGCAGGAAGCGGCGGCCGAGCCAGCAGGCCAGCGCGATGTTGGCGGCCGTGATCGGATTCTCCGGACCGAGGCTGACCCCGCCCGCCAGGGTCAGGACCGTGACCAGCAGCAGCCCCGGGACCACACCCGGCGGCAGCGGCGGATCGACCAGCCCGGTGGTCGCCGGATCGGGGCCCGCGTGACCGGGCACCGCCCGGACGAGCAGCCCGACCGCCAGACCGCTCGCGGTGAGCATCACGATCATCCAGAGCGTGGAGTAACGGCCGACGGAGAGCGCGTCGGGGAGCGTCTCCCAGAGCACGCCCTGAAGCCTCTCCGCGAGCAGGCTGATGCCGAGCAGGACGAGGGCGCAGAGGATCCCGACGGCCAGCGCGGGCACGATGACGGGCAGCAGCCGCTGTACGGGGGTGGGCTCGGGGGCGGATCCGGCGAGGGTGGAGGATTCGGTGGCCACCGGCTCACCATAACGGCCTAAAAGGAACATAACCCATCGAATGGCGCCGAGGGCGGCGCCGGTTCGGGCTTGCACCTCACGTCACGTCAGGGCCCAGGCTCGGGACGTACCCGATCGGAGAAGGGAGCGGGACAGCCATGGAGTACCCCGTGGGACAGGTCGCCGGATTCGCCGGAGTCACGGTGCGCACCCTGCACCACTACGACGGAATCGGACTGCTCTCGCCCAGCGGGCGCAGCCGGGCCGGGCACCGCCGTTACGACGACGGCGACCTCGACCGGCTCCAGCAGATCCTGTTCTACCGGGAACTCGGCTTCCCGCTCGACGAGATCGCGGTACTGCTCGACGATCCGGGAGCGGACCCGCAGGAGCACCTGCGGCGCCAGCACCGGCTGCTCTCCGACCGGATCGCCGAACTTCGAAGAATGGCCGCCGCCGTCGAAACAGCCATGGAGGCACGGAAGATGGGCATCAACCTCACACCCGAGGAGAAGTTCGAGGTCTTCGGGGACAAGGACCCCGAGGAGCACGCCGAGGAGGCCGAACGCCGCTGGGGCGGCACCGACGCCTACGCCGAGTCGCAGCGCCGGGCCGCCGGATACACCAAGGACGACTGGAAGCGGATACAGGCGGAGGTCGCCGAGTGGAGCGCCGCCTACGACGCGCTGATGGAGGCCGGGGAGCCGGCCACCGGTGAGCGGGCGATGGACCTGGCCGAGGCCCACCGGCTGCACATCGGCAGGTGGTTCTACGAGTGCACCGCAGAGTTCCACCGGGGGCTCGCCGAGATGTATGTGTCCGACCCGAGGTTCCGCGCGTTCTACGAGTCGATGCGGCCGGGCCTGGCCGAGCATCTGCGGGACGCGATAGACGCCAACGCCCGGCGCCTGGCGTGACGGCCGCGGGGGCGGGGACGGCCGGACGACCGCGCCCCGCCCCCGCGGCCATGCCCGCTCAGCTCCTGCTGATCACGACCGCCGTTCCGTACGCGCACACCTCCGTGCCCACGTCGGCCGCCTCGGTCACGTCGAAGCGCATCATCAGCACCGCGTTGGCGCCCCGCGCCTTCGCCTGCTCGACGAGCCGTTCCATCGCCTGGTTGCGGGTCTGGACGAGGGTCTTGGTCAGCCCCTTCAGCTCGCCGCCGATCATGGACTTCAGCCCGGCGCCGATCTGGCTGCCCAGATGACGGGAGCGGACGGTGAGGCCGAACACCTCCCCGATCACCTGCGTCACCTGGAAGCCCGGCACATCGTTCGTCGTGACGATCAGGACGTCCGACCGGTCCGTCTGCCCGCCGCCGTAATCCTCAATGCCCATCGCGTGGCACCTCCTGGGGACAGCTTTGTCCCGGTTGCCCCGGTGTGCATCCCGGGCAGGCCCGGTGCGCGTCCTCGCGGGGACCGGCTGGAACCCGGGCGTGTCATCCTGCGTTGATAGCTTTGGGCGGCCACGCAGCCGCCATCGATCGATCCAGGAGCCCCGGACCCTTGAATACGCTTGCGCTCGGCCCGAGCTGGCTGGACCCGGACTATCTGATCAACACCTTCGGACTTCCCGGCGTACTCCTCATCGTGTTCGCCGAGTCCGGACTGCTGATCGGCTTCTTCCTCCCCGGCGACTCGCTCCTGTTCACCACCGGTCTGCTGGTGACCACCGGCCAGCTGGACACCCCGCTCTGGCTGGTCTGCCTGCTGGTGGCGCTGGCGGCGATCATCGGCGACCAGGTGGGCTATCTCTTCGGCCGCAAGGTCGGCCCCTCGCTCTTCAAGCGCCCGGACTCCCGCCTCTTCAAGCAGGAGAACGTCGAGAAGGCGCACGACTTCTTCGAGAAGTACGGTCCGAAGTCGCTGATCCTGGCCCGCTTCGTGCCCGTGGTGCGTACGTTCACGCCGATCATCGCCGGTGTGAGCCGGATGAACTACCGCTCGTTCATCGTGTTCAACATCATCGGCGGGGTGCTCTGGGGCGTCGGCGTCACGCTGCTCGGCTCGGCCCTCGGCAAGATCGACTTCGTCCACGAGAACATCGAGGCGATGCTCATCCTGATCGTGCTCATCTCGGTGGTGCCGATCGCGATCGAGTTCCTGCGGGCCCGCTCCAAGTCGAAGAAGGAAGCGGCGTCCGGCGGCGGCGAGGGCCAGGGCCCGTCCGCCGGAGGCAGCCCGTCCCCGGGCCAGCGCGGCCGGCACGCCAAGCGCTGACGTACGTACCGCCCGCCGGGCCTCAGAAGCCGCGCGTCCGCTTGGCCGCGCGGCGGTTGGCCCCGCCGACCGCACCCGGCACCCGCATGAACAGCCGGGAGATCTCGCTCCCCAGGTTCACCCCGATCGCGATGGCCAGGGCCGTGGCCACCGCCGTCGACAGCGAGGCGAGCCCGGTGTTCACCCTCCCCTGCGCCACGGCCAGCAGACCGAAGTACGTCGCCGAACCGGGCAGCAGCGGACCGATCGCCGCCGTGATGAACGGCAGCGACGAGGTGTACCGGTAGCGCGAGAACAGCTGCCCGAACAGCCCCACCAGACCGGCCGCCGTCGCCGTCGCCGCCACCGGCGAGATGTTGCCGGTACGGGCCATCGCCCCGTAGATCACCCAGGCCACACCGCCGTTGAGGGTCACCGCCAGCACCGTGGACCGGTCCTGCTGGAGCAGGATCGCGAAGGCGAGACAGAGCGCCATCGACGCCAGGATCTGCACCACCGGCCGGTCGTGCGGGACGAATCTGGCCTCGGGGTTCAGCTGGGCGCCCAGCTGGAGCCCCAGATACAGCACCAGCAGCACACCGACGACGATGCCGATGAACAGGTACATCACTTCCAGCAGCCGCGCCGCCGCGGTGATGTAGTAGCCGGTCAGCCCGTCCTGCACCCCCGCCACCAGCGCCCGCCCGGGCAGCAGCGCGAACAGCCCACCGGTGATCACCGCCGACGGCCGTACGTCCGACCAGTGGGTGAGGGTCAGCGCCACACCCATCGCGGCGGGCGGCATCGCCGCCACCACGAACTGGTAGAACTCCGGCAGCCCCCGGCCCGCGAAGAGCCAGGCCAGCCGGTCGCCGAGCATCGCGCCGACCGCCGCCACCACGAACACCAGCGGACCACCGCCGACCAGCACCGATGCCGCTCCCGCGAGGCCGCCGCCGGCCAGCGTCAGTGCCCAGCCGGAGTACGGGTGACGGTTGCGCCGGATCTCCGCCAGCCGCCGGTAGGCCTCCTCCAGGGAGACCTCGACGTCCTCGGAGGTGATGTCGTCGATCAGCCGGAAGACGGCGGCCAGCCGGGTGTAGTCGGTGCCGCGGCGGCGTACGGTACGGCTCGCCGTCACCGGGTCGTCGACCAGCGACGGCTGGTGCGAGATCGACAGCAGGGTGAAGGTGACCGTGGGCTCGCTGCGGTCCAGGCCGTAGCTGCGGGTCACCGCGAACATGGCCGCCTCGACGTCCTCGGCGCCCTCGCCGCCGGCCAGCAGCAACTCGCCGATACGCAGCGTCAGGTCGAGCACGCGCGGCACCGCGGGCCCCGCCTCGTCGGCCTTCTGCACCGGCTCGGGCGCCGGGCGCTCGGCGACCGGCATCCGCAGCATCGTGCGCATCCGGTCCTGCCAGGGGGCCTCCTTGGTCAGCCGGATCATCGGGCTGCCGTGGGCCGGGGTGAAGGCGGGCGGCGAGTGCTGGGCACTGTAGGTGCGCGGCGGGGCGAAGGCGGAACCGATCGTGTCCGATCCCGAAACCGGCCCCGGGGCGGAACCCGAAGCGGAACCTGCTCCCGGCCCCTGGGGCTCGGCCGTCAGACCGGCCGGAACGGCGAACTCCGAGGTCGGGTGGTCGTCGTCCGGCGCGGACGAGCGTCTGTCCACCCCGGCCGGCGGGACGAAGGCGCTGCGCGCCTCGTCGGACTGGGGCTTCTGGTCCTCCGGACCGCCCTGTTCCGCCACCACTCGACCTCGCTCCTCCTCAGCTGCGCACCGTCGGCCGCACTTGTGCCCAGTATGGCCACGGGAGGGGGCGCGGACGCCAGGAGGGCGGCACACGGGCCGGGGAAGGACACGCGGAACGGGCGGCACTCCACAGAAGGAGTACCGCCCGTTCCGGCACGGAACCGCAAACGGAACCGTGTCACGTACCTCGGCCGGAAACCGGCCGCGACCCTGGGGTCAGTGCGCGCCGCCCTGCGCCTCAAGACGCTTGTAGGAGGCCTCGATCTCGGCCTCGGCCTCGGCGCGGCCGACCCAGTCGGCGCCCTCGACGGACTTGCCGGGCTCCAGGTCCTTGTAGACCTCGAAGAAGTGCTGGATCTCCAGGCGGTCGAACTCCGACACGTGGTGGATGTCGCGCAGGTGCTCCACCCGGGGGTCGGAGGCCGGCACGCACAGCAGCTTGTCGTCGCCGCCGGCCTCGTCCGTCATCCGGAACATGCCGATGGCGCGGCACTTGATGAGGCAGCCGGGGAAGGTCGGCTCGTCCAGGATGACCAGCGCGTCCAGCGGGTCACCGTCCTCGCCGAGGGTGTTCTCGACGAAGCCGTAGTCCGCCGGGTAGCTGGTCGAGGTGAAGAGTCGACGGTCCAGGCGGATCCGACCGGTCTCGTGGTCCACCTCGTACTTGTTCCGCGAACCCTTCGGGATCTCGATGGTGACGTCGAACTCCACGGGTGGCTCCTCCATGATCAACACATACGACTGGTGATTAAGTGTCCCCCACGCAGATGTGTGCTCGCGAAAGGGGCTGGTCAACGGTGGACGAGCCGGTGAAAAGACCGTCGGTCAACCCGCTGGACAAGCTGAGCAGGCTCGCCCGTCGGGCCGGCATGATCAGGTCGAGGGGACTGAACGACCGGCAGTTCACCGCCGTCTCCGCCGGCCTGGGCCTGGCGCTCGCAGCCGGCGTCGTCCTTGCCGCCGGCCCCTGGGACTCGGGTCAGCGTAAGGCCGAGAGGGACTGGGCCGCCGCCCGGAACGGTACAGGTGGCGCACATCACGAATCCGCCGCCCCGTCCGGACCGGCGCCCGCACCCAGCGCCCCGGCCGTCCTGGCCGCCCTCTCCGCCGCCGTCGACAACTCCGCCCCGGACACCCGCGACACCCCGGACAGCGCGGCCGCCGCCCTCCGCGCCACCCTCGGCCCACTGCTGAAGGACCCCGCCCTGGGCGAGCGGCGCGCCGCCGTCGTCATCGACACCGCCAGTGGCGAGCGGCTGTACGGCCAGGGCGCCGGCACACCCATGACGCCCGCCTCCACCGTCAAGATCGCCACCGCGGTCGCCGCCCTGAGCGCCCTCGGCCCCGACCACCGCATCGCCACCACCGTCCGGGCGTCCCCCGACTTCCGCCGCCTCACCCTGGTCGGCGGCGGCGACCCCGTCCTCGACCGGGCCGCCCTGCGCGGGCTGGCCGCCGACACCGCCCGCGCCCTGAAGGACCACGGAGTCGAGAAGGCCCGCCTCGTCTACGACACCTCCCGCTACTCCGGCCCGGCCCGGCACCCGATCGGCCCCAACGAGAACATCGCGCCCGTCAGCGCCCTGATGACCGACGAGGGCAGGCTCGACGACACCACCAGCGGACCCGCCCCGCGCAGCGACGACCCGGCCGGGGACACCGCCCGTACCTTCGCCGAGCTCCTCGACGACGCCGGGATCGACACCGCGGCGCAGCCGAAGCCCGGCCGCCCGGCCACCGGTTCCGGCAAGGTCGCCGAACACCGCTCCGTACCGCTCTCCGCCCTGGTCGAACGGGCCCTGACCAACAGCGACAACGACATCGCCGAGGCACTCGCCAGGCAGACCGCGCTCGCCGCGGGCGAACCGGCCGACTTCGCGGGCGGCCGACGCGCCGTCACCGCACAGCTCAGGAAGCTCCACCTGCCGCTGACCGGCGCGGACTTCGCCGACGGCAGCGGACTGAACCGCAAGGACAAGGTCACCGCCGGACTGCTGGCCGGCCTCCTCGCCCGAGCGGCCGACCCGGACCACCCCGAACTGCGCCCCGTCCTCACCGGCCTCCCGGTGGCCGGTTTCAGCGGCACGCTCAGCGACCGCTTCACCGGGAAGTCCGGGGGCACCGGCCTGATCCGCGCCAAGACCGGCACCCTCACCGGCGTGAACACCCTCGCGGGAACGGTCGTCGACCGGCAGGGCCGGCTGCTCGCCTTCGCCTTCCTGGCATCCGGCACGACCTCCCCGTCCGAGGCCCAGACCGCGCTCGACACCCTCGCCACCACCCTCGCCTCCGGTACCGGCTGAGCCGTCAACACCGCACCGCGGACGGACCCGAGCACGTACGGTTGACGCATGACGAGCATCGGTGGTGCCGAGATGGTCGACTGGAATCTCGCGGTCGCGACCGCGACCCGACTTGTGCGGCCGGGGCCGGAGATCAGCCGCGAGGAGGCCCGCGAGGTCGTCGCGGAGCTGCGTCGGCATGCCAAGGCCGCGGAGGAGCACGTCCGTTCCTTCACCCGGATGATCCCGGAGGGGACCG
Source organism: Streptomyces sp. ADI95-17 (assembly GCF_003846175.1). Lineage (GTDB taxonomy): Bacteria > Actinomycetota > Actinomycetes > Streptomycetales > Streptomycetaceae > Streptomyces > Streptomyces sanglieri. The sequence goes on along the minus strand of NZ_ML123047.1, from coordinate 69,423 downwards.
AACCGGAGGACACCCCGGTCCTGGTCGTGGACCGGGCCGGCTGGATCAAGGCCAATGTCGCGGGCTTCCGCGAACTGCTCCGCCCGCTGCTGGGGAAGATGCAGGACCGGCGCGCGGGCGGCCCCGGCGGCGCCGTGCTCGGCGCGGTCGGCGGCAAGGTCACCGGCGTCGAGGTCGGGATGCTGCTGTCGTTCCTGGCCTCCCGGGTGCTCGGCCAGTACGAGACGTTCGCCCCGGCCACCCGCGAGCTCCCCGCCTCGGCCGACGGCGGCGGCCGGCTGCTGCTCGTCGCCCCGAACATCGTGCACGTCGAGCGCGAACTGGACGTCGACCCGCACGACTTCCGGCTCTGGGTCGCGCTCCACGAGGAGACCCACCGCACCCAGTTCACCGCGGTGCCCTGGCTCCGCGACCATCTGCAGGGCGAGATCCAGTCATTCCTCGACGAGACCGACATCGACCCGATGACCGTGCTGGAACGGCTCCGCGAGGCCGCCCAGTCCCTTGCCGGGGGGCGCCCCGAGGGCGAGGAGGGCGAGGACGGCGGCCGCAGCCTGGTCGAACTCGTCCAGACGCCCGCCCAGCGCGAGATCCTCGGCCGGCTCACCGCCGTGATGTCCCTGCTCGAAGGCCACGCCGACTACGTGATGGACGGCGTCGGCCCGGAGGTGGTCTCCTCCGTCGGCGAGATCCGGGAGAAGTTCCAGCAGCGCAGGGCACGCGGCGCGGGCCGGCTCGACCAGGCGCTGCGCAAGCTCCTCGGCCTCGACGCCAAGCTGCGCCAGTACCGCGACGGCGAACGGTTCGTCCGCGCCGTGGTCGACGAGGTCGGCATGGACGGCTTCAACCGGGTCTGGACCTCGCCGAACACCCTGCCCACCAAGGCGGAGATCGCCAAGCCCGCCGACTGGATCGCGAGGGTGCACCGTAAGGCAGAGTCCTGATCATGGCCGGTCCGACGGCGGACGACAGGATGAGAACGCGCCGGTAATCACCCATCCGAGGGACCGTAGGGGCATGGGAAGGCGTGCAATGCTCGATGGACGGCTTGCCTCTGTCACCATCGACGCACTCTGAGTGACGGCAGATCTCCGGTCCGCCACTTCGAGGCACCTCACCGAACTCCACGAAGGGCACCGGACATGGGTCCCCATCCTGCGGTCGCGGCGATACGCCTGGCGGTCCGCCGCGTACTCCACGACGTACTCACCGATCACATCCGAAGCGCCGACCTCTCCCGGCGCACCCCGCACCCCGAGCTCGCCGAAGCCGGTGCGGGCAGGCAGCGCGCCGCACTCCCCGAACGCCCCGACACCCCGCTGGTGCTGGTGGCCTGCTCCGGCGGCGCCGACTCCATGGCACTCGCCTCCGCCCTCGCCTTCGAGGCCCCCAAGCTCTCCGTCCGGGCCGGCGGGATCACCGTCGACCACGGCCTCCAGGACGGCTCCGACACCCGGGCCGCCGAGGTCGTGGACCGCCTCACCGCGATGCACCTCGACCCGGTCGAGTCCGTCGCCGTGCGGGTCGGCCACGACGGCGGCCCCGAGGCCGCGGCCCGGGACGCCCGCTACGCCGCCCTGGACGCGGCGGCCGAGCGGCACGGCGCCGCCGCCGTCCTGCTCGGGCACACCCGCGACGACCAGGCGGAGACGGTGCTGCTCGGCCTCGCCCGCGGCTCCGGCATCCGCTCGCTCTCCGGCATGGCCGCCGCGTCCGGACCGGCCGGCCGCTACCGCCGCCCCTTCCTCCAGCTCGACCGGCAGACCGCCCGCAAGGCCTGCCTCGTCCAGTCGCTGCCCGTCTGGGACGACCCGCACAACATCGACCCCGCCTACACCCGCTCCCGGCTGCGCCACGAGGGCCTGCCCGCCCTGGAGAAGGCGTTGGGCAAAGGGGTCGTCGAGGCGCTCGCCCGGACCGCGCAGCTCTCCCGCGACGACGCCGACGCGCTGGACACCTGGGCCGCCCAGGCCGACCGCGCCGCCCGGGACGACGCGGGCCGTCTGGAGTGCGCCAAGCTGTACGCGCTGCCGCCCGCCGTACGCCGCCGGGTCCTGCGCCGGGCCGCCATGGAGGCCGGCTCCCCGGCCGGTTCGCTCTTCGCCCGGCACATCGAGGAAGTCGACCGTCTGATCACCGGCTGGCGCGGCCAGCGGGCCATCAACCTGCCCGGTCGGGTCGAAGCCATGCGGCAGGGTGGCAGACTGGTCATTCGGCAGAGCTGAAGCACAAGCGGCTGACACGCAGGCGAGCGGCCGCGCAGGTGCGGGGGCAACACCCCGGACCCGGCAGGCAGAGAAAGAGACGCGGGTGAACGAGAAGGACATGGGCACCGACCTTCAGTCGGTGCTCCTCACCAAGGAAGAGATCGACGCGAAGCTCGTCGAACTGGCCGCGAAGATCGACGCGGAGTACGCGGGCAAGGACCTGCTCATCGTCGGCGTCCTCAAGGGCGCAGTGATGGTGATGGCGGACCTGGCGCGCGCGCTGTCCACCCCCGTCACCATGGACTGGATGGCCGTCTCGTCGTACGGCGCCGGCACCCAGTCCTCCGGAGTGGTCCGGATCCTCAAGGACCTGGACACCGACATCAAGGGCAAGCACGTCCTGATCGTCGAGGACATCATCGACTCGGGGCTGACCCTGTCGTGGCTGATGTCGAACCTCGGCTCGCGGGAGCCCGCGTCCCTGGAGATCTGCACCCTGCTGCGCAAGCCGGACGCGGCCAAGGTCGCGCTCGACTGCAAGTGGGTCGGTTTCGACATCCCCAACGAATTCGTCGTCGGCTACGGCCTCGACTACGCCGAGAAGTACCGCAACCTCCCCTTCGTCGGCACCCTCGCCCCGCACGTCTACGGGGGCTGACCTCCGTACGGAGCCCTTCGCCCGGCACCGGCGGTGCCCGGACCGACCGGAGCCGGCGGCGGGGAACCTTTCACGGGATCCCCGCCGTTGAGCCTTCGAAGGCGGGTTTTGACAGACGTCCCCGGCAGTCGCGGGTGACAATGCTGGGGTACCGTCCGAAGAACAGTCTTTTCTCACAGCAGCATTTACCTACGGGCAGGAGGGACGGGGCGGCTTCGCCCCGTATGGATGGACGTGAAGCGATACTTCCGTGGGCCGGTCATGTGGATCGTGCTGGCCGTCCTCGCCGTGGTCGTGTTGATGACAGTCGTCGGCTCGTCGGGCGGCTACAAATCGGTGGACACCGGCAAGGTGATCCAGGCGATCAGCAAGGACCAGGTGGCGCAGGCCAAGCTGACCACCGGTGACGATCAGATCATCAAGATCGAGTTGAAGAAGGGCCAGAAGCTCTCGGGCGAGTCCGGCACCAAGTTCCAGGCGAGCTACATCGGCAACCAGGGTGTCCAGCTCGCGGACACGCTGCAGCAGAAGTTCGAGAGCGGCAAGATCGACGAGGGCTACACGGTCTCGCCGTCCAAGCAGTCCCCGTTCATCTCGATCCTCCTCTCGCTGCTGCCGTTCGTCCTGATCGTGGTCGTGTTCCTGTTCCTGATGAATCAGATGCAGGGCGGCGGCTCCCGGGTCATGCAGTTCGGGAAGTCCAAGGCCAAGCTGATCACCAAGGACACCCCGAAGACGACGTTCGCCGATGTGGCGGGGTCGGACGAGGCCGTCGAGGAGCTCCAGGAGATCAAGGAGTTCCTCCAGGAGCCGGCGAAGTTCCAGGCCGTCGGCGCCAAGATCCCCAAGGGCGTCCTGCTGTACGGGCCTCCCGGTACGGGCAAGACGCTGCTCGCACGCGCCGTCGCCGGCGAGGCGGGCGTCCCGTTCTACTCGATCTCCGGTTCCGACTTCGTCGAGATGTTCGTCGGTGTCGGTGCCAGCCGGGTCCGTGACCTCTTCGAGCAGGCCAAGGCGAACGCCCCGGCGATCGTCTTCGTCGACGAGATCGACGCCGTCGGCCGGCACCGCGGTGCCGGAATGGGCGGCGGGCACGACGAGCGCGAGCAGACGCTGAACCAACTGCTCGTCGAGATGGACGGCTTCGACGTGAAGGGCGGCGTCATCCTGATCGCCGCCACGAACCGGCCGGACATCCTCGACCCGGCGCTGCTGCGCCCGGGCCGTTTCGACCGGCAGATCGCGGTCGACCGGCCGGACATGCAGGGCCGTCTGGAGATCCTCAAGGTGCACCAGAAGGGCAAGCCGGTCGCGAAGGACGTCGATCTCGGCGCCGTCGCCCGTCGTACGCCCGGCTTCACCGGTGCCGACCTGTCGAACGTGCTGAACGAAGCGGCGCTCCTCACGGCGCGCGCCGATCTGAAGCTGATCGACAACAAGATGCTCGACGAGGCCATCGACCGCGTCGTGGCGGGCCCGCAGAAGCGGACCCGGATCATGTCCGAGAAGGAGAAGAAGATCACCGCGTACCACGAGGGCGGACACGCCCTGGTCGCGGCGGCTTCCCCCCAGGCGGACCCGGTCCACAAGATCACGATCCTCTCCCGCGGCCGCGCCCTCGGTTACACGATGGTGCTCCCGGAGGAGGACAAGTACTCCACGACGCGCAACGAGATGCTCGACCAGCTGGCCTACATGCTGGGCGGGCGCGCGGCCGAGGAGCTGGTCTTCCACGACCCGACCACCGGCGCCGCCAACGACATCGAGAAGGCCACCGCAACGGCCCGCGCGATGGTCACGCAGTACGGCATGACGGAGCGGCTCGGCGCGATCAAGTTCGGCGGCGACAACACCGAGCCCTTCGTGGGCCGGGAGATGGGCCACCAGCGCGACTACTCGGAAGAGGTCGCGGCCCTCGTCGACGAGGAGGTCAAGAAGCTCATCGAGACCGCCCACAACGACGCGTGGGAGATCCTCGTCGAGAACCGCGACGTCCTGGACAACCTGGTGCTCCAGCTCCTTGAGAAGGAGACGCTCGGCAAGGAGGAGATCGCCGAGATCTTCGCCCCGATCGTGAAGCGCCCGGCCCGTCCGGCGTGGACCGGTTCGGCCCGGCGTACGCCTTCGACGCGTCCCCCGGTGCTCTCGCCGAAGGAGCTCGCCCTCACCAACGGCGCCACCACGGCGAACGGCTCGGTCGTCCCCACGGACACCGTCCCGGCCACCGAGGTCGTCCCGGAGGACCGGCCCGAGAGCTGATCCCGTTCCCCGGTGTGGCCCCTTTCACGGGGATCGCACCGGGCCCGGAATGGAAGCCGCGCCCCCACAGGTTCTAGCCTGTGGGGGCGCGGCTTTTTCGTACGTCCGTGCGGAGGTATGGCGCGTGACAGCTCAGAGGAACGAGGCACAGATGACCGACCCGGTGACGCTGGACGGCCAGGGTTCGATCGGCGAGTTCGACGAGAAGAGGGCCGAGGCCGCCGTACGCGAACTCCTCATCGCGGTGGGCGAGGACCCGGACCGCGAGGGACTGCGCGAGACGCCGGGCCGGGTGGCACGGGCGTACAAGGAGATATTCGCGGGCCTCCACCAGGAGCCCGAGGACGTCCTGACGACCACGTTCGACCTCGGCCACGACGAGATGGTGCTGGTCAAGGACATCGAGGTCTTCAGCACCTGTGAACACCACCTGGTGCCGTTCCGGGGCGTCGCGCACGTCGGGTACATCCCGGCCACCAGCGGAAAGATCACCGGCCTCTCCAAGCTGGCCCGGCTGGTCGATGTCTACGCCCGGCGTCCGCAGGTCCAGGAGCGGCTCACCACGCAGATCGCCGAGTCCCTGATGGAGATCCTGGAGCCGCGCGGCGTCATCGTCGTCGTCGAGTGCGAGCACATGTGCATGTCGATGCGCGGTATCCGCAAGCCGGGGGCGAAGACGCTGACCTCGGCGGTGCGCGGACAGCTCCGCGACCCGGCGACGCGCGCCGAGGCCATGAGCCTGATCATGGCGCGCTGACCGGAGCACCGGGGCGCAGCCGTACCACAGGAGCTCGGTGGGCCTACGCGGCCGCCGAGCTCCGGTCGTTGTCCTCGTCGTCCGGGAGCTTGCAGATGCGTTCCAGCCAGAGGGCCGCGGCGACCACCGCGGCGCCTGCCAGGACGGCGAAGCCCGCGTAGATCGCCTGGTCGCGGCGGGCCGGGATGTCGAGGGAGCCGAGCAGGAAGACGCCGGTGCCGCCGTACATGCCGGAGACCAGGGAGACGACCAGGGCGCTGGCCTGGCCGAAGACGACCGCGCGTGCCGCCATCAGTGGCTCGATGCCCTTGGCTCCCGGCCGGCGCTCGCGCTGGGCGCGCAGCCGGGAACGGATCGAGAGCGCCGTCGCCAGCAGGATGACGGCGATCACCGCGAGCACGATCGGCGCGGCGAGGGGAACGCTCGGCAGGCTGCCCAGGGAGTCCCAGAGGCGGGCACCGCCCCAGGAGAGCACCCCGGCAGCGGCGAAGAGGGCGACCAGTACCCCGAGCCTGAGTTGCTTCACCGAGTGATCCGCCCTTCGCCGCCGGTGATCCGTTTCCGTCGAGCCTAACGACTGAGACTAACGACTACTCGGGCAGGCGGAGTTCCAGATCGGCCCGGGGCAGCACGCCGTCGCGGCCGACTCCGGCCAGCAGCTCCGCGACGGGGCCGGCGCCGGGCAGCTGGGCCTCGGGGTCGACGTCGTGCCACGGGGCGAGGACGAAGGCCCGCTCACGGGCCCTGGGGTGAGGGAGGGTGAGCACCGGGTCGTCGGAGACGACGTCCGCGTACGCCACGATGTCGACGTCGATGGTGCGCGGGCCCCAGCGCTCCTCGCGGACCCGGTCGAAGGCCTCCTCGATGGCCTGGCCGCGCTCCAGGAGGGAGGACGGGGGGAGCGTCGTCTTCACGACGATCACCGCGTTGAAGTACGAGGGCTGGGAGCCGGGGGCGACGCCCCAGGGCTCCGTCTCGTACACCGGGGAGACCGCCTTGACCCGCAGGCCGGGGGTGTCCTCCAGGGCGTCGATGGCGCCCTGGAGGGTCTCCAGGCGGTTGCCGAGGTTGGAGCCCAGGGAGATCACGGCGCGCTTGGGGTTGGAGAGGGTGACGTCCGCCGCGTCCACCTGCTCGACCACGGAGGCGGGCACCGGCTGGACGGTCGGGTCGCTCTGCCCTTCGGTGGAAAACGCAGTCATACTCGGCTCCGGGTGATGGTGATGGTCACATCGTCGAAGGGGACGGTGATCGGCGCATCCGGCTTGTGCACCACGACCTCCACCTCCTCGACTCCTTCGTGCTTGAGGCACTGCTGGGCGATGCGCTCCGCGAGCGTTTCGATCAGGTCGACGGGGTCGCCCTGCACCACTTCGACGACCTCCTCCGCGACGACGCCGTAGTGCACGGTCTTCGTCAGGTCGTCGGAGGCTGCCGCGGGGCGGGTGTCCAGGCCGAGCACCAGGTCCACGATGAAGGTCTGGCCCTCTTCCCGTTCCTTGGGAAAGACGCCATGGTGCCCACGGGCCTTGAGGCCGCGCAGCGCGACACGATCCACGCGAATCACTCCTGCTGTCGTTGGTCGTAGAGACACGGGGCCGCGTGCGGACGGCGAGGTGCTCTCTTTCGAATCTACCTGCGAGCACCGACAGTGCTCGCCCGCGGGGGCCGTGGACGCGGCTCCACGGGACTGGTAGCCGCGTATACCCGCGCTGTCCCGTTCCAACCCCGTTCGGGGGCGCGGCCGCCCGACAGGCGGGTCAGGAGGGCGTCTCTTCGTCCTCTTCCTCGCCGGTTTCGGTCAGTACGGGCGAGCCGTGGTGGGACCAGAGCTTCCAGCCGTCGGGTGTGCGACGGAACACATTGGTGGCCACGACGAGTTGGCCGACCAGCGGTCCGAGCGCGTTCCCGTCCTCCGCGGGGCCACCGCTGAGGATGTTCTCCGTGCAGGTCACCAGGGCCGTGTCACCGGTCATCGAGATCCCGACGTCGGTCAGGAAGAACTGGATGTACTCGGTGTTCGCCATGATCAGCGCGTAACTGCGCAGCACCTCGCCGCGGCCGCTCAGCACCGGCCAGCCCGGGTGGACGCAGGAGACGGTGAGGTCCTCGCCCGGCAGCCAGAGCCCGGAGAGCTCCTCGAAGTCGCCGCGCTCCATCGCCTCGTAGAAGGCGGTGTTGGCCTGCTCGACGGCCGCGATGTCGGCGGCCGCCTCCGCGTGCTCGTCGCGGGGCCCGCTCACGCGGCTCCCTCGACGGCGCGGGCGACCCGCACGGCGTCGGCCGTGGCCCGTACCTCGTGGACCCGGACGGCCCAGGCACCGGCGTGGGCGGAGAGCGCGGAGATCGCCGCGGTGGCGGCGTCGCGTTCGCGGGCGGGCGGCGGGGCGGCGCCCTCACCGGCCAGTACGTGGCCGAGGAAGCGCTTGCGGGAGGCGGCGACCAGCAGCGGGCGGCCCAGGGCGCGCAGCTCGTCGAGGTGGGCGACCAGGGAGAGGTCGTGGGCGGCGTCCTTGGCGAAGCCGAGCCCGGGGTCGATCACGATCCGTTCCGGGGCGATGCCGCCCGCGACCACGGCGTCCATGCGTTCCCGCAGTTCCCGGGCGACCTCGGCGACGACGTCCCCGTACACCGCCCGGCTGTTCATGGACTCGCTGAAGCCGCGCCAGTGCATCACGACGAACGGGGTGCCGGCCGCGGCGACGACCCGGACCATGTCGGGATCGGCGAGGCCGCCGCTCACGTCGTTGACCAGGGCGGCTCCGGCCGCGACCGCCTCCTCGGCGACCCGGGCCCGCATGGTGTCCACGGAGACCGTGACCCCTTCGGACGCCAGACCCCGAACCACCGGAACCACGCGCCGCAGCTCCTCCGAGGCGTCCACCCGGCTGGCGCCGGGGCGGGTCGACTCGCCGCCCACGTCGATCAGGTCGGCGCCCTGGGCCACCAGGTCGAGGCCGTGTTTGACCGCGGCCGTGGTGTCGAACCAGCGCCCTCCGTCGGAGAAGGAGTCCGGGGTCACGTTCACGACACCCATGACCGCGCAGCGGTCCCACTCCGGAAGGCCCTGGACCGTGCCTCGTCCACGCAACGTACTCATGCGACCAGCGTAGGCCCCGTACGGAGCGGAGCTACGCCGCGCGCGCGTGCTGCTCCCGGCCCGGCGCGGCGGTGTGGGCGCAGGGGCGGGGCCGCGGGGCCGGGAAGCGGCGGGCGAAGGGGCGGGGCAGCGCCAGGTTCACGAAGCCCTCCGCCTGCATCGCCGCGAGGGAGATGCGGGGCAGGTCGCGGGCGGCGCGGTAGACGACGAAGCGGGGCTCCCAGCGAGGGCGGAACTTGGCGTTGAACTTGTACAGCGACTCGATCTGGAACCAGCGGGAGAGGAAGATCAGCAGTCCGCGCCAGGTCCGCAGCACCGGTCCGGCGCCCAGCTTCTCGCCACGGGCGAGCGCCGAGCGGAACATCGCGAAGTTCAGCGAGACGCGCTCGACCGAGAGCCGGGGGGCCGCCTGGAGGGCGGCGACGATCAGCAGTTCGTTCATGCCGGGGTCGGCGGAGCGGTCGCGGCGCATCAGGTCGAGGGACATCCCGTCGCGGCCCCACGGGACGAAGTGGAGTACGGCCTTCACGTCGCCGTAGGGGGAGCCGTCTGTGTGCTCGTCGGCCTTGTGGGCGGTGGCGATGACGCAGTCCCCGTCGGCCGGGTCGCCGATCCGGCCGAGCGCCATGGAGAAGCCGCGTTCGTTGTCGGTGCCGCGCCAGTCGTCGGCGGCCCGGCGGATGCGGGCGAGTTCGTCCTCGCCGATCTCGCTCACGCGCCGGACCCGGGTCTCGTAGCCGAGGCGTTCAATGCGCTTCACCATCTGGCGTACGTTGCGCATCGCGCGCCCGGCGAGCGAGAAATCCGCGACATCCACCACCGCCTCGTCGCCCAGTTCCAGGGCGTCGAGCCCGGTCTCGCGGGTCCAGACCTCGCCACCGGTCTCGCTGCAGCCCATCACCGCGGGGGTCCAGGAGTGGGCCCTGGCCTCGTCCATGAACCGTTCGATGGCGCCGGGCCAGGCCTCCACGTCGCCGATCGGGTCGCCGCTGGCCAGCATCACCCCGGACACCACGCGGTAGCAGACGGCGGCCTTGCCGCTGGGGGAGAAGACGACGCCCTTGTCGCGGCGGAGCGCGAAGTGGCCGAGCGAGTCGCGGCCGCCGTGCTTCTCCAGCAGGGCGCGCAGCCGGGCCTCGTCGTCCTCGGTGAGGCGGGCGGCCGGGTGCTCGGGGCGGAAGGCGAGGTAGATGGTGGTGACGGCGGTCAGCAGGCCGAGGGCGCCGAGGGAGTACGCCACGGTCCAGGAGGTGTCGCCGGCGTACTCGACCGGCCCCTCGAAGCCGAGCATTCCGTACAGCACGTGCTGGAGCCGGTCGGCGACGCTGGGGCTGCCGACGACCCGGCCGGGGTGGGCGCTGACGACGACCAGCCCGAGGGCCAGCGAACCCGCGCCGAGGAGCACGAAGTTGGCCAGTGCCCGCCAGCGGCTGCGGGGGTCGGGGAGCGCGGCGAACTCGCCGCGGTTGCGGACCAGCAGCAGGCAGAGCACCAGCGAGACGAGCGTGCCGATGACCGAGTGCCGGTAGGTGAACTGCGCCAGCGCTCCGGCCGGCAGCAGTACGACGGCGGCCCGCCAGGCCCGCCGCTTGCGCCGCTTGAGGCCGTGGGCGAGCAGCAGCAGCAGTACGCCGGCGCTCAGCGAGAGCGCGGCGGCGAACGGCCCGAGGGCGCCGGGCAGCACCTCGGCGAGGGTGTGCATCCGGCTGTGCCGGAAGCGCGGGAAAACGCCTGCGGCGACATCGATCAGGCCGACGACGGTGCAGGCGGTACCGACCAGCGTCGGTACGGATTCGGGGCGCGGGCCGCGTACGAACTTGCGTACAGAGCTCGGAACCGATCCCGATTTATCCCCATCTAGCGTGACAGACATCGCTTCCCGTGGTTCCGCGAGAGATTCTTGAGTCCTTCGGTCGTAGCCCTCAGGACGATGTGCGACTTGTAGGACGAGGCTTCCGGATCCGGGGTTCACCCGACAGCCGGAAATTTCCAGACAAGAAAGCTCACCCCCATGGGTCTCACCAGCAATGTGTTCCTGGGTCTGGTCATCGGACTGGCCCTGGTGTTCTTCGCCGCCACGATCTGGCTCTGGCCCCGGCTGGCCCGCCGCAGCGTGCGCGCGGTGCTGGGCCGGGTCGGCCTGTTGCTGGTGACCCAGGTGATGGTCTTCTCCTCGGTCGGTCTGCTGGCCAACAACTCCTTCCTCTTCTACGGATCGTGGGCCGATCTGCTCGGCCAGAAGCAGGATCTGGGCGTCGTCACGGACCACGCGGCCGGGACCCTGGCGGCCAAGAACATCGTCCGGGTCGGGATGCAGCTGCCGGACGTGCCGGGCGCCTCGCGGCCGGCGAAGAGCGGACGGATCGACAAGGTGGTGATCTCGGGCCGGCGGTCGGGGATCGAGAGCTCGGCGTACGTGTACCTCCCGCCCGAGTACTTCCAGCCGGCGTTCGCCCGCCGCAAGTTCCCCGCCGTGGTCGTCCTCACCGGGTACCCGGGCATCCCGGAGAACCTCCTGAAGGGTCTCGGATATCCGCGTACGGCGCATGAACGGGTGAAGGCGGGCCGGGCACAGCCGATGATCCTGGTGATGCTGCGGCCGACGCTGGCGCCGCCGAGGGACACCGAGTGCGTGGACATCAAGGGCGGGCCGCAGACCGAGACGTTCCTCGCGGAGGATCTGCCGAACGTGGTCTCGGACGGGTACCGGGTCGGAAGGCTGGCCCACAACTGGGGCATCATGGGCAATTCGACCGGCGGTTACTGCGCGCTGAAGATCGGCCTCCACCACCCGGACCGGTTCGCCGCGAGCGTCGGGCTCTCCGCGTACTACAAGGCGGCCGAGGACCCGACGACCGGTGACCTCTTCCAGGGCGACCAGCAGGCGCGCAACCGCGCCGATCTGATGTGGACACTGGACCACCTGCCGAAGCAGCCCGACTCGTCCTTCCTGGTCACGACGTCCAGGCACGGCGAGGGGAACTACCGCTCCACCCAGCAGTTCATCTCCAAGGTGAAGTCGCCCGCCCAGGTCTCCTCGATCGTGCTCGACAGCGGCGGGCACAACTTCAACACCTGGCGGCGGGAGATCCCCTCGGCGCTGGACTGGATGAGCAGCCGGCTCAGCGAGAACTGACGCGCGGGGTCTCCCGGCTCACCCGGCGGCGGTCTTGCCGACGCTCGCCACGGTCTCGACCGCCACCTCGGCGCGCGGCACGTCCTGGGCGTCCGCGTCGATCGAGCGGCGCAGCGCCTCGTGCAGCCGGGCCGGGGTGAGCACGCCGAGGAACCGGCCGGTGGACTCCGCGTCGATGACGGCGATCCAGCCCGCGTCGTGCTGGAGCATGGTGGCGAACGCCTGCTTGAGCGGGGCGCCGACGGGCAGCCACGCCTCCATCCGGCGGGCGTGCGCGCGCACCGTGCCGTCGGCCCCGGCCCCGGCTCCGTCGGCGGGGATCCAGCCGTGCAGATTGTCCTGGCCGTCCAGCACGACGGCCCAGCGCGCCCCCTCGGCCCGCAGCCGCTCGGTCGCCTTCGCGAGGGAGTCGTCGAGGTGGACGACGGGCGGCTGGTCGAGGTCGCCCTCCTCGATGGGGGTGACGGAGAGCCGCTTGAGGCCGCGGTCGGCGCCGACGAAGTCCGCGACATAGGGGGTGGCGGGTGCGCCGAGCACGGTGGCCGGGGAGTCGAACTGCTCGATGGAACCCTGCCCGTAGACGGCGATCCGGTCGCCGAGCCGGACCGCTTCCTCGATGTCGTGCGTGACGAACAGGACGGTTTTACGGACCTGTTCCTGAAGTTTCAGGAATTCGTTCTGCAGCCGTTCCCGTACGACCGGGTCGACCGCGCCGAAAGGCTCGTCCATCAGCAGCACCGGCGGGTCAGCGGCCAGTGCCCTTGCCACGCCGACGCGTTGACGCTGACCTCCGGAGAGCTGTTCCGGATAGCGGTCGCCATAAACGGAAGGGTCAAGTCCGACAAGGTCGAGGAGTTCCGCCGCGCGTTCCCGTCCCTTTCCCCGTTTCCAGCCCAGGAGATGCGGGACGGTCGCGGTGTTCTCCAGCACCGTGCGGTGCGGGAAGAGTCCGACCTGCTGGATCACATAACCGATACGGCGGCGCAGTCGGACGGGGTCGATGGCGGATATGTCGTCCCCGTCGAGGAATATCCGTCCCTCGGTCGGTTCGATCAGCCGGTTCACCATCTTCATGGTGGTCGTCTTGCCGCACCCCGACGGTCCGACGAGCGTGACCAGTTCACCCTCGGCGACGTCGAAGGAAAGGTCGTCGACGGCGGTGGTGCCGTCCGCGTACCGCTTGGTGACGTGCTCGAAACGGATCATGGTTCCCCATTGTGACGCGTGTTCTGTGAAGGACGTGTTGCTGAAATACAACGGCCCCCGCGATTGTCAGTGGTCGAGGATAGGGTCGCCCATACATACGTACGAGACGGTGACCGGGAGGTGGGGACGGATGGCCGCGGGACAGAACTGCCTGGTGACGAACGACTGGATCTGCGGGGAGTATCTCCGTTCCCGCAGTCAGGAGTTGACCGACGCGACGGTCCAGCACATCTGGATCACCGCGGTCTCGGTGGTGATCGGACTGCTGGTGGCCTTTCCGCTGGCGCTGCTCGCGCGCCGCAGCCGCCGTTTCGCCGGACCGGTGCTCGGGCTGACGACGATCCTCTACACCGTGCCCTCGCTCGCCATGTTCTCGCTGCTGCTGCCGTTGTTCGGGCTCTCCGCCGCGCTGGTGGTCACCGGCCTGGTGCTGTATTCGCTGACCATCCTCGTGCGGAACATCCTGGCCGGCCTCGAAGCCGTCCCCCAGGAGGCGAAGGAGGCCGCGAAGGGGATGGGGTACGGGCCGGTGCGGCTGCTCTGGGAGGTCGAACTCCCGCTGGCGATGCCCGCGTTGATGGCCGGTGTGCGGATCGCCACGGTGTCGACGATCGCGCTGACCACGGTCGGTTCGATCATCGGCAGGGGCGGCCTCGGCAACCTCATAGGTGACGCGCTCCCCAGCTTCTTCAAGGCCCAGGTGCTCACCGCCTCGGTCCTGTGCGTCCTGCTCGCGGTCGTCGCGGATCTGCTGCTGCTCGGTGTGCAGCGGCTGCTGACCCCCTGGACCCGAATACGTGCGGTGCGGACGGACGCGGACACCGTGGCAAAGGCGGTCTGATCCATGGGAGTTCTCGGCGAGGCCTGGACCTGGCTCACCACCGGCGCCAACTGGTCGGGGGAGAGCGGGGCGGCCCACCGGCTCGGTGAGCATCTGTACGTCAGCGGTGTCTCGCTCGCCCTGGCCTGCGCGATCGCGCTGCCGGTCGCGCTGTACCTGGGGCACATCGGGAAGGGCGGCGCGCTGGCCGTCAACCTCTCCAACGTGGGGCGGGCGGTCCCGGTCTTCGCGGTGCTGGCCCTCTTCATGGTCTCGCCGCTGCGCAACGCCGGATATGTGCCGACGGTCATCGCGCTGGTGCTGTTCGCCGTGCCACCGCTGCTGACCAACGCCTACGTCGGGATGACGGAGGTCGACCGGTCGGTGACGGAGGCGGCGCGGGGCATGGGGATGTCCGGAGGGCAGCTCTTCGTACGGGTCGAGCTTCCGCTCGCCTACCCGATGATCATGACCGGGCTGCGTTCCGCCGCCGTCCAGGTGGTCGCCACGGCGACGATCGCCGCGATGGTCGGCCAGGGCGGCCTCGGCCGGATCATCACCGCCGGGTTCAACACGTACAACACACCGCAGGTGGTCGCGGGGGCGGTGCTGGTCGCCGTGCTCGCGCTGCTGGTGGAGGCGGTGCTGGTGGGCCTGGACCGGCTGCTGTCACCGCTGCGCCGCCGCCGGACGGCATGACGGCTGCATGGCAGCTACGCCACATGAAACGGAGAACAGAATGAGCAAGACCTCGCGCATAGCCGGCGCGGTCATCGGCATGGTCGCGCTGGCCGGCTCGCTCGCCGCCTGCGGCGGCGACAGCCTGGAGAAGGACAAGGACAAGTCGGGCTCGGCGTCCTCCGGAGCGGGCTCCGGCAAGAAGGGCTCGCTCGTCGTCGGCGCCGCCTCCTTCACCGAGTCCAAGGTGCTCGCGGAGCTGTACGCGCAGATCCTGGGCGACGCCGGATACAGCACCTCGATCACCACGGTGGCGAACCGGGAACTGTACGAGCCGTCGCTGGAGAAGGGCGAGATCGATGTCGTCCCGGAATACGCCGCGACGATCGCCGAATTCCTCAATGCCAAGGTGAACGGCGCGAAGAAGGCCGAGAAGGCGCCGGTCGCCTCCGGTGACACGGCGGCCACGGTCGCCGCGCTGGAGAAGCTCGCCACCCCGCGCGGACTGAAGGTGCTCCCGGCCGGTGCGGCCGTCGACCAGAACGCCTTCGCGGTGACGAAGGAATTCGCCGCGAAGAACAAGCTCAAGACCCTTTCCGACCTCGGCAGGTCGAAGGTCGCGGTGAAGATCGCGGCAGGTGACGAGTGCGAGGTGCGGCCGTTCTGCGCACCGGGTCTGAAGAAGACGTACGGCATCGATGTCACCGGAATCGACCCCAAGGGAGTCGGTACGCCGCAGTCCAAGCAGGCGGTCAAGGACGGCAAGGACCAGTTGGTCCTCACCACCACCACGGACGCGGTGCTGGACGGCTACGGCCTGGTGTTCCTGGAGGACGACAAGAAGCTCCAGAACGCCGACAACGTGCTGCCGGTCCTCAATGCCGAGGACGCCGGTTCGCAGGACATCGCCGACGCGCTCGGCAAGCTCACCAAGGCGCTCACCACCGAAGATCTCGCGGAACTGAACCGCAAGGTCGACGCGGAGCGCGCAAAGCCCGCGGATGTGGCCAAGGAGTATCTGCGCTCGAAGGGCCTCGTCCAGAAGTAGGAAATCAGGGGGAAAGGGGCCGTCGGGCAGGAGAATGGGGGCCGTCAGGTAACCGGGAGGGAACAGATTGCCGGGCGGCCCCCCAAGTGCCCCGTACACACGGTAAATTTCAGGCCATGCCACGTGGACGCCATCGCCATTCGCCACCTCTGCACAGAATCCTTCCGTCGTCGGCAGTCGTCGGAGTCTCGGTCCTCTGTGCCGGAAGCACCTGGCTGCTCGCCGAGCCCCTGGTCCTGCGCGGTCTGGCGGCAGCCGCCGCGGCCGCCGCCGTGACCGGCGCGTATCTGATGCGCAGCTGGGACCGGGAGGCCGGCCGCCGGGTCGCGGAGCTGACCCGGGCCCGGGCCAGCGACGAATGGCGGGCCGAGGAGCGGATCGCCGAGCTGGAGTCCGACCTGGAGGAGTCGCGGGAGCTGCGCACCCGGCTGGAGACGAAGCTGCGCCGCAAGCGCGTGGAGCTCGCCAACCTGCGCGGCGAGCACGCCGCCCTGCTGCGCCGGTACGCCACCGCCGAGACCGAGCGGGCCAGCGCCCTGGAGGGCCGCAGGCAGCTCGCGCTCGAAGCCGCCGCCACGCCCCGGGAGCTGCCCGCCGCCCGCTCCACCCCGACGCCGGCCGCCTATCTGCGTGCCGCCCAGGCGCTGGAGGACCTCTCCCGCAACGGGGCGCTCCAGGAGGCGCGCCGCACCGCCGAGCAGGCCAGGAAGCGTGATCTCGCGGAGCGGTCCCGGGAGGCGGAGGAGCAGCGGGGCAGGCACGCCGCGGCCGAGGACCGGACCGGCGCGCAGCACCTGCGTCCGCCGGCCGCCCTGCCCGCGCCCCGGCAGTCCGCCGCGCTGCCCCCGGCACGCACCGCACCGGCCTCCACCGCCGTCGCCCCGTACGCGGCGTCCCGCCGCCATCCGGTGCCGCAGGGCAGCTTCGACTTCTTCGGTACGCAGAAGGCGGCGCGGGCCGCGATCGAGTCCGTGCAGAACGAGGACCTCGCCGACGTGGTGGGCGAGGAGGCGCTCGCCGCGCACCGCACCGGCAAGGCCGAGAACCGGGCCGTCGGCGAGGTCATCGACCTGACCGCGCACGACGAGACCGAGCAGCTGGACGTGGCGGAGCTGCGCAGCGCGATCTCGTAGCGGGCCGGTCGCCGTCCCGGGCCCCGGGGCGGCGGCCGGCCCGGGCCCCGGGACGGCGGCCGCTACTTGTCGATGTCGCCGACGACGAAGAAGAGCGAGCCCAGGATCGCCACCATGTCGGCGACCAGTGTGCCCGGCAGCAGCTCGGTGAGCGCCTGGATGTTGTTGTACGAGGCGGAGCGGAGCTTCAGCCGGTACGGGGTCTTCTCGCCCTTGGACACCAGGTAGTAGCCGTTGACGCCGAGCGGGTTCTCGGTCCAGGCGTAGGTGTGGCCCTCGGGGGCCTTCAGCACCTTGGGCAGCCGCTGGTTGATCGGGCCGGGCGCCAGGTCGGCCATCCGGTCCAGGCAGGCGTCCGCGAGGTCCAGGGCGTTGTGCGTCTGTTCCAGCAGGCATTCGAAGCGGGCCAGGCAGTCGCCCTCGGTGCGGGTGACCACCTTCAGGGTGTCCTGGAGCTCCCCGTACGCCAGGTACGGCTCGTCGCGCCGCAGATCGAAGTCGACGCCCGAGGCGCGGGCGATCGGCCCGGACACCCCGTACGCGTGCACGGCCTCGGCGGACAGTACGCCGACGCCGCGGGTGCGGCCCCGGAAGATCTCGTTGCCGAGCACCAGGTCGTCGTAGACGTCCATCCGGGACCGGACCGAGGCGACGGCGTCCCGGGCGCGGCCGAGCCAGCCCGCCGGCAGGTCCTCCTTGAGGCCGCCGACCCGGTTGAACATGTAGTGCATCCGGCCGCCGGAGACCTCCTCCATCACGGCCTGGAGCTCCTCGCGCTCGCGGAAGGCGTAGAACACCGGGGTGATCCCGCCGAGTTCGAGCGGGTACGAACCGAGGAACATCAGATGGTTCAGGACCCGGTTCAGCTCGGCGAGCAGGGTGCGGGTCCAGACCGCGCGCTCCGGGACCTCCATGCCGAGCATGCGTTCCACGGCCATCACGACGCCCAGCTCGTTGGAGAACGCCGACAGCCAGTCGTGGCGGTTGGCGAGCATCACGATCTGCCGGTAGTCGCGGGCCTCGAACAGCTTCTCCGCGCCGCGGTGCATGTAGCCGATGACCGGCTCGGCGTGCCGGATGCGCTCGCCGTCCAGGACGATGCGCAGTCGGAGCACGCCATGGGTGGAGGGGTGCTGCGGGCCGATGTTGAGCACCATGTCGGTGCTCTCCGCCGCGCCGCCGATGCCGACCGTCGTCTCCGTCATGCGGCCAGTATCGCGTGAACGCGCCGGGGTTCCGATCCCAGGGCCCGGGGCGCCCGTCGTTCAGCCGCTGCGCTGCATCAGCCAGCCGAAGTCGCCGAGGCCGCCCCGGGCCGTCAG
The DNA here is from genome assembly GCF_003846175.1 of Streptomyces sp. ADI95-17. Taxonomy (GTDB): domain Bacteria; phylum Actinomycetota; class Actinomycetes; order Streptomycetales; family Streptomycetaceae; genus Streptomyces; species Streptomyces sanglieri. Next base: position 51,099 of record NZ_ML123047.1, on the reverse strand, counting down.
CTCCGCCGCCTCGCCCGCCGAGGCGAGCGCCCGTACGTAGCCGGCCGGGTCGGCCGACGCCAGGGCCAGGGGCGGGCGTCCGCCGCTGACGCCGAGGCGGTGCAGCGCCTCGCGCTGGCTCAGCAGCTCGGGCGGCGCACCGGCGAAGGACCCGGCCGCGGCGCAGGCGTCCAGCGCCACGTGCGAGGTGAGGTCGCAGCTGCCGTCCGGCACCGGCCGGACCTCGCGGCCTCCCCGGAAGCCGGTCAGGGTGCCGAACGGGGGCCGGGCGTCGCGCACATGGGCGTAGTCCACCGCCACGGCCAGCCCCCCGGCCACCGTGGACACCGCCCGCGCCCAGGCCTCGTCGCGGGGGCGGCCGATCTCCGCGCGGGAGCCCGGACCGGCCGACGGCCACCAGCGGCGCAGCCACTCGGCGTCCGCCCCGGTCACCGGCTCGCCCAGCCGCTCGGTGCCGTCCTGCGCCCGGACCAGGACGTACCGGTCGACGCCGTCCGGGCCGGTCTCGGCGACCTCGGTCGGGACGTTGTCCAGCCACTCGTTGGCGAACAGCAGCCCGTACGTCCGCGGCGGCGGTTCGGCGCACCACTCGATCCGGGGGTCCAGGCCGGGCGGACGGCCGGCGCGTTCCACGGCGTACGCCCTTACGTCGAGGCCGTCGCCGCCCGCCGCCGGCAGAGCGGCCAGCACCCCTGTCAGCAGCTCGCCCCGGCCGGCGCCCACGTCCACCAGGTCGACCGAGCCGGTGCCCAGTTCGTGTGCCGTCTTGACCAGCAGCCGGGCGACGGCGGAGGCGAAGAGCGGGGACGCGTGGACGGAGGTACGGAAGTGGCCCGCCGGCCCTTCGGGGCTCCGGTAGAACCCCCCGTCCCCGTACAAAGCGGTCTCCGCCGCCACCTGCCACCCACGCCACTCATCCGTCACCTGTCCAAGTCTCCACCTTGGGGAGTACGGTCCCCCGAGCCGGATCGGCCCTTCGGCTGACCCGGGCGCCCCTCGCCTGTCCCTACGCTGGGTCACGTGCAGCGCCTCTACGACTTCATCCGCAGACACCCGACGGGCGTCGACTGCTTCTGGGCCGTCGTCCTCCTCGGGCTCTCCGGCCTGTCCATGGTGGGTGGCCCGGCGAGCGGACTGGAGCGCGTCGCCGCCGTTCCGATCACCCTCGGCCTCTGTGTCGTCGTGGCGTTGCGCCGGCGCGCACCGGAGAAGATGCTGCTGCTCGCCATCGCGATGGGGGTGGCGCAGCTGGTGACCGGTTTCGGGCCCGGCGTCATGAACTTCGCGATGCTGGTGATCGTCTTCACCGTGGCCACCGTCGGGGAGCGCTGGGCGTCCCGGCTGGCGCTGGTCTGCAGTCTGTGCGCGGCGGGCCTGTCCAAGCTGCGCTGGCAGAACGAGATGCCGGACACCGGGTGGCCGGAGCAGGTCTTCATCGTCGTCGTGCTGACCGTGCCGTTCGTGCTCGCCTGGGTGCTCGGCGACTCGATGCGGACCAGGCGTGCCTACTTCAGCCAGCTGGAAGAGCGCGCCGCCCGGCTGGAGCGGGAGCGCGAGGCGCAGTCGAAGGTCGCGGTGGCGGCCGAGCGGGCCCGGATCGCCCGCGAGCTCCACGATGTCGTCGCGCACAACGTGTCGGTGATGGTGGTGCAGGCCGACGGCGCGGCGTACGTCATGGACGCCGCACCCGACCAGGCCCGGCAGGCACTGGAGACCATCTCCAGCACCGGCAGGCAGGCGCTCGCCGAGATGCGGCGGCTGCTCGGGGTGTTGCGGACGGGCGATGCGCAGGAGAGCGGGGAGTACGTCCCGCAGCCGGACGTGGACCAGATCGAGGACCTGATCGAGCAGGTCAGGCAGACCGGCCTGGCCGTCGACTTCAAGGTCGAGGGCACCCCGCGCCCGCTGCCCAGCGGGGTCGAGCTGACCGCGTACCGCATCGTGCAGGAGGCCCTGACCAACACCCGCAAGCACGGCGGTCCCGACGCGGGGGCCAGCGTGCGTCTGGTCTACTTCGACGACGGGCTCGGGCTGCTGGTCGAGGACGACGGCCGGGGCGCGGCGCACGAACTGTACGAGGACGGCGGCGCAGACGGCGCGGGCCACGGAATGATCGGGATGCGCGAGCGGGTCGGCATGGTCGGCGGCACGCTGGACGCCGGGCCGCGCCCCGGCGGCGGCTTCCGGATCAGCGCGCTGCTGCCGCTCAAGCCGGCCCACTAGGGCCTGGTTCTTCGGAATCGCCACAGGACAGAACCTCGGACTTCGGACCTCGGACTTCGGACCTCGGAGCTCGGACCTCGGACTTGCAGGGCAGAACTTCGGATCTGCAGGAACAGACAGGAGACAGGACACCTCATGGCCATCCGCGTGATGCTCGTCGACGACCAGGTGCTGCTGCGCACCGGATTCCGGATGGTGCTCGCCGCCCAGCCGGACATGGAGGTCGTGGCCGAGGCGGGCGACGGCGCGGAGGCGATCGAGAACCTCCGCTCCACCGCCGTCGATGTGGTGCTGATGGACGTACGGATGCCGAGGCTGGACGGTGTCGAGGCCACCCGGCGGATGTGCGCGGAGCCGGACGCGCCCAAGGTGCTCATCCTGACCACGTTCGACCTCGACGAGTACGCCTTCTCCGGGCTGAAGGCCGGGGCCAGCGGCTTCATGCTCAAGGACGTGCCGCCCGCCGAGCTGCTCGCCGCCATCCGCTCCGTGCACAGCGGGGACGCCGTCGTCGCCCCGTCCACCACCCGCAGGCTGCTCGACCGCTTCTCCCCGATGCTGCCGAGCGGCAACAGCGAACCGCAGCACAAGGACATCGCCCGGCTCACCGAACGCGAGCGCGAGGTGATGCTGCTGGTCGCCCAGGGCCTGTCGAACGGCGAGATCGCGGCGCGCCTGGTGCTCTCCGAGGCGACCGTGAAGACGCACGTGGGCCGCATCCTCACCAAGCTGAGTCTGCGCGACCGGGTGCAGGTCGTGGTTCTCGCGTACGAGACGGGCATGGTCCGGGCCGGCGGCGGCTCCGTCTGACCGGGGCGGCCCGGGGGTTCAGCCGACCGGGGGGCCCGGCGGTTCAGCGCAGGATGCCTTCGAGGAAGTCGCTGCCGAGCCGTGCCACCGAGGTCAGGTCCAGCTGGTGCAGTACGTACCGGCCGCGCCGCCGGGTGTTGACCAGGCCCGCCTTCTTCAGCACCGCGAGATGCCGGGAGACCTCGGGCGCCGTGATGCCGTGCGTGTCGGCGAGCTGGCCGGTGGTGTGCGGGGAACGGGCGAGGTGGCGGCAGAGCCGCATCCGCATCGGGTGGGCCAGCGCCTCCATGCGCAGCTGGAGCAGCTCCACGGAGGCGGGCGAGGGCAGCTCGGGCTGGTGCACCGGGTAGTGGATCACCGGGCGCCAGCCCGGCGCGTGCAGCAGGTTGAGGTGCGGCCAGCCGAAGGTGGACGGGATCAGGGTGAGCCCGGGGCCGACGGCGCTGGTCCGGCCCTCGCTCAGTTTGTCGGCGCTGATCCTGGTCCCGGCCTCGTCGACGGTCAGCGCCGTGGACACCGCGCCCATCGCCTCGCCGATCCCCTTGCGCCGCAGCAGATCGTTCTTGTGCCGGGCGTCGGCCGCCAGCTGGACCTGCACCCGGCGCCAGGTGTCCGCGAAGAACGCCCGCTCGCAGTCCTCGAACAGGCGCCGCACCCAGCGGCGCACGGGCGCCGGATCGGTCAGCAGCTGCTGGGCGAACTCCACCTGCCGGGGGCCGCGCGCCGCCGCCATCTCCAGGGCGCGGGCGCGCATCGTCGGATCGGTGAGCGGGGAGGGCGCGCCGAGCCCGTAGAAGCTGGTGCAGGTGAATTCCAGGGCGGCGGCGACGAACCGCTCGTCGTCCAGCCGGTCGAGGATGTCGAGGTCCTCGGCTAGGTTGGCGCCCGTCCTGCCGTTGCCGCGGCGGACCCCGGCGAACGGCATGAAGACGTCCGAGAACGTGTGGCGCCACAGGAAATCGGCCTCGTGCAGCCGGTCGGCGAGGTCCGGCTCCAGCGCGCTGGAGGTCGCCGTCGCCCAGCCGTGCAGGCCCGGGTGGTGTCCCGGCTCGGAGAGGGCATGCAGGGCCAGCCCCAGCTCGGCGAGGGGGGAGGTCTCGAAGACGATGCGGTCGGGACTCAGCCCGGCGATGTCGATGTGCACGCTCACCCCTCCATAGTGCGGGGTGCCAGCGAAAGGCCCGGCGCCATTTGACGGGGCTCGTCAATCGGCGGGCGGGGCCGGCCGGGACCGGCCCACGCTGAGGCCATGGACGCCATTCAGCAGCACATGATCGACAGCTATCGCGCGGCCCAGCGGGGCGAGCTGCCGCCGCCACTGCCGGGCCGGCACGACTGGGGTGTGGTGCGCGAGGCCCGCGAACGGCGCCGCTTCGAAGCGGTGATCGCGGGCCGCCCGGCGTACGGCCGCCGGTGGGCGGCGCTCCGCTCCCTGCTCGGGAAGCTCGGGAGGTCCGGGAGATCCGGGAGGCCCGGGAAGTCCGGGAAGTCCGGGAAGCTCGGGAAGTGCCGCCCGTCCGGTGCCTGAGTACGGCACCGAACCCGCGCCGCGCGACAGTCCTCGGACCAGCCGCTCCGTCCTCAGACCAGCCGCTCCATGAACTCCCGCACCGCGTCCCGTACGTCGTCGGCGGTCCACTGCAGCCCCTCACGTCCCACCGTCATCTCGGTGAACGACGTCCCGGGCGGTCCGGCGGCCGCGGGGTACCACTTGCGGAAGAGGGAGACGCCCGTCTCCTCCGCCTGCCGCACCGCCGCCTCCGTGAGGACGTCCGCCCCGTACGGCAGCCACACCTGGAACTGGTGCGTGTGCGGCGGCTCCGGATGCACCCGGAACCAAGGGGCGCCGGCCGCCGAGAAGCCCTCGGCCAGTGCCCCGGCCACCACCTTGGCCTGTGCCACGTACGAAGGCAGCTGCGGCAGCTCCTGATCGAGGCCGATCAGGGCCGCGAGCGCCGCCGGGAACTGCTGGAAGAGCTGCCCGCCGTAACGGTGGCGCCAGGTGCGGGCCTCCTCGATCAGCGAGGCGGGACCGGCCAGCGCGGCGCCGGAGAGGCCGCCGAGGGTCTTGTAGAACGACACGTACACGCTGTCCGCGAGCGCCGCGATCTCCGGCAGCTCCCGCCCGAAGTGGGGGGCGCACTCCCACAGCCGCGCGCCGTCGATGTGCACCACCGCATCGCGCTCCCGGGCGGCCGCCACCACGTCCTGGAGCTCCTCCCACGTCGGCAGGACGAAACCGGCGTCGCGCAACGGCAGCTCCAGCATCAGCGTGCCGAACGGCTCCTCGAAGTCGCGGATCTCCTGCGCCGTGGGCAGCCGGGGCGCGGAGGTCGGGTGGACGGTGCGCAGCCCGCTCACCGCCCCCAGCGCGCCGCGCTCGTGGACCTCGGGGTGGGCGAGCGGGTGCAGTGCCACCGTGGGGTTGCCGGTCCGCCCGGCCCAGCACCGCAGCGCGACCTGCTGCGCCATCGTCCCGGTCGGGAAGAACGCGGCGGCCTCCGTGCCCAGCAGGCCAGCGATCCGTTCCTCCAGCTCGGCGACGACGCCGTCGCCGTAGATGTCCGCGGGGCGGTCGAGATCGGTGACGGCCCCGGCCCCGGCCGCCAGCGCGGTCAGCCGCTCACCGAGCGAGAGGTTCATGGGCGCCCGGATCAGGACCCGTTCGGCCGCGGCCCAGGCGTTGATCCTGCGCAGCCGCTGCGCGTCCTCCTGATCCCCCTCCTCCTGATTCCCCTGCTCTTCCTGATCCTCCGGTGATGTCTGATCCTCCGGTGATGCCTGATCCCCCGGTGATGCCTGATCCTCCGGTGCTGCCGACTGCGACTGCCCGTCCGTGTCTGCTGTGTCTGCCATGGGACGATCATCACGCAGCGTGCGGCCCGGACCCGCACGATTTACGGGCGCTCCCGGCCCGGGGCCGCGCGCCCCCGCCCGGACTTTTCCCACAGGCTGTGGACAGCCGGGGGCCCGGACGAAACGCTGGCGTAGCATGCAGAGAAATCGTCCGGTACCCCCCGCGGACTGGAACGGAAGGCCGCCGCCGCGTGAATGCAACAGCCCCCCATGACCCCCTCGAAGCGAGGGACCGCCCCGCCCGCCTCACGGTCGGCGTCGTGGGCGCGGGCCGTGTCGGCCCCGCTCTCGCCGCGTCGCTCCAGCTCGCCGGGCACCGGCCGGTCGCCGTCTCCGGTGTCTCCGACGCGTCCGTGCGCCGGGCCGCCGCACTGCTGCCCGACGTACCGCTGGTGCCGCCCGCCGAGGTCCTCGCGCGCGCCGAGCTGGTGCTGCTGACCGTCCCGGACGACGCCCTGCCCGGGCTGGTGGAGGGCCTCGCCGAGACCGGCGCGGTGCGGCCGGGACAGCTGCTCGTCCACACCTCGGGGCGGTACGGGACACGGGTCCTGGACCCGGCGCGGCGGGCAGGTGCACTCCCGCTCGCGCTGCACCCCGCGATGACGTTCACCGGCACCTCCGTCGACGTCCAGCGGCTGGCCGGCTGCTCCTTCGGCGTGACCGCCCCCGAGGAGCTGCGGCTGGCCGCCGAGGCGCTGGTCATCGAGATGGGCGGCGAGCCCGAGTGGATCGCCGAGGAGTCCCGTCCGCTCTACCACGCGGCGCTGGCGCTGGGCGCGAACCACCTGGTCACCCTGGTCGCCCAGTCGATGGAGCTGCTGCGTACGGCCGGGGTCACCGCCCCCGACCGGATGCTCGGCCCCCTCCTCGGCGCCGCCCTCGACAACGCCCTGCGCTCCGGCGACGCCGCGCTGACCGGCCCGGTGGCCCGCGGTGACGCGGGCACGGTCGCCGCGCACATCGGCGAGCTGCGCAGGCACGCCCCGCAGACCGTGGCCGGATACGTCGCGATGGCCCGCGCCACCGCCGACCGCGCCCTCGCCCACGGCATGCTCAAGCCGGAGCTGGCCGAGGACCTGCTCGGGGTCCTGGCCGACGGCACCGGCCCCGGCACCACGGACGGCACCGGATCACAGGAGCCCCGATGACCGACACGACCGGCACCCCCCGCCCGGGTACGCCCGACGCCTCCCGCTCCGGCACGTCCGACGCTTCCCCCGCCGACACGCCCGGCACGCCCGGCACGCCCCGCCCCGGCACCACGCCCGGCACCCCCCGCCCCACCGCCCCGCCCGCGGCCGCCCTGCTCCGTACCGCCGCCGAGCTCGGCGCGTCCGCCGCGCTCAAGGGGACGCGGGCCGTCGTCATGACCATGGGCGCCCTGCACGAGGGCCACGCCACCCTGATCCGCGCCGCCCGCGCGGCGGCGGGCCCCGACGGCCAGGTGGTCGTCACCGTCTTCGTCAACCCGCTCCAGTTCGGCGAGGCCGCCGACCTGGACCGCTACCCCCGCACACTCGACGCCGACCTCGCCGTGGCGGCCGCCGCCGGGGCGGACGCGGTCTTCGCGCCGTCCGTCGACGAGGTCTACCCCGGCGGCGAACCGCAGGTCCGGATCTCGGCCGGGCCCATGGGCGAGCGGCTCGAAGGGGCATCGCGCCCCGGACACTTCGACGGCATGCTCACCGTCGTCGCCAAGCTCCTCCACCTCACCCGCCCCGACGTCGCGTTCTTCGGGCAGAAGGACGCCCAGCAGCTGGCGCTGATCCGCCGCATGGTGCGCGATCTGAACTTCCCGGTGGAGATCGCCGGCGTGGAGACGGTCCGCGAGCCGGACGGCCTCGCGCTCTCCAGCCGCAACCGCTTCCTGGACGCCGAGGAGCGGCACACCGCCCTCGCCCTGTCCAAGGCCCTGTTCGCCGCCCGCGACCGGCTCGCCGCCCAGCAGGCGCTGCACGCCCGCGCACAGACCACCTCGGCCACCACCGGCCGGGCCGCCGCGCTCACCGCGCTCGGCGAGGCCCGCGCCGCCGCCGACACCCAGGCGGTGGCCCTGGCCCGCCCGGTCGACGGGCCCTCGGCGGTACGGGCCGCCGCGCTGCTGATCCTCGACGACGCGGCGGCGGCACAGCCCCCGCTCGTCCTGGACTACCTGGCGCTGGTGGACCCGGCCGACTTCACCGAGGTCCCCGACGACCGCACCACCGGCGAGGCGATCCTCGCCGTCGCCGCGCGGGTCGGCAAGACCCGCCTCATCGACAACATCCCGCTGACCTTCGGAGCCACCACGTGACCGGAATACGGCTGACCGCCCCCGCCCCCGGCTGGTCCATCGACGCCGACGTCGTGGTGGTCGGCTCCGGCGTGGCCGGTCTCACCACCGCACTGCGCTGCGCGGCCGCCGGCCTCGCCACCGTCGTCGTCACCAAGGCCCGGCTCGACGACGGCTCCACCCGCTGGGCGCAGGGCGGCATCGCGGCCGCCCTCGGCGAGGGCGACACCCCCGAGCAGCACCTGGACGACACCCTGGTCGCGGGCGCCGGCCTGTGCGACGAGGCGGCGGTCCGGATGCTGGTCACCGAGGGCCCCGGCGCCGTACGCCGGCTGATCGGGACCGGCGCCCACTTCGACACCACGGACAGCGGCGACATCGCGCTGACCCGTGAGGGCGGCCACCACCGCCGCCGCATCGCCCACGCGGGCGGCGACGCCACGGGCGCCGAGATCTCCCGGGCCCTGGTCGAGGCGGTCCGCGAGGCCGCCCTGCACACCGTGGAGAACGCGCTCGTCCTGGACCTCCTCACCGACGCCGAAGGGCGTACCGCGGGCGTCACGCTGCACGTCATGGGCGAGGGCCAGCACGACGGCGTCGGCGCGGTCCGCGCCCCCGCGGTGGTCCTGGCCACCGGCGGCATGGGCCAGGTGTTCTCCGCCACCACCAACCCGGCGGTCTCCACCGGCGACGGCGTGGCGCTGGCGCTGCGCGCCGGGGCCGAGGTCTCCGACCTGGAATTCGTCCAGTTCCACCCGACGGTCCTCTTCCTCGGCGCCGGCTCCGAGGGCCAGCAGCCGCTGGTGTCGGAGGCGGTGCGGGGCGAGGGCGCCCATCTCGTCGACGCGTCCGGCACCCGCTTCATGCTGGGGCAGCACGAGCTGGCCGAGCTGGCCCCGCGCGACATCGTCGCCAAGGCCATCACCCGGCAGATGGAACTGCACGGCACCGGGCACATGTACCTCGACGCCCGCCACTTCGGCGCCGAGATGTGGGAGCAGCGCTTCCCCACGATCCTGGCGGCCTGCCGGGCCCACGGCATCGACCCGATCACCGAACCGATCCCGGTCGCCCCCGCCGCGCACTACGCCTCCGGCGGCATCCGCACCGACCTGCGCGGACGTACCACGGTGCCCGGCCTGTACGCCTGCGGCGAGGTCGCCTGCACCGGTGTGCACGGCGCGAACCGGCTGGCGTCCAACTCCCTCCTGGAGGGCCTCGTCTTCGCCGAGCGCATCGCGGCGGACATCGTCGAGGAGCGGCCCGGCGCGGGCCCCGCCGAAGCCGGCGACCACCGCGCGCCGTCCCCGCTGATCGCCCCGGAGGCCCGGTCCACGATCCAGCGGATCATGACCCGGGGCGCCGGAGTGCTGCGCTCCGCGGAGAGCCTGGCCACCGCCGCCGACGAGCTGGAGGCCCTGCACAACAGCGCCGCGCTGGCCGTGGAGGCGGACGAGCCCAAGGTCGCGGTGCCCGGCGTCGAGGCGTGGGAGGTCACCAACCTGCTGCTCGTCTCGCGCGTCCTGGTCGCCGCCGCCCGGCAGCGCGAGGAGACCCGCGGCTGCCACTGGCGCGAGGACCGGCCCGAACGCGACGACGAGAACTGGCGCCGCCACCTCGTCGTACGGCTCACCCCGGAGCGCCGTCCCGTCCTCCGTCGGACGGAGACCGAGGCATTCGGGCCCGTAGGCCCCGCGCAGGCACCAGACTGCGCAGCAGCACCCCCCACCCACCCCGCCGACGTCACCGAGGAGCCGTAACCGTGAGCACGCCCGAAGAGAATCCGCGCCCCACACCCGTGGACGTACCGCTGGTCCGGATCGGCGCGCCCGCACCGTCCGAGGGAGGCTGCGGGGACGGCTGCGGCTGCGGCGGGGACTACGAGCTCGACGCGCTGGAGTGCGGCCTCGACCCGGCCCTCGCCCAGCTCCTCGCCGACGCGGGCCTGGACCCGGTCCAGGTCGAGGACGTCGCGCACGTCGCCATCGCGGAGGACCTGGACGGCGGGGTGGACGTCACCACCGTCGCGACCGTCGCCGAGGACGCCGTGGCCACCGGTGACTTCACCGCCCGCGAGGCGGGCGTCGTGGCCGGTCTGCGCATCGCCGAGGCCGTCCTGTCCATCGTCTGCACGGATGAGTTCGCGGTCGAGCGGCACGTCGAGGACGGCGACCGGGTCGCCCCCGGCCAGAAGCTGCTGACCGTCACCACCCGCACCCGCGACCTGCTCACCGGCGAGCGCGGCGCGCTCAACCTGCTGTGCCGGCTCTCCGGCATCGCGACCGCCACCCGCGCCTGGGCCGACGTGCTCGAAGGCACCGGGGCCAAGGTCCGCGACACCCGCAAGACCACCCCGGGCCTGCGCGCCATGGAGAAGTACGCGGTGCGCTGCGGCGGCGGCGTCAACCACCGGATGTCGCTGTCGGACGCGGCGCTGGTCAAGGACAACCACGTCATCGCCGCGGGCGGGGTCGCCGAGGCCTTCAAGCGGGTACGGGACGAGTTCCCGGACGTACCGATCGAGGTCGAGGTCGACACCCTCCAGCAGGTCCGCGAGGTGCTCGACGCGGGCGCCGACCTGATCCTGCTGGACAACTTCACCCCGATCCAGACCGCCGAGGCGGTCGCGCTCGTCGGCGGCCGCGCGGTCCTGGAGTCCTCGGGCCGGCTGTCCCTGGACTCCGCCCGCGCCTACGCCGAGGCGGGCGTCGACTACCTGGCCGTCGGCGCGCTCACCCACTCCTCGCCGATCCTCGACATCGGCCTGGACTTCCGCGACACCGACGGGGCCGGCGCCTGATGCTGCTCACCATCGACGTCGGCAACACCCACACCGTCCTCGGCCTGTTCGACGGCGAGGAGATCGTCGAGCACTGGCGGATCTCCACCGACGCCCGCCGCACCGCCGACGAGCTGGCCGTGCTGCTCCAGGGCCTGATGGGCATGCACCCGCTGCTCGGCATGGAGCTGGGCGACGGCATCGAGGGCATCGCGATCTGCTCCACGGTCCCGGCCGTCCTGCACGAGCTGCGCGAGGTGACCCGCCGCTACTACGGCGACGTCCCCGCGGTCCTCGTCGAGCCGGGCATCAAGACCGGGGTGCCGATCCTGATGGACAACCCGAAGGAGGTCGGCACGGACCGCATCATCAACGCGGCCGCAGCCGCCGACCTGTACGGCGGTCCGGCGATCGTCGTCGACTTCGGCACGGCCACCACCTTCGACGCGGTCTCCGCCCGGGGCGAGTACACCGGCGGTGTCATCGCCCCCGGCATCGAGATCTCGGTCGAGGCGCTCGGCGTCAAGGGCGCCCAGCTGCGCAAGATCGAGCTGGCCCGGCCGCGCAGCGTGATCGGCAAGAACACGGTCGAGGCGATGCAGTCGGGCATCATCTACGGCTTCGCCGGCCAGGTCGACGGCGTCGTGGCCCGGATGAAGAAGGAGCTGGCGGCCGACCCGGAGGACGTCACCGTCATCGCGACGGGCGGCCTTGCGCCGATGGTGTTGGGGGAGTCCTCCGTGATCGACGAGCACGAGCCCTGGCTCACCCTGATCGGACTGCGCCTGGTGTACGAGCGGAACGTGTCCCGGATGTAGCGGACACGGGCCGTACCTGCGGGAACGGCTCGCGGCGGCGGGGCCCGCCGCCGCGCCGCCGACGGCCAGTTAAGCCGATTTTGTCCATTTAGCACGTATTGTCGCTTCATGCCCACGCCATACGGATCACGCGGCGGCATGGCGTTCAGCGCGGACGAGCTGCGTGTGCTCCGACGCACCCTCGCCATCGCCCTCCACCCCATGCCCCTGCCGGACGAGGACGTCCAGGACTGCCTGCGGCTGGCCGGCGCCGTGGACGAGGCGGTCGGCGAGGCGGGACGGCTGCGCGCGTTCCTCCTCGCCGACCTCGTCCGCTACCGCAACGCCCTCCCCGGCTCCGTCAGCGGCTACCTGGAACTGCTCCAGGACGCTCTGGCGGGCGGATACGACCCCGGCCCCGACGACCTCGCCGCACTGCGGGCGCTGCGCCACAGGCCGGTGGCCGCGGCGCTCCTGGAGCGCTGTCAGGTGCTCGCCGAGCGGTCGGTACGCGCCCGCCTCGCCGGACGCGCCGTGCCGGCGAAGGCCCCCGCGCCGCGCAGCAGGCTGCTCGCCCTGCCCGGTGGCCGGGCCGCCGAAGCGGAACCCGAACGGCCCAAGGCCCCGGCGGAACCCGCCCGGCCCACTCGCCCGGCCGGACGCCCCGCGCCGAAGCCCTCGGAGGTCTTCCCGCCCCGCCGCCGCCCGGTCCCGCCGCCGCAGCAGCGCGCCGCGGGATAGCGGAGGGGTGGCGCGAGGGCCCGTACCGGCCTCGCTACTCTGGACGGCATGGACTACGTATCCGCGCTCGTTCCCCCCGTGGTGATGGCCGTCTTCTTCATCGGTCTCGTCGTGACGATCGTCAAGAGCCAGGGCGGTCCCAACAAGGCCAAGGAGGACGCGGCCGTGGATCTGGCGATCGGTCGCGCCGAGTCGGTCCAGCAGGCCCCGCGCGCCGACGGCGCCTGATCCGGCACCCCGCAGTACACGAAGGGCGCACGGCTCCCGAGGAGCCGTGCGCCCTTTTGCCTGATCAATAAACCGGTCATTCAAGGCATGTGGCACTAAAGTGACATTGTGCCCCGCCAATTGGGAGATCTGGAAGACGCCGTGATGACACGGGTCTGGCAATGGAACCGTCCGGTCACCGTGCGGGAAGTCCTTGAGGACCTTCAGCAGGAACGCTCCATCGCCTACACCACCGTCATGACGGTAATGGACAATCTCCATCAGAAGGGCTGGGTGCGCAGGGAAGTCGACGGCCGCGCATATAGATATACGGCGGTCTCCACTCGCGCCGCCTACTCGGCCGCACTGATGAACGAAGCCTGGTCGCGCAGTGACAACCCGGCGGCCGCTCTTGTCGCCTTCTTCGGCATGATGTCCGCCGAGCAGCGCGAAGCCCTCCAGGACGCCATGCGGATCGTTCAGCCCAACCTCTCCGCGACCTCCGAGCCGCAGTCCGGCGAACCGGCCGGCGAGCCCGTCGGCGCGGCAAGCGACGAAGCAACCGGCGAAGCGGCCGAAGATCCGGCCGATGGGGCGGGCCCGGAGGCCGGGCGATAGCGTCGGGGTATGTCCTCAGAGCTTCCGCATGCCGATTCCCGTACCGAACCGCCGGCCATAAACACGGCCATCACAGTCCGACGGGCCAGGACCAGCGATGTGGCATCGGTCCGCCGTCTCCTCGACGGGTACGTACGCGAAGGCATCCTGCTCGACAAAGCGACCGTGACGCTTTACGAGGACATCCAGGAGTTCTGGATCGCGGAACGCGACGAGGACGCCCGGGTCATCGGCTGCGGCGCACTGCACGTGATGTGGGAAGACCTCGCCGAAGTACGTACTCTCGCCGTCGACCACAGCATCAGGGGGGCCGGAGCCGGCCATCAAGTGCTGGACAAGTTGTTGCAGACCGCCCGCTGGCTGGGCGTGCGACGGGTTTTCTGTCTCACCTTCGAAGTCGACTTCTTCGCGAAGCACGGCTTCGTGGAGATCGGAGAGACACCGGTCGACGGAGATGTCTACAGTGAGCTGCTGCGTTCCTATGACGAGGGTGTAGCAGAGTTCCTGGGTCTCGAACGAGTGAAGCCGAACACCTTGGGCAACAGCCGGATGCTTCTGCATCTGTGACCGCGATCTGTGACCGTGATCTGTGGCTGTCACAAGAAACCGGAGCCCTATGTCCGAATCGCGCATGTTTCCCGCGTTCCCGCGATCCTGAACCTCTCCCGGGGGTTTGTGTTTTCCGGGGAAAAGCGGTTTCCTTTCCGCGTACTGCATTTTCGATGAAAGGGAATCCAGTGGCACAGAAGGTTCAGGTCCTTCTTGTCGATGACCTCGACGGCGGCGAGGCGGACGAGACGGTCACGTTCGCTCTCGATGGCAAGACGTACGAGATTGACCTCACGACGAGCAACGCGGACAAGCTCCGTGGTCTTCTTGAGCCGTACACCAAGGGTGGCCGGCGTACGGGTGGCCGCGCCGCGTCCGGCCGTGGCAAGGGTCGCGCCGTTGCGGGTGGCAACAAGGACACTGCCGAGATCCGTAAGTGGGCCCGCGAGAACGGCCACAATGTGAATGACCGTGGCCGTGTACCCGCGGAGATCCGTGACCTTTACGAGAAGGCCAACGGCTGAGCTGTCGACCCATCCGTCGACGGCCCCGTTCGGGCACGCATCAACCGGGCCCGGTGGCATTCCGTAGCCACCGCGTCCACCAGCCGTACGAGATCGGGAGCACCCCCACCCCTGCTCCCGAGGCCGGCGAGGGCCGGGAATTCCGACCCTTCCTCGTGTCGAAGCCCGGGGGGCCGCAGCCATGCAGCGGTCCCCGGCCGGCCCGCCATCCGTCCGGGCGGCACCGGTGCGGTGATCCGGCCGCCCGCGCCGATGGCGGTCAGCGAGAGGGCGACACCGCCCCACTCCAGCCAGTCGAGCAGCCCGGGAAGTTCGTCGGCGCTCCCCACCGCGACCAGCAGGCTCATCCGCGCCCCCGACAGCGCCACGGGCCCCGTGCGGTCCAGCCGCCGCAGCGCCGCGTGACCGGCGGCCGCGGGAACCTGGAGCACGTCGAACCGCAGCCCGGTCAGCAACCGCACCGGTGCGGTCCCCGCCGTCGCCCAGCCGAGTTCGCGTTCGTACCACTGCGCCCAGCGGGCACAGTCGCCGCTCTCCCGCTCGCCGGTGACCGATGGCGCGGGGTACGGGACGGTGATGGCCATGCCGGAAGAACGGCCCGGACGCCCCCGGGGTTACGCAGAGTCCGCGGGCGGGTGCGCGATGTGTCCGGGATGGGCGTGTAGGGGCGTATTCGGGAGCGTCAATATGTTCGCCCGTAGCGGAGGGAACCGGTGCGCGCCGCATGGACTGTCTGTAATTGCGGGTAAGACATCCCTAGTGGGGAGGGGCGACACGCAGGTTCGGGCATCTCACGTTCGCCATCGGCGTACTGGCGAAAGGGGTATCTGCCTGGCCTGCGGGAACATCGTCTCGCACCATCGGGTTGGAGAAGTTGTCGGCGTTCGGGGCAGGAGGCCAAGGACGGTGTCGGCAGTTGGAATGAGCGGTCCCCGCTTGCGGGACTAAGCTGCGGAAGGACAGGGAGGGGACCGACCCCTTACTGCCTGACCGCTCTGAGGAGCGATTAACGATGTTCGAGAGGTTCACCGACCGCGCGCGGCGGGTTGTCGTCCTGGCTCAGGAAGAAGCCCGGATGCTCAACCACAACTACATCGGCACCGAGCACATCCTCCTGGGCCTTATCCACGAGGGTGAGGGTGTCGCCGCTAAGGCCCTGGAGAGCCTCGGGATTTCGCTCGAGGCGGTCCGCCAGCAGGTGGAGGAGATCATCGGCCAGGGCCAGCAGGCCCCGTCCGGGCACATCCCCTTCACGCCCCGGGCCAAGAAGGTCCTGGAGCTGTCGCTCCGCGAGGCCCTTCAGCTCGGCCACAACTACATCGGCACCGAGCACATCCTGCTCGGCCTGATCCGCGAGGGCGAGGGCGTCGCCGCCCAGGTCCTCGTGAAGCTGGGCGCCGACCTGAACCGGGTGCGGCAGCAGGTCATCCAGCTGCTCTCCGGGTACTCGGGCAGCAAGGAGGCGGCGACCGCGGGCGGCCCCGCGGAAGGCACGCCCTCCACGTCCCTGGTGCTCGACCAGTTCGGCCGGAACCTCACCCAGGCCGCTCGCGAATCCAAGCTCGACCCGGTCATCGGGCGCGAGAAGGAGATCGAGCGGGTCATGCAGGTGCTGTCCCGCCGCACCAAGAACAACCCGGTTCTCATCGGCGAGCCCGGCGTCGGCAAGACGGCGGTCGTCGAAGGACTGGCGCAGGCCATCGTCAAGGGCGAGGTGCCCGAGACCCTCAAGGACAAGCACCTCTACACCCTCGACCTCGGCGCGCTGGTCGCCGGCTCCCGCTACCGCGGTGACTTCGAGGAGCGCCTGAAGAAGGTCCTCAAGGAGATCCGCACCCGCGGCGACATCATCCTGTTCATCGACGAGCTCCACACCCTCGTGGGTGCGGGTGCCGCCGAGGGCGCGATCGACGCCGCCAGCATCCTCAAGCCGATGCTGGCCCGCGGTGAGCTCCAGACCATCGGTGCCACCACGCTCGACGAGTACCGCAAGCACCTGGAGAAGGACGCCGCGCTGGAGCGCCGCTTCCAGCCCATCCAGGTCGCGGAGCCGTCGCTGCCGCACACCATCGAGATCCTCAAGGGTCTGCGCGACCGCTACGAGGCCCACCACCGCGTCTCCATCACGGACGAGGCGCTGGTCCAGGCCGCGACGCTGGCCGACCGGTACATCTCGGACCGCTTCCTGCCGGACAAGGCGATCGACCTGATCGACGAGGCCGGTTCCCGGATGCGCATCCGCCGGATGACCGCGCCGCCGGACCTCCGCGAGTTCGACGAGAAGATCGCCGGCGTCCGCCGCGACAAGGAGTCCGCGATCGACTCGCAGGACTTCGAGAAGGCCGCGTCCCTGCGCGACAAGGAGAAGCAGCTCCTCGCCGCGAAGACCAAGCGCGAGAAGGAGTGGAAGGCCGGCGACATGGACGTCGTGGCCGAGGTCGACGGCGAGCTGATCGCCGAGGTCCTGGCCACCGCCACCGGCATCCCGGTCTTCAAGCTGACGGAGGAGGAGTCCTCCCGTCTGCTGCGCATGGAGGACGAGCTCCACAAGCGCGTCATCGGGCAGAAGGACGCCATCAAGGCCCTCTCGCAGGCGATCCGCCGTACGCGGGCCGGCCTGAAGGACCCGAAGCGCCCCGGTGGCTCGTTCATCTTCGCCGGTCCGTCCGGTGTCGGTAAGACGGAGCTCTCCAAGACGCTCGCCGAATTCCTCTTCGGCGACGAGGACGCGCTGATTTCCCTCGACATGTCGGAGTTCAGCGAGAAGCACACGGTTTCCCGCCTCTTCGGTTCGCCCCCCGGTTACGTGGGTTACGAAGAGGGTGGCCAGCTCACCGAGAAGGTGCGCCGCAAGCCGTTCTCCGTCGTCCTCTTCGACGAGGTCGAGAAGGCCCACCCCGATATCTTCAATTCCCTGCTCCAGATTCTGGAAGACGGTCGTCTGACCGACTCCCAGGGCCGGGTCGTGGACTTCAAGAACACGGTCATCATCATGACGACCAACCTCGGGACGCGGGACATCTCGAAGGGCTTCAACCTGGGCTTCGCCGCCCAGGGCGACGTCAAGACCGGCTACGAGCGGATGAAGAACAAGGTCAACGAGGAGCTCAAGCAGCACTTCCGGCCCGAGTTCCTCAACCGTGTCGACGACACGGTCGTCTTCCACCAGCTCAGCGAGGAAGACATCATCCAGATCGTCGACCTGATGATCGCCAAGGTGGACGAGCGTCTGAAGGACCGCGACATGGGCATCGAGCTCAGCGGTGACGCCAAGACGCTGCTCGCCAAGAAGGGCTATGACCCCGTGATGGGCGCCCGGCCGCTGCGCCGGACGATCCAGCGCGAGATCGAGGACATCCTCTCCGAGAAGATCCTCTTCGGTGAGCTGCGCCCCGGTCACATCGTGGTCGTCGGCACCGAGGGCGAGGGTGAGGAGAAGACCTTCACCTTCCGCGGCGAGGAGAAGTCGGCACTGCCCGACGTCCCGCCGATCGAGCAGGCGGCAGGCGGCGCGGGCCCGAACATGTCGAAGGACGTGTGAGGACGCCCCCGAGCGCCTGAACAGAAGTGAAGGGGCTGCCCCGGAACCGTGCGAAACGGTCCGGGGCAGCCCCTTTCGCTGTGTCGAGGGGTCAGTGGAGTGGGTCGTCGCCCGCGACCGCTGCGGGGCCGGCCGACACCTCGCAGTTGGGCATCGCCCGGATCGGGGAAATGTCGATGCGGTCGACATGCCTGGGCGAAACGATCACCACTCGCTCCAGAGAGGGGAAGACCCGGGGGATCTGTTCCAATTCGAGCACATCGGTGTCGAGGTAGAGGTCCAGGCTGCCGAGGGAAGGCACGGGTTGTTCCCCGGTGAGCTCCGTCGCGGACGACAGGGGCAGGGTGAGGTGGTTCACCTGCGGAGCCCGCCGGAGAGCGGCGAGCAGCGGTCGGACCGGGGTGCGGGTTCCCAGCCCGAGCCGGCGCAGGTTCGTCCAGCCGTCGAGCGAGTCCACCTCCAGCGAGGCTGCATGCTCGATGGTCAGTGTGTTCAGCTCGGGGTGGGCGGGCAGCTGGGAGAGCCGTTCGGCCGTCAGGCGACTGAGCCACAGGGAGTGCAGCGCTCCCGAAGCCGTGGTGGCCAACGCACTGCCGGGGAGGTGGCTCATGTCGAGCTCGACCGCCTTCAGCGAGGGGAGCCCGGTGAGCGGGCCCAGGTCCCGTACGCCAGGACAGTCGCTCAGGGACAGGGACTCCAGCTGCTCGGCGCAGTCCGTCAGGAACGAGAGGTCGGTCAGGCAGGGGTTCCGCAGGAAGGCCAGTCCGGTCCATGGACCGTCGCGCAGGGCGGCGTGGAGTTCGGCGGCAGCGAGGGTCCCGGCGATCTCCAGGTTCGTGGCGGACGGCAGGTCGCGCAGTGCCGCCAGCTTCTCCGGGGCGTCGATCTGCAGGGCGTCGTGCGTCAGATCGCAGGCGGCAAGGACCTGCTGGGCGTATGCCCGTGCCGGGTACCTGTTCCAGTACGCCTCGAACAGGTGGCTGTGATCCGGGTGGGCGAGTGCCCAGCGGCGGGCGTGCGGTACGGCCTCCGCCCCGCCGATTTCACTGATCAGGTCGATGAACAGGCCAGCCTGCCCCCTGCCGGAGACCTGGGCCGGGTCGGGCAGATGGGCCAGGGCGGCCGGACCGAGGCGGGCAAGCAGCCGTACGTACCCGTCGTCCTTCGGTGGGAACAGCGCCGCGACGGCCGAGTTGACCCTGTCCCGGGTCGTCCCGTCCAGCCAGGTCGCGTGCTGGGCGCAGAGGGCGGCCAGGACGGTGATCTCGTCCCGGGTGACGGTGTCGGCGGGGCCGGGCCGCGCGTCCAGCAGGCCGTTGACCAGTACGGGGTGTTCGCGGCGGCCGCAGTGGCCGGCCGACAGCAGGATGACGTCGTACCACTGCTGGGAGCCCGCCCGGCCCAGCAGTTCGTTCAGCTGGTCGCCCTCGACGAACTCCTTCGCGGCGAGGAAGTCCTGGAAGGTGCGGTGGGCGAACTGGTAGATGTCGTCGGCGCGTTCCTGGAGGACTCCGCTGCGGTTCAGCAGATGGGTCAGGATCGCCTCGGGCGAGCCCTGGCCGCGCAGCCGCTCCATGCCGGGCAGGGCGCGTTCCAGCTGGCGCAGTGCCGCTGAGCGGTGCAGCTCCGACTGGCCGCCGCGGACCAGCCAGATCGCGATCCGCTGGAGGAGCTGGGCCTGCTCCTCCACGTTCATCGTGATGCCCTCGGGGGCCTCGATCCGGCGCTGCTTGTCGCGGTCGCCGAGCAGCATGGTGAGGGCCGAGTCGTACAGACTCCAGCGGGTCTCCGGCAGGAGGCCCTGGCGTCGGCGGTGCAGGGCGCAGATCACCGCGCAGAGCAGTGGCGTACGGGCCAGATCGCGCAGGGCCGGGTTCTGGGCGAACTGCTGGACCAGATCCCGTTCCAGCCGGCCGAGCGTCTCGTGGTCGTCGTCGTCCAGCCGGGCGGCCCGGTGCCAGGCGGCGACGAAGGCATCGATGTCCCGGTCCTCCATCGGCAGCAGCCGCAGCTCCTCGAAGTCCTGGGAGTCCAGCCAGCCCGGCTCGACGGCCAGCGGGCGCACCGTGGCCACGCAGCGGATGTCCGGGTACCGGTCGAGGAGCCGGGACAGCCACTGGTGGGCCTGCTCCCGGTCTTCCTGCGGGACCTCGTCCAGACCGTCGACCAGCAGCAGCGCCCGGCCGGACTCCAGCACCCGGCCGACCCAGCCCTCGGGGGCCGCGTCGATCACCAGCCGGGCCGCGTCGGGCAGCTGCGCGGGGGCGGGGAACGTGCCGCCCTCGGCGCGCAGGGTGCGCAGCGGCACGACGAACGGGACCAGGCCGTTGAGCGGGGCCAGCGCCGCGCCCAGCGTGCCGGCCGAGGCGTGGGCGGCCAGCCACCACAGCAGCGTGGTCTTGCCGGCGCCGGCCTCGCCGCGCAGCAGTACCCGGGGGCGGTCGGGGAGCAGGGCGTCGATCCGGGTGGGCGGCAGCTCCGTGCGCCCGTGGTTCTGCTGGGCCTCCAGGCTCAGGTACGCGGTGTCCAGGTCCCATTCGGAGTCGCGCCGGCCCAGCTCGTCGAGGCCGAAGATCTTCGTACGGCGGTACGCGGCCCCGAGCGCCGTCGCGTACTCCTCCTCGTACCGCGCGTCCCTGGGGAAGCGGCCGTGCACCCGCTCGTGGCGCAGTGCCGTGCCGGTCTGCCGGTAGACCAGCTCGAACGGCTGCGAGGCGACGAGCGGGGCGAGCGGTACGCACTCCACGCGCCGGCCGCCGCGCTGCCGGGGGATCTGCCGGGCGATGCCGATGAGGATGTTCCCGGCGAAGACCGGGCCGCCGGACATGCCGCGCAGCGACGGGGGCTCCAGGTCGCTTCCCGGCGGTGGCGGGCCGTCCAGCTCGCAGACCAGCAGTCCGCGCAGGTGCCCGGCCATCGGCAGGGCGGTGGCCGTGTACTGGTCGGCCTCCAGGCGCCCATCGGGGCCGTACCGCTGGATGTCGGGGAAGCCGGTGATCTCGCAGCCGGAGAGCGCCTGCTCGGCGTGGAGGACGCCGAGCCGTACCGGGGCGTACGGGAGCACCGGGTCGGCGGTCAGCAGGAGGGCGGCGTCGAGGTCGTGGTCGATCCAGGCGACCGTCGCCGCCCGGTGGCCCGGCAGGCGCGGGTGGGCGACGGTGGCCCGGCCGCCGCCCTTGACCACATGGGCGCAGGTCAGCACGAGCCGGTCGGTGAGCAGGGTGCCGCTGCCCTGGACCGTTCCGGCGCCGAGGACGACGACCGTGCGTGCCGCGGGTGCGGCGGGCGGCGCGGTGCTCACGGCCGGGGCGCCCCGCCGCCGAAGTGAGCGGTGCTGCCCGGGTCCTCGTGGCCGATCTGCCAGGGGCCGCCGGTAGCGGCGTCACGCGGTTTCAGGGTGAACGCGACCTTGTGGGTGCGCCCGGTCGCACGGGAGGCGTCGGCGCCCGCCTCGACCACCCAGGCCTTGACCTTGCCGCCGCCCTTGATCTCCTTGCGGAGTTCGAGGGTGAACTCCATCTGGATGTCACCGACCTCGAAGGCCACGGGGCGGCCGGTGGCACGGCCCGCGGCGTCGATGAGCTGGTTGCGGATCGACTCGACGGCATCGGCGAGCTCGATGCCGTCCATGTCGCTGGTCCCTGCGCCGTCAGTGGCCATGGCCTGCCCCCCCCGGAGTGGTCGTCGGATCAGCCTAGCCAGCGCACAGGCCGAAGGTCCTGAAACGGACAGCCCTGGGGCCGCCGGCGGTGACAAGGCGCACAGCCCGTTCCGGGCCTACTAGGGGCGGTAGGAGGGGGTGTCGTGATCGTGGCGGGGACCTTCGGCCCCGTGGTGGAGGGGGCTTTCGGTGCGGGAGTGGTCGATGCCTGGATCGCCGGGATCTGTCCGGTTCGAGCGGTTTGGAACTGGGGTTAAACCTGGCCGGAACAAGAGTTTCGACGGGTTCGGGAGTGGGTCGGCGTAAACCCGTCGCGGCGAATTCCCGAGCCGTCGGATACGGCTTTTGTTCGTAGATGGGGTGTTTGAGCAATGGCCGGGGCGCGGGTTACCAAGGGATGGCCAGCCCGGTCGAAGCGCCGGGTCCAGTCATCTCCGGAGGTTCTCCGCATATGTCGAAGCGCGTTTCGTTCCAGCACTCCCGCCGCCCGTCCCTGTCCCGTGTCCGTGGCGCCGTCGTGGCGGCCGGTCTGGGGACGTCGATGGTTCTCGGTGCGGGCGCTGCGTTCGCGGCCGGCACCGCGGGCGCCCCGGATTCGGTGAACCTGATCGACGCCGGCACGGCCGACTCGGTCGCCCGGCAGGCAGCCGTACAGGGCAAGGTCGCCGAGAAGACCGCGGCCAAGAAGGCGGCGGCGATCAAGAAGGCGGCCGCGGCGAAGAAGGCCGCTCTGAAGAAGGCACACGGCTGGGAGGCCCCGGTCAGCCGCTACGAGCTGAGCGCGAGCTTCGGCAACGACGGCAGCCGCTGGGCCCACAAGCACTCCGGCCAGGACTTCGCCGTGCCGATCGGCACCAAGGTCGAGGCCGCGCACGCCGGCACCGTGGTGAAGGCCGGCCCCAACGGCGGCGGCGACGGTCCCGCGTACGGCAACGCCGTGGTGATCAAGCACGCCGACGGCACGTACTCGCAGTACGCCCACCTGTCGAAGATCGAGGTGCGGATCGGCGAGGCCGTGAAGACGGGCGAGAAGATCGCGCTCTCCGGCAACACCGGCAACTCCAGCGGCCCGCACCTGCACTTCGAGATCCGGCACACCGCCGACTACGGCTCCGCGGTCAACCCGGTCGGCTTCCTGCACAAGAAGGGCGTCTCGGTCTGACCCTGTACAAGAGGGGCGTCTCGGTCCGATCCGGCCGGGACGGTCCCGCTACCCGGCGGATTCCACGCGGTGTGCCCGGGTGACCAGTTCGAAGGCGACTTCGAGGACGGCCTTGCGCTTCTCCTCGGGGTCGCCTTCGAGGTCCTTGATGGTGAACATGCCGGCGTGCAGCGTGAAGAGCGCGGTGGAGCAGCGCACCTGATCGGCCAGCGAGGCGTCGGGCTCCATGAACAGGTCGACCAGACCCATGACGCGTTCCTTGACGGTCTTCCCGATGCTGAGGTCGCGTACGGCCGCCTGGTTCTCCTGCATGAAGCGGAACAGCGGGGCGGCGGCGGCCAGGGCGGCGCTGTAGCGGACGAGGATCTCCTTCTTCGTCTCCAGGGTGCGCGGCTGTTCCCTGCCCCAGGCGAGCAGCTCCTCGACCGGGCGGTTGAGGTCCTCGAAGATGCTGACCAGGATGTCTTCCTTGGTCTTGAAGTGGTAGTACAGCGCCGCCTTGGTGACTTCCAGCCGCTCGGCGATCTCGCGGAGCGAGGTCTTCTCGTAGCCCTGTTCGGCGAAGAGCTCCAGAGCGACGTCCTGAATGCGCTGGCGCGTGTTTCCACGGCGCTGCTGCGGCGTGCTCCCCATGAAGCTCTCCTTTGCTACAAACTTACTTGACGCCCGGCTAGTTGGGGGTCTACTTTCCCCAGTGTAGTTACTAGCCGGGCGGCAAGTAAGTGTCCGGCCCGCACAGGGGATCAGGGGAGTGGGGACCAATGTCCGATCTGAAGAAGGCGGCCGGCGGGAAGGCGGCCGTCGCCGACCGTCCGGCGGAGAAACCCGAGACGCCGCAGCGCAGTGTCCGGGTGGTGATGCTCGCACTGATGATCACGATGCTGCTGGCCATGCTGGACAACCTGATCGTCGGTACGGCCATGCCGACCATCGTCGGCGACCTCGGCGGCCTGGAGCACCTGTCCTGGGTCGTCACCGCGTACACCCTGGCCACCGCGGCCTCCACCCCCATCTGGGGCAAGCTCGGCGACATGTACGGGCGCAAGGGCATCTTCCTCACGTCCATCGTGATCTTCCTGATCGGCTCGGTGCTGAGCGGAATGGCCCAGGACATGGGCCAGCTGATCGGCTTCCGGGCGGTCCAGGGACTCGGCGCGGGCGGCCTGATGGTCGGCGTCATGGCGATCATCGGCGACCTCGTACCGCCCCGCGAGCGCGGTAAGTACCAGGGCATGATGGCCGGCGTCATGGCCGTCGCCATGATCGGCGGACCGCTGGTCGGTGGCACCATCACCGACCACCTCGGCTGGCGCTGGAGCTTCTACATAAACCTGCCGCTGGGCGCGGTCGCCCTCGCCATGGTCACCATCGTGCTGCACCTGCCGAAGCGCAGGGCCGCCCAGGCCAAGGTCGACTACCTCGGCGCCGGGCTGCTGACCCTCGGCATCACCGCGATCGTCCTGGTGACCACCTGGGGCGGCACGGAGTACGACTGGAACTCCGCCATGATCATGGAGCTCTCCGCGATCGGTGTCGCCTCGCTCGTCGGCTTCCTCTTCGTCGAGACGAAGGCAGCAGAACCGATCATTCCGCTGCACATCTTCCAGAACCGCAACTTCACCCTGATGTCCGTCGTCGGCTTCATGTCCGGCTTCGTGATGTTCGGTGCGGTGCTCTTCCTGCCCCTGTACCAGCAGTCCGTCCAGGGTGCCTCGGCGACCAACTCGGGTCTGCTGCTCCTGCCGATGCTGCTGTCGATGATGGTCGTCTCGCTCGTCGCGGGCCGGGTCACCACCAGCACCGGCAAGTACAAGGTCTTCCCCGTGGTGGGCTCAGTACTGATGGCGACCGGGCTGTTCCTGCTCTCGCAGATGGACGTCGACACCACGCGGTTCACCTCCGGCATCTACATGGCGGTGCTCGGCGCGGGCATGGGCTTCCTGATGCAGATCACGATGCTCGTCGCGCAGAACAGCGTCGAGATGAAGGACATGGGCGTCGCCTCCTCCGCGACGACCCTCTTCCGTACGCTCGGCAGCTCCTTCGGCGTCGCGATCATGGGCGCGCTGTTCACCGGGCGGGTGCAGGACGAGATGGCGGCCCGCGGCGGCGGCGCGGCCACCGAGAAGTCCGCTCAGCTGGACGCGGCGAGCCTGGCGAAGCTGCCGGATGCGGCGCGTGAGGCCTACCAGTTCGCGGTGTCGTCCGGCACGCACATCGCGTTCCTGGTGGGCGTCGTGGCCGGGCTGATCGCCCTGTTCGCCTCGGTCTTCGTCAAGGAGGTGCCGCTGCGCGGCGCGGGCCCGGCCACCAAGCAGGCCGAGTCCGTCTGATCCACAGCGGTGTACGAAGGAGGCTCCCGGGGCGCGCCCCGGGAGCCTCCCGTCATATCCGGCTCAGGCGCCGGTCCGCCCGCGGCCGGCCTTCGCGGCCTTCGCGCCCTTCGTACCCTTCGCACCCTCGTCCTCGTCCGGACTCCGCTGCTCGGACACCTGGAGCATCGGGAAGCTGCCGGTGTTCGTCGGCGCGTGCTCGGGCAGCCACAGCACCGCGATCGCCCCGTTCGTCCCCGGCGCCGCCCCTTCCGGCGCCGCGTTGCGGAAGGTCAGCCGGGCCCCGAGGACCCGCGCCTGACCGGCGGCGATGGTCAGCCCGAGACCGTGCCCGCGCCCGGCCCGGTCACTGCTCCCGGTACGGAACCGGCTCGGCCCCTCCCGCAGCAGCGCCGCCGGGAACCCGGAGCCGTGGTCGCGGATCCGTACCACCCGGCCCTCGACCGTGACCTCCACCGGGGTGGCGCCGTGCTTGGCGGCGTTGCCCAGCAGATTGCCGAGGATGCGTTCCAGCCGGCGCGGATCGGTGTTGACCCAGGACTCGTGGACGACCCGCACCCGCACATCCGGGTCCAGCAGCGCGATCCGCCGGCTGACGAACTCGCCCAGCGCGATCTCCTGGAGCTCGGCCCGCTCCGAGGCACTGTCCAGCCGGGCCACCTCCAGCACGTCCTCGACGAGCGTGCGCATCGCCTGCGCCCGGTCCCGTACCAGCTCGGTGGGGCGGCCGTCCGGCAGCAGCTCGGCCGCCGTCAGCAGACCGGTCACCGGCGTACGCAGCTCGTGCGCGATGTCCGCGGTGACCCGGCGCTCCGCCTCGATCCGCGCGTTCAGCGCGTCCGTCAGCGCGTCCACCGCACCGGCCAGCTCGTCGGTCTCGTCCTGGACGACACCGCCGACGGCCTCCCGGACCCGTACCTCGGTGTTGCCCTGCGCGACCCGGCCCGCCGCGGCCGCCGCCTTGCGCAGCCGGCGCGACAGCTGACCGCCGATCAGCACGCCCAGCGCACAGCCGCCGAACACCACCGAGACCGAGCCGATGATCAGCGCCCGGTCGAGATCGCGCATGATCGTGGAGGAGCGGCCGGCGAACCGGGTGTGCAGCGAGAGCACGTCGCCGTTGCCGACCGGCACGGCCGCCCACACGTCGGGCACGCCCTTGGCGGTCTCCTCGACATGGGTGGCGCGCCGGTTGCGGCCGGTCTCCGTGCGCAGGCTGCGCGGCATCGTCGGATCGTTGAGCTTGGCGCCGAACCGGGGGTCGGTCTTCTTCGTCTTCGTCGCCTCGTACAACAGCTGCGCGTACGTCAGCCGCTCCAGCTGGACCTCACGGGCGTTCTCCAGCATCGAGACCCGGGCCGCGTTGTGGACGACGAAGCTGAGCGCGACCGCGGTCAGCGCGCCGACCGCCGCGATCGCGATGCTGATCTTCCAGCGGACTCCGGTCCGCAGGGCGGGCCGCTTCATGGCCTGAGTTTGTAGCCGAAGCCGCGGACCGTCTCGATCCGGTCCTGGCCGATCTTGGTGCGCAGCCGCTGCACATGGACATCCACGACCCGGGTGTCACCGCCCCATCCGTAGTCCCAGACCCGCTCCAGGAGCTTGTCCCGGGAGAGCACCGTGCCGGGCGCCGCGGAGAACTCCAGCAGCAGCCGCATCTCGGTCGGGGTCAGCGCCACCTGTTCACCGGCGCGGTGAACCGCCATGCCCTCGGTGTCGACCTCCAGATCACCGAAGACCAGCACCCCGCCGACCGGCTGCGGCTCCGGCTCCCCGATGCCCGGCCGGCCGCCCGTGGCATGGCCGAAGCGGCGCAGCACGGCACGGATACGGGCGACCAGGACCGCCCCGTCGAAGGGCTTGGTGACGTAGTCGTCCGCACCGGCCTCCAGGCCGAGCACCACGTCGATCGAGTCCGCGCGGGCCGACAGCATGATCACGGGCACGGTCGACTCGTCGCGGATCCGCCGGCAGAGGCTGACCCCGTCCAGCCCCGGCACCATCACGTCGAGCAGGGCGATGTCGGGGCGGTCGGCCCGGAACGCCTCCAGCCCCGACAGGCCGTCGGGCATGGCGGTGACCGCGAAGCCGTCGCGCTCCAGCGCCAGCTGGGTGGCCTCGCGGATGACATCGTCGTCCTCGACGAACAGGACGTGGGTCTCGGCCATCAGACTGCTCTCAGTTCCCCGCCGGTTCGGCGTCTCCTGGCAGAGCCGCTCCGCCGCTGCCGACGGCTCGGTTGAAGTCGTTGTGCACCCGGTCGTGCTCGTTGAACCGGTTGCCCGCCCAGCGGTAGGTGATCACTTCCTCGCCGGAGGGGTAAGCGACCGAGTCCTTCTTCTCGTACACCTGGGTCGTGACCACCAGATCACCGCGGTCGATGGTGCCGTAGACCGCGGGCTGCTCGATGGCGAACACGTTCTCGTACGAGCCGTTGCTTCGCGGACGGTACACATAGGTGCCCACGCCCACCGAATCGCCGCAGGTCATCACGTTCACCACGACATCGGGGGAGGGGCCGCCGGTCATGGTGCCGTACGAGGTGTCCACCGGGTACTCGGAGCCGGTGCAGGGCTTGAGATCCGTCCGGACCCGCTCGCTGACCTTGGGGTCCCGCTTGAGCAGCGTCACCGGGTCGATCCGCGAGGAGGGCCGGGCGGAGGAGGACGGCTCGCCGCTGGGCGTGACCTGGGCGACGGGCTGGGTGCCGGCCGGGCCCTCGTCCCGGGTGCCGGTACCGCCGGTCGAGCAGCTGACGGTGAGCAGCCCGAAGGCGGCGAGGCCGACCAGGGTCGTGGCGCTCGCCGCCCAGCCGGTCAGGATCCGGCCACGTCGAACGGTGGCCGCACGGCCACCGTCGTCTCTTCCACCGCCACGGTCGCCGCCGCCACCGCCGTCGCTGGCTGTCAGGCCGCGCAACGCTCCCGCCCCCGTTCGTCCATATGCCTGCCCGCCCGCGTCCGCGCACGTGCCGGAGCACGGTCGGCGGCCGGGCGCCGCTCCTCGGCGAGCACGGTCTCCCGGTTCGCCGCCTCACGGCTCTCCAGCTCCTGGCGCAGCCGTGCCAGCGCACGGTGCAGCGTGCTCTTCACCGTACCGGCCGACATGCCGAGCGCGGCAGCCGTCTCCTCCGTACTCATCTGCTCCCAGTGTCGCAGCACGACGACGCTGCGCTGCTTCGGAGCCAGTACGCCGAGCACGTCCATCAGCAGGGCGCGGTCGGCGCGCTGCTCGGTGCCGTCCTCGACGCTCGCGTCGGGAAGCTGCTCGGTGGGAACCTCGTCCAGCTTGCGGGCCCGCCACCACTCGGTACGGGTGTTGATCATGACGCGGCGCAGATAGGCGTCGGCCAGGGACTTGTCGGCGATGCCGTCCCAGCGGCCGTACGTACGGACCAGGGCGGTCTGGAGCAGGTCCTGCGCGTCCACCGGGTCGGGGACCAGGCGTCGCGCGCTGCGCAGCAGCGCGTCGTGCCGAGTGCGTACGTAGTCCTCGAATTCGAGCACCTCGCCGTGCGCCATTCCAACCGCCTCCGTCCCCGTGGATCCCCGTAGAACCGCCGCCGGCCATCGTTCGGTCGGGCTGACGGAGAAGACGCTACGGAGCTGTTGTCACGGGGTTGTGCGGAGCAGCCATACGCCGACGCACGGCTGTCCATCGGTTGTGTAACAACGGGGGAGCGGGGCGGGTACGGAGCTCAGCTCAGCGGCAGCCGGTACTGCCCGCCGGCCAGCGGTTCGACCAGGCCGTCGGCGACCAGGCCGTCCAGTGCGCGGGCGCGCTGCACCGGCTCGTCCCACACCGCGTCCAGTGCCGACTGCGGCACCGGTGTCATGGCGTCGCGCAACACGGCGAGCAGCCGTCCGCGCACCTGCCGGTCGGTTCCGGCGTAGGTCTGGCCGCGGCGCGGGGGCCCCTGATGGGCGGGCTTCCCGGCCAGCCGCCAGGCGCACTGCCCGGAGATCGGGCACCGGTTGCAGTCCTCGTTCTTCGCGGTGCAGACGAGGGCGCCGAGCTCCATCGTCGCGGCGGCCCAGCGGGCCGCCCGTTCGTCCTCCTCGGGGAGGAGCGCGCGGGCGAGCTTGCGCTCGGCGGCGGTGGTCGCGTTCGGCGGGTACTGGATCCCGGACGCGGCCCGGGCGAACACCCGGCGGACGTTGGTGTCGAGCACGGCATGCCGCTGTCCGTACGCGAACGAGGCCACGGCCGCCGCGGTGTACTCACCGATCCCGGGCAGTGCGAGCAGCTGACCGTGCTCGCTCGGTACGTCGCCGCCGTGCCGCTCCGTTATGGCCTGCGCGGCCCCGTGCAGGCGGAGCGCCCGGCGGGGGTAGCCGAGCCGGCCCCAGGCACGGACCGCCTCGCCGGGCGGCTCGGCGGCCAGGTCGGCGGGGCGGGGCCAGCGGGCCAGCCACTGTTCGTACACCGGGAGGACCCGGTTCACGGGGGTCTGCTGCAGCATGAACTCGCTCACCATCACACCCCAGGCGCCCGCTTCGGGGCGGCGCCAGGGCAGATCGCGGGCGTGCTGGTCGAACCACCCGATGACGGGAGAGTGGAGGGAGGCGGGGGGCGTCTGTGTCGCAGTCATGGCAGTCATCGCACCGCCGATCCTGGCACGGACGAGCGGACGACGGTTGAGCGCACGGTGGTGTCGCGCCGTGTGGGGGCCCTTGGGGTGATAATGCCACCCGTCCGAGCCCCGGGGGTCCGGCAACCGGCCCAAGCGGGCTCCTCCGGGCCGTCAGTGCCGCTTGCCGCGTCGCCGGGAGCGGCGGGCCGGCGCCGCGCCCGGCCCC
>NZ_ML123047.1:5551-21034 GCF_003846175.1 Streptomyces sp. ADI95-17 | reverse complement strand
GGGCCGGCGCCGCGCCCGGCCCCGAGGCCCAGGCCGCCACCGGCGCCCCGCTGCTCCGTACCGTCCGGGCGAGCGACTCCGCCGGGCGACGCAGTACGGCGACCGCCAGGGCCGAGACCGCGGCGCCGAGCAGCAGCCCGACCGCCACGTCATGCGGATAGTGCACCCCGACGAAGACCCGGGAGAAGGCCATCAGCAGCGCCATCGGCACGGTGAGCCAGGCCAGCCGGGGGCGGGCGATCGCGAGGGCGACCGCCGCCGCTCCGGCGATCGCGGAGTGGTTGCTGGGGAAGGACCAGTCGCCCGTCGGCGGGCAGGTCACCAGCGAGGCCGCCGCCCCGGCGACCGCCCGGCACGGGCGCTCCTCGTCCACCACCGACTTGAGCACCTCGCTGACCACATAGCCGAAGCCCGTCGCGACGGGTGCGAGCACCGCCAGTGCCAGGGCGCCGTCGCCCAGGCGCCGGGCACGCCACCACCCGGTGATGAACAGGACCCCGAAGAGGAGGAGCCCGAGCTCCGTCCATATCTCGGCCAGATGCTGCACCCATGACGGCATGTCATGTGCGAAGTCGGTGATGTCCCGGTAGAGCGGCGCGGTGACTGAACTATCCATGTGACAGAGGGTAGTCAATGAAACCTGGTGTTCATCCGGGCGTCGCCCGACGGCCAACCCGGCGAGCGGTGCGGAGGCCGTCCGGAAGGCCAACTGGGCGGTCGTACGGGGCCGGAACGGGCCGTCCGTGATGATGATCCGTAAAACTTGCGGCCCAGGGCGGCGGGTGGGGCGGGAGTTGGCGCCGATCTCTCGTACAGTTTGAGCCGTGGGATCTTTGCGTAATCCGATCGGTCCGCTTCCCTCCACCATCTACTGGCGACGGAGGGCCGTAGCGGCGACGCTCGTTGCGCTGCTCGCGCTGCTGATCGTATGGGTCGTCACCTCGGGCGGGGACAAGAAGAGCAAGGACGACTCCCGCCCCGCCGGTTCGGGCCCCGCGCAGGAGATCACGCCGGGCCCCGACGGATCGGGCCCGGCCATCAGCCAACAGCCCGGCGGACGCGACGAGTCGGACGACCCGGCCGGTGACGGCTCGGGCGGCGGCGGTGCGGACGCGGGTTCCGGCGGTGGTCCGGGCGACGGCGCTACGGGCTCGGGCGGTGGCTCGGACGCCGGGTCCGGCGGCGGTACGGCAGGCCAGCAGGTCCCGGCCTCCTCCCCGCTCCCCGACTGCACCCCCACGGCACTCCGGCTGAGCCTGAGCACCGAACTCGAATACGCCCCCGGCGAGAAGCCGAAGTTCGAACTGGTCGTCAAGAACACCTCGGCCACCACCTGCAAGGCCGACCTCGGGCCGAAGAACGCGGTGCTCACCATCACCGAGGCCGGCGGCGACGACGACCAGGTGTGGTCCTCCAAGGACTGCCCGCGCAACGCGGCCGGGCCGCTGCTGAAGGTCCCGGCGGGCGCGACCGTCGTCCACACCGTGGAATGGGACCGCAGGAAGAGCTCCCCGCAGTGCGCGACGCCGCCCGCGGGGACGGCGGGGCCCGGTACGTATCTGGTCGAGGCGAAGGCGCCGGGCGAGCCGGTGCAGCGCGCCTCGTTCGTCCTCGCGAAGGACTGAGCGGCGCGAGGACGCCGGCGCACACGGCCCCGCCGCCGGGGCCGGCCCGGGAAACGCGGCGGGGCCCGGTCTCCCGGGCCCCGATCGTCCTGTCCGCGCCGGCTGCTACACGTAGCGTTCGAGGATCGACGACTCGGCCAGCCGGGACAGCCCCTCGCGCACGCTGCGCGCCCGCGCCTCGCCGACGCCGTCCACCGTCTGGAGGTCGTCCACGCTGGCGGCGAGCAGCTTCTGCAGACCGCCGAAGTGCTCCACCAGCCGGTCGATGATCGCCCCGGGCAGCCGCGGCACCTTGGCCAGCAGCCGGAATCCGCGCGGCGAGACCGCCGAATCCAGCGTCTCGGGCGAGCCGCTGTAGCCCAGGGCCCGCGCCACGACCGGGAGTTCGAGCAGCTCGGTGTGGGAGAGCGCGTCCAGCTCGGTCAGCGCCTCGGCGACCGTGCGGGACCGCTTGGCGGTCGGCTCCGGCACGTAGTCGCGCACCACCAGCTCGCGCTCCGGCTCGACGCCCGCGATCAACTCGTCCAGCTGGAGCGAGAGAAGCCGGCCGTCGGTGCCCAGCTCGACCACGTACTCCGCGATCTCGGTCGCGATCCGGCGGACCATCTCCAGCCGCTGCGCGACGGCCGTCACGTCCCGGACCGTCACCAGGTCCTCGATCTCCAGCGCGGAGAGCGTGCCCGCGACCTCGTCGAGCCGGAGCTTGTAGCGCTCCAGGGTGGCGAGGGCCTGGTTGGCGCGGGAGAGGATCGCGGCGGACTCCTCCAGGACCCGGCGCTCC
The DNA here is from genome assembly GCF_003846175.1 of Streptomyces sp. ADI95-17. Lineage (GTDB taxonomy): Bacteria > Actinomycetota > Actinomycetes > Streptomycetales > Streptomycetaceae > Streptomyces > Streptomyces sanglieri. The sequence goes on along the minus strand of NZ_ML123047.1, from coordinate 18,628 downwards.
CCGTCCACGTAGAGCGCGATCAGGCGCATCGACTGCGAGACCGAGACGACCGGGAAATTGCACTGCTTGGAGACCCGGTCCGCCGTGCGGTGCCGGGTGCCGGTCTCCTCGGTGGGGATGGAGGCGTCCGGCACCAGCTGCACGCCGGCGCGCAGGATCTTCGTCATGTCCTTGTCGAGGATCAGCGCGCCGTCGAGCTTGGCCAGCTCGCGCAGGCGGGTCGCGGTGAACTCCACGTCCAGCACGAATCCGCCGGTGCACATCGACTCGACGGTCTTGTCCATGCCGAGCACGATCAGTCCGCCGGTGTTGCCGCGGAGGATGCGCTCCAGGCCGTCCCGCAGCGCCATTCCGGGCGCCACGGCGCTCAGGGAGGCGCGCATGAGCGCCTCATTACCGGTGCCTTGGCCGGACTTTCCGGGCGATGCTGCCCGGTCGTTGGCTGCCACTGCACTCCTCCGGTCACAGGTTTGCGGTGCCCTTACGTCCCTCGTACCGTTCGTACGGACGGGCGAGACCAGGGCAAAGTCTACCGGCGTGCGCTCTCCTCCTGGGGGGCCTGTGCACGAGACCGGCGTGGGAGGACTCTCAGCGCATCGCCCATGTTGGCGACTTCTGTGACCTTCATACCGGCCGGGACCTTGCCCGGATCGGTCGGAACCAGGGCGTGCGTGAAGCCCAGGCGGTGCGCCTCGGCCAGCCTGCGCTGGACCCCCGTGACCCTTCTGACCTCGCCCGCGAGACCCACCTCGCCGATCGCCACCAGGTTCTTCGGCAGGGGGGTGTCGCTCGCGGCACTGGCCAGCGCCAGCGCGACCGCGAGGTCCGCGGCGGGCTCGGAGAGCTTCACACCGCCGACCGTCGCGCTGTAGATGTCCCGCTTGCCCAGCGAGGTGATCCGGCCACGCTGCTCCAGGACCGCGAGCATCATCGAGACCCGGGACGTCTCCAGGCCGGAGGTGGTGCGCCGGGGCGAAGGGATCTGGGAATCGACCGTCAGCGCCTGCACTTCGGCGACGAGCGGCCGCTTGCCCTCCAGGGTGACGGTCAGGCAGGTGCCGGGCACGGGCTCGTCGCGCCGGGTGAGGAACAGCCCGGAGGGGTCGGCGAGGCCGGTGATGCCCTCGTCGTGCAGCTCGAAGCAGCCCACCTCGTCGGTCGCGCCGTACCTGTTCTTGACGCCCCGTACGAGCCGCAGGCGGGCATGGCGGTCGCCCTCGAAGGAGAGCACCACGTCGACGAGGTGCTCCAGCAGCCGGGGGCCCGCGATCGCCCCCTCCTTGGTGACATGGCCGACCAGGAGCGTCGACATGCCGCGCTCCTTGGAGGCCCGGATGAGCGCGCCGGCGACCTCCCTGACCTGCGCCATGCCGCCCGGCGCCCCCTCGATCTCGGGCGAGGCGACGGTCTGCACGGAGTCGAGGATGAGCAGCGAGGGCTTGACGGCGTCCAGATGGCCGAGAACCGCGGACAGGTCGGTCTCGGCGGCCAGGTACAGATGGTCGTTGATCGCCCGGATCCGGTCGGCGCGCAGCCGCACCTGGCTCGCGGACTCCTCGGCGGTGACGTAAAGCGTGCGGTGCTCGTCGCTCGCGGCCTTGGCGGCGACGTCCAGCAGCAGCGTCGACTTGCCGACGCCGGGCTCGCCCGCGACGAGCACCACGGCACCCGGCACGAGGCCGCCGCCGAGCACCCGGTCCAGCTCACCGACGCCGGTGGACCGGGCGGTGGCCTGCCGGCTGTCGACCTGGCCGATGGGGAGCGCGGCGGTGCTGACCCGGCCGGCTGCGGTGGTCCGCACGGCGGGGGCGCCGCCGAACTCCTCGACCGTCCCCCACGCCTGGCATTCGGGGCAGCGGCCGAGCCACTTGGCGGTCGTCCAGCCGCATTCGGTGCAGCGGTAGGACGGCCGGTCCTTCGCGGATTTCGTACGGGCAGCCATGGCGCAACCGTATAGGTGGGGTACGACAATGCCGCCGGGCACGGCCGGAAGGCGGGCGTGCGCCCGCGCCAGAGGCGTGGCGCTTCCGGCGGAATAGGTAATTCCTGTCCCCTTTTGAGGGATACGTTCACCCGTAAGGATTAAAAGTGCTCAAGGGGAGCGAAAGGTGTGCCCTGTGCTGCCTACGGTCGCAAGGTGACGAGCAGCGGTCTGGAGCCCCCCACGCAAGCCACCGGCGCACACCGGGCGCGGCACGATGCGCCCCGTCTCTCGACGCACTCTTCGCCGCGTCGCCCGCCCGCCCGGTACGAGCCGCATCTCGACGGCCTGTTCACCTACTGCCTCTCCGTGCTCTGCGACCACGATGCCGCCACCGAGGCGCTCGGCGGCGTGCTCGCGATCGCGGAACGGCAGGACGGCCGGTGCCCGGCGGGCGAGGAGGAACGTAGATCCTGGCTGTACGCGCTGGCCAGATGGATGTGCCTGCGCAGGCTCGCCGAGCAGAAGGCCGAGCAGGGGAAGGGCCGCCAGGCGCACCGGCACAAGGCCGGCAAGCAGCCGGGCAGGCTCTCCGTGAAACAGGCGAAACAGGCGAAGCAGGCACCGCAGTCCAAGCAGGAGGCGAAGCGGGCGGGCGGGCCTCCTGGCAAGCAGCCCTCGGGCGGCGCGGCGGCCCAGGGGGCGCGCGCCGTACGCCGTACGCCCCCGGCCGTCACCGCGAAGACCCCCGCCCCCGCCGCGGTCGTGCCGGGCGGCGCCCCCGCCGGCCCCGCCCGCGCCCCCGAGACCGAGGCCGCCGCCGAGGCGCACCGCCGCGAACTGGCCCAGCTGGCCTGGCCCGAGGCCGCGGGCACCACCCCCGAGCAGCGCGAGGCGCTCGAACTCGCCGTACGCCACGGCCTCGCCCCGCGCGCCGTCGCCTCCGTCCTGGGCCTCGAACCGGCGACCGCCCGTGAGCTGCTGGCCGCCGCCGCGTGCGAGGTGGAGCGCACCCGCGCCGCCCTCGCCGTCGTGGAGACCGGCAACTGTCCCACCGTCGCCCGGCTCACCGGCGGACGCGCCCTGCTCTCCGCCGCCCTGCGCCGCGAGCTCGTCCGTCACGTCGACGACTGCCCCCGCTGCCGCAGGGCCGCCGAACGGGCCGGCGCCGAGGGCCCCTGGCCCGGCGCCGCGGTCACCGCGGCCGCCGCGCTGCCGGTCGTCGAGGCCCCCAGGCCGTCGGCGTACGTCGCGATGGTCCACGCCCGGCGGAACCGCTCCGGCGGCCCGCGCTTCGACCGGGCGGGCTTCCCCATGGACCCGAAGGACCACGCCGCGCGCCGGGACCGGCTGAGGGCCAGGGTCGTGACGACGACGGTGGTGGCGACGGTCGTGGCCGCCCCGGTGATCGCGCTGTGGACCGCGTACCGGGGCGCGTCGCTGACCGGCGAGGGCCATGAGGGCTCGTCGGTCACCGCCACCGAGAGCGATGCCCGGCACGGGCTCGACGGTGGCGCGGACGGCCACTACGAGAACGCGGGCAACGCCCGGCCCCAGCCCGGTGCCCGTTTCGACGACGGCCGCGTTCCGGACGTCTCGGCGGAGGTGATCGGTTCGGGTCCGGGCCGGGACGGCGTCGGCGGTCTCACCGTCGAGGCCCGCTCGTCCGGCGGCCGGACCCTGATCCGGCTGACCGCGTCGGGCGGCGCGCCGGTCGCCTGGTCGGCCCGCGCGGACGTGTCCTGGGTGCGGCTGAGCCGCTACTCGGGCACCCTCGCCGCGGGCGAGAGCGTCACGGTCCATGTCCTCGTGGACCACCGGCGGGAACCGGCCGGCCCGTGGAGCGCGCGCATCGCCCTCGTCCCGTCGGGTTCGGCGGTGGTGATCCGGGGGCACGGCGCGACGCGGCCCTCGCCCGGCGGCCCGGGGCACCCGACCGCCCCGGGGCCCTCGCAGCCGCCCACGTCCCCGCCGGACCCCTCGCCGTCGACCGACCCGAGCGACCCCACGCCGACCCCGACGGACTCGGGCCCGACCGATCCGTCACCGTCCCCGGACCCGACCGACCCCACGCCCACCACCGGCCCGGGACCGGGCACGCCGCCCCCGGCCGGCTGAGGCCGCGTACGCCGCCCCGGCAGGCTGAGGCCCACGTACGCCGCTCCCGGCAGGCTGAGGCCGCGTACGCGGCTACTCCCTCACGTACGCCCCTGATTCCTCTTCCTCACGCCGGGTCGGCCGGAGGGGCCGGGTCCGCGGGGTGCGGTGCCATCGGCAGCAGCGCGGAGAGCCGCTCCTCGCACAGCTCGGCGAGGCGGTCGTACGCCTCCTTGCCCATCATCTCGATGAGCTCGGGCCGGTACGAGACGTACACCGGCTCCCCGGCCCCGTGCGCCGAGGTCGCCGAGGTGCACCACCAGTGCAGGTCGTGGCCGCCCGGGCCCCAGCCCCGGCGGTCGTACTCACCGATCGACACCTGGAGGATCCGGGTGTCGTCGGGCCGGTCGATCCAGTCGTAGGTGCGCCGGACCGGCAGCTGCCAGCAGACGTCCGGCTTGGTCTCCAGGGGCTCCTTGCCCTCCCGCAGCGCCAGGATGTGCAGGGAGCAGCCCGCGCCTCCCGCGAATCCGGGGCGGTTCTGGAAGATGCACGAGCCCTTCCAGCGGCGGGTCTGGCGTTCCCCGTCGTCGTCGACCTGGACCCAGCCCGTCTCCGTACCGACGTCGTGGAACTGCCACAGGTCGGGGGTCAGCCGTTCGACGTGGCCCGCCACCCGCTTCTCGTCGTCCTCGTCCGAGAAGTGCGCGCCCAGCGTGCAGCAGCCGTCGTCCGCACGGCCCGCCTGGATGCCCTGGCAGCCGCTGCCGAAGATGCAGGTCCACCTGGAGGTCAGCCAGGTCAGGTCGCAGCGGAAGACCTGTTCGTCGTCCCCCGGGTCCGGGAACTCGACCCAGGCACGTGCGAAATCGATCCCAGTCTCGTCGTCGGACCGGTCCGGTCCGTTCGCTTCCGGTGCTTCCTGTTGCCGCATCTCCTGCTTCGTTCTCTGCTTCTTCGTGTTTTTGCCCGGCTTCGCCTTTTTCGTCTTTGGCACGCGCCAAGGGTAAGTCCGAGGTCCCGGTAGCGTTCGCTGTATGAGACTCGGAGTCCTCGACGTGGGTTCGAACACGGTGCATCTGCTGGTGGTGGACGCGCACCCCGGCGCACGCCCGCTGCCCGCGCACTCGCACAAGGCGGAGCTGCGCCTGGCCGAACTGCTCGACGAGGACGGGGCGATCGGCCCCGAGGGTGTGGACCGGCTGGTGGCCACGGTGGCCGACGCGCTCCAGGCCGCGGAGGACAAGGGGTGCGAGGACGTCCTGCCGTTCGCCACGTCCGCGGTGCGGGAGGCGAGCAACGCCGATCAGGTGCTGGCCCGGGTGCGGGAGGAGACCGGGATCGACCTCGCCGTCCTCAGCGGCGCTGAGGAGGCCCGGCTCACCTTCCTCGCCGCGCGCCGCTGGTTCGGCTGGTCGTCGGGCCGGCTGCTGGTCCTGGACATCGGGGGCGGTTCGCTGGAGATCGCGTACGGCATGGACGAGGAGCCGGACGCCGCGGTCTCGCTGCCGCTCGGGGCCGGCCGGCTCACCGCCGGATGGCTGCCGGGCGATCCGCCGGACCCGGCCGAGGTGAAGGCGCTGCGCCGCCATGTCCGGGCCAGGATCGCCCGCAGCGTCGGGGAGTTCACCCGGCTCGGGCGCCCGGACCATGTCGTGGCCACGTCCAAGACCTTCAAGCAGCTCGCCAGGATCGCGGGCGCCGCACGCTCCACCGAGGGTCTGTACGTACAGCGCGTCCTCACCCGCAAGTCGCTGGAGGAGTGGGTGCCGAAGCTGGCGGCGATGACGACCGAGCAGCGCGGCGGTCTGCCCGGCGTGTCCGAGGGCCGGGCCGCGCAGCTGCTCGCCGGGGCGCTGGTCGCGGAGGGGGCCATGGATCTGTTCGGGGTCGAGGAGCTGGAGATCTGCCCCTGGGCGCTGCGCGAGGGCGTCATCCTGCGCCGCCTGGACCATCTGCCGACGAAGGAGCAGGCCGCGCTCGGCGGCTGAACGCGCCGGAGCGGGCGCGGGGGCGAGGGCGGGCTCGGGGGCCTGCGGCGCAGTGCCCCGGCGCGCACCACCGCGTGCGCCGTCATGGGTCATCTCACTTTCCGACCGGGACCCCTCGGCGGGGCGTACCACTGCCCGTACGCTGTCCCAGTGGCAGAACCAGTGGTGCGCATCCCGGATGCGAAGGTCGCCCTGTCGACGGCTTCCGTCTACCCGGAGTCGACGGCGACGGCCTTCGAGATCGCCGCGCGCCTCGGTTACGACGGTGTCGAGGTCATGGTGTGGACCGACCCCGTCAGCCAGGACACCGAGGCACTGCGGCGGCTCTCCGACTACCACCAGGTGCCGATCCTCGCCGTCCACGCGCCCTGTCTGCTGATCACCCAGCGCGTCTGGTCCACCGATCCGTGGGTGAAGCTCCAGCGGGCCCGTGCCGCGGCGGAGAAGCTCGGGGCGACGACCGTGGTCGTCCACCCGCCGTTCCGTTGGCAGCGCAATTACGCGCGCGACTTCGTCACCGGGATCTGGCGGATGGCGGACGAGACCGATGTGCGGTTCGCCGTGGAGAACATGTACCCCTGGCGCTACCGGGACCGCGAGATGCTCGCATACGCCCCCGACTGGGACGTCACCAACGACGACTACCGCCACTTCACCGTGGACCTCTCGCACACCGCGACGGCCCGCACGGACGGCATGGCGATGGTCGAGCGGATGGGCGACCGGCTCGCCCACATCCACCTCGCCGACGGCAAGGGCTCCAACAAGGACGAGCACCTGGTGCCCGGCCGGGGCGACCAGCCGTGTGCCGAACTCCTGGAGCACCTGGCCCGCACCGGCTTCGACGGCCATGTCGTCATCGAGGTCAACACCCGCCGCGCCATGTCCACCGCCGAACGCGAGGCCGATCTGGCGGAGGCGCTGGCGTTCACCCGGCTCCACCTGGCGTCGTCCCCGACCCGAGCGCCGCGGCCATGACCGGCGGTCCCACGGACGGCCCCGGTCCCACGGGCGGCCCTGGTCCCTCCAGCCCCAAGCGCCGCGGCCGCCCCTCCCGTACCGCCGACACCACCGGCCCCGACGCGCGCACCCGCATCCTGGAGGCGGCCCGCACCGAATTCGCGGAGCGCGGGTACGACAAGACATCGGTCCGGGGCATCGCCAAGGCGGCGGGCGTCGACTCCGCCCTGGTCCACCACTACTTCGGTACGAAGGACGAGGTCTTCGCGGCCGCCATCGAGCTGTCCTTCGAGCCGGCCCTGGTGATCCCGGACGTCCTCGGCAACGGCACGGACGGCCTGGGGGAGCGGCTGGCCCGCTACTTCATCGCCGTATGGGAGAACCCGGCGTCCAGGGCCCCGCTGCTGGCGATCATGCGATCCGCGCTGACGCACGAGGCGGCGGCGAAGGTTCTCCGGGGCTTCGTGCTGCGCCGGCTCCTGGAGCGCGTCGCGGAGGGGCTGGACGTACCGGACGCGACCTTCCGTGCGGAGCTGGCGGCTTCGCACATGATCGGGATCGCGATGCTCCGCTATGTGATCCGGGCGGAACCGCTCGCCTCGGCGGACCCGGAGAAGATCATCGAGATGGTCGCGCCGACGCTCCAGCGCTATCTGGCGGAGATCTGACGGAGTCCTGAGCCCTGCGGGGACGGCTCCCGCCACCCCTCCGCACACCGGCCGCCCACCGACCACTCACCGAGCATTTCATCCCGCATTTCGGACACTGTGTCCAGATCTTGGAGCCGGAGGCGTACGCTCGGAGACAGTCTTAAACGTCGAAGGAGCGAGAGACGATGCCCCAGCTGAGGTCCCGCACTGTCACCCACGGCCGCAACATGGCGGGCGCCCGCGCCCTTATGCGCGCCTCGGGCGTAGCGAGCGAGGACATCGGCAAGCCGATCATCGCGGTCGCCAACTCCTTCACCGAGTTCGTCCCGGGCCACACCCACCTGGCCCCGGTCGGCCGGATCGTCTCCGACGCCATCAAGGCCGCGGGCGCCGTGCCGCGCGAGTTCAACACCATCGCCGTCGACGACGGCATCGCGATGGGCCACGGCGGGATGCTCTACAGCCTCCCCTCCCGCGACCTGATCGCCGACTCCGTCGAGTACATGGTCGAGGCGCACTGCGCGGACGCGCTGATCTGCATCTCCAACTGCGACAAGATCACCCCCGGCATGCTGATGGCGGCGATGCGCCTCAACATCCCGACGGTCTTCGTCTCCGGCGGCCCGATGGAGGCCGGCAAGGCCACCCTGGTCGACGGCACGGTCCGCAAGCTCGACCTGGTCAACGCGATCAGCGACGCCGTCGACGAGAGCATCTCGGACGAGGACATCCTCCGTATCGAGGAGAACGCCTGCCCCACCTGCGGCAGCTGTTCCGGCATGTTCACCGCCAACTCGATGAACTGCCTGACCGAGGTCCTCGGCCTCTCCCTCCCCGGCAACGGCTCCGTCCTCGCCACGCACACCGCCCGCAGGGCGCTGTACGAGGACGCCGGCCGCACGGTCGTCGACATCACCAGGCGTTACTACGAGCAGGACGACGAGACGGTCCTGCCCCGCTCCATCGGCACCCGCGCCGCGTTCGACAACGCGATGGCTCTGGACATCTCGATGGGCGGCTCCACCAACACGATCCTGCACCTGCTGGCCGCCGCCCAGGAGGCGGAGCTCGACTACGACCTCGGCGACATGGACGAGGTCTCGCGCCGCGTCCCCTGCCTGTCGAAGGTCGCGCCCAACGTCGCCCCCGGCGGCACGTACTACATGGAGGACGTGCACCGGGCCGGTGGCATCCCCGCCATCCTGGGCGAACTGCACCGCGGCGGCCTGCTCAACGAGGACGTGCACGCGGTCCACTCCGACTCCCTCGCCCAGTGGCTGAAGGACTGGGACATCCGCGGCGGCTCCCCGTCCCCCGAGGCCGTAGAGCTGTGGCACGCGGCTCCCGGATGCGTCCGTTCCGCGACCGCCTTCTCGCAGTCGGAGCGCTGGGAGACCCTCGACCTGGACGCGGCCGGCGGCTGCATCCGCGACCTGGCGCACGCCTACTCCAAGGACGGCGGCCTCGCGGTCCTCAAGGGCAACATCGCCGAGGACGGCTGCGTCGTGAAGACGGCCGGCGTCGACGAGTCGATCTGGACCTTCGAGGGCCCGGCGGTCGTCTGCGAGTCGCAGGAGGAGGCCGTCGACAAGATCCTCCGCAAGGAGATCAAGGAGGGCGACGTCGTCGTCATCCGCTACGAGGGTCCGCGCGGCGGCCCCGGCATGCAGGAGATGCTCTACCCGACCTCCTTCCTCAAGGGCCGCGGCCTCGGCAAGAGCTGCGCCCTGGTGACCGACGGCCGCTTCTCCGGCGGTACGTCGGGCCTGTCCATCGGCCACGCCTCGCCGGAGGCCGCGTCGGGCGGCACCATCGCGCTGGTCGAGGACGGCGACCGGATCAGGATCGACATCCCGAACCGTTCGATCGAGCTCCTCGTCCCCGAGGCCGAGCTGGCCACCCGCCGCGCGGCGCTGAACGGCGTGTACGCGCCGAAGAACCGCGAGCGCAAGGTCTCGGCGGCGCTGCGCGCCTACGCGGCGATGGCGACGAGCGCGGACCGGGGCGCGGTGCGCGACGTGTCCAAGCTGGGCTGACCGGCCCGCCGACCGACAGACAGACCTGAAGACCGAAGACCTGAAGACCGACAGACCACCGGACCCCGCCCGCTCTCACCAGCTGGCGGGGTCCTGCCCGTCCACGGCGAACACGGACCCGTCGGGCGCGGTCCCGAAGACGGTCCGCCCGGCGGCGACCGGGGCGGGCAGCGCCGAGGAGTACGTGAGCCTCCCGTTGCGCAGCCGGGGCGCCGTCTGGCCCAGCAGCTTTCCGTGCTCGGTGTCCACGGCCAGCAGCCGCCCGTCCGCCGCCGAGAAGTACAGCCGGTTCCCGGCGGCGAGTACCGGCGCGGACGTCCGCCCGGCGGCGGTCTCCAGCTGCCAGCGGACCGCCTCGCCGCCGGCCGGGCGGGTGTCCACGGCGACCAGCGTCCCGCCGTGCGCCAGCAGATAGGCGGTGTCCCCGCCCATCACGACCTCCGGCTCGTTCATCCGGAACGGCAGTGCCGTCCGTACGGCACGCCCCCGCGCCGGGTCGTAGCGGACCAGCCCGACTGTCTGGGCGTCCCCGTTCATGGACGTCAGGACGAGCGCGCCGTCCGAGGTCCCCACCGGGGTCAGCATCCCGTCCAGCCGTCGCTGCCAGGCCGGGTGCCCCGTCGTGGCGTCGACGGCCGTGACCAGCGTGGAGGACCCGTACGCCGAGTGCTCGAAGGCGTAGGCCAGCCCGGTGCCCGCGTCGTACAGCGCGTAGTCCGGGCGCTGGTGCCCGGCGAGCGCGTGGCGCCAGAGGGACACTCCGGTCGCGGAGTCCAGCGCCTCGGTCGTGCCGTCCTCGGCCACCAGCAGCAGCGTGTCACCCGCGCCGAAGGGGGTGCCCAGATACGGGGAGAGATCCGCGTCCCAGACCTGTTCGCCCTTGGCGGGGTCGTACGCCCGGAGCTTCCCGCCCGGCACCGCCGTATGCACCAGACCGCCGGAGGCCGACACCACGCCGACCGCCGGGGCGTCCGCCTCGGCGCGACGGGACCACAGCACCCGGCCGTCCGCCGGATCCAGCCGGGAGACACCGATGCCGCCGGTCGCGCAGTACAGCGCTGCGGGCGGACCGGACGCCGCCGTCCCGGAGCTGCCCGTCTCCGTCCCGGAGCCGCCCGCTGGGGAACAGACCGGCGTCGATCTGCCGGTGGTCCGCAGTGCGGTCCGCCACGGCGCGAACTCCTCCGCCGAGCCCTTCGCCCCGCCCTGACCGCCGGAGCCGCCCGATCCGCCGGAGCCGGTCCCGGCGCCGACGGCCCACACCCCGCCGGCCCCCATGACCAGCAGCGCCGCAGTGGCCGCCAGCCACCGCCGCTTGTTGGCGCCGCCGGTGGCGCCCGCCTTCCCGTCGCCCACATGGGTATCGGCTTCCGCGCCGGCGCGCGCCCCGGCCTCCGGGACGAGGGCCACTGCGCCTCTGGTATCGGTTCCCGCCCCGGTGACGGCCGGCCGCCGCTGCGACGGTATGAACGCGGCGGCCTCGTACGAGGGCGGCCGCAGCGTCGTCATGATCTCGTCCGGGGTGGGCCGCCCGGCGGGGTCCTTCGTCAGGCACTGACCGATCAGGGGTGCCAGGTCCGCCGGCACCCCCGCCAGATCGGCCTCGTCGTGCACCACCTGGTAGGCCACGATGTACGGGCTGTCCGAGTCGAAGGGCCCCCGGCCGGTCGCCGCGTGGACGAGCACCGCCCCCAGGGCGAACACATCGGCGGCGGGCCCGACCTCGCGCGGCCGCTGGAACTGCTCGGGCGCCATGTACGGCGGTGAGCCGATCAGCTTGCCGGTCTCGGTGCGCAGATCGCTGTCGTACGGCCGGGAGATCCCGAAGTCGATGACCTTGGGCCCGGAGTCGGAGAGCAGCACGTTGCTCGGCTTGAGGTCGCGGTGGATGACACCGGCCCGGTGGATGTCCCGCAGCGCCTCGGCGAGCCCCGCCGTCAGCCTGCGCAGTTCGGCCGGGGCCATCGGCCCGTTCCGCTTCACCTGGTCGGCGAGGGTGGGGCCGGGTACGTACAGGGTGGCCATCCACGGCCGTACGGCATCCGGATCGGCATCGACGACCGACGCCGTGAAGGCGCCGCTGACCCGCCGGGCCGCCCCGACCTCCTGCCGGAAACGCGCTCTGAACTCCGGGTTCGCCGCGTACTGCCGGTGCACCACCTTGACGGCGAGTTGCAGCCCGGAGGCGGAGCGCGCCAGGTGCACGACTCCCATGCCGCCCGCGCCGAGACGTGCCTCAAGACGGTACTGCCCGGCGTACTCCGGATGCTCCGCTTCCGGATCGGCTCCGGTACCTCGCAGCGGCGGCATCGCCCACCCCCGTGTGTTCGTCCGCAAGCGCGACGCACGGAGCCTAGTCGATGGTGCGTGCGATCCGGATGGGGCTTAGTAGCCTGCGCGTCGTACACAACGACTCTCGACGGGGGAGGGCCTCATGGCCATGGACGAGCACACCGACATCGCGACCGATGCCACGACCGATGCCACGACCGACGCCGCGGCCGACGTCTCCGAGGACGTGGCGGCGCTCGCCGGTTCCGACGACGTCACCCGGTACCCGATCGCGCCCGGCTACCGCGTCAACGTCCGCACCGGACCGGGCACCAAGTACGGGATCGTCAGGACCCTCCCGTACGGAATGAAGATTCCGGTCTACTGCCAGAAGCCGGGGGAGCGGGTCACCGGCCCGTACGGCACCTCGAACATCTGGGACAACATCGCCAACGGCCAGTTCGTGGCGGACGCCTACGTCCACACGGGCAGCGACGGCTACATCGCACCGCGCTGCGACTGACCGCGACGGTGACGGGACCGCGACCGGAACGGTGACCGGCGCGTCCGGGCCCGCGACCGCCCGGGGATAATCGACTTCGTGAGCGAGAACAGCGAAGCCCCCGGCTCCGGCACGCCCGGCCCGCAGCCCGAGCCCCTGCGCTTCTTCGGTACGACCTGGGTCGACCACAGCGGGGGCTACGGGCTGCGACGCGCCGGGGCGGCGGTCGGCTCGCTGGCCGCCGCGGTCGTCGCCTGCTTCGTGCTCCGGTTCGCCTACCAGGGACTCCAGATCGCCGACGTCGGCAGCTTCGTCGGTGTCCTGGTGGTGCTGATGTTCGCCATCTGCAGCGCCATCGCCTTCCGCAAGACCTGGGAGGGGTTCAGCCGCCGTCCCGCCGACCCGGCGCGCGAGGCCAATCTGCGCGGTCTCAAGACGATCGGCTTCGTCGGCTCGCTGATCGCGTACTTCCTCCGTACGTTCCGGGAGGCCCCGGGCGAGCAGCTGCACCGCACGGAGTACGAGACGGCCCTGGCCCGCTACGAGAAGCGCCGCTCGTCCCGCACCGGAAACCCGGCGGCCCGAAAGACCACCAAGGGCAAGCGCCCCAAGCGCAAGTAGACCGCCCGGGACGGGCGGGCCGCCTCAC
>NZ_ML123047.1:0-5150 GCF_003846175.1 Streptomyces sp. ADI95-17 | reverse complement strand
CCCACCTGCCCGCGCCCGCCGCCTCCCCCGCGTCCGCCACCCCGGCCCCGCCCCGCGCGCTCTCCTTCGACCGCGCGGCCGCCCAGTACGCCGCAGCCCGCCCCGGCTACCCGCCCGCGCTGTTCGACGCGGTCGAGGAACTGGCCCACCGCCCCCTGCGCGGCGCCCGCACCATCGACGTAGGGGCCGGTACGGGCATCTCCACCCGGCTCCTCCACGAGCGGGGCGCCCTGGTCACCGCCGTGGAACCGGGCGCCGGCATGGCGGAGGAGCTCCACGGCTCGCACCCCGCACTGCCCGTCGTACGCGGCGACGGCAACCGCCTCCCCCTCGCCACCGCGTCCGCCGACCTGATCACGTATGCCCAGTCCTGGCACTGGACGGACCGGGACCTCGCCACCGCCGAGGCACTGCGCGTCCTCCGTCCCGGCGGCGCCCTCGCCCTCTGGTGGAACGTCTCCGACCACTCCGTCCCCTGGATCGACGAGCAGGACGCCCGCCTCCGCCGCTTCTTCGGCGCCGGCGACTCCGCCCACGGCTCGCCCGTCCGCTCCCGAGACCTACCGCCCGGGCTCGACTTCACGCACCGCCGGCTGCCCTGGACCCGGCGGGTGCCCCTCGACACCCACCTCGCCAACCTGGGCAGCCACTCCGCCTTCCTCGTCCTCGGTGCGGAACCCACGCGACGCTTCCTCGCCGAGGAGCGCGCCCGGCTCGCGGAACTCTTTCCGGACGGCACGGTCGAGGAGAGCTACGCGGTCGAGCTGAGCGTTGCAGTCAGCCCCGGCGCGCCACTGCCGCCCACCCCTTGACGGGCAGACACCCCGGGATGAATATTCATCACATGATGAATTACCCCGGTGCCGCCGTCGAGGCCCGCGGCCTCACGGTCGTACGAGGCGATCGCACCGTCCTGCGCGCCATCGACTTCACCGTCGAACCCGGCAGGATCACCGGCCTCCTGGGCCCCTCCGGCTGCGGCAAATCGACCCTGATGCGGGCCGTCGTGGGCACCCAGGCCAAGGTCACCGGCGCCCTCGACGTGCTCGGCAGCCCCGCGGGTCACCCCACGCTCCGTCCACGCATCGGGTACGTCACCCAGGACCCGTCCGTCTACACCGACCTGACGGTCCGACAGAACCTCGACTACTTCGCGGCGATCCTCCGGCCCGGCCGCCGACAGCGCGACGCCCGCCGCGCCGCCGTCACCCGCGCCATCACCGAGGTCGACCTGACCAGCCACGCCGACGCCCTCGCCGGCACCCTCTCCGGCGGCCAGCTCGCCCGCGCCTCCCTCGCCGTGGCCCTGCTCGGCACCCCGGAACTCCTGGTCCTCGACGAACCCACCGTGGGCCTGGACCCCGTGCTCCGCCACGACCTGTGGAACCTCTTCCACCGCCTCGCCGCCGAGCACGGCACCACGCTCCTCGTCTCCTCCCACGTCATGGACGAGGCCGAGCGCTGCCACCGCCTGCTCCTCATGCGCGAGGGCGAGATCCTCGCCGACGGCACCCCCGATGCGCTGCGCACCGCCGCCCGCGCGGCCACCGTCGAAGAGGCCTTCCTCCACCTGGTCGACCAGGCCGCCACCCGTCAGGAGCCCACCCGATGAGCACGACACCCACCCCGGCGACCGCCACCCCGCTCCTGAGCCCGGCCCGCACCCTCGCCACCGCCGCCCGGGTCCTGCGCCAACTGAGCCACGACCCCCGCACCATCGCGCTGCTCCTGCTGATCCCGGTCCTGATGATCACGCTGCTGCGGTACGTGTTCGACGGCACCCCCCGCACCTTCGACGCCATCGGCGCCTCGCTGCTCGGCATCTTCCCGCTGATCACGATGTTCCTGGTGACCTCGATCGCCACCCTGCGCGAACGCACCTCGGGCACCCTCGAACGCCTCCTCGCGATGCCGCTCGGCAAGGGCGACCTGATCGCCGGCTACGCCCTCGCCTTCGGCGGCGTGGCGATCGTCCAGTCCCTCCTGGCCACCGCGGTCTCGGTCTGGGCACTCGGCCTGGACGTCATCGGCTCCCCATGGCTGCTGCTCCTGGTCGCCCTGCTCGACGCGCTGCTCGGCACGGCACTGGGCCTGTTCGTCTCCGCCTTCGCCGCGTCCGAGTTCCAGGCCGTCCAGTTCATGCCCGCGGTGATCTTCCCGCAGCTCCTGCTCTGCGGCCTGTTCGTCGCCCGCGACCGGATGGCCCCCGGCCTCGAAGCGATCTCGAACGTGCTGCCCATGTCGTACGCCGTCGACGGCATGAACGAGGTCCTCGGCCACACCGACATCACCGGCGACTTCGTCCGCGACGTACTGATCGTGGCGGGCTGCGCCCTCCTCGTACTCGCCCTCGGTGCCGCCACCCTCCGCCGCCGCACCGCCTGACACCGCCGGTGCGAGGATGGCGGACACGAGCACCGAGCACCGAGAACCGTCAGCACAGCCCGGAGGGTGAACCACATGACCCAGACAGTCGCAGTCCTCGGCACCGGAAAGATCGGCGAGGCACTGCTCAGCGGCATGATCCGGGCGGGCTGGCGCCCGGCGAACCTGCTGGTCACCACCCGCCGCTCCGAGCGCGCCGAGGAACTCCACAACCGCTACGGCGTCGACTCCGTCACCAACGCCGAGGCCGCCGGGCGCGCCGACATCCTCATCCTCGCGGTCAAGCCCCAGGACATGGGCCGGCTCCTGGACGAGCTCGCCGGGCACATCACCCCCGACCGCCTGGTCATCAGCGCGGCCGCGGGCATCACGACCGCCTTCATCGAGGACCGCCTCGCCGCGAACACCCCGGTCGTACGCGTCATGCCGAACACCCCCGTACTCGTCGACGAGGGCATGTCCGTCATCTCGGCCGGCAGCCACGCCACCACCGACCACCTCGCCGCCGCGGAGTCGATCTTCAAGGGCGTCGGCAAGACCCTCCGCGTCCCCGAGTCCCAGCAGGACGCGGCGACCGCCCTGTCCGGATCGGGCCCCGCGTACTTCTACTTCCTCGTCGAGGCGATGACCGACGCCGGCATCCTGCTCGGCCTGCCCCGCGCCCAGGCCCACGAACTGATCGTCCAGGCGGCCATCGGCGCCGCCGTGATGCTCCGCGACAGCGGCGAACACCCCGTCAAGCTCCGCGAAGCCGTCACCAGCCCGGCCGGCACCACCATCAGCGCCATCCGCGAGCTGGAGAACCACGGCGTACGGGCCGCCCTCATCGCCGCCCTCGAAGCCGCCCGCGACCGCAGCCGCGAACTCGCCTCCGGCAACGGCTGACCTACTCCGCGGCGGCGATCAGCTCCGCGCTGGAGACCACCTTCGCGAATCCACCGCCGTGCAACGACACGGCGGTGGCCCGCGCCAGCTCGTCCGCCCCCAGCGTCCACCCCCACGGCCCGGCCAGGTCGAAGGTGTGCGTCGCATCCAGCGGTACGAACACCTCGTACCCGAGGTTCCCGCCCATCCGCGCCGTCGTCTCGACGCACATATTGGTCTGGATCCCGGCCACCACGAGCTGCCGGATCCCGCTCCGGTCCAGCCACTCCTTGAGATCGGGCGTCCCGTAGAAGGCGGAGTTCACGCTCTTCGTCAGCAACAGCCCGGGCCCGTCGCCCTTCCCGCGCCGCTCCTCCACGTACCCCTTGAAGCCGTTCCCCGGCTGCCCCACCCGCAACGGCGAATCCGGCTTGGGCGAGTCGTGCCGTACGAACACCACCGGCCGCCCGCTCGACTGCCAGGCATCGATCAGCCCCGCGATGTTCCGATCCGCCTCCGGGTTGTTCCGGGGCCCCCAGTACGCCTCGTCCTCGAAGCCTTCCTGCACGTCCACCACGATCAGCGCCGCGTTCTCTGCGATCTCCATACGAACGATCCTGCCGCCCGGCGCTCCCACGCCCCAGAGGTCGGAAAGCCATCGATCGATGCTTTACTGCCACGATGGCGACCACCCCCGATCCCACCCGCATCGCGCTCGTCGCCTTCCCCGGCGTACGAGCCTTCGACGTCTCGGTCATCACGGAGGTCTGGGGCGTCGACCGCACCGACCGCGGCGTCCCGCCCTTCGAGCTGCGCCGCACCGCCGCGGAACCCGCCCCCATCGCGCTGCGCGGCGGCCTCTCCCTCACCCCGGACCGCACCCTCGCCTGGCTCGCCCGCGCCGACCTCGTCGTCGTCCCCGGCCTAGACGACCACCTGACCCCGGCCCCCGCCCCGGTCCTGGCGGCCCTCCGCCGCGCCCACACCCGAGGCATTCCGATCGCCTCCCTGTGCGGAGGCGCCTTCACGCTCGCCCAGGCCGGCCTGCTGGACGGCCGCCGAGCAGTCACCCACTGGCGCCTCACCGACGACCTCCGCGCCGGCCATCCCGAGGTGAAGGTGACCCAGGACGCCCTCTTCCTGCACGACGACAACATCTGGACGTCGGCAGGCACCGCGGCCGGCATCGACCTCTGCCTCCATCTCGTACGCACGATCCACGGAGCCGAGACCGCGGCCACGATCGCCCGTTCGATGGTCACGGCCCCGTTCCGCACCGGCACCCAGGCCCAGTTCATCGAGCACCCCACCCCCCGAGCCGACCGCGACGCCGACACCCTCGCCGCGGTACGCGCCTTCGCCCTGGCCCATCTGGCCGAACCGCACACGGTCGCCGCCCTTGCCACCCGCGCCGGAATGTCCCCCCGCTCCTTCGCCCGCCACTTCCAGGCCACCACTGGCACGACCCCGCTCCGCTGGCTGATCGCCCAACGCATCGCCGCAGCTCAGAAGCTCCTCGAACGCACCGACCTCCCCCTCCCCGAGGTCGCCCGCCGCACCGGCTTCGGCAGCGAGATCACCATGCGCCAGCACTTCGCCACCCACCTGTCCACCAGCCCCCGCGACTACCGCCTGGCCTTCCACCGGCAACCGGACCCGACCGGGGTTGACACGCCCATCCCGCATCCGTAGTGTGCTCCGAGTTGTCCGACGTGAGCGCCGACTCCGGTCGGTCCCCGGGCAGCCAATCCGCAGTAACCACATATGACCAGCGACATCTGTCGCCGGACTTTCTGTGCGCATTTGCGGAATGAGGAATCCGCGTTCGAAGGAACGCGACCCCGATTAGCGTCGGGGCCCTGGATTCCGCTAAAGTCTCACTCGTCGGAACGGCCCAACGG
>NZ_ML123046.1:1167796-1168285 GCF_003846175.1 Streptomyces sp. ADI95-17 | reverse complement strand
GCCGCTCAACGTCCCCGTACCCAGCAATGTCGCCCCATCGAAGAAACTCACCGTCCCCGTCGGAGTACCTACCGAGGAAGTCACGGTAGCCGTGAGCGTTTTCGCCTCACCGAACACCGAAGGGTCCGGTGCCGAGGCCAGCGTCGTCGTGGTGGGGAAAGGGACGGTGGGAGTGATGGTAACGCTGCTGTCCGAGTTGTCGGTGATGTAGAGCGTCGACTCATCCGGTGTGGTCGCCAGCCCGAATGGTCCCGGCCCCGTAGGGATTGCGAAGGTCGTCGTGTTGGTACTGGTGTCGATGACACTGACCGTGTCATCGGAGTTGTCGGCCACATACACGTGGGTGCCCGCGACCGCTACCCCGACAGGTCCGGTTCCGACAGCGATGGTGGCGGTGACGGTGTTGGTGCCGGTGTCGATGACACTGATCGTGCCGTCACCGTTGTTGGCCACGTACGCGTTGGTTCCCGCGATCGCCACTCCGAAGGG
>NZ_ML123046.1:1124197-1167512 GCF_003846175.1 Streptomyces sp. ADI95-17 | reverse complement strand
CGTCACGTACGCATGGAGGCCGTCGCCGGTGATGGCGACCCAGAAGGGTGTTGTTCCAACGGGCACGGTGGCTGTGACGGTGAGGGTACCGGTGTCGATCACGCTGACGTCATTGCTGCCCTCGTTCGTCACGTAGGCGTGCAGCCCGTCCGGAGTGATCGCCACTCCTGTCGGTGTCGTGCCCACTGTCACGGTCGGGTCCGATGAGACCGCTGCAAGGGGACGACGGTAGCCCCTCCACGGAAGTCCGAGGATCTGCCGCCAACTACGTTGAAGTGCTGAGGTCATGATTCGCCCTTCCAGATCACAGGTCTGTCTGATCCGGATGGGCTGCAGTCTGATTACTGAAAGTGCGCTCCACTTACCGTAGTTAAGGGAGCTCACCGACGTCCGTCAGCCCATCCACTTGCTGGCCGACCTTCGGCAGGTCGACCGGAACAGTCCCCCGAGAAGGATGGGCGGCCTTCGGGTTCCCCTACTACAAGTACTCCATCGGAACCCGGATGAGAAAGAGACGATGGGGTAAACATCACCCGTATGGACGAATTACGGATGAGTCCAGGGCCTTCAGAGCGCTGGAGTAGGTCAGGCTCCACTCCCACGGGTCGACTCATGGCAGGCGTCCGGCGTGTGAGCCATTTAGGTGAGTCTTACGCCTGTGGGCTTTTATCAACCCGGTGACGGTAGGTTACTTGTGTCAGTGATCCCCGGCGGCTCGCCCACCCTCTTCGGGGCTGTGGTCGTCGGTCTGGCGACAGCCGAGGTAGAGCGGATGGGCGATCCCTGAAGCCTGGTGCCTTTGCCCTTGCCCTAGCGGTGGTTGACGAGAAGTCAGGGTCGTAGTAGGTCGGTAGCAGAGGAACGTCGCCTCGCCGCCTGGGGGCTGTGATGACCCGTCGTCTGCCGTGTCCGCCCGCTCCAGGGCCGCTGGAAGCCTATGCGGCACGCTTCGATGACCTGCTCTCCACACCGGCACAGCTCCGCGGGTTCTGCGAGTACCTCGCGGGGCTGCTGCTACCGCGGGGCCGGAACAAGACCCTGACCTGTCTGGCCGGCACGGAGCCGCGCATACCCGCTCCTCGATCGGCATCTCCCTGAACGGAGTGAAGAGCTGTTCGGCAAGCTGCATCTGCTCGGCGATGTCCTCCAGCACATACAGGGGAACCACTGATGTCAGCTGCTCAAGGGTGGTATTTGCGTAGGCCTGGGCAAGCAGGTTGCGGCACTCGGCCCGCCTCGCCTTGTAGGCGACGACCGTGCCGAAGTGCGCGAACAGCCAAGAGCGGGTGTGGTGCGTTGGGGCTTTCTCAACCGTGCCGGCTCGCGGATCCTGTTTCTGATCCCCGCGCCTGATCGGTTCGTAGCGGAGCGTCCTCATTACCGTGGCAACGGCCGCACACGAAGCAGGGCGTTCCCGCGGGCAAGTCGGGCGGGCTCGATGAGGACATTCACGCTTTCTCTTCTAGTTCAGGGCTCAGTGCGATACCGGGGTAGAACTTGCGTTGGTTGGACAGGACTATCTCTTTGGGTGTGGTGATGCCGACGGTTTCACGGACACGTGCGGCGAACGCTCGTGAGGAGGCCGGATTGGCTCCCTCCATCTGGCACCAGTTCCGGTAGCTGGTGTAGAGCTGGGTTTGCTCCGCACGCAGGGCGGGGTCCACGGTGCAGCACTTGCTCAGGAACCGGCCCGTATGGTCTTCGGTCTCTGCGTACGTGTGGGTGGCGATGCGTACCCCCGGGGGGCCGGTCAGGTCGCGAGGACCGTTCAGATAGCGGCGTGCGCCGGTGACGAGCCAGTGCAGGATGCCCGGTCCTTCTTCGGTGACCAGGGCGTCGGCGAGGTTGTCGATCTTCCGGTCGTCTGCGACGACCCGGTCGAACGGGATCAGCCTCATCGGGCGCCAGAACGCGCAGCCGGTGCTGACTTCAGGGCGCTGGTTGCCGAGCAGCCACAGTGTGTGAGTGGGGGTGAAACTGAAGAAGTCCTGTCGCATCCTGCGGGCCTTGATCCGGTTTCCGCCGGTCAGTATCTTGACGCGGGACTCGTCGAGGCGGTCACCGGGCTTGGGTTCGGAGCAGACGATAATGCGCCGGCCATGCAGCTCGGCGAGATCGGCGGCGTGCACGACGCCAGACCGGGCCATCAGGAAACTGGGCGGGGCGGCATCCGCGTAATCCCCAAGAAGTCTGACGATGACGTCCAGGAAAACACTTTTGCCGCTTTTTCCCTGCCCATAGAGGAATGGCATGATTTGCGCGCCGACATCACCGGTGATCGAGTAGCCCAGCAGCTCGTGCAGAAAGTCGATCATCTGACGGCCTTCGGCGTCGTCGCCGAACGTGTCGGTGAGGAACTGTTGCCAGCGAGGTGTTCCCATCGGCCGGGCTTGGACGCTCGTGGCATGCGAGTGGCAATGCCTCTCCGGATCCGGCGCGGCGACCAAACCGGTGTGGAGGTCGACCACCCCCTCCGGAGTGCACAGCGCATAGGGATCCGCGTTCAGCAGCGCAGCGTTGAGAGTCATCCCCGGCGCGGCCTTGGCCTGTATCAGCATGGCCATCATTCCGGATGTTGTCAGAGCCCGCCGACGGTGTCGGCGCAGCTCTGCTTCGCCGTGCCGCCCGTGCGGGTCGGTCTCCGCCAGCCTTTCGGCCATCTCGCCGGCTGTCCACAGTACGGTGTCGGCTTCGTCGATCTCCCACCGATAGCCCGACCACCGGTACCAGCCCAGGCCCGGCACATGCCTGAAGCTCCGCCCGTACAAGGCGACGAACAGCTTAGCGTTGCCACGGTCGCTGAGGGTGTCGGGCAGCAGACCGTGCTCGGTTGCCCGCATCGCCGTCGGCACAGCCCTCTTGGCGGCCTGCGCGGGGACGGTGCTGACTGGGGAGTCGGAGCCGAGCAGAATCTGACGTACGACCTTTTGAGGGTCGAACGGTCCGTCATCGAGGCTGGGTGTGTGGTTCACCTGCGGTCTCCCGGATCGAGCGGAAGGCGGCTGCCCGCAAGCAATTCCTGCCTGGATGATGTGCTGGCGCGCACGCATGTGTACCGCGGCCGCCACCAGGGCCGCTTCCGCGTCCTGCGCCGCCAGACGGCCGGTGGTGGCCAGGCCGCCCGCGGTGTGAGCGGCTCGGCTGAACGTGGCACTGCCGTTTGCCTCTTCTGCCATAACAGTGCAGTCGAGGACCGGGGGCCGCAGCGTCGAAACGATATGGGCCGGGTACTTTGCACCCCGCAGCGCCGCGAGGCGGTGGCATCCGTGCAGTGACCCCGACGGGGTGACCGTGATGCCGGGCAGCAGCCGGTTTCGTTCGGGCAGCGATGCCGCGTGGACATCGATGACGACCGGACCGGCATCACCGCACGCGACACCCACCCCGGACTCAGGATGATGCGCTCACGCACCCGGATACACCACGCACAGGTCGTCGAGGCGTGGAGGCAGTGACACAAGCGGCCGACTGGAAGCCGCGGGCACTCGCGGAGGCTGTGGCCCGGGCTCTGGCAGCCGTGGCAATTGGCGGGGATGCCTTGCGACGGACGGTTGGCCGGTTGTGCCGGCCGGGCGCGTCGCAGCGCGGTCGACAGTACGTCAGGCAACCAAGTTGCCGGTCGAGAAGCTACGGTCCGGCCTGAGTTGCTGTCACGTAGGTGCAGATCAGGAACCATACGTACTCCTTTCAGCGACTGAAGCGACTCAAATTGCAAATTGGTGGAGCGTGGATAGGGTCGGATGCCTGTGGGCTTCAGGAGGCCCACCCAGCTCCTGTTGCCCCACGTTCATCCGGTTGCTCTGGGCAATATTCAATCGAGGAACTATCTGACTGAATCGATGTGGCGGTGACAAGGATCCGCTTCGTGTTTCATCTGTAAGATCTAAGCTCGATCAACTTTTAAGTTTAAGGAATTTTGCTTTCGTATGGATGTGGGTGCTCCGGGGGATCCGAGCGGCGCAGCACGGAAACGGCTAGTGGTTATACAGCTGTGGCTTCTGAGTGTCGCATGGCTCAATCGCCCGACCTGAAGGATCCGTTGGAAGCTTTCGCTCGGGCGTCAGTTCCACGACTGAGCCCCTCGCCGGCATGCGACTTCATAGGCTACAGAAATGAGGCTGCACTATTCCGCGACCCGGCGTCAAACGATCACTACAGCGCCGCGGTACGAGTCGATGGCCGACTGTACAGATCGCGCCAAAATGCCTGCTCGCGGCGGCTGGTAGGGCTGTCTACGCCGTCTGTGGATCGGGTGATTCGCGGTGCCGGGGGCGATCTGGCCCATGACGGTGCGGATTTCAACCGAGTCATTGGTGTCGGCCACAGAGTCGGAGTACGAACAACGCAGTGCACAGAGCGAGGGGTGCGATTTTGCGACACCTTATGGATTTGCCGTAGGCCGTAGGGTGCTACCGGACGTCGAATTACTCCAGGGGATCAGGCCGAACAGATCACGCCAAGAACTGGCAGAACAGACGGTCATTAAAGGAAGCCAGAAGAAGCGATTCGCCAAGCAGAATTGTTGCCTCGCATGGCACCGATTCCGCGACATCGCGTGCTGCTCACGCGCATGAGTCACTTCATCCAGATGCTTGATGGCGGCCCGCCCGGGGAGACTTCGATTGGCCCGAAGCGGAGGGGTATGGATTTTGCCACAGGTACGCCATTCGGGTGACATCGTGTCGGCTTTGTTGCTGTCATGTGCGCCCGAGAGGATAACTATCACTATCCAAACCGGTGGGCCGCCCACCCTCTCCGGGGGAGTGGCTACTCATTGCTCTCGTAGCTGTCCAGGTGAGGTGAAAGCCTGGGCATCTGCCGGGTGGGGCTGCCGCAATGGGCACCCCCGTGGGAGGGGTTTGGATCCGCCAGTCGGTGCCGGTGGCACCGGCTGGCGCGGCGGCCCAAGTGACCTCCGGGGATACCATGCGAGCTTCCTTGACGACGGTTCCGACGTCCAGTGCCCGGTCTCGGACTCCTGAGTTCTACGGTGAGACCGCTCAGGTTGACGCGGCGCGACGCCAGTCAGCAGGGGTTCCCGTCGCTCTTACGCTGTGCTCGGCCAACCCTCTCACCGTCGCGCACGGCGCAGGGGCTTTGCCGGAGCACGGAGTCTGCCGCCTCCCCACGGCACCGAATCATTTCCAGGGCCGGTGGCCGGCATCGTCCGGACCCCGCCCGCCGTGTCGGCCTTCGGGCGGGTGTGCCCCACTTACCGTCGCTGAACCGCCCGCTCAGCTCTCGGCACGGTTGTCCCCGCCCGGCGAGCGCATCGGTACGACAGGAATCCGCAGCCAGCGGTTGTGCCGCGTTGTGTCCGGAAGCGCAAACCTGCCACCCCGCCATCCTGGGCAAGGCCCAGGATGAGAGAGGAAGGACTATGCCGCCGACTGCTTGGTCGAAGGTGCAGATCGCACTGTCCCCGCAAGAGATCGAACAATGGCCGGATACGGCGTCAGCCCGGGCCCTGGCCGGCGGTTGCCCCAGCAGACGGCCGGCCTCGTTCCGCGTGCCGGCATTGGAGCGAGCGGTGCCGGTCTGCCGCCAACTGGCCCGGCTATGGATGGACTCCGAGGATATAACAGACGAAAGTGCCCGGCGTGCGGCCCTACTCGTGATCTCTGAGCTGATGACCAACGCCATCGTTCACACCAACAGCCTCTCGATCACGGGCCGTCTACAAAAGGACGGTAACTGGCTTCTCGTGGAAGTCCAGGATGAGGGTGGAACATCGTCCGTCCGGCACCGTGCCGGCAACGCCAACGAGTACGGTCGAGGCTTGGTGGTGGTTACGCAGTCCGCGCAGGCACTGGGAACGCGGCAGGAGACCGACGGAGGCCGCACGTTCTGGGCACGGATCGCACTGTCCGGGTGAAAATCCGTCGCCAACTCACGTCCCCAGCCCGGTGAACCGGCGCCCGCGGCGCCGGTTCACCTCGTCGATCGGGCTCTTGATGGCGAGCCCGTCGTCCGGTGACCTCGATCATGTGCCGTATTCCGGAAACATGAAGCACCTGAGAGCGAGGTCATTCTCGTGCCGCTGGAGGAGCCCCGCATGGCCCGGTTGAAGCAGACATCGGTTATGGGATCTGTGACCCGGGCGTGGATGTCCTTCTCGATGACCCTTGGCCTCGGCCTGCCGGTGCGGGACCACGTGCCACCAACCATGGCCGGCTCCGCAGAAACCCGCCAGGCCTGACCGCAGGCGCGCGGAAGGGGAGAACACCACCCGCCCGATCCGCCCCGAATGCCGAAGTTCAACGCTGCGTAGTCAGCACCGAGTCAGCACGGAAGTCAGCACCAGGGCAATAAACCATGCCTGATAGCGCAATCCTGACAGGCGCCTGCCAGCCTTCAATACGGTCCTCGAAGCAGTCTCGACATGCCTGTCATAGTGGCCTCGCGCACACCCGGCCCGAGAACTATGGTGTCCCACCACATACGCGCCTGACCTGCCCCTTCCTACGGTGTGGCGACGCACGCACGTCCCCGCCAACCGTCCGGAAGTGGTACCCATGGCCGCCCCAGCAACCTCTCCGCCAGCCCCGTCGAATCTCAAACGCATCGTCGCCGCAAGCCTCGTCGGGACCACTATCGAGTGGTACGACTTCTTCCTGTACGGGTCAGCCGCCGCGCTGGTCTTCAACAAGTTGTTCTTCCCCGAGTCCGACCCGCTCGTCGGGACTCTCCTGTCCTTCCTCACCTACGCGGTCGGCTTCGCCGCCCGGCCGCTCGGTGCCCTGGTGTTCGGGCACTACGGCGACCGGCTCGGGCGCAAGAAGCTGCTGGTGCTCAGTCTGCTGATGATGGGCGGGGCCACGTTCGCGATCGGGCTGCTGCCGACGCATGCCACGGTCGGAGCCGCCGCCCCCGTACTGCTCACCGTCCTGCGGCTGGTGCAGGGCTTCGCGCTCGGAGGCGAGTGGGGCGGGGCGGTGCTGCTGGTTTCGGAGCACGGGGACGCCGAGCGGCGCGGATTCTGGGCCTCCTGGCCGCAGACGGGAGCGCCGGCCGGGCAGTTGCTCGCCACCGGGGTGCTGTCCGCGCTCACCGCGCTGATGTCGGAATCCGCCTTCGGTGCGTGGGGCTGGCGCATCCCCTTCCTGCTCTCCGGCGTCCTGGTGATCATCGGTCTGTGGATTCGTCTTTCTGTCGATGAATCGCCGGTCTTCAAGGCCGCGATGGCGCAGGCCGAGGAGCGCAGATCGGCTGCCGGGACGGCCGAGAAGATGCCGCTCGTCGCCGTGCTGCGGCATCACTGGCGCGATGTGCTGATCGCCATGGGCGCCAGGATGGCGGAGAACATCAGCTACTACGTGATCACGGCGTTCGTGCTCGTCTACGCGACCACGGCGGCGGATCTGAGCAAGCAGACGGCGCTCAACGCGGTGCTCATCGCCTCGGCGGTCCACTTCGCGGTCATTCCGATGTGGGGTGCGCTCTCCGACCGGGTCGGGCGCAAGCCGGTCTATCTGGTCGGCGCGGTCGGTGTCGGGCTGTGGACGTTCCCGTTCTTCGCGCTGATCGACACACGGAACTTCGGCAGCCTGCTGCTCGCCGTCACCGTGGGGCTCTTCTTCCACGGTGCGATGTACGCACCGCAGGCGGCCTTCTTCTCGGAGATGTTCGCGACCCGGATGCGGTACTCGGGCGCTTCGATCGGCGCGCAGTTCTCCTCGGTCGCGGCCGGCGCCCCGGCACCGCTCATCGCCACCGCGCTGCTCGCGGACTTCGACAGCTCGGTGCCCATCTCGCTGTACGTCATCGCAGCGGCGCTCATCACCGTGCTCGCGGTCGGGTGTGCCAAGGAGACCCGGCACCGGGATCTCACGGACATCGAGGGCGCCGCGGCCGCCCCGGACGCGTCCGGGGCGCTGCCGGCCGACGCCCGTACCGTCTGACTCCGGGCGTCGTCCGCCGGGCGGGCCGGGTGACCGGGCCCGCCCGGCGGACGACGCTGTTCACTGCCGGGCGGTGGGTTCGAACCAGGTGGGCTCGTCGGTCATGGACTGCTTGATCCGGAAGAGTCCGAACTCGTTCAGCGGCGGCAGCGCGTCCACCGGGAACCAGCCCACCTCCAGCGACTCGTCGTCGTTGACGCATGCCTCGCCGCCGGTCGCCCGGCAGCGGAAGGTGACGTCGAGGTACTGGCAGCGGTCGCCGTTCGCGTACTGCACGGGCTCCAGGGCCTGGGTGAGCACCACCCGCTCCGCGACGCAGTGCACGCCCGTCTCTTCGTACACCTCGCGCTCCGCCGTCGCCGCCGGCTGTTCGCCCGGCTCGCAGATACCGCCGATGACCGACCATTTGCCGGTGTCGGAACGGCGTCCGAGCAGCACTCTGCCCTCGTCGTCGAAGACGATTGCGGTGACGCCCGGCAGCAGGAGCAGTTGCTGGCCCGCGGTGGCGCGGATCTCGCGGATGAAATCAGGAGTTGCCATGGACCCGACCCTACGTGGCGCGCCGGAGCGTCACCGGGCGCGCCGGCTCCGTACCGCACGGACGGCGACCAGGCCGAGCCCTGCCACGGCGATCAGCACGAGCACACCCTCGGGGAGCGTGCCCATCCGGGTCGCGGGCGTCAGCGAGGACCTCAGCGGCACCTCGCCCACGAGCGCGTCCGGGGTGAACAGCTTCGTCTTCTCGACGACCTTCCCGTCCGGGCGGATGACGGCGCTGACCCCGCTGGTGACGGGGACGACGACGGACCGGCTGTGCTCGACCGCCCGCACCCTGGACATGGCCAGCTGCTGGTAGGTCATCTCGCTGCGGCCGAAGGTGGCGTTGTTGCTCGGTACGGCGATCAGCTGGCCGCCGTGCATGACGGTGTCCCGTACGGCGTCGTCGAACGCGGCCTCGTAGCAGGTCACGAGCCCCACGTTCGTCCCCGCCAGGTCGAAGACCCCGACCTTCTTCCCGGGGCCGAAGTCGCGCTGCACCCGGTCCACGTCGGAGCTGAAGATCCGTGCGACGGAGCGCATCGGCATGTACTCGCCGAACGGCTGGATGTGGCGCTTGTCGTACGTGTCGACGGGGCCCTTCTTCGGATCCCACTGGATGAGGGTGTTGCGCAGGTTCCCGCTGTCGGGTTCGACCACCGCGCCGATCACGGTGGGCACACCGATCGCCTTCACCGCGTCGTCGATCACGATCCGGGCGTCGGCGTTGCGGTACGGGTCGAGGTCGGAGGAGTTCTCCGGCCACAGGACGAAGTCGGGCTGCGGGACCTTGCCCTCCTTCACCTCCTGGGCGAGCTGTTCGGTGCGGCGCACATGGTTGTCCAGGACGGCGCGGCGCTGGGAGTTGAAGTCGAGTCCGAGCCGGGGCACGTTGCCCTGGATCGCGGCGACGGTCGCGGTGCCGTCCTCGGCCGAGTCGTCGACGAGGGGCAGCGCGGCGAACGCACCGGCGACGGGTACCAGGACGGTCGCGGCCGCGGCGGCGACGGCCGCCCTGGGCAGCGTGCCGGTGCGCCGGTGGGCGCGGAACCGGAGCACCGCTTCGCAGAGCCCGAAGCCGCACAGCACCACCGCGAAGGAGAGCAGAGGCGTGCCTCCGAGCGCCGCGAGCGGCAGGAACACACCGTCCGCCTGGCCGAAGGCGATCTTTCCCCACGGGAAGCCGCCGAACGGCACCCTGGCCCGGACCGCCTCGTCGAGTACCCAGACCGCGGCGGCCCACAGCGGCCAGCAGGCGAGGCGGCTGACCGCGGCGATCCCGATGCAGCCGACCGCGATGAACAGCGCCTCGGCGGCGGCCAGGGCCAGCCACGGCACCGGGCCGACCTCCTCGCCGGTCCAGTGCAGCAGCGGCAGCATGAAGCCCAGCCCGGCGAGCAGGCCGAGTCCGAATCCGGCGCGGAGCCGTCGTCGGTGCAGCACCCAGCCGAGCAGGGCGAATCCGGGCAGCACCAGCCACCACAGGGGGCGGGGCGGGAAGCTCAGATACAGCAGGACGCCCGCGATCACCGCGGCGGCGGGCCGTACCAGGCGTCGCTTGCGGGACACGGGGGATGAGGCCGGCTGCGCGGCTTCGACTGAGGTGATGGTGGCGCTCACCCGGCGGAGTCTACGGTGGCGGCCTGTGTGTCCGGGAGCCGCGCCCGCGTGGTGGAACCCTTCGTACCGGATCGTTCCGTCGCTCTGCCGTACCGGTCCCCCGTCGTCCGGGGTCAGGCTCCGGTCGTGGCGCCGGTCGCCGGCAGGTGCAGGCGTTCGCGGATGAACCGGACGCCCGCCTCGGCGTCGTCGACCGTGATGGTGAACGTCCTGCCGTCACCGAGCCTGAGCACCAGGCCCTCGCCCCTGCGGACCACCACGGCCGTGCCCTGTTCGGGGCGCCAGCGGTAGCCCCAGCCGCCCCATTGGCGCGGGGTGACCTCGGGGGCGAATTCCGCGCCCACCACCTGGGTGAGCAGGATCCGGCGGCGCGGGACGCCCATGTGGCCGCAGCGCACCTCCAGGGCGTCCCCGTCGATCCGGACGGCGACGTTCACGAAGGCGAGGGTGCCGAACAGCATGAGCAGTCCGGCGGCGACACAGCCGATCACGGACATCAGCAGCGGGGCGATCCCGGAGGTCCAGTTGGAGGTGACGGCCAGCTGGACGCCGAGTGCCAGACAGGCCGCGCCCGCGGCCGCGAGCACCCACTGGGCCCGGTTGGTGGCCCGGCCGATCCAGACGGCGGAGCGGGCGTCGGCTCCGTCGTGCCGGGGTTTTCGGGGGTGGTCCCTCATGTCAAGCAGCGTACTTAAGAATCCGCACGCCGGGGATGGGTCGAACGGCCCGCGCCGGGTCAGCGGGCCGGGCTGACCGCCCCCAGCAGCCGTCCCTCGGCGTAGGCCAGAGCGGCCACCGGCAGGTCGGCGGGGCGGCCGCTGAGGATCACGGCGAGTCCTGCGGACGGTTCGGCCGACGGAGCGGGTTCGGCACCTATCCGGCGCAGTGCCTGGGCGGCGACGGCGCCCGCGGAACCGTGCAGCGCGACGGGCGGCAGACCCGGCTGCCGTACGGCGGCACGGATGCGTTCGGCGACCAGTTCGTAGTGGGTGCAGCCCAGGACCACGGCCCGGACGCCGCGCGGGGTGCGGGCGGCGGCCGCGGCGATGGCGAGGTCGATCGCGGTCTCGTCCGCGTTCTGCACGGCGTCGGCGAGACCGGGGCAGGGCACCTCGGTGACATCGACGGAGCCGGCGAATTCACGGATGAGTCCGCGCTGGTACGGGCTGCCGGTGGTGGCGGGCGTGGCCCAGATCGCGACCGGGCCGCCGCCGGCGACGGACGGCTTGATCGCGGGGACGGTGCCGATGACCGGCAGCGTGGGTTCGAGCGCGGCTCGGAGCGCCGGCAGGGCGTGCACGGAGGCCGTGTTGCAGGCGACGATCAGTGCGTCCGGCCGGTGGGCGGCGGCCGCGCGTGCCACGTCGAGCGCGTGGGCGGTCACGTCTTCGGACGTACGCGGTCCCCAGGGCATGCCGTCGGGGTCGGAGGAGAGCACCAGATCGGCGTCGGGCCGCAGTCGTCGTACCGCGGCGGCTGCCGCGAGCAGGCCGATTCCTGAGTCCATGAGCGCGATCTTCACCCGGTCACCATAGTCGACCGCCCTTGCGGTTCCGTCCCGGTGGGGCAGACTGCGGCGAATGAGTGCCGTTGCCTGGATCGCCGTGGGTTCGCTGGCCGCGTGGGTGTGGCTGCTGCTGGGACAAGGGTTCTTCTGGCGGACCGACCAGCGGCTGCCCCGCCGGGAGGCCCCCGCCCGCTGGCCGTCCGTCGCGATCGTGGTGCCCGCACGCGACGAGGCCGACATGCTGCCGGTGAGCCTGCCGTCGCTGCTGGCGCAGGACTATCCGGGGCGGGCGGAGGTCTTCCTCGTCGACGACTGCAGCAAGGACGGGACCGGGGACGTGGCCCGTGCGCTGTCCGTGCGGTTCGGGGGGCTGCCGGTGACGGTCGTCTCGCCGGGCGAGCCCGGGCCGGGCTGGACGGGCAAGCTCTGGGCGGTCCGGCACGGGATCTCGCTGGCCCGGACCAGGGAGCCGGACTATCTGCTGCTGACCGACGCCGACATCGCGCACGAGCCGGACAGTCTGCGGGAGCTGGTGGCCGCCGCCGAGTCGGGCGGCTTCGACCTGGTCTCGCAGATGGCCCGGCTGCGGGTGTCGAGCCTCTGGGAGCGGCTGGTCGTGCCCGCCTTCGTGTACTTCTTCTCGCAGCTCTATCCGTTCCGGTGGGTGAACCGGGCGGGTGCCCGGACGGCCGCGGCGGCCGGTGGCTGTGTGCTGCTGCGGACCGGGGCGGCGGAGCGGGCGCGGGTGCCGGATTCGATCCGGCAGGCGGTGATCGACGACGTGTCGCTGGCGCGGGCGGTGCGGCGCAGCGGCGGGCGGATCTGGCTGGGGCTCGCCGAGCGGGTGGACAGCGTGCGGCCGTATCCACGGCTGGCGGACCTGTGGCGGATGGTGTCGCGGAGCGCGTACGCCCAGTTGCGGCACAGTCCGGCGCTGCTGCTGGGAACGGTGCTGGGGCTCGCGCTGGTCTATCTGGTCCCGCCGGTCGCGCTCGTGACCGGGCTGCTGGCCGGTGACCCGGTGGCGGCTCGGGCGGGCGGGCTGGCATGGGCGGTGATGTCGGGGACGTATCTGCCGATGCTGGGCTACTACCGGCA
Organism: Streptomyces sp. ADI95-17; assembly: GCF_003846175.1. Classification (GTDB taxonomy): domain Bacteria; phylum Actinomycetota; class Actinomycetes; order Streptomycetales; family Streptomycetaceae; genus Streptomyces; species Streptomyces sanglieri. The sequence goes on along the minus strand of NZ_ML123046.1, from coordinate 1,154,849 downwards.
GTCGCTGTGGTCGGCGCCGTTGCTGCCGTTCACCGCCGCGCTCTATCTGCTGATGACGGTCGATTCGGCGGTGCAGCACTACCGGGGCCGCGGCGCGGCCTGGAAGGGGCGTACGTACGCCCGTCCCGAGGCCGCGCCGGACCGGTGAGCCGAGCCGGCGGTGGGCCGGCGGCGGCAGGGCCGTCCGGACCGCCGGGGGGTCATTTGCGGCCGGGCGTCCAGTTCATGCCCCACCCGTAGGCGTAGTCGATGGTGCGCTGCGGGCTCACTCCGCGCTCGGGGACGAGGTAGCGGGCCTCGCGCTGCACGGTGAGGTCTCCCCCGTTGTTGGTCAGGAGCGCCAGTGCGCAGACCGTGGACGGGACGGTGCACTCGTCGAGCGAGAAGTCGATCGGGGCGCCGTGCTGGGGCTGGAGAGTGACGCTCGCGTGGAGATCGGCGAAGCTCCGGGCGCCTTCGTAGATGGTCACGAAGATCAGGACCCGCCGGAGCTTGTTCTTGTGGTCGAGGTTGACGGTGAGGTTCTCGCCGGTGGCGACGGCGCCGGTACGGTCGTCCCCGTCGAGGTGGATGTAGGGAGGGTGCTGGAGAGCGCCGAACGCGTTTCCCAGCGCCTGCACGACTCCCTTGCGGCCGTCGGTCAGTTCGTAGAGGGCGCAGAGGTCGAGATCGAGGTCCGAGTGGTTGGCGACCGCTCTGCCGAGTTTGCTGCCCCAGCCCTTGAACTGTTTGCGCACTTCCCAGTTGAGATTGACACGAAGCGCTCCGGATGTGCCGCCCTGTTTGGCGAGGGAGACCGACGGCGCGTCCTTGGTGAGCGTCACCTTGGTGAGGCGGACGGGTGCGGTGGCGGGGGGCGCGGGAGGCACCGGGGGTGCCGTCGGCGGGGCGGGCGGGACCGGCGGCCGGTGGTCGACCCGCGTTGCGCTGTGGGGTTGTTGAGGCGTTCGGGGTTGGTGATTCGGCTGAGGCTGCTGCGGCTCGTCGACGGAAATCCCGAAGTCGGTCGCGAGCCCTTCGAGGCCGGTGTCGTATCCCTGGCCGACGGCGCGGAATTTCCAGGCTCCCTGGCGCCGGTAGAGCTCCCCCAGGATGAAGGCGGTCTCGACCGTCGCGTCCGCGCTGTCGAAGCGGGCGATCTCCCTTCCGTTCGCCGCGTCCGTGATCCGTACGTAGAGTCCGGTCACCCGGCCGAACGTGCCGCCGTCCGCGGAGGCCGCCAGCACCACCCGGTCGATGGCCGGCTCGACGCGCGCCAGGTCAACCACGAGGTTGTCCGTCGTCCCGTCACCGGCGGTGCGCTTGCCCTCGTGGCGCACCGCGCCGGATGCGTGCGAGGGCTGGTTGTAGAAGACGAAGTCGGCGTCGCTGCGCACCTTCCCCGACGGCACGAGCAGGAGCGCCGATCCGTCCACGTCCGGTGTCCCCGGGGCGGTGCGCCACCCCAGTTCGACCCGCACGGCCTGAGCCGCCACCGGAACATTGGCTCCTTTTAGCATGGTCATGCTCGCCCCCATCGCGAGTCCGGCTGCCCGAAAACTTCTCTCGGCCAACCTAATCCCCCGGACTGTCACAGGAGTCACGGACGTCCGGTCCGGTCCGGGCGATCTGCTGAGCGCCCCTTCCTCCGTGTCCGCGCGGACACGGGCCCATCGGGGGGCCTAGCCTGTTCGAGTGCTTGGCGCATCCCTTCGTGGCAGCACGGTTCGCAATCCACTCCGAAACGCGGATCTCTGAAAAGAATGCCCGATATGAGATCAATGACTCGGCGTCTCTCCACGCTGCGCTCACGCACCGGCGCCACCAGGACCTCCTGCGCCGTGCTCGCCATGGCCGTGCCCGTGCTCACCTTCGGGCTGCCCGCCGCGCCCTCCGTGGCCGCCCCCCTGCCCGGCGGGCTCGGGCCCTGCATTCCCGGCAGTTGCCCGGACCTCTTCCCCGAGATCAACAACGGCCCGATCGCCGGGCGGGACGACGCGATCAACGTATTCGTCGGGAACGACTTCCTGGTACGCGGGCGAGCCGCCGAGGCCGAGGGCCGCGTCGTCGTGCTCGACGATTTCGACCAGAACAAGGACCCGGCCGCCAGCGGCCTGTACAACCTGGGCATCGCCGGTGTCGGCTCCCGGGTGGCGCCTCCGGTCGACTCCGACTTCCTGACCGCCGGCGGCAACGTGACCATCGCCGCCGGACAGACCCTGGAGACGACCGGCGGCCAAGTGGGCGAGCGGGGCATCGTCCGGTACGCGGGCACGCAGACCGGCACCGTGAACGGCGAGTTGATCCAGGACGACGACGCCATCGAGCCGTACGCCGGGCTGCGTGACCAGCTGACGGACGCCAGCCGCTGCTACGCCCGCGTCGACGGCCGACCGCGCACTGCGACGGGCACGGCCGTGAACCAGGGGACGCAGACCCTGTTCACCGGTGACGGGACGTCAGCCCTCCAGGTCTTCAACGTCGACTTCGACATGGTCGGCCGGGGCGGCGCGCAGCAGGGCATCGTCTTCGCCGGCATTCCGGACGACGCGACCGTTCTCGTCAACGTCGTCGGGACGGACCGGGTACTGAACACGTACAGCGGGAGCATCTCCGACGACGGGGACCCGCTGAACGCCTACCGTGAGCGGCTGCTGTGGAACTTCCCCGACGCCACGACGGTCGACCTCCGGGGAACCGGTCAGTTTCAGGGCAGCTTCCTGATGGGTGAGCAGTCCTCGATGACCGATGTGCAACTGCCCGGAATCAACGGCCGCTTCTTCACCACCGGGTCTCTGACGCACACCAGTTCCGCGTCGGGCGGCGGCGGCCAGGAGTTCCATGCCTACCCGTTCAACGGCGACCTGCCGGACTGCGGCGGACCGCAGCCGACGACCGGTGAGGTCCGGGTGCTGAAGACCGACGCGGACACCGGCGCTCCGCTCGCCGGGGCCGACTTCGAACTCTGGCGCGAGACCAACGGCACTCCCGGCCTCCAGACCCGCGGCACCGAGCCCGACACCCGGGTCAGCACCTGCACCACTCCGGCCGACGGCATCTGCGCCGCGACGACCACAACCGGCACCTACTACTGGCGTGAGACCGCCGCCCCCGACGGCTACGAACTGCCCGATCCCAACGTCTTCGGCCCTCTCGTCCTCAGCGAGGAGAACGCCGGCACCGGCGTCCAGACCGAGGCGCAGAACACCATCATGTCCGAGCCGCCCGGCACCGGTCGGATCGACCTGGTGAAGAAGGACCGCAAGAACGGGGAGCCACTGGCCGGCGCCGTCTTCGAACTCTGGCGCGAGTCCAACGGCACTCCCGGCCTCCAGACCCGCGGCACCGAGCCCGACACCCGGGTCGACGACTGCTCCACCGACGAGAAGGGCGGGTGCTCCTTCGACGAGCTGCTGCTCGGCGAGTACTACCTGCGCGAGACCGCCGTGCCGGAGGGCTACGTCCTGCCCTCGAACGCGGTCTCCGGGCCGTACGCGGTGACGGCGGAGAACAACGCCACGGGTGTGACGGCAACGATCGAGAACACCCGCGGTGAGCCCTGCAAGGGCAAGACCTGCGAGGCCCGGAACGCGTAGCCCGTCCGGTCACCGGTTGGCCGTTCACGTATGGCGTCCGAACCGGTGGGCTGGTGCACTGGCTGGGCCCCGCACGCACCGCCAGGAGGTCATCCGTGCACCCCGTTCGCGTCGCCAGTGCCGTGACCGCCGCAGCCGCCACGGCGGTGCTCTGCTCGGCCCCTGCCACCATCGCCGCTCCGGCCGGCGCGGACGCCGCCGCGTGCACCGCTCCCACCGGCCCCTACCAGCGCCCCCTGGAGAAGCACCTCGGCCGCCCCGTGGACGGCCGCCAGTCCGCAGCCGACTGCACGGCGATCCGGGCGTTCCAGCGCGAGCACGAGGTCGCGCGCACCGACGGGTTCGCCGACCTCGGTACCTACCGCACCATGGTCGCCGTCGAGGCAACCCCCGACCCGAACGCCGCGGGCCACTGTCCGACCCGTTCGTACCGGGTCACCTGCACCGACATGGACCGGCAGCTCCTTTGGGTTCAGACCGGAGACCGGGTGGAATTCGGCCCGGTTCCCATCCGCACCGGCCGCGACGCGCAGGAGACGCGGCCCGGTTGGCATTCGATCTACTGGCGCGACAAGGACCATGTCTCGACCCTCTACGACGACGCGCCCATGCCGTACTCCCAGTTCTTCGACGGTGGCCAGGCACTGCACGGGCACCCGGGGGACCTGTACGACGGCGGCGGCTCGGCCGGATGCGTCAATCTGAAGGTGGACGACGCGGCAGCTCTGTGGGACCTCCTGCACATCGACGATCGCGTGTACGTATGGGGCACCAAGCCGGGTACGGCGGGCTGAGGCGAGCCGCATCCCCGTACCGGCACCACGTGACCCGCTACGCCTCTGCCCGCACGTACGGTGCGGCCGTCGTCGGCGACAGCGCCGCAGAGGCGGTGAACAGCGCGTGGACGGCGGCGCGCACCTGGCCCGCCACCGCCTCGGGAGTGGAGGTGTCGAGCTTGCCGTCGAGGTGCAGGAACGCCAGGCCGTGGACGAGGGCCCACACCGTGGTGGACAGAGCGTCGGGGTCGACGCCGGGGAAGGTGCGGCGGACGATGCCGCGGACGTACTCCGAGATGGCGGTGGTCGCGCCGACCCGTTCCTCGCTGTCCGGATCGCAGGGCTCCGCGAACATCACCCGGAACAGCGCGGGACGCTCCAGCGCGAAACGGACGTAGGCGACGGCGACCGCCGCGAGTTCGTCGGGCGTGGAAGGCGAGGGGTGCGCCGCGGCCAGATGTTCGGCGAGTTCACGGTAGCCCTGCGCGGCGACCGCCGAGACGAGCGCGTCACGGTCCGCGAAGTGGCGGTAGGGGGCGGTCGCCGAGACGCCGGCCCGCCGCGCCACCGCCCGCAGGGACAGTCCGGCGCTGCCGTCCTCCTCCAGCAGCTCCCGCGCGGCGCGCAGACAGGCGGCGCGCAGATCGCCGTGGTGGTACGTACCGCTCGCTTGCGACATGGCTCACACTCCCTCATGTTTACATCGCTCACATCGCCACCTTAATGTGAACACCGCATACATCGTAAGCGATTGTGATCGAGATTGTGATCGAGAGAGGAACTCCGATGACCAGTGAGCTGTTCTCGCCGCTGTCCCTGCGCTCCGGGCAGGTACTGAACAACCGGATCGCCAAGGCGGCCATGGAGGAGAACATGGCCGCCGGCGGCCAGCTTCCCGACAAGGAGTTGTTCGGCCTGTACCGGCGTTGGGCGGCGGGCGGCACCGGGCTGCTGATCACCGGCAACGTCATGGTCCACGCCGAGGCGCTGACCGGCCCGGCCGGTGTGGTGCTCGACGCTGCCGCTCCGCTGGAGCCGTTCGTCGAGTGGGCCAGGGCTGGCAAGTCCGGCGGCGGGTCGATCTGGATGCAGATCAACCACCCCGGCCGCCAGATCGGATCCGACATGCCCGGCGTCGCGTGGGGCCCTTCCGCGGTCGCCGTCGACCTGGGCAGGCACAGCAGCCGATTCGGCCGCCCCGTAGCCATGACGCCCGAGCAGATCCGGGCCACCGTGACCCGGTACGCGGTCACCGCCCGACGCGCCGAGGAGGCCGGTTTCGACGGTGTGGAGGTCCACGCCGCGCACGGCTATCTGCTGTCGCAGTTCCTCTCCCCCCTGGTCAACAAGCGCACCGACCAGTGGGGCGGCTCGCTGGAGAACCGGGCCCGGATGCTGCTGGACATCGTCCGCGCCGTCCGCGCCGCCGTATCCCCGTCCTTCGCCGTCGCGGTCAAGCTCAACTCCGCCGACTTCCAGCGCGGCGGCTTCGACGCCGACGACGCACGCCAGGTGATCGAGATGCTCGCGCCGCTCGGCGTCGACCTGGTCGAGCTCTCCGGCGGCAGCTACGAGAGCCCGGCGATGTCCGGCCGCCCGGCCGACGAGCGCACCCAGGCCCGCGAGGCGTACTTCCTCGACCTGGCGAAGGACCTGGTCGGCACCAGCCCGCTGCCGCTGATGCTCACCGGCGGCATCACCCGGCGCGAGACCGCCCGGCGCGTCCTCGACAGCGGTGTGGCGGTCATCGGAATGGGCACCGCCCTCGCCGTCACCCCGGACCTGCCCGAGCTCTGGCGGACCGGCCGCGAGGCCGACCGGAAGTTGCGGCCGGTGACCTGGTCGGACAAGGCGCTCGCCTCGGCCGCGGGCATGGCCCAGGTACGCCACCAGATGCGCCGGATCGCCCGCGGCAGCCGCCCCACGCCCAACACCCACCCGGCGATCGCCCTCCTCACCGAGCAGCTCAAGCAGCGAGGGGCACTGCGCCGCTACCGCACCTGGCTGAACACGGCGGGGCGCGCCGCGTAGCGGGCCGCCGCAGGCACCCCGGTCGCAACCGGCACCCGAAGCCCCCGCCCGCGTGACGCGCCGGACGACGGGTGCGGGAAGACGGATCAGGGTGTCCCGGCCGTCGGGACCTCGTAGACGTACTCCTCGATCCGGTCGATGAGGCCGTCGTCCTCGAACCGGAAGCAGACCGCGGCGTGGACCCTGCTCTCGGAACCGTCGGCCGCACTCAGGTGAAGCACCTGCTGCTGGAGGACCTCGTTCGTATTCCGGAACTGGCGGATCACGTCGTACCGCAGCGTATCGACGTCAGCGGCGAAGGCCTCGAAGCGCTGCAGCGTCGCATCGATCGTCCGCGCCCCCTGACCGTCGTTCTGCCACACGGTGGCGCCGCCGGTGCACATCGCCCGGCACCCGGCGAAGTCGTGCGCCTCCAGACAGCGCAGAAACGAAATCGCCTGCTCGCCGATGTCCTGTCCCATATCGAGCTCCCATCCGCTGTCTCTCGTTGAATGTGCGGCCGCCGATGGGCCGTTGCGCGCCGTTCGGAGGCCGGGGCACAGCTCTCAGAGCAGTTCGAGCCGGCGCAGGTCAGTGACGTACTTGGCGATGAGGGCCGCCGACAGATGGGGGATGTCCTGGCCGGGGCCGACCTTCGCGGCGTGCACGGCGGCCTGGAACCGGTCCGCGGGTACCGCCGAACCGGGGACGGCCTCCCCGGGCTGCGCGAAGGCGTGCAGCAGGGGCAGCACCGAGTGCTGACGCTGCCTCTCCGGCAGGGCGCGGAGCGCGGCCGTGATGCGGGTGAGCCATTCGCCGTAGTCGTCGATCCGCCGGATCGGGTGACCCGCGTCGATGAGCCAGTCGACGAAGGTGTCCAGCGAGATGCCGTCGTCGTGCGGGTTCAGCACGTTGAAGGTCCGGTAGCCGTCGGTGGCCCGCGCGCCCAGCGCGGTGACGGCCTCCGCGGTGAAGTCGACCGGCAGACCGTCGTAGTGCGCGCGGTCACCGGTCCGGTAGAACGAGGCCGGCGCGATGCCGGTGGCGAGCAGGCTCAGCAGCAGGCGGGTGAACAGGTCGGGGACGTTCAGCTGCCCCTGGTAGCTGCTGTGCGCGAGGATCATGTCCGACCGGAAGACGGTGACCGGCAGGCCGCACAGGTCGTGTGCCTCCCGGAGCAGGACCTCCCCCGCCCATTTGCTGGTCGCGTACCCGTTGGCGTAGCCCTGGTCGATCCGCCGCACCGGGCCGGCGCCGCGGATGTCGGCGTCCTCTCCGAGAGCCGGCATCCCGGCTCCGGCCTCCACGGCGACGGTGGACACATAGGTGACGGGCTTGATCCGCGCGGTGAGCGCCAGCCTGATCAGCTCTGCCGTGCCGACGACGTTGGGGCCGAACAATTGCCGGTACGGCAGTACGTGATTGACCAGGGCAGCCGGGTGGACGATCAGGTCCACGGTGTCGGCCAGGCCGTTCCACGTGTCCTCGTCCAGGCCCAGGTGCGGCTCGCCGATGTCGCCCGCGAGTACGTCCAGGGTGCCTTCGGCCAGATCCCGGTACCGCCGGAGCAGTTCCGCGTCACCGCTGTCGAAGGCCTCCTCCAACCGCTTCGCCGCAGCAGCCGCGTCGCCCGCGCGTACGACGCAGATCAGCTTGCCGCCCGAGGACGCCAGCCGCTCCAGCCATTCCAGGCACAGGAACCGGCCGAGGTAGCCGTTGGCCCCGGTCAGCAGGACGGCTTGCACGGCACCGCGGGGGCGCGGCAGCGCCGGAGCGGCGGCGAGCGTCCGCGCGCCGATGAACTTGTCCAGGGTGAGGTCACCGGCGCGGACTTCGGTGCTGTGCTCGCCGTGTACGGAAGCGAATGTGGGCCGCTCCGCTCCTGACTCGCGCTCCGCCTCCATGTATCTCGCCAGCCGGGCCAGATCGTTGGCCGGGCTGATGACCACCCCGACCGGAAGCTCGATGTGGAAGATCTCCTTCATGAGGAGCGAGAACGACAGCGCGGTCAGGGAGTCCCCGCCCAGGTCCGTGAAGTGCGCGTCGGCGCGCAGAGCGGTGTCCGGACAGCCCAGCATCGCCTGGACGGCCCCGGTGACCGTCTCCAGCACCGGCCGGTCCGCAGCGGCTCGACGCAGCTCGCGCACCTCCCTGACCTGGCCCTCGGCGATCTCGTCGTACAGCCGGTCGAGAGCCTGCCCGTAGCGCTCCCTGAGCCTGGGTCGCAGCAGTTTGTGGCTCTCGGAGAGCAGGCCGTTCTCCGGGCTGAAGGGTTCGGCCTCGATCAGGAAGTCACGCGGGATCTCGTACGAGTTGAGCTCGGCCTCCCGGGCCATCTGCTGGAGCGCCTCGCTGAGCAGCGACTTGAGCGAACCGGATCCTTCGCCGCCGTCGGCCCGAACGCCGGGCGCGGGCACCACCACCGCGAGCAGGTAGGCGCGTTCGCTGTTGCCGTGCACATAGATCTGCCGGATGAGGGGGCTGCCGGCGAAGACGGTCTCCAGGCGGGAGACGGCCACGAATTCGCCCTGGGACAGCTTCAGGGTGTCCTTGGTGCGGTCGACGTAGACCAATCGGTCGGGTCCGAGCTCGGCCATGACGTCGCCGGTCCGGTAGTAGCCGTCCTCGTCGAAGATCTCGGCGGTGACCTCGGGCCGTTTGTAGTAGCCGGGAATGATGCTTTCCGTCTTGAGCAGCAGTTCCCCGCGCGGATGCGGCAAGTCGGTGCGGAAATAGCCCAGTTCCGGGACGTCGGCCAGCTTGTAGTCGATCACGGGCGGGCGTTGCACCACCGTGTCGAGCAGGACTCCCCCGGCCTCCGTGGAACCGTAACCGGTGTACAGGTGGAGGTTCAGGCAGGACTCCACGAACGCCGCGACCTCCGCGGACAGCGGGGCGGTCCCGCAGAACGCCTTGGCGACGCGTCCGCCCAGGAAGTTCTCGCGCAGGTCCGTCATGACCGCTGTCCCGACGTCCCCCGGCTCGCCGGCTCTGCGGCCCAGTTCACTCCGGTACTGCTGGAAGAGCATGTCGCACAGGCGCGGGACCATGGTCAGCTCGGTGGGCCGGATCAGCGCGATGTCCTCGAACAGGGTGGACAGGTCGCTCCTGGCGGTGAAGTAGCCGACACCGCCCCGCACGAGCGAGCCCATCAGGGCGTAGCGGCCGGCGAGATGACTCTGCGGCATGTAGAGGATGCTGACCGGGGGTCCGTCCGCCGCCCCGTAGTTGAATCCGTACCACGCGGTGCCGACCAGCCGCTGGGTGTACATGGCCCCCTTGGGGGTTCCGGTGCTGCCGGATGTGTAGATGAGCAGGGCCAGCGGATCGTCTCCGGCTTCGGCGGTGAACAGCGGGGCGGGCGGCAGGCCCGCCCCGCGTTCGATCAGCGTGGCCAGTGAGTCGATGACGACCGGGCGACCGGCTTCGGACAGGCGGCGGCGGGCGGACTCGAAGGCGGTTCGCTGGTCGGTGACTTCGGGACGGTGGTCGAAGACGATCACGTGCTGGATCGAGCTTTCCCCGATTACGGCTTCGACGGCGGTGTCCAGTCGCTCGATGCTGGTGGCGAGTGCCCGCGGCTCCGTCTCCGCGATGATCGGTGTCAGCTGGGACAGCGGCGCACTGGACTGCAGAGGCACGGCCACGGCACCGGAGTGGATGCACGCGAGGTCGAGCGTCGCGTAGTCGGTGCTGGCGAAGCCGAGGATGCAGATCCGGTCGCCCGCGCTCAGCGGATGCCGCGGGTCGTGGTGCCAGGTGCCGGCCACCGCGCGGACTCTCGCCCACAGTTCGCGGTAGCTGATGGTGTCGAACCTGGGGAGCAGCCGCCCTGTCGAGGCTTCCTCGGCGCGTTCGCCGAGGGCCGGCCGGTCCCCGTAGCCCTCCAGTACGGCCGCCATGACCTCGGCGAGTCCCTTGTCGGGGTCATGCACTGCCGCGGTGACCGCCTCCAGTGGCTCGGTCATGATCAGGCCTCCCTCGGCGTCCGGTGATGCCGGCGCGTCCTGGCTGTGGACGTCGCCGTGCCCTTGATTGCGTGTGTCGGCCGGCCATGGAATCGGCAGGTCACCGCGCGCAGCGGCCCGCGGTGACGTGCGCGAGGTGTGGCGTCCGGCCGTGGCCGTGTCCGTGGCGCGCGTGCCCGCGGGCGCGCGCGGCCTCACCAGCTGACCGGCAGCGCGTCCACCCCGCGGATCAGCCGGTTGGTGCGCCAGGAGATCTGGTCGACCGGCACGGCGAGGCGCAGACCGGGCAGTCGGCGGAGCAGTGATTCGAGCACGACTCGCAGCTCCATCCTGGCCAGCTGCGCGCCGAGGCAGTGGTGCACGCCGTGACCGAAGGTGACGTGCGGGACGTTCCCCCGGTGGAAGTCGATCTCCTCCGGGTGGTCGAACACTTCGGGATCCCGGTTGGCGATCCCCAGCTCGGCGACCACCGCGTCGCCCGCCCGAATGGTCTGCCCGCTCAGCTCCACGTCCTCGATGGCGATGCGGGTGAAGCCGGCGGACGCGCTGATCGGGATGATCCGGGAGAGTTCCTCGACCGCGTCGGGCACCAGTCCGGGGTCGGCGACGAGTTTCTGCCAGAGATCGGGTCTGGTCAGCAGCGTGTAGACGAAGTTGCCGAGCTGGTTGGCGGTGGCCTCCTGGCCTGCGGAGAGCAGGCTGACGCCGAGGCTGACCAGTTCCTCGTCCAGGAGCCGGTCCTCCTCGTCCGCCACATTGGCCAGCTCACCGAGCAGGTCGTCGGTGGGGGTGGTGCGGCGGAGTGCGACCAGGCCGGCGAGGTAGTCGTTGAGGTGCCCCCGGGCCGCCATGGACTGCACCGGATCGGACAGCATCAGCAGGCCGTCGACCCAGACGTTGAAGCGGTCGCGGTCGGCGACGGGCACGCCGAGCAGTTCGCAGATGACCGTGATCGGCAGCGGCCAGGTCAGCGTCTGGGTCAGGTCGGACGGCCCACCTGCGGCGAGCATGGTGTCGAGCAGCCCGTTCACGATGTGCTGGACGCGCGGGCGGAGCGCTTCGACACGTCGTACGGTGAACGAATTGGCCACCCGGCGCCGCAGTCGGCTGTGCTCCGGCGGGTCCATGCTCAGCATGGAGGTGCTGGGCAGACCGGTGGCGACCGTGCGGGGGATGTCCTCGCCCACGGCGGCGGCGCGGCTGAACCGGGGATCGGCCAGTACCGTCCTGACGTCCGCGTGCCGTGTGACCAGCCAGGCGTCGCCGCCGTAGGGCAGACTCACGCGCAGCACCGGCTGTTCGCCGCAGATCTCGGCCAGCTTCGGGTCCACTTCGAGTCGGTCGACCGGGCCGAACGGGTAGGCCCGTGCCCCTTCCCCTGTGGCGGTCATCGTGTCGGTCCTTTCAGTCCTGGCAGATGGTTGCCTGCGCATACGTGGTCACTGGTGAAGGGGGTTCAGGACAGGGCCGCGCTGCGCCCGCCGTCGATGACGAGAGTGCTGCCGGTGATCCACGCGGCGCGTTCGGAGACCAGGAAGCCGACCGCCTCCGCGATGTCGTCGGACCGGCCGATGCGCCCGAGGGGGATTTCGTCGGACCAGTCCACGGAATCGTTGCCGAGGTAGTCCACGATCTTTTCGCGCGCCTCGTCGGCCCCTGGTGTCATGACGTTCCCGAGAGAGAGGGCGACGACCCGGATTCCTTGCGGCGCCAGTTCGGCCGCAAGCCCCTTGTTGTACGTCTCCAGGGCGGACTTGGCGGCTGCGTAGTGCAGGATCATCGGGTAGGACGCGATGGTGGCAATGGACGAGACGTGTACGACGACTCCGCCGCCGCTCTCCCGCATGGACGGCACAAGTGCGGAATTGAGGCGGACAGCGGCGAGGAAATTGATGTCCACCGTGTACTGCCAGTCCTTCTCGATGTCCAGCGCACTCTGAAAGGTTCGGCAGCCACCTGCGTTATTGACGATGATGTCCACTCCGCCGAGATTTTCCAGAGCGATATCCGCGAACTCTCGCACTCCGTCCGGCGTACTGAGGTCTGCTCTGACGAATTTGGCTGCGGACGGAGTCTGCTCGGTCGGGTTGCGGGCAGAGGTCACGACGGTGGCGCCGGCGTCGAGCAATTTCTGCACGATCGCGGCGCCAATACCACGGCTGCCGCCGGTCACCACGGCCCGCTTGCCTTCCAGCTCACCGGCGAACTTTTCTGTCTTTTCGGTAAGGCGATCTCGGCTCACTCCGGGTTCCGCCTCCTTTCCTGCCTCAACAGGCCTGTCCGCGCAATTGATCGACAATGGAGGCGATCGCGGTGACGCGGAATCACGATGACCACTATCAACGGCCCCTCCGATACGGTCAACCTGATTATTTCGATGCACTGGATCGCATAATGCGATACAAGCCGGAATGACCTCTGCGAGCTGGACACCGATTTCGGCAGGGTCGATAATCATGCGCTACCGGTGTGCGGCAGCAACAATTCCGCGTGAGCAGTGCCGACAAATCTGGAGGAAAAATGGCCACCCTGGACGAGCCGTTCACCCTGGGCGACCTCACGGTCCCCAACCGGATCGTGATGGCCCCGATGACCAGGATGCAGTCCGCCGGCGGCGTGCCGGGCCCGGACGTGGCGGAGTACTACGCCCGCCGGGCGGCCCACCAGGTCGGACTGATCATCACCGAGGGCACCTACATCAACCGGGCCGCCGCCGCCGCGTACGACAACGTGCCCTGCTTCTACGGTGAGGAGTCGCTCGCCGGCTGGGCCCACGTGGTGCGGCGGGTGCACCAGGCCGGCGGCAGGATCATTCCTCAGCTGTGGCACACCGGGGCCGCGCGCTTCGGGACGGAACCGCCTGCGGAGGGCCCGTCCGGGCTCGGACTGGACGGCGCACCGGCCGGTCGTGCCATGACCCGGCGGGACATCGACGAAACGGTGGCCGCCTTCGCGGAGGCCGCCGCAGCCGCGGAGCGGCTCGGGTTCGACGGTGTGGAGCTGCACGGCGCGCACGGCTACCTGATCGACGACTTCCTGTGGCGCGGCACCAACCGGCGTACCGACCGCTACGGCGGAGACCCGGCCTCCCGCGCCCGTTTCGGCGCCGAGATCGTGCAGGCGATCCGCGCGGCCGTCGGTCCGGGCTTCCCGGTTCTCTTCCGGCTCTCCCAGTGGAAGGTCGACCACTACGAGGCCCGCATCGCGGAGAACCCGGACGAGCTGGCGCAGTTGCTGGCGCCGCTGACCGAGGCCGGTGTCGACGCGTTCCACGCCTCCACCCGCCGCTACTGGCTGCCCGAGTTCGACGGCAGCCCGCTCAATCTGGCCGGCTGGGTGCGCAAGCTCAGCGGCCGGCCCGCGGTGACGGTCGGCTCCGTCGGCCTGGACCAGCAGTACGGTGTGGGCGAGTTCGCCCAGGGCTTCACCGAGCAGGCCGGCCTGACCGGCATCGAGGAGTTGGTGGCCCGCCTGGAGCGCGACGAGTTCGACCTCGTCGCCGTGGGCAGGACGCTGCTGGCCAACCCGGACTGGGCGGCGAAGGCGCTGCGCGGTGAGCTGGCCCAGACCGTCCCCTACGACCCGGCCGTGCTCAAGACCCTGGTCTGACCGCGGCACTGCCGCTGCGGGTGCGCGGGGGATCCAGGCGGTGGGCCGGCGGCCCAGGAGCTGCCGGCCACACCGTGGAACGTTCCGCGTCACACAATCGCATTCACTTCGCCGCTGACCGAAACCGCGGAGCCCAGCACGTCCAGGAATGCTCTGCCGCGGCTGCTGAGGTGCAGATCGGGCATCATGGCCACGCCGAGGGCCGAGGGAGGCACCTCTCCGGCGATCTCGACCGATCGGACCCTCCCGCCGTCCAGAGTCCGCGCATGGGCCGCGCGTTGGTACATCAGGGCGAACCCGGAGCCCGCGGCGACCAGTCCACGCATCGTCTCAAGACTCGTCGTCCTGATCACTTGCGGCATGGGCACGCCCGCAGTGGCGAACATCGTCTCGAAATGGCGGAGAACGGCCGGGACGTCCAGGGTGACGAGCGGAAGGGCGGCCAGCTCGTCCAATCCGGTCGAGCCGGTCATGCCCATGGGGTCACCGTCCGCCAGCAGGGCGTGGACGGACAGCTCGGCCAGGGGGTGGAACCTGGCACCGCCCGACAGGAAGTCGTACGTCACGGCCAATTCGCACCGGCCGTCCTGCAGCAGCTCCAACAGCCGCTCCGATGACTCATGCACGTTCAGCTGCAGGGCCGTGTACCGCTCTTCGGTCATCCTGCGGACCAGGGGCAGCAGGAATGGGGCGATCGAGAAGAAGAAACCGACGTCCAGCCGGCCGGCGGTGTGGCCCGCCAGGGCGTCGCCCTGAGCCTTGAGGTTCCTGGCCTGCCCCAGCAACGCGCGTGCCTCCCTGAGCAGGTGCCGGCCGCTCGGGGTCAGGGTGACGCCGCGGGCGTGATGACGGAGCAGCAACTGCACACCGAGCTGGCGTTCCAGCTTCATCACGGCGGAGGAGACCGTCGACTGCGACGCGCACAGCCTCTCCGCCGCCTCCGATATGTTGCCGAGCTCCGCGGATACGACGAAGTACCGCAACTGCGTCAGGCTGAAGCCCAGGCGATCGCTCATCGCGCACCCCCGGAGTACCTCTGACGCGCGGACCGTTCCCGCCCGGAGGCGCAGTGTTCGCGGAGCCATTCGTGGACGGCGAGCGCGGTCGGCTCCGCGTACTCCTCAAGCATGGAGAAGTGGTCCCCCGCCACTTCCGTCCGTATGTGTTCCAGTGGCCAGTCGGCGCGTGCGTCGTCGCCGAGCAGTTCGATCAGGGTCCTGTCCTCCGCGGCGCTCACCAGAAGGGTCGGGGTGGTCACCGGCAGCGGGCGCCAGCCTTCGAGCAACTGCGCGTACCACGCCATCGCCGTGAGCTGGTCGTCGAGGACGGGCAGTTGGGGGAATCGGTCCATCAGCCGTCGTGTGAGCACCGACATTCCCCGGATCATGGCGGTTCCGGCCGACTGGAGCGTGTCGAGCAGCACCAGAGCGGCGGGCGGAGCACCGGCCTTCTCCAGCCGTCGTACCAGCTCGTGGGCGACCCATCCGCCGGAGGAATAGGCGGCGAGTGCGAAGGGCCGGCCCTCGAACCGTCGGATCAGTGTCCCCGCCAGCCGGTCCGCGGCCGCTTCCAGGTCCGCCGGAAGCGGCTCACCGGTGCCGTATCCGGGGATGGAGACCGTCCGCACCTGGCGGCGGCCGCGGAGTGCTGCCGCGAACTTCACGTACTGGTGGGCCCCGGTGGGGGCGATGAGGGAGGGCAGGCAGACCAGGGCCGGTTCCTGATCGCCGTCCGACAGCCGCAGGGTCTCCGGCTCCGGCCCGGCTCCAGTCGCGGAGGTCGGCCGGAGCCGGGCGGCGATCGACAGCAGGTCACCGGCGTGCTGCGGGGTGCCGGTCCCCACCGCCGTGCGGAAGAGCGCGGCAATGGGCTGTGCCGGTGCCGTGGCGGGAGGCGCGGACGGCTCCGGCGGCCGGACCCCGGTGTCGGGGACGGGTGTCGCCGCCGGCGCGGGGCTCAGTCGAGCCAGCAGGGCGTCCACCCGAGGGCCGCCGGCCGCCATGAAGTGGTCGGTGAGTTCCTCGACCGACTCGGCGTCGAAGAGCAGGGTGGACGGAACCTCTCCGAGGTCCTCGCGCAGCGCGGTGGTGAGCTGAAGGACGAGGATGGAGTCCATCCCGTAGTCGCTGAGCGGGGCGGAGAGCTCGATCTTGTCCGGCGGAATGCCGAGGGTCCGCGCGGCCCGGTCCCTGAGGTATCCGGCCATGGTGCCGGCCC
The DNA here is from genome assembly GCF_003846175.1 of Streptomyces sp. ADI95-17. GTDB lineage: Bacteria > Actinomycetota > Actinomycetes > Streptomycetales > Streptomycetaceae > Streptomyces > Streptomyces sanglieri. Next base: position 1,138,694 of record NZ_ML123046.1, on the reverse strand, counting down.
GGCTCTCCGTACCGGCACCGGACGCGGCGGCTGTCCCGTCGGCCGGGGGCCGTGCCGGGGCGGGGCGGGGCTGCGGGGATACGGTGACCTGCGCAGGGGGCTCCGGGAGCGCTCGCGGAGCAGGGGTCTCCCGCCGCGCGGGCGGGGCCACTGTCTGCCGGGCGATCCCGTCGCTCTCGGCGGCGATGATCTGCTGCCCGAGCTCAAGTGTCTCGGGCAGCACGGAGACGACGGCGGAGAAGCCCTCGCTCACCAGCACCTCCCGCCAGTTCGCGGGCGACAGCGCGGGTGAACCGGGTACGCGCAGCGCGTGGTCCTCGAAGAGCCACCAGCCCTCCAGCAGTCCGAACGTGAGATGGCTGGAGACATCGAACGCCGCCAGTTCGTTCAGCAGGAGCCATCCCCCGTCGCGCAGCGCCGCCTTCGCGTTGCGGATGGTGTTCCGGGTGTCGCGCGTCGCGTGCAGTACGTTCGCGGCGATGACCAGGTCGTAGCTCCCGCTCTCCACTCCCTGCCCGGCCAGCGGCTGTTCCGCGTCGAAGCGGGCGTAGGAGAGATACGGAACGTCCGGTCCGTACTCGGTCCTGGCGTGATTCAGGAACGCCTTCGAGAGATCGGTGTACGCGTAGGTCTCGATGTGGTCCTGGAACGGGCGCAGTGCGGCGAACATCCCGGTGCTGGTGCCGCCCGTACCGGCGCCGATCTCCAGGATGCGCAGGCGGGCGGCCGGGTCCAGACGCAGCCGCTCCGCGACGACGGCGGCCGCGGTGTCCGTCATGGCGCGGTTGTACATGTCGGCCACGCGGTTGTTGCGGTATGTGCCTTCGACGAGTGCGACGGAACCGCGCGGGAACAGGATGTCGGTGGGCCTGGTCCTGCCGGTGAGGATGTCCGGCAGCGCACCGAGTGCGGCATCGAGCAGAGCGAGCTCTGCCGCCTTGTCCGGATCCGCCGACCATTCCACGCGGCGCCGGTCCCACTCACGGCCGAGGACGTCCAGCGGCGGGGCCGACGGCGGCACGATACGGAGCGCGTGGTCGAGCCAGGTGTCGTACCGCTCCAGGATTCCGGCCCGCCCGCGCAGCGCGGCCACGTCGCCGCGAGTCGGCAAAGTACCGGGGTCGCGGAGGCCGCCGAGTGCTTCCAGGTGTCCGCGGACCATGCGCGCGAGGAGCGGATCGCGTTCGCTCCTGCGCCACTCGGCGATCGCACGCATCGCCTCCCATTCGGACGGCGCCCCGGTCGCCGCCACGACGGCGGCGGGCGTGATGCGGGACCGCGCCCTCTTGTGGACCGTGAGCCGGGTCGCCGGGTCGATCCCCGCGATGGCGTCGGTCTTCCGCAACTTGATGAAGCCCAGCTGACGCTGCGGCCCGCGCAGCAGCGTGTCGAGTGCCTCCATCGCCTCGGGCGGCTCGATCGAGAGGAGGCCCCAGCGGCCCATGTGTTCCCGGTGGAGTTCGGTCGAGGCGCTGCCGATGCTCCCCCACCACCCCCAGTTCATCACCTTCACCGGGTACTCCCGGTGCCGCGCGAGGAATTGGGCGTAGGCGTCGCTGAAGGTGCATCCGGCCGCGTAGTTGCTCTGGCCCGCGGCGGTCGTGAACGACTGGACGGACGAGAAGAAGAGGACGAAGTCCAGGGGCTCGTCCGCGAAGACCTCTGCCATGGCCACGCTGACGTCGGCCTTCGCGGTGAGGCCGGCGCGCAGCGTCGTTTCGTCCATGCGCGCCAGGCTCTGGTCCCGCAGGTCCAGCGCCGCCTGGACGACGCCGTGGATCCGCGGGTGGTGCCGCCTGATCTCCTCGTATGCGGTGCGCAGCGAGGCGGGGTCCGCAGCGTCGGCGGAGAGGTAGCGCACGCTGCCGCGCCCGGTGCAGGTGCTCAGCTTCGCCTCGATCGACGCGTCCTGCGGGCGCCGCCCGATCCAGATCACATGGGCGCCGTGGCGCCGGACGACATGCCGGGTCCATACGGTGCCGAGCCCGCCCGCACCTCCGATCACGACATAGACACCGCCTTCCCGGTACGCGTCCCCCTGTTCGGTGCCGGGCTCGACCGGTACCCAGCGCCGCACCAGCCACTGGCCGGCGCGGCGCACCAGGGTGTCGCTCTCCGCGCGGTCCGGGAGTGCCGGCAGGTCCGCGCCCGGGTCGGCGGTGTCGAGGTCCGCGCGGCGGACCGACCAGTTCGTGTACTCCTGCCCGAGCGATCCGAAGAGGCCGTGCAGCCCGGCGTGGGCAGGTGCCGTCGGCTCGGTGTCGTACGTGGCCAGGGCGCTGCGCGTCACCAGTGTCACGGCGAGCGGACGTGCGTCGTGTCCCGTGCGGACGAGGGCCTTGATCATGCGGAAGGCCGCGATGACGCCGTCCTCCTGGGCCGCAGTGAAGCCGGCGGTGTCGGCAGGCAGCAGCGCGCCCCGGTTCTCCGGCGCCGCATCGGGCGCGATCCAGACGAGGTGGCCGACCGGCGCCAGGTCCCGGAGCCGGGACGCGATCTCGTCCGTCGATGCGCTCGGCGCGAGGTCCCACACCGTGGCCCTCGGGTACCGGCGGACGAGCCCGGACCGCTGCCCGGTGGTCCCTCCCACCACGAGGACGTGTTCCGCGAGCGGCAGGGCGCGGGTGCCGGAGGCGTGCCCGGACACGGGTTCCCAGACCGGTGCGAACAGTGCGGGTGCCGGTTCCTTCGACCGGCGCGAGGTGTATCCGGTCATCCGGACGCAGACCTCCCCGTCGCCGTCGACGAGGTCCACGTCGAGCCGGCTCAGCGCGGTGGCCGTCCGGGTGCCGTCCGCGACACGGACGACAGCCCACATCGAGGCCGTGCAAGGTGCGAAGAGTTCGAACCTGTCGAGCGCGAACGGCACGACGGTCTCCACGGCGGCCCCGCCGTCGGCGAGTTGCAGCGCGATCGAGGACTGGATGGCCGAGTCCAGCAGCGCCGGGGGCAGTACGTACCCGGTGTCGGCGGGGTCCGTCCCGGCCGGCAGGTCGAGCCGTGCCAGGACGGTGCCGGAACCGACGTGTGCCTCGCGGACGGCGCGGAGAGACGGCCCGTGGACGATGCCCATCGCCGCGAGCGCCGCACGGACGCGTTCCGCGGATACGGCAGTCCCGCACATCGCGCGGAGCGACGCGAGGTCGACGCGGTCGGGGCGGGCCGTGCCGGAGAGGGCCACGCGCCCGGTGGAGAACACGACCGGACCGGCGTCCCCAGCGGTGTTCGAGGCGATCTCGAAGGTGAGTTCTTCGCCCTCCGCCGGCCTCACCAGGACATCGATGCCCAGCGGCTCGTCGTCGAGGGCGAGCGGCCGTACCCAGGTCATGTCGCGTATCAGCAGGGGTGTTGTCGCCGCCGTGCCCCACGCACGCACCGCCGCCTCCCGTGCCATTTCGAGGTGGGCGGCGCCCGGGAGGACGCGCTGCCCGCGCACCGTGTGGTCGCGGAGGACGGCCTCGTCACCCTTGAAGAGCGTCGAGGCCCGTAGCGCTCCGGGGAGTTCCGTCACCGTCGACGACCGGTGGATCAGCGGATGGTTCGGGACCGGCCGGCCGGGGGTGGTGACGGGCACAGGTGACAGGGGCGGCGTTCCGGCCCAGTGGCTCTCTCCGGCGAACGGGTAGACCGGCAGCGGGATCCGGAGATGGTCCCCCGCCGCGAACGCCGCCCCGTAGTCGAGGTCGACGCCCTGCGCGAAGTACCTGGCGAGGGCGGTGAGGTCCGCGCGGTACGGAACGGCATCCGCTTCGGAACCTGTCGGGTGTGCGCAGCGGCGGAGGCATTCCTCGCCGTGGCTCTTCTCCGCACCGGCACCCGCACCCGCGGTGCCCTTGCGCGCCGGCACCGCCCTGCCGGTGAACGCCCTTGCTCCGTCCAGCCCTTCGTCGAGGATCCGCAGCAGCTCCGTGCGGTCCGCCGCCACGCAGGCGAACCGGTGGGCGAACCGGTCCCGGCCGACGGCGAGCGTGTGGGCGAGGTCGCCCAGATCGGGGTGGTCCTCGCGGCGGCAGTGCTCCGCGAGCCGGTCCACTTGCTGAACCAGCTGTTCACGTGAGTGCGCGGAGAGGACCACGAGATACGCGGGACGTGGCGTACGGGCGCGGGCTCGGGCGGCGGGAGGCGCTTCCTCGATGACGAGATGCGCGTTGGTGCCGCTCGCGCCGAAGGAGCTGACCGCGCCGCGTCGCGGTCCGCCGTCGGCCGGGGGCTCCCAGTGGTGGCTGCGCGTACTCACGTAGAAGGGGCTGCCTTCGAGGCCGACGGCGGGGTTGGGCTTCTCGAAGTGGAGTGAGGCCGGGATCTGCTGGTGCCTCATCGAGAGGAGGACCTTGAACACCCCCGCGACGCCTGCGGCGAACTGGGTGTGCCCGAGGTTCGTCTTGACCGAACCCAGGGCGCAGTAGCCGGACTTGTCCGTGCCGGCCCGGAACGCGCGGCTCAGCGCCGAGAATTCGATGGGATCGCCGAGGGAGGTGCCGGTGCCGTGCGCCTCCACGAGCCCGATGGACTCGACGTCGATGCCGAAGGACTCGTAGATGTCGCGCAGCAGACGCTCCTGCGAAACGGAGCTGGGCGCCGTGATGCCGTTGGTCGCACCGTCGTGGTTGGTGCCGGTGGCGCGGACCACGCCGTGGATGTGGTCCCCGTCGGCGATGGCGTCATCGAGCCGCTTGAGCACCAGGACACCGACGCCCTCGCCCGGCACGAAGCCGTCGGCACGGTGGTCGAAGGTGTGGCAGCGGCCCGTCGCGGAGAGCATTCCGGCGCCGTCGGCCAACTCGTAGAGGCGCGGCGTCGACTGGACGAAGACACCGCCCGCCAGTGCCATCTCCGTCTCCCCCGACCAGAGCCCCCGGCACGCCAGGTCGATCGCGACGAGCGAGCTGGAGCACGAGGTGTCGACCGCCAGCGCGGGGCCCTTCAGATCGAGGAAGTAGGAGACGCGGGCCGGGATGAGCGATGCCATGTTCCCCCAGAACGCCTGGGCGGGCGCGTCGTCCCCGACGACCTCCTGGTAGTCGCCCTTGTAGCAGCCCACGTACACGCCGCAGCGGGTCCCACCCAGGTGCCGGCCGGCGTACCCCGCGTCCTCCAGTGCCTTCCACGCCTCTTCGAGGAGCAGCCGCTGCTGGGGATCCATCGCGGCCGCCTCGACGCCCGAGATGCCGAAGAACAGCGGGTCGAACCGGTCGATCCCGTGGAGGAATCCGCCCTGCGTGCAGCGCGCGGAGCCGTCGGCGCCGGTGTCCGCGAGATTCCAGCGGGTCGCTTCCGTGATGAGGTCGTCGCCGTTCGCGAGGTGCGTCCAGAGGTCGTCCAGGCTGTCGGATCCGGGGAACCGGCCGCTCATCCCGACGATGGCGATCGGCGCGTCGGCGGCGGGCCGTTCGGAGGGGCGGGAGCCGGGCGTGGTCCGTGGACGCGCTTCACCGGTGACGGCCGGCGGCGGGGCGGCGGGGCCGATGTCGGCGTACTCCGCGAGCAGATGCGCGGCGAGACGGTCGGCGGAGCTGTGGTCGAAGACGACGCCGGTCGACAGGTCGAGCCGGAGGGCCTCGTTCAGCAGGTGGACGAGGCGGACCGCGAGGATGGAGTCGAGTCCGTAGTCGGCGAACGCGAGCCCGCCGTCGACCTCGTCCGGCGGCATGACCAGCACCTGCGCGATCGTCGCGCGTACGGTGCCGGCGACCCATTCGTCACGTGTGACATCGGGTGCGGCGTCCGACGCCTCGTCGGGCGTCGTGTGCGGCCCGGCCTTCCCGGACCGCGGTGCGGTCTCTTCGGGCCGCGGTGCGGTTGCTTCGGGCCGCGGCCCGGCCTTCCCCGGCTGCGGCCCGGCGGCGACCGGAGTCGCGTCGGGCGCCGCCTCCCGGACCGGTGCCAGGTCCCCGACCCAGTACCGGTCCCGTGCGAACGGGTACGTCGGCAGGGATGTCCGGCGGGGCGACGCGTCCCCGTGCAGCCGCCGCCAGTCCAGCTCCACTCCGCCGACCCAGAGCGCGGCCAGCTTGTCGTGCTTCCCCTTGCGGACCCATCGTTCGACCAGGAGTTCCCGGAGGTCGTCGTCGGCCGAGATCTCTGCGACGGCGCCCGGGGCCTGTCCGGCGCTGCCCCGGTGGAGGCCGGGTGTCCCCACCCCGTCCCCGTTCTCCGCGTACCCGCGCAGTACCCGCAGGAGCTCGGGCAGTGAGGCGGCGGTCACCGCCAGGCGCTCCTTCATCGCCTCACGCCCGACCTGGAGGGTGAAGGCGAGATCCGCCAGGCCGACCGCCGCCCGCTCGGTCTCCCCGCGTTCGAGGAAGGCCACCAGGCGCGCGGCGGAGTGCCGCAACCGCTCCGGTGTGCGCGCGGAGAGGACGACGAGCTGCTCGCCCTCACCGGACGCCGGCCGGTCCGGGGCGGGGTCCGGCACGTACTCCTCAAGGATCACGTGGGCGTTCGAGCCGCCTGCCCCGAAGGACGAGACCGCCGTGATCCGTGGTGTCCGCGACTCCCACGGTGCGAGTGTCCGCTGGACGAAGAACGGCGTCTCCTCGAACCTGATGCCCGGGTTCAGCTCCTGTGCGTGCAGGCTCGGTACGAGCGTGCGGTGCCGAAGCTGGAGTACGGCCTTGGTGATCCCCGCGATCCCCGCGGCGGCCTCCAGATGCCCGATCACCGACTTCACGGAGCCGATCGCGCAGAACTGCTTCTCGTCCGTGGACTCTTCGAAGGCCAGCGAGAGACCCTTCACCTCGATCGGGTCGCCCAGCTCCGTGCCGGTGCCGTGCGCCTCGACGTAGCTCACCGCCCGCGCCGGAACCCCGGCCCGGGTCAGCGCGTCGCGGATCAGTTCCGCCTGGGCGGTCGGGCTCGGCACCGTATAGCCGTGGGACCGCCCGCCGTGGTTGATGCTCGTCCCGCGCACCACTGCGAGGACCTGGTCGCCGTCGGCGAGAGCGCGCGCGAGGGGCTTCAGCAGCACGGCGCCCACGCCCTCGCCGGGCACGAACCCGTCACCGCCGCTGCCGAAGCTCCGTACCCGGGCCTGCGAGGACAGCATGGTGGAACGGCACAGCTCGACGTAGTCGGAAGCATGCAGATACAGGTTCACCCCACCGGCGATGGCCAGCTCGCAGGATCCCCGGCGCAGGTGCTCGCAGGCTTCGTGGACCGCCGTGAGCGAGGAGGAGCACATCGTGTCGATCGTCAGGCTCGGGCCGTGGAGGTCCAGGACGTACGAGGTACGGGCGCTGAGCGAGGCGAAGGAGAGCGAGGGCACGACCGTTTCACCGGACGGCAGCCGGGCCGCGCCGTGCCGTGCGTGGCCGGACTTGGTCACACCGGCGAAGACACCGACGCGCCGCTGATGGCGTCGGGCCAGTTCCTCGCGCGTGTAGCCCGCGTCCTCGATCACTTCCCAGGAAGCCTGGAGGAAGAGGCGCTCCTGCGGGTCCATGGCGTAGGCGTCACGCGGTGCGATCCGGAAGAAGTGCGGATCGAACGCGTCGAAGTCCCGCAGGAATCCGCCCCACTTGCTGTAGCTGCGCCCGGTGGCGACGGCTGTGTCGCGGTCCGGCTCGTAGAACCCGTCCAGCGGCCAGCGGCCGGGGGGAATCTCCGTGATGCAGTCGCGTCCCGCCGTGAGGTTCGCCCAGAACTCTTCGGTGTTCTCGGCCTGCGGATAGCGCCCGCTCATCCCGATGATCGCGATGGCGTCGTCCGGCGCGGGCGGGCCGGGAGCGGTGGCTGTTGCGGGTGTGTGCCGCGCCGCGGGCACCCGGACCGGGCCGGACGGGCCGTCGGTCCGCGCACCGGGGGCCGGCGGGGTGGATGCCCCGGCGAGCTCCCCGGCGATGGCGCGCAGTGTGGGGAATTCGTAGAAGAGCGTCGTCGGGACCTCGCCGTACGTCGAGGACAGCTCCCGGTTGAGCTGTACGACCATGACCGAGTCGAGGCCCAGGTCGTCGAGCGGCCGGTCGGCGTCGATGTCGTGGAGGGGGAGCCTGGTGACCCTGGCGAAGAGCTCCATGACCGACCGGAGCGTCTCCCGGTCCGGCCGCCCGGCAGCCGTGTCCGGTGCGGGCGCGGCGGCGGGCGGGGGGACGGGAGCGGGCTCGGCCGGCTCGCCGTGGTGCACCCAGATCTGGTCCTCGCCGACCCGGCCCAACCGCCAGGCGCTCAGGAGGGCTTCGAGTCCGGCGTCCGACTCCATCGGCACGAGACCGCGGCTGCGCCGGAGGTACGCGCGGGTGGCGTCGTCGACCGCCATTCCGCCGTCCTTCCAGAGCGGCCAGGCGATCGCGACCGTACGCCCCGACCGTTCGGCGGCCGCGACGCGCGCGTTGCGGCGGGCGGCGTACTCGCCGAGATGGCCGTTGGCCGCGGCGTAGTCGGACTGGCCGGGATTTCCGGTGACCGCCGTGCCGGAGGAGAAGACGAGAAAGGACTCGATGGGCATGTGTGCCGTGGCCCGGTCCAGGTGCGCCACTCCGTCGACCTTCGGGGCGAGGACCTTGTCCCACTGCTCCGTCGTCTTGTTCGTGAGGTACGCGTCGTGGATCACGCCTGCGGCGTGGACGATTCCGTGGATCGCTCCTGTCTCCTCGCCGACCCGCGAGACGAGGTGGCGGACCTCCTCCCAGCGGGAGACGTCCGCGACGGCGTACTGGGCCACCGCACCGGCTTCCCGCAGTTCGGCGAGCAGTCGACCGATTCGGGCGTCCGGTGCCGAGCGTCCGACGAGCACGAGGGTCGGGCGTACGGCGTCCCGTGCGATCCGGCGGGCGACGACGGCGCCGATGCCACCGGCGCCTCCGGTGATCAGGTAGACGCCTCCCGAGCGCCAGGGCATGCCCGTGCCGTCGGCCGTGGAGGGCACCCAGCTCCGCACCCGGCGTTCCGTGCCCCGGTGCAGAACGAGTGTGTCGTCCGTGTGCCCGGCGTTCTCCAGGAGGATCGCCGCGATGCCGTCCGCGTCGCGCTCGCCGTCGAGAGCGAGGATCTGCCCGGAGATGTGCGGACTTTCGAGCGCCGTCGTGCGCAGAAATCCCGCGAGCGCGGGCCCTACCGCTTCGTCGCCGTCCGCCGGTGTCACGACCTGCACAAGGGTGGCACCGTCGTGCGCCTGCCCGGCGAGCCCCCGGACGATCTCGAAGACCTGGCGCGAGAGGTCGGTGAAGCGGGTCTCCGGGCGCCGTTTGGCGGTCGTGACGGCGTGGCAGCGCACACCCGGCAGACGGCGCTCCACGCTGTCCCGCAAGGATGCCGGCGCTCCGCAGAGGATCACGGCATGACGTGTGTACGCCGTTCCGTCGGCGAGGTCCCGCGACGCGGGCTTCGGAGTCCAGCGGGGTACGAACAGCGTCGTGGCGGCCGAAGGGCGTTGTCCTGCAACGCTGTTGGTCTTCCCCGCGCTGTCGGGGAGCCAGTACCTGTCGCGTGCGAACGGGTACGTGGGCAGGTGCGCGCGCCCGGGCAGGGCCAGGCCGGCGGCCTCGTACAGCCGCCGCCAGTCGACCTCCTCCCCGGCGCTCCAGCGCGCGACCGCGTCGGCGAGGCCGTCCCGCGCCGGCCGCTCGCCGTGCTGCGCCCCGCTCATCCGTCCACCGTCCTGCCCGCTGATGAACTCCCTCAATTTCTCGGCGAGTTCCCGGTGGGAGGAGACGACCCAGCCGATCCGTTCGGCCATGGCTTCGCGCCCGGTCTGGAGCGTCCACCCGATCGAACGGAGCGGAGCGGGACCGGTCGGGCCCTCCAGGTGTGCGAGCAGGTTCCGCGCCCGCTCACACAGCTGCTGCTCCGTACGGGCGGAAAGGGGTACGGCGACCCGGCTCCCGGGGACGTCCGTGTCCTGCGCCGGACTCGTGTCCGCCGTCCGCCCGATGTACTCCTCGATGACTACGTGGCAGTTCGCGCCGCCGAATCCGAAGCTGCTGACCCCCGCCCGTCGCGGGGCGAGGCCACCGTCACGGTCGCGGGGCCGCTCCCACGGTTCATTGGCGCGCACGATGCGGAACGGACTGCCGTCGAGCTGGATGTAGGGGTTGATCCGGTCGCAGTGCAGGCTGCGCGGAAGGGTGCCGTGTTCCATCGCGAGGACCACTTTGAGCAGCCCGGCGATGCCCGCGGCGGCTTCCAGATGACCGATGTTTGTCTTCACGGAGCCGAGCCCGCAGGTCGCGGTGGTGTCGCCGCCGAGCTGCCGGAACGCGGCCTGGAGCGCACGCACCTCGACGGGGTCGCCAAGGGCCGTGCCGGTGCCGTGGGCCTCCACATAGCCGATCGTGCGGGGGGCGATGCCGCCCATCGCCCGCACCACGAGGTCCGCCTGCGCGGTGCCGTTGGGCGCCGTGAGGGAGTTGGCCCGCCCGCCGTGGTTCTCCGCGGTCCCGACGATCACGGCGAGGATCGCGTCCCCGTCGCGCTCCGCGTCGGCGAGGGGCTTCAGTACGACGGCGCCGACGCCCTCGCCACGTACGTAGCCGTTCGCCCCGCTCGCGAAGGTCCTGCACCGTCCGTCCGGGCTCAGCATGCCGGCCCGCCCGGCGCTGACGAAAGTGTCGACGCTGAGCAGGAGGTTCACCCCGCCCGCTATCGCGGCGTCGCACGCCCCGGAGCGGATGGCCTCGACGGCTCTGTGGACAGCGACGAGCGAGCTGGAGCAGGCCGTGTCGACGGGCTGACTCGGGCCGTGGATGTCGAGCACGTACGAAATACGGTTGGCGAGCATGGAGTGGGCGTTGCCCGTGGAGGTGAAGGCGTCCGGCGCAGTGCAGTGGGCCGCGAGCAGCGTCGCGTAGTCGGTCCCGGAGACACCGAGGAACAGTCCGGTGTTCGCCGGCAGGCCGGAGGGGGCGTGGCCGCTGTGCTCCACCGCGTTCCAGACCGTCTGCAGCGCCAGCCGGTGCTGGGGGTCCATCAGCTCGGCCTCGCGCGGCAGGATGCGGAAGAAGGCGGCGTCGAAGGCATCCACGTCGTCGAGGACGGCCGCGTGGTGCGGAAAATCTGCCGCCTGTGCGATTCGCGCATAGTCCGCGTCGTACCGGTCGAGCGGGAAGGCCGTGACGCTGTCGGTCCCCGCGGCCAGGTTCGCCCAGTACGCGTCCAGATCGGGTGAGCCGGGGAACCGGCCCGCGGCTCCGATGACGGCCACCGGGAGGGATAAGTCCGCCGGTGCCGGGCGCTGTGGGACGGCCGGCCCGGCGTCAGGAGCCCCGGTCGGCTCCTCAGCCGTTCCGGCCGTGGCTCCAGCCGTTACGGTCGTCTCGCCACCGGACCGGTTGCCGGGGCCCGGGTCGGGCTTCCCGGCGGGGTCCGGTGGGAGTGACCGCCGGTACGCCGCGCGCAGCGGGCCTTCGTGCTCCGTGAAGAGGTGCCTGCCCAGTGAGTCGAACGTATTGCGGTCGAAGAAGACCGCCGGGGTCAGATCGATACCGAGCCGCTCGCGTACCTGCTGCGACAGGGTGATGAGCGAGATCGAGTCGAAGCCGAAGGCATCGAAGCCGGTACGGGCGTCGAGTTCACCCGCATCGAACTTGAGAATGCCGCCCGCCATCTCCCGCAGCTCGTCCACCGCGAAGGAGATGACGTCGTCGCCCGCCTTCCCCGGTGTCTCCCGGTCCGCGGCTTCGGCTCCGTCCACCGCTCGTTCGCTCACGTCCCGGTCCTTTCGCGGTCCTTCGTCATCGCCGCACCACAGGTCGCGGAGCACACCGACCACCTGGCCGTTCCGGTCCAGCAGGCCGACGGACCCGCCGAGTCCTTCTCCGACGGCGGTCACGTCGAAGACGATGTACGCGACCGGGACGCCCCCGCCGCTCCCGTCGGTGAGGAGCCGGATCTCGTCGATCCGGTGGGGCGCGGTCCGTGCCCAGTGCGGTGAGCCCTGCCGCTTCGCTTCGGCCTGGAGGCCCTGCGCGATGGCGGCGAGGACATGCGGAGCGAGGGTGACACCCGGCTTCACATGGTCCCGCTGGAGTTCGGGGGTGCCGACCTTGAGCACCAGTCGCCCGTCCGGCAGGCGGAACGCGCTCTTCGTGCCGCTGAGTTGCGGCGCGTATCCGATTCCGCCGTCCGCGAGTTCCGCGAGGAATTCCGCCGGGGACTGCGGCTTCGCCCGGTCGGGCGCGAGCACAGCGGCGGCGATTCCCGCGAAGTTGTCCGCGCGGGGGTGGCCGGAGAGCGGCGTACGGTCCTCCTCACCCGCCGGCACGTCGAACGCCGCTACGGGCATCCGGGCCCCCGCCTCGTCCTGTGTGAACACGAGTCCGGAGGCCTGTTCGCCGTCGCGGGGGCCGAGGACCGTCACCAGGCGGGCGGCGCTCGTCCAGTCGACCGGGCCCAGGAGGCGCAGCCGGCGCACGACCGACCCGTCGGCGAATCCGGAGACCTTCGTCGTGGCGATCGCCAGGTCGATGACGAAGGTCGGGACCACGCCGCGCTTCCTGTCCTGCCGCCCTCCCGTGGTGCACCCGTAGTCGAGGAGATCGTCCAGGTGCACATCGAGCACGTACCGAAGTCCGTCGGCGTCCGAGTCGTTCCTGCCGAGGAACGGATGGAGCTTGTCGCGCAGGGCGAGCGGCGCGATCACGGACGGCGCACCCTCCTCCGGGGTGACCCAGCAGCGCACGCGCTCGAAGGGGTACGCGGGGAGCGAGACCCGTCGGGGCGCGCGTGCTCCTTCGTCGGCGCCGCGCCAGTCGACGCTCCTGCCGCCCACCCAGGTGGTGGCGAGCTGCCGCAGCCCCTCGGTCCGCGGGCCACCGCTCGCGAGCGCCGCACCGAGGTCCCGGCCTCCCGCCAGATAGCGGTCGACGGCGGCGACGGCTTCCCCGGTGGTCCTCGCGAGGAACGCCCAGCGGTGCGGGAGTTCGTTCTTGCCTACGCGGAGTGTGAACGCGACGGCCGCGAGGTCCGGCTCCGCGCCGGTGGCCAGGTACGCGCGGAATCGGGTGAGATATTCCTCCAGGGCCGAGTCGTTCATCGCGGAGAACACGAGGAGTTCCTCGCGCCCGTCCTGTGCGCCGTGCGGATCGCGGTCGGGTCGCTGGTGCTCCTCAAGGATGATGTGCGAGTTCATCCCTCCCGCGCCGATCGAAGTGATCCCCGCCCGTCGGGGGTGTGTGGTCCTGCGTCCCTCCACGGTTGTCACCGCGGGTTCCCACGCGGCGAGTTCCCGCTGCAGACGGAACGGTGTACGGGAGAAGTCGATGTCCGGATTGGTCACCGAACTGTGCAGCGAGGGTGCCAGTTTCCCCTTCTGGAACTGGAGGACGACCTTGGCGATGCCGATCATTCCGGCGGCGTGCAGCAGGTGTCCCATGTTCGACTTGACGGAGCCGATCGCACAGAACTCGGTGTCCTTCGTGTACTTCTGAAAGGCCGTGGTCAGCGCCTTCACTTCGATCGGGTCGCCCAGTGACGTCCCGGAGCCGTGCGCTTCCACGTAGCTGATGGTCCGTGGATCGACTCCCGCGTCGTCGATCGCCTTCTCGATCGCCCGCGCCTGCATGCGGGGACTGGGGACGGTGAATCCATTGCGCACCCCCGCGTTGGCGAGGGCCGTTCCCTTGATGACGGCGTACACATGGTCGCCGTCGCGCTCGGCCTCGACGAGCGGCTTGAGAACGAGGGCGCCGACGCCCTCCCCGAGTATGGTCCCGTCCGCGCCCAGGCCGAAGCTCCGGATGACATCGGAGGTCGCCGTCGTGAAGTGCTCCTGTGACGAGCTGATGAGGTTGTACGGGTGCAGCAGCAGGTTCACTCCGCCCGCTACCGCCATCCGGCATTCGCCGGCCCGGAGCATCTGCACGGCCTGGTGCACACAGGTCGAGGAACCGGAACACATCGTGTCCACGAACATCGAGGGACCGGTGAATCCGTAGAAGTACGAGAGCATGTTGGGCAGCGTCGCCGTGTAGCTGCCGCTCGCCGGGGAACCGCGCGTCAGACTGTTCTGGAATCCGTACAGGCCGTAGTGGTTGCTCATGGAACCTGCCAGTACGCCGACGTCTCCGTCGTACTGCCGCTGGATCGTCTCGCGTGAATAGCCGGCGTCTTCGAGCGCCTCGACGCCCGTCTGCAGGAACAGGCGGACCTCGGGCGACATGTTCTCCGCGTCGCGCTTGGAGATACGGAAGTAGCGGGGATCGAACATCTCGATGTCGCGGAGGAAGGTTCCGGTACGGATGGAGCTCTTGCCGAGGACGCTGCGGTCGCGGCTGTAGACCGCGTCGTAGTCCCAGCGTTCGCGCGGTACTTCGCGGAACTCGTGGCGGCCTTCGCCGAGCACGGACCAGAGCTCGCCGAGGGTGTCGGCGCCGGGGTAGGTCCCGGAGATGCCGATGATCGCGATGTCGTGGCGGTCGTCGCGCGGTCCGGGTGCGGCGGGGGTGCTGCCGGTGTCGGTGGCGGTCGGCGCGGGTGCGGCGGGAGCCGGCGTCTCGTCCGTCCCGGCCGCGGGTGCTTCGGGTGCGGGCGGCGGCGTCGGGGCTTCGGGTGCGGCCGGCGGCGT
>NZ_ML123046.1:1071244-1123988 GCF_003846175.1 Streptomyces sp. ADI95-17 | reverse complement strand
CGGGGCTTCGGGTGCGGGCGGCGGCGCCGGGGCTTCGGCGCTGATGATCGCGCGCAGCTTGTCACGGTGTTCCGCGACGAGGTGACCTGCGACGCCCTCGATGGTCGTGTACTCGAAGAAGATCGTCTTGGACAGCGGGCCGAAGAACGCTTCGAGCGACGCGGTCGTCTCCAGGATGGCGAGCGAGTCGATCCCGTAGTCGACGAGGTTGGCCGTCTCGTCGAGCGTCAGGGGGTCGCGGTGCAGCACCCCTCCCACGATGCGGCGCAGCAGAGCCGTCGTCCGCTCCGTCAGGTCTTCCTCCTCGCCGGCGGCCGAGGGCCCCGCGGGTGTGGTGTCCACGGGTGTGGTGTCCACGGGTACGGAGCGGGGCGCTGCCGGGAGCGGGGCGGTGGCCGTGAGCGTCGCGGCGGCGCCGTACGCCACCACAGTGTGGGCGGGAGCATCGCGCAGCACAGCGCCGAGAACCCGGATGCCGTCCTCCGTCGGGAGGGGCTCCCAGCCCCGGTCCCGGCGCATCGACTCCCGGGTCACGGGATCCATGGACATCCCGCCGTCGGCCCACAACGGCCAGCTGACGGCCGACGTGCTCCCGCTCCGCTCGCCGATCTCCGCCAGTGCCCGGCGGTGGTGGACGAAGGCGTCCAGGAATGCGTTGGCCGCCGCGTAGTCCGACTGCCCGGAGCTGCCGAACACCCCCGCCACGGAGGAGAAGGCGACGAAGAAGTCGAGCGCGAGGCCGCGAGTGGCGGCGTCGAGGTTGAGCACGCCGTCGACCTTCGGCGCCAGCACCGCCCGGACGTCCGAGGCGTCCTTCGTGAAGAGGTACGCGTCGCGGAGGACGCCCGCCGCGTGGACGATGCCGTCGATGGCGCCGTGATCGCGGATGATGGTGCGTACCGCACGGTCCACGTCGTCCTTCGAGCCGACGTCGACAGGGAGGTAGTGGGCCTCGATCCCCGCTTCCCGCAGTCCGCGCAGGGCCGTCCCGCTCGCGGCTCCGGACGCCGACCGGCCGCTCAGGACGACGACGGCACCCGCACACCGGCCGAAGTACCGTGCGACATGCAGCCCCAGACCGCCGAGACCGCCCGTGATCCAGTAGACCCCGCCCTCCTTCAACGGCGGGATCTCCGCTCCTTCGCCGAGGCGGAATTCCACGGGACGTGCCGCGTGACGGGTGCCGTCGGCGGCGTAGCGGATCTCGCAGTCGGCCGACCGGTCGGCCGCCTCTGCGCGGAGGATGTCCGCGATCCGCTCCGGCGACGCGGTGTCGAGTTCCGCGACGCGTACGACACGGCCCGTGACACGGGGGTTCTCCACGACGACGGTCCTGAACAGGCCGGTCAGCGGCGCGTGGTAGTGCCGTGGCGACCGGTCGTCCACCAGGACCACGAACCGGTGCGCTCCCCCGGGCTTCGACCTGACCAGCTCCGCGGCGTGCCGGAAGACCAGGTCCACCACGGCCCCGACGCCATCGGCGACACGGCCGGGCTCGACATCGGGAAGGCGGGCGAGGGTGCAGCCCGTCGTGTCCTCCACGACGGCGGTGTGGGCGGCGGCTCGTCCATTCAGGTACCCGCGCACGGACGGGAGGGGCGTCGCCTCCGGTATGCCGAGGGGCGCCGGCACCCAGGGAACGGCGGCGGTGACGACGTCCGCGCCGGTTCCGCGTCCGGGCTTCGCCCCGTTCGTCCGCTGGACCAGTCCGCGCAGAGTGACCAGCACCATGCCCTCAAGGTCGCAGAGGTCGATGTCGAACACATCGAGCGTGCTGTGTCCTTCGCGGCGCCGGACCCACGCCCATGTCTCCGACACACAGGCGCCGTGGACCGTGAGTTCCTCGAACGCGAACGGCAGTGCAGGGCTGTCGGCCGGCTCTTGCGAAGTCTCCGCCAGGAGCACCAGGGAGGACTGGAGTGCCGCGTCGAGCACGCTCGGAGGCAGGACGTATCCGACGTCCGCCGCCTCACCAGCAGCGGGCTTCCCGATACGCGCGACCAGTTCCCGCGTCCCCAGCCGGAGCTCCTTGAGCCCGCGCATGGCCGGTCCGTACTCCAGGCCGCGGTCGTGGAACGCCGCGTACACGTCCACCGGGCTGCGCTCCCCGGGACAGGCTGCCAGCAGCACGCCCAGATCGACGCGATCCGGCTCCTGCGGCCCGCCGGCCTCGACGATGCCCGAGCTGTGGACTGAGGCCGGGTCCGTGCCGGTGGCGACCTCGAAGGCGAGGGCGGCGCCGTCCTGCGGGGTGAGCCGGACACCGACCTCGACCGGCGCGTCCCGTACGACGAGCGGGCGTGGCCAAGCGACGTTGCGGAGCCGGACGACCGTCGGCTCCGCCGCGTCGGGCCCGATCGCGTGAACGGCCGCGGCCCGGACCATCTCGACGTGGGCGGCCGCCGGGAACACACGGGCACCGCCCACCACGTGCGAGGCGAGGAACGGCTCCGCTCCGGTGAACGTCGAGCTGTAGCGGTGACCTGTGGGGCCGGAGGTGCCGCCGTGAACGAGTGGGTGTGCGGCGGCAGCGACGTTCGCTGCCGGTGGCGTCGCTCCTGCCTCGGCGTCCGTGCGCGGGGGCTCGACGCCCGTGCGCGGAGCCTCGGCCTCCTTGTACGGGGTCACGGCCTCCTTGTGCGGGGTCACGGCCTCCTTGTGGGGAGCGCTGAACCAGTGCCGCTCACGGGCGAAGGGATACCCGGGCAGCCGCACACGTCGTGGCCGCGGCCGGGGTACGCCGTGCCCGAACCGGTCCGCGCAGTCCACCGCCTCGCCCTGTACCCAGCGTGTCCCTGCCGCCCTCAGCTCGGCGAATTCCTCTGCCGTGTCTCGCACCGACCCGCCCAGGTGGAGTTCGCCCGCTGCACGGGTACCGTCGCTGAACTCCCGTAGGAGCAGTTCTAGTTCGCTGCGGTCCTGGACGGCGAACGCGACCCTGGCGGGCATGGGATCGCGGCCGACCCGCAGAGTGTGGGCGATGTCGGCGAGTGCCTGCGACGGGTGCTCGCGCAGGTGGGTGTGCAGGTTGACCGCGACCGCGCGCAGTCGGTCCGGCGTCTTCGCGGAGAGCGGCAGGAGCTCCGGACCCCGGAGGGAGTCGTCCAGCGCTCCCGCATCCGCTTCATCGGGAAGATGTTCCTCAAGCACGACATGCGCGTTCGTGCCACCGAATCCGAACGAGCTCACCCCGGCCCGCCGTGGCCGGATCGTTCCGTCGCTCTCCGGGGCCGTCGCTGCCCAGGGCCGGGTGTGGCGGACGACATGGAACGGGCTGTCTTCGAGCTTGATGAGCCGGTTCTGATTCCGGAAGTTGACGTTCGCGGGCAGTGTCCGCAGTGCCAGCGAGCTGATCACCTTGGCGATCCCGGCGACCCCTGCGGCGCCTTCCAGATGTCCGATATTGGTTTTGACAGAGCCGATTCCGCAGCTCTCGGGCCGTGCGACGGTGCCCTGAGCCGCGTGCAGGTTCCGGAAGGCTTCCTTCAGAGCCATGATCTCGATCGGATCGCCGACGGGTGTTCCGGGGCCGTGCGCTTCGATGTAGGTAACGGTTTCCGGCCGGATTCCGGCGCGGGTGTAGAGCCCCTCGATCAGATTCGCCTGTGCCGTCGGGTTGGTGACGGTGAGGGAATTGGTGCGGCCGCCATGGTTCGTGGCGACACCCTTGATGACCGCGTGGATGGGATCGCCGTCCGCGACCGCCCGCGCGAGAGGCTTCAGGAGGAGCACCGCCCCGCCTTCACCGCGGACGTAGCCGTCGGCGCTCTGGTCGAAGGCGCTCGCCCGACCGGTGCGGGACAACATGCTCGCCTGGCTGAACGCGACGAAGTGCTTCGGCGACCAGACCAGATTGACTCCGCCGGCCAGGGCGACACCGCACTCGCCGTTGCACAGCGCGCGTACCGCTTCGTACACCGATACCAGCGAGCTCGAACATGCCGTGTCGTTGGTGATGCTCGGGCCCTGGAAGTCGAAATAGTAGGAGATCCGGTTCGCGATGATCGAGTAGGCCGTCCCGGTGGGGAAATAGACGTCCGTCCTTGCCCCTTCGCGTTCCATCATTTCCGCGTAGTCCGCATGGCAGACCCCCATGAAGACGCCCGTCTCCGTACCGGCGAGGGAACTCGCCGCACAGCCTGCGTCCTCGATGGCCCGCCAGGCGAGTTCGAGAGCCATGCGCTGCTGGGGATCCATGCTCTCGGCCTCGCGCGGCGAAATGTTGAAGAACTCGGCATCGAAGCAGTCCGCATGCTCGATGAAGCCGCCCCAGACGCTGTTCGTCTTCTGGGCCCCGAGCCTGGGGTCACCGAAGTACCGTTCCTTCGACCAGCGTTCCGGCGGGACTTCCGAGATGAGCGACCGGCCCGCGACGAGGTGGCCGCCGAGTTCTTGCAGGGTTTCCGCGCCGGGGAATCGCAGAGCGAGTCCGATGATCGCGATATCGTCCGTCGCGGGCGCCGGTTCGAACGTACTCATCAGATTCCTCCTGCAGAGGGGATGCCTCGACCGGCCGGCGTCGAGCCCCGTGAATTCCGCTGATCGATGATGGTGTTCACCTTGAAGTCGGCCGGTTCCGTTGATTCCCCGGGAATTTCCTGTCCGAGCACGAACTGCTGGTTGAGGACCGCGGTCGAGAGCAGGTAGACGAAGGCCTGGTCCTCCTTCGTACTGATCTCGTCCGTGGGCGTGGCCATGATCTTCTTGACGAGCTTCCGGGCGAACACCGGGTCGATGCCGCCGATCTTCTCCAGCTCCGTCGCCGAGAGGAGAAGTTCCAGGTAATCGGGTTGCTGCTGCTTGAAGACGGCCGCTCCGGGCGCGCGGTACGGCTGCTTCCGCCGAGTGAGGCTCGATTCCGGCAGCTCACCCCGGAACGCCTTCTTGAGGATGGCCTTCTCGTCGAGACCGTCGTCGAAGCGCAGATTGATCGAGGCCGCCGCGCGGACGACCGCGGGGTCCAGGAACGGGCACCGGTTCTCGACACCGTGGGCGAGGCTCATGCGCTCACCCTGGGTGGAGAGGAGATAGCCGGGCAGCAGCGTCTTGAATTCGAGCCACTGTGCCTTTCGGACCGGGCTCAGCGCGGCATATCCGGGTGTCGCGTCCGTCAGGGCCATGAGATCCGCGAACGGTTCGTCATGTCGTTTCAGCAGGCGCGCGGCGAAACGACCGTTCTGGTACCGGAGTTCGTGGGAGAAGAGACCGGGCAGGCGTTCGACGGCGAACTGCTCGAAGAGGCCCTTCATCCGCGCCCGGTTCGCGGGGCCGAAATGGCTCAGTTCCGGGTGGAGGCTGCCGAGCCTGGCCATGCGCTCGTCGTCCGACAGTTCGCTCCATGAAGCGCGCAGCAGCGTCTCACGGAAGAGCGAATATCCGAGGAACGCCTCATCTGCTCCCTCACCGCTGAGGATCACTTTGATTCCGGCGTCCCGCGCGTGGCGGGACAGGAGAAACATGGGGACGAACGCGGAGCGGAAGGCGGGTACCTCCGCGTGGTACACGGCGGGCCGGAAGTTCGCCGCGATATCGGCACCGGACACGGCAATGGACGAGTGGCGGGTGCCGAGGTGCGAGGCGACGACCTGCTGGCTGCTCGACTCGTCGAAGACCGCGTCGTCGAACTCCACGGAGAAGGTGCGGACCTCGTGCGGGGAGAGGTCGGTCGTCAGCTTGGTGACGATCGACGAGTCGAGGCCGCCGCTCAGATAGACACCGACCTCGACATCGCTCCTCAGCCGCATCTCGACGCTCTCACGTAGGGCATCGCGGACCAATGCGGCCGCTTCCCGTTCGGAACCGGTGAACGGCGGTACGTCGAGTTCGAGCTCCGCGTAGTTGCCCGGAACCGCCCGCCCGTCGCGGACGGTCAGGTAACACCCCATCGGGAGCTGGTGGATGTGCTTGAAGGGGGTCCGGTCGGGCAACGGCGTCCATACCGCGAAGGTGGAGGCAAGTTCGTGGGGATCGAGCTCGAAACGGAACCCCGGGAACGCGCGGAAAGCCTTCATCTCGGAGGCGAAGAGGAATTCTCCGTTCCCGGCTCCCTGGGCGCCGCACCCCTCGCGGTCGACGTAGAAGAGCGGCCTCTTGCCGTATCTGTCCCGTGCCAGGAACAGGTCTCCCGACCTCACGTCCCGGATCGCGGCCGCGAACGCGCCGTTGAATCGGGGCAGGCACGCGGGCCCCCATTGGGCCCATGCCTGCAGAAATACTTCCGTGTCGGAGCGAGTACGGAACCGGCGGCCGAGCCCTCGCAGTTCCTCGCGCAGTTCGATGTGGTTGTACAACTCGCCGTTGAAGCAGATCCAGTAGCGATCCGTCGGGTCGGCCATCGGCTGGGCGCCCAGGGCGAGGTCGACTATCGACAGTCGTGCTGTGCCCATGGCGATGCCGTCGTCCAGGTAGTAGCCCGCCTCGTCCGGCCCGCGGTGGCGGATGAGCGACAGCATCGAGGTCATCACCTCCGGCGTCTCTCCGTCGTGGAGCGAGGGCGCGACGAAGCCTGCGATTCCGCACATGCGGGGTCTCCTTCTCCAGTGGTCGTCGCGGCCTCAGTGGCCGTCGCGCTCAGCGAGCTTGTTCGCTACGAAGGCGTCGATGGCCTCCAGTGAAGAGAAGATGTTCCTGAGGAATTCCTCGTCCGTCAGCTGGAGCGAGAATTCCCTTTCGACAGCGGTAAGGAGCTGAATGTATCCGAAGGAGTCCATCACTCCCGTCTTGAACAGATCGGTCTCGGGCGTCAGTTCACCGTCGAACTCCACGAGGAACTGGTCCTCGATGAGCCGCTGTATGTACTGCTTCCTGTCCATGCCTCACACCCCGCTCTTGACGAGTGCATTCCGGACATCGGTCTTCTCGATGCTTTTCACCATGCGGAGCAGGGATTTCCCGCCTATCTCCTCGTAATCGAGACCGGTGCCGAGGGAAAGGAGATACCGAATGCTGTCGACCCATCGCACCGGCTCCACGAGCTGTCTGCTCAGCATCTCCGGTATCGTGCCCCGCTCGTAGGGCCGCCCCGTCACATTGCAGATCACGGTCGTTCTGGGCTCCGCGAAGGTGAACCCCTCAAGGAAACTCTCGAATTCGGAGCGGACGGGCTCCATGTGACGCGAATGGAAGGCAGCGCTGACCCGCAAGGGGGCGAAGCGGATGCCCCGGGCCTTCAAAGAGGCGTGGGCGGCGCGCAGCACACTGTCACTGCCGGCGATCACGACCTGGGCGTCGGTGTTGTAGGCCGCCACGTCCACCCCGTCGACGCCGTCCTCCCGCAACACGTCGAGCAGGCGCGGAGCAGGGGTGTTCATGACCGCGCTCATCCCGCCGCCCGATGCGGCCGCCATGAGTTCGCCGCGCTTGGCGACGAGCCGCAGACCCGTCTCGAAGTCGAAGACCCCGGCGGCCAGGAGCGCGTTGTACTCCCCCACGCTGTGTCCGAGGCAGTAGTCGGCGGGCCGGCACTCCCGGCGTTCACGCTCGAACGTGCGCAACGCGTTGACGGTGAACAGGGCCGGCTGTGTGCACTCCGTCCGGGAGAGCACGTCGTCCGGATTGTCGCGGCAGCGCGAGACAAGGTCGTACCCCAAGAGTTCGCAGGCGAATCGCGTCAGGCCCGGATAGCGGCCGAAATCATCTGCGCCCATACCCCGGCACTGCGCTCCTTGTCCGGGGAAGAAAATCGCGAACACCGTGATGCCTCCAGGGTCTGCGCCGGTGGCTGGCCCACACCACGCGGCGATGTCGGTTCCGCACATGCTGTGCCATCCCCCTTGCGGTCCACTGGCCGGAATACTGATGACCCGACGCGATCCCTTGTCCGGATCCTTGCCTGCCGACTGCCGTTCGCTTGCCGCGTCCATCGGTATACAGGAGAAGTAAATTGCCAATTGCGTGATCGTTTATTGGCCATTCGTCGGCCGAATCTCATGACGGAACACCCCCTGTTCTACGATCAATTAGCCGGAGAAGTCTCAAGCGTGGGAACGAATGGGGCCGAAGATGTCTGCACGTCAGGCTCAGAGCACACTGCTGCCTCCACCGTCGGCCGCCCACTCCGGACCGGTTCTGCAGGTCCTGGGGCCCATGGCGGCCCAGTACGAAGGGCATGACGTACCGCTGGGCCCGCCACGTCGCAGAGCGCTGCTCGCCCTGTTGGTGATCAGGCTGGGCCGGGTCGTCCCCACCACCGTGCTCATCGAGGAGCTGTGGCGGGAGGACCCGCCTCGGCGGGCCGTCGCCACCCTGCAGAGCCATATCTCGCATCTGCGCCGGGCGCTGGCCCCCGCGACCGGCCCCGACCGGCCGGCGGTCCTCCGCTACCGGGCGCCGGGATACGTCCTGGAGCTGTCTCCGGAGCAGGTGGACGTCCACCGGTTCGAGCAGCTGCTCTCCACGGGGCGCCGTTTCCTCGCCCGCCAGGATCCCGTGGCGGCCCGCGACCGGCTCACCCGGGCGCTCGGACTGTGGCGCGGCTCCCCGTACGCGGAGTTCGTCACTCACCAGCCGCTCGCCGACGAGAGCACCCGGCTGGAGCAGGTCCGGCTCACCGCCCTGGAGGCCTCCGCGGAGGCCGGTCTCGTCCTGGGCAGGACCGCGGAGGTGGTCACGGAACTGGAACGTGAGGTGCGTCAGCATCCCACCCGGGAGCGCCTGGTGGGCCATCTGATGACCGCGCTGTTCCGGTCGGGCCGGCAGGCGGAGGCACTGGAGGTGTACGAGTGGACACGCAGCTATCTGGTCGAGGAGTACGGCGTGGACACGACGGCCGAACTCCAGCAACTGCACACCGCCCTGCTCCGGCAGGAACTCGGTGAGCAGCGGACACGTGCCGTGCTGAGTGACGAGTTGCCGACGGCCAGGGCCACCGAGCTGCCCCGGCCCCTCCGGACCGTGTTGTCCGGCGCGGCGGAGCGGGTGGCGGAGGTGTCCCCCGGGGCTGCGAAGACCGCCATGCGCAGTATGGGCAGGCCGCAGGAACCGGACCGTACGGCAAGGGTCGTGTCCATGGCCCCCGGGCTCGCCCTCTTCGAGTCCGTGCCGCCCCCGCCGTTGACGGGCCGGGAACGGGAGCTGCGGCGACTGGTCGCCGCAACGGCCGGTGCGGCGACGGGTCGTGGACATCTTGCCTGCGTGTTCGGCTCGTCCGGGCTCGGCAAGTCCCACCTCATGATGGAGCTCGTCCAGCGTCTCCAGAGCATCGACGAGGGCATAGAGACGATCCGGAGCAGCTGCTTCTGCGGGGAGGGAGTCCCGCCGTACTGGCTGTGGACGCAGGTGCTGCGCCGGCTGTCGGCGGCACGGCCCGATGCCTTCGAGGCCGCCGCCGCGCCGTTCGGCTCACTGCTCGCCCCTCTGCTGCCCGGTCCGCAGGCCGGAACCGGCGCGGAGAGCGGCCCCGACCCCGGCGGCTCGCCGAGCCCTTTCCGGATTCACGACGCGCTCTGCGAAGTGCTGCTCTCGCTGGCCGCGCAGCGGCCCCTGGTGCTGCTGCTGGAGGACGTGCACTGGGCGGATGCGGTCTCTCTGGACCTGCTCCGATTGCTGACCACCCGTCGCCAGGGGCATCCCCTCAGCATCGTACTGACCAGCTGGGACCTGGAGGCCTGGCCCGATGCCTCGCGGTTCCGGTTGATGACCGAGGTGCTCAAGGGCCCGGCCGCAGAGATCCTGCGACTGGCCGGCCTGGCCCGTCCGGATGTCGCCACGCTGGTCGACGCGCACGCGGGGCCGGGCGTGGACGAGCGGATCATCGACGCGCTGCACCGCCAGAGCACGGGCAGTCCGTATTTCGTCATCCAGATGCTCTCCCTGCTCTGCGACGCCAGGGACCTGCGCGAACCGGGTGCCACGGACGAAATCCTCGGCCTGATCGTGACGTGCGCGCGCACCGTGCTGCGCCAGGAGTTCGCCATGCTGCCGGAACCCGTCCTGCGGCTGCTCCGGCTGTGCGCGGTCGTCGCACCCGATTTCGACCTGGACGCGGTCTGCCGTGCCGTCGGCGGCAATTCGGCCATCGCCATCGTGGAGTCGGCCGTCCGGTACGGCCTGCTCGCTCCGGACCGGCAACGCACCGGACGGCTCCGCCTCGCCCCTCCCCAGGCTCAGGAGGTGCTGGCCGGCGAGATGACGGAAGAGGAGTGCCAACGGCTGCACGCCCGGTATGCCGACGCGCTGTCCGCGCACGTCCAGATCGGCGGCGATCCGCAGGAGACCGATCGCGTCGCCCGCCATGCCTGGCTCGCCAAGGACGTCATGCCCTCGGAGCGGGTGCTGCCCTGGCTGCTGCGCGCGGCGGAGAACGCGGAACTGCGCCTGGCCTCCGAGGAGCGCGAGCTGTGGCTGCGCCGTGCGGTCGGCATGGCCGGCTCACTGCCCGACGCGACGACCGCCCGCGACCTGGAGCAGCGGCTCCACCTGGAGCTGGGTCATGTACTGGGCCAGGTGCACGGATTCGGTGACGCGGAGGCGGAGGCGGAGATCACCCGGGGACACACCCCGCACACGACGCCTCATACGCCGGACGACCCGGCGGTCCTGTCGTTGCTGGCCACGTCGCTTCTCGTCCGCGGCCGCTACGACGAGTCACAGCAGTTGTCCGTCCTGCTGCGGAACATCGCGGAGCGCACCGACGGCCCGACGGCCCGGCTCGGCGCGGCGTACGGCGAGGGCATGGCGCTGTTCGTCCGCGGGCACCTGTCCGATGCGCTCAAAGAGCTGGAGCCCGGCGCGGAGCTGGCGGAGCGCCTCGCCTGTGAGGGCCGATTACCCGACGGAACGTACCGGTCCGACCCACGTGTCTCCTTCCGCTGCTACTGCATCCTCGCCCACTGGCTCCTGAAGGACTGTGCGACGGCCGCGGAACAGCGCCGCCGCCTGCTGCGGCTCACGCGGCACGGGAGCAAGCCGTGGGACCGGGTCCAGGCCCTCTACGTCGACGCGATCGTGGCCGCCTGGGAGGGCGACGTGGAGACAGCGCGAGCCTCCGGCACCGAGGGCGTCGGGCTGGCCGTCGAGCACGGGCTGCACTACTGGAAGGCGATGCTCCGTCTGCCGCTGGGCTGGGCCCTCACGTACACCGGCCGCCGCGAGGGGATATCCGACATGAAGAACTCGCTGGCCGAGCTGCGGCAGTCCAGAACGAACATACGCCTCCCGCTCCATCTGGGGCTGCTGGCCCAGGCCCAGCACCACGCCGGGCAGCGGGAGGACGCCGTGGACACCCTGCGCACCATGGTCGCGGTCGTCGAGCACCGGCGCGAGTACGTGTACCTCAACTCCGCACTGCCTGCCACCCACCTCCTGCACGAGCTGCTGGGCCCGGAATCGGCAGAAACGGTGCTGCCGGAGTGAGCGTGCCCCCGCGGCCCCGGTGAGCCGCTCAGGGTGTAGGTGTATCCCGTGAACGCCCGGAGGGCACCCGCCCCCGTCCCGACAACACCGCATCACGATCGCCCGAGGAGCACGCACCATGTCCGGCACCGAAACAGTCCGAATGTCGTTGGAAGCCATGGCATCGCTTCTCGCCCCGGCTCATCCCGATGTGGTCGAGCAGGTGTTGCACGCCCACGACGATCCCGAGGGCTATGTGCGGACGCACGCGGATCAGCTGGGTGAGCGCTGCATCCACGAGCCCGTCGCGGAACTCGCGTGGATAGCGCTCGTGGACGCGCTCTTCGATCACCAACTGCTCGCGGAATTCGACTGGAAGGAGGATCCGCAGGAGATCCGGGCCCAGTTGAGGATGCTCGCCTCCAGGCCGGCCGTGGACCCCTGGGTGTTGTTCGAAGCCGACGAGATGTCCCTGCCGGCCCACGAGTTCCTGACGGCCTGCGGTCGGCACTACCGCGATGTCGGCGCGGCACTCGCCGTCCTCGACATCGAATCCGACTGCTACCCGGTGGTGTGTCTGCGCGCGGCGCAGGTCGATGAGCTGACGGAGCTCGCCGGCCGTGCGGGGTACACCGCCCGGGGCCTGGGGAACTGAGGGGGTGCGGTGACCACGGCGTGGTGGAGCCCCGGACCATGAAGTGCGGGCGCTCTTCGGGGGATCACGCCGGACCCCGCCATACCCTGCGACGGGCCCGTGTCGGGCGCGGATGTACTCCCGGAACTCGCCGTACTCACTGAACAGGAGGAGGACGTGAGGGAACACGCCACCGCCGTTCCAAGAAATTCTCCATGGGCGTTGCGCATAGGGCCCTCGGACGGAAAAGCCCCCGCGACCGACGAAAGTTTTATGGATCTCTTAGCGGGCCGGGCCGACAGAATCAGCGTAAAACGGATGACCCCAAGATTGGGACTCCCCAACCAGCACATCGTGGGCTTAACTTAGGTGTCATGACCTCCCCCCGCTCCACCTACGGCGGCGGCTACTACGCCGCACCGTCGTTCCCCGACACTCCGATCTACGACTCCCTGGTCGCGGAGCGGGGCACCCCTCAGATCGCTCCGATCCGAGTGCCTGCCGCCTATGACACCGGCAACAGCTATCTGCCGGCTCTCCCGGCGGCGCTGCCGGCTCTTCCCGCGGCACCTTCCCAGCCCGGTCCGTCGTACGGCTACCAGCAGCCGGCGGCTCAGCAGGGTTACGCGCCGATGCAGCCCGCGCAGTTGCAACACGCGCAGTTGCAGCACGCCCCGGCGCCGTACATCCCGCAGCAGCCGACCGCGGCCCGCGGCGGATACCAGCCGCCCCACCCGCAGCAACAGCAGCGGCCCGCGCCGGGCACCGGCTACGAGGCGATGCGTCCCGCGGCGCCGCGTCCGGCGCCGCAGCGCCCGGCCCCGGCGCCCTCGCCCTACGAGGACCCCTACAACCGCCCGTACCAGGGCCGGGGGTACTGAGCCGACCTCACGCGCAGTCGTACGGAGTCGTCGTCGAGCCATGGGGACTCGACGACGACTTCGGCGTTCTCGCACCGGACGGCCCGTCAGCCCGGTCCGGCGGGCGGGAACTCACGTGGGTGGTCCGCGCGTTGGACGGCGTGAGGTTGCTCTCTCTTCGCTCCTTCAGCACGCGAAGCGTGCCGTATCAGGCTAAGACGGATACGGAAGGGGGTGCAGGACTGTGCGAGCGGTTACGGGTGTATGGCGTTGGCGGCACAATCCCCTGCGCCGCGCCACCGACCGGCGCGAAGCGTGGGTGGCTCTTGTCGCGTTGCTCCTGATGGTGCTGGCGGCGCCGGCCCTGGGCTGGGTGTGCGGATCGTACACGGACGACGCCCTGCAGAAATCGGTGCGGGCCCAGCAGGCCGGGCGCCGTGCCACCATCGCGGTCGTGCTGCGCCGGGCACCGCGGCCGCCGCGTTTCGTCACCGATCCCGAGGTCTCCTCGGAGCACACCTCGCAGATCCCGGTGGTGGCCCGCTGGAAGGCCCCGGACGGCACCGCCCGCCGGGGCACGGTGACGACCTCCTCCCGGAGGACCGCCCCCGGCACGAAGGTGGAGATCTGGACGGACCTCGACGGCCGCCCCGCCTCGCGTCCGATGGACGCTCCGACGGCCCGTACGCACGCGGTGCTGGCCGGGCTCGGCACGACGATGCTCGCCGTCGGACTGGTCGAGGGCGTACGGCAGCTGATCGTCCGGCACATGATGCGGTCGAGGTACACCCGGATCGACCAGGACTGGGCCAGGACCGGTCCGGACTGGGGCAGGACCGGAGCCGGCAGCTGATCAGCTGCTGATCGGGGCAACTCCCGCCCGCCGCGCGCGCTACGGTGGACCGGCCCGCCCGCTTTCCCGGTGGGCGGTCCCGGGATTCGCCGTTGCCGCAAGGCCGGTGAACCGGGCATCACACACGCACGAGGTGGGGGCACAACAGCGCCATGGCACAGGGCACGGTCCAGGTGACGCACACCGGCACATCGCGGTGGCGGCGCCGCACAGGCGAATACGCCTCCCTCACCGCAGCCCTGGAGGCCGCGGCCGACGGCGATGTCCTCACCATCGCCCCGGGCACCTACCGGGAGAATCTGGTCCTGCACCGGGCGGTGACCCTGCGCGGGCCCGAGGGCTCCGTGGGCTCGGTACGGATCGCACCGGCCGACGGGGTGCCGCTGACCGTCCGCGCCTCCGCCGTCGTCTCGGACCTGCATGTGGAGGGCCAGGACTCGACGGCCCCCGCGCTGCTGGTCGAGGACGGCGCACCGGAGATCGCGGACCTGCGGATCGTCACCCGTTCCGCCGCCGGGATCGAGGTGCGCGGCACGGCACGGCCGACCGTGCGCCGCTGCACGGTCGACAATCCCGCCGGGGTCGGCATCGCCGTACTCGACGGCGCGGGCGGAGTGTTCGAGGAGTGCGAGGTCGTCTCCGCCGGGCAGTCCGGAGTCTCGGTGCGCGACGGCGCGCACCCGCGGCTGGAGCGCTGCCGGGTCCACCACGCGTCGGGCGCGGGCCTGAGCGTCACCGGCGAGGGCAGCGCCCTGGAGGGCGTCGGCTGCGAGGTGTACGAGATCAAGGGCAGCGGAATACAGGTGACCGCGCGTGCCGCCGCCCATCTCACCGACTGCACGGTGCACCGCACTTCGGCGGACGGCGTCACGCTCGACACCGACGCGGTTCTGACCCTCGCCGACTGCGACATCCACGACATCCCGGAGAACGCGGTGGACCTGCGTTCCCGTTCGGTGCTCACCCTGACCCGCTCCACGGTGCGCCGCTTCGGCCGCAACGGCCTCTCCGTCTGGGATCCCGGTACCCGGGTCGACGCCAACCAGTGCGAGATCCACGACAGTACGGGCGACTACCCGGCGGTCTGGGTGAGCGACGGGGCGACCGTGATACTGGACTCCTGCCGGGTCCATGACGTGCCGGACGCCATTTTCGTGCTGGACCGGGGCTCGCGCGCCGATGTCGTCGACAGCGATCTGTCCCAGGTCCGCAACACCGCGGTCTCGGTGAGCGACGGGGCGACCGCGCAGCTGGACGACTGCCGCATCCGTGAGGCCTCCACCGGCGCCTGGTTCCGCGACCACGGCAGCGGGGGCACGCTGAACAACTGCACCATCGACACGGCGCAGACCGGAGTGATCGTCACCAAGGGCGCCGACCCGACGATCGAGCGCTGCACGGTCACCTCGCCCGCCGAGGCAGGTTTCTACGTCTCCGCCGAGGGCCGCGGCACATTCCACGGCTGCCGGGTCACCGGCAGCGACGGCTACGGCTTCCATGTGATGGACGGTTGCCGTACGACGCTGACCCGCTGCCGGACCGAGCGATGCGCCCGCGGCGGATACGAGTTCGCCGAGCCCCCCGTCGCGCACGGGGACGGCCAGGGAACCGGCCCCGTCGTGGAGGACTGCACCAGCGACGAGAGCGCGCTGCGCTCCCCCTCCCCCGCTCCCCCGGCGTCCACCGTGCTGACGGCGACCCAGTCGGCCCCCGGACTGCTCGGCGGGGTCCCAGGACAGCACGCCGTCGAGCCCGCCCCTGCGGAGGTGCCCGCCACCGCGCCGGCGCGCGGCTCGGACGCGGTGCTCGGGGAGTTGGACGCGCTGGTGGGCCTGGACAGCGTCAAGCGGGAGGTGCGGGCCCTCACGGACATGATCGAGGTGGGCCGCCGGCGTCAGGAGGCCGGGCTGAAGGCCGCTTCGGTCCGCCGCCACCTCGTCTTCACCGGCTCCCCCGGCACCGGCAAGACCACCGTGGCCCGGCTGTACGGCGAGATCCTCGCCTCGCTCGGGGTGCTGGAGCGGGGCCACCTGGTCGAGGTGTCCCGGGTCGATCTGGTCGGCGAGCACATCGGCTCGACCGCCATCCGCACCCAGGAGGCCTTCGACCGGGCGCGCGGCGGGGTGCTCTTCGTCGACGAGGCGTACGCCCTGTCGCCCGAGGACTCCGGCCGGGACTTCGGCCGGGAGGCGATCGACACGCTGGTGAAGCTGATGGAGGACCACCGGGACGCGGTGGTCGTCATCGTCGCCGGCTACACCCACGAGATGGAGCGGTTCCTCACCGTGAACCCCGGTGTGGCGTCCCGTTTCTCACGGACCATCACCTTCAGCGACTACGAGCCCGCCGAGCTGCTGCACATCGTGGAGCAGCAGGCCGACGAGCACGAGTACAGCCTGGCCCCCGGGACCGGGGAGGCGCTGTCGAAGTACTTCACCGAGCTTCCCAAGGGTCCGGCGTTCGGCAACGGCCGTACCGCGCGCCAGACCTTCGAGTCGATGGTGGAGCGGCATGCGGGCCGGGTCGCCCAGCTCGCCGAGCCGAGCACGGACGACCTCACCCTGCTCTACCCGGAGGACTTGCCCGAACTGCCCTGAGCCCGCGGGGCCTTGGCGGTGTCCTCCCCGTCGGCCTGGCGGGGCAGGACCGGGTCCAGCCGTTCCAGGAGCGCGGCCCGTTCCTGGGCGAAGACCGGGTCCGCCTGGTAGTCCGAGTGGCCCAGGACGGCTTCGGGCAGCGGGTGTTCCCGGGTCCGGCCGTAGACCAGGGGGTCCTTCAGCGGCCCGCGGTCGACCTCGGGTCCGGGGGCCTCGTCGAGCCGGACCCGGCCGCCGATCGGGTCGGTGGCGCGCCACAGGTTGCGCCAGCAGTGCACGGAGCGGTGCATCGCGTGCAGCGGTCCGGGGCCGAAGTAGGCCGGGAACCAGCGTCCGTACAGTCGCTCGATCGGCGAGCCGTAGGTGAGCAGGGCGACCCTGCTGCGGGTCTCGGCGGGCAGCTGCCAGACCGCGGACGCGGCGAGGACGCTGCCCTGGGAGTGCCCGGAGATGACGAGCCTGCCCCGGGTGAGCGCGGTCCAGGCGGACATCCGGGACGCCAGGTCGGGGACGGCCCGTTCGGCGTAGCAGGGCGGTGCGAAGGGGTGGGCGGCGCGCGGCCAGAACGTGCCGACGTCCCAGAGGATGCCGATGGTGCGCCGGGCCGAGGCGTCGCGGTAGGCGCGCCGTCCCCAGGTCACGAAGAGTATGAAGCCGAGGCCGACCATCCAGGAGCCGGTGGACTGGGCGGCCTGGGCGACGGACTCGATGAACGGGCCGCTGCCCTTCATCGCGAGCCCGGGCACCTGGCCGCTCACCCAGGCCCCGCAGACCGCCGCCGCGCCGAGCAGCAGGGTGGCGCCGCAGACCGGCCCGAGGATCCAGGGAGCGGAGTCGGTGAGGGCGGCCGCGGCCTGGATCCGGGCGATCTGCCGGGTACGGGCCGGGTCCGGCCGTTCGTCCTCGTACGCCCGGTCGATCTCCGGCTCCAGGGCGCGGGCGGCGAGCCAGGTCCGTACGAGCAGCAGCAGGGCCGGGACGGCCAGCAGCACCAGGAGCACGGGGATGACCGACGCCTGCCAGCTGAGCAGCACCGGCGGGCCCTCGATGACGGAGCTGCGGCCCATGCCGGGGGTGCCGGGTCCGTCGAGCCAGTCGGCGACGCGCTGGGAGACCCCGCCGCTCATGACGCCGCCGAGGGCGCAGGCGAGCATCGCGACGACGGGCCCGCCGAGTCCGTACATGACGGTGCGGGGCTCGGGGGTGCGGCGGTACAGGCTCAGTGACACCACGGCGAGCACGACGACGAGTGTCCCCTGGCCGAGAGTGATGACACTGAAGGCGAGGTCTCCGGGGAGGGCGCCGGACGAGGCCCAGCCGGGGCGGGACCAGGCGGCGTACGCCGCGGCGAGGACCAGCAGGGCCAGGGCCGCGCCGGGCAGGTAGGTGATGAGGGCGCGGTCGAGCCGGTTGTCGAGGCGCCGTTCGCTGCGGCCCCGGCGGCAGACCACCCAGAGCACGACGAGCCCGCCGAGGACCAGGGCCGCCTCGATCAGCCGGCCGATGATGCCGGGTACGGGGCCGGTGACGGCGCGGTCGTGGCGGGCCGCGGCGCCCGCGACCGAGGCGGCGACGGTCAGGAAGCCGGCGGCGGTGTGGGCGGCGCGCAGCCGGGCGACGAGCCGGCGGCCGTACCAGAATCCGGGCCGGCCGAGGGCGGGGCGGACGACGGGCCCGGTGCCGGTGGTGGCCGGGGCGGGTGCGGGGTCGAGGTCCTCGTCCGGTTCGGTTCCGGTGAGCGGGCGCTGTGATTCGTATGCGCTCCAGGTCCGGTTGGACAGGAACCAGAGGAGCGCCACCAGGGCGGTGGGCACCAGTGCAGCGAGGGCCAGCCTGCGGCCCGGCTGGGACCACCAGCCGCCCTGCGCGGTCGACAGGAAGCCGAGCCAGGACCGCTGGTTCGAGCAGTCCGGCACACCCGCGCACTGCCAGGCCGCCAGGTCGAGCGCGACCTCGCAGGCCGCCGCCGTCAGCAGCACGGTGAGGCTGAGCGCGACCAGCCGGACGAGGACGCCGTACAGCCGCACCGTGCGGGTGCGGGAGCGGGCGGTGGGGCGCATCCAGTGGGCGAGGTTGACCACCATGAACGGGAGCAGCAGCAGCCACAGGGCGCGGGAGCCGTTGCCGGAGGTCAGGTTGGACCAGCAGTAGGCCTCGGGGATGGGGCGGTCGCGGTAGCGCTCCGGGTGCTGTTCGGCGTCCGTGTCCTCGGCCCGCCGGTAGATCGCGGCGGTCGCGTCGCCGGTGATCCGGACCGTACGCGGATCGTCGAGCATTTCCTGGGGGGTGGTGCCGCCCACGCCGTGGACCAGCAGTTCCAGCGCGGGCCCGGGACTCTGTGGGGCCTGGGTGGCAGGTGGCACGGGAGTGGCTCACTCTCTGGGTCGTGGGGGGCGTCGGTGCGCGGTCACCAGAATCGCGGAAGGGGGCCGGTGGCCGCACCGCTCTCACGGAATCTCCCCAGTGCGGCGCCCGGCGACACCGCGTGGCAGGATGACCCCGTTCGAAGAGACTGCTGCACGGCCAGAGGGAAGGACCGGACCCGGCGTTGAGCGACAATCAGAACCTGCTCGCGGAGCAGCGGCGCGCCCTGATCCTCGACGAGGTACGCAGGCGCGGCGGGGTCCGGGTCAATGAGCTGACCCGCAAGCTGAACGTCTCCGACATGACGGTGCGCCGGGACCTGGACGCGCTGTCCCGTCAGGGGGTCGTCGAGAAGGTGCACGGCGGGGCCGTGCCGGTGGTCGAGGCCAGTACCCACGAGCCCGGTTTCGAGGCCAAGTCGGCGCTGGAGCTGAGCGCCAAGGAGGACATCGCGCGGGCGGCGGCGGCCATGGCGGTGCCCGGCAGCGCGATCGCGCTCTCCGGCGGCACGACGACGTACGCGCTCGCCCAGCAGTTGCTGGACGTTCCGGATCTGACGGTGGTGACCAACTCGGTGCGGGTCGCCGATGTCTTCCACGCCGCGCAGCGTCCGGGCGGTGCGGGCGGGCCGCGGCCCGGTGCCGCCACGGTGGTGCTGACCGGCGGGGTGCGGACCCCTTCGGACTCGCTGGTGGGTCCGGTCGCCGATCAGGCGATCGCCTCCCTCCATTTCGATGTGCTGTTCCTCGGGGTGCACGGAATCTCGGTGGAGGCCGGGCTCTCGACGCCGAATCTGGCGGAGGCCGAGACCAACCGCCGTTTCGTCCAGTCGGCGCGGCGGGTGGTGGTCGTCGCGGACCACACCAAGTGGGGCACGGTGGGCCTGAGTTCGTTCGCCTCGCTGGATCAGGTGGACACCTTCGTGACGGACGCGGGGCTGTCGGCCGCCGCCCGTGAGGAGATCGAGGAGCATCTGCCGGGGCTGGTGGTGACCGGCGCGGTCGCGGAGGGCGACTTCTGAGCCCTCGGCCATAGCACGGATTCCGCTCGGCTCGCGACGGTCGGTGCCCGGGCCCTTAGGATCGTGCTGTGGCCGTCTTCCGGATCGAGCGCTTCACCTCCTTGCCCGCCGCCGAGTCCTGGCGCCGGGTGACGGACTGGGAACGGCACGCCGCTCAGGTACCGCTGACCACGATCACCGTCCCCATGGGGGTGCCGACCGGCGTCGGAACCGTTTTCGTGGCGCGCACGGGCGTGGGGCCGCTGGCGTTCGACGACCCGATGGAAGTGGTGCGGTGGACGCCGCCCGCGGCCGGGCGCGCGGGGCTCTGCCGGCTGGAGAAGCGCGGTTCGCTGGTGCGGGGCCGGGCGTCGATCGATGTGTATCCGACGGATTCCGGTTCGCATGTGGTGTGGGTGGAGGAACTGGGCGTGCGGCTGCTGCCGCGCTGGTGCGATCCGCTGATCGCCGGGGCGGGCCGCCGGGTCTTCGGCCGGGTGCTCGACAGCATGCTGGACCGCCCGGCGGGCCGCCGTCCGTGAGGTGACGCCGGGACCTCGCCCGTACATGCAGAGGTACGGCGACTCCACCGGCCACGACATCTGATGGTGCGTCAGCTATGGTGTGGCACGGCCCCGTCCGCCGCCGATCGCACGGGAGGTGCGTTCCATGCCACGCCGACTCCGTTCCGTGGAACTCGATTTCGTCGAATCCGCTCCGCTGCGACTGGTGTTCGCCGCCGAGGTGTCCGCGGCCCCAGAGGACGTCTACCGGGCGCTCGCCGACGATGTGCCGGGCTGGCCGGACTGGTTCACGGCGGTGACGTCGGCCCGGCCCACCGAGGACGGCGCGGGCCGCGAGGTCCGGCTCAGGGGCGGCTTCGTGATCCACGAGACGATCATGGCGGCGGAGCCCGGCAAGCGGTACGCCTACCGGGCCGACCGGACCAACGCCCCGGGGATGCGGGCCCTGCTGGAGGAGTGGCGGCTCACCCCGGCCGGGACCGGGACGCGGGTCCGGTGGACGTTCGCCGCCGACGGTTCCGCGCCCTTCCGGTTCGCCCTGCGACTGGCCCGGTCGGGAATGGGCCGGTCCTTCCGGGACGCGGTGCGCAAGCTCGACCGGCGGCTGACCGGATCCGCGGCCTGAGCCGTCGCGCGCCCCGCCCCGGCCCTGCGATCAGGGCCAGTTGCCGTCGGCCAGGAAGGAGTCGATGGTAGCCGTGTACGGGGCGATGTCCAGGCCCTGTGCGGCGAGCCAGCTGTCGGAGTAGTACTTGTCGAGGTAGCGGTCGCCCGGGTCGCAGATCAGGGTGACGATGCTGCCCGTGCTGCCCTGCTCGACCATTTCCGCGACCAGTTTGAACGCGCTCCACAGCCCGGTGCCGGTGGAACCGCCGGCCTTGCGGCCGATGGCGTGCTCCAGGGCGCGCACGGCAGCGACGCTGGCCGCGTCCGGCACCTTCATCATCCGGTCGATGGCCCCGGGTACGAAGCTCGGCTCCATCCGGGGCCTGCCGATGCCCTCGATCCGGGAGCCGCAGTCGCTGGTGGCCAGGGGGTTGTGCTGGGTCCAGCCGTCGAAGAAGCAGGAGTTCTCCGGGTCGGGCACGCAGATCCGGGTGTCGAACTGCATGTAGTGCACATAGCGGGCGATGGTCGCCGAGGTGCCGCCGGTGCCCGCCGTGGCGACGATCCAGGTCGGCTCCGGATAGCGCTCCAGCTTCAGCTGCTGGTAGATCGACTCGGCGATGTTGTTGTTGCCGCGCCAGTCGGTGGCCCGCTCGGCGTAGGTGAACTGGTCCATGTAGTGGCCGCCGGTCTCCGCGGCGAGCGTGGCGGACTCCTCGTACATCTTCCGCGAGTCGTCGACGAAATGACATCGGCCGCCGTGGAATTCGATCAGCCGGCACTTCTCGGGGCTGGTGGTGCGCGGCATCACGGCGATGAACGGCACACCGATCAGCTTGGCGAAGTACGCCTCCGAGACGGCCGTCGATCCGCTGGACGCCTCGATCACCGGCTTGCCCGGCCGGATCCAGCCGTTGCAGAGCCCGTAGAGGAAGAGCGAACGGGCCAGCCGGTGCTTGAGACTGCCGGTGGGGTGCGTCGACTCGTCCTTGAGGTAGAGGTCGATGCCCCATGCCTCGGGGAGCGGGAAGCGCAGCAGATGGGTGTCGGCCGAGCGGTTGGCGTCGGCCTGGACCTTGCGTACCGCCTCCTTCAGCCAGGCCCGGTACCCGGCGTCGGAGCGGTCGATGTCGATCGTCGCCGCGGCCCGGCCGTCGCCGCCGTGCTTTTCGTTGCCCATCAGCGCGTTCCTCCTCGTGTCACCGTCACTCCATCGACAACGTTATTCCCCCCACCTGCACAAACGTTCACTTTGATGCTCCATAGCCCTGCCTTGGCGTCGACGGGCCCGCATCTTCGAAACCGGACCGTGACGCGGCCTGGCGCGGCGGTCCCGGTTTGTGCAGACTTCCCATCAGAAGTGTCACGAAGGGGGCGAAGCAGCCATGCCGGAAACGGAGTTCAGTGCGACGGGGGTACGGATCGAGCGGTGGGCCCGCTCGCTCACGAGGGCCGGGCAGGTGATCGTCAAGGACGGCAGACTGGCCCTGCTGACGAGCAACGGGCGGGAGATCGACAGCGCCCCGGTGGTGTCGGTCAGCGCGGGCAGGCCCTGGTTCGCCGGAGCCGGGGCGGCCGTGGCCCGCCTGAACGGGACGCGGTACCGGCTGACGATGGGGCAGCGCAACCACGGTCCGGACCGGGGCGGCCCGACCCACCGATTCCTCGAAACGCTGCGCAGCGCGGGCGGACGCATGACCTGACACCGACGGCCGTACCGGCCCATCGCGAGTTGCGGAGCTGTGACCCCTGGGCGACATTGGACACGTCACTCATGGTTCACCGGCGGTGACACTGAGATCCACACCGTCGGAGACCGGATCAGCGGCCGGTCGGCCGCGCGATCCGTTCCTTCGTCTTCTTCCGGACCTATTTCGGGGAGTCGCAGCCGTGATCAGCGAGCCAAGCAGGCACTGCACGGTGGAGCTCCAGGCCCTGCCGTCGCGGATCGGTCAGGTCCGCAGAATCATCTCGGCGCAGTTGCGCTACTGGCATCTCGATCCTCTGATCGACCAGGCCGCGCTCGGCGTCACCGAACTGCTGACCAACGTCCACCGGCATGCCCAGCCGGACAAGTCATGCACCGTCGAGATCGAGTTGCTGCTCGAACGCCTGACGGTGTCCGTCCACGACCACGACCCACGGCTGCCGACCGTGCGTGAGCCCAGCGCGTCCAGCACGTCGGGGCGCGGGCTCGCACTGATCGCCGCGGTCAGCGAGAGCTGGGGGGTCCGTCCGGCGGGCGGGGCGGGGAAGGTCGTCTGGTTCACCCTTCCGGCGCCCCCGCGATGCTTCGTGCTGCCACCGCATCCGGTGTACGGGGCCACCACCGACGGGCCGTTCGAGCTGGACTCAGTCACGTACCTGGAGAGCGGTACGCCCTCCGCCGCACGGTCGGCGGTGGTCGGCTGATCTGCCGGGCCTCGTACGGACCGTGACACGACGGGGAGGGGCGAGCCGCCGGACGGCGGCTCGCCCCTCCCCGTCGTGCGCTACTGGGCGGCGATCGCGCGGAGCACGTCGAGCCGTGCGGCCCGGCGGGCCGGGCGCAGGCCCGCCAGCGCTCCGGCGGCGATCCCCACGAGGGCGACCGCCAGGAGCCGCAGCGGCGGCAGGTCGAAGGCGACGGCGGTGTCGCCCGCGGACGCCTCGACCAGCACCCAGCCGAGGAAGCCGCCGAGCAGCAGTCCGCCCGCCGTGCCGAACGCGGCCACCAGGACGGACTCCCAGCGGACCATCGAGCGCAGCTGGCTCCTGGTCTGTCCCACGGCGCGCAGCAGGCCCAGCTCCCTGGTGCGTTCGTGCAGGGCCAGGGTGAGCGTGTTGGCGATGCCCAGCAGGGCGATGAGTACGGCGAGTGCCAGCAGGGCGTAGACCAGGGTGAGCATCATGTCGATGGCGCCGGCCGAGGACTCCGCGTACTCGCCGCGGGTCTGTACGTCCGGGTTGCCGTAGGCCGCCGCGGTCTTCGCGACCGCCGCCCGCCCGTCGGCGGTGGACACCCCCGGTGCGAAGGAGACGGCGATCAGCGAGTCGGAGTCCTGTGCGCGGTGCGGGGCCCAGGCCCGGCGGGTGATGACGTAGTCCCCCGCCAGTTCCGGCCGGTCGTAGACGGCGCGGACGGTGAAGTCCTGCCGTGCGCCGTCGGTGAAGGTGAGCCGGACCGGGGATCCGGGGCGCAGACCGCGCTCGGCGGCCTCGGCGGCGGAGACGGCGATCCCGTTCGTACCGAACCCGGTCAGCGAGCCGTCGACCCGGCCGAGGTCGAAGACCCTGCCGAGCGCGGCCGGGTCGGTGACGGTCAGGGCGCGTCCCGCGCCGTCGACCTCCGCGACCCCCTTGCCCAGGCCGACCGCGGTGGCGACCTGTGGCAGCCGGCCGACGGCCGGGGCGAGGCGGGGGCTCAGTCCGCTGCCGCCCGCGCCGAAGGCGGGCGCGCTGATGGCGACATCGCCCGCGAAGGACCGGTCGACGGTCCGGTTCATGGTCGC
This sequence comes from Streptomyces sp. ADI95-17, assembly GCF_003846175.1. Taxonomy (GTDB): domain Bacteria; phylum Actinomycetota; class Actinomycetes; order Streptomycetales; family Streptomycetaceae; genus Streptomyces; species Streptomyces sanglieri. The sequence continues at coordinate 1,099,728 of NZ_ML123046.1, read as the reverse complement.
CTTCAGCGAGGCACCGAAGACGGTGAAGAGCGAGACCACTGCGACGCCGATCATCAGCGCGGTCGCGGTGGACGCGGTCCGCCGGGGGCTGCGCAGGGCGTTGCGCCGGGCCAGCCCGCCGGTGACGCCGCGCAGCCGGCCGAGCGGGGCGCCGAGGGTCCGTACCGCGTACGTGGCGGCGACCGGGCCGAGGATCACGAACGCGGCGAGTGCCGCCACCGCGCCGGCGGCCGACAGCCAGACCGAAGGGGCCAGGGTGCCGCCCAGGGCGGCGCCGACGGAGGCCACCAGCAGCACCAGCCCGGTGACGGCCCGGGGCCGGGACGCCCCGGAGTCGTCGACGGCGCTCTCGCGCAGGACGGCGAGCGGCGCGGTGCGTCCGGCCCGGACGGCGGGCAGCAGGGCGGAGCCGAGGCAGACCAGGACACCCACGGCGAGCGGCAGCAGCAGAGAGACGGCGCCGATCACCAGCGAACCGTCCGGGAACGGGAATCCCACGGCGGGGAAGAGGGCTTGCAGTCCGGCGGCGATGCCGATGCCGCCGGCCAGACCCGCGGCGGAAGCGATCACCGCGACCGCGGTCGCCTCGACGAGGGTCGCGACGACGACCTGACGGCGTGCGGCGCCGAGGGCGCGCAGCAGCGCGTTCTCCCGGGTGCGCTGGGCTACGACGATGGCGAAGGTGTTGTGGATGGAGAAGGTGGCGACGAGCAGCACGATCCCGGAGAACACCAGCAGCAGTGTGGTGAACAGGCCGAGGAAGGCGCCGGAGATCATGTCCCGGTTCTCGGCGGCCGCCGCCTGCCCGGTGACGGCCTCGACGCCCTTGGGCAGCACGGGCCGCAGCGCGTCGACGAGTTCCCGCTGGCCGGTGCCGGGTCCGGCCCGGACCTGGATGGCCGATGCCTCGCCGGGCTTCGGCGTCAGGTACTTCTCGGCGTCGGCCTGCGTCATGGCCGTGTAGGTGACCTGCCCCATGCCGTCCTGGCCGCCGAAGGTGGCCAGCCCGACGATCCTGACGTGTACGGGGTCGGGGGTGCGCAGCACGGTCGTGTCGCCGATCCTGAGCCCGCCCCGGTCGGCGGCGCCCCGGTTGATGACGACCTCGCCGGGGGCGGCGGGTGCACGTCCGGCGGCGAGCCGGTACGGGTTGAGTTCCGGGTCGTCGATCCAGTTGCCCGCGAGGGTGGGCGGGCCCTGGCCGCCGATGGGTTTGCCGTCGGCGCCGATGAGCTGGCCGGCGCCCTGGATGTCGGGCGCGGCCGCGGCGACGCCGGGGGTCCGTTCGATCCGCTTCACCAGCGCGGTGCTCACCGGCTGCCGGGTGCCACGGGTCTCACCGGCGACGGTGATCACGTCGGCGCCGCGCACGACGGCGTCGGTACCGGCGTTGGCGTTGGTGAACATGGTGTCGAAGCTCGCGCGCAGGGTGTCGCCCATGACGAGCGTCCCGGTGAGGAACGCGACGCCGAGCAGGACGGCGACGAACGTACCGGCGAAGCGGCGCTTGTGGGCGCGGAGCGAGGAGATGCTCAGGCGTACGGAGGCACGGGTGCCGTTCATGCCGTCACCGCCTGCGCGAGGGGTGGGGGGCGAAGGACTTGAAGCGGTCCAGCACGCGCTCCGCCGTGGGGTCGGGCATCCGGTCGACGAGCCGGCCGTCGGCGAGGAAGACCACCTCGTCGGCGTGGGCGGCGGCGACCGGGTCGTGGGTGACCATGACGACCGTACGGGCGGTCTGCCGGACGGTGCGGCCGAGCAGCCGGAGTACTTCCTGGCCGGAGCGGGAGTCGAGGTTGCCGGTCGGTTCGTCGGCGAAGACGACGTCGGGGCTGCCGGCGAAGGCCCGTGCCACCGCCACCCGCTGCTGCTGTCCACCGGACAGTTCGCCGGGCCGGTGGTGCAGCCGGTCCCGGAGCCCGACGGTATCGACGAGGGTATCGAGCCACTCGCGGTCGGGCCGCTCCCCCGCGAGGTCCAGGGGGAGGGTGATGTTCTCGGCGACGGTGAGCGTCGGCAGCAGGTTGAAGGACTGGAAGACGAAGCCGATCCGGCTCCGGCGCAGCAGGGTGAGCCTGCGGTCGTCGAGCGCGCTGATGTCGGTGTCGCCGATGAAGGCGGAGCCCGAGGTGAGCGTGTCGAGCCCGGCGGCGCAGTGCATCAGGGTGGACTTGCCGGATCCGGAGGGCCCCATGATCGCGGTGAAGCGCCCGGCCGGGAAGTCGACGCTCACCCCGTCCAATGCCCTGACCCTGGTGTCGCCCGCGCCGTAGAGCTTCACTGCGTCGACGACCCGGGCGGCGGGGGCGGGGGTGGCGGCGGGGGCGGGTTCGGAGATGGGGACGGTGGTGGTCATGCCAGGCCTCCCTTGCTGCCGCGGCCGAACTGTTCGTCCAGGACGGAGAGCCGGCGCCAGTACTCGTCCTCGTCGATCTCGCCGGCCGCGAAGCGCCGGCCGAGCAGGGGGATCGGTGACGGCTCGGCGGGTTTTCCCCGGTGGTACGGGCCTGCCAGGGTCCTCGTCGGCCGCGCCGGACGGTACAGCGCAGCAGAGTGACACCGCCGATGACGACGGCCGCCCAGAAGAGCGGGAAGAGGATGATCCAGGGCCCGGGGCCACCGCTGTACGCCAGGGTGTTCATCTCGGTCGGCTCCCTCGGTTCAGGGGTTGGAGTTCAGGTTTTCCTGACGCTTTCGAGCCTCGCCGAGAGAGGCTTCCGCGTCGTCGTACGGCCAGCGGCCGTGCGCGTACCCCCTCGGGAGTACGTGGCGCCGCCGCGGCTGCTCCCGTCGACGACCGGGACCGGGACCGCCGGAGTCTGTTCCTACTGGAAGGTGCAGTCGGACCGTGAGCGCCGCCGACCGTCCGATCGAGGCGGCCGAGGCGGCGTTCGACGGGCACCGGAGACCGGCGAAGGAACCCGAAAATTGGCGGACACCCCGCAGGCAGCAATCCTCGGCCCTCCCGCTCGGCCGGACATCACCGTGCGGCGCTGGACGACGGGGGCGGGTACGTTCCTGGCGTTCGACGGGCCGTCATGGTCCGGCCACGCGGCGGGCCGGCGGCTGCCCGCGCGGCCGGCCGTGCTCGCCGAGGCCGGTTTCGGCGGACAGTTGCTGCTGGGCGGCGACACGACCGTGCCCGGCACCCCGGGCGTGCCGTTCCTGTCGCGCCGACTGCACCCCTGCCTCGAACAGGCCCTGGGAAAAAGGGCGTTGGATGCGGTCCCGGTGGACAACCCGGCACGGGCGTTCGCCCGGCGGGCACCTTCGGACGCGGCCGGAGGCCGGGACCCGTACGGCCTCCGCGAGGATCCGCCCGGCGGACCCACTCGGACCCGGCCTGGATGATCCATTCCAAGGAGTCAGTGATCGTAGGCGATCAGTGAGCGCAGGACGGTTTGTCCGGTGGCGTCGTTGTGCCAGATCGCGGCGGTCAGCGCGAGGATGCGTTGCATGACGCGGGCTATGACACCTCTGGGTGTGCACCCTCGGTGCCGTTCGAGGTCAAGCTGTCCCTTGAAGGTCTCGTTGATCGATTCGATGCCTGTCGCAGCGGCTTGAACAGGGCTGCGCCAGGCCGTTCCCGTTCACCTCCACGGGCAGGCCGCAGCAACTGCACTCCACGCCCGGACAGTTCGCGTTCGAAACCACGGCCGAAGCAGTTCTTGTCGCCGATGAGAGTCTGTCGGGGCGCTCTCGCAGAAGCTCGCACTCGGCTGCCAGGAGGTCAAGGAGGGTCTCGCGTGCGTCGGCCTTGGCCCCGGTCAGGGCGAAGGCGATGGGCAGTCCCTGAAGGGTGTGCAGACCAGGTGCAGGCGCGGGCCCAGAAGAAGCGGCTGTGGCTGGAAGAGGTGGCGCAGGTGGGCACGGGGATGGCGGAGCCATCTGGCCTCGGAGGTGTAGCCGAGTATGGCCTGCATCGTGGCGGGGGTGACCAGTCCGGCATCGCTCAGGCGGGGCGTAATGCCGGCCGGCGGGCGCCACGGCGCCAGGTCTGGATGTTCCTTCAGCATGTCGTCGGTCGTCGCATAGAGTGCTGTCCCGAGGGTGTCCACGTCGTTCGTCACAAAACGATTTTGGACACCCTCGTTCTTGTCTCCGCAGGCCTCCCTTGGACCACACCACCAGGAGGAACCAGTGTCATACCCGCAACAGCTCACCCCCGAGGAGAAGCTCGCCGACGCGAAGAAGCTGTTGAGCCTCCCGCGTATCGTCGTGATCTGCGGCTCCACCCGCTTCATGACCGAGATGAACGAGGCCGATCTGCGGGAGACCAAAGCCGGAAAGATCGTCGTCAAACCGGGCTGTGACATGAAGTCACCGCATGAACTCTGGTCCGATCCTGTCGAGGCCGAGGCGCTGAAGGTTCGACTCGACGATCTGCACCGGGCGAAGATCCGCCTCGCTGATGAGGTGCTCGTGGTCGGCGACCACATCGGAGACAGCACCCGAGCCGAAATCGCCTACGCCCGGTCGCTGGGCAAGCCCGTGCGGTTCACGCACCCCGAAGTCGACCCTGCCGCCTGACCGCCCGCTGCCACCTCGACCAGGACCGGCAGCCCGCCGCCCGACCGTCTCGCGGTGGCTTCGGCCGCCGCCCACCCCGCACCCTCCGCAGGCATCCCTTGGAATTGATCACCTGGGGCTGAGACCCGTACCGCCCGGCTCCATCAGGCCAGCGCGGCCAGCGGGTCGTCCAGCACCGGCTGCCAGGCCAGTTCCGCCGCGCCGACCAGGCTGTTGTGGTCGAGCGTGCACGGGAGGATCGGGACGCTGCCGCTCCGCCCCCACAGGCTGCGGTCGGCGACCACCGCACGCAGCCGCTCCGGGTCCGCGTCGAGCAGGGCGCGGTGCAGTCCGCCGAGGATGATGCGGTCCGGGTTGAGGATGTTGACCAGGCCGGCGAGCCCGAGCCCGAGCCGGTCGATCAGCTCCTCGGCCGCGCCCCGTACCGCCGCGTCCCCGTACTCCGTGCGCAGCAGGTCGCCGGCCTGCTTGAGCAGCGATTCCTCCGGGCCGGGTTCGCGTCGGGCGGCGACGAGGAAGGCCAGCGGGTCGGTCTCGACATCCAGGCAGCCGCGGCCGCCGCAGTGGCAGGGGCGCCCCTCGGGGTTCACCGTGAGATGACCCACCTCCAGCGCCAGCCCCGAACTCCCGGTGTGCAGGCGGCCGTCGAGGACCAGGGCGCCGCCCACTCCCCGGTGTCCGGTGGCCACGCAGAGCAGATGCTGGGCGCCCCGGCCGGCGCCGTGCCGGTGTTCGGCGAGCGCGGCGAGGTTGACGTCGTTCCCGGTGAACGCGGGTCCAGGGATGCCCGCTCCGCGTACGCAGTCGGCGAAGATCTCACTCACCGGCGCACCGGCCGGCCAGGCGATGTGCAGCGGGTTGAGCGCGTTGCCCTCCGGTTCGGCGACCGCCGAGGGCACCGCGAGGCCCGCTCCGACGCAGCGCAGCCCGCTGTCCCGCAGCAACCGCGCGCAGTCGTCGACCACTTCACCGATGACCTGCGCCGGGTCCGCCGTGACGGTGACACAGCCGGGAGCGGTGGCCACCAGCCGCCCGCCGAGCCCGACGAGCGCGGCCCGGAACCCGTCGGCGTGCACCTGGGCGGCGATGGCGACGGGGCCCGACTCCCGGACGGACAGCCGGTGCGAGGGGCGGCCCTGTGATCCGGCGGCGGAGCCGGGCCGGGAGTCGACCCGGATCAGGCCGAGCGCCTCCAGCTCCGCGGCGACCGCACCGGCCGTCGCCCGGGTGACTCCGAGCTCGGAGGTGAGGACGGCGCGGGTGGGCGCACGTCCGGTGTGGACCAGTTCCAGCGCGGGTCCGAGCGCGCTGCGGCCTCTCTCCAACTTTGTCCGGGTGGTGGACACCTTGCCGTTCATGGGGGCGAGTCTCCCACGGTCCGAGGGTACGGCCGACGCCCCGGTGGCGCGGCTGCGCCCCGGGGGCACGGCCGGGGGCCCGCCCGGCCCGCGCTCCCTCGACGCCCGGCCCGCGCTCCCCGCGATGCCCGGCACCCGCCCGGCGCCGCGGGCCACACCCGGCGGACGTACGGCGGGACTTGGCGGAAACGCACCGGAAACCGCCCGTCCGGGCCGAGCCGGAGCCGGAGAGAAAGCTTCGCCGAAGCGGCGGACGACCGTCTTGCGTCGGTTGTCCCGGCACCCCTATGCTGAGTTTGTGCCGCAACTAAACAAACTGCGGACGGCCCTACCGGGGGGACCGGGCGGAGACACCGCCGCACCTCCGTCGGCCCGCCTCCGTACCGCCCTGACCGTGTTCTTCGCCCTCGACGGCTTCCTCTTCGCCGGCTGGGTGGTCCGCATCCCGGCCATCAAGCACCAGACCGGTGCCTCCGCCGCCACCCTGGGCCTGGCCCTGCTCGGAGTGTCCGCCGGGGCCGTGGTGACCATGATGCTCACCGGCCGGCTGTGCCGACGCTTCGGCAGCCATCCGGTGACCGTGGTCTGCGGCGTTCTGCTCTCCCTCTCCATCGCCCTGCCCGCGCAGACCCGTTCGGCGCTCGCGCTCGGCCTGGTTCTGCTGGTCTTCGGCGCCGCGTACGGCGGGATGAACGTGGCGATGAACAGCGCCGCGGTCGATCTGGTCGCCGCGCTCAGGCGCCCCGTGATGCCGGGCTTCCATGCCGCCTTCAGCCTCGGCGGCATGATCGGCGCCGGGCTCGGCGGACTGGTCGCGGGCGGCCTCTCCCCCGCCACTCATCTCCTGATCCTCACCGGGGTCGGGCTCCTGGTCACGGCGGCGGCGGGGCCGGCGCTGCTGCGTCACCCGGCGCCCCGGCCCCCGGTCGAGGCCGGTGCCGGTGCCGCCGAGGCGCCGCGACGGCTGAGCGGAAGGGCCCGCCGGCTGGTGCTCCTGTTCGGCCTGATCGCGCTCTGCACCGCCTACGGCGAAGGCGCGCTGGCCGACTGGGGCGCACTCCACCTGGAGCAGGACCTGCACGCCCACCCCGGCGTCGCGGCGGCCGGCTACTCCTTGTTCGCGCTGGCCATGACGGCGGGCCGGCTCAGCGGTACGGCGCTGCTCGAACGGCTCGGCCAGACCCGCACCCTCGTCGTGGGCGGTGCGACGGCCGCGGTCGGGATGCTGCTCGGCTCGCTCGCCCCCACCACCTGGCCGGCCCTCATCGGCTTCGCCGTCACCGGTCTCGGCCTGGCCAACATCTTCCCGGTCGCGGTCGGCCGGGCCGGTGAGCTGGCCGGGCCCGGCGGAGTGGCGGCCGCGTCGACGCTCGGCTACGGCGGGATGCTGCTCGGGCCGCCCGCGATCGGCTTCCTGACCGACTGGTTCTCGCTCCCGGTGGCCCTCACCACGGTGGCACTGCTGGCCACCGCGGCCGCCGCGCTGGGGTACGGAGCACGCAACGCGACCCATCCGCCGGTGGCCTGAATCACCGGGCCCGGACGCTCGTCCCGCTGGCACAATCGGAGCCATGGAGATCACGGGCCACATCAAGTCCCTGGCCGCCGAGGGCCAGTTGCTGGCGGCCGCCGCGCATGAGGCGGGGACGGACGCCCCGGTGCCGACGTGTCCGGAGTGGCGGGTGCGCGATCTGCTGCGGCACACCGGGATGGTGCACCGCTGGGCGACCGCGTTCGTCGTCGAGGGCCGCACCTCGTACCACCCCGGCGGCGGGGAGCCGGATCTGGACGGGCCGGCGCTGATCGGCTGGTTCCGCGAGGGCCACGGCCTCCTGGTGGACGCCCTGAACAGCGCACCGGCCGGGCTGGCGTGCTGGAGCTTCCTGCCCGCGCCGTCACCCCTGGCCTTCTGGGCCCGGCGTCAGGCGCACGAGACCACGATCCACCGGGTGGACGCGGAGTCGGCCCGGGGCGGGCGGCCGTCACCGGTCCCGGCCGCTCACGCGGTGGACGGGATCGACGAGCTGCTGTGCGGGTTCCACGCCCGGCCGGAGAGCCGGGTGCGCACCTCGGCGCCGCGCTCCCTCCGGGTGCGCGCCACGGACGTGGACGCCTGCTGGACCGTACACCTCTCGCCGGAGCCGCCACGGGCCGCAAGGGCGGACGGGGCACCCGAAGAGGGGCTCGTGGACTGCGAGTTGACCACATCGGCCGAGGACCTCTACCTGACGCTCTGGAACCGGCTGCCGCTCGCCGCGATCACGGTGACGGGCGACGCGGAGCCCGCCAGGATCTGGCGCGAGAACTCCGGAGTCACCTGGTCCTGACCGCCGGGGCCGGAGGCCACCGGAGCGTGCCGGCGACCCGCGCCGCGCTCACTCCGCCGCGCCGTCGAGCATCCGGGCGAGCACCGACCTCTGCAGCGGCTTCACCTCGGCATGGCGTGCCCGGCCCTTCGCCGTCAGCTCCACCTGGACGCCCCGCCGGTCCTCGCTGCACATTCCCCGGCGCACCAGGTCGTCCTTCTCCAGCCGCGCCACCAGACGGGACAGCGCGCTCTGGCTGAGGTGGACCCTGGAGGCCAGCTCCTGTACGCGATAGGCGCAGCCGCCGTCCTCGGACGTGCCCTCCGCCAGCACATCGAGCACCTCGAAGTCGCTGGCGCCGAGGCCGTGCCGGTGCAGCTCGCGGTCGAGCTCACAGAGCGTCCTGGCGTGCAGCGCGAGGATGTCCCGCCACTCGTCGACGAGCACCCGCTCGGACTTGTTCGCTGCCATGACCGCACGTTAGCAGAGATGACACCGATTGTTGCACCGGCATTAAATGCACTTGCATTCAATGCACGTGCATGTACTGTGCTCCGCATGACCACTCCGCTCAACGTCCCCGATTCCCATGCGCGTTGGAGCCCGCGCCTGTGGGGCACGCTCCTCGTGCTCTGCGCCGCGATGTTCCTGGACGCCCTCGACGTCTCCATGGTCGGCGTCGCGCTGCCGTCCATCGCCGACGATCTCGGACTGACCACCTCGACCCTCCAGTGGATCGTCAGCGGCTACATCCTCGGCTACGGCGGGCTGCTGCTCCTCGGTGGCCGGGCGGCCGATCTGCTGGGCAGGCGCCGGGTCTTCCTCATCGCGCTCGGTGTCTTCGCCCTCGCCTCGCTGCTCGGCGGATTCGTCGACTCCGGACCGCTGCTGATCGCCAGCCGCTTCATCAAGGGACTGAGCGCGGCGTTCACCGCGCCCGCCGGGCTCTCGATCATCACCACCACGTTCAAGGAGGGCCCGCAGCGCAATCGCGCCCTGTCCATCTACACCACCTGCGCGGCCACCGGTTTCTCCATGGGCCTGGTCCTCTCCGGCCTGCTCACCCAGCTGTCGTGGCGGTGGACGATGCTGCTGCCCGCCCCGATCGCCCTGATCGCCCTGATCGCGGGCCTCAAGCTGATCCCGCACAGCGACCGTGAGGACACCCACCGCGGCTACGACCTGCCGGGCGCCGTCACCGGCACGGGCGCCATGCTGCTGCTGGTGTTCACGGTCGTGCAGGCGCCGGAGGCCGGCTGGACCTCCGCCCGCACGCTGCTGTCGTTCCTCGCCGTCGCCGTACTGCTCACCGTCTTCGTCACCATCGAGCGGCGCACCGCGAACCCGCTGATCCGCCTCGGTGTGCTGCGTTCCGGGAGCCAGGTCAGGGCGCAGCTGGGGGCCGCGGCGTTCTTCGGCAGCTATGTGGGCTTCCAGTTCCTGGTCACCCAGTACATGCAGTCGCTGCTCGGCTGGTCCGCGCTGGAGACCGCGCTGGCCTTCCTGCCCGCGGGGGTGCTGGTCGCCCTGTCCTCCACGAAGATCGGTGATGTGGTGGACCGGTTCGGGACACCGCGCGTCATCGCGGCCGGGTTCACGTCCCTCGTCGTCGGCTACGCGCTCTTCCTGCGGATCACCCTCACGCCTTCGTACGCCGTGGTGATCCTGCCGTCCATGCTGCTGCTCGGCGCGGCCTGCGCGCTGACCTTCCCCTCGCTCAACATCCAGGCCACCAACGGGGTGGACGACGACGAGCAGGGCATGGTCTCGGGCCTGCTGAACACCTCGATCCAGGTCGGCGGGGCGATCTTCCTGGCGGTCGTGACCGCGGTGATCACCGCGCACGGCAGCGGCGACGGATCGCGTCAGGCGGTCCTGGACAGTTACCGGCCCGGCCTGGTCGTGGTGACCGTGGTCGCGTTCGCCGGACTGCTGATCACGCTCACCGGGCTGCGGCCCCGCCGGCCCGTCCAGCGCACCGTGCTGGTCGCGTCGTCCGAGACGGACCGCGCGGCAGAGGCCGCGCCGACGACGACCGCACAGAAGGTGTCCGTGCGGGACTGACCGACGGGCGAGGGGGACGGTGCGGTGTCCGGCCGGGGTACTTGCCCATCGGCCGGACACCGCACCGGTACGCTGCCGCGAGCTCCGCCGACTCCCGGGTCAGCCGAGCCAGCCGGGCCGCACCAGCCCCGACTCGTAGGCCAGCACGACGAGTTGGGCGCGGTCGCGGGCGCCCAGCTTCACCATGGTGCGGCTGACGTGGGTCTTGGCGGTGAGCGGGCTGACGACGAGGCGCCGGGCGATCTCCTCGTTGGAGAGCCCTATGCCCACCAGCGCCATCACCTCCCGCTCCCGTTCGGTCAGCTCGCGCAGCCCGGTCGCCGCCGCAGGCTCCTTGGAGCGGGCCGCGAACTCGGCGATCAGGCGCCGGGTGACCCCCGGCGACAGCAGGGCGTCACCGCCCACCACCGCCCGTACGGCGCGCAGCAGTTCATCGGGTTCGGTGTCCTTGACCAAGAAGCCGGAGGCCCCGGAGCGGATCGCCTCGAAGACGTACTCGTCGAGCTCGAAGGTGGTGAGCATGACCACCCTGACGTCGTCCAGCCGGGCGTCCTCGGTGATGGCACGGGTGGCGGCGAGGCCGTCGAGATGCGGCATCCGGATGTCCATCAGCACGATGTCGGGCCGCAGTTCACCCACCAGGCGCACGGCCTCCGCGCCGTCGGCGGCCTCCCCGGCCACCTCGATGTCGGGCTGGGCGTCCAGCAGGGCCCGGAAGCCCGCCCGGACCAGCGACTGGTCGTCGGCGAGCAGTACGCGGATCACGGTGTCTCCTCCTCGTGTGCCGCCGCGCCGGACGAACCGGACGGCAGCGGAAGCTCGGCGCGCACCCGGAAGCCGCCGTCGGGCCGGGGGCCCGCCTCGATCGTGCCACCCAGCGCGGCGGCCCGCTCCCGCATCCCCGCCAGCCCGTTGCCGCTGCCTCCGGCGTCTCCGTCGGTGGCGGGTCCTTCGTCGTCGACACGGAGCCGGATGCGGCCGGGCCCGTAGCCGATCCGGACCCGCGCGGTACGCGATCCGGAGTGCCGGACCACATTGGTCAGCGCCTCCTGCACGATGCGGAAGGCGGCGAGATCCGCGCCGGGCGGCACGGCCGGCCGTTCGCCCTCGGTCTCGACGGTGACGGTCAGTCCGGTGCGCGCCGCCTGTTCGACCAGTTCGGGGAGCCGGCCGAGCCCCGGGGCCGGGGCCCTCGGGGCGTCGCCGGGGGTGCGCAGGGTGTCGAGGACCTGGCGGACCTCGCCCAGCGCCTCCTTGCTGGCGGCCTTGATGGTGGTCAGCGCCGCACGCGCCTGCTCGGGGTCGGAATCCAGCAGCGCCAGCCCCACACTCGACTGGACGTTGATGACGGAGATGCTGTGGGCCAGTACGTCATGGAGTTCACGCGCCATCCGCAGCCTTTCCTCGTCGGCCCGGCGCTGCTCCGCGGCCTCCCGCTCCGCCCGCCGGTCCGCCCACTGCTCACGGCGTACGCGTACGAGCTCGGCAGCCGCGATGATGGCGACGACCCAGGCGGCGATGCCCAGTTCCTGCCCCCAGGCGGCGGGGTGGTCGTCGGAGGGCGGCAGCCACCGGTAGAGCCAGTGCGCCACCAGGACGTGCCCCAGCCACACCATGCCCACGGCCGACCAGGCGGCCCGCCGGTGTCCGGCGACGACGGCGCTGAAGCAGCCCACGGCGACGGCCAGGAAGACCGGACCGTACGGATAGCCGGCCGCCAGATAGATCATCGCCGCGGTCGAGCTGCCGAAGACGGCCACCACGGGGTGCCGGTGACGCACCAGGAGCACGGCGACGGCCAGGAAGAGCAGCAGCCGCGCGAACAGGTCCAGCGGGGCCCGCTCGTCCATCTGCCCCCGGGCCGCGATGGTGGAGCCGATCATGACGACGGCGCCGATCAGGATCGTCGACGGCCAGGGCAGCCGGGTGGCGAACCGTCCCGGTGCCCCGGTCAGCCACCGCGGCGGCTCGCCGTGCGCCCAGGGGGGACCGCCGCCGTTTCCGTGTGAGCGCTGCTCTTCCATGCCGGCCACGCTAGACCGCGGGCCGCGCCCCGGGCGTCAGCCGGGCGTGGTCATCACCCGTACTCCCTGGGGAGTACGTCGTACGGGAGAGCCCTCAGCCCTTCTCGTCGGCGGGCAGGCCGACCGTGCGGGCCATCTCGGTGACCGCCTCCCGGAAGAATGCCTCCCGGGCCTCCACCACCCGGTGGAACTGGCCGAAGATCTCGAAGGAGATCAGCCCGAACAGCTTCGCCCAGGCGGCGATCAGCGGGGGGGCGGCCTCCGGCGGGAGGCCGGGGGCGAATTCGGTGACCATCCGCACGGCCTCCGCGCGCAGATCGTCGGCGAGCGGCGGCAGGGCCAGGCCGTCCGTGCGGTGGGCGTCCGCGACCACGGCGATCAGGACGAGGCCGACGCGGGAGGCGGGGCCGACCGTCGCCTGCGGCGCGGTGTAGCCGGGCACCGGCGAGCCGTAGATCAGAGCGTACTCGTGGGGGCGGGCGAGGGCCCAGTCGCGCACGGCGCGGGTGACGGCGATCCAGCGGGCGAGGTGGCCGGCGGTCCCGGCCGCAGCGGCCCGGTGGGCGGCCTCGGCGGCCTCGCCCACGGAGTCGTACGCGTCGACGATCAGAGCGGTGAGCAGCTCGTCCCGGCTGGGGAAGTAGCGGTAGACGGCGGAGGACGCCATGCCGAGCTCCCGGGCGACGGCGCGCAGCGACAGCTTCGCGGCGCCCTCGGCCGCGAGCTGTTTCCTCGCCTCGTCCTTGATGGCGGCGGTGACCTCGATACGGGCCCGTTCCCTGGCTCCTCGGACAGTGCTCATGGCCGGCAGTCTGCCACGAAAGCAGAGCACCGACCAACAACGAGAGCAGTGCTCTTGCTTTTGAGCACCCATCCCGTGCACACTGATCTCAAGCGAGAGCACCGCTCTCAAAAACGTGGGGAGTCACCATGTCTCAGCCGTACTACCTTCGCGGCAGCGCCCTCAACGTCCGGATGAACGGCATCGTCGGCCGCCTCGCCCGTCATGGCCTCAGCATGTTCGGCTCGGCCGAGATGTCGGTGCGCGGCCGCAAGAGCGGGCAGATGCAGCGGGTGCCCGTGAACCCCCACACCCATGAGGGCGCGCAGTACCTCGTCTCCGCCCGCGGCCACTCCCAGTGGGTGCGCAACATGCGGGCGGCAGGCGGCGGCGAGCTGCGGGTGGGCCGCAAGGTCCGCGAGTTCATCGCCGTGGAGATCCCGGACGACGAGCAGAAGTCGCTGGTCATCCGCGCCTACCTGGAGCGGTGGGGCTGGCAGGTCAACGACTACTTCCAGGGCGTCACCGCGGAGTCCTCGGACGCCGAACTGCTGGCGGCCTGCCCGGACCACCCGGTCTTCCGCATCTCCGTGGAGAGCTGACCGGGCGGCCCGGCAGTCGACGGTCCGGCAGGAACCTCCAGTACCCCTCCCGGCAAACATCGCCGGTCACGGCACTAGCGGTCCATGGCGTTGAGTGCCCGCTGCGCCAGCGGATGCGTACGGACCAGTTCGCCGAGCGAGGTCGTGCCGCGGGTGATTCCGGCGAACGCGTTCCAGGCCGGGCGGAATCCCGTCAGCACCGCGTGCAGCACCCCCGGCCGACGCTCGAACAGCTTCAGCATGCGCCGTCCGACACCCATCTCGACGCCGAGGCCCGCCTTGATGGCGAACGCGTAGTTCAGCGCCTGACGGCGGGCGTCCACCGCATCGTGCGACTCCGCGATCCGGACCGCCCACTCACCGGCCAGCCGCCCCGACCGCAGCGCGAAGGAGATCCCCTCGCGGGTCCACGGCTCCAGCAGGCCCGCCGCGTCACCGCACACCAGCACCCGCCCGCGCGACAGCGGCGAGTCGTCGCTGCGGCAGCGCGTCAGATGGCCGGAGGAGATCTTCGGCTCGAAACCCGCCAGGCCGAGCCGGGCGATGAAGTCCTCCAGGTACCGCTTGGTTCCCGCGCCGTCGCCCCGCGCCGAGATCACACCGACCGTCAGGACGTCGCCCTTGGGGAAGACCCAGCCGTAACTGCCGGGCATGGGGCCCCAGTCGATCAGCACCCGCCCCGCCCAGTCCTCCGCGACCGTGGCCGGAACCGGGATCTCCGCCTCCAGGCCGAGGTCCACCTGGTCGAGCTTCACCCCGACATGAGCCCCTATGCGCCCCGCGCTGCCGTCGGCACCGACGACCGCGCGGGCCAGGACCGTCTCGCCGCCGGAGAGCACCACGGCGACCGTGCGCCGGTCGGGCACCGAGGCACCGTGCTGCTCAACCCTCGTCACCGTCGCACCGGTGCGCAGTTCGGCGCCCGCCTTCTGCGCCTCCTCGACCAGACCCGCGTCGAACTCCGGGCGGTTGATGAGCCCGAAGAGCATCCGCTTGGAGCGGCGGGTCCGTGCCAGCCTGCCGTTGAGCGAGAACGTGACCGCGTGGATCCGGTCCCGCAACGGCAGTTCGAACCCGGGCGGCAGCGAATCACGTGAAAACCCGATGATGCCGCCGCCGCATGTCTTGTACCGGGGAAGCTCCGCCTTCTCAAGGAGCAGCACCCGTCGGCCGGCGACCGCCGCCGCGTATGCCGCCGAGGCTCCGGCCGGTCCGCCGCCGACTACGACGACATCCCACACGGACGACTCTTCGTGCTCCTGTACGGCGTCTGCGTTCTCGCTGCTCACGATGTGCTTCTGCTCCCGATCCCACCAGTGGCCCATGCTGCTCACGGCATCCTACGGCGCGTTGCTCCCGGCCCCCGCTGTGGGAGGATCGACCGTACGTTCGTCCCGCATGCGATGCCGCACACTCGGTGCACATGTGGCCGGATTCGTACACATAACGTCGCACCCACGAGGAGCGTGCCCATGACCGCCCGTCCGATTTCCGAGACCATCGCCTCGCTGATGCCCCGTGCCAAGGCGGAGCTGGCCGAGCTGGTGGCCTTCCAGTCGGTGGCGGATCCCGCGCAGTTCCCGAAGAGCGAGTGCGAGGCGGCGGCCAGCTGGGTCGCCGACGCGCTGCGCGCCGAGGACTTCCAGGATGTCGCCCTTCTCGACACCCCCGACGGCACCCAGTCGGTCTACGGCTTTCTGCCCGGCCCGGCCGGCGCCCCGACCGTACTGCTCTACGCGCACTACGACGTGCAGCCGCCGCTCGACGAGTCCGCCTGGCTCTCGCCCCCGTTCGAGCTGACGGAGCGGGACGGCCGCTGGTACGGCCGCGGCTCGGCCGACTGCAAGGGCGGGTTCATCATGCACCTGCTCGCCCTGCGTGCCCTCAAGGCCGACGGAGGCGTCCCGGTCTCCGTGAAGGTGATCGCCGAGGGTTCCGAGGAGCAGGGCACCGGCGGTCTGGAGCGGTACGCGGAGGCGCACCCCGAGCTGCTGGCGGCCGACACCATCGTCATCGGTGACACCGGCAACTTCCGGGTCGGTCTGCCGACGGTCACCGCGACGCTGCGCGGCATGACGATGCTGCGGGTCCGCGTGGACACCCTCGAAGGCAACCTGCACTCCGGGCAGTTCGGCGGCGCCGCCCCGGACGCGCTGGCCGCACTGATCCAGCTGCTGGCGTCGCTGCGCGCCGAGGACGGCACCACGACCGTCGACGGGCTCGCCACGGACACCGAGTGGGACGGACTGCAGTACCCGGAGGCCGAGTTCCGCAAGGACGCGAAGGTCCTCGACGGTGTCGGGCTGATCGGCTCGGGCACGGTCGCCGACCGCATCTGGGCCCGGCCCGCGGTCACCGTCATCGGCATCGACTGCCCGCCGGTGGTCGGCGCGACGCCGTCGCTCCAGGCGAGCGCGCGGGCGCAGATCAGCCTTCGGGTCCCGCCGGGCCAGGACACCGCCGAGGCGACCGCGCTGCTGACCACCCACCTGAAGGCGCACGCCCCGTGGGGCGCCAGGGTCGCGGTGGAACAGGTCGGCCAGGGCCAGCCGTTCCGCGCGGACACCTCCAGCCCGGCGTACACGTCGATGGCACGGGCGATGGAGGCCGCGTACCCGGGCGAGAAGATGCAGACGTCCGGCATGGGTGGCTCGATCCCGCTCTGCAACACCCTCGCCGCGCTGTACCCGCAGGCCGAGATCCTGCTGATCGGCCTGAGCGAGCCGGAGGCGCAGATCCACGCGGTGAACGAGAGCGTGTCGCCCCAGGAGCTGGAGCGGCTGTCGATCGCCGAGGCCCTGTTCCTGCGCAACTACGCGGAATCGAAGCGGGCCTGACCGAGCGTCACCCGCTCCCCCGGGCGCCCCGCGGCCTTCCGGTCCGCGGGGTGCCGGGGCGGGTACGGGCCAGCTGCGCGCTCGGCGAAGCTCGCCCAGAGCGTAGATCCGCCCGGCGGGCGGGCCCGTCCCCGTACGTTCGCCGTGCGGTGCGCGGTCTCGGCCTGGACCCGGCCCGCATCGGCCGGATCGTGATCACCCATGGGCACTGCGACCACTACGGCGCGGCGCAGGAGCTCGCCGACCGGCACGGTGCCGAGATCCTCGCCCATGGCCTGGACGCCGCGGTGATCCGGGGCGAGGAGGCCGTCGCCGCTCCTGTCCCGCATCGGGATCCATCTTCCCGGCACGGCGTGCTGTTCACCGGGGACACCGTGGCCAGGGTCGACCGGGTGATGCTCGGCGTCCTGAACATCGACCGGGCCACAGACCGTGGCCTCCTTCCGGCGGCTGGCCGCGCTGGAGCCGGCCACGGTCTGCTTCGGGCACGGCGAACCGCTCACCGCGGACGCCGCCGTGCTGATGCGCGCCTCAGCCGACCGGGACGCCCGCCTCCAGATTGAGCACGGCTGACCGCTCCCGGGCACGCAGCGCCCAGCGAAGGCGTTCGTACCGGGTCGGAGGCAGCAGGGTGGCCGCTTCCGCCTCGGTGACGAACCGCCAGCCGCGCAGTTCGGAGCCGGGCAGCAGCAGCCGCTGCGCGTCCGCGCCGGTCAGCAGGCCGCCGTCGAAGAGCAGCCGCAGGCCTCCGTAGCCGGGCGGCCGGGGTGCCTCCCAGTCGACGACGAGGAGCTTCGGCACCCGGTCGAGACGGATGCCTATCTCCTCGGCCACCTCACGGATGCCGGCCTGGGCAGGTGCCTCACCGGACTCGACGACTCCGCCGGGGAATTCCCAGCCGGGCTTGTACGTCGGGTCGACGAGCAGCACCCTGTCGTGCTCGTCGAAGAGCAGGACGCCGGCCGCCACGGTCTCCGCGGTCGGCTCGGGTGTCTGCACGATCTCGCACGGGGTGGCGGCGCCGCTGCCGACCGCCTCGGCGATGCGCTCGGCCGTCCCGTACGGGGTGAGCGCGCCGGT
This sequence comes from Streptomyces sp. ADI95-17, assembly GCF_003846175.1. Lineage (GTDB taxonomy): Bacteria > Actinomycetota > Actinomycetes > Streptomycetales > Streptomycetaceae > Streptomyces > Streptomyces sanglieri. The sequence continues at coordinate 1,082,146 of NZ_ML123046.1, read as the reverse complement.
GTCGATGGCGTAGGCGTCCCGGGTGAGCCAGCCGAGGGCCGCGCGGTACGGCTCGATGTGCTGGCGGGCCCACTGCCGTACCCGGTCGCTGTGCGCCGGGTCGTCGGGATACTCCACGCGGTCGGCGATCCGTTTGCGCAGGATCGTTTCCTCCGACGAGAGCAGGACATGACGCACCGCGATGCGCCGGGAGGCCAGCCCTCCGAAGATCTCGTCGCGGTACTCCTGCCTCAGCAGAGTCATCGGCACCACCAGCACACCGGACACCTCGGCGAGCAGGGCCGCCGCGGTGTCCACCACCAGCCGCCGCCAGATCGGCAGGTCCTGGAAGTCCGCCACCTCGGCGAGTCTCTTCTGGGGCAGCAGCTGCCGCAGCCCCGCGCCGATCAGTTCGGGGTCGTAGAAGGTGCTGTTCGGGATCAGATCGATCAGTTCACGCGCGGCGCTCGTCTTGCCCACGCCGAACGCACCGTTGATCCAGACGATCACGGTTCCCCCTCTTCCGTAGCCCCCTGTGGCTTGCCCGCAACACCCTGCCGCGAAAACCCGGTTGTGGCGATGCCTGCTTCCCGGGCGGAACCGGCGGCCGTGCGCCGCCGGTGCCACCGCGAGCTGCCGCGATCTCCGGACGACCGCCGGACGGCCACAGCCCTTCCACCCCACCATCACAATTTCATCACCACCGGAATATTCGAATCCTGGGCACTCGCCGGGCCCGTTACGGTCATCTCTCCATGAGCCGCACCAGGGGGACATATGTCTCAAAGCCAGCAACCGCCGTGGGGACCGCCGCCACCGCCGCCCGGCAGCACCCCGTACGGACCGCCCGCGCTGCCGGACCGCCGTCCGAAGTGGGCGCGGAAGCGGATAGTGATCCCGGCCGCAGTCGTCCTGTTCCTCGTGGGCGTGGGCATCGGGGCCGCGGACGATCCCGCCGCGACACAGAAGACCGCGGCAGCGAAGGCCGCGCCGTCCGCGACGGTGACCGCGACGGCCACGGTGACGGCCACCCCGGCGCCGTCGGTCACCGAGACGGTGACCGCGAGCCCGGAGCCGGCGCCGACCGTCACGAAGACCCGCACCGTCAGGGTGACCGTCCCGCCCGCGGCCGAGGACGACGGCTCCTCCGGCGGATCCGGTTCGGGCGGGGGCAGCTCCAGCACGTACTACGCCAACTGCACCGCCGTGCGCGCGGCGGGCGCCGCGCCCATCCACGCGGGCGAGCCCGGCTACGGTCGCCACCTCGACCGGGACGGGGACGGGGTGGCCTGCGAATAGCCGCCCGAAGCGGTCCCGCTCCCCCGGGTCCGGCGGCTACCCCTTGCTGGACCCGAGGGTGAGGCCCGCGATGAAGTGGCGCTGGAGCAGCAGGAAGACCACGATCGTGGGCAGGGCGACGATCACCGAGCCCGCGGCGAGCAGGTTGTAGTCCGTGAAGAACTGGCCCCTGAGGTTGTTCAGCGCCGAGGTGATGGGGAGCTTGTCGCCGTCGGAGATGAAGACCAGCGCCCACAGGAAGTCGTTGTACATCCAGGTGAACTGGAGCGTGCCGAGCGCGGCCAGGGCCGGTCGGCACAGCGGCAGGGTGATCCGCCAGTACCGGGTCCAGACGCCCGCGCCGTCGACGACGGCCGCCTCCAGGATCTCCTGCGGCAGGGTGCGCATGAAGTTGGCCAGGACGAAGACGCAGAAGCCGAGCTGGAATCCGACCTGGACGGCGACGACGGCCCAGTACGAGTCGTACATCGTCATCGAGTCGGACATCCAGTAGGGCAGCGGGATCCGGTTGAACACCACGTACAGGGGCGTCACGATCACCTGCTGCGGCAGCAGGTTCCCGGCGGTGAAGAGCATCAGCAGGACGAGCCCGCCGCGCATCTTCAGGCGCGCCAGCGCGAAGGCCACGAACGAGGCGAGGAAGAGGGTGACGAGCACCCCCGGGACCGCGATGATCATGGTGTTGACGAAGTACTTCGTCATGCCTGAGTCGGAGAACGCCTGGCGGTAGTAGTCCAGGGAGAGATGGCGCGGCAGCGAGAAGTAGCCGTGCTCGGCGGTCTCGTCGTACGGCCGCAGCGACGCGTACACCGCGAGCAGGAGCGGGGCGAGGAAGGCGAGGGAGACCGCCATCAGGAAGGCGTGGACGCCGATCCGGCCGGGACGGATCCGGCGCCGGGCGGTGCGGCGGGCGGGGGCGGCTTGCACGGTCAACGGTCTTTCTCCCCTCGGAGCTCCTGGACCAGGTACGTCACGACGAATCCCAGGGAGACGACCAGCAGGACGACGGCGATGGCGGAGCCGAAGCCGATCCGGCTGGCCTCGCCGATGATGTTGTCGGTGACGAGCACCGAGAGCAGTTCGAGTCCGTTGCGGCCGTGGTTGACCGCGTACACGATGTCGAACGCGCGCAGGGCCTCGATGACGGTGATGACGCCGACGATGACGTTGACCGGCCGCAGGGTGGGCAGGACGATGCGGAAGAAGGTCTGGGCCTCGCCCGCCCCGTCGATCGCCGCGGCCTCCTTCAGCGAGGGGTCGACGGCCTTCAGCCCGGCGAGGTAGAGGATCATCACATAGCCGGTGTGCCGCCAGGCGGCGGCGAGCAGGACCATCCAGATGTTGAGGTCCGGGTCGCCGAGCCAGTCCGTCGGTGAAGCCGTGTCGCCGATGACCGCGTTGAGGGCGCCCTGGTCGCGGGAGAAGACCAGCTGGGCGATGAATCCGACCACGGCGAGCGACAGTACGACGGGCATGTACAGCGTCGACTGGTAGAAGCGGCTGAAGCGCACTCCCCGGTCGATCAGTACGGCCAGCAGCAGTCCGAAGGGGGTGGCGACCAGGCCGAGGAAGGCGAGCCAGAGCAGATTGTGCCGGGCCGCCGGCCAGAACTGCGGGTAGTTGGTGAAGAGGTTCTCGTAGTTCTGCGTACCGACCCACTTGATGTCACCGATGCCGTCCCAGCCGGTGAAGGAGAGCACCACGGAGGCGAGGGTCGGTCCCCAGACGATGGCGATGTCGAGCAGTACGGGTATGCCGAGCAGCACACCGAGTACGGCGAGGTCGCGGCCGGTGAACCGCCGCGAGACCCGCCGTCCGGTGCGCCGGGCCGGGATGAACGACACGGTCGGTACTCCAGGTTCGGTCGGATTGCCATCGGGTCGTCCGGGGTCAGTCGGCGGCGAAGATGGTCTTCTTCTGCCGCTCGATGTCGTTGACCAGGCCGTCCACGTCGTCCGGGTCGCTGATGAACTTCTGGATCGCGGGGATCATGACCGTGGAGGAGAAGTCCGGCCTGGTGTCCCGGTCCAGGAACTGGGAGATCTGCTTCGCCCCGGAGACCAGTTCCACGGCCTTCTTCTGGAGCGGTGAGTACGCGGAGATGTCGGCCTGGTCGCTGACCGCGACGTTGTTCGGGTCGCTCTTCAGGTAGATGTCCTCGGCCTTCCCGGTGGCCAGCCACTTGAGCAGGTCCTTGGCGCTCTCCAGGCTCTTGGCGTTCTTGAGGTTCTTGGACTTCTTGGCCAGCAGGAAGCCGTCGATGGGGGCCTCGACCGCGTCCTGCCCGTGCTCCGGGTTGATCACGGGGAAGGGGAAGAAGTCGATGTCGCCCTGTTCGCCCTTGGGGAACTGGGCGCCGGGATGCGGCAGCCCGAGGACGGCCATGCCGGCCTCCTTCTTCTGAAGGCTGTTGGCGGCCTCCTGCCAGGTACGGCCGTTGGCCCCCTGCTGGCAGTACGGCAGGAGCCGTCGCCAGGTGTCGAACACCTCCCTGACCCGCTTGTCGGTCCAGGCCACCTCGCCCGCCATCAGGCTCTTGTGGAATTCGTAGCCGTTGGTCCGCATGTCGATGTAGTCGAAGGTGCCCATGGCGGGCCAGCCGTCCTTGTCGCAGAACGCGATGGGATCGAGCTTGTCCTTCTTCATCCGCTTGGCGAGCGCCACGTATTCGTCGAGCGTCTTCGGTGCCTGATAGCCGCGGTCGGTGAACAGGCTCTTACGGTGGAAGACGGCCCATGGATAGTAGTAGTACGGGGTGAGGTACTGCTTGCCGTCCGCTCCGGTGGACTGGGCCTTCAGCGCGGCCGAGAAGCCTTTGTAGCCCTCCCAGTTGTCGCTGATGTCGTGCAGCAGTCCCTTTTCCGCGAAGAATTGCATCCGGTTGCCGGCGAACCACATGAAGACGTCGTCGGGCTTGCCCTGCAGATACCGGTTGATGTTCTCCTGAAAGGTGTTGTGGTCGACGGTGTTGACCTTCACCTTCCGCCCGTCCGACTGCGCCTCGTACGCGGCGAAGGCGTCGGCGAAGGCCTTCTTCGGAACCGGGTCGGAGGAATTGGACCCCAGAGTGATCGTCTTCCCGTCGCCGCCGGGGCCGCTCCCGCAGGCGGTGAGCAGCGCGGGGAGCGCCACCGCTCCGGCGCCGACGGCCGCACCACGCAGCAGACTTCGCCGGGACATCCGATGTCCTGCGACACTGCCCGGCACACCTGACCTGTCGTAATCAGACTGCGTCATGCCCCACTCCTCCGGAGATGCAACCCAACACAACCGAACGTGCGATTGGATCTCACCCCCAAGTGATGGCGTCGTCAAGGGTTTTGACGAGATGTCGGGCAACCGCCGCCACTCCTCTTCCAACAGACTTCAACACGCCCTAACGTAATCGCACGCCTTGGCGTGCACATGCAGTCATCCGATCATGGACGAGTATGGAGGAACGTAACGATGCGTCATCTTCCAACCCGTACAACCCGAACCAGCCGTCGTGGAGTCGTCGGAGCCCTGACGGCCGGGCTGTTGTGCGCCGCGGGGACGACCGTTCCCGCCGTCGCGCACTCGCCCGTGCCCGCGCCGGTATCCGCCCCCGCCGCGAATCCGCAGTCCGGAAACGGCCTTGCGCTCACCCCGCCGATGGGGTTCAACAATTGGAACTCGACGCACTGCCGAGCCGAGTTCGACGAGTCGATGGTCAAGGGGATCGCCGACATCTTCGTCGAGAAGGGCCTCAAGGAGGCGGGCTACAGGTACGTCAATCTCGACGACTGCTGGGCGAAACCGCAGCGCGATGCGGACGGAAAACTGGAGGCCGATCCGAAGCGCTTCCCGAACGGGATCAAGGCCGTCGCGGACTATGTCCACTCCAAGGGCCTCAAAATCGGCATCTACACCAGTGCGGGCACCAAGACCTGCGACAGTGTGGGCCTCCCGGGCGCGCTGGGCCATGAGTTCAGCGACGCGCAGCAGTTCGCTGACTGGGGCATCGACTATCTGAAGTACGACAACTGCAACAACCAGGGTGTCGACGCGAAGAAGCGCTATACGACGATGCGGGACGCGCTGGCGGCGACCGGCCGCCCGATCGTCTACAGCATCTGCGAATGGGGCGAGAACAAGCCCTGGGAGTGGGCCGGCGAGCTCGGCAACCTCTGGCGCACGACCGGCGACATCAACGACAGCTGGGGCAGCATGCTGTCGATCATGAAGCAGAACCTGCCGCTCGCGGCCGCTGCCGGGCCGGGTCACTGGAACGACCCCGACATGCTGGAGGTCGGCAACGGCGGCATGACGGACACGGAGTACCGCACCCACTTCTCCATGTGGTCCGTGATGGCGGCACCGCTGCTCATCGGATCCGACCTGCGAAAGGCGAGCGCGGAGACCTTCGAGATCCTCTCCAACCACGAGGTCGTCGCGGTCGATCAGGACCCGCTCGGCAAGCAGGGCACCGTGCTCTCCTCCGACGGCGGACGCTGGGTGGTCGCCAAGGAGATGGAGGACGGCAGCCGCGCCGTCGCCCTGTTCAACGAGACCGGCAGCGCCCAGCGCATCGCGACGACAGCCGAGGAGGTCGGGCTGCCGAAGGCCGACGGGTACACGATGCGCGACCTGTGGGAACACAGGTCGTACAACACGGCGGGCACCCTGGCGGCGACCGTCCCGGCGCACGGAACGGTGCTGCTGCGGGTCGCCGCCGACGGCAAGTGGGCCGCTCAGCCGCCCGCCGTGGAACTCGGCCTGGATGCCCGCCCGTTGATCGAGGCGGGACGCACCGCCACGCTGACCACGAAGGTCACCGGCCTGGGCCGTACCCCCGCCAGGAATGTCTCGGCGCTGCTCACCGGCCCCTCCGGCTGGCGGGTGAAGGCGCTGTCGCCGACCGGTTCGCCGGCCCTGCCGACCGGCCGGTCGCTCACCACCCGCTGGCAGGTGACGGCCCCCGCGGACGCCACCGGTGCGTCCGACCTGACACTCGCCGTCCGGTACCGCTCGCTGGCCGGGACACGGGTGAGCTCCACGGTCCCGCTCCGGGCCCATGTGGTGGTCGCGCCACCGGCGGGCGGCGGCTACCTGAGCGATCTGCCGCGGCTCTCGGCGGCCAACGGCTGGGGCCCGGTCGAGAAGGACACCAGCAACGGTGAGAGCGGCGCGGGCGACGGGAATCCGCTGACGATCGGCGGCGAGGTGTTCACCAAGGGCCTCGGCGTGCACGCCGACAGCACCGTCGAGTTCTACACCGGCGGGGCATGCGAGGCCGTTGCGGCGCAGGTCGGTGTCGACGACGAGAGCGGCGCGAAGGGGACGGTCGCCTTCGAGGTCTGGGCCGACGGTACGAAGGCGGCGTCGACCGGTGTGCTGACCAACGCGATGCCCGCCCGGCCGCTCACCGCCGATGTGAGCGGTGCGCAGGTGGTACGTCTGGTGGTCAGCGACGGCGGGGACGGCGTCGACTCCGACCACGCGGACTGGGCGGACCTGCGGATCACCTGCTGACGCGGAGAGCTCGGCGGCGGGTTCCCGGGGCGTTGCCCCCGGGAACCCGTCCGGCGCGCGATTCGCCGGCCGCGCCCGGTCAGCCCTGCGCGGCCACCACTCCGCCCGGCCCCACCCGCGCCGCCGCGGCGGCCGCGCCGACCAGTCCCGCGTCGGTGCCCATCACCGCCGGGGCCACCTCGATCCGCCGGACGAAGGAGAGCGTCGCGTACTGGCGCAGGGCCCGGCGCAGCGGCGTGAAGAGGATGTCGCCCGCACCGGCCACTCCCCCGCCGATCACCGCGATGTCGATCTCGACGAGCGTGGCGGTGGCCGCGATCCCGGCGGCCAGCGCCTGAGCGGCGCGTTCGAACGAGGCGACGGCGATCCGGTCCCCGGCGCGTGCCGCGGCGGCCACCGCGGCGGCCGAGGCATCGCCGTCCGGTCCGGGCCGCCAGCCTGCCTCCAGCGCCCGGCGGGCGATGTTCGGGCCGCTGGCGATGCGCTCGACACAGCCGCGCGAACCGCACGGGCAGGGGTCGCCGTCCAGGTCCACACAGACATGGCCGATGTGCCCGGCGTTGCCCGTGGGGCCGGGGTGGAGCTTGCCGCCGAGGACGAGCCCGCCGCCGACACCGGTCGACACCACCATGCAGAGTGCGTTGTCGTAGCCGCGGGCGGCGCCCAGCCAGTGCTCGGCGGCCGTCATCGCGACCCCGTCGCCGACCAGCTCGACGGGCAGCCCGCCCACCGCCTTGCCGACCCTCTCCACCAACGGGAAGTCCCGCCAGCCGGGAACGTTGACCGGGCTCACCGTCCCGGCCGAGGCATCCACCGGCCCCGCGCTGCCGATACCGACCGCCGTCGCCCGCCCCCACAGCGGAGAGCCGGACAGTTCGGCGAGCACCTCCGTCACCGCACCCATCACCGTCTCGGCACCCTCGCGGGCGGGCGTCGGCCGCTGCGCCCGTACGAGGAGCGAGCCGCCGCCGTCCACCAACGCGGCGGCGATCTTGGTGCCGCCGATGTCCAGCGCGGCGACGAGGTCGGTATGCATCGGTGTGGCTCCGTGAGTAGAGGGCGGGGACCTGCGGCTTCAGGAAACAGTCTGCCCAGTCTCCATTCAGCTGACAACGTTGTCCAGGGCCTATGCTCGTCGGCACGACCTCCGGCCGCCCCGTGGCACCGCCCACGGATCCGCCGGACCCGCCCGCACCCGAAGACAGGACAGCGCACCGTGGCCGAGACCGCCCGTCACTCCGAGACCCGTTACGGCAACCGGCCGACCATGAAGGACGTGGCCGCCCGCGCCGGAGTCGGGCTCAAGACGGTCTCGCGCGTGGTGAACAGTGAACCGGGGGTCACGCCCGACACCGAGCGCCGGGTCCAGGAGGCGATCGAGGCGCTCGGCTTCCGGCGCAACGACAGCGCGCGCGTCCTGCGCAAGGGCCGCACTGCCTCGATCGGCCTGGTCCTGGAGGATCTCGCGGACCCGTTCTACGGGCCGCTGAGCCGCGCCGTGGAGGAGGTCGCCCGCGCGCACGGCGCCCTGCTCATCAACGGGTCGAGCGCCGAGGACCCGGAGCGCGAGCAGGAGCTGGTGCTCGCGCTGTGCGCGCGCCGGGTGGACGGGCTGATCGTGATCCCCGCCGGCGACGACCACCGCTATCTGGAGCCGGAGATAAAGGCGGGCGTCGCCACCGTCTTCGTGGACCGCCCGGCGGGCCGGATCGACGCCGACATGGTGCTCTCCGACAGCTTCGGCGGCGCGCGCGAGGGTGTCGCCCATCTGATCGCGCACGGCCATCGCCGGATCGGCTTCATCGGTGACCAGCCGCGTATCCACACCGCGACGGAGCGCCTGCGCGGCTATCACGCGGCGATGTCGGACGCCGGGATCGGCGTCGAGAACTCCTGGGTCTCGCTGGGCTCCACCGAGCCCGCCCGGGTCAGGGCGGCCGCCGAGGCGATGCTCACGGGCCCGGAGCCGGTGACGGCCCTCTTCGCGGGGAACAACCGCGTGACGGTCACCGTGGTCCGCGTGCTTGCCGAGCAGGACCGCCGGGTCGCCCTGGTCGGCTTCGACGACATCGAGCTCGCCGATCTCCTCGGCATCACCGTCATCTCCCAGGACGCCGCGGCGGTGGGCCGGACCGCGGCCGAGCACCTCTTCCGCCGCCTGGACGGCGCGGACCACGCCCCGGTGCGGGTGGAGCTGCCGACGTCCCTCATCCCCCGCGGCTCCGGCGAACTGCCGCCCGCCTGAGCGGGGCGGGCCGACGGCCCGGAGGCAGCAAGTGACGCGATTGCCGACTCCGCCGTCCGGTCACCGGGATGACGCCGTGCCCACTTTCACCGCACCCGACGGAACCGAACTCCCTCTCGCGCATTCGGCGGGTGGCGATCTCGCACTCCTCCACGCGGCCCGGCACCCGCGACGTGTCCGCAGCCTCGCGCCGATCGCCGCCCGTGCGCGCGCCCTGGGTGTCGACCTCACCGAGGAGCACCACCGCGAAGCCGTGGCCCTGCGCGCGGGGGAACCGTGGTTCCCGGCCGCCTACAGGGCCTACGAAGCCGTCTGGACCGGCGAGGTCACCGACGACGGCTGGGACGCCGTCGCGCCGTTCTTCTACGGCCGTTGGGACGGCGCCGCTCGGGCACACCCCGCGGCCGACGCCGGACAGAGCAACTACGGGGCCGCCGACCGCTATGCGGCCCCCGGATTCTTCGACCCTGCCGCGACCCGTGGGCCGGGGCCCGCGCCCTACGGCGCCGTCACCGTCAGTCCCCCGCGCCGCGGCGAGGCGAAGGCGTCCAGGTCGTCCCGCGTCAGCCCGGTCAGCCGGGCGACCTCGGCGGTGTCCAGGGCGCCGCAGTCGATGCCGCGCAGCAGGTAGCCGCTGAGGGCCTTGGCGGTGGCGGGCTCGTCCATGACATCGCCACCGGCCTTGGCCACGTACGCGGCGAGGCGGGCGGCGGCCTGCTCCAGGCCCTCGCGGTAGAAGGTGTAGACGGCCGCGTACCGGGTCGGCAGGTGGCCCGGGTGCATGTCCCAGCCCTGGTAGTAGGCGCGGGCCAGCGCGCGGCGGGTGAGGCCGTAGTGGAGCCGCCAGGCCTCGTGGACCTGGGGCGTGGGGCCGACCGGGAGAACGTTGGTGGAGCCGTCCGAGACCCGCACGCCGGTGCCGGCGGCGGCGACCTGCATGACGGCCTTGGCGTGGTCGGCGGCCGGATGGTCGCTGGCCTGGTAGGCGGCGCTGACGCCGACGCAGGCGCTGTAGTCGAAGGTGCCGTAGTGCAGACCGGTGGCCCGGCCCCGCGCCGCGTCGATCATGCGGGCGACGGCGGCGGTGCCGTCGGCGGCGAGGATGGACTGGCTCGTCTCGATCTGGATCTCGAAGCCGAGTCGCCCGGCGGGCAGCCCGTGCGCCTCCTCGAACGCTTCGAGCAGCCGGACGAAGGCGGTGACCTGCTCCGGGTACGTCACCTTGGGCAGCGTGAGGACCAGCCCGTCGGGCAGGCGCCCGGCCTGCATCAGGCCGGTGAGGAAGATGTCCGTGGTACGGATGCCGCGGTCGCGTACGGCAGCCTCCATGCACTTCATCCGGATGCCCATGTACGGGGCCGCCGTGCCGTTCGCGTACGCCTGTGAGACCAGCCGGGCGGCGCGGGCGGCGGCCTCGTCCTCCTCCGCGTCGGGGCGCGGGCCGTAGCCGTCCTCGAAGTCGATGCGGAGGTCCTCGACCGGCTCGCGCTCCAGCTTGGCGCGCACCCGGTCGTGGACGGGCCCTGCGAGCTCGTCCGGGATGCCGAGGACCGCGGCGAACGAGGCGGCGTCGGGAGCGTGCTCGTCGAGGGCCTTCAGGGCCTGGTCACCCCAGGAGCGAATGGTCCCCTCGGCGAACGTGTCGCCGGGTACGTAGACCGTGTGGACCGGCTGGCGCGTGCCCGGGTCTCCCGGGTAGCGGCGTGCGAGCTCGGCGTCGACCGCGGTGAGGGAGGCGCTGATCTCCTCGCTGACCGCACCGGCGAGGCTCGTTGCCACCTTCTCCTGCTGACCCATTTCCACACCCTCCACAGTCACGCTGTTTCCGCTTCCCGGAATCAACAATCCGTATAGTGAAGCTATAAGGCCCTCGAACCTGCGTCAAT
>NZ_ML123046.1:944406-1071219 GCF_003846175.1 Streptomyces sp. ADI95-17 | reverse complement strand
CTGCATCGTCATTTCCGGGCTGCCTTGTTGCACGCAGCATAGGCGCCTGATGGGGCGGTTTCCGGTCGGGGCGACCGACGCCTCGACCGGAAATATTACTAGCCAGTACACCCAGCGGCTCACTCATGAGCAAGCGCTTGGAACTGTGATATGCCCAACGTACGACACCCCATGTGCCGCCTGGGCCGGATCAGTCCCGCAGCGCGTTGAAACGGCCCTGGTGATAGAGCAGCGGACGGCCGACCCCGGCCGGATCGCCGGCCACGGCCTGCGCGATCACGATCCGGTGGTCCCCGGCCGGGACGCGGGCGACCACGCGGCAGACCAGCCACGCCAGTACGCCGCCGAGTACCGGCACTCCTTCGGGCCCACTGCGCCAATAGGTGGACGGGCCGAACCGGTCGGCGCCGCTGCGGGCGAAGGTGGCGGCCAGTTCCTGCTGGTGCTCGCCGAGTATGTGGACGCCCACGTGCTCGGCCTCGGCCAGGACCGGCCAGCTGGAGGACGAGGTGCCGACCCCGAAGGAGATCAGCGGCGGTTCGGCGGCGACGGAGTTGAGGGAGGTGGCGGTGAAGCCGACCGGCCGGTCACCGGCGGCGGTGATCACCGCCACACCGGCGGCGTGCTGCCGGAAGACCGAGCGGAGCAGCTCGGGGGAGGCCTGGCGGGGGGCGTCGAGCTCGGGCGATGCCGTCATGGACATGTCCTTCTGCGGAAGTGGCTTACGGGGCCGTGGTTGCTCAGGCACCCGGACAGCGCGCACTCGCGTTGCGGGCGAGATCGACGTGGACCCGGCCGTAGAGAAGGACTTCCGGCGGCATAGCGTCAGACTGACGATGCATGGTGGGTGCAGTCAAGAGTGTTCCGCGATGTGGGAGATGCGTCATGGTCCGTCACATCGCCTGTCCCAGCGCGGCGACGACGTCGACGGTGCGCGGCTGCCCGACCGCCCGGCGGACGATCCGGCCGGCCGCGTCGAGGACCAGCACGGTCGGCGTCCGGCTGATCTCCAGCTCCCGTACGAGGGTGAGATGCGCCTCGGCGTCGATCTCGACATGGGCGACGCCGTCGACCATGCGGGCCACCTCGGCAAGAGTGCGGCGAGTGGCCCGGCAGGGCTGACAGAACGCACTGGAAAACTGCACCAGGGTGGCCCGATCGCCCAGTTCGGCGCCGATCCGGGCCGCGTCCAGCGGCCCTCCACGCGTCTGCCCGTCCACCTTCGGCCTCCCGTCAGAGCTCATCGCAAGAGGTCAGCACCGCCGGCCCGCGAGACATTCCCGGAGGTTCCACGTGACGAGAATCTCGCGCCCCGAGCCCTCGGAGACTGGCCACCGCGTCGCGCATGGGGCACGATCGGCGCCATGCCGCAAACCTACGGCTGCGTAACTTCCGCCGGGAGAACCCTCCTCAGGCGCTGAAGAAGGGTCTTCCCCAGATGGCAGAACTCGTCTATCGGCCGGTCATCGGCGCCGCTCGCACGTTTTTCAAGGCGCTTGACCTGAAGATCGACACTCAGGGTTCCGAGCACATCCCGAAGACCGGTGGCGCGGTACTGGTGAGCAATCACATCAGCTATCTGGACTTCATCTTCACCGGGCTCGCGGCCCTGCCGCAGAAGCGGCTGGTCCGCTTCATGGCGAAGGAGTCGGTCTTCCGGCACAAGGTCTCGGGGCCGCTGATGCGCGGGATGAAGCACATCCCCGTCGACCGCAAGCAGGGCGAGGACGCGTATGCGCACGCGCTCGCCTCGCTGCGCTCCGGCGAGATCGTCGGCGTGTTCCCCGAGGCCACCATCTCGGAGTCGTTCACGCTGAAGAGCTTCAAGTCGGGCGCCGCCCGGCTGGCCCAGGAGGCCGGCGTGCCGCTGATCCCGATGGCGCTGTGGGGCACGCAGCGGCTGTGGACCAAGGGACGGCCGCGCAATTTCAAGCGCAATCACGTGCCGGTGACGATCCGGGTCGGCGAGCCGGTGGAGGCGCCCACCGACCAGTACGCGGGCGCGATCACCCGGCGGCTGCGGGAGCGGGTCCAGGAACTCCTGGAGGCGGCTCAGCGCGCCTATCCCGTGCGCCCGAAGGACGCGAGCGACACCTGGTGGGTGCCCGCCCACCTCGGCGGTACGGCCCCGACCCCCGCCGAGGTGCGGGAGAAGAGCTGACGGGCCGAAACGTCACTCCGGGGAGCGGGCGGTGATCCGCGCCCCGGAGCGCGGCCGTCGCGGCGATCGGTGAATCCGGCGGGCCGCAACAGGTTCGGAGCCGGCCGCCAGGCATGGCCTCAGAGCGCCGTGGGCAGCGTGCGCCACAGCTGCCGGCGGTCCTCGGTGGACCGCAGCGCGCGCAGCACCGCCGGATGCGGAGCCGCGTACAGGAGCGGGTGGTCCACGTCGCCGGCCTCGGGGTGGACGGGCCAGGCCAGCCGCTCCTCGTCGAGCGAGAACCGCGCGTCGACGCCCGGCTTGTTGCCCCGAGGGTCCTGGCGGTCCCAGCGGCCCCGGCCGGGCAGCCGGACCGCGATCAGCCCGTGCACCGGGCCGGGCTCCCCGTCGTCGTCGCGGAGCCCCTGGTAGCAGAGGGCGGCCGGGATGCCCGCCGCGCGCAGAAGGGCGGCCAGGGCGTGGGACTTGGAATGGCAGATGCCGTTGCGCGTCGCAAGGACGTCGGAGGCGCGCCAGGTGACGCGCGGGTCGCCGGAATCGGCGGAGTGCACGATGGTGTCGCGGACGAAGGCATAAGCGGCGGCCGCGTATGCATATGCGTCGGCGCTGTCGCCACGGAGTTCGGCGACCGTCTCCCGCACCAGCGGATGCTCGTGGTCGATGGCCTCGTCGGCAGCGAGATAGGCGGAAAGTTCCGGGACTTGCTGGATCAGCTCCATGGCCGCCAAACGTAGATGTGCGGCCGACCGGAGGTCAATGACTTTCCGGTCGGCCGCATATCTATTCGACCCCATGTCTACTTCGACCCTGACTACTTCGCCATCTCTTCCTTCAGGGCGAGGACGAACGCGTCGACGTCGTCCTCCCTGGTGTCGAAGGCGCACATCCAGCGGACATCGCCGGCCGCCTCGTCCCAGAAGTAGAAGCGGAAGCGCTTCTGCAGCCGCTCGCTGACCTCGTGGGGCAGCCGGGCGAAGACGGCGTTGGCCTGGACCGGGTGGAGGATCTCCACCCCGTCCACCGTGCGCACGCCCTCGGCGAGGCGCTGGGCCATCGCGTTGGCGTGCCGGGCGTTGCGCAGCCAGAGGTCGCCGGCGAGCAGCGCCTCCAGTTGCACGGAGACGAAGCGCATCTTCGACGCGAGCTGCATCGACAGCTTGCGCAGGTGCTTCATGGCACGGACGGCGTCCGGGTTCAGGACGACCACGGCCTCGCCGAAGATCGCCCCGTTCTTCGTACCGCCGAAGGACAGCACGTCGACGCCGACGGTGTTGGTGAACGTACGCATCGGCACGTCCAGCGACGCCGCGGCGTTGGCTATCCGGGCCCCGTCCAGATGGACCTTCATGCCGTGCCCATGGGCGTGGTCGCAGATGGCGCGGATCTCGTCGGGTGTGTAGACCGTGCCGAGCTCGGTGTTCTGGGTGATCGAGACGACCTGAGGCATGGCGCGGTGCTCGTCGTCCCACCCGTATGCCTGCCGGTCGATGAGCTCGGGGGTGAGCTTGCCGTCCGGGGTGGGCACGGTGAGCAGCTTGAGGCCGCCCACCCGCTCCGGGGCGCCGCCCTCGTCCACGTTGATGTGGGCGGACTCGGCGCAGATCACCGCGCCCCAGCGGTCGGTCATCGCCTGGAGGGAGACGACGTTGGCACCGGTGCCGTTGAAGACCGGGAAGGCTTCGGCGGTGGGGCCGAAGTGACTGTGCATGACGCGCTGGAGGTGCTCGGTGTACTCGTCCTCGCCGTAGGCGATCTGGTGACCGCCGTTGGCGAGGGCGAGGGCAGCGAGGATCTCCGGATGGGTGCCCGCGTAGTTGTCGCTGGCGAAGCCGCGGATCTGCGGGTCGTGGTGGCGCCGCGCGTCGGTCCTTACGGTTGTGGGGTCAGCCACAGGCGCTTTCCGTTCACTTCCGGGGCGGGCCGGTCCCAGACGCCGGCGATGGCATCGGCCAGCTCCTTGACGTCGGTGAAGCCCGCGAATTTCGCATTGGGGCGCTCGGCGCGCATCGCGTCGTGCACCAGTGCCTTGATGATCAGGATCGCAGCCGCGGTCCTGGGCCCTTCGTCGCCCCCCGCCTTGCGGAACGCGTCCGCGAGCGCGAGTGTCCAGGCCTCGGCCGCCGCCTTCGACGCGGCGTAGGCCGCGTTTCCCGCGGTGGGCTTGCTCGCCCCGGCCGCGCTGATCAGCACATAGCGACCCCGGTCGCTGCGCTGGAGACCCTCCTGGAAGGCCAGCGAGGTGTGCTGGACCGTACGGATCAGCAGCTTCTCCAGCAGGTTCCAGTCGGCGAGGTCGGTCTCCGCGAAGCTCGGACTGCCGCGCCAGCCGCCGACGAGGTGGACCAGGCCGTCGATCCGGCCGAATTCCTTCTCGGTCTTGTCCGCCCATTCGCGGGTGGCACCGAGGTCCAGCAGATCGACCGTGTCGCCGGTGACGGTGGCGCCGCCGTGGGCGTAGCGCGCGGCGTCGACCGCCTCGGCCAGCCGGGTGGCGTCCGCGTCGGAGCCCACGACGGTCGCGCCGGCCTCGGCGAGCCGCAGCAGGGCGGCCCGTCCGGCCGGGCCGGCGGCACCGGCGACCGCGATGACCGCACCCTCCAGAGCGCCGCTCCCGTTGCCCTTGCCGTTTCCGTTCATGGCCACCGCCTCCTCAGACCCGGCGCTCACGCGGCTGCCCGCTCGGCATCCGCGGCGGTGATCCCCTTGGTCGAGGCGATCACGTTCTTCAGCTTCTTGGAGAGCGCCTCATAGAACATGCTCAGGGGAAACTCGTCCGGAAGCACATCGTCGACGAGCTTACGCGGCGGCTGCGACAGGTCCAGCGCGTCCGGTCCCTTGGCCCAGCGGGAGCCCGGGTGCGGGGCGAGGTAGGTCGAGACCAGGTCGTACGCGGCGAACCAGTGGACCAGCTTGGGGCGGTCGATGCCGTCGCGGTAGAGCTTCTCGATCTCGGCGCAGAGCTGGTTGGTGATCTGCGGGGCGCGGTCCCAGTCGATCTTCAGCGTGTTGTCGGTCCAGCGGATCACGTCGTGCTTGTGCAGGTACGCGAAGAGCAGCTGGCCGCCGAGGCCGTCGTAGTTGCGGACGCGCTCGCCGGTGACGGGGAAGCGGAACATCCGGTCGAAGAGGACGGCGTACTGGACGTCGCGGCCGTGCGCGTTGCCCTCGGCCTCCAGTTTCACGGCCTCCTTGAAGGCGGTGAGGTCGCATCGCAGCTCCTCCAGGCCGTACATCCAGAACGGCTGCCGCTGCTTGATCATGAAGGGGTCGAAGGGCAGGTCGCCGTGGCTGTGGGTGCGGTCGTGAACCATGTCCCAGAGCACGAAGGCCTGCTCGCAGCGCTGCTGGTCGGCGACCATCTCCCGGATGTCCTCGGGCAGTTCGACGCCGAGCAGCTCGACGGAGGCCTCGGTGACCCGGCGGAAGCGGGCGGCCTCGCGGTCGCAGAAGATGCCGCCCCAGCTGAAGCGCTCGGGGGCCTCGCGCACGGCGATGGTCTCCGGGAAGAGCACCGCGGAGTTGGTGTCGTAACCCGAGGTGAAGTCCTCGAAGGTGATGCCGCAGAACAGCGGGTTGTCGTAGCGGGTCGCTTCCAGATCGGCCAGCCACTCGGGCCAGACCATCCGCAGCACGACCGCTTCGAGGTTGCGGTCCGGGTTGCCGTTCTGCGTGTACATCGCGAAGACAACCAGGTGCTGCAGGCCGTCGGCGCGGTCCTTGGCCGGCTGGAAGGCGAGCAGTGAGTCCAGGAAGTCCGGCACGCCGAAGCCGTCCGCGGCCCAGCGGCGCAGGTCGGCGGCGAGGGCGCGGTGGTACGCGGCGTCGTGCGGCAGCAGCGGGGAGAGCTCCTCGACCGCGCCGATCACACGGTCCAGCGTCGACCGTGCGGCCTCCGGGGACGGCGCTCCCTCGGCCTCGAAGTCGATGGAACCGTCCTTCGACTGCCAGGGGCGGATCTCCTCCACGGCATTCTTGAGCGCGGGCCAGGCGGGATGATCGACCACCCGCCGGCCCGTAGCTATACCGCCTTCGGCGGCGTCGTGCACAAGAATTTCCGTCATAACACTTCCTCCACGGGAGAACCTCGCGTTAAGCAACCGTATCCATGTGCGGTTCCTTGAGACAAGTGGGGCCCAGAAAATTATCCTGCCGACCCCCCATGGTCACCGCGATTCTTCCTGCGCGGAACGTTTGAAGCGACCACTTCCGTCGACCGGACGCGCGCAGGGAGTGCCAGCCCTTCCCATCCGCCCAGAGGCCGTCAGGCAGCCGAACCGCCGTAATGCCGAAGTGCTTCGTGGGTAGGAACGCACGTGGAAGACGCCGTCGACGGAAGCGGGTTGCCTTGTCTTTTCTCACCATCGGACATCGCGGAGTGATGGGTGTCGAACCGGAGAACACCCTGCGCTCGTTCGTCCACGCGGAACGGGCCGGCATGGACGCGATCGAGCTGGACCTTCACCTGAGCAAGGACGGCGCACTGGCCGTGATGCACGACGCCGATGTGGACCGCACGACGGACGGCAAGGGGCCGATCAACGAGAAGACCCTGTCCGAGCTGCGGGAACTCGACGCCGGGCAGGGCGAGCGGGTGCCGGTCTTCGAGGAGGTGCTCGACGCCGTACGGTCCCCCGTGCAGGCCGAGATCAAGGACGCGGCGGCGGCCCGCGCGCTGGCCGAGGTGATGCTGCGGCGCGATCTCGCCGACCGGGTCGAGGTGTCCTCGTTCCATGACGAGGCGGTGGCCGAGATCGCCAGGCTGGTGCCGGGCGTACGGACCGTGCTCATCGCCAGCCGCTGGCAGGGCGATGTGGTGGACCGGGCGAAGGCGGTGGGGGCGGCGACGCTGGCGCTGAACATCCGCCGGCTCACCCTGGAGGTCGCCGAACAGGCGCACGCCGAGGGGCTGAAGGTCATCGGCTGGGTGGTGAACACCCAGGACCATCTGCGGCTGGCGCGCGCCCTGCGGCTGGACGGCGCGACCACCGACTACCCGGAGATCCGCCGCGCCGGCCGCTTCACCGCCTGATCGCGGGCCCGGTCAGCCGAGGTCCTTGACCAGCAGCTCGAAGGCGAGGTCGTCGCGCTGCGGAATGCCGAAGCGCTCGTCGCCGTACGGGAACGGGCTGAGCTCTCCCGTACGGCGGTAGCCGCGCCGCTCGTACCAGGCGATCAGCTCCTCGCGCACCGAGATCACGGTCATGTGCATCTCGCGCACGCCCCAGCTCTCCCGGACGGTGCGCTCGGCCTCGGCGATGATCACCTTGCCGAGGCCCGCGCCCTGGAGTCCGGGACGGACCGCGAACATTCCGAAGTAGGCGGCCTCGCCGCGGTGTTCGAGCTGGCAGCAGGCGACCAGCTCGCCGTCGCGCTCGACCACGAGCAGCCGGCTGCCGGGCGCTTCGACGACCCGTCGCACACCGTTCGGGTCCGTCCGCTGCCCCTGGAGGATGTCCGCCTCGGTGGTCCAGCCGGTCCGGCTGGAGTCCCCGCGGTACGCCGACTCGATGAGCGCCACCAGGGCGGGCACATCGGCGTCGGCCGCGTCGCGAAAGGTCAGCTGTCCCGGGTCCTGGGCGGGGGCGGTGTCCATTGCGGTGGCTCTCCGTTTCTGTGCTGTGGCCGTGCCGGAGCAGCGTAACGCGGGTGTCGCGGATCTAGAGTCGGCGCATGGTTCATGTGCTGAGCAGCCGGATCCTGTTGCGTCCGGTGGATCCCGAACGGTCACGGATCTTCTACGGGCAGTCCCTCGGGCTGCCCGTCTACCGGGAGTTCGGCACCGGCCCCGAGCGGGGCACGGTCTACTTCCTGGGCGGGGGCTTCCTGGAGGTGTCCGGGCGCGCCGCCGGGCCGCCGGTGCCCGGTCTCGAACTGTGGATGCAGGTCGCGGACGTGCGGGCGGCACACGAGGAGTTGACGGCCTGCGGCGTCGAGGTGCTGCGGGAGCCGGTGCGCGAGCCGTGGGGGCTGGTCGAGATGTGGCTCCGCGACCCCGACGGGCACCGGATCGTCATGGTGGAGGTCCCCGCGGACCATCCGCTGCGGTACCGCCCCTGACGGCCCCGGATACCGTCAGTGAGCGGTGCGGCTTCGTTCCGCGCAGTCGACGAGCACGGGCAGGGCCTTCGCCAGGCCGCCGTCGTCGTCGGCGAACGGGAGCCGCACATGGTGGCGGAAGCCGTCCACGGCGGAGAAGGCCGGGCCGGGAACGATCAGCACACCCGCGCGGCGGGCCAGCTGGGCGGTGGCCTCGGCGTCGGTGCCCGGCATCTCCACCCAGAGGGCGGAGCCGCCGTCGGGGCGCTCCCACCGCCAGCCGGTCCGCTGCTCGCGCAGCAGCCGTTCGGTCTCCGCCAGACGTTCGCGCAGCCGGGAGCGGCGGCGGGCCCGGGCCTCGGGCAGTTGCCGCAGCAACTGCACGGCCAGCATCTGTTCCACCACCGGGCAGGACAGGTCGACGGACTTCTTGATGTCGGCCAGCCGCCGGATCACGGTGGTGGAGGCCCGGATCCAGCCCAGTCTGAGTCCGCCCCAGAACAGCTTGGACAGGGTGCCCACGGTGGCCGTGGCGGCGGGCGGCAGCAGGCCGGCGAGGGAGCGGGGCGCGGCGTCGTCGAGCAGGGACAGTTCGGCGTAGGCGTTGTCCTCGACCACGTACAGGCCCTGTTCGGCCAGGACGGCGGCCCAGGCGAGGCGGGTGGGCTCGTCCATGCCGCGGCCGGTGGGGTTGTGGACGGCCGGCTGGAGGTAGACGAGGCGGGGCCGGACGTGACCGGCCAGCCGGGCCAGCGCCCGGGCACCGTGTGCCCCGTCCGCGGGCAGCGGCACCAGCCGGGCGCCGCGGCCGCGCAGCGCTTCGAGCGCGCCCCGGTAGGTCGGATCCTCCACGATCACCGTGTCACCGGGCTCGACCAGGCCCTGGGTGATCAGCCAGACGGCCTGCTGGGATCCGGCGGTCACCAGGATCTGTTCCGGGGAGGTCGGCAGGCCCGCCGACCGGTGGTACTCGGCGATCCCCTCGCGGAGCTCGGGCAGCCCGTACGGGAGGTAGCCGTCGCCGGCCAGCGCGGCGGTGAGATCGGCGGCGGACAGCCCACCGACCGCCGCCGCGACCGCGGGCAGGCCGTCCAGCGCCCCGCTGGACAGGTCGATGCCGCCGTCCCTGGTCCCGAAGCTGGCGAGGCGGCCCTCGGTGGCCGGCTCGCCCACCGCGCCGGAGCCCCGCAGCCGGGAGCCGCTGCCCTGCCGGCTCTCCAGCCACCCCTCGGCCTCCAGCAGTCCGTACGCCGCCGTCACCGTGGAACGGCTGACGCCCAGCGCCGTCGCCAGGGCGCGCTGGGAGGGCAGCACCGTGCCCGGTGCCACGTCTCCGCGCTGCGCCAGCTCGCGCAGCGCCTCGGCCAGCAGCTGCGGCATCGCGCCCGTGCCGTCCTTGGACCACCCGGTCAGCAGACGGGACAGCCGGGTGGGAGGAATCCGGTCCATGCCCTCATCATCGCCCGCCGCAGGCCAATTGCCCTCAAGTGGTCTTTGCCGCCCTCCGGTGGCTCGCACATGATCGGGAGAACGCCGTTGCAAAGGAGCAAGAACATGGCGACCGTGGTGCTCGTCGGAACACTGGACACCAAAGGGCCGGAGTACGAGTGGCTCTCCGCGCGGCTTCGCGAGTCGGGCTGCGACGTGGTGCTCGTCGATGCCGGGGTGATGCCGTCGCCCGTGGGCACGGTCACGGGCGACATCGACGCGGCGGCCGTCGCGCGCCGCGCCGGGCACGGTCTGGAGGCGCTGCGCGCCAACGGGGACCGCGGTGCGGCGGTGTCCGCCATGGCCGACGGGGTCGAGCAGATCGTCGGTGATCTGTACCGCGAGGGGCAGCTGGACGCGGTGCTGGCGGTGGCCGGCAGCGGTGGCTCGTTCATCGCCGCGCGTGCCATGCAGGCGCTGCCCATCGGCGTCCCGAAGGTGCTGGTGTCCACCATGGCCAGCGGGGACGTGTCGCCGTACGTCGGCAGCAGCGACATCACCATGATGTACAGCGTGGTCGACGTGGCGGGCATCAACTCCGTGTCGACGCAGATCATGGGCAACGCGGTGGCCGCCGCGGCGGGCATGGCCATCCACCACGAGCGGCGGCTGAACGAGTCGCAGCCCCAGGGGCGTCCGCTGATCGGCGCCAGCATGTTCGGCGTCACCACCCAGGCGGTGGACGCCGCTCGGCAGCGGCTGGACGAGCTGGGTTACGAGGTGCTGGTCTTCCACGCCACCGGCGCGGGCGGCCGGGCACTGGAGAAGCTCGCCGCGGGCGGGTTCCTGGCCGGTGTCCTCGACCTGACCACCACCGAGCTCGCGGACGATCTGGTCGGCGGTGTGCTGAGCGCCGGCCCGGACCGGCTCACCGCGGCGGGCCGGGCGGGGCTGCCGCAGGTGGTCGCGCCCGGGGCACTGGACATGGTCAACTTCGGCGCCGCCGAAACTGTCCCGGAGCGCTTCGCCGGACGCCAGTTCCTGGAGCACAACCCGACCGTCACCCTGATGCGCACCACGGCCGACGAGATGGCCGAACTCGGTGGCTCCATGGGGCGGAAGCTGGCCTCGGCGCACGGCCCGACGGCGGTCCTCTGGCCGCTGGGCGGCGTCTCCGCGGTGGACGCCCCGGGCGGGCCGTTCCACGATCCGGAGGCCGACGCGGCCGGGCTGGCGGCCCTGCGCACCGCGCTGCGGGGCAGTGCCGTCGATCTGCGCGAGATCGGTGCCCATCTCAACGACGCGTCGTTCGCCGTCGCCGCCGCCGACCACCTGCACCAGCTGATCAGCACCCAGGAACGTTCGCACCCGAACGTCTGAGCCGAAGATCCGCACGCCCGAGGCCCCGCGTCCGCATGCCCGGGCGGCGAGAAACCCACCAACGGAAACAGGAGTCCATCCGTGAACCGCAATCAAGCCCTGTCGCGCCTGACCGAGCAGGTCGCAGCAGGCAAGGCCGTCATAGGCGCGGGTGCAGGCACCGGCCTGTCCGCCAAGTGCGCGGAGGCCGGCGGCGTCGATCTGCTGATCATCTACAACTCCGGCCGGTACCGGATGGCCGGCCGGGGCTCGCTGGCGGGTCTGCTGCCGTACGGCGACGCCAATGCCATCGTGCTCGACATGGCGGGCGAGGTGCTGCCCGTGGTGCGGGACGTCCCCGTGCTCGCCGGGGTGTGCGGCACCGATCCGTTCCGGATCATGGGCAACTTCCTCGACCAGCTGAAGGCCATCGGCTTCACCGGCGTACAGAACTTCCCCACCGTCGGGCTGTACGACGGCAAGTTCCGCGAGAACCTCGAAGAGACCGGCATGGGCTTCGGTCTGGAGATCGACATGATCCGCCAGGCCCACGAGCGCGATCTGCTGACCGCGCCCTATGTGTTCGACCCCGAGCAGGCCGCCGAGATGGCGCGGGCGGGTGCCGATGTCCTCGTGCCGCACGTCGGGCTGACCACCAAGGGTTCCATCGGCGCCTCGACCGCGCTCACCCTCGATCAGGCCGCCACCGCCGTGCAGGAGATGCACGACGCCGCGAAGCGCGTCAATCCCGGCATCATCGTGCTCTGTCACGGCGGCCCGATCGCCGAACCGGAGGACGCCCGCTACGTCCTGGAGCACACCTCCGGGATCGCCGGCTTCTTCGGCGCCTCGTCCATGGAACGGCTGCCCACGGAGCGCGCCATCACCGAGCAGGCACGCGCTTTCAAGTCCCTCACGCTCGGCTGACAAGGGCACGGAAGCACAGCGCGCGGCGGGAACGCTCCCTCCGCGCGCTCCCCTTGCACTTCAGTGCGCCGCGTACGGCGGTCCTCCCCCGGGCATCGACCAAGGGGGACCGCGTCGTACGGCCAGGGGGAGGTGCGCTGTGCACGGATCGGCGATGTCGGGCTGGCTGCTGATGGCGTTGTGCGCGACGACGGGTGCGTACTGCCTGCTGCGCACCCGCAGCGAGACCGGGGAGGGGCGCAGGACGGCACGCGCGGAGGCGCTGATGGGCTTCGGCATGGCCGCCATGGCGGTGCCGGCGGCCGTCGTGACACCTCCCGCGTGGGGATGGGCGGTGTACGCGGCGCTGTTCGGGGTGGCCTCGTTGCGCGCGCTGTGGTTCGCCCGGCGCGGCAGTCACCATCTGCACCATCTGGTGGGGTCCTCGGCGATGTTCTACATGGCCCTGACGATGGCGCCGGGCGGCGGGTCGGCATCCGGCGGGCACGGCGGCCACATGGGTCACGGGGCCGCGGCGACGGCCGGGGGCGTCCCCCTGCTGACCGGACTGCTGCTGGCCTACTACGCGGTGTACGTGCTGCGGTCGGGGGCCCGGCTGATACCGGTGGCCGCCGCCCCCGTCCCGGCGGGCGGTGGCCTCGCCGGGACCACCTGGGGTACGCGCCCCGAGCTGGCGCTCGCCTGCCGGCTGACGATGGGGATGGCCATGTTCGCGATGCTGCTCACCCTGTGAGCCGGCCGGCCGGTCAAACCGTGGTCTGCGTCACTTGCCGTGCAAGGCCATACCCGTGGGTACCGCGCCCCTCATAGGCTGGCGTCATGTTGGTCTCCCTCGCACTGCTGCTGCTCGGTGCACTGGCCGCCGTCCTGACCCCGCGGCTGATGGCCAGGGCCCGGTGGCCGGAGCGCGAGCCCGTCGTGGCGCTGTGGGTGTGGCAGTGCGTGGTGGCCGGCGTGCTGCTCTCCTTCGCGCTCTCCATGACGTTCAGCGCGGCCGCCGCCTGGCAGGCGGTGCGCGGGCATGTGTTCGCCCCGGCGCCGCACGCGGTGGTGGAGGCGTACGCGCTGGGCGGGCACGGCCGGTGGTCCGCCGCCATGGCCGTACTGCTGGCGCTGGGCGGGGTGTGGTCGGCGGTGATGCTGACCCGGGAGATCCACCGGGCGCAGGTGCGGCGCAGGCAGCGGCGCGCCGAACTGCTGGTGCGGGCCCCGCTGATGCCCGGCGAGAAGCCCGGCAGCGGCCGTCTCGTCGTGCTGGAGGGAGAGCGTCCGGATGCCTGGTGGCTGCCGGGCGCCGCGCCTCAACTGGTCATCACCACCACGGCGCTCAGGCGCCTGAAAGGCCGTCAGCTCGATGCGGTGCTGGCCCACGAGCAGGGGCACGCGAACGCACGGCACGACTGGCTGCTGCACTGTTCCGGCGCCCTGGCGACCGGCTTTCCGCAGGTGCCGGTGTTCGCGGCGTTCCGCGACGAGATGCACCGGCTGGTCGAACTGGCCGCGGACGATGTGGCGTCGAAGCGTTTCGGACGACTGACGATCGCCCTGGCTCTGGTGGAACTCAACGAGGACCGGGGCGTGTTCGGCCCCTGCCCGGCGCCGGACGCACAGCTGCCGCTGCGGGTGAACCGGTTGCTGACCCCGGCTGACCGGCTCACCGCGGGCCGTCGGCTCCGGCTGACCGCGGCGGCCGCGATGGTGCCGGTGGTCCCGCTTCTGGTGGCCTTCGTTCCGGGACTCAGCGCGCTGCGATAGCCAGGGCCGCCGGCCTTCCGCGAAGATCGCCCCATGCCGTCCACGCAGCTCTCCCCGCCGGTCCGTACGTCTGCCCGTGTCACCCCTTTCGGGACGGGGGCGGTCTGCGCGCTTCTCGCACTGGTCGTGCTGGTTCTCGTCGCCGTGCGCTGGTCACCGCTGATGACGCTGGACCGCACGGTCGCGAACGCCCTGCATCGCAGGGCGGTGACCGAACCCGGCCTGGTCCATGCCAACCGGATCCTGACCGACTGGGCCTGGGATCCGTGGACCATGCGCGCCCTGATCGCGGTGGCGGTGGTGGCGCTGTGGTGGCGCGGGGAGCGGCTGCTCGCGGTGTGGGTGGCGGCGACGAGCGCGCTGGGCACCGTGGTGCAGCAGGGGCTGAAGTCCGCGGTGGGCCGGGAGCGGCCGCAGTGGCCCGACCCGGTGGACTCCGCCCATTACGCGGCGTTCCCCTCCGGTCACGCGATGACGGCGACGGTGAGCTGCGGTCTGCTGCTCTGGCTGCTGCACCGGCACGGGGCCGGGCCCCGGCTGTGGCGGACGGCGCTGGTGGTGGCGTGCGTCTCGGTCGTCGGGGTGGGCGCGACCCGCCTCTACCTGGGCGTGCACTGGCTGAGCGACGTACTGGGCGGCTGGCTGCTGGGAGCGGCCCTGGTCGGCTTCGCGATCGCCGGATTCGCCCGGTACGAGCGGCGCGGCGGGCTTCGCGCGCCCGGCCGCTCCTGAGCCCGCCGAGTCCCGGCCGCCCCGGCCCGGGGCGGCCGGTCTTGTCGCGCCGCCCCGTGCCGGGGAGGATCGCAGCCATGCAGATCAAAGGTGTGCTCTTCGACTTCTCCGGGACTCTCTTCCGTATCGAGTCCGTCCGGTCCTGGCTGCGCGCGGTCCTCGCCGAGCAGGGGGTGACGGTGGGCGGGGCCGACTTCGAGCGGTACGCGGGTGAGCTGGAGGCCGCCGGGGCGCTGCCGGGCGGCCCGCTCCCCCGGCAGGTCCCCGCCCGGCTCTCCGCCGCGTGGGCCACCCGTGACGAGAGCGCGGAACTGCACCGGGAGGCGTACACCGGGCTGGCCCGGCAGGTGGCGCTGCCGGATCCCGGGCTGTACGACGCGCTGTACGAGCGGCATCGCACACCGGCCGCCTGGCAGCCGTACCCGGACGCGGCGGAGGTGCTCGGCGCACTGCGCGACAGCGGCGTCCGGACCGGCGTGGTCAGCAACATCGGCTGGGACCTGCGGCCGGTCTTCCGAGCACACGGCCTGGACCCCCTGATCGATGACTATGTGCTGTCGTACGAGCACGGCGTCCAGAAGCCGGACACACGGATCTTCCACACGGCCTGCACAAATCTGGGGCTGGATCCGGCGGATGTGGTGATGGTCGGCGACGACCGGAACGCGGACGGCGGGGCCGGCGCACTGGGCTGTGACGTGCGGTTCGTGCACCATCTGCCGGTGTCCGAACGGCCCGACGGACTGCGGACGCTCGGACTGGTGCCGGGCGTTGCCTGACAGACATGTGAGAGATGTCCCTGACGCCCAATGGGTCTGATTGTCACATCGGGGCCTTAGCCTGTATGCATGTCCCGTTCTCCGTGCTCCTCCGATTCCACGCGCACCGCCGCCGTGGTGAACAAAGAGATCCGTGACCTGTGGCAGCGCTCGGGCGGCTGCCTGTCCCCGGAGGACGAGGAGCAGTACCAGCGTCTGCTGGTGGAGTGGGCCGCGGCGACGAGCGGCGGCGCCAGGTCCGCCGCCTGACGCGCGGACCCCTGCCCCGCGGGGCTCGCGGACGTCCCGCAGGGCTGGGAATCCGCCCTGCGGGACGCCTTGCGTTCACGGTGGATCCGGCCGGGTGGAGTTTCCGGCCGGTCAGCGGCCGAAGTACTCCGGCTGGGTCTGGACATTGAGCTCGTCCAGCCGTACCCGTTTCGCCGGGTCGGTCCGCCGGTCGTCGAGCTTCAGGACGTCGAAGCCCTTGGCGATGTCGTTGGAGTAGATGTAGCCGTTGTAGTAGTACGCCGACCAGGGGCCGGCCGTGGTGACGGCGTCGGTGGTGACCGGGCCGCGCTCGAAGTAGCCGATCTCCTTCGGCTTCGACGAGTCGGTGAAGTCCCACACCGACACTCCGCCCTGGTACCAGGCCTGGACCATCAGGTCGCGGCCCTTGACCGGGATGATCGAGCCGTTGTGGGCGACGCAGACCTCGGTGTCGGCCTGCGGGCGGTCGATCTTGAAGTAGCTGCGGAAGACCAGCTTGCGGTGGTCGCCCCTGCCGACGATGTCGTAGATGCCGTTGGCACCGCGCTTCGGGCCGATCTCCTCGTTGCAGGTGGCCGCGCCACCGCCGCCCAGCTCATCGGTGAAGACGACCTTGTCCGTGGTCTGGTTGAACGTCGCCGAGTGCCAGAACGCGAAGTTCACGTTGTCCTGCACCCGGTCGATGATCTTCGGGTTCTCCGGGTCCTTGATGGAGAACAGCAGGCCGTCGCCCATACAGGCACCGGCGGCCAGGTCCTTCGAGGGCAGCACGGTGATGTCGTGGCAGCCGGTGGTCCTGGAGACACCCGGGTTGTCCGGAGCCCCCGGGTTGCCGCCGTCCGGGAAGAGCACCGGGAAGTTCACGACCGCGGCCTTCTCGGGCGCGTTGCGCGGCACCTTGATGACGGAGATCCCGTCGTGCGGCGGCTGGCAGTCGGGGAACGTCGCGCTCGGCGAGTACGAGGAGACGTACACGTACACGTTCTTGCGCTCGGGGACCAGTGTGTGGGTGTGCGATCCGCACGCGGTCTCGACGGCGGCGACGTACTTCGGGTTGCGCTTGTCGCTGATGTCGAAGACCTTCATGCCCTCCCAGGAGGACTTCTCCGTGGCGGGCTGGGTGGTGCTGGTGCAGGAGTTGTCGCTGCGCGAGGAGTCGGTGGACAGGAAGAGCAGGTTGCCCGAGACCGAGATGTCGTTCTGCGAGCCGGGGCACAGGACCTGCGAGACCGTCCTCGGGGACCTGGGGTCGCTGATGTCGAAGATCCGGAAGCCGTCGTAGTTTCCGGCGAAGGCGTACCTCCCCTGGAAGGCCAGGTCCGTATTGGTGCCCTTGAGCGCGTCCTTCGGGACGTTGGCCAGGTGGGTGATGTTGGAGCTGTGGACGATCTCGTCCACGCCGGGTATCTCGCCGTTCCTGATGGCGGCCTCGGCCTCGGCCTCCTGGGCGGCGGAGACGCCCGTCCGGGCCGCTCCCCGGTCACCGGGGTCGGGCGTCGCGGCCGCGGGTCCGGCCATCAGCAACGTGGCCAGCAGGCCTGCGGCTGCCGTCGCCACGCCCAGGCGTCTGCGCCGCACCGGGCTCGTGTGCAACGAAATCACTGCGTCCTCCCATGCATCCGAACGTAGTTGAACGGTTCACGGACCTCGGCAGTATCGTCCTTGCCATGGTGATCCCAACAGATGGCAACAGAGACGTAATGAAAGTTTCTGATCGCTGCCGTGCGGAAGCGTGTTAGGACGGTCGCAGCCACCCCATATGGCCATGGAGGTCCCCTTGTTGATCCGCCGTCAGACCATGCGTGTACGCAGATCGGCTCTCTTCGCGGCAGTCGTCTCG
Source organism: Streptomyces sp. ADI95-17 (assembly GCF_003846175.1). Lineage (GTDB taxonomy): Bacteria > Actinomycetota > Actinomycetes > Streptomycetales > Streptomycetaceae > Streptomyces > Streptomyces sanglieri. Next base: position 1,053,953 of record NZ_ML123046.1, on the reverse strand, counting down.
GCCGCCCTCGCCCTCGCCGCGTGCGAAGCGGGAGACGGTGACAGCCGTACGAAGTCGCAGGCGGGCGGGGGGCCTTCGGTGGTGGCTCCCGGGAAGCCGGGCGAGCCCGCACGGACCCTCTCCGCCGAGGAGGCCGCGAAGGCCGCCGGGGATGGCACCCCCAACTCGGCCGACTACCGCTATGCCCGGATGATGATCCGACACCACGCCCAGGCACTGGAGTTGACCGGGCTCGTACCGTCGCGTTCCGGCTCCTCCTCGGTCAAAAGGCTCGCCGAGCGCATCACCGCGAGCCAGAAGCCGGAGATCGGCGCCATGGAGGGCTGGCTCACACACAACGGCGGAGCGAAGCGCGAATCGGCCCACGACCACTCCGCCATGCCCGGGATGGCGACCGAGGCGCAGCTGAAGCAGTTGCGCGAGGCCGACGGCTCGGCCTTCGACAAGCTCTTCCTGAAGTTGATGATCACCCACCACCAGGGGGCGATCACGATGGCCACCGAGGTGCTCGCGGAGGGGAACAACGTGCAGATCGAGGAGATGGCCGGGGACGTCGTCGCGCAGCAGACGGTGGAGATCAACAGGATGCGCACGATGTCGTCCTGACGGCGGCGCCCGGCGCGCCTCTCCCCCCTTCCGCCCGCCGGTGCGATGCTGGAGGCAACCTCCGGGAAGGGGTGCGCCGTGCTCCGCGTCGCCGTCGTCGGCTCCGGTCCCAGCGGGGTCTACACCGCCCAGGCCCTGGTCGCACAGGACCGGGTGCCCGATGTCCGGGTCCATGTGCTGGACCGGCTCCCCTGCCCGTACGGCCTGGTGCGTTACGGCGTCGCCCCGGACCACGAGAAGATCAAGTCACTGCAGAACAGCCTGCGGACCGTGCTGGAGCACGAGCGGACAACCTTCCTCGGGAACGTCGCGGTGGGCAGTGACGGGATTCCGCCCGAGCGGCTCGGCGAGCTCTACGACGCGGTGGTCTACTGCGTCGGGGCCGCGACCGACCGGCCGCTCGGCATCCCCGGCGAGGAGCTGCCCGGCAGTTTCTCCGCCACCGAGTTCGTCTCCTGGTACAGCGCGCATCCCGACGCGGCGGCCGACGGCTTCGCACTGCGGGCCCGTTCGGTCGTGGTGATCGGGGCCGGCAATGTGGCGGTGGACGTGACGCGGATTCTCGCGCGGAACGCACAGGACCTGCGCCCCACCGACGTACCGCACGGTGCGCTGGGCACGCTGAGCGGCAGCCGGGTGCGCGAGATCCACATGGCGGGCAGACGCGGACCGTCACAGGCCAGGTTCACCACCAAGGAGTTGCGCGAGCTGGGCGGTCTGCCGCGGGTCCGGGTCGTGGTGGACGAGGCGGAGCTCTCCCTCGATCCGGCGTACGCCGATCCGTCCACCCACCTGAGCCCCACCGTGTCCTCACCGCCGAACGTGCCGCCTCCGACGGCGGCGGCGCGGCGCAATGTCGAGGTGCTGCGTGGATGGGCCGCGGCCGGCCGCGAGGGCGCGGGTCCCGGCGGGCCTCCGGTGCGCACCGTCCGCCTGCGGTTCTTCCTGCGCCCCGTGGAACTGCTGGAGCGGGACGGCCGGGTGGCCGGGGTGCGGTTCGCCCGGACCGTGCCGGACGGCAGCGGGGGTGTGCGGGACGCCGGTACGTACGAGGACATCGGCGCCGGGCTCGTGCTGCGGGCGGTCGGCTACCGGGGGATCCCGTTGCCCGGGCTGCCCTTCGACCCGGTGCGCGGGACGGTGCCGCATCTGGCGGGGCGGGTGCTGCGGGACGGGGTGCCGTCGCCCGGGGAGTACGTGGCCGGGTGGATCAAGCGGGGGCCGACCGGGGTGATCGGCTCGAACCGGTCGTGTGCGAAGGAGACGGTGGCTTCGCTGCTCGACGACGCCCCGCTGCTCGCCGGGCGCCGATCGGCATCCACCGACCCGGTGGCCGCGCTGCGGGCGTACGGGCTGAGTCCGGTGGAGTGGGACGGCTGGCTGTCCATCGAGCGTGCGGAGGCGGCGCTCGGCCGGTCGCTGGGCCGGGAGCGGGTGAAGATCCCGGACTGGGCGGGGCTGCTGAGCGCCGCACGGAGCGGCGGCCCGGCCGGGGCGTGAGGCTACCGGTCCTCGCCGACGCGTCGGACCTGCCGGTTCGCCGCGTCGAGGACGCTGCCGAGGAGCCCGGGGAACAGTGCCTCCAGGTCGTCCCGCCGCAGCCCGTTCATCTTGGCCGTGCCCCGGTAGATCTGCTGGACGATCCCGCTCTCGCGCAGCACCCGGAAGTGGTGCGTGGAAGTGGATTTGGAGACCGGCAGTTCGAAGCAGGAGCAGCTGAGTTCGGCTTCGGCGGCGGCCAGCTCACGGACGATGCGCAGCCGCATCGGGTCGGAGAGTGCGTGGAGCACTCCCTCGATGCGGATCTCGTCCCGCGCGGGGTGGTCCAGGACGCGACCACCCGCCTCGGCGGTGCTGACGGCAGGGGCGCTGGCGGGGGTCACGTCGGCTCCACTTTCCTGGGCTTGCTCGGATCCTCCATAATACGAGACTCGTCGAAGTTCTGGCTCTGCGCTTCGAAGAGTTCCGGCTCTGTACGTCGAACTTCGCTATGTGCCGGACCGGCCGCCGGCGGCCGGCCGCAGCCCGTCACCCCTTGAGCAGCTCCGGATCGTCGGCGAGTGCCGCGAGGTGTCCGGCCGGATCGGCGATCAGCCTGCGGGCGGTCAGGTCGAGCATCCCCGCCACGCCCGTGACCTCCGCCGCGACGGTGCCGTCCTCCTTGAGGATCTGCTGCGCGACCGTGAACGTCTTCCCCTCGCCGTACATGAACCGGCAGGTCACCCGCACCCGGTCGCCGCCCCGGAGCTCCTGCAGGAACTTCACCGTCACCTCCAGTGCGACCGGCCCGACGCCACTGGCCAGCAGTTTGTCCTGCGGCAGACCGGCGGCGCGCAGGAGCTCCCAGCGGGCGTGCTCGGCGTACTGGAGATAGACGGCCTGGTTCAGGTGTCCCTGGGTGTCGAGCTCATAGCCCCGGACGGTCACGTCAACAGAGAAGGTCATGAACGTCCCAACCCCGGGGCGCATTCCGCCATTCCCACATCCGCACCACCACTCACACCCGCATCACTTCCCACACCCGCACCACCGCCCGTGCAGCACCCCTTTACGCATCTGTCATGCCCAGGTAACTTCCTCACCGCAAGAGATTGCAGCAAAATTCCGGCAGATATTGCTCCTCGGAGCGGTCGGAATGGACTGCTCGCCCGAACCCCGAGGCGCGTCCGGGTTCTCCGGCGGGACCTCGCAGGTAGTCATCGAGCGCCTGCGCTGTCGGCTGCCGCGGCCTGTCGGCCGTGGCCCTCCCCTGGAGACACGAATGAGACGCACCGCACGCACCCTGCTGAGACGCCCGGCGGCGGCAGCCGTGGCGGCCGCCGGGCTTCTGGGACTCCTCACCGCAGTACCGGAGACCGCCACTCCGTCCGCCTCCCCCGCCGCGGCGACGGAGAACACCGCGACGGTCTTCTACTACACGAAGACCAGGAACTGGTCGGCGTACGACCTGCATTACGCACCCGACGGCGGCTCGTGGACGACCGTGCCCGGGGTACGGATGGAGGCCGCCTGCACCGACTGGGTGAAGAGGACCGTGAGCCTGGGCAGTGCGTCCGGGCTGGCCGCGACCTTCAACAACGGCTCTGGGACCTGGGACAACAACGCCGGGAAGAACTACGCGCTGGGCACCGGCGACATCACCGTCAAGGACGGGGTCGTGGCCCACAGCGACCCGTGCGCCGACAGCGGCACCGGCCCTTCGCCCTCCCCCACCGGCACGGAGACCAACACCGCTTCGGTCTACTACTCGACGACCACCGTCGGCTGGTCCACCGCCAACATCCACTATCAGCCGGCCGGCGGATCGTGGACCGCCGTGCCGGGCGTGGGCATGGCGGCGGCGTGCACGGGCTGGATGAAGCGGTCCGTCGACCTCGGCGGCGCCACCTCCATGCGGGCCGCGTTCAACAACGGCAACGGGGTCTGGGACAACAACAACGGCAGCGACTACACGATCCGGGCGGGTGTCTCCACGGTCGAGGACAGGGTCGTCACCTCCGGGGCCGACGACCCGTGTGCCGCCGAACCGGCCGACACCCAGGCACCGACCGCTCCGGCGAAGGTGAAGGCAGAAGCCGACGGCGTGTCGGTCGTGCTGACCTGGGACCCGTCCACCGACGACCGCGGCGTCACCAAGTACCAGGTGACCCGGACCGGCGGCACCAGGGGCACGACGGTCACCGACGTCTCCTCCACGGTCCACTCCGACGCGAACCTGGAGGAGCGGACCGCCTACACCTACACGGTGAAGGCCGTGGACGCGGCAGGCAACGTCTCCGCGGCGTCGGCCGCCGCCACCGCCACCACCGGGGAGAAGCCCGCCACCCCGGCCGCCGGGAAACCACTGGGCACCGACCCGCGCAAGGATCCGATCTACTTCGTGCTCACCGCCCGGTTCGAGGACGGCGACAGTTCCAACAACCGGGGCGGCAGCCAGCATGTGAAGTCCGGCAACGCGGCCAACGACGACCCCATGTTCCGCGGCGACTTCAAGGGGCTGGTGAACAAGCTCGACTACATCAAGGGCCTGGGCTTCTCCGCGATCTGGATCACCCCGGTCGTGCTGAACCGGTCCGACTACGACTACCACGGCTATCACGGCTACGACTTCTACAAGGTCGACGGCCGGCTGGAGTCCGCGGGCGCCTCGTACCAGGACCTGATCAACGCGGCCCACGCCAAGGGCATGAAGATCTACCAGGACGTCGTCTACAACCACTCCTCGCGCTGGGGCGCCAAGGGCCTGTTCACACCGACGGTGTACGGGGTCCGGGACGACCAGTGGAGCTGGTACTACGACGAGAGGAACGAGGGCTTCGAGTACGACGGCGTCAGCGTCGAGCCCAAGTCCGGGAAGTCGTACTACAACGGCGATCTCTGGTCCACCGCCGAGCCGTCCGGCAACACCTGTCTGGACTGGGGCAAGCCCACCGGCAAGACCTCGCCCGAGGGCTACAGGCTGTACAACTGCCAGTGGCCCAGCCCGACTTCGGGCATGTTCCCCAAGGCTTACTACCACAACTGCTGGCTCGGGAACTGGGAGGGCGAGGACTCCCGCAGCTGCTGGCTGCACGAGGACCTGGCCGACTTCGATACCGAGAGCGCGCCCGTGCAGAACTATCTGATCGGCGCCTACGACAAGTACATCGACATGGGTGTCGACGGTTTCCGGATCGACACCGCCGTCCACATTCCGCGCACCACCTGGAACCACCGCTTCCTGCCGGCCATCCAGGAGCGTGTCACCTCGCGGTTCGGCGCGGAGGCGGCGAAGAACTTCTTCGTCTTCGGCGAGGTCGGAGCCTTTGTGAACGACAAGTGGAACCGGGGCTCGGTCAATCACTCCGCGCAGTTCTTCACCTGGAAGGAACGCAAGGAGTACGCCGCCGACGACGCCGCGGCCGCGCTGGAGATGTACGACTACGAGGAGCAGCTGGGCACCGGATCCCAGCCGGTCTCCACCAACGCCTTCCTGGACGGGAACACGTACCACACCCCGGACCACAGCCGGTTCTCCGGCATGAACGTCATCGACATGCGGATGCACATGAACTTCGGTGACGCCAACAACGCGTACAGCAACGGCAAGGATTCCGACGACAGTTACAACGACGCCACCTACAACGTCGTCTACGTCGACAGTCACGACTACGGGCCCAACAAGAGCAGTGAGCGTTACGCGGGCGGGACCGACGCGTGGGCCGAGAACATGTCGCTGATGTGGACGTTCCGCGGCATCCCTACGCTGTACTACGGCTCCGAGATCGAGTTCCAGGCGGGCAAGAAGATCGACTGCGGGCCCAGTTGCCCGCTGGCGACCACCGGGCGCGCCTACTACGGCGGCCATCTCGCCGGCACGGTCGAGGCGTCCGACTTCGGCAAGGTCTCCTCGGCCACCGGCGAGGTCGCCCGTACGCTCGACAAACCACTGGTGAAGCATCTGCAACGGCTCAACGAGATCCGGCGGGCCGTGCCGGCGCTCCAGATGGGCCAGTACTCCACCGAGGGCATCACCGGCTCGATGGCGTACAAACGCCGCTACACCGACACCGCGAGCGGGACCGACAGCTTCGCGCTGGTGACCGTCACCGGCGCCGCCGACTACGCCGGGATCCCCAACGGCACGTACAGGGACGCCGTCACCGGGGACACCCGGGTCGTGTCGGACGGCAAGCTCTCGGTCGGCGCGCCCGGCAAGGGAAATCTGCGCGTCTACGTCCTCGACCTGGGCGGGAAGAACGCGGCACCCGGCAGGATCGGCGCGCCGGGTCCGTACCTCAACTAGCCGGGTCCGTATCCCGGTCGGGGCCGGTGGACTCTCGGACGACGAGCCGGTAGCCGGGGCGGGGCCGTCGGGGTTCGGGCACCGGACTGCCCGAAAGCCGTTCGACGAGGCTGTCGACGGCGAGCCGTGCGATGGCCTCCTTGTCCGGGGCGACCGTCGTGAGCGTGGTCGCCCCGTACAGGCTCTCCTCGATGTCGTCGAAGCCGACCACGGCGACGTCCTCGGGGATGCGGAGCCCGCGCGAGGCGAGGGTGCGCATGGCGCCGATGGCGATGAGGTCGTTGTACGCGAACACCGCGTCGGGCCGCTCTCCCCGGTCCAGGAGAGCGGCCATCGCCCTCGCGCCGTCCTCGCGTCCGTAGCCGTCGGTGACCACGATCAGCGACTCGTCGGGCTCGATGCCGGACGCGGCGAGTTCCTCGCGCCAGCCGCGCAGCCGCAGATGAGCGGGCTGGCGTTCGCGTCCGGTGCGGGAGCCGAGGAAGGCGATCCGGCGGTGACCGCGGTCGATGAGATGGCGTACGGCGTCGCGGGAGGCGGCCACGTTGTCGATGGCGATGTGGTCGTAGGGGGCCTCGTACTCCCGCTCGCCGAGCAGGACCAGGGGCGCGGTCTCGTTACGCGCCATCAGGTCCTCGGTCTCCAGATGGATCGGGCTCAGGATGAGTCCGTCGATCACATGGGACCGGAAGCCCTGGCTGACCAGGAGTTCCTTCTCGCGGAGGCCGCCGGTGTGGTCGACCAGGACGGTGTAGTCGTGCCGGGCGGCCGCGTCGACGACCGCGCCCGCGAGCTCCGCGAAGTACGGGTTGCCGAACTCGGGCACGGCGAGCGCGATGATGCCGGTGCGGCCCTTGCGCAGATGGCGTGCGGTGAGGTTCGGCCGGTAGCCGAGTTCATCGATGGCCTGCTGCACCTTGGCGCGCATCTGCGGTGTGACGTGCTGATAGTTGTTCACCACGTTCGACACGGTCTTGATGGACACGCCCGCCCGTTGCGCAACGTCCTTGAGGCTGACGCCCACGGCACTCCCTGACTCTGTTCGATGCGCACTCGGGCGCGGTGGGTCGGCTCGGCTCAGCCGGCTCTGCGGCCGCGCGCCAGACAGCGCTGGGCCACGACGACAACGATAAGGAACCCGCCGCTGACCACCGACTGGTACGAGGAGTTCAGCGAGCCGATCTGGTTGATGAGGTTCTGGATGACGGCCAGCAGCAGGACGCCCCAGAGGGTGCCGCTGATCGATCCGGCACCGCCGGCGAGGAGGGTGCCGCCGATGACGACGGCGGAGATCGCGTCGAGTTCCATGCCGACGCCGACGATGGTGACGCCGGAGGAGAGCCTGGCCGCGTTCAACGCGCCGGCGAGTCCGGCGAGCAGCCCGCTGAGCGTGTAGACCAGAAGCTTCGTACGGGCGACGGGCAGGCCCATCAGGGTGGCCGCGTCACTGCTGCCGCCGACGGCGAAGAGAGTCTGTCCGGACGAGGTGCGCTGCAACAGCAGTCCGCCGGCGCCGAACAGCACCAGCGCGATCAGGACCGGATGGCCGAAGCCCCATACGCTGCCCTGTCCGAGCCCGGCGAAGGCGGAACCCTTGGGGACGAGGTAGGTGGTGGCGCCCTCGTCGGTGACGGCGAGCAGCAGGCCGCGCGCCGCGAGCAGGGTCGCGAGGGTGACGATGAAGGGGGCCATCGCGGCACGGGCGATCAGGAAGCCGTTGAGCAGACCGATCGCACCGCAGACCAGGAGCGGTGCGAGCAGCGCGGGCAGGACGCCCCATTGCGAGGCCCAGGCGGCGAGCACACCGCCGAGGGCGAAGACGGAGCCGACGGACAGGTCGATCCCGCCGGTGATGATGACCAGGGTCATGCCGAGGGCGACCACGGCGAGGAACGACGCCTGCACGGTCACGCCGCGGGCGTTGTCCAGGGTGGCGAACGTCGGGTAGACGAACGACGCGGTGGTCACGACGGCCAGCAGGACGGCCAGGACGCCCTGGCTCCGGAGGAGTTCGAGGAGCCGCCGTGCGGGCGCGGGACGGTGCCCGGCTCCCCGGTGCGGTGCGCCGTCTCCGCGCACCGCGGGGCGCTTGCGGGGCGGGGGGACCTGGGCCACGGCCACGGGTGTGGTTTCGTTCATCGGGACCTACGCTCCCGGGCGACGTAGACGGCGGCGATGATGATGGCCGCCTGGGCGATCTGTGCGGTGGAGTCGGGCAGGTCGTGCTTGACGAGCGTGGCGCGCAGCAGCTGCATCAGCAGGGCGCCCGCCACGGTGCCGAGCACCCGGACGGAACCGCCGTCGAGGGAGGTGCCGCCGACCACGACCGCCGTGATGGCGGAGAGTTCCATGAGGGTGCCGAGCGAGGAGGGGTCACTGGCGGTGAGTCTTGCGGTGGCGAGGATGCCGGCCAGGGCGGCCAGTACGCCGCAGAGCACGTACACGCCGGTGAGCACGCGCCGTACCGGCAGTCCCGCGAGGGCGGCGGCGGAGCGGTTGCCGCCGACGGCGACGATCATGCGGCCGAAGGTGGTGCGCCGGACGAGGAGGGCGACGGCCGCGGCGAGGATCGCGGCGATCAGCACGACCGTCGGGACGCCGAGGCAGGAGCCGGTGCCGAGGGCGAGCAGGTCCGGGTTGACGATCTGCTTGAGCTGTCCGTCGGCCATGACGAGGGCGAGGCCGCGGCCGCCGACGAAGAGGGCGAGGGTCGCGACGATCGGCTGGAGCCCGACGAGCGAGACCAGGGTGCCGTTGACCGCCCCCACGACCGCTCCGGCGAGCAGCGCGACGAGGAGCGCGGGCACCAGCCCGTACCCGAGGTAGAGCGGCAGAAGTGCGGTGGCGAGCGCCATCGTCGAGCCCACGGACAGGTCGATGCCCTCGGTGCCGATGACCAGGGCCATGCCCAGGGCGACGATGACGACGGGGGCGACCTGGACGAGCTGGGTGCGCAGATTGTCGGCGGTCATGAAGTGCTCGGTGAACAGGGCGTTGAAGGCGAGCACCGCTGCCACGGCGACGTACACCCCGTACTCCTGGTACCAGGCGGGGTCGCGCAGCCGGGCCAGGGGTCCTGGGGGTGCGGGGAGGGTGGCCTGCGCGGTCATCCGGGGTCCTCCTGGGCGGTCATCGGGGGTCCTCCTGGCCGGCCGGGGCCTTTCCGGTGGGGGCCGGTGAGTGGTCGGCGAGCGCTTCGAGCAGCCGGCTCTCGGTCACCGCGTCGCCCTCCAGTTCGCCCGCCACCGAGCCGCCGCGCAGGACGACGACGCGGTCGGCGCCCTCGATGAGTTCCTCGATGTCGGAGGAGATGAGCAGGACGGCGAGGCCCTCGCGGGCGAGGTCGTCGATGAGGCTCTGGACCTCGGCCTTGGCGCCGACGTCGATGCCCCGGGTCGGCTCGTCCAGCAGCAGCACCTTGGGCTCCAGGCAGAGCCAGCGGGCGAGGAGGACCTTCTGCTGATTGCCTCCGGAGAGTTCGCCGACCGGTTGTTCGGGGCTCGACGCCTTGATCCGCAGCCGTCGCATGAAGATGTCGACGACGCGGTCCTGCTTGCGGCGGGAGACCACACCGAAGCGGGAGAGCCTGGGCATGGCGGCCAGCACGATGTTCTCGCGCACGGAGAGGCCGGGCACGATGCCTTCGGCCTTGCGGTCCTCGGGCAGCAGACTGATCCCGGCGCGGATGGCGCCGGCCGAGCCCATTCTGCGCAACGTCCGGCCACCGACGGTGAGTTCACCGGAGTCGAGGCTCAGCGCACCGGCCAGGACCTTCGCCGTCTCGCTGCGGCCGGACCCCAGGAGGCCGCCCAGGCCGAGGACCTCGCCGCCGTACAACGACAGGGATATGTCGTGGAGTTGGTGGCGCCGGTTGAGTCGTGTCGCGGTGAGTGCCGGGGTGCGTTCCGGCGTACCTGCCACGTCGTTTCCTTCGTCGCGCTCCTCGCCGTGTCCATCGCCGCGTCCATCGCCGTGTCCATCGCCGCGTCCATCGCCGTCGAAGCGGGTGAGACCGGTGCGGCGGGCCTCGGACAGGTCGCGGCCGAGCATCATCGAGACGAGCCGCACGCGACCGAGGCCGGCGAGGTCGCCGGTGTGGATGTGGCGGCCGTCGCGGAGCACGGTGACGCGGTCGCAGATCCGGTAGAGCTCGTCCATGCGGTGGCTCACGTAGAGGACGGCGATGCCCTGGCAGCGCAGGTTTCCGATGATCCGGAAGAGGGTCTCGACCTCGCGCGGCTCCAGCGAGGAAGTGGGTTCGTCCATGATGACGACCTGGGCGTCGACCGAGACGGCGCGGGCCAGGGCGACCATCTGCTGGGTGCCGATGCCGAGTGTGTGCAGCGGCTTCCGGGGGTCGACGCGGATGCCGAAGCCGTCGAGCAGTTCGGTGGCCTCGCCGTGCATCCGGGCGAAGTCGATGAGTCCGATGCGGTTCTTGGGCTCACGGCCGAGGAAGATGTTGCGCGCCACGCTCATCAGCGGGACGAGGTTCACCTCCTGGTGGATCGTGGAGATTCCGGCCTGCTGGGCCTCGAACGGCCGGGCGAACCGTACGGGTTGTCCACCCAGCCGCAGCTCGCCCCCGTCCGGCCGGTGGACACCGGTGAGGACCTTGATCAAGGTGGATTTCCCGGCGCCGTTCTCCCCCACCAGGGCATGGGTCTCCCCGGCACGCAGGGAGAACGACACGTCGTCGAGGGCCATGACGCCCGGGAACCGCTTGCTCACCGAGCGGGCTTCGAGGACGGCGGCCGGCGCCGACTGCCGAACCTGCTCCGGCACCTGCTTTTGCTCCTGCTCCTGCTGCGGGACTGCTTCCGGTGGTGCCATGAGTGGTCTCGGCCTTCCGCTGTTCCGGGGGTGCGGCGGAAATACGGTCAGTACGCCCCGCCGAGCGAGGCCTTGGCGTTGGACTCGTCGTACGCCCGGTCGGAGATGATGACGTTCTCCGGGATCTCCTCGCCGCCGTAGAACTTCTGGGCGGTCGCGAAGGCGAGCGGCCCGAAGCGCGGGTTCGACTCGATGACGGCGTTGTACTCCCCGTTGACCAGGGCCTGCACGGCGTTCCGGGTGCCGTCCACGGAGACGATCTTGACGTCCTTGCCGGGCTTCTTGCCCGCGGCCTTCAGAGCGGTGACGGCACCGAGCCCCATCTCGTCGTTCTCCGCGTAGACGGCGCTGATGTCGGGCTTGGACTGGATCAGCTGCTCCATGACCTGCTGGCCCTTGTCGCGGGCGAACTCACCGGTCTGCCGGGCGACGATCCGCAGGCCGGGCGCCTGGGCCTCGACCTGGTCGACAAAGCCCTTGGTGCGGTCGGTGGTGACGTTGTTGCCGGACGCGCCGAGGAGGATGGCGACCTCGCCCTTGCCACCGGTCGCCTTGATCATCGCGTCCGCCGCGCGCTTGCCCTGCTCCACGAAGTCGGAACCGAGGAAGGCCACATAGTCCTTGCAGGCGGTGGAGTTGACCTTGCGGTCGATGGTGAGCACCGGGACCTTCTTGGCCGCTGCCGCCCTGAACGCGGGCTCCAGACCGTCGGAGTTCAGCGGGGCGACGATCAGGAACTGGGCACCCTGGGACAGCATGTCCTGGATGTCGCTGATCTGCTTGGAGAGCTGGGACTGCGCATTGGTGGTGAGCAGCTTCTTCACGCCGATCTTCTCGGCCTCGTCCTTGATGGACCGGGTCTCGGCGATACGGAACGGGTTGGCTTCCTTCTCCGACTGCGAGAAGCCGACGACCGCGTTCTTCAGATCCAGCTTCGGCGCACCGTACGTCCGGAGCGAGCAGCCCGGACCCGAGCTGCTCTCGGGGGACTTGGCTGCCTGTGCGGCCTGACTGCTGTCGTCGCCCGCGTTGTCCGGGGTCTCCGACTTGGCGCAGCCGGAGGCGGCCAGCATGGTGGTGGCGGCGAGGAGACAGGCCGCGGCGAGGGTACGGGATCGATGCTGGATCATCATGCGCGGGAGGCTCCTTGACGGGAGGACGACACGCTCGTCGGCGGGCCGTCGGGGCATGGCTTGACGATGCATCAGCCGCCGGGCGGCTCGGTTTACAACGTTATATAGGCGGTGCGACACGAGCGGCAAGACGTCGTCGAGTTGTTTCTGCGCAGGGCCGTGATCGCGTCACGAGAAGCCGAACTCCCTTGCGGGGAAGGGGAGAAGGGCACCGGTCCGGCCACCCCACCGATGCCTCGACATCCCCGTCCTGCGACGATCGGGTGCATGAGGGTATGGACCGGACGCACGAAGGGATGGACCGGACACACACCTCGGTGGGTGGTCGCGCCAGCGATGCCGTACGCCGCGGTCCTGGTCCTCGTGGGTATCGCCTCACACCTCGCCGACCTTCTCCGCGACGGTCTGCACCCCTACGGCTGGGCCCCCGACTGGCTGAACCTGTACTGGTCCTCGCTCGCATTCCTCGCCTCGGCGGCGGCCCTGCTCCTGCTGCGCGGGCGGCGGGCCGGTGTGGACCTCATGTGCGTGGTGATGGTGACCGATCTGGCGGCCAACTGGTATGCGGCGTACGGCATCCAGCATGTCGACGTGTCCGAGCGTCCGGGCCTGTGGCGCCTCGCCGCCTTCACCCTCTTCACTCTCGCGACGGGCCCCTTCGTCCGCGCCCGGCTCCGCGCCCGCCACGGGAGGGGTCGCGTTCGCGGCGGACGGCCCCGGCCCGGGACCCCGTGACGCCGCGCGCCGTGCGGGGCCGACCGGGCCGGGGCGGTGCGGGTTCTCAGACCGCGCGGTGGTACTGCTCGGGCGTGCGGAGTTCACCGCCCAGTTCGCGGGCCGCCGCCTGGGCCCACGACGGGCTGCGCAGCAGTTCGCGCCCGAGGAGGACGGCGTCGGCCCGCCCCTCGGTGATGATCTTCTCGGCCTGCTGCGGCTCGGTGATCAGGCCAACCGCCGCGACCGGCAGCGTGGTCTCGGCCCTGACCCGCTCGGCGAAGGGAACCTGGTACCCCGGCCCGGTCTCGATGCGGGCGCGCGGGGCGTTCCCGCCGCTGGAGACGTCCAGCAGGTCGACCCCATGGGCCTGGAGCAGCGCGGCCAGCCGTACTGTCTCGTCGGCGGTCCAGCCCTCGCGGTCGTCCTCGTCGTTCTCCGTGAGCCAGTCCGTCGCGGAGATCCGGAAGAAGACGGGCAGTTCCTGCGGCCAGACCTCGCGTACCGCGTCGACGACCTCCAGGGCGAGGCGGGTGCGGTTCTCGAAGCTGCCGCCGTACTCGTCGGTGCGGTGGTTGCTGTGCGGGGAGAGGAACTGTCCGATGAGGTATCCGTGGGCGCCGTGCACCTCGGCGACCTGGAACCCGGCGTCGACGGCGCGGCGCGCGGCCTCGCGGAACCGGTCGACGACGTCCCGGATCCCGTCCACGGTCAGCTCGTGCGGCACGGGGTGGCCGTCGTCGAACGGCAGCGGGCTGGGGGCGACGGGCGTCCAGCCGTGCGCCTCCGGCCCGACCGGGGCGCCGCCCAGCCAGGGGGCCGCCGTGGAGGCCTTGCGCCCGGCGTGGGCGAGCTGGATGCCGGCGACGGCCCCCTGCCCCTTGATGAATGCCGTGATCCGGCGGAGGGCGGCGACCTGGGTGTCGTTCCAGATGCCGAGGTCGCCGGGGCTGATCCGGCCCTCGGGGCTGACGGCCGTCGCCTCGGTGAGGATGAGCCCGGTACCCCCGATGGCGCGCGCCGCGAGATGGGCGAAGTGCCAGTCGGTCGCCACGCCCTGCTCCGGCCCGTCCGGTGCGGCGCAGTACTGGCACATGGGCGCCATCCAGACCCGGTTGGGAATGACGAGCGACCGCAGGGTGTAGGGCTCGAAGAGGGCACTCACGGAGGACTCCGTTTCGACGGGTACGGAAGGATCATTAGTACGATACATCTCGTAGTACGGCACCCGTCAAATTACGACACCTCTCGTACAACCCGGATCGTGATGTCGGCGTCCGCGTCATAGCCCTGGGTCCAACTGCGACCGGCACCCGACTTCCAGGTGACATGGACGGTGGCGCCGTCCACCCTCACGTCGTCCACCGTCATGGCCCGGTCACCGTCCCGCACGTCCCCTCGGCGCAGTTCGCTCGCCTTTACGGTGACGGGTTCCGCCGTCCGCGCGCTGTCTGCCTCGTCCGCCGCGAGGGCGAGCGCCGCCGCCAGCTCCCGCGCGCGGGCGGGGGTGCAGATCAGCGACAGGTCGCCCGAGGGCGTTCCCGCACTGATCCCGACCCGCGCTCCGACGGGGTTTACCGCCAGGGTTGCCGCACGCCCCTCGGCGTCCTCGATCCCGCTCGTCATCACTCCACGCTCCCTTTCGCCGGGCCGGCCGTTTCCTCCGCCCGGTCGGCGACGTCACCGGCTCCATGGCTCCGACGGTACGGGCCGCCACCGACAACGCGGGCGCCCCGGCCCGTGGCCTGTGACTATTGCGTTGCGGCCGCCCGGGGGCCTGCGTACCGTCACCGGCCATGACCACCGCTGCCCTGCACACCGCACGCCTGCACCTGGCGCCCTACACGCCGGGCGACGAGGAGGACTTCGTCGCGCTCTTCCAGGACCCCCTGGTCTCCCGCTGGATGGGAGAAGGGACGCAGAGCGAGGCCGAGGACCGCGCGCTGTTCGGACGGGTCTTCAGCAAGGTCTACGCGCAGGGCCTGTTCGATGTCTGGGCGGTCCGGCACGAGGGCCGGTTCGTCGGCCACGCGGAGATCAAGCCGTCCACGGACGTGGGCGGCCACGAGATCGTCTACGCCCTGGCCGCCACCGCGTGGGGGCAGGGATTCGGCACCGAGATCGCGCAGGCGCTGACCGGGTACGGACTCGACATGCTCGGGCTCACCGAGGTGCACGCCACGGTGGCCGCCGACAACGCCGCGTCACTGGCGCTGCTGGGCCGGATCGGTTTCCGGCATGTCCGGGACAGGGTGGAGGACGACGGGAGCACGACCCGGGTCCTGACCCGCTCCGCCGCGTCCGGCGCCGACGGGGCCGGTCAGCCCCGGTAGACGTCCAGGCGGCCGCACATGCCGAACTTTCCGTACGCGGAGGGCTGTTCGGCGTGCACGCAGGCGTCGGCCAGGTGGTCGCCGTCACCGCGCGCCACGGCATCGAGCTGGGCACCGGTCACCTCGGAGGCGGCGGCGGCCCCTCGCTCCCAGCGCCCGCGCCAGTCCTCGGCTTTCGGGCGTACGAGCGCGGCGGCGGCCCGGTGGAATGCGGCGAGCGGCTCGGGGTCGCCCGCCTCGGTGGCCCGGCGCAGGGCGAGGAAGCCCTCCATGGCGAGATCGCGGCGGGCGCGGGCGGCCCGCTCCTGATCCGATTCCGAGCCGTCCGTGGGCAGCGCGACCGACGCCCGGTAGACCTCGGGGTCCGCCAGGCGGTCCGGCGGCAGGGTGAGCACGGCGTCGCCCGCCTCCGGCAGCCCGCTGTTCTCCATGAGGACGACGATGCGCAGCCCGTCCTCGTTGACGAGCCGGTGGATGGTGCCCGGTGTGAACCACACCAGCGCGCCCGGCGCCAGTGGCGTCTGCCGGAATCCCGAGGCGGTGAGGGTCTGCACCGAGCCCGTGCCGCCGACCACCACGTACCCCTCCGAGCAGGTGAGGTGGAGGTGGGGCGTCCCGCCGCGCAGGCCGTCCGCGGCGGGCCAGTCGTACACCCGCAAGTGGGACACGGCCACGGCGCCGGGCAGCCCTTCGAAGGTCGGCACAGCTGCTCCTCGGTCTCTCCGCGCTGAGGCGGCATCGGGGGTTCGCGCGGAATTCCCATACAGCTCGGCAAGCGCTTTCCACGCCTGCTGAACCGTACCCGCACCGGCCTCGAATGCAACAGTGCCCGGGTGTCAGGGGCTGCCCTGCGAGCCACTGTCAGTGGTCGGGTGCAGACTGGCCGATATCCGACACAACGGCGTTTCGGGAGGTTCGGCCATGACCGACGTACTGCTCACCGTGGGCACCCGCAAGGGACTCTTCATCGGCCGCAGGCGCGGCGGCACGTGGGAGTTCGACGGCCCGCATTTCAATGCCCAGGCGGTCTATTCGATCGCCATCGACACCCGCGGGCGGGTCCCACGGCTCCTGGCCGGCGGCGACAGCGCGCACTGGGGCCCCTCGGTCTTCCACTCGGACGATCTGGGCAGCACCTGGGTCGAGCCACGACAACCGGCGGTGAAGTTCCCCCCATTCACCGAGGCGTCGCTGGAGCGGGTCTGGCAGCTGCACCCGGCGGGCCCCGAGGCACCCGACGTCGTGTACGCGGGGACCGAGCCCGCCGCGCTGTTCCGATCCGAGGACCGCGGGGAGTCGTTCGAGCTGGTCCGCCCGCTGTGGGAGCATCCGACGCGTTCGAAATGGGTGCCCGGCGGAGGCGGTGAGGGGCTGCACACCGTCCTGACGGACCCGAGGGACGCCCGTGCCGTGACCGTCGCGGTCTCCACGGCCGGAGTGTTCCGCACCAAGGACGGCGGCGCGAGCTGGGCCCCGTCGAACAAGGGCGTGTCCGCGGTCTTCCTCCCCGACCCGGATCCGGAGTTCGGCCAGTGCGTCCACAAGGTGGCGAGGGACGCGGTCGATCCCGACCGGCTCTATCTCCAGAACCACTGGGGAGTGTTCCGCAGCGACGACTCCGGGGACAGCTGGACCGACATCGGCCGGGGCCTGCCGTCGGACTTCGGTTTCGCCGCGGCAGCGCACCCGCACCGCGCGGACACGGCGTACATCTTCCCGATCAACGCCGATGCCGACCGGGTGCCCGCCGAACATCGCTGCCGGGTGTTCCGTACCGGCGACGCGGGCCGCACCTGGGAGCCGCTGTCGACGGGCCTGCCCGAGGAGACGCACTACGGCACGGTGCTGCGCGACGCGCTCTGTACGGACGATGCCGACCCGGCCGGGGTCTATTTCGGCAACCGCAACGGCGAGCTGTACGCGAGCGCGGACGACGGGGACAGCTGGCAGCAGCTCGCCTCGCATCTGCCGGACGTCCTGTGCGTGCGGGCGGCGGTGATCGACGGCTGACCTCCGGCAACGGGCGCGCCCGGTCGTCCGCGCCCCGGCCGGCCCTGTGCCGCGGGCTGACCGGTTCTTGCCGGTCATCGGTCCAACTCGATTCACCGAAGCAGCAGTTCCGCGCCATATGACGCGTTCTGAGGCAACCCCCGGGCTTCGCTCTCCGTCCTCCGGGAGCGGGGGCCCCAGGGATCTCTGGGGAGTTCGAGAAGGCCGATGACCAGGAGGACCACCTTGATCCGTGTCTCGCGCACGGTTACCGCCGCACTGGCGGTACTCACCCTGACCATGGGATGGCCGGAACTGGCGCGCGCGTCGCCGCAACCGGCACACCCGCAGCGATCCGCCGAATTCATATCCTCCATATCGCGGGGCGAGCCGGACGGCCGGCTCCCTGCGGACTGGCGGATCACCGGAACGGGAGCCGGGCGGGAACTCGTCTGGACCTCGCCCGACCCGGTGCCCATGGGTGATGCCCGAGTCGAGTTCTACACCGGGGAGCGGCTCCTGGGCCGGCCGGTCGCCGCGCAGGACCGGCGTACGTTCCGGATGAAGCTCGACGGCGTACGCCTCGGACCCGTGACCGGCCTCAAGGCGCTGGCGGGCGGACGGCGTCTCGACGAGTCCGGAGCCCGACGGGCCCCGGACGCCCGGCGCGCCGCCGAGGCCGCGAAGCCGACGGCTCCCCTGCCCGCGAACCCGGTCGATCCCGGCGTACCGGGCAAGTACCGGACCGTCAGCGGCGAGTACACCCTGAAGTCGGTGCGGCTGCCCGGGTTCAGCGCCCCGGTGGAGATGCGCGCCGCGGTGGTGTCGCCGGCCGGCGCACCGGGGCGGCGGCCGCTCGCGCTGTTCCTGCACGGCCGTCACTACACGTGTTTCAACGCCAAGGGCGATCAGGGCATGTCCTGGCCCTGCGAGGCGGGCACCCGGCCGGTGCCGAGCCATCGCGGCTATCTGCGTGACCAGAAGCTCCTGGCCTCCCAGGGGTATGTCACGGTGTCCATCTCGGCCAACGGGATCAACGGGCAGGACGATGCCGCCGACGACGGCGGCGCCCAGGCGCGCTCGTCCCTGGTGCGGCTGCACCTGGCCCGCTGGGCGGACTGGGCCACCCACCGGTCCGCTGCGCCCGCGGCCGTGCGTGCCGCACCGCCCGCCGACATGTCCAGGGTGCTGCTCGTCGGCCACTCCCGGGGCGGCGAGGGCGTCAACCGGGCCGCGCTCGACAGCCTCTCCCGGCCGCCCGCGGACCAGGACGGCTACCGGGGCCCGGTGCGCTGGCACATTCGCGGCACCGTCCTGATCGGCCCGACCGTCTTCGGTCAGAACCCGGTTCCCGACGTACCGTCCATGACCGTCCTGCCGGGCTGCGACGGCGATGTGTCCGACCTCCAGGGCCAGATCTACGTCGACGGCACCCGAGGCGTCAGCCGTGGCGCCGCACTGCACAGCGCGGTCTACATGGTCGGCGCCAACCACAACTTCTTCAACAGCGAATGGACGCCGGGGCAGGCGGAGGCGCCCGCCGACGACGACTTCTGGGACGACGACACCCCGGACCCGGTGTGTTCGCCGGGCAAGAAGGCCCGCCTCACCGCCACTTCGCAGCAGCGGGCCGGGGCCACGTACATCGCCGCCGCGGCCCGGCTGTTCGTCGCGGGTGACGACCGCGTACGCCCGCTGCTGGACGGTTCGGACCGGCGCGCGCCCTCGGCCGGTCCGGCCCGGGTGCTGACCCACGCGGTCGGCGGGAAGCGCACGCCCGCGTTCCTGCCGGACACCTCGACGGCCGTGACGGGCGGCCGGGTGTGCGCGCAGGTGGACACCGACCCGGGCCGCGCCTGTCTGCCGCCCGAGGGGGACGCAGTCTCCCCGCACTTCGCCATGTGGGAGACCCCGCGGGAGCCCGGCCGTCACGCGGTCGCGATGCGCTGGTCGAAGCCGGGCGGAGCGGTCAGGATCCGTCCCGCACGTGCGGTCTCCGTGGCGGGTGCCGATTCGCTGGCGCTCCGGGTGATCGTGCCGCCCAACACCACCGGCACCCGGCTGGACATCGCTCTCACCGACACCTCGGGCCGGCGGGCGACGCTGGGCGGCGCCCGGATCGACGGCCTGCCGGGCAGCGACCGGACCGCCTCCTACTGGGGGCGCGAGATCCGCGTACCGCTCTCCGCCTCCGTGCGGAGCAAGGTGGACCTGAAGCACGTGAAGAGCCTGGAGCTGACCCCGCGAAGCGGTTCGGGGCAGGCCTGGCTGGTCGACGCCTGGGGCTGGCGGCCCGGAACACCCGCGGTCCGGGCGGCCTCGCTGCCGCGCGTGGACATCGGCCACCTGAAGGTCTCGGAAGGCGATTCGGGGGTCCGGACCTACCGCGTTCCGGTGCGGGTCTCCGGGCACGGCAGCGGTCGGGTCCGGCTGTTCGTCTCCGATCCGGGCGAGGCCGAGCCCGTCTACCGGACGGTGACGGTGCGTCCGGGCAGCCATGACATCGATGTGCCGGTCGAGGTGCGGGGCAACACCCGCTTCGGCTACGACATCACGCACAGTGTGTTCGTCAAGGCGGTCCGCGGCGCGGTCGTCGGCTCCCACCTGGGCGGTCTGACCGTACAGAACGACGATCCGATGCCCACGGTCGAGGTGAAGCCGGTCGCGGACCGGGTCACCGAGGGGCAGAGCCTGCGCTGGAGGATTTCGCTCTCCGCGGTCGCCGATGTCGACATCGACTCCGCCGGTTTCGAGATCCAGCCGGTCGGCGCGGGGCCGGAGCTGTCCACCCTGGACGTCGACGGAACATGGCTGAAGGAAACGTTCGACGAGTCGCCCGACCCGGCCCGGCCGCTGTCCAAGGTGTCCGAGCCGTCGTTCCTGCCTGCCTTCGTGCCCGCCGGGAAGCTGAGTACCGAGGTGGCCGTGCCCACGGTCCGCGACGGGCTGAAGGAGCCCGAGGAATCGCTGCGGATGCAGCTGATGACCTACGACGATTCCTGGGAGCCGCAGGAGGGGCCGGTGTTCACCGGCACGGTGCGCGACGCACCGTGAACCGGGACGCCCGGCGCATGACCTAGTGGGATGTGGCACCGACTCCGTGAAGGGGCCGGTGCCACCGCGGGGGCCGGCGAAGCGAGCGCCCGGTCCGCGTCATGCCTGTCAGGGAAGCTGCCAGTCGACCGGCTGGGCCCCCTGGCGCAGCAGGAGTTCATTGGTGCGGCTGAACGGGCGCGAGCCGAAGAAGCCGCGGTCCGCCGACATGGGCGAGGGGTGCGCGGACTCGATCGCCGGGTAGTTGTCGAGGAACGGCCGCAGGTTGCGGGCGTCACGCCCCCACAGCACGGACACCAGTGGCTTGCCGCGTGCGGCCAGGGCCCGGATGGCCTGTTCGGTCACCTCTTCCCAGCCCTTGCCGCGGTGCGCGCCCGGTTTGCGGGGCGCCGTGGTGAGAGCCCTGTTCAGCAGCAGTACGCCCTGCCGCGTCCAGGGCGTCAGGTCGCCGTTCGACGGGCGCGGAAGCCCCAGGTCCGTGTGGAGTTCCCGGAAGATGTTCTCCAGGCTGCCGGGCACCTGGGGAACCTCGGGGGCCACGGAGAAGCTCAGCCCCATCGCCATTCCGGGTGTCGGGTAGGGGTCCTGACCGACGATCAGGACGCGTACGTCGTCGAAGGGCTGCTGGAACGCGCGCAGAACATTCGCTCCGGCCGGCAGATAGGTGCGTCCTGCCGCCACCTCCGCGCGCAGGAAATCGCCCATCTCGGCGATGCGTCCGGCAACGGGTGCGAGTGCCTCGGCCCAGCCGGGCTCGACTACTTCATTCAACGGTCGTGGTGCCACAGAACGTCACTCTACCGGCGTAAACGGTCCCGGCCCGTACCCGGTCCGAGCCGCCGAACTCCCCATCCCCCGGCTCGTTCTCGCGGTACGGGGGATAGGCTGCCGCCGTCATTCGTCTTCCTCCCTGGAGTCGGCCCATGAGTTCACCGCGGCGATCGCCGGAAAGCACCGGCGCCGGTGCGCGTCCGGGCGGGGCGCCTGCCGCGTCGGGGCCGTACGTGCTCGGCGTGGACTCGGGCGGTTCGGGGCTGCGCGTGGCACTGGGCGCCGTCGGCCTGGCCATCCCCTTGGAGACGGTGGCCTGCGCCGCTCCGGTGCGTACCGGAGCGGGCGGAATCGACGCGGGCCATCTGCTGGAACAACTGCTGCCCGCCGCCCGCGGGCTGCTGGAGCGGTGCGGCGGCGAGAACGGCGCCGGAATCGAGGCCGTGGCGATCGGCGCGGCCGGTATGGCGACGCTCGGCGGCCGGCTGCGCGCGGAGCTGCCGTCGGCCCTGGAGGACGCGCTCGGGGTGCGGCGACTGGCGCTGGCCGCCGACGCGGTCACCGCGTACGCGGGGGCGGTCGGTCAGCGTCCGGGGGCGGTCGTCGCGGCCGGCACGGGCATGATCGCGCTGGGTACGGACCTGACGAGCTGGCGGCGGGCCGACGGCTGGGGGCATCTGCTGGGCGACAGCGGCGGCGGGGCATGGATCGGCCGGGCCGGGCTCGATGCGGCCATGCGCGCCCATGACGGTCGCCGCGGCGGCTCCGCGGCTCTGCTGTCGAGGCTGGAGGCGGTGTTCGGACCGGCGCCGGAGCTGCCCGGACTGCTCTATCCGCGTACCGACCGGCCTGCCGTGCTGGCCTCGTTCGCGCCCGAGGTCGCCGCGTGCGCCGGGCACGATCCGGTCGCCGCGGGCATTCTGCGCGAGGCCGCGGCACATGTCGCGGAGGCCGCCGCGGCGGTGTGCCCGGCGGCGGGGGCCGACGGTGAGCCGTGCGAAGTGGCGCTGACGGGCGGCCTGTTCCGGATGGGCGATCCGCTGCTCGTACCCCTGCGCGAGGAGTTGGCCCGGCAGCTTCCGCAGGCACGTGCGGTCCCCGGTTCGGGTGATCCATTGACCGGTGCGCTGTCCATCGCGCAAGCGCTGGCGACCGGGGATCTGCGGCTGCCCCGCCACCCGACGCTGCTGTGGGTGCCTGGTGAAGGGCCTGGGCACAAGCCCGAGTAGGTGGTGACAGAGCGGGACAGTCAACCAGTAAGCCGCTCATCGGATAAAAGCGGACAGATAACGCCTGTCCGGGCCCTCCCCGAACAGGGCCGCACCCAAAACCAGTAGCATGCGGCGCCATGAGCACCCCCACTGGGCCCGCTTCCGGCCTGCCTGTACGAATGCCGCGACCTCGCCAGTCCGGACGGCACCGCCGCCCGGAGCCCGTGGTCGCACCCGAGGGCGCTGCCGCGCTCGTTCTCGCCGTTCCCGGTACCCCCTCCTCGGCCACGCGCAGTCTGGCCGAAGAGGTGATCAGCATCGCCCGTTCCGAGCTGCCCGGCCTCAACGCCCGGATCGGCTACCTCGACGGCGACGATGCCGAGTACCCGACGCTCTCCGCCGTACTGACCTACTGCGCCGCCGAGCGCGTCGCGCGCTACGAGCAGGCGCAGGCCGCGGGCCGTGAGGTCGCCGAGCCCGAGGGGCCGTCCGCTGTCGTCGTGCCGCTGCTCGCGGGGCCGGACAGCGCCCTGATCCGGCGGATACGACAGGCCGTGATGGACAGCGGTACGCAGGTCGAGCTGACCGATGTGCTCGGCCCGCACCCGCTGCTCGCCGAGGCGCTGCACGTGCGGCTCTCCGAGGCCGGTCTGGCCCGCGCCGACCGCGCCAGGCTCTTCACGGTGGCCACGGCCGCCGACGGCATCGTGCTGGCCACGGTGGGCGGCGACGAGGCCGTGCAGGCCGCCGGGATCACCGGCATGCTGCTGGCCGCCCGGCTCGCGGTTCCGGTGATGGCCGCGGCGCTCGACGTCGAGGGTTCCGTCGCGTCGATCGCCGAGCAGCTCACCGGCTCCGGCTCGGTGCAGCTCGCGGTGGCCCCGTACCTGGTGGGCCCGGAGGTGGCCGAGGGGCTGCTGGACGCCGCCGCGAAGGAGGCCGGTTGCGCGACGGCCGAGCCGCTCGGCGCCTACCCGGCGATCGGCAAGCTCGTGCTGTCGATGTACATGACGACGCTCGGCATCACGCCCGTCGCGCCGCAGGGCGCCCAGGCGCACTGACCCCGGCGCGACGCGCCACGATTCGCCGTACGGGCCCGGTTCTCCGGGCCCGTACGGCGATCGTGCTGTGCACGGCGCGGAATCAGCCGAAGATCACGCAGGACACGGCGGGGGCGGCCAGCGAGCCCGCGCGGCGCGGGATGCCCGTCTCCGGGTCGATGTCGAACCAGCTGACGTCGCCGGACCGCTCGTTGGCCGCGTACAGCCGGCGGCCCGCCGGGTCGAGCGCGAGGTCGCGGGGCCAGTGCCCGCCGCAGTCCACGGTCGTGACCAGGGTCGCCTGCTCGCCGGTCGCGTCGAGCGCCAGGACCGAGATGGTGTCGTGCCCCCGGTTGGCGGTCCAGAGGAACCGGCCGTCGTGCGAGACGACCACCTCGGAGGGGTACGTCGCCGGCTCGTCGCCCTCCGCCGGCGGCGCCGGCAGCACGGCGGTCTCCCCCACCGGCTCCAGGACGCCCGCGGCGGCGTTCCACCGGCACGTGGTGACGGTCGGTTCGAGTTCGTTCAGGACGTAGGCGTGGCCCCCCGCGGGGTGGAAGGCCAGGTGGCGCGGGCCGGTGCCCGGCCGCAGGGCCGTCTCGCCGTGCGGCCGCAGCGCCCCGGTCGTCGTGTCGAGCGCGCAGATCCGTACGGAGTCGGTCCCGAGGTCCACGCTGAGCACCCAGTTCCCCGACGGGTCCGGGAGCACCTGGTGGGCGTGCGGGCCCCGCTGCCGGTCGGCGTCGGGGCCGCTGCCCTCGTGCCGGGACACGGAGGCGACCGGGCCGAGGGAACCGTCCGCGAGCACGGGCAGGACGCTCACGCTGCCGGAGTTGTAGTTGGCGGTGAGCAGATGGCCGCCCGCGAGCGCGAGATGGGTCGGGCCGTCGCCGTCCACCGGCCGGATGCCGCCGAGCGGCTGCGGCACGTCGCCGGTGACGTCCAGGGCGGCTGCCGCACCGGGCTCGGTCTCGCTGACCGCGTAGAGCGCGCCGCCACCCGGCCCCGGACCGTGGCCCAGGGCGAGAAATGAAGGGTCGGGAACCGTGTCCGTGGTGCCGAGGACAGTCAGCGCCCCGGTCTCCCGGTCCACGGCGGCGACGGTGATTCCCCGTCCGCCCGCCGAGGTGAACGAGCCGATGAATGCCCGTACCGCGCCGTCGTCGCCGCCCGTCGCACTGTCCGTCACCGCAATGCCCCTCTCAGCCGACCGATCACGACGGCCCGTGCCGTCGTGATCTTCCGGGGCGACGGTAGCAGTCGGCCATGAGGTCCAGACCAGTGCCTCGGCTGCCGGGGCCACTCGGGGGAACACGTCCGGGGACGCTTCACACACCGATCAGCGGTGCCCGCGGGTCGCTGTGCAGTGGTGCGGCGAGGTCGGCGAGCGCCCGCTCCAGGCCGTGCAGATGGGCGAGCGCGGGCCCGGCCGCGGCCGCGTGCGGCGGGATGCCCGGAACGCCCGCCCGGAGTTGCGGATCGGGGGTGGTCAGCGCCTCCACGGACGCCTCGACCCGCCAGCAGGCGGCGGCGAGGCGGGCGTCGTGGGACGCCTCCGGGTCCGCCGCGACGGAGGCCAGTCCGCGCACCTCGCGTGCGCATGCGTCCAGCAGGGCGAGCACCTGCCCGGCGCGGGCCTTGCGGGCGCGCAGCGGGCTGAGCGGGTGGACCAGCGGGGCCAGGGACATCCGTACCCGGCCGAGCAGCGCCTCCAGTTCGGCGATCCGGGGTGCGGGATCGGCGGTCGGGGACCCCGAGAGCCGTGCGGCGGCCTCCGCGGTGCAGGCGTGCACACAGCGCAGGGCCCGCTGTATCCAGGCGTCGGTGGTGGCGTGCGTGGTGATCGGCAGCACGAGCAGCACCGCGAGCATCGCGCCGAGCGCGCCCACACCGGTCTCCGTCAGTCGCAGCACGAGCAGGGCGGGGTCCAGTACGCCGAGGAGCCCGTACAGCGCCCCGGCCATCACCGTCACCGAGAAGACCATCCAGGTGTAGGAGACCGCGGCGGTGTAGAAGATCCCGAAGACTCCGGCCGCGACGACGAACGCGGTGGGCACGGGCGCTCCGTGCAGCGGGACGACGGCGGCCAGACCGATGGGTACGCCGACCAGTGTGCCCAGGATCCGGCGGAAGCCGCGGACCAGTGTCTCGCCCCGCGAGGCGGTGTTCACGAAGACCCACCATGTGGCGCCCACCGCCCAGTACCAGCGCTCTTCGGACAGGACGAGACCCGCCATCAGCGCGAAGGCCGCGCCCGCGGTCGCCTGGACCGCCTGTCGGGTGGTCGCCCGGCCCAGCCCGGTGCCGGTCACCGGGGCGATCACGACGGCGGCGGGCTGCCGTCGTTCGTAGCACCACAGCCCGAAGCGGACGGCCGACGAGACGAGCAGCGAGAGGGCGACCGCGGAGTACAGCTCGGGCAGCTGACCGGGCAGCGTGTGGAGGAACTGCGTGGTGAAGAAGGCCATGAAGGCGAACACACCGAGCGAGTGGCCGCGCGGCCCCCATCGCCGGGCGTACACACCCGCGCCGATGACCGCGAGGAACGCCACGTCCCGGGCCACCGGGTGGTCGTGCAGAGCCGCGGCGAGGGCGAGCACGGGGAAACCGGCGACGGGCAGCAGGGCGGTGGTGACCGCCTGCCCCCGCACCGTGGTGTCCAGCACCGTGAACAGGGCCAGCAGCGCGGCGAGGCCGCCGGTGACGGCCGCGACGAGGGAGTGGCCGGCCAGGCCGCACACCGCGACGGCGAGTCCGATGCCGAGGACGGCCCGGACGCTGCTGCGCAGCCTCAGCCGGCCCGGGTCCGGGGCGACGAACATCCTCTTCAGCACCAAACGCTCCCGCTTCCGTGCGCCGGCCCTGCACACCGGCATGAAAAAGGCGCCGCGGAGATCCGCAGCGCCATCGACGGGTACATCACAGCATCCCTGCGGCCCTTGGCTCAAGCCGGGCAGGCTCCACTGGGCCATTGGCACATTCATTTCCGGGGGCGGTGCGCCATCAGTAAGCCAACGGACCGGCGGCCTGCCGGAACCCCCGCAGGTGACCGCACCGCCCCCGCACGGATCGCTACTCCTCGCCCGGCCGCACCGGCGTGGCCTCCTCGGCAGGGGTCAGAAGGTCTGTCAGACGGCGGGCCGACGCGTCCCAGGACCAGGACTCCCGGACCCATTCACGGCCCGCGGCGCCCATCGCCGCGCGGTCGGGGTCCAGAAGTATCCCGGTCAGCACCTCGGCGACGGCCGCGGGATCGGTGCCGTCCACGACCCGGCCGGTCCTGCCGTCGAGGACGGTGTCCGGGGCGCCGCCCGAGTCACCGACGACCACCGGCAGACCGCTCGCCGCCGCCTCCAGGAACACGATCCCGAGCCCTTCCGCCTCCAGACCGGCCCGCCGGGTGCGGCACGGCATCGCGAAGACGTCCGCCGCGGCGTAGTAGGGCGGGGTGTCGGTGTGCGAGACGCCGCCCGCGAAGTGGACCGCTCCCTGGCCGTGCCGCGCCGCCAGTTTGCGCAGCCGGGCCTCGTCGGGCCCCCGGCCGACCACCACCAGCTCGGCGTCGGGCACCTGGCTCCGGATCAGCGGCAGGGCCCGGATGAGTGTGTCCTGGCCCTTGCGGGGGACGAGCCTGGCCACGCAGAGGATGACGCGCTTGCCGTGCAGGGCGAGTTCGGTGAGCGGGTCGGGTCCGGCGTCGGCGCGGGGCCGGTACACCTCGGCGTCGACCCCGGGAACCAGCCGGCTCATGCGGGCACGCGGGCCGAGCGCGGGCTCGATCCGGGCGCGGGTGTACTGGCCCAGATACGTGACCACGTCGACGCCATTGCCTATCCGGCGCATCAGCCCGCGCGCACCGGGGGTCCTGGCCCACCAGATCTCGTGGCCGTGGGTGGTCGCCACGATGCGCCGTACGCCGCTGCGCCGCAGGGCCGGTGCCATCAGTGCCAGCGGAGCGGCGGCGCCGAACCAGACCCGGTCGCAGCCGTGGGCCCCGGCGATCTCGACGGCCCTGCGGGTGACCCGGCCGGTGGGCAGCAGTGTGCGGGCGGCATCCCGTACGACGGGGAACGGCAGGCTCGCGTCGTAGGCGGTGTCGCCCGGCTCGTGCGAGGTGTAGACGACCACGTCGTCGTCCGGCACCCGGGTGGCCATCGCGTGCACGAAGGTCTCGATGCCGCCCTGACGCGGCGGGAAGTCATTGGTGATGACGAGGGTGGAGCCCATGGACTTTTCGGTTCCTTCGGTCGTGGACGGAATCGGTCGGACCGTGTACGG
The DNA here is from genome assembly GCF_003846175.1 of Streptomyces sp. ADI95-17. Taxonomy (GTDB): domain Bacteria; phylum Actinomycetota; class Actinomycetes; order Streptomycetales; family Streptomycetaceae; genus Streptomyces; species Streptomyces sanglieri. The sequence goes on along the minus strand of NZ_ML123046.1, from coordinate 1,026,206 downwards.
CGAACAGCTCGTCGCCGTGGGTCGCGGGGCACGACGACCCGCCGGGCGGCCCACGGCCGCTCGGTGGTCCCGGGTCGTACGCCCCTGGGTTGTGGCGCTCCTGCCGTCATTCGGGCATGCCGGAGCGAACGGCGTGCACGGACGCCGTGGGTGTGCGCTGCGTTGCGTTGCGCGGGTCGTGTTGCGCGAGTCGCGTTGTGGCGGTTGTGTCGCGCCGGCCGGCTCAGTAACCGGACGGGCGCACCAGGCCCGTTTCGAAGGCGTGGACCGCGGCCTGGGTCCGGTCGCGCAGACCCAGCTTGGCCAGGATCCGGCCCACATGGGACTTCACGGTCTGTTCGGCGACCACGAGACGCGCGGCGATCTCGGTGTTGGACAGGCCCTGTGCGATCAGGGCCAGGACCTCGGTCTCACGTTCCGTCAGCTCGCCGGTACGGTCCTTGAGCGGCGCTCGTGGACCGGCGCTCACCCGGGCGAACTCGGCGATCAGCCGCTTGGTGATGTTGGGGGCGAGAAGCGCCTCGCCCTCCGCCACCACCCTTACCGCGTGGGCGAGTTCGGCGGCGGAGGCGTCCTTCAGGAGGAATCCGGACGCGCCCGCGCGCAGCGCCTCGTAGACGTACTCGTCGAGATCGAAGGTGGTCAGGACGAGGACCTTCACCGTGGCGCCGTCGGCCCCGGTGATGACGCGTGTGGCCTCGATGCCACCGAGCCGGGGCATGCGGATGTCCATCAGGACGACGTCCGGGGCGAGTTCGGCCACCTTCTCCACGGCGTCGGCACCGTCCACCGCCTGGCCGACGACCTCGATACCGGGCTCGGCGTTCAGCAGCACCGTGAAGCCCTGCCGGACCATCATCTGGTCGTCGGCGATCAGTACGCGGATGGCCGTCATCGGGAGTCCTCGGCTGGGTCGGCGGGAGCGGCGGAACCGGCGGGCTCCGCGGTGGGCGGTGCGGGCAGTATCGCAGTGACCTCGTAGCCGCCGTCGGGAGTCGGCCCGGTGACGAGTTCGCCGCCCAGCATCGCGGCGCGCTCACGCATGCCGAGCAGGCCGTGGCCGGCGCCCGTGGTGGGCGGGGCGGGGCGGTCCGGCGCGGTGTTGGTGACCCGTACCGTGACCCCGGAGACCCGGTGGCGGATCTCCACCCGCACCCGGGCCCCCGGTGCGTGCCGCATCGCGTTGCTGAGCGCCTCCTGCACGATGCGGAACGCCGACAGCTCGACGCCCGGCGACAGCGGACGCGGCTCCCCGGTGGTCTCGGCGGTGACCTCGACACCGGCGCCACGCGCGTTGCCGACCAGTTCGTCCACCCGGTCCAGCGTGGGCTGCGGGGCGTGCCGCGCGGCCTGCGGCAAGGGGTCCTCGGAGCGCAGTACGCCGAGCACCCGGCGCAGTTCGGTGAGCGCGTCGACCGCGTTGCGGCGGATGCCCTCGGCGTTCTCCCGCAGCTCGTCGGACGGGTTCTCGACCAGGTGCGGAACGACCTGCGCCTGGATGGAGATGACCGACATGTGGTGGGCGACCACATCGTGCAACTCGCGTGCGATGCGGTTGCGTTCCTCCAGCAGGGTGCGCCTGGAACGCTCCTCGGCGGTGAGCTCCTCCTGCACGACCAGCTTCGTACGGACCACCACGAGGCCGCGCAGGGCGCCCGCCACCACCACGGTGAGAACGAGGGCGGCGATCGCGAGGCGGATGTCGTGGGCGCTGCGCCACGGCGTGCTCGCCCCGCAGGCGAGCCCCAGCAGCAAGGTGATCGTCAGGGTCTCGACGGCGATCCGGGGACGCACCCGCAGCGCGAGCAGGAACAGCACCCCGGCCTGCATCGCGATCCCGACCCCGCTCCAGGGGTACGCCCCGCTCCACGGGAACGGCTCCCCCAGACCGGCGTTCGCGGCGAACGGGGTGACCATCACCGTGCCGATCATCGACGCCCACCAGGCCGGCACCGGCCGGTACAGAGCGACGACGCACGCCACCGACTGGATCCCCGCGAACAGGATGCCGAGCTGGATGCCCATCCCGAAACCGAAGGCGTACTGGTTGGTGCCGGCGATGAGCACCCCCACCGCGAGCATCACCAGCGGCACCATGATCACCGGCCGCCATTCCAGCCAGCGCGGCTGCCCCGCCTGCCCGTTCGGATCGGCCGCCAGTGTCAGGAGGTCCTTGCGCAGGATGCCGGGCCATGCCCGCAGAGCCCGCGCCGTACGCTTCGTCATGTCCCCCGGATTCACAGCTCGCACCTTATTCGGGCCTTTCGTTCGGATCATGCCTGGCCCCTCCGGGCAGGAGGCTCCAGGACGGGCCCTGGGCACGCCGCGCCGCCACCGGTCGGACTGGGCGTCCCTCGCGGACGACCAGGCTCTTCGTCCGCGCCGGCCGCTGCCGTTCGTAACCGCGAAACGCCAGCCGGCAGATCAGCAGCGCCGCGGCGAACGCCGGCAGCCAGGCCAGCCGGGCCAGCACCCAGCCGGGTCGGTCGGGCACGGTGTGCAGACCCGGCAGCGTCCCGCCCACCCACAGGCCGGTCGCGGTGACCGCGATCATCGCCGTCTGGTGCCACAGGAACACCGTCATTGCCGAGAGGTTCAATGTCGCTACCACCGCCCAGAGCGCGGGGCGTCGCAGCGCCCGGCGCAGCGGGCCCATCAGCAGCAGTGCCGCCCCGCACTGCGCCAGGCCGAAGGTGACCACGGCGAGGGTCGGCGGGTCGAGATTGGAGACGGCCACGCCGGGGACACCGACCATGGTCGCGGGGTATCCGGCCCACAGGACGAGTGCGGCGGTGGCCGCCGCGCCGCCGAGCAGCAGTGTCCAGCCGGTCCGGCGGCCGGACAGTTCGCCCCGGGACCAGGCGGCGCCCAGGCAGTACGGCACCAGCCAGCCGGCCGCTACGTTGACCGCGGCGAAGCTGCCGGGCGCGTCCAGGCCGAACCGGTAGAGGTCGACGACCAGTACGACGGCGAACGGCCACAGCGGATGGAGCTTCGCCACAAGCGGGGTCGCCGCCGTCAGCGCCGCGAAGACCACGAGGAACCAGAGCGGGGACCACACCAGCTTGCACAGTGCCCGCACGGTGTCCTGGTCCACGCCGGAGGCGAGCATCGCGCAGGCCGCCACGGTCCAGACGACCGGCACCACGGCCAGCGGGCGCAGCAGCCGGCTCATCCGGGCGCGGAGCCACCGGCCGTAACTCTCGCCCCTGGAGCGGGCGCAGGCGTGGCTCTTCGCGCCGACGAGTCCGCCGACCAGGAAGAAGACCGCGAGGGTCTGGAACAGCCAGGAGGCCGGTGTGAGTCCGGGCAGGTACCGGAGCGGGCTCGCCCCGTGCACGGTGCCGCTGTCGACGACGAGCGCGGTGACCAGCCAGTGGCCGAGGACGACGCCGAGGATGGCGATGCCGCGCAGTGCGTCGACGGCCCGGTCGCGGTCGGCGGGGGTGGCGGATTCGATCCGCCGGACGAAGTCACGCATGTCGCTCTCCCGTGGGCTCTGCGGATCCGGCCGTCCCCGCCACGATCCGGGCGATGTTCCTCAGCGGTTCGGAACCGGTCTTCAGGTAGTCGCTGTGCCCGCCGGAGCCCGCCGCGAAGGGTTCGGCGCCGAACCCGGGCGAGACCGGGTCCGTGCCGAACCCGATGTCGGCGAAGGGCAGCCGGAGTTCGATGTGAGGTACGCCGGCGATCCAGTCGCCGCCGGCGCGGCCCGCCCAGACGGTGGCGGGGGTGTGCAGGGCGGCGGCGTTCCGGTAGCCGGTGCCCGGGCTGCCGTACAGGACGATGCCGGAGACGCGCAGTCCGTGCGCGGCCCGCGCGCAGACGACGGAACCGTAGGAGTGGCAGAGCAGGGTGGTCCGGGCGGCGGGCCTCAGACGTGTCAGCTCCCTGCTGAATCGGGCCAGTTCGGGGGCGGCCTCGATGGCGCGGGCCGAGGTGATCGAGGTGGGACTCACCGTGGTCGGCGTGCGGTATCCGAGCCAGGCGACCACGGCCGAGCGCCCGCCGAGCTCCTTGTGCAGGGCACGGGCACCGTTGCGCAGCCGCCAGTAGTGGTCGATGTCGATGCCGGCTCCGGGGACCAGCACGGCGATGCGTTCCGCGTGGGACAGATCGCCGACGACCTCGACGGAGCGGCCGCCGTCCCGGCCGTCGAAGGTGAGGAAGCGGCGGCCGGGGCCGGCCAGTTCGTGCAGCGCGGCGGCCCGCTTGCGGTCGCCGTGGCGGGCCGCCGCCCGCTCGGCCGCGCCGATGTCGGCCCGCGTCGCGGCGTACCGCTCGGCCAGGGCCTCGGGCGCCGCGGTGCGCAGCGGCCCGTGGGCGGCCGGGGCGGGTGCCGGTACGGCCGCCGGGGTCGCCGCGCCCGAGACGGGGACGGCCACCGAGGCGGCCACCAGTGCGGCGAGCAGGCCGCGGCGCAGCCGGGATCTGCGCGGATGGGACGGCATGGCGGGTTGTTCCTCCCGTACCTGGTGGCTGTGTCGCTCAGGTACAGAAGCTATGAACAGCGCTCCGTAGTCGGCGTCCAACCGGGGTGTGAACCTGTTCCGTAGCTCTCAGGGACTACAGGTATGACACGCGGGCCGGGGCGGGGAGCAGCTCTCGGTGGCGGGCCCTCGCTGTGCCGTTGGTACAGTCGCAGCCCTGATCGTCGTACCAGAAGGAGGCCGGTGGATCATGGCGGTGGACGCCCTCGACACCCGTATCCTCCGGTTGCTCATCGAGCAGCCGCGTACCAGCGTCCGCGAGTACGCGCGCGTCCTCGCCATCGCCCGGGGCACCCTCCAGGCCCGGCTCGACCGGCTGGAGCGGGACGGTGTGATCACCGGCACCGGGCCGGTCCTGTCCCCCGCCGCCCTGGGTCACCCGGTGCTGGCCTTCGTCCATCTCGAAGTCACCCAGGGGCATCTCGACGAGGTGGGCGAGGCGCTCGCCGGGGTGCCGGAGATCGTCGAGGCGTTCTCGACGACCGGCGGCGGGGATCTGCTGGCGCGGGTGGTGGCCCGGGACAACGGGCACCTGGAGGATGTGATCCAGCGGCTGATCCAGTTGCCCGGGGTGGTCAGGACGCGTACCGAGGTGGCGCTGCGGGAACGGGTGCCGCACCGGCTGCTGCCGCTGGTCGAATCGGTCGGCCGTACGGCGGCCGGCGGCCGGAACTGACCGGCGCAAGGCCGCTCCGGGCGCCGGACACCCGGCCGTTCGGCCGCCCGGAGCGGACGGAAGCGCTCCACGGGTCGGCGAGGTCCGGCGGCCCGATATCCTGATCTTGCCGCGCGCCCCCCACCTCGCCCCGACCCCGTCGGGTCGCCGCCGTGGCAGCAGAAGCGGCCCACAATTCGAGATTGGTGCACAGTGCTGGTAGCTGGTCGGTACCGGTTGGTTTCCCCCATCGGCCGTGGCGGCATGGGTGAGGTGTGGCGTGCCTCGGACGAAGTCCTCGGCAGAGCGGTCGCCGTGAAGTTGCTGCTCGGCGACCGCGCGGACGAGTCGGCCACCGCCCGGTTCCGGCTGGAGGCGCAGACCGCGGCCCGGCTGAGCCACCCGCATCTGGTGGCGGTGTTCGACTTCGGGGCCTGGGAGGACCGCTTCTACCTCGTGATGGAGCTCGTCGAGGGCAGGAGCCTGGGCGATCTGCTCTCCGCCGAGGAGCGGCTGGGCGCCGGCCAGGTCGCCCGGATCGCCGGTCAGGCGGCCGCGGGGCTGGCCGCCGCCCACCGTCAGGGCATCGTGCACCGGGACATCAAGCCCGGGAACCTGATGCTGGACGCCGAAGGGTCGGTCAAGATCGGCGACTTCGGCATCGCCCAGTTCGTCGACGACCCCTCCGCCGCGCTGACCACCACGGGACAGATCGTCGGCACCAGCCTCTATCTCGCCCCGGAGCGCGCGCTCGGCCGTACGGCCGGTGCGGCGTCCGACATGTACTCCCTCGGCTGCGTGATCTACCAACTCCTGCTGGGCGACCCGCCGTTCCGTTCGGACACGGCGACCGCCACGCTCTATCAACATGTCGACACGGCACCGGTGCCGCTCCGCCAGCGGGGCGTCGACCTGTCTCCGGCCTTCGACTCCTATCTGCTGGGGCTGCTCGCGAAGCAGCCCGAGGACCGGCCGAGCGCCCAGCAGGTCGCCGAGTGGTTCCAGAGCGATGCCTGGCGGGGACAGCCGGAGCCGCTGCCGATGTACGCGCCCGCCCCTCCCCCTGCGGCACCGGGCGTTCCGCACATCCCCGCCCCGGCCGGCCCGGGCCTTCCCCGCACCGCGGCACCCTCCCCCGCGCACGGCTCCGCCGAGCAGGGCCAGGGCCCGGCGACGTACCGGCTGCCGCAGTCCGGCGGCCGCAGACGTCGCCCGGCGGAGCGGACCGCGCCCGTCCGGCGGCGCACCGGCGCCCGGGAGGCGATCCGGCGCAGGCCCAGGGTGGCGAGCGCCGTCGCCGGTACGGTCGCCTTCATCGCGGCCGTGTATCTGGGGATGGCCCTGTTCTCCCCCGACTCCGGCTCGGCCGACACCCCGGACACCGGCTCGACCGCGACCACCGGGCCCGAACAGTCCGGCTCCTCCGCACCGCTGCCGCCGGCCGGGGACCAGGAGGAGGACGAGGAGGACTGACTCCGCAGGGCCGGGCTGACGCGGGCTCTCCTCGGCCTGGCCTCCCGGCCGTTCGGGCCCGCCCGGAACAGCCGGTCGCCGGCCCGCCCCCGCACCGCGACCTCGCGTCAAGCACCCGTCAGGACCCCGCGCCCCGGCATCAGCGGTTCGTCAACGCAGCGCGTACGGGCCGGCCGGCTGTCTAGCGTCGCTGTCATGCAACGCCACATCGGCCTGCGGTGGCCGTCTCCCCCCGGCATGACCGCCCACGACCACGGCTGGGCCGCGGATCTGCGCTTCGCGGTCCACTGCGCCGTCGCACTCCTCGGGCTGCTGCTGGCCGTCGACGCGGCGGCCCGCCATCTCACCTGGCCGCGCGCCCTGTTGTGGACGGGGCTCGCCGCCCTGCTGTGCGCGGTCCTGGTGCCGCCACGGGTCCGCGCGGGTGCCGGATGGCTCTCGTCGCGGGGACTGCTGCACGAGCGGACCGTGTGCACCGACCGGCTGGTGTCGGCGCGTTGGTCGGACGGGATCGCCCAGCGGCTGGTGCTCCGGGATGCCGACGGCCACCGGGTCGAGGTCGACCCGGAGGTGTTCCTCGCGAACCCTGCGCTGTGGCACCGGCTGGACGAGGACGTGCGCGGCTGCGTGGAGCGCGGGACGCTGCGGTGCGGGGTGACGGCGCTGCGGCAGCTGGCCGACCGGATCGACCGCAGACACGCGCGGGCGGTGTTCACGGCCTCCGGGCTGGAGTGACCGCCCCGCCCGTCACCGGTGTTGTGCGATCCCACCAGCGCGGCTTGACCAAACTTGCCAAGTCTCCCCGCGTCCTTCGCAGTTCGTTGACGAGTCCATGACGACGTGTGAGTGTTCGGTCGCTCGATCACGGACACCAGGGGCGCGGGCGGCCGGCGACGGCCGGGGCACGTGCGCACCGTACGCGGCTGCCCGTGATCGAGGCCCCCCGAGTCAAGGAGCCTCGATGAAACTCAGACCGTTGACGGCCGGGACGACCCTGGCCGTCCTCGCCGCAATGCTGGTCGTCACCGGCGGGCAGCCGGCGTCCGCCGAACCGTCCCCGCCCGCCCCCTCCGCGCTCTCGGCCGCCGTGTCGGCGGCCGACCGGGCGGTCGCCAGTGGTCTCGACACCCTGGCGAAGGGGCCCGAGGAGCGGTACGAGCGCCAGATGGTGACCCCATGGGTCAAGGGCATGTACTCCGTCGCGTACCAGCGCACCTACCGCGGCCTGCCGGTCGTCGGCGGGGACGCCGTCGTGGTGGCCGACTCCGAGGGCCGGGTCCGCGGCACCCAGTCCGCGGTGTCGCGGCGGATCAACGTGCCGACCGCGCCCACCGTCTCCGCGAAGGCGGCCGAGACCACCGCCCGCAAGAAGCTCCGCACGGTGAAGCGGGTGGAATCGCGCCGGCTCGTGGTCCGGGCCACGGACAAGTCCTCCCGGCTGGCGTGGGAGACGGTGCTCACCGGGCGCACCGCCAAGGCCCCCAGCCGGCTGCACGTCTTCGTCGACGCGGGCACCGGCAAGGTGATCGACAGCTACGACGACGTCAAGGCGGGCACCGGCAACAGCCAGTGGAACGGCCCGTCACCGCTGGCCATCGACACCACCGCCTCGGGCGGCAGCTACTCGCTGCGCGACCCCAACCGGCCCGGTCTGAGCTGCGCCGACTACAGCACGGGCAGTGTCTTCACCAAGTCGAGCGACTCCTGGGGCACCGGCAACGCCTCCAGCAAGGAGACCGGCTGCGTCGATGTCATGTGGGCGGCGCAGCACGAGTGGAACATGCTCAAGGACTGGCTGGGCCGCAACGGGCACAACGGCAACGGCGGCAGCTGGCCGGTCGAGGTCGGGCTGAACGACGTCAACGCCTACTGGGACGGCTCGTCGGTCTCCATCGGCCACAACAACGCCAATCAGTGGATCGGCGCGATCGACGTGGTGGGCCATGAGTTCGGCCACGGCATCGACCAGTACACGCCCGGCGGCGCCAACAACGAGTCCGGCCTCGGCGAGGCCACCGGCGACATCATGGGCGCCCTGACCGAGGCGTACACCAATGAGCCGGCGCCGTACGACGACCCCGACTACACCGTCGGCGAGAAGATCGATCTGGTCGGTGACGGGCCGATCCGGATCATGTACAACCCGGGCCAGATCGGTGACCCGAACTGCTACAGCTCCTCAATACCCAACACCGAGGAGCACGCGGCGGCCGGTCCGCTCAACCACTGGTTCTACCTGCTGGCCGAGGGCTCGAACCCGGGCGGCGGCAAGCCGTCCAGCCCCACCTGCAACAGCTCCTCGGTCACCGGCGTCGGCATCCAGAGCGCCGGCAAGGTCTTCTACGGCGGCATGCTGCTGAAGACGAGCGGGATGACGTACAAGCGCTACCGCACGGCGACACTGACCGCCGCGAAGAACCTCGACCCCGGCTGTGTGCTCTTCGACCGGACCAAGGCCGCCTGGGACGCCATCAGTGTCCCCGCGCAGAGCGGCGACCCGACCTGCACCGCCGGCGGCAACAACGACTTCACCATGTCGCTGGACCCGGGGTCGGGCTCGGTGAAGCCGGGCAGTTCGGTGACGGCCACGGTGCGGACCGCGGTCAGCTCCGGGAGCGCGCAGTCGGTCGCCCTGACGGCGAGCGGCCTGCCGAGCGGTGTCACCGCGGCCTTCAGCCCGTCGTCGGTGCAGGCCGGGGCCTCCTCGACGATGACCGTGTCGGCGTCCTCGAACGCCACGCCCGGCGCGTACACCTTCACGGTGAAGGGTGACGGCACCCAGAGCCACACCGCGCAGTACACCCTGACCGTCGACAACGGGGGCGGCAATCCGGGCGGCAGCGCACCGGACATCAGCGTCGCCAACGTGCAGGCGCACCTCACACAGCTGAACACCATCGCCACCCAGAACGGCGGCAACCGCCGGGCCGGCAGCGCCGGTTACACGGCCTCCGTCGCCTATGTGAAGAGCAAGCTGCAGGCCGCCGGCTACACCGTCAGCGAGCAGACCTGCACCAGCTGCTCCTACCGCGGCAACAATCTGATCGCCGACTGGCCGGGCGGCCCGTCCGACCAGACGATCATGTTCGGCGCCCACCTGGACGGCGTCTCGGCCGGTCCCGGCATCAACGACAACGGTTCGGGCTCGGCCACCCTGCTGGAGAACGCCCTCGCGCTGGCCCAGCGCAACCCGACCATGACCAAGCACGTCCGCTTCGCCTGGTGGAACGGCGAGGAGCAGGGGATGGAGGGCTCCGAGTACTACGTCGGCCAGCTCGGTTCGGCCCAGCGCAGCACCATCAAGGCGTACTACAACTTCGACATGGTGGCCTCGACCAACGGCGGCTACTTCATCAACAACCTCAACTCGGCCGCCTCGGCGCCGATGAAGGAGTACTGGGACTCGCTGAACCTCTCGCCGGAGGAGAACATCGAGGGCCAGGGACGGTCCGACGACTACTCCTTCCAGCAGGGTGGCATCCCCACCTCCGGGTACGCGACCGGCGCCAGCGACACCAAGACGTCGGCGCAGGCCGCCAAGTGGGGCGGCACGGCGGGCCGTTCCTACGACTCCTGCTACCACTCGTCCTGTGACACCACGGCCAACATCAACGCGACCGCGCTCGACCGCAGCGCCGACGGGGTCGCGTACACCGTGTGGAAGACCGCGGTCGGCAGCACCGCGCCCGCCGACGACTTCTCCGTCTCGGTGAAGCCGGTCTCCGGCAATGTCCAGCCGGGCGCCTCGGTCACCGCCACGGTGTCCACGGCGACCACCGGCGGCTCCGCGCAGTCCGTGCAGCTGACGGCCTCCGGCGCGCCGAGCGGCGTCACCGTCTCGTTCGCCCCGGCGTCCGTGCAGTCGGGCTCCTCCTCGACGATGACCGTCTCCGCCGGGGCCCAGGCCGCGGCGGGCACGTACACCATCACGGTCACCGGCACCGGCAAGGCCACCCACACGACCACGTACTCGCTCGTCGTCGGTGGCGGCGGCAGCACCTGCCAGGCCAAGCAGGTCGTCGCCAACGGCGGATTCGAGGACGGCGTCGCCCCGTGGACCCAGTCGGACGGTGTGATCAACAACCGGACGTCGGAGCGGCCGGCCCACACGGGCGCGTACACGGCCTGGTTCGGGGGCTGGGGTTCCACGCACTCGGACACCGCCTCGCAGTCGCTGACCGTTCCGTCGGGCTGCTCGGCGTACAAGCTGTCGTTCTATCTGCGGACCGACACGGACGAGTCGGCGGGCGACCCGACCGCGTACGACACGTTCACCGTGAAGCTGGGGACCAAGACGCTCGCGACGTACTCCAACGTGGACGCCGCCGGTTCCTACGCCCAGAAGACCTTCGACGTCGGTGCGTTCGCCGGCCAGACGGTCACCCTCGGATTCACCAGCAGTGAGGACGCCTATCTGCAGACCAGCTTCGTCGTGGACGACGTGACGCTCAACGCGAGCTGATTCCACGGGCGTTCACCATCCGGGGCGGGGCGTGCGCACACACGTCCCGCCTCCGGCGCGTCACCGGACGACGGCCGCCAGCCTGCGGGTGAAGTCGTCGGTCTCCGGCCGGTTGTCGTGCCGGGCCGCCAACCGGGTGTGCAGGCCCCGGAGTTCCTGCCCGAGCAGCGTCGACGCGGTGACCTCGGTGGTGTCCAGGACCGGACCGGCGATGGCGATCGCCGCCTGCGAGTCCTGGGCGCAGGCATGGGCGTCCGCCATCCGTATCTGGAACAGCATCCGTGCCGAGTGCATGCCCGGCGGGAGCAGACCGAGCGCGGAGCGGGCGGCGCCCACCGCGCGCAGCGCCAGGCGGCGGTCCCCGGTCGCCGCCGCCAGGTCCCGCAGCGCCCCGGCTGCGCCGGACTCCACCCGCAGGCGCACGGAGGCGACGGAAAGCCAGGGCGCCTCCGTCTCGTCCTGTTCGCCGACCCGGTCCAGCTGCGACCAGGCGCGGTCGATGTGGGCCAGTGTCTGCCGGGCGTCGCCCCGTACGGCGTGGCCGCGCGCCAGGTACAGATCGCTCATCGCGCCCGCCCAGTACCGGCCTGCGGCGGCCTGCCGGATCGCGCCCCCGTAGGCGAGGGCCGACGGGCCGTCGCCCTCCAGCCTGGCCAGGGTGCTCATGTCGCTGAGCGCGGCCACCTCCGTTCCGACATGACCCGCCAGCTGGGCCCAGACCAGCGAGCGGTCGAGCCAGGCCATCGCCGTCGCGTTGCGGCCCCACAGCAGTCGCAGGCAGCCGGCGGACTGCGCGTACTCGGCAGCCAGGGGCGCGAGTTGACCTTGGTGGGGTGCCGCGGGCAGGGCCATCCAGCGGAGCATCGCGTGCAGGGTCCGCTCGACCACCGCGGTCGCCCCGGGCCAGGCACGCTCCTCGTCGGCCCGCAGGCAGACGGCCAGGAGCGCCGTCAGGGCGTGCACCGTGTCGATGTCCAGTGCGGGGTGCGAGGCGTCGGCCGGGCCGAGCGAGCAGAAGGCGGAGTGCAGGGCGATGACATCGGCGAGCACCGGGACGGTGCAGCCTTCCCGGCCGTGCACCGGGCACATCAGCCCGTAGCTGGGCAGCCTGCTGGGCAGGACGGTGTCCGGCGGCAGCATCGCGAGCAGGGTGCCGCCCGCGGGTTCCCCGGGCAGCGGGCCCTGTCGTGCGGGGGCCGGCGGGGGGAGTGTTCCCACGCCGTCCTCGCCCGCGCGGCCCGCTCCCTCGGCCTCGGCCGCCTCGCAGGCGGCGAGCAGGGCGCCGCCCGCCGTCATCAGCTCGTCCAGCCTGCGGGCCAGCGGCAGCGGGGTCCTGCGGGTGCCGTGCTCCAGTTTGCTGATGGCGGTGTGGTCGTAGCCGACGCGGGCCCCCACCTGGGCCTGGGTGAGCCCGGCGCGCCTGCGCCACTGGCGAAGCCGGGTGCCGAAGGCTCGCCATGCCTCCGCGGTACGGGCATCGGGCGCCGGGCCCATGCCCTCGGTCACCCGGAACTCCTCGGAGCCCCACCGGATTCCCCACCTGTGCCATGCTCATGGCTCATAGCCGGGAAGGATAGCGAGCGCGCGGTGGCGCTGTCCCCTGTGCGGCGGGAAGACGGCGCCACCGCGCAACTCCCTTGCCCGGACGGCCGGTCGGAAGGGGCCGCCCGGCCACCCGGGTCCGGTCCACCGGATGGCCTCGGGCCGTCACGGTTGCGGTGGGTGAGGGCGCCGCGGATCGCTGCGGCCACCGGGGGCCCTGCGGGCCGGCGTTCAGCATGCCCGGGGTGTTCACCCGGACGGCGCCCCGCCTCGTTGATCCCGGTGAGCCCGAGCAGCCCCACGGCGGTCGGTGCCGGTTGTTCCGGCCAGGCGAAGCCAATGGCCGGAAGATTCCCGCGGGGGCCGCATGAACGGGTCGCGCGCCGGGCATATGACGGGAACCGACAGGGGGGTGGTGGCAATGGGCCGCATCAGGATCGTCCGACGACCGCAGATTCCGTCCCGCCCGCCGCCCCTCGATCTGCGGACCCCGTCGGGCCGTCCGTTGCCGTACTGAGCTCAGGGCCCGGCACCTCGCCCCAGGTCGCCGAGCACCGCCCGCCCGGTCCGGTGGGCACCCCTGGAGCGCTCTTCTGCGTGATGATGGGCAGGGACCGTCGCGGCGAGCGGCCGCAGCCGGAGGCGTCGCGTCGGCCGACTCGGAAGGGCGGCCGTCATGCACTCATTCGGTACGCGGAGACCGGGCGCCGCCTCTGCGGTCGCGCTGGCACTGCTGGTCGCCGCGCTGGCGGGCTGCCAGGGCGGCGGAACGACTTCCGCACCGAGCAGCTCCGAGCCTGCCGGATCGCGCGCCCATGTGCTCGCCGTGAAGATCGACAACGTCGGTCCCGCCCGCCCGCAGACCGGGCTCGACAAAGCCGGCATCGTCTATGTGGAGCAGGTCGAGGCCGGTCTCAGCCGTATGCTCGCCGCCTATTCGTCCCGGCTGCCGGGCGTGGTCGGCCCGGTGCGCAGCGCCCGGGAGACGGACCTGGAGCTGCTCCGCCAGTTCGACCGGCCGACGCTCGCCTTCTCCGGGGCCCAGTCCAAGCTCCTTCCGGCCATCGCGGCGGCCCCGCTGGACCCGCTGACCCCCGAGACGGACCCGGACGCGTACTTCCGGAGCAGTGACCGCGCCGCGCCCCACAACCTCTATCTGCGCCCCGCGCGCGCCTCGCACACCGCCACCGGTGTGAACGCCGCCGAGGACATCGGGCTGCGATTCGCCGCCGCCGTGCCGGGCGGCAAGGCCGTCGCCGCTCGCACGGTGCGCTATCCGGCCGCGCGCTTCTCGTTCACCTGGTCGGCCGAGCGGAGCCGGTGGCTCGTCTCCATGGACGGCGCCCCGGCCCGTACGGCGGACGGGACCCGGCTCGCCGCGGCCGATGTGGTGGTGCAGTACGTGACGGTGCGCCCCTCGCTGTATCAGGACCGGTGGGGCAGCAAGTCCCCGTACACCGAGACGGTGGGTTCGGGCTCCGCCGTGGTGCTGCGCGACGGCAAGGAGTACGACGCCGAGTGGTCACGCCCGGCGGACGATGCGGCGACCTCCTTCACCACGCGGGACGGCGAGCGGATGACGTTCGCCCCGGGCCAGGTCTGGATCGTCTTCGCATCGAAGTGACACGACCGGCGGGTCCGGCCGACTCGTCGCCGTGAAACCACGGTTACGGGAAACCGGAGGGTGTCGGGTGCGGAGAACCGTATCCGGTGCGGCGGCAATCCTCGTACCGGCGCCGGTCGCCGGTTCCTAGCGTTGCCGGTGAGGCGCGGCGGACTTCTCGTGCCTCACCACAACGGCCAGGAGTCAGTTCATGGATCTCGTCATTCTCGGTCTTCCCCAGGAACCCGCGGGCGGTGTCGCCGGCTGGGCGGCCGGCCTCGTCGACACCATGGGAGGTCCGGGTGCAGGCCTCGCCATCGCCCTGGAGAACCTCTTTCCGCCGCTGCCCAGCGAGGTCATTCTCCCGCTGACCGGGTTCGCGGCGGGGCAGGGTGTCATCGGTCTGGCCTCCGCGCTGTTCTGGACCACGCTGGGTTCGGTGGTGGGGGCGGTGGCTCTGTACTGGATCGGCATGCTCTTCGGCCGCGAGCGGATGCACTAGCGGGTCGGCTATCTGCTCAAGGACCGGGTCGCGCAGGTCGACGAGTTCCTGGAGTCGCTGGAGCGGATCCACGCGGGCGGGGCGTCCATCGACGCGGAGGTCGTACGGCAGTTGGTGGTGCGGACCACGCATGCCGACCCGTTGGCCAGGCTGACTCCCCGGGAGCGCACCGTGCTGCAGGAGCTGGCGCAGGGCCGCAGCAACGCGGCCATCGCGCAGCAGCTGCACCTCTCGCTCAGTTCGGTCGAGAAGAACCTCAACTCGGTCTTCGAGAAGCTGGATCTGCCGCGCACCACCGGCTACAGCAGACGGGTGCTCGCGGTGCTGCGCTATCTGGAGTCGTAGCGGAGCCTGCGGCCGGACGCCGTGGATCGGTTCCGCCGGGCGACGCCCTCACCGGAGCGCTGTCCGCCCCTTTCACCCGAGTTGTCGACCGGCGAGGGTGAGTTGCCGTGGTTTCGGACGGTCCGCGTCTTGAGGTTCCCTCATGAGGGTGCCGGATTTCCGGACCGGGTCACACACCGGCCGTCCTTGATCGATGATGAAGCGGATGACTGCCGTCCCGGTACGGCACCGGCTCCAGGAAGGGGTTCCCGATGCGGGAAACGACGCCAGAGCGGTCCGGGTCCAACGCCCGGTCCGGCCACGGCCCGGACGAGGAAGCCCAGGTGATCGTGGTGGGGGCGGGGCCCGCGGGATCCGCGGCGGCCTTCCACCTCGCCAGGGCGGGCGTCGATGTCCTGCTGCTGGAGAAGTCGCACTTCCCCCGCGAGAAGGTGTGCGGGGACGGTCTGACGCCGCGTGCGGTGCACCAGCTCATCAGGATGGGTGTCGACATCAAGGCTCCGGGGTGGACCCGTTCACGCGGCATGCGCTGGGTGGCCGGGGAGCATCAGGTGCACATCGACTGGCCCGCGCTCGGCCGTTACCCGGACTTCGGTCTCTCGCGCAGCCGGCACGACTTCGACGACATCCTCGCCCGGCACGCCGTCGCCGCCGGAGCGCGGCTGCGCAGCGGTGTGAAGGTGACCGAGCCACTGACCGACCGGGCCGGCCGCATCACCGGTGTCACGGCGACGACCGCGGCGAAGGAACCCCTGACCTTCCACGCGCCGATCGTGATCGCCGCCGACGGCGCCTCCGCCCGTCTCGCCCTCGCCATGGGTCTCCAGCGGGACAGGAACCGGCAGATCGCGACAGCCGCCCGCCGCTACTACCGCAGCCCCGAGCGCTCCGCGGAGGAGTATCTGGAGCTGTGGGCCGATCTCCGGTTCCCCGGGAGCGATCACTACCTGCCCGGGTACGGCTGGATCTTCCCCATGGGCGACGGCCGGGTCAACGTCGGCCTCGGCGCGCTGCCGCACCGCCGGCACGGAAAGGCGGACCTGCGCGCCACGCTGGACGAGTGGCTGGCCCGTACCCCCGAGGCCTGGGGGCTGCGCGAGGAGAACGCGGAGGGCCCGGTCCGCAGCGCCGCCCTTCCGCTGGGCTTCAACCGCCATCCCCTCTACACCCGCGGGCTCCTGCTCGTCGGCGACTCAGGCGGCATGATCAGCCCCTGGAACGGAGAGGGGATCGGCCAGGCCATGGAGGCCGGTGAGGTCGCCGCCGAGACCGCGGCCCTGGCCCTCGCCCTGCCCCGTGGGCCGAGGCGCGAGCAGGTGCTGCACGGCTACCCGGTCGAGATGAACCGCCGCTGGGGGCGCTACTACCGCCTCGGCAACACGGCGGCCGATCTGATCTTCAGCCGCTCCGGTTTCCAGCCGGTCCTCAACCGTTACGTCATGGGGTCGCCGTTCCTGCTCAACACCCTGGCCCGGCTGCTCACCAATCTCACCGACAAGCCCTCGCACGACTTGGTCGACCATCTGCTCAACGGCGTCGTGCGTCTCGTCCCGGAACCGAAGGTGCGGCGCAGGCGCTGAGCCGGGCCCGGTCCGCGCGGCGAACCCTTCTGCCCGCGCACGGGGGCAGAAGGGCTGTACGAGAAGGCCGCGGGCACGTCTCAGGGGCGTCGGCGGGGTTTGCCGCGCTTGGCGGCCTTGGCCCCGGCCGAACCGCTCCGCGGGTTCTTGCCGCCCGCCTTCCCGCCCGGCTTCCCACCTGATTTGCCGGCCGTCCTGCCCGCTGCGGGCTTCCGGCCGGCACCGCCCGTTTCGGCGCGCTTGTCCTTCGGCTGGGGCGGGGTCTTGGGGCGGCCCCGCGTGCTGTTGACGGTGCGGCCCCGGACGATGCCGATGAACTCCTCCACCAGGTCGGTGGTCTCGTCCTCCAGCCACGACAGCGCGACGCGCGATTCGGGGGCGTCCGGCACCGGCCGGTACGTGAGGTCCTTGCGGTGGTGGAGACGGGCGAGCGACTGCGGTACGACGAGCAGCCCGACTCCCGCCGCCACCAGCTCGACGGCGTCCGCCGTGGTGGCGGGACGCTCGTTGGCCGGCCGCCCCGGGCGGTCCTGCCAGTCGAGGACGTCGTCGAGGGGGTGCAGCACGATGTCGTCGGCCAGATCCGCGGCCGGGACCTCGTCCACGGCCGCCATGATGTGGTCCTTCGGGATCACGACCACGGTCGTCTCGGCATAGAGCGGGATGGCGCTGAGGGCCGTCCGGTCGATCGGCAGCCGTACGAGGCCGGCGTCGGCCGCACGCCCCCGCAGCGCGTCGGACGCCTCGGCGGCCGACACCCCCACGAGGGTCAGCGGGACGCCGGGCAGCCGCTCGTTCCAGATCCGCACCCACTTTCCGGGTGTCACCCCCGGGACGTACGCGAGCCGGAACGAAGGGGTTTCTTCCGAGCTTGTCACTCCGCCAGGTTACCGGCCCTGGTCAGAGGTAGCGCACATGCTCGATACCCTTGTCCGTATGACGTCGCACAAGACCGCCCAGACGATGAAGCCCGCGACCGCGGCAAAGAAGCTGGGTGTGTACCTAGAGGCCACTCCCGCCGAGTTCCAGGAGGGTGTCGTCTCGCGCACCGAGCTGAACGCACTGCAGACCGATCCGCCCGAGTGGCTGCAGGAACTGCGACGCAACGGCCCGCACCCCCGGCCGGTGGTCGCCGCGAAGCTCGGTGTCTCGATCTCGGGTCTCGCCCGTGGCGGAGTCACCGAGGCCCTCACGACGGAGCAGATCGAGGCGCTGAAGAAGGAGGACCCCGACTGGCTCCGGCAGGAGCGCACCACCCAGGCCGAGGTCCGCAAGGAAGCGGTGCGGATCAAGGAGAAGAACGCGGCCCGCGAGGACCGGGCCGACGAGGCACGTTCCTGAGGAAGCCCGTCCCGGGCGAAGCCGCCCGCCCCTGATGCGGGGCAGGCGGGGAAGCCCTCAGCCGTCGGTGGCCACGCCCAGCATCCGGGCGTGCAGCGCGCGGACCTCTTCGGCGAGTGAAGGATCGGGTCCCGCCACCGGGACACCGGGAGCGACGGCGTTGATCGGCAGGGCCGCGACCGGCCCCGCGTCGAAGCCCCAGCTCCGGCGCCACGCGACGAGTTGGTCGCAGCCCGACGCGTACACGATGCGGCCCAGGCCCACCCAGGCGTGGGCCGCACTGCACATCGGGCAGTGCTCGCCGGAGGTGTAGACGACGCTGGTGCGCCGCTCCTGCGGAGACAGGTTCTCGGCCGCCCAGCGCGCGATCTCGAACTCCGGGTGGCGGGTCGCGTCGCCGCCCCGGACCCGGTTGCGGTCCTCGAAGCGGACCGTGCCGTGCTCGTCCACGAGGAGCGAGCCGAACGGCTCGTCGCCGGCCGTGAGCGCCTCGCGCGCGAGGTCGACGCAACGGCGGAGGAACTCGCGGTCCCCCTCTGTGACAGACTGCGGCTCGTTCACTGTGCTCATGGCACCAGGCTAACAGCCGAGCCATATTCGGTATACCATTCACGTCACGGTGGGCGGCCCCGTCGCGGCCCTCCTTCGCATGCCGGCCGGCCGCGACAGCCGGTCCGCCGACGGCGCCACGGAGGCACGAGCCAGTGAGGAACGCACCGGCGAACAGCGCCGCGCGGGAAACGGTCTGGAACGCACCGGGTATGCCCGCGCTGCTGCTCCTGACGGCGACGGGCTTCGCGGGCATACCCGGTGCTGCTGCCGACCGCGCCGCTCTGGGCCGTGCACGGCGGGGCCGATGCCGCCGGCGCCGGTTCGGTCAACGCCGTCCTGATGCTCTGCACCGTGCTCGCCCAGTCCCTGGTCCCGACGGCGATACGACGCCTCGGCTGGCGCACCACGCTGGCCTGCGGGATGGTCCTGCTCGGCGTTCCCCCGCTCCTGCATCTGCTGACCGCGCAGCTCGGCGTGGTGCTCGCCCTCGCCGCGGTGCGCGGACTCGGGTTCGGGGTGCTCACGGTCTGCGGCGCCGGTGCCGTCGCCGAACTCGTCGAGCCCGCGCGGCGCGGGCAGGCGATCGGTGCGTACGGTCTGGCGATCGCCGGGCCGCAGTTCATCCTGGTGTCGACGGCGCCCTGGGCCGCGCAGAACCTCGGCTTCGGGGTCGTGTTCGCCATCGGCGCGCTGCCCCTGATCGGCGTGGCTCCCGCACTCCGGCTGGCCCGCCGGCTGGATGCCCGCCCGGCCGGGTCCGAGGACGCACCCCGCCAGGACGCCGTGCGGGACAAGCGGGCCGCGTACCTTCCGTTGCTGCGGCCGATGCTGCTTCTGCTCGGGGTCACCACCGCGGGTGGCGCCCTGATCACCTTCGCCCCGCAGATGAGCGGCGACCCCACCGCGACACTGGCCGGACTGCTGCTCCTGACGGGGACGGCGGCCTTCTCCCGCTGGCGGTTCGGTGCGCTGGCCGACCGGTACGGGACGGGGCCGTTCCGCCGGCCGCTGGTGATCGTCACGACGGCCGGGCTCATCCTGACGGCCTGGGCGGTGGCCACACCGGGGACGACGGCCCCGGTCCCGCTGCTGGCCGGGATGGCCCTGGTCGGGGTCAGCTACGGCGGGCTGCAGAACCTGACCCTGGTCGACGCCTTCGCCGCTGTCGACAACCGGTCCAGCGGGATCGCGAGCGCCGTGTGGAACGTCGGGTTCGACGCCGGTACGGGACTGGGCGCCCTCCTCGTCGGATATCTGGCGACGGGGGCCTCGTTCTCCGTGGCGCTCATGGTCATGGCCGCGCTCTCCCTGGCCACACTGCCGCTCGCCTTCACGGCCCGGCGCGGCACCGTCACCCGTCGGCCGACCGACTGACGTCGAGCCGTTTGGTATACCATTACTTCATGGCTCATGTGATATTGACGAACGTCCGCCCCTGGGGTGCGGCGCCCGTGGACATCGTGCTGTCCGGCGCCGAGATCCTCTCCGTGGTGCCCGCCGGAACGGCGGGCGGCGAGGGTGCTCGCCTCGACGGCGACGGTCTCCTCGCCCTGCCCGGCTTCATCAACGCGCACGCCCATCTCGACAAGAGCTGGTGGGGGCAGCCGTGGGTCTCCTACGGCGGCGAGGCCACGACCCAGGGGCGCATCTCCCACGAACGCGCGGAGCGGGACGGGCTCGGTATCCCGAGCCCGTCCTCGACCACCGCCGTGCTGCGCGAGTTCCTCCGGCACGGCACGACGGCGGTACGCAGCCATGTGGACGTCGACCTCGGCGTCGGGCTGCGCGGTATCGAGGTGGTCCGCGAGGCGGTCGCCGGGTTCGGCGGCGCGATCGAGGTGGAGATCGTCGCGTTCCCGCAGGACGGTGTGATGCGCCGTCCCGGCGTGCTGGACCTCCTCGACAGGGCGGCCGAGGCGGGGGCGACCGCCATCGGCGGCCTCGACCCCGCTTCGATCGACCGCGACCCGGTCGCGCAGCTCGACGGCCTCTTCGGCATCGCGGAGCGGCGCGGTGTCGGGCTCGACATCCATCTGCACGACGGTGGTGAGCTCGGCGCCTTCCAGATCGAGCTCATCGCCCAGCGCACCCTGAGCCTGGGGTTGCGGGGCAAGGTGACGGTCTCGCACGGCTTCGCCCTGGGCGAGCTTCCCGCGGACCGGCAGCAGCGAGTGCTCGAAGCCTGCGAGGAGGCCGGTGTCTCCTGGGCGACCGTGGCGCCGGTCCGCACCGCGCCGCTGCCCTGGCGCGGGATGCGGGACCGCGGTGTCGGGATCGGCCTCGGCACCGACGGGATCCGGGACCTGTGGTCGCCGTACGGTGACGGCGACATCCTTCGCGTCGCGCTCAACTTCGCCCGGCTGCACGGTCTGCGCACCGACGAGGAGCTGGCCTACGCGGTGGAGCTGGCCTCCACGCGGGCGGCGGGCTTCGTGCACCGCGACGCCCACGACATCGTCGCGGGGGCGCGGGCGGACATCGTGCTGCTGGACGCCGAGAACGTCCAGGACGCCCTGGTCCGCTCGCCGCGCCGGCAACTGGTGGTCGCCGGTGGGCAAGTGGTGGTCCAGGACGGCGAACTCCGGGTCTGATAACGGTCGTTGAGGACAGGTCCGGACGCCGGCTGACACGTCCCGCCGCGGCCGTCCCCGTACGCCGGTGCGGCCGGGGCGTCCCCCGCACGCCCCGGCCGCGCCACGGCAGCCGCACGCCGCACCCGAGCGGTCGGGGCACCCGGACCGCGAGCGTCAGCGGCACCGCCACCACGACGACCGCGCCCGGCGCCCACAGGCAGGCGATCATGAGCAGCCGGACCCGGTCGTAGCGGGCACAGAGCACTCCGGCGACGGAACCCAGGAGCATGGGGCGGGCCGGGGCCGACGAAGGGCGGGGCGATCACTCGCCGGGAACGGCATCCCGAAACGCGGGCCCGGTCGGTCGGGGACGGATCGGTGGTACATACGCGGGCACGGCGCTCAGCAGGGCGGGAGCGCCCCTTCGGCGAAGCCGTAGGCGGTCCAGTTCTCCTCCACCCGGCTGCGGACGCGGTCGGGGAACGAGTGCCGGAAGGATGCCGTGACGCCCTTGGTGACGCCCTCGAACTGCTCGGGCAGCAGGCAGCTGGTGACGGACTTGCCGCCGTGGCCGGTCCGTACCTCCTCGGGGGTGAGGTAGGGGACCATCGGGATGCCCGGGGCCTGCGGATAGCAGTAGGTGCCGGTGCCGGGGTGGTGGCGGGTCGCCATGGCCCACACCACCTGGTCGATATCGGTGATGTCGATGTCGTCCGCCACCAGCAGGACCTTGGGCACCAGCCATCCGGTGTGGGAGCCGAACAGGACCTCGGCCACCGCGTCGGCCAGTTCCTTCTCGTTCATCCCGCTCCGCGCCAGCCGCCGGATGTCGATGGACACGACGATCCAGCAGGTCGCTGCTTCGTAGGAGCACCAGGCCAGGTCGACGGGCAGACCACTGGCACGCAGCAGGTCCAGGCTGACGGCGGAGATCATGGTGCCCCAGATGGTGTGGTTCTCCTCCGGGGGCAGGCCCGCCACGCAGATCGGCAGGATGGGGTCGTCGCGGAAGGTCATCGCTTCGACGTGGAAGACGGGCTGAGGCTTGCTCTCGGCGAAGGCGTACCCGTGGTACTCCCCCATCGGTCCCTCGGGAGCGGTCTCGTCCGGGCTGATCCAGCCCTCCAGGACTATCTCGGAGTTGGCCGGGACGTGCAGGTCGTGCAGTTCGGTGCGGACCACCTCGACCGGACTGCCCGCGAGAGCCCCGACGTAGCCGTCCTCGTTCACCTCGGCGGGCAGTGGCATGCCCGCGGCGGCCAGGGCGGCGGGCGGGGCACCGAGCACCATGGCCCACGGTGTGGGCAGGCCCCGGTCGCGCCACATGGCGTGGATCATGCCGAGGTGCTGCTGGGCCATGGCCGGGCCGACCAGGGTGGTGCGCCCGTGCAGCATGGTGCGGCTGATCGACCAGCTGGTCCACCGTCCGTCGGGGGTACGCACCACGTGGTAGCCGTAGGTCCCGAGGTAGCGGCCGCCGTCGTGCTCGTGCAGCAGCGGAACGGGGAAGCGCTCCAGGTCGACATCGTCTCCGGTGAGGACGTTCTCCTTGCAGGGGCCGGTCTCCACCACACGCGGGGCGACGGGTTCGGCGTGCATGGCGGCGATGAGGTGCTCCAGCAGCTCGCGCGGGGCGGTGCCGGCGGGGAGGCCGCAGTGAGCCGCGAGCCTGCCGTGGATGTTGCCGCCGGTGCCGCTCAGGCCGGCCGGCGCGCCGAGTATGCGGAAGCCCGCCTCGGTGCCGGTCAGATTGCTGAACAGCGGGGCGGGGCTGTTCGTCTCGTAGACGCGCCGGGTGATGGCCGCGGCCTCCAGCAGGGGGCTGACCGGTTCGCGGATGTCGACGGCGTCGCCCGTGGCGAGCAGATTCTCGACGAAGTCACGGAAGTTGAGCGCGCTGCCTCGTTGGGTCATGACAGGGCCTTTCTCAGAGTGCGGTGGGGTGTTCCGGCCGCTCCACGGGCCGGGCGGAGTGGCGGGGTTCGCCGTTCGGTGCGTGCCGGGCGCGGTGGGCCAGGCGATCCGCGGCAGCCGCTCCGAGCCCCTGCCACCGCCGGGCGGTGGAGAGTTCGAGGTCGAACTGGTCGAGGACGCGGGCCACGATGTGCTCGACGATGTCGTCGATGCCGCGGGGCCGGTTGTAGAACGCCGGGACCGGCGGCATGATCACCGCGCCCATCCGCGTCAGGTCCAGCATGTTCTCCAGATGCACGGCCGACAGCGG
The DNA here is from genome assembly GCF_003846175.1 of Streptomyces sp. ADI95-17. Taxonomy (GTDB): domain Bacteria; phylum Actinomycetota; class Actinomycetes; order Streptomycetales; family Streptomycetaceae; genus Streptomyces; species Streptomyces sanglieri. The sequence continues at coordinate 1,002,864 of NZ_ML123046.1, read as the reverse complement.
GGTCTCCCGGGCCACCAGGACGAGCCGGCGCCGCTCCTTGAGCACCACGTCCGCGGCCCGGCCGATCAGCCCCTCCCCCTGGCCGGTGCGGATGGAGGCCAGCGTCTTCATGCTGCACGGCACGACCACCATGCCGTCGGTCCGGAACGATCCGCTGGAGATGGCGGCGCCCTGGTCGTCCGGGCTGTGGCACACCGACGCGAGCGCCGCCACCTCGCGCAGCGAGTACGTCGTCTCCTGCGCCAGCGTGGTCCGCGCCCAGCGGCTGACGACCAGATGCGTCTCGACGTCCAGTTCCTTCAACGCCTCCAGCAGGCGCACCCCGATGGGCGCGCCGGTGGCACCTGTCATGGCGACCACGAGCTTCATCGCACCGTCCTTCCGTTCACGGACGTCACGCACAGTTATTCCGTACACGCCCTACTGACCCTCACGGTAAAGTACGTGTACGTCATAATCAACTCGGCGGAGGCAGCGGGCGATGTCGCAGGAGAACGAGGACCCGGGCGTTCGGCCCGACGCCATCAGCGGAGTCGGCCCACTGGCCCGGCAGCTGAACCAGGCGCACACCCGGCTCTGGTACGAGCGGGTGGACCAGGACCTGACGGGCCCTCAATTCACTGTCCTGACCCTGCTGCACACCCATGGCGACATGGATCAGGGCACGCTCGGCTCGCTGGCCCATCTCGACAAGTCGACCACCGCCCCGCTCCTGGACCGACTGCGCCGGCGCGGGCTGGTGGAGCTGGCCCAGGACGAGAAGGACCGGCGCCGCAAGCTGGTGCGCATCACCGGTAGCGGCCGGGAACTGGCTGTCGGGCTCGCGCCCGCGGTCGTGGCGGTGAACGAGGAGATGCTGTCGCCGTTCTCGCCGGGGGAACGGGAGCAGTTCCTCGGCCTGTTGCGGCGCGCGGCGCAGCGGCGGGAGCGGTGACGGCGCCGCCGCCACGCTTGATCGGCGCGCCGGGGGCTACCCGGCTTCGCCGGACAGCCGGTGCGCCCGCAGGGCGACGTAGAGCTCGGCGGCGTCGACCGGACGGGTCGGAGCGCGGCCGGTCAGCTCCGTGATGCGGGCGATCCGGTACAGCACCGTGTTGCGGTGGCAGTGCAGCCGGCGTGCAGCCCCGGCGGTCGAGCCGTCCGCGGCGAACCACGCGTCCAGGGTGTCGAGCAGGGCCCCGTCACCGCCCTCACCGGACAGCAGCGGACCGAGCACGTTCGCGCCCAGCTCGGCGGCGGACTCGGCGTGGGCGGCGACCAGGGCGTCGATCGGGGCGCTGCCGTAGCGGTGGACGCCGGCCCCCGCCGGGGCCACGCACTCCAGGGCTATCCGTGCCTGGCGTACCGCTTCCGGCGCGGCGGCGAGCGTGCCGAACGGCCGGCTCACGCCCACCCGGCCGGTCGCCGCCTGCCGCACGGTCCTGAGCACCACGGCGGTCCCGGCCTCGCCGGCCGGGGCGACCAGGCCCAGCCGCTCGCCCAGCTCGGTGGTCCACACGGACGCCACGTCGGCGTCGGCCAGCCGGGCGGCGACCCCGGGGAGCGGGTCCTCGCCGTTGCGTCCCAGTTCGCCGGCCACGACGTGGAACGAAGCCCGTTCCGGCAGTCCCAGGGCCCGTTGGACACCCGCGGCGCTGCCGAACCGGACGTCGTCGGATCCGTCGAAGACGCGGAGCAGTGTGACCCTTCGTGCCACCTGCTCCTGGCGTTCCCGGTCGTCGGCGACCTCGCGGTAGGCCTCGGTGGCGGCCGTGGAGCAGCGGTCCAGCACGGCCCAGAAGTGTGTGGAGCGGCGCAGCAGCGCGTCGGCCTGTTCGCCGGTCGTGGCGCGGGCGATCGCCCACTCCCAGATCTCCATGCCGCCGAGCCGGAAGGCGTGCAGCAGCGCCGGGAGCGGGACGCCGTGCTCGGCCTTGATCCGCCCGGCCCGCCGGGCCGTCTCCTCGCAGACGTCCCGGCCGCCGGTCTCCTTGCGCAGGAGGGCCTCGATGTTGGCGTGCACGAGGTCGCGGAGCAGGGCGGGAGGGAGCGGGCTCTCGGTGTAGCAGGACTCGTCCGCGGCGATCTTCCGGACGGTCACATCGGTGAGTTCACCGACGGAGGCGAGGATCTCGGCGAAGACGGGGCCGCAGCCCGTGGTGTCGCGCATGCCGTAACCGTACCCGCCCGCCCGTCGTTCGAATTGTGCGGTGGCACAGTGTGGTTCGGCGGATCTCGCGGTGCCCGCCCATGGTGGGGCGCCTGGATGTCCGTCATCTTGGTGTTGTCCGGAGAGACCTTGTGCAACGAACCAACTCCGCAACACGGATCCCGTCCGTGCGGTCGCGATCGAGGGAGAGCACCATGACTGCCGCAGCACCCGAAGGCAGCACCGGTACGACGCCCGGGGAGGCGCCCGGGGAGGCGCCCGGGGAGGCGCCCGCACTCGACACGCTGCTGGCCGAACTCGCGGAGGGTGAGAGGCGTTGGGCGGCGACGTCCCTGGCCGACCGGGGCGCCCTGCTGACCCGGGTCCATGCCACGGTTTCGGCCGAGGCGGAGAACTGGGTACGGGTCGCGAGTCGGATCAAGCTGCTGCCGGACGACTCGCCGCTCGTCGGCGAGGAGTGGCTCTCCGGCCCGTACGCGCTGCTGACCTCCCTGGACGCGCTCGCCCGCACGCTCCGGGCGATCGCTTCGGGCCACGGCCCGCTGGACGGCGCGAAGTTCGGGCGGGCGCCGGGCGGCCGGGTGACCGTACCGGTCCTTCCGCTCACCGTGCGGGACCGGCTGCTCATGAATGGCTTCAGCGCCGAGGTGTGGATGCCGCCCCGGGTCGACGCGGACACCGTGCGGCGCCGGGCGGGTCTCGGCGCGCTGCACCCCGAGCGCACCACGGGCATCGGTCTGGTGCTCGGCGCCGGCAACATCACCTCCATCGCGCCGCTCGACGTGCTGTACGAACTGGTCGCGCACAACCGGGTCGTCGTGCTGAAGCTCAATCCGGTGATGGGCGATCTCGAACCGGTCTACCGGCGCGCGCTCGCCCCGCTCGTCGACCACGGTGTGCTGCGCATCGTGACCGGCGGCGGCGACGTGGGCGGCCGGCTCGCCCACCATCCGGACGTCGCGCACGTCCACATCACCGGCAGTCTCGCCACCCATGACGTCGTCGCCTTCGGTCCGGGTGAGGAGGGCCGGGCCCGCAAGGCCGCCGGCACCCCGCTGCTCGGCAAGCCGATGACCAGCGAACTCGGCGGCGTCTCCCCGGTGATCGTGGTCCCGGGCACCTGGAGCGCCGCCGATCTGCGCTACCAGGCCGAGCACATCGCGACCCAGCGGCTGCACAACAGCGGTCACAACTGCATCGCCTCGCAGGTGGTCGTGGTCAGTGGCGACTGGCCGCAGCGCGAGGCCTTCCTCGGGCATCTGCGGGACGCCCTGCGGACGGCCCCGGCCCGGCCCGCCTGGTATCCGGGCAGCGCGGACCGGCTGGCCGACGCTGCCCGCAGCCATCCCGGTGCCGAGTGGCAGGGCCCGGAGGGCTCGCGGCTGCTGATCGAGTTCGGCGGCGACGACAGCGCGGCGGAGGTGGGGACGACCGAGTACTTCGCCCCCGTGCTCGGTGTGCTCACCCTGCCCGGCGCGGGCGCCGAGTTCCTCGACCGGGCCGTCGAACACGCCAACCGGGACCTCTTCGGCACCCTCGGGGCGAACATCGTGATCGACCCGGTCACCTCGAAGCGCCTGGGCGGGGCACTGGACCGTGCGGTGGCGGAGCTGCGGTACGGAACGGTCGCCGTGAACGCCTGGACGGCGCTCGGATTCCTCACCGCGACGGCGCCCTGGGGCGCCTTCCCCGGCCACACCGTCGCCGATGCCCAGAGCGGGATCGGGGTGGTGCACAACGCCCTGCTGATCGACGCGCCGGAGCGCACCGTCGTCCGGGGACCGTTCCGCCCCTTCCCGAGGTCGGTCGTGGGAGGCGAGCCGACGCTGTTCCCGAAGCCGCCGTGGTTCGTCACCGCGCGCAGCGCCGCCCTGACCGGCCGTCGGCTGACCCGGCTGGCGCAGCGGCCGTCCTGGGCACGGATGCCGGCCGTGTTCGCCGCGGCCTTCCGGGCCTGAGTCCGGCGGGACCGGCACCGTGTCGCGGCGGGACCGGCACCGTGCGGAACCGGCGCCGCCGGACTCCGCTCCCGCTGCGGGGCGTGCGCTCAGGAGACCTTGAGCGCTCCGGTGTCGTGGGCGACCCGCCCGCCGACCACGGTCGCCCCCACCGTCAGCTGCGTGATGCGTTCCGGGGCGACGCCCAGCAGATCGTCGCTGAGCACCGCGAAGTCGGCGAGCATGCCCCGGGCGAGGGTCCCCTTGATGTGCTCCTCGTGGACGGCGTGGGCCGAGCCGATCGTGTACGCGGTCAGCGCCTCCCGCGCCGTCACCGCCTCGTGCGGACCGATCGGCGCGCCCGAGGCGGTCGTCCGGTTCACCATGTCGTGGATGCTCAGCAGCGGGTCCGAGGCGACCACGGGGGCGTCCGACGAGCCGGGCAGCACCAGCCCCGCGTCGAGGAACGACCGCATCCGGTAGGCCAGCCGGGACCGTTCGGGGCCCAGCGCCGCCAGGAGGCCGTCACCGATCTCCGAGAGGAACCGGCCCTGCGGCACCGGGATCAGGCCGAGCGCCGCGATCCGGGCGACCTGGGCATCGCTGGTCACCGCGGCGTGCTCGACCCGGTGGCGCACATCGGCGCGCGGACGCAGCCGCTGCGCCTCCTCGTACGCGTCGAGGACGACGTCCAGTGCGGCGTCCCCGATGGCGTGTGTGGCGATCTGCCAGCCGCAGCGGTGCGCCTCGACGATGTAGCGGCGGATCTGCTCGGGCTCGTGCTGGAGCAGACCGCTGTTGCCGGGGGTGTCGTGGTAGTCGCAGCACATCGCCGCGGAGCGGCCGATCAGCGAGCCGTCGGACATCATCTTCGTCGGTCCGATGCGCAGCCACTCGTCGCCGAAGCCGGTGCGCAGACCGAGGTCGAGGCCGTACCAGGTGGTGTCCGGCTCGAAGACGCCGCAGTCGTGCAGTGCGGTGATGTACGGCATGAGCGTCATCCGGACGCCGAGCCGGCCGCTCTCCCGGACCCGCAGGTAGGCATCGAGGTCGGCGGGGCCGTTGCCGATGCCGTCGACAACGCCGATGCCCGGCTCGGTCACGCTGGTGAGTCCGACCGCGAGGGCGGCCCGTGCTCCCTCGGCGATGTTGGCGGTCCACTCCTCGGCGGGCTCCGGCCGCAGCACCCGCTCGACCAGTTGCATCGCGGTCTCCTGGAGCAGTCCCTCCGCCCGCCCGGACGCGTCCCGCACGACATGACCGCCGGGGACGTCGGGCACCGCGGCGAGGTCGGTGAAGCCGGCCCGCGCGAACGCCGCCGTGCCGGCGACGGCCATGTGGTGCGAGGTGTGCACCAGCCAGACCGGACGGCCCCCGGCGGCCCGGTCGAGCGCTTCGGCGGTCGGATGGGCGCCGGTCTTGTTCTGGTCGTAGCCCGCGCCCAGCACCCAGGCGTCGGCGGGCAGCGTCGCGGCCCGCTCGGCCACGGCCCGGTACAGCGCGTCGAGGGTGGGCGCCGCGGTGTACGAGACGTCGAGCTCGCGCCGCCCCTTGCCGACCAGGCTGAGGTGGTGGTGGGCGTCGTTGAAGCCGGGCACGGCGTGCGCTCCGCCGAGGTCGACGACGGTGTCGGCGGTGCACCCCGCCAGCTCCTCGTCGAGAGCCGCGATCCGGCCGCCCAGTACGCCGATGGTGTGGGCCTCGGGGCGGTCCGGGTCGAGGGTGGCGAATCGTCCGTTGTGGAACACGGCGTCGAGGCGCACGGGGTCAACTCCTTGGGTGTTACGGGGGGATGGGGCGGTGACGGGACGGGTGTCGTCAGGCGGTCGCCGGGACGGGCGGCGCGCTCGGTGTGCGCCGGTCCATGAAGCGGGCGAGCACGGCGACGCACGCCGTGGTGACCAGCAGCAGGGCCGCGTAGAACGCGACCACGGGCCAGATCGAGCCGCCGCCGGATGTCAGCAGTGCCTGGGCCACCAGCGGGGTCGTGCCGCCGATGAGGGTCGAGCACAGCTGGTACGAGAGCGAGATGCCGGTGTAGCGGACCCGGGAGGGGAAGGCCCGGGCGAGGAATCCAGCCAGGACGGCGTAGTACCCCGAGCCGCTGATCATGGCGAGCGCGATGCCGCAGAACACCAGGACCGGGCGCGCCGTGTTGATCAGCAGGAACATCGGGACGGCGACGACGACATTGGCGAGCAGCGAGCACACCATGAACCGGGCCTCGCCGACCCGCTCGGAGATCAGCGCGGCCAGCGGCTGCCACAGGAACTGCACCACGGAGAGCGCGAGCAGGACGTACAGCATCGTCTGCCGGTTCATGTGCAGCTCGTTCGTGGTCCAGGAGAGCACGAAGGTGTTGGTGAAGTACGCGGCGGAGATGCCCATGATCGAGGCGCCGATGCCCAGCAGGACGGTGCGCCAGTCGGTGCGCAGCACCTCGGCGATCGGGAGCTTCACCACGTCGCCGCTCTCCTTGACCCGCTCGAAGTCCTCCGACTCCTCGACCTTCAGACGGATCACCAGTCCGACCACGACGAGCAGCCCGGACAGCAGGAACGGCACGCGCCAGCCCCATGAGGCGAAGGCGGCGTCGTCCAGGGTGCCGGCCGTGAGGAAGACCAGGGTGGCCAGGATCGCCCCGGCCGGGGAGCCCTGCTGGACCAGCATCGCGAAGCGGGAGCCCCGGCCCTTGGGGGCGCTCTCGGACGCCATCAGAACCGCGCCGCCCCATTCGCCGCCCACCGCGATGCCCTGGACGGCGCGCAGCAGCGCCAGCAGGAAGGGTGCTGCGACGCCGTTCTGCGCGTGGGTGGGGAGCACTCCGACCAGGAAGGTGGCGGCGCCCATCATGAGCAGCGTGGTGACCAGGGTGCCCTTGCGGCCCATGCGGTCGCCCAGGTGCCCGAAGACGATCCCGCCGATGGGGCGGGCGAGGAAGCCGACCCAGAACGTCGCGAAGGAGGCGAGCACCCCGGCGGCGGGCGACACGTCGGGGAAGAACAGCTTTCCGAAGACGAGCGCGGACGCCGTTCCGTAGATGTAGAAGTCGTACCACTCGATGGTGGTGCCGACGAACGAGGCGAGACCCGCTCGGCGGGCCTGGCTCGAAGCACGGGTGCCCCGCGCTTCGGCGGCGTCGGGAAGTCGGACATTCATGGGTGGGCCTCCGGCGGGCGCGGAGCCTTCGGCGAGGGGCCGGACGGTGCGGGAGGACCGGACGGTGGGGAGCCCTTGGGCGAAGGAGCCGGGACGGTGAGCTGGACAGCCACAGTCTGGGATTCGATCACCCATAGCGTCTAATACTTGATTGCTACGATTCCCATACCTTCAAGGCATGGAAGATGTCGAGGCTTCGGGAGGCGGCCATGGAACTGCGGGTGCTGCGTTACTTCCTCGCCGTCGCGGAGGCCGATTCGGTCACCGCCGCGGCCCGCCAGGTGCATATCGCCCAGCCCTCCCTGTCACGCCAGCTGAGCGCCCTGGAGAAGGACTTGGGGGTTTCCCTGTTCACCCGCCGCCCGGGCTCGCTGACCCTGAACGCGGCCGGCCGCCGCTTCCGTCCCATCGCCCAGGACCTGGTGCGCCGGGCCGAGCAGGCCGCCGAGACGATGTCCGCCGTGGGGCAGGGCGAGCAGGCGGCGCTCACGGTGGTCACCGCCCCGTCCACCGTCGCCTACCTCCTGGCCCCCTTCATGGCCGGCGGCGGCAGCGCGGGGCCCACGCTGCGCGACGCCATCCAGGAGGACCCCAGCCGGGTCTTCGACACGCTGGCGCGCAGCGACGCCGACCTCGGCATCTCCACCGGTCCCGCCCCGGCCCCGCTGGAATCCGCGTTCCTGGGCCGTACGCCCGTCATCGCCCAGGTTCCCGCCGGGCACCCCTGGGCCGGGCGGGCCACGATCGATCTGGCCGAGCTGGTCACCGAACCGCTGATCCTGATGACCCGTGCCAACGTGGCGCGGCTGGTCGTGGACGAGGCGGTCAGCCGGGCGGGGCTGGGATTCGCCGCCGTGTCGGAGACCGGGTCCTCGCCCTTCGCGCAGGCGCTCGCCGCGGCGGGGCGCGGAGTCTGTCTGGTCACCGACGACGCCCGCTTCGGCCTGTCCGAGTTGATCGTGCACACCCCGGACGGCCCTCTGACGGTCCCCCTGTACGCGGGGTGGGACGCCTCCCATTACGCCCGCCCCGCCATCCGCGCCCTGGTCGACGGCCTGCGCGGCTACTGCGAGATCCGCATGCGCCGGTTCCCGGGGCTGTGACGGCCGGAGCGGCGGCGCTACCAGTAGTGTCGTCGGCCGCCGACCGCGTGCCCGGCGGCGCCGAGGATCCACAGGATGGCCCCGATCACGACGAGCACGACACCGATGGTCCACAGGATCGAGATTCCGGCGACCAGGCCGATGACCAGCAGAATGACACCGAGGACGATCATGACGCCCTCCAATCGTGCGATTCCTCCCAGTATCTCCCCCGGCCCCGTGGACTTTCCACCGGCGCGGGGAGGAGGCCGGGGGCTGCTTCGTCTCGGCGCCGCTCGGTGCGCACCCCGACGTGGCACGCCTGGTGCTGAAGCGCTACGACGAGGCGTCCGCGGAGCCGGTGCGGTGTACGGCGGACGCGGCTACTCGAACCGCGTGACGTCACCGGCGCCCCGGCGGACGATCTCGGGTTCGCCGCTGGAGAAGTCGATGACCGTGGTCGGCTCGGTGCCGCAGTCGCCCGAGTCGAGCACGGCGTCCACCACATGGTCGAGCCGTTCCTTGATCTCCCAGCCCTGTGTCATCGGCTCGTCCTCGTCGGGCAGCAGCAGGGTGCTGGACAGGAGCGGTTCCCCGAGTTCGGCGAGCAGCGCCTGGGTGACCACATGGTCGGGGATCCGGACGCCGACCGTCTTCTTCTTCGGGTGCAGCAGCTGGCGCGGCACCTCTTTCGTCGCGGGGAGGATGAAGGTGTAGCTGCCGGGCGTCGCCGCCTTGATCGCACGGAACACATCGTTGTCGACCTGCACGAACTGACCCAGCTGGGCGAAGTTCTGGCAGACGAGCGTGAAGTGGTGACGGTCGTCGAGGTTCCGGATCGAGCGGATCCGGCCGATGCCGTCACGGCTGCCGAGTTGGCATCCCAGTGCGTAGCAGGAGTCCGTCGGATACGCGACGAGCGCCCCGGACCGGATGCTGTCGGCAACGCTGCTGATGGTGCGCCGCTGAGGATTCTCGGGGTGCACGTCGAAGTACTTCGCCATTCGCGGGAGTCTACGGGCTGTCCGGTATCCGTCCCTCGCCCAGAGGCGAACACCGCCGTATCGGGTGAGCGGCGGGCGGCTCCCGGCCCACCTCCACAGCGCCGGACTCACCACCACGACGTGCCGATATGCCTGATATCTTACGAATGTCTCTGATGGCGAGCCTGCGGCGCTGGACCGTGGAGCCCACGCGACGGGAGCAGGAATGAACGGTGGACCCGAACCCATGAGCACTGCCGCTCGCAGGGCCCTGGAACAGGAGCTCGCCGACCTGCGCACCGAACGCGCCACCGTCGCCGCCACGCTGCGCGGCGGGGAGCAGGTGGGCGACCGGGCGGACGAGGCCGACGAGTTGCAGCGCGGCACGGATCTCGACCATCTGGACACCCGTATCGCCGAGATCGACGGCCGGCTCCGCGAGGCGGATGCCGCGGGGCCGCCCTCGACCGACAAGGTCGGCGTGGGCAGCACGGTGACGGTGCGGTTCGCGGACGCCACGGAGACGACCATCCGGATCAGCGAGTTCCCCGAGGCACTGGACCTGACGCTGGTCACCGCCGACAGCCCGCTCGGCAGCGCGCTGCTCGGCCGTCGCGCCGGCGAGACCGTCACGTATGACGCACCCGGGGGACGTACGACCGCTGTCGTGCTGTCGGTGGGCGACGCGAGCGCCTAGACCAGTTCGTCCGGAGCGGCGCGCGCGACACCACCCGTCCACAGCCTCCCAGGTCGGAACACCTGGCCGTGGCGGCGTACGGGAGCGGCTCCTGGGCCCGGGGGTGGCCTGCCGGACGGAGCATCCGGACGACCATGGCATTGCCCGGGCAGGCCTGAAGCGCCGCCGGTCCCGTGGGCGGTGCGTCGGTCCGGGTGGCCGGCGTGGTGCGGGCCGTGGTGGTGACGGGCGTACCGGCCAACTACTCAGGCGCCTCGGGGCGTTGTGGCGGTGCATGGGTGTCATTCCGCTGCGTTTCCTGTCCATGGCCGCCTTCCGGCCCTTTCCCAGCGCGGGGCCGGCCCGTCCTCATGGCGGCGCGTTCGTGTCACGTGCCGGAAGGGACGCGTGGAGGCCATGAGGTGAACTCGTCCCAAATCCCCCGGTCACGTGACTACGGCGCGGTAACTATGGCTGAATGACTGCGGATCATCGGGAAACCCGCCGGTCGTCCACACCCGAGGGCTCCGTCGACCGCGACGACCGACCGCGATGGCCAATCGCGAGTACCGGTCGCGACGTTTGCTGCGGGGGGAACGCGGAGAGCGCGCGGGAGCGCGTCAGGAAGGGAAGCCCGATGTCACGCCAGCCCCAGCCCTGGTACCGGCCACACCCACCGCAACAGCCGGTTCCGGACAACCCGTACGCCTCGGGGGGACCCAACCCGCCGGGGCCACCGTCTCGCGGGCGCTTCGGCAGGGGGCCGGTGATCGCGACGGTCGTCGTGCTGCTGCTCCTGGTGACGGGCACGGTGGTGTACGTCGTGCGCGGCGGCCGGCAGGACAGCACCGCCGCCCCCGTGGCGGAGAAGTCCCCCGGCCCCTCCGCGACACGGACCGCTCCCCGGCCCTCCCCGACCCCCACACCCAAGTGGAAGCGGATACCGACGACGGAGGAGATCAACGCGGGGCGCAAGCCGGAGGACGCGACCGGGTGGATCGTCGACGACCGGACCGATCTGCCCGGACGCAATATCAAGCTCTACGACCTGTGGATCGTCGGCGACACCGTCGTCCAGGCCATGCACAAGAAGGTCACCGCCTACCGGCTGTCCGACGGGGCCGAGGCGTGGAGCGTGTCCTTGCCCGCACCGGTCTGCGAGACCCCGGCCGACCCGACCCCTGACGGCAAGGTCGTCGTGGTCCACAAGAGCAGCAACGCCCGGAGCGGCAACCGGTGCAACCAACTCCAGATGATCGATCTGCGGACCGGAAGGGCCGGCTGGCACAAGGTGCTCACCGAGACCGGGGCCATGGACGACACGATCATCGTGCACAGCGCCATCAGCGGCGGCACTCTCGCGATCGTCCAGAGCATGCGGGCCGCCGCGTACCGGGTCGAGGACGGGAGCAAGCTCTACGACATTCCCATGGAGACCTCCGCGAAGTGCTACCCCGACCGGGTGGCGGGCGGCAGTCGTCTCCTGGTGAGCTCCGACTGCGCGATCAGCGTCGACGGTGCCCGGAGCTACAGCCAGGTCCGGGAGATCGATCCGCGCACCGGCAAGGTTCGCTGGCGGTACCGGACCCGGACGGGCTGGAAGGTCGGCAAGGTGCTCTCCGCCGACCCGGTCGTCCTCACCACCTTCCACAACGAGGACCGCACCGACAACTGGCGGGTCGTCTCCCTGGGGGCCGGAGGAAGAGTCCGTACGACCATCGACGCCAGGCCGAAGGGGTTCAAGTTCTGTTCCGACAAGGACAGTTCGGACACCCACCTCCAGTCCTGCGCCGGGACCGCCGTCGGCAGGAACACCGTCTTCCTGGGAGGCACCGACCGGGTCGGCGGCTACGACCTGGGCACGGGGAAGCTCCTCTGGGGTGTGAAGTCCGCGGACAGCAGCCTCTATCCCCTGCGCGGGGCGGGCGGCACGTCCGCGTTCGTCTACGAGGCGGCCTCGACGACCCGGCCGGGCGGCGTCCTGCGCATCGGCAAGGGCGGCGCGGACACGGAGAGGACGGTGATGCGCCACCCGGCACCGGCCCGGTCCACGGAGTCCAGGATGTTCGCCGGGAACCTGGCGTACGTGAACGGCCGGATCGTCATCACTCCGTCGGGCGTGAACGGCTCCGACAGCGAGCACGAGGCCCGCATGCTGTCCTTCGCCCCCGCGAAGCCGTGAGGGGTCAGCCGGTGACGATTCCGGTGACGAGGTTGATCGTGGTGGCCAGGATGCTGGCGCCGAACACGTAGGACAGCAGGCAGTGCCGGAGGGCGATCGCACGGATCGTGGAACTGGAGACGTCGGTGTCGGAGACCTGGTAGGTCATCCCGAGGTTGTAGCTGAAGTAGAGGAAGTCGACGTACTTCGGCCGGTCCTGCGAGTTGAAGTCGATCCCGCCCTCGGAGGGGAGGTAGTAGAGGTACGCGTAGCGGGTGGCGTACATGAGGTGGAGCGACGCCCAGGCCATGAACACGCCGCACAGTGCCGTCGCGGCCGCGGCGTGGCCCAGGTCCGAGTGGCCGACCAGCAGCATCACCACGATGCCGAGCAGCCCGCACACGGCGGCCGCCACGACGACCAGCTCTTCGAGGACGGGGCGGAACTCCTCGCGCCGGACGTTGCGGTGGGTGGTGTCCGCGTCCATGGGCCACAGCGCGATCCAGCCCGCCACGACGAAGATCGTCTCCGCCGCCGCGATCCCGGCGAGGATGCCCAGCGGCCCGTTGGCCAGTACGCCGGTGACCGCACCGATCACCGCCCCGGCGACCACCGAGGCGATGAGCCGGGGGACGGCGGAGAAGGCCGGCAGACGGTTCATGGACGTCAAGGGTGACCACCTTGATGGCTCGGTGGATCACCGTGCCCTGCCGGGATGCCGCCCTCGGTGAACGGGGCGGGCGGGGTGCGTCCCACGCTATCCGCGCGGGCACCGCGGTGCAGCCCGGCGGCGCTCCGTGGACGCGCCCCGAGTGGCGGGGGCCTGTCGGGCTGCTTAGCCTGCCCGGCAAGGATTCCCAATGATTCTTGTCAACCAGCGAGCCGTAAGGTGCGGCCCATGGACTCGTTGATCTCTGCCGTCCGCGAACAGGACGAAGCTGCCCGTTTTCTCGCTTGGCCGGGTGACTTCGACCTGGACCGAGGCGACCATGTCGAGGAAGTCCACCTAGCCTCGGGCGCCGCGCTCGAGGGTTTCGCCGGCGACGGCGCTGGGGGCACGTACTTCTTCTGCGGTGAAGGCGGCGAGGAACGTCCAATCCTTTATGCCGACTCCGAAGGAGGTGCGGCTCTGGTTGCGATCGGCCTGCCCGAGCTCCTGCGGCTGCTGCTGGTCGCCCCGTGGTGGCGCGACTGCCAAGCGTTCACAGACGAGGAGAGTCGCGAACTCGCGGCCGAGTACCTGGAGGACATGCCGGACCTCGTGGCCCGAAGAGAGCGTGCCGCCGCAGCCCTCGGCCTCGACCTTCCGGACCAAGCAGACGTCCTGGCTCGCTTGCGGAAGGCGGCTGTTCGGGTGGGAGAGAACTTCGTCCTCATCTTCACGCCGGAGGGTTGCCCTTACGAGCCTCTCATCAGGAACTGAGACGCACCGCGGCAGCAGGCAGCACGTGACCTCCCAAGACAACAGGGATCAGCCCACGGCGAGACCGCGCTGAGGTGGCTGGGCTTCAAAAGTTCGCTGATCGCGTATGAGGGCCCACAGCACGTCGAGGCGTCGGCGGGCGAGGGCGAGGATCGCCTGTTTGTGGCTCTTGCCCTCGGCTCGCTTGCGGTCGTAGAAGGCCTTGGACGTGGGGCAGAAGCGCGCGGCGATCTGGGCGGAGAGGTAGAACACACGCAAGAGCCGGCGGTGGTAGCGGTGTGGTCGACGCATGTTGCCGCTGATCCGGCCTGAGTCCCGTGGGACCGGTGCGAGACCGGCGACTCCGGCGAGGCGCCCCGCACTGCCGAAGGCGTCCATGTCCCCGCCGGTGCAGGCGATGAACTCCGCCCCCAGCAACGGGCCCATTCCGGGCATGCTGACGATCACTTCCGCGTCGCGATGTTCACGGAAGCGGGCCGCGATCTGCAGGTCGATGCCGGTGATCTCCTCGTCCAGCGCCAGCACGGCCTTGGCCAGGGTGCGGACCACAGCTGCAGCTGTGGTCTCCCCGACGACAGCTGTGTGCTGGGCCTGTGCCGCGGCGACGGCTGCGTCCGCCAGGGCCTGGGTGCCACGCACCTTGCGGTTCTTCAACCAGCACGACAGCCGGTTCGTACCGATCCGGCGCAGGGCCGCCGGCGTCTGGTAGCCGGTCAGCAGGACGAGGGCACCCTTGGATGCGGCGTAGTCGAACGCCCTCTCCAGAGCGGGGAAGTACTCCAGCAGCTGGGCCCGCAGTCGGTTGATGGCCCGGGTGCGGTCGGCTGCCAGGTCATAGCGGCGAGCGGTGAGGATCTTCAGGTCCACCGCAATCTCGTCCCAGTCCTGCAAAGGCTGCAGGTCACGGCGCATCCGTGCCTGGTCGGCGATGACGTAGGCGTCCTTGGCATCGGTCTTGCCGTCGCCTCGGTAGCTGCGGGAGGCGTGGTGAACGGTGCGGCCAGGGATATAGAGAAGCCGTTGGCCATGACTGGTGAGCAATGCGATCAGCAGGGCGGCTCCGCCCGCGTTCAGGTCAACGGCCCAAGTCACCGGCTCATCCTCAGCCAGTGCGAGGACGTCGCCTATCAGCTCCAGCAGCTCAGCCTCGTTGTTCGGTACTCGGCGCGAGAGCACCTTCGTCCCGTCCGTGTCGATCACCGTGCAGTGATGCGCGGCCTTGCCGGCATCCGTCCCCGCCCAGAGCTCGGGCACCCGAGCCTCCCTCGTCGATCGGTTGATGGCCCTGCAGACGACCACGCCGACGTGTCCTTACGAAGCGATCTTTGTTCGCTCATCCCAATGAGTGGCCGTGTCGTCGCGGGGCACTGGGCGGCCTATCAGTCAAAGCCACACGTTCGGCATGAGCGCTTTCAGCCACACCCAGGCCCCTGGGTCTCCCGATCGTACGAAGGACCGGAATCAACCCGCCAACAAGGTAAGGAGGTGTTTCCATGGCTGTGTTTGCTCGCTTCCTCGGGTGGACGGTGGTGGTTCCTGGGTGTGCGGTCACGGTCCGGCGGCTTCCACGACCTCGACGTGGGTTCCGGCGATCACCCCGCCGGGCGGGACCACCGCGAGGCCGTCGGCGCAGGCCAGCCCGCGCAGCATCGCCGGTCCGTCGAACGGGAGCGGCGCCACCCGGTGCCCCGTGCGGCGCACCGGCAGCAGCCGGGTGTCCCGTGGATGCCCGGGCAGTGCCTCGGCGGCGACCGTGCGCAGCGGCTCCGGGTCCGGGTCCGGGTGTCCGCCGAGGCGTCGCAGCAGCGGTGCGGCCAGGGTCACCGCTCCGGCCACGGCGGCCAGGGGGTTGCCGGGCAGGCCGACCAGTCGGCGGCTCCGGCCGTCGGTGGTCGGTGGCAGTTCGGCAAGCAGCATGGGGTGGCCGGGGCGTACGGCGACGGAGTCGACCAGCAGCCGGGCGCCCGCCTCGCGAAGGACGTCGTGCAGGAAGTCCACCGGTCCGGCGGCGGTGCTGCCGGTGGTGACGACGACATCGGCACGGGAGTCGCGTACGGCAGCCCGCAGCAGTCCGAAGTCGTCCGACACCGGGCGGCGTCCGGTCACATCCGCGCCGCAGCCGCGCAGCCACGGGTACAGGAGCGGGCCGAGCGCGTCGCGCACCCGGCTGTCCCGGGGCAGGCCGGTCTCCAGCAACTCGTCGCCGAGGACGAGCAGTTCGACGACGGGGCGACGGTGCACGGCCAGCCGGTCGTACCCGGCGGCGGCCGCCAGGCCCAGCCGGTGAGCTGAAGCCCCGCCACCGGGCAGCATCCTCCCGGAGTGGCGAACTGCTACTGCGGTCCCATGAGTTGTTCGGCCGCACGCAGCGCCAGCGAGGCCGACAGCGTCACCCCGGGATGCGCGGCCAGGGCGAGAACCCCCGGAGCACTCGCCAGTGGTACGCAGAGCACGCCGTCGCCCGGCGGTATCGGGCGGAGCCCTACGGTCACGTCTCCCAGCACCGGTTCCCGCGGCAGCCCGAACGCCTCCCTCACCGCGCCCAGGGACTCACCCACCCGCGCCCGGGTCGCCGTCTCCGTCTCGCCGGGGACCACGTCCTCAGCTCCGACGAAGCCGTGCCGGGCGGACGGCCGGATCTCGAAATCCGGTGTGGACACCACCCGGTCCAGGCGTAGTTCCGGCGCGGAGAAGGTGAAGCGCGCGGCCGGGACACCGGGCACTTCGATGTCCTCGCCGAGCTGCTCCGCGAGGGCGGGCAGGCCCGTCCCGCAGGCGAGCACGATCCGGTCGACGACAAGTGCCTCTCCGGTGCCCCGCAGCTCGTAGCCGCCTGCCCGCCGGGCCCGGACGCGATCCACCCGGACGGCGACGACGGTGGCCCCGCCGGCCCGCGCGCGGGCGAGGAACCCGTGTCGCAGGGCGTCCGGCTCGACCATGCCCTCGTCACTCGCGTACGCGACGACCGGTGGCGGTACCCGCAGGCCGGGAAGGATCTGTCGCAGATCCTCCGGCTCGACGGTCGCGAGGCCGGGACCCGACCGCTCGGCGAACCGAGCCGTCGCGGCTGCGGTCGATGCCCAGCTCACGGCGCCGTTCCAGGTGATGACGCCGCGCAACGGCGGTGTCGCCGTCGCGTCGCGCAGCGCGCCGAGCGACCGCGCGAGCTCGTCCCGGTCGCGCGCGCCCGACGGCGGCTCGGCCGCCGATCCGTGCGAGTTGAGCCAGCCGAACGCCACATCCGTCACCGGCGGCCGGGACTCCTCCGCCGTGCAGACCACGACGGACAGACCGCGGCGAACGAGCTCGTCCGCCACCGCCGCTCCCAGCACACCGGAGCCGACCACGGCGACACGCATCACCGACGGGCCTCCCGCCGGGTGCGGGTGAGGCGGCCTGCTGGCCGGCACGCGGCGCGGGCGGCCGTGTGGCCGAGGAGCACGGGGCGGGCGGCACCGGGCGCCGGCTCACCGTGGAGCCGGGCCGAACTCACCTGGCCCGCGACGACCGCGGGTATGGCCATGAAGCCTCTTCCCTTCTGCTTCCTTCTGCCTGGGCGACACGGAAGGAACGTTGAACACCGCGAGCAGGTTCCGCCTTCGCCGCGGACCCTCAGTTGCGTCCGCCGCGCTGCCAGCGCCGGGCCGTGAGCGGCGTGGGGCCGCCGGCGAGCCGGTCCGCCAATGGCTGGACCAGGCTCCGCGCCTCGTCCGGGAGCGCCCGCACGGCCGCGGCCACGCCCGTGGTGCTCTCCTGGTCGTCGTCGACCAGGACGGCCACGAAGCTCAGTCGGCCGTCCGGCTCCGCGCCCGGCAGCCACTGCTCGGCGTCGCCCGGGATGCGGGGGCGCGGGGCCCACCGGGCGGTGACGAGTGTGTACGGGGCATCCGCCGCCGGCTCGCGGCGCAGCAGCACCACCACCGGATCGGCCGTGAACTCCTGGTAGAGGCCGGCCCTCCAGAACGGCTCCTCGGTCGCGAACCGCTCCGCGGCGGCGCGGTCTGCGAGGTCGACGACGTGCACACTGCCCGTGTGCTCTTCTCCGTCGTCGGACAGGGTGGGGCCGCGGAGTATCAGCCGGTCGTCGAACCGGTCCATGTAGGACCAGTGCTCCTCGGAGAACTCCATCAGCTGGTCGGCGACTCCCGGCTTGTCCTGCGCGTGAACGTAGAAAGTCATGCCGAGACGGTACCGGAGCGCTCCGGACGGGCCCCGGCGGCCGTCGTGCCGCCGTCCGCCCCCGCCGAGGCGTCGATTGGCGCTCCGCCGGGCGGTCCGGTACGCCCATGGGGTGCTGTTCCGTCAACTCGAGTATCTGGTGGCCCTCTCCCGGGAGCGTCATTTCGCCCGTGCCGCCCAGGCCTGCTACGTGTCCCAGCCCGCGCTCTCGGAAGCTATCCGCAAGTTCGAGGAGGAGCTGGACGTACCGCTGGTCCGTCGCGGCCGCAAGAACGAGGGCCTCACGCCCGAGGGTGAGCGCATCGTGGTGTGGGCGCAGCGGATCCTCGCCGACCGTGACGCGCTCCGCAGCGAGGTCGGCGCGCTGCGAACCGGGCTGAGCGGCCGGCTGCGGATCGGCTCGGTGCCGACCTCGTCCGGCGCCGTCGCCCAGCTGACCGGCCCGTTCTGTGCGGCTCATCCGCTGGTCACCGTGGAGGTCATGGCGGACCTGCGGTCGGAGGAGATCCTCCGGCAGTTGCAGAACTTCGAGATCGACGCCGGGGTCACCTACCTGCACAAGGGGCTTTCCGACGCCTTCCGGTCGGTCCCGCTGTACGAGGAGCGGTACGTGCTGCCGACCGATGCCGCCGACGGGCTCGCCCACCGGACGACGGCGACCTGGGCGGAGGCGTCGCGGCTGCCGCTCTGTCTGCTGACCGGGGCCATGCAGGGGCGCCGGGTGCTGGACGAGCTGTTCGCCGAGGCCGGGGTGCGGCCGTCGCCCCGGGTCGAGACGGATTCCGTGGCGGCGCTCTTCGCGCACGTCAGGACGGGCCGGTGGGCCAGCATCGTGCCGCACACCTGGCTCCATGTCTTCGGGGTGCCGTACGGCATGCGGGCGGTGCCGATGACCGAGCCCGCGCGGACGGTCCGGGTCGGGCTGGTGACCAACGCCCGGGAGCCGGGCTCCGTCATGGCCCGCGCGCTCACGGAGGTCGCCCGCCGCACCGATGTGGCCGCCGCTGTGGAGCACCTCCCTGCGGCCCCGGATCACAGCGGTAGGCGGCTGCTCGCGGCTCATGGCTTCCTGGCCTCGGTCCGGGGCAGCCGGGTGGCCCCGGCGGCGGCGACCAGACAGAAGGCGAGCACCCACCAGAAGGTGTCGCCGAACGCAGCGGAGATGTCCGGGCCGCGGGCGGACAGCCGGTTCTGCAGGACCACGGCGAGGGCGGCGGTGCCGACCGAACCGCCCACCGTGTTGAGCAGGTTGAGCGCTCCGGAGGCACGCGGGAGCTGCGCGGGCTCGATGCGGCTGTAGACGATGTTCATCACGGGCGCGCCGACCATGGCCATCCCGAAGCCGCGTACCACCAGCGCCGAGGCGATCACGGCGTCCGGGAGCCCGTGGCCGAGCTGGGTGAACGGCACCGTTCCGGTGAGGATCAGCACGATGCCGGTGACGACCAGGGTCCGCGGCGCGACCTTGTCGATGGTCCGGTTGACCAGTACCGACCCGGCCGCCGCGCCCAGCCCCTGGGGGGCGAGCAGCAGCCCGGCCTGCCATGCCGGCATTCCGCGGCCGGTCTGGAAGTACAGCGGCAGCAGGAAGGTCGTGCCGAAGACCGACGCGCCCAGGACGAGCAGGGCGACGGCGGCGGCGCCGAAGGGCGGCCGGGCGAACAGCCGGGGGTCGACCAGCGGTGTGCCGCGGGTCCGCAGCCCGTGCACGGTGAATCCGGCCAGCATCGCCAGCCCCGCCGACACACCGAACACGGCCGGTACGGTGCGGTGGTGGGCGACCTCGGTCAGCCCGAACACCAGCACGGCCAGGCCCGGCGAGAGCAGCAGGGCGCCGCGCAGGTCGAAGCCCGCCCGCCGCGTCGACGGCGGCACCTCGGGCACATGGCGGCGGGCGAGCAGGGCCGCGGCCACCCCGATCGGCAGATTGACCAGGAACAGCCAGGGCCAGGGCGCCACGCCGAGGATCGAGCCGCCGACAAGCGGGCCGAACACCGGGGACAGCAGCGGGACGATGGCGACGACGCTGATAACCCGCCCGGTGCGGGTGGGGCCCGCGACGCGGGCCAGCAGCGCCTGCCCGGTCGCCGGCAGCAGCCCGCCGCCGAGGCCCTGGATCACCCGGAACACGACCAGGCTGGTCACCGACCAGGCCGTCGCGCACAGCACCGAGCCGAGCAGGAACACCCCCACGGCGGCGACCCAGGTCCGCCGGCCGCCGAACCGGTCGGCCAGCCAGCCGGACGCGGGCACGGCGGCGACGACGGCCAGCAGGTACCCGGTGGTCACCCACTGGATCCCGGCGACGGAGGCGTCGAACTCCTCGCTCAGGCTGTCGATGCCGACGCTGACGATCGTGGCGTCCAGCGTCGCCATGAAGGTGCCGAGCACCAGGATGAACGCGACCCGCAGCAGCTGCCGGTCCACCTGCCCGTCCGGCGGCGCGACGGTCCCGTCCTTCGGCGCAGTGTTCCCGCTCATCGGTTCTCCAGGAGGTCGAGCACGTCGTCGTCCAGGTGCTTGTCCAGGGAACGGAGCAGGTCGAGCAGTTCCTCGGCGAGCCCGTCGACGGCCGCCCCGGCCCGGTGGGCGAGCACGCCGGTCCAGCCGTCCCCGTCCGGCATGACGGTCAGGGTCACCGGGTGGTGGGTGGCCTCGCGGAAACGGGTCGCGAGGACCGTGAGCCCGGGGGCGGGTTCACGGAGGCGGTCCGGGTCGACCGGGTAGTTCTCGAACACCACCAGGCTGTCGAAGAGCCGGCGCCGCCCGGTCAGCCGTTCCAGGTCGGACAGGGCCACGTGGTGGTGCTCGACCAGTGAGCGCTGCCGGGACTGCAGGTCGGTGAGCGTCTCGGCGAGCGTGCCGTCGAGCCGTGCCCGTACCGGCACGGTGTTGGCCAGCAGCCCGATGATCTCCTCCACGCCTTCCAGCTCCGGGGGACGGCTGGAGACCATGGCGCCGAAGCAGACGTCCGTGTGGCCGGACCGCCGTGCGAGCAACACTGCCCAGGCGCCCTGCACCAGGGTGTTACGGGTCAGGCCGCGCCGGGCGGCGAGGCCGGTGAGCCCGGCCACCAGTGCCGCGTCGAACTCGATGACCTCGGGTTCCTGCCAGGCCGGTCCGGGTTCGCCGGTGCCCAGGTAGTCGCCCTCGGGCAGGCCGTCCAGTTCGGCCGCCCAGGCGCCGAGGTCGGGCTCGTGGTCGGCGCACCAGTTCAGGTAGTCGGCGAACGGCACGGGGGCGGGCAGGCCGGGGGCCTCGCCGCGGACCCTCGCCGTGTAGAACGCGAACAGTTCGGTGAGGATGCGCGGGGCCGACCAGCCGTCGGAGAGCACATGATGGCTGGTCAGGACCAGGTCGGCGCGCTCGGTTCCGCGCCGGATCACGGTCAGGCGCAGCAGCGGGCCCCGGGTGAGGTCGAACGGTTCGGCGAGGTCGGCAGCCAGCGCCTCGTCGGCCGCCCCGTCGACCACGCGGAAGTCCGGCCGGGGCGAGGCGGGGATCACGGCCAGACCGGCGGGGAAGACGGCGCCCAGGTTCGGGTGACGGTCCAGCAGGTCGGCGCCCGCGGCGCGCAGGGCGTCGGTGTCGAGCGGGCCGGCGAGGGTGAACGCCGACTGCACGGTGTACGGGTCGGGGCGCTCGGTGCGCGAGTGCCGCAGCATCACCTCCTGCAACGGGGTCAGCGGCTGTACGTCGGCGACCGGGCGGCCGTGGTCGAGTGCCCCGGTCTCCGGTGCGGCGGCGACCCGCAGCAGCGCGGCCCGCAGCTTCTCGGCCAGGTCCTCGGCCTCGGCGGCGGTGTACAGCGCGGACGGCCAGGTGATCCGGACCCCGAGCAGGTCGTCGCGTACCAGGGCGTTGACCATCAGGCCGTACGGCAGCGGCATCGCGTCGGAGCCGCCCGAGCCGAGCGGGTCGGCGTCCGGGGGTGTCTGCCAGGGCGTTTCCCGGTCCGGGGCGCCGGGGTAGCGGCCGAGGTAGTTCCAGGCGATCTCCGGTGCCACCGGGTCCAGGAGCCCCGCGGACGTGAGGATGCCGTGGCCGAGGCCGTCGCGCTGTGCGCGCAGCCGGTCCGCGACCGCCCGCACGTCGTCCTCCGCATCGAGCCGTACGGGGTGTACGGCGGTGAACCAGCCGACGGTCTGGGACAGGTCGACCTGGCGCGGGCGGCCGTGGCTCTCCAGTGCGACCAGCGTTTCGGAGGTCCCGCGCCAGTCCCGTACCGCCCTGGCGAGTGCCGTCAGCAGCACGGCGTCGGGTGTGGTGCGGTACGCGGCCGGCAGGGTCGTGATCAGGGCGCGGGTCGAGTCGGCGTCGAGCCGGATCTCGTGGTGCGTGGCGGTGGCCACGGTGTCCCGGGCGGGGTCCAGGGGGCGGCCGGCCGGGGCCGGGGTGGTGTTCATCCGCCGCCAGTGCGGCAGTTCGGGCCGCCGGTCGGCTTCGCGCAGCGAACGCGCCCAGCCGAGGAAGGACTGCCCGTGCCGGGTCAGTGAGCCACCGGAGTACGCGTGCTCCAGGTCGTCCAGCAGGACGCGCCAGGACACACCGTCGACGATCAGGTGGTGGGCGATCAGGACGAGCCGGCCCGGCCGGTCCGGTCCGGCGTCCACCCACACCGCGCGCAGCAACGGACCGGTGCGCGGGTCCATCGCGTCCTGGGCGTCGGCGATCGCGGCGTCCACCGGGCCCCGCAGGTCGTCCGAAGCCCGTACGCACGTCAGTACCCCGGCGCCGGTCACCGAGCCGGCCGGCGGGATGCGCAGCACGTCGCCGGCCAGGTGGGCCCGCAGTACGTCGTGCCGGGCGAGCAGTGCGTCGAGCACCGTCTGCCAGGTCGTGGCGTCGCCGCCCGGCGGGACGCAGATCTCCACCCACTGGCAGAAGCCGTCCGCGGCGGCCCCCGCCCGGCGCAGCAGGTCCCGCATGACGGGGGTCAGCGGTGCGTCCCCGACGGCCGGTGCCTCGCCGGCGTCGAGGGTGCGGGCCCGTGCCGCGATCCCGGCGACGGTCGCTCCCTCGAACACGTCCCGCGCGCTCAGGCCGAGCCCGCGGCGCCGGGCCCGCGACACCACTTGCAGCGACACGATGCTGTCGCCGCCGATGGCGAAGAAGTCGTCGTCGGGGCCGATCGCGTCGGTGCCCAGGATGTCCCGGAACACATCGAGCAGCAGCGCCTCTGCGTCGGTGGCGGGTTCGCGCCGCGCGGCGGCGACGGTCTCGGGGGCCGGCAGCGCGGCGGAGTCGAGTTTGCCGCTGGGGCTCAGCGGCAGCCGGTCGATCGGCACCAGCGCCGGGGGCACCATGTGGTCGGGCAGTTCGCCGGCCAGGTACTCGCGCAGTCGCGCGGTGTCCGGGTGGGCGCCGTCGGTCGGGACGACGTAGCCGACGAGCCTGCCCTCCCGCATGATCACGGCGCAGGCGCGCACCTCGGGGTGACCGGTCAGCGCGGACTCGATCTCGCCGAGCTCGACCCGGAAGCCGCGGACCTTGACCTGGTGGTCGGCGCGGCCGAGGAAGACCAGTTGTCCGTCCGGCCGCCACCGCACCAGGTCGCCCGTGCGGTACATCCGGTCGCCCGGCGGGCCGAACGGGTCGGCCACGAACGCGGCGGCGGTCAGGCCGGGGCGGCCGAGGTAGCCGCGGGCCAGGCTCGGCCCGGCGAGGTACAGCTCGCCGGTCACGCCGACGCCGGCCGGCTGGAGCCCGCCGTCGAGGACGTACGCGCGGACGTTGGGGTCGGGGCGGCCGATCGGCAGCGGTCCCTCGTCGTCCGGGTCGTAGTGCCAGGTCGTGGAGTTGATGGTGACCTCGGTCGGCCCGTAGGCGTTGAAGAGCGCCCTGCGGCCCGCGCCCCAGCGCCGTGCCAGCTCGGGGTCGAGCCGTTCGGCGCCGACGACGAAGAACACATCGGGGTCGACGGTGCGGTCGTCGGGCATCGCGGCCAGGAACGACGGGAGCAGGTTCACCCCGGTCACCCGGTGCTCGACGATGTAGTCGAGCAGTTCGTCGCCGGGTACGCGCACCTCCTCGGGCGCGATCACGGACGTACCGCCGGAGAGCAGCGGCACCATGGTCTGCCAGAACGCGACGTCGAAGCCGGTCGACGCGAAGTGCAGGTACCGGTCGTGCTCGGTGACCCCGACGACCTCCTCCTGCAGCGCGATCAGGTCGGGCACGCCGCGGTGGGTGACCCCGACTCCCTTGGGGCGTCCGGTGGTTCCGGAGGTGTAGATGACGTACGCGAGGGCGTCCTCGGTGAGCCGCCGGCGTGCCTCGGCCGGGTCGGCGTCCGGTGCGGACGCGAGGGTGGCCGGGTCGTCGAGGCGCAGGACGGGGATGTCGCGCTCGACGGGCAGTTCGGCGCCGGTCGACACGACCGCGGCCGGTGCGATGTCGTCGAACATGTAGGCCAGCCGGTCCCGCGGGTAGCTCGTGTCCATCGGCACGTACACCGCACCCGCCCTGGCGACGGCGAACAGGGCCACGGTCATCTCGATGTCGCGGCCGAGCAGGACCGCGACCGGGTCCTGGGGCCGCACCCCGCGCGCGATCAGTGCCTGGGCGAGGCGATTGGCCTCGCGGTCCAACTCCGCGTAGCTCAGGCTGCGTTCGCGGCAGACCAGGGCCTCGGCGTCGGGCCTGCGCGCCACCTGGGCGGCGAACTCGTCGAGCCAGTGGCCGCGGTTCCTGGCGGGGACGGCGGCGGTGCCGGTACGCAGCATCCGTGCCCGCTCGTCGGGGTCGAGGGCGGGCAGCCGGAGCGCGGGCCGTGCCGGGTCGTCGACGATCTCCCGCAGCAGGTTGTGCAGCCAGCGGCCGTAGGCGCGCACGGTCGCCCCGGTGAAGGCGCCCGGCTGGTGGCCGAGGCCGATGGTGATCTCCTCGTCCGGGATCACGATGACGGTCAGCGCGTAGTGCGTGGCGTCGGTGATGTCCACTCCGGCCAGGTCGAGCCCGGGGGCGAGCGGGGTGCGCTTCCGGCTGGAGAGCGGGAAGTTCTCCATGACCAGCATCGTGTCGAACAGTTCGCCGACGCCGGCCGCCCGCTGGATCTCGGGCAGGCCGACATGGTGGTGCTCGGCCAGTACGACGCTCTCGGCGTGCACCTGTGCCATGAGGTCCAGCGCGGTCGCGTCCTGGGTGTGCCGTACGCGCACCGGGATGGTGGTGCCGAGCTGTCCGATCATCGACTCCACGCCGTCGACCTCGGCGGGCCGCCCGGACACCGGGCAGCCGAACACCACGTCGCGGCGGCCGGTGAGCCTGCCCAGCAGCAGGCCCCAGGCGGTCTGGAACACCGTGGTCAGGGTGACGCCGTGTTCGCGGGCGAACGTGCGCAGCCGGTCGCTGAACTCGCGGCCCAGCCCGACGGTCTCACGGGCGGGGCGCTCGACGGCGGTGGCGGTGCTCGCGGGTGCCAGCCGGGTCGCGCCGTCGACGCCCGCCAGCGCGTCCCGCCATGCGGTGAGTGATGCCTCCCGGTCGCGGCCCGCCAGCCACCGGAAGTACTCTGACAGCGGTGGGGCGGTGGGTGCGACGGGGCCGCCGCCCAGTTCGGCGTAGACGGCGAGCAGGGTGCGGCCGACCAGCGGCATCGACCAGCCGTCGAGCAGGGCGTGGTGGTTGGTGATCACCAGCTTGTGCTCGGCGGGCCCGACCCGGGAGAGCAGGAAGCGGATCAGCGGCGGCCGGGCCGGGTCGAACGGGCGCTCCAGATCGGCGCGGGCCGTTTCGGGGAACCGGTCGTCCTCCCGCCAGTCCAGGGCGACTTCGGCGGGGATCACCTGCACCACGGTGTCTCCGGCGGTGCCCAGGTAGACCCGCAGGGCGGGGTGGCGGCGCAGCAGTTCGTGTGCGGCCTCGGCCATCCGGTCCGGTTCCAGTTCGCCGACCAGGGTGGTCACCGCCTGGACCACGTAGACGTCGGTGTCGTGGCCGTCGCGGACCAGGGTGTGGAAGGACAGCCCGACCTGAAGGGGGGTGGCGGGCAGTACGTCGGCGATGTGCCCGGTGCGTTCCAGGGTGTCGATGGCGGCCTGGTCGAGTCCGGCCAGCGGGAGGTCCGAGGGGGTGAGCCCGCCCTCGGTGTGGAGCGCGTACGCGGCCAGCGCGTCCAGCGCCGCGGCCCAGGACTGCTGGAGGGCGGAGACGGCTTCGGGGCCGAGCACACCGGTCGCGGCGGTCCACTCGACGGCGAGCCGGGGCGCACCCTCCTCGTGGACGAAGCAGTTGAGTGCCAGCACCTGTTCCAGGGCCTTGGCGCCGGGCTCGATCACCGAGAAGGCGTCCTGCTCCGGCAGGCGCCATCCCGTTCCGGGCAGGGGGGTGAACCGGCCCAGGTAGTTGAGCAGCACGTCCGGCGGCGGGGTGGCCGCGAGTTCACGGCCGGCCTCCGGGTCGAGGTGGCGCAGCACGCCGTATCCGACACCGCCGTCGGGGACGGCGCGCCGGGCCTCCTTGGCGGCCCGCAGTGTCCGCCCGACGTCGTCGGAGGCGGGCACACGCACCGGGTACTCGCTGGTGAACCAGCCGACGGTACGGCCCAGATCGAGGTGTTCGCGGCCGTGGCCCTCCATCGACACGGTCACCGCGTCGTCGCGCAGACCCCAGCCGCGCAGGGCCAGCACCAGAGCGGCCAGCAGCACCTCGTCGACCCCGGCGCGGTACGCCGCGGGCAGGGTGGTCAGCAGCGCCTCGGTGGCCTCGGCCGAGGCCACGGTGACCGAGCGGTGGGCGGTCGACACCTTGTCGCGCGTCCGGTCCAGCGGTCGGGCGCCCAGCCGGGTCGCGGAGTCGAGCGCGGTCCGCCAGTGGTCGAGTTCGCCGCGCCGCGCGCCGGACTCCCCCTGGTCGGCGAGGAGTACGGCGTGCCGCCGCCAGGACGCCCCGACGGGTTCGAGCGTGCCGCCGGTGCAGGCGGTGTGCAGGTCGGGCAGCAGGATGCGCCAGGACACGCCGTCCACGGCGAGATGGTGCACGACGACGACCAGCCGGTCGGGCGTGTCGTCGCCGGTACGGAGCAGGGCCGTGCGCAGCAGGTCGCCGGAGCGCGGGTCGAGTTCGCCCGCCAGCCGCCGGGCCAGGGCGGTCACGCCCCCGCCGTGCACCTCGTCGACGACGGCCCGCACCAGGCCGCGGGGCAGTACGTCCAGGCCGTCGCCGGCCCGCAGCCGCAGCGCGTCGTGGTGGTCGAGCACGGCCTGTACGCCGGTGACCAGGTCGTCGCGGCCGAGTCCGTCGACGTGCAGGGCGGTCCACTGCGCGTATCCGGCGACGACGTCCACGTCGGGGTGCGGGTCGAGCAGTCCGCGCACGATCGGCGGGGCGGGCACCGGTCCGGAAGGTTCGTCCACCGGCTCGGGTGACTGTGCCAGCAGCTCGGCGGAGGCTGCCAGGGCGGCGAAGCTGCGGCGCGCCAGGAGGTCCCGGGGCCGCAGTCCGAGGCCCGCCGCCCGCAGTCTGCTGCTGACGGTGATCGCGGTGATGCTGTCCCCGCCCAGCGCGTAGAAGTCGTCGTCCACACCGACCCGTTCGACGTCGAGCGCCTCCGCGAGGACCGCGCACAGCAGCCGCTCCCGCTCGGTGCCCGGCTCCCGGCC
This sequence comes from Streptomyces sp. ADI95-17, assembly GCF_003846175.1. Taxonomy (GTDB): domain Bacteria; phylum Actinomycetota; class Actinomycetes; order Streptomycetales; family Streptomycetaceae; genus Streptomyces; species Streptomyces sanglieri. The sequence continues at coordinate 975,513 of NZ_ML123046.1, read as the reverse complement.
GCCGCTGTGCAGCGCGGGCGCGGGCAGGGCGGCGCGATCGAGCTTGCCGTTGGGCGTGACCGGGAGCCGGCCCAGCACCACGACCGCCGCGGGCACCATGTGTTCGGGCAGCCGCTCGGCCAGGTGGGCACGTGCCTCGTCCCCGGTGACCGAGGCGGACACGACGTAACCGACCAGCCTGGACGACCGCACCGCGGCGGCCGCCGCGGTGACTCCGGGCACGGCGGCGAGCGCCGTCTCCACCTCGCCGGTCTCCACCCGGTGGCCGCGGATCTTGATCTGTCCGTCGCCCCGGCCCCGGTACTCCAGGCCCCGGCCCGGCACCCAGCGGGCCAGGTCGCCGGTGCGGTACATCCTCTCGCCCGGCGCGCCGAACGGGTCGGCGACGAAGCGCTCCGCGGTCGCTCCGGGCCTGCCGAGGTAGCCGCGGGCCAAGTGCGGTCCGGCCAGGTACAGTTCGCCGGCCGTGCCGTGCGGCACCGGCTGCAGCGCGCTGTCCAGCAGGTGGATCCGGGTGCCGGCGAGCGGGTGGCCGATCGTCGGCTCGTCGCCCTCGATCCGTGCGGTGGTGCTGTCCACGGTCGCCTCGGTCGGTCCGTAGATGTTGCGCGCGGTGATCCCCGATCCGGCGACCCGTCGCCACAGCGCGGGCGGGGTGGCTTCCCCGCCGAGGACCAGCAGGGTGGGCCGCAGCTCCAGCAGGCCGCCGTCGATCAGTGGCGAGGCCATCGACGGCGTGGTGTCCACGATGTCGATGCCGTCGCGGGCGTACGCGGCGAGCAGGGCGTCGGCGTCGCGGGCGGTCTCGGTGTCGTAGACGTGCAGTTCGTGTCCGCACAGCAGCCACACCAGGTGGTCGAAGGCGGAGTCGAAGGCGAAGGAGTAGGTGTGTGCGGCGCGCAGCCGCCTGCCCGCGGCCCGTTCGGCCTCCGCGACGACGGTGGACCGCTGGTGGTGCAGCAGCGCGGCCAGTCCGCCGACCCGGCCGAGTACGCCCTTGGGGCGGCCGGTCGATCCGGAGGTGTGGATGACGTAGGCGAGGTGCTCGGGGTGCCGGGGCGCGGCCAGTTCGTCGGTGGTCAGGGGTTCGCCGGACAGCCCGGCAGCCTCGCCGAGCAGGGTGGTCCAGGGCAGTCCGTCGACCGCGCCGGCGGTCAGTACGAGCGCGGGGCGGGTGTCGTCGATCAGCTCGCGCAGCCGCTCGGGCGGGTACGCGGCGTCCAGCGGCAGGAACGCGGCGCCCGCGTCCAGCACGGCCAGCAGGGCGATCACCGAGTCGGCCGAGCGCGGCAGCGCCAGCGCCACGACGTCGTCGGCGCCGATCCCGCGGGCCCGAAGGGCACGGGCCAACCGGTGCACCCGACCGGCCAGTTCGGCTGCGGACAGCCGGTCGTCGCCGCAGACCAGGGCGGTGTGGCCGGGGCCGGCGGCGGCCATCGCGTCGAAGGCGGCCGGCACGTCCACCGGGGTGCCGGGCAGCGCGGGCGGGCACCAGTCGGCGAGCAGCCGCTCCACGTCGTCGATCAGGGCGATCCGCCCGACGGGCAGGCCGTCGGTCAGCCCGGACAGCAGCGCCCGCAGCCCGGAGAGCAGGTGGTCGACGGCGGCCTGGTCCTTGGACCGGGCGTCGACCTCGAAGCCGAGCAGCAGCCCGCCGTCACGGGTCGGCAGGACGCTGAGGCCCATGTCCTCCGGCGGGCCGCCCGCGACGTTGCGCATCACACCGGCGGCCCCGGCGAAGTCGAGCGCCAGGTCGAACGCCTTGAGGTTGATCCCGCGCCCGTGCAGCAGCGCGCCCGCGCCGGGCGCCGCGAGGTCCCTGGGCAGGTCCTCGCCCCGGTAGCGCTGGTGGTCGCGCATCTCGCGCATGGCGGTGGCGACCCGCCGGCTCAGCTCCACGAGGTCGTCCCCGGCGCGCACGGTCACCCGCAGCGGCAGTACGTTGACCGCCATGGCGGGGGTGCGCAGTTCGGCCGAGCCGGCCCGGCACATCAGCGGCAGTGCGAACACCACATCGGTGCGGCCCAGCATGCGGTGCAGGAAGGCGGCGTAGCCGGCGATCAGCGCCTCGCCCCAGGTGACACCGGCCCGGTCGGCGAAGGCGCGCAGCCGGGCCGTCTCCTCGGGGCCGACGACGGCGCGGGCGGTCAGGGTGCGGTCCGGCAACGAGGCGGCGGTGCCGGGGTCGGCGAGGTCGGGCAGCGGGGTGAACCGCTCGACCCAGTACGCGCGGTCCTCGGCGCACCGCTCGCTGTCCCGGTAGGCCCGGTCGGCGGCGACGAGGTCGGCGAACCGGCCGAAGACGGACCGCGGTGGTTCGGTGCCGGACACCAGTGCGGTGTAGCGGGCGGCGGTGCGGCGGGCGAGCATCGATGCGGTGTAGCCGTCGAAGACCAGGTGGTGGCCGAGCTGGGTGTACCAGACCTCGTGGTCGGACAGCTTGATGACGGTACGTGCGTACAGCGCCCGGTCGACCATCCCCCGGCAGGCCTCGGCGGCCCGCTCGCGCTCGGCCTCGACGAGTGCCTGGGCCGCGGCGGCGGGATCGGCCGCGCCGCTGACGTCGACCACCTCGGGCAGCCGGACCGGCTCCTCGCTCACCGCCTGGCGCGGCCCGTCCGGGGTGTCGTACACCCGCAGCCGCAGGGTCTCGGCCTCTTCGGTGGTCGCCCGGACCGCCTCCGCCAGCGCGTCCGCGTCGACCGGCTCACTGCCGGATATCTCCACCACGTCGCCGACCAGGTAGTACGGCGAGTCGGGTTCGAGGCGCTGCGCGTTCCAGATGCCCGACTGGGCGCTGGTCAGGGCGAGCAGGCCGTCCGAGGAGGCGCTTGCGGTGCTCAACTTACTCTCCTAGCAGTGTGGGAACGACCATCGGTGTGCCGGTCACCGGGTCGGGGACGATGACACTCGGCAGGTCGAACACGTCCTTGATCAGCGCGGCGTCCACGATGTCCCCGGGGTCGCCCTCGGCTACCACGCGGCCGTCCTTCATGGCGATCAGGTGATCGGCGAACCGGCAGGCCTGGTTGATGTCGTGCAGGACGGCGACCACCGTGCGGCCCTGGTCGCGCAGCCTGGCCAGCAGGCCGAGCAGTTGGTACTGGTGGGTGATGTCGAGGAAGGACGTCGGTTCGTCGAGCAGCAGGTGGGGCGTCTGCTGGGCAAGCACCATGGCCATCCACACCCGCTGGCGCTGTCCGCCGGACAGCTCCTGCACGGGACGGTCGGCCAGGTCGCCGACGCCGGCGGCGGCCATCGCCCCGTCGACGGCCTCCTCGTCGCCCGGCGACCACAGGGCCAGCATCGACTGGTGCGGGAACCGTCCCCGGGCCACGAGTTGCCGGACCCTGATGTCGTCGGGTGCCAGCGGGTCCTGCGGCAGGAAGCCGAGTTGTTTGGCCAGTGCCTTGGTGGCGTAGCGGCCGACCTCGCGGCCGTCGAACTCCACCTGCCCGGAGTCCGGGCGCAGCAGCCGGACCAGCGCGCTCAACAGGGTCGACTTCCCGCAGGCGTTGGGGCCGACGATGGCGGTGAACGCGCCGTCGGGGATGTCGATGCTCAGCCGGGTGGAAACGACCCGGTCTCCGTAGCGCAGGGTTATGTCCCGCGCCGTCAGGCGTGCGGTCACGCGCGCCTCACCTCCTTGGTCAGCAGCCAGATCAGGTAGCAGCCGCCGATCGCGGTGCTCACCACACCGACGGGCAGTGCGACGGGCGCCAGCAGCATCTGGGCGATCAGGTCGGCGGCCAGGAGCAGTACCGCCCCGGTCAGGGCGGCCGGGAGCAGCGGCACTCCGGCGGCGCCCGCGAGTCTGCGGCCGATCTGGGGTGCGGCCAGGGCGATGAACGCGATCGGGCCGGCCACCGCGGTCACCGTGGCCGTGCAGCCGACGCCGACCAGCACCATGAGCAGCCGCAGCCTGTTGATCCCGACGCCGGTGGTCACCGCGACCGCGTCGCCGAGCGCTGCCTGGTGCATGGCGTGCGCCCGCGAGGCCATCAGGGCCAGCAGTACGGCGATCACCGTGAACGGGATCCCGAGGTCGGCCCAGCCCACTCCGTTGAGCGAGCCCGCGCTCCAGCCGACGGCGGCGATCGCCACCTCCAGCTCGGCGCGCAGCACGATCCAGGAGTTGATCGCGGTCACCATCGCGTTGAACGCGATGCCGATGACCACCAACCGCAGTCCGGAGAAGCCCCGTTCGAACGACAGCAGGTAGATGGCGGCCGCGACGGCCAGCCCGCCGAGCACCGATCCGGCGGCGAGCTGCGCGGAGGTGCCGGACAGTACGGTGAGGGCGACCAGGGCGCCGGTGTAGGCGCCGGCGTCGAGGCCGATGACGTCCGGGCTGCCCATCGGGTTGCGGGTGAGGTTCTGGAAGATCGCCCCCGCCGCACCGAGCGCGGCGCCGAAGACCAGTCCGGCCAGCACGCGTGGCAGCCGCCAGTCGCGGATCACCACGGAGTGGTCCGCACCGGTCAGGGCGGCGAACACCTTGCCGGGGCTGGACCATGACGCCCCGTAACACAGCCCCAGCAGGCCCAGGCCCAGCATCAGGGCCACCAGTACCGCGCAGAGCACGACGGTGCGGCGTTCGGCCCTCGGTCCGAGTGTGGTCACAGCGATCCCGCCCCGTAGCGGCGTACGGCCCAGATCAGCATGGGGCCGCCGAGGAACGCGGTCACGATGGCCACCGGCACCTCACCGGTGGGCAGCAGCACCCGCGATCCGATGTCGGCGACCAGCAGCAGGATCGGGCCGAGCACCATCGTGTAGAGAATCATCCAGGGCACCGAGCCCCCGGCCGGCCTGCGGACCAGGTGCGGCACGATCAGCCCGACGAACAGGATCGGCCCGGCCACCGCCGTGGCCGCCCCGCTGAGCACGGTGATCAGCACCAGCGTCGCGGCCCGTACCCAGCCCACGCCGGCACCCAGTGTGTGTGCCACGTTCGCGCCCAGGGTCAGGGCGTTGAGTGCCCGGCTCAGCAGCAGCGCGCCGAGCAGGGACACGGCGATCGCGGCCAACGGCAGTGCCAGCGGTGCCTGTTCGCGGCCCGCCAGCGACCCGACCGACCAGAACCGGTACGTGTCGAAGGCGTCCGGGAGCATCAGCCGCATCCCCAGCGCGACGCCGCCCAGCACCGCGGTCAGTGCCACACCGGTGAGCACCAGGCGCAGTGGTGAGCGCTGCCCGACCGCGGCGACCAGCAGAGACGCGAGCACGGATCCGGTGATCGCGAAGCCCAGTTCGCCCGCCTGGCCGGTGGCCAGGCCGAGCGCCGAGCCCACGGTGACGGCGAACCCGGCGCCCGCGGTGACGCCGAGGATGCCGGGCTCGGCCAGCGGGTTGCGGGCCAGCGTCTGGATCAGCGCGCCGGCCACCGCGAGCGCGGCACCCACCGCGATGGCCAGCAGCGCGCGCGGCAACCGGACGTCACGCACGATCACGTGGTCGTCGGTGCCCTGGTGGTCGAACAATGCCCGCACGACCTCGGCGGGCGGAATGTGGCGGGCCCCGACGCCCATGCTCAGCACGGCGATCACTGTCAGCAGCAGCAGTCCGCCGAGGAGCAGGCCGATCTGTGGTCCGGCCCGCCCTGTTACCGACGCCCGGGGCGCGCGGCCCGCGGCGGTCACCGGTTCAGCAGCGGAGCGAGCGACTTGTCGATCGCGTCCAGGGTCACGACGGCCTCACCGTAGGTCGCGGCCTCGGTGTAGCGGAGCGGGAAGGCCTTCCCCGCCTTGACCGCGGGCAGGTTCTTCCAGAGCTTCGAGTCCAGGACGTACTGCACGGACTTGGGAACGCTGCCGTCGGCGTTGACCGAGTAGGTCATGACATCGGCCTCGCGGAAGGCGGCCGGGAGCTCCTCGATGGACGGGTACTCACTGACCGACTGCGAACCGGGGCCGGCCTTCTTGACCTTGCCGTAGTACTCCGCGCCGATGTCCTCGGCGATGTTGGTGCCCCACGAACCGTTGAACTCGCGCTGGAAGGTGCCCTTGGCGGCGTCACCGTACGAGCCGACGTGGCCCAGCTTGAGCTGCGGCAGCACGTCCTTGTACTTCTTGGCCAGCTCCGCGGCCTTGTCCTCGTACGTGTTCTTCGCGGCGTCGAACTGCTTGAGCGCGCCCGCGGCGTCGGACTGCTTGCGGGACAGCTCGCGCCATGCGGACGGCACGGTCGGACCGATCGCCACGACGGGGGCGATGCCCTCCAGCCGCTTGACGTCGATGTCGCCGAGCACCGGGGCGGGGACACCGATGACGATCAGATCGGGATCGGCCTCGGCGATGGCCTCGTAGTTGGTCTCGGTCGCCAGCTCCCCCGCCACCTTGGGAAGCTTCTTGTACTCGGCCAGGTCCTCCTTGGACATCATCGGTTCGCCGCGCTTCCACGACGAGATTCCGACCAGCGGTGCATCGGCCTCGATGAGGGCGGGCACGGCATAGCCGGTGGCCACCACACGCTTCGGGGCGGCCGGGATGGTGATCTTGCCGTTGTCCGCGGCGAACACCCGGGTCCCGCCCTTGTCCGAGGAGTCCGACCCGCTCTCCGAGGAGAACCCGCAGCCGGTCAGGATCAGGGCCAGCGAAGCGGCTCCGACCAGGCCGGACGATCTGCGTATGGACATGAAACGCTCCTTGCTATTTAGGTAAGGCTAACCTTAGTTGATGGCCTTTGGGCAGGACAACCAGGGAGCGGCGCCCACGCCACCCCCCTGTCCGGCCGGTCGATCAGTGGTCGTCCTCGTCGAAGTCGGCGACGCCGCACTTCCAGTAACCGGTGATGTCGCTGTCGGCCCTCTCCAGCCACAGCTCGTCGCGGACCCAGCGGCGCAGCGGTTTGATCTGCCCCGCCTCACCGGCGGCCCACACGTACACCCGCTCCCCCTCGGGCACCCGCACCGCGGTCACGGCCCGCGCCAGCGCGTCGCCGGTACCGGCCAGCAGGTCGCCGCGGTGCAGCCAGCGCACCTCGACACCCTCGGGCGCTGACAGCTCGATCTCCTGTGTGGCGTCGGCGACTTCGACGAACGCCCAGCCCTTCGCACTGCGGGGCAGCTCCTCCAGCCGGCGCGCGATCGCGGGCAGGGCCGTGATGTCACCCGCGAGCAGATAGCGGTCATAGGCGTGCGGGACGATCATCCCGCCGGGCGGCCCCGCGAGGTGCATGATGTCGCCGGGCCGGACCCCGTGCGCCCACTCCGAGGCGAGGCCACCGGCGTGCGGGGCGATGTCGATGTCGATCTCGCCCGCGACCGGGTCGTAACGGCGCACGGTGTACTCCCGCGAGATGGACGCCGGTCGCGGCCAGCTCAGCATCAGCCCGTTGCGCTCGGGCAGCCGCAGCGAGCCGTCCGGATCCGGGAAGAGCAGTTTCACGTGTTCGTCCGGCGCGTGGGCCTCGAAGCCCTCGGCGCCCGGACCGCCCAGGGTCACCCGCAGCAGACCGGAGCCGACCATGGCGGTGCGTACCACCTCGGTCGCCCGGATACCGATCGGGTAGCCCACCTTCTCGGCGTGACGACCCGACCGGACCTCCGCGATCCGCTCCAGGTGCCGGTGCCGGTGGTCGACGCGGCTCATGCGGCACCACCCGTCAGCAGCTCCGTCCAGTGCCCCAGTTCGGGCTGCTCGGCCAGGTCGGCGAACTCCAGCGCGGCCGCCCCCGCGGCCCGCCAGCGGTCGACCAGCACCATGATCCGCACCGAGTCCAGGCCGAGGTCGACAAGGTTCTCCTCGGGCGCGATCCCCGCGGGGTCGCAGTCGAGCAGTTCCGCGACATCCGCGCGGACGCGTTCGGGGGACAAGGTCTGATTCATCGGGTTGCTCCTGCGGGAATGGACGCCGGCAGCGCGGTCGGCGCGTCGGCGGTGATGGGTACGACGCCACGGCACGGGGCGACGTCCGCGCACGCCTGGTCGGGGCGTTCACGGGAAAGGCCGGCGACCGCACCGGCAGCCTGGGCGGCGATGCGGGCCGGTTCGCCACGGTCCATGACGAGTCACTCCGGAACTCCGGCGACCCGCTCCAAACTCAGGCAAGGCTAACCTAACCCACAGGCGCCGATCACGGAACGGGGCCCCGGGCCGCACCTGGCACCCGCGCCCCAACTCCCCCTCGCGCAAGGGCCCGTCACGTCGCCGTACCCCCTCACCCCGCACCCCCTTCGCCGAATTTGACTTAGGTTACCCTTACCTAAGTTTCCCGAACGGAGGTTGCTCATGCCTGAGCACATACCGGGCAGAAATGGCGAGTTCGACGGCCGTACTGTCCTGGTGACCGGTGCCGCACAAGGCATCGGGGCGGCTGTCGCCGAGCTGTTCGCCACCCTCGGCGCCCGGGTGGCCGCCACCGACCGCGCACAGGACGGCATAGACGCCCTGGCCGCACGGTGGAACCGGCGGCGGGCGGAGAAACCGGGGAGCGAACGGTCGACGGGCCGGATGGAGCCGTACGTCATGGACGTCGCCGACCGGCCCTCGGTGGAACACACCGTGACCCGCGTCGAGAGCCGGCTCGGCCCCATCGACGTACTCGTGAACGTCGCGGGCGTCCTGCGCAACGGCCCCGCCACCAAACTCTCCGACGAGGACTGGTCGGAGACCTTCGCCGTGAACACCGACGGCGTCCTCCACACCTCGCGGGCCGTCGCACCACTGATGGCCGGCCGGGGCAACGGCTGCGTCATCACCGTCGGTTCCAACGCCGCCGGGATCCCTCGTACCGGAATGGCCGCATACGCCGCGTCGAAGGCCGCGGCGGTCATGTTCACCAAATGCCTGGGCCTCGAACTCGCCCGCAGCGGCGTACGGTGCAACGTCGTCGCACCCGGATCCACCGACACGGCGATGCAACGCGCCCTGTGGACCGACCCCGACGCCGAGCAGCGGGTCATCGACGGAGACCCGGCCACCTACCGCACCGGCATCCCGCTGGGCCGGATCGCCGCCCCCGAGGACATCGCCGACGCCGTCGCGTTCCTGGCCTCGGACCGCGCCCGCCACATCACCATGCAGGAGCTGTACGTCGACGGCGGCGCGACCCTTCGCTGACCCACCGTCAGCCCATCCGCAAGCTCTCTCGACCCCCCACCGGCAGAACCTTCCAGAATGGAGTCACCGTGTCGACGGCTTCCCAGGTCGCCACGCACCTGCCCCCGGCCGATCCGGCCCACCCGGCCGTAGGCGCCGCCACCTCGCTCCTGGACTCCTACACTCCGGGCGACCACTTCCTCGCCACCCCCGGCCGCACCCTGCTGGCCCACGGTGCCGCGCGCCAAGTACCGCACGACGCAAGACCGTTGGACGAACGGGTGAACGCCACCCTGGCCGAGGCCGGCGCGGCCGGGCAGGAATCGCCCGTGGTCATCGGCGCCATCCCGTTCGACCACGAGGCACCGGCCGCCCTGAGCGTGCCGGCGGCACTGCGCATCGCTCCCCCGCTCGCCTCCGATCCACTGATCGCGCTGCCCGCCGAGATGACCGGCTCGGCTCACTGGCGGATACGCCCGGTACCCGAACCCGGGGTCTACGGAGCGGGTGTCGCCGCGGCCGTGGAACGCATGTGGCGCGGGGAGTTCAGCAAGGTGGTGCTCGCCCGCACCCTCGAACTCACCTCCGCCGCCCCGCTGGACCTGCCCGGGATGCTCCAGCGCCTGGCCCGCCGCGACCCCGCCGGCCACACCTTCGCCCTGCCCACCGGGCCCGGGCGCACCCTCATCGGCGCCAGCCCGGAACTGCTGGTCTCCCGGCAGGGAAAGCAGGTGATCGCCAATCCGCTCGCCGGGTCCACCCCGCGCAGCACCGACCTCGCCGAGGACGTCCGCCGCGCCGCCGCGCTGCTGGAGTCCGCGAAGGACCTGCACGAGCACGCGGTCGTCGTGGACGCCGTCCACCAGGCCCTGGCCCCGCACTGCACGGAGCTGACCGTCCCGGCCCGGCCGACCCTGATCCGCACCGCCACCATGTGGCACCTGTCCACCACGGTCACCGGCACGCTCGCCTCCCCCGACATCTCGGCCCTGACCCTCGCCTGCGCCCTGCATCCCACCCCCGCCGTGTGCGGCACCCCCACCACGACGGCCCGCCGGGTCATCGCGGAGACCGAGCCCTTCGACCGCGGCTACTTCACCGGGATGGTGGGCTGGGGCGACGCCCGGGGCGACGGCGAGTGGGTCGTCACGATCCGCTGTGCCGAGGCCGAGGAACGCACACTGCGGCTCTACGCGGGCGCCGGCATCGTGGCGGCGTCGGTGCCCGAGGCGGAGACCGCCGAGACGGCCGCCAAGTTCCGCACCTTCCTCAGCGCCGTGGGGGCCGAGCTGTGAGCCCGCACGACGACGCACCCACCTGGCCGTCCGACTTCGCCGAGCGGTACCGGGCCGCGGGCTGGTGGCGCGGCGAGACGTTCGGCTCCATGCTCCGGGAACGCGCCGAGGCGCACCCGGACCGGATCGCCGTGGTCGACCCCGCCGCGGAAATCCGGTGGAGCTACGCGGAGCTGGACCGGCGCGCCGACCGGCTGGCGGCCGGTCTCCTCGCCCGGAACATCACCAAGGGCGACCGGGTGGTGGTCCAACTGCCCAATGTCGCGGAGTTCTTCGAGGTCGTCTTCGCACTGTTCCGGATCGGCGCGCTGCCCGTCTTCGCCCTCCCGGCCCACCGCGAGACGGAGATCTCGTACTTCTGCGAGTTCACCGAGGCGGTCGCGTACGTCGTGGCCGCGGAACACGGCGGCTACGACTACCGCGAACTGGCGGCACGCACCCGGGCCGGTGCCCCCGAGCTGCGCCATGTGTTCGTCGCCCGCGGAGAGCCGGGCGAGTTCGAGGCGCTGGCCGACGTGGCGGAGGAGCCGGTCGGACACGGTGCTCCGCGCCCGGACGACCTGGCCTTCCTCCAGCTGTCCGGCGGCAGCACCGGCGTACCGAAACTCATTCCGCGCACCCACGACGACTACATCTACTCGCTCCGCGGCTCCAACGAGATCTGCGGCGTCGACGAGAACAGCGTCTACCTCTGCGCGCTGCCCGCGGCCCACAACTTCCCGCTGTCCTCCCCCGGTTCACTCGGCACGTTCTACGCCGGCGGCCGCGTGGTGCTGTGCCCGCAGCCCTCCCCCGAGGTGGCCTTCCCGCTGATCGAACGGGAGCGGGTCACCCTCACCGGACTGGTCCCCCCGCTGGCCCTGCTGTGGACCCAGGCGGCCACGGCCACCGCACACGACCTCAGCAGCCTGGACGTCCTGTTGGTGGGTGGCGCCAAGTTCAGCGAGGAGGCGGCACGGCGGGTCCGGCCGGCGCTCGGCTGCACCCTGCAGCAGGTCTTCGGCATGGCCGAGGGCCTGGTCAACTACACCCGGCTGGACGACCCGGTCGAGGTGATCGTCACCACCCAGGGGCGGCCCATCTCGCCGGACGACGAGATCCTGGTCGTCGACGACGAGGACCAGGAGGTCGCACCGGGCGAAACGGGCCATCTGCTGACGCGCGGCCCGTACACGATCCGCGGCTACTGGCGGGCACCGGAACACAACGCCCGTTCGTTCACCGAGGACGGCTTCTACCGCACGGGCGATGTCGTCCGGGTCGCCCCGAGCGGCCACATCGTCGTCGAGGGCCGAGCCAAGGACCAGATCAACCGGGGCGGCGAGAAGATCGCCGCCGAGGAGGTGGAGAACCACATCCTCGCCCACCCCTTCGTCCACGACGCCAACGTGGTGGCCGAGCCCGACCCGTACCTGGGCGAACGCACCTGCGCGTACGTGATCCTGCGCCCGGGCGCGGGTCCGCTGAAGCCGGTGGACATCAAGCGGTTCGTACGGGAACGGGATCTGGCCGCGTACAAGGTGCCGGACCGCGTCGAGTTCGTGGACACGTTCCCGCGGACCGGCGTCGGAAAGATCTCCAAGAAGGCCCTGCGGACCGCCGCGGCCCGCGGCACATCCGCGTCCACCCCGGCCTGACCCGCCGGACTCTCCTCCCCTGAACGGAATCCCCGCAACATGGCACTGCCCGCCATCGCCCCGTACCCCATGCCGACCGCCGACGAGCTGCCCGCCAACCGGGTCGGGTGGACCGTCGACCCGTCACGCGCGGTGCTCCTCGTCCACGATCTGCAGAACTACTTCCTGTCGGCCTACGACCGCTCGTCCGCCCCGATTCCCGAACTTCTCTCGAACGTCGCGGAGTTGAAGAGGACGGCGGCCCGACTCGGCATGCCGGTGCTCTACACCGCGCAGCCGGGCGGCCAGAGCCCGGACGAGCGCGGACTGCAACAGGACTTCTGGGGCCCGGGCCTGCCGGCCGACCCGCACGCCGCCGCCATCGCGGAAGCCGTCGCGCCCGACGAGGGCGACGCGGTGCTCACCAAGTGGAAGTACAGCGGCTTCGTCCGCACCGACCTCCTGGAACGCCTCCGCGAACAGGGCCGCGACCAGATCGTCGTCACCGGTGTCTACGCCCACATCGGCGTCCTCATGACCGCGTGCGACGCCTGGATGCAGGACATCCAGGCCTTCGTGGTGGCCGACGCGGTGGCCGACTTCTCCGCCGGGGACCACGCGATGGCCCTGCGCTGGGCGGCGGGCAAATGCGCCGTGGTCACGAGCACCCGAGCCGTCCTCGAAGAGGACCGGTCGCCGTCCGCCTGAGGTGACGCGGACGCGCGGAACCCCCGGGCGTAAGCTGCGCTCAGCATGGACACGGCGGGGGGCGGAGCACATGACGGATGAGTCGACACGGCGTTGGGGGTCGACCCTCGATTCGGTCGTGGTGTACGCGCAGGGCGCGATCTGCAGGCGCCTGGCCCGGGGCAGCGTGTCGCCCGACGGCCGGGTGCGGGTGACAGGACTGCCCCGTTCGCTGGACCCGGGCTCGCTGCGGGCCCGGGTACTCGGCGCCTCAGGAGTACGCGTCACCGGGGCCCGCGTCGAGGTCGAGGCCGAGCCTGCCGGTACCCGTGCGCCCGACGAGCTGCGGCGCGAGGCGGAGCGGCTGCGCGACGAGCACGCGGCCGCGCGGGGACGGCGGGACCGGCAGCTGAGCCTGATCGAGGAGGTCAGGGCCCTGCAGCCCGTACCGCCTCCCCGCAAGCGCGACGACCCGCACCGCCGCACCCCGGTCGACGCCTGGCTGGAACTCGCCGACTTCGTCGACGAGCGGCTGGCGGGGCTGCACAAGCGTCTCGTCGAGCTGGAGGAGGCGCTGCGCAATGTCGAGCACGAGCTGAACAGCGTCGCCGACAGGCTCGCCCGTGCCTCCACCGACGCGCCGTCGGCGCACGTGGAGACCACGGTCTGCGCGGTACTGGCCCTCGACGGCACCGGCGACACGGAAGTGGAACTGGAGCTGGAATACGGGGTCCCGGGCGCCGTCTGGGTACCGGCCTACCGACTCGCACACCGTCAGGGCGACGGCAGTGGCCGTCTGGTGCTACGCGCCTCGGTCGCCCAGCGGACCGGCGAGGACTGGACCGGCGTACGCATCGCCCTGGCCACAGCCGATCTCCGGCGCCGCACCGACCTGCCGAGGCTGCGTTCGATCCGGATCGGACGCAGTCAGTCGGCCCCCGCGCCCTCCGGCTGGCGCGAGCCCCCGGCCGGGCTCGTCGATCTGTTCTCCGGGTTCGACTCGGCGGGACCCGGCCCGGCCCCGGCCGCCGCGCCCTCGCCTCGCGGGGGCGACTACGTCGTCGCGGCTGCCGCATCCGAGCCCGCTCTGCCACCGCCGCCTCCCCCGCCACCGCAGGGCTACGGAGCCCCGCCGGGCGCGCTCCCGGCGCCCGGAGGCGCTTCCCCGGAGCCCTTCGGGGGCGGGATGCCCGCCCCCGCACCACAGCCCTGGGCGCAACCGGCCGCCAGGCAGCGCACCGGCGGCCCCTTCGCGGGTGCGCCCGGCGCCATGATGCCCGCGGCTCCCGCCGGGGCCGTGCCACCACCGCCCCCGGCGCCGGCGGCCGGTCCGCCGCAGCCGAGCGGCGCCGAGCTCGACTACGCCGGCCTCGTCCTGTGCGGCCCCGAGGAGTCGGGCGGTCGCAGGGGCCGGCTGTTCCTCGGCTCGCCCTTCGACCCGTTGGCGGCCGAGTACCGCCGCCGCGCCGAAGCGGTGGCCGCGCTGCCGTTGCCCGGACGGGCCGTGCGGCCCCGGGAGTCGGCGGGCTCCTTCGACCACCGCTTCGATGCCGCCGCCCGCGCCGACATCCCGTCGGACGGCACCTGGCACACCGTCACCGTCGGCGAGATCCCGGTCGGTCTGCGTACCGAGTACCTCTGCGTGCCGTCCGTCGATCAGACCGTGTACGCGACGCTGGCGCTCTCCAACTCCACCGACCAGGCACTGCTGGCCGGCCCGGTGGAGGTCACCGTCGACGACGACTTCCTGCTGACCACCGCACTGCCCACGCTCGCCCCCGGCGGGGTCCGCCGGGTGGGGCTCGGGGCGGCCGAGGGCATCCGGGTCACCCGCCGTACGAGCCTGAACGAGTCGACCTCGGGCCTGCGCAACAACACCACCGTGCTCGACCACCGCGTCCACGTGGAGCTGGCCAACCGGCTCGCGCGGCCCGTCGCCGTGGAGGTCCGCGAGCGGGTTCCGGTCACCGCCGATCCGGACGTCCGGATCGACGAACGGGCCGACTGGACCGCCCCCGACGAAGGCACCGGCCCCGACCGGCACGCACCGGGCACCCGAGTCTGGCGGCTGGACCTGCCCGCAGGCGCAACTGCCGCCCTCGACGGCGGCTACGAGATCCGTATCCCGACCGGCAAGGCCCTGGTCGGCGGCAACCGCAGGAGCTGACACCCACCATGTCCACGGCCCAGCAGCCGATCGCTCTCCCCGTCACCGCCGTCACCTGCCTGGAGGACCGCGCCCACGTCGAACGCTCCGTCGTGCTCGACCTGGAAGCCGGAGTCCAGCGGCTGCGTCTCGGGCCGGTCAGTGCGCTGGCCGTCGACCGGACCCTCCATGCCGAACTGACCGCCGGTCACCACGCGACCGTGCTCGACGTACGGATCGTCCGCAGCTGGACACCGCGCGCGCCGCTGCCGCCCACCGAGGACGACTCCGCCCTGCGTCACCGCGTACACGACCTCGAAGAGGAGCGGCTGTCCCTGGGCCGGCGACGCGACCGGCTGAAGGCCCGCCTCGACCTGCTCGGCCGCCTCGCCGCCGACGTGCTGCGGGAGATCGGCGAAGGCGCCGGTTCCGGCGAGACCGAACAGCACCGCTGGGCCCGCGAGCTGGACCGGGTGGACGAGGAGCGCGACACATACAGCGAGCAACTCCGGGCTGCGGACGCCAGGTTGGCCGACATCGCGGCCGGAATCGGGGAGGCCGAGCGGGCCATGCAGCTCGCCGAGGAGGAGCCCGCGGAGCTGGTCGGCCATGTCGAGTTGACCGTGGAGACCGCGGCCGCCGGCCCGGTCGGGCTGCGCCTGAGCCACCTCACCCCGTGTGCGCTGTGGCGGCCGGCCTACCGGGCCGTGCTCGACGGGGACTCGCTGACGCTGGAGACCGACGCGATGGTCTGGCAGCGCACCGGGGAGGACTGGTCGGACGTACGGCTGACCCTGTCCACGGCCCGCTCGGCGCTGGCCACCGATCCGCCACGGCTGGGCGAGGACCGGCTGACGCTCAAGGACCGCTCCGCGGCGGAGCGCCGCACGGTCGCCGTCGAACTGCGCGAGGAGGACATCGCGGACCTCGGCCCGGCACCCGTGCTCGGTCTGCCCGGGGTGGACGACGGCGGCGAGGCGCGCGTACTGCGATCCCCCGCACCGGTCTCGGTGCCCGGTGACGGCCGCGCCCACCGAGTGCCGCTCTCCGCGTTCACCACGGCCGCGCGCAGTGAGTACGCCTGCTCACCGGAGTTGTCCCCGCTGGTCACCCAGGTGGTGCGGTTCGACAACCGGTCCGGCCACGCACTGCTCGCCGGGCCCGTCGACCTGGTCCGCGGCAGCGGATTCAGCGGCCGCGGCACCCTGGACTTCACCGCCCCCGGTGCCCCCGCCGAACTGGCCTTCGGCAGTTGCGACGACTACCGGGTGGTCCGGCAGTCCGAGGAGTCCCGCGACTCCACCGGAATCACCCAGCGGACCGTGGTGACCCGCACGATCCGGCTGCACCTGTCCCGGTTCTCCGCCCCCGGCGAACACGACGAGCGGGTGGTCGTCCTGCGGGAACGGATCCCGGTCTCCGAGGTCTCGGCGGTGGAGATCCGGCTGCACAAGAACTCCTGCTCCCCGGCCCCCGACACGGTCGACACCGAGGGCATCGCCCGCTGGGACATCCCCCTCCCGCCCGGCAGCCGCCGCACGGTCACCCTGGCCTACGAACTGTCGGCGAGCGCCAAGGTCACCGGGCTCTGAGTCCGGCGGCCGGCGGCCGGCGGCCGGGGCGACGGCCCCACGGTGAACAGGGCCCGGCCGCCGGAACACCTTCCCTCGTACGGCAGCGGTCCCGCACAGGCGCGCCTCAACTGCGCCCGATTCGCCGCCGGATGACCACTGCCGCAGGCGTCGCGTGGCGGCACCACGAACCGTCACCTATTGTCCAGCCATGCCCCATATTTCTTTATATGAGATTCGCTGAGCCGCCGTGGGAGTACTCAAGGACCACCCCGAGCTCGTTCTGTTCGCGAGCCTCGCACTCGGCCACCTTCTCGGGAAGCTGCGTGTCGGGCCGCTGACACTGGGCGGCATCTGCGGAACGCTCATCGTTTCCCTGCTCCTCGGCGCCTGGACCAAGGCGCAAGTCTCCGACGACGTGAAGACCGTGTTCTTCGCGCTGTTCATCTTCGCCCTCGGCTACATGGCCGGGCCCCAGTTCTTCCGCAACCTCAACAAGAAGAGCCTGCGCTTCTTCGTGCTGTGCGGGATCGAACTGGTCTGTGCCCTCGGCATCGCCTTCGGCCTCGCCAAGGGGTTCGACCTCGACGTCGGCACCGCCTCCGGCATCCTGGCCGGTGCCGCCACCGAGTCCGCCGTCGTCGGTACGGCCACCGAGTCCATCGGCAAACTCAGTGGTCTGACCGCCCAGCAGGTATCCGAGTACCAGGGCAACGTCGCCACCGCGTACACGGTCTGCTACCTCTTCGGCCTGATCACGATCGTCCTCTACACCAGCCAGATCATGCCGATGATGCTGCGCATCAACCTGCGCGACGCCGCCCGGGAACTGTGGGAGCGCACCCGCAGCAGCGGCACCCTGGAACCGGACGAGCGCCCCGCACTGCCGACCATGGTGGGCCGTACGTATCTGGTGACCACCGCCGACGGCCGTACCGTGGGAAACCTGGAGTCCGCCCTCGACGAGCGGATCACCATCGAGTCCGTCAAGCGCGGCAGCAAGGTCCTCACGCCCTCCCCCGATCTCCGGCTCACCCTCTCCGACCTGGTCCTCGTGGTCGGCCGGCGCGCGCAGACCATCGAGGCGGGGCGGCTCATCGGCCCGGAGACACCGGGCGTCCCCGGCCTCGATTCCCCTCTCGCGACCGAGCAGGTGTCGATCACCCGCAAGTCCAACGACGGCAAGACGATCGACCGGATCCAGCGCGAGAATCCCGAGTTCCTCTCGGCCGGCGTGTACGTCACCGACGTCACGCGCACCGGTCAGGAACTGCCCGCGAACGGTGACACGGTCGTGCACCGCGGTGATGTGCTGACCCTGGTGGGTGCCCGTTCGGGCCTCAACAAACTGGTCGCGAAGCTCGGCTCCGTGGTCAGGAACGACGCCACCGACTTCATCTACCTCGGGCTCGGCATCGCGGCCGGTTCGCTGCTCGGACAGGTCGTGGTGAAGTTCGGCGACGTACCGCTGTCCCTCGGCACCGGCGGCGGCTGTCTCGTCTCGGGGCTGCTCTTCGGCTGGTTCCGCTCGCGCAGCCAGACCTTCGGGGCGTTCCCGCCGCAGGCCGCCGCCACCATCAAGGACATGGGGCTCGCGGTCTTCATCGCCTGCACCGGTCTGGTGTCGGGACCGCAGGCCTGGCCACTGCTCAAGGAGTACGGGGCGCTGCTGCCGTTCGCCGGGATCGCCATGGTGCTGATCCCCGCGACGATCTCGCTCGTCGTCGGCCTCAAGCTCCTCCGCATCGAGAAACCGCTCCTCATCGGCGCCATCGCGGGCCAGCAGTGCTCCACGCCCGCGATCACCGCCGTCACCCAGGTGGCGCAGTCGTCGGTGCCGATGCTCGGCTACACCATCACCTACGCCCTCTCCAACTTCCTGCTCCCCCTGACCGGCCCGGTGCTCGTCGGCATCCTCGGTTCCTGACAGATCGGAGAGCCCCGGGGGGCGATTTCGTGAATCGCAGCAAATTCCAGCCCCACCCCGAGCTGCTGGTCTACCTCACCGTGGCGATCGGCCTACTCCACCACTGAGCGCCCCTCACGGACACAAGGACGTAAGGAAAACACCATGCACAAGACGAGCCTGACCCGCGAGCAGATCCAGCAGTACGCCCGGCTGTCCCCCTTCGAGCTGAAGAACGTCTTCATCGGACTCGCCCAGGAGGCACAGGCCGACAGGCCCGGCCAGAAGGACAAGTCGAGTGTCCAGATGCTCAACGCGGGCCGCGGCAACCCGAACTGGGTCGCCACCGGGCCCCGTGAGGCGTTCTACGCGCTCGGCTGCTTCGCAGTCACCGAATCCCGCCGCGTGTGGACGGCTGACAACCTCGGTGGCATGCCGGAGCTGGTGGGTTCCGGCGACCGCTTCGACGCCTTCGTACGGCAGCACCCGGGCCTTCCCGGCATCGAACTCCTCCAGAAATGCGTCGAGTCCGCGGTGTCGCGCTTCGGTTTCGACAAGGACGCCTTCGTCCACGAACTGACCGACAGCTCGGTCGGCGACAACTATCCGGTGCCGGACCGCATCCTGCACCACACCCAGGAGATCGTCCGCGGCTACGTCGCGGACGAGCTGTTCGCCAAGGAGCCGCCGGCCGGGGACTTCTCGTACTTCGCGACCGAGGGCGGCACCGCCGCCATGTGCTACATCTTCGACTCGCTCATGAAGAACGGGATCCTGCACAAGGGCGACAGGATCGCGCTGATGGTCCCCGTGTTCACCCCGTACATCGAGATCCCCGAGCTGGACACGTACGAGTTCGACGTGACGTACGTGGAGGCCAACATGTTCGCCGAGGTGGGCGTGCGCGAGTGGCGCTACCCGGCCGAGGAGATCGACAAGCTCGCGGACCCGGAGATCAAGCTGGTCTGTCTGGTCAACCCCTCCAACCCGCCTTCCCTGGCCCTCAGCCGACGGGTGACGGACCAGCTCAAGGACATCGTCGCGACGAAGAACCCGGACCTGCTCATCGTCACGGACGACGTGTACGGAACGTTCGTGGACGGCTTCCGGTCCCTCGCCGCCGACCTGCCCCGCAACACCCTCCTCGTCTACTCGTACTCGAAGCACTACGGCTGCACGGGCTGGCGACTGGGCGTCATCGGCCTGCACGACGACAACGTCATCGACGCACGGATCGCCTCCCTTCCGCAGGCGGACAAGGACAGCCTCAGCAGGCGGTACGGAACGCTGAGCCTGGAACCGGAGAAGATCAAATTCATCGACCGGCTGGTCGCCGACTCCCGCCAGGTCTCGCTCAACCACACCGCGGGCCTCTCGCTCCCGCAGCAGGTCATGCTCTCCCTGTTCTCCCTGTTCGGCATGCTCGACGAGGGCCAGGCCTACAAGCGGCGGATCCGCGCCATCGTGCAGCAGCGCCTCCAACTCCTGCTGGAGGGCGCCCGGATGAAGATCGCCAACGATCCGCACCGGGCCGGCTACTACATCGAGCTGGACCTGATGGCACAGGCCCAACTCGAACACGGCGAATCGTTCGCAGCCTTCCTCGACAAGAACTACGAGCCCATCGACCCACTGTTCCGCCTCGCCCAGCAGACAGGCGTGGTGCTGCTCAACGGGGGCGGCTTCGAGGGCCCGGAGTGGTCGGTCCGCGTCTCGCTCGCCAACCTGGACGATCTGGACTACCTGAAGATCGGGCATCACCTGCGGGAGATCTTCAACAACTACGCGGAGGAGTGGCGGGCGTCGGAGTCCTGACCCCCGTCTTCTGAGCCACCACCGTCGCCGCGGGGCCCGCCACCTCTCCCCCTGCCCGGCCCGCCCGCCTGTCCCTGCCCGGCGCCAACCCCGTCGCCACTGCCGACGAGGCCCCGGACATGGCCGACGCCTCGGCCCGGGGCACGGCCGGTGATCTGGTCCTGGCCTTCTACGGCCGTATCCCGATGGATTCCCTCAAGCTCGACGGCGTCCGCCGCCTCTTCGACCATCTCCTGGCCTGGGATCCGGGCGCGTAGTGCCTTGCGGGGCGCCGCCCGCGGCGCCCCGTCCCAGCGCGAACCAACCGATCCCCGGCGAGCCACAACGATTGGTTGGGCGCACCTAGGATGGGCCAGTGGACACCAACACGTTGCGATCGTTCGTCCGGGCGGCCGAACTCGGACAGTTCCAGCATGCGGCCGACGAGCTGGGCGTGACACAGCAGGCGGTATCCAAGCGGATCGCCTCCCTGGAGCGCGAGCTGGAAGTCCGCCTGTTCACACGTACCGCCCGAGGGGTTGAGCTGACGCTCGACGGTCAGGCTCTTCTCCCCCATGCGCAGAGCATCGTCGCAGGTGTAGAACGCGCCATCACCGCGGTCAGGCCCGGCTCCCGGGCCCTTCGGATCGATGTTCTGGGCCTGCGAAGCGCGCAGGCCGTCGTTCTGCACGACTATTGGCGGTCGCATCCCGAAACCAATCTGGACGTGGTGACCCTCAGAGTCAACGACCCGCGCGTGGCGGTCGCCGCCATCGAAGCAGGCGACATCGATGCCTCGTTCCGTACCGTCACCGACCCGGCCGCGCTGCC
Organism: Streptomyces sp. ADI95-17; assembly: GCF_003846175.1. Lineage (GTDB taxonomy): Bacteria > Actinomycetota > Actinomycetes > Streptomycetales > Streptomycetaceae > Streptomyces > Streptomyces sanglieri. Next base: position 954,627 of record NZ_ML123046.1, on the reverse strand, counting down.
GCCCGGCCTGCAGATGATCCACGCGTTCGACACCCCGCTGGAGCTTCTCGTCGGCCCGAGACATCCACTCGCCACCGCGCGAAGGCTGACGCCGCCGCAATTGCGCAAGCACCGGATCTGGGTGCCGGGTATCGCACCCGGCAGCGAATGGGCGGATTTCTACGATCAACTCGCCACCGCCTTCGACCTGCGCATCGACGCGGCGGGCCCGCACTTCGGAGACGAAGTGCTCCTGGACACCCTCGCGGAGTCGACGGACGTGGCCACGCTGGTCGGGGCACGCGACCGGTACATGTGGCCGACCCATCACGACCTGCGCCGCATCCCCGTCGTCGACCCGATCCTCGCGTACCCGCTCTCGCTCATCCTCCCGAGTGCGAATCCGCATCCAGAACTCCGCGGCGTGATCGCCCACCTCGGAACCCTGCCAAGACTCCCCGACACGGCCTGGCTCCCGTCCTGGGCAACGACGCCACAACGCGGCGGCGACAACACCGAAAACGCTCGCGGACCGCGACCCCGCCCCTGACCGCGAATGCGACCTCGACCTCGACCTCGACCTCGGCGAAGGTGACTCGACCGGGCTGCCCGACGTCCGCCTCCGTCAGCAACCAGCGAGTCCCACCCGCTCTCATCCGGTCCCGTCCGGCCCTGCTCAGTCCAGCCCAGCCACCCGGCACACCCAGAAGGAGTCGCGGCATGTCCAGCGACCGTCTCATGCGCATCCACAGCGACGAGTTCCAGGCCATGGCCGAGAGAGTCCTACAGGTCACCGAGCTCACCTCCCGCCTCAACGTCCTGCCCTTCGATGACGAAGCGGGCAAAGCAGAACTGTTCGAGCAGATCCTCGGCAAGCCGCTGCCGCCGAGAGTAACGATCTATCCGCCCTTCTACACGGATCACGGCCTCAACCTCGACCTTGCCGAGCGCGTGTTCATCAACCAGAACTGCACGTTCCTGGACTACGCCGGCATCCGGCTCGGCCAGCGCGTGATGATCGGCCCGAAGGTCACGTTCATCACCAGCGGCCACCCGGTCGATCCCGAGGAGCGACGGCTGTACCTCACCGGCGCACCCATCGACGTGGCGGAGAACGTGTGGATCGGTGCCGGCGCCACGATCCTGCCCGGTGTCAGCATCGGCCGTGATGCCGTGATCGCCGCCGGCGCGGTCGTGGCCGATGACGTTCCACCGGCAAGCCTGGTGACCGGCAGCAAAGCGACCGTACGCCGCCAGTGGTGACGCCCCCGCCCGCAGCAACGACCCAACCGTCACGGCACAGCCACATCACCTCACACAGCCACCTCTCGTCGCCAACAGCGCCATAGTGGACAGTAGTTGCCGGAATGCGGCTGCGCCGACGGGCGAGGCGGAACAATGCCCCCACCCCGCCCGCCCCCGTCCGGCGCATGCGCAACTGTCGGGCCATCACCCGACAAGGGTCTCCCAGGACTTGGGGCCTGCCTGCCCGTCGACGGCCAGGCGGTTGACGCTCTGGTAGGCACGGACGGCGGAGTTGGTCACGGCGCCGAAGTCACCGTCGACGGCAAGTCCCGCGCTGTGCTTGTTGAGGACCACCTGAAGGCCGCGTACGTGCGCTCCGGAGCTGCCCCGCTTGAGCGAGTAGACCAGGCTCGGCCAGGTCTTCGGTCCGACCTGACCGTCCGCCACCAGACCACGGGACGATTGGAACTGCTTGACCGCGTTGACCGACACCGAGCCGTAGTTGCCATCGGTGACCAGCGTGGTGCCGCGCCGGGTGATCAGATACTGGACGGCCTTCACCGTCGCACCCACGGCACCGGGGCCGATGGTCGGCCAGCCACCCCCCAGGTCCACGCCGCGGGCGGCGAGGTAGGAGACCGGATTGACCGTGGATCCCAACCCTCCGCTGTGGGTCTCGAAGTGGAGGTGGGGGCCGGTCACATGGCCCGTGGCACCCATGTCGGCGATGCGCTGCCCTGCGGTGACCTTCGCATTGAGCGGGACCCGGAACGCGCTGAGGTGCCCGTAGTAGGTGTACCGCCCGCCGCCGTGCGCGATGACCAGGCCGTTCCCGGTGCGCCCCGACAGAACGCCGGTGCCGCGACGTACCACGGTGCCGGCGGCCGCGGCATAGACGGCCGTGCCCGTCGAGTTGGTGACGTCCTGACCGGCGTGCGGGTAGGGACCGCGCGGGGCCCCGTAGTAACCGCCTGCGGGGAAGTGACCCCGGGCGGGGTTGCACCACCGGCCGTCCTTGAGCGTCGCCGCCCAGGCCGACGAGGTCAGGGCCGGTACGCCCGTCAACGCCACCCCGAGTCCGGCACCGACACCGACCAGCAGCATTCTGCGTGACGGGCCCGCCGACCGGAGGCCATCCGGTTCTTCCGCCGCACCGCCGGCCGGACCGCACTGCTCGCACATGTCCCGTCCTCCTCAAGTTCCTGATCGCTCTACGCGCGTTGCTTGACGCGAGCATGCCAGAGCGGGGAGTGGTACTCCAGGGCCCGCGTACGGGACACCCATGTGCCCTCCGCGAGGGCTGAACCACACCAGGAGTTCCTCACCCCTGCTATGCGGTCACCCCCTGGCGACGCCCGAAGTTCGCCCTTCGGTCCGAGTCCTGGACTTGTCGTATGCCGGACAGGATCGTTCACCACGGGGCCATGCGCCGGCTGCTCGACGGCGTCGAAGCAGCATCGGATCGGCAGGCGTACACGAGGCGACGTCGCATACCCACCGCGGCCAGGGCGTCAGGACCTGCGCCGGAAGAGGGGACCACTCTTACCGTCGACTCCGCGCAAGGCATCACTCGGCGTGAGGGCCGGATCGGCGGAGTCGACGATGATGGTCTCCCAGTCCTGGCCGAGCAGCACGATCCGCCCTCCATGCCTGAGGACCCTGCGGGCCTCTGTCAACGCCCGCTCGGGTTCGGCCAGTTCGTAGATCACCTTGTCGGCGCGGTAACCGTCCACCGAGGCGTCCGCCAGCGGTGGTTCGTACGCCCCCGCGATCCGGAAGTCTGCCTCGGGCCGGCGTCCGCGGGCGATGGCGATCATGCGCTCGCTCGGGTCTACGCCGACGGCCTTCACACCCCGCTCGGTCAGCTCGGCAACGGCCCGTCCGGCGCCGCAGCCCACGTCCACGGCGGCCATTCCGGGTCCGGATCCGAGCAAGGCGTAGGACAGGGCCCGCAGTTCGTTGGCGCCCGGCCTCCGGTCGGCCGAATCGAGCAGCGCGATGAGGCCGTCCGGCGACTGGCTTCTCTGATCCGTTTCCTTGGTCATGAGCACCGGGCCGCGACTCGGAGGAACTAACACAATGCCTGGACTCGCCTGTAGGTGATCACACAGCAGGCGAGCTTCAGGAACGCCTCGTGGATGTCGTCGCGGATCTCCCAGCGGATTCGTAGCCGTCGGAAGCCGTGGATCCACGCGTTCGTCCGCTCGACCACCCAGCGGACCGAGCCCATGCCGGAGCCGCGCGGAACTCCGCGTCGGGCGATGACCGGCTTGATGCCGCGCTTCCACAGGGGCCGGCGGTAGTTGTCGAAGTCGTAGCCTCGGTCGGCGAACAACTGCCGCGGCCGGTGACGGGGGCGACCGGTCACTCCGCGGATCCGCGGGATCGCGTCGAGCAGGGGCAGCAGCTGGGTGATGTCGTGGCGGTTGCCACCGGTCAGGGTGATGGCGAGCGGGGTGCCGCCGGCGTCGGTGATGACGTGGTGCTTCGAGCCGGGCCGGGCACGGTCGACCGGGCTCGGCCCGGTTTTGGGCCGCCCCGACGGGCCTGGTGGTGGGAGCCGTCGATCACCGCCCGGGACCAGTCCGGCTTCCCGGCACGTGCAGCTCGGTCAGCAGCACCTGGTGCAGCCGGCCCCGCACCCCGGCCTCGTGCCGGTCCCGCAGCTGACGGCCTGGAAAATAGGGTGCAGTCGGCTGAGCTGGGGTGATAGGTAAGCGATGTGACAGAGAGTCTTGAGTATTCCGCCCTGCTGCAACTGATCGACGAGCGGTCGGCCGCGTTCCGGAGTGCGGTTGCCGCCGCGCCCAGCCTTGACGCGCCGGTGCCATCCTGCCCCGAGTGGACGTTGTTCGATCTGGTGCAGCACCTGGGTACGGGCCAGCGCTGGTGGGCCGCGATCGTCACCGCGGGCCCGGCCGAGGCTCCGCCGGCCAAGGATGTCGCGGAGGTGCCGCGCGAGCTCGACGCGCTGCTCGCCTGGTACGCCGAGTCGAACGAGCTGCTGCTGAGTACGCTGCGCGAGGCCGGCCCGGAGCGCGAGTGCTGGGCGTGGTGGCGCGCCGGCGTGTCGCCGGCGAATGCCTGGGGCGTTGCCCGGCGCCGGGTGCACGAGCTGCTGGTGCACACCTACGACGCCCAGCTCGCCGCAGGCGCCGTGCAGCCGATGCCGGCGGACGTCGCGATCGACGGCGTGGCCGAGTTTCTCGACACCTGCAACTCCACCCCGGCGGCCTGGCCGCACGAGGCCGCCACCATCCACTACCACGCCACCGAGGGCCGCTCCTGGCTCCTAGCGCTGGACGGCACCGGCGCCTGGCCCGCACCCCTCACGGACGGCTCCGCGCCCGCCTCCGCTTCGGCCACGGGCACGGCCGAGCAGCTGCTCCTCTTCGTCTGGGGCCGCCGCACGCTGAGCGACCTGAAGATCGAGGGCGACCAGCAGGTGTTCGAGCAGCTGATCGCCTGGGAGCCCGAGGAGTAGCCAGTCAATACCGCCGGCGGACGGCCTCGATGCCGTCCGCGTCGGTGAACATCGCGAACAGCTCCGCCTCCGCGGGGCGGACGGCCAGTACGGCCTCGTACAGCTCGGTCCCGAGCGCCTCCCACAGCACTGCCGACTCGGCCGGGAAGCGGGCATGGCTACGACCAGGCTTTCCGTAAAGTGCTCCTGGTGTCGGCATGAAGTCAAGCAAGCACACGACGCCTGTCGGCGGTGAGCGCGAGCCGATGGGCATCGGCGCTCTCGCGGAACGCTTCGGTCTGGCTACGCACGTCCTGCGTCACTGGGAAGCGACGGGACTGCTCGCCCCCGCCCGCGACGACGCTGGCCGCCGCCGCTATGGGAGCGCCGGCCTCACACGCGCCGCCGTCATCCTGCGCGCCAAAGAGGCAGGACTCCCCCTCGGCATCATCCGCTCCCTGGTCGCTGCCGCAGACCCCGCCAAGCGCGGGGACATCCTGCGTGAAGAGGCCGAGATGCTTCGCTCCCGTATTGCGGCCGCGCAGGCGTCTTTGGGAATGATCGAATGTGCCCTCGGCTGCGACCACGAGGACTTCTCCCAGTGTGCCCATTTCCGGCAGATGGTGGCAGATCGCATCGGCACGGACGCTGCGGTCCGCCTTCCCGCCTGACCGCATGCGCTCGACGTGTCGCAGCGATGCGAGTCGGCCGCCCGTAGTCAGTGGGCGAAAGCGGTGTGCTGGTCACGGCCACTCGTTGATCGCGGCGATCAGCTGCCGCCGCGTCCATATCGGCGGTCGGCCCACCTTCTTGCCCTTTGGCAACAGAGGCTTCAGCAACGCCCACCGTGTATCCGTCAGATCTCCACGTGCCACGAACCAAGATCACCTCACGCTCAAGATCCACTTCCGATACACGCCCTGGCTGCGTCTTGGGAGGCGCACCGACACGACCCCACGCGGCACCTCGTCCGATGCACACCGTCTCCGGGACCAGGTGTATGCGGTCCTCGCCATGGCCGGACCTGACCTAAGCTGGGTCCATGTCCGGGAACGGCGCACCACCGAGAGGCTCGGGCACTGAAGTTCCGTGCTTCGACCCGCAGTTGCCCACTGCCCTGCATGTCGCCGGGCTCACGCTGAGCCGGACGGAGAGCCCTCCGGCGCTTGCCTGCTGGACCGGCTGCTTCACCGAGTCGGCAGGCGCGGACCGGATCGCCGTGAGTCTGGTGATCGAGCCGGCAGCCCCGCCGGACGAGTCCACCCTCCAGCTCGCTCACGACGTTGTGAGCCGCTTCGGCGTCTTCGTCGACCAGGCCCTGGAGTACTGCCGCACCCGACTCCGTGAACGGCACTTCGAGCTCACACCCGACGAGCTGAACTGGCTGGACCTTCCCGAGTTGCCGATCGCGGCTCCCGAGGCAACGGTGTGGGCCGACCAGACCTGGTCAATCCGCTTCACCGAGAGCAGACTCCGGCTGGCGGACCCCCACGGAATCCTCGTGACATTCGACAGAACTCAGCCCGTCGATCTCCAGGGCCTCGCCGACGAGTATTGAACCGCCCGTTGCATGGTCGCGAACCTGCCCATGCCGCCCCGCTCATCGACGGGGTCCATCGGTTCGCGGCTCTCAAGGACGGCCAGTGCCTGGTCCGGCCGAAGCTGAACGGGAGTACCGGCATGGTGTCGCTGGGCGCCTGTACGGACAACTCCACCACGTCGGCGAACTGCCAGGTACGACGACGGATCACCGAGCGCTGGTCAGCGACAACTGCGCCGACAAGTACGCCGAACGGACCGTCTCCAACGGGTCCGCCGGGCCCGGCAGCGCGGTGTGGGCCGACATCGAGCACACCCTGGCGACCACTCGGGTTCGTGGGGGACGCTGGTGGTGACTCCCGACGTAATCGGCCGACTCGTGGTGAATCAAACTCCCATCGAGCCGCGCTACTGGGCATTGCAGCAGGTCGGCCAGGAGTTCGTCAGCGCGGCCAGTTCTGGTGGTCCGCCATCGTGGAAGCGCCACGGTCGACCATCACAACCGGTTCCGCAGCACCACCGGTTCGGACGCCCCCTTCGACCGATCCCACGGCGTCGCCTCGTCCCCTCACCACCCCGGGCGATGCAGCGAGGCTAGCCGCCCGCGCCGAGTCACACGCAGATGCGGGCGAGGTCGAGCGAACGCTCCAGGTCCTCGCGGCTCCACGTCCTCGTGGTGTCGGATCCCCTGCGGGCGTCGAGCACCTGCGTCAGGTACTCGATGCCTTTCTCGGAGCTCGTGCGGATGGGCGCGTGCCGGCGGGGACAGTCGGACAGGACAGGTGCAGGTTTCTTGATCAAGGAGTTCGGCGCTCCGAGCGCCCTCACTGTTGGTGCGCCGCACCCGTTGGACCGTCACCGGCCGCGGGTCACCGGTTGTCAGAGGCGCCTCCTAACCTTTGAGGAGTCATCTGGGCAGCGAGAGGGTTCATCTGTGTTTGACGAGCGGTTGAAAGAGTTCTCCCAGGAGCGGCTGGGCGGACGTCCCGTGCCCGAGGACGTACGGCTCCTGGCGACAGCCCAGTGGGAGGGACGTGGCCATCCCTTCGAGCAGTTCGGCATCACCATCTTGGAGCCCGGTGCCCAACACCCGCTGACCGACACCAGCTATCTCAGCGAGAAGGAGCGCGTGGATCCTGACATCATGGCCAACTGTGCGGCGTCCGAGCAGATGGCCAGGTATCTGAAGGCCGTGGCCCAGGACGAGGACGGCAACTTCTACGGGTACTGGCTGCACCCGCAGCAGCAGAAGGACCAGCAGCCACCTCCGGTCATCAAGGTCGACACGGAGTTGACATACTGGGAATTGGGCGGGCAGACCTTCTCCGAAGCTTGCTTGTACGACATCGCATTCGACGATGACGAGCTGTTCGCGAAGGTGGCCGCAGAGCTCGCGCAACTGCACATATCCATTCCTGTCAGTTCCCGTGAGGGCCTCGCCGAACTGTCCGCCGACCCCGCCCCGGAAGACATGCACAGGCGGCTCTACTACGCCGAGCGGGAGAGGCTTGGGCCACCGTCACGGAGATAGGCGCGGATCATGGTCGGTGGTTCGGGCGTTCGTCCCAGCGAGGGGTTGTCCATGCCCGCCGGATCAGGCTGCGCACGGTGATGATCGCGTCGGCGAGGCCGAAGACGGCGTCGATGACGGTGAGGCGGTGCTCGTAGCAGCGGGCGAGCCGACGAAAGGCCTTCTGCCAGGCGCGCGTGCGCTCGACGAGAGACGCTGGGTATGGAACAACGGCTCTTTCGGGTCCGGCGGGCCAAGTGTCACCGGCGAACTGACGCGGATCGTGGAAAGGATCACCGCACCTGAGTACCCGGTCATCGCCTGTTGGGTATGGGAGGATCGGCCGCTGTGAGGACGTTTCCCCTTCAGTCCACCGCACCCATCGGACCGGGCCGGCCGGTACCGCTCACTTTCCGGAGGGCCCGCCACCACAGGCATCCCGGGCCGCACACCGGGCTTCTGCCCATGCCCCGTGCCACACCCGATGACTGACGAACACGCCGCGCGTGGGATCGACGCGACGCGATTGCCCGAGGACGTCATGGCACGCATCGACGCCATCGCCCCCGGGGAGGACCTGCTGATCACCCGGGACGGCGAACCGGTCGCGAGGATCTCCGGCGTCCCCGGTGCCGACGTCGCCGCCACCGGGGACGCCGGCACCGTAGTCATCGGCACCGTCATCGATCCGGTCACGCCCGGCGCGGCCGATGAGGAGCCGTCGGCCACCGACAAGGGCGTCACGGTCGTGGTGACCGCGATGAAACTGTCGGATTCGGCCCGCACCTCGCTCTCCGACCAACTCGGCGCGGACTACATCGTGCTCGACATGCACGCGGCCCCCGCTTCGGCCGACGTCCTGCTGGTGCCGCCGGTCAGCCCACAGCTGATCGGCAACCTGCGGTCGGCGTTCCCCACGGCCCGGATCGTCGTCACCGAAATCGAGGACGACGAACTCGGAGTCAGCTACCAGGGCCCCGTCCGCCGTCTGCTCGACGCAGGCGCCGAGATGTATCTGCCCCCGGCAACCGTCCCCCAACTGGCAGAACGACTCGGCCAAACCCTCAGCCACCAACGAAGCCACCTGCCCGGCGGCTCCCCCACCCCGGAGATCGAACCGCACCGCGAGACACCGGATTCCCAACGGTGACCGATCCCACGCTCGCGCAGGCCGGGCGGGGTGCCTGCCCCAGCAGCGGGCGACACGTCGGACGAGCATGACGATCGCCATGCGGTGTCAGGACCGGGGGCCGTGGGTCGCGGGTCGCGGGTCGCGGGTCGTACGAACGTCGCCGGCACCGGCGGCGCCCCAGCTGCGACGGGCCAGCCTGCGGCCGGCGGGGCGGAGACACTCTGCGGCCGACGGAACAGAGGCAATCTGTGGCCCCGTCATACCCATCCGCCGCCGCCTCTCAAGCAGCAGACCGTCACCACCAGAGCGGCCGTCTCGGCGGCCGAACGGGAGTCGGCGCATCACCGCCCCTGGGCCGGACCGGGCAGCCACCAGGTCTGACGGCCCAAGTCGTCCGGATGGCGGTCAAGGGCTCGCAGTCACTTGGTGAAGACGAGACCGACGTTGTGTCCGCCGAACCCGAACGAGTTGGCCAGCACGGCGGACCACTGACCGCTGCGCCGTTCACCGCGGACCACGTCCAGTTCCACGCGCGGGTCGAGTTCGTCGAGGTTGCGCGTGGCCGGCGCCATGCCGTCCCTGAGCGCGAACAAGGCGGCCATGGCGCCCACCGCTCCGGACGCGCCCATCATGTGACCTGTCATCGACTTCGTCGCCGTCACCGCGGCGTGGCTGCCGATCGCTCGGCCGATCGCCTCGGCCTCCGCCAGGTCACCGGACTCCGTCGAGGTGGCATGGGCGTGCACGAGCCCGATGTCCGTCGGAGCCAGTCCGGCGTCGCTCAACGCCATTTCCATGGCGAAGACCTGACCGTCCGCGTCGGAGGCCGTGATGTGGTTCGCGCTCGAACTCACAGCGCTGCCGGCCAGCGTGCCGTAGGCACGTGCTCCACGGGCCCGGGCGAACTCGGCGCGTTCGAGCACCATCATCCCCGCGCCCTCGCCCATGACGAACCCGGACCGCTTGACGTCGAACGGGCGGGACACGGTCTCCGGGTCCACGGACTGCGTCGACAGGGCCTTCATCTGGGCGAATGCCGCGATGGTGAAGGGATGCAGACATGCCTCCACCCCACCTGCGACGACCACGTCCGCCCGGCCGCTGCGGATCAGGTCCTGCCCCAGGGCGAGGGCCTCCGCCCCGGACGCGCAGGCGCTCACCGGAGTCCTGGCTCCTCCCTTCGCACCGAGGTCCATGCTCACCCGGGCAGCCGGCCCGTTGGGCATCAGCATGGGGACCGTGAACGGTGACATCCGGCGCATCCCGGCGCGTTCGAAGATGTCGTCCTGCCCGAGAGTGGTGAGGACACCACCGGTACCGGTACCGATGACGACGGCGAGCCGTACCGGCTCG
>NZ_ML123046.1:878285-944381 GCF_003846175.1 Streptomyces sp. ADI95-17 | reverse complement strand
GAGCCGTACCGGCTCGACCTGCGGAGCACCGGCGTCCTGCCAGGCCTCGCGCGCACTGAGGACGGCGACCTGCTCACCGCGGTCCAGCTTCCTGGCCTCGACCCTCGGAAGCAGCGAGGCGGGGTCCACCGTGAGCCCAGCAGCAACGTGCACAGGCAGGTCCGCGGCCCACTCCTCCTCCAGGAAACGCACCCCCGACTTGCCGTCCAGCAGCCCCGACCACGACGACGGTGCATCGGCTCCCAACGGCGTCATCGCACCGACTCCCGTCACCACCACACGACCGTTCCCGGACACACCAGCCTCCTTGAATTGTGCAGATGCTACATAGCGCCTTACTCGCTCCATGGGAATCATGTCAGCGCCCGGAGGAGAAATCAGAACAGGAGTCGACCGATTCGAAAGCGAGAGATTGTCACATCTGGACAACCGGCGGCGTGGATCATCCAGGCACCAGGCAGGGCGCACGCAAGCTGCGGTCCGCCGTGCCGCGGCCGGCTGGGCACGGGGCCCGCCACCGCGGGGCGCCGGCCCGGACGGCGGCTGCGACGGCGTGGGAGCCTGTGCCCACGAGCAGCGGGGGTGTGGCGGGGGCAGCCGGTGTGCGCGGACGACAAGGCTCGCGCCAGGTCCGGGCTGGCTCAAGCGCGACGCCCAACGCTCCGTCCAGGCAGCCGAACGCGGGATCCGGCCCTGGAGCGGCGCACTCGCACAAGATGCGATCTCGCTCAAGGTGCGAACTCGCTGCGCAGACGACCGAGTGAGCCGCTGAAGGGTTCACACGGCGGGGAACGCGGCCGGTGGCCGGTTCCGCCGGGGTCAGCCCGCCTTCGGCGGGTTCTGCGTGTCGAAGGCGAAGAGTGTGTTCTTGGCCGCGGCCACGACCAGCGCGCCCCCCACCACGGTCACGCGCGGGCTTGCGCCCTCCTCGCCGGTCAGACCGTCGGCCTGCGGATCCGTTGTCCACAGGGCTTTGCCGTCGTGCGGCGACAGCGCGACCACCCGGCCGGTTGCCGAGCTGAAATACAGCGCGTCGGCTCCCGCCACGGGACCCGAAGCGCCCTCCACGCCCATCTGCCGGGACCACTTCTTCCGGCCGGTCGCGGGGTCGAGCGCCGTGACCAGACCCGTCCGCCCGCTCACGTAGAGGGTGCCGTCCGCCATGCCTGGCGTCCCCGAGTACGTCTCGGGCAGCCGGGAGTACGTGACCTTCCGCGAGGCCGGGTCGACCCGCGCCACTCCGTCGTAGCCGGCCAGCGCCGTCCCCTCCATGTGCTGCTGCAGGAGTACGAGCCTGCCGTCGGCGACACCCATCGGCACGGCGGGGCCGTCAACCGCGATGGGCCTGCCCAGTGTTCCGGAGGCGCGGTCGACCGCGTACAGGGTGGAGTGCCGCACCGCCAAGTCGTCCACCTCCTCGTCCGTCGCGCACATCGCGAGGAGCTGCGCGCCCACCAGGACGGGCGCGCACTGTGTGCCCGAGGGGAACGGCCTCTTCCAGGCGACCTTGCCGCTGTGCGCGTCCCGGGCCTCGAAGCGGGAGTTGTAGGCGTCGACCGTCACGACGGCGGAGCCGACCACCATGGCGTCCTGAGTCCGGCCCGTGACGGCCTGCGACTGGGCGCCGGACGGCACGGACCACAACTCCCGGCCATCGTTGGCGTCGATGGCCACCACCTCGCTGGGAGGGCCCTGCGGGTCGTCCTGGGCAGCAAAGCGGTAACCGAGCACCGTGTCATCGGTGGCGCCCACCAGGTGCATGCCCTGGACAGGGACGCCCGGGCTCTTCGCCGTCCACACCCGGGATCCGTCCGAGGCTCTGATCCGGGTCGCGACGACACCGCCGCCCCCGCAGAACAGTGCGTCGCCGCGTGCGACGCAACGCAGTTCGTCGGGGGTGTCCTCGCTGCCGCCCAGCACAGTCTTGCGCCACGGCCCGAAACCCTCCGGAAGCGCGAGACCCGGCTCCGCGACGTTGTTGCCCTTGTCTCCGCGGTTCGCCCCGAAGCCGCCCGCTGCCAGCGCGGCGACTCCCCCGCCGATCGCCGCCACCGCGACCGCGGCCGCGAGCACGGGACGCCATCGGCGACGCAGACGACGGCCGACCGAGGTTCCGGTGCTCCCTGCACCGGGACCGGCGTGGGCGATGGCCGGGGAATTCGGCGCCGGGGTGGCCGGCGTCGCGAAGTGATGCTGGGTGATCATGTCGCGGGTGCGGCCCGCGCCGACCCCCTTCGCCTCGGTCCCACCGGTCTCGCCGAGATCGGCCGGCAGGTCCCGCAACAGCACGAGGAGTTCGTCCGCCGAGGGACGCCCCTCGGGCTCCTTGGCCAGGCACGGCTCGACGACCACGCGCAAGGCCGCCGGCACCGCACCCAGCGACGGCTCGTCATGCACCACCTGATACGCCGTGATGTACGGGCTGTCCGCGTCGAAGGGCCCGTGACCCGTCGCCGCGTACACCAGCAACGTCCCCAGCGAGAAGACATCGGACCGCGGTCCCACACCACGCGGCGCCTGCAACTGCTCCGGCGACATGAACGGCGGCGTACCGATGACCCGTCCTGTCATCGTCAGCGTCTGCTGGTCCACGGCGCGCGAGATGCCGAAGTCGATGACGCGCGGCCCCTCGGGCGAGAGCACGACGTTCGAAGGCTTCAGATCACGGTGGACGACCCCCACCCGGTGGATGTCGCGCAGCGCCTCCGCCAGCCCGATGGCGAGCCTCCTCAGCTCCGCTCCGTTCAGCGGGCCTTCGGCCGCGATGTGCTGGGCGAGCGTGTGCCCCTCGATATAGGTCGTCGCCATCCACGGCTGCTCGGCATCAGGGGCAGCGTCGACCACGGCGGCGGTGAACGCGCCGCTCACCCGCCTCGCCGCCGCCACCTCCTGCCGGAAACGGATGCGGAACTCGTCGTCCCCCGCGAACTGCTGGTGGATCAGTTTGATCGCGACAGGTCGCCCCGAGCTCGTACGGGCCAGGAAGACCGTGCCCATGCCACCCGAGCCGAGCCGCGCCTCAAGCGGATAACCGCCGATCTCGGCTGGATCACCTCCGCGCAGCGACACTCTTCCCGACCTCCCGTCCCCCGTGCACCTCTGCCGCCACGGGCCTGCGTACCTGTACCTGTCCTGCACACAAACTAGCCGCAGGGCAGTACGGCAGAGCAAAGCGGGTGACGAACAGAGAGCCCGTAGCCGCTCCCGTGCCCCGCACGACGGAGCCCCACCGACCCGGCACCGGCCACGAAAGCGGTCCAGGACATCACCAGCCGGACAGAGCAGGGCAAAATTTGCGCAAAGCTGTCAAGAAGGTCGCGGGCGATGAGTGCGGGTTGACGCAGAGTGTCACCCGTTCGGCCCGGCGCGGTCAGAGGCGAGAGAATCCGTTCATCGATCAGTTCGTCGATCAGTTCGTCGATCAGTTCGTCGATCAGTTCGTCGATCGTTCGGCCGTCGAGACAGAGTTCGCCGTCGATATCGATGAAATCGGTGCGGGCGCCAATTCGCGCATCACCATATGGAAGATCAGAATTTCCTCAGAAGTGGTTGAGTGCCACATCGAAACGACCCTCCCAGAGAACGGGTGATGGAGAATTCCACGTATTCGACATGGACGCCGAACCTCTCGATCTCCTGGCCCAGGAACGAGAACTCGGGGTCGGTCACGTACACGTCCGGGCCGAGAGGGAGACCGTTGGTGGCCAAGGAGGTGGCCTGGTCGAGGTCGACGGTGATCTTCTCCCACTCCTTGAGAGATTCCGGGATCCCTTCGAGCAATGCCTCTTCAACGGGGGCACCCGGCCGGGCGGCCCCCCGCGAAGGGTGAGCGGCCCGGCCGAGTGCGGGGCTCACACGGTTGCGATGCCCGGGTCACTCACGCCGGCCTGTCCGTTCTCGACATGCCCGGCCATACGCCGCAGGTATCCGGTGTTGCCGTCGACGACGACCGTCAGGTCGTACCAGCGCTTGGTGGCACGCAGGTCGATGCTCTGCACGACGGTGGCGCCGGCGCGGACCGTGAAGGTCTGGCGCTCGCCGCCGTACGCGTTGGTCACGGTGAGGTGCGCGTCGGCGGTCGACGGGTTGGTCATGGTGAGCTTCAGACTGCCGGCGTCATGACGTGCCGTCACCTCTGGCTCGGCGACTTTGTTGTTGCCCTCGAAAGTGCGCAGAAAACCGTTCGGGCCATGGACCGTGAGATCGTAACCGCCAGCGGAGTAGACAGAGTTCCAGCTGTCGGACACGGGCTTCCCGGCTGCCGTCGTGTACGTCCACGGGCCGTCGGTGCGCTTCTGCGAGCGCACCTGGAAGGCGGCACCCGCCTGGTCTCCCGCACTGAACGTCAGCTTGTACTTGCCGGAAGCGAGGTCTGCGGCTCCGTCGACGTAGGGAGCGTAGGAGAGCGGACGGCTCGGCCGGGCCCCTGCCTCTTGGCGGGGCAGGGCACCCTGGGCGGGTGGCCTCGGTACGTAGCTGTCGTGGCGGTCGCGGTCCGGCGGGGTGTAGCCCGCGGTGTCCGGCAGGTCGGCCGGTTCTGTGACCTTGAGGGAGAAGTCGAAGGCGGATGTGAGGTCACCGCAGATGGCGCGCCGCCATGGTGAGATGTTGGTTTCCTTGACACCGAACCGGTTCTCCATGAAGCGCAGGATCGAGGTGTGGTCGAAGGTCTCGGAGCAGACGTATCCGCCGGTGGACCATGGTGAGACAACGATCATCGGAACACGCTGTCCGAGGCCGTAGGGACCTGCGGCGTATCCGATACTGCCCTTGTAGTGGTCGAGTGCGGTGTCGACGGTGGACAGGCCTTGGGCGGCGGAAGCCGGAGGGTACGGCGGCACGGCGTGGTCGAAGTAGCCGTCGTTCTCGTCGTATGTGATGAACAGGGCGGTCCTGCTCCACACATCGGGGTTCGAGGTGAGCGCGTCAAGGACGTGCGAGATGTACCAGGCACCGTAATTCGCGGGCCAGTTGGGGTGTTCGGAGAACGCTTCGGGGGCTGCGATCCAGGAGATCTGCGGCAACCTGCCGGCCTTGACGTCGGCTTTGAGGATGTCGAAGTATCCCTCTCCCGCCTTGGCGTTCGTGCCGGTGCGGGCCTTTTCGTACAGGGGGTCGCCGGGCTTGGCGTTGCGGTAGTTGTTGAAGTACAGCAGGGAGTTGTCGCCGTAGTTGCCGCGGTATGCGTCGTCGATCCAGCCCCAGCCGCCGGCCGCGTCGAGGCCGTCGCCGATGTCCTGGTACACCTTCCAGGAGATGCCCGCCTTTTCAAGGCGTTCGGCGTACGTCGTCCAGCCGTAGCCTGCTTCCTGGTTGCCGAGGACCGGGCCGCCGCCCGTGCCGTCGTTGCCGACGTGCCCGGAGAGCATGTAGTAGCGGTTCGGGTCGGTCGCGCCGATGAACGAGCAGTGGTAGTCGTCGCAGACGGTGAACTTGTCGGCGAGGGCGTAGTGGAACGGGATGTCGTCCCGTGTCAGGTACGCCATGGTGCCGGTGCCTTTGGCGGGGATCCAGTTGTCGTACTTGCCGTTGTTGAACGCGCTGTGGCCACCGGCCCAGTCGTGGTCGAGGCCCGCGATGAACTGCATGCCCAGGTCGTCGGCGTCGGGGTGGTAGGGCAGGGTTTCCTTGCCGCCGCCCGTCTGGTGCCATACCGGCTTGCCGCTGGGCAGGGTCACCGGGCGGGGGTCTCCGAAGCCCCTGACGCCCTTCATCGACCCGAAGTAATGGTCGAAGGAACGGTTCTCCTGCATGAGGACGACGATGTGTTCGATGTCCTGGACGGTTCCGCTGCGGCGAGCCGCGGGGATGGCCGCGGCGCGGTCGATGGAGCCGGACAGGGCGGCGAACCCTGTGGTGGCTCCGGCGATTTGAAGGAAGCGACGCCGATTGATTTCGGTCATGGCTGTGGGGGTCCTCCTGTTGCTTCGGCGATGTCCGTCCACGAAGAGGGGCAGACGGAGTATTCAAGAGGACCCGGGCCGGAGGAAAGTGGGCCGAGGTGACGGTCGGGCAAAATGTGGGCGGCCGGCGTGCGCCGCCGGCGCGCCGCCGAGGGGCGGATTCCGGAGCGGTTCGGAGCCTCCGCGGCCGGGATGCCTCTCGAACACCCGGGACTCGTGGAGCACCCAGGGGCCGCCCCGCCCCGGCCCCGCCAGCAGGCCGCCCGAGGGGGCCTTCCCGGCAGAAGTAACTGACGGACTGTCAAATAGGTCACCTGTCCCGGACCCTTGACTGGTTGTCAGGTTCGCGCCATCCTCGATTGGACCTACGCGCGAGTAAGTTAGCGCGCCCATCCCGGACATCGAAGGTAGCCCGGATGACTCTCCTCCGCAGACGTGGACTGTTTGCCGTTGTCGTCACCCTCCTGCTGGCTCTAGGCGTGGGCTCCCCGCCGGCCGTCGGCGCCGACACACCCTGGTGGGAGCCCACGGCACGACCCGCCGCCGATTCACAGATCGATGTCACCGGCGAACCCTTCCACGGCACGGACAGCCAGGGCCGGGTCCGCGGCTTCGTCGACGCGCACAATCACGTGATGTCCAACGAGGGCTTCGGCGGCCGCATCATCTGCGGCAAGCCGTTCTCCGAAGCGGGGATCGCCGACGCCCTCGCGGACTGCCCCGAGCACTATCCCGACGGCTCGCTCGCCCTCTTCGAGAACGTCACCGGTGGTTCGGACGGCCACCACGACCCGGTGGGCTGGCCGACGTTCAAGTCCTGGCCCGCCCACAACTCCCTGAGCCACCAGCAGAACTACTACGCGTGGCTGGAGCGTGCCTGGCGCGGCGGCCAGCGCATCCTTGTCAACGACCTGGTGACCAACGGACTGTTGTGCTCGATCTACGTCAGGGACCGCGGCTGCAACGAGATGGACGCCATTCGTCTCGAAGCCCGCAAGACCTACGAGATGCAGGACTACATCGACAAGATCTACGGCGGAACGGGCAAGGGCTTCTTCCGTATCGTCACCGACTCCACCCAGGCCCGCCAGGTCGTCGCGGAGGGCAAGCTCGCCGTGGTGCTCGGCGTCGAGACCTCGGAGCCCTTCGGCTGCAAGCAGATCCTCGACGTGCCCCAGTGCAGCCAGGCCGACATCGACAGCGGTCTGGACGAGCTGTACAAGCTGGGTGTGCGCAGCATGTTCCTGTGCCACAAGTTCGACAACGCCCTGTGCGGGGTGCGGATGGACTCCGGCACCATCGGAACGGCCGTGAACATCGGCCAGTTCCTCTCCACCGGCACCTTCTGGACCACGGAGAAGTGCAGCGGTACCCAGCACGACAACCCCTCCGGCAACGTGGCCGCCCCGGCCGAGGTGACCAAGCTGCTGCCCGCCGGGGTCAAGGTGCCCGCATACGACAGCAACGCGCAGTGCAACACCCGTGGGCTGACCCGCCTCGGCGAGTACGCGGTCAAGGGGCTGATGAAGCGCAACATGATGTTCGAGGCCGACCACATGAGCGTCAAGGCAGCCGGCCGCGCACTGGACCTGCTGGAGTCGGCGAACTACCCCGGCGTCCTCTCCAGCCACAGCTGGATGGACGACGGCTGGCTGGAACGCGTCTACCGCCTCGGCGGCTTCAAGGCCTCGTACATGTCCGACGCCGACAGCTTCGCCAAGGAGTCCGCCGGGACCAGGACACTGCGCCAGAAGTACGGTGTCGGACTCGGCTACGGCACCGACATGAACGGCGTCGGCGGCTGGCCGGGACCGGTCGGACCCGACGCCCCCAACGCGGTCAAGTACCCCTTCCGCAGCGCCGACGGCGGCTCCGTCGTCGACCGTCAGCAAACCGGCCAACGCACCTGGGACTTCAACACCGACGGTGCGGCCCATGTAGGCATGGTGCCCGACTGGATCGAGCAGATCCGGCTCAGCGGCGGCAAGGACACCGTGCAGGACCTGCTCGGCGGCGCGGAGTCCTACCTCCGCACCTGGCAGGCGACCGAACTCCACAAGCCCGAACCCAACCTCGCCGCCGGCGCCGCGGCGAGCGCCAGTGAAACGGAGTGGAACCCGTTCACCAGCTACGCCGCCGGAAAGGCCGTGGACGGCGACACCGGCACGAGGTGGGCGAGCGGCTGGTCGGACGACCAGTGGCTGCAGCTCGATCTGGGCGGCTCCCGTACGGTCGGCAAGGTCTCCCTGGACTGGGAACAGGCCTATGCGCGTGCCTACCGGATCGAGGTCTCGGACGACGGGACCACGTGGCGGTCGGTGTGGTCCACGGACAGCGGGGACGGCGGACTGGACAACGCGGTGTTCAGCCCGGTGCAGGCGCGGTACGTCCGTATCCACGGCGTGACGCGGGCCACCAAGTACGGCTACTCGGTCAACGAGGCAGCGGTGTACAGCCGCTGAGCTACTCCCGCACCAACGTCAGGATCTGGTCCGCGACGATGTCCAGCACGTCGCCCGCCTTCTCCTCGTCGCCCAGCACGAGGAAGTTGAGGGTGAGCCCGTCGGTCAGCGCGGCCAGATACCTGGCCGCCGCGGGCTCGGGCACCGTCAGCTCCACGCCGAGGACCGCGGGGAGCTGGCGGATCACTTTGGTGTGTGCCGCGAGATAGCGCTCGTACTGCCGCCGGGCGAGATGCTCGTAGCCGGGCTCCCGCAGGGCGTACTGGGTGAGTTCGTACGTCAGCATGTGCTCGCCGGGATTGGCCAGCACATGATCCCAGTACGCCTGGAGCCCTGCGCGGACCGTCTCGCGCAGGGTGGGCCTGCGGATGAGCGTGGTGAGGACGTCCGACTCGGAGTGCTCGGAGATGGTGTCCATCACCGCTTCGAGCAACTCCTGCTTGGATTCGAAGCAGTAGTGGAAGACGCTCAGCGAGACACCCGCCTCCGCCACGACGGACCGCGTTGTGGTCTTCGCGACGCCGTCGCGGGCCATCACCCGGATCGCGGCCTCGACCAGTTGCCTGCGCCGCTGCGCCGACGGCATCCGCCCCATGACGCCTCCTCCCCTGACCGGCGCAAGCATACGCCGCAGGGGGTGCGGAGCAGCGGGCTGCTGTGACGGCCCCGCGTTCTTCTCGCCCCACTGAGCGTGCAGGCCTGCCGGGACGCCCTCCTGCCGAGGCCGGGCGGGACCGCCGTTCTCCGGGCCGAGACCGGTGGCCACGTCTCTGGTGACCGCGGCGCTCGACCCGGCGCCCTCCGCCAAGACCCTGACTGCGCAAACGCGGGTCGGCCGGCCGTTCTCAGCGTGCCCTCGGCACTGATGACCAGGAGCGGAATCGCCACGAACGCCCCCGCGATCACGACCCCGGTGACGGTGAACGGCGGAGTGATCCCGAACCAGGTTGCGTGGAAAGTGCTTCCGCGGATGCGAGGCAGACGTCTCTGTCACTCTGGCGTCGGCGCCGTCTTCGACGGCAACTCCTGCCGCGACAGGGGCCTGTGTCCTCAAGAGCCGTATGCGAATGGTCCGCAGGCCGGTCAGGCGGCTGCCGCCCCGTGCCCCTGCCCGTCCCGCCGAAGCGACTCATCGGCCGAAGAAGCTCAACCGCACCTGCCTGTCGGGATTGCTCCTGTTCGTATCCACCGACCTCTGTCGAGGCAACCGCCAGGGCACCGGGGGGCGCAGGGGCCGATTTGCCGCTGCCGGACAGAAGCCGACGGTGCCAACTGCTCGCAGCGCACGAACAGGACTGCGGTCCGGCCCGACGTTGTGAATCCGGTGAGCGAAACAGCGCGTCGGCCCCTGCCCGCTCTGTGCGCTCGGGTGAATTCCCGGCATGTTCCCGCCGGGTGAGTCCCGCTGAGCAAGAGCCCACGCCCACGCTCGATCAGGACGAACCGCAGCCACCGGGAGATCGCCGTGCACATCCTGCTTGTCGCAAGCGCCTTCAACAGCCTTACCCAACGTGTCCAGGTGGAGCTGAGAGACCACGGGCACTCCGTTGCCGTGCAGCTCGCGCACGAGGAAGACCCGGTCCGGGAGGCCGTCCGCCGGGAGTGCCCGGACCTTGTTGTGGCGCCGTACCTGAAGACCGCGATCCCGAGGGACGTCTGGTCGGTCCACACCTGTCTCGTCGTCCATCCGGGGCCGGTCGGCGACCGCGGGCCCTCCTCCCTGGACTGGGCCGTCCATGAGGGAGCGGACCGCTGGGGCGTCACCGTGCTTCAGGCGAACGCGGAGATGGACGCGGGCGACGTCTGGGCCTCCGTGGCCTGTCCGCTGCCCCCGGTGGGCAAGAGCGACCTGTACCGCAACGAGATCTCGGACGCCGCCGTGCAGGCGGTGCTCCTGGCGGTCGGGCGCTTCGCGTCGGGGACGTACACCCCGGCGCCGCAGGCCTCCGGCGCCGGCGGAGGCTGCCGCCCCCTGTTCCGCCAGTCGCTGCGTCGCATCGACTGGCGGTCGGACTCCACCGCGACGGTGGTCCGCAGACTCCGGGCGGCGGACTCCCAGCCCGGTGTGCTCGACGAGTTGCTGGGCGGTGAGTGGTTCCTGCACGGCGGGTATCCCGAGTCCCGGCTGGGCGGGCGTCCGGGGGATGTGGTGGCCACCCGGGACGGCGCGATCTGCCGGGCGACCACCGACGGCGCGGTGTGGATCCCCGAGCTGCGGCCACGGCGGGAGCCGGGCGGCCCGGCCACCTTCAAGCTCCCCGCCACCTCGGCGCTGGCCGGGCGGCTGTCCGCCGTACCCGAGCGGCCGGCTCCGCTGCACCGGCCCCGGGGCGACGACACCTGGTCCGAGATCGGCTACCGGGAGGAGGCCGGGACCGGCTTCCTGTCGTTCTCGTTCCGTGGCGGCGCGATGAGCACGGCGCAGTGCCAACGCCTGCTGTGTGCCTACCGGTTCGCCTGCTCCCGGCCCACCTCGGTGCTGGTCTTCGGCGGCGGCCGGGACTTCTTCTCCAACGGCATCCACCTCAACGTGATCGAGGCAGCGGCCGATCCCGGCGCCGAGTCCTGGGCCAACATCAATGCCATGGACGACCTGGTGGAGGCGGTGCTGACCACCACGGACCGGCTCGTCGTCGCCGCCGTGGCCGGGAACGCCGCGGCGGGCGGGGTGATGCTGGCCCTCGCTGCCGACGAGGTGTGGTGCAGGGCGGGCGCGGTGTTCAATCCGCATTACCGCCTGATGGGGCTGTACGGATCGGAGTACTGGACGTACACGCTGCCGCGGCGGGTGGGGGCGCCGGCTGCCGGCCGGCTCATGCGGGACGCCCTGCCGGTCAGCTCCGCCGCGGCCTGTCGGCTGGGGCTGGTCGACAGGGTGATCCCGTGCGCCCCCCAGTCGTTCGACGCGGAAGTCGGCGCCCTCGCGACCCGCCTGGCAGCCCTGCCCGCGACCCAGTCCCGGATCCACGCGAAGAAGGAGGAGCGGGACCTGGTCGACCTGGCCCCGTACCGGGAGGCGGAACTCGTCCGCATGCACCGCATCTTCGCGGACCCGCACCACCCGTACCACGGGCTGCGCCGGGCCTTCGTCCGCAAGGAGCGCCCGGCGTCCGACGCCGCGGTCCCGCAGCCCCCGTTCCCCCGGGGCTGACCGCGGTGCGGCGGCGGAGCGGCTACCGCTGCTCCGCCAGCCAGTCGTACCAGTGGGACAGGCCCTCGCCGGTGGTCGCCGAGACCGTCAGCACGCGGACGTCCGGGTTCACCGAGCGCGCGTGCCGCGCGCACTGCTCGACGTCGAAGTCGACGTAGGGCAGCAGATCGGACTTGTTGATCAGGATCAGGTCGGCAGCGGCAAACATGTACGGGTACTTCAGCGGCTTGTCCGTGCCCTCGGTGACCGAGATGATCACGACCTTGCTGCGCTCCCCCAGGTCGAACAGGGCAGGGCACACCAGGTTTCCGACGTTCTCCACCATGAGCAGCGACCCCTCGGCCGGGGACAGTGCCGTGAGGGCGTCCCGCATCATCTCCGCGTCGAGGTGGCACCCCGCCCCCGTGTTCACCTGCACCACGGCGCAGCCCGTACGCCTGATCCGGTCGGCGTCGAGCCTCGTCTCCTGGTCGCCCTCGACGACGGCCACCGGCCGGCGGCCGCCGAGGTCGGTGACGGCGCGTTCCAGCAGGGTGGTCTTGCCTGCGCCCGGCGAGCTCATCATGTTCACGGCCACGACGCCGCGGTCGGTCATCCACGTCCGGTTGCGCTCCGCGAGCAGGTCGTTCTTGGCGAGCACCTTCTGCTCGATGGTGACGGTCTCACCGGCGCCACTCGGCTGACGACGCTCGTGCGGACGAGGGTGCGGGTGCGGATGCGGATGTCCGTGGTCCGGTGCATCGTCCTCCCGCAGCATCACGATCCTGGTCCCGCCGGACTCCTCGGCACAGCCGCAGGTACCGCACATGGTTCAGCCCACTTCCATGGAGACGATCTGCAGTTCCTGTCCCGATGTGATCTCCACATCCGCGCTGCCGCAGGGACACAGCAGAATCAGGTCGGTCAGGGTGAATGCGACGGCACAGGTGCGGCAGCGGCCGGCGCCGGGCGGCTGGTCGATCTCCAACTGCGCGCCCTCGGCGGCCGTTCCCTCCGTGACCAGGCCGAAGCAGAACCGCATCGAGTCGGGTACCACGGCCGTGAGCACGCCGACGCGGACGCGGACCGAGCGGACCGGACGCCCCCCGGCGCGTTCGCACACCGAGTCGACGACGCTCTGTGTGATGGCCAGCTCGTGCACCGGTGCCTCGTCCTTCCGCGGGTGGCTCCGACCGTAGGGCCACGGGCGGACCGTGGCGCCGACCGACGGGACCGGTCGCACGCCCGGACCACCCGAGCGGCCCACCGCATGCCGTCATTCGGCCCCCGGTGACAAGCCGGTGCGGCGAATTCCCCTGTTGCCGGTGCCCGCGAATCGAGGCGTGATGGTAGCAATGTGCGCATACCCACCCGTGGGGGCCGATGGCCGGTAGGCCGTCATCCTGAAAGGCGGCACTGCCATGCCGACAGAGGAAGCGGTAAAGGCGGAGGACACACTGATCCACGTGCTGTGGATCAACGCAGGACTGAGCTGTGACGGCGATTCCGTGTCACTGACCGCCGCCACGCAGCCGAGCATCGAGGAAATCGCTCTCGGCGCCCTGCCGGGACTTCCGCAGGTCGCTGTCCACTGGCCGCTCATCGATTTCGAATGCGGCCCGAACGGCGGCGCCGATGATTTCCTCGAATGGTTCTTCAAGGCCGATCGCGGAGAGCTGGAACCGTTCGTCCTGGTGGTCGAGGGATCCATTCCGAACGAGCGGTTGCACGACGAGGGCTACTGGTGCGGGTTCGGCAACGATCCCGCCACCGGCCAGCCGATGACGACCAGCGAGTGGCTCGACCGGCTGGCTCCGAAGGCGACCGCGGTCGTCGCGGTCGGCACCTGCGCGACGTACGGCGGCATCCACGCCATGGCGGGCAACCCGACCGGCGCAATGGGGGTTCCCGACTACCTGGGCTGGGACTGGAAGTCCAAGGCCGGGATCCCGATCGTGTGCGTCCCGGGGTGCCCGATCCAGCCGGACAACCTCTCGGAGACGCTCACCTACCTGCTCTACATGGCCACCGACCAGGCGCCGATGATCCCGCTCGACGACGCGCTGCGGCCGACGTGGCTGTTCGGGTCGACGGTCCACGAGGGCTGCGACCGGGCCGGGTACTACGAGCAGGCCGACTTCGCGACGGAGTACGGCTCACCGAAGTGCATCGTCAAGCTGGGCTGCTGGGGCCCCACGGTCAAGTGCAACGTGCCCAAACGGGGCTGGATGAACGGCATCGGCGGCTGCCCCAACGTCGGTGGCATCTGCATCGGCTGCACCATGCCCGGGTTCCCGGACAAGTTCATGCCGTTCATGGACGAGCCCCCCGGAGGAAAGCTCTCGACCAACGCGGTCGGGCTGTACGGGTCGACGATGCGGCGGCTGCGCCACCTCACCACCCACACCCTGGACCGCGAACCGAAATGGCGTAGGCCCGGCAAGAAACTCACCACCGGCGCCACACGCACCTGGTGAACGACCGCGTACATCACCGCAACGGACAGAAAGCAGAGGCGGCGCAATGACCGCGACGCAGCACAAGGGTGCCGGGGGCGGCCAGGGAAAGAACGACCTGGTCGAAATGGCGTGGGATCCCATTACCCGGATCGTCGGCAGCCTGGGTATCTACACGAAGATCGACTTCAAGCAGAAGGTGGTCGCCGAGTGTCACAGCACCAGCTCCATCTTCCGGGGCTATTCGGTCTTCATGAAGGGGAAGGACCCCCGGGACGCACACTTCATCACCAGTCGTATCTGCGGAATCTGCGGTGACAACCACGCCACATGTTCGTGTTACACGCAGAACATGGCGTACGGGGTGAAGCCGCCGCACCTCGGCGAATGGATCGTGAATCTCGGCGAGGCCGCGGAGTACATGTTCGACCACAACATCTTCCAGGAGAACCTGGTCGGGGTCGACTACTGCGAGAAGATGGTCGCGGAGACCAACCCCGGGGTACTGGAGCAGGCCAACCGCACCCCCTCCCCGCACGCCGACGCGCACGGATACAGGACGATCGGCGACATCATGCGGTCGCTGAACCCGTTCACCGGCGAGTTCTACCGCGAGGCGCTCCAGGTCAGCCGGATGACCCGGGAGATGTTCTGCCTGATGGAGGGCAGGCACGTGCACCCCTCCACGCTCTATCCCGGTGGCGTCGGCACCGTGGCGACCATCCAGCTGATGACGGACTACATCACCCGCCTCCAGCGGTACGTCGAGTTCATGAAGAAGGTCGTGCCGATGCACGACGACCTCTTCGACTTCTTCTACGAAGCCCTGCCGGGGTACGAGCAGGTCGGCAACCGGCGCATCCTGCTGGGCTGCTGGGGCTCCTTCCAGGACCCGGAGCACTGCAACTTCGAGTACAAGGACATGACCGACTGGGGCCGGAAGATGTACGTCACCCCCGGTGTCGTCGTCGACGGGAAGCTGGTCACCACCGACCTGGTGAAGATCAACCTCGGCATCCGGATCCTGCTCGGTTCGTCGTACTACAACGACTGGGACGAGCAGGAGACCTTCGTCTCCCACGACCCGCTCGGCAATCCGGTCGACCGGCGCCACCCGTGGAACCAGCACACCAACCCGCAGCCGCAGAAGCGGGACCTGGACGACAAGTACAGCTGGGTCATGTCACCGCGGTGGTTCGACGGCAAGGACTACCTGGCGCTCGACACGGGCGGCGGGCCGCTCGCGCGGCTGTGGACCACCGCTCTGGCCGGTCTGGTCGACATCGGCTACATCCAGGCCACCGGCCACAGCGTCAAGATCAACCTCCCCAAGACCGCCCTCAAGGGGCCGGTGGAGCTGGAGTGGCACGTCCCGAAGTGGAGCAACACCATCGAGCGCAACCGGGCGCGCAGCTACTTCCAGGCCTACGCGGCCGCCTGCGCGCTCCACTTCGCGGAGAAGGCGCTCGTGGAGATCCGCTCCGGGAACACCAAGACCTGGGAGAAGTTCGAGGTGCCCGAGGAGGGTGTGGGCTGCGGGTTCACCGAGGCGGTCCGCGGCGTTCTCTCCCACCACATGGTGATCCGGGACGGCAAGATCGCCAACTACCACCCGTACCCGCCGACTCCGTGGAACGCGAGCCCCCGTGACACGTACGGCACGCCCGGCCCCTACGAGGACGCCGTGCAGGGCCAGCCGATCTTCGAGGAGAACGACCGGGAGCACTTCAAGGGCATCGACATCATGCGCACGGTGCGCAGCTTCGACCCCTGTCTGCCCTGCGGTGTGCACATGTATCTCGGCGAGGGCAAGAAGCTGGAGCTCCTGCACTCCCCCACCCAGTCCGCGGGCAGTGAGTGATGGCGCGGGAGGATTCCCCGGCCACGCCCGACTGGCGGACGACCGGTGAACGCATCGACGCCCTGATCGCCGCCAGTGGCTCGGGCGGTGCGGTCGCCCGCGAGCGCAGCGAGGAACTGGTCCGGGTCGTCGCCGACTTCTACGGTGCCGGGCTCGAACGGCTGCTCGATCTCGTGCACGAACAGGGGCGGCTGGACGAAGACGTCCTGGCCGCCCTGGCCGGCGACGAGCTGGTGGCCGGCGTCCTGCTGGTGCACGGGCTGCATCCGTACGGCGTGGAGACCCGGGTCGAGCAGGCGCTGGAGAGCGTACGGCCGTATCTGGGGTCGCACGGCGGCGATGTGGAGCTGCTCGCCGTCACCGACGAGGGCACCGTCCGGTTGCGGCTGCTGGGCAGTTGTGACGGCTGCCCGTCGTCCTCGGTCACGCTCAGGCTGGCCGTGCAGGGTGCTGTGGAGGCGGCGGCGCCGGAGATCACCTCGATCGAGGTCGAGACCGCGGCCGACGAGGACGCCGGGGCGGCGGGGCCGCTGGTACCGGTGGACTCGCTGTTCGCCCGGCTGCACACGGAGTCCGGGACGGCCGACGACGGCGCGTCGTGGGAGGTCGTGCCGGAGCTGTCGGGGCTGGAGTCCGGCGCCGTGGCCCGGGTCGGTGTCGGCAGGATGCCGGTGGTGGCCTGTCGGGTGGGCACGGATCTCTTCGCCTTCGAGGACCGGTGCGCGCGCTGCGAGCGGCCGTTCGAGGGTGCCACGCTGGCGCGGCGGCTGGGCGGCCGGTCCGGGGACGCGGTACTGCGCTGCGCCGGATGCCGTGCCCATTACGACGTGCGACGGGCCGGTGTCTGCCTCGACGAGAACGGCGGGCATCTGGCCCCGTTGCCCCTGCTGTCGGACGGTGCCGTGGTCTCGGTGTCGGTCCCCGCGGCGGTGGCGCCGTGATCGCCGTCGGCCGTTCCGCCTCGCCGGCCTCCGCCCTGCTGCGGCTCAGACGCAACCGGCCGCGGCCGGTTGCCGGTGAGCGCTGCGAGATGTGCGCGGAACCGATCGGCGAGAGCCACTCCCATGTGGTGAACCTCGACAGCCGCGCCCTGATGTGCTGCTGTCGGGCCTGCTATCTGCTGTTCACCGACGAGAACGCGGAGCTGCGGTACCGGGCGGTCCCCGAGCGGTATCTGCACTTCGCCGGGCTGACCGTGGACGGGCGTGCCTGGGACGAGCTGCAGATTCCCGTGGGGCTCGCCTTCCTGTTCCACAACTCCGTCCAGGACCGGATGGTCGCGTTCTACCCCGGGCCCGCCGGGGCCACCGAGTCGGAACTGCCGCTGGACGCCTGGGCGGCCGTCGTCGAGTCGAGCCCGGAGCTCTCCGTGCTGCATCCGGACGTGGAGGCGCTGCTGATCCGGCGTACGGCGGAGAGCGAGGGTTCGTGCCATCTGGTGCCGATCGACGCCTGCTACGAGCTGGTGGGGCAACTGCGCTCGCTGTGGCGCGGGTTCGACGGTGGCACCGAGGCCCGTGCCGCGATGGACGGCTTCTTCGCGCGGGTGGCGGACCGCAGCCGGCCCGCCGCGGGGATCGGGGCGCCGTGAACGACTTCGCGTTCTCCGTGCTCGACGTAGTCGCCGAGCCGTACGCGGCCGCTCCGCAGCTGACCGCGCGGCTGCGGATCGAGGAGCGGACGGGCCGGCGGATCCATGCCATCGCGCTGCACTGCCAGGTCCGCATCGAGCCGCAGCGGCGCCATTACGACGAGGCCGAACAGAGCGGCCTGGTGGCGCTGTTCGGCGGCCGGGACCGCTGGACGGACACCCTGAAGCCGTTCCAGTGGATGAGCTGCGACACCACCGTGCAGGGGTTCAGCGGTGCGACCGAGGTCGATCTCGCCCTGCCCTGCACCTACGACTTCGACGTGATCGGTTCCCGCTATCTGCACGCCCTGGGCGAGGGTTCGGTGCCCCTCGCCCTGATGTTCTCCGGCACGGTCTTCACCCGCGGCAGCAAGGGCTTCGGGGTCGAGCAGGTGCCGTGGGACTGCGAGGCCCGGCACCCGATGCCGGTCGAGGTGTGGCGACGCATGGTGGCGGCGCACTACCCGAACACCGGATGGATCCGGCTGGACCACGAGGTGCTGGCACGCTTCGCGGACTTCCGGGCCCGGCACGGGCTGATCAGCTGGGACGAGACGGTCCAGACCCTCCTGGCCGAACACGACGAGGTGGTCCTGTGAGTCTCGACCAGGTGCGTTCGATCGCCGACGCCGTCCTGTACGAGGGGTACCTCCTGTACCCGTACCGGGCGAGCTCGCACAAGAACCGGTCGCGCTGGCAGTTCGGGGTCCTCGGCCCGCCGCACGCCACGGCGGCGAGTTTCGGCGAGGAGCCGGAGATGGAGACGCAGTGCCTGCTGGCACCGCACGACGGGCCGGCGGCCGTCACCGTGCATCTGCGCTTCCTCCAACTCCAGGTCCGCGAGGTGCTGAGCACGGGCGAGGACGGGGTGGAGGTACCGGTCGGGCAGCTCATCGTCGACGGGGTGCCGGTGATGTCCTGGGACGAGGCCGTCGAGCGTGAAATCGTGCTGCCCGCCCTGCCGTTGGGGGAGGTGACGGATGCCGTCCACGAGGTCCCGGGCGGCGAGGAGACCGAGCCGCTGACCGACGCGCGGGGTGTGGTGGCGGGCCGGATCGTGCGACGGCGGCTGCCGTTGACGGTCCGGGTCCGCGCTCGGGCCGTCATCGACGACGGATACGTGCGCCTCTCGGTGGCGGTGCGCAACGAGCATCCGGAGCCCGCGGCCACCAAGGACGCCGCGATCCGGTCCTCGCTGATCGGCGCGCATCTGCTGCTGCGGGCGCACGACGCCGAGTTCGTCTCGCTGCTCGAACCGCCCGCCGGGGCGGCAGCGGCCGCCGGCCGTTGCCGACAGCGCAGATGCTGGCCCGTGCTGGCCGGACCGAAGGGGACGACGGACACCCTGCTCGGTGCGCCGATCATCCTGTACGACTACCCGGAGGTCGCCGAGCAGAGCCCCGGCGCGCTCTTCGACTCGACCGAGATCGACGAGATCCTGACCCTCCGCGTGATGACCATGACGGAGGAGGAGAAGGCGGAGGCCCGGGCCACCGATCCCCGGGCCCGGGAGATCATCGACCGGTGCGACGGCATGTCGCCCGCCGGCCTCCAGCAGTTGCACGGTCTGCTGCGCGACCCGCACCGGCCGCAGCCCGCGGCTCCCGCTGGCCCGGTGGCCGACGTCCGGGATGTGGAACCCGCCGCCTTCGACACCGCGGGCGCCCCCTGGTGGGATCCGGCGGCCGACGCCTCGGTGCGGCCCGGGAGCGACGCGGTCGTGATCGACGGGGTCCGGGTGGCCAAGGGCAGCCTGGTCCGCGTCCACCCCTCCCGGCGGGCGGACGCGCAGGACCTGTTCTTCGCCGGCCAGGTGGCCCGGGTGACGGCGGTTCTCTCGGACGTGGACGGTGGTACGCACATCGCCCTGGTCCTCGTCGACGACCCCGCGTCGGACCTGCACGACTGGTACGGCCGCTACTTCTACTTCGCGCCCGACGAACTGACACCCCTGAGCGTCGAGGAGACGGCGCAGCACCGAGAGGAGAACCGATCGTGAAGACCCTGGGCATCATCACCGCCGGAGCGGCCGCGGCCGTGGCGCTCGTCGCCGTGGCGGTCGGGATCAGGTCGATCCCCGACATCCGCCGTTACCTGCACATCCGTTCGATGTGAATCCCGGTCCGAGTGAAGTGAGCAAGGAGTACCCCATGGCTGAGACACCGGAGAAGAACAGCGACGTCGAGGAGGAGCCGCAGGAGGAACGAGGCCCGAAGGGGTCCCGCGACACCGGCTCGGACCGGCCCTCGGCCGGCCCTGCCGACCGTCCCTCGGGCACCTCGGACGAACGCTCCGACACCTCCGTACACCCGCAGAAGACTCAGGACCCGGCATCGCCCGACCTCCGGTCCGGGGGCGGCTGAGCCGACGATGACGAGGGAACCGGACACCGCCACCCGGGTGCTGGTCGCGGGCATCGGCAATCTGTTTCTCGGCGACGACGGCTTCGGCCCGGAGGTCGTGCGCCGGCTGGCCCGCGACGGGGGGATGCCCCCGCAGGTCCGGGTGGTGGACTACGGCATCCGCGGCATGCATCTCGCGTACGACCTGCTCGACGGGTACGACGCGCTGGTTCTGGTCGACGCGTACCCGGGGGGCGGGGCCCCCGGGGAGGTGACGGTGCTCCGCATCGGTGTGGAGGACCTCGGTTCGGGTGAATTCGACGCACATGGAATGAATCCGGTTGCTGTCCTGGCAAATCTGGAACAACTGGGCGGTACGCTTCCGCTCACCTACCTCGTCGGCTGCACACCCGCCGGAGTCGAGGAGGGCATCGGGCTCGGCGAAGCCGTCGACAGCGCGGTGCCCGAAGCGATCCAGGCAGTGCACACCCTGATCCGGCAGCTCGTGCCGGCCGTACCGACCGCGTCCGTGAACAGCACCCGACCCCGGAGATCCTGATCATGTGCCTAGGCATTCCTGGCCGCGTCGTGGAGATCGTGGACGGGTACGCGGGCCAGCTGGCTCTGGTGGACGTGGAGGGCGCCAGGCGCCGCGTCAACATCGGCATGCTCGACGAGGCGCCCGGTCGCGACGACTGGGTGCTTCTCCATATGGGCTTCGCCGTCGAGCTCATCGACCGGGCGAAGGCCCGTCAGGCCCTGTCGGGGCTGGAGATGATGGGCCGCGGCCGGGAGCAGCGGATCCGGCGCAGATTCGAGGTGCGCGGCGTCGTGCAGGGCGTGGGCTTCCGGCCTTTCGTCTATGTCACCGCCTCGGAACTGCTGCTCACGGGCTCGGTGACGAACACCGGCGACGGGGTGCTCGCCGAGGTCGAGGGAGCGGCCGGGGCCGTGGAGGAGTTCGGCCGCCGTCTGAGCGCCGACGCCCCTCCGCTCGCGGTCGTCGAGGACGTGCGTACGAGCGAACTGCCGACGCGCGGCGGTACGGGCTTCACCATCGAGCGCTCCAGCACGTCCGACCGGGCCAGGACATTGGTCTCGCCCGACATCGCCACCTGCCGGGACTGCCTGGAGGAGCTGGTCGATCCGTCGGACCGGCGCTACCGCCACCCGTTCATCACCTGCACGCACTGTGGCCCCAGGTTCACGATCGTCACCGGCCTTCCGTACGACCGGGCCGCCACCACGATGGCGGACTTCGAGATGTGCGGGGCCTGCCGGGCGGAGTACGAGGACCCGCTCGACCGGCGCTTCCACGCCCAGCCGATCGCCTGTCCCGACTGCGGACCGCGGCTCGAACTGGTCGGCGGGGAAGGCGTGTCCCTGTCCCGTGACGAGGACGCGCTGCGTACGGCCCGGAAGCTCCTCGCCGAGGGCGGGATCATCGCGGTCAAGGGACTCGGTGGCTACCACCTGGTGTGCGACGCCCGCGACGACGCGGCCGTGGCCGAGCTGCGCCGGCGCAAGCGGCGCGGCGGCAAGCCGTTCGCGGTGATGGTGCCGGACCTCGACGCCGCGCGGCGGCTGGTGACCGTCACGGCGGACGAGGAGGAGCTCCTGTCCGGTGGCCGCCGCCCGATCGTGCTCCTGCCCCGGCATCCTGCCGGGCCCGGGGCCGGGGTGTCCGACGCCGTGGCGCCCGGCAGCCCCCACCTCGGGCTGCTCCTTCCCTACACCGCGTTGCACGTCCTGCTCTTCGGGATCAGGGACGACGATCCGGGCCCGGACGCACTGGTGATGACTTCAGCCAATCTGTCGGGCGAGCCGATCGTCACCGACGACGGCGACGCGCTGGCCGTTCTGGCTCCGCTGGTCGATGCCTGGCTACGGCACGACCGGCGCATCCATGTGCCGTGCGACGACTCGGTCAGCCGCTGGGCCGCCGGTGCCGAGCTGCCGCTGCGCCGCTCGCGCGGATACGCCCCGCTGCCGCTCGCACTGCCCTTCGACGTGCCCCCGACGCTCGCCGTGGGCGCCGACCTGAAGAACACCTGTGCGCTGGCCGAGGGCCGCTATGCCTGGCTGAGCCAGCACATCGGCGACATGGACGACCTGTCCACGGTCGGCGCTCTGACCCGGACCGAGAAGCATCTGGAGGACCTCACCGGGGTGGCACCCACCCGACTGGTGGCCGACAGACACCCCGGCTACCACTCCGGCGACTGGGCTCGTGCCCACGCGGCCGGGCGGCCGGTCCGCACCGTGCAGCACCACCACGCGCACATCGCGTCCGTGATGGCGGAGCACGGCCTGGGCGCGGACGAGCGCGTGATCGGCATCGCCTTCGACGGCACCGGCCACGGCGCCGACGGGGCGGCCTGGGGCGGCGAGGTCCTGGTGGCCGGCTACGCGTCGTTCAGCAGGGCCGCGCACCTGGGTTACGTACCGCTGGCCGGGGGCGACGCGAGTGTGCTGCGGCCGTACCGGATGGCCCTCGCGCATCTGCACGCGGCCGGCATCCCCTGGGACGACGACCTGCCAGCGGTACGTGCCTGCCCGCCCGCCGAACGCGACGTACTGGCCCATCAGTTCGCCACCGGATTCGGCTGCGTGCCCACGTCGGGCATGGGACGGCTCTTCGACGCGGTGGCGTCCCTGGCCGGCGTCCGGCACGTGGTGGCGTACGAGGCGGAGGCGGCCATGGAACTGGAGGGGCTGGCCCGTGCCGCGGCCGCCGGGCCCGCGGCACCGGAGGGCGGCTACCGCTTCGGCATCCGGCCCGGGAAGAGAGAGGAACCCGCCGTCGCGGATCCGGGCCCGGTGGTCCGGGCCGTGGTGTCCGACGTGCGCGACGGCGTTCCGGCCGGGCTGATCGCCATGCGCTTCCACACCGCCGTCGCCGCTCTGGCCACCCGCCTCGCGGACCTCTGCCACTCGCGCACCGGCCTCTCCACCGTGGCGCTGGGCGGCGGCGTCTTCCAGAACGCCGTATTGCTCGAAGCTGTGCAACTCGGCCTGAACGAGCGAGGCTTCACCGTCCTGCGGCCGCGCCTGCTCCCCCCGAACGACGGCGGGATCGCCCTCGGCCAGCTCATGATCGCCGCATCGGACTGACGCTGCCGCACGACCGTACCGCCGCACTCCAAGAGGGATCCACAGAGAAGAGGGACCATGTGTCTGGCTGTTCCGGGGCGTGTCCTCAGTACCGCCGAAGTCGACGGCACCGTGATGGCCGAAGTCGATTTCGGTGGGGTGCGCAAGGAGGTGTGCCTCCAGTACATCCCCGATGCGACCGTCGGTGAGTACGTCATCGTGCACGTCGGTTTCGCCATCCAGCGCCTCGACGAACGGTCGGCCCTGGACACCCTTGCCGACTTCGAGCGGCTCGGCATCCTGGCCGAGGAGTTCGGAGACGGTTTCGAGCGCGCGGCCCAACAGCGTGTGTCTCCCGAAGGAGTCGGCCGGTGAAGTACCTCGAAGAGTTCAGTGACCCCGATCTCGCGAAGAAGCTGATCGACCAGATCCACGCGGCCACCACGCGGAAGTGGGCGCTGATGGAGGTCTGCGGCGGCCAGACCCACTCCATCATCCGGCACGGCATCGACCAACTGCTGCCGGACAGTGTGGAGATGATCCACGGACCGGGATGTCCCGTCTGTGTCACCCCGCTGGAGACCATCGACCGGGCACTGGCGATCGCCGCCCGCCCCGGCGTCGTCTTCTGCTCGTTCGGCGACATGCTGCGCGTGCCCGGCAGCAGCCAGGACCTCTTCTCCGTCAAGAGCGCCGGCGGCGACGTACGCGTGGTGTACTCGCCGCTCGACGCGCTGAAGATCGCCCGGGAGAACCCTGACCGCGAAGTCGTCTTCTTCGGGATCGGGTTCGAGACCACCGCCCCCGCCAACGCCATGACGGTGTATCAGGCCCAGCGGTTCGGGGTGCGGAACTTCTCGCTGCTGGTGTCCCATGTGCTGGTGCCGCCCGCGATCGCCGCGATCATGGAGTCCTCGACGTGCCGGGTGCAGGCGTTCCTCGCCGCAGGCCACGTATGCAGTGTGATGGGGACGGCCGAGTACCCGCCGCTGGCCCGGAAGTACAAGGTGCCGATCGTGGTGACCGGCTTCGAGCCGCTGGACATCCTCGAAGGGGTCCGCCGGACCGTCGTCCAGCTGGAGGCGGGCCGGCACGAGGTGGAGAACGCCTACCCCAGGGCCGTGCGCGAGGAGGGCAATGTGCCCGCCATGGAGATGCTCGCCGATGTCTTCGAGGTGACCGACCGGACCTGGCGCGGCATCGGGGCGATTCCCCGCAGCGGCTGGCGGCTCTCCGAGAAGTACCGGGCGTTCGACGCGGAGCAGCGGTTCGACGTGACGGACATCCACACCGCCGAGTCGTCGCTCTGCCGCTCGGGCGAGGTCCTCCAGGGCCTGATCAAGCCGCATCTGTGCGAGGCGTTCGGCAAGGAGTGCACGCCGAGGAATCCCCTCGGTGCGACCATGGTGTCGTCCGAGGGCGCGTGCGCCGCGTACTACACCCACCGCCGCCTGGAACTGGTCGATGCGAAGTGACTGACGCGATGCAAGACGCGACCGCCGTGGTGAACGACGTGCCCGACCTCGACTTCGAAGGGTGGGCCTGCCCGGTCCCGCTGCGGGACGTCCCGTCCGTCGTCATGGGGCACGGGGGCGGCGGTGCGATGTCCGGTGAGCTGATCGAGCACCTGTTCCTGCCCGCGTACGGTGCCGCGGCCGCCGCCGACCTCGGTGACTCGGCCGTCCTGACGGTCGGCTCCGGTACCCGTCTCGCCTTCTCCACGGACTCGTTCGTGGTGAAGCCGATGTTCTTCCCCGGCGGGTCGATCGGTGACCTGGCGGTGAACGGCACGGTCAACGACCTGGCCATGTCGGGTGCGACGCCGCTGTTCCTGTCCACCGCCTTCATCCTCGCGGAGGGCACCGCGCTGAGCGACCTCGGCCGGATCGCGCAGGCCGTGGGCCGGGCCGCCGAGGACGCCGGCGTACGCCTGGTCACCGGGGACACGAAGGTCGTGGAACACGGCAGTGGTGACGGCGTCTACCTCAACACCTCGGGCATCGGCGTGATCCCTCCCGGTGTCGACATCCATGCGCGCCGGGCGCTCCCCGGCGACGCGGTGCTCGTCAGCGGCGACATCGGTGTGCACGGTGTGGCCGTGATGAGCTGCCGGGAGGGCCTCGAATTCGGTACGACGGTGGAAAGCGACACCGCCGCGCTGCACGGACTGGTCGCCGCCATGCTCGCCACCGGAACCGACCTCCATGTGCTCCGGGACCCCACGCGCGGGGGCGTCTCGGCATCGCTGAACGAGATCGCCCGCGCCTCGGACGTGGGCATCGAACTGGTCGAGCGGCTGCTTCCCGTACCGCCCGCGGTGCGCGACGCGTGCAGCCTGCTCGGGCTCGACCCGCTCCAGGTGGCCAACGAGGGCAAACTGATCGCGATCGTCCCGGCCGAGGACGCGGACCGGGTGCTGGCCGCCATGCGGGCCCACCCCCTGGGCCGGTCCGCCTGCCGGATCGGCAGCTGCGTTCCGGATCACACCGGGATGGTCGTGGCGAAAACGGGGCTGGGCGGGAGCCGGGTGATCGGGCTGCCGATCGGCGAACAACTACCGAGGATCTGCTGAGTGAGTGCCGAGGGCGCCCTGCTGTTCGCGCGATACGCCTACCCGCCCAACGAGCTCGGCTACTGCGGCCCCGCCGACGCGGCGGCCCTCCTGCGCCGTGACGCGACCGCCGACATCGAGCGGCGCGCCCGGCAGTTCGAGGGGGCCTGGTGCTATCTCCAGTTCCTCGCGGAGACGGCCGGGCTGGCGGACCCGCTCGACGTGCGGGTGGTCGAGGCGTACTGGATCGGCAACGAGCTGCTGGACCGGGCCGATCCCGCCGCTCTGGTGGAGCGCATGACCGACCGGTTCCGGGGGCAGCTCGGCGGCACCTGGCGCGACGCCGGGCGGCGCGCCCTGGCCCATCACAGCTTCCAGGTGTTCGAGGTGTACCCGTGGGCCCCGATGCTGCGGTCGAGCGGCCATCCGACCGCCCTGTCCGTGCTCGACCAGTGCCGCGTCCGTACGGGAGTGGTCGTGGCCGCCGACAGGGACCTGGCGACCGTGCGGTCACGCCCGTTGTGCTGGGACGGTGCGGGGCTTGCCGACGGCGCGTGGCGGGAGGAGACCGTACGCTGCTCGGCCGGTGGACTGACGCTGCTCGACGGGCTCTCCGCCGGCGACCGGGTGGCGCTGCACTGGGACTGGGTGTGCGATGTGATCACCGACGAACAGGCCCGGCGCATCGAATTCCTTGAGGAGCGCCGACGCGCCGATGTGGGCCTCTCGTCCTCCGAACCGGCCTACTGGCCGAGGAAGCTCAACCGCACCTGACGGTCCGAGTTGTCGACGTTCGTGTCCACCAGGCACACCGACTGCCACGTCCCCAGCTCCAGCCGTCCGCCGATCACCGGCAGCGTCGCGTGCGGCGGGACGAGGGCGGGGAGTACGTGGTCGCGGCCGTGGCCGGGGCTGCCGTGGCGGTGCTGCCAGCGGCTGTCGGCGGGCAGCAGGGTGTGGAGGGTGGCCAGGAGGTCGTCGTCGCTGCCGGATCCGGTCTCCAGGATGGCGATGCCGGCGGTCGCGTGCGGTACGAAGATGTTGAGGAGGCCGTCTCCGGAGGCGGCGTTCCGGGTGAGGAACTGCTCGCATTCGGCGGTCAGGTCGGTGATGGTCTCCGTGGTGCCGGTGGTGATGTGCAGAACGCTGGTGGCGAAGGCGTGGGGCATGGGTCCATTCTCTCGCCCATTCGGCAAGATCGCGCGTCCACCTGCCGAGACATCATTGACCGTTTCAGTGATGGATCGCTACGTTCGGCGGCATGTTCCGTTCAGCCCTGCTCACTTCGCGCGGTCACATCGACCTGCTGCGGGTGACCTCCGCCGCGTGTCCCAGCGGCTGCTGACGTTCTCTCGGCTTCTTCTCCGTCGGTGACCGGGCGGCGCTTCTGCCCGTTCTCGCTGCCGTACGCGTCTGCCCGTACGCGCACCGGCCCATTCCGCCCCGTCCGCCGCTCGGCGTGACCGCTGTGACGTAACGGCAGCAGTGGTTCGCGCGGCCGTGGCCGCGGTGTGACTCCCCCTGCCCGTGGACTGCTCGTGGAGCCCTCATGACCATCGGCCATGCCCTCGCACCACCTGACATACCTTCAGAATCCGGGAAGTCCCCTGTCCCTTCCGATCGGCGGCCGCTCGATCTGGAGCCCGTTGTTCCGGCCTCCGTGCGGGGTGTGCGCCTGGGCGCGCCGCCCCGTTGGGTTCGGCGTGCTGTCGGCCCGTTGCTGTTGCTCGCGTTGTGGCAGGTTCTCAGTGCCACCGGTGTCCTGCACGCCGATGTGCTCGCGTCGCCCGGCACCATCGCCCGTGCCGGATCGGATCTGATCGCCGACGGGACGCTGCCGTCCGCGATGGGGATCTCGCTCCAGCGGGTCGCCGTCGGGCTGGTGCTCGGGGGTGTCGTCGGGACGGCGCTCGCGCTGGTTTCCGGGCTCTCCCGGCTCGGCGAGGATCTGGTGGACGCGAGTGTGCAGATGCTGCGCACCGTCCCCTGGGTCGGGCTGATCCCGCTCTTCATCATCTGGCTGGGGATCGGTGAGGCCCCGAAGGTGGCGCTCATCGCGCTCGGTGTCGCCTTTCATCTGTATCTCAATGTGTACGCGGGCATTCGCGGGGTCGATGCCCAACTCATCGAAGCCGGGGAGTCGTTGGGGCTCGGCCGGTGGGGACTGATCCGGCATGTGGTGCTGCCGGGCGCGCTGCCCGGGGCCATGACCGGGCTCCGCTATTCACTCGCCACCGCATGGCTGGCCCTGGTCTTCGGCGAATCCGTCAACGCCGATGCCGGGATCGGCTTCCTGATGAACCAGGCCCGGGAGTTCTTCCGTACGGACGTCATCGTCGTCTGCCTGGTCGTCTACGCCTTCCTCGGCCTCGCCGCCGACGTCATCGTCCGCACACTCGAAAGGCTGCTGCTGCAATGGCGACCGACCTTCACGGGACAGTGAGCCCCGCCGCTCCGGCCGAGACCGCGGTGCGGGTGGCGGGACTGACCCGCTCCTTCGGCGGCGCGGCCGTCATCGACGGGCTCGATCTCACCCTGCGCGCCGGGGAGTTCACCGCGCTGCTCGGGCGCAGCGGCTGTGGGAAGTCGACGCTGCTGCGGGTGCTCGCCGGGCTGGACCGCGAGATCGAGGGCACGGTGCTGGTGCCGAGACGGCGGGCGGTCGCCTTCCAGGCGCCGCGGCTCATGCCGTGGAAGCGGGTCTGGCGCAATGTGCTGCTGGGACTGCCCGGGAAGCCCGAACGGGCGGTCGCGGAACGTGCGTTGGACGAGGTCGGGCTCGCGGAGCGGTCCGGTGCGTGGCCCAGGACGCTCTCCGGGGGTGAGGCCCAGCGCGCCTCGCTGGCCCGCGCCCTGGTGCGTGAGCCGGATCTGCTGTTGCTCGACGAACCGTTCGGCGCGCTGGACGCGTTGACCCGGATCAAGGCGCAGCGGCTGGTGGCCGAGCTCTGGCAGCGACGCGGCTGCGCCGTACTGCTGGTCACCCACGATGTGGACGAGGCGCTGCTGCTGGCCGACCGCGCGCTGGTGATGCGGGACGGGGCGATCGCGTACGACACGCCGGTCGGTCTGGACCGGCCTCGCGGCGCGAGCAGTGCCGGTTTCGCGGCGTTGCGCGCCCGGCTGCTGACCGAGCTGGGCGTCGACGGCGGCGCCGGTGGCACCGATGGCGCCGCATCCGTCGAGGTCGTCTGAGACGGGGGCTGTCCGTCGGCCGCCCGTCCACCCCGCCCGCCTCCGTGCACGACGAAAGAGGATCCGATGAGAAGTCGTTCCCTGCCTGCCCTCCTGCTGCCCCTCGCTCTGCTGCTGTCCGCCTGCGGCGGTGCCACGTCCGCCTCCACCACCGGTGACACCGACGGAAAGGGCGGTGTCGTCCTCGATGTCGGTGACCAGAAGGGGGGTTATGAAGCGATCCTGCGGGCCGCCGGCGAGCTGGACGACCTCGACTACCGGATCAAGTGGTCGACCTTCGCCTCGGGTCCGCCCCTTCTGGAAGCCGTCAACGCGCAGGCCGTGGACCTCGGGGGCGTCGGCAACACACCGCCCGTCTTCGCGGCCGGCTCCGATTCCAGGATCGTCGTGGTGGGCGCCGCGCACGGATCGTCCGCCGGTGAGGCCATCGTCGTACCCGAGGACTCGCCGCTGAAGTCCCCAGCCCAGCTCAGGGGCAGGTCGATCGCGGTGGCGCAGGGCAGTTCGGCCCACTACCAGCTGATCGCCTCGCTGAAGAAGGCGGGGCTCGGCATCGAGGACGTGAAGCCGAAGTATCTTCAGCCGGCGGACGCGCTGGCCGCGTACAGCCGGGGCAAGGTCGACGCCTGGGCGATCTGGGATCCGTACACCTCGCAGGTGCTGCGCAGCACCAAGTCCCGGGTGCTGACCACCGGCCAGGGTGTCGTGAACGGTCTCAGCTTCCAGGTGGCGTCCCCGGCCGCGCTGAAGGATCCCGCGAAGTCCAGGGCGATCGGCGATCTGCTGGTCAGGCTGCAGCGGGCGCAGTCCTGGGTGTTCGAGCATCCGGAGGCCTGGGCGAAGGTCTGGGCGAAGGAGACCGGGCTGCCGTACGAGGTGGCCCTGGACGCGGTGCGGCTCAGTGCCGGAACCCGGGTGTCCGTGGCCCTCGATCCTGCCGCGATCGCCTCCGAGCAGGCCATCGCGGACACCTTCGCCGGTCTGAAGCTCATTCCGCGGCGCTTCTCCTTCAAGGAGTACGTCGACACCCGTTTCAACCGCGATCTGCCGCCGTCCTCCACCGCTCCCCGCACCTACGGAAAGGCCTCGTCATGAACGTCCATCTGCACTGGTTCCTGCCCACCGGCGGTGACGGGCGTACGCTCGTCGACCGGCACGCGTACACCGACGGCGGGATCAAGCGGGACCGGATCACTCCGGTGAGCGGGGTGCGCGCCCCCGACATCGAGTATCTGGCACAGATCGCCAAGGCCGCCGAGCAGTTGGGCTTCGAGGCCGTGCTGACGCCCACCGGGACCTGGTGCGAGGACGCCTGGCTGACGACGGTGGCGCTGGCCCAGCACACCGAACGGCTGAAGTTCCTGGTGGCGTTCCGGCCGGGGGTGATCTCGCCCGTGCTCGCCGCGCAGATGGCGTCGACCTATCAGCGGATCACCCGGGGGCGGTTGCTGCTCAATGTCGTCACGGGCGGCGATTCGACGGAGCAGCGGCGGTTCGGGGATCACCTGGACCACGACCGGCGTTACGCACGGACCGCCGAGTTCCTGTCGGTGGTGCGGGGTGTGTGGGGCGGGCGGCCCTTCGACTACGACGGTGAGCACTACCAGGTGGAGGGCGGGCTGACCGCGCTGCCGCCGGACCCGCTGCCGGACATCTTCTTCGGCGGGTCGTCGGCTGTGGCCGGGCCGGTGGCCGCGGCTCATGCCGATGTCTATCTGACCTGGGGCGAGCCGCCGGCCGCGGTGAAGGAGAAGATCGACTGGATCCGCGGTCTGGCCGAGGAGCAGGGCCGTACGGTCCGCTTCGGCATCCGGCTGCACACGATCTCGCGCGACTCCTCGCGCGAGGCGTGGGCGACGGCCGACCGGCTGCTGGGCGATCTCGACCCCGGGACGATCGCCGCCGCCCAGCAGGCGCTGGGGCGGAGCGAGTCGGTCGGGCAGCAGCGGATGCTGGCGCTGCACGGTGGTTCGCGCGACAGGCTGGAGATCTCGCCGAACCTGTGGGCGGGCGTCGGTCTGGTGCGAGGCGGGGCCGGCACCGCGCTGGTGGGCAGTCATGAGGAGGTCGCCGACCGGATCGAGGAGTACCACTCGCTGGGTGTGGAGCATTTCGTGCTGTCCGGTTATCCGCATCTGGAGGAGGCGTACTGGTTCGGCGAGGGTGTGACACCCGAGCTGGCGGCGCGCGGT
This sequence comes from Streptomyces sp. ADI95-17, assembly GCF_003846175.1. GTDB lineage: Bacteria > Actinomycetota > Actinomycetes > Streptomycetales > Streptomycetaceae > Streptomyces > Streptomyces sanglieri. The sequence continues at coordinate 913,566 of NZ_ML123046.1, read as the reverse complement.
CTGCTGTCGACGGTGCCCGCGTCGCCGCTGCTCGGGGTGGCTGCCGCGAACGGCAGGCCGGCGTCCGCGCCGGGGGGTGCGCCGCTGCTGGTCGCCGGGGGCCGCTGACCGGTCGGAGCGGGGAAGGACCGGCGGAGAGGCAGGGCTTGCCCGTACGGCAGAAGCCGGCGGCCGGCCGGGGAAGATCCTCGCCTCCGACAGGGTTAGTAGAAACGTGAACAACTTTGGGGTGGGCGCAGCACGCGAGGTCGATGTCGTCGTGATCGGCGCCGGACAGGCAGGTCTGTCCGGCGCCTACCATCTGCGCCGCACCGGCCTGGAGCCGGATCGCGACTTCGTGGTGCTCGACCACGCCCCGCGCCCGGGCGGCGCCTGGCAGTTCCGCTGGCCCTCGCTGACCTACGGCAAGGTCCACGGCATGCATGCGCTGCCCGGCATGGAACTCGCCGGAGCGGACGACGCCCGGCCCTCCTCCGAGGTGATCGGTGAGTACTTCGCCGAGTACGAGCGCACCTTCGGCCTGCGGGTCCACCGTCCCGTCGAGGTGAGCGCGGTGCGCGAGGGCGACGGCGGGCGGCTGCTGGTCGAGAGCTCGGAGGGTACGTACGCCACCCGTGCCCTGATCAATGCCACCGGCACCTGGGACCGGCCGTTCTGGCCGCGCTACCCGGGCCAGGAGGGTTTCCGGGGGCGGCAGCTGCACACCGCGAACTACCCGGGTCCGGCGGAGTTCGCCGGACAGCGTGTGGTGGTGGTCGGCGGCGGTGCCTCGGCCACCCAGCATCTGATGGAGATCGCCGAGGTGGCGGCCGAGACGTACTGGGTGACGCGTCGGCCGCCGGTCTTCCGGGACGGCCCCTTCGACGAGGAGCTGGGGCGGGCCGCGGTGGCGATGGTGGAGGAGCGGGTGCGGCGCGGGCTGCCGCCGCGGAGTGTGGTGTCCGTGACCGGGCTGCCGCTCACTGACGCGGTGCGCCGGGCCCGCGAGACGGGCGTGCTGGACCGGCTGCCGATGTTCGACCGGATCACTCCGAACGGGGTGGCGTGGGACGGCGGGCGGACGGTCGAGGCGGATGTCATCCTCTGGGCCACCGGATTCCGGGCCGCCATCGACCATCTCGCGCCGCTGAAACTGCGCGAGCCGGGCGGTGGCATCCGGGTCGAGGGCACCCGGGCGGTGCGGGACGCGCGTATCCATCTCGTCGGGTACGGGCCGTCCGCCAGCACGATCGGGGCCAACCGGGCGGGGCGGGCGGCGGTGCGCGAGATCGGCCGACTGCTGAAAGGGGCGGACACGGCGGCGGGGGACGCCGATGAGGTGTTCGCGCCCGCCGTGGTCTGACGGCGCGGGTGCTCAGCCGCCGGAGGCGCTGCGGCGGTTGCGGTTGAACTCCGCCACGTTTCGCTGCTGTTCCGTGTAGCTGCTGGTGAAGCGGGTGTCCCCCGGTGCGACCGTGACGAAGTACAGCCACGCTCCGGGAGTGGGGTTGATCGCCGCCGTCATCGCCTGTTCCCCCGGGTTCCCGATGGGTGTGGGAGGCAGTCCCTTGCGCTCATAGCTGTTGTACGGGCTGTCGATCTTCGTGTCGCCCGTGGTGGTGTGCAGGGTGCTGCGGTTCAGCGCGTAGTTGAGCGTGGAGTCCATCTGGAGCGGCATGCCCCGGTCCAGCCGGTTGTGGACAACCCTGGCGACCTTGCCCATGTCGGCCGTGGTGTCCGCCTCGGCCTGCACGATGGAGGCGATCGTCACCGTCTGGTACACCGACACACCGTTGCGCTGTGCGCCGGCTGCGATGTGGTCAGCGCCGAATCGTTCGACCGCGGTGTCGGCCATGTACCTGAGCAGGCTCTGCGGGGTCGTGCCGGAGGTGACGGGGTACGTCGCCGGGAAGAGGTAGCCCTCGGGGTTGCCCTTCGCGGCGGCCGGGAGCGGCAGGTCAGCCGTGGTCGCGGCCTTCTCGGTGGTGCCGGGCTCGACGTCGAGGGCCTTGTCGACCGCCTCGTAGACCTGGGAGGCCCGCCATCCCTCGGGGATCACCAGCGAGCGGGCCCGCTCGACCTTCGGCCCCCTCGTCAGCAGCGGTACGAGCACGGCCGCTGCCACGACCAGGACGAGGACGACGCCGATGAACAGCACCAGACGGCCGCGCCGGGTCGGGCGAAGAGTGCGACCGGGCGGGGTGTCCGGCGATTCGTTCACCATGCGGGCACGCTATCCCGCCGTTCGGGGCCCGGGCCCGGACGACACGGGCCCGCAGTTCTCGAATGGAACACACGAACAGGGGATCGGGTGTTCGCTGGAACGCGTGATCGTTCCAGGATTCGTTGCTCAACTCCCCTGCGGCGCTGGATGATTACAGGGCGCAAGCGACGGGCTGCAGACCGCGACTGTGCTGTCCCAGATTTGCAATACGCACAAGGAGAAACACCGAATGAACGTCATCACCAACCTGCTCGCCGGCATCATCCACTTCGTGGGTTGGCTCGTCTGACCATCGCTCCGCCCGGCGCCGTCGCTCCCCGTCCCACGGGAGCGGCGGCGTCGCCGCGTGTCCGGTCTCGGCCGGGCACACTCGATCCCGCCAATCAGCTTGTCGCAGGGGCCAGTTGGGTGTCCCGCCGGACCAGCGCGGCATAACGCCCGCCCCGCTGGAGGAGTTCCTCATGGCTGCCGCGCTCGGCGGTGCGGCCGTGATCCAGGACGACGATCTGGTCGGCATCGCGAACCGTGGAGAGCCGGTGCGCGATGGTGATGGTGGTGCGCCCCTCGGAGAGGGCGTCGATCGCTTCCTGCACGGCGAATTCCGTACGGGTGTCGAGGGCGCTCGTCGCCTCGTCGAGCACCAGGACGGGTGGGTCGCGCAGGATCGTGCGGGCGATGGCGAGCCGCTGCTTCTCGCCGCCGGAGAAGCGGTAGCCGCGCTCGCCGACGAGGGTGTCGTAGCCGTCGGGCAGTGAGGCGATGTGGTCGTGGATCTGGGCCGCACGGGCCGCCGCCTCGATTTCCGAGTCGGTGGCGTCCGGCTTGGCGAAGCGCAGGTTGTCGGCGACCGAGGCGTGGAAGAGGTAGGTCTCCTGGGAGACCACACCCACGGCTCTTGCCAGGGTGTCGAAGTCCAGATCGCGTACATCGACCCCGTCGAGCGTGACCCGGCCGGCGGTGACGTCGTAGAGCCTGGGCACCAGATAGCTGAGCGTGGACTTGCCGGACCCGGTCGGTCCGACGACCGCCAGGCTGCCGCCGGCCGGGACGGTCACATCGATGCCGCTGAGGGTCGGGCCGCTCTTCTCGTCGTAGCTGAAATCGACATCCTCGAAACGGATCTCGCCGCGGATCCTCTCCAGCCGGACCGGGCTCTCGGGCTCGGTGATGTCCACTTCGAGGTCGAGGTATTCGAAGATCCGCTGGAAGAGCGCGAGGGACGTCTGCATGTCCACGCCGGTGGAGAGCAGGCTCACGGCGGGCCGGAAGAGGCCCTGCTGGAGCGAGACGAAGGCGACGAGCGTGCCGATGGAGACGGCCGGTCCGCCGGACTGCAGGGCGAGGCCCGCCGCCCAGTAGATGACCGCCGGCATGGCGGCCATGACGATGCCGATCGTGGACATCCGCCACCGCCCGGCCATGCTGGAGCGCACTTCGAGGTCGACGAGCTTCTCGGACTCCTCGGCGAAGCCCTTGGTCAGGGAGTCCGCACGGCCCATCGTCCGGCCGAGCAGGATGCCGCTGACGGAGAGCGACTCGGTGACCGTGGCCGCCATGGCGGCCATCTGCTTCTGGCGCCGGGTGGTGATCTTCTTGCGCTCACGGCCGACCCGCCGGCTGATCCAGACGAAGACCGGCAGCAGCAGGAGCGAGACCAGAGTGAGCCGCCAGTCGAGGGCCAGCATGGCGACGACCGTGGCGATGACGGCGGTGAGGTTGGAGACCAGCGACGTCGCCGTGGAGGTGACGGTCGCCTGCATGCCGCCGATGTCGTTGGCGATGCGGGACTGCACCTCGCCGGTGCGGGTCCGGGTGAAGAAGGCGAGCGGCATCCGCTGCAACTGGGCATAGACGGCGGTCCGCAGATCGTGCATGACCCGCTGGCCGACCGTGGTGGAGATCAGGGTCTGCAGGACACCGAAGACGCTGTTCGTCACGGCGGTGAGGATCATGCCGAGGGCGAGCAGCGACAGCAGTCCCGTACGACCCTGGGGAATGGCCGTGTCCAGGATCTCGCGCAGCAGGAACGGGGAGGCGACCGACACCAGCGACGAGGCGCCGACCAGCAGCCCGACCAGCGCGAGCCGGCCTCGGTAGGGGCGGAAGAGGCGCAGGATGCGGCGCACCTCGGCGGGCGGACGGCTCTCGTCCCGCGGTGGGGGTGTCCAGTTGATCGCGTCGGGTTTCATGGGCTCCTTCGTCGGGCGTGCGGCGGCCGTGGCCGGAGCAGGGACTCGATGGGCTCAAGGGTCACAGAAGCGGAGAATCGAGCCGGGGCTGCGACGAGCCGATTTTTGAGAGCATAGCTCATTGTTACCTATACTCACAATGAACGAGGTCCTGATATTGTTCCCTCCATGGACTCCTCCGACGCCGACGGCGTGCTCGCCGAGCAGTTGCTGCGGGTGACCCGCAGGCTCCAGCGGATTCAGAGCCGCCAGCTGGAGCCGATCGGCATCACGCCCGCACAGTTTCGGCTGCTGCGCACCGTCGCGCATTACGACGGCCCGCCCCGGATGGCCGATCTCGCGCAACGCCTGGACGTCGTCCCGCGCGCCGTGACCACCCTGGTCGACGGGCTGGAGGCGAGCGGGCGGGTGCGCCGGGCCCCCGATCCGGACAGCCGCCGGGTGGTCCGCATCGAGATCACCGAGGAGGGGCTCGCCACCCTCCGGTCGCTGCGCGACGCGCGCCGGGCCGCCGCAGAGGAGATCCTGGCCCCACTGACCGCCGATCAGCGCGAGGTGCTCGGCGGACTCCTGTCCGCTCTGGTCAACGGAATGCCGGAGCGCCGCTGCTGAGGAGCAGCCCCTGGACACCGGGCGGCGCCCCCGCCGCCGTGGTACCGAACCGAACCGCCGAGGAGACCTCGACATGCCACTGCTGGAGCCGAAGCCGGAAGCACTGCGCCCCGACGCGGTGCGCACGCCGTCCGTGGACCGGGTCCCCGACCGGCAGGCTCCGGGCACGCCCGAACCGCTGCGCGCCGAGCTGATCGCCCTGCTCGGTCCGGAGAAGGTGCTCTGGAAGGTCTCCGACCTGGTGAAGTACGCCTCCGACGCCAGTCCTTACCGCTTCCTCCCCCAGGTCGTCGTGGTCCCCCAGGACATCGACGACGTCTCGGCGATCCTGTCGTACGCGCACGGCAGGGGCCGCGAGGTCGTCTTCCGGGCCGCCGGCACCAGCCTGAACGGCCAGGCCCAGGGCGAGGACATCCTGGTCGACGTCCGCCACCACTGGGCGGGCATCGAGGTCCTGGACGACGGCGCGCAGGCCCGGATCCGCCCGGGTACGACGGTGGTGCGGGCCAACGCCGCCCTCGCCCGGCACGGCCGGCTGCTGGGCCCCGACCCGGCCAGCGCGATCGCCTGCACGATCGGTGGGGTCGTCGCCAACAACGCCTCGGGAATGACGGCGGGCACCACCCGCAATTCGTACCGCACGGTCTCCTCCCTCACCTTCGTGCTGCCCAGCGGCACCGTCGTCGACACGGGCGACCCGGCCGCGGACGAGGCCCTGGCCCACGCCGAGCCGGAGCTGTGCGAAGGGCTGCTGGCCCTGAAGGCGGAGATCGAGGCGGATCCGGAGCTCACGGCCCGGATCCGCGCCAAGTACGAGATCAAGAACACCAACGGCTACCGCCTAGACGCCTTCCTGGACGGTGCGACGCCGGTCCAGATCCTGCGCGGTCTGATGGTCGGCTCCGAGGGCACCTTCGGCTTCATCTCCGAGGTCGTCTTCGACACGCTGCCGCTGGACCGCCGGATCTCCACGGCCCTGCTGTTCTTCCCGTCGTTGACCGCGGCGGCGGCCGCCGTGCCCCGTTTCAACGAGGCGGGGGCGATCGCCGTCGAGCTGATGGACGGCAATACGCTGCGCGCGTCGGTGAGCGTCAAGGGCGTGCCGGCGGACTGGGCCGAGCTGCCCAAGGAGACCGCGGCGCTGCTGGTGGAGTTCCGTGCTCCGGACGAGTCCGGTCAGGAGGCGTACGAGCGGGCCGCGGCGGCCGTCGTCGAGGGGCTGGACCTGGTCGCGCCGGTCCCGTCGGTGACCAATGCGTTCACCCGCGAGGCCAAGGTCATCTCCGGCTACTGGAAGGCCCGCAAGGCGTTCGTCACCGCGGTCGGCGGCTCCCGCCCCTCGGGTACGACGCTGATCACGGAGGACTTCGCGGTGCCGCCGTCCCGGCTGGCCGAGGCCTGCGAGGCGCTGCTCGGGCTCCAGGCGGAGCACGGCTTCGACGCCGCCGTGGCCGGTCACGCGGCGCACGGGAACCTGCACTTCCTGCTCGCCTTCGACGCGGCGAAGCCGTCCGACGTCGACCGCTACGCCGCGTTCATGGACGACTTCTGCCGGCTGACGGTGGAGCGTTTCGACGGCTCCCTGAAGGCCGAGCACGCCACCGGCCGCAATATCGCCCCGTTCCTGGAGCTGGAGTGGGGTCCGAAGGCGACCGACCTGATGTGGCGCACCAAGCAGATCATCGACCCCGACGGTGTCCTGGCGCCCCGGATCGTCCTCGACCGCGATCCGAAGGCCCATCTGCGCGGGCTGAAGACCATTCCCGAGGTCGAGGCGATCGCCGATCCCTGCATCGAGTGCGGCTTCTGCGAGCCCACCTGTCCCAGCCACGATCTGACGACGTCCCCGCGTCAGCGGATCGTGCTGCGGCGGGAGATGCTGCGGCAGGCGGACGGCTCCCCGGTGGAGACGCAGCTGCTCGACGCGTACGGCTACGACGCCGTCGACACCTGCGCGGGCGACTCCACGTGCAAGCTCGCCTGTCCCGTGGGCATCGACACCGGCGCGATGATGAAGGACTTCCGCCACCGGCGGCACTCGCCGCGCGAGGAGCGGGTCGCGGCGCTCACGGCGAAGAACTTCAAGGCGGTGGAGGCGGCGGCGCGGCTGGCGGTGGCCGCGGCCGGCCGGATCGGTGACCGGCTCGGTGACGGACCGCTGGAGACCATCACCGCTCTCGCCCGCAAGGCCGTGCGCCCCGATCTGGTGCCCGAGTGGCTGCCCGAGATCCCCGGCGCAGCCGCCCGGAAGCTGCCCCGGACCTCCCGTGTCGGGGCGAGCGCCGTGTACTACCCGGCGTGTGTGAACCGTATCTTCGGCGGCCCCGAGGGCCATCGTGGTCCTTCGCTGCCGCAGGCCGTCGTCGCCGTGTCCGCCCGCGCCGGAAAGCCGGTGTGGATCCCGGACGATGTCGTGGGGACCTGCTGCGCGACGATCTGGCACTCCAAGGGGTACGACGAGGGCAACGCCGTGATGGCGAACCGCATCGTGGAGGCGGCGTGGGGCTGGACGGCCGGCGGAAAGCTGCCGCTGGTGGTCGACGCCTCGTCCTGCACCCTGGGCATCGCCCATGAGGTGGTGCCGTATCTCACCGATGACAACCGGGAGTTGCACCGGGAGCTGACCATCGTCGACTCCCTGGTCTGGGCGGCCGACGAGTTGCTTCCGGAGCTGACGGTCCTCCGGAAGACCGGTTCGGCGGTCCTGCATCCGACGTGCTCCATGCAGCATCTGGACGATGTGGAGCAGTTGCGTACGGTCGCGGAGGCCTGTGCCGAGGAGGTCGTGATCCCCGACGACGCCGGGTGCTGCGCCTTCGCGGGCGACCGGGGCATGCTGCACAAGGAGCTGACGGCCTCGGCGACGGCGAAGGAGGCCGCCGAGGTGAAGTCCCGCGAGTACGACGCCTACCTCTCGGCCAACCGCATGTGCGAGATCGGCATGGACCGGGCCACGGGTCAGCAGTACTACTCGGTGCTGATGGAGTTGGAGCGGGCGACCCGGCCGGGGCCCGCCGTGCGCTGATCACCGGGCCGTTCGGTCCCCATTGGCCACCCCGGACCGCCGGGCGGGCTCGACGCGTTCGAGCCCGCCCGGCGTTTTCGTGCGGGCACGAAAGTCCATGGTTTCGGCACAGGAGTCCAATCCCTCCCCTTGCGCAACAGCAGACCCAACTACCAAGGTCCTTACCGAGGTTCACGCACCAGCCGCGCACGTCAGACCCCCTTTCTGGAGGATCGATGAACGACGCAGCACAGCACAACGACGGTACGCAGGGTGGCGACGAGGGCTCCATGAGCCGCCGCTCGGTCCTCTGGACGACCGCCGGAGTGGCCGGGGCCGGGCTAGGACTCGGCGCCCTCGGAAGCTCCTCGGCAGCCGCCGCCCCCGGCCGGGGCCCGGAGGGCGCCGCCGACCCGGCGGCCGCGCCGAAGCGTCAGGGCCGGACCATGGTGGGCGTCCCCTTCGACCGGCGATCCACCGTGCGGGTCGGCATCGTCGGCCTGGGCAACCGCGGTGGCAGCATGATCGACCTCTTCCTCGCCGTCAGCGGCGTACAGGTCGTCGCCGTCTGCGACCCGGTCAAGGCCAAGGCGCAGCAGGCCGCGGCGAAGGTGACGGCCGCGGGTCAGCCGGCGCCCGCCGTCTACACCAATGGTGAGGACGACTACGAGAACCTCTGCAAGCGCGGTGACATCGACTTCGTCTATGTGGCGACGCCCTGGGACTTCCACTTCCAGATGGCGAAGACCGCCATGCTGAACGGGAAGCACGTCGGTGTGGAGTGTCCGATCGCGCTCCAGCTCGACCAGCTCTGGGAGCTGGTCGACCTGTCCGAGCGCACCAGGCGCCACTGCATGCAGCTGGAGAACTGCTGTTACGGGCAGAACGAGATGCGGGTGCTGCGCATGGCGCACGCCGGTCTCTTCGGTGATCTGCTGCACGGCGCGGGCGCCTACAACCACGATCTGCGCGGCCTGATGTTCGACCCGGACTACTACGAGGGCCCCTGGCGCAGGCTGTGGCACACCAGGCTGCGGGGTGACCTCTACCCCAACCACGGGTTCGGCCCGGTCGCCAACTACATGGACATCAACCGCGGCGACCGTGCGGTGAGCATCACCAGTGTCGGTTCCCCGTCCCTCGGGCTCGCCGAGTACCGCGAGAAGAACATGCCGGCCGGCGACCCGAGCTGGAAGGAGACCTACGTCGAGTCCGACCGCACCATCAGTCTCGTCCAGACCGCCAAGGGACGGGTCATCCGGCTGGAGCACGATGTGTCCACTCCGCATCCGTACTCGCGGATCAACAGCCTCGGCGGCACGAAGGGCGTCTTCGAGGACTACCCCGCCCGTATCTACATCGAGCCCGACCACACCAATGACAGCTGGGGCGACTTCGCCAAGTACCAGGAGTGGGACCACTGGCTGTGGAAGGAGCACGCGAACCCGCCCGGTGGCCACGGCGGCATGGACTACATGCTGGTGTTCCGGCTGATGCAGTGCATGCGGCTCGGGCTCGTCCCCGACTTCGATGTGTACGACGCGGCGACCTGGACGTCGCCGGTACCCCTCAGCCATCTGTCCATCAAGGCGAAGGGCGCGCCGCAGCAGATCCCGGACTTCACCCGCGGCGAGTGGAAGAAGGCCCGCTCCGGCATGGACTCGGAGAACCCGGAGAAGGCCTGACCGGCCGATACACCGCCGCGGGGCCCGGCCGGGCCGGGCCTCGCGGCACGTAACCGGCCGGCCCGTCCGTATCGCGACGGCGGCGCGGCCGGTGCCGTTCGTGGAGAAAAAAATCAATTGCCCCGACCGGCGTCCCGGGGCGAGTCTTGCACGGTTTGAGTCTTCCACCCGATGGCCGTCGCACCGAACGAACCGTCACACCGAACCATGGGACGTCATGCAGATTCGCGATCTTCCCTACCCAGATCCAGGCGATCCCGATGTCCGGTCAGGTCCTCGCTTCCTGCTCTGGCTCGGCCGCAACCAGCTCAAGGGCCAGCTCGCGTCCCTGTCCTGGGGCCTGCTTCACCAGTGCTCCCTCGCCGGTCTGCCACCCGCGGTCGGCTTCGCCGTCCAGGCGGTCGTCGACCGTTCCGGCAGCCGGCTCGCCTGGGCGGGCGGGCTGATCGCGGTCCTGGGCGTGCTGATGGCGGTGGGTGACACGATGCTGCACCGTACGGCGGTCACCAACTGGATCACCGCCGCCGCCCGGGTCCAGCAGTTGCTCGCCCGTAAGACCGCGGAGCTCGGTTCGGCGCTGACGCGTCGGGTCGCGGCGGGCGAAGTGGTCGCTGTTTCCACGGGTGATGTGGAGAAGATCGGCTGGTTCGTCGAGGCGCTCTCGCGGTTCGCCGCGGCGGCCGCGGCGCTGGTGCTGATCTGTGTGGGGCTCGTGCTGTATCTGCCGTCGCTGGGCGTCCTGGTGGCGGTCGCCGTACCGCTGCTGGCCCTCGCCGTGCTGCCGCTGCTCCCCCGGGCGACGCGGCGTGCGGATCTCCAGCGCGAGAAGGCGGGCAAGGCCACGGAGCTGGCCTCGGACACCGTGGCGGGGCTTCGGGTGCTGCGCGGGATCGGTGGCGAGGAGCTGTTCCTCGGCCGCTACCGGCGTGCTTCCCAGGAAGTCCGCGAGGCCGCGGTGCACAGTGCCCGGATGTGGTCGCTGATCTCGGCGATCCAGGTGCTGCTGCCGGGCGCGCTGCTCATCTCGCTGGTCGTGTACGGGGCGGTGCTGGCCCGGGACGGCCGGATCGAGGTCGGCCAGCTGGTCACGGTGTACAGCGCGGCGACCCTGATGCTGTTCCCGCTCCGCCACTTCGAGGAGATCGCGATGGCGTACTCCTTCTCTCGGCCCTCCGCCCAGCGTGCGGTCCGGGTGCTGTCGTTGCGCCGCACGACCGGGCCGTCGGGTGTCGGTGCCGCACCGGACGCGGACGCCGCGCCGACCGGTGACCTGTACGACCCGGACACCGGCCTGATGGCCCCGGCCGGTCTGTTCACCGCAGTGGTCTGCGGAGATCCGGACGAGGCGGGCCGGCTGGCCGAACGGCTCGGCGGACACGCCCAGGCGGACACCGGCCCGGACGAGGACGGTCCTGCCTCGGCGACGGAAGGCGCAGCAGCCGGCTCCGCGGACCGGGAGACCTCGGCACTGACGGCCCCGTCCGTCCTGCTCGGTGGTGTGCCGCTGGACGAACTCCCGCTGGATGCCGCCCGGACCTCCGTGCTGGTCCAGGACAAGGACCCGGTGCTGCTCTCGGGCACGCTGCGCGAGCTGCTGGACGTTCCGTCGTCCGGCCGGGTCACCGCCGAGGACGCGCTGACGGCGGCGCAGTGCGCCGATGTGCTGGCCTCCTTGGCGCAGGCGTCCGTGGCCACGGACGGCGACCCGATGACGACCCGGATCACCGAACGCGGCCGGTCGCTCTCGGGCGGCCAGCGCCAGCGCCTGGCGCTGGCCCGCTCCCTGGTGACCGACCCGGAGGCGCTGGTGCTCGACGAGCCGACCTCCGCCGTCGACTCGCACACCGAGGCCCGGGTCGCCGCCGGCATCAAGGCGCTGCGCCAGGGCCGTACCACCGTGGCGTTCGCCTCCTCACCCCTGCTGCTCGACCTCGCGGACCGGGTGGTGCTGGTGCACCGGGGCACCGTCGTCGCGGTCGGCGGGCATCGTGAGCTCCTGCGCACGGACCCTCGCTACCGGGCGGTCGTGACACGTGAGACGGACGACGAGATCGAGGCCCTGACCTCCCTGGGCGCGACCGGAACGATCGAGAAAATCGAGGAACGGGCATGATCGGCGTCGCAGTACCGGCGTACGACCCGGCCGCGCCGGAGTCGGCGACGACCCTGCCGGTCGGCACCCCCACCACCGTACGGAGCTATGTACGGGAGCTGTTGCGACGCCATCGCGGGCGGTTCACCGTGCTCGTCGCGTTCAACGCCATCGCGGTGATCGCGTCGATCGTCGGCCCGTATCTGCTGGGCGGGCTGGTCGAGGACCTCTCCGAGGGGGTGCGGGACCTTCATCTGGGGCGCGTCGCCGGGGTGTTCGCGCTCGCACTGATCGTGCAGACCGTCTTCACCCGGCTGATGCGGCTGCGCAGCGCGATGCTCGGTGAGGAGATGCTGGCCGATCTGCGCGAGGACTTCCTCGTACGGTCGGTGGGGCTGCCGCCGGGGGTGCTGGAGCGGGCCGGTACCGGAGATCTGCTCTCCAGGATCACCACGGACATCGACCGGCTGGCCAACGCGATGCGCGAGGCCGTGCCGCAGCTGGCGATCGGTGTGGTGTGGGCGGGGCTGCTGCTCGGCGCTCTCACCGTGACGGCTCCGCCGCTGGCGCTCTCGGTGCTGCTCGCGCTGCCCGTGCTGATCCTCGGCTGTCGCTGGTACTTCAAGCGAGCGCCGTCCGCGTACCGTTCGGAGGCCGCGGGGTACGCGGCGGTCGCCGCGATGCTCGCGGAGACGGTGGATGCCGGACGGACCGTGGAGGCGCACCGGCTGGGTGCGCGCCGGGTCGCGCTGTCGGACACCCGTATCCGGCAGTGGACGGCGTGGGAACGGTACACACTCTTCCTCCGTTCCGTTCTCTTTCCCGTCATCAATGCCACCTATGTGACGATTCTGGGCTCGGTGCTGATGCTCGGCGGCTGGTTCGTCATCGAGGGCTGGCTGAGCGTGGGGCAGCTGACGACGGGCGCCCTGCTGGCACAGATGATGGTCGACCCGATCGGTCTGATCCTGCGCTGGTACGACGAGTTGCAGGTCGCTCAGGTGTCGTTGGCCCGGCTGGTCGGGGTGCGGGACATCGAGCCGGACGCGGGTGATGCGGAGGTCGTCCCGGACGGCCGTGATGTCCGTGCCGACGAGGTGCGCTTCGGATACCGCGACGGGCTCGACGTGCTGCACCGGGTGTCACTGGACGTCGCGCCGGGTACGCGCCTGGCCCTGGTCGGCCCGTCCGGCGCGGGCAAGTCCACGCTGGGGCGGCTGCTGGCCGGGATCTACGCCCCGCGTGCGGGCGAAGTGACGCTCGGTGGCGCCGAGTTGTCGCGGATGAAGGCGGAGGACGTACGTACGCATGTGGCGCTGGTCAACCAGGAGCACCATGTGTTCGTCGGTTCGCTGCGCGACAACCTGCTGCTGGCCCGGACGGGCGCCGAGGACGCCGAGCTGTGGGCGTCGCTGGCGGCGGTCGACGCGGACGGCTGGGCGAAGGCGCTGGAGGCGGGGCTGGACACCGAGGTCGGCTCCGGCGGTCTGGCGCTGACCCCGGCGCAGGCCCAGCAGATCGCACTGGCCCGGCTGGTCCTGGCCGATCCGCACACACTGGTGCTGGACGAGGCGACGTCCCTGCTGGACCCGCGGGCGGCCCGTCATCTGGAGCGTTCACTGGCCCGGGTGCTGGACGGCCGCACGGTCGTGGCGATCGCCCACCGGCTGCACACCGCGCACGACGCGGATGTGATCGCGGTGGTGGAGCGCGGCCGGATCAGCGAGCTGGGCAGCCATGACGAGCTGGTGGCGGCGGACGGCGCGTATGCGGCGCTCTGGCGGTCCTGGCACGGGTGAGGGGCGGTGGGGCTGCGGGGCGACCTCAGTCGGCATCCGGGTTCCGGCGCAGTCCCAAACAGCTCCACCGCACACCCGGCCGGCCGTGCAGATCCTCACGCTCGGCAAGACGCACCGGGTCCAGGCCGTGGTGACGGCCGAGTGCAGTGGTCTCGTCCGGCGAGACGTCGAACATCCGTCGTCCTGCCGGAACCGGGCCGTGCCTCAGGGAGAGGAACACCTGGCCTCCGGGCACGAGGAGACCGGCGATGCTCGCCATCGCGGACTCCCGCTGACGGCTGTCCAGATGCATCCAGACAGCCGTCAGGAGGATCAGGTCGAACCGTTCGTCCCGGCCGCGGAGCACCCGTAGCTCCGGCAGCGAGTCGTCGATCCACTCGATGGCCCGGTCCGCGTGGATCCGACGGCCGAGCGAGCGCAGCTCCGCCGTCGGCTCGACGGCAAGGACCCGGTGTCCCAGGCCCGCCAGCGCGGCGGCGTCGCGTCCGCTGCCCGCACCGATGTCCAGGACCGCGCCGCGCCGCGCCGGGCCGGGAGGGGAACAGATCGAGCATTTCGCGGTGGACCTCCGCGAAGGAGACGCTCTCGTACTGCTCGGCAAGCTCAGCGGCGCCTTCGCCATAGCCCGCGGTACCGGCCGGGCTCCCCGGCCTCCTCCCGGTCAAATGAAGTTCAGAGCGGCTGCCCCGCCCACTCCCCCGAGCACCATGAACACCGGCATCAGCACCTTCAGCTCCACCCAGCTCCCGGCCCGGAACCGCATGGCCTTCGGCGGGCCGATCGGGTACCAGCGCTTGCGGCCGATCGGGATGGGCCACAGGATCGGGCAGCCGGAGACGGTCAGCGCGTCGCCGATGTCGTGGACGAGGGCTCCGAGCACGATCGGCAGACCGAGCCACAGGTACTCCTGGCCGGGGGCGGTGAACAGCCAGTCCGAGCCGTTGCCCGGTTTGTCCAGGACGCCGGCCAGTATCCAGGCGCTGGTCGCGCCGAGCAGCCAGACCAGTACGTCGCTGGACATCCGGGCGGCCCGCCAGAGCAGTCCTTCGACGGCGAGCACCAGGTGGACGAAGAGGATCGCCAGCACCGCCCACCGGCCGCCGGTGATCGCCGCGGCGGAGGCTCCGGCGCCGATCAGGACCGCCCACGCCCAGGTGTGGGTCAGCGTCCGGTGGCCGCCGTTGCGGGCCGAGTCGCCGCGCATCTTGGTCGCCTTGTAGACGGCGTGCGAGAGCTTGTCGACGATCTCGCAGAGCCCCCGGGACACCGGCCCGAAGGCGCGCGAGATGGTCGCGGACTTGTGGTCGAGGTCCGGGGCGAGCGCGGCCCCGGCGGTGATCAGTGCCCCGACGACGAGGACGGGCCACGGCATCGCGTGGCCGGCGGCCGCCGCCGCCGCGCCCACCCCCAGCCAGGCCGCCGCCCCTGACAGAGAGTGTGCCGGTCCCATCATGGTTCTTCCCGCCCCCAGAGTCGTATCGCTGCCATTGCCGTTACGGCACGGCCGAGTTGAGTGGGAAGCGTATCGCCCATGATCTTCATACCGTCGTCCGGTTCCCTCATCCGGGCGGAAGGCAGGCAAGATGGGGGCGTGACCCTTATCGATCAGCTGCCCCCGACCGACGACCCCGACGCCCTCTTCGAGGCTTTCTCGTCATGGACCGAGACGCAGGGCATCACCCTCTATCCGGCCCAGGAGGAGGCGCTGATCGAGGTGGTCTCCGGCGCGAACGTGATCCTTTCCACCCCGACCGGCTCCGGAAAGAGCCTGGTCGCGGCGGGTGCGCACTTCACCGCGCTGGCCCAGGACAAGGTCACCTTCTACACCGCGCCGATCAAGGCGCTGGTGTCGGAGAAGTTCTTCGACCTGTGCAAGCTGTTCGGTACGGAGAACGTCGGCATGCTCACCGGCGACGCCTCGGTCAACGCCGACGCCCCGGTGATCTGCTGCACGGCCGAGGTGCTGGCCTCCATCGCGCTGCGTGACGGCAAGTACGCCGACATCGGCCAGGTCGTGATGGACGAGTTCCACTTCTACGCCGAGCCGGACCGCGGCTGGGCCTGGCAGATCCCGCTGCTGGAGCTGCCGCAGGCCCAGTTCATCCTGATGTCGGCCACGCTCGGCGACGTCCGGATGTTCGAGGAGGACCTGACCCGCCGCACCGGCCGCCCCACCTCCGTGGTGCGCTCGGCGACCCGGCCGGTCCCGCTCAGCTACGAGTACCGGCTGACCCCGATCACCGAGACCCTCACCGAGCTCCTGGACACCAGGCAGTCGCCGGTCTACATCGTGCACTTCACCCAGGCCGCGGCCGTCGAGCGGGCGCAGTCGCTGATGAGCATCAACATGTGCACCAAGGAGGAGAAGGAGAAGATCGCCGATCTGATCGGCAACTTCCGCTTCACCACCAAGTTCGGCCAGAACCTCTCCCGCTATGTGCGGCACGGCATCGGGGTGCATCACGCCGGCATGCTGCCGAAGTACCGGCGTCTGGTGGAGAAGCTCGCCCAAGCCGGCCTGCTGAAGGTGATCTGCGGTACGGACACCCTCGGCGTCGGCGTCAACGTCCCCATCCGCACGGTGCTGTTCACCGCGCTCACCAAGTACGACGGCACCCGTGTACGTACGCTGCGCGCCCGGGAGTTCCACCAGATCGCCGGCCGCGCGGGCCGGGCCGGCTTCGACACGGCGGGCTTCGTCGTGGCGCAGGCGCCCGAGCACGTCATCGAGAACGAGAAGGCCGTCAAGAAGGCCGGCGACGACCCGAAGAAGAAGCGCAAGGTGGTCCGCAAGAAGGCCCCCGAGGGCTTCGTCGCCTGGTCGGAGACCACGTTCGACAAGCTGATCCAGTCCGACCCGGAGCCGCTGACCTCCCGCTTCCGGGTCACACACACCATGCTGCTGTCCGTGATCGCACGTCCCGGCAATGCCTTCAAGGCGATGCGGCACCTGCTGGAGGACAACCACGAGCCGCGCCGGGCGCAGCTGCGCCACATCCGCCGGGCCATCGCGATCTACCGCTCGTTGCTGGACGGCGGTGTGGTGGAGCAGCTCGACGAGCCGGACGCGGAGGGCCGGATCGTCCGGCTCACCGTCGATCTCCAGCAGGACTTCGCCCTCAACCAGCCGCTGTCGACCTTCGCGCTGGCCGCGTTCGACCTGCTGGACCCGGACTCCCCCTCGTACGCCCTGGACATGGTCTCCGTCGTCGAGTCGACGCTCGACGACCCGCGGCAGATCCTGGCCGCGCAGCAGAACAAGGCGCGCGGCGAAGCGGTCGGGCAGATGAAGGCGGACGGTGTCGAGTACGAGGAGCGGATGGAGCTGCTCCAGGAGGTCACGTACCCGAAGCCGCTGAGCGAGCTGCTGTGGCACGCCTACGACGTGTACCGCAGGAGCCACCCGTGGGTGGGCGACCACCCGGTCTCGCCGAAGTCCGTGATCCGTGACATGTACGAACGTGCCATGACGTTCACGGAGTTCACCTCCAACTACGAGCTGGCCCGTACCGAGGGCATCGTGCTGCGGTATCTGGCCAGTGCGTACAAGGCGCTGGAGCACACCATCCCGGACGACATCAAGTCCGAGGACCTGGAGGATCTGATCGCCTGGCTGGGCGAGATGGTCCGTCAGGTGGACTCCAGTCTGCTCGACGAGTGGGAGCAGCTCGCCAACCCGGAGGTGGAGACCGCCGAGCAGGCGCAGGAGCGGGCCGACGAGGTGAAGCCGGTGACGGCCAACGCCCGCGCCTTCCGGGTGCTGGTGCGCAACGCGATGTTCCGCCGGGTCGAGCTGGCCGCGCTGGACCGGGTCCGCGATCTCGGCGAGCTGGACGGCGAGGCCGGCTGGGACGAGGACGCGTGGGGCGAGGCCATGGACGCCTACTGGGACGAGTACGAGGACCTGGGCACCGGCCCGGACGCCCGCGGTCCGAAGCTGCTGAAGATCGACGAGGACGCGGCGCACGGGCTGTGGCGGGTCCGGCAGACCTTCGCCGATCCGAACGGCGACCACGACTGGGGCATCAGCGCGGAGATCGATCTGGCCGCCTCCGACGAGGAGGGCCGGGCCGTCGTCCGAGTCACCTCCGTCGGTCAGCTGTGAGGACGTACGCCGCGGGGGCGGCGCCGCTGCGAGAGTGGAGACGAACGGCATGACGGATCCCGCAGAGCGCCTGGTCGATCTGCTCGACCTGGAGCGGATCGAGGTCAACATATTCCGTGGCCGCAGCCCCCAGGAGTCCCTGCAACGGGTCTTCGGCGGGCAGGTCGCCGGGCAGGCTCTGGTCGCGGCGGGCCGGACCACCGACGGGGACCGGCCGGTCCATTCGCTGCACGCGTACTTCCTGCGTCCGGGACGGCCGGGGGTGCCGATCGTCTACGAGGTGGAGCGCGTCCGGGACGGCCGGTCGTTCACCACCCGCCGGGTCACCGCCGTCCAGCAGGGCCGGACGATCTTCAATCTGACGGCGTCCTTCCACCGGCCGGAGGAGGCGGGCTTCGAGCACCAGCTGCCGCCGGCCCGCGAGGTCCCGGACCCCGAGGAGCTGCCGACCGTCGCCGAGGAGGTCCGTGAGCACCTGGGAGCGCTGCCGGAGGCGCTGGAGAGGATGGCCCGCAGGCAGCCGTTCGACATCCGGTACGTCGACCGGCTGCGCTGGACGAAGGAGGAGGTCAGGGACGCCGATCCGCGCAGCGCGGTATGGATGCGCGCGGTCGGCCCGCTGGGCGACGACCCGCTGGTGCACACCTGCGCGCTGACGTACGCCAGCGACATGACGCTCCTGGACGCGGTCCGTATCCCGGTGGAGCCGCTGTGGGGGCCGCGCGGCTTCGACATGGCCTCGCTGGACCATGCCATGTGGTTCCACCGCCCGTTCCGTGCGGACGAGTGGTTCCTCTACGACCAGGAGTCGCCGGTCGCGACGGGCGGCCGGGGGCTGGCCCGTGGCCGGATCTACGACCGGGGCGGCAACCTGCTGGTGTCCGTGGTGCAGGAGGGGCTGTTCCGCCGCCTCGGTGAGTAGCCGTGTCCGGCTCAGATGCCGGGCAGCGGGTCCTGCTCGACCTCGTGGCGCCGGGTACGGATGTCCGGCGGCGCCGGGTGGAGCTTGGCGTCGCAGGCGGGCCCGAGGCCGGTGCGGCGTGAGGCCGTACCGGTGAGCGGGCGGCCGCACATGCGGCAGCGCACCACCCGTCGCCGGGCGGTCCGGCCGCCCTGCTCGTCCTCGGGCGAGGGCTCGGCTCCGGCACCGGCGCCGGGAAGCGGTTCGGGGAAGGGTTCGGCGGACTCCACGGATCGATCTTCTCAGGGCACCCGTCCACTGTGCGACGTCCGAGCCGCGCACAGATATCCGAGCAGTACACAACGGAGGAGTTCACCGGTGAGCAGCGTGCTGACCTTGAAGCCGGCCGCGGTCTCGCCCGTCGGCCATGTCGTCGAGTTCACCGACGCGCCGGGCGGCGAGTCGCGGGTGGTCGCCCATGTGGAGCGGGAACTGCCGGAGGGCGGGATACCCGCGTATCTGGCGGCCCGCAAGTCGGGGGTGCGTTCCTTCGTGCTGTGGGCCGACGCCGAGCGCCGGGCGCGGCTGGCCACCCTGGTCACCGTGTCCGCGGCGGACGGTGTCGCCACGTACCGGGTACTGGGCGCGCAGGGCGAGCCGATCGGCACGCTCGTCCGGGAGAAGGCCCTCTACGGCAAGGGACTGCGGACCCGCTGGACGGTCGCCCAGACCGGCTGCCCGGAGGCGGTCGGGTTCAAGGGCCGGATCTTCTGGTGGTACGTGTGGTGGCTGCTGCTGCCCGTCCAGGTGGCCATCGGCGTGGGCAGCCTGCTGTCCGGCGGCGGCGATGTGGCGCGCGGGCCGCGGCGGATCATCTGGCGGTCCGGCCGGGAAGTGCCGCTGGAGTTCTTCTCGGACGACGACGAGGTCCACGTCCACGCGCCGTGGGTCGACTGGCGGCTCGCGGCGGCGCTGAGCGCGCTGATCCGTACCTTCGACAGCTGGATGGGTACGCCCTGGGACGACAAGCGGGAGTGAGCCGGGCCCGCGCGGTCCCGGTCGCACGGGCCGGAGCGGTCAGGAGTTGAGGATCCTCGCCTTCTGGGCCTCGAACTCGCTCTCGCTCAGCACACCCTGGCTCTTGAGATCACCGAGGTCCTTGAGCTGGGCGATCTTGTTGCTCATCTCGTCCTCCGGCGCCACGGACGCGGGCGGGGGCGCCGCGGCGGCGGGCCGGGCCTGCGCCTGCTCGGCGTCCTGCTGTGCCCAGCGGCCCGCCTGGCGCCGGGAGACCCGGTTGGAGACCGAGGTGGCGGTTCCGGCGATCACCGCTGTACGGGCGACGCCGCGAAGAAGGCCTGGCATGGTGCATCTCCTTTGACTTGCTGGTGCGGGGGCCGGTGACTGGCTGGTGCGGGGGCCCGCCGGGGCCGCGCGGACCGGTCGGCGCCGCCGCGGCCGAACGGTTCAGGCCCCGGTGCCGGCCTCGGCCGCGTCGAGCGATGCCAGGATCTCCTGGACCGGGATCCGCCCGTTGGCGACGAGCCGTCCCCCGGAGCGGCGCAGGGCGGCCGCGAACGGTCCGGCCCACACGTTCTCGTAGATGACGATCCCGGCCGCGCTGCCGGGTTCCAGGACCGCGCTCACCTCGTCGATGTCGTCCCGGCCGAGCAGGCCGGAGGACACTCCCTCGAACACGGCGAGCTCGTCGTGGCCGCCGCCGGTCAGCTCGGAGAGTTCCACCCCCGCGATCGTTCCGTCCTGGTCCTTCCTGACGAAGACCAGGTCCAGGATCCGGATGATTCCCCGGTCGACCAGGTCGACCAGCAGGGGCAGCCCCTCGCCCGTCATCCGGCTGCCCGGGAATTCGACCACCAGATAGTCGATCGGCCCCGTCTCGTCGGTCTCGCTGCTCACACCGGCTCCTCAGAATCTCGGCTGCCCCGGTCCGGCCGGGGCCTGTGTCTCCGTCATTGGAGCAGTGGGCGGGCCGGTACGCATCTCGGTCGTGGACGTGGGCGGGCACGGTCCCGGTTGCTCCATCCGGTGGACAGCGGGTGACTCCGACGGCCCAGTGGTGCGAGCCCTGCCCCGCGCCTCCCCCGCCGCCACGGATGGTTGTCGCGCGCGGACGGCCTGCGGGGGCCGGACCGGGGTCCCACGGGTTTCCGGGACCGCCACGCGCGGGGTGACGGGAGACTGCGATGACCCAACCGGCGGACACGGACCGGCAGCGGATGCCGTGGCCCCTGCTGCGCGGCCAGAAGGCGCTGGTGACCGGGGCGAGCTCCGGCATCGGCCGGGCGACCGCGGTGGAGCTGGGACGGGCCGGTGCCGATGTCGTCGTCAACTACTCCTCCGCCCGCGAGGCGGCCGAGGAGGTGGTGCGGGAGATCGAGTCCTTCGGCGTGCGGGCGTGCGCCCACCGGGCGGATGTCTCCCGGGAGGATCAGGTCGTCGGGATGTTCGCCCGCATGGCCGAGGAGTTCGGCACGATCGACGTCCTGGTCGCCAACGCCGGACTGCAGCGGGACGCCGCCGTCACGGAGATGACCCTGGACCGGTGGGACAGGGTGCTGGACGTCAATCTCACGGGCCAGTTCCTGTGCGCCCGGGAGGCGGTCAAGGAGTTCGACCGCCGGGGCGTCGTGCCCGAGGTGTCCCGCGCCGCCGGGAAGATCATCTGTATGAGCTCGGTCCACCAGATCATTCCGTGGGCGGGGCACGCGAACTACGCCGCGTCCAAGGGCGGCGTCCTGATGATGATGCGGACCCTGGCCCAGGAGTGCGCCCCGCGGGGCATCCGGGTCAACGCCGTGGCCCCCGGCGCCATCCGCACGCCCATCAACACCGAGGCCTGGAACACCCCGGAGGCCGAGGCCGGACTGCTGGAGCTGATCCCCTACGGCCGGGTGGGCGATCCGGCGGACGTCGCCGCCGCCGTGACTCTGCTGGCGTCCGACCTGATGGACTACGTCGTGGGCACCACGATCTACGTCGACGGCGGGATGACGCTCTACCCCGGCTTCGCCGCCGGAGGCTGACGCCGTGGGAGGTACGGACATGACGGCTGATCAAGTAATGGTGGGCGTGGGGCTCATCGTGGTGCTGGCGGTCGGATCCCAGTTGCTGGCGAGCCGGCTGCGCGTCCCCGCACTGCTGATCCTGCTGCCGGTCGGCTTCGCCGCCGGGGCACTGACGGACAACGTCAACCCCGAGAAGCTGCTGGGCGAGGCCTTCTCCCCGCTGGTCTCACTCGCGGTGGCGGTGATCCTCTACGAGGCCGGGCTCGGTCTGGAGCTCAGGCGGCTGCGGGGCCACACCCGGCGCATCGTGGTCAGGCTGCTCTGGCTGGGGGCGCTCATCACCTGGCTGGCCGCCGCGCTGTTCGCGGTGCCGGTGCTGAACATGTCCAGGGGCGCGGCCGTGATGCTGGGCGCGATCCTCGTGGTGTCCGGTCCCACGGTCGTCGGGCCGCTGCTCAATTTCGTACGGCCCTCCGAGCGGCTGCAGCGCATCCTGGTCTGGGAGGGCTCCCTGATCGACCCGGTCGGCGGCATCCTGGGGGCGCTGGTCTTCCATGCCGTGGTCGCCGGTGAACTCAAGGGTTTGGGAAGCCAGTTGGAGCAGTTCGCGGCCAGCGCCGCGGTGGGTGCGGTGGGCGGCGCGATCGGGGTCGGCGTGCTGTGGCTGCTGCTGCGCCATGTCCGGCTGAACGAGGAGCTGGCCACGTCTGCGCAGATCGCCGCGGTGATCGGGGTCGCCGCCGCCTGCGACGCGCTCCGCGAGGACACCGGGCTCATCTCGGCGGTGGTCATGGGAATGGCCATGGTGAATCTGCCGGGCCTGGACGTTCCGGCTCGCCGGCCGTTCCTGGACACGCTGGTCTCGCTGATCATCGGCCTGTTGTTCATCTCCATCTCGGCGACGGTCACCCCGGCCTCGCTGCGCCATGTGGTGCTGCCCTCGCTCGCGCTGGTCGCCCTCCTGGTGCTGGTGGTGCGCCCGCTCGTGGCCCTGGTGTCGACGGCCGGTACCGATGTGCGCGGCGGGGAACGGTGGTTCATCGGGTGGATGGCCCCGCGTGGCATCGTCGCCGCGGCGACCGCCTCCACTTTCTCGGCGACCCTGGTGGCGCGGGGCGTCGAGGGCGCCGAGCGGATCCTTCCCGCGACCTTCGTGGTGATCGTCGCCACCGTCACGCTGTACGGCCTGACGGCGTTTCCGGTCGCCCGGCGGCTCGGGGTGCTGCGCCCCGCCCGGTCCCGGCCGCTGCTGGTCGGCGGCTCGCCCTGGGCGGTCGATCTGGGGCGCGCGCTGCGCTCGGCGGGACTGGATGTGCTGATGTGGGCGGGCGCCGAGCGGCAGCGGGCCCGGATCGAGGAGGCCGGGCTGCCCCTGGCGCCGGGCGAACTACTCGCGGCGGCCTCGGGTGCCGGGGCGGAGCTGGAGGGCATCACCGGTGTGCTGCTGCTCACCGAGGAGGACGATTTCAACGCCCTCGCCGCCATGACCCTGCGGGAGAGCGTCGAGGGCCCGGTGCACCGGCTCGGCCCGGCCGCCGACAGCCAGGGGGTGGTGGCGCCGTACACCGGGGGCGAGCCGCTCTTCCGTACCGGCCTGACCGGGCCGGAGCTGGCCCGCCGTTACGAGGCCGGGGCCCGGGTGACGACCCGGCGGGCCGACGGCGCCGTCCCGGCCGGACACGATGTGCTGTTCGTCGTCCGCGCCGACGGGCGGCTCGTCCCGGTCACCCCCGCGCACACCCCGGAGGCCCGGCCGGGCGACATCGCCGTCCTGCTCGGCCCGCCGTCCCGGCAGCTGTCGCTCTGAGCACCGTCAGCCGCGCTCCTCGGCACGGGCCCGGTCCAGGGCCTCGTCGAGGGTGCGGGCCGCCGTGATGAGCGACAGGTGGGTGAACGCCTGCGGGAAGTCGCCGAGTTGCTCACCGCTGGGGCCGATCTCCTGGGCGAACAGGCCGACATGGTTTGGCGTACATGAGCGTCTTCTCGAAGGTGTACCGGGCCATCCGCAGCCGGCCGGCGCGGGCCGGGGCGTCCACGTAGAGGAACGTGCAGAGGCTGAACGTGCCCTCGGAGCCCCGCAAGCCCGTCCGGGGACGCCGCGGGGTCGTAGCGGTGGACGAGGCTGTCGGAGACGAGGGCGATGGGAAGGTATCGGTCCATGAGCGTCCGTTCCCGGGGCTCATGGGGATCCATTGCCGGACGGGCCCCCTCCGACTTCCACTGTCCGCCCGGCGCCCTGTGCTCGCCCGTCCGGGCCTCCACACCCGGGCGGTACGGCGGTAGCGGCCCGGAGTCGGGGCGTGCCGGGCGGCGTCCAGATGATGCCGGAACCGGGCCGAGCCGCGATGATCGGACGCAGGGCGTGGGCGCGCCGACCGGTGCGGTGCCCTGCGCCGCCCTGCCGGCCTGCCCCGGCCCCGTCCGGTCCCGTCCCCGGACCTGGGCGCCGGCGAGTGCGGCGCACGCCCGTGGAGCAGTCAGGAGGGCCCGATGCCGCAGGACACGAACTCGATGCTCAGGACGGCACCCGATGCGACGCCCGAGCAGCGAGCGGCTCTCGGCAAAGCGGCCCGGCGGGCGACACCCAGGTCGAGCCATGCCGAGTTCGAACCGCCGGCCGACCGGCCCGACCCGTTGGCCGTCCTCGAAGCCCAGTCCGCGACCCGGCTGCCCGAACTCGTACCGATCCGCTACGGCCGGATGACCGAGTCGCCGTTCCGCTTCTACCGGGGCGCCGCCGCGATCATGGCCGCCGACCTGGCCACCACCGGGGACTCCGGGATCCGGGCCCAACTGTGCGGGGACGCCCATCTGCTGAACTTCCGGCTGCTCGCCTCGCCCGAGCGGAATCTGCTGTTCGACATCAACGACTTCGACGAGACGTCGCCCGGCCCCTGGGAGTGGGACGTCAAACGCCTGGCGGCCAGCTTCGTCATCGCGGGACGTGCGAACGGTTTCACCGAACGGGAGTGCGCGGACATCGTGCTGACCACGGTGCGGTCGTACCGGGAGTCGATGATCCGGTTCGCCGGCATGCGCAACCTCGATGTCTGGTACTCGCGGGTCGACATCGGCCGCCTCGAAGCGCTGGCGGCCCAGCAGTTGGCGAAGCGCGGCCGCAGGAAGCTGGCCCGGTTCGCGGCGAAGGCCCGCACCCGGGACAGTCTCCAGGCCTTCGACAGGCTCACCGGGACGGTGGACGGGCAGTCGCGCATCGCGGCGGACCCGCCGCTGCTCGTACCGGCCGCCGATCTGCTCCCGGAGGGCGAGCGGGGGACGACACAGGAGCAGCTCCGCACGCTGGTCTCGCACTACGGCCGCAGCCTGCCGTCGGACCGGCGGACCCTGCTCTCCGACTTCCGGTTCGTGGACATGGCACGCAAGGTGGTCGGCGTCGGCAGCGTGGGCACGCGTTGCTGGGTCATCCTGATGCTCGGCAGGGACGGCGGGGATCCGCTCCTCCTCCAGGCCAAGGAGGCCGGAACCTCGGTGCTCGCGCCCCACGCCGGCGCCGGCCCGTACCGGAACCAGGGCGAGCGGGTGGTCTCGGGGCAGCGGCTGATGCAGGCGGCGAGCGACATCTTCCTCGGCTGGGAGCGGGTGGACGGGATCGACGGCAGGCACCGCGACTTCTACGTACGCCAGTTGCGCGACTGGAAGGGCATCGTCGAGCCGGAGGACATGGTGCCGTCCGGCATGCGGGTGTTCGGCGAGGCGTGCGGCGCCACCCTGGCCCGCGCCCACGCGCGTTCCGGCGACCGGATCGCCATCGCGGCGTACCTGGGACGCGGTCCCTCGTTCGACCGGGCGCTGGTCTGCTTCGCCGAGAAGTACGCCGATCGCAACGAGCGGGACCACCGGACGCTGGTCGACGCGGTGCGGGCGGGCCGGCTCCCTGCCGCCCTGGACTGCTGAGCCGCTCCGTCGGCCCGGCCGCGCGCTGGTCCAGGGGGATGGCAGTACGGGAACCGGCGCACCCACCCAGCGGGTACATCGCGGACGAATCAGCGCGTTGTGCTATCTCCTTGTGGACGCTTGTCGACGCTTGTGGGACAGCCCGTTCCGGACGGGTCGCGACGCCGAGGAGGCAACGATCATGTCGGCCGAACCCGCCGCGGGTGCGGACCCCCTCGCGCGGATCCGCACCCGCGGCTACGCCGCGCTCCTCGTACTGGCGGCGGCCCTCGGCGTCCCGGTCTCGGCGGTGGCGTTCGGTTTCCTGGCACTCACCCACGAACTCCAGTCGCTGACCTACCACGACCTGCCCCGGGCGCTGGGGTTCGCCGGCACACCGTCCTGGTGGCCGGTGCCGCTGCTCGCCGTGGCCGGCCTGCTGGTCGGGCTGACCGTCCGCCATCTGCCGGGGCAG
The DNA here is from genome assembly GCF_003846175.1 of Streptomyces sp. ADI95-17. Lineage (GTDB taxonomy): Bacteria > Actinomycetota > Actinomycetes > Streptomycetales > Streptomycetaceae > Streptomyces > Streptomyces sanglieri. Next base: position 887,581 of record NZ_ML123046.1, on the reverse strand, counting down.
GGCGGTCACCGGCCCGCCGACGGGATGGTGGCCACGGGGGCACCCTCGGCAGTGGAGCTGCCCGGCGTCGTGCTGGCGGCGATCGCCTCGCTCGGCCTCGGGGCGGTGCTCGGCCCCGAGGCGCCGCTCATCGCGCTCGGCGGCGGACTGGCCGTGTACGCGGCGCACCTGGTCAAGCCCGGCATCGGGCCAGGCCCCAGCGCGGTGATGGGGGCCGCGGGGAGCTTCGCCGCGATCAGCGCGCTGCTGGGCTCGCCGCTCCTGGGGGCCTTTCTGCTGATGGAGGCCTCGGGGCTGGCCGGGATGATGCTCGGAATGGTCCTGGTGCCGGGGCTGCTGGCGGCCGGCATCGGCGCGCTCGTCTTCACCGGACTCGGCTCCTGGACCGGGCTCGGGACGTACTCCCTGGCGCTGCATCACGTACCCCGGGCAGCAGGGCCGGACATCGCGCAATTCGGCTGGGCCGTCGTCCTCGGACTGGCCGCGGCCTTCGTCGGCACGGGCATCCAGCGGCTCGCCCGGTTCCTCCAGGGGCGGGTGGACCGGCGGACCGTGACGGGCACCGTCGTCATGGGAGCGGTCGCCGGCGTGGCCGCGCTCGTGTACGCGCAGAGCACCGGACGGGACGCGTCCGGGGTGCTGTACTCCGGGGAGAGTGCCCTCGATCCGCTGCTGGCGCAGAGCGCCGGGTACTCGGTGGGCACGCTCGTACTGCTGGTGGTCTGCAAGGCGGTGGCGTACGGCGCGTCCTTGAGCAGCTTCCGGGGAGGCCCGGTCTTCCCGGCGATGTTCGTGGGGGCGGCGGGCGGCATCGCCCTGTCCCATCTGCCGGGGCTGAGCCTCACGTCGGGCTTCGCGATGGGCATCGGCGCCATGTGTGTGGCGATGCTCAAGCTCCCGATGACGTCGGTGCTGCTGGCGACACTGCTGCTGGGCTCCGAGGGCCTCACCGTCATGCCGCTCGTGATCGTCTCGGTCGTCGTCTCCTATGTCGCCACGATCCGGCTCTCGCCGTCCCCGGCCGGCGCCCGGCCGGATCGGGGATGACGGACCTCCGCCGTGACCTCAGACGCTCTCCTTCTCCTGGTTCTCCTGGAACGGACTCGCGCACAGCGCCCAGATGACGAAGACGTCGATGGCCATGAGCACGATCGACCAGAGCGGGTAGTGGGGCAGCCACAGGAAGTTGGCGAGTGCGCTCAGGCCCGCGAGCACGATGCCCACCACACGTGCCCATGCGGCTCCGGTGAACAGCGCGCAGCCGGCGATCACGATGAGGATGCCGAGTGCGAGGTGGATCCAGCCCCAGCCGGTGAGGTTGAACCGGAACAGATAGTCGCGGGTGGCGACGAACACGGCGTCCTTGGCTATGGCGGCGATTCCTTCGAAGATCGCCATCGCTCCGCCGAAGATCATCAGCACCGCAGCGAAGGCGGTCCAGCCGATCCGGAAGGGATGGTGCGAGCTCGAAGGGGTGGCGGGCGCCACCGACGGCCCGCTGGTGGTACTGGCCATTGCGGCCTCCTCGGGTAGCCGAGCGACCCGGCGGACCGAGCGGGCCACCGGGACCTCCCCCGACCCAGCGTGTCATGTCGGCACCCGCCCGGCAGAACAGCCGTTCCCCGGGAGCGCCGCCGGCACACGATCCGTCTCCGTACAGGGATATCATCTCCATGATGAGAGAAACCGAAGAGACGGAGCCCGGCTCCGTCGATGCCCGGCTCGCCGCGAGGCTGGGTGAACTGCGCACCGAACGCGGCTGGTCGCTGGACGAGCTCTCGCGGCGCAGCGGGGTGAGCCGGTCCACGCTGTCCCGGCTGGAACGCGGCGAGCTGAGCCCGACCGCCGCCCTGCTCGGCAGGTTGTGCACGGTCTACGGGCGGACGATGTCCCGGCTGCTGCTGGAGGTGGAGGCGGAGCCCCCGCAGCTCGTCCCGGCCGCACGGCAACCGGTCTGGCGTGACGAGGCATCGGGCTTCGTACGCCGCTCGGTGTCGCCGCCGCACAGCGGCCTGCGCGCGGAGGTCATCGAGGGCACCCTCGACGCGGGGGCCGCCATCGCGTACGAGAACGCGCCGGTGTCCGGCGTGGAGCAGCACGTCTGGGTGCTGGAGGGAACGGTCGAGATCACCGTCGACGGCACCGTGCACACCGTGCGCCGCGGCGACTGCCTCCGGTTCCGGCTGCGCGGCCCCTCGCACTTCCACTGCCCCGGGCCGGGGCAGGTCCGCTATGCACTGATGATCGTTCTGCCGTGAGAGGACCCTGCACATGATCGAGATCGTTCCCGTACGCGGCCACGAACTGGTCACCTACGCCGATGAGTTGGCCGCGCTCCTGGTGGACACCGTGGACGGCGGATCGTCGGTGGGTTTCCTCGCGCCGCTGGACCGCGAGGTGGCCGCCGGCTGGTGGCGGGAGCGGGCCGGGGCCGTCGACGCGGGCCGCCTCCAGGTCTGGATCGCCCGCGACGCGGAACGGGTCGCCGGGACCATCGCCCTGGACCGGGCGCAGTTGCCCAACGCCCGGCACCGCGCGGAGGTGGCCAAACTGATGGTGCGTCCGTCGGCCCGCGGCCGGGGCGTGGGCCGGTCGCTGCTCGACGCCGCCGAGCGGTCGGCCGCCGGGGCGGGTGTCACACTGCTGGTCCTGGACACCGAGAGCGGAAGTCCGGCCGAGCGGCTCTACCGTTCGGCGGGCTGGACGGAGTGCGGCTCGATCCCGGACTACGCCGGGGATCCGGCCGGGGTCCTGAGGCCGACGACGCTCTACTACAAGGCGATCGGCCCCGCACAGGCGCTGCCCGGCCGGTGAGCGGCGCACGGATCCCCGGTCGGGGCACAGGAGTCCGGGGCTCGGCCGGTATCCGTACACGGGTCGCTCGTCGGGGTCATGCCCCGGACGCCTCCGCGGACGGACTCCCGCAGGTCGGTGGCGTGCGGGGGCCCGGACGGACGGGGAACGGGCTTCGTACGGAGCGGACGGGGGCGTGACAATGGCTGCGGAAGCCACACCTCACGAGGAGACCTCATGACGCTGCACGACATCCCCCTGCGCACGCTCACCGGCGAGCCCACGTCCCTGGCCGTCTACCGGGGCCGGGCCGTCCTGTTGGTGAATGTCGCGTCCAAGTGCGGGCTCACCCCGCAGTACGAGGGCCTGGAGAAGCTCCAGAACGACTACGCGGACCGCGGCTTCACCGTGCTCGGCGTGCCGTGCAACCAGTTCGCCGGCCAGGAGCCGGGGAGCCCGGAGGAGATCCAGACCTTCTGCTCGACCACGTACGGGGTCAGCTTCCCGCTGCTGGAGAAGACCGAGGTGAACGGCGAGGGGCGCCACCCGCTCTACGCCGAGCTGGCGCAGCTGGCGGACGCGGACGGCGAGGCCGGTGACGTCCAGTGGAACTTCGAGAAGTTCCTCATCTCGCCGGCGGGCGAACCGGTCGCCCGTCTGCGCCCGCGCGTCGAGCCCCAGGCACCCGAACTCGTCGCGGCCATCGAGGCCCTGCTGCCTGCCTGACGGACCGTGTCCCCGGTCGCCGGGCAGGCGGCCGGGGACACACACGGTCAGCGGATCGGCATGCCCGACAGGGTGCGGGCGATCACCAGGCGCTGGATCTCGCTGGTGCCCTCGAAGATCGTGTAGATCGCCGCGTCCCGGTGCATCCGCTCCACCGGGTACTCCCGGGTGAAGCCGTTGCCGCCGAGGATCTGGACGGCCTGGGCGGTGACCTTCTTCGCGGTCTCGCTCGCGTACAGCTTGGACATCGAGCCCTCGGCCGAGGTGAACGGCTTGCCGGTGGTCGCCATCCACGAGGCACGCCACACCAGCAGCCGGGCCGCGTCGATCTGCGTGCGCATGTCGGCGAGCTGAAAGGCGATGCCCTGGTTGTCGATGATGGGCCGGCCGAACTGGGTTCGGGTCTTCGCGTAGTCCAGCGCCACCTCGTACGCCGCACGGGCGGTGCCGACGGCCATGGCTCCGACCGCGGGGCGGGACGCCTCGAAGGTGGCCATCGCGGCGTTCTTCACCCGCTCACCGCCGGAGGCGGCGCGCTCACGGGCCCGCGCCAGGCGCTGGTCGAGCTTCTCCTTGCCGCCGAGGAGGCAGTGGCCGGGGATCCGGACGTCCTCCAGGACGACCTCGGCGGTGTGCGAGGCACGGATGCCGTGCTTCTTGAACTTCTGGCCCTGGGAGAGCCCGGGGGTGGCCGGCGGCACGATGAACGAGGCGTGCCCCTTGGACCCCAGCTCGGGGTCGACCACGGCGACGACGACATGGACGTTGGCGATGCCGCCGTTGGTCGCCCAGGTCTTGGTGCCGTTCAGCACCCACTCGTCCTTGGCCTGGTCGTACACCGCGCGGGTGCGCATCGAGGCGACGTCGGAGCCGGCGTCCGGCTCGGAGGAGCAGAAGGCCGCGACCTTGACGTCGTCGGGGTCGCCGTACATCTGCGGGATCCAGGTGCCGATCTGCTCCTCGGTGCCGTTGGCGAGGACGCCCACGGCCGCCAGGCCCGTACCGACGATGGACAGGGCGATGCCCGCGTCCCCCCAGAAGAGCTCCTCCATCGCCATCGGGATGCCGAGGCCCGTCGGGTCGAAGAACTGCTGGGCGTAGAAGTCGAGGGAGTAGATGCCGACCTTGGCCGCCTCCTGGATGACGGGCCAGGGCGTTTCCTCACGCTCGTCCCACTCCGAAGCCGCCGGACGGATCACATCCGCGGCGAAGCCGTGAAGCCAGTCACGGACCTGCTTCTGGTCATCGTTGAGTTCGAGCGTGAACTCCGCCATGTTCCCCTCCACGTACTGCTGTGAAAAACCACTCGTTACTTGCGGTAACCGCAGTCTGTTACCGACAAGTAGCCTCTGTCAACCGTCCCGGTTCGGATCCGCACGGCGCTGGGCAGGGTGTTACGTTGCGCAGGCAGGACGCATTTGCACAGCCAGGGGCGGGGAGAGGCGACATGGAGAGCACACGACAGGCAGAGCGACAGCGGACAGCGGCCGAGAGCCGCCGCCGCGAGCTGCTCGAAGCCGCCGACCGCGTGGTGCTCAGGGACGGGCCCGGGGCCTCGATGAACGCCATCGCGGCGGAGGCCGGGATCACCAAGCCGATCCTCTACCGGCACTTCGGCGACAAGGGCGGCCTCTACCGCGCCCTCGCCAAGCGCCACACCGACGCGCTGCTGATCGCACTGCGGGCCGCGCTCGACGCCCCCGCCGAGCGCCGCCGGCGCGTCGAGTCGACGCTCGACACCTACCTCGCGGCGATCGAGGCCCGCCCGCAGGTCTACCGCTTCCTGATGCACCCCTCCGACGACGCGGCACCCTCGACGGAGCAGGGCTTCGACGTCGGACGGCACTCGGCACCCCTACTGCGCAGACTCGGCGAGGAACTCGCCCTGGTGATCGCCGAGCGGGTGGACCTGGGCCCGGACAGCGAGGCCATGGCCCGGATCTGGGGCCACGGCATCGTCGGCATGATGCACGCCGCGGGCGACTGGTGGCTGGGCGAACGCCCCTGCTCCCGCCAACAGTTGGTGAGCAGCCTGGCCGATCTGCTGTGGGGAAGGCTGGCCGCGGCGGGCGACCGTCCGGGCGGACCGGGATTCTAGGACGCGGTTTCCAGGACGCGGTTTCCAGGACGCGGTTTCCAGGACGCGGTTTCTAGGACGCGGCCTCACCGGTGCGCGCCCAGGGAGCGCGGCGGGCCGCTCGCATCGCCCTTCTGCGGCGCAGCCCGGTCAACCGGTCCGTGTAGACCGTGCCTTCGAGATGGTCGCACTCGTGCTGGAGGCAGCGGGCGAAGAACCCGGTGCCGGTGATCCGGACCGGTTCGCCGTCGACCGTGCGGCCCTCGACGACCGCACGGTCGAACCGCGGGGTGGCCGCTTCGAGGCCGGGCAGCGAGAGGCAGCCCTCCGGGCCGCGTACGGTGATGCCGTCGGCCTCGACCAGTCTGGGGTTGACGAGGTGCCCGAGGTGACGGATGTCGTCGTCGTCCGGGCAGTCGTAGACGAACACCCGCAGCGGCACGCCGATCTGGTTGGCCGCGAGGCCGACGCCCTCGGCCGCGTACATGGTGGCGTACATGTCCTCGACGAGCCGGGCGAGCGACGGGCCGAAGTCGGTGACGGGTTCACAGGCCCCGTGCAACACCGGATCACCGAGCAGGCTCATGGCACGAATCAGTCCGGAACTGCCGGGGATCGGGCGGTTTCGCATGGCCGCAATCGTACGTTCCACGCGACCTCCACCTTCCCGGCGGTGCCAGGGTGCGGGCGCCGCGCCGGACATCGATAGGCTGGGCGTGGACCGATGCAAGGAGGATCTAGGACGATGGCAGGCAACACGGACCCGCTGTCGCCGCGGGCCAAGCTGGCCGTGACGGCGGGCAAGGCCGCGGCGGCGGTGTCACGCGCCGCAGGGCGCGGCAGCGGATCGGTGATCGGCGGCCGGGTGGCGCTCAAGCTCGACCCCGACCTGCTGGGGCGGCTGGCGCAGCACCTGGACGTGATCCTCGTGTCGGCGACGAACGGCAAGACGACGACCACCCGGCTGATCGCCGAAGCACTGCGGGCCGCGGGCCCGGTGGTGTCCAACGCGCTCGGCGCCAACATGCCGGCGGGCATCACCTCGGCGCTGGCCGGCGGCTCGGACGCGCAGTACGGCGTGATCGAGGTGGACGAGAAGTACCTCGCCGGGGTCGCGCGCGACACGACGCCCAAGGTGATCGCACTGCTCAACCTCTCCCGCGACCAGCTGGACCGCGCGGCGGAGACCCGGATGCTGGCGGAGAAGTGGCGTGAGGGGCTGTCCGGCTCGAAGGCCGTGATCGTCGCGAACGCGGACGACCCGCTGATCGTCTGGGCGGCTTCCTCCTCCCCCAATGTGGTGTGGGTGGCGGCGGGACAGGCGTGGAAGGACGACGCCTGGTCCTGCCCCTCCTGCGGCGGTGTGATGCAGCGCCCCGGCGACGACTGGTTCTGCGGCGAGTGCGGATTCCGCCGGCCGGCCCCCAGCTGGGTCCTGCACGGCGACTACGTCCTGGACCCGCACGGTTCGGCATGGCCGATCCACCTCCAGCTGCCCGGCCGCGCCAACAAGGCCAACGCCACCAGCTCCGCCGCCGTGGCCGCCGTCTTCGGTGTGCCGCCGCAGGTCGCGCTGGAGCGCATGTACCAGGTGCAGGCCGTCGCGGGCCGCTACGACGTGGTGTCCTTCCTCGGCCGTGAGCTGCGGCTGCTGCTGGCGAAGAACCCGGCGGGCTGGCTCGAAACGTTTTCCCTGATCGACCCGCCGCCCACGCCGGTGATCCTCTCCGTCAACGCCCGTGGCGCGGACGGCACGGACACCTCCTGGCTGTGGGACGTGGACTACACCCAGCTCGCCGGTCACCCGATCTTCGTGCTCGGCGACCGCAAGCTGGACCTGGCGGTCCGTCTCGAAGTGGCCGGTCTCGACTTCCGGGTCTGCGAGAACCTCGACGAGGCCGTGCAGCAGGCCCCGCCCGGCCGTATCGAGGTCATCGCCAACTACACCGCCTTCCAGGATCTGCGCCGTCGTGTCGGCAACTGACCCCGGCCCCGGCCACCTCCGGAGAGGACGAAGCATGAGCAACAACGGTCTGCGTCTGGTCTGGGTCTACCCCGACCTCCTCAGCACCTACGGCGACCAGGGCAACGCGCTGGTGGTGGAGCGCCGGGCCCGGCAGCGCGGTCTCGATGTGCAGCGCGTCGACGTGCGCAGCGACCAGCCGATCCCGACGTCCGGCGACATCTATCTGATCGGCGGCGGTGAGGACCGGCCGCAGCGGCTCGCCGCGGAGCGGCTGCGCCGCGACGGCGGGCTCAGCCGGGCCGCGTCGAACGGCGCGATCATCTTCTCGGTCTGCGCGGGCTACCAGATCCTCGGCCACGAGTTCATCAACGACCTCGGTGAGCGCGAGCCGGGTCTCGGGCTGCTCGACGTGGTCTCCACCCGCGGCGAGGGTGCCCGCTGCGTCGGTGACGTACTGGCGGACATCGACCCGCACCTCGGTCTGCCGCCGCTGACCGGGTTCGAGAACCACCAGGGCGTCACCCATCTCGGCCCGACGGCGCGGCCGTTCGCCCGGGTGCAGTTCGGCCGGGGCAACGGCACCGGCGACGGCACCGAGGGCGCGTACAACGACACCGTCTTCGGTACGTACATGCACGGCCCGGTCATGGCTCGCAACCCGCTGATCGCGGACCTGCTGCTGAAGCTGGCCCTCGATGTGAACGCCCTGCCGCCGACGGACGACCGCTGGTACGAGGCGCTGCGCGCCGAGCGCATCGCGTCGGCGACACAGCCCGCCTGATGAGGGGCTTTTCGCTCGTCTGAGCGGAGTCCAGCAGGCGGACGCCCGGTTCGGTCCCGCCACCCTGCGCCGGTAGGGTGGCGGGGATCCAACCGGACGACGTGGTCCGGTCGTCGGCCCACGTTGCAAAGGTTTCCCGGGCAATGCGAATTGGTGTGCTCACCTCCGGCGGCGACTGCCCCGGCCTCAACGCCGTCATCCGTTCCGTCGTTCATCGCGCGGTGGTCGACCACGGCGACGAGGTCATCGGCTTCCACGACGGGTGGAAGGGCCTCCTTGAGTGCGACTACCGCAAGCTCGACCTCGACGCGGTCGGCGGCATCCTCGCCCGGGGCGGCACGATCCTCGGCTCCTCCCGGGTCCAGCCCGCCCATCTGCGCGGCGGTGTGGAGCAGGCCAGGGGCCATGTCTCCGATCTCGGTCTCGACGCGATCATCCCGATCGGCGGCGAGGGCACGCTGAAGGCGGCCAATCTGCTCTCCGAGGCGGGCCTGCCGATCGTCGGCGTCCCGAAGACCATCGACAACGACATCGCCTCGACCGATGTGACCTTCGGCTTCGACACCGCCGTCGGTGTCGCGACCGAGGCGCTCGACCGGCTCAAGACGACCGCCGAATCGCACCAGCGGGTGCTGATCGTCGAGGTCATGGGCCGCCACACCGGCTGGATCGCCCTGCACTCGGGAATGGCGGCCGGCGCGCACGCCATCGTGGTGCCGGAGCGCCCGTTCGACATCGACGAGCTGACCGAGGTGGTCGGCCGGCGGTTCTCGGCGGGCAAGAAGTTCGCGATCGTCGTCGTCGCCGAGGGCGCCAAGCCCCGCGAGGGCACGTCCATGGAGATCGAGCAGGGCACCAAGGACATCTACGGGCACGAGCGGTTCGCCGGCATGGCCACGCAGCTCTCCAGGGAGCTGGAGCGGCGCCTGGGCAAGGAGGCCCGCCCGGTGATA
>NZ_ML123046.1:827948-878013 GCF_003846175.1 Streptomyces sp. ADI95-17 | reverse complement strand
GCGGCGAATTCGGCATGATGACGGCGCTGCGCGGCACGGACATAGTGATGGTCCCGCTGGGTGAGGCCGTGGAGACGCTGAAGACCGTCCCGGCCGAGCGGTACGCCGAGGCGGAGTGCGTGCTCTGAGCGACACCTCGTCCTACGGACTGCCCCCGGCCGCAGCTGCGGCCGGGGGCAGTTCTACTCTGGTCGGGACAACCGGCACGAAACGGGGACGCCCCCAGCAGGAGTGAACAGATGGATCACAGCGGGCATGGCATGAACATGGATCTGCCGCCGTTCACGCTGGGACGTGGGCTTCAATTCTCCGCGGACCCGTTCTTCCTCGTCGGCTGCCTTCTCGGCATCGGCCTGTACGCGTACGCCGTGCTGCGGCTGCGCAGACGCGGGGACAGCTGGCCGGCCGGCCGGATCGTGTTCTTCGTCGTCGGCGTGCTGAGTATCGCCCTGGTGATGTGCACCAAGCTCAACGACTACGGCATGGTCATGTTCAGCGTGCACATGGTGCAGCACATGGTGATCAGCATGCTGTCGCCGATCCTGCTGCTGCTGGGCGCTCCGGTGACCCTGGCGCTGCGTGCGCTGCCGGTCGCGGGCCGTGGCCGTACCGGTCCGCGCGAGCTGCTGCTCAAGCTGCTGCACAGCCGGTACATGAAGATCATCACGCATCCGGTCTTCACGATTCCACTCTTCATCGCCAGCCTGTACGGCCTGTACTTCACCCCGGTCTTCGACTTCCTGATGGGCTCGAAGACCGGTCACATCGCGATGATGGTGCACTTCCTCGCGGTCGGCCTGGTGTTCTTCTGGCCGATCATGGGCGTCGATCCGGGCCCGCACCGGCCCGGCTATGTGATGCGGATGCTGGAGCTGTTCGCCGGGATGCCGTTCCACGCGTTCTTCGGCATCGCGCTGATGATGGCGACGACACCGATGGTGGAGACGTACGAGAATCCGCCGGCCTCACTGGGCATCGACGCGCTGAGTGACCAGGGCTGGGCGGGCGGTATCGCCTGGGCCTTCAGTGAGATCCCGTCGGTGCTGGTGCTGATCGCGCTGGTCTTCCAGTGGTACCGCTCCGAGCAGCGGACGGCGAAGCGCTCCGACCGGGCGGCCGACCGGGACGGCGACCAGGAGTTGCAGGCGTACAACGCCTATCTCGCCTCATTGCAGGCGCGCGGACAGTAGCGGTGGGCATGCCTCAGGGGTGACGATGGCATCCACGGCCGTGCGGCCGGTGAGGAGGGTGCGGGCATGTCCGGATCCACGAAGGCCATGGGAGTGCTCACGCTGACGGCCCTGGTCGTGGTCACCGCCTACACGGTGGCGCTGGGGAGCAGCGGCTGGCTCTGGTTCGGTTGGGTGGTGCTCGGCCTGATCACCCTGGGGATGGCGGCGACACGCGAGTCCTGACCCGTGACACACACACACACCCTGACCACCCTCGGCCGGGCGTCCGGCACCGGCGACATCACGTCAGGGCACGCGGTTGCCTTCACGTCCCGGCCGGCGCCGGGACGTCCCCCTTCGATCGCGCCGTCCACCCGCGCGTGAAGGGTTCGCCCACCGCCCGCTGAGCCGTGCGGCGGATCGTGGAAGACACATGCGGCCCCCGACTCCGGGAACCCCGCTGCTACCTGCGGCTGTCTGCCGCCGAGCCGGTCCGCCCGTGCCCTCACCCCGGCGGACCCGAGCTGCGATTGCGCTTCAACTCTTGACAGGTGCGCATCACCACGCCACGGTGGGAGCGCTCCCACCGTCAAGACTTGCACACGACGACGACCGCTGTCCCGGCGGCGGGAGCGTCCGTGACACCGGGCCCCGAGCACCCCGGTTCGTGCCACAGCCCCACCGCAATACGCGCTCCGCTCCCCGTTTCCCCCACGCCCCTTCCCCCAGGACGCACCGACGCTCGCCACCCTCGTCGGCGGAGCCCGGTTGCGCGGCAGCGCGCACCGACGGAGCCGTTGCCCCGGCACAGCGCACCCCTGAACCCCGCGGGCCGACCTCCTGCGGGCACCCGAGAGAAAAGTTGGAGCCGCAATGAAACGAACAGGCACCACCTCGCACGGATTACGCCGAAAGCTCGGCGCACTCTCCGCCCTCACGATGGGCGCGGCGCTGACTGTGGCCCTTCCCGCACCGGCGTCGGCCGCGGCCCGGGTCGACAACCCCTACGCGGGCGCCACCCCGTACGTGAACCCCGACTGGTCCGCCAGGGCCGCCGCCGAGCCGGGCGGCGGTGCCATCGCCGACGAGCCCTCGTTCGTCTGGATGGACCGCATCGCGGCCATCGGGGGCACGGGGGACGCGATGGGGCTGCGCGAGCACCTCGACACGGCGCTGGACCAGGGCGCCGACCTGTTCCAGATGGTCGTCTACGACCTGCCCGGCCGGGACTGTGCCGCGCTGGCCTCCAACGGTGAACTCGGGCCCACGGAGATCGACCGGTACAAGGCCGAGTACATCGACCCCATCGCCGACATCCTCTCCGACCCGGCCTACACGAACCTGCGTATCGTCACCCTCATCGAGCCGGACTCGCTGCCGAATCTGGTGACCAACGCCGGCGGCACCGCCGGTTCCACCGAGGCCTGCGCGACGATGAAGGCGAACGGCAATTACGAGAAGGGTGTCGGCTACGCCCTGCACACCCTGGGCGCGATCCCCAACGTCTACAACTACGTCGACGCCGCCCACCACGGGTGGCTGGGCTGGGACTCCAACTTCGTGCCGGCCGCGCAGGAGTTCAAGAAGGCCGCGACCACGGAGGGGGCGACGGTCGCCGACGTCCACGGCTTCATCGTCAACACGGCCAACTACTCGGCGCTGAAGGAGCCCCACTTCAAGGTCACCGACGCGGTGAACGGCACGACGGTGCGCCAGTCCAAATGGGTGGACTGGAACTTCTACGTCGATGAGTTGTCGTTCGCCCAGGCGCTGCGCTCGGAGTTGGTGCGCCAGGGCTTCGCCCAGGACATCGGTATGCTGGTCGACACGGCCCGCAACGGCTGGGGCGGCTCGGCCCGGCCCACCGGTGCGGGCCCGCTGACCGGTGTCGACGCCTATGTCGACGGCGGCCGGGTCGACCGGCGCATCCACGCCGGCAACTGGTGCAACCAGAGCGGCGCGGGCATCGGCGAGCGGCCGACCGCCGCCCCGGAACCGGGTGTCGACGCCTACGTCTGGGCGAAGCCGCCGGGCGAGTCGGACGGCAACAGCGCGCCCATCGACAACGACGAGGGCAAGGGCTTCGACCGGATGTGCGACCCGACATACACCGGTAACGGTCGCAACGGCTACAACCTGTCCGGCGCCCTGCCGGACGCCCCGCTCGCGGGCCACTGGTTCGCCGCGCAGTTCCAGGAACTGGTGCGCAACGCCTACCCGCCGCTGGACGGTGGAAGCGCGTGACCCCCGGCACACCCCCGTCGGGCGGTTGCGCCGCCTGACCCGGTTTCCCGCCGCCCACCCGAGCGGGCGGCGGGAAACCGTCACCGCACGATCCGTCCCTCTGCCGCTCTCCCGGCAGAGGGACGTCCGGTGTTCCCTCAGGCCTCCTGGAGCCCGGGGCGGCCGGCCTCGGTCACGTAGGAGGTCCGGGTCGAGATGGGTGCGCCGGGGGTGGTGACGTACGGGAGCACCTTGAAGTCGGCACGGCAGCTGTCCCGGGTCAGCGAACAGTGCACATATCCGCGCTGGAAATTGGTGAATTTGATGTGCTCGTTGGCCGCGAGCAGCTTGACCCCGGAGGGGTCCAGGTCCATCCCGTCCTTGGTGGTGGAGATCGACGAGCCGACGAATTCGACGCCGAGTGTCGGTGAGTCCGGATCGTCGAAGTTCTGCTTGAGGTCGGCGGCGAGGTGGCGGTGCATATCGCCGGTGAGGACGACCGGGTTGTTCACGCTGCGGTCGGTGAGCTCCTTGAACAGCCGTCGGCGGGCGTCCACGTAGCCGTCCCAGAAGTCCATCACGAATGCCTGACCGGGGCCGGGGTCGGTGTCGACCTGGGTCACGGGGATCTGCTGGGAGATCATGTTCCACGTCGTGTCGGAGCGCCCGAGACCGCTGTGCAGCCACTGTTCCTGCTCGGGGCCGAGGATGGTGCGGCCGGGCGTCAGCCGTTCGTCGCAGCCGCTCTTGGTGCCGTCGCCGCAGGGCTGGTCGTCGCGGAAGAGCCGGGTGTCGAGGATGTGGAAGGTGGCCATCCGCCCGTAGCGCAGCCGGCGGTACATCCGTGCCTCGAAGCCGTTCGGCTTGTTCGGCAGCCGCAGCGGCAGGTGCTCGTAGTACGCCTGGAAGGCGGCCGCCGCGCGCTCGCGGAAGACCGCCGGGTCCTGGTCGGGTTCGGTGTCGGCCTTGGACTTGTCGCGCGCCCAGTTGTCCTCGACCTCGTGGTCGTCCCAGACGAGGGCGAACGGGTGGGCCTGGTGGGCGGCGATGAGGTCGGGGTCGAAGCGGTGCAGGGCGTGGCGGTTGCGGTACTGCACGAGGTTCATCGGCTCGGGCCGCAGCTCGGCGGCGACGGGGACGTTGCGCACGCCTCCCATGGCGTCGATGGCGTTCTCGTAGATGTAGTCGCCCAGGTGCAGGACCAGATCGACGTCCTCCTCGGCGAGGTGCCGGTAGGCGGTGTAGAAGCCCTCGAACCACGCCTGGCAGGAGACGAAGGCGAAGTCCAGCTCCCTGGGGCGGCTGTGCGGCGGGGGCGCGGTGCGGGTGCGGCCGACCGGGCTGAGCACACGGCCGGCGCGGAAGCGGTAGTAGTAGTGCCGGTCCGGCTGGAGTCCGGAGACCTCCACGTGGACGGAGTGGGCGAGCTCGGGCACCGCGCGGGTCCGTCCCCGGCGTACGACGGACCGGAAGCGGTCGTCGCGGGCGACCTCCCACTGCACGTCGACGGCGTACGGCGGCATGCCGCCGCTGCCGTCGGGCGCGAGGGGCTGGGGGGCGAGACGGGTCCACAGTACGACCCCGTCCGGCCACGGGTCGCCGGACGCCACGCCGAGGGTGAACGGGTCCTCGTGGAGGGGCGTGTCGCCCCAGGCCCGGCCTGCGGACAGGCCGGACGCGGCCAGGGCCATGCCGACCGTGCCGCCGAGCATCACCCGTCTTCCGAAGCCTCCGGTACCACCTGACGCACTGTTCATTTGCATGAAACTCGTCCCTTCGTCGGGCGGAATTCCGTCCGGTACGAGATGGGATCGGCGCGTGATTTCACGCCCGTCCATGTGGTAATCACAGGCTGGATATCACAGAGGAAACACACGCCACAAGACCACCTACGAGTGGTCATATTGCCGTTCACAGGCGGTTAGTTGAGGGGACATCAGCCCTTCTCCGACGCGACCGAGGACGTGTCGGCAACACCCTTGACACCCCTGAGAGCGACTCATAGTCTCCACGCCACAGAATTAACGTTAGATTTCACATCGGGAAATTCGGTGCGACGGAAGGACGTGTTCGTGTCCGGTCCCCCGGCAGCGGGTGTCCCCGCCCGCCGCCCCTCGGAAGGGCCGGTGACCGGCCGTCCGGAGGCCCGGAGGCTGCGCCCGTACGCCCTGCGGTGCGAGCACCGCACCACCCCGCTGGGGATCGACGAACCCGCGCCCCGGCTCTCCTGGCGGCTGGCCTCCGACGTCCGTGGCGACGACCCGGTGGCCTACCGGGTCCGCGTCGCCGAGCACGCCGGGGACCTGGACGGGGGCGGCCGGCTCCTCTGGGACACCGGCCGGGTGGCCGATCCCGTCGCCACGGCCGTCGACTACGCGGGGCCTGCGCTCGGAAGCCGCACGCGCCTGCACTGGCGGGTCTCCGTGTGGCCGGCCGGGACGGACACGCCCGCCGAGGAAACCTCGTGGTTCGAGACCGGTTTCACCCGGACCGACGAATGGCGGGCTTCGTGGATCACCCACGATCCGCGCCCAATCGATGTCATGGACGCGCCCACCGAGGGCGAGTTCGCCCTCGACGACCACGGGCTCGCCCCGTGCCCGGTGCTGCGCCGGTCCTTCACCGCATCGGCCGGCACCCGCGCCCGGCTGTACGTCAGCGCGCGCGGCCTGTACGAGGTCCGGCTCAACGGCGAACGGGTCGGCGACGCCGAACTCGCACCCGGCTGGACCGACTACCACCACCGCGTGCAGTACCAGACGTACGACGTGACCGCGTCGCTGCGGGACGGCGAGAACGTCCTGGCGGCCACCGTCGCGGACGGCTGGTGGAGCGGGTTCGTCGGCTTCGAGCCGCGCCGGGCCGGGGCCCACTACGGCTCGTACCCCCAGTTCCTGGCCGAACTCCACCTGACCGGGGCGGACGGCCGGGGTTCGGTGGTGGTCACCGACGGAACCTGGCGCACCGGCACCGGGACGGTCCGCCACGCGGATCTGCTGATGGGCGAGTGCCATGACCTCCGGCGCTGCGCCGACGGCTGGGAGCTGCCCGGCTTCGACGACTCCGGCTGGCCCCGGGCCCAGGTCACGGACGCCGATCACCGCCTGCTGGTGGCCTCCGCCGACGAGCCCGTACGGGCGATGACCGAACTGCGCCCCTGCTCGGTGACGCGCGTCTCCCCCGGTACGCACATCGTCGACTTCGGCCAGAACCTCGCCGGACGTGTACGGCTGAGCGTGCGCGGGCTCGCGGCCGGGGCCCGGGTGGTGATCCGTCACGCCGAGGTGCTGGACGGGGCGGGGCGGCTGTACACGGCCAACCTGCGCACCGCCGCGGCGACCGATGTACTGGTCGGGGACGGGCGCGAGCACATCGTGTTCGAGCCGCGCTTCACGTATCACGGGTTCCGGTACGCGGAGATCAGCGGCGTGCCCGAGCCGGCCGAGGCCGATGTCGTCGCGGTGGCGCTGCACAGCGACACCCCGTGGGCCGGGGAGTTCGACTGCTCGGACGCCGAGCTGAGGCGGCTCCACGACTGTGTGGCGTGGGGGCAGCGTTCGAACTTCGTGAGCGTGCCCACGGACTGCCCGCAGCGCGACGAGCGGCTCGGCTGGCTGGCCGACGCGCAGGTCTTCCTGCCCACGGCGGCGCTCAACGCGGATGTCGCCGCGTTCTTCACCAAGTGGCTGCGCGATGTCGACGACGCCCGCACCCCCGACGGCGGCTTCACCAATGTCGCCCCGCGTCTCGTGGGCGTCGCCGACGAGGGGGCACCCGGCTGGGCCGACGCCGGGGTGATCATCCCGTGGCACCTCTACCGCGTCTACGACGACCCGCGATTCCTCTCCCGGGCCCTGGAAGGCATGTGCGCCTGGGTCGACCTGATCCATCGTCACAACCCCGGTCTGATCTGGCGCGACCGGGTGGGCCCGCACTTCTCCGACTGGCTCGCCCCTGGCACCCCCACCCCGCGCGACGTGATCGCCACGGCGTACTTCGCGCAGAGTGCCCGGCTCACGGCGCAGGCCGCCGACGTGCTCGGGCGGAAGGAGGCCGGCGAGCGCTACCACCGGCTGGCCGACGACATCCGCCGTACGTTCACCGAGCAGTTCGTCACGTCCCGGAATGCCGCGGACGGCCTGTCCGTACGCGTCGCGGGTGACACCCAGACCGGGTATCTCGTCGCGCTCGCCTTCGATCTGCTGCCCGCCGGGCTCGCCGAGGCGGCCGCCCGACGACTCGCCGAACTCGTCGAGTCGGCCGGGCCGGCCCTGCTGACGGGCTTCCTCGGGGTGGCGCTCGCCGCGCCCGTCCTCGACGACCACGGGCGGGCCGACCTCGCCCACGCCCTGCTGCGCCGTGACGAGGTGCCGTCGTGGCGGTTCCCGCTGCGGCACGGCGCCACCACGATCTGGGAACGCTGGGACGGGTGGACCCCGGGCACGGGATTCCGGGCACCGTCGATGAACTCCTTCAACCACTACGCGCTCGGGTCGATCGGCGAATGGCTCTACCGGGGTGTCGCCGGCCTGGACCAGGCGCCGGACTCCACGGGTTACCGGAAGCTGCGGATCCGGCCCCGGCCCGGCGGCCTGCGCCACGCGAGCGCCCATCACGAGTCCGTGCGCGGCACCGTGAGGGTGACCTGGGAGCGGCAGGGCGACCGGATCGCCCTGCGCGTCCAGGTGCCGCCCGGCGCGACCGCCGATGTGTACGTGCCCACCGCGGACCCCGGCTCGGTCCGCGAATCGGGCCTGGTGCCGAGCGCCGACGACCGCCACATCACGTTGATCGCGACCGCCCCCGACCACGTGGTCCACCGGGTGTCCTCGGGCTCCTACCGCTTCACCGCGGCCCTTCCCCCGGTGGACCGCCCCGCGGGGCCGCCCGGGGCGCAACCGCCGCTGTCGCTCACCCCGAGCCGACGCACATCAGGACCGGCGACGAAACGTTCGTTCGCCCGTTCGTACGAGGAGGACACACCATGACGACGGGTTCTCGCTTCCGGCCGGCCCGAAGCACGGTCGGCCGCCGGGGATTTCTCCGCATCGGCGGCGGGGTCGCGGCGCTCGCCGCCCTGCCGCCCACCCTGACCGCCTGCTCGGACTCCGGCGGCGGTTCCGGCAAGCTGCGCGTCGTCGGCGTCGCCGACCAGCAGAAACCGATAGAGGAACTCGTCGGCCTCTACCGCAAGTCCCATCCCGACGACACGTTCGCCACCTCCTTCGCACCCACGGACCAGGTGCAGACGGTGCTGCGCACCCAGCTCGCCGGGGGCAACGCCCCGGACGTGCATGTGCTCTATCCGGGCAGTGGCAGCGCCATGTCCATGGTCGAGCTGGCCAAGGCCGGGCTGCTCGCCGACCTCAGCGACCAGGCGTGGACCAAGCAGGTCCCGGCGAACTTCCACCCCGCTTACCGGCGCGAAGGAAAAACGTATCTGTACTCGGCGGGCAGCAGCGCCATCGGCGCCATCTACAACAAGAAGGCCTTCGCCGAGGCCGGGGTGGAACCGCCCCGGACGTGGAGCGAGCTCCTGGACGTCTGCGCCAAACTGAAGGCCAAGGGCATCATCCCGATCGCACTCGGCGCACAGACCCCCTGGGTCACCCAGCTGATCACGTACGCGCTGGTCCCCAACGCCGTCTACGCGAAGAACCCCGGGTTCGACGCCGAGATGGCCTCCGGCAAGGCGCACTTCCGCGGCTCCGGGTGGGCCGACGCCATGGGCAAGTACCAGGAGCTCCAGCACCGGGGCTTCTTCAACGAGAACCCCAACGGAACGACGTACGAGCAGCAGACCTCGATGGTCGCCGGCGGCAAGGCCGCCATGGCCGTCCAGGTCTCCGCCGTGCTCGCCGCCTTCCGCCAGGCCACCCGGACTCCGGACGACCTCGGCATGTTCCCCTTCCCCGGGGGTGACGACCCCGCGAAGCTGTGGATCCCGGCGGGCATCGTCGTCGGGCTCGGTGTCTCGGCGCGGTCCAGGAAGTCGGCCGGGGCGAAGGCGTTCATAGATTTCCTGGGGAAGCAGGAGAACGTCGACCGCTGGGCACAGTCCGTGGCCGCGATCCCGTTCAAGCGCAATGCCTCGACGAGGATCGACCCGGTCCTCTCCGGCTTCCTGCCCATCATCGACGACAACCGGGCCGTCCCCTTCATGGACCAGAGCTGGCCCAACGCCGAGGTGCAGCCCGCCCACTTCGCCGCCGTGCAGAATCTGCTCGCCGGGAAGACGGATGTCGACGGCGCCCTGGGACAGATGGACGAGGCCTACGGGAAGAAATCGTGACGAGCACCCCCCAGAAGACCGTCCCCGGCGTGGTCACAGAGGCCGGGGACGTTCCACGGCCGGGGCGGGGCCGGCCCGCCCGGCGCCGCGACCACACCGTCCCGCCCTGGCTCTTCGTCGTCCCGGCCCTCGTCGTCTACGCCGTCGTCGTGCTCTACCCGAGCCTCGCCGGGGTGATGTACGCCTTCACCGACTGGTCCGGCATCGGCGGGTTCTCCTTCACCGGCACGGACAATTTCCGCGCCCTGCTCGACGACAGCCGGGCCCTGGAGTCCGTCACCAACACCCTGCTCCTGACCATCGCCGTGGTCGTCGTCCAGAACGGCATCGGACTGCTGCTGGCGCTGGGTGTGCACACCAACATCAAGTCCCGTGCGGTGCTGCGGCTGATCTTCTTCGCACCGGCCGTGGTCAGCCCCGTCATGGTCGCGATCCTGTGGAAGTACGTCTACAACCCGGAGAACGGCGCCGGGCTCAACGGACTGCTCGGCGCCGTCGGACTCGGCGGGCTGCGTCAGGACTGGCTCGGCAATCCCTCGCTCGCCCTGTGGTCCGTCGCGGCGATGGTCGTGTGGCAGTACGCGGGCTACTCGATGGTCGTCTTCCTGGCCGGGCTCCAGGGCGTGCCCGCCGAACTCCACGAGGCCGCGAGGATCGACGGGGCGGGTTCCTGGCAGCGCTTCCGCTATGTCACCTGGCCGCTCCTGGCCCCGGCGCTGACGATCAACCTGATGCTGTCGACCATCGGCGGACTCAAACTCTTCGACCAGGTCTACGCCGCCACGAACGGCGGACCCGGCACGTCCAGCGAGACCCTGTCGACCGTCCTGTACAAGGAGGCGTTCGTCTACGGGAAGTTCGGCTACAGCACCGCCGTGGCCCTGGTCCTCGCGTTGTTCGTCGCCGCGGTCTCCCTGGTCCAGCTCCGTTATCTGCGTGCGAGGGAGGTCACCGCGTGAGCGTCACAACGGCCCGCGGACCGGCGGACCGGAAGGCCGGCCGCGGGGGCCGCAGACCGCGGTACGGGCAGTACGCCCTCGAACTCGTCATGATCGCCGTCGCCGTCGTCTTCCTGTTCCCGGTGTACGCCCTGATCACCCTGGCGATGAAGGACCCCCGGCAGATCGCCGAATCGCCCCTCTCGCTGCCCTCGCCGCCCACCTTCGGCAACTTCGGCGACGCCTGGTCCTCCGCGTCGCTGGGGCCCGCGCTGCTCAACAGCACGGTCATCACCGTCGTCAGTCTGCTGCTCCTGATCGTCGTCGGTTCCACCGGGGCCTACTACCTCGCGCGGTGCGCCCGGGGTCTCGGCTACGGGCTGTACATCCTGTTCCTGCTGGGCATCGTGCTGCCGTTCCAGCTCGGCATGATCCCGCTGTACAAGCTCGTCGACGATCTCGGCTGGCTCGGCACGTACCAGGGCATGGTGCTCTTCTACACCGGCATCCAACTGCCGTTCACCGTCTTCCTGTACACCGGATTCATCCGTGCGCTGCCGCAGGACTACGCCCAGGCCGCGCTGATCGACGGCTGCAACCACCGGCAGGCGTTCACCCGGATCGTCTTCCCGCTGCTGCGCCCCATCACCGGCACGGTGATCATCCTGAACGCGGTGTTCATCTGGAACGACTTCTTCACTCCGCTGCTGTATCTGGGCGGTTCCGACAAGGAGACCGTGCCGGTGGGCATCTTCGCGTTCGTCGGCCAGTACGTTTCCGACTACGGGCTCGTCTTCGCCGGACTGGTGCTCGCCGCACTGCCGATCCTGATCGTCTTCGTGGTCCTCCAGCGCTATGTGATCAAGGGCTTCGCGGGCGGCCTCAAGGGCTGAGGACCTCGCATGACACACCCGGGTGATCCGCTCCTCCCACCGAGCGTCGCGGCGGTCCTCGCGGCGCCCCCGCGCGCCTTCTCGCCCGTCGCGATCTGGTGGTGGAGCGGGGAGCGGCTCGACCGGGCGCGGCTGCGGGCGCAGCTGGAGCGTTTCGCCCAGGGCGGGGTGCACAATCTGGTGCTCCTCAACCTGGCGCCGTCGGGCCCGCTGTTCGGCTCGGACGCCGACGACCCGCCGTTTCTGTCCGACGCGTGGTGGGAGCTGCTCGACGGGGTGTGCGAGGACGCCCGGGAGCTGGGGACCGGGCTCTGGTTCTACGACCAGTTCGGCTTCTCCGGCGCGGATCTCCAGGCACGCCTCGTCGACGAGCGGCCCGATTTCGCCGGCCGTCGGCTCGGCCGGGTGCGGGCCGTGGTCGAGTCCTCGGCGGCACGGGCCGGTGAGCTTCGGTGCCCGCCGGACGGCCGGCCACTCGCGGGCCGTGCCGAACCGGTCGACGACGACGGCCGGACCACCGGCCCGGCGGTCGCGGTGCCGGTGGCCGACGGGGGCGTACGGGCGCCCGGCACCGGCCGATGGCGTCTGACGCTCCATCATCACGAGGCGCTCGGTTTCGACTATCTCGGGACCGAGGCGTGCGCGGCACTGCTGAACCGGGTGCACGGGCAGTTCGAGCGCCGGCTCGGCGACCGGCTCGGGACCGTCGTCGTCGGCTCGTTCCAGGACGAACTGCCGTCCCTGCCGACCTGGTCCACGGGGTTCACCGACGCCTTTCTGCGACTTCGCGGTTACGACCTCACCGAGCGGCTGGACGCCCTGTACGACGACTGCGCGGATCCGGACGTCCACCGGATCCGCCGCGACTACCACCTGACCCGTGCCGAACTGGCCGAGGACGCGTTCTTCCGGCCGCTGGCCGCCTGGCACGAGCGGCACGGGCTGCTCATCGGCTGCGACCAGCAGGATCCAGCCCGCGCCGGACACCCGGTCGCGGGCGTGGAGCTGTACGCCGACTACGCGCGCACCCACCGCTGGTTCTCGGCGCCCGGCTCCGACCATCACGGGGACGCCCGCATCCATTCCTCACTCGCCCACCTCTACGGCCGTCCCCGCACCTGGGTCGAGGCCTTCCACTCGACCGGCTGGGGCGGCACCCTGGAGGAGACCTTCGACTGGCTGCTCCCCTGGCTGCGTGCCGGGGCGACGCTCTACAACCCGCATGCCGTCTACTACACGACCAAGGGCGGCTGGTGGGAGTGGGCGCCGCCCGGAACCGACTGGCGCCAGCCGTACTGGCGCCACCACCGTGTCTTCGCCCACGCCGTGACCCGGCTCTGCGCGGTCCTGAGCCTCGGTCACCATCTGTGCGACGTCGCGGTCCTGCTGCCCACCACCACCGCCCAGGCGGGAACCGCCCTGGACGGTGTCGACGAGGCGGCGGCCCACGCCCAGTGGGCCTATCTCGAACTCGTCGGCGACATGGCCTGGTTCCACACCCGGCCGGGGCTGCTGGACCAGCTGGGTCTCGACGCCGATGTCATCGACGACGCGTCGCTGGCCCGCGCCCGTGTCTCACTGTCGGACGACGGCGTACGGCTGCGGGTGGCGGGCGAGGCGTACTCGACGATCGTGCTGCCCGCGTGCACCGTCCTCGAAGCGAAGACGGCCGAGCGGCTGGCGGAATTCGCCTCGGCCGGCGGGAAGTTGATCGCCTGGGGCGAGCTGCCCGAGCGGGCCGTGGGATCCGGTGCGGCCACGGCCGCGGACGCGCTGCGGGAGTGCTTCGCGGACGGCCGGGCGGTGCGCGTGCCCCTGACCGACGACCCGGCCGGTGCGCTCGCCGCCGCTCTGGGCGGTGTACGGCCGGCCGTACACGCGCCGGTCCCCGCGCTCGCGCGGCGGGTGGAAGGCGTCACCGTGGTGTTCCTGACCGCGGCAACCCCTCGGGCGACCCGCGCGGACGTCGCGGCCCCCGACGAGCGGGGCGCGGCGCTGGGCTGGCTGGACGCCCGCTACGACTTCGACCCCGGCCGCTACGTAAGGCGCGCCCGGGTGCGGGTGCGGGATGTTTCGGGCCCGGCCGTCCTGGTGGACCCGTTCGGCGGCGCTCCCCGCAGGCTGCCGGTGCTGCCCGTCGCCGACGACACCCGGGCCGTCGAGGTCGACGTCCCCTTCGATACGGGCCCGGCGGCCGTACTGGTCTTCCCGGCCGAGGACCGGGAGCCGTCCCCACCCGTGGTTTCCGGCGCCTGGCCGTCGTACGTCACCGCCGTCGAGATCCCCCCGGACGCGGACTGGGACATGGTGCTCGTCCCGACGCTCGACAACACCTGGGGCGACTTCGCCCGCCCCGCGACCGGTCCGCCCACCGGCCCGGCCGTCACCGAGTGCCGGACCTTCCGGCACCGGGTGGAGGAGCCCGGCGAGGACGGCGTACGGGACGGCTGGGCCGCGGCGCCCTCCGGCCCCGGCCGACCGGCGCGGGCCACGGTCCACGCGACGTTCGGTCCCCGCGCGCTGGTCCTGGGCGAGGGGCCGGGCCGCGACGGCCCGTCGGTGCTCGAATGGTCCGAGAGCCTGGGCGTGCGCAAGGACCCGGTGCATCGCGCGGTCCTGGGACCGAAGGGGCATGTGCCGGAGGAATTCATGCACATCGGCCGGGCGGTCGCCGGAGAAGTGGTGCGGCTGCGCACGGGGATCCACCTGGGCGAGGACTTCGACGGGCATCTCGCGATCGGGGCCGGGGCGGTGAAGCGGGTCCGGCTCGACGGTGTGCCCGTGGCGCTCGACGACGGGGGCCATCTCGCGCTGGGCCCGGTGCGGACGACCGCCGGACCTCATCTGCTGGAACTGGACCTGACGCCCGATCAGGACTGTGATCTGCGGGCGCATCTGGCGCTGGTGCGCGATCCCCGGCGCTACGGGCGCCCGGAGTGGATCCACGCGCCCGGGACGATGGGCACCACGCTGAAGCTGACCGCGCTCCCCGCCCGCGCCGTCGTGCAGGTGGCCGCCCAGGTGCCCTGCGCGCTGCGCATCAATGGCCGGCTCATCGGCGGACAGGGCGGATTCGACCCGTACGCCGAGCACGCGGTGCCACGCGTACGACGGCACGATGTGACGGCCGCCCTGCACATCGGTGACAACGACATCACGGTCGAGACGTCCGGGGGCGGTGAGCGCGCGGTCCTGGTGGACGCGGTCCTCGAAGGCAAGGACGGTGAACCCGTCGCGATGCTGCACAGTGACGCCCGCTGGTGGGCGGAAGGGCCGCAGGGTCGCGGGCCGGTCGGGGTGCGGCGCGCGCCGGTGGGTGACCCTGCCGCGCTGTGTCTGCGCCGCCGCCCGCATCCGCTGCCGGGGGCCGCGTGGCTGGACCCGGAGGCCGACGACGGCACGGTGGTGCCGGTCTCGTTCGCGGTTCCGGGGAGCCGGGGCGGTGTGGAGTGGTTCTGGTTCGAACTCCCGCCCGGTACCACCCGGTTGACGGCGCAGGTGCACGGCGGGATCACGGTGTACGTGGACGGCTCGGAGTGTCTCGCCGCCATGGGCGTCCCCGATGCCAGCGGGGTGCGCACCGTGACGGTGGAGCTGCCGTACGGGGACCGCGGCGGTCCGGTGACTGCGGCGCTGCGGATCCGGACCCGCCCCGGGTACGAGGGGGGCGCCGCGCTGGCCGGTCCGGTGCGCTGCACGGTCGGCCCCGGGCGGATCCGGCTCGGCGACTGGGAGGGGCAGGGCCTCGCCGAGTACAGCGGCGGGGTGCGGTACGGCCGGGTGGTGAACGTGCCGGGCGGTGTTGTCGCGGGACGGGTGTCGCTGGACCTCGGGCGGGTCCGGGGGACGGCGGAGGTCCGGGTCGGCGGCGTCGCCGCGGGGGTGCGGGTGTGTTCCCCGTACGTGTTCGACCTGACGGGTCTGGTCGTGCCGGGGGACAACGCCGTGGAGATCACCGTGTTCGGGACGCTGGCACCCCACCTGGACGCGACGAGCCCGACCCATTTCGTCTTCGCCGGGCAGCGTGTCAGCGGCCTGTTCGGTCCGGTGAGGCTGCGGACCGGGCGGGGGTGACGGGGCAACGCCCGGGGCCGTCGTGTCCGGTCCCCGGCGTTGCCCCGTGGTTCAGCCCTGCCCGGCCAGGCCGGGGAGGTCCAGGGCGCGCCGCGTCGCCGGGAGGTCCCGGTCGTCCGCGTACCGAGGACCGCTGCCGTCCGCCCCTCTACTGGTCGCCCGTCAGCATCGGCAGCAACAGCGCCGCGGACCAGCTGAAGTTGGGTGAGTTGAGCGGCGCCCCGGTCGTCGGGTCGTAGTTCTCCATGATCGGGCCGTCGCCCGCGAGGCCGGAGGCATGGGTGAGGAGCCGGTCCGTCAGGGCTTCCGCGTCCCTGCCGTAGCCGTAGCGGCGCAGGCCGCCGAGGGCGAAGTAGGCCTGGTCGAACCAGACGGGGCCGCGCCAGTACGCGGTCGGTGAGAAGTAGGGCGAGCTCTTCGCCACGGTCGGGAAGGGGACGGTCGTGGCGAACTCCGCCGGGTCCGTCAGTCTGTCGCGCACGGCGCGGGCCTGAGCCGCGGAAGCGGTACCGGTCCACAGCGGGACGGCGCCCTCGATACCGCGGCCGCGGGCCGTGAGCGGTGCGCCGGTGCCGAGCGCGATGTCGTGGAACCAGCCGTCCGCCGGGTCGTACATCGTGTTGCGCACCGCGGCGGAGGTCGCGGTGGAGCGCTGCTTCCACTGCCTGGCGTCGGCGCCGCGGCCGATCGCGCCCGCTATCCGCGCCAAGTAGCCCTGGTCGGCGGCGAGATACGAGTTCAGGTCGACGGACTCCTGGTCGATGGAGTAGCCGAGGAGCGTTCCGTCGGCGGCCTTGTTGGTGACGATGCCGGTGCCGAGACCGGCGTCGAAGCGCGGTGCGTTGTCCATGCCGCTCTCCCAGGCGGCGGCGAGGCGTCGCTCCTCGGGGGAGTCGTTGGCCGGATCGACGGTGGCGCCGTACTCGGCGAGGCCGTTGTGGTCGTGGTCCCGGTTGCGGTACCACCAGTCCTGGTACGCGACGAGCTTCGGGTACATCTCGCGCAGGAACGCCCGGTCCCCGCTCTTCGCGTACACCTCCCACACGGCCCAGGCGGCCAGCGGGGGCTTGGAGTTGCGTTCGTTCCAGTTGCCGCCGCCGCGTTCGGGGTCGTTGTAGAAGATGACGTCGGGGATCATCCCGGCGTCCTGGGGGCGGGTCCTGGAGTCCGGGCGTACCTGCCAGTCGAACATGGAGCGGATCTGCGACTGGGCCAGGTCGGGCGCGAAGCGTGCCGTGCCGACCGCCTGCTTCCAGGTGTCCCAGGCCCAGATGCCGCCGGTGAACCACTTGTAGGAGATCGACGGTGTGATGCCGTCGTGCTTGATCTGTCCCGCCGCGCTGCGCCAGTTGGTGACGAGGGTCTGGAGGGACTTCACGGCCGTGCGCCGCCGGTCCGCCGGAACGCCCCGGGTCACCCCGGCGACATAGCCGCGCCAGCGCGCGTCGGACGCGGACACCACGGAGGCGGGGCGGGCCAGTACGTCGCGGACCCTCGCCCGCTCCTCGGTTCGCTCGGCGGCGGTGAAGGTGTAGGACTCGGTCCAGTCGAAGCTGTGCGAGCGGCCGGGTGCCAGGGTCACCGGCTTCGCGGCCTCGGTGCGGTACGTGTCGCCGTCCACGGTCGTGCGGACGCGGTCCTTGTGGGTGACCTCGAAGCGTTCCGTGCCGTCGGTGAGGTAGTCCCAGGTCTCGCGGACCTTCGCGAAGTCGACCCCGACGCCGGAGCCGGTGGCGGTCAGCGACGGCGCGTCGCGCATCGGCTTGTCGGCGGGCCGCAGCAGGCTGCCCGTCCAGTCGGCACCTAGTGTGCGGGGGGCCGGGCCGGTGTTGCGGACCTCGGCCCTGACCAGGGCGGTGCGGTCGGTGGCGAAGCGGAGTTCGAGAGTGAGGCGCAGGCCGCGGCCCAGGTCGTAGGACTGGACGAGCCGGCCCGGGAGCGAGGTGGAGCGGGGTGCTCCGCCGGCGGCCAGGTCCAGGGTGCGGCCGTGTTCGGTGAGGCGGATGCGGCTGAAGGACTTGCTGAGCCACCAGGGGTATTCCTGGGCGATGTAGAGAGGCCCGGAGAAGCCGCCGTACGCGTCCTTGTCACCGGCGTCCGGCAGGGCGTAGGCGTGCCAGGCGCCCCGGTCGGCGAAGACGGTGACGGGGTTGTTGTCCTCGCCGTCGCCGGGCTGGGCGGTGGTGGGGGTGCCGTGCAGGTCCAGGACATCGGCGTAGGCGGGCGGTGGTTTCGGGTGTCCGTGGGCGGCGGCCGTCTGCGGCACGGCGAGGGCGCCGCCGGCCAGCAGGAGTGCGGTCAGGGCGCTCAGGGGACGGTGGGCGGTGCTGTGTCGGTGTCTCCGGCGGGTCATTTCGCGGTCCCTTCGGGGGATTCGGTGGCGATGCGCAGGACGGCGGCGCCGAGCGGGCCGAGGTCGAGGTGGTCGCGGACGGCGGCTCCGGTGAGCAGATCGGTGCCGCCGGCCCCGTAGCGGCCGGTCAGTGGCGTGCGGGTGTCGTGGTCGCCGTGGTTGAGGACGAAGAGGTACGTGCCCTGTGCGCCGGCGCGCACGGCCGCCTCGACGCCCTCGGGTACGTCGAGCACGGGGCGCACACCCGCCGCCCGCAGCGCTTCGTCGAGCACGGCCGCGATGCCGTCGCCGAGATGGGCGCCGGCGTACCACGCGGTGCCGGTGCCGTAGCGGTGGCGGGTGACGGCGGGGCGGCCGGTCAGCTCGCCGGCGGCGTACGTGTCGACGGTCTCCGTGTCGGGGCCCTCGGGCTCGATCCACTCGCTCCACAGGGTGGCCCGTGCACCGGAGGCGAGGGGTACCCCGGCGCCGTCGGGGATCGGCCAGAACTCGTCGACGGACACACCGAGCACGTCCCGCAGCGGTCCCGGTGCGCCGCCGTCGTGGATGTGGTCGTGGCCGTCGACGACACCGCTGAACGGTCCGCAGACGAAGTGACCGCCGCCGCGTACGTAGGCGGCGATGCGTGCGGCGTGCTCGGGCCGCAGCAGGTGGAGGTTGGGTGCGAGGACCGCCCGGTAGCCGTCGAGGACGGCGTGCGGGGGCACGAAGTCGACGGAGACGGCACGGGTGTGCAGGGCCGTGTACCAGGGGCGCAGCAGGTCGCGCCAGCGCATCCGGGCGGAGGGGTGGTCCTCGGCCTCCAGGGCCCACCAGGAGTCCCAGTCCAGGACGATCGCCACGTCCGCCGGGGTGGTGGTGCCGGTGATTTCGCCGAGCCGGGCGAGTTCGGCGCCGAAGCGGACGGTCTCTCGCCACCCCCGGGAGGCGGTGCCGCGGTGCGGGAGCAGGGCGCTGTGGTACTTCTCGGCGCCGGCGCGGGAGGCGCGCCACTGGAAGTACATGATGCCGTCGGCGCCGCGGGCCAGCGCCTGGAGCGACCAGAGGCGTTGCAGTCCGGGCCTCTTGGGGACGTTGACCGGCCGCCAGCTGACGGCGGACGGTGCCTGTTCGAGGAGCAGCCAGGGCCGGCCGCCCTTGAGGGAGCGCATCAGGTCGTAGTTGAGGGCGGCATTGACGTGGGCCTGCGGGTCGGCGGGGTCGGGGTAGGCGTCGTCGGAGACGAGGTCCTCGTGCTCCGCCCACTTCCAGTAGTCCAGTGCCTTGAACATCGACATGAAGTTGGTGGTGGCCGGGATGTCCGGGCTGATGTCGCGCAGTGTCTCGCGTTCGGCGCGGTGGCATTCGAGGAGGGCGTCGGAGCAGAAGCGCCGCCAGTCCAGGAGCTGTGTCGGGTTGACGGGGCCGGGTGCGGTGCGGGGTGGTTCGATCTCGTCGTAACTGCCGTAGCGCTGGGACCAGAAGGCCGTGCCCCAGGCGTGGTTGAGGGCTTCGACGGTGCCGTAGCGGTCGGTGAGCCAGGTGCGGAAGTGGTCGGCCGAGCGGGCGCAGAAGCATTCGGTGATGTGGTCGCCGTACTCGTTGTGGATGTGCCACAGGGCGAGCGCCGGGTGGTGTGCGTAGCGTTCGGCGAGGGTGCGGGTGAGGCGGAGTGCGGCGGCTCGGTACTCGGGCGAGGAGGGGCAGTAGTGCTGGCGGGAGCCGAATTCGAGGCGTACGCCGTCTGCCGTGACCGGCAGGATCCGCGGGTGGGCGCGCACCAGCCAGGCGGGCGGTGAGGCGGTCGCGGTGGCCAGGTCGACGGCGATGCCGTGGGCGTGCAGCAGGTCGAGGAGCCGGTCGAACCAGCCGAAGTCCCAGGTGTCCGGGCCGGGTTGGAGCCGGGCCCAGGAGAAGACGCCGACGGTCACCATCGTGACCCCGGCCTCGCGCATCAGGGCGGCGTCCTCGGCCCAGACGTCCTCGGGCCACTGCTCGGGGTTGTAGTCGCCGCCGTAGAGGATGCCCGGGACGCGGGTCGCGCGGCTCATCCCTTCACCGCCCCGCCGAGCAGTCCGGCCACGAACTGCCGCTGGAACAACAGGAAGAGGAGCATCAGCGGGAGCGTGGCGAGGAGCGAGCCGAGCATCAGTCCGGAGTAGTCGACGTGGGAGAGCCCCGTGAGGGTGTTGAGCGCGACGGGCACGGTGTATTTGTCCTCCGAGTTGAGCATGAGCAGGGGCCAGATGAAGCTGTTCCACTGCGCCATGAACGTGAAGATGACCAGGGCGCCGAGTTGCGGGCGCACGCACGGCAGCACCACCTGGTAGAAGGTGCGCAGCTCGCCGGAGCCGTCGATCCGGGCCGATTCGAGGAGCTCGTCGGGGAAGTCGACGAAGCTCTGCCGCATCAGGAGGATGCCGAAGGAGTTCGCCAGGAACGGCAGGATCACCGCCTGGTAGGAGTCGATCCAGCCGACGCTCGCCATCATCTGGAACAGCGGCACGAGCAGTACCTGGAACGGGATCATCATGGTGGCGAGCACGACGCCGAGCAGCAGTCCCCGGCCGCGGAAGCGGTACTTGGCGAGTCCGTAGCCGCACATGGCGGAGATCAGTGAGCTGAGCGCGGTGTGGACGACGGCGATGCCCACGCTGTTGAGGAGGACCCGGCCGAAGCCGATGGTGTCCTGGAGCCGCGCCAGGTTGTCGAGCAGCCGGCCGCCGGGCAGGAACGGCGGCGGTGAATGGAACAGGTCGGACGTGGAGTGTGTCGCGGCGATCGCCATCCAGAGGAACGGCACCAGGCTGACGACGGCACCGGCGGCGAGCAGCAGCCGTACCGCGTAGCGGCCCAGGCGCCGGACCGGGTGGACGCGTGCGGGGGCCTGCTGGAGGGCGGTCACCGGCGACGCTCCCTTCCGAAGGCGATGTACTGGAGGGCCGAGATCGCGGCGATGAGGGCGACGACCACCCAGGCGATGGCGGCGGCGTAGCCGAAGTCGAGCTGCTGGAAGCCGGTCTTGTAGAGGTAGACGACCGGGGTGAGGGTGGCGTCGTCGGGGCCGCCGCGGGTGAGGACGTAGTTCTCGTCGAAGAGCTGGAGTGTTCCGATGGTGGAGGTGATCACGCAGAACAGGACGACGGGGCGCAGCTGCGGCAGGATCACCCTGGTGTACGTGGAGAAGGTGGTGGCGCCGTCGATGGCGGCGGCCTCGTACTGCTCCTTGCCGATGGACTGGAGTCCGGCGAGCAGGATGACGGCGTTGTAGCCGGTCCAGCGCCAGGTCAGGGAAGCGATCAGGGAGACGCGGGCCCAGGTGGGGTTGTTGAGCCAGTCGACCTGGCCGATGCCGACGGCGCCGAGGATCTGGTTGACGAGGCCGCCGTCGGTCTTGAGGAGGACCTGGAAGACGACGGCGTAGGCGACGAGTGTGGTGACGGCGGGCAGGAAGTAGACCGCCCGCCAGGTGCCGCGGAAGCGCAGCCAGGACTGGTTGAGCAGGACGGCGAGGACGAGGGCCAGGCCGATCATGACGGGGACCTGCACGACGAGGATGACCCCGGTGTTGAACAGGGACTCCAGGAACGCGGGGTCGTGGATCATGCGCCGGTACTGGTCGAGTCCGACCCAGCGGGTGGCTCCGGCGTCCTCGGTGGTGAAGCTCTGCAGGAGGCTGGCGCCCAGCGGGTAGGCGAAGAAGAGCACGAAGAGGACGGCCGCGGGCCCGGCGAACATCCAGGCGGTGGGGCGCCGGCGTCTGCGGCGTGCCGCGGCCGGCGCGCGGGCGGGGGCGACCGGCCGGTCGTAGGTGGTGTGGACGGCCATCGGGCTACTTCACCCTTTCGCGGCCGGTGGCGGTGGCGAGCTGCCGCGCGGCCGAGTCGAGGGCGGCGCGCGGGTCCTTGCCGCGCAGCATCACGCCGGTGACGGCGGAGACCATGATGTCGGAGGCCTTCGCGTCGTCCTTGTTGTTCTCGACCGGCGGGATGTTGCGGGCGAGCCGGGCGAACACGTCGAGGGCCGCCTGTCCGCCGAAGTACTCCTGCTTCGCGCTCAGGTACGGGTCGTCGAGCGCGGGCAGGTAGGCGGGGAAGAGACCCTCGCGCTTGAGCATGGAGACCTGGTTCGCCCTGCCGGTGAGCAGGAACCGGATGAACGCCCAGGCGAGGCGGGGGTTCTTGCTCTGTGCGGGGACGCAGAGGGTGGAGCCGCCGATGTTGGAGGTGCGGGTGCCGTCCGCGGTGAATCCGGGCAGCGGCACCACGGTGAACCTCCCCTTCAGCTCCGGCATCTCGTCGGTGAGCGTGCCCGTCCACCAGGCTGCGGTGGGCGTGGTGACGGCCTTGCCCTCCTTGGTGCCGGTGACGAGCCCGTCCCAGCCCTTCTCGTAGTCGACGAGCCCCTTGTCGTGCAGGGTCTTCATCAGAGTGAGGGCCTTGACGGCCTCGGGTGTGTCGACGGCGACCCGGCCGCCCTTGAAGTAGGACTGGCCCTGCTGCTGGAGCAGCATCGGCAGGATTCCGGCGTCGGTGGAGTCCATGATGAGCAGCTTGCGGCCGGTGGCCTTCTTGATACGGACGCCCGCCGCCACATAGTCGTCCCAGGTCAGCAGCGACGTGGGGTCGACTCCGGCGGCACGGAAGTGGTCCGTGCGGCAGTAGAGCGCGCAGGGGCCGATGTCCCAGGGCAGGGCGAACACCGCGCTGTCCTTGCCGGTGACGGTGCGCCACGCGGCGCGGTCGAAGTCGCCTCCGTAGCGGCCGCCGAGGCTCGTCAGGTCGTAGAAGCCGCTCGGGAAGTTGCCGATGTAGCGCGGCATGTAGCTGCCCTCGACCGTGAGGACGTCGGCGAGGCCCGAGCCGCCGCGCAGGCCCACGGTGATCTTGTCGTAGGCGTTGTCGTAGCCGATGTCGACGATGTCGACGGTGGTGCCGGGGTGGCGCTTCTCGAAGTCGACGGCGAGGCGCTTCATGGCCTTGGCTGCCACGTCCCACGACCAGACGGTGATCTTTCCGCTGACCTTGCCCTCTTCGTCGTCCTTCCTGCCGCCGATGTCCCGGGCCTCACCGCCGCCGGCCCCGCCCATGGCACATCCACTGACCAGGGACGATGCCGCGGTCGCGAAACCTGTGGCCAGAACAACCCGTCGGGTGGGTCTCGTTGACACTCTTGCCTCCTGGAGCCTGAATGCCTAATGCTGTATTCAGAACACTGAATGACGGAGCCTGCCGTCAAGAGGTGTACAGCCAAAGACTTTTGTTGCTGTGGTCATGACTGACCCGACCGAGCCGGCTCACGCGAAAGGCGCGGCATGACGTCACCCCAGGACTCCGTCCACACCTACGCCCATCCCTACATTCCCAACGCCGTGCCTGCCGTACGGCAGGCGATGCTGGAGGAGATCGGCGCCGCGGGCGTCGAGGACTTCTACGCCGACATCCCGGACGGCATCCGGCTGCACCGCCCCCTCGACCTGCCGGCCCCACTGCGTTCGGAAGCCGAACTCACCCGCCACATGGAGGAGTTGCTCGGCCGCAACACATCGACGCGGCAGGCGCTCAGCTTTCTCGGCTCCGGCTGCTACCAGCACCACGTACCGGCGGTCGTGGACGAGGTGGTCAACCGCAGCGAGTTCCTCACGGCGTACGCGGGCGAGCCCTACGAGGACCACGGACGCTTCCAGGCGCTGTGGGAGTACCAGTCGATGATGGCCGAGCTGCTCGACGTGGAGATCGTCAACGTCCCGGTGTACGACGGCTTCCAGGCCTCGGGCACCGCGCTGCGCATGGCCGGCCGGATCACCGGCCGCCGCCGGGTGCTCGTCGCCACCGCGATCGACGCCGACAAGCTCTCCCGCATCCGTGACTACGTACGCCCCGACCACGACGTGACGGTGATCCCGGTAGACCCGGACACCGGCTGCGCCGACCTCGGCGCGGTGCGCGAGGCGCTCGCCGCGGGCGACACCGCCGCGGTGTACGCGGACACCCCGTCCGCGCTCGGAATCGTCGACGAGGCGCTCCCCCGCCTCGCCGAACTCGCCCACGAGGCGGGTGCGTTGTACGTGGTGGGCTGCAATCCGCTCACGCTCGGCGTGCTCGCGCCGCCCTCCGCGTACGGCGCCGACATCGCGTGCGGCGACATCCAGCCGCTGGGCCTGCACCAGAGCTTCGGCGGCGGCAACGCGGGCTTCATCGCCACCCACGACGAGGAGAGGCTGGTCGCCGAGTACCCGTCACGGCTGTTCGGGCTGGTGCCCACGAGCGTCGAGGGCGAGTACGGATTCGGTGACGTCGCCTACGAGCGGACCTCGTTCGCGCTGCGCGAGGAGGGCAAGGAGTGGGTCGGCACCGCCGCCGCTCTGCACGGCATCGGTGCCGGGGTCTATCTCGCGCTGATGGGACCGCAGGGCATGCGGGAGATCGGCGAGACGATCCTCGCGCTGACCGCGTACGCCCGCAGCAGCCTCGCCGAGGTGCCCGGCATCGAGGTCCCGTACGGCGACGCCCTGCACTTCGCCGACTTCACCGTCCGCTACACGGGCGGCAGGACCGCCGCCGAGATCCGCGCCGAACTCAAGGAGCGGGGCATCTTCGGCTCCACGCCGACCGGCACCCACGAAGCCGCGTACTGCGTCACCGAAGTGCACACCAGGGCCGACATCGACCGGCTCGCCGCGACCCTGAAGGAGATCGTCAAGTGACCGCCTCGCACGCGCCCGTGTCCGTCTCCCCCGAGGAGGCGCGCATCGCTCCGAAGCCCCGGCTGCGCCGGTTCCAGCAGGCGTCCTGGGACGAGAAGCTGATCTTCGAACTGGGTTCGCCGGGCGAGCGGGGCGTCCTCGTGCCGGCCGCGGACCCGTCCGTCCCGATGCCCGCGATTCCCGCCGCCCTGCGCCGCGCCGAGCCGCCCGCGCTGCCGGAGATGTCCCAGCAGCAGGTGCTGCGACACTACTTGCGCCTGTCGCAGGAAAATCTCGGCGCCGATCTCAACATCGACGTCGGCCAGGGCACCTGCACCATGAAGTACAGCCCCAAGGTCAACGACCAGTTCGTCCGCGACCCCCGGATCGCGGCGCTGCACCCGCTCCAGGACGAGGACACGGTCCAGGGCGTCCTCGGGATCATCCACAGCCTGGAGCAGTTGCTGAAGGAGATCTCCGGCATGGACCGGGTCTCGCTCCAGCCGGGCGCGGGCTCCGCCGCGATCTACACCAACGTCGCCATGATCCGTGCCCACTTCGCCGCGCGCGGCGAGCTGGACCGGCGCGACGAGATCATCACGACGATCTTCTCCCACCCGTCCAACGCCGCCTGCGCGAAGACGGCCGGGTTCAAGGTCATCACCCTCCACCCGGACGCGGACGGCTACCCCGACATCGAGGCGCTGAGAGCGGCGGTCGGCCCGCGCACCGCGGCGCTCCTGATCACCAACCCCGAGGACACCGGGATCTACAACCCGCGCATCGAGGAGTTCGTACGGATCGTGCACGAGGCGGGCGGCCTGTGCTCGTACGACCAGGCCAACGCGAACGGCATCCTCGGCATCACCCGGGCGCGGGACGCGGGCTTCGACCTGTGCCACTTCAATCTGCACAAGACGTTCTCGACCCCGCACGCGTGCGGCGGCCCGGCGGCGGGTGCCTGTGCGGTCACCGAGGAGCTGGCCCCGTATCTCCCGCGCCCCACCGTCGAGTTCGACCCGGCGACCGGAATGTACCGGCTGGACGACGACCGGCCCGAGTCGGTCGGCAAGATGCGGCCGTTCTACGGCGTCGTGCCGAACCTGGTCCGCGCCTACGCGTGGATCATGTCGCTCGGTGCGGAGGGGCTGCGGGCCGCCGCCGAGACGGCCGTGCTCAACAACAACTATCTGCTCCACAAGGTCCGGCAGATCCCCGGTGTCTCGGTGCCGTACGCGGCCGGGCGCCCACGCGTGGAGCAGGTCCGCTACAGCTGGGAGAAGCTCCACGAGGACACCGGCCTGCACTCCGAGGACCTCGGCCTGCGCGCCGCGGACTTCGGCACGCACTACTGGACCAGCCACCACCCGTACGTGGTGCCGGAGCCCATGACGCTGGAGCCGACCGAGTCCTACACGCGCGCCGACCTCGACGAGTACGCGGCGATCCTCGCGGAGATCGCCCGCGAGGCGTACGAGGACCCGGAGACCGTACGCACCGCTCCGCACCGTTCGACGATCCACCGGGTACGCCCGGAAGCGCTGGACGACCCGGCGACCTGGGCGGTCTCCTGGCGTGCCTACCGCCGCAAGGTGCTCGGTGAGGCCGGCCGGTGACGCGGATCGGTCTGGTGGTCAACCCGGTCGCCGGACTCGGCGGCCGGGTGGGTCTGGGCGGCACCGACGGCCCGGACCGGCCGCGCGTGGCACTCTCGCTGGGCGCGCGCCCGCAGGCGGGTGCGCGTGCGGCCGCGGCTCTGGGTGAACTGGCGGCGCGTGCGGGCGGGCCGGCTCGGGACGGACTCCTCGTCGTCACCGCCGCCGGTCCCCTGGGCGCCGACTCCGTCGCCGCCGCGGGGCTCGCGGACCGGATCGTGTACGCCGCCGCGGCCGGCCGCGACACCACGGCCGCGGACACCGCCGCCGCGGTGCGGGCGGTCGTCGCCGAGGACGTCGGACTGCTGCTCTTCGCCGGCGGCGACGGCACCGCGCGTGATGTGCTCGGCGCCCTCGGCAACGTGCACTGCCCGGTCCTCGGCGTACCGACCGGCGTCAAGATGCACTCGGCCGTCTTCGCCGTCGGCCCGCGTGCCGCGGGCGAGGTCGCGGCGGCCTGGCTCGGCCGCACGGGCGGCGTCCGGCTGCGGGACGCCGAGGTGATGGACCGCGACGAGGACGCTCTGGCCGAGGGGCGTGTCACCTCCCGGCTCCACGGGTGGCTGCCCGTCCCCGACGTCCCGGTCCGGGTGCAGCAGCGCAAGACCGGCAGCACCACCGTCTCGCCCGAGGCGGTCGGCGGCATCGCGGCCGAGGTCGCCGAGCGGGTCGGGGAAGGGCTGCTGGTGCTCGGCCCCGGCAGCACCACCCGGGCGGTCGCGGCCGCGCTCGGCGCGGACGTCTCGCTCACCGGGGTCGACGCGCTCGCCCTGCGGCCGGGCCACCCGCCCCGGGTCGTGGCCCGCGACGCCCGCGAGGACACCCTCCTGGCACTCGGCCCTGCTTGGCTCGCCCTCTCCCCCATCGGCGGCCAGGGGTTCCTCCTCGGCCGTGGCAACCAGCAGATCTCGCCGCGCGTGCTGCGCGCGGCGGGCGGCCGCGAGCACCTGCTGGTGCTGTGCACGGAAGCCAAACTGGCCGCGCTCGGCGGCCGCCCGCTACTCCTCGACACCGGCGACGACGCGCTCGACGCGGAGCTGTCCGGCCACCTTCCCGTCATCACCGGCAGGCGGCGCACCTCGCTGTACCGCCTGGCCATGTGACCACGTAACCCGGACACCCGACCCAGGACACAAGGAGCCCAGGATGATCTCCCTCGACGGCAAGCGCGCGATCGTCACCGGCGGCGGAGCCGGCATCGGCCGTGCCACCGCCCAGGTCCTCTCCGAGCTCGGCGCCCGCGTGGTGATCGCCGACATCGACACCGACGGCGGTGAACGCACCGCGAAGGACACCGGAGGAACCTTCGTACGCTGCGACGTGTCACGGCGCGAGGACTGCGAGGCCGTCGTGCGGACGGCCGAGGAGCTGTTCGGCGGTGTGGACGTCCTCTTCAACAACGCCGGGATCATCCGCCGTTCCACGGTCTGCGAGATCACCGAGGACGACTGGGACCTGGTGATGGCCGTGAACATCCGCTCGGTGATGCTGATGAGCCGCCTGGTCATCCCGGGGATGGCGGCCCGGGGCGGCGGCTCCATCGTCAACACCGGCTCCGGATGGGGCATCCGCGGCGGCGGCCGGGCCGTCTCGTACTGCGCGTCCAAGGGCGCCGTCGTCAACATGACCCGCGCCATGGCCATCGACCACGGCCCCGACAACATCCGCGTCAACTGTGTCTGCCCCGGCGACACCGCGACCGGGATGCTCGCCGAGGAGGCCCGCCAGCTCGGCGAGAGCTCCGACGCGTTCTACGCCGACGCCGCGGACCGGCCGCTCGGCCGGATCGGGCAGCCCCGGGACATCGCACAGACCGTGGCGTTCCTCGCCTCCGACGCCTCGGCGTTCCTGAGCGGGGCGATCATCCCCGTCGACGGCGCCGGTACCGCGTGATGTGCCGGTAGCGGATAATCGACCGGACCGAAGGGGAGGGCAGCCTCACATGCCAATCGAAAACCGCCCGCTGCGCGAACAGGTCAAGGAGGAACTGATCAAGCGCCTCGGGCGCGGCACGATCGCGACCAACTCGCCGATCAACGAGGGGCAGCTCGCCACCGAGCTCGGCGTCAGCCGTACTCCGCTGCGCGAGGCACTGATCACGCTGGAACGTGAGGGCGTCATCACCAGCGAGCGCGGCAAGGGCTTCCGCTTCACGCCGCTCAGCGCCCAGGAGTTCCGCGACCTGTCCGCGATCGTCGCGACGCTGGAGGCGCTCGCGCTGGAGTCCAGCGATCCCGAGCACCTGGCGGCGACGGCGCCGCGCCTCCTGGAGGAGGCCCGCGCGTTCTCGGTCCCGCAGGCGCCGCACGACGTCATAGAGCGTTACGACGACGCGTGGCACGACCTGCTGCTGTCCGGCTGCACCAACGACCGCCTGATGAAGCTGATCACCTCCCTGAAGGTGACGATGCACCGCTACGAGCGGGTGGCCCTGGGCGACCAGGACATCCTGGAGCGTTCCGCGGAAGAGCACGAGCGGATCGCCGAGTGCCTGCAACGCGGCGACCTCGACGCGGCCGTCGCGGCGCTCAAGGAGAACTGGAACAGCGGGATGCACCGGATCCTGGAGCACCTGAAGGACTGATGCCACGGGTGGTGGTGCGGGTCCGGCACCGGCTCTTGACCCGCACCGCCCCTTCGGGGTCCGATCACGGTGCACCCGCCGCTCGACCCAGGGACCGTGACCGCATGACTCTGCAGATCAGCGCCACCAACCCCGAACACCCGGCCCTCCTGCTCGAACTGCCCTGGCACATCCCCCTGGAGCAGTGGCCCGACGAGTACCTCGTGCCGCTCCCCCGCGGCATCTCCCGCCACGTGGTGCGCTACGCGCGAGCCGGCGAGGAGACCGTGGCCGTGAAGGAGCTGGCCCAGCGGCCGGCGCTGCGCGAGTACGAACTCCTGCGTACGCTCGACCGGCTCGGGATACCCGCCGTGGACCCGCTCGCCGTGGTCACCGGCCGCACCGAGGCCGATGGCTCGCCCCTGGAACCGGTTCTGATCACCCGGCATCTGGGCGGTTCGCTGCCCTACCGGTCGATGTTCGAGACGACCATGCGCCCCGGCACGGTGCACCGTCTGATGGACGCCCTGGCCGTCCTGCTCGTGCGGCTGCATCTGACCGGGTTCGCCTGGGGGGACTGCTCACTGTCCAACACCCTGTTCCGGCGGGACGCGGGCGCGTACGCCGCCTATCTCGTGGACGCCGAGACCGGTGAGCTGCACCCCCGGCTGAGCGACGGGCAGCGCGGATACGACATCGAGCTGGCCCGGGTCAACATCAGCGGGGAGATGCTCGATCTGGAGGCGGCCGGCGCGCTGCATCCGTCCATCGACCCGATCGCGTTCGGCCTGGAGATCGAGGAGCGCTACCAGGCGCTGTGGACGGAGCTGACCCGCACCTCCGTCTATCCGGCGGGCAAGCACCACTACATGGAGCGCCGGATCCGCCGCCTCAACGACCTGGGTTTCGACGTCGCCGAGATGCAGATCTCGCACTCGGACCAGGGTGACACGGTCACGTTCGTGCCCAAGGTCGTGGACGCCGGCCACCATCAGCGCCAACTCCTGCGGCTCACCGGGATGGACGCGGAGGAGAACCAGGCACGACGGCTCCTGGGCGACCTGGAGAGCTGGATGGCCACCCAGGACGACTACGCCCCCGGTGACCGGCACGGCGCCCGCACCGAGGTGCTGGCCCACCGCTGGGTCCGGGAGATCTTCCGGCCCACCGTGCGCGCGGCGCGCGACCACGTACCCGCCCGGATGGACGCGGCCGAGCTCTACCACGAACTCCTCGAACACCGCTGGTACCTGTCCGAGCAGGCCCAGCACGACATCGGGCTCGACGCGGCGGTCGAGGACTACGTCAGGAAGACGGCTGCAGCGGACGACGGCTGCACATAGGCTGCCCTCCCGGAGCTGTGCCCTGGCGAGCCCAGGGATGATCCAGACGAGAGGCCCTAGGAGCCGCCCCGTGTTCTACTACGTGCTCAAATACGTCTTCATCGGGCCGATTCTCCGATTGTTCTTCCGTCCCAGGATCGAGGGTCTGGAGCACATCCCGGAGGACGGCGCGGCCATCGTCGCCGGCAACCATCTGTCGTTCTCCGATCATTTCCTGATGCCCGCGATCCTCAAACGGCGCATCACCTTCCTCGCCAAGGCCGAGTACTTCACCGGGCCGGGTGTGAAGGGGCGGCTGACCGCCGCCTTCTTCCGCAGCATCGGGCAGATCCCGGTGGACCGCTCCGGCAAGGAGGCCGGGCAGGCGGCGATCCGGGAGGGGCTCGGAGTGCTGAGCCGGGGCGAACTGCTTGGTATCTACCCGGAGGGCACCCGCTCGCACGACGGCCGGCTCTACAAGGGCAAGGTGGGCGTCGCCGTCATGGCGATCAAGGGGCAGGTGCCCGTGGTGCCGTGCGCGATGGTGGGTACGTTCGAGATCCAGCCGCCCGGACAGGTCGTCCCGCGCATCAAGCGCGTCACCATCCGTTTCGGTGAGCCGCTGGACTTCTCCCGCTACGCCGGGCTGGAGAACCAGAAGGCGGCGGTCCGGGCGGTCACCGACGAGATCATGTACGCGATCCTGGGGCTCTCGGGTCAGGAGTACGTCGACGAGTACGCGGGCAAGGTGAAGGCCGCGCAGGCCGAAGAGGCGGCACAGTCCAAGAAGTTCCCGAAGTTGCGACGCTGACAGCGGATCCGCGCTCGGTGAACTTCGCGGGTCCGGGCGCCCGGCCGGACCTAGCGTCGGTCCCATGAGCAGAGGAAACGCATGGGTGCTGGGTGCGACGGGACAGATCGGGCGGGTGGCGGTGCGGTCGCTCGTCGAGGACGGCTGGGAGGTGACGGCCGCCTCGCTCGGCGGCGGCCGGGACGCCGGGTGGGACGGAGCGGTGCGCACGACCGCCCTGGACCGGAACGCCGATGGGGCGCTCGCGGCGGCGCTGGGCGACGGCTGTGACGTACTGGTCGACATGGTGGCCTACGACGCGGGCCACGCCCGCCAGTTGACCGGTCTCGCGGACCGGATCGGTTCGGCGGTGGTGATCTCCAGCGGTGCGACGTACGAGGACGACCGGGGCCGCAGCTTCGACACACAGGGCGAACCCGACGGCGCTCCGCACTATCCGGTGCCGATCCCGGAGTCGCAGCGCACCGTGCCGGCCGGCGGCATGACGTACGCCACGCGGAAGATCGAGCTGGAGCGGGATCTGCTGGCGGCCGGGGACGCGCTGCCGGTGACGCTGTTGCGGGCCGGGGCGATCCACGGGAAGCACTGCCGCTCGCCGCGTGAGCTGTTCTTCGTGAAGCGGCTCGTGGACGGCCGCGACCGGCGGGTGCTCGCGTTCGGTGGCGAGTCCCGCTTCCACCCGGTCCATGTCTCCAACCTGGCCGAGCTGATCCGGCTCGCCGCGCTGCGGCCGGGTTCGCGGGTGCTGAACGCCGGGGATCCGCAGGCGCCGACGGTCACGGAGATCGGCGAGGCCGTCGACGCGGTGCTCGGCCGCAGCACCTCGACGGTGCTGTCGGCGGGCCCGCCCGGGGAGGACGGCGTCGGCGGGACGCCCTGGAGCAGCCACCACCCCATCGTGTACGACATGACGGCCGCCGAGCGTGAGCTCGGCTACCGGCCGGTCACCGGCTATGTGCAGTCGCTCCCGGAGACGGTCGAGTGGATCGCCGCACGGCTTGTGGGCCAGGACTGGACAGCGGCCTTCCCCGCCATGCTTCGGTCGTACGGGAAGAAGCTCTTCGACTACGCGGCGGAGGACGCCTGGCTGGCGGCGTACGACCGGAGGGGGTGAGACGGTGCCCGTGGGGTTCACCCCGCGGGGGCGTCGAGCAGCTCGTTCAGCGCCTCGTCCAGGACGCCGCGCAGTCGGCGCGCATCGGCGGCAAGGGCGGTGACCAGCACGGCCGGGCCGGCGAGCGGGGTGAGCACGGCGGTGTCCCCCAGCAATCGCGCCTCGGGGTATCTCTCGTCGAACGCCGGTTCTACGACGAGGAGTTGACCCACGGCCCGGTGGCCGCCCAGGACCGCCGCACCGTCCCAGCCGCCGGGGGCGCCCGGCCCGTACGCCAGCTGCTGGTCGATGAGCGGCCGGCCCGCGCGGTGCACGGTGAGGCGACTGATGAGGGTGCCGGTGGTCTCGGCGTGACGGCCGAGGATCTGTTCCTCGCGGAGCACCAGGCGTGCGGTGGGGGCGAGCCGGACCCGGGTGGTCATGTGCAGAACGCTGCCGTGCGCCGAGACGAACTGTTCCGGCAGCCAGCGCAGCTCCGCCCGCTCCCCCACACTCAACTCGGTTTCGTACGTGGCAGGTTCGCATCCCTCCCCGGGCAGGGCCACGGTCGCCGCCGCCGAGTCGACGGTGAGCCGGGCGCCTTCGCCGACCCGCGTCACGATGGTGAGCCGGTCCCCGCCGAGCGGCGCGCTCATGGCACCGACGACGGTGACCCGGGCGCCGGACCCGGTCGGGGTCCGGGTGCGGCGCGGGGCGAGCGGTCCGTCGCCCGCCAGCACGGGCAGCGAGGTGACGCCACGGCCGTCCAGGGCCGCGGTGATCCGGGCGGTGGCCCGGACGCTCATGCGGTCCAGGCCGCGAGCTGCCCGCGGACCCAGTCGGCGACGGGTTTCACACCGTCCTCGCTCTTGAGGGAGGTGAAGGCGACGGGGAGTTCCCCGCGCTGGGCTCCGGCGTCGCGGGCCATGCCTTCCAGGTCGGAGCCGACATGGGGGGCGAGGTCGGTCTTGTTGATGACGAGCAGGTCGGAGGTGGTGACGCCGGGGCCGCCCTTGCGCGGGATGTCGTCGCCGCCGGCCACGTCGATGACGAAGATCTGTGCGTCGACGAGGCCCTTGGAGAAGGTGGCGGTGAGGTTGTCGCCGCCGGATTCGACCAGGATCAGATCGAGCGGGGCGATGCTGTCCTCCAGGTCCTCGACGGCTTCGAGGTTGGCGGAGATGTCGTCGCGGATCGCGGTGTGCGGGCAGGCGCCGGTCTCGACGGCCTGGATGCGTTCGGGCGGCAGGACGGCCTCACGGAGCAGGAAGGCGGCGTCCTCACGGGTGTAGATGTCGTTGGTGACCACCGCGATGGACAGCTCGTCGCGCAGGGTCCGGCAGAGGGCGGCGACGGTCGCGGTCTTGCCGGAGCCGACCGGTCCGCCGAGCCCGATACGCAGGGCGCGCCGGGTGCCGTCCGGGCGGGCGGAATCGGCGCTCACGGCGGCGGGGCCGTGGTGGGCATGGTCGAGATGCATGGATGCGGCTCCTGATTCGTGCGGGTTCATGAGGCGAACAGGCGGACTGGCCAGGCCGCGTGTGCCTCGGCGGTGATGTCCAGGAGGGGCGCCGAGGCGGCGGGCAGCGCGTCGATGGTTCCGT
Source organism: Streptomyces sp. ADI95-17 (assembly GCF_003846175.1). Lineage (GTDB taxonomy): Bacteria > Actinomycetota > Actinomycetes > Streptomycetales > Streptomycetaceae > Streptomyces > Streptomyces sanglieri. Next base: position 844,356 of record NZ_ML123046.1, on the reverse strand, counting down.
GCGCGGCCGCGGCGGCCCGTACGGCGATCCGGTCGAGTTCGGGTGCGAGGCGGGCGAGGACGGCGGTGGCCTCGAAGGGGTCGAGGGAGAGCAGGCGGACGACGGCGGTGGCCGGTGCGCCGACGGTTTCGTAGGCGGCGCAGTGTGCGGCGTCCTCGGGGCCGAGCCCCGCCGAGCGTGCGGTGAGGCCGAGGACGACGGGCTGGTGGGCGCCGCGCGGCCGGGCCCCGGCGAGCACGGCGAGTTCGGGGCTCGGCCAGGTGGCGCGGGCCGCCCGCATCAGCTGCCGGCCGAGTCTGCGGGTGACGGCGCGCAGTGCTGGTGACGGAGTGCGGGCGTCGGCGGCCTCGTCGAGCGCGATCGGGTCATGGCCGTGGGCGGCCGCCGCGGCGAGTGCGGCGGCCGTGAGTCCGGTGGTGTGCAGACGGCCCCGGCAGAACTCGGTGAGGTCCTCGGCGTCACGGATCCGGCCCGCCCGCACGGCCGGTTCGGCGCCGCCGGAGTGGGCGTGGCCACCGGCGGGGAACCGGCCGTCGGCGAGGACGAGCAGCGCCGCGCGGCTCATTGCACGCCCCGTCCCGAGCGTGGTGTGCCGCGCATCAGAAGAGGAAGTAGCGCTGGGCCATGGGCAGTTCGGCGGCCGGTGCCGGTTCGACCGGCTCGCCGTCGATCGTCACGGCGAAACTGTCGGGGTCGACGTGAACCTGCGGCAGCGCGTCGTTCTCCCGCATGTCCGCCTTGGTGACGCCGCGCGTACTGCGGATCGGCACGAACCGCTTGCCGAGACCGAGGCGCTCCGGCAGCCCGTCCCGGACGGCGGCATCGGCCACGAAGTTGAAGGAGTTGCCCTCCGGCGAGCGGCCCACCGCGCCGAACATCGGTCGGGGCAGCACCGGTTGCGGAGTCGGGATGGAGGCGTTGGCGTCGCCCATCTGCGCGTAGGCGATCTGGCCGCCCTTGATCACGGTCTGCGGCTTGACGCCGAAGAACGCCGGCTCCCACAGCACCAGGTCGGCGAGCTTGCCCGGCTCGACCGAGCCGATCTCCCGGTCGAGCCCCTGGGCGACCGCCGGGTTGATGGTGTATTTGGCGACATAGCGACGCACTCGCCGGTTGTCGGCCCGCCCGTCTCCGGGCAGTGCTCCGCGGCGCTTCTTCATCACATGGGCGGTCTGCCAGGTGCGCAGGACGACCTCGCCGATGCGGCCCATCGCCTGGGAGTCGGACGAGATGATCGAGATGGCCCCGAGGTCGTGGAGGATGTCCTCGGCCGCGATGGTGGAGGGCCGGATCCGGGATTCCGCGAAGGCCAGGTCCTCCGGCACGGCCGGGTTGAGGTGATGGCAGACCATCAGCATGTCGAGGTGTTCCTCGATGGTGTTGACGGTGTGCGGCCGGGTCGGGTTGGTGGAGCTGGGCAGGACGTACGGCTGGGAGACGACACCGATGATGTCGGGTGCGTGTCCGCCGCCGGCGCCTTCGGTGTGGTACGCGTGGATGGAGCGCCCGGCGATGGCGGCGAGGGTATCGGCGACGAATCCGGCCTCGTTGAGGGTGTCGGTGTGGATGGCGAGCTGGGCGCCCGTCTCCTCGCAGACGCCCAGGCAGGCGTCGATGACGGCGGGGGTGGCGCCCCAGTCCTCGTGGATCTTGAATCCGAGTGCGCCGGCGCGGAGTTGGGAGTGCATGGCCTCGCGCGACATGGTGTTGCCCTTGCCGAGCAGGCCGATGTTGACGGGGTACGCGTCCAGCGCCGCGAACATCCGGGCGAGGTGCCAGGGTCCCGGGGTGATGGTGGTGGCCTTGGTACCTTCGGCCGGTCCGGTGCCGCCGCCGACCAGGGTGGTGATCCCGCAGGAGAGTGCCTGGTCGATCAGGGTCGGCGAGATGAAGTGGACGTGGGCGTCGATGGCCCCGGCGGTGAGGAACCTGCCGTTGCCCGCGATGATCTCGGTCTCGGGGCCGATGACCAGGTCGGGGTGGACGCCGTCCATGGTGTCCGGGTTTCCGGCCTTGCCGATCCCGGTGATCCGGCCGTCGCGGATGCCGATGTCCGCCTTGACGACGCCCCAGTGGTCGATGATCACGGCGCCGGTGACGACGGTGTCCGGGGCGCCCTCGGCGCGGGTGGTGCGGGACTGTCCCATCGACTCGCGGATGACCTTGCCGCCGCCGAACACGGCCTCGTCACCGGCGAGTCCGGGGCCGCCCGACCGGTCCTCCTCGATCTCGACGAGCAGATCGGTGTCGGCCAGCCGGATACGGTCACCGGTCGTGGGGCCGAACAGGTCGGCGTACACGGCACGTTCGAGTTCAGCCATCGAGGGCACCTCCGGTCTCGCCGCGCAGACCGGGGACGATGCGCCGTCCGGCGAGCGGGACCAGTTCGATGTCGACCGGGATGCCGGGTTCGAAGCGCACGGCGGTGCCGGCGGCGATGTTCAGCCGCCGTCCGTGCGCGGCCGAACGGTCGAAGTCCAGGCCGGGGTTGGCCTCGGCGAAGTGGTAGTGCGAGCCGACCTGGACGGGCCGGTCGGCGGCGTTGAGCACGGTGAGTCGGGTGACGGGGCGCCCCTCGTTGAACGGCACGGGCCCGTCCGCGTACAGGATCTGGCCGGGAATCATCGGTGGTGCCTCCCCTCAGACGATCGGGTCGTGGACGGTGACGAGTTTGGTGCCGTCCGGGAAGGTGGCCTCGACCTGGACGTCGTGGATCATCTCGGGCACCCCGTCCATGACGTCGTCGCGGCCGAGCACCGTACGGCCCGACGCCATCAGCTCGGAGACGGTACGGCCGTCGCGGGCACCCTCCAGCAGGTGCACGGTGATCAGCGCGATCGCCTCGGGGTGGTTGAGCCGCAGTCCGCGCGCCCGGCGCTGTCGCGCCACATCGGCGGCGACATGGATGAGCAGGCGTTCCTGTTCGTGCGGGGTCAGTCTCATGCGTCCACCTCACAGTCCGGTGCCCAGTGCCGTCCCTGGGCGCTGCGAGGCATCGGCCGTGCCCAACACGGCCGTTGAACGGCGAACCGCTGACTCGCGCGAGACGCCGCACACTAGGGCCGGAGTTTTTCCGGCGCGTTAACTCCGGCGCGACATTTCCGGCACGTCGATTCCGGCGGGTAAATTCCCGCGTGTCAGCCGGTCTCCGGCCGGTCCATGGCCATCGGGCCGCGCATGCCGTTCTCCAGCACCGCCGGATCGGCGTCGCCGAAGAGCGCCGGCTGGGCGAAGAACCCCCTGCGTGGCCGCCATCATCGTCCGCGCCACATGGTCGGCGGGTACGTCCGCCCGCCGGATCCCTGTCTCGCGGCACCCCTCCACCACGTCCGTCCGGACGAGCCGCATGGCGCCGTATCCGTCCTCGAAGGTGGCGGCCAGGTGCTCGTTGCGCATGCTCTCGGCCCACACCTGCACGATCAGTGGGGCGAACCGCCCGCCCGTCCGGACCGCACAGCTCCACGGAGAACAGACCGCGCAGCACCCGGCCCAGCAGCACGTCCGGAGCCGGCGGCGGGGGGTGTTCGCGGCCTCCCGGAAGGCCCGGCGGATGCTGGTGAACGCCTCGTCGGCGATGGCCGCGATCAGGTCCTCCTGCCGCTGAAGTGGCGGTGGACCGCCCCGGCCGACAGTCCGGCCTCCTTCAGCACGCCCTGCACCGACGCGCCGTGGAAGCCGTCGCGCGCGAAGCAGCGCGCCGCTCCGTCGATGAGCTGCCGACGGCGGGCGTCCAGGTGTTCCTGGGATACGCGCCTGATCCCCCTGGTGGTAATGCTCGCCCTCTGGGTCACGGATGTGGTGGCGGCGCCCGGCACGGATCCGCGCGGCAGCGTCCTCGGCGCGAGCTTCCTTCCGCCGGCGATCGCCGGTGTGCTTCCGGGCTCGGCGGTCACACTGCTGCGGCCGCGCGGCGGGCGGGCCGCGCTGACCCTGACCGGGGTGACCGTGACGGCCGGGCTCGGCGCGACGGCGCTCACCGCCGGCCGACTCGGCGTGATCACCGGCAACTGGTGGGCGGAGGCCGGGACGCCGGGACTCACCGTGCTGGCATCGGCGGGACGGTCGCGGGGCTCGCCGCGCTCATCGGCCCGCCATGCATCGGGGCGGGCGCCGTGCTGATGGTGCTGCTCGGCAACCCCTTCTCGGGCGTGACCTGCGCGCCGGAGCTGTTCCCCGGGCCGGTCGGGGCGATCGGTCAGCTGATGCCGCCGGGCGCGGGCGGCTCGCTGCTGCGTTCGGTCGCGTTCTTCGACGGCAGCGGCGCGGGCGGACCGCTGCTCGCCCTCGCGCAGTGGGCGGCGCTCGGACCGGGTGCCGTACTCATCGGCGGCCGGCGCCGCACCCGGCCCTCGGCGGCGCCTCCCGCGCCCACCCGCGAGCCCGCTCTGGCGGGCTGACCTCCCGCCCGGACGCGCCGCGTGCCCCCGTCCGAGCGGACGGGGGTACACGGCGTCTCCGCGTCGCGGGCCGCCGGGCGGGGCTCAGTTGCCCGGCTCGCCGTGCTCCCGGTGCTCCGCCGCGATGCCGAAGCGCCGCCGTTCGCCGGGAGCGGACACCGAAGAGCCGATCGAGGAGACCGAGCTGATCACCTGCTCCTCGACGGCCGCCTCCTCCTTCTCCAGTCGCTCCAGGTCAGCGGCCGAGACGAGCGCCACCAGCGGCCTGCCGTGCCGCGTCAGGACCACGCGTTCACCGCCGTAGACAACACGGTTGATCAGTTCGGCGAGCTCAGCTCGGGCTTGCGTCACCGGAATCTCATGGGCCATGCTCCCCATCATAACCTTCTGTACGTCCTGTACATTTTTTACGGAAGCTTGTGCAGACCCCCGTGCAGACCCCGCAGGAGAGGCATCGCCATGCTGTTCCGCCCCACCGCCCGTCATGTGCTGCCCGAGTTCACCGAGCGCACGACCAACGGGACCCGCACCCTCGACCCGTACTCCAAGCTGCTCTCCGAACGGATCGTCTTCCTCGGCACCCCGGTCGACGACACCGCGGCCGGCGACCTGATCGCGCAGCTCATGTACCTGGAGCACGACGCACCGGACCGGCCCGTGTCGCTCTACATCAACTCGCCCGGCGGCTCGTTCGGTGCCATGTCCGCGGTCTACGACACGATGCAGTACCTCAACTGCGAGGTGGAGACCTACTGCCTCGGCCAGGCGGGCTCCTGCGCCTCCGCACTGCTCGCCGCGGGCGCGCCCGGCCGACGGCACGCGCTGCCCGGCGCGAGAGTCGTCGTACAGCAGCCCGAACTGACCGAGCCGGTGCAGGGGCAGCCCTCCGACCTGGAGATCGAGGCGCGGGAACTGGAACGGGTCCGCGCGATGCTCACCGCCCTGTTGGTCCGTCACACGGGCCGCACCGAGGAGCAGATCACCGCGGACACCGAACGCGACCTCATCCTCGACGCGGCGGGCGCCAAGGCGTACGGGCTGGTGGACCACGTCCTGGAGAGCCGGAATTCCGCACTGCCGCCGCACGGCGCGAGGTGAACACCCGATGCAACCACCGGAGTTCCCTCCGCTGCCCGCACTGACGCGCGCCGAGGGGGAGTTCATCGACCGCTATCTCGAAGTCCTCGACCAGGTCGGCCGGATCAACCCGGCCCGCGGCAGCGACACCTACGGCGCGCTGCGCGCCGCCCAGGCACTTGTCGCGCACTCACGCACCCTGCGGGACGCCCTCGCATTGATGCACGAGCGCGGCGAGGCGCGGCTCCACGCGGCCACGCTCGCCCGTGCGCTGCGGGTGCTGGACGGGGAGCGGCGGGCCGGGCGCGTCACCGTACCCCCGGCTCCGCCGAGTTGACCGTCGGGCGCGGTCCCCGCGCCCGACGGGAGTTCCGGCCAACTCCCCCTGTCCCGGCGCCCGGCGGCCGTCACCCGGCTCCCGTACTCGACACGCCCGACGGCCCCACCGGAAATCCTCGCTCGTTCGGCGTAGGAAGTCCCCCTCAGGAGGGACCGTTCAACTTGCGTTTTCCGCGTGGACAGTGAATGGAATCAACCCTTCCGCCCCAGGTACGAACCTGGTCCGGATCATTGGCGGGGCCTCAGAAATCATCATGTCCACCTGAACGGATCAGTCGTGAGGAGCCTCACATATCCCTGTTTCAGCTCGGAAATCCGGCAGTCGGTGAGTCAAGATCCCTGGGACGACAAGCCCCCGCCACCGCGGCGGGGCGGTCCGGGCGGACGCCGAGTCCTGCCGCCGTCCGGATGCCTGGTCGACAGAAGTGGATCGGCAGGAGTGGAGGACCCGAGCACAACGGGTCGACCTGAACACCGGTCGACCCTCGGGGTGAAGCCGCCGAACGCGGCCGGGCAACTTCGCCAGCCCGAACCCGACAGGTCATCCTTCACAGGCGGCTGACGAAGGGTTGCGCATGACTGCGCAGGTTCATGTCCCGTCTCTGCTCGTCCGGGCCGGTACGGCCTCGGTTCTCACGCTCGCCGCCGTCGGCGGCACCATGTTCGCCCCGGGCGCCACGACGGACGCCCAGGCGGCGACTCTGTCGATGAAGGCGCTCAACGTCGCGGCGTCGAAGAAGGGCTCGCCGTACAGGTGGGGGGCCACCGGCCCCAACCGCTTCGACTGTTCGGGGCTGACGCTCTATTCGTTCAAGAAGGCCGGCAAGAAGCTCCCCCGCACGGCCCAGCAGCAGTACAACCGGACCCGCCACATCTCGGCCTCGCACCGACAGCGCGGCGATCTGGTGTTCTTCCACTACGGCCGCAGTGTCTACCACGTGGGGATCTACGCCGGTAAGGGCAAGATCTGGCACTCGCCGAGGACCGGCGCCGTGGTGCGGCTGGAGAAGATCTGGACCAAGAGCGTCTACTACGGCCGGGTCCGCTGAGGCGCGGCCCGGTCGGCGGTCCGGGACCGCCGACCGGGGCCGGTGGCCGGGGCCGGTGGCCGGCCCTTCCCCGCTCAGTGCGGCAGCGGACCGGTCACCAGCACCAGGCCCAGCGCGGTGAGCGCCACGCCGCTGCCGCCCTCGACGGCGCGCGCGGTGCGCGGCCGGCGCAGCCACCGGCCCAGCCGGTCCACGAGAAGCGCCACGGCGGGGAACCAGACCAGCGCCAGCGCGACGACGATCGCCGCGAGCAGCAGGGTCCTGGGCAGCGGCGGCTCCCCGTCGGGGACGAACTGCGGCAGCAGGCTCAGGAAGAGCACCGGCGCCTTGGGATTGAGCGCGTTGGTCAGAAAGCCCTGCCGCAGTGCGCGTACGCGTCCCCGGTCCGCGTGCCGGTCCTCGGAGCCTTCCCCGTCCGGGGTGCCGCGCCGTGCCGCGCGCAGGGCGCTGATGCCGAGGTACAGGACGTAGGCCCCGCCGAGCAGCTGGACGGTGCGCAGGAGTGCGGGGACCGCCACCAGCACCGCGGCGAGCCCGGCGACGGCCAGGGCGGTGTGCACCAGCAGTCCCCCGGCCACACCCAGCGCGCTGGCCACGCCCGCGCTGCGGGAGGCGAGCGCGTTGCGTACGACGACGGTGAAGTCGGCGCCGGGCAGCGCGACCATTCCTGCGGCGACCCCGGTGAAGGCGATCAGTTGTGCGTCCATGGGTCCACCCTGACCCGGCAGAGCCTTTAGCGTGTACTTGCAATCTTCTGGGTCTGCCAAAAGGAACGCTTAATGTACGACCCGACACGGCTGGCGGCGCTGGTGGCGGTCGCGGAGGCCGGTTCGATCACCCGGGCCGCCGCACGCCTGGGCTACACCGCGCCGGCCCTCTCCCAGCAGCTCGCCAAGCTGGAGCGGGAGGCGGGTGCGGCACTGCTGGTGCGGCACCACCGCGGGGCCCGGCTCACGGCCGCGGGCGAGCTGCTGGCCGGACGCGCCCGGCGCATCCTCGACGAGATGGACCAGGCCCGTCATGAGCTGGCCCGCCTCTCCGGGCTCTCCGGCGGACGTCTGCGGGTCGGCACGTTCACCACGGCGGGCGTGCATCTGCTGCCGCCGGTGCTGAGCGCCTTCCGGCGTGCCCACCCGGACGTGGAGCTGGCGGTCACCGAGTACGAACCGCCCCGGGGCGTCGCCGCGGTGGCCGCCGGTGAGGTCGATCTGGCGCTGACCCATGTGTACGAGCCGGCCGCCGCGACGCCGTGGCCCGCCGGAGTCTTCGCCGAACCGCTGCTGGTCGAGGAGCTGGTCCTGATCACTGCGGTCGGGCAGATGCTCGCCGAGGGCAGCGGGAGACTGCCGGTGACGGAACTGGCGGGGCGGCCGCTGATCAGCAGCGCGCCCACGCATCCGCCGCGCCGCGGGGTCGAGCAGGCGTTGGCCGAGGCCGGGGCGACGCCCGCCGTGGTCTGCGAGTCGCCCGGCTACGCGCTGGTGTGCGCGCTGGTCAGTGCGGGTATCGGGATGGCGGTCGTCCCGGAGATGGTCGCCGCGATGTCGCCGACGCCGCTGTCGGTCCGGCGGCTGGATCCCCCTTCCTTCCGGCGGACGATCTCGGTGGTGCACCGCGGTGACCGGGCGAGCGCCGCCGCGGCGACGCTCCAGGCCCTGTTGCGCAGCGGGTTCGGGCGGGCGGGGTCGGCGCAGCGGCCGGGCGGCGAGGCCGGGTGAACGCGTCGGTCAGCTCTGCATGGGGATGCTCCACGGCAGCGCGATCCACACCGTCTTGCCGCCGTCGGCGGTGGGGGTGACGGTGAGCCGGCCGCCGCACTCCTTGGCCAGACAGCGGATGATCACCATGCCGCGTCCGTTGTCCTGCTGGACGGCGGCGGGCAGTCGCCGGGGCCAGCGGGGGTGACTGTCCGTCACCCCGAGGTGCAGCTGCTCCTCCCGCTCCAGCCGGAGTTCCACGGTGAATGTGGGCGACTGCCCGAAGGTGTGCTGGACGGCGTTGGTCGCGAGCTCCGAGACGATGAGCTGGATGCTGTCGGCGAAATCGGTGTCGGTGGCCAGGCCCCATTCGGTGAGCACCCGGGCCACGTACCTGCGGGCTGCCGAGACCGAGACCGGCTCGCTCGGCAGAGTGACGTTTGCTTCCTGATGGTCTGCCATGGCGAGCCGTCCCTTTCCCACCCGTACCGACCCGCGATCGGTACAGGTTGCGCTTCGCGCCAGATTGCCACTGATGCTGCCCTCTGTGATGGCGATCCACCAAGATATGCATATATCTGTCGCTCGAAGCGGTGAACCCTGCCACGCAAGACCGGATGTGGGCGGCACACTGTCCGCTCGGCAGAAGAGGGAGGGAGGCCGCGGATGCAGCACGGCCCTGCGGTTCGACGCCGCAAGCTCGGGGAGGAACTCCGGAGTCTGCGCCACGCGTCGGGACTGACCAGTCGGGACGCGGCGCGGATGCTCGGCTGGCACCAGTCGAAGGTGAGCCGGATCGAGACCGGGGTGAGCGGGGTGCAGCCGGCCGATGTGACCCGGCTGCTGGACACGTACGGCGTGGACGACACCCGGCTGCGGGATCTCCTGGCGACGCTCGCGGGTTCGGCGGGCGGTGGCGGCAGCGGCTGGTGGCACGCCTATCGCGGTCTGATCCCGCCCCAGTACCGCGACTTCATCAGTCTGGAGTCCCAGGCGCGGACCGCGCGCACGCTGGAGACCTCGGTGGTGCCGGGGCTGTTGCAGACGGCCGACTACGCGCGTGCGGTGACGCGGGCGTCACTGGACGGGCTGCCGGCCGGCCAGCTGGACTCGCTGGTGGAGGTGCGGCTGGCCAGGCAGGGGGTGCTGCGGACCGATCCGCCGCTGCGGCTGAGCGCGGTGCTCGACGAGGCCGTGCTGCGGCGCCAGGTCGGCGGGTGCCGGGTGATGCGGGAACAGCTGCGCCATCTGGCCCGAGTGGCCCAACTGCCCCACGTGCAACTTCAGTTGCTGCCCTTCTCGATGGGCGGCTATGCCGGGCTCACCGGGCCTTTCGTTATCTTCTCATTTCCGAGCACTTCTGATCTGGATGTGATCGTTCTCGACCATTTGACGAGTAGCCTCTACCTGGAGCGGAAAGAAGACCTTGAGGCGTACAGCACGGCCTTCCGCACGATGCAGGCTCACGCGCTGTCGCCGGAGCACTCGTTGGATCTGATCGCCGCGATCGACCGCGACGGTCGGTGACTTCGGACCGCCCGAGGGGGCCTCATGTCGGATTGCCTCGCACAGCAGGACTTACGGTGGCGGCGCAGCAGCCGCAGCACGGGTATGAACAACTGTGTGGAGGCCGCGCCGTTCGGTGACGAGCGGCTGGCCGTGCGGGACTCCAAGGACGTGTCCAGGCCGCCGCTGAGGTTCACCGCGGCGGCCTGGACCTCGTTCGTCGCCGGCCTGCGCCGGGGTCCGGTCAGCTGACGGGGGCGGTCCGCCGCACCACGGACACCGCGGTGGCGATCTGCTCCTCGGTCAGGTCGGCCCGTGCGGTGAGCCGCAGCCGGGACACCCCGTCCGGCACGGACGGGGGGCGGAAGCAGCCCACCACGATTCCGGCGGCGCGGCAGTCGGCCGCCCAGCGCACCGCCGCGTCCGCCGAGGGGGCACGCACCGAGACCACGGCCGCGTCCGGCCGTACGGCGGCCAGGCCGGCCCCGGTGAGCTGCTCGTACAGTGCCGCGGCGACCGCGCGGGCCCGGCCGGCCCGCTCCGGTTCGCGGCGCAGCAGCCGCAGGCTTCCCAGCGCGGCGCCCGCCGCGGCCGGCGCGAGGCCGGTGTCGAAGATGAACGTACGGGCCGTGTTGACGAGGTGTTCGATGACCCGGGCCGGTCCCAGGACCGCTCCGCCCTGGCTGCCCAGGGACTTGGAGAGGGTGAGCGTGGTGACGATGTCCGCGTCGCCCGCGAGACCGGTGGCGGCGAGCGCTCCTCGGCCGCCGTCCCCCAGCACGCCCAGGCCGTGCGCGTCGTCGACGAGCAGTGCGGCGCCCTCGGACCGGCAGACGTCGGCCAGTTCGGGCAGCGGTGCCGCGTCGCCGTCGACCGAGAAGACCGAGTCGGTGACGGCCAGCGCCCGGCCCGGGTGCGCCTGCAAGGCCTTGCGCACGGCCTCGGGGTCGGCGTGCGGAACGACGGCGGTTCCGGCGCGGGAGAGCCGGCAGCCGTCCACGATCGAGGCGTGGTTGCCCGCGTCGGAGACGATCAGCGAGCCATGGCCGGTGAGCGCCGTGACGGCCGCCAGGTTGGCCGCGTAGCCGGAGGACAGCACCAGGGCCGCCTCGAAACCGCAGAATTCGGCCAGCTCGCTCTCAAGTTCGGCATGCAGTGCGGTGGAGCCGGTGACCAGCCGGGACCCGGTCGCGCCCGCACCCCACTCGCGCGCGGCCCCGGCCGCGGCGGCGGTGACGTCGGGGTGCCGCGTCAGGCCCAGATAGTCGTTGCTCGCGAGGTCCAGAAGTCCGGACGCGGCGGGCCGGGGGCGCAGGGTACGGACGAGTCCGGCGTCCGCGCGGCGGCGCGCCTCGGCGTCGATCCAGTCGAACGGGTCGAAGGGCATGAGCGGTCCCTTTTGTAGGCAGCTCACAGACCCTAACCGCGCTTGCAACAGGTCATGGTGTGGCAATACACACACCCTCGGCGGGCTCTGTTGTCCGGTTCCTCCTTGGCTGGGAGCCGTGCGGTAGGCCAGGATCTTGGCCATGGACCTCCTGAACACGCTGGTGGACAAGGGGCTGCGGCGCGAGCTGCCGACCCGCGAAGAAGCCCTCGCCGTACTGGCGACCTCCGACGACGATCTGCTCGAAGTGGTGGCCGCGGCCGGAAAGGTACGCCGTCAGTGGTTCGGGCGGCGCGTGAAGCTGAACTATCTGGTCAACCTCAAGTCGGGCCTCTGCCCCGAGGACTGCTCGTACTGCTCACAGCGGCTCGGCTCCAAGGCCGAGATCCTGAAGTACACCTGGCTGAAACCGGATGAGGCGTCGAAGGCCGCCGCCGCCGGGGTCGCGGGCGGGGCCAAGCGGGTGTGTCTGGTGGCGAGCGGCCGCGGTCCGACGGACCGCGATGTCGACCGGGTGTCGGAGACCATCGAGGCGATCAAGGAACAGAACGAGGGCGTCGAGGTGTGCGCCTGCCTCGGTCTGCTCTCCGACGGGCAGGCCGACCGGCTGCGGTCGGCGGGTGCCGACGCGTACAACCACAACCTCAACACGTCCGAGGGGACGTACGGGGACATCACCACCACGCACACCTATGCGGACCGGGTCGAGACGGTGCACCAGGCGCAGGCCGCCGGGCTCTCGGCGTGCTCGGGACTGATCGCCGGCATGGGCGAGAGCGACGCCGACCTGGTCGATGTCGTCTTCTCGCTGCGCGAACTGGACCCGGACTCGGTGCCGGTGAACTTCCTGATCCCGTTCGAGGGAACGCCGCTGGCCAAGGAGTGGAACCTCACCCCGCAGCGCTGTCTGCGGATTCTGGCGATGGTCCGCTTCGTCTGCCCGGATGTGGAGGTACGGCTCGCGGGCGGGCGCGAGGTGCATCTGCGCTCGATGCAGCCGCTGGCCCTGAATCTGGTCAACTCGATCTTCCTGGGCGACTACCTGACCAGCGAGGGTCAGGCGGGTCAGGCGGATCTGGACATGATCGCGGACGCCGGTTTCGAGGTGGAGGGGGCGGGCACGACGACGCTGCCCGCGCACCGTGCGGAGTCCGGCGGCGGCTGCGGTTCGCACGACGGCGGCTGCGCCCCGTGCGGAGAGGCGCCCGGGGAGGCCGCGCCCGGGTCACCGGAGGTGCCGGCCGCCCGCACGGACCTGGTGGCGGTCCGCCGTCGCGGCGCGGGAACGGACCTCGCCCCCAATGCCTGAGGCTCTCTCCCCGGCCGAGCTGCGGTCCCTGGACCGGGCCCACGTCTGGCATCCGTACGGCCCGATGCCGGGCCGTCAGGAGCCGCTGGTCGTGGAGTCCGCGTCCGGGGTACGGCTGAAGCTGGCCGAACCGGCCCACGGGCAGGGCGAGTTGATCGACGGCATGTCGTCCTGGTGGTCGGCGGTGCACGGCTACAACCATCCGGTGCTCAACGAGGCGGCCCGTGATCAGCTGGGCCGGATGAGCCATGTGATGTTCGGCGGGCTCACCCATGAGCCCGCCGTGCGGCTGGCCACCCGGCTGGTCGAGATCACCCCGGAGCCGCTGCGGCATGTCTTTCTCTCCGACTCGGGGTCGGTCGCCGTCGAGGTCGCGGTCAAGATGTGCCTGCAGTACTGGCGCTCGGCCGGGCGGCCCGCCAAGCAGCGGCTGCTGACCTGGCGCGGCGGCTATCACGGGGACACCTGGCAGCCGATGTCGGTGTGCGACCCCGAGGGCGGCATGCACGAGCTGTGGTCGGGGGTGCTGCCACGCCAGGTCTTCGCCGACGAGCCGCCGGCCGGTTTCGACGCGGAGCCGGACGCCGCCTACGTACGGCATCTGCGGGAGCTGATCGCCGAGCACGCCGACCGGCTGGCCGCGGTGATCGTGGAGCCGGTGGTACAGGGCGCGGGCGGGATGCGGTTCCACTCCCCCGCGTATCTGCGGGTGCTGCGCGAGGCGTGCGACGAGCACGAGGTGCTGCTGGTGTTCGACGAGATCGCCACGGGCTTCGGCCGTACCGGAGAGTTGTTCGCCGCCGGGCATGCGGGCGTCTCCCCCGATGTCATGTGCGTGGGCAAGGCGCTGACCGGCGGCTATCTGACGATGGCGGCGACGCTGTGCACCTCCCGGGTGGCGGAGGGCATCTCCAGCGGCGAGGTGCCGGTGCTCGCGCACGGACCGACGTTCATGGGCAATCCGCTCGCCGCCGCGGTGGCGTGCGCCTCCGTCGATCTGCTGCTCGGCCAGGACTGGCAGCGGGAGGTGAAGCGGATCGGCACCGGGCTTCGGGAAGGCCTCGCCCCGGCGTCCGGACTGCCCGGGGTGCGGGATGTGCGGGTGCTGGGCGCGATCGGTGTCGTACAGCTCGATCATGAGGTGGACATGGCGGCAGCGACCCGGGCGGCGGTACGGGAAGGGGTGTGGCTGCGGCCGTTCCGCGACCTCGTCTACACGATGCCGCCGTATGTGACCGGTGACGAGGATGTGGCACGGATCTGCCGCGCCGTGTGCGCGGCTGCGCGAGAGGGCTGAGATGACGGTTCTGGTAGTGACGGGAACAGGCACGGAGATCGGCAAGACGATCGTGACCGCGGCCGTGGCGGCGGCGCGCTCGGACCTCCGCGTCGCGGTGCTCAAGCCGGCGCAGACAGGGCTGGCCCCCGGCGAGCCCGGTGATGCCGCCGAGGTGGCGCGGCTGGCGGGCGGCCATGTCACCGCGGTCGAACTGGCCCGGTTCCCCGAGCCGTTGGCGCCCGCCACGGCCGCCCACAGGGCGGGTCTTCCGCCGGTGCGACCGTACGAGATCGCCGACGCTGCGCAGAAGCTGGCGACCGAGCACGACCTGGTGCTGATCGAGGGTGCGGGCGGCCTGCTCGTACGGTTCGACGACGAGGGCTCGACCCTCGCCGACGCCGCCCGGCTGCTGGACGCGCCGGTGCTGGTGGTGACGCCCGCCGGTCTGGGCACGCTCAACACCACGGCGCTGACCTCGGAGGCGCTGCGGGCTCGGGGACTGGGGTGTCTCGGTGTGGTGGTGGGCAGCATGCCCGCCGAGCCGGACCTCGCGGCGCGCTGCAATCTGGCGGACCTGCCCGTGGCTGCGGGCGCCCCGCTGCTGGGTGCGGTGCCGGCCGGTGCGGGGGCCCTGGATCCCGCCGACTTCCGTGTGCGGGCCCGGAGTTGGCTCGCGGCGGAGCTGGGTGGGAATCGGTCGGCCGGATGAGCGGATGAGCCGCGCCGGACGGGGGAGAATCTAGGTAGCCGTACTTTCTGCCGGAGCGCCCGGTCGAGGAGGCCCGTCATGCGTCTGCGCAGCACGAGAATCCCACGGGACGCGGTCCACCACCCCGTCTTCGCCCGGTTCTACGCCCGGATGAGCGTGGTCGCGGAGACCAGGGCGGGGCTGGCCGCGGTGCGCTCGGACCTGTTGGCCGGCCTGTCCGGGCGGGTCATCGAGATAGGTGCGGGCAATGGCCTGAATTTCGCGCACTACCCGCCCGCGGTGTCGGAGGTGGTGGCCATCGAACCCGAGCGCAGTCTGCGCCGGCTGGCGGTGCGGTCGGCGCTGCGTGCCGGGCTCCCGGTGGATGTGGTGCCGGGCGCGGCGGAGGCGCTGCCGGTGAAGAGCGAGGCTTTCGACGGGGCCGTCGCCTCGCTGGTGCTGTGCAGCGTAAGGGATGTGGAGCGTTCGCTCGCGGAGATCGTGCGGGTGCTGCGGCCCGGTGGTGAGCTGCGCTTCTTCGAGCATGTGCTGGCCGACGACCGGGCCATGGCGGCCGCGCAGCGGGTGCTGGACCGTACGGTCTGGCCGCTGCTGACGGGCGGGTGTCATACGGGGCGCGACACCCTGGCCGCCATCGAGAGAGCCGGATTCGTGGTGGAGGCTTACCGCAGGGTCAGGATGCCGGAGTGCGGGATCCGGCTGCCCGTGTCGACCTGCATGCTGGGGGTGGCGCGCCGGCCGGACGTGCCGCGCTGACGTATCGGCTCGGCGTGCCGCGCCGGCGTATCGGCTCGGCGTGCCGCACCCGGCCCATCGGCTCGATGCGGGGCTGTCACAGGCTCCACTGGCGGAGTTCGTCGGCGATGGCCCGGACGTCCGCCTTGCCCTCCTTCACCAGCCGGGCCAGGTCACGCACCTGCTCGGGCGAGGTGATGACCTTGAGTCCGGAGGCGACGAGGTAGCCGTACGCGACGGCCGAGGAGAACATCGCGTTGGAGTGTTCGAGCGCGGGGACATGGAGCAGCAACTGCAGGAGCGCGGCGGCCCGGGAATGTGGGTCGCTGTAGACGGGGCTGCCGAAGATCTCGGCCTCGTGGCGGGCCACGGCGGCCACGAGCGCACCCCAGTCGACCACCTGCGGATCGCCGGGGGTCTTGTGCTCGGCCACCATGAGCAGCCAGGAAAGGTCGATCTGGAGGTTCAACGCGTGCCTTTGCGCTCCGGGCCGAACTCTTCGGCGAACACCGACTCGTACTGCTTCATGAAGTCGGCCGCGGCCTCGACGAAGGTATGTCCGACCTCCCCCGCGTCCTGCCGCACAAGCTCCTCTATGTAGCGGTTCACGCTCATCCCCCTCTGCAGCGCGCGCTGTCGCGCGGCCTCGGCGGTCGCCTCGTCCACTCTCACGTTCAGCTGAGTCTTGGGCACATCAACACGCTAGCGCGCATGCGCTAGCACCGGCAAGAGGAGCCCACCGACGCCGCACATCCGGGTCGCCCAGGCACGGAATGCCCTCCGGGGCCCTCGAAATGGCGCTGTGGATGTGATGCCACCCATAGGGGCCACGTCACATCCTAGGCCGGGCAGTAGGAGCGGGGCCCGCCCGAACAGCACAGAAATGGCCCAGATCATCTCATTTCGGACATTGCTCCGTATTGA
>NZ_ML123046.1:775729-827089 GCF_003846175.1 Streptomyces sp. ADI95-17 | reverse complement strand
GGGGTCCGATGCCGAAATCACTGGCCGGGCGGGCAAACGCTCTGCTTGGCTCGGCCCATGAGTGATCTCCACATACGCCCCGCCGGCCTCACAGACATCGACACCGTGCTGCGGTTCTGGCGCGAGGCCGCAGAGGGAACGAGCATCAGCGACGACCACGACGGTGTGGCCCAGCTCATTTCGAGAGATCCCGAAGCCCTGCTGCTGGCGGACCGGGACGGCCGTCCCGTGGGAACCGTCATCGCCGGTTTCGACGGCTGGCGGTGCTCCGTCTACCGGCTGGCCGTGCACCCCGACTTCCGCCGACAGGGGATCGCCACCGCCCTCATGGAAGCGGCGGAACAGCGATTCCTCTCCCTGGGCGGGCGACGGGCCGATGCCATGGTCCTGGAAGCCAACGAACGGGCGCATCACACCTGGGCCGCGGGTGGATACCACCGCGAGGACCACTGGCGGCGCTGGGTGAAGCCGCTCTCGGACTGAGAAGATCACCGACAGATCGGTCGACTTTGCCGATCCTTTACTATGGTTCTCCTCCTGTCCGATCCTTCCGAAAGGTGTGAGCGTCCGCCCATGGGCGA
Source organism: Streptomyces sp. ADI95-17 (assembly GCF_003846175.1). Classification (GTDB taxonomy): domain Bacteria; phylum Actinomycetota; class Actinomycetes; order Streptomycetales; family Streptomycetaceae; genus Streptomyces; species Streptomyces sanglieri. The sequence goes on along the minus strand of NZ_ML123046.1, from coordinate 826,508 downwards.
GCCTCCCAGTAGTCGACATCGTCGGCACCGAGCGATCCTTCTGTCCCTGCCCGATCATGGGACGGAGGTGAACCGATGACCGAAGTGCTTCTGCTGCTCGTGGCAGTACTGCTCTCGCTGGCCTGCGGCGCCTTCGTCGCGGCCGAGTTCTCTCTGACGACGGTCGAGCGCGGACAGCTCGAACGCGCCGTCGAGCAGGGCGAGCGGGGCGCGGCGAGCGCCATGAAGGCCGTACGCAGCCTCACCTTCCAGCTCTCCGGCGCTCAGCTCGGCATCACCGTCACCAACCTGGTGGTCGGCATGCTCTCCGAACCGTCCATCGCGAAACTGATCCGCGGTCCCGTGGAAGCGGTGGGCCTCTCCCCGGGCGTGGCGTCCTCCGTGGCCCTTGTCCTCGGCACGGCGCTGTCCACCGTGTTCCTGATGATCGTCGGTGAACTGGTCCCGAAGAACTGGGCGATCTCCTCCCCGCTCGCCGTGGCGAAGACCGTGGCCACCCCGCAGCGGGCGTTCACCGCCGTCTTCCGGCCCTTCATCAGTCACCTCAACAACACCGCCAACCGGATCGTGCGCCGCTTCGGCCTGGAACCCGCCGAGGAACTGGCCTCCGCGCGCAGCCCGCAGGAGCTGGCGGCGTTGGCCCGGCACAGCGCGAAGCAGGGTGCGCTGGAGGCCGACACGGCGGAGCTGTTCGTCCGCACGCTGAACCTGGCCGAACTGACGGCGGAGAACGTGATGACCCCCCGGGTCCAGGTCACCGCGCTGGAGGCGCAGGCGACCGCCGAGGACGTCGCGAACGCCACCCGGGCGACGGGCCTGTCCCGTTTCCCCGTCTACCTCGGCAGCCTGGACACCGTCGTCGGTGTGGCGCACATCAAGGACGTGCTGGCCATCCCCGCCGAGCAGCGCTCCCGCACCCGCGTGTCGGAGATGCTGCGCGAACCCCTGCTCGTTCCCGAGACGCTCACGGTGGACCGGCTCCTGGACCGGTTGTCCGGCAAGCTCGCCATGGCCGTCGTCATCGACGAGTACGGCGGCACAGCCGGAGTCGTGACGCTGGAAGACATCGTCGAGGAGGTGGTCGGTGAGGTGCGCGACGAGCACGACCCGCACGAGACCGCGGACCTCGCACCGGCCGGCGAGGACGCCGACGGGCGGACCCTTTGGTCGGCCGACGGCGCCGCCCGCATCGACCAGCTGAAGACGATCGGACTGCGGGTGCCGGACGGACCGTACGAGACACTCGCCGGGCTCATCGCCACCGAGGTCGGCCGCATCCCCGCCGTGGGTGACGCGGTCGAGCTGGCGGGCTGGCGGATCGATGTGGTCGACGCGTCCGGCCGCCGCGCCGCGCGGGCCCTGCTGCACGCGCCGCTGCCGGGCGACGACGAGCGGACGGAGGACGCACGATGATCGCCGTCCAGCTCTTCATCGGCCTGATGACCCTGGTCGTCAACGCCTTCTTCGTCGGGGCCGAGTTCGCGCTGATCTCGGTGCGTCGCAGCCAGATCGAGCCCGAGGCCGAGGCCGGCAACCGGCGGGCACGGAGCGTCATCTGGGGCCTCGAACACGTATCGGCGCTGCTCGCGGCGGCGCAGCTCGGCATCACCCTGTGCACTCTGGTGCTCGGCATCGTCGCCGAGCCGGCCTTCGCGCATCTGCTGGAGCCGGTCTTCGACGCGGTGGGCGTGCCGCACGGACTGATCCATCCGATCTCGTTCGTGATCGCGCTGTCCGTGGCGACGTATCTGCACATGCTGCTCGGCGAAATGGTGCCGAAGAACATCGCCCTGGCCGAGCCCGTGCGCGCCGCGCTGCTGCTCGGGCCGCCGCTGGTGACCCTCGCCAGGGCGCTGCGCCCGGTGATCTTCGCGATCAACGCCTTCGCCAACGCGCTGCTCAAGATCCTTCGGGTCGAGACGAAGGACGAGGTGTCCGCCACGTTCTCCGACGACGAACTGGCCCGGCTGGTGACGGACGCGGGCGACGCCGGACTGGTCGACGACCGCTCGGCCGAGCGACTGCACCACGCCCTGGAACTGGGCCGTCGCCCGGTGCGTGATGTGGTGATGCCGGTGGACCGGGTCGTGTACGCCAAGGTCGGGACCACGCCGGAGCAGTTGGAGCGGCTCTCGTACGAGACGGGCTTCTCGCGCTTCCCGGTGATGGACAGCGAGGAACGGATCCTGGGCTACCTCCATGTGAAGGACGCCCTCGATGCCACCCCGCGCGATGTGCCCTTCCCGGTGACGGCGATGCGCCCGATCGCCCGAGTCCGGGCGAGTACACCGCTCGACGATGTCCTGACCGCACTGCGGCGCAGCCGTACGCATCTGGCGGCGGTTCTCGACGAGGACGACCGGCTGGCCGGAATGGTCACCATGGAGGACGTGCTCCGTGAGCTGGTGGGGCGCCCGAAAACGCGCTGACCCGCACGGGGGCCGCGGTACGGATTTCCGGCCGCGGCCCCTGCCATGACCGGGCCGTGGTCCTGCCTGTGTGCGGGTGGCGGGCTCCGGAAGGGGCCGGACCGGCCGCGATACGATCGCATCGCCATGGAAACAATTGCTTCCTACAACAGTCTTGTCGCGGTCGGCGACTCGTTCACCGAGGGCATGTCGGACCTGCTGCCCGACGGTTCGTACCGCGGCTGGGCCGATGTCCTCGCCGGCCGGCTCGCCACCCACGCCCCGGGTTTCCGCTACGCGAATCTCGCTGTACGGGGCAAGCTGATCGGCCAGATCGTCGACGAGCAGGTCGATGTGGCCGCCGCCATGCGTGCGGACGTCGTCACACTCGTCGGCGGACTCAATGACACGCTGCGGCCCAAGTGCGACATGGGCATGGTCCGCGCACGGCTCGAAGAGGCCGTGGAGCGTCTCGCGCCCTCGTGCGGAACGCTTGTGCTCATGCGCAGCCCGGGACGTATCGGTCCGGTGATGGAGCGCTTCCGTCCGCGGATGGAGGAGCTGTTCGCCCTGATCGACGACCTGGCCGCCCGGCACGGAGCCCTGGTCGTCGATCTGTACGGGACACCCGTGCTGGGCGATCCCCAATTGTGGGACGTCGACCGGCTGCATCTGACGGCCGACGGGCACTCGCGGGTCGCCGAGGCGGTCTGGCAGACGCTGGGGCTGCCGCCGGAGAACGACTGGCGCACACCGCTGCCGGCCGCCGTCCCGCCCAGGTGGGCCAGGCGGCGCGTCGACGACCTCCGCTTCGCCCGCGAGCACCTGATGCCCTGGATCGGGCGCCGTCTGACCGGCCGCTCCTCCGGGGACGGCCGGACGGGTGCCCAGTACAGCGCCGAACTGGGAAGGGCGTTCTGGGTCACCCCGCACGACGTCCGTGACCCAGGTCCCGTGGCGACCTGGCGCAGGGTCGACTCGGCGCCGCTCTCGTAACGGCCCGGAGCCGCCCCGCGGCGCATGGCCTCAACCCGACATCTCATGGCCTCATGACGGACTGTAGTCGGCATGATCATTGCGTAGCGTCATCAGCATGACCTCAGCAACAACCCTTTCAACACGGCGTGATCGAAGAGCCCCGCGGCCGGCGCCGGTGTCCGGGCGTCGTGGATCATGACGCCCTCGGCCCCGGCGTGGCCGGTGCACCGAGCCGGGCCGCCGAGGTGACCCGGGCCGTCGGCCGGAAGGGCGCCTCTGACCTGGAACTCATGGCCTTGGTGGCCGCTCACGAACCGCTCAAAACGACAGGTAAACTCTGGACACGTGACTGCTGTGTCTGCAAAGCCTCGTATCCCCAATGTCCTGGCTGGCCGCTACGCCTCCACGGAGCTGGCCGTCCTCTGGTCCCCCGAGCAGAAGGTGAAGCTGGAACGCCAGCTGTGGCTGGCGGTGCTGCGCGCTCAGAAGGACCTCGGGATCGAGGTACCGGACGCCGCGCTCGCCGATTACGAACGTGTCGTCGACCAGGTGGACCTGGCCTCGATCGCCGAGCGCGAGAAGGTCACCCGGCACGACGTCAAGGCCCGGATCGAGGAGTTCAACGCCCTCGCCGGCCACGAGCAGGTCCACAAGGGCATGACGTCCCGGGACCTCACCGAGAACGTCGAGCAGCTGCAGATCCGGCTCTCCCTGGAGCTGATGCGCGACCGTACGGTGGCGGTCCTGGCCAGGCTCGGCAAGCTGGCGGGCGAGTACCGCGAGCTGGTCATGGCCGGTCGCTCCCACAACGTCGCAGCGCAGGCGACCACGCTCGGCAAGCGGTTCGCGACCGCGGCCGACGAGCTCCTGGTGGCGTACGGACGGCTTGAGGACCTGCTCGGCCGCTACCCGCTGCGGGGCATCAAGGGCCCCGTCGGCACGGCGCAGGACATGCTCGACCTGCTGGACGGCGACGCCGGGAAGCTCGCCGACCTCGAACAGCGCATCGCCGCGCACCTCGGCTTCGCCCAGGCCTTCACCTCGGTCGGCCAGGTCTACCCGCGCTCGCTCGACTACGACGTGGTGACCGCGCTGGTCCAGCTCGCCGCGGCTCCGTCCTCGGTCGCCAAGACGATCCGCCTGATGGCCGGGCACGAGCTGGTGACCGAAGGATTCAAGCCGGGTCAGGTCGGCTCGTCCGCGATGCCGCACAAGATGAACACCCGGTCCTGCGAGCGCGTCAACGGCCTGATGGTGATCCTGCGCGGCTACGCGTCGATGACCGGCGAACTGGCGGGCGACCAGTGGAACGAGGGCGACGTGTCCTGCTCCGTGGTCCGCCGGGTGGCGCTCCCGGACGCCTTCTTCGCGTTCGACGGTCTGCTGGAGACCTTCCTGACGGTCCTCGACGAATTCGGGGCGTTCCCGGCCGTCGTCGCCCGTGAGCTGGATCGCTACCTCCCGTTCCTCGCTACGACCAAGGTTCTGATGGGCGCGGTGCGCGCGGGTGTCGGCCGTGAGGTCGCCCACGAGGCGATCAAGGAGAACGCCGTTGCCTCGGCCCTGGCCATGCGCGAGCAGGGCGCCGAGCGCAATGAGCTGCTCGACAAGCTGGCCGCCGATGACCGCATCCCGCTGGACCGCGCGCAGCTCGACGCGCTGATGGCCGACAAGCTCTCCTTCACCGGTGCCGCGAGCGACCAGGTCACGGCACTGATCTCCCGCATCGAGGAGATCGCCAAGCAGCACCCCGAGGCCGCCGCGTACACACCGGGCTCCATCCTCTGACGGCCACGACCTCAGCCGGATGACGCCCGAAGAGCTCCAGGCCGCCTGCGACCGCACCGTTCCCGATGTGGTCGCAGGCGGTCTGCGTGTGCTGTTCTGCGGAATCAACCCGAGCCTGATGACCGGGGCGACGGGCCACCACTTCGCCCACCCCGGCAACCGGTTCTGGCCGGTACTCCACCGGTCGGGCTTCACACCCCGGCAGTTGAAGCCGGCCGAACAGACCGAACTGCTGCGATACGGCCTCGGCATCACCAATGTGGTCGCCAGGGCCACCGCCCGGGCGGACGAGCTGTCCACCGAGGAGTTCCGCGAGGGCGGACAGATCCTGGCCGCCAAGGTCGAACTGCTACGACCGCAGTGGCTGGCGGTCGTGGGGGTCACGGCGTACCGCACGGCCTTCGGCAGGCGCACCGCCCGGATCGGCCCGCAGGACCACACGATCGGCGATGCCCGCGTCTGGGCCCTGCCCAACCCCAGCGGCCTCAACGCCCACTGGACCGCCCAGACAATGGCCGAGGAGTACGGTCGCCTCCTGGCCTGCGTCGACCACAACACCGGCACCCCCGGCGTGCCTGCTGTCCCCGCTGTCCCCACGGAAGACCGCTGACGCCCCCTGCGCCGCCCCGAGCGCTCCGCGCTCATCGCCTCGCAGGCCCACTTGCGGCCATGAACCAGGCCCGGATCCGATGGGCACAACCCGACCACCACCACACACGGACCTTGGCCCATCCGCCTGCCCGACTGCCCGACTGCCCGACTGCCCGACTGCCCGACTGCCCGACTGCCCGACAACAGCCTGTTCATGTCACGGCGGGTCGATCTCCGTCACCACGACGTTCAGCTCGCACCCCGGTCCCTCCTCCTCCAGGTACAGCCCGATGCCGATCCATCGGCCCTCGACCCTCCAGAGCTGGAGGAACTCGCAGCCCGCGACCGTATCGGCCCATGCCTCCGGTATCTCCTCACCGACGATCATCCGCTCCTGCGCGCTCCACAGGCTGATCGACTGCGGCTCCCCCCAGCGACCGGCGAGCAGCGTCAGCAGGGCGTCATGCTCTGCGAGGCACTGGGCCCGGTGTTCCAGTCGCCGCGCCTCATCGTCGTCCCAATGATCGACTTCCGCGTGCAGTGACGCCGTGTGGTAGCCGGGCCCGCTGGCACCCGAGCCTGACCGGGTGCGTTCCGTGGGAAAGGCCGAGGTGCGCATCGCATCGATGAGGCGGAGGTGATGTGCGGTGGTCATGCCGCCAGTAAACCGCGCAGCACTGACAAGCCGCTCCTCGCCATGACCTTTGAGGCACTTTCAGCCACCCTCACCCGTACTGAATTCGTGGCGGTTGGGCAGTCGAACAGCCGGCTACGCGTCCCTTCGCCGGATCGCCCACCAGCCTGCCAGGAGTGCGGCCGCCGCCCAGGCCGCCGTCACCGCGAGCCCGCCCCAAGGTCCGAGACTTCCCTCGGGATTCTGGTGGAGCACCAACTGTCCTGCCCGGTCCGGCAGATACTGCGCGGCACCGCCTGCGACGTCGCCGACCACGAAGGAGACTATGAGGACGAACGGGATGAGGAGGCTGAGCACGGCGACGGCGCTGCGCAGCACCACAGTCAATCCGGCCGCGAACAGGGCCATCAGCGCCAGATAGATCCCTCCCCCGAAGGCCGCCCGCAGAGCGCCCGGCTCCCCCAGGCCGATCGCGTACTTGCCCATGAACAGTTGTCCCACGAGGAAGGCTCCGAAACTGGCGACGAGACCGACAGCCAGTGCCAGGGCCCCGACGAGGGCGATCTTGGCGGCGTAGAAGAGGTTGCGGTGCGGAACGGCGGCGAGCGATATGCGCAGGGCTCCGTTGAGAAACTCGGAGGAGAGCGCGGTCGCACCGAAGCTGATGGCGGCGATCTGGCCGAAGTTCAGTGCGTAGAAGGCGTCGAAGACCGGCTCGGCATCGACATTGTCCGCCTCGGCCTGGCCGACGGTGGAGAAGGCGAGCACGGTGATGGCCAGGGTCACGAGGAGGACGGCTATCAGTGATCCCAGTACGGACCGGACCGATCTGATCTTGATCCACTCGGAGTGCAGCACTGCTGTGGTCGGCATGGTCAGGGCTCCTGACGGTTGGCGGACGAGGCCGAGGCCGATGCGAATTCCGCGGCGTCGGCGGTGAGGTCGAGGTAGGCCTGCTCCAACGTGGCCTGCTCGTCGATGAGTTCGAGGATCGGAATGCCTTCGGTCGCGGCTATCGCACCGATCTTCCCGGCCTTCGCGCCGTCGATGGTCCAGGAGCCGTCGTCACCCTGCGCAGGCTCATATCCCTTGCGGATCAGGACGTCACGCAGCCGCGTGGACTCGGTCGTACGCACTCGCGCACGGGGCCTGCTGCGGGAATCCAGGAATTCCTGCATCGGCAGGTCGGCGAGGAGCCGTCCCCGGCCGAGAATCACAAGGTGATCGGCGAACGACGAGGTCTCGTTCATCAGATGGCTGGAGACCAGGACCGTTCGGCCCTCACGGGCAAGCCGCTTCATCAGCTCCCGGATCCAGATGATGCCTTCGGGATCGAGGCCGTTCGACGGCTCGTCCAGCATCACGACCTCCGGGTCACCCAGCAGTGCGGCCGCTATGCCCAGTCGCTGTCGCATGCCGAGGGAGAAGGTCTTGATCCGGGCTCCGCCGACCGCGCCGAGTCCGGCCTCCTCCAGAACCTCATCGACCCTGCGCGCACCGAGGCCGTTGCTGACCGCCAGGGCCAACAGGTGGTTCCGCGCGGTGCGAGAGCCGTGGGCGGCCTGGGCGTCCAGCAGGGCGCCCACCCGACGCAGCGGATCGTCGAGGGTGGCGTAGAGCTGCCCGCCGATCGTGGCCGTGCCACCGCTGGGCCGGTCCAGGCCGAGGACGAGTCTCATGGTGGTGGACTTGCCTGCGCCGTTGGGGCCGAGAAAGCCGGTGACGCGCCCCGGTCGCACACTGAACGTGAGGTTGTCCACGGCACGGGTCGTACCGAATTCCTTGGTGAGTTCCTGGACGTCGATGCTGGTCATGTCCTCAGCCTGGCGGCCGCTCCCGGGTCGTCGCCTCCCCCGCTGGTGGGGATCGTCTCCCTCTCACGGGGGAGCCGCCGCGCACGTGCGGGCTGACACGATGGCCTCATGTTCCGCCTCCTGCGCCCGCTCGCCGCGTCTGTCACCTACACCCGGTGGCTGCATCTCCTCATCCCGGGTGCGGGCTACAGCGTGTGGCTGTTCATCTCGCCGGATTCCCCATGGGTGCCCGTGCTCTTCGCCGTTCCGGTCGGATTGTTGCCCGGTATGCGGCTGGCCGAGGGGGTGCAGGCGCAACTTCTGCTCGCTCCGGAGCAGAGAGGCAGAGCCGATGCCAGTATCTCCGCGGCCACTGCGGCCACTTGGGCCGACCGCTGGAGAACCGTGCTGTGGCTGGAGACTCGGATATTGCTCGCCGTTCCCGTGTGGCTCGCGACGGTGTGGCTGTCGGCCACCTCGGCGGACCTCGTTCTCACCGCCGCCGGCAACGGGCCGAGCGATGAATGGCTGGTCCGCGGAGTGGAGCCGCACTGGTGGTATGCCTTGCTCACGCCCCTGCCGCTCGTGGCGCTGCTCGCCCTTGTCGTGTTGAGCGGCCGGCTGATCACCAAGGCCGCCGAGCGGCTTCTCGGCCCCTCTCCGGTGCAGCGGCTCACCGCTCTGGAGGAGCGCACAGAGCAGTTGTTGGAGCGCAACCGCATCGCACGTGAGCTGCATGACTCAATCGGGCATGCGCTGACGGTCGCGGTCGTGCAGGCCGGCGCTGCCCGGGCGGCGCGGGACCCGGATTTCACCGAACGGGCTCTGGCCGCGATCGAGGAGACTGGCCGGGATGCGCTCGACGACCTGGAGCGGGTGCTGCGGGTGCTGCGCGAATCAGGGACGCCGGTGGGGCAGCGGCCGACTTTGGTGGAGGCGGACCGGCTCCTGGACTCCGCGCGCGGTTCGGGCGCGGAGATCGACGCGGACGTGTCCGGTCCGCTGGAGCAGGTTCCGGGAGCGGTCTCCCGCGAGGGGTATCGCATCCTCCAGGAGTCCCTCACCAATGTGCTGCGTCATTCGGGTACGGTCCCCGTCCGTGTACGGATCGCCGTCACCGGCGGCCGGCTGGAGTTGGAGGTGACCAATCCGCTCAATGACCCGGCAGCTGATCCGGCAGCCGTTCCGGGGAGCGGAAGCGGGCTGCGGGGCATCCGGGAGCGGGCGGCGCTGCTGGGCGGAAGGGCCGAGACCGGTCCGCACGAGGGGGAATGGCGCGTTCGCGCGAGGCTCCCGCTGGACGGCATCAGGGCTGCCCCCTAGTCCTTGGTCAATCAGCACGGCACCGGATGCCACACGTCGCGAGGCGGTGGAGATCGGCGCACCGGATGCGAGCAGCTGTTGCGACAACAGAGGGAGGTGGCGCAGCTGTCGTCGTACGCACACCGGAGGTCACGGGACAGCCCTTAGGGTGGCCCAATGCCGGTTAGCGTACTTCTGGTCGACGACGAACCCCTCGTCCGCGCGGGGCTGCGCGCGGTCCTTGAGGCTCAGCCCGATATCGAGGTGGTGGGCGAGGCGGGCGACGGCGCCGCCGTGATCCCGCTGCTGCACCAGCTGCGGCCGGACGTGGTGGCCATGGATGTCAGGATGCCGTTGATGGACGGTATCGAGGCCACGCGGGTGGTGCTGCGCACGGTGCCGAATCCGCCGAAGATCCTCGTGGTGACCACATTCGAGAACGACGAGTACGTCTACGAGGCGCTGCGTGCCGGTGCGGACGGCTTCCTCATCAAACGTGCCCGGCCCTCCGAGATCGTGAATGCGGTGCGTCTGGTGGCCGAGGGTGAGTCGCTGCTCTTCCCGGCGGCGGTCCGGCAGCTCGCCGCCGAGTACGGGACGAGCAAGGCGCGTGCGGCCATGGACCGGGCAGCGCTCACCGAGCGGGAATCCGCGGTCCTGAGGCTGATGGCCCGTGGCCTGTCCAACGCCGAGATCGCCGCCAAACTCGTGGTCGGCGTCGAGACGGTGAAGACCCATGTCAGTGCGGTGCTGGCCAAGTTGGGTGCCAGGGACCGCACTCAGGCGGTGATCGCGGCGTACGAATCCGGGTTCGTCGCCCCGGGCTGAAGTCCCCGCCCGGAGAAACCACCGCGGCCCACGGTCGCCCCGCACCGGGGCAACGAGTACCATCCGCCTGACATGCGCTAGAGCTGGGAGGACACACCGTGGGCCGGCTGACCGGTGGGGATCCGTCACTGTTGCGACGCATCAATTCCGCGGTGGTGCTGCACGCTCTGCGTGGCGCCGACTCCCCGACGCTGACGGACCTGACCCGGATCACCGGGCTGTCCCGGCCGACGGTCGAGGGTGTCATGGAGGGGCTCTTCGAGGCCGGACTGGTCGTCGAGTCGGTGCCCGACGGGGGCGAGACCCGACGTCAGGGGCGGCCGGCCCGCCGGTTCCGGTTCCGTGCCGAGGCCGGGCACCTGCTCGGCATCGAGATCGGCCCGCACCGCGTCTCCGCACTCCTGTCGGGGCTGGACGGCCGGATCATCGGCGCGGGCGCCCGTGAGGTGTCGGAGACCGCCTGTGCCGACGACCGGCTCGACAAGGTCAGGGCCGTGGTGGCGGACCTCCTGCGGCGGACAGGCGTGGCCAGGAGCAGTCTGCGCGCGGTGGGGGTGGGCAGTCCCGGCATCGTGGAGGCCGACGGCACGGTCCGGCTGGGAACCGCCCTGCCCGGCTGGACGGGTCTCGCGCTGGGCGAGCGGCTGAGGCGGTCCTTCCGCTGCCCCGTCCTGGTGGAGAACGACGCCAATGCCGCGGCGGTGGCGGAGCACTGGAAGGGTGCGGCCACCGAGTCCGACGACATCGTGTTCGTGCTGGCGGGGCTGAGCCCGGGTGCCGGTTCACTGATCGGCGGGCGGCTGCACCGTGGATACGGTGGTGCGGCGGGCGAGATCGGCGCGCTGCACCTGCTCGGGCGAGAAGTGACCCCGGAGCGGCTGCTGTCCACGACGGACACTCCGCTGGATCCGCTGGACGAGGTCGCGGTCGCCGATGTGTTCGCGGAGGCCCGGCGCGGCGATGTCCGGGCACAGGCGGCGGTCGAGCGGTTCATTCAGCGCCTGGTGCACGATGTGGCGGCGCTGGTGCTGGCGCTGGACCCCGAGCTGGTGGTGGTGGGCGGCTGGGCCACCGGGCTGGACGACGTGCTCGATCCGCTCCACGGCGAGCTGGCCCGCTACTGCCTCCGGCCGCCGCGGGTCACGCTGTCGCTGCTGGGTGAGGCGGCGGTGGCCACCGGTGCGCTGCGGCTGGCTCTCGACCACGTCGAGGAGCAGCTCTTCGCGGTGGACGGAACGGTGACGGCCCGCCGCTGAGTGCGACGGGCCGTGCGTACCGACGGATGGTTCGTACCGACGGATGGTTCGTACCGGCGTGTACCGGTGGAACCGGCGCCCACCGGTGGAACCGGCCTCGGTCAGGAGGCCTGGCGCTCCTGGTCGTGGTGGCTGATCTCCAGGTCGCCCGAGTCGCCGAAGGTGAGCCGGCAGGTGTCGGCCCGGTACGTGGCGACGGAGAGCGCGGCGGTGCCGCCCGCCGCGAGGTAGCGGGTGGTGACGACGAGCACGGGAGCGCCGGGCAGCCGGTCGAGCTCCTTGGCGTCGTCCACGCGGGCCGAGCCGAGCTCCACCGACCGGTCCTGGCCGTCGAGGCCGAGGCGGTGCAGTTCGCGCAGGACACAGCGGGCCCGGGCAGGACCGGACGGGGCGTCGATCGCGGAGAGTTCGGGCACGGACGAGGACGGGACGTACAGCAGCTCCGCCGCGACGGCCTGCCCGTTCGTCACCCGGATCCGGCGCACGATGTGCACCGGCTCGTCGGCTTCCACGTCGAGTACGGCTGCCACTGACTGCGGCGCGACCGCCACCGAGCAGTCCACCGGCTGCCAGGCCTCCGCCGGACCGCCACCGGACCAGTCCCGCTGCGCCGTGGAGACGGCGACCCCGACGCGCGGCGGGGCGACGGTGGTCCCGACGCCACGGCGGCGCTGCAGCCTTCCTTCGAGTTCGAGCTGTTCCAGAGCCTGCCGGAGCGTGGCTCGGGCGACTCCGAACCGGGCGGCGAGCTCGCGCTCGTTGGGCAGGATCTCCCCCACCGCAAAGTCCGAGTCGAGTGCCTCACTGAGCACGGTCTTGAGGTGCCAGTACTTCGGCTCCTGCACCGATTCCAGCTGCGTGGTCCCCACCCTGTCCTCCGCAATCACCCAGCGGCTATTCCGCGACGTTATTTATTAAAGGTTCCTGTCTTAACGTTGAGACCATAGGACGGTACACACCCTTGGTCAAGACCAATCCTCGGTCGGTGACACAGCGAAACGGGTCTCTGCCGCAGAGCGTTCACAGGACGTTCGTGGTGCCGTGAGGCGGGCGCAGCAAAGAGCCCCACGGCCGGGCAGGACATGGGGCTTCGAACCGGGGACGGCGCGGCGACCGGCGGTCAGGCGCTCGCCGCTCCTCCGGACTTCTCCGGGAGGTCGGTGAAGCGAGTGAGTTTGTCGGGGTTCCGCACGATATATACGCACCGGATGAGCCCGTCCTCGATGTCGAGCTGAACGACCGAGTCGACCTTCCCGCCCAGGAACAGCAGCAGGCCCGGCCCCCCGTTGAGTTCCAGCAACCGGAAGTCGAGGTCCTCGACCTGTTCGTGGGCGACGGCGAAGAGGAAGCGCCCGACCTTGTCGGCGCTCTCGATGATCCGCAGCGGCGCCCTGGACTTTCCGCCGCTGTCCCCGACGAGCCGCGCGTCGGGCGCGAGCAGGGCCAGCAGTTCCTCGATGTCGCCGCCCGCCGCCGCGGCGAGGAACCGTTCGGTGAGGTCACGGCGGTGCGCCGGGTCGACGTCGTACCGCGGCTTGCGCTCCTCCACATGGCGCCGCGCACGTCCTGCCAGCTGGCGCACCGCGGCCTCGGTGCGGTCCAGGGCGGTGGCGATCTCCGCGTACGGGAAACCGAAGGCCTCGCGCAGCACGAAGACGGCTCGCTCCAGCGGCGAAAGGGACTCCAGGACCACCAGCACGGCGACCGACACCGAGTCGGCCAGCACCGCCTGCTCCGCGGTGTCGGGAACGGAGGGTCCGAAGTCGGTGACGACCGGCTCCGGCAGCCACGGCCCGACGTACGACTCGCGCCGTGACTGCACCTGGCGCAGCCGGTCGATGGCGAGGCGGGTGATGATCCTCACGAGAAAGGCGCGCGGCTCCCGCACGTCCTCGCGGGGTGCGGAGGACCAGCGCAGCCAGGCCTCCTGCACCACGTCCTCGGCATCGGCGATCCGGCCCAGCATGCGGTAGGCAACGCCGGTGAGCACGGGGCGGTGGCTCTCGAAGACATCGGTCGCGGTGTCGGCTGTCACTCCTCCATCCCAGCCGACCCGCCCCACCCTGTCCAGCGCGAATCGCCCGCCCCTCTTGAAGTGCCGACTACTGAACGGTAATTGTTATTGACGAGACGTCTAAATCGCCTTCAGGCATGGCCCCTTCATGCCGGATCAACCCGGGAGCACCAGCATGGCCACCACGGTCTCGTTCAGCGTCGACTCACCGCAAGGGCCTCGGACGGTGTCTGTGGCGTATGAACGGACCGGCGCCGGCGAGCCGCTGCTCCTGCTCCACGGCATCGGCCACCACCGTCAGGCCTGGGACCCGGTGTTGTCCGTGCTCGCCGTGGAACGGGATGTGACAGCCATCGATCTCCCCGGCTTCGGCGTCTCGCCGGAGCTGCCTGACGGACTGACGTACGACCTGCCGACAATGGTCAAGGTGCTCGGCGCCTTCTGCGAGGAGATCGGTCTGGGCCGGCCGCACGTGGCGGGCAATTCACTGGGCGGACTCCTGGCGTTGTCGCTCGGACGGGAGAAGCTCGTACGGTCGGTGACGGCGCTATCGCCCGCCGGTTTCTGGACCGAGGGCGAGCGTCGCTATGCGTTCGGGACGCTGCGGGCCATGCGGCGGGCCGCGTTGTCGATGCCGGTGCCGCTGATCGAGCGGCTCTCGCACAGCGCCGCCGGGCGCACGGCACTGACCAGCACCATCTACGCCCGGCCCGGCCGCCGTTCACCCGGTGCCGTCGTCGCGGAGACCCTCGCACTACGCGAGGCGACCGGATTCCACCGGACGCTCGCCTCCGGGGGAAGCGTCGCGTTCACCGACGACGTCCCGGGGCTGCCGGTGACCGTCGCCTGGGGCAGCCGGGACCGGATACTGCTGCGCCGGCAGGGAGTCAGGGCCAAGCACACCATCCCCGACGCCCGGCTGGTCCGGCTTCCCGGCTGCGGTCATGTGCCGATGAACGACGATCCGGCGCGGGTGGCTCGCGTCATTCTCGACACCAGCCGCTGACGGCGCACCGGGCACCGGATCCGTACGCCCGGTCGCCGCGCTCCGGGACAGCACACCCGATCCGAGGGCGACCCCCAGCCCGACCAGAAGGCTGCCGCCGACCTGTGCGACGCCGTACGAACCGGCGTCGACGAGCGGTGCGGTGAGGGCTGCGGAGACCGGGATCAGGCCGGAGAAGAGTGTGGCGCGCTCGGCGCCGATGCGCTGCATGCCCATGTACCAGCAGACGAAACCGATGACGGTGACCACGGCCGCCTGCCACAGCAGTGCGATCGCCTCCGCCCCGGTGGGCGTCCGCAGGACCTCACTGCCGTCCAGGACGAGGCCGAGGCAGGCCGACTCGGCGGCGGCGAGGCCGCAGACCGTGGCGGACAGCAGCTTCGGTCCGAGCGGCCGCAGGACCGGCACGGCGATGACGGCGAAGCCGACCTCGCCCGCCAGCGCGCCGACCGAGCAGAGGATGCCCGCCAGGTCCGTGCGGCCCCAGCCCTGGACGACGAAGGCCCCGGCGGCGACGAGCGCGGCCGCGCACAGCACCGTGCGCGTGGGCCGGCGGCGGTCCATGAGCGGTGCGAGTACCGCGACGAAGATCGGTGCGCAGCCGACGAACACCCCTGGAACGGCGGGTTCCGCGGAACGTTCCGCGCCGAGCACGGCAAGGTTGAAGCCGACCATCCCGATGGCTGCCAGCAGCGCGAGCCGTCCCCACTGACGCCGGGTCACGGTGCGCAGCACGGCGGCCGGCCGGGACCGCTCGTCGCGGGCCAGGAGAAGTACGAGCAGGAGTGCCGCGAGGCCGTAGCGCAGCGCCTGGCCGCCCGCGTACGGATAGTCGCCCAGAACACTGTTGGCGGTGAAGGACGCACCCACGAGGATGCAGGCGAAGGCGGTCAGGAGCGCCCCGCGCAGAGAGCTGATGTTCATGGCATCGACGCTAGGCAGCCGGGCGGTCCGGTTTAAGGTCCACTTTCATGATGTCTTCGGGGACCAATTCGCGGCCGGACCGCTCTCAAGGGGAGGAGTTCGGCGCCGCCGCCTGGGAGTTGCTGCTTCCGGCCGCCTCGGCGCCGCCCCGGCGGCGTGGCCGTGCCCTTCAGTCGGCCCTGCGCGAAGCCGTACGCTCCGGTCGTCTCGTTCCGGGCACGCGGCTGCCGTCCAGCCGTGCACTGGCCGCCGATCTGCGGGTGTCGCGTGGGCTGGTCACAGAGGCGTACGAGCAGCTCACGGCCGAGGGCTATCTGCGCAGCGGACGTGGCGCGGGCACCTGGGTGAGCGAGGCGGTCCGGGCTCCGGTGCCGGGGGCGCGTGATCTCGCTCCGCGGGCCGAGGACGTGTGCGTGGACTTCCGGCCCGGCACGCCCGATCTGTCGCTCTTCCCGCGCAGTGCCTGGGCCGCGGCCCATCGCTCGGTGCTCGGCCGGCTGCCGCACGGCGCGCTCGGCTACCCCGATCCGCGCGGGCTGCCCGTCCTGCGGGAGGCCCTGGCCGCGCTGCTTTCCAGACGCCGTGGCGTGGTCGCCGATCCGGAGCGCCTGGTGGTGTGCTCCGGCGTGGCTCAGGCGACGACTCTGCTGGGGTTCGTGCTGCACGGGCGGGGGATGCGGTCCGTCGGCGTCGAGGATCCCGGGAGCCCCGAACACTCCGCGCTGTTCGCCTCCGCGGGCATCACCACCATCGGCCTGCCGCTCGACGACGAGGGGCTGGCGACCGAGCCCCTCGTACGCTCGGGCGTGCGCGCCGTCGTCACCACGCCGGCGCACCAGTTCCCCACCGGGATCGCCTACTCGGCCGCCCGCCGCGGCCGGCTCCTGGAGTGGGCGCGCGCCACGGACGGGTTGATCGTGGAGGACGACTACGACGGCGATTTCCGCTACGACCGCGCACCCGTCGGCGCGCTTCAGGGGCTCGATCCGGAGCACGTCGCGTACACCGGCTCGGTGAGCAAGTCGCTGGCCCCCGGGCTCCGGCTGGGCTGGCTTCTCGCGCCGGCGGACATGACCGACGAGATCGTCGCCCGCAAGCGCACGATGGATCTGGGCAATCCGGCCGTCGACCAGGCGGTCCTCGCCGACTTCATCACCCGCGGCGGCTACGACCGGCAATTGCGCCGCTGTCAGCGCGCCTATCGCGAGCGCCGTGACACGCTCACATCGATGCTGGCGGAGCACTTCCCCGGAACCGAGGTGAGCGGGATCGCGGCGGGTCTCCACATCATCGCCGCGTTGCCCGAGCGGTACGGCCCGGAGGCGGTGTTCATGGCGCGCGCGGCCGGTGCGGGTGTCGCTCTGCGGCCGCTCGGTGCCTGCGGCACCCTGCCCGGCGACGACGGGGCGGTGCGTCTGGTGCTCGGTTACGCGCATCTGGCTCCGCCCGACATCGAACGGGGCGTACGCCTGCTGGCGGCGGCGCACCGGGGCGCGAACGGACGGGCCGGCGGCGGTGGCCGGGTGTTCATCTGAGGTTGGTGTGCCCGCCGCCGACGGGAACGAGGGTGGGGACGCCAGACCGGTCACCCGTTCGTTCCGCTGACCACTGCCCCGGAGGCGCCTCGATGTCGTACCGTCCGCGATTCCCGTCCCCCGACCGCCGCAGCGTGCTGCGCGGTTCGCTCGCCGCGTCGGCCGCGCTCGCGCTCCCCGCGGTGGGTGCCGCGGCCCCCGCCTTCGCGCTGTCCGGGCGGCCGCGCGCGGCATGGGGTGTGCAGGTGGGTGATGTCACCTCGTCGTCCGCGCTGGTCTGGGTGCGGTCGGACCGGCCTGCCCGGATGATCGTGGAGACTTCGGCGACGGAGTCGTTCCGGCGGGCCCGCACCTGGCACGGTCCGCTCGTCGGATCCGGCACCGACTTCACGGGCACGACACCGCTGTACGGGATGCCGCCGGGCGAGCAGGTGCACTACCGGGTGACGCTCGCCGATCCCCACGACCCCCGCCGCACCGGCGAGCCGGTGCACGGAACCTTCCGGACGGCGCCCGCCCGGCGCCGCGACGGGGTGCGCTTCCTATGGTCGGGCGACATCGCGGGGCAGGGCTGGGGGATCAACCCGGACATCGGCGGCTACGCGGTGTACGACGAGATGCGCCGCCTCGATCCGGACTTCTTCCTGTGCAGCGGTGACAACATCTACGCGGACGGGGTGATCGAGCCCAGCGTGACGCTGCCCGACGGGCGGGTCTGGCGCAATGTCACCACCGAGGAGAAGTCGAAGGTTGCCGAGACCCTTGCCGAGTACCGCGGGAACTTCCGCTACAACCTGCTCGATCACAACCTCCGTGAGTTCAACGCCCAGGTCCCCTCGATCGTTCAGTGGGACGACCACGAGGTGCGCAACAACTGGTATCCCGGGCAGATCCTCGACGACACCAGGTACACCGAGAAGAACGTGGATGTGCTGGCGGCCCGTTCGACGCGGGCGTTTTGCGAGTACTTCCCGGTGTCCACGCTGCATGCCTCCTCCGGGGAGGGCCGGATGCACCGCGTGGTGCGGCACGGCCCGCTGCTCGATGTGTTCGTCCTCGACATGCGGTCCTTCCGCAACGCCAACTCCCCCGGCCGTCAGCCCGACGACACGACGGGCATCCTCGGTGCCGAGCAGCTGCGTTGGCTCAAGCACGAGCTGTCCCGGTCCCGCGCGGTGTGGAAGGTGATCGCCGCGGACATGCCGCTGGGACTGGTGGTCACCGACGGTGCGACGGACTTCGAGGCGGTCGCGCAGGGCGATCCCGGGGCTCCGCTCGGCCGTGAACTGCAGATCGCGGAACTGCTGCGGTACATCAAGCACCACCGCATCACCGGCACGCTCTGGCTGACGGCCGACGTGCACTACACGTCGGCGCAGCACTACGAACCGGAGCGTGCGGCGTTCAAGGACTTCGCGCCGTTCTGGGAGTTCGTGTCGGGGCCGCTGGCCGCCGGTCAGTTCCAGGCGAACGAGCTCGACGCGACGTTCGGTCCCGACCGGGTCTTCGTGCGGGCGCCGGACCGGGCGAACGTGTCGCCGATGGAGTCGCCGCAGTACTTCGGGGAGGTCGACATCGACGGCGACAGCGGCGAGTTGACCGTGCGACTGCGGGCGCAGGGCGGCTCCGTACTGTTCAGCAAGGTGCTGCAGCCGGGGCGCGTCGGGCAGTGAACCGACGCCCGGCGACGGGCCCCCGGGTGATGGCCGGGGGCCGATTGTCAGTGGTGGGATCTACGGTTTTTCCATGACCCGATCCGTTCAGGCATTGGCCTACGCACGCCCGTCAGCCCTGGAGTCCTCGCAGACGGGGCAGCTCCTCGGGCTGCAGACCTCCGGTGGCCTCACGCCGCGGGGCGCCGAGCCCCATCCCCGGTTCTTCTCCGGCTTTCTCACGTCGCCGGGGATCGCTGCCCGGGGCCTGCTGGCCGTGGCGGACGTGGCGTCCACGCGCTACTACCAACGCACCCTGACTTCGTCGCTCGATCCGGTCGTGACGGGCAATGGCGACCGGCTGCGCTTCGAGTCGTTCTCCGGCTGCTGCGGGGTGTACGCACGCCTCGACGTGCTGCAGGACGGTCTGGACGGTGCGCGGACGGGTCACGGCACGACGAATGTGGATGTCAACAATCCACTGCGGGAGGCGCTTTCGCGGATTGCGGGGGACGATCCGCTGCATCTGCGGGTGGGCCCGGACGAGATGGCCGTCACCACTCTGGACGGCCCGGTCGTGGAGAAGAAGGTGCCGCTGCCCGACCGGTGGCTGCGCGGCTTCGCCGAGGCCCAGGTGGTGTCGGCCGGTTTCGATCTGCGGGCCGAGCTGCCGGCCGCCGAGGCCGTCCGGTTCCTCCGCTCGCTGCCGCGTTCGTCGGGAAACGCCTCGCGTGGTGCCCGGTGGGTGGTTCCTGCCGGGAAGACGCTGCGGCCGACTACCCGGCCGGTGGCCGGGGCGGTGTGTCTGCCGGGACCGGAGCGGCTGGTGGCGTTGCAGCGGGTGCTGCGTCATGCCACGTCGTTGCGTGTGTACGGGCCGGTCGCCGAGGGGGCGGCGACCGCGAGCGCCTGGGAAGTCGTGCTGCCGGGCATGCGTCTCACGCTGACGCTCTCGCCCGATGCCTCGCGCGGTTTCTCGGGCGAGGGCGGCGTGCTCGACGCGCTGGCCACCGATGACACCGCGGCCGACGCCGAGCTGGTGTCCGTGCTGCTGGCCTGGGATCCCCGGATCGACACCGCCGACCTGGCCGAGCAGTCGGGTCTCACGGTGGAGCGGGTACGGGCCGCGCTCACCCGGCTGGGGACGGCGGGCCGGGTCGGCTACGACCTCGCCGACGCGGCCTACTTCCACCGCGAGCTGCCGTACGACGCCGACCGGGCCGAGCGGCACAATCCGCGCCTGGTGGCGGCCCGGCAGCTGGCCGGCTCGGGTGCGGTGGTGCTCGACGGGGACGTGGCGACCGTGATCTCGGGAGAACGCCGCTATCAGGTGAGGGAGCAGGACGGCATGCTGAGTTGTACCTGCCAGTGGTGGGCGGACTATCGCGGGCGGCGGGGCCCGTGCAAGCACGCGCTGGCCGTCCGTATGGTCCGTCGCGGTGCGCCGGTCGCCGGAGGTGTGCGATGAACGAGCTCCTCACCGCGGTACGGGAATCGCGTGCGCACGACGTGCCGGACCTGTTGGCCGGGATGGACCGGGCGGAACGCAGGGCGGCGCTGGCCGAGCTGAAGGCGATCCGGAAGCAGCTGCGGAACTGGTCCTGGGACAAGCAGGACAAGGTCCGCAAGGCCCTGCTGGTGGCCGGTGCGGGCTGCCACACGGGCGCCGCGGCGTGCGCCGCCTGGATCGGCAGCCGGGATCTGGCCGGCTGGGGCCGCTCACCCTTCCCACTGGTCCTCGCGGTCCTGTCGGACCGTGACCCGGAATGGCTCGGTGATGTCGCGCACCGGCTGGCGGCCCGGCCCGCGACCGCGGAGACCACGTACGAGCTGATCTCCGGGCTGGTGAAGAAGGCTCAGTGCCCCGTGCCCACGACGGAAGGCTTCGTGCGGGGCTGGGCCGAGGCGATCTCGACCGCGCAGTGGCATCGTCACAAGACACGGCCCCTCATCGAGACGCTCCGTACCGACCCGTTCGCGGCCACCTTGCTGCCACGGATCTTCGAGGTGACGGAGCTGCCGTCACAGATGCTCTGGCCCGACGATGCGAGCGATCCGTGCAGGTGGTCCGCCACGCTGGCCGCTCTCCCCGAGGAGGGCCTGCTGGAGCGGCCGGCGCTCGTAGAAGCCTGTGTGACCCGGCTGTTGCGCGGTGGCAAGCTCAACGAACTGCGGTTCTTCCTCGGTCTTCTGCGCAAGCTCGAACTGACCGAGCAGGAGGAGACCGAGCGGGTCGCGGACTGGACCGGGATGGCCGCGGACGGCGTCTCCACCGTGGCCGGTCACGCCCAGGGAGTGCTCGCCCGGCTGGACGGGCGCGGTGAGCTTTCCGTACGGTCCCTGGCGGACATCTCGGCGTCTGTGCTGTTCCGCACCGAGAAGAAGCTGGTCCGGTCCCAGCTCGTGCTGCTCGGCAAGGCACTGCGCCGCGATCCGTCGGCGGTCGACGAGTTGCTGCCCGTCGTCACGGGTGCCTTCGAGCATGAGGACATCGACATCCAGGAGCGGGCGCTCAAGCTCGTGGCCCGGTACCTGCCCGCCGCCGGGGCCCCGGTCCGGGAAGAACTCGCCCTGTCGGCCGCGCTGCTGGGCCCGGCCCACCGCACGATGGTGGCCGAGGTCTTCGGCGGTCCGGCGGTCGGGCGGTCCGGGACGCAGGATTACGAGGAGCTGCTGCCCCCGGTACCGGTGCCGCATCCCCTCGATCCTGCGCCTGCGACGCTGCCCGAGCTGGTCGAGGAGGTGGTGGCCCTGATCAGATCGGCGACGCCGGACGTCACCGCCTTCGAGCGGGCCCTGGACGGGCTGGTGCGCCATGCCCACAGCGACCGGTCGGCCCTGACCGACGCATTGCGTGACGCGCTGGCGGGTGAGTGGTGGGTCGACGGCGAACCGCCCTCGCAGAGCGAGCGGCATCTCCGCTCGGCGACGGACATCAAGGTCGTCGTGGCCACGCTGCTCGGACGGGTGTCGGCACGGGCGGTTAAGGAGGAACGTGAGTCCTGGACCGGCACCGGGACCTGCGTCCACGCCGCGCTGAACGGCATCCTGAAGGCCCGGCTGTGGGAAGCGGCCGACGCGGTGCTGACCGGCGGCACTCCCTTCCTGCTGGCCGTCCCCACCTGGCACACCGGTTCGCTCGACCCGGCCGTGCTGGTCGAGCGGCTGCGCACCTGCCGGCGGCTCGGGTCCCGGCCCGGCGAGGCCGACTTCGCCCAGGCCCTGCTGCGTGTGCGGCGCGGTGACCAGCCCGGGGCCGCCGAGGCGGCGGCGCTGCTCGGCACCCCTGAAGGCGACCGGCTGGCGGCATGGCTGCGGGCCGACGAACCGCTCGCGCGGGTGTACCGCTTCGATCTGGAGAAGAAGGTCCGGCAGGGGCAGACGGTCGTCCGGTCGTCGCGCGCGCTGATGGCCAGCCGGGAACGCCCGTTCATCGAGGAGGAGTTCCCCCGTTCCTTCCACTGGCTCGGCCGACCGCAGGTCCCGGCGCACAGCCACTGTTACCACTGGGACGACCACCCGGACCAGTGGGCCGCCACCCTGCCCGAGGACGCCGAGACACTGGCCGCCTGGCTGTTGCCGCACATCGCGACCGGTGTGGTCGAGGAGATACGCGACACCCTCCGGCCGCTCCTGCTGCTGGCCGAACACGAAGCACCCGCGGGAGAGGCCGTCCGTCTGATGGTGGCGTACGGGCTGGGGGCCCGGCATCCGGAGGACCGGCTGCTGGCGGTGGACGCCCTGCTGATACTGGCCGCCCGGCAGCAGCTCGACGCGGCGCTGCTCGGCGAGCAGTTGGCGACCCTCCTCGGAAGCGGTCTGATCAAGCCCAATCGCCTCGCGGATTCCGCTCGCACCGCCGCCGCCACCGGGGCGTACCGGACGGTGCTGTCCGCGCTGACCGGCGCCCTCCCAGGACTGCTGGCGCAGGAGAAGGCGCCTCGCGGACTGAGCGACCTGCTCTCCGTGGCCGCCGAGTGCGTGGAGCACTGCGGTGCGGTGGGCGGTGGGGAGCCGATACCCGGCCTCGCCGAAGCGGCCGGGCGCGGCGGGTCGTCGCAGTTGGTACGTCAGGCGGTACGTCTGAATGCCGCCTGGGAGCAGGGCTCGGGACGGGCGTGACGGCCCGGGACCGGTGCGGCCGCACCGCAGTCCGTCGAAGCGGCCGCACCGCAGTCCATCTGTGCGGCCGGACCGCAGCCCTCCGATGCGTCCGCCTCGCAGCCCTCGAACAAGGCCGCACCGCAGCCCTTCAATAGGAAGAAAGTGGTTGATAAGGGACTAGATCCACACTTAACCCATCAGTCACAGAGCGTTTGCGGTCAGGCAACAACGCTCGGTCAGAGTGAAGCCATGACCGATGTGACATCCGCGAAGACCGCCCGCCGCCCCCACCACTGGCGGCGGGACATGATCGAGCTGGCCGCACTGTTCACCGCGGTCGCGGTGGCCGACGCCATCGCGAACCTGATCGGGCACCAGCCGGACGGGCCGTACCTGCTGATCGCCTCGGCGGTGGCCCTGGCGGTCACGGCCGCGTTCCACACCTGGTGGGCCCGGCGGCACAGCCACGCCCCGCCTCCGACCGGCTCCGGCGCCGTCGCCGAGGGGGACGGCGTCGCAACGGACCTCGGCATCTACGTCGCCGGGCCCGCGGCGGTGGACACGCCCACCGCCGCGGGTCCGGACGCCTCACCCGAGGACACGGCGCTGTGGCGGATGCGGACCACGGTGCGGGACATCCCCGGCAGCCTGGCGGCGCTGTGCGGAGCCCTCGCCCGGCACCGGGTCGACATCCTCACCCTGCAGACGCACCCGCTGGCCCGGGGCACGGTCGACGAATTCCTGCTGCGCGCGCCCTCCCGGCTCCAGGCACAGCAGCTGAGCCGGGCGATCTCCGCCGCCGGGGGAAGTTCGACCTGGATCGAGCGGGCCGACACGCACGATCTGGTCGACGCCCCGACGCGCGTCCTGAGCCTCGCCACCCGTACCGCGCTGGACGCGGCCGAGCTGCCCCTCGCACTGCGGCAGCTGCTCGGCCGTTGCACCATCCACTCGCTGCCCGCCGTCTCGGTCACGGGCCGGGCGACGGGCGAGACCGCACCCGTCGAAGGAGTGCTGGAGGAGACGGTGATGCGGCTGCGTGATCCGTCCGGAGGTGCCATCACCATCGAACGGCCCTATCTCCCGTTCACGCCCACCGAGTTCGCCCGGGCCCGTGCCCTGGTCGAGCTCGACGCCAGGCTCGGCCCCCGCGTGCCGCGCAGCCGGGACGTGCTCACCCTGCCCGAGGGCAACGAGATCACCGTGCGGCGCGCGGACGGCGGTGACCTCGAAGCAGCACGTGCGATGCACGACCGCTGCTCCGACCGGACGCTGCGGCTGCGCTACCACGGGCCGGTCCACGACGCCGACCGTTACCTGGACCACCTGCTCAGCCCTCGCTTCGGCCGCACGCTCGCCGTGCAGACGGCCTCGGGCCGGCTGGTCGCGCTCGGTCACCTCCTCTGGGACGGCGACGAGACCGAAGTCGCCCTCCTCGTCGAGGACGACTGGCAGCGCCGCGGCATCGGCTCCGAGCTCCTGAGCCGCCTGGTGGCGCTCGCCGTCGAGGCGGGCTGCGAGAGCGTCTATGCCGTGACCCAGTCGTCCAACACCGGCATGGTCGCGGCCATGCGCGCCCTGTCCCTGCCGCTGGACTACCAGATCGAGGAGGGCACCCTGGTCATCACCGCCCGCCTGGACGCGACGCCGGTCCGGTCACTGCCCCCGTACGAGCAGGCCGGCCGCTGACTCCCCGGCCGCGGAAGGCCATTCGGCCGCGGAAGGCCCTCCGGGTCCGGAGGGTTCTCCGGCCCGGGAGGACTCACCGGCCGGGGACGGCTGCCGTCCGGCCTCCTGGGAGCTGAGCGCCTGGCACAGATCGGCCCACAGGTCCTCGACGTCCTCCAGCCCGACCGACATCCGCAACAGCCGGTCCCCGACTCCCGCGGCCTGCCGGTCTCCCTCGTCCACGATGCGGTGGCTGATGGAGGCCGGGTGCTGGATCAGGGTGTCCACGCTGCCGAGGCTCACCGCGGGCGTGATGAGCCGTACGGCCGAGATCACCCGGTGCGGATCCCCGTACACCTCGAACGAGACCATCGCCCCGCCCAGCTTCGGGTAGTGGACCCGGGCGATGCGCGGGTCGGCGGTCAGCCTGCGGGACAGTTCGGCTGCGCTCGCGGACGCCGCCCGTACCCGTACCGGAAGCGTCGCCAGGCCGCGCAGCAGCAGATACCCGGCCATCGGGTGCAGCACCCCGCCGGTGGCGAAGCGCACCTGCCGCAGCCGGCCCGCGAACTCCTCGTCGCAGGCGACGACCCCGCCCATCACATCGCCGTGCCCGCCCAGGTACTTGGTGGCGCTGTGCAGCACGATCCGGGCACCGTGCTCGACGGGCCGTTGCAGTACCGGAGTGGCGAAGGTGTTGTCGACCAGCAGCGGCACCGAACCGCAGGAGTGCGCGATCGCCCGGATGTCGACCTCGGCGAGCGTCGGGTTGGCGGGGGTCTCCACCATCACCAGACCGGTGTCCGGACGGATCGCGTCGGCGATGCCCGCCGGATCGGTCCAGGTCACCTCCGTACCCAGCAGCCCGGCACCGAGCAGATGATCGCTGCAACCGTAGAGCGGCCGGACGGCGACCACGTGGCGCAGCCCCATGCTCGCCCGGACCAGCAGAACGGCGGTGAGCGCCGCCATGCCGCTGGCGAACGACACGGCGCTCGCGGTGCCTTCGAGCCGGGCGAGTGCGGTCTCGAAGCGGGCGGTCGTCGGGTTGTCCAGCCGGGCGTAGACCGGCGGCCCTTCGAGCCGCGCACCGGTCGAGGCGAAGGCGTCGATCCGCTCCGCCTCGCCCCGGGAGTCGTACGAGGGATAGGTGGTCGACAGGTCGATCGGCGGAGTGTGCAGTCCGAGGGCCGCGAGATCGTCGCGGCCGGCGTGCACGGCATCGGTGGCCAGCGCCCTGGACCGGGTTGTGGTCGGGGGCGCCATCGAGGATTCGGTGTCCATGCCACCACTCTGAACAACCACCGGGATTCGGCGGCGATCTCCCGTGCTACGTTCGGCGAATGGCCGATTCTGTCGCTCTTGACCCGGTGGACCTGCACATTCTGCGACTGCTGCAGAACGATGCCCGGACCACCTACCGCGAGCTGGCCGCCGAGGTCGGCGTCGCACCGTCGACCTGCCTGGACCGGGTGACCAGGCTGCGCCGCTCCGGTGTGATTCTCGGCCACCAGCTGCGGCTCGACCCGGCGAGGCTCGGCAGGGGCCTGGAGGCGCTGCTCTCCGTGCAGGTCCGGCCGCACCGCAGGGAGCTCATCGGCCCGTTCGTCGAACGCATCAGGACATTGCCGGAGTCCCGTGCGCTCTTCCATCTGACCGGCCCGGACGACTATCTGGTCCATGTCGCGGTCACGGGCACGGCCGATCTGCAACGCCTGGTGCTGGACGAATTCACCTCGCGCCGCGAAGTGGCCCGGGTCGAGACCAGGCTGATATTCCAGCAGTGGGAGTGCGGGCCGCTGCTGCCGCCCTCCGCAGAATCGGCGGAGTCCGGCCCCTGAGACCGAATGATGGTGACGCGGAGGCCCCCGCCGTACGAGGATGTCCGCATGTCAGACACTTCCAGCAGCGCGCTGCCCCGCCAGGTCGCCGACACCTATGTCGACGCTTTCATCGAACTCGACCCGATCTCGGGCACCTATCTCGGTGTCGCGGAGAGCTCGCGCCACCTTCCCGACTTCTCCCCCGCAGGTCAGGAAGCTCTTGCCGAGCTGGCCCGCACCACCCTGGCGAAGCTCGACGCCGCCGAACGGCTGCCCGGCGCGGACAGCGACGCCGAGCGCCGCTGCGGCCGCCTGCTGCGCGAGCGCCTCACTGCGGAACTCGCCGTTCACGACGCCGAGGAGCAGCTGCGCACGGTCTCCAACCTCGCCTCCCCGGCGCACAGTGTCCGTGAGGTGTTCACCGTGACACCGACCGAGACCGACGAGGACTGGGCGGCGGTCGTGGACCGGCTGCACGCGGTGCCCGCCGCGTTCGAGGGCTACCGCGAGTCGCTGGCGCTCGGCCTGGAGCGCAAGCTCTACGGCGGTCCGCGCGCCACCGCCACCTTCATCGGCCAGCTCGACGAGTGGGCGGGCCAGGACGGTCCGGGGTTCTTCCAGGTGTTCGCGGCCGCCGGACCCGCGTCGCTCCGTGCCGAGCTGGACGAAGGCGCCCGGGTGGCCACCGAGTCGGTCGTGGCGCTGCGCGACTGGATGCGCGATGTGTACGCCCCCGCGATCGAGGGCGCGCCGGACACGGTGGGCCGTGAGCGGTACGCGCGCTGGTCGCGCTACTTCAACGGCACCGACCTGGACCTGGACGAGGCCTACGCGTACGGCTGGTCCGAGTACCACCGGCTGCTCGCCGAGATGCGGACCGAGGCCGAGAAGGTGCTGCCCGGCGCCGGCCCGTGGGAGGCGCTGGCCCATCTCGATGTGCACGGCAAGCACATCGAGGGGGTCGACGAGGTCCAGGCCTGGCTGCAGGGTCTGATGGACGAGGCGATCGAGGCTCTCGACGGTACGCACTTCGAGCTCGCCGAACGCGTGCGGAAGGTGGAGTCCCGTATCGCCCCGCCCGGCGGCGCCGCGGCCCCGTACTACACGGGCCCCTCCGAGGACTTCTCGCGCCCCGGCCGCACCTGGCTGCCCACGATGGGCGAGACCCGGTTCCCGGTGTACGACCTGGTGTCCACCTGGTATCACGAGGGTGTGCCGGGCCACCACCTCCAGATCGCGCAGTGGACGCATGTCGCCGACAGCCTGTCCCGCTACCAGGCGTCGATCGGCGGGGTCAGCGCCAACGCCGAGGGCTGGGCGCTGTACGCGGAGCGGCTCATGGACGAGCTGGGCTTCCTGCCCGACGCCGAGCGCCGCCTCGGCTATCTGGACGCGCAGATGATGCGTGCCTGCCGGGTGATCGTGGACATCGGCATGCACGCGGAGATGGAGATCCCGGCGGACTCCCCGTTCCACCCCGGCGAGCGGTGGACCCCGGAGCTGGCGCAGGAGTTCTTCGGCAATCACAGCGGCCGCCCCGCCGACTTCGTGGAGAGCGAGCTGACCCGCTATCTCTCGATGCCGGGACAGGCCATCGGGTACAAGCTGGGCGAGCGCGCCTGGCTGCTGGGCCGGGAGAACGCCCGCAAGGCCCACGGCGAGGCGTTCGACGCCAAGGCCTGGCACATGGCCGCCCTGTCGCAGGGGCCGCTCGGTCTCGACGATCTCGTCGACGAGCTGTCCAGGCTCTGAGGCGACAGCCCGGCGGCCGGGCCCGTTCGCCCCATGGGTCCGGCCGCCGGGCACCTCCGCAGCCCGTACGGCCGGGCCGGTCAGCAGCCGCAGTCCTCGGAGCCGGCCGGTGCGGTGAGCGGATCCGGTGCTCGCCGCTCCCGCCCCTCCCGGGTCTCGAACTCGAAGCCCTCGCGCACCCAGTACTCGAAGCCGCCGAGCATCTCCTTGACCCGGTAGCCGAGTTCGGCGAGGGCGAGCGCGGCACGCGTGGCGCCGTCGCAGGCGGGGCCCCAGCAGTACGTGACGACGGGAACCGCCGGGTCGAGCAGGTGGTGGGCCTGCTCGGCGATGAGCGCGGTCGGCAGATGGACCGCGCCGGGGACGTGCCCCTGGTTCCAGGATCCGGTGGAGCGGGAGTCCAGGAGCACGAAGCCCGGATCGCCGTCGGCCGCGAGCGCGGCGGCGACGTCCGAGACGTCCGTGTGGAAGGCGAGCGAGGCGCCGAAGTAGGCGGCGGCCGCGGCCGGGGAGGCCGGCGGGACGCGCAGGACGGGATGGGCCGCGACGGCGGTGAGCTGGGAGGTCATGCCCAGAAATCTACGGCCGGTGATCCGCCCCCGGAAGACGAGATCCCCGGCACAATGCTTGCCCTGCCGGGGATTTCCCTGTTGTGTCCCGGGCATGACCGACTATTCCCCGGACGCCACCGACTGGCGCATCCTCGATGTCCTGCAGCGCGACGGGCGCGCGTCGTTCGCCGAGCTGGCACGCGCGGTGGCGATGTCCCCCAGCGCCGTGACCGAGCGGGTGCGCAGGCTGGAGGAGGCCGGGGTGATCAGCGGTTACGCCGCCGTGGTCGATCCGGAGCGGCTCGGGCTGCCGATTCTCGCCCTCGTACGGCTGCGCTATCCGAACGGCCATTACAAGCCGTTCCACGATCTGCTCGACACCACCCCGGAGATCGTGGAGGCCCACCATGTCACCGGTGACGGCTGCTTCGTACTGAAGGTCACCGCCCGTTCGATGAGTCATCTGGAGGAGGTCGCGGGCAGGATCGGCGCCCTCGGTTCGGTGACCACGAGTGTCGTCTACTCCTCGCCGCTCCCCCGCCGCGCCATCAGCCGCTGACCTCGCCGGTGGTGCGGTGCCGCACCGCCGATCCGTGCCGTTCCTTCACCACTTCGAGCTGTGCGGGGATACGACGGCGCAGATCGGCGACATGGCTGACGATGCCCACGCTGCGGTCCCGCTCGCGCAGCGAGTCCAGCACGTCGAGCACCTCGTCGAGGGTCTGGTCGTCCAGACTGCCGAAGCCCTCGTCGATGAAGAGTGTGTCCAGCCGTACCCCGCCCGCCTCGTCGGTGACGACATCGGCGAGGCCGAGCGCGAGGGCAAGCGAGGCGAAGAACGTCTCGCCGCCCGAGAGCGTGGCCGTGTCGCGCTCGCGGCCGGTCCAGGCATCGACGACGTGCAGTCCGAGGCCCGATCTGCGGCCTCCGGTGCGGGCGTCGGAGTGGACGAGTGTGTAGCGGCCGGACGACATGCGCTGGAGCCGTGCGGTGGCCGCGGCGGCGACCTGTTCGAGCCGGGCGGCGAGCACGTACGACTCCAGCCGCATCTTGCGTTCGTTGTCCGCGGAGGTGCCGGCGGTGAGTCCGGCCAGCCGTGCCACCCGGTCGTACTCCTCGCGCAGCGGACCGAGTCCGCGTACCTCGTCCGCGGCGCGGCGGGAGAGTCTGCCGAGTTCGGCGCAGCGCTCGCGCGCGGCCGCCAGTGCGGCGGAGGCGTCCCGCAGCAGGCGTTCGGCCGTGTCGTACGCGGTCCGCGCGGCGTCCACCGCGGCCGGCGGGCGTTCGGCGGCGGCCCGGGTCTCCGTCTCGGCCAGGCGGTCGGCCACCGCCGCCGCCTCGGACTGCCAGGCATCGACGAGCCGCTGGAGTTCACGCTGCTCGGCATCGGGGAGAAGGGTCTCGGCCGCGGCCTGAGGGGTGTCGAACCCGGCCCGGAACGCGGCGTCCGCGAGCCGGTCGTCGGCCACTTTGCGGTGCTGTGCGGCCGTCTCCTCCTCACGTACCGCCTCGGCGGCCGCGGCGAGCAGCCCGACCCGGCGCTCCAGCAGCGCGGCGTGCTCGGCCACACTGCCCTTGTCGCCGCGGGCGGCCGTCAGTTCGGCTTCCAGCGCGGCCTGTTCGCGGTCCAGCCCTTCGCGCAGGGAGGTGCGGGCCGCGGCCCGGCGCTCGGCCAGCTGCCGGCCTTCGAGGCGTTCGGCCTGTTCCCGCTCGGTGGCCGCGAGGGCCTCGCGCGCGGCGTGCATGCCCGCCGCGGTGCGGTACGCATCGGCGTGCGAGCCGGTCAACCGGTCGACGAGTGCGGCGAGTTCGGCGACGGTGGGGTCGGCGTCCGACCCGGTGCCGGCCGGGCCTGCGGCGACGGCACCGGTGCCGGAGGCCGGCGCCCCCGCCGAACCGGCGGCGGCGCTCACATGTGCCGCGACTGCCGGGTCGGTGGCATCGGCCCCGTCCCTCGGCTGCGGCACCGCCCACTGTGCGGCGGCGCGGGCGGCGGCGTGCTGCTCGCGTACGACGCCCAGCTCCCGGTCCGCGTGTGTACGTGCCTGATCGGCCCGGCGGTGGGCGTCGAGCGCCCGCTCCTCGGTGGCCCGGTCGACATGCCCGTCGGCCGCGCGGGCGGGGTGGGGATGGTCGGCCGATCCGCACACCTTGCAGTCCTCGCCGTCCACCAGCTCGGCCGCCAGCTCCGCCGCGATGTCGCGCAGTCGCCGTTCGCGGAGCTCCAGCCACGACTCGTGGGCCGCGGCGGCGTTCTCCCGGGCGGCGGCCAGCCGCTCGGCCGCGGCCGACACCCGGTCGGCCAGCGCGTCCCGGCGGCGGGCCGCGTCCAGCCGGGCACGGGCGGGCTCCAGTCGGCCGGCCAGTTGTTCCGCGTGGGTGGCGGCCTCCTGGGCCGCCTCGATGCGGGCCCGCAGTCCGTCGCGGGTGGACTCCCAGTCGGCCAGCCAGACTTCCGCTTCGCGGATCAGCTCGTCGTCGGCCCTGGCCTGGCGCTCCAGTCCGGCCCGCTCGGCGTCGATCGCCGCGCTGCGCAGTTCGGCCCGCTTCGCGGCTTCGAGCCCGCCGAGCTCCTGGCGGAGCCGTCGCTCCAGCTCCGCCAGTTGTTCGGCACCGGCGTCCGCCAGAGTGCCGGGCAGCACCGCGCGGGCCCGGTCACGGGCCTGACAGGACATGCGGTAGGCGCGCTCGGCCTCGTCGCGCAGGTCCAGCGCCGGTGCGACGAGGTCCGCCTTGCGGGCCCGTGCGAGTCGTTCGTGGCAGCGGTCGCGGTCGGGGCGGCGGTCTTCGAGGATGGCGGCCCGGCGGCGCGTCTCCTCGTACCGCTGCTGGAGTGCGGCCAGTTCGCGTTCGCTGTCGAGTGCCTGGCGGGCGGCCGACTGCCGGCCCTCGGCCATGGCGAGGACACAGGCGGCGATGTCGAGACGTTCGCGGGCGCCGCTGCGGGCCGTGGCGGCCCACTCCAGCACGCCCTCGGCGAGGCCCGGTTCGCCGGGCTGGATGCCGGGGAGCGGCGCTTCGCGGCCGGCGGTTCCGGCGGCCTGGGCGATGCGCTGGGCGACCGCGAGGACCCGTTCGTCCCCGGCCCTGACCTTGGTCTCGGCGCCGCGACGCAGCTCTGCCAGGCGCTCCTCGACGGCGGCGAAACGGCGGGTGTCGAAGAGCCTGCCGAGGAGTTTGCCGCGTGCCTCGGCATCGGCGCGCAGGAAGCGCGCGAAGTCGCCCTGCGGCAGCAGCACCACTTGGCAGAACTGTTCCCGGCTCATCCCGATGAGCTGGGTGATCTCCTCGCCGATCTCCTGGTGCGAGCGGCTGAGCGGCCGCCAGCCGCCGTCGGGGTCGTACTCCCGCAGCCGGCTCTGTGCCTTCTCGGTCGTGAAGCCGCTGCCCTTCTTCTTGGGGCGGGGCTGCGCGGGGCTCCGGGTGATTTCGAGGCGGCGGCCGCCGACGGTCAGTTCCAGTCCGACCTCGGTGGCGAGGTCCGCCGGGGCGTGGTCGCTGCGCAGGGAGGTGCCCGGGCTCTGACGGGCGCCGGGCACCGCACCGTAGAGGGCGTAGCAGACCGCGTCGAGGACGGAGGTCTTCCCGGCGCCGGTCGGCCCGTGCAGCAGGAAGAGGCCGGCCGACGAGAGTGCGTCGAAGTCGATGGTCTGGGTGGTGCCGAACGGCCCGAAGGCGGTGAGGGTGAGCCGGTGGAGTCTCAACGGTTCACCTCGCGCACGCCGTCGTCCACCCGGACGTGGTCGAAGGCGCCGCGCAGCACCGTGCGTTCCTGTTCGTCGGCTGCGGAGCCGCCCCGCACATGTGCCACGAAGTCCTCGGCGATCTGCTGGTCGTCGCGCCCCTTGAGGCGCCGGGCGTACGAGGCGTGCGGGTCGTCGGGGGCCCGGTCGGGTTCGAAGACCAGGCTGAGGGTGTGCGGGAACCGCTCGACGAGCCGGGCCATCGGCTCGGCCGGGCGCACCGGGTCGGTCAGGGTGGCCTCGACCCAGGACTCACGGTGCTGCTCCAGCGCGGGTTGGTCGACGAGGTCGTCGAGGCGGCCGCGGAGTCTGGCGAGCGGGCGGGGCACCGGGCAGTCGAGGCGCTCGGCCGTGACGGTGCCCGAGGCGTCGAGGTCGATCAGCCACATGGTCTTGCGGTGGTGGACCTCGGAGAAGGAGTACGCGAGCGGCGAGCCCGAGTAGCGGACGCGTTCGGTGACGGTCTGGCAGCCGTGCAGATGGCCGAGCGCCACGTAGTCGACGCCGTCGAAGACTCCGGCGGGCACGGCGGCCACCCCGCCGACGGTGATGTCGCGCTCGCTGTCGCTGGGCTCGCCGCCCGCGACGAAGGCGTGGGCGAGCACGACGGAGCGGGTGCCGTCGGGGCGTTCCGCGAGATCCGCGCGTACCCGTTCCATGGCCGCGGTCAGTACCGCTTCGTGCCCGGCGCGCTCCGCCTTGAGGGCGTCCTTCACCAGGGCCGGTTCCAGGTAGGGCAGCCCGTAGAACGCCACGTCGCCGTGCGCGTCCGGCAGGACGACGGGGGTGGCGCAGCCGGCGGGGTCGGTCCGCAGGTGGATACCGGCCCGCCCGATCAGTCCGGCGCCGACGCCGAGCCTGCGTGCCGAGTCGTGGTTGCCGGAGATCATCACGGTGGGCACCACGGCGGCGGCGAGCCGGTGCAGCGCGTCGTCGAAGAGCTCGACGGCGGCCAGGGGCGGTACGGCCCTGTCGTACACGTCGCCTGCGACGAGGACCGCGTCCACCTCGTGCTCGCGCACCGTCGCCACCAGGTGGTCCAGGTAGGCGGCCTGGGCTTCGAGCAGGGAGACCCGGTGGAAGGAGCGCCCCAGGTGCCAGTCGGACGTGTGAAGAATTCTCAAGAGCCGGCTCCGACCTGCATCGTTCTCTTCCTCCGCCCCCGGGGCCGCTGTCGGCCGTGCTCCGTGACCGCGCCGGGCCGGCCCGGAGTCCGGTTGCCGGCCGCATCGGCGGTGGTGGGTCCCTCGCTTCCCACCCATCACAGTCTCGCATCACCGACGGCCGTGTCCGGGCCTTCGCCCCGGAAGATCGATCCGGGCGGGGAAGGCGCCGTACGGGCGCGTGACCGGGTCAGGCGTCTTCGTACGCCTCGCCGCCGAGCTCCAGCCCGGCCTCGCCCGCGGTCGCGTCGGCCAGCCAGCCGCGGAAGGCCTCGACGTCGGCGTCCGGCAGTCCGATCTCGATGACGACGGCCTCCGCGTAACGCACCTCGCGCACGGTGCGGCCGGTGGCGCGCAGGTCGTTCTCCAGCTTGCCCGCGCGCTGGTGGCCGACGGTGATCGTGGCGAGGCGGTAGCGCCGGCGGGTGATGGTGCCCAGTGCGTCGAGGGCCTCGCCGACCACTCCCCCGTAAGCCCTGATCAGTCCGCCGGCGCCGAGCTTGACCCCGCCGTAGTAGCGGGTGACGACGGCGACGACGTAGCGCATCTCACGTCTGGTCAGCATCTGGAGCATGGGTACGCCCGCGGTGCCGCCGGGTTCCCCGTCGTCGCTCGCCTTCTGTACGGAGGCGTCGGCGCCGATCACATAGGCGAAGCAGTTGTGGGTCGCGGTCGGGTGTTCCTTGCGGACGCGTGCGACGAAGTCCTGCGCCTCCTGCTCGGTGGCGGCGGGGGCGAGCGCGCAGATGAAGCGCGACCGGTTGATCTCGGTCTCGTGCACGCCCGCTCGGGCGACTGTCCGGTACTGCTCCTGCATCCGGCCACCCTATGCCCCGTACGGGAATGGTCCGGGGCCCCGGCCCGTTGTGCGGATCATGTACGCAGACGAAGAGACGATCCGCAGGATTCTCCTGGACAGCGGCGACACCTGGGCCGTGGTGGGCCTGTCGAACAACCGGTCGCGCGCGGCCTACGGCGTCGCCGAGGTGCTCCAGCGCTTCGGCAAGCGGGTGGTCCCGGTGCATCCGAAGGCGGAGCGGGTGCACGGCGAGGACGGTTACGCCTCGCTGGCCGACATCCCGTTCCCGGTCGATGTGGTGGACGTCTTCGTCAACAGCGAGCAGGCGGGCGCGGTGGCCGGCCAGGCGGTCGCGGCGGGCGCCCGGGCCGTCTGGTTCCAGCTCGGTGTGGTCGACCCGGAGGCGTACGCCCGCACGCGTGAGGCCGGGCTCGACATGGTCATGGACCGGTGCCCCGCCATCGAGATTCCCGCCCTCGGCCGCTGAACCGCACCCGGGTCCCTCGCGCGGGTGTGCGTGGTGTCGCACCCGGCGTCCGGCTGGGAGAATGGCCCGCTGTGACCACTACCACCGCACCGACCGACGTTCACCGCCGCAGCCGGCTGGCCGGGCAGCTCACCGAGTTGGGTGTGGAACGCGACGGCGTCCTCCTGGTGCACGCGTCGATGAGCGCGGTGGGTCCGGTGAGCGGCGGCGTCCGTGCGATGGCCGGTGCGCTGCGGGACGCTCTCGGGTACGGCACGCTCGTCGTCCCCGCCTTCACGCCCGAGAACTCCGACACCTCTCCGCACTACCTGAACCGGGTGCGCGGGCTCGGTGAACGGGCCCGGGAAGCCGTGCGGGCGAGCATGCCGCCCTTCGACCCGGCGACTTCGGCCGCGCCGTCGATGGGCCGTCTCGCGGAGGCCGTACGGCTCTCCGAGGGGGCGACGCGCAGCGGGCACCCGCAGACGTCCTTCGCCGCGCTCGGTCCGCTGGCCCGGAAGCTGATGGCGGATCACAGCCCCGACTGCCACCTCGGCGAGGAGTCGCCGCTGGCCCGGCTCTACGATCTGCGGGCCCAGGTGCTCATGCTGGGCACCGGTTTCGACACCTGCACCGCGTTCCACCTCGGCGAGTACCGGGTTCCCGCCCCGCCGCGCCGGAGCTACCGCTGCGTGGTGACGGCCGGGGGCCGCCGCCGGTGGTGGGAGTACGAGGACGTCGCGCTGGACGACAGCGACTTCGCAGCCCTGGGCGCGGACTTCGCCCGGCCTGGGACGGGAGCGACGGTCCTTACGGGCCGGGTGGGATCGTCGACGAGCCGGCTCTTCCGTATCGACGACGCCGTCGACTTCGCGTCCGGCTGGCTGACGTCCCACCGGGCCGGCGCACCGTCCCGGGCACTCTGCCACTCGCCCGGCTGAGACCCTCGCGGGGGACTCAACTCCTGATGCCGAGTCCCTCGACGACCGTCGCGCCCGGCAGCGCCGCCAGTGCCTTGCCCGGGACGATGAGCTTGCCCCGGCGGCTGCCGCTGCCGATCAGCACCCACTCCTCGTCGACGACGGCCGGGTCGATCAGCAGCGGCCACGAGGCGGGCAGGCCGATGGGGGTGATGCCGCCGTACTCCATGCCGGTCTCGCCGACCGCCGTGTCCATCGGGGCGAAGGACGCCTTGCGGGCGCCGAGTCGCTTGCGGACCGCACCGTTCACATCGACGCGGGAGTTGGACAGGACGAGGCAGGCCGCGAGGGTCACGTCGCCGCCGCGCTTGCCCGCCACCACGACGCAGTTGGCCGACCGGTCGAGCAGGTCCGCGCCGTGGTGCTCGGCGAAGACCGCCGTGTCGGCGATGGCCGGGTCCGTGTCGACATGGATGATCTGTTCGGCGGGGAAACCGCCCCAGCCCTCGGTCACGGCCGCGGCGACGGGGGCGGTGAGCAGGCCGGAGCGGTCGGCCGCCGGAGCGGCGTTCTCGAAGGAGCCGATGGGAGCGCGCATGCGCCTCACGCTAACAGCGGTCCTGGGCCCTTCGGCCGCTCGTCTCACCGTACGGGCGGGATGGAGACCGCCATGGTCACCTCGACCGGATCGGGGCCGTCGTTGCGGTAGGCGTGCGGGTGGTGCGCCTCGAACGAGGCGGAGCCGCCGGCCGGTACGGCGTACGGGGTGCCGTCGACGACCAGGGTGAGTTCGCCCGCGGTGACGTGGAGCAGTTCGACGGTGCCCTCGGGGTGCGGATCGGAGGCGCTGCTGTCGCCGGGCATCAGGCGCCAGGACCAGAGTTCGAGCAGTCCCCGGGCGTCCGTGCCGATGAGCAGGGTGGTGGAACTGCCCGCGTCGGTGGACCACATGCGTACCGCCTGGCTCTCGGGCACCAGCCGGACCGGCGAGCCCTGCTCGTAGTCGAGCAGGGTGGCGATGCTGACCCCCAGTGCGTCGGCGAGCTTGACCGTGGTGCCGACGCTCGGGTTGGTGCGGGCCTGTTCGATCTGGATGATCATGCCGCGGCTGACTCCGGCGCGGGCGGCGAGGGCGTCCAGAGTGAAGCCGCGTTCCCCCCTCCAGCGCTTGAGATTGCGCGCGAGCGATTGAGTGAGCTGATCGAGGTCGGACACATTCCGTCCAATATTTTGAATGACAGGGTCGAATAAACTGCACTAAGGTGTGGTGCACCCCACCGTTCATCGCACTGTACTGCGGGGCCTGCAACGACAGCACTGTTCGCGCCGGCCACGAGCCTGCTCCGGGGCTGGCCGACTTCGGCGGCGGGCTGCTCACCCGGCGCGTCCCCGTGCTCACCGTGGTCGTCGTCCCGCAGGCCGTCGCGGCTGTGGTGCTGGGTGCTGTCGTGGTCGCGACCGGCGGCTGGAGCGAAGCGGGACCGCGGCTGTGGTTCGCGGTCGCGGCGGGTGTGGTCGGGCCGGTCGCGATGCTGAGCTTCTACCAGGCGCCGGCTCTCGGCCCGATGGGGGTCGTCTCCCCGCTCGGATCGCTGGGCGTCGTGGTGCCGGTGAGCATCGAACTCCTGGCCGGGGAGCGGCCGGGGCTGCCGCAGTTCGCGGCGTACTGAAGGAGCGGCTGCGCGGGGTGCAGGCCGCCGGGGCCGGTCTCGCCCTGGTGGGCACGGTGCTGCTCGCGACCGGATGAGGCCCGTCAGCCGGCGGACGGACCCGCGGTCTCGCCCGGTTCCGACAGGGCCAGCAGCTGCTCGGGCGTGACGTCCGCCGGGATCGGCACCGGAGCCGGGGTGCGCAGCGGCGGCTGCCAGCCCTTCTCGGGGTCCCAGCTGCGTACGACACGGGCGGGGGCGCCTGCCACCACCGCGTGGTCGGGCACCTCGCCCCGCACCACCGCCCCTGCGGCGACCACCGCATTGCGGCCGAGCGTGGCCCCCGGGAGGATCACCGCTCCGGTGCCGATCCAGCAGCCCGGCCCGATGGCGACCGGTTCCATGCGGGGCCACTGCCGGCCGACCGGCTCGTGCGGATCGTCGTAGCTGTGGTTGGTCGACGTGATGTAGACGTACGGCCCGCAGTACGTGTCCGGGCCGATGGTCACCGTGGTGTCGGCGACCACATGGCTGCCGCGGCCGAGCACCACCCCGTCGCCCAGGGTCAGGATCGGATCGGGGCCGAGGTCCAGGTCGGGCATGAGTCCGGCCGTCAGTGTGACCTGTTCACCGATCACGCAGTGCGAGCCGAGCTCGATCCACCGCTCCCCGAAGACCGTGCCCTGCGGAAAGGCCAGCCGGGTGCCCGCGCCGATCCGGCCGAAGCGCAGCGCGCCGGGGCGGTCCGCGGTGACGGCGCCCGACTCCTGCACCCAGCGCCAGCCGCGGTGGACGGCCCGGGACAGGGCGCGCCGCCGCCAGGCGGCGAGGGAAGAGAACGCGTTCCTGTTCTTGGGCACTCGCACACGGTAGTCGGCGGCGCCCGAGCCGATCACCGCGGCGAGCTGTGATGTTCACCCCACTCGGCCCCGGTCCGGCGGCCGTCGCCTACCGTTCCTGTGGCGCGACGGAACAGCCGCGGCCGGGTCGCCGGGACCGGACGACCACGGCCGCACCACACCTGAGCACGGAGGAACGGGCGATGGCAGAGCAGGCGTTGATCACGGGTATGGGCGGCAAGGAGCCGGACATCGACGTGGATGCCTTCACGGCACCGACCTCGGTCGTCATCGGCGAGATCACGATGGCCGCGGGCTCCAGTGTCTGGTACCACGCCGTACTGCGCGCCGACTGCGGCCCGATCGTCATCGGTGCCGACAGCAACATCCAGGACAACTGCAGCGTGCACGTCGACCCCGGGTTCCCCGTCACGGTCGGCGAGCGCGTCTCGGTCGGGCACAACGCCGTGCTCCACGGCTGCACCGTCGAGGACGACGTCCTGGTCGGCATGGGCGCCACCGTCCTCAACGGCGCGCACATCGGGGCCGGTTCGCTGATCGCGGCGCAGGCGCTGGTCCCGCAGGGAATGCGGGTGCCACCGGGTTCGCTGGTCGCCGGTGTCCCCGCCAAGGTCAAGCGGCAGCTGACCGAGGAGGAGCTCGAAGGCATCAAGTTCAACGCGGTCGGCTATGTGGAGCTGGCCAAGGCGCACCGGCAGGCCCACGAGGGCTGAGAGCGCGACGGACCGGGCGGTGCGGGGTCGCACCGCCCGGTCCGTGCCGCCCCCGTGTGGTCAGTCGGTGGCCGCGACCGCCGCCGACTCGGGCGCCCGGGCGGCGGAAGCCGCCGCCTTCTTGGCCCGGTTCTTCACGATCAGCATCGAGGCGACGCCGATCAGCACCGCGGCCACGAGGCCGAGGTACGAGAACCGCTTGAGCCAGGCCTCGGCGACGACTCCCACCGAGTAGATGACGGCCGTGGTGCCGCCCGCCCAGACGATGCCGCCGAGCACATTGGCGATCAGGAACTTCCAGTACGGCATGTGCAGTACGCCCGCCAGCGGGCCCGCGAAGATCCTCAGCAGCGCCACGAAGCGGCCGAAGAACACCGCCCACATGCCCCACTTCTCGAACGACCGCTCCGCCATGGCGATCTGACTCTCACCGAAGTGCTTGGGGAACTTCCCGCCCAGCCGGGCCAGCAGCGGCCGTCCGCCCTTGCGGCCGATGGCGTATCCGATCGAGTCGCCGATGATCGCGCCGGCCGAGGCGCAGGCGCCGACGAGCCAGGGGTTGATTCCGTCATGTCCGGCGGACAGGAGCGCCGCGCTGATCAGGACGATCTCGCCGGGCAGCGGAATACCGAGGCTCTCCAACCCGATGACCCCGGCCACCAGGGCGTAGACGCTGACCGCGGGGATGGTCTCCAGCCATTCCTGGATGTGCAACGCCGGTTCCTCCCGTAGCTGATGCATGTTACCCGCCGGGCAACTCCTCGGCGCACGGCGGGAAGCCTACCTGTCCCGCTGTGCGCCCGAACAGCTCGAAAAGCCGCCACGCGCCCTCTGCCGGGGCGTGTGGCGGCTCCTCTCGGAACCGGCCGGAATCAGGCGTTGGGCCGCAGCGTCCAGACGACCGTCATCTCTCCGGTCACGGCGCCGTCGGCGCGCTGGATCTCGATGGCCACGGGGAACTCCGGCCGCTTGCCCTCGTCGAGTTCGGCGACGACCTCGGCCACCGGGCGGCCCAGGGTCGCCGTCGCGGTGACGACGCCCTTGGCCAGCTTCTTGTAGCCGATCTCCGCCTTCACCGCGAGCGGCACGGCGCGCGACATCTGGTCGCCGAAGGCGGCGATGACGATGGCTCCGCTCGCCGATTCCGCCAGCGTGAACATCGCTCCGGCGTGCGGTCCGCCGATGTGGTTGTGGTATTCGGCCTGGTCCGGG
The DNA here is from genome assembly GCF_003846175.1 of Streptomyces sp. ADI95-17. Lineage (GTDB taxonomy): Bacteria > Actinomycetota > Actinomycetes > Streptomycetales > Streptomycetaceae > Streptomyces > Streptomyces sanglieri. The sequence continues at coordinate 786,376 of NZ_ML123046.1, read as the reverse complement.
AGGCGGACCACCGCGCGCTCGGCGGTCGTCTCCAGGAACTCCAGGTTGAGGGTGCGGGCCATCGGGACCGTCGCGACGAGCATCTCGCCCACGGTCATCTGTTCAGCGCTCATGGCCAGATGTTACTCATGAGTAGAACTTTTTGGCCATCCCCGGAACCCCCGGCAAACCTCTCCGATCGCTTCCTTCACCGTCCGCACACGGGGGCGGGCGTAGCAGACCGGCCACCACCCCTCTATCGTTACTCGCCATGTGGCCAGGACAGCAGCCGCCCGGGGGCGAGCAAAACCCGCAGGACCAGAATCAGAACCCGTATCAGCAGCCGGGGTACCAGCAGCCGAATCCCTATCAGCAGCCGGGATATCAGCAGCAGGGACAGCCCGGACAGCAGCCGGGGTACCAGCCCGGCTATGCGCAGCCGAACGCGTACCAGCAGCCGACGGTGCCGCAGTACGCGGTGCCCGGTCCGCCCGGTGCTCCGCAGCCCGGCGACAACAACAAGAAGAAGACCACCGCCGTCGCCATCGTCGCGGCCACCGCCGTGGTCGTGGCCGCCGTGGTGACCGGTGTCGTCGTGATGAACAAGGACGACAAGGGCAAGGACGTCGCCGACGGCAAGCAGTCGTCCGCGCCGGTCAAGCCGTCCGGATCCGCTTCCTCCGCCGAGGCGAACCCGCGCGGCGACGACGGGGACCCCAAGCCCCTCATCCCCGGCTGGAAGGTCGTCACCAACCCCAAGTGGGGCACGCAGTTCGACGTACCCGGGGACTGGGAGGTCGGGAGGCCCGACACAGGCTCGTACTTCGAGGATGAGAAGAAGGGTGACGGCTCGCCCCTCATCCTTTTCTCCGCACCGGCGTTCTTCCAGAAGAAGTGGTGCGTGGACGACCCCGACAAGGACGGCGTCGAGGAGGACATGAGCCTCGCCAGCGCCGGCACCAGGGGCGCCCAGGGCGCCACCGACGCCGCCAAGAACGCCCACAGCGAGGCCGGCACCTGGGTGTGGGCCGCCTACGCACAGCACATGCCGGAGAGCACCATCAAGTTCACCGACGCCAAGCAGTACACCACCAAGTCGGGACTCACCGGCCAGGTCGTCACCGCCACCGCTCCGAATGTCACGAAGAAGGAGAAGTGCGACAGCGACGGCAAGGCCATCGCCTTCACCTTCAAGAACAAGAAGGGTGAGTTCGCTTCCTGGGTCCTGTACGGAGCCGACTCCGTCAAGGACGAGCTCCCGGACACGACGATCCAGAAGATCCTGAGCACCGTGCGGCTGGTGGACGTCACCCCCGCTCCCTGACCCGTTCCCTCCCCCGGGAAAGCAGTTGGCACCGCGGGGGTGCGGCGGCGATAGTCCCCTGGTGACCACCGCCGCCGCATCCCGCCCGCCTCACCCCGGCCGCAACTACCGTCTGCTGACCGCCGCCGCGATCATCACCGGCCTGGGTACCCATGGCGCGCTGATCGCGGCGGCGTTCGCCGTTCTGCAGGCGGGCGGTGACGGCGGGGACGTCGGTCTGGTGGCCGCCGCCAGGACCGCGCCCCTGGTGCTCTTCCTGCTGATCGGCGGGGCGATCGCGGACCGGCTGCCGCGCCACCGGGTGATGGTCGCGGCCAACACCCTCAACTGCCTCTCACAGGCCGCGTTCGCCTGGCTGGTCCTGGCCGGTGATCCGAAGCTGTGGCAGATGATGCTGCTCACCGCGTTGTGCGGCACCGGGCAGGCGTTCTTCAACCCGGCGGCCGAAGGCATGCTGATGTCCAGCGTCAGCCGTGAGCAGGCGAGCCGGGCCTTCGCGCTGTTCCGGATGGCCATGCAGGGCGCGACGATCGGCGGTGCGGCGCTCGGCGGCGCCATGATCGCGGCGATGGACCCGGGCTGGGTGCTGGCCGTGGACGCCGCGGCGTTCGCGGTGGCCGGTGCGCTGCGCGCGTTCCTGGATGTCGGCCACATTCCCCCGCGCGCGCCGGGCGGCGGTCTGCTCGCCGACATGCGGGACGGCTGGCACGAGTTCATCGGCCGCCCCTGGCTGTGGAGCATCGTGGCGCAGTTCTCGGTGGTGGTCGCCGCGGTGGGTGCGGCCGAGTCGGTGTACGGTCCGCTGGTCGCCCGGGACGAGTTCGGTGGTGCCCGCCCCTGGGGCTTCGCGCTCGCCGCGTTCGGGGCCGGCACCCTGGGCGGGGCGCTGCTGATGACGCGCTGGAAGCCCAGGCGGCTGCTGCTGGCCGGCACGTTCTGTGTCTTCCCGCTGGCGCTGCCCTCGGCGGGCCTCGCGGTGCCGTTGCCGGTGGGCGGGCTCTGCGTGGTGATGTTCGTCAGCGGCGTCGCCATCGAGGTGTTCGGGGTCTCCTGGATGACGGCCATGCACCAGGAGATCCCGGAGGAGAAGCTCTCGCGCGTCTCGGCGTACGACTGGTTCGGCTCGGTGGCGATGATGCCGGTGGCCACCGCGCTCGCCGGTCCGGTGGAGTCGCTGGTCGGGCGGAGCGAGGCCCTGTGGGGCTGCGCGGCGCTGATCGTGCTGGTCACCGGGGCCGTGCTGTTCGTACCGGAGGTACGCCGGCTGACCCGGGCCCCCGAGACCGCCGAGGTCGCGACGGGGAAGGAGCGGGGGCCCGCCTCAGCCGATGCTGAAGGCTCCGTCGGGCGGCTCGGGTGAGGCGACCGCCTCACCGTCGCCGACCGGCTCGGCGCCACCGACCAGCCGGTCCAGCGCGGCACCGTACTCGACCCGGGCGGGGAAGGCGTCGGCGGCGCAGCGGCGGGTCAGCGCAGCGGTGTCGATGGGGCTCGGGGAGGCGACCAGGACGAGGTTGCCGAAGCGCCGGCCGCGCAGCACCGCGGGTTCGGCGATCAGTGCGAGTTCCTCGAAGACGGCCGCGAAGGTGGCCAGTTGGGAGCGGATGAAGCCGAAGGGCGCACCGTCCGCGAGGTTCGCCGCATAGATCCCGTGGTCCCGCAGCGAGCGCCGGGCGGCCCGTGCGTACTCGACGGAGGTGAGGTGGGCGGGCACCCGCGAGCCGCCGAAGACGTCCGCGATCAGGATGTCGAGGGAGCCGGGCGCGGTCCGTTCCAGCAGCCCCCGGGCGTCCGTGCCGTGCACGGTGATGCCGCTGCCGGCGGGGACCGGAAGCTGTTCGGCGACCAGTTCGAGGAGCCCGAGATCGGCCTCGGCGACGTCCTGGCGGGAGCCGGGCCGGGTCGCGGCGGTGTAGCGGGGCAGGGTGAGGGCACCGCCGCCGAGGTGGAGTACGTCCAGCGGTGCGCCCGGTGCCGCCGCGCAGTCGACGACATGGGCGAGCCGTCGCGCGTACTCGAACTCGATGTGGTCCGGCGCGTCGAGGTCGACGTAGGACTGGGGCGCGCCGTCGACCGTGAGCAGCCAGGCCCGGTCCCGGTCCACGTCGGGAAGGAGTCTGGCGCTGCCCTGGTCCACGTCCCGGATGACGGGTATCGAGTCGTTCACTCCCCCATTGTGGGGTGCCGGATCAGCTGTTCAGGACCGCGGCGACGGCTTCGGTGTGTGCCGCCGACTGATCGAGTCCGGCGCGGGCCGCCGCCGCGCGCCGGCTCGGGTCGAGGGGGTTGCGGCCGAAGGCCTTCTTCGCGGCCGCGTCCGGGGTGATGACCTCGACCCGGGCACCGTTCGCGGCGAGTGCGGCCGCCTGCGCGTGCGGTGCGGCGATGGCCCGGTTGCCGCCGGCCGAGGGCGCGATGACGACGACCCGGCCGTATCCGGCGGCGAGCTGTGCGTTGGCCGTGGAGTGCACCCCGCCGTCGATCCAGGTCCGCCCCTCGATGCGGGCGACGGGCCATACGCCGGGAACCGCGCAGCTCGCGGTGACGGCATCGGCGAGAGGCACTCCGCTGTCCTTGTCGAACGTGCGGAGTTCACCGCTCGTGGCGTCGACGGCGGTGACGAGCAGCGGGCGCTCCGGCCACTCGGGCGACAGGAGCCGGCTCGCGATCGCCGCGCGCCGTTGCTCCCCGGTGACGCCGGGTCGGGCGTCCTTCGCGATCCGGCCCAGTTTCCGGCCGTAGGCCTCGGGGGTCCGTGCGGACAGTACGGCCGCCGTGTACCGCAGCAGCATGGCCGGGCCGAGCCTGCCGCCCATCAGGTCCTGCGGGTCGGCGAGCTGGAGTTCGTAGAGCCCGGGAAGGCCGAGCAGCCCCGAGGCCAGCTGTGCGCCGACCACCGCTCCCGCCGAACTGCCGATGATCAGATCCGCCGCACCGAGGTCCACGCCCGCCTTCGCGAGCCCGTGCAGGATCCCGGTCTCCCACGCACTGCCGGTGACACCACCGGAACCGAGCACCAACGCTGTGTCCGTCATGCCGTCAGTCTTGCGCACGGCATGGGGCCCGCCTCCCGTGGGGCACGGGAGGCGGGCCCTCGGTGCGCGGCGGTTCAGAGCAGTCCGGTGACCGTTCCGGCGCCGACCGTGCGGCCGCCCTCGCGGATCGCGAAGCCGAGTCCGCTCTCCAGCGGGACGTCACGTCCCAGCTCGACGGTCAGGTCGACCGTGTCACCGGGGCGCGCCACCGCCACCGCACCGAGGTCGACGTCGCCGACGACGTCCGCGGTGCGGATGTAGAACTGCGGCCGGTACCCGGTGGTGACCGGGGTGGTACGGCCGCCCTCCCGCGCCGACAGGACGTACACCTGCGCGGTGAAGCGGCGGCTGGGCGTCACGCTGCCCGGCGCCGCGACCACATGGCCGCGGCGGACCCGGTCGCGCTCCACCCCCCGCAGCAGCAGGGCCACGTTGTCGCCGGCCTCCGCGGACTCCATCGGCTTCCCGAAGGTCTCCAGGCCGGTGACGACCGTCTCGATGTCCTGGTCCGGCCCGAGCACCGACACCCGGTCGCCGGTCCGCACGGTGCCGCGCTCGACGGCTCCGGTGACGACGGTGCCCCGTCCGGTGATGGTCAGGACGTTCTCCACCGACAGCAGGAACGGCGCGTCGGTGTACCGGACCGGCATCGGCACGTAGGTGTCGACGGCGTCGAGCAGCGCCTCGACGGCCGCGGTCCAGCGCGGGTCGCCCTCCAGCGCCTTCAGGCCCGACACCCTCACGACGGGAACGGCGTCCCCGCCGTAGCCGTGCGCGGAGAGCAGCTCGCGGACCTCCAGCTCGACCAGGTCGGTCAGCTCGGGGTCGCCGACGTCCGCCTTGTTCAGGGCGACGACGATGTGGTCGACACCGACCTGACGGGCGAGCAGCACGTGCTCGGCGGTCTGCGGCATGATCCCGTCGAGCGCGGAGACGACCAGGATCGCCCCGTCGAGCTGGGCGGCACCGGTGACCATGTTCTTGATGTAGTCGGCGTGCCCGGGCATGTCGACGTGGGCGTAGTGGCGGGTGTCGGTCTCGTACTCGACGTGCGCGATGTTGATGGTGATGCCGCGCTGCGTCTCCTCCGGCGCCCGGTCGATCCGGTCGAACGGGACGAACGTGCCGGTCCCCCGGTCGCTGAGGACCTTGGTGATGGCGGCGGTCAGCGTGGTCTTGCCGTGGTCGACATGGCCCATGGTGCCGATGTTGAGGTGGGGCTTGGTGCGCACGTATGCCGTCTTGGGCATGGTTCATTCCTTGGTGTTCGAAGCTGAGAGAGAAGACCCCGGGGCCCGGCCGACCCTCCCCTTGCGGGGTCCGCCGGACTGTCGGGGGAGGGTCAGCTTCGGGCGCCGCCGATGAACGCTGCGGCAGCGGTGGGCGCTGCTGCGACAACCGCCGCGGTGACGGGGTTCACGGCAGCCTTCGGCGCGTCCGCGACTGCGGACGGCGCTGCGGGGAAGGCGTACCGGAACATGGGTCCGATCATGTCCGAAGGGCCTGGCCGCGTCGAATGGTTTTCCGGCGCGCATCGCGGCTCCGCCAAGGAAATTCGGCCCGCACCGGGGATCGGTGCGGACGGTGCGCGCGGGACCGGCGGACCGGTTCCCGCCTCGTGCGTTACGGCGATCACACACCGGTGTCGGTTACTCTCCCGGCATGCTCGACCCCGTCCCCGCATCCCGGCCCGCCACCGGCCTCGCCGTGCGCTGCACAAGGGCCCTGCTCTCGCCCTGGTCCCGGTTCTCGCTGCTCGTGGCCGTGCTGCTGGGCGCCGCGGCGACGATGCTCCTCCTCGAACCCCAACGGCTGCTCGCCACCGGCTGGCCCGCCCGGTTCAGTGGTGGCGCCGTGGCGGTGATCCTCTTCGGGGTCGCGTACGGCGTGTGCACCGTGGCCTTCGTTCCGCGCCCGCTGCTCAATCTCGCCGCCGGCGCGCTCTTCGGTACGCAGGCGGGGCTGGCCGCCGCGCTGGCGGGCACGGTGCTCGGCGCGGGCATCTCGTTCGGGCTGGGCAGGGTGCTGGGGCAGGACGCGCTCCGTACGCTGCTGCGCGGGCGCTGGCTCAAGGCGGCGGACGGCCAGTTGAGCAGGCACGGGTTCCGCTCGATGCTGGCGCTGCGGCTGTTCCCGGGAGTGCCGTTCGCGGCGGCCAACTACTGCGCGGCGGTGTCGCGCATGGGGTATCCGCCGTTCCTGGTCGCCACCGGGCTCGGCTCGATCCCGAACACCGCCGCCTATGTCGTCGCGGGCAGCGAGGCATCCTCACCGACGTCGCCCGCGTTCCTGGCCGCGATGGGCTTCATCGTGCTGACGGGGATCGGCGCGGCCGTCGTCGCCTGGCGCAAGCGCCACCGGCTGGCCGCCGAGTGAACCGGTGCGCCCGGCTCCCGGCGCCCGGCCCGAGGCGATGGCGGGCCCAGGGGGACGTGCGTAACGCTGTTCATCTGAGGGCGGTACCCTGCCCGCGACCGACCGAAGATCTCCGGGCCCATCACGGCCCTGCCCTCAATTGACCGCAATGCGCACACTGCCGACGGCCCTAGCTGCCCTCGGCCGATGCACGATCACCTCCGGGATGGCCAAAGCCCCATGAGCTGGTTCGAATCGTTCGTCCTGGGCCTCGTTCAGGGACTGACCGAGTTCCTGCCGATCTCCTCCAGCGCACATCTGCGGCTCACCGCAGCTTTCGCCGGCTGGCACGACCCGGGTGCGGCGTTCACCGCCATCACCCAGATCGGCACGGAGGCGGCAGTCCTCATCTACTTCCGCAAGGACATCGTCCGGATCGTCTCGGCCTGGTTCCGTTCGCTGACCGACCGGTCGATGCGCAGCGATCACGACGCCCAGATGGGCTGGCTGGTCATCGTTGGCTCCATCCCCATCGGTGTGCTCGGGGTGACGTTCAAGGACCAGATCGAGGGCCCGTTCCGTGATCTGCGGCTGATCGCCACCACGCTGATCGTGATGGGCATCGTCCTCGGCATCGCCGACCGTCTCGCCGCCCGTGACGAGGTGGGCGGGAAGCACCGGGCCGGCAAGGAGCGCAAGACGCTCAAGGAACTCGGCGTGAAGGACGGCCTGATCTTCGGTTTCTGCCAGGCGATGGCGCTGATCCCGGGCGTCTCCCGTTCCGGAGCGACCATCAGCGGTGGTCTGCTGATGGGCTACACCCGTGAGGCCGCGGCCCGGTACTCCTTCCTGCTCGCGATCCCGGCGGTCCTCGCCTCGGGCGTCTTCGAACTGAAGGACGCGGGCGAGGGGCATGTGTCGTGGGGGCCGACCATCTTCGCGACCGTCATCGCGTTCGGCGTGGGGTACGCGGTCATCGCCTGGTTCATGAAGTTCATCACGACCAAGAGCTTCATGCCGTTCGTGATCTACCGGATTATTCTGGGCATTCTGCTGTTCATCCTGGTCGGCGCGGGGGTCTTGAGCCCGCACGCGGGCGAATCCGCAGGCTAACTCGGTATCCACTTCCATCCCGATCTAGCGTTTTCTAGCACCTTCGTGCAGCCGCGCGCCATGATCATCTCCCACTCCTCTCCCAGAGGAAGGGGCAAAAAGGGCCAGGGAGCAAATACGCAGAAGCAAAAATTACGACGAGAGGGCCCGCACAGCCGAAGCTGTGCGGGCCCTCTCGTGCGGTCGGATCAGGGTCGCCACCACTCCTCGGTGGGCCGCCACGGCTCCGGAGCAGGGGGCAGCGCACTGGACGGCGGGAGACGAACACACTCCGCCGCGTCCTGGGGGCCGGTCTCCTTCAGAGCCGCAGCATGGTCTTCAGCTACGCCAGAAGGAACCCACTGGTGCCCGTCCCACTCCAGCATCCCGCGTGTCGCAGCCGGGTCAACGTGATCACCCCGCGCGGGGCCCTCACCGAGAGGAACCGCCCTGCGCGCACCGGGCGCGGGCCGGTGGGCGTCCCGACGCGCAGCCCACTCGTCCAACGGCTCATCGTCCATGGGCTCCCCTTCCCTGCTCCTGAATCACCCAGTCTGCCCAGTCCAGGGCCAACAAAAAATCCCCGCCGGGTCACAAGGTGAGGGTCCAGCCCCCGCGAGACAGAGTCGTTGTCCCGTCCGGCGCAATGGCCGCCCGCGCCCCGTACACGGGCAGTTCACCGTTCTCGACCCAGTACCAGCGGATCTGGTCCAGGACGTCGTACAGGCGGCGCGGGCCGCCCTGGTGAACGGTCGACGTACGGGCGCCCGGCATGGTCTCGGCGCGCGCCCAGGAGCCGTCCAGGTGCAGCATCCACGATGTCCGAGTGCCGTCGTCGTCGACACCGGTCCGGTGCTCGATGCCGGGCGCGTGCAGGGTGAGAGCCGACCACACCTCCCAGGCCTGCATGACGTCGAGCACCGGGAACGGCGAGACAGCGAAGCCCTCGCCCTCCTGGTCGCGGATCTTCTGGAACAGCCCGTCGAGCTGGGGCGGGTAGTCGGCGCCGGACCGGGTCTGCATGAACGCCGCCCGGTCCCACTCGATCCGGCCGGAGGCCCCGCCGTCGTCGGTCTTGTCGGCGGTCAGGATCAGCCCGGTCTCCGCGATGGTCGTCACCAGGCGCCCCCCGGGCCGCAACGCGGACAGCCAGGACGCGGGGATGCGGGGCACGGACACCATGGACACGATCCGGTCGTACTCGTCGGGCAGCTCCTCCGTCGCGTCCTGGGTGACCACCATCGGGCGGCGCCCGATGGAGACGAGCCGGCTGGCGGCCGACTCGGTCAGGTAGCGGTCGACGTCCACGGTGGTCACTGCGCTGTCCCCGAGCCGTGCGCACGCCAGCGCGGAGCTGTAGCCGGTGCCGGTCCCGACATCGAGGAGGCGGTGTCCTTCCCACAGCTCCCCCAGCGTGAGCATGCTGACCACAAGGCTCGGCAGCGTGCTCGATGAACCGCCCCGGGTTCGGTAGAGATCTCAGATTGTGGTTGTGACCTGGGGTTTCGTGAGTTCCTTGGAGTAGTTGGCTTCGTGCTCGGCGGGTGGGATGTGCCCTATCTCTCCGTGGAGCCGGCGATGGTTGTACCAGTCGGCCCACTCGGCGGTGGCGAGCTCGACCTGGGAGAGCGTCTTCCAGGGCCGCTGGGGTTTGATCAACTCGGTTTTGTAGAGGCCGATCGCGCTCTCCATCAGGGCATTGTCGTAGGCATCACCGACCGATCCGATGGAGGCGGCGATGCCGGCGGCGTCCAGATGCTCGGCGAGCCTGAAACTCGTGTACTGCGACCCGGCGTCCGAGTGATGGATCAACTCGCCCGGCTGTATGGGGTGTTGGTCGCGATCGCGTTGCCAGATGGCCATCTCCAGGGCGTCCAGGACGAAAACGGTCTCCTTCACGGTGGCGGCCGACCAGCCGACGATTCGGCGGGAGAAGGTGTCCACGACGAACGCGGCATAGACGACGCCAGACCAGGTCTTGATGTGGGTGAAGTCCGCCACCCAGCACCGGTTCGGGGCCTGGGCGACGAAGTCACGGTCGAGACGGTCCGGAGCCCGGTCGACCTGCCCGCCGGGGAGCGTGGTGATCACGCGTTTGCCGCGGACCGCGCCCTGGATGCGGAGTTCGCGCATGAGGCGCTCGACGGTGCAGCGGGCCACGGTATGCCCCTGCCGGTTCAGCTCGCGCCAGATCTTCCGGGCCCCGTAGACACGGTAGTTGGCGGTGTGGACCTGGCTGATCAGCTCCTTGAGCACCGCGTCCCGCACCGAACGTGTTGACGGAGAGGCCAGCCGTTTCTTGTAGGCGTAGTAGGTGGAAGGGGCGATCTTGCAGTCGTGCTCGGTGAGCGTCCTGCAGATCGGCTCGACGCCGCCGAAGCGGTCCCGGTGCTCGTCGATGAACGCTACGAGCGTGTGTGTGGCCGGTCGAGCTCGGCCGCGAAGAAAGACGCCGCGGCCTTCAGGATCTCGTTGGCCCGCTTCAGCTCGGCGTTCTCCTTCTTCAACGCCTTGAGCTGGGCGGACTCCTCTGTCGTCGTCCCCGGCCGCTGCCCGGCGTCGATCTCGTGCTGCTTGACCCAGTTCCGCAGCGTCTCGCGGGAGCCGATGTCCAGCTTCTCGACCACCGCCTGCAAGGCCGCGGTCTCGGTCGGGTGGTCGCCGCGGACCTCGGCGACCATGCGCACCGCACGTCGGCGCAGCTCAAGCGGGTAACGGGAAGGTCGTGCCATGACTCGATCCTTTCATGAAATCGAGCCTCCACCTGACCCGGGGCGGTTCATTGGCGCTGGACCCCGGCGGAGGTGGTGCCCTTCTTGATGAACCCGGTGTCGTCGATGAGGACTCCGTCGTCCTCGCCAA
>NZ_ML123046.1:745635-775262 GCF_003846175.1 Streptomyces sp. ADI95-17 | reverse complement strand
GGTGTATTGCCCTGTGAGGTTGGGGACGCGGCTGGCGGGTGGTTTGCCTGCGAGCGCGGTGTGTCCGCGGGGGTGATTGTAGGTGTGCAGCCACTGCGGGAACGCGTCGCGTCGTTCTGCTTCTGAGCGGTAGGGGCGGGCGTAGGCCCATTCGTCGAGCAGGGTGCGGTTGAGGCGTCTCCCGCCACTGACCGCCCGCCTTGAACCGCCAGATCACGCCCTCGAACCGCTACCGAAGCCGCTCGGGGTACGGGCCGTACTCGCCGATGGGCAGGTACGGCTCGATGAACTCCCAATCCGTGTGCGCCAGTTGCACTCGCGTCATGCAAGACATCTACCGGTCCAGGCACCGCCCCGAGGGCGAATCCCGCAGATTGATCACGACTCGATGCGCGCCCTAGTTCACCTCTCCCCGAGTTGGCTCAGTATCCGCCGTAGCCGCCGGGTACGCCCACCACGACAATGGCTACGCGGCCGTAGCCGTTGTCGTACCCGTTGCCGTAGCCGTTGTCGTACCCGTTGCCGTAGCCGTAGCCGTACCCGTTGCCGTAGCCGTAGCCGTACCCGCCGCAGTCATCCCACCAGCCGCACCGGTCGTAGGAGTGGCTAGCCGCGGAGGTCGCGTGGGCAGGGGCGGCCGCAGCTACCCCTCCGGCACCAACGGCGGCGCCACCAGCCAGCATCACACCGGCGGCGGCTACAGCGAGGGAACGCTTGATATGAGGTGCTCGCATGAGTCTCTACCTTTCCTTCCGCCACCGAAGATGGCAGGCGGGTGTCCACAGCGCATGCAAGACATACGGTGCGGTGCGGTTCGCAGAGGTCACAGCTCCAAACGGGAACACGTCTCGCCGCTCATTGGTTCCGGTCCTTCCGGAATCTTGTCGCCCAAGGCGCGCCCCGGTTGCGACTCTCACAGGCATCACGTTAGTAGCACATACCCTCTCCAGCATCTTGAGCAGAAGTCTGCCCAATTCCGCAGGTCAGCGGTCTGCGGTCAGGCCCGAGCCATGACGTCCCCCCTGACGCCGTCCCTCTTCGACGGTGACGCCCCAGAGCCCACACCACCCGCATGGAGTATGGGCGAGAAGTGGAGACACAAGGCACGGCTGGCCAGTGAGGCACCTCTTACCAAGCAGACCTATTATCGAACATGTGATCGACCTTCCGCCTGACCTGCCACGCCTCCGGAGCCTAGAAGTTACGTGGAATCAACCGGGGTGATCATGATCCTCGGTGCCCACGAACCGAGGGAAAGCGTGAGATGACCCCGATAGAGAAGTGGCCGGTGTTTCGCCGCCACGACCAGGCTGCTGCCTGTCTCCAGATCTGGAGCGACCTGGGGCGAGCGCCCCGAACGATCGAGGCTTACGCCCGAGGGCTCGGTGAGTATCTCCTCCTCTGCGAGCGATCAGGCGTCGACCCAGTGACTGCGAACCGCGCTGACGTGGCGGTTTACGTCCGGGAGCTGACCTCACGGCCACACCACCGCGGTGCGAACGTGATCTCGATGGACTCAGGAGTTGGCCTGGCCAACGCGACGATCCAGCAACGACTGGTACCAGTGCGGCTGTTCTACGACCACCTCATCGAGGAAGGGCTGCGGAGCTCCAACCCGGTGGGCCGAGGTCGATACACACCTGGCCGGCGGCGCGGAGGCCAGGCGAAGGGGCTGGTGCCCCGGTTGACAAAACTGCCCTGGATTCCCGACGAGGATCAGTGGCTGCGTATCCTCCACGTCGCTCAGTCGGAGCCAGTGCGCAACCGTCTGATGCTGGCGCTCGCCTATGACGCCGCATTGCGCCGTGAGGAGCTGTGTCTCCTGCGCACCGACGACGTGGATCCCTCCCGCCGAACGCTGCGAATCCGCGCGGAGACCACGAAGAACCGGCTGGAGCGCGTGGTCCCCTATTCCGCGACAGCCGGAGTGTGTTGTCCCAGTACCTCAGGCACAGAGCCACCTTGACGCGCTCCCGTGGGCTGCTGTTTCTGTCGGAGTCCAGGCGCAACTACGCGGAGCCGTTGACGCTGTGGACGTGGTCGAAGGTGGTTCGCCGGATCGCGCTGGCGGCAGATGTTGAGCGGTTCTCGACCCACACCACGCGGCATCTCTGCCTGACCGACTTGGCTCGGATGGGCTGGGAGCTCCACGAAATCGCCACGTTCGCCGGTCACCGGCAGACGGATTCGACGCTGCAGTACATCCACCTATCCGGTCGCGAGCTGGCTGACAATCTGCGCGGCGGAATGGAGCACATCCACGCCTGGCGTGTGCAGACTCTCGCGGGCGAGACCGCCCAGCTGGGTTCGGAGGTGGCCCGGTGACGATGCCCCTTCCGCGCTCCGGCGGAGAGGCCGACCGGTGGGGCTCGCCGATCCGAGATCAGTGTTACGACCGGCTGCCGCTCATGTTTGCCTCTGAGAGTCGAGCCATCAGCGAACTGGGCCTGTCCAATCTGCGCCGGCTGGGCGGCTTCGACGCGATGTCGCCGAGTTGGGAAGCTCTCGCGCGCCTCTTGGAACCGCTGGAGACGATCGACGCGAGCTTCGACGTCCCTTCCTCCACCGAACCCATGGCGAGAAGCCGGGCCGACGCCATAGCCGTCCTGCTTCTGCGGTGCAGAGACACAGGGAGGCCCTACTGGAACTGGTCCAGCGACGAGTGGGGCCTCCTGGTCGGCCAGAGCGAGACGGATTTCCGTCGCCGTGTGCCGGGCTGGGCAGAGCGGTCCACACGCTCCTTCCTTATCGCTTACGCCTACCACCTCGGGCCAGTCGGGATCGTCACGAGCGCGGGAAGGCTGAACCGAGCCATGCTGGCAGCCCGCGTGTTCGGACACGATCTCGTGGACCAAGGGGTGGGGCACATCCGAGCGGTGCTGAGCCAGTGGGGCTACCAGTACGGTCGCGACGACAGCAAAGGCATCACGTCCGTCGTGTGCCAGCTCTTTCTGATCAACCGAAGCCCGCATGTCGAGGACTTCACCACGGCCTTGTTCGAGCGCGTCCGGAGCGAAGACCTGCTCACCCCTGGCATCCGGGCCCTGGTGTATCCGGTCCAGCGCGCTGTCGCATTCTTGGGGTTCTGCGACGGGCCACCGCGCGTCGTGACGAGCTCGGTCATGAAGACGACGGATGTGCCGCCGGTCTGGGGCGAGTGGGTCGAACGCTGGTACAACACCTCGACCCTCACACCCAAGGTGCGCCGCACTTACCGAGCACAACTGCTCATGGCCGGCAGGTGGCTCGTGGAGCGTCATCCGGAGGCAGCCGACCCTCGGGAGTGGACGCGCCAGGTCTGTGCGGACTGGGTGGCAGCCGTTGACCGTATGCAGGTAGGTGAGTATGCGGTGCGGACGGCCTCGCTTGGCGATCGCATCGGGCAGCCTCTGGGGGCCTCGACGAAGGACGGCTACATCGCGACTGTCCGGACCTTCTTCCGCGACTGCCAGGAGTGGGAATGGCTTCCTCTGCGGTTCGACCCGCAACGTGCTCTCGGCACCCCTCGAAGCATCAGGGATGTCATCGGCCCCGACCCTCGCGTGATCTCTGACGACATCTAGGCCAAGCTCCTCTGGGCCGGCCTGAACCTGGAATCCGCAGATCTATTCGTGAGCGGCTCCGGGCATTACTACCCGATGGAGCTGGTCCGGGCCATCACGATGACGTGGCTCTTCGCCGGGCTGAGGAGTAACGAGATCGCCCGGTTGCGAGCTGGGTGCATCCGCTGGCAACACCAAGGAAAGCCCATCCCAGGAGACTCACAACAGGTCTTGACGGAGGACGCTGTCTGTCTTCTGGACGTGCCGGCCCACAAGACAGGAACGGCGTTCACGAAACCCGTCGACCCGCTCCCCGGCCAGGCCATCAGCGCTTGGCAGGCCGTCCGACCTGAGCAGCCGAAGGCGGCGGACCGGCGCACCGGAGAGCAGGTGGACTTCCTGTTCTCCATACGGGCCCGCGCCATCTCCTCCACGTACATCAACGGCACCATCATTCCGATGCTGCGGCAGAAGGCGGGTGTCCCGGCGTCTGACGTCCGTGGAGTTATCACCAGCCACAGGGCACGTTCGACCATTACGAGTCAGCTCTACAACGCCAAGGAGCCCATGACTCTGAGCTGCAAGCCTGGCTCGGGCACCGCTCGCCCGAATCAACGCAGCACTACGCGAAGATCAGCCCAAACACGCTGACCAAGGCGTACAAGGACGCTGGCTACTTCGCCCGCAACACCCGCACTATCGAGGTCCTCGTCGATCGTGAGGCAGTAGCTTCCGGCGCGGCAGCAGCCGGCGAACCGTGGCAGCACTACGACCTTGGTCACGGATTCTGTACCTACTCCTTCTTTGAGCAGTGCCCCCACCGCATGGCGTGCGCGCGATGCGACTTCTACACACCGAAACAATCCAGCAAGGGGCAACTCCTGGAGGCGAAAGACAACCTGCAGAGGATGCTCGCCAGCATCCCCCTTACCGACGACGAACGAGATGCCGTCGACGACGGCCAGGTCGCCCTCGACCGGCTGCTCGACCGGCTCACAGACGTCCCCACCCCTGCCGGACCAACACCTCGACAGATCGGTGCGCCGGCCTCCGCGACGTTCCTTCCACTGATCAATGCCGCAGGCCGTACCGGTGACTGCGGCGGATGCGGCTGAGACTATTGCCGCCGTGACAACACACCGATACAACGGCAGCCAGGTGCTCTTCCGACAGGCCAAGGCGCGGTCGATCGAGGCACAGCGATTCGCCCGAGAATCAAAGCAGGAGCAGGCCGCGCGACCTGGCCCACCCCCACGTCCGGCTGTCATCGGTGTGATGCGAGAACTCGGCCTTCAGGTGATACGAACCGGATCACGAGACACTAGCCCTGCCGGTTCAGCCATTCTGAAATCACGCGGTTGGTTTCTTCGGGCATTTCCCCCTGGATCCAGTGACCGCAGTCCAGGCCGACCACTTCCACGTTGGGCACAAACTCTGCCAGTCTTTCGAACCTCGGGCTCGCGACGTCCTGGTCCCCATAGATCATGAGGGTGGGCTGCTTGATGATCGGGTCCGCGTCCGCCAGCTGGTGCCAGTTACGGTCGAGGTTCCTGTACCAGTTGATGCCGCCGGTGAATCCCGACGTCTCGAACGCGGAGATGATGACGGCCAGGTCACTCTCGGTCATAGCGGGCTCACCGAGCGGTGTTTCCGCCTTGGCGAGATTGATGAAGGCCATGCCCGGCTCAGGGGGCGCGGGGGGCACGTTCTTCCGGTAGAGGTTGCGGATGAACTGGGCGGGGTTGGCATCGAACACGGCGTCCGCGACGCCCGGCTGCCGGTTGAAGTGGACGAAGTAGAAGTCGCCGCCGAGGAACTGTTCCATGACCTCGATCCACGGTGTTTCTCCGCGTTCCATGTAAGGCAGGCTCAGGTTGATCAACTTGTTCACCCGGTCGGGGTGCAACTGGGCCAGACTCCAGACGACGAACGCACCCCAGTCGTGGCCGACGAAGGTGGCGTCCTCGTAGCCATAGTGGTCCAGGAGCGCGACGAGGTCGCCCGTCAGGTGCTCGATGTCGTAGTCGGTCACCTCGGTCGGGCGGGAGGAGTTGCCATATCCCCGCTGGTTCGGTGCGATGACGTGGTAGCCGGCTGCGGCGAGGACGGGCATCTGGCGACGCCAGGTGATGGCGTGCTCCGGCCAGCCGTGGCAGAGCACGATGGGCTTGCCCTTGTTTTCTCGGCCTGCTTCGAAGACTTCGAGCTCCACACCGTTGACCTGGATGAGGGTGGGCTCGGGAAATTCTGCTTGGTTGAACACTGCATTTCCTCTCTGAGGGCGTTCGCCGGTGGTCGACCTCCTCGATGAGGTCATGTCGCCAGCTTGCTACTCAAACCGGTCACCGTGTGACCGGTTTTTATGAGAGTTTTGTCCGTATGCGATCCGATCGGCTGGTGGCCATACTCCTCTTGCTCCAACGGCGCGAGCAGGTGACAGCCGCGGAGGTCTCCCGGGAGCTGGAGGTCTCCGAGCGCACCGCCCGCCGTGACCTCGACGCCCTGGCCATGGCCGGGGTGCCCGTGTACTCCGTGCAAGGCCGAGGCGGCGGCTGGCGCCTGGTGGGCGGCGCTCGTACCGACCTGTCCGGGTTGACCGCCAGTGAGGCACGCGCCCTGTTCCTGGCTGTCGGTCCGGCCTCGGATGCGACGCCGGCGATGAAAGCAGCTCTGCGTAAGCTCGTCCATGCTCTACCGAAGCCCTTCCAGGTGCAGGCCGAGGCAGCGGCGTCGTCGCTGGTCGTAGACCCGCAGCGATGGGGGGCGAGCCGGATCGAGCACCGGCCGCCTCGCTTCCTCGACGAACTCCAGGACGCGGTGATCCGCGGCGTCCAGGTGTCGCTCGGCTACGTCGACAGCAAAGGCGTCGAAACCCGCAGAACCGTCCACCCGCTGGGCATCGTCGCCAAAGGTCCTGTGTGGTACCTCGTCTCCAACACCGAGGCCGGCCGACGGGTCTTCCGGATCGACCGCGTGTCGTCCGCCGACCCGACCGGCGACCCTGTGCACCGACCCGGGGACTTCGACCTTGCCGAGAGTTGGAACGAGATCGCCAAAGAGGTCGATCGCAAACGAACGCCGCTGGAGGTCCAGGCGGTATGCACACCCGACGGGATAGGCATACTCCGGATGGCGCTCGGCGACCGGCTCGACGTGGGAGGTTCCACGACCGACGGCCGCATCGAGGTCGTGATCCGCGGCCCCAACGAGTACATCCTCGCCGGCGAGCTCTCCGGGCTGGTCGAATGGGTCGAGGTGACCAGCCCTCCGGGTGTCCGAGACCGCCTGGCCTCGATCGGCAACGCCCTCGTCGAACGATACGGCCGGCCGCGCACCAGCGGAGACCTTCACCCTTCCTGAAGCGGACGAGGCAGGGCTTCGAGAACAGTTCCGCTCAATAGCGTGGGTTTGTCCGTTGCTGCAGTCGCCTGGTCACGAGTCGGCGGGTACGCCGGCCTGGCTCGCTGCGGGTGGGCCGTCTCGTGCCGAGCCAGCGTCGCCACGCGCTCGGCGAGCTTCCGAGGCCGAGGTCGCGGCGGGCGGTGCAGGCTGTGGTGACGGCTGGCGCCTCGTGGGCGGCGGTGTCGATCGCCGGCCGTGTGCTTGGGCGCCGAAAGGGCAAGCCCGACGGGTTCCTGGAGCGGCAGGTCCCGCGCTGGACGGCTACGCGATCGCGCTCGGCCTGTTCGAGCGGCCCCTCAGGTTCCAGGCCGCCGGAACGGCTTGAGCCGCACCCCCTCCAGGCTGTCGGCGATCAGCTGGTCCAACCGCCGCTCCCGAGTCTCCTCCCGCTTGGCACTGATCACATGGTGGATAGCCGACTTGCGGTAGGACGGCGCCTGCCCGCTGAACCACTCCCACGCCCGCGGTTCTGCCTGAAAACGAGCCAGCTGCGCCGCCTCGAACTCCCAGACCGGCTTCTCCTCGCGATCCCGGTCACGGGCTTCGAACACCGCGATGCCGGCCGGCCGCATGAGCCCCTGCGCGGTCAGCTTCTCGATCTTGCGGAGGTTGACCTGGCTCCAGTTGCTGCGCGGCCTGCGCGGGGTGAACCGGATCGACCAGGAGAAGTCGTCGATCGGGCTCTGCCGGCCGTCGATCCAGCCGTAGCACAGGGCCTGGTCGACTGCCTCCGACCAGCTCAGGGTGGGCTTGCCCGTTTCCTTTTTCCATATGCCCACCCGGCATTCGGAGGCAGTCGCGTGGTGCTCCTCCAGCCAGTCCCGGAGCTCCTCAGGACTTGAGAAGAAGATTGACTCCATGCGCGCTGCTCCTTGTCGGTCGTCTCGCCGGCTCCATTGAACCTGTCGGGTACGACAATCCGAGAGTCTCACCGCGCCGCCCGGGATCTACGCCGGGGTGTCATCACCATGACGGGCAGCCTGCCGCTGGGCCGAGCCGCGGACCGGTGTCCCAGCCCCGTTCTCACGCGGTGCATGGGTGGCAACCGACGAGTGCTGAGTTGACAATCCAGATTCCACAGAATCCGGGCCTGGCACGTCATGTGCCTGCGCGCCGTGGACGCAGCGATCGCAACGGCCGAGCAGCGGGAAGCCGAACAGCAGCGCGGCGAGGAACAGCGCCCGCCCACCCCTGACTGGGTCGTCGAACGCGGCATCGGCCAGGGCGCCCCACCCGCAGAGGTGCACGTCAGCGGCTGCCACATGGCGCGGAACACCCGGCCCGTCACAAGGGAGCAGGCGCTCCAGGCCCTCGTCGCCGGCGTCCGGGCCTGCATCCACTGCCGCCCGGACCCTCCGTAACGAGACGCAGAGGGCCCTGGACGGGCTGGGGGACGAGGTCGACGCGCTCAAGGCCCGGCGGTGGCCGCTCGGCATGGTCGGTGCGATGGCCGGCGTCGTGGGCGCCGCGACCGGGGCGATCGCCCTGTTCCGGTGACCCCCTTCGAGACTGAGCGCCCACCCTCCCACTCCGGGGCGGGCGCTCTGCCATGTTGGCGGTCACGGGCCATTTGGCCGAGGCGCATCCCGGCCGCTGACCCGGGCACGGCCGATGTCAGTCACCGAACTCGGAATCCTGGAGTAGCACAGCGGTAAGGGCTGCGGTTTGTACGCCTTCCGCTGACTTCGTTCCGTGGCGGCCCGTACGGTTCAGGTATGCCAACCCCTCCCCGGCCTGATGGCCAGGTGCCCCTGGCCTCAACGGCGTCAACGCCCGGATCCGCTGCCTGAGCCCGCACGCGGGTGAATCGGCGGGCTGAGCCGTCCCGCGGTCCCCGGCGGGCCGACCGGCCCACCGGGGGATCAGCGCCTGGCTCGGCGTCGGGCGAGGTATCCGCCGAGGACCATCCCGGCGACCAGAGTCACGGCCAGCACCGCCCAGAGCGGCAGAGCGACCGTGGAGACCCACAGCCGGATGGCGACCGAGCCGGTGTTCACGGCGATGAACCAGATCGCAAGTCCCGTCAGCACCAGGATCCCGATGGTCCTGACGCGTACGTTCCGGCCCCTGACGGTCAGGGTCGGCGGGGCCTGTGGCCCGGACGTCTTCTGTGCCATACGTCCAGTATCGAGCCGTTCGGCCGATCAGTCCTGACGAGCCGCGCTCGCCGTGCGCACGGGCGGGGAGCGGTCGACAATGGCCGGCCGCACCCCGTATGCCCCGGGGTACGGCCCGCCCCGACGGGTCAGAGCGTGTCGCCCCGCCAGTCCCAGCGGTCGGGATCGCCGTCCCGCGGCCCGTACTCCGCTCTGCCGCCCGGGCCGAATCGCCCTATCTCGGTGTTCAGCGCCGCACCCTCGCGCAGCACCCGGTCCGTCCAGCCCGTCACGTCGAGCAGCAGGCCGTCGAGCGGGCCGCCCACCAGCTCCCGGTAGACATGTCCCGGCCGGGGCCCGGGGTCCGGATCGTCATGGTCGGCGCCGTACACGCGCCGCTGCCGCATCAGCTCGTCCATGGGGGCAGGATCGCACCCGGCACTGACAATCGCCGGGGCCGGGAACCCTCGCCCGCCCTCGTCGCCCCCTGCCCCTCATCGGCGCGCCAGGTGCTCCTCGATGCCCGCGACCGTCGCCGTGTTGCCGGCGTACAGGAGCCCTCGCATGCCGACCGCCTCCGCGGCGAGGACGTTGGCCTCCGCGTCGTCGACGAAGAGGCAGTCCGCGGGCCGCACCCGCAACCGCTCGCATGCCACGGCGAAGGCCTCCGGGGCGGGCTTGTTGATGCCGATCTCGTGCGAGTACACGATGTCCCGTACGTCTTCCACCAGATCGCCGAAGCCGTACAGCTCCTGTTCCCGCTCCCGGGCGCCGACGAAGCTGTTGCTCAGGATGCCGAGCCGGCAACGGGTCCGCAGGCCGCGTACGTAGGCGATCAGGTCCTCGTTGGGGCTGCCGAGGTACTCGTCCCACAGGTCGGCCATGAACGCCGCTGCCCGTTCCGGGTCCAGCCCGAGAATCGCGGCCACCCGTGCCCGGACCTCGGACTCGGTCATCCTTCCGAGACTCCCGGCCTCCCAGACGTCTCCCAGACGTCGGTGCATGGACCTGGGCGGCAGACCGAGCCGCCGCTCCCACTCCTCGTCCCACCCCGTTGCCGGAGTCGTCTCCAGCACCCCGCCGATGTCGAAAATGACGCAACGCGTTTCCATCCCGGCCCCTTCTCCGCATCGACCTCTCCGCGTCGAGCCCGGCCCATGCTGAGGTCTGCCCCGAAGGGAAGGTCAAGGACCGAGGTACGCCTCGCAACCCGACACGGGTGGCGGTGCGTCCCGGATCTTCCGGGCAGATAGGGTCGAAAGTCCCTGCCGTTCGCTGCTCACGCGTACCAGCCTGGGACATCCACCGCCGGAACCTGGAGGCAATCATGACCAGCACCGACCGTCCCGTGATCGCCGCGGTCGACGGCTCGTCGCACAGCCGCGAGGCACTCGACTGGGCCGCCCACGAAGCCGTACGGCGAGGGCTCGGTCTGACGATCGTGCACGCCCGTACGCCCGACCGGCGGGTCGGGCAGGAGACGCTGCGGCGCGAGGCCCAGGAGCTGCTCGACCGGTCCGTCCGACGGGTCACCGAACTCGCTCCGGAGCTGCGCCCGTCGACGCTGACACCGCTGGACTTCCCTTCGGCGGCGCTCACTTCGCTCAGCCGGAACGCCTCGCTGGTGGTGGTCGGTTCACGCGGTCTGGGCGGTTTCCGGTCCCTGCTGCTCGGCTCCAACAGCCTGGCCGTCGCGTCGATGGCTGCATGCCCGGTGGTAGTGGTCCACGGCGGGCCGTCGGACGAGGACGCGGCGGCGGAGGAAACACATTCCGACATCGTCGCGGGGGTGGCCGCCGACGAGAGCAGCGAAGGGGTTCTGGAGTTCGCCTTCGAGACCGCCGCCTCCCGGCCCGGTGCGCGGCTGCGGATCGTGCACGGCTGGACGATGTTCTCCTCTATGCTTTCCGGCGGCCCCGTCTTCGACCGGGACGCGGTGGCGGACGCCGCGGAACGCACCCTCGCGGAACTCACCGCCGGATGGCGGGAGAAGTACCCGCAGGTCGAGGTCGTCAGGGAGCCGGTCGGCGGCTCCGCCTCGCGCACCCTGGTCACGGCCTCGGCGACCGCGGCGCTGACCGTGATCGGGCGGCGTCGGGGCGGCGAGTCCCTCGGGCTGGGGCTCTCCCCCGTCGCACAGACCACGCTCACGCACGCGCTCGGCCCGGTTGCCGTGGTGCCCTGCTGACCGTCGCGCCGCCCCGCCGTGCGTGCACGCCTCTTGGCCTCGCACGCCGGTGGGCGGACACTGACCCGATGACGCAGCGCGTGGACCTCGCGACCATGATGGACCGGCTGGCCATCGATGCAGTGATCACCGGCTACGCGGTGGCGGTGGACGACGGTGAATGGGCGGACTACCGGGCCCTGTTCACGGCGGACGGCCGTGCCGACTACACCGGTGCCGGTGGTGTCGAGGGGCCGGTGCACGAGGTCGCCGAGTGGCTGGCGCGGACCATGCGGCTCTTCCCGGTACGCCAGCATCTGGTGGTCAACCGCCGGATCGAGTTCCAGGACCTCGGCGGCTACCCGGGCGACCTCGCCGAGGTGTGGGCCGACTATCTGAACCCGATGCGGCTGGCGACGGCCCCGGACGGTGCGAGCGGTTCGGAGGTGACGGCGACCGCGCCGAACTTCGTCTCCGGTGGGCGGTACGCGTTCTCGCTGTCGCGTACGGACGGCGGCTGGCGGATCCGTACCGTGACCGTCCACGAGAAGTGGCGCGGCCCGGCAGGCCCCTCCCCCGCGGGCTGAGCCGGGCCGCCGGTGCTTCCGCTTTCCCGCGCCGGGCAGGAACTGCGGAGCGGGAAACAAGGGGGCAGACTGCTCATCAGGCAGGACGAGGAGGCGCGGCATGCGGATTCCGGCCGGTCGGAGCGGACAGTGGCCGCAGATGGCACGGTCCGGCCGGTGGCACGGCTGCCTGGCACTGCTCGCGGGCGCGCTGCCCGCGCTCGCGTTTCCCGCCCCTGCCCTGTGGTGGCTCGCCGGTGTCGGTCTGGTTCCCTGGCTGCTCCTGATCCGGTCCGCCGGCTCGGGTCGCCGGGCGGCGCTGGACGGCTGGCTCGGCGGCACCGGCTACATGCTCGCGGTGCATCACTGGCTGATGCCGAGCCTCCATGTCTTCATCCTGGTCCTGGCGGCCCTGCTCGGTCTGCTGTGGGCTCCGTGGGGGCTGCTGGTCTTCCGGATGCTGGGCGGGCCGGTGTCCGCCGCGGCCGTCGTCTGCGCGGTCGTCGTGGTGCCCTGCGGCTGGCTGATGATCGAACTGGTGCGTTCCTGGGAGGCGCTGGGCGGTCCCTGGGGGCTGCTCGGTGCGAGCCAGTGGCAGGTGGCCCCCGCGCTCCGGGTGGCGTCCGTGGGCGGGGTGTGGCTGGTGAGCCTCGTGGTGGTGGCGGTGAACACCGCTGTCGCCCTGCTGCTCGTGGCCTCCGCCGCCCGTGCGGTGGCCGCGGTGGGCCTCGCGGTGTGCGGTCTGGCCGTGGGGGCGATGGCGAAGTGGGCGCCGCAGCCCGAGGAGTCGGGAGTGGCCAGGATCGCCGTCGTACAGCCGGGTGTGTTCACCGGGGTGGACAGCGCCGAGCGCCGGCTCGCCGTCAGTGAGCGGCTGACCGGCTCGCTGGCCGGGCGCGATCTCGATCTGGTGGTGTGGGGCGAGAGCAGTGTGGGGGTGGATCTCGCCGCGAGCCCGGACGTCACCGCCCGGATCGCCGCGCTCTCGCGCCGGGTGGGCGCGGATGTGCTGGTCAATGTGGATGCCCGGCAGACCGACCGATCGGGCCGGACGGGCATCTTCAAGTCGGCGGTGCTGGTGGGTCCGGGCGGGCTGACCGGGGACCGCTACGACAAGATGCGGCTGGTGCCGTTCGGCGAGTACATCCCGGCCCGCTCGGCGCTCGGCTGGGTCGTCTCCATGGGCCGGGCGGCCGGCGAGGACCGGCTGCGGGGCACCCGCCAGGTGACGATGTCGCTGCCCGGGGCCGACGGCGGGAACGGACTGCGCGTCGGGCCGCTGATCTGCTTCGAGTCCGCGTTCCCCGACATGAGCCGCCGGCTCACCCGGGACGGCGCCCAGCTGCTGATCGCCCAGTCGTCGACCTCCTCGTTCCAGCACGGCTGGGCGCCCGCGCAGCATGCCTCGCTCGGGGCGCTGCGGGCCGCCGAGAACGGCCGCCCGGTGGTGCACGCCACGCTCACCGGCGTCAGCACGGTGTACGGACCGCAGGGCGCGCGGGTCGGGGCTCCGCTCGGTACGGACGAGAGCGGGGCCGCCGTGTTCGATGTACCACTGGCGACGGGCACCACTCTCTATGTGCGGCTGGGCGACTGGCCGGTGCAGGTGGCGGCGGCTGTGCTGGCCCTGTACTGCGGCCTTACAGGGGGTCGTGCGTTCCTGAGCCCCAAGAGACATAACCGGGGCAAGCCGGTCCAGGCCGGGGAAGTGAGACTCCGGGAGGTGAGACTTCAGCCGCCGACCGGTTGAACCTCGCGCTTCCACGAAGCGGGCTGCCCGGTGGGTGATCAACAGTCCCCGCCCGCGACTGCTCTCCACCGCCGGTCGGCCGGTCGCCCTGGATGGCCAAGAGCTTCACCCGCCCCGACAAGCAGTCCGCCGTCCCGACCCCGCAACGGAAGCCCGGGCCATCAAAATCCACCCAGTACCACAAAGGCCGGAAATCACGACAACCATTAACATCCCCGCTAATCGCGACCCAAAGCATCCATGGCGCAATCCCTTCACTGAATCCCGAATTCCACTTGAGTGCAGCAAATAATCGAACGGAACCACACCTCTCAAGGTATGATCGCAGCGCAAAACGAGAAGACCTTGACGCATTCGCGAGCAATCAGGGCCCGACCACCCATGGTCGCAATGCAGATAATTCACGACGGAAACGCGCACAAGAACAGAGAAACGGGAGCCGATGAACTTAAAAGCACGCACAATAGCAGCAGCAATTGGGACCACCCTGATCACTTGGGGAATTGCTGCACCCGCCCAGGCCTCCCCGCCCTCGAAGGATGGGCAGATCCACATCCAGGGGACGATCAAGTGCGCCCCCGAGAGCAAGACATACACCGTAAAGAAAAAGCCCGGAACAGCAATCCGGACCAAGCCCGCCAAGGATGCCCCTCAGGTAGACACCGTTTACTTCGGCAACAAGGTGAGCAGTAAGTTTTCCTGCGTCAATAACGGCTGGATCTTCGTCTGCATCAGCCTGTGCAAGGTTGATGAAAACGGTATTGCCGGACGCTGGGTTTTCCGCGGCGATATTGCCTGACACGGGACACGGCTCCGTCGGCACCGCTGAACCATAGCGGGCTACGAATGGCCCCGGCCATGGAGGTTCCGCCACGGAGGTTCCGCCACGGCGGAGGAGGCAGGCATGCCCCAGGCGTATCCCGCCTTCTCCGCCGTCCCAGGATCACCGAAACACAAGGTGCGCTTTCTTCAGCGCACGAAAGACGATCTGTTGCGATTGCGAACACAGGCATCAAGACTCTCGGACTCAGGAAGCCTTGAAGCGGACTCGTAGAGGTTGAGAATCGGCCGGCCTCATCGGTTTCACACCCTTTCCCGGGCCGGTGTGTCGCGCCTGCCGGAAAGGCGCGACACCAGTCCGTCGCCAATTGGAATCATTCCTGGAGCACCCAGCGCACCCCTGCGATCCGCATCGGTTCCTGAGCAATGAGGTTTTCTCAGCGTTGATCATTTCCAGGTTCCGATGAGGAAAAGGCGGAGCGGGCGATATCGGTAGGGCCGGTCGTCCGCTCGGGGCCATGAACCGGACACGAGCAGCCGCATCCGGCTCGTCCGGGGCCGTTCACCGAGACGCTCGCCCGGGGCTATCCGGGGCCGTTCACCGAGACGATGTCTCCCCGGGCGTCCACGGTGAGCGAGACCCGCTCGACCTTGTTGGTCACCGCCAGCACCAGCCACACGGCGCCCCAGAGGAAACAGGTGAAGACCATCAGGATGGCGTGCAGCACATGGTTCAGCGGGTTTCCCCGGACCATGACGGCCTGTGTCCCGCAACGTGATTCCACCCGCCAGCCACCGGCGATCCGCTGGTTGACCGCCCAGTCGAGGATCAGGCCGCGCTGCATCGCGTCGGGCGGCCGCCCGTCGGCCGAGTAGTAACCCGGCGGCGGCTGGAGCGCCCCCCAGCCCTTTGGCTCGTCGTGAGGTCTCACGAGGTCACCTCCACGGGCCGGTGGTCCATCACCCCAGCCTGCATCTCAGTGGGGGCCGACGCATCCGGAAGCCGCCGGGCAGCCCTCAGGCGCAGTCCAGGTCGAGCAGAACGCGCTCGCACAGTTCGTGTGTGCGCAGGGCGTCCTCGGCGCTCAGCACCTTTCCGGCACGGACCGCGTCCAGGAACGACAGCACGCTCTGCTCGATGCCGCGCTGGCGGGCCACCGGCACCCAGTCGCCGCGCCGCC
The DNA here is from genome assembly GCF_003846175.1 of Streptomyces sp. ADI95-17. GTDB lineage: Bacteria > Actinomycetota > Actinomycetes > Streptomycetales > Streptomycetaceae > Streptomyces > Streptomyces sanglieri. The sequence goes on along the minus strand of NZ_ML123046.1, from coordinate 759,778 downwards.
GCACGCTCGGCTGTCCCTTGTGGTCGATCACCTCGGCGAGGTTGACGACCTCGCGCTTGGTGTCCTGGCCGGAGACCTCCAGTCGTTCCTCCGTCGAGCCGCTGAGCCGGTTCATCGTGCCGATGGCGGTGAATCCGTCACCGGACAGCTGCAGCACGACATGGTGCATCAGGCCCTCGCGGATCCTGGCCCGCACGACGGTGTGCTCGACCGGGCCCGGCGCCAGGAAGCGGAGGGTGTCGACGACATGGATGAAGTCGTCGAGCACCATGGTGCGCGGGTCCTCGGGCATGCCCACCCGGTTCTTCTGCATGAGGATCAGCTCGCGGGGGTGCTCGGCGCACTGCGCGTAGCCGGGTGCGACCCTGCGGTTGAAGCCGACGGCGAGGCTCGTTCCGCGCTCCTCGGCCAGGCTCACCAGCCGCCGGGAAACGGCGAGTTCATAGGCGAGCGGCTTGTCGACGTAGGTGGCGACGCCCGCCTCCAGCAGCCGGGCCACGATCTCCGGGTGCACGTCCGTCGGGGCATGGACGAACGCGGCGTCCAGCCCTTGGGCGATCAGCGACTCAAGGCCGGTATGGCACTGCCCGGCCGGGATGCGGTGGGCCTCGGCGACCGTGGCCAGGGTGGCGGGCGTACGGGTCTGCAGATGCAGTTCGACCCCGGGCAGGGTGGTCAGAACCGGCAGATATGCCTTCTGCGCGATGTCGCCGAGCCCGATGCAGCCGACCTTCACAAGGGTCTCCCTCTCACTGTTCGGCGTCCACCGGCTCGGTGTCCACCTCGCGAGGGGCAGCATACGTGTGCCGCGGCGGCCGCCAGTCGGCTATCCCGTCGAAGGTGCGCAGGACGAGGGTGGGGCCGAAGCGCGAGACGGTGGAGAGCAGCGCGTCACGCGTCACGACGGCGGGAGTGCTGGTCAGCCGCATCAGACGCGCGGTCCGGGCCGACTTGCGGACGATGGCCGAGGTGCGCGGCAACCGGTCGGCGGTGTACGCCGCCGCCCCGGCGCCGAGGTCACCGCCCGGCGTCAGGCGGTGGGCGAGCACGATCGCGTCCTCGATGGCCTGGTTGCCTCCCTGGCCGAGGCTCGGCGCCATCGCGTGCGCGGAGTCGCCGACGAGAACGGTGCGGCCCCGGTGGAAGGACGGCAGCGGATCGATCAGGTGGTGGACGTCGTTGCGGAGCACCTGGCCGGGATCGGCGGCGGCGATGATCGCCGGTATCGGGTCGTGCCAGCTGCCGAACCTGCGCATCAGCTCCGCCTTCTCGTCGTCGGCGGCGTGGGCCCGGGCCGGGGCGACAGCGGCCCCGTAGGCGTAGATCCGGCCGTCCTTGAGCGGCTGGGTGCCCCAGAGGGCGCCACGCCCCCAGGTCTCGTGCGGGGCGAAGGGCCGCTCGGGCGCGGGGACGACGATGCGCCAGGTGGTGAATCCGGCGTACGAGGGTCCGGGGTGGTCCGGGAAGAGTGCGCGTCGCACGGCCGAGTTGATGCCGTCGGCGCCGATGACGAGGTCGGCCTCGATGTTCCCGGCCGCCGTGCCGACGACTGCGGGCGGGCCGGCGGCCGTCCCCGGGTCCAGCAGCTCCGCCTCGGTCCTGGTGCGGACGGTGCCGTCGGGCAGCCGGGCCAGGAGGAGGTCGACGAGGGTGGCCCGGTGCAGCAGGACGATCGAGCCGCCGAACCGCTCGGTCGCGACGGTGCTGTCCGTACGGGAGAGCCAGCGGCCGCCCGGGGTACGCAGGCCGCCCTCGCCCTGCCAGGCGGCGAGGGCCCTGATCTCGTCGCCCAGGCCCACGACGTCCAGGGCACGCTGGGAGTTGGGGGCGAGGGAGATGCCGGCCCCGACGGGTTCCAGGGAGGCCGCGCGCTCCAGGACCGTGACCCGCCAGCCGCAGCCGTGCAGGGCCACCGCCGCGGTGAGGCCGCCGATTCCACTGCCGATGACGACGGCGTGGGGCTTGTCCATGACTCCTCCAGCAATCCGCGAACCCCGGCGCTCCAAAACTTCGGCAAGCCGGAGATCCGGAGCACCGGAACTACACCCGTAGTGACAGGTTCACCGTACTACGGATGTAGTTACGAAGGTAGGTTGACCCCATGGCCACACGCACGACCGGCACTTCCCGGGCCGATCTCATCGCCGATGCCGCCCTCGCGCTCCTCGCCGAACGCGGGATGCGCGGACTGACCCACCGCGCGGTGGACGAGCGCGCCGGACTCCCCCAGGGCTCGACGTCCAACTACGCACGGACCCGGCAGGCCCTGCTGGAGGCTGCGGTGCGACGGCTCGCGGAACGCGAGGCGCGCGTCCTCGCCCCCGCCGAACTCCCCGCCCCTGCCGCCGGACCGGAGGGGCTGGTCGCCGGTCTCGCGCTGGCGCTGCACCGCTATCTCACCCGCCACCCCGAACTGCTGGTCTGCCGTTACGAATTGGCCCTGGAGGCCACCCGTCGCCCGGAGCTGCGGGAGTTCTTCGACGCGACGGGACGGCAGTTCCGCGAACCACTGATGGCGCTGATGACGGCCGCCGGATCGACCGAGCCCGAACGGCACACGCTGTCCCTGGTGGCCTGGTGCGAGGGGCTGATGTTCTCGTGCGCCGCGGGGTCGTTCAGCCGCTCCGTACCGAGCGAGGAGGAACTGCGCACCGGCTTCGCCGAACTGCTCTCCGGGATGCTGGGACCGCGATGGGCGCTCCACTGACCGTCACGCTCAGCGGCCGGTGTCACTCGTGCGGGCCAATCCCTCTCTCCCGGCGCCCCGGAGTCGGCTCCGCACAGCAGAGTTGATCAGGTGCAACGAACCAGAATCACCGTGAACCTCCTGCTGGGCGTCGCCGTCACGGCGCTGTCGGGCTGTGTGGCCGTGCAGCCGCAACCCGACGTTCCGCCCCAGCCCCGGGCCAGTGGACCCGCCCAGGACCTGGCGCCGCAGATCGTGCTGCCTCCGGTCCACGACTCCCTGGGGGTCGTACCGACCCCCACGCCGTCCGCCTCCGCGTCCGCGTCCCGCCGCGCCCACGCCGCACCGCCGGACACCCGGCGTTCCGTGCCCCGCGCACCCCGTCAGCAGTGGCGCCCGGCCGCCCCCCGGCCCCGGCCGCACGGCGCCCCGCCCGCCGCGACCGTACCCGCCCCGGCCCTGCCCGCCCCGGTCGCCGGGAGTGACGTCTGCGCGCTGGGGAGAGGGTACGGGCGCTGGCCCGCGGGCAGCCCGCAGTCCCGGATCTGCGACGACACCTACGGCCACTGAGCCCGGACGGGAGAAACGAGCAGTGGCCCGTCCACCGTGGACGGGCCACCCTCACAGCTCGCGCAGCCGCAGCTCCAGCCGCTCGATCGCCGCGCGCACCCCTTCCCCGTACCCGTCGTCCGACCCGTCGTCGGCGAGCACCCCGGAAGCGGCGCGCGCCCGGTCCAGATGGATCCGGGCCGCGTCGGGACGCCGGAGCTTCACATAGTCCGCCGCGAGATTGAGATGGAGCGAGGGGTAGAAGGCCCGCACCGCCGGCGCGTCCGGGTGCTGCGCCGCGCGCTCGTCACTCAGCCCGCCGGCCGCGGTCAACGCCCGGAGGTCCCAGGCCAGTTCATCACCGGGGTCGTCCTGGGCGTCGGCCATGTAGTGGGCGAGGGTGCATCGGTGCAGGGCGTCGCCGTCCTCGCCGATCTCCGACCAGAGCTCGCCGAAACGATTGCGGGCCTCCTCGCGGTCACCCGCGTGCAGCAGCATGATCGCCTGGCCGATCCTGGTCATTACGGCGTCCTTGGACGCCTCCCGCTGCTCCGTCACTGCGACCTCCCTGCGCGCTCGCCCCCCGTTCCCCGTCGACGCTAGCCGCAGCCGCCCCGGATCCCGCTGAGGCTCGGGCGGGCGCCCCGAGGCATGTCCGCGATCCCGCCGGACGCCCGCCGCCGGCCGGGGCCGGGAGCCGCGGTCTCAGCCCAGGTCGGGAATGCGCCAGTCGATGGCGTCGTGGCCCTGTGCCGCCACGGCCTCGTTGATCTGCGTGAACGGACGGGAGCCGAAGAACTTCTTGGCCGAGAGCGGCGAGGGGTGCGCCCCCTTCACCACCACATGACGCTCCTCGTCGATCAGCGGGAGCTTCTTCTGGGCGTAGTTCCCCCAGAGCACGAAGACCGCCGGGTCGGGGCGCGACGCGACCGCGCGGATCACGGCGTCGGTGAACTTCTCCCAGCCCTTGCCCTTGTGCGAGTTGGCCTCGCCCGATCGGACCGTCAGCACGGCGTTGAGCAGGAGCACGCCCTGCTCGGCCCACGGCATCAGGTATCCGTTGTCCGGGACCGGCAGGCCGAGCTCCTCCTTCATCTCCTTGTAGATGTTCCGCAGGGACGGCGGCGTCTTCACACCCGGCCGCACGGAGAAGCACAGCCCGTGCCCCTGCCCCTCGCCGTGGTACGGGTCCTGGCCGAGGACGAGGACCTTCACCCGGTCGTAGGGCGTGGCCTCCAGCGCGGCGAACACCTGGTCGCGCGGCGGGTAGACCGGCCCCTTGGCCCGCTCCTCCTCGACGAACTCGGTGAGCTCCTTGAAGTACGGCTTCTGCAGCTCTTCGCCGAGGACGCCGCGCCAGGACTCGGGCAGCAGGTCGGTGTCGGTCACTTCAACAACCTCCGGTAAGCAATCAGCTTTTCAACCGAGAACCTACCGGGGGCCACTGACAACGCGCCCTGCCGGTCCGCTTCCCGCCTACCAGCTGGCCTTGCGGTAGAACTCCCACATCTGCATGACGACCTGCGGGTCCAGCGCGCGCTCGCCGCCGCCGATGTCCTCGCCGGAGGCGACGTACAGCTTGCCCTGCCACAGCGGCAGCATCCGCACGTCGTCTACCAGGATCTTCTGGGCCCGCTCGAACTGCTTGCTGACCGCGCCCCGGTCGCTCTCCTTGCGGGTCTGCGGCAGCAACTCCTGGGTGATCTCGTTCTTGATGTACGGCATGCCCGTGACACTGTTCTTGCCGACGAACGGGGCGATGAAGTTGTCCGGGTCCGGGAAGTCCGGGAACCAGCCGCGGCCGAAGACGGGGTACTGGCCCTTGTTGAAGCCTTCCTGGAACTCCTTCCAGGGCTTGCTCTTCAGCGTGATGCGGAACAGCCCGGAGCCCTCCAGCTGCCGCTTCAGCTCGTCGAACTCAAGGGCCGTGGAGGAGCCGTACCGGTCGGTCGTGAACCAGAACGTCATGTCGACGGGCTTGGTGATGCCGGCCCGGGTCAGGATCCGCTTGGCCTTGACCTTGTCCGGCTCGCCGTAGCTGTCGAAGAAGCTGGTGGTGTGTCCCGCGATGCCCTTGGGGACCATGGAGTACAGCGGCTCGGCCGTGCCCTGGTAGACCTTCGCCACCAGGGCGTCACGGTCGACGAGCTGGGCGATGGCCCGGCGTACGGCCACGTTCCCGGCCGCCGGGTCCTCGGGATTGAAGACCAGGAAGCGGATGTCCGCGCCGACCGACTCGACGATCTGGAGGTGGCTGTCCTGGTCCCGGTTGTTCTCCAGGTCGACGACGTCCTCGGCGGTGAGGCCGCGGTAGATCGCGTCGATCCTGTTCTTCTTCAGGGCCCCGACCACGGTGACGGAGTCCTTGAAGTAGCGGATCGTCACCGCGTCGTTCTTGCGGTTGGCGAATCCCTTGTAGTCGGGGTTCTTGACCAGTTCCGCCCGGTTTCCCGGCTTGTACGAATCAAGGAGGTACGGACCGGATCCGGTGATCTTTCCGTCGCCGCGTATCTTGTGCTTCGAATAGTCACTGGGAGCCACCAGCGACATGGCCGGCGTGGCGAGGATGAAGGGGAACGTCGCGTCCGGCTTGGTGAGGTGGAAGACGACTATGTCGTCCCCCTTGGTCTCGATCCGGTCGAGCGAGCCGAGCATGCCGACCGGGCCGCCCTTGACGTTGATCTCCGAGATCCGGTCGATGGAGTACTTCACCGCCTCGGCGTCGATCTTGTCCCCATTGGAGAATTTCAGACCCTCGCGGAGCTTGCACCGGTAGGAGGTGCTGGTGGTGTCGGTGAATTTGCACCATTCCGCGGCGTCGGGCTCGGGGCTCGTGCTGCCGGTGGGGAAACTCACCAGGGTCTGGAAGACATTCCGCATCAGCTCCCAGGAGTTGTCCCACGCCGCCGCCGGATCGAGGGTGGAGGGCTCGCTGGTCGTACCGACGACTATCTTCTGCTCGACTTTCGAACCGCTGTCGGAAAGAAGTCCGCAGCCTGCCAGCAGAGAAAGGGAAGCAAGGGCTGCAGCGGCCTGCAGACTGGCCCGGTAGAACACGTGAACGCTCCTCGATCAGCCATGGGTCGGCAGACCATACCGCAGTGCCCCGTCGGGTCAATCCACAGGCCCGACAGGGCACTTGAGTCAATCAGGGCCAAATCCGCTCAGGCTGTTCTCAGCCCACGCCCGCGTTCAGGAAAATCCCGCCGTCGACCACCAGGGTCTGTCCCGTGATCCAGTCGGACTGACTGGACGTCAGGAATGCGGCGGCACCCCCGATGTCCTCCGGCATCCCCAGCCGGCCGAGCGGGTAGGCGGCCGCCGCCTCCTCCTCGCGGCCCTCGTACAGTGCCTGGGCGAACTTGGTCTTCACGACCGCGGGTGCGATCGTGTTGACCCGGACGACCGGCGCGAACTCGTGCGCAAGCTGAAGGGTCAGGTTGACCATGGCCGCCTTGCTGATGCCGTACGCCCCGATGAACGGCGAGGCGGAGACCCCGGCGACCGAGGCGATGTTGACGATCGCCCCGCCGTTCTCCTTCTGCCAGGCCTTCCAGGTCAGCTGCGCGAAGCCGAGCGCCGAGATCACGTTCGTCTCGAAGACCTTGCGGGCGACGTCGAGGTCGAGCTCCGCGATCGGGCCGAAGACCGGGTTCGTACCGGCGTTGTTGATCAGGAAGTCGACCCGGCCGAACGCCTCCATGGTGCGCTCGACGGCGACCACCCGGTGCGCCTCGTCGTGCGCCTTGCCGGCCACCGCGATCGCCCGGTCGGCGCCCAGCCGCTCGACGGCCGCCTTGAGGGCGTCCTCGCCGCGTCCGGTGATGCAGACCCGGTCGCCGCGGGCCACCAGCGCCTCGGCGATGCCGTAGCCGATGCCCCGGCTCCCGCCCGTGATGAGCGCGACCTTCCCGCTGTCCTGCACAGTCATGATGTCCGTAGCCCTTCGGGTCAGTTGAGCGGTCCGCCGGCGACGTACATGACCTGACCGGAGACGAAGCCGGCCTCGTCGCCCGTGAAGAAGGCGATGGCGTTGGCGATGTCCTCGGGGTGGCCGACCCGCTGCACCGGGATCTGGGTGGCGGCGGCGGCCTGGAACTCCTCGAAGCCCATGCCGACCCGGGCCGCAGTCTGCGCGGTCATCTCGGTGACGATGAAGCCGGGAGCCACGGCGTTGGCCGTGATGCCGAACTTGCCGAGCTCCTTGGCGAGGGTCTTGGTGAAGCCCTGGAGACCGGCCTTGACGGCGGAGTAGTTGGCCTGGCCCCGGTTGCCGAGCGCCGAGGAGGAGGAGAGCGAGACGATCCGGCCGAACTTGGCGTCCACCATGTGCTTCTGAACGGCCTTGGCCATCAGGAACGCGCCCTTGAGGTGCACGTTCATCACGGTGTCCCAGTCGGACTCGGTCATCTTGAAGAGCAGGTTGTCGCGGAGCACGCCCGCGTTGTTGACGAGGATCGTCGGGGCGCCGAGCTCGGCGGCGACGCGCGCGACCGCGGCTTCCACCTGGGCGCTGTCCGACACGTCGCAGCCGACCGCGAGGGCGGTGCCACCGGCGGCGGTGATCTTCTCGACGGTGTCCTTGCAGGCCGCCTCGTCGAGGTCGAGTACGGCGACGGCGCGGCCCTCGGCCGCCAGGCGTACCGCGGTGGCTGCGCCAATGCCCCGCGCCGCTCCGGTCACGATGGCGACGCGCTGCTCGGTGGTGGACATGCTTGGTTCTCCTCGCCCTTGGATCGCCGCTCAGCGGACGTCGGGGGCCCCGGCACGGAACCTGGTGCGCGCGGAACCTTCCCGATAGCTGAGCAACCGCTTAGTACCTTCAGCAGACGAGACGCTAGAAGCCCTGGCACCCGGTGTCAACGGCCCACGGCCGCCGGGGCGCATGTCACACCCGGCGGCGCCGCCCGGACCGTGGCCACGGGCGGCGCCGCGGGGCGGCGGGTCAGCGCACCAGCAGTTCGAGCAGCCGCTCGACCTCGGCCGCCGGGTCGGCCGTGAGGCCGCTGTGCACGGGGCTCGGCTGGACGACGGTGGAGCGCGGCGCGATCAGCCACCGGAAGCGGCGGCCGGCGTCGTCACGGGCCGCCTGGCCCGCGTCCGTTCCGCCGAGGCACACTCCCTCGACGGCGTGCAGGGCGGCCCGTACGCCGATCACGTCGGCGGTGGGGTCCAGGGCCATCAGCTTGGTCTCGTCGAGATGGGTGCGGGCGGCCACGTAGCCCCGCGCACGGCAGTAGACGACCACGCCCGCGTTGAAGAACTCGCCGCGCTGCACCCGCGGCACCACGCGCAGCAGCGCGTACTCGAAGACATCGCGCTCGCTCACCGCTGGCCGTCCTTGTCGTTCTTCTTGGTGGGGTGCGGCCAGGGCGTGAGGTGTTCGGTGAGCCAGCCGGGGGCCTGGGACGGCCTGGGCTCGGTGGGGCCCTCCATCGTGATCCGCTCATGGATGGTCGCGGCGCGTGGCAGCAGCGCCTCCATATAGGCCCGGCGCAGCTCGTCGGTGGTGTCGAAGCCCGGCTCGTCCACCAGCCACTCGTCGGGGACGTCGGCGGCGACCTCGGTGAGCAGCTCCTCGGTGACCAGCGGGGCCAGTTCGGCGGCGGCCGCGGCGATGTCGGGTGCGAACGGGGCGAGCGCGTGATCGGAGGCGTTGTACGGCTTGGCGGCGGACGCCTGGGCGCCGGGCCAGTTGTGCTGCCAGATCATGGTGGCACCGTGGTCGATGAGCCACAGATCACCGTGCCAGACCAGCATGTTCGGATTGCGCCAGGACCGGTCGACGTTGTTGATCAGCGCGTCGAACCAGACGACCCGTCCGGCCTCCCGCGGGTCCACCTGGTAGGCGAGCGAGTCGAAGCCGATCGATCCGGGCAGGAAGTCCATCCCGAGGTTGAGCCCGCCGCTGGCCTTCAGGAGCTCCTGCACCTCCTGGTCGGGCTCGGCGAGCCCGATGACCGGGTCGAGCTGGATCTGTACGAGGTCGGGGACCCGCAGCCCGAGCCGGCGGCCGAGCCGGCCGCAGATGACCTCCGCGACCAGCGTCTTGCGTCCCTGTCCGGCGCCGGTGAATTTCATGACGTAGGTGCCGAGATCGTCGGCCTCGACGATCCCGGGGAGCGATCCGCCCTCCCGCAGGGGCGTGACGTAGCGGGTCGCTGTGACTTCGGTGAGCATTGGCCCAGGCTATCCGGCGAGGTCACCTCGCGATCCGCGGATGACGGCGCCGTCGGGAGCGAGCCGCTTTCGGCCCGCTCCCACGGGGTGCGCACGGACCGGCGCCATACCGGGCACACCAACACACCACACACAACTTAGGCTAGGCTAACCTGATCACGATCACTGCGTTAGGGGCCGCCGACGTGTGGACGGATGCAAACAGAATGAGACAGATACGGCTCGCCGGGATCGCGGGCATTCTGGCGTCGGTCGCCTGGCTCGTCGGGGACATCCTGCTCCTGGGCAAACCCGTGGCATCGCCCGACAGCCATCCCCTGCTGAACGACTATGACGGAATGGCCGGTCTCTCACTGGCGGCGATGCTGTCGGCTTCCACGACTCGGCTGGCGTGGGGAGCGCTGCTCGGCGTGCTGACCGGTCCGCTCTATCTGGTCGCGTGCCGGCATCTGTACCAGGGGCTCCGCCCGGCGCGCCGACTGCTCTCGCTCCCACCGTTCTTGCTGCTGACCACAGGTTTCGCCCTCGCCCCCTTCGCCCATGGCTCCTTCTTCTACTGGGGCCAGGCGGCCAAGGTGATCGACGCCTCCGGCGCGCGGTCCGCCGAACTGAACGCGCTGCCGGGCGACTTGGCGGACGTGCTGTTCCTTCCCTACGCGGTGCTGCTGACGTGCTGGGTGCTGGGATCTGTCTGGATGGCCGTATGTGTGCTCCGGTACACCACCGCCTTCCCCCGATGGATGTGCGCCGTGAACCCACTGGTCTGCATCCCTGCCGGGGCCCTCGTCACCGCGTTGGCGCCCGGTTCCGTGGGGACCGCGATCCAGGGGGCGCAGCTGAGCATCGGCAATCTGCTGTTCTTCTCGCTGTCGACCATCGCGCTGTGGAATGCCCGCCTGAGCGCCGAGGCGCGTCGGCCGACGCCGATGCCGGCACCGAGCACGGCATGATGCTGACCTGTTGCAGGTGGCCCCGTGGCGGCAGGCCGGCGACGACCGGACGGTCCGGGCAACATCCTGCGGTGTGAACCACCCCATGTACGTGGCCGATCCCCCGGAATCGGTCAGTCAGGCGTGCAGGGTTCCGTCGAGGACGGTGACCGCGTGCCCGGTGAGATGGACGCGGTCACCGTGCACGGAGGTCCTGACGAGCCCGGTGCGCGCGGACACCTGCAGGCCGGTGAGCCCGTTGCGGCCCATCCGGGCCGACCAGTAGGGGGCCAGGGCGGTGTGGGCGCTGCCTGTGACCGGATCCTCGAAGATGCCCTCGGCGGGTGAGAAGAAGCGGGAGACGAAGTCGTACTCCAGGCCGGGTCCGGTCGCCGGGGCCGTGATGATGACGCCGCGCAGGCCTTCACGACGGGTCAGGTCGGCTATCGCGTCGAGGTCGGGTGTCACGGCCCGGACGGTGGCCTCGTCGGGCAGGACGGTCAACAGGTCGCCGAGCGCACCGGTACGGAAGGTGGCTTCCGGCTTCACCCCCAGGGCCTCCGGCAAGCCCGCCGGCACCGGGACCTCAACGCCGGGCGCGGCCGGGAAGTCCAGGGTGATGCTGCCGTTCTCGTGCGCATGCGCGGTGAGGATGCCGCTGAACCGGCTGCGGAACCGCAGCGCGCCGACGACCTCCCGCTCCCGCCGCAGCGTATGCGCAGTGGCCAATGTGGCATGGCCGCACAGATTGGTCTCGACGAACGGGGCGAACCAGCGAATCTCCCAGTCGGCGCCCTCATCAGCGAGGAGCGGCCGTACGAAGGCGGTCTCCGAGTGATTCAGCTCGGCGGCAACCTGCTGCATCCAGGCAGCTTCAGGCCAGTCTCCGGCATCAAGCAGGCACACGCCCGCGGGGTTTCCGGCAAAGGGCCGGTCGGTGAAGGCGTCTACGACGTGGATTCGCATACCGCGACGATATCGACGCCAATCACAGCCAGACCAAGTCCAATCCGATAAAAGTGGACTGATATCGCATTCCGCGTCTCCGCCCGCCCGCACCCACCGCGGTGGATGCGGGATCCAGCGGGGGCACCGGGCAGGCTCCTCAATGCCGGTGATTCTCCATGTCACTCGGTGCTGCGGGGCCGTCAGCCCGGCCACGGCTCTGACCACGCTCCGGACACGTCGGAGATCACCACGGGCCGAGTCTCAGGAACACCGTCGAGCCGTCCGATCAACAAGCCAAAAGCCTGGCGGGTCAAAGACCTCTCACGAGCCGAACGACTGCTGCTCGACGCACGCCCGATGTGAACTCCGCACGGATCGGAGGCCCTTCACCGCCGATTACCTGTTCTCGGATGCCGCTTTCAGGCTGGGCAGCCGCTGGTAGCTTGATCGTCCAGGTGTTCGGGACTGAACCCCGACGCCGACGAAGTCGAGACACTGTGCGGGGGCTGTCCGGCTCTGCCGGGCGGCACGGGGAAGGCGGCGACACGTGGGTTTTCGGTTGTGGAAAGTTGCGGGCGGTGCCGCAGTCGCTCTGGTACTGGCGACAACGGGATGCAGCGGATCGTCCGGCGACAGTCGAGGGTCCGGTTCAAGCACCGAAGAAGGTGAGGCGGGGGCGGGCCTGCCAAGTGCCGGCACGATGGCAGAGATCGAGTCGTTCGTTTCCGAACACGCGACGTGCACCTCCATGTCCCTGCGGCCCGACGACCCGGACGAGGAGTGGGTGGGCAAGGAGTGGGGCATCAAGGAACGCGGCGTCTGCTACGACGAAAACCGGGCGGGAATCAACCTCCTGGTCGTAGACGACATGAAGACGTTCCAGGCCCAGGCCAAAAAGCAACGCAGAGCCTACTTCGTGGGAAAGAACTTTGCCGTCTACGCCGGGAGCCCAACGCTCCTTACGGCCCTGCAGGACTCAGGACTGCTGTACCTGCTCTGCAAGGATCGGGGAAAGATCCCCAGCGGTTTCAAGAAGGAACCGGCGCTCGTGGACGGCTGCGTCCTGACCAACTATGCCCACGGCTTCTAGGGTGCGTACCAGGTCATGATCAAGCTGTGGGACTTGAGCTACGACCACGACGCGGGGCGTGCCTGTGAGCTCGCCCAGGGATTCGCGGCGCTGCTCGACCAGCACGCCGAGGGGTGAACGGTCCCGGTCCGGGGACGGGGCCGTTCGCCCGGTGACCAGAAGGACGTTGAAGGACTGTCATACCCGTGTCCTATCGTCGCCCGGATGACAAACAACTCCGCACCCGAACGCCTCTCCTTCGCAGAGGCCGACACTCGCCTTGCGCGGGCTCTCTCCGCCTCCTTCGAGAGCGACTACGACAACGTCCTGCTCTTCGACGGCGATCTGGTGCTGGAGGGGGGCTTCCTCGACGCCGTCGCCGGGATCGGGAGTCTGGACGGCGTGGACCTGGTGGTGGTCACCGGCGATCTGACGGTGTCCGGCCCGATCGCGCTCTACGAGTCTCTGCCGGGGCTGTACGTCGGCGGTACCACCCGGGCCGAGACCCTGGAGGGCGGCGACTGCGAGATCTACATCCAGGACGGTTCCTTCACGCACCTGGTCTACGGCGACTACAACAACGGCATCCTGGAGACCCGCACCGTAGAGACCCCATGGGTCATCAACTACGACCACGATCTCCGCGTTTCCGCCCCCGGTGCTCGCCTGGTGGACAACTACGGCAACGATGACGACGCGGACTTCGGCAGCGAGAACATCGTGGAGGCGTTCGTCGCCGAGGTCGTCGACCCGGAAGGCGAGAGCATCGACGTGCCGGAGTTCCTGGAACGGCTGCGGGCCGGACTGCCGGTGCTGCGCCCCGGGGCGGGCGGTGCGGCCACCAGGGCGTGAGGAGGGCGGGCCCCGGCCGGGTGCCTGGGTTCCAGGGCGCGTCCGAGGTCGTGATCGATGTTCGTATTCCGCTGCCGTGCCTGGGTGGAGGGACATCGAGCCGTGGCCACCAGGTACTACGGACTCGCGGTCCGCTACAAGGACTCCGTCCTCGTTGCCGCCATCAACGAGTGGTGGTGACGTACTGGCCCGACGACAACTCGAACACCCGCACTCGCCGACCGCAGGTGGGATTGACGGTCTCACGGACCGGGTGCATCCCCAGTTTGGTCATGATCCGTTCGGAGGCGTCGTTGCCCACTTGAGCGATGCTGACGATCCGCTCCAGCCCGCGCTCTTCGAACCCGAACCGCACAGCGGCCGCAGCGGCCTCGGTGGCCAAGCCCTGCCCCCAGTGGGAACGTCCCAGCCGCCAGCCGACCTCAACCGCCGGCAGTACCTCCGGCAAGAACTCGGGCACCGAAAGGCCGGTGAACCCGGCCAGCTCGCCAGTGGACCGGACCTCCACGGCGAACAGGCCGAAGCCCTGTGACTCCCACTCGCTCTCCCAAGCCTGGATCCCGTCGCGGGTCTGCCGTTCGTCACGGACGCTGCCGTCACGGATCCACCGCATGACCTCGGGATCGGCATTGACGGCAGCCATGGGCGCAACGTCTTCCTCGCGCCAGCGACGCAGGATCAAACGGGGAGTCTCAAGCGTGACCATCCAAGCATTCTGGGTCACAGATGGGCTCTCCGCCATCCTCACCAGGCATTTCTGCCCGGCGGATCGCGGCTGGGGAAAGGCCGTCCAGCAACGATCCGGCACACGGCGCGGCGCCCGGTCCCCGCGGGCGCCTTCGCGCGCCGGGGGCCGGACGTCCGGGCGTCGGTGTTACGCGTCCTCGTCGTCAACCCAGCTCATGAGCTTGCGCAGCTCGCGGCCGGTGG
>NZ_ML123046.1:743946-744963 GCF_003846175.1 Streptomyces sp. ADI95-17 | reverse complement strand
GGGCATGGGGGTTCTCCTTGATCACTGGAACGTGAGGGTGTGCGGACGGGATTGAGCGGAGGGTGAGAGGCGCGGCTAGGCGCTCTGTGCGTCGGCCGTCGTCGCGGTGGCGGTGGCCGGGGTCAGGCGGATCGGCCGGGCCTCGCGGGCGGAGCGGTCTGCCAGGGCGCGGGAGCCGCGGCCGATCGCGATCGCGCCGGACTGGACGAGTTCCTTGATGCCGAAGGTGGCGAGCATCCGGAGCATCGCGTCGAGCTTGTCGCCGGAGCCGGTCGCTTCGAGGGTGACGGCGTCGGGCGAGACGTCGACGGTTCTGGCCCGGAACAGCTCGGCGATCTGGATGATCTGGGCCCGGGTGCCGTTGCCGGCGCTCACCTTGACCAGGACCAGCTCGCGCTGGACGGCGGAGTCCGCCTCCAACTCGACGATCTTCAGGACGTTCACCAGCTTGTTGAGCTGCTTGGTCACCTGTTCCAGGGCCAGTTCGTGGTCGACCCTGACGACGATGGTGATGCGGGAGAGTTCCGGGTGTTCGGTGGTGCCGACCGCGAGCGAGTCGATGTTGAAGCCGCGGCGCGAGAACAGGGCGGCGACACGGGCCAGGATGCCGGGCGTGTCCTCGACCAGGACGGAGAGCGTGTGCTGGGACATGTCAGAGGGTCCTCTCAGTCGTCCGCGGAGTCGCCGAAGTCGGGGCGTACGTCGCGTGCGGCCATGATGTCGTCGTTGGAGGTGCCGGCCGGGACCATCGGCCACACCATCGCGTCCTCGTGGACGATGAAGTCCACCACGACGGGGCGGTCGTTGATCGCGTTGGCCTTGTCGATGATCGCGTCGAGCTCGTAGGGGTTCTCGCAGCGCAGGCCCACACAGCCCATCGCCTCGGAGAGCTGGACGAAGTCCGGGACCCGGGTGCCGTGGTTGGCGGCGGAACCCACCCCGCGGGTCGATCCGGTGGTGGCGTTGGTGGCGCCGTCGTGCAGCACGGTGTTGGAGAACCGCGCTCCGTAGAAGAGG
>NZ_ML123046.1:732821-743693 GCF_003846175.1 Streptomyces sp. ADI95-17 | reverse complement strand
CCGCGACCGCCGCGACGTCCCCGTGCATCCCGGGCATCCCCACGTGCTGCGGGTGGCTGCCCGGGAAGGCGCCGAGTGCCATCAGGGTGGTGACCACGGGGGCCCCGGTCAGTTCGGCCAGGATGCGCAGCTCCGCGGTGGCCCGTGCCTTGAGCACCCCGCCTCCGACGTAGAGCACCGGGCGGGCGGCGGCGCTGATGAGCCGGGCGGCCTCGCGGATCTGTTTGGCGTGCGGCTTGGTGACCGGGCGGTAGCCGGGCAGGTCCGTCGTCGTGGGCCAGCGGAAGGTGGTGGCCGCCTGGAGGGCGTCCTTGGTGATGTCGATGAGCACCGGTCCGGGGCGGCCGGTCGAGGCGATGCGGAACGCCTCGGCGACCGTGCGCGGGATGTCGTCGGCGTTCGTCACCAGGAAGTTGTGCTTGGTGATCGGCATGGTGATGCCGACGATGTCCGCCTCCTGGAAGGCGTCCGTGCCGATCGAGGCGGAGGGGACCTGGCCGGTGATCGCGACCAGCGGTACGGAGTCCATGTACGCGTCCGCGATCGGGGTCACCAGATTGGTGGCGCCCGGCCCCGAGGTCGCCATGCACACCCCGACCTTGCCGGTGGCCTGCGCGTAACCGGTGGCCGCGTGCCCGGCGCCCTGCTCGTGGCGGACCAGCACATGACGGACCCGGTCCGAGTCCATCAACGGGTCGTACGCCGGAAGGATGCAGCCGCCGGGGATCCCGAACACGGTGTCCGCGCCGGCCTCCTCCAGCGAGCGGATGAGGGACTGGGCGCCCGTCACGTGCTCGGCGCCGGAGTCGGGCTGCCCGGTGGTGCGGGGCAGCACTTGCGGGAGGAGGGCCGCGGGGGCCTGCTGCACAGCGTTTGACATCGTCAGTTCCAAAAGTCCGTAGGGATGTTGGCGAGGACGTTGCGGTGATCGGCAGCCGCGGCGGGAGCGGCCGGGTGGTGCGTGCCCGCCGCCGGGTGATCACCGCATCGGTGCACCCGGCGGACCCGACGGCCGGTCAGGGCGGGGTTCTCTCCTTCTGGAGGGCGTCGCAGGTGTGCCGTACGAGGTCGAGTCCGGCGAGCCTGCGCACGAGCGGGCCTTCCACGGTCAGCTCGCCCCGTACCGCCACCGCCGCCGCGTAGCCCCGGTCCACCGGAACGTCGAGCAGGGTCCAGCCGGACGGCGGGTACGGGCCCTCGGGGCGTCCCGAGCCGACGTAGTCGAGCGAGGGGTCGCGGCCCAGACCGGTGCCGAGGCCCTTGAGGTAGGCCTCCTTCCGGGTCCACAGCCGGGCCAGGGCCCGGGGCCGGGCCGGCGGGCTCAGCGCCGCCAGTTCGGCCTGCTCGTCCACGTGCAGCATCGCGGCGAGGTCGGCGGTGCCGTCCTCGTCCGGCACCAGTTCCACATCGACCCCGATGGGGGCCGCCGCGGTTCCGACGACGGCGAGATCACCGCGGTGGGACAGCGAGAAGAACAGCCGGTCGTCGGCGTCGAGCACGGTGGGCCGGCCGTGCGGTCCGCCGCAGCAGGGGCAGGTGTCCCGGCCGAGGTGGACCTCTTCGGGGCGCAGGCTCAGGTACGAGCCGAGCAGTCGGCGAAGGGCGACATGCGCGGCCGTGAACCGGGTCCGGTCGGCGGCGTGCATGAGGGTGGCGGCACGCTGACGCTCGGTCGCGTCGAGTACCTGTTCGTCCAGGATGCCGAGGGGGACATCCGAGACCCGCAGGAGCCAGAGGTCGAGCGAGCCTGGGGGTGGCAGCTCGCGGACGACCCACGGCAGGGTTTGTTCCACGGGGTCCCTCCTGTTCGTACGAGAGTGACAGGCGAGTCGGGTCTCACGGCGTGGCCGGCGCGACCGGCAGGTCGCGCCTTCGGCGCAGCGGCCCGATCAGGAGGAGCAGCGGAGTCAGGGCGAGTCCCGCGGTGAGCAGCCACAGGGTGGGCCGCAGACCGAGGGCGGTGCCGAGGATCCCGCCGAGCAGTGAACCGAAGGGAATGGCGCCGAAGTTCGCCACCGAGACGCTGGCCGAGATGCGGCCGAGCAGCTGGGGTGGACAGTAGCGCTGACGGAACGCTCCCTGGATCACGTTGGCGAGTACGACGCCGAGCGAGAGGACCGCGCTGCCGACCACCAGTGCGGACAGCGTCCAGTCCGTCCGCGTCAGCGGGATGAGCAGGGCGAACGGGGCGCTGGCGATGGTGGCGACGAGCAGTCCGCGGGCCGATCCGAACCGTGCGATCAGGCGTTTCGCGGTGGTGGCCCCCAGGATTCCGCCGATGCTGCTCGACGCGAGGAGCCAGCCGGTGGCGCCCTCGGGCACCCCCAGCTCACGGATGATGAACACCGGCAGGATCGCCGCCTCGGCCGTCAGCAGCAGGTTGGTGGCGGTGCCGTACAGGGTGAGGACGCGCAGGTAGGGGTCCTTGAAGGTGTAGTTCAGGCCCTCCTTGATGTCCTGGCGCAGCGCCCGGTGCCGTTCGGGTTTCTCCGGGAGGGGTTCCTTGCTGCGGATGCCGAGCAGGCACAGCGCGGAGACGAGGAACGTCACCGAGTTGACGAGGAGGCCGGAGGCGGCGCCGAAGGCCTGGGCGAGCAGACCACCGCCGCCGAGCCCCGCGACCTGGGCCACCGACTCGCTGCCCTGAAGCTTGGCGTTGGCCTCCTGGAGGTCCTCGGGTCCGACGATGGAGGGCAGGTAGACCTTGTACGAGATCCCGAAGAACACCGCGGCGAAGCCGTTGATCAGTGCCACGGCCAGCAGTTGGGTCATCGTCAGGACGCCGAGCCAGCCGGCCAGCGGAACGCTCGCGAGCAGCACCAGCGGGACCACGTTGCAGATCAGCATGATCGGCCGGCGTCGCATCCGGTCCACCCAGGCGCCGGCGGGCAGGCCGATGAGCAGCCAGGGCAGCCAGGGGGCGGCCGCCAGCGCGCTCACCCAGAGCGTGCTCGCGTCGAGCGTCACCACGGCCACCAGGGGCATGGCGACCCCGGTGATGTTGATGCCGACGCGATTGGTCGTCTCGCCGAGCCACAGCAGCCGGAAGTCGTGGTGGCGCAGCAGTCCGCTGCGCGGCGGCCGCTCGTCCGCCTCGTCCGGGGCGCGTTCGGTCAGGCGGGCCGACATGACGTCACCGCCTCGGCCACGGCGCGTGCCAGCAGTTCGGCTCCGTCGGACCAGCGGGTGCGCCGCTCGGCCGACTCGGCCTTCAGCGCGTCCCGTCGGGCGTTCAGGGCGCGGATCCCGTCGGCCGTGGCGCCGGGTCCGCCGCCGTGGGCGCATGCCTCGACGACCCGGTCGGGGGCCAGCCCGCCGTCGTCGACGGCGGCGAAGCGGGCGGCGTCCACCAGCGAGCGGCCGGATTCCAGGGCGCCGAGCACGGTCTCGCCGACCAGGTGGTGCGCGGCCCGGAACGGTGTCCCGTCCAGGACGAGCCGTTCCGCCAGGTACGTGGCCGAGGTGAAGCCGTCCACGGCCCGGTCCGTCATGCGTTCGCGTTCCGGTTCGGTGCCCGCCACCACCAGGCTCAGCAGCGTCACCGCGTCGGTGGTGCTGCTCAGTCCGGGCCAGAGGTGCCGTACGGCCTCGGTGCCGACCGCGATGGCGTTGGTGTAGCCGCCGGTGGTCATCGCGGACGCCGCGCCGACGAAGGCGCCGAGGCTCGCGGTGGACCTGCCCTGGATGTGTTCGAGCAGGAACGGGTTGCGTTTCTGCGGCATCATCGAGCTGGAGCCGACGAGGGTGTCGCCCACCCGCAGCAGCCCGAACTCCTCCGAGGTCCAGGTGCTCAGGTCCCGCCCGGCCCGGGCCAGCGAGACGCCGAGGACGGCGGACGCGGACAGCAGGTCCAGTACGAAGTCCCGGGAGGCCACCGCGTCGACCGAGTTGGGGGCGGCGGAGCTGAAGCCGAGCAGTTCGGCGGTGCGGCGGGGGTCGATGGGTACGGAGGTTCCGCCGATCGCGCCGGCGCCCAGCGGGTTGACGTCGAGCTGGCGTCCGGCGTCCAGCAGCGCCCGGTACGCGCGCAGCACCGCGCCGGCGACACCGGCGAGGTAGTGGCCGTAGCTGATCGGCACGGCCGGCTGGCCGTGGGTGTAGGCGGGCATGACCACGTCGCGGTACTCCTCGGCCTTCGCCAGGAGCACCCCCGCGAGCCGGTCGACCGCGTCGAGCAGGGCCTGGTAGGGGCCGCGCGTCTTGAGCCGGGTGGTGGTGGCGTTGAGGTCGTTGCGGGACCGGCCGGTGTGCAGGATGCCGCCGGTCTCGTCGCCCAGCTTCCCGATGAGGTGTCCCTCGTAGGCGAGGTAGACGCCGCGCGGCATCGGGGTGGCCCTGACCGGTGCGAAGTCCTGTCCGCGCAGTTCCTCGACGGCGCGCAGCAGGGCGGCGGCCCGGCCGGCGTCCACGATGCCGCGCTCGGTGAGCATGATCAGGTGGGCGCGGTCGACCTCGCTGATGCAGCGCAGCTCCTCGCCGAGCCCGTCCGCGGTGTCCGGCAGGTACTGGTCGTAGACGATGCGGTGCGCCTCGGCGTCGAGCGCGGCCTTGAGCCGGCCGGTGTCGACGCCGTTCGCGGTCGCTGCGGTCATGCGAATGCCTCCTCTGTGTGCAGATCCGCGTAGGTGACGGCCTCGCCGAGCAGCGCCACGGCCCGGTCGGCGGCCTCGGCCGCCCGTACCGAACGGTCGGCGACGGCGATGGCGTGACCGACGCGGCCCCGGAAGTCCTCGGCGGGACCGACGGGTTCGCCCGGGGCGCGGTAGAGCACCGCTTCGACGGTGCCCGGGACCGTGCGGGCCCTGGCCGTGGCTTCCGTGAGTGCGGTGGAGCGCGCGATGATGCCGTCCTGTTCCGCGGTGAGGAACCGGATCGAGGCGCGGGCGTAGCCGCCGCGTTCCAGTTCGGGGACGGTGCCGAGCGCGGCCAGCACCTGGGCGCGGACCAGGTCGATCCCGCAGGCCCTGCGGACCAGTTCGGGGATCATGCCGCCGGCCAGGCGGGGGTTGACCTCGATGACCTGGGCGTTCCTGGGCCCGGTCAGCCGCAGTTCCACATGGGCGGCTCCCCAGCCGAGACCGAGCGCCCGCACGGCGCGTACCGCCGACTCGCGCAGGGCGATCTCCTGTTCGCCGGGGAGTGCGGCCGGCACGTCGTGGCCGATCTCGACGAAGACCGGCAGCGCGCCGACGTGCTTGGCGACGGTGACGACGGCGTCGGTGCCGAACACCTCGACGGAGTACTCCGGTCCGGTCAGGTACTCCTCGATCAGGATCCGGCTCGGTGCGGCGATGCCCCGTTCGTTGACGGTGGCGGCCAGCAGCGTCCCGGCGTGCTCGGCGACCTCGTCGAGGTCCGTGCAGAGCCGTACGCCCAGACTTCCCGAGCCCTGCACCGGTTTGACCACCACGGGCAGGCCGATGGAGCGGGCCGCGGCGAGTGCGTCGGTGACTTCGGAGACGACGGCGAAGTCCGGCGATCCGACGCCCGCGTCGGCGAGCATCCGGCGCTGTTCGGCCTTGTCGCGGCAGGCGCGTACGGCCTCGGCCGACGGGCCGGGCAGGCCGAGCCGGTAGGCCAGTGCGGCGGCGGTCGGCACGTAGTACTCGGAGCTGGTCAGGACGCCCGCGATGGCGGCCTCGTCCTCCAGCGTACGGACGGCCGCCCACAGCGCGGCCTCGTCGGAGGTGTCCACGACGACCGTCCGCAGCCCGTCCTGGGCGGCGTACGGGTAGCGGTCCGGGTCCGCGCACAGCAGCACCGGCACCACACCGAGTTCGGCCGC
This sequence comes from Streptomyces sp. ADI95-17, assembly GCF_003846175.1. Lineage (GTDB taxonomy): Bacteria > Actinomycetota > Actinomycetes > Streptomycetales > Streptomycetaceae > Streptomyces > Streptomyces sanglieri. The sequence goes on along the minus strand of NZ_ML123046.1, from coordinate 737,908 downwards.
GCGCGCGGCGAACAGCCGTCCCGTACCGGTGGTGTTGCTCTCCACCAGGAGCAGCAGGCGCTCGCTCATGAGCCGACCACCGGCATCACCACGTCGTCGAAGCCGCGGCGGGCCCACAGCAGCCGGGACCAGGCGGCGGGGGCGTCCAGCGGGTGTTCGACGGTGAGCGGGCCGTCGGCGGCGGGGGCGGGGACGATTCCCTGCTCGCTCAGCCAGTTGTCGTTGTAGACGGTGGACTGGTAGCGGTAGCCCTCGTCGGGGAGCACCATCACGACGGTGCTCTCCGGGTTCCGCTCGGCCCACCAGGAGGCCACTTGGAAGGAGGCGCCGCTGGTCGGGCCCATGAACAGGCCGTGGGCGCGGTAGAGCTCGTGGGTGGCGTGGAACGCCTCGGGGGCCGTCACCCAGTGGACCTCGTCGTACGCCGCGTGCTTGACGTTGCCCGGGTGGATGCTGCTGCCGAGCCCGCGCAGCATGCGCGGTCCGTCCGGGCTGCCGAAGATGATGCTGCCCTGGGTGTCCACGCCGACCAGGTGCAGTGCGGGGCCGGTCTGCCGCAGCGCGGCGGCGAGTCCGCCGGTGGAGCCGCCCGAACCGACCGGGCCCACCAGGCAGTCGACGGCGCCGACGGTGCTGCCGATCAGGTCGGCGACGACGCCGTACGCGCCCGGGTTGTCGGGGTTGTCGTACTGGCCGGGGACGAAGGCGTCCGGGTGCTGCCGGCGCAGCTCGGCCACGCGGGCGAGGCGCGCGCCCTGGATGCCGCCGGGCTGGCCGGTGTGCTCGACGATCTCCACCGTCGTGCCGAGCATTTCGAGCCGGGTGCGCAGGTCCCGGTCGATCGCCGAGTCGCCGACGATGGTCAGCGGGTAGCCGCGCAGCCGGCAGACCATGGCCAGGCCCAGGGCGAAGGTGCCGGAGGAGGTCTCGATGATCCGGGTGCCCGGGGAGATCAGGCCGGCGGCCTCGGCCCGGTCGAGTATGTAGCGGGCGGGCAGCAGCTTCATCAGGCTGAAGGCCGCCGCGTAGAGGTTGTCGGTCACCTTGATGATGCGTGGCAGCTCCGTCGCCTCCACGATCGAGGAGTGAGCCTTGGGGAGAGTCGTCGTCGTCATGTCAGTCACCCGTTGTGTAGTTCCACTGCTCGTGAATTCCGAGCTCTTGCAGGAGGTCCTGGGCCAGGCCGGTCCGTGCCTCGACCTCGGGGTCGTCCCGGTCGAAGAGGAGTCCGGCGATGTCCCCGCTGTGTGCCGCCTGTACGCCGACGGCTCCGGTGGTCCGCGCGATGTCCCGGATGCGGTCGAGGTCCGGGATCGGCAGATGACGCTGGTTGATCTCCGTGCTGGCCGTGGCCACCGAGCCCAGCAGGGCCACGTCCTTCATCTGGATGGCCTCCCGGAGCATGGCCTGCAGCCGGGTGAAGAGGTCGATCTCGTCCTGCCCGTAGCGGGCCGGTGCGAGGGTGAGTGTGTCCACGCCCCGTCCGCCGCCCTCGGGGCGTGAGCCGAAGCCGAGGACCCGCAGGGCCGGCATCGGGTAGCCGAAGTCCTCGATGACCGTGCCTTCGCGCTGGGCGAAGAGGACGGTGGATTCCTCGAACATGAGGGAGTCGGAGGCGGTTTCCGCGCGTACCGCGATCCGGGCGACGTCCTGCGGCGGCAGCGGGCTGACGAACGCGTCCTTCACCGCCCAGATGGCCGCGAGCACATCGCTGGTGGAGGAGCCGAAGCCCCGGCACAGCGGTACGTCGCCGGTGAGGTCGAGGTGCCCGCCCGGCAGCTCGTCGCCCGGCGGTGTCACGGCGCGTACCGCGAGTTCGGCCGCGCGCCTGGCCTTGCCCTTCCAGTCCGGCGTGACGGTGACCTCGGCGCCGGGGGCGGGGATGAAGGTCGCGCGGGTCGCGTGAATGGTGCAGGGAAGTGTGACGAGACCTCGGGTGAGCCCGCCGTCACCGGTGAACACGCCTTGCAGGATCTCGCCGTGGTGGACGGGGGCTGAAGCTACCCCGACACGCCAGCCGGAATGATCAACCATTTCCTTGACTTTCTGTTGCCGGGAGCCGTGGCCTGCGGATGGCTTCACGCTATGCAGGCCGGAACCCTTCGCCCGGCGGCATGAGAGGCAGCCCGCGGGCAATTGGGGGCCCGTGGCGGCGGCGCACGCGAAGGTGCCCGGGACCGCCGTCGTGGGCGGTCCCGGGCACCTGTGGGCCGATGGATCAGTGGCGCACCCCGCGCAACTCTTCCGCCAGCACCTTTCCGATCTCGCGGAGCGGTTCGGCCGTGGTCATGTCCCAGTGCTCGCAGTCGATCTCGTGTTCCTCGACCCGGCCCGTGACGTGGGGGGCCCAGGCTTCGGCGCCGCCGGCCGCGGCCGGGGTGCGGGCGGCGTCGAAGAACACCGCGTCGCCGCCGAACCGCCGCCGGGGAACGTACCGGTAGCGCATCTCCAGGTTGCCGGCCGTGGCGGCGACGACCGCCGCGGCCTGGGCCGGCTCCAGGGCGCCCAGGATGGCGTCCTCGGCGCGCAGCACGGCGGCCAGCTCCTCGGCGTCGGGGGCGGTGTCTGCGCAGCGGACGTCGAGTCCGGCGCCGCGGCCGCCGAGCAGGGCGGTCAGCACCTCCCGGCCGGTGATGGCCGGTGGCCGGAATCCGTCGGGCAGCGGGTAGGAGTCGAGCAGCGCGAGGAGGGCCACCTGCTCGCCCTGTTCCTCCAGCCGGGCGGCGATCGCGTGGGCCACGAGTCCGCCGAACGACCAGCCGAGCAGGTGGTACGGGCCGTGGGGCTGGACGGAGCGGATCTCGGCCACGTAGCCGTCCGCCATCTCCTCGATGCCGGCCGGCCGGTCCGAGGGGCTGGTCAGCTCCTTCGCCTGGAGCCCGATCAGTGGGCGTCGCCCGCCGATGTGCCGGAGCAGACCGGCGTACGACCAGCTCATCCCGGAGACCGCGTGGACGCAGAACAGCGGGGCCTCGGTGTCGGTGGCGGTCGCGGCCCGGATCGGCAGCAGCGTCTCCATCGGGTCGCCGCCCGTGTTCGTGGCGATGTGTTCGGCGAGCAGTACGGGTGTCGGGTACTGGAACAGGTCCCGGATGGTGACGCGGGTGTCCCAGATGGAGCGGATCCGGCCGATCAGCCGGGTGGCGAGCAGCGAGTGGCCGCCCAGTTGGAAGAAGTGGTCGTCGATGGTGACCGACGTCAGTCCCAGGACCTCCGCGAAGAGGCCGCACAGCACTTCTTCCGCCGGGGTGCGGGGCTCCCGCCCGCCGGCGGTGTCGGCCTGCGGCGGTTCGGGCAGTGCCCGGCGGTCGAGCTTGCCGTTGACCGTCAGGGGCAGCGCGTCCAGCGGCACGATCGTGGCGGGCACCATGTATTCGGGCAGGGCCGCCACCGCGTGCCGGCGCAGCTCGGGAAGGTCCGGCCGGCTGCCTTCGGTGGGCACCACGTATGCCACCAGCCGTTTGTCACCGGGCCGGTCCTCGCGGATCAGCACCGCCACCTGGGCGAGGGTGGGGTGCCGCAGCAGCGCCGATTCGATCTCACCCGGCTCGATGCGGAAGCCCCGCAGCTTGATCTGCTGGTCGGCCCGGCCGAAATACTCCAGCGCCCCGTCCTGGCTCCAGCGGGCCAGGTCGCCGGTCCGGTACATCCGCGAGCCGGGGGCGCCGTGGGGGTCGGCGACGAATCTTTCGGCGCTGAGTGCGGGCTGTCCGATGTAGCCGTGGGCGAGGCCGTGTCCGGCGACGTAGAGCTCGCCGGGGACGCCCGGGGGCAGCATCCGGAGGTTCTCGTCCAGGACGTAGGCGTGCTTGCCCGCGATCGGCCGTCCGATCGGGATGGCGGGGGCCGGTCCGGTGAGGGTGTGGGTGGTGGTGAAGCCCATGCTCTCGGCCGGTCCGTAGCCGTTGACGAGGTGGAGGTGGGGGTGGTCGGCCAGTGCCTTGGCGGTGTGGGCGGGTGAGGCCGCTTCACCGGCGGTCATGGCCTCCTTGATCCTGGAGAAGACGGCCGGGTGCTCGTCGAGCATGTGGTTGAACAGGCTCGCCGACATCTGCAGGGTGGTGATGGAGTGCCGTTCCACCAGCTCCGCGATCTGGTGCGGGTCGGTGTGCTGGCCGGGCTGCAGGACGCAGACGCCGCCGTGCAGGAGCGGTCCGAAGACCTCCAGGGCGAAGGCGTCCCAGGACACCGGCGAGCTCTGCAGATAGGTCTGTCCGGGGCCGAAGTCCAGGTAATCGGGGCCGATGAACGTGGCGGCCAGCGCCCGGTGCGAGGCCGCGACGCCCTTGGGGACTCCGGTCGATCCGGAGGTGAACATCACGCAGGCGATGGACTCCGGGTGTCCGCCCGTCTCCACGGGGGTCCCCGGCAGGGTGCTGATCGCGGGTATCTCCGCGGTGAGGTCGATCAGGGTGGCCGGGGTCGACAGGGCCGTCAGGTGGGCCTGGGTGACCAGTGCCGCGGGGCCGGTCTGGCCGAGCACTGTGTTCAGCCGGCCGGCCGGGAACTGCGGGTCGAGCAGGGTGTATCCGGCGCCGGATTTCAGGGCGGCCAGCAGTGTGGCGATGAGCTGCGGGGACCGTTCCAGGTGGATGGCGACGATGCTGCCCGGGGTGACCCCGCGCGCGGTCAGGTGGCGGGTCAGCCGGTTGGACCAGATGTCCAGCTCCTGGTAGGTCACCCGCTGTTCCTCGTGGACCAGCGCCACCTCGTGCGGGGTGCGGGCGGCCTGCGCCGTGAACAGCGCGTCGAGTCCGAGGCCGGGCGCCGGGGACTGTGCCCCGCTCCACTCCCGCAGCCGGTCCCGCTCCTGCCCGGAGACCATCTCCAGCTCCGCGAGGGGCAGGTCGGGGGTGGCGACGGCGCCGGTGAGGAGCCGGACCAGGCGGTCCGCCGTGGCCTCGATGGTGCGTGCGTCGTACAGGTCGGTGGTGTACTCGATCATGATGTCGAGGCCGTCCGGCCGTCCGTCGGCGGCGCGGTTCTCGGCGAACGCGAAGGTCAGGTCGAACTTGGCGACGGAGACCGGCGGGATGGCGAACTCGCTGTCCAGCCCGACGAGTCGGGGTGCGTCGTTGCTGGTGTCG
>NZ_ML123046.1:728120-731217 GCF_003846175.1 Streptomyces sp. ADI95-17 | reverse complement strand
CCGGGCCGTACGGGTCCGCGACGAAGCGCTCCGCCGTCAGCGAGGCGCGGTGGAGGTAGCCCTGTGCCAGGCCGGCTCCGGCGATGTACAGCTCGCCGGGAGCGCCCGGCGGGACCAGCCGCAGGGCGGCGTCGAGCACGTACAGGCGGTGGTTGTCGAGCGGCTCACCGATCGGGATCGCACCCGCGTAGTCCAGTGGCCGGTGAATGCGGTGGGTGGAGGCGAAGGTCGTGGTCTCCGTCGGACCGTAGCCGTTGACGACGGTGACGTCCGGGCAGTTGTCCATGACCCGGCGCACCGCCTCCGGCGGCACCACGTCACCACCCGCCCACACCTCACGCACCCCGGCGAACGCCCCGGGCGCCTCCTCCGCCATCACCCGGAAGAGACCCGCGGTCATCCAGAGCGCGGTGACCCGGTGCTCGGTGAGCAGCCGTTGGTAGTCGGTGGGGGCGAGGTGGCCACGAGGTGCGACCACGACCGTGCCGCCGTTCAGCCACGGCACCCAGATCTCGTACGTGGAGGCGTCGAAGGCGGCCGGCGAGTGGAACAGCACGCGTCGGTGGTTGCCGTTGGCGTACATGGTCTGGGCGGCCAGGTCCGCCACGTTGCGGTGGGTGACCGCGACGCCCTTCGGCACACCCGTCGATCCCGAGGTGAACATCGCGTACACCGGCTGGTCGGGGTGGATGGCGTGGGTGGGAGCGGTGGCGGGCAGCCGGTCGAGGTCGGTGGTGTCGCCGAGGACGATGATCCGCGCGTCGGCGTCCTGGACGACCTGGTGGTCCGAGAGCGCCTGGTCGGTGAGGAGGACCGGTGCCTGTGTGTCGGCCAGGATCTGGACGAGGCGGCTGTCCGGGTCGGTGGTGTTCAGCGGGGCGTACACGGCACCGGCCTTGACCACGGCGAGCAGCGCGGTGAGCAGGTCGGTCGAGCGCTCCATGAGGACGGCGACCACGTCGTGCCGCTCGACTCCGGCGTCGATGAGGTGGTGGGCCAGCCGGTTGGTGACCTCGTCGAGTTCGGCGAACGTCAGATCTCGGTCCTCGTCCACCAGGGCGATCGCGTCCGGGGTCCGGGCAGCCTGGGCGGCGAACAGCTCCGCCAGGCTCGTCCCGGACGTGCCGGTGGTGGTGCCGCTGCGCTCCTCCAGGAGCAGTCGCCGCTCGTGGTCGCCGAGCAGGTCGAGGACGGACAGCGGGGTGTCGGGCGAGGTGACGACGGCCCCCAGCAGGCGGTTCAGCCGTGCCATGAGGGCGTCGATCGTCCGGGCGTCGTAGAGGTCGGTGGCGTACTCGATGGTGATGTCCAGGCCGTCCGGACGGCCGTCGCGGGTGCGGTGCTCGGCAAAACCGAACGTCAGGTCGAACTTGGCGATCTGCAGGGCGCTGTACTCGGTCCGGGCGTCGAGCCCCGGGAACCCGATGACGTCCGAGCCGGCCTCGCCCATGGTGAGCATCACCTGGAAGAGCGGGTGACGGGAGGCCGAGCGCTCGGGGTTCAGCACCTCGACCAGCCGGTCGAAGGGCAGGTCCTGGTTGTCCCAGGCCGCCAGGTCCGTCCTGCGGACCCGGGAGAGCAGGTCGCGGAAGCTCGGGTCGCCGGTCAGATCGGTGCGCAGGACGAGGGTGTTGACGAAGAAGCCCACCAGGCCGTCCAGTGCCTCGTCGATGCGGCCGGAGACCGGGGAGCCGATCGGGATGTCGAGGCCGGCGCCGGAGCGGGAGAGGGCGGTCGCCACGGCGGCCTGGACCGCCATGAACAGAGTGGCGCCGGATTCCCGCGCGAGGTGGGTGAGACCGATGTGGACGTCAGCCGGCAGGTGTACATCGCAGGTGGCGCCGGTGTAGGAGGCGGAGGCCGGGCGCGGCCGGTCGGCCGGCAGGGTGGCCTCCTCCGGCAGGTCGGCCAATACCCCACGCCAGAACTCCAGTTGGCGGGATCCGGCACTGTCCGGATCGTCGCCCTCGCCGAGCAGTTCCTGCTGCCACAGGGTGTAGTCGGCGTACTGGACCGGCAGTGGCTCCCAGTCGGGCACGACACCCCGGGCCCGTGCCTCGTAGGCGGTGGCGAGGTCCTGCAGCAGGGGTGCGGTCGAGCCGCCGTCGGACACGATGTGGTGCATCACGATGAGCAGGACGTGCTCCTGCTCGCCGAGGGCGATCAGGCGGGCCCGGACCGGCAGGTCGGCCGCGAGGTGGAAGACCTGGGCGGACTCCTCGGCGAGAACGGCCGGCAGCGTCGCGGCATCGGCCGTGATGACCGGGAGCGGGAGCTCCACGTCCTCCTCGGCGAGGATGTGCTGGTACGGGGTGCCGTCCTGGTCGGGGAAGAGGGTGCGCAGGCTCTCGTGCCTGCCGACCAGGTCCAGGAGGGCCGACCGGAGGGCCGGGCGGTCGAGTTCGCCGTTCAGCCGCACGGCGAGCGGGATGTTGTAGGTGGTCGACGGCCCTTCCATCTGGGCGATGAACCACAGCCGCTGCTGGGCGAAGGACAAGGGAATCACTTGGTCACTCCCATCCGGCGCATCGGCCGAAGTCTGGGCCGTGCGGCCTCGGCGCCGTCGAGCTTCTCGACGAGCGTGGCCACGATCGGGTTTTCGAAGAGGGTCGCCACGGAGAGTTCGACCCCGAGTACGGTGCGGATCCGGCCGGCGAGCCGGGTGGCGAGGAGCGAATGCCCGCCGAGGTTGAAGAAGTGGTCGTCGATGGTGACCGAGGGCAATCCCAGGATCTCCGCGAAGAGGCCGCAGAGGACTTCTTCCTTGGCGGTGCGCGGTGCGCGCCCGGTGGCTTCGTTGGTGAGCTGGGGTGCGGGCAGGGCACGTCGGTCGACCTTGCCGTTGACGGTGAGCGGGATCTCGTCGAGGACCACGAAGGCGGACGGGACCATGTAGTCGGGCAGCAGCCCGGACACCTGCTTCTGTACGTCCCCGGGTTCGATCCGGGCGCCTTCCTCGGCGGTGAGGTAGGCGACGAGACGCTTGTCGCCTGGCCGATCCTCCCGGACCACGACGGTGGCCTGGGCCACGCCCGGCCGGCCGGCGAGGACGGTCTCGATCTCGCCCGGCTCGATGCGGAAACCGCGGAGCTTGACC
>NZ_ML123046.1:724039-725465 GCF_003846175.1 Streptomyces sp. ADI95-17 | reverse complement strand
TACGAGATCGTCGAGGGCCGGGTCGGTACGGCCCGCGACGGGCGAACCGAGCGGGATGTCGTGCCCGGCACCGGAACGGGACAGCAGCGTCGACACCGCGGCCTGGGCCACCATGAAGAGTGTGCTGCCGGTCTCCTGGGCCAGTGAGCTGAGCGATTCGTGCAGGTCGGCCGTGCAGTGCACGGTGTGTGTGGTGCCACGGTTGGATGCGGTGGCCGGCCTGGCACGGTCCGCCGGGAGTGTCGCTTCCTCTGGAATGTCCGCCAACGCTGCGCGCCAGTAGTCGAGTTGGCGTTCCTCGTCGCTGCCGAGGAGGCGTCGCTGCCAGAGGGAGTAGTCGGCGTACTGGACCGGCAGCGGCTCCCATGCGGGGGCAGTGCCCTCGGTGCGGGCCTCGTAGGCGGTGGCCAGGTCGCGGAAGAGCGGTCCGTTGGACCAGCCGTCGGAGGCGATGTGGTGGATGACCACCAGCAGGATGTGCTCCTGCTCGCCGATCGACAGCAGGTGTGTGCGGATCGGCGACTGGACGGAGAGGTCGAAGGTGGCCGATGAGAGGTCGGCCAGTCGTGCGGTGAGCTCGTCCTCGGTGGTGTGGATCAGCGGGAGGTCGATGGCGGTCGGGGGAAGGATGTGCTGGTGGGGGGTGCCCTCGTGGGTCGGGAAGACGGTCCGCAGACCTTCGTGGCGGGTGGTGATGTCGGTGAGGGCGAGCTGAAGGGCCCGGTGGTCGAGCCGGCCCTTGAGGCGGAGTGCGAGGGGGATGTTGTAGGTGGCGGACGGGCCTTCCATCTGGTCGAGGAACCACAGCCGCTGCTGGGCGGAGGAGAGCGGGACGATCTCCGGCCGCTCCTCGGCCGTCAGTGCCGGCCGGGGCAGTTCGCCACTGCCCGCGGTGACGCACTCCGAGAGCGCGAGCACCGTGGGGTTGCGGAAGAGGTCCTTCACCCCGAGCTGGACGCCGAACGCCCGCCGGATGCGGCTGATCAGCCGGGTGCCGAGCACCGAGTGGCCGCCGCGGTGGAAGAAGTGGTCGTCGATGCTGACCGACGGCAGTCCGAGGACGGCCGCGAAGAGACCGCAGAGCACCTCTTCCTGCGGTGTGCGCGGGGCGCGCCCGCTGGTGGCGTGGGAGACCTGGGGTGCGGGCAGGGCGCGTCGGTCGACCTTGCCGTTGGTGGTGAGGGGGATCTCGTCCAGGACCACGAAGGCGGACGGGACCATGTACTCGGGCAGGGCGTCCGAGGCATGACCGCGCAGTTCGGCCACATCGATCCGGGCAGCGTCGGCGGCGACGAGGTAGGCGACGAGCCGCTTGTCGCCTGGCCGGTCCTCCCGCACCAGTACGGTCGCCTGGCCGACGCTCTCGTGGGCGGTCAACGCGGTCTCGATCTCGCCGAGTTCGATGCGGAAGCCGCGGAGCTTGACC
>NZ_ML123046.1:720978-723648 GCF_003846175.1 Streptomyces sp. ADI95-17 | reverse complement strand
GAGCTGATCCCGCGCTCGGTCAGCAGTCCGCCCAGCGTCCCGGGGTCGAGGTACCCGGGGGGTGCGACCACGACCGTGCCGCCGTTCAGCCACGGCACCCAGATCTCGTGCGTGGAGGCGTCGAAGGTGTGCGGTGAGTGGAAGAGCACCCGGGTGTGGTTGCCGTTGGCGTACATGGTCTGGGCGGCCAGGTCCGCCACGTTGCGGTGGGTGACCGCGACGCCCTTCGGCACACCCGTCGAACCGGACGTGTACATCACGTACAGCCGCTGGTCGGGATGGGCGTGGGGGGCCGGGGGTGTCGTGGGGAGGTGGGCGAATCCGGCGGTCCCGTCGAGCACGACCGTCTCGGCGCCGGTCCGGGCCACGACGGGGTGATCGGCAAGTGCCCGGTCGGTGAGCAGGACGGGCGCCGCGGTCTCCGTGAGGATCCGCAGCAGTCGGGTGTCGGGGTCCGCGGTGTTGAGCGGGGCGTAGACGCCTCCGGCCTTGACCACCGCGAGGAGTCCGGTGAGCAGCTCCGCCGACCGCTCCATCAGTACGGCGACGACGCTCTCCGGCCGGACGCCGAGGCCCACGAGGTGGTGGGCCAGCCGGTTGGTGTCCTCGTCCAGCTCGGCGTAGGTCAGCTCCCGGTCGCCGTCGACCAGGGCGATCGCGTCCGGGGTGCGCGCGGCCTGCGCGGCGAACAGCTCGGCGAGCCCGGCGCCGGAGGAGCCGGTGACCGCACCGTTCCACTGCTCCAGGAGCCGGTTACGCTCGTCCGAGCCGATGAACTCCAGCTCACCCACGGGGATTTCGGGTCGGTCGACGGCGTCGCCCAGCAGCCGTACCAGTCGGGCGGTGACTGCCTCGACGGTGCCGGCGTCGTACAGGTCGGTGGCGTACTCGACCCTGATGTCCAGTCCACCCGGGCGGCCGTCGGCCGTGCGGTGTTCGTGGAAGGAGAAGGTCAGGTCGAACTTGGAGATGTCGAGTGTCGTGAAGCCCGACTCGGCTGTGATTCCCGGGAGTTCGAGGGTGGGGGTGACGGCTTCCTGGAGGGTGAGAACGACCTGGAAGAGCGGGTGCCGAGCGGTGGAGCGCTCGGGGTTGAGGGTCTCCACCAGCCGGTCGAAGGGCAGGTCCTGGTGGGCCCAGGCCGCCAGGTCGGCCTCCCGGACCCGGGTCAGCAGCTCGCGGAAGCTCGGGCCGCCGGCCAGATCGGTGCGCAGCACCAGGGTGTTGACGAAGAAGCCCACCAGGTCGTCGAGGGACTGCTCCGAGCGGCCCGCGATCGGGGCGCCGATCGGGATGTCCTCCCCCGCGCCGGAACGGGACAGTGCGGTGGCTACGGCGGCCTGGGCCACCATGAACAACGTGCTGCCGGTCTCCCGGGCCAGCCGGGTCAGCCCGTCGTGCAGCTCCGCGGGGACGTGGACACTGTGGGTGTTGCCGCGGTAGGTGGCGACCGCCGGGCGCGGACGGTCGGCCGGCAGGGTGGCCTCGTCGGGCAGCCCGTCCAGTGTGTGGCGCCAGAATTCGGACTGCCGCTCCCCGTCCGCCGCGAGCAGCTCCTGCTGCCAGAGGGTGTAGTCGGCGTACTGCACCGGCAGCGGCTCCCACGCAGGGGCGATGCCCTCGGCTCGGGCGGCGTAGGCGGCCGCCAGGTCGCGCAGCAGCGGGGTGGTGGACCAGCCGTCGGAGGCGATGTGATGCATCACCACCAGCAGTACGTGCTCCTGGTCCCCGTTCGCGAACAGGGTTGCCCGGACGGGGAGTTCGGATTCCAGGTCGAAACTGCGGGCGGCGTGCCCCGCGAGCTCCACCTCCAGGTCGGCCCCGGTCACCGTGAGGACCGGCAGCTCCACCCGGACTTCGGCGGCCGGGAGCTGCCATTGGTAGGCGGCGTCGTCGGCCATCCCGAAGAGGGTGCGCAGCGATTCGTGCCGCACCACCAGGTCGGTGAGCGCGAGCTGGAGGACGTCCGGGTCGAGCGCTCCCGTGAGGCGCAGGGCCAGCGGGATGTTGTAGGTGGCCGACGGCCCCTCCAGGTGGTGCAGGAACCAGAGGCGCTGCTGGGCGGAGGAGAGCGGCACCCGATCGGGCCTGACCGCCTCCCGGAGCGCGGGCCGCTGCACGGCGTCGCCGCCCGCTTCGACGTACTCGGCCAGTGCGGCAACCGTGGGGCCCTGGAAGAGGTCCCGGACGGTGATCTGGACGCCGAAGGCCTGCCGGATCCGGCTGATGAGCCGGGTGGCGAGGAGCGAGTGCCCGCCGAGGTTGAAGAAGTGGTCGTCGATGGTGACCGAGGGCAGTCCCAGGACCTCCGCGAAGAGGCCACACAGGACCTCCTCGACCGGCCCCCGGGGCGCGCGCCCGGCGGTGTCGGCGCTCTGCCGGGGTGCGGGCAGGGCGCGTCGGTCGACCTTGCCGTTGACGGTGAGCGGGATCTCGTCCAGGACCACGAAGGCGGACGGGACCATGTACTCGGGGAGCGCGCCGGAGATCTCGCGGCGCACCGCCTCGACGTCGATCCGGAATCCGTCGGCGGCGACGAGGTACGCGGCGAGCCGCTTGTCGCCTGGCCGGTCCTCCCGGACCACGACGGTGGCCTGACCCACCTCCGTCTGTGCGGTCAACGCGGTCTCGATCTCGCCGAGTTCGATGCGGAAGCCGCGGAGCTTGATC
>NZ_ML123046.1:720139-720953 GCF_003846175.1 Streptomyces sp. ADI95-17 | reverse complement strand
CATCGAAGGCCATCGCCGAGTGGAACAACACCCGGGAATGACTGCCGTTCGCGTACATCGTCTGCGCGGCCAGATCCGCCACATTGCGATGCGTGACCGCAACACCCTTCGGCACACCCGTCGAACCCGACGTGAACATCGCGTACACCGGCTGATCCGGATGCACCACAACACCAGGATCCGAGACGTCCGAGAAGTCACCCCCGGACAACGAGCCCAGCACCCGAACACCCGCCGGCAACACCAGCGAACCCGGATCCCGGTCCGTCACCAGATGCGTGACACCCGACTCCCCCACGATCAACTCCACACGATCCGCCGGATACCGGGTATCCAACGGCACATACACCGCACCCGCCTTCACCACACCCAACGTGGCAACCACCGCAGCCACCGACCGCTCCTGGAACAACGCGACACGACTACCCGGCCGCACACCCTCCGCAATCAGCCGACGCGCCACACCATTGGCCAGACCGTCAAGCTCCCGGTACGACAGCTCACGCCCCTCACCCACCACCGCAACCGCATCCGGCGTCCGCACCACCTGCGCCCCGAACAACCGCCCAAGACCCACACCCGGGGAGCCCGTCACCGCACCGGCCCACTCCCCCAACAACAACCCACGCTCACCCGCCGACAACAACTCCAACTCACCCACCGGCACATCCGGCGCAGCAACAGCAGCACCCAACAACCGCACCAACCGCTCACCCGCCAACTCCACCGAACGAGCGTCATACAGATCCGTCGCATACTCGATCGTGATGTCCAACCCACCCGGCCGACCATCCACCGACCGATGCTCCGCGAA
>NZ_ML123046.1:632651-719554 GCF_003846175.1 Streptomyces sp. ADI95-17 | reverse complement strand
CGAGAACGTCAGGTCGAACTTGGCGAACCGCAGCCAGGTGAACTCCGACTCGGTGTCCAGCTCTTCGGCGACGAGCGTCGGTGTGGCCGCGTCGGTGAGTGTCAGCATCACCTGGAAGAGCGGGTGCCGGGCGGCGGACCGGTCGGGGTTGAGGGCCTCGACCAGCCGGTCGAAGGGCAGGTCCTGGTGGCTCCAGGCGGCGAGGTCGGTCTCCCGGACCCGGGTCAGCAGTTCGCGGAAGCTCGGGTCGCCCGTCAGATCGGTGCGCAGGACGAGAGTGTTGACGAAGAAGCCGACCAGGTCGTCGAGTGCCTGGTCCGTTCGGCCGGCGATCGGTGATCCGAGCGGGATGTCGTGTCCGGCGCCGGAACGGGACAGCAGGGTCGACACCGCGGCCTGGGCCACCATGAAGACCGAGGCGCCGGACTCGCGTGCCAGCTCCGCGAGTGAGGAGTGGATCTCCTCGGAGCAGTGCACGGTGTGGGTGGCGCCTCGGTAGGAGGCGACGGACGGCCGCTGCCGGACGGCGGGCAGGGTGACCTCTTCCGGGAGGTCGGCCAAGGTCCGGCGCCAGTAGTCGAGTTGGCGGGAGGCGACGCTTTCCGCGTCCGCCGGGTCACCGAGCACGCCGCGGTGCCAGAGGGTGTAGTCGGCGTACTGGGCGGGCAGCGGCTCCCAGGCCGGGCGCTCACCGCGGGAGCGGGTCGCGTAGGCGGTGCTCAGGTCGCGCATCAGCGGCTGGTAGGACCAGCCGTCGGAGACGATGTGGTGCATGACGACGAGGAGTACGTGGTCGTGCTCGCCGAGGCTGAACAGCCGTGCCCGGAAGGGCAGATCGGCCGCCAGGTCGAAGATGCGCTCGGACTCGGCGGTGAGCAGTGCGGCGACCTCCTCGTCGGTCGCCGGGGTGACCGGCAGCTCCACCCGGACGCTGTCGGCGGGCAGGATCCGCTGGTACGTCTGCCCTTCCGCCTGGCCGAAGACGGTGCGCAGGCTCTCGTGGCGTCCCGCGACATCGGTGAACGCGGACTCCAGGGCGGCGACGTCGAGGTCCCCGCGGATCCGGACGGCGAGCGGAATGTTGTACGTCGCCGAGGGGCCCTCCAACTGGTCGAGGAACCAGAGCCGTTGCTGGGCCGCCGAGAGCGGCAGCGGTTCGGGCCGTTCCTGGGCCGTCAGGGCCGGGCGGGCGGACTCCGCGCCGCCGGTGGCGACGTACTGGGCGAGCAGCGCCACGGTCGGGTACTCGAAGAACTGCCGCAGCGTCAGCTGGACGTCGAGGACGGTGCGCACCCGGCTCACCAGCCGGGTCGCCAGCAGTGAGTGGCCGCCGAGGGTGAAGAAGTCGTCGTCGATACCGATCGTCGGCAGGCCGAGGGAGTGGGCGAACAGGCCGCAGAGGACCTCCTCGACGGGGTTGCGCGGGGCGCGGCCGTCGGCTGTCGCGCCGGCCCGGGGGGCGGGCAGTGCGCGCCGGTCCAGCTTGCCGTTCGGGGTCAGCGGCAGGGTTCCCATCGGGACGACGGCCGAGGGCACCATGTACTCGACGAGCTGCTCGCCCGCGTACCGGAGGAGTTCGGCTCCGTCCAGGACGCCTTCCTCTGCGGGTACGGCGTAGGCGACCAGGCGTTTGTCGCCGGGCCGGTCCTCGCGGACGATGACCGCGGCCTGGGCCACGGAGGGGTGGCGGACCAGCACGGTCTCGATCTCGCCCAGCTCGATGCGGTTGCCGCGCAGCTTGACCTGCTGGTCGGCGCGGCCGAGGAAGACGATCTCGCCGTGTTCGTTCCAGGCGGCCAGGTCGCCGGTGCGGTACATGCGGCTGCCGGCCGGTCCGTAGGGGTCGGCGGTGAACCGCTCGGCGGTGAGGCCGGGCAGCCGGGCGTAGCCCTGCGCGAGGTGCGGTCCCGCGACGTAGAGCTCGCCGGTCTCGCCCTCGGCGGTGTGGCGGAGTTCGCCGTCCAGGACGTACATGGCGGTGTTCGCCATCGGGATGCCGAGGTGCAGCCGGTCGAGGGTGCGGACCTCGGGGGTGAACGCCTGGTAGCTGCAGAACACGGTGGCCTCGGTGGGGCCGTAGACGTGCACGAATGTGGTGTCGGGGCAGTGGTCGAGGGCCCGTTCGAGGGCGGTGGCGGACAGTACGTCGCCGCCGGTCCAGATCTCGCGCAGCTGCCCCAGGGCGTCGATCGCCTCGCTGGCCATGGCGTCGAAGAGGGCGGTGGTGAAGTAGGCGGCGGTGGCCCGGTAGCGGGTGATGGCGTCGGCGAGTTCGCCGATGTCGACCTTCGGGGCGGACAGTACGACGGCCAGTCCGCCGCGCAGCAGCGGCACCCACAGTTCGTAGGTGGAGGAGTCGAAGGGCAGCGGCGAGTAGGCGAGCACCCGCTCGTGGGCCTCGGCGCCGAAGCCGGGGTCCAGGGCCAGTTCGACGACGTTGCGGTGGGTGTTCACCACACCCTTGGGGGTGCCGCTGGAGCCGGAGGTGAACATCATGTACAGCGGCTGGTCCGGGTGGACCGTGACCTCGGGTGCGGTGGCTGCCGTGCCGGCCGTGGCGCTCGTGTCGTCGAGGCGCAGGGCGGGCAGGTCCCCGGCGAAGCCGGTCTCCTCGGCCGGGCGGTCGGTCACCAGCAGGCCGGCCCCGGTGTTGCCGAGGATCCAGGCGAGGCGCTCCTCGGGCTGGCGGGGGTCGAGGGGTACGTACACGCCGCCGCTCTTCAGCACGGCGAGGACCGTGATGACGTAGGCGAACGAGCGGTCGAAGAGCAGTCCGACGGCGTCGCCGGGCCGTACGCCCTCGGCGACGAGCCGGCGTGCGAGAGCGTTGGCCGCGCCGTCCAGCTCCCGGTAGGTGAGACTGCGGTCCTCGCGGACGAGTGCGACGGCCTGCGGGGTGCGGGCGGCCTGCGCGGCGAAGAGAGCGTGCAGCGCACCCTCGGGGAGGTTCTCGGCCGTGTCGTTGTACGCGGCGACGTGCGCGGGAACGACGACGCCGAGGGAGAGAGCTGGATCTGCTTGCGGCTGGGACATCTCGACACCTTCTTGGTAGCTCGGATCTCGTGGTCTCGCGGCGTGCCGGGAGACCGACGGAGCCACGGTGGATGACGTGCGGATGGTGCGAAGCGGTGCGGTGGGGTGCGGTGCGGTGGAGTGGGGAATCAGCCGGTACGGGAGGCCGTCACGGCGTCGTTCGGCAGCAGGACGTCGTCCGCTTCCAGGGCGTTGGCGTGGTACTTGCCGACGGAGCTGATCAGCAGCCGGAGTTCCAGGGCGATGGACTCGGCCAGCCGGACCAGGCCGGCTTCGGCGTCCTCGTCCACGGCGAGCAGTGCGGCCCGGCCGAGGCCGACGGCGCGGGCGCCGAGCGCCAGTGCCTTCGCGGCCCTGCTGCCTTCCCAGATCCGCCCGCTGGCGAGCAGGCAGTGGTCGGTGCGGCCGATGCGGGTGAGGCACTCGCCGAGCGGGAGTCCCACCTGACCGAGGAAGGTGGTCGGCGCCCATGCGGTGCCGCCCTCCGCGCCGTCCACGGTGACGGAGTCCGCGCCGGCCGCCCAGGCGGTGGCCGCGGCGTGGGCGATGTCGCGGCCGGGGTGCAGTTTCACCCACACCTTCACCCGGGGGAAGTTGTTCCGCATCAGCCGGATCTGCTGGCGCAGGATCTCCTCGGTGAAGGTGCCGGGGCTGCTGATCCGCAGCACCGATTCGCTGTCGGCACCGAACACCGGGTCCATGGCGTACTGTTCGGCAATCCTGTCGCCGGCCTCGCGGCCCAGGACGGTGAGCCCGCCGAGTCCGGGCTTGGCGCCCTGGCCGACCTTGAGTTCGAAGGCGAGCCGGCCGGTGGCGAGCAGTGGTTCGGACACCGGGTCGCTGTAGACCAGGTTCCACACTTCCGCGTCGGCGTCCTCGGTGGACTGCTGCACCACCACGCCGCCGTGCTCGTCGTCGGCGGCGGCCGTGTAGGAGGCGATCCTGCCGAGCAGCGGGGAGACTCCGGAGTCGGCGGCGGCGCGGAAACCGTTGACCGGCACCACGTTCTCGCCGATGACCATCGGGATGCCGAGCTGTCCGGCCTGCCTCCCGGCCGCCTCGCCCAGGTCGTGGCTGGCGACCTGTGTCGAGCCGAAAGCGGACACGTAGAGCGGCAGCCGGGAGGCGAACCCGCCGACCCGCGTGTCGAGTTCGACGTCCGTGTACAGCGGCTCGCGGGCCAGGTCGATGAGCTTCTTCAGCCGCTCCGGCATGAACACCGGGGGCACGATCCTGGCCCGCTCCAGCAGGTCGTACGGGTCCTGGCCGGCCGGGACCGCGCCCAGCAGGCTGCTGCCGTAGGACTCCAGCGCGGGGAAGGCCGCCGCCGCTCCGGACCTGGCCCGGTGCCGCACCTGTTCCTCGGGGAAACCGGCGGCGCTCAGTACGGTGCTCATGCCGACACCACGCCGGGGAGCTTCGGGTAGGCGCTGGCCTCCCAGGCGGCGGTGCGGCCTGTGACGTACCGGGTGAAACGCTCCAGGCCGATACCGAATCCGGAGCTGGCGGGGATACCGCGGCGGGCCAGGTCGAGGTACCAGCCGTACTTCGCGGGGTTCTCGCCGGTCTCGCGCATCCTGGTGACCAGGGCCGCGTAGTCGTGTTCGCGCTCGCTGCCGCTGGCCAGTTCGCCGTAGCCCTCGGGGGCGATCAGGTCGAAGTTGCGGAGGATGCCGGGACGGTCGGCGTCCTCCTGGTCGTAGAAGCCCCGTGAACCCTTGGGGTAGTCGACCACGAAGAACGGGCGGCTGGTCTTCGCGGAGAGGATCTCCTCGCCCTCCCAGTCGATCTCGGCGCCGGGGTCCTGCGGGTGGCCGAGCGCCACCAGATCCGCGGTGGCGTCCTTGTGCGTGGTGCGGTCGAACGCCCCCTGGACCACCTCGCGGAAGGCGTCCCGGTCGCGGCCGAGGAGCTCCAGGTCCGCGGGCATCTCGCGGACGACCTCGTCGACGACATGGGCGACGAGCCGCTCGGCGAGCTCCATCGCGTCCTCGCGGCGGGCGTCGCGGATCTCCACGTCGATCTGGTGGAACTCGGCGAGGTGGCGGTGCGTGACGGCCGTCTCCAGCGGCTCCAGGCGGACGTTGGGCGCGATGTAGAAGATCTTGTCGAAGGCCAGCAGCGAGGCCTGCTTGTAGAGGATCGCGCTGGTCATCAGCTTGTACTTGTGGCCGTAGAAGTCGACGTCCACCTGCTTGGAGCCCCGGATGCCCGGGTCGGTGACCGGCCCGATGACCGGCGGCAGCAGTTCCTGGAAGCCCTGCGCGGTCAGGAAGGCGCGGGTCGCCGCGAGCATCCGGCTCTGCACCCGCAGGGTGGCGCGGGTCGGCTCGGCGATCAGGTGCTGGTCGGGAGAGGACGGGAACGAGGGCGCGACGCGGCCGTCGGACTCGGCGATGGTGCTGGTCATGGTGCTACCTCCTGGGTGTGCTGCCGATGGGCTGCCGGGCGACGGGTTGCCGGGGGAAGCGGGGAGCGGGTTGCGTGCTGGGGAATGACGCGGTCGTGCCGGCGCTGTACGAACGACAGGGCGTCGAACAGCCCGGCGGCGGTGAGCCGCCTGCCGCGGTCGCGGACGGGTCCGAGGGGCATGGCCCCGATCTCGGACCAGGTGAGGCGGCCGGACCCGTCGATGTGGCTCCGGGTGCGGCCAGCGTTGTCGGGGTGCAGGCAGTAGGGGACGTCGAGGTATCCGCGGGCGAAGGCCTTCAGCAGTGCCTGGCCGAGGTCTTCGTCGAGGTTCAGCACCGCGTCGACCAGGGCGCGGGCCTCGGCGTACACGGCGTTGTCCGCCGGGTCGGTGTGCGCGGCGGGGGCGTGCCCGGGGTGTGCGCCGGTCGCGGCGCGGTGCCGGGCGGCGGCCCGGGCGGCGACCCGCAGGGCCTCGACGTTCTCCGCCACGGTGGGGATGCGGTGTGCCTCGGCGGCCGTCTTCACGATCAGCCGGGCCGCCCCGGTCTCCACGGCCAGTTCGGCCGAGCGCTCCAGGAGTTCCAGTGATCCGTGCCGGGTCTGCGGATAGAGGCCCATGTAGGTGTAGAGGACGATGTGCCAGTCGGTGTCCGGCAGGAACTCGCCGGCCAGCCGGTGCAGGGCGTGCATGGCGTCGCGGTCCTGGGCCGCGTTGGTCTGCTGGGCGTAGCTGAGCGAGATGCTGCGCAGCCCCGCCCGGTGGAAGAAGAGCGCCTCCAGCGCGCTGATCGCGACGAGCAGTCCGGGCGGGCAGAGCTGGCCGAGCATGCAGCCGCCGAAGGTCTCCAGATGGGGTTCCGCCCCGGTGGCGCGGAGTCCGGCCAGGACGTCGCAGCTCTCCTGCCAGTTGCGTACGGAGTCCAGGAGCGGGGTGCGTCCGTAGGGCAGGCAGTAGGAGACCGGGCCGCCCTCCGTCGCGTCCAGGCCGAGTCGGGCGAGGGCGGCCACGATGCGCTGGGGTCGTGCCGATCCGTGCCGGATCTGTACCGGGAAGGCGGCGTCGCGGACGCCGTCGAGGACCCAGCGCGAGGTGTGCGGGCTGTAGGAGGTGATGGGGAATCCGTTGAGCGGGACGCCGCTGTCCAGCGCACGCGCCGCGGACGCCTCGTCGTTGACCCGGGTGTAGCTGTCGATCGTCATGGTGCCGACGACCGCGTCGGCCGCTCCCTTGGTGGCGAGCAGGCCGGCCCGCATCAGCGCGGGGTCGGAGAATCCCATGCGGGGCTGGACCACGAGGGTGCCGCGGGCCTGCGCCCCGGCGACGAACCGGCCGAAGGAGAGGGGGCGCCGGTGCACGGTGGTCCGGCTCGTGGGGGCCGCCTCCTGGACCGGCGCGGTCACCGTTCCACCTCCTTGGGCAGCGAGTCGACGTAGGACTCGAAGGCGGCGATGTCGACGCCGTCCTGGAAGACCGCGTCGAACCCGGCCCTCATCAGGACGTCGGCCTCTTCCTCCCCGGTCCCGGACACGCCGAGCTTGCCGCCGATGACGGCGGGCAGGCCGGTCAGCTCCCAGCGCGAGCGGATCGCCCCGATCAGTGGCTGGGCGTCGTGGAAGCCGTGCCCGTTGACACTGCTGACGACCAGCAGGTCGGGCTGGAACTTGCAGCAGGACTCGACGATCTCGTCCTCGGGCACGCAGGAACCCAGATTGACGACCTTGTGCCCGAGGTCTTCGAGCAGCAGTTGGATGTAGATGAGATTCCAGGTGTGCGCATCGGATTGCAGTCCGGTGACAACAACATCCAGCGGCCCGGATCGATGACGAGCCGCCCATTCCGCAGGCTTCATTGTTCGCTTCGTCCACATCATTGGATGACAAGGGGAGAAAGAGGCCCGGGGTTTACCCGGAACTTCCTTTCGGCCACAACCGTAGATTCGCCGCGGCGGCGTTTCCGGCGTGACCGGCGGCAACTGGGCGGCAGCAGAGCAGCAGTTGGCCGACTGCCCGGTGCCGGGCGGTCGGGCGGACGTGAGACTGGCCGCACTGCACCCGCAGAATTCAGCGCCCGGCCCGTTGCACACCGCCGGCGAACGACCGAGGAGTCATGACATGGCAGAGACCGGCCACAGCGTCCGTGCGGAGGACGTGCTCGCGGACGTGCTGGCGGAGGTACGGGAACGGGTCGACCGGCGGGAGGCGCTGGGCGAGGCCCAGGTCGCCGTGCTCGAAGCCGCGGTGAACATTGTCCGCGCAGGTCAGCAGGGAGGTGAGGTGATGCCGGTGGAACGCTCGGAGCTGGTGCGCGAGGCGCTCGGCGCGGTGCGCGCGGCCACGGTGGCGACCGGGGTCGCCCTCACGTACGCGCACCGCACGGCCCGGGTGCTCACCTGACCGCGGTCCGGTCCGTGGTGCCGCCGATCTGCCTGGGCTTCTGCCCGGCGGGCCGGTCCGCGGCTCCTAGTCTTTGATGCAGCCGAAAAACTCAGGCACACCCGACGACTTCACGAATAACTTCGTCCAACCGAGGTGGAAATCATGGCAACCAACCCGTTCGAGGACTCCCAGGGCCGCTATGTGGTGCTGGCCAACGAAGAGGGGCAGTATTCGCTGTGGCCGGCCCGGATCCAGCAGCCGGCGGGCTGGGAACTGGTGAAGGACGAGGGCAGCAAGCAGGAATGCGGCGAATTCATCGAGGCCAACTGGACCGACATGCGGCCGCGTTCCGTGGTCGCGGCCATGGGTGGCTGAACCCACGAGTTCTCCCGTTCCGGAAGGGCGGGTGCGGGGCGCGAGATGCGCCCGCACCCGCCCTTCCGCACAATCGGCCGACGACTGGGACTGGGCGGTGGACGGTCGGCGGTCGGCGGTCGGCGGTCGGCGGTCGGCGGTCGGCGGTGGACGGTGGACGGTGGACGGTCGGCGGTGCGCAAAAGGAACTCCCGGCAGTCACGGGGTCGTGAACCCATGTCTGCCGGGAGCCGGGCGGGCCGGGCGGTCAGCTCTGGATGCCGCGCACGCACCACTCCAGTACCGCCGCGGCGGCGGTCATCTTGTGGTGGGCCTGCCTCCAGGCCCGGCTGGACGCACCGTCGAGCACCTCGTCCGTGACCTCCTCGCCCCGGACCGCGGGCAGGTCGTGCAGGAAGACGGTGCGCGGGCCGGCGAAGCGGTCCAGGAACGCGCGGTTGATCTGGAGGCCGTCGAAGTCCTTGAGCCAGTCCGGGTTCTCCTTCGTCACGCCCATGGTCTGCCACCGGCTGGTGTACACCGCGTCCACCGGGCCCTCGACCTCGTCGGCGGACACGACCTGGCTCACCAGCGCCTTGCCTTCGCTGAGTTCGGCCGCCAGGTCCAGCGTCTCCTTGGGCACCTCGTAACCCCGCGGGCAGAGCAGGGTGAGGCGCAGGCCGGGAGTGAGGGCGGCGGCGAGTGCCAGGGCCGCGCCCGAGCTGTTGCCCTCGCCGACGGCGAGCAGGTGCAGTCCGTCGAGCGAGCCGAACTCCTCGGCCAGCGTGGCGAGATCGGCGATGGCCTGGGTCGGGTGCTCGTCCAGGCTCAGCGCGTTGACGACGGCCAGGTTCGAGCTGCTGCCGAGCCGGCGGATCTCCTCCACGTCCCCGTTGGTACGGACGACCAGGGCGTCCAGGTACTGGCCGAGGACCCGGGCGGTGTCCTCGACCGTCTCGCCGGTGCTGAGCTGCAGCTCGTTCGGGCCGAAGGTGATCACGTCGGCGCCCAGCCGGGTCGCCGCGCTCCAGAAGGACGTCCGGGTCCGGGTCGAGGACTTGCGGAAGTACAGACCGACCTGCCGTCCGGCCAGCGGCTTCGGCACGATGCCGTCCCGGCCGAACAAGACGGCGCGCCGGACGATGTGGTCCAGCTCGGCGGGCGTGAGGTCGGCGAGGGAGATCAGGTTGCGCATGGGTGAGGTGCCTTTCAGGAGGGCGGGAACGGGGGTACGTGAGGGGGCGGTGCTCACTCGCTCAGGGCGGCGGCGAGAGCGGCGGGCGCCGTCTCCCGGTCCGCGTCGAGCACCGCGCGGACCAGGTTGAGCACGGTGAAGCCGACCGGATCCCCCGCCGTCGTGGGGAGCCGGCGGATCAGGCCGCGGACCAGCAGGGCGTGCACATCGCGGGCGGCCTCGGCCAGCGAGGTGCCGCAGGCGCGCGCGGCACCGTCCACCGTCCAGGGATCCTCCAGCGTCGCCAGTGTGCGCAGCAGCGCGGCGGCCTTCGGGTCGAGGCCGGTCACGGCGGTGGTGAGCCGCTCGCCCAGGGTGGGGCCGGCGGCGGGATCGGCGGGCGTGACCCCGTCGAGCAGGACCAGCGGTGTGGTGCGGGCGATGTCCAGGAGCTGCTGCGGGGAGTAGAGCAGCAGCCAGGAGGCCGCGGCCTCCAGCGCCTGCGGCATGCCGTCCAGGGCCCGGCAGATGTGGGCGACGGTGGTGACGACGGAGTCGGTGGGGAGGAAGTCGGGCCGCATGTAGCTGACGTGGGAGAGCGTCAGCTCGACGGCGTGCCGGTCCGCGACGAGGGAGCCGCCCACCGCCTCGGCGGCGAGATCGGCCGCGGTCGGCACCGGCAGCGGGGCCAGCGGCAGCAGCCGTCCACCGGGCAGCTGGACCGGCCGGTCGGTGGTGGTGAGTATTTTCAGGCGCTCGCAGGCCCGCAGCAGACTCAGCAGCCGAGGAGTGACAGATGGTGACGCATCGTGACCGTCCAGGACGATCAAGGTGGGCTTGGACCCTATGAGCGCGGCCAGTTCCTCGAATTCCTCGCCGTCGCGGACCAGTGCGCGCACCCACCCGGTCACGGTCGACTGAGGGGTGTTGGGCGTTGCTCCGGTGGTCTCCGCCGTTTCGTCCAGGGATACCCACAGCACCGGAACCCGGTCCCGGGCGTGGATCGCCGAGGCGGCCTCCTGGGCGAGTCGTGTCTTTCCCACTCCCGGCAGCCCGACGAGAGTCAGCAGGCGTTCGTGGTCCGTGCGCAGCCGGGCGGTCAGCGCCTCCAGTTCGGGGCGCCGTCCGATCAGCGGACGCAGCGGAGGGGGTGGTGTGGCCAGGCCCACCCCGTAGATGTCCTGGAAGACACGCCCCACCGCCTTTGCATCGACGGCGAGTTCGAGCTCGACGCGGCGCGCGTCGCTCAGCCGCATGGCATTGGCGAGGAGCTTCAGAGTTTCCCTGCGCGGGTGCTGGACCCGTCCGAGTTCGAGGTCGCGAATGGCCCGGACGCTCACGGTGGAAAGGCCGGCGAGCTGTTCCTGGGTGAGTCCCGCCCGCCGGCGCGCATTCTGCAGCAGAACGTCGAGCCCGGGTGCGGGCTGGGAATTCATCATTGTCTCCTCGGTCTCCACATGCTCAGAAAACGCAATGGCCGGTTACCCGGCCGCCCAGGAGTGTCCGGAACACACGGCACCGCGCCCGACCTTTCCGGTCCGCTCACGCTCCGTGCGCTCCGTACTCTCCGTGGCAGCGAAGGCCTGCCGTCGATGAACAGCCTTCATCGAGCCATTCCCGAACTCTTCCCGGTGCGGTACCGCGAGTTCCTCACGGCAGGGGCTACGATCGCCTCGCGCTGGGGAAGCGCTGCGGATGCGCAGAGCTGAGGGGGAGGATGCGTGTCAACTACGGAAGAGTTTCGGCTGCGCTTCAACATTCTTGGCCCGATTGAGGGTTGGTCCAACGGGACGCGGCTCCGGCTGGGCGGAGTCATACAGGAGCGAGTTCTGGCCACACTGCTCCTGGAGCCCGGAAAAGTGCTTCCGGTTTCCCGGCTGGTCGAGGCGGCATGGGACGAGGAACCGCCCACGACGGCACCGCACCAAGTGCGTAAGGCAGTTGCGGATCTCCGAAGACGGATACCCGGCGGCGCCGAGGTCCTGCTCACCGACGGGCCCGGCTATCGCGTCGCTCATGAACAATGTGAAATCGATGTGGCCGAATTTGGCCTACTGATACGCAAAGCGAAGACCACGGCTTCCGACGGCCGTACGGCCGAAGCCGCGGAGATATTGCGCAGCGCCCTCGCCCTCTGGCGGGGGCCTGTTCTGTCGGGCAGCGGCGGCCCGGTCATCGAGGCGGCGTCGACCTCCATCGAGGAGCGCCGGCTGACCGCGGCGGAGCAGCTCTTCGAACTCCACCTCGCACTCGGCGAGTCCGCCGAACTCGTCGTCGAACTGCGGGAACTGGTCCAGCAGCATCCCCTGCGCGAGTCCCTGCGCGGCCAGTTGATGATCGCCCTGTACCGGTCCGGGCGGCAGGCCGAGGCCCTGGACGAGTACGGCAAAGTACGCGAACTCCTCGCCGAGGAACTCGGCATCGACCCCGGCCCCAACCTCACCAAGCTGTACGAGGGGATCCTGCGGGAGAGCCCCGAACTGGCCGGCCCCGAGCCGGCCGCCGCCCCGGTGGTGGCCGTGGCGCTGCCCGCGGAGCCCCCGAGCACCCTCCCGTACGACCTGGCGGACTTCACCGGCCGGGACCGGGAACTGGCCGAGATCCTTCGTGGCGCCGAGGCCGGCGGCGAGCAGGGCCCGCAGATCGTGGCCATCGACGGCATGGGCGGCTGCGGCAAGACCTCGCTCGCGGTGCGGGCCGCGCACCGGCTCGCGCCGGAGTACCCGGACGGTCAACTCCACATAGATCTGCGCGGATACACGCCGGGCGACCAGCCGGTGACCGCGGGCATCGCGCTCGACAGCCTGCTGCGGGCCGTGGGCGTCCCCGGCAACCTCATCCCCGACGACGTGCCCGCCCGCACCGCGCTGTGGCGCTCCACCCTGGTCGGCAAGCGGCTGCTGCTCCTCTTCGACAACGCGGCCGACGCCGCCGCCATCCGCCCGCTGCTGCCGGTCTCCCCCGGCAGCCTCGTCATGGTCACCAGCCGGGCCCGGCTGGTCGATCTGGACGGCGCCCGGTGGATCTCCATCGGGGTGATGCCGCCCGAGGACAGCGCGATGCTGGTGGCCGAGACTCTCGGAGCCCAGCGGGTCGCCGCCGAGCCCGAGGCGGCCGCGGAGATCGCCCGGCTCTGCGGCCATCTTCCTCTCGCGCTGCGGATCGCCACCGCCCGGCTGCGCAATCGCCCGCGCTGGACCCTCCAGTACCTGGCGGAGCGGCTGCGCGACGAGACCCGAAGGCTCGACGAGCTCAGCTCGGGCGCGCGCAGCGTCTCCGCCACCCTGCGCCTGTCCTACCAGTCCCTGGACGAGGAGTGCCGCAACGCGTTCTCGACGCTGGCCCTGCACCCGGGCAGCGACATGGACATCCATGCCGCCGGTGCGCTGCTCGGCTCGGGCGCCCGGGACGCGGAGGACCTGCTGGAGATGCTGCTCGACGTGCACCTCGTGCAGCAGCCGGAGATCGGCCTCTACACCTTCCACGACCTGGTCCGCAGCTTCGCGCACAGCCTGCTCGTCGAGTCCCCCGAGGACTCCGTGGCGGTGGAGCGGCTGCTGGGCTACTACCTGACCGCCACCGAGGTGGCGTGCGACCTCCTCTACTCCGGGCGGCGCCGGCGCAACACCGGCATCGAACCCTCCAAGGCCGAACTGCCCGACCTCGGCACCCCCGAGACTGCGCGGAAGTGGTTCCTGCGCGAGCAGAGTTCACTCCTCGCGGCGGTCACGCTCGCCGAGCGCCGGGGGCACGACCGTTATGTGGTGTGCCTGGCCCGCAATCTCGTCTTCCAGCTCAACGACCTCGGGCTCCTGGAGGAGTTCGGTGAGCTGAGCCGGGTCGCGGTCGCCGCCGCCGGCCGGCTCCAGGACCTGGCGCTGCTGGGGGTGAGCCTGTCCAACCTGGGTGTCGCCTGCTGGAAGCTCGGCCGTCTCACCGAGGGGCTCGAAGCCGCCCGGGAGAGCCGGGACGTCGCGGTCCGGCTCGGTGATCTGCACACCCAGGCCCACAGCGAGAGCATCCTCGGCCAGTTCAACAGCCTGCTCGGCGACTTCTCCGCGGCCCTGGGCCACATGGAGACGGCGATCGCGCACGAACGCAACCTGGACATGCCGCGCGCGGAGGCCGAGAGCCTGACGATGCTCAGCACTCTGTACGAGCAGTGGGGGCGGTACGAGGAGGCGCGGGACGCGGCCCGGCGCTCGGCCGAACTGAGCCGGCAGCTGGGGCAGCACGAAGGACTTCCCGGCGCCATCACCGACCTGGCCTTCGCCCATGTCGGCCTGGGCGCGTACGAGGAGGCCGACCGCTGTCTGGCGGAGGCCCGCACGCTGTACGGGGACGCCGGCAACGAGGTGAACCTCGCCCTGACCCTGGCGCTGTCCGCCGATGTGGAGCACCGGCTGGGCCTGGCGCCGCGCGACCCGGACCAGGCGGAGCTCGCCCTCGACATGATGCGGACCAACCCCTCGCCGCTGCGCCGGGCCAAGGTGGAGAACATCGTGGGCCGGCTGCGCCGCCGGCAGGGCGATGTGGCGGCGGCGCTCTCGCTGCACACCCATGCCCACAAGCTCGCCTCCACCCTCAGCTACCGCATCGAGCAGGCCTACGCCCTGGCGGGCATGGCCGACGCCCTGGGCGACACACCCGAGGCGGCCCGGTACCGGGCGGAGGCCGAGGAGCTCTTCGACGGGATGGGCGTGCCGCCCGATCACCGCCGCAGCTGACGACCGCCCCGCCGCCGGCCCTGTTCCCGGCCCCGTGTCCCGGGACGGACGGCGACGAGCCCCGCACCGTGGTCCGGTGCGGGGCTCAGGTGTCGAGGCGGGGGGAGTCAGACGACGGGGGACGTGGGGCCCTTGTCGTCGTCGGTACCGGTGGTACCGATCACGGTCGGGCCCTTGTCGTCGTCGGTACCGGTGGTACCGATGACCGTCGGGCCCTTGTCGTCTTCGGTGCCCGTGGTACCGATCACGGTCGGGCCCTTGTCGTCCGTGATCGTCCGGGCGATGACGGTCGGACCCTTGTCGTCGGCGACCAGGTGGGTGCCGGCGAAGGTCGGGCCCTTGTCGTCGTCGGTGCCCGTGGTGCCGATCACCGTCGGACCCTTGTCGTCGGCGAGAACCTGCTGAATGCTCCGGGCGTCGTGCGACTGCCCCGCCTCGACCGCCGTGCCGATGCCGAAGGCCAGCGTCGCCGCGATGATCCCGAAGAGCCCAGCAAGCTTGCGTCCCATGTCCCGCCCCTAAGTGGTGTTTGTGAGGTTCTGCGGTGTTCCGCTTCCCGACACCACTGATGTTGCTGATCGGCGTTCCCGGTCCGTTCCTGCCCCGATACCGCCTCCGGGAACTGCCGCGGGAACGGACCGGCGACCGCCTACTCCGCGTGCAGCTGACAGCCGGCGACGCGGGGGCCGAGCGGGGTGAGGACCACGCGCGTACGGGCCGTACCCGACTCGTGGCCGGCCAGGTCGAGCAGCGATCTCACGAGGGAACGGAGCACCGCCCGCTCCGACTCGTCCAGGACCGCCGGACCGGCACCGTCGCCGGGCGGCCACGTCACGATCCCGGCCACCGTGTGCATGCCGTTCTCGGTTCTGGTCTCGACGCTGAGCTGGGGTCCCTGCCAGGACTCCGGCGCGGTGTACGGATGGGACTGGACACCGGACGCCACACGCTCGGCCCACCGTTCCACGGTGGACAGGTCCTGGAGGGCCTGGCGCAGTTCCGTCCCGTCGGGCGAACGATCCCTGGGGTCCTTCACGGAGTACTCCTTCTGCAGACAACTACGTGACGACCCTTGCCTTCTCTGCTCCCGGTTCCCTCCCGAACCGTTCCCGCTTCCTTCCCGTTCCCGCGTTCGCGAAGGGAACGCAGCGGTAATCGGTCGCCGCATGATGACGCCGTTCGATTCAGACAGGGATCCGTGGTGATCCGCAGAGGACGCGACATCCTGGGGGATTGAGGCGTGGCAACCACACCGTTCGACGGCTCCGGCACCTTGTGCCGGATGTCGGTGCACAAGGGATCCGGGTCCTGATGGGCGCCCGGATATCAACGGACATTCCCGGCCGGTTCTCGGGAATGGGGCCCTTCCTCCTCGTCTGGTCCGGACAGGCGGTGTCCCTGGCGGGAAGCGCGGCGGTCCGGTTCGCCTTCATCGTCGAGGTCTGGTCGGCCGGCGGGAAGGCGACCGCCGTCACCGTCCTCTCGCTCTGCGCCATGCTGCCGCAGGCCGTGTTCAGTCCCATTGCGGGCGCAATCGTCGACCGTATACCCAAGCGCACCGCGCTCCGGATAGCCGACGCCGGCGGACTCCTCGTCGTGGGTGCGCTGGCCCTGCTCCACTACGTCGGCGCCTTCCAGGCCTGGCAGGTCTATCCGGCCACCGTCCTGCTCGGCATCTGTGCCGCCTTCCAGTTCCCGGCCCTGTCCTCGGCCGTTCCCCTGCTGGTCCGCAAGGACCAGCTGGACCGCACCAACGGGCTGTTGGCCGGTGCGAAGAGTGCCGCCGGGATCGGCGGTCCCGCACTGGGCGGTCTGCTCGTCGCGCTCTTCGGGATCGGGCCGACGCTCCTGGTCGACGTGGCCAGCTACGCGTTCGCCCTCATCGGCATCCAGATCGTGCGCTTCAACGGCGACCGGGTGACGAAGAACCCCGACGCACCGCGCAAGCGGATCACCGCGGATGCCGTCGAAGGGCTGCGCTACCTGTTCCGGATCCCCGGCCTGCGCGAGCTGATCGTCAACTTCTGTGTCGTCAACCTCGTGATGGTCTTCGGCTTCGCCCTCATCTCGCCGATGGTGCTGCTCCGGGCCGGTAACGGCGCGCTCGCCGCGGTCAACACCTCCGTCGGCATCGGCGGAGTCGCCGGTGCCCTGCTCATGGCGGCCTGGGGCGGTCCCGCGAACCGGGGCCGGGGCATGATGCTCGGCGTGGTCGGCATGTGCCTGTCCGCCCTGGTGGTGATGGGCCTGGTGGGCAATGTGACCGGCTGGTGCCTGGCGATCCTGATCGGCGCCCTGCTCATGACCACGGTCAACGCCTCGATGCAGACGATCGTGCAGACCAAGGTCCCGCACGAATGGCAGGGCCGGGTCTTCGGCGCGGTGATGTTCCTGTCGCAGATCTCCGTGCCCCTGGCGATGGCGGTCTCCGGGCCGCTCGCCGACCACGTCTTCGAACCGATGGCCGCCGGGGGTTCCGGGCTCTTCACCGTGCTCGGCCCCCTCGTCGGCGACGGTCCGGGCAGCGGCATGGCGGCCATGCTGCTCCTCGCCGGCATCGGCGGCACCGCGGTCGCCCTCTGGGGCCTGGCCAGCCGCTCGATCAGGGAGATCGACACCCTGCTGCCCGACCTCGACGCACCGCAGGAGCCGGCCGAGCAGAGCGAAAGCCGGGGAGGTGACCGCGATGAGGTGCGTGCATGAGCTCTTCGAGGAGCAGGCGGCGCGGACGCCCGGCGCGACGGCCCTGATCGACGGCGGCGAACGGACCGACTACGCGGCACTCGACGACCGGGCCGGCCGGCTGGCGGGTCTGCTGGCCGCGCGGGGCATCCGGCCCGGCGACACGGTCGGCGTGTACCTGGAGCGCTCCACCGCTCTCGTCGTGACGATCCTCGGCATCCTCAAGGCCGGGGCGGGCTACGTGATGCTTGACCCCGCCTTCCCCGCCGAACGGCTGCGCGCGATGGCCGAGGACGCCGGAACCACCGTGGTCGTCACGGCCCGCGACTCCGCGCCCGGGGCCCTCGACCTGGTCCGGGTGCACATCGAGGACGCCGCCGGGGCGCGGCCGCTGCCGCGCGGCGCCGTCCCGGTCCGGCCCGACGACATCGCCTGCGTGATGTTCACCTCCGGATCGACCGGGCGGCCGAAGGGCATCGCCGCATCGCACCACGCGATCACCGCCACCCTCACCGGGCAGAACTTCGCGTCCTTCGGCCCCGGCGCGGTCTGGCTCCAGTGCGCGCCGCTGTCCTGGGACGCGTTCGCCCTGGAGCTGTGGGGGCCGCTCATGAACGGCGGGACCTGCGTCCTGCACCCCGGACAGCGCCCCGAACCCTTCCTGATGGCCCGGCTGGTCGCCGAGCACTCCATCACCTCCATGTACCTCTCGGCGTCCCTCTTCAACGTCGTCGTCGACGAGTACCCGCAGGTGATGGACGGACTGCGGGAACTCGTGGTGGGCGGCGAGGCCATGTCGGCACCGCACGCGGCCCGCGCCCTGGAGCGCCGGCCGGAGCTGCGGCTGAGCAACGGTTACGGCCCCGTCGAGTGCATGGTCTTCCTGACCGTCCACCCGGTGAGCGCCGCCGGGCTCGGCTCGGGCCCGGTGCCGATCGGCCGTCCGCTGGCGGGCAAGCGGCTGTACGTCCTCGACGAGGAGCTCCGTCCGGTGCCGGACGGGCAGAGCGGCGAGATCTACGCCGCCGGGGCGGGCCTCGCCCGCGACTACTGCGGACGGCCCGCGCTGACCGCCGAACGCTTCGTCGCCTCCCCGTCCGGTGAGCGCGTCTACCGCACCGGTGACCTCGGGCGGCGCCGCGCCGACGGTGTCCTGGAATATCTGGGCCGGGCCGACAGCCAGGTGAAGATCCGGGGCTTCCGGGTGGAGCCGGGCGAGGTCGAGAGCGTGCTGACCCGGCACCCCGGCATCGACCGGGCCGCGGTCGTCGCCCGTGAGCATCCGGAGGGCGACCGCCGGCTCACCGCGTACGTCGTCCCGAGCGGCGGTGTCCGACAAGGCTTCCGGGAGGCGGAGTTGCGTGCCTACGCCCGCGAGGTGCTGGCCGACTACCTGGTGCCGTCGGCCTTCGTGGCGCTGGACGAGCTGCCGCTGACCGCCGGCGGAAAGCTGGACCGGGCCGCCCTTCCGGAGCCCGGACCCGCGACGGCCCTCGCCGGCCGGGCGGCGGTGAGCGGCACCGTGGCCACCCTGTGCGAGCTGTTCGCCCAGGTGCTGCACACGGACCGGGTCGGCCCCGACGACGACTTCTTCGCCCTCGGCGGCCACTCCCTGCTCGCCGCCCGGCTGCTGGGCCGGATCCGTGCCGTGCTCGGCGCCGAGATCGACATCCGCGGGCTCTTCGAGGCGCCCACCGCGGCGCTGCTCGCCCCGTTCGTCGACACCGCTCCCCCGGCGCGCCCCGCACCGGCCGCCGCGCCCGGTGACTCCTCCGGGACGCTCCCGGTGTCGCACGCGCAGCACCGGCTGTGGTTCCTGGACCGGATCGGGGCCGGCGCCGCGTACAACCTGCCGATGCTGGTCCGGCTGCGGGGCGCGGTCGACGTGGCCGCGCTGGACGAGGCGCTGGCCCGGGTCGCCGAACGTCACGAAGTGCTCCGCACCGTCTTCGAGGAGGGCGACGGCTCCCCCGTACGCCGGGTACTGAGCGGGGCGGCCGCACGGCCTCCATTCCGGCAGCTGCGGACCGCCGGGGACTCGATGGACCGGGAGATCGAGCGGGAGGCCCGCCACCGCTTCGATCTGCGTACCGAACTCCCCGTACGCGCAACCCTGTTCACCTCCCGGCAACGGCCGGACGAGCACGCGCTGCTGGTGCTGGTCCACCACATCGCCGGAGACGGGTGGTCGCTGCGGCCGCTCTTCCGCGATCTGTCCCGCGCCTACCGGGCACGGGTCGACGGCGCGGACACGGCCGGGCTGCCGCCGCTCACCGTCCAGTACGCGGAGCACGCCCGTCACCAGCTCGACCGGCTCGGCTCACCGTCCGATCCGCATGCCCTCGCCGCCCGTCAGCTCACGTACTGGCGCAAGGAGCTGGACGGGCTGGCGGCCGACGGTCCGCTGCTGCCCCGCCGCGCCGGGCGCCCCGCCGTACCCGGTCCGGCCGCGCAGGTCGTGGTGCGCCGGCTCGACGCGGCGGCGCACGCCCGGGTGGTCGAATCGGCCCGTACCCGGGGCGCCACCCTCTTCATGGCCCTGCACGCCGCGCTGGCCACCGTGCTGGTACGGGCGGGGGCGGGCGAGGACCTGGCGATCGGCGCGCCGGTGGCCGGACGCGCCGGGGACGGCAGCGTCGAGGACGTCGTCGGGTTCTTCGTCAACATGCTGGTGCTGCGCACCGATCTGTCCGGCGACCCCACCTGCGCCGAAGTGCTCGCCCGGGTGCGGGAGACGGACCTCGCCGCGTTCAGCCACCAGGACGTGCCGTTCGAGGACGTGGTCGGCGCGCTCAACCCGCCGCGCTCCCCCGGCCGTCAGCCGTTCACCGATGTGGTGCTGGCGCTCCAGAACAACGCACGGGCCGAGGTCGCACTGCCCGGTGCCGAGGGCGGGGTGGAGGTGGTACGCACCGGCGCCGCCCGGTTCGAACTCCTGGTGGACGTCACGGACTCCACCTCGGCCGAGGGCGCACCGGACGGGCTGACACTGACCTTCGAGTACCGCGGGCAGGCGCTGGAGGCGGAGTTCGTCCAGTGGCTCGCGGACGCCCTCCCGCAGGCCCTGGAGGAGTCCGCGGCCGCCCCGGGCACGCCCCTGTCGCGGCTGGGCATCGCCGCACCGCCGCGACTGGCCGGCCGGAGCGACCGGATCGCTCCACCGGTCCGGCGGCAAGCCGCCGTCGAACGCCCGATGACCGCGCTGGAACGCGAGATCGCCGCCGTGTGGTGCGAGGTCCTCGGGGTGCCGAGCGCCGGCCCGGACGACGACTTCTTCGCCCTCGGCGGCAACTCGCTGCGCGCGGTGCGCGCCGTGGCCCGGCTCGGCGCCGGACGGCAGGCGACGGTGGCGCAGCTGTTCGCCGCGCCCACGGTCGCCGCCTTCGCCGCCGAACTGGAACGGGCGGTCGAACTGCCCGCCCCCGCCGGCGCTTCCCCCATCACGCGCCGCCCCCGGGTGCCGCGCCGCCAGGAACCCCAGACCCAGACCGGCAGAAAGCAGGAGGAGTGGCAGTGGACCTCAGTGTGATGTTCTTCGGTGCGGACAGCACCACCGCCGGCGAGGCCCGGCACACCGAGACGTACGAGGACATCCTCGCCGTGGCCCGGACCGCCGACCGGCTGGGGTTCCACGCCGTCTGGACCCCCGAGCGCCACTTCCAGCAGGTGGGACAGGTCTTCCCGAGCCCGCCGGTGCTCAGCGCGGCACTCGCCGTCGCCACCGAGCGGATCGGGATCCGCGCGGGCAGTGTCGTCCTGCCGCTGCACCACCCGCTGCGGGTGGCGGAGGACTGGGCCGTCGTGGACAACCTCTCGCACGGGCGGGTCGGCCTCTCCGTCGCCACCGGCTGGCACTCCAAGGACTTCACGCTGGCCCCCGAGCAGTACGCGGACCGTCGGCGAACCGCTCTGGAGACGATCCCCCGGCTGCGGTCGCTGTGGGCGGGCGAGCCCGCCGAGTACCCCGACGGCACGGGCGACCCGGTCTCCGTCACTCCCCAGCCCCGGCCCGTGCAGGACACCCTGCCGCTGTGGGTCACCACGTCCGGCAACCCGGAGACATGGGAGGCGGCCGGCCGGCTGCGCGCCGGTGTGCTCGGCGCGACCGTCGGGCAGAGCCGGGACGAGCTGGCCGAGAAGATCGCCCGCTACCGAACCGCCTGCGCCGAGGCCCCCGACCAGCGGGGCACCGACGCGCACGGCCGGGTCACGCTGATGGCCCACACCTACGTCGGCAGCGACGACGCGGAGGTCCGCCGGATGGCGGGCGCCCCGCTGAAGACCTATCTCGCCTCGTACGTACGCCAGACCGCGGCGAACCGTTCCGCGGACGCCACGACCGCGGGCCTCACCGAGGAACAGACCGCGATGCTCGCCGACTTCGCGTTCGAGCGCTATCTGAGCTGGGGCAGCCTGCTCGGCTCCCCCGGCCACTGCGCCAAGATGCTCGCCGATCTGGCGGAGCTGGGCGTCGACGAGGTCGCCTGCTTCATCGACTTCGGCATCGGACGGGACGACGTACTGGCCGGGCTGCACCGGTTGGCCGAACTGAAAGAGAACCTGTGATGAGCGCCCCCACCGTTGCGCGCACCGTCCCGGTCGCGGCATCCCCCTCCATGGCCGACCGGTTCGTCGCACTGGGCCGGGAACAGCGGATCCGCCTGCTGCGCCGCCTCCTGGAGGCGGGCCGGGCCCGCGAGATACCCGCCGTCATACCGCCGCGCGACCCGGCCCGCCGGGTGCCGCTCAGCCCCGCGCAGCACGACCTGTGGGTGTACGACTCGCTGTATCCCGGCACCCCTGCGCTCAACCTGTGCGCCGCCTACCACTTCGAGCGGCCCGTAGACCCGGCGCACCTGGAGGAGGCACTGACGCTGATCCAGCGTCACCACGACATCCTGCGGACCCGGATCGTGACGGACCCGTCGGGCGAGCTGCATGTCGAGTTCCCGGACGACGGGGACTTCGATCTGGAGCGCGAGGATCTGCGGGGCACCGGCCGGACGATCGACGCGGCCTTCGAGACCTTCCGCAGCCGCCCCTTCGACCTCGGCCGGGACAAGCTGATCCGGGCCCGGTTCGTCCGGGTCGACGAACGGCGTTCCACGCTGATGCTGAGTCTGCACCACACCATCAGCGACTGGTGGTCCTTCGATGTGCTGCAGAACGAGTTCGCGCGGGCCTACGGCGCGCTGCGCGACGGTCTGGAGCCGCCGCTGACCCGGCCGGCCGTGCAGTACGCCGATTTCTCGTCCTGGCAGAGCGAGTTGGCGGAGTCCGGGGTCTTCGCGAGCCGGCTCGACTTCTGGCGGCGCTATCTCGCCGACCCGCCCGGTCCGCTGACGGTGCCGGGCAGCAACGGCGGTGTCGCCGGGCGCGAGGGCATCGCGCAGGTGCCCTTCCGCATCGACGCGCCGACCACCGCCGCCGTGCGTGCCCTGGCCCGGGAGCGCGGCGCCTCGGTGTACGTCGTCCTCATGGCGGCGTTCGCCGTCCTGGCGCACCGGGTCAGCGGCGCCGACGACCTGGTGATCGGCACCCCCATCGCCAACCGCGCGGCCAAGGGCCTCGACCAGGTCATCGGGTACGTCATGAACGCCGTGCCGACCCGCTGGAAGGTGGCTCCGGACCGGTCGTTCGCCGAGCTGCTCGC
Organism: Streptomyces sp. ADI95-17; assembly: GCF_003846175.1. Classification (GTDB taxonomy): domain Bacteria; phylum Actinomycetota; class Actinomycetes; order Streptomycetales; family Streptomycetaceae; genus Streptomyces; species Streptomyces sanglieri. The sequence goes on along the minus strand of NZ_ML123046.1, from coordinate 697,143 downwards.
CGGGTTCGCGGTCGACTTCCCGGATCTGATGGCCAACGCGGACGTGCCCGTGGGCCGGATCGTGTCGGCCGCCGCGCCCGAGCGCAGCGCGGGCCGGGCCCCGCTGTACCAGTGGGTGTTCATGCACCTGACGCAGCAGCCGAGCGTCTCGGTGATGAAGGAGTTCGCGGAGCCCGAGCGGATCCACACGGGCGGCGAGCACGACCTGGTCGGTGTGGTGAAGGACAGCGGTGACGGCATGGAGGGCAGCTTCGGACTGCGTACCGATGTCTTCGGCCCCGAGACGGTGGCCCGCTGGACGCAGTGTTACGTCGAGCTGCTGAAGCGGATCACGGCCGACCCGGACGCGCTCGTCGGTGACATCGACGTGGTGCCGCCGGCCATGCGCGGCGAGCTGCTCGCCGGTTCCGCCGGGCCCGCCGCCCCCGCCCCCGTGCCGCTGCCCGAACTGGTGACCCGGCAGGCGGCCCGCACGCCGGACGCGCCGGCCGTCGAGTCTCCCGGGCACACCCTGAGCTATGCCCAACTGGACGACCGGGTGGCCCGGTTGGCCGGTCAGCTGGTGAGCCTCGGTGCCGGTCCCGGGCGGATCGTGGCCCTCGCGCTCGCCCGTGGCAGCGACTGGCCGGTGGCCGCGCTGGCCGTGCAGCGGGCCGGCGCCGCCTATCTGCCGGTCGACCCCGCCCACCCGGCCGAGCGCATCCGCCGGGTCCTCGCCGAGGCCGCGCCGGTGCTCCTGGTCACCGAACCCGGCGCCGCGCCCCTGGACACCGGTCTGCCGACCCTGGTTCTCGACGAGGACGCCTGGGCCGGGGAGCCGCTGCCGCCGGGCGGACCGGAACCCCATGACGCCGCACATGTCATCCACACCTCCGGCTCCACCGGCGCCCCCAAGGGCGTGGTGGTCAGCCACGCCGGCGTGGCGGCGCTCACCCGGAGCCTGGTGGACGGCCTCGCACTGGACGCGGACAGCCGGGTGCTCCAGCTCGGGCCGCCCTCCTTCGACATCTCGGTCGGTGAACTGTGCCTGGCCTTCGGCTCCGGCGGAACGCTGGTGCTGCCGGAGCGCGGTCCGCTCGTGGGCGAGGACCTCGGGGCGGTACTGACCGAGCGGCGGATCTCCTGCGCGTTCGTCCCGCCGTCGGTGCTGGCGACCGTGCCGGCCGGACCGCACCCGGAGCTGCGTGCCCTCGTCGTCGGCGCGGAGGCCTGCCCGCCGGAGCTGGTGGCCCGCTGGGCCGTCGCCGGCCGGCGCTTCCACAACGCCTACGGGCCCACCGAATCGACCGTCGTCTCCACCGTCTCCGGACCGCTGGACGCCGACGGAACGGCGCCGCCGATCGGCACACCGGTGGCGGGCACCACCGCCTACCTCCTCGACGAACGGCTCCGGCCGGTCCCCGCCGGGGCGGGCGGCGAGCTGTACCTGGCGGGCGAAGCGCTCGCCCACGGCTACCTGGGCCGGGCAGCGCTCACCGCCGAGCGGTTCGTCGCCGATCCCTACGGTCCGCCCGGCAGCCGCATGTACCGCACCGGCGACCTCGCCCACCGCGACGACCGCGGGAACACGTACTACCTGGGGCGCGGCGACGAGCAGGTGAAGCTGCGCGGGCTGCGCATCGAGCCCGGTGAGATCGCCGCCGCGCTCACCGAACACCCCTGCGTGGAACGGGCGGTGGCCGTCGTACGGCACGACCGGGCCGACTCCGCACAGCTGGTGGCGTACGTGGTGCCCGCGCCGGGAGCGTCGGTCGACGAGGACGCGCTGCTGCTGCACGCCTCCGGGCGGCTGCCCGCGGCCATGGTCCCGGCCGCGGTGGTGGCGCTGGACGCGCTGCCGTTGTCGTCGCACGGCAAGCTCGACCGGGCCGCGCTGCCCGCGCCCGCCGCCCGGACCGCGGACACCGTCCGGCTTCCCGGGTCGGCGCGCGAGGAGGTCCTGTGCGGACTCTTCGCGGAGCTCCTGGACGTCGGACAGGCCGGTGCGGACGACGACTTCTTCCGCCTCGGCGGCGACAGCATCATGGCGATCCAGCTGGCCGCGCGGGCCCGTACGGCCGGTCTGGTCTTCTCGCCGCACGACGTGTTCACCGTACGCACCCCGGCCCGGCTGGCCGTGCTGGCCCGTACGCCCGAGGGCGACGCCCCGGAGGAGGAGGACACCGGGACCGGGCGGCTGCCCCTCACCCCGGTGATGCACTGGTGGCGCGAACAGGTCCGGGACACCGCCACGTTCACCCAGTCCATGCTGTTCCCCCTCGCGCCCGGCACCGGACTCGCCGCGATCGAGGAGGCCGTCTCCGTACTGACCGCGCGGCACGCCGCGCTGCGGATGCGCCTGGTGTGCGAGGACGACACCGGTTGGGAGCTCCGGGTTCCCGAGGAGAGCGCGCCCCCGGCTGCGCGGGCCGTCCGGGTGGCCGTTCCGGCGGACGCCGATCTGCACTCCAGGGCGACGGAGCTGGCGCGCACCGTCACCCTGCGCCCCGAGGACGGCGAGATGGTGCGGGCGATGTGGCTCGACCCCGGCTCCGGCCGGCCCGGTGCGCTGCTGCTCACCGTGCACCATCTGGCCGTGGACGGGTTCTCCTGGCGGGTGCTCGGACAGGAGCTCGCCGCGGCGCTGGACGGCCGCTCCGCGGACGACGCCGCGCCCGCGAGAACGGCCTCGTTCACCCGGTGGTCCCGGCTGCTCTCCCGGGAGGCCGTGCTACGGATCGACGAACTCCCCTGGTGGGAACGGCAGTTGGTGGACGAAAAGGCTCGCCTCGCCGATGTGCCGGCGGCGGGCGGCCGGCGGGAGACCCTCACCTTCGATCTGGACCCCGACCTCACCCGCAGTGTGCTCCTCACTCTGCCCGGCGCCTTCAACTGCCGCCCCGACGCGGTGATGCTGACCGCTCTGACCGCGGCGGCCGTCCAGCGGCGGGGCAGCGGATCCTCGCTGGTCGTCCATCTGGAGGGCCATGGCCGCGAGGCGATATCCGCCCCGGTCGACGTGTCCGGAACCGTCGGCTGGTTCACCACGCAGTACCCGGTCCGCCTGGACCTGGGTGCGGCCTCGGTGGTGCCCGGCGGCCGGCCCGGCGAGGCCCTGAAGTGTGTCAAGGAGCAGCTGCTCGCGGTGCCCTCCGGCGGGCTCGGCTGGGGTCTGCTGCGCTACCTCCACCCGGAGACCGGCCCGGCGCTCGCCGCGCTCCCCGCGCCCGATGTCCGCTTCAACTATCTGGGCCGGTTCGCCGCGGCCGACGCGGCGGGCGGGCGGCTGCTCGAACCGGGCCCGGACGCCGTGCCACTGGCGCACACCCTGGAGGTCGATGTGCTGGCCCGGGAGGAGAACGGCGAGCCCGTGCTGGAGGCGAGCTTCTCCTGTCCGTCCGGGGTGTTCACCGAGGACGGGATGCGTGCCCTGGCCGGGGCGTGGTCCGAGGCGCTGCGCGTCCTCGCGGACCACTGCGGGCCGGACGGCGCGGCCGTCCACGCCCCGTCCGACTTCCCGCTCGTCGACCTGACCGGGGACCAGCTCGAACTGCTCGCGCAGGACATGGACTTCGGTGACCTCGACACCACCGACGACGAGGAGGACCAGCGATGAACGCGCGCATCGCGGACGTACTGCCGCTCTCCCCGCTCCAGGAGGGCCTGCTGTTCCACGCCGCCCGGCAGACCGGGGGCCCGGACCCCTATCTGGTGCAGGCCCGGTTCGTGATCGGCCCCGGGATCGGCGGGGAGACGGTACGGGCCTCGGTCGCCGCGCTCCTGGACCGGCATCCGAATCTGCGCGCCTGCTTCCGGCACGAGCGCCTGGACCGACCGGTCCAGGTCGTGCCGAAGGCGGTCAGGGTGCCGTGGACGGATGTGGACCTGACGGGGCTCACCCCGGACGAAGCGGACGCGCGGACCGAGGAGGTGCTGCGCGAGGACGCGGCGCTTTGCTTCGACATGGCCCGCCCGCCCCTGGTCCGTGCCACGTTCCTGCGGCACGACACCGGTGCCGAACTGATCGTGTCCTTCCACCACATCCTGCTGGACGGCTGGTCGATGCCGGTGGTCGAGCGGGACCTCGCCGCCCTCGTGACGGGCCGGCCGCTGCCGCCCGCCGCGCCCTACCGGGACTATCTGGTGTGGCTGGGCGGTCAGGACCGGAACAAGGCCGAAGCCGCGTGGTGCGAGTCGCTGGAGGGTCTGGAGCGGCCGGCGCTGCTGGCCCCGGCCGGACCGGACACGGCACCGGACCGTTCGCGGCTGTGGCTGTCCACCGGACTCACCGAGCGGCTGGTGCGGCGGGCCGCGACGGCGGGTGTCACCCTCAACACCCTGGTCCAGGTCTCCTGGGCGCTGGTCCTGGCCAGGCTGACCGGCTCCCGCGATCAGGTCTTCGGCGCGGTCGTCTCGGGGCGCCCGCACGATCTGCCCGGCGTCGAGTCGATGGTGGGCCTGTTCATCAACACCCTGCCGGTACGGGTCCGGCTGCGGGACGACGAGCGGGTCGACGAGTTGCTGTGCCGGATCCAGGACGAGCAGTCCCGGCTGCTGGAGCACCACCACGCCCGCGCCGCCGAGGTGCAGCGCGCCGTGGGGGCCGGTGAGCTCTTCGACTCGATCATCGCCTTCGAGAACTTCCCGCGCGGTTCCGGGAACGAGGACGGTCCCGACGCGGTCCGCCTGGCGAAGGTGACGGACGCGACGCACTACCCGGTCACCATCGCGGCGGTGGCCGAGGAGCGGCTGCTGCTGTCGGTGAGCTGCCGCCGGGGCATCTCGGCGTCGGCCGTCACCGAACGCCTGGCACACGTACTGGAGCAGCTGGCCGACTCGCCGCGGATGCCGGTGGCGGACGTCGACGCGCTGCCCGCGGCGGAGCGGCGTCGGCTGCTGGCCCTGGCGGACGGCCCGGCCCGCACGTCCGCCGGCCCCGCCACCCCGGCCGGGCGGTTCGCCGCCCAGGTGGCCCGCACCCCGGACGCGCCGGCCGTCGACACGGACGGCGAGACGCTCAGCTACGCCGGGCTCGACGCCGCTTCGGACCGGCTGGCCGGCCGCCTCGTGCGGGCCGGTGTGGCGCCGGGGCACACCGTGGCCCTGCTGCTGCCCCGTTCGGCGTCCCTGATCGTGGCCCAGCTCGCGGTGCTCAAGGCGGGCGCCTGCTGGCTCCCCCTGGACCCGGCGCACCCGGCGGAGCGGCTGGCCCGGCTGATGGCGGCGGCGGGACCCTCCGTGGTCCTCACCGAGGGGACGGACCGGGGTGCCGCCCGGCTGCCCGCGGGGGTCGCGGTGCTGGACGTCACCGAGTCGTCCGGGCCGGCGTCCTTCGACCGGGTCGAGACCCGTCCCGGGTCCGCCGCCTGCGTGATCTACACCTCCGGCTCCACGGGGGAGCCCAAGGGGGTGGTCGTCCCGCAGCGGGCGATCACCGAGCTCGCCGCCGACAGCCGCTTCGCGGGCGGTGCCCACGACCGGGTACTGCTGCACAACCCGTACACCTTCGACGCCTCCACCTACGAGGTGTGGATCCCGCTCCTGAACGGCGGGACCGTGGTCGTGGCCCCCGCCGAGGCGGTCACCCCGGACCTGCTGGAGCGAGTGGTGCGGGAACGGCGGGTCACCGCGCTCATGCTCACTCCCGAACTGCTGCGCACCGTCGCGGAGATCGCGCCCGGCGCGCTGTCCGGGCTCCGTGAGGTGTGGTCCGGCGGCGACGTCCTGGCACCCGACACCGTGCTCCGGATCCGGGAGCACTGCCCGGACACGGTGGTCGTCAACGGCTACGGCCCCACCGAGACGACGGTGTTCGCCACCGCCCACACCGCCGACGGGCAGAGCGGCCGCCGTGCGGGGGCCGTTCCCATCGGGCGGCCCCTGGACAACACCCGCGCCCATGTCCTGGACGACCGGCTGCGTCCGGTCCCGGCGGGTGCCACCGGTGAGCTCTACCTCGGCGGCAGCGGTCTCGCCCAGGGCTACCTCGGCCGGCCGGCCGCCACCTCGGAACGGTTCGTGGCCGATCCGTACGGGCCGCCCGGCAGCCGCATGTACCGCACCGGGGACCTGGCCCGCTGGACGCCGGACGGTGTCCTGGAGTTCGCGGGCCGGGCCGACGACCAGGTCAAGGTGCGCGGCTTCCGCGTGGAGCCCGCCGAGGTCGAGGCCGCGCTCTCCGGCTGCCCCGGTGTGGCGCGGGCCGTGGTCGGTGCCCGGCGGGACGCGGCGGGCGGCAAGCTGCTGGCCGCCTGGCTGGTGCCGGAGCGGAGCGCGGACGAGGGTTCCGGCGCCCCGGAGGAGCAGTGGCACCGCACCCTCGCCCGGGTGCGGGCACATGCCGCCGAGCAGCTGCCCGCGCACCTGGTGCCGTCCCGGTGGGCCCGGATCGACGAGGTGCCGCTCACCCGCCACGGGAAGGCCGACCGGGCTGCCCTCCCCGACCCCGGGCCCACCGGGGAACCGGTGGCCGGCCGGGCGCCGCGCACCCCGCGCGAGCGGGAGCTGTGCGCCCTGTTCGGGACGGTGCTCGGGGTTCCCGCGGTGGGGCCCGACACCGACTTCTTCCGGGCGGGCGGCCATTCACTGACCGCGCTGCGCCTGAAGTCGAAGATCGAGACGGTGCTCGGGGTACGGATCCCGGTCTCCGCCCTGTTCGACGCGCCGACCCCGGCCGGTCTCGCCGCCCTGCTGGACGCGCCGCCGTCCGGCAACGGCCGCGCCGCGCGGATACCGCTGCGGCCCGCCCGCGGACGCGCCGGATCCGCGACCGTGCCGGACGAACCGCACCACAACAGCCTGGAGCATGTGCTCACCCTGCGGACCGGCGGCGACCGCACCCCGCTCGTCTGTGTGCATCCGGGGCTCGGTCTCGGCTGGTCGTACGTGAGCCTGCTGCCGCACCTCGCACCGGACCGCCCGGTGCACACCCTGCAGAGCCCGGCACTGCTGACCGGTGCCGGCGGCCTCCCGGCCACCATGGACGAGATGGCGGACCTGTATCTGCGCAGCGTCCGCGAACTCCGGCCGCGGGGACCGTATCTGCTGCTCGGCCGGTCCTTCGGCGGACCGCTCGCCCATGAACTGGCGGTGCGGCTGCGCCGGGCCGGCGAGGAGGTCCGGATGCTCGCCGTGGTGGACGCCATGCCGATGCCGGAACGGATCAGGGGCACCCCGCTGGACCCCGCCGCCGTCGAGGACGAGATGCTGCGCATCCTGCTCCACGCCCACGCACCGGAACTTCCCTTGCCGGACGGTCCGTTGGAGCGGTCCGCGCTCTTCTCCCAGGCCCGCGGGGGCAACTTCGACGGCCTGTCCGAGGACCGGCTGCACACCCTCGTCGACATCGGGGCGCATCACACCCGGCTCGTACGGGACTGGCACCCGTCCCCTTACGACGGCGCGACGACGCTCTTCTCCGCGACGCACGACGACTGGCCGACCACGGCCGAGAAGACCGAGGCCTGGCAGCGCGTGACCGCCGCGCTCGATGTGCACGAACTGGACTGCGGTCACAGCGACGTACTCACCCCGGGCCCGGCGGCCATGATCGCCGCGGTCCTCGAAACCGCCCTCCGAGGGGACTGAGAACCATGACCGTCGACGCCGTCGAGCTCATCGACCTCTATGCCGGGGAGGGCGGCGGGAACGAGGAGTACGAGTTCCCCGCCTCCGACGCCCAGAGCCGCCTGCTGGTCCTCGACCAGCTGAATCCGGGCTCCCCCCAGTACAACGTGCCGGTCGCCTTCGCGGTGCACGGGCCCTTCGACACCGAGGCGTTCGGCCGCGCGCTGGACGCGCTGGTCGCCCGGCACGAGGCGCTGCGCACCGTCTTCCGGACCGCCGACGACGGCACCCCGGCGCAGCGCGTCTCGGCCGTCGGGCGGGTACGGCTCGCGGTCCGGCGGACCGTACCGGCCGACGGCGCGGACGTCCTGGTGCGCGCCGAGGCCGCCCTCCCCTTCGACACCGCCGCGGGGCCGCTGCTGCGCTGCACCGTGTACGCCGTCGACGACGGCAGCCACCGGGTGCTGCTCGTCGCCCATCACCTGGTCTGCGACGGCTGGTCGCTCGGCCTGATGCTGGACGAGCTGTCCGAGGGGTACCGGCAGGAGGCCCGGGGTCTGACGTACCGTCCGGCCGAACTCCCCATCCAGTTCCCCGACTACGCGGCCTGGCAGCGGGAGCGCGCGGCGGACGGCGCGTTCGAGGCGTCCGTGGAGCACTGGGCCGGCCTGCTGCGCGGCGCGCCCACCGCCATGGAACTGCCGCTGGACCGCCCGCGCCCACCGGTCCGCACCGCTTCGGGCGGCACCGAGCGCTTCCTGCTCGGCGCCGAGGTCAGGGAACGCCTGGCCGAGGTCGCGGCGGCCTCGGGCGCCACCCCGTTCATGACGATGTTCGCCGCGTACGCCGCTTTCCTCTCCCGGCTCTCGGGCGGCGAGGACCTGGTCGTCGGCTATCCGTCGTCGGGCCGCGAGCGGCCCGAACTCCAGGAGATGGTCGGGATGCTGACCAACACCCTGGCGATGCGGGTGGACCTGAGCGGCGACCCGTCCCTCGACGAGCTGACCCGCCGCGTCCGGGCCTCGATGCTGGCGGCACAGCCCTACCAGGACGCTCCGTTCGAGGCGGTGGTCGACACCCTGGCCCCGGTCCGGGAGACCAGCCACGACCCGGTGGTGCAGGTGGCGCTCAGCTACGAGGACGAGGCGACGCCGGAGCTGAAGCTGACCGGCGCCACCACCGAACGGCTCGCGCTGACGCTGGACACCGCGAAGTTCGACTTCCACCTGTTCGTGGAGCGCTGGGACGCCGGACTCGCCGCCCAGTTCATCTACCGCAGCGACCTGTTCGACGCGGCGACGGTCCGCCGCTGGACGGACAACTTCCGCACCCTGCTGGCCGGACTCCTCGCGGATCCGTCCGCCCCGATGTCCGTCGTGGAGCTGGTGCCGGCCGACGAGCGCGCCCGCACCATCGCCGGTGCCGACCGGCTCGCGGAGGCGGCACCGCTGGACCGCCTGGTACCCGATCTGATCGCCGACCGGGCGGCCGAACACCCCGACGCCACTGCCCTGGTCTGCGGCGATCTCCGGCTGAGCTACGCCGAACTGCTCGACCGGGCCGACACGCTGGCCGCCCGGCTGCGTGCCGCCGGGGTACGGCCCGGCTTCCGGGTCGGTCTGCTCCTGCCCCGCTCGGCCGACCAGGGCATCGCGGCCCTGGCGGTGCTGCGCGCGGGCGGCGCGTACGTACCGCTGGACCAGGCCCACCCGGAGGCCAGGCTCCGCCACATGGTGGACGGTTCGGGCACCGGGCTCCTGCTGACCTCCCAGGAGACCGCGGCGAAGGCGGCGGGCCTGGAGGTGCCGTGCATCCGGGTCGACCGCCCGGCCGTCACGGACCCCGTCGCACCGGCGCCTCCCGCGACGGCCGGTACCGCACCGGCCCCCGAGGACCTCGCCTACGTCCTGTTCACCTCGGGCTCCACCGGCATCCCCAAGGGGGTCGCCATCGAGCACCGGGCGCTGGTCAACCTCACCCGGGCGGTCCGGCACTCCTTCCCCGTCGAGGCCGGGGACCGGGTGCTGCAGTTCGTGTCGTTCGGCTTCGACGTCGCCGTGTCCGACCTCTTCTTCCCCTGGGTGGCCGGTGCGGAGCTGCACATCCCGCAGGAGGACGAGCGGATCGGCGAGGCGCTGCTCGACCGGCTGCGGGACTCCCGCATCACCTATGTGTTCCTGCCGCCGTCCGCCGCGATGCTGCTGCCCGACCTGACCGGACAGCTGCCCGAGCTGCGGACCGTCGCGGTCGGCGGCGAGGCGTGCCCGGCCGAGCTGGTCGGACGGCTCAGCGCGCCCGGACGGCGGGTCGTGAACGCGTACGGCCCCAGCGAGGTGACCGTCTACGCGACCACCGGGGACCTCTCCCCCGGTGAGCCCGTGGTGCTCGGCGGCGCCGTGCCGGGGGCCCGGGTCTATGTGCTCGACGAGCGGCTCCGGCCGGTCCCCGCCGGGGTCGCCGGTGAGATCTACGTGGCCGGTGCCTCGCTGGGGCGCGGCTACGTCGGCCGGCCCGCCCTGACCGCCGAACGGTTCGTCGCCGACCCGCACGGCGCACCGGGCACCCGGATGTACCGCACCGGTGACCTCGGCCGGATCGACGCGCAGGGGCTCATCCACTACCTCGGACGTTCCGACCTCCAGGTCAAGCTGCGCGGTGTACGCGTCGAACTCGGCGAGATCGAGACCCTGCTGGCGGGTGCGCCGGGCGTCGCCCTGGCGGCGGCCACCGTCCGCGGCACGGGGACGGCACAGCGGCTCGTGGCGTATGTCGTGGGCCGGGACGGGGCGGCGCCCGCGGACGCCGAGCTGCGCGCCCATCTCGCCCGGCGGCTGCCCGGATCGATGGTGCCCGAGGTGTTCGTGCGACTGGACGAGATGCCGCTCAGCAGCAACGGCAAGATCGACCGGGCCCGGCTGCCGGAACCCGCCACGGTGCGGTGCCGGCCGGACGGCTCGACCACCGTCGCGGGCACCGCGACCGAGCAGTTGGTGGCCGGACTGTGGGCCCGGGTGCTCAATCTCGAACTCGTCTCCGTCACCGACCACTTCTTCGATCTGGGCGGTAACTCGATCCGGCTGCTGAGCGTCCTGTCCGCCCTGCGCGAGCTGGGCACGTACGGCGAACTCAGCCTGGTCGACCTGTTCCGCCACCCCACCGTCAACGCCCTCGCCGCCCACCTCGACCGGGCGGCCCTCGGGGCCGCCGCCGGGGCCCCCGACACCGCTCCTCCCGCCGACACGGCCGCCGCGCGCGGCGGTGACCGGCACGCACGACGCACCGCCGCCGCCCGACGACTCAGCTACCGGAAAGGCTCCACACGATGACCGAGAACGCAAGCGCCGCCGAGCCCCTCGCAGCCGACTCCGCGATCGCGGTCGTCGGGATGAGCGGCCGCTTCCCCGGCGCCCCCGACCTGGACGCCTACTGGGAGAATCTGCTCGGCGGGCTCTGCTCGGTGACCGACTTCACCGAGGCGGAGCTGATCGCCGACGGCGCCGACCCGCAGGAGGTGCGCGGCCGCGACCACGTACCGGCCAAGGGCCATCTCGCGGACGCGGACCGTTTCGAGGCGGAGCTGTTCGGCTTCAACCGCACCGAGGCCGCGGCCCTGGACCCCCAGCACCGGCTGCTCCTCCAGACGGCCTGGTCCGCGCTGGAGGACGCCGGCCGCAGCCCGCTGGGCGGGTCGGCCCGTACCGGCGTGTACGTCGGCGGCGGCCCCACCGAGCACATGCTGGCCGCGCAGACCGACCCGCGGCTCGCCGCGTCCATCGGGGCGCTCCAGGTGCGCATCCTCACCGACCGCGAGTTCCTCGCCCCCTGGGTCTCCTACCGGCTGGGCCTGGAGGGTCCGAGCCTGACGGTGCAGACGGCCTGCTCGACGTCGCTGACGGCGGTGCACCTCGCGGTGCAGTCCCTGCTGCTCGGCGAGTGCGACACGGCGCTGGCCGGCGGCGTCGCCGTGGACACGGTGCGCAAGCGGGGCTACGTCCACCAGCAGGGCGGCATCTACTCACCGGACGGCCGCTGCCGGCCCTTCGACGAGCGGGCCAGCGGCACGGTGCCCGGCAACGGGGTGGGCGTGGTGGTGCTGCGCCGGCTGTCCGACGCGATCGCCGACAACGACCCGGTCAGGGCCGTCATCCGGGGCAGTGCCGTCACCAACGACGGGGCCACCAAGGTCGGGTTCACCGCGCCCGGTGTCGACCAGCAGACCGCCGCGATCGTGGAGGCCTGGGCGGCGGCCGGTCTCGACCCGGCCGACGCCCAGTACCTGGAGGCGCACGGCACGGCCACCGCGCTCGGTGACCGCATCGAGGCGGCGGCGGCGACGGCGGCGTTCAAGGGGGCGCTCGGTACCGGGCGGATCGGGATCGGCTCGGTGAAGTCGAACATCGGCCACCTGGACGCGGCGGCGGGTGTGGCCGCGCTGATCAAATCGGTGCTCATGCTGGAGCACGCGACGCTGGTGCCGAACGCCGACGCCGGCCGACCGCACCCCGAACTGGGCTTCGACGACTCGCCGTTCCACCTGGTCGGGCGGGCGACCGCCTGGCCGGAGCCGGAGCACGGCCCCAGGCGGTCCGGGGTGAGCTCGGTCGGGATCGGCGGCACGAACGTGCATGTGGTCCTGGAGGAGGCGCCCCGGCGCGGTGATGCCGGGCGGCCGGAGGCCGAGGGCGCGCCGGAGGTCCTGCTGCTGTCCGCCCGCACCCGGGAGTGCCTGGCCGAGGTGGCCGGCCGGCTGGCCGGGGCGCTGCGCGCCCCGGGTGCCCCGTCCCTCGCCGACACCGCGCACACGCTCCGCGTGGGCCGTGCCCCGTTGGCCGTGCGCGGCTATGTGCGGGCCGGGAGCCGGACAGAGGCGGCGGAGCTGCTCACCGAGCTGGCCTCGGGCGGTGCGGCGGGCCTCGGCGGGCCCGACCCGCTCGGCGATGCCTGGCTGGCGGGCGACCCGGTGGTGCGGGAGGGGGGCGGCCGGCGGGTCTCGCTGCCGACGTACCCGTTCGCCGGTGAGAGCCACGGCGCGTACCGCCTCGTTCCGGTCGCGCCGGGCACGCCGGGCACGCCGGGCACGCCGGGCGGGGAGCAGCCGGAGCAGGGTGGCCGTTCCGCCGACCTGGAACGGGACGTCCGCGCGCTGATCGCCGAGGCCCTCGGGCTGGAGGACGCCGACGACCCGGAGATGACGTACTTCGCGGCCGGCGGCGACTCACTGACCGCCGTCCACCTGGTCGGCTGCCTCCGGGACGACTTCGACCTCGATGTCCCGATCACGCTGTTCCTGGAGCAGTTGACGCTGCACGAGATGGCCCGCCGGATCGTCGCGGCGCAGGACGGCGACGACTCCCTCGACGCCCTGCTGTCGGAGTTCGAGGCGGAATGACCGACGGCGCACAGGGCTTGGGCCCCGACCCCTTCCGGGTCGGGGCCCAAGCCCTGTGCGTTGTGCGCTGTGCGGTGTCAGACGCCCGTACGGACCGTTCGTCCAGGCACGTACGCGGCGATGAGATCCGCGACGAGGGGCAGGTGGTCGCCCAGGAAGAAATGACCGCCGGGCAGTACGTGCCGCTCGAAGGGGCCCTCGGTCTCCCGTTCCCACGCCTGTACGCCCTCGACGGAGACCCGGGGGTCGTTGTCGCCGGTCAGCGCGACGACCGGGCAGCGCAGCGGCGGCCCGGAAACGTGGACTCGGGAGAACAGCATGGCGTAGTCGGCGCGCAGCGGGGGCAGCGCGAGTTCGAGGATCTCCGGGTGGGTCAGCAGTTCCTCGTCCGTGCCGGACAGCAGCCGCATCTCCCGGATCAGGTCGGCGTCGCTGGGCCGGTCGGGCAGCCGTGCGCGCCGCGGCAGCGACGGGCCCTCGCTGCCCGAGACGAACAGCGCCGCGGGCTCGCGTCCCTGTGCCGCGAGTTGCCGTGCGGTCTCGTACGCCAGGAGCGCGCCCATGCTGTGGCCGAACAGAATCAGCGGACGGCCCCCGTCCGCGGAGAGCGAGCCCAGTACCGCGTGCACGACATCGCCGAGCCGTTCGGCGAACGGCTCGGCGATGCGGTCGTGCCTGCCGGGGTACTGCACGACCAGTGCTTCCGCGGTCCCCGAGACCTGGGTCGACAGCGGGATGTAGCCACTGGCCGAACCACCTGCGTGCGGGAAGCACAGCAACTGTGCCGCGGCTTCGGGGGCCGGGCGGAAGCACCGTATCCAGTTGTCCACGACATCCCTTCTCTCATGTTCTCGGTCCGGTCCGCGACCGGCTCCGTGAACGTTATCCGCTCATGGGGCTGCGGCGATCCAGCTCTCCAATTGTTCACGCGTGGTCGCCGGGTCCGCGACGAGAACGGCGAGTTCGTCGTCGCGGGGTTCCAGTGTCGTCAGGGCGGGGCAGCGGTGGCAGGCCTCGACACCGACCTGGTTCCACCACTTGCAGTGCGGGCGGAGGTGGCACCGTGGCACCGCGGCCGGTCCGGGCTCGGCCGGCACGGTCGTGATGCGTTCGATCAGCCCGCAGGCCTCGCCGACCCGGTTCGCGCAGTCCGACACGCAGTGCGAGGCGAACCGGAGCACCCGGTTGGGGGCGATCCCCTCCGGGATACTGCCGAGAACATCGGCGGCGGGTACGGGTTCGGCCAGGTAGGCGACCTGGTCACGCTCCCCGGACCGCACGCCGAGAACAACGCTCTCCGGGCGGCTCGCATCACCGCTCGGACACCATCTGAGGGGGCTTTCCCGCCCGTCCCGGGCAAGGTCCGCAGTGCTGTCCACGGTGCTCACCTCCGATTCGTCAGCAGGAACGCGGGCCGGTCGAGTTGACCACCATGCCGCCGATGACACCGTCGGTGACGGCGCCCCTCTGCTGCTCGGCCGCGACCGCCTGCGCGATGCTTCTGGCGAGCTGCTCCTGGCTGGTGATCCGTTCCGGACGCTCGGCAGCGGCGGCACCCGTGGTGCCGCCCACCGTGACGAGACCGGCAACGAGGGCTGCGGCAGCGGCCGCCGTACGCATGCTGTTGTTCATCCCTGTCCTCCATGGCATCGGTGATGGCTTGCAGGAATCGACGCTAGGGTCCGCATCCCGCCCCGATCGGCAGTTGCGGCGGCGGCTCGGGGGCTACTTTCTGCGGACTCGGGTCTCTGCGGCCCCGAGTGTCTGCGGCCTTCGGGCCACCGGCCCGCCCTCCGGTTGCCCGTTGGTCGCGCCGTCAATAGCATCGCCGGTATGTCGTCAAGCCCTCAGCGGAAGCGGATCCGGAAGTCCCCGGCGGACCGGCGTGCGGAAATCGTCGACGCGGCGGCGGCCATCGCCCTGACCGAAGGGCTGGAGTGCATCACGCTGCGCCGGATCGGCGAACAGCTCGGCGTCCGCCCCGGTCTCATCAGCCACTACTTCCCGGCGGTCGAGGACCTGGTGGCCGAGGCGTTCGGCACCGCCGCCGGGGCCGAACTGAACACCCTGCTCCCGGCGGACCCGGCGACGCGGTCGCCCACGGACCGGCTCGCCCGCTTCTTCGCGCTGGCGACGGGTGCCGCGTACGACGACATCAGCCGGCTGTGGATCAACGCCCGGCACCTCAGCCGCTACCGCCCCGCCCTCCGCGACCGGGTCGGCCACCACGAGGCGCTGTGGCGGGGCCGACTGGAGGACCTCGTCCGTGACGGCGTCGACTGCGGCGAATTCCGCACCGCCGACCCGTATGTGACGACCATCCAGATCCTGGTCGTCATCGACGGCCTCGGCGCGCACGCCAACACCGAGGCCGCGGACCGCCCGGAGGTGATCACGCGGATGGCCGTCAGCACGGCCGAACGCGAACTCGGCCTGGAGAGCGGCACACTCACCAGGCGCAGCGCCGCGCTCGACGCCGCCCGCGGCGACGCACCCGCGCCACCCGACCCGGACGGCACTCCGGACCCGGCACAGGCGCCGGCGGCAGCTCACAGAGTCCTGCCATGAGCGACTCGGCGACAGAACCCTCCTCACCCTCCCCGAAGACGTCGCTCCCGCCCCCGTCGCGCACGGCGCGGTGAACAACGAGCCGCGGCCCATCGACATGGCGGCCCGCCGACGGAGCTCACCCGGCCGGACTTCTACAGCTTCCAGGGTGCCGCCTACTGCCGGTTCAGCTCCGCCAGGACTCTGCCGCGCAGCAGCTCGTACTCCTCACGCAGCCGCACGATCCGGGCCGGCCGTACGACCACCTTCCCGCCCACGACGATCTCCTGCGGGCCGAACTGCTCACGGGTGAGATCGACTTCGACGCCCATGCCCAGCCGGTTCCACCAGTGGTAGTCGACTCGCTCGCCGTCCACATGGACCTCGCCTCGCATCAGATCACCGCCCAGCAGGTCGTGCACCACGAGCGCGGTGACGCCGCACTGATCGCGCGCCGGATTGTCCCGGGTCCACTGCGCCCGGTGTTCCGGTGTCGTGGTGTCCGCGCCCCAACTCCTGCGGACGGCCTGCTCAAGGTCGCTGAAACTGCTCAGTGTCATACCGCTCAGCGTGGCAGACGCCTCTGACAGTCCGCGCCCGGCCTCGTCCGCCCCGTTGTCGGTGGCGGGCCATCGGCTCTACCGCTTGAGGCGGCCTCGAACAGCAAGGAGGGCGAGGGCGAGGAAGCCTGGTTCGATGAGCCGGGACGTCATCTCGATGTACGTGCCGGCGGTGGTCAGGCTCTGGCCGCTGGCTCTGAAGATGACGGAATTGAGCACCACTTGGACCGACTTCTCGACGCGCTCGCCCGTGAACCGCTCCGTGAGCGGTCCCGTCAGCCCGGGTGACGGCGTATCGGTACTGAGGGTGATCCTCCGGCCGGTGCCGGGAAGGATGCCGGTCGTCACGGCCCCGGGATCGGAGCTGGGCACCCCCCACAGGGTCAGGGCGAAGACCGAGACGATCATGGCCGTCACGAGCCATGCGAGAGCCCGTGCGGCACGCAGTCCGTAGCCGGACAGCGACCAGTACGCCTGGAGCAGCCACCGCTCGGCGCGGCGGTATCCGAAGCTGTGCCGGCGCATCTCCATTTCGCCGTAGTAGAAGTCGGCGGCTCCGGGTTCGTCCTTGCTGTCCTCCCGGGCCTTGCGCAGTTGGCGGTACACCGTGGTCAGGGACGCCAGGCCCGGTACGGCGGCGGGGTCCGGCGGAGGAGCGCCCCAGCCGCGTCGCGCGGACGCGGCTCGCCCGGGCAGGGCCCGCCACTGCCGCTCCTCCTCGATGACCTGCCGCCGGGTCCAGCGGAAGGGGACCAGGCCCCGTGTCCGCCGGCCGCCGGGCGTCGTACGGAAGATCGAAAGCCCTTCGAGCCGGAGCTGGTCGAGGTGCAGGGCGCCCGTGAAGACGCACTCGGCGAGGTTCAGGTCGGCCAGCGTGAGCATGGAGGCGTCGACGCCCCGGATCGAAACCACCCGCACGACCGGATCGGAACCGAGGGCTTCTTCCGCGCGGGCAGGCACGGACGCGAAGGGGGTGAACTGTCCTACGACTGCGATCGGTTGGGCCGGCCGGCCGTCGGTCAGGTCGACCCTGGCGTGTCTGAGCCGCAGTATGGCCGTGGACTCCCACCGGGTCCGCCGGCACGCGATCTCTGCCGCGGCCGCTTCGATCGTGACCGGCTCCGTGAACACCGCCGCGGACAGATCCAGGAGTCTGCCGCACACCAACGGACCCAGGTGAGGCGCCGCGTCGAACCGCGCGCCCGCGAAATGGGCGGTATCGGCGAACGAAGTACCGCCGAACTCGACCGCACCCGAGAAAACGGCCTCCCCGAAGCGGCCCGTCCCCCGGAACCGGGCCTTCGTGAAGTCGGCGGGCCCCTTGAACTCGACGTTGTGGAATCTGGCGCCGGCCCCGAACTCCGCCCGGTCGAAACGCGCGGCCCCGCCGAAGACCGCCCCGCCGAACCGGGCCGTTCCGGAGAACGAGGCACCCACGAACCGGGCGTCGCCGGAGAACGAGGCACCCACGAACTGCGCCTCTCCGAAGGCGGGAGCTCCACTGACGGGATCCCGGACGGCGTCGAACAGGGCGCGCAGAAGATCCTCACTGAACGCTGTGCCGCGAAGGTCCACATCCGCGCCCGGGCCGAGCGCGCCCAGGCAGGCTGCGCGGTCGGCCGCGGAGAGATGGGCCAGGCAGGCGGTCCCGCTGCCGGTGCGGACGCCTCGGCAGCCGACGGGGTCGGCCGGGCCGGCACCGGCGCCGCAATGTCTCCAGGACGGCAGGGCAGTGGTGATCACACCTGTGGTGACGCGCGTGCCGCACACGAAGTTCCGGCACACCGCTGCTGAACTCGCCTCCGGCGGAGCCCTGCCAGGCCCACCCGGTGGCTGCCCGCCCCTGTCATGGTGTCGCCATGAATCCGACGAACGATGCCACCGCCGACGACACGACGCAGAACACCGACGGTTTCCCCGAGCAGTTCGGGCGGACCCACCGGTTCTCGCTCGGGGTGCCCCGCGGCTTCACCGTCTCCCCGGACGGCGCACGGGTGCTCTTCCTGCGGTCCACCTCCGGTACGGATCCGGTCAGCCGGCTCTGGCTGTACGAAGACGGTGCGGAGCGGCTGCTCGCCGATCCGCTCGGGGCCGGGCGCGGCGACACGGCGGGCGACCGGGTGCCGCCGGAGGAACTGGTCCGCCGTGAACGGGCGGGAGAGACCTCGTCGGGTGTGGTGTCGTACGCGACCGACGCACAGGTGCGGCTCGCCGCCTTCGCGCTCGACGGCGGACTCCGGGTGGTGCGGACGGACGGTAGCCCGCCGCGCCGGATCCGGACCGCCGGTCCGGTGGTCGATCCCCGCCCCTCACCGGACGGCACGCTGATCGCGTACGTGTCCGGCGGCGCGCTGCGGGTCGTCACGGCGGAGGGGACGGACGACCGGGTGCTCGCCGCCCCGGACGGCGACCGGGTGACATACGGACTGTCCGACCATGTGTCGGCCGAGTCGATCCACCGCTCGCGCGGCTATTGGTGGTCGCCGGGGAGCGATGCGCTGCTGGTGTCGCGGGTGGACACCTCGATGGTGCGGCGCCGGTACATCAGCGATCCGGCCCATCCGGAGCGGCCGCCGCGCGAGATGGCGTATCCGGCGGCGGGCACGGCGAACGCCGGGGTTTCGCTGCACCTGGTGCGGGTGTCCGGGGAGCGGCTCGCGGTCCGGTTGCCGCGCGAGGCGGAGACCGGCCATCCCGAGGGCGTGTGGACGGACCGGTCGTTCGAGTACGTGGTGTCGGCTGCATGGGACGGGCACGGGCCGCTGGTCTCCGTACAGACGCGTGACCAGCGTTCGGTGTACGTGCTCGCGGTCGATCCCGGCACGGGCGGGACACGGGTCCTGAGCCGTGCCCACGACCGGGCGTGGGTCGCACTGCGGCCCGGCACGCCGTTGCGGCTCCCCTCCGGTGCGCTCGTCGTTCCCGCACGGCCGGGCGGCGACAGCCAGGGGCTGGCGTTCGACGGTCTGGAGACGCCTGTGGGGCTGGAGGTCCGCGAGGTGGTCGGAGCCGACGGCGACCGGGTGTTCTTCACCGCGAGCGAGGAGCCGACCGAGGTCCATGTCTGGTCGTACGCGGCGACGGCACCCGGTGGCAGCACCGCCGTCCCCGTGCGCGTCAGCGAGGCCCCCGGTGTGCACACGGCCGTGGTCGGCGGCCCCACCGTGGTGCTGGACAGCAGAACCCCTCAGGGACAGACGGTCACTGTGCTGCGGGACGGATCGCCGGTGGGCCAGATCGCGGTCCTCGCCGAGACTCCGCTCGTCGTACCGAGGCCCGCGGCACTGAGCCTCGGGAAGCGGGAGCTGCGCAGCCGGCTGTATCTGCCGTCGTGGCACCGGCCGGGCGACGGTCCGCTGCCCGTGCTGCTCAACCCGTACGCCGGCCACGGCATGCAGGTGGTCCTCAAGGTGCGCTCCTGGTGGGTCGCGGTCGCCCAGTGGTTCGCCGAGCAGGGTTTCGCGGTGCTGGTCACGGACGGCCGGGGCACTCCGGGACGTGGTGAGGCCTGGGAGAAGTCGGTGCACGGCGACCGGCTGACGGCCGTCCTCGACGACCAGATCGACGCGCTGCACGCGGCCGCCGCGCGGTGTTCCGCGCTGGACCCGGCCAGGGTCGCCGTACGCGGCTGGTCGTTCAGCGGGTATCTCGCCGCTGCCGCCGTGCTGCGGCACCCGGAGATCTTCCACGCCGCGGTGGCCGGTGCCGCTCCGGCCGACCGGCGGCTCTACGACACCCATTGGGAGGAGCGCTTCCTGGGCCACCCGGATGTACTGCCGGAGAACTACGAGCGCAACTCGCTGCTCTCGGAGGCGGCCGGGCTGACCCGCCCGCTCATGCTGGTGCACGGACTTGCCGATGACAACGTGGCCGTCGCCCACATGCTGCGGTTCTCCGCCGCACTGCTGGCCGCGGGCCGGCCGCACACGGTGCTGCCGCTGTCCGGGGCCGGTCACCGGGTCGTCCGGGCGGCGGGCAGCCTGTTGCTGCTGGAGCGGGACTTCCTCAGGAAGTCCCTGGGTGTTGAACACGGGGGCCCCGCCGCGCGTACCCCCGGTCGTACACCTGAGTCGTGAACATCGAAGTCGTGAACACCGTGGAAGGGAAGAACCGGTATGACCACAACGCAGAATCACGAGGGCCGCCCCCGGCGGCGGGCCGTTGTCACTGCGGTCGGGGCCGCCTCGGTGGCTGCCGTACTCACCGCCTGTGGCAACCAGAAGGACTCGGGCGGTTCGGGTGTGGTCGAGCCGGCCGGCAGCGGAACGGACGGCAGCGGCGCCTCACTGACGCGGACGGCCGACATCCCCGAGGGCGGCGGGAAGGTCTTCGCCGACCGGGGTGTGGTGGTGACGCAGCCGAAGGCCGGTGAGTTCAAGGCGTTCTCGTCGAAGTGCACCCACCGGGGATGCACGGTGTCGCGCGTCTCGGACGGCACCATCGACTGCCCCTGTCACGGCAGCAGGTTCGACGCGGCGACGGGCGCGGTGAAGCACGGCCCCGCCACCGAACCGCTGCCCGCCAGGACGATCACGGTCTCGGGCGGCGAGATCACGCTCGAACCCTGACCGCACCGCCCCGGTGGTGTCAGGCCTCCACCACCCGCTCCGGCCTGTCCCCGGCGGTCTCCGCCGGACCGTCGCCCGGCCGGAGCCGAGCTGCACGGCCGGGCCCCAGCCGAATCCGGCGACGATGGCGGCCGCCCCCGGTATCGCGGTCAGGCTGCTGTCGGCGTCCGGAGCGGCTCGGTGTACAGGGGCCTCTCCGTCAGGACCGGACCCCGCGCGGGGCCCGGCTCAGCCAGCAGCCCAGCACCTCGTCGGTGGTGGTGATGGTGGCGACGAGAGCGAGCGTGTTGCGGATCATGGCGGGGGTGTAGTCGGCCGGCACTCCCGCGATGGCGTCGGAGGGCACCACGGCCGTGTAGCCCAGATTGACCGCGTCGAACACGGCGTTGGGGACGGCCACATTGGCCGAGACCCCGGTGACGACGAGGGTCCGGCAGCCGAGGTTGCGCAGCAGCGCGTCCACATCGGTCCCGGCGATGGGCGAGAGGCCGTGCAGCCTGCGTACGACGAGGTCCTCGTCGGCCACTTCGATCGGCGCGGCGATCCGTACCGCCGTGGTGCCGCGGTGCTGCTGCACGGGCAGCCGGCCGGCGGCCCGGAAGAGCCGGGCGTTGCTGTTGGCGCCCCGCCCGTCGGGGCGCCGTTCGGCCACCGCGTGCAGTACCTGGACCCCGGCCTCGTGCGCGGCCGCGACCAGCCGGGCGACCCGGAGCAGGGCGCCGGAGGACCGGGCCTCGTCGGCCAGTTCGGGCAGTGCGCTCCCCGGGCCCACGACCCCCTGCTGGCATTCGACCGTCAGAAGCACGGTGGTGGCCGGATCGAGCTGCTCGACGAGCTGATTCTTCGACGGCACGGCTGACCCTTTCTGCGGCGGACCGGGCGCGCGAGGCTAACGGCCATTGCGTGATGAGGGAAGAGCCCCCATGATTCCTGACACACTGTCAGACACCGGGAGGAGGCGCCCCCATGGCCGCCATACAGCGACGGGGCCGTCGGATCATGATGACGGACGCCGAGCGCGACACCTATCTCACCGAACAGCGCACCTGCCGCGTGGCCACCGTGTCCGCGGACGGCCACCCGCATGTCGGCGCCCTCTGGTTCACCTGGGACGGCACCTCGCTCTGGCTGTACTCGATCACCCGCAGCCTGCGCTGGTCCCAGCTGCGCCAGGACCCCAGGATCGCGGTGGTGGTGGACGACGGGGTGGAGTACGCGGATCTGCGCGGCATCGAACTCTCCGGAGAGGCCGTCCCCGTCGGCGAGGCACCGCGCACCGGCGACACCTGCCCCGGACTCGTCGTGCCCGAAAGGCTGTTCGCGGCGAAGTACTTCGGGATGGACACCATGCCGCACGACGGCCGGCACGCCTGGCTGCGACTGACACCGCGGACCATCACCTCCTGGGACTTCCGGAAGCTCGCGGCTCCGCCCACCGTCTGAGGACCGCGGGGGTCTACGGCGCGTCCAGCTCCCGCCCGGCTGCGCGCAGGGCCTTCACCGCCGCCCTGATCGAAGGGCGCCGGTCCGCGTCGGTACGCCAGACGGCATGCACGTGACGCCGCATCTTCTGCCGTACGGGCACCAGCCGCACCCCGTCCGGCACCGGGCCGCGCCCCAGGCGCGGCGCCACACAGACCCCCATGCCGGCGGCGATCAGGGCGAGTTGGGTGTGATGCTCGCCCGCCAGGTGCGCGATGCGCGGTTCGATGCCCTTCGAGCGGAGGGTGAACATCAGCCAGTCGTAGCAGAACTCGCCCTCGGGCCAGGACACCCAGTCGTCCTCGGCGAATTCCTCCAGATCCACCTCGTCCCGGCCGGCGAGCCGATGACCGGCCGGCATCGCGATGTCCGGTGCGTCGTCCAGGAGTTCGGCCTTGGCCAGGCCTGCGGGCACGGGCAGCCGCTTGTTGCTCCAGTCCAGCACCACGGCAAGGTCGATGTCGCCCCTGATCACCGCGCGGATTCCGTCCTCGGGCTCCAGTTCCCGGGTACGCACGCGCAGGTCGGGGTGGTCCCGGCGCAGTGCGAGGAGCGCTGCGGGGAAGAGTCCGCGCGCCGCGGTCGGAAAGGCGGAGAGTCTGATCTCGCCCACCACCTCACCGCGCTGCGCCTCGATGTCGGACTGGGCCAGCTCGACCTGGGACAGGATCCGGGCCGCATGGTCGGCGAGCAGCCGGCCGGCATCGGTGAGCCGGACCCCGCGCCCGTTCTTGGCCAGGAGCTGCTGCCCCACCTCCCGTTCCAGTTTCGCCATCTGCTGGGAGACCGCGGACGTGGTCACATGCAGTCCCTCGGCGGCACTGCTCACGGAGCCGTGCCGGGCCAGTGCGTCCAGGGTGCGCAGGCGCTCCAGATTCAACATGTAAGCAATGCTACGCAGACCTTCATACAAAGTCTCGCTTGTTCTACGCGATCCGGTTCGACATCGTTGGCTCCATGAGCGCCACTGTCACGCCGAGTGCCACCTCTCCCGCCGAGTCCGCCGCCGGTACCCTGCCGACGGCCGAGGGATCCACCACCGGCACCGCGGTGACGGCCGCTGCGGGGCCCACCGCCCGCCCGGCGCTGAACTGGCGGATCCGGTTCGGGGCACTGTCGATCATCTGGGGCTTCAGTTTCCTCCTGATCAAGGTCGGCACCGAGGGGTACGCCCCGTTCCAGGTCACCCTGGGCCGTCTGCTGTCGGGCACGGCGGTGCTGGCCGTCGCGATGGTGGTGCGCCGTGAGCGGCTGCCCCGCGGCGCCCGCACCTGGGGACACCTGGCCGTCGCCGCGTTCTTCCTGAACGCGCTTCCGTTCTCGCTGTTCGCCCATGCCGAGCTGACGATTCCCTCGACACTGGCAGGCATCTGCAACGCGACCTCACCCCTGTGGGGCATGGCGCTGTCGCTGGTCGCGCTCTCCGAGGACCGGCCGACCCGCCGCCGGGTCGCCGGACTGGGGCTCGGCTTTCTCGGCGTACTGACCGTGCTCGGCGCCTGGCAGGGCTTCTCCGGGCTGGACTTCAGCGGCACGGCGATGGCCCTGCTCGCCTCCCTCAGCTATCCGATCGGCTGGATCTACGTCCGCAGGACGCTGGCGGGCAACGGTTCGTCGACGCTGGCGCTCACCGGCAGCCAGCTCTTCCTGGGCACGGCGCAGATCGCTCTGGTGACCCCGCTGTTCACCTCGGCCCCCGATGGTTTCCCGCTGCTCCCGACCCTGGCCGTGGTCGCCCTCGGGGCGCTCGGCACCGGCCTCGCGGTCCTGTTGCAGTACGGCCTGGTGGAGGAGGTCGGGCCGACGACCGCACAGATGGTCACTTACTTCATCCCGGTCATCGCCACCGCCGCCGGCGTGGCCGTGCTCGGCGAGCAGCTGAGCTGGAACACACCGGTGGGGGCCCTCGTGGTCCTGGCAGGCGCCGCCCTCACCCAGGGCAGGGCCCGGGGCGGCCGGGCTGCGAGCAGCAGAGCATCCAGCGACTGAGCGGGGGCGGAGCGGCGGCTGGGCCTGGACCTGGACCGACAATCACCCGTAGGTCAGCGGCTTCACCGGCCCCGCCGCTGCCGCCACCGCATCCGCCAGTGGTTCGATCTCGTCCTCGGCGAGCGACGAGACGGTGAGCCGGATTCCCTGGGGCGCGGCCATCCGGAACAGCGCCCCGGGCGCCACGGCCCAGCCCGCGTGCAGCAGCCTCGCCACGGCGCCGGTCTCGTCGCTGACCGGCACCCACACGTTCATCCCGCTGCGCCCGTGGGCCACCACGCCCCGCTTCGCCAGTGCCCGTACCAGGCCGTCCCGCCGCTTCGCGTACGCCCTCGCCACCTCCCCCGGGTCCACGGCGCCCGAGGTCCACAGGTGCACCACGACCCGTTGCAGCAGCCTGCTGACCCAGCCGGGGCCCAGCCGCTGCCGCCCCGCCACCCGGTCGACCGTGACCGGATCGCCGGTCAGCACGGCGACCCGCAGGTCCGGCCCGTACGCCTTGGCCACGGAACGGACGAAGGCCCAGCGGTCCGTGGTGCCCGCCAGCGGACGGAGCGGCAGATCGACGATGCCGTGCCCGTGGTCGTCCTCGATCAGGAGGACATCGCGGTGTCCGGCGAGGACCCCGCGCAGTTCGAGGGCGCGTGCGGCACCGATCGCCGCGCCGGTCGGATTCTGCGCGCGGTCGGTGACCACGAGCGCGCGGGCACCGGCCTTGAGCGCATCCTCGACGGCACCGGGCATCGGCCCCTCGTCGTCGACCGCGACGGGCACCGGACGCAGCCCCAGCGCCGGTACGAGATCCAGCATGCTGCCCCAGCCGGGGTCCTCGACGGCGACCGCGTCACCGGGTCTGAGCTGCGCGACGAGGATCCGCTCGATCGCGTCCAGCGATCCGGAGGTCGCGACCACGGGCCCGGCCGGCACCCCGTCGGCGTCCAGTGCGGCGCGGGCGAGCGCGGCGAACTCCGGGTCCACCGGCGCCTGTCCGTACATCCCGGGATCCCGTCCGTACTCCCCCGCGACCGCCGCGAAGGCGTCCCCCAGCACGGGCAGCAACACCGGATCGGGGTTGCCCGCGCCCAGGTCACGCACGCCCGCGGGTGCCTCGACCCGGAGCGAACCGCGCGCCGTACTCGCGGGGCGCGGCCGCACCCTGCTGCCCCGGCGCCCGGCCGTCTCGATCACCCCGCGCTCACGGAGCGTGCGGTAGGCGGCCGCCACCGTATTCGGGTTCACCCCCAGCTGATCCGCCAACTCCCGCATGGGAGGCAGCACTTGACCCGGAACGAGCTCACCGGAGCCGACCCCACGCTCCACACTGGCGGCAATTTCCGATGCGCGCCGCCCAACAATCCGATACTCTCCTAGCACAAACTAGATTATGCACTAGTGCAATGGAGTACGCAATGCCGGACACCGCATCGCCGCAGCCCACGGCCCCGGACACCGCCACCGGCTACGAGCCGACCGAGCGCACCGTCCCGACCCGTTCCCGCGAACGGGCGTCCTACGACAGCGAGGTGGTCCACTCGATACTGGACGAGGCGTACGTCTGCCACCTCGGCTTCGTCCGCGACGGCGCGCCCGTCGTGCTGCCGACGCTCTTCGGCCGGATCGGCGACCGGCTCTACGTACACGGCTCGACGGGCTCCAGGCCGTTGCGCGAGGCGGGTCGCACCGACCCCGGCCTGCCCGTGTGCCTCACGGTGACGCATGTCGACGGGCTGGTGCTGGCCCGTTCCGCCTTCCACCACTCGATCAACTACCGCTCCGTGGTGGTCCACGGCGTCGCTCACACGGTCACCGACCCCGAGGAGCGGCGCACCGCCCTCGATGCGATCGTCGACCACGTGGTGCCCGGCCGGTCCGCCGATTCCCGGCCCGCCGACGAGAAGGAGCTGGCCGCGACCGCGGTGATCCGGCTGGACCTGCGGGAGGTGTCCGCCAAGATCCGTACGGGCGGCCCCAACGACGAGACCCGCGACCTCACGCTCCCCCACTGGGCCGGCGTCGTCCCGCTCGCCCGCGGCTACGAGACACCGCTCCCCGCGGACGACCTCGACCCCGCCATCGGCGTGCCGGACTACATCACCGAGCTGTGACGCACCACGGCTGACGGGACATCGCGGGGCGGGCGAACCGGCCGGGAACCGGGCGGGCCCGCCCGGCAGGGCCGGCGCCGGTCAGCGGGGACTACGGCCGAGGCGCGGAGCAGCAGTTTCCCCGGCGCCGGGTCCCGCCGGGCAGCGGACGCCCTCGAACCACGTCAGGTGACGGCACGTCACATCGCGGCGCGACCGGCGGAAAGTTCCCCCTCGGCGGCAGCCCGGCCGCCGTCCGGCCCTTCGGGAACCGCCGCGCCGGATCCCGGCACGACGGGCCCCGAAGGTGCCCGCGGTGTCGAGGACTGGGCGATGAAGGCACCGACCAGCACCATGGCACCACCGAGGAGCTGCGGCGCCGACAGGTGCTCGCCGAGCAACACCCAGGCGAGCACCGTGGCGATGACCGCTTCGAGGCAGGCGACGACGCCCGCCACCGCGGGAGAGAGCAGCCGCACCGAGATCACTCCGGTGACATACGCGATCACGGTCGCCAGCAGCACGATCCAGACGAGCAGCAGCCAGGCCGGAACATCCGTACCGTCCATGCCCACCGTGCCACCCAGCACGGCCCAGTCCATGCCCCAGGGCTGCGCGACCACGGTGAGAACGGCCGCGCCGATCAGCAGCCCGTAGGCGATCACACCGACCGGATGCGGCGGTTCGACGCCGTCCGATCCGTCCGCCCCGTCCGCACCTCCCTGGTCCGAGAGAACGAAGTAGCCGACCTGGCAACAGGCGGCACCGAGCGCCAGCAGCAGTCCGACCACGTCGAAGCTCAGCCCCGACCAGACCTCGACCACGCACGCCAGCCCGCCGACAGCGAGCACCACACCGACCGCGGCCCGCCGGCTGACCGGCCTGCGCTGGACGAACCGCACCCAGCCGAGTACCAGCGCGGGCGCCAGGTACTCGACGAGAAGAGCGACCCCGACGGGGATCCGGGAGATCGCGGCGAAGTAGAAGGCCTGCACACCCGCGACCGCGAGCAGCCCGAAGCCGAGCAGCAGGACCGGCCGGCTGCGCACCAGGTCCCGGTGGCGCCAGACCACCGGCAGCATGACCAGGGCCGCACCCGCCACGCGTAGCCACACCACATGGAGCGGATCGAGCCCCGCCTCGATCAGCGGCTTGGCCGCCACCCCTGAACCACCGAATGCGAACGCCGAGGCCAGGGCTAGTCCCAGGCCGGCGCTTCTCCCCTGAGACGCGTGCATCGGCCCATCATGACAGCTGCGGTCAGGAGCGTCATCCAGGTGACCCCTGACATGCCCACCGCTGAATACGCAGCCGCACACCGGCCACCGCCACCGAACCACCGGGCCCGGACGGTCAGCCTCCGCATTCCGGCACACCCTGCCCGACGGCGTCCGCGACACGGGCCGCGAGCCGGTCCGCGTCGACCCCGCCCCGCACCAGCACCTCGACGGCCCGGCACTCGTGGTCCGTGGCCAGTGCCGCGAGCAGGTCGAGCCCGCCGGCCCGTACGTCGCCGCGCGACTCCGCCCGTTCGAGCGCCCCGGCCATCGCCGAGGCGGCCGACGGCGACCAGCCCTCCAGCCCGGTGCCCCGCACGACGGAACCCGGGTCGGGGAGGACCGGGACGGCACCGGAATCCTCGACCGAGCCCTGCCAGCGGAGCCCGTATCCGATACTGCGCTGGACGAGGTAGCCGAGCACCCTGGCGAGCTGGGGTCCGCCCTCGAAGGCCGCCCGCACCGCGGGGTCCGATTCGATGAGGGAGTGCAGCAGATGCGCCGTGTCGATCTGCCGGTCGCCGTCGCGCAGCGCACGTCGGCGGGCGCCCGTCACGACGGCGGCCAGCTCCACGGTGAGTCTGGCGTCGAGCTCGGCGCGGTTCGGTACGGGTTGCTGGGGAATCCGCGGCGTCCGGTTCTGCACATCTCTCACCCCATCAGCCCTGCGGCGCGAATACATCCCCGGATGGGCCCATCCAGGCATCCCACGCAAGTTGGGCACACCCGAACGGTTTCTCCTCCTTGCGGATGAGATCTCGCCATTTCTGGATCCGATCGGAGAAAAGGGCGCGCGCCGCCTTGCCACGCGCTCCCCCGGCAACCGGAAGCCGCCCCCATACGTCCCACAGGCCATACCCATGCGACAGCCGGAAGGGAGCCCACGGACGTGTCCTGGTTGGTCGCCCTGCCGGCACTCGACGGGCGGGAGTACGTGTACCGGGTCCACGCCCCGGCCGACGCGCTGCGTGCGGACCTCTTCTGGGCCGCGTTCCACTGCCACGACGACGGTCCGCACCCCCGCGCCTTCGACAGGTTCGACGCCGCTCTGATCTGGCGCGCGGGAGCGGAAGGAAACGGTCCGATAGATCTGACGGTTCATCAGTATTGAATGTTCCGGTCACTGCGGCTACGTTCCGCGACACCGTAACCCGCCGAGAAGGGGTGGTCGCATGGCCGAAGTCAGTGCAGAGGCACGCATCGAAGCACCGGCCGAGAAGGTGTGGGCCCAGCTGACGGACTTCACCGCGTACGACCAGTGGAACGCCACCCACACCAGCTTCCCCAAAGGCGGCCCGGCGACACTCGAACTCGCCGCCACCTACGAGGAGAACATGAAGCTCATGGGTTTCCCGGCCGAGGTGACCTGGACGGTGGCGGAGCTGGAGACCGCACGCCTGCTGACCACCAAGGGCAAGGGCCCGATGGGCGTCAACCTGGCCATGCGCTATTCACTGACCCCCGACGGTGATGCGACCACGGTCCGCATCGACGGGGAGTTCACCGGCGCGGCGGTCTCCCTGATGGCCGGAAAGCTCAAGGACTCGGCGACGGCCGCGCTCGTCGAGTCATTGCGCAAACTGGGCGGCCTCGTCGCCGTCTGACACACCCGGCAGACGGGAAGGGCCTCGCGGCTCGGCCGCGAGGCCCTTGTCACCACACCCGTGGGCACCGCACCTCACGGGGCTCAGTGCTCGTCGGCAAGGATCAGATACAGCTTCTTACGGGCGTCACCGATGACCGCGAGAGCCTTCTTCCGCTGGTCGGCCGAGCCGGTCTTCCAGACCTGCCCGAACGCCTCCATCAAGCCGAATCCGGCCTGACGGATCTCATTGGCACTCTCCCAGTCGACGCCACGCCCGGCTTCCTCCCAGGGCGCCTCGGACCCCGACTCCGCCTCGGTGCGGCCGGCGTCGGTGAGCGTGAACAGCTTCTTGCCACCCTCGCTCGCGCTGACGATCAGACCCTCGTCCTCCAGCAGCTGGAGCGTCGGATACACCGAGCCCGGACTGGGCCGCCAGGCCCCGCCGCTGCGCTCGCCGATCTCCTGGATCATCTCGTACCCGTGCATCGGCCGGTCCTTCAGCAGCGCCAGGATCGAAGCGCGTACGTCACCGCGCCGCGCCCTCCCCCGGCCACGCCCGCCACCGAACGGCCCGCCACCGAACGGCGGCCCGAACGGCCCGAAGGCGGCCCGCCGCCCCTCGAAGCCACCACGCCCCGGACGACCGGGCCCCCAGGGCCCATGACCGTGACCATGCCCGAACTCTTGCTCGTGCCCATGTGAACGCATCGCTCTACTCCTTCTATCGTTGATCTGTCGCGATGCGTCAACGATATATCGGAACCGATCGCCTGACAATCCCTGGGCAAGGGGCACGGTTGACCTGTGACAGTGATCGTTGATCGATTGCCAGGGGAGGTTGATCAAAGCTGCTTTGTGTCAGTTGAGAGTGACCACTTGGCCGTCTGTGTCAGCGAAGGCTGACCGTTGTGCGGTGTTGCGCTGCTGATAGTTGCCCCGTCTCGGATGCCCGGTTGGCTGCCGTCAGTAATGGGGCGTACTCACCAGAGCCGCCGGAGCGCCCCGGCAAG
The DNA here is from genome assembly GCF_003846175.1 of Streptomyces sp. ADI95-17. Lineage (GTDB taxonomy): Bacteria > Actinomycetota > Actinomycetes > Streptomycetales > Streptomycetaceae > Streptomyces > Streptomyces sanglieri. The sequence goes on along the minus strand of NZ_ML123046.1, from coordinate 667,107 downwards.
TACGGGTGAACGGGCTCTGTCTCTGATCTTGTGATCTGTCTGGATCTCCGCGCGATCGCACGGGGTACGTTGTCGTCCATGCCTCCCGAACCGCGCAGCCGTGAAGAGCTGGTCGCCTTCCTGCGTGACCTGCACAAAGAGTTCCGCACCCGGGGCCAGGAGTGGGAGAACGGCACCCTGGACGACTTCCTGGAAGCACTTGCCGCATGGGTGCACGACTCCCCGGGCGCGTACAAGAACGCAGATGAGCAGATCCCGCCCGACGGCGATTGGACCTTCATGGCCCGAGCCCTCCGCGCAGCCACCCTCTACGAGTAGGGCAGAGCCCTGCGCCGCTCTGGTACGTCACAGGATCAGCGACAGAGCCAGCGAACGTGCTCACCCGGATGGCAGGTCCAAATCCCATGCCCTTTACCTACCGTCATGGACGGCGGCGCCGCGTCACCGCTTAGGAACTTGCTCCCGCAGGGAAGAGGGCGTCGAGTCGGGGTGTCCCAGTTCTCCGCGTCGCCTCTACGGTGTCGATCTCTGCTTCGGGCTTCACCCATGTCTCCTGAACGGCTTCCAGGGCCTCGTAGAACGCCTCCGCGCAGTCGCCCTCCCGGCCCGTCAGCTCGTCGAATACCTCCTGGGCCACATAGTCGAGCTCCTCCCATTCCGGCCACTCGTCGTCACACCACTCCCGCATGTGCCGTCCTACCAGGGCTCGCACCTCAGCAACGTCGGCGAGGGCATCCGGATCAGCAAGCACCGCCTTGTACGTCCCTTGTCCCTGGGCCACCAGCCAGAGCGCGAAGTAGTCGAAGCCGTCGTCGGAGCACAAGCCACCCTCGATCCGGCTCACCGCTCGCCACACTGCGTCCGTAGCGACCGCCTCGCACGCGGCCTCCAGATGCGCCTGAAACTCCACTCCCTCCGCGGCTGGCCGACACCGCAACTCCCCGCGCAGCCACTCCAACCGTTCGTGCCGGTCACCGGGTCGACAGCTCAGCTCATCCATGAGCGCCCAGAAGGTCTTGTCGTTCATGCTGCACAGCATCGCAACCGCCACTGACATCCTCGGTAGCTCCTTCTGTCAACAGCAGCAGCGACCGCCCTGCCACCCTGCGCAGCCTCGGGAAAGCCCACCTGTCGCATCACGTGTACGCAGGCAGATGGGTGTCTGCACGATCAGCCGCTCGGCTGCTCAGCCTTCTTTGGCTGCTCAGGCCGGCCGCAGGACAGCCGGTAGCACTCGCGCGAGCACCAACGCCACGCCGGGTCCAGCCGTCCTTGCGGCGGTCAATCGGTTTCTGGCACTGGCCGCAGGCCACCGGCTTGAAGAAGATCGACGGGTCAACGCCCCCAGACGACCATGTGCGACAGCGGAGGCTGCACCAACGGCGAGGGGGCGGCGGGCGACTTCGCGTTATCGGCCTTTGAGCTGGAGTTTTACGGTGTCGCAGGTCACCGTCGGCTGCTGCTTGGAGAGACTTGGAGCGTTCGCTTCGAGGACGCGAGCCAGTTCGCCGGTTCCGGTGGGCGAAGGGCGGCGAGAGCTTTCCGGGCCGGTACTACACCGCGACGACGGCTGACCATGTGGGATACGAGTCGTGACTGGAACGGGATCGGCTGGTCCTGCTGGATCGCGATCCGGAGGTGGTCGGGATCGCTTCGCAGCCGTTCTGGCTGCACTGGCACGACGGGCGGGAACCGCGTCGTCACGCCCCTGACCACTTCGTACCGTTCGCCGACGGCCGGGCCCGGGTGGTCGATGTCCGGTCCGTCGACCGCCTGGGCGAGCGGGCGGAAGAAGCCTTCGAGGCAACCCAGGAGGCTTGCGGGGCGGTGGGCTGGGCGTTCGAGTGGGCGGATACGCCCGAGCCGGTGTTCATGGCGAACGTCCGCTGGCTGGCCCGATGCCGGGGCCGAGCGGGTTGGCGACCCGCTGCAGGTTCTTCCGGTGCTGTTCCACCTGCTGTGGTCCGGCCGTCTCGATGTCCCGCTCGGTGCTGCCGCACCGCCGGCTGCTGGCTCTGGACGAACGGCTGGAGCGCGCGGCGGCACGGCCAGTGATCGTCCCGGAGATGATCGTCTGCGACCACGGCAAGGCGTTCATCTCCCGCAACTTCCGCTCGGCCTGCCGCTTTCTGGAGATCGAGTTCCGGCCGACGCACAAGGGCTCGCCCTTCGAAAAGGGGCACATCGAGAAGATGCTGAGCTCGGTGGCCACGCCGCTGTCAGGAATGCGGCGCCGCCATGCCCAGGCCAGATCCTGCGTCGAACGTGCTCACACCGCTGCCGGCAGAAGGCCTACCGCCAACGAAAGGCGGCACTCGCGTGGGAAGCCGGACTTCGCTGACAATCTTGACGAGCGGCAGTGGACCCGGTCATACGTCGCCGAGGAACCCAGGATCAGACGGCCCCATCTGCCGGGCGAAGTCCGCAGCGACTCCGATGACCTCGCGCATCGGCACAGGCCTCCTACTTGTCGCCGCTAGATCGGCATGGGCCTCCTTGGACCACAGGAACGGATACACAGAAATGCCCTGCGGCAAGGCCAGGGCCGCAGCTTCCTCACGCCAGCCAGGCCATCGCAGCCCGTCGTAGAACGTCTCCAACTGGCCCGAGAGCAGCCAGGAGACCCACCCGGAGTGGCCCATTTCCATCGCTTCCCACTCAAGAGTGTCGGGAGCGAAGTACGTCATCTGCCCAGGTGCCCCAGGCCGGCCCGCAGCCGCAGGATCGCCACCGTTCAGCGCGAAGACCCCGCCGACGACGTCGTGGCCGACGATCAGACCTGTCGCGGGATGCCAGACCGGATCGAAGTATGCGGGGAAACGGTTGACCTGCGCCAGACTCGGGAGCCCCCCACCCGTGACCGAACCCCCGCCGAACACACGCACCCACCCGTTGTCCACGAGCAGACCGCCGGTGTTCAACGCCAGAGCACCCAGCATCGATCGCGCCGTGACCTGCATCTGCAGAAGGCATCGGCGACCCTCGTCAACATCGGCAGACAGCACCTGAACGGGCACGGAGCCCGCCGAAAGCATCTCGCGAAGCTCCGGCCACGCCGGATCAACCACATTGACCAACTCGTCGATCTCTTGCATCCGAGGATGGTCGCACCCTCCCTCATCGCCTCATCAAGCGGGCTGAACCACACCGGCCTGGAAGCCCGGTCGGCGAATTGGGCAGCAGCGACCTCGTGGTCAAACTTCGCTGACAATGGTCAAGGTTCACTGTCACAGGACACACGGTGACCTGTCTCGGCGAAGGCTGAGGCTTGATGGTTCGTCCCGGTGAAGGCTGATCGACTCAATGCCGGTCGGCCGGGGGCGTGTTCGGCGGTCGGCTGAAAGTGCGCTCGGGCGTGCGAAGCCACGGCTACGCTCGTCGGCATGCCGAACCGTGTTCCGTTCGACGAGGCGCTGCTCTCCACCGTGGGCACGCCCCAACTGGCCAAACTCCTGGACAGCAGTCCGCGGTCACGGGTGTGGCGGGTGCGGCTGACGGACCGACGGCTGGTGATCGTCAAGCAGATCACCGACGGCGGGGACACGGGTGCCGACGCGAACACGCGCTTCGCGCGGGAGGTCGCCGGGCTGCACCTGGCGGGGCGGGCCTCCGGGCCCGCCGTGGCCCCCGCGGTGCTCGCCACGGACCTGTCCTCGCGGGTGATGGTCCTCGAACATTTGGACGACCTCGGCAAGACGGACGACTGGATGCCCGGGTACGCCGAGTCGCTCGCCCGGCTGCACGCCCTGACCGGGCCCGCCGACGCGGGCGCACTACCGGTCTGGTCGGGGCCCACGGCCACCGACGCGGAGTCCTTCCTCACCCTGGCCAGGGCGCTCGACGTGCCCGTACCGTCCACGGTTCCCGATGAACTCGCCGGTCTCCTGGAGCGGTTGGACCCCACCTCGCACCATGCGCTGCTGCACGGCGACCCCTGCCCCGGCAATGATCTGCGTACCGCCGACGGCGTCCGCTTCGTCGACTTCGAGCGGGCCTCGCTCGGCAACGGCCTGATCGAACTCGCCTACTTCCGCATCGGCTTCCCCACCTGCTGGTGTGCCATGTCGGTCACCGCGGCCCCGCTCACGGAGGTCGAGGACATCTACCGGACCACCTGGCGCGGCCTCACCGGGAAGGACGTGCCGGGTGACCTCGCCGACGCGTGCGCGGGCTGGCTGATCCAGGGCGACGCACTCGTCGAGCGGGCCCACCGCGGGACGGTCGACCAGTTCGCCCGGGTACCCGCCGAGGACTTCGAGTGGGGCCACGTCTCCGCTCGTGAGCGGCTCGTCCACCGCCTGGACGTGGTCGCCGGCATGACCCGCGACCACGATCACCTGCACGCCGTCGGCCGCCTCAGCTCCGCCCTGGCCTGCCGTCTGCTCGAACGCTGGCCGAATCTGCGTCCGCTGCCCACGCATGACGCCCGACCTTGGTACTAGCCCTCTGAGTCAGGATTTCTGTTCAGATTTTCAGGCTTGCCCTATGGCACGGACGTGGCGGCCGAAGACTGAGTTGACGTTGTCGGACGAGGAGTGGGCCGCTCTCAAGGGGTGGGTGCGGCGCCGTTCGACACCGCAGGCGTGGGCCCTGCGGTGTCGGATTGTCCCGGCCTGCGCCCGGGGTGTCTCGAACAAGGACGTGGCCGCTCAGCTCGGGTCCACGCCGAAGAACGCAACCCACTGGTCGACGCGTTCGATGGCGAAGGAACTGGGCCTGTCGCAGTCGGCCGTGTCGCGGATCTGGCGGGCGTTCGGCCTGCAGCCGCACCGCTCGGAGACGTCTCTGCTGTCGACGCGTCCGTACCGGTCCACCTTGTGCTGGACAACTACGCCACCCACAAGACCCCGGCCATCAGGACCTGGCTGCCGGAACACACACGGTTCCACCTGCACTTCACACCCACCGGATCGTCCTTGCCCAACCTGGTGGAGCGATGGTTCGCCGAGCTGACGGACAAGCAGACAGGGCGAGGCGTCCGCAGGCCTGTCCAGGCCCCGGAGAAGGACATCCGGACCTGGATCGCCGCATGAACCACCGACCCCAGGCCCTACGTCCGGACCAAGACCGCAGACGAGACCCTCGAACGCCTCGCCAGCTATCTGAACAGAATTCCCGACGCAGAAGACCAGGGCGTGTCTGTCAATTCGGTCGTCTGGTCAGCGGTCCACCCAGTCCGGCACCCACACGTCGTGCGGGGTTCGCGGGCCTGCGGTGCGCAGATGGTCGCGTAGCGCGGTCAGCACGGGGTGCTGGTCTCCGCTGCGGAACAGCAGCACGTGCGGGTAGACCGGGGTCGGGTCGTGCAACGGGATGCGCCGCAGGTCGTGGGTCTGGGGCCACAGGTACCGGTCCCCGCTGCCGACGAGGGTGGCCAGCGAGGCCGAGTCGGCCAGCGCGTCCATCAATGCCTCGTCACCGAAGTTGGGGCCGAGCGCGTCGATGCTCAGGCCGAAGGCCTTGGACAGCGCCTGGTAGAACGCCGCCCACTCCGTGCCCGGCCTGATCCCGGGAATCCAGATGCGGTGGCCGGCCAGGTCCGCAGGCCTGACCCAGGGCGCGTCAGCCAGCGGGTGGCCGGGTCCGACCAGGAGCTCCAGGGGTGCGTCCAGGAGTCGTTCGGCGCTGATCCCGGCCGGGACCTGGTCTGCCGGCAGCGCACGGAAAGACGCGTCGACGGTCCCTTCGAGCACCGCCTGGGCGGCCTCGGCGGCGTTCTCCTTGCTCAGCGTGACCGCGTCCAGGTCCGTCTCGGGGTGGGAGCGGTAGAACCGGTAGACGGCCTGGGCCGGAGAGATGCGCCGATTGAGGACATCGACGCGCAAGGGACGGCTGCCGGGGCGCACGGCCTGCTCGGCCTGCTCGATGGCCGCCAGAACCTTCCTGGCGTGCGGCAGGAAGACCTGCCCGTCCAGGCTCAGCCGGGAGCCTCGGGAGGTCCGCACCAGGAGCGTGACCTCGATGTGCCTCTCCAGGGCCGCGATCCGCTTGGAGACCGCCTGCTGGCTGATCCCCAGCTTGTCGGCAGCAGCCTGGAACTGGCCGGTCTCGGCGACGGCCACGAACGTCCGCAGCGCTTCAACATCCATGCTTCCACCCTACTTTCACAACCATTGGTTGTGTCCGGTGTGGTGCAGGGTTGTTTGATCGAGTGTTCTGCGCGGTGGTGGGATAAGCGCATGTCTACCCGCACAGAGCAGGTCATGTATGTCCAGACGCCTGAGTTCGCGCGTCATGTGGAGAGGATCGTGGAGGTGACCGATTCGACGTCTCGACTGAACGTGCTTCCGTTCAGCGACAGCGAAGGTCGCGCAGAACTACTTTCTGTTGTGTTCGGTGGCCCGCTGCCGGAGTCGGTGATGATCTACCCGCCGTTCTTTACCGAGTACGGGCTCAACACGACGTTCGGGGAGAACGTCTTCGTCAACCAGGGATGCACCTTCATGGACAAGGGAGGCATCCGTATCGGCAACGGCGTCATGATCGCCCCGAAGGTCAGCCTCATCACCGGAGGCCATCCGCTGCCCCTGGCCGAGCGCCGCGAGTACCTCTCCTTCGCCCCGATCGCCATCGAGGACGACGTCTGGATCGGGACAGCTGCCGTGATCACGCAGGGGGTGACCATCGGCGCCGGTGCGGTGGTCGCTGCCGGTGCGGTGGTCACTCGTGATGTTCCCGCCGGCACCGTGGTCGCGGGAGTGCCCGCCCGGGTGATCAAGACGATCGACTGATCCCGGCCGGGCTGCCGGCCGGGTGCGCGGCACCTCTGCGGTCTGATCCTGACGCCTCGTCACGCCCGGCTGACCGACCGGCAGTGGGACCGCATCCGACCTTCGGATCCTGGAAGACCGTGTGGGCCCGCCACCGCCGCTGGGCCGCCGACGGGACCTGGGACCGCGTGCCCGGCGTCCTGCCCGCCCGCGCGGACGACGATGGGCTGTTGATCGGCTGGCGGCTGGCGGCTGGCGGCTGGCGGCTGGCGGCTGGCGGCTGGCGGCTGGCGGCTGGCGGCTGGCGGCTGGCGGCTGGCGGTGAACTCCACCATCACCCGGGCCCACCAGCACGCCACCAACACCGCCGCCCCGAGAAATGCCGGGCCGCAGCCCGAGGGCATGGCCTCGACGCCGACCGAGAGCCCGCCGGGCACGCGATCGGCTGTTCCCGCGGCGGGCTGACCATGAAGATCCACCACGCCGTGGACGGTCCTCTTCGGCATCTCCAAGTCGGGAGCGGACCGGGCCCTCAAGCGATTGCGGCAGCGACCTCGAAACTGAGCTGGGAGCCCAGCTCCTCGAAACCCAACGCGGCGGCAACACGCCGGGAGGCGGCAGGGCGCGCCCGCCATTGCGGCAACAGCCCGGTGGAGAGGGCATGAGCGACCGCAGCTGAACCGGTCACCCGCGCCAGTCCCCGTCCTCGCGCTTCCGGCGCGGTCAGTACGCTGAGATGGGCCGTCCGCCTCGGCCAGGCACGATAGCCCGCAGCAGCGACCACCCGACCGTGGTCACGCAGAACGAACGCGGGTGACGTGATCTCATCCAGCGCGGCCTCGCCGGCATCCTCAAGACCGGCCGCATGCTCCAGGAGCCGCACATCCGGGTGAGCCGAGGGAAGTTGCTCCATCACCATGGTGTCGGATGACACCGGCCGAAAACCCGCCGGAGACACGTACGACAGCGTCGCCGGCCCGAGCATCTGCCCCACCGAAGGGATCTGCCGGACCAGGTCTCCGTCCACGACGGCCGACACCGGCAGTTGTCCCCATGCGTCGCGAACGATCGCGGCGGCACTCTCACTCGGCGCGGTGGCGATCGCGGATCCGCCCAGCACCACCACCCCGACCCAGCCGACCGGACACAGCCCGGATCGCGGGGAGACCACCACGCTCACACCACCCGGTGGGGCGAACGACACAGGCACCCGGGCCAGTTCTTCCCAGAGCCGACGTGCCCGGGGTACCAACGCATCCATCCGCATGGATCCGAGCGTGCCAGTCGAGGCGGGCGGCCGACCCGGGAATCGCCCCTGTGTGACCAGCGTCAATGCAGCGATTGCCGCAGAATCTCGGTCCGGGCCACCGTCCGCCCCTCCCTCCCCCGGCATCAGTGGCTGGTACTTACGCCAAGGAGCGTGTGAGCCACACCAGTTCGCCGCGGTCGTCCGTCGAAACGTGATCGCGCTCGAAACCCAGCTTTTCGAGGACGCGGAAAGACGGCGCATTCCAGGTACGCACCGTCGCCCAGAGCCGCTGCCGACCGGTCGCGATCGCGGCGTCGATCACGGCGGCGGCCGCCTCGGTGGCATAGCCCTGCCCGTGCACCCGCCGGAACAATTCGTACGCGATCTCGGGCTCTTCAACGGAAGCCCGCCCGACAGTGAGTCCGCAATACCCGATGAAATCACCCACGTCACGACGGTTGATGACCAACAGAGCGAGCCCCGTCCTCGCCGGAGTGGAGAGCTGGGCCTCAATCACTCGCCGATTGGCCTCGATCGACGGCATTCCATCGCCCCGCTCGGCAGCGAGCGCACGATGGTCGTCGGCATCGGACATCGTCCACGGACGCATCGTCAGCCTGGTCGTCTCAAGATTCAGTGGCATCGTCGTGTACGGCATGGCAGCAATCTACCGACGCCGTCGCGGGCGAACCGGGACCAGCCGCGAGTACGTGGGCCGGGCGGCTGCGATCCGCCTCAGTGGACGGCGCCCCGACAATAAATGCGTTGGCCGGTCGCCGCCGAGCTGCGACGATGCCCCCGTTTCCCAAACGGAGGACATTTGTTCGTATTCGTGTGCGCAGGGTGCGGCGCCAGGTTGACCACCCGACTGTCCGAGGTCGCCCTGCCCGTCCACGCCCATCAGAAGTACGGGAACGGGACGCAGCTCCCGGTACTCATGGAGTCGGGCACGTTCGCCGTGGACCCTGAACCGTGGGGGCCACCGTGGCGGCCGTGGTCGGAGACCGATCCGGACGAGGCGGCGGCCCGCGGCATCTACGCACCGCTCCACGCGCTGTCCGACAGCACACCCGGCGCGATCGTCATCGCCCCCGGAGACGTCCGAGGCACCCTGCTGATCCTGGAGAGAAGCGGCGGATACTGCTGCGGCCTCGACGGGGCCGACGGCCGCAACATGGCCTGTGAGGCGTGCGGCCTGCCCGTGGCCAGCAGGATCGACGACTGCTCACTCTGGCAGGCGGTGTGGCTCGCCCCGAACGCCGTACGCCGCTGCCCCGTCGTCGGCGCCGACGCCGTACCGCTCTCCTGGGAGGAGCTGATGACGGAGGGGAGGAGCGAGAGCAGCACGCCCCCGTTCGAGCCGCTCGCCCGGTGGGGCGAGCGGATGGGGCCGAACCACTGGTGGTCATGGAGCCCGCAGTGGGAGGCGGCAGCAGGCAAGGCACTCGCCCATCTGCTGGCGGTCTCGGAAGGACGGCCGGTGACCGTCCCGGACGGCCGGACCGGAGAGGTGCTCCAACGCGCCCTCGACGCCCTGCTCCCCGCAGGCCCACCCGCACGGCGCGCCGTTCTGGCCGGACCGCAGTGCCCTGCTGTCGGCGCGGACGCCGACATCGTCCTCGTACCGATGCATCCCCAGACGGGGAAGATCTGGACCCCGGCCGACCCGGCCGACCCGGCCGCCTCCGCGCACCCGGTGCCACTGCCGTTCGGGGTGTGGCTGTGGCTGGCCTTCCCCGAGCCGTACCCACCCGTCCTGGCATCGGGTGTGATATCCGGCGACGTCCTCCGCGACTACCCGCCCACGCCGCGCCCCCGTCACGCGTTCCGGGCCGACCCGGAAGTGTTCCGGCACACCCTGGCACGGCTGCCGGCGGTCCGCAGCCCGTGGCTGCGCGAGATCCTCCAGAACCTCACGCAACACATGCGCGCCGGCGTCTTCTGGTGACGCGGCAGGCAACGTTGGCCCTGCTGTGACGTGCCACGCCGCCCGGGTGCTGCGCCGGGCGGCGCGTGCCGGTCGCCGTGGCAGTGTGGCGGAACGAGTGCATGGACGCGAGATCGACGATGCCGAGGGCCGACGGCTGGTACGGATCATCCGCCGGGGCACCGGGTCAGCGGTGCCCCGGCGGCGAGCCCAGATGGTGCTGCTGTCCGCGCAGGGCATGCCGGTGCCGAATGTCGCCGAGGTGTTGTCCGCCGGCAACGCCCGGGGTCGGGACGTGGTCCACGACTTCGACGTAGGCGACGGGGTCGTTGACGACATCAGCCACGAGGGCCTGCCTGGCCCGCTCCGCGAGGAAGGCGTCTCGGTTCAACGCCTGAAGACCTGGAAGACCTCCCGCGATCCGGACACGCGTCCAGGACAAGCCCCGCGTCGAGCACCTTCACGCGATCGGCGACGGTGAAGCGATACCCGAGGACGACGAGCCTGAAGTCAGCTTCTGCATGGACGAGTTCGGCCCGCTCAACCCAATGCCCCACCCGGGCCGGCAATGGGCCGAGCGGGACGGCAGGCGCAAGGACCCCGACCGTGAAGCCCCGGCGTCGGCGCCGGGCGGCCTGCAACCGCTACGGGGGCGTCCGTCACCCGTTCGCACCCCTGGACCTCAAGCACGACAGGCTCTACGGCCACATCGAACCCATCAAGAGGCGGACCCGGTTCCTGTGAGTTCTGCAACCGCCTGCACACCTCTACCCGCCCGAAATCCGTACGGCGATCGTGTGCGACAGACTCTCCCCGCACCTGACCACGAAACGGTGCCGGCGAGCCGGCTCCCGGGCGGCGGTCCGCAACGTGGAGATCGACCACACCTCGGCCAACTCCTCCTGGCTCAACCGCATCGAGTCACGATCCGCCGCCACCTGATCCGGCGGAACCGACATGTCGACGACCGCCGCCCGCACCGGTCCGACGCTGCCGGGCCCGGGTTCGATCTGCTGCGAAACCGCGTCCTGCCATGCGGATGGCACCACGCCCGGTGCCGGCTCGGCTACGCCATATCCTCCGCCTGTGACCAAGAACCGCAGACAGCCCGGGCAGCATCGCCACCCCGCCGAGCTGCCGCACCATCAAACGCTCCTGGACTGTACGGATTGGGCGTCGCTCGCCACTGTGCGCGGGACGGGCGAATCCCTGCCGGCGGCCCTGGCACGACTGCTCGACCCCGACCCGGTCGTCAGGGGAACCGCCGCCCGGGACGCGCTCAGGGAAGTGACCCACCAGAACACCATCTACGAAGCCACCGTCCCTGTAGCGCTCTACGTAGCGGCCGTCCTCGGCCACCCGGCCGTCTCGGCCGGCGACTTCGGCCACGACGCCGGCATGCCACCGAATCACCCGCTGCTCGTGAGGCTGCTCGACTGGCTCGGCAGCACTGCCCACGACGCCGACGACGAGTGCGTCGCCGTGGGCGAACGCCATTGCGGCGCGGACTTTCTTCAGGAGTGCAGGGAGATACGCGCGTTCAGAGACCTGCGCCCGGCGTTGTTTTCCGCCGTCCGTCCTCTCCTCGGCCACGACGACCCGGACGTACGCCACGCGGCCCTGGTCGCCGCCATCCCCCTCTCGGAGCATCCCGACCTCGTCTCGCACCGTGGCGAACTGGTCGACCACGCTCGCCGTTCGCAGGCCACCAGCACAGACCGCCACAACCGGAACCGCGTCCTGGACGCGCTGAAGGCATGGGGGTACGACACCGACAGCCTGGAGAACGCAGCCGACATCGCGGCCCGCGAACAACAGGCCCGTCGCATGGCCGAACGCGCTTACCGGGCAGGCAGCGGGACAGGTGGCCACTGCGAGGATCCGCCGTTCTGAGACAGGGATTCCGCAGCACCCCGGCCAACCGCCGAATCACCCATCGCGGCCACACCGCACAAGTTGAGCCGACGCCCGCAGTCATCAGCATGACCAGGGTGCCGAAGCATGCCCCAGGAGCTCACGACCTGGTCAGGAACTCGCACCTCGGTCAGGAGATCGCGACGGATCAAGGGCCGGCGACGAGTTCACCGAGTCGCATGGCGAGCCACGGGCGGCGGCCGCCGGCCCGCATGTGGCCGCGTGCGATCGCCTTCCAGATCGGCGTGCGCCGGAACGAGATCAGCAGGAAGGTGGCCGGCGCAGCCGTGATCGTGCAGTCGTACGTGCGCGGCGGGGCATCGCGGGTCACCGTCATCGTGCCGTCCTCTACGACGACCGCCAGCCGCGGACCGCCCTTGATCCTCAGGTCGAACGCGATGCTGACACCCTGCGCCTTCGCCGTGTCCAGAGCCAGCGCCATCATCGTCGGCATCGACTGTCCGAGCACCAGGCGCGCCTCGTCCGGGCCGATCGGCCACGGCAGTCCGGCGCCACGCGCGATGTCCAGGCCGTGCACCAGGCTCTCGCTGAGCATCAGCCCGGTCACCGTCGCCAACGTGATCGTCGCCCCCTCCCCGTACCACGGCGCGGATACAGGGGTGTCCGGGGCGAGGCCTTCGGTGACCCGCAGGAACGTCACGCCGCGTTCGGCGATGAAGTCGCCGGGACGGACGTGTTCGTCGCCGCCGAAGAGTTCGATGGACTTGGCGTTCATGGCCGCGATCCGTTCGGTGAACGACGCGTCGCCCGGCGGCAGGACCGAGTCCCACTCCACGGACTCCACGAACTCCGCCGGCTCCTCGGCGGAGACGATGGAGCAGTACGCGAGATACACGGCCGCGAGATGCGCGCCGACGTCCCCCACCGTCCACACCGGGACACCGGAGGACGCATCCGGATCCGGTACGTCGCGCAGCAGCCGAACCAGTCGCGGGACCACGGCACGCAACGCGGCGCGGGACTTCTCGTGCTCGATGACGGGATCGAATCCCGGGACGGTGCCCATGCCACTCCCCCATGCTGCGGACGGGCCCGTAGATTACCGCCGAGTAGGACGGTTGCGACAGGGCTCCCCCGATCCGCTCCCCGGGGCCGCCGTCCGGCCCGTCAGCCGAGGAAGAGCGGGAACCTCGCGGCCCGCTCGCCCAGTACCGCCTTCTCCGCGTCGGTCGGCGCACGCCGTCCCGTGCCGACCAGCAGGGCGTCCGTGTCGGAGAACGACGCGGGGAACTCCGCCCCGGCGATCCTCTCCAGCATCTCGCGCGACCGGGCGAGCCCCTCCGCAGGCGGTCCGGCCGCGCCCGGAACGTACGCGACGAGGTCCAGATGGTGAAGCGTCCACTCCAGGACGTACGCGCCGAGGTAGTCGCCCGCGGTGAGGACCACGTCACGGGTGCCGACCCGGAGACCCGGGTCGGCGAGTACGGCGGCACGGCCGGCGGCGGAGCCCACGTCGTCGAGGTGGAACTTGAGCAGGCGGGGCTCCTCGTACGCGGCGGCCAGCCGGACGATCAGCGCATCCAGCGGATCGTCGCCGGTCGGTGGCGCTTCCGAGACGTTCCAGTAGGTCAGCGCGTCGCGGGTCGGATCTGCCTCGGCGGGCGTCACGAGCGTGATCAGGACGTCCTGGGCATCGATGACCAGATGGCACACCAGGTCCCGCACCGACCAGCCGGCGCAGCCGGACGGTCGCGCGAAGTCCTCGTCCTGGAGTTCGGCGACCGCCGTGCGCAACGCCGCCCAGGAGCGTGAGAAGAGATCCACATCGGCAAGGTAGTGCGATGCCGCGCGCTCGGACAAGCACTTCGGCGGGGTCGCCCGCGTACCCCCTCACCGGCACGTGGCGTCCGTCGCCGATACGCACCCGGTACCCGCGGCACGCCGATACCATCCGGGACTCGCCGGCATACAGGTCCATCGGCATTCAGGCCCGTCGGTGTTCAGCTCCATCGGCATTCGCGTCCATCGGCGTTCAGGTCCAACGACACGGAATTGGCCTTGGTACACGGCTCCGCACCCTGCATATGGTCGCGCCATGAGGATTCGAATCGTCGACGCATTCACCGACCGCCCCTTCACCGGCAACCCGGCCGGGGTCCTGATCCTGGATTCCGACACCTTCGCCGACGACGATCGACTCCAGCGGATCGCGATGGAGGTGAACCTCTCCGAGACCGCCTTCGCCCACCCGCTGCCCCCGGGCGGCGAGGCCGACTGGGCGCTTCGCTGGTTCACCCCGACCACCGAGGTCGACATGTGCGGGCATGCCACCCTCGCCACCGCGCATGTCCTGCACACCACCGGTGCGGCGACCGGCACCGTACGCTTCGCGGCCCGGTGCGGGATCCTCACCTCGGACACCCGCCCCGACGGTGCGATCACCCTCGACTTCCCCACGTCCCCGCTGACGCCCGAGGCCACCCCGGCCGGGCTGGCCGCCGCGCTGGGTGCGGAGCCGCTCTCCGTCCAGGACACCGGCCCGCACATCGGTGACCTGCTCGTCGAACTGTCCGACGAGGCGACCGTACGGGGGCTGACCCCCGACATCGCCAGGCTGGCCGACGTCTCCCGGCGGGGTGTCATCGTCACGGCGGCCGCGGCGGACCCGGCCCGTGGCTACGACTTCGTCTCGCGCGGCTTCTTCCCGCGCGTCGGGATCGACGAGGACCCCGTGACCGGTAGCGCCCACACCGCGCTGGCCCCCTTCTGGTCGGCCCGCCTCGGCCGTGACGATCTGACCGGGCTGCAGGCCTCCGCCCGTTCCGGCCTGGTACGGACCTCGCTGCGCGGCGACCGTACGCTGCTGACCGGCGACGCAGTGACGGTCATCGACGGCGAGCTGCTCACGTCACTCTGACGTCCCGGACGAGGACGCGGGGGGGGTGTACGGACCATTCCTGCGGAGCATTCCAACGCTCCCCGTCCCTCTCCCCCTGCTCCGTACCCGGGCCTTCACGGCGTGGGCAGCCAGCCCACCTTCCCCGCCAGCAGCGCGTAGCCGACGAACGCTCCGACATCCAGCAGCGCATGCGCCGCGACCAGCGGCCCGACCCGCCCCCAACGCCGGTACAGCAGCACGAAGACGACGCCCATCACCATGTTCCCGATGAAGCCGCCGATCCCCTGATACAGGTGGTACGAGCCGCGCAGCACCGAACTGGCGGCCAGAGCGGCCATCGGCGTCCACCCCAACTGCCCCAGTCTGCGCAGCAGATATCCGACGACGATCACTTCCTCCACCACGGAGTTCTGGATCGCGGACAGGATCAGGACCGGGAATTTCCACCACACATCGGGCAGTGACTCCGGGACCACGGTCAGGTTGAATCCGGCGGCCCTCGCCACCAGGTAGAAGGCCAGGCCGGCGCTGCCGATGCCCGCCGCGACCAACGTGCCGCGGCCGAGGTCCGGCCACGGCCGGGTGCGGTCGAAGCCGATGGCCCGCAGGCCGGCGCCTTCCCTGATCAGCAGGTGCGCGACCAGGGCGACGGGCACCAGCGCCGTCGTGATACCGAAGAGTTGCCAGGCGAGATCCAGCCATGGACGTCCCGGCGCGTAGGAGCTGTTGAGCGTCGCCGCCTGATCCTTCAACCCCCCTGGTTTCGTCAGTGATCCGACAAAACTGATCAGGGCAGACACTCCGCTGGCACCCAGCGAGAGAGCCAGCACGAGGACCGTTTCGGACCGCAGGATCCGTCGTGACAATGCCTCTTGGGGGTAAGAATCAGCCATAAGCCCCGCCTCCACCTGTACACCTGCCTTGAGTTGTGCATTCACGCCCCATCCTGCTCCCCCTCGGCTAGGGTCTCGAATGCAGGTACGAAGATCATGCGCGACAGGCCGGGGGACAACCACCATTGCCGATGGTGTGGTCCCCCTTTTCCTTGTTCATCCTCAAGGAGGGGCACCACCGACATGGGACGTCACAGCTTGCCCGACGACTACGCCGGAGAAGGAAGCGGGGACGGTTCGCCGCCGCACCGCCGGCGTACCGTCGTGATCGCGACCACGCTCGTTCTCGCGGTGGCGGCGGGAACGGCCGTAGCGGTGCAGGGCGGCCTGTTGTCGTTCTCGAAGAGCTGCGAGGACTCGGCCGTACGTCTGTCCATGATGACCTCCCCGGACATCGCGCCCGCCGTTCGCGCCATCGCCGACAAGGCGCGCAAGGACGAGGTGCGGTCCGACGGTCGCTGCCTGTACGTGACGGTGGTCGCCCGCGATTCGTACAAGGTCGCCGACGCCCTCTCCGACGACACCCGTTCTCCGGACTTCCAGATCTGGCTGCCCGACTCCGACCTCTGGCTCGACCGGGCCAAGGGCTCCGGTGACAGCGTCCCGATCACACCGGGTGACTCCATAGCTTCCTCCCCCGTGACCCTGGCCATGGTGCCGTCCGCGGCCAAGAGCCTCGGCTGGCCGAAGAAGAAGTATTCCTGGGCGGAGTTGACGGCCGCGGCCACGGAGTCGGACAAGGTGCGCCTCGGCTCGGCCGACCCGGCGCGCAGCGCCACCGCCCTGCTGGCACTCGCCGGCATCGGCGCGTCCTCCGAGAAGCAGGGCGGGGACAGCGACACCAGGGTCGCGGCGACCGCCAAGCTGCTCGCGCAGCGCATGTCGGACGGTGACACGCAGGTGCTGGAGACGCTGGCCCAGGGCGATTCGGGCGCCGAGCAGGGCAATCCGGAGCACAACCAGGCGGTGCTCCTGTCCGAGCAGGCCGCGTTCGCCCACAACGCGGAGTCGACCGGCGACGGAAAGCTCGACCTGTTCTACCCCAAGGACGGCACGCCGCTCCTGAACTATCCGTACACGCTGGTCGACGAGGCCAGCATGAGCACGCCCGAGAGCCGGGCGGCGCTGCGGTTCATGACGCTGCTGGACGAACCGGCTTCGCAGGCCACGCTGGAGAAGCACGGCTTCAGGAACGTCGACGGCACGGCCGACGAGTCGGTGGTCGCTCCGGCGGGCGGCAGGAAGCCCCAGCCGTACGCCACCGCTGCCGCCGCCGCACCGACCGTCGAGGAGCTCCAGCAGACCCTCGGCATGTGGACGATCACGGTGCAGAGCGCCCGGCTGACCACGGTCGTCGACGCCTCGGGATCCATGGCCACGATCGTCCCGGGGCGCAACCAGTCCCGGATGGATGTCACCAAGGCGTCCCTGATCCAGGCCCTCAACCAGTTCACCCCGAACGACGAGATCGGGCTCTGGGAGTTCGCCACCGCTCTCGACGGCGACAAGGACTACCGCAGGCTGATGCCGGCCGCCCGGCTGGGCGATCCGGCGAAGGGCGGCGGCACCCACCGCGAGAAGCTCTCCGCGGCCTTCGCGGCGCTGAAGCCCGTGCCGGGCGGCGCGACCGGTCTCTACGACACCATGCTCGCCGCCTACAAGGACGCCCAGGCGACCTATGTGAAGGGCAAGTTCAACGCGGTCGTGATCCTCACCGACGGCTCGAACCAGGACAACCTCTCCATCTCCCGCAGTGCCCTGATCGCGGAACTGAAGCGGATCGCCGATCCGGAGCGTCCGGTGCCGATACTCGCCATCGCGGTCGGTCCCGAGGCCGACCGCGACGAGGTGAACGAGATAGCGAAGGTGACCGGCGGCGGTGGCTACCAGGTCATCGACCCGGCCGAGATCCAGGTGGTGATCCTGCAGGCGATCATGACGGCCGGCCAGAGCAGTCACGCCACACAGGACTAGCCTCCCGGCCTCCCGGCGCCGGGCCGGGAGGCCACAGCCATGAGCCGGGAGGCCGAGCGGCCCCGCCCGCCGGTCTCACGGCTTGGGAGGCGCACCGATCGGCCAGGTGTGCACCGGCTCCCCGCTGTGCATCAGCTCGGCGTACCGCCGGGTCGTCGCGGCCAGCGCCGCGTGCCGGTCGAGCCCGGCCTCCCGTGCCCGGTGGTAGGTGTCGGCCTGCCAGGACGCTCCGTTCACCCGTCGCCTGCAGCGCCCCTCGATGACCCCGAGGTACCGGTCGCGGTCCGCGGGCTCGATGTTCCAGGCATCGAGCCCCGCCGCGGCCAGCGGCAGCAGCTCGTCCCGTACGAGCTTGACGGCCGGCACCCGGGTGAGCCCGCCCGCACGGCCGGGGCGCGGCCAGATCAGCTCCGCCTCGATGCCCAGACGGCACGCGGTGTCGAAGTTCTCCGCCGCAGCGGCGAACGGCAGCCGGGTCCACACCGGACGGGACTCCTCCGCGAGCGCCCGTACGAGCCCGTAGTACAGCGCCGCGTTGGCGATCAGATCGGTGACCGTGGGTCCGGCCGGCAGGACCCGGTTCTCCACCCGCAGATGTGGTACACCGTCGGCGAGGCCGTACACGGGACGGTTCCAGCGGTAGACCGTGCCGTTGTGGAGCACCAGCTCCTGCAATCGCGGCACCCCGCCCTCGTCCAGGACCCGCAGCGGCTCCTCCTCGTCGCAGATCGGGAGCAGCGGCGGGAAATAGCGCAGGTTCTCCTCGAAGAGCTCGTACGCCGAGCCGATCCACCGCTCACCGAACCAGGTCCTGGGCCGCACTCCCTGGTTCTGGAGTTCGGGCGGCCTGGTATCGGTGGCCTGCTGGAAGAGCGGCGGCCGCGACTCCCGCCAGAGCTCCCGGCCGAACAGGAACGGCGAGTTGGCCCCCAGCGCGATCTGGACACCGGCGACGGCCTGGGCCGCGTTCCACACGGCGGCGAATCGCGCCGGTGTCACCTGAAGATGGAGCTGGACCGAGGTGCAGGCGGCCTCGGGGGTGATCGAGGCGGAGGTGGACACCAGTCGCTCCACGCCCTGGATATCGAGGGAGAAATCCTCGCCCCGGGCGGCCACGATTTGATCGTTGAGCAGGGTGTAGCGGTCCGCGTCCGAGAGGTTCGCCACGACGAGGTCCTCGCGACGCAGGGTGGGCAGAATACCGATCATCATGATCCCGGCATCCACCTCGCCCGCCTTCCGGTGGGCATATCCGAGCCCGGTCCTGAGCTCTTCGGCCAACTGGTCGAAAACTCGCCCGTCCAGCCGGTGCGGGACTATGTTCACTTCCAAATTGAACATCCCGAGTTCCATCTGGAAATCACGGCTCGCGATGCGCGGGAGGACCTCCCCATTCATCATCTTCGGCATGCCGTCGGCGCCCGCGAGATTCAGCTCGATCTCCACGCCCATGAGGTTCCGCGGCCGGTCGAACCTCCGCTCCGCCAGCAGCCGCTCCAGCCCCTCCAGGCACTGGTGGAGCTTCCTCCGGTACCCCTGCCGATCGGACAGGTCAAAGGCGCCCGCCACGACCTTCTCCCCCATCGGAGCGTCCCTCCCTCAAGTGGCGGCCCGCGGCCCAGGCCGCTCGCGTCACGATCGATAATGCCCAGGCCGGGTGATCCATAACGCCCCCGGGAACGCCGCGGAGCCAGTAATCTGGGTGCGCCCGCCCGAGGCACATTCCATGGGCATGATGCAGCACGGGTTTCCCATCTCGACGCATGGTGAATACACCGTCGTGTTTCGGCCGTCCGCGGCCGGGGAAAAATCCCAGGCGGCGGCTGCGCCGCTGACGCAAAATCAGCAGATTCTCCGCATAATAAAGTCTCGATACCGCCTTGTCGGCAATAGCTGCGACGGCTAGTGGAATCACCGCGTGAACACGTGTCGTATAAACTCCGCGGACGAGGCAGAGAGTCGACGCACCGGCCCAGTCACCGGCCTCCTCTGGCCCCGCATGCCGACAGCGCCGTCTGCACCCGCCCACGCACCACCGTGTCTCCGAAGTGAGAGGCGACCCACTATGCCGCTGCATGTTCCCCCGGCTCCCGCGCCCGCTCTGCGCAGCGTTCTCGCGGCACTCGGTTCACCCACCGCAGTCCGCGAGGCCCGCACTCCAGCCCTCCGATCCGCCGAGGGACCGCTGAGCCCCGAACTCCCGCTCCCCGTCCATGTACTGGACCGGATCGGGCCGGGCGGGCTCGCTCCCGCCACCCGGCTCGCCGCGTGGCGGTTCCTGATCCGCAGCGCGGAGCAGCCCGTCGCCGCGGCGGACACCATGCTCACTCCGGACGGCTGGGCCTTCTCGCACTTCTTCGAGGGCCCCTACATCGCCTCGACCGAACTCGCCCTGCGCCAGGCCGAGACGGTCACCACGCACTATCAGCCACGGCTGCTGTCCATTCCGGAGCTCTACATGCTCGCGCTGTGGCTGCACGGCGACGCCGAGGCCGATGCCTCCGGCGGGGCGCTCGCCCCGGCCGATCTGCTGGTTCCGCTGGCCCCCGCCCCGCCGGGCATCGCGGCCCATCGCCCGCACCGGGTCGCCGATCTGCTCCGCGTGATGACGCTGCGCATCCCCCCCGGCCCCGGCCCCCTGCTCGGATCACCGGCCTGAGAACCGCACCCCCGTACGAGATTGCTGTACCCCGTACGAAAACACTGTGCCCCGTCACCTTCCCTGGTGGCGGGGCACAGTGCTGGGGGGCGCACTTCGATGCCCGTCCGGACTAGCCCGGTCCGGCCACCCCGAACCACCCGAAGTGACAGTGCAGTTGCGGTGAACCGTCCGCACGGGTGATGCGTCCTCCGAGTAAGGACAAGCGCTGCTGCGAAATCCCTGCGGATTGACGCCCGTGGGGCAACACTGGGACCGGACCTATCGATACGGGGGGCGGCCATGAACACCTCATCCAGCCGCAGGACATTCACTACAACGCAGCGAAAGAACCCAGCCATGTGCCAGCACCAGCCACCATGCCCGACCGCCGACTCAGCCGACCGGGAAGCCGCCCGCCTGACGGCCCACCACCCGGAACAGGGCTGGAGCCTGCTGTGCAACGGGGTCCTGCTCTTCGAGGACACCGGCGAGCTGCTCCCGGACGGCCAGATCATCGCACCGCACCGGCCCCTGGGAACCGACCGGGTGATGAAGGCCGCCTGATCGCGGCCGGTACGAGCTGGGGCCGGCCCGGAGAAATCTCCGAACCGGCCCCGACGCATGTCCGCGTCACTCCCCCGCGCTCATGACTCAGTTGTCGTACTCGTCCAGCGGCGGGCAGGAGCAGACGAGGTTGCGGTCACCGAAGGCCCCGTCGATCCGGCGCACCGGCGGCCAGTACTTGTCGGCGGCCGAGACACCGGCCGGGAAGACCGCCACCTCACGGCTGTACTCGTGCTTCCACTCCCCGCCCAGCATCGCGGCGGTGTGCGGAGCGTTGTGCAGCGGGTTGTCGTCCGCGCTCCACTCGCCGGAGGCCACCTTCTCGACCTCGCCGCGAATGGCGATCATCGTGTCGCAGAAACGGTCGAGCTCCGCGAGGTTCTCGCTCTCGGTCGGCTCGATCATCAGCGTCCCGGCGACCGGGAACGACATGGTCGGCGAGTGGAAGCCGTAGTCGATCAGACGCTTGGCGATGTCGTCGACGCTGACGCCGGTGGCCTTGGAGATCGGCCGCAGGTCCACGATGCATTCGTGCGCGACCAGGCCGGCCGGGCCGTTGTACAGGATCGGGTAGTGCGGCTCCAGGCGCTTGGCGATGTAGTTCGCGGCGAGCACGGCGACCTGCGTCGCCCGCTTGAGGCCCTCGCCACCCATCAGACGTACGTACGCCCAGGAGATCGGGAGGATGCCGGCCGAGCCCCACGGGGCGGCCGAGATCGGTCCGACACCGGTCTCGGGGCCCGCCGCGGGCTGCAGCGGGTGGTTCGGCAGGTACGGCGCGAGGTGCGCGCGCACCCCGACCGGGCCGACGCCGGGGCCGCCGCCGCCGTGCGGGATGCAGAAGGTCTTGTGCAGGTTCAGGTGCGAGACGTCGCCGCCGAACCGGCCCGGCTTGGCGAGGCCCACCAGCGCGTTGAGGTTGGCACCGTCGACGTACACCTGACCGCCGGCGTCGTGCACCTCGGCGCAGATGTCGGCGACGTGCTCCTCGAACACGCCGTGCGTCGACGGGTACGTGATCATGAGCACGGCGAGCTCGTCGCGGTGCTTCTCGATCTTGGCGCGGAGGTCCTCGATGTCCACCTCGCCGTCGTCGGCGGTCTTGACGACGACGACCTTCATGCCTGCCATGACGGCGCTGGCCGCGTTGGTGCCGTGCGCGGAGGACGGGATGAGGCAGATGGTGCGCTGCTCGTCACCGTTGGCCCGGTGGTACGCGCGCACGGCCAGGAGGCCGGCGAACTCGCCCTGCGAGCCCGCGTTCGGCTGGATCGAGACCGCGTCGTACCCGGTGACCTCGGCGAGACGCTCCTCCAGCTCACGGATGAGGGTGAGGAAGCCCTGCGCCTGCTCGGCCGGCGCGAAGGGGTGCAGCGCGCCGAACTCGGGCCAGGTGATCGACTCCATCTCGGTGGTCGCGTTCAGCTTCATGGTGCAGGAGCCGAGCGGGATCATGCCGCGGTCCAGCGCGTAGTCACGGTCGGCGAGCTTGCGCAGGTAGCGCAGCATCGCGGTCTCGGAGCGGTGCTGGTGGAAGACCGGGTGGGTGAGGATCTCGTCGGAGCGCAGCAGCCCCTCGGGCAGCGTGTCGGCGACGGTGGCGTCCAGCGCCTCTATGTCCCCGTCGGCACCGAAGGCGGCCCAGACGGCGGCGATCTGCGTACGGGTCGTGGTCTCGTCGCAGGCGAGGGAGACCAGGTCGGCGTCGACGAGCCGCAGGTTGGCCCCGCGCTCGCGGGCGGCGGCGACGGTCTCGGCGGCCCGGCCCGGGACGCGCACGGTGAGGGTGTCGAAGAAGGCGCCGGTCACGACGTCGACCCCGGCGGCGCGCAGGCCCTCGGCCAGGATCGTCGCGTACCGGTGGGTGCGCCGCGCGATCGTCCGCAGCCCGTCCGGGCCGTGGTACACCGCGTACATTCCGGCCATGACGGCGAGCAGCACCTGGGCGGTACAGATGTTGCTGGTGGCCTTCTCGCGGCGGATGTGCTGCTCGCGGGTCTGCAGGGCCAGCCGGTAGGCCTTGTTGCCGTCCGCGTCGACGGAGACACCGACCAGGCGGCCGGGAAGGCTGCGGGCGAACTTCTCGCGCACGGCCATGAATCCGGCGTGCGGTCCGCCGAAGCCCATCGGCACACCGAAGCGCTGCGTGGTGCCGACCGCGATGTCCGCGCCCAGGTCACCCGGTGAGGTGAGCAGCGTCAGGGCGAGCAGATCGGCGGCGACCGTGACGATCGCACCCAGCTCGTGGGCCTGCTCGACGACGGGCTTGATGTCCCGGACGGCTCCGGAGGCGCCCGGGTACTGCACCAGCACGCCGAAGACACCGCGCTCGGCGATCTCCGCCGGGATGCCCTCGGACAGATCGGCGACGACGACCTCGACGCCGGTCGGCTCGGCGCGGGTCTCGATGACCGCGATCGTCTGCGGCAGGGCGTCGGCGTCGACCAGGAAGACCCCGTTCTTCACCTTGCCGACGCGCCGGGAGAGCGCCATGGCCTCGGCGGCCGCGGTGCCCTCGTCGAGCAGCGAGGCGCCGGAGGTCGGCAGTCCGGTCAGCTCGGCGACCATCGTCTGGAAGTTGAGCAGCGCCTCCAGCCGACCCTGCGAGATCTCCGGCTGGTACGGGGTGTAGGCCGTGTACCAGGCGGGGTTCTCCATGACGTTGCGCAGGATCACCGGCGGGGTGAAGGTGCCGTAGTAGCCGAGCCCGATCATCGGGGCCAGCACCTGGTTGCGGTCCGCGAGCTCGCGGAGCTCGGCGAGGACCTCGGCCTCGGTGCGCGCGGCCGGCAGCCCGAGCGCCTCAGCGCTCTTGATGACATCGGGCACCGCGGCCGCGGTGAGTTCGTCCAGCGAGCCGTAACCGACCTGGGCGAGCATCTTCGACTGCGCCTCGGCATCGGGTCCGATGTGGCGCTGCTCGAACGGAATGCCCTGCTCCAGCTGGGAGAGCGGAGTGCGACGGGGGGTCATGGTGGAGGCCTCCTGGTCTGTCACGACCTGCGAGGGGCACCACGGCGCGGGTGCCCGAACGGCCTCCCCCTCTGTCATCTCAACCTGAGAGCTTCACCGGTGCGCGCTGCGGCGTACCGGTTTTCACCGTCGGTGAGGAAGGGACTCGCACCGGCACTCGGCCGCACGAAACCCGCCCTGCTTTCCAGAGTGACCTCGTCCGTGCGGTACGGGGGCCTGAGAGATTCCGGGGAGGATTTGCTCCTTCGGCGCCTTCGGATCAGCTCCGGAGGACTCTCCCGCACGGGGTCAGCAGCCATGACCAGCCTACCAGCGGGGTCCGTGGCTGATTTCTCGAGTGGCCAACCACCCGGATCTGCCTTTTTGTAGTGCTTGTGGAGTAGCCGCGACCAGTGGGAGGGACCGTGCAGACCGACATCGATCCGCGCAGCCTGATCGGCCGCAAGGCGTTCGACCGCAAGGGCACCAAGATCGGAACCGTGGACGAGGTGTATCTCGACGACGCGACCGGTGTGCCCGAGTGGGCGGCCGTACGTACCGGACTCTTCAGCCGGGACGCGTTCGTCCCCCTGGAACCCAGCGAATTCGTGGAGGACACGCTCCGCATCCCCTTCGACCGTGCCCTGATCAAGGACGCGCCGGACTTCGGTGTCGGCCGCCACCTCTCGCCGGAACAGGAACTCCAGCTCTACCGGCACTACGGTCTGGACTCCGCGCCCGAGGAGACCGGCCCGGACAGGGACTTCGGCAGACTGGCCGGCCAGGACGAGTAGTCCACCGGGTCGCGTACCAGGGGCAGCGGATCGGCGGGCCGGAGCTCCGGGTCGTCGATCCGGAACGTCCGCACCCGGCCGGGCGGCGATCCGGGCTCCTCGAACCGCACCGTCACCCGTCCGACACCACTGCCCTGCACCCAGCCGTGGCCGTACGTCTCGTGGTGCACGTCGTGTCCGGCGGGCCAGCGCCGTGCCGCGCGCTGCTCGGCACTCTCCGGGACCTCCGACCGGGGATCGCGCGGCGGCCCGGTCGCGTCGTCCCCGGCCGGGACCGTACCCGCCGCCGGCTCCTCGGCTGATTCCCCGGCCGACTCCCCGGCCGCGGTGCGCTCGTCGGCGGCCTGGGCGAAGAGGTCCTCCTGTGTGTAGTCGGCAAGCCCCGTCACGCCCACTCCGAGGAGCCGGACGCCCCCGGTGGTGTCAACGGCCTCCAGGAGCCGTGCGGAGGCCTCACGGACCACCGTGGGGTCGTCCGTGGGCCCACGGAGCGTCTCGGACCTCGTGAGCGTCGAGAAGTCGTACCGGCGCACCTTCAGCACCACCGTGCGCCCGGACCGCCCCGCGCCCCGCAGCCGCTGTACGCAGCGGTCGGCCAGCCGCTCGACCTCGGTCCTGATCCGGACCCGGTCGTGCAGGTCGGCGTCGAAGGTGTCCTCGACCGACACCGACTTGGCGTCCCGCTCCGCGACCACCGGCCGGTCGTCGTACCCGAACGCCATCCGGTGCAGCGAGCTGCCGTGCGCCTTCCCCAGCAGGCGCACCAGCTCGTCCTCGCCCGCCTCGGCCAGGTCGTCGACCGTCGTCATCCCGGCACGGCGCAGATGGTCCGCCGTCGCCGGCCCGACACCGGGGAGGATCCGCACCGACATGGGCGCGAGCAGCTCCCGCTCCGTGCCCGGCTCTATGAGCAGCAGGCCGTTCGGCTTCGCCTCCTCCGAGGCGATCTTGGCCAGCATCTTGGAACCGGCGAGCCCGACCGATCCGGTGAGCCCGGTGACCGCCTTGATGGCCGTACGCAGCTGCTCACCGATCTCCAGCGCCGAAGCCGTGTCATCGGCCGTCCCCCCGGCCTCCAGGTCCACGAAGGCCTCGTCCAGGCTGAGGGGCTCCACCAGCGGGGAGAGCCGTGCCAGCAGCTCCATCACCTGGTCGCTCACGGTCCGGTAGAGCTGGAAGCGGGGCACCAGATAGGCCGCGTTGGGCGCCAGCCGCCGCGCCTGGGCCGTGGGCATCGCCGAGTGCACCCCGAAACGGCGCGCCTCGTACGACGCGGTGGCGACCACTCCGCGCGGCCCGAGCCCGCCCACCACCACCGGCTTGCCGCGCAGGCTGGGCTTCGCCGCCTGCTCCGCAGAGGCGTAGAAGGCATCCATGTCCAGATGCAGGATGGTGGGCGCGGCTCTCACATCAATCGATGCTGCCCTACGGCACTGACAATCGCCGCGCCCGAACCCTCGGCCGCGTCAGCCGGCGCGATTGCGCCGCCGCGCCAGCTCATCGGTGGGGTTGTTCCCGATGAGGGTCTCGCCGGTGTCCACCCGCTCGCCGTGCAGCTGCGAGAGGGCGGCGTCGACGTCCTGCCACACCACTCCCACCGCGATGCCGAAGACCCCCTGGCCGCCCTGGAGCAGACTGACGACCTCGTCGGGCGAGGAGCACTCGTAGACCGTCGCCCCGTCGCTCATCAGCGTCATCCGCTCAAGGTCCTGGAATCCGCGGGCCCGCAGATGCTGAACCGTGGTGCGGATGTTCTGGAGCGCCACGCCGGTGTCCAGGAAGCGCTTCACGATCTTCAGCAGGACGACGTCCCGGAAGCTGTAGAGCCGCTGTGTCCCGGAGCCGTACGCCGGACGCACACTCGGCTCCACCAGGCCCGTGCGCGCCCAGTAGTCGAGCTGCCTGTACGTGATCCCGGCAGCCGCACAGGCAGTCGGCCCGCGGTAGCCGATGTCGTTGGCCGATGCCACTTCGTCCCCCGCCACCGCCGCCGGTTGAACCGGTTGCATGATGGTGTGGTCGGCTGTACTCCCCTGCTGCGGATACGGCCCACCCGCTGCCGTACCGTCGCCGCTGCTTCTCACGCCGACCTCCGTCCTTGACCTGCCATCTCGAAGGTAGGCAGTCACTCGGGGTGCGTCAACGATCGCCACACTCGGCACGCCGAGTGATAATCACCCTGAGGGTGGTTTCCCGTGTCTCCCGAGCGGGAAAGGCTTGCCGGATGCGCTGACGGCGACCCCGAAGAACGGTCATTGACTGTTGGTGCCGAAATCCTCCGGAGAGATCTGATCGAGGAACTCGCGGAATTTCTCCACCTCATCCTCCTGCTCGTCCGGGATGGCGATGCCGGCGTCGTCGAGCACCCCGTCACTGCCGTAGATCGGCGTTCCGGTGCGCAATGCGAGCGCTATGGCGTCGGACGGCCGCGCGCTCACCTCGACCCCGCTGGCGAAGACCAGCTCCGCGTAGAAGACCCCTTCCCGCAGGTCCGTGATGCGGACCTCGGTGAGCTCCTGGCCGACGGCCTCGAGCACGTCCTTGAAGAGATCATGGGTCAGCGGCCTGGCCGGAGCCATGCCCTGCTGGGCGAAGGCGATCGCGGTCGCCTCACCAGGACCGATCCAAATGGGGAGGTACCGGTCGCCTCCCACTTCACGCAGGAGCACGATCGGTTGGTTGGAGGGCATTTCCACCCGGACACCCACAACGTCGAGCTCGTTCACACAGCAACCCTAGGACGTGCCCGGCAGGTTTGGGTAGTCGGGCACCGGCGCGATCAGTGGAGCCGGATGTGCAGGGCGCTCTGTACAAGGGCCGAATGAAGCCTCACGGACAGCTCCGCGAGTTCTTTCGCAGTGGCCTCCGCATGGGCTCTGGTCTGCGGATTCCGGTGCCGCCGCAAGGGTGCGACCACCTGCTCGATGAGCCCGACCTCGCGATCCGCAGCGGCCCGCATGGCACGCAGGTGACGCGGCTCCAGACCGAACCTGCCCAGATCCGCCACAAGCTTGGCCACGGTGACCATCTCGGCGTCGTATCCGCCCTCGGCGGTCGGAACCACCAGGCCGTACGACTCCCACTCGTCGAGGTCGCTCTCGGTGGCCTCGGCGGCCGCCAGCAGCTCGGCACGGCCGATCCGGGCCGCGGTGGCCCGTCCGGGCTCCGCGCCCCAGCCACCGGCGGTCAGGTCCCGCGGGCCGCCCCCGGAAGACAGGGCGGCCTGTTCACCACGGGCCAGGGCATCCAGATGCTCACGGATGACCTTCAGCGGGAGGTAGTGGTCCCGCTGCATGCGCAGCACCTGCGCCAGCCGCTCCACGTCGGCGCCGCGGAACTTGCGATAGCCGGAGGGGGTCCGCTGCGGTTCGACGAGCCCTTCGGCCTCCAGGAAGCGAATCTTGGAGATCGTGACCTCGGGGAACTCGTCCCGCAGCCGCAGGAGCACCGTGCCGATGCTCATCGGGCGGTCGTCGGCGGTGGCGGTGCCGGCCACGGCACCGCCCGTCGGTGTTCTCAGCATGGACCTTCCCTGACGGGTCAGATGCCGCGCTGGCTCGCGTAGAAGACCAGCCGGTACTTGCCGATCTGCACTTCGTCGCCGTTGGACAGGGCGACGGAGTCGATGCGCTCACGGTTGACGTAGGTGCCGTTCAGGCTGCCCACGTCCCCGACCGTGAAGCTGCCGTCGGGGCTCCTGCGAAACTCCACGTGCCGCCGCGACACCGTCACGTCGTCGAGGAAGATGTCGCTCTGCGGGTGACGGCCGGCCGTGGTCAGCTCACCGTCCAGCAGGAAGCGGCTGCCCGAGTTCGGACCACGACGCACCACCAGGAGCGCCGAGCCGAGCGGGAGGGCGTCGACGGCCGCCTGGGCCTCGGGCGAGAGGGACGGCACCGCCGTCTGCCCGGTGGCCTCCGCCTCGTACGCCTCAAGACCGGAGATCGAGATGGTCGAGGTCGTCTCCGAGGCACGCTCGGGAATCCCGCCCCGCAGCGGCGCGCCGCAGTTGGAGCAGAAACGACTTGCCTCGGCATTGCGATGCCCGCACCTCGTACAGACCGGCATGGACGAACCCTCCTGCCTGGGGGCGAACTCTCCACCCGAACTCGAGGTCGACGATTCTCCGAAACCTATGCGGCCGGGACCGGCAGGGTCAACAGACGACGCGCCGGATGCTCCCGAATTGTCACTGCCCGTACCCGACACCTGATCACGGAAGAGCGGGCGATCCGTGCCCTGCTCCTCCGCCTGGCCATGACGCGGTGCGCGATGGCGGGCTGCCTCGTCGCGAGCGCTCTTTCCGAACAACTTCCCAAACAACTTCACGGGCGCTTCCCCTTGACCGAAATAGACCCGCCCGTGGGGCAGGACGAACCCTGATTGAACACACCTGCCGACCCGGACATCTTCACAACGTCCGTATCCACTCGACAGTTTCCACCACGCACCACCAATACGATGCGGCGACCCCCCGCAACCTTGTGCCCGTCTCTTCCGCCCCTTCCGCGACGCCGCATCACGGGGACGACGACCGAGCGTAGTCAGGCTGCTTCGCCGGTCGCAAGGCGTCGACGACGATGTCGTCGGCCTGCTCGACCTGCACGGTGGCCTGCTCCTTCTCCAGCGTCTGCACCACGCCGCCGGGGATGTTCAGCGCCGGCTCCAGATCCTGGGGCTTGCCGATCACCTCGAAGACGTACGGCGCGGTGATCTTGCGGTCGTCGACCTTGACGTTGCCGCCGTCACCGGAGAAGTACGTATTGGCCACCACGCGCACCCCGTTGACCTCGATCGCCTCGGCGCCCGCCGCCCGCAGCTCCTGGAGCGCGTCGAGCAGCATGTCCGCCTTCACCCCGTCACCGGGGTCGTTGACGGTGAGTGTGATCCCGGGCCCGTGAGCGGCCACGGTGCCCGCGAGAACACCGAGTTGCCGCTCCTTCTCCACCGTCTGCTTGCGCGCCTCCTCAGCCTGGTCGGAGCTGTTCTCCAGCTCCGTGCGCTGAGCGTCCAGCCGCTGCTTCTCGTCCTCCAGCCGCTGGGTCCGGTCGTCCAGCTCGTCGAGGATCCGGACCAGGTCCTCCTGCCGGGCGCCCCGCAGCGCGCTGTTGTCGCTGTTGGACCGCACCTGGATGGCCAGTCCGAGGCCGAGTACGAACAGCAGTACCGCGACGATGAGTTGGGCCCGTGTCACCCGCGGCGGCCAGAGTCCGGCGATCAGCCGCTGACGGCCGGTGAGCTCCTTGGCGGAGCCCGCCGTCCGCTCTCCGGCGTGTTCCGCCCCGTCGGGAAGTTCTTCGTTGCTCATCGGCGTCAGGCCCGGAAGACGTGCCGGCGGATGGCCGCGGCGTTGGAGAAGATCCGGATCCCGAGCACGACCACCACACCGGTGGACAGCTGCGCCCCGACGCCCAGTTTGTCGCCCAGGAACACGATCAGCGCGGCCACCACGACGTTCGAAAGGAACGACACGACGAACACCTTGTCGACAAAGATCCCGTCGAGCATGGCGCGCAGCCCACCGAAGACTGCGTCGAGGGCAGCCACGACGGCGATCGGAAGATAGGGCTCGACCACCGCCGGCACCTCGGGCCGGACCAACAGTCCGACCACGACTCCCACGACGAGGCCCAGTACGGCGATCACGATGTGCCCTTCCTTGTGTCTGCCGCACCACTGCCGGTGTCTGCGGCCTTATAAGGCTCTGCTGTACGTACGATCAGGCTCGGCGCGACCGGAAGACTCAGCTTCTGCTGCACGGACAGGCTCGTCCGGATGTCGAAGGTGTCCTTGAGCGCCTGAAGATACTGGCCGTCGGCACTGTCCTGGAACGCCGTGCCGAGTTGCTTCCCGTTCCCCACCGCCAGCACCGTGTACGGCGGGACGAGCGGTCTGTTGTCGACCAGTATGGCGTCGCCCGCCGCGCGGATCGCCGACAGGGCCGTAAGACGCTGTCCGTTGATCGCGATGGCCTCGGCGCCGGACTGCCACAGGCCGTTGACGACCCGCTGGAGGTCCCGGTCGCGGACCCGTCCGGTATCGGAGAATCCGCTGGTCTCCCTCGGGCCGCCGCCGCCCTGGTCGGTGTCCTTGGCGTCGTCGATGACCAGCTTCACGCCGGGCCCCTCGACCGGGGTCGCCCCGGCGAGCAGTGCCACCCGTTCCCCCTGGTCCCCGCCGTGTTTCTCCAGCGCCTTGCGCTGCCGCCTGCCCACGTCGCCCCGGAGCTCGTCCACCTGTGCCTCAAGGCTGTCGGCCGCCGCGGTCTCGTCGTCGATGCGACCGATCAGCTCCTGGCGCTCCTTGGCGAGGACCGGCGCCGAGACGCGCGCCTCCGCGGCCCCGAGCGTGACGACCAGGGCGGCCAGCACCAGACACGCGGCGAACCCGAGTTTCGACTTGAGCGTACGGGGCAGCCCCGCGCTCCCGTCGGCCTTGCGACGCGCCGACGCCTCGGCGTATCCGTCGTCCAGACTGTGGTCCATCACGTTGGTCAGCAGCGACATGGACGCGTCGGGACGCGCGGGAGGCGAGGCGGTACTCCGATCGGGGGGCTGCTGCGACATGCCGCACATCGTCGCACGTCGCCACGGCTAGCGCCGAATGGCCCCACCGGTGTGCCCGAAGGCGCCGCGGGGCGCCACCGGACACACCGGGAGAACCGTCACTGACCTGCGCTGTCCACGATCGCCGCCCATTCGTCCAGCAGCGCCTGCGCGGAGGCGTCGTCCGGGCCCTCGGCCCACAGATGGGTGACCGCCTCGGCCCGGTCCGGCAGCACCATCACCCACCGCCCGTCGGCCTCGACCACCCGCACCCCGTCAGTCGTGTCGACGCTGCGGTCGCCGGCGGCCTCCACCACCCGCCGCATGACCAGGCCCTTGACGGCCCAGGGAGTGGCGAGATCACGGCGCAGGACATGAGCGCGGGGAATGCGGGCATCGATCTGGCTCAGGGTGAGCTGGGTCCTGGCGACCAGACCGAGCAGCCGCACGAACGCGGCCGACCCGTCGAAGACGCTGCTGAATTCGGGAACGATGAAGCCCCCACGCCCGTCTCCACCGAAGATGGTGCCTTCCTCCCGTGCCACGCGCGTCAGATCGTCGGGCGATGTCGTCGTCCATTGGACCTGCGTGCCGTGGTACGCGGCGACCTGCTCGGCGACGCGGGTCGTGGTGACCGGCAACGCCACCCGCCCGCTGCGCCGCTCGGCCGCCACGAGGTCGAGCATCACGAGCAGCGCCCGGTCGTCCTCGACGATCCTGCCTCGCTCGTCGACCAGGGAGAGCCGCTCACCGACCGGGTCGAACCGCACGCCGAACGAGGCCCGCGCCGAGGAGACGATCTCGCCGAGCCTTACGAGTCCGGAGCGCCGGGTCTCGGCTGACTCGGTGGGCCGTGATTCGTCGAGCCCGGGATTGATGGTCAGCGCGTCGACACCGAGCCGCCCCAGCAGGCTGGGCAGTACGAGCCCGGCACTCCCGTTGGACGCGTCGACGACCACCTTGAGCCCCGCATCCGCGATCCCCGCCGTGTCCACGTTCCGCAGCAGCGATCCGGTGTACGAGTCGAAGACGCTGGACGGGAAGTGCAGATCGCCGATCTCGCCCGGGAAGGCACGGCGGTACTCCTGACGTGCGTAGACCCGGTCCAGCTTCCGCTGTCGCGCCTGCGACAGGTCCGCGCCCCTCTCGTCGAAGAACATGATGTCGACCGAGTCGGGCACACCGGGAGACGTACGGATCATGATGCCGCCGGCACTGCCCCGCGCCGTCTGCTGGCGTGCGACGGGCATCGGAACGTTCTCCAGGTCCCGGACGTCGATGGCGCTGGCCTGGAGGGCCGAGATCACCGCTCGCTTCAGGGCACGGGCGCCTCGGGAGTGGTCACGTGCGGTGGTGACCGTCGAGCCCTTCTTCAGGGTCGTGGCATAGGCGCCGGCGAGCCGGACCGCCAGTTCCGGGGTGATCTCGACGTTCAGGATCCCGGACACACCGCGGGCACCGAAGAGATGTGCCTGTCCTCGCGATTCCCAGATGACCGAGGTGTTGACGAAGGCGCCGGCCTCGATGGTCTTGAACGGGTAGACGCGGACATTGCCCTGGATGATCGACTCCTCGCCGATCAGGCATTCGTCCCCGATGACCGCGCCGTCCTCGATACGGGCGGCCCGCATGACGTCGGTGTTCTTGCCGATCACGCAGCCGCGCAAATTGCTGTGCTGTCCGATGTAGACGTTGTCGTGCACCACGGCCCTGTGCAGGAATGCGCCGCTCTTGACGACGACGTTCGACCCGATGACCGTGTGCTCGCGAATCTCCGCGCCGGCTTCGACCTTCGCGTAGTCCCCGATGTAGAGGGGTCCGCGCAGTATCGCGTCGGGATGTACTTCCGCGCCTTCCGCGACCCATACGCCGGGCGAGATCTCGAAGCCGTCGATGTCGACGTCGACCTTGCGTTCAAGGACGTCCGCCTGTGCCTTCACATAGCTCTCATGAGTGCCGACGTCCTCCCAGTAGCCCTCGGCGATATAGCCGTAGATGGGCTTGCCCTCCTTCATGAGCTGGGGGAAGACATCTCCGGACCAGTCCACCGAGACATCGGCTTCGACGTAGTCGAATACCTCGGGCTCCATGACGTAGATGCCGGTGTTGACGGTGTCCGAGAAGACCTGTCCCCAGGTGGGCTTCTCCAGGAAGCGTTCGACCTGGCCGCCCTCGTCCACGATCGTGATGCCGAATTCCAGCGGATTCGGCACACGGGTGAGGCACACCGTGACCAGGCCGCCCTTTTCCTTGTGGAAGGCGATGAGATCACTGAGGTCGAAATCGGTGAGCGCGTCACCGGAAATGACGAGGAAGGTGTCGTCCTTCAGTGCTTCCTCGGCATTCTTCACGCTTCCCGCGGTACCGAGCGGTTTCTCCTCGTTGGCATAGCTGAGCTCCATCCCGAGCTCTTCGCCGTCCCCGAAGTAGTTCTTGACCAGCGAGGCGAGAAACTGGACCGTTACGACGGTCTCATTCAGCCCGTGCCGCTTGAGCAGCCGAAGCACGTGCTCCATGATCGGCCGATTGGCGACGGGCAGAAGCGGCTTGGGCATGCTCGAGGTCATGGGGCGAAGGCGTGTGCCTTCGCCGCCAGCCATCACGACGGCCTTCATGTCGGAAACGTCCTCCTTGAAGAGACGACGGTCTGGCCGACTTCGCCCGTCGGGGCACCATCCGGGTCATTCACAGCGGGCCGGCCACACTGCACGGCACCGCATCAACGAGCTCAATCGGCTACTACATCCGCCTTGACTAGGCGGCGGACCTGAACCACGTAGAGGATCCCTGCCCACCAATAGAGCGTTGTACCCCAACCTGCGAACGCCCATCCGAAAATAGCGGCCAGCGATGCAAGCCAACCACTTCCGTCGCTGAGCAGCAACAAGGGGAACGCGTACATCAGGTTGAACGTGGCCGCCTTGCCCAGGAAGTTCACCTGGGGCGGCGGGTAGCCGTGACGCCGCAGGATTCCCACCATCACGAGGAGCATCAGCTCACGTGCGACAAGTGCCGCGGTCAGCCACAGCGGCAGGATCTCCCGCCAGGTGAGGCCGACGAGGGTCGAAAGGATGTAGAGGCGATCCGCAGCAGGATCCAGGAGCCGGCCGAGGTTGCTGATCTGGTTCCACCGGCGGGCGAGCTTGCCGTCGAGGTAGTCGCTGATGCCGCTGAGCATCAACACCAGCAAGGCCCAGCCGTCGCTGTAGGGACCGCCGAACGCAGGGCGAAGAATCAGCCACAGGAAGAGCGGAACCCCGACAAGGCGAGCCATGCTGAGGATGTTGGGGATGGTGAGTACCCGGTCCGTCTGAACCCGAGTCTCCTGGACCTCCACCCGGGGGCCTCCTGTGAAGAAAGTGCCAATGATGCCCCCTGACCTTACCCTCGGCCACCGCTCACCGATGCACAGGGGTGAGGCAAGGGCCTCGTG
>NZ_ML123046.1:619501-627754 GCF_003846175.1 Streptomyces sp. ADI95-17 | reverse complement strand
AGTCCGACTCTATCAGTCCTTTTCGCTTTCCTTGACCAGCCCCTGCAGGCATGCAGGTGCCGAGTCCGGGTTAGGGTCAGGGCTTAAAAGTCGCCGCCGACCCCCGACTCAAAGTCGCGTTGGGGTCAGGCAGGAGTATGAGAGTACAGGCCGCCGAGAGTCGAGGCAAATCGTTTCCGGTATGCCTCTAGGGCCGCGAACCGCCAGGACTCGGGCGGAACCGGGACTTCTTATGACTTACGCTGCTGAACAGCACGCCGTCGCCCACAGGCTGTGACGGCGCCGATCAAGCTCCACCCCTGGGAGGCTCCCTATGACCACTGTGACGTCCCCTCTTGCCGGACGTGCCATCGGGCTCGCTGCGGTACCGGATCCGGTCTTCTCCGGCGCGATGGTGGGTCCTGGCACCGCCATCGATCCCGTGCGTGAGCCGTCCGAGGCGGTGTCGCCGGTCGACGGCATCATTGTCTCCCTGCACCCGCACGCCTTCGTCGTCGTGGACGGGTCCGGGCACGGGGTGCTCACGCACCTCGGCATCGACACCGTTCAGCTCAACGGTGAGGGATTCGAGCTGCTCGTGAACAAGGGGGACACGGTCACGCGTGGCCAGGGCATCGTGCGCTGGGACCCCGCGGCCGTCGAGGCGGCCGGCAAGTCGCCCGTGTGCCCGGTCGTCGCGCTGGAAGCCACCGCCGAATCCCTCTCCGACGTCCGCGAGGACGGCGACGTGAAGCTCGGCGACACCTTGTTCGGCTGGCAGTGACGAATCCGGATCGATGACAGCCGACTGGATATCCACCGCGGGGGCACGGCCCGCCGCACGACCGGAGACGGGTGACATGGAGACAACGCTGCGAGGCGTCGGCGTGAGCCACGGGGTGGCGATCGGCGAGGTGCGTCATATGGGTACGGCGGTGCTCGAACCGCCGGCCAAGCAGATCCCCGCCGAGGAGGCCGAGCGCGAACAGGGGCGCGCCCGGCAGGCCGTGGAAGCCGTGGCGGCCGACCTGATCGCGCGCGGCAACCTGGCCGGTGGCGAGGCTCAGCACGTGCTCGAGGCCCAGGCCATGATGGCCCAGGACCCTGAGCTGATGGCGGACGTGGAACGGCGTATCGCCGTCGGCAGCACCGCCGAGCGTGCTGTCTACGACGCGTTCGCCGCGTACCGGGCGCTGCTCGCCAACGCCGGGGAGTACCTGGCGGGGCGCGTCGCCGACCTCGATGACGTGCGCAACCGGATCGTGGCCCGGCTGCTCGGGGTGCCGATGCCCGGTGTGCCGGACAGCGACGAGCCCTATGTACTGATCGCGCGGGACCTTGCGCCCGCCGACACCGCGCTGCTCGACCCGGCTCTGGTGCTCGGCTTCGTGACCGAGGAGGGCGGGCCGACCAGTCACAGCGCGATTCTCGCCCGGGCGCTCGGGGTGCCCGCCGTCGTGGCGCTCCCCGGTGCCGGTGAGCTGGCCGAGGGCACGGTCATCGCCGTGGACGGCAGCACCGGTGAGATCTTCGTCGAGCCGAGCGCCGAGAAGCGTGCGGAGATGGAGAGTGCCGCCGCCGCGCGCAAGGCCGCGCTGTCGGCCTCGTCCGGCCCGGGTGCGACCTCCGACGGTCACAAGGTCCCGCTGCTCGCCAACGTCGGCGGGCCCGGCGACGTACCGGCGGCGGTCGAGGCCGGTGCGGAAGGCGTGGGGCTGTTCCGTACCGAGTTCCTGTTCCTCGACGACAGCAAGCAGGCGCCGTCCGAGGAGAAGCAGGTTGCGGCCTACCGCGCGGTGCTGGAGGCGTTCCCCGAGGGGCGTGTCGTCGTACGGGTGCTGGATGCCGGGGCCGACAAGCCGCTGGACTTCCTGACCCCGGCGGACGAGCCGAACCCGGCGCTGGGTGTGCGCGGGCTGCGGAGTCTGCTGGACCACCCCGATGTGCTGCATACCCAGTTGACCGCGCTGTCGAAGGCGGCCCAGGGGCTGCCGGTCCACCTTGAGGTCATGGCGCCGATGGTGGCGGACCGTGCGGATGCCAAGGCCTTCGCCGACGCCTGCCGTGAGGCCGGTCTGCAGGCGAAGTTCGGTGCGATGGTGGAGATTCCGTCCGCCGCACTGCGGGCGCGTTCGATCCTGCGGGAGGTGGAGTTCCTCTCGCTGGGGACCAATGACCTGGCGCAGTACACCTTCGCCGCCGACCGTCAGGTGGGTGCGGTGTCGCGGCTGCAGGACCCGTGGCAGCCGGCGCTGCTCGATCTGGTGGCGCTGTCGGCCGAGGCGGCCCGGGCCGAGGGCAAGAGCTGTGGTGTCTGTGGTGAGGCCGCCTCCGATCCGCTGCTGGCCTGTGTCCTGACGGGGCTGGGCGTGACCTCGCTGTCGATGGGTGCCGCGTCCATTCCTTATGTCCGCGCCACGCTGGCCAAGTACACGCTCGCGCAGTGCGAGCGTGCCGCTTCCGCCGCTCGTGCGGCGGACTCCGCCGAGGAGGCGCGGGTCGCGGCCCAGGTGGTGCTGTCGGGCGAGTAGTCCCGCGGCGTTGTTCGGTGAAGGGGCTCCCCGCCCCTGTGGTGGCGGGGAGCCCCTTCGGCCTGTCAGTGGTGCGATTCCGGTGCGTCCGCGCCGAGGTCGAAGCCGGCGCAGTACTCCACATGTGACTCCGGGGCGACCGGTTCGCCGGTGTCGGCGTCGGTGCAGTAGGCGCTGAAGACCTCACCGGCGCTGAGCGGGGCCAGGGCGCCGCGGGTCAGGCGCCAGCCGTGCACCCGGTCCTGGGTGCCGGGGCGGCTCGTTCGGAGTACGACTCCCCCGGGCCTTTCGAGGGCGATGCCCACGGCGAGCACCGTGACGAACTCCGCCCCCTCCTGCGTTTCGAGCCGGGCCGGCCCTGCGCTGTCCCGTTCGGTGTGCAGGACGGCGAGCAGGTTCTCGTTGTCGGTGGGGGTGCTGCAGACCAGGTGGTGGGTGCCCGGGCCGGCCGTCTCCAGCATGCGGAGCAGCAGGTGCGAGGCCCGGTCGAAGGCGGCCTGGCCGACGTCCTTGCCGCAGTCCGCGCATTCGCCGAGGCCGGCCAGGATCATCGTGGCGTACTCCCAGGTGGCCCGGCGGACGGCCCGGCTGACCAGGAGCGGGATCAGGGTGTCGATGGGTTGTCCGGTGTACGCGACGGTGGCGCCGGCCGAGGCGATTTCGGCGGTGAAGCGGCTGCGGCTGGCCGGGGTGTCGGGAGCGAGTCCCGATTCGGCGCAGTACTCCGCGTACTCCTCCGGGTCGAAGAGCGCGACCGTGGCGTGCATGCCCTGTGCGGAGAGGGACTTCAGCAGGACTTCGACCTGCTGGAGATAGACGGTGTGGTCGTCGAAGGTGAAGGTGCGGTAGCGCCGCATCGCCGCGAAGTCCTGCTCGTCGGCCAGGAGGCCGATGGTGCTGGGTGCTTCGCGGCGCAGCGTGCGTCGCATGGTTGTGCCGGACCGGCGGTACCCGCCGGGCCTGCCGTGCTTGCTGTCCCCGGTGTTCCTGATGTGCGCCATGACTCCCCCAAGTGCGCTGTCGATCATTGCTCACTCAGAGTAATCAAGGGTACTGACAACGGGGACGGTCGGAGACGGTCAGTGTCGCTTGCGGGCGAGGTCCTCGTAGAAGTGGAGGAGTTCGAGGTTGTCGATCGAGCCGGGGTTGACCGCCTTGGCGAGGGCCGTGCCCTGCAGGAGGCGTTTGACCGGAACCTCGATGCGCTTGCCGGTGAGGGTGTGCGGGATGCCGGGGACCTCGATGACCTCGTCCGGGACGTGGCGCGGGGAGAGGTTCTCCCGGATGGTGCGCTTGATGCTGTCGCGCAGCGCGTCGTCGAGCCGCGCGCCGTCGGCGAGGTGGACGAAGAGCGGCATCCAGTAGCCGCCGTCGGGCTCTTCGAGGCCGATGACGAGGGATTCGCGGATCTCGGGGAGCCGTTCGACCGCCTCGTAGATGTCGGCGGAGCCCATCCGTACGCCCTGGCGGTTGAGGGTGGAGTCGGAGCGGCCGTGGATGACGACCGAGCCGTGTTCGGTGATGGTGATCCAGTCGCCGTGGCGCCAGACGCCGGGGTACATGTCGAAGTAGCTGTCGTGGTACCGGCTGCCGTCGGGGTCGTTCCAGAACCGGATGGGCATGGAGGGCATGGGTGCCGTGACGACGAGCTCGCCGACCTCGCCGATGAGCGGTTCGCCCGCCGGGTCCCAGGAGCGGAGGTCGGTGCCGAGGCAGGCGGCCTGGAGTTCGCCGATGTGTACGGGGAGGGTGGGAACCGCGCCGGCGAAGCAGCTGCAGACGTCGGTGCCGCCGCTGACGGAGGCGATCCACAGGTCGGCGTCGACCTCGTCGTGGAGCCAGCGGAAGCCGTCGGGCGGGAGCGGGGAGCCGGTGGTGGCGACGCACTGGACGCGCGAGAGGTCGAGATCGCGGCCCGGGTGGATGCCGGCCTTCCGGCAGGCCATGACGTAGGCGGCCGAGGTTCCGAAGAGGGTTGCTCCGGTCTGTTCGGCGACGCGCCACTGGGCGCTGACGTCCGGGTAGCCGGGGCTGCCGTCGTACAGCACGAGGGTGGTTCCGGTGAGGAGGCCGGAGACGAGGAAGTTCCACATCATCCAGCCGGTGGAGGTGTACCAGAAGAAACGGTCCTCGGGGCCGAGGTCGCAGTGCAGGCCGATCTGCTTGAAGTGTTCCAGCAGGATGCCGCCCTGGGACTGGACGATCGCCTTGGGGAGCCCGGTGGTGCCGGAGGAGTAGAGCACCCAGAGCGGGTGGTCGAAGGGGACCTGCTCGAAGACCGGCTCGGTGTCGGCGGACGTGAGGGCGGACCATTCGAGGGCGCCCTCGGGGGCTTCGGTGCCCAGCAGCGGGATGTGGACGACGGCGCGCAGGGTGGGGAGTTCGCGGCGCAGTTCGGCGACGGTGTCGGCGCGGTGGTGTTCCTTGCCGCCGTAGCGGTAGCCGTCGACCGTGAAGAGGACCACGGGTTCGACCTGCTGGAAGCGGTCGAGGACGCTGCGGGCGCCGAAGTCCGGGGCGCAGGACGTCCAGACGCCTCCGACGGCAGCGGTGGCGAGGAGGGCGACGACGGCCTCGGGGATGTTGGGGAGGTAGCCGCTGACCCGGTCGCCGGGGGTGACGCCGAGTGCGCGGAGTTCGGCGGCGAGCGAGCCGACCCGGCGGCGGAGTTCGGACCAGGAGACGGGGATCTGGGTGTGGGTCTCGTCGACGTGGAGCAGGGCGGGGGCGTCCGCGCGCAGGGGGTCCTCGGCGGTGCGCAGCGCGTGCTCGGCGTAGTTGAGTGTGGCGCCGGGGAACCACTGGGCGCCGGGCATGGTGCGGTCGGCGATGACGGTCTCGTACGGGGTGGAGAACCGTACGTCGAACCAGTCGGCGACGGCCTGCCAGAAGGTGCCGAGTTCGTCGACGGACCACTGGTGCAGCGCCGGGTAGCCACCCTCGGCCGGGGCTCCGTAGCGCTGGGCCGCCCAGCTCTGGAAGCGGGTGACGGCGGCGGCCGCGATGCGGTCGGGGCCGGGCTGCCAGAGGGGGGCTTCGTTGGCTGCTGCGGTCATGGGGCGGCTCCCTGGCTGTACGGGTACGCGGGATGGGCGTGGGTCCGCGCACACGTGCTGGGGTGTGCGCGTGAGGCGGCTTTTACGGACGATGCCATGTGATCGTCTTTCGCACCAGGGTTCCCCACCCATGCCCGTGTGTCCGGACATGTGGTCCGGCCACGGGTGAACGGAAGTTGAACGGAGCCCTCATCCGCCTCGCCGGATGGCAGGCTGAGCTGCATGGACGGTCGTGACCTGGTGCGCTCGGTGAAGATGGTCGGTTCGGTGCGGGGACTGCGCTCGGTGCGCTCGTCCTGGCGGCGCCGCAGTGCGGATGCGCGGGCGCTGCCCCGGCGTGGTGCGGAGCGGGCGCGGGTGCCCGGTCTCGTGGTGGGGGCGGAGCCGGGGCCGGGCG
The DNA here is from genome assembly GCF_003846175.1 of Streptomyces sp. ADI95-17. Taxonomy (GTDB): domain Bacteria; phylum Actinomycetota; class Actinomycetes; order Streptomycetales; family Streptomycetaceae; genus Streptomyces; species Streptomyces sanglieri. Next base: position 621,791 of record NZ_ML123046.1, on the reverse strand, counting down.
GGGGTGTGGTGCGGTTCGCCCGTTCGGAGTTGCGGGTGCGGGTGGCGGTGGGCGGTGCGGTGTTCTGGGGCTGGGACGGGGCGGAGCCGTTGCCGTCGTACGCGCTGCCCGGTGCGGTGCCCGAGCCGGATCCGCGGGCCTTGCTGGAGCCGGACAAGGACGGCGGCTGGCAGGTGGTGTCGGAGCGGCTGACCGTCGCGGTGTCGCGGCACGGGGCCGTGGAGCTGCGTACTCCGGGCGGGGTGGTGCTCCGGCGCGAGCTGCCGCCGCGCTGGTGGGAGCCGGTGGCGGGGGGTGATGCCCGGTGGGTGCAGCGTTCCGAGGTGCCGGCGGACGCGCGGTTCTTCGGGCTCGGGGGCCGGGCCTCGGGTCCGCGGCTGCGGGACGGTGTGTACGAGCTGTGGAACACCGATCCGGGTGGGCGTTTCGGTCCGGGTGACGATCCGCTGTATCTGACGATGCCGGTGCAGCTCGTGGTCTGTGACGCGGGGACTCATCTGGTGTTCCACGACAACACCTGGTCGGGGCGGGTGACGCTGCGCGAGGGCGAGGAGGGGGCGGGTTCGGGTCATGACCGGCCCGGGACGTGCGAGGTGCGGATGGACGGGGGGCCGTTGCGCTGCTGGGTGGTGGCGGGTACGCCGGCCCGGGTGTTGCAGGGCTGGACGGCTCTGACGGGTGCTCCGGCGGTGCCGCCGTCCTGGGCGCTGGGTCCGCAGCACGCCCGGTGGGGGTTCGGGAGCGAGCGGGAGGTGCGGCGGGTCGTCGCCGGGTACCGGGAGCGCGGGCTGCCGTTGTCCGTGCTGCATCTGGACATCGACCACTACGACGAGCACCGGGTGTTCACCGTCGACCGGGAGCGCTTCCCCGATCTGCCGGGCCTGGCGAAGGAATTGCGGGAGGACGGCGTGCGGCTGGTGTCGATCGTCGATCCCGCGGTGGCGGCGGAGCCGGGGAACGCGGTGTTCGACGCGGGGGCGGCGGTCGGGGAACGCGGCGCTTTCGTCCGGGACGCGCGGGGGCGGGTGGTGCGCGGGGAGGTGTGGCCGGGCGAGTGCGTGTTCCCGGACTTCACCGATCCGCGGGTGCGGGAGTGGTGGGGCGGGCTGTACGAGGAGCGGCTGGCGCAGGGGTTCTCGGGTGTGTGGCACGACATGAACGAGCCGGTGTCGTTCGCGGCGTTCGGGGATCCGTCGCTGCCCCGGTCGGCGCGGCACTCGCTGGAGGGCCGCGGGGGTGATCACCGAGAGGCCCACAACGTCTACGCGCTGGCGATGGCGCGGGCCGGGTACGAAGGGCTGCGCCGGCTGCGGCCCGAGGAGCGTCCGTTCCTGTTCTCGCGTTCCGGCTGGGCGGGGATGCAGCGTTACGGGGGCACCTGGTCCGGTGATGTGGAGACCGGCTGGCCGGGGCTGCGGGCCTCGTTGGCGCTGGTGCTGGGGCTGGGGCTGTGCGGGGTGCCGTACTCGGGGCCCGATGTGGGCGGGTTCGACGGGTCGCCGTCGCCCGAGCTGTATCTGCGGTGGTTCCAGCTGGGTGCGTATCTGCCGTTGTTCCGTACCCATGCGGCGATCGGCGCGGGGCGGCGGGAGCCGTGGGAGTTCGGGCCGCGGGTGCTGGAGTACGCGCGGGCGGTGCTGGCGGAGCGGGAGCGGCTGCACCCGTACTTCGTGACGCTGTCGCGGCTGGCCGGGCTGACCGGCGCTCCGTACGTGCGGCCGCTGTGGTGGCGTGCGCCGGGGGACCGGGCGCTGCGGGAGTGCGAGGACGCGTTCCTGCTGGGCGACGCTCTGCTGGTGGCTCCGGTGCTGGAGCCCGGCGCGGATCGCCGGGCGGTGCGGCTGCCCCGGGGGCGTTGGTACGACACGGCGACCGGTGAGGTGTACGAGGGGCCGGGGCAGGTGTTGCTCGATGCGCCGCTGTCGCGGGTGCCGGTGCTGGCGCGGGCGGGTTCGGTGCTGCCGGTGCGGGGTGCGGACGGTGGTGTGGAGCTGGAGGTGTGGGCTCCGGTGGCGGGGCGCAGCGGGAGCGGGCTGGTGGTCCTGGACGCCGGGGACGGCTGGGAGCGGGCGGAGGTCGAGCGGTACACGTCGCGGCTGGTGGACGGGCGGGTCGTGGTCGAACGGGAGGGCCGGGAGGGGGAGGAGGGGGCGGTGGCGTATCCGGTGCGGGTACGTGGTCTGTAGCCGGTTCGCGGTGTGCGGCGAAGCCGTCGGTCCGGTCAGCGGTAGCCGCCGTCGAACCAGGTGCGGACGGCGCGGGTGTGCAGGGGGAAGGCCAGCTCGGCGGG
>NZ_ML123046.1:580508-619476 GCF_003846175.1 Streptomyces sp. ADI95-17 | reverse complement strand
AAGCCGGCCGTCTCGTCGGTGGGCCGGGAGGGCGGGAGCGCGGTCGCCGGGCGTCGTGGGAGGAGGCCGAAGAGGAGCAGGTGGCCGTCCGGGGCGCTGAGGGCGTCGGCGAGGCGGACGTCCCGTTCGTCGGCCGCGATGCCGGTTTCCTCGCCCAGTTCCCGTACGACGGCGTGCTTCCAGTCCTCGTCGTGGTCGATGTAGCCGCCGGGGAGGGCCAGGCCGCCAGGGTGGGGCGGGATGGTGCGGGTGATCACCACGAGGCCGGTACCGTCCCGGTCGGTGACGGGAAGGAGGGCCACGGCGACCGGAAGTGGATTGCGGTAGGCGGTGCTGCCGCAGGCCGGGCAGGTGCGGGGCCAGGTGGCGGCTGTGGTCCAGGGCGCTCCGCAGCTGCCGCAGTGCGAGTCCTTGGCCGGTTTCTCGGGGTTGCTCCTGGGTGCGGACACGCGCGGACTGTACCGGATCCTCCGGCGGACTCCCCCGTACTGCTGGATTATGTGCTCATGACAGGTCTTGCTTCCGCTTTCCGTGTCCTGGCGGCCGCTGCCGCCGCCCTGCTCGCCGTCACCGTCACCGCCCCGGCCGCCAGTGCGAGACCCGGACCGAAGGCGCCCGAGGAGTTCGTGGCGCTGAGTTCGGTGGATCCGACGATCATCCAGGAGATGCGCTACCCCACCGTCCACAACTTCATGGGCGTCCCGGTCGACGGCTACCGCGATCCGCTCTGCATCCTGACCCGGCCCGCGGCCCGGGCGCTGCACCACGCGCAGACCCGGCTGCTGCGCCGGGGCTACTCGCTGAAGGTGTACGACTGCTACCGGCCGCAGCGGGCCGTGGACCACTTCGTACGGTGGGCGAAGGACCTCGACGACGAGACCATGAAGGGCGAGTTCTACCCCCGGGTCGACAAGACGCGGCTGTTCGCGGACGGATACATCGCGGAGAAGTCCGGGCACAGCCGCGGCAGCACGGTCGATCTGACGGTGGTGAGGCTGCCGGCCGCGCCAACCCCGCCGTACCGGCCGGGTGACCCGCAGGTGCCCTGCTACGCACCGGCGGCCGAGCGGTTCCCGGACAACTCCGTGGACATGGGCACCGGTTTCGACTGCTTCGACACGCTCTCCCACACCGACGACCCGCGGATCCGGGGCGAGCAGCGCACCCATCGACAGTTCCTGAAGAAGACGCTCACGGACGTCGGTTTCGTGAATCTGGCCGAGGAATGGTGGCACTACACCTTCAAGCCCGAACTGTTCCCGGACACCTACTTCGACTTCCCGGTGGCCCGGCGCTCCGTCGCGGGCCACTGACGCCGACGCGGGAGAGCGGACGGCCGGGACCACCCCCGTGGGCCCCGGCCGTCCGCTTCTTCTTCTCCGACGCGGATCGGCCGTTTCCGGTTGCGGTCGGAGCTACTACGGTGCCCGTATGTCACAGCAGACGTTCGATTCGTACGAGGAGTTCTGGCCCTACTACGTGGCGATGCACTCCAGGGCCGCGACCCGGTGGGTCCATCTGACCGGCACTCTGACCGGGCTCGCGGTCAGCGCCTACGGTCTGGCGCGGGGGCGCAAGCGGTACCTGGCCGCGTTGCCGCTGATCGGGTACGGGACCGCCTGGCCCGCGCATTTCCTGATCGAGAAGAACAATCCGGCCACCTTCGGGCATCCCGCCTGGTCGCTCCGCGGCGACGTGCAGATGATCCGGATGATGCTGGCGGGACGCGACCGGGAGCTGGCCGCGATCGCCGCCGAGTGGCTCGCCGACAACGGGTGCTGCCAGGAGTGTTGACGGTCCGTCGCAGCGGGAGAGAACTCATCGCCCAATGACGCGACGACGCGCGGCCCGTACCCCGGTCGGCGGGGGTACGGGCCGTGTCGTGCGCGGCACGGCCGTTACGTGACGGCGGGCTCGCGGACGCGTTCCGCGCGGGCCACGGCATGCTCGACGACGCCCACCAGTACGTCCCGCACGGAACCGCGGTCGCGCGCGTCGCACATGAGCACGGGCACCTCCGGGTCGAGGTCCAGCGCCGCCTGCACCGTCTCGACGGGGAACTCGTCGGCCCCCTCGAAGCAGTTGACGGCGACGGTGAACGGAATGGCCCGGCGTTCGAAGTAGTCGACCGCCGCGAAGCAGTCCTCCAGTCGCCGGGTGTCCGCGAGCACGACGGCGCCGAGCGCACCCTGCGCCAGTTCGTCCCACAGGAACCAGAAGCGGTCCTGCCCCGGGGTTCCGAAGAGGTACAGCACCAGGTCCTCGCGCAGGGTGATCCGGCCGAAGTCCATGGCCACCGTGGTGGTGGTCTTCGCCTCCACGCCCGCCAGGTCGTCCACCGGACGGCCCGCCTCGCTGAGTCGTTCCTCCGTGCGCAGCGGCCTGATCTCGCTGACCGCGCCCACCAGAGTCGTCTTGCCCACGCCGAATCCGCCCGCCACCAGGATTTTCAGGGTAACGGGCTCAACGGGCCGCTTCTTGCGGCTAGAGCGCCCGAAGGCCATTGATCACCTCGCGAAGAATGTTCACGTCCGGCAGCTCGGCCGGCGGAACGGGACGGGTTACGTGTACCAGTTCGTCCTCGACGAGGTCACCGACCAGGACCCGGACCACCCCGACGGGGAGGTCCAGGCCGGCCGCGAGCTCGGCGATCGACTGGGGCATGCCACTGCAGAGTTCGACGATCTCCACGTGTTCCGGGGAGAGCGTCTGGTCCCGGCCGGGGTCGTCGGCCTCGGGTTCGGGGACGACGATCGCGATCAGGTCGAGACGATGGCGGGAGGCGCTGCTGGTTCGGCCCCGGGTCATCGCGTACGGACGGACCACCGGTCCCGCATCGGCGTCGTACCAGCGCGAGGCCTGCGGGTCGGTGGGCGTTGCCGGAGATCTGGAGGAGTCAGCGCTCACCGTCCACTCACCCCCCGGCGGACAGACCGGTCGTCCGGGGTGCGTTGGCCAGGTGGGCGCCGACGCGCTTGACCATCAGCGTCATCTCGTACGCGACCTGGCCGACGTCCGAGTCGGCGTCGGCCAGCACCGCGAGACAACTGCCGTCACCGGCCGCCGTGACGAAGAGGAACGCCTCGTCGAGCTCGACGACGGTCTGGCGGACCCGGCCCGCGTCGAAGTGCCGCCCGACGCCCTTGGCGAGGCTGTGGAATCCGGAGGCCACGGCCGCCAGATGTTCGCTGTCCTCGCGGGTCAGGTCCTTCGACGTGCCGGTGGCGAGGCCGTCACTTGAGAGCACCAGCGCCTTGTGGATGCTGGCGACGCGTTCGACGAGTTCGTCGAGGAGCCAGTTGAGCTGGCCGGAGCCCTGGCGTGCGGCGTTGGTTGCTGCGACGTTCGGTGCGGTCATCGACCGTCCCCTCCCGGAGTGGTTCCTTGTGCTGTTTCGCCGGGGCCGGTCACGTCCTCGGCGTTCTGCCGACGGCCGCGCTGCCAGCCGCGTTGGAGCGAAGCCATGCGGCTGCGCACCTCTTCCGCATCACGTTCGAAGTCCTGGTCCGGTTCCGTACGGGCCGGATCGGGATCGCGGACGGCCGAGTCCTCGCGCAGTTGCGGAGCGAGGCTGGCCTGCCGGATGCGGCGGGGCAGACCGCCGATGGTCTCCCGGGTGCCCGGGGCCCCGGGCGAGGCGGACTGCTCGGGTGTGGCGGGCTCGGTGGGTCTCCGGAAGCCGGTGGGCTGCCGGGGTTCGGTGGGCGTGGAGCCGGTGCCGGACCCGCTCGGGCCGGCGGGGTCCTGCGGGGCGTCCCGCTCGGCGGCCGCGGGGTGGGCGCGGCCCGCCTCGTCGACCCGGCGGCCGTTGTCGGTGACCAGGGTCGGCGGTTTGCGGCGGGGCAGCGGCACCGGGCCGCCCGGGCGCATCGGCCGTACGCCGGCCTGCGACTCCGCGCCCTGGTCCGTCGCCTGCTGGTGCTGTTCGCGGTCTGCGGCGCGCCGGAGGTCGCGGGAGCGGAAGATGCCGCCGCGTTCGCTCTCGGTGTCGTCGAGGTCGGAGGCGCCGCCCAGCAGGGGTTCGAGCAGCGGGTCGAGCACGGCGTCGCCCTCGAAGCCCAGTGCTCCGACGGGTCCTTCGAGCTCGACGGGCCCGTCCAGGAGGGCCGGATCGACCAGGCCGGTCGGAACGGGGGCGAGGCCGGAGTGCCTGCCGCCCGCCCGGCGGTCCGCCGCGCCGTCCCTGCGGTCCTGGCCGCTGCCGGAGGCGTCACCGGCCGTCCGGCCACCGCTGCCGATCGCCCGCTCGGCCCGGCGGTCCAGGCGGAACCCGGTGCCGTGGGTGTCCGGGGCGTCGGTGAGCAGCGCCGCCGGGATGAAGACGACGGCGGTCGTGCCACCGTACGGAGAGGTCTGGAGCGAGACGCGGACGTTCTGGCGCTGGGCGAGACGGCTGACCACGAACAGGCCGAGCCGGTCGGTGTCGGACAGCTCGAACTCAGGGGTCTCGGCGAGCCTGAGATTGGCGTCCAGGAGGATGTCGGGCGCCATGCCGAGGCCGCGGTCGTGGATTTCGAGCGTGAAGCCGTTGGCGACGCGTTCGCCGAGCACCTGGACCGCGGTGTGCGGCGGCGAGAACACGGTCGCGTTCTCCAGGAGTTCGGCGATCAGGTGGGTGAGGTCGGCGACGGCCGGGCCGCCCACCCCGATCCGGGCCAGTCGGCGGACCTCGATCCGTTCGTAGTCCTCGACCTCGGCGACCGCCGCCCGTACCACGTCCATCAGCTGGATCGGCTTGCGCCACTGACGGGACGGAGCCGCACCGGAGAGGATCACCAGGCCCTCGGCGTGGCGTCGCATGCGGGTCGTCAGGTGGTCGAGGCGGAAGAGGTCCGCGAGTTCGTCGGTGTTCTCGGTGCGGCGCTCCATGGTGTCCAGGAGCGTCAGCTGCCGGTGCAGCAGCACCTGGTTGCGGCGGGCGAGATTGACGAAGACCTCGGACACGCCGCGCCGCATGTCCGCCTGCTTGACGGCGGCCTCGACGGCCGCGCGTTGCAGGGTGTTGAGGGCCTGGCCGACCTGGCCGATCTCGTCCCGCTCGTACTGGAGGTGCGGGGCTTCCGTCTCGACGTCGACCTGTTCCCCGGCGGCGAGCCGGCGCATCACGCTCGGCAGCCGTACGCCGGAGACCTCGTGGGCGTCCTTGCGGAGCCGGGAGAGGTCCCGGATCAGTTCACGGCCGATGCGTACGGAGACGAACACCGAGGCGATCAGGGCGAGGAAGCCGAGGACGCCCGCGATGCCTGCCTTGATCAGGACGCTGTAACCGGCGGGCTTGCCGCGGTCCTGGAAGCGGTTGTTCATCTCCGTGGAGTCGTTGGCCAGCCGCTCCAGGACCGGCGGGGCGGTCTCCTGCCAGCGCTCGGCGTCGACGGCGCGCGGGTCCTGGGTGGGGCCGCCCTCGATGAGGGTCTTCTCCGCCGTCCGCAGCGGTTCGCTGTCCGGACTCGCCCAGTACCGCTCCACGCGCTGGCGCTCCGCGGCGGGAAGCGCGTCCACATTGATCTCGTAGAGCAGCTTTCGATTGGCCACGAGATCGGATATCTCGCGCAGTTCGGCGGCGGTGAGCCGCCCGGCGATGAGCGAAGAGGCGACCAGGGCGTCTTCGCGGGAGAGCATTTCGCGGGCTCGCGAGATGCCGACCAGTGCGCGGACCTGCTTGTCCATCGACACGTTCTCCATCGTGCGGAGTCCGGTCAGGAAGCGATAGCAGGGATCTATGAGGCGGCCGTAGAACTCCATCGCCTTGGAGCGGTCGATGGTGCGCCGGTCGACCGATTCGCGGAGCGCGCCGAGGCCCTCGACCGTGCCGAGGATGGAATTCAGCTGGGTGTCGTCGTCGGAGCTCAGCGCGTCGCGGATGTCCTCCTGCCGGGCGCTGTCCTTGACACCGGCAAGGACCCGGTCGGTGGCCGCCCGTTGGCGCTGCAGGAGCGGGAGGGCGTTGGAGGCCCTGGGGTCGGCGAGGAAGACGAGGGTCTGGCGGCGCTCGTTCTGGATGGCCCGGACGGTGTCCTCCAGCGGATGACCGACCTTCTCCACCAGAGTGCCGGCGCTCAGCAGGTGACCGGCCTCGCGCCCCGTCAGGAAAGTGGCGAATCCCCAGAGCGCGGTGAGGGAGATGAGCGGCACCAGCAGCAACGCCACGATCTTCCTGCGGATGGACTTTCCGCGAAAGCGCATGGACTCCCCCAGCTCGACCCCGCGGGGCGGGGGTCGTGTTCCGTCAATAAACGGCGCGAGCCTACTACTGACGGAGTAGCAACTCGAAGGGACGTCCGGACGATTTTCGGCCGCGCTGTCCGGTGTTGGTCATGGGTTGTCCTGGTATTCCGGGCAATGAAATTCGCGAAAGCGGCAGAAGAGACCTGACAGGGCTTCATTCTGTTCGGCGGGGCAGTTGGCTGGAATCCTTCGCTTCACGACGGTTCGGGGGAATCTTCACGGCCGTTCACTCGTCTCTCTGTACGGGGCAGGGGTAACACGGGGAGAGCCGGGGCCGGTCAGGCGGGATCATGGTGGTGGGTCGCGGTGCGCGATCCACGGGGTGGGCGACGCGGGGCAGGGGTCGTGAGGCAGGACGGTCCGATCCGCCCGCGTAGAAACGGCGCATGCCGGGCAGCAACCCTGAAGTCGGACAGTGGTGGGGAGTTGAGGGCCTTGAAGACGGAACAGCGTCGGGGCACGGTGCCGTCGGCACCGGCCGCGCCGGCGAACTCGGCGGCGGCGGGCGGGGCGAAGATCCCGCGCCAGCAGCTGTGGGTGGAAGAGCCCGCGACACGGCGGCGGATGCCTGACCCGGTCCGCAGGTCCGCCGTGCGCGCCGTTCTCATCATGTCGCTGACGATCATCCAGGCGATGGTGGCGTTCCTGTGCACGCTGGCCGGGTCCTGGCTGGCCTTCCCGATGGTGCTGAGCAGTGTGGGCAGCACCGTGGTCGCGACCTGGTCGGTGCTGGACGTGTGGGTGACCCGGCAGGTCTGGAACCAGCGCAACGGCGTGGTTTCGGTGCCGAGCAGTTCGGCGCGGCAGTTGCGCCGTGAGCGCCGCAGGGCGCGGCGGGCGGCGCGGACCGCGCAGCGGGACGAGGCTCGGATACGCCGCCGGGGCTCGGAAAGCCTCTCACGGGCTTGAGCCGTCGAAGGCCTCTCACGGGCTTGAGCCGTCGTCGAGCCTGAGCCGTCGTCGAGCCTGAGCGCCATCGGGCCGCAGGTGTGCTTGTCCTGCCGGCCCGTCCCGCGTCTTCCCTTCTCATCCGTTCCCGTTCCCGCGGCGCGGCTCGGGTGTTCCAGCGCGTGCCCGCGCCTAATCGTCGACGGGAGCCGGGGCGGTGTCGGGGGATGTGGTGGCGCGCTTGAACATGCGGGTGGCGGTGATCTCGCCGTGCACCGTCTCGCCGTTCGGGTCCTGCTGCGGCAGTCCCGGGCGCAGATGCTCCTCCACGCTGATGTACTTCAGCCCGGCGCGCAGATCCGCGTCGTTGCGCAGCCGGATGACCAGCGGGAATTCGGCGAGCGCCGTGGTGTCGAACAGTCCGGTCGTGTAGAGGAGTTGTACGCCCAGGGCGTCCGACACCGCGCGCTGGAGCTCCAGCAGATAGGTGGCGTTGGCGCGGCCGATGGGGTTGTCCAGGAAGAGCGTGCCCGCGTGCCGGTGCTGGTGCCGGTCACGGCCCCGGTCGTTGCTGCGCAGCGCGGCCATCGTGCAGTAGAGCGCGATGGCGGCGGTGAGCAGCTGGCCGCCGGAGAAGACGTCGCCCATCTGCCCGACCGGGACACGCTCGGCGCGCAGCACCGCGTCCGGCTTGAGGATCTCCACGGCGATGCCCTTGGGTTCCAGCGCCGCCTGCACACCGCGCAGCAGCAGGGACATGCCGTCCCTGCGCAGGTCCGAGTTCTTTTTCAGCGCGGCGCGGGTCGCCTCGTCGACGACCTCTCCGAGCCGTTCGGTGAGGGTCGCCTGGTCGGGTTCCTCGAAGCGGATGCGGAGGAATTCCTGGCCCGACCACTCCCCCAGTCCCTCCGGGAGCTGGGAGAGCCGCTGGGCGGAGCGCAGGGTGGTGAGCGCGGACTCCACGAGGCCGCGGAGCCTGTCGACGATGGAGTCGCGGTTGCGCTCCAGCTGGGCCAGCTCGTCGGTGAGCACCCTCAGCCGGGGCGCGAAGGCCGCGGCCCACTTCTCGGCGTGCTCGGGCAGCGCGGCGGCCGGCAGCTCGCGGATCTGCTGGCGGGCGGGGGTGCGGACCTGTTCGTAACGCGTGGAGTTGGCGTGCCGGACGAGGACGTCGCTCGCCTCGCGTACGGCGCTCTCGGCGGCGGACAGGTCGGTGGCGCAGCCGCGCAGTGAGCGGCGGGCCTCGGCGGCGGACTGCCGAGCCTCGTCGAGGCTGCCCGGATACGGCTCGGGGGCCTCGGTGTCGTCGTCCGCGCCGTGGTCCCGGAGGAGGTCGCGCAGAAGGGCCGCCGTCTCGTCGAAGCCGCCTGCCGAGTCCTCGGCGGTGCGGTGTGCGTACAGCAGCTCGGCGTGGGCGGCGCGGGCGGCCTCCAGGGTGGCGGTGGCGGCGGCCAGTTCGGCCGTGGCGGTGCGCAGGAGGGTCTGGGCCCGGTCGGCGTCGGCGGGGACCAGCTCCTCGGGGAGTTCGGTGTGGTGGGGCTCGCCGTCCGCCGGGGCCAGGCGCTCGGCCTCGCCGCGGAGCCGGCCCAGCTGCTCGCTCGCGGTGGAGGCCCGGGTCTCCAGGAGCTGGACCAGGGACTCGGCGCGGGCGGCGGCCGCCTGCCGGGAGGGGCCGTCCGCGCCGTCGGTGCCTTCGAGGAGCTGGGCGGCGCGGGTGCGGACCTTGTTGGTGAGCCGGTCCAGTTCGGCGAGGGCGGCGCTCTCGTCGCTCTCCGCGCGGGCCTGCTCGGCGCGCAGGTCGGCGCCCACGCCGACCTTCTCGTACAGCTGGGACGCCGCCCGGTACGCCTCGCGCAGCGCGGGGAGTGCGGGGCGCGGGCTGTCGTCCTCGGGCTCCGGGAGGTGCTCGGGGGCGCCGGCGATCTCCGCTCGTTCGGCACGCAGGGCGCGGGCGGTGCGGCGGGCGTCGTCGGCGGCGCGCTGGGCGGCCCTGCGGTCCTCGTCGGCGGCGCGGGCGCGCTCCAGGCAGACGGTGGCACGGGCTTCGGACTCGGCCGCCTCGTCGACGAGTTCGCGGAGTTTCACCTGCCAGCCCGCGCGTTCGCGGAGCCGGTACGCGAGGCCCGCGAGGGCGTCGGCGGCGCGGCGGGCCCGCTGGGCGGCCTCCTGGCGCTCCTCACGGACGCGGGCGGTGTCCGCGGCGGCCTCGTCCGCCTCGGCGCGCACCGTACGGGCCTCGGCGAGCTCGGCCTCGGCGGTCTCCGCGGCCGTGCGGGCGGTGCGCGCGGCCCCGGCGAGCTCGGCGAGCATTCCGGGCGGGCAGTCGGCCCGCCAGGAGCCGATGCGGGCGGCCAGCGAACGGTCGGCGGTGAGGCGGGCCGCGAGGGTGCGGATGTCCTCGTCCCGGGCGGCGGTCCGGCTCCTGAGCGCCTGGCGCTCCTCGTCGGCCGCGAGTTCGTCGTGCATCGCCGGGTTCGGCGGGACGAGGAACACCCCTTCCGTGCTCGCCGCCGAACCGGTGCCGGCGGCGGGGACGGGGGCGAGCAGCGCGGCGGCGGTGCCGACGGCGACCGCGGAGCGCGGCAGCAGGGCGGCGCCACTGAGGACCTCGCGGGCGCGTGCGTGCGAGTCGGGGTCGGTGATGACCACGCCGTCGACGAGCTCGGGGCGGGCGGCGAGGACGGCCGCGTGGTCGGCGGGGTCGACGGCCTGGGCGAGGTAGCGCCAGCCGGGCAGCGCGGGGATGCCGTGCTCCCCGAGGTACTCGACGGTGGCGAGGACGTCGGGGCCGGGCGGCAGCAGTCCGCCGTCGCCGAGGGCGCCGAGGATGCGGGAGTCGTCGGCGGCCGCGGTGCGCAGTTCGAAGAGGCGGCGCTCGGCTGCGGCGATGCCCTGGTCGAGCAGCTCGCGCAGTTCGTCGGCGCTGCGGTCGAGTTCCTGGGCGGTGAGCGGCTGTTCGGAGGCGGTGGCCTGTTCTGCTGTGACGGTGTGTGCGCCGTGGGCCGCCTGGACGGGCCGGCCGGTCTCGCCCGCCGGGCCGCTCGTCTCCGCGGCGACCTGTCGGTCGGGGGTGGCCGGGCCGTTGTCGGTGTCGGTCCCGGTGTCCTCGGCGCCGTCCCGGTCCGTTCCGGCCGCGCCGCGGCGGGGGCGGGGCACGCCGGTGCCGGGGGCGGTGGGCAGGCCCAGCAGGTCGGCCAGCCGGTGGTCGGCGGCGATCGACTCGGCGGCCCTGAGCTCGGCCTCGTACGACTGGTCCGCGGCCTGTGCGGCGTCGGCGGCCCGCGCCGCCGCGAGTTCGGCTCGGCTCTCGGCGGCCGCGGCTTCCCTGGCCACGTCGGCCGCCGAGCGGGCGGCCTCCCTGGCGGTGTCCCACGCGGCGACGGCGGACTGCTCCGCGTCGCTGGCGGCGAGGGCGGCACGGGCCGGGTCGGCGTCCGGCGCGGTGTCGTCGAGCCAGCCGGCCCGTACCGCTTCCGCGGTCTCCTGCTCGACCTCGGCGAGGCGCTGGCGCAGGTGTCCGGCCTCGCTGCGGGCGCGCTGGGCCTCGGTGGCGGCGGTGGTGGCGTCCCGGTGGGCGGTCTCGCCCGCGCTCTGGAGCGTGTCGGAGCGCTCCTCCTCCTCGTTGGCGACGGTTTCGCCGGCCTCGGCGGCGGTGTGCAGTGCCTGCACGAGGTCGGCGGCGGCCTTGGCACGGGCGGCGAGCGCGGGCGCGGCGTCCCGCTCCGCCTCGCGGATGGCGACGGCCACCCGTGCGGAACGGTCGGCGGCGGCGCGGTGGCGCAGTACGGCCTCGGCGGCCTGCCAGGCGGAGTGCAGGGTGCGGGCGTCGACCAGTTCGCGGCGCTGGGCGGCGGCGCCCTTCTCCGCCGCGGTCAGGGCCAGCGAGGCGTGCCGGTAGGCCAGTTCGGCGGCGATCGACGCGCTGCGGCCGCGGGCCTGTTCGGCCGAGGTGACGGTGTGCGCGGCGCCCGTCACCTGCTGGGCCAGCTCGGCGGTCCGGCCGCGTTCCTCGCGGGCGCGGGCGGAGAGCCTGCGGGCGAGCGTACGGGTGCGGCGCTCGGCGCCCGCGTGGATGTCCCGGGCGCGGGAACGGGTTTCGGCGGCCTCCACGATCCGGCCGAGGAGATCGACCGAGCCTGCGGTGAAGTCGCGTTCGGCGGTCAGTTCGGCGCGGCGGCCCAGCTTGTTGCCGAAGCCGCTCACCAGGTCGGCGAGGCCGTCGGTGTCGCGGGTGTCGGTGACGGCGCGGAGCAGCAGGTCGGTGAAGTCGGAGTCCTTCTTGACCGCGAAGAGGCCCGCCGCCTCGCCCTCGTCGGCGTTCATCTCGCGCTGGTAGCGGAAGAGTTCGGGGTCGAGCCCGAGGTCTCCGAGGTGTTCGTTCCAGCGGTCGTGGATCTCTTCCCAGTGCACGTCGAGGTGCTGGTAGAACTTGCCCGCCTCGGTCAGGGCGTCGCGGAAGCCCTTCATGGTGCGCCGTCTGCCCTGCGCGCCGGAAACGCCTTCGGCGGGGCGGCGTACGGAGGTGGCCTCGGCGACCGGCAGGGAGTCCAGGCTGAGGCCGGGTCCGGGCCGGAAGGAGTACCAGGCCTCGGCGAACTTCCGGGGGTCGTTGGAGACCTGCCGGCCGCGCCATTCGCTGACCTTGCCGACGACCACGCACTCGCCGGTGAGGGTGTGCTGCCACTCCAGGGCGACATGTCCGCAGTCGTCGGCGAGCAGGAATTTGCGCAGCACGCCGGAGCTGGCGCCGCCGAGGGTGTTGCGGTGGCCGGGCAGCATCACCGAGAAGATCAGTTTCAGCAGCACCGACTTGCCGCCGCCGTTCTCCAGGAAGAGCACGCCGGCGGGGGCGGGGCGGCGCGGCGGGCCGACCGGCTCCTCCTCGAAGAACTCCGCCTGGGCCGGCGCGGGGTTGGGCACGGGCTCGCCCACTCCGCGCAGGTCAAGCACGGTGTCGGCGTAGCGCGCACCGGCAGGCCCGATGGAGTAGAGGCGGACCCGGGACAGCTCGTACATGGCGGCGGACTCTCGTCGTTCAGGCAGCGGGGGGAGACGGCGGTGGTGGGGCGGGCCGGTCAGGCGTGGAAGGGCAGACCGGCGTCGGCGGCCAGCTCCAGGTCGTCGGCGTCGGGCGGCGGCAGCAGCGTCGCCGTGCCGTCGGTGACCGGGACTACGCCGAGTTCCAGCAGTTCGGCCATGGCGGCGCTGCCGGCCATGTCGCGGACCTGGAGCTGGTAGCGGGCGGTGGTGCGGAAGGCTCCGCCGGCGTCGTCGCCGGTGCGCTGGAGGAAGCCGGAGTCGGTGAGGAAGGCGACGGCCTTGCCGACGATGCCGGTGGTGGAGCCGGCCAGGCGGCGGGCGTCCTTCGTGGCGCCGGTGGAGCTGCGCCGGGCGTAGATCCGCCAGGCCGCTTCGAGTCCGGGAGCGTCGGTGGCCGGGTCGGTGTTGTCCCCGTGCTCCTCGGCGCGCTCCTCCAGGCGGTGGCATGCCTGGCGTACGAACGAGTCGACGCCGTTGACCGTGATCCGGCCGATGTAGGCGTCGTCGGCGAGGTCCTCGGGGCGGGGAAAGGCCATCGCGGCGACCGCGAGGTGCGCGAGCCCGTGCAGGAAGCGGTCGGCGGAGTCGGAGGAGGCGCGGCGGGCGTAGTCGCCCATGCGGACGGCGAATACCGAGTCCTCACCGGCGGTGACGGCCATGCCGGCCCGGGTGGACACCTCCAGGACGACCAGGCCGAGTCCGGTCGCCACGGCGTCGGCGAGCCGGGCGAAGGCGGGCTCCTCCCGGTAGCGGCGGAGCAGTTCGGCGTATTCGGCGTCGCGGGCGGGCAGCAGCTTGGGCTGCAGGCCGAAGGCGACGAGCCGGGCGGCATCGGCCGCGTCGGCCGGGGTGACGGGCGGCGTGGCCGCGGGAACCACCGGGTCGGCGGGTCCGGTGCCCTCGGTCGTGTACGCGGCGGTCGGCTCGCTCCACGCGTCGACGTGCTGTGCGCGGTGGTCGCTCACGACGGTCGCTCCTTGCTGCGGAAACTCTTCGGTACGGGGTGGGCGGTGGCTCTCGCGGGGGCCGTGCCGGGCGGCGCGGTCCGGTCCGGGGCCGTGGCACATGTGCCGGCGGGGGCCGGGCGGGCCGGTGTCCGCCGTGCGGTGCGGGCGGCGCCGGTCATGTCGCCTCCGTGCGGTCCGCGGCCATTCCGGCCGCGTCCAGCAGGGCCGTGCCGACGATCAGGTCCGCGCCCCCGAACTCCGGGTCGTCGAGCTGTGTGCCGTCGTCGACGGAGAACAGCAGCCGCTGCTCTCCCTGGCGGTAGGCGGTGCCGACGGGCGGGCTCGCGGCGTGCACCGCGAGGAGGGCGACGAGATAGGCCAGATCGGGATCGCCGCCGCGCCGGGCCTCGGCGAGCAGGCCCGAGAGCCGGCGCGGGGCGTCGTGCTCCAGGTCCAGGAGCTCCATGGCGCTCGCGAGCTGCTCCTCGCTGAACCTGCTGTCGTCGGGAGTGGCGATCAGATCGGGCTCGGGCATCTCGGCACCCAGGTGTTCCCGCTCCACGGGCGGGGTGAGCAGCATGTCGACCAGGTCGCCCACCCGTACCGACGTGGGGGTGCGCAGTCCGGTGCCGTGGGCGAAGAAGGCGTCGGTGACGCGGATCGCCTGTTCGACGGGGAGCGGCAGCAGCGGGGCGACCAGCTGGCCGTACAGGTCGAGGCCGGTGCGGGCCGTGGGGGTGGCGAACGCCTGCCGGTCCTGCTCGGCGCGGAACAGCGGCCCGGCCTCCAGCAGGCGGGACTGGAGCTGGGTGTGGCGGCGGATGCAGTCCTTGACGATGTCGACGAGCTCGGCGGCGCGGCGCTTGTGCTCGGGCTCCTCCGCCTCGTCACGGGCCTTGCGGATGTTGGTGAGGATCGCGTTCTCGTGGCGGTAGCGGTCGGCGACGTGGTCCAGGGCTTCGGCGATCATGTCCGGCACCGCGTTGAGCCAGTCGACGGCGCGGACATTGCGTCGGGTGGCCTCCAGGGTCTTGCGGAGGGTCTCCGCGTACTGGACGGTGCGGTAGCGGGCCTGTTCGGCGGCGAGTTGGGCGTCCGCGAGACGGCCCCGGCTGATGAGGACCTCCAGCTTGACCTCGGCGGCGATCTGGGCGCTGGTGACGTCCGTGTCGAGGGCGCCCACCAGGACGTTGACCGCTTCGTCGGTGGCCCGGAGGTAGACGGTGCCGCCGTATCCCGGGACCTCTTCGATCAGCTTGAAGTCGTAGTCGCGGCGGACGTACACCCCGTCGGGGCCGAAGGTGCCGTACACGGCGCGGAATCCGCGGTCCACGCTGCCGACGTTGATCAGGTTCTCCAGCACCCAGCGGGCTACCCGCTCGTGCTCGGCCACGGGGCGGCGCGGGGCCTGGGCGGCGACCCGGGGCAGCAGCCTGGTCACTATCTGGTCGTGGTCGGCACCCGTGTCGAAGTCCATGTTGAGGGTGACGAGGTCGATCGCGGCGAGCGCGACCTCGGCCATCGCGTAGACCGTGTACTCGCCGGCCAGATTCGCCTTGCGCACATCGAGGTCGTGCAGCGGCGCCGTGCAGGCGAGCGCGCGCAGCCGCCGCGAGAGCCCCTCGTCGGCGGCCGGGCCCGGGGCGGGCCGCGGCCCCGCGCTGAGCTGGGGCGCAGCGTTGTCCGTGTAGGCAGGCGAAGTCACGCTGCACAGATTAGGTCCTCGGACCGACAACGGTCGAAACGGCGCAGAAGCGACCCCGGGGGCCCGCCCTTCGGATCGGCCGGGGCCCGCTGTCAATCGGTGCGGTCCGCAGGGTCAGCCGGTGCGTTCCGTGCGGTCAGCCGGTGCGTTCCGTGCGGTCGTCATGTGCCGGCTCCGGGGTTCCGTAGCCCCCGCCGCCCGGTGTCCGGAGCACCAGTACGTCCCCGGGTTCCAGCTCGGCGGTGTCGCAGCCGCGCAGCGGGGTGGGCGCCCGGCCGTCCGGGTGCTCGATGTGCTGGTCCCCCAATGCGCCGGGCTCGCCGCCCGCCATTCCGTACGGGCGGACCCGGCGGTGGCCGGAGAGGAGCGCGACGGTGACGGGTTCCAGGAAGCGGATGCGCCGTTCCACGCCACGGCCGCCGTGCCAGTGTCCGTCGCCGCCGCTGCCGTCGCGTACCCGGAAGCTCTCCAGCAGGACGGGGTAGCGCCATTCGAGGACTTCGGGGTCGGTGAGGCGGGAGTTGGTCATGTGGGTCTGTACGGCGTCGGCGCCGTCGAAGCCGTCGCCCGCGCCGGAGCCGCTCGCCACGGTCTCGTAGTACTGGACCCGTTCGTTGCCGAAGGTGAGGTTGTTCATGGTGCCCGAGCCCTCGGCCTGGATGCCGAGGGCCGCGTACAGGGCGCCGGTGACGGCCTGGGACGTCTCCACGTTTCCCGCGACGGTGGCCGCCGGGTGGACGGGCGCCAGCATGGAGCCTTCCGGGATGCGGACCTCCACGGGCTTCAGGCAGCCGCTGTTGAGGGGGATGTCGTCGTCGACCAGGGTCCGGAAGACGTAGAGCACGGCCGCCATGACCACGGATTTCGGCGCGTTGAAGTTGCCCGGCTGCTGGGGTGAGGTGCCGGTGAAGTCGACGACCGCGGCGCGGGCGGCCCGGTCCACGGTGAGGGCGACCTCGATGACCGCGCCGTTGTCGGTCTCGTAGCGGTAGGAACCGTCGTCCAGTGCGGCGATGATCCGGCGGACGGACTCCTCGGCGTTGTCCTGCACGTGCCGCATGTACGCGTCCACGGCGTCGGTCCCGAACTGCTCGGTCATGTGCCGGAGTTCGGCGATGCCCTTCTCGTTCGCGGCGATCTGGGCGCGCAGGTCGGCGAGGTTGGCCCCGGGGTCGCGGGAGGGGTACGCGGCCGTGGTGAGCAGTTCGCGGGTCTCGTCCTCGCGGAACCTGCCGTCGCGCACCAGCAGCCAGTTGTCGAACAGCACCCCCTCCTCGTGGATGGTGCGGCTGAAGGCCGGCATGGAGCCGGGGGTGATGCCGCCGATCTCGGCGTGGTGTCCACGCGACGCCACGAGGAAGCGCAGCTCCGGCCGTTCGCCGTCGGCCTCTTCGAACACCGGTGTCACCACGGTCACATCGGGCAGGTGGGTTCCGCCGTGGTACGGATCGTTGATGGCGTACACGTCGCCGGGCCGCATCGTGCCGCCGTTGCGCCGGAGCACCTCCTTGATGGACTCCCCCATCGAACCGAGGTGGACGGGGATGTGCGGGGCGTTGGCGATCAGATTGCCGTCCGCGTCGAAGAGCGCGCAGGAGAAGTCGAGCCGCTCCTTGATGTTGACGGAGTGGGCCGTGTTCTCCAGGCGCACGCCCATCTGCTCGGCGATCGACATGAAGAGGTTGTTGAAGACCTCCAGCATGACGGGGTCGACGCGGGTGCCGACGGCGGTACGGTCCGGGCGTGGGCGGACCCTGGTGAGCAGCAGGTGGCCGGTGTCGGTGAGTGCGGCCTGCCAGCCCGGGTCGACGACGGTGGTGGCGTCCGCCTCGGCGATCACGGCGGGGCCGGTCACGGTGTCCTCGGGACGCAGTTCCTCGCGGCGGTGGAGCGGGGTGTCCCGCCATCGGCCCTCGGCGAACATCCGCACGGTGTCACGCGGCCGGGGCTCCCCGCCGGTGCGGGGTGGGCGGTCGGCCGGGCGTGGCCGGTGCCTGCCCGCCGTGCCGGTCGCCTCGACCGAGACCGCCTCGACGACCAGGGGTTTGTCCATGGTGAACGCGTAGCGTGCGCGGTGCTCGGCGGTGAACGCCGCGGCCATGGCGGATGCGGTGTCCAGGTCGACGGGCAGGCTGGAATCCGTACCGGCGTAGCGCAGCAGCACCCGGGCGTGTGTGCTGATCGCGCTGTCGGGGACGGCGTCGGCGCGCAGTTCGGCGCGGGTCCGGGCGGCCAGTTCGTCGCAGAGTTCGCCGACCGCGGTCCGGGTCGCCTCGTTCAGTTCCGCCTCGACCGACTGCTCGCGCATCGCGGTGGCGTCGGCGAGGCCGATCCCGTACGCGGACAGCACGCCCGCCAATGGCGGTACGAGGACCGTGTCGATGCCCAGGGAGTCGGCGACGGCGCAGACGTGCTGGCCGCCGGCACCGCCGAAGCCGGTCAGGGCGTAGCGGGTGATGTCGTGCCCCCGCTGCACGGAGATCTTCTTGACCGCGTTCGCCATGTTGAGCACGGCGATCTCCAGGAACCCGGCGGCGGTCTCGGCGGCCGTGCGCCGGGTTCCGGTGGCGCGTGCCACGTCCTCGGCGAGCGCGTCGAAGCGTTCGCGGACCAGGTCCGCGTCGAGCGGGAGGTCTCCGTCCGGTCCGAACACGGCCGGGAAGTGCGCGGGCTGGATCCGGCCGAGCATCACATTGGCGTCGGTGACGGTCAGCGGGCCGCCGCGGCGGTAGCAGGCCGGGCCGGGGACCGCACCCGCCGAGTCGGGGCCGACCCGGTAGCGCCGGCCGTCGAAGTGCAGGACCGAGCCGCCGCCGGCCGCGACGGTGTGGATGCTCATCATCGGTGCGCGCATCCGCACCCCGGCGACCTGGGTGCCGAGTTCGCGTTCGAACTCGCCCGCGTAGTGCGAGACGTCCGTGGACGTACCGCCCATGTCGAAGCCGATGACCCGGTCGAATCCGGCCTGTTCGGAGGTGCGGACCATGCCGACCACGCCTCCGGCGGGACCGGAGAGCACCGCGTCCTTGCCCCGGAAGTGGGAGGCTTCGCGCAGTCCGCCGTTGGACTGCATGAACATCAGCCGGATGCCCTCCAGTTCACCGGCGATCTCGTCGACGTAGCGGCGCAGGATCGGCGATAGATAGGCGTCGACGACGGTGGTGTCGCCGCGTGGCACCAGCTTGATCAGCGGGCTCACCTCGTGCGAGCAGCTGACCTGGGTGAAGCCGGCCTCGCGGGCGGCGGCGGCCACGGCACTCTCGTGTCCGGGGTGGCGGTAGCCGTGCATCAGGACGACGGCCGCGCTCCGCAGTCCGTCGGCGTGGGCGGCGCGCAGCCGCTCGGTGACCGCTTCCCGGTCCAGCGGTGTGACGACCCGGCCGCGGGCGTCGACGCGCTCGGGGACCTCGATCACCCGTTCGTAGACGGCCTCGGGCAGCAGGATGCGGCGGTCGAAGAGCCTGGGCCGGTTCTGGTACGCGATGCGCAGGGCGTCCCGGAAGCCCTCGGTGATGACCAGGACGGTCGGCTCGCCGCGCCGCTCCAGCAGGGCGTTGGTGGCGACCGTGGTACCGATCCGCACCGCGGCGACCCGGTCGGCGGGGACCGGGTCGGTGGGGCCGAGGCCGAGCAGCGCCCGGATTCCGGCCACGGCGGCGTCGCGGTAGCGGTCCGGGTCGTGGGAGAGCAGTTTGCGGGTGACCAGGTGCCCGTCCGGGTCCCGGCCCACGACATCGGTGAACGTCCCGCCCCGGTCGATCCAGAACTCCCAGCGTCCCGTCATCCCTCCATACTGACCCGCGGCGCGGCCGACGGCCCGGACGGCGCGGCCCGTGCCCCCGCCGTCCGGGCGTCGGCCGGCTGTACGGCGGCCAGTGCGCGCCGCAGGGCCTCCTCGGCCCGTCGGTCGAGGCGGGCACCGGTGCCGCACGCCCCGTGCCGCAGCTCCGCTCCGGCCAGGCAGAGCAGTTGGGGCAGCAGATCGGTGCTCCGGCGGGCCAGCCAGCCGGAGCCCGCGGTGACCAGCCGGAGCCAGGAGTCGAGGCGGCCCGGGAGCGGTTGCGGGGGTCGAGCCCGGGGGCGGCGCCGAGGGCCAGCCCCCGGGCGGCCAGCAGCCGGTGGAAGCCCGCCGCGACCGTACGGTGTCCGCGTTCGGCCGGGTGGAGCCGGTCGGGGCTCCACAGCGAGCGGTCCTCGGCCCAGGCCCGGTCCCCCATGTGCAGATGGACCGCGTCGTAGCGTTCGGACAGGGCGTGGACCACGGCGTTCACCGCGGCCTGTCGCCGGGCCAGGGGTCTGCCCAGCGGTGCGGGGAGCCCGAGCACCGCGCCGGGGTCGGGCAGGCAGACGGTCAGGAGCACGGCGCCGCCCCCGGACAGCAGTGCGCAGACCTCGTCCAGTCGCCGGGCGAGGAGCAGCAGGTCGAAGGTGCGGCGCAGGGTGTCGTTGACGCCGACGACGACGGAGGCGAGGTGCGGCCGGAACGCCGCCGCGGCCACGGCCTGCCGGTCCCGGACGTCGCCGGACTGCGCACCGCTGACGGCGAAGTTGCGGAACTCCACGCCCTGCCCTCCGCCCGCGACCCCCTCCGCGAGCAGCGCCGCCCAACCCCGCAGGCCGCCGGGGACGGGGTCGCCGACCCCTTCGGTGAACGAGTCCCCCAGCGCGGCGAACCGCACCGGGGAAGACGGGTCCGGTGGCACCGTCGGGCGTAACTCGCGGGCGCCGCGCGGCGCCGGCACACCCGTCAAGCGCGTCTCACCCGGCACACCCGTCATGCCCGTCAAGCCCGCTTCTCTCGGCACACCCGGCCCGCCCGTCAAGCCCGTCTCTCTCGGCACACCCAGCCCGCCCATCGAGCCCGTCTCTCTCGGCACACCCAGCCCGCCCGTCAAGCCCGTCTCCCCCGGCCCGCCCGTCAAGCCCGTCTCCCCCGGCCCGCCCGTCATGCCCGCGCCTCGTGGATCCCGCCCCGGTCCGGCACCTCGTGGGCGGCCAGGAAGGCGGCCACCGAGCGGCCCCAGCCGAAGAGTTCGGCGCGTGCTCTGGCGGTGGCGCGGCGCTCGTCCGCCGGGCGGCCGAGCAGCTCGCGTACGGCGGCGGCGAACGCCTCGCCGGTGTCCTCGGCGGCCGCTCCGGCGCCGCCGATCACCTCCGGGAGCGCGGAGCTCGCGCTCGCCACCACCGGGGTTCCGCAGGCCAGCGCCTCCAGGGCCGACAGGCCGAACGTCTCTGCCGGACCGGGGGCCAGGCAGATGTCGGCCGCCGCCTGCAGATCGGCCAGGGTCTCCCGGTCACGCACATGGCCCAGGAATTCGACCGGCAGCCGCTGTGCCCGCGCCCTGGTCTCCAGGCCCGTCCGGAGCGGTCCGTCGCCCGCGACGACCAGCGCCGCCCGCACGCCCTGACGCCGCAGCGCGGCGAGGGTCTCCAGGGCCCGGCCGGGACGCTTCTCGACCGAGAGCCGCGAGCACAGCAGGATCAGCACGTCCCGGCCGTGCAGGTGTCTGGCGCGCAGCACCGTGCTGCGACGTTGCGGGCGGCAGCGCCGCAGGTCCACGCCGAGCGGTGCCCGCACCACGTTGCGGGCGCCGATGCGCAGGAACTCCCGTTCCGCCCATTGCGTGGTGCAGACGATCCGGGTGTAGGCGTGGGCGCTGCGGGCGTTGAGGCGGTCGGCGGCGCGTGCGGCCGCGCCGGCCGGGAGGCCCCAGGTGCGCAGCACCCCGTCGGCGGTCTCGTGGGAGACCATCACGGCGGGCACCCTCGCACGGCGCGCCCATTCGCCGGTCCAGCGCAGCGTGGTCCGGTCGGAGACCTCCAGCCGGTCGGGCCGCAGTGTCTCCAGGAGGGGGCGGAGCCGGTTCCGGCCGGCCAGTACGCGGTAGCCGCCGCTGCCCGGCAGGACCGGTCCGGGGAGCGTGATCACCCGCCCCTGCTCCGTACGCTCGTCGCCCGGTCCGCTGCCGGGGACGACGAGTACGGGTTCGTGGCCGGCGGCGAGGTAGCCGCGGCCGAGTTCGTGCAGGGCGGTGCGCAGCCCGCCGGACGACGGGGTGATGAAGTTGGCCAGCCGGACGATGACCATTCGCTCTTCGCGGCCGTTCATGCCGCAACCGCCGTGCGGTCGCGGAGCACCTCGTCGTAGTGGTCCAGGAGTTGATCGCCCACCGCCTGCCAGGTCCGTCCCTCGACCGCGGCCCGGCCGGTGGCCCCGTAGGCGGCGGCGCGTGCGGGGTCGGCCGCGAGTGCGCCGACCGCGTCCGCCACGGCGCGGGCGTCGAGCGGCGGGACGAGCAGCCCGGTGCGCCCGTGGTCGACGAGGTCGAGCGGTCCGCCCGCCGCCGGGGCGATCACCGGCAGCGCACAGGCCATGGCCTCCTGGACCGTCTGGCAGAACGTCTCGTACGGTCCGGTGTGCACGAACACGTCCAGTGAGGCGAATACCCGGGCGAGGTCGTCGCCGGTCCGGCGGCCGAGGAAGACCGCGCCGGGCAGGCCGGTCCGCAGCGAGGCTTCGCTGGGGCCGTCCCCGACGACCACGACCCGGACGCCGGGCAGCGCGCAGGCCCCGGCAAGGAGTTCGACGTGCTTCTCGGGGGCGAGCCGCCCGACGTATCCGACGATCGTCTCGCCGCCGGGCGCGAGCCTGCGGCGCAGCGGCTCGTCCCGCAGCGCGGGCCGGAACCGTGCAGTGTCGACGCCTCGTGGCCAGAGCCGCACCCGGGGCACGCCGTGCCCGGTGAGGTCGCGCAGGGCGGCGGTGGACGGGGCGAGGGTGCGGTCGGCGGCGCTGTGCACGGCGCGCATCCGGCGCCAGGCGGTGTTCTCGCCGGTGCCCAGGTAGGTACGCGCGTAGCCGGCCAGATCGGTCTGGTAGACGGCCACGGCCGGCAGCCCGAGCCGGGCGGCGGCGGCCATGCCCCGTGCGCCGAGCACGAACGGTCCGGCGAGATGGACGAGTTCGGCGCGGTGGGCGGCGAGTGCGGCGGTCAGCCGCCGGCCGGGGAGCGCGACCCGGACCTGGGGGTAGCCGGGCAGCGGGAGGGAAGGGACGCGCACCACGGGGCAGGGTGCGCCGGTCTCGGGGGCGTCGGAGGAGCCGCGGCGGGACGCGGTCGTCGTACCGGCCGGGGCCGGGGCGATGACGAGCGGTTCGTGGCCGCGGGCGACGAGATGACGGGCCGTCTGCAGGGTGCAGTGGGCCACGCCGTTGACATCGGGCGGGAAGGATTCGGTGACGATGACGACACGCATGTTCGTGTTGTCGCCACGCCGGGCGTGACCGGGCCGACTTGGATCTTTCCGCCCGGGGAACGTCCCATGAGCGTTTGAGCCGGGGTGTGTGGCGCCGCCCGCCCGTTCACGCCGCGCGCCCCCCGACGCGCGTCGTGGTACCGCTCGGTCAGGCCGCCGGGGTGTCGGGCCCGATCCTGCTGCGTACCGCCGTCTGCACCTCGGCCTCCTCGGCCGGGTCGGCGGCGAGGCGGCGGAGTCGCTCGGCGACCCTGATGTCCCCGGTCTCCGCGTGGAGTGCGGCGACCTCGCGGGTGGTCTCCTCGCAGTCCCACAGGCACTCGACGGCGAAGCCGGTGGCGAAGGAGGGGTCGGTGGCGGCCAGGGCGCGGGCCGCCCGGCCGCGCAGATGCGACGAGGACGTCTCCCGGTAGACGTGCCGCAGTACGGGAGCGGCACAGCCGATGCCCAGCCGTCCCGCGCCGTCGACGAGGGTCCACAGCCGTGGTGCGTCCGGTCCGTCGCCCCGTACGGCCTCGCGGAGTGCGCCGAGGACCAGGGGTGCGTCCTGGGCACCGCCCCGGCAGGCGAGCACTCCGGCCGCGGAGGCGCCGAGCGCGTCGGGCCGCCGGGCCCAGCTCCGGGCGCGGTCCACCGCCGCGTCGCCGCACATCCGCTCGAAGGCGGCGACGCACGCGTCGGCGACGGTGCGTGAGGCGCCGACGGCTCCGGCCTCGATCAGGTCGAGCACGGCCGGGTCCCTGGCCTCGGCCAGGTAGTGCAGGGCGGCGCAGCGTGCGCCGTCGGGGCCGCTGCGGGCGGCCTCGACGATCGTGGGCCGGTCCTCGGGGCCCGCGACGGCGGTGAGGCAGCGGGCGGCCGGCACATGGAGGGTGCTGCCGCGTTCGAGCCCCTGCTGGGCCCAGTCGAAGACCGCCTGGACGCTCCAGCCCGGGCGGGGGCCGCCGGGGCGCATCTGGCGCTGCCAGCGGTCGAACGAGCCCTGTTCCGAGGCGGCTCGGATCCTGGCGCCGACCTCGTCGCGCGGGTCGTCCGCCCACAGCCGCCAGGGGCGGGGCTCGTAGGCGTCCCGCACGGCGGCGGCCAGCTCGGCCGCGCCCTCCTCGGTGGCCGGGAAACGGCCGAGCACGGGTACGGCGAGGGAGCGGAGTCCCGCGTCGTCGTCGCGCAGGGCGAGTTCGTCGAGGGCCCAGGCCCAGTTGGCGCCGGTCGCGGCGTACCGCCGCAGCAGGGCCAGGGCGTCGCCGCGTCCGTACGAGGCGAGGTGGCCGAGCACGGCGAGGGCGAGCCCGGTGCGCGAGTCTTCGGTGTCGAGGTGGTCGTCGGGATCGCACAGGTGCCGTTCGATCTCTTCGATGCCGCCGTCGAGGTCGAGATAGAGGCGCGCGTAGTAGAGGGAGCGGTTCTCCACCTGCCAGTCGTGACGCGGATCGCTCAGGACGCAGTGGTTGAGAGCCGCCAGGGCCTCGGGGCGTGGTGCGGCGAGCGCGTGGAGCGTGCCGTCGCCACGGCCCCTCTGCAGCAGGCCGAGCAGGGTACCGCTCGGCGCTATGAACGGATCAAACATGGAAAAAGCCTCACATCAAGCTGTCGACGCAACCGGGACTGTGCAGTTCCAAGTGCCGGGTGGGCACTACGCCGCGCAGCAACATGATCGGCCGACCGCCGTCTTCTGCTTGGTGTAGACCATCTTCCTCTGCCTCTCGTCGGTGGCCCGGAGCCGGGCCCGCGACGTCATGATGACCCAGCCATTTCGCCACCGCGACCACATTTACGGCGTACCCGGTCAGCGAGAGCCGAAGAGTTCCAGCAGGTCGGCCTTGCCGAACATGCGGGCCGTGTCGACGGCGGAGGGCGTTCCGGCGGCCGGATCGGCCCCCGCCGAGAGCAGTGCCTCGACGACCGCGTCCTCGCCCTTGAAAACGGCCCCGGCGAGCGGCGTCTGGCCGCGGTCGTTGGCCCGGTCCGGATCGGCGCCCCGGCCGACGAGGGCCGTGACGGCGGCGGCGTGGCCGTGGTACGCGGCGAGCATCAGCAGCGAATCACCCCGGTCGTTGGTGAGGTTCGCGGGGACACCCGCGTCGACGTACGCGGCGAGCGCGTCGGTCTCACCGCGGCGAGCGAGGTCGAAGACCTTCGTCGCCAGCTCGACCACCTCGGGATCGGGTGTTTCGCTCATCGGACGGACCGCCTTCCATTAACCGGTTTCACCGCTGTCGACCTGCCGGGGCGTACGCCCCGGGGGCCGTACGAGTGAATCGACAGGGTACTGCCCGGCCGGGCACATGACCCGGCCCACCCGTGGCAAAGGATCACGAATGGTGCGCCGGAACAGTACGCGACATCAGATGTTCCGCCCCACCGGGATCATCCAGGCAGCCATTCAAGTGAAAATAACGACTTTTCACCCGAATGCAGCTTTTATCGTATAGATACTTCCGGTGAACCTGGAAGGACTCATGGTGACTGTCCCCCCAACCAGGAGAACCACTCATGATCCTGTCCATGTCAGGCGTCGTCATTCTCGGCATCATCGTCTTCCTGTTCTTCAGGAAGGACGGCCTCAAGGCGTCACACGCCCTCGTCACTGCCCTGTTCGGCTTCTATCTGGCAGGCACCGCCATCGCACCGAGCATCACCGCAGGCGGCGCGAGTCTCGCCGGCCTCCTGGGCGGGATCAAGTTCTGACCCTCCGCGACCGCTCCCACCCCTTCAGGAGACCGACGTGGCCCGGCGACCACTCCCCCGCATTCTGAGCAGCGGCAGCGCCTCGATCACTCGCAGTCGCGAGTTCGCGCGCACGGCCGCCGACAACGCCACGGACGTCCTCCATCCGCTGATCACGATCACCCGTGGTCTGCGGCTGCTGGCCGCGACCGGACGGCAGAAGTGGGCCGCGACGCCCAAGGACCGGCGTGGCCCCGCGCTGTTCGTCGTCGCGGCCTGCGTCCTCGCGTTCGCACTCATGCCGTACGGGGGCCTGATCGCCCTGGTCACGGTGATGGGCGCCGCCGCGTGGGCGGGGCGGGAGCGGACCCCGGTGAGGACCGGCCCGGACGACGCGGAGACCGCGCGGCTGCGGTCCCTGTACGAGGCGCTCGTGCCGTACTTCTCGGTGGCCGACGACCCAGGTCCGCTGTTCTCCCACGGCGGCGACTGGGAGAAGGCCTTCAGCGGCTACGAATTCGACGCCGACGGGCGGCTGACCCGCCTCCAGGTGACGTATCCCGCCTATTTCACCGACAGCGAGGCCGCCTCCCGGGCCCGGATCGAGCAGCTGCTGCACGCCAAGTCCGGCCGCGGCCGCGAGTACCACTTCGCCTGGGACGAGGAGGGCAACCGGCTCGTCATGAGCGTCCTCGGCGCCCTGCCCACCTCGATCGGCGCCCAGCGCTTCGTCACCGCCCCCGGCGAGACCGTGCTGGGCTTCACCGACGGTGACGCGGTGCAGCGCACGGTCCCGGTGCACGACGGCGACGCCACCCGCGACGCCTCTCCGGTCGTCTGGCGGACCGGCGCCCGCTCCACCGAACCCCATCTGCTGGCGATCGGGCAGCCCGGCAGCGGCACCACCACCCTGCTGCGGTCCATCGCCCTCCAGGCGCTCCAGCACGGCGACGTCCTGATCGTCGAGGGCAGCGGAACCGGCGAGTACGCGTTCCTGACCGGACGCGACGGCGTGCTGGCCGTGGAGTGCGGGGCGGCCGGCGCGCTGGCCACCCTGGAGTGGGCGGCCCACGAGACGGAGCGGCGGCTGATCGCCACGAACCGCGCCCGGCAGTCCGGCCGTCCCGCGCCGCAGGACACCAAGCGCCCGCTGTGGATCCTGCTGGACCGCCCCAGCACCCTCGTCCACCTGGCCGCCGCCGACGACGGACCCGATCCGCAGGAGCTGCTCCAGGTGCCGCTGCGGCACGGCCGGGCGGCCAATGTCATCGTCGTCCTGGCCGATCAGTTCGACGGCCTGGACACCCTCGGCGAGACCGTACGCACGCACTGCCGGGCCCGGGTGGTGCTCGGCCACTGCTCCCGCGAACAGGCGGAGGCGGTCCTCGGCACCGAGCCGCACACCACCCCCACCCCCGACGTCCCGCCCGGCCGCGGCTACGCACGGCTCGGCACCGCCGCGGTGCTCCGGCTCCAGGTCCCGGCCACACCCGATCCCTACGACGAGGCGACCGACGAGGCGCAGCGGCAGGCGGTGCTCGGGCTGCTCCCCGAGCGGCAGGCACCGGTCGAGACGGCGGTGCCGGACGGGACAGGTGTCCCCGAGCCGGTGCCGCCGCGCACCGTGACCGCGGCCGTGGCCGTCGAGGGCCTGGCGGTCGGCGACTGAACGGAGCAGCACGAAGGGGTGTGGAGTGACCCGGCCGGTCACCCCGCACCCCTTCGGTACGCCGGACGCCGGATCAGGCGACGAACGTACGCGGCGCCTCGATCCCCGCGCCCGCCCCCGAGCCGACCAGCTGCGCCGCCGCCGCGAGCCGTGCCGCCGCCTCGTCCGCGACCGGGCCCGCGACCGTGAACGGCAGCCGCACATACCCCTCGAAAGCGCCGTCGACCCCGAACCGGGGGCCGGAGGGAACGCGCACCCCGACCCGCTCCCCGGCCACCGCCAGCCGGGAGCCGGAGAGGCCGCCGGTCCGTACCCAGAGCGTCAGGCCGCCGCGCGGCACCGAGAACTCCCAGTCGGGCAGCTCCCGGCGGACCGCTGCGACGAGCGCGTCGCGGTTCTCCCGCGCCTGGTCGCGCCGGACCTGCACGGCCTCCTCCCAGCCACCGGTGCGCATCAGCCAGTTCACGGCGAGCTGTTCGAGGACCGGGGTGCCCATGTCGGCGTAGGCACGGGCGGCCACCAGGCTGCGGATCACGTCCGGGGCGGCGCGCACCCAGCCGATCCGCATGCCCGCCCAGAAGGCCTTGCTCGCCGATCCGACGGTGATCACGGTGGAGCCCGACGGATCGAAGGCGCAGACCCGGCGGGGCATCCGTACATCGGGGTCGAGGCAGAGCTCGTTCATGGTCTCGTCGACGACCAGGACCGTGCCGGCGGAGCGGGCCGCGTCCACCAGCTCGCGCCGCTGGTCCTCGTCGGCCAGCGCGCCGGTGGGGTTGTGGAAGTCGGCGACGACATAGGCGAGCCGCGGTGCCGCGTCCCGCAGCACCTGGCGCCACCGGTTCATGTCCCAGCCGCCGAGCCCCTCCTCCATCGCCACCGGCACCAGCCGGGCACCCGCCTCCCGCATCAGCTGCAGGATGTTGGCGTAGCTCGGGGACTCCACCGCGATCCGCTCGCCCCGGCCCGCGAAGAGGTGGCAGATCGCGTCGATCGCCCCCATCGCCCCGGTGGTGACCATGATCTGCTCGGGCATGGTCGGGATGCCGCGTCCGGTGTAGCGGTCGGCGATCATCTGCCGCAGCGCGGGCAGTCCCGCCGGGTAGTCGCCGTGGGTGTGGGCGTACGGCGCGAGCTCCTCGATGGCGCCCTGGACCGCCCGGGTCAGCCATGGTTCGGGGGCCGGCAGCGAGGCGCAGCCCAGGTCGATCATCGAGCCGAGCGACTCCGGGGGCAGCGGCTCCAGGCCGCGTGCGGGCAGCGGGTTCCCGGCGGGCACCGCGGTCCAGCTGCCGGCTCCCCGGCGGGACTCCAGGAACCCCTCGGTCCGCAGCGCCTCGTACGCGGCGGCGACGGTGGTGCGGCTGACGGAGAGGGCCAGCGCCAGTTCGCGTTCGGCGGGGAGCCTGGCGGCGACGGGCACCCGGCCTTCGAGGACGAGCAGACGGACCCCGTCGGCCAGCGCACGGTAGGCGGGCGGTCTGCGGGCACCCGGTCCGGCGGGCCGGGGCTGTTGGGCCCGGAGCTGCCGGGCGAGCTGGGCCGCGCCCACTGCCGAAGTCCACTGAGCCATGAAAATCAGTCCACCTTCCTCGGATTGGCCATAGTTGGCAGCCAATCCCCTGCCACAGAGTGACATGCGGCAGTCCACTTCCACCACACCAGGGGGCACCCCTTGTCCATCACCGCCGTCCCTCGCGGGGCGCACCTCACCCGACGGCTGATCCAGCTGTACGTCGGTCTCGCGCTCTACGGGGCGAGTTCGGCGCTGCTGGTCCGCGCCGGTCTGGGGCTCGAACCCTGGGGCGTGCTGCATCAGGGGCTCGCCGAGCGCACCGGCCTGTCCATCGGGGTCGTCTCGATCATCGTCGGCGCGGCCGTGCTGCTGCTGTGGATCCCGATCAGGCAGCGTCCGGGCCTGGGCACCGTCTCCAACGTCTTCGCGGTGGGCATAGCCATGGACGGCACGCTGGCGCTGGTGCCCGATGTGCGCGGCCTCGCCGCGCAGATCGCCGTGATGGCCGCCGGGGTCGTGGTCAACGGCGTCGCCACGGGGCTGTACATCGCGGCGCGGTTCGGCCCCGGTCCGCGTGACGGGCTGATGACCGGGCTGCATCTGCGCACCGGCCGCTCCATCCGGCTGGTGCGGACGCTGATCGAGGTGGCGGTCGTGGCGACCGGCTTCCTGCTCGGTGGCACCCTCGGCGCGGGCACGGTCGTGTACGCCCTGGCCATCGGCCCGCTCGCCCAGTTCTTCCTGCGCTTCTTCGCGGTCGACGGGGATCCGGCCACGGAGGCCGAGGCGGGCGCCGAAGTCACGGAGACCGGGACCGGCACCGAAGACGCCGCCGTCGCGTCCGCGCCGGACGACGGCGACACCACCGTCACCGCCCGGACACCGGAGCAGGCCATACTTCCGCAGTGACCTCAGTACGCCACCCCTATCTGGACCATCCCGCAACGATCCCCTTCGCCCATCGCGGAGGCGCGGCGGACGGGATCGAGAACACCGCGGCCGCGTTCCGCCGGGCCTCCGACGCCGGGTACCGCTACTTCGAGACCGATGTGCACACCACGTCGGACGGCCGTCTGGTGGCCTTCCACGACGCCACCCTGGACCGGGTGACGGATGCCCGCGGCCGGATAGCCGAGCTGCCGTGGAGCGAAGTGCGGCAGGCCAGAGTGGCGGGCCGGGAACCGCTGCCGCTCTTCGAGGAGCTGCTGGAGACGTTCCCCGGGGCCCGCTGGAACGTGGACATCAAGGCCGGGTCCGCCCTGGTCCCGCTGGTCGAGCTGATCCGCCGGACGAACGCCTGGGACCGGGTGTGCGTCGGCTCCTTCTCGGAGGCCCGGGTCGCCAGGGCGCACCGGCTGGCGGGTCCCCGGCTCGCCACCTCCTACGGCGTCCGGGGCGTGCTGGGCCTGCGACTGCGCTCGTACGGAATACCGGCGGCGCTACGGGCCGGCGCGGTCTGCGCGCAGGTGCCGGAGAGCCAGAACGGCGTCCGGGTGGTCGACCGGCGCTTCGTGCGCGAGGCCCACTCGCGCGGGCTCCAGGTGCACGTCTGGACGGTGAACGAACCCGAGCGGATGGCCGCGCTCCTCGACCTCGGTGTGGATGGCATCATGACCGATCACATCGAGACGCTGCGCACGGTGCTGAGCGGGCGGGGAGCCTGGGCCTGATGCCGGCCGTGCGACGTCTTCACGGGGCGAGACGAGGGGGTGCGGGTTGAGCGCCGAGACCGCGGAAACCGCTGAGCCGACGGAACCGGCAGCGGATGCCGGCGAGGCCGCGAGCCGGAAACGCGAACAACACGGCTGGTATTTCTACGACTTCGCCTGCTCCGTCTATTCGACGAGCGTCCTGACGGTCTTCATCGGCCCCTATCTCACCTCGACGGCCAAGGCGGCCGCCGACGCCGACGGCTTCGTGCACCCGCTCGGCATACCGGTCCGCGCCGGATCGCTGTTCGCCTACGCGGTCTCGGTGTCGGTGGTGGTCGCGGTGATCCTGATGCCGATCGTGGGCGCCGCCGCGGACCGTACCGGGCGCAAGAAGCCGCTGCTGGCGGCCGCCGCCTATACAGGAGCCGTCGCGACAGCGGGCATGTTCTTCCTGGACGGCGACCGCTATCTGCTGGGCGCCTTCCTCCTGATCGTGGCGAACGCCGCGATCTCGGTGTCGATGGTGCTCTACAACGCGTACCTGCCGCAGATCGCCGGGCCGGAGGAACGGGACGCGGTCTCCTCGCGCGGCTGGGCCTTCGGATACACCTCGGGCGCCTTCGTACTGATCCTGAACCTGGTCCTGTACACGGGCCACGACTCCTTCGGCCTGTCCGAGTCCGACTCGGTACGGATCTGTCTCGCCTCGGCGGGCCTGTGGTGGGGGGCCTTCACGATCGTGCCGCTGCGCAGGCTGCGCGACCGGAACGTGGCACCGGACGGCGAGGGGGCCGTCGGTTCGGGGTGGCGGCAGCTGATGGCCACCCTGCGCGACATGCGCCGCCATCCGCTGACGCTCTCCTTCCTGCTGGCGTACCTGATCTACAACGACGGCGTGCAGACGGTGATCTCCCAGGCCTCGGTGTACGGCTCGGAGGAGCTGGACCTCGACCAGACGACCCTGATCACGGCGGTGCTGCTGGTGCAGATACTCGCGGTGGCCGGAGCCCTGGGGATGGGCCGGCTGGCCCGGGTGTACGGAGCGAAGCGCACGATCCTCGGTTCGCTCGTCGTCTGGACGCTGATCCTCGCCGCCGGCTATTTCCTCCCGTCCAGGGCGCCGGTCTTCTTCTATGCGCTGGCGTCGGCGATCGGCCTGGTACTGGGCGGCAGCCAGGCGCTGTCGCGCTCGCTCTTCTCCCATCTGGTGCCGCGCGGCAAGGAGGCCGAGTACTTCTCCGCGTACGAGATGAGCGACCGCGGACTGAGCTGGCTGGGGCCGCTGGTGTTCGGGCTCGCGTATCAGCTGACCGGCAGTTACCGGGATGCGATCATCTCGTTGGTGATCTTCTTCGTGGTCGGTTCCGTACTGCTCGCGAGGGTGCCGGTCCGGCGGGCCGTGGCGGCCGCGGGCAATCCCGTTCCGGAACGGATTTAGACGTTGAAGTGAAAGGCCGGTAGTGTACGCCTTTGGCCTGCCCGGAGGACCGTTACTGCGAGCGGAAGAAGCCGAACTGTTGGGTGACAACTTCCGCCAGATGTGACAAACCGGGCATCGCTGGGTACTTGAAACCCTGGGAAACCTGAAAAAGCAGCGGCACGACGGGCGACGCATGACCGGCAACGGGAATCTTTACCGCCGACCGGACGTTGACCGGATGACGACGACAGCGACACCTGTCCTGTGGGCGACAAGCCCGGGAGGCACGATTCATGAGTGAGCGAGCTCTCCGCGGCACGCGACTCGTGGTTACCAGCTACGAGACGGACCGCGGCATCGATCTGGCCCCGCGCCAGGCGGTGGAGTACGCATGCCAGAACGGACATCGATTTGAGATGCCGTTCTCGGTAGAGGCGGAAATTCCGCCGGAGTGGGAGTGCAAGGCGTGCGGCGCCATGGCACTCCTGGTGGACGGGGATGGCCCCGAGGAGAAGAAGGGCAAGCCTGCGCGTACGCACTGGGACATGCTCATGGAGCGGCGCACACGCGAGGAGCTGGAGGAAGTGCTCGCCGAGAGGCTGGCGGTTCTGCGCTCCGGAGCCATGAACATCGCCGTACACCCGCGGGACAGCAGGAAGTCTGCCTGACCGCGTAACAACACCCGAGTACGACAGAGCCGCGGGCCGTGACACCGGATGTGTGTCACGGCCCGCGGCTCTGTCATGCCCGGAGCGTCCGGCGGCCGGGTCCGAGCCGGCCGCCGGACGGGCATCCGGCTCAGGGAGTCAGCGGCGGCCGGGGGCCCTCGTCGGGGCGTGCGCCCGGCTGCGTACCGTCCTCGCGGATGACCTCACCCTGGACGACCTTTCCGTCCGGACGGTGAATGCGGGCCTGCTGGAAGGCGCCGGAAAGGCTGCCGGGGCTCGCGGCACGCATCCTGCGCTCCAGCGACCGCTCCGCGTACCGGCCGAGCCACGAACGCACCGGCGGCACCAGCAGCAGGAGCCCCGCCGCGTCCGAGACGATCCCCGGGATCATCAGCAGCAGCCCGCCGAGCATCAGGAAGCCGTTGCCCCTGCCGCCCGAACCGGTGGCCGACGGCTCGACGGGGGCGCCGGGCTGCCCCGGCATCTGCTGGAGGGTCTCGGTGAGGTTGCGGAAGGCCCGGCGGCCGGCCCGCTTCATCACGGCGGCGCCGAGCACGATCCCCGCCACCAGGAGCAGCAGCACGGTGAACCCGCCCGCCGCGTCGGCCACGACGGTGAGCAGCCAGATCTCCAGCACCGCCCAGGCGGCGATGGCGAGGGGGACGAAGGTACGGGCGCGAGAGCGCTTGGGGGCGGTCGGGGGCGGTGTGCCGGTCGTCATGGTCCCCAGTGTGCCCGTACGGGCCTCCGAACGGCGCAAGGGGGTGATCACTGGCCCGCGGCCCCGATGCCCGCCGCCGGTCGCGGCGGGCGGCGGTGGATCAGATCGCCTTGCGGCCCAGGACCCGGTTCGTGCGGGAGGAGACGCCCCAGGAGGTGACCCGCCAGAGCGCCTCGACCAGGATGTCGCGGCTCATCTTCGAGTCGCCGATCTCCCGGTCGACGAAGGTGATCGGGACCTCGACGACGTGGTAGCCGGCCTCGACGGCGCGGCGGGCCAGATCGACCTGGAAGCAGTAGCCCTGCGAGGCGACCCGGTCGAGGCCGATGCCTTCCAGGGTCTCGGCGCGGAAGGCCCGGTAGCCGCCGGTGACGTCCCTGGTCTGCAGCCCGAGGAGGAGCCGGGAGTAGGTGCTGCCGCCGCGGGAGATCATTTCGCGGGACTTGGGCCAGTTGACCACGCGTCCGCCCGGCACCCAGCGCGATCCGAGCACCAGGTCGGCGCCCTTGAGCGCGGTGAGCAGCCGGGGCAGTTCCTCGGGCTGGTGGGAGCCGTCGGCGTCCATCTCCACCAGCACGCCGTAGCCGTGCTCGGTGCCCCAGCGGAAGCCCGCCAGATAGGCCGCGCCCAGCCCTTCCTTGCCCTTGCGGTGCAGCACCTGGACCTGGCTGTCCTCGGCGGCGATCTCGTCGGCGACCTTGCCGGTGCCGTCCGGGCTGTTGTCGTCGGCGACCAGGACGTCGGCGTCCGGCACCGCGGCACGTACCCGGCTGACGATCGGCTTGATGTTCTCGGCCTCGTTGTAGGTCGGAATGATCACCAGGATTCTGCCGAGCGGGCCGTACCGCCGCTGACCGCCGTCGTTCACTTACTGCCCCTTAAGTCCGTACGCAGATGCACACCATATCCAGCGCGCCGGGGCCGCTCTCCGACGCGGTCGGGCGGTGCCCGGCGCCGCCGGGGACAGAAGGACGGAAGTACGGACAGAAACACGGGTACGGGCACGGACGGGAACTACGGATGGGGGCCCGGCGCCCTTCGGGCCGACCTGGGACCCGCTGGCTGCGGGTCGACCTAGAGCCGTTGTCTACTGAACGTCCGGGCCCCACCCGGGTCGCACCGCCGTCCGGCTGAAACCTTCCCTCGCCCCCGAGGCGCGGGCGCTGAACCTGGCTGTCAGTGGTGGTGCGCCGGTGCGGCACACCACCCCATGACCCAGCGGCGTTCGACGACTGCGTGGAGGTTTAACCGGTCGGACGTCCTGTGGTGGACTCCGCCGAACCTACCGGCCGGTGGGCGCGTTCTGTCAATAGCCGTCTGACCTGCAATATTTACGAAACTTGCCTGGTCAGTAGCGAAGATCCGCAGGTCGCGGCGGAACGGGGACCACCACGGGTGACGGTACGGGACGGCCGGACGTCACTCGTTCGGCCGCTCGTAGACAGTTCGTCCGAACACCACGGTCCGCAGGCAGACCGGCAGATCGACGCCGGGGGTGAGATCCGGCAGGCCGGGTGTGCCCGAGCGGGGGTCGGTCGACCAGCGGGCGACCCGGTCGTCCGGGGCCTGAACCACCAGGTCAGCGGTGCGCCAGACCGCATAGTCGGCCGGGGCACCGGGCACCAGGGTGCCCGCGTCGTCCCGGCCCACGGCCCGCCAGCCACCCCGGGTGTGGGCGGTGAAGCCCGCCCGTACGGAGATCCGGTGCTCGGACGTGCGGTGGAAGGCGGCGGCCCGTACGGTGCCCCACGGGTCGAGCGGGGTCACCGGGCTGTCGGAGCCGAAGGCGAGAGGCACACCGGCCCGCAGGAGCGCCGCGTACGGGTTGAGGGTCCTGGCCCGCTCGACGCCGAGCCGCTGCGCGTACATGCCCTCCTCGCCGCCCCAGGCCGCGTCGAAGGCGGGCTGGACGGAGGCGGTCAGCCCCAGCTCCGCGAACGCGGCCACGGTCTCGGGGGTGAGCATCTCGGCGTGCTCGACGCGGTGCCTGGCACCCCGGATCCGGGGCAGCCCGAGCGTCTGGGCGGCGGCCCTGACGCCGTCGACCACGGCCGAGAGCGCGGCGTCGCCGATGGCGTGGAAGCCGGCCTGGAGGCCCGCCTCGGTGCACGCGGTGACATGGGCGGCGATCTGCGCCGCGTCCAGATGGGCGGTGCCCCTTCCTCCGGCCGGGCCGTCGGCGTACGGCTCGTACAGGCAGGCGGTGTGCGAGCCGAGCGAGCCGTCCACGAAGAGGTCCCCGGCCGCTCCGACGGCGCCGAGTTCCCGGATCCGGCGGGCGTCCTTCTCGTCGGCGACCTGCTCGGCCCAGTAGCCGAAGACCCGCGGTCCGCGCTCGGCGGCGGCGAGCTTGAGCAGTCCGGCGAAGTCCTCCTCGTCGGAGATGTCGGGGCCGCCGCACTCGTGGACGGTGCCGATGCCGAGCGACGCGGCGTGCCGCAGGGCGGCGCGCTGGGCGTCGGCGCGCTGGCCCGGCGAGAGGGCTTCGTGGGCCGCGGCGCGGACCGCGTGGTGGGCGGCGCCGGTGAGCGGGGCGTCGGGGTGGTGGCCGGTCAGTCCGGTGACGCCCGGGACCAGGTCGAGCAGGGCGGTGGTGACCACCGCGGAGTGCACATCGACCCGGGGCAGGTAGACCGGGCGTCCGCCGGCCGCCGCGTCCAGCTCGCCGCGCGACGGGGGGCGCTGCTCCGGCCAGCGGGCGGCGTCCCAGCCGTGGCCGAGGACGACCCGGTCCGCCGGGTGCCCGGCCACGTACGCACGCAGCAGGCCGAGCGCCTCGTCGAGGGTCCGGGCGCCGGACAGGTCGAGGCCGGTGAGGGCCAGGCCGGTCGATGTGGTGTGGACGTGGGCGTCGGTGAACGCGGGGGTCACCAGCGCGCCGTCGAGGTCGATCACTTCGTCGACGCCGCTCGCGAAGGCGTCGGCGGCCCCTTCCGAGCCCACCCAGGCGACGTGGCCGCGTTCGACCACCATGGCGGTGGCGAAGGGGTCGGCGGGGCTGTGGACGTCTCCACCGCGCAGCAGCATGGTGCGGTGTTCGCTCTGGGGGGCGGTGCTCTCGGTCATGGGACCAGTCTCGCGCCTGTCCGGAGCCGCACGGTCCGCGACCCCCTCAGATCTGCGGCGGCCGTGCCTCGTACGGCGTGGACAGGACGACCGTGGTGCGGGTGGAGACTCCGGCCAGCGAACGGATCCGGGTGAGCAGGTGCTCCAGCTCCAGGGGGGTCGCCACACGCACCTTGAGGATGTAGTTCTCGTCACCCGCGACGCTGTGGCACGCCTCCAGCTCCGGGACGTCGGCCAGCCGCTCCGCGATGTCGTCCGGCGCGCTGGGATCGAAGGGCTTCACCGAGATGAACGCGGTGAGCGGCAGGCCGACGGCCTCGGGGTCGACGACCGCGGCGTAGCCCCGGATCACCCCGCGCTGCTCCAGCCTGCGGACTCGCTGATGAACCGCCGATGTGGACAGGCCCGTGGCCTTGCCCAGGTCGGTGTAGCTCATCCGCCCGTCCTTGACGAGCAACTCCACGATCTGTCGGTCCAGCTCCTCCATACGGACCAACCTATTGCCCCAGGTCCCTCCAGGCACAGCGGCAGGAGCCCCGGAAGGGGCACCTGCGGCGGGCATGTGACGAATGCCACAGGTTTACGGGTCGGTAGCCGACCCCCTCGCGGTTACGGCCGATGCGCGACGGGAAGTGCTTGCTGTGGTCGAGGCCGTGTCGCCTGGTCGGCCCACCTGAGGGGGGAATTTCCCATGCAGAGCCTGAAGCTCACCGGACGCAGCGAACCGGATCCCGGCGAGGACGCCGCTCCCGACGCGTACGACACCTTCGAGATGTACCGGGTGATCTGCCCGGACTGCGCGCAGCCGATCGCGCTGCTGGCGGACGAGGACGTGCTGCCGGAGCACGCGCTGTGCCCGACGCCGTGGAATCCGTTCGTGCTGACCGTCTGTGCCGGTACCGGCCGCGCGGCCGCGCAGTCGCGGCCCGCCGACGAGTCGCTCGACGCCCAGGAGCAGGAGACGGGCCTGTTGTTGACGCTCCCTCAGGGGCTCGACTGGAGGATGCAGCCGTTCTCGCACGCCGGCGGCCCCGGCTCGCGCCCGCTGCGGGTGCCGGGGATGCGGCGCCACGCCGCCTGACGGCAGCCCCGCACGCGACCGCCCGGACCCCGTCCGGGCCCCTCCCCGCACATCTTCGCCGCACCACGACGGCCCGGCCGGCGTGGTGCCCGCGGCGGCGACCGCCCGGGGACGGGGCGAACGGGCTCTCGAATCGGCCGGACAGTGACCGGGGGCCCGCCCCGCGCCGTTGGCCAGTCATGACCCTGCTGCATTCAACGGCCGGTCCCGGCCGCCGCCGTCTCGCCGCTCCCGCCGCCGAAGAATCGGTTCCGCAGCCCATGGCTCCCCGGTCGGTGCCGCGACCCGTGCCGCACTCCACCGATCCGCCCATCTACCGGGCGCTGCTGAGTCATTGGGAGAGCGCGGACCGGACCCTGCCGGGCCGCCATGACCAGGAGTGGAACCGGATCATGACGACGCCCGTGTGGTCGGACCGGCCGTTGCGGGTCAGCGCGTCTCAGGGCCCGCGAGGTGGCGGGCGATGACCATCCGCTGGATCTGATTGGTGCCCTCGACGATCTGCAGCACCTTCGCCTCGCGCATCAGCCGCTCGACGGGGAAGTCCTGGGTGTAGCCGTATCCGCCGAGCACCTGGACGGCGTCCACGGTGACCCGCATGGCGAGGTCCGTGCAGAACAGCTTGGCCATGGCCGCCTGGCGCGAGAAGGGCTTGCCCTCGTCGCGGAGCCGGGCCGCCTCCAGGTAGAGCGCCCGGCCCGCCTCGATCTGGGTGGCCATGTCGGCGAGCATGAAGCGCAGGCCCTGGAAGTCCGCGATCGGGCGGCCGAACTGCTGCCGCCCGGTGGCGTAGCCGACGGCCTCGCTCAGGGCCGCCTGGGCGACACCGATGGCGCAGGCCGCGATGCCCAGGCGCCCGGAGTCGAGTGCGGACAGGGCGATCGCGAAGCCCTGGCCCTCCTCGCCGATCCGGCGCGCGTCACCGACCCGTACGCCGTCGAAGTTCAGCTGGGCGGTGGGCGAGCCCTTCATGCCCATCTTCTTCTCGGGGGCGGCCGCGTTGAGTCCCTCGGCGTCGCCGGGGACCAGGAACGCGGTGATGCCGCGGGGGCCCTCGACGCCGGTGCGGGCCAGGACCGTGTAGAAGTCGGCGATGCCGCCGTGCGTGATCCACGCCTTGGTGCCGGTGAGGACCCAGTCGTCGCCGTCACGTACGGCCTTCGTGCGCAGCGAGGCGGCGTCGGAGCCGGAGGCGGGCTCGGAGAGGCAGTAGGCGCCCAGCAGGCCGCCTCCCAGCATCGCCGGGAGGTGTTCGGTCCGCTGTTCCTTGGTGCCGTATCCGGCGACCGCGTGACAGGCCAGGGAGTGGACGCTGACACCGAGGCCGACGGTCAGCCGGGCCGCCGCGAGCTCTTCGAGGACCTGGAGGTAGACCTCGTACGGCTGGTCTCCGCCGCCGTACGCGGAGTCGTAGGGCAGTCCCAGCAGTCCGGACTCGGAGAGCAGCGAGAAGACCTCGCGCGGGAACCGGCCCGCCTCCTCCTCCTGAGCCGCCCGGGGCGCGATCTCTCGCTGGGCGATGTCGCGGACGAGCGCGACGAGCTCCCTGGACTCCTCGGTGGGCAGACGGCGTTCCACCAAATAAGGGGCACGGTCGGACATGACGGCGCTCTCCTCCCTGTCGGGCGTTGCGACGGTCGCGCGCGAGGGGTGTGGGCGGCGCCGCCGGGGGCTTCCGGGCCGGGCCCGGAGAAGCACTGCTACCCAGCCGACGCCGGCCCCCTCGGATTACGAGAGCTGCTGGCCAGCGGCTGTGGCGGCTTGAGTATGCCCGATCGGACGATATCCGTCACGGGGTCACCGGGCGACTCGGCGCCGAACACGACGATCACCGGAAATGGTCCGAACCATTGACCTCACTGGTCTAGTCCATCTACGGTTCCCAGCGAACGGCCTTTGCGCGTTCATGCCAAATCCACGCGATGGCCGACTGCTCGCCCCCACAAGCAAGTTCCCTCCCCCACGAGGAGACAAGATGTTCGGCAAGCACCGCCCCCGCGCCCGGTTCCGGGCGCTCGCCGCAGCCGCCTGTACTGCCGCCCTCGGCGCCACTCTGCTG
Source organism: Streptomyces sp. ADI95-17 (assembly GCF_003846175.1). Classification (GTDB taxonomy): domain Bacteria; phylum Actinomycetota; class Actinomycetes; order Streptomycetales; family Streptomycetaceae; genus Streptomyces; species Streptomyces sanglieri. The sequence continues at coordinate 580,895 of NZ_ML123046.1, read as the reverse complement.
GGTGTCGCGGGCTCCGCCTCGGCCGGCACTCCCCCCACCGACACGCGGGCCGCGGCCCCCGCTTCCGCCGAATCGGCCCCCACGGCGGCCGGCGACAAGGTGGTCGGATACTTCACCAACTGGGGTGTCTACGGCCGCAATTACCACGTCAGGAACATCGAGACGTCCGGCTCGGCCGACAAGCTCACGCACATCAACTACGCCTTCGGCAACGTCACCGGAGGCAAGTGCGCGGTCGGCGACTCGTACGCCGACTACGAGAAGGCGTACACCGCCGACCAGTCCGTCGACGGCGTCGCCGACACCTGGGACCAGGATCTGCGCGGCAACTTCAACCAGCTGCGCAAGCTGAAGAAGCTGCACCCGGACCTCAAGATCATCTGGTCG
>NZ_ML123046.1:537889-579784 GCF_003846175.1 Streptomyces sp. ADI95-17 | reverse complement strand
TCCACCAAGATGGACTACAAGAACCAGCAGGGGCTCGGCGGCACCTTCTTCTGGGAGCTCAGCGGTGACACCACCGACGGCGAACTGATCAAGGCGATCAAGTAGTCACGGAACACCGGGACGGGGCGGCGGGCCGATCGGCCTTCCGCCCCGTTTCGTCCGTGATGAGGTGATCCGCTCGGGGGGCAACGTGCCGTGGTTCACGCGCCGTTCCCGCTCCGGCCGAAGCTCTCGCGGCTCACTCCGGCATGATGGAGCCGCACCCGCTCCGACAATGTGTTCCCAGGACCGCGGTGTGGCCCCAAGGAGGAGGATTCCGCTTGTCACGCCAGGTTCTGACGGTCTGTCCCGAGCGGCCCGACGGCTTCCGAACGATCGGTGAGGCGCTCGCCAGGGCACGCAACGGCGCCGTGATCAGCGTCCGTTCCGGCACCTACGCCGAGAGTCTGGTCATCACCGTCCCCGTCACCGTCGTCGCCGAACAGTCCCGCGGCAGCGTCGAGATATGCCCGCCCCACGGCAGTGCCGTGGTGCTCCAGGCCGAGGCCGTGATGCTCACCGATCTGGTGCTGCGCGGCCGCGACGAGGAGCTGCCGGTGGTGGACGCGCCGCGCGGCCAGATCGCGATGGACGGCTGCGACATCACCGGTGCCTCGTGGACCGCCCTGCTGGCCCGTGGGTCCGGTTCGGTGGCGCTGCGGGACTGCCGGGTGAGCAATCCGCGCGGCGCCGGTCTGGTGGTGACCTCGGCGGTGGAGAGTTCCGCCGAGTCCTGCACGGTCGAGCACCTGGGCACCTCGGGCGTGGTGATCGGTGAACGCGGCCGGATCACACTGCGCGGCTGCACCATCCGCGACGCGCGCGCCAACGGAGTGCTCGCCAACGGCGAGGGACAGGGATCGGTGGAGGAGTGCGACATCTCCTCCACCGACAAGCCGTCCATCGCGCTGGAGGAGCAGAGCACCACCCGGGTCCTGCGGACCGTGGTCCACGACACCGGGGTGGGCGTCCACCTCTCCTCCTCGGCCCGGACGGTGCTGGAGGACATCCGGGTGACCGGCACCAACGGACCGGGCATCGTCCTGTCCGGCGGCACCGATCCGCTGCTGCGCCGGTGCCGTACCGCCCGTACGAAGGGGCCCGGCCTGCTGGTCTCGGACCGGGCTCGGGGCACCTTCGAGGACTGCTGGCTGGATTCGGCCGAGGACGCCGCGCTGCACGTGCGGGGCTCGTCCTCCCCGGTGCTGGTCGGGCTGACCGTCCGGGACAGCGTGCAGACGGGGGTGCTGCTGGAGGAGGAGTCGGTCGCCGAGCTGGACCGGCTCGAAGTGCTCGACGCGGGCGGCGCGGGCCTGCGGATACGCAGCGGCGCCAATCCGCTGGTGCGCAGGGCCAGGATCGGCGCCGCGAAGGGGCACGGCGTGGAGGTCGTCAAGGACGGCCGGGGCCGGCTGGAGGACTGCGAGATCGAACGGCCGGGCGGCGCCGGGATCCGGGTCGCCGACAACGGCAACGTCTATGTCGGCGGGGGCGCCGTGCACGGCGCCGCGCACGGCATGTCGGTGGCGGCGGGCGGCAGCGTCACCGTCCGGGACTGGGACGTCCGGGAGGCCACCGACTCGGGTGTGGTGGTCGAGGACGGCGGCGAACTGACCGCGACCCGGCTGCGGATCGCCGCCGCGGCGGGGCACGGGGTGCTGCTCGCCCAGGGCAGCCGGGGCGCCTTCACCGCCTGCGAGGTGAGCGGCTCGGGCCGGGACGGCTTCCGGGTGGAGACCACGGCCGCGGTGTCGGTGGTCAACTGCACGGCGAGGGACAACGAGGGCGGCGGTCTGGTGCAGGCCCTGGCGGGCGACCGGCTGGCGGTCGAGCACCTGACCAGCACGGAGAACGGCAAGCGGGACGCCTGGGGGCTCGGCGAGGCCGAGGGCACCGATCCGGCCGGCACGGGCGCGTCCGGCACCGGCGCGGGGGCGGCGCGCGAGGACGGCCCGCTGGCCGAACTGGACGCGCTGATCGGCCTGGAGAACGTCAAGCACCAGGTGCGCACGCTGGTCAATCTGATCCAGCTCGCCCAGCGGCGGGCCCGTCTCGGTCTGCCGGCCCCGCCGATGAGCCGGCACCTGGTCTTCTCCGGGCCACCCGGCACCGGCAAGACCACCGTCGCCCGGCTCTACGGGGCGATCCTCGCCGAGCTGGGCGCACTGCCCTCCGGCCATCTGGTGGAGGTGTCGCGCGCGGACCTGGTGGCACAGATCGTCGGCGGCACGGCCATCAAGACCACCGAGACGTTCAAACGGGCGCTGGGCGGGGTGCTGTTCGTCGACGAGGCGTACAGCCTGCTGTCGGACGGGCGGGGTTCGGGCGCCGACTTCGGCCGGGAAGCGGTCGACACGCTCCTGAAGCTGATGGAGGACCACCGCGACGACGTCGTCGTGGTCGCCGCCGGGTACGCGGACGAGATGCGGGACTTCCTCGGCTCCAACCCGGGTCTCGCCTCGCGCTTCTCCCGGACGGTCGAGTTCGAGAACTACGCGGTCCCCGAACTCGTCGCGATCATCGAGAGCATGTGCGCCCAGCACCGTTACGAGCTCGACGAGTCGACGCTCGGCGCGCTCGCCACTCACTTCGAGCGGATGCCCAGGGACGCCGGCTTCGGCAACGGCCGGGCCGCCCGGCAGGTGTTCGAGGAGATGGTGGACCGTCAGGCGTACCGGCTGGCCGCGCTCCCCGACGCCGACGAGCAGGACCTCACCCGGCTGCTGCCCGAGGACGTCGGCGAGGAGGCGGCGGCCGCGGTGTCCGGGCAGCCGGCCGACGGCGGGGCGGAGAGCGACCCGCTGGCCCGCCTCGGGGACATGGTGGGTCTGGCCGCCGTCAAGCGCGATGTCACCGACCTGGTCAATCTGCTGGCCACCGCGAAGAAGCGGGAGGCGGCCGGGCTGCCCGCGCCGCGGATCAGCCACCACCTGGTCTTCACCGGGCCGCCCGGCACCGGCAAGACCACCGTCGCCCGGCTCTACGGCGAGCTGCTGAAGTCGCTCGGAGTACTGCCGCGCGGCCAGCTCGTCGAGGTGGCCAGGGCGGACCTGGTCGGCCGGTACGTGGGACACACCGCCCAGCTCACCCGGGAGGTGTTCGACCGGGCCAGGGGCGGGGTGCTGTTCGTCGACGAGGCGTACACACTGACCCCGGAAGGGTCCTCGGGCAGCAGCGACTTCGGGCGCGAGGCGGTGGACACGCTGCTGAAGCTGATGGAGGACCACCGCGACGAGGTGGTGGTGATCGTCGCGGGCTACACCGGTGAGATGGAGCGCTTCCTGGCGTCCAACCCCGGTCTGTCCTCACGGTTCTCCCGGCGGGTCGAGTTCGCCGACTACTCCTCGGACGAGCTGGTCACCATCGTCCGCCAGCACGCGTCCGCGTCCGGGTACGAGTGCGCGGCGGGCGCCGGTGCGGTCCTGCGCGAGTACTTCGACGCGCTGCCCAGGGACCGTTCGTTCGGCAACGCGCGGCTGGCCCGGCAGGTCCTGGAGGGCATGATGACCCGCCAGGCGGGCCGGCTCAGCACCATGGCGGCGCCCGGTCTGGACGATCTGCGGCTGCTGCTGCCGCAGGACGTCGTGCGCCCGCAGGCGGTGCCCGAATGAGGGCCGCACGCCGTGCCGGACGGGTTCCGGCCGCCGCGTTGCTCGCCGCGGCGATGGTGCTGCCGGCCGCCGGTCCCGCCGCGGCCGACGGCGAGAAGGTCAGGCTGCCGGTGATGCCCGCGCGGCTCGATGCCGGCGATCCGTGCACCGGCGGGTCGAAGGCGCGGGCCACGGCGGTGCCGTGGGAGCAGCAGAACCTCCAGCTCGCCCGCACCTGGACGTTCGGCAGGGGCGCGGGGGTGAAGGTCGCGGTGGTGGACACCGGGGTCTCGGCGCAGGCGCCGACGCTCGCGGGCCGGGTCTCGGCGGTGGGTTCCGCCGGGGCGGACTGCGTGGGCCACGGGACGTTCGTGGCCGGGCTGATCGCCGCCGCGCCCGCGAAGAACGTGCGGGTCGCCGGGGTCGCCCAGGAGTCCCGGATCATCGCGGTGCGGGGCACCGACGAGCGCGGGGCGGCGACCGCGGCCTCGGTGGCCGCCGGGATCCGGGCGGCCACCGACGCGGGCGCGAAGGTCGTCCAGGTCTCCCCCGCGCTGGCCGCCGACTCGGCCGGGCTCGCCTCGGCGGTGAAGTACGCGGCGGCCCACGACGCGCTGATCGTGGCCGCCGCGACCCCCGACCCGGCGCGTTCGTCGCCGGGCCGGGAGCCCGAGCCGCCGCGCGACTACTGGCCCGCATCGGCCCCCGGGGTCCTCTCCGTCATCGACATGGACGCGCGGGGCACCCGCCCGGACGGCGCACCGGCCACCCGTGGCGCGGACCTCGCCGCCCCCGGTGACGGGGTCGTGGGCGTGGGTCCGCGCGGGACGGGGCACTTCATCGGGTCGGGGGCGTCGTTCGCCGCCGCGTACGCGGCGGGCACGGCCGCGCTGGTGCGGTCGGCGCATCCGGAGCTGTCGGCCGCGCAGACGGCGCAGCGGCTGACCCGTACCGCCTACCCGGCGGACGTGCCGCGGCTGGACCCGTACGCCGCCGTCACCTCCGTACCTGATCCGGTCAAGCGCACGGAAGCGGTGCGGGACGACTCGGTGGTGATGCCGCCGGGCAACGGCAGCGGGGGTGCCACCCGGCGGGCGGTGTGGATCGCGGTGGGCGGCGGTTCGCTCGCGCTGCTGGTCGCGTGGGCGGCGCTGGTCGCCCCTCGCGGCCGGGCCCGCGGCTGGCGTCCGGCGGGCCGCCGCCCGGTGGCCGGGACGACGGGCGACTGACCGGCCGCGGAAACGCGAAGGGCCCCGGGGTGCGCGCACCCCGGGGCCCTTGCCGTGCGGCTCAGGCCCCGGCCTCCTCGGCCAGTGCGGTCTGTACGAGGGTGGCCTTGCGCCGGACGATGTACTGGGCCCGGCCCGGCGGCAGGTTGCGCGGCTTCACATTGCCGAACACATAGCCCTCGGACGGCGGGCAGGACAGCAGCATGCCGGGCGTGTTGACCTCGTCCAGGCGGCGCAGCAACTGGTCGTTGAGGCCGCGGCCGGAGCCGGTGGCCGACCGTACCGCCACCACGTGCAGCCCGACCTCGTAGCCGAGCGCGAGGTGGTCCAGGAGCGGGGCGAACGGGTGGTCGTAGGAGCCGGTGCCGCTGACCATGTCGTAGTCGTCGATCAGGACGAACAGCCGGGGCCCGGTCCACCAGTCGCACTGCCGCATCCGGGACGGGGCGATGTCCGGGCCGGGGAGCCTGGTCTTGATGGCGCGGGCCGCGCCGCCGACCATTTCGCGCAGGGCGTCGACCGCGACGACGTGGCCCAGGCGGTACTCCTCGGGTACGGCGTCGACCAGTTCGCGGCGGTAGTCCACCACCAGGATGCGGGCCTCGGCCGAGGTGTACCTGGCGGTGATGGAACGGACCAGCAGGCGCAGCAGGTTGGTCTTGCCGCTCTCGCTGTCGCCGATGCCGATCAGGTGCGGGGTGCGCCCGAAGTCGTGCCAGACCGGCGAGAGGGTCTCCTCGTCCAGGCCGATCGGGACGCGCAGCCCCTCGGTGCGCTCCGGCTGCGGGAGTTCGGCGGCCGGGAGGCGGTGCGGCAGCATCCGTACCGGCGGGGCCGGTGGTCCCTGCCAGTGTCCGGCGATCCGGTCCACCAGGTCGGCGACGCCCTCGGCGAGGTCGTCGGCGCTGTCGCTGCCGTCGATGCGGGGCAGGGCGGTCAGGAAGTGGAGCTTGCCCTCCATGGTGAGGCCGCGGCCGGCGCCGCGCGGCACGGTGGCCGCCTTGCGGATGTCGATCATCGAGTCCATCGGGTCGCCGAGCTTGAGCTCCAGCCGGGTCAGCGACTGGTCGCGGACCTGGGCGGGGAGTTCGATCCAGCGGGCGGTGGTGACGACCAGGTGGACGCCGTAGTTGAGGCCGCGGGAGGCGATCTGGTGGAAGGTGGGGATCAGCGAGTCGAAGTCCTGCTTGACCGTGGCCCAGCCGTCCACGACCAGGAAGACGTCGCCGTGCGGTTCCTCGGGGAACTCCCCGGCGGCGCGGCGGCGCCGGTAGGAGGCCATCGAGTCGATGCCCTGGTCCTGGAAGAACTGCTCGCGTTCGTTGAGCACGGCGGTCACCTCGGCGACCGTACGGCTGATGCGTTCGGTGTCGAGCCGGCCCGCGACGCCGCCGACGTGCGGCAGCCGGGACAGTGCGGAGAGTGCGCCGCCGCCGAAGTCCAGGCAGTAGAACTGCACTTCGCGCGGGGTGTGGGTGAGGGCGAGCGCGCTGATCAGGGTCCGTACGACGGTCGACTTGCCGCTCTGCGAGCCGCCCGCGACCGCGACGTGGCCGCCGGCGGCGGAGAGGTCCACCGTCAGCGGGTCGCGGCGCTGCTCGAACGGCATGTCGACGAGTCCCAGCGGCACCTTGAGCCTGCCCGGCCCCGAGGTGCCCGCCGGGGTGAGGCCCCGTTCCGGGTGGGGCTCGGGCGAGGGCAGCAGCAGGTCGAGGGCGGGCGGCAGGTCCAGCGGCGGCAGCCACACCTGGTGGGCGGCCGGTCCGGAGCCGCGCAGCCGGTCCAGGGCGACGGAGAGCAGGGTGTCGCCGGTGTCGGGCTCCTCGGCCGAGGCGGCCGGTTCGGGGTCGGGGGTTCGGGCGGGGGCCCGCGGCACGACCCAGTCGGTGGTCCAGGGCATCACCTGGCTGGCGACCCTGGCCTGCACGGCCGCGCCGCGCCGCTTGCGGTAGGGGCCGGAGACGTACGCCGCGCGGAAGCGGGTCAGCGCCTCGACGCCGCTCTTCAGGAAGCCGCTGCCGGGCTGGGAGGGCAGCTGGTAGGCGTCGGGCACGCCGAGCACGCCGCGCGACTCCATCGCGGAGAAGGTGCGCAGCCCCACCCGGTAGGAGAGGTGGCTCTCCAGCTGGTGCATGCGGCCCTCGTCCAGTCGCTGGGAGGCGAGCAGCAGATGGACTCCGAGTGAACGGCCGAGCCGTCCGATCATCACGAACAGGTCCATGAACTCGCGGTGCGCGGAGAGCAGTTCGCTGAACTCGTCGACTACGACGAAGAGGCTGGGGAGCGGTTCGAGGTCGGCGCCGGCCGCGCGGGCCTTCTCGTACTCCAGCGCGGAGGTGTGGTTTCCGGCGCTGCGCAACAGTTCCTGGCGGCGGACGAGTTCTCCGTGCAGGGCGTCCTGCATGCGTTCCACGAGGGCGACTTCGTCGGCCAGGTTGGTGATCACCGCGGAGGTGTGCGGGAGTTCGTCGAGGCCGAGGAAGGTGGCGCCGCCCTTGAAGTCCACCAGGATGAAATTGAGTGTTTCGGAAGAGTTCGTGAGGGCGAGGCCGAGCACGAGGGTGCGCAGCAGCTCGCTCTTGCCGGATCCGGTGGCACCGATCAGCATGCCGTGCGGGCCCATGCCGCCCTGCGCGGACTCCTTGATGTCCAGTTCCACCGGGATTCCGTCGGCGCCGACGGCGACCGGGACGCGCAGCCGGGCGGCGCCGGTCGAGCGTTCCCAGAGGGTGGCCGGCTCGTGCCGGTACAGGTCGGGGATGCCGAGCAGGGTGGTGAGCTCGACGTCGGTGTCCAGCGGCTGGGCGGCGTCCGCCGAGAGGCTCATCCGGTACGGCGCGAGCAGCCTGGCCAGCGCTTCCGCGGCGGCCGGGCCCATGGCGTCGGGGCGGCCGAGGAGGGTGGTCTGCTCCTTGCGGCTGCGGTCGGTGCGCACGAGGTTCAGGGCGTCCGGCTGCACGTCGAGGCGCAGGGTGGTGCGGCCGGGGCGCCAGCTGAGGGCGCCGGACAGGTCGAGCACGACGACGTTGCGCAGTCCGGGGCCGTCCAGGCGGTGTCCGGTGGGCACGGTGGTGCCGTCGACGACGATCACGGTGAACGGTTCGTCGCGGCCGGGCACGGCCTCGGGGTCGAAGACGGGCCGCTCGGAGAATTCGGCGCCGAGCAGCTCCTCCAGGTCACGGAAGGCGGAGGCGACCAGCCGGGAGGGGCCGGCGCCGTCCTGCTCCTGGGCGTGCTGGCTGTGCGGGAGCCACTTGACCCATTCCCACTCGGCGCGCCGCTCGTCGGCGACGCACAGGGCGATCCACAGCTCCTCCGGCGGGTGGAAGAAGGCGAGCTGGGACAGGACCGCGCGGACGGTGTCCCGTACCGCCCGGTCGTCGCCGCGGAACAGGATCCGGGTCCAGGACCGCAGGTAGAGGCCGGTGGGCTGGTCGGGGACGACTCCGTACGCCTTGATGAAGCGGCGCAGCGCGTGGGCGCAGAGCGGTTCGAGGTCCTCGACCGGTTTGGTCGCCGTCGGGGTGAGGCGCAGCGCGAGCTGCTGGTCGCCGACGGCTATGCGCACCTCGGCGAAGTCGTCGTCGGAGACCCGGCGCTCCCACAGCCGGGTGGAGCGCACCATGGTGCGCAGCACCCGGGGTTCGGGGTGCCGCCAGGCGAGGGCCTCCTGCTGGTCGCTGACCGCCTCGTGGACGCTGCGCCGGATCTGCGACAGATAGCGCAGGTAGTCGCGTCGTTCGCCGCGCAGCCGCTGTTTGCGCTCGCCGCCCTTGCGCATCATCTGGCCGATGAGCATGGCGGCGGAGGCGGTGACCATCATGCCGAGTGCCAGGTAGGTGAACACACTGCTGCCGCCGCCCGGACGCATGAACATCAGCATCATGGACACCGACATCATGGCCATCGGGAGATAGGTCCAGATCGCCGAGGAGTCAGGAACCGTCTCCGGCAGGGTCGGTGGCTCCTGGAGGTTCAGCTCTCCTTCGGGCATGTCCGGGCCGCGACGGCGGGCTGGGCGGCGGAAGAGGACCACACTCAACGAACAGACTCCTTCGACGACGGCGACGGCAGGCCGCGGACGGCGGCGGACCGCCCGCCGTGACGGGTGGACCGGACCGGGATGGGCGCACAGGAGTGCCGACCGGCGCACAAGCCGGACGGTTCCGGACCAACAGGGACTCGTGAGAGGTCCGTTGACGACGGCCCGGATGATGATCAGTAGTCTGCATCCGAATCACCAAGCGCGTCCACGTCGCATCCGACAAGTCCCCGAGAACGCGAGCCCTGACCTTGACCGACAGCTCCGTGGCGGGCCTGTGCCGCCTCACCATACGTGCCCCCGAAAAGACCATCGACCTTGCGGTGCCCGCCGATGTGCCGGTGGCCGATCTCCTTCCCACCGTGCTGCGTTACGCGGGTGAGGAACTGGAGGAGAACGGCCTGGACCACAGCGGCTGGGTGCTGCAACGGCTCGGCGGACCGGCCCTGGACGACGAGGGGACGCTGGAGACCCTCGACCTCAAGGACGGCGAGGTGCTGTATCTGCGCCCGCACACCGACGCTCTTCCCGAAGTGCGGCTGGACGACCTGGTCGACGGCATCGCCAGTGTGGTGCGCGACCGGCTGCACGGCTGGAGTGCCGACTCCAGTCGGCGGCTGTTGCGGGCCCTGTGCGTGCTGACCCTGCTCGCCGGTCTGGCCCTGCTGGCCTGGCCGGGCGGCCCTGCCGGGGTGCGTGCCGCCGGGGCGGGTGCGGTGGGGGCGCTGTTGCTGGCCGGGGCCGCCTCGGCGAGCCGGGCGGTGGGTGACGCGGCGGCCGCTGCGGTGCTCGGGTCGATGGCGAGTCCGTATCTGGCGCTGGCCGGCTGGCTGCTGCCGGGCGGCGATCTGGGCGGACCCGATGTGCATCAGGTGCTCGGGGCGAGGCTGTTGGCGGCGGGGGCCGCCGGTGCGGGCGGCGCGGTGCTGGGGCTCGCGCTCGCGGCGGTGTCCGTGCCGTTCTTCCTGGCGACGGCGGTGTTCTGGTGCGCCGTCGCACTGGGCGGGGCGCTGGCCGGGCCCGCCGGTCTGACGATGGACGGGGCGGCGACGGTGCTCGCCGCGCTGGCGGTGGTGCTGGGCGGTTTCGTTCCGGCCCTGGCATTCAAGCTGGCGGGGATGCGGATGCCTTCGCTGCCGACCAACTCGCAGCAGCTCCAGGAGGGCATCGAGCCCTACGCCGGTGGTGACGTGACCACCCGCACCGAGCTGGCGAGCGGCTGGATGACCGCGCTCTACGGGGCGGCGGGCACCGTCTGCGCGGCCTCTCTCGTGGTGCTGGCCGACGGTCCGAACCTGCCGGAGACACTGACCGCCTCGGTGCTCTCGTTGCTTCTGCTGCTGCACGGGCGCGGCATGGTCAATGTGCCGCAGCGGCTCGCGCTGCTGCTGCCCGGCATCTGGGGCGCGGCGCTGCTGACCCTGGCCCTTGCCGCGTCCCTGACGCCCGACGAGCGGCCGCTGCTGGTGGCGGGACTCGTGGCGTTCACCGCGCTGCTGGCGATCGTGTCGTGGACGGTGCCCGGGCGCCGGCTGGTGCCGTACTGGGGCCGCGCGGCCGAACTGCTGCACTCGGCACTGGCGATCAGCCTGCTGCCGCTCGCGCTCTGGGTGCTCGGCGTCTTCGCCGCGCTCCGGGCGATCAACGGCTGACCCGGAAGGTATGCGACATGCAGTCCAAGCGTGACCAGGTCCAGGCCCACACCTTCGTGATGGGCCGGCTGACCTCGGGGATGCTGCTCGCCGACCCGGACGCCCCGGAGAGCCCGCTGGGGCGGACCACCCGCGGGGTGCTGGTCGGTGTGGTGATCACCGCGCTGGTGGCCGCCGGTTCGCTGGTGTACGGCCTCATGTCCCCCGGCGGCAACGACGCGTGGCGGGCGTCGGGGACGCTGGTGGTGAACCGGGAGACCGGTGCCCGTTACGTGTACGTGGGCGGCCGGCTGCGTCCGGTGCGCAATTACGCCTCCGCGCTGCTGGTCGGCGACGGGAAGCTGAAGTCCGAGGACGTGAGCACCTCGTCGCTGAAGGGCACCGCGGTGGGCGCCCCGGTCGGGATACCGGGTGCGCCGGACTCCGTACCGGGTGTGCAGGACCTGGAGAAGGACCCGTGGCAGGTGTGCTCGGTGCTGGCGTCGGAGGCCGGTGCGGGCGCCGGGGGTTCCGGCGGTGCCACCGGCAGGGGCGGTGCGTTCACCGCGTTGGTGGCCGGTGCGCCGGTCGAGGGGCGCGGGATGGGTGCCGGGCAGGGCCTGGTGGTGTCGGGGCCGGACCGGGCCCGGTATCTGGTCTGGCAGGGCAGCCGGCTGCGGCTGGACCGGAGCGCTAACGCCGCGGTGTCGCTGGGGTACGGGTCGGTGACGCCCCGGCCGGTGTCGGCCGCGTTCCTGGACGCGCTGGTGCAGGGGCCGGATCTGGTACCGCCGGCCGTGCCCGGCCGCGGTGGGGCGGGGCCGTCGTTGGGCGGGCGTCCGTCGAAGCTCGGGCAGGTGTTCCAGTCACGCACTCCGGGGGCGGCACGCCAGTACTACCTGCTGCGCAAGGAGGGGCTGGTTCCGCTGACGGAGACCGGGGCGGCGCTGGCGCTGGGGTCCGCCGAGACCAAGGACCGGGCTTACGGCGGTGCGGCACCGGCCGCGGTGGTGATCGGCGCGGCCGAGGTGAAGGCCGGGCTGGCGCCCGGCGCGGAGGGCAGCGAGCCCGTGCCGGCCGGGCTGCCGGCCACGCCGCCGCGCGCCGAGGCCGTACAGGCGGGCTGGGCGGCCTGTGCCCGGGTGCGGCCCGACAAGGGGGACGGCACCCGGGTGACCGGTGCGCTGGTCCCTCTCGGCGCGCTGCCGCCTGCCTCCGCGACGTCGCCGGAGCACATCGCCCCGGCCTGTCTGCCGGTGGACGCCACAGCGGTACGTCCGGGGCACGGCGCGCTGGTCAAGGCGCTGGGCGCCGGTGGCACCGATGTCGGCTCCACCACGTACTTCGTCGCCGACAACGGGGTGAAGTACCGGCTGCTCTCCCAGGCGGCGCAGAAGGCGCTGGGGTACGACGGTGCCGCCGCCCAGGCGCTCCCGTCACCGCTCCTGGCGATGCTGCCGTCCGGCCCCGACCTGAGCCCGGAAGCGGCCGCGGCGGGACGCACGGCGGGCACCACGGCGCCCTCCTGCCCGCAGGCAGGGGGTGACCGGAGCGGCGGCGAGGGCAACGGAACATTGCCGACGGGTGAAAGAAGTTGATGGATCCTCAGGAAAAGCTCAGATGCGGAGGAGGATCATTGAGCACACCACGGATCTGATCATAGGATCACGGCCATCCAGCAGTTGAGGCATGGGAGACACCGTGGCAGACGCAGGCGCTCAGGCGGCACCGGGCGGCAACCTCCAGCAGTCGAGCGAGAGCTCGACCAGGAACGGCATTCAGGCGCTTGAGGCCGCCTACAGCGGAATCCTCAAGTCCCGCCAGGACGTCGACGACACCCGCAACAACCTGAGCAAGGGGTACCAGGGCAGCGACGGCGGCCAGTACGGGGCCCTGCTGAAGCAGTGGGACGACCAGGTCAACATCATCCTCCGCAACCTGGAGGACATGGTCGACAAGCTCAACACCAGCCTGGTGGAGCACGGCAAGACGCAGGGTTCGTCCAACGACGCGATCAACCAGGCGTACAGCGCCTCGCAGAAGGCGTTCGACGACCTGATGGCGTAGGACCCGCCCCGGACGACGGATCCCGTCGTTCCGTCCGCCGGACGACCGGCACCCCTCGCCGCCACCGCGGCGGGGCCCTTCCCAGGCAGTGAAGCGAGGTCTCCCCGATGCCCGACAACCTGACCGACGGTTACATCCTGGTCGACTACGGCCACATGAACAACGCCGGCGACGACATGGTCCGCCAGACCCAGGCGATCGCCCGGACCCTCGCGTCCCTGGAGGCGGAGCTCGGCGAGCTGCGCAAGACGTGGTACGGCTCCGACGCCGACACCTACCGTCAGAAGCAGGCCGCCTGGGACCAGGCGGTGCGGAACATGGAAACGCTGCTGAACTCGCACGCGGCCCTGCTGACCGACATCTCGGGCAACTACAAGTACAGCGAGAACTCGCTGTCGCAGATGTGGTCCGAGATCTCCATCGGCCGCTGAGCGGGAGCCCCCGATGGCCGATCTGACCCATCTCGACGGCAAGACGCTCAAGTCGTTCGCCGAGAACGACGTCACGGATTTCCACACGGCGCTGGACAAGATCCGCAAGGACGACCCCAACGGCCTCAAGGCGCTCAAGAGCATCCTCGACGGGCGTACCACCCCGGGCACGCTCCAGCAGGACCCGGCGCTGGCCATCGGTCTGATGGGGACGGACGACAGTGTGCACGGCCAGTCCCTGGTGGCGGCGGTCAAGAAGGCGGCCGGCTCCGTCGACGCCATCTTCGAGAGTCAGTACACGCTGTTCGGGCACATCAAGAGCGATCTGCTGACGACCATCGAGAAGCTGCTCAGCACTCAGGGCAAGAGTCTCGAATCGATCGACGGTGCCGCGCTGCTCGACATCTTCTCGGACGTGGACAAGGAACTGGGTCCGACCACGAAGACCGGTACCTGACCCGCCCGCCCCCGCCGGGGGCGGTCCGCTCCGGCGATCCGCCCGGGCCGCTCCGGCGGTCCGGGCCGACCCTTCTGTGCACCGCCTCTTCTCCGCCCGCCCCGATCCTCCTTCTTCGCCCCCGGAGCGTTCCGCATGTCGACCCCCACCTCACAGAACTACGACGCCGACGACTACTGGGGGCAGGCCGTCACCAAGCTGACCGGCTATCCGATGCCCAGCCGCAAGGGCCTGTTCACCGGCCTGAGCAGCAAGGAGAAGAGCCCGCTCTTCCGGATGAGCCTGGACAAGATCAGTGTCCAGTCGGTGATCAACGCCGCCACGCAGGGTTCACTGAAGAGCGACGGCCAGGACTACGACCTGTACTTCTACTCCAACAAGAACGGCCACGTGGAGATGTACCACGCCCGGCTGGTCTTCATCGGCTCGTTCATGTCGGAGAAGGGGCGCAGCCGGGGGCTGGAGGCCAATGAGTCGCTGAGCGGCGGGAAGTACAAGGGCAAGTACGGCGACGACTTCGACATCGGCCCGCTGGGCCAGTACATGGGAGGCCCGGGGGCGGCCCTGGGTGCCCTGATCGATTCGAAGACCACACAGGGTGCGTCCTTCAACGGCGCTTCGGTGCCGGACGCCAATGTGGTGGACCTCAACTCCTTCCAGCGCACCGCCCAGGCCTTCGACCGGGCGGCCCAGTTCTTCGTGGACCAGGCGGCGATCCTCGCGGGGTGGGAGAAGTCGCTGGGGAGCGAACAGTCGGCCTGGAAGGGCCAGGCAGCGGGAATCTTCTGGCAGTTGGTGCACCAGCTGAACGGGAACTACGAGAACTACAAGGAACAGCTGGGCGCGGGCGACAAGTTCGACGCGGTCGGGGATCCCGCGTTCACGCCGAAGTCCAACCATTCCAAGCAGCTGATGGCGGCGCAGCAGACGCTGCTGACCCAGGCGAAGTCGCTGCGAACGGCCTGGAACGCATGGATGGGGCGCAACGAGCACGATCCGCACTTCCACCTGATCCAGGTCCTGGACGACATTCTGAAGTGGCTGACCGAGCACAACATTCCGTTCATCACGTCGACGACCTCCACCGGGAACGTCATCAACCCGACCACCACCACGACGTACTCCACCAAGGACGGTTTCCAGGAACCGCACCCCACCTACGGTGACCTGACCGACATCCAGAACTGGGCCGCGGTGGGCAATGAGGCCGTCAAGCGGTGGAACGACTTCATCGAGCAGCCGCACCCGGACATCGAGGGGCTCCAGGCCGGTCTGAACGGCACGGCGCAGACGGTGCTGTCCGATCTCAACAACGCCTGGATCGACGCCACCACGCCGTTCGATTCGCCTCTCACCACCAAGAACACCGGGTCGCTGACGGAGTTCTACACCAAGGAGAAGGCCGAGAAGGCGAAGGAGGAGGCGGACAAGAACAGCAAGGATCTCAACACGACCCTGGAGAACCTCAACAAGGGCATCGGTGACATGGGGAACAACGTCACCAAGTCCCTCAACGACTTCGGGGGCGGTCCGGGCGGTCTCAAGGATCTGCTCGGCAACAACGGGACGAAGGATCTCAACGGTGATTCGGGCAACGGCCCCGGCGGTGGCACCGGCAAGGATCTGACGAGCGACCTCAACAAGAACATCGACGACATCCTCAACCCGGGCAACGGCGACTCGTCCCAGGGCAACGGGGACACGACGCACACCGGCCCGCTGAACCCTATGGTTCCGCCGCCCAACCTCCCGAACACTTCGGTCCTGAACCCCGGTGGCGGGACCACCTCACTGGACAAGAACCACAACCTGGTCACGACGTACCCGAACGGCGACCGGGTGACGTACGACCCGAAGACCGGGAAGTACACGGTCACACCGCACCAGGGCAAGACCACGGTGCAGGACCTCAACCCGGGCCAGAGCGTGACCAACCCGGACGGCAGTGTCACCAAGCTGAACAAGGACGGCACACTCACCACCACGTTCAAGGACGGCAGCCGGCAGACAGTCGACCCGGAGACCGGCAAGGTCACGAGCATCGACAAGAACGGCAAGGAGACGGTCACCGACCTCAACCCGAAGAATGAGTTCCAGTGGCCGCCGAAGACCAACAACCACCTCACTCCCCCGCCGACCCACCAGGATCTCAATCACGACCTGAACCGCGACCTGAACCGAGATCTGAACCACGGCCTGGACCGGGATCTCCACCGGGATCTCAACTCCCTCGGCGGGAACTCCCACACCTCGTTGAACAACTCCTCGTCCGGCGGCGGTCAGAACCGTTCCGGCAACGGCGACTACGAGGAGTACGACAGCACCTTCCACCCGGGCGGGACGCTCGGGGCGCCGCCCGGCGCCACCGGCAACCAGCCCCCGGCCTCCCTGCCGGACACGGGCATCGGTACGGGTTCGGGTTCGGGTGCGTCGTCGGACGGCTCCACACCTCTCAACCCGATGATGCCGATGGGCGGCATGGGTGGCATGGGCGGGATGGGTGGCATGGGTGCTGGTGGACAGGCGGGCGGCTCGTCGGGCGAACGCGTCCGCAACGTCCTGACGGAGAGCGGCCCCGGCACGCGCGGCGGATCGTCCCGCTCCGGTGGGCGACGCGGCGCGGACGAGGAGCGCAGCGCCCGCAGGGCCCGTACCGCCACCAGCTCCACGGCCGTCGCGGGCGGTGCGGCCGGCGGCACCCAGGGCGGGCAGGCGACCGGCAGCGGTGAACGCGACCGGGTGCACTGGGTGGCCGAGGACGAGGACGTGTGGGGCGCGGAAGAGGGCGGCACGCCCACGGTGATCGGACGGTGAGCGGGCGGATGGGCGGAGCGATGGACGAGGCGCCGGAGAGCGCGGGGCGCGGTGAGGTCTCGCCGTACGCCAGGTCCGTGGAGGCCCGGCTCGCCACGGCGATGGCCGAGCTGGAGGCCACCGAGAAGGGTGTGGCCAAGGCCGAGGCCGAACTGCGGCAGGCGACGCGCACCGTGCGGTCGGCGGACCGGTCGGTGGAGGTCACGGTCGGGCCGCAGGGCGAGCTGACCGCGCTGCGGTTCCTGGAGGGGAAGTACCGCACGATGTCGCCCGGCGAGCTGTCGGGTGCCGTGCTGGACGCGTTCGGCCGGGCGCGTACGGAGATGGCCCGGCAGGTCATGGAGACCTTCGAACCGTTCACCCGGCCGAGCACCGAGGTGCCCGAGCTCACCGGCGTGGACATCGACTGGGCGCGGATCTTCGGGCCCGAGGTGCTCCAGGACCCGGAGGAGCGGGCCCGGCAGGAGTCGGGGCGCCGGCTGCGGGACGAGATCGACGAGGACGAGGAGCGCTGAACACACCATGAGCGACGGCTACTTCGCCGAACCCGCCCGGATCCAGGCCGGGTTGCGGCAGATGTTCTCGATCAGCACCTCGATCGGCGCGATGGTGGACGACTTCGTCGTCGACGTACGTGCCACGCGTGACTGGCCGGGTCAGGACGACAGCTTCGCCAAGGAGGTCATCCCGCAGGAGCAGAAGGAGCGGGAGAGCAGCAGCGAGACGGCGATCGCCCTGTCCGAAGCGGTCAACGGTGTGGCGCACGGGACCTCGGTCAACCTGAAGTCGATCAAGTCCAACCAGAACAACATCCTGGACTCGATCCGGGACCACCGGATCAAGCCCAACAACAGCGGAAAGCGCTGACGGCAGAGAGCACGGCCCCATGTCGATCAAGGCGACGCCCGAGCTGAACAACCTTCTTTTCGTCCTCATCGGCGAGCGGTTGTTGCAGGCGGACGAGGATCTGGCGTATGCCAGCCGGCGGCCGTACCACCGGCTCGCCGACCGTCTCACCGACCTGTCCGGCGAGATCGAGCAGTCGGTCGTCGGGATCAGCAGGTCGCTCCCTCCCAAGGTGGGTGCGAGCTATCTGCAGTCGATGAAGCTGTTCATCGACAACGGGGGCACCAACCATCTCCGCGACTTCTCGGACCAGTTGAAGACCATCGGCGACGGTCGCACCGACACGTCGATGAACATCATCGAGTCCAAGTGGCAGATCATCGCCGAGCTGATCCGGCTGATGATCGAGCTGCTGGTCATCTTCGTGATGTCGTTCTTCTCGGGCGGGGCCTCGGCGAGCGACGCGGCGGTGGCGAAGGCTCGCAGCCGGGTGGTGCTGCTGACGGTGCTGGACACGTTGCTGAAGCGTACGCATCTGATGCCGAGCCTGAGCGAGGCGTTCCAGGAGGCGTTCCAGACCTTCGCGGTGCGTCTCGCCCTGATGATGGCGGGGCCCGACGGGCGGCGGCCGAAGGGGTTCGACTGGAAGGCCATCGCACAGGACGGTGTCTTCGGCGCGTTCGCGGGGTTCTTCCACGGCGCGTTCTCGTCCGGGCTCGGGAAGCTGCTGAAGAACTTCACGGGCAACGGTCCGGTCAAGAACCTCACCAAGGACGTGACCGACAAGGCGCCCCGGCCGAGCAAGTTCTCTCCCAAGAACCTGGCCAACACCGCGCTGAACGACACGAAGGACTTCCTGACCTCCGGTGGCTCGGAGGCCGTCGCGGAGATCGTGGCCGGTGGCCTCATGACGGGGAACTGGACGACGAGCTGGGACACCTTCCTGGGCTCCGGGATCAGCAGCAAGGCCGAGCATCTGCTGGGGAGCGGCGCGTCCAAGCCCGGTACCTGGGTGAAGAACAACTTCACCGAGAAGAAGGTGCCGACGTCGAGCCAGGCCGACGGGGACGGCACGGGGTCGAAGTCCGGGAGCGGAACGGACTCCGGGAGCGGAACCGACTCCGGCACCGGGAACACGACCGGGACCGGAACGGGTACGGGGACCGGGACGGGTACGGGGACCGGGACGGGTACGGGGACCGGGACCGGGACCGGCGGAGGCTCGGAGGGCGGGAAGAACGGCGGCAGCACGAACGGCGCCGGATCCCAGAACCAGACGGAGTCGACGCAGGAGACCGAGGCGACGGACGAGTCCGGGCAGACGGGGAACGACGAGCACACGGGGCCGACATCGAAGTCGCCGTCGTCGGGCTCGTCGGGGCCGTCCGGCTCGAACGGACCGGCCACCAAGGGGTCCGTCAACACCTCCAGCAACGACGATCACGGCTACACCCCTCCCAACGACGACGCCGACGACACGAACGACGCCGAGGAGGAGTCCCAGCAGACACCCGACGAGCGCACGGTCCCCCCGACGAACACCGATTCGCGCGGCGGCCCGACGCCGAACCACAACCCGGCTCCCACCCAAGGCCACCGGACGCCCGACGCACAGCAGGACGAGCAGCAGGACGAGCAGCCGGACATCCAGCAGAAGTCAGCGCCCGAGTCGGAGCAGGAGGCCGGCACACCGCCCACGCAGCCCAACACACAGACCGATTCGCAGACCGATTCGCAGACCGATTCGCGCACCGACGCTCCGGAGAACGAGACCGAGCCCAGCACGGGGCTGCTCACCGAGGACGGCTCGTCCGACAACGAGCAGTCCCCGTCCACCTCACAGGTCGCCCCCCACACCGTCACGCGGCCGGAGCATCAGCTGTGGTCGGAGCTCCTCGGCACTCCTGGTCCCCCGTCGCAGCAGTTGCTCGACGACATCGCCGCCCACCGTCGGGGGGCCGCACCGTCACCGGAGGAGATCGGCCTCCGCAGGGAGCTGCGCCAAAAGCTGAACGACACCGAGGGCGGTGTCACGATCTTCATCGACGACGCGGCCAACTTCGGCCATCAGGCCGCCGCCACGATGCTGATGGACTCCCTGAACGAGCTGGGCTACCAGGGGCCCATCACCGCCATCGCCCCGGCCAACGTGCAGCAGAAGCTCGCGCTGCTGCTGAGTGACGAGCTCAACGCCCGTGTCACCTGGCAGACGCAGACCTTCGACCCGGACCGGCCTGCGTCCGATCCCCGGGCCTCCGGGCAGCCGGGAACTCAAGGGCTGGTCATGGTCGCGGCGAGCGACCGGCTCGACGGCGACGAAGAAGTGGCGGAGCGGTTCCTGAACTTTCTGGGGGTCGACCGGGCGATCGTGCTCAAGCCCTACGCCTGGGAAACCTCGCACCGCTATCTGTACAGCAGACCGTCCCCGGACTCCGATGTCGTGGTCATCGATCTGGAGGACTCCGAGTCGCCCGGCAACACCATCGCGCCCGACGCCCTGTTCAACTTCCACACCCCGCTCCTCACCCATGACGAACTCAATGACCTGATCGACCGGCGGGTCACCGCCTCCGACGTCGTCGGCGGGCTCAAGGAGATCGTCCGGGCCGTGCACGAAAACGGCACCGAGGTCATGCCGGTCTACGGCCTCCACAACGTCACCGAGTCGGGCCGGGTGTCGGCTCTCAGCACCCTGGCCGCCGGGATCAGCAGCTCCGGGATCGGCAAGCCGTCCGTGATCCTCTCGTTCGGCCGCACCACGGTCGACTTCGCGCCCGTGCACACGAATGCGCAGCTGAGCCGGACCGATATCACCGCCCCTGATCTCCGCGAACAGCTCGAACGACTGGGGCCCGACGACGTCCTCATCGTGCAGAGTGCGGGCCTCCCGCAGGACGTGTTCCGACAGGTCTTCCAGCTCGGCACACTGCCGGCGGTGCTGGAAGGCGCCAACACCACCAACCTGATGCAGTTGCTGGGCCGCCCGTACTTCTCCGCGCTCACGAACCACACCCCGTACGACCGGCTCGACGGGGTCGCTGCGAGCCACCTCGAACAGGTGACCAAGGCCATCACCCATCCCAGCCAGTGGGGGCGCAGGGCCGCAAAGCTGACGAGCGAACAGCCGACGCCCGCGTGGAAGGCGCTCCAGAACGTTCACACGGCCCAGTCCGTGGCGTCGGCCCTGCCCAGGAACGGGGAAGGCCATGTCCTGACGCAGGACGAGTGGGTGCGCCTCAAGGCGGACGGAGTGCTGAGCGTCGCCGAACTCAAGTCGGTGCTCGGGGACGGCGCGGACGTCGTCGCCGTGATCGCGGACGTCGGGTACACCGGCCGCACAGCGACCATCAGCAACGAGCAGCTGGCCACGCTTCAGACCCGGCTGGGTGAGCTCCGGGCCGGGCATCTGGTCGAGGTTCGCAGCGCGATGGACCACCTGTCGGTCGTACCGGAAGCGGGAGCGGCCGAGGTCATCGCGGAGGCCATCGCCGAGCTGAAACAGACCGGCTCCCGGCTCCACAACTACTTCGCCGGCCTCCGGGCCAAGGCGCACGACCCGGACAACGACCAGACCCTGCAGGCCCTTCGCCTGGTGCTCACCGATCGTCCGGCCCTGCCCCGGACCGAGTCCCTCGCCCAGGGCCAGGAAGGGAACAACCAGCAGGAGACACCTCGCTGGCAGACCGACTGGGACCGGGTCGACGACTCCGACGACGACGAGAGCGAGCACTCCGAGAGCCCGGGGCCCCACTCCGTCGCGACGTCAAGCAGGTCCACGCCGACGTCCAGCCGTTCGCAGAGCCCCGTCGCCAATCGGCCGATCACCGAGAGCCGGCAGCAGAACACAACCGAGGTCGAGAGCGAGAGCGAAGACGAGAGCGAGAACGAGGAAGAGGGAGAGGGCGAGGGCGAGGCCGCCATTGCCGACACCGGCGGCGACAACAACAGCGAAGACAGCAGCGACTTCGGTGGAGACATCGACTTCAGTTTCGGGTTCTTCGGCGACACCGGACCCGAAACAACGCCGGACAACGCCCCCGGGCCGGCCGTGAAGCCGTCCGACGTCACCGATTCCTCGGAAATTCCTCCCCGGCTCGTGCTCAGGTCCGCCCGCTCGGCGGACGACGCCACGACCGACTCGGACGACATCGTCAAGCAGACGGTCGCGACCGGCTCCTCCGACTCGTCGCTCCTCGCGTCGTACACCCCGTCCGACTGGGCCGACCGGAACGAGCGCTACAACACCGTCATCGCCTCCGACACCTTCCAGGACCACCACCACAGCGAATCGTCCATGTACCGAAAGCAGCGCCGGACACCCTGGAGCGGCCAGAAGGTGTCCTTCTTCGCGGCACACGGCACTCCCACCCGGGTGAAGCTGACGCGGCAGGACGGGACGAGCATCGTGGTCAGCGGCAGGGAGCTCGGCCGCTACCTGGAGCACTCCGCCGAACTCGGTCCGAAGGACCGCCCCATCGTGCTGTACGCCTGCTCCACCGGCGCCTCGCCCACTCACGGCGGGCTGTCCGTCGCCCAGCACGTCGCCAATGTGACGGGCCGGCCGGTGTACGCGCCCACCACGTCCGCAGGCACGGCGCTCGACTCAGAGCAGCGGCCGCGCCCGGTCCTCTTCCGCGACGACGCGGAGAATTCCGGCCAGTGGATCACGTACACCCCCGAGCCGACGGGCGCCGAACTCACCGCGCTCGCCCGTACGGCGGGCCTGCACCCCCCGGCAGGCACCACGGAGGACACGGACACCGCAGCCGGGACCAGCTCCACCAGTCCCGCGACGACGTCGGAGGATGCTCCCGGCCCCTGGGTCACGACGCGAACGCTCCAGCTCGTACGTACGCTGCGCGGCACCTTCGGTACGCAGATCGAGCAGTCCCCCGACCACGATGCGCTGCTGGCGGCGCTCGGCGCACTGGACAGCGAGCGTTTCGGGGGCGACGACACCGTCTGGGCGCCCTTCCGTGACGGGCGGATGACGCCCGATCTGCTGCGCCGCATCACCGTGGAGCTGGGAGGAAAGGGCACACCCGGCCTGGACCGGTACTCCGCCCTCTTCGACCGGGTCAACCAGGAATCCGGCGGGAACGGATCGGCGGCCGGATCGTCGCAGGACGACCTCCAGTCCCCGTCCCGCGACCTCACACGGGACGTCATCGAACCGGCGCCGGCACAGCAGTCGCAACTGACACAGGAAACTCAGCAGGCACAGGAGATTCAGCAGACACAGCAGGTGTCCACGTCCACGGACACCGATGTCTCCACCAGTGTGGTCCAGTTGGTGGCGGCGCAGCTCGACACCGATCGCCCCGCCAGGGTCGACGACAGCATGCTGCCCACCCCGGCCCGGGGCGCGGTCCAGCGGTTCCCGGGCGACCTGACGCTGCCCACGTACATCACCGGAGACGGCGTGGATGACGATTCCGCCTTCACCTACGGTCAGAGCCAGGTGATACAGCGGGGTATCGACGACGTACTGAGGCGCATAGCCGGTTCGGCCCTGCCGGTCCCCGCCCGGAACCCCGGCGCCGCCAACAACCCGCTCGCCGAACTGGAACGGGCGCTCAAGCAGACGCCCCATCTGTTCCACGGGGACGGCTGGGTCTCCGCGCCCTTCAAGGACGCCTCGGGACGTATCCGCCAACTGCGGGTCTCCCAACGGCCGCAGGCACCCTGGTCCATGATCACCAATGAGAAGGGCGGGGCGATCTCGCTCGACCCGGTGAAGGTGGACCAGATCCACCGCAGCCAGATCACCTCCGGGAAATCCGAAACGGCAAGTTCTTCGAGGCAGTTGGGCGTGGCGGTTCCGCTGGGGCCACCGATCGGCCCCGCGAACATGTTCGGGCGGGTGGGCCTCACTCTGGGCTTCACGAAGTCGGTCGACTTCAACCTCCAGGACCAGACCCTGAGCCAGGTCGAGAGCCGTCACTCCGACGAATCGCATCTGTACCTGAGCGATGTGATGTACCGGGTCGAGCTGACGGACCCGGCGCCCGAGAAGTACGGAAAGCTGAAGCAGATCGCCCAACGGATCAGGCCGAACACCCGGTCCACAGCACCGGTCCAGGAGGCCGGATCGCGGACCACTCTCACGTTCGGTGTGAAGGACGGGCTGCTGCTGCGTCTGCCGGACAACCTGACCGCCAAACGCAGTCACGAGCACGCACCGCAGAAGATGCGGCTCAGCGAGCACAGCGACTACCGCATGGTGCACACCGAGGGATACGGGTCGGTGGCGGCGATCCAGGACTGGGCGGTGGGCCAGGCCAAGGCGGTCGTCGGCTCCTCGATGCACGCGGAGATCACCCGCTTCTTCAGCTCGGAGAACTTCATCCGGACCGCGGACCGGATGGCGCACGGAACGGTCACCAGTCAGCCGCTGTTCACGGAATCCGGGCAGCCCGGCGGTGTGTTCGCCGTGGACAAGATCGTGCCCGTCGAGGCCACCCAGATCTCGGAGACCGACGCGGCGGAGCTTCGCAACGCCATCCAGCGGGTCATCAAGAACGACCGGAGCACGTCGACGGCGTACAGCCAGGACCTCCAGTTCACCGTCGGTCCCAGCTTCTCCTTCGACGAGTACGCGACGAGCGCGGCCCAGCCGCGCCTGCAGGTGGGTGGCTTCGCCCAGTTCGGCAACCGGTCCACCCGGACCACCGGCTTCGGCGGCTCGGGCAGCCGCAAGATCGTCGGACGTGCAAAGAAGGTGCGTACCGAGCTGTACCTGGTGAAGAAGACCGTCCACGTCCGCAAATCCGGGCAGGAGAACGCCACCACGTTCGACGTCTGGACCCTCGACCGGATGACCCGCGCGGAGGCGCGCCGCCTGGCCGGCTGGGACGACGGTACGAAGCTCCGTACCCGCTCCGCGGAGCACACGGCCCTGAACCCCGTCCAGACCGAAAGCAGCAACGGCAGCGGCAGCGGCAGCAGCGGTTCCGTCACCCCCGTACCGCCGAACACCGGCGAGCCGCCGGCCCCGGTCTATCTGCCCCAGGATCATCCGACGCTGCTCGGCATGGCGAGGGTGGAGGCGTTCCTCCCCGACACGGACTCCGTCGAGGGCGCTGCCACGGACACCACCGGACCGCCCACGACACCGCCCACGACACCGCCCGCGGCCCAGCCCACGGCACCGCCCCCGGCAGCGTTCCTCAACGGGCTGACGGAGAGTGTGATCGCCGCCATCGCCCAGCAGCACCCCGGTCTCGTCGCCCCGCTGGCGGACTTCACGACCCCCGACGACAAGTCGAAGGGCTGGCGGGGCAAGAACCACTTCAGCGCCGCCCTGCAGAACACACTGAGTGTGATGGACGCCCTGAGCCATCACAGTGTGGCGGGGCAGCTGGAGTCCTTCACCACCGACGGAATCCCGATCCGGCTCGTCGACAACACGGGCACCAAGCGGAAGTACCGCTGGATCCGGGCCAAGGGCGAGCTGACCGGGCGCCGCTACGAGGGCACGCGCAACGAGCTGATCCTGCGGAGCAGCACGCCCGGAGCCCAACGGCTGGACAGCTCGGCCACGGTGTCCCACACCAGGGAGGCCGGGGTCGACGTCGGCATATCGGCGCGTGAGAACAACGCCGACGCGTTCAAGCAACCGATCAACAGCGGAGTGATCACCCCGGCCGCCCGGTTCGGCTGGCAGAAGGCCCGGAAGACCGGCTCCGGTGCCACCGTCTCGTACGAGCCCCTGCACGCCACGTCGGGCCCGTCCCATGTGTTCAGCTACCAGCTGTCGGTGACCGTCACCAGCGGCGGGTACTGGCGCTTCCGGGAGCCGCTGCGGGTGCTCGGGGTGCTCGGCACGGGGCTCTCCGTGGGACGCAACGCGGAGGTCGACCTGATCGGTGGCACGGCGCGCCGTCCGGCGGTGACCGGACGGATCCTGCTCGACGTACCCGACGAGCACATCCCGCCGGCCACCCCACGCCCGCGGCCGGAACAGGTTTCGACGCCGCCCGCTGCCGCCCCCGTCGCCGTCACGCTGAACACCGAGGACGTCCGGAAGCTGCTGGGCGAGCCGGAGAAGCCGACCACCACGACCAACACGGGCCGGGGCACCGGCGCGGAGGCGAACGCGCAGGCGAACACTGAGGAGAATGCCGAACAGAACACCGAGGAGAACGTCGAGGAGATCGAGCTCCGGGAACCGGAGACCGCGCCGACTCCGTTCGGAGATCTGCCCCACCAGGTCATCGCCGTCGCGGGCGGCTCCGAGCTGAGCCAGGGCGTCGAGACCGCGCTCAAGGAAGGTTCCGGCGACGCCTGGCAGTTCAGCCTGTACGGAGCCGCTCCGCACGACGCGGTGATGCGCCAGTTCCAGCCGCAGGTCCTGGCCTCGTTCCTGGACCAGTCGATCAGCCGTGCGGGCATGCGCATGGTCGAGCTGTTCGGCGCCGGACCGTACGTCAACCGGATCGGCCGGCTCGTCCACCGTGTCACCCTGCGGAATCCGGTCGTGCAGTCGAAACCCGTCGCGGTGGAGACCGAGCTGACACTCGGCGCCGAGACCCAGGTCACCCATGCGCGGACCTCGGTCACGGTGGCCAAGCTCAACCTCGGGGTCGCCTACGCGCGCAGCCACGACCAGGGGCCCTCGCTGGTCGGTACGTACGGGCTGGTCCTGAACGGGGCGTGGACCAAGGGAAGCACCGCGACCGCGACGAACACGGCGTCGGTGGAGAACGACCGGGACGACGAGAACCTGAAGTACCTGGTCACCGCGGACGTCGATCACGAGGTCGGGTTCACGACCCGCGCCAACGGGCTGGCCGGTCCGCTGCGCGCCCTGCTGCCGACGCTGCGCACCCACTTCGCCGGGTTCACGCTCACCATGCCCGGCGGCTGGCTCGGCCATGTGCCGGAGAAGGTCGCGCACCGCCTCGGCCTGGTCGGCAGCACACTGCCCGCCGCGCCCACCTACAGCGAGGACGCCTGGTCCCCCTCGCCCTGGTTGAAGGACACTCCGTTCGGCTCGTTCCCGGTCAACTCCCTCGACTCCGCCACGGCCTCGCGGCACTTCGCCGAGCTCCTCAAATCGCGGGGAGTGGACGACGCCGGCCGGGACCACGTCCTGGACATGGTGACGCCCCGTGCGCTGCTCGCCCTCCGGCAGCAGATGGCCGCCGCCAAGGGCGGGGTCACCGCGGTGACCCGCACCGCCTGGACCAAGCTCGGCGAGGTGTCCATCGGCTCGCAGCGTGCGACGGTACGCATCGAACTCATCCCGGAGGACCCGAGCTTCGACGGGATCGATCACAGCGTCACATTCCAGGAGACCCTGGGCATGACCGAGACGGTCGAGGTGAACAGGAGCAAGGCGGTCACGACCACGACCGGACTCTCGGTCACCGAAGCGGTGCGGACCCAGAACACGGTCGCTCCCACCGCCGGCCCGAGCCTCTCCGAATCGCTCGCCGTCACCCAGCAGAAGACGGTCGCCACTTCGGCGAGCCGTATGAAGAACTACACGTTCTACCCCAACGAGCCGTTCGCCGACTTCCTCACCACGTACCGGATCCGCATGGTGCTGGTGAACGCCGACGGGACGGAAGTGCCTTCGAGGGAATTCACGGTCGGCACCCTGCGGGAGCAGCTGCCGCTCAGCCTGGCCGTGCCGAACGCCGCGGACGACATCGGCGGCAACCCGCTGACGGAGGGGAACCAGCCCCCCAAGGTCACGGTCCGAAGGCCGGGACAGCTCACGAACGAGGCCATCGAGCGATGGCGACGAGAGGGGCAGACGCAGGCGTTCACCATGCCGGCCAACGGCTTCATGCCACGTCGGATCACCGACACCGACATGGCGTTGGACGCAGCCCACCTCGCCCTGGCCAAGGCGCACAACACCGATCTGCCGCACCTGCCCAAGCCAGGCAGCGGAACCGTCGAACTCACCGGCACGAATCTGGCCGAGGCAACGGGCAAGGCCCGGAAGTCCGGTCTCGCCCGCCAGGGACGGGCCTCGGGGCAGGCCCTGTCCGACGGGCTCGCGAGCACCCAGACGGCGGCCTTCTTCGGCAACACCGCGACGGGCAACGGCTACCTCGCGGCCACGATGCACGACGCCACCATCGCGCTGGACACCCAGGGAAGCTACCGGCTGTTCTCCCGGCCCCGGCTGAGCGAGGCGGTTCTGCTGAGCGTGGCGGCGGACGCCACGATGGAGAGCCCCGAACGGCAGACCGTGAGTTCGGACCTGTCGGTCACGGAGACCGGTGCGCAGGGCACGACGCTCGGTGCGACCGTCGGCACGTCCGTACCGGCGGTCGGCACCGTCTCACCCGCGCCGACGGGCAGCGGGGGGAACACCGGTGAGTCGACGACCCTCAAACTCGCCTCCGCGGACGGCACCCAGCAGAACATAAAACCCAAGACGGGCCGGGCACTGCTGTTCTCGATTCCCACGGACTGGCTGGGCGAGGCGACGGTCACGCACGGCCGGGCCGCCAGTGTCTTCGTCCAGGGCAGCAGGTCGCAGACCGTCGAGTACCGGACCAATGTCCTGGCCTGGGTACGGGAGGACGTGGCCCGCGATCTCGGGCTGATCGACGACACGAGCTTCCCGTCCGACGTCACCGCCGCCTGGACCTCGGTGACGAAGGCGAGCAAGGCGTGGGTGGACGCGGACAAGGCGTACTGGAAGGTCAGGCGCGCCGTCACCGAATCGGCCGGGGACGCCGACCCCACTCCCGAGCAGGTGGAACAGATGGCGGTGCTGGCCGAGCGCGCCCGCGCCGCGATGCGGGAGTTCCGGCGGGTACGGGCGGCGACGGACCGGCTCACCCAGTGGTACCACCGCACGCCGCGCAATGGCCCCCAGCCTCCTGCGGTGAGCTTCACCGCCCCCGAGACGCCGTCGACGACGTTCCCCAAGTACACCGGGACTGCGTTCATCCCGGACCCGGCGACGGCGACGGCCTCCGTCGACGCGCCGCACACGCTCGTCTCCCCGGAGGGCGAGACGTACACCCTGCACAACGTGCCCGAGGACGGCGACGCGTTCTACCACGCGCTCGCCGCGGGGATGCGGCACACGAACACCACGCTGCCGGGCGCGGCCGGCAGCGCCGTGGACACGACGCCGGACGTCACCGACCTGCGCAACCGGTTGACGGACACCCTGACGAACGACTCGGGCGACCTGCTGGACTTCATGACCCCGGATCTCCTCGATCGGTTCGACCCCGAGGAACTGGCCAACGGCGGACCCACGTTCGCCGCAGGATCGCCCGAGGCCCGTGAGTTCGAGGACGATGCGCACACCCTGCCGCTGTACGCACGGCTGTCGGCCGACGAGCGCAGGGCGCTCGCGCTGGCACAGTTGCAACGTGCCGGGAGCTCGGGCGGCGAACGCGGCTGGAACCACGGGGCCGCGGACCTGTTGCCCGCGCTCGCCGCCCGGACCTTCGGGGTCAAGGTGACGGTCGTTCGGGACGACGGCACGTTCCAGGACTTCGAACCCGAGAACGCCGGGACGCCCCCGGCTCATGTCGTGCTGTACCTCAAGGACCGCCATTACCAGGCGGCCCTGGCTCCCGTACCCACGGTCTCCGAGACGAACCATCCGTCGGAGTCGGAGGACGACTCGGAGAACCTGGAAGACCTGGAGAACCTGGAGGCCCCGGAGAACTCGAAGGACTCCGAGGACTTCGAGAACTCTGAACAGGAGAGCGACGGCCGACAGGACGACGGGAACGTCCAGGAGACCGAGACCAACGCCCAGAACGACGAGCAGGACGACGACCAGAACACCCAGCAGACCGAGACCGACGCCGAGAACGACAACCAGGACGACGACCAGAACACCCAGCAGACCGAGACCGACGCCCAGAACAACAACCAGAACGACGACCAGAGCGCGTCGGAGACGGACTACGACGGGGACAACGACACGAGCCCGTCCGCAACGCCCCCGTCGCAACGGTCGAAGCACGTACGGAAGCGCAAATCGCCCCAGAGGTACGACGGTTCGACGACGGACACGGACACCGAAGCAGCACCTCCGCGGACGGCCTACGTCTCCAGGACCGACTCCCGGACCCCGTCCGAGACCGATAACACGACCGACGAAGAAACAACCCCGGCCCCCGCAACCACAGCCTCCGAAACCGACTCCCGGACGGACTCCGAGCGCGACACCACCACCGACGACGAGAGCGCGTCGGAGGCGGGCAACGACGGGGACAACGAGACGAACACGTCCACAACGCCACTGACGCAACGGACGAAACGACTGCACAAGCGCAAGCCCCCGGCGCGGAACGACGACTCGACAACGGAAACGGGCTCGGGCTCGGGCTCGGACGAGGACACGGCCCCGGAATCGGCACCGCCGCGGGCACACACCGAGGACGAAGCCACTGACGGGTGGGTGACCGAGTACGACTACGGGCCCGTCAGCGACGGTTCGTCGCTGCCCCCGGTCCCGCCGCCGACCCCGGTTCCGTCGACGCCCCCGGCGTCCCCGGTCCTGTCGGCCGTCCAGTCGTCCTCGGACTCGTCGACTCCCCCGCCACCGCCTCCGCCTCCGCCTCCGCCCCCGCCCCCGCCCCCGCACACGGGTGGCGACAACGGCGCGACGGACTCGAACGGTTCCTCCGCCGATGTTCTCGGCCGGGTCCTCGACGAGTACGCGGTGCGGGACGTCGTCGTGCGGCAGGTGAATCTGCGCCAGCTCCACGATCCCCTCATCTCCGCGCGGGCCGCGCTGGACCTCGCTCCCGGTGGCCTGACCATGCGCGAGCTGGCGCTGACCGACGCGCAGGTACTGACAGTGCTCGCCCACCACCGCCACCTGTCCCCCGAGGCGGTGGAGGAATTGCTCAAGCACCCGTCGTACGCGGCGGTCCTCCAGCACGAGGACGAGGCTCCCCAGACGTCATGACGGACACGAACCGAGGCACCCAGATGCAGCACACCGACGGAACGGCCGGGCAGGAACTTCCGCCCGTTCCCGACCACATCCGCGAGGCCGCGCGGGAGGCGCCGGACCACTGGATCGGCGTCGTCGATCCGGCCTGGACCGATGCCGCCCCGCCGCCGCCCTGGGCCGTTGCCGGGGAGTGGCGCTCCGGGCTCGACGGCGAAGTCGCGGAGTGGCAAGCCAACGAGGAGTACCGGCCGTCCCCGTCGGCCCTGGGCTGGCCCGAGCCGACCGATCCGGTCGATGCCGCCGTGCAGTTGGCCGTCACCGGGTACGGCCCGCTGAGCGACGCCCTGGAGGCGCTGGCAGGTGCGGAGGCGGTGGTGCTCCGGGCGCCCGGTGGGGGCCCGTTGACGGTCGCCGGGGCCGACGGTTCACCCGCCGTGCCGCTCTTCACCGCCGTACCCCACCAGCCGTTCGAAGGTGCCCTGGCGCACGACACGGTCGCCGTCGCCGACCTGGTGCGCGAGCTCGCCGCGGGCGAGGGCCGCATCTCGGTCAACCCGGCGGGCCCGGCGCGCATCCTGCTCGACGCGCGTCTGATCCTCGACGCGGTCCGGCCCGCCGTCCCCACCGTCCCCACCTCCGCCACCGGCTCCATCGGTTCCACCGGCGGTTCTCCCGATTCGTCCCACCAGCTCCCCACCAGTCCCGTCACCCAGAGGACCCCATGACCACGTCCAGGAACGAAGAAACAGCGGCCGCCTCCGAGCCGGAGGCGGCCGCCACCGCCGAGGCCGCCGCGGGCGAGACCCCGGCACGGACCGCACGCGCGGCTTCCGCGAAGGGCAGCGGTACGGCCGCGGCGGCGGAACCGTCCACGGCTCCGGAAGAGGAAGCCGGAGAGACTTCGGAGAAGTCCGCCGAAACGTCCGCGGGGGCATCCACCGGAACACCCGGCGAGGCATCCGGCGAGGAGAAGAAGACCGCGTCCACGGGATCGGCAGCGACGGAATCCGGGCGGAGGAGCGAGCCGGAGAAGAAGCAGGAATCGGAGGCAGAGGCCACGAGCGCCGCAGCCACCGCCGAGGGCGAGAGCGAGGGCGGGGCCGCCACCGCGACCGCCACCGCCGAGGCGGAAGCGGAGGCGGAAGCCACCGCGACCATGACCGCCACCACCACGGCCGACGCCCCCGAGAAGACGGGGCGTCCGAACAAGGCGCTCCTCGCCGGCGCCGCCATCGCCGGTGTCCTGCTGGTGACCGTTCCGTTCCTGGTGCACACCGGTGGTGGCAACGACGGCAAGCGTTCGGCGGGCAGCGGCGAGGCCCCTGGCACGATGCTCGGCGCCGGAAACGGCGACGTTCCCGGCGCGTTCGCATCCGCGGCCCCCTCGCCGCGCGCGGGCTCGGGCAAGCAGCCGCCCGCCGGCAAGGACGGGAAGGGCGGATCGGGACCCTCCGCCGACGGCGCGGGCGTGTCGAAGCCGCTCAACGAGGGCGGCGGAAGCACGGGCGGGGACACCGGTGGCACGGGCGGCGGCTCCGGGGGCGGGAAGTCCACCGGCGGTGAGAAGTCCACGGCCCGGAAGACCACCACGGGCAGCGGCGGCAGCGGCAGCGGCTCGGGCAGTGCGGCGGGCGGCACCGCGCAGAAGGCGGCGCCGCAGTCGACCGTCGTCTACACCGGGGTCACCGGTCACGGCTGCCCCACTCCCTCCGGCGGCGGCTTCCAGCAGGACCACTACTTCACCGACGGCAGCGCCGGCTGGTACACCCGCTCCTCCGGCGGCTGGACGGGCAACGGCTGCAACGGCAGCTACTCCTCCATACCGATGTCCGGCGACACCTCCACCGACATGCAGAACCGCGTCAAGTGGTGGTGGAAGCCCGGCACCCGGGCCCGGACGTGCCAGATCTCCGTGTTCATCCCGAACAGCAACACCAACCTGTACGTGGGCGGGCACCCCACGAAGTACCACGTGCTGGTCAACGCCAACGACCGTACGACCATGTACAGCAGCTTCTCGATCAACCAGGTCGCGCACCGCGGCCAGTGGGTCGACGCGGGCACCTTCGCCATGAAGGGCGCCACGATCGGGGTGAAGCTGCTCGACCGCGGTGACGACTGGTCCAAGGGGTGGGAGAAGGCCCATCACGCCGCCGCGCAGATGCGGGCGACCTGCCGTTCCTGACGCTCCGGCGATCCGGCGCCCCTCTTGACGCACCGTTCCTGAACGCGTTCGACTTCGGGCCGGCCCCTTCCCGGGGCCGGCCCGTCGTGTTTCACCGCGCCAAATGTTGCATGATCATGCGAAGTGATGCATAGTCTTCCTATGTCCAAAGTCCTCACCTCCCTCCCCACCGGCGAGCGCGTCGGCATCGCCTTCTCCGGCGGGCTCGACACCTCTGTCGCCGTCGCCTGGATGCGCGACAAGGGCGCCGTCCCCTGCACGTACACCGCCGACATCGGCCAGTACGACGAGCCCGACATCGCGTCCGTGCCCGGCCGCGCCTCCGCGTACGGCGCCGAGATCACCCGGCTCGTCGACTGCCGTGCCGCGCTGGTCGAGGAAGGGCTTGCGGCGCTCTCCTGCGGCGCGTTCCACATCAGGTCGGGCGGCCGCCCGTACTTCAACACCACGCCGCTGGGGCGCGCCGTGACCGGCACGCTGCTGGTGCGGGCCATGCTTGAGGACGGGGTGCAGATCTGGGGCGACGGCTCCACGTTCAAGGGCAACGACATCGAGCGGTTCTACCGCTACGGCCTGCTCGCCAACCCGCACCTGCGGATCTACAAGCCCTGGCTGGACGCGGACTTCGTCACGGAGCTCGGCGGCCGCAAGGAGATGTCGGAGTGGCTGCTCGCGCACGGGCTGCCGTACCGGGACTCGACGGAGAAGGCCTACTCCACGGACGCCAACATCTGGGGCGCCACGCACGAGGCCAAGACCCTGGAGCACCTCGACACGGGCGTCGAGACGGTCGACCCGATCATGGGCGTGCGGTTCTGGGACCCGTCGGTGGAGATCGCCGCCGAGGACGTGACGGTCGGCTTCGACCAGGGCCGTCCGGTCACCGTCAACGGCAAGGAGTTCGGCTCCCCCGTCGACCTCGTCATGGAGGCCAACGCGATCGGCGGCCGCCACGGTCTCGGCATGTCCGACCAGATCGAGAACCGGATCATCGAGGCCAAGAGCCGCGGCATCTACGAGGCCCCGGGCATGGCGCTGCTGCACATCGCCTACGAGCGCCTGGTCAACGCGATCCACAACGAGGACACCCTGGCCGCGTACCACAACGAGGGCCGGCGGCTCGGTCGGCTGATGTACGAGGGCCGCTGGCTGGACCCGCAGGCGCTGATGATCCGCGAGTCCCTGCAGCGCTGGGTCGGCGCGGCGGTCACCGGCGAGGTGACGCTGCGGCTGCGGCGCGGCGAGGACTACTCGATCCTCGACACCACGGGCCCGGCGTTCAGCTACCACCCGGACAAGCTCTCCATGGAGCGGACCGAGGACTCGGCGTTCGGCCCGGTGGACCGGATCGGTCAGCTCACCATGCGGAACCTGGACATCGCCGACTCCCGTGCCCGGCTGGAGCAGTACGCCGGTCTGGGCCTGGTCGGCGGCGGCCACCCGACGCCGATCGGCGCCGCGCAGGCCGCCTCGACCGGTCTGATCGGCGCCATGGACCAGGGCGGCGCCCAGGCGATCGCCTCCCGCGGCGAGGCCACGGACGAGGAGACGATGCTGGACCGCGCCGCGATGGAGTCCGGCACGGACTGACACCGGCCACCGGCCGTACATCCGGCCAGACGGGCCCCGGCGGATTCGCTTCCGCCGGGGCCCGTCGGCGTACGGCGAGGGGCATATGCCCCTGATGCCATGTTCCGGCAGGACGGAGGCGGCTTTCACGTCACCGATGGTTCACCCGCCGCTGGTGAGGTGGTCCTCGCCGGTGCTCCCCGCCGGCCGGATCAAGGAGATTCCATGCCCAGTAAGCGCCTTTCCCGCAGTCACCTGACAGCCACCGGCGCGGTCCTCGTAGCCACCGCCACCGCCGCTGTCGCCCTCACGGCGACGGCCGGTGCGTCCGGCACGAAGGAGCACGCCAAGGACGCCGTCAAGGGCGGCAAGGCGAAGAACGTCATCCTGCTCATCGGTGACGGCATGGGCGACTCGGAGATCACCCTCGCCCGCGACTACACGGTGGGCGCGGCCGGCCACCTGAACATGGACAAGTTCCCGCTGACCGGCGCGTACACGACGTACGCCGTGCACGCCGACGGCACGCCGGACTACGTCACCGACTCCGCGGCCAGCGGCACCGGCTGGGCGACCGGTGTGAAGACCGTCAACGGCCGGATCTCCAAGACGCCGGGCAAGGACAAGGCCGTCCCGACCATTCTGGAGCTGGCACAGAAGGGCGGCTACGCGACCGGCTCGGTGACCACCGCCGAGCTGACCGACGCCACCCCGGCCGTCCTCGCCTCGCACGCCACCGACCGCTCCTGCCAGGGCCCCGCCGACATGGCCAAGTGCCCCACGGACACCATCGCCAAGGGCGGCCCCGGCTCGATCGCCGAGCAGA
Organism: Streptomyces sp. ADI95-17; assembly: GCF_003846175.1. Classification (GTDB taxonomy): domain Bacteria; phylum Actinomycetota; class Actinomycetes; order Streptomycetales; family Streptomycetaceae; genus Streptomyces; species Streptomyces sanglieri. Next base: position 545,163 of record NZ_ML123046.1, on the reverse strand, counting down.
GCGTGAACCACAAGGTCGACGTCCTCCTCGGCGGCGGCAAGCAGCGCTTCGACCAGAAGATCACCGAGGGCCGGTACAAGGGCCTGACCGTCACCCAGCAGGCCCGGAAGCTGGGCTACCAGGTCGTCACCGACAACGCCTCCCTGAAGGCGGTCAAGGGCGGCAAGCCGGTCCTCGGGCTCTTCGCGCCGGGCAACGTCGCCACCGAGTGGACGGGCAAGCCCGCCGCGGTCGGCGGCACCGCCCCGCAGCGCTGTGTCACCTCCAACCCGAGCCGCCCCGCCGGCACCCCGAACCTCGCCGACCAGACCACCAAGGCCATCCAGCTCCTGGAGGCGAAGCAGAAGCGCAGCCACAGCAAGAAGGGCTTCTTCCTCCAGGTCGAGGGCGCGTCGATCGACAAGCAGGACCACGCCGCCGACCCGTGCGGCCAGATCGGCGAGACCGCCGCGTTCGACCGCGCGGTGAAGACGGCGCGCGCGTACGCCGCCAAGCACCCCGACACCCTCGTCGTCACCACCGCCGACCACGGCCACAGCAGCCAGATCGTGCCCCTGGAGGCCCAGCCGCCCGGCCTGACCTCCACGCTGGTCACCGACGAGGGCCAGCAGATCAAGGTCAACTACTCGACCAACACGCCCGGCCAGTCGCAGGAGCACACCGGCACCGAGGTCCGGATCGCGGCGCAGGGCCCGCAGGCCTACCGGGTCCTGGGCGTCACCGACCAGACCGACCTGTTCACCACGATCCGCGAGGCGCTCCGGGTCCGCTGACCCTTCGGGGAATCGTCCCCCGGTCCCGTCGGCACGCAGCAGTGTGCCGACGGGGCCGGGGGACGACGCATGCTCACCGCAGTCCGGACGATCCCTCCGTGCCGCCCTGACGCCGGGTTCCACCGGCGCCCGCCCCCGCCCCTGCGGGGCCCGCCGGCCGGCCCGCCGGAAAGCAGTTGCGCCGAACCTCTTGCCGGGTCGACCTGATCTCCCTAATCTGAACCTTCAAATCCCCAGGAAGTGCATGCAACAAGCTCTGTTAGGGCAATTTTTTGAACGATCAAATCCATCATTCATCCGAACCCACCACCCCCGCGGCTCCCGCTCGCGGTCCGCTGGCGGGCTACCTGGACCACGCCAGGATCGGCCCGCTCTCCCGCCCGGCCGCCGCCGCGCTCGCCGACGCGACCGGGCTCGCCGCCCGCGTCGACCCCGCCGACCTCGACCGGCTGTTCGCCCTCAGCGACGCCGCCCTGACCTCGGCGGCCCGGCTGCTCGACGCCCGTCCGCACGAAATCGCCCTCGCCCCGTCCACCAGCAACGGCCTGTTCACCGTGGCCGCCGCGCTCCGCGGCCCCGGCACCGTCCTGGTGCCCCGTGACGAATTCCCCGCCAACCTCTACCCCTGGCTCCGCTTCGCCGGCCGCGGCGGCCCCGCCGTCCGACTCGTCGACCCGGCCGGGCAGCGGCACATCACCCCCGACCTCCTGCGTCGCCATCTCACCCCCGATGTCACCGCCCTCACCGTCAGCGCCGTCGACTCGCTCACCGGCCACCTGGCGCCGCTCGCCGCCCTCAAGGAGGTCCTCGGGCCCGGCCGACTGCTGATCGTCGACGCCATCCAGGGCCTGGGCGCCGTCCCACTCGAAGCGGATGCCGCCGACATCCTCGTCAGCGGCGGCCAGAAGTGGCTACGGGCCGGCTGGGGAGCCGCGCTGCTGCTGATCCGCGACCGGTGCGCCGAGCGCCTGGCTCCAGGGCTCGGCGGCTGGGCCGGCGTCGCGGAGCCCTTCGCCCCGCGGCATCCGGCGCCGCCGCTGCCCGGGGCCGCCGCCCACCTCGCCACCAACCCGGACTTCCCGGCCGCCGCGGCCATCGGCGCAGCCATCGACGACCTGTTCGACCAGGGCGGCCCCGCCGCCGTCGGCACTCGCATCCGCGCCACCCTCGGCGATCTGCTCGACCGCGCGCGGCGGGCCGGCGCCGACGTCCTGCTGGACGGACTCGGCCCCCACGAGCGCGCCGGTATCGGCACCTTCCGCCTGCCCGGCCACGACCCCGCCACCGTCCACCGCACCCTCGAAGCGGCCGGCCTGATCACCACCCGCCGCGACGAGTGGATCCGGCTGTCTCCCCACACCTCCACCCCGGGCGCCGCGGCGGACCTGCTCGCCGAGGTTCTGCACTCCTTCACCCGCCCCACGTCCCACTCCGAGTCCCAGTCCCAGGAGCCCATATGTCCCACCAACTGAGCCGCCGCCGTCTGCTTCAGCTCGCCACCGCCTCCGTCGCCGGACTCGGCCTCACCGCCTGCGGCGACAACGGATCGGGCAGCGCCGGAGGCGACGGCGACAGCGGCAGGATCACCGTCTGGAGCTGGACCACCGCGGCCGAGGGCCTGCGCAGCGTCGTCCCCTCCTTCGAGCGGGACAACCCCGGCATCGAGGTCGACGTCCAGGACGTCGGCAACCCGGCCATCTGGGACAAGATCACCGTCGGCCTCGCCTCGGGCGGCAAGGGTCTCGCGGACGTCCTGCACATCGGCGTCGACTACCTGCCCGGTTACCTGGACAAGTTCCCCGACGGCATCGCCGACCTGTCCAGGCTCGGCGCCGACAAGTACGAGGACGCCTTCGCCAAGGGTCTGTGGCCGACCGTCATGGGCAAGGACAAGGCCGCCCACGCCCTCCCGTGGGAGGTCAACCCGCTCGGTCTCTTCTACCGGCACGACCACTTCGAGAAGGCCGGTGTCGACCCCGCCGGCATCGGCGACTGGAACGACATGATCGCCGCAGGGTCGAAGATCCTCGACGCCGCCGGTGTCCGGCTGCTCGGGCTCGACAAGACCGGCGCCACCCAGGACATGGACTTCTTCCAGAACCTGATGCAACTCCAGGACGTCTTCTACTTCGACCAGGACGGGAAGATCACGCTCGCCTCCCCGGCCGCCGTCAAGGCCCTCACCATCATCAAGCGGCTCAACGACGCCGGTCTGATCGCCGACACCGCGGGCCAGGGCACCGAGAAGCGTCTGCTCAGCCAGGGGAAGCTGGCCACCTACGCGGAGGCGGCCTGGGCCGTGGAGTACCTGGCCTCCACGTTCCCCGAGCAGAAGGGGAAGTGGCGCTCCATGCAGCCGCCCGCCGCCGTTCCCGGGGGCAAGCGCAACGCCATCGTCAACTCCACCTACCTGGCCGTCTCCGGCTCCAGCACGCGCCGCAAGGCCGCCTGGCAATTCATCGAGTACGCGCTGACCAAGCCCGCCCCGATCAACCGGATGTTCGCCTCCGGCGGCGTCTTCCCCGCCCTCAAGGCGGCGTACGACGACCCGAGGTTCAGCGCGCCGCACCCCTTCTACGGCGGCCAGAAGGTGCTGAAGCCCTTCGTCGAATCGCTCTCCGCCGATGCCCCGGCCACCAACTTCACCGGGGACTACGCCCGCGCCCTCAAGTTCGCCAGCGACGCCCAGAGCCAGGTGCTGCTCAAGGGCGCCGACCCGGCCGACGCCCTCAAGAAGGCCGCCGAGCAGCTTGCCCAGCAGACCGGTCGGCAGCAGGCGGTCTGACCACCATGTCCCTCGCCCCGTCCGAACACGCTCCCGCCACCGCCACCGCGGCCGGCCGCGGCACCACCGACCGGACCGGCCGCACCCGCCCGGGCCGACGCCGGCTGCTGACCCGCACCTCCGTCCCGTACCTGCTGATCATGCCCGCCGTGCTGGGTTTCGCGATCTTCAAGGCGTACCCCATCGTCGCCTCGCTCTGGATCAGCCTCACCACCGGCAACGGCGCCGGTCGGCACTTCACCGGGCTCGACAACTACCAGCGCCTGCTGAACGATCCGCTGTTCTGGACCGCGCTGAAGAACACCGCGCTGATCCTGGTCGTCCAGGTGCCGCTGATGCTCGGCCTCGCCCTGCTCATCGCCCTCGGCCTCAACTCCACCAAGGTCTGGCTGCGCCCGCTCTGGCGGCTCGGCGTCTTCGTCCCCTCGCTGACCGGTCTGGTCGCCGCGGGCGTGATGTTCTCCGTGATCCTCAACCGCGACGCCGGGCTGCTGAACTGGGTCCTCTCCCTGTTCGGCATCGACCGGGTGAACTGGCTCGGCAGCCCCTTCTGGGCCCGCGTCGGCGTCGTCCTCGTCATCACCTGGCACTACACCGGCTACAACGCGGTGATCTACCTCGCCGGCCTGCAGGGCATTCCCCAGGAGCTGTACGAGGCCGCGAAGGTCGACGGCGCGGGACCGATCCGCCGCTTCGTCTCCATCACCCTTCCCCAGCTGCGCCCGATCCTGCTCCTCACCGTGGTGCTCTCCACCATCGGCACCCTGCAGCTCTTCGACGAGCCGTACGTCCTCACCGGCGGCGGCCCCGACAACGCCACCTTGACGGTCACCATGTACCTCTACAACAACGGCTTCAAGTACTTCGACTTCGGCTACGCCTCGGCTCTCGCCTACGCGCTCGCGCTGATCGTGGCCGTGCTCGGCTTCCTGCAGGTCCGCCTGATGGGAGAGCGCAAGTGAAGCGCCGCAACCTCCTGCTCACCCTGCTTCTCGCGGGCGCCTTCGGGCTCTGCGTCGGTCCGTTCTACTGGCTCGCCATGGCCGCCACGCAGGAGAACAGCGATGTGTTCTCCTGGCCGCCGAAGCTGCTGCCCGGCGGCCACCTCATGGAGAACCTCCAGGGGCTCCAGGATTCCATCGGGCTCACCCGCGTCCTGTTCAACACCGTGCTGGTGGCGGGCGTTCAGACGGTCGGCGCGGTCGTCGTCTCGGTCCTTGCGGGCTACGCCTTCGCCAAGTTCGAGTTCCGCGGGCGCAATCTGTTCTTCGTCCTGCTGCTCAGCACCCTCGTCCTCCCCGACACGGTGATGCTCATCCCGATCTTCGAGATGATGATGAAGCTGGGCCTGATCGACTCCTACCAGTCCGTCATCCTCCCCGGCCTGGTCACCCCGTTCGGCATCTTCCTGATGCGGCAGGCACTGCGCTCCATGCCCGACGAACTCCTGGACGCGGCCCGCGTCGACGGCGCCGGCGAACTGCGGGTGCTGTGGCGGATCGTCATCCCGGTCAACCGGCCGGTCATCGCGGCGCTCGCGCTGTTCGTCTTCCTCGGCGGCTGGAACCAGTTCGTCTGGCCGCTGATCGCGCTGCGCAGCCCCGACATGTACACGCTGCCCGTGGCCACCGCCACCCTGCAGGGCCTTGCGACCACCAACTACGCGCAGGTCCTGCTCGCCGCCGCCATCGCCGCCGTCCCCGTGATGGCCCTCTTCCTCGTCCTGCAACGCCAGTTCATCTCCGGCCTCCTGGCCGGGGCCACCAAGGAGTGACCACCGTGACCACCGAACCGCGCCCCGCCGACGAGCGCGCCGAGAGCCCGCGGGCGCTCACCGAGCCGGACTCCGCCCCGCGGGACGCCATCCCGCAGCAGCCCGTCCCGGTCTGGCGCCCGAACACGCCGGCCGTGGCGACCTCCGGCACCGTCGTCCACCGGCAGCTCGCCACCGGGCTGCTCCACTCGGCCGACGCCCCGCTCACCGTCCATCTCACCGGGCTCGGCTGCGACCGGCTGGAGGCCGCGGTCACCCCGGTCGGCGACGGCGTGGCCCTGATCGAGGTCACCGCGTCGGCCGCGGCCACCGTCCGCGCCGAGTGGCGGATCCCCTGCTTGGGGGCCACCGCCTACTGGACCCCGGACACCAACGCCTCCCGCTGGCTGCCGCCGTCCTGGATCGCCCCCCGGACCGTCTCGCTCGCGCTGGGCGCCCCCGTCGCCAGTCTGATCGGCGCCGACGACCGCGCTCTGTGCACCGCCGCAGCCGGCGAGACCTCCGCACCCGTGCGGGTCGGCGCCGGTGTGGTGGAGGAGAGCGGCGAGTTCGAGTTCGCCGTCGAACAGGACCTCACCCCGGACGGTCCGCCACTGCGGCTGCGGATCGATCTCAGCGGCCGCCACTTCGCCGCCACCCTGCGTGCCGTCACCGCCTGGTGGGCCGAGGGCCTGGACCACCCCGGCATCGCCCCGGCCGCCCGGATGCCCGCCTACTCCACCTGGTACAGCCTCCACCAGAACGTCGACGCCGCCGCCGTCGAACGCCAGGCCGCCCTCGCCGCGGCCATCGGCTGCGAAAGCATCATCGTCGACGACGGCTGGCAGACCACCGACCGCGCCCGCGGCTACGGCCACTGCGGCGACTGGGAGCCCAACCCGGCGGCCTTCCCCGACCCCTCGGCCCACGTCGCCGAGGTCCACCGGCTCGGCCTCGCCTACCTCCTCTGGTACGCATTGCCGTTCATCGGCCGGCACAACGATGCCTGGGACCGCTTCCAGGGCATGATCCTGCGCGAGGAGCCCCACCTGGACGCGGCCGTGCTCGACCCCCGCCACCCCGAGGTCCGTGCCTATCTGGTCGACAAGGTCTCCCGCGCCGTCGAGCAGTGGGACATGGACGGTCTGAAGCTCGACTTCATCGACCGCTTCGCCGTCACCGACCCTCCGCCCGCCCCGGCCGGCGCCGACCGCGCCGACGTCCACGAGGGCGTGCTCCAACTGCTCGCCGACCTCGACACCCGCCTGCGCCGCACCCGGCCGGACGTGATCGTCGAGCACCGCCAGCCGTACGTCAGCCCGGGGTTGTGGCCATACGCCACCATGGTCCGCGCCACCGACTGCCCGCTCAGCCCCGCCGAGAACCGCCAGCGCACCGTCGACTGCCGGCTCATCGCGGGCCCGCTCGCCGTCCACGCCGACATGATCATGTGGAACTCCGCCGAGACGCCCGAGTCCGTCGCCGTCCACCTCGTCAACGCCCTGTTCTCGGTGCCGCAGGTCTCCGTGGACCTCGCCGCCCAGAGCCCCGGCCGGCTCGCCACCCTGCGCTTCTGGCTCGGCGTCTTCCGCCGGTACGCCGATGTCCTCCAGCTCGGCACCCTGGAGCCCGTGCGCCCGGACCTCGGCTACCCCCTGGTCCGCGCCCGCGACCACCGCACCACCGTGGTCGCACGCTACGCGCCGCTGCCCGTCGCCCTCCCGGACCGGCGCGCCGCGGACGGCCCGCAGACCCTGCTCGTCGCCAACGCGGACAGCGACCCCGTGGTGCTCCTGACCACCACCCGACCGGAACAGACCCTCGCCCTTGTCCAGGACTGCCGTGGTGAGATCCTGTCGGAGACCGTGCTCGACCTCGTCGCCGGTGTGAACTCGGTGACCGTGCCGACCGGTGGCCTGCTCACCCTGACCCGCGAGCACTGACGACCGGGGGCCGGGGGCGG
>NZ_ML123046.1:504392-537625 GCF_003846175.1 Streptomyces sp. ADI95-17 | reverse complement strand
CGGCCACCGGCCGCCCCCAGCCCGCCGACCACAGAGGAACGATGACCGCTCGACAGGTGACCATCGAGGATGTCGCACACGCGGCCGGAGTCTCCCGCCAGACCGTCTCGAACGCCCTGAACGCACCCCACCGGCTGCGCGCCACCACCCTCGCCCGGGTCACCGCGGCCATCGACGAACTCGGTTACCAGCCCGACCAGTCCGCGCGCAGCCTGCGCACCGGAACCCGCAAGGTCATCGGCTATCCCGCCCCCACCGACAACCCCGCAGACCCCAACCCGCTGATGGGCGGCTTCCTCCAGGCGCTGGTGACCGCGGCCGACGCAGTGGGCCACCGCATCCTGGTGTTCCGCTCCGACCCGCAGCAGGGCGCCGGAGCGGTCGCCAGGTCCTTCAACGGCCTGATCGCGGCCCGCCAGGTCGACGGGTTCGTCCTCTCCGACGTCATCCACGACGACCCCCGCGTCGATGTGCTCACCGAGGCCGGTTTCCCGTTCGCCGCTTTCGGCCGCACCGCCCCCGGCCGCCCGCAGAACTGGGTGGACATCGACTCCACCGCCGCCACCGCCGCCCTGACCGGACTCCTGCTCGACCAGGGCCACCGCCGGATCTGCTACCTCAACTCCGCCGCGTCCCTGCCCTGGCTCGCCGACCGCAGGGCGGGCTTCCTGCACGCCGCGGCCGCCGCCCCCGACGGAGCCTTCGAGGTCGGTGTCCCCGACGACGACCCCGCCGCGCTCTCCCATGCCGTCCAGCGCCTGCTCACCGGCCCCGACCGCCCGACCGCCCTGGTCTGCGCGACCGACTGGCTCGCCGTGACCGCCTACCAGGCCGTCCGCGCCGCGGGCCTCGCCGTCGGCGACGACGTCGCCGTCACCGGCTTCAACGACATCCCGCTCTGCACACTGCTCCAGCCCGCCCTCACCAGCGCGCGCCTGCCCCTGGCCGCCATCGCCCACGCCCTCGTCGACCGGCTGATCACCGCCGTCGAGGACCCCGCCGCCGTCCCGGCGAGCGGGCTGCTGCTACCCGCGGAGCCGGTCGTGCGCGGCAGCACGCCGCATCGGTGACGGCGGCCCCGCGCGGCGGGGCCGAAGCCAATGAGAGCCGTGCGAGGTTCTCGCGGGCATCGTCGAGAAAGGCCGCCATGACCCACGTGATCGAAGCCCCCCGAACCGAGGACGCCGAGTCCCTGGGGCCTGTGCAGTTGAGGGCCTGGCTGCAGACGTATCCCCATGAGGAGGCGGGGATTGACGAGAGATGGATACGCGAGCACCGGGGCTCCTCCGCCACCGAGGAAGGGATCGCTCAGTGGCGGGAGTTCATAGTGGCGGCGAAGCAACGGCCGGACCTGCTGTTCTGCCGTGTCGTCCGCTCCGGTACGGAGATCGTCGGTTTCCTCTGCGGCCGCCGGGACGACATGGTCGTCCTCGGGCCGATGTATCTACTGGACGAGGCTCAGGGCAAAGGTGTCGGGGGGCGAATGATGAGCGAATTCCTGGCCTGGGCGGGAAGCGCACCCATGCGCCTGTGGGTCACCGAGTACAACGAGCGCGCGGTCCGCTTCTACGAGCGCTACGGATTCAAGGCCACGGGTGAACGGGAGATCTGGCGGGGAAGGCTGCCCAACGTGCGCATGATCCGCGACTCCACATCGAGTGACAGCCTCGGCTGAGCCGCCCGGTTCCCGGTCGGAGACCGGCCACCACGGGCTTGGGGCGCCGGCTGTCGTGGGTGTGGGCCGCGGAGAGCCCGACGACCGGAGACAGTGCGGGCCCACCGGTCCCGACGCCGGAGTACCCCGACGACTTGGCGGAAACAGCCTGTCCGGAATGGGCCGTCACAGTGTTCGTCGGTCTGCCGTTCACTTGGGGGAAGCGGTGCGACGGACGAGAGGTGCTCACAGTGTGGCGACCCCTGAGGTACCTGGTGCTCGCCGCAGGGACCGGTCTTTCGGCGGTCGCGGTGACGGCCGTGCACGGCGCCGCCCTTCCGCTCGCTGTCACGGTGTACGCCGATGCCGTCATCGGCCTGTGCTGGCTCATCGTCCTCGGCCTGCTCCTCGGCAACCGCCGGTCCCCGGACGCACCCGGCGACAGCACTCCTGGCCCCCGCCGCCACCGCGCCGTTCGTTATTCCACCGATGGTGAGCCTGTTGCCCGTTCCCACTGGAACACTCGCCACCGCTACTGATCCGGCCAAACTCCCGGTACACCGAGGCCCGTCCGTCCGCGCTCTGCGACCATGACCGACGACCACCCCTGCCGAGGAGCGCAGTGTGACCAAGCCTCAAGTGAGTTCGGCCGTCATGACCCACCCCGTACGACTCGCTCAGGCCCAGGACCTCGCTGACCGGCTGCGGCTGGACGGCCTCGCCCTCGACCCCGCCCCGGAGGGCCCGCCCTCCGCCCTGCGCACCGCTCTGGTTGCCTGGTCGGCCGCTGCCCCGGAGGCCAGCCACCACCTCGTCGTCCAGGACGATGTCGACGCCCCTGCCGAGCTCCTGGAGATCGTCACCAACGCCGCCACCCGGTTCCCCGACGAGGCGCTGGTCTTCTACACCAACTGGCACGCCCGCAACGGCGCCGCCGCCCGTCTCGCCGCCCTCGCCGGTGCCTCCTGGGTACGGGCCGTCCCCGACGAGTTCACGCCGTCCCTCGCTGTCTGTCTGCCGGCCCGGAGCGCCGCCGCGTTCCGCGCCTACGCCCGTGACAGCGCCGAGCGCCATGACGACGAGCTGCTCTCCGTCTTCTTCCGGGGGCGTGGCCGGATGAGCCTGCTCGCCGTACCGAACATCGTCGAGCACATCGGGACGACCAGCATCAACGACCATGCCGCCCAGGGCATCCGTCTCGCCGTCTGTCCCACCTCCGCCGCGGACGCCGCACCTCTGCTGGACCGGGGCCGCGTACTGGAGGAGCCGGGCTGGATCCCGTACATGCGGTATGGGGAGGGCTACATCCGGCTCGTCGGACAGGAGCACGGCGCCGACGGCGGGCGCGGCCACCACCGCTGGCGGGACGCCCTGCCCGCGACCGGCCTCACGGAGGACACGGTCCGCGCCGCGCGGGCCGCGCATCTGCCGGAGGACCTCGCGGCGGAGGTGGCCCGGTCCTTCGGCGGCGCGTTCGCGGAGGAGCTGTGGACCCACTGTCTGCTGCTCGGACGGCAGGCCGTCCATGCATCGCGCCGCCTGGGGCCGCACCCGGAGGGGGTACCCGCCGACGCGCTCGACCGACTGCGGCACTCCGCCGTGGCCACCGCCGGACCCGCCGGACTCCCGCCCGAACGCCGCCCCGAGGCGGGCCCGGACGAGGTCCGTGCGATGGCCGCGCTCGCGTGGACCGCTGTCCGCGCGGGCGAGGGTCTCTCCTAGGGCCGCCGGTCCCCGGCCCGGTGCGTGATCCACACTCCGGGTTCCCAGTACGCGGCCAGATCCCGCGCCCGGTCGACCCGGAGCGGTGCGAGACCACCGGGGAAGACGTACTCCCCGTCCTCCGGGAAGGCGAGGCCCGTCCAGCTCTCCCACTCGGCGACCGTCCCAGTGATCCGCGAGGAACGCCCGGACGCCGCCGCGAGGGTGCCGCCCGCGCCCACCTGGGTCCGGATCCACGGGTCGAACGGGGTGCCGTCGTCCCGGGTCCACGCCGCGTACCGCTCGATCAGCACCAGTGGATACCGCTCCTTCCAGGTGGGACGCACCGGTACCAGGACCGTCGCGAGACCGGCGCGCCGTGCCGTGTCCGACATCGCGTCGAGCAGCACCTTGGACAGCCCCCGGCCCTGATGGTCCTCCGCGACCTCGATGCCCAGCGCGCACAGCGCGTCCGGGGCGCGCCCGGCGTCGCGGTCCGCGAAGGCCCGCGCGATCGAGTCGTCCAGGCCCGGACCGAGGTCCGCCGCGGTGCCGTCCCAGGTGCGGGGCAGCGAGCGGCCGGCCCCGACGATCGTGTCGTGCTCGTCGTCGTACAGGACGAACTGGAACTCCGGGAAATCGTCGAACAGCCGGTTCCAGTAGTCGCCGTTGATGTCTCCGTGCAGGTTGTACTCGGGCACCACGCCGGCGAACCGCTCGGGGATGCGGTCCCACAGCTCGGGCCGTTCCGAGTGACGAACCAGTGCCAGGGCCATGGTGCCTCCTTACCGGGCGGGGACCTCGACGTCCCAGACGACGACGATCGGGAGACCGTCCCAGGCGGCACGGGCCGCGTCCGCGATGAACTCCTCGTAACCACCGGGCGCGAGACGCCCGTTGAACAGCGGCTCGTGGCAGCCGCGCACCCGCAGCCCCGCCTGTCCGAACGCCTCCAGGTAGCGGCTCGGCAGATGGACGTGGTTGCGGACGAAGGCGAGTTCCTCGGAGCCGTGCACGAAGAGACACTGTCCCTGGAGCGCGATCACGAACGGGTGCATGTCCGAGACGACGATCCGCCCGCCCGGCCGGACCACCCGGGCCAGCTCCGCCACGGCGGGGGCAAGGTCCGGAAGGTGCGTCATGGCCAGCGAGCAGACGGCGAGATCGACGGAGTCGTCGTCGAGCGGCAGACGTTCCAGGTGTCCCACGCGGAACTCGGCGTCCGGGGCGTGCTCGCGGGCCTTGGCGATCATCTGCGGCGACTGGTCGACGCCGATGACCCGGTGACCGGAGGCGGTCAGCGCCCGGGTCTGGCGGCCGGTGCCGCAGGCGGCGTCGAGGGCCGCTCCCGGTGCGATCCCGTCCAGGATCGTGCGGACGACCGGCTCCTCCACCTCGATGTACGAGCTGGGCAGCGAGTCGTACACCGCCGACCAGGACGCGTAGCCCGCCGCCGCGTCGAGCTCGCTGACCAGAGCCCCGCCGTCCGGAAGCTTCTCCTCGTCGAGGGCGAAGCGGCGGATCTCCGCCACCCGTTCCTGGAGGAATTTCCCGTCACCGTCCACGGCGTGGCGCAGCAGCGCGAGCCCCTCGATCCCCAGCACCAGTTCCCGTACACGGAATTCACCGCGGAATTCATTGCTCATGCGAGCCCCTCACCGGTCGACGGACGGCCCGTGCCTTATTCCGGATCCGCCCTACCCAGAAGGTGGGACAGAAAATCTCGCCCCACTCGCCGTGTCCGAAAACAGGGCACGGAATGGCCGGTTGACAGCACCGTTGTCGCCCCCGTGACGACTCCCTAGCATGAGCGGCATGATTGAGGGATATCTCGGACGTGAAAGCGTCGCCGTCGGCGGGGAAATGACACTCCATCTCTCCACCGACGCCCCACGGTTCCGTCTTCGTTTCTACCGGCTCGGCCGGGAACTCATACCCGTCGGGGAATCCGGGGAGCATGCGGGCACCCGGCACACCCCGCCCGACCATCCCGACGGATTACCCGGGCTCGCTTCGCCCGCCGACGACTGGGACTGGCCGCCGCTCGCCCTTCCCGTACCGGAGGACTGGCAGCCGGGAATCCATCTGGTCGAATTCATCGAATGCGGCCCGGGCCGCCCCGGGAATCCTCCCCTCCTCGGCGCGGAGCAGCTCGAAGGGCACGCCAGAGAGTTCTTCGTCGTACGCCCCCGCACCCCCGGCAGCCGTTCCCGCATCCTCTACAAGAAGTCCACCTTCACCCGGCACGCCTACAACCGTTCCGACCGGCCCGGCCTGGATCGCGCCGTCAGCCTCTACGACCATCCCGTCCACCGGGCCGGCGGTGACGGTGAACCCCGAGGTCACAAGGTCAGCCTGCACCGCCCCGGAGGCGTGATCGACCTCGCCTACTGGGACGCGCCCTTCGTGGCCTGGCTGGAACGCCACGGCTACCCCGTCGAGTACTGCACCGACCTCGACCTGCACGAGGACCCCGGGCTGCTCTCCTCGTACGACCTCCTGCTCAGTGTCGGGCACGACGAATACTGGAGCGCGGCCATGCGCACCCACGCGGAGCGATTCGTCCACGACGGCGGGAACATCGCCTTTCTCAGTGCCAACGCCTGCTGGTGGCGGGTGCATCCGACCGACCGGAACACCGCTTTCGTCTCGGACACCGATCACCACGTCGGCGACGAATATCCCCACCTGCCCGCAACCGACCAGTGGTGGGCGCCCGTTCCCGACGGGGTCGGCAATCCGGAGAACGCGCTCACCGGGGTGAGTTTCCGGAACGGTGGAATGTGGCCCGCCACCGAATGGCCCGGCGACCGGCCCCGCGTCGGATACACCGTGCAGCACGCCGATCACTGGATCTTCGAAGGCACCGGATTGCGCGACGGATCCGACGGGGGAACAGCGGACCGGCTTGGATCGGGAACGCCTCTCATCGGATACGAATGCGACGGAGCCGCGTTCTCGTACGACGAGAGCGGAATCGCCCGTGCCACCGGGGAGGACGGAACTCCGGACTCCTTCCTCATTCTCGGAATTCACGTCCTCGAACCGGTGCACGAGGACTTCCATCATTTCAAATGGGGTCACTGGAACGGTCCCGTGCGCGAACCGTCCATCAGCAGCCCGCGTGCCGCGACCATGGGCCTCTACACCGCCGGCGGCACCGTCTTCACCGCGGGTACCACGGACTGGCCCGTGGTCTGCGGACTCGAACAGGACCCGGCCGTCGTCCGTGTCACCCGGAACCTCCTCGACCGTCTCCGCCACCGGAGTCCACTGCCGGGATGAGCTCCCGCAGGCCGGTGATCCGCGCCGCCCCCTCCGGCAGGGGCGGCGCTACACCGTCGACCGCCCGGTCGGGCCGCCACAGGTGCACCGCCCGCATCCCCGCCGTCAGCGGACCGAGCACATCGGGTACCCACATGTCCCCGACGAACAGCACCCGGTCCGCCGGCAGCGCGCAACGCTCCACCAGCGTGCGGTAGATCAGCGGATGCGGCTTGCGGGCACCCGCCTGCGCGGAGCCCACCACCACATCCACGGCCCCGCCGATCCCCACCGCCGCGACACACTCCTCCAGGTTCCAGAACCAGTTGGAGCACACCCCGATCAGCAGGCCCCGGGCCCGCAGCTCCGCGAGCACCCCGGGCACGTCCGGGTAGAGGTCGAGCCGAACCGCCTTCATCGCCCGGTCGAGTTCGGCGACCAGGCCTTCGAGCTCGGCCTCCGGCACACCGCAGGCCCGCGCCCGGCGCCGCAGCCGGTCGCGCTCCCACGTCACGTACGCCGTCTCGTCGGCCGAGTGCGCGGCGTGTTCCTCGCCCTCGCCGGGGCCCACCGACCACTGGTCGCCCCAGAGTTCGCCCTGTGCCGCAAGGCCCCGGCGGGCGAAGATGCCGCGGTGGTCCGGCGGCAGCGGTTCCACCATCCGTACGAGCGTCCCGTAGAAGTCGAGGACGACCGCGCCGATCCCGTCCGTGACCACCGCGGATTCGCCTAGAACCGGCCGTACCGGTGCGGGAAGTAGTCCTCCATGGTGCCGTCCCGCTCGATGTCTACGGTCGCGCAGTGCAGCCCGCCGCCGAACGGCCCGACCGCCCGGAACGGCACCGGCACGATCTCGAACCCGTACGAGGACAGCTGCTCGGCGAGCCGCACCTCCTTCTCCTCCACGCACAGCGTGTTCTCGTCGAGGTTCAGCATGTTCCCGGCGAGCCAGGGGCTGCAGAAGGACAGCTTCGGCGGATGATCCCAGCTGGCCGGCTGCACGGCCTCCACGATCTCCCAGTCGTTGAGCTTGAAGAACTCCATCAGCTCGGCGTCCGCGAGCCGCTCTCCGCAGTGCAGCACGAGGCCGGGCCGCAGCGGCACCCAGGTCGCGTCGATGTGCAGCGGATGCGTGTTGGTCGAGGTCACCGCGTGCACCCGGTGGTCGGGGAAGTGGCGGCGCAGCCACTCGTAGCCGCTCCTGTTGGTGACGAACGACAGCTGCACGAAGAGGTCCTTGCCGAACCGCGCCACGTCCGCGGCGTCGAAGAGCGGCTCCGCCTCGGTGAGCACCAGATCGTAGTCGCGGACCCTGGCCAACTGCTCCTCGGTCGGCAGGTCGTTGTACGTGTCCCAGAACCCGGTCTTGTAGGAGGCGTCCGTGAGCCGCGGCTTGGGCGCGGCCTCCCAGCGCATCCGGTCGTCGGCGTCGAACAGGCTTTGCAGGACCGGCCGATAGCACAGGTACTCGAACCAGCGGCTGCGGTACGACATGGTCGCTTCGAGGACCTCGTTGCCGACCGTGAGCAGCAGGTCCCGGGGCGGCATGCAGCCGAACATCGAGTCGTGCGTCCACTCCGGCGTGGACACCTCCTGGGTGAAGTCGACCGGGGTGGGTCGGTCCACCCGGACGCCGCGCCGTCGCAGCATGTCCGCGAAGTCGTCCAGCTGCTGCTCGGCCTCGGCCACCATGTCCGCCGGCATCGGACCGTACGTCCCCAGCGGGAAGCCGTCGTCGGGGTAGTCGCGGCGCACCGCGTGTTCGGGGGCCTGCACCACGGTGCCCTCCGCGCGGCCGACGATCACATGCCGCAGGGGATCCCAGCCGTTCCATGCGTTGACCCGCACGGGGCGCTCGGAGCCGGCGGGGGCGGAGGTGTCGGACACGGTGGTCGTCTGCTCGGTCACGTACAAGCCCTTCGATCGGGGTCGTGGAGTGCCGCAGAGGCTCAAACTGCGGGCAGCACACCGTCACCGTCAAGAGCCACTCGGCTACTCACCGAGGCATTCACGTCACTGTGGCCTGAGTGCGGCCCCCCGTCCCCCGGGCGGCCTCCGGCATCGGCGCAGCGCAGCGCAGGGACGCTGGGCCCTTCGTGGGAAGCACACCGTTGTCTTCCGGCCGAAACTCCGTGTCGCGGCGGGGAGCTCCGGTCCGCGGGGTAGTGAGAAGACCGTCGCCCGAGTCCCGAACGTCTCGATGAATCCCGCACGGAGGAATCCATGACACTGCGTCTGCCCCGCCGATCCGGGATCCTGGGAGCCCTGTTGCTGCTCACGGTGGTGGGGTGCAGCTCGGGAGAGGGCGGCGCGCCGGGCGGTGGCTCGGGCGGCGATCTGACCGTGTGGCTGACCGTGGACGCCCGCGAGAGCTGGCCGGAGATGGTCGCCTCCGCCAACCAGCGGTTCGCGAAGCAGCACCCGGGCGTGAAGGTCGATGTCCAGTACCAGCAGTGGACGACGAAGAACCAGAAGCTGGACGCCGTCCTCGCGGGCCGGAACGTGCCCGACGTGGTGGAGATGGGCAACAGCGAGACCACCAACTACATCGTCAACGACGCCTTCGCACCGCTGGACCCGAAGACCTTCGAGCGGTCCGGGCAGTGGCTGCCCGCGCTCGCCGACGCCTGTCGCCACGACAACCGGACGTACTGCGTGCCGTACTACGCGGGAGCTCGTGTCGGTGTCTACCGCACCGACTACTTCAAGGGCGCCGGGATCACCCGCGCCCCGCGCACCTACCCCGAGCTGATCTCCGGCCTGGACCGGCTCAAGGCGAAGTACGGTAGCGAGGACCACGGCTTCTCGGCCCTCTACATGCCCGGCCGCTACTGGTCCGCTGCCATGGCCTTCGTCAAGGACGCGGGCGGTGAGATGGCGGTGGAGAAGGACGGCCGCTGGCAGGGTGCCCTCTCCTCGCCGAAGTCCGTGGCCGGGCTCACCGCCTGGAAGAAGCTCCTGGACGACTACTACGTCGGCGACCGGGCGAAGGACAACGGCGACCAGCCGGCCGTCGTCGGGCAGGGCAAGGTCGGCGTCTTCTACGGCAACACCTGGGAGGCGCAGGCCGCCGCCGACGCCCGCTCCGGGGGCGACCCGCGCCTCAAGGGCAAGTTCGCCACCTTCGCCCTCCCCGGCCCGTCCGGGAAGCTGCTTCCGCCGTTCCTCGGGGGCTCCACCCTGGCCGTGCCCGCCAAGTCGCGGAACCAGGAGCTGGCCGCCGACTGGATCCGTGTGTTCACCGACGGCGAGTCGCAGCGGAAGCTGATCGCCGCCAACACCCTCCCGAACAACACCGTGCAGCTCGCCGATGTCGCCGCCGGAGGGATCAACGGTCCGGCCGCCCAGGCCGCGGCGCGCGGCTGGGTCACCCCGCTCGCCCCCGGCTGGACCTCGGCGGAGAAGTCCAATGTGCTGCCCGAGATGCTGGAGCGCATCGCCACCGGAAAGGCGTCCGTGCGGGACGCCGCGCGCGAGGCGGACCGCAGGATCGACGCGGTGATCAATGAGCGCTGATCCGGCCGGACGAAGGCCGCGCCCCCGCCTGCCCTATCTGCTGATCGCCCCGTCCTTCCTGGCCCTGCTCGTCGTCCTCGGCTACCCGCTGGTCGACATGGTGACCCTGGCCTTCCAGGACATGACCCGCAAGGAGCTGTTCAGCGGTGCGGCACCGCCCTGGGCCGGTCTCGGACAGTTCCGGACGATCCTCGGCGACGGGTTCTTCTGGACGGTGGTGGCCCGCACGGCCCTGTTCACCGTCGTCTGCGTCTCCCTCACCATGGCGCTCGGCCTGATCGTCGCGCTGCTGATGCGGCGGACCTCGCCATGGGTGCGGGCGGTCCTCGCCGGTGTGCTCGTCGCGGTGTGGGCGATGCCGGTGATGGTCGCCGCGGCCATCTTCCGCTGGCTCTTCGACGCGGACTACGGGCTCGTCAACTGGCTCATGTCGACGCTGCCCGGCATCGACCTCGCCCGGCACAACTGGTTCACCGACCCCTGGCAGGGCTTCGCCGTGATCACCGCGGTGGTCGTCTGGGGCGCGCTGCCGTTCGCCGCCGTCAGCCTGCACGCGGCCCTGACCCAGATCCCGCCGGAACTGGAGGAGGCCGCCCTGATCGACGGCGCCCGCCCGTCCCAGCTCTTCCGCTACGTCACCTTCCCCGCGATCAAGCCGCTCTTCGTGATGGTCACCACGCTGATGGCGATCTGGGACTTCGGTGTCTTCAACCAGATCTGGCTGATGCGCGGCGGTCAGCCGGAGCGTGAGTACTACCTGCTCGGTGTCTACTCCTTCATCGAGTCGTTCGCCGTCAACCGCTACAGCACCGGAGCCGCGATCGCCCTGGTCACCGTCGTACTGCTGCTCGCCGGTGCCGTCGTGTACCTGCGGCAGATGCTGAGGCTGGGTGAGGCGGAATGAGCGCACGGAAAGGACGAGGAGCGACGGCCGTGCGGCGGCCCCGACGCCGTTACGACCTCCTGGGACTGCTCGTGGCCGCCCTCCTCGGCTTCCCCGTCTACTGGATGGTGCTGACCGCGTTCCGGCCCGCGACCGAGATCCTCAGCCTGCCGCCCGAGTTCTGGCCGAGCCACCCCACGCTCGGCAACTTCGCCCGCGCGATGGGTACGGAGACCTTCTGGCCCAACGTCCGCTCCAGCGCCGTCATCGGGCTCGGCACCGTCCTGGTCTCGCTCGTGGTCGGCACCCTCGCCGCGTTCGCCCTGGCCCGCTTCCGCTTCGCCGGCCGCAAGGCGTTCGTCGTGGTGATCCTCACCGTCCAGATGATCCCGCTCGCCGCCCTCATCATCCCCGTCTACCTGCTGCTCAACGACGCCGGTCTCACCGACAGCCTCGGCGGCGTGATCCTCGTCTATCTCGTCTTCACGCTGCCGTTCACCGTGTGGATGCTGCACGGATTCATCGCCGCGATCCCGGCGGAGCTGGAGGAAGCGGCGATGGTCGACGGCTGCGGCCGGTTCGGCGCCTTCGTCCGCATCATCCTGCCGCTGCTCGCCCCCGGGCTCGTCGCGACCTCCGTCTTCGCGATGGTGCAGGCGTGGAACGAGTACGTCCTCGTCTATGTCCTGCTGTCCACCCCGGAGAAGCAGACCCTCAGCATCTGGCTGGTCTCCTTCCAGACCAGCTTCGGCACCGACTACGGCGGTCTGATGGCGGGCGCCACGCTCACCGCCCTGCCCGTCGTCATCTTCTTCCTGGCCGTCCAGCGCAAGATCGCCGCGGGACTGGCCACCGGAGCGGTCAAGGGCTGAGCGACAGCCCACCGCGACACCGGCACGACCCGCGCCGACACCCGTACATCCCACAGAGGAGAACCCTGTGACGCACGACCGTCTCGACCTCGTCTCCAAGCTGTACCAGCCCACGGGCTGGCCCCGGATCCTCCAGGCCGCCGCCGGCGAACCCTCCTCCGCGCCGCTGGTCGTGGACCTCGACCCGACCACGTTCTGCGACCTGGCCTGCCCCGAGTGCATCAGCGGAAAGCTCCTCAACCAGGGCCGGTTCACCCCGGAACGGCTCGCCGCCCTCGCCGAGGAACTCGTCGCCATGTCCGTACGGGCGGTGGTCCTCATAGGCGGCGGGGAGCCGCTCGCCCATCGCGGCACCCGTAAGGTCTTACGCATCCTCGGCGAAGCGGGTCTGGCCGTCGGGGTCGTCACCAACGGCACGATGATCCGGCAGAACCTCGCCGAGCTCGCCCGGTACGCCACCTGGGTCCGGGTCTCCGTCGACGCCGGGACCGCCGAGACGTACGGCCTGTTCCGGCCGGACCGCAAGGGCCGCAGCGTCTTCGACAAGGTGATCGAGAACATGCGGCTGCTCGCCGCCGAGAAGACCGGCGCCCTCGGGTACTCCTTCCTGGTGATGTCGCGTCAGGAACCGGGCGGGCCGACCGTGACCAACCACCACGAGGTGCTGCGCGCCGCCGAACTCGCCCATGACATCGGCTGCGACTACTTCGAGACCAAGGCCATGTTCGACGACGACCACCACATCGTGCAGGTCCCCGGCGAGATGCTGGAGTCCGTCGACCGCCAGCTCGCCGAGGCCGCCCGGCTGGAGAGCGAGAGCTTCCAGCTCGTCAACTCCTCCACCCTCACCTCGCTGCGCGGCCACGTCGGTGCCGTCCAGCCCAAGGAGTACGACCGCTGCCGGGTCGCCGAACTCCGCACGCTGATCACCCCGTCCGGGGTGTACGTGTGCTCCTACCACCGGGGCAATCCGCTCGCCAAGATCGGCGACGCCGTCACCGACGACCTCGCCACCATCTGGCAGGACGCGGACCGGCGGGGCATCGTCGACCCCAGCCGGGACTGCCGGTTCCACTGCGCGCGCCACCGCTCCAACCTGGAGCTGGAGCGCATCGCCCGCGGAACCGGCGAACTCCCCGACGGGCAGGACTACGACCCCTTCCTCTGACCTCCCGCCACCGGTACCGGCTCCCGCCGGGCGCCCGGGGCCGCCGTGGTGGGCACGACCCGGGCCCCCGGATGGGAGACGCACAGCGCCCGCGCGAGGCGGGCCGCCGTCTCCGCCGCTTCGTCCGCCGGGCAGATGCCGACCAGCGCACCGCCCCCGCCGGCCCCGCTGAGCTTCAGCGGCAGGCCGGCGGAGCGCAGCGCGACGGCCCGCAGCTCCTCCAGGAGCGGCGTCGACATCCGCTGGTGGTCCCGCATGGCCTCGTGGGCGGCGGTCATCGCGGCCCCGAGCTCCGCCAGGTCCCGGCGGCGCAGCGCTTCCCACACCCGGCCGGACGCCTCGTCGGTCGCCGACCGGTAGGCGGCCAGCGCGGGGTCGCCGGAGGCGAGCTGCGCCCGTACGTCACGGATGTGGTGCCGGGTGTCCTTGCGGGTGCCGGAGTCCACGACGATCACCCGCCACCGCTCGGGGAGCTCCAGGCGGTCGCGTACGACGGGGAGCCCGCGCTCGCGGCCGTCGAGGAGGAGCGCACCGCCCTCGACGACCGCGAGATGGTCCATGCCGCCGCCGTTGAAGACGGCGAACTCGAACTCGTACGCCCACTGCGTGATCGTGGCGTCACTGACGCGCCGCCCGCCGAGGGAGGCGTCGGCGAACGTCCGGAACAGCGCCACGATCCGTGCCGTGGACGACGACAGACCGCTGGCCGCGGGTGCCTCGCTGCGTACCGTGACGGCGGGCGGCCGCGGGCCGAGTCCGGGCAGCCGCTCGCGCAGGAACGCCCACACCTCCCGCTGCCAGCCGTCCTCGGCCCCTTCACGGGGCGCGGGGCCGGGGCCGGTCTCCACGGTCGTCATCAGGCCGAGCGCAAGACTCACCGACCGGCCCCCGCCGAGCCAGTCCAGGTCCTCGCCGGACAGGCAGGCCCGGCAGGGCACCGCCGCGCGTATCGGGTCCATGGCGTTCACCGGGCTTGAAACCTGCCTTCCACGCGGAACCTCTCGTACATGGACAGCACCACCTCCGTGGGCGGGTGCAGTGGTCGGGGCGGGGCGTCGAGCGGCCGGAACAGGGCCTGCCGCACCTCGTCGGCGCCGGGCGACAGCTCCCCCGCCCAGCGCCGGGCGACGAAGCAGAGCGCGAAGCAGTGCGTCACGTCCCCGTTCGGATAGGTCAGGGTGTGCACCTTGGGGTCGGAGAGCGTCCCGAACGCCGTCAGATCCTCCCGCTCCACCCGCAGGCCGGTCTCCTCGGCGACCTCGCGGACGGCGGCGTCGGCGAAGTCGCCGCCCTCCTCGCAGGAGCCGGCCGGGAGCTCCCAGACCCCGGTGTCCGCGCGCTGCTGGAACAGCCCGCGGCCCTCGGCGTCGATCAGAAGCACCTGTGCGCCGGGCACCAGCAGCGTTCTGGAGCCGACCTGCCGGCGCAACGACCAGATGTAGGAACCGGTGTAACTCATCGTGTGCGTGTCGCCTTCGTCGCAGTCCATGCGCCCCATGGGGCCCGTCAGCGCGCAGCGTGTCACGCCTCTTCCGGATCGCCGGACTCCTCGGCCAGCCAGCGTGGCATGGCCTCCGGCGTCTCCAGCAGCCACCGCACGTACCGGTCCACTCCCTCCCGGACCCCGATGCGCGCCTGCCAGCGCAGCAGCTCGCGGGCGCGCTCGACACAGGCGTAGCCGCCGAGCGGATCCCCGTCGGGGCGCGGGGTGACGATCCGCCGCGATCCGGGGAAGTACGGGGCGATCAGATCGGCCACCTCGCGGACCGAAGTGGGCCGGCCCGTGCCGACGTTGACGGTCTGCCCGGCCATCTGTTCCTCGGTCAGGGCGAGGGCGGTGGCCTCGGCGATGTCGTCGACGTGGACTAGGTCGCGGACCTGGTTCCCGCCGCCGTTGAGCCGCATGGGCCGGCCGAGGCGCGCCTGGAGCGAGAGCCAGGGCACCATCCAGGAGTGGCTGCCCGGTTTGGGGATCTGGGGCTCGCCGTACACGGAGAAGTAGCGCACCACCGCGTACTCGGTACCACTGGCGGCACCGAGCATCAGCCGGGTCTGGTGCTCGGCCCAGAGCTTGCCGTTGGCGTACACGGACACCGGGTCGAGCGGCATGTCCTCGTGGAAGACCTGCGGCCCCTCGACGCCGGGCACGCCGTTGCCGTACACGGATGCCGAGGAGACGAGCACGAGCCGGCGGACCGGGAACCGCGCGGCCTGCTCCAGGACGACCTGGGTTCCCTCGACGTTGGCGCGGAAGGCGATGTCCGGGCGCCGGGTGCAGGCCGCGACGTCCGCGTAGGCGGCCGCGTGGACCACGAAGTCGGCCTCCCGCAGCAGCGTCCCGACGGTGTCGGCGTCGCGGATGTCGCCGACGACCAGCCGGGCGCCGCTGCGCGCCACGCCGAAGGTCTCGTGACCGGACTCGGGATAGGCGTCCATGCGGTCCAGGACGGTGACGGCGCATCCGGCGCTCCGGAGCAGCGCGACCAGTCTGCTGCCGACGAGTCCGCCGCCGCCGGTCACGACGACGCGGGCATCGCGGAGCTTGTCGAGCCGGGAGCGGACGGTCTCCTCGGCGGCGGCAGTGGTCAGGTGGGGTAACGCAGGCATGACAGCCTCTTTCCGGCGTCGGGGGAGGTGCACGCGGTTCACGGACCCTGGCGTGCCGGGCCCAGCATCCATGGGCCCGTCGTCCGCCTGCCAGAGGGCCATTTCGGCACTCTTGCGGGCCGTCGGCACCGCCCGTACTGTCCGAATCCGGCTGGCGGACAGGCTCCGGACGGACGCCCGGTGCGGTCCGGGCCGATCCGGACAGAGGGAGGACGTATGGCACGCCAACGGCTCAGCGCGGTGGTCATGACCCATCCCAGACGCCGGGCGGCGGCCGAGAAAATGGCCCTGAGCGCGCCTTCCGGCCTTCTGCGGGTGGTCATGGACCCCGACCCCACGGGCACTCCGTCGGTGCTGCGCACCGCTCTCGCCGCATGGTCGGCGATCGAGGAAGGGGCCACACATCAATTGGTGGTCCAGGACGACATGGTGTTGTCCGAATCCTTCCTGGACCGGGTCCGGCTCGCGATCGAGGAGCTGCCCGACGCGGCGCTGGCCCTGTTCGCCCTCTGGGACTCCCGCAACGGGGCGGCTGTGCGGCTGGGGGCGATGGCGGGCGCCCGCTGGGTGGGCGCCGTCAACGAGTACTTCCCGTGCGTGGCGATCGTGCTGCCGCGCCGGATCGCCGAGGGATTCGTCGCCTACGGCAGAGAACGGCTCGGCGGCTGGCCCGACGACATCCTGATGCACCGCTATCTGAGCGCCCTCGGTGTTCCGCGCTATGTCGCCGTACCCAATCTCGCCGAGCACGAGGACCGCGGCTCGATCTCCGGAAACGCCTTCCGCGGCCCGCGCCGCTCGGTCTGTTTCCTGCCGGGGGACCGGCCCGGGAAGGAGGGTGAGACCCTCACCGGCCTGACGGTGCTGCCGTTCTTCAAGCACGGGGTGGCGCGGTGCGCGGTACGGGTCCCGGGCCCCGGCCCGGAGCAGTGGCTGCACCTGGACACCGAGCAGTACCTGCACGGTGCCGGGCTGCCCGCCGCGCTGCTGCGCCCGCCCGGCGCCGGATCGACCGAGCCGGACGTCAAGGGCACCTGGCTGACGGCTCTGGCCATGGGCTTCGAAGCCGCCCGCGCCGGACTCGCCACCCCGCCCACGGCTTCGGAGGCATACGCGGAGGCGGTGGCGACGATCGGCCCGGGCGGCATCAGCAACGCCGGCACGGAGGAGCACATCGCACGCCGCCGCGAACCCCTGGCCGAGGTGGCGCGGCGGGCGCTCCAGGCCGGGCGCGAAGCCGCCGCCGAGCACCGCACACGCCCCCGGCCCGCGGGTGGCGTCGTCTGGCACGGGGCGGCGACCCCGCTCGGCGAACATCTCGCGCGCAGGCTGGCCGACCGGCAGGAGCGATCCGCCGCCGTGATCGACCTGACGCGACTGCATTCCGCCGAACCGGAGGTGACGGTCCATCCGCATGGTGACCCGGCCCCGTACACACTGAGCGTGGGTGAGCTCTACGGCCCCGGCTGCTCACGCCACACCCCGATCGGCCGCATGGTGTGGGATGCGCTGCGCAGCCACCCGGTCAGGGCCGAGGGCGACCCGGACGCCGAGGTGTATCCCGTCCATGTGAACGACCTCGCCGACGCGATCGTGGCAGTTCTGCGTGCCCGGCCGGAGAACCGCGTCATCGCGGTCGCCGCCGAGAAACCTTGCACGGCGGCCGAACTCGCACAGGCCGTGCACAGTGCCGTACGGCCCGTACCGGTGCGGGCGGTGACGGACGCCGAGCCAGGGTGGCACACCCCGGCCGGCACCCTGCGCCCCCCTGGCTGGACACCCGCGACGGGCCTGGCGGGCGGACTTCATTCCTTCGCCCAGTGGCTCGCCTACGAGGGGGTACTGCTCGAATCGGACTGACCGTCGGCTTGTCCTTTGGCCCCTGCGCCGTGAGAGGAACAGCAAGAGACGTTGCCGGCCCGCGGTTCCTGTGGGACTCGACCTCCACCCGCTTGGTAGGCGGGGAGCTGCCCGTGGTTCGGAGCGAGGTGGGAGAGCAGCTACGGGGTACCGCGCTGTGGCATGAGCAAGTCTCTCGGCCGGAAGCGTAGCGGCACGACCGGTCACGTTCAGCCGGCGCCCACGGCGAGCGCTGCATCGATCTCCCGGAGGAACGGCACCAGATCACCTGGGTTGCGCGAGGTGATGAGGGTCCAGCCGCAGGAGTCATCCTTGACGACCGGCTCGTCCGCCCATTCGCCACCGGCATTGCCGATGTCTGTCCTCAGCGAGGGATAGGAGGTGAGCCTCTTGCCTTCGGTGACACCCGCCTCGACCAAGGCCCAAGGTCCGTGGCAGATGGCCGCTACGGGGCGCCCGGACGACGTGAAAGAGCGGACGATCTCCGTCGTCGAATTCTGCAGACGCAGTGCATCGGCGTTCAAGGTGCCACCTGGTACGAGCAGGAGGTCGTAATCGGCCGGGTCAACATCGCTCAGGGTGAGTTCGGGTCGGATGGTTTTCCCAGGAACTTTGTCGCCGACCAGGGTCTGAACGTCGTCAGCCGACACAGCAGCGACGTCCACATCGGCGCCCCAGCCCCGCAGGTGTTCGAGGGGCACCAGCAGTTCGTCCTGCTCGACGCCGTAGTTCGTGACGATGGCCAGCACCTTCCGCATGCTCACGTCGTTGTCAGACATTCCCAGGTCCTTTCGGGTTGGAACGGTCCGCCGGGAGTGGTTTGGAGTCGTGGGTTGCCTGGATCTTTGCGCTTATGCGGCCTCGCCAGATCTCCCGGCCCGCGGGGACCGATCGGAATCTGCGCCGGGCCGGAGCCCGAACGCCGCGGGGACAACCACGGAGCTGCTCGGAGACTCGACACCGAAGACCGCGCCGTGCGGGTCGTGCGACAGGGCGGTGCGGTGATAACCCGCTACGAACCGGCCGACGGTTCCGCCACCGTGCTGGGCCAGGACTCCCAGGCGGCGATCAGCTGCCCTTCCCGGATTCGAAACGATTGCCCTCACGGCCGACAGCCGGTGCCCGGCGACCGAGGGGAAGGCGAACCGGACGACGCCGGCCCGGAGCGCCATCCCGAAGTCCTCACCAAGGGAGGTGCGCCGGAACTCCCACCCGAGTACGGCGCGGACACGACCCCTTTGCCAGCATGCACGTTCGGCCCTCCGGCGGCGACCGTACAGCGGCAGCTGAAGCGGGAAGCCACTGCGCTGTTCCTCCGCCCATGCGCTGAGCAGGCATGAGAGATCTCGGAGAGAACGCTGTGTGCAGTCCTTACCGAGGCCGGAGCGGTCCAGTTCCTGTACCGACGGTCTCTTCCCCGTGTGAGATGCCGACTGTGGAGCCGGGCCCCTGCCCCGTTGCCAGGGACATTTCCGAGGCGACCTCGCTCGACTCGCGGTCGGTCCGCTGGGGTGCTGGGAAGCACCGACGCGAGAAGGGACGAGAGCGATGACCACAGAACCTTCCCCCGGGGCCCCGGGCCGGTTCCCAGTCGGCCGGATCCGGTGCCACACGACCCGCAGCCGCCGTGCGAGCCAGGTCCCGGCGAGCCCGAGCGCCAGCCAGACGCGGAGCCGCCCCCGGCGCCGGATCCCGGTTCCCGCCCGGTCCCCGAACCGCCCGACTGATCGGAGAGTGCCGCTCCTGCGGCTCCTCCTTCCAGTTGCTCGGGAGCGCGACACCTAACCGATTGCGGCCTCGCAGTGGTCGACGCAAGGTGGATTACGTCATCCCACAGTGAAGGGCAGAATGGTCATGGGCAAGGCAAAGGCGAAGGCCAAGCACGCCAAGGGAAAGCTGAAGGAAACCGTCGGCAGTGCCACGGACGACAAGGAAATGCAGGCTGAGGGCCGCGCCGAGCAATTGGCAGGCAAGGCCCAGGAGACCGCGGCAAAGGCGACTGAGCGGCTGAAGAAGTCCGGACAGTAGTACCTGCATTGCGGGCCGGGCACCCGGGGGCGACCGCATCCGGGTTTCACGGCTCTCAAGGTGCGGGCTGCCGTTGTGAGGTCGCGGGACGCCCGAGCGGCTGGGCGGAGAAGCCCCCCTGTGCACCCTGCGTGATCTCTGAGAGCCGGACGCGACAATGAAACTCCTTCAGCCTCCGGGTGTCTACATGCCACAGGAAGACACCGCCATGCTGATATCCGCTCTGCGGCGCGAGCACCTGTCACCCGGAGCGGAGGTACTCGACGTGGGTACCGGTACCGGCGCCGTGGCGATCGCCGCCGCCCACCACGGCGCTGCCCACGTGGTCGCCATCGACACGTCGGCCGCGGCGGTGCTCACGACACGACTGAACGCACTGCTGTCGGGGCACGCGCGGGCCATCCGGGCCAGCCGAGGTGATCTGACGGAGCCTGCGGCCGGCCAGAGGTTCGACCTCGTGCTGGCGAACCCGCCGTACGTGCCGTCCGCGAACGTCCGCGTTCCGCGGCGCGGCATTGCTCGGGCCTGGGAGGCGGGGATCGACGGCCGGGCGGTGCTCGACCGGCTCTGCGCCAAGTGCCCCGCTCTGCTGCGCCCCGGAGGTGTGCTGCTGGCGGTCCACTCCGTGCTGAGCGACCCGGCGATGACCCTGGCGCGGCTGGCTGAAGGCGGATTGAAGGTGGCTGTGACCGACCGCCGGTTCGTTCCCTTCGGGCCTGTCCTGCGAGAACGGGCCGGCTGGCTGGAGGCCCAGGGCCTGATCGAGCACGGCCAGAAGGCAGAAGAACTGGTGGTGATCCGTGCAGAACGACCGCACTGAACCAGAAACCGCACCTCGGGCAGCCGCACGGCGCGTCATGCAGGAGCCGGGCGGACCCATGCTCGTGGAGGGGCCGGTCGAAGTGGTCCGGGAGGACGGCCGCATTGCCCGCTCGGACCGGCCTGTCGTCGCACTGTGTACCTGCCGGCGGAGCCTCATCTTCCCTTGGTGCGACACGAGCCACCGCGGTCGGAAGAGGCCGAAAGCCCCACCGCCTGCCTCAGAGCGGCACACAGACTGAGGACTCGCCGCCCCGCCACGCGCCGAGCAGCTGCTGCCCGAACCGGTCTTCCAGCCATCCCGTGGCCGCGATGCCGAAGGCGACGTCCGGTGCCAGATCCGGCTCCTCCTGGAGCAGACCGGCTACGACCTCATGCCGTACGAGCTGCTCATGCACGGCGTCGGCCTCCACATGCTCCGCGTAGAAGTGGATGGCCGCAGGCCCGGCACCGGCCCGTTTCAATGCCTGAGCGAGGCGCCGCGACCCAGGTGGCGACGTGGTCTCCACTGAGGCGAAGTGACCGACCAGCGCACCACGGTGTGAGCGGTGGAGTCCAAAGAGTGACATGAGGTTGACGGTCGCGAGCATCTGCCGAGAGCCGGCGTCGAGGTAGTGCCCGTACGAGGTGTCCAGGTCGAGGTCCGCCATCAGATCGGCGAACAGCCTGGAGTGGACCTGTTCTGCCCGTCCCGCTCCGAATTCGTCGTACTCCACAGCGGCCATTCCCGCCTTGGCCCGGCCCGTCAGGCGCGGGATCACCCACACGTGCGGATCGGCCTCCTTGAGGTGGTAGAGCGAGCGGTGGGCGGCGTACTCACGCAGATGCCACAGCTCGCCCTCGTCCCGCAGGAAGCACGACACGTCGTCGGCGTCCGACGGCTCCAGAACGAGTTCGTCCAGCGCGCTGCCGACGTCCTCGGCCACCGGCACGTCAGCGCGCAGAGCTGCCATGAACTCCCGCTCCAGCGCGGCACGCACCTTGAGCAGTTCCGGATCCCACTCCCAGGCACCGTCCACACCGTCGAAGCCGCGGTAGTGCAACTCGTAACAGAGGTACAGGGCGAGTTGGAGGTCGTCGTCGTACGGGTCGCCACCCGCTACCAGGCGTATGTCGGGCAGGCTGCGCCGGCCCGGTCTCCGGCCGAGCGCCTCGATCAGAGCGGCAGACAGCTCACCCCGGGTCTCCGGCAGCCTCACGGCACCTCCCCTTCTTGGCTTTTGCTGGCCCGCCGCCAGCTGAGTCGAGTCCAGTCGGCCGACGCTTGCTCCGCTGAACGCCGGCCCGCCCGTGTTCGGAGTGTGGCAGCGGGTCAGTGCGGCGCGTCTTTCTTTCAGTGCCTGAAGGTGTCCTTGCCCTTCTCGACGACCTGCTTCACTTTACCCTTCACCTTTTGGACCCTCCCCTTTCCCTCCAGCCTTTCGTTGCCCACGGCCCGCCCGACCGATTCCTTAGTTTTCCCCTCCGCGATTTCGCCAATGTTCTTGGACTTCTTTCCGATACCCATTTCTTTCTCCCTGACGTCATTCTGGTGGTGGCAGCAGAGTTCCGAGAGGTCCGAGATCCAAGTTGAGATCTTCCATGGAAAGGTCGTACCGAGAGCAGAGTTCAATCATACGACTGTGCAGAATCATCAAAGTTGCTCCGAGGCGCTCCTCCTGTTCCTCAGTGAGGTCTCCTGCGTCGACCCGCTGAAGGGCTTGGCGTTCCATGAGCTGTCGTAGCAGCTCGACGAGTGTGAGTACGAGCTTGATCAGGTCCCGTTCCACCGTGTCCGGGGCGGTAGTGATCCGATGGGCCGGCCTTCGCGCCTCAGCACCGCCCCGGGGCAGGATGTCCTGCGGCATCGCGGGCAGCATGCGGAAGGCGCGGGCGGCGGCGTCGGCGATCTCGTCCAGGCGGCTTCCGGGCGGTTGGCCCTTACCTGACATGGTCGTCTCCTACGGGTGCTGAGATGGCATGCCACGGGGAAGGATTCTGTTCGCTGATGGAGACGATCAGCGCGCGAAGCGAAATGCGTACGAGGTCGATATCGGCAATGGAGAGCACGACGTCACCGGTCAGGACCACGCCTCCGCTCAGCAACCGGTCCAGCAGGTCGATCAGTGCGATCTGCCGTTGCGGCAGCGGCTCCTCCGGCGCAGCCTCCGGCCTGCCCGCCGCCCTCACGGCGTGGCCCTCCTCAGCGGTTCGGCTTCGGTGAGGGTGGCGAAGGAGTACGGGGCCCACGGCCCGGTGACTTCGACGCGTACCCCGGGTAGTCCTTCTGCGGCCTGCATGACATCGGCGCGGAAGTCCTCAGCTTGTCGCAGCGGCACAAGGTAGGCGTCGTTGATGACGTTCTCTCCCGGCCCGCGGGCGAGTTCGCCCTGCTGCGGCCGGTGCTGGACGCGATCGACCGCATAAGCGCGGGCGGCGGCCTCGACCCGCTCGGCGGCCTGTTCTGCGCCCCTATAGACGTCTTCGCGGGCGTTTCGCTGTGCTCTGCGCCGGCTGAGGTAAGCCCGCCCGGGGGTCAGACCCGCATCTGTGGGTGGGCCTGCCGGCCCCTCCTCGGAGGCCGCTTCGACATAGATCTTGACGCCCCACTCCACCTGCGCTGCAAGGTCGGTCAGTCTGTCGGCAAACGCCTCACGGCGGGCCCGGAGCATGAGTCGCACCCGCTCGTCGTCGAGGTACACCGTGGCCAGACGCAGTGGCAGGACGGCGGTGCGGGCGGCCAAGGCCTCAATCACCCGGTGATGAGCGCGGGCGACTGACTCCAGCCAGTCCAAGTCCTCAAGATGCGCTCGCAGCGCGGCCTCTTGGAAGTCTCGCTCGGGTACCGGGCTCACGGCGACCACCACATCGTCGCTGTGCTCTACACGTACTAGATGCACCGTCGCCTCCGCCACTCCAGGGAGCCCGGACAGAGCTTCTTCCAGCGATCCGTCGGCGTCCCGTGCTACGGCGTACGCATAGGAGACCGTGGCGTTCATTGCTCGTCCCGCCTCTCGCTGCGGGGGCTGGTCGCTGCCCGTTTGGTGCGTGAGGTGCGGCGGGGGGCCGCGGTGCGGCTCTCCTCGTTCTTGGCCGGTGGCAGCTCACGGTCCTCGCGCAGCGCCGTGATTTCAGCCCGCAGCCGTTTGTTCTCCTCGGCGAGTGAGCGGCCGTCGTTGGCGCGTGACGACAGTGAGGGATCGTGCTCCCACCAGTCAATGCCCATTTCCTTCGCTTTGTCCACCGAAGCGATCAGCAGGCGCAGCTTGATGGTGAGCAGTTCGATGTCCAGGAGGTTGATCTGGATATCGCCTGCGATGACGATGCCTTTGTCCAGTACGCGTTCCAGGATGTCGGCGAGATTGGCCGAGGAGCCCTGGCCATACGGGGCGGACCTGGACGGGAGGTCGCCCAGCCTCCTGGCGACGGGTTCGGTCACGGCCGCTGCACCTCAATTCCCTGGTGTCCCGGAGCTTCGACGGGAGCGCGTGGCAATGGGCCCGTTCCACCGGCTGCGCGATCAGGTATCGACGCCCTGGACATGGGCCCTGATCTCGTCCAGCCGATCCAGCAACTCGTCCTCGCGCTGGTCGAAGGTTTGCTCGTCGATTTCTCCCGCCACGAGCGCTCGCTCAAGTGCGGCGAGTTCCCGTTCGACGGGGGCTGGGTCGTAGTACTCGTTCTCCGCGGCCTCGACGACGCGCTCCATGACCCAGGCCACGCCGCGCACCGGCGCCAGCGGAAGAGTTGCGAGTTGAGTCAGCAGTCCCATGAGGACTCCTCAGACGAAGCTGTAGGCGGGCAGCGGGCCGAGCAGTCGCAGGTCGAAGTCCTCGCCCAGTTCCTTGGCGATGTCCTGTTCCGCACCGAGGAATGTCTTCTCGTTGTCCCGCTCCACCAGGAAGGACACATTCAGGAAGTCGTTCCCGGTCGGCTGCGACGAGCGTTCTTCCCGAGCGAGTCCGCGCAGCGCATCAAGGACTTCGACGGCGAGCCGTTCCTGCCGCGCTTGCACTTCCTGGGAGACCAGCTCCCCGAGGGCGAGGGGCAGTTCCGGGCCGCTGCGGCCGCTTCTCATCTCCTCGTTGAGTTCACGCGCCTCGTCGGACTCCCGAAGGATTTGGCGCAACAGCGCATCCTCGTCCTGGGCGGCCTTCAGGTGGTATTCCACGCAGCCCTCCAGCGCCCGCAAGCGTTCGCTGAATTCATCTGCACCGTCCTCCAGGACCGCTCGTACAGCGTCGTCGTCCACGGTGGTGAAGCCGAACTGCAGTGGCAAAACGGTGCCGTCGGCCATCAGCTGTTCCTGGACGGCCTGGTGGGCGCCGAGGTCTCGGCGTTTGGGACGCAGCTCCTCGGGCGCGTCACTGACGACCGCGGACAGCATTTCGGTGCGCACCGTGCGGAGGGTCGCCGGCGGATCCCCCACCCCGTGGAGGCCGTCCAAGCGCTGCGGATGGGTGGCCAGGACAATGGAGTACACGTATACGGCCATGGTTCACTCCTCGCGGCGTCGGGCGGCAGGCCGACGCCGCGGCCGCTCCCGCCTCTCCTCGGGCTCCTTGCGCCTCTTTTCCGACTGCTCTGCCTCCTCGTCGTCGTGCCCTCCCTTCAGGGCATCGGTCAGCACGTCAGCGGCCCCGCTCAGCGCGCCCTTGGCTTTGCCATGCGCTCCGCCCTCGGTCACCTCGCCGACCAGGTCGGTCAGCTGAGACGGAGCCTTGCGACCCTCTTCCAGGTCGAGGCGGTTACAGGCCTCCGCGAAGCGCAGGTAGGTATCCACGCTCGCCACGACGATGCGGGCATCGATCTTGAGGATCTCGATGCCCACCAAGGACACACGCACAAAGACATCGATTACCAGGCCGCGGTCCAGAATCAGTTCGAGGATGTCGTAAAGGTTCCCCGACCCTCCTCCGCCGGCCCTGGAAATGGTTCCTCCGCCCTGCGGCACCATAGTCATGGTGCCTCCTTTCAACAGCTCACACGTGGCTCCGGACGAGGCCGCTTCCGTTCGTCCGTCGAGCGGTGCAGCGGTGGTATTCCGGCCCTAGCCACGTGGGTCGATCTGGGCTCGGGTGTAGCGGCGGGTGCGCTCGTACGCCAGCAATTCGCCTTCCTCGTCCAGCGTCACCCGGTAACTCGCCATCACGCTGGTTGTGCCGGGGATACGCTCCAGCTCCAGAACTTCCACGTCCGCCTGCCAGCCGTCCTCCGTCGGCTTCAACGCCGAGACGGACTCGGGTGCTCGCCCCAAAAGCTCCTGGAGCTGCTCAGCCGCATAACGCATGGCTCGCGGGGCCGAAACCCGACGTGCCGCACGCTTCGTTTCGTTCGTGCCGCTGCCGGCCCGTCCGGTGCTGGTTTTCCCGGCAGTCTTCTTGACGGGCTTCTTGCTGGACGGACGCCGGACGCGCCCTGTCTCGTCCTCTTCGCCTACGGTCATGTTTCCCGCTCCGGAATCGGAGACGACATGATGCCCGCGTCACCTTCACAAGACGCCGTTCCATGATATACGGCCTGGGCCAACCGCATCTCGGAGCTCGCATTGCTTCAGCGCCGGACGCATCCTCCTAACCGCGCCCTGGCCTCTCCACTGACTGCATGGCGCCATCGCGTTTCGCAAGTGGTGGAACGCCGGGGTTCACTCTTGCTGACCCGTTCCCCGACGACCCCAGGCGCATGTGCCCATTCCGTGAGTAGTTGCCCTTGCGGCGCGCAGGGACCAAAGTAAAAAAAGAGAGGCAGGTGCAAGATCGGAGAACTCCGTGATCATTCCCGGAATCATCTTGCTTGTCGCCGGGTTCGTGACCGGCATCTCCATACTGTGAGCAATCGGGATAGTTCTCGCGGTTATCGGGGTTATCTTGTGGATCTTGGGTTCTCTGGGGCACGCGGTCGCTGGTCAAAGGCACTACTGGTAGCCCGGCAGAGTCTCGCCATCCACGTCGTCTGTGGCGACGACGTGGATGAGCACGTTCAGGCGGTCCGCACCTATGTGGAGGCCGACCTTGGCGAGGCGCCGCCTGCGGTCATTTCGGCGCTGTGTGTGCTCCAGCCCGACTGATTCCTCCAGCCCGACTGATTCCGGGATTTCCAGCTTCCACAACGCCAGGCTGCGGCCCGACAAAATTGGTGGTCTGCGGTCCCGAGACGGGTAGGCCCCCTACCTGAAGGCGACGCAAGTCACGGCGTCACCGCTGTCGTCCCTGCCCCCGGGAGGGGGTTACGTCCTCTTCCTCTTCCTCTTCCTCTTCGTCCTCGTCCTCTTCGTCCTCGTCCTCGTCCTCGTCCTCGTATTCGCCTTCCTCTTCGTCCTCGTCCTCGTCTTCGTAGTCTTCCTCGTCGGGCTCGTCCTCGTCCTCGTAGTCTTCGCCTTCGGGCTCGTAGTCCTCGGGCTCCTCCTCGTAGTCCTCGTCCTCGGACTCCTCGTCTTGTGAGTCCTCCTGCTCGGCGGCCTCTTCTTCCATGGCGTCTTCGTGGGACACGACGACTTCGCCGTCCCTGATTTCACCGCGCCAGCCCTCGGGCTCTTCCTGGGCAAGGGTGACGTATCGCTGAAAGTGCTTGAAGTCGAGTCGCATTCGGCGCCCTTGGGCGCGCCACAGGTTGCCCGTCTTCTCGAAGAACCCGGACGGGTAGTACTCCACGACCAGGACGATTCGAGTCAGGCTGGGTGCCAGCTCATGAAAACTGACCGCACCACGGGTAGTTCCCTTGGCCCCCTCGGATGTCCAAACGATGCGGTCGTCGGGAATCTGTTCCTGGACAGTCGCTTTGAAGCCGCGCGAGGATGGGCCGACCTTGACCTTCCAGTCACTGGACATCTCATCGCTCTTCGAGACATCGCGAACACCCTTCGCGAAGCTGCTGAACTGGTCGTACTGCGTCCAGTGGTCGTACGCGACACGCAGGGGAACTCCCACATCGAGAACCTCGATGATGTTCATGACCTTGCCGCCGCTCGACTTGCGTTTCCCCTTTCCTCCACCGAACGCTTCTTTGACCTTCCCCACGACATTGTCCTTGACGCCCTTGGCTTTCTCTCCGACGAATGCCTTCAGCGGGGAATCGCCCTGGAGAATACGGGAGCCGATCGCGGGAAGCGATCCGGTCTCGGCCACATCGGTGAGCTGCCCAGTGACATCGGTCAGTTTGTCGCCCGCCTTCTCGGCGAGCCTCTCCACCTGTGCACTGAGGAAGTTGGACGCCTCTTCGCGAAGCCGGTCCGCACCCGACATTTGTGCCGTGGGCTGGTCTGTTTCCGTCCTGGTCATGACTGGCTACCTCCGACGATCGGCGCGCTTGGACGCTGCTCGCTTCGACGACGTCGTCTTCCGGGCGGCGGACTTCTTGGCCGGAGCGGTCTTCTTCGCAGCCGTCTTCTTCGCCGGGGCCGCCTTCCGGGCGGCAGGCTTCCTGGCCGACGCAGATTTCTTCGCAGCCGCCTTCTTCGCCGGGGCCGCCTTCCGGGCGGCAGACTTCTTGGCCGTCCGAGGCTTCTCTCCACTGGCAGGAGCAGCCTTCTTCCGCGCCGCGCCTCCTCTGGGCTGGGCTGATTGACGAGAACTACGGCGCTGCTTCGGCTGCCTCGCTTCCGGCTCTTCCTCTTCCTCCTCGTATTCCTCTTCCGGCTGCTCCTCCTCTTCCTCAGCCTCGCCCTCTTCGTACTCGGCCTCCGGCTCTTCCTCTTCCGGTTCCTCCTCTTCCTCGTACTCTGCGCCCCCCTCTTCCAGCTCGTGCTCCTCCTCGTCCCCCTCTTCCTCCCCCTCATCCTGCTTCTCGCCGAGCCGGGCCGTACGGTCGCCGATGGCGTCGGCAAGCGAACTCATGCCCCGGTCGGCAGCGGCGGCCACTGCCTTACGGCCTGCGTCGAAGACTTCCCCTTTCAGCTGCTCCTGCAGCTCGGCGAACTGGGGGATCTCTCCTAGTCTGCGCATCCCTTCGGCTGCAAGCTGTCGGGGTTCAAGGCCGAATCGTCTCCCTGCCAGGTACGTTGCAATGGTCAGGGCCAGCCGGCCCTTTTTCGTCCGGCCCAGCACATAGCCGCCCACTACTGCAGCCGCGAGGGTCACCTTGGCCGTGTCATCCATGAGTGCGTCACCTTCGATCGTTCGGTGCGGGGCCGACCTGGCCGGTCGAGCAACCTTTCCTCTTCCCGGTTCGAACTCCCTCCGTGTCGAAATATCCGTCTTCAAGTTCCCGTTTCAATAAAGCCAGCTGGGCGCGGAGCACTCCTGAGCCGTGCAGTTCGCACTCGGCAGTGTCGCGGAGCTTCCGCCACCCCGATCAGACCGCGGACCGGCGCGATGGGGAGCGTGAGCAGTCCCGTGATCAGTCCCATGGTCGGACTCCGGCGGCCTGAACGTGAGTTCCTGCAGCGGCGACGAATTCGCAACAGGGCAGCAGACTCTCAGGACGCAGCTCGACGTGTTCACGGTGCGCTGTTCCAAATCGCTCCGTCGCGCCTCGCAAGTCGTGGTTTTCGCCGCGGGGCTGTCGTTCTTCTGCCATGCATTCAAGTCTGATCGGTATCGGGCGC
Organism: Streptomyces sp. ADI95-17; assembly: GCF_003846175.1. Classification (GTDB taxonomy): domain Bacteria; phylum Actinomycetota; class Actinomycetes; order Streptomycetales; family Streptomycetaceae; genus Streptomyces; species Streptomyces sanglieri. The sequence continues at coordinate 508,732 of NZ_ML123046.1, read as the reverse complement.
CTCGCACCTTGAGCGGAGCCGGCGGGCACATCAGCCGGGGTGGGCGGCCGCTGTGGGGCGATGTTTTGGCGGTATAGCGGACGACGGCACGAGCCCATCCGTCATCTGCCGTGTGTCCACAGTGCTCTTGCCCCCGTATCGCTTTCGCCGTGACCGATCAATTCCTTCCGCCGCACCTGTGGCGTTCCCCGGCCTGGGGCCAGGGCGTGGAGATGGCTGCTCACCAGCCGTGCACCAAGGCCACAGACATTCGGTCTACTGCTGCTACACGGCGAGCCCCTGGCAGCGCGGCTCGAAGGGGAACACCAACGGCCTTCTGCGACAGAACTTTCCCAAGGACATTGGCTTCTCGTCGCAGACACCTGAGCGGCCGGAAGCGGTGGCTGCCGGACTCAACAGCCGACCACGAAAGACGCTCGACTGGGAAACCCCAGCCGAGCGTATTGCCATCTACGGGACCCGGTCAGCTGATGCGCTGTTGAGGCTGACCCCCTCAGCCTTTCGCTCGCCCCGTGTCCTGGGGTATTCCTTCGACGACTTCCACAAGTCGCCGCAGCATGCTGCGGTGCCGGATCTACGCAAAAGCGTCTACAGCGGATGCTCGTCGCGAATGACCAAGGTCTTGTCGCCCCACGGCCGGATGTCGAAGGCGATCCGTGCCGCACCCAACGACCCTCCGTGCGCTTCGAGTTCCAACGCGTTCGGCGCATCGAGGCGACGAACCGTCGTATGTCCGTGGAACTCCTTCAGCCCCACAACACCGTGTACTTGATCGACGATCCGAATTCCGGCCAACGCCCGTTGCCCGGGGCGGAGTCCAAGGTCCCCACCACCCAGTCCGCGTAACGGCTCTCGTCCTCCAGAACCGCCCAGAGCACGGACGGCCCCCGGGCGATGAGCTTATGACGTACAGCCATGTGTGCTTCCATCCAGGATGCCGAACAGCACGCGGCACCCGAGCACACCGGGATTAAGCAGCACTACCAATAATGCCGTCGACCGCCCACCGCATGCCCGACAGCGCCCAGGATCCAAAGAACAATGCCGATCGCGACGAGCACGATGCCTATCGTCCACAGGATCGATATGCCGGCCACCAAACCGATGACCAGCAGAATGACGCCGAGGATGATCATGGCGTCCTCCGTTTCTCCCAGGTCTTTTCAGTATGCGCCTCACACGTATATGTGGCGATGCAGACCCTGCGGGAGAGCCTCCTGCCGGTGGAGGAGGTATCGCAGTCCACACCGAACCAGAAGGCCTCACTCGTTCAAGATCACCACACCCGTGCCGCACCGATCCCCCATGGACAGCCCTTAGACGACACGGTGGGAGCGGTGGCGGACCTCCCGGAGCCGGACCTCCGACGGCAGGCGGTCCAGGCCTGCCGAGTCCCGTGCGTCTGGGAGCGTTTCCCCGCTCAGTCGCTCCAGAGTCCGCACCGGTTCTGCGTGAGGTTCGAGCAACAGCCGTACTCGTGCGGCCGGAGCAGCAGGCCGGCCCGTCAGCCGCACATGAACGTGCGAGATCCCATCCAGCACCTTCGCCTCCTCCTCGATTGCGTCCTCCAGCGCACGGGCATTGAGTCGGGCCGCCACATCACCTTCGCTCTCGATGAGGACCTGGCCCGGCCGGTGTCTGTGCAACTGCGCCAGAAACCACCAAAGCAGCAGCGCGAGAAGCACGACGAGCACCGCGATGACAACCGGCCACCACCAGCCCTCCTCCCGCCACCGGGTGCGTCCCCAGGTGCCCAACACGACATCCTCCGGGCCTCGGAAGGGCCACCAGCCCGGCATGTCGAACCCCCAGTGGCGCTGCAGATCCAGCCCACCGAGCAGCACGCCGCCGCCCAGGGCGAACAGTCCAAGGCCGAGCAGCCCCAGCAACACCCGGTTCACTGCCTTGAGCATGGGACACCTCACCCCTTCTTCGGGCGCCGGACGTGCACGTGCAGCGTGGGCTTCCGGGCGAGGCCCAAGTTCGTCACGGCTTCGCTCAGCACGGCGTCCAGATCCGCGTGGACCTCGTTGAGATCGCGGAAATGTGCCTGTGCCCGGGCTCTGACTTTCCGGCGGCCTACATCGACCCGTGCCGATTGCACACCGGACACCCGTACGGCCCGGTCGCGCAGATTCAGCGCGGCTGCGTGGCGGTCGAGCCCGGCGTGGACCTCCACTGTTCTGGCAACTCCGGTGGGCTGCCGCATGGGTAGCACTCTGCGCAGTCCCGGCGTCACCGCCAGCAGGAAGAGCAACAGGCCAAGAGCCATCGCCACCGCGGCCCCGACGATCATCCAGATGTCATGCAGCGGTCGTGTGGCCAGTTCCTCGGCGAGCCGCCGTCGCCAGCTCATCCCGGGCCGGTCTGCCCGCACCGAGACCACGTCGTACAGGAGAAGCCCCATGCCTGCGACGGACAGCAGCGCCACAACGGCTGCGGGAATCCGTCGCGCTGACCAGAAGCGGCGCGCCGGCCGGCCCGATTCGCGGACCGCTGCTGTCGCGCCCCCAGCGGGGGTACCTGCGGATGACGTTGCCTGTCCCGTACTGGAGGGAATGTCGCCATCGCCGGTCGGCTGTCGCCTGCTGTTCGCGCTCATCTCACTCTCTCCCGGTCTCTGTTCCGCGAGTGCACCGAGTGCAGCTTCTCGACCGACACCGTGAGTTCGGAGACGTCAATGCCGGCCCATGTCCTGAGCTGCTCGATGACCTCGCGGCGCACGGCAGCGCACTGAGCCCCGATGTCGGACGGATAGCCCAGCTCCACGGCGATACGCATCCGTACCTCGCCGAGCATGTCCGGACGGCCATGGGCGGTGTCGCCGACTCGTCCTGCGGCGTGCTCCTTCCGCTCCGGTGCCCGCCGCACAGACGTCGTCACGCGCGGTGTCCGGTGGCCGGGCGGTACACGGCGGGCCGCATCGGTGAACCGGCTCAACGCCTCGCGGGCCACGTGGGAAGCGATCTTCGCGACGGCATGGTCGGAGACGGTGGTCGCACCCCGCTCTCTGCGAGGAACGCCCGGCCGACGATCGACGTCACTGGTCACTACCGCCAGTCCCCCTGAGCCTGTCGCCGGCTATCACGTACCCGCTGGTGGTCGTCACGGCGGCGGCGGATGAAGTCACCCGGCTCAAGATCACCTTCCATCAAGCGCCCGGCGACAAGCCCGACGGCGCCCAGTACCAGCACCAGCAGGAAGGCCCAGAAGCCACCGAAGTACCCGGCGAAACCCAGTGCCATTCCGGCAATCAAGCCGACCTCAGCCTTGCTCATCACGCGCTCCTTCGCTCAAGCGGGCTTCTCCCCCTTGGCTACTGGACCCGCTGCCGCTGTTCCTCTTCGTCCTCCTCGTCGGGCAGCTTCACATCGCTGACCGCGATGTTGACTTCCACGACTTCCAGGCCCGCCATCCGCTCCACTGCGGAGATCACGTTCTCGCGCACGTCACCGGCCACGTCCGTGATTGAGACGCCGTAGTCGACGACGATCTCCAGATCGATGGCCGCCTGCAGCTCTCCCACCTCGACACTGACCCCGCGCGTGACGGACTTGCCGCTGCCTGCGCCGGGCATCCGCTCCCGCATGGTTCCCATCGAGCGTGCAAATCCGCTACCCAGGGCATGGACGCCGAGCACATCGCGAGCCGCCATTCCGGCGATCTTCTCTACCACCACGTCGGCAATGGTCGTCCGACCGCGAGAGCCGGGCGCACTGTCGCGCATTCCGCCGGTGTTCTCAGTCATCGGGCTATTCCTCCCTGAAGGAGATCACCTAGCACTCTTTAACCGGATTATATTCGTTTTAGTGGGATCTATCAGAGGTTTGAGCCATGGGACGGAGGGTTCGACGAGTGGTACGAAGTGCCCCTGCCCAGAGCACCTGCGGAATCGGGGCGCACTACGGGAGAAGGAGAACCGCGGCCATGAAAGAGGGTGTCACCGCACCGCAGACGGGCCAGGGCGAGGAGAGCCTGACGACCTGCGGTAAGACGCCGCCACGGGGTCCCGATCTCCCCACGCCGCACAGCGAGCCGTTCGGTCAGGCACCGCGGGGTGCGACTGGACAGGTCGACCGACGACGGGCGGACAAACGCACGTAACTCCTGGTGGTTGCGGGCGATCTTGGTCGAGAACCCGTCCACCAGGAGCTTCGTCGTTCCTCGGAACTGTCCGACACGCGGCCATCAGCGTCAGGCCGGGAAAGGCTCAATCCACACAATGTGCGACACAAGTGGGCCACCGTGACCTTGACGAGCTGCCGTCAGGTGGTCGAGGCGGCCGTGGCGCCGCACCTGCTCACAGCAGGCCGAACGACCTCAGGACCCGGCGCTGGCTC
>NZ_ML123046.1:461746-504367 GCF_003846175.1 Streptomyces sp. ADI95-17 | reverse complement strand
ACTCCCGGCGCTTGTAGATCCGGCGCACCGCCTCGTTGTCCGGCGAGGCCGGGTCGTTCGCGATGACGTCGCCGTCCTCGGTGAAGCCGATCACGGTCATCAGATGGCCCGAGGTCCCGTACCCGGCGCCGGTCAGCTCCTCCTTGAGGAAGGACTGCGACGTTATGGCCGGGATGCCCGCGCGGATCAGCGTCTCCAGGTCCCTGAGCGAGCCCAGCCGGGTCACCGCCGAGCTCATCTCGTCGTACGTCGCGGCGTACGCGGCGTTGAACGGCCAGTTGCCGCAGCCCTCGTACTGGTAGTCGTAGGTGAACCGGGCGGCGTGACAGACCTGCGGGTCGGCCAGGCCGGGCTTGACCCAGGCGAGGTCCTCGGCGGTCGGCCGACGGCCCCAGTACTCGATGATCATCTGCGAGGAGGTGGGGCTGCACCAGGCCTCGCCGCCATTGTCGTACTCGGGGTACTGGCCCGCGTGGACGTTCTGCGAGTAGCGAGGCACCCGCAGCTCGCGGACCAGGCCGGGGGTGCCGGCCGGGACGGTGAAGCGGTCCGGCACATCGGAGGCCATTGCGCCGATCCGCCGGACGGTGGGCGTCAGCCGGCTGCCCGGGGTGCGGTACAGGGTGAGCCGCAGCCGGTAGGAGACCAGTCGCAGTCCGCTCGCCGCGTCGTCCACCGAGAAGGTGTCGGTCCAGATCGAGCTCTTGCCGTCGCTCTGGTCGTCGACCGATGTACGGCGGATGTCGCCGTCGCCCGCGGCCCAGCGGCCCATCACGTACCAGGGCGTCGGGGCGCCGTCCGAGTAGCGCCCCTGGAGCTCGATCTGGATCCAGGTGCCCGCCGGGGTCCGCGCGTTCCAGGAGGCGATCACCTCGGTCGCCGGGACCGAGGAGCGGTGGACCGGGGAGGTCCAGGTCGCGTACTCCCAGGTGGCGGTCGTACCGGTGTGCGGGTCGGTGTAGTCGGTGCGTCCCGCGGCATGGCCGATCACCAGCCCGGGGCGGCGGCCCGCGACGACCCGCGTCCCGGCGCCGGAGCCGCCACGCCAGTCGGTGTAGGTGTGCCAGAAGCGGTTGTCCACGGCGGGAGCCTCGGCCGAAGGGGCGTGGGGCGGGGCGGCGGAGGAAACGGCGGCGACGGCGGAACCGGCGGACGACACCGCTCCGGCGGCGGCCGCTGCCGCGATCGCGGCGGTCAGCACGGTCCTGCGTGAGGTCGGTCTGTTCATGGGCGAGACCCCCGGTCGTAAGCGGAATGGGGCTGCGATGTGCACGACAGTGCGCCAACTATCGCGGGTCGTGGCCGGGTCCGGCCAGCGATTCGGCTCGTACCGATGAACCAATATTGGTCTGGTCCACTGGCGTGACCTGCGGCTGCCGCGGACGCGGACGGCGTCCGCCCGGGACCGGCTCGTAGGCTGGTGGCCATGAACGACCTCTCGCTCCTCGCCCGGCGGCTGCGCACCCTGGCGCCGTCCTGCGGACCGGTCCGGCTGATCGCCGTCGACGGCCACGCGGGCTCGGGGAAGAGCACCTTCGCCGCCCGCCTGGCCGCCGCGCTCGGTGACGCCCCCGTCCTGCACCTGGACGACGTGGCCACGCACGACTCCTTCTTCACCTGGGTGGACCGGCTGCGGGAGCAGGTGCTCGCACCACTGGAGCGCGGCGAGTGCGCGCGGTACGCGCCGTACGACTGGACCGCGCGGGGCTTCGGGGCACCGCGCGACCTGGAGCCCGCGCCGGTGGTCCTGATCGAGGGCGTCGGGGCCGGCCGCCGGGCGCTGCGGCCGCACCTGGCCCGGCTGCTGTGGATGGACCTGCCGGCCGCACGGTCCTGGGAGCGCGGCCGCCGCAGGGACGGGCCCGCGCTCTCGGAGTTCTGGGACGGGTGGACGGCGGCCGAGGCGGAGCACTTCTCGGCCGACCCTTCCCGTTCGCACGCGGACACTCTGGTGCGGCAGTTGCCGGTGGGATACGAGTTGCTGGAGGGACCTGGAACAGCAGCAGGAACGAACCATTCCGTCACGGACCGTGAGCACGTGGCGCCGTCGTACTGAATGGTGAGAAATCGCCCCGCAAGTACCTCAACTCCGCTTGACCCGGGGGCGGTACAGGTCTTACGTTCTCAATGTGCGGCTTTTCGGAGCCCCCAAAGACGCGAAGCCCCCGATTGTTCCCCCGTGATCGGGGGCTTCGTTCTGCCCTCGCGCCCCCTCCCCCACACCCGTCCGACGGATTCCGCTCACCCTGGGTCACGGTCTCCCTTCGGCCTGCGGCGCTCTTAGTCGCACACTCCCTGCGCAGGTACGATGCCTCTCGGTGCGGTCAATTCCCGTCCGTGGCAAAGTGATTCGGCGCGCCCGGGTGGGCAGAATCGTGCGGCGGGACATCCTGGGGGCACGGTTTGTGGGGGACCAGATGGACATCGGCACGCAGGGCGCACAGGCCCCGGCCGACCTCGCCTGGCTGCGCGGCGTGGACGCCTACACCATGGGCGCCTACCCACAGGCCGAGGAGGAGTTCAGGGCAGCGGTCCGGCTCGATCCCGGCATGGCGGACGGCTGGCTCGGCCTCCACGCGCTGAGGGTCGACACGACCGCGGCGCTGCTGCACATGTACCGCCATCGCGAGCGCTTCGGCGAGCAGCGCACCCGGCACCGGCGCACGCTCAACTCCTGGTACTGGCTGGGCTGGTGGGTTCAGCCGGTATTGGAGAGCGCACGGGACCTGCTGCTGGCGCACGCCTCGCACTGGCTGGACGGCCGCCACGTTCCCGAGCTGGACCGGGCGCTCGCGGGCCTGCCGCCGGTGGACACCGACCCGCAGGTGCGCTTTCTGCACGCCTGCCGCTCGTACCTGGTCAAGGACTGGGAGCAGCTCGTACGCAACACCGAGCAGCTGGTGGACGATCCGCTGCTGGGCATCGAGGCGGGGCTGTTCGGTGGCATGGCCCGGGTGCGTCTGGAGATGTACGGGCAGGCCGAGCCGCTGCTCTCGACCGCGCTGATGCGCTGCCGCAGCGAGCAGCCGCAGCGCAAGGAGCTGCGCTACTGGCTGGCCCGTGCGCACGAGGGCACCGGTCGCAGCGCCGCCGCCCTGCCGCTCTACCGGGCGGTGCACCGGATCGACCCCGCGTTCATGGACACCTCGGCGCGGCTCGCGGCGATCGCGGACTACGACGGCCTGGAGGGCTCCGACGAGGCGGCCGGCCTGGCCGCCGTGTCGCTGGCCGGGCTCGGCACCGACGGCACCGTTTCGGAGGCGCAGCCGGACGCGGATCCGCTGCTCGGCGCCGATCCGGTGGACGGGCGGGAGCTGCGGCCCGGCGGTGAGGTGCCCGGTTTCGTGGACGTCGGGATGCCGCCGCCGTCCGGCGGGACGCGGCGCAGGGCGGCGGCGCCCGGTCAGCCGGCGTCCCCGTTCCCGGCCGGGCCCAGCGATCCGGTGCTGCTCGCCGAGGCGCTGGCCGAGCTGGAGCGGATGGTGGGGCTGGAGCCGGTGAAGCGCCAGGTCAAGGCGTTGTCCGCGCAGCTGAACATGGCGCGGCTGCGGGCCGGCCAGGGGCTTCCCGTGCAGCCGCCGAAGCGCCATTTCGTCTTCTCGGGCCCGTCCGGCACCGGCAAGACCACGGTGGCCCGGATTCTGGGCCGGGTCTTCTACGCGCTGGGGCTGCTCGGCGGCGACCATCTGGTCGAGGCCCAACGGGCCGATCTGGTGGGCGAGTTCCTCGGCCAGACCGCGGTCAAGGCCAATGAGCTGATCGACTCGGCGCTCGGCGGGGTGCTCTTCGTCGACGAGGCGTACAGCCTCGCCAACAGCGGCTACAGCAAGGGCGACGCGTACGGCGACGAGGCCCTTCAGGTCCTCCTCAAGCGTGCCGAGGACAACCGGGACCACCTGGTCGTCATTCTCGCGGGCTATCCGGAGGGCATGGACCGGCTGCTGGCCACCAATCCGGGGCTCTCCTCCCGCTTCACCACCCGGGTGGACTTCCCGAGCTACCGGCCACTGGAGCTCACCTCGATCGGTGAGGTGCTGGCGGCGGAGAACGGCGACGCGTGGGACGAGGAGTCCCTGGACGAGCTGCGTTCCATCAGCGGCCATGTGGTCGAGCAGGGCTGGATCGACGAGCTGGGCAACGGCCGGTTCCTGCGCACCCTGTACGAGAAGAGCTGCGCCTACCGCGATCTTCGGCTCTCCGGCTACGCGGCCGTGCCGAGCCGGGACGATCTGGCCACGCTGCGGCTGCCGGACCTGATGCAGGCGTACGGCGAGGTACTGTCCGGCCGGGGGCCGGTGGACCGGGGGCAGCAGGAGCCGCCGGCCCTGTGAGGCCCGGTCTGCCGGAGGGACCGGGCGACGGCCCCTCCGGCAGCGATTGCGTCCAGGGCCTCTCGTTTGGATCCTGCCGGGCTCGCGTGCCCGGTGCCGCACCTCGCCGCGTTGTCGTCGGTCGCCGGCGCTCCTTCCCCAAGCTCTCGGCTCCGCCTTGCGATGCACGACACCGGACCCCGCTCCCTGATCCGGCCTGATCCGAACGAAAGACCCTAGCGGACCGCTGCGGTGAGTTCGCCGTAGCCGGTCGTGGTGCCCGCGGGTTCCGCCGCCCGGCGCGGCACCGCGATCCGGTGGGCCGGGTCGCGCACCTCGCCGACGAGCATCTCCAGGACGTCCTCCATGGCGACCAGGCCGAGGATCCGGCCGGACGCGTCGGCGACCTGTGCCAGGTGCGTGGCCGCCCTGCGCATCACGGTCAGGGCGTCGTCCAGGGGCAGTTCGGCCCGTACGGTCGCCATCGGGCGCCATACGTGCTGGGGGACGGCCCGTTCGCCGTCCTCCAGGTCCAGCACGTCCTTGACGTGCAGGTAGCCCATGAACGGACCGCCGCCCTCCGCGCATACGGGGAAGCGCGAGTAGCCGGTGCGTACGGTCAGCTCCTCGATCCGGTGCGGAGTGACGGACGGGTCCACGGTCACCAGGGACGCCCGGCTGAGCAGCACATCGGTGACGGGCCTGCTGCCCAGCTCCAGCGCGTCCTCCAGCCGCTCCTGCGCCTCCGGCTCCAGCAGTCCGGCCTGGCCGGAGTCCTCGACGAGCCGGTTGAGCTGCTCGCTGGTGAAGACGGCCTCGACCTCGTCCTTCGGTTCGACGCCGAAGATCCTGAGCACCAGCCGGGCGCAGGCGCCCAGCGCGACGGTGACCGGGCGGCAGACGCGGGCGAAGCCGACGAGGCCGGGGCTGAGCCAGAGCGCGGTCTTCTCCGGCGCCGCCATCGCGAGGTTCTTCGGGACCATCTCGCCGATGACGAGGTGGAGGAAGACCACGAAGACGAGTGCCAGGACGTAGCCGAGCGGGTGGATGAGGCCCTCGGGCAGGTGGACCGCCTGGAAGACCGGCTCCAGCAGCTGGGCGACGGTCGGTTCGGCGACGGCGCCGAGGGTCAGTGAGCAGACGGTGATGCCGAACTGGGCGGCTGCCATCATTTGCGGCAGGTTCTCCAGCCCGTACAGCACCTGGCGGGCCCGGCCCGAACCGGCCGCCGCGAGGGGCTCGACCTGGCTGCGCCGTACGGAGACGAGGGCGAACTCGGCGCCGACGAAGAAGCCGTTCGCCAGCACGAGGAGTGCGGCGAAGAGCAGTTGGACCAGGCTCATCGCACGGCCTCCAGGAGGTCCTGGGCCGCCGGGGCCTCGGCCGTGCGGACGAAGCGGACCTTCTCGGCCCGGTAGTGGCCGACCTGGCGGACGGAGATCCGCCAGCCGGGCAGCTCGGCCCGGTCGCCGGGGGCGGGGATCCGTCCCAGCAGATCGGCGACGAGTCCGGCCACGGTCTCGTACGGTCCGTCGGGGACGTCGAGTCCTATCCGGCGCAGGGTGAGGACCCGGCAGCTGCCCTCGGCGTCCCAGGCCGGGCGGCCGTCCTCCGGGGCGGCGGGGGCCAGCTCGGGCCGGTCGGCGCCCTCGGCGTCGTGCTCGTCCCTGACCTCACCGACGAGCTCCTCGATGATGTCCTCCAGGGTGACGACTCCGGCGGTGCCGCCGTACTCGTCGACCACCACGGCGATCGGCTGCTCGTTGCGCAGCCGCTGGAGCAGTTGTTCGACGGGCAGGGACTCGGGGACCAGCAGCGGCGGTACGGCGATCCGTCCGGCCGGGGTGCGCAGCCGGTCCTGGGCGGGCACGGCGAGTGCGTCCTTGAGGTGGATCATGCCGACGACCTCGTCGATGCGTTCCCGGTAGACGGGGAAGCGGGAGAGGCCGGTGGCACGGGTGAGGTTGAGGACGTCCTGTGCGGTCGCCGAGGACTGCAGGGCGCTCACCTTCACCCGTGGGGTCATGACGTGCTGGGCGGTGAGTCCGGCGAGCGACAGGGTCCGTACGAAGAGGTCCGCGGTGTCCTGTTCGAGGGTGCCGGCCTCGGCCGAGTGCCGGGCCAGGGAGACCAGCTCCCCAGGGGTACGGGCGGAGGCCAGTTCGTCGGTGGGCTCGACGCCCAGCAGCCGCACCAGCCGGTTGGCCACGGTGTTCAGCAGGCTGATCACCGGCCGGAACACGGCGGAGAAACGGTGCTGGGGGCCGGCGACGAACCGGGCGACCTGGAGCGGCCGGGAGACCGCCCAGTTCTTCGGTACGAGTTCACCGATCACCATCTGGACGGCGGAGGCCACCATCATCCCGATCACCACGCTGATGCCGGGGACGGCACCGTCGGGCAGCCCGGTCGCGGTGAGCGGGCCGTCCAGCAGCTGGGCGAGCGCCGGTTCGGCGAGCATGCCGACGACCAGTGAGGTGATGGTGATGCCCAGCTGGGTGCCGGAGAGCTGGAAGGAGAGTTCTCGCAGGGCTTCGACGACGGTACGGGCCCGCCGGTCGCCCTCGGCGGCGGCGCGCTCGGCGTCCGGCCGCTCGACCGTGACGAGCCCGAATTCGGCTGCCACGAAGAATCCGTTGGCGAGGATGAGAAGGAATGCCGCGCTGAGAAGCAGCAGGGGGGTGGTCATGCCGCCGCCTCCGGGGAAGGGGCGGCGCAGGTACTACCGGACGATCCGTCCATTGCTGGAAGGAGTCACTCCTTGGGTCGCAGGAAAGCCCCGCCGGTCTCGTGGACCTCTGGGTGCGGGGCGGGGTGCGCAGGGGCACCGCCGCCCTCCAGAGTAATCAAGAAGAGGCCGCACGGGGCAGGGGGCTCAGCCGATGTCCGTTCCGGTGCCGTGCCTCTCGGCGAGGGCGCGCAGCGTCCGGGCGTCGCGGATGGCCTGCTGCTTGGCGATTCCCGGCTGGATGCCGAGGGCGGGCATGCTGGTCCCGTCGCTGAGGTCGAGAAAGACCCAGGGGTCGCCGACGCGCAGGTTGACCCGGAGGATCTCCGCCCAGGACAGCCGGCGCGTCCGGGTGAGATTGACCACGGTCACCCCGTCCTCGTTCGCGACGACCTTCGGGCGGCTGAGCAGCGCGAGCACCCCGAAGAACAGCAGCGCCGTGAAGACGAAACTGGCCCGCTCCCCCGGGCTCAGCTGCTCCAGGGTCAGCGCGACGGCGGTGATGACGAGGAACATCACCGCCCCCACGCTCAGCAGGACCACCCGGGTCCGGGTCGGCCGGAAGGTGACCGGGAGGGTGGGGAGTTCGGGCCGGGGTGCGGGGGCGGACATGGTGTTCTTCTGTCTTCCGGGCGGCCGGCCGTCAGAGGCGGCAGGCGTGGATGGCGGTGGTGAGGATGGCGCGGGCGCCGAGGTCGTACAGATCGTCCATGATCCGCTGGGCCTCCCGGGCGGCGACCATGGAACGGACGGCGACCCAGCCCTCGTGGTGCAGCGGCGAGATGGTCGGCGACTCCAGGCCCGGGGTGAGGGCGACCGCGCGCTCCAGGTGCTCGACGCGGCAGTCGTAGTCCATCATCACGTAGGAGCGGGCGACCAGGACGCCCTGGAGGCGGCGGAGGAACTGCTGCACCTTGGGGTCGTCGTCGGGTGCGCCGGTGCGCCGGATGACGACGGCCTCGGACTGCATGATCGGCTCGCCGATGACTTCGAGTCCGGCGTTGCGCAGGCTGGTGCCGGTCTCCACGACATCGGCGATGACCTGGGCGACACCGAGTTCGATGGCGGTCTCGACGGCGCCGTCGAGGTGGACGACGGAGGCGTTGACGCCGACGTCGGCGAGGTGCTTGGCGACGATGCCCTCGTAGGAGGTGGCGATCGTCATGCCGTCGAAGTCCTGCGGGCCCTGGGCGGTGCCGGGCTTGGTGGCGTAGCGGAAGGTGGAGCGGGCGAAGCCGAGCTGGAGGATCTCCTCGGAGTCCGCGCCGGAGTCCAGCAGCAGGTCGCGGCCGGTGATGCCGATGTCGAGCCGGCCGGAGCTGACGTAGATCGCGATGTCGCGCGGCCGCAGGTAGAAGAACTCGACCTCGTTCTCGGGGTCGACGAGGACGAGTTCCTTGGACTCCTTGCGCTGCTGGTAGCCGGCCTCATGGAGCATCGCCATCGCAGGCCCGGAGAGTGAACCCTTGTTGGGGACGGCGATGCGCAGCATGAGGTCAGGTTCCTTTGCGAGGAGGGAGTGCCGGTGCGGATGTGCGGACGTACGTGGTGCGGGGGTGGTGCTCAGAGGTGGGCGTAGACGTCGTCGAGCGAGATCCCGCGGGCGACCATCATCACCTGGACGTGGTACAGCAGCTGGGAGATCTCCTCGGCGGCGGCGTCCTTGCTCTCGTGCTCGGCGGCCATCCAGACTTCGGCGGCCTCCTCGACGACCTTCTTGCCGATGGCATGGACGCCCTTGTCCACGAGCTCGGCGGTACGGGAGGTGGAGGGGTCGCCGTTGGCGGCCTTGAGCTGCAGCTCGGCGAAGAGCTCTTCGAAGGTTTTGTTCGCCATGATGGTCTTAGAGTACGGGGTCGGTGCCCTGTGCTCAGCGCCAGGGCTCGCTGACCGTGCGCAGCGTGGCAGCGGTGGCGACGGCCGCGGTGACCGCTTCGTGCCCCTTGTCCTCGTTGGACCCTTCGAGGCCGGCCCGGTCGAGCGCCTGCTCCTCCGTGTCGCACGTGAGTACGCCGAAGCCGACCGGGACGCCGGTGTCGACGGCGACCTGGGTGAGGCCGTTGGTGACGCCGTGGGACACGTACTCGAAGTGCGGGGTGCCGCCGCGGATGATCACACCGAGGGCGACGACCGCGTCATAGCCGCGGCCCGCGAGGACCTTGGCGACGACCGGGAGTTCGAAGCTGCCGGGCACCCGGAGCAGGGTCGGCTCGTCGATGCCGAGTTCGTGCAGGGCGCGCAGGGCGCCGTCGACGAGACCGTCCATGATCTTCTCGTGCCACTGCGCGGCGACGACCGCCACGCGCAGGTCACCGCAGTTGCGTACGGACAGTTCGGGTGCGCCCTTGCCGCTCATGTCTCTCCTGCCGCTCGTTTCCGTGATTCGTTACTGGTTGCCGCAGGTCGACGCCGTGGCGGTGTCGAGCCAGGGCAGGTCGTGCCCCATGCGGTCGCGCTTGGTGCGCAGGTAGCGCAGATTGTGTTCGCCGGCCTGGACGGGCATCGGCTCGCGACCGGTGACGGCGAGCCCGTGCCGCAGGATCGCGGCCGTCTTGTCGGGGTTGTTGGTCATCAGCCGGAGGCTGTGCACACCGAGGTCCTTGAGGATCTGGGCGCCGGCCGCGTAGTCCCGGGCGTCGGCGGGCAGGCCGAGCTCCAGGTTGGCGTCGAGGGTGTCGATGCCGCGCTCCTGGAGTTCGTAGGCGCGCAGTTTGGACAGCAGGCCGATGCCCCGGCCCTCGTGGCCGCGCAGATAGACGACGACACCGCGGCCCTCCTCGGTGATCCGGCGCATGGACGCGTGCAGCTGGGGGCCGCAGTCGCAGCGCTGGGACTGGAAGATGTCGCCGGTCAGGCACTCGGAGTGGACCCGGACCAGGACGTCGTCACCGTCCCCGAGGTCGCCGTGGACGAGGGCGACGTGCTCGACGCCGTCGGCGGTGGAGCGGTAGCCGTACGCGGTGAACGCGCCGAAGGCCGTCGGCAGCCGTACCTCGGCCTCGCGGCGGACGGTCGGCTCGGAGCTGCGGCGGTAGGCGATCAGGTCCTCGATGGAGATGATCGTGAGGCCGTGCTTGCGGGCGAACGGGACGAGCTGGGGCAGCCGCAGCATCACGCCGTCCTCGCCGGCGATCTCCACGATGGCCCCGGCGGGCCGCAGTCCGGCGAGCCGGGCGAGGTCGACGGCGGCTTCGGTGTGGCCGTCGCGGACCAGTACGCCGCCGGAGCGGGCGCGGAGCGGGAAGATGTGGCCGGGCCGTACGAAGTCGCCGGGGCCCGCCTCGCCGCCGGCCAGCAGCCGCAGCGTGGTGGCCCGGTCGGCGGCTGAGATGCCGGTGGTGACGCCGTGGGCGGCGGACGCGTCGACGGAGACGGTGAACGCGGTGCGCATCGACTCGGTGTTGTGGTCGACCATCTGCGGGAGTTCGAGCCGTTCCAGCTCGTCGTTCTCCATGGGTGCGCAGATCAGGCCGCGGCACTCGCTCATCATGAACGCGACGATCTCGGGGGTGGCCTTCTCGGCGGCGATGACGAGGTCGCCCTCGTTCTCCCGGTCCTCGTCGTCGACGACCACGACGGGCCGTCCGGCGGCGATGTCCCGGATCGCCTGCTCGACGGGGTCGAGGCGGAGGTCCTCCGCGGCGCCCGGGGGTTCCCGGTGCAACCAGGTGGGCTGGGCAGTCATGCCGTGGCTCCTTCCAGAGCGGGTGTCCGCGAACGCAGCCACCAGTCGCGCATGCCCCACAGGACCAGGGCGCCGTACACGACGTAGATGAGACCGGAGAAGGCGAGCCCGCTGTGGAAGTTCAGCGGTACGCCGACCAGGTCGACCAGCAGCCAGGCGAACCAGAACTCGACCATGCCGCGGGCCTGGGCGAGCATCGCCACGAGCGTGCCGGCGAATATGTACGCGTCCGCCCAGGGGCTCCAGGAGAGCGAGGGGAACGCGGTGAACAGGCCGCCGACGGCGAGGGTGCCGAGGGCGGCGCCGCCGAGCAGGTAGCCGCGCTCGCGCCAGGTGGCGAACCGTACGGCGATGGAGCCGTCCTGGGCCTGCTGCCGGCCCCGGGTCCACTGCTGCCAGCCCCAGACGGCCACGGCGATGACGACGAGCTGCTTGCCGACGCTGCCCGCCTGGTGCACGGAGGCGTTGGCGGCGACCAGGACGACGCCGGACAGCAGTTGGGCGGGCCAGGTCCAGATCGAGCGGAGCCAGCCCAGGGTCAGGGCGATCAGACCGACGGTGTTGCCGATCATGTCGGACCAGATGATGTGCTGCCCGAAGACGGTGAACGCCTCCGAGTTCAGCCAGTGCAGGGCGGTCACCGGACCGGCTCCCCGGGTTCCCGCGCGGTGTTGCCGAGCAGCCGCTCGACGTACTTCGCGATGACGTCCACCTCCAGGTTGACCGGGTCGCCGGGCTCCTTGATGCCGAGCGTGGTCAGGGCGAGGGTGGTGGGGATGAGGCTGATGGTGAAGTAGTCGGTTCCGGCGTCCACGACGGTGAGGCTGACGCCGTCGACGGTGATCGAGCCCTTCTCGACCACGTAGCGGCTCAGGTGCGCGGGCAGGGAGACCTTCACGATCTCCCAGTTCTCGGAGATCCTGCGCTCGACGATGCGCCCGGTGCCGTCGACATGGCCCTGGACGATGTGTCCGCCGAGCCGGCCGCCGACCGCCATGGGGCGTTCCAGGTTGACCCGGGAGCCGGTGTCCAGGGCGCCGAGGCTGGACCGGTCGAGGGTCTCGGCCATGACGTCGGCGGTGAATTCGCCGTCGCCGAGGTCGACGACGGTGAGGCAGACGCCGTTGACGGCGATGGAGTCGCCGTGCTTGGCGCCTTCGGTGACCACTCGGCCGCGCAGGCGGAAGCGGGAGGCGTCGGCGAGCTTCTCGACGGCGGTGACTTCACCCAGTTCTTCGACAATTCCGGTGAACACTCAGTTTCCCTTCCGGGCAGGGCCGGGGACGGCGGTGATGCGCAGATCGGGGCCGATGCGGACGGTCTCGGTCACGTCGAGGCGCAACGCCTCGGCGATGGTGGAGATTCCGGCGTCGGCGAGGGCCGCGGGGCCTGCGCCGAGGAGTACGGGGGCGAGATAGCCGACGACCTTGTCGACCGTTCCCGCGGCGACGAAGACCCCGGCCAGGGTCGGGCCGCCTTCGAGGAGTACGGAGCGGATGCCGCGCCCGTGCAGGGCACGGAGCAGGGCGGGGATGTCCAGGCCGGGGCCGGTGGCGGCGCGCGGCAGCCGCAGGACGGCGGCTTCGGGCAGGTGTCCGGTGTCGGCGTCCTCGGCGACGGCGACCAGGGTGGGCGCGGTGTCGTCCAGGACCCGGGCGCCGGGGCGTACGGCGGTGGCGCCGGTGTCGACGACCACCCGCAGCGGCTGCACGGCGCCCTCGATGCCGCGTACGCCGAGCTGCGGGTCGTCGGTGCGGGCGGTGCCGGAGCCGACCACCACGGCGTCGGCCTCGGCGCGCAGCCGGTGGACGTCGGCACGGGACTCGGCGGAGGTGATCCAGCGGCTGGTGGCGTCGGCGGCCGCGATCCGGCCGTCCAGGGTCGCCGCGTACTTCCACAGGACGTACGGGCGGCCCAGGCGCACCGAGGTGAGCCAGGCCGCGTTGCCCGCCTCGGCCTCGTCCGCGAGGAGCCCCTGCTCGGCCTTGATCCCGGCCGCGCGCAGGGTGTCGCCACCGCCGGTGGCCTGCGGGTCCGGGTCGCCGACGGCGTAGACGACGCGGGCGAGGCCGGCCTCGATGAGCGCCTGGGCGCAGGGGCCGGTGCGGCCGGTGTGGTTGCAGGGTTCGAGAGTGACGTAGGCGGTGCCGCCCCGGGCCCTCTCGCCCGCGGCGCGCAGGGCGTGGATCTCGGCGTGCGGTCCGCCGGCCCGCTGGTGGAAGCCTTCTCCGGCCCGGTGGCCCGCGGCGTCGAGGATGACGCAGCCGACGACGGGGTTGGGGCTGGTGGAGCCGAGACCGCGGGCGGCGAGCGTGATCGCACGGCGCATGGCGGTGATGTCGGCTGCGGTGTCCACCGGGTCCTCCTGCCTCTTCGGGCACGGACTCCGGGGCCTGTCGATGACGACAGATGAAGCGGGAACGCCACGGGGGAACGCCGGAAAAGCCGGAAAACACGGATGGATCGGTTGCCCGAAAACCATCCGCCGACGGCGGCGTACCCGCGAAACGGCCCGCCGCGCACTGCCTCCCATCCGGACTTTAACCGTCGGTCCAGGAATCTCACCTGGTCAACCGGCCGCTGGATGCGGACGGGTCGCGGACTATAACCGCCGGTTCGGAATTGCACCGACCCCGGAGTGCGCTGCTGCTGGTACACGATCAGTGTGCCACGCCCGGCGGTGGGCCATGCGGGTGAGTGTCTGTGGACTGGCTCACAGGGAGCCTCCGGCCGACGGCCCGGTGAAGGAAGTTGACGCTTAAAGGTCCAGACCTATTGACGCACTGGTCTAGTCCTTTTAATCTCTGCGTCACCTCCGAGGAGCGGCCCCGCGATGTGCGCACATCCGGGGCACCGACACGACCCACCCCTTTGCCAGTTGTGTTCTGCCGAACCTCCCCGGGAGGAACCGAACGTGCTGTCCCCCACTCGTGCGAGAGCCACCCTGCTCGCAGCCGGCGTAGCCGTCGCCGGTCTGCTGATGGGCTCGCTCGCCGCCACCCCGTCGGCCGCCGCCGACCAGGAGTCCTGTCGCCCCGACGGGCTCTACGAGACACCCGGTGTCGCCGTCCCCTACTGCTCCGTCTACGACACCGAGGGCCGCGAGAAGATGGGCGCCGACCACCAGCGGCGGGTCATCGGATACTTCACCGACTGGCGGACCGGCAAGGACGGCAAGCCCGCTTATCTCGTCCCCGACATCCCCTGGGACAAAGTCACCCATTTGAATTACGCGTTCGCCCATGTCGACGGCGGCAACAAGCTCTCCGTAGGCGCCGACGGCCCGGACAACGCCTCCACCGGCATGACCTGGCCGGGGGTCGCGGGCGCCGAGATGGACCCGGATCTCCCCTATAAGGGCCATTTCAACCTGCTGAGCAAGTTCAAGAAGAAGCACCCGAACGTGAAGACCATGGTGTCGGTGGGCGGCTGGGCCGAGACCGGCGGCTACTTCGACGACAGCGGGAAGCGGGTGGACTCCGGCGGCTTCTACTCGATGGCGACCAACGCCGACGGTTCGGTCAACCAGGCGGGTATCAACACCTTCGCCGACTCGGCCGTCGCGTTCGTCAAGAAGTACGGCTTCAACGGCGTCGACATCGACTACGAGTACCCGACGACCATGAAGGACGCCGGCAACCCGCTGGACCGGACGCTTTCCAACGCGCGCCGGGCCGGTCTGGTCAAGGGCTACGCCGCGCTGATGAAGACCCTGCGCGAGAAGCTCGACCGGGCGTCCGCCGCCGACGGCACCCACTACCTGCTGAGCGTGGCCGCGCCCTCGTCCGGCTACCTGCTGCGCGGAATGGAGACCTTCCAGGTCCAGAAGTACCTGGACTACGTCAACATCATGTCGTACGACCTGCACGGCGCCTGGAACGAGTACGTCGGGCCCAACGCCGCGCTCTTCGACGACGGCAAGGACGCCGAACTCGCCCAGGCGAGCGTCTACTCGACCTCGCAGTACGGCGGGACCGGCTACCTCAACACCGACTGGGCGTACCACTACTTCCGCGGTTCGATGCCGTCCGGCCGGATCAACATCGGCCTGCCCTACTACACCCGCGGCTTCAAGAACGTGCAGGGCGGCACGGACGGTCTGTGGGGCCGGGCCGCCACCACCGACTGCCCGGCCGGCGCGGGCCTGACCAAGTGCGGTGACGGCGCCGTCGGGATCGACAACCTCTGGCACGACCTGGACACGAACGGCAAGGAATCACCGGCCGGTTCCAACCCGATGTGGCACGCGAAGAACCTGGAGAAGGGCATCGTCGGCGACTACGTCACCGACTACGGATTCCCCGCCGGCACCAAGCTGACCGGCACCTATGCCCGCAAATACGACTCGACGCTGGTCGCGCCCTGGCTCTGGAACGCCGATAAGAAGGTCTTCCTGTCCACCGAGGACGAGCAGTCGGTCGCCGCGAAGGCCGACTACGTGGTCGACAAGGGCATCGGCGGCACCATGATCTGGGAGCTCGCCGGCGACTACGGCTGGGACGCCGCCAATGGACAGTACGGGCCGGGCTCGACGCTCACTTCGGCGATGTACGACAAGTTCAAGTCGGCCACCCCTTACGGCGCGAAGCGGTCCACCGTCGATCTGCCCACCGAGGCGCTCGACATCGACGTGTCCTTCGACCAGTTCCCGCTCGGTGACTCCAACTACCCGATCAGTCCCAAGCTGAGGATCACCAACAACACGAAGGCGACCCTGCCCGGCGCCACGGAGTTCCGGTTCGACTACTCGACCTCCGCACCGGCCAACGCCAAGGACCAGTCGGGCTTCGGCACGACGATCGTGCGCAGCGATCACACCGCCGCCGACAACATCGGCGGGCTCAAGGGCGACTACAACCGGGTCTCGCTGAAGCTGCCGGCCTGGCAGAGCCTGGCTCCCGGCGCCTCGGTCCAGGTCGACTTCGTCTACTACCTGCCCACCTCCACACCGTCGAACTGGACGGTGACCTTCGGCGGCAAGTCGTACGCCCTCGCCGCCGACCTGGCGCGCGGCACGACCCTGGTCGACCCCGGCACGGGCACGTCGACGCCGTCGCCTGACCCGACGCCCGGCGGCGGCGGTTGCACCGCGCCCGCCTGGAGCGCCGGATCCGAGTACGGCGCCGGTACGACCGTCGCCCACGGCACGCACCAGTGGAAGGCCAAGTGGTGGACGAAGGGCGAGGAGCCCGGCTCCACCGGTGACTGGGGTGTCTGGCAGGACCTCGGGGCCTGCTGACCTCCCCCCGTACCGCCCGGCGGTGACCGGATCGCCCCGGTCACCGCCGGGCTCCCCCTTGTTCGAAGACCTGCTCGGCCGGTGTTCGAAGACCTACCCGGCCCGCGTGAACAGCTCGTCCTGGGCCGCGTCCCGGGCGGCGAGCAGCGCGCCGCGGAGCACCGCCGCGCCGCCCAGCCGCCCGGCCCTGACCTCGGTGCGCAGCGGAGACATCCGGGTCAGCCGTTCCTCGACCCGTGCCGCGAGCGCGGCTCCGCCCGCGTGGCCGACCTCGCCCGCCAGCAGCACACAGCCCGGGTCGAGGACCGCGGCGATGGCGGCGGCGCCCAGCGCGAGGCGCTCGGCGAGGGCGTCCAGGAACGCCTCGTGGTCCCCCTCCCCCGCCAGCGCGGCCCGCACGGCCGACGCGGCTCCCGGTTCCTTGTCGCCCTCGGCCGCGCCCGGGGGCACGGCGATGCCGTGGCCGGCGGCCAGTTCGCAGACCGGGGCGGAGCCGACCAGGGAGTGGAAGCCGCCGTCGCAGTTGAGCGCGGACGGCGCACCGGCCGTGCCGGGCACCGGCAGGAAGCCGATCTCACCCGCTCCGCCGGAGGCTCCCCGGCGCAGCTTCCCGTCCAGCATGACGGCGGCGCCGACGCCGTGGCCGAGCCAGAAGAGCACGAAGGTGTCGCGGTCGGTGGCCGCTCCGCCGCGGTGTTCGGCGACCGCGGCAAGGTTGGTCTCGTTCTCGACCAGCACGGTCGCGGGCAGCCGCTGCTGGAGCACCCGCACCAGCCGCCGGTGCCAGGCGGGCAGCCCGCTGGTGTCGCGCAGCTCGCCGGTGACCGGGTCGATCAGCCCGGGTGCGCCGATGCCGACGCTGTGCAGCGGACCGGCACCGGCCTCGCGCGCGGTGCGCTCCAGGAGCGCGGCGGCCCGTTCGGCGGCGGCCTCGGTGTCGGTGTCGCTGCCGATGGGCAGGGTGGCCTCGGCGAGCGTGGTGCCGATGAGATCGGCGACGACCACGGCGACGCTGCGGGTGCGTACGTCGAGCGCGGCGAGATGGGCGCGGTCGGCGGCGATCCCGTACAGCCGGGCGTTGGGGCCGCGGCGCTCGGCACCGGTCTCGCCGACGACCCTGATCAGACCGGCTCCCTGGAGCCGTTCGACGAGGTCGGCGACGGTGGGCCGGGAGAGGCCGGTCAGGGTCTTCAGCTGCGTGGCCGTCAGCGGGCCGTCCTGCTGGAGCAGTCGCAGGGCGAGCCGGTCGTTGATGGCCCGTGCGGTGCTCGGTGATGCGGGCATGCCGGGATCCTTCCAGATCGCTGACGCACTGATCGCCGGCGTACTGGACGCACAGGCACACTATTTATCAGGCAGGGTTCCTGATAGTTTACTGCGCGCACCGTGGAGACGGGCACCGGGACCCTGGAGACAGTGGGTTCCGAGAGAATCTCCCAGGGGAGGGCACGGCGGTATGACAGCGGATTCCACAGACGCGGGCTTCGGCATGGCGCAGGTGAGGCGGGCCAGGTTCGCCGTCGCCGCGGTCTTCACCGTGCACGGCGCGGTGACCGGCAGCTTCGCCACCCGGGTGCCCTGGATCCAGGACCACGCCGGGGTCAGCGCCGGCCAGCTCGGTCTGGCCCTCGCCTTCCCGGCGATCGGCGCCTCGCTCGCGATGCCGCTGGCCGGCGCGATCAGCCATCGCTTCGGCGCCCGGACCGCGCTGCGCGGGCTGCTCGCCCTGTGGACGCTGGCGCTGGTCCTGCCCGCGCTGGCACCCAACCTGCTGACGCTGTGCGCCGCGCTCTTCGTGTACGGGGCCACGGCCGGCATGTCGGACGTGGCGATGAACGCCCTCGGCGTCGAGGTGGAGAACCGTCTCGACAAGTCGATCATGTCCGGGCTGCACGGGATGTGGAGCGTGGGCGCCCTGATCGGTTCGGCGGCGGGCACGGTGGCCGCGCATCTGGGCGCCGACGCCCGGCTGCACCACACGCTGGCCGCCCTCGTGCTCACCGCGCTCGGCCTGATCGCCTGCCAGGGCGTACTGGATCTGCGCAGCGAACCGGACGAGGAGCCGCCGCCGCGCTTCACGCTGCCGCCGAAGTCGGCGCTGATCATCGGTGCGGTGGGCTTCTGCGCGGTGTTCGCGGAGGGCGCCAGTCTGGACTGGTCGGCGGTGTACCTGCGGGACATCATGGACACCTCCGCGGGGCTCGCCGCGGCGTCCACGACCGCGTTCGCGCTGACCATGGCGGTCGCCCGGATCGCCGGCGACAAGGTCGTCGACCGCTTCGGCGCGGTCCGGACCGTACGGGTCGGCGGGGCCCTCGCGACGCTCGGCGGGCTGCTCGTGGTCGCGTCGCCGAACGCGGCCCTGGCGATGTGCGGCTTCGGGCTCCTCGGCCTCGGTGTGGCCGTGGTCGTACCGCTCGCCTTCGCGGCGGCCGGGCGCAGCGGTCCGAACCCGAGCCAGGCGATCGCGGGCGTCGCCACCATCACGTACACCTCCGGGCTGATCGCCCCGTCCGCGATCGGCTCGCTGGCCGAGGCGACCTCGCTGGTCGTGTCGTTCAGCCTGGTGACGGTGCTGGCGTTCGGCCTGGTGCTGGGGGCGGGGGTGCTGCGGGCGGGCGACCGCCGGGCGGTGCCGGCCTCGGACGCGGGTGCACCGGGCCCGGCGGCCGCCGAGCCGCGTCCCTGATCCCTCGCACCGGCGGACGGCCGGTGCGTCACCCCCGGCACCCCGCCTCACCTGCGCCGTCCGTGCTCAGTAGGCCCGGCCCGGCCGCGAACACTCCGCGGCCGGGCATTACCATGACGCTGCTCATTTCCGCGGCGGCGACGCAGCCCTCAAGGCCGCAGAGCATGGCGACGCGGGCCGGATCCCCACCCTCATGGCCCGTCCTGTCGGCATGCGCCGGAACTGCGTGTTCCGCTAGTCAACGAGCAGCCATCGGACCCCGGTCCGGCCGGCGGATCGCAGCACCACCCCAGCTACACATCGAGGAGCAAGACCATGGCGGGCTTCGGCTGGAAGCTGCACGGCGACGGCAAGAGCCTCGCACCGGGTGAGGTCGTGAGGCCGGACGAGCGGCTCACCTGGGGGCGCACGGTCGGTCTCGGCGCGCAGCACGTGGTCTCCATGATCGGAGCCTGCTTCGTCGCCCCCGTCCTGATGGGGCTCGACCCCAACCTCGCCGTGATGGCCTCCGGCGTGGCCACCATTCTCTTCCTGCTGATCACCCGGGGCCATATCCCGAGCTACCTGGGCAGCAGCCTCTCGTTCATCGGTGTCGCCGCCGTCATCAGCACACAGGGGGGTGACGCGGCGACCCTCACCGGCGCCCTGCTGGTCGTCGGCGCGGTCCTCTTCCTGTGCGGTGCGGTCGTCCGGGCGCTCGGGGCCCGCATCATCCACGCGGTGCTGCCTCCGGTGGTCACAGGTGCGGTGGTCATGCTGATCGGGTTCAACCTGGCGCCGGTCACCGCCGGCACCTACTGGCCCCAGGACCAGTGGACAGCGCTTCTGACCATGCTGTTCACGGGTTTCGCCCTGGTCGTGCTGCGCGGTTTCTGGTCCCGTATCGCGATCTTCCTCGGGCTGGCCTTCGGGTACGCCGCCTCATGGGTCTTCGACCGCGTGTTCGGCAAGATCCACTCCCCCGCGGGCGGCGCCGAGTCGGTCGACCACTGGCGCCTGGACCTCTCGGGCGTGTCCAAGGCGGACTGGATCGGCCTTCCCGACTTCCATGCCCCGAGCTTCTCGCTCTCGGCCGTCCTGGTCGCCCTGCCCGTCGTCATCGCCCTCGTCGCCGAGAACGCGGGACACGTCAAGGCGGTCGGCGAGATGACGGGCGAGCCGCTCGACGACCGGCTCGGTACGGCGATCATGGCCGACGGCGCGGCGACCGTGCTGTCGACGTCCGTGGGCGGCCCCGCGACCACCACGTACGCCGAGAACATCGGTGTCATGGCCGCCACCCGTGTCTATTCGACCGCTGCCTACTGGTGCGCGGCGGGCTTCGCGATCCTCTTCGGGCTCTGCCCCAAGTTCGGTGCCGTCGTGGCCGCCATTCCCGGCGGTGTCCTCGGCGGCATCACGGTCATCCTCTACGGCATGATCGGCCTGCTGGGCGCCCAGATCTGGGTCCGTGCCCGGGTCGACCTCTCCAACCCCCTGCACTTGGTGCCGGTGGCCGCGGGTCTCATCGTCGGCATCGGCAATGTGAGCCTGAAGCTCACGGACAACTTCCAGCTCAGCGGCATCGCGTTGGGGACGCTGATCGTCCTCATCGGCTACCACGCCCTGCGCGTCATGGCCCCCGCCCGCATGACGGACGAGCCCCCGCTCCTCGAACCGGACAATGCCGGGTACGACCGGGGCGTGCCGGGCGGATCGTGATCGCAGGCGCCGCCATCAGTGAGGCCGTTCCGATGGGGAATGGCCTCACTGATCTGTTCGCCGCACCGGTCCGTACGCCACCCGGCAGGTCGCGGTCCACGTCCGGGCCCGCGGGGTTCAGACCTCGACGGACACGTACTCCTTGCCCTGGTCGTTCTCGATCACGACCTTGTCCACGTCGTCCAGGGGGACGGCCGCCGAGCCGTCGAGGTTGGCCCCCTTCTTCTCGTCGGCGACGAGCCAGCTGCCCGCGATCTCGCGGCTGCCGTCCTTCGCGACGACCACCACGCGGCAGCGCTCGCCCGCCGGGATGCCCATGGCCGAGACGTTGAGGCGGATCCAGTCGACGGCCGGGGTCACCCGGAGCCTCATCTCGCTGCCGGTCGAGGCACTGCGGCCCTCGACGACCTTCATGCCGCCCGGCTGAGCCGGTGGCACGGTCGCCGCGACCGAAGGGGCCGGGGGCGTCGCCTCGTGGGTGCGTTCGCCGGTGTTCTGGCCGATCAGGACGCCGCCGCCGAGGACGGCTGCCGCCGCGACCGCCGCGACCGCGCCCAGGACCGCTCTTCGCCGCAGCGTCTGCCCGGCGCGTTCGCTGCGGACCTGCCTCAGCGTGCGCTGGAGCAGCAGGTCACCGCCTTCCGGGGGCCCGTCGAGGAACGCCTCCGGGGGCACTTCGCCGAGCGCGGACTCCATGTCCCGCAGCCCGTCCAGTTCGTCGCGGCACTTCTGGCACGACGCCATGTGTTCGTCGACGGTTCGCACCTCCTGCTCATCGAGCGTGCCGAGGACGTAGGCGCCGAGCAGTTCGCTGTCATGTTCCTTGGTGCTCACACCGCCACCCCCTTCAACGCCACCAGCTTCACTGCCTTCGGTCTGTCCGCGTACATGTCCCGCAGGGCCTTCAACGCATAGTGTGACCGGGACTTGACCGTCCCGGGTGGTATCCCGAGTCTGTTCGCCGCCTCGGCTACGCTCCTGCCCTGGAAGTAGATTTCCATGAGCACGTCCCGGTGGTCCGGGGAGAGCCGGTCGAGCGCCTCCATGACGACCATCGAGTCGACCACGGCGTCCGCGTGGTCCTGCTCGACCGGCTGGGTGGTCACCGACTCGGCGACCTCCGTGGGGCGCGCGGCCTTGGCCCGGTACCGGTCCGTGATGATGTTGCGGGCCACGGTGAGCAGCCAGCCACGCACCGAGCCCTTGCCGTTGACCAGCGCGTCCGGGTGTTTCCAGGCCCGGATCAGGGTTTCCTGGACCACGTCCTCAGCGGCGCTGCGATCGCCGGTCAGGCGTTGTGCGTACGCGAGCAAGGCTCTGCCGTGTTCCTCGTAGAGGGACCGGATCAGGGCCTCGTCACCGGTGTCCTGTCTCTGCCGACTGCGGGACCACAATGCCGCCATCCATTCTCTCCGTCCTCTCCTGGGCCGATGCGCTGAACACGGACGGCGTGCCGGACCGGTTCAATCCGGAGCGGATGTGAGCTGAATCACAGACCGGCCAGGGGTCGTGCGAGGGCCTGTTCACCCGGACTTGCACTGCCGGGGGTCGTGCGAGGACCCGTTCACCCGGACTTGCACTGCCGGTCCTCGTTGATGCAGCGCACCAGCTCCGCCATGCGGTCCCCGGTCATCACGTTCACGAACATCGCGTGGTCGGTGATCGGATCGCGCAGCTGCTCCGGGAAGGAGTCGACGGCGAACGGTGTGCCCTCCGGGAGTTCATAGGTGAGGGTGACGCGGAGTTGCGGCACGGGGAACGTGGCCCGCGGGCAGGTGCCGTCGGCGGCGGGGAACTGTGCGTGCGCGCGGTGGTCGGGGCTGTCGGTGGCGAGGCCGTTCCAGCAGCTCGGGAAGTCCAGGGTGCGGGTCGGTCCGCTGCCTTGCGGGCAGCGCGCGTAGTTCTGGGTGAACCGGTCCGGGTAGCCGGAACAGCCCCACTGGGCACGGACGTTCGCTCTGTCCGTGGTGGCCGCGACCGGGTCGCCCGTGATCAGCCGCATGAAGCGGGGCATGCCGACGACCGAGCTGACCGGGTTGCCGCGGAACTCCACCCTCACCGAGGAGGCGGTGACGACCTCGCCGGTGTTGCCGTGGGCGCCGACGCCGGCCTTGTGGGCGTCACCGGTGCGGTCGAGGCGGCGCAGCACCGGCCAGTAGTACGTGGACCGGTCGCCGCCCGCGCAGGTGGTGTCGGCGGCGGCCAGACTCCGGTCGGTGGACAGTGCGTCGGTGGAGAGATTGCCGACGTAGTCGTGGGTGTGGTGGGCGCCGTTCACGACGCCCGGGGAGATCACGAAGTTGTCCATGTTGTAGTGGCCCTGTTCGTTGCGTCCGCAGTCGACGGTGTACGAGCCGGTGGACGCGTCGGGTCCGGCTGCGGGCGCCCGCGTCGGCAGAACGGTCCCGATGTCCACGTACTTGTCGTCGGCGGGTGCGCCGGACACCGTGGCGGCCCTGCCGGCGCCGAATGTCATGACGCCCAGGAACACGACCAGCCCGAGCGTCACGGGCAGAATCCCCCAGAACAGAAGGGAGTTGGGGAAGGGCAGCTTGATCCGCACGGAAGCAGGGTGTCACCAGGGGCCGGGGCAATCAAGATTGCCCACAGGCCACCCGCGAAACCTCCATCAGCCTCCCGCCGGTGAGCGTCAGCGGAACAACTGCCCTCGTACGGCGCCGTCGGGGAACTCCCGGGTGTGCACGTTCGAGTAGAAGCCGGTCGGGCTCCCCTTGAGGCGTGCGATGACCTCGGCGTCGGGGACGCTGACGCTGCCGGAGATCGCGAAGACGTTCTTCGGTACGGGAGAGACGAACAGCGGGAGCCGTACGTCGCCGTTCTCGCCGAGCACCCCCTCGTGGATGTGTCCGGCCAGCGGCGCCCCGATGTTCACCCACGCCATGGAGTAGTCGACGCGGTCCGTCCTCGGGTGCAGGAACGTGGTGCTGTGCCCGTCCGGGTCGCCCGCCTTGCCGGGGCCGTCGCCCGGGACTTCCTGACCACCGTCCGCGAGCGCGCGCAGCTTTCCTCCCCTGATGATGCTGAGCGGGTTCACCGGCTTCTCCAGGATCCGGAGCCGGCCGCGCACCGCGCCGCCGGGGAACTCCTCGGAGTGCAGGTCGACGTAGAAGCCACCGGGATCGGTGCGCAGCTGTCGGGCAAGCACGGCGGAGGACATCGAGGTCTGCCCGGCGGCGGAGTTTACCGAGGCGGGCATGGCCGTGCCGAACAGCTCGGCCTTCACCCCGCCGTCGCTACCGGGCCGGCCCCGGTGGAGGTGGCCGCGGGTCGGCCTGCCGATGCCGTTCCAGGTGAGGGCGAAGGTGACGCGGTCGCCCTTGACCTTGACCAGCGCGACGGCCTTGCCGTCCTGGTCGCCCGCCGTGGGCCCGTCCTGGTCGCCGGTGAGCCGGGCGACCAGGGAGACGGCCGGTGCCTGCGCCGCTTCGGCGGTGGCCGGTGAGACTCCGGCGCCACGGGAACCCCCGGCGTCGGGGCCGTCCTCGGCCGACGCCGGGGTCGTACCTGCGAAACCGGTGAGACCGGCGACGAGCACGGCGGCGGCCGCCGCAACAGTGAGCCTGCGCATGACTTTCGTCCTTCCGGGAGTGGGGCTTGCGTTCGGGCCCTTCGCGTCGACGAACGGACGGACGGCCCGAGCGGTTCAACGCGCCCGCGATCCGCGTCGTCGGGGGCCGGAGGGCTCAAGGGGCGGCGCGCGCTGAACCCGGAGGGCAGGCAGCACGTGTGGGCACGGGGCACTCACCCCGTCGCGTTTCACGACGTACGAGAGAGGTCATCACCATGCGTGCACGCAATGCTCTTTTCGCGATCCCCCTGGCCCTGGGACTTGTCGCCTGCGGTACCGGGAGCGACGGCGACACCGGCGGCGGCAGGAGGCCGGTCAGGACCGCGCCCGGCACCGAGGTCACCGTGGCGGACGTCGGGCTCGGCTCCATCCTGGTCGACGGCAAGGGCCGCACCCTGTACGCCTTCACCAAGGACAAGGAGGCCGCGAGCAACTGCGACGCGGAGTGCATCGCCGTATGGCCCGCGCTGACCAGCCCCGCCCCCGCCACCGCCGGCCAGGGCGTCAGGAGGTCGCTGCTGCGCGAGGCGAAGCAGTCGGGGGGTGCGGTCCACGTGACGTACGGGGACTGGCCGCTGTACTACTACGTCGGTGACACGGCGCCCGGTGACGTCAACGGGCAGGGCCTGGACGGCGAGTGGTTCGCCGTGGCACCCGACGGCAAGCTCGTCCGCAAGGCCGCGTGACCCTCCCTGCGGCTCCGCCTCCCGTACACCCATGATCCGGCGGGCCGTTGAACCGTCCCGTGTCCACGGTCGTTCCTGGAGCGGGGCGGGACATACCCGCCGGACGACGCGTACAAGGGAGGAGCCTTGGCCGAGATCGAGATGCCGGGAGACGAGGTGCAGCGTCTCGGTGAACTTCTGGGCCGGGTGATGGATCTCATCGACACCCGGCCCTCGGGCTACGACCCCGAGGACGTCGGCCCGCCACTGGTGCGCCCCGGCACCAACTTCGACGACGCGTGGAAGGACGGGCGCGTGCAGCTCAAGCGGAACAGCAAGGACCTCAAGGAGGCCTGCGCGGCCATCGTGAAGGCTTTCGAGGATTTCGACACCAAGATGGGCTCCTCGCTGAAGGAAGGCGGCGGCAAGGGCGGCGGCGACGCACCGCCCGCCGGGAAAGCCGCCCGGCCGTCCTAGGACGACGGCCTCATCGATCCCCCCGTCGGCCCGGCCCGAAGCGAGCCCGGCCCGAAACGAACTGAGGAGCACGGTCCCATGACCACTGGTTCGCACACCTTCGGGATCGCCATCCCGGAGAACTGGACGGAGTACGACCTGCACGGCGACACGCTCGCCGAGCGCCGCGCCGAGATGCTGCGGCACGCTCCGCAGAAGGAGACCCGGGACGCCATCAACCACACGTTCCGCAGCGCGCGGCGCATCATGGAGGGCGCCCGCAGGCGCGGCGCCGTCTATGCGGCGGGCACCACCGCCATGTACGAGGACGGCCTGCTGATGGCCGGGCTCATGGTGTTCAGCGTGAAGCCGCCGCCCGGTGAGGACTTCTCCGCCAAGGGCATCGCCGAGCAGTTCTCGGCGACCGGGCGGCGCCGCGAGAACACCACCCGGACCCTCACGACGGCGACGCTGCCCGGTGTCGGTCCGGTCGGCCGGATGGCCGGCATCGAGGAGACGGAGATCGCCGACGGTGTCTCGTACAAGATGGTGATGACGCACACGTTCGTGCCGGTTCCCGGTGGTGAGCGGGTCCTGGTCATCACCTGCTTCAGCCCGAACATCCCGCTCGCCGAGCCGCTGTACGACCTCTTCGACGCCATCACGTCGACGTTCGCCCTCGGCGAGAAGGAGCCGTTGGCCGCCGGCGCGGCGACCACCTGATCGACGCCGGCCTCGCGGAGGGCCCGGCCGTTCCTGGGAGGAACGGCCGGGCCCTCTTCTTCGCGTGTGCCGGAGGCCGGAAGGCCTCC
This sequence comes from Streptomyces sp. ADI95-17, assembly GCF_003846175.1. Classification (GTDB taxonomy): domain Bacteria; phylum Actinomycetota; class Actinomycetes; order Streptomycetales; family Streptomycetaceae; genus Streptomyces; species Streptomyces sanglieri. The sequence continues at coordinate 478,493 of NZ_ML123046.1, read as the reverse complement.
GCTCCCCCGGTGGCCGGACGGGAGCGGAGGCCGGGCCTTGCTCTGTGGTGCGGTGCGCGGTGGTGCCGTGCGCCGTGCGGTCGGTCAGTCCACCGTCGTCGCGGGCACGCGGACCGTGGTGAAGCGGCCGTCGCCGAGCTGCAGGTGGGCGCGGCCGGGTTCGCTGTCCTGTCCCATCAGGCCGCGTGGCAGACGGGCGCCGACGAGTTCGCCGTCGCCCATCAGGCGGGGCGCGAGCAGGGCGCCGCAGCGGTTGCGGCGTACGGCGGCCTGCCAGCCGCCGATGCCGCCGAGCAGCGCCTCGTTGTTGCCGGCCATGATCAGGCCCCAGCCGTCCCCGGCGCTGCCACGTGCGAGCGCGACGAAGTCGGTGTCGAGCTCGGAGTTGATCATCATTTCGGCATCGTCGACGAGGATGGCTCCGGCGGGGCTGTCCACCTTGCCGAGTGCGGCGCGGAAGTCGGCGACCGCGACATCGGCGTCGGTGAAGACCTCCACGACACCGGGCTGTCCGACGAGGTGGCGCAGCGGCGAGTTGCGCGGCGCGATGACCACGATCTTCGTGCCGGACGCGGTCAGCGACTTCGCCATGGTGAGCAGCACCGTGCTGCGGCCCGACCTCGGCGGACCGGCGACCACGAAGGACGGCACCTGCGACAAGTCGGTGCCGATGGCGGCGAGTTCGTCGCCTCCGACGCCGATCATCGCCCACAGCGGGGAGACGGTGTGCGGCCTGCGGGCGAGGGCGTCCGCGAAGTCCAGTTCGTCGGGCAGGACATCCACGCGGAACGGCCTGCGCTCGGCGGGCACGTCGGCGTCGCGTTCCCTGACCCGTTCGGCGAGTACGCCGAGTGCCTGGGCCTGGCCCGCGCCGGTGGCGCCGGTGGCGCCGGTGCCGTCGCTGCCGGGGATCAACGCGATCTGAGCGCTGTTGGTGTCCTTGGCGAGGACACCGCGACCGGCCGGGAGGTCCTCGGGGACGTCGCGGGAGCGGAGGCCCACCATGGAGTAGTCGGTGCGGTCGTTGAGGCGCAGGACCAGCTTGTCCTCGGTGTTGGAGGAGAACCGGTTCTGGCCGAGGATGCGGTCACCGGTCAGGACCAGGTGCAGGCCGACACTCGCGCCCTCGCGCATCAGCAAGGTCATGGCGTCCATCAGGCTGCCCTGGTCATAGTTGGCGAAGTCCCGCTCGAACGCCTCGAACCGGTCGACGAGCAGCAGGACGTGCGGGGGCCGCTCCGGCCCGGGCAGGACGCGGCGAAGCTCGGTGAGGTCGGCGACGCCCCGCCTGCCGAGGAGTTCACGGCGCCGCCCGACCTCGGCGACCAGGCGGTTCAGGAGGCGGGCCACCCGCTCGACCTGCCCCCGGTCCACCACGGCACCGCAGTGCGGCAGCCCGCCGAGGGCCTGGAGGGCGCCGTTGCCGCAGTCGAGTCCGTACAGGTGGACATCGGCGCAGCCGTGCGCGCCGGTGAGTGCGGCGGCGAGGGTCCGCAGCGCCTGGGAACGGCCGCTGCGCGGCGATCCGATGATGTACAGATGGCCCATCTCGTCGAGGTCGAAGGCGAGTTGACGCTGCGCCTGCTCGGTGGGCACGTCCACGAGGCCGTACGCCACCGGGGTGAGCCGCCCGTCCTCGGCCGCCTCGGGCCGCGCCGGCAGGTCGGCGAGGGTGAGGATGCCGGGCAGCGGGGGCAGCCAGGGGCGGCGGGCGGGGGGTACGGAGAGCTGGGTGGCCGCGTCGCGTACCGCGTCGACCAGCACCGACAGGTCGGTGACCGGCTGGAAGGTGTCCTCCTGGGCCTGGAGCCTCGGCATCGGGGCGCCGAGGGCCTCCCAGTGGAGTTCGGTGAGCACCGGCGCCGGGCGGTCCTCGTCCGTGGCCGACGCGTCGGGGCGGCGGCCACCGATCCGGCCTGTCTGGAACGGCAGCAGCGCCGCGTGGCCGAGCCTGGCGTGGGCGCGGCCGGGGGTGCGGGGCGAGAGCTGCCCGGAGTCGGGGGCGTCTATGATGTCGCGGCTCTCGCCGGTGTCGGTGGTGCGCAGCGCGATCCGCAGGTTGGTGTTGGCGCGGATGTCGGCGGTGACCGCGCCGGAGGGCCGCTGGGTGGCGAGGATCAGGTGGATGCCGAGGGAGCGGCCCCGCTGGGCGATGTTGACGAGTCCGGAGACGAAGTCGGGGAGTTCCCGCACCATTGACGCGAACTCGTCGATGACGAGGACGAGCCGGGCCATGGGGGCGAGTTCGGGATGGCGGGTGCGCTTGTCGGTGTAGTCGTCGATGTCCTTGGCCCCGGCCTCCGCGAGGATGTGCTCGCGCCGCTTCAGCTCGGCGCCGAGGGACACCAGGGCCCGTTCCACAAGGTGGGTGTCCAGGTCGGTGACCATGCCGACGGTGTGCGGCAGCTCCTCGCACTCGGCGAAGGCGCTGCCGCCCTTGTAGTCGACGAGCACGAAGTTCAGCTCGTCCGGCCGGTTGGCGACGGCGAGGCTCGCCACGAGGGACTGGAGCAGTTCGGACTTGCCGGATCCGGTGGTGCCCGCGATCAGGCCGTGCGGCCCGTCGGCGGCCAGGTCGACGGCGAACGGACCGTCCACGCCCTCTCCGAGCACGGCGCGGGTGCTGCGGGCGGCAATCACCCAGCGCGCGGCGACGGCGTCGGGGGTGGGCGGTTCGAGACCGAGTACGTCCAGGAGCCGGGCGGAGGCGGGCAGCAGGTTCTCGTCCGCGTCGTCGCCCACGTCGCGGATCGGCGCGAGCGCGCGGGCCACGCCAACGCACCAGGAGCGGGTCGGCGCGTCCATGCGGACCTCGTCGACGGGGTCGGAGCTGTCCTGCTCGGCGCGCAGCCACTTCGGACCGGCCACGGCCACGGCGCGGCACTCCTCGGGCAGGAGCCGGGCCTCGTCGTCCACGCACAGCGCGTACACGCCGACGGCCGGTCCGTCGCGGAGGATCTGGATGACGCCGGGCAGGGAGCGCAGTCTCCGGGCGCCGTCGAGGACGACCAGGACGTCGGGCTCGCCCGCGGCGCCGCCGCGTGGTGCCCGGTCGCCGGCCCCCTGCCGGGCGGCGATCACGGCGGTGAGTTCGGCGATGCGACGGCCCACGGACTCGGCGCTCGCGCCGACCAGGGAGATGGTGTCCTCGCCGAGGGGCGCGCAGTGCGGCAGCCAGTGCACCCAGGACCAGCGGTCCGCCCCACTGGTGCCGGACAGTACACAGATCCGCAGGTCGGAGGGGCTGTGAAGGACGGCGGCCTGGGCGATCAGCCAGCGCACCAGCGGCTCGGCGGTGGCACCGCCGGCGACGCCCATGACGCCGGCGGCGCGCAGCGGCACGGTCACGGGCACGGCGTGCGTGGTGCGGTCGACCCTGCGGCGGTGTTCCGGCTCGGCGGGGTCCTGGAGCTCCACGTAGGCGGGGCGGTCGGCGACACCGAGCCGCATCAGCAGGAAGTCGCCGTCGCGCCAACGACGCTCCCACAGCCGCTGACGCGGGCCGGTGGCGATCAGGAGGGCCGACGCCGGGTCCGGGGCGGCGAGGCGCCGGGCGTGCTGTTCAGCGAGAACCGCCTCGTCCACGTCCTGTTCCAGTGCGGCCTTCTTCTCTTCGTACTCCTTGAGCTGATCCTCGTAACTCTCCTTGCCCCGGCGCTTGTTGGAGAACTGGGAGAGGAGGGCGACGACCGGGGAGAGGAAGCCGAAAACCAGGAATCTGGGGTTGTTGAAGATGACGAACGACACGCCGGCCATCATCAACGGAGCGAAGATCAATATGAGTTGGAGCTTGTTGCGGGTGGGTTTGCCGGGCGGCACGGGGAGCTGGAAGCGGTTGTTGACGGGCGGGGGCAGCAGCCGGGGCGGCCGGTTGTAGTCGAGCCCCACGCCGTCGTCGGAGGGCTGGAGGGCGGCGTCGGGCACGGAGGGCGCGGCCAGTTCCAGCAGGGCCGGGCCGACGGCGAGGACGCCGCCGAGCGGCCATGTGGTCCAGTCCCGCGCCTCGGTGCCGTCCCGTGTGACGCCGTCCTGGTCGGCGGAACGTACGGTCGCGGTGGAATCGGCGTGCACCTTCAGGCGCGCCGCCGTCTTCGCGAGCCCTTCGGCACGCAGCTGAATGCGGCAGGACGCGGCGGAGCCGATCTCGTAGTCGCCGGGCGGCAGCCGGAACACCACTCCCGCGTCGGCGCCGCCGACGCCGCGCAGTTCCACCACGCCATCCGGCTCCGGGCCCGCCTCGGGTGCGGGGGAATCCAGGGACAGCAGGCTGCCGGAGCGCAGGGCGGCGGCGGCCATCGGCTGGTCGGCGGGGAGCGGGGTGGACCCGTGGTACAGGACGGGCGGTGCTTTCGGGATGCCGCCGCGCAGCCGCCGGTGCAGTTGCTCGGCGAGCTCGCCCGCGGGGGCCTCGGGGTCGGCCTCGATCATGATGTCCGCGGTCTGGCCCTGCTCCGGGTCGACGGCGGTGACGGTCAGACGCATCGTCAGTGCTCCTTGGGCACGGGGGTCATCAGGGGTTGCCAGTGGTGCGGGAATGCCGGCCGGGCCGGACCGGGAGAGGGAGCCGGTCCGGCCCGGCCGGTGTCCGCGCGGGATCACTTGCGGAGGCTGGAACCCATCTCGGAGTCGAACTGGGTCATGCCCTCGCCGTACTTCTTGATGTACTCGGAGATGCCCGTGAGGCCTTCGGTGACCTTGCCGTAGTTGTTCGTGTACTCCTGCACGAAGGGCTGGAAGTCGTTCCTCGCCGAGGGGGTGTTGTAGCCGTCGGCGGTGAGCGCGTCCAGATCGGCCTTGATCTTGTTGAGCTGGGCGACCGCGATCTCGTACTCGTTCATGGTCTGCGTGGCGGCGGCGCCGGTCTTCTCGTCGTTGACGATGTAATCGGCCATCGGAATGTCTCCCGTTTCCAAGTCGGTTGTGCGGATGGGTCTTTCACGGACCATTTCGTGGACCCGCGCCCTACACACGGCGGGTGCGGCCATTCGGTTCAGACCTTGATGGGGGCCTCTTCCGGCGGATTCGCCAATTCGATGTCCTGGTTGGAGTTGACGGCGCCGATGGTTTTCGTGGGAAGCGAGGCGAGGGGCACCTCAGGTCCCTTGGTCTTGAATCCGTGGTCGTTCTCGACCTTCTTGCCGGCCAGGGAATTGCCCACGCCGTAGCCGAGTTTGATGCCCGCGTTCTCCAGGGTGGTCTGAGCGTCGGCGCCGTTGGCGCCCACCTCGTAGCCGACGCTGACGGCTTGGGCGACAGCGCCCTTGAGGATGCTGGTGAGGGCCTCGTAGCCGTATTCATGGAGCTCGGTGACGGAGGTGGGGCCACCCGCGTAGGCGTGGTAGTCGTGGATCGGGGTGTGCTGCTCGTTGAAGGAGCCGTTCGCGTCGACCTCGGTGAGGGTCTTGCCGTTGGCGTCCTTCACCTGCACCGAGCCGTTGTTGTTGACCAGGACGTCGAACGTGGTCTGGTTGCCGTTGTTGTCGGTCGTGGTGACGGTGCCTTCCACGCCGTCCTTGGTGACGGTGAACGTGGTGTTCTCGCCGCCCGCGGTGTTGCTGAACACGGTGCTGCCGTCGGGGTTCTGCGTGATGGTGACGTTGCCCGCCTGGTCGGTGGTGGTGGCGGCGCCGTTGGCGAAGGTGGTGGTGGCGCCGCCCCCGTCGGGGGTGACGACGGGCACAGTGCCCTGCCCGCCGGTGACGGTGGTGTTGTTGCTGAACGTGACCTGCGGGGGTCTGGCGGGCCCTTCCTGCCCTGCTCCGGGTTGCGCCGCCGGAGCCACGCCGGGCCCGGTGAGGCTGCCGTCCGGCCCGACGGTGGCCTTGTCGCCGGGCTGGTTGCTGCCGGTCACGGACACGTCGAAGGAGCCGTCGCCGTTGGCCTTCACGTCGAACGGGCCGCCGTGGACGGTGGAGTCGCCCTTGCCGCCGACCGGGACGTCCGCGGAGGGCCCGCCGCCGTTGCCGCCCACCGTGAAGGTCTCGGGGCCCGGGGCGGGGTCGCGATTGAAGGGGTTGTGCGGGCCGTCCAGGATGTCGGCCTTCTGGCCCGGCGTACCGGCGTTCTCCACGTCGCCGGGGCTCTTGCCGAGGGTGCTGTTGTTGGTGTCGACGCCGGTGTTGCCGCCGAAGAAGCCGTCGTGGTGCACGACGGGGCCGCCCCCGGGCGTGGGCACGGTGATGCCGCTGTTGCCGTCGCCGGTGACGGTGCTGATGGCGGTGTTGCCGGGGTTGTTGCCGATGGGGTTGCCCGCCGTGTCGACGGGAAGGTTGGTGGCCGGGTCGACGTGAGTGCCGGAGGGGCCGAGACCGGTGACGCCGCCGGGCGCGAAGGTGCCGGTGGCCGGTCCGTACGTGACGGAGAACTCGCCCTCGGGTCCGCCCGCGTTCGGACCGTGCACGACGGTGCTGCCGGGCTCGTGGATCGGGTCGGCGCCCTGCGTGGTGATCGTGGGGCCGTCCGGGCCGTTGGACAGGGTGTTCTGGCCACCTGTCACGTCCGGTTTGCCGAACAGGCCCCAGCCCTCCTGCTGCGGGGTGTTCACCGTCACCTGGGTGTTGGTGCCGGTGATGCCGGCGCCGCTCGGCGAGTTGTTGACCGTGGCCTGGCCGTTGTTGTCGACGGTGTGGCTGACGCCGGAGTCGTGGTGGACGGTGGTGGTGGCCGGGCCGGTGCCGTCGTTGCCGATGGTGGTCGTGAACCCGTCGGCGGTGAACGTGGTGGTCTGCCCGTCCGACGAGACGGTGGCGCCGTTGTTGTTGGTGATCGTGCTGGGGGCCGGTGCGGGTGCCGGTGCGCCACCCGCGGGGTTCGGGCGCGGCGGCACCTTCGCCTCGGCCCCGTCGGGGGTCTGTGCGGTGATCGTGCCGTCGGGGCCCGAGTTGACGGTCGTGGCCGGACCGCCGGGTGTCTGATGGTGGGTGAAGGTGACGTCGCCGCCCGGGTCGACCGTGGTGCTGACGCCCTGGGTGTCGACGCCGTTGGTGCCGACATCGGCCTGCGCACCGCCGGCTCCGGTGTCGGTGAAGGTGGCCACGGGGTTGTTGTTGGCGTCGGTGTTGGAGGTGATCGTGACCGGGCCGCTGGTGACGGTGCCGGTGTTGTCCACGCTGAAGTTGCCGTTGTTGTCAGCGGCGGTGGTGCCGTTCGCTCCGGTGACGACGGTGCTGTTGGGGCCCGCTGGGGCGTTGTTGCTGATGGTGCCGTCGTTGTTGATCGTGCTGTTCGCGGTGTTGGTGCCGTTGACGTCCGTCTGGGCGCCGTTCCCCGTCAGGGTGGTACTGCTGCCGCCGGAGGTGGTGACCTGCGTCGGGTTGGCTCCGTCGGCCGGTTTCACGGTGACCGAGGCGGGCCCGCCCTGCGGTCCGACCGTGGTCGGGCCGTTGCCGCCCGTACTCACCGACGTACCGTTCTGACTGACGGTCCACGCTGCCGCTGATGCCGTTCGGGCCGTGACTCGCCTGGATCGGGCCATTGCTTACGGTCGTGCTGCCGTTGTCGCCGACCGTCACCGTGGTGTTGCCCGGACCATCCGTGTTGACCGTCTGGCTGCCGGCTCCCGCGGGCGCCGACTTGGTGACGGTGCCGTCGCCGTGGACGCTGGTGGTGCTGCCATCGGCGGTGGTGACCTGGGCCGGGTCCTGGCCCGTGGGCGGTTTCACGGTGACCGAGGCGGGCCCGCCCTGCGGTCCGACCGTGGTCGGGCCGTTGCCGCCCGTACTCACCGACGTACCGTTCTGACTGACGGTCGTGACGCCGTCCGGGCCCTGGCTGACCTGGACCGGGTTGACGGTGCCCACGCTGCCGCTGATGCCGTTCGGGCCGTGACTCGCCTGGATCGGGCCATTGCTTACGGTCGTGCTGCCGTTGTTGCCGACCGTCACCGTGGTGCCGTTCGGGCCGTGGACGGTGACCGAGTGGCCGCCGCCGTGGTCCACGGAGATGGTGGTGTTGCCCGCGTTCACCGGATTCCCGGGGGTCGGCTGCGGCACGGCCGGCGGGACCGGGTTGCCCTGCGCGTCGTTGGCCGTGATGGTGCCGTCGGCAGCGACGTTGATCTCCTGGTCGCCGTGGGCGATGCTCGCCGAGCCGTCGTTGTGGACCGTGGTCGAGCCGCCGATGGTGACGCCGTCCGCGCCGTGGCTGATCCCGTCGACGTGGAACTTGCCGTTGGGGTTGATGGTGAACGTCGTGCCGTCCGGGGCGCTGAACTTGATGTCGAGCGGCGAGAAGTCGACCTTGCCGCCGGGGCCGGTGGCCGTGCCGCCGCCGTTGCCGTCCGTGGTGATCCCGTTGACGGAGACACCGCCGTCCGGGCCGGTCGAGACCTGCGGCTGGCCGCCGGGCGGCGTCACGTCGAGGCCGCCACCCGGCTTGGTGGTGACGGCGGTGCCGTCGGGGCCGTTGAAGGTGACCGGGGCCGCGCCGGACGGGCCCACGGCGATGTCCCCGTTCGGGTTGACCGTGACCGGCGGCTGGGTGCCGGAGGGGTTCAGGTCGAACTGGCCCTGCGGGTTGACGGTGAACGTCCCGCCGTCGGGCGTGCTGAACTTGATGTCGGTCGGCGAGAACTCCACGTTCCCCCCGCCGCCGGTGGCCGTACCGCCGCCACCCCCGTCGGTGTTGATGTTGCCGGTGGCGATGGAGCCGTCCGGGCCGACCGAGACCTGCGGCTGGCCGCCGGGCGGCGTCACGTCGAGCGAGTTGCCCGGCCCGTTGAACTGCACCGTGTCGGGGGTGGGACCACCGGTGTTCACCGTGAACCCCGTGTGGTCGAGCGTGGTGGCGGGGCCGCCCGGCGTGGTGATGGTGGCGCCGCCGGCCGGGGGGATGCTGGTGCTGACATTGGTGTCGGTGAAGGTGACCGGGCCGCCCGCGTTGGCCGGGGGCAGGTTGACGTTCTGGCCGCCGCCGTCGCCATTGACGACGCTCACGTTGCCGTTGTTGCCGACGTCGGCCTGTGTGCCGTCCGGCAGGGCGAATCCACCCCCGGGGTTCCCCGTGTTGCCGTTGAGCGTGGTGTTGCCGAAGTTGATGTCGACGTTGCCGTCGGCGGGGTTGTGGGTGGCCACCGGCTGGCCCGCCTGGGGGCCGTTGAAGACCGAGTTGACGCCGTTCGTGTTGTCCGTGGTGAGACCGCCACCACCCACCGTCGTGGAGCCGCCGTTGTCGGTCAGGGTGAGGCCGTTCGGGGTGGAGATCGTGTTGTTGTTCACGGTGAACTCCGGTGTGGGACCACCGCCGTCACCGCCGGGCGAGCCGAACGTCGTGGTGCCGTCGGGCCCCTTGGAGACCTGGCCGAACGGACCCGAGGTCGTGAAACCGCCGTTCGGGCCCAGTTCCGTGGAGAGCGCGGGCTTCTCCGACTGCGCGGGCGCGAACTCACCGCCGAGCCCGCCGAGGACCTGCTCCTTCGTGGTCGGGCCCTGGACCGGGGTGCTGATCGTCGTCGTGTCGCCGTTCGAGGTGATGACGTCCCCGTCCGGGCTCTTGATGGTGTTCGTGCCGTTCGCGGTCGTCGACGTGAACCCGTCCGGTGTCGTGGTGGTCGTCGACGTCGCGGGCCCCGGGACTCCGAAGGGCAGGTCGTCGGGGGCTTCGACCTGGTCGGCCTTGGGACCGGGCGGAGTGATCTTCGTTTCGGTCTTCGCACCGTCCGGGGTCGTGACCTTCGTCTTGACCTCGCCCGTGGCGGGGTCCGACTTGGTCTGGCCGTTGATGCCGTGGAAGCCGGTCTTCTGCCCGCCCTTGGTGTCGTTGAACAGGACGTTGCCGGGTTTGAACTTGCCGTCGACCACACCGAGGCTGTTCACGGAGAACGCCTTGTCGATGTTGCTCTTGAACTTGCCCTTGGTGGTGAAGGCGTCCTTGATGCTGGTGGCGAACTTCGTCCCGCCGAACAGGGTGAGGGCACCGGCCGTGGCGGCGCCGAGCGCGGCACCCTTGACGGCCGAGGCCGCGTCGAACTTCTTCCCGTCGATCCACGCCGTGAGCCCGCTCGCCAGGAAGCCGAGGCTGAACTCGGTGGTCACGTCGATCGCGAACTTGGCGCCGAGGGCCAGACCGGGGGACGACTTGAGACCCACGAGTCCCTTGGCCAGCGGGTCGATGGTCTTGCGGATGAACGTCGAGTTCTTCAGGGCCGCCGAGACCGCTCCCGAAGCGGTTCCGACGCCCTTGCCCACCTTGGCCAGGAACGGCGCGAACTTCGCCAGCTTGCCCGCCGCCCCGACGATCTTCCCGAGCCCGCCGAGCAGCACTCCACCGGGTACGAGGGTGAGCAGGCCGATGATGATCTCACCGGCGTCGATCTTGCCCTGCGACACCATCCGGATCACCGACACCGCGAACAGGATCGCGCCCAGGATGAGACCCACGACCGGGAAGAACACGGCGACGATGCCGATGATGACACCGGCGATGATCTCCACCAGCGGGTTGTCCGCGAGGAAGTCACCGAACGCCTTCACGAAGTCCCGTGCGGGAATGGCCTGTTCAGCGGCGTCATCGAGGATGATCGTCGCCCTTTCGGACCCCTCCTCGCGCACCCGCTGCGCCATGCGGCCGAGCTCCTCGGCGGCGGACAGCGCCTCCTTCGCGGCGTTCACCTCGCCCTGCTGCGTCTGGTGTGTCTCGGCCTGCTCCGGAGTGGCGTCCGCCGCGAGCGCCGGGACCTCCGTCTTCGCGGTGGCGGCGACCTCCTGGCCCTGGTCGATGGCCCGGTCCAGCAGGTCCTGCGCGGTGGTCAGGGTGTTCGCGTACTCGTCGTAGGCACCCGCAGCGGTGCGGAAGGAGTCCCTGGTCTTCTCCAGGAGCCCCGGCAGGTCCTTGGTGATGCGCGTCTTCAGGGCGTCCATCGCCTGGCCCTTGCCGCGGCGCAGCGCCCCGTCGTCGCGCAGCAGCTCGACCGCCTCGCCCGCCCCGTCGCTCAGCTCCTGATAGGTCTTGGCCAGTGTTCTGATCGCCTCCGGGTTCCCAGGGGTCGGATCCTCCCCGAACCCGAGCACCTCCCAGCCCGTGGCATGCCGACGCGCCATTTCCAACTCCTCCCGGCTACAAGCCCGTTCGGCACCTCCTAACGGGGTGGTCGGCGTTTCGGTTCAGCTCGTTGAACCGCCCCGGGGTTCCGTGCGTGTGACGGCCGACGCATCAGCAGTGCGCGTCACCAGGCCCCGTACGGAGGAGGACGAGAAGGATGCGCGATGACCCGAGGACGACGAACGAAGTGCGGCGGCCGGCGCCGTGGCGCACGACGGCACGGGTGACGGCGGTGTGCGGCCTGGTGGCCGTCACCTGGCTGGCGCTGCCCGCACCGGCGCAGGCCCTGGGGTCCGTAAGGACTCCGGAATCCGTACGGGCTCTGGACTCCGCACCGGCTCCGGCCGCCGTGCAGGCGCGGCCTTCCCGGGCGCTGCGGGCCGACGAGGTGACGAAGTACTACGTGGTCAAGTCCGCGCAGGAGAACGGCGGCGAGCAGGAGACGCTGTTCGGGATCGCGCAGCGCACCCTCGGCGACGGCGACCGGTTCGAGGAGATCCTGGTCCTCAACAGTGGGCGCCAGCTGCCGGACGGTTCGGCTTTCGTCAGTCCCGACCAACTGACCCCGGGCTTCCCACTGATCCTGCCGGAGGACGCGGACGGGGCCGGCGTGGAGTTCGGTGTCCTGCCCGAGGAGAACGCCGACGCGGCGAAGCTCCCCGCGCGCAGCGCCTCCCCCACGCCGCGCGCCGCGGCCGGCCGGGGCCCGGGACCGTTCGCCGGGCTGGGCGACCGGGTCGGGTCGCCCTGGCTGATCGGGGGTGTCGCCGGCGTCGCCGTACTGACCGTGGTGATCGTCGCGCGGCGTCCGATCGGCCGGGCCGTGCGCGCCACCGGCTCCGGGATCGCGCGGGCCGCCCGGGTGCTGCGGCCGCGGCTGCCGCGCGGCCTGGCGCTCGCGCTGCGGCGGCGTCGGCGGGGCGCGCTCGCGCGGCGGCTCGCGGCGGACACCCGTACACCGGTGGTGGTGCGGCAGGCGCTGCGCGAACTGATCCCCGCCGACGCGGCGGGGGCGGAGCGTCCGGTACGGGTCTACAGCGTCCTCGCCGAACCCACGAAGCTGCTCGCGTCGGTGTCGGGGGCGCACACGGCACCCGTGCCGTGGACCGCGCTCGAACCGAATCGCTGGGAGCGCACCGGACTGCCCTCCGTCATAGAGGGCGACCCGGCGACCGACGTGACGCTCGCGCTGCCGCACCTCGCCCGGATCGGGGTGAGCGAGCGGGGCGCGCAGGTCATGGTGGACCTCGGGCAGATCAACGGCGCGCTGAGCGTCAGCGGTGACCTCGTCGTCGCCCAGGACACCGTGGCGGCGCTGGTGCGCGGGCTGCTCGAACTGCCGCGGCAGAGCACGGTGGTGGTCTCGGTGGACCCGGGCGCGAGCGCCCTGCCCGGCCTCAATGGTCTGGTCCGGGTCCGCTCCGTGTCGGAGGTGAAGGGCAAGGCCCCTGAGGAGATCCTCAACTCCGCCGAGGAACTGGGCGTCGGCCTGGTGCGTGGCGCCGCCCGTACGGGCGAGGTCACCGGGTTCGTCGTCCTCCAGGACGCGCCGACCGCCGAGGAGGCGCGGGCGCTCGCGGACCTCACCGGGTCCGAGGGCGGCGGCTGGATCGTGCTGACGGTGGGCGACGTACCGGGGGCGCACTGGCGGTGGTACGCGGAGAACGACGGCAGCGTCGACCTGGGCGTACTCGGTCTGCGGGTGGTCGTTCCCACGCAGACGTTGGCAGGGGCGGGCACGGGGCGGGTCTGACGGCTCGCGACCCGGTAAAAGATTCTCCCGGTAATTGAACCTCCCCGCCACAGCGGCCGTTTTCACAGCGATGCTGCCCGGCCAGAAGGAATTCCGGGACCAGAAACTCCGCCCCGGCAGTCGGCCTACTCCTCCCCTGCTGCCGGGGCGGGCCATTACTTCAGCACTTCAGCACTTCAGCGAAAGAAAATTCCCCAAGAATTCCGAAAGAGGGATACCCATGCGTAAATTCACCTACGTCCCGGTCGTATTCACCGTCGCCGCGGTCATGCTGACGGCGGCCTGCACAAGCTCCCAGGGCACGGCGGCGACCACCACCGGCTCCGCCGGGCGTGCCGCCGAGACGGGCAACGGTGCGCAGCCCTCGCAGGCGGGCCGCCTCAGCGTCTGGAAGAGCCGGCAGCTGGGCCCGGTCGTGACGGACGGCGCGGGCTTCACCCTTTACCGCTTCGACAAGGACACGGCGAAGCCGCCCGCTTCCAACTGCTCGGGCGACTGCGCCGCGGCCTGGCCGCCGGTGCTCGCCGACGGTGCGAAGGCGGGCCGCGGCCTGGACCCCGGGCTGCTCGGCTCGGTGAAGCGCGCGGACGGCACGAGGCAGCTGACGCTCGCGGGATGGCCGCTGTACCGCTACGCGCAGGACACTGCGCCCAGGCAGACCCGCGGGCAGGGCGTCGGCGGCACGTGGTTCTCGGCCGCGCCCGACGGCACGAAGGCGAAGGAACAGGCGCAGGAGGCCCCGAGCGAGCCGAATGACCTGCCCGCCCTGTCCACGGTCGTCGACAAGGAGCGCGGCACGATCGTCCGCGACGGCAAGGGGCGTACGCTCTACCGCTTCACCAAGGACACCGCCTGGCCGATGAAGTCCAACTGCCTGGGCGCCTGCCTGGAGATGTGGAAGCCCGCCGGGCTCGTCGACAAGAAGAACATCAAGGGCATCGACCCGAAACTGCTCAGCCCGTACACCCGCTCCGACGGTTCGAAGCAGCTCAGCATCGACTGCTGGCCGCTCTACTGGTACACCGGCGACGAGAAGCCGGGTGACGCCAACGGCCACGGTGTGAACGGCACTTGGTTCACCGTGCGGCCCAACGGCAAGCTGGCCAAGTAGTCGCGCCGGCCCGGGGAGCCGAGGCGGCGGTGGCTGACAGGGGATGTGTGTCGCGGCCGTTCGCCCATTCCGATGAACCCCGGGCCCGTCGGCGCCGTCCCGGCCCCGGGGCTGGGACGCTGCACCCATGGCGCAGTTCGAGCAGTTGCACAGCTCCGTCCCCGGCATCGCGTCCGTGATCGAGCGGATGCGCGCGTTCAGTTCCGCCCGGTCGCCGGCAGGCGGGGCCGAGGACGGGGTGGCGGTCTTCAACCGTGTGAAGTTCCGCTGCTCGCCGAGGAGTTCCGCCGCCGGCTGGACGCGGGGGCGGGGCTGGTGGGGCGCTTTCTGCTCACGCCCTGCCGCTGACGGCGGGCCCCTTCCGGGAGGAGCCGCCGTACACCCCTCCTAGAAGCAGTCGCCGTACCAGTGGACCGCGCCGGGTGCCGAGACCGTGGCCCGCACCGATTCCTCGGTGGCGTGCAGCGGGCGTGCCATGCCCACGTGCTCGCTGACCCGCCAGGTGTCCGCCAGCAGCACCGGCAGCGCGGCCCGGACCCCGGGACCGTCGGGGAGCCGGACCCGGGCCCGGCTCAGACCGGCCGCCCTGCCCCGTTCACCGGCGGCGGCGAACAGCCCGCCCAGGCTCTCGGGGGCGCCCGCGAACTCCCGCACCTCCAGGTACTCCCCCTGGTGCTGGGCCACCAGCCAGCCGGCGAGCGCCCCCGACGCGGGGTCCTCAGCCACCAGCGACCGCTCGGCCGGCCCGTACCAGGCGGGCACCCGCACCGCCCAGTCCTCGGCCGCCCGCACCGAACTGAGCGGCCGGTCCGCGTTGTACGCCTGGTGCAGGGCCGCCACCTCGGCGGCGTCCCGCACGGTGGCCGGGCGGATCCGGAACTCCCCGGCGGCCTGCGAGGGCGCGAGCGTCCCCTCGGTGTACGTACTGCCGAACTCCTGCCATCCCGAGCCCCGGTAGACGCCCGGCGTCCCGGTGAACAGCAGCGACCATGCGCACTCTTCGGCCGTCATGGTGTGCTCCGCCGCCTCCAGCAGCCGGCGCACCAGCCCCTGGCCGCGGGCCTCGGGGCGGGTGGCGACGCTGCCGATTCCGCCGACCCGCTGCGGGGTGCCGTCCGCGTCACGGATCAGCCTCGGTACGTAGACGACGACCGCGTCGATCCCCTCCCCCTCGGCGCTCTGCGCGACGAAGGTGTGACGGTGGCGGTCCGGATCGAGGGCGTGCAGGTCGGCGATCTGCGGGGCGTCGAAGCAGCGCCGCCACAGCGCGGCCAGCGCCGGGTCGTCGGCCGGGGTGGCGGTGCGGATCGTGACGCTCACAGGGTCAGGTTCCCGTCCGTACGTGCCTTGTCGCCGTTGGCCGGCATCGCGCTGCGCTTCGTACCGTCCTCCACGCACGTGGTGTGCAGGACCGAGGCCAGGGCGTCCGGGGCGAGGTGGAGGGTGCCGCCGGTGAAGCGGCTGCCGGTCGCCGCGTAGTGGTTCGTCCCGTCGGCGATGCGGACATGGGCGGTGTCCGGGCCGGAGGCGGAGCTGCTGAGACCGTTGATGTCCCAGGTGGTCCGCCCCTCGCCGGCGGCCCGGCCGAGCAGCGCCTTGGCCTTGTTGCTGCCGGTGAGGCGGGCGCCTCCGGTGACGGTGATCCGCTGGTCGCGCACGGCGCTGAGTTCGATGCCGGTGTTCTCGTAGCTGCCGCCGTCGATCCGCAGATCCGCCGAACCGACCGAGAGCGGTGCCGCGTTCTCCGCGCCGGTGACCGTGCAGTCGGTGAAGTGGACGGGGCCCGCCCCGCGCAGGATCGCGCCGTCGACGCCCTTGAACGTGCAGCGTACGAAGTGCACGGGCGCGGTGACCGGGGTCTGGACGAGGACGGCTCCGGCGGGCGGCTCGAAGGAGCAGTCGCTGATGGTGGTGGGCCGGGTGGAGCGGGCGGAGCGCTGGGCGACCGCGAAGGTCTTCGCGGTGCAGCCGCGCACCTGGGCGCCGTCGGCGTTGACGGTGAGGGTGCCGGCCTGGTCGAAGGTGGGGCGGGCGATCACCGTGATGTCTTCGAGCGTCAGGTCGGTGATCTTGGTGTTGGCGGTGAACCAGGAGCAGACATGTCTGCGCACTGTGATCCGCTTCGCCGAGATCCCCCACTGGGCACCGGAGTTGGCGATGTCCATCAGGCCGGAGTTGCCGTCGAAGAGCAGATCGTGCTCGTACTGACCGTGCGTGGTGAAGGGGTTGCCGCCCGCGTCGTCGCCGTCGCCGTGGCAGTTCACGACGGTGCAGTAGGCGGAGGCGGTGAGGTCGTTGAGATGCCGGACATTGCTGGTCGTGCAGTCCGCGACCCGTCCGTACAGGCAGTAGATCTGCTGGGTGAGGTAGCCCGCGCCGCCGTACTCGACGGTGGGCGGGTTCTTCAGGGAGCAGTCCTCGGTGCGGAAGCGGGTGCACCAGCGGCGCATGATGACCGGCCAGAAGGTACCGGTGGCGTGGATCCCGGAGACGTCGCAGCCCACGGCGTACTCGAAGCTGACCGGGTGGGAGCCGGTGTACTCGTCGGGACCGGCACCCTCGAAGACCATGTTGCGGATGTGGGTGTTGCGGACCGGCTCGATGCGGGTCCAGGTCAGGGTGCGGCCCGCGGCGAGTTCCCAGCCGTTGAGGTAGCCGATCCGGATGTGTCCGGCGTCGACGATCTCGGTGATCTCGACCAGCTTCTGCAGTTCGCGTTCGTCACCGCCGCCGCCCGCGACCGGGTCCACCTGCACGGACCACCACTGCCCGACCGCGAACGCCTTGGCGTCGGGGACCGGGAAGGTGTCGGTCAGCTCGATGACCTTGCCGGAGAGCGCGTGCTT
>NZ_ML123046.1:455063-460999 GCF_003846175.1 Streptomyces sp. ADI95-17 | reverse complement strand
AGCGGGTGAAGCAGAGGGCTGAGCGGGGGACGATGCATTGACGGACATGGCGGAGGCGCTCCTCGCGTGGTCGATGCGTGCTCGGTGAGAACCGACTGCCGGTCGGTCGCGGTCAGATCGTGTTGCGGTACGGCGGCATGAAGCGCATCCGCGGCATCTGGTCGGCCAGCACTCCCCCGTCGACGACGAGGCGCGCCCCGGTGAGATACGCCCCGGCGTCCGAGGCGAGCAGCAGTAGCGCGCCCACGCATTCGTCGGGCTGCGCGTACCTGCCGAGCGGGATGCGCTCGCGGTACGCGGATTCGAAGGCCTCCCGGTCGAAGGGGAATTCGCCGTCGATGGGGGTCTCGACCATGCCGGGGGCAAGGGTGTTTGCGGTGATGCCGTGCGGGGCGAGCTCGACCGCGAGGGTCTCGGTGAGCAGTTGGGCGGCGGCCTTGGAGGCGTTGTAGTGGGCCAGGCCGGCCTCCGCCACCAGGGCGTTCTTCGAGGTGATGGTGATGATGCGGCCGGCGACCGAGTCCGCCGTCATGTGTTCGGCGATGCGCTGGCTGAGGAAGAAGACGGCATCGACGTTGACCCGCATGATGCGCGACCAGCTCGCCGGGGTGATCTCGTTGAAGCGCTCCAGCGCCGCGGTGCCCGCGTTGTTGACCAGGATGTGCAGCGGGCCCGCCTCGGCGCGTACGGCGTCGACGAAGCCGGGCAGCGCGTCGATGTCCGCGAGGTCCTGGCCGTAGGTACGGCACCGGCGGCCGAGTGCCTCGATCGCCGCCGCCGTCTCGGCGATGCCCTGGGCACCGGGCAGGTCGACGAGGACCAGATCGGCGCCCGCCTCCGCGAGGCCGACGGCGAAGGACCGGCCGAGGCCCCGGGCGGCCCCGGTCACGACCGCGGTGCGACCGGTCAGATCGAAGCGGTCGGTGCCGCGGGGCGGGACGGCTGCGGTCATGGCGGGGTTCCTCCAGGCGGAGCGGTACGGAGAGGGGTGTGTCGGCTCCGGTACTGATCGCCGGAGGGGTCCGGGCCGCCGCGCTGGGACACATGGGTGATGGCGCGGCGGCCCGGCTGCCGGTCGGTACCGGGCGACAGGGGGATGACCCCGGCACCGTACCGGCAGGTTCGGAGGAACGGCCGGATCAGCCGTTCAGGCCCAGCAGGTCCAGCGACGGCCGGTGGATGATCTCCTCCACCGCGTCCACGTCGAGCGGCGGCAGCCCGGGAATGCCGGGGATGCGGGCGATCTCCCGCAGCCCCTTCACCGAGTCGTCGACCGTCGTGAACGGGTAGTCGCTGCCGAACATCAGCTTGTGGAAGACCCCGTAGTCCTGGACCAGCCGGAGGCTGTGCCAGAGCTGGAAGGGCCGGTAGTGCAGGGCGCTGATGTCCGCGTACACGTGCGGGTGCTTGCGGATGACCGCGATGCACTCGCCCTCGAAGGGGTGGCCGAGGTGGGCGAGGACCATCCGCAGTTCCGGGTGGCGGATGGCGACCGCGTCCAGGTGGCGGGGCATCGCCCACTCCAGCGGCGCGCTCGACACGAAGGTCGTGCCGGTGTGCACCAGGAGCGGGAGGCCGTGCCGTTCGGCGTACGTGTACAGCTCGTCGTACTCCTCGGCGGCCGGGTCGAAGCCCGCGTACATCGGCATCAGCTTGATGCCGCGCAGACCCAGTTCCTGGTGGCCGTAGCGGAGTTCGTCCTGCCAGCCGGGCTGGGTCGGGTCCAGGGACAGATAGCCGATCAGCCGGTCGGGGTGTGCTCCGGCGTACGAGGCGACGGCCGCGTCGTCGACCCAGAGGCCGCTGCGCCGCGCCTTGCCGCCGACGACGATCGTGCGGGTGCCCTCGGGGGCGGTGGCCTCGTACTCCTCCCACTTCACCGTGAGGTCGACCTCGCCCGCGTGGGCGCGGGCGGAGTCGGACCTGAACGGGTCGGTGAAGTCGTGGCTGTGCCGGAAGAGGTGCGAGTGGACGTCGACGATCATGTCCGGTTCCGCTTCTCCCAGCCGTCCGCGAACATGTTCCAGAAGCGGTGGCTGGGCGGGTGCTCCTCGAAGACCTCGTCGACGAGCTCGACACCGAGGCCCGGTGCGGTCGGCAGGCCGATCCGGCCGTCGACGATCGGGAGGGTGCCCTTGAGCGCGTCGAAGACGTAGTCCTCCAGGAGTCCGTCGAAGGTTTCGAGAATCTTGAAGTTGGGGATTCCGAGCGTCGCGTGCACCGAGACGGTGGTGCAGAGCGGCGAGTTCGAGTTGTGCGGGGCGACGAGCATGCCATGGGTATCGGCGATCGCGGCCAGTTTCCTGACCTCGGTGAAGCCGCCGGCCATGGAGAGGTCGGGCTGGATGATGTCGACCGCGTTGGTGGCGAAGAGCTGCTTGTACTCGTAGCGGTTGTGGAAGTGCTCACCGCCGGAGATCGGGAACGCGGCGCGCTGGCGCAGTTCCGCGTAGCGCTCGATGTGGGTCCACGGCATCGGTTCCTCGAACCAGCCGATGTCGAAGGGTTCCAGCTCGCGCACCAGCCGGGCCGCGGTCGGCATGGCGAACCGGGCGTGGCCCTCGATGAAGAGGTCGACGTCCGGTCCGATGGCCTCGCGGACGGCGGCCACGAGGTCGACGGAGCGGCGCAGTTCGGCGCGCTCCAGCTCGTGCAGGCCGGGCCCGAACGGGTCGAACTTGAGGGCGGTGAAGCCCTTCGCCACGGTCTCCTTCGCCTTGGCGGCGAAGGTCTCCGGCTCGCGCTCGCCGGTGTACCAGCCGTTGGCGTACACGCGTACGTCGTCGCGGCAGGCGCCGCCGGTCAGCCGGTACGCGGGAACCCCGAGCGCCTTGCCCATCAGGTCGTACATGGCCTGGTCGAGGCCGGACAGGGCGACGCCGCCCATGTCGCCGCCGCGCAGGAAGTCGCCCTGGTAGACGCGGAGCCAGAGCTCCTCGATGTCGAAGGGGTCGGCGCCGATGAGGTGGCGCCGGGCGATCGCCTCGGTGAGCTCGCAGACCTCGCGGACCCGGTAGGGGTGGGTGATCTCGCCGATGCCGGACAGGCCCTCGTCGGTGTGGACCCGGACGTAGCCGAAGTCGCGCCAGGAGGTGCCGAGCATCAGCGTCTCGACCCGGGTGATCCGGCCGGCGGGGCCTGCCGGGCGGGTGCGGTTGACAGTAAGCATCAGCGGGTCGCTCCGCCCATGGTGGAGGTGTTCTCCAGGTCGCGGGCGCCGCCGTCGGCGAGCACGGCCTTGACCGCGGCCTCGGTGCCCTCGATGAGACGGTCCACGTCGGCGTCGGTGTGGGCGTAGCTGATGTGGCTGCGCTTGAGGTTGAGCGGCAGCTCGAACAGACCGTGGTCGAGGAGCTTGCGGCGGTAGCCGACGAAGAGCGAGGCGTCGTTGTTCAGCAGGTCCGCGTAGGTGCGGGGGGCCTCGCCCGGCATGAAGTAGCTGACGAAGACGGAGCCGTAGCCGGTGACGACGGCGGGGACACCGAGGCGCTCGTACAGTCCGGTCAGTTCGGTGCGGACCCGCTCGCCGAGCCGGAAGACGTGCTCGTGGACCGGCTCCTCGCGGAGCTTGCGCAGGGTGGCGAGGGCCGCGGCGACGACGGACGGGTGGCCGTTGTACGTGCCGGCGAAGAAGGCGGGGGCGCCGGGGCGGGTGGAGAAGAGGTCCATCAGGTCGGCGCGGCCGCCGATCGCGCCGACGGGGGCGCCGTTGGCGATGGCCTTGCCGAGGGTGGTGAGGTCGGGGGTGACGCCGGAGATCTTCTGCCAGCCGCCGATGTCGTGGCGGAAGCCGGTGATGACCTCGTCGAAGATCAGGATGCTGCCGGCCTTCGTGGTCTCCTCGCGCAGCGTAGTGAGGAACTCCTGGTACGGCAGGAGCGCTCCGACGTTGTGCGGGACGGGCTCGACGATCACGGCGGCGATGTCGGAGCCGTGCTCGGCGAAGGTGCGGCGGACGGCCTCGCTGTCGTTGAACGGCAGGACGAGGGTGGCTTCGAGGACCTCGGGCAGGATGCCGGTGGAGATCGGGTCGTGGCCGCCGACCTTCTCGGGCGCGGAGATGACATTGAGGCTGACCGCGTCGTGCCAGCCGTGGTAGCAGCCCTGGAACTTGACGACCAGGCGGCGGCCGGTGGCGGCGCGGGATACGCGCAGCGCGTGGAACGTGGCCTCGCTGCCGGTGCTGGTGAGCAGCACCTTCTCGATGGAGGGGATCAGCTCGGTGAGCTGTTCGGCGAGGAGTACCTCGCCCTCGGTGACACCGACGCCCATGTGGCCGAGGGTGGCTCCGGCCTCGGCGGTGGCGCGGGCCACGTCGGGGTCGTTGTGGCCGAGCAGGGGCGGTCCGAACGCCGAGTGGAAGTCGGTGTACTCGCGTCCGTCGGCGGTACGGAACCGTGCGCCGTCCGTCCCCGTGACGACCAGGTCGGTCAGTCCGGGAACACTGCGCTGACCGCTGTTCACGCCGCCGGGTACGACCTGGCGGGCGCGCTCGGCGAGTCGGGCTCCGGATTCGTTGCCAACCGGGCCTGAACTCATATCGCTTGCTCCTTGCGTCGAGAGTCGTCGGTCTTCGCAGGCCCTGCCCGGCCCGTGAATCCCTGGCGCCATCCGCCCGGCAGTCGCCGCAGGAAAGGGATGATCCGTGGTGTTTGGGGTGATGCTTGGGGTGGTGCGTTTCGCTTTTCCAGAACACTGTTCTGTAGAGCAGAACAGTGCCTGGATATTACGTCCGGCTTCGGGGCCGGTCAAGACCTTTCCGGGCCCAGGAAGGCCCGATTCCGCGCCTTCTTCACCGAGAACGCGCGTTCCGGACCTCCCCGAGGGACTAGGCTGTTCTGCTATGACGAACAGTGCTGCCCCAGAAGAACCGAAGTACTGGGTCAAGAGCGTGGCCAGGGCAGCGGACATCCTCGAAGCGCTCGCCGCCCCCGCACAGGGGAACGGCCTGAGCGTCACGGAGGTCGGCCAGGCCTGCTCCATCTCCAAGAGCGCCGCCTTCGGCATGCTCCAGACCCTGCGCGCCTACGGCCTCGTCTCGGACGACGGCGAGGGAATGAACCGCCGCTACCGGCTCGGCATGAGCCTGGCCCGGCTCGGCGACCGGGCCCGCTCCCAGGTGTCGCTGCGCGGCGTCGCCCACCCGGTGCTGCGCGAGCTGACCCGGACCACCGGGATGGCGTCCAGGCTCGCGGTCCCCGAGGACGGCCACGCGGTCGTCGTGGACCAGGTCGAGCTCGACCAGCGCGTCCGGCTGGATCTGCGGATGGGGCAGCGCGAGCTGCCGCACTGCACGGGCCTGGGCAAGGCGCTGCTCTCCGCCGTGCCGCCGAGCGAGGCGGCCGCGGTCGTCGAGCGCTTCGGGCTGCCCCGGCGCACCTCCCGCACCATCACCGACCCGGCGACCTTCCTGTCGCATCTGCGCGACATAGCCCGGGTCGGCTACGCCCTGGACGACGAGGAGGACGCCGAGGGCATCATCTGCATCGGCGCGCCGGTCTTCGACGACCGTTCGGTGTGCGCCGGGGCCGTCTCGATCACCGGCCTCAAGCTCGGCCTGCCGGCCTGGCGATACCAGGAACTGGGCGGCCAGGTACGGGACGCGGCCCGCCGGATCAGCGTCTCGCTCGGCTGGGTCGACGACCCGGACGGCACCACATCGGACAGCGACACGTCGCATTCCGACGGATTCGGGTCTTGACCAAACGGCTTAACCCGCCGTAGGTTCCCTGCCAACCGCGGTGACACTTCGAGGTCACCGGCGTTTTACCCTTTCCGACCCGGTTCCGGCGCCTGCCCATCGCGCCGTGAACACTCGACGGTCGGACCCTTTTCAGCCATCCGCCTCATGGCAGTCCCCCGCAGGAACGCTCCCTCACTTGTCGCACTTCTCGGAAGGCGAAGTCCGCATGAGCGTTCCGCACCAACACACCCCC
>NZ_ML123046.1:431948-454299 GCF_003846175.1 Streptomyces sp. ADI95-17 | reverse complement strand
GAACACACCCTGAGCGCGGCGATGCCGGACCTGTCGGACCTCTTCGAGGTCGGTGACTCGTCGAAGTTCGCCGTGGGCCAGTGGTGGGCCGTGGAGATCAACGCACTGGCCGGGAAGTACGAGAAGGAGATCCAGCGGCTCGTCCAGGTCACCGATGTCGTCGACTCGACGCACGTCCGGGTCAACTACCAGATCGGCTGGGACCTGGCCGCCGGCCGGACCCTGACCTGGACCCGGGTCGAGCCCGTCGACCGCGCCCACGTCCGCAACATGGTCTTCGAGGGCTGGGGCGAGGACGAGATGACCGGCTCGCACCCGGTCGCCTACGAGTACGCGGTGCGCTGCGACGTCTCCGGGATCGAGGCCATCGGCACCTTCTGGCCGGTGGTGATGCGCCGCTGGTGCACGTACTACCGCACCGAGCAGTGCTCGCTGACCAACCCGAAGTCCGTCACCTACGGCGGCGCGGGCTACCTCACCCAGCAGATCTACTGTCTGTACGGGCACGTCGAGGACTGTCACACCTCCAACGCCCGTCACCTCAACGACTTCACGGCCTCCGCCTACTGCTACGTCACCAACTGCCACGGCGACGGTGACGACGAGGGCCCGTTCGTGACGCACGGTCAGTTCGAGCACGACCTCGTCTACACCGGCAACTCCGGCCTGATGACCTTCGCCAACTCCGGTGCGGCCTGGGGCGGCAGGGCCAAGCGCATCACCGTACGCCGGCACGCCTGCTCCTGGTTCGTGGCCCGGGTCAAGATCACCGATCTGACCCTGGAAGACGTCCTGGTCATCGGCAAGAAGTCGCTCGCAGGCTCCGGAATGCTCTGGGTCAACGCCGACGGTGTGCAGATGCGCGGCTGTACGGCCACGGGTCCGCTGATCGTCTCCCGGGCCTCGGACCTCTCGGCCCGCCCCAATGTGATCGCCGACTCCTCGTTCGCGTTCGCGTCGGGCGCCGAGATCACCCAGGCCAATGTCACCGCCCCGCTCACCCTTCAGCGCTCCACTCTGAAGGGCGTCGACGGCGCGGTGTTCAACGGCACCGGCCCGCTCACCCTGGACCAGTGCACGCTGACCGGCTCCAAGGACACCGCCCCGGTCTCACTCGCACACTCCGAGGTCACCGTGCTGGGCGGCGAACTCCGCGACACCGGGCTGAAGCTGACCTCGGCGAAGGACCAGCGGCTGCGCATCGACGGAACGCGGCTGAACGGCACCAACAAGGACGGCGCCCTGCTCGCCCGTACCGGCTCCGGACGGACCGTCGACTGGCAGCTCACCGGCCTCGACTCGACCGCGCCCAAGGGCACCGCCCATCTGCTGGTCACCGAGGGCCCCAACCGTTACCGGGCCACCGGCTCCACCTTCACCGGCGGCCGGATCGAACTGCGGCCCGCGGCGTTCACCGGTGACAGCCATCTGCTGCACACCGGCTGCGTCGAGGACGGCACCGAGCGCACCGCGCTGCCGGACGAGGGCGACCGCGTCGCCCACACCGCGGCCACGCTGCGCATCTGACCACCACGCCCATCGAGCACCAGGGATTCCCGTGTCCACGCATACCCCGATCACCGGCCGGCCCGTACGGGTCGCGCTCGTCGGCGCCGGCAACCGCGGTCTGACGTACGCCGAGTGGATCAAGGCGCACCCCGAGCGCGCCGAACTCGTCGCCGTCGCCGACCCGCGCCCCGCGGCACGGGCCGCCGCCGGCGCACCCGTCGAGTTCGACGACTGGCGTCCGCTGGTCGACAACCGCATCGCCGACGCCGTCGTCGTCGCCACCCAGGACCGCTTCCATGTGGAGCCGGTGCTGGCGCTGGCCGAGGCCGGTTACGCGATCCTCGCCGAGAAGCCCCTCGCCCCGACCGAGGAGGAGACCCGGCGGATCGTCGAGGGTGTGGAGCGGGCCGGAGTCCTGTTCGCGGTGTGCCACGTCATGCGGTACACCCCGTACACCGACCTGGTGAAGGAGGTCGTGGACTCCGGGGTGCTCGGTCAGCTGGTCTCCCTCGACCATCTGGAGCCGGTCGGCTGGTGGCACTACGCGCACAGTTATGTGCGCGGGCCGTGGCGCAGCGAGAAGGACTCCTCGCCGATGCTGCTCGCCAAGTCCTGCCACGACCTGGACTGGATCACGTACGTGATGGGCGGCCGGATCGAGCGGGTGTCCAGCTTCGGCGGGCTGAAGCACTTCCGGCCGGAGAACGCGCCGGCCGGATCCGCCGAGCGCTGCCTCGACTGCGCGGTGGAGTCCGGCTGCCCGTACAGCGCGCTGAAGCTGTACATGCCGACGCTGCGCGAGAAGGGCGCTGTCTGGCCGGTCACCCATGTCACCGAGGCGACCGACGAGGCCGGTCTCGTGCAGGCGCTGCGCGAGGGCCCGTACGGCGTCTGCGCGTACCGGAGCGACAACGACGTGGTCGACCACCAGGTCCTCGCGATGCAGCTGACGGACGGGGTGACCGCGACCTTCCAGATGGTGGCGTTCACCGAGCAGACGCACCGCCAGACCCGGATCTTCGGCTCGCACGGCTGGCTGATCGGGGACGGCGAGCGGGTCACGGTGCAGGACTTCCGGACCGGCGAGACCACCGTCCATGAACTCGGCGCGTCCGGTTCGAACGCGGCGGACGGGCACGGCGGCGGGGACGCCGCGCTCGTCGAGGCGTTCGTCACCGCCGTCGCCACGGGTGACGCCGGGGCGGTCCGCTCCGGTCCCGCCACCTCGCTCGGCAGTCATCTCGCGGCGTTCGCCGCCGAACGTGCCCGGCACACCGGCACCGTCCAGACGGTCCCGGCGCAGTGACTTCTTCCCGCCCCACCCTCACGTCCTCGGAGGACCACCTCATGTCCCGTCTCCTCACCCGCCGTTCCAGAGTCCGCGCCGTCGCCGCCCCCGTGGTGGCCACCGCGCTGGCCGCCGGAGTGCTGGCCGGCTGTTCCGGCAGCGGCAGCGACGACAACACCGTCACCATGTGGACCTACCCGGTCATCTTCGACGAGGCCAAGAACAAGGCGTACTGGGACGGCCTGGTCAAGGCGTTCGAGAAGGACCACAAGGGCGTCAAGGTGAAGGTGGAGACCTTCCCGTGGGCCAACCGCGACACCGCGCTGGCCACCGCGATCGCCTCCGGCAAGGGCCCGGACGCGGTCTACCTGATCCCGGACCAGCTGCCGAAGTACGCCAAGAGCATCGTCCCGGCCGACGACTACATGCCGGCCGACGCCAAGTCGGACTACACCGACTTCGCGCTGAAGTCCGTCACGGTGGACGGCAAGGCGCTCGGCACCCCGATCCTGACCAGCGCCAACCCGCTGATCTGCGACAAGCGGGTGTTCGCCGCGATCGGCGAGAAGACCTACCCGACGAGCTGGGCGGACCTGGAGGCGCTGGCCCCGAAGCTGAAGGCGAAGGGCTACTACGCCACCAGCTACAGCGGTGACACCCAGCAGACCCTGAACATGACCTTCTACCCGCTGCTGTGGCAGGCCGGCGGCGACGTCTTCTCCGAGGACGGCAAGACGGTCACGTTCAACGACGCGGCCGGCGTCAAGGCGCTGACGTACCTGAAGAAGCTCGTGGACGGCGGCTACACCGACAAGGACCTGGTCACCACCACGCCCAAGCTGGAGCAGACCCCGACCGCCAAGGGCAAGATCGCCTGCACCTGGCAGAACACCCCGGCGGACGTCGAGCCGTTCTGGGGCAAGGAGAACATCGTCGTCCAGCCGCCGCTGAAGGACGCGAAGTCGGTCGGCTACGGCACGGTCGGCGCGCTGTCGATGCTGAAGGGCGCCGACAAGAAGAACACCGGCGACTGGCTGAACTTCGTCGCCGAGTCGAAGAACGCGGCCGGTCTGCAGAAGGGCGCGGGCTACTTCCCGGCCCGCAAGTCCGGCGGCGACCTGTACCCGGGCGACGCCCTGCAGACGGCGGTCGGCGCCACGCTGCCGAGCATGACCGTGGGCCCGCTCCAGGACAAGGCCCGTGAGGTCCAGGGCGTGCTCGCGCCGGAGATCCAGGCGGCGCTGCTGGGCAAGAAGAGCCCGCAGGAGGCGCTGAACGCCGCGCAGAAGGCCGCGCAGGCGATGCTCGGCCGCTAGACCGGGCGCGGTACCGGGGTCCGACCGCACTCGGACCCCGGTACCGCCCCTCCCCCGGGGGCACTCCCCCCGACCCCCCGCAATTCCCCCGTACCGCAAGGAGATCCCCGTGGCAGTCGTCGCGGAACCAACCCGCCGGGGCCGTCGCAGCGGGCCGCAGGCGCGCCGCGAGGCCCGGATCGGCCTGCTCTTCGTCCTTCCGTGTTTCCTGCTCTTCCTGGCGTTCCGGTTCGGTCCGGGCATCGCCGGTGTGCTGATGAGCTTCACCGACTACTCCCTCACGGGCGGTGGCAGCTTCATCGGGCTGGACAACTTCACCCGCCTGTGGGACGACCCGCTGTTCTGGCAGGCGCTGAAGGTCACGGTCCTCTACACCGTGCTCGCCGTGCCGGGCACGCTCATCGCCTCGGTGTCGCTGGCGCTGATCACCCGCCGCGCGTTCCGCGGCGCGAAGTTTTTCCGTTCGGTGTTCTTCCTGCCGGTCGTCACCTCGCTGGTGCTGGCCGCCACCGTCTTCGTCTGGATCTTCTCGACCGGTGGGCCGTGGTCCACCCTGATGAGCTGGTTCGGGATGTCCGAGGGCTCCTGGCTCTCCGACGACGTGCTGGTGCTGCCCGCGCTCGCGATCGTCGGCGTCTGGTCCCGCTTCGGGTACGGGATGCTCATCCTGCTGGCCCGGATGCAGGACATCCCCCGGGAGCTGGAGGAAGCCGCGCTCACCGACGGCGCCGGCCCCTGGCAGCGGTTCCGGTACATCGTGCTGCCGCAGCTCAAGCCCGCCCTGTTCTTCCTCGCCGTGATCGAGACGACGGCCTCGTTCCAGGTCTTCGACGCGGTGTACACGATGACCGGCGGCGGCCCCGCCAACGCCAGCTACACGCTCGTCTTCCAGCTCTACGACGCGGGCTTCAAGTACTTCGACCTGGGTTACGCCTCCGCCATCGGCGTCGCGCTCTTCGCGCTGACCGTGGTGGTCGCGGTGATCCAGCGGCTCGTGATCGGGAAGGACCAGTGACCATGACCGCAGCACCCGCCCAGACCGAGACCCCGCCCGGGCCCCCGCCCGGGGCGAAGGCCCCCGCGGCCCCCGACCGGGCCGCCCGCCGTGCCGAACGCAAGCTGCGCAAGCTCTCGGAGCAGGACACCGTCCCGTACGGCATGCGGCCCACCCGGGCCGGCCGGATCGGCCGCGCCGTCCTGCTGACGGTGGCCGCGCTCGTCACGATCTTCCCGTTCTACGCGATGGTCGTGCTCTCCCTGAAGCCGTCCGCGGCGGTCGAGTTCCCCGGCAGCCTGCTGCCGTGGCCGCTGACCGGCGAGGCGTACGACACCGTCATGAACGCCCAGGACGTGCCGCGCTGGCTGGTCAACACGCTGGTCTACTCGGTCGTCTCGGTCGTCGGCGTGCTGCTGCTCGCCTCGCTCGCCGGGTACGCCTTCGCCAAGAAGCGCTTCCCCGGCCGGGAGACCATGTTCTGGTCGTTCCTGTCGATGGTGATGGTCCCGTACCACGTCACGATGATCCCGACGTTCGCGATGATCGCGAAGCTGGGCGGCGTGGACACGTACTGGGGTCTGATCGTGCCGACCCTGGCCAACGCCCAGGCGGTGTTCCTGATGCGGCAGTTCATCCAGGGGCTGCCGGACGAGCTCTTCGAGGCGGCCCGGCTGGACGGCTGCAACGAGTGGCAGATCTTCTACCGGATCGTGCTGCCGCTGCTGAAGCCGATCCTGGCCACACTGGGCGTCTTCGTCTTCCTGTGGCACTGGAACGACTTCCTGTGGCCGCTGGTCATCGGCCAGTCCACCGACATGCGCACCCTCACCGTCGGCATCGCCTCGCTCCAGCAGCAGAACGTGCCGCTCAATGTGGTGCTCTCCGGCTCCGTCATCGCGTTCGTGCCCATCTTCGCCGCGTACATGGTGGGCCAGCGCTACTTCACCGAGGGCGTCACCGCGTCCGGAATCAAGGGATAGCAACGAATGTTCACCGATGAGGCCGCGCTCGAAGAGCGGCTCGCCACCCCCTCCCCCGCGCTCGTCGCCGATCTCGGCCGCCTCGAAGGCGATCTGCTGGTGCTCGGCGCGGGCGGCAAGATGGGCCCCAGCCTGTGCCGGCTGGCCCGCCGGGCGCTGGACGCCGCGGGCCGCGACGACGTGACCGTGTACGCGGTCTCCCGCTGGTCCGACAAGTCCGCCGCCGACGAGCTGGAGGCCGCCGGGGTCTCCACCGTGGCCTTCGACCTGATGGACCCGGCCGCCGACCTGGACGGACTGCCGGACGCCGGGAACGTCGTCTTCATGGTCGGCGCCAAGTTCGGCTCGGCCGGGGCCCCTTCGCACGCCTGGGCGGTGAACGCCGCGATGCCGGACCGGGTGGCGCGCCGCTGGTCGGGGGCGCGGATCGCCGCGTTCTCCACCGGCAATGTGTACCCGCTGGTCCCGGTCTCCTCCGGCGGCTGCACCGAGAGCGACCCGGTCGGCCCGGTCGGCGAGTACGCCATGTCGTGCCTGGGCCGGGAGCGGATCTTCGGCCACGCCGCGCTGACCCGTGGCACCCGGGTCGCCAACATCCGGCTCAACTACGCGGTCGACCTGCGCTACGGCGTCCTCGCCGACATCGCCTACCGCGTACAGGCCGGCGAGCCCGTCGATGTGACGACCGGTCACGCCAATGTGGTGTGGCAGGGGTACGCCAACGAGGTCGCGCTGCGCTCGCTGCTGCACGCCACCGACGGCGAGGCGTTCACCATCAACCTCACCGGCCCCGAGACCGCTTCGGTGCGCCGCATCGCCCGGTGGTTCGGCGAGGAGTTCGGCAAGGAGCCGGTGTTCGCCGGCGAGGAGGCGCCCACCGCGCTGCTCTCCGACGCGAGCCGCTGCCACGCGCTGTTCGGCTATCCGGACGTCGCGCTGCGCACCCTCGTCGAGTGGCAGGCCGACTGGCTGCGCCGCGGGCTGCCGCTGTCCGGCAAGCCCACCAAGTTCCAGGTCCGTGACGGAAGGTTCTGATCCACTCCATGTCCACTCCCTCCCTCGCGTCGACCCCCGCCCTGGACGCGCTCGCCCAGGGTGCCGTGATCCCCGCGCACCCGCTCGCCCTGCACGACGACGGCTCCTTCGACGAGCGCCGGCAGCGTGCGCTGACCCGCTACTACCTGGCCTCGGGCGCGGGCGGCGTCGCCGTCGCCGTGCACACCACCCAGTTCGAGATCCGGGAGCCGGAGGTCGGTCTGTTCCGGCCGGTGCTGGAGCTCGCCGCCGAGACGATCGACGCCGAGGCCGGCCGCCCGTTCATCAAGGTCGCCGGTGCCTGCGGGTACACGGCGCAGGCCGTCGCCGAGGCCGAGACCGCCGCCGAACTCGGTTACGACGCGGTGCTGCTCAGCCCGGCCGTGCCCGGCGCGGACGAGAAGGGCCTGCTGGAGCGGGCGCGGGCGGTCGGCGAGGTGCTGCCGGTGATCGGCTTCTACCTCCAGGAGGCGGTCGGCGGACGCTATCTGTCGCCGCACTTCTGGTCCTCGTTCACCGATCTGCCGAACACGGCCGCGGTGAAGATCGCCCCGTTCGACCGCTACCGCACCGCCGATGTCGTACGCGCCGTGGCCGCCGCCGACCGGGCCGACGAGGTGGCGCTGTACACCGGCAACGACGACGACATCATCGGTGATCTGCTCACCCCGTACGAGACGGCGGGCGGCAGTCCCCGCTGGTTCGCGGGCGGGCTGCTCGGCCAGTGGGCCGTGTGGACCGGCTCCGCGGTGACGCTCCTGGACGACGTCCGCAAGGCCCGCGGCGGGGACCACGAGGCGATGGTGCGCTGCCTGGCCCGGCGCCCCGAACTGACCGACGCCAACAGCGCGGTCTTCGATGTGCGCGGCGCGTTCCGCGGCTGCATCGCCGGGGTCCACGAAGTGCTGCGCCGCCAGGGCCTGTTGGCGAACATCCGGTGCCTGGACCCGGCCGAGACGCTCTCCCCCGGACAGGCCGAGGAGATCAGCCGGGTGGCCGCGGCCTACCCTTGGCTGACCGATGACGCCTTCGTTGCGGAGCACCTCGATGCCTGGCTCTCCTGATCCTGCCGACCGCTCCCGGGTGGTCGTCGCCGTACCGCCGGGCCTGCGCGCCCAGTTCTTCACCGCCGAGGTGTGGCGGGAGCTGGAGCGGGCGGCCGAACTCACCGTCGTCGACGAGCACTCCGACCGGGCGGCGGTCACGGCCGCGCTGCCCGGCGCCCGGGCGCTGATCACCTCGTGGCGGGCGCCCAAGGTGGACGCCGGGCTGCTCGCCTCGGCCGACCGGCTGGAGCTGGTGGCGCACACCGGTTCGGCGGTCGCGCCCTATGTCACCGAGGAGGTGTTCCGGCGCGGCATCCTGGTCACCCAGGCCGGTGACGAGATGGCCCGCCCGGTCGCCGAGGTGGCCCTCGCCTTCACGCTCTCGCTGCTGCACCGCATCCAGCGCTTCGACCACGCGCTGCGCGGCGGGCTGGAGTGGGCGGCGGCGAGCGAGGCCCCGCCGCGCCACGAGATCCACGGCAGCGACATCGGCGTGATCGGTGCCTCCCGCACCGGGCGCGCCTACATCGCCCTGGTGCGGGCGATGGGCGCGCGGGTGAGCGTCACCGACCCGTATCTGTCCGCCGCGGACGCCGAGGCGCTCGGTGTGGAGTCCGTACCCCTCGAAACGCTGCTCTCGCGCAGCAGGATCGTGGCCGTGCACGCACCGGTCACCGAGGAGACCCACCGGATGATCGGCGCCGAGCAGCTGGCGCTGATGCCGGACGGGGCGGGTCTGGTGAACACCGCCAGGTCGTGGCTGGTGGACGAGGACGCGCTCCTCGCCGAACTGGCCCCGGGCCGGCTGGACGCGGCGATCGACGTGTTCGACGCCGAACCGCTGCCCGCCGACCACCCGTTCCGTTCGCTGCCCAACGTGCTGCTCACCCCGCACCAGGCGGCGGGCAGCGTCGAGTGCCGGCAGCGGCTGGGCGCCAGCGCCGTCGACGAGGTGCTGCGACTGCTCGCCGGACGTCCCCCGGTCCACGCCGTCACCACCGACGCCCTCACCCGTCTGCACTGAGGGCTCGCAGGTACCCCAACCCCCGTACCGTTCAGGAGATTTCACTTCATGCGACTGATGCGCATCGGCGAGCCGGGCCACGAGCGCCCGGTCCTCGTCTGCCCCGAGGGCCGTCACTACGACCTGTCCGGCATCACCGAGGACATCGACGGCGCGTTCCTCGCCGCGCTCGCCGACAACCCGCACCTGGTGCCCGCCGAGCCGGTGCTCCCGGAGACCGACATCACCGGTCAGCGGATCGGCGCCCCGGTGGCCCGGCCGTCCGCACTGCTCTGCATCGGGCAGAACTACGCGGCCCACGCGGCGGAGTCGGGGGCCGAGCCGCCCGAGCAGCCGATCCTCTTCTACAAGTCGCCGAACACCGTCGTCGGCCCGTACGACGACGTACTGATCCCGCGCGGCTCGAAGAAGACGGACTGGGAGGTGGAGCTGGCCGTGGTCATCGGCCGCCGCGCCTCCTACCTGGACTCCCCCGCCGACGCCGCCGCGCACATCGCGGGCTACGCCGTCAGCAACGACGTGTCCGAACGGGCCTTCCAGCTGGAGGAGTCGGGCGGGCAGTGGTCCAAGGGCAAGAGCTGCGCGACGTTCAACCCGCTGGGCCCGGTGCTGGTGACGGCCGACGAGGTCGGCGACCCGCAGCAGCTGCGGCTGCGCAGCTTCGTCAACGGTGAGCCCAGGCAGGACTCCTCCACCGCGGACATGATCTTCAGCGTGGCGCATCTGGTGCACCACCTGTCGCAGTACCTGGTGCTGGAGCCCGGCGACGTCATCAACACCGGCACCCCGCAGGGCGTGGCGCTGTCCGGCCGCTTCCCCTACCTGGGCCCGGACGATGTGATGGAGGTCGAGATCTCGGGCCTCGGCCGGCAGCGCAGCGTCTGCCGGCCCGCGTGACGGAGGCCGTGACGCCTCTCAGTCCTCCGGGAGTTCGACCGGGGCGATGTCGTCGAAGACGTCGCCCGGGCCGGGGTTCGTCGCATCGGTCGCGCCGCCGAACCGGGTCATCACACCCCAGACGGCGTTGAGCGCGGTCTGTACGGCGCCCTCGGCCCATCCGGCCGTCCAGGAGATGTCGTCGCCCGCGAGGAACAGCCCCCGGCGGTCGGCGGGCAGCCGGTCCTGCATGAAATGGGTGAACAGCCGCCGCTGGTAGCGGTAGTGGCCCGGCAGGTTGGCCTTGAACGCGCCCATGAACCACGGCTCGTTCTCCCAGGAGACCGTGACCGGGTTGCCGATGATGTGCTTCCTGATGTCGACGTCCGGGTAGATCTCGCCGAGCGACTTGAGCATGACGTCCATGCGCTCGTTCGGGGAGAGCGGCAGCCACTTCAGGCTGTCGTCGCACCAGGTGTACGAGAGGCAGATGACGGCGGGCCGGTCGGGGCCGTCGTCCAGCAGGTACGTCCCCCGGGTCATCCGGTCGGTGAGCGTCATCGACATGGCCTCCCGCCCCGTGGTCTCGTCCTTGTCGAGCCAGAACGGCCGGTCGACGGGGACGAAGAGCTTGGACGACTCCATGTAGTGGGTGCGCTCCATCGCCGTCCAGTGGTCGATCGGGAAGAGCGCGTCGTCGCAGTCGATCTTCGAGAGCAGCAGCCAGGACTGCCCGGTGAAGATCGCGGCCGGGTAGGTGCGGATGTCGCCGGTGGCGTCGGTGACGGTGATCCGGTTGCCGGCGGTGCGGTTCAGCCGGGTCACGGCGGGGCGCGGCTCGCCGTCGTGCAGCGAGGACAGCGACGTGCCCAGCGGCCAGTGGACGATCTTCTGCGGCTCGCGGTCCCAGAGCCGCAGCGGAAGCTGCTGGCTGCCGCCGACGATGACCCGGTGGTGGTCGTCCGCCTCGGTGTAGACGACGCGGAGGATCTCCAGGATGGAGTTGGGGAAGTCGGTGTCCCAGCCGCCGGTGCCGAAGCCGACCTGGCCGAAGATCTCCCGGTGCCGGAACGACTTGAAGGCGTCGGAGTCGCAGAGGAATCCGTAGAAGGTCTGGTTGTCGAGCTTCTGGACGAGCTCCGACCAGATCTCCCGGATGCGCGGCACATCGCGCTCACGCATCGCGCGGTTCATGTCGGAGAAGTCCGCGCCCTCCTCCAGACACCGGTTCCAGGCGTCCATCACATCGCGGTAGACCTGCGGCAGGTCGTCGATGGTCCGCGCGTAGTGGGACTCGCCCTTGAGGTCGACGACCGTCGAGGGGGTGGCCGGGGAGAGCGGGTTGGGGAACGGCTTCGTCTCCAGGCCGACCAGGTCGATGTAGTGCTGGAGCGCGGTGGAGGACGGCGGGAAGCGCATCGCCCCCATCTCGGCGGTGAGTTCCGGGTCGCAGCCGTCGAATCCGACGGTGCGCAGCCGGCCACCGATCTGGTCCGCCTCGTAGACGACGGGCCTGAGCCCCATCTTCATCAGCTCGTACGCGGCAATGATGCCGGAGAGCCCGCCGCCGATGACGGCGACCTCGGTGCCGTGCTCGGTCGCCGGTATCTGCCCGATACCGGCGGGGTGCGCCAGGAAGTCGTCGTACGCGTAGGGGAAGTCCGGCCCGAACATGGTGATCGGCTCGGCGGCGTCGGTGTGCTGGACGGCGTTGGGCACCGTGGACGTCATGGGGTACGGACTCCTTGCGCGAAAGACAGTGGAACGGTGGGGCGGGCTCAGACGAGGGAGCCGTACAGGCCGGGGCGGCGGTCGTGCAGATACGGGTTGGCGGTCCGCGATGCGCTCAGCAGCGCCGGGTCCACCTCACCGACGACCAGTTCCTTGCCGCGTCCGGCGCGGCTGCGGACGGCACCGTCGGGACCGGCCAGGCAGCTCAGCCCGACGAACTCGAACTCGCCCTCCGGACCGGTCCTGTTGACGTACGCGATGTACATCTGGTTCTCGAAGGCGCGGACCGGCACGAGGGACTCGGCGACGAACTGGAAGGGGTGCATCTGCGCGGTGGGCACCAGCAGCAGATCGGTGCCCGCGAGGGCGTGGGCGCGGACGTTCTCCGGGAACTCGACGTCGTAGCAGATCATGATCCCGATGCGTACGCCGTCCAGTTCGGCCTGGACCACGGTCTGCTCGCCCGGGGTGAACCACTCGTGCTCGAAGGCGCCGAAGAGGTGGGTCTTGCGGTAGTTGGCGAGCGGGGCCCCGTCCGGGCCGATGAGCTGTGCGGCGTTGAAGATCCGCTCACCGGCGCGCTCGGGGTAGCCGTAGAGGACGGCGAGCCCGTGCCGGGCGGCGATCTCGCCTACGGCCAGGGCGGCCGGCCCGTCGGCCGGCTCGGCCAGCCGGTCCGTCTCGGCCCCGATCGCGTAGCCGGTCAGGAACAGTTCGGGGCAGACCAGGAGCCGGGCACCGGCGTCGGCAGCACGCCGTGCCGCGCCGTCGAGCACCTCGATGTTCCCGGCCACGTGCCCGGGACGTCCGGAGTTCTGGAGCAGGGCGGTGCGCAACGGCGGCATGGCTGACCTCGGACGGTGCGGGCTGGCGGGGACGTATCGACGGTACGGGCCGCCGCTCTTGGGGGACAAGGCGCGAGTGTTGCGCATGGACCGTCGATTCGTTGCGCGCTCGGAGGCAGCGTGGCGATTCATTGCGCGACGGGAAACACACAGGTCAAGGATGTGATGGAGGCCACGGGCCCGGAGGGCCCGAGGGCTGCCGCTAGCCTGGCGTACTGCTGTACGTGAGGGAGGGGCGCAGTGAGGGACGACGCGCGCGGGCACTGGGTGGACGAGGTGGCAGGGCTGGCGAGGCGCTGGCTCGGGCCGGGCGTGCTGCCGGAGGGGCCGCGGCCGGATGAGTGGTGGGCCGCGCTGGCGGCGCGCACCGCACTGGCCGCGCTGGCGTCCCACGAGGGGTCGGCCGACGTCGCCAGAGCGCTGGCGGCCGCCGTGGGGCTCGGCCTCGACACGGGCAC
This sequence comes from Streptomyces sp. ADI95-17, assembly GCF_003846175.1. Lineage (GTDB taxonomy): Bacteria > Actinomycetota > Actinomycetes > Streptomycetales > Streptomycetaceae > Streptomyces > Streptomyces sanglieri. Next base: position 441,194 of record NZ_ML123046.1, on the reverse strand, counting down.
GGAATCCTTACCGGCTCTCCGGCGCCTGGCCACTGAGCGTTCCGCGGAGCCGGACCTCGTCCGCAGGGTGGTGCAGGACGCCGGGCACTCGGGGTACGCCTGGTCACCGCCGCCCGGCGATCGTGATCCGGCGGTCCGCTGGCCGAGGCCGCCGGTCACTCCCGCCCGCTACCTGGAGGGCCCGGAGGGTCCTCCGGAGGAACTGTCCGCAGCCGGGCTGGGGCGTCGTCTCCTGACGGATCACATCCGCACCGGTGCGCCGGAGCAGCTCGACGAAGCGGAGGCCGTTCTTCGGAGCGTGGTCCGGGAGGTGCCCTCGGGCGGAGTGCACCAGGAATCCGCCTACGGCGACCTCGCGTGGGCCCTGCTGCTCCGGTTCGTCCGCTCCGAGCAGCGGGAGGACCTCGACGGGGCGATCGAGTACGCGATGGTCGCCCGGGTCTTCGACCAGCCCTCCGAGCCCGGGGCCGCGCACCCGCCTCCGTGGGAGGCCGTGCTCGGAATGGCACTTCTGGCCCGCCACGACCTGACGGGCCGCGGGGTGGACCTCGACAACGCCGTCGCCGCGCTGGAGCGCTCCGCGGCCCGGCTGCGCAGCGACGATCCCGACCTCGGCACCGTGCTGTCGACGCTGGCGGACGCGCTGCTCTGCCGTCACGGCCAGCGCGGGAACCCGGCGGACCTGCGGCGGGCCGGGGAACTGCAGTACAACGTCGAGCACTACCCCTCGCTCGCCACCGCCCGGTTCGCGGCCTATCTGAGCAGCGGCGACCCGGAAGCACTCGACGATGCCGTGGACGCGGGCACGGCGTCGGTGGAACAGGCCCGGGACCCGGCGCAGCGCGCCTGGAGCCTGAACAACCTGGCCGGGTACCTGCTCGCACGCCACGAGGCGTCGCGGAATCCGTCGGATGCCGCCGCGTCGGTGGACCGGCTGAACAGCGCCCGAGAACTGCTGCGTCGCGGAACCACCGCCTACGCGGCGGTGTCACTGAACCTCGCCCGCGCCCTCATGGCGGGCCCGACGCCCCTGCGCGCCCGGGCCGCCCGGCTGGCGGGCGAGGCGCTGGACACGGAGCACACCACGCTCGCCCTCCAGGCGCAGGCACTCGAACTGCTCTGCGCGGTCGCCGAGTTCGACGGCGGCCGTTCCCCGGTGGTGGAGGTCCGGGCGGAGTTCCTCGACCTGCGGCTCGGCGCCCTCGTGGAACGGCTGAACGCGGAGCCGGCCGGCCCCCGTGTCTCCTCCCTGCGCTGGGCCCGGGCCCGGCTTCGCCGGGGAATGGGGCGGCACGAGGAGAGCCACGAGCTGGCCCGGGAGGTTCTCGGAGACCGGGTGTGGGACGTACTCGCTCAGCCCGATCCCGCGGAGGCGTACCGCTGGGCCCGGCAGACCCTCGGCGAAGCGACGGAGCTGGCGGCCTGGCTCTCGGCCGACGAGCAGCCGGGAGAGGCCTTCGCCGCGGTCGAGTCCGCACGCGATCTCGCTCTGCACGCCGCGGCCGACACGGACCCGGTCGCGGACCGTCTCGCCGCCGTCGGCAGCGACGACCTGCGAAGGCGGTGGCTGCTCGCGAGGGAGAGCACGGTCTCTTCCTCCGGGCCCGCGGCCCCCCGCCGGGAACTCGACGGTCCACCGGCCGGCCAGGACCGTCAACGGCTCCTTGCGGAAGTACGGCTGGCTCTGTCACCGCGGAGCGGGATCGGGCCGGCCCCGGCGGCGGGCCTCCTGGAAAGGCCGTCGCTCCGGGCGCTCGCCGAGCAGGTCCGCGCTGTCGACGCCGACGCCGTTGTGCACCTGGTCCTGGGGCGCGGCGCCACGCCGGGGAGCGCGCTGGTCCTGCACGCGGCGGGAGATGCGACGGCGCTGCCCCTGCCGAACCTCTGCGAGAACTCCGTGAAGCTGCGCCGGTTCGTGCTGGCGCACGACAGGTGCCTGCGGTTCCCCGAGGACAAGCGGGCGGACAACGAGTGGGGCAAGGCGCTGCGAGGGGTGTACGGGTGGTCCTGGCAGGCGGTGGTGGGGCCGCTCCTGAGTCATCTGTCGTCCCGCCCGGAGCTCGCGGAGCGGACGGTTCCGCAGGTGGTGCTGGTGCCCACGGGCACTCTGGGCCTGGTGCCCTGGCACGCCGCACGGCGCAAGGGCGATGGACCCGGATGGCATTACGCGATCGAGGACGCCGGTTTCAGCTACGCACCGTCAGCAGGTTCTCTGGGCGGCTTCGCCGACCGGGCCCAGGCCCCTCTGGACGGCGCGGGACTGGTGGTGGCCGACCCGTCCGACGACCTGCCGCACGCCCGGCAGGAAGGCGGCGACCTCCACCGCTGGTACTACGCCAAGGGACCCCGGCTCGGCCGTTCCGGCGATCCGGTCGCTCCCCCGGCCACACCGCGGGCGGTCCTCGGCTCGCTCCGCGCGGACACGGCTTCCGGCGCACCCCCCGTGGCCCACTTCGCCTGCCACGCCCGCAGTTGTGCCCCCGCAGCCGATTCCCACCTGGTCCTCGCCGGTGGACAGAGGCTCACGGTGGCCGCCCTGCTGCGGAGCGTACGCCCCACCGATCGCCGCGACGGCCCTCTCGTCGTGCTGTCCGGGTGTGCCACGGCCGTACCGGGTGATCGTTACGACGAGTCGCTCAGCCTCGCCACCGCCTTCGCGTCAGCGGGGGCCGCAGCAGTCGTCGGCACCCTGTGGGCGGTGCGCGACGAGGACGCGGCGCAGCTGATGACGGACTTCCACCACTTCCTCAACCTCGATGGGCTGCCCGCCGCCGAAGCCCTGCGCCAGGCCCAGTTGCGCGCGCTCGCACGGGCGCGCCGCCGGACGGCGGGCGGGAGCGCCGCAGGGCGGACCAGGGCCGAGGACCCATTGCACTGGGGGGCCTTCCTCCACTACGGAAGGGGGGTTCCCGGCGCCCTCGGTCCGCACCCCGGTCCGGAGACGGAGGCCGGGTGCGCGGCAGGGCGGACCGACGGGGGGACAGCGCGGACCCGCTCGCCGATCTTCGCCAGGATGCCCGGGGGCGAACGCTCCGAAGTCGTCTGGCTGTGCCCGGAGGCCGACTGCCCGTACCAGGCCAAGGGCGACGCGAAGGCGCCGTTCGACGAGGACACCTGCCCCCGGCATCCCCGGCAGGCTCTGAGGCGGGAGTAGCACGTGGGCGAACTCGTGAAGGGCATGGTGGAGCCGCTCGCCAAGCGGTGGACGGCGGCGATGAGTGGCCCACTGGTGCTGTTCTGGCTGGCCGGAGCCCTGATCGTCGCTCTGCGCCACGGTGGTCTGCCGGACGTCTGCCGTGCGGGGGCACAGGGCCCGGCCGAGCCGGCCTGCCGGCTGGTGGGGCAGGGGCCGTGGGGGGTTGCTCTGGCCGCCGCCGCGGCGACCGCGGTGATGGTCCTCTGCGCGATGGGGCTGTCGGCCGTGGCGTCCCCCCTGCTGGAGATGCTGGCGGGGAAGTGGGGGACGTCGGCCCCGGTGGTGGCCTTCGCCCGGCTGCGTACCGCCCGCCATGCGGCCCGCCGCGAGCGGCTCGCGGGGCGGGCCGGCGACCTGTCCGGTCCCGCCGATCTGGCCGGTGACCGACTGGCCGTGTGGCGGACGCAGAACGCTTGGCGGCGTACCGGGGCCCGACGGACGTGGTCGCACTATCCGCGGCGGCGCGACGAGTTGCGTCCCACAGCGGTGGGCAACGCACTGCACGGGGTGGCCGCCGGAATCGAGCGGAACTACGGGCTGTCCCTGCCCGTCTGCTGGGGGCCGTTCGTCGAGTGCCTGGAGTCCACGGCCCGCGAGCGGCTGGTCGCCTCGGCGACCCGCGTGTCGGGCCGCACGCAGGCGCTGATCTGCGCTGCCGTCGCACCGCTGTGGGCCCTGGCCCTGACCGGTGCGGTGGCCCGGCTGTGCTGGCTGGTGGCCTGTGCGCTGTGCGTCTGGGGTGCGTACCGGGCCCTGCGCTCCGGCGTCGAACAGTACTGCGAGCATGTGCGGGACGTCTTCGCCGTGCACCGGGTCCGGCTCTACCACGCGGCGGGCTTCGCACCGCCTGCCTCGACCGAGGCGGAGGTGGCGTGCGGGCGCCAGTTGAGCAAGGCGCTGGCGATGGAGCTGACCGACGACGTCGCGCACGCGTGGCCGGAGACTCTGTAGGGGACCCGGGTCAGCGTGGGGCGGCGGCTTCGGACGGCTCGGGGTCCGGTCCGTCGGGCGGTCCGGCCGCATACCGCCGCAGCAGCGGCGACAGCACCAGTACGGACTTCGTCCGCTCCACGTACGGCTCGCCCGCGATCCGTTCCAGCACCTGCTCGAAGTGGCGCATGTCGGCGGCGAAGACCTGCACGATCGCGTCGGCCTCCCCGGTCACCGTGGAGGCCGACGCGATCTCCGGATAGCGTGCGAGCCCCCGCTTGATCGCCTCCGGCGAGGTGTTGCGGCTGCAGTAGATCTCGATGAACCCCTCGGTCTCCCAGCCCAGCGCCGCCGGGTCGACCCGGACCGTGAAGCCGGTGATGGCGCCCTCGGCACGCAGCCGGTCCACCCGGCGTTTCACGGCGGGCGCGGACAGACCGATCATCGCGCCGATGTCCGCGTAGGAGCGCCGGGCGTCTTCGGCGAGGGCGTGGACGATGCGTTCGTCGAGGTCGTTCAGGCGCACTTCGGGCGGTTCACTTCTCTGCGATGGCCGGTGTCGGGGGCGGCGCGGGCCGCCCCCGAAGTAGACCATGGCGCGCCCGCCCGGGCGCGCTCACGTCGGGGTGCGACCGGTCAGAACGGGAACCGCGAACGGCCGTGCTGCACCGAGATCCACTTCTGGGTGGTGAAGGCCTCGATCATGGAGTCGCCGTTCAGCCGGCCGAGGCCGGAGCTCTTCTCGCCGCCGAAGGGGACGATCGGCTCGTCGTGGACCGTGCCGTCGTTGATGTGGATCATGCCGGTGTGGATGCGCTGCCCGACCCGTACGCCGCGCTCGATGTCGCCGGTGTGCACAGCGCCGCTCAGGCCGTACGGGGTGTCGTTGGCGATCCGGACCGCCTCGTCCTCGCCGTCGAACGGGATGAGCAGGGCGACCGGGCCGAAGATCTCCTGGGAGAGCACGGGGGAATCGGCGGCCAGCCCGGTCAGCACGGACGGGCTCACCAGATTGCCGTCGGCGCGACCGTGCAGCAGAGCCGTCGCACCGGCCGCCACGGTCTGGTCGACGAGCGTGGAAATGGCCTCGGCCTGCGAGGAGTTGATCAGCGGGCCGATCACGGTGTCCGGCTCGGCCGGGTCGCCGACCTTGAGCGAGGCGACCTTGGCGACGAACTTCTCGGTGAACTCCCGCTCCACCGCCCGGTCGACCAGGATCCGGTTGGCGGCCATGCAGACCTGGCCCTGGTGCACGTACCGGCTGAAGACGGCCGCGTCCACGGCGTAGTCGAGATCGGCGTCGTCGAGGACGATCAGCGCGCTGTTGCCACCGAGTTCGAGCACGGCGCGCTTGAGGTTCGTCGCGCACACCGTGGCGACGTGCCGTCCCACCCTGTCCGAGCCGGTGAAGGAGATGACCTGCGGCACGGGGTGCTCCAGCAGGGCGTCACCGATCTCGGCGATGTCGGTGACCACGACGTTGAGCAGGCCGGCCGGCAGACCGGCCTCCTCGAACACCTTGGCCACCAGCGTGCCGCCGCAGACCGGGGTGTTCTGGTGCGGCTTGAGCACCACCGCGTTGCCGAGCGCCAGGGCGGGGGCGACCGACTTCAGGGACAGCAGGAACGGGAAGTTGAAGGGGCTGATGACGCCGACGACGCCGACGGGCACCCGGTAGACCCGGTTCTCCTTGCCCTCGGTCGGCGAGGGCAGGATCTGCCCGGAGGGGCGCAGCGCGAGCTGGACCGACTCCCGCAGGAACTCCTTGGCGAGGTGCAGTTCGAAGGCCGCCTTCAGCCGGGTGCCGCCCAGCTCCGCGACAATCGCGTCACCGATCTCGGACTCGCGCTCCTCCACGATCCGCAGCGCCCGCTCCAGCACCGTGCGCCGGGCGTACGGGTTGGTCTCGCCCCAGGCCCGCTGGGCGTCCTGCGCGGACCGGTACGCCCGGTCGACCTCGTCGGCCGTGGCGACCGTGATCGAGGCGAGCTTCTCACCGTTGTACGGGTTGAAGTCGATGATGTCCCAGGATCCCTTGCCCGGCCTCCACTCTCCGTCGATGTACTGCTGGGCCAGGTCGGTGAAGAAGGACATGAGTTCCCTTACCACGGAGGAACGGGCAGCTGATTGCGCTTCATGTTACTTATATTTCAATGGGGTTGAAGCGGGTAATGGCGCCGCCGGACGGCTGGAACCGGACATCCGCACGGTCCCTCGCGGCCCCCGGAAACGCCGGTGCCCCTCCCGGCCGCTGCGGCCGGGAGGGGCACCGAATTCGTCCGGGGAGGGATCAGCTCCAGCTGGCGTGCAGCGGCTTGCCCTCGGCGTAGCCCGCGGCGCTCTGCACCCCGACGACCGCCTTCTCGGCGAACTCCGCCAGGGAGGCCGCACCGGCGTAGGTGCAGGAGGAGCGGACGCCCGCGATGATCGAGTCGATCAGGTCCTCGACGCCGGGCCTGGCCGGGTCGAGGAACATCCGCGAGGTGGAGATGCCCTCCTCGAACAGGGCCTTGCGGGCCCGGTCGTAGGAGGACTCGTCCGACGTACGGTTCTTCACGGCGCGCGCGGACGCCATGCCGAAGGACTCCTTGTAGAAGCGGCCGTCGGCGGACTGCTGGAGGTCGCCGGGCGACTCGTACGTACCGGCGAACCAGGAGCCGACCATCACGTTGGACGCGCCCGCGGCGAGCGCCATGGCGACATCGCGCGGGTGCCGGACGCCGCCGTCCGCCCAGACGTGCTTGCCGTACTTCTTCGCCTCGGCGGCGCACTCCAGAACGGCGGAGAACTGCGGCCGGCCCACACCGGTCATCATCCGGGTGGTGCACATGGCGCCGGGGCCGACACCGACCTTGATGATGTCCGCGCCGGCCTCGATGAGGTCGCGCACGCCCTCGGCGGCGACGATGTTGCCGGCGACGATCGGCACCTGCGGGTCGAGCGCGCGCACGGCCCGGACCGCGCTGATCATGGACTCCTGGTGGCCGTGGGCGGTGTCCACGACGAGCGTGTCGACGCCGGCGTCGAGGAGCTGCTTGGCCTTGCCCGCGACGTCGCCGTTGATGCCGACGGCGGCGGCGATCCGCAGCCTGCCCTGCGCGTCGGTGGCGGGGGTGTAGAGGGTGGCGCGCAGTGCGGCCTTGCGGGTGAGGATGCCGACGAGCCGGCCGTCCGCGTCGACCGCGGGGGCGAGCTTGCGGTTGGCACCGTCCAGCTTGTTGAACGCGTCGCGCGGATCGATGTCCGCCTCCAGCAGCACCAGGTCCCTGGTCATGACCTCGGAGAGCTGGGTGAAGCGGTCGACGCCGGTCAGGTCGTGCTCGGTGACGACGCCGACGGGGCGCTGCTCCTCGTCGACGACGACGCCCGCGCCGTGCGCGCGCTTCGGCAGCAGCGACAGGGCGTCGGCGACCGTCTGGCCCGGGGCCAGCACGATCGGTGTGTCGAGTACCAGATGTCGCGTTTTCACCCAGGAGACGACGTCGGTGACGACCTCGATCGGGATGTCCTGCGGGATGACGACGATGCCGCCGCGGCGGGCGATCGTTTCGGCCATCCGGCGGCCCGCGATGGCCGTCATGTTCGCGACGACGAGGGGGATGGTGGTGCCGGTGCCGTCGGGCGAGGAGAGATCGACACCCTGGCGGGAACCGACTGCCGAACGGCCCGGGACCATGAAGACATCGTCGTAGGTGAGGTCGTACGGGACCGAGGGGGACTCTGTGTAACGACCAGTACCGGGCTCAAGAAAACGCATAACGCTCATTTTTTCACACGAAACGGAGCAGGTCGCTTCCACGAAGACACAACAAAGGACACCCGCGTTCGTATGTTCCTCCGAAGGAACCGGACGGGCGTCCCGGGCAAGTGGAACCTGCCTTGCCCGCGGACCCTACCCGAAAGGCATTCGAATCATTCGCGATCATCTTCCCTGGACCTGGTGACAAGGGGTCCGGTAGCTTCAAACTCGCAGGTCCCGTGGGTCTCGACTACGCCCCGGAGGAACAGCCGGAAGGGTCACAACTTCCGTCACCCGTACGACCGGAGAGGATCACGACCCACCCGTGGAGAGCGAACTGCCGGACATCTACTGCCCGTTCCCCCAGCTCACCAACCCGCACGTCGGACACACCCGGGACCATCTCGACGAATGGACCCGCAACACCGGTCTGGTGCATCGTGATTCGGCCAGGGACCGCTTCGTGCAGGCGGACTTCGGCTCGTTCGTCGGCATGGTGTACCCGACCGCCGACAGCAAGAACCTCGACCTCGTCGCGGACTGGTTCGTCTGGCTGTTTCTCGTCGACGACCAGCTCGACGACGGCCATCTGGGCCGCAGCCCCGAGCGGGTACGGGACGTGGTCGAGCTGATGCGCACCGTCATCGAGGGCAACGCCCCGGCCCCGCTGCCGGACGGGCGGCTCCCCGCCGCCGTGGTCGCCCTGGCCGATCTGTGGGAGCGGACGACGCCGACCGCGGCCCCGCACTGGCGCACCCGGTTCGGCTGGCACCTCACCACGTACCTCACGACGGCCACCACCTGGGAGGCGGGCAACCGGGCCGCCGGCGTGGTGCCGACCGAGGAGACGTACATCGCCAAGCGGCGCCACACCGGCGCGATACACGTCTGCATGGACCTGATAGAGATCGTGGCCGGGATCGAGGCTCCCGAGTCGATCCACAACGACTCCCGGTTCATCACCGCGCTGGAAGCCTCGTGCAACGTCGTGTGCTGGGCCAACGACGTGTACTCGTACGAGAAGGAGCAGGTGCTCGGCGAGATCCACAATCTCGTCCATCTGGTCCGGCACCACCGCGGCTACGGACAGCGGCAGGCGCTCGAACACGTCTGCGCGGAGATCGCGATGGAGACGGAGCGCTTCCTCACCGCCGAGGCCGAGCTGCTGGCGGCGTACCCGCAGCTGTCCTGGATGCTCAAGCCGTATCTGGAGGGGATGCGCAGCTGGATGCGCGGCAACCTCGACTGGTCGCGGCAGACCCCGCGCTACAACCCGGCCGATGTGAGTCAGTACGAGGAGCCGGAGGAGTACCTGGAGGCGACGGTCCTGGGCGTGGCCCGGGACTGAGCCGCCGGACACGGAAACGCCCGGACCGCGCGT
>NZ_ML123046.1:344905-430415 GCF_003846175.1 Streptomyces sp. ADI95-17 | reverse complement strand
GGTGCGCCGTCCGGGCGTTTCCGTGTCCGCGACCGGGGCGGCGGCGGCCGCCCCGGTGCCGCTCAGTCGCCGTCCGGGTCGGCCCGCTCCAGCGCCGGCCGCTGCGGCGCCGCCGACTCCGTCAGCAGGTAGTCGGCCGCCGCCGTGTCCGTCACCAGGCTGGTGACCAGCCCGGACCTCAGCACCGCCCCGATCGCCGCGGCCTTGCGCTGGCCGCCCGCGATCGCCACCACCTCGGGGATCCGGCGCAGCCGGTCGGCCTCGACCGTGATGCACCGCTCCCCCAGGTCCCGGCCGACCCGCCGCCCCTCGGTGTCGAAGAGGTGCGCCGACATCTCCGCCGCGACACCGAGCGAGGCGTAGTGCGCCCGCTCCTCGTCGCTGAGCATGTCGTGGACGGTCGAGATGCCCGGCTCCCAGGAGCCGATGGAGACCGCCGCGACCGTCACCTTGTCGAAGTAGTCGAAGGCGCGGGCGATACCGGTCTGGTGGCGCAGCGCGGCGGCCGTCGCCGGGTCGGGCAGCAGCATCGGCGCGTAGATGGGGTGGGCCTCGCCGCCGGACACCTGGGCGGCCCGCCGGACCGCCTCGACGGAGCCGCGCTCGGCCGTCCCCGCGTCGTACACCCCGGTGAGCTGCACGACCGTGCACGGCGGCAGCCGGTCGAGCGCCGCCGCCATGTGAATGGTGGACCGGCCCCAGGCCAGCCCGAGCACATCGCCCTCGTTCACCAGTTCGCCGAGGAGATCGGCCGCGACCTCGCCCAGGTTCTCCGGGTCCGGTGCGTCGTCCTGCTCCTCGGCCGGGGACTCGACGACGACCGCGTGGCGCAGCCCGTAGCGGGCGCGGAGCGCGTCGGAGCGCTCGGCGTCGAGTTCGGCGGGGACGCGGATCTCGATCCGTACGAGGTCGCGCTCAAGGGCCGTCTCCAGGACCCGGGCCACCTTGAAGCGGCTGACGCCGAACTCCTCGGCGATCTGGATCTTCGACTTGCCCTCGAGGTAGAAGCGGCGGGCCATGGCCGCCGCCTGCACCAGCTCCGCGGGCCCCATCCGCAGGGCGGACCTGCCCGCCGACATTGCAGACACCGCGATCTCCTCACTGCTGTTCACACTCTCGATACGCCGTTCATCCTGTCAGATCCGGCGTTCCTTGATCGGTCCCGTCGGACCGAGTTCATCTGTCCTTGGCCGGGCGGACCCGCAATCGGGAGCGGGCGCCGGCCGCGGCGTCAGTGGGCGCACGCCCAGGCCGCCGAGGCGGTGGCCCCGTCGGCCTGGGCACGCAGGGCCCGCACGGCTTCGGCCGGGTCCGTCGCCCCGTACACCGCCGAACCCGCGACGAAGACGTCCGCCCCGGCCTCGGCGCACCGCTCGATGGTGGAAGCGGAGACGCCGCCGTCGACCTGGAGCCACAGTTCGAGGCCGTGCTTGGAGATCAGCTCACGGGTGCGGCGGATCTTCGGCAGCATGATGTCCAGGAAGGCCTGGCCGCCGAAGCCCGGCTCCACCGTCATGATCAGCAGCATGTCGAGCTCGGGGAGCAGGTCCTCGTACGGCTCGATGGGCGTCGCGGGCTTGAGCGCCATGGAGGCACGGGCGCCCTTGGCCCGGATCTCCCGCGCCAGCCGTACGGGGGCCGCCGCGGCCTCCGCGTGGAAGGTGACCGAACCGGCACCGGCCTCGACGTACTGGGGCGCCCAGCGGTCCGGGGCCTCGATCATCAGATGGCAGTCCAGCGGGGTGTCCGTGGCCCGGCTGAGCGATTCGACGATGGGCACGCCGAGGGTCAGATTGGGCACGAAGTGGTTGTCCATCACATCGACGTGGAGCCAGTCGGCGCCTTCGACCGCCTTCGCCTCCTCGGCGAGACGGGCGAAGTCGGCGGACAGGATGCTGGGGTTGATCTGGGCCATGTCCCAAGCCTGCCATGTTCCGCGCCACTTCCCCGCCCCGGTGCGGGCCAAAGCCTCACGGGATCATTACAGTTCGCGCGATCCGGGGCTCCCGGCCGCACGATCCGGGCGTTTCGGTCCCGTGCGGGTGCTCCGGGGGCCCGTCGCCGGCGGAGCGCGCGGAGCGGCCGCAGGGCCCCCGAGGCCCGTCGAAGCGGTCAGGCGGTACGTCGCAGCAGCGCCAGGTACATCGCGTCGGTGCCGTGCAGATGCGGCCACAGCTGGACGTCGGGGCCGTCGCCCAGCGCGGGCACGCCCGGCATCAGCGGGCGGGCGTCCACCCACTCGGCCTCGACGGGCTGACCGCCACGGCCCTTGAGCACGTCCTCCACGACGACCCGGGTCTCCGCGAGGTGCGGCGAGCAGGTCGCGTAGCCGACGACGCCGCCGACCCGTACCGCCTTCAACGCCTCGCGCAGCAGGCCGCGTTGGAGCGGGGCGAAGTTCTCCAGGTCCTCCTTGCGGCGGCGCCAGCGCGCCTCGGGGCGGCGGCGCAGGGCGCCGAGACCCGAGCACGGCACGTCCATGAGGACCCGGTCGAAGCTGCCGGGCTGCCACGGCGGGCGGGTACCGTCGGCGGTGATCACCTGGTACGGGCCGGGGTTGCCGGCCAGCGCGCGTTCGACGAGGCGGGCCCGGTGCGGCTGCTTCTCGGCGGCGAGCAGGGCGGCGCCGCGTCCGGCGGCGAGCGCGGCGAGCAGGGCGGCCTTGCCTCCGGGGCCGGCGCAGCCGTCGAGCCAGCGGCTGTCGTCGCCCTCCACGGGTGCGTTGGCGAGGGCGGCGGCCACCAGCTGGCTGCCCTCGTCCTGGACTCCGGCCCGGCCCTCCTGGACGGCGGTGAGCGCGCCGGGCTCGCCGCCCTCCGCCATCCGTACGGCGTACGGGGACCAGCGGCCCGGCAGGCCGTTCTCGTCGCCGAGGGCGGTGAGCAGCTCATCGGTGGTGGAGCGGCCGGGGCGGGCGACCAGGGTGACCTCGGGCCGCTCGTTGTCGGCTTCGAGCAGGTCCTCGATCCCGGCGCGGCCGCCGCCCAGCGCGTCCCACAGGGCGGAGACGACCCACCGGGGATGCGAGTGCACGACCGCGAGGTGGTCCTCGGCGTCCTCCTCGTACGACGGGGCCACCTTGGCCACCCAGCCGTCGAGGTCGTCCGCGGAGACCTTGCGCAGCACCGCGTTGACGAACTTGGCCCGGCCCTCGCCGAGCACCACCCGGGCCAGCTCCACGCTGGCGGAGACCGCCGCGTGGGTGGGGATGCGGGTGCCGAGCAGCTGGTGCACACCCATGTCGATCACGTCCAGGACCGGCGGGTCGACCTCGCGCAGCGGCCGGTCGATGCAGGCCGCGACGATCGCGTCGTACGTGCCCTGGCGGCGCAGCGTCCCGTAGACCAGCTCGGTCGCCAGCGCCGCGTCCCGGCTGTCGAAGTCGCCCTTGGCGCGGGCCTTCTTCAGCAGCGGGGGCAGCACGAGGTTGGCGTACGCGTCCCGTTCGTCGACGGCCCTGAGGGCTTCGAAGGCGAGGAACCGGACGGGGTCCTTCTTGGGACGGCGATGCGGCTTGGCGGGACGGCGACGCTGCTGGTCGTTCACGTGAAAGGTGCTCCGCTGATGGTGAGGGGGCGAACCCTCCCAGCCTACGTCGCCGTCCCGGCCCCCGACGGCTCAGCTGCCGAGCAGCTCGCCATGGACGATCCGGACCCCGCGGGCCCAGTCGGCGGCCCGCATCGGCTTCTTGCCCTGGGGCTGGACCCAGAGCAGCTCGACCGCGTGCGATCCGGTGCCCACGTACACGTTGTTCTTGGCCGCCGACAGCTCGCCGGGCGCCAGGTCGGCACGGTCCAGCACGGGCGCCGCCTGGATCAGCTTCAGCCGCTCCCCCCGGAACAGCGTCCAGGCGCCGGGCGCGGGCGTGCAGCCGCGCACCACGCGGTCGACCCGCAGGGCGGGGGCGGACCAGTCGACCTGGGCGTTCTCGACCGTGATCTTCGGCGCGAGGGTGATCCCGTCGGCGGGCTGCGGCACGGCGTGCAGGGTGCCGTCCTCGATGCCGTCCATCGTGGCGACGAGCAGCCCCGCACCGGCGAACGCCAGCCGGGTGAGCAGGTCGCCGCTGGTGTCGGTGGGACGCACCTCCTCGGTCAGCACGCCGTACACCGGGCCGGAGTCGAGCCCCTCCTCGATCAGGAAGGTCGAGGCGCCGGTCACCTCGTCCCCGGCCATGATCGAGTGCTGTACGGGGGCCGCGCCCCGCCAGGCGGGCAGCAGCGAGAAGTGGAGGTTGACCCAGCCCCGGGCAGGCACGGCGAGCGTCTCCTTGGGGAGCAGCGCACCGTAGGCGACGACCGGGCAGCAGTCCGGGGCGATCTCCCGCAGCCGGGCGAGGAAGCCCTCCTCGCGCGGCCGGGCGGGCTTGAGCACCTCGATGCCGGCCTCCTCGGCGCGCTCGGCGACGGGGCTGGCGACCAGGCGACGGCCCCGCCCGGCGGGGGCGTCGGGCCGGGTCACCACGGCGGCCACTTCGTGCCGGTCGGAGGCGATCAGGGCGTCCAGGGCGGGTACGGCTACCTCGGGGGTGCCTGCGAAGACGAGCTTCATGGGTGGCTGACTGCCTCTCGGGCCGGAACGTGCGGTGACGAGCAACGCACAAGTCTATGGGCCCCGCGGCCGGGGGGCGTACGCATGGCCGTGCGCCCCTTTGAAGGGCGCACGCGCCCCTGAAGCGTGACCAGATCCACAGCTGAGGCGTTGGTCAAGAGAGATTGACCGAAGCGAGCCGCCCTGGTGCGGCCCGATCCCTTTCAACGCCGGTTCGAGAGGCTTCTTCATGGCCGACCACGCAACCCACGACGCCCAAGCGAGGGCCAGTCTGCATCTGTTGGTGCGGGACATCGAGCGGGTCCGGCGGCAGGTGGACGCGCTGCGCACGCTCACCGCCCAACTGGGCAACGTCTACCGCCCGCGCCGCTCCGGCCCGTCCACGGGCTTCGTCGTCTACGGCAGGGCCCCGGCCCCCACCGTCAGGCTGGCCCAGGAGCTGCGCGACAGCGTCGAGACCCTGGTCACCGCGGCAGTCGACTTCGACCGCTCGCTGGGTTTCTCCTGGGACGCGGTGGGCTCCGCGCTCGGGGTCACCAAGCAGGCGGTGCACCGCCGCTACGGCGCACGCCGCAACGCCCGCCAGCCCGGGGCGGCCGAATCCGGCGCGGAGACCGCGGTGCCGCGCCCCCTGCCGCGGTCCGCCGGCCCGTCCGGGCTGCCGCCCGTGGTGCCTGCCGCGCGCTCCATGCCGCCGCAGCCGTCGGCGGACCGCCCGTCACTCCGGGACGACCTGCGCCCCGGCGTCTTCCCCGGCCCGCGCAACGGCTGACCGACCCCCACTCCATCCACTGCCCCGCCGCGCCCGCCGCCCGGCGGGGCAGCCGCACACCGGCTCCCGGGCTCCGGACTCCTGGCTTCCCGTGCTCCCGGGCGCCGCGCGTTCCGTCGCCCCACCCGGCATCACCCGGCGTCCGCCGGGCCGCCCGCCCCGCCGGGCATGCCGGCACCGGGGCTCCGGGCTCCTGGCCCCGGGCCCGGCCGCCCCCGGCACTCCGCCCGTCACCCGATGTCCGGCGGGTCCACCCTGATCCGGACCTGCTCGCCGCTCCCCCGGGACATCCGGGCCGCCTGCGCGGCCTTCAGCGCGGCCGCCAGCGCCGCCCCGCTGCCCGGAGGCACCCGGAGCAGCACCCGCTCCCAGGACTCCCCTTGAGGGGCGTCCCCGGGTCTGCGGGGCCTGCCCGGTCCGGTGACCGGGACCGGCACCGGGCCCAGCACCTCGGCCTCCCGCGGCAGCTCGGCCGCCGCGAGGAACGCGGCCAGCGCCTCGGGCGCGCCGGTCACCGCGGCCATCCGGGACACCGGGGGAAAGCCCAGCTCGGCCCGCTCCGCCAGCTCGCGGCGGGCATGGCCGACCGGATCCCAGCGCACCAGGGCCTGCACCGGCCGCAGCGTCGGCTCGGCGACGACCACCACCGTGCCGCCCGCCGGCTGACCGCGCACCAGCGAGGCAGCGGCCGTCCAGCGGCGCAGCGCCTCCTCGCCGGCCCGCAGGTCGGGGCGGCCGACCATCGCCCAGCCGTCCAGCAGCAGCGCGGCCGCGTAGCCGCCCTCGGCCACGGGTTCGGCGCCGGGGGTGCTGACGACCAGCGCGGGTGCGTCCGGCACCGAGTCGAGGATGTGGTCACGGCCGGACGTCCGCACCGGCACGGCCGGGAACGCCCGGCCGAGCTCCTCGGCCGTCCGGCGGGCGCCGACGATCCGGGCCCGCAGCCGGCTGGAGCCGCAGGCGACGCAGTGCCAGGCGGTCTCCGCCCGCCCGCACCAGGCGCAGTTCAGATCCCGCTGGTCCGGTGCCTCCAGCGGCCCCGAGCAGTGCCGGCACCGGGCGGGTTCGCGGCAGCGCTCGCAGGCCAGCCGCGGCGCGTATCCCCGGCGCGGCACCTGGACCAGGACGGGGCCGCTGCGCAGCCCGTCCCGCACCGTCTGCCAGGCCAGGCTGGGCAGCCGGGCGGCCCGCGCGGCGCCGTCCCGCGCCAGCTCCCCGTCGCCGACCGTACGGACCAGGGGCGCCGCGATCCGCAGCTGCTCCCGGTCCGCGCGCAGCGGCAGCGCCCAGCCGCTCTCCACCAGCTGGGCGGCCTCCACCGTGCAGTTCGTACCGCCGAGCAGGAATGCGCAGCGGCCGTGCGCGGCACGCAGTTCGAGCACTTCGCGGACGTGCGGGAAGGGGGCGTTGTCGTCGCTGTGGCTGGAGTCCCCGTCGTCCCAGACGGCGACCAGGCCGAGGTCCGCGACCGGGGCGAACATCGCCGCTCTCGTCCCGACGACCGCCCGCACCGAGCCGCGCCGCACGGCGAGCCACTCCCGGTACCGCTTCTCCGGTCCGGAGTCGGCGGTCAGCAACGCATGGCGTCCCGCTCCGAGCAGCTCGGTGAGCGCGGCGTCCACCCGCCCGGCGGTCCGGCCGTCGGGAACGACGACGAGGGCGCCGCGACCGGAGGCGAGGGTCGCGGCCATGGCCCTGGCGATCTCCTGAGGCCAGTGAGGTCCGGGCAGCGCGGTCCACACGGCCCGGGGCGCCCCGCCCCCGGCCAGCGCCCGCAGGAACGCCGGCCCCTGTTCGTACCGCTCCCAGGTGCCCGCCGCCGGCGCGGGCGGCGGTGGCAGGGGCTCGGGCGAGGGTCTGGACTCGGCCTTGCCGTTGCGGGGCGGGACGGCGAGCTGGAGCACATCGGCGAGGCTGCCCGCGTAGCGGTCGGCGACGGCCCGCGAGAGCGCGAGCAGCTCCGGCCCCAGCACCGGTTCGGGCGATACGACGGAGGCGAGCGCCGCGAGCGCGCCCGTGTAGTCCGACTCGGCGAGCCGCTCGACGAGGAAGCCGTCGATCAGACCGCCCCCTTCGCGCCGGCCACCGCGCACATTGCGCTTCCCGGCTCCGAACCGCACCCGCACCCGCACACCGGGCTGTGCCTCGGCGTCGAGCTCCTCGGGCACCGCGTAGTCGAAGTACTGGTCGAGATGGAGCACGCCCTTGTTGACCACCACCCGGGCGACGGGCAGCTCCTTGGCGAGCGCGGCGCCGCGCCAGGTCCGCGGCTTGGCCCGGGGCACCTTGGCCTTCCGCACCGTCTCCCGGATCAGCGCAAGCTGCTCCGGGGCCCCGTCGCCGGGGTCCGCGGATCGCTCGTTGTCGCTGCTCACAGCCAAATTCCTACCAGAGACGACTGACAGCGGCCCCGTCGAGGCGGGACCGGGGCCGGACGCGCCGGGGCCCGGACACCATGTGCGGTGTCCGGGCCCCGGCGTACGGACGGAAAGCCGGCCGGCCTACAGCCCGGCCGCCGCGCGCAGCGCGTCCACGCGGTCGGTGCGCTCCCAGGTGAAGTCGGGAAGCTCACGGCCGAAGTGGCCGTAGGCCGCGGTCTGGGCGTAGATCGGGCGGAGCAGGTCGAGGTCGCGGATGATCGCGGCCGGGCGGAGGTCGAAGACCTCGCCGATGGCGTGCTCGATCTTCTCCGTCTCGACGGCGGCGGTGCCGAACGTCTCGACGAACAGACCGACCGGCTCGGCCTTGCCGATCGCGTACGCGACCTGCACCTCGCAACGGGCGGCGAGGCCCGCGGCGACGACGTTCTTGGCGACCCAGCGCATGGCGTACGCGGCCGAGCGGTCCACCTTCGACGGGTCCTTGCCCGAGAAGGCGCCACCGCCGTGGCGGGCCATGCCGCCGTAGGTGTCGATGATGATCTTGCGGCCGGTCAGACCGGCGTCGCCCATCGGGCCACCGATCTCGAAGCGCCCGGTCGGGTTGACCAGCAGCCGGTAGCCGTCGGTGTCCAGCTTGATGCCGTCCTCGATCAGCTGCCCGAGCACGTGCTCGACGACGAACTCGCGGATGTCGGGCGCGAGCAGCGAGTCGAGGTCGATGTCGCTGGCGTGCTGCGAGGAGACGACGACCGTGTCGAGACGAATGGCCTTGTCGCCGTCGTACTCGATGGTGACCTGGGTCTTGCCGTCGGGACGCAGGTACGGGATGGTCCCGTTCTTGCGGACCTCGGAGAGCCGGCGGGAGAGCCGGTGCGCGAGGTGGATCGGGAGCGGCATGAGCTCGGGCGTCTCGTCGCAGGCGTAGCCGAACATCAGGCCCTGGTCGCCGGCGCCCTGCTTGTCGAGCTCGTCCTCATCGCCCTCGACCCGCTTCTCGTACGCGGTGTCGACGCCCTGCGCGATGTCGGGAGACTGCGCCCCGATGGACACCGAGACACCGCAGGAGGCGCCGTCGAAGCCCTTCTTCGAGGAGTCGTAGCCGATCTCCAGGACCTTGTTGCGTACGAGGGTCGGGATGTCGGCGTAGGCCTTGGTCGTGACCTCACCCGCAACATGCACCAGACCGGTGGTGATCAAGGTCTCGACGGCGACGCGGGACCGGGGGTCCTCGCGGAGCAGCGCGTCGAGAATGGTGTCGCTGATCTGGTCAGCGATCTTGTCGGGGTGACCCTCGGTGACGGATTCCGAGGTGAAGAGACGGCGGGACACATCGCTCCCTGGGGTTGCAGCGGCTGCTGGCTGATCATTTGGCGGACCGCCGGGAGCTGCGCCCGGCACGGTCCGGGATCAGTTTATCGGTCGCTTCCGTCCGGCGGACAGCGTGTCTCGCCCTTTGGGAGTTCTGTGACCTGTGGCACGGCCCTCCGACGCGGGCCGATCCCCGTCGGGCGATGCCATTTACGCCCATATTTCAAGGGTTTCGGCCCGGCCGCGGGCGCGTCACAAGATTTTCATCCGAGACGCGACGACACGAGATCCCAGACCGTGTCGGCGAGTGCTTCCTTGGGTCCGTACGGCACCTGGGTCTCGCCGCCGTCGGCCGCGAGCACCACGGCCTCGTTCTCCTCCGAGCCGAAGGTCCGGCGCTCCCCCACCTCGTTGACGACCAGGAGGTCGCAGCCCTTGCGGCGGAGCTTCTCCCGGCCGTTGGCGAGGACGTTGTCGGTCTCGGCGGCGAAACCGACGACGATCTGCCCCGGCCGGGCGCGTTCGCCGGCCACCTCGGCGAGGATGTCGGGGTTGCGGACGAGCGTGATGGGCGCGGGCTCCTGGCCGTCCTTCTTCTTGATCTTCCCCGTGGCGTACTCGGCGGGGCGGAAGTCCGCGACCGCCGCCGCCATCACGACCACGTCGGCGTCCGCGGCGGCCTTCAGCACGGCCTCGCGGAGCTGCACGGCGGTCCCCGCGCGCAGGACGTCGGCGCCTGCCGGGTCGGGCAGGCCGGTGTTGGCCTCGACGAGGGTGACCCGGGCGCCGCGGGCGACCGCGGTACGGGCCAGGGCGTAGCCCTGCTTGCCGGAGGAGCGGTTGCCGAGGTAGCGCACCGGGTCGAGCGGCTCACGCGTACCACCCGCGCTGATCACCACATGGCGGCCGGCCAGGTCGGGTCCGACGGGCCCGCGGGCCAGTACCCGGCGGCAGACCTCGAAGATCTCCCCGGGGTCGGGCAGCCGGCCCTTGCCGGTGTCGACACCGGTCAGCCGGCCGACGGCGGGCTCGATGACGACGGCGCCCCGGCGGCGCAGCGTGGCGACGTTCTCCTGGGTGGCGGGGTGCTCCCACATCTCGGTGTGCATGGCGGGTGCGAAGACGACCGGACAGCGGGCGGTGAGCAGCGTGTTGGTGAGCAGGTCGTCGGCGAGTCCGTGGGCCGCCTTGGCGAGCATGTCGGCGGTGGCGGGGGCGACGACCACCAGATCGGCGCCCTGGCCGATCCTGACGTGCGGCACCTCGTGGACGTCGTTCCAGACCTCGGTGGAGACCGGGTGGCCGGAGAGCGCGGACCAGGTGGCCGCCCCCACGAAGTGCAGCGACGACTCGGTCGGTACGACGCGCACGTCGTGACCGGACTCGGTCAGCCGGCGCAGCAGTTCGCACGCCTTGTACGCGGCGATGCCTCCGCTGACCCCCAGAACGACCTTCGGCTTGTCCACTGCGTCTCCCCGCACTCGGATACGAACACCCCCATGCTGCCTCACCACGACCGGTCCGACGCTGTCGCCCCGGACACACCTCAGGCCCGGCGGTCGCGGCCGCCGGGCCTGAGATGAAGATGCAATTCCTGCTTACTGCGCGGGGCCCTCGATGGCCTCGGAGGTGAGCAGGCCCGCGTTGATCTCGCGGAGCGCGATCGAGAGCGGCTTCTCGTGCACGTGGGTGTCGACGAGCGGACCGACGTACTCCAGGAGACCCTCGCCGAGCTGCGAGTAGTACGCGTTGATCTGGCGCGCGCGCTTGGCGGCGTAGATCACGAGGCTGTACTTCGAGTCGGTGGCCTCAAGGAGCTCATCAATCGGCGGGTTGATGATGCCCTCGGGCGTGGTGATGGAAGAGGACACTCTCTGCCTTCCGAAGGGGGTAAAGATCAAAGAAATCTTTGACGATGCGGAGATCTGCGGTGGCACGTACCGGCTTCGGCGACTTCGTCAGTCGCTGTCGGCACTGTGGCCGGAAACCTCCAGCATCAAGGCTAGCAGCTCACGGGCCACATCCTCGACGGAGGTGTTGACCAGCGTCGTATCGAACTCGGCCTCGGCGGCCAGTTCGATCTTGGCGGCGGCGAGCCGGCGCTCGATCACCTCGGGCGCCTCGGTCCCGCGGCCGGTGAGCCGGCGGACCAGCTCCTCCCAGCTCGGCGGGGCCAGGAAGACCAGCTGTGCGTCCGGCATGGACTGCCGGACCAGGCGGGCGCCCTGGAGGTCGATCTCCAGCAGCACCGGCTCGCCCGCCTCCAGGCGGTCGAGCACGGCGCGGCGGGGCGTGCCGTAGCGGTTGCCCGCGAATTCGGCCCACTCCAGCAGCTCACCGTTGGCGATCAGCTTGTCGAACTCCTCGTTGTCCACGAAGAAGTAGTGGACACCGTTGCGCTCGCCGGGGCGCGGCTTGCGGGTCGTCGCCGACACCGAGAGCCAGACCTCGGGGTGGACCTTGCGCATATGAGCGACGACCGTGCTCTTGCCGACCCCGGAGGGGCCGGAGAGCACGGTCAGCCGCGGACGTACGTCCGGGGGTACGGGGGACGTCCCCCGGGATGTTGCAGCCATGGAGCGATTATCCAGGTTCTCAGGAGTGCCTGAGAACGTCAGGCGGGGCTGCCGCCGAACTCACGCTCCAGGGATGCGATCTGGTTCGAGCCGAGACCCCGGACCCGGCGGCTCTCGGAGATGCCGAGCCGCTCCATGATCTGCTTGGCGCGGACCTTGCCCACGCCCGGCAGGGACTCCAGGAGGGCGGAGACCTTCATCTTGCCGATGACGTCGTTCTCCTGGCCCTGCTTGATGACCTCGTGGAGGGAGGCGCCGGAGTGCTTGAGTCGATTCTTGACCTCGGCCCGCTCCCGGCGAGCCGCGGCGGCCTTTTCGAGCGCGGCTGCGCGCTGTTCAGGGGTAAGGGGCGGAAGAGCCACGCCTACGTCACCTCGGATGTCGATCTGTCGGATACGGACCGGTGAGGAAGCTGAACGCTCCACACCAGGTGAGCGACGGACAACTTGTGTACGTCGGCTCTCGACGGAGACTAGCGGCCAAGGACGCCCGAGTCAGCGAGAACCAACGAAAAGTCCTGGTCAGCCTTGGCCGACCAGGACATTTCTGGCATAACAACCGAGTTTTTTGGTCAGGAAAGAGTCAACACCCGGTTACGTGGCATGGTCAGCTACCCGCCACGGCCGCCCGGATCTCGTCCGTGAGCCGTTCGGCGGCCTCCCGGAGCGCCGCCGTGTCCGGCCCCTGACTCAGCACTCCGCGGCTCACGCTGGGCACCACATTGCCCACCGAGGCGCCGAAGACGCCGGGCAGATCCGCGGGCGTCGCGCCCTGCGCCCCGATCCCGGGAGCGAGCAGCGGGCCGTTGATCGCCAGATTCGCCCCGGCGTCCCCGAGCGTGGCTCCGACCACCGCGCCGACGGAGCCGAGCGGGGTCATCCCCTCGTTCTCGGCGGCCATGTGGTCGAGCATGAGCTGGGCCAGCGAGCGGCCGTCCGCGGCGGTGGCCCGCTGCACCTCGGCGCCCTCCGGGTTGGAGGTGAGGGCCAGCACGAAGACGCCCGCGCCGGAGAGGACCGCCGCGTCGAGCGCCGGGCGCAGCGAGCCGAAGCCGAGGTACGGGGAGACGGTGACCGCGTCCGAGAACAGCGGCGAGTCCTTCTCCAGGTAGGTCGCCGCGTAGGCGCCCATGGTGGAGCCGATGTCGCCGCGCTTGGCGTCCATCAGCACCAGCGCGCCGGCCGCCCGCGCCTCCTGGACCGCCTTCTCCAGGACGGCGATGCCCCGCGAGCCGAAGCGCTCGAAGAAGGCGGACTGCGGCTTGAGCACGGCGACCCGGTCGGCCAGCGCCTCCACGACGGTGCGCGTGAAGCGTTCGAGCCCGGCGACGTCGTCGTTCAGGCCCCAGGCGGTGAGCAGCGAGGCGTGCGGGTCGATGCCGACGCACAGCGGGCCGCGGGTGTCCATGGCGCGGCGCAGGCGCGCGCCGAACGGTTCGGGGCTCATGCGGTGGCCTTCCTGGTCTCTGCGCCGACGGCCTCGGCGAGGGTGGCGTACGGGGAGGCGGCGAGGCGCGCGGCCAGGCCCTTGTGGATGGCGCGGGCGTAGAACGGGCCCTCGTAGATGAAGGCGCTGTAGCCCTGGACGAGCGTGGCGCCGGCCAGGATGCGCTGCCAGGCGTCCTCGGCGTTCTCGATGCCCCCGACACCGACCAGGGTGATCCGGTCGCCGACGCGCGCGTAGAGGCGGCTCAGCACCTCCAGGGAGCGCGCCTTGAGGGGGGCGCCGGAGAGCCCGCCGGTCTCCTGGACCAGGGACGGCGAGGACTTCAGGCCGAGGCCGCTGCGGGCGATGGTGGTGTTGGTGGCGATGATGCCGTCCAGGCCCAGTTCGACCGCGAGGTCGGCGACCGCGTCGACGTCCTCGTCCGCGAGGTCCGGGGCGATCTTGACGAGCAGCGGGACCCGGCGCCCGGTGACGGTCCGGTCGGCCGCCTCGCGCACGGCGCTTAGCAGGGGCCGCAGCGACTCGGTGGCCTGGAGGTTGCGCAGCCCCGGGGTGTTGGGCGAGGAGACGTTCACGACGAGGTAGTCGGCGTGGGCGGCGAGCCGCTCGGTGGACTTCACGTAGTCGCCGGCCGCTTCGGCCTCCGGCACGACCTTCGTCTTGCCGATGTTGACGCCGACCGTGGTCCGGAAGACCGGCCGGCGGGCGGCGAGGCGGGCGGCGACGGCGGCCGAGCCCTCGTTGTTGAAGCCCATGCGGTTGATCAGCGCGCGGTCCGCGACGAGGCGGAAGAGGCGCTTCTTGGGGTTGCCGGGCTGCGGCTCGCCGGTGACCGTGCCGATCTCGACGTGGTCGAAGCCGAGCATCGCCATGCCGTCGATCGCGACGGCGTTCTTGTCGAAACCGGCGGCGAGGCCGAACGGGCCGTGCATCCGCAGGCCGAGGGCCTCGGTGCGCAGCTCCTCGTACCGGGGCGCGAGCGCGGCGGCGACGAAGGTACGCAGCACGGGGGTCCGGGCGGCGAGGCGGATCCACCGGAAGGCCAGGTAGTGGGCCTGCTCCGGGTCCATCCGCTTGAAGACCAGGCGGAAGAAGAACTTGTACATCGGGGTGTCCTCGGTGTCCTCACGGAGAGGGGGACACCGTTCCCGGTGTCCCCCTGTCGGCTGCTAGTCGCGGGCCGCGGTCAGATGCTCGGCGTGTTCCTGGAGGGAACGGACGCCGACGCCCCCGTGGGTCAGTGCGTCGATGCCCTGGACGGCGGCGGCGAGCGCCTGGACCGTCGTCAGGCACGGTACGGACCGGGCCACGGCCGCGGTGCGGATCTCGTAGCCGTCGAGTCGGCCGCCCGTTCCGTACGGCGTGTTGACGATGAGGTCGACCTCGCCGTCGTGGATCAGCTGGACGATGGTCTTCTCGCCCTGCGGGCCCACGCCCTCGGACTGCTTGCGCACGATCGTGGCGTTGATGCCGTTGCGCTTGAGGACCTCGGCGGTGCCGGAGGTGGCGAGCAGCTCGAAGCCGTGCGCGACGAGTTCGCGCGCCGGGAAGATCATCGAGCGCTTGTCCCGGTTGGCGACCGAGATGAACGCGCGGCCCTTGGTGGGCAGCGGGCCGTACGCGCCGGCCTGCGACTTGGCGTACGCCGTGCCGAAGACCGAGTCGATGCCCATGACCTCACCGGTGGAGCGCATCTCCGGGCCGAGGACGGTGTCGACGCCGCGGCCGTGGATGTCGCGGAAGCGCGACCACGGCATCACGGCCTCCTTGACGGAGATCGGCGCGTCCATCGGGAGGGTGCCGCCGTCACCGTTGGCCGGGAGGAGTCCCTCCGCGCGCAGTTCGGCGATGGTCGCGCCCAGCGAGATGCGGGCGGCGGCCTTGGCGAGCGGGACCGCGGTCGCCTTCGAGGTGAAGGGGACGGTGCGGGAGGCGCGCGGGTTGGCCTCCAGGACGTAGAGGATGTCGCCGGAGAGCGCGAACTGGATGTTGATCAGTCCGCGTACGCCGACACCCTTGGCGATGCCTTCGGTGGAGGCCCGCAGCCGCTTGATGTCGTAGCCGCCGAGCGTGATCGGGGGCAGCGCGCAGGCGGAGTCGCCGGAGTGGATGCCGGCCTCCTCGATGTGCTCCATGACGCCGCCGAGGTAGAGCTCGGTGCCGTCGTAGAGCGCGTCGACGTCGATCTCGATGGCGTCGTCGAGGAAGCGGTCGACCAGGACCGGCCGGGTCGGGCTGATCTCGGTGGACTCGGCGATGTACGAGGAGAGCCGCGTCTCATCGTACACGATCTCCATGCCGCGGCCGCCGAGCACGTAGCTGGGGCGGACCAGGACGGGGTAGCCGATCTCGTCGGCGATGGCCTTGGCCTCGTCGAACGTGGTGGCCGTGCCGTGCTTCGGGGCGGGGAGCCCGGCCTCGGCCAGGACGCGGCCGAAGGCGCCGCGGTCCTCGGCGGCGTGGATGGCCTCCGGGGACGTGCCGACGACCGGCACGCCGTTGTCCTTGAGCGCCTGCGACAGGCCCAGCGGGGTCTGGCCGCCGAGCTGGACGATGACACCGGCGACCGGTCCGGCGAGGGTCTCCGCGTGCACGATCTCCAGCACGTCTTCCAGCGTCAGCGGCTCGAAGTACAGGCGGTCGGAGGTGTCGTAGTCGGTGGAGACGGTCTCCGGGTTGCAGTTGACCATCACGGTCTCGTAGCCCGCTTCGCTCAGCGCGAAGGAGGCGTGGACGCAGGAGTAGTCGAACTCGATGCCCTGGCCGATGCGGTTGGGGCCGGAGCCGAGGATGATCACCGCAGGCCTGGTGCGGGACGCGACCTCGTTCTCCTCGTCGTAGGAGGAGTAGAAGTACGGCGTCTTCGCGGCGAACTCGGCGGCGCAGGTGTCGACCGTCTTGTAGACCGGGCGGATGCCCAGCGCGTGCCGCACCTCGCGCACCACGTCCTCGCGCAGGCTGCGGATCTCGGCGATCTGCGCGTCGGAGAAGCCGTGCCGCTTGGCCTCGGCGAGCAGCTCGGGGCCCAGCTCGTCGGCGGCGGCGAGCTCGTCGGCGATCTCCTTGATCAGGAAGAGCTGGTCGACGAACCAGGGGTCGATCTTCGTGGCGTCGAAGACCTCTTCCTGGGTGGCGCCGGCCCTGATCGCCTGCATGACGGTGTTGATCCGGCCGTCGGTCGGGCGGACCGCCTCGGCCAGCAGCTCGGCCTTGTCGCCGGGCTCGCCGACGAAGGAGAACTGCGAGCCCTTCTTCTCCAGCGAGCGGAGCGCCTTCTGGAGCGCCTCGGTGAAGTTCCGGCCGATCGCCATGGCCTCGCCCACCGACTTCATGGTGGTGGTGAGGGTGGAGTCGGCGGAGGGGAACTTCTCGAAGGCGAAGCGGGGGGCCTTGACGACGACGTAGTCGAGGGTCGGCTCGAAGGAGGCCGGGGTCTTCTCGGTGATGTCGTTGGGGATCTCGTCGAGCGTGTAGCCGACGGCCAGCTTGGCGGCGATCTTGGCGATCGGGAAGCCGGTGGCCTTGGAGGCGAGCGCCGAGGAGCGGGAGACGCGCGGGTTCATCTCGATCACGATGACCCGGCCGTCGGTCGGGTCGATGGCGAACTGGATGTTGCAGCCGCCGGTGTCGACGCCGACCTCGCGGATGATCGCGATGCCGATGTCGCGCAGCCGCTGGTACTCACGGTCGGTGAGCGTCATCGCCGGGGCGACCGTGATCGAGTCGCCGGTGTGGACGCCCATCGGGTCGAAGTTCTCGATGGAACAGACGACCACGACGTTGTCGTTCTTGTCGCGCATCAGCTCCAGCTCGTACTCCTTCCAGCCGAGGATGGACTCCTCCAGGAGCACCTCGGTGGTCGGCGAGAGCGTGAGGCCCTGTCCGGCGATGCGGCGCAGCTCGTCCTCGTCGTGGGCGAAGCCGGAGCCGGCGCCGCCCATGGTGAAGGAGGGGCGGACGACGACGGGGTAGCCGCCGAGCGTCTCGACGCCGGCGATCACGTCGTCCATGGAGTGGCAGATGACCGAGCGGGCGGACTCGCCGTAACCGATCTTCGCCTTGACGGCCTCGACGACGCCCTTGAAGAGGTCGCGGTCCTCGCCCTTGTTGATGGCCTCGACGTTGGCGCCGATGAGCTCGACGCCGTACTTCTCCAGGACACCGTTCTCGTGCATGGAGATCGCGGTGTTGAGCGCGGTCTGGCCGCCCAGGGTGGGGAGCAGCGCGTCGGGGCGCTCCTTGGCGATGATCTTCTCGACGAACTCGGGGGTGATCGGCTCGACGTACGTGGCGTCGGCGATCTCCGGGTCGGTCATGATCGTCGCCGGGTTGGAGTTCACCAGGATGACGCGCAGGCCCTCGGCCTTGAGTACGCGGCAGGCCTGGGTGCCGGAGTAGTCGAACTCGGCGGCCTGGCCGATGACGATCGGGCCGGAGCCGATGACCAGGACGGACTGGATATCGGAGCGCTTAGGCACGCTGGCCCTCCATCAGGGAGACGAAACGGTCGAAGAGGTACGCGGCGTCGTGCGGGCCGGCGGCTGCTTCGGGGTGGTACTGGACGCTGAAGGCCGGCTGGTCGAGGAGCTGGAGCCCCTCGACGACCTGGTCGTTCAGGCAGACGTGGGAGACCTCGGCGCGGCCGAACTTCGTGTCGGACACCTTGTCGAGCGGGGCGTCGACGGCGAAGCCGTGGTTGTGCGCGGTGACCTCGACCTTGCCGGTCGTGCGGTCCTGCACGGGCTGGTTGATGCCGCGGTGGCCGTACTTCAGCTTGTAGGTGCCGAAGCCGAGGGCGCGGCCCAGAATCTGGTTGCCGAAGCAGATGCCGAAGAGCGGGGTCTTCCGCTCCAGGACGCCCTGCATGACGGAGACCGGGTGGTCGGCGGTGGCCGGGTCGCCGGGGCCGTTGGAGAAGAACACGCCGTCGGGCCCGACCGCGTACACCTCCTCCAGGGTGGCGGTCGCGGGCAGTACGTGCACCTCGATGCCGCGCTCGGCCATCCGGTGCGGGGTCATGCCCTTGATGCCGAGGTCGATCGCGGCGACGGTGAACTTCTTGGTGCCGATCGCGGGGACGACGTACGTCTCCTTGGTGGCGACCTCGGCGGAGAGGTCGGCGCCGACCATCTCGGGGGCCCGCAGGACACGGGCCAGCAGCGTGGCCTCGTCGGCGACGGCGTCACCGGAGAAGATGCCGACGCGCATGGCGCCGCGCTCGCGCAGGTGACGGGTGAGCGCGCGGGTGTCGACACCGCTGATGCCGACGACGCCCTGGCGCTCCAGCTCCTCGTCGAGCGAACGCTGCGAGCGCCAGTTGGAGGGCACCCGGGCGGGGTCGCGGACGACGTAGCCGGAGACCCAGATCCGTCCGGACTCGGGGTCCTCGTCGTTCACCCCGGTGTTCCCGACGTGCGGGGCGGTCATCACGACGACCTGGCGGTGGTACGAGGGGTCGGTCAGCGTCTCCTGGTAGCCGGTCATGCCGGTGGAGAAAACCGCCTCGCCGAAGGTCTCCCCCACGGCCCCGTAGGCGCGGCCGCGGAAGGCGCGGCCGTCCTCCAGGACGAGTACGGCGGGAGCTTTGGCGGCTCCCCGGGTGGAGATCGTCATCGTGCGGTGCCTTCCGTAGTGCTGGTGAGTTGGTTGATGGCCTCGACCCAGGCCGGGTGCTCGGCGGAGTGGTCGGAGCGGAATCCGGAGTCGATCAGCTTGTCGCCGTGCGCCCAGGTGATGATCAGCAGGCCGCCCTCGGGGAGGACCTTGCCGGCGATGCCCTTGTCGAGCCGGGCCTCGCGCAGGGCGGCGGCCGGCACGAAGAAGTCGGCCGCGCCGGGGCGTACGACGTCGAGGCCCTGTCCGGTCAGGGTGAGCTCGACGCGGCTGCGGGTGCCGAGGCCGTGGGCGACGATCCGGTCGAGCCATTGCCCGGCGGTGGTCGAGGCGTGGTAGCGGCCGGTCAGTGTGAGCAGCTTCTCGCCGTCCGCGTACCCCTCCGGGGTGGCGGCGAGCTCCGGCAGGTCGGACTGGAGGCTGCCCCGCCACTTCCATCCCTGGCGCATCAGCCAGTAGACGAAGGCGATCAGGACGATCAGTCCGACGACCCAGCTGATCCGGGCGGACCAGTCGGTCACCTCGGCCGACTTCCGGTCGGCGGCGAGCTGGTACAGAGGGATGAGTGATGTCACGCGAGCTTCCCGTCGACGACCGTGGCACGGCCCCGCAGGAAGGTGTGGGTGACTCGGCCCGGCAGCTCGCGCCCCTCGTACGGAGTGTTGCGGCTGCGGGAGGCGAAGCCCGCGGGGTCCACGACACCACGGTAAGCCGGATCGACCAGGGTGAGGTTGGCGGGTTCGCCGGCCGAGACGGGCCGGCCGTGTCCGTCGAGCCGTCCGATGGCGGCCGGGCGGAACGACATCCGGTCGGCGACGCCCGCCCAGTCGATCATTCCGGTCTCGACCATCGTCTGCTGGACGACGGAGAGCGCGGTCTCCAGGCCCACCATGCCCATGGCGGCGGCGGCCCACTCGCAGTCCTTGTCCTCGTGCGGGTGCGGGGCGTGGTCGGTGGCGACGCAGTCGATGGTGCCGTCGGCGAGCGCCTCGCGCAGGGCCATGACGTCGGCCTCGGTGCGCAGCGGCGGGTTCACCTTGTAGACCGGGTTGTAGGACCGTACGAGCTCGTCGGTGAGGAGCAGGTGGTGCGGGGTGACCTCGGCGGTGACGTTCCAGCCCTTGGACTTGGCCCAGCGGACGATCTCGACGGACCCGGCGGTCGACAGGTGGCAGATGTGCACCCGGGAGCCGACGTGGGCGGCGAGCAGCACGTCACGGGCGATGATCGACTCCTCGGCGACGGCGGGCCAGCCGCCGAGACCGAGTTCGGCGGAGACGACGCCCTCGTTCATCTGGGCGCCCTCGGTGAGGCGCGGCTCCTGGGCGTGCTGGGCGACGACGCCGTCGAAGGCCTTCACGTACTCCAGCGCGCGGCGCATGATCACCGCGTCGTCGACGCACTTGCCGTCGTCGGAGAAGACCTTCACCCCGGCGGCCGAGTCGTGCATGGCACCGAGCTCGGCGAGCTTCTTGCCCTCCAGGCCGACGGTGACGGCGCCGATCGGCTGCACGTCGCAGTAGCCGGACTCCTTGCCGAGCCGCCAGACCTGCTCGACGACACCGGCGGTGTCGGCCACCGGGAAGGTGTTGGCCATGGCGTGCACGGCGGTGAAGCCGCCGACGGCCGCGGCCTTGGTGCCGGTGAGGACGGTCTCGGAGTCCTCGCGGCCGGGCTCGCGCAGGTGGGTGTGGAGGTCGACCAGGCCGGGCAGGAGGATCTGTCCCGCGGCCTCGACGACGGTCGCGTCACCGGCCTCGATGCCGGTGCCACTCCAGTCGATTTCGCCCTGCCGGGCGGTGGCGGCGATGGTCTCGCCGTCGATCAGGACGTCCTGGGGTTCGCCGCCGAGGACCTTCGCGCCGCGGATAAGGATCTTGCTCATGGTTACTTGTTCTCCTCGGTACGGGACGGGGCGGCGGGGGCGGCGGATTCGTACCCGCCCAGCAGCAGATACAGGACGGCCATGCGGATCGAGACGCCGTTGGCGACCTGCTCGACGACCGTGCACCGGTCGGAGTCGGCGACCTCGGCGGTGATCTCCATGCCGCGCACCATCGGGCCGGGGTGCATGACGATGGCGTGCCCGGGCATCCGCGCCATCCGGTCGGCGTCCAGGCCGTAGCGGCGGGAGTACTCGCGCTCGGTCGGGAAGTAGGCGGCGTTCATCCGTTCGCGCTGCACACGCAGCATCATCACCGCGTCGGACTCCGGCAGCACCTCGTCGAGGCTGTAGCTGACGTCGCACGGCCACTGTTCGACGCCGACCGGGACGAGGGTCGGCGGGGCCACCAGGGTGACGTGGGCGCCGAGCGTGTTGAGCAGGTGGACGTTGGAGCGGGCCACCCGGCTGTGCAGGATGTCGCCGACGATGGTGATCCGGCGGCCGTCGAGATCCCGGCCCAGGCCGCTGTCGGCCCCGACCAGGCGGCGGCGCATCGTGAAGGCGTCCAGCAGGGCCTGGGTGGGGTGCTCGTGGGTGCCGTCACCGGCGTTGACGACGGCGCCGTCGATCCAGCCGGAGGTGGCGAGGCGGTACGGGGCGCCGGAGGCACCGTGCCGGATGACGACGGCGTCGGCGCCCATCGCCTCCAGGGTGAGCGCGGTGTCCTTGAGCGACTCGCCCTTGGAGACGGACGAGCCCTTCGCGGAGAAGTTGATGACGTCGGCGGAGAGGCGCTTGGCGGCGGCCTCGAAGGAGATGCGGGTACGTGTCGAGTCCTCGAAGAAGAGGTTGACGACGGTACGGCCGCGCAGGGTCGGGAGCTTCTTGATCGGCCGGTCCGCGACCCTGGCCATCTCCTCGGCGGTGTCGAGGATCAGGACGGCGTCGTCGCGGGTGAGGTCGGCGGCCGAGATGAGGTGGCGCTTCATCTGGGTGTTCTCCGGGGGCTGGAGGGTTCAGGCATGCGGGCGTGCGGAAGCAGCCGTAGTGGCTCGTGGTGGGCCGTACGGGGGTGGTGGGGCTACTGCTCGCCCGTCGGGGCGGTCCGCTCCACTCCGAGCAGCACGGCGTCCCGGCCGTCCTCCTCGGCGAGCTGGACCTTGACCGTCTCCCGCAGCGACGTGGGGAGGTTCTTGCCGACGTAGTCGGCGCGGATCGGGAGTTCGCGGTGACCCCGGTCGACGAGGACCGCGAGCTGCACCGCACGGGGCCGGCCGATGTCGCCCAGGGCGTCGAGGGCGGCGCGGATCGTGCGTCCCGAGAACAGGACGTCGTCGACGAGCACGACCAGCCGGCCCTCGATGCCCTCGCCGGGGATCTCGGTGCGGGCCAGGGCGCGCGCCGGGCGCAGCCGCAGGTCGTCGCGGTACATGGTGATGTCGAGGGAGCCGACCGGCATTTTCCCGCCGGTGATCTCTTCGAGCTTCTCGGCGAGCCGACGGGCGAGGAACACGCCCCGCGTCGGGATGCCGAGGAGAACCACGTCGTCGGCGCCCTTGGCGCGTTCGACGATCTCGTGGGCGATCCGGGTCAGTACCCGGGCGATGTCGGGAGCCTCCAGAACGGGGCGTGCCGCATTGCCGGTGGCGTCGTGCTGTGCGTCCATAAGAAACGGACCTCCTTCTCCGTCTCACGGGACGGACCTTAAAGGACGTCGAAATTGCGTCATCCACGTTACCAGGGCTTGCGCCGGCCCCCGCTCCCGCCCCCGGGAGGTGCCGGTCCGGACCATTCGGCTTGACGCATCCAAGTAACGCTGCGTAACCTCACAGTGAGTTACCAGCAACGCGGCGGAGCCGCGAAATGTCCCAGCGTCCGGGGAGCCTTATGTCCAGCGAATACGCAAAACAGCTCGGGGCCAAACTCCGTGCCATCCGCACCCAGCAGGGCCTCTCCCTCCATGGCGTGGAGGAGAAGTCCCAGGGCCGCTGGAAGGCCGTCGTGGTCGGTTCGTACGAGCGCGGCGACCGTGCCGTGACCGTACAGCGCCTCGCTGAGCTCGCGGACTTCTACGGGGTCCCGGTCCAGGAGCTCCTGCCCGGTACGACGCCCGGCGGTGCCGCCGAGCCGCCGCCGAAGCTCGTTCTGGACCTGGAGCGCCTCGCCCACGTCCCGCCGGAGAAGGCCGGTCCGCTGCAGCGCTACGCGGCGACGATCCAGAGCCAGCGCGGTGACTACAACGGCAAGGTGCTCTCGATCCGCCAGGACGACCTGCGCACACTGGCCGTGATCTACGACCAGTCGCCGTCCGTGCTCACGGAGCAGCTGATCAGCTGGGGAGTGCTGGACGCGGACGCGCGTCGCGCCGTGGCCCACGAAGAGGGCTGAGGGCCCCCTGAAGAAACGTGCCGCCGTGCCGGCGCGGTTCACCCCATCGGGTGCCCGCGCCGGCACGGCTTTTTCGTACGTGGCGGCCGCACGGTGCTTCGCGCGTGGCCGGCCGCAGCATGCCGAAGGGCCCACGGTCGAGCGACCGTGGGCCCTTCGTCGGCTGAACGCCGCCGGAGGCTACTGCTCCCGGCGGAGGTTCGGCTTGAGGTCCTTGAAGCGGGCCAGCAGCCCGTTCACGAAGGACGGGGAGTCATCGGTGGAGAACTCCTTGGCGAGCTGGACCGCCTCGTCGATCACCACCGCGTCCGGGGTGCCGTCCACCCAGATCAGCTCGTAGGCGCCGAGCCGCAGGATGTTCCGGTCGACGACCGGCATGCGGTCGATCTCCCAGTCCACCGCGTAGGTCACGATGAGGTCGTCGATCCGGTCCGCGTACTGCGCGTACCCCTCGATCAGCTCCATCGTGTACTCGGTGACCGGCGGCTGACGGGTGTCGGCCCGCGAGTGCCGCACCCAGTCCGCGAGGACCGTCTGCACGGACTCGCCGCGCTGGTCGGCCTCGAAGAGGATCTGGAAGGCACGCTTGCGGGCCTTGTTCCGGGCAGCCACGGTTAGCTGTTCACCCGGCCGAGGTAGTCGCTGGTGCGGGTGTCGACCTTGACCTTCTCACCGGTGGTGATGAAGAGCGGGACCTGGATCTGGTAACCGGTCTCCAGGGTGGCGGGCTTGGTGCCACCGGTGGAGCGGTCGCCCTGGACGCCCGGCTCGGTCTCCTGGATGACGAGCTCGACGGCGGCCGGGAGCTCGACGTAGAGCACCTCGCCCTCGTGCTGCGCCACCGAGGCGGTGAAGCCCTCGATCAGGAAGTTGGCGGCGTCGCCGACAGCCTTGCGGTCGACCATGAGCTGGTCGTAGGTGTCCATGTCCATGAAGACGAAGTACTCGCCGTCCATGTACGAGAACTGCATGTCGCGACGGTCGATGGTGGCCGTTTCGACCTTCACGCCGGCGTTGAACGTCTTGTCGACGACCTTGCCGGAGAGCACGTTCTTGAGCTTGGTGCGCACGAAGGCCGGGCCCTTGCCGGGCTTGACGTGCTGGAACTCGACGACGGACCAGAGCTGGCCTCCGTCGAGCTTGAGCACCAGGCCGTTCTTGAGGTCGTTCGTGGAAGCCACGGTTGCGGAATCTCCTGGACTGAAGCTGGTGGAACGACCGAGGATGCGCGCTAGAGCGCGAGCAGCTCCTTGGTCGTAATGGTGAGTAGCTCGGGTCCGCCGTCCGCCTCGGGGCGCACGACGAGCGTGTCATCGATCCGGACCCCGCCCCGGCCCGGGAGGTGGACCCCCGGTTCGACGGTGACCGGCACACAAGCGTCCAGTTTACCCATGGCCGCAGGTGCCAACTGCGGGTCCTCGTCGATTTCGAGTCCCACCCCGTGCCCGGTCCAGGGTGCCAGACCCCCGCCGTGCCCCGCGGAGTCCAGGAGATGCCGGGCCGCACGGTCCACGTCGCGGTAGGCCGCGCCCGGTACGAGGGCCTCGCGCCCGGCCCGCTGAGCGGCGAAAACCAGGTCGTAGAGCTCGATCTGCCAGTCGGCCGGCGTCGTCCCGATGACGAACGTACGGCCGATCTCGCAGCGGTAGCCGCGGTAGTTCGCGCCGAGGCAGACGGAGAGGAAATCTCCCTCCTCCACCCGCCGGTCCGAGGGGCGGTGGCGGCCCTGGCCCGAGTTCGGTCCGGTGGCCACGGAGGTGGCGAAGGCGGGGCCGTCGGCGCCGTGGTCCACCAGGCGGCGCTCCAGCTCCAGGGCGAGGTGCCGTTCGGTGCGGCCCACCAGGATGGATTCGAGGAGTTCGCCCAGGGCCTGGTCGGTGATCTCGGCGGCGATCCGCAGGCAGGCGATCTCCTCCTCGTCCTTGACCACCCGCAGCTGCTCGACGGTGGCACCGAGATCGGCCAGCCTCAGCCGCGGGGCCACCGAGCCCATGGCCCGGTGGCGGGCGACCGTCAGATGGTGCTCCTCGACGGCCAGCGACTCCGCGCCCGAGGAGCCGGCCAGATCGGCGGCCGCGACCGCCGGATCACCGTCGGAGGCCGGCAGCGGGGAGACCCTCAGCTGGTCGTCGGTGCGCCCGTCGGCGGGATCACCGCCCGGGTCCCGGGGAGAGATCAGGACGTCCCCGCCGGGTCCGAGCAGCAGCACGGCACCCGGGGGCGCTCCGCCCGCGAGATAGCGGACGTTGGCGGGGCGGGAGACCAGAGCGGCCGCGGATCCGACGGCGGCGCACCGGTCGCGAAGCAGCCCGCGGCGGACGGCGTACACCTCTGACATGCCACGAGCCTACGAGCGGTGGCGCGGGCCTGCGCGGTCAGCGCACCCGACCGGGGGGGGCGGCCGGGCGCCGGGAGCACCGCCCGGTGACGGTTCACCAGGTCGGCGGGCTGGCTATGGAGCGGGCGAGTATGTCGTCCAGGACGCGGGCGGTGGTCTCCACGTCGTACGTCGAGTTGTCGATGATCGGCAGCCCGGAGCCGTACCAGCCGGCCATCCTGCCGTGGATCCTGGCGACCTCCTCGTCCGAGAGGCGGCGGTTCCCGCTGCGGGCGGCGTTGCGCTCCAGCACGATCTCCAGGCCGGGCAGCAGCACGACGGGCAGGAGTCCGGGGCCGACATGGCGCTTCCAGCCGCCGAGTCCGACCACCGGCCGGTCGGGGAAGACCGCGTCGTCGAGGATGCAGGAGATGCCGTTGGCGAGGAAATTGCGGGCGGCGAAGCCGCAGGTGCGGCGGGCCAGGCGGTACTGGGCCTCGGAGTGGTCGTTCCACCCGGCCTGCGGGTCGGCGAAACCGGAGCAGACCCATTCGCGGACGTCGTCGAGGCTGACATGGGCGGTGGGCACCCGGCGGCGGCTGGCCCAGAGCTTGGCCACGGTGGTCTTGCCGGCGCCCGCGGGGCCGATCAGGAGGACCGCGAGGGTCGCGCTGCCGGTGCCGGGCTCGGCGGGCGGTGCGGGCAACGGGACCGGGCCGCCGGGCGGCAGCTGGACGTGTCCCGTGGTCTCCCTGAGGGGAGGGCCCGGGGCGTGGTGCGGGGCCGGCCCGCTCCAGCCGCCGGGCGCGGGCGGGGTGATGGGCGGCGGCCCCGGCGGACCGGGGTGGCCGGGGTGCTGGGCCTGGTGCGACCAGCCGACAGGTCCGCTTCCGGGTCCTTGGGGCGGCGGCAGCGGGGCCCCCACTGCGTGCTGCATCCGGTGCCACTCCGTCTCGTACAGGCAACTGGCGCTGATGGAACGGCAACCGTACCGTTCCCGGCCGCCGCTGGGACAACGGCCGGGAACGCGCAACGGTGCCCGGATGGCCGGGAAACCGGTCCGTCAGCCGGTCAGCTCGTCCGCGAGGGCGCGCAGGGCGAGGCGGTAGGAACCGATGCCGAATCCGGCCACTGTCCCCGTGGCCACCGGTGCGACCACGGAGTTGTGGCGGAATTCCTCACGTGCGTACGGGTTCGAGATGTGCACCTCGATCAGCGGGGCGGTGCGCTGGGCCGCCGCGTCCCGCATCCCGTACGAGTAGTGGGTGAAGGCGCCCGGGTTGAGAACGACCGGAATTGATCCGTCCGCGGCCTCGTGGAGCCAGCGGATCAGCTCCCCCTCGTCGTTGGTCTCGCGGACGTCGACGTCGAAGCCGAGCTCCTTGCCGAGGGTGCGGCAGGTCTCGACGAGTCCGGCGTACGAGGTGGCTCCGTAGACATCGGGCTCGCGGGAGCCGAGCCGGCCGAGGTTCGGTCCGTTGAGGACGAACACCCTGCGGGTCACGCCGACACCTCCCCGTAGGCGGCCAGCAGCACGGCCGGGTCGGGGCCCTCCAGGACGGTGGGCTTGCCGAGGCCGTCCAGGACGATGAAGCGCAGCAGGTCGCCGCGGGACTTCTTGTCGATCTTCATGTTCTCCAGCAGCTTGGGCCACTGGTCGCCGCGGTAGGTGAGCGGCAGTCCGACGGACTCCAGGACGGCGCGGTGCCGGTCGGCGGTGGCGTCGTCGAGCCGGCCGGCCAGCCGGCCCAGCTCGGCGGCGAAGACCATGCCGACCGAGACCGCCGCGCCGTGCCGCCACTTGTAGCGTTCGTTCTTCTCGATCGCGTGGGCCAGGGTGTGGCCGTAGTTGAGGATCTCGCGCAGTCCGGATTCCTTC
Organism: Streptomyces sp. ADI95-17; assembly: GCF_003846175.1. Taxonomy (GTDB): domain Bacteria; phylum Actinomycetota; class Actinomycetes; order Streptomycetales; family Streptomycetaceae; genus Streptomyces; species Streptomyces sanglieri. Next base: position 403,299 of record NZ_ML123046.1, on the reverse strand, counting down.
AGGTCGCTGGAGACGGCCTCGGCCTTGACCCGGATGGCGCGTTCGATCAGCTCGGCGGTGTGCGGTCCGGTGGGCGTGCGGGCGCCCTCCGGGTCGGCCTCGATCAGGTCGAGGATCGCCGGGTCGGCGATGAAGCCGGCCTTGATGATCTCGGCCATGCCGCTGACGTAGTCGTTCACGGGCAGCGAGTCCAGCGCGGCGAGGTCGCAGAGCACCCCGGCCGGCGGGTGGAAGGCGCCGACGAGGTTCTTGCCCTCGGCGGTGTTGATGCCGGTCTTGCCGCCGACGGCCGCGTCGACCATGGCGAGCACGGTGGTGGGCACGGCGATCCAGCGCACCCCGCGCAGCCAGGTCGCCGCGACGAAGCCCGCCACGTCGGTGGTGGCGCCGCCGCCGACGCCGACGATCACGTCGGTGCGGGTGAAGCCGGTCTGTCCGAGCGCCTTCCAGCAGTACGCCGCGACCTCGACGGTCTTGGCCTCCTCGGCGTTCGGCAGCTGGATCGCGATCGCCTCGTAGCCCTGCTCGGCGAGGTCCTGGCGGACCGCCTCACCGGTCTCGGCGAGCGCCTCGGGGTGCAGCACCGCGACGCGCTTGGCACGGTCCCCGATGAGCGTGGGCAGGTCGCCCAGCAGCTGCCGGCCCACCAGCACCTCGTACGGGTCGGTGCCCGCGCTGCCTGCGATCGGGATACGGATGAGGCCCTGCTCGGTCATGGCTGTGTTCTCCCGGCCGGGCGTGACGGGGTCGTCCGTGCGCTCCGGCAGTTCCAGTGCGTCGAGGACCGCCTGGGCGACCTCTTCGGGGGTGCGCTCGTCGGTGGCGACGGTCACCCGGGCCACCTCGGTGTACAGGTGGCGGCGGGCATCCATCAGCTCGCGCCACTGCCGGCGCGGGTTGACCACGAGCAGCGGGCGGGCGGTGTTCAGGCCGACCCGCTTGACGGCCTCCTCCACCTCCATCGAGAGGTAGACGACGGGGCGGCCGGCAAGCAGCTCGCGGGTCGTCGCGTCGAGCACGGCGCCGCCGCCGAGGGAGAGGACGCCGGTGTGCTCGGCGACGGCGGTGTGCACCGCACGCCGCTCCAGCTCGCGGAAGTGCTCCTCGCCCTCGTCGTAGAAGATCTCCGGGATCGGCTTGCCGGCCGTGGCCACGACGTCCGCGTCGGTGTCCCGGTAGCCGGTGCCGAGCCGGCCGGCGAGCAGCTCACCGACCGTGGACTTGCCGACGCCCATCGGGCCGACGAGGACGATCAGCGGGCCGCTCATCGGATCTGGAGGTGGTCGAGGTACGACTGCACGTTGCGGTGGGTCTCGGCGACGCTGTCGCCGCCGAACTTCTCCGCGACGGCGTCGGCCAGGACCAGCGCGACCATCGCCTCGGCGACGATGCCCGCGGCCGGAACGGCACAGACATCGGAGCGCTGGTGGTGGGCCTTGGCGGGTTCACCGGTGACGACGTCGACGGTGGCGAGGGCGCGCGGCACGGTCGCGATGGGCTTCATCGCGGCCCGGACCCGGAGCAGTTCGCCGGTGGTCAGACCGCCCTCGGTGCCGCCGGAGCGGCCGGAGGCCCGCTTGATGCCGTCCTCGGTGACCAGGATCTCGTCGTGCGCCTTCGAGCCGGGGACCCGGGCCAGGTCGAAGCCGTCGCCGACCTCGACCCCCTTGATGGCCTGGATGCCCATCAGGGCGGCGGCGAGCCGGGCGTCGAGCCGGCGGTCCCAGTGGACGTGGGAGCCGAGCCCGACGGGCACCCCGTACGCCAGCACCTCGACGACGCCGCCGAGGGTGTCGCCGTCCTTGTGGGCCTGGTCGATCTCGGCGACCATCTCTTTGCTCGCGTCGGCGTCCAGGCAGCGCACCGGGTCGGCGTCGAGCTTCTCGACGTCGGCGGGCGTCGGGTAGACGCCGTAGGGCGCCTTGGCCGCGGCCAGCTCGACGACATGGCTGACGATCTCGATGCCGGCGGTCTCCTTGAGGTACGACCGGGCGACGGCGCCGAGCGCGACGCGGGCCGCGGTCTCCCGGGCGCTGGCGCGCTCCAGGATCGGCCGGGCCTCGTCGAAACCGTACTTCTGCATGCCCGCGAGGTCGGCGTGGCCGGGCCTCGGGCGGGTCAGCGGGGCGTTACGGGCCAGCTCGGACAGGACCGCGGGATCGACCGGGTCGGCCGACATGACCTGCTCCCACTTGGGCCACTCGGTGTTGCCCACCATCACGGCGACCGGGGAGCCCATGGTGAGGCCGTGGCGGACCCCGCCGAGGAAGGTGACCTCGTCCTTCTCGAACTTCATCCGCGCGCCGCGGCCATAACCGAGCCGCCGCCGGGCGAGTGCGTCCGCCACCATCTCCGTGGTGATCGGGACGCCGGCGGGAAGACCCTCCAGCGTCGCCACGAGTGCGGGGCCGTGCGACTCCCCCGCGGTCAGCCAGCGCAACCTGCTCAACGGTGCTCCTCATGCTCGCGCCTGGAACTGCGACGGCGCGACCGGGTGCGCGGCCCTGGCCCGCCACCCTCGATCCTCCCACGGCCGGGGACCGCGGCCCGCCGCCGGTCCAGCAGACGGACGGTCCGGAGGGCCGGATCCACGGTCAGCGGGCGGCCAGCGCCTGTTCGCCGGCCCGGCGCATGGCGGCCAGCGGCGCCGGGGAGCGGCCCGTCATCTGCTCGACCTGGAGGACGGCCTGGTGTACCAGGAGGTCCAGACCTCCGATGACTGGGCCGCCGTGGGCCGTCCAGGCGGACGCGAGTCCGGTGGGCCAGGGCTCGTACAGCACGTCGAAGAGCGTGCCGGGACGTTCCGGGACGGCGCCGATCAGTCCGTCGGTCGCCCCGGCGGGGGTCGTCGCGATGATCAGCGGGGAGCGCAGCGCCTGCTCGGCCTCCGCCCAGTCGGCGATCCGGACGTCCACGCCGAGGCGTTCGCCCCAGCCGCGCATCTCGTCACCGCGCTCGCGGCTGCGGACATAGGCCGTGACCGGTCCCGTGGAGATCCGCGAGAGCGCGGCGAGCGCGGACGAGGCGGTGGCCCCGGCGCCGAGGACGGCGGCGGACTCGGTCTTCTCCACCCCGCGTTCGCGCAGCGCGGCGATCATCCCGGGGATGTCGGTGTTGTCGCCGGCCAGTCGGCCGTCCTCGGTGAGGACGACCGTGTTGACGGCCTCCACCGAGGACGCGGTCTCGCTGACGGAGTCCAGCAGCGGAATGATCGCCCGCTTGAGCGGCATGGTCAGCGAGAGCCCTGCCCACGTGGAGTCGAGCCCCTGGACGAAGCCGGGCAGCGTGGCCTCGTCGACCTCGAACCGGTCGTACGTCCAGCCGTCGAGGCCGAGTTCGGCGTACGCGGCCCGGTGCAGCACCGGGGAGAGCGAGTGCGCGATGGGCGAACCGAGGGCGGCCGCCCGGTGGCGCCGGTCAGCCGAGGCCATGCTTTTCCTTGAACTTGTCGTTGAGCTTCTCGTGCTCGGCAGCGGTCTTGGTGAACTCGGTCTTCTTGCCGTCGAGCGAGATGAAGAACATCCACCCATTGTTGGTGGGGCTGAGCGTGGCCCGCAGGGCCTCGTCACCGGGATTGCTGATCGGACCCGGCGGAAGCCCCTCGTGGTAATAGGTGTTGTACGGGTCCGGGTTGGTCCGGATCTCCTTCGTGCTGATCTTGATCTTGCTCTGGTTGTTGAGGTAATTGAACGCGGAGTCGAACTCAAGCTTGCGGTTCGTCACCGTGTTGTCCGGCTTCAGGCGGTTGTAGACGACTTCGGCCATCTTCCGGAAGTCGTCGTGTGTGAGACCCTCCGCCTGGACCAGGCTGGCGACGGTGAGCACCTGCCACGGGCCGTCCAGCTTGTACTTCTTGGCGGTTCCTTCGAGGTCGAGCTTCTTGTACTCCTCGTTGGACCGCTCGACCATCTTCTTGAGGATCGTCTCCGGCTTGGTCTCCTTCGTCACCGGATACGCGGCCGGGTAGAGGAAGCCCTCCAGCGGGTCCTTGACGTCCTTGCCGTTGACCGCCCAGTCGGGCAGGCCGAGTTCGGACCTCTTGGCCGTGGCGATTCCCTTGGCCGTGCCCTTCTTGAGGCTCAGCTTCTTGTCGACCATCGCGTAGACGGCCGTGTTGCGGGAACCCTCGGGAATCACCAGGAGATTCTGGCTGTTGGGGTCGACCATCATCTTCACGGCCTCGGCCGCGGACATCTTCTCGTGGAGGAGATAGACCCCTGCCTGGATCGATTTGCCCTTGGGGCTCTCGCTCTGCGCGGAGACGAACGCGTCGACGCTCTTGACGACACCCTTCTTCTTCAGGATGTTGCCGATGTCGGAGCCGAAGGCACCCTTGGGGATCTCCACCTCGACCGAACCCGAGCCACTGCCCGCGTAGTCGGGCGCCGCGCCGAACTTGTCCTTCCAGTACGAGTAGCCGAAGTAGCCCACCCCGCCGAGGCCGCCGACCAGGACCAGCGAGACGACCAGACAGGCACAGCCGCTGCGGCTCTTCTTCTTGCCCTTGCCACGGCGCTCGTTCCCGCCGCGGCTGCCGCGGCGGGACTCACGCGGGTCGTCGTCGTAGTCGTCGTCCTTGCCGTCGCCGTTGTCATCGCGATCGCCGTTGTCGTCGGCGCCCGTGAAGAACGGGTGGGTCTCCTCCGGCTGAACCTTGGGGTCCCAGTCCGGAGTCTGCGCCGGGTCCTGCTGGGGAGCGGCCTCGCGACGGCCCGGGGGCTGCGGCGGCGGGTAGGCCTCCTGCGTGCCGTAGTAGTCCTGCGTCTCGCCGTAGCCGGTCTGTCCCCCGCCGTACGGGTCGGCAGCCGGCTGGGCGTCGTACGGCATCGCGGCGGGCTGCTGCCCGGTGCCCCAGCCGCCGTTGTCGTACTGCGGCTGCTGCGGCTGCTGGGGCTGCTGCGCGTACGGGTCCTGCTGGACTCCGTAGCCGGGCTGCTGCTGGTAGTGCTGCTGCTGGGCGTACGGATCCTGCGGCTGCTGCTGGGCGTACGGGTCCTGCGGCTGCTGGGTCTGCTGCGCGTACGGATCGTGCGGGTAGGGCTGCTGCTGGCCGCCGTACTGGTCCTGGCCGTGGGCGGGCTGCTGTCCTCCCCATCCCTGGTCCCCGTACAAGGGGTCCTCGGGATGCCACGGTTCGGAGCCGGGGCCCCGGCCATACTCAGTCATCGATCCCCTAGAGCCGCGAGACGACGTTCCGTCTCTTGCTGTGCGGTGTTTGTTCGAGGCACCGCCGCATCGCGCGGAACGTTACCGTATCGCGATCAGGCAACCACTTCGACGCCTTCGCCGGGGGCCCGGCCCGACGCCCGTTCGGACTCCAGAGCGTTCTGAAGGATCACCACAGCGGCAGCTTGGTCGATGACGGATCGGCCTTTCTTGGACTTCACGCCCGAAGCGCGCAGCCCTTGACTGGCCGTCACTGTGGTCATCCTCTCGTCCACCAGTCGCACCGGAATGGGTGCGACCGCACGGGCGACCTCCTGGGCGAAGACCCGGATCTTGGCGGCGGCGGGTCCCTCACCGCCGCCGAGGGACCGCGGCAGACCGATGATGATCTCGATCGGCTCGTACTCCTCGACGATCTGCCCGAGCCGCCGGTGGGCCGCCGGGACATCACGCCCCGGAACGGTCTCCACCGGCGTGGCGAGGATCCCGTCGGGGTCGCACGAGGCGACCCCGATCCGGGCGTCCCCGACATCGATCGCGAGCCGACGACCGCGGCGCATCTGCGTCATTCCCGTCGTCACGCCGTCTCGGTGACGAGGCGTTCGACGGCGGACACCGCGGCGCCGATGGCCTCGGGGTCCTGGCCGCCGCCCTGGGCGACGTCCGGCTTGCCGCCACCGCCGCCGCCGAGGGTCTTGGCGGCGGTACGGACCAGGTCACCGGCCTTGAGACCGCGCTCACGGGCGGCCTCGTTGGTGGCGATGACGGTGAGCGGGCGGCCGTTGGCCGTGGTGAACAGGGCCACGACGGCCGGCCGGCCGCCCTGGATGCGGCCCCGGACGTCGAGGACGAGCCTGCGCAGGTCGTCGGCGGTCGTGCCGTCGGGGACCTGGCCGGTGACCAGGGCGACGCCGCGTACGTCCTTGGCGGACTCGGCCAGTCCGGCGGCGGCCTGGAGGACCTTCTCCGCGCGGAACTTCTCGATCTCCTTCTCGGCGTCCTTCAGCTTGCCGAGCATTCCGGCGATCTTCTCCGGGAGCTCCTCGGGACGGCCCTTGACCAGTTCCTGGAGCTGGGCGACGACCGTGTGCTCCTTGGCTAGGAAGTTGTACGCGTCGACGCCGACGAGGGCCTCGATGCGCCGCACACCGGAACCGATGGACGACTCGCCGAGCAGCTTCACCAGACCCAGCTGGGCGGTGTTGTGGACGTGCGTACCGCCGCAGAGCTCCTTGGAGAAGTCGCCGATGGTGACGACCCGGACCCGCTCGCCGTACTTCTCGCCGAACTCGGCGATGGCGCCCTGCTTCTTGGCCTCGTCGATCGACATGACCTCGGCCTGGACGTCGAGTTCACGCGAGAGCACGTCGTTGATCTTCTGCTCGACGTCGGTCATGACCGAGCCGGGGACGGCGTTCGGCGAACCGAAGTCGAAGCGGAAGCGGCCGGGCTGGTTCTCCGAACCGGCCTGGGCGGCCGTCGGGCCGAGCGCGTCGCGCAGGGCCTGGTGCGTGAGGTGCGTGGCGGAGTGGGCACGGGCGATGGCGCGGCGGCGCTTGACGTCGATCGAGGCGAGGACCGGAGCGCCGACGGTGACCTCGCCGACCTGGACGACACCCTTGTGGACGTGGACGCCGGGGACCGGCTTCTGGACGTCGCGGACCTCGATGACGGCGCCGGTGTCGAGCCGGATCCGGCCCTGGTCGGCGATCTGGCCGCCGCCCTCGGCGTAGAACGGGGTGCGGTCGAGGACGACCTCGACCTCGTCGCCCTCGGACGCGGCCGGGGAGGACACACCGTCGACGAGGAGGCCGACGATGGTCGACTCGCCCTCGGTGGAGGTGTAGCCGGTGAAGTCGGTGGCGCCGGAGTTGTCGGCGACCTCGCGGTAGGCGGACAGGTCGGCGTGACCGGTCTTCTTGGCGCGGGCGTCCGCCTTGGCGCGGTCCCGCTGCTCCTTCATCAGGCGGCGGAAGCCCTCCTCGTCCACGGAGAGGCCCTGTTCGGCGGCCATCTCCAGGGTGAGGTCGATCGGGAAGCCCCAGGTGTCGTGGAGCAGGAACGCCTTGTCACCGGCGAGGACCTTGCCGCCGGCGGACTTGGTCTCGGTGACGGCGGTGTCGAGGATGTTGGTGCCGCCCTTGAGGGCCTTGAGGAAGGCGGCCTCCTCGGCCAGGGCGACGGTCTCGATGCGCTTGCGGTCGGTGATCAGCTCCGGGTACTGCTGCCCCATCGTCTCGATCACGACGTCGACCAGGTCCTTGACGACCGGTCCGGTGGCACCCAGCAGCCGCATGTTGCGGATGGCGCGGCGCATGATCCGGCGCAGCACGTAGCCGCGGCCCTCGTTGCCCGGCGTGACACCGTCGCCGATGAGCATCACCGAGGTGCGGATGTGGTCGGCGACCACGCGGAGCGAGACGTCCGAGCCGTGGTCGGCGCCGTAGCGGACGCCGGTCAGCTCGGTGGCCCTGTCCATGACGACGCGCAGGGTGTCGGTCTCGTACATGTTCTGTACGTCCTGCAGGATCATGGCGAGGCGTTCCAGGCCCAGACCCGTGTCGATGTTCTTCGACGGCAGGTCGCCGAGGATCGGGAAGTCCTCCTTGCCGTCCCCGGCGCCGCGCTCGTACTGCATGAAGACCAGGTTCCAGATCTCCACGTACCGCTCGTCGTTGACGGCCGGGCCGCCCTCGACGCCGAACTCGGGGCCGCGGTCGTAGTTGATCTCGGAGCAGGGGCCGCAGGGTCCGGGGACGCCCATGGACCAGAAGTTGTCCTTCTTGCCCAGCCGCTGGATGCGCTCGGCCGGCACACCGATCTTGTCGCGCCAGATGGCCTCGGCCTCGTCGTCGTCGAGGTAGACCGTGATCCACAGCCGCTCGGGGTCGAGACCGAAGCCGCCGTCCGCCACGGAGCTCGTCAGAGCCTCCCAGGCGTAACCGATGGCGCCTTCCTTGAAGTAGTCGCCGAAGGAGAAGTTGCCGCACATCTGGAAGAACGTGCCGTGCCGGGTGGTCTTGCCGACCTCTTCGATGTCCGGCGTACGGACGCACTTCTGCACGCTGGTGACGCGCGGGGCGGGCGGCTTGACCTCGCCGAGGAAGTACGGCTTGAAGGGCACCATGCCCGCGGGGACCAGCAGCAGAGTCGGGTCGTCCGCGATGAGCGACGCCGAAGGGACGACGGTGTGACCGCGCTCCTCGAAGAAGCTCAGCCAGCGGCGACGAATTTCAGCCGACTCCATCAGTGGTCCTCATTCCGGTTGTACGACTTGTAGGGGAGCTTGCGGTATTCGGTGGTCCCGAGGGACCTTTCGGGTCCGACGGGCTCGGACGCCTCGACGACGTAGTGCCGCCGCACCGGGAGGTCCGGGTCGACCGGCGCCTGAAGGCCCAGCGCCTCGCCCAGTTCGGCCTCGCGCCGCGCCATGGACTCGCGGACGTCCAGTGCGAAGTCCTTGAGCTTGTGCCCCGTCTCGATCGCGCGGTCCGCGGCCTGCGCCGCGAGGCTCTCGGGGGTGAGCTGCTTGAGCTTCCGGTTGACCTTGGCGGTGGCCCAGACACCGGCGGCGGCGCCGGCGGTGAACCAGAACGTACGGCGGAACATGGCTGCGTCAGTCCTTCGATCCGCGGGAGTTTCTGCCGTTGCGCTTCCTGCCGCGTGCCGACGGCACGGTACGGCCGACGACCACGGCCCGTCGGGCGGGTTCCGGCTGGGGGTCGGCCTTCCGGCCGATGGCCCGCCGCACCCCGTAGCCGAACGCGGCGACCTTGACGAGCGGGCCGCCGAAGGTCGAGGCGACGGTGGTGGAGAGCGCGGAGGCGTTGGAGGTGACTTCCTGGACGTCCGTCGCGATCGCGTCGACCTTGTCGAGCTGGGTCTGCGCGGAACGCACCGTCGCGGAGGCGTCGGCGAGCAGCGGGACCGCCTGTTCGGTCACGTCCGCCACGAGTTTGGTGGTCGCCCTGAGCGTCTGGGCCAGCCTCACCAGCACGACGGCGAGGAACGAAACCAGGATCGCCCAGAAGACGGCCACCAGGATCCCGGCCACCTCTCCACCGGACACAGTGCACCGCTCTCTAGCTTGTCGCTGTCTCTGTCTGTCTCTCCGGCGACGGCCGTCGCAGCGGCCGGTCGTCGTCCCCCGAGCCTATCGCGCCGGTGGTCGCACCCCGTACCGCATTACCCGCGGAAAGGGTGGGCGTTGCCATAAGGAGATTGTACGGAGAGCTTTCGGGCCAGTACTCTGCGTGTCTCATGCGACGCCCCCAGCGCTCCGTTCCGTCCCCCCACGATCCGAACGGCCCCACCGCGCCCGGAAACCTCCCGGCGGAACTGAACAGATTCGTCGGCCGGGAGAACGAACTCGTCCGCCTCGCCCAGCTCCTGGAAGAGTCCAGGCTCGTCACCGTGGTCGGCGTCGGCGGCGTGGGCAAGACCCGCTGCGCCGCCAGGATCGCCGCACTTCTGGAGAAACGGTACTGCGACGGTGTCCGGATGGCCGAGCTCTCCGCCATCCACGACCCCGAGTTGCTGGAACACGCCCTGGTCGACGCCCTGGGGCTCACCGACCACACCGGCAGACCGCCCCGCACCACCCTCGTCGAGCATCTGGCCGGCCGGCGCCTCCTCCTGGTGATCGACGGCTTCGAGCATCTGGTCGACGCCTGCGCCGACCTCGTACGGGAACTGCTGCGCCGGGCCCCGCACCTGCGGGTGCTGGCCGCCGGACGGCTCCCGCTCGAACTGGACGGGGAGGTCACCTTCCCGCTCCCGCCGATGACGGACGAGGACGCGATGCTGCTCTTCGCCGAGCGGGCCGTCGCCGTGCGGCCGGACTTCCGGCTGACCGACGAGAACCGCTCTACCACCCGGGAACTGTGCCGCCGCCTGGACGGAATCCCGCTCGCCCTGGAGCTGGCCGCCGGACGGCTGCGCGCCCTGTCCACCGTCCAGGTGCTGCAACGCCTGGACGACCGCTTCCGGCTGCTGACCGGTTCGAGCCGCAGCGCGCTGGCACGCCACCAGACGCTCCGTACGGCCATCGGCTGGAGCCATGAACTCTGCGCTCCGGAGCAGCGGTTGCTCTGGGCCCGGCTCTCGGTCTTCGCCGGACAGTTCGACCTGGAGGCCGTCGAATACATCTGCAGCGGCACCGATCTGCCGGCCGAGTCGGTGCTCGACGTGCTCTCCGGGCTGCTCGCCCAGTCCGTCGTGCTGCGCGAGGACTCGGCGCACGGCACCCGCTACCGGATGCTGGACACGGTGCGGGAGTACGGCGCCGAGTGGCTGGCGGCCACCGATGACACCGACCGGCTGCGGCGCCGCCACCGGGACTGGTTCCTGGGGCTGGCGACCTGGTGCGAGCTCGACTGGTTCAGCCCGCGCCAGCGCGAGGTGGCCGCCCGGGCCGAGAGCGAGCTGCCGAATCTGCGGCGGGCGATGGAGTGTTCGCTGGAGAGCCCGGGCGAGGCCCATCTCGCGCAGTATCTGGCGGGCACCCTGTGGTTCCTCTGGGTGGGCTGCGGCCGGCTGTCGGAGGGGCGGCACTGGCTGGACCACGTGCTGGAGGAGGACACCCCGTACGACTCCTCGCGGCTGAAGGCGCTGTGGGTGCTCGGCTACGTGGCCGTGCTGCAGGGCGATCCGGTCGGTGCGGTCTCCGCGCTGCAGGAGTGCCGGGACGAGGCGGAGCGGGCCGGTGACTCCACGGCGCTCGCGTACGCGGTGCACCGGACGGGCTGTCTGGCGCTCGTCACCGACGACATGGCGCGGGCCCAGGAGCTGCTGGACGAGGCACTGCGCCGCTACCGGGAGCTCGGCGAGCTGAACAGCAATGTGCTGATGGCCCAGATCGAGCTCGCGATGACGATCGGATTCCAGGGGGATCTGGACGGGGCGGCCGCCATCTGCGAAGAGGTCCGGGAGATCTGCGAGGACCACGGGGAACGGTGGGCCCTGTCGTACGCGCTGTACGTACTGGCCTTCGCGGCGCTGCAGCGCGGCCGGCCGGAACGGGCCCGGGAACTGCTCGGCCAGTCGCTGGCGATCAGCCACACCTTCCACGACCTGCTCGGCTCGGCGCTCGCCCTGGAACTGCTGGCGCTGGTCACGGCCATCGAGGGCGATCCGGCGGAGGCGGCGGTGCTCCAGGGGGCCGCCGACCGGATCTGGCCGTCGGTGGGACTGCCGCTGTTCGGGTCGGCGCACTACGGGCAGCCCCGGGTGCGCTGCGAGGAGCTGGCCCGCCGGGAACTGGGCGACGACCGTTACGAGGCGGGGCTGCGCGCGGGCGGACAGCTGGATCCGGACACGGCGGTGACCAGGGCTCTGGCGAGCGGCCCCGCAGGCCGCCGGGAGGCTCCGGGGCGGCTGCCCGGGACACTGCCCGGTCCCGGGAAAACGCGGAGGCCCGCCACCTCCCGTACTTCCGGGAGGGGCGGGCCTGAGCGCTGGTGAGAGTGGCTACGCCTGGATCAGCGGGCGTAGTACTCGACGACGAGCTGCTCGTCGCAGATCACGGGGATTTCCTTGCGGTTCGGGTCCCGGTCAAGGCGGAAGGCCAGGGCCTTCAGGTTCACCTGCAGGTAGCGCGGGGTCTCACCGTCGGTGTCGTAACCACCCTCGCGAGCCACCTGGAAGGGGTGCTTGTCGCGGCTGCGCTCGCGGACCATCACGATGTCGTCGGGACGGACACGGAACGACGGCTTGTCGACCTTGCCACCGTTGACCTCGATGTGGCCGTGGACGACCATCTGGCGGGCCTGGTAGATCGTCTTGGCGATGCCCGAACGCAGGACCAGGGCGTCGAGACGGCGCTCGAGCTCGACGACGAGCGCCTCGCCCGTCTTGCCCTCGGCCTTCTTGGCGCGGTCGTAGGCACGCGCCATCTGGCGCTCGCTGATGTCGTACTGCGCACGCAGGCGCTGCTTCTCCAGCAGACGGACCTTGTAGTCCGAGTTCTGCTTGCGACCACGGCCGTGCTCGCCCGGCGGGTAGGGGCGGGCCTCGAAGTACTTGACGGCCTTCGGCGTCAGCGCGATGCCGAGCGCGCGGCTCTTCTTGACCTTGGGACGCGACTGGTTAGGCACGTTCTCCAGACCTCCGTTGTAGGTTAGGTTAGGCTCACCTTACTTAAGGAGATCGCATGTCTCGCCCGGGGAACACCAGTCACATCACGGACAGCACTGACAGCGTCGACACCCCTCGGGGTGCCGATACGACGGAGGACCGATCAGATCGTGGTCAGCCGCGTCCCGGCGGGCTTGAAAACACTCGGATGCCGTCAGCAGCCGAGCGCACACGAACTCTCGTACAGAGTACCTGCTCGTCGGTGCTGCTCATCCCCGGGGTGGACGCAGCGGCCTGGGATCAGCTGGTGCCGCTCACCCGGAGCGTCGGCCCCGAAGGAGATCTGTTCCTCGAACTCCCCGCCGATTCCCCGGCCGTACGGACCGCGACGCACGCCGAGGACGACGAGCTGACGGCTGTGCTGGAGCTCACGGACGTCGCCCCGGTCTCCGTCCCGCACCGCATCCGCGGCCGCGCGTGGGTCTCCGGCTGGCTCACCACCGTACCCGGCCTCTCGGGACCCGGCCGGACGACGCTCAGGCTGGAGACGAGCGAGGCGTACGTCGACGACCTGTGGGGCGCCGAGGAGGTCGAACCGGAGGATTTCCGGGACGCGGCCCCCGATCCGCTGACCGGGTACGAGGCCGAGCTGCTGCAGCATCTGCACGCGGCGCACGGCGAGCAGCTGGCGACGCTGTGCGGGCTGCTGGGCGGGCGGGCGGAGGGCCGCTGCGCCGCCCATCTGCCTTCCGTCGTGCCGCTCGCGCTGGACCGGCACGGGCTGCGGCTGCGTCTGCGCGAGGACCGGGGGCAGTGCTACGACGCCCGCTTCGAATTCCCCGCTCCGGTGCGGGACGTCAATGAACTGCGTGACGCGATGTACACGCTCTTCGAGGCGGCGGCGCGCTGAACGGGAGCGCTGCCCCGCGCTCCCTCAGCCCGCGGACGGGCCGGTGCCGTCACCGGCGGTGCGGCCGAGCCGCTCGCGGACCCGCTCCACCACATCCGCGTAGCGCGCCTCCGCGCCGTAGCGCGTGGGCTGGTAGTAGTGCTTGTCGCGCACGGCGTCCGGGGCGTACTGCTGGGTGGCGATGCCGCCGGGGACATCGTGCGGATACACATAGCCCTGGGCATGGCCCAGCTTGGCGGCGCCCTTGTAGTGACCGTCGCGCAGATGGGCCGGAACAGGGCCCGCGAGACCCCTGCGCACGTCCTCCTGGGCGGCGGAGATCGCCAGCGTCGCCGCGTTGGACTTGGGGGCGAGGGCCAGCGCGATCGTGGCATGGCTGAGGGTGAGCGCCGCCTCCGGGAAACCGATCATGGCGACCGCCTGGGCGGCCGCGACGGCGGTGGGCAGCGCCGTGGGGTCGGCGAGACCGATGTCCTCGCTGGCCGAGATCATCAGCCGCCTGGCGATGAACCGGGGGTCCTCCCCCGCCTCGATCATCCGGGCCAGGTAATGCAGGGCGGCGTCCACGTCGGAGCCGCGGATCGACTTGATGAGCGCGCTCGCCACGTCGTAGTGCTGGTCGCCGTCCCGGTCGTACTTGACGGCCGCGCGGTCGACGGTCTCCTCCAGGGTCAGGAGACTGATCTCCTTCTCCTGCTTGGACAGCGCGGCACCGGCCGCGGCCTCCAGCGCGGTCAGCGCCCGGCGGGCGTCGCCGCCCGCGATCCGCAGCAGATGTGCCTCGGCGTCCTCGGGCAGTGACACCGCACCGCCCAGCCCGCGCTCGTCGGCCAGGGCACGCCGCAGCAGGCCGCTCAGATCGTCGTCGGTGAGCGATTCCAGGGTGAGCAGCAGCGAACGGGACAGCAGCGGCGAGATGATCGAGAAGTACGGATTCTCGGTGGTCGCCGCGATCAGCGTCACCCAGCGGTTCTCCACCGCCGGCAGCAGGGAGTCCTGCTGCGCCTTGGAGAAGCGGTGGATCTCGTCGAGGAAGAGGACGGTCTCCTTGCCGTAGCCGCCGGTGGCGCGGCGGGCGCCCTCGATGACGGCGCGCACCTCCTTGACCCCCGCGGTGATCGCGGAGAGCTCGACGAAGCGCTTGTTGGTGGCCTTGCTGACCACGTACGCCAGCGTCGTCTTCCCGATGCCGGGCGGGCCCCAGAGGATCACCGAGGACGGGCCGGCAGGCCCGCCGCTCCCCTCGCCGACCAGGCGGCGCAGCGGCGAGCCCGGCTTGAGCAGATGCTGCTGGCCGACGACCTCGTCGAGGGTGCGGGGGCGCATCCGGACAGCCAGTGGGCTGCTGGACGGGTCCTTCTCCTGGCGGTCTTCGGCGGCTGCGGTAAAGAGGTCGGGCTCCACGTTTTGAAGCCTATGCCACGGGACTGACATCCCTGCCGGGCCGGTGGCCCGGGGAGGGACGGGGGCCGGTCAGCTGGTCCAGAAGTCCCACCAGCGGGTCAGGATCAGCATGCCGATGATGCCGATCCACAGGACCGGCGGCACCCAGTGGAACTCCGTCAGGCCGTTGCGCAGCCAGTTCGGCGCGGGGATGATCCGGTGCTTGATGTTGTGCGTGGTGATGTAGCAGAACATGAAGATCGTCGCGACCCAGGCCAGGCAGCACCAGAGGCAGAGCGAGTTGATGTTGTAGAGCGACTGGTACTGGAGCCAGGTGCAGAAGCCGACACCGAACAGCGTGCCTGCGTTCATCCCGAGCCAGTACCAGCTGCGGAAGCGGGCGCCCGCGAGCAGCGCCAGCCCGATGCCGATGATCACGGGGTAGGTGGCCATGCCGAGCATCGGGTTCGGGAACCCGAAGGCGGCCGCCTGCTCGCTCTTCATGATGTTGCCGCACGCGACGACCGGGTTGAGGCTGCACCCCGGGGTGAAGTTGGGGTCCTCCAGCAACTTGAACTTGTCGATCGTGATGACCCAGGCGGCCAGGAGTCCGGCAGCGCCCGTGATCACCAGCAGCAGTGCGAGCGCCCGACCGCCGCCGATGGTCCTCTTCCCGCCGTCCTCGTCCTGTTCGGAGGAGGGATGGTCAACCGCTGCAGTCGTCATATCGCCGTTCCATCAGTGAGTGGCCTGCTGGGCACGGTCATTGTGCCGTACCACGGCACAAGTCTTCTGTTCGATGGACATAAAGGTGTACCCGAAGGTCTGCGCACGACCGGCGCGGAACTCAGGGGCCCGCGAGAGGCTCTCTACCATGACCGAACTCGGGGTTGAAGTGCGCGGCCTGAGGAAGCGCTACGGCGAACTGACCGCCGTCGACGGCCTGGACCTTGGGATCCGGCGGGGCGAGGTGTTCGGGATCCTCGGGCCGAACGGGGCCGGTAGGAGCACGACCGTGGAGATCCTGCGGGGTCATCGCAGCCGTGCCGAAGGGACCGCCGCGGTGCTCGGCGTCGACCCGGCCCGCGCCGACCGCCGTTGGCGTTCCCCGGTCGGCATCGTCTGGCAGGATGAATCCGCACCCGCCGGGTTGACGGTACGCGAGACGGTGGCGCACTTCGCCCGCTACTGCCCGGGCCGCGCGACTGCGAGGACGTCATCGCGCTGGTGGGTCTGGAGCAGAAGGCCGGCGCCCGCGTCAAGGAGCTCTCCGGCGGCCGGCGGCGCCGTCTCGACGTGGCGCTCGGCGTGATCGGTTCCCCCGAACTCCTGCTGCTGGACGAGCCGACCACCGGCTTCGGCCCCGGGGCCCGCCGCCGCTTCTGGGAGCCGATCCGGCTCCTGGCCCGTCGTCCTGCCCTTCCTCGTCACGCAGTTCATCTCCGGTGTCTACATATCGGTCGACACGCTGCCCGGCTGGATGCTGAACCTCGGGGCGCTGTTCCCGCTGAAGTGGATGTGCCAGGGCTTCCGCGGCGTCTTCCTGCCCGAGTCGGCGGCCGTCGTCGAACAGGCCGGGAGCTGGGAGTACGGGAAGGTCGCGCTGGTCCTCGGCGCCCGGTGCGCCGGCGGGCCTGTGCCGTGCCTGCTGACCTTCCGGTGGAAGGACCGGCGCGACGGCTGACCGGGGTGCGCACGACCCGGGTGCGGGTGGCTTCGGGGCGGCCGGCCGGATGATCCCGCCGGCCACCCCTGCCACGTCTCAGGCCAGACGCTCGCGGACCGCCTCGACCACGTCGGACAGCGGCACGGCCGTCTGCTCGCCGGACTCCATGTCCTTGAGCTGGACCGCGCCCTCGGCCAGGTCACGCTCGCCCGCGACGATCGTGAAGCGGGCCCCCGACCGGTTCGCGCTCTTCATCGCGCCCTTGAGGCCCCGGTTCCCGTACGCGAAGTCCGCCGCCACACCCTCGCGGCGCAGCTGCGTGACAACCCCGAAGAGCACCCGGCGGGCCTCCTCGCCGAGCGGCACCGCGAAGACGCTGGTGGCAGCGGGCAGTTCGAGCTCGATGCCCTCCGCCTCCAGCGCGAGCACCGTACGGTCCACGCCGAGCGCCCAGCCGACCGACGGGAGCGCCGGTCCGCCGATCATCTCGGACAGGCCGTCGTAGCGGCCGCCGCCGCCCACCGCGGACTGCGAGCCGAGCCCGTCGTGGACGAACTCGAAGGTGGTGCGGGTGTAGTAGTCGAGGCCGCGGACGAGCTTCTCGTCGTCCTCGTACACGACGCCCGCCGCCGAGAGCAGGTCGCGCACCTCCTCGTGGTACGCCTTGCAGGCGTCGCAGAGGTAGTCACGCAGCACCGGGGCGCCGGTCAGCTGCTTCTGCACCTCGGGCCGCTTGTCGTCGAGGACCCGGAGCGGGTTGATCTCGATGCGGCGGCGGGTCTCCTCGTCCAGGTCGAGCTCGCGCAGGAAGCCCTGGAGCGCGTCCCTGTAGACGGGGCGGCACTCCTTGTCGCCCAGCGAGTTGAGCAGGATGCGGAAGTTCCGCAGGCCCAGGGCGCGGTACGCCTGGTCGGCCAGGATGATCAGCTCGGCGTCCAGCGCCGGGTCCTCGGCACCGATCGCCTCGGCGCCGACCTGCGAGAAGTGGCGGTAGCGGCCCTTCTGCGGGCGCTCGTAGCGGTAGTACGAGCCGGAGTACCAGAGCTTCACCGGCAGGTTGCCGAGCTTGTGGAGGTTGGCCTCCAGCGCGGCACGGAGCACCGAGGCGGTGCCTTCGGGGCGCAGCGCCAGCTGGGAGCCGCCCTTGGTGGTGAGGGTGTACATCTCCTTGGTCACGATGTCGGTGGACTCGCCGACACCGCGGGAGAACAGGGCGACGTCCTCGAAGCCGGGCGTCTCGATGTAGCCGTAGCCGGAGTTCTTCAGGGGGGCGGAGATCGCCTCGCGCACCGCCAGATACTTCGCGGAGTCGGGCGGGGTCAGGTCGTACGTGCCCTTGGGGGCCTTGAAAGTGCTCACGGGATTTCTCTCGTCACATTCCTCGTCGGGGCGCGTCCATACCGTGCAGATACGGATTCGAGGCGCGCTCACGGCCGATGGTCGTCTGGGGTCCGTGGCCGGACAGCACCACGGTCGAGTCGTCGAGCGGCAGGCACACGCGGGCCAGCGACTCAAGCAGCTCGGCGTGGTCGCCGCCGGGCAGGTCGGTGCGTCCGACGGAGCCGGCGAAGAGCAGGTCGCCCGAGAAGAGGATCTGTGGAACATCCGCGGCCTCGGGCATCCTGAACGTCACCGACCCCTTGGTATGGCCGGGCGCATGCGCGACACCGAACTCCAGACCGGCCAGCTTCAGCAGGGCGCCGTCGCTCAGCTCCTTGACGTCGTCCGGCTCCCCGATCGTCAGCTCGCCCATGAGCGGCATCCCGATGGAGCGGCCGAGGGCCTTCTCCGGGTCGCTCATCATGTACCGGTCCTCCGGGTGGATCCAGGCGGGGACGTCGTGCGCGCCGCACACCGGGACGACCGAGGCGACGTGGTCGATGTGGCCGTGGGTCAGTACGACGGCGACGGGCTTCAGCCGATGCTTCTTCAGCGCTTCCTCGACTCCGGCCGCGGCCTGGTGGCCCGGGTCGATGATCACGCACTCCTCGCCTGCGGCCGGGGCGACCAGATAACAGTTGGTCCCCCAGGCCCCTGCGGGGAACCCGGCAATGAGCACGATCGTCCTTAATGGTCGTCCGACGGCGGATTGCGACTGAGAAGGTCGCGGCAGTTCAGAGCCTACCGGCGCTCCTCATTCCACAGCTAACCCATATACGGTACGGGGCAGCCAAGGCCTCATCACACGACCTACAAGGAGATCACCCGGTGGTCAGCAGCGATCAGCGGCGGCGGCAGCTCGCCAGGGAGAAGTTCGAGCGGCAGCAGCAGCGCCGGGAGGAGGCCCGCCGCAGGACGAGGCGGCTGACGGTCGTCATCGCGTCCGTGGTGGCCGTGGTGGCCGTCATCGGCGTGGGTTCCTATCTCGCCCTCGGTGACGACGACAAGAAGGACAAGGCGGACGCGGCCGCGAGTTCGAGCCCGTCGGCCAGCGCGTCGCCGGAGGCGAAGGAGAGCAGTGCGCCCGAGCCCGCGATGAAGATCGACAAGAAGGCCGAGTACACGTTCTCGCTCAAGACGAGCCAGGGCGACATCGCGTTCGCGATGAAGGCGGCGAAGACCCCGCACACCACGAACTCCTTCAAGTCGCTGGCCGACAAGGGCTTCTTCGACGGTACGAAGTGTCACCGCCTGACCACTCAGGGCATCTTCGTCCTCCAGTGCGGCGACCCCAAGGGCGACGGCACCGGCGGTCCCGGCTACACGATCCCGGACGAGAACCTGACCGCGCTGGGCAAGGCCGGCGCGGACGGCACGGTCACCTACCCGGCGGGCACGGTGGCGATGGCGAACACCGGCCAGCCGCACACCGGCGGCAGCCAGTTCTTCCTGGTGTACAAGGACAGCAAACTGCCGCCCACCTACACCCCGTTCGGCACGATGGACGAGGCCTCGCTGAAGGCCGTCAAGGACATCGGCGCGGCGGGCGTGGCAGGTGGCGCGGCCGACGGTGCGCCGAAGAAGGCCGTGGACATCTCGAAGGCGGCCGTCGCCAAGTCGTGACCGGCTGGGGGCGGCCGGACCGGGCCGGCCGGTGACGACGGGCGCGGGACGGATTTTTTTCGGCCGCGCTGAGTGCGGACAGCCGGGCGGCCGGTCGCCTAGATTGGCGTTGTGCAGGGCGGGCGCTGCCCGCCCCAGGAAACTGTGGACGATGCCAGGGGGGCGAACCCCCTCGCGGGCATCAGGTGGAGGAGGCGCTGTGAGCAGCGACCCGTGGGGCCGTGTCGATGAGACCGGCACCGTGTACGTGCGGACAGCCGACGGCGAGCAGGTCGTCGGATCGTGGCAGGCGGGTTCCCCCGAGGAGGCTCTGGCCTACTTCGAGCGCAAGTACGAGGGCATTGTGGTCGAGATCGGCCTCCTCGAACGGCGGGTGAAGACCACCGATCTGTCGGCGAAGGACGCGACGACCGCCATCGAGCATCTGCGTCTGCAGGTGGACGAGCATCACGCCGTCGGTGACCTCGACGCGCTGCGCAAGCGGCTCGACGCGCTCGTCGCGACGGTCGACTCGCGGCGCGAGGAGCGCAAGGCCCAGAAGGCGAAGCAGACCGACGAGGCGAAGCACGCCAAGGAGGCCCTGGTCGCCGAGGCCGAGGAGCTGGCGCAGAGCGAGCAGTGGCGCTCCGCGGGCGAGCGGCTCCGCGCGCTGGTCGACACGTGGAAGGGCCTGCCGCGGCTCGACCGCAAGTCCGACGACGAGCTGTGGCACCGCTTCTCGCATGCCCGCTCGGCGTTCTCCAAGCGCCGCAAGGCCCACTTCGCGTCGCTGGACGCCCAGCGCGAGGAGGCCCGCAAGGCCAAGGAGAAGCTGGTCGTCGAGGCGGAGTCGCTCTCCGGCTCCACCGACTGGGGGGCCACGGCCGCCCGGTACCGCGACCTGATGACGGAGTGGAAGGCGGCGGGCCGCGCCCAGCGCGAGGCCGAGGACGATCTGTGGAACCGCTTCCGCGGTGCTCAGGACGTCTTCTTCGCCGCCCGCGGCGAGGTCTTCGCCGAGCGGGACGCGGAGCAGGGCGAGAACCTCAAGCTGAAGGAGGAGCTCGCGGTCGAGGCCGAGCGTCTGGTGCCGGTGAAGGACCTGAAGGCGGCCAGGGCCGCGTTCCGGGCCATCAACGAGCGCTGGGAGGCCGTCGGCCACGTACCGCGTGACGCCCGCCCGAAGGTCGAGGGGCGGATGCACGCGGTGGAGCGGGCGCTCCAGGAGGCCGAGGAGTCGGAGTGGCGGCGGACGAACCCGGAGGCGCGTGCGCGTGCCGCGGGTCTGACCGGTCAGCTCCAGGCGGCCGTGGACAAGCTGCGTTCGCAGATCGACACGGCCCGCGCCTCGGGCAACAACGCCCGGGCCGACAAGCTGGCCAAGGAGCTGGAGGGCCGGCAGGCGCTGCTGGACCAGGCTCTGAAGGGGCTTGAGGAGTTCGGCGGCTGATCCCCGCCAGGACGAAGCGGAGGGCCCCGGTACGCGATGCGTACCGGGGCCCTTCTGCTTCGTCGCCGCTACGGTCTGCGGGCCGAGGTCACCCGGTAGACGTCGTAGACGCCCTCCACGCCGCGTACCGCCTTCAGTACGTGGCCGAGGTGCTTCGGGTCGCCCATCTCGAAGGTGAAGCGCGAGGTGGCCACCCGGTCCCGGGAGGTCTGCACGGCCGCCGACAGGATGTTGACGTGCTGGTCGGACAGGACGCGGGTGACGTCCGAGAGCAGCCGGGACCGGTCGAGTGCCTCGACCTGGATGGCGACCAGGAAGACCGAGGACTGGGTCGGCGCCCACTCGACCTCCAGGATCCGTTCCGGCTGCTGCGACAGCGAGTCGACGTTGACGCAGTCGGCGCGGTGCACGGAGACGCCGCTGCCCCGGGTGACGAAGCCGATGATCGGATCGCCTGGGACGGGTGTGCAGCAGCGGGCCAGTTTGACCCAGACGTCCTCGACGCCCTTGACGACCACGCCCGGATCGGCGTTGGAACGGCGCTTGTTGCGGCTGCGCGAGGGCGGCGAGCTCTCCGCGATGTCCTCGTTGGCCTCGTCCTCGCCGCCGAGCGCCTGGACCAGCTTCTGCACGACACCGGCGGCGGCGACATGGCCCTCGCCGATCGCCGCGTACAGCGACGAGATGTCGGGGTAGCGCATCTCGTGGGCGAGGGTGACCAGGGAGTCGCCGGTCAGGATGCGCTGGATCGGCAGGTTCTGCTTGCGCATGGCGCGCGCGATGGCGTCCTTGCCCTGCTCGATCGCCTCGTCGCGGCGCTCCTTGGAGAACCAGGCCCGGATCTTGTTGCGGGCGCGGGGCGACTTGACGAAGCCCAGCCAGTCCCGGGAGGGTCCGGCGCCGGCCGCCTTGGAGGTGAAGACCTCCACCAGGTCGCCGTTGTCGAGCGTCGATTCGAGCGGTACGAGCCGCCCGTTGACCCGTGCTCCTATGGTCCGGTGGCCGACCTCCGTGTGCACCGCGTACGCGAAGTCGACCGGGGTCGCCCCCGCGGGCAGCGCTATGACGTCGCCCTTGGGCGTGAAGACGAAGACCTCGTTGCGGGAGAGGTCGAAGCGCAGCGACTCCAGGAACTCGCTGGGGTCCTCGGTCTCCTTCTGCCAGTCCAGGAGCTGGCGCAGCCACGCCATGTCGTTGACGGTGTCCTGGCTCCGGCCGCCGCCCGTGTTCTTGGGGACGTCGGTACGCACCTTGGACGCGCCCGCGACGGCCTCCTGCTTGTACTTCCAGTGCGCGGCGATGCCGTACTCGGCGCGGCGGTGCATGTCGAAGGTGCGGATCTGGAGTTCGACGGGCTTGCCGCTGGGACCGATCACCGTGGTGTGCAGCGACTGGTACATGTTGAACTTGGGCATCGCGATGTAGTCCTTGAACCGGCCGGGGACCGGATTCCATCGCGCGTGGACGGTACCGAGCGCCGCGTAGCAGTCGCGGACGGTGTCGACGAGTACCCGGATGCCCACCAGGTCGTAGATCTCGGCGAAGTCCCTGCCCCGCACGATCATCTTCTGGTAGACGCTGTAGTAGTGCTTCGGCCGCCCGGTGACGGTGGCCTTGATCCGGGCGGCGCGCAGGTCGGCCTGGACCTCGTCGGTCACTATGGCGAGGTATTCGTCGCGCTTGGGGGCCCGCTCGGCGACGAGACGGACGATCTCGTCGTACATCTTGGGGTAGAGGATCGCGAAGGCGAGGTCCTCCAGCTCCCACTTGATGGTGTTCATGCCCAGGCGGTGCGCCAGCGGGGCGTAGATCTCAAGCGTCTCGCGGGCCTTCTTCTCCTGCTTCTCCCGCTTGAGATAGCGCATGGTGCGCATGTTGTGCAGCCGGTCGGCGAGCTTGATGACCAGGACCCGGGGGTCCTTGGCCATGGCGACGACCATCTTGCGCACGGTCTCGGCCTGGGCGGCCTCGCCGAACTTGACCTTGTCCAGCTTGGTGACGCCGTCGACGAGCAGGGCGACCTGGTCGCCGAAGTCGCGGCGCAGGGTGTCCAGGCCGTACTCGGTGTCCTCGACGGTGTCGTGCAGCAGCCCGGCCATCAGCGTCGCCGGGTCCATGCCCAGCTCGGCGAGGATCGTCGTCACCGCGAGCGGATGCGTGATGTACGGGTCGCCGCTCTTGCGCTTCTGGCCGCGGTGCCAGCGCTCGGCGACCTGGTAGGCGCGCTCGATCTGGCGCAGTGTGGCCGTCTCGATCTTGGCGTCGTTGCTCCGGACGATGCGCAGCAGCGGTTCGAGCACCGGGTTGTACGGGCTGGAGCGCTGCACCCCGAGACGGGCCAGCCTGGCCCGCACCCGATTGGACGAGCCGCCGGAGCGGGTCGTGGGGGCGGTCGGCGCGACCGGCCTGGCCGCGGGCTTCGCGGGCGGCTTCGGGGCGGACGCCGCCGGGGAGACCGGTGCGGCCGGCTGTGCGGGGGAAGCGGGGGCGGCCCCGGGGGCCGCGGCTCCCGCCCGGCCCGGGCCGGGCTCGGGGGCCGGGGGCTTCGGCTTGTCCGCGGGCTGCTTCTTCCCGGGCGTGGCTGAGGCCGCCGCGGGCTTGTCGGGCTGCGGGGCGGCGACTGGCTGGGCCTCGTCTGGCAAGAGCGCTCCTCGTGCGGATCCGGGTACCCGGAAAGGCCATCGTATCGACCCCGCGGCCGGTCCTCCCCCGGGGACCGTGAGACTCCTGACAACGCGGGACGGGCACCCGGTTGTTCCCGGGTGCCCGTCCTGTTCGCACGATCCGTTGCCAGATACGGTCGGAACTGCTCAGACCGTGATCAGAACCTCCAGCGGCGCGCCCCGCAGGCCCTGCTCCAGCCGGGCCCGTCCGGGGAGGAAACCGAGCTCCATGAGGACCGCGACGCCCGCGACCTCGGCACCGGCCCGCCGGATCAGCTCCAGCGAGGCCTCGGCGGTGCCGCCGGTGGCGAGGATGTCATCGATGACCATGATCCGGTCGTCGGCGGACAGGTCCTCCGCGTGGATCTCGATCTCGGCGGTGCCGTACTCCAGCTCGTACGCCTGGCCGAGCGTGGCCCCGGGCAGCTTCCCCGCCTTGCGGACGGGTACGAAGCCGAGACCGGCCCGGACCGCGACCGGGGCGGCCAGGATGAAGCCGCGCGCCTCCAGGCCGACGACCTTCGTGGCGCCGTGCCGTACGCACAGCTCGACGAGGGTGTCGGTGAGCGCCGAGAAGGCCACCGGGTCCGCGAGCAGCGGGGTGATGTCCTTGAACAGCACACCCGGCTTCGGGTAGTCCGGAACGTCGCGGATCCGGCTGAGCAGGAGCTCGCGGGTGCTCTCGGTGGTGCTGGTCATCGGCGCTTCCCCGGGGTCCGGCCGTGGCCCCTGGGGGGCTGCTGGCGCTGGCCGACGACCGCGGCGGCGGGCGCCGCGTCCTGCGGGTGGTCGTCGTCCGGCTGCTCGTCCTCGGCGGACTCGCCCTTGGCCGCGGCTGCCGCGCGCTTGGCGAGGATCCGCTTCTTCAGGGCCTTCATCTGCGGGTCGCGTTCCTTGAGGTCGGCGACGAGCGGCGTGGCGATGAAGATCGAGGAGTACGCGCCGGCGGCGAGGCCGACGAAGAGCGCCAGGGAGATGTCGTTCAGCATGCCGGCGCCGAGGACGCCGCCACCGATGAACAGCAGACCGGCGACCGGCAGCAGAGCCACGACGGTGGTGTTGATGGAGCGGACCAGCGTGCCGTTGATGGAGCGGTTGGCGATCTCGCTGTACGTCCACCGGGTCTGCTTGGTGATGTCCTTCGTGCCCTCCTTGAGACTGTCGAAGACGACGACCGTGTCGTAGAGGGAGTAACCGAGGATGGTCAGCAGACCGATCACGGTGCCCGGGGTGACCTCGAAGCCGACCAGGGCGTAGACACCGACCGTGATGGTGATGTCGTGGATCAGCGCGACCAGGGCCGCGATGGCCATCCGCCATTCGAAGGCGATGGCCAGGTAGATCACCACGAGGACCATGAAGATGCCGAGGCCGGTCCAGGCCTTGTTGGCGATCTGCTCACCCCAGCTGGGGCCGACCAGGTCGGCGGCGATCTTCTCCGCGGGAACGTCGAGGTCCTTGGAGAGCGTGTTCTTGATCTCGTCGGACTTCGCGGTGTCGACCTCGGTGATCTGGATGCGCAGACCGCCGTTGCCGAGCTTCTGGACGATCGCCTGGTGGCCGGAGGCCTCCGTGGCCAGGTCCTCCGCCTTGGCGACGGTGACGCTGGTCTTCGGGGTGGTGAAGACCGCGCCGCCTTTGAACTCGATGCCCATGTTCAGGCCGCTGACCGCCAGGCCGACGATGGCCGTGATGGTGATCAGGATCGAGATCCCGTACCAGATCTTGCGCTTGCCGATGAAGTCGTAGCCGACCTCGCCTCGGTAGAGACGGGCGCCGAGAGTGCCGAGTCGCGACATCTCACGCCTCCTTCGGGTCAGTGGGGGCGTTGACACGGCGCGAGCGGCGCAGCGGCGGCTTGGCGCCGAGCCGCTTCGGGTCCAGGCCGGACCACGGGTGACCGCTGGCGAAGAACTTCGTACGGGCCATCAGCGTCATGACGGGCTTGGTGAAGAGGAAGACCACGACCACGTCGAGCAGGGTGGTGAGACCCAGCGTGAACGCGAAGCCCTGGACCTTGCCGACGGTGACGACGAAGAGCACCGCGGCGGCGAGGAACGACACGAAGTCGGAGACCAGGATGGTGCGCCGGGCGCGCGGCCAGGCCCGCTCGACGGCCGGACGGAGCGTGCGGCCCTCGCGGATCTCGTCGCGG
This sequence comes from Streptomyces sp. ADI95-17, assembly GCF_003846175.1. Taxonomy (GTDB): domain Bacteria; phylum Actinomycetota; class Actinomycetes; order Streptomycetales; family Streptomycetaceae; genus Streptomyces; species Streptomyces sanglieri. The sequence continues at coordinate 377,850 of NZ_ML123046.1, read as the reverse complement.
ACCCGTTCGAAGTACACGATGAAGGAGTCCGCGGTGATACCGATGGCCACGATGGCGCCGCAGACCGCCGGGAGGTTCAGCGCGAAGCCGATGGCCGGGCCGAGCAGCGACATGAGCGTGTAGGTCAGGATGCCGGAGACCAGGAGGCTCAGGAGCGCGATGAACGCCAGGCCCCGGTAGTAGGCCACCAGGTAGATGACCACCAGGGCCAGACCGATGGCACCGGCGATCAGACCGGCCTGGAGCTGCTCGCCGCCGAGCGCGGCGGTGACCGTGGTGACGCTCTGCTCCTTGAACGAGAGCGGGAGCGCACCGTAGGAGAGCACGTTGGCCAGGTCCTCGGCGGACTGCTGGGTGAAGCTGCCGGAGATCTCGGCGCTGCCGCTGAGCGTGGTGTTCACCTGGGGCGCGGAGACGACCTCGCCGTCCAGCGCGATGGCGAACTGGTTCTGCGGGGACTGCTGCGCGGAGAGCTTCTTGGTGATCGTCTGGAACTGCTTGGAGCCCTGCTTGGTGAACTCCATGTTGACGATCCACATGCCGCGCTGCTGGTCGAAGCCGGCCTTGGCGCTGTCGACCTCGGTGCCGGACACCTCGGACGGGCCCAGGACGTACTTCGCGTCACCCTCGGAGCTGCACGCGACGACCATGTCGGTGGGCTTGGCCCCCCGTGCAGCCTCGGCGCGGGACGCCTTGCTGGAGCAGTCCAGCGCCGCGAACTGCTTCTGCAGCTTGGCCGCGGCGGCCTCGTCGGCGGCGGACGCGGACGGCGTGGCGTCGGCCTTCGGCGTGGTGCTCGCCTTGGGCGTCGGCGTGGAGTCGGCCTTGAGGGCGCCGGTGACCGCACGGCCCTGGGTGGTGGCGCTCGCGTTCGGCGTCGCCGACGTCTTGCCCTTGTCGGCGGTGGGGGCGCTGGGGCTGCCGGACGGGGTGGGCTTGCCGGACGTCGAGGCGCTGGGCGTCGGGGTGGGCGTGCCCTGGGCGACGGTCAGCACCGGCCGGAAGTAGAGCTTGGCCGTGGTGCCGACCTGCTCCCGGGCCTGGGCGGAATTCGTGCCCTTGGGGATGTTGACGATGATGTTGCTCTTGCCCTGCGTCTGGACCTCGGCCTCGGAGACGCCAAGACCATTGACACGGCGTTCCATGATCTGGACCGCCGTGTCCATGTTGGTCTTGTTGATCGCCGATTCCTGGCCCGGCTCGCTCTTCGCCTCAAGCGTGATCGAGGTGCCGCCCGCCAGGTCGATGCCCAGCCGTGGGGTCGGCTGATCGGCCAGGAACATCCCGCCGGTGAGCGCGACCATGGCGATCAGGATCAGAGCCAGGGAACGCCCCGGCCTGCCCTGACCGCCCGCCGGCCCTCGGCTCTTCTTCGGTGCTGCCACCTTCTCGTTTCTCCCTGTCCAACCGCCCCGCGCCGGGTACGCGCCCGAGCGGCCACGAAGTGTAGTGGGGACCCGCCCCCGCAGAAGACCGCACGGTCCCGGGAATGCCGGATGCCGGTGGGCTCACGGCATCCCCGGGCGTGGGTTACTTCGCGTCGGCCTCGCCGTCGTCCTTGCCCTCGGACTTCTTGCCGGACTCGTCGTCCTTCGGCTCGGCGTCATCGGTCTTCTTGCCGAGGTCGATCCGGGCCTCGTCCGAGGCGTCCTTGTCGGCGTCGTCCTCGGTCAGCGAGGAGGCGTCGTCGGGGACGACGGTGCCGTCGAGGTCGAGGCTGTTCTCGTCGTCGCCGTGGACGATGCGGTTGTACTCCGCGTCGTCGAGGACGGCGCCGATGGCGTTCTTGGCGTAGATGGCGTGGACGCCGGGCGCGATCTCAAGGAGAACCGTGTCGTCGTGCAGCTCCTTGACGGTGGCGTACATGCCCCCGATCGTCCGGACGCCGGTGCCGGGCTGCATCTCGTTGCGCATCTGGGCGGCGGCCGCCTGCTTCTTCTTGGCGGACCGCGTCATCAGGAACATGGCCCCGATGAGCACGATGAAGGGGAGGAGAGTCACGGGATTCACGGGACGAGTTTCCTTCGCACGACCGCGCTCGAAGGCGGCCTGTATCTACGGGGGTGGGTACACCGACCTGTAAGGGCGGCATCGGCGGAGTCTAAGCGAGTCCGCATCGATGGAACAACGCCCAGCGACGCCGTGTGGTTCCTGCTCCGGTCAAGCTGTGACAGATCACGCCCCGAACAGGCCCTGTTGTCCCTTTCCGCCTTGCTGTGGAGGTACGAGCCCCAGATGGGCCCAGGCCGCGGGGGTCGCGACCCGTCCCCGCGGCGTCCTGGCCAGCAAACCCTCCCGTACCAGGAAGGGCTCCGCGACCTCCTCGACGGTCTCGCGCTCCTCCCCCACGGCGACCGCGAGGGTGGACAGCCCGACGGGGCCGCCGCCGAAGAGCTTGAGCAGGGCACCGAGCACCGCGCGGTCGAGCCGGTCGAGACCTCGGGCATCGACCTCGTAGACCCCGAGGGCGGTGGCGGCGACCGGGCGGTCGATCCGTCCGTCGGCCTTGACCTGGGCGTAGTCCCGGACGCGGCGCAGCAGCCGGTTGGCGATCCGGGGGGTGCCGCGGGAGCGGCCGGCGATCTCGGCGGCGCCGTCCGCGTCTATCTCCACGTCGAGGAGGCGGGCGGAGCGGTGGATGACACGCTCCAGCTCGGTGGGGGCGTAGAACTCCATGTGGCCGGTGAAGCCGAACCGGTCGCGCAGCGGCGGCGGCAGCAGTCCGGCCCTGGTGGTCGCGCCGACCAGGGTGAACGGCGGCAGTTCCAGCGGGATCGCCGTGGCGCCTGGGCCCTTGCCGACGATGACGTCGACCCGGAAGTCCTCCATCGCCATGTAGAGCATCTCCTCGGCCGGCCGCGACATGCGGTGGATCTCGTCGAGGAAGAGGACCTCGCCCTCCTGGAGGGAGGAGAGGATCGCGGCGAGGTCGCCGGCGTGCTGGATGGCGGGGCCGGAGGTGATCCGGATCGGTGCGCCCATCTCGGCCGCGATGATCATGGAGAGGGTGGTCTTGCCGAGACCGGGGGCACCGGAGAGCAGGACGTGGTCGGCGGTGGCGCCGCGGGCCAGGGCCGCCTTGAGGACCAGGTCGAGCTGTTCGCGCACCTTCTCCTGGCCGACGAATTCGTCCAGGTCCTTCGGGCGCAGCGCCGCTTCGACCGCGGTGTCCTCGCCGTCCGCGTCGGCATGGACGAGGCTCTCGTCGAGCCTCTCGTCGGTGTCGGGTCCGGTCTCGTCCCAGTTCATTCAGTCTGTCCCGCCTCGGGTGTTTCGGTGCCGTGCGGTGCCCGGCCCGGCGTCGGGGTGTTCCCCGGGGTGCGGCGCTCCGGTCAGCGCGCGCGGTTGAGGGTCTGGAGTGCGGCACGCAGCAGCTGCGGCACGGGGGCCTGTCCGCCCTCGGCGATCGCCGCCTCGGCCTGCGGGGCGACGGCGGTGACCGCCTCGTCGGCCTCGCGGGTGGCGTAGCCGAGGCCGATCAGGGCGGCCTGGAGCTGATCGCGCCAGGAACTGGTGACAGCGGTACCGATGCCCTGGCGGCCGATGTGGGCGCCGACCGGCTCGCCGAGCCTGTCCTTCAGTTCGAGGAGGAGTTTCTGTGCGCCCTTCTTGCCGATGCCGGAGACGGCGGTGAGCGCCTTCTCGTCGCCGGTGGCGACCGCGGTGCGCAGGGCGTCCGGGCTGTGGGTGGCGAGCATCGCCTGGGCGAGCCGGGGTCCGACGCCGCTGGCGGTCTGGAGCAGCTCGAAGACCTGCCGCTCGTCGTCGTCGGCGAAGCCGTAGAGGGTGAGGGAGTCCTCCCGTACGACGAGGGAGGTGGCGAGCCTGGCCTCCTTGCCGATCCGGAGGCCGGCGAGGGTGTTCGGCGCGCACTGGACGGCCATGCCGATGCCGCCGACCTCGATCACGGCCGTGGTCGGGGCGAGTGCGGCGACGGGGCCGCTGACGAAGGCGATCATCGGGGGACCTTCCGGACGGGAACTGCGGGTGTACGGGGGACGCGCGGGGTGCGGGACGCGGCGGCTGCCGCGTGGGCCTGCTGGAGGCGGTTGACGGCGGGGGCGCGCCAGATGTGGCAGATGGCGAGGGCCAGGGCGTCGGCAGCGTCGGCCGGTTTCGGCGGGGCGTCGAGCCGCAGCAGCCGGGTGACCATCGCGCCGACCTGTGCCTTGTCGGCGCGGCCGCTGCCCGTGACGGCCGCCTTGACCTCGCTGGGGGTGTGCAGGGCGACGGGGATGCCGCGGCGCGAGGCGCAGAGCATGGCGACGGCGCTGGCCTGGGCGGTGCCCATGACCGTACGGACGTTGTGCTGGCTGAACACCCGCTCCACGGCGACGAATTCGGGCCGGTGCTCGTCGAGCCACTCCTCGATGCCGCGCTCGATGGCGACCAGTCGGTGCCCGAGCTCGGCGTCGGCCGGGGTGCGCACGACCCCGACGCCGAGCATCGTCAGGGGGCGGCCGGCGACGCCTTCGACGACGCCGACACCGCACCGGGTCAGCCCCGGGTCCACGCCCAGCACCCGCATGGGACGCCCCCTCCGTACCGATCGGTCAACTGTTCCCGCAGGCTATCGGCTCGCACTGACAATGCGACGGGCCGACGGGGTGTGTCCCCGTCGGCCCGTCGCTGAGGGCTGCGCCGAGCGCGGCTCAGGCGTCGACCTTCTCCATGACCTCGTCCGAGACGTCGAAGTTGGCGAAGACGTTCTGCACGTCGTCGCTGTCCTCCAGCGCGTCGATCAGCTTGAAGATCTTGCGCGCGCCTTCCTCGTCCAGCTCGACCTGCATGGTGGGCAGGAAGTTGGCCTCGGCGGAGTCGTAGTCGATGCCGGCCTCCTGGAGCGCGGTGCGGACCGCGACCATGTCGGTGGCCTCGCTGACGACCTCGTACGTGTCACCGAGGTCGTTGACCTCCTCGGCGCCCGCGTCGAGCACGGCGCCCAGGACGTCGTCCTCGGACAGCTCGCCCTTGGGGACGATGACGACGCCCTTGCGGTTGAACAGGTACGAGACCGAACCCGGGTCGGCCATCGAACCCCCGTTGCGGGTCATCGCGACCCGTACGTCGGACGCGGCACGGTTGCGGTTGTCCGTGAGGCACTCGATGAGCACCGCGACACCGTTGGGGCCGTAACCCTCGTACATGATCGTCTGGTAGTCGACGCCGCCCGCTTCGAGACCGCCACCGCGCTTGACCGCGGAGTCGATGTTCTTGTTCGGTACGGAGCTCTTCTTCGCCTTCTGGATCGCGTCCACGAGGGTCGGGTTGCCCTCGGGGTCCACACCGCCGGTGCGGGCCGCGACCTCGATGTTCTTGATCAGCTTCGCGAAGAGCTTGCCGCGCTTGGCATCAATCACGGCCTTCTTGTGCTTCGTCGTAGCCCATTTAGAGTGGCCGGACATCTGCCTTCTCCTTCGCGTCACCAAAAACGATTCGAACCCGAGAGATCCTACCGGGATCGAGTCAGCCGACTGCGCGCACCATGTCCACGAACAACGCGTGAACGCGATGGTCTCCGGTCAATTCCGGGTGGAACGACGTAGCCAGGGCGTTTCCCTGACGGACGGCGACGATATGGCCGCCGTGCTCCGCCACCACCTTGGCCTGCGCACCGACGGACTCCACCCAGGGGGCGCGGATGAACACGCCCTCCACGGGGCCGCCCTCGATCCCGGCGACCTCCACGGCCGCCTCGAAGGACTCGTTCTGCCGCCCGAAGGCGTTGCGGCGCACGATCATGTCGATCCCGCCGATTGTCTCCTGGCCCGAGCGCGGGTCGAGGATCTTGTCGGCGAGCAGGATCATTCCGGCGCAGGTGCCGTAGACGGGCATGCCGTCCCGTACCCGCTCACGCAGGGGTTCCAGCATGCCGAACAGGGAAGCCAGCTTGGACATCGTGGTGGACTCGCCACCGGGGACGACCAGGCCGTCGACCTCGGCGAGTTCCTCGGGACGCCGGACCGGCCTGGCCAGGGCGTCAGCCGAGGCCAGGGCGATCAGGTGTTCCCGTACGTCGCCCTGGAGGGCCAGGACTCCGATCACAGGGGTGTCGCTCATCGGTGATTACCAGCCACGGTTGGCGTAGCGCTCGGTCTCGGGCAGGGTGTCGCAGTTGATGCCGACCATGGCCTCGCCCAGGTTCCGGGAGGCGTCCGCGATGATCTTCGGGTCGTCGTAGAAGGTGGTGGCCTTCACGATCGCGGCGGCGCGCTTGGCCGGGTCGCCGGACTTGAAGATCCCGGAGCCGACGAAGACGCCCTCGGCGCCGAGCTGGCGCATCAGCGCGGCGTCGGCGGGGGTGGCGACACCGCCCGCGGAGAACAGCACGACGGGCAGTTTGCCGAGCTCCGAGACCTCCTTGACCAGCTCGTACGGGGCGCGGAGCTCCTTGGCGGCGGCGTACAGCTCGTTGTTGTCGTAGCCGCGCAGGCGGGCGATCTCGTTCTTGATCTGGCGCAGGTGACGGACCGCCTCGACGACGTTTCCGGTGCCGGCCTCGCCCTTCGAGCGGATCATGGCCGCGCCCTCGGCGATCCGGCGCAGGGCCTCGCCCAGGTTGGTGGCGCCGCAGACGAACGGGGTGGTGAAGGCGAACTTGTCGCTGTGGTTGACCTCGTCGGCCGGGGTGAGGACCTCGGACTCGTCGATGTAGTCGACGCCGAGGGACTGCAGGACCTGAGCCTCGACGAAGTGGCCGATACGGGACTTCGCCATCACCGGGATGGAGACGGCCTCGATGATCTCCTCGATCATGTTCGGGTCCGACATCCGGGCGACGCCGCCGTCCTTGCGGATGTCGGCCGGCACCCGCTCCAGGGCCATGACGGCCACGGCGCCCGCGTCCTCGGCGATCTTCGCCTGCTCGGCGTTGACGACGTCCATGATCACGCCGCCCTTGAGCTGCTCGGCCATGCCGCGCTTGACGCGCGCGGTGCCCGTGGCCGGGGAGTCGGCGGACTGCGGGGTGGTGGGAAGCGTGGACATGGATCGACCTCACTCGGAGAAAAAGTTGCTGAAAAGCGCTGGTTGATGCAGTGCTGAGCAAACTCTCCTGGAACAGTCCACTGCAAGGGCCAATGGAAGGCCGGTGGATCGTTTTGAACGCGTACGTGGCGGGATGTGGCCCCCGTCACGCGTGAATACGGCCGTCCGGTCAGCTGACGGGGCGGTCGGCGAGGGCCACCGGGGGTTCGTCGTCCATCTCGAAGGCCAGCGGGAACGGGGCGTGTCCGGCCAGCCGGAACCACCGCACCTTGCGGTGCCGGCGCAGCGCGCGCGCCGCGCGCACCGCGTCGTTGTGGAACCGCCGGGCCATGGGCACGCGGCGCACGGCGGCGGCGAGTTCGAGCGCCGCCTCCTCACCGCCGGGGATCTCCTTCACGGCCTCCACCTGCGCCGGCTCGCCGAAGACCGCCCGCAGCGCGGTGCTCAGCTCGCTCTCCGCGACCTCGCGGTGCTCCTCCTCCGCCTGGCGGGCGGCGTGCGCGGCCTCGTACAGGACGATGGAGGCGGCCGGATCGAGGACACCGGACGTGGCCAGTTCCTGGGTGACCGACGCACGGCGCAGGAGTTGCGCGTCGAGGGCGGCCCGGGCGGCGTCGATGCGGGTGTGCAGCCGGTCCAGCCGTCCGGCGGTCCAGCTGAGGTACATACCGATCGCGACGATCGCGACGGCGATCCAGATGAGGGTTTCGATCACGGGCGGCAAGGCTACCGGTGAGGCCCGGACGGCGTGGCAGCCCGGCCCCGGCTCCCCGGCCCCCGGCCGGCGGCCCTCACTCCCGCGCCAGTCCGAACCGGGCCCGCAGCCCCGTGCGTTCGTCGGCCGCCACCGAGGCCGCCCCGTCCGTCACCGTCTCGTACACCGCGAGGATGTCCGCGCCGACCGTCGACCAGTCGAACCGGCGTACGTGCGCGGCGCCCCGCTCACGCAGCTCCGCACGCCGCTCCGGGTCGCCGAGCAGCCGGATCGCCGCAGCGGCCAGCGCGTCCGCGTCCTCGTTGGCGAAGAGCTCGCCCGCCGCGCCGAGGTCCAGCACCTGCGCGAACGCGTCCAGGTCGCTGGCGAGGACCGGGGCGCCGGCCGACATGGCCTCGACCAGGATGATCCCGAAGCTCTCGCCCCCGGTGTTGGGCGCCACGTACACATCGACGCTGCGCAGCAGCCGCGCCTTGTCCTCGTCGCTCACCATGCCGAGGAATTCGACCCGCTCGCGCATCGGGGCGGGCAGCGAGGCGACAGCCTCCTCCTCGTCGCCCCGGCCGGCCACCAGCAGCCGGGTGTCCGGGCGGGCGTCGAGGATCGCGGGCAGGGCCCGCATCAGGACCGGCAGGCCCTTGCGCGGCTCGTCGATGCGCCCGATGAAGCCGATCGTGCCGCCCTGCCACTCGGCCTTGGGCTCGGCGGCGGCGAAGAAGCCGACATCGACGCCGTTCGGGATGACGACGGCGTCGCCGCCGAGGTGCTCGACCAGGGTGCGGCGGGCGTACTCGCTCACCGCGATGCGCGCACTGATCTTCTCCAGCGCCGGCTGGAGTATCGGGTACGCCGCGATCATGGCCCGGGAGCGCGGGTTGGACGTGTGGAACGTGGCGACAATCGGCCCCTGCGCGGCCCAGCAGGCGAGCAGCCCCAGCGACGGCGAGGTCGGCTCGTGGATGTGGATCACGTCGAAGGTGCCGTCGTGCAGCCAGCGGCGCACCCGGGCGGCCGAGAGGAAGCCGAAGTTCAGCCGGGCGACGGAGCCGTTGTACGGGACGGGCACGGCCCGGCCCGCCGACACCACGTACGGCGGCAGCGGCGTCTCGTCGTCCGCGGGCGCCAGCACCGACACCTGGTGTCCCAGCCGGATCAGGTGCTCGGCCAGGTCGCGGATGTGGAACTGCACCCCGCCGGGCACGTCCCAGGAGTACGGGCAGACGATGCCGATCTTCACGTCCGGTCCTCCCGGGTCTCCAGATCGGCGAGCCAGAGCCGTTGCAGCATGTGCCAGTCCTCCGGATGGTCGGCGATCCCGACGGCGAAGGCATCGGCCAGCGCCTGTGTCATCGAGGACGTCTTCTCGGTGCGGTCACCTGACTCGGGCAGCTCGACCGGAGCGTGGATCCGGGCCTTCATCACGGGCGTGTCGTCGTAGGAGAGCGTCACCGGCAGCAGCAGCGCCCCGGTCTGCTGGGCCAGCAGCGCGGGCCCGGCGGGCATCCGCGCGGTGTCGCCGAAGAACGTCACCTCGACCCCGGAGGCGGACAGATCACGGTCGGCGACCAGACAGACCAGCCCGCCCGCCCGCAGCCGCCTCGCCAGGGTGCCGAAGGCCGCCCCGCCGCTGTGCGGCAGGACCTCCATGCCGAGCCCCTCGCGGTAGGCGACGAACCGGTCGTACAGGGTCTCGGGCTTGAGGCGCTCGGCGACCGTGGTGAAGGGCACCTTGAGATCGGTGGTGACCCAGGCTCCCGCCAGGTCCCAGTTCCCCAGGTGCGGCAGGGCGAGGATGACGCCGCGCCCGGAGTCGAGACCGTCGGTCAGCCGGTGCGCGTCCGTCACCTCTATGGACGCCTTGATCCGCGCCGGACTCCAGGTGGGCAGCCGGAACGACTCCATCCAGTAGCGCATGTACGAGCGCATCCCGGCCCTGGAGAGCTCGGCCAGCCGGGCCGGCGACGCCCCGGGCACGACCCGGGCCAGATTCGACTCCAGCCGCAACACGCTCTTGCCGCGCCGTTTCCAGGCCTGGTCGGCGATGGTGCGGAAGAGAGCCCGGGCGACCGGCTCGGGCAGCTTCTTGACCGCGCCCCAGCCGAGCCCGTACAGCCCGTCGGTCAGCCGGTCCCGCAGGCCGTTGCGCGGCTGCGCCGGGTCCTCGCTCACCGGTCGGTCCCGCTCCCCGGCCCCGCGGCGGCGGCCTCGGCCGCGTCGGCCTCGGCGGACTCGCGGCGCACGGTCACGACCCGCTGCACGAGCGTCACCAGGCTGCCCACGGCGACGATCCACAGCGCGATCGGCAGCAGGACCTGGATCCCGGGCACACCGAACTTGTGCAGACCGGCGAGCCCGGCCGCGACCAGCGAGATCACCAGCCGCTCGGCGCGCTCCACGAGCCCGTTGACCGCGACCGGCAGCCCGATCGACTCGCCGCGCGCCTTCGTGTACGAGACCACCTGGCCGCTGGCCAGGCAGAAGATCGCGACCGCGCAGAGCGCGTTGTCGTCGCCGTTGCCCGCGTACCAGAGCGCGAATCCGCCGAAGATCGCCCCGTCGGCGACCCGGTCCAGGGTCGAGTCCAGGAACGCGCCCCAACGGCTGGAGATACCGGCCTGCCGGGCCATGTTGCCGTCGACGAGGTCGGAGAAGACGAAGATCGTGATGACGATCGTGCCCCAGAAGAACTCCCCCATCGGGAAGAAGACCAGCGCACCTGCCATCACCCCGGCCGTACCGATCAGAGTGACCGCGTCGGGGCTCACGCCGAGACGGAGCAGCAGCGCGGCGAACGGTGTGAGGACACGCGTAAAAAATGCACGCGCGTACTTGTTCAGCATGGCCTTCCCGAGGGTCGGTGGGCCGAGCGGCCCCTACGGCCACCGGCTGGCCCATCGTAGTCACCACCGCCGGACTCCACCGTCCGGGCACCCGGCGTCGCGCGGCGACGTGCCATGTATGGACGCGGCCCGGCCCGAGTGGAAAGCTCGAATTACCGCGGGCGTCGCCGCAGCCGCCGCGGCGGCTCCCCAGTGCCCGTGCAGCTCTCTCCCCACATCGCGTCGGTTCTCTTCCGCTCCCCGCAACTATCTGGGAGGCACGCATCATGGGCGACAAGGCACACGCACACACCGGGGCCGCCGGCAGGGCAGCGACGGCCGGCCGGCCCTCATCCGTACGGAATGTGGTGCTGGTCGGCCACAGCGGCTCCGGAAAGACCACGCTCGTCGAGGCCCTCGCACTGACCGCGGGCGCCGTCAACCGGGCGGGCCGGGTCGAGGACGGTGCCACCGTCTCCGACTACGACGAGATCGAACACCGCCAGCAGCGTTCCGTACAGCTCTCCCTGGTCCCCGTCGAATGGGGCGGGTACAGGATCAACCTGCTGGACACCCCCGGCTACGCGGATTTCGTCGGGGAACTCAGGGCCGGTCTGCGCGCGGCGGACGCGGCCCTGTTCGTCGTGTCCGCCGCGCAGGAGGCCGACGCGGTGGCGGGTGCCACCCGCGCCGTCTGGGAGGAGTGCGCGGCCGTCGGCATGCCGCGCGCCATCGTCGTCACCCACCTCGACACGGCCCGCACCCCGTTCGAGGAGATGACCCGGATCTGCGGCGAGATCTTCGGCGGCGACGACCCCGATGCCGTGCTCCCGCTCTATCTGCCCGTCCACGGCCCCGAGGGCGCCGACGGGCACGCCCCGCTCACCGGGCTCACCGGACTCCTCACCCAGCGGATCCTCGACTACTCCTCGGGCGAGCGGCGGGAGAACCCGCCCGCCGAGGACCAGCGGCCGGCGCTCCAGGAGGCCCGCGACCGCCTCGTCGAGGGGATCATCGCCGAGAGCGAGGACGAGACCCTGATGGACCGGTACCTCGACGGGGCCGAGGTCGACATCAAGACACTCGTCGACGACCTGGAGCGCGCCGTGGCCCGGGGCACCTTCCACCCCGTCCTCACCGCCGCCCCCGCCGCTCCGGGCGCCCGCCAGGGCATCGGCACCGTCGAGCTGCTGGACCTGATCACCGGTGGCTTCCCGGCCCCGCCGGAGCGCCCGCTCCCCGACGTCACCCCCTTGCACGGGGCGTCACGGCCGGTCCTGACCTGCGACCCGGACGGCCCGCTCGTCGCCGAGGTCGTCAAGACGGCCTCCGACCCCTACGTCGGCCGGATCTCGCTGGTCCGCGTCTTCTCCGGCACCCTGCGTCCCGACGAGACCGTCCACGTCTTCGGCCACGGACTCACCGACCCCGGCCGCGAGCCCCGCCCCTTCCACGAGACCGAGGTGCGCGTCGGGGCGCTCTCCTCCCCCTTCGGCAAACAGCAGCGCCCGCTCACCGCCTGTATCGCGGGGGATCTGGCCAGCGTCGCCAAACTGGGCGGCGCCGAGACCGGGGACACCCTCTCCGACCCGGACCGGCCGTTGCTGCTGGATCCCTGGACCACCCCGGACCCGCTGCTGCCGCTGGCCATCGAGGCACACAGCAAGGCGGACGACGACAAGCTCTCCCAGGGGCTCGCCCGACTGGTCGCCGAGGATCCGACCATGCGCCTGGAACAGAATCAGGACACCCACCAGGTGGTCCTGTGGTGCCTCGGCGAGGTCCACCAGGACGTGGCGCTGGACCGGTTGCGCAGCCGCTACGGCGTCCAGGTCGACGCCGTACCGCACAAGGTGTCGCTCCGTGAGACCTTCGCGGCCCCGTCGGCCGGGCGCGGCAGGCACGTGAAGCAGTCCGGCGGCCACGGCCAGTACGCCATCTGCGAGATCGACGTGGAGCCGCTGCCTCCGGGCTCGGGCATCGAATTCGTCGACAAGGTGGTCGGCGGGGCGGTGCCCCGTCAGTTCGTCCCGTCCGTCGAGAAGGGGGTGCGGGCCCAGGCCGCCCGCGGGGTCTCGGCCGGCCATCCGCTCGTCGATGTGCGCATCACGCTGCGGGACGGCAAGTCCCACTCGGTGGACTCCTCCGACGCGGCGTTCCAGACCGCGGGCGCGCTGGCCCTGCGCGAGGCCGCCGCGGACACCCGTATCCAGCTCCTCGAACCCGTCGCCGAGGTCCGGGTCCTGGTACCCGACGACTATGTCGGGCCGGTGATGAGCGATCTGTCCGGGCGGCGCGGCAGGGTGATCGGAACCGAACAGTCCGGCACCGGCCGCACCCTGGTGCGGGCCGAGGTGCCCGAGCTGGAGATCGGCCGGTACGCGGTCGACCTGCGCTCCCTCTCCCATGGCGCCGGCCGGTTCGACCGGGCGTACGCCCGGCACGAAGCGATGCCCCCGCAGCTCGCCGAACGCCTCCGGGGACAGCCGGAGAACAACCCTAACGACTCATGACCGGCCATGCCGCCCGTCTTTGTCCACAGGGGCGGGCGGCGCGGCGATCCGGACGATACGCTTTGGTCCCAGCTCAGAAGGTGTGCCGGGCACGGCAGTTGGGAAACAGCCGCAGGAGCAGTTCCTCGGCGGCGAGTGGGGGCGACAGTGGCCAGCGACGGATTCGATTTCTCTCCCGGAGCGCAGATCCCGCTCCAGGGTTCGGGCGGACAGGCGGTGGCGACGAACGCCCTCGCCTCCGCCGCGTACCGCGACAGCCCGGTGGAGAAAATCCTTGAAGCCAACAGTGAATGGCACAAGTCCGAAGTCAAGGTGGGCCGTTCCAAGCTCTTCAAGTCCGACTATTTCAAGCCCAATCTCGGCGAGGCGTTCTCCCGCGCCGTCCAGGAACGCATGCTGGGCGGCGCCCGCGGCGCCCTCATCCAGTCCTTCGGGACCGACCCGCAGACGGTCGTCGAGCACTGTCTGTCCGCGAGCCGCCTCCGCAAGAGCCGCGACACCAAACTCACCGCCGTCACCGCGCTGTTCGGCTTCGTCTTCCTGCCCGGCATGATCCTGTGGGTCCTCGCCTTCCGCCTGCGCGACTACCTCGGCGGCACCAAGGACAAGGCCCTCTCCGCCCTGGGCAGCGCGCTGCTGCCGATCATCGGCATCGTGGCGCTGGTCTTCCTGGTCGGCCTGCCGCTCAACGGATTCCTGGCGCTCTACGTCCGGGCGATGATCATCGCCCCCGTCATCGGCTGGTTCATCGCCAAGCGGATCGCCGAGTCCTCCGCCAAGGACATGCGCGCCCGTTGGGAGGGGCTGCTCTCCGGCGGCGGCGTCATCGCCAAGATCCCCGAGGCAGTGCCGAAGAACCCCAACGAGACCTCCCGCGAGGCGCTCCGCCAGGGCCTGGAGAAGCTCACCGCCGAGCAGCAGTCCAACTCGGTCTTCTACGCGGGCCCCAAGGGCATCCTCGGCATGGGCACCCGCTGGGGCAGCTGGCAGCTCGCCGAGGAGCTCGTCTCCAAGGACCCCGGCAAGGAGTTCCACCAGTTCCGCAGCTGGGACCTGATCCGGGCCATCCACGACCAGCTCAAGGTGCTGGAGCGCGGCCCGCTGAACACCGGGGGGTTCCCCACCCCGTCGGTCACCCACTGGATCGTGTCCCCCGTCGGGGAGAACGCCGGCTCGGTCTCCCGCCCCGACGGCGAGGACGTCGCCACCTTCCAGGTCAAGCCGCACGAGATACAGCGGATCTGCAACCACCAGCAGTTCGGCAGCGGCGACCGGCACTATCTGGGCGTCCAGTTCACCCTCTGGGAAGGCCAGTTGATCATCACGATGATGATCACGGTCACGGTGCTCCACGAGACGCTGCGCATCGAGGTCACCGGACACGCGCTCGGGCCGGTCCACTCGCTCTTCACCAGCAAGCCCGCGGCCAAGACCAAGACGGTCAACAAGACCGTCCGGTTCTGGGAGACCCGCGACATAACCCTCCCCCTGGTCGAGCCCGGCGAGGTCGTCCGGCTCGCCCTGCGCGCCCCGTTCACCTGGTACCCGCCGCTGCTGGACTACCTGGGCGGCAAGATCGCCCTGCCCGAACCGTTCGGCCTGCGGCACGCCTGGGCCGAGAAGCCGTGGCGCCACCGCTTCATGGCGGACGACGCGATGCGTGCCGCGACGCCGGTCCTGCGCGCCGTCCACAGCGCCGCCCTGCGCGTCCTCAAGGAGAACGGCGTCGATACCGAGCGCTTCGACAACCGCTCGATGATACTGAGCGGCGCGGTGCAGGACCCGACCCCGCGCAAGGCCGACCTGTACGACGCGTAGCCGGGCGCCCCGACGCGCGAAGGCCGCCCCGGCAGGAAACAGCAGCCGGGGCGGCCCTTGCGGAAGCCAGGGCCGGGATCAGCCGGCCGGCCAGGCGTCGGCCAGCATCTTGCGGGTGTCGGCGAGCAGCTGCGGCAGCACCTTCGTGTGGCCGACCACCGGCATGAAGTTGGTGTCGCCACCCCAGCGCGGCACCAGGTGCTGGTGCAGATGGGCCGCGATCCCGGCCCCCGCCACCGAACCCTGGTTCATGCCGATGTTGAATCCGTGCGCTCCCGAGGCCGCCCGCAGCGCCACCATCGCCCGCTTGGTGAAGTCGGCCAGCTCCATGGTCTCCGGGCCGTCCAGCTCCGTGTAGTCCGCGACGTGCCGGTACGGCACCACCATCAGATGGCCGCCGTTGTACGGATACAGGTTCAGCACGGCGTAGACGTACTTGCCGCGCGCGACGACGAGCCCGTCCTCGTCCGTACTCGACGGGATCCCGCAGAACGGACAGCCGTCGCCGGCCTCCGGACCGGTCGGCTTGTTCTCGCCCTGGATGTACGCCATCCGGTGGGGCGTCCACAGGCGCTGGAACGCATCGGGCGTTCCCACTCCGATCTGCTGCTCCGGCTCACTCGTCATGGCGATCAGCATATTGCTTCACTCCCCGGGTGCGTGTCGCCGGGGCCGCACCCGTCGGCGTACGGCGATGCTGAGGCGATGAGCGACCGGTCCGCCGACTCCACCTCCCCACTCCTCCGGCGCTGGGAGCAACGCACCGAAGTGCCGCTCTTCGGTGTTTCCCTGCTCTTCCTGCTCGGCTACGCGTTCTGGGTCCTGGCCCCCGACGACGCCGAACCCCGGCGGGACATCGCCCTCGTCCTGGTCGGCACCACCTGGCTGGTCTTCGCGGCGGACTACGCCGTACGGCTCCGGCTCAGCGGCCTCGGCCACCGCTTCGTCCGGGTGCACTGGCTGGACACGATGGTGCTGCTGCTTCCGCTGCTGCGGCCGCTGCGCCTGATCCGGGTCTACACCGCGGTCCAGCAGCGCCGGGAGCAGCCGCGGCTGAGCCTGTACGCGCGTGTGATCAGCTACGCCGGCGCGTCCGCCCTGCTCCTCGGCTTCTCGGCGGCGCTCGCGGTCTACCACCAGGAACACAAGGTCCCGGATTCCACGATCCATACCTTCGGCGACGCGGTGTGGTGGGCGTGCGAGACGCTCACGACGGTGGGGTACGGGGACGCGGTGCCGGTCACACCCGGCGGCCGGGTCGTCGCCGCGGGGCTGATGGTCTGCGGGCTGGCGCTGCTGGGGGCGGTGACGGGGTCGTTCTCGTCCTGGCTGCTCCAGGTCTTCCGGCGGGAGGACGAGAAGAGGCCCCCGGAGGGCGGGTAGCTCTCCGGGGGCCTCTCACCTGCTGTGTCCGTCAGACCTGGACGTCAGACCTGGACGCGGTCCTCGACGGCCTTCTGGATCTTGGCGATGGCGTCCTCGACCGGGATGCCGTTCTCCTGCGATCCGTCGCGGTAGCGGAAGGAGACGGCGCCATTGGCCATGTCCTCGTCGCCCGCGATGATCATGAAGGGCACCTTGGCCTTCTGCTGGTTGCGGATCTTCTTCTGCATCCGGTCCGAGGAGGCGTCCACGTCGACCCGCAGCCCCTTCTTCCGGGCCTTCGCCGCGAACTCCTGGAGGTAGGGGATGTGCGCGTCACCGATCGGGATGCCCACCGCCTGGACCGGGGCCAGCCACACCGGGAACGCACCCGCGTAGTGCTCCAGCAGCACCGCGAAGAACCGCTCGATGGAGCCGAACAGGGCGCGGTGGATCATGACCGGGCGCTGCTTGGTGCCGTCCGGGCCGGTGTACTCCAGGTCGAAGCGCTCCGGCAGGTTGAAGTCGAGCTGCACGGTCGACATCTGCCAGGTACGGCCGATGGCGTCCTTGCACTGCACCGAGATCTTCGGGCCGTAGAACGCGGCGCCGCCCGGGTCCGGGACCAGCGGCAGGCCCTGCTTCTCGGCGACCTGGCGCAGCGTCTCGGTGGCCTCCTCCCAGATCTCGTCGGAGCCGACGAACTTCTCCGGGTCCTTGGTGGAGAGCTCCAGGTAGAAGTCGGTCAGACCGTAGTCGCGGAGCAGGTTCAGGACGAAGGTGAGCGTACGGTCGAGCTCCTCCGCCATCTGCTCCTTGGTGCAGTAGATGTGCGCGTCGTCCTGCGTGAAGCCGCGCGAGCGGGTCAGGCCGTGCACCACGCCGGATTTCTCGTACCGGTACACCGTGCCGAACTCGAAGAGGCGCAGCGGCAGTTCACGGTAGGAACGTCCGCGCGCGTCGAAGATCAGGTTGTGCATCGGGCAGTTCATCGGCTTGAGGTAGTAGTCCACCCCGTCGTCGAGCTGCATGGGCGGGTACATGCCGTCGGCGTACCAGTCCAGGTGGCCGGACTTCTCGAAGAGCTTGCCCTTGGTGGCGTGCGGGGAGTAGACGAACTCGTAGCCCTCCTCCTCGTGGCGCCGGCGCGAGTAGTCCTCCATGGCGCGGCGGATGATGCCGCCCTTGGGGTGGAAGACCGCGAGACCGGGACCGATCTCGTCCGGGAAGGAGAAGAGGTCCAGCTCGTTGCCGAGCTTGCGGTGGTCGCGCTTGGCGGCCTCCTCCAGGAACTCCAGGTGCGCCTTCAGCTCGTCCTTAGTGGGCCACGCGGTGCCGTAGATGCGCTGGAGCATCGGGTTCTTCTCGCTGCCGCGCCAGTACGCCGCGGCGTTGCGCATCAGCTTGAACGCCGGGATGAACCGGGTGGTCGGCAGGTGCGGACCCCGGCAGAGGTCCTTCCAGCACAGGTCGCCGGTCTTCGGGTCGAGGTTGTCGTAGATGGTCAGCTCGCCGCCGCCCACCTCGACGTCCGCGCCGTCGTCGGAGGAGGCGGAGCCCTTGATGCCGATGAGCTCCAGCTTGTACGGCTCGTCGGCCAGCTCCTCGCGGGCCGCCTCGTCCGTCACGACCCGGCGGGAGAACTTCTGGCCCCGCTTCTGGATCTCCTGCATCTTCTTCTCGATGGCCTTGAGGTCCTCGGGCGTGAACGGCTTCTCGACGTCGAAGTCGTAGTAGAAGCCGTCCTTGACCGGCGGACCGATGCCCAGCTTGGCCTCGGGGAAGAGCTGCTGCACGGCCTGCGCCATCACGTGCGCGGTGGAGTGCCGCAGGATGTTCAGGCCGTCCTCGGAGGAGATCTCGACGGGCTCGACGACCTCGCCGTCGGCGACGACGTATTCGAGGTCCTTCAGCTCACCGGCGACCCGGGCGGCGACAACGGTGCGCTCGCCGGGAAAGAGCTCGGCCGCCGTAGTGCCCGTCGTCACCACGCGCTCTTCCCGCTCGGAATCGCGTTGGATGATCACACGGACGTCTGACACCGGTCTCTCCTGACTCAGGGGGAACGCACGCGTTCACAGTGCGCGTGCGATACGAATCGTACCGAGCCGCGGGCCCCCTCTGCGAAACGGATTGGGCGGCCGGCCCCACCGCTCCCCCGCGAGCCCCCGGCCCCGGGCCCTATTCGCCGGTGCAGGCCTCCTCGAAGTGGTCGACGTTCTCCTGGAGCGACTTCATCAGCCGGTCCCGTTCCGCGTCGTCGACCTGCACGGGCACGACGTGCGAGGTCCTCGTCAGCCGCCGGAAGCCGCCGCGGCTCTCCAGCCTGCCCTCCACCCGGATCGGCAGCCCCACGAGATGGGCGTGGCCCGCGATCCGGTACGCCTCCTCGTCCAGCTCCAGCCGCACGTGCGGCACCTCGGCGCCGGCCAGCACCCGCAGCCGCACGATCCCGGCGCCGCGCGGTGCCGAGCGGCGCATCCGGACGACGGCGCCGGTGATCCGTACCGCCAGGGCGGGCTCGTCGTGGAGGTAGCGGGCGCCGGCCCGGCGCAGGGCGGGCAGGTCGCCCGGCGAGAACTCCACCGGCTCGGGCCGCGCCGGGCAGCCCTCGGGCGTCCCGGCGGCGGGCGCCCACTCCAGCGCTATCCCAGCCCCTTCCGAGCCCCGGACGAGTGCGATGACGGCCTCGGTCAGCTCCCGGCTGACGCCCGCCCCGACAGCGGTGTCGAAGGCTTCGTAGCCGCCGGTGGCCCGCTGGTAGTCCACAGCCTCGCGAGTGGCCTGCAGCGCCTGGTAGAGGCGTACGGCGACGGCGCGGCCCGGTTCGACCGGCACGAACGCGGCGAGTTCGCGGCCGCCGGGAGCGGGCCCGACGAGGAGGCCTTCGAGCGCGGCCCGGGCCCTGCGGCGGTGGCGTGCGCCGTGGTAGCCGGCGTTCTCGCGTACGGCCAGGGCTCCGGCGAGCAGTATCTGCCGGGCGGCGGTGTGCAGCCGCTCCGCCCCGGCCCAGCCGGCCGCGCCCGCGACCGCTTCGGGGACCTCGCGCCACCAGCGGATCTCGTCGCTGGGCACGGCGAGGGAGACCAGGACCTCGCGGGCCGAGGGTGCGGCGCTGCGGGCGAGCGCGGTCAGTGCCTCGGCGAGGAGGTCCTCGCTGTCGGGGAAGGCGGTGGTGTCGGGGACCAGGAGGCTCGTCCCGCCGCCGGGCGGGGCCGGTGGGCCCGGAGGGGTCCAGCGGCTGTAGCGCCCGGCCGCCCCGCCCCGGCGCTGCCAGCCGTGCCGGCCGAGCAGGGCGCCGAGCACCGCGGGGTCGACCCTGGCGGGGTCCGGGACGCCCCCCGGGAGTCCGGGTGCGTCGGGCCACGGTCCCGCGGTCTCGGCGGGGTGCGGGCGGGTGGCCGGCGGGACCGCTCCGTCCGCGCAGTCGTCGTATTCGCCCATCGGCCGGTGCATCAGGGTCTCCCTCCCGCCCCTACGCGGGTCATGATCTCGCAGAGCGCCCGGTCGTCGAAGATGCGCGAGGTCGGGATCCGCACGGTCGTCCGGTGCCGGCCCGTCACCGCGTGGCCGGCCAGGTTGGTCCAGTAGCAGCAGTGCCGCAGGTCCAGCCGGTCGTGTCCGGCGCGGAGCCAGTCGTCCTGGCTGCGCGGCACGATCATCACGACGAGGATCTTGTGCACCGACACGGGCGTCCGGGCCAGTTTCACGAGGTGGGCGTTGTCGAGCGTGAAGGCGAATGTCGGTCCCGGCGGGTTCGGCGGGATCTGGTACGTGCACTTGAGCTGCACCTTTATGGTCACTTCGTCGTCCACGGCATGGCCTGGGGCGCCGTGGCTGACATGCCAGTCGATGCCGTTGTCGGGGAAGGGCTGCGACAGGGAGCACCCCGCCGCGGCCGCGACGGCGTGCAGATAGCCCACCTGGAGCGTCTCCATGCAGGCGGTGGTTGCGAGTGTGCCGCGCAGCGGTTCGATCCGCTGTGACAGCAGCCCGCTCGGTTCGGGCTGCGCGAGCGCCATGGCTGCGTGTGCCTTCCGGGCTGTGCCGATCGGTTCTCCGGGGCGGGGCGACGGACAACTTCCGTACCCCTCACCTGTGTTGTCACCGCACCGGACGGCCCGCAAACGGCGTATCAGGCAAAGGGCGCGGGTATCACCGGACCGGGCAGAGGAATCACACATCTGCCGTTCGGGCACGAGGAGTTCGGGGATGACTCACTGGTACGAGGGGCCACTGGCCGCTTTTGACACCGAGACAACAGGAGTCGACGTCGAGGGGGACCGGATCGTCTCGGCCGCCCTGGTCGTCCAGGACGCGGCGGGCGGGCGGATGCGCGTCACCCGCTGGCTGGTGAATCCGGGGATACCGGTACCCGTGGGGGCCACCGAGATCCACGGTCTGACCGACGATCACCTTCAGCGCAACGGCCGCTGGCCGGCGCCGGTGGTGGAGGAGATAGCCCGTGCGCTGGCCGAGCAGTGCGCGGCGGGGCGCCCGCTGGTCGTGATGAACGCGCCGTTCGACCTGACGCTGCTGGACCGGGAGCTGAAGCGTCACCGCGCCTCGTCGCTCGGGCCGTATCTGCAGAACTCCCCACTGTGCGTGCTGGATCCGCGCGTGCTCGACAAACATCTGGACCGCTACCGCAAGGGCCGGCGGACCCTCACCGATCTCTGCGAGCTGTACGGCGTGGTGCTCGACGGCGCCCATGACGCGGCGGCCGACGCGGCGGCCTCGCTGGAGCTGGTGCGGGCGGTGGGGCGGCGGTTCTCGTCCCGGCTGGACCGGCTGACCCCGCCGGAGCTGCACACCCTGCAGGCCGTGTGGCACGCGGCGCAGGCACGTGGGCTGCAGGCGTGGTTCGCGAAGAACGGCACGGCGGAGGCGGTGGATCCGGCCTGGCCGCTGCGCCCGGAGCTGCCCGCCGCGGCGTGACCGGATGCCCGGTGTCCGCTTCCGCACACGCAGAAGCCGGTCCGTCGATTCTGCTGACGGACCGGCTTCTTCCGGGTGGGCGATACTGGGTTCGAACCAGTGACCTCTTCGGTGTGAACGAAGCGCTCTCCCACTGAGCTAATCGCCCGGGAACGGGTTGAACCATACAGGTCTCTGCGGGTCAGGTTCAAACTGCTTCCAGCCTGGCCGCGAGACCCCGCCGCCCGGCACGCATCATCAGGGCGTGATTGGCCCGGAACACCGGGCGTCCGGGCACCGCCAGCAGCCGCATCAGCCGCCGGCGCACCTCGACCTCCTGCTCGTAGACGGCCCGGCTGCCACCGTCGTGCGGGCCGACCGTCCACCGGATCCAGCCGTCCAGATCGCCGCTGAGCGTCGCCTCGATCACCCTGGCCCGGGGGTCGCGGCGACGTTCGCGGACGGTCAGGACGAGGTCGTACGGGAGCAGCGAGCGGATACGGGTGGTGCCGGTGGTGCCGTCGACCGAGGTGACCTCACGGACCTGCGGCCACCAGCGCGGGTAGTCGTCGGCGCGTTCGAGGATCTCGTACACGGCGTCGGGCGGTGCGGGAAGATCCCAGACACTCACAAATCGGTAGTGGCTCCAGTCCATGACCCCAGTCTGCTCGTACTCAGCCGGGCAACTGAGTATCCGAGCGCATGTCCGAACCTGTGGCTCGCGCCACACTCGCGTCCATGGAACATGTGCCGCCACCCGCCGAGGAATTGGCGCTCCTCGATCGCGAACTGGCCCGGCTGGACGCCCGCCGGTCCCAGTTGCTGGTTCGCCGTGCCTGGCTGCTGAGCGTGCTGACGTCTCCCGCCGGGCCTCCCGCCGGACCGCCGGCTCCGCAGTTCGCCGCCCCGTTCGGGCCGCCCTCGACAGCTCGGCCCGCGGCCCCGTTCGCGGCTGTGCCCGGGTCTCCTGCCGCGCAGGCCGGACCGCGCAGCGCGCAGAACGTGCTGCTCACCCTGGGCGGTCTGCTGCTGACGATCGCGGCGATCGCGTTCACCCTGGTCAGCTGGGGTCACATGGGGATCGCCGGCCGTTCGGCGGTGCTCGCCGTGGTGACACTCGCGGCGCTCGCCGCCCCCGCCGTGCTGCTGCGCCGCGGGCTGTCCGCGACGGCCGAGTCGCTCGGCGCTCTGGCCTCCGTGCTGATGATCCTCGACGCCTACGCGCTGCACCGGGTCGCGGTGCCGGACGCCGACGGGCCCGGTTTCGCCGCGGCCGCCTCGGCCGTTCTGGCGGTGCTGTGGGCCGGGTACGGGCTGTTGCTCGACCGGCTGCGGCTGCCGCTGCCGCTGGCGGTGGTGAGCGCTCAGCTGCCGCTGCTGCTGTGGGCCTGGTCGGCGGGTGCGGGTGCCTCGGTGTTCGGCTGGGCGCTGCTGCTGACGGCGGCGCTGGACTGCGCGATCGCGGTGCGCGGGCCGGGCCTCGCGGTCCGGGTGACGGCCTGTGTCGGCGGCTGGACGACGGGCCTGCTGGGACTGGCGGTGGCCCTGGCGCAGTCGGTGTCCGCCGATGCGGTGCCGGACGCGCTGGCACCGGCCGCACTGCTGCTCGCGGGCGCGGTGATCGCACTGTTCGGGGCGTGGCGTGCGCCCAGGGGCCTCGCGGTGGCCGGCGGTGTGCTGGCCGGGTTGGCCGGGGTGGCCGCGGTGGGCGGTGTGCTGCGCGCCGGGATGGAGTGGGACTGGTCGGTGCCGGTGTATCTGCTGTGCGGTGCGGTGCTGTTGGCGTCGGTACGGGCGCCGCTGCCCCGGCCGGTCGGGCAGGGTCTGGTGTGGGCCTCGTCGGCGGTGACCGCGGCCGCGGTGCTGGCCTCGGCGCCGCCGGTCGGGATGTCGCTGATGGGTACGGTGTCGCAGCTGGCCCGCGTGTGGTCCGGCGCGCCGGACGGTGGCGTACGGGCCGCCCTGGGCACGGAGGGTCCGGCGTGGTCCCAGCTGACCGCGGCTCCGCTGGTGCTGCTGGTGGTGGCCGGTCTGCTCGGCCTGGCGCACCGGTCGTGGGACCGGCCGGCAGGGGCGGCCGGTCCGGTGGTCCTGCCGGGTCCGGCGTGGCGGAGTGCGGCGGGGACCGTCGCGACGGTGCTCTGCTGGGCGGGGCTCGTCACGCTGCCCGCGGTGCTGGGACTGTCGTACGCCACGGCCGTGGCGGCGCAGTCGGTGCTGGTCGCCGCGGTGTTCGCGGTGGCGGTGCGGGGCCTGCGCCGGGGGGCGGGTGCGCCGGGGACGGCCGCGCTGGTGTGCGGGCTGATCGGCGCGGTGAGCACGGGGCTCCTCTCGCTCGCGGCTCAGGCCGCCACGTACGCGGTGTTCGCGGTGCTGTTGCTGGTGTTCGGGGCGGTCGCGGTGCTGCTCGACGACACCGCGACGCCGACGCGGGAATCGCCGCAGGCCCGAGTGGCGCGTGCGGCGGGGACGCTGCGGATCGCACAGTCGGTGTCGGCCTGCGGGGCCGTGCTGTGCGCGATGGTGCTCGCCCGTGCGGCCGGGGCGTCGCTGGGGCTCGCCGGATACCGGGCGGCGCCGCTGATGCTGGCCGTCACCCTGGTGACGGTGCTGCTCGGGGCCCGGCTGCGGAACCGCCCGTCGGCTCTTCCGGTCGAGCTGACCGGGGCGATGGCGGCCGCGGTGGCGGTGGTCATGGCGGTGCCGGACCGGCCGTTCCTGGCGCTGGTGCTGGCGCTGAGCGGGGTGCTCGCGGCGGGCACGGCCGTACGGGCCGAGCGCCGGCCGGTGGCCGGGTACCTGGCGGTGGCCCTGTTCGTCCTGGCGACCTGGGTGCGGCTCTCGGCCTCGGGGGTGTCGGACCCGGAGGCGTACACCCTGCCGGTGACGGTGCCCGCCCTGGTGGTCGGTGTGCTGCGCCGGCGCCGCGACCCGGAGGCGTCGTCGTGGACGGCGTACGGGGCGGGTCTCACGGTGACGCTGGTGCCGAGCCTCTTCGCGGCCTGGCTCGATCCGCACTGGCTGCGGCCGCTGCTGCTCGGTGCGGCGGCCCTGGTGATCACCCTGGCGGGCGCCCGGCTGCGGCTCCAGGCGCTGCTGCTGGTCGGTGGCGCGGTGCTGGGCCTGGACGCGGTGCACGAACTGGCGCCGTACGTGGTCCAGGTGGTCGGCGCGCTGCCGCGCTGGCTGCCGCCCGCTGTGGCCGGGCTGCTGTTGCTGGTGGTCGGGGCGACGTACGAGCAGCGACTGCGCGATGCGCGGCGGCTGAAGCAGTCCCTGGGCCGGATGCGCTGACGGTGCGTCGCACGGGGCCGGCCGGATCACGGGGCGGCCCCGGGCAGCGGCCGCGTGAACTCGCCCGTGAAATCGAGCAGTTCGCGCCCGCCGCCACCGCGGCGGGAATTCCCGGCGGAGTTCTCGAATCGTCCGCGACATTGCTCGCGGACGCCGAGGACCGATCCCTTTCCGGGAATTCCCGCGGCCTCGGAAGTCCGTCCGGCCCCGATATCCGGATGGCCCTCCCGCTTTTGCGGACCCGGACCGTCCGCTACCTCATGGATTGAATCGTTCACGAAAGCGCTTGCGAATCACTCACCGGAACACCGCCGAGGGGCCGGGAGGCCGGCCGGAAACGGAAAACGCAGAGGGCCCGTGAGACTCTGCGGTCTCACGGGCCCTCTGTCCGGGGTGGGCGATACTGGGTTCGAACCAGTGACCTCTTCGGTGTGAACGAAGCGCTCTCCCACTGAGCTAATCGCCCGGGCGCAGGCCAAACATTACCCCATGTCAGCGGCGCCCCATGACCACCCCCGGGTCACTCGTGGATCTTCCACGGCATGGTGATGCCGAACTTCCAGACGTAGATCCCCACCAGCACCGCGATGATCACCAGGCCGACCGACGTGAGGATGATGTTGCGCCGCCGGACCTTGGGGTCGAGCGCCCGCTGGGCGGCCTCGGTCACCTTCCGCCTGGTCCAGCGGAGCACCAGCTGCGCCCAGACGAATTCGGTCGCCCAGATCGCCATGCCGCCGAAGATCACCAGCCAGCCGGGGCCGGGCAGGGGCAGCATGATGATGCCCGCCACGACCACGGCGAGGCCGACGATGAAGACGCCGACCTGCCAGCTCAGGTGCAGCGTCCTGGACGCCTTGATGAACCCGGGCGCCCTGGAGCCGAGCTCCCGCTCCTTGGTCACACCCTCGGTGACTTCACCCGTCACGCCCGCCCTGTCCCCCGTACCGGACACCGGTGTCGCCGACGCGGCGTCCCCGTTCCGCACGTCACGCTCCGCATTCATGAGAGCCAACCTACCGGAACGGCCTTCATCACCGGAATGGCCGCATAACCGAAAGTTACACACCGCCGTACGAGCTACCTGAAGGAACACAAAAAGGTCAGAGGGGTTTACAACGCCACCGTAGGTGGCATGTCGATTTCGCCGACGTGCGAATCCCCGAGCGCACACTGAGCGAAAGGCCCTGGCGCTTATGAACACCACGGTCAGCTGCGAGCTGCACCTGCGCCTCGTTGTGTCGAGCGAGTCCTCACTGCCTGTACCCGCGGGCCTGCGGTATGACACGGCCGATCCGTATGCCGTGCACGCCACCTTCCATACCGGAGCGGAGGAGACGGTCGAATGGGTATTCGCCCGCGACCTCCTTGCCGAGGGGCTGCACCGGCCCACCGGCACCGGAGACGTCCGCGTCTGGCCATCCCGTAGTCACGGCCAGGGCGTCGTCTGCATCGCGCTGAGCTCCCCAGAGGGCGAAGCCCTGCTCGAAGCCCCGGCGAGGGCCCTGGAGTCGTTCCTGAAGCGGACCGACGCCGCGGTTCCGCCAGGCACCGAGCATCGTCACTTCGACCTCGATACGGAGCTCTCACACATCCTGGCCGAGAGCTGAGCCAGGCCGAGAGCTGCACGGCGCCGTCCGACTCGGGGAGACGGCGCCGCGCGGAAAACCTCATAAGGCTGACACCGGCGCCGTCATCACGGAATCCACCGTGGTGACGGCGTCGGCGTGCGCCCGGGGGGCTCGTGACGCCCGCCTCGCGCCCCGGGGGACGCCTACCGGACATGGATGCCCGCCCGTGGCCGGTATCCGCTCTCCGCACGCTCCACGGGCCGTCTCGGGCCGCTGTGCGGCACGGCCGAGCCAGTAGAGTCAGCCCGCATCGGCGGACACCCGCCCGCCGGAGGCAGGGAGCTGAAGCGTGCTGATCCCCCACGACAC
This sequence comes from Streptomyces sp. ADI95-17, assembly GCF_003846175.1. Lineage (GTDB taxonomy): Bacteria > Actinomycetota > Actinomycetes > Streptomycetales > Streptomycetaceae > Streptomyces > Streptomyces sanglieri. The sequence goes on along the minus strand of NZ_ML123046.1, from coordinate 351,485 downwards.
CCGGATCGCCCTCGACACGGTGGTCGAACTGGTGAACACCGCACCGGAGAGCGAGCCGCCGGAGGGCGGACAGCCGGAGAGCGGGCGGAGCGACGGCCTCGCCGACATCGAAGCGCTCTACGACTTCGCGCGGCGCCATCGGATCAGCGGCGTGGACGAGCTCCACGACAAGGACCTGCGGGCGGTCCGGGACGTACGGACGCGCTTCGCCGAGATCTTCGCGACGGACGACGCCCGGACCGCCGCCTCGCTCGTCAACGCGCTCGTCGCCGCCGCCGGCACCACACCCCAGCTCAGCAATCACGACGGCTACGACTGGCATGTGCACTACTTCGCCCCGGACGCGTCGATCGCCGACCACCTCGCCGCCGACTGCGGCATGGCGCTGGCCTTCATCGTGGTGGCCGGCGAGCAGGAACGGCTGCGGAGGTGCGAGGCACCGGACTGCCGGCACGCCTTCGTGGACCTGTCCCGCAACCGCTCCCGCCGCTACTGCTCCAGCCGCACCTGCGGCAACCGTCTGCATGTGGCCGCGTACCGGGCACGCCGCAAGGAAGCGGCCGGCTGACCGTTCACAGCATGAAGAGATCGTGCAACGCGGCCATCAGCAACAGGCTGCCGACCACCGCGAGGAAGATCATCAAAGGGGGCTGGGAGAGCGCGAAGAGGCAGCCGCGCGGCTCTTCGTCAGGGCTTGCGGGGACATCGCCCCGGGTGGTGTCGACCATCTCAGGACGATCATGACTCAGACCACCCCCCGTTGGCGATCAACACGCCTTTTTGCACCGGGAGTTCACCCACCCCGGCACCGGCCCGGATTCGCTCCGGCGTCCGATCGCCCGCCACACATTCGGTGCCGCGCCCGGAGCGCCGTGCGCCCAACTCCCCCGAGCGGAACGCCAGGACACTGTCACCGCCGGTCAACACCGCCTGGCACACGGCGAATTCGAGCTGCCGTGGGCGCGGCCCGGTCGCTTCCGCTCCGCCGTCTCAGCGCGGTGTCGAGCTGGACGCCCGCACCACGAGCTCCGGCTGGAGCACCACACTGCGGTGCTCGTGCGTGCCGTCCTCGTCGTCCGACTCCTCCAGCAGGAGCTCCGCGGCCAGCCGGCCCATGACCACCGCGGGCTGGCGGACCGAGGTGAGCGGTACCGCGGCGGCGGCGGCGAACTCGATGTCGTCGTAGCCGACGATGGCGATGTCCTGGGGCACCCGGACGCCCGCCGCGTACAGCGCCTGGAGCACGCCCAGGGCGAGCAGGTCGTTGGCGCAGAAGACCGCGGTCGGCCGGGGCACCAGGCCGAGCAGCCGGGCCCCGGCATCGCGGCCCGCCGCCACGTCCAGCCGCTCGGAGGGGATCTCGACGAGCGCCTCGGGCGGCAGTCCGGCGTCCGCGAGAGCCGCCAGGGCGCCTTCGCGCCGGTCCCGGATCTGATGGAGGTCGCCAGGGCCGCTGACGTACGCCACCGAGCGGTGGCCGGCCGAGAGCAGATGGCCGACGGCGAGGGCGCCGCCGCGGACGTCGTCGACGGAGACCGCGCAGGTCCCCGTGCCCGGCGCGACCCGGTCCACCAGCACATAGGGGATCCGGTGCCGGGCGAACGCCTCCAGGTTCCGGCCGCTCGCGTCGGCCGGGGTGACCAGCACGCCGCAGACCCGCTGTTCGGCGAAGAGCCCGAGGTACTCGGCCTCCTCCGCCGGGCTCTGGTCGCTGTTGCAGACCATGACACCGAGACCGGCCGCCCGGGCGGCGCGCTCGGCGCCGCGGGCCACGTCCACGAAGAACGGGTTGCCCATGTCGAGGACGAGCAGGGCCATGATCCGGCTGCGGCCCGCCCTGAGCTGGCGCGCCGACTCGCTGCGTACGTACCCGAGTTCCTCGATGGCGGCGAGCACCCGGGCGCGGGTCTCCGGCAGCACCGCCTCGGGCCGGTTGATCACGTTGGACACGGTGCCCACGGAGACTCCGGCCTGCCGGGCCACATCCTTGATCCCTGCCACACGCGCCACTTGCCCTGCCCCACTGATGCCTTCGGCCGCACCGGTCCGCGGCGTGTCCCCATCGTACGGACGGCGTTGCGGGACGGGCCGGCCCCGTACCGGAGGGCCCGGCTCCCCGAGCCGCCCCTCTCCCACGGAGTGAATTGTCTCAATCCGATCACCACAAGCTAGCTCTGCGTCTGTACACCGTCAACAATCGACCATGAATCGATTCATCATCCGTGGATCGACTGCCCCGGCCCTCCGGAGCCGGGGCGGAGTCAGGAGCGGAGTCAGTGGCAGGGATCAGATTCCGTGCTTCTTCAGAATGGCCTCGATGTCGCTGAAGTCCTCACCCGGCGCGGCGGACTGTTGCCGGGACTTCGCCTTCGGCTGCGCCCCGGTCCCCTGGTGCCCTGCCCCCAGGGACGGCGCCGAGGCCGCGGGGGCGACCGCTTCGCCCTGCGCTGCCCGCGCGGCGGCCCGGCGCTCCTTGCGGGTGCCGCCGCCGCGGCGCTCGATCGTCCGGGTCGTCATGAACAACAGCCAGGCCACCGCGAGCAGCCCGAAACCGAGCCAGACACTCGGCTTGAAGGCGATCCCGGCTACCCAGTCCACGATCCCGGTCAGGACCAGCGCGATCGGGACGAGGGAGTAGGCGGCGATGCGGGTCGCGGCGAGGAACCGCTTTCGCCAGGCGGTGACGGCGGCGATGCCCAGGCCCGCCGCGGACACCGCGGAGCAGATGGTCTCGGCAAGCATCGGTGCCTCCTGGCGCACGGGGAAACGTCCCTTCCATCCTGCACCGGTGACCGGCCCAGTGGCCACGATCCGGGACCGCATCAGGGACATTTCAGGGCCGGGATCCTCCCCAGGTGCCGATCGGTGCCGGGCCGGCCGTACGGAGACCCGGCGGACCGGGTGCCGATTGGGAGGCTCGCGCACGCCCTGGGAGACTGGCCGCATGAGCGATTCCACCCCTGCGGCCCCCGTCGTCCTCGACGTCTGGTGCGAGCTCCAGTGCCCCGACTGTCACCAGGCCCTCACCGATGTGCACGCCCTGCGGGCCAAGTACGGCGACCGGCTGGACGTGCGGCTGCGGCACTTCCCGCTGGAGAAGCACAAGCACGCCTACGCCGCCGCGCAGGCCGCCGAGGAGGCTGCGGACCAGGGGAAGGGCTGGCCGTACATCGAGGCGGTGCTCGCCCGTACCGGCGATCTCGCCCGCACCGGTGAGCCGCTGCTCGTCGAGGTGGCACGGGAACTCGGCCTGGACACCGAGGAGATGGACACCGCGCTCATCGACGGACGTCACATGCTGATCGTCGACGCCGACCAGGCCGAGGGCAAGGCGATCGGCGTCACCGGCACCCCGACGTATGTGATCGGCGACGAGCGGCTGGACGGTGGCAAGAGCCAGGACGGGCTGCGCGAGCGGATCGAGGAGATCGCCGACCGGCTGCTCGCCGAGCGCGGCTGAGCGGCCCGGTCCTCAGAGGTTCTTGGCCAGGCTGTACCGAGTCGTCCGGTAGCCGAGCGACTCGTACAGCCGCAGGGCAGGCGTGTTGGACGCGAGGACGTGCAGTCCCAGCCGGTCGTCGCCCGCGTCGAGCGCGATGCGCTCCGCCTGGAGCATCAGCGCCCGGCCGAACCCCCGCCCCCGGAACTCCGCACGCACCTCTACGTCGAAGACGTAGCCCACCAGCATCCCCGGATGCATTTCGTACCGTGCCACCCAGACCAGTCCCACGGCCTCGCCCTCGTGCATGAGGACATGCAGATGCGCTCCCTCGGTTGCGAGGCCGTTCGGCAGGTTCTGGGCGTGGCTGGTCTCGGCCTTCCGCATGGCCTGATCCGCGGGGACGCCGCGTTCGATCCAGGTCTGCGCGTACTCGGTGATCGCGTCGCGCTCCCAGTGCGCGAACTCTTCCTCCGTCATCGGCCGGGCGGTGACGCCGCCGGGCAGGGCGGGCGGGGTCGGTTCCAGCTGCTTGACCATGTTCCTGCTGCGCTCGGTGTACCCCAGCGTGGTGGCGAGCGCGTGCCCCGCCGGATCGTCCGCCGGCACCAGCACGGTCATCCGGGTGCAGCCCCAGCCGCGCAGCACCTCTTCGGCCGCCAGCGCCGCGATGGTGCCTCGACCGCGCCTGCGGCGGGACTCGTCGATGCGCAGGGAGCGCAGCACGCCCGCCTTCGTACCGAATCCGGGATCGGTGCCGATCTCTACGGCGCCGACGGGCCGTCCGTTGTCGCACACGTCGTACGTGCGGAACTGCGCACCGTCGGCGCCTTGCTGGATCGGCCCGGTCGGCCGGAGGGTGGTGGTCATCGGAGATGTTCTATCCACTGGAGCCCGGCTCGTCACCCGATTTCCGGTACGGACATGCCCGGCTCTACGGGTCGAGGTCGTTTCCGGCCCGCTCGTCGAAGATCCGCATCGCCTTGGCGGTCACGGGGCCGACCCCGCCGGTCAGCTCCCGGCCGTCCACCCGGTCGACGGCCTGCACATCACGCAGGGTGGAGGTGAGGAAGATCTCCTCGGCCCGCTCCAGGACGTCGAACGGCAGCTCGGTCTCCTGCGCACCCGTCCACTCCACGGCCAGCGCGCGGGTGATCCCGGCGAGGCAGCCGGAGGCGACCGGCGGGGTGTGCAGCCGGCCGTCGAGGACGACGAAGACATTGGACCCGGTGCCTTCGCAGAGCTGCCCCGCGGTGTTGGCGAAGAGCGCTTCCGAGGCGCCGTGCTCGTGTGCGCGGGCGAGGGCGACGACGTTCTCGGCGTACGAGGTGGTCTTGAGACCGGTGAGCGCGCCGCGTTCGTTGCGCGTCCAGGGGACGGTGATCACGGCGGTGGTGTCGGGCCGGCGGGCCGCCTCGCCGAGGGCGACGACGAGGCCGGGTCCGGCGTCGCCGCGGTCGGAACCGAGCGGGGAGAGCCCTCCGGTATAGGTGATGCGGAGCCTGCCGAGTGCCATCGGGTTGGCGTCGATCACGTCGGCGCAGGCGCGGCGGACCTCGTCGAGGTCGGGGGCGGGGAGTCCGAGGCCGCGGGCCGAGCGGGTCAGCCGGTCGAGGTGGCGGGTGAGGGCGAAGGGCCTGCCGTCGACGGTCTTGACCGTCTCGAAGATGCCGTCCCCCACGGTGAGTCCGTGGTCGAGCACGGACACCCTGGCGTCTTCGGCGTCGCGCAGTTCGCCGTTGACCCAAATCCTCATCACGCGGTCCTTCCGGTTGTTTCGTGATCGCCCGACGCTACAGCGAGCAGCCTGGACGCCTTGAGTTCGGTCTCGTCCCACTCGCGTTCCGGATCGGAGCCCCAGGTGATGCCGGCCCCGGTGCCGAAGCGGAGGACCGGCGCGGGACCGGTCCGGTCGACCCAGAAGGTGCGTATGCCGACGGCGAGCGAGGCGGTACGGCGGTCGGCGTCGACCCAGCCGATGCCCCCGCAGTAGGGCCCGCGCGGTGCGGTCTCCAGCTCCTCGATGATCCGCAGGGCGCTGGACTTGGGTGCTCCCGTGACGGAGCCGGGCGGGAACGCGGCGCCGAGGAGTCCGGGCCAGCCGGCGCCCTCGGCGAGCTCCCCGCGCACGGTGGAGACGAGGTGGACCAGGCCGGGGTGCTTCTCGACCACGCAGAGGTCGGGAACGGTGACCGATCCGGTCGCGCAGACCCGGCCCAGGTCGTTGCGGACCAGGTCGACGATCATCACGTTCTCCGCGTGGTCCTTCTCCAGCAGATCGCCCTCGGTCCGCCCGGTGCCCTTGATCGGTCCCGATTCGACGGTCCGGCCGTCCCGCTTCAGGAAGAGTTCGGGGGACGCGGTGGCTATTTCCACACCGTGGGCGGGCAGCCGGATCGTTCCCGCGTACGGGGCGGGGTTGCCGCGGGCCAGCAGCGCGGTCAGCGCGTCCACGTCGGCGGCGTCCGGATCGGGCAGCGGCGCGGTCAGCACCCGGCAGAGGTTGGCCTGGTAGACCTCGCCCGCCGCGATGTACTCGCGGATCCGCCGTACGCCCGCGATGTACGCGGCGCGGTCCAGGGACGAGGTCCAGTCACCGGCCGCGGGCCCGTGCCAGGCACCGGGCACGGGGGCGGGCACCGCTTCGGTGCGTACGGAGCCGAAGCGCGCGCAGACGAGGCGGCCCTCGAAATCGGCGGATACGGCCCAGAAACCGGACGATTCAAGGGCTGCGGGATCACTGGTCACGTCCCGCAGATCGGACGCGACGAGGCCGCCGAAGCGGGCTATTGGAGCGAGGTCGTGCACGTCGTCGAGTCTAGGGCGGCGCGCGATGACCTGCGCCGGGGCAGGCGCACCTCAGCACGCTGCACAAACGCGTTTTTGTACTGGCCCGGGAATCCGCTAGAGTTCAACACGTCGCCGGGACGCGCAAGCGGACCGGGAATGACAAGCGGACGTAGCTCAGTTGGTAGAGCGCAACCTTGCCAAGGTTGAGGTCGCCAGTTCGAACCTGGTCGTCCGCTCGCAGAAAGTGGGGGATCTTCCCGAACCCTCACTCCTGGTGGAGTGGCCGAGAGGCGAGGCAACGGCCTGCAAAGCCGTCTACACGGGTTCAAATCCCGTCTCCACCTCCAAGGA
>NZ_ML123046.1:324650-344512 GCF_003846175.1 Streptomyces sp. ADI95-17 | reverse complement strand
CGCACCACCAGAAGCCCCGGTCGTCTCGACGACCGGGGCTTCGTCGTTTCCGGAGTACGTCGTTTCCGGCGCGGAGATTCGGGTGCGGACGCACTGCGGGCCCGGACGGAACTCGTCCGGGCCCGTGGTCACGCACTCAGCGGTGGTGTCCCGTTCAGGTGGCGTCCCGTTCAGGACGAGAAGAGCATGCGGCCGAAGCTCTTGTGGCGGTAGTGACCGCCGTGGCCACCGTGGTGCTGCGGGGCGCCCCAGGCGGGCGCCGGGGCGGACGGGTACGCCTGCGGGGCCGGCGGTGCGGGCGGGGCCTGCTGCGTCCACTGCGCCTCGATGCGGGTGAGGGACTCCAGCTCGCCGTAGTCGAGGAAGATTCCCCGGCAGCCGCTGCACTGCTCGATCTGTATGCCGTTGCGGTTGTACGTGTGCATCTGTGCGTGGCACTTGGGACACTGCATGGTTCGGCTCACTCCTCGCCGTCGGGTCGCCGTCGCCGGAATTCATGCCCGCCGACGGTCGGTTCAGCCTACGACGAGTGTTCGGCGCCCAACTCGGGCGGGAGAGATGCAATTCGGGCACAGGCGTCGATCATCGCCTCTTCCACCTCATCCGGAGTCCGTTCCTCCACTGCCGACTTGGCGAATGCCAGCGCGGCGGCCTGCACGGTCAGCGCGCGGGCCGGCACGTCCAGGTCCGGCCAGGGGTCGCCCTCGGCGCACACGGCGGGGCCGCCCGCCGCCCGGTAGGCGTCCAGAAAGCGGAGCCAGACCTCGGGGGGCAGGATCCCGGCCGCGTACCAGGCGGCGGGGCGGGCGAGGTCCCAGGCGGGGTCGCCGAGACCCGCGTCGTCCACGTCGATGAGCAGCCAGGGGCCGTGCGGGGCCGGATGGCGGACGAGCTGGCCGAGGTGCAGATCGCCATGGCAGAGGAAGCGCGACCTGTGCGGGGGTGCGGCGGCCTCGTCGCGGGCCCAGGCCGGCAGTCGGCGCCAGGCTTCGAGTACGGGGGCGATGTCGGGGTCTCCGGGCCGGGCGGCGCGCATCCGGGCGACGGCGAGAGCGGCCTTCGCGGGGCCCCGCATGGGCGGGAGCGCGAGGGAGGCCGGGGCCGGGGTCCGGTGCAGCCCGGCCAGCAGGACGGCGGCCTCCTCCCAGGGGGCGGTGTCCGGATCGCCGGGGTCGACGGGCCGGCCGTGGGGCCAGAGGGTGACCGGGCGGCCGTGGAGGGTGGCGGGCGGTGCGCAGGGGCCGGGTGGCAGCGGGGCGAGCAGGATGCCGGTGAGACGCGGGTGGTTCGCGAGGCCGAGGCGGGTGAGCAGGCCGGGGGTGTCCGTGTCGGCGGCGTGGGCCTTGGCGACGACGGCCCCACTGCGGACCACCGTGCCGTCCGCACGGTCCGCGAGCACCGTCGGGGGCGGGCAGGCGCACCGGCCCCCGGGGTGTTCGTGGGCGGCCCGATGGGCGAGATCGCCCAGCGCGCGTACGACTGCGGTGGTCACGGTCTCCCCCGGTGGCGGACTGGTACGGGCGGGCCCGGTCCGCACCGGGCCCGCCGATGAGCGTACGCGCGCCGGATCCGGTCGTGGACGGCCGTGAGCGCCACTGCCGGAAGGATTCGCGGGGCGGCGGTGCGCACCGATGCGCGGGGAGGATTCGCGGGGCGGCGGTGCGCGCCAATGCGCCGGGAGGATTCTCGGGGCGGCGATGAACGCTGCGGCGCCAGAAGGATTCGCTCGCGGCACGGTCGCCGCCGGGCCGCGAACGGCCCCGGAAAGCGCGATGTCCGGTCAGCTCCCCAGCTGACCGGACAAACGCTGCCGTCCGCCGCACCCCCGTCCCCACGGGGTTGTTGGCCGGATGTCCCGGTCCGGACCGCTCTTCCGGACCCGGGGCGCCGCTCAGCGCCCCAGCATCACGCCCACGGACGACGCCTGTGTGACCACTGCGTCCCAGCCGCCGAAGACGACCACGAGCAGGGCCGCCAGAGGAAGAACCATCGCCGTCGCCACCAGCGGGTGGCGCGTGCCGGAGGACGGGCGGCTGCCGAACGAGGCTTGGGCCCTGCGTCCTGCGCGGATCATGGTCCGCGGTGCCGTGTCCGCCATGGTTCCTCTCCTGACTCGATGTGGGGCGGCGGGCGTGTGACCTCGGGGGACGAGTATTGCGCCCGCCGCTTGACCTCAACATTAGGGACGCGGCGTGCTGCGGGCGTCATGCCCGCGTACCGATTGCCGGGCCTCCCGGAGGATGAGCCACGGGCCGTCGGCGTACTCCCCTGGGTGGAGACCGGGCGCCCGACCCCGGGGACATCCCGGAGGGGGTACCCGCATCGACGGCGAGATTCGCGCGGCGCCGGAGCCGTCGCGCGACGCGGTCCGCCGGCGCGCACGGCGACGGGCACCGTGACTTCACTCACCCTTCCCTCCGCCGCTTCCCGGCGGCCCGCTCAGGTGCGCCGACGGAGGCCGCGGGCGGGCGTCCCGGCCGAGGTCGGCGTCGTACGGCGGATGTACGGCGGCGCTCCAACCACCGCTCTCCTCACCCGCCTTGGGGCCCGGCCCCGTCCGGCACGGCATACGCCCGGGCTCCATGCCCCGTCAGGGAGCGGGCCGCGCACGGACAATCGATCGGCCGGTGAGGGCGCGGCCTCTGAGCACCCCGGGCGCCGGGTACGTAAGCTGTGCCTCGTCAGGCGGACCAGGCAGCGGGGATGGGCAGACATGGCGATGATGCGGCTCCGGCGCGAGGACCCGCGTGTCGTCGGCTCGTTCAGGCTGCACCGGCGGCTCGGTGCGGGCGGCATGGGTGTCGTCTACCTGGGCTCGGACCGGCGGGGCCAGCGGGTGGCGCTGAAGGTGATCCGCCCGGATCTGGCGGAGGATCAGGAATTCCGCTCCCGTTTCGCGCGCGAGGTGTCCGCCGCACGGCGGATCCGGGGCGGCTGCACGGCGCGCCTGGTGGCCGCGGACCTGGAGGCGGACCGTCCGTGGTTCGCCACGCAGTACGTACCGGGCCCCTCGCTGCACGACAAGGTCGCCGAGGAGGGGCCGCTGTCGGCGGCCGAGGTGGCCTCGATCGGGGCCGCGCTCTCCGAGGGCCTGGTGGCGGTGCACGAGGCCGGGGTCGTCCACCGCGACCTGAAGCCGTCGAACATCCTCCTCTCCCCCAAGGGCCCCCGGATCATCGACTTCGGGATCGCCTGGGCGACCGGGGCCTCCACTCTCACCCATGTCGGTACGGCGGTGGGATCGCCGGGGTTCCTGGCGCCCGAGCAGGTGCGCGGTGCGGCCGTGACGCCCGCGACCGATGTGTTCTCGCTCGGGGCCACGCTCGCCTACGCGGCCATGGCCGACTCGCCCTTCGGGCACGGCAGTTCCGAGGTGATGCTGTATCGCGTGGTGCACGAGGAGGCCCAGCTGCGCGATGTGCACGATGCCCTCGCGCCGCTGGTGAGCGCCTGTCTGGCGAAGGACCCGGAGGAGCGGCCGAGCACGCTCCAACTCTCCATGCGGCTCAAGGAGATCGCGGCGCGGGAGGCGCAGGGGCTGCACGAGAGCCGGCCGCCCGTGCAGCGTTCGGCGCAGGAGCTGGACCGGCCGACCGGCCGTCTCGACGGCCCGTACACCGAGCAGCAGCAGACCCGGCGGGCGGCTCCTCCCGCGCCCCGTCAGCAGAAGCAACCGCAGGGCAGCAGGCCGTCCTCGTCGTCGCGGTCCGGGTCGCCCCGGACCGGTGGTTCGCGCCCCCAGCAGCATCAGCCGCCGCGCAACACCACCCGGTCCGGGCGGCGCCCGCAGGGTACGAACGGGGCGAACGGCAGGCCGGGAACGCGGCCCGGGGCCCGTACGACTTCGGCGGGGCTGCGTCCCGCCAATCCGCGGCTGCTGCGGCAGCGGCTCGTCGTCTTCGTCGTGGTGACGCTGCTGGTGGCGCTCGGTATCGCGGCGGCCCAGGGCTGCCAGGGTCCGTCCCGGGGGCTGGGGACCGATCCGGGCCCGAAGCAGGACCGGAGCCACGCCCGGATCGAGACGCCGCCCCAGGACCGGCGGCTGGACACGCCATAGCCGGTCGGGTGTGCGGGTGACCGCCCCGCAGTTACCCGGTCAGTTCTGCGGGCGGCCTGATGCCACCGCGTAGAAGGCGACGGCGGCGGCCGCTCCCACGTTGAGCGAGTCCACGCCGTGCGCCATCGGAATGCGTACCCATTCGTCGGCGGCGACCAGGGCCCGGGTGGACAGCCCGTCGCCCTCGGCGCCCAGCATCAGCGCCACCCTGTCCATCCGGTGCGGTGCCGCCTCGTCGATGCTGCCGGCCTTTTCGTCCGGGGTCAGCGCGAGGAGCCTGAAGCCCGCTTCCCGTACGGTCTCCAGGTCCTTGGGCCAGGTGCCGAGACGGGCATAGGGGACGGAGAAGACCGCGCCCATCGAGACCTTGACGGAGCGCCGGTAGAGCGGGTCGGCGCAGTCCGGGGAGAGCAGCACGGCGTCCATGCCGAGGGCGGCGGCGCTGCGGAAGATCGCCCCGATGTTGGTGTGGTCGTTGACGGCTTCCATGACGACGACCCGGCGGGCCGTCGTCAGCAGTTCGCCGGCCGCCGGCAGCGGCTTGCGCTGCATCGAGGCGAGTGCGCCACGGTGCACGTGGTAGCCGGTGACCCGCTCGGCGAGTTCGGGGCTGACCGCGTACACCGGGGCCGGAACCTCGTCGATGACGTCCCGCATGAGGTCGACCCACTTCGCCGAGAGCAGCATCGAGCGCATCTCGTACCCGGCGTGCCTGGCGCGCCTGATGACCTTCTCGCCCTCGGCGATGAAGAGGCCCTCCGCGGGCTCTCGCCTGCGCCGGAGTTCGACGTCGGTCAGTCCGGTGTAGTCACGCAGTCGGGGGTCGTCGGGGTCGTCGACGGTCATGAGATCAGCCACGGGTTTGATACTGCCTTGTCCGGTGTGTGGTGCCAACGGCTCGGAGGAAGATCCGTTACCGCTGGTTACTCGGTGAGGGTGCGGGCGGTGTCCGGGCCGGCTACTCGGCGGGGCGGGGTGCGGCGCCGGTGCCGACCGCGACGACGTCGCCGATGACGATGACCGCGGGGGGACGTACGTCCTCGGCGGCGGCCCGTTCGGCGACGGTCGCGAGCGTCGCGTCGACGCGGCGCTGGGCAGCCGTGGTGCCCTCCTGGACCAGGGCGACCGGGGTGTCCGGGGACTTGCCGTGGGCGACGAGGGCCTTGGCGATGGCGCCGATCTTGTCGACGGCCATCAGCAGCACCAGGGTGCCGCGCAGCCGGGCGATCGCCTCCCAGTCGACCAGCGAGCGCTCGTCGTCGGGGGCGACATGGCCGCTGACGACGGTGAACTCATGGGCGACCCCGCGGTGGGTGACGGGGATTCCGGCCGCGCCGGGCACGGAGATCGAGCTGGAGATGCCGGGGACGACTGTGCACGGGATGCCCTCGGCGGCGAGCGCCTGCGCCTCTTCCATGCCCCGGCCGAAGACGAACGGGTCGCCGCCCTTGAGCCGTACGACGGCCTTGCCGGCCCTGGCGTGCTCGATGAGCGCCTGGTTGATCGCCTCCTGTGCCATGAAGCGGCCGTACGGGATCTTCGAGGCGTCGATCACCTGGACGTGCGGCGGCAGTTCGTCGAGCAGGTCGCGCGGGCCGAGCCGGTCGGCGATGACGACGTCGGCCTCGGCGAGGAGGCGGCGGCCGCGCACGGTGATCAGGTCGGGGTCGCCGGGGCCGCCGCCGACCAGGGAGACCCCGGGGGCGGGCCGGGTGCGGTGGTGCGGGGCGGCCAGCGTGCCGTCGCGCAGTCCCTCGACGATGGCGTCGCGGACGGCGGCGGAGTGGCGCGGGTCGCGGCCCTGGGCGTCGGTGGACAGGACGGCGACGGTCACGCCCTCGCTGCGGCCGGTCGCCGGGGTCCAGGCGGTCGCCACATCGGCGTTGTCGCTGCGCACGCACCAGGTGCGGGTGCGCTCGGCCTCGGCGGACGCGGCGTCGTTCGCGGCGTCGTCGTCGGAGGCGATGAGCGCGTACCAGGTGTCGGCCAGGTCTCCGTCCTGGTACCGGCGGCGCTCCCAGCGGATCTCACCGGCGTCGGCCATCGCCTCGACGGCCGGGGTCGCGGACGGCGACACGAGGGTGATGTCGGCGCCGGCCGCGATGAGCGTGGGCAGGCGACGCTGCGCGACCTGGCCGCCGCCGACGACGACGACGCGGCGCCCGCTCAGGCGCAGTCCGACGGGGTACGCGGGGTGATCGGCGTGCTCGGCCATGGCGGTGCGGACTCCTCGTGCGGTGCGGGGTGCGGGCCGCTGCGACGGTGGAGCGGCTGTGACGTGCGGTTCTGTGGGCGTGGGACCACGATACGGGGTGCGTCGGGGCGCGGGCGGGGGCTGCCTCACCTCAAACGGTGGCCCCTGCCGGAAACCACGTACGCGGCCCGGCGCTCATGGCGCCGGGCCGGGTCGGCCGTGGCCGGGTACTACTTCTCGGTGACGCCCGCCGAGTCGAACGTCGCCACTTCGTGCATCGCCCGCGCCGCGCTCTGCACGATCGGCAGCGCCAGCAGCGCCCCGGTGCCTTCGCCGAGGCGGAGGTCGAGGTCGACCAGCGGGCGCAGGCCCAGCTTGTTGAGGGCGGCGACGTGGCCGGGCTCGGCGCTGCGGTGGCCCGCGATGCAGGCGGCGAGGGCCTCGGGGGCGATCGCCCGCGCGACCAGGGCCGCGGCGCCCGCGCTGACGCCGTCCAGGATGACGGGCGTACGGAGCGAGGCGCCGCCCAGCAGGAAGCCCGCCATCGCGGCGTGCTCCAGGCCACCGACCGCGGCGAGCACGCCGATCGGGTCGGCCGGGTCGGGCTGGTGCAGTTCGAGGGCACGGCGTACGACGTCGACCTTGCGGGCGTGCATCTCGTCGTTGATGCCGGTGCCGCGGCCGGTCACCTCGGCCGGGTCCATGCCCGTGTACACGCAGATCAACGCGGCCGACGCCGTGGTGTTGGCGATGCCCATCTCGCCGGTGAGCAGGCCCTTGTTGCCTGCCGCGACCAGATCGCGGGCGGTCTCGATGCCGACCTCGATCGCGGCGAGCACCTCCTCGCGGGTGAGCGCGGGGCCGGTGGTGAAGTCGGCCGTTCCGGCGCGCACCTTGCGGGGCAGCAGGCCGGGCGTGGCGGGCAGCTCCATGGCCACGCCGACGTCGACCACGCACACCTCGGCGCCGACCTGGGCAGCGAACGCGTTGCAGACCGCGCCGCCGCCGAGGAAGTTGGCGACCATCTGGCCGGTGACCTCCTGCGGCCAGGCCGTGACGCCCTGGGCGTGCACCCCGTGGTCGCCCGCGAAGATCGCGACGGCCGCGGGCTCCGGGATCGGCGGCGGGCACATCCGGGAGAGCCCGGACAGCTGTGCCGAGATGATCTCCAGCATGCCGAGCGCGCCGGCGGGCTTGGTCATCCGCTTCTGGCGTTCCCACGCCTCGCCGAGCGCCTTGGCGTCCAGCGGGCGGATGTTGGAGATGGTCTCCTGCAGCAGGTCGTGCGGCTCCTCGCCGGGCAGGGCGCGGCGGCCGTAGGTCTCCTCGTGGACGACCCAGGACAGCGGGCGGCGCTTGGACCAGCCCGCCTGCATCAGCTCGGGCTCCTCGGGGAACTCGTCGACGTAACCGACGCACAGGTACGCCACGACTTCGAGGTGCTCCGGCAGGCCGAGGGCCCGGACCATCTCGCGCTCGTCGAAGAAGCTGACCCAGCCGACGCCGAGGCCTTCGGCGCGGGCGGCGAGCCACAGGTTCTCGACAGCGAGCGCGGAGGAGTACGGGGCCATCTGCGGCTGGGTGTGCCGGCCGAGGGTGTGGCGGCCGCCGCGGGTGGGGTCCGCGGTGACGACGATGTTCACCGGGGTGTCGAGGATGGCCTCGATCTTCAGTTCCTTGAACTGCTTGGCCCGGCCCTTGGGCAGCGACTTGGCGTAGGCATCGCGCTGACGCTGTGCCAGTTCGTGCATGGAGCGGCGGGTCTCCGCCGACCGGATGACGACGAAGTCCCAGGGCTGCGAGTGGCCGACGCTGGGCGCCGTGTGCGCGGCTTCCAGGACGCGGAGCAGAACTTCGTGCGGGATGGGGTCGCTGCGGAAGCCGTTACGGATGTCACGGCGTTCGCGCATGACGCGAAGCACCGCCTCGCGCTCGGCGTCGTCGTAGCCGGGGGCCGGCGGGCCGGCGGGAGCCGCGGCCTCTTCGGGCTCGGACGCCTCGGGGGCGTCGGACGCGTCCGGCGCCTCCTGGGCCTCGGCTTCAGCGGCTTCCGGCTCAGGGGCCGGTGCCGCCTCGGCGGGCTCCTGGGCCTGGACTTCGGTGGGCAGGGCCTCGGCGGGCAGGGCTTCGGGCCGCGCCTCGGGCTGTGCGGCGTCCACCGGGCCGGGCGCCGCGGCGGGAACGGCCTCCACGGCCTCCCCCGCCTCCGCGAGGGGCGTGATGTCCGGGGTCTCGATGACCTCGGGGCCCTGTTCGGGCTCCGGCTCGGACACCGCCGGAGCCTCGGCCTCGGGGGCCACGGCGACCTCGGCGATCGCGGCGGGCTCGACCGGCTCGGAAGGCTCGACGACGGCCTCGGCCGCGACGGGCTCCACCGACGCCACAGGTCCCATGGCGATCGGCACGCGCTCGGGCTCGGGCTCGGGCTCTGCCGCGACCTCGGCTTCGGGCACGGGCTCGGCCACGGGCTCCGCCGCGACGTTCTCCTCGCCCACGGGGGTCGGGGCCAGGTGCGGAGTCGTCGGCACCGAACCCTCCACGGGTACGAACTGACCCATGGGGACGGCTTCCGCGTCGTCCTGCGGCGCGATCGCCTCGGCGGGGATCTCGGCCGGGATCTCTGCGGGCGTCCCGGCCTCGGCCGGCACCGGTTCGGCGGCGGGCGCGGGAGCGGCCACGGCCTCCGGTGCCGCGACCGGAGCGGGCTGGACCGGCTGTGCCTCGGGCACCGGCATCGGCGCCGACTCGGCGACCGGCTCCGGGGCGACGGGCTCCGAAACGATCGGTTCCGAAACGGCCTGCTCCGGGGCGGCCTGCTCCGGAACGACCGATTCTGCTGCCACGGGGGCGGCCTCCGGCTGCGGGGCCTGGGCCCCCCACGGGCTACCGCCCTGCGGCAGGATCTCGCCGAGCTGCGGGCCCGGCAGCGCCGACGCGTCGTCAGCCGGCAGCTCGAAGTACTCCGGGCCGGTGGTCGGCGGCCCGGCGTGGCGCGCGGGAGCCTGGGTGCGGGCCTGCGCCTGGGGCGCGCCCGCGGGTCCGCGGTCGGCGAGCGAACGCACGACTCCGCCGGTCGGCGCACCGCCGTAGGACGGCGTGCCGTCGGGCACGACCGGGCCGCGGTGCAGCGGCCGGCGCGCCGGGGTCTGGGGCTGAGACTGGGGCTGGGGCTGGGGCTGAGTCTGGGCGGCCGGAGCGGGGGCCGGGATGCGTACGCCCGTCAGGTCGACCGAACCGGAGTCGCGGCCACCGGACTCGTGGGTTCCCTGGCCGGTCCCGGGCAGCTGCTCCGCCACCGCCTGCTGAGCGGCGTACGCCTCCGCGGCCCGGGCCTGGACGGGCTCCTGCACCTGGACCTGGACGGGGCCCTGGGGCTGCGCGGGGGTCTCGCCGGCCGGCTGGGCATAGGGCTGTGCCACGGGCTGGGCCTGATGGGCACCCTGTCCGGGCGGCGGGGCCTGGGCGGCGACGCCCTCGGGGTACTGGCCCGGGGCCGGTACGGCCTGCGGGTCGCTCCAGGCTCCTTGCGGGCTCGGCATCAGGAGGAGGTCGTCGTCCTCGGAGACATGCTCGGAGGGAGCGAGGTAGGTGTAGGCGTCCGGGGCGGCGACGCCCGGCTGCTCCACCGTGCCTGCGTTCTCCGGCAGTCCCTCGACCGGGATCTGGCCGGTGTCACTCATGCGTACCCCTCGCCCATCGTCAGTGCTCCTTCGGCCCTTCGCCCGGGACGCCCGAACACGGCACGCCGGCGCTCGTCAACAAGAACGAGCGGGCTCGCCGCGCGGCACGAATCGGTCGCGGACATACTGCATTCTCGCGGTCGTTCGCCGCCGCGGCAGCTCATTTCGCCACGGCCCGCTGTGGACTGCGCCACGTCGCGCGTCCCCCGGTTCTGCCGTACCACAACGGGGGCCAAAACGGTCCTCTTTTCCGGACATTGACGAACGAAGCGACGAACGTCCGGGCGCGGTACAACGATCGGCCAGCCTACCTCCCGCTGTACGCCGACCGGGTCACGGGGCGAGGTCGGAACGCAGCGCCGACAGGAGAAACACGACCGAGCGTTCGCGCTCCGACCAGGCTGCCGTGTCGAGTTCGACGGACTGGAGGAGCGAGCAGCGGACCGTGTATCCGTTTCCGCTCAGGGCTGCGCCGAGCGCCTCGGCCTCGTCCCGGGTCGAGGCATGGGTCACGATGCGCTCCGGCCGCCGTTCGGTGACGGCGGTGACGACGGGCACCCCGCCGCCCCCGATCCGTACGACATCGGGTTCCGGCAGCCGTTCCAGCACATGGGGGGCCCGGCCCTCGACGACCTGGAGCTGCACGCCGAACGCCCGTGCCGCCGCTGCGGTCCGGGCGCAGGCGGCCGGGTCGCTGTCGACCGCCAGGACCGCCGCGCCGAAGCGGGCCGCCTCCACGGCCAGGGCACCGCTGCCGGAGCCGATGTCCCACAGGAGGTCGCCGGTCCGGGGGCCGAGGCGGGCCAGCTGGGCGGCGCGCAGCCCCGGGGACTCGCCCTCGCCGCTCTCCGTCGCGGCCCCGGTGTCCGCGCCCGCGTACGCCTCGGTGGGCAGTGCCCAGCCGCGTACGTCGTGGGGGTGGGTGGGGAGGCCGCCCGCGATCCAGGCGCCGGCGGCCCGCGGTTCGGGTCCGCCGCCGATGACGATGACCACGTTGGGGTCGCGCCAGACGTGGTCGGCGGCCTTCTCGGA
Organism: Streptomyces sp. ADI95-17; assembly: GCF_003846175.1. GTDB lineage: Bacteria > Actinomycetota > Actinomycetes > Streptomycetales > Streptomycetaceae > Streptomyces > Streptomyces sanglieri. The sequence continues at coordinate 333,549 of NZ_ML123046.1, read as the reverse complement.
GGTGACGACGGTGACCTGTTCGCGGCTGGTGCCGAGCTCCTCGCAGATGACGAAGGTGCGGTGGACGCCTTCGAGGAGCAGGGCGAGTTCGGCGGGTCCGGCGCCGGGCGAGGTGAGGACGGCGACCTTGTGGTGGGCGCGGCAGACGTTCACGGCGCGGCGCAGGGTGCGGGGGTGGGCGACGACCGTCCGGGCGTCCTCCCACGGCATGCCCGCGCGGGCGAAGGCGGCGGCGACCGAGGACACGGCCGGGACCACCTCGACCTCCAGGCCGTGTTCGGGTGCGCGGAGGTTGCGTACGACTCCGAAGAAGCCGGGATCCCCGTCGGCGAGGACCACGGCGCTGCCCCGGTGGCCGGCGATCCGGCGGGCGGCCAGGTCGATGGAGCCCAGGCGGATGCGTTCGGCGTTCGCCGGGACTTCGGGAAGTGCGAGGTGGTGGGCGGCTCCGGCGACGAGCGTGGCGGCCGAGAGGGCGGCGGTGGCCGCTGCGGTCAGTGGCGAGCCGTCCCAGCCGATCACGGTGACCCGATCGGCCATCTGTCGTCAGTCTCCTGGAGTCGTCGCAGGTGGGGATGGTGGTGTGGGTCGGGCAGGGTGAGAGTACCCGGTCCGTGCCGACGCGGTGTCGGGGCCCCTTCGCGGGGTCAGTTCCAGTCGTTGTAGGCGCCGTAGCCGCCGGCGTCGGCGAGCTGCTCGGCGACGCCTTCGAGGTCTTCGGGGAGCAGGCCCCAGACGATCAGGTCGGTCCTGATGTCGGTCCAGCCGCCGTCTGTGCCGTTCTCGGTCCGGGTCCGCGCTATCCGGGCGTTGCGCAGGACTCCCTCGCTGATGCAGCCGAGCTTCTGGGCGACCTGTTGCGAGGCGGTGTTGTCGGCGGCGGTGCGCAGCTCGATGCGTTCGAAGCCCTGGTCGCGGAAGAGCCACTGGGCCAGTGCGAGCACGGACTCGGTGGCGTATCCCTCGCCGCGGGCCCAGGGGGCGGTGATGTAGGCGGCCTCGGTGGCACGGGTGCGCCAGTCGGTGTTGCGGAGCCGGACCGAGCCGACCAGGCGCTGGGTGAGGAATTCGGTGACGGCGAGGACGATGCCGTCGCCGCCGGTGCGCTGGGCGGGGGCGATCCTGCGGACCCAGCGTTCGGCGTCGACCTGGGTGTAGGGGTAGGGGGCCTCGGTCCAGGCGACGACGAGTTCGTCGTTCATCATCTCGATGTACGCGGGGACGTCCGCCATGTCGAAGGGGCGCAGCACCAACCGATCCGTGCTGATGGAGATGTCCGGAAAGGTGGAAGTCATGCGCAGCTCCATGCCGAAGACCGTTAAAGGCACAGCATGCAGCATCGGGGCGGTGGTGCGCATGGGCGGGTCCGCACGGCAGAGCCCCGCGCACCTCGGTGGGGTGCGCGGGGCTCGTCGGACAAATGCCGTGCGGGTGTCAGGACTTGGCGGCGGTGCCGAAGGCCGGGACGATGGAGCCCTGGTAGGTGTCCTCGATGAACTTCTTGACCTCGTCGGAATGCAGGAGCTTCACGAGCTTCTGGACGCGGGGGTCCTTCTCGTTGCCCTTCTTCACGGCGATGATGTTGGCGTAGGGGTTTCCGTCGGCCTTCTCCAGCACCAGGGAGTCCTTGGCGGGCTTGAGGTCGGCCTCGATCGCGTAGTTGCCGTTGATGACGGCGGCGTCGACGTCGTCCAGGGCGCGGGGCACGGTGGCGGCCTCCAGCTCCTTGAACTCCAGGCCCTTCTTGTCGGTGATGTCGCTCAGCTTGGCGCTGGTGCCGACGCCGTCCTTGAGGGTGATGAGGCCGTTCTCGGCGAGCAGCTGGAGGGCGCGGCCCTCGTTGGTGGTGTCGTTGGGGACGGCGACGGTCTGGCCGGCCTTGATGTCCTTGAGGTCCTTGACCTTCTTGGAGTAGAGGCCGAGCGGCTCCAGGTGGACGGTGCCCACGGAGACCAGGTGGGTGTTCTTCTTCTTGTTGAAGTCGTCCAGGTAGGGCTGGTGCTGGAAGAAGTTGGCGTCGACCTGGCCGGTCTCGGTGGCGGTGTTCGGCAGGACGTAGTCCGTGAACTCCTTGACCTCCAGCTTGAGGCCGGCCTTCTGCGCCAGGTTCTTCTGGACGAAGCCCAGGATGTCGGCGTGCGGCGTCGGGGACGCGGCGACGACGAGCGCCTTGGAGGTGTCGGCCTTGGCGCCGGTCTCGCTCTTGGCGCCCGGGTCGGACGAGGTGCCGCAGGCGGTGAGGCCGAAGGCGAGGGCGGCGGTGGCGGCGGCAGCCGCGGTGATCTTGATGTTCTTACGCACGAAAAGTGCCTCTTTCCGGTGGTGATGGTGGTGCGCCCGGACAAGGAGTTCGGGCTTGTGAGCGGAGTGGAAGTCTCAGGTGGTGGTGCGGCCGCGGCGGGCCAGCAGGCGTACGGCGCCGTCGCCGATCAGCTGGATCACGGTCACGATGACGATCAGCAGCGCGACGGTGATGAGCATGAACCGGTTGTCGAAGCGCTGGAATCCGTAGGTGACGGCCTTGGAGCCGAGCCCCTCGCCGCCGACCGCGCCGGCCATCGCGGAGTAGCCGATGAGCACGATGACGGTGGTGGTGACGCCGGAGACGAGCGAGGGCAGCGACTGCGGCAGGAGCACCTTGCGGACGATCGTCGGGATGGATCCGCCCATCGACTGGACGGCCTCGACGAGACCGTGGTCGACCTCGCGGACGGCGGTCTCGACGAGCCGGGCGAAGAAGGGGATGGCGCCGACGGAGAGCGGCACGATCATCGCGGACGGGCCGATGAAGGTGCCGACGACCCAGGTGGTGAAGGGGATCAGGGCGATCAGCAGGATGATGAACGGCAGCGAGCGGCCGATGTTCACGATCACGCCGATGACCTTGTTCACCGGGGCGTTCCGCAGCAGTCCGCCCTTGTCGGTGAGGACCAGCAGGATGCCGAGCGGCAGCCCCACGAGCACGGTGACGACCGTGGACCAGAGCACCATGTAGAGGGTGTCGATGGTCCCCTGGGTGAGCAGCGGCTGCATTTCGGACCAGGTCACTTCGCCACCTCCTTGGTGAGCGGGGCGGGGGTCTGTACGGGGATGGCGGTGACGTCGTTCTCCACGACCTCCGCCTGGAGGCCCTGCTCGCGCAGGAAGCCGATCGGGACGACGTTCTCCTCGAAGCGGCCGGGCAGTTCGATGCGCATGCGGCCGATCTGCTTGCCGCCGACGGTGTCCATCGCGGCGCCCAGGATCGAGATGTCGATGTTGTACGTGCGGGAGAGCTGGGAGATCACCGGCCGGCCGGCCGCGTCGCCGTGGAAGGTGACATCGACGACCGTGCTGTCGGGGCCCGAGGCCGCGCCGCCGACGGGGAACAGCTCGTGGGCCAGTTCGGAGCCGGGGGTGGCGAGCAGTTCGCCGACGGTGCCGGACTCGACGATGCGGCCCTTCTGCATCAGTGCGGCGGAGTCGCAGATCGTCTTGACGACGTCCATCTCGTGCGTGATGAGCAGGACGGTCAGGCCGAGCTGCTGGTTGAGGTCGCGCAGCAGCTGGAGGATGGAGCGGGTGGTCTCGGGGTCGAGGGCCGAGGTGGCCTCGTCGGAGAGCAGCACCTTGGGGTCCCCGGCGAGGGCGCGGGCGATGCCGACGCGCTGCTTCTGGCCTCCGGAGAGCTGGCCCGGGTAGGCCTTGGCCTTGTCGGCGAGGCCGACCAGGTCGAGGAGTTCGAGAACCTTGCGGGAGCGGTCCCGGCCCGGGACGCCGAGGATCTCCAGCGGGAGTTCGATGTTGGCCTGGACGGTGCGGGAGGCCAGCAGGTTGAAGTGCTGGAAGACCATGCCGATGCGGCTGCGCGCCTCGCGCAGTTCCTTGCCGGCCCGGTGGCCGCGTCCGGCGAGTGCGGTGAGGTCCTGCCCTGCCACGGTCACGGTGCCGGAGGTGGGGCGCTCCAGGAGGTTGATGCAGCGGATCAGGGAGGACTTGCCGGCGCCGCTCTGTCCGATGACGCCGTACACCTCGCCCTCGCGGACGTGCAGGTCGACGCCGTCCAGGGCGGTGACCTCACGGCCGCGCGACTGGTAGACCTTCGTGAGGCCCGAAGTGGTGATCACAGGGTTTCCGTCACTGTCGAGTGCGCGGCGCGGTGTCCGCCGGGCACGGGGCATTCGTCTGATGAGACTGTTTGGACGTTTCGATCGGACGTTCCAAGCTGGGGTCTCGGCACGGCTCGGGGCGGCGGGTCGCCGGGCAGCGGTGCTGGGGCAGGCTCGTTCCGCTGGATGCGGACGGCTCGGGCTCGGTCTCGCTTCGGGGCGCGAGGAGCGGGCTGGGGCCCTCAGAAGGTGCGCATTCGACACATACAACGAGCACCGGGCGTCGTGATCGCCTCGGTCGCAAGGATGCGGTTGCTCGTCGTGGTCATGGGCCAAGTAAAACAGACGTAACGTTCCCCCCGGCCTCGCTGTCCGAATAGCGGACAGTCGTGGATGGTGTCGTGAGACGGCCCGGCCGGTTTCCGCGATTCCCGGCCATCCGTCTGTGACCTGCGTCGATACGACGGAAAGTGCGTGGAGAGGTCATCGGCGACGGCGTCCGCGACCGGCCCGGAACAGTGCTGGGCTGTGGCAAAGGCCACGGACCTCGCCCCGGTCGCCGCCCCGGTCCGTGACCCGCCGGGGGCGGCGGCAGGGGGCGCACGCAGGGGGCCGTTTGGTCCGTAATACCCTCACTCCATGCTTGTCGCCCTGACGGTCGCGGTCGCCGTGACCGCGCTCGCCCTCGCCGCCTGGTGCGGATTCGCCGCGTACCGGGACCAGCCGACCAAGGACTGGCACTTCATCGGGATGGCCGTGGTCTCGCTGCTGGCGCTGGCCCAGCTGGTGGTGGGCATCGTGCAGCTGTCCCGGGGCGAACGGCCCGAGCAGGGCATGACGATCTTCATCGCGTACCTGATCGGGGCCTTCCTCGCGGTGCCCGCGGCGGGTTTCCTGTCGCTGACCGAGCGGACCCGGTGGGGTTCGGTGACGGTGGCGGCGGGGGCGGTCGTGCTGGCCGTCCTCGAAGTGCGGCTCTACGACATCTGGGGAAACTGACCGTGACCGACACCGATCGCACCCCCGCGGCGGCCACCGGCGAGAAGCAGCCCTTCGACCTCGGCACCGGCCCCGGCCGGGTCCTGGTCTGGTTCTACGGGGTGTTCACCGTCGCGGCCGCCTCCCGCTCGATCGTCCAGATGATCCTGGACTTCGGCAAGGCACCGCTCGCCTATGTGCTGTCGGCCGTCGCCGCGCTGGTGTACGGGTTCATCACGTACTCGCTGGTGCGCGGGGGCGAGAAGGCGCGCAGGTCCGCGCTGGTGTGCTGCGCCGCGGAGCTGCTGGGCGTGCTGGTCGTCGGGACCTGGACGATGGCGGAGCCCTCGGCGTTCGCCGACGCCACCGTCTGGTCCGACTTCGGCATGGGATACCTGTTCATCCCGGTGATCCTGCCGGTCACCGGGATGATGTGGCTGCGCCGGGCCAGGACCGCGTAGCTCCTGCGCGCCGGCCGTGCGGCTCCTACGCGCTGGCGACGTACGCCGGTTTCGTGGCGTCCTTCTCCAGCAGGATCATCAGGACGCCGTCCCGGCCGGTCTCGTTGCCCACGGGGGCGTAACCCGCCCGTCGGTAGAGCCGCAGATTGCTCTCGCTGCGATGGCCGGTGTGCAGCCGGAACAAGGTGGCCGACCGCTCGTCGGTGAGTCCCGCCTCCGCCGCCCGCAGCAGCCGGGCACCGAGACCGTGCCCCTGGAGCCGGGGGTGGACGCAGAGCCTGCCGATCTCCCCCGCGCCGTCCTCACCGACGGCCCCCCGGACCGAGCCGACGACCTCGTCACCCAGCCGCGCCACGAACACCAGGTTCGTGGCGATCTCGGCGTGCAACGAGTCGAGGGTCTGGACGAGCGGGTCGATCCGGTAGTTCCCGTACAGCTCCGCCTCGCTCTGGAAGCAGAGGTACTGGAGTTTCAAGATCTGTTCGGCGTCCTGTGCCGTCGCCGCCGAGATGATCACGCTCATGCCCATCCGCGCATGCCTCCGCCCACCTGATCCACCGGTTGTCTAACGCTCCTTTCCCCGCAGTTCAGGAGCAGCAACCTCCGCCGCGAGCATTCTGCGCAGACATCCAAGGCAACGGGAACGGATCGGGCCCAAACTCCCCTGTGACATACCCAACTTCCCTGCGATTTCCCGGTAGGTGGGATCGCCGGGGGCGAGCATCGCCGCCATCAGCCGGGCGCACCTGCCGGGCAGCCGGTCCACCGCCGCGCGCAGCGCCCGCCGTTCGTCGGCGCCGAGGGCGAGCCGCTCGGGGCAGCCGGCCGGGTCCGCGGCGGTCTCGTCGCGGTAGGGGCGTTCGTGCCGGGTGGTGCGGCGGGCCCGGCGGGCCTCCGCCCGTACCGCGTCCCGCACCCAGCGGGCCGGGTCCACCGGTGGCCCCTGACCCGCGAGCCGCTCCAGCAGCCGCAGCCAGACGGCCTGTTCGAGGTCGGCAGGTTCGACCGCCGCCCCCGTCACCGAGGCGGCCGCCTCGGCCCTGGCCTCGGCGCTCACCAGCGGGTACAGGGCACGTACGAAGGTCACGGGGGCGGGGGCGGGTGCTGCGGGAGCAAGATCGAGAAGGGTCATGCCCCGGCCGACGCGCCCGTGGCGGCGGCCGGTTGCCGTACCCGGCGAGCACCACCCGACCGGGGCACTCCCCGGCCGGGTGCTGACGCGGTTGTCACTTCGCGTTGTGGTCCGCCGCGGCGAGCAGGGCGGTGTCCGGGTTGTCGGAGAAGATTCCGTCGATGCCCGTCGCGAAGTACGCCCGGAACGCGCCGAACGCGTCACCGTAGGCGTTGGGGTCCGTGCCGCGCCGGAAGTCGGCGGGCAGGAAGGTGTTCTCGTTGCGCATGGTGTAGGGGTGCAGGACCAGGCCCTGCGCGTGCGCGTCCTTCACCAGGGTGGTCGGCGCGGTGAGCCGCCCCGCGGAGTCCTTGGGGATGACCAGGTCCAGGGTGGGGCCGATGCCCTGGGCGAAGGAGGCCATCCACTTCAGCCCCTCGGGCTTCACCAGGTCGGCGACGGTGCGCGGGTCGCCGGAGGTCACGAAGTCCCAGGGGCGCTCGCCCGCGCCGGAGAGCAGGACGACGCGCGGGGTGGCCACGAGCCGGGACAGCCGCTGGATGCTGGTGGGCTCGAAGGACTGGAGGATGAGCGGCGACTGCTTGCGGTGCCGGTCGTAGCGGCGCAGCAGCTTGGCGAGCGGCTCCTCAAGTCCGAGTCCGAGGCCGCGGAAGTAGGTGGGGTGCTTGGTCTCGACGTACAGCCAGACGGGCTTCTGGCGCCTGCGGCCCTCACGGTCGGCCCAGCGGAGCACCTCTTCGAAGGTGGGGATCTCCCAGCGGCCGTCGTAGAGCGTGTTCTTCTGGCGGGTGCCGGGGATGCGCTCCTTGGCCCGCAGCGTCTTCAGCTCGGCGAGGGTGAAGTCCTCGGTGAACCAGCCGGTGAGGGAGACGCCGTCGACCTTCTTGGTGGTCCTGCGGCTCGCGAACTCGGGGTGGTCGGCGACATCGGTGGTGGCGGTGATGTCGTTCTCGTGACGGCATACGAGATGGCCGTCCCGGGTCGGCACCAGGTCCTGCTCGACTATGTGCGCGCCCATGTCGAGGGCCAGCTGGTAGGAGCCGAGGGTGTGCTCGGGCCGGTAGCCGCTGGTGCCGCGGTGCCCGATGACGGTGGGCACCGGCAGGTCGAGGCGGAAGCCGTGGCCGCCGTGCCGTCCGGAGTCCTTCCCGGCGGTGCCGCCCGCGGCGTCGGCCGGGCCGCCCGCCAGTCCGAGGGCGGCGGTGCCCAGTACGGCGGCTCCGGCTCCCAGCATGGTCCTGCGGCCGGGGCCGGCCTGCGCGCGCTCAGTCATGAATGCTCCTCGCGTGTGATGTCTGGCACCTGTCGGGCGAGGCCCGAGCGTAGGCAGCAGTACCGTCATGGAGGCAGCTCCTGGACGAGCATGGCGCAAACTCACGTCAACGCCACGTATCCGCTCCGTGAACCCGATGTGCGATCCGCGCGCACCCGCGAGTATCGTCCTCACCTGCATGGACCGTCACGATCCCGCATCTCGGCCGGCCCGGCCACTACACCGGAGGAACCGTTGTCCCGACACGCACTCATCAAGGCAGTGCTCGGACCGATCTTGCGCCTCATGTTCCGGCCCCAGGTCGAGGGTGTGGAGAACATCCCCGGGGACGGTCCGGTGATCCTCGCGGGCAACCATCTGACGTTCATCGACTCGATGATCATGCCCATCTGCTGCGACCGGCCGGTGTTCTACATCGGCAAGGACGAGTACGTGACGGGCAAGGGGCTCAAGGGCCGGGCGATGGCCTGGTTCTTCACCGGCTGCGGCATGATCCCGGTGGACCGGGACGGTGGGCGCGGCGGTGTCGCGGCGCTGATGACGGGCCGTCGGGTGCTGGAGGAGGGCAAGGCGTTCGCCATCTACCCCGAGGGCACCCGCTCCCCCGACGGCCGTCTGTACCGGGGCCGTACGGGCATCGCCCGGCTGACGCTGATGACGGGCGCGCCGGTGGTGCCGTTCGCGATGATCGGCACGGACAAGCTGCAGCCCGGCGGGGCCGGCCTGCCGCGTCCCGGCAAGGTGACGGTCCGTTTCGGTGAGCCGATGGAGTTCTCCCGGTACGAGGGCATGGACCGCGACCGCTATGTGCTGCGGGCGGTCACCGACTCGGTGATGGCCGAGGTGATGCGGCTGTCCGGTCAGGAGTACGTCGACATGTACGCCACGAAGGCCAAGGCCGCCTGAGCCGGCGCGGACACGCGGAGCGGCGCGCCAGGACGACGCGGAAGGGCCCGTACCCCCGATC
>NZ_ML123046.1:278866-323786 GCF_003846175.1 Streptomyces sp. ADI95-17 | reverse complement strand
GATCGGTGGGTACGGGCCCTTCCGTATGCCGTCGTTGCCGGGGCCTTCCGGGCCGGGCCGGCTACTGGTGCACGATGCCGTCCTCCAGCTTCTGGCCGCGCAGCAGGAACCAGGCGGCGACGGCCGTCGCCAGCAGGACCGCCGCGCCGACGCCCGCGGCGAACCCCAGCCCCTCGACGAACGACTCCTGAGCCGCGGAGACCAGCGCCTGCCCCTGCTGGGCCGGCAGACCGTGGGCCGCCTCGACGGCGCCGCCCAGCGATTCGTGGGCCGCGGCCGCGGGGCCCGGCGGGACGCCCTGGGGGGTGTCGAACTTCTGGTAGACGCCGGTGACGATGGAGCCGAGCAGGGCGATACCGAGGGCCGCGCCGAGTTCGTACGCCGTCTCGGAGACCGCGCCGGCGGAACCCGCCTGCTCCTTCGGGACGCTGGAGAGAATCACGTCGGAGGTGACGGTGAAGGCGAGGCCCGCGCCCACTCCGACGACCAGCAGTACCGCACCGAGCAGCGGGTAGGCGGTCTCCTTGTGGATCAGGGTGACCGCGGCGAGCGCCAGGCCGATCGCCCCGAGGCCGCCGGTCACCACCGAGCGCACCGAGAAGCGGCGGGCAGCCCGGCCCGCGATCAGACCGGCGACGACCGCGCCGACCGCCGCGGGCAGTTCGGCGAGACCGGCCTCCAGCGGCCCGCGCCCCTGGACCAGTTGGAGGAACTGGGAGAGGAAGAAGACCAGTCCGGACAGGCCGAGGATGGTCAGCAGGTCGGCGAGGACTGCGCCGGAGAAGCCCCGGTGGTGGAAGAGCCGCATGTCCAGCAGGGGTGCCGGCAGCGTGAGTTGCCTGCGTACGAACCAGCAGAGCGCGAGCACACCGCCGATGCCCGCGGCGATGTTCTCCCAGTCCGGGCCGTGTGCCGCGAGTTCCTTGATGGCGTACACGACGCCGATCATGCCGATGAAGGAGAGCGCGACGCTGGCCAGGTCCCAGGGGCCGGGGGCCGGGTTCCTGGACTCGGGGATCATCTTCGCGCCGACGACCACGAGGACCGCCATGACCGGCAGGTTGATCAGGAAGACCGAGCCCCACCAGAAGTGCTCCAGCAGCAGCCCGCCGACCACCGGGCCGACGGCCGCCCCGGCGGAGGCCATCGCTCCCCAGATCCCGATGGCGAGGCTGCGCTCGCGCGGGTCGTGGAAGAGGTTCCGGATCAGGGCGAGGGTGGACGGCATCAGGGTGGCGCCCGCCACACCGAGCAGCGCCCTCGCCAGGATCATCATCTCGGGGGTGTGCGCGTAGGCGTTGAGCACGGAGACCGCGCCGAACGCCGTCGCGCCGCACAGCAGCAGCTTCTTGCGGCCGATGCGGTCGCCGAGGCTGCCCATCGAGACCAGGAGTCCGGCGATGACGAAGGAGTAGACGTCGCCGATCCACAGGAGCTGAGTGCCGGTCGGTTCGAGGTCCTCGGTGAGGAAGGGGGTCGCCAGGCCGAGGACGGTGGCGTCGATCGCCACGAGCAGCACCGCGAGTACGAGCACGGACAGGGCGATCCACCGCCCGGGACGGTGCAGTTCGTCCGGGGATTCCACGCGCTGTTCGATGCGGCTCATTGCTCCACGCTCCGGCGTGCACCGCCGAGCAGCAACTCGACGATCATGTACTGGAAGTCCTGGCTCGCGACCCGGCCGTCTTGGACGGCCCAGGCGCCGCTGGAGACGAGCCCGTAGAAGGCCTCGGTCAGCCAGGCCGGGGTGAGGTCGATGCGGAATTCACCGCGTTCCTGGCCCCGTCTGAACAGGGCGGAGACCCGGGCGTCGAGGCGGCTCCAGCCCTCGTTCACCTCTTCGCCCTCGAAGAGCTGGTTCTCGGTGACGAGGAAGGAGAGCAGCCCGGCGCTCGGCTCGACGGCCGCGACCAGTCGGCGCAGCGCCTCCGGCGCGCCGCCCTCGTCGAGGGCGGCGGCGTCCAGAGCCGCTTCGAATTCCTGGATGCCCAGGTCCTCCAACGCTCTGACCAGGGCGTCCCGTCCGGCGAAGTGCCGGTGCAGGGTGGCGCGTCCGATGCCTGCGGCTTTGGCGACCTCGTCCATGGTGGCGGTCGATTTGCGGGTCAGCAGAGCGGCGGCGCTGCGAAGCACCTGCTCACGGTCGAGACTCATGAGACAATTGTAGACCACATGAGACATAGACGTCTCAGCGGCTCGTCGGTCCCGTCAGTCGTCGAGGACCGCCAGGTCAAGGCCGGGGAGGTGGGACGGGTCGCGGATCACGGACATCTCGACGATCCTGCCCCGGGCCACCGTGAAGATCATGACCGAGAAACGGTGGCCCTCGCCCGTCGCGATGACGGCCGGTTCCCCGCCGACCAGGGCCCGCCGGGACGACCGTGCGAACGGCGCGAACATCATCGCCTGACGGGCCACGGCCGCCGCACCCCGTACCAGGCCCGGGGCACCGGCACCGCCGGCGCCGGTGTCGGACCGCACCACCACGTCCGGATCGAGCACGGTCAGGAGGGCCTCGAATTCACCGTCCCGGGCGGCAGCCAGAAAGGCGTTGACGACCTCGCGCTTGCGGGCGAGATCCGGGTCCGGAACCGGGTCCGCGCCCTGCACCCGGCGCCGCGCCCGGCTGGCGAGCTGCCGGGCCGCCGCCGGGGTACGGTCCACGACGCCCGCGATCTCGTCGAACGGCACGGCGAACATGTCGTGCAGCACGAAGGCGAGCCGCTCGGCGGGGTCGAGCGTTTCGAGCACGACGAGCATCGCCAGACCGACCGAGTCGGCCATCAGCGCCTGCTGCTCGGGGTCGGCCTCCGGTCGGCCGCCGAGCTCCGGACCCGGGGCGGTTTCCTCGGGTGCGCCGGTGCCGAGCGGCTCCTCGCGGCGGGAGCGGCGCGAGCGGAGCATGTCCAGGCACACCCGTCCGACGACCGTCGTCAGCCAGCCGCCCAGGTTCTCGATCGCCCGGTCGTCGCAACGGCCGAGCCGGATCCAGGCCTCCTGAACGGCGTCCTCCGCCTCGCTCGTCGAGCCGAGCATCCGGTAGGCCACGGCCTTCAGCCGGCTCCGGTTCTCCTCGAAGCGCTCCGCCAGGAACTCATGTCCGTCCACAGCCACATACCTCCGTCGTGTTCCGTCACAGCACTGACGTACGGAACCCCGTCTATGTGACCGGACGGCCCGCGCCGCTCCCCGGTCAGCTCCAGCGCAGTCCGGCGCGGTGCCGCCAGTAGGCCTCGGGCTCCTCCACCAGCGCGTCGAGCCGGGCGCGCCGCTCCTCGTCGAGATCGACGACGGCCGCGTGCAGGTTTCCGGCGAGCTGGCCGACGGTCGCCGCGCCGGAGAGCACCACCCCGGCCCAGGGCTGGTGCAGCACCAGGGCCAGGGCGACCGCGTCGCTGCCGAGCCCGGCGTCGGCGGCGATCTCCTGGACCACGGCGGGGGCGTCCGTCCCGGCGAGCCGCCCGTTGGCCAGGGCCTCCTTGACGATCACGGTGAGTCCGGCGGCATGTGCCTCGGCGAGCGCCGTCCCGGCCGAGGTCTCCAGGGCGTTGTAGGTGGCCTGCACGGTACGGAAGAGCGGCTCGCCGTCCACGGTGACAGTGAGGGCGGCCCGGATCGCGTCGGCCTGGGCGGGCCCGCTGGTGGAGAGGCCGACGCTGACCCCTTCGGCGGCGAGCGCGGCCAGCCGTTCATGCAGCTCCTTGTCCGTGAGGGCCGGGCTGTCGGCGGTGACCGAGTGGATCTGGTAGAGGTCGAGGCGGTCGCCGAGCAGCGCGTCGGTCTCGGCCCGCTGGCGCAGGAACGTGGCGAGGCTGTGGTCCTTGACCTCGTGCGCCTCGGCCTCGACGCTCCAGTCGGCCGTGTAGATGTAGCCCCATTTGCTGCCGATGACGACGTCGTCCGCCTCGGGGTGGGCCGTCAGCCAGTCGGCCAGGAACTCCTCGGAGCGGCCGTAGGAGCGGGCCGCGTCGAAGTAGCGGACGCCCTGTGCGTAGGCGGCGTCCAGCAGTTCGTGGGTGCGGGCGCGCATCGCCTCGACGCTGCGGTCGTCGGGCAGATCGCGGTCGCGGTGGAGATTGATGTAGCCGGGCCTGCCGACCGCCGCCAGGCCGAGCCCGATGTGGGCGGTCGGAGTCGTCGCTGTGGCCAGCCGGGCGAAAGGCATCGTGGAACTCCTCCTCGGACGGGTGCGCTCCACGTCAACGTAACCCAGCCCATGGAAACCGGAAGGCGGGGAGCGTGCGCTCCCCGCCTTCCGTGCCGTTCCGGTCCGCTGTCAGTTCTTCGCGGTGGCCCATGCCTGCTGGGCGGCGAGGTCGGACTTCACCTCGGCGAGCTGGACGGCCACGGCCGACGGGGCCGTGCCGCCGCGGCCGCTGCGGGAGGCGAGCGCGCCGGCCACGTCGAGGACCGTGCGGACCTCGGGGGTGAGGTGCTCGGAGATCTTGGCGAACTGCTCGTCGGTCAGCTCGTCGAGCTCGATGCCGTGCTGCTCGCACTCCTTGACGCACTCACCGGCGACCTCGTGGGCGACCCGGAACGGCACGCCCTGCTTGACCAGCCACTCGGCGATGTCGGTGGCGAGCGAGAAGCCGGCCGGGGCCAGCTCCTCCATGCGCTCGCGGTTGACGGTGAGGGTGGCCATCATGCCGGTGAAGGCGGGCAGCAGGACTTCCAGCTGGTCGCAGGAGTCGAAGACCGGCTCCTTGTCCTCCTGGAGGTCGCGGTTGTACGCGAGCGGGAGGGCCTTGAGTGTGGCCATCAGGCCGGTCAGGTTGCCGATCAGCCGGCCGGACTTGCCGCGGGCCAGCTCGGCGATGTCCGGGTTCTTCTTCTGCGGCATGATCGAGGAGCCGGTGGAGAAGGCGTCGTGCAGGGTGACGAAGGAGAACTCCTTCGTGTTCCAGATGATGACCTCCTCCGCGATCCGGGAGAGGTTCACGCCGATCATCGCGGTGATGAAGGCGAACTCGGCGACGAAGTCGCGGGAGGCCGTTCCGTCGATGGAGTTGGCGACGGAGCCGTGCTCGAAGCCGAGGTCGGCGGCGACCGCCTCCGGGTCGAGGCCGAGGGACGAACCGGCGAGGGCGCCGGAGCCGTAAGGCGAGACGGCGGTCCGCTCGTCCCACTGGCGCAGCCGCTCGGCGTCCCGGGACAGGGACTGCACATGGGCCAGGACGTGGTGGGCGAAGAGCACCGGCTGGGCGTGCTGGAGGTGCGTACGGCCGGGCATCGCTACGTCCGGGTGGGCCTCGGCGAGGCCGACCAGCGCACCCTGGAGGTCGGCGATCAGGCCGCCGATGATCCGGGCGTGGTCGCGCAGGTACATCCGGAAGAGCGTGGCGATCTGGTCGTTGCGGGACCGGCCGGCCCGCAGCTTGCCGCCGAGGTCGGGGCCGAGGCGCTCCAGCAGCCCGCGCTCCAGCGCGGTGTGGACGTCCTCGTCGGCGATGGTGCCGGTGAAGGAGCCGTCGGCGACATCGGCTTCGAGCCGGTCGAGACCGGCGGTCATGCGGCTCAGCTCGTCATCGGTGAGCAGACCCGCCTTGTTCAGGACACGCGCGTGGGCGCGGGAACCGGCGATGTCGTACGGCGCGAGCCGCCAGTCGAAGTGGACGGAGGCGGACAGCTTGGCCAGCGCCTCGGCCGGACCGTCGGCGAAGCGGGCGCCCCAGAGGCGTACGTCGCTGTTGCCGTTGCCGTTGCTCACTGCGTGCTCCTCGGAAGAACAGGGTGATGGGTGTGCGACCGCCTCCCCGCACGGAGGGCCGGAGAGGCGGTGACGTAACTACTGGGGGTCGGGCGAGGTCACGCTTCGCCGTCGCGCCGCCCGAGTGATGGGTATAACTATGCAGACCTCCGTATGTTTTGTCAAAGATATGCGCCACTCCCCCACCGGCCCGCCGAGCACCCCGGCGTCCCGCCAGGTGAAATCACCTCGTCGGCGCCGGAGCGGGCGACGACAATGGCAGCCATGGGGAAAACATATGAACGCATCGACGGACGGATCAGGACCTTCATCGAAGAGCAGCACATCTTCTTCACCGCGACGGCGCCCCTGGACGGCGAGGGCACGGTCAACCTCTCCCCCAAGGGCGTCAGCGGTTCGTTCGCCGTGCTCGACGAACTGACCGTGGCCTATCTGGACTTCGCGGGCAGCAATGCCGAGACCGTCGCCCATCTCCGCGAGAACGGCCGGATCACGCTGATGTGGTGCGCCTTCCAGGGGCCGCCGAACATCGTGCGGGTGCACGGCCGCGGCGAGCCGGTCTTCCGGGACGACCCCCGGTTCGTCGAGCTGCTCGGACACTTCCCCCGGGTGGATCCCGCCTCCCACGGGCTGCGCGCCGTCATCGTGGTGCGGGCCGACCTGATCCGGGACACCTGCGGCTACGGGGTGCCGTTCATGTCGTACGACGAGGACCGGTCGCTGCACGCCCGGCGCTTCGCCCGCGAGGACGACGCCTCGCTCGGCGCCTACTTCGAGAAGAAGGAGCACATCGCGACGAGCATCGACGGGCTCCCGGGGCTGCCGCTCCCGCTGCCGGCCATGCCACGGGCGGAACGGGAACCGGCGGAACGCTGAGGGGCGGAGCGGTATTGAGCCGTACGGAGCAGATCCGCGGGTGGCGCCCGGCCGGAGGGCCTACCGTCCGGGCATGCGCAGATCCCTGGTGATCCTCTCGGTACTGCTCGCACTGGCGGGCTCCGTCGCGGCCCGGCCCGCCGCCACCCGCCGCTCCCGGACCGGATGGCCGACACCGGCGGCGGCACCCAGCTGATCACGGCCGAGGCCCCGGCCAGGGGCTCCACCACCGGCACCGTCACCTGGTGGGCCCTGCGCCGGGGCACCTGGGTGAAGGCCGGGTCCGCCCCCGCCCGCTTCGGTGCGAAGGGCCTGGCCGAGGGGGCGTCGCGCAAGCAGGGCACGAACACCACCCCCACCGGTCTGTACGACCTGCCGTACGCCTTCGGCATCAAGCCCGCACCGGCCGGCACCGTCCATCCCTACCGCCGGGTCAACGCCCGCTCGTGGTGGTGCCAGGACAACGCGGCGCGGGCCTACAACCGCTGGGTGGAGCCACGGCCCGGGGACTGCCGGGCGGGCGAGGCGGAGCACCTGATCGACTATCCGACGCAGTACGCCCGCGCCCTGGTCATCGGGTTCAACTACGAACGGCCGGTGCGCGGGCGCGGCGCCGGGATCTTCCTCCACGTCGACGGGCGTGGCGCGACCGCCGGTTGTGTCTCCGTACCGGCGGCCGCGATGGACCGGATCCTCGACTGGGTGGACCCGGTCCGCCGACCGCACATCGCCATCGGGACCGGGTCGGGCCCGACCGCGATCACCCGCTACTGACGCGGTCCGGCCGGCCCCGTGCGCTCAGCGCTCGTTCTGCGCCAGCCGCAGCAGATGGTCGGCGAGTGCCTGGCCGCCCGCCGGATCGCGGCTGATCAGCATCAGGGTGTCGTCACCCGCGATGGTGCCGAGGATGTCGTGCAGTTCGGCCTGGTCGATGGCCGAGGCGAGGAACTGGGCCGCGCCCGGCGGGGTGCGCAACACCACGAGGTTGGCCGACGCCTCCGCCGAGATGAGCAGTTCGGCGGAGAGCCGCCGCATCCGCTCCTCCTTCGCGGACCCGCCCAGCGGGGCCTGCGGGGTACGGAATCCGCCCTCGCTCGGCACCGCGTAGATCAGCTCGCCGCCGGTGTTGCGGATCTTCACCGCGCCCAGCTCGTCCAGATCGCGGGAGAGCGTCGCCTGGGTGACGCTCAGCCCGTCGTCGGACAGGAGCTTGGCCAGCTGGCTCTGCGAGCGCACCGGCTGCCGGTTCAGGATGTCCACGATCCGGCGGTGGCGTGCGGTGCGGGTCTGCGGCACGGACGGCCCGCCGTGCTCGGTTTCCTGCGCCTCGGTCATCGTCGTCGCCTCATTCTCCGGATCGTCCGTCCCCTTGTGCCGCGTCGAGAGCGCCGGGCAGTGCCCGGAGCAACGCGTCCACTTCCGCGTCGCCGATGATCAGCGGCGGCATGAGCCGCAGGACATCGGGGGCGGGCGCGTTCACCAGGAAACCGGCTCCCTGAGCCGCCTGTTGCACCTGGGGTGCGAGCGGCTCGGTGAGCACGATACCCAGCAGCAGTCCGGAGCCCCGGACGTGGGAGACCAGTGGATGGCCGAGGCCCTCCACGCCGTCCCGGATCCTCTCGCCGAGCCGCTTCACCCGGTCCAGCACGCCGTCGGCGGCCAGGGTGTCCAGGACGGCGAGACCGGCGGCGCAGGCGATCGGGTTGCCGCCGAACGTCGTGCCGTGCTGGCCCGGCTTCAGGAGCTCGGCGGCCGGGCCGAAGGCCACGGTCGCGCCGATCGGAAGTCCGCCGCCCAGGCCCTTGGCGAGGGTGACGACATCGGGCTCGATGCCCTGGTGGGCCTGGTGCTCGAACCACTGGCCGCAGCGGCCGATGCCGGTCTGCACCTCGTCGAGCACCAGCAGGGTGCCGGTGGCGCGGGTGATCTCCCGGGCGGCCTCCAGATATCCGGCGGGCGGTACAACCACACCGTTCTCGCCCTGGATCGGCTCGATGATCACCAGTGCGGTGTCGGTGGTCACGGCGGCCCGCAGGGCGTCCGCGTCGCCGTACGGGACGTGCGTGACGTCACCGGGCAGCGGAAGGAACGGTTCGCGCTTCTTGGGCTGGCCGGTCAGCGCGAGCGCGCCCATGGTCCGGCCGTGGAAGCCGCCGTCGGTGGCGACCATGTGGGTACGCCCGGTCAGCCGGCCGATCTTGAAGGCGGCCTCGTTCGCCTCGGCGCCGGAGTTGGCGAAGTAGACGCGGCCGGTGCGGCCGAAGAGCTGGAGCAGCCGTTCGGCGAGTGCGACGGGCGGCTCGGCGATGAAGAGGTTGGAGACGTGGCCGAGCGAGGCGATCTGGGTGGAGACGGCCTCGACGACGGCGGGGTGGGCGTGGCCCAGCGCGTTCACCGCGATACCGCCGACGAAGTCGATGTACTCGGTGCCGTCGGCGTCCCACACCCGGGCGCCCTCGCCGCGGACCAGGGACAGCGGCGGGGTTCCGTAGTTGTCCATCAGCGCGTGGCCCCAGCGCTGTGCGAGTTCCTGGTTGCTCATGACTCCCCCTGCGCGTCGGGCACGACCATCGTGCCGATTCCTTCGTCGGTGAAGATCTCCAGCAGGATCGAGTGCTGGACCCGGCCGTCGATCACGCGGGCGGTCTCGACGCCGTTGCGCACGGCGTGCAGGCAGCCCTGCATCTTCGGCACCATTCCGCTGGACAGCTCGGGCAGCAGCTTCTCCAGCTCGGTGGCGGTGAGCCGGCTGATCACGTCGTCGCTGTTGGGCCAGTCCTCGTAGAGGCCCTCGACATCGGTGAGGACCATCAGCGTCTCGGCGTTCAGCGCGGCGGCGAGTGCCGCGGCCGCGGTGTCGGCGTTGACGTTGTAGACGTGGTTGTCGTCGGCGGAGCGGGCGATGGAGGAGATGACCGGGATCCGGCCGTCGTCCAGCAGCGCCTGGATGGCCCCGGTGTCGATGGCGGTGATCTCGCCGACCCGGCCGATGTCGACGAGCTCGCCGTCGATGGTCGGCCGGTGCTGGGTGGCGGTGATGGTGTGGGCGTCCTCGCCGGTCATGCCGACGGCGAGCGGACCGTGCTGGTTGAGCAGGCCGACGAGCTCGCGCTGGACCTGTCCGGCGAGCACCATCCGTACGACGTCCATCGCCTCGGGCGTGGTGACGCGCAGGCCCGCCTTGAACTCGCTGACCAGGCCCTGCTTGTCGAGCTGGGCGCTGATCTGCGGGCCGCCGCCGTGCACGACGACGGGCTTGAGGCCGGCCTGGCGCAGGAACACGACGTCCTGAGCGAAGGCGGCCTTCAGCTCGTCGTCGATCATGGCGTTGCCGCCGAACTTGATGACGACGGTCTTGCCGTTGTGCCGGGTCAGCCAGGGCAGTGCCTCGATGAGGATCTGCGCCTTCGGGAGTGCGGTGTGTTTCCGCGCCGCGCTCATGAGCTGTACGCGCTGTTCTCGTGGACGTAGTCCGCGGTGAGGTCGTTGGCCCAGATGACGGCGGACTCGGTGCCGGCGGCCAGGTCGGCGGTGATCCTGACCTCGCGGTAACGCATGTCGACCAGGTCGCGGTCCTCGCCGACGCCGCCGTTCTTGCAGACCCAGACGTCGTTGATGGCGACGTTCAGCTGGTCGGGCTCGAAGGCGGCCTTCGTCGTGCCGATCGCGGAGAGCACCCGGCCCCAGTTGGGGTCCTCGCCGTGGATGGCGCACTTGAGGAGGTTGTTGCGGGCGATGGAGCGGCCCACCTCGACGGCGTCGTCCTCGGTCGCTGCGTTGACGACCTCGATCCGGATGTCCTTGGAGGCGCCCTCGGCGTCACCGATCAGCTGCCGGGCGAGGTCGTCGCAGACGGTACGTACGGCCTCGGCGAACTCCCCCTCCTCCGGGGTGATTCCGCTGGCTCCGGAGGCCAGCAGCAGCACGGTGTCGTTGGTCGACATGCAGCCGTCGGAGTCGACCCGGTCGAAGGTGGTGCGGGTGGCGGCGCGCAGCGCGGAGTCCAGTCCCGCCGCGTCCACGTCGGCGTCGGTGGTGAGGACGACCAGCATGGTGGCGAGGCCCGGGGCGAGCATGCCCGCGCCCTTGGCCATGCCGCCGACGGTCCAGCCCTCGCCGCCCGCGACGGCGGTCTTGTGGACGGTGTCGGTGGTCTTGATCGCGATGGCGGCCTTCTCGCCGCCGTGCTCGCTGAGGGCGGCGGCGGCCGTCTCGATGCCGGGCAGCAGCTTGTCCATCGGGAGCAGCGTGCCGATCAGCCCGGTCGACGCGACCGCGATCTCACCGGCGTTGTGGCCGGTGAGCACCTCGGCGGCCTTCTCGGCGGTGGCGTGGGTGTCCTGGAAGCCCTTGGGGCCCGTACAGGCGTTGGCACCACCGGAGTTGAGGACGACGGCGGTGACCTCGCCGCCCTTGAGCACCTGCTCCGACCAGAGGACGGGGGCGGCCTTGACGCGGTTGGAGGTGAAGACGCCCGCGGCGGCACGACGCGGACCGTGGTTGACCACGAGGGCCAGGTCCGGGTTACCGCTCTCCTTGATTCCCGCGGCGATGCCCGCCGCGGAGAACCCCTGTGCTGCCGTGACGCTCACGGTGCGACTCCGATCGTGGAAAGACCTGTGTCCTCGGGAAGTCCGAGGGCGATGTTCATGCTCTGCAGGGCGCCGCCGGCGGTGCCCTTGGCGAGGTTGTCGATGGCGCTGATCACGATGATCCGGCCGGCCGCCTCGTCGTGGGCGACCTGGATCTGTACGGCGTTGGAGCCGTAGACGGCCGCGGTGGCGGGCCACTGCCCCTCGGGGAGCAGCTCGACGAAGGGCTCGTCCGCGAACGCCTTCTCGTACACCTCACGGACCGATTCGGCGCTCACGCCGGGCTTCGCCTTCGCGCTGCAGGTGGCGAGGATGCCGCGGGGCATCGGCGCCAGGGTCGGCGTGAAGGAGACGGTGACCGGTTCGCCGGCCGCCGCGCTGAGGTTCTGGATCATCTCGGGGGTGTGCCGGTGGGCGCCGCCGACGCCGTACGGGGTCATGTTGCCCATCACCTCGGAGCCGAGCAGATGCGGCTTGGCCGCCTTGCCCGCCCCGGAGGTGCCGGACGCGGCGACGATCACGGCCTCGGGCTCGGCCAGCTGGGCCGCGTACGCCGGGAAGAGCGCGAGCGAGACGGCGGTCGGGTAGCAGCCGGGCACGGCGATACGCTTGGACCCCGCCAGTGCGGCGCGCCCGCCCGGCAGTTCGGGCAGACCGTAGGGCCAGGTGCCCGCGTGCGGAGAACCGTAGAACTTCTCCCAGTCCGCGGCGTCCTTGAGCCGGAAGTCGGCCCCCATGTCGACGACCAGCACCTCGTCACCGAGCTGCTCGGCGACGGCGGCCGACTGTCCGTGCGGGAGGGCGAGGAAGACGACGTCGTGCCCGGCGAGGACCTCGGCGGTGGTCGGCTGAAGCACCCGATCGGCGAGCGGCCGCAGGTGCGGTTGCAGTGCGCCGAGCTTCTGCCCCGCGTTGGAGTTGGCCGTGAGCGCCCCGATCTCGACCTGGGGGTGAACCAGCAGGAGACGCAGCAGCTCCCCACCGGCGTATCCGCTCGCCCCTGCCACTGCCGCACGTACCACCATCGAAATCCTCCTCGTCGATGGCATGACTATACGCATCACTGCACTTTTATGCAAAGCTTTACGGGTTCGGCCAACGGTAAAACTGTGATCGGGCAGCCGGATCACACTCGGCCACGAGCGCGAGCGGTGACCCCGGGCGGCTCACGTCACGGCAGATCGCGCAGGACGAGCGCCTCGGAGAACGGCCTGCCGGTTCGCTCGGCGTACGTCATCCGCTCACGGACCTCGCGCAGCGTGCGCGGCCGGTAGCCCGGCCCGCCACAACAGCTCTTGTGGAAACGCACGCCCGCGTTCAGCAGCACGGAAAGCGTCCGCCATGCCTCGCCGTCCCGCCGCCGGGGCGCGGCGAAGGCCGATCCCACATGGATCAGCGCGCCCGCACACCGCGGACAGATCCGCCGCCGGTCCTCGCCGTAGGGCTGCTTGTACGAGGCCCGGCAGGGCAGACAGACGAACGAGGTCTTCGTAGCGGACATACGGGCACCCTAGGGCCTCTCGTTTGGATCACGCCGGGCTCGGACTGATCCAAACGAAAGACCCCAGGCGCGGCCCCGCGCCGAGACCGAATCGCTTCAGGGCACCAGGACGACCTTTCCCCGGTTGGCCCGGGTCTCGATCGCCGCGTGGGCCCGTGCCGCGTCCGCGAGGGCGAACTCCGCGTGGATTGCGGGTCGCAGGGCGCCCTCGCCGAAGAGCCGCCACAGCTCCTCGATCCACGCCGCGTACCGCTGCGGCTGGGTCCTGGCCACGATCGCCACCTGGAAGCCGATGGCCGACCTGCCGCCCGAGAGGAGGTCGTACGCCTCGATCGTGCCGCCGCCCGAGCTGTACGCGACCAGCCTCCCGCCGGGGGCGAGCGCCTTGACGGCCGGGGTGAGCAGTGTGCCGCCCACCGCGTCGAGCACGACATCGACCGGCTCGCCCCAGGTCTCCTGGCCGTAGGTCACCACGTCATCGGCGCCGAGGGAACGTACGAAGTCCGCCTTGGCGGGGTCACCCACGGCCGCGACGACGCGCGAGGCTCCCCTCTGCCGGGCCAACTGCAGGGCAAGGTGGCCGACCCCGCTCGCCGCCGCGGTGACCAGCACCGACTCGCCCCGCTCCGGGCGTGCGGCCTCCAGCGCGCCCAGCGCCACCGCACCGCTGCGGACCAGCGCGACGGCATCCCTGGCGGTGGCGTACGCCGGGACGGGCGAGGCCATCGCGGTGTGCAGCAGCGCGTACTCGGCGTAGCCGTGCCCGAAGCAGAGGCCGGTGACCCGGTCGCCCGTCGCGAATCCGCCGACCCCTTCGCCGACGGAGACCACTTCGCCGGCCAGTTCGCCGCCGAGCGGGACGGGTCGCGCGGCCTCGCGCACCTTGCGCACCACGGGGAGCGTGACGCCGATCGCCTCGGCCCTGACGAGCAGTTCGCCGGCGCCGGGCTCCGGTACGGGCACCTCTTCCTGGAACAGCGTCTCGGGTCCACCGATGCGCTCGTACCGAATGCGCCGCATGCGCGACCGCCTCCCGACATCCATGAGATTCATTGGGGTTCCCAACGATAACGGAAGACCGTTGGGGATCCCAACGTTTTTCGATAGGCTGTCGGGGATGAAGGAGAACCCGTCGGCACCCAGCCGGATCCGTGATCTTCCGAGCTGGCTCCTCGGCCGGGCCGCCGCCCGTGGACGCGGACTGGTCTCGGCCGCGCTCGCGCGGCACGACATGAAGATGTGGCATCACGTCGTCCTCGCGGCGGTCGCGGATCTCGGTCCGGTCGCGCAGGCCGATCTGGGCAGGGCCGTCTCACTCGACCCGAAGGACCTGGTGGGCGTCCTCAATGACCTCCAGACCGCGGGCCTCGTCGTGCGCGCCCCCGACCCGGCCGACCGCCGCAAGAACGCGGTGAGTCTGACCGCCGGGGGCGAGCAGCGCCTGGAAGAGTGCACGGCGGCGGGGAAACAGGCCAACGACGAACTCCTGGCGCCGCTGTCGGCGGCCGAGCGGGCACAGTTCCTGGAGATGCTGCGGAGGATCAGCGGCGTACGGTGATCCGCCGGGAGTCGTCCTGCCGGTGACTCATCGCCTCATCGGGTCGGGGAGGCCGGGGGATTTTCGACGGGGCCGGCCGGCCGGGGGGTGAGTCGGGCGAGCAGTTCCTCGGTGTGTTCACCCAGGGCCGGGGCCGGGGCGCGGAAGGTTTCGAGGCCGGCGCCGAAGGTCACCGGGAAGCGGGCCTGCGGGCAGGCGGTGGGGTCGGCGGGGGTACTGAACAGTTGCCGGGCGGTGGTGTGGGGGTCGGCCAGGAGTTCGCCGGCAGTGGTGAGGACCGGAGCCCAGGGGGCATTGAGGGCGTCCAGGCGCTGCTGCCACCAGGCATGGTCGCGGGCCCGGAACACTCCGCCCAGCAGGTCGCTCACGGTCTGCCTCGCGGTGGTGCGGTCGGCGCGCCGGTCGTACGCGTCGGTGTCCAACTCCGGGAATTCGTCGGAGAGTTCGGTGCGGAAGCGATGCCAGAACTTGTCCTCGAACGTGGCGAGGGAGAGGCGGCGCCCGTCGGCCGTGCTGAAGGTGTCGTTGTCACCCTGTACCAGGCCCGCTTCGAGAGGGTCGGGGATGTCGCGCAGCGGCAGCGCGAAGAGGGAGCACCAGGCGGTGATGGATTCACTGAGGGACACATCGATGTGCTGGCCCTCGGTGTCGTTGCCGAGGGCGGCGGTCAGGGCGAGGGCCGCGTGCATGGCTCCGGCCATGTCGCCGATCCGGACGCCGGGGCGGGTGATCTCGCCGTCGAGCCGTCCGGGGACGGTGAAGAAGCCGGACAGACCGAGGAAGTTGAGCTCGTGGCCGGGCTTCCGGGCGTACGGCCCGCTCTGCCCGTAGCCACTGAGCGAGCACAGCACCAGGCGCGGGTTGGCCTCGTGGAGGGCGGCGAAGCCCAGGCCCATCCCGTCGAGGACGCCGGGGCGGAAGCTCTCCACGACGGCGTCGGCGGTACGCACCAGGTCCAGGAAGGTGTTCCGGCCGTCCTCGTCGCGCAGGTCGAGGGTGACCGACCGCTTGTTGCGGTTGAGCGCGTCGAAGAGATCGGGGGCGATCCTCAACGGGTCGCCGGTGTACGGGGATTCGACCTTGATCACGTCGGCTCCGAGGTCGGCGAGCATGGACGTGGCGTAAGGGCCCGGCAGCAGCCGGGAGAGGTCGAGGATGCGCCTGCCGGTCAGCGACGACCAGGCGGGGGCTCCGGGGTGGGCGGGGGTTGTCATCGGGTGCACCTGTCCTGCGGTGTGAGGGCTGACGCCAATGGGCGGGGCGGGGCCGGGTCAGCCCATGAAGGCGAGGCCGTGGGCGATGCCGTTGCGCTGGATCTCGGAGGTGCCGGTCAGGATGCGGAACATACGGATCTTGCGGAACAGGAACTCGATCTCGTTGCCCTGGGTGAGACCTTCCTTGCCGTGGATCTGGACGGCCTGGTCGAGGATGCGGAAGGCGGACTCGGCGACGAACAGCTTGCTCATGAACGCCTCGACGCGTACGTCGTTCCCCCGGTCGAGGGCGGCGAGCGCGGCGTAGGTCATGGAGCGGGCCGCGTACAGCTCGGTGGCCATGTCGGCGACCTTGTGCTGGATCGACTGGAGGGCCAGCAGGGGCTGACCGCCCGCGACCTTGCGGGTTCGGGTGCGTTCCAGGGTGAGGTCGAGGGCGCGGCGGGTGGCACCGATGACGGTGGGGCAGTGCAGGAGCCGGTTGGTGGTGACACGGCCGAGCGCGATCCGCATGCCCTTGCCCTCCTCGCCCAGGAGGTTCCGGGCGGGTACGTGGCAGTCGTCCAGGACGATGTCGCTCTCGATGTGCTCGCCGGACATGGGAGTGGCACCGTCGAGCACCTTGCAGCCGGGGCTGTCCAGGTCGACGAGGAAGGCGGAGAAGGCCGGCTTCTCGCCCTCCTGTTCACCGGTCCCCGCCATCCGGGCCACGACGATGGCGAAGTCGGCGAACGGGCCCGCGGAGCTGAAGACCTTGTGGCCGCTCAGGCGGTAGCCGTCGCCGTCGCGGACGGCGGTGGTGCGCATGGACCGGACGTCGGAGCCGGCATCGGTCTCGGTCAGCGAGAAGCAACAGGCGCGCTCGCCGCGCACCAGGGGCAGCAGATACGTGTTCAGCTGGTGCTCGGTGGCGTGCCGCAGGATGTCGCCGGCGCGCAACGGGCCGCCCATGTCGCCGAGCACACTGTGCCCGAGCACGCGCCCACAGGCCCCGACCTCTTCCTTCAGGGCCGCCAGCGCGGTGTGGGAGAGGTTCTGTCCGCCGTACTGCTCGGGCAGATGGATGCCGTAGAAGCCCAGTTCGCGGCTGCGCCGCCAGACGGGTTCGAGGTCGGCGCGGGTGAGGCGGCTCTCGTGGGTGATGCCGCGCTCGCGCTCGTAGTCGGCCAGTTCGCCGTCCAGGTAGTCGCGCAGCCGTCCGACGAGGTCGGCGAGCCGGGGGTCGTCGTCGTAGGTGGGGCGCAGGGAGAAGGTCATGTTGTGGAGGTCCTTGCCGGTCGAGGGGATGGTGGTATCGGTTCGCGCAGCCGTCAGTTCACGCGGCGGTCGGCGTCGGCCCAGAACGGTTCGCGCACGGCCTTGCGGTCGAGCTTTCCGTTGCGGTTGTGGGGCAGTTCCGCGACGAAGTCGACTGTCCTGGGCTTCTTGAAGCGGTCGAGCCGCTCGACACAGAACGCGGTGATCTCGTCGGCGCTCGGCGCATGGCCGGGGCGGGGCACGATGACGGCCTTGACCGCTTCGCCCCACGTCTCGTCGGGCACACCGATGACACAGGCTTCCTGGACACCGGGGTGTTCGTACAGGGCGGCCTCGACCTCGGTGGAGTAGATGTTGAACCCGCCGGAGATGATCATGTCCTTCTTGCGGTCGACGAGGAACAGATAGCCGTCCTCGCGCATCCAGGCGAGATCGCCGGTGTGGACCCAGCCGTCACGGAAGGTCTGCGCCGACAGCTCGGGCTCCTGCCAGTACTCGCGTACACAGTCGGGACCGCGGACGATGAGTTCACCGACCTCGCGGGGCGCCAGCGGCCGGCCGGCCTCGTCGACGATCCGGACCTCGGTGTCGTACGTCGCCCGTCCGCAGGACTGGAGCAGTTCGGGGTCGTCCGCGACGGCGTGGGCGATCTCCTGGCTGCTCAGTCCCGCCACCACGCTGGTGGTCTCGCCCAGGCCGTAGCCCTGCGCCACGACCGGGCCGAAGAACCGCACGGCGTCGCGCAGGCGCTGGGGCGAGATGGGCGCGCCGCCCACGCGTACGCCGGTCAGGCTGGAGAGGTCCCGCGCGGCCGCGGCCGGGTGGGCGAGCACCATGTTGACCATGGCGGGGACGAGGAACGTCGCGGTGATGCGTTCCCTCTCCACCGTGTCCACGAACGCCTCGGCACTCCAGGTCGGCAGTACATAGGTGGCCGCCCCGGCGAAGACGTTGGCCAGCAGGGTCATGCCGGTGGCGTGGGTGATCGGGCCGCAGGCGAGGTAGCGGGTGCCGGGGCGGGGGCGGGACTCGTCGCTCATCAGCAGTTTGCGCATGTTGGCGAGGCGGTTGCCGAAGGTCTGGACGGCCGCCTTGAGCGCCCCGGTGGACCCGGAGGTGAAGTTCAGGACGCACGGAGCGTCCTCGTCCACATCGGTGGCGACCGGGGTCGCGTCCCCCTCGCCGAGCAGCGCCCGGTAACCGAGGACCGCGGCGTCGCCCGGTGTCGCGGCCGGGTCCGGACCGTCCTCCAGGAGTACGGGGAGACAACCGGTGCCCGAGGCCTCGATGGCGGCCAGCGCGTCCTCCCGGTGCGCCGCGTCGAACACGAGGACGCGCACCGGCGCGTAACGCAGGATGTGCTCGATCTCGGCGCGCCCCAGCCGGGCGTTGATCGGCGCACGCACCAGTCCGGCCTTGTAGAGGGCGAATTCGACCTCGACCAGTTCCCCGCGGTTCCAGGCCAGGGAGGCGACCGCGTCGCCGGGGCGCAGTCCGCGGGCGGTCAGGGCCGAGGCGAGACGGTTGGCCGCGCCGTCCAGCTCCGTGTACGTCCACGACCGCTCACCGCAGACCAGGGCGGTGGCGTCGGGCCAGTAGCAGGCACTGCGGGTGAGGTAGGTACCCAGGTTCATCAACGATCTCCAGTCTTACAGTCCAACCGATTAAATACAACCAGCACGTTTACAGACACAATGTTTTGTATCTTGTGGGCTGTCAAGAGCCATCTAGACTGTGCGCGGACCACGACGGGGCGAACACGACAGGGCGAAGGGGGCCGCATGGCCGAGGACAGGCGCACCAGACGCACCCGCAGGGCGCTGGGCGGAGCGCTGGTGGAGCTGGTGCTGGAGCGCGGCTTCAGCGCACTCACGGTCGAGGACATCACCGAGCAGGCCGATGTCGCGCGCGCCACGTTCTACGCGCACTTCAAGGGCAAGGACGATCTGTTCGCGCGGGTGACCTCCGACCTGCTCGAACAGCTCACGCAGCGCCTGGAGCCGGCGGTCGCCGGCAGCGCCATCGGCTTCACCGGCAAACCGCTGCTGGAGATGTTGCGGCACGTCAGCGACGAGCGGGACGTCTACCGGGTCGTCCTGCGCGGCGAGGGGGACGGCAAGCCGCTCCAGATGTTCGTGGATGCCTGCGCCGCCGCGACGGCGCGGGAGTTCAAGGCCCGCGCCGAACGCAACAACGTCCAGCCGCGCATCGACGCCGACCTCCTGGCCCGGGTCTGGGTGGGCGAGCAGGTCGCCGTACTGCGCTGGTGGGCCGAGCAGGACACCCCGCCGATGCCCGCCGAGGAGGCGGTGCGCATGCTTCTCGACCTGGCCCTGCACGGCCGTTACTGGGCCAGCGGATTCACCACCCCGGACCAGGACTGACCGGCGGCGCGCGCCCGGTTCCGCGGAACAGCGGGCGCGCCCGGCGCTACTGGACGACGACCCCCAGCCGCGCCGCGTCCCGGGCCGGACGGATGCAGCAGACCGACACCGCACCGCAGACGATCATGACCACTGCCGCCACGGCGAACGACTGCGTGTAGCCCGCGCCCGTCGAGGACGCCGAATCCAGCAGACGGCCCGTCAGGGACGGGGCCAGCAGACCCGGGAGCGTGCCCGTCGCGGCCACGATCCCGAAGAGCGCACCGCGCTGGGAGGCCGGCACGACAGCCGCGGCCGTCATGTAGTGCAGCGGGAACGCGATGGAGTGCACCGCGAAGGCGACCGCGATCAGGGCGAGCCGCACCGGCAGCGGCCCGACGAAGGGGAACACCGCCATCGCCGCCCCGGCGCACATCACCGCCGCACCCTGCGGCACCCCGATGGAGCGGCGCAGCGACAGGCCGCGCCGGGTCAGCCGGTCGACCACGGGGGACAGCGCCAGCAGCAGTGCGAAGCTGAGGGCGGCCACCGCGCTGAGTACCGCCGCCGCCGTTCCCGGGCTCATGGCGAGTTCGTTCTTGAGGTACGACGGCAGCCACGCCTGACTGAGGGCCATCGCCCAGGACGCCCCGAAGGCGCTTGCCACGCTCCCGATCACCGTGCCGCTCAGGAGCAGTCGGCGATAGGGGACGCGGGCGGGCCCGGTGGTCTCGGCCCGCACCCGCGCGGGAGGCTGGTCATAGGGTCCGTCGCGCCCGACGAACCACCACACCACGCTCCACGCCAGGCTCGTCACGGCCAGCGCGACGAAGGCGGCACGCCAGCCGAACCCGGTGATCAGCCAGGTCACCACGGGCGCCGCCACGAGAGTGCCGAGGGCGGCACCGCCGATCTGGAGGGCCGAGGGCAGGCCCCGGCGGCCCACCGGAAACCACTTGTAGAGGGCGTGCATCGACATCGGGGTGGCCGGCCCTTCGGCCGCGCCGAGCAGCACCCGGCCCGCCACGAGTGCGGGCACGGCGGCCACGATCAGGACCGGCAGCTGGGCCACGCCCCACACCAGGCACATCACGAACAGCAGGACGCGGCTGGAGATACGGGCGGCGAAGAAGCCGACGACCAGCCCGGAGAGGCTGAACAGGATCGAGTAGGAGCTGGAGATCAGGCCGTAGGTGCTGTGGCTGATGTCCAGCTCTTCCATGATCGGGTCGGCCGCCAGTCCGAGCACCGACTTGTCCGCGAAGTTGACGATCATGAACGTGACGATCATCGCGGTGACGAGCCAGGCGCGGCGCCGGTCGAACGCCGGTGGCCCGAGGTCGCCGGACCTGTCGAGGACCAGCGGCGGTGATGGCTGCGAGGACATGGGAGGACTCCTGCGGTTCGGGAGAAGCAGGGGGCGGATGCTCTTGTGACGGGACGCTCCGCGCCGGATGCGCCACGGGGGCGGCGGGCGTACGCGGGCAGCGGCGCCCATCCCGTCGGGGCACGCACCTTCGGGGGGTGCGACGACAGAGAAATTGAACGAAGCGTTCATTAGCGGGCTGTTGATTCGGCAACGTAACCCGCTGGACACTTCCGGTCAATGGTTCTGCGACAAGCGAGACACCGCACCACGAGTCGACCAGCAGGAGAACGCGTCCCCGGTGACGAGGTATTCACAAAAACAGACGATGTGTATGGTAGCGATCAAGACGTAATTCAATGTCGAGGAGCGCGCATGATCGACGCACCGCTGGCGGATCTCCACTGGTCCCGGGGCTACACCGACCCGGCGTGGGTACGGCGCTACACCACATCGGGCCGGGAACTGCTGCCCAGCCGGCGGGTGTGGCGCGGAACGGGCCCCGCCCGCGAACTGCCGACGGACGCCGCCGGTCTCGACCAGCTCACGATCACCACGCCCGACGGCCGCGGCCTGACCCTCCAGGACCTCTTCGAGTCCGCCCGGACCGACGCCTTCCTGGTGATGCACCGCGGCACCGTCGTCCACGAGAGCCATCTGCACGGACTGCGGCCGCACGACACCCATTTCAACGCCTCGGCGGCCAAGTCGTACATAGGCCTCGTGGCAGCCGTACTGGCGCACCAGGGGGTCCTCGACCGCACCGCGACGGCCTCCTCGTACGTTCCCGAACTCGCCGGGACCGCCTTCGGGGACAGCACCGTCGACCATCTGCTGCACATGGGGACCCAGGTCTCGTACGCCGGACGCCCCTTCGACAAGCCCGTCGAGGCCCAGCGCTACTTCGCCGTCGTCGCACCGGCACTGCGCCCCTACGGCTACAGCGGCCCCACCGGCATCCGCGAACACCTCGCCACCGCACGCGCGACAGCCGCGCCGGGAACCGAGTTCCGCTACGAGAACGGCAATGTCGAGGCGCTCGCCGAGATCCTCCGCCGGATCACCGGCACCACCACCTCGGCCCTGCTGAGCGACCTGATCTGGTCCCGCCTCGGCGCCGACGAGGACGCCTACTACGTACTGGACGGCGAAGGCGTCGAGGCGGCCTGCGGCGGATTCAGCGCCACCGCACGCGACATCGCCCGGCTCGGCGAGATGATCCGCCTCGGCGGCGCGGTCGGGGACCGGCAGATCGTGCCGGCCGCCGTGACCGCCGCCATCCCCGACGCCCCGAAGGGCTACGCCGAGCGCGTCCGTTTCCCCGCCGCGCCGCCCGACACCCCCGCCACCCTCTCGTACCACGACTTCTGGTGGATCCTGAACGACCCCTACGGCTCCTTCATGGCCAGCGGCATCCACGGCCAGCGGCTCTTCGTCTCCCCCGGGCTGGAGACCGTCATCGTCCACTACGGATCCCAGGTGATGTCCCCGGCCGTCCCCCAGGCCCCGCTGGTCCAGGCATTCCTGCAGATCGGCGCCCATCTGCAACGCACCCGCTGAAGCCGGTACGGTGCGCCCGCCCGGCCCCGGCACCGCCCTTTCGCCGGGCTGTGACCGTGCCCGCCCGCCGGTCCCGAACGCGTCGATGTCAGGATGGTTCCATGACGAGCAAGGTTTACTTCGACATCACCATCAACGACGAGCCCGCCGGGCGGATCACGTTCAAACTGTTCGACGACATCGTTCCCAGGACGGCGGAGAACTTCCGCGCGCTGGCGACCGGTGAGAAGGGCTTCGGTTACAAGGGGTCCTCGTTCCACCGCATCATCCCCGCCTTCATGCTCCAGGGCGGCGACTTCACCCGGGGCGACGGCACGGGCGGCAAGAGCATCTACGGCGCCAAGTTCCCCGACGAGAACTTCAAGCTCGCGCACACCAAGCCGGGCCAGCTCTCCATGGCCAACAGCGGTCCCGACTCCAACGGCTCGCAGTTCTTCATCACGACGATCGTGACGTCGTGGCTGGACGGCAAGCACGTGGTGTTCGGCGAGGTCGACGACGAGGCGGGCATGGACCTGGTCAAGAAGATCGAGGGCCTCGGCACGCAGAGCGGCCGCCCGCAGGCGAAGATCACCATCGCGGACAGCGGCGTTCTCTGACCCGCACGCACAGCAGCTGGATCGAGCGCGCCGCCCGGCAGTCCCGCCGGGCGGCGCGCTCCGTCGTACCGGCGGCCCGACGGCACCGGCTCCGCTCGGTACGGTGCCGGGATGGGGAACACATTCCACGGCGGGGGCCGCGCCCTGTCCCTGTCCAACGGGGGCACGGCGGTCTTCGTCGACGTGCTCATGCTGGCCGTGTCCGATCTCGCCGACAGCGTCTGGGAGTACCGCTTCGCCACTCTGCTGACCCTGCAGGACCAGGGCGTCATGGGGCGCGGAGCGGTCGGATTCGACCTGGAGGACATCGACTGGGGCCGCTCCCCCGGCGAGTGGGCGGCGGCGAAGGGTTTCGTACTGCGGGTGCTCGATCTGGCCCTGCGCAGGCACCGGTGGGACGAGCTGGGCTACGAGCCGCCGTTCGCCGAGGGATATCTGCGGCAGTACCGCGAGACGGTCGAGGCGTTCGACCCCGCCGGCGCCGGACGGCACGACACCGGCGACTCGCCCTTTCCCGGCCCGGAGGCGGCCGCCATGGCGTCGTGCGTACGGCACCGCCTCCTGTGCGCGCCGGGGTACTGGGAGGCGTGCGTCTTCTGCACTTCTCGCACTGACCCCCCGCGACCGGAGCGCGGCCATGACTGTCAACCGACAGTTGACACCCAAGGACTGTCAACCTAAGGTTGACACATGGTGAATCCCGTACGCCCGACGCATCCCGTGCGCCTCGACGACCTGATCGAGGCCATCAAGAAGGTTCACACCGACGCCCTCGACCAGCTCTCCGACGCGGTGATCGCCGCGGACCACCTCGGCGATGTGGCCGACCACCTGATCGGCCACTTCGTGGACCAGGCCCGGCGCTCCGGCGCCTCCTGGACCGACATCGGCAAGAGCATGGGGGTGACCAGGCAGGCCGCCCAGAAGCGGTTCGTGGCCAAGGACCCCGGCGAGGTGTCGGATCTCGACCCCAGCCAGGGGTTCAGCCGCTTCACCCCGCGCGCCAAGAACGTCGTGATGGCCGCGCAGAACGAGGCCCGCTCGGCACACAACGACGAGGTGGGCACCCAGCACCTGGTGCTGGGGCTGCTCAGCGAGCCGGAAGGGCTGGCGGCGGCGTTCGTCAAGGCCCAGGGCATCACCCTGGAGGCCGTCCGCGGGGCCGCGACCGAGGCACTGCCGCCGGCCGTGACAGGCGAGCTGCCGGAGCTCGTCCCGTACGACGCCGGGGCCCGCAAGGTGCTGGAGCTGACGTTCCGCGAGGCGCTCCGGATGGGCCACAACTACATCGGCACCGAGCACATCCTGCTCGCGCTGCTGGAACAGGAGGACGGTACGGGGGTGCTGACCGGTCTCGGCATCGACAAGGCGGCCGCCGAGGCGGGCATCGCCGAGGCCCTCAGCCTGATCACCGCCCCGCCGGAGAACGGCTGAGGGGTGCGGCGCCGGCCGCCGCACGACGGTGGCCGGCGCCGCGTTCCCGCCCCCGCCGCGGCGAATTCCGGCCAGTGCGCGGCGGCCGGGGCGTCGGGCGAGGAGGCTCCGGCCGGCGTGGACACCGCGCACGGAGCGGGTGACCCCCGGTCATGAACCGTACGCCGACCAGGGCTTCCCGCACTGTCGACGGGGGTCTCCCGCTCCCGGAAGCCCGCGCGCGCCGCGGAGCGCCGGCCGTCCCGGCGAACGGTCAGCGGACTCCCGCTTCGAGCCTGAGACTCCAGCGGCCCGGCACACCGGTCAGCGTGACCGTGGAGAGCGGCCCGACGTCCACGCTCCAGTACGCCGACGGCGGGGCCTTGAGCGCGTACACGAGGGCGGCCCGGACGACCGCCGGTTCGGCGACGGCGACGATGGCGCCCTCGCACACGGGGCGGGTGTCCAGCCAGCCCCCTATCCGCGAGATGAAGGCGAGCAGCGGCTCGCCGCCGTGCGGGGCGGAGCGCGGATCGGCGAGCCAGGCGTCGACCGCCGCGGGTTCGCACGCCGTGACGTCGGCGAGGGTGCAGCCCCGCCAGCGGCCCATGTCGCAGTCGCGCAGGGCCGGTTGGACGAGCGGGGCGAAGCCCAGCGCGTCGCCGGTGGCACGGCTGCGCGGGGTCGGTGAGCAGTAGCGCAGCTCGGCGGTGGCCAGCGGCATGAGGGCGGGCGCCGCGAGCCTGATCTCGTACAGACCGGTGTGGTCGAGCGGCCGGTCGTCGTCGAAGCGCTCGCCGAGCAGGGTGGAGCTGCGAGCCGCGGCGACCAACGAGACTCTGGAAGTCATGGCGGTGATCGTGGATCCGAACACCCTTCCGGTCAAGAGGGCCTTCACAAGTCCGTCCGGCCCGGTCCTGGAAGGACCGGATCACGCGGCACCCGCCCCCGATTGGCTGGAACCGCCCTTCTCATCGGGCGTGCGGGCCACCCCTGTCAGGGCCTGTGGCCACCCCCGGAACCGGCCAGGACTTCGTCGCGGGCGGTGCGCAGCCGACGGATCCCTTCGACGATCTCGGACTCACCGGCGACCGCGCAAAAGCTCAGTCGGATCTGCGGGGACGGGGGTTCGGCGCAGAAGTACGGGCGTCCGGGGGCGATGGCGACACCTGCGCGCAGGGCCGCCGAGACCACCGCGGACTCGTCCGTACCGGCCTCCGCCTCGGGCAGGCGCAGCCACAGGCTGCCGCCGCCTGCGGGGATGTGCGGGAGCGTGAAGTCGGGCAGTTCCAGGCTCAGCGCCGTCGTCATGGCGTTGCGGCGGTTCCGCAGCCCGGCCGACACGGAACGCAGATGGTGGCCCCACCCCGGGGATCCGACGAGTTCGAGCGCGGCCTCCTGGAGCGGGCGGGGGACGAAGAAGCTGTCGACGACCTGGATGGCGCGCAGCCGGCCCAGCACCGGCCCGCGGGCGGCGAGCGCCCCCACCCGCAGGCTCGGCGAGGCGATCTTGGTCAGGGAGCAGACATGGACGACCACCCCGTCCGGGTCGTCGGCGGCCAACGGTGCGGGGAGCGGGCCGGCGTCGTCGTGGACGAGCCGGCGCGCGAAGTCGTCCTCGACGACGAAGGCGCCCGCCGCTCGGGCGATCCGGACCACCTCGGCGCGCCGTTCGGGGGCCAGGACCGTCCCGGTCGGGTTCTGGAAGAGCGGCTGGCAGACGAAGACGCGGGCGCCGGTGGCCCGGAACGCCGCTTCGAGCAGCTCCGGCCGTACGCCGTCGGCGTCCATGGGCACCGGCACGGGCCGCAGTCCGGCGGCGCGGGCGACCGCCAGCATGCCGGGGTAGGTGGGTGACTCGACCAGCAGCGGGGCGCCGGGCGGGGCGAGTGCGCGCAGCGCGGTGGCCAGGGCGCTCTGGCCACCCGCGGTGATCAGTACGTCGGCGGCGCCGAGCGCGGGTCCGATCTGGCGGGCGAACCAGGCCCGCAGTTCGGTCAGACCGTCGGTGGGCGGCCGGTCCCAGGCGCCGGGGCGGCGGCCGGCCCGGGCGAGGGCGGCGGCGAGTGCCCGCTCCGGCTGAAGGGAGGAGTGGAGGTAGCCGCCGTTCAGCTCGATGACTCCGGGCGGCGGTGCGGCGAGCGTGACCAGGACCCTGGAGGCGTCGACGGTGCGCGGCACCGCTTCGGGACCGCCGTCGCCGCTGAGGGACACCTCCTGCCAGGAGGTGTCGCCCGGCGCGGGCACTTCGGTACGGGGCTGCGCCCGGAAGGCTCCGGAGCCGGGCCTGGTGACCACCAGCCCCTCGGCGACGAGCTGGGCGATGGCCCGCGAGACGGTGACGGGGCTGACCCGGAAGCGCTCCACCAGGGCCCGGCTGGACGGCAGCTTTCCACCTGGTGAGTAGCGGTTCAGCTCGCCCCGGAGAGATCCGACGAGTTCGGTGACACTGCTACGCTCTTGCATGAGAGCAGAGAGTAGCGCTATCAACGACATCTCGATAGCGGTCGGCCCATCGGCCGGTACCGATCCCGGCGCCGGCACCAGCACCAGCACCAGCACCAGCACCAGCACCAGCACCAGCACCGACAGCAACGCCGCCACCGGCCGCGAGTCGCACCGCGGCGGCCTCGTGCTCGCCGGGCTCGGCGTCTTCGCCTTCTCGCTGACCTTTCCCGCCACCGCCTGGGGCCTGGAGAGCTTCGGCCCCTGGTCGCTGGTGGCGCTGCGCACCCTGCTCGGCGCGGTGATCGCGGGCGGGGCGCTGCTCCTGGGACGCGTCGCGCCGCCGGACCGCCGGCACTGGGCCGGGCTGGCCGTGGTCGCCGCGGGCGGGGTGATCGGCTTCCCGCTGCTGACCACGCTGGCGCTGCAGACCTCGACGACCTCGCACGCGGCCGTGGTCGTGGGCCTGCTGCCGCTGACCACCGCGGTGTTCTCCTCGCTTCGGACCGGAGCGCGGCCGTCGCGCGCCTTCTGGATCGCGGCGCTGGCCGGCGCGGCCGTGGTGATCGTGTTCACCGTGCAGCAGAGCGGGGGCGAGCTGTCCGGCGGCGATCTGTATCTGTTCGGCGCGCTGCTGATCTGTGCGGCGGGCTACACGGAGGGAGGCAGGCTGGCCCGGGTCGTGCCGGGCTGGCAGGTGGCCGCCTGGTCGCTGGTGCTCTGTCTGCCGCTCGCGGTGGCGGGGACGGCGCTCGCGTTGCCGGCCGAGCCGGTGCGGCTGACCGCGCACGGGGTGATCGGCCTGGTC
Source organism: Streptomyces sp. ADI95-17 (assembly GCF_003846175.1). Classification (GTDB taxonomy): domain Bacteria; phylum Actinomycetota; class Actinomycetes; order Streptomycetales; family Streptomycetaceae; genus Streptomyces; species Streptomyces sanglieri. Next base: position 296,524 of record NZ_ML123046.1, on the reverse strand, counting down.
TGGGTGGCGGTCGGTTCGGCGTTCCTCGGGCTGTACGTCTGGTACCGGGGGATGGCGGAGATCGGGGTGCCGCGGGCCAGCCAGCTCCAGCTCGCGCAGCCGCTGCTGACCCTGCTGTGGTCGTTTCTGCTGCTCGACGAGACGGTCCCGGCGGCGGCGCCGGTGGCCGCGATCGCGGTGCTCGTCTGCATCGCGGCCACCCAGCGGACGGGGCGTGAGCGGCGTACGCGGTGAACGCCCCGTACTCCCCCACCGGGCGAAGTCGACTTTCGGTCATAGACTTGTCGACATGGACCGCCATCCGTGAGGAGGTCAGTCCCGATGGAGGCACACACGGGCGACCGGCTGCTGATGCACGGCAGGACCGTGGGACAGCACGACAAGGTCGCAGAAATCGTCGAAGTGCTCGGGGCCGGGGGCACTCCCCCGTACCGCGTCCGCTTCGAGGACGGACACGAACACCTGATTTCACCCGGTCCCGACAGCGTCGTACAGCACACCGGCACCCGGAAACAGGCCCCGGAGACTCCGTAACGGCTCCGGCGGCCGGCACCGCTCCTCGCTCCCGGGACGGGCCGGTCCGTTCCCCGGCGGCCCGCCCCGATCACCCGTCGCGTCCACCCCGTTCGGTCAGCGGGGTGGACGCACCCTGCTGCGGTAGTGGTCGCCGACCACCCGGTCCATGGCCCCGATCCGGTCCCTGACCACGTCCTTCCCGGAGAAGTAGACATGGCCGCGCACCTGGTCGTACCGGGCGGCGAGGTCGATGTGCCGGGAGAGTTCGGCCGGGTCCTGCCAGGCGGCGGGCTGGGCCGGGTCACCGGCCTTGTACAGCGCCTCCCCCACGAACAGGTCGACCTCCGTGCCGCGCACCACCTCGCTCCACCAGGACAGCAGCTTGGCGTAGTCGGCGGCGGCGAAGCCGATGTTCCAGTAGATCTGCGGGCAGATGTAGTCGATCCAGCCCTTCCTGATCCAGCCGCGGGTGTCGGCGTACAGGTCGTCGTAGGTCTGCACGCCCGCCTTGGTGTCGGAGCCGAGCGGATCGGTGGAGGCGTTGCGCCACACCCCGAACGGGCTGATCCCGAACTGGACGTTCTTCTTGATCTTCTTGATCCGCTCGGCGGTCTCGCGCACCAGCTTGTCGGTGTTGTCGCGCCGCCAGGCCGCCTTGTCCGGGAAACCCGCGCCGTACTTGCGGTACGTGGCGTCGTCGTCGAAGACCTGCCCGGCCACCGGGTACGGGTAGAAGTAGTCGTCCCAGTGCACGGCGTCGATGTCGTAGCGGCGGACCGCGTCGAGCATCGCGTCCTGGACGAAGCTGCGGACCTCCGGAATCCCGGGGTTGTAGTAGAGCTTCCCGCCGTACGGCAGGACCCAGTCGGGGTGCAGCCGGGCCGGGTGGGTGGCGGCCAGCCGGGACGGGTCGGTGTGGTTGGCGACCCGGTACGGGTTGAACCAGGCGTGCAGCTCCAGGCCGCGCCGGTGCGCCTCACGGACGGCGGTGCCCAGCGGATCCCAGCCGGGGTCCTTGCCCTGGACGCCGGTGAGGTACTGGGCCCACGGTTCGTAGGGCGAGGGCCACAGCGCGTCGGCGGTCGGCCGGACCTGGAGGACGACGGTGTTCAGCCGCCGGTCCACGGCCTCGTCGAGGTAGGCGATCAGCTCGGCCTTCTGGGCGGCAGCCGTCAGGCCGGGCTCCGAGGGCCAGTCGAGGTTGGCGACGGTGGCGACCCACATCCCGCGCAGCTCGCGCCGGACGACATGGCGGTGGCGGGACTGCTCCGGCGCACCGGTCCGCCGGGAAGGACCCGCGAAGGCGTCACCGGCCAGGGTGACGGTGCTCACCACCCCCGCGACCACCCCGGCCGCTCCCGCCACAAAGCTTCTTCGGGCCATTTGCCGCATTTCGCTGCACCTGCCGTCTCTCTGTCATCGTCGTGAACGGTCCGTCGCCCCTGTATTCAGGCGTAACGCAGAGCATGCCCGCCCCGGCCCGCGATGACCCGTAGGACGCGGAGTAACGTCGGGGGGTCGGGGCGGGCACCGGAATCAGACGGGAACCTGCGACACGCAGAACAGCGAAAGGCACGAGGTGACGGACTCTATGGCCGACATTGCACGCGTCGGAGTGGTGGGCTGTGGCCAGATGGGCGCGGGCATCGCGGAGGTGTGCGCCCGCAGCGGTCTTGAGGTCATGGTGGCCGAGACCACCGGCGAGGCGTTGGAGATCGGCCGCACCCGGCTGCACAACTCCCTCTCGAAGGCCGCCGACCGCGGCAAGATCACTCCGGAGGAGCGCGACGAGACACTCGCCCGGCTGAGCTTCACCACGGACCTGGGCGAATTCGCCGACCGCGATCTCGTCATCGAGGCCGTGGTGGAGAACGAGCAGGTCAAGACCGAGATCTTCCAGGTGCTCGACCAGGTGGTGACCCGGCAGGACGCGATCCTCGCCTCGAACACCTCCTCCATCCCGCTGGTGAAGCTGGCCGTGGCGACCTCCCGCCCGGACCAGGTCATCGGCATCCACTTCTTCAACCCGGCCCCGGTGCAGAAGCTCGTCGAGCTGATCCCCGCTCTGACGACGTCCGACGAGACGGTCAAGCGCGCCGAGGCCCTGGTTCAGGACGTGCTGGGCAAGCACCCGATCCGCGCCCAGGACCGCTCCGGCTTCGTCGTCAACGCGCTACTGATCCCGTATCTGCTCTCCGCGATCCGGATGTTCGAGTCGGGGATCGCCAGCCGTGAGGACATCGACAACGGCATGGAGCTCGGCTGCGCCCACCCGATGGGCCCGCTCAAGCTCTCCGATCTGATCGGTCTCGACACGGTGGCCTCGGTCGCCGACTCGATGTACGCGGAGTTCAAGGAGCCGCTGTACGCCGCTCCCCCGCTGCTCCAGCGCATGGTGGACGCGGGCAGGCTCGGCCGCAAGACGGGCTCGGGTTTCTACCCGTACTCCTGATCCTTCCTTCGTGCCCGTACGGGGCCGGACCGGGCGATCCCCGGGCCGGCCCCGTACGCGGTCGTGCGGTGCTCACCCCAGCCGTAAGTGGCGCAGCATCATCAGTCCGGCGGCCATGCCCGCGGCCGGGACCTCGCCGCGGGCGATCAGGTCGGGCACCACCTTGAGCGGTATCCACTCGCGGCGCGAGGACTCGAAGGCGTCGCTGGGCGTGCCGGTCCAGTCGGCCTGTTCGGACCAGTAGAGGTGGTGCCGGGCGTCGATGAGGCCGTTCGACGGCTCCACGGTCAGCAGCGGGCGCAGCGGCCCGGGGCGCCAGCCGGTCTCCTCCTCCATCTCCCGGGCGGCGGCGGCCGCGATGTCCTCGCCGTCCTCGACGACGCCCGCGGCGAGCTCCCAGCCCCAGCTGTCCGTGATGAACCGGTGCCGCCAGAGCAGCAGCACCTCGTCGGCCCCGTTGACCGCGGTGGCCGCCGCGACGGGGCGCAGCCGGATGAGGTAGTGGTCGAGATGGCGGCCGTCGGGGATGACGACGTCCGCCAGATTGACCCGGAACCAGCGGTTCTCATACACAGTTTGTTCGTTCAGATTCGTCCATTGCACGTTTCTGCCACCTTTCGACAAGTAGGTGGCAACATCGCAGCAGGAGCAGGACCGGAAGGGAACGTACCGGTACCCCCGGCTCCGCACTCACAGCGGTACGCGCAACGCCCCGTCGATCAGTTCGGCGGCCCGCCCCGCATCCGCGCAGCCGCTCGCGACCAGGTCCTCGCGCACAGCGCGCAGCCGGTCGCGCAGCCGCCGCGACTCCATGCCCCCGGCCCGCTCCGCCATCTCCACCGCGGTGGCCGCCGCCCGGTCCGCCTCGCCCTGACGCAGCTCGATATGGGTCAGCATGGCCAGCCGGTGCACCCGGCCCCGGTCGTGCGCGGGGATCCGTACCGCCTTCGCCGCGTGCTCCCGGGCCCCCGGCAGATCACCGATGCCGAGCAGTGCCTCGGCCACCTGCACATCGACCAGGCCCGGCTGTACGTACCCCGTCTCGTCCGGCTCCCGGCCCGGCAGGATGCGTCCGGCCTCCGACTCGGCGCGCCGGATGCACTCGCGGGCGCCGCTCGCGTCCCCGAGGCGGGCATACGCCTTGGCCTGCATCGCGTACAGATCGGCGGCGAGCGCCGGGCTGATGTGTCCGGTGGCCGCCCGCAGCGCCGCCTGGGCGAAGGCCACGGACTGGCGGTAGTCGGCGAGGAAGAGCGACTGGTTGACCAGCAGGGCGATCACATAGCCGCCGAGCCCCCGGTCCCCGCTCGCCTTGGCCAGCCGCAGCGCCTGGTGGAAGTAGCGCTGGGCGAGCCCGTGCGCGTCGGAGTCGTACGCGCAGATCCCCGCGACCGCGACCAGCCCGCCCGCCGCCCGGTACAGCCGGCGGCCCATCGCGTCGCTGTAGCCGCCGCGCAGCAACGGGGCGGTCTCGGCGTTGAGGAAACCGACGACGCGGGACCGGGTCGCGATCCCGCCCGCCCGGCGGTACATCAGTTCGTAGTGGGTACGGGCCGCGCGCAGGGTCGCTATGTCGGTCATGGAGACACGGGCCGCCCCGTCGCGGGAGACATCGGTGTCCTCCGGCGGGTTCTCCCACTCCCAGACCGGCATCACCGCCGTGGTGCCCGTGACGGCGGCCGGGGCGAGGGCGTGCGGGCGCTGCGCCTCGTCCGAACGCCACAGCGCGGTGGCCCGCTCCACGAAGCCGGTGAGCGAGGCGCCGGGTACGGGAGAGCCGGTGCCCGGGGCCGCCATGCCGATGTCGTCCAGCGAGACGGGCCTGCTCAGCCGGTTGCCGAGCACTTCGCAGATCAGATCGGGCACCTGGCCGCGCGGGCGCTGCCCCTTCAGCCAGCGGGCCACGGCGGTGTGTTCGTACCGCAGTCGCAGTCCGCGGGGGCGGCCGGCCCGGTTGATGTGCGCGGCGAGACCCGCCCGGGAGACGCCCGCCTCCTCGATCAGGGCAGCCAGCAGAATGTTGGGCTCCGTTGCCCCCATGTGCCCCTCCGGTGGTTCGGCACGCCGAGGCGTGCCGAACCAGTGGAGCACGATTCACACGGGGTGTGAACGCAATGCCCGAACCGTCCCGCTGCGCACCCTGTTGCGCCGGCGCGCGGATCGGTTGAATCAGTCGTCTCGCAAGAGGCGGACGGGTCGTCTGCTCCCCCTCGTACAGTACGACGACCCGCAACCGCGCCGTTCGCGCTGCCGACCTGCCCGACACTCCGTGGCAGCGCGGACGGTGCCGGACCGCACGGCCCACTGCCCACGGATCGGAGGGTGGCTGCGGGATCGGCTCGGAGCCGGGTTCCCCCGGGCCGCGCCGGGGCCCGCGTGCGGTCCACGCCGTTCGGCGAGCATGGCAGGAGGGGCGCATCCGATGACCGGATGCGCCCCTCCTCGCCGTATTCGTACGGAACGCTACGCGCCCCGCAGCACCGCGCCCGTCCGCTCGGCGGCCAGGGCCACCGCCGCGTCGCGCGCGGCCGAGGCCTCGTCCACCGTCAGCGTGCGGTCCGCCGCGCGGAAGCGCAGCGCGTACGCCAGGGACTTGCGGCCCGCACCGATCTGCTCACCGGTGAAGACGTCGAACAGCCGCACCGATTCGAGGAGTTCGCCCGCACCTTCGCGCAGCGCCCGCTCCACGTCGGCGGCCGGGACGTTCTCCGTGACGATCAGCGCGACGTCCTGGGTCGCCACCGGGAAGGTGGAGATCCGGGGCGCCTGGAGCGCGCCGTCGACGGCCTGCTCCAGGACGTCGAGCTCGACCTCGGCGGCGCAGGTCCGCTCGGGCAGGTGGAGCGCCTTGACGACCCGCGGGTGGAGTTCGCCCGCGTGCCCGAAGAGCGTCTCCTCGCCGTTCACCGTGACGTACAGCGCGGCGCAGCGGCCCGGGTGCCACGGCGCGTGCTGGTCGGCGCGCACGATCACCTCGACGCCGGCCTCGTGGGCGATCGTGCGGGCCGCCTCGACGGCGTCCGCCCAGTCGGCCGGGCGGCCCTTGCCCCACCAGCCGGCCTGCTCGCGGGCGCCCGCGAGGACGACCGCGGCGCGGCGCGGCTGACGCGGCAGCGCGGCGTCGAGCGAGGCGATCTCCTCGTCGGTGGGACGCCGGTCGACCGGCAGCGGGACGGGCCTGGTCTCGTTGCCGGTCGGCCGGAAGACCAGGCCGGTCTCGAAGAGAGCGAGGTCGTGGCTGCCGCGGCCGTCGTTGCGCCGCAGTGCGCCGAGCAGGCCCGGCAGCAGCGTGGTGCGCAGCGCCGGCTCCTCGTCGGAGAGCGGGTTGACGAGCTTGACGGTACGGCGGCGGGCGTCGTCGGCGTCGAACCCGAGCTGGTCGAGGACGGCGTCGCCGATGAACGGGTAGTTCAGCGCCTCGACATAGCCGGCTCCGGCGAGCGCCCGGCCGACCCTGCGGTACAGCCGCTGGCGGTCGGTGAGCCCGCGGCCCGACGGCGGGGTCGGGAGGGTCGACGGGAGGTTCTCGTAACCCTCCAGCCTGATGACCTCCTCGGCGAGGTCGTTCGGCTCGCTGAGGTCGGGGCGCCAGGACGGCACGGTGACGATCAGCTCGTCCTGCCCGTAGACGTCGCAGCCGACCTCCTGGAGGCGGCGTACGACGGTCTCGCGGCCGTAGTCGACGCCGGCCACCTTGTCGGGGTGGTTCGCGGGCATCGCGATGGTGCGGGGCGCGGACGGTGCGCTGACCTCGGTGACCCCGGCCTCGGCGGTGCCGCCGGCGAGCAGCACCAGCAGGTCGACGGTGCGCTGCGCGGCGGCAGCGGCGGCCTGCGGGTCCGAGCCGCGCTCGAAGCGCTTGGACGCCTCGGAGGACAGCTTGTGGCGGCGCGCGGTCCGGGCGATCGAGATCGCGTCGAAGTGCGCGGCCTCGATGACGACCTCGGTGCTGCGGTGCTCGCCGTCCTGGACGTCCGCGATCTCGGTGTTGGCACCGCCCATGACACCCGCGAGGCCGATCGGCCCGCGGTTGTCCGTGATGACCAGGTCCTCGGCGTCCAGGACGCGGACCGTGCCGTCGAGGGTGGTGAGCTTCTCGCCCTGCTGGGCGCGGCGCACCCCGATCGGCCCGTCGACGCGGGTGCGGTCGTAGGCGTGCAGCGGCTGGCCGAGCTCCAGCATCACGTAGTTGGTGATGTCGACGGCGAGCGAGATCGGGCGCATCCCGGCCTTCTGCAGCCGGCGCTGGAGCCAGATCGGGGAGCGGGCCTCGGGCTGGAGGCCGACGACGGTGCGCGCGGTGAACCTGTCGCAGCCGATCGGGTCGGCGACCTTGACCGGGTAGCCGTACGCGTTCGGCGCGGGCACGTCCAGCAGCGCCGGGTCGCGCAGCGGCAGCCCGTACGCGATGGCGGTCTCGCGGGCGACGCCGCGCATGGAGAGGCAGTAGCCCCGGTCCGGCGTGACGGCGATGTCCAGGACCTCGTCGACGAGCTGGAGCAGCTCGATCGCGTCGGTGCCGACCTCGTGCTCGGGCGGCAGCACGATGATGCCGTGCGTGCCGTCGTCGCCCATGCCGAGCTCGTCGGTGGAGCAGATCATGCCGTGCGAGGTCTTGCCGTACGTCTTGCGGGCGGCGATCGCGAAGTCACCGGGCAGCACGGCGCCCGGGAGGACCACGACGACCTTGTCGCCGACGGAGAAGTTGCGGGCGCCGCAGACGATCTCCTGCGGCTCGCCGGTGCCGTTGGCGCTGCCGACGTCGACCGTGCAGAAGCGGATGGGCTTCTTGAAGCCCTCCAGCTCCTCGATGGTCAGTACCTGTCCGACGACCAGCGGGCCCTTGAGGCCGGCGCCGATCTGCTCGACGGTCTCGACCTCCAGACCCACGGCGACGAGCTTGGCCTGTACGTCACGGCCGGTCTCCGTCGCCGGCAGGTCGACGTACTCCCGCAGCCAGGAAAGCGGGACGCGCATCAGATCTCCATCCCGAACGGCCGGGTGAACCGGACGTCACCCTCGACCATGTCTCGCATGTCTTCTACGTTGTGGCGGAACATCAGCATCCGTTCGATGCCGAACCCGAAGGCGAATCCGCTGTACTTCTGGGGGTCGACGCCGCAGGCGATGAGCACCTTGGGGTTGACCATGCCGCAGCCGCCGAGCTCGATCCAGCCCTCGCTGCCACAGGTCCGGCAGGGGCGGCCCGGGTTGCCGACGGACGCGCCGCGGCAGACGTAGCAGACCATGTCCATCTCGGCGGACGGCTCGGTGAACGGGAAGAAGTTCGGCCGCAGCCGGGTCTTCATGTCCGGGCCGAAGAGCGCCTGGACCATGTGGTCGAGGGTGCCCTTGAGGTCGGCCATGGTGAGGCCCTCGTCGACGGCCAGCAGCTCGATCTGGTGGAAGACCGGGGTGTGCGTCGCGTCGAGCTCGTCGGTGCGGTAGACGCGGCCGGGGCAGACGACGTAGACCGGGGGCTCCCGGTCGAGCAGGGAGCGGGCCTGGACCGGCGAGGTGTGGGTGCGCAGCACGACCCCGGACTCGTCGTTCCTGGCGCCGTCGGGGCCCTGGACGAAGAAGGTGTCCTGCATCTGCCGGGCCGGGTGGTCGGGCACGAAGTTCAGGGCGTCGAAGTTGAACCACTCCGCCTCGGCCTCGGGGCCCTCGGCGACCTCGTAGCCCATGGCCACGAAGACGTCCGCGACGCGCTCCATGATGGTCGTCAGCGGGTGGCGGGCGCCGGCCGGGGTGCGGTCGTAGGGCAGCGTGACGTCCACCGCCTCCTCGACCAGCACGCGGGCGTCCCGCTCGGCCTCCAGCTCCGCCTGGCGGGCGGCGAGGGCCTTGGAGACCGCGCCGCGGGCCTGGCCCACGCGCTTGCCCGCCTCGGCCTTGGCCTGCGGCGGCAGCGCGCCGATCTCGCGGTTGGCGAGCGACAGCGGCGAGGTGCCCCCGGTGTGCGCGGTCTTCGCCTGGGCGAGCGCGTCGAGGTCACCGGCGGCGGCGAAGGCGGCGAACGCCTCGTCCCGCAGGCGCTCGATCTCTTCCGGTTTCAGTGCCTCGACCTCGACTGGGTCGTACGACTTGTTCGGTGCCGACATCTCTTCCCGTGCTTCCGATTGGCTGATACTGCGCTTACCGGGGAAGACCCCGGACCCCCATGGCCCCGATCGACGACTGGAGGACGCAAAGGTGCCAAAGGTCGAGTCTAAGGGCCACAGGATGTGTGGGAGGCCCGTGGGCCGCTCAGACCAGGTAGGCCGGCGCGCTCACGGGCAGGATAAATCGGAACTCCGCGCCGCCGCCGGGGCCGCGGCCGACCGTGATCGTGCCGCCGTGCGCCTCGACGATGCCCTTGACGATGTAGAGGCCCAGGCCCGTACCGCCGCGCTTGCTCCCCCGCCAGAAGCGGGTGAAGACACGGCCCATCGACTCCTCGGGGATGCCGGGGCCTTCGTCGCTCACGGTGACCGCCGTTCCCTTGTCGTCGCTCGCGGGTGCGGGTGCGACTTCAATGGTGACGGTTCCCTCGCCGTGACGCACCGCGTTTTCCAGCAGGTTGCCGAGCACCTGGTCGACCTTGTCCGGGTCGGCCCAGACCGCGGGCAGCGGCTGGCAGGTGCGGACGAGGAAGCGGTCGGGGTCCTGGCCGGTCGCGGTGAGGGCCTGGACGTGCCGTTCGACGGCGGCGGAGAGGTCCACGGGCTGGCGCCGCAGCTCCAGGCGTCCGGAGTCGATCCGGGAGATGTCGAGCAGCTCGGCGATGAGCCGGGTGACGCGGCCGGCGTCGGCGTCGACCGTCTCCAGCATCAGGCGCTTCTGGTCGTCGGTGAACCGCTCCCACTTGGCGAGCAGCGTCGCGGTGAAGCCCTTGACCGAGGTCAGCGGGGAGCGCAGCTCATGGGCGACCGTGGCGATCAGCTCGGCGTGGCTGCGTTCGTTGCGGCGGCGGGCCTCGGTGCCGCGCAGCGAGACCACCACCCGGCGCACCGGCCCGGTCGGGTGCTCGCGCACGTAGCGGGCGGAGACCAGGACCTCCCGGCCGCCGGGCAGCAGCAGATTGCGCTCGGGCTGGCCGGCACGGGTGGCGAGGCCGCCGTAGGGGTCGGTCAGCTCCCACCAGCGGTGGCCCTTGAGGTCCTCCAGCGGCAGTACGTGCTCCAGTGCGCGGCCGAGGGCGGCGGCCCGGGGCACCGCGGTGATCCGGGTGGCCGCGGCGTTGAAGCAGATGATCCGGCCGGTCTCGTCGGCGACGGCCAGGCCGTCGGGCAGGTCGTCGGGATCGATCCCCATGTCGAAGACTCCGGGCTCCGGGTTCTCGGCCGCTTCGCCCGCCCCGCCGACGGGTTCGCAGGCGCGCACGACGGCCGTACGTGTCTCGCGCGGCCTGCTCATGCCGACAGCCATATCCCGTACCCCACCTCTCGAACCGGTGCAGTGGGCCCCCGAGTTCGCCACCCTACTAGTCGTCGGTGACCCGGCGACACCCTGCGATGTCACCGCGGGCGCTGGGCCCTCGCGGAGGCGTACAGGCATACGGCTGCCGCCGTCGCGAGGTTGAGGCTCTCCGCCTTGCCGTGGATGGGCACCCGCACCACGGCGTCGGCCAGTGCCCGGGTCTCCTCCGGCAGGCCCCAGGCCTCGTTGCCGAACACCCAGGCGGTCGGGCCGCCCATGGTGCCCGCGTCGAGTTCGTCGTCGAGGTCGTCGTCGCCCGCGCCGTCGGCGGCGAGAATCCGTACGCCCGCCGCCCGCAGTCCCTGCACGGCCCGCTCGACCGGGACGCCGACGGCGACCGGCAGGTGGAAGAGCGAACCGACCGACGCCCGGACCGACTTGGGGTTGTAGAGGTCCACCGACGCGTCGGTGAGCACGACGGCGTCGGCGCCCGCCGCGTCGGCGCAGCGCAGCACCGTCCCGGCGTTCCCGGGGTCGCGCACGTGGGCGAGGACGGCGACCAGCTTCGGCTTCGCGGCGAGGATCGCGTCGAACGGGGAGTCGAGGAAGCGGCAGACGCCGATCAGGCCCTGCGGGGTGACGGTCTGCGACACATCGGCGAGCACCTCGCCGTCGGCGAGGTGCACCCGGGCGCCGGCCGCGTGGGCGGCGGCGACGATGTCGGCGTACCGCTCGGCCGCCTCGACGGTGGCGAACAGCTCGATCAGGGTCGGCTCGCCGTCGCTGCCGCGGTGCTCGGCGGCCTCGCGCACGGCCTGCGGCCCCTCGGCGATGAACCTGCGCTCCTTGCCGCGGAAGTTGCGCCTGGCCAGCCGCCGGGCGGCGGCGACGCGTGGCGATCGCGGGGAGATCAGTTCGGGGGTGCCCATGGTCGGCGGCGAGCCTCTCTGCGTACGGAGGTGGCGGACGTACGGAACGTGTCGTGCAACGCACCGGACCCGCAGACGGCGAGCGCCTGCGGGTCCGGAACGGAAGACAGTGCGACCTGGATCAGGCGGCCTTCGGGGCGTTGACGTCGCTCGGGAGGGCCTTCTGGGCAACCTCGACGAGGGCGGCGAACGCGTTGCTGTCGTTGACCGCGAGCTCGGCCAGGATCTTGCGGTCCACCTCGATGTTGGCGGCCTTCAGACCCTGGATGAGGCGGTTGTACGTCATGCCGTTCTGGCGGGCAGCGGCGTTGATGCGCTGGATCCACAGCTGACGGAAGTCGCCCTTGCGCTTCTTGCGGTCGTTGTAGTTGTAGACGAGGGAGTGGGTGACCTGCTCCTTCGCCTTGCGGTACAGGCGGGAGCGCTGGCCGCGGTAGCCGCTGGCCTGCTCGAGGATTGCCCGGCGCTTCTTGTGAGCGTTTACTGCCCGCTTGACGCGTGCCACTTTTTAACTCCTTGTAGCGGGGCTGGTGTTCGCGGTGTCGACTCACCCAGCCCGGAAACGAATTGGTCCCGGTCTCGAATTCACCGCCCGCGGATTCACCGCGGGCCGCGAACTCACTTGCCGAGAAGCTTCTTGATCTTCTTGGCGTCGGACGGAGCCACTACGACCGTGCCGGTCAGCGAGCGGGTCTTCTTGGACGACTTGTGCTCAAGAAGGTGGCGCTTGCCGGCGCGCTCACGGAGCACCTTGCCGGAGCCGGTGATCTTGAAGCGCTTGCTGGCACCGCTGTGCGTCTTGTTCTTCGGCATCGCGCCGTTCTCTCCTCGTCAGTGGCGCCCCTCGCGGTGCGGGCACCGGGCAGCAGGGGCGTCAGATCTTGGTGGGAATTCCGGGGTGACCCGGGGCCGCCTGGATGGCGGCCCCTGGAGGTCAGGCCTCGGAAGGTGTCTCGGCCGGAGCCTCGGGCTGCGCTTCGGCAACCTCGTCCGCGGCCTCGGCGTCGGGGGTGGAACCCTGACGCTCCGCCTTGCGGGCGGCCTGAGCCTCGCGGGCCTCGGCCATGGCTTCGGTCTTCTTCTTGTGCGGGCCCAGAACCATGATCATGTTCCGGCCGTCCTGCTTCGGGTTGGACTCGATGAAGCCGAGTTCCTCCACGTCCGAAGCCAGACGCTGGAGCAGTCGGAAGCCCAGCTCGGGGCGGGACTGCTCACGACCACGGAACATGATCGTGATCTTGACCTTGTCGCCCTGCTTGAGGAACCGGACGACGTGACCCTTCTTGGTGTCATAGTCGTGCGGGTCGATCTTCGGCCGGAGCTTCATCTCCTTGATGACCGTGTGCGCCTGGTTCTTGCGCGCCTCACGGGCCTTCATGGCCGACTCGTACTTGAACTTCCCGTAGTCCATGAGCTTGCACACGGGCGGACGGGCGGTCGCCGCCACCTCGACCAGGTCGAGGTCGTACTCCTGTGCGAGTTCCAGGGCCTTGGCAAGCGGAACAATCCCGACCTGCTCGCCGCTGGGACCGACAAGTCGCACCTCGGGAACGCGAATCCGGTCGTTGATGCGGGGCTCGGCGCTGATGGATCCTCCTCGGTAGCACCACGCGGCCGCCTGGCGGACAGCCACGTAACGTCTGTTTCGTGAGACCAACCGCACCAGTGCAATAAAAATGCCCCGGACGGGACACAGGCGGGGCTCCTGGAACAACCGGAACCACCACGGTCAACCGCGGGGCGCATCGGGCGGTCCCATCGTCCGTACGGAACGATGGCCACCGCCTGACCGGATGACCCGCCGTCCCGGGGGACGGTCAGGTGGGAGATCGGAGCCTCCACTTGTGGGCCGGGCACATAGCTGCCCAGCCGGTCGTTACACAAGGTTAGCAGCTCCCCCGGGCGGACGCTAACCGGCTCCCGCCCGCCGCTCCCGCGGACGGGACGGCTCCGGCGTGGGCCTATCGTATGGCGCATGAGTGACGCGACCCCCACCAGTGATTCCCCCGGCTTCGACGACATGACCCGCGACATCGCGGAGGTGCCCGCGGTCGAGGTGATCGTCACGGTCGCGGTCAATCTGATGAGCGCCGCCGCCGTGAAGCTCGGGCTGACCGAGGACGGCGACGAGCACAAGGACCTCGACGAGGCCCGCAAGCTGGTGCACGCGCTGGCCGGTCTGCTGGACGGCAGCGCCACCGAGATCAGCTCCTTCCACGCGGCCCCGCTGCGGGACGGCCTGAAGTCGCTGCAGCTCGCGTTCCGCGAGGCGTCGCTCGTACCGGACGAGCCCGGTCAGGGCCCCGGCGAGAAGTACACCGGCCCCGTCTTCGGCTGAGCCCCTCCCTCTCCTTCTGCGTTCCCGCGAAACTGCTGAGTCCCCTGCCCGGACGGGCAGGGGACTCCTTTGCGTGCGGCGCGATCAGCGCGTGAAGAGCGGCTCTCCCGGGGCGGCGGCGTCGGCCGGGAGCAGCGCCAGATCCAGGCCGCGCACCAGGCGGGCGCGCAGGACCTCGTCGGCCGCCAGCGCGTCCGCGACCCGGCGGGCCGCCTCGGCGGGCTCGGTGCCGGGGGCGAGTACCAGGGCGAGGGTGCCGTCGGCCCGGCCCGGTCCGAGGTGGGCCCGGAGCACCGCGGGTTCGGCGGCGACCGCGTTCCGTACCGCCGAGGTGACGGCGGGGTCGTCCAGCGGGTCGGCGCTGGTGCGGCCCTCGGCGAGGGCGAGCAGCGCGGAGCCGGTCAGCTCGAACGCGACCGGGCCGGCGAGGTCGAGGACGACCGTGTCCGCCTTCTCGTGCGCGGCGGCCTGCAGTGCCTGGTGCATGGGTACGGCGACGGGGCGGGCCTGCGGATCCCAGCGGGCCAGTGAGTCGGTCGAGGTGAAGGCGGGCAGGGCCCGGCGGCCCCCGGCCCGGAGCGTGGGAACGGCCATGTCACTGGTCTTCTCACGACGCAGTCCGTTCTCGTCCTCCTCCACCTCCCCCAGCACGGCGACGACCGGGACGAGGAGCCGGGCGCCCCTGAGGGCTTCGAGCACCGGGCCGACGGCCTTGCGGTCCTCGGCCCAGGCGGCCAGTGCCGTCGTCAGTGCCGGGTCGGCCGTGCCGTCGTCGTCGGAGTATCCGGGGTCCGGAATGTTCTTCTGCGCCACGGGGCGAGCCTAGTGCCTGGGCCGTGCCGTCCCGTCGACAGGTCCGTATCGTCCGTACCGGCCGCCGGACCGACCGGGTCACGGCGACGGAGGGTGAGGAGCCGGAGGTGGATCTCGACACGGCGCTGACCGCGGCGGTGGAGCCGCTGACGGCCGGTGCGGACGGTGTGCGGGTGTCGGTCGCCGTGCTGGACACCGGCAGCGGGGCACGGGCGGTCCACGGGGACGGTTCGTTCGACACCGCGAGTGTCGTCAAGGTGGATCTGGTCGCGGCGCTGCTGCTGATCGCCCAGGACGAGGGGCGCGCGCTCACCGCGGTCGAGCGCGAGTGCGCCGCCGCCATGATCGAGCGGAGCGACAACGCCCGCACCACCGTGCTGCTGCGGGAGATCGGCGGTCCGGCGGCGCTCGACGCGGCCAATGCCCGCCTGGGCCTGACCGGGACGACGGCGGCGCATGCCTGGGGGCTGACCAGGACCACGGCGGCGGACCGGCTGACGCTGTTGCGGGCGGTGTTCGGCACGGAGTCGGAGCTGAACGAGGAGTCCCGTGCGTGTCTGCGGGGGCTGATGGAGCGGGTCGAGGCCGGTCAGCGGTGGGGGGTGTCGGCGGCGGGCGACCGCTGGGCGCTGAAGAACGGCTGGATGCCACGGACGACGACCGGGCTGTGGGACATCAACAGCATCGGCCGGGTCCGGGCCGACGGGCGCACCTGCCTGGTGGCGGTGCTCTCGGACGGGCAGCCGACGAAGGAGTCGGGGATCGCGCTGGTCGAGGCGGTGGCGAAGGCGGCGGTGGGGGTGTTCGGCAGGGCGCGGTGAGCCGGAGCGGGTCGGCCCCGTACGGAGGCAGGGGCCGCGGTCCCCGTCGCGAGGAACGGTCGGCCCCGTACGGAGGCAGGGGCCGCGGTCCCCGTCGCGAGGAGCGGTCAGCCCCGTACGGAGAACGGGCCGCGGCCCCTGTCGCGCCAGAGCACCACGGCCAGGGCCAGCAGCACCGCTCCGAGGCCGCCCGCGCCGGCCGCTAGCCAGCCCGCGGGGCTGCTCTCGTGGTGCTCGGGGGTGGGACCGGCGCCGAAGTAGCGCTTCCGGTAGCCGGCCCCGGTGGATTCGGCGCGCAGACCGGCGGGGCGGAGCTGGGCGCCGGCCTCGATGGCCGCGGCGGGGTCGACGATGCCGTACCCGCGGGCGTCGTCCCGGCCGGACGCCGGGGCGCCGCGGGCCGTGTCCGCGAGGAGCTTCTTGATCTGGGCGGGCGAGAGCCCCGGGTGCGCGGCACGGACCAGGGCGACGGCGCCGGAGACGAACGCGGAGGCGGCGGAGGTGCCCCACTCCACGTAGTACTGCTGGTCGGGTGCGGCGACGACGATGTCGACCCCGGGTGCGCTGACGGTGGCGTACCAGCGGCGGGTGGAGAACGCGGCGTGGGTGCCGTACCGGTCGACGGCGGCGACCGCGATCACGCCGGGGTAGGCGGCGGGGTACGAGATGTGGTCGCCCTTCTCGCCGCCGTTGCCCGCGGAGGCGACGACGACGGCCCCCTTCTTCAGCGCGTACTGGATGGCGGCGTCCTCGCCGGGCTCGGGGTGCGCGGACTTGCTGTCGTCGCCGAGCGAGAGGTTGATGACGTCGGCGCCGTGGTCGGCGGCCCAGCGGATGCCGTCGGCGAGGGCCGTGCCGCGTGATTCCCGGGCCTTGGCGCGGGACGGGTCGGAGGCTTCGAGGATCACCCGGACCGGAAGGATCCTCGCCTCGGGCGCGATGCCGAGGACCCCGTCATCGCGTCCCGCCCCATGGCCGTGACCTGCGATGATGCCTGCCATCGCAGTGCCGTGGCGGGCCCAGGAGCGATCGCCGCGGCGGGCACCGAAGCCGATCATGTCCTTGCCGGGCAGTACTTGGCCGGTCAGATCGGGCAGGTTGCCGTCGACCCCGGTGTCGACGACGGCGACGGTGATGCCCCGGCCCTTGGTGGTCCGCCACGCCTGGTCGGTGTGGAGTGTCTGGAGGCCCCACTGCTGGTCCCGGATGGCGTCGGCACGGGCCGGTGTCGCGGGCAGGAGCGCGAACGCGGTGGCGGCGCAGACCGCGCCCAGGGCGCGGTGGCGGCGGGTGCGGCGGCTCATTCCGGCTTCTCCGTGAGGTCGGTGACGGTCCTGCGCAGACCGCGCTCGATCCGGTCGGCGATGCCCTTGGCGTCGTTGCCGAGCCCGGCCTGGGCGGCGGCCGTCGTGGCGTTCGCGACCATGGCCCGGTCGACGGGCTGCGGGTCGGTGACGGTGCGCCCGTCGGCGAAGCCGGACACGGCGAACGCGACGACGGGCACGTCGGTCAGTACGCGGACGGTCCAGCTGGCGCGCTGCCGGTCGCCGAATCCGGCGGCGGCCGTGCCCTTGACGGGGTAGGTGCGGGGCATCAGGTCGGTGCGCCGGCCGAGGTGCTGGGCGGTGAAGCGGGTGTTCAGCGCCTTCATCGCCGCTTCGTCGCCCTCGGTGAAGATCAGCCCGACCGTGGTGACGCTGCTGGCGGTGGCGTCGGTGTAGGTGGCGCGGAGCATGCGTGCGCAGCCGACCGGGCCGAGGGTCCGGGCCAGCAGCGGGTCCAGGCCGGCCCGGCAGCCGCTGTCCGGGGCGACGGCGATCCGGTTCCAGACGCGGTCGGCGCCGCCGGGTCCCGCTCCGTCTCCGGTCAGGGTGCGGGGGAAGAGGGTGTCCACGGGGACGCTGTGCCAGGCGGAGCGGCCCACGGTGTAGGTGCTGTGGGCGGCGGCGTCGGCCGAGGAGTCGCTGGTGAGCCAGGCGCCGGTGGCCGCGCCTCCGATCAGTCCGAGCCCGAGCACGACACAGGCCGCGGCGGTCGCGGTCCTGGCGGGGTGGCGGGTACGGATCGGGCGCAGCCGGGTGGTGGTCTCGGCGGGCGTCTCGGGGCGGGGCAGGACGTACGGCGGGTGCTGCGGCTGCTGGTAGACGTGCGGGAAGACGGGCGCCGGTCCGGCCTGCGGCGGGACGGCTCCGGGGCGCGGGGTGAGGTCCACGGCGCCGACGGGCCGCCGACGGGTCACGGCCGGCGGCTGCTCGGGGCGCGGCGGGGCAGCGGCGGCTGGGGCGGTGGGCGCGGGCGTGGTGGCGGCTGGCGGGGCAGCGACGGGTGGAGCTGTGACAGCGGGCGGGGCAGCGACCGGCGGGGCGGTGGGCGCGGGCGCGTCGGGGG
>NZ_ML123046.1:244891-278588 GCF_003846175.1 Streptomyces sp. ADI95-17 | reverse complement strand
TACCGGTCGCAGCCGGGCCGTGGTCTCCACTGGCGGGACGGCCGCCGCGGACGGTGGTGTGCTCCGGCTCGTCGGAACGGGTGCGCCCGCCGGAGTCGGGGAAGCCGCCGCGGGGTCCTGCGCCGGAGGCGCCGCGGGCGTCGGTGGCGGGGTCGTGGGGCGGGGCGGGACAGGAGCGCGCTGCGCCTCGGTACTCATCCGCCCCCCTGGTCCCGTTCCGTACCGTGCGCGGATCGACGTAACAGGCAGGCCCGTTGGTTGCCGCGTGCCGTCACTCTACGGGGTGGAAAGGCCCCGGCGGGAGCGGGCGGCCTCCCGTCCCGGACGATCTGCGCAGATCGTCCCCCTACCCAGCGGTACGGACGTCTGGCAAGCTGCGGCCATGACTGCCCGTGCCGCTGACCGCACCCGTTACAACCGGGCCACCGCCCATCTGGACGCCCCGATCGCCGTCGTCGATCTCGACGCGTTCGACGCCAATGCCGACGACCTCGTCCGCCGGGCGGCCGGGAAGCCGATCCGGGTGGCGAGCAAGTCCGTGCGCTGCCGCGCCCTGCTGGAACGGGTGCTCGCCCGGCCCGGGTTCGCCGGGATCATGTCGTTCACGCTGGCGGAGTCGCTGTGGCTGGCGCGGGCCGGGTTCGAGGACGTGCTGCTGGCGTATCCGACGGCCGACCGGGCGGCCCTCGCCGAGCTGGCCGGCGATCCGAAGCTGGCCGCCGCGGTGACGGTGATGGTCGACGACCACGCGCAGCTGGAGCTGATCGACGCGGCGCGGGCGGGTGGCGGCGAGGAGATCCGGGTCTGTCTGGAACTGGACACCTCGCTCCGGCTGCTCGGCGGCCGGGTCAGGGTCGGCGCCCTGCGTTCCCCGCTCCGCTCCCCCGCCCAACTGGCGGAGCTGGCACGCTCGGTGGCGCGGCGGCCGGGCTTCCGGCTGGTGGGTCTGATGGCGTACGAGGGTCATATCGCCGGGGTCGGGGATTCCGTCGCGGGCAAGCCGCTGCGCTCCCGGGCGGTCCGGCTGATGCAGGCCGCGGGCCGCAGGGAGCTGGCCGTCCGGCGGGCCGAAGTGGTGCGTGCGGTACGGGCGGTGGCGCCGGACCTGGAGTTCGTGAACGGCGGCGGCACGGGCAGTGTGCAGCACACGGCGGCCGAGCGCGCGGTGACCGAGATCGCGGCCGGGTCGGGGCTCTACGTACCGAGGCTGTTCGACAACTACACGTCGTTCACGGCCCGTCCGGCGGCGCTGTTCGCCCATCCCGTGGTGCGCCGGCCCGGTGTGGGCGTGGTGACGGTTCTCGGTGGCGGCTATCCGGCGTCCGGTCCGGCGGGCCCGGACCGGCTGCCCGTCCCGTATCTGCCGGAGGGGCTGCGCTACGACCCGCAGGAGGGGCCCGGCGAGGTGCAGACCCCGCTGCTCGGCGCCCCGGCCGACGATCTGCTGATCGGTGACAAGGTGTGGTTCCGGCACGCGAAGGCCGGTGAACTGTGCGAGCGCTTCGACGAGTTGCAGCTGATCGAGGGCGACCGGATCACCGCGACGGTGCCGACGTACCGGGGCGAGGGCCGTACGTTCCTCTGAGCCGGGCGGCCCGCGTCAGGGTGCGATCGAGCTGCCCGCGCCGCCACTCGTGGCGCTGTCACCGATCGGCCGGATCGCCTTGGTGATGGTGTCCATGAGCGAGAGCGGCGGCCCGTCGGGGCCCGCGTCGAAGGCGTAGCGCACGATGATCAGCGACTCGGTTCCGATCGTGGACGGGAAGACGAGCGACTGCACATAGCCGCCGGGCCCCTTGCCCGTCTCGACCCGCCAGCGCACCTGGTAGCCGGCCCGTCCGGCGACGCTCACGGACGCGGAGTCGAGCACCTTGTGGGACGTGATGCCGCCGTGGATCCGGTCGCCGACGAGGTTCTTCTCGTAGGCGCCGTCGGCGGCGGTGGCGATGTCGTGCTCGGCGAGTTCCTCGGCCGAGGTGATGTCGGTGGCGCTCGCGATGCGGCTGGTCACGGTGCCGTGGTAGCAGAAGTCGGAGGAACTGCCGGGGCATTCGTAGGAGTTGACGGTGCGCATGGTGAGCACCGGTTCGACCGTCCGGTCGGGCTTCTCCCAGCCGTCGGGGATCGGCAGGGTGATGCCGTTGAGCTGGTCGACGAGGACCTTCGGGTCGTCCTCGGCCGGTGAGCCGGTGGGCGACGGGGTGTCCGTCATGGTGGTGGTGGGCGTCACGGAGCCGCTCGGTCCGGCCTCGGGCCGCTCGCCGTCGTCGCCCCTGCCGAGCAGGACGGCTCCGGTGACGGCTGCGCCGACGACGAGCAGCCCGGCCACGGCGAGCGCGACGGTCCGGGTGGTGCCCCGGCCGGCAGCGGTGCCGCCGTTGCCGGACGCGGTGACGGCCGGCCCGGGGAGGCGGAGGTCCTGGGGTGCGGTGGCGACCGGTTCCGGCGGGCCGAACGCCTGGGGCGCGGCGGCCGGGCGGGTGTGCGCGGTCCACGCGGTGCCGTCCCACCAGCGGTCGGTGCCCGGTGCCGCGGCGTCCGGATACCAGCCGGGTGGCGTCGCGTTGCTCATCCCCACACTCTAGGGTTCGGCCACCGGCACTAGCCCGCCGATTGTCCGACTGTCCGATTCATCCTCGGGCGGTGGCCGGTACGTCCGGGGACGCCCCGCACCGGGCCGGACGGAGGACTTGAGGTGAGCTTAAGGTGTGAGGATCAACCATTGATGGCGGGGCCGTGGACGGCCGGCCGTCGGCCTGGAAGGGGAACGGGGCGTGGCCGGGGAAAGCGAGTTCATCGACCGCCTGATGCCCGTACTGCGGCCCGTCCGGGCGGGGAACGGCTTCGAGGAGGCGCTGGAGCAGATCCTCCAGGTGATCAGGCTCGGGCTGGTGCCGGGCGGCGGGCGGCTGCCTGCCGAGCGTGATCTCGCCGAGCTGCTGGGGATCAGCCGGGTCACCCTGCGCGAGGTACTGAAGGTCCTCCAGGACCAGGGCCTGGTGGAGAGCAGGCGCGGCCGGTACGGCGGCACGTTCGTGCTGCGGCGCACCGGCAGCCCCGGCGAGGACGAGCTGCGACGCAGGATCGCCTCCGTCGACATCGAGGACGTGCTGCGCTTCCGCGAGGTGCTGGAGGCCGGGGCGGCCGAGCTGTGCGCGGCGCGGGGGCTCGACGACGAGGGCGCGGGCCGGCTGCGTACCGCCCTGGCGGCGACCCACGAGGCGCCGCTGACGGACTACCGCAGGCGCGACACCCTGCTCCATCTGACCCTGGCCGAGCTCTCCGGGTCCGCGTCGCTGACCACGCAGTACGCGGCCGTCCGGGCCACCCTGAACGACCTGCTGGACTGCATACCGCTGCTGGTGCGGAACCTTGAGCATTCGCAGCACCAGCACACCAGCCTCGTCGAGGCGGTCCTCGACGGGGACGCGGAGGCCGCGCGCGCGGTCATGCGCGAGCACTGCGCGGGTACGGCCGCACTGTTGCGCGGGTTCCTGACCTGAGTCGCGGCCGGTACGGCACGGCGCCCGGTAAGGGCCCAAAGGTCTTGTCCGTCACCATTTCTCCCGGCTGTTCCGGGCGTCGGCCGCGGGGCCGTCTCAAGGCGCGGCGTTCCCGAGCCTGCCGCGCAGCCATCGCAGCGCCGCCGCTCCCTGGGCCCCCTGGAAGGCCCTCAGCGTCGGCAGGCCGGGCGGGGCGGGCTTCAGCGAAGCCGCCACGAAATAGCCGGTCAGCGCGGCGAGTACCGCCGTCACTCCCGCCGGGTCGGCGTTCCGGCCCAGCGGGTGGGCGGTGAAGACGGCCTCGGGGTCGGGGCCGCCCTGCGCCGCCACGCTCGGCAGCATCGCCAGCAGGTCGAACCAGGGGGCGGTCCGCAGCGCGTGCGGCCAGTCGACGAAGACCACCCGGTCCTCGGTGAGCAGGATGTTGTCGGCCCGCAGGTCGCTGTGGGCGAGGCTTTCGCCGGTGGCCGGTTCCGCCCAGCCCGACTCCAGTTCCGCGAGCAGGCCGAGACTGCGGGCCGCCCACGGGTCGAGCCGGCCGGTGCTGTCCCTCGCGGCCAGCAGGTCCCGCCAGCCGCTGAACATCCTCGCCTTGCGGTCCGCCGCGGCGGGCGCGTCGATCGGCGCCGGGGTCAGGGCCGCGCCCAGCTCGCCGACCGCCGTGAGGACCCGGTCCAGTTCGGCGGCGTCCCAGGGGACCCGGGGCTGGCGGCCGTCGATGTCCTCCAGGACCAGGGCGACGTGGGTGCCGTCGTCGTACGAGCCGAGCAGCCGGGGTGCGGGGACGCCGGGCGGGAGCGCCGCGGTGTGCCGGGCCTCGGCGCGGTGCAGGTCGGGGCTGCCCGGGTTCGCCTCGGCGCTCACCGCCTTGACGAACGCGCGCCGTCCGTCCGCGAGCCGGACCCGGGCGGCGACGCCCGGCGAGAACCCGCCGCTCTGGCTGCGCGCCTCGACGACCCGGGCGCCGAGGACGTCCTCGACGGCCTCGCGGACGGGCGCGGGCAGGCCGGCCCAGTGGTGCCGGACGCCGGCGGCGGGTGGAGCGATCACATCCATCCGCGCATTCTTCCGCCACGGACCGGGCGCCCGCCAGCGTATTCGCGGCCGGTCAGCCGTCCCGTGCGGTCAGTGACAGCAGGTCGCGGGCGGGTCCCGTCGGGCGGTGGCCCGAGGGCCAGACCGCGCGCAGCTGGCGTCGCAGGCGTACTCCGGCGACCGGGACCTTGACCAGGCGCCGCGAGGACAGCTCCTCACCGAGCGCCAGTTCGCTCAGCACGCACGGACCGGCGCCGCTCTCCGCCGCTCCCTTCACCGCGGTCGTGGAGGAGAGTTCGAGCAGCGGCTGGGCGAGGCCGCCGTGCACGGCGAGGGCCGCGTCCAGGACCTGGCGGGTGCCGGAGCCGTGTTCGCGCAGGATGAGCGGGGTCGCGGCCAGTTCCTGCGGGGTGAGGGGGGTCATCCGGCGGGCCCAGGCGTGGGACGGGGCGACCACGACGACGAGGCGGTCATGGGCGATGACCGTGCCGTCGAGCCCTTCCGGTACGGACAGGCCCTCCACGAATCCGAGGTCGGCCTCGCCGACCAGCAGCCGGCCGGCCACCGCCGCCGAGTTCCCGGCCAGCAGCGAGACCGCCGTGTCCGGCCGTTCGGCGCGCAGCGCTATCAGCCAGCCGGGCAGCAGGTACTCGGCGATGGTCATGGAGGCGGCGACCCGCAGTCTGGAGTCCCGCCGGTCGCGCAGCGCCTGTGCGCCGGCGTCGAAGGCCTCGGCCGCCTCGATGATCCTGCGCGCCCAGTCGGTGACCAGCGCGCCCGCGTCGGTGAGCCGGGAGCCGCGCGGTGACCGGTCCAGCAGGGCCACGCCGAGCTGCCGTTCCATTGAGCGGATCCGGCTGCTGGCGGCGGGCTGGGTGACGCCGACGTCGCGGGCGGCGCGCCCCAGGCTGCCGTGCCGGGCGACGGCGAGCAGGAGTTCCAGCGCTCCGAGGTCGGGGATCCGATGGGAGAGAGGGACATGTGCTTCGCCGGCCATAAAGCCACCTTATGACCTCATAGACATGGACTCCCTGGTGGGGCCCGGCCCCCGCCGAGAAAATCGTGGCATGGCCATCTTTCCGCAGACGCAGCAGACACAGCAGGCGAATCAGCCGCGACAGCCCTCGACCCCGGTCCCGGCCGCCGAGCGGCTGCCTGCCCTGCGGTACCTCGGCCCCAACTGGTACGCGGCCGTGATGGGCACCTCGATCGTCGCGAGCGCGGGAGTCGCGCTGCCCGTGCACGTGCCGGGGCTGCGGGCCGCCTGCACGGTGGTGTGGGTGCTGGCGGCGGTCGCGCTGGCCGCGGTGCTGGCGGCCCGGACCGGGCACTGGATCGCCCACCGCGACCAGGCCCGCAGTCATCTGCTCGACCCTGCCGTCGCCCCGTTCTACGGCTGTCTGTCGATGGCCCTGCTGGCGGTCGGCGGTTCGACGATGGTGGTCGGCCAGGACGTGATCGGGCATCGGGCGGCGCTCGCCCTGGACGTGGTGCTGTACACGGCGGGCACGCTGATCGGGCTGGCCGCCGCGGTCGCGATCCCGTATCTGATGGTCGTACGCCACCGGATCGAGCCCGGCACCGCGTCGCCGGTGTGGCTGCTGCCGGTGGTGGCGCCGATGGTCTCCGCGGCTCTGGGCCCGCTGCTGGTGCCGGAGCTGCCGGCCGGTCAGTGGCGGGAGGCGATGCTGCTGGCCTGCTACGCGATGTTCGGTCTGAGCCTGCTGGCCACGCTGGTGATGCTGCCGCTGATCTTCGCCCGGCTCGTCCACCAGGGTCCGCTGCCGCTCGCGCTGACGCCCACGCTGTTCCTGGTCCTCGGCCCGCTCGGTCAGTCGACGACCGCGGTCAACCAGCTCGCCGATGTGGCGCAGGGTGCGATCGGGGCGCCGTACGCCTCGGGGCTCCAGGCGTTCGCCGTGCTGTACGGGGTCCCGGTGATGGGGTTCGCGCTGATGTGGCTGGCGCTGGCCGTCGCCCTGGTGGTGCGGGCCGCACGCAACGGCATGACCTTCGGCATGACGTGGTGGGGCTTCACCTTCCCCGTCGGTACGTGTGTCACGGGTGCCGCAGGACTGGCCCGGCACACCGGGCTCACCGCGTACACCTGGCTGGCCGTCGCGCTGTACGTGCTGCTGGTGGCGGCCTGGGCGGTGGCCGGGGTGCGGACACTGCGCGGGCTGTTCAGCGGAGTGCTGCTCGCAGCGCCGCAGGCGCCCGCACCAGTGACGGCCCGTACCACGTGAGGTACCGCCCGTCGACGAGTGCGGCGGGCAGGGCGGGGAAGGCCTCGGGCCCGTCGTCGGGGGTGAAGCGGTACGGCTCGTCGGGCAGGACGACCAGATCGGCGCCCGCGGCGTTGAGCACGTCGAGCGGGATACGGGGATAGCGCTCGGCGTGGTCCGCGTACACGTTCCCGACGCCGAGCCGGGCCAGCAGGTCCCCGGCGAAGGTGTCGCTGCCCAGCACCATCCAGGGCCTGCGCCAGATGGGCACGATCGCGCGGCGCGGTGCACGGGGCGGCGGCAGCGCGGCCCAGGCCGCCTCGGCCTCGTCCAGCCAGCGCGGCCTGGCCTGCCCGCAGGCGGTGACCAGGACCCTGTCCAGCTCCTCGAAGGCCTGGTCGAGGGTCCGGATCTCCGTGACGAGCACCTCGGTCCCGGCGGCCCGGAGCGCCGCGAGGTCGGGCTCGCGGTTCTCCTCCTCGTTGGCGACGACCAGATCGGGCCGGAGCGCGAGAATGGCCGGAACATCGGGATTCTTGGTACCGCCGATCCGGGTCGCGGCCAGTCCGG
This sequence comes from Streptomyces sp. ADI95-17, assembly GCF_003846175.1. Lineage (GTDB taxonomy): Bacteria > Actinomycetota > Actinomycetes > Streptomycetales > Streptomycetaceae > Streptomyces > Streptomyces sanglieri. The sequence goes on along the minus strand of NZ_ML123046.1, from coordinate 271,255 downwards.
CCGGGTGGGTGCACCAGTCGGTGGCGCCGACCAGCAGGCCGGGCGCGGTGACGGCGACGGCCTCGCTGAGCGAGGGGACCAGGGAGACGACGCGCACGGCGGACCCCTCTCAGCGGCGCGGGTCGTAGGTGGCGTCGATGTGCTCGGCGACCGCGACGACCAGCAGCCGCGTGCCGGGCACAGTGGCCCGCCAGCGGTGCCGCACCCCGCCGGACAGGAAGAGGGTGTCGCCCTGCTCCAGCCGGTACGCCTGCCCTTCGGCCTCCACCTCGGCGGCACCCTGTGCCACGTACATCACCTCGTCGTTGCGGTGCTGGAACTCGCGCCCGAGGTCGAGTTCCCCGGTGAACTCCAGGGCGCTGAGCTGGTGGCGGCCGCGCACCACCCGGCGTACGCCGTCGCCCTCGCCGGCCCGCACGACATCGACGGAGCGCGCCGAGTCCGCGGCGGCGCGCAGCCGTGCCGTGGTGGTCTCCAGGGCTTCGGCGACCCGGTCCAGCGACCGGGCGCTGGGCCGGGCCCGCTCGTTCTCGATCTGGCTGAGGAACGGCACGGACAGACCGCTGCGGCCGGCGACCGCGGCCAGCGTGAGCCCCAGGGTTCTGCGCCTTCGGCGGACCGCGGCGCCCACGCGGAGTGCTTCCTTCTCGTCCATGTCCGGCTCCCTCCCGACTCGTCATCCTTCCGGCTGCCAGCACATTACGCATACGGTTGCGCAAGGTCGGCCGGATGACGAGCGTCCGAAAACCCCGAAAGGGCGGGCCCGCCGTCGGCGGTGCCCACCCTTTCCGGTGCTTCGGGACCTGCGGGAAGCCCTACTGCGGAGCCATCTTGTCCACGATGCCCGGATTCGTCTCCATCCAGGCCTTCACCGCTTCTTCCTCGTGGCCCGCGCCGCGCTTCTGGATCTGGTTCTCCAGGCCGGCGAGCTGGTCCTCGCTCAGCTTGAAGTCCTTGAACCACTTCGTCAGCTGCGGGTAGTTCTTCGGGAAGTCCTTGGACGCGATGGTGTGCAGCCGGTCGCCGTTGCCGAAGGCCTTCTCGGGGTCCGCCAGCTTGGTCATGCCGTACTCGCTGTACGCCCAGTGCGGCGTCCAGAGCAGCACCGCGATGGGCTCCTTCTTGGCGTACGCGCGCTTCAGCTCGGCGAGCATGCCGGGCGTCGAGGAGTCGACGACCTCGTACTCCTTGTCCAGGCCGTACGTCGGCAGCACGTTCTTCTTGAGGTTCTCCATCGTGGCGGTGCCGGGCTCGATGCCGACGATCCGGCCCTTGAACCGCGAGGCCTTGCCCTTGAGGTCGGCGAGGGACTTGACGTCCTTCACGTAGGAGGGGACCGCGACCTCGATGGACGTCGGGCCGTACCAGGAGCCGAGGTCGCTCAGCTGCGAGCCGTACTTCTCCCAGTAGTTCTTCTGGGTGTACGGCAGCCAGCCGTCGAACTGCACGTCGATCTGGCCGCGCGACATCGCGGTGTACATCGGACCGACCTCGAACTGCTTGAGGTTGATCTTGTAGCCGCGCTCCTCCAGGACCGCCTTCCACAGGTACGTGGCGGCGATGTCCTCCTCCCACGGGAACCAGGCCATCTCGACGGCGCGGTCGCGCTCGTCCTTGCCGCTCGCGCCCTTGGACGCGGCGGCCTTGGTGACCGGGGTCCACTTGTCGGCGACGCCCGGGTTGGCCTTCAGCCAGGTGCGGACCGCCTCCTGCTCCTTGCCGGAGCCGGACTTCTGGATCTGCGCCTCAAGGCTGGTGAGCTGGTCCTCGGTCATCTTGAAGTTCTTGAGCCAGTTGCCGACCTCGGGGTTGTCGGCGGAGAAGCCCTTGCGGGCCAGGGTGTGGATGCCGTCGCCCTTGCCCCAGAGGTTCTTGGGGTCCTTGAGCTTGGTGAGCTCGAACTGGTTGTACGCCCAGTGCGGCGACCAGAGCGGAACGACGATCGGTTCCTTCTTGGCGTACGAGCGCTTCAGCTCGGCCAGCATCGAGGGCGTGGAGCCGTCGACGACCTTGTATTCCTTGTCCAGGCCGTAGCCCGGCAGGATCTTGTCCTTGAGCAGGCCCGTCTCACCGGCGCTCGGCTCGATGCCGACGATCCGGCCCTTGAACTGCGAGCCCTTGCCCTTGAGGTCCTCCAGCGACTGGACGTCCTTCATGTACGAGGGGACGGCCAGCTCCAGCGAGGTGGGGCCGTACCAGGAGCCCATGTCCTCAAGGTTGTCCTTGTACTTCTTCCAGTAGCTGGCGTGGGTGACCGGAAGCCAGGAGTCGGTCTCGAAGTCGATCTGGCCGTTGGCCATACCGGTGTAGAGCGCGCCGGCCTCGTACTGCTTGACGTCGACCTCGAAGCCGCGCCGTTCCAGCATCTCCTTCCAGAGGAAGGTGGAGGCGATGCCCTCGTCCCACGGGATGTAACCCATGCTGATCTTCTTGCCCGCGCCGATGTCCGAACCGTCGGCGGTGTTCTTCTTCTCGTCCGAACCGGAGGAGCCGAAGATGCCCAGGGCGCCCGCGACGAGCGCGAGGACGACCACACCGGAGACCGCGACCACGGGCTGCGGACGGTGGTTCCAGATCTTCAGGCCGCCGGCCATCGACTGCGCCTTGGCGAGCGCGCGGCGGGCGAGCGGGGAGACCTCGCGGCCGAGGGCGCCGGTCATCCGGTCCAGGTACATCGCCACGATGACGATGGAGATGCCCGCCTCGAAGCCGAGGCCGACGTCCACGTTGCCGATGGCGCGGTAGACGGCGCCGCCGAGGCCGCCGCCGCCGACCATGCCGGCGATGACCACCATGGACAGGCCCAGCATGATGACCTGGTTGATGCCCGCCATGATCGTGGGCAGCGCGAGCGGCAGCTGGACCCGCAGCAGGGTGTTGCGCTTGGTGGTGCCGAAGGCCTCGGCCGCCTCGACGAGCTCGCCGTCGACCTGGCGGATGCCGAGTTCGGTCATCCGGACGCCCGGAGGCAGCGAGAAGATGATGGTGGCGATGATGCCGGGCACCACGCCGACGCCGAAGAAGATGACGCCGGGGATCAGGTAGACCATGGCGGGCATGGTCTGCATGAAGTCCAGGACCGGCCGGGTCACCGCGCTGACGGTCTTGGAGCGGGACGCCCAGATGCCCAGCGGTACGGCCAGCACCAGCGCGATGATGGTGGCGACGAGCACCAGGGTGAGGGTGTCCATCGCCTCGTCCCACAGCTCGACGGAGTCGATGACGGCGAAGCCCACGAAGGCGAGCACACCGGCGAGCAGACCGCGCAGCCACCAGGCGATGACCGCGACGATGCCCGCGAAGAGCAGCGGGGCGGGGGCGGAGAGAACGGCGGCTATGCCGTCGAACATGTTGCTGACTATGGAGCTGATCGCGTCGAACAGCCAGGCGAGATGGGTCTGGAGCCAGTCGACGGCGGAGTCGACCCAGTCACCGAGAGGGAGCCTAAACACTGGCCACCTTCTTCGTGACGGTCGTGCCGGTCCGGACGTCCTTCGGGGCCTCGGCGGGGGTCATCGGCTCGCCGAGGACGGCGAGCAGCCGGGCGCGCGGGACGACACCGATGAGCTTGCCCTCGGCGTCGGTCACGGCGACCGCGACCCCGCTCTGCGAGCAGGGCGTGAACAGCTCGATGATCGGCGTGGACTCGGTGACGGTGGCCGGGGCGGCCGCGAGCACGTCGGCGGCGGTGCGCAGCTCCTTGCCGTCGTCCGTGCTGGTGCCCATGACGGTGTGCGGCTCGGCCATGATGGCGCCGGCGGTCAGCACCCGGGTCCGGTCGACGTCCTGGGTGAAGGAGGCGACGTAGTCGTTGGCCGGGGTGACGAGGATGTCCTCGGCGGTGCCGAGCTGGACGATCCTCCCGTCGCGCATCACGGCGATACGGTCGCCGAGGCGCATGGCCTCGTTGAGGTCGTGGGTGATGAAGACGATGGTCTTCTTCAGCCGCTTCTGCAGTTCGAGCAGCTGGTCCTGCATGTCGCGGCGGATCAGCGGGTCGAGCGCGCTGAAGGACTCGTCCATCAGCAGCAGGTCGGCGTCGGTGGCCAGGGCACGGGCCAGGCCGACACGCTGCTGCATGCCGCCGGACAGCTCGTCGGGCCAGGACTTCTCCCAGCCGGCCAGGCCGGTCAGCTCCAGTGCCTCGGCGGCGCGCTTCTCGCGCTCGGCACGCGGTACGCCCTGCACTTCCAGGCCGTACCCGGCGTTCTCCAGCACGCTGCGGTGGGGGAACAGCGCGAAGTGCTGGAACACCATGCTGATCTTGGTGGACCGGACGTGTCGCAGCTCGGCGGGGCTCAGGGCGGTCAGGTCCTGGCCGTCGAAGAGCACGCGTCCGGCAGTGGGCTCCAGAAGTCCGTTGAGCATGCGCAGCAACGTGGACTTTCCGGACCCGGACAGCCCCATCACGACGAAGATCTGTCCCGGTTCGACGGTGAACGAGGCGTCGATCACCGCTGCGGTCGTTCCGTCGGCGCGCAGCTCGTCGCGGTCGGCGCCGCCTTCGAGCTTCTGCACGGCTTGATCGGGTCGTCTGCCGAACACTTTGTACAAGCGTTCAGCTTGCAGCCTTGACACATACACCTCGCGGGTTGAACCGAAAAACGGTCTGCCACCCCCTCCGGCAGACCGTGGAGCGGCGCGGATTCTGCCCGCATGGCACGTGCACTGGTTGAAACCGGTACGTGATCCGCTCCGGCTGCGCGCCTGCCCCCGCTTACACGAAGCAAACACAAGAGTGATCCAGGTCACATCTTGGCGATGGCCGCCGTTGTCCGTTCCTTCACCTCGGGGTCAATGTGCGTACGGCGTCCGGGGCGGCCGGTGTCAGTGGGGTGCGGCATCATCGGGGGTGTGACGCGACGCCTGATGCTCCTCGACACCGCCTCCCTCTACTACCGCGCCTACTTCGGGGTCCCCGACTCGGTGCGCGCCCCGGACGGGACACCGGTCAACGCCGTGCGCGGGCTGCTCGACTTCATCGGGCGCCTGGTGCAGGACCACCGTCCGGACGACCTGGTCGCCTGCATGGACGCGGACTGGCGGCCGCACTGGCGGGTCGAGCTGATCCCCTCGTACAAGGCGCACCGGGTCGCGGTGGAGACCTCCGAGGGGCTGCCCGACGAGGAGGAGACTCCCGACACCCTGGCCCCGCAGGTGCCGGTCATCGAGGAGGTGCTCGACGCGCTCGGGATCGCCCGGGTCGGCGTCGCGGGCTACGAGGCGGACGACGTGATCGGCACGCTCGCCGGCCTGGCCACCGGCCCCGTGGACATCGTCACCGGCGACCGGGACCTCTACCAGCTGGTCGACGACGCACGCGGGGTGCGGGTGCTCTACCCGCTGAAGGGCGTCGGCTCGCTCCAGCTGACGGACGAGGCGTGGCTGCGGGAGAAGTACGGGGTGGACGGCTCCGGCTACGTCGACCTGGCCCTGCTGCGCGGCGACCCGAGCGACGGACTGCCTGGCGTCCCCGGCATCGGCGAGAAGACCGCGGCGAAGCTGCTGGACGCCTTCGGCGATCTGGCCGGGATCATGGCCGCCGTCGACGACCCGAAGTCCCGGCTGACACCCTCGCAGCGCAAGCGGCTCGACGAGGCCCGCGGCTACGTGGCCGTCGCGCCGAAGGTGGTCCGGGTCGCCGGTGACGTACCGCTGCCGGAATTCGACCCCGCGCTGCCCACCGGGCCGCGTGATCCCGCCGCACTCGAAGCCCTCGCCAAGCGGTGGGGGCTGGGCGGAGCGATGCAGCGCCTGCTCTCCACTCTGCACGGCTGAGGTGTTAGCTTAGGTAAGCCTAAGCAATCGGAGCAGGGAGAACCTCGTGGCAGAACGACCGGCGCGGCAGGCACCCCAGGCGCAGGGGGCCCAGGTGCTGCGCACCGAGCGGATCACCCCGCACATGGTGCGCGTGGTGCTCGGCGGTGAGGGCCTCGCCGGCTTCGAACTCGCCGGTTTCACCGACCACTACGTCAAGCTCTGCTTCGCCCCCGAGGGCGCCGACTACCCGCACCCCTTCGACATGGCCCGCATCCGCGAGGAGCAGCCGCGCGAGCTGTGGCCCACGACGCGTACGTACACGGTGCGTTCCTGGGATCCGGCCACCCGTGAGCTGGCGATCGACTTCGTGGTCCACGGTGACGAGGGCCTCGCCGGGCCCTGGGCGCTGCGCGCGGCCCCGGGCGACCAGGTGACCTTCCTGGGGCCGGGCGGTGGCTACGGTCCGGACGCCTCGGCGGACTGGCACCTGCTGGTGGGCGACGAGAGCGCGCTGCCGGCCATAGCGGCGGCCCTGGAGCAGATGCCGGCGGGTGCGGTGGTGCACGCGTTCGTCGAGGTGGCGGACGCGGCGGAGGAGCAGAAGCTCGTGACGCCGGACGGCGTCGGGGTGACCTGGCTGCACCGCGGGCAGCGCCCGGTCGGCGAGGCGCTGACCGCCGCCGTGAAGGGGCTGGAGTTCCCCGCGGGCGAGGTCCAGGCGTTCGTCCACGGCGAGGCGGGCTTCGTGAAGGAGATCCGCCGTCATCTGCGCCTGGACCGCGGGATCCCGCTCCCCCAGCTGTCGATCTCGGGCTACTGGCGGCTCGGCCAGAACGACGACGCCTGGCGCTCGGTCAAGCGCGAGTGGAACGCACAGGTGGAGCGCGAGCAGGAGAGCGCCGCGTAACACCGGATCACGCAGGTACGCCCCGGCTCCGGCCGGGGCGTACCCGTGTCCGGGCCACCGCCTCACCCATCGACGCGCGGCACCTCCGCGCCCTTGCCGCTCCCGTTGCCCTCGTCGCCCGCGCCGCCCTTGCCGCTCCCGTCGCCCGGACCGATCGACCCGCCCCTGCCCCGGTCGCCGTCGTACGCGCGTGCCGACGCGTCCGCCTGCGCGAGCCGTCGCAGCGCACCGAACATCGCCTCCCCCAGCACCGTGCCCACGACCACGCTCTCCACCAGGTCCTCGCGGGCCACCCGCCGCCCCACGTAGTCGAGGTCGGCCCGCGCGACCGTCTCGGCGGCGGCCGCGTAGTCGTCGAGCAGCTCGACGAAACCGCCGTGGCCGGCCCGCCGCAGCGCCACGACCACCTCGGCCAGTGACTCGCCGGCCGGCCCGTCCGCCCCGGCCCGCCAGCCGCGCCGCTCCAGCAGCTCCGCCACCTCGTCACGGGCGTCCTCCAACTCGGGCCCCGATTCGCCCCCTTGCAGTGGGGTGAGGCGTTTCGCCGCGATGCCCAGCACCTTGTGCACGGGCTGCTCCGGATCCTCGACCACCCGCAGCACATCGCCGATGGCGGCCAGTGAGAGCCCGCCGACATCCAGCAGCGCGCGGATCAGCCGCAGCCTGCGCTCGTGACCGGAGTCGTAACTCGCCTGGTTCGGGCTGGTCAACCGCCCTGCAGGCAGCAGCCCTTCACGTACATAGAACTTGATCGTCGGTACCGGGACCCCGGACCTGCTGCTCAACTCGCCGATGCGCACCGAGTGTTCTTCCTTCCGCGCTTGCCAATCCCCAGACCCATCATAGATAGTTCCACTATCGGATAGCGGAAAGCACCACTATCCATAATCTCTGAGGGGTCCTCATGTCTTCCTGGCGTTCCTGGCATCGCCCGTTAGTCCTCTTCGCCGGGGCGATGGCCGTGATGACGGTCGTCTCGGCCGTGGGCCTGATATTCGACGACCGGGTCCTCACGGGCGCGGCGATATGGTTCAAACCGTTCAAGTTCGCGGTCTCGTTCGTCGTGTACGCGCTCGCCCTGGCCTGGATGCTGACGCTGGTCACCCGGGGCCGGCGGCTCGGCTGGTGGGCCGGGACACTGGTCGCGCTGTCCAGCCTCACCGAGATGGCGATCATCACCGGTCAGGTGATCCGCGGGAAGCGGAGCCACTTCAACCACGCCACCCCGTTCGACGAGACGCTGTTCAACGCGATGGCCGTCACCGTCGTCATCCTGTGGACCAGCACGCTGGTCATCGCGATTCTGCTGATGCGCGCCCGGATCGCCGACCGCGCCTCCGCCTGGGCGATCCGCTCGGGCGTGCTGCTCGCCCTGGTGGGCGCCGGATTCGGTTTCCTGATGACCCAGCCCACCCCCGAGCAGCGGGCGGCCGGGAACCTGGACACCGCCGATGTGATCGGCGCGCACTCGGTCGGCGTACCGGACGGTGGCCCGTCGATGCCGCTCACCGGCTGGTCCACGACCGGCGGCGATCTGCGCATACCGCACTTCATCGGGATGCACGCGCTCCAGCTGCTGCCGCTCTTCCTGCTCGCGCTGGTCTCCCTGGCCCCGCGCTTCCCCCGGCTGCGCGACGCACGGATCCGGCTGCGGCTGGTGCTGGTGGCCTCGGGGGCGTACGCGGCGGTCGTCGCGCTGGTCACCTGGCAGGCGCTGCGCGGCCAGCCGCTGGTGCACCCGGACGGTGCGACGCTGGGTGCCGCCGCGCTGATCGTGGTCGCGAGCGCCGTCGGTGTGCTGGGGGCACTGAGGCCGGCTCCCGCTGGGCAGCGAACAGGCACGAGCCCTGAATCCGCTTCCGCCCAGAAGGAGTTCGTGTCATGACCGGTACGCTCTTCCAGCTCTCGTTCTACCTCGCGGCCCCGTTCTGGCTGCTCATGATCCTGGCGCCGAACTGGCGCCCCACGGCACGCATCGCCGCCTCGCCGCTCACCGTTCTGCCGGTGCTGGTGCTCTATCTGATGATGGCCGTGCCCGTCTTTCCCGAGCTGTGGGACGCGGTGCGCAGCCCCGACATCGACACCTTTCGCGAGCTGATGGCGCTGGCGGGCGGGGCCGGGGCGATCTGGGCGCAGGTGATCGCCTGGGATCTGCTGCTGGGCCAGTGGATGTACCTGGAGGGGCGGAGGCTGGGGATCCCTCCGCTGGTGATGGGGCCGTTGCTGGTGCTGACGATCCTGCTGTCGCCGTTCGGGCTGCTGATCTTCCTCGCGCTGCGGGCGTTCCGGAAGCCGAGGACCCGGCCCGGGAACGCGGTCCCGGACCGGGTCGGCCGTGCGACGCCGTAGCGCCGTACGTCAGACGGACTTCTGGTACGAGCGGAACGTACGGGTCGACAGCCCGACCGCGATCACCGCGAGAACCAGGAGGGCTCCTCCGCGGCTGAGCACCAGCCACCGGTCCGGGTCCGCGGACAGCGCCGAACGGCCCGCCACCATCGCCCAGTTGACGGGGTTGAAGTCGGCGACGTGCCGCATCCAGGACGGCATCTGGCTCGGGGCCATGAAGGAGGAGGAGAGGAAGGTCAGCGGCAGCAGCAGGAAGGTGTTGATGCCGATGATCGACTCGCGCCGGCGGACCAGCATGCCCAGGGCGTTGGAGAGCGCGCCGAAGACCGCACCGAGCAGCACCGAGGCGAGGACCAGGATCAGCAGTCCGCCCGCACCTCCCGGGTAGGAGGCCCCGGCGGCCCGGCCGAGCAGCAGGATGACGACGGACTGCACGGCGGTGCCGATGCCGTTCTCCACGACGTTGGCGTTCATCAGCGCGTTGCGGCTGACCGGCGTCGTCAGGAAACGGTTGAGCGTGCCCCGCTCGATCTCCTCCAGGGTGCCCATCCCGGCCCACATGCTCGACCCGAGCGCGCTCATCACCACGATGCCCGGGATCAGGTAGTCCAGATAGGACGTGGTGCCGAAGCCGCCGAGTTCGACGACCTTCTTGAAGAGGTTGCCGAACAGGAACAGCCAGATCACCGGCTGGACCAGCGAGATGGCCAGGAAGACCGGCTGCCGGACGACCGCCATGAGCCGACGCTGCGTCATGTACCAGGTCTGGGCGAGTGCTTGGGTGCTCATCGGGTGCCTCCGGCGGGGGTGGCGGCGGCGGGGCGGGCATCCGCGGTCTCCGCCTCGGAGAAGCGGCGTCCGGCGTAGCGCAGATAGACGTCGTCGAGGGAGGGGCGGGCCACGGTGGCGGCGGCGACCGCCGCACCGGCCCGCTCCAGGGCGGCGAGCAGTACGGGGACGGCCGCGGCACCGTCCTCGGCGCGCACGCTCACCCGGCCGCCGTCGACCAGCACCTCGTGCACCCCGGGCAGTCCGGTGAGCGCGGTGGTGACGGCGCCGGTGTCGACCCCGGCGCGCAGCTCCATGTGGACGGCGTCGCCCCGGAGTTCGCCCTTGAGTTCGTCGGGGGTGCCCTCGACGACGATCCGGCCGCGGTCGACGATCGCGATGCGTTCGGCGAGCCGGTCGGCCTCCTCCAGGTAGTGCGTGGTGAGGACGATGGTCAGCCCCTCGTCGCCGGCCAGCCGGGCGATCTCCTCCCACATCGCCGTACGGGCCTCGGGGTCGAGTCCGGTGGTGGGTTCGTCGAGGAAGAGCACCTCGGGACGGTGGACCAGGCCGAGCGCCACGTCGAGGCGTCGCTGCATCCCCCCGGAGTACCCCTTGACCTGGCGGTCGCCCGCGTCGGCGAGGTCGAAGCGGTCCAGCAGTTCACCGGCGCGGCGCTTCACGGCCGCGCCCCGCATCCCGTACAGCCTGCCCTGGAGCAGGAGGTTCTCCCGGCCGGTGGCGACCGGGTCGGCGCCGGACTTCTGGGCGACCACGCCGATGGCTCGGCGGACCCGGTCGGGGTGGCGCAGGACGTCGTGTCCGGCGACGGTCGCGGTGCCGGAGTCGGGGCGGGCCAGGGTGGTGAGGATCTTCACGGTGGTGGACTTCCCGGCGCCGTTGGGGCCGAGCAGTCCGAAGACCGTGCCGGCCTCGATGCCGAGGTCCATGCCGCGCAGGGCGGTGACATCGCCGGGATAGGTCTTGATCAGGTTTCGCGCCGCTACGGCGGGCGCACGGGTGCTGTTCCGCGCCGCTGCGGGCGCACGGGTGCTCATGACAGAGCTCTCCTGTGGGTCGGCGTGGTGCTCGGGTGCACCGAGCACTCGGGCATGCCGAGCCGATCCGCGTGAAGAGCGCCGGGCTATCCTTGGTGTGCCGCACCTCGATCGCCCGTTTCGCCCTCATGGCGTGACCGGTCCGGGGTTCGAGACCCCGACGGTCGCTGCTCCAACAGCTCCCGTCGGGGTCTTTCTCACTCTGGGTCCTGCCTGTCGTCAGCCCTTCCGCTCCGGGTCCAGGACGATCTCCTGCTCGTCCAGGTCCTGCCAGTCCTGCGGGACTTCACCGGTCTCGTGGAAGGACTTCCACTCCTCGATGCCGCTGATCGTCCCGTCGGTGAGTTCGTCGCGGAAGTTCTTGATCCACTCCAGCTGCGCGTCGAGCATGTGGAGCTGGTACTCGGTCTCGATGACGAAGACGCGGGGCAGCTTCTCCCCCAACTGGCCGAGGACACCCCGCAGGGCCGCCGACCGGATCGCCAGCGCCGCCGCCCGGGTCTCCATCAGCTCCGCCACTTCCTGCGGCGGCAGCACCGGCAACAGTGCCAGCGCCGTCTCGAAGACCGGGTATTCGGCGGCGGGGACGGCGAGCAGATCCGAGAGCCAGTCCAGCATCTCCGTACGCCCGGCTTCGGTGATGCCGTAGAGCGTGCGCTCGGGGCGGTTGCCCTGCCGCTGGACGCCGGTCACCTCCACGTACCCGTGCTTCTCCAGGTTCTGGACGACGGTGTAGAGCGAGCCGAAATTGATCTTGACGCTGTGTTCCTTGCCGCGCCGCCGGAGCGTCTGGGCGATCTCGTACGGATGCATGGAGCGCTCGGCGAGCAGCACCATGACCGTCAGCGCCAGCGGATTGCTGAGCTTGCGCCGCTTGGCCACCGATCCCACCACCTTTGCGCCGTCGTAACTCGTCATCGAATACTCGCGTGCGAACATATCGCGTTGACTTCGACGCGTCAACCACGATGTATCGCGACTTGCGAGCCGGGGGCGGACGGCGTGGCAGGATCTTGCACACTGACCGATTTGCACCGATAGCGCCGCCCGGAGCGATGCCGGACGGACAGTCCCGAGATGCCGCCGGGGAGGCCGCCCGCGTGAAGGAAACCGATGCGCGACGCCACGGAACCGCGGAGGCGGAGGTGGCACACCGGAGTCGCGCCGCGCTCACCGCCCTCGCCGCGCTCGGCGGGCTGATCGCCGGGTTCTGCTCCCTGGCCGCGGCCGAGCTGGTCTCGGCCCTCGTACGTCCCGAGGCGGGGCCGGTCACGGCCGTGGGCGGGGCGGTCATCGACCGCTCTCCCGCGGCGCTGAAGGAGTTCGCCGTACGGCACTTCGGCACCGGTGACAAGCTGGCGCTGGAGCTGGGCATCGTGGTGCTGCTGGCCGTCTTCGCCATGGCCGTCGGGGTGCTGGCGCTGCACCACCGGCGGACCGGATCGGCGGCCGTCCTGCTCTTCGGCGCGGTCGGGGCGGTCGCGGCGGTGGGGCGGCCGGAGGGCAGCGCGCCCGACGCGCTGCCGTCGGTGGTGGGCGCCGCGGTGGGCGCCGGAGTGCTGTTCGCCCTGACCGGACGGCTCACGACGGCGCCCCCTCGGCCGCCTGCGTCCGGGTCCGGGTCCGGGTCCGGTGAGGCGTACCGCGCGTTCGACCGCCGGGGCTTCGTCATCACGGCGGCCGTGGCGACGGCGGTCTCGGCCGGCGTGGGACTGCTGGGCCGGCGGCTCACCTCCTCCGTCCAGGCCGGGGCCACCGCCTCACGCCATGGCCTGGTCCTTCCCGTGCCCGACTCCCCGGCACCCGCCGTCCCGGCCGGTACCGGACTGAACATCCGGGGGCTGAGCCCCTTCTTCACGCCGAACAAGGACTTCTACCGGGTCGACACGGCTCTGGTGGTGCCCCGCCTCGACGCGGCCGGTTGGCGGCTGAGGATCCATGGCGAGGGGGTCGCCCGCCCCCTCACGGTCGGCCTCCACGACCTGCTGCGCCGGGAGATCATCGAGCGGGACATCACGCTGGCCTGTGTCTCCAACGAGGTCGGCGGCCCGTACATCGGCAATGCCAGATGGCTCGGGGTACGGCTGGCCGACCTGCTGCGCGAGGCCGGGGTGCGGCCGCCGTCGGCGGGCGGACCGGCCGATCAGCTCGTGGCGCGGTCCGTGGACGGCATGACGATCGGCACACCGGTCGAGGCGGTCATGGACGGACGCGACGCGATGCTGGCCCTCGGCATGAACGGCGAGCCGCTGCCGTTCGCGCACGGCTTCCCGGTCCGGATGGTCGTCCCCGGCCTTTACGGATACGTGTCGGCCTGCAAATGGATTGAGGACATCGAGCTCACCACGTTCGACGCGTACGACGCCTACTGGGTCCGGCGGAGCTGGGCGCAGCAGGCACCGGTCAAGACCGAGTCCCGGATCGACACCCCCCGCTCCCTGGCCTCCCCGAAGCCCGGCGCCGTCCCGGTGGCCGGGGTCGCCTGGGCGCAGCACCGGGGCATCTCCCGGGTCGAGGTCCGGGTGGACGGCGGGGAGTGGCACACGGCCCGCCTGTCCGCCGCCGACAACCGGGACACCTGGCGCCAGTGGGTCTGGGAGTGGCCGGCCACCTCCGGCCGCCACACCCTCGAAGTCCGTGCGACGGACGGCACCGGCGCCACTCAGACCGGCCGGCGGGCCGGCACCGTTCCGGACGGCGCCACCGGCCTGCACTCGGTGGTGGTCGACGTCTCCTGAACCCGGTACGTGCCGCGTCTCCTGAACCTGGTATGTGCTGCCCGCCGCCCTCCGTAGGCTGACCGGATGAATCCGACCAGTGCTGCGGGCCGCGTGGACCGACCGGACCGGGTGGCGGGTGCCGTCGTGGGTTCGGCGGTGGGGGACGCGCTGGGCGCACCCTTCGAGTTCGGGCCCGCCGGTGTGTACACCGCCCGCTTCCCGGACGGCGTCGGCACGATGTGCGGGGGCGGCGGCTGGGATCCGGGCGAAGCCACGGACGACACGCAGATGGCCGTGCTGGTCGCGGAGTCGCTGCTGGAGCGGGGCGGCCTCGACCTTCCCGACATGTTCGGCCGGTTTCGTCGCTGGGCGGCGGGCGGCCCGAAGGACATCGGGCTGCAGACCGAGGACGTCCTGACGAGCGGCGAGGAATGGGACCTCGCGGCGGCGCTGCACTTCCAGGTCAACGGGCGTGCGGCGGGCAACGGTTCACTGATGCGGGCGGCCACCTCCGCCGTGTACTTCGCGGCGCGGGGCCGTACGGCGACCATGGACGCCGCCCGCCGGATCGCCGCCCTCACCCATGGCGACCGGGCCGCCTGGGAGGGCACCGCCGTGCTCCACGAGCTGATCCGGGTGGCGCTGGACGGCGGCGATCCGCTCTCCGCCGTCCCGGACGCCCTGGCGGGCGTGCACGAGGATCACCGCGAGCGCTGGGCCGGCGTCCTCACGCCCGGCTGGCACCCGGAGGCGGCCACGGAGTTCAACGGCGCGGTCTGGCCGTGCCTGGGCACCGCGCTGTGGGCGCTGCGCTCCACGGATTCGTACGAGAACGCCCTGGCCGCGGCCGTGGACGTGGGCGGGGACACCGACACGGTGGCCGCCGTGACCGGCGCCCTGGCGGGTGCGGTGTACGGCTTCGGCGCTATCCCCGCGCGCTGGACGGAGCCGTTGCACGTGCCGCTGCCGGGGTACGGGGACCGGGTGCTGCGGACACCCGGTCTGGTGGACCTGGCCCGGCGACTGGACGGTGCATCACCCCGTGCGGTTCTCACGGATTTCCGTGAGCCCTGAATCTACACATAAGGGCGATATAAGCGCAGAATGGCATAAGCAGGCTGCTTATCGCGCACAAGTGGCGGGTGGTCTGCGCGGAGCGAAGGAGACGTACCCCATGTCAAACCTCTCGCACACCGGCCGTGACATGGCCAGTCACCCCGATGTTTCCGAAATGCGCGATCGCTATGCCCGCATGCTCGGTGGCCGCGATGTGGCCCTGGTGGACGCACCGGTGTTCCTGGTCGGTCTCTACTGCGCCATCTCGCCGTGGGTGCTGCACTTCACCACGACCCAGCCCACGCTCGCGACGCACAACCTGATCATGGGTATCGCGATCGCCGCGCTGGGCCTCGGGTTCACCGTCATGCCGGAGCGCATGTACGGCCTGAGCTGGGCCATCTGCGCGATGGGGATCTGGACGATCCTCTCGACGTGGATCGTCGGCAGCAGCCCCGACCTCGGCATCGTCCTCAACAACGTCATCATCGGCGGTCTGACCGTACTGCTGGGCCTGGCCTGCGCGGCCGTGTCCATGAAGAGCGGTAAGCGGACGGTCTGAGAAAGGCGGGTACCCGGTCCGGAAACCTCTGAGAAGGACATATGCCCCGGCCGGTCCGCGCGGTGCGGACCGGCCGGGGCCGTCATGACCGCGGGGCCGTCATGACCGCCGCAGCCGTCATGACCGTCGCGGCCGTCCCGTGGGTCAGCTCTCCCGGAACGGCAGGTAGTCCACGTCGTACCCGAAGTACCGCGGCCCGGCGAGCGCCAGGCCGCCCGGGGTGGTCCAGCGCGGGTCGCAGGGCGCCGCGAGAACGCTGACGCGCAGCCCGTAGCGCAGGCCCTCGGTGGTCACCGGGTCGCCGGTGTCGGTGTCCAGCACGCAGATCAGGTCGGGGGTGGTGGCGACCGTCCCGCCGTCCCGGGTGGCCAGCAGGTGCTCGTTCTGGAAGCCGAGTTCGAGCACCCGGCCGGCGTCGTCGCCGATGCCCTCGATCCGGGCGTTGCCCCGGGCGAAGCCGCCCTCGGTGCGGCGGCTGACGTCGATCACCTTGCCGGTCAGCAGATGGGTGCCGGACAGCATGGTGCGGGCCGCGAGCACCGGGTCGGTGTGCGCGGCGCGTGCCTCGCGCACCGCCGCGCCGAGCCGCTCGGCGAGCGTCAGGGTGGCGGGGACGAGCCCGTCGGTGAGCTGGTCGCCGCGCATCACGGTGTCGGCGCTGGAGATCTGGCAGCCCAGCTCCACGCAGACCGCCCGCGCGATGCGCTCGGCGGCGTGGTTGGAGACGGCGTCGACGATGATGCTGTTGCCCTTGTCGTCGGCGAGCGCCATCGGGGTGTTGGCCACCCCGATCAGTCCGGGCAGCACCATCTGCGCCTCGGGGAAGGCCCGGCCCATGGCGTCGCCGTCGACCAGTGGCAGCCCCGCCTCGGCGGCGCAGGCGATCGGCAGCATGGAGTTGACGCCGCCGACCTCGATCGGTGCGATGTGGGTGGCGGCCCGGCCGATGTGCTTCTCCAGGGCGCGCAGGGCGGCCACCTCCTCGCCACCGGCGGGGACCCGCTCCAGCAGTACCGTCGGCGCCCCCATCCCGGAGACGGGAACCACCGTCGCGTCGTCGGGCACCTCGTCGAAGGCGACCAGCCGGACCGGTCCGTACTTGCGGATGGCCTCGCGGGCCAGCAGCTTGCCGATGTACGGGTCGCCGCCCCCGCCGGTGCCGAGGATGCCCGCGCCGCGCGCGATGTCGTCCAGGTTGTCGAGGTTGATCTCACGCATGTGACGCTGCTCCATGGGTGTCGCCCGCCCCGGCCGGGGCATGGGTGGTGCTGATGCCGTTCAGGTCGAGGTCGCCGACCGCCTTGACCCGGATCCGGGTCGCGCCGCCCGGCAGATAGGCCAGCGGGACCTCCTCCACGTCGACGATGCGGACCGTGCCGGGCCTTGCTCCGGCGCTCTCGGCCCGGCCCACGGCCTCCTCGCGGGCCTCGGCGAGCACGGCGTCCCGGCGCCCCTCCGGGACCTGGAAGACCCGGTCGACCTCTCCGCCGACCTGGGCGATGGCGGCGCCCACCGCGTTGGCGACGTCGAAGTGGCCGGGGCGGCGCACATCGTCGAAGCCGGGCAGGGCCGCGGGCACCAGCACGCTGCCGCCGCCGACCGCGACGACCGGCAACGGCCCCGCCGAGGTGCGCATCCGGTCGACGGTCTCCGCCAGCCGCTCCGCGATCCGGTCGAGCGCGCGGGCGGTGAACTCCGGGTCCAGGTGGGCGACCCGGGAGCGGTCGCCGATGTCGGCGCGGCCCGCGGCGACCGCGAGGTCGGTGGCCGTGAGGGTGGAGCCGCCGAAGACCAGCGCCTCCTCGGTGAGCCGGAATCCGACCGAGCGGGGTCCGGTCTCGCCGTCGGGCGACACCAGGGAGCCGCCGCCGATGCCGAGCGAGAGGACGTCGGGGATACGGAAGTTGGTCCGGATGCCCGCGGCCTCGCTCTCGCCCGCCGCCTCGCGCGGGAAGCCGCCGGCCAGGATGCCGACGTCCGCGGTGGTGCCGCCGACGTCGACGACCGCGCAGTCGCCGAGGCCGGACAGGAAGGCGGCGCCGCGCATCGAGTTGGTGGGCCCGGAGGCGAAGGTGGCCACCGGGTAGGCGCGGGCGAAGTCCACGTCCATCAGCGTGCCGTCGTTCTGCGACAGGAAGAACGGGGCGGTCAGCGACACCTCGGCGAGCGACTTGGCGAACGACTCCACGATCGCGGCCGCCAGGTCGCGCAGCGCCGCGTTGATGATCGTGGCGTTCTCCCGGGCCAGCAGGCCGACCCGGCCGAGTTCGTGCGAGAGCGAGAAGTGCACGCCGGGGCCCAGTTCGGCGCCGAGTATCTCGGCGGCCCGGCGCTCGTCCTCCTCGGCGACCGGGGAGAACACGGACGAGACGGCCACCGAGGTCAGGCCGCGCGCGGCGATGTCGGCGGCGGTGCGCTTCAGCTCCTCGGGGTCGAGCGGCGAAAGCGGCCGTCCGTCGAACTCCCGCCCCCCGTGGCAGAGATACCCGTGCCCGCCGACGGCCACCCGCTGGCGCTCCGGCCAGTCGGTCATCGGCGGCAGCGCCGCGGTGGCCGGCAGACCGAGCCGTACCGCGGCGACGGGGGCGAGCCGGGCGCCCTCGATCAGTGCGTTGAGGAAGTGGGTCGTACCGATCATCACGGCGGTGACGGACTCCATCGGCGGGTCGAGTGCCCGGATCGCCGAGGTCACGCCGGAGGTGATGTCGGAGGTGGTGGGGGTCTTCGCGGTGGCGATGATCCGGTCGTCGTCCCCCAGGAGGGCGGCGTCGGTGTTGGTGCCTCCGACGTCGATTCCGATGCGCATGGTGTCTGTCTTTCGTAGGGGGTGAGGGTGTTCGGGCGGTGTACGGGTCAGGCGGTGGCCTTCGACGACCAGGCGGTTCCGGTCTCCGCCTCGATCGCCGCCGCGGGGCGTGCGGGCTGTTCGAACGGCAGGTCGCGGGCGCCGCGCACCAGGCCGAGCTTGCCGAGGACGACGTAGCCGAGTCCGGCCAGCAGCAGGGAGTTGAGCGCCGGGATGCCCCACCATTGGTAGTGGTCGCCGAGCCAGCCGAACAGGGAGGCGGCGGCCCACAGGGCGATCGTGGCGGGCACCCAGCTCGGTTCGGTCTCGGGCAGCCGTCCGGCGGCGCGCGAGGCGTCCAGCTGCGGGCGCCACTTCTTCACCACGAAGTACTCGGCGACCATGATTCCGGCGACGGGCGGGGTGAGGACGCCGAGCACCGTGAGGAAGTCGGTGAACCGGTCCAGGATTCCGGCTGCCGCGGCGAGGCTGCCGAGCACACCGATCGTGACGGTGGTGCCGACCCGGTTCAGCCGGACCTTGAAGAGCGCCTCGACCGCGCCGATGAGGCCGAGGGACGAGGAGTACAGATTCCAGTTGTTGATCTTCACGGTGGCGGAGACCAGGACGATGACGCCGATGACGCCGGAGGAGGACGTGATGATCGCGATCAGGTCGGAGGACTTCACCGCGTAGGCGAGCAGCACCCCGCCGAGGCCCAGTACGTACTCGCCGAGGCTGATGCCCACGACCGTCTGCTTGACGACATCGCCGGTGTTGCGGTTGAAGCGGGTCATGTCGGGGGTGGTGACCGCGCCGACGATGTACGAGCCGGCGACGATGGTCGCGCCGGTCGCGATGGACATGTGGGCGCCGAACGGTGCCGAGGCCACCAGGTCGCCGACGTCGTGCCGGGAGAATTCGACCATCATCGCCCAGCCCGCGAGGCCGAGGAAGGCGGGGACGGTGACGAACGCGGTCCAGCCCATGGCGCGGAAGCCGCGCAGGACGAGCGCGGTGACGCCGAGCCCGCAGATCAGGCACCAGGCCCAGACCGGCAGCGCGGGCACGATGGAGTGCAGCCCGGCCGCGAACACCGCGGTCTGCACACCGAACCAGCCGAACAGGCTGACCGCGATGACGAGTCCGATGAGGGTGGAGCCGTAACGGCCGAACCCGGTCCAGCGGACCAGCATCGAGGTGGACAGGCCCTCCCGCATGCCGGCTATGCCGACGAATATGCAGACGATCTCCAGGATCACCGAGCCGAGCGTGAACGCCCAGAACGCGCCCCAGAAGGAGAGTCCGGCACCGAGCGCGGCACCGAGCAGGAACTGCGTCAGGTCGGAGAGCTGGCCGAAGCGCTGCACGGCGACGTTGAACCAGGAGTAGCGGGCCGCGCGCGGCACCCGCTCCAGCGGGTAGTCCTCGTCCTGCGGCGCCTGGGGCCGGGCCGGACTCTGTGTCCGTGGGGATGGCTCTTGCTGCACATCGAACTGCTGGGTCATGGGGACGGGTCCTCGGGTGAGCGGGCGGGCAGGAGGGCGCAGCAGCACGGCACCGGGCGGCTGCGGTGGGGCGGGGAGCGGGGTTTCAGAGCGGGAGGGGCGGCCCGACGGCACGGGCCCGCAGGAGCACCGCCCCGGGCAGATACGGCACCGGAAGGTCAGGTTCCGCGTGGGTGCGTACGCGCCTGGGGTCGGCCCCGGCCCGTACGGCGCCGGCCCGGGCCAGGTCGCGTACTTCGTCCCGTACGGCGTCGAGCCGCCGGCCGGGCCCCCGGCGGACGATGCGGTCGTACTGGCCGCCGACCGGGCTGGCCGCCGCGCCGAACGCCCCGGCGACGCCGCCGTGTTCGGGCCGCACGACGTCGAAGCCGGCCAGCACGTCGGCGGGTACGCCGCCCGCGCCGCCGCCGACCAGGATCAGCGGGAGGAGTCCGGCGGCGGGGCGCATCCGGTCGGCGGCCTCGGCCAGTTCGCGGTGGGCGTCGGCGCGCACGGTGATCAGGTCGGGGAAGCGCACGCTGACCGGGACGCCGCCGATGCGTTCCCCGGGCCCGGCCTCCTGCGGATAGCCGCCGGTCAGCGCCCCGACCCGGGCGCGGCGTTCACCGATGTCGGCGACCACGGCGTCCGGGAGCCCGGCCAGGAGTCCGGCGCCCCGGATGGTGCAGGCGGGTCCGCTGCCCAGGCTGAGTCCGGGCTGACGGCGCAGGTACTCCAGGCTCATCAGCGTGCCGTCGCTGCGGGTGACGAGGACGGCGGCGCCGGGGGCGAGACCGAGGCGGGGCAGCGTGGCGGTCAGTTCGTCGGCGACCCGGGCGACCAGCACGGACAGGGCCGCGTCGAGGACCGTGGCGTTCTCGCGGGCCAGCAGGTCGAGGGTGCCGACGTCGCTGGAGAGCAGGACGGTCGTGTCGGGGCCGGTCTCGGCGCGCAGGATCTCGGCGGCCTCACGCTCCTGGCCGCCGTCGACGGGCGAGAACACCGCGGTGACGGCGAACGCCTCGGCGCGTCCGGCCAGCGAGGCGCCGAACCGGGCGACGGCGTCCCGGTCGAGCGG
Organism: Streptomyces sp. ADI95-17; assembly: GCF_003846175.1. Lineage (GTDB taxonomy): Bacteria > Actinomycetota > Actinomycetes > Streptomycetales > Streptomycetaceae > Streptomyces > Streptomyces sanglieri. The sequence continues at coordinate 250,725 of NZ_ML123046.1, read as the reverse complement.
CGTGGTGTCGCGGGGCGCCAGACCGCCGCCGCCCCGCACGTTCGCGGTGCCCGCGCACACGGCGTCGCGCAGCGCCTCGGGCCAGCCGAAGAGCGGCCGCACGGCGTCCGCGGCCGCGCCGCCGACCCGCAGCACACCGACCCGGGCGAGGCCGTGCCGTTCCCTGACCGCTCGGGCGGCGACCCGCAGGCCCACGGCGAGCTGGGTGGCCCGGCCGCGCGGCTCGGCGGGGAGCGCGCGGACGGCCGCGGCGAGCGATCCGACGGCGTCCCCGGCCACCGAGGGCACCTTGACGGCCCGCACCGCCCGGTCGCCGTCGAGGAGCACGGCATCGGTGTTGGTGGGCCCGACGTCCACTCCGAGGATCATGAGCTGCCCCCCGCAGCCCGGTGCTCGCCCGTGGTGCCCGCAAGGCCGGCCAGGCCGAAGGCGGCGGGACCGGCGAGCCGCAGGCCCTCGGGCGTGTACCAGGCGGGGTCCGAAGGGAGCGTGACGAGGTGGACGCGCAGCCCGTAACGGACCTCCTCGACCGGGACGGCCCAGCCGGTCCGCACGTCGACCAGGGCGATGACGTCCGGCACGACGGCGAGCGGGGTGCCGTCCTCCAGGGCTGCGACGAATTCGCTGCGCGCCTCGACGAGCACCAGCCGGCCCGCGTCGGGTCCGCCGCCCTCCAGCAGGACGCCCGTGGCGTCTTCGCCGTCGGCACCCTCGGTGGCGTACCTGCGGACGGAGGAGACCTTGCCGGTCAGCAGCGGGGCAGGCCCTTCGCCCCGGCCGAGGGCCAGGGCGCGGGTGACCGATCCGGCGACGGCGTGCCGGGCTGCCTGCCCGGCGGTGAGGGGGTAGTCGGTGGACGCGGCGCGCCCTCCGAAGGCGACGACGGCGGCGCGGGCGAACTGTTCGAGGTGTGCGCCGTCCACGTCGTCGACGACGACGGTGTGGCCGTGTTCGTCCGCGAGGACGGCCGGTCCGGGGCGCAGCCCGGCCAGCTCCAGGACGTTCTGGTCCATCCGGGGAAAGGCCCGGCCCATCGAGTCGGCGTCGAGCAGTCCCAACCCCAGCCGGGCCGCCCAGGCGACGGCGACACAGCCGTTGAGGCCGCCGATCTCGCTGCTCATCACCGCGGCGACGGGTGCGCCGTGCAGCGCCTCGAAGCGGTCCCGCAGCCGTGCGGGCTCGTCCCGTCCGCCGATCCGTTCGGCGGCGACGGCGGGCGACCCCACCAGCCCGACGGGCATGACGAGTGCGTCCGCCGGGAGCGCGGCCGGGTCGACGACGGGCACCGGGCCGCACTCCTCGATCGCCTGTCCGGCGACGGGAAGGGTCACATCGGCGGGTCCGCCGCCCCCTGATCCAAGGACGGCACAGCCCCGCGCGAAGTCGGCGAGTGCTCCGGCGTCCACGTGCATGAATCCCAGCGTACGGAGCCGGATCGTGCTCCCCATGGGCCATCGGCCCGTGATTCGACGGCCGGGTGTGCTGACCGCACAGCGGCGGCACACTGGAGGGATGGCGAACATCCTGGAACTCCTCTCCTCCCCCGGACTCGAAGCGGTCCGCCCGCTGGTGGGCCCGCTCGACGCGGTGGAGGTCACGGGGGTACGGCTGGAGCCGCGCCCGGACCGGCTGGCCGCCATCCCCGCCGGGACGGTCGCGGTACTGCTGGCCCCGGTGCCGGGGCATCTGCTGGACGTGGCGGTACGGGACGCGGCCGCGGCGGGGGCCGCCGCACTGGTCCTGACGGGTGTGGCCGAGGCGCCGCACGGGCTGCCCGCCGAGGTGACGGCCACGGCACGGGCGCTGGCCGAGCGGGGCCGGGTCGCGGTGCTGTACGCCGAGGGGGACCTCGCGGCCCTCGTGGTGGCGGTGGAGCGGACGGTGGCCGGGTCCGCGGCGGACGCGCTGGCCCGGGTCGCGGCCGCGGCGGGGGAGGTGACGGCGGTCGCGGGCGACCCCGACCGGGTGGCCTCGGCAGCCGGCCGCGCCCTGGGCGTACCCGTGGAACTGCGCGCCGCCGGTCCGGGCGAGGAGGGCGCGGTCGCCGCGGGCCCGGACGGCGAGATCCGGCTCGCGGCCCCGGCCCGCCCGGGTCACGCGGGTACGGCGGTGCGCTCGGTCCTCGCGCTGGCGGCGCTCGCCGCGGCGGGCGGCGGGCACGGCGACGTACCGGTGCGCTCCCGCGGCCGGCTGCTCGCCGAACTGCTCGTGGCCCCGCAGGACCAGGCCGCCCGGGGCCGGGCGCTCGCACTGCCGGTGGACGGCTGGCACATCGCGCTGCGGCTGGAGGCGGGCGGCCTGGACGCCTCGAACCGGCCGAAGGCGCTGGACGCGGTCATGTCCCAGGCGCTGACCCTGCTGCGGACCTGGGACGGCGCGACGGCGGCCCTCTCCACCGTCTCGGCCCCGCAGTCCGCCGACTCCGTCCAGTGGAACGCCGCCCTGGTCGACGACGCCCTCGTCCTGCTCAGCACCTGGCCCGCCGACCCGGGGGCGGACGGGCGGCGCGCCACGCTGGCGCGGGCCCGCCGGGTGGTGGACCGGCTGGCCGGACTGCGCCCGGAGGCCGGTCTGCGGTGCGGGGTGGGCTCACCGCACCGGGGTCCGCTGGGCATCCGTACCTCCGCCCGGGAGGCCCGTGCCGCGGTGCCGCGCGGCGCGGGGCCCACGGTGGCGGCGCACGACGCGGTGGGCCTGGACCGGATGCTGCTGGAGTGGTACGCCTCCGACACGGCGCGCGAGGCGGTCAGTGAACTCCTGGCCCCGGTACTGGCGTTGGGCCCGAAGCGCGCCGAGCCACTGCTGCGCACGCTCCAGGGCTACCTGGACCACAACAACTCGCCGGCCCGCGCCGCGGACGCGCTCCATCTGCACCGGAACGCGGTGGGCGCCCGCATCCGCAAGATCGTCCAGCTGACGGGCGCCGATCTGAACGAGCCGGATGTCCGCCTGGCGCTCCAACTGGCCTGCCGCGCGGGCCTGTCCGCCGCCGGGAGCGAGCCGGCCACGGCCATCAGCGGCACAACCACCGGCGGCACGGCCACCGGCGGCACGGCCACCGACACCGCTGCCGACAGGCCATCGCCCGGACGGGGCTCCGCCCGGTGACGCCCCGGCCACAAGGATCCGAGGACCGACCATGCCGACGATCTCGCCCCTCCTGGACCGCGTCCGGGATGCCCATGCCCGCATCGACGCGGTGCGGCGTCCCGAGCTCTGGATCGATCTGCGCCCCCGGTACGACGTGGAGGCGGAGGCCGCACGGCTCGATGCCCGCCTGACCGCGGGCGAGCGGCTCCCCCTCGCGGGCCGTCTGCTGGCCGTCAAGGGAAACATCGACGTGGCCGGTCTCCCCACCACCGCGGGCTGCCCTTCGTACGCGTACGAGCCGGGTTCCGACGCCCCGGCGGTGGCCCGGCTGCGGGCCGCCGGAGCCCTGGTGATCGGCACCACCAATCTGGACCAGTTCGCCACCGGCCTGACCGGCACCTGTTCCCCGTACGGCGCGGTGGCCTGCGCGTACGATGCCGACCGGGTCGGCGGCGGTTCGAGCTCCGGTTCGGCGGTCGCCGTGGCCCTGGGCATCGTGGATCTCGCCCTGGGCACCGACACCGCGGGCTCCGGCCGTGTCCCCGCCGCGTTCAACGGCGTCTTCGGAGTGAAGCCGACCCGCGGTCTCGTACCGGCCGACGGCGTGGTCCCCGCCTGCGCGAGCCTGGACTGCGTCACCGTCTTCGCCCGTACGCTCCCCGAGGCCGGACAGGCGCTGGCGCTGATGGCCACCCCGGCCCCGCGCCCCGACCGCCCCCGCGTTCCGGGCCCCTGGCGGATCGCGGTCCCGCCCGCCGCGCGACTCGGCGGACTCGCCCCGGGCCGGGTGGCGGCATTCGCGTCGGCTGCCGCCCGGCTCCGCACGGCAGGCGCCGTACTGCGACCGATCGACCTGACACCGTTCATCCGGGCCGCCGCGATGCTGTACGACTCCGCGCTCGTCGCCGAGCGCTACACCGCGGTCGGCGCGTTCGTCGACGCCACGCCCACCCCGCCCGGCCTCGACCCCACGGTGGCGGGGATCATCACCGGGGCCCGCGACATCCCGGCCCACCGGCTCTTCGCCGATCAGGCCAGGCTGGCCGGCCTCCGTGCCGCCGCGACGGCCGCCCTCGGCGACGCGGACGCCCTCCTGCTGCCCACCGTGCCGGACCACCCCACGCTCGCCGATGCCATGGCGGACCCCCGGGCCGTCAATGCCCGCCTCGCCCGGTTCACCGGCTCCACCAACCTGTTCGGCCAGTGTGCGATCGCGGTCCCCGCCGGTGAGGTGGACGGGCTGCCGTTCGGCGTCATGCTGATCGGCCCGGCACACACCGACGAACGCCTCGCCCGCATCACCGAACTCACCGGGCTCGCCGACCACACCTCCCCCATTGCCCCCGGAGACGGTTGACCACTCACCAACACACCTGTTCCACTGGGGGGATGCGCCCTCGGCTGCGGCTGGTGACCCGCGACCACATCGACTTCGGTCGAGTGTGGTCCGCCTCGTGTTGCCGCTGACCTTTCCCACGTCAGCGCTTCCCACGACCGGTTTTCCGCTTCTCCGCAGCACGAGATGAGGCTTCGCCATGCCCGTCGAGTTTCTCGGCATCGCAGCAACGAACGAAGGTTCCGAAGTGACAGCCCGCTCCTGGCCGTCCTTCGACAAGGAGTACACCCTCGAACTGGCCCGCGCGCACGAGGACCACGGCTGGGACCGGGTGCTGTTCGCCTACGGTTCCGGCTCCCCCGACCCGTCCCCGGCCGCCGCCTACGTCGCGGCCCACACCGAAAAGCTCCAGATCCTGGTGGCGCACCGCCCCAACGTCTCGTACCCGACGTTCGCCGCCAAGACCTTCGCGACCCTGGACCGGATCAGCGACGGCCGCCTCGCCGTGCACTTCATCACCGGGGGCAACGACCACGAGCAGCAGCGCGAGGGCGACTTCCTCACCAAGGACGAGCGGTACGAGCGCACCCGTGAGGCCATCCGGATCATCAAGCGGGCCTGGACCTCGCACGAGCCCTTCGACCACGAGGGCACGCACTACCGCTTCACCGACTTCGTGAGCGACACCTTCCCCGTGCAACAGCCGCGTCCACAGGTCTCGTTCGGGGGTTCCTCACCGGCGGCGTACGCGGCCGGTGGCGCCGAGGCCGACATCTACTGCCTGTGGGGCGAACCGCTGGCACAGACCGCGGAGCAGATCGCGTCGGTGAAGGAGGCCGCGCGAGCGGCGGGCCGTACGGACGTGCCGAGGATCCAGGTCGCCTTCCGCCCGATCATCGCGCCCACCGAGGAACTGGCCTGGGAAAAGGCCCACCGAACCCTGTCCCGGATCAAGTCCCGCAAGTCCGGCACACCACTGAACACCCCGGAGAACACCGGCTCCCGACGCCTCCTGGCGGTGGCCGCCGCGAACGACCGCCACGACCGCGCCCTGTGGACACCGACCGCGGCGGAGACCGGCGGCGCCGGCAACTCGACGGCCCTGGTGGGAACCCCGGAAACGGTGGCTCAGGCCCTGCTGGACTACTACGACCTGGGCGTGGAAATCATCTCGGCCCGCGGCTACGACCTCCTGGACGACGCCATCGACTTCGGCCGGCAGGTCATCCCGATAGTCCGCGAGGAAGTAGCCAAACGAGACGCGGCCAACCCGGCCGCATAGCCTCTCCGCCCACATCCGGTACCTCCGGCCGCATCCGGTACCTCCGCCCACATCCAGTGCTTCGGGGTCACATCCAGTGCTTCCGGATCACATCCAGCCCCTCCGGCGTTTGAGGAGCGGGGGCCC
>NZ_ML123046.1:208952-244866 GCF_003846175.1 Streptomyces sp. ADI95-17 | reverse complement strand
GGGAAGGGGCGGGGAGGGGAACAGCCCCGCCGCAGGCGCACCCCGCCCCGCACCCGGCCCCCGCACCACAACGCCGACCGCCCCGCACCCGCCCCCGCACCCAGCGGACACCTCACCCCACAGAGCTGTAAGCCACGACCCCCCGCAACACCGCATCCACCGCCTTGTGCGCATTGCGAGCCACAGAACTCCCGTCCCGCGGCGCCGCAGCAGCGATCTGCCCCAGCACGTCGATCACCTGCTTGCACCACCGCACGAAGTCCCCGGCCGGCATCTCCGCCTCGCCCAGCACCTCGTCCAGCGAACGCCCCGACGCCCACATGTAGACCGCCCAGGCGAAGCCCAGATCGGGCTCGCGCTGCCCGACCCCTTCCGCCTGGTTGATCTTGAAGTCCTCCTCAAGGGCGTCCAGCCGCCCCCAGATCCGGACCATCTCGCCCATCGCGGTCTTCGCGGGCCCCGACGGCAGCTTCGGCGCCACCGCGTCGTCCGCTTGCCGCGCCTCGTACACCAACGCCGAGACACAGGCCGCGAGTTCGGCGGGGTTCAGCCCCTCCCACACGCCCGCGCGCAAGCATTCGCTCGCCAGCAGATCGAGCTCGCCGTAGAGCCGCGCGAGCCGGCGCCCGTGCTCGGTGACCTCGTTGCCCCGCAGGTAGTCCAGCTCGGTGAGCAGCGCGACGATCCGGTCGAAGGTGCGGGCGATCGTGTTCGTCCGCCCCTCGATCCGCCGCTCCAGCTGCCGTGTGTCGCGCTGCAACCGGTGATACCGCTCGGCCCACCGCGCGTGGTCCTCCCGCTCGTCGCACCCGTGGCAGGGGTGCGCGCGCAACTCCGACCGGTAGCGGGCGATCGCCCGGTCGTCGGCCGCGACGGACCGGCTCTTGCGGTGCCGCTCCGGAACTATGTGCCCGGCCTTGGTCCGCAGGGCAGAGGCCAGGTCGCGACGCGACTGCGGGGAGCGCGGGTTGAACGACTTCGGCACCCGCATCCGCTCCAGCGCCTCCACCGGAACCGGGAAGTCGATCGAGGCGAGCCGCTTGACCTGGCGCTCGGCGGTGAGCACCAACGGGCGCGGCCCGTCGTGGTATTCGAGCCCGCGGTGACCGTGCCCATTGGTCCGCCCGGCGGGCAGACCCGGGTCGAGCACCAGCGCCAGCCCGGCGAACTTGCCGGTGGGCACATGGATGACATCGCCGGGCTTGAGCTTCTCCAGCGAAGCCGCCGCCTCGGCCCGCCGCTGCGTCGCGCCCTGCTTGGCGAGCTCGGTCTCCCGGTCCTTGAGGTCGCGGCGCAGCCGCGCGTACTCCTCGAAGTCACCGAGGTGGCAGGTCATGCCCTCCCGGTAGCCCTCCAGACCCTCTTCGTTCTTCTGGACCTGCCGGGAGATGCCGACCACCGACCGGTCCGCCTGGAACTGCGCGAAGGAGGTCTCCAGCAGCTCGCGCGACCGGTGCCGCCCGAACTGCTGCACCAGGTTGACGGCCATGTTGTAGGACGGCCGGAAGCTGGAGCGCAGCGGATACGTACGCGTACCCGCGAGTCCGGCCAGCGCGCCCGGATCCATACCGCGCTGCCACAGGACCACCGCGTGGCCCTCGACGTCGATGCCGCGCCGCCCGGCCCGGCCGGTCAGCTGGGTGTACTCGCCGGGGGTGATGTCGGCGTGCTGCTCGCCGTTCCACTTGACGAGCTTCTCCAGCACCACCGAGCGTGCGGGCATGTTGATGCCGAGGGCGAGGGTCTCCGTGGCGAAGACGGCCTTGACGAGTCCGCGGACGAACAGCTCCTCGACGACCTCCTTGAACGTCGGCAACATGCCCGCGTGGTGCGCGGCGATGCCCCGCTCAAGCCCTTCGAGCCACTCGTAGTAGCCCAGGACATGGAGGTCCTCGCCAGGGATGGAGGCGGTCCGCTCCTCGACGATCTCGCGGACCAGGCGCCGCTTCTCCTCGTCGTTGAGCCGCAGTCCGGCGTGCAGGCACTGCTGCACGGCGGCCTCGCAGCCGGCCCGGCTGAAGATGAACGTGATGGCGGGGAGCAGCCCTTCGGCGTCCAGCCGGTCGATGACCTCGGGCCTGGCGGGGGTCCAGATCCGGCTGCGCTGGCGCCGCTCGCGCTCCCGGTCCGCCTCGCGGACCATCTTGCCGCGGCGGCGCTCGCGCGGGTTGTATCCGCGCTGGTTCTCCATCCGGGCGAGCCGGACGAGGTCGGGGTTGACCTCGCGTCGTCCGGCGCCGCGGCCGCCGTGGTCGGTCTCCTCCTCGAAGAGGTCGTACATCCGGCGGCCCGCCAGGACGTGCTGCCAGAGCGGCACGGGCCGGCTCTCGGAGACGATCACTTCGGTGTCACCGCGGACGGTGTCCAGCCAGTCGCCGAACTCCTCCGCGTTGGACACGGTCGCCGACAGTGACACCAGGGTCACGGAGTCCGGGAGATGAATGATCACTTCTTCCCAGACGGCGCCCCGGAAGCGGTCGGAGAGGTAGTGCACCTCGTCCATCACCACATGGCCGAGGCCCCGCAGCGCCTGCGAGCCCGCGTACAGCATGTTCCGCAGCACCTCGGTGGTCATGACGACCACCGGGGCATCGGCGTTGACGCTGTTGTCGCCGGTCAGCAGGCCGACCTTCTCGGGCCCGTAGCGCTTGACCAGATCGGCGAACTTCTGGTTGGACAGGGCCTTGATCGGCGTGGTGTAGAAGCACTTGCGGCCCTGTTCCAGGGCGAGGTGCACGGCGAACTCGCCGACGATCGTCTTGCCCGAGCCGGTCGGGGCGGCGACGAGCACGCCCTTGCCGGCCTCCAGGGCCTCACAGGCCTCGATCTGGTAGGGGTCCAGATCGAATTCGTACAGCTCGCGGAAGGGCGCGAGTGCGGTGGCCTGCTCGGCGGCGCGGAGCCGAGAAGCCTGGTATCGCTCAGCTGGTGAGAGGTCCTCTGTCATCGTGCTTTCGAGACTACCCGCCACCTCTGACACCAGTCGCGATCTTTAAATCCCGCCCGGAGAACCCGGCACGAGCACCCGCACCGCACCGGGCACGCAGCGCGCGGTGAGCGGCAGCGCCCCGAGTTGTTCACCGTCCGCGTACGCGGTGACACCCGCTGCGGCCAGCTCGATCGAGGAGACCCGGTGCACGGTGACCTCGGGGTGGCTGAGATGCGTTCCCTTGTAGACGCGGGGGAACACCTTGAGCAGGGTGGTACGGCTGCAGTCCCCGACGACGGTCACGTCGAACAGGCCGTCGTCCATCACCGCGTCCGCGCAGATCCGCATGCCTCCGCCGTACGTCGACCCGTTGCCGACGGCGATGAGCGTCGCCTCGATCTCCCGGACCGGCCCGTCGTCCAGCCTGACGCGGTAGGGAATGGGCTTGAACGCGGCGAGTTCGGCGAGGATCGCGAGGTCGTACTTGAACCGTCCGCCGACCCAGCGCATCCGGTTCCCCCGGTCGTTGACCCGGGAGTCGAAGCCGGAGGCGAGCACCGACCCGAACCACCGCTCCCCGACCCGCCCGAGGTCGATCTCGCGGACGCCGCCTCCCTTGAGCGCCTCGGCGGCCAGCCGCCCGGCGGCGGCCGGATCCCGTATCGGCAGCCCGAGCGCACGGGCGAAGTCGTTCCCGGTGCCGACGGCGACCACCCCGAGCGGGGTCATCGTTCCCGCGACGGCCTGCAGGGCGAGGGACATCATGCCGTCCCCGCCCACGGCTATCAGCGCCCCGGTCCCACCCGCGACGGCCTCCCGGGCCCGCCGCAGGGCGTCGTCGGCGTCCTCACCGAGAACCGTACGCACGGAGAATCCGGCGTCCCGCAACGCGGAAGCGGCCGGCTGCGCGGCGTGCGCGCCCCGGCCGCGTCCTGCGGTGGGATTGACGAAGAGGGTGATCTCGCTGGTCACCCGGGGACCCTACAAGGTCAGGTGATGTCGTCGTAACCGTTCAATCGGTCCCGGTCCGAACTCGCCTGTGCGGGCAGCGACCGGGTGGACGAGACCGATTCGATCTCACCGACGTCCTCGGGAGTGAGGTCCAGCTTCGACGCCTCGTCGTCGTCAAGGTCGGCATCGGGATTGGAACGCCGCCTGCGCTTGTCGTTGAGGAGGGAGAAACCCACCGCGATGAAGTACAGCACCCCGAGCGGAGCCGCGAGCAGAAGCATCGAGATGGGGTCGCCGCCCGGTGTCGCGATGGCCGCGAACGCGGTGAGCCCGACGATCATCCCGCGCCACCAGCGCAGCATCCGAACGCCGGACAGTACCCCGGTCATATTGAGCAGGACCAGCAGCAGTGGCAGCTCGAAGGCCAGCCCGAAGACGATCACCATGCGGGTGATCAAGTCGAGAAAGTCGTCAAGCGGCAGCAGGTTCTTCACGTTGTCGGGCGTGAATCCCAGCATGATCTGGGCGGTCTGCGGCAGGATCTCGTACGCCAGGTAGGCGCCGGCCAAGAAGAGCGGCACCCCGGCCGCGACGAAGGCAACCGCGTGGCGCTTCTCGTGCTTGTGCAGGCCTGGGGCCACAAATGCCCACAGCTGGTAGAGCCAGACGGGGGTGGCCGCCAACACACCCGTCATCAAGGAAACCTTCAACGCGATGGTAAAGGGTGACAGCAGACCGTTGGTGGTCATCTCCGCACACGGTCGACCATTGATCATGGTCACAGCGCCGTTCTTGCAGCCGACCGAATCCAGGATCGGCTTCATCAGGAACTCGAAGATTTCCTTCTGGAAGAACGCTGCCGCGATCACGGTGATCACGATGGCCAGGACCGACTTCAGCAGCCGGTCGCGCAGCTCACGCAGGTGATCGAGGAGAGGCATCCGCCCCTCGTCGTCTTTCTCCTGCTTGCGGGCAGACTTGAGCAACCCACTTCCCTCGTCTCGTGCGGCAGCTGTCGGTGGAGCGGGTCAGCTGTCAGTTCTGGGTGGTGGGCTTGGCTTCGCTGACCGGACGGGCGCTGCTGACGTCTCCCGGAGCGGCCTGAATGGTACGCGCGGGCGCTGCCTGCGGCGCGGTGTCCGCAGCGGTCTCCGCGGTGGGCCCCGCAGGCTCCGCGTCGTCCTTCTTCATGGCCTTGGCCTCACTCTTGAGGATGCGGGCCGACTTGCCGAGCGAACGCGCCATGTCGGGAAGCTTCTTGGCACCGAAGAGCAGCAAGATGACGGCGATGATCAGAACGATCTCGAGGGGCTTCAGATTGCCGATCATGTGCGACTTCCTTCTCACTGAGGCGACTGGAGGGCGGGCTCGCTACCCATTCGGTCGGACACACGTCCAACCTGCGCGCTGACAGCGATCGTAACCCGCAGGGGTAAACGCAAGGCAATGCCCGTGCATACTCCCGCTTGCGGCCCGCGCCTCCCCCTGGTCCGACGTCAGCACCCTACCTCCGTGCCGGTGGATCAAGAGCCCGCTCCCCGGCTAGCGCAGCGCCTCGCCCGTCGCGGCGAGGTCGGTCGCCGCCCTTTCGAGGTCCTCCGCGGCCCGGTTGATGCGCTGGGTGGTACGCGTCACCTGACGCCCGAGCCGCTGGGCCTCGACGAAGACCTTGACGGCCAGCACGCCGAGAACGGCGATCCCGAGGAACCCCAGGGCGATGGCGAGCATGGGCCAGAACATGGGCTGAGCCTCGATATGACTAGAGGGCCGACGGCATGGAAAGGGGCTAGAGGCCGGCGTGCAGACGCAGCGTCCGCACCCCGCCCCTGCTGAGGAGTTCGACTATCCGCTCCCCCGCGGGCTTGCGGACGGCCGCATCGCACCGCGGGCAGGTGAAGGAGTAGAACGTCGTCCGGCGGCTGGCCCCCACCGCGAGGCGGATGGCGCTCGCCGCGAGTTCGAACCGTTCGCGGCAGTCCGGGCAGGCGGCCTTGAACCGTACGGACTCGGGCACCACCACGGTCGGAACACCTGACACCACAGACATATTGCTCATATTTCCCTCAGGTTTCCGCTCAGGCCGGTTCGTCGTACGCGGCGAGCGCCGCACGGGCCGCCTGCTGTGCGCTGCGCGCCAGCTCCGGCGGGGAGACGATGCGGCCCTCGCCGCCCAGCCGCAGCGCGAGCCTGCGCAGCGAGGCCGGGTCGGGGGTGCGCAGGGTGATCCGCAGCCCGCCGTCGGGCAGCTCCTGTGCGCTGTCGTGCGGGTAGTACTCGGCGACCCAGCGTCCGCCGGGGCCCACCTCCACGACGACTTCCGGGTCCTCGGCGGCCGGCTGGACCAGCCCCTCGGACAGGTCCCGCAGTTCCAGCTCGGGCGGTGCGGCGGGCTCGTCCAGCAGCCGGATCTCGGCGACCCGGTCGAGCCGGAACGTACGCCGGTCCTCGGACGACCTGCACCAGGCCTCCATGTACGTGTGCCCCACGGCGAACAGCCGGATCGGGTCCACCTCGCGCTCGGTGAGCTCGTCGCGCGCGGGCGAGTAGTAGCGCAGCCAGAGGCGGCGCCGCTCGGAGATCGCCCGGTCGACATCGGCGAAGACGCCGCCCTCGGACTCGAAGGTGACCGAGAGCCGCGAGCTCGCCGCCCCCACCTCGCCGGCCGCGGTCTCCAGCTTCGCGGTGGCCCGCAGCAGCGCCTGCCGGTCGCTCTCGCGCAGCCCCGGGAGCGTGGCCACGGCACGGGCGGCCACCAACAGGGCCGTCGCCTCGTCGGCCGCGAGCCGCAGCGGCTCGGCGACGTCGTCGGGGTTGTGCCACCAGATGCGGTCGCCGTCGGTGTCGATGTCCAGCAGGTCACCGCCGCGGAAGCTCGTCCCGCACATGGGCAGTACGTCGAGGTCCGAGATCAGCTCGTCCTCGGTGATCCCGAAGGCGCGGGCGACGTCCTGGACATGGGCGCCGGGGCGCTCGCGGAGGTACGTCACCAGGGAGAGCATCCGGCGGGTCTGGTCGATCGCGTTCGTGGCCATGGGTTGCCGTACCTCTCTCAGTCCTTGGCCACGGCGCGCAGCCGCTCCACCACATCGGCCCGCAGATCGGCGGGTTCCTGTACGACGACGTCCGGGCCGAACTCGACGAGCCAGGCGTCCAGACCGTGTCCGTACGGAATCTCCAACTCGTCCCACCCGTTCCCGAGTTCCCGGACCGACACGGCGCGCGAGCGCAGCGGGTAACCGGCCCCGGTGCGCAGCCTGATCAGCGCGGTCCGGGTGGCCGTCTCCCCCGCCCAGCTCTCGACGGTCTCGCGTACGGTCACGACGTCGGGCACCTCGGCGGTGAAGGCCCCGGCCCTGGAGCGGACCCGGCCGGTGATCCGGGAGAGCCGGAACACCCGCTCGGCGCCGCGTTCCCGGTCCCAGCCGGCCAGGTACCAGTGTCCGCGCCAGCATTCCAGGGTCCACGGCTCGACCTGGCGCTGTTCCGGCGTGGCGGCGTTGCCCTTGCGGTAGTCGAAGGTGACCGGGCGGCGGTCGCGGCAGGCCAGCATGAGCGGCTCGAACGCCGCCTCGTGGACGGGGATGCGCGGTTCCAGGGCGCTGTGCACCTCGTACGCGTCCTCCGCCTCCGGCATGCCGGCGGCCCGCAGCTTCTGCAGCGCACCGCTGGCCGCGCCGGCCAGCCGCGCCTGCTGCCAGACCTTCGCGGCCAGTCCGAGCGCGGCGGCCTCCTCGGCGTCCAGCGTGATCGGGGGCAGCCGGTTGCTGTCACGCCGGGCGAGATATCCCGTCTCGCCGTCCAGGTTCTCCACGGTCTCGATGATCAGACCGAGCTCGCGCAGATCGTCCTTGTCCCGCTCGAACATCCGGTTGAAGGCGTCGTCGGAGCCCGCCTCCAGATAGGCCTCGATGGAGCCGCGCAGCTCGCGCTTGCTGAGCGGGCGGCGGGTCCCCAGCAGACACAGCGCCAGGTTCATCAGCCGCTCGGCCTTGGCAATCGCCATCGACGCCCTTTCTGTTTCGCTCTACGACGGTCGACCGTACCGCTACGCGGTGTCGGGACAAAAGCGAGGGCCCGTGCCTGGCGGCACGGGCCCTCGTATCGCACGGGTGCGGATCAGACGGCGACCAGGTCGCAGACGAAGATCAGCGTCTCGCCGGGCGCGATGCGGCCGCCACCGGCGCCGCGGTCGCCGTACGCGAGGTGCGCGGGAATGGTCAGCTGGCGACGGCCGCCGACCTTCATGCCCTGGACACCCTGGTCCCAGCCGGCGATGACCTGGCCGGCGCCGAGCTGGAACTGCAGCGGGGTGCCGCGGTTCCAGGAGGCGTCGAACTCCTCGCCGGTGGAGAAGGCCACGCCCACGTAGTGGACGGAGACGGTGGCGCCCTTCTCGGCTACCGGACCGTCGCCCTCCCAGATGTCCTTGATCTCCAGGTCGGCCGGCGGCTCGCCACCCGGGAAGTCGATCTCGGGCTTCTCGATGCTCACTGACTTGCTCCTCTTACTGATGAACTACTGGGCAACCGGGACAGTCTTACATCTTCGCCAGGAGGTCCACGGAGAAGACCAGCGTGGACTTGGCGGGGATGGTCTGCTGCGCCTTGTCACCGAAGCCCTGGTCCGGCGGGATGACCAGGAGCACCCGGCTGCCGATCTTCTTGCCGACCAGACCGTTCTTCAGGCCCTTCAGGGTCACCTGGGAGAGCGGGAAGGTCTGCGTCTTGCCCGCGGCGTAGGTGCTGTCGAAGGTCTTGCCGTCCTTCCACAGCAGCCCCACGTAGTTCACGACGACGCTGTCGGTGTCCTTCACGACGTCGCCCTTCGACTCCAGGATGTAGTTGGAGACGAGCTTCGACGGCGGGTCGCTCTTGGTAGGGATGGTGACCTTGGGGGCCTTGCCGTCGGTGTTGGTGCCGACCTTCGGCAGGTCGATGTTGTCCTGGGCGACCTCGGTGCCCTTGGCGGAGGCCGGGATCTGCGTCGCCTTCAGGACGTCGACGACGAAGACGAGCGTGGCGTTGGGCTTGATGTCGCCCTGGCCCTGGGCGCCGTATCCGAGGTCCGGCGGGATGACCAGCTGGACCCTGCTGCCGACCTTCTGGCCGACGAGGCCCTTGTCCCAGCCCTGGATGACCATGCCGGCGCCGAGGGTCAGATCGAACGGCTGCTTGCGGTCGAAGCTGTTGTCGAACGGCTTGTCGGAATCCCAGGACTGACCCAGATAGTTGACCTGGATCGCGTCGCCGTTCTTGAGCGTGGCGCCGTCTCCCTGGCTGACGACTCTGGTCTTCAGCTCCTTGGGCGGGTTCCCCGTGCCCTTGGCCAGGGTCGGCTTCTCACCGAATTTCGCGCCCGCGGTGATCGCGGGGAACCCGTCCTTCGACGTGGCGGAGGCGGAAACGGAATCGGAGCCCTTTTCGTCGCCGCAGGCCGCTGTCAGCAGCAACAGGGGGACGACGAGAAGGCCGGCAAGTCGGCGCACTTGTTCCTCAGATCTCAGACGGCACAGTTGGTTGAGTCCCCGCCACTCTAGGGCGTACGCAGGGCCCCGTACGAGGAACGTACGGGGCCCGCGTCGCGTCGGCGGCCGGGATCGTGCGGTGCCGGCTCACATACCCGCGATCAGTTTCTCCACCCGGTCGTCCACCGAACGGAACGGGTCCTTGCACAACACGGTGCGCTGCGCCTGGTCGTTGAGCTTGAGGTGGACCCAGTCGACGGTGAAGTCCCGCCGCTGCTCCTGCGCCCTGCGGATGAAGTCGCCGCGCAGCCGCGCCCTGGTGGTCTGCGGGGGCACGGACTTGCCCTCGAAGATCTTCAGGTCGTTGCAGATGCGGGCGGCCTGTCCCTTGCGCTCCAGCAGGTAATACAGGCCGCGACGACGGTGGATGTCGTGGTATGCGAGGTCTATCTGGGCGACCCGCGGATGCGACATGGTCATGTTGTGCTTGGCCCGGTACCGCTCGATGAGCTTGTACTTCATCACCCAGTCGATCTCGGTCTCGATCCGGTCGAGGTCCTCGGCCTCGACCGCGTCGAGCGTGCGGCCCCAGAGCTCCAGGACCTGGGCGACGGTGCCGGTGCGGATGCCACGGCGGTCGACGAAGTCGACGGCCTTCTCGTAGTACTCGCGCTGCACCTCGATGGCGGACGCCTCACGCCCACTGGCCAGGCGCACCTTGCGCTGCCCGGTGGTGTCGTGGCTGACCTCGCGGATCGCCCGGATCGGGTTCTCCAGCGTCAGGTCCCGCATCACCGTGCCCGCTTCGATCATGCGCAGCACCAGGTCGGTCGCGCCGACCTTGAGCAGCATGGTCGTCTCGGACATGTTGGAGTCACCGACGATGACGTGGAGACGGCGGTATCGCTCCGCGTCGGCGTGCGGTTCGTCACGCGTATTGATGATCGGGCGGGAACGCGTGGTCGCGGAACTGACGCCCTCCCAGATGTGCTCGGCACGCTGGCTGACGCAGTAGACCGCGCCCCTGGGGGTCTGCAGCACCTTGCCCGCGCCGCAGATCAGTTGCCTCGTGACGAGGAAGGGAATGAGGATGTCCGCGAGCCGGGAGAATTCTCCGTGCCGTGCCACGAGGTAGTTCTCGTGGCATCCGTAGGAGTTTCCCGCCGAGTCGGTGTTGTTCTTGAAGAGATAGACGTCGCCCGCGATTCCCTCCTCGTGCAGGCGGCGTTCGGCGTCGACGAGCAGGCCTTCGAGAATGCGCTCGCCGGCCTTGTCGTGGGTGACCAGTTCGGTCAGGTTGTCGCATTCGGGGGTTGCATATTCCGGATGCGATCCCACGTCGAGGTAGAGGCGGGCGCCGTTCCGCAGAAAGACATTGCTGCTGCGGCCCCATGACACAACACGGCGGAAGAGGTAGCGCGCCACTTCATCAGGGGACAGTCGGCGCTGTCCCCTGAACGTGCACGTGACGCCGTACTCGTTCTCCAGCCCGAAAATGCGGCGGTCCATGACTGAACATTACGCCTGATGGCCTGAGCTGAAACCGGGTTCGACAGCACCGTTTCGATCATTTTCCGATCCCCGTGCAGAAACGGCCGTACGCCCGGGAACTGCGAGTACCCTTCCCGTCGCCAGCAGGACGAGCAGCGCCGCCACCCCACCGGCCCCCGCGACGGCGAAGCTCCACGAGGTGCCGCCCAGCTCGACGGCCGGTCCCGCCACGGCCGTTCCCGCCGCAGCGCCCACCCCGAACGTCGTCACCAGCCAGGAGAACGCCTCGGTCACGGTGCCCCGGGGAGCGTGCCGGTCGACCACGATGAAGGAGCAGGCGATCGCGGGTGCCAGAAAGACTCCGGCCACTGCCGCCAGTGCGGTCATGGCGGCCACTCCGGGGGTCAGCATCAGCGGCAGATAGCCCAGTGCCAGCAGCGCGACGATGACCCGCAGCCGGCGCTCCGGCGCCCCGGCCCACTGCCGTGCCCCGTAGACCGCGCCGCCGATCAGCGCGCCCAGCCCGAGCGCGGCCATCAGCCAGCCGTACACCGACTCCCGGCCGTGGTCGTCGGCGTAGGCCACACCGGCCACCGTGATCGAGCCCAGCGCGAGTCCGACGAAGAAGAACGATCCGAGCAGCGCCAGCAGCCCCGGTGAGCGCAGCGCGCCCAGCCAGTGCGCCTCGCGGGGTGCGGAGCGCCAGGTCCGGGAGGGCTCGGAGAGGACGACGGAGAGCGCCCCCAGGACACCCAGCGCGTTGATGACCAGCAGGGCGGCGGCGGGCGACCAGAGGGAGACCAGCACCGTCACCAGCAGCGGGCCCACGGTGAACATGACCTCCTGGGCGACGGCGTCCATGGCGTACGCGCGGTGCACCCGCTCCTCGCCGCCCAGCACGCTCGGCCACAGGGCCCGCAGGCCGCCCTCCAGCGGCGGTGTGAAGACTCCGGCCACCGCCACGGCCCCGTAGGCCAGCGGAAGCGATCCCAGGCCCACCAGGGCCAGCAGGGCCATGCCCAGTGCCGACACCACGGCGGCCGGGAGCTGGACGCGCGGCTGGCCGTACAGGTCCACGGCGCGGCCCAGCAGCGGCTGGCCGACCGCGGTGGCCAGCCCGTACACCGCCGCGAGTGCTCCGGCGAGGGCGTAGCTGCCGCCCTCGGCACGGGTGAACAGCACGATCGCGACGGGGGCGGTGCCGTTCGGCAGCCGCCCCACCAGGGTTCCCGCCAGCAGGCGGGCGGCATGCCGCGCCCGGAGGATGTCCAGATATCCCGCGGCCATGTCCCGTCGCCCCTCTCCCTCGGGGGCTCTTCCGCCACCCAGAGGTTTTACGTATAACTTCGAAGCTCATACGTACCATGTGACCAGTCCGCAGGTCCACCTCACGGCGCCTGCCCCGACCGGCCCGGAGGCCCGAGTGACCAGCGCACCACAGCCCGCCCCGACCCGGCCCACCAGCCGCGATGTCGCGCGGGCCGCAGGCGTCTCGCAGGCCACCGTCTCCCTGGTGCTCGGCGGCAAATGGCCGGGCCGGGTCTCCGAGGCCACCGCCGAACGTGTCCGGCAAGCCGCCCACGGCCTCGGCTACCGGCCCAATCTCGCCGCCCGCAATCTGCGCCTGGGCAGCACCAGGACCGCGCTGCTGGTCGTCCCCGCACTGACCAACGAGTTCTTCGCCCGCGTCTACACCGGCGCCGCCGAGGTCGCCGCCGAACACGGTTTCGGCGTCGTGCTCTACCCGTCCCCCGACGGCACCGGACCGGCTCGGGACCCGTTCGCCTCGGCGAGCGCCTCCCTGGACGGCGTGATCGCCTCCTCCATGGCCGCCGGGGCGCTCGACGCGCTGCGCGGCGCGGGGCTGCCGCTGGTCATGCTCGACAGCGACCCGGCGGACACCGGTGTCGCGGCCCGCGTCAATCTGGACATCGCCGACGGGATGCGGCAGATCGCGGGGCATCTCCTCGCCCTCGGACACCGCCGCTTCGTCCATCTGGCGTCGGCGGTCGACTCCTGGACCTTCGCGGTGCGCGGCCGGGCGCTGCACGACACCCTGCGGTCGGTGCCCGGCACCTCCGTGCGGACCGTCACGGCGGCGCTGGACGTCCACGCGGGCCGCGTCGCGGCGGAGCACACGCTCGCCGCCCCGGGCCCCCGCCCCACCGCCCTGGTCTGCGACGACGACATCCTCGCCGCCGGAGCCTGCAAGGCCGCCCGCAGGCTGGGCCTCCGGGTGCCCGACGACCTGTCCGTCACCGGGTTCGACGATCTGGCCCTGGCCACGGCCGTCGAGCCGGAGCTCACCACCGTGCGGCTGCCCGCCGAGCAGGTCGGGAAGCGCGGCATGAGAGCCCTGCTGGCGGTCCTGGACGACCGGCCGGCCGAGACCGGCAGCCTCCCCGTGCACCTGGTGGCCCGCGGCTCCTCGGCGCCGCCGCCCGCGGACGCCCCGCCGGCATGACCGTGCCCCGGCCCGCCGGGAGGGGCGGACCGGAGCACGGTCGACAGCGGTGGACCGTCCTTCGGCGGACTACTCCACGTCACCGCCGGAGTCGGTGGACTTGGTCGTGTCCGCCGCGGCGGACTCGGTGCCCTCGCCCTCCTCGGTGTCGGACGGGGCGTCCGTCGGCGCGGAGCCGCCGTCCGCCTCCAGCAGCCGCGCCAGCTGCCTGCCGACGATCCGCTTGAACTTCCGCTGCTGGGGCCGCGTACGGTCCAGCACCGCGACCTCCAGCCGCTCGGCGGGGATCTCCCGCTCGCTGCCGTTGGGATCGCGCGACAGCGCCTGCACCGCCAGCTTGAGCGCCTCGGCGAGCGTCATCCCGTCGCGGTGCCGCTGGTCCAGGAAGGTGCTGATCTGCTCCGCGTTGCCGCCGACCGCCACCGAGCCGTGCTCGTCGACGATCGAGCCGTCGTGCGGCAGCCGGTAGATCTGGTCGCCGTCCGGGTCGGTGCCCACCTCGGCGACCACCAGCTCCACCTCGTACGGCTTCTCGGCCGCGCTGGAGAAGATGGTGCCGAGCGTCTGCGCGTACACGTTGGCCAGCCCACGGGCCGTCACATCGTCACGGTCGTAGGTGTATCCGCGCAGATCGGCGTAGCGCACTCCGCCGATGCGGAGATTCTCGTACTCGTTGTACTTGCCGGCGGCGGCGAAGCCGATCCGGTCGTAGATCTCGCTGAACTTGTGCAGCGCGCGGGACGGGTTCTCGCCGACGAACACAATGCCGTCGGCATACTGCAGCACAACCAGGCTGCGACCACGGGCGATGCCCTTCCGGGCGTATTCCGCCCGGTCGGCCATGGCCTGCTGAGGTGAGACATAGAACGGCGTCGACACCGGTTATCCGTCCCTTTCTGTCAGTGACGAGAGCATCGGAGAAGCAGCGGAACGGGGGTCAGAGCAGCGCGGCGCGCGGGCCGTCGGGCTGCTCCAGCCGGCGTTCCAGGACCGCGCGCGCGATCTCGGAGGATTCCGCCTCGTCCAGCTTCCGGAAGCCTTCGTCGGTGATGACGGTGACGATCGGGTAGATCCGCCGGGCCACATCGGGACCGCCGGTCGCCGAGTCGTCGTCGGCGGCGTCGTACAGCGCCTGTACGACCAGGGTGAGGGCCTCCTGCTCCGTCAGGTCCCCGTGGTAGAGCTTCTTCATCGAGCTCCGGGCGAAGACCGACCCGGAGCCGGTGGCCGCGTACCCGTGCTCCTCGGAGCGGCCGCCGGTGACGTCGTACGAGAAGATCCGGCCCTTCTCGCGGTCCACGTCGAAGCCGGCGAACAGCGGCACGACGGCGAGGCCCTGCATGGCCATCGCCAGATTGCTGCGGATCATGGTGGAGAGGCGGTTCGCCTTGCCCTCCAGGGAGAGCTGGGCGCCCTCGACCTTCTCGAAGTGCTCCAGCTCCAGCTGGAAGAGCTTGACCATCTCCACGGCCAGTCCGGCCGTGCCGGCGATGCCCACCGCCGAGTACTCGTCGGCCGGGAAGACCTTCTCGATGTCGCGCTGGGCGATCACATTGCCCATGGTCGCGCGCCGGTCACCGGCCAGCACCACACCGCCGGCGAACGTCACCGCGACGATCGTCGTCCCGTGCGGCGCCTCGACGGCCCCCTGCAGGGGCGGCAGGTTCCGGTTGCCCGGGAGCATTCCGGGCGACTGGTCGGACAGGAAATCCATGAACGAAGAGGATCCCGGCGTCAGGAAGGCAGCTGGTAGACGCCCGGTGCTACGAGTGTTGGCTTCCACGCGTTTCCCTCCAGGTAAGCGACGGCCCTGAGCAAGGCGTCAGGATCGTCTCCCAACTTGCCGATGGCCGAGTTGCAGTTGATGCGGTTACGCCACGGACCCTACCCGTCCCGTGACGGTGATCCACATGATCCGCGGGGGCAGCTGCACGGCTCGCGGTGCCGTTTGCGCCCGCGCGGTACGGGCCGACCCGGCCCGTACCGCGCGCACCGCTCTCCACTCCCCCGCGTTCACATCCGTGAACTACTGTCCACCCTTTTGGACGAAGGAACGCACGAAGTCCTCCGCGTTCTCCTCGAGCACGTCATCGATCTCGTCCAGAACCGAGTCGACGTCGTCGCTCAGCTTCTCCTGGCGGTCCTTGAGGTCCTCGGAGACCTGCGCGTCCTGCGCCTGCTCCTCGACCTCCTCGGTGGAACGCGTCGCCTTCTGCTGTCCGCCGCCGGTGTCCTTGGTCGCCATCTAGCTCACCCCGCTCGGTTCGAAGCACTTGATCAGACCCTACCCACGGGCTCCGACATCGGCCCGGTACTTTCCCTCAACGTCCGGGGGTCATCCCGATGATTCCCCGATCCCGGCCCTTTCAGCCGCCCGACAGGACCTGGACCAGCTCCTCCGCCGTGCGGCAGCGGTCCAGCAGCTCCTTGACGTGGTCGCGGGTGCCGCGCAGCGGTTCCAGGGTGGGTACCCGCTGCAGCGAGTCATGACCCGGCAGATCGAAGATGACCGAGTCCCAGGAGGCCGCCGCCACGTCGTCGGCGTACTGCTCCAGGCAGCGGCCGCGGAAGTAGGCCCTGGTGTCCTCCGGAGGCCTCGTACGGGCCTGTTCGACCTCGTTCTCGTCCAGCAGCCGCTTCATCTTCCCGCGGGCCGCCAGACGGTTGTACAGGCCCTTCTCGGCCCGCACGTCGGCGTACTGGAGATCCACCAGGTGCAGGCGCGCCGCGTCCCAGTCCAGGCTGTCGCGGCGGCGGTAGCCCTCCATGAGCTCCCGCTTGGCGATCCAGTCGAGCTCGCCCGACAGGCTCATCGGGTCGTTCTCCAGCCGGTTGAGGGTGTCCTCCCAGCGGATCAGGACATCCTTGGTCTGCTCGTCGGCGTCCGCCCCGTACCGCTCCTCGACGTACTTGCGGCCCAGCTCGAAGTACTCCATCTGCAGTTGCACCGCGGTGAGCGTACGGCCGCTGCGCAGCGTGACGAGGTGCTTCAGGGTCGGGTCGTGGGAGACGTGGTGCAGGGTGCGCACCGGCTGGTCGACCGCGAGATCGACGTTGATGAAGCCGTCCTCGATCATCGAGAGGACCAGGGCGGTGGTGCCGAGCTTGAGATAGGTGGAGATCTCCGAGAGGTTCGCGTCCCCGATGATCACGTGGAGCCGGCGGTACTTCTCGGCGTCGGAGTGGGGTTCGTCGCGGGTATTGATGATGGGGCGCTTGAGCGTGGTCTCCAGCCCGACCTCGACCTCGAAGTAATCGGCGCGCTGGCTGATCTGGAAGCCGTGCTCGTGGCCGTCCTGGCCGATTCCCACGCGTCCCGCTCCGGTGACCACCTGGCGGGAGACGAAGAACGGGGTCAGGTGGCGCACGATGTCGGAGAACGGGGTCTCCCGCTTCATCAGGTAGTTCTCGTGCGTGCCGTACGAGGCGCCCTTGTTGTCGGTGTTGTTCTTGTAGAGGTGGATCGGCTGGGCGCCGGGAAGCTGGGCCGCACGCTCGGCGGCCTCGGCCATGATGCGTTCGCCGGCCTTGTCCCAGAGGACCGCGTCCCGCGGATTGGTGACTTCCGGGGAGCTGTACTCCGGGTGTGCGTGGTCGACGTAGAGGCGGGCCCCATTGGTGAGGATGACATTGGCGAGGCCGATGTCCTCGTCGGTGAGCTGGCTGGAGTCCGCGGTCTCGCGGGCGAGGTCGAAACCTCGCGCGTCCCGCAGCGGGTTCTCCTCCTCGAAGTCCCAGCGGGCGCGGCGCGCCCGGTGCATCGCCGCTGCGTAGGCGTTGACGATCTGGGACGAGGTGAGCATGGCATTGGCGTTGGGGTGGCCGGGGACGGAGATCCCGTACTCCGTCTCGATGCCCATTACTCGCCGTACGGTCATGCGGCCCTCCTTGCCCGGCGGCGCTCCCTTGGGGGCGGCGCTCAAGTACCGCTGCTTGTCGGTGCGCGTGCACTGCCCGTCCACGCACTGCGCGACCGGGCGGTACGCAAGAGCCTAGAGCGCCTCTGTGCTGGTGGGGAGATCAATTGCGTCATTGCTGCGGTGTCGCGCGATCGGGACCGAAAGCAACCGGCTGCGGATGCCCGGCGGGCATCCGCAGCCTGTCCGCGTTCTACAGGTACTGCCCGGTGTTCGCCACCGTGTCGATGGAGCGGCCGGTGTCCGCGCCCTGCTTTCCGGTGACGAGCGTGCGGATGAAGACGATCCGCTCGCCCTTCTTGCCGGAGATCCTGGCCCAGTCGTCCGGGTTGGTGGTGTTCGGCAGGTCCTCGTTCTCCTTGAACTCGTCCACGCATGCCTGGAGGAGATGGGAGACGCGAAGGCCCTTCTGGCCCTGGTCGAGGAAGGCCTTGATGGCCATCTTCTTGGCCCGGTCGACGATGTTCTGGATCATCGCGCCGGAGTTGAAGTCCTTGAAGTACAGGACTTCCTTGTCGCCGTTGGCGTACGTGACCTCGAGGAAGCGGTTCTCCTCGGACTCGGTGTACATCCGCTCGACGACCGACTGGATCATGGCGTGCGCGGCGGCTTCCTTGGAGCCGGTGTGCTCCGCGAGGTCGTCGGCGTGCAGCGGCAGCGAAGGCGTGAGGTACTTCGCGAAGATGTCCTTCGCGGCCTCCGCGTCCGGGCGCTCGATCTTGATCTTCACATCGAGACGGCCGGGCCGCAGGATCGCGGGGTCGATCATGTCCTCGCGGTTGGAGGCGCCGATGACGATGACGTTCTCCAGGCCCTCCACGCCGTCGATCTCGGCGAGCAGCTGGGGAACGATGGTGTTCTCCACGTCCGAGCTGACGCCGGATCCACGGGTACGGAAGAGGGACTCCATCTCGTCGAAGAAGACGATGACGGGAGTGCCCTCGCTGGCCTTCTCACGGGCACGCTGGAAGACCAGGCGGATGTGCCGCTCGGTCTCGCCGACGTACTTGTTGAGAAGCTCCGGGCCCTTGATGTTGAGGAAGTAGCTCTTGCCCGCCGGCTGGCCGGTGACCTCGGCGACCTTCTTGGCAAGGGAGTTGGCGACGGCCTTGGCGATGAGTGTCTTGCCGCAGCCGGGCGGACCGTAGAGCAGGATGCCCTTCGGCGGACGCAGTTCGTGTTCCTTGAAGAGGTCGGGGTGGAGGTAGGGGAGTTCGACCGCGTCCCGGATCAGTTCGATCTGGTCGCCCAGGCCGCCGATCTTGTCGTAGTCGATGTCCGGTACCTCTTCGAGGACGAGCTCCTCGACCTCGCTCTTGGGGACCACTTCGTAGACGTAGCCGGACCTGGGTTCGAGCAGGAGGGCGTCGCCGGGGCGGATGGTGATGTCCAGCAGCGGCTCGGCGAGCCTCACCACCCGTTCCTCGTCGGTGTGCCCGATGACCAGGGCACGCTCGCCGTCCTCAAGGATTTCCTTGAGGGTGACGATGTCCCCGGCCCGCTCGAATTCCATGGCGTCGACCACATTGAGCGCTTCGTTGAGCATGACTTCCTGGCCGCGCCGGAGGTCGTCGAGCTCGACACTGGGGCTGACGTTCACCCGGAGCTTTCGGCCTCCGGTGAAGATGTCGCAGGTGCCGTCCTCATTGCCCTGAAGAAACACACCGAAACCGGCCGGCGGCTGTGCGAGCCGGTCGACTTCTTCCTTGAGGGCCACGATCTGGTCGCGGGCCTCGCGCAGTGTGTTGGCGAGCCGCTCATTCTGTGCGGACACGCCTGCCAGGTTGGTCTGCAACTCGACGATCCGCTCTTCGAGAATCCTCGTATGGCGCGGAGAGTCGGCGAGCTTACGTCGCAGGACGGCGATTTCCTGCTCGAGATAGGCGACCTGGCCGGCTGGGTCTTCGGACCCCCGCCCGGGCCGGATGCCGCGGTTGATGTCGTCGTCGTGGGCTGCCACGGTCCTCACCTCCTCCAAGGGGAGCTGGACGCTTCCTGACCCTACCTGGGTGGGTGATGATTGAAACCCCTAGATCACAAAGACTGCGGGGCGTGTCCGATCTTCACCCTTGCGTTCCCCCTCGTGTCAGGGGAATACCCACCCTTCAACATCGGAAAGCGGCCGGTTGTATCGTCGAACCGTTCAACACCCGTCAGGGCTGGCATCTTTTGGTTCGGATACGCAGGGAACGGCAGGAATAAATGACCGTGCAGCAGGACGCTCCCAACGGTGGCGACGCGCAGGACCTGGAGGTCTGGATCGACCAGGACCTCTGCACGGGAGACGGCATCTGCGTCCAGTACGCGCCCGAGGTCTTCGAGCTGGACATCGATGGTCTGGCCTATGTGAAGAGCTCCGACGACGAGCTGCTGCAGGATCCGGGCGCCACGACGCCCGTCCCGCTGCCGCTGCTCCAGGACGTGGTCGATTCGGCCAAGGAGTGCCCGGGCGACTGCATCCATGTCCGGCGCGTCTCGGACAGCGTCGAGGTGTACGGCCCCGAGGCCGCCTGATCCGGCGGTCGCGGGGCCCCGGTCACTCGCGGTGACCGGTCAGGCGCTGCTCGGAGCGGCCTCGGTGGCGCGGACGAACGCGCCGCCCCGCCACTGCCAGGTGACCCGCTCCTGCTGGTCGGGGCAGCAGCGCGGCACCGAGTCGGAGGAGTAGCCGAGCAGAGTGGCCGAAATGATTCCGTCACGCACCGCGAAATCGCCGATGCTCATCGCCTGAGCGGGGTCCACCAGGGTCGCCACGACCCGCGGTGCGGCCCCGCTTCCGCGTGTCAGGACGTAGACGCCGCTGGGCGGGGTGCCCGAGCCGGCCGCGCAGTGGACCACGGCGACGGTCTCGGGGCGGCCGTCACCGTCGAGGTCGCCGGTGGCCTGCTTCGCCACGGTGCTCTCCACTCCGCCGCACTCCAGGGGGAAGTCCGCCCGCGCCGGATCAGGGGCGGTGACGGCCGTGGTGCCGTGCTGCGCCGTGGTGCGGTGGGGGGTGGAGGCGGAGGCCGTGGGGTCCGGCTGGAGCAGGCCGGCGGCCGCGACGACGGCGGCCATGGCAGCCGCGGTGGCGAGCCAGTGCAGCGGCTTGGTGTCGGTGTGCGCGAGGTCCGGGAGCTCGGAGGTCTGCACGCGGGATGTCTCCTGTGGTTCCTGTGGATCGAGGACGCCCGGGTGGGCGGAGCC
This sequence comes from Streptomyces sp. ADI95-17, assembly GCF_003846175.1. Taxonomy (GTDB): domain Bacteria; phylum Actinomycetota; class Actinomycetes; order Streptomycetales; family Streptomycetaceae; genus Streptomyces; species Streptomyces sanglieri. The sequence goes on along the minus strand of NZ_ML123046.1, from coordinate 224,464 downwards.
ACCGGTGGGACTGCCGCGGCGGCGCCGGTGCGTTGCGCGGGTCAGCCGCGGGAGGAGCCGCTCTGGCTGCCGGGACCGTCGTAGTCCTCGCCGTAGGCGCCCTTGGCGGGGCGGCGGCGGCGCAGCGGGGCCTCCACACCGTCGGCCAGGCGGCGTGCGGTGACGAGGAAGCCGGTGTGGCCGATCATGCGGTGGTCCGGGCGGACGGCCAGGCCCTCGACGTGCCAGTTGCGGATCATCGATTCCCAGGGCTGCGGCTCGGCGAAGCAGCCGATCTCACGGATGGACTCCACGGTCCGCGCGAGCTGGGTGGTGGTGGCGACGTAGGCGCAGAGGATGCCGCCGGGCACCAGCGCCTTGGAGACGGCCTCCAGGCACTCCCAGGGGGCGAGCATGTCGAGGACGACGCGGTCGACGTCGGTGTCCGAGAGGTTGTCCTGGAGGTCGCCGACGGTGAGCTGCCAGGCCGGGTGCGGTTCGCCGAAGTAGCGTTCCACGTTCTGCTGGGCGATCTCGGCGAAGTCCTCGCGGCGCTCGTAGGAGTGCAGCATGCCCTGGTCGCCGATGGCGCGCAGCAGGAAGGTGGAGAGCGAGCCGGAGCCGACGCCGGCCTCCACGACGCGGGCGCCGGGGAAGATGTCGGCGAAGGCCAGGATCTGCCCCGCGTCCTTGGGGTAGACCACGGCGGCGCCGCGGGGCATGGACAGGACGTAGTCGGGGAGCAGGGGGCGCAGCGCGAGATAGGCGACGTTTCCCGTGGTTCGGACAACACTGCCCTCGGGAGCACCGATCAGCTCGTCGTGCGGGAAAGAACCCTTGTGGGTGTGGAAGTTCTTTCCGGCTTCGAGCGTGAAGGTGTAGTGGCGTCCCTTGGGATCGGTGAGCTGGACCTGGTCCCCGACCTTGAAGGGCCCGCGTCGGCGGGCGGCACCGGTCGGTTCAGACATGTGACCAGCCTACCGGTGATTCCCCGGGCTCCGACCGCGAGCCCGGGGCGGGACCGGGCGGTCAGGCGGCGGGCCTGGCCAGGGCGGCGACGAACGCGCGTTCGACGTCGGCGGTGGAGAGGACGCCGTAGATCTCGCCGGTCTCCTCCAGGACGAGGTACTCGGTGGCCGGGCTGGCCTTGAGCCGGTCCAGGAGTGCTTCTCCGGCCAGCTCGGCGGAGACCTTCATGCCCTCGGTGAGGTCCTGGGCGAGGCCACTGACGGCGACCCAGGGGCGGCGGTGTTCCGGCACGGCGACGATGGCCGTCTCGCGGACGATGCCCTTCGGTTCGCCGTGTCCGTCGACGACGACGAGGGCGCGGGCGCCCGCCTCGTTGGCCCGGCGCAGAGCCTCGGAGAGCGGGGTGGCGGACTCCACCGGGACGGCGCGCCGGGTGAGGGTGCGGGCGCGCAGCTCGGGAAGGTGTTCGCGCAGCCGGGCCATGCGCAGGCTGTTGCCCGCCCCGGTCCAGATGATCGCGGCGAGGATGGCGGCGAGCAGCGCGTCGGTGATGGTGTCCATGCCGCTGAGTTCACCGGGGTCGTTGCCGAAGGTCCCGGTGTGGGTGAGCAGCGGCAGTCCGACCAGGGTGACGACGGCGAGGGCGCGGCCGACCCAGGCGGCGGCGACGGTGCCGCTCATGGGGCGTCCGGTGATCTTCCAGACGACCGCGCGCAGCATCCGTCCGCCGTCCAGCGGGAGGCCCGGCAGCAGGTTGAAGGCGGCCACCAGGAGGTTGGAGATCATCAGTCCGGCGAGCAGGACACCGGGCACGGTGCCGGGCGCGACGAACATCATCCCGATGTAGAAGACGCCCGCGAGCACCAGGGAGAGCAGCGGTCCGACGAAGGCGAGCAGGAATTCGCGGCCCGGGGTCTCGGACTCCTTCTCGATCTCGGAGACGCCGCCGAAGAACTGGAGCTGGATGCGGCGCACCGGCAGCTTGTAGCGCAGCGCCACGACGGTGTGGGCGAGTTCGTGGACGAGCACGGAGGCGTAGAAGGCGATCGCGAAGAAGAGGGAGACCAGGTAGCGCGCCGCGCCCAGCTCGGGCAGCACCCGGTCGAGCTGGCCGCCGAAGACCCAGGTGATCAGTGCGGCCACGAGGAACCAGCTGGGCGCGACGTACACCGGCACGCCGAACGGGCGGCCCATGAGAAGGCCGCCTCCGGGCTCTTCGGGGCGCTGCGGCTCGCCCTTGCCGGGGCCGGTTCCGGGGGTCGTTCCCCCTGCACCGGGCTGCGGCCGCCCGCTGTCGCCGCTCTCGTCCACGGGGTCCCTTCGGTCGGTGCCCTACGGCACGATCTGCAGTGTTCGAGGCTGTGTGGTCGATGGTATGCCGACCGCTGTCAGTGGCGGGCCGTAGGGTCTTCGACATGACCTCCCTGCCGCGGCCCGCTCAGCCGCCTTCGTCCCTGTCGCCGTCGCGGGCGAGCGATTTCATGCAGTGTCCGCTGCTGTACCGCTTCCGGGTCATCGACAAGCTGCCGGAGAAGCCCAGCGAGGCGGCTACCCGGGGCACGCTCGTCCATGCGGTGCTGGAGCGCCTCTTCGACAATCCCGCGGTGGAGCGCACGGCGGGCCGGGCCACGGCGCTGATCCCCGCCCAGTGGGACCGGCTGCTGGAGTCCAGGCCGGAGCTGTCGGAGCTGTTCGCCGAGGATGCCGGGGGCGAGCGGCTGGCGCGCTGGCTCTCGGAGGCGGAGAGCCTGGTGGAGCGGTGGTTCTCGCTGGAGGATCCGACGCGTCTGGAGCCCGCCGAGCGGGAGCTGTTCGTCGAGACGGAGCTGGAGTCGGGGCTGCGGCTGCGCGGGGTGATCGACCGGATCGACGTGGCGCCGACGGGCGAGGTCCGGATCGTCGACTACAAGACGGGGAAGGCACCGCGCCCGGAGTACGCGGAGGGCGCGCTCTTCCAGATGAAGTTCTACGCCCTGGTGATCTGGCGGCTGAAGGGTGTGGTGCCGCGCCGGCTCCAGCTCGTCTATCTCGGCAGCGGGGACATCCTGACGTACGACCCGGTGGTGGCGGACCTGGAGCGGGTGGAGCGCAAGCTGCTGGCGCTGTGGGACGCGATCCGGCTGGCCACCGAGACGGGCGAGTGGCGGCCCCGGCCGACGAAGCTCTGCGGCTGGTGCGACCACCGGTCGGTCTGTCCCGAATTCGGTGGTACTCCCCCGGTCTATCCGCTGACGGCCCGCCCGGCCGAGGCGGAGCAGGATGTGCAGGGCAGAATGGATCCGGTCCGTGCTGAGGCCGGCCGGCCTGTGGCCCTCGAAGGACCTTGAAGGAGACCCTGTGGCTATCCGCGTCCTACTGGTCGACGACCAACCGCTGCTGCGCACCGGCTTCCGGATGATTCTGGAGGCGGAGGGCGATCTCGCGGTGGTGGGTGAGGCCGGGGACGGCCTCCAGGCTCTCGACCAGGTGCGGGCGTTGCAGCCCGATGTGGTGCTGATGGACATCCGCATGCCGCGGATGGACGGCGTCGAGGCGACGCGCCAGATCACCGGTCCGGGCCGCGACGGCCCGGCGAAGGTGCTGGTGCTGACCACGTTCGATCTCGACGAGTACGTGGTGGAGGCGCTGCGCGCCGGCGCCAGCGGCTTCCTGCTGAAGGACGCTCCGGCCAACGAGCTGGTGCAGGCCATCCGGGTGGTCGCGGCGGGCGAGGCGATGCTCGCCCCGAGCATCACCCGCAGGCTCCTCGACAAGTACGCGGACCATCTGCCGTCCGGCGAGGAGCCGGTGCCCGACACCCTGCACACGCTGACCGACCGCGAGGTCGAGGTGCTGAAGCTGGTGGCACGCGGCCTGTCCAACGCGGAGATCGCCGCGGATCTGTTCGTCAGCGAGACGACGGTCAAGACGCATGTCGGCCATGTGCTGACCAAGCTCGGGCTGCGCGACCGCGTGCAGGCCGCTGTGTACGCGTACGAGAGCGGTCTGGTCCGTCCCGGCGCCCAGTGAGCGGAGCGGGAAGGGCGGCGCCCGCGGCCCGGGGCGGCAGGCGCCGCCCGTACCCCCGGGTGGCAGGCGGCGCCCGGGGCGCCGAGGCGCCGTCCGTTCTCAGACGCGGCCGTCGCCCAGCTCCCAGAGCTGGAGCTCCGCGGAGGAGTTGACCGCCCACTCGACGCCGGTGAGGTCATCGCGGGAGGCGACGTACTGCTTGCCCTGCCAGATCGGCAGTACCGGGACGTCGTCGGCGACGATGTCCTGGAGCTGCTGGAAGGCCTTGGCCGAGGCGCTGCGGTCGGTCTCGCGGCGGGACTGCGGAATGAGCGTCTTCTGGGCCCGCACCGACCTGTAGGGCGAGTTGAGGAAGTTGTTCCTGTCGAGGAACGGCGCCGTGAAGTTGTCGGGGTCCGGGAAGTCGGGGAACCAGCCCATGCCGTAGACGGCGTAGTCGCCGCGCAGCTGTGCCGGGCGGTACTTCGCCCAGGGGGTTCCCTGGACGCTGATCTCGAACAGTCCGGTGTCGTCGAACTGCTTCTTCAGCGTTCCGAACTCGGCGGCGGTGCCCGCGCCGACGCGGTCGGTCGGGTAGTGGAGCGTGAGCTTCACCGGGGTGTCGACGCCCGCGGCGTTCAGGATCTCAGCGGCCTTCGTGGTGCTGGGTTCGTTGTACTTGTTGTAGAACGCGTTGGCGTGCGCGGTGATGCCGGACGGGATCAGCGAGTACAGCGGCTCGGCCGTGGTGCCGTACACCTTGCTCGCGATTTCGCCGCGGTCGACGATCTGGGCCATGGCCTGGCGGACGGCCTTCTTCTTCACGGCCGGATCGTCGGTGTTGAAGCCCAGGAAATGGATGGCGAGGCCGGGCATCTCGGTGAGCTTGATGCCGTCCTCGGGGTCCACCAGCATCTGCTGGGACTGCTCGGGCGACATGGTGCGGGCCATCATGTCGATCTTCTGGTCGTCGAGGGCCTTGCCCATGGCCGTCGGGTCGGGGAAGACGTCCAGCTCGACCTTCTCGTTCCGTACCTTCAGATCCCCCTTGTAGTGGGGGTTCCTGGTGAAGTGCACCTTGACGATCTGGTGGTGCTCGACTTCCGGCTTCATGGTGTACGGGCCGGAGCCGTTCACCTGGAATCCGGTGCGCGCGGACTTCGCCGCGTACTGGCTCCGCGGCACGATCCCGGCGACCGGGGTGGCGAGCTTGTACGGAAACGTGGCGTCCGGCGCGCGAAGGTGGAAGACGACCTCCCGCTCCCCCTGTGTCTCGACCGTGTCTATGTTGTCGAGCAGGGCGACGGGCCCGTTGGGGGCATCGATGCGGATGACGCGGTCGATGGAGTACTTCACGTCCTCGGCGGTGAGGGCCTTGCCGTCGGCGAACTTCAGACCGCTGCGCAGCTTGCAGCGGTAGCTCTCGTTCTGTGTGTCCGTGAAGGTGCAGCTCTCCGCGGCCTCCGGCACCGGCTGGCCGCCGCCACGCGGCACGTGCACCAGGGTCTGCACGGTCTGCCGGAGCACGTTCCACACGCCGGCTTCGTAGCCGATGGCGGGATCGAGCGGCGCGGGGTTGTCCTTCGAGGCGACGAACTTGTCCGTGGTGCCGACAACGATGGCGGCGTTGCCATCGCTCCCGTCGCCCGACGCGCCGCAGGCGGCGAGTACGGGCGCGAGCAGGCCGACGACGGCCGGCAGCACCAGAGTCTTGCGGTTCATCTTGGACGCTCTCCCTCATCCGGGCATTGAGAAAGCGACATTAGTAGGCATCGTCGGCAATGCCGGACCGGAGAACTGCCGGTGCGCAATCGGATGGTGACGGGAATTGGCGGCGAGCCGTTTTCCCACCCCGGGCACGTTTCTCGGATATCCGGATGAACCGGGACAATCAAACATCTCAAAACGGGCGGTACCCGGGGCCCCGAAAACCCTCCGGGCCGTTTTTGGGTGACAAAGCTCACGCCCCGGGGTGTTCGAATCCTTTATTCGATCACCGGCTCACCCACGCATGTACGACAGAAAACGCACCATCCGCCGCCGAGAGCTTTTCCATTCATTCACAGAAATACTCTCGGTATGCGGATCAATGGTTTCCCGTGACCAGGCCCCGGAGAAAAGCGAGATCGACTTCTTCGAGGGAACGTACGACCACCCGGCCGGACGCGGGGGCGATCGGGGCGACGGACGGTACGGCGACCACCCGGCAGCCCGCCGCCTCCGCGGCGGCGACACCGGTCGCGGTGTCCTCGATGACCGCACAGCGCTCGGGAGCCGCGCCGAATCCGGATGCGGCGGTCAGATACGGCTCCGGATGCGGCTTGGTACGCGTGACCTCGTCGCCCGCGACGGTGAGGGCGAAATGGTGGCGGCCCACCGATTCCAGTACCCGGTCGATGATCCGCCGGTGCGAGGCGGAGACCAGGGCCGTCGGGATCTCGTGTCTGACCAGCTCGGCCAGCAGCCGGCCCGCGCCCGGCATCAGCGGCACACCGCGGCCGATGCGCTTCTCGAAGCGGTCGTTGAGCAGCACGGTCAGCTCGTCGAGGGTGATGTCCGCACCGGTCACGTCCATGAGGTAGCCGGCGCTGCGGGTCATCGGCCCGCCGACCACCACGTCCCGCCAGGCTTCGTCGAGCTGGTGCCCGAGCTCGGCAAAGACCTCCACCTCCGCGTCCCACCAGAACCCCTCGGTGTCGACGAGGGTGCCGTCCATGTCGAGGAGGACGGCCTGGAGCGCGGCGCCTTCGGCCGTGCGGGTCAATGACGCGGGGACCGTGCTGGTCATCCGGCACACCTTCCATAGGGACGAGAAGGCCGGCCGCCATTTCCCGTGGGAAGGGCGACCGGCCTGCACTGGACCGACAAGTGTACGACTTGTCCTGCTACCGCGCGTTGAACATCGTCTTACCGCGCGTTGAAGTACTTCGCCTCCGGGTGGTGGATGACGATCGCGTCGGTGGACTGCTCCGGATGCAGCTGGAACTCCTCCGAGAGATGCACCCCGATCCGCTCGGGCTGGAGCAGCTCGGCGATCTTCGCCCGGTCCTCCAGGTCGGGGCAGGCACCATAGCCGAGGGAGAAGCGCGCCCCCCGGTACTTCAGCGCGAACATGTCCTCGACGTCCGAGGGGTCCTCGCCGCCGAAGCCCAGCTCGGCGCGGACCCTGGCGTGCCAGTACTCGGCGAGGGCCTCGGCCAGCTGTACGGACAGGCCGTGCAGCTCCAGGTAGTCGCGGTAGGAGTTGGCCTCGAAGAGCTTCGCGGTCTCGCCACCGATCTTCGAGCCGACGGTGACGACCTGGAGGCCGATCACGTCCGTCTCGCCCGACTCCTCGGGACGGAAGAAGTCAGCGAGGCAGAGGCGGCGGCCGCGGCGCTGGCGCGGGAAGGTGAAGCGGGTCCGCTCGGAGCCGTCCTCGTGGAGCAGGATCAGGTCGTCGCCCTTGGACACGCACGGGAAGTAGCCGTAGACCACGGCCGCTTCCAGGAGGTTCTCGGTGTGGAGCTTGTCGAGCCAGCCGCGCAGGTGCGGGCGGCCCTCGGTCTCCACCAGCTCCTCGTACGTCGGTCCGTCGCCGGCGCGGGCCTGCTTGAGTCCCCACTGGCCCTTGAAGAGGGCGCCCTCGTCGAGCCAGGACGCGTACTCCTTGAGCTGGATGCCCTTGATGACCCGGGTGCCCCAGAAGGGGGGCTCGGGCACCGGGTTGTCGACCGCGACGTCGGAGCGGACGCCCTCCTGCGGCTCGTCCACCTCCAGCACCGCCGTGTCCCGCTTGGGCACCCGGCGCTGCTTCAGCTCGGGCAGCACCGCGCCCGGGACGCCGCGCTTGACCGCGATCAGCGCGTCCATCAGCCGCAGCCCCTCGAAGGCGTCGCGGGCGTAGCGGACCTCGCCCTCGTAGATCTCGTGGAGGTCCTGCTCGACGTAGGCCCGGGTGAGGGCCGCGCCACCGAGGATGACGGGGAAGTCGGCGGCCAGCTTGCGCTGGTTCAGCTCCTCCAGGTTCTCCTTCATGATCACGGTGGACTTCACCAGGAGGCCGGACATGCCGATGACGTCGGCGCGGTGCTCCTCGGCGGCCTCCAGGATGGCGGAGACGGGCTGCTTGATGCCGAGGTTGACGACGTTGTAGCCGTTGTTGGACAGGATGATGTCGACGAGGTTCTTGCCGATGTCGTGGACGTCGCCGCGGACGGTGGCCAGGACGATGGTGCCCTTGCCCTCGGCGTCGGACTTCTCCATGTGCGGTTCGAGGTACGCCACCGCGGTCTTCATGACCTCGGCGGACTGGAGGACGAAGGGCAGCTGCATCTGGCCGGAGCCGAAGAGCTCGCCGACGACCTTCATGCCCTCCAGCAGCGTGTTGTTCACGATGTCCAGGGCGGGCGTGTGGGTGAGGGCCTCGTCGAGGTCGGCCTCCAGACCGTTCTTCTCACCGTCGATGATGCGGCGCTGAAGCCGCTCGTCGAGCGGCAGGGCGAGCAGTTCCTCGGCCTTGCCCGCCTTCATCGACTTGGTGCTGACGCCCTCGAACAGCTCCATGAGCTTCTGGAGCGGGTCGTAGCCCTCGGCGCGGCGGTCGTAGATCAGGTCGAGGGCGACCTTGACCTGCTCCTCCTCCAGGCGGGCGATCGGAAGGATCTTGGAGGCGTGGACGATCGCGGAGTCGAGTCCGGCCTTGACGCACTCGTCGAGGAAGACGGAGTTCAGCACGACGCGGGCGGCCGGGTTGAGGCCGAAGGAGATGTTCGACAGGCCCAGCGTGGTCTGCACATCGGGGTGGCGCTTCTTCAGCTCGCGGATCGCCCCGATGGTGGCGATGCCGTCGCCGCGGGACTCCTCCTGGCCGGTGCAGATGGTGAAGGTCAGGGTGTCGATGAGGATGTCGGACTCGTGGATGCCCCAGTTTCCGGTCAGGTCCTCGATGAGCCGCTCGGCGATGGCGACCTTGTGCTCGACGGTCCGGGCCTGGCCCTCCTCGTCAATGGTCAGCGCGATCAGCGCGGCGCCGTGCTCGGCGGCCAGCGCGGTGACCTTGGCGAACCGGGACTCGGGCCCGTCGCCGTCCTCGTAGTTGACCGAGTTCAGGACGGCACGGCCGCCCAGCTTCTCCAGACCGGCCCGCAGGACGGGCAGCTCCGTCGAGTCCAGCACGATCGGCAGGGTGGACGCGGTGGCGAACCGGCCGGCCAGCTCCTCCATGTCGGCGACACCGTCACGGCCCACGTAGTCGACGCAGAGGTCGAGCATGTGCGCGCCCTCGCGGATCTGGTCCCGGGCCATCTCCACGCAGTCGTCCCAGCGGGCATCGAGCATGGCCTCGCGGAACTTCTTCGACCCGTTGGCGTTCGTACGCTCACCGATCGCCAGGTACGAGGTGTCCTGGCGGAACGGCACGGTCTGGTAGAGGGAGGCGGCGCCCGGCTCGGGGTGCGGGGTGCGGGGGGTGACGGCCACTCCCCGGACCCGCTCGACGACCTGGCGCAGGTGTTCCGGGGTCGTGCCGCAGCAGCCGCCGACCAACGAGAGGCCGTACTCCCGGACGAAGGTCTCCTGCGCGTCGGCGAGCTCGGCCGGGGACAACGGGTAGTGCGCGCCGTCCTTGCCGAGGACGGGGAGGCCGGCGTTGGGCATGCAGGAGAGCGGGATGCGGGAGTGCCGGGCGAGGTAGCGCAGGTGCTCGCTCATCTCGGCGGGGCCGGTCGCACAGTTCAGGCCGATGAGGTCGATGCCGAGGGGTTCCAGGGCGGTGAGGGCCGCGCCGATCTCGGAGCCGAGCAGCATGGTGCCGGTCGTCTCGACGGTCACGGAGCAGATCACCGGGAGGTTGGCCCCGGTGGCCTCCAGTGCCCGGCGGGCGCCGATGATGGAGGCCTTGGTCTGGAGCAGGTCCTGGGTGGTCTCGATCAGCAGGGCGTCGGCGCCACCGGCGATCATGCCCTCGGCGTTCTGCTGGTAGGCGTCGCGGAGCTTGGTGTACGGGGCGTGGCCCAGCGTCGGCAGCTTCGTGCCCGGTCCCATCGAGCCGAGCACCCAGCGCTGCTGCCCGGTGGAGGCGGTGAACTCGTCGGCGACCTCGCGGGCGATGCGCGCGCCGGACTCGGAGAGCTCGAAGACCCGCTCGGGAATGTCGTACTCGCCCAGGGCCGCCAGGTTGGCGCCGAACGTGTTCGTCTCGACGCAGTCCACGCCGACGGCGAAGTACTCCTGGTGCACCGAGCGCACGATGTCGGGGCGGGTGACGTTCAGGATCTCGTTGCAGCCTTCGAGGTCCTGGAAGTCGGCGAGGGACGGGTCCTGTGCCTGGAGCATGGTGCCCATGGCACCGTCGGCCACCACGACACGGGTGGCGAGCGCCTCACGGAGGGCTTCGGCTCGGTTCCGGCTGTCGGCGGAAGGGGTCGGCGACGAGGCCATGGATGTACTCCCTGGGATGCGACGGCTGTCGGCTTTGCGTCTCCGGTGGAAGGCGCACCAGGCCAGCCTAGCCGGGCGGCGGCCGGGGCCGTCACTCCGTCCCACGGAACGGACTGCATGCTGTGCGGGGGATGTCCTGATCGCAGTGGTGTCGCGGTTTTTGGTGCGCGATCGAGCATGGGTCGGCATCGACCGATAGTGTTCAGCATTGTCGAACCGAGGTGGAGGAGTACGGCGCGATGGCCAAGAACATCCAGTCGCTGGAGCGGGCGGCGGCGATGCTGCGTCTGCTGGCAGGTGGCGAACGTCGACTGGGGCTCTCCGACATCGCCTCGTCACTGGGCCTGGCCAAGGGCACCGCGCACGGCATCCTGCGCACGCTCCAGCACGAGGGCTTCGTGGAGCAGGACACCGCGTCCGGCCGCTATCAGCTGGGCGCCGAGCTGCTGCGCCTGGGCAACAGCTATCTGGACGTCCACGAGCTGCGGGCCCGCGCGCTCGTGTGGACCGACGACCTGGCCCGTTCCAGCGGCGAGAGCGCCCATCTGGGCGTGCTGCACCAGCAGGGCGTCCTGATCGTCCACCACGTCTTCCGCCCCGACGACAGCCGGCAGGTCCTGGAGGTCGGGGCCATGCAGCCGCTGCACTCCACGGCTCTGGGCAAGGTGCTCTCGGCGTACGACCCGGTGGCGCACACCGAGGCGATGGAGACCGAGCGGCAGCCCTTCACGCCGCGCACCGTCACCGATGCGGAGGAGTTCGAGGCGATGCTCGACCTGATCCGGGCGCGCGGCTGGGCGGCCGACGTGGAGGAGACCTGGGAGGGCGTGGCCGCGGTGGCCGCCCCGATCCACGACCGGCGGCGGATGCCGGTCGGCGCGGTCGCCGTGACCGGTGCGGTGGAGCGGGTCTGCGCGGACGGGGAGCTGCGCCCCGAGCTGATCGCGGCGGTGCGCGACTGCGCGCGGGCGGTCTCCAGGGACCTGGGCGCCGGGCGCTTCTGACCGCTGCGGCGGCGCACCACCCCGGTAACGATCGAGTTATAGGCCACACAACCCTTGACGACCGATTCACCTGGGGGAAGCATTGCCGTTCATCGGTCGGCATTGTCGAACACCAAACGGAAACTCGCGTTAGGGTGTGACAGCGCCAAGGGCCGGAAAACGCCCTCCCACGAGGGCGCGGACCACCGGAGGGACCCGGGGTTCGGCTTCCCTGGACGAAGGACAAAGGAGTCGCGGGTGTCCAGCTCCGACATCTTCATCGGCGAGACCATAGGTACCGCCGTGCTCATCCTGCTCGGCGGCGGTGTCTGTGCCGCCGTCACTCTCAAGCGCTCCAAGGCGCAGAACGCCGGCTGGCTGGCCATCACCTTCGGGTGGGGTTTCGCGGTGCTGACCGGCGCGTATCTGGCCGGTGGCGTTTCCGGCGCGCACCTCAACCCGGCGGTCACGATCGGTCTCGCGATCGAGGGCGGCACCGAGTGGAGAGACGTTCCGCTGTACCTCGGCTCCCAGCTGCTCGGCGCGATGATCGGCGCGGTGCTGGTCTGGCTGACGTACTACGGGCAGTTCCGGGCGCACCTCACGGATCCGGAGATCGTGGGCGCCCAGACGGGTGAAGAAGGCATGGTCGACGAGGCCGCCGCACCGAAGGCCGGCCCGGTCCTGGGCATCTTCTCCACCGGCCCCGAGATCCGGCACGCCGTGCAGAACCTGGTCACGGAGATCATCGCCACCGTCGTGCTGGTCCTGGCCATCCTCACCCAGGGCCTGAACAACGAGGGCAACGGCCTGGGCACGCTCGGCGCGCTGGTCACCGCCCTGGTGGTCGTCGGTATCGGCCTCTCGCTCGGCGGCCCGACGGGCTACGCGATCAACCCGGTTCGCGACCTCGGTCCGCGTATCGTGCACGCGCTGCTGCCGTTGCCGAACAAGGGCGGTTCCGACTGGGGCTACGCGTGGATCCCGGTCGCCGGACCGCTCATCGGCGGCGCGATCGCGGGCGGGCTCTACAACGTCGCCTTCGCCTGAGCCGCGGCGCCCAGAGCCGTAACCCTCACGACCACACAGACTTCCGGGAGCACACCGTGACCGACGCACACACCACCGGCCCGTTCATCGCGGCCATCGACCAGGGCACCACCTCCAGCCGCTGCATCGTCTTCGACAAGGACGGCCGGATCGTCTCCGTCGACCAGAAGGAGCACGAGCAGATCTTCCCGAAGCCGGGCTGGGTCGAGCACGACGCGACCGAGATCTGGGAGAACGTCCAGGAGGTCGTGGCCGGCGCCATCGTCAAGGCGGGCATCACGGCCGCCGACGTGAAGGCGATCGGCATCACCAACCAGCGCGAGACCACGCTGCTCTGGGACAAGAACACCGGTGAGCCGGTCCACAACGCCCTCGTCTGGCAGGACACCCGGACGGACTCGCTCTGCAAGGAGCTCGGCCGCAACGTCGGGCAGGACCGTTTCCGCCGCGAGACCGGGCTGCCGCTCGCCTCGTACTTCGCCGGTCCCAAGGTCCGCTGGCTGCTCGACAACGTCGAGGGGCTGCGCGAGCGCGCCGAGCGCGGCGACATCCTCTTCGGCACCATGGACTCCTGGGTCATCTGGAACCTGACCGGCGGCACCGACGGCGGCGTCCACGTCACCGACGTCACCAACGCCTCGCGCACCCTCCTGATGAACCTGCACGAGATGCGGTGGGACGAGCGGATCCTCCAGTCGATGGAGATCCCGGCCGCGGTGCTCCCCGAGATCCGTTCCTCCGCCGAGGTGTACGGCAACGCCAAGGGCGGCGTGCTCGACGGGGTTCCCGTGGCGTCCGCGCTGGGCGACCAGCAGGCGGCGCTCTTCGGCCAGACCTGCTTCTCCGAGGGCGAGGCCAAGTCCACGTACGGCACCGGCACCTTCATGCTGATGAACACCGGTGAGACGCCCGTCAACTCGTACAACGGGCTGCTGACGACCGTCGGGTACCGGATCGGCGACCAGAAGCCGGTCTACGCCCTGGAGGGCTCCATCGCCGTCACCGGTTCGCTGGTGCAGTGGATGCGCGACCAGATGGGCCTGATCAAGTCCGCGGCCGAGATCGAGACCCTGGCCTCCTCGGTCGAGGACAACGGCGGCGCGTACTTCGTGCCCGCGTTCTCCGGTCTGTTCGCCCCGTACTGGCGTTCCGACGCCCGCGGTGTCATCGCCGGTCTGACCAGGTACGTCACCAAGGCGCACATCGCCCGTGCCGTCCTGGAGGCCACCGCCTGGCAGACCCGCGAGATCACCGACGCCATGACCAAGGACTCGGGGGTCGAGCTGACCGCCCTCAAGGTCGACGGCGGTATGACCTCCAACAACCTGCTGATGCAGACGCTCGCCGACTTCCTGGACGCACCCGTGGTGCGGCCGATGGTCGCCGAGACGACCTGCCTCGGCGCCGCCTATGCCGCCGGTCTCGCCGTCGGCTTCTGGCCGGACACCGACGCGCTGCGCGCCAACTGGCGCCGGGCCGCCGAGTGGACCCCCCACATGGACGCGGACACCCGCGACCGCGAGTACAAGAGCTGGCTCAAGGCCGTAGAGCGCGCCATGGGCTGGCTCGACGAAGACACTGCCGAGGAGTAATCGACATGACCACCCTGCAGAGCGTCCCGGCCCTCGGGACGCACCCGGCCTCCGGCTCCCTCCCGAGCCGCGCCGAGACTCGGGAGCAGCTGTCCAAGGCTGCGTACGACCTCCTGGTGATCGGTGGCGGCATCCTGGGCATCTCCACCGCCTGGCACGCCGCGCAGTCCGGGCTGCGGGTGGCCCTGGTGGACGCCGGCGACTTCGCCGGCGCCACCTCCTCCGCCTCCTCCAAGCTGCTCCACGGCGGACTGCGCTACCTGCAGACCGGCGCGGTGAAGCTGGTGGCGGAGAACCACTTCGAGCGGCGTGCGGTGTCCCGCCAGGTGGCCCCCCACCTGGCCAATCCGCTCACCTTCTACCTGCCGGTCTACAAGGGCGGCCCGCACGGCGCGGCCAAGCTCGGCGCGGGGGTGTTCGCCTACTCGGCGCTCTCCGCGTTCGGTGACGGCGTCGGGCACGTCATCAGCCCGGCGAAGGCGCAGCGCGATGTGCCCGAACTGCGTACGGACAACCTGAAGGCCGTCGCGGTCTACGGCGACGACCAGATGAACGACGCCCGGATGGCGCTGATGACGGTGCGCGCGGCCGTCGACGCGGGTGCGGTCGTCCTCAACCACGCGGCGGTGACCGGGCTGCGGTTCACCAAGGGCCGGGTGACCGGCGCCGACCTGGAGGACCGCCTGGACGGCACGGAGTTCGGCGTCAACGCCCGTCTCGTGCTGAACGCCACCGGACCGTGGGTCGACCACCTGCGCAGGATGGAGAACCCGGACGCGGCGCCTTCCATACGCCTGTCCAAGGGCGCGCACCTCGTCCTGAAGCGCACCCGTCCGTGGAAGGCCGCGCTGGCCACCCCGATCGACAAGTACCGCATCACGTTCGCCCTGCCGTGGGAGGACATGCTGCTGCTCGGCACGACGGACGAGGCGTACGAGGGCGATCCCGCGGACGTCGCGGTCAACGAGAAGGACACCGCGCAGATCCTCGACGAGGCGGCGTTCTCCATCCGGGACCAGCAGCTCTCGCGCGATCTGATCACGTACTCCTTCGCCGGTCTGCGGGTGCTGCCGGGCGGCCCCGGCGACACCTCCAAGGCCAAGCGCGAAACGGTCGTGACGGAGGGCCGGGGCGGGATGCTCTCGGTCGCGGGCGGCAAGTGGACGACGTTCCGCCACATCGGCCGTACGGTGATGAACAAGCTGGCCGCGCTCCCCGGGCACCCGCTCGCGGAGGACATGGAGCCGATCTCGCACCTGCCGAAGAAGCTCCCGCTGCCCGGCATCGCCAACCCGAACGCGGTGGCGCACCGGCTGCTGATCGACGGCGCCGCGCCGGGCCCCCGGATGTCGGCCGACACCGCCCGGCACCTCGCCACGCACTACGGTTCGCTCTCCTTCGACATCGCCCGGATGGCGAACGAGAACCCGGCGCTGGCCGAGCGCATCCACCCGGACGCGCCGGAGATCTGGGCACAGGTCGCCTACGCCCGTGACCACGAGTGGGCCGAGACGGCGGACGACGTGCTGCG
>NZ_ML123046.1:187640-208572 GCF_003846175.1 Streptomyces sp. ADI95-17 | reverse complement strand
CCGCCGTACGTCCGGGGCGCCTCGGGACAGGGCGGCACGGTCCGGTGAACGCGCCACACGGCCGCCATACGGGTGCAATACGGCGCGGGGACAGTTGAGCCATGAAGTTCTCCGTGCTCTCCCTCATCGGCCACGCCCCGCACCCGCTGAACCAGCGACTCCCCTCCCCCGCCGAGCGGTTCGAGGAAGTGATCGGGACCGGAGTCGTCGCGGAACGGCTGGGTTTCGACGCGTACGCGATCGGCGAACGGCACGCGGGTCCCTTCCTGTCGTCCAGCCCGGGCGTGGTGCTCGGCGCGCTGGCGGCCCGTACTTCCACGATCCGGCTGCTGACCGGCGTCACGGTCCTCGCGATCCTCGATCCGGTGCGGGTGGCCGAGGAGTTCGCGACGCTCGACCAGATCTCCGGCGGCCGGGTCGAGCTGGTCGTCGGAAAGGGCGCGGAGGCCGGTCACTTCGACCTCTTCGGGCTCGACGAGGAGCGGCAGTGGGACCTCCAGCGGGAGAAGTACGAACTGCTGCGGCGGCTCTGGAGCGAGGAGGGCGTCGACTGGGCGGGCGAGTTCCGGCCCGCGCTGAAGAACACGACGACCCTGCCGCGCCCGTACGCCGGTCCGCCGCGCGTCTGGCACGGCTCGGCGACCAGCCTCGAATCCCCCGAACTGGCGGCGCGCCACGGCGATCCGCTGTTCACCGCCAACGCGATCCAGCCCCGCGCGGCGTACGCCCGGCTGATCGCTCACTACCGGGAGCGCTTCGAGGCGTACGGCCACGATCCGGCCCGCGCGCATGTGGCCGCGGGCTCGGGCGGGCTGCTGATCGCCGACAGCTCGCAGCAGGCCGTGGAGCGCTACAAGGAGCTGTACGAGGCGAAGGTGGCGCAGTCCTTCCGGCCGCACCTGGAGGGGAGGACCGGGTACAACACACCGTTCCGCACCATCGGGGAGGCCATCGCGGACGGGCCCCAGCTGATCGGCAGCCCGCAGCAGATCATCGACAAGATCCTCGGCTGGCACGAGGTGTACGGGCACGACCTCCAGTCCGTCACCGTGGACGGCTTCGGGCTGAGCGCGGACGAGCAGGCCGAGACACTCCAGCGGTTCGCGGAGGAGATCGCTCCGGTGGTGCGGCGCGAGGCGCCGTCCGCGCTCTGGGACTGAGTCCGGCGGGCACCCGGCCCGCCCGCACCCGGGACGACCTGCGGCAGACCTGGTTCATCCGCTCTTCCGACCCGCATAATGAAGAGATACATCGGATGTCTGAACCCAGTTCTGATTCCAGTCCGGATCCAGGAGGACCGTCATGGCTGTCACCGACGAGGCGATCGAGAAGATCAAGGGAATGATCGTCTCGGGTGCGCTGCGCCCCGGCGACCGGCTCCCCAAGGAGAGCGAACTCGCGGCGGAGCTCGGCCTCTCCCGCAACTCGCTCCGGGAGGCGGTCCGGGCCCTTTCGCTGATCCGCATCCTCGATGTGCGCCAGGGCGACGGCACCTATGTGACCAGCCTCGATCCGCAGCTGCTCCTTGAGGCGCTGAGCTTCGTGGTGGACTTCCACCGCGACGACACGGTGCTGGAGTTCCTCGCGGTCCGCAGGATCCTGGAGCCGGCCGCGACGGCGATGGCCGCCACCCGGATCAGCGAGGCACAACTGGACGTGCTCAGCTCGCAGTTGGATGCGCTGGGGGCACAGCCCTCGGTGGAGGAGCTGGTCGCCTGCGATCTGGAGTTCCACCGCGGCATCGTGCAGTCGTCCGGGAATTCGGTGCTCTGCTCGCTGCTCGACGGGCTGTCGGGGCCGACGACCCGGGCGCGGGTCTGGCGCGGTCTGACCCAGGAGGACGCGGTCAGCCGCACGCTCCACGAGCACCGGGCGATCGTGTCGGCGCTGCGGGACCGGGACGCGGAGGCCGCGCGGGCGTGGGCGACGGTGCATGTGGCGAGCGTGGAGCAGTGGCTGCGCTCGACGCTGTAGCGCGGAACGGGGCGGGTGGGGCCTCTCCCCCACCCGCCCCGTTCGGCCGACGGGCCGCTCAGTCCTGCTTCTCGCCGCTCGCGAAGCGGGAGATGACCAGGGCGACGATGATGATCGCGCCGTTGAGGAACTGGTTCCACAGCGCCGGGACACCGCCGAGGGTCATCACATTGACCACCAGTTGGAGCGTCAGCACACCGGTCAGCGCGCCGAACAGCGTGCCGCGACCGCCCTTGAGGCTGATGCCGCCGATGACCGCGGCGGCGAACACCTGGAAGATCCAGCCGTTGCCCTGGGTCGCCGCGACCGATCCGTAGTGGCCGGTGTAGAGGATGCCCGCGAAGGCCGCCAGCAGTCCGCCGACGGCGAGCACGATCCAGGTGACCCGGTCCACCCTGATGCCCGCGGCGCGCGCCGCCTCCGGGTTGCCGCCGATGGCGTACAGCGAGCGTCCGTGGCGCAGCCAGGCCAGCGCGGCGCCGCCGACCGCGAACAGCGCGAGGCAGATCCAGACGGCGGCCGGTGCGCCGAGCCACTCGCTCTTGCCGAGGTAGCGGAAGGACTCCGGGACGTCGGTGATGGACTTGCCCTCGGTGATCCCGATGTGCAGCCCGCGCAGCATGGTGAGCATGCCGAGCGTGGCGATGAAGCCGTTGACCCTGAGCTTCAGCATCAGGAAGCCGTTGACCGCGCCGATGACGAGGCCCACCAGCAGGCAGAGCGGGATCGCCGACCAGGTGGGCAGCAGCCCGAGGCCCGCGAAGCGGCCGCCCTCGGCGGGCAGCACCAGCCACATCGCGACGACCGGCGCGATGCCGATCGTCGACTCCAGGGACAGGTCCATCCGCCCGCAGATCAGGATCAGCGCCTGACCCAGCACCAGCAGGCTCAGCTCGGAGGACTGCTGGACCACGCTGATCAGGTTCTCGGAGGTCAGGAACACCGGCGAGACGATGAACCCGATCACCATCAGCACCAGGATCACCGGCACCAGGGAGAAGTCGCTCCACCTGATCAGTCTGAGCCGGTCCAGGGGCCTTTCGCCGGTCGGGGAGCCCTTGGGCCCGCTGTCGATGGAGTCGGCCGCCAGGGGCCGTACCGTGCCGGTCATTCCCTTTCCCCCACACCTTCCATGGCGGCGACGAGCTCCCCGTCGTTCCACCCGCTTGCGAATGACGCGACCACGCGTCCGTGGAACAGGGCGAGCACCCGGTCGCAGACCCGCAGATCGTCCAGCTCGTCCGAGATGATCACTGCGGCGTTCCCCTCGTCGGCGACCCTTCGTACGACTCCGAGCAGCGAGTCCTTGGACTTGATGTCCACGCCCGCGGTGGGCCGTACCGCCACCAGCACGCTGGGTTCACGGGCCAGCGCCCTGGCCACCACCACCTTCTGCTGGTTGCCGCCGGAGAGTCCGGAGACGGGCTGCTCGGGCCCCTGGGTCTTGATGTCCAGCGAGGCGATCATCGAGCGCGCGAACTCCCTGGTACGGGAGGGCAGTACGGTCCCCCAGGGGCCGAGCTGGTCGGTGACCGTGAGCGTGGCGTTCTCGGCGACGCTGCGTTCCAGGACCAGGCCCTGGTCGTGCCGGTCCTCGGGGATGTAGCCGATCCCGGCGTCCAGCGCGTGCGGCACGCTGCCGGAACGCACGGCCCTGCCGTGCACCCGGACGGTGCCGCCGCCCGCCTTCCGCATCCCGGCCAGGGTCTCGCCCAGGGCCGTGTTGCCGCTGGCCGCGGAGCCGGCCAGGCCGAGCACCTCGCCGGGCCGGACCTCCAGGTCCAGCGGTTCGAACTGGCCCCGGACGGTGAGTCCTTCGGTACTCAGCACGGGGGCGGCCGACTCGTCCCGTGCCGCCGCGCCGGCACCGTCAGCGTGCCAGGCGGTGGCTCCGGCGGACTGCTCGCCGGTCATCGCCGCCACCAGCTCCGCCTTGGCGATGCCGGCGACGGGGGCGGTCAGCACATGGCGGGCGTCGCGGTAGACGGTGACCGCCGTGCACAGCTCGTACACCTCCTGGAGGTGGTGGGAGATGAAGAGGAACGCCACTCCCTGGCTCTGCAGTTCCCGCAGCTTGTCGAAGAGCCGGCCGATGCCCCTGGCGTCGAGCTGGGCGGTCGGCTCGTCCAGGACGATCAGCCGGGCGCCGAAGGACAGCGCCCTGGCGATCTCGACGAACTGCCGCTGTTCGACGGCGAGATCGCGGGCCCGGGTGCCGGGGTCGACCTGGACGCCGTATTCGGCCAGCAGCCGCTCGGCACGTCTGCGGAGCTTCCCCCAGCTGATCCAGCGGGCGTTGTCGTCGAAGCGGTTGAGGAAGAGGTTCTCCGCGACGGTCAGGTCCGGGACGACCATGGATTTCTGGTAGACGCAGGCGATCTTCGACTGCCAGGCCGTGGTGTCCCCGAAGGCGGGCGCCGGCTCCCCGCCGAACGCGACCGTGCCCGCGTCCGCCTTGTGGAGTCCGGTCAGCACGCTGACCAGCGTCGATTTACCGGCGCCGTTGCGGCCGACCAGGGCGTGCGACTCGCCGGGCTGCACGGTGAGCCGCACCCCGTCGAGCGCCACGGTGGGCCCGAAGCGTTTGACAACGCCTTCCGCCTGTACGGCAGGTGGTGCCTGGTCCATGGCTAGCTCTTCTTCTCCAGCTGGTTGGCCCACAGCTTCGGGTCGTCGACGTTGTCCTTGGTGACCAGCGGCGCGGGGAGCTGGTCCTCGAAGCCGTTCGGGATCTTGATGATGTTGGAGTCGTGGTCGGTGGGGCCTTCCTTGAAGGTCTTGCCGTCCAGGGCCGCCTTGGCGTAGTACAGCGCGTACTTGGCGTACAGGTCGGCGGGCTGGGAGATCGTCGCGTCGATCTTCCCGGCCTTGATCGCGTCGAACTCCTCGGGGATGCCGTCGTTGGAGATGATCGTGATGTGTCCCGGCGTACCGGCCGGCTTCAGCAGCTTCTTCTGCTCCAGGAGGGCGAGGGTGGGCTGCAGGAAGACACCGCCGGCCTGCATGTAGATGCCGTTGATGTCGGGGTTGGCGGCCAGGGTGGCCTGGAGCTTGGCGGAGGCGACGTCGCCCTTCCAGTCGGTGGCCAGCTCGAAGACCTTGATGCCGGGGAAGTCCTTGTCCATGCATGCCTTGAACGCCTCGGACCGGTCGCGGCCGTTGATCGAGGAGAGGTCGCCCTGGAACTCGACGACCTTGCCCTTGCCCTTGAGCTGCTCGCCGAGGTACTTGCAGGCGTTGGTCCCGTACGCCTTGTTGTCGGCGCGCACCACCATGTAGATGTTGCCCTTGTCGGGGCGGGTGTCGACGCTGATGACCGGGATCTTCTTCTCGTTCAGCGTGTTGAGCGACTCGGCGATCGCGCCGGTGTCCTGCGGCGCCATCACGACGGCCTTGGCGCCCTGGTCGGTGAAGGTCTGCACGTTGGCGACCAGTTTGCCGATGTCGTTCTGCGAGTTGGTCAGCGGCAGCGCCTTGACCTCGCCGCCCTTGACGCCCTTCTCCACGTAGTTCTGGTACGAGTTCCAGAAGTCGCTGTCGCTGCGCGGCAGGTCGATCCCGACCTTCCCGCCGCCCGCGCCGTCGGCGGTGGACTCGCGGTTGCAGCCCGCGAGAGCAGTGACTGCCAGCAGTACGGCGCAGGCCGCCGCACTCGTCGTACGCACTCTCATTGGTGTCCCGTCCTTTGTGAGTACCGGCTCGGAGCTCTGTCGGCAGAGCGGAGGTGCATGGTGCGCGGGGGTGGGCGGGCCGGGTGAAGCGGCTCGGGCCCGCCCGGAACGAGAGGCCCCGGCTCCCCCGGTCAGCTCTCGGCGGGGCGCAGCCGCAGCCCCTGCATGCCGCCGTCGACGGCCAGCGCCGTGCCGGTGACCGAGGCGGCGGCGGGGCTCGCGAGGTAGACGATCGCGGCGGCCACCTCGTCGGCCGACACCAGCCGTCCCAGCGGCTGGCGGGCGTTGAGCGCGGCCCGCTCGGCGGCCGGGTCGTCGGCCTGGCCGAGGAGCCGGCCGATCCACGGGGTGTCCGCGGTGCCGGGGTTGACGCAGTTGACCCGGATGCCCTCGCGGACGTGGTCGGCGGCCATCGCCAGGGTCAGCGAGAGCACCGCGCCCTTGCTCGCGCTGTACAGGGCGCGCTGCGGCAGCCCGGCGGTCGCCGCGATGGAGCAGGTCTGGGTGATCGACACGGCGCCGGGGCGGTCGGCCGCGGCGCGCCGCAGATGGGGCAGGGCGTGCCGGGCGGTGCGGACCATGCCGAGGACGTTGATGTCCAGGACCCGGGTCCACTCCTCGTCGGCGTTGTCCTCGACGGTGCCGATGGAGCCGATGCCGGCGTTGGAGACGACGGTGTGCAGTGCGCCCAGTTCGGCGGCGGCCCGGTCGACCGCCTCGCGCACCGCGTCGTCGTCGGTGACGTCCGCCTCGACGGCGAGTACGCCCTCGGGGGCGCCCGCGGTCTCCCGGTCCAGTACGGCCACCCGGGCGCCGCGCGCCAGCAGCATGGTCGCGACGGCGGCCCCGATGCCGGAGGCGCCGCCGGTGACCAGGGCTCCCATTCCTTCGAAGTCGTTCGTTCCGGTCATCGGCCGGCCTCCTCGGTGGTGCGGCGGGCCTGCCATACGGCGCCCTCCGGGTAGCGGTGTGCGGCGATCGACTCGGGGAGCATCCGGGCGGAGAAGCCCGGGGAGCCCGGCGCGGTGTAGCGGCCCGACTCGATCACGGTGGGATCGGCGAAGTGTTCGTGGAGATGGTCGACGTACTCGATCACGCGGTTGTCCCAGCTGCCGGAGACCGCCACGTAGTCGAACATCGAGAGGTGCTGCACCAGCTCGCAGAGTCCGACCCCGCCCGCGTGCGGGCAGACCGGCACGCCGTACTTGGCGGCGAGCAGCAGGATCGCGAGGTTCTCGTTGACGCCCGCGACGCGGGCCGCGTCGATCTGGACGAAGTCGACCGCCCCGGCCTGGAGCAGCTGCTTGAACACGACCCGGTTGGCGACGTGTTCGCCGGTGGCGACCTTGACCGGCTGGCCGGCCCGGACGGCGGCGTGGCCGAGGATGTCGTCGGGGCTGGTCGGCTCCTCGATCCAGTGCGGGTCGTACGGCGCGAGCGCGGTCATCCACTCGACCGCGTCCGAGACGTCCCAGCGCTGGTTGGCGTCGACGGCGATCCGGATGTCCGGCCCGACGGCCTCGCGGGCCAGGGCGAGTCTGCGGACGTCGTCGCTCAGACTGCCGCCGACCTTCAGCTTGATCTGGGTGAAGCCGTCGGCGACGGCCTCCTTCGCGAGCCCGACCAGCTTGTCGTCGCTGTAGCCCAGCCAGCCGGGCGAGGTGGTGTACGCGGGGTATCCCTCGGCGCGCAGCCGCTCGGCGCGCTCGGCCCGGCCCGGTTCGGCGGCCCGCAGGATCTCCAGGGCCTCCTCGGGGGTGAGTGCGTCGGTGAGGTAGCGGAAGTCGACGAGGGAGACGAGCTCCTCGGGCGTCATCCCGGCGAGGAACTCCCAGACCGGTCTGCCCGCGAGCTTGGCCGCCAGGTCCCAGGCGGCGTTGACGACCGCGCCGGCCGCCATGTGCATCACGCCCTTCTCCGGGCCGAGCCAGCGCAGTTGCGAGTCGTGGGTGAGCTCGCGGTGCAGTGCGGCGAGATCGGCCGCGGTGCGGGGCACCGGGCGCCCCACCAGATAGGGGCGCAGCGTGTCGATGGCGGCGGCCATCACCTCGTTGCCGCGCCCGATGGTGAAACAGAAGCCATGTCCCTCGATGCCGCCGTTGCCGCTGTCCGGTCCGTCCGTGCGGTCCTGGACATCGGTGCGCAGTACGACGTAGGCAGCCGAGTAGTCGGGATCGGGGTTCATGGCGTCCGAGCCGTCCAGTTGTTCCGAGGTCGGAAAACGGATGTCGTGGACCTCGAAATCCGTGACGGTCTGACTCATGTGCGCCCCCAGGGGAATAACATCGGACCTCTGTTCTGGTCATCCGATGTATAGCGCCACGAAGACCCCAACGTCCAGCGTCTGAACGAAATCTACCCACCACAGCTCGGATGTATCCAGGGTCTGATGCCCTGATTCGACCGGCGATACTCCCCCACGGGCCGGGTTCGCCCGGCTGTGTACGGAGGCTGCGGCGCAAGTGGCCGGAAGCCGTAAGGTTGATGGGTACACAAGGGAACTTCGGAAGGAGGCCTGGGTGATCGAGCTCGAGGGGGTACCCGAGCTGATCGACCCGGTCATGGTGGCCGCGTTCGAGGGATGGAACGACGCAGGGGACGCCGCCTCCACGGCGGTGGCGCACCTGGACCGGGAGTGGAAGGGCGAGGTGTTCGCGGCGCTGGACGCCGAGGACTACTACGACTTCCAGGTCAACCGGCCGACGCTGTGGCTGGACGGCGGGGTGCGCAAGATCACCTGGCCGACCACCCGGCTCTCCGTGGTCCGCGTCGGCGGGGACAAGCCCCGCGATCTCGTCCTGGTCCGCGGTATCGAACCATCCATGCGCTGGCGCTCGTTCTGCAACGAGATCCTGGGTTTCGCCCATGAGCTGGGGGTGGAGATGGTGGTGATCCTGGGCGCCCTGCTCGGCGACACCCCGCACACCCGGCCGGTGCCGGTCAGCGGGGTCACCTCCGACCCGGACCTGGCGCGGACCATGGATCTGGAGGAGACCAAGTACGAGGGGCCGACGGGCATCGTCGGCATCCTCCAGGAGGCCTGCACGCACGCGGGCGTGCCCGCGGTGAGCCTGTGGGCGGCGGTGCCGCACTACGTGTCGCAGCCGCCCAACCCGAAGGCCACGCTCGCGCTGCTGAACCGCCTGGAGGACCTCATCGGTCTGCGCATCCCGCTGGGCGAACTGCCCGAGGACGCGCGCGCCTGGCAGCTCGGCGTCGATCAACTGGCCGCCGAGGACAGCGAAGTGGCCGAATACGTGCAGACGCTGGAGGAGGCCCGGGACACCGCCGAGCTGCCCGAGGCGAGCGGCGAGGCCATCGCCCGGGAGTTCGAGCGCTATCTGCGCCGACGGGACATCGGTCCGGGCCAGGCACCGGGCGGGCACGCGACGGAGAGCGGCGACGCCTCGTACCTGCGCGACACCTCCAGCGGCCGCACCCGGCCGCCGAAGCCGGTCCGCCCCGAGAGCGGTGGCGATCCGGGGTCCGGCGCACCGCCCGCGGGCGGACCCGGACGGCAGCCACCGGCCGGCCGGGAGGGTGACGACGGCGGTGACGAGGACGGCCCCCGGGATTCGTCGGAGGACTCCCCGGAGGAGTGACGGGACCGGTGGAGCGCCGGGCGGGCACGTGCCCGCCCGGCGCTCCCGTGCTGTCCGGGACATTCAGGAACAGGTGAACCGGGCCGCGGCCCAGTCCCCGTGGTCACCGGTCTTGGAGCCGTTGGTGTCCGTGACCTTCAGGTGCACATGGCGCGCACCGTCGAGCTTCACGTCGACCGGTACGGCCGCCGAGGCCCCGGTCACCTTCGGGGAGGTCCACAGCACCTTGCCGTCCGCCTCGACGGAGAAGGCCACTTCGCCGTAGCCGTTGATCTCGTCGTCGATCCCCGCGTCGGCGGTGAACGCGGTGCAGCGCCCGCCGAGGTAGACCTCGATGTCGGAGTCGGCGTGGGTGCCGATCCCCTTCTCGTACGTCTTCCCGGCGAGGGTCAGCGGCTTGCCGTCGGCCGCGCCCGACTCGCCGTTGCTGCGGTCGCGTTCGGCCGGTCCGTAGCCGTTGGTGGACTTCAGCCACACCAGATCGCTCGCCCAGGCCTCACCGGTGGGCGGCGGCGGCATCACTGCGGCGGCGAACCGCTGGGTGGCGGTGCGGGCTTCACCGGCCGACCGGTATCGGACGAGGGCGGTGATCCGTGCCTCCCCCGCCGTGGCGTCCTTCGCGGGGGTGACGGAGACCTCGACCCGCCGGGTGGTGCCCGCCGGGATCCGGTCCACCTTCGCGGGCCGGTCGACCTGCCAGCCCTCGGGGGCGTCCATGCCGACCTCGGCGTCGGTCACATCGGCCCTGCCCGCGGTGACGTCGACGGTGACGGTGCCCCCGGCCCCGGCACCGAGCTCCTGCCCGGCCGGTGCGGAGACCGCGGCGTTCGCCTCGGCGGTCCGCCC
This sequence comes from Streptomyces sp. ADI95-17, assembly GCF_003846175.1. Classification (GTDB taxonomy): domain Bacteria; phylum Actinomycetota; class Actinomycetes; order Streptomycetales; family Streptomycetaceae; genus Streptomyces; species Streptomyces sanglieri. Next base: position 198,479 of record NZ_ML123046.1, on the reverse strand, counting down.
GCCGACCGCACTGGTGTGCTTCAGCTTCACGGAGAACGCCTTGGCGGTGGACAGCGGCGCGGTCTTGATCTTCACGACACCGCCGCGGTCGTCCCGGTCGTACCACCAGCCCTGCTTCGCGGCCTTGTACGCGGCGGCGGAGTCCAGCCGGGGCAGCTTCCCGCCGAGCTCGACGGCGCTCGGCGCGGAGCCGGTGTGCACGCTGAACTCGTACGGGCGCTTGCTCTGCTTGCCGGTGAACTTCCCCTTGCTCGCACCGATCCGCACCGTCACATCGCCCGCGCCCCTCGCCGGTGCGTCCACGTCGGCCCGCTGGGTGGCGTACTTGCCGTCGCGGTGCTGCCGGGTGACGCCGTCGTCCTCGTAGAGCGTGAAGGACGACTTGCCCTGCGGGTAGATGTCCCAGGCGAGCGGGGAGGAGGCGGTGCGGTCCTTGTACGAGCGGATGCCGGGCCACATCGGCACACTGGCACCGCCCTTGACGAACAGCGGCAGGGTGTCGAGCGGGGCGCTGTAGTCGTCGACGGTGACCGGCCCCTGGTAGGTGCGGCCGCTCCAGTAGTCGGTCCAGGTGCCCTTCGGCAGGTAGATGCCGTCCCGCTCGGTGCTGTCCTGGTAGACCGGGGCGACGAGGAAGTCCTCGCCGGACATGAATTCGTACTTCGCCGCGTCCGTCGCCGCCTTCGGGTCGTCCGGGTATTCGAGGACGAGCGGGCGGACCATGCCGACGCCGGTCTTCGTCGCCTCGTGCGCGTAGGAGTACTGGTAGGGCAGCAGCGACTCCTTGAGCTTGAGGTAGTCGCGGTTGATGGTGGTGTACGGCTCCCCGTACCGGAAGGGCTGCTTGTCGCTGGCCGCCCAGCCGTCCATCGTCATCGTGGTCCCCAGGAACATCTTCCACTGGAGGTCACGGGTGTAGGTCTTGGCGCTGCCGCCGAAGATGCCGTCGACGTCGCCGGTGGTGTAGGCGAGGCCGGACATCGTGGCGCCCGCGTAGGTCGGGATCTGCCAGCGGATGTAGTCCCAGGTGCCGTACTGGTCGCCGGACCACTGCACACCGCAGCGCTGCGCGCCCGACCAGCTCTCGGGGGCGTAGGTGAAGCCGCGGGCGTCGCTGTTGTCCTCGATGCCCTTGTACGCGTCCTTGCAGCCGTCCAGGGCGAACTTGTAGCCGGCGCCGACCCAGGCCACGTCCAGCTTGGCGACCCGCTGGCCCGCCTTGACCTGCTCGCCGATCTTGTCGATGCCGTCCTCGGTCCACAGGCCGAGCTGCATGCCGCGGTCCTGGAGGCCCTTGGCGGTCTCGGCGAGGTCCTCGTATCCGCAGCCGTAGCCGTCGTTGACGAGCATCCAGCCGTTCGGCATGTCGTTCTCGACGTAGCCGTCGGCGACCTTCAGGGCGTCCAGGGTGCGGCGCTCACCGCGGTTGGCGTTGTGGAGGTAGCAGTCGGCGTCACCGATCTCCATCCCGTACACCGGCGGCAGGAAGGGCTTGCCGGTGAGCTTCGTGTACTGCCCGATGACGTCCTTGGCGCTGTCGCCCGTGAAGTAGTAGGCGTCGAAGCGCTGCTCCTTCGCGCTGGTGGTCACCGGGTCGGTGAAGGCGTAGGTGTTCGGCGCGTAGGTGTTGCGGAAGACGCCGTAACCGGACGAGGAGAGGTAGAACGGCACCGAGTTGGGGTGGCCGCCGTCGTCCCAGTCGTAGTCGACGCCGACCTCGACGGTCTTGTCGCGGTGCGAGGTGTTGCCCCGGCCGTTCTGCATGCCGGCGCCGTAGAACTGCTCGTCCGCGCCGCGAGCCAGCGTCTGGGTGGTCTTCTCGCCGTTCCAGCTCAGCCCCTTGGCCTCGGACCAGACCTGGCTGCCGTCCGCCCGGTACAGGGCGAACCGCAGCGGCGACTTGTAGGCGCGCAGGGTGACGCGGCCGGTGGAGAGTTCGTAGCGGTCGCCACGCTCCTTCCACCGGGTGTGCGGCGGGGTGCCCTGCGGCAGCACGATGTCGTCGCCCGTCGGGTCGGAGAACGTGCCGTCCGGGGCGAGTTCGATACGGAAGGTCTCGTCGGAGACGAAGCTGACCCGGGCCTCGGCGGCCCCGGCCTTCAGGTGGTAGACGGATCCGTCGGCGGAGAACCCGGTGAGGTCGCCGACCGTGGTGTCCGGCTCGGCGGCGCCGGCCTGGGCCGCGCCGGGGCCCGAGAGGACGGCGAGCAGTCCCAGCAAGGCTGCAACTGCCGCCGTTCTGATGCGCGTTGATGATTGCATAGAGCGCTTTTAGCGCAGCATCGAGCACTTGACCATGGACAAAACGGAACCGGCCCTGAACTTCGTCGAGAAGTCCAAGGCCGGTTCGTCCGGAACGTCCGGTGGATATCAGCGGGTTGCCACCCTGCGCGGCGCTACAGGGCGACGCCCAGCAGCGCGTCGACGGTGCGCGAGACGAGGCCGGGCGCGCCCTCGTCCGTACCGCCGTCGGCGATCTGCCGCTCGGCCCAGCGGTCCACGGCGGCCAGCGCGGCCGGCGCGTCCAGGTCGTCGGCGAGGGCCTCGCGGACCTCCTCGACCAGCGCCTCGGCGGGCAGCCCGTCCGGCCGGGAGACGGCGGCCCGCCAACGGGCGAGCCGCTCCACCGCGTCGGCGAGCACCTGGTCCGTCCACTCCCAGTCGGACCGGTAGTGGTGCGAGAGCAGCGCCAGCCGGATCGCCGCCGGGTCCACACCGTCGCGGCGCAGCTGCGAGACGAAGACCAGGTTGCCCCTGGACTTGGACATCTTCTCGCCGTCCAGGCCGACCATTCCGGCGTGCACATAGGCCTGGGCGAAGGGGTGTTCCCCGGTCAGCACCTGCGCGTGCGAGGCACCCATCTCGTGGTGCGGGAAGGCGAGGTCGGACCCGCCGCCCTGGACGTCGAAGCCCATGCCGAGGTGGTCGAGGGCGATGGCGACGCACTCGATGTGCCAGCCGGGCCGGCCGGGGCCGAGCGAGGCGCCGTCCCAGCTCGGCTCGCCCTCGCGGGCGGCCATCCACAGCATCGGGTCGAGCGGGTTCTTCTTGCCGGGGCGCTCCGGGTCGCCGCCGCGCTCGGCGGAGAGCAGCCGCATCGCCTCGGTGTCGAGGTTGGAGACCTCGCCGAAGTGCGGGTCGGTCTCGACGGAGAAGTACACGTCGCCGTCGAGCTCGTAGGCGGCGCCGGCGTCGCGGAGCCGTTCCACCAGCGGGACGATGCCGGGTATCGCCTCCACGGCACCGATGTAGTGCTTCGGCGGAAGCATGCGCAGGGCAGTCATGTCCTCGCGGAACAGGGCCGTCTCGCGCTCGGCGAGCTCGGTCCAGTCCTGGCCGTCGCGCACGGCCCGCTCCAGGAGCGGGTCGTCCACGTCGGTCACGTTCTGGACATAGTGAACCTGCCGCTTGGTGTCGAGCCACACGCGCTGAACGAGGTCGAACGCGTTGTAGGTCGCCGCATGACCCATGTGGGTCGCGTCGTACGGCGTGATGCCGCAGACGTAGATGCGGGCGACGGGACCGGGGTCAAGGGTGATCCGTCCGCCGGTCGCGGTGTCGTGGATCCGAAGGTCGCGGCCCTTGCCAGGCAGGGCGGGGACCTCAGAAGCGGGCCAGGCATGCATGCCACGAGCGTAACCGGATGCATGTTCCGGATACGAACCGGATGCCGGATCTTGACCGAAGAGGCGCTCTTGCGCCGGGCCGCTCCATCTGCTTCGGGACGCGGTCCCGGTACCCCGGCCCGCACCCCCGCGCCCCGTTCCTCCCCTGCTCGGCTCAGACCGGCGGCCAGGGGATCGAGGGCCACTCACCGCTCGGCTCCGGGTGCCGTCCGGTCGCTCTCAGCCCCGCCACACGGCCCCGCAACGCCTCGATCTCGGCCTCGGTGATCAGCTCACCCAGCCGGGTGACGAGCGGGGTGCCCGGCGCGAGTTGTGCCCCCAGCCGTTCGACGACCTCGACGGCCTCGGCCGTCAGAGGCTCCCCCGCCCAGCCCCAGAGCAGCGTGCGCAGCTTGTCGTCGGCGTTGAATGTCACACCGTGGTCGATGCCGTAGAGCCGGCCGCCGGGGGCGGGCAGCAGATGGCCGCCCTTGCGGTCGCCGTTGTTGATCACGGCGTCGAGGACGGCCAGCCGCCGCAGCCGGGCGTCGTCCGCGTGGACCAGCAGGGCCGTCCGGCCCTCACCGACCTCGGCCCGGGCCACGGCCTTCCAGCCCTCGCCGGGCTCCTCGTCCTCGACGAGCGCGAGCAGCGGCGGCTCGCCCGCCCCGTCGTCCTCACCGTCCGCGTCGTCCGCGTCGTCATGGGGGACCGCGTCGATCCACAGCTGGCACATGCCCTCGCCGTACGGGCCGTCCCGCAGCACGGTGGGCGGCACCAGGCCCCAGCCGGTCGCCTCGGAGATCTCGTACGCGGCCACCTCGCGTCCGGCGAGCGTGCCGTCCGGGAAGTCCCACAGCGGCTGTTCACCGGCCACCGGCTTGTAGACGCAAGGAGCCTCCTCACCGTCGCGCGCGACGGTGCAGTAGAGCACCGCGTTGGACGCGCCGCGAATCTGTCCGAGGACGGTGAGCTCGCCCTCGGTGAGCAGACCGACCAGCTCAGCGCCGGTCAGGCTCCGCGACGGTATCCGTTCTGGCGCGGGCATACGTGTCCTTCCGGGTCGAGCGGCAGGCTGCACAGCGGGCACGGCGGACGGCCGGCGTTCACCACGTCCAGGGCGCGCTTGGCGAAGGCCCTGGCCTGCGCGCCGCTGAGGCGGACCCGAAGCATCGGCGGGCCGTTCTCCTCGTCCTGGAGCAGCCGTTCCTCGGCCTCGGCGAGATCCTCGTCGGATTCCACGTCCAGCTCGACCAGTGCCTGCGCCTCGACGATCATGCGCTGTTCCTCGCCGTCCCAGGCGAGCGCCATCGTGCCGACCCGGAACTCCTCCTCGACGGGGACGTCCAGGGGCGCGGTGTCGGTGACGTCCATCGGCGCGACGGCGGGCACCGGGGAGTTTCCGCCGGTCCGCCGCACCACCTCGTCGAGCAGCTCGTCGATCCGCTCGGCGAGCGCGGCGACCTGGGTCTTCTCCAGGGCCACGCTGGTGACACGTCCGCCTGAGGATGCCTGCAGGAAGAACGTACGGCGTCCAGGCAACCCGACCGTACCGGCCACGAAACGGTCCGGGGGGTCGTAGAGGAACACCTGACGGGACACGTCCTGTCTCCCTTGAATTCGACGGTGGATGAGGGGTGGCCCGGGCCCGGAACGTTCGTTCCCCGGGCCGGGGCCCGTCCGGCCTCCGATCCGCCGGACGGGCCCCGGGGCCTACGGAGCGTCCACCCTACTGCGCGAAGCGATCACGGCGCCCCAGCGCCGCCCCCGACCGCCGCGTCCGCGTCCGAGTCCGCCGCCGGGCGCGGGTGCTCGCTCGGCGCCAGCGGGGCGAGGTCCCCGGTGTCGCCGAGCCTCAGCAGGAAGGGCCGCAGCCTGGTGTAGCGGATCGCGGTGACCGAACAGGGGTCGGCGTGGATCCGCTGGAAGAGGTCGAGATGCATGCCGAGCGCGTCGGCGACCAGGGCCTTGATGATGTCGCCGTGCGAGCACATCACGTACACGGCGTCGTCGCCGTGCGCGGCCTCGATCCGGGCGTTCCAGTCCCGCACCGCGTCGACCGCGCGCGCCTGCATGCCGCGCATCGACTCGCCGCCGGGGAACGCCGCGGCCGACGGATGCTGCTGCACGACGCCCATCAGCGGTTCGTCGGCGAGCTCCGCGAGCTTGCGCCCCGACCAGTCGCCGTAGTCGCACTCGCTGATCCGGTCCTCGGTGTGCAGCTCCAGCTCCGGCCGGGCGGCGAGCAGCGGCCGCAGGGTCTCCCGACAGCGCTGGAGCGGGCTGCTGACGGCGGCGGCCAGCCGCAGCCCGGCGAGCCGGCCGGGCAGGGCGGCGGCCTGCTCCGCGCCGCGCTCGTCGAGCGCGACCCCGGGGGTGCGGCCCGCGAGCACCCCGGCGGTGTTGGCGGTGGAGCGTCCGTGGCGTACGAGGATCAGGGTGGGCATACGGGCCAGCGTAGGGCCTTCCGTTCGGATCATGCCGCCGCCGATGAGGTGCGCCGGGGAGCGCGGCAGGGAAGAATGCGCGCCGTGATCGTGGACTGTGCCATTTACCGGGACGGGCGCCGCACCGACGGCCCCGCCGACTTCTCCGATGCCCTCGACGAGGCACGGGCCACCGGGGACGCCTTTCTCTGGATCGGGCTGCACGAACCGACGGAGAAGGAGTTCGACCTCGTCAGCAGCGAGTTCGGGCTGCACCCGCTGGCCGTGGAGGACGCCCTGAGCGCCCACCAGCGGCCCAAGCTGGAGGTGTACGACGACTCGCTCTTCGCGGTCATCAAGCCGGTGGTGTACGAGCAGAGCAGCGACACGGTCACCACCGACGAACTCATGGCCTTCATAGGGGACTCGTTCGTCGTGACGGTCCGGCACGGGGAGGGCGCGCCGCTCGCCGCGGTACGCCGTCGGCTGGAGGCCGAGCCGGAGGTGCTCAAGCACGGGCCGACCGCGGTGCTGTACGCGATCAGCGACGCCGTCGTCGACCACTACATAGAGGTCGCGGGCGAGCTCCAGGTCGACCTGGAGGAGCTGGAGACCGAGGTGTTCGCGCCGACCGGCGTCGGTGACACCAAGAGCACCGCGGCCCGCATCTACACCTTCAAGCGGCAGATCCTGGAGTTCCGCCGGGCGGCCGGGCCGCTGAGCGCCCCCATGGCCCGGCTGGCGAGCGGGGGCGTGCCGTTCGTCCACGAGCACTCGCAGCCGTTCTTCCGTGACGTCAGCGACCACCTGACGCGCGCCAACGAGTACGTGGAAGGACTGGACCGGCTGCTCTCCGACATCCTCTCGGCCCATCTGGCTCAGGTGGGCGTGCGGCAGAACGACGACATGCGCAAGATCTCGGCCTGGGCGGCGATGGCCGCCGTGCCGACGATGGTGGCGGGGATCTACGGCATGAACTTCGACCACATGCCCGAGCTCCGCTGGGTGTGGGCCTATCCGGCGGTGATCGCGCTGATGGCCGCGGTTGTCTTCGCGCTGTACCGGCAGTTCAAGCGCCGCGGCTGGCTCTGACGGACGGGCGGTCACCGCACCCGGTTTCGCGAGCGGCTCGTCCCCGGTTCAGGCGAACCCGGGCTCCGGTGCCGCCGGGCCGCCCAGCGCGTCGCGCCGCTCGGGCTGTTCCAGGCTCACCATCCGCCGCCAGCCCACGAGCCGTTCGTACACGTAGACGGCGTGGATCCCGGCGGCCAGCACCGCCGATTTGGCCCCGGGCCAGCCCAGGATGCGGCCCATGTGGTCCATCACGGCAAGGCTGACGTCGCGGTACACCCGGATCTCGGCGAGCGCGCACTCGCGCAGCGTGCGCTGGATGGTGCGGCCGTGTCCGGCCCGGGCGAGGCGGAGCAGTTCCTCGTGGCAGTACGCCAGGTGGTTGTCCTCGTCGTTCGAGATCATCTTCACGGCGCGGCCGAGGTCGGGGTGGTCGGCGAAGTGCCTGCGGAGCAGTGCCATCTGCTCGGAGGCCCGCTGCTCGGTGACCCGGCTGTGGGCGAGGTAGGTGACGATGTCGCGCTCGGAGAGCCGTTCCTCACCCCGCAGCTGTTCATGGGCGAGGCCGATGCCGTGCTTCTCCAGCAGCATCGTGTAGTCGGTCTCGTGCGGGACCTCCGCCGGCCGGAGCCCGCGCTTCTTCAGCAGCGCGTGGAAGATCCGGCCGTGCTTGTCCTCGTCGGCACCGTGCCGGGCGATCTTGGGCGCCAGGGCGCGCTGGCTCTCGGGCACCAGGGCGGCGATCCGGCCGTTCTCCCAGCCGCCCTGGGACTCCCCGCCGGCCGCGATGGAACAGAACAGCCGGAATGACTCGTCGTCGTCGAGAATCTCCTGGAACAGGTTCCTTGCCGAGAGCATGACCGCCACCTCCGTGCCGCATCCACCGAGCGACAGTCAAGTGCGGCACACCCGGACGGGCAACAGGAACGAGCCCCGGCTACGCCGGACGGGGCGCGGGCCGGCGTAACCGCCCGACCGTGCGCGCGTTGATAGGCGTGACGGCCGTGGCGGGGAGGCCCCGAGCCCCCACCACGGCCGTAGTGCCGCTCCCGGCGGCGTCCGGGACCTTGTCACGCGAGCCCGGAGCGCTCCAGCGCGTCCGTACCGGCCCGCAGAGCCGTGAGCCGCTCCTCCAGCGTGAACCCGGCCGGGGCGAGGGTCAGTGTCGTGACACCGGCCGCGGCGTAGGCCTGCATCCGCTCGGCGATCCGCTCGACCGGTCCGAGCAGCGTGGTCTGGTCGATCAGCTGGTGCGGTACGGCGGCAGCGGCACCGCTCTTGTCGCCGGACAGGTACTTGTCCTGGATCTCGGCGGCTTCCTTCTCGTAGCCCATGCGCTGCGCGAGCTGGTTGTAGAAGTTCTGCTTCCTGCTGCCCATGCCGCCCACGTACAGAGCGGTGTACGGACGGAACATGTCCGCGAGGCCGTTGACGTCGTCGCCGACGGCGAGCGGCAGGGTCGGGCAGACGTCGAAGCCCTCCATGGTCAGGCCCGCCTTCTCCCGGCCCGCCCGCAGGTACTTCACCGCGGTGTCCTCAAGGTGCTCGGCGGAGGGGAAGATCAGCAGCGCGCCGTCGGCGATCTCGCCGGTCTGCTCCAGGTTCTTCGGGCCGATCGCCGCGATGTAGAGCGGGATGTGCTCGCGCTGCGGGTGCACGGTCAGCTTGATGGGCTTGCCCGGACCGTCCGGCAGCGGCAGCGTCCAGTGCTCGCCCTCGTACGAGAGCCGCTCGCGGGACATCGCCCGGCGGACGATCTCGACGTACTCCCGGGTGCGGGCCAGCGGCTTGTCGAACTTGACGCCGTACCAGCCCTCGGAGACCTGCGGCCCCGACACGCCGAGGCCGAGCCGGAACCGGCCGCCGGAGAGCGAGTCGAGGGTGGCGGCGGTCATCGCCGTCATGGCCGGCTGGCGGGCCGGGATCTGCATGATCGCGGAGCCTACGTCGATGGACTCGGTCCGGGCGGCGACCCAGGAGAGCACGGTCGGCGCGTCGGAGCCGTACGCCTCGGCCGCCCAGCAGACGTCGTATCCGAGCCGGTCGGCCTCCTGGGCGACGGCGAGATTGTCGCCGTCCATTCCCGCACCCCAGTAACCGAGATTGATGCCGAGCCGCATAGCCGCTCCCCTTACCGATCAGTAACGTCCCTGAGCTCCGGACTCTAGCGCGCGGCGGCGCGATCCGGCAGGGGCGACTTGACGCCGGGTTGTCCACAGGCTTCCGCCGAGTGGGGTTCTGGCCAGTAATCTCAGCGCCCATGGAGCAGAGGCATCTCGGCCGCACCGGCCTTCGAGTGTCCCGGATCGGGCTCGGCACCCTCACCTGGGGCCGGGACACCGATGAGCACGACGCTGCGGAACAGCTCAAAGCCTTCTGGGAGGCGGGCGGCACGCTGGTCGACACCGCCGATGTGTACGGCGGTGGGGAGGCCGAATATCTCCTCGGGCAGCTCCTCGACGGCCTGGTGCCCCGACGCGATCTCGTCATCGCGACGAAGGCCGGCAGCGTGGCCGATCCGTACCGCCGGTTCGACGGATCGCGCGGGCATCTGCTGGCGGCGCTGGACGACTCCCTGGAACGGCTCGGCACGGACCACGTGGATCTGTGGCAGATCCATGCCTTCGACCCGGTGACCCCGCTGGAGGAGACGCTCCAGGCACTGGATCTGGCGGTGTCCAGCGGGCGCGCCCGGTACGCGGGGGTGTCGAACTTCTGCGGCTGGCAGCTGGCCAAGGCGGCCACCTGGCAGCTCGCCTCGCCCGGGGTGCGCACCCGCGTGGCGAGCACCCAGATGGAGTACTCCCTGTTGCAGCGGGGGGTGGAACGCGAGGTGCTGCCCGCCGCCCTCGATCTCGGCGTCGGGCTGCTGCCCTCGTCCCCGCTGGGCCGCGGCGTCCTCACCGGGAAGTACCGGTCGGGCACTCCGGCGGACTCGCGCGGTGCCTCGGAGCTGCTCGCTCCGTTCGTCGAGCCGTATCTCGACGAGGCCGCGAGCCGTGTGGTGGACGCGGTGGCGACGGCGGCGGACGGGCTGGCCACGACGCCGCTCCAGGTGGCTCTCACGTGGGTCCGGGACCGGCCCGGGGTGGTGGCCCCGATCGTCGGCGCGCGCAACGCGCAGCAGCTCACGGAGGCATTGTCAGTGGAGGCGCTTAGTCTTCCTGACGAGATCTGCCAGGCGCTCGACGATGTGTCGGCGCCCGTGCACCGCTATCCCGACCAGGACTGGAGCACGCTGTGACTGCGCTTCCCCGGGGGGAAACCCCCGGTTCCCCGGCCGCCGACGACGACGTCGCGCCCCCCTCCTCCGCCGTGCCCGCCCCGTCCACCGGGGACGGGCCGGAGACGGACGGCGGTGCCCCCGGGGCCGGCGAACGGGCTGAAGCGACGGACGACACGGCCGACGGCGAAACAGACTCTGCGGGCGAAGCGACGGACGGCGAAACGGGCGACGCCGCGGACGACACGGGCGGCGCGGACGACACGGCCGACGCAGCCAAAGGCTCCGGCACCGGGGCGGACGCCGACGCCGCCCCCGCGCCGCTCTCCGAGGCCGAGGCCGAGCTCGCCGCACAGCGTGAGCTGCGGGAGCGGATCGAGAGGCGGAAGGCCGAGAAGGAGGGCCCCATCGCCGCCGGGGGGAAGCTGAGCGGCAAGGCGGCCGACCTGCTGGCGGCCGTGCGCGCGGTGGAGAGCGGCGAACAGCCCGCCACCTCGTTCTTCGACTCCCCCGC
>NZ_ML123046.1:181985-187615 GCF_003846175.1 Streptomyces sp. ADI95-17 | reverse complement strand
GCCCCGCGCCGGACCGCGCCCGGGCCCGCCCCGGCCCGCCCCCGCGTTCCCGAACCGGCACGGGCGCCGCAGAGCGCCCCGCCGGAGGCCGTCGCCGCGGCCGCCGCCGTGCTGGCCGAGGGTGGGGCTCCGGCGGCGCTGGCGGGACCCGCGGCCGAGACCCTCGGGGCGCAGGCGGCCGACGCCCTGCGCACCGACCCCTGGCAGCTGCTGGGCGTGCCGGGGGTCAAGCCCGAACAGGCCGACGGATTCGCGCGGGCCCTGCTCGGCGCCGAGTGCGGTCCGGACGACGAACGGCGGACCGCCGCCCTGGTCGGCTGGCTGCTGGAGCGGGCCGCGCTCCGGGGCCACACGGCGCTGGACGCGTCGGAGGTACGGGCCGCGCTGACCGAGCGTTCGGTTGCCGATCCCGAGGCGGCCGTGCAGCACGCCGTCGCCGAGGGAGTCGTCCTGGTCTTCCAGGACGGCCAGGAGGACGAGCAGGTCCACGACGGCCAGGGATCCGAAGCTCCCGCGGAATCCGACGAGGGCGGGGACGAAGACGCGGGCGCCGGGCAGGAGCCGGTGCAGGTGCTGCTCGGCCTCGACCGCTACGCACTCGCCGAGGAGAGCCTCGCCGACGGCCTGGCCCGGCTGGTCAACGCCTGCGAGAAGGACGCCGACTGGGAGCAGGCGGCCTCGGCCGCCGGCTCCCCCTCCGCGGCCGAACTGATCCGCGCGGTCGCGGCCCACGGTCTCGTGGCACACACCGGGGGCGAGGCCGCCAGGGCCGAGCCCGCCGCCCTGATCACCGCGGCCCGCACCCTCGGGCTGCGGGCCCTGGGCGTCACGCACAGCGCCGACGGCAGGCGCCGGCTGGCCGGGGCGACCGGCGATCCGGAGACGGCCGTCACCCTCGCCGGTCTGCTCTCGGGCGAGCAGGGCCCGGGGCGCGACGGGGAAGGGGCCATCGCCGTCGACCTGCTCGTCGTGCTGGACGCCCCGCAGCTGGACGTGGAGACCGCCGCGATCCTGGTCGAGTCCCTGGCCGACGGCACCCGACTGGTGCTCAGCGGCGATCCGGGCGTGCTGGGATCGGCCGGTGCGGGGCGGGTGTTCGCGGATGTGCTGGCGGCCCGCGCGTGCCCGCAGATCGTCTCCCGTACGCCGGATCCGGGGCCGATCGGCGAGCTGGTCTCCGGCATCGGCGTCGGCGAGCTGAACCAGGTCGAGGCGCCGGGCAAGGAGGTGGTGATCGTTCCCGTGCGCGATGCGGGCGAGGCGGTGCACCGCACCGTGCAGCTGGTGGCCGACTCGGTGCCACGCGCCATCGGCGTACCGTCGTCGGACACCCAGGTGATCACCGTCGGCCACGGCGGCTCGGCGGGCACCCGGGCGCTGAACGCGGCGTTGAAGCAGCGGCTCAACCCGGGTCCCGGCCGGTTCGGCGGCTTCGACCCGGGCGACCGCGTCGTCCATGTCCCGGCGCCCGGCAGGGCCGAGCCCGCCGTGGTCGTCTCGGCGGACGCCGAGGGTCTGCATCTGGACTGCGCGGGCACAGAGGTCGTCGTGGCCCAGGAACGGGTGGAGTCCTCCGTGCGCCATGGCTGGGCCCTCAGCGCGCATCAGGCGGCCGGGATGCGCTGGCCCGCGGTGGTCGTCGTGCTGCCGGGCGACGCGGCGCAGGGGCTGAGCCGTTCCTGGGTGTACACCGCCTTCAGCCGGGGCGAGCGGCATCTGTCCGTGGTGCACGGGGTGGATCAGGCGCTGCCTCGCGCGGTCGCCCAGCCCCCGGCCCAGGACCGCACGACGAGGCTGCGCACCCTGCTGGAGACCCCGGCCGGCTGACCGGGCCCCCGGCAGGGACGCCGGCACCGGACGGGCTCGGCGTCGAGCCCGTCCGGCAGGTGGGTCAGGAGCTGTCCGCCGCCAGGCTGGCCGGTTCCTCGTCCGGTTCGTCCTCGTCGAAGACGGCGCTGACGTCGAAGCGGCAGACCACCAGCTGCGGATCCGCGTCGTCGAAGGGTGCGCCGAGCCACTCCCCCGCCTCGGGAAGGTCCTCGGCGGCCGTGACCCAGAGCGTGGAGTCCCCCTCCTCCAGGCCGAACTCCGCGTGCCGGGACGCGATCTCGTCGGGTTCGTACTCCCCGAAGAGCACGCCGAGCGCCGCGTGGACGCTGGAGCCGACCACCGCGGCGCTCCCGCCGCGCTCGTCCTGGTCGAGGTCGGCGATCCGCTGGGCCTGTGCGAGCAGCCTCGGCGGTTCCACCACCGCGTAGTCGCGCCGGATCAGCACACTGAGTGCGTTCGGCTCCTCGGGGCCGGTGTACGGCGGCAGCGAATCCTCCGCACCCGGGATCTCGAAAGGGGTGACTTCGTCGTACCGGTCATAGAGCAGCTCGTCGTAGAACTCGGCGGCAGCGGCCAGTGCGTTGAACGCGTCATAGACGGCCACGTCGTCGTCCCCGGTCCGGCGTTCGACGGCCGCGAGGTGGTGGTCGAGCGCGGTTTTGACCGCCTCGGCGGCGGCGCGTACCTCGGCAGCGGTGGGCTGCGCAGCATCAGACATAGTGCAGACGCTATCCGTACACGGGCTCTGCCCGCACAATAGATGCGATGCCGGAATACGAATTTGTCGATGTGTACGTGCCGCGCGGGGTGTCCCGGAAGGAAACGGCCCGCCTGTTGACCGACCATGCCGAGTACGGTCACTGGGAGTTGGACCGGCTGACGCTGCGTCGCGACGGCAGTCGAAGGGTGCGCCTGCGGCGGCGGATCATCCGCCAGCTCCGGGCCACCTGGTGAGTCGGAGCGGGCCCGGCATCCGCGGGGCCCGCTCCCTTCGTGGCGCTTGTGGCGCCGTCCCGGTCCGCTACGCGGACGCCCGGGCGCGGCGGTAGAGCACCGTGCCCGCACCCGCCAGCAGCAGGCCCGCGCTCGCCGGGATCAGCAGGTCGAGCCCGCCCGCTCCGGTGTGTGCGAGCTGCGGGACGTTCTGTGTCTCGGGCACGTTCGGCACGGCCGGCTTCTCCGGCGCCGGGGGCTTGTGCTCGGTGACCGGGGTGACCGGGGTGACCGGGGGCGGTGTGACGGCCTCCGGGGCGTTCTCGCAGTCGTTGCCGAAGGTGGGGTTGAGCAGACCACCGATGGTGATGCTGTTCCCGCAGGCGTTCACGGGGATGTCGATGGGCACCTGGATGTTGTTGCCGGACAGCACCCCCGGCGAGCCCGTCGCGACGCCCTGGGCCGTCGCCCCGCCGCCGATGGGGGCCCGGTGCTTGCCCTTGCCGGGCCGGCTCGCCTGGGTGAGGTCGCCGGAGACGTGACTGCCGGAGACGTGCTTGCCCGGAGAGTTGTCCTGCGAACCGTTTCCGCAGGTGTTTCCGAACGCCGGGTTGAGCAGTGCCACGACGTCCACGGAATTGCCGCACACGTTGACCGGTACATGGACCGGGATCTGTACCGAATTCCCTGACAGCACCCCCGGGGAATTCGTCGCCTCGCCGGACGCTCCCGCGTCCGCGTGCGCATAGCCGCCACTCAGCGCGAGCGCGCCGCCCGCGGCCGCCATGGTGATCAGGCCTTTACGCGTGACCTGTCGCATAGGTTGATTCCTGCCTTCTACCTTCCGGAAAACCCCCGGACTTGACCGTGCGGGGGCGAAGTACCCGGCAGCCCCGGAGTGCATGGCGTGCACTCCGGGGCCGACCGGATTCAAACCCTTGCGGGTTGACGCACAACGTCAGGCGTTGATGCAGGTGTTGCCGAAGGTGGGGTTCAGCAGCCCGATCACGGAGATCGTGCTGCCGCACACGTTCACCGGCACGTGGATGGGCGCCTGGATGTTGTTGCCCGAGATCACACCGGGGCTGCCGACAGCGGCACTCTGGGCACCGGAGTCCGCGACGGCCATGCCCGCACCCGCGAGCACCAGACCACCGGTGACAGCCGCAGCAGCGACGACCTTCTTGATCATTATTCCTCCTAGTTGGCAAATGCGGTCCCAGCCGCGGACCGCATCACTTGTAACGAGGAAGAGGTAATCGAGCTACGAGCGTATGGACCCTTTCACTCGTTCCGGTCAAATACGCACACGCTGGCGATTGTTGGTGCGGAAAGTCGGCGGAAATCCGGCAAGGCGTCAGCAGTTGTCGATGAAACGGTCGAGCACACGCACGCCGAACTTCAGGCCGTCCACCGGAACGCGCTCGTCCACTCCGTGGAACATGCCCGCGAAGTCGAGCTCCGGCGGCAGCTTCAGCGGGGCGAACCCGAAGCAGCGGATGCCCAGATCGTCGAAGGACTTGGCGTCGGTGCCGCCGGAGAGCATGTAGGGCACCGCACGGGCGATCGGGTCCTCCGCCTTCAGGGCGACCTGCATCGCGTCGACGAGCGAGCCGTCGAAGCTGGTCTCCAGCGCCTTGTCGCCGTGCACGTCCTCACGCTTCACGCGCGGGCCGAGGATCCGGTCCAGGTCGGCCAGGAACTCGTCCTCGTAGCCGGGCAGGAACCGGCCGTCGACATGGGCGATGGCCTGGCCGGGGATGACGTTCACCTTGTAGCCGGCGCCCAGCATGGTGGGGGCGGCGGAGTTGCGGAGCGTGGCGCCGACCATCTTGGCGATGCCGCCCAGCTTGGCGAGCGTGGCCTCCATGTCCTCCGGGTCGAGCGGGGTGCCGAGCGCGTCGGACAGCTCGTCCAGGAAGGACCGCACGGTCTTGGTCACCCGGACCGGCCACTTGTGCCGCCCGAGCCGCCCGACCGCCTCGCAGAGCTCGGTGATCGCGTTGTCGTCGTTGGTCATCGAGCCGTGGCCGGCGGTGCCGTCCACGGTGAGCCGCATCCAGTGCATGCCCTTCTGGGCCGTCTCGACGAGGTAGAGCCGCAGCTTCTCGTTCACCGTGAAGGAGAAACCGCCGACCTCGCCGATCGCCTCGGTGACCCCCTCGAAGAGGCCGGGGTGCTTGTCCACGAGGTACCGCGCGCCGTACGTGCCGCCCGCCTCCTCGTCCGCGACGAAGGCCAGCACGATGTCGCGCGGGGGCTTGCGGCCGCTGCGCATCCGGTCGCGGACGACCGCGAGGGTCATCGCGTCCATGTCCTTCATGTCGACCGCGCCGCGGCCCCACACACAGCCGTCCGCGACCTCGCCCGAGAACGGGTGGTGCGTCCAGTCGTGCGCATTGGCCGGAACCACGTCGGTGTGACCGTGGATGAGCAGCGCGGGCCTGGACGGGTCCTCGCCCTCGATCCGGGCCACGGTCGAGGCGCGGCCCTTGTGGGACTCGAAGATCTGCGGCTCCAGCCCGACCTCGGCGAGCTTCTCCGCGACGTACTCGGCCGCGCCCCGCTCCCCCGGCCCCGAATGGTCCCCGTAGTTGCTGGTGTCGATCCGGATCAGCTCACGACAGAGGTCCACGACCTCGTCCTCGCCGGAGACGGTCCGGGCCGTGTTGGTCTCGCTCACGCTGCTTCCTTCCACTGTCGCTGTGGTGCTCCCCCTCATCCTCCCGCGCCCGGCCCGCACACCCAAGGGCACCCACCTCTCGTCATGCGTCCTTCACACGGTCCGGGGCGTGATCGAGCACCCCCGAATGTTTGCTATTGTTTTCCACGTCGGAACGGGCTGCGGCCCGCGAGACAGACACCTA
>NZ_ML123046.1:152143-181560 GCF_003846175.1 Streptomyces sp. ADI95-17 | reverse complement strand
CAAGGCAAAGCGCCGATCAGGAACAGTCCTGATCGGCGCTTTTGCGTTGTGCCCCGAGTGAGGAGTCCCCCTGTGATCCGCACGCACGCGCCCGCCCTTCCCTGGTACGAGGACATGGCCCCCGGATCCGGCGGGACGGCGCCGCGGGCCTGGTACGCGGACTCGGACGCCCGGCGGATGTCGCTGAACGGCCGGTGGCTGTTCCGGCTCTCGCCGGGTGCCGCCGCCCGGGACGAGTCGTTCGCGCGCCCCGGGTTCGACGCCTCGGGGTGGGCCACGGTCGCGGTTCCCGGGCACTGGGTGCTCCAGGGGGCCGGCGGGGCGCCCGCCTACACGAACGTGGTGTACCCCTTCCCGGTGGATCCGCCGAGGGTGCCGGCCGAGAACCCGACCGGCGACCATCTGCGGAGCTTCGACCTGCCCGCCGGGTGGCCGGGGGACGGGGAGGCGCTGCTCCGTTTCGACGGGGTGGAGTCCTGCGCCCGGGTCTGGCTCAACGGTGTGGAGCTGGGCGACTTCAAGGGGTCACGGCTGCCGCACGAGTTCGCCGTCGGCGGGCTGCTGCGGCCCGAGGGCAATGTGCTGGCGGTACGGGTGCACCAGTGGTCGTCGGGGAGCTATCTGGAGGACCAGGACCAGTGGTGGCTGCCCGGGATCTTCCGCGACGTGACCCTGCTGGAGCGGCCGCCGGGTGCGCCCCTGGACTTCTTCGTGCACGCCGGGTACGACCACCGCGACGGGTCCGGGACCCTGCGGGTGGAGTGCGCGGGGGCCGAGGGGCGGGTCCTGGTGCCCGAGCTGGGGATCGATGTCGCGGCGGGTGAGGCGGTGACCGTCGCCGTCGAGCCGTGGACGGCCGAGACGCCCCGGCTGTACGACGGGGAGCTGGTGACCTCCGGCGAACGGATCGGGCTGCGGGTGGGGTTCCGCAGCGTCGTGGTCGAGGACGGGAACATCCGGGTCAACGGGCGGCGGGTGCTGTTCCGCGGGGTGAACCGGCACGAGTTCCATCCGGAGACCGGGCGGACGGTGGACACCGCGACCATGCGGCGCGACCTGGTGCTGATGAAGCAGCACAACATCAACGCCGTACGGACCAGCCACTATCCGCCGCATCCCGCCTTCCTCGATCTCTGCGACGAGCTGGGGCTCTGGGTGATCGACGAATGCGACCTGGAGACGCACGGCTTCTCCGGTCCGGAGTGGCGCGGCAACCCGGTGGACGACGAGCGGTGGACCCCGGCACTGCTCGACCGGGCCGCGCGGATGGTGGAGCGCGACAAGAACCACGCCTCGGTGATCATCTGGTCGCTCGGCAACGAGTGCGGGACGGGGCGCGGGCTGAGCGCGATGGCCGGGTGGATCCGGGGGCGGGATCCGGAGCGGCTGGTGCACTACGAGGGCGATCTCTCCTGCCGGGACGTCGACCTGTACTCGCGGATGTACCCGACGCACGCCGAGGTCGAGCTGATCGGCCGCCGGGCGGAGGAGCCGCTGGCCGACCCGGAAGCGGACGCGCGTCGGCGTGCGATGCCGTTCCTGATGTGCGAGTACGCGCATGCGATGGGCAACGGTCCGGGTGGACTCGGCGAGTACCAGCGGCTGTTCGAGCGGTACGGGCGCTGCCAGGGCGGATTCGTCTGGGAGTGGATCGATCACGGCATCGCCCACCCCGAGCACGGCTTCGCCTACGGCGGGGACTTCGGCGAGGAGCTGCACGACGGGAACTTCGTCTGCGACGGGCTGCTCTTCCCCGACCGCACCCCCTCCCCCGGGCTGATCGAGTACAAGAAGGTCATCGAGCCGGTGCGGATCGAACCCCTGACGGATGCGGGCTCGGTCCGGATCACCAACGGGTACGACTTCGCGGGGTCGGCGCACCTGGACTTCGAGTGGTCGCACGAGGTGGACGGGGTGCCCGTCGGAGCGGGCACGCTCGCCGTGCCGGAGCTCGCGCCCGGTGCGTCGGCGCAGGTACCGCTGCCGGTGGACGGTGCCGGGGTGTGGACCGTACGGGCGGTGCTGGCCCGGGACACCGCCTGGGGCGAGCGCGGGCATGTGGTGGCGTGGGGTCAGGCCGAGGCGGGCGCGCCCGTCGTTCCCGCCGCCGCGACGGGCGCGCGCCCGGAGCGGGTCGAGGGGCTGGTAGCCCTGGGGCCCGGGGTCTTCGACGCGGTGACCGGGGACCCGGTGCGGCTGGGCGCGGTGCCGTTGGAGGGGTTCCGGCTGGATGTCTGGCGGGCGCCCACCGACAACGACAACGGGGCGGCGTGGCAGCCGGACGAGCAGTACGGGCCGCGGTGGCGGGAGTTGGGGCTGCACCGGATGCGGCACCGGCTCGACGCGGTCGAGGCCGGCGAGGACGCCTTGGTCGTACGGACCAGGGTGGCGCCGGCCGGGGGCGGGCTGGGGCTGCGTACCGCGTTCCGGTGGACGGCCGACGGGGAGCGGCTGGGGCTGACGGTGTCCGTGGTGCCGGAGGGCGAGTGGCGGGTGCCGCTGCCCCGGCTGGGTGTCCGGTTCGGGCTGCCCGCCCGGTACGGCGCGGCGCGCTGGTTCGGCGGCGGGCCCGGTGAGGCGTACCCGGACACCCGCGCCGCCTCGGTGCTCGGCCGGTGGCGGATGTCCGTGGACGAGATGCAGACGCCGTACGTGCGGCCCCAGGAGAACGGCGCGCGGGCCGACGTCCGGTGGGCGGAGCTGATGGACGGCGGCGGGGCGGGTGTACGGGTCGAGGGAGGTGCGCCGTTCTGGTTCACCGCGCGGCGGTGGACGAGCGAGCAGCTCGATGCGGCCGGGCACGTACCGGAGTTGCGGGCCGGCGGGAGCGTCTGGGTGAATCTGGATCACGCGGTGCAGGGGATGGGTTCGGGGTCGTGCGGGCCGGGGGTGCTGCCCGACTACCGGCTCGACGCGCGGCCCGCGGAGTTCTCCTTCGTGTTCTCGCCGTCCGGCTGAGCGGCGGGGCTGGGCCCGGCCCGTGCTCCGGGGGGCGGCGACCGCCCTCGGCCGGCCGCCACCGGGCCAGTTGCACGGTCACGGTGACCTCGACGGTGCCGGACGACGACTCGGACGAGCCGCTCCGGTTCGAGGAGCAGGTCACCGTCGTCCGGTCCCCTCCGGTGCCGAGGAACACCACGCCTGGACAGGCCGGTACTTCCACGGGTCCGCCTCCCGGCTGCCGGACGGGCTCGACGGGCTGGTCGCCGGGGACCGGGCCATGCTGGTCCTGCCCACTGCCTGCGATGTGGACGGCCGGCCGTCCACGGTGACCATCCGGAGCGGGAGCACCGGCAACGGCCATCTGGGCAGGCCGGCCATGCCCTTCACGATCGGCAGCCGTCCCGAGGTCGCCCGGATGCTGCTGGACGCGACCAACACCGTTATGCTCAAGGCCGGTTGTGCTCCGGGCGTGCCGCTGCGCGTGACGTCGCCCTTCGTGACGGTCGCCGAGGACGACGGGTCGGCCGGAAGCCCGTTGTGCCGGATACCCGGTGTGACCTTCGGGTTCGGCCCGGGCTCCAGGTACCGGAAGCAGGTGGGTGTGGTCGACGGACGGCTCCAGACCTGTTCGGTGGTGTGGAAGGCGCCGGGGACGCCCGACGAACCGGCGGCGCAGTACGTGATGGCCGGCGATCCGCGTATGGCCGCGCTGTTCGCGGGGCTGCCCGAGGGGGCCGGCCATGGGCTCGTGCGCACCGAGTGCAACGGGCGGCCGACCGTGTTCTACGGGAACGCCGGGTCCGGGCTGAAGGGTTCGGGGCGGCCGGGCGACCGGCGGGTGTTCGAGAACTTCACCGAGTCCGTGAGCAGGCGCATCGGGTGCGGGGCCGGTGAGGGCGCGTGAGCGGCGGCGAGACCGGAGCGACGGACGGTACCGAGGAGAACGGGGCAGCGGCTGTGGACGGGAACGGGAACGGCGAGAGGACCGCGGTTTCTGAGCCGCGGAACCAGGAGCAGGAGCACGGATCTCCGGAGCCGGAGCCCGCTCCCGACCGCGTTCCGGTGCTGCGGCGTCTGTTGCGCAGCCGTACCGCCCGTGCCGTCACCGCCGCCGGGCTGGTCGGCGCGCTCCTCGGTGCCGGTGCGGTGGCCTGGCGCACGGACGCGCTTCCGTCGGCCGGTCCCGCGCCCTGCTGGGACTCGCTCAGCGACGCGACCCTGTCGGACCTCTTCGGCGACCACAGGACCGAGGTCGAGGAGCAGTCGCTGCAGACCGATCCGCGCGATGGGAACTCCTCGTACGGGCAGTGCCGCGTCACCAGCTACAAGAACGACTGGGCCCGCCGCCAGATGACCGTGCGGGTGCACCGGCTGGACGGTCTGGAGGGCACCGACGCGCACGAGTGGCCTCGGGAGTACCTCGCGGCCGGCCTGGTGTCGCTCGGCGACGGGCTGCCCGGGATGACCTCGTCCACGCGTGCCTGGCTGGCCCTGCCGCAGAGCTGTACCGGACGGGACGAGTTCACCGGGCCCACGGTGGTGGACGTCGCCATGGGGCGGGCCGGGCTGGAGGTCTCGTCGGAGATCGACCAGAGGGACCGGGCGGCGCTGACCCGTGCGGTGGTGGAGGCCACCAACGGGGTCATTCGTGAGCTCGGCTGCTCGGGCGCCTACCGGGCGCCCCATGACCTGCCCTCCCTCGTGGCGCAGCGGGACGCGCAGGCCGATGCCTTCTGCGGTATCAAGGGCCTCACCCTTCCCCCGGCGTACCGCAAGAGCCTGGTCCGGACCCGTGTCGGCGGCGACGGCGGGCCCGCCCGGATCTGCGAGGCCGGTGGCAGGCTCACCCCCAAGCTGCGGATGACGACGGTGACGGACGCGGCGCTGACCGAGATCTTCTCCCGGGACGTGCTCTGGGCCGGTCTGTCCGTCAAGGGCGCCAAGGGGTACGGCAGGTTCGACGGCGCCAGGGCGCTCTACCGGGCGCCCTGCCGGACCGGTCCCGTGGTCTTCGTGGTGGAGCAGCTGGAACCGGTGGCCGACGGGGACTTCGGCCTCACCCGCGCGCTGCTGCCGGGTTATGTCGCCGCCGAGGCGGAGCGCATCGGCTGCGGTCCGCTGAAGGTGACGCTGCCGGGGGCGTGACGGTTCCGGCCCGGTGACCGGCGATAATGTGCGCACACCCCGGGGCGACGGAGCGAGGAGCCTGCACCATGAGCACCGCCGTAGTGGTCGGCGTTCCCCGATGAGGGGGCGCGCGAAGCCCCCGGCGGCGCCGCTGCCGCAGCGGGACGGGATCGACCCGGTCCGGCTGCGACTCCCGGAGGATCCGGACGGGGCGTGGCCGACGGTGCGTGATCATCTGCTGGCGCGGTTCGCGGAGGCGATCGGGGCGCGGCGGGTGGACGCGATGCTCGCCGAGGGCGGGTTCGTCTCGGTGCGGGGCCCGGTCTCCGCCGAGGAGCCGTACGCGGCGGGCCGGTACATCTGGTTCCACCGGGACTTCGCGCCGGAGGAGCCGGTGCCGTTCCCGGTCGGGGTCGTCCACCACGACGAGCACCTCGTCGTCGCCGACAAGCCGCACTTCCTGGCGACGACACCGCGTGGCCGGCACATCACCGAGACCGCGGTGGCCCGGCTGCGCCGTGAGCTGGAGCTGCCCGCGCTCCAGCCCGCCCATCGACTGGACCGGCTGACCGCGGGCCTCGTGCTGTTCGTCGTACGGCCCGGGGAGCGGGGCGCGTACCAGACGATGTTCCGGGACCGTCTGGTGCGCAAGGAGTACGAGGCGGTGGCGCCGTACGATCCCGCGCGGGCCTTCCCGCGGACCGTGCGCAGCCGGATCGTGAAGGAGCGCGGGGTCGTCGCCGCGCGCGAGGAGCCGGGCGAGCCGAACAGCGAAAGCAGGATCGAGCTGCTGGAGCATCGGGAGGGGCTCGGCCGCTACCGGCTGCTGCCCGCCACCGGGCGGACCCATCAGCTGCGGGTCCACATGAACGGACTGGGGCTGCCGATCGTCCATGACCCGCTCTATCCGGTGGTCGAGGCGGAGGGGGCGCCGGACGACTTCTCACGTCCGCTCCAACTCCTGGCCCGGGTGCTGGAGTTCACCGATCCGGTCACGGGCGAACCGCGCCGCTTCGAGAGCGGGCTGCGGCTCTCCGCGTGGCCGGACCGGTGAGGGGCCGCGGTTCTCAGTGACCGCGGGCAATCCACTCGTCGAGCTGCGGGGCCTCCGCGCCGATGGTGGTGGAGTCGCCGTGTCCGGTACGGACGGTGGTCTCCGGCGGGAGGGTGAGCAGCCGGTCCCGGATCGACGCGACGATGGTCGGGAAGTGGGAGAAGGACCGTCCGGTGGCGCCGGGTCCGCCCTGGAAGAGCGTGTCCCCGGTGAAGACGGTGGATAGTCCGGGGGCGTACAGGCAGACGGCGCCCGGGGCGTGACCGGGGGTGTGCAGGACCTGGAGGGTCGTTCCGGCGATCTCCAGCTCCTGGCCGTCGGCCAGTTCGCCGTCCGGGAGGCGGTCCGGGTGGGTCTGCTTCCACAGTGGCAGGTCGTCGGGGTGCAGCAGGACCGGGGCGCCGGTCGCCCCGGCGAGGGCCGGGGCGGCGTCGATGTGGTCGTTGTGCGCGTGCGTGCAGACGATGGCGCGCAGCGTACGGCCGTTCAGCGCGGCCTCGATGGCGGCGGCGTCATGGGCGGCGTCGATGACGATCGCCTCGGTGTCGTCGCCGACGATCCAGACGTTGTTGTCGACGTCCCACTCCCCGCCGTCGAGGGCGAAGGTGCCGGAGGTGACCAGGTGGTCGATGCGGGCGGCCATCAGAAGACCACCACCGAGCGCAGCACGTCGCCGTCGTGCATCCGGGCGAAGGCCTGCTCGACGTCGCCGAGCCCGATGGTCTCGGTGACGAACGCGCCGAGGTCGATCCGGCCCTGCTGGTGCAGGTCGATCAGCATCGGGAAGTCGCGCGAGGGCAGGCAGTCGCCGTACCAGGAGGACTTGAGCGAGCCGCCGCGCCCGAAGACGTCGATCAGCGGCAGCTCCAGCTGCATCTCCGGGGTGGGGACGCCGACCAGGACGACGGTGCCGGCGAGGTCGCGGGCGTAGAAGGCCTGCTTGTACGTCTCGGGGCGGCCGACCGCCTCGATGACGACGTCCGCGCCGTTGCCGTCGGTCAGCGCGCGGATCGCCTCGACCGGGTCGGTGGAGCGGGAGTTGACGGTGTGCGTGGCGCCCATCGTCCTCGCCGTCTCCAGCTTGCGGTCGTCGATGTCCACGGCGATGATCTTCGCCGCGCCGGCCAGCCGGGCTCCGGCGATCGCCGCGTCGCCGACGCCGCCGCAGCCGATCACGGCGACCGAGTCGCCGCGGCCGACCTGTCCGGTGTTGATGGCGGCGCCGATGCCCGCCATCACGCCGCAGCCGAGCAGCCCGGCGACGGCCGGGGAGACCTCCGGGTCGACCTTGGTGCACTGGCCGGCGGCGACCAGGGTCTTCTCGGCGAACGCGCCGATACCGAGGGCCGGCGACAGTTCCGTGCCGTCGAGCAGGGTCATCTTCTGCTTGGCGTTGTGGGTGTCGAAGCAGTACCAGGGGCGGCCGCGCAGACACGCGCGGCACTGACCGCACACGGCACGCCAGTTGAGGACGACGAAGTCGCCGGGGGCGACGTCCGTGACGCCCTCGCCGACGGACTCCACCACGCCCGCGGCCTCATGGCCGAGCAGGAAGGGGAAGTCGTCGTTGATCCCGCCCTGCTTGTAGTGCAGATCGGTGTGGCAGACGCCGCACGCCTGGATCTTCACCACGGCCTCGCCGGGGCCCGGGTCCGGGATCACGATCGTCTCGATCCGTACCGGCTCGTTCTTTCCCGGTGCGATGACCCCTTGCACCTGCTGCGACATACCGTGGTCTCCTGTTTCCGTCTTTTTGCGAAGATCGATCGCGAACAACCGTACGCCCAGTGAGGGTGTCACGGCGGCGCGCCGCGTTGGCGGGAAACGAATGCCGTTCGCCCGGTGGGCCGTACCGGTTTCGGTCAGATTGCCCCCATCGATGAACTCCGGCGGCTTCCGGGCGGTCCTTCGATACACAGGGGCCACCGAATCAGTACCTGCGGGGGCAGGGGGCGCGTGGTCCACCAGCAGTGGAATTGCGGATCATGGGGGAAGTACCTTGACCGAAATCACCGAGATCATGGAGAAGACGGGGCGGACCGGCCGGCGGAGCGAGGGACGGGGACCGGGTTCCGAGGCGGCCGCGCTCGGGGCGCCGGTCGGCGGACTCGTGCCGTACACCGACGCGTTGCCCGTACCGCCGGTGCTCCGCCCGCAGACCGGTGAGGTGCTGCGAGAGACGGAGATCGCCCTCTCGCCCACCTGGGTGCGGCTGCACGCGCAGCTGCCGCCGACCCTGATGTGGGGGTACAACGGCACGGTGCCGGGACCGACCATCGAGGTGCGGCGCGGGGAGCGGATCAGGATCGCCTGGACCAACCGCATCCCCAAGGGAAGCGAGTACCCGGTCACGGCGGTGGAGGTCGGCCCGGTCAAGCAGGGCGAACCGGCACCGCACAACCGCCCCGGACGCGACGGGGTGAAGCCGAACGAGGACGTCGCCGCGCTGCCCGCCTGGACGGTGACGCATCTGCACGGCGCGCAGACCGGCGGCGGCAACGACGGCTGGGCGGACAACGCGGTCGGCTTCGGCGACGCACAGCTGTCGGAGTACCCGAACGACCACCAGGCCACGCAGTACTGGTACCACGACCACGCCATGAACATCACCCGGTGGAACGTGTACGCCGGGCTCGTAGGCACCTATCTGATCAGGGACGACGAGGAGGACGCGCTCGGTCTGCCGTCCGGCGACCGGGAGTTGCCGCTGATCCTGGCCGACCGCAATCTGGACACCGACGAGGACGGCCGGCTCAACGGGCGGCTGCTGCACAAGACGACGGTGATCTCCGAGGCCGACCCGGAGACCGGGAAGCCGGTGTCGCTGCCGTTCCTCGGCCCGTACACGACGGTCAACGGCCGTATCTGGCCCCATCTGGACGTGGACGACGCGTGGTACCGCTTCCGGCTGGTCAACGCGTCCAACGCGCGGATCTACGACCTGGTGCTGGTCGACGAGGAGAACAACCCGGTGCCGGGCGTGATCCGGCAGATCGGCAGTGACGGCGGGCTGTTGCCGCGCCCGGTGCCGGTCGACTTCGACGAGGTGCTGCCGCGGCTGACGATCGCTCCGGCCGAGCGGATGGACCTGCTGATCGACTTCTCGGCGCTGGCCGGCCGCCGGGTCCGGCTGGTCAACCGGGGCAGGCTCGCGCCGGGGGTGCCGGACCCCGCAGCGAACGTGCCGTTCCCGCAGGTGATGGAGTTCCGGGTGCGGGAGACGGGGCGGCGGGACGGCTTCGAGCTGCCCGAGGTGCTGTCGGGTTCCTTCCGGCGGTACGAGCACGGCGAGGTGGAGCACGGGCACCGGCTCGTGGTGCTGACGGTGCCCGGCACGGTCGGCGGTGGCGGTCACCCGGAGATCTGGGAGATGACCGAGATCGAGGACGCCGCCGGTGTGCCGGTGCCCTCGGACGGTGTGATCCAGGTGCAGGGCGAGGACGGCACGGTGCGCACGTACCGCAGGATCTCGCGGACCTTCAACGACGGTCTCGGCTTCACGGTGGGCGAGAGCAGCTACGAGCAGTGGTCGTTCCTCAACCTGGGCGGTCCGACGCATCCGATGCACATCCATCTGGCGGACTTCCAGGTGATGGGCCGGGAGGCGTACAAGCTCGACGGCTTCGATCCGGCGGTCGGCGGAACCCGTTCCCCGGTGGCGTTCGACCATGGCACCACGATCGCGACGGCACCGAACGAGCAGGGCTGGAAGGACGTCTTCCGGGTGCCTGCCGGGCAGTTGGTGAAGGTGCTCGGGAAGTTCGACGGGGCGTACGGGCGGTTCATGTACCACTGCCATCTGCTGGAGCACGAGGACATGGGCATGATGCGGCCGTTCGTCGTGATGCCGCCCGAGGCGATGAAGTTCGACCACGGAGCCGGGCACGGCGGCCATCACGGGCACAGCGGCTGACCGTACGGACCGTACGTACGAAGGCGGCCCCCGCGGAATCGCTCCGCGGGGGCCGTCCGGTGTCCGGGAGGCCGGGCCCCTGGACAAGTGGATCCGGAGTTCCGGCCGGCCGCCGGGATCCTGCTCAGTGAGGCCGAGGGCCGGGAGGGGTGTCGGGCAGGGCTCTCGGCAGGTCGGCCGCGACCAGTTCGGCAGCGCGCGTGGGGTCGCCGTCCGCGCGTGCGAGCAGTGCCTCCATGTCGTAGTCCGACGGCCCGAAGGCGGCGGCGACGCCCAGGGAGCGGCCCCAGCCGAAGCGTTCCATCGAGACGGCGGCGTCCAGGTCGGGGCGGAGCCGATGGAGGGTGGAGACCAGCTCCCAGGCCCAGGCGTCCAGACGGGCCCGCCGCGCCGGGTTGCAGGCGTTCACGGCGTCGGTGACCCAGTCGTCGCCGGGCTCGTACTCCGGGAGGGCCGGCGGCGGTTCGGGGGCATCCGTGATCTGCGCCGCGCTGAACGTGAGGACGTGGGCGCCCTCGGGGTCGCCGAGGAGTCCGGCCAGGAGCGGGACGGCGCGGGGGTCGTGCCGACAGGCCAGTGCGCGGATCGCTTCCGTACGGGTCCCGGCGTGCGCGTCGGCCGTCCGCTCCCAGAGCGCGGCCCGGATCGCGGGGCTGTCCACCTCGGCCTGGACGCCGAGGGTGAACGTCGCCCAGTCGCGGACGTGCTGGTCCGGGTCCCGGGTCAGCCCGATGAGGGTGCGGATGTCCGGTCCGTCCGGCAGGCCGGTGATGACCTCGGCGAACGAGCGGGCCACTTCCTCGCGGACCTCGGCTTCGGGATGCCCGGCGAGGGTGACGAGGACGGGGACGGCGCGCGGGTCGTAAGTCATCTCGATCGCGCGCGCCAGCGAGCGCAGCACGCGGCCCTCGGTCTCCCGCTGCGCGAGGGCGACCAGCGCGGTGGCCGTCCCGGCGCGGACCGCCTCGTGCTGATTGCCGGTGTCGCGCAGCAGGTCGCAGCCCGCCTCGCGCTCGATCGGATCGGCCGAACCGATCAGCTCCAGGCCGAGCGGCAGCGCCGCCGCCCCGTCGGCGGCCGCCCGCCACAGCAGCGATACGTACTCGCGCCAGTCGTCCCGGTCATCCGGGTTGTCCGGGTCGGTGGCGGCGCGCAATGCCGCCAGTGCCTGCGTGACCAGTTCCGCCACGCTGTCCGTTTCCATGCGGGCATTCTGGTGCGCGAACCGCGCGTGCGCGCGGGAATTGACCTGCCCGATCGCTCTTCCGGTCCACGTACGCGTCGACGATGCCGGAGAGCGCAGCCGCCTTCGGATCTGCCCGACTAGGGAGCGAGCACGTCCAGCTCGTGCAGGGCGCCGACGGCGATCTCCTTCGTCAGCCGCTCCGCCGCCACCGCGTCGCCCTCGCGCACCGCCTCGGCGAGCCGGACGTGGAGGGTGACCGCGGCCGGGTCCGGGTCCTCGAACATCACCTGGTGGTGGGTACGGCCCGCCAGGACCTCGGCGACGACATCGCCGAGCCGCGCGAACATCTCGTTGCCTGAGGCGTTGAGCACGATCCGGTGGAACGCGATGTCGTGCTCCAGATAGCCCTCCAGCTGCTGGCCGCGCGAGGTGGCGACCATGCCGAGCGCGCACTCGGTGAGGGCCGCGCACTGCTCGGGGGTGGCGTTGCGGGCGGCGAGGCCGGCCGCAACCGGTTCGATCGCCGACCGCAGCACGGTCAGGGAGCGCAGCTGGCGCGGGCGGTCGGCGCCGGCCAGCCGCCAGCGGATGACCTGCGGATCGTAGACGTTCCATGCCTCGGTCGGCCGCACCGTCACGCCGACCCGGCGCCGGGATTCGACCAGGTGCATGGACTCCAGGACGCGGATCACCTCGCGGACCACGGTGCGCGAGACGTCGAACCGCTGCGCCAGTTCGTCGGTGCGCAGCACCTGCCCCGGCGGGTGCGCCCCGGCGGCGATCTCCAGACCCAGGGTGTCCAGCACATGTGTATGCAGCCCAGGGCCCTGTGTGGTCATGCGCACAGCCTACGGGGCACCCTTCGGGAACAAAAAGTACGACGTTTATGTCACAGCATCTTGAATAAGTCGTACGTATAGGTTTCAGTAGCGCGACGGACCGATGTCGAGGAAGACGTCGAAGAAGACTGCGAGGCACCACCAATGAGCACCCCCCACGTCGTCGTGGTGATGGGCGTAGCAGGGACCGGCAAGACCACGATCGGCCCCCTGCTCGCCGCCGGACTCGGCGTTCCGTACGCAGAGGGCGACGACTTCCATCCCGCGGCGAACATCGCCAAGATGTCGGCCGGCGTTCCGCTGGACGACTCCGACCGGTGGCCCTGGCTCGACGCGATCGGCCAGTGGGCGCACGGCCGGGCCGGGCTCGGCGGAGTGGTGAGCAGCTCGGCGCTCAAGCGGGTCTACCGGGACCGGCTGCGCGCCGAGGCACCCGGCGCGGTCTTCCTCCACCTGACCGGCGACCGGGCTCTGATCGAGAAGCGCATGGCGGAGCGCAAGGGGCACTTCATGCCCACCGCCCTGCTCGACTCGCAGTTCGCCACCCTGCAGCCGCTGCAGGAGGACGAGGCCGGTGTCTCGGTCGATGTGTCCGGCACCCCTGAAGAAATCACCGAGCGAGCCGTCGCCGCGTTGCGCCGGCTCGATAACTAAGGATCACCACCGTGACCAGTCTCAGCGTCGAGATGTTGGCAGCGGACGCCGTCGAACCGATCACTTCGGCAGGCAACGCGCAGTTGGGCATCGCCGTGCTGGCGGGCATCGCCGTCATCGTTCTGCTCATCACCAAGTTCAAGATGCACGCGTTCCTCGCGCTGACCATCGGCTCGCTGGCGCTCGGCTCGTTCGCCGGTGCCGCTCCGGCCAAGACGATCGCCAGCTTCACCGCGGGCCTCGGCTCGACCGTCGCGGGTGTCGGTGTGCTGATCGCGCTCGGTGCGATCCTGGGCAAGCTGCTGGCCGACTCCGGCGGCGCGGACCAGATCGTCGACACCATCCTCGCGAAGGCGAGCCGGCGCTCCATGCCGTGGGCGATGGTGCTGATCGCCTCGATCATCGGGCTGCCGCTCTTCTTCGAGGTCGGCATCGTGCTGCTGATCCCGGTGGTGCTGCTCGTCGCCAAGCGCGGCAACTTCTCCCTGATGCGGATCGGCATCCCGGCGCTGGCCGGTCTCTCCGTGATGCACGGTCTGATCCCGCCGCACCCCGGCCCGCTGGTGGCGATCGACGCCCTCGGCGCCAACCTCGGGGTCACGCTGGCGCTCGGTGTGCTGGTCGCGATCCCGACCGTGATCATCGCCGGACCGGTCTTCTCCCGCTACGCGGCGCGCTGGGTGGACATCAAGGCGCCGGAGAAGATGATTCCGCAGCGTCCCTCGGAGGACCTGGACCGCCGTCCCGGCTTCGGCGCCACCCTGGCGACGATCCTGCTGCCGGTCGTGCTGATGCTGATCAAGGCACTGGTCGACATCGTGGTGGACGACCCGGAGCAGAGCCTGCAGAAGGTCACCGATGTGATCGGCTCGCCGCTGATCGCGCTGCTCGCGGCCGTCATAGTCGGGATGTTCACGCTGGGCCGGGCGGCCGGGTTCTCCAAGGGCCGGCTCTCCACCACCGTCGAGAAGTCCCTGGCCCCGATCGCCGGTGTGCTGCTGATCGTGGGCGCGGGCGGCGGTTTCAAGCAGACCCTGATCGACGCCGGTGTGGGCCAGATGATCCTGGACTTCTCCAAGGACTGGTCGATACCCGCGCTGCTGCTGGGCTGGCTGATCGCCGTCGCGATCCGGCTGGCGACCGGTTCGGCGACCGTGGCCACCATCTCGGCGGCCGGTCTGGTCGCCCCGCTGGCCGCCGACATGTCGACGTCCCACGCCGCTCTGCTGGTCCTCGCCGTCGGCGCGGGCTCGCTCTTCTTCAGCCATGTCAATGACGCCGGCTTCTGGCTGGTGAAGGAATACTTCGGCATGAACGTCGGCCAGACGGTGAAGACCTGGTCGGTGATGGAGACCATCATCTCCGTGGTCTCGCTGGCCTTCATCCTGCTGCTGTCGCTGATCGTCTAGCGCGCGGCTGCCCGCACGGTCCTCCCCCCACAGCGCAATGCTGTGACCGTGCCCGATGGCGCTCGACCGACCCGGTGCGCATGCCACGGCGTGCCTCCGGGTCGGCGAGCGCCATTGCCATGTGTCCGGCCGGCCGGGAACCGGGCCGGTGGTCGCGGCGGCGCACGACCCGCGGCCACTGCCGGTCGTGCGGCCCGTACCGGTTCACAACTCGGCCCGTCCGGCGTGCAGTTGCAGCCCCCTGCCGGGTGCCGGGCCCGGCACCGCACCCCGTGGGACATGTCAGACTTGGCGCCATGTCGAACCGTGAACCCCTCAAGCCCTTCCTGCTCGCCTTCCCCGGACCGCTGCGCGATCAGCTGGTGGGGGCGGTGCTCGCCGGTACGAAGGTGTCGACGACCGGGCTGCTCGCGGAGTACGAGGCGGAGAAGGAGGAGCTGCCTCCGGTGGGTGAGCGCTCCGCGCTGATCGACTCGGACGGCCGGGAGACCGCGGTGCTGGAGGTGACGGAGGTGCGGGTGCTGCGCCTGGGCGATGTCGACCTCCAGCACGCGATCGACGAGGGCGAGGGCCACGCCTCGGTCGCCGAGTGGCGCGCGGGACACGAGAGGTTCTGGCAGAGCGAGGAGATGCGGGAGGCGCTCGGCGACCCGGAATTCACCGTGGACGACGACACCATGGTCGTCGCCGAACGGTTCCGGGTCGTCGAGCTGCTGGACCCCGCCACGGGCGCGGACAGCCGGTAGACCGGGCGGGCGGCAGGGCCGGCTGCGGGGCGCTACGGCCGTCGGGCGAGGATCTCGCGGCAGGTCAGCGGGGGCGCGACGGCACCGGGACGGCCGGTGCGGACAAAGGCGGTCCAGGTGGCGCGCACGGCCCTGCCCAGCTCGTCCACCTCCTCCCAGGGGGTGTCGCCCAGCATCGGGGAGTCCCGCCAGGCGGCCCGGGAGCCGAGGAGCAGCGGCAGTTCCACGCAGTGGGTGGCACCGTACTCCGATCCGGCCGGGCGCCAGTCCAGCCGGTAGGCGTGCACCCGGGCTCCGGCGCGGACGAGCTGTTGCCCGAGGGCGGTCAGCGGTTCGGTGTACGTCCGCCGGGTCGGCTCCGCCGGATCACCGTCCCCGCTCATTTCTCCGGGGAAGGCCGACATGTCGTCCGCGTTCCAGCCGTACATGATGTCCAGGCCGCTGACGTGCGGTCCGGGGGCGGCGAGGGCCGTGCCGACGGGGCCGAACGGCGGCTCCAGGGTGGAGCCGGAACGTTCCCGGTGGGCGAGCCCGGTGTCCCGTTGCGCCGCGAGTACGGCCGCCCGGGCGGCGGTGCGCGGGTCGGCGCCGGGGGCGTGTACCGCGAGCCGCTCGCCGAAGATCCGGCCGAGGGCCTCGGCATCGGCCCGCGACCGGGTGGCGATCGCCAGTGGCGCGCTCTGCAGGATCGCGCGGCGGAACAGCCCCCGGGCCTCGGGCAGCTCCATCAGCAGCCGGATGGAGAGCGCCCCGGCGGACTGCCCGAAGACCGTGACATCGGCGGGGTCGCCGCCGTACGCGGCGATGTGCGTCCGCACCCAGCGGAGCGCTTCGAGCTGGTCGTACAGGCCGAGATTGCCCTCGGACACCCCGTCGAGGCAGAGGTATCCGAGTGCGCCGACACGGTAGTTGACGGCCACCACGACGACATCGCCCTCGGTGGCGAGCGCCCCGCCGTCGTACCAGTCCATGAGGCCCGCGCCGCTGCTGAACCCGCCGCCGTGGAACCAGACCATCACCGGCCGCGCCGCGCTGTCGCGGGCGGGTGTGGTGACGGTCAGGTTCAGACAGTCCTCGCCCTGCGGGTGCCGGTCGAGCGGCGGTCCCATCACCGCGTCGAGCCTGGACGGCAGTTGCGGGCAGATCTCGCCGGTGGGCGGGCGGTCGTCGTCACGCGCCGGGCGGGGACGCGCGAAGCGCTCGGCCACGGCGTAGCGGACCGGGCCGGACCGGACCACGGCGGCGCCGGTCATGCGCCGCGCCCGGAGAGCGCCTTCGCCGGGGCGTCCCGCACCGGCTCCGGCGCCCCTTCGGGTACCAGCCGGAACAGGGCGACCGCGCCGGCCAGGCTGACCGCGCAGATCCCGACGAGGTACCACGTCACCCCGGTCGACGAGCCGCCCGAGTTGAGCAGTGCCGTGGAGATCATGGGGGCGAGTCCGCCGCCCAGGATGGCGCCGCCCTGCAGGATCACCGAGGAGCCGGAGTACCGGACGTTGACGGGGAAGGTGTCGACGATGATGCTGCCCTGCACGCAGTGGGTGACCGGGATGATGAGGCCCATGCCGAGCAGCGCCACCACGGCGAGGGCGGCGTTGCCGGTGTTGATGAGCGGGAAGAAGGCGACGCACCAGACGAGGATGGCGGCGGATCCGGCGATGAACATGGTCCGGCGGCCGTGCCGGTCGGCGATCTTCGTCCACACCGGAATGGTCACGAACCACAGGGCCGCCGCGACCGTGACGCTCACGATGAGGAACTGCTTGTCGTAGTCGAGGTGCTGGGAGCCGTAGGACAGCGTGAAGACCATGAACACGTAGGCGACGGCCGAGTTGGCCACGACGGCGAGCAGGGTCAGCGCGAGCCGGGGGAAGCCGACCTTCATCGATTCGGCCAGCGGGAACCTGACCACCTGGTCCTGGGCCCGGACGCGGTCGAAGGACGGCGACTCGGTCACCCGCAGCCGGATCACCAGCCCCACGGCCACCAGGACGAAACTGAGCAGGAACGGGATGCGCCAGCCCCACGAGGTGAACGCGTGGTCGCCCATGACCGCGTTGGTGACCAGGAAGATCACATTGGCCAGGACCAGGCCGCCCGGTGTGCCCATCTGCGGGAAGCCCGCGTAGAGGTTCTTCTTGCCCGGTGGCGCGTGTTCCATCGACATGAGGGTCGCTCCGGCCCCTTCGCCGCCGAGCCCGATGCCCTGGACGATGCGCAGCGTGACCAGGAGGACCGGGGCCCAGAAGCCGATGGATCCGTAGCTCGGGATGGCGCCGATGAGGGTGGTGCCGATGCCCATCAGGACGAGCGAGACCACCAGCGTCGCCTTGCGGCCGATGCGGTCCCCGTAGTGGCCGAAGACCAGACCGCCGAGGGGGCGGGCGATGAAGCCGACGGCGAAGGTGCTGAAGGCGGCCAGCGTGCCGGCGGCGGGGCTGAGCGAGGGGAAGAACTGCTCGTTGAAGATGAGGGCCGCGGCTGTTCCGTAGAGGAAGAAGTCGTACCACTCCAGCGTGGTGCCCGCGAGCGTGGCGAGGGCGGTTCTGCCGGCAGTGGCTCGGGCGCCGCCCGAGTGTTCTTCGTGAGGTGAAGTGTTCACGGGGTGACCTATCACTTGGATGGCGGGCTGTGGGCGGTTCGCCCCGGACAGCCGCTACGACGGCCGGGCTTCACCCGTCGTTAACCGTGGATCCTGATGGTCCGGGAAATGACACACAAATACCGAATCCGGGATCTGCCATACCCGTTCGGGTATAGCAGAACGCCCTCGCGAGCATACGGACGACCGTTCGGCGATCCCGGGCGTACATCCGTCACCGGCAACCCGCTATGCCATTTCAGGTATGGCTCGGCACGAGAATCGCATTTGTCCGGCATGGCTGTGCGGATCACAGTGGGACGCATGACGGCAGAGACTGGGCGGTGGATCCGCAACTTCGTGGCCGGGCAGTTCGTGGAGCCCGACGAGAACCACAGCTTCGACAAGACCGATCCGGCGACCGGCCGGGTGTTCGCCCGGGTGCACGAAGCGGACAGGGACCTGGTGGACCGCGCAGTGAGCGCGGCCAGGCGCGCCCTGCACGACGGGTGGGCGACGACGCCGGTACGGGAGCGGGCCGCGCTGCTGCGCCGGGCCGCGGACCGGATCGAGGAGCGCTTCGAGGAGTTCGTCGCGGCGGAGGTCGCCGACACCGGCAAGCCGGTCACCCAGGCCCGGGAGCTCGATGTCGCACGCGCGCTGACGAACTTCCGCACCTTCGCCGACGTGGTGGCCGCCGCCGGCCAGGAGTCCTTCCTCACCGACCTCGCGGGCGGCCGGCAGGCGCTCAACTACGCGGTACGCAAGCCGCTCGGCGTCGTCGCGGTCGTCGTCCCGTGGAATCTGCCCCTCCTGCTGCTGACCTGGAAGGTCGCCCCTGCCCTGGCCTGCGGCAACGCCCTGGTCGTCAAGCCCAGTGAGGAGACCCCGGCCACCGCCACGCTGCTGGCCGACGTACTCGCCGAGGTCGGGCTGCCCGCCGGGGTGTACAACGTCGTCCACGGCTTCGGCGGCGACTCCGCCGGTGAGTACGTGACCTCGCACCCGGGGATCGACGGGGTGACCTTCACCGGCTCGTCGGCCACCGGCTCGCACGTCATGAAGACCGTCGCGCCCCGCGTCCGTCCGGTGTCCTTCGAGCTCGGCGGCAAGAACGCCGCCGTCGTCTTCGACGATGTCGACATCGACGAGGCGCTGGCCGGGCTGACCAGGTCGGTCTTCACCAACACCGGCCAGGTCTGCCTGTGCACCGAGCGGGTCTACGTACAGCGCTCGGTCTTCGCCGATGTCGCCGACGGGCTCGCCGAGCGGGCCCGGGGCCTGCGGCTGGGCGACCCGCTGGACGAGCGGACCACCACCGGACCGCTGATCTCCCGAACCCACCGGAACAAGGTGCTGAGCTACTTCGAACTGGCCGAACAGGCCGGGGCGAAGGTGCTCACCGGCGGCGGCGTGCCGCAGCTCGGTCCCGGACTCGCGGGCGGCTCATGGATCGAGCCGACGCTGTGGACGGGCCTGACCAATGCCGACCGGCCCGTGCGCGAGGAGATCTTCGGCCCGGTGGCCGCCCTGATCCCCTTCGACACCGAGGCGGAGGCCATCGCCCTGGCCAATGACACCGAGTACGGTCTCGCGGCTTCCGTGTGGACCAACGACCTGCGCCGCGGCCACCGGGTGGCGCAGTCCATGAACGTCGGCATGGCCTGGGTCAACACCTGGTTCCTGCGCGATCTGCGCTCCCCCTTCGGCGGTGTCGGGCTCTCCGGCATCGGCCGCGAGGGCGGCGAATCCTCCCTGCACTTCTACACCGAGCCGACGAATGTGTGCGTACAGCTGTGACCGATCACGACACCCCCGACCTGCCCGCACGGATCGAGGCGGCCGCGGCACGCCTCACCGCCGCCGCCGGATCGCGGACCCCGTGCGCTCCCGTCCGGGAGTTCCTGGGCCGCGATGACATCGACGCCGCCTATGAGGTGCAACGCCGGATCGCGGCCGGCCGGAGCGCCGCCGGAGCCCGGGTGGTGGGCGCCAAGATCGGCCTCACCGCGCCCGCCGTACAGCAGCAGTTCGGCGTGTTCCGCCCCGACTTCGGGGTGCTCTTCGACGACATGATGTACGCCCACACCGAACCGCTGCCGCTGAACCGCTTCCTCCAGCCGCGTGCGGAGGGCGAGATCGCCTTCGTGCTCGGCCAGGACATCGACCGGCCCGGGGCCGGCGTCGCCGATGTACTGAGGGCCACCGAGTTCGTGCTGCCCGCCATCGAGATCGTCGATTCCCGGATCACCGGCTGGGACTTGGCCATCACCGACACGGTCGCGGACAACGCCTCCAGCGGCGCGTTCGTGCTCGGCACCACTCCGTATCCGCTGAGCGGGCTCGACCTGTCCCGGGTCGGCATGGTGCTCCAGCGGGACGGCGAACCGGTCTCCTTCGGCGCGGGACACGCCTGCCTCGGCTCCCCGGTCGTCGCCGTGGCCTGGCTGGCGCGCGAACTGGCCGCCCGGGAACAGCCGTTGCGCGCCGGGGACGTCGTCATGTCCGGGGCGCTGGGCCCGATGGTGCCGATCGGCGGCCCCGGCCGGTACCGGCTGGCGCTGGACGGGCTCGGCGAGGTCGAGGCAGTCATCGAGGAGGAGACCAAGTGAGTTCCACCGCATCCGGCACCGTCCCTGTGGCCGTCATCGGCTCCGGCAACATCGGAACCGACCTCATGATCAAGGTGCTGCGGCTCTCGAAGACGCTGCGCATGGGCGCGATGGTGGGCATCGACCCGGACTCCGACGGCCTGGCCCGCGCCGCCCGGCTCAACGTGGCCACCACGCACCGCGGTGTCGACGGGCTGGTGGAGCTGCCCGGATTCGCCGACATCAAGGTCGTCTTCGACGCCACCTCGGCCAAGGCCCATGTGCGCAACGCCCGGATCGCCGCGGAGCACGGGAAGCTGATGATCGACCTCACTCCGGCGGCCCTCGGACCGTTCGTGGTGCCATCGGTCAACCTGGACGAGCATCTCGGCGCCGGGGACGTCAACATGGTCACCTGCGGCGGCCAGGCAACCATTCCGGTCGTCGCCGCGATCTCCCGGATCGCGCCGGTCGCCTACGCGGAGATCGTCGCCTCCATCGCCTCGAAGTCGGCCGGTCCCGGAACCCGGGCCAATATCGACGAGTTCACCGAGACCACCGGTGAGGCGATCCGCCTGGTCGGCGGCGCCGAGGTCGGCAAGGCCATCATCGTGCTCAACCCGGCCGAGCCGCCGCTCGCCATGCGCGACACCGTCTTCTGCCTCGTCGAGGGCGGGCTCTCCGACGCCGGCCGGGACCGGATCGTGGCCTCCGTCGAGCGGATGGCGCGGTCGGTACGGGAGTACGTGCCCGGCTACCGGCTCAAGCAGGACGTCCAGTTCGACCCGGTCGAGGACACCGTCGTCCCGGCCCTGGGCCGACGGGTCACCGGGGTCAGGGTCTCGGTGTTCCTGGAGGTGCTCGGCGCCGGCCACTACCTGCCCGACTACGCGGGCAATCTCGACATCATGACCTCCGCCGCGGTCCGCACCGCGGAGAAGATCGCCGCACTCCGAGGATGGGTGACCTCATGAAGCTGTACGTCCAGGACGTGACCCTGCGCGACGGCATGCACGCGATGGGGCACATGTACACCGTCGACCAGGTGCGCCGGATCGTCGCCGCGCTCGACCGGTCCGGGGTCGCGGCCATCGAGGTCGCGCACGGTGACGGTCTCGGCGGTTCGAGCGCGAACTACGGGTTCGGCGCGCACAGCGACGAGGAGTGGATCGAAGCCGCCGCGGACGTCCTCGAACACGCGAAGCTGACCACCCTGTTGCTGCCCGGCATCGGCACCATCGACCATCTGCGCCGGGCCCATGCGCTCGGGGTGCGCAGCGTGCGCGTCGCGACGCACTGCACCGAGGCCGACGTGAGCGCGCAGCACATCTCCTGGGCCCGGGAGAACGGGATGGATGTGTCCGGGTTCCTGATGATGAGCCATCTCAACTCCCCCGAGGGCCTGGCCCGTCAGGCCGCGCTGATGGAGTCGTACGGCGCGCACTGCGTCTATGTCACCGACTCCGGCGGCCGTCTGACGATGCGTGAGGTTGCCGCCCGGGTCGACGCGTACCGCGAGGTGCTCGACGAGGCGACCGAGATCGGCATCCATGCCCACGAGAACCTCTCGCTGTCGGTCGCCAACAGCGTGACCGCCGTGGAGCACGGCGCGTACCGGGTCGACGTGGCACTGGCCGGTCAGGGAGCCGGGGCCGGGAACTGCCCGGCGGAACCGTTCGTCGCCGTCGCGGACCTGCTGGGCTGGGAGCACGGCTGCGACCTGTTCGCACTCCAGGACGCCGCCGACGACATCGTCCGCCCGCTGCGCAACCGGCCGGTCCAGGTGGACCGGGAGACCCTGACGCTCGGCTACGCCG
The DNA here is from genome assembly GCF_003846175.1 of Streptomyces sp. ADI95-17. Taxonomy (GTDB): domain Bacteria; phylum Actinomycetota; class Actinomycetes; order Streptomycetales; family Streptomycetaceae; genus Streptomyces; species Streptomyces sanglieri. The sequence continues at coordinate 159,700 of NZ_ML123046.1, read as the reverse complement.
GTGTCTACTCCAGCTTCCTGCTGCACGCCGAACGTGCGGGGCGGCGTTACGGGGTCGACACCCGGGAGATCCTCCTGGAGGTCGGCCGGCGGCAGATGGTGGGCGGTCAGGAGGACCTGATCGTGGACATCGCACTGGACCTGGCCGCGCGGCGCGCGGCCGGCACGGAAGGGAGCGGCAAATGATCCCGGCAGAGCTGACCGGCATACTGGCGCAGCGGCTGGACACGGCGCAGACGTCCCGCAAGGACACCCCGAGCCTCGCCGACAGCCATGAGCTGGACATCGATGACGCGTACGCGGTGCAGGCGGCGCTGCTGGAGCTGCGGGTGGGCCGCGGCGAGCGGGTCGTGGGGGTGAAGCTGGGATTCACCAGCAAGGCCAAGATGGCTCAGATGGGTGTCTCCGACGTGATCGTGGGCCGGCTCACGGACGCCATGCGGATCGCGGACGGCGACGAGGTCGACCTGTCTCGCTTCATTCACCCGAAGGTCGAGCCCGAGGTCGCCTTCCGGCTCTGCCGGGACGTGGATCCCAAGGATCCGTCGACGGACATCGAGTCGTGCGTGGACGCCGTGGCCCCGGCCGTCGAGATCATCGACTCGCGTTACCGGGACTTCCGGTTCACGTACACCGATGTCGTCGCGGACAACACCTCCGCGGCCGGCTACGCGATCGGGCCGTGGCGGCCCCTGGCGGACGTCGCCAACCGTGCGGTGCGGCTGCGTACCGCGGCGACGGAGACGGTGGGATCGACCGCCGCCGTTCTCGGCGACCCGGTGCACGCGCTGCACGCCCTGCTGGACATGTGCCGTCGCCGCGGCATTTCGCTGAAGGCGGGTCAGGTGGTGCTCGCGGGCGCCGCCACGGCGGCCGTGCCGCTGGTGGCGGGGGTCACCGAGTGCGATGTGGCGGGCATCGGGTCCGTCACGGTGAAGGGGTTCCGATGAGCGGTTCACGAGTGATCGAGGGCAAGGCCACTCCGCGCGGGCGGTTCCCCCATGTGAAGGTCGTCGGGGACCTGGTGTTCGTCTCCGGCACCAGTTCGCGCCGGCCGGACAACACGTTCGTGGGTGTCGAGGCCGATGAGTTCGGCACCACGGAACTGGACATCCGGGCGCAGACCCGGGCGGTGATCGAGAACATCCGGGACATCCTGGCCGAGGTGGGCGCGGAGCTCTCCGACATCGCCCAGATCACCACCTATCTGGTGTCCATGAACGACTTCGGCGGATACAACGAGGTCTACGGCGAGTTCTTCGACGAGCGGGGACCGACCCGGACGACCGTCGCGGTGCACCAGTTGCCGCATCCCCATCTGCTGATCGAGATCCAGGCGGTCGCCCATCTGCCGCGGCCCCGCCAGTCACACAGAGCGCACAGTACGGAGGTGTCCTCATGACCGTCATTCCCCCGGTCATCGATTTCCAGGGCTGGATCACCGAGCACGAGCACCTGCTCAGGCCGCCGGTGAACAACCGCACCATGTCCCTGGGCCAGGACTTCATCGTCCAGGTCGTCGGCGGGCCCAACCAGCGGACCGACTTCCACCTCGACCCGTACGAGGAGTGGTTCTACCAGGTCAAGGGCGATATGCATGTCGACCTCATGACCGAGGACGGACCTCGGACCGTACACATCCGGCAGGGCGAGGTCTGGCTGCTGCCCGGCAATGTGCCGCACTCCCCGCAGCGGCCGGACGCCGGTTCGATCGGGCTGGTCATCGAGCGGGTCCGGGAGGAGGGCACCCTGGAGCGGTTCCAGTGGTACTGCCCCGAGTGCGCCACGAAGATCCATGAGGTCGAGCTCCAGGTGCGGGACATCGTCGCGGATCTGCCGCCGGTCTTCGCCGAGTTCTACGGCGACGAGAAGGCGCGTACGTGCCCCGAGTGCGGTGCCCTGCACCCCGGGAAGGGCTGAGCGTGGACCGCACGATCGACGTACACACGCATTACGTTCCGCGCGGCTGGCCGGATCTGACGGCCGAGGCCGGTCCCGAGGCTCCCTGGCTGCGGATCGAGTCCGAGTCCGACGCCATGATCATGATGGGTTCCAGGGAGTTCCGGCGGATCCAGGCCGATGCCTGGGACGCCGGGACCCGGCTGCGGGACATGGACGCGGACGGGGTGCACCGTCAAGTGGTCTCCCCCACCCCGGCGTTCTTCACCTACGGGCGCAGCGGGGCCGAGGCCGCCAAGGTCTCGCGGATCTTCAACGATCTCGCGCTGGAGATCACCGCTCCGGCACCGGACCGGCTGATCCCGTTCTGCCAGGTGCCGTTGCAGGATCCCGACGCGGCCTGCCGCGAGCTGGAACGGAGCATCGCCAACGGGCACCGGGGCGTGGAGATCGGCAACCACGTCGGGGACCACGACCTGGACAGCGAAGGGGTCGTCACCTTCCTCCAGCACTGCGCCTCGCTCGATGTGCCGGTGTTCGTGCACCCCTGGGACATGGCGAGTTCGCCGCGGCTGGACCGGTGGATGGCGCAGTGGCTCACGGCCATGCCCGCCGAGACGCATCTGTCGATCCTCGCCCTGATCCTGGGCGGGGTCTTCGACCGGATCGACGACCGGCTGAAGATCTGTTTCGCGCACGGCGGCGGCTCGTTCGCGTTCTGGCTCGGCCGGATGGAGAACGCCTGGCACGGCCGGCGCGACGTCATCGGCACCTCCGAGCGCCCGCCCTCGCACTATCTGGGCCGTTTCTACGTCGATTCGGTGGTATTCGACGACCGTGCCCTGCGGCTGCTGGTCGACACGGTCGGTGCGGACCGGGTGATGGTGGGCAGCGACTATCCGTACCCGCTGGGGGAACGGCCGGTCGGCGAGGTGGTCCGCAAGAGCTCCTTCCTGGACGACCGCAGCCGGGAGCTGATCACGCACGGCAACGCCGAACGCTTCCTGGGACTCACCGGTCCCTAGGGCCTGCCGTCGAGATTGCCGCACGGCCGCCTTCGGGCGGCTGCGGTTCGACGGCGCGGCCTACGGCGGACCGTCGCCGCCGGCCGCGCTCTGCGACGCCATGCCCGCGGCGATGTCCTCCAGGCTCCGGATCAGCGCCTGCGCGGACGGGCCCAGCGCCCGGGCGGCCGACAGGGTCAGCCCGACGCTGTGCCCGATCGGGTCCAGCGGCACCGCCAGCCGGACGATACGGGTGTCGTCCCGGGTGATCAGACCGGGCAGCGCCGCGACGACATCGGTCTCCAGCAGAAGCTGGCGCACGGTCAGGAACGAGGTCGTCTCGACCCGGTTCATCGGCAGCGGCATGCCGTGCCGGGCGAAGAACTCCTCGATCTCCCGTCGCAGCGCGGTCTCCGCGCCCGGCAGGATCCAGGGGTAGTCCGGCAGGTCCGCGAGCTCCACCGCACTCTGCCCGGCAAGCGGGTGCGAGGCCCTGACCACGAGTTCGACCGACTCGTCGTAGAGCTTGCGGCGCACCGTCCGCTCGTCGGAGGGGACCGTGAGCCGACCGACGACGAAGTCGATCCGGCCGGCCTCCAGCTCCAGGAGCAGGGCCTCCGGCGACGCCTCCCGGACGATCACTGTCAGATAGGGGCGCGCCTTCTTGATGTCGGCGATGGCCCGCGGCAGGAGCACGTTCGAACCCGCCAGATGGGTGCCGACGATGACCGTGCCGCGGTCGGCGTCGGCCAGCTCCACCACATGGCGGCCCGCCTGCGCGAGCTGGGCGAGCACGGACCGGGCGTGCTCGGTGAACGCCTCTCCGAACACGGTGGCGGTGACGCCCCGGGGCCCGCGTTCGTAGAGCGGGACGCCGAGGATGTCCTCCAGCTCGTGCAGACTGCGGGTGGCGGCGGGCTGGGTCACGTGCAGCTCCGCGGCGGCGCCGACGACGCTTCCCTGCCGGGAGAGCGCGTCGACGAGAACCAGGTGGCGGAGCTTCAGCCGGCCGTCGAGGAGACGCGGGATCTTCACGCCACGACTCTATCCACGCCCGCCGGGGGCGGGTCCGGCCGCCCTGGACCGTACGGAACGGGCTGCGGACCGGTACGGACGCCGCGGGGGCCGCCCTAGCCGACCGCCTTCGCCGCCGCCCGCCCGGCCGCGCGGCCGGAGAAGATGCAGCCGCCGAGGAAGGTGCCTTCCAACGACCGGTAGCCGTGCACCCCGCCGCCGCCGAAGCCGGCCGCCTCCCCCGCCGCGTACACCCCCTCCAGCGGGGTGCCGTCCGCGGTGAGCACCCGGGAGGACAGGTCCGTCTCCAGGCCGCCGAGCGACTTGCGGGTCAGGATGTTCAGCCGTACGGCGATCAGCGGGCCGGCCTTGGGGTCGAGGATGCGGTGCGGCGCGGCGGTGCGGATCAGCTTGTCGCCGAGGTAGGTGCGGGCCCCGCGGATCGCGGTGATCTGGAGGTCCTTGGTGAAGGGGTTGGCCACCTCGCGGTCGCGGGCGGTGATCTCGCGGCGCAGTTCGGCCTCGTCGATCAGCGGCTTCTCGGTGAGGGCGTTCATGCCCCGGACGAGCGCGGCGAGGTCCTTCTCGACGACGAAGTCCGCTCCGTTGTCCATGAACGCCTTCACCGGGGCCGGTACGTCGGCCCGGGCCCGGCCTATGACGTCACGGATCGACTTTCCGGTGAGGTCCGGGTTCTGCTCGGAGCCGGAGAGCGCGAACTCCTTGCCGATGATCCTCTGGTCGAGGACGAACCAGGTGTGGTCGTGGCCGGACCGCATGATGTGTTCGAGGGTGCCCAGGGTGTCGAAGCCCGGGAAGAGCGGGACCGGGAGGCGCTTGCCGGTGGCGTCCAGCCAGAGCGAGGACGGTCCGGGCAGGATCCGGATGCCGTGCTTCGCCCAGATCGGGTTCCAGTTCTCGATGCCCTCGGTGTAGTGCCACATCCGGTCGCGGTTGATGTGGTGGGCGCCGGCCTCCTCGGCGATGCCGAGCATCAGCCCGTCGACATGGGCGGGGACGCCGGAGAGCATCTTCGCGGGCGGGGTGCCCAGCCGCGCGGGCCACTGCTTGCGCACGAGGTCGTGGTTGCCGCCGATGCCGCCGGAGGTGACGATCACCGCCTGGGCCCGCAGCTCGAACGTGCCGGTCGCCACCCGGCTGCTCGCGGTGCCCCGGGCCGCCGCGCTCGGCTCCAGCACCTCGCCGGTCACGGTGTCGACGGCGCCGGCGGTGCGGCCCAGGCCGGTGACCCGGTGGCGGAACCGGAACCGTACGAGGCCCTTGGCGACGCCCTCGCGGACCCGGCGCTCGAAGGGGGCGACGACGCCGGGGCCGGTGCCCCAGGTGATGTGGAAGCGGGGGACGGAGTTGCCGTGGCCGTTCGCGTCGTAGCCGCCGCGTTCGGCCCAGCCGACGACGGGGAAGATCCGCAGCCCCTGGGCGTGCAGCCAGGAGCGCTTCTCACCGGCCGCGAAGTCGACGTACGCCTCGGCCCACTTCCGCGGCCAGTGGTCCTCCTCGCGGTCGAAGCCCGCCGTACCGAGCCAGTCCTGCAGGGCCAGCTCATGGCTGTCCTTGACCCGCATCCGGCGCTGCTCGGGCGAGTCGACGAGGAAGAGGCCGCCGAAGGACCAGTGCGCCTGGCCGCCGATCGACTGCTCGGGCTCCTGGTCGAGCAGGATCACCGAGCGGCCCGCGTCGACCAGCTCGGCGGTGGCCACCAGGCCGGCGAGCCCTGCCCCGATCACGATCACATCAGCGTCGTACGCCATGGGTTCCATCCTTGTCGGGGCGATCCGGTCACGGCCACGGTCGGGCTCCGGCACCGTCCCCGGCGCCGGAAGTTACTCGTGCGTCAGATCTTCGGCACCGGTCGCTCCGGCGTCAACCGCCCGGTCGGCCGCGCTCCGGCCGCACCTGCGGGGCACAGGCGCTATCGTCGATACAAATCACCCACTTCTGGCCTGACTTGAGGTAGAAGCGTGTCGGTGCTGGTCGTCGTGCTCGCCGTGAGTGCCGCCTGCTGCCTGGGATTCGGGTTCGTCCTGCAGCAGGCCGCCGCCTCGCACGCCCCGCGGAGCGACTACCTCTCGCCCCGGCTGCTGCTCGACCTGATGCGGGTGCCGAGCTGGCTGGCCGGGATCGGGCTGATGGTCTGCGGCATGGTGCTGGGCGCCCTGGCCCTGGGCAAGGGCGAGGTGTCCGTCGTCGAGCCCCTGCTCGCGACCAATCTGCTCTTCGCGATGGCCCTGTCGCGGCATCGGACCGGTCAGCGGCTCGGCCATCAGGGCTGGGCCGGCCTCTGGCTGCTGGCCGGCGGGGTCACCGCCTTTCTGCTGGCGGGTCAGCCGCAGGGCGGCGAGGCGGTGACCAGCGCGCTGCGGCACTGGCTGGTGATCGGTGTCGTCGTGGGCACCGCACTGCTGCTCACCGCCTTCGCCAAGCGCTCCGACTCGGGGGCCGCGCCCGCGCTGCTCGCCGTGGCGGCCGGGCTGCTGTACGGACTGCAGGACGCGCTCACCCGGGTCAGCGGACAGCGGCTGTCCGACGAGGGGTGGGCGGCGCTGGTGACGGCGTGGCAGCCGTACGCGGTGCTGGTGCTGGGGGTGACCGGGCTGCTGCTGGTGCAGAGCGCCTTCGAGACGGGCCCGCTCCGGGTCTCGCTGCCGCCGCTGACGGCCGCCCAGCCGCTGGCCGGGATCGCCTGCGGGGTCGGTTTCCTCGGCGACCAGCTGCGCACCGACACCGGCGCGCTGGCCTGGCAGGCGGCCGGTCTGGCGGCGATCGTCGCCGGGATCGTGCTGCTCGGGCTGCATCCGGCGATGCCGGAGGGGCCGGTGGGCGGGCGCCGCGAGAAGAGCCTCCAGCCGAACTGAGCGGGCCCGCCGGGGTCGCCGGGGGCGCCCGCCGCTGGTTTTTAATAATGGCCAGCATTAGAGTGGCCGCATGGCGCGAACCTCCGGACAGGAGACCAGGGAGAAGCTGATCCGCGCGGCCGAGGAGGTCTTCGCGGCGCAGGGCACCGACGGCGCCCAGCTGCGGGACATCGTCCGGCTGGCCGGGCAGAGCAACCCTTCCGCGGTCCAGTACCACTTCGGCTCCCGGGCCGGACTGCTCGACGCGGTGATGGCCGGCCGCCTGGCCCGTACCGAACAGGTGCTGACACCCCTGCTCGCCCGACTGGGCGAGGACTGCGGCGTACGGGAGCTGCTCACCGCGCTGATGACGGCCGAGGCGAGCCTGCTCGCCGACGACCGCGGCCGCCGCTGTCTGCGGATCTCGGCCCAGCTCACCCATGAGACCGGGCTGCGGACCGGCCGGCTGCACCCCGCCCTGGACGGCACCAACTACGGGCGGCTGATCGGCCGCATCGGGGACCGCCTGGGCGCGCTGCCCGGCCCCGTCCGCCTGGAGCGGCTGGATCTGGCGCTCACCCTGATCGGCGCGGCGATGGCCGACCGCGCCCACCAGCGTCTCGACGGCATCGAATCGCTGACCGGCGACGAGCTCTTCCTCGCCGATCTCGTCGAGACCACCCACGCGTTCCTGCACGCCCCCGTGCCGGGCCACGCGTGACCACCCGCACCACCCGCACCACCCGCACCACCCGCACCACCCGCACCACCCGCACCACCCGCACC
>NZ_ML123046.1:142729-151995 GCF_003846175.1 Streptomyces sp. ADI95-17 | reverse complement strand
CACCCGCACCACCCGCACCACCCGCACCACCCGCACCACCCGCACCACCCGCACCAATCGTCACCGGCACCACATGCCACCTGCACCACATGAAGGAAGCGACATGACCGACAAGAGCAAGCTCAGCGACAAGACCGTCATCATCACCGGCGGCGCCCGGGGCCTGGGTGCCGAGGCCGCCCGCCTCGCGGTGGCGGGCGGGGCCGATGTGGTGATCACCGACGTGCTCGACGAGGAGGGCGCCGCCACCGCCGCGGAGCTGGGCGCGAAGGCCCGCTTCGTGCACCACGACGTGACCTCCGAGGAGGACTGGCAGCGCGTCGCGGAGTTCACCGTCGCCGAGTTCGGACGGATCGACGGCCTGGTCAACAACGCCGGGGTGTCGACCGGTATGCCGCTGGAGACCGAGTCCGTCGAGCACTTCCGCAAGGTCATCGACATCAACCTGACGGCCGTCTTCATAGGCATGAAGACCGTGATCCCGGTGATGAAGGAGAACGGTGGCGGCTCGATCGTCAACATCTCCTCGGCCGCCGGTCTGATGGGCCTCGCCCTGACCTCCAGCTACGGCGCCTCGAAGTGGGGCGTGCGCGGCCTGACGAAGGTCGGCGCGGTGGAGCTGGGCACGGCGAGGATCCGGGTGAACTCCGTGCACCCCGGCATGGTCTACACGCCGATGACCGCGTCCGTCGGCATCCAGCAGGGCGAGGGCAACTACCCGAACACCCCGATGGGCCGGGTCGGCGAGGCCCCCGAGATCGCGGAGGCGGTCGCCTTCCTGCTCTCGGACGCCGCCTCGTACATCACCGGTGCCGAGCTCGCCGTGGACGGCGGCTGGACCACCGGCCCGACCGTCAAGTACGTCATGGGCCAGTAGCCCGTCCCGCGATGGCCTGATGTTGGATGAGGAGCATGACTCCTGCTGACGAGATCCTGGACATCGTCGACGAGAACGACGTGGTCGTGGGGCAGGCCCCGCGCGGTGAGGCCACCGCGCGGGGCCTGCGCCACCGCTGCGTCTTCATCGAGGCCCGGGACACGGAGGGCCGGCTCTTCGTCCACCGCAGGACGCCGGGCAAGCTGGTCTTCCCGTCGCACTACGACATGTTCGTCGGCGGGGTGGTAGGCGCCGGTGAGTCGTACGACGAGGCGGCGCTGCGGGAGGCCGAGGAGGAGCTGGGGGTGTCCGGGCTCCCCCGGCCGGAGCCGCTCTTCAAGTTCCTCTACGAGAGCGCCGGGCACTCCTGGTGGTCGTACGTCTACCGGGTACGGTGCGAGCTGCCGGTGAATCCGCAGGTGGAGGAGGTCGCCTGGCACACCTTCCTCACCGACGACGAGCTGGCCGGGCGGATCGGCGACTGGGAGTGGGTGCCGGACGGCCTGGAGGCGTACCACCGGCTGCGCGCCTTCCGGGCGGGCGGAGCCGCCTCCTGAGCACGGCGCCCGGCATCCGCAGAGCGGCAGATAAGGTTCACGCGTGAACGAGTTCGTACAGAGCCTGCGGCTGTGGTTCGCGCCGCAGCGCATCCGCGACGAGGGCGACACCCCGGACTACCGGTTCTCGCTCGCCAACGAGCGGACCTTCCTCGCCTGGATCCGGACGGCTCTGGCACTGATCGGCGGCGGATTCGCGGTCGACCAGTTCCTGCCGGAGCTGGCGTGGGGCATCCGGGCAGGTCTGGCGCTCGCGCTGCTGGCGGCCGGGGTGCTGTGCGCACTGCGGGCGGTCAACCACTGGGTGCGGTGCGAGCGGGCGATGCGGCGCGGCGAGGACCTGCCGGTCTCGCGGTTCCCGACGCTGCTCGCACTGGCCGTCGGGGTTGTCGCCGTGGCGATGGTGGTGGTGGTCCTGTTCGGCTGGGAGGGCCGGTGACCACGCCGGGGCGCGACCCCGGGCTGCAGCCCGAGCGGACCCGGCTGGCCTGGCGGCGTACGACGCTGTCGTGCACGGTGGTGGCGCTGCTGGCGGTCAAGCAGGCGTTGCACGGCGGGGCGGGCCCGGCCGCGATCGTGGCGGTGTCGCTGAGCGCGCTGGCCTGGCTGGGTTTCCTGCGGGTGGCGCATCTGCGGGTGCTCGGGATGGGGACCGCGCGGCCGCTCCCGCTGTCGGCACGCGGCGCGCTGACGGCGACGGCGTGCACGGTCGCGCTCGCGGTGTTCGCCGCGGCCATGCTGTTCTGACCCGGGCCCCGGGTGCGCCCGGCCTTCGGATGCGGGGCCGTCAGGCGCCCGCGCCGAGGTCCGGGACCTCCCAGTCCACGGTGACGACGATCTTTCCGCGGGTGCGCCCCTGCTCGTTGAGCCGGTAGGCGTCCGCCGCCCGCTCCAGCGGGAAGACCCGCTCCACATGGACCGAGACGACGCCCTGTTCGGCCAGTTCGGCCAGCTGGGTGAGGTCGGTCGCGTCCGGGCGTACGTAGGCGTAGTGGCCGCCGTACGCGAGGACCTCGCCGTCCGCGATGGAAGCCAGGCGGCCCCCGGGCCGCAGCACCTCGGCGGAGACCCGGAGCGCCTCCCCGCCGACGGTGTCGAACGCGGCGTCGATGCCGTCCGGGGCCAGGGCCCGCAGCCGGTCGGCGAGGCCGTCCCCGTAGGCCACCGGTTCCCCGCCGAGCTGCCGGACGTACTCGTGGTTGTGCTCGCTCGCGGTGCCGATGACGCGGGCGCCCGTGTGCCGGGCGAGCTGGACCGCGAAGGAGCCCACCCCGCCTGCCGCCGCGTGGACGAGGACCGTCTCGCCCTCCCGGATGCGCAGGGTGCGGTGCAGGACCTGGTAGGCGGTGAGACCGGCCAGCGGCAGTCCGGCCGCCTCCTCGAAGCTGAGGCTCAGCGGTTTGCGGGCCAGGGTGCGCACGGGGGCGGCGACGTACTCGGCGAGGGTGCCCCGGCTGAGGAAGTCCTCCCGCACATAGCCGATGACCTCGTCGCCGACCGCGAACTCGTCGACGGCCATCCCGGGCTGCACGACGACGCCGGACACGTCCCAGCCGGGGATCACCGGGAACACGGGCTCCAGTGCGGCGTCGAGGTAGCCCTCGCGGGCCTTCCAGTCGACCGGATTGACGGCCGCGGCCCGCACCTTCACCAGGACGGTGTCCGGGCCGACCCTGGGGTCGGGCCGCTCGCCGTACTCCAGCACCTCGGCCCCGCCGTACCCGCTGTAGCTGATCGCCTTCATGCCCCGACCATCGGTGCGGGTCCGGGCACCCGCAACTCAGGCCCGCCGCCCGGGCGGCTGGTCCGTCACCAGCGCGGGATCTCCGGTGTCCGCCACTCCGGCTCGGCCTTGCGCATGGCGGCCGCGTCGTCGCGCTCGCGCATCGTGCCGTCGTCGTCGAGCCAGCGCCGGTGGAGTGCGGCCAGGCGTTCGCGGTCGAGTTCGACGCCGAGGCCGGGCGCGTCGGACACGGTGAGCCGGCCGTCCTCGAAGACGTGGCGGGCGGTGATGACGTCCTCGGTCTGCCAGGGGTAGTGGCTGTCGCAGGCGTAGTCCAGGTTGGGCACGGTGGCCGCGACATGGGTCATCGCGGCGAGGCTGATGCCGAGGTGGGTGTTGGAGTGCATGGAGAGGCCGACGCCGAAGGTGCGGCAGATCCCGGCCAGTTCACGGGTGCGGTGCAGCCCGCCCCAGTAGTGGTGGTCGGAGAGGACCACCTGCACGGCGCCCCGGGCGAAGGCCTCCGGCACCTCGGCGAGGGTGGTCACGCACATGTTGGTGGCCAGCGGGACGCCGGTGCCGGCGGCGACCTCGGCCATCAGGTCCGTGCCGCTCGCCGGGTCCTCCAGGTATTCGAGTACGTCCTTCAGCTGCTCGGCCACATGCAGCGAGGTCTCGACGGACCAGGCGCCGTTGGGGTCGAGGCGCAGCGGCTGTCCGGGGAACTCCTGGGCCAGGGCGCGGATCGCGGCGATCTCCCGGTCGGGTTCGAAGACCCCGCCCTTGAGCTTGAAGGAGGAGAAGCCGTACTCGCGGGCGAAGCGCCGGGCCTGGGCGACGACGCCGGCCGGGTCGAGGGCGGCGCCCCAGTCGTCCTTCTCGCCGCCGTCGGGGTGGGCGGCCCAGCGGTAGAAGAGATAGGCGCTGTACTCGACGCGGTCGCGGACCTTCCCGCCCAGCAGGGCGTGCACGGGCAGGCCGAGGGACTTGCCCAGTGCGTCCAGGCAGGCGACCTCGAAGCCGGAGACGACGGAGAGCCGGAGCTTGTCGGCGGTCTGGACGCCGCGCAGTCCGCCCGCGTCGACCCGGTCGTCGGCGGCCCGTGAATCGCCGCACACCTCGTCGGCCAGGGCGAACAGGCCGTTCAGATCGCTGACCGGGCGTCCGGTGAGGGCGGTGGCGAGCGGCCGGGCGAGTTCGAGGTACTTGCCGTCCCCGTACGTCTCGCCGATGCCGGTGACTCCGCCGCGGGTGACGACCTCGACGATGAGCCGCGGGGTGTAGGGCTGGTGGACGCCCTGGGTGTTGAGCAGCGGCGGGTCGGCTATCAGGATCGGGGTCAGCCGGACTTCGTCGATCAGCAGCGCTGTATTCATACGTGAACCTTATTCAGAGATACGACTGAACGCCAGACTCCGGGCCAAGTCGGAACCAGGTCCGGCCACTGGATCCCGGGCGCCCACTGGACGACATACCGACTGGTCGGCATGATGGTCTCCGACCGTCTTCCACCCCCCGGAGGTGCGCACGATGAGCCCAGTCCACCCGCCAGGTCTCGACCTCGACCGGCTGCGCGGGCATCTCGACCGCGAGCGGCCGGGCCTGGTGAGCGGACCGCTCGAAGCCCGGGTCATCGAGGGCGGCCGGTCGAACCTGACGTACGTCGTCACGGACGGCACCGGCTGCTGGGTCGTCCGCAGGCCCCCGCTGGGCCATGTGCTGGCCACCGCGCACGACATGAAGCGCGAGCACCGGGTGATCAGCGCCCTGCACCCGACGGCCGTTCCGGTACCCGAACCGGTGCTGCTCTGCGAGGACGACTCGGTGATCGGGGCGCCCTTCTACGTCATGGAGTACGTCGAGGGCACCCCGTACCGCACCGCCGAGCAGCTCGCCCCGCTGGGCGCCGAGCGCACCCGGGCGGCGGTCCTCGGGCTCGTCGACACCCTCGTCGCACTGCACTCCGTGGACCCCGGATCCGTCGGGCTCGGGGACTTCGGGCGGCCCGAGGGCTTCCTCGACCGGCAGCTGCGCCGCTGGGGAAAGCAGCTGGACGCCTCGCGCAATCGCGAGCTGCCCGGCATCGACGAGCTGCATGGAGCGCTCGGCCGCGAGCTGCCCGTCTCCCCCGCGCCCACCGTCGTGCACGGCGACTACCGCCTGGACAACGTCCTGATCGGCCCGGACGACGAGATCAGGGCCGTACTCGACTGGGAGATGTCGACGCTCGGCGACCCGCTGACCGACCTCGGCCTGCTGGTGATGTACAGCTCCGATCTCGGCCTGGCCGATTCCCCGGTCTCCACCACCAGCGGCGCGGCGGGCCACCCCTCCCCCGCCGAACTGATCGAGCGCTATGCCGCCCGCTCCGGCCGGGACACCTCCGCCATCTCCTGGTACACGGCGTTCGCCTGGTTCAAGCTCGCCGTGATCCTGGAGGGCATCCACTACCGCTACACCCTGGGCCGGACCGTCGGCGCCGGCTTCGACCGCATCGGCGATCTCGTCCCCGTCTTCATCGAGCACGGCCTCACCACCCTCCAGGAAGGCTGATCACCCCCATGGACTTCGCATTCGACGCCCGCACCGAAGAGCTGCGCGGCAGGCTGCTCGCCTTCATGGACGAGTACGTGTACCCGGCCGAGAAGACCGCGGACGAGCAGCGCGCACGGCTGGCCTCCCCGTGGGACACCCCGCAGATCGTCGAGGACCTGAAGGCGGAGGCGCGCAGGCAGGGGCTGTGGAACCTCTTCCTGCCCGACGCCGAGTACGGGGCCGGGCTGACCAACCTCCAGTACGCGCCGCTCGCCGAGATCACCGGCCGTTCCCCGCAGTTGGCGCCGACCGCGCTGAACTGCGCGGCCCCGGACACCGGGAACATGGAGGTGCTCTTCCAGTTCGCCACGGACGAGCAGAAGAAGCGGTGGCTGGAGCCGCTGCTCGCCGGTGAGATCCGCTCGGCGTTCGCGATGACGGAGCCCGAGGTCGCCTCGTCAGACGCGACGAACATCGAGACCCGGATCGCGCGGGACGGCGGTGACTACGTCATCAACGGCCGCAAGTGGTACATCTCCGGGGCGATGAACCCGGACTGCGAGATCTTCATCGTGATGGGCAAGACCGCCCCCGACGGCCCGGACATCCGCCGCCAGCAGTCGATGATCCTGGTCCCCCGCGACACCCCCGGCCTCGAAGTGCGCCGCGCCATGCGGGTGTACGGGTACGAGGACCACTACCACGGCGGTCACGCGGAGGTCGTGTTCACCGATGTGCGGGTGCCGGCCGCGAATCTGATCGGCGAGGAGGGCGGCGGCTTCGCCATCGCCCAGGCGCGGCTCGGGCCGGGCCGGATCCACCACTGCATGCGGCTGATCGGCATGGCCGAGCGGGCCATCGAGCTGATGTGCAGGCGGGCGGTGTCCCGTACGGCCTTCGGCAAGCCGCTCGCCCAGCAGGGCGTCGTGCAGAACTGGATCGCGGACGCCCGGGTCACGGTGGAGCAGCTGCGGCTGCTGGTACTGAAGACGGCATGGCTGATGGACACCGTGGGCAACCGGGGCGCGCACACGGAGATCCAGGCCATCAAGATCGCCACCCCGCGCGCGGTGGTCGACATCCTCGACCGGGCGGTGCAGCTGCACGGCGCGGGCGGGGTGGGTCAGGACTTCCCGCTGGCCGAACTGTGGGCGGCGGCCCGGACGTTGCGGCTGGCGGACGGCCCGGACGAGGTGCACCAGCGGTCGCTGGCCCGGCGGGAGATCAAGCGGTACGTGTAGGGCCGGGCTCCGCGGACAGGGCCTGGTCCTCACCGGCCCTGATCCGGTCCAGTACGTCCGTGTACAGGGTGCGCCGGTCGGGCCGGGCGTGGGCGGCGGCCCTGCGGAGGGCGGGGACCGCCGGCCCGCCCGTCTCGACGAGCCCGTCGGCCGCCGTCTCGCGCACGACGGGATGCGGGTGCCCGAGCAGTCCTGTCACGGCGGGGAGCGCGGGGCCCCAGCCCGCCCGGCAGAGCGTACGGATCGCCATGCGCACGACGTCCGGAATCGGGTCGTCCAGGAGGAGCTCGGTGTGACGCAGGTGGGTCGGCCGGCCGAGCATCGTCCGTGAGGCGCGGTGGGCCCGCAGGCGGACCTTGGACCGGGGATGCGTGAGCAACTCGCCCAGCAGATCGATGAGTTGCGGGTCCTCGTCCGGCTCCGGGCCGGTGTGTGTCCCGGCCAGTTCGGTGAGCGCCCGGCAGATCTGCTCCGGTGCGCCGGTTGCGGCCAGGTCCAGCAGTTCCCGACGGGTCGGGCGCTGCCGGGTTCCGGCGGGTACCGCCGTGCCACGGTCACGGAGGGCTGCCAGAGCCGCCGCGTCCTGCCGCCCGGCGTCCGGCCCGCGCAGTGGCCCCTCGACGAGCAGGAGCCGGTCGGCGAGTTCGCCGCGCCCTTCGGTACGCAGGCGTCGGCGGGTCCGCGTCAGTGCGGGGGTGCGCAGGAGCGGGCGGCCGGCGAGCAGGTCCAAGAAGCCCCAGGCGCCCGCGTCGAGGCGGTCGCTCAGGGCCCCGGCCAGTGCGTCGGCGGGGTACGCGCGCAACGCGTCGACGACCGCGGGGGCCACGGCGGGCGGAGCCTGCTCCCACCACTCCAGCAGCAGCGGGACCAGCCGTTCCAGTTCCCACGGGTCGAGTCGGGCGGCCGCTCGCGCCACCCTGTCACGCCGGATGTCGTCGTCCCGGAGCTCCGTCTCGTCGAGGGCGCCCAGTGCGCGGGCCAGGTCGGTGCCGCCGCGGAGGTCGACCCGGCCGCGGAGGTACGCGCGCAGCACCGGCAGCCGGGCCTCCGGTTCGGGCCACCCCGCCAGTGCCAGGGCGGCGGTCTCCCTGCGGTCCGCGGCGGCCGACCCCAGCATGGCCAGCAGCCGCTCCCGCAGGGCCGCCGAACGGGGCTGGTCGAGGTCGTCGACGCGTACCCGTCGTGGTGGCGGGGCCGGCGCGTGGGCGGTCTCGGCGATGGTCCAGGGCGGCGCGTCGATGGGCTGGATCAGCGTCATCCGGTCGAGCAGTCCGGCCCGGGCCCGGGGATCGGCACGCCGGTGAACCTCGATCAGGGCGGTCAGCCGGTCCCGCGAGGGGACCGCGCCGTCGTCCCGCCTGCGGAACTCCTCCCATGCGCCCGGGGTGCGGACCGCCTCGTCCAGTGCGGCCCGCCATGCCCGGGTCACGGTGGGCACGGGCACGGCGGCGGCCGTCTCCGGTACGGCGAAGGCCTCCCGCAGCACGGCGGTCTCGGCCTGCCAGGGGTCGGCGCCGAGCCGGGCGCCCGCGAGGGCACGGTCGAGGTCGGCGCGGACCGGCACCGCCCCGAGGCGGCGCAGCAGCGTTAGTGTGGACCGGCTCGGCGTCGCGGGTGCGGGGCGCAGTGCCCGTACGGCGGCGACGGCGGCCGGTCTTCCGGTGGCCGTGAGCCGCGGCGCGACCGCTTCGAGTACGGCGATCAGGTCGTGCCGGTCCTCGTCCCGGGCGTCGGCGAGCGCGTCCAGCAGGACCGGCGCGGACCTGGCGAAGGCCGTCAGCTCCGCGTCGTCGCGGGGCTCGGCGCAGATCCGCAGCGCGAACCGCACCACCGTGTTCCGCACGGCCCTGCCCCCGGGGCCCGGGCGGGAGCCGGCGAGCCGGAGCCAGTCGGCCAGCATCGGCCGGAGCTGTTCCGTCCGGTCGCGGCCGAGCGGCCCGTCCCGTTCGGCGACGCGCAGCGCGACCGCCGGGTTCCAGCCCCCCGCCACCAGCGCCCTGATGTCACGGTCCGCCTCGTCGGCCACCGACGACGGCTGTTCGGCGGCCGGTGCGGTGATCCCGTGCCCGGCCATGGCTGTCGCCAGGTCCCGCATCGTGCCGGAGGCCAGTCCGATCCGGCGGGACGCCACCAGCGAGAGCAGCGTGACCGCCACCGGTGACCCCTGGTCGTGCAGCGCGAGGACCGAGCGTGCGGCAAGGGTGCCGTGGAGGCGCCTCAGCAGCAGTTCACGGGTGTTGTCGTCCCGGCTGTGCTCGGCGGCGGCGATGATCGTGGCCGCGTAGGCGTCGCCGAGGACGGCGTGCAGGGCCTCGGAGATTCGGTCGCGCAGA
>NZ_ML123046.1:122452-142468 GCF_003846175.1 Streptomyces sp. ADI95-17 | reverse complement strand
GCGAGGTTCTCGTCGTGTCCGAGCCGGAAGAGGAGCTTCGGGAGCGCCGCCGGGGTGCCCGCGCGGACCAGCGCCTCGGCCGCCGTCTTCCTGATGTTCATGTTCGGATGGTCGAGGCAGACGGCGATCGCGCTGCTCGCCCAGTGGGCGCGGGCGTGGCCCAGGGCGAGCAGCGCCTGCCGGACGGTCTGGATGTCCGGCGCGGTGGTCAGCGCGATCAGCGTCGCCGACAGGGCCTGGGCGTCCTCCCCCGTGGCGTCGCGGGCGAGCAGGGCGATGACGTGCTTGCGTACGTGCCGGTCGCGGTGGCGCAGCAACCGGTGCACCCGGGCGCGGGTGCCCGTCCAGGGGGCCCTGAGCAGCAGTTCGAGCAGGATCGCCTGCTCACCGTCCAGGAGTCCGGGCCGGTCCAGCAGATCCAGTGCCATGGTCGCGAGGAGCGCGTTCCCGGCGTCCCGCGCGTCCTCGGCGCCGAGCAGGCAGACCGGCCGGATCGCGCCCCGCTCGTACAGCCTGCGGCCCAGGGCGCTCACCGCGTCCAGGACCTCCTGCGGCACCACCGGCTCCCCGGCCGGCTGCCCGTACTCCCCCGTACGGCCGGGTGCGCCCGGCTCCCCCGACGCGGCCTGCTCGGCCACGATGCGCAGCAGCAGGTCGGCGATGACCGGGAGGGTGCCCGCGGTGCCGTGGGCCGCCAGCCGGCACAGCGCCGCCACCGGCTCGTCCGGGTCCAGGTGGGAGCGGAGCAGGGCCAGTTCCCGCTCGTCCGGGCCGCCGAGGCCGGCGGCGATGCGCGGGGGCAGGTCGACGGGGTCGAGCCGTACGAGGAGCTCGTGGCGGAACGCCGGATCGCGGTTCAGCAGCCACAGCAGTTCGAGGGCGCGGTTCCGTACGGGGCGCAGATGGGGCGCCGTCTCGTCCGTGGTGAGGCCCAGCCCCTCGCGCAGGGCCAGTACCGTCCGGTCCCCGCCGATCGCCTCCAGCGTGTCCAGGGCCGCGGCAGGGGCGGTGGGCAGCAGGGCGATCACGGCCTCTTCGGCGTCCTCGTGACGCAGTTCGCGGATCGCGTCGAGGAACGGTCCGGGTGCCGGTGCGGAGGGAAGCAGGTGTGCGATCGCGTCCCCGACCGGGAGCTCGCCGGCCCCCTGCCCGGCCAGGGCGACCAGCAGGGCTAGCCGTCGCGGCCAGCCGGGATCGTCGGCCGGCGCCTCCGTCAGTACGCGGAGCGTTTCCTTCCGGGAGGTGAAGAGGACCGTCGCCACGTCGCGGGGCGGAATCGAGTGGTCGGACAGGGCCAGGCCGATGACGGCGGGGACGTCCGGATCGTCCGGGAAGTGCCCGCGCCGATGGAGACCGCGCAGACAGGTCACGGCCGGACCGCCGAACAGCAGGGGATCGCGTGCGGCGACGGCCGTGAGCTCGCCGATGTCGTCGCGGTCCGCCAGGTCTCCGAGCAGTTCCATCCCTCGTCGGCGAGGACCCGGCGGAAGTCCGGGGTCGTCGACGACCCGACGCAGCAGGTCCCGGTGGCCATGGCGTGCGGCGGCCGTGAGGGCGGCGTCGACCACCGCGGGCCACTCCCGCACCACGTCCCGCTCCGCGGCTTCCCCGCCCGGCTCCCGCGCCGCACCCTCTGCCCGTTCCCGCGCGGGACCCACTGCCGGATCCCCGGCCGGATCCCGCACAGCGCCCTCCTCGCGTGCCCCGCCCGGCTCCCGAGCCGCACCCTCTGCCCGTTCCCGCGCGGGACCCACTGCCGGATCCCCGGCCGGATCCCGCACAGCGCCCTCCTCGCGTGCCCCGCCCGGCTCCCGCGCCGGGCCGGCGGCGAGGAACGGGGCGAGGAGGCCGGGCGGCAGGGGATCCGTCGCCGCCCACGGTTCGGCGAGTTCGCCCAGCGCGCCGGCGACCACGGGGGCGCTGTCGGCTCCCAGCAGGCCGATCAGGTCCTCCCGGACCAGCGTCGGGGCCAGCAGTCCGGCGTGCAGCCCCTGCCGGGCCAGCCGTACCGCCTCGGCCTGGAGCACCGGGTCGCCGCTGTCCGCCAGTTCGTCCACGAGCTGCGCCGGCCGGTGCGCAGCGATGATGCTCGTGCCCCGTACGGCCTGGTACAGGAGTTCCCCCCGGGCCTCGTCGCGGAGCACCGCGGGGTCGTGGAGCAGATCGGCGCGCAGCCACGCGATCCGTACCCGTACCGGCAGTGGCCCGGCCGTGCGCCAAGCCGGCCGGGGTCGGCCCCCCAGATGGTGGCCGAGTTCCTCGTACAGCCCGGCCAGGAGGAGATCCGCCTCCGGCGGTCCCGTCAGCGATCGGGGCAGCAGCCGGGCGAGTTCGGCCGGCTCCACGTCGTCGGACGGGGGGCGCTCCGCGACGCGCTCGGCGAGCAGGACCAGCCCCAGATGGCGCTGCCCGGGATCCTCGTGCCCGATCAGCTGCCGCAAGGTCTCCGGTGTGCGGTCCCGCGCGTCCGGGAGCCCGCCGGGCAGGGCTGCTCCGGCCCGGCCCGAGGCGTCGTGGAACTGTTCGTCGGCCGGTGTCTGCATCGTCGGATGCTAACCGCGCACGCTCCGGCCCCACCAACGGGTTTGGCCCCGCCCTCGCTCTCAGTAGCCGCCGAACCCCACGTGGTCCGCGAGCGCCAGCTCGCGGACGAAGGCCCGCACCCGCAGCAGGCACCGGGCGGCGAACCGTACGGCCGGCGAGTGGTGCGGACCGTACGCCGCGGTCCAGAGCGCGGGGACGTGTGCGGACGGCTGGATGTGAGTCATACCTCCAGCTTCGGCCCGCATCCGTGATCGGTCCAACAGATGGTTCAGCTGGCTGCGATCGATAGCGTGGATGGATGGAGCTACGCCAACTCCGCCACTTCATGGCGGTCGTCACGCACGGTGGTTTCACCGCCGCCGCCCGTGCCGAGCTGATCGTGCAGTCCGCGCTGAGCAGTTCGGTGCGCAATCTCGAACGGGAGCTGGGGGCCGAGCTGTTCGACCGGACCGGCCGGCGGGTGGTCCTCACCGAAGCGGGCCGGGCACTGCTGCCGGCCGCCCGGTCGGTGCTCGCCGGGACCGAGGCGGCCCGGGACGCGGTGGCGGCCGTGGCGGGGCTGGTGACCGGCCGGGTCAGGATCGGCACCATACAGACCCTGACCTGCGTGGATCTGGCGGCCGAGCTGGCCGCGTACCACCGGCTGTGGCCCGGGGTGCAGATCTCGCTGCGCGAGGCGACGACGCCGGAGCTGGTCGCGGGGCTGCGGGCCGGTGAGCTGGATCTCGCCTATCTCGCGCCGGACGCCGCCGAACTCCCCGACGGCATCGCCGGGTTCGCGACCTGGCACGAGGACCTGGTGCTGATCACCGCACCGGGCCACCGGCTGGCGGCTGCCGGGCGCACCCTGATCCAGGACCTGCGCGACGAGCCGTTCGTGGACTTCCGGGCGGGCACCGGACTGGAGACCGCGGTGCGGAGACTGGCCGCGCACTGCGGGCTGGAGCGCCGGATCACCTGCGACGTCACCCAGATCCGGCTGCTCGTCGATCTCGTACGGGCCGGCATCGGCGTGGCGATCGTGCCCCGGCGGATCGGCGAGGACGCGGGGCTGCCGTGCGTGAGCATCCGCCAGCCGGAGCCGGGCCGGACCGTGGTCCTGGCCGGGCGGGCGCCCCGGCCCCGCAACCCGGCGGCGGAGGCACTCCTGGACCGGCTGACAGACCCGTCGGGCTTCAGGGACGCAGCGCGCGCAGCAGCAGGTCGGCCAGGTGGTCGGCGACCTCCTGCTGGCTGAGCGGGCCGTCGGGCCGGTACCAGGTGGACAGGTGGTGGACCGAACCGAAGTGGTAGTCGACGATCAGGTCGGCCGGGGTGGCGGTGGAGAACACTCCGCTGTGCTGCCCCTCCTCCACCAGGGCCCGGAAGCGCTCGTGGTAGCGGCGCCGCTCCACCCGGACCTGCTTGTTCTTCTCCGGGCTCAGGTGGTGCATGGACCGGAAGAAGATCGAGGCGTCGTCGAGGTTCTCGATGGTGGTGACGACCACGTCCGCCGCGGCGTCGCGCAGCCGCTGCTCGACGGGGGCGTCGGCGTCGGCGAAGGCGTCCAGGCGCTCCTGCTGGAGGCGGAGCACCCGGGCGTAGACCTCCTGGAGGAGGTCCTCCTTGGAGCCGAAGTAGTGGTAGAGCGCCCCCTTGGTGACGCCTGCCGCCTCGACGATCTCCTGGACCGAGGTGCGGTCGTAGCCCTGCTCGGCGAAGAGCCGGGTGGCGGCGGCCAGCAGCCGCTGAGGGACGGGAGCCGTTTCCCCGTCCGTCGCCTTGGCCATTGCCGCCACCTTCCTTCCGTACCGCGCGTGATTCGGTCTAGCGGGGGGAACGCAGTTCCCGCCTGAGGATCTTCCCACTCGCCGTCTTCGGGAGTTCGGTCAGGATCTCGACCTCGCGCGGGTACTTGTACGCGGCGAGCCGTTCCTTGCAGTACGCGCTCAGCTCCTCGGGCGTGGCGCGGGCGCCGGGCCGCAGGCTGACGTAGGCACGGACGGTCTCGCCGCGATAGGTGTCGGGGACGCCCACGACGGCTGCCTCCCGGACCGCCGGATGGGTGTACAGGACGTCCTCCACCTCGCGCGGCCAGACCTTGAAGCCGGAGGCGTTGATCATGTCCTTCTTGCGGTCGACGACGTAGAGCCAGCCCGCGCTGTCCATGAAGCCGATGTCGCCGGTGCGCAGCTCGCCGTCCGGGAAGGCGGTGGCGGTGGCCTCGGGCAGCCGCCAGTAGCCGGAGACGACCTGCGGGCCGCGGACCGCGATCTCGCCCTGCTCGCCGAAGGGGACCTCCGCGCCGTTCTCGTCGAGGATCCGGACCACCGTGTCGGGGCCGGGGACACCGACCGACAGCGTCCCGGAGACCGGGTCGACGGGGGCTTCGCGCTCCGGCGGCACGGAGGCGCAGGGAGCGGTGCACTCGGTGAGGCCGTAGCCGTTGCGGATGTACGGGCCGAAGCCCGCCCGGAACTTCTCCACCAGCGCGGGCGGCAGCGGCGCCCCGCCCGAGGAGATCACCCGGAAGGAGGCGAAGTGCCCGGGGGTGGCGTCCGGGTGGGCGGCGAGCGCCATGAAGGCGGTGGACGGGCCCACGGTGTAGGCGGGGCGGTGCTCGGCGAAGGCTTCGAGGACGACGCCCGGGTGGAAGCGGTACGCGAGGACGAGGGTGCCCGCGTTGGTGAGGCAGGCGGCCAGCTGGCACACCATGCCGGTGATGTGGAAGAGCGGTGCGAGCGCGAAGTAGGAGGAGCCCTCGGCGACGGGGTGCCCGGCCCGCTGGCGCTCGGCGTTGACCATGATGTTGCCGTGGGAGTTCATGGCGCCCTTGGGGGTGCCGCTGGTCCCGGAGGTGTAGCTGATCAGCGCCACGTCGTCGGCGGCGGGTTCGCGCCCCTCGGGGGCCTCGGTGCCCCGGCGGGCGACGGCGACCAGGTCCTCGGTGTCCCCGGGCACGGGCAGCCGCTCGAAGCCGAGCACGCGGGCGTCGTTCTGCGTCTGGAGGTCCAGCTCGCTGGTGGTGAGGACGGTCCGTACCGTCGGGGCGGCGGCCGCGGTGTCCCGCAGATACGCCTCCCAGGCCGAGTCCGCGCAGATCAGTGCGGTGACCTCGGCGTCCTTCAGTACATGGCCGACCTCGCCGGACTTGTACATCGGGTTGAGCGGGACGACCGTGGCGCCGGCCTTCCAGGCGCCGAGCAGCGCGATCACGAACTGCGGGGTGTTCTGCAGCATGATCGCGACCCGGTCGCCGCGCTCCAGCCCCTCGGCGGCGAGATGGCCGGCCACCGAGTCGGAGAGCGCGTCGGTCTCGCGGTAGCTCAGGCGTCCGTCGAAGTAGGCGAGCGCGGGGTGCCCGGGGCTGCGGGCGGCGGAGTCCCGGAAGGCGTGGACCAGGCTCGCGGCCGGGTGGACGGGGGCCCGCTGGGCCTCGCTGAGCAGGGCGGTCCAGGGCTTGGCCGCGTAGATGGACTCGGTCATGCGCCGGTCTCCTCCCACTTCCGCTGCAGGTGGTTCATGCTGCCGAGCCACTGGTCGGTGTCCTTGCCGCGGGCCCGGTAGTACCCGGCGACCTCGGGGTGCGGCAGGACGAGGAAGCGGTCCTCGGCCATGGCGTCGAAGAGCGCGTCGGCGACCGCCTCGGGCTCGATGGCGCTGGGGGCGAGGACCAGTTCCCCGGCCGATCCGGCGGCGGTGAGCATGTCCGTACGCACACCCTGCGGGCAGATCGCGTGGACCTTGATGCCGCGGTGGCGGTAGGTGAGCGAGAGCCATTCGGCGAAGGCGACGACGCCGTGCTTGGTGACGCTGTACGGGGCCGCGCCGATCATCGTCAGCAGTCCGGCGGCGGACGCGGTCGAGACGAAGCGTCCGCTGCCGCGCTCCAGCCAGTCGGGCAGCAGCGCCCTGGCCGCGCGGACGTGGGCCATCACATTGACGTCCCAGGCCGCGGCCCAGACCTCCTCGTCCGCGAAGACGTCACCGGGCGAGGCGAGACCGGCGTTGGCGCAGTAGATGTCGACGGTGCCGTCGAGCGCGTCCCTGGCGGCGTCCACGATCCGCGAGGCGTCCCCGGCGACGGCGACGGCGCCGATCTCCTCGGCCAGTGCCTTGATCCTCGCCTCGTCGAGGTCGTTGACCACGACCCGCGCGCCCTCCGCGGCGAACCGGCGGGCCAGCGCGGCTCCGATGCCGCCTCCGGCCCCTGTGACCACCACGCCCGCGCCCTGCACCGCACTCATCGGGTCCCGCCTCTCTCAGCCGACTGCCCTGGCAGACTAACCAGTCGGTATGCCGGAGCGGAAGGGGTGGACACCGCCCCGGGGCCACTCCCGTCGCAACCGTCCCGTCCGGCTCGTTCCGTATGGCCCGAACGCGCGCTAGCGTGCGTGACCATGACAGACGTCGCGATCATGGAGGTAGCCCGATGAGCCTGTCCAGACGTGGTTTGCTGGCCGCCGGCGGTGCGGTGGGGGCCCTCGCGGCGACGGCCGCCGGGACCGGGGCCGCGACCGCCGCTCCCGCCCCGGGCAAGGGGCACCGCCGGGTCCGTACCGGCTTCGACCGGCTGGCGGCGGACGGCTACGCGCTGCTGAAGGGCGAGAGGATCGGGGTCGTCACCAACCCCACCGGGATCACCTCCGACGTCCGCCACATCGTCGATGTGATGCACCCGGACGAGCGGGTGGACCTGGTCGCCGTCTTCGGGCCCGAGCACGGCTTCCGCGGCACCGCGCAGGCGGGCGGTTCGGAGGGGCGCTACGACGACCCGGCGACCGGACTCCCGGTCTACGACACGTACTTGAAGAGCGGGCAGCCGCTCGCCGACGTCTTCACCGCCTCCGGCGTGGACACCGTGGTCTTCGACATCCAGGACGCGGGTGCCCGCTTCTACACGTACATCTGGACGCTGTACGACTGCATGGAGGCGGCCGCTCTCGCGGGGAAGCGGTTCGTCGTCCTGGACCGGCCGAACCCGGTGACCGGGCGGGCGGCGCTCGGTCCGGTGCTCGACCCGGCGTTCGGCACCTTCGTCGGCCGCCGGGAGATCGCGCAGGCGCACGGCATGACCGTCACCGAGCTGGCCCTGCTCTTCAACGCGCGGTTCCTGGCCGAACGGCCGGTGGACCTGCGCATCGTGAAGATGTCCGGCTGGAAGCGCTCGGACTTCTTCGACACGACCGGACTGCCGTGGGTGCCGCCGAGCCCCAACATGCCGACGCCCGACACGGCGCTGGTCTACTCGGGGACCTGTCTGTTCGAGGGCACCAACCTCTCCGAGGGGCGCGGCACCACCCGCCCGTTCGAACTGCTCGGCGCCGAGGGCATCGACCACCGCTGGGCGGCGGCCGCGAACGCGCTGGACCTGCCCGGGGTCGCCTTCCGCGAGGCGTACTTCGCGCCGACGTTCTCCAAGTTCCAGGGCAAGACGGTCGGCGGGGTGCAGCTGCACGTCCAGGACCGCGAGGTCTTCGACCCGGTACGCACCGGGATCGCGCTGCTGGTGACGGCGAAGCGGACCTGGAGCGGGTTCGAGTGGCGCGCGGACAACTGGATCGACAAGCTCACCGGCAACACCCGGGTCCGCACGATGATCGACGCGGGCGCGGACACGGATGAGGTCGTCGGCGCCTGGGCGCAGGACCTCGCCGCGTTCCGGGCCGTGCGCAAGCGGTACCTCCAGTACCGGTGAGGTGAGGCCGGGCGGGCCCGTCGAGTGCGGGCCCGCCCGGCCGACCGGTTCCTAGCGGTGCGCCGGGAACTCCACCACCTGCTGGTACGTCGGGCGGTTCTGCCAGTGGATCGCCTTCTGGCCGATCCCGCCGAGCGGCCGGTGGACGATCGAGTCGGAGCACCACTGCTCGCCCGCCTTGCAGTTGTCGTCCCCGGGATAGACCTCCGTGGCCGGCTGGGCCACGGCCTGCTTCAGCGACGTGAGCAGTGCGTCCCGGCAGCTGTCCGGATCACCGCTGCCGCAGTACGACTTGGCCAGCGGCCCCTTGACCGGCTGCCCCAGGACCTGGCGCAGGTCCTTGTCCACGAAGCCCCACCAGCCGTACTGGAACGCGGATCCGCTGTGCGCCCCGCTCGGCCCGTGGCTCGCCGCCGGGGACTCGTCGGTGGCGAGGCTGTCGGTCAGCGCTCCGTACAGGCCCTCGCCGAGCCCCGGCCTGAACTCCGCCTCGACCAGCTTCGGCCACCACGCGTCCATGATCCGCACCGCGTCGGCGTGGGTGTACGTGTGCGAGCCGGGGCTGTTCTCCCTGCGCTCCGAGCCCGCCGCCCGCCAGGACTCCAACTGCTGTACGGCACCGTCGAGTCCGGGATCGGTCACCGGACGGGAGCGGATCACCTTCAGCAGTTCGGGCAGCAGCTGCTCGCCGCGCAGATCGGTGACCGCGGCCTCGGCCATGGCCCGGGTGAGGGACGCGCGGGTCACCCCGCCCTCCTCGACCAGCTTCGCCACCCGGTCGTCCAGCAGATCACCCCGGTGCACCGCGCCGAGACCGAAGCCCGCGGCGGCGTACCCCTTGGCCTGCCTGTTGTTCCAGGAGATGTAGTAGTCCTGCCCGCTGGAGTGCGGGTGCTCGGCGAACGGGGTGTACGCGGCGTTGTTGAGGGCCGGTTCGTACCCCTGCCACTCGTAGGCCCGCTCGGCCCGCACCGGCAGCGCCGGGTCGACGCCCGGCGCGCGCACCGGGTTCATGCCGCTGTTGTAGTAGGCGGCGGTGCGGGAGTCGGCGTAGAACCAGTTGAAGGCGTAGTCGATGTTGCTCGCCGCCCGCTGGAAGGTGGCGGCGTCCTTGACGTACGACGGGTCGTTGAGCATCTGGAAGCCGATGATCGAGTCGGCCTCGTGCCGGTAGGTGGTGCGCAGCGAGGTGTACGCGACGGGCTTGCCGCCCACGGTGGCGCGGTGGGTGACGATGCCGTAGTTCGTGCGCCTCACCTGCATCCGGTAGGAGCCCTTCGCCGTGGAGTCGGCGACGGTCGGCTTCCAGGAGTTGGTGCGCTCCAGGGTCTCCATGGCGGTGCAGCTGCCGCGGTAGAGGTAGTGCGTGGAGTCCTTGGACGGCGTGGAGCCGTCGGGCTCGCACAGGTCGACGGCGTAGGTGTCGGTGATGTCCTGGCCGGCCGAGGTGGCGCTCCAGGCGTAGTCCTGGCCGCGGCCCATCTGGATGTACATGCCGACACCGGCGAAGGAGACGCCGCGGGCGCTGATGCCCGGCCCCTGGAGTTCCTGGAGCATCATCAGCTGCGGGGCGAAGTAGCCGGTCTGCGGCCCGAACACGGCGACGGGGTTTCCGCTCGCGGTGTGCTTCCCGGAGACCAGCAGGGCGTTGGACATGCCGCGCTTCTGGGCGCCGGAGCCGGAACCCGGCAGTGAGCCCTCGGGTATGACGCCGTCGTCGTAGATCCCCTGCGCCTTCTTGAGCGCGCCCGGGGCCCTGACCGGTGCCTTCCTGTCGGTGCCCGCGGAGCCGGTCCGGTCGTGGATCAGGGGCTCAGCGGTGACGGACCCGGCGTCGGGCAGCGCGGTGCCGCGCGCCTTGTCGGGCTTGCCCGCGTAGGGGAACGAGGTGCCGTCATGGATCGTCAGCACGGCCTCGGGGTCCTCGCGCTGGCGGAAGGACTCCCAGACCTTGGTGCCTTCGGCGACGCCGTACTTCTGCTGGGCCGCCAGCAGCGAGAGCGCCGCCTGCACCTCCCCGCCACCGCCGCCGCCGAACTGGCCGCCGACGACCGAGGCGATGGAGATCAGGTCGGTCAGCTTGAACGGCTGGATCTCGCCGGCGTTGGTGATGGCGTCGATCTTGCCGGTGAGGACGTACTCGCCCGGGAAGTAGCGGCCCTTCTTGGACTTCTCCCGGTAGGCGTTGATGCCGTCGACATACGCCTGGGCATCGGCCATGGCCTGTTCGCCGCGGGCGCCCTCGCGGGTCCTGATCTGCTCGACCTGGGCTTCGAGGTCTTCCTCGGTGTACGGGGCCTGCGGCCAGAACTGCTGCTCCAGGCCCTGGTTGGCAAGGGCGCCACCCGCGAACGAGGTCAGCTCGCCGCGTCCGATGTGGCGGAAGAGGTCCATCAGCCAGAGCCGGTCCTGCCCGGCGGCGAACCCGGCGCCGAACTCGGTGCCGTAGCGGGTGGTGCCCTTGATGTGCGGGACACCGGACGCCTTGTCACGGGTGATGGTGACGTCGTCGCGGGGCGAGGTGACGGACTCGACCTGGTCCTTCGGCACGCCGAACGAGGCGTCGTTGAAGAAGTCGGTCAGCTTCTGGTCGGTGAGACCCGAGTGTCCGGCCACCAGGCCGTTGTAGCGGTCGAGTTGGTCGTCGCTGTGGGCGGGATGCGTACCGAACGCCTTGTTGCCGAGGATCTCGACGAGGGTGGCGTTCCCGTTCTCGCCCGGGGGCAGGATGTCGTCGCACTGCCCCTGGCAGTAGTCGGTGACGGGTGTGGGTTCCGCCGCGGCGCCGGCCTGCGGCGAGGCCGCGAGCAGAGTGGTGCCGAGTGCGAGGACCGCCGCTACGGTGGCGGCTCTGAGCTTGACGGTGCGTGGGGGCATGCGCGCTCCTCCGAGAGGCTGTGCGCCGGAGGTTACTGGCGGTATGACCCGTCGGTAAGGTGAACAACCGTCACTTTTTCTGAATCGTCACATGCCGCGCGGTCCGCGGCGTCGCGGTGCCGGGAGGTACCGCTTTTCGGACGATGTCGTTCCCCGATGGATCCGAATCGGAGCGTCGTACGTCCATTCCCAGGGCCTTTCGTTTACGTCCGGCCCGACCCGGACGAAAGGCCCTGGACGCCGAAGTACGAGCGACGGAGGTGACGGTGCGGTGGCGGGATTCCGGAGTCTTGCGAGACAGGTCCGCGATCCACGGAGCGACCTTGCACTGCGGCGGTATTCGCTGCGCAAGTGCCTGGAGAGGTTCGCCCCTTACGGACATCGGGCGACCTGGGACCATCTGTGCGTGCGGCACGGCATCGGGCCCGAGGACCGGTCCCCCGATCCGGCGCGGCTGATGCGCGCGCTGGACGAACTGGAGGCGGCGCGGTCGGTCTGGCTCGGTTACGAGACCGGGTTCGCCGAGCGCCGCAGGCGGGAGAAGCACGACGGGCTGCGCCGGCCCGGCGCGTTCGACGACTGGCACCGGCTCACCTGGGGCGGCAACGGGGTCGCCCGCTGCGAGGACCCGGCGGTGCATCCCTCCCGGCCGCTCGCCGAGGTACTGCGCCGGCTGATCGCGGCGCTGGAGTCGGCCCCCGGCACGGCCTGCCCGGTGTGCGCGGGCACCGACCTCCGCTGGCTCCACGAGCCGTGGTCGGGCCCGGTCTGCACGGACTGCGGGATCGAGGTGCCGCAGCCGGTACTCACCCCGGCGGCACTGGCCAAGGCCCGCAACGCGGGACGACGGGATCTGGCCTCCGCGGCGTGACCCGCTCCGGGACAGGCCGACGGGCCCACGGGGGACCGGCCGGCACACACCGGCCCACGGGCGCTCGGCCCACAGACGCATGGTCTACGGGCACTCGGCCTACGGACGCCCGGTCTACGGACGCCCGGTTACGGACGCCCGGCCGACGGACGCCCGGCCGACGGGCGCTCCGGCATCAGGCGCGAGCCGCTGATCTGCCGGCCGGAGACGTCGTCCGGATTGGAGAGCACGCAGTTCTCCAGCGACAGGCAGCCGCAGCCGATGCAGTCGGTGAGGTGGTCCCGCAGCCGCGTCAGCCGCGCGATGCGGTCGTCCAGTTCGGAGCGCCAGGCCGCGGAGAGCCGTGCCCAGTCGTCGCGGTTCGGGGTCCGCTCCTCGGGGAGTTCGGCGAGGGCGTCCCGGATGGTGGCGAGCGGGATGCCGACCCGCTGCGCCGCGCGGATGAACGCCACCCTGCGCAGCGCGTCCCTGGTGTAGCGACGCTGGTTGCCGCTGGTGCGGCGACTGCTGATCAGGCCCTTGGCCTCGTAGAAGTGCAGGGCCGAAACAGCGGCGCCGCTGCGCGCGGAGAGCTGTCCGACCGTGAGTTCATGGAGCGTCTGTGGGATCTGGGGCACCCCTCCAACCCTACTGGCCCGCCTAGGGCCGGGTCCGTCGTTGACAGGAACGCACCCGCCAACCATGCTGAGCAAGCGCTTAGACAGCGCGACGAGGGACGGCCCGGAGCGGGAAAGGCAGGGACCAGGGACATGGCAGAGCCGAGGATCTTCACGTCCGCGCAGGAGCTGCGCGACGGAGTGGGCGAGCAGCTGGGACACAGCGACTGGCTGGAGATCGAGCAGAAGCGGATCGACCTCTTCGCCGAGGCCACCGGTGACCACCAGTGGATCCACGTGGACCCGGAGCGGGCCGCCGCCGGACCGTTCGGCAAGACGATCGCGCACGGCTATCTCACGCTCTCGCTGCTGCCGACGCTCGTACCGCAGATCATGCGGGTCGAGGGCATGAAGATGGGCATCAACTACGGGACGAACAAGGTCCGCTTCCCGTCGACCGTGCCGGTGGGCTCGCGGCTGCGTGCGTCGGCCGTCCTGAAGAGCGTCGAGGAGGCCGGCGGCGGGGTGCAGGTCACCGCCGTCGTCACGGTCGAGCGCGAGGGCGGCGACAAGCCGGTGTGCGTGGCCGAGTCGGTGTCGCGCTACTACTTCTGACGCGTCCGGCTCCGGCACGCCCGGTTCCGGCACATCCGGCCCGGCGGCGGATCGCCGCCGGGCCGTCGCACTACCGCTCGGCCGCGACCATGCGCAGCACGAGGCCGGCGTAGAGTTCGCCGACCTCGTCCGGTGTCCGGCTGCCCTGCTCGTTGAACCAGCGCGCCACGTCGATGCAGAGCGAGAGCACGGCGAGCGTGGTGCCCGGCACGTCGGGGACGTCGAACTCCCCCGCCTGCACGCCTTCACCGATGATCCGGCGCACCACCGCGTCGCTCCTGCGCCGCAGTTCGACGATCTCGGTGCGGTGCTCCTCGCCGAGGGCGTCGAGTTCGTACTGGACCACGCGGGCGGTGGTGTGCCGCTCGGCGTGCCAGCGGACGAAGGACCGCACCGCCTCGGCGAGCCGCTCGGCCGCCGTGCCCCCGCCGTCGGCGGCCGCCTCCAGGACGAACAGGGCGCGGTCGTGGCCGATCCGGCTGATCCGGTGGAGCAGTTCTTCCTTCGTCTTGTAGTGGATGTAGAGCGCGGCGGGACTCATCCCGGCCCGGCCCGCGATGTCGCGGGTGGTGGTGGCGTGGTACCCGCGCTCGGCGAAGGCGTCGACGGCGGCGACGAGCAGCCGCCGGGCCGCCTCGGGCGTCACCTCGGCCCACGGCGCACTGTCGCCGTCGGTCTCCTCCGCCGTGCTCATCGTCACTCGCCCCTCTCGTCAGCAGGACGAACACCATACCCCGAACCTGAGCAAGCGCTTAGGGTCCGTCCGGCGGGATCGTCAGAGCTTCTGGAAGGGGTCGTGCTCGGCGAGGATCTTCTCCAGCCGGGCCTGGTCGACCCGGCTGACGATCCGCCCCGCCTCCTGGCGGTCGCGGATGACCTTGGCCAGGGTGAAGCAGGACGTGACGAGGTAGAGGACACCGATCGCGAGGAATCCGCGGACCCAGGCGTCGGCGTCGAGGAAGTAGATACCGAGAGCCACCGCGCCCATCGCCACCCCGAAGGAGGCGACGGCCTGGCCGTAGAAGGCGGCGGTGCCCTGCTGCTTGACCTGTGCTGTCTCACTCATGGCGCCCAGCATCGGCCGACGTGGCGTGCGCCACATCCGCTCTGCTACTCAGCCCGGTACTCAGACGCCCGTTCGAACGACGGCGCCGGTTCAGAAGGCGGAGACCCCGGTGAGCGCGCGGCCGATGATCAGCTTCTGGATCTGGCTGGTGCCCTCGTACAGGGTCATCACCCGGGCGTCGCGCAGCAGCTTGCCGACCGGGTATTCGTCGATGTAGCCGTAGCCGCCGAAGACCTGGAGCGCGTTGTTGGCGGCGCGGACGGCGGCCTCGGACGCGAAGAGCTTCGCCTTGGAGGCGGCGGTGGCGAAGTCCTCGCCACGGTCGACGAGGTCGGCCACCCGCCAGGTCAGCAGCCGGGCGGCGTCCACGTCCACGGCGATGTCGCTGATGAGTTCCTGGACGAGCTGGTAGCTCGCGATGGACTTGCCGAACTGTTCGCGCTCGGCCGCGTAGCCCACGGCGGCGTCCAGGGCGGCCTGGGCGATGCCGACGCAGCCGGCCGCGACCGACATCCGCCCCTTGGCGAGAGCGGACATGGCGATGGAGAAGCCCTTGCCCTCCGGGCCCATGAGCGCCGATGCGGGCACCCTCACGTCCTCCAGGACCACCTCGGCGGTGGCCTGGCCGCGCAGGCCGAGCTTGCCGTGGATGGTGCGGCGGCCGAGACCAGGGGTGTCGGTGGGGACCAGGAAGGCGGATATGCCCCGGTGGCCGGGGGTGTCGTTGGTGCGGGCGAAGAGCAGCACCACATCGGCCCAGGTGCCGTTGGTGATAAACATCTTGCTGCCGTTGATGACGTAGTCGTCGCCGTCCCGGACGGCCCTCGTCGTCAGATTCCCGGCGTCCGAGCCGGTGCCCGGCTCGGTGAGGCCGAAGCAGCCGATCGCCTCGCCCGCGGTGAGCCTCGGCAGCCAGTGCCGCTTCTGCTCCTCGTCGCCCCGGGCGGCGATGGTCTTGGCGACCAGGCCGAGGGAGACGGAGACGATGCCGCGGACCGAGGAGTCACCGCGGCCGAGCTCCTCGGTGACCAGGCAGTAGGTCAGGTGGTCGCCGCCGGAGCCGCCGTACTCCTCGGGAACGGTCAGCCCGAGGAAGCCCACCGAGCCCAGCTTCTTCACGATCGACCTGTCGACGTTCTCGGCCCGGTCCCACGCCACGACATGCGGGGCGATCTCACGGGCGACGAAGTCCTTGGCGAGCCGCCGGACGGCTTCCTGCTCCTCGCTGAGCTCCAGGTTCATCCTTCGACTCCCACACTTTAATTAGCACTGCTAGTTTTGTGCTTGCAGGCCCTACTATGTGCCGCATGGCCCGACCGCGCAAGCCCCTCCTCAGCAGAGACCGCATCATCGTGACGGCGAGCGCGCTCGTGGACTCCGAGGGGCTCGACGCCGTCTCCACCCGCCGGCTCGCGGCCGAACTCGGGGTCAGCGGACCCTCGCTCTACAACCACTTCCGCAACAAGGACGAGATCCTGGACGCGGTCGCGGACGCCGTGTCCGCGCAGGTCGATCTGTCGATGTTCGACGAGTCGGACACCCGCGACTGGCGCGCCGCCCTGCACGACTGGGCCGTCTCCTATCGTGCGGCGCTCACCGAGCACCCGCACATCGTTCCGGTGCTGGCCCAGGGCCCGGGGCGCCGGCCGGCCGGTCTCCGGGTCGCCGACGCGGTGTTCGGCGCGATGGTCAGGGCCGGCTGGCCGCCCGCCCAGGCCACGTACATCGGGGCGCTGATGCGCTACTTCATCACCGGTTCGGCACTGGGTTCCTTCGCCCGCGGCTTCGTCGACGACGAGACGGCGTACGACCCCGCCGACTACCCGCACCTCGGTCAGGCCCATCTGCTGGCCGAGCGGGGCCGGAAGATCGACGAGGGGGCCTTCGAGACCGGGCTGCGGGCCCTGGTCGACGGCCTCTCGGCCCAGTACGAGCTGCTGGCACCGGCCGGGACGGTTCGGCCGGCGCCGAAGCGTTCCTGACGCATCCTGGTTCCCATGGCACGCATGGCACACCCCGACCCGGCCGCGCCCCGGCTCGCCGCCCTGGCCGCGCTCCTCGCCGACGAGACCCGCGCCGCCTTCTGCCTGGCCCTGCTCGACGGCCGCGCCTGGACCGCCGGCGAACTGGCCCGGTACGCCTCCGTGGCACCGTCGACCGCCAGCGAACACCTCGGCAAGCTCGTCGCGGGCGGTCTGCTGGCCGAGGAGCGGCAGGGCCGCCACCGCTATCTGCGGCTGGCCGACGAACGGATCGCGCACCTCGTCGAGGACCTGGCGGCCCACGTCGTCCCCGGCTCCCCGCCCGAGCGTCCGCGCACCCTGGGCGCGGTGAGCGCGGGCAGCGCGATGGCCCGCGGCCGCACCTGCTACGACCATCTCGCGGGGCGGATCGGCATCGCGATCGCCGACGCCATGGCCGTACGGGGGCTGCTGGAGCGGGACACCGGCTTCGCGCTCACCGGCGAGGGCCTGCGCTGGTTCGACGAACTGGGCATCGGCCTGGAGACGGGCTCGCGGCGTCCCCTCGTACGGAGCTGCCTGGACTGGACGGAGCGCAGGCCGCACCTGGCCGGGGTGGCGGGTGCCGCGCTGTGCCGCCATGCGCTGGACGCCGGGTGGTGCGTACGGATCGGGTCCGGACGGGCGGTGAAGGCCACCCCGGCCGGGGAGCGGGCGCTGTACGAGCGCCTCGGCATCGAGCCGGAGACAATTCGGTAGGGGCCGAACGGTCGCGGCCCTACCGTCGGAGCCATGACTACGCCCCCGACCTCCTCCCCCGCCGCGCACCGCGACTGGCGGGCCACCGCCGCGGCCTGCACCACCGTGCTGCTGTGGGCCTCCGCCTTCGTCTCCATCCGCAGCGCCGGCGAGGCCTACTCGCCCGGTGCGCTCGCCCTCGGCCGGCTGCTCGCCGGCTCGCTGGCGCTCGGCGCGCTGCTGCTGGTGCGGCGCGAGGGGCTGCCTCCGCGGGCCGCCCGGCCGGGGATCATCTGGTCCGGGCTCCTCTGGTTCGGGCTCTACATGGTGGTGCTCAACTGGGGTGAGCAGCAGGTCGACGCGGGCACCGCCGCGATGGTGGTGAACATCGGCCCGCTGCTGATCGCGCTGCTCGGTGCCCGGATGCTGGGCGAGGGGCTGCCCGGCAGGCTGCTGGCGGGCATGGCCGTGTCGTTCGCGGGCGCCGCGGTGGTGGGGCTCTCGATGTCCGGGGAGGGCGGTGCCTCGGTGCTCGGCGTGCTGCTGTGCCTGCTGGCCGCCGTCGCGTACGCGACCGGGGTGGTACGCCAGAAGCCCGCGCTGCGGCACGGCTCCGCGCTGCAGATCACCACCTTCGGCTGCCTGGTCGGCACCGTCGCCTGTCTGCCGTTCTCCGGAGCGCTGATCTCCGACGCCGCCGACGCACCGCTGTCCGCCACCCTGAACATGGTCTATCTGGGCCTCTTCCCGACCGCGCTGGCCTTCACCACCTGGGCCTACGCGTTGGCCCGGACCACCGCGGGGCGGATGGGCGCCACCACGTACGCGGTACCGGCGCTGGTGGTGCTGATGTCCTGGCTGGTGCTGGACGAGGTGCCCGCGCCGCTCACCGTCGGCGGCGGGCTGCTCTGCCTGGCCGGGGTGGCGGTCTCCCGGATGCGTCCGCACACTGGCCTGACGCGGAAGAATCCGGCACGGCCGGTGGAGGGACGCCGACATGACGCGGAACACCCGGAAACCGAGCGGCGCTGAGCGGACGGCGAAGAAGAGCCCGAGGGAGAAGCCGGCCTGGGACCGGGAATCCGGGCCGGCCGCGCTCACCGAGGCGGCCCGGTACGGCGGCCCCGGGCTCGAAGGCTTCCGGGTGGCCGACAGCGGCGACGACGATCCGGTCCTGGTGACGCCCGAGGGCCGGGCGCGGGACGCCTGGCGGGAGGACTACCCGTACGACCACAAGCTCGGCCGCAAGGCGTACGAGAAGTCCAAGCGCGCCCTGCAGATCGAACTGCTCAAGCTCCAGCACTGGGTGAAGGAGCGCGACGAACGCCTCGTCATCCTCTTCGAGGGGCGGGACGCGGCCGGCAAGGGCGGCACGATCAAACGGTTCACCGAGCACCTCAACCCCCGTGGCGCGCGGGTGGTGGCGCTGGAGAAGCCCACCGAACGCGAGCGCACCCAGTGGTACTTCCAGCGGTACACGGCGCATCTGCCGTCCGCCGGGGAGATCGTGCTCTTCGACCGGTCCTGGTACAACCGGGCCGGTGTGGAGCGGGTGATGGGGTTCTGCACCACCCGCGAGTACCTCGAATTCATGCACCAGGCACCGGGCTTCGAGCGGATGCTCGCCCGGGACGGCATCCATCTCGTGAAGTTCTGGTTCTCCGTCTCCCGCAACGAGCAGCGCAACCGGTTCATGATCCGCCAGATCGATCCGGTGCGGCAGTGGAAGCTCAGCCCGGTCGACCTCGCCTCACTGGACAAGTGGGACGCGTACACGGAGGCCAAGGAGCTGATGCTGTTCCACACGGACACGGCGGACGCGCCCTGGACCGTGGTGAAGAGCAACGACAAGAAGCGGGCCAGGCTGGAGGCGATCCGGCATGTGCTGCACCGCTTCGACTACCCGGACAAGGACACGGCGGTGGCCCACGAGCCGGACCCGCTGATCGTGGGTCCGGCCTCCCGGCTCTTCGAGCAGGGCGAGATGGACGCCCGGCTGCTCACCACGGACAAGGCCCTCGCCGGGCCCACGGACTGAGCCCGGCGAGGGATCACGGGACGGGCCGTCAGAACACCACCAGGGCCCGTCCCCCCTTGCCCGCGATCATGTTGTCGAACGCCGCCGGGATGCCGTCCAGGGTGATGCGTTCCGTCACCAGGGCGCCCAGGTCCAGCCGGCCCTCCCTGATGTGGCCGGCCAGGACCGGCAGGTCCCGCGCCGGGTCGGAGTTGCCGTAGACGCAGCCGGAGAGGGTGCGCCCCCAGTGGAAGAGTTCCAGGGCGTTGAAGGTGACCTGCTGGTCCTTGCCGCCGATGCCGACGACCGTGGTCCGGCCGCCGCGGCGGGTCGACTCCCAGGCGGTACGGATGGTGGCGGCGCGGCCCACGCACTCGATGGCGGCGTCCACCCCCTGTTTGCCGGTGAGGGCCCGGATCTCGCGGGCGGTGTTCTCCGAGGCGACCACGTAGTCGGTGGCACCGGCCCGGCGGGCCAGCTCCTCCTTCTGCGGGGACACGTCGACCGCGACGATGCGCGAGGCGCCCGCGATGCGGGCGGCCTGGAGCGCGGCCAGCCCCACTCCCCCGGCGCCGAACACCGCGACCGTCTCGCCCTCGCGCAGCTGCGCCGAGTGGTGCACGGCGCCGTAGCCGGTGAGGACTGCGCAGCCCAGGAGGGCCGCGTCGGTGAGCGGGATGCCGTCCGGAACGGGCAGTACGCAGTCGGCGGCGACCACCGTCTCCTCGGCGAACGCGGCGACGTTGAGACCGGGGTGCAGTTCGCTGCCGTCGTCCGTACGCCGGGCGTGCACGGCGCCCGCACCGTTCAGGGCGTTCGCGCAGAGCCAGACCTCGCCCAGCGTGCAGGCGTGACAACTTCCGCAGGAAGGCGCCCAGTTGAGGACGACCCCGTCGCCGGGTGCCACCTGGGTGACGCCCTCGCCGACCGCGGTGACGGTGCCCGCGCCCTCATGGCCGAGGACGGCGGGGACGGGCACCCGCATGGTGCCGTTGGACAGCGAGAGGTCGGAGTGGCAGACGCCGGCGGCGGCGAGGGCGACCCGCACCCGGCC
>NZ_ML123046.1:0-120348 GCF_003846175.1 Streptomyces sp. ADI95-17 | reverse complement strand
GGAGAGCCGGTAGCCGCGTTCGCCGACGACGGTGTCGAGCCCGTCGGGCAGCGAGGCGACGAGTCCGTCCAGGCGGGAGCGGCGCAGCGCGTCCCAGAGGTCCTCCTCGGCGGCGCCGGGGCGGGCGAGCAGCAGGTTGGCGCGTACCGACTCGTGGAAGAGGTGGCCGTCCTGGGTGACCATGCCGAGGGTGTCGCGCAGGGTGTCGGAGGTCAGGTCGCGTACGTCGACGCCGCCGATGCGCACCGAACCCTCGTCGGTGTCGTACAGCCGGGGCAGCAGTTGGGCGATGGTCGACTTGCCGGCGCCGGAGGAGCCGACGAGGGCGACGGTCTGGCCGGGTTCGGCGCGGAAGGAGATGCCTCGCAGCACCTCGTCGCCGCCCCGGGTGTCGAGGCTCGCGACGTCCTCCAGGGAGGCGAGCGAGACCTTGTCGGCGGAGGGGTAGCCGAACCGCACCCGGTCGAACTCGACGGACACCGGGCCGTCCGGGACCGCCCGTGCGTCCGGCTTCTGGTCGATGAGGGGCTTGAGGTCGAGCACCTCGAAGACCCGCTCGAAGCTGACGAGCGCGCTCATCACCTCGACGCGCGCCCCGGCGAGTGCGGTGAGCGGTGCGTACAGCCGGGTCAGCAGGAGGGCCAGGGCCACCACCGCGCCCGCGTCGAGCTGCCCGCGCAGTGCGTAGAAGCCGCCGAGCCCGTAGACCAGGGCGAGCGCCAGCGCGGACACCAGGGTGAGGGCGGTGATGAACGCGGACTGGGCCATCGCCGTGCGTACGCCGATGTCGCGCACCCGGCCGGCCCGGACGGCGAATTCGGCGGACTCGTCGGCGGGGCGGCCGAAGAGCTTGATCAGGGTGGCGCCGGGGGCGGAGAAGCGCTCGGTCATCCGGGTGCCCATCGCGGCGTTGTGGGCCGCGGCCTCCCGCTGGAGCCGCGCCATCCGGGAGCCCATCCGGCGGGCCGGCAGCACGAACACCGGCAGCAGCACCAGGGCGAGCACGGTGATCTGCCAGGAGATGGAGAGCATCACGCCGAGCGTGAGCAGCAGCGTCACGACGTTGCTGACCACGCCGGACAGGGTGTTGCTGAAGGCGCGCTGGGCGCCGATGACGTCGTTGTTGAGGCGGCTGACGAGCGCGCCGGTGCGGGTCCGGGTGAAGAACGCGACCGGCATGCGCTGCACATGGTCGAAGACGGCGGTGCGCAGATCCAGGATCAGGCCCTCGCCGAGATTGGCCGAGAGCCAGCGGCTGAACAGGCCGAGTGCGGCCTCCGCGACGGCGATCACGGCGATCAGGAGGGACAGCCGGGTGACGGTGCCCGACTCCTTGCCGGTGACGATGGCGTTGACGACGCGGCCGGCGAGTACCGGGGTGGCGACCGCGAGCAGCGCCGTCGCCACGCTGAGGACCAGGAACAGGGCGACCCGGCGCCGGTGCGGGCGGGCGAACGCGGCGATGCGCCGCAGGGTGGTCCGGTCGAAGGGGCGTCGGTCCGCTTGCGCGTTCATGACGTTGTGGAGCTGTGTCCACGCGGTGGTTTCCATGCTCATGGGAGGAACGTACGACCTCCAGTGGACTTGAGGTCAACGGCCGGGTGCCGGCGGCGGTGAACCGGCCCCGGCGGGTGTCAGGTGCGGTGCCGGTCGGCGGGGCGCCGACGTGGCCGTGGTGCCGGTACGGCGGGGGCGGCACCGGCCTGCCGGTCCCGCCGCCCGCCCCGTACACCGAGCCCCGCCGCGGCGAGGAGGAGGGCGCCGAGCATGACGAAGGGGGCCGCGGTGCCCGCCACCCCGGCGATCAGTCCGGCGGAGGCGGGGGCCGCGACCTGCCCCAGGCGGTTCCCGGTGAGGCGGAGGGCGAGCGCGGTGGAGCGGGCCTCCGGCGGGGCGGCCCGGACCACGGTGGTCATCGAGAGCGGCTGCCCGACGCCGAGGCAGAAGCCGAGCACGGCGAGCATCACGGCCAGCACCGCCACGGGGACGGGCAGGGCGATGCCCGCGCACAGCACTCCGGCCAGCAGGCAGGTGGTGGAGAGCAGCGCGGTGCGGCCGAGGACCCGGAGCATCGGGGTCATCACCAGCC
This sequence comes from Streptomyces sp. ADI95-17, assembly GCF_003846175.1. Lineage (GTDB taxonomy): Bacteria > Actinomycetota > Actinomycetes > Streptomycetales > Streptomycetaceae > Streptomyces > Streptomyces sanglieri. The sequence continues at coordinate 118,259 of NZ_ML123046.1, read as the reverse complement.
GGCAGGCGATGGTGGCGGCGGCGCGCAGGCTGAGCAGCAGTCCGACGGTGGCGGGGGCGATGCCCCGGTGTTCGCCGACGACGGGCAGGTACGCGGTGATGATGTCGGTCGCGGAGAGCACGGCGAGACTGATGAAGATCCCGGCCGGCACCCCGCGGGCCCGCAGGATGCGGCCGACGGGGACCTTCGTGGCCGGCTCCGCCCGGTGGGCGGCGGGCGGGGACCGGTGCTCGATGCGCCGGAGCGAGCCGAGGGAGACGGCGGCGACGGCCGCCGCGACGAGCAGGGCGAGTGCGCTGGTACGGGCCATGGCGCCGTCCCGCTCGGAGATCAGACACCCGGCGGCGATCGGGCCGATGAGCTGGCCGAGGGAGGCGCCGATGGTGAAGTGCCCGAAGTTGCGGTCCTGTTCGGCCGGTCCGGACTGGCGGGCGACGATCGACTGGGCGCCGATGACGAAGCAGAGGTGGCCCAGGCCCATCACCCCGCTCCAGGCCGCCATCGCGGTCAGCGATCCGGCCCGGCCGCTCAGGGCGCAGCCGCCCGCGATGAGTACGACGCCGAAGGGCAGCAGGGGCGCGCACCGGCCGTGGTCGGTCCGGCGCCCGAGCGGGACTGCGGCGAAGAGCGGGAGGAGCGCGTACACCCCGGTGATCACACCGATGGCGCGCTCTTCCCCAAGCTCTCAACTGCGTTCGAGCAGGGGAGACCCCATTCCCCGAGCGAAAGAGCCCGGTAGGAGACGGCGGGCCGCGCCATCGACACCGCCCCCTGCGCGAAGGCGAAGGCGATGACGAGGCGCAGCAGCCAGCTCCTGCCGGGTTCCTGGGCGGTGCGCACGGTCAGATGATGCCGAACAGGAGTCCGGCGCAGAGCACCACCAGCGAGGTGAGCGCCGCCCACTTGACGGTGAACCTGGTGTGGTCACCGAATTCGACCTTCGCCATGCCGACGAGTACGTAGACGGCCGGGACCAGCGGGGACGACATGTGCAGGGGCTGGCCGACCAGGGAGGCGCGGGCGATCTCCAGCGGGGAGACACCGTGGGCGGCGCCCGCCTCGGCGAGCACCGGGACGACACCGAAGTAGAAGCCGTCGTTCGACATGAAGTACGTCAGCGGGATGCTGAGGATGCCGGTGACGATCGCCATGTGCGGGCCCATGCCGTCGGGGATCGCGCCGACGAGCCAGTCGGCCATGTGCTCGACCATGCCCGTGCCGGAGAGGACGCCGGTGAAGACGGCGGCCGCGAAGACCATGCCGGAGACGTTGAGGACGTTGTCGGCGTGGGCGGCGATCCGGGCCCGCTGGTCGGGCATGTGGGGGAAGTTGACGGTGAGGGCGAGGGCCGCGCCGAGCAGGAAGAGCACCGGGATCGGCATCAGTTCCATGATCATCGCGGTGAGCAGGGCGATGGTGAGGCCGGCGTTGAACCAGTAGAGCTTGGGGCGCAGGGTGGCCCGGTCCGGGTCCAGGCCCTTGAAGCCCTCGTCCTCGTCGGCGTCCGTGTCCTCGTCCGCGGCCGGGTGCTCCGCCGCGTCCCCGCCCGCACCCGTGCCCGTGCCCGCACCGGCTCCGCCGGAGTTCTTGCGGATGCGGTCGCTGCCGCCGCCCGCCCCGACGAGCACGGTCTCCGGCTCCGCGGCCGTGCCGGTGGCCAGCGCCTCGTCGAGGGTGAGCATGCCGAGCCGCTTGCGCTCGCGCCGGCCCAGCACGACGGCGAGGAGGAGGACGGCGACCAGGCCGATGCCGAGCGCCGGGATCATCGGTACGAAGATGTCGCCCGCGTCCAGCTTGAGCGCGGTGGCGGCGCGGGCGGTGGGGCCGCCCCAGGGAAGGGTGTTCATGACGCCGTTCGCCGTGGCGGCGACGCCGGTCATCACGACCAGGCTCATCTTGAGGCGCTTGTACAGCGGATACATCGCCGAGACGGTGATCATGAAGGTGGTGGAGCCGTCGCCGTCGAGGGAGACGATGGCGGCGAGCACCGCCGTACCGACGACGATCCGCATCGGGTCGGCCTTGCAGAAGCGCAGGATGCCCCGCACGATCGGGTCGAAGAGACCGACGTCGATCATCACGCCGAAGTAGACGATAGCGAACATCAGCATCGCGGCGGTCGGGGCCAGATCGCCGACGCCGTCGATGACGTAGTCACCGAGCTTCGCGCCCTGTCCGACCGCGACGCAGAACAGCGCGGGAATCAGGACCAACGCCGCGATCGGCGACATCTTCTTCAGCATGATCAGGACCAGGAAGGTCGCAATCATGGCGAAGCCGAGGATTGTCAGCATGTGGACACCTATCGCTCACCCTTGAACTCCCACCGGACTCGGCGGTGCGGATGACGTTAGGGCGCGACTCGAAGCGTTAACAAGACGTTGACATGCGAGCAATACGAGCAAAACCCCAGGTCAACGCGGGGATCGCGGATGGCGCGCAACGGGTGGCCGGCGCCCCCGCCGTCACTCCAGTACGCGTGCCAGATAGGCCCGCAGCATGATGCGGGTCTCGGCGACGATGGCCCGGTCGCCCGACGGGTCGGTGCGGAAGGCGAGTTGGAGGAGGGCGTCGGCGGCCTCGACGCAGACCAGGACGGTGCGCGACAGATCCTCGTCGGGGGCGCCGCCCAGATGTGCGGCGAGCAGTTCGGCGAGCCGGCCGGCGACCCGCTGGTTGGCGGCATTCGCGGGGTCCTCCTCGGGGGCCACCGCGCCGAAGTCGACCAGGGCGAATCCGGCCACGGAGCGCTTCATCGCCAGGTATTCGTCCAGCACGGCATCGATGGCGCTGCGCCAGTCCGTGGCCGGGATGACGGCCAGGCGGCCGGTGATGCGTTCGGCGTAGCTGTCCAGATTGCGCTGGGCCAGCGCGTCGGTCAGCGCCCGCTTGTTGGAGAAGAACCGGTACACGGAGCCGATGGGCACCCCGGCGCGGAGGGCCACGGCGCGGGTGGACAGCTGCTCGTATCCGGTCTCGTCGAGGAGTTCGGCGCAGGCGTCGAGTATCCGGGCGAGGCGCTCGGCGCTGCGCTGCTGTACGGGGGCGCGGCGGAGGTTCGTGTTCGCATGGGGCACGGGCTCCATGATGCCGTGGGTCTCCTCTGCGGCGGATGGCCGGTGGGTTCCGCGTGCCCGGCGGGCGGGTGGCCGCCGGTCCTCCGGATGCCCGGCGGGTGGGTGGCCGCCCGGTTTCCCGGCGCGGTTCTCATGCGATGAGCAGCGACAGACCTCCGATGGTGTACGTGATCATCAGGACCAGCAGCGGGAGTTGTCCCGCGACGGCGCGGCCGGACGGGAAGAGGCGTACGGAGCGGTCGTGGGCGGCGATGACGCCGAGTACGTGGCCGAGGACGATCGCGGCGACCTGGAGCGTGGCGACACCGCCGGGGCCCAGGGGCGGATCGGGCGGGGCCGGATCGTCGGCGCCGAGCGCCACCATGACCGTACGCGGTCCTTCGGTGACGAAGAGTGTGAAGTAGTGGGCGATCAGATAGCCGAGGGCGATCGGTACGAGCGAGTGGGCGAAGGCGGTGAGGGGGTGGGGCAGTTGGCCGGAGATCAGCCGGACGGCACCGGCGCACAGGGCGTACAGGGCGGCGACGAGGGCGACGGCGCCCAGGAGCCCCAGGGTGGCGGTGGTGGTGCGGCCCAGGGACGAGGTCTGGACGGTGGTGATCCAGGACGGGGCGTCGGAGAAGCCGTCGTAGGCGGTGGAGCCGAGCATGACGCAGACGGTGGCGACGAGTCCGGGGGCCTGCGGGGTGGCGTCGAGTCCGTTGAACGGTGAGCGGAACACGAGGCGGCGGTCGGCGGGGCGGCGGCCGAGCGGGGAGAGCCGGGCGAGCAGCCCCGAGTAGACCTCGAAGGCGTCCCCCCGGTCGAACCATCCGGCGCCGTACCGGGCGGCGCCCGCGAGGTGGACGCCGGCGTAGCCGCCGAGGAAGACCAGGAGGGCGTCGGCCGATGCGGGATCGGGGGCGACGAGTTCGAGCCAGGTGAAGGCGAGGAGCCCGGCAGCGGCGGGCCACAGACCGAGCCCCGCGGGAAGGGGGCGGCCCGCAGCGGGGTCGCGTCCCAGGGCACGGCAGACGAGGAGGTGGACGGTGCGCAGCGGGTTGACCGGCCGCCAGACGGGACCGAGCAGGAGCGAGGCCGGGACCAGCCCGACCCACAGCAGTACGTATACGGCGCCGGCGGCCGGGTTGCGGTCCGGGTCGTCGGGGCCGAGGAGGAGCTGGAGTGTGACGTACAGGGCGGCGGCGAGGCCGAGCGCCCGCAGGGCGATACGGGTGGGCCGGGCGTCGGCGAGGCGCTGGAGGGCGGACGGGACGGGCCGGCCCGCCCGGTCGCCGCGGAACCGGGAGGCGGACCAGAGCAGGCCGAGCGCGAGGAAGGAGACGAAGAGCGCGGCGAAGGCACCGGCGAAGGCGTAGAAGGGGGACAGCGGAAGGTCGTGCTGGGCGCCGATGCCGTGGGCGAGGACGCTCACCGCACGACGAGTTGGGTCAGGAGCAGGTCGGACTCGTGGGTCTCGACCTCGAAGAGCCCGCTGCGGTCGGCGGTGAAGGTCAGGGTGACGGTTCTGCCCGCGGGCAGGGCGGCCTCCTTGTCGTAGCCGTGGACATGGAGGTGGTCGGCGCGGTCGCTGCGCACCCGGAGTTCGACGGTCCGGCCCTTCTTGATCTCGGTGCGGCCCGGGTCGGGGCTGACCTTGCCGTGGGAGACGACGATCTCGACAAGTGTGCTGTCGGGCCGGGGTGTTGCGGCTCCGGTCTTCTCGGGGTCGGCTGTGGCCGCGGAGAGGGAGGTGGTGGCCTGGACGGGGGCGGAGTTCACGGCCCAGGCGGTGTGGTCGTCGGCGTAGAGCCGTGCGGTGAGTTCGGTGCCGCCCTTTCCCGCGCCGCGGACGAGGGAGGCGGGGAGGTGGTACCAGGAGCCGTACACCCGGGCGAGGGGGTGGCCGTCGAGGAACAGCCGGGCGTGGCCTCGCCCGAGGAGCGCGGCGCCGCCCACGCTGTCCGGGGTGAACCGGAAGTTCCGTACGGTGAGGTGGACGTTCCAGCCGTCCTCCGAGTCCGGCCGCACGGCGACCGTCACCGAGGGGGCACCCTCGGCGTCGACCTGGCGCAGCCGGTTGCCGGAGCCGTCGTCGGCGGTGAGCAGCCGGCCGACGCTGCCGCCGGCCTGCTCATGGCTGGTGCCGGGCTTGTGGTGGGTGGTGGCCCGCCCGCCGCAGGCGCTCGCACCGAACACGAGGGCGGCCGCGGTGAGCGCGGTGACCGCGGCCACGGCGGGCCGGGCGGTCCGGCGCGGTCGGGCGGGCAGGGGCCTGTGGGAACGCTTCACGACGCGTCTCCTTCCGGGGCGGGTGCAGGGGCAGAGGCGGCGGCGGGGGCGGAAGCGGAAGCCTGCGAGGAGTCCGGGGCATCGGGCGCGTCCGAGGCGTCGGGCTCGCCGTGCCGGGCGGCGGCGATCACGGCCCACACCACCCAGACCACGCCGAGCAGTCCACGTACCCAGGCCGGGCTGAGCGGGATCCACGGGATCATGAACACGGCCTTGTCCATGGCGTCCAGCAGCGTGAGCCCGCCCAGCACCACCGTGGTCCAGCCAAGCCAGGGCCGCTCCCTCCGGAGCACCAGACCGATCCCGGTCCACCACACCCCGGTCAGCAGCAGCGCCAGCGCGGGCACGTAGGAGGCGGCCAGCCCCATCGTCGATCCGGCCACATCGAGCCCGAGGCCGATCACGCCGAGCCCGGTGACCACCGTGGCGAGCCGGCTGCCGCGCAGCCTGCGCCACCACAGCACCCCGCCGACCAGCGTGAGCACCACCGCGACCGTCAGCGCCACCTGCACCTCGATGCGCTGGATGCCCCGCGCCCCGTACCAGTCGCAGCCGGCCGGCAGCCGGCGCGCCTGCACGTTGTAGTCGGCGCAGACCAGCAGTTGAGCGAGTTTGACCGGTTCGCCGACGAGCCGGTCGGTGCTCCCGGTCACCGAGCCGCGCCCGGCACCGCAGGCGGGCAGGGCGCGCGGGGAGGACGGACCGGCGTCCGACTGCCAGCAGTTGCCCTCGCCCTGGCCGTCCCACCACACATCGGTACGGTTGGGCCGGGAGTTGCCCGCCTTGTCCTTGCCGAGGTGGTTGCCGGCGTACCGGTTGTGGTGCGAGGTGTCGGTCTGCTTGGACAGCGCTTCCTCGCCGCGGATGAAGGCGGGAACGGCGGTCAGGACGAAGGCGGCACGCTGCTGACCGTAGATCCAGTTGTTCTCGTACAGGTTCCAGTTGCCGCCCGCGGTGATGATGCCGGAGCCGGGCGGCATGGAGATCTGCGGGCAGACGACGCCGTCCTCGTAGCCGCGGTCCACAGGCGGCTTGGCGCAGGTGCCGTCGGCGACGTAGGGGTAGTAGTCGGCGTTGTTGTCGTGGATCAGGTTGCGTTCGAAGCGGGCGTGGTTCTGCGGCAGTCCGGGGTGGCCGGGGAAGGCGCTGTCCATCGAGGCGCCGCCCATGTTGTGGTCGAACTCGTTGTCGTGGACGTAGACGGAGTCGCCCGCGGTGCCGGAGTAGCCGACCATGTTGTGGTGGCTGCGGCAGCCGGTGATCTCGATGGAGTAGCGCGGCACGTCGTAGCCGTAGTCGTCGTTGATGTTCGACGCGCTGCCGGGGTAGATGCCCGAGTCGCCGTTTCCGTACGACTCGCAGTTCTTGTAGAGCCCGTGGTCACTGGCGAAGGTCAGGAAGCCGTACTCGTCGTTCCAGCGGGTGAGGACGGAGTCGATGACGAAGCCGTCCTGGGCCAGGACGTACAGGGAGTTGAAGGTGGTGCGCTGGGCGGTGAAGTTGCGGAAGTAGATCCCGTCGGAGCCGTCCGCGCGGATCGCGTTGAGCTTCTGGTACTTGGCGTCGATGACCACGTCCGTGCGCTCGGCGCCGGTGCCCTCGATCTGGAGGTTCTTCTTGCCGAGGATCGCCACCAGGTTCTGGTTGTGCGGGCACCGCGCCTGCTGGGCGTACGACAGGATCTGGTAGCCGAGCTGGGAGTTGGGCGCCTTCAGCCGGGTGCACTCCCCCGTCGGCTTCGGCAGCGAGGGCTCCTCCTCGTACAGGCCGGGCAGGACGGCGATGTTCATGCCGGGCCGGTCCACCGCGTCGACGGCCTGCTGCAGGTGCCGGTAGCCGGACTTCCGGCACCGTTCGAAGAGCTTCAGGTTCCGGGTCCGCAGCGCCTCCGGGAAGCCGGACACACGGCGCTCGAAGTCCGCCCGGTCGCTCTTGCAGACCAGCAGATCGGGCTCGCCCGTGCGGTACACGGGGACACTGCCGGTCCCGTCGGGCAGGGTGACCGGACGTTCCTCGTGCGCCTGGGCGGCAGGCGCCGCGAGGAGGGCGGCGGCCAGCGCCGCCAGGATCACCAGAAGTCTTCGTGTCCACGACATGTGCGGGAGAGTAGAGCATTGTTCAACTTTTGGAACCCCCCTGCGCACCACGCATTTGAACCGCCGGGCACCCGGGTGCGTCACAGATGCCGTTGACTCGCCTCGATTCGATTCCTACGGTTACCCATAGGATTCCATCGGCACCGGGAGCGCACATGGGCGGCATCGAGCAGGCGAGGAAGACGGCGGAAGCGCTGGAGCATTCCGCCGGTTTCGGCAATCAGCACAGCTCGGAGGCGGTGGCGGGCGCACTGCCGCACGGCCGCAACTCCCCCCAGCGGGCACCGCTGGGGCTCTACGCGGAGCAGCTGAGCGGCTCCGCGTTCACCGAACCGCGCGCCCACAACCGCCGTTCCTGGCTCTACCGGATCCGTCCGTCGGCCGCGCATCCGCCGTTCGTCCGCATCGGCAACGGGGCGATCCGGACCGCCCCGTTCGCCGATTCCGTACCCGACCCCAACCGGCTGCGCTGGGATCCGCTTCCCGAGCCCGCGGCCGGGACGGATTTCCTGGCCGGCCTGTGGACCCTCGGCGGCAACGGCGACGCGACGCAGCGCACCGGCATGGCCGTGCATCTCTACCACGCCGACTCGTCCATGACGGACCGGGTGTTCAGCGACTCGGACGGCGAGCTGCTGATCGTCCCGGAGCGCGGCGGCCTGCTGCTCCGTACCGAACTGGGCCTGCTGCGCGCCGAACCGGGCCATGTCGCCCTGATCCCGCGCGGCGTCCGCTTCCGCGTGGAGCTGCTGGACGCGACCGCCCGCGGCTACGTCTGCGAGAACTACGGCCAGCCGTTCACCCTCCCCGACCTCGGCCCGATCGGCGCCAACGGCCTGGCGAACGCCCGGGACTTCCTCGCCCCCGTCGCCGCGTACGAGGACGACGACCGCCCGGTGGAGGTGATCAACAAGTTCTGCGGGAACCTCTGGTCGGCGACGTACGACCATTCCCCGCTCGACGTGGTCGCCTGGCACGGCAACCACACCCCGTACGTCTACGACCTGCACCGCTTCAATGTCATCGGCTCGATCAGCTACGACCACCCCGACCCGTCGATCTTCACGGTGCTGACGTCGCCGTCCGACACCCCCGGTCTGGCCGGGGTCGACTTCGTCGTCTTCGCGCCGCGCTGGCTGGTCGGCGAGGACACCTTCCGGCCGCCGTACTTCCACCGCAATGTGATGAGCGAGTACATGGGCCTGATCGAGGGCGCGTACGACGCGAAGACGGCCGGCAAGGGCGGCTTCGTCCCGGGCGGCGGCTCGCTCCACAACATGATGTCGGCGCACGGCCCGGACCGGGAGACCTTCGACCGGGCCAGCGAGGCGGAGCTGAAGCCGCAGAAGATCGACGACGGCCTCGCCTTCATGTTCGAGACCCGCTGGCCGGTGACGGCGACGGAGCAGGCGGCCGGCGCCGGCCATCTCCAGCACGGCTACGACGACGTGTGGCAGGGTCTGAGCCGCAACTTCCGGCCGTAGGCGACCGGCACGACCGTCCCCGACCCGGCCCGGTCCGAACGAAAGGCCCCCAGGTGCCTCAGACGCCCAAGAACCCCCCGGGGCCGGCCTTCGCCCCCGACTCACTGGTCCTGAACCGCAAGCTGCCGCTGTGGTACCAGGTCTCGCAGTCGTTGCGCGCCTCGATACTGGGCCGCGCCAGGGACGCCTCGGCACGGCTGCCGACCGAGGAGCAGCTCGCCGCGCACTACGGCGTCAGTGTCCTGACGATGCGCCAGGCGCTCAAGGAGCTGGAGGCCGAAGGGCTGATCAGCAGGCACCGGCGGCGCGGCACGTTCATCGAGCCGCGCGCCCGCCGGGTGTCGCCGGTCCGGCTGCTGGGTTCGATCGACGCGATCGTGGCCCAGCAGTCGGGCGAGCGGACCGCGGTGCTCGGCCACGGCCCGGTCGCCGTGCCGGGCGAGCTCACCGAGTACTTCCCCGACTGCGCGGAGCTGGTCAGCTACCGCCGGCTGCGCCGCGACGGCGACAGCGACGAGCCCACCAACTGGGCGGAGAACGTGGTGCGTCCCGACATCGCGGCCCGTCTGGACGTCGCCGATCTCGAACGCTGGCCGATGACCAAGGTGCTGCGCGACCGGGTCGGCGTCCGGATCTCGCGCATCACCGACACGGTCGAGGCGCGCCTCGCCGACCCGGCCACCGCCGAACTCCTCCAGGTCCCGCTGCTGAGCCCGATCCTGTTCTACACGGGCGTGACGTACGACGAGAGCGGCCGGGTGGTCGACGTGGCGCGGATCCGCTACCGGGGCGACCGGTTCTCCTTCTCGGTCACCGTGGAGGCGCACTGACGCACTGCCCCGTGCCGCAGGGGCGCGGCTACGATGCCCGGGAAGGCGGGCGGACGTGGCGACGGGGAGGACGACACGGTGGCGGCACGGGCGGCGGGCGGCTCCGGTGATGCCCGGGACATGGACGCCCCGCTCCTCGACGACCTGATGCCCTGGTCCGTACGGCCGCTGCGCACCGGCCGCCCCTGGGTGATCGCCCCCGACGCCGCCTCCCTCCGGACGCGCTGGGACCGGCTGGTGCGGGCTCCGGCCGACGAACGCGAGCGGCTGTTCCGGGCGACCCGCTCCCGTACCCCGCGTACCCCGGTGGCGGCGCTGCCCGGACAGGCCACCGGCACCGGCCGGTTCGCCCGCGAGGAGGGGCCGTGCCCGGAGCCGGTACGGATCGCGCACGGCCCGTTCGACGAGCAGTGGCTGCTCCCCGACCACCGGCTGATCGACGCCGCCCGCCCCGAGCTGTGGCGGGTCGCCGACGGGCACCAGCTCTTCGCCGTGGAGCACGGGTACGTGCCCCAGGACACCGGCCCCGCCCTGTCCGTGACGGCGCTGCTGCCGGACGGCCACTCCCCCGCGGGCCGGCCCGGCCGGATCCGGCCGCTGTTCCGGCGTCCCGAGGGTCACGAGCCCAATCTGGCCCCGGGGCTGCTGAACGTGCTGCGCGCCCGCCACGGGGACTCGGTGACCGCCCATGCCGTGCTGGCCTGGGTGCTCGCGGCGGCCCGTCACTCCCCCGCCGGATGTGTGGTGCCGCTGCCCGCCGACACCGCGCGCTGGACGGCCGGGGTGGAGCTGGGGCAGGAGCTGCTGCGGCTGCATCTGCGAGGGGCCCGCGGGGCGGAGCGCCCGCGGCTGCCGGGCGGGCGGCGGCCCTATGTGCGGGCCACGGTTCCGCCCGTACCGGCCGGGCTGGCGTACGACGCGGACAGCGAGACGCTCACGGTGGGGACGGGCCGCGTCTCGCCCGTACCGCCCGGGGCCTGGGAGTTCCGGGTGGGCGGGGTCCGGATGCTGGAGCTCTGGTTCGGGCGGCGGTCGGCAGCCGGTGCGCGTGACGTGGACGGCCTGGAGGCGGTCCGGCCGCACGCCTGGCCCCAGGAGTGGACCTCCCAGCTGCTGGAGCTGATCACCCTGCTCGCCCTGCTCGACGGACTCCGCCCCCGCCAGGAGGGCCTGGCCGACGGGCCGGGGATCACGGCCGCCGAGCTCCGGGCGGCGGGCGTGCTGCCCGTCGCGGCCGCCGCCCGGCGGCCCGCCTCGGTGCTCGGTCATCAGGAGGAGGGCCCGGACGGGCAGTTCGCACTGCTGTGAGCCGGGCAGGGCTACCGGTCGAAGGAGTCCAGCACCCGGTGGAGCGCCCGGTCGAAGACCCCGTCCAGATCGATCGGCCCGGGGTCCTCGGCGAACCCCGCCGCCATCCGGGGATACTTCCCGGTCGCGATCTGGCTGATCAGATAGCCGGTGCGGGCCGCGTGCTCCTGCTCCTCGGACCAGGGCAGCGACCGGCTGCGCTCAGCCGTGGCGATCTCGTTGGCCACATAGGTGGTGACCACGCCGTTGACCATGGCGATCAGCTCCATCTTCTCGCCGAACCGCGCATCCACCCCGTCCAGGCAGCTGAGCGTGTACTCCAGGTATCGCAGGGCGTTCGGACTGAAGCCGTACACGGGTGACATCAGCCGGGGCACCCAGGTGTGGCGGTGCATCATCGCGCGGGCCTGGTGGGCGAGCGCGACGAGGTCGGCGCGCCAGTCGCCGGACGGCTCCGGGAACTCGTAGTCGCCGCTGACCGCGTCGAGCATCAGCTCGTACAGGTCCTCCTTGCGCGGCACGTAGTTGTAGAGCGACATCGTGCCGCAGCCGAGCTCCGCCGCGACCTTGCGCATCGACACCGCGTCGAAGCCCTCCGCATCGGCGATACGGACGGCGGCCGCCGCGATGTCCGCCCGGCTGAACGCGGGCCTGGGGCCCCGGCCCGCACGCTCGGGGCGTGCCCAGATCACTTCGGGTACAGCGGGTCGCCCCACCATCGGTCATCACCTCGCCCACCATCGTAGTTACGTACACCGTACGTAGTGCGGTACGGTAGCCACATGACGACTACGTACGCTGTACTTAGTGAAGGTCTGGAGAAGCGATACGGCGATGTCCACGCGCTGCGGGGGCTCGATCTCGCGGTCGCCGAGGGCGCCGTCTGCGGAGTGCTGGGGCCGAACGGCGCGGGCAAGACCACCGCCGTCCGGGTGCTCACCACGTTGACCGCGCCGGACGGCGGCAGCGCCCGGGTGGCCGGCCACGACGTGGTGCGCGAGGCCGGCGCGGTGCGCGCCGCCATCGGGGTCACCGGGCAGGACGCCTCGGTCGACGGCGAGCTGTCCGGCCGGCAGAACCTGCGGCTCTTCGCCAGGCTGCAACGGTTCCGCGGCGACGCGGCGCGCACCCGCGCCGACGAACTCCTGGAGCGCTTCGAGCTGGCCGAGGCGGCCGACCGCCCGGCCCGCACCTACTCGGGCGGCATGCGCCGCCGCCTCGACCTCGCCGCCAGCCTGCTGACCCGCCCGCGGGTGCTCTTCCTGGACGAGCCGACCACCGGCCTCGACCCGCACAGCCGCAACCAGATCTGGGCGGCGGTACGGGAGCTGGCCGGCCGGGGCACCACCGTGCTGCTCACCACGCAGTACCTGGAGGAGGCCGATCAGCTGGCCGACGACATCGTGCTGATCGACCGGGGCCGGGCCGCACACCGCGGCACCCCCGCCGAGCTGAAGTCCCGCATCGGCAACTACGCCGAGGTGGTGGTCGCCCACGAGTCGGCGCTGGTCCCGGCGGCCGGCGTGCTCGACCAGCTCACCGGCGCCGAACCGGTGCTCGACCACGAACGCCGCACCGTGGGTGTCGTCGCGACCGACGCCACGCTCACCCTCCCGCGCATCGTCCGCGAACTCGACACCGCGGGCGTGCCGCTGGTCGACGCGAGCCTGCGCCCGCCCACGCTCGACGAGGTCTTCCTCCGTCTGACCGACCGCGGCGACGGTCGCACCTCCCCGCCCGTGAAGGAGACGGCAGCATGAGCAGCACGACACTGGTCCACGAGCGGCCCGCCACGTCCGCGGCCGGCACCCCCGTCGCCGACGGCCTGGCCATGCTGGGCCGCCATCTGCAGCGGATCAAGGCGGCCCCGGGCGTGGTGATCCTGACCCAGACCATGCCGATCACCATGCTGCTGTTCTTCGGGTACGTCTTCGGCAGCGCGCTGGCCGTGCCCGGTCAGGAGTACCGGGCGTTCCTGGTGCCGGGCCTGCTGGCCGCGACGGCGGCGGGCGGCATCATGACCGGGATGTTCCAGTCCGCGCAGGACTGCCATCGCGGGGTGATGGACCGCTTCCGCGCGCTGCCGATGAGCCGGCCCGCCGTGCCGTTCGGCCAGACCGCCGCCGATCTGCTGACCACGGCCGTCGGCATGGTCCCGCTGGTGCTGGTCGGGCTCGCGGTCGGCTGGCGGATCGAGGGCGGCCCGCTCGCCGCCCTGGGCGCCTTCGGGCTGTTGCTGCTGTTCCGCTTCGCCACGTCCTGGGTGGGCTGCTGGCTGGGCCTGCTGATCCGCAACGAGGAGGCGGCGGGACAGCTGGGCAGCACCACCTTCGTGCTGCCGCTGCTGTCGAGCGCGTACATCCCGACCGGCAATCTGCCGCACTGGCTGCGCACGGTCGCGGAGTGGAACCCGATCAGCGCCGTGGCCGCGGCCGTCCGCGACCTGTTCGGCAACGCGTCCCCGGCCGCCGACGCCGCCTGGCCGGTCACCCACCCGGTGGCCGGGACGCTCGCCTGGTCGGTGGTGCTCCTCGCGGTGTTCGTCCCGCTGTCCGTACGCCGTTACGCGCGCGGCGGCGAGTGAGCGTCGCCGGTCCGTTCACCGGGGCAGCGCGCAGGGCCGGTCCAGGGCGCCGAGCAGGCTGATGAAGCTCGACTCCAGGAAGGCCCCCAGCTCGCCCGGTACGTCAGGTCCACCGCGCGGCCAGCTGGTCACCGCCTCCTCCGCGAACGCCGTCCAGGCGCGGGCGGCGACGGCCAGCCGCGGCGAGTCCGGCATCCCGAGCCGGCGCTGCCCCTCCGCCACCCGCCGGGCGAGGGTGGCCCTGGTCGCGTCGACGATGTCCTCCACCGCGGGGTGACTGCCCGCTGCACCGCGGACCAGGGCGAGATAGACCCTGCGGTGCTCCAGCACGTACCGCACGAAACCGGCGATGAACGATCGCAGCCAGGGAACGGGCCTCAGCGAGGGGTCCGGTTCCGTGGCTGCGACGAAGTCGTCGCACTCCTGCTGCACCACGGCGCGGTAGAAGTCGCGCTTGGAGTCGAAATAGTGGAAGAGCAGCCCGCGTGAGATCCCGGCCCGCCGCGCCACGTCGTCCGTGGAGAGTTCGTCCAGCGAGCGGTCGGTGAGCATGTCCAGGCCGATGGCGACCAGCTGGGCCCGTCGTTCGTCGGGGCTCAGTCGCGCGGCTCGCTTTCCGGACATACATACAGTCTAGAAGTGCTTTGACACCGAAGTATTTCCGAAAGCCCGGGCCGTCACCCTCCGATGCCCCGCGAACACACCGAAGCGCTGCTGTGGGCCCTGGGGATGACGGGAGGGCGGACAGCAGCGCGGCGCCGGGACAGTGCGGTCACCGCGGCCCCGAGCGGGGGGCCGGGCGACGGACCCTGGCCGGGGAGCCCGGGCGGTGGACCGGTCGAGCGTTCGTGACGGGCCGTCGGGTCAGCGGCGGCTGCCGAAGAGCGAACGCCTCAGCCGTCGCAGCGGCGCGAAGAGCGAGACCCGCGCGCTCTTGCTCCGACGACGGTGGGCGGCATCGCGCGAGGTGAGCTCGCGCATCAGCAGGGTCGCCTCCGCAGCCTCCCGCTGCGGCACGGCAGGTCCGCCGAGCACCGCGAGATGGCGGTCGAGGCGCGAACTCGTCGCACCGCTCCCGCATGTGATGGCAGGCACACGCGGCCTGCTCCGCATCGCTATCTGTTCCATGTCACTCCCCACCCGTACGAGGGCACCCGGCCCGGGCAGGTTAACCCTATCGCCCCGCGACGACACTCGTGTATCCCGGTAGCAGGATTACGCACACACATACGGAGGTTGACACCTCACTCGCGAATCCGCCCGATTTCAGGGCGAGTTGGACAGAACGGAAACGGACGAAGGCACTCCGCCCGCGGCCCCGCCCAGGGACCGCGGGCCAGGCGCTGGTGGTATCAGGCAGCCGAGTCGAGGGCGGGCAGGTATCCGCCCGACTGTCCGGCGGCGGTGGGGTGGTAGGACTCACCGATGTTGAGCCAATTGACGCTGTGCAGCCAAGCGCTGCCGGAGCAGATCTCGTGGCCGGTGAACTTCCCCGCGACATCGGCGAAGGCGAAGCCGTGGTCGGCCGCGCGCTTGGCGGTCGTCGAGTTGAGGAAGTCGGCCGCACCGTTGATCGCGGTGCGCACCTTGTCGCTCAGGCCGACTGCGCAGCTGCCGCCGATCTTGTAGAAGCGCGGGTAGCCGAGCACGACGACACGGGCTGACGGCGCCTTGGTGTGGATCGCCGTGTACACCGAGTCGAGGTTGCCGGGCAGGGTGGACTCGACATAGCTGCGGGCCGTGGCGATGCGGTTGAGGCAGGTGGCCTCCGACTGGAGGACACAGGTCGTCATGACATCGGCGAAGCCCGCGTCATTGCCGCCGATGGAGATCGAGACCAGGTCGGTCGAGGAGTTCAGCGGGCCGAGCTGATTGGCCTTCACATCGCCCGTACGGGCTCCCGAACAGGCGGCGAAGGAGAACGAGGCGGGCGAGTTGGCGGCGGCCCAGAGGGCGGGATACGCCTTGGTGCTGCGCTTGCAGTCGCCGCTGGCACTGTCGTAACTGCCGGATCCGACACCCGAGGAGTACGAGTCGCCGAGGGCGACGTAGTCGACGGATGTGGCGGCGCCGGCGGTGGCCGCACCGGTCAGGGCGAGTACGGCACCGAGCAGGAGCGAGGACGAGAGCGTCGCGAGTCTGGACAGTTTCATGGAACCTCCCTGGGGCCGACCGCGGGATCTCCGCCCGGTCCGCCGAGACCGTGGTAGCAGTACCGGCACCCTCACCGGAAGTGCGCATGCCAACTTTCTTCTCCAGGGTCGAGCTCCCCCACGCGCCCCTTGAGCGCCCGTCATGTCCGGTGCCGCCGCCGGAAAGGGGAGGAAGACAGCGAAACCCGGGTGCGCCGGGTATCCCCGTGCCGGATCATGGGCGCCATGTCCGCCACCCCTGAGTCCGCTCTGCCGATCCGGCTCACCGTCGACGACAGCGATTCCCCGTCCGACGTGGTCGACGCGCTGTTCCTCGGCCGTTTCGCGACGGGCGAGCAGCCGTACTCGCACAGCTCCTCGCTGGAACGCGTCAAGGCCGGGGCGACGTTGCTGCCGCCGGCCGCCAAGGTGCTGCGCGTCGCCCGCGACGACAACCGCAGCGCCACGCTCGCCGAGGGCGACGGCTGGACGCTGCTCGTCTCACGGTGGAGCCGCGGCGCCGACGTCACGATCACCGCGACCAGCCCGGAGCTGGCCCGGCAGATCCTCGAACGGGCGACGGACGGCGCCCTGGACGAGCCGGAACCCCAGCCCGAGAACGTGACGATGGGCTTCTGGTACGTCTCCCCGCACCGCGGCCCGCACCGCACCACCCGGCAGATCGCCGCCGGCACCTGGGACGAGGTCCGGGGCAACTACACGGCGCCGGTGGCCGATGCCATGGACCGGCTGATGAAGGTGACGCCCGACGACATCGCGGGCCGGCTGCTCCTGCTGCACGGCCCGCCGGGCACCGGCAAGACATCCGCGCTGCGCACGCTGGCGCGCTCGTGGCGGGACTGGTGCCAGGTCGACTGCGTGCTCGACCCCGAGCGGCTCTTCAACGACGTCGGCTATCTGATGGACATCGCGATCGGCGAGGACGAGGGCACGGCCAAGGGCCGGTGGCGGCTGCTGCTGCTGGAGGACTGCGACGAGCTGATCCGCGGCGAGGCCAAGCACACCGCGGGCCAGGCGCTGTCCCGGCTGCTGAACCTCACCGACGGGCTGCTCGGCCAGGGCCGCAACGTGCTGGTGGGCGTCACCACCAACGAGGATCTGGAGCGGCTCCATCCGGCCGTGGTCAGGCCCGGCCGCTGCCTCGCCAGGATCGAGGTGGGATCACTGACCCGCAACGAGGCGGTGACCTGGCTGGGCACGGAGAAAGGGCTCGGCCGCGAGGGCGCGACGCTCGCCGAGCTGTACGCGCTGCGGCGCGGCAGCGGTCCCGCCTCGGTGCCGAAGCAGGAGTCCGGGGCGGACGCGGGCCTGTACCTCTGAGCCGGCCGGCCCGCCGCCCCGTCCCGGCTCAGCCCGTCCCGTACGCCGCGCGCACCGCGTCGCGCACCAGGGACAGTGCCTCGTCCCGGGACAGGCCCAGCCGCCGCGCCTGGTCCGCGTACTCCTGTGCCGCGGCGGCCGCATGACGGTCCGCCGCGTCACCGGCGGCGGCGACGAACGTGCCGTTGCGGCCGCGGGTCTCGATCACCCCGTCGGCCTCCAGCGCGCGGTACGCCTTCGCGACGGTGTTGGCGGCAAGGCCCAGCTCCTCGGCGAAGCCGCGTACCGTCGGAAGTCTGAAACCGACCGGCAGCGCGCCGGAGCGGGCCAGTTCGGAGATCTGCGTGCGCAGTTGCTCGTACGGGGCGGTACCGGCGTCCGGATCAAGAACGATCTTCAGGGTCACGCCCCGATTCTCCCCCACGTCCGCCGCGGCGCCGGAAATTCGGGGGCGGCCGGTGGCGGCCCCCGCGTAACGTCCGGCCCATGACTGTCATTGTTCGTGACTTCCTCCCGGCCGACGCGGAAGGCTGGGTACGGGTCTGGCGGGCCGCCCTGCCCTTCGTGGTGACGACACCCGAGTCCGTCATCTTCCGGCTGGCCTCCGCCCACCCCGACAAGCGCTACCGGCTGCTGGTCGCCGAGGTGGAAGGGGAGCTCGTCGGGACCGCGCAGGTCGGCCTCGCCCACGACAGCCCCGAACCCGGCCAGGGGTTCTGCAACACGTACACGCATCCGGACCGCATCGGGCTCGGCGCGGGTGCGCTGCTGGTGCGCACGGCCGAGGAGCACCTGGCGCGGGAGGGCGCGAGCACGGTCTACACCTGGGTGCTCGACACCCCGTCGAACCGGGCCTTCGCCGAGAAGCGCGGCTATGCGCCGAGCCGGCCGGCGTACTTCTCCCGGCTCGGGCTGACGGAGGGGGCGCTGCCGCCCCGTCAGGAGCTGCCGCCGGGCGTGGAGCTGCGTACCGCCGCGGACTTCGCGGACGACCCCCGCCCGCTCTTCGAGGCGGACGCCGAGACCACGGCCGACGAACCGAGCGACACCCCGGCCCTGCTGGACGACTACGAGGACTGGCTGAATCACACCTGGCGTGCTCCCGGGCTCGACCGCGAGCTCACCTCGGTCGTGGTGGTGGACGGCGAAGTGGCGGCGTTCAGCGCGGCGGAGACCGACGGTCTGACCCGCTACTGGTCGGGGATGACCGGGACCCGCAGGGCGTACCGCGGCCGGGGCCTGGCCAAGCTCGCCAAGAACGACTCGCTGCACCGGGCACGCGCGGCCGGTTACACGGACGCGTACACCGCCAACGACGCGGACAACGGACCGATGCTGGCCGTCAACCGATGGTTCGGCTACGAAATCTGTGCCACGAACGTGCGCCATGTCCGCAAGCTCGGCTGAGGCCGCCGTGGTGGTCGCCCTGGTGAAGGCCGGGCGGACCAAGATCCGGTATCCGGCGGATGTGGTGCGCGACGACGGGGTCCGGGTGACGGTGCGCGCGCCGTGGGCGGCGCCGGGCGTCCGTGACTTCGGCTTCGTGCGGTTCGAGCCGGGTGATGTGTTCACCGAGCACTACTGGCGCGACCGCTGGTTCGCCGTGAAGGAGGTCCGTACCGGCGCGGGCGGGCTCAAGGGCTGGTACTGCGACATCACCCGCCCCGCGGTGCTGCGGGACGGGGAGCTGCTGGTGGAGGACCTGGACCTGGATCTGTGGGTGTCGGCGGACGGCTCGTCCGTACTGCGGCTGGACGAGGACGAGTTCGAGGAGAGCGGTCTTGCCGGACGCGATCCGGCGGCGGCCGGGGCGGCGCTGCGGGCTCTGGACGAGCTGGAGCACCTGGCCCGCACCGAGGGGCTGGCGGCGCTGCTGGCCTGACCGGCGGACGGCGGAACGCGTTCCGGCTTCCGGGCGGACCGCCGCACGGTCCGCCCGGAAGCGGGTCCCCCGCCTCGGTCAGCCGCCGGCCCGACGGCCGCAGCGGAACAGGGGGTTCGGCATGCTGAACGGGACGTCCCCGAACGAGGCCTCGACCTCCGCCATCGAGGACGGCAGGTCGAAGGGCAGCACCCCCTCCGCGTCGCGGCGCCCGAACACGACGTCCAGCACCAGATCGTCGTACGCCCCGAAGCTCCCGGTCAGCAGGGCGGCGGCGGCCGAGAGCCCGGTGAGGACGGCGGGGCGGTCGAGGAAGACGTCGACGGCGGTGGGCACCGTGGCGCACAGTGCCTCCAGCCGCCGGATCTCCTCTGGCGGGAATTCCAGGGAGCCGGAGTGGAAGTGCCGCTCCAGCGGTGACTCCCGCTGCTCGTAGGGGGCCTGGAGCCGTACGACGGCGAGGTCGGCCTCCTCGGGGCGTTCGACGACCCGGCCGTAGCGGGCCGCCACGGCCGGGTCCACGTTCTCCACGTACACGGCGGGCGACGCCGGAATCCGGTTCAGCGCGCCCCGGCGGGGGGTGAGCCGGACCAGCGAGCGGCGCTGCGCCCGCCGGCCCAGCTCGCGGGTCGCCGGGCTGCCGACGAGCGCCTCGGCGGCCTCGGGGTCCACATAGGGGTCCTCGAAGAGGCCGAGCCGGAACTTGTCCCGCAGGATGCGGCGGGCGGAGGTGTCGATGCGGTCCTCGGCCACCGATCCGTCCCGGACGGCATCGGTCAGCAGGGCGGCCCTGGTCTCGCCGCCGAGCTGGTCGACCCCGGCGTCCAGCAGCTTCAGCAGCTGTTCGGTGAGGGAGAGGTGTTCCACGCCCCAGTTGCGCGGGGGCAGTTCCCCCAGTCCCGGGATGTCCAGGCCGGTGAGCACGTTGAAGTCGCTGCACACCACGCCGTCGAAGCCGAGGCGTTCGCGCAGCAGCCCGGTGATCGCCTCCCGGCTGAAGCTCGCGCCGACCTCCGGCAGTCCGCTGCCGCCGGGGATCGAGTAGCAGGTCATCATCTGTGCGGTGCCGGCTCCGAGGGCCGCCTCGAAGGGCTTCAGGTGCTGTTCGAGGTTGTTGCCGGAAAACGCCTGCCACTTGCCGCGGGCGAAGTGCGAGTCCTCCCCGTCCGCCTGGGGGCCGTGCCCGGGGAAGTGCTTGGTCATGCAGGCGACGCCGGTTGCGAGGGAGTCACCCTGCATGCCCCGGACATAGGCGGCCAGCATCCGTCCGGCGCGGTCCGCGTCCTCGCCGAAGGTGCCGCTGATCCGGGCCCAGCGCGGTTCGGTGGCCAGATCCGCCATCGGGTGCAGGGCCAGCCGGATCCCGACGGCCCGCAGTTCGCCGGCGACGGCGCGGGCGAACTCCTCGACCAGGTCGGGGTCGTCGGTCGCGGCGAGCCCGATCGGCTCGGGGCCCGGACTGAACCCGCCGCCGGTGTGGGCGGTGGCGGGGTTGGACACGACACCGTGCCGGGGGTCGGAGGAGAGCGTGACCGGTATCCCGAGGCGGGTGGCCGCGGCGAGGTCCTGGACGTGGTTGTTCCAGCGGGCCATCTCCCCCGGGGAGGGCACCTGCATCATCGCGAAGTGGTTGATGTGCCGCTCACCGATCAGCTCCGCGCCGGAGCGGTACGGTCCCCGGTCGCCGGCGAGCATCCGCCCGTGGCACAGGAGGCCGGCCTTCTCCTCCAGGGTCATCCGGGCCAGCAGATCGGTGACCCGGTCCTCCACCGGGAGCCTCGGGTCCTCGTACGGCTCCATGGTGCCGTTGTGGTTGAGGTCGCGGAAGAGTGTTCCGTCGTGATGGCGTACGAGTTCGGGCACGGAGCGGTCTCCTGTCGGGCGGCGGTGGTCAGTCACGGACGAGCCTCGGGTGCCGGATCAGCGGGGTCAGGGCGGTGGCGAGCAGTGCGGCGACGGCGCCGCCGAGGAAGAGCGCGAAGTAGTTCTTCTCCGCCGACGCCCCGACCGGGTCGCTGCCGAGGGCGAGAAGCACGGGTGCGAGCACCGGGGCGAGGGTCTGGGGCAGCGCCTTGGCGATGTTGAACACCCCCAGGTAGCGGGCCGAGTCGCCGCCGTCCGGCATCACCCGCAGGACCAGGGCGAGGTCGACGGCGTAGAAGGCGCCCAGTCCGACGGCGGCCACCGCGGTGGCGAGATAGACCGGCCACACGGACGCGGAGAACATCTTGATCACCATGGCCGTGGTCATCAGCGTCCCGGAGCCGACGACGAGCGCCCGGTAGGCACCCGTGCGCGAGGCGACCCGGCCGAAGACGGCGGCGGCGAGCACGTTCCCGGCCAGCGAGACCAGGCCGGTGGCGGAGACCAGCGCGGCGGCCTCGGAGACCGACATGTCCAGCCGGGCCATCAGGAAGTACAGCCCGTAGGCGCCGATCAGGGCGTTGGCGAACTGGAGCAGAAAACGCTGGCACCACACCACGGTGAAGGCCGGAGAGGTGCGCGGGTCGAACAGCAGGCTGCCGAGGACGCTGCGCAGGTTCACCGCCTTCCCGGTTCGACCCGCGCCGCCGCCGGGGACGGCGGGCTCGCGCAGCAGGAGCCAGGCGAGTACGGCACCGAGGGCGCCGATCGCCGCCGGGATCAGGAACAGGGCGGTGGTGTTGCCGGGAATCGTTCCGACCAGGACGAGTCCGGGGACGATGCCGGCGAATCCGGCGGCGCCGAACAGCCCGGACATGGTGGCCTGTTGCGCCGGCGGCACCCGGTCCGCGATCACGGCGGAGAGTGCGGCGAGCGCGGCGTTGTAGGCGGCCTGGGCGAGGAGCCAGCCGAGGACGAGCTGGGTGGTCGAGTGGGCGGTGGCCATCACCGCTCCGGCGGGCAGTCCCACCACGAGACCACCGGCGATCCACGGCCTGCGCCGGCCGAAGCGGCCCGTGGTGCGGTCCGAGAGGTGTCCGAAGACGGGGTTGAGCAGCAGGGCGGCGATGGAGCCCACCGCCATGACGGTGGCGAGCACCTGTTCCTTGCGGTCGGGTGCGATCTCCTGGACCTTGAGTCCGAGGGTGGCCACGATGGGCGTCGCGAGCGCGAAGGTGATCATCAGCTCGGTGACGATCAGCGCCACGAGGAGGCGGCGCGGTGCGGTGGGCCGGATGTCCGCCGCGGGCGCTTCCGTCACGAGGGCCTTCGGCCTGGTTTCGGTCATGGTGTGTGTCCCTGGGGGCTGTTGCTCGGTGGCGGGGTGTCAGAGCCCGGAAGGGGCGGCGGGGACGGACTCCCGGGCCTGGGCGGCCTTGGTCCGGAACGAGGCGATCGCGGCCGGGTCGACGCCGCAGCCGTGCAGGAACTTCTCGGTGCCGCCGTGGCGGGTGCGGATGCCGTCCATGAAGGCGCGGATCGCCCCGGCGGGGGCCTCCAGCAGCGCGGGCGGAATCTCCTGGCCGCCGTGGGCCGTCGCGCTCCCGGTGTTCGCGGCCGGGTCCTTGGTGTTGAGCGCGCCGAGGCCCGCGGCGCCGGCCAGCGCGGAGAAGATCCGGGGCAGGGCCTCGGCCGTGCGGGCGTAGTCGTCGGCGATCCCGTCCGCCGGGACGCCGGCCAGGTCGAGCAGCAGGGCGACGACCAACCCGGTGCGGTCCTTGCCGGCGGCGCAGTGCACCAGGGCCGCGCCGGGGGCCGTGACTGCCGTGACCGCGTCCGCGATCGCCCCGGGCGTGCTCTCGGCCAGGGTGAGGTAGAAGCGGCCGAGGTCGTCGGCGGTGCGCAGCGAGCGGGGGTCGATCGTCGCCATTTCGGCGGTGGCGTCCAGCGGGGCCCACCGGACCCGGATGCCGGCTTCCTCGGCCGCCGCCCAGTCCGCGGCCGAGCGTTCGGCGCCGCCGCGCAGGTCCACGATCGTGCGGATGTCCCGTGCCAGCAGTTCGCGGACGGTGTCCTGATCCGCGGCGGGGAACGGCTGTGCGGAGCGGAAGAGGATCCCGGGGCATATCCGGTTACGGTGGGAATCGGCCGTCAGGGCGGGGTCACGGAAGTTCAGCAGGGGCACGGGGACCTCACGGGGGGTGCGGGGGCGGTCGGTGGTCTGGCCGTCACCGCCGTCGGCGCCCGGAAAAGGGCTCCACGGGGAGACATCTAGATGTCTAGATGTCCTGGGTGCGACTATCCGGCCCTACGGGTGACCGGCACATGAACATCGGTGAAATGACCGGGTCGCGACGCTCGGCGGCGCCGGATCCCCGTCCCGGACGGCTCACGGAGCTTCGTACTATCCAGGGGTGCCGAACCACCGAAGGACCAGTCCGCGCTATCTGCAGTTGGCCCGCCTCATCCAGGAACGCATCGACGCCGGAGAGTTCCCGGCCGGCTCCCGGCTGCCGAGCGAGCCCGAGATGTGCGCCGAGTTCGGCGTCAACCGGCTGACCGTCCGTGAGGCCGTCGCGGAGCTGGAGCGGGCCGCCGCCATCGAGATCCGCCGGGGCGTCGGCACCTTCGTGCGCCCGCCCGTCGCCCGGGTCTCGATCGCGGTCGACCCCCGCAGCCAGCGGTTCGACATGGGCAGTACGCACACCTCGCTGCCCGACTCCACCGCCGGACAGGGCATGGACGTGCAAGAGACGATCACCGCCGCCCTCCCCGCGGGCACCGCCACCACCGACGAGGAGGCGGCCCGCCATCTGGGCCGGCCCCTCGCCGTCCTGTCCCGGGTGGAGAGCGTGTTCTCCATCGGCCCGGAGTCCTGGGGCATCAGCACCTACTGGATGCCGTCCGCCCTGCTGCCCCGGGAACTCACGGCCCCCGGACCGGTGGAGAACCTGGTCCGCACCCTGGCCGACAGCGCGGGCATCACCCTGGAGTACGACTGGCGCGCCTTCAGCGCCATCGGGGCCGACATCGGCGACGCCGACATCCTGGGCGTACCGGCCGGGAGCCCCCTGCTGGTCCGCGAGGGCGTCAGCTGCACCCCCGACGGCGAGCCGGTGCTCTATGTCCGCCGGCGCATCCAGGGAGAACGCGCCCGCTTCGTACTGAACTTCCGCGACCCCGGCCCGCCCCTGCCGCAGACCCCCGCGAGCCCGGCCTGATCCGGACGAGAGGCCCCGGACGGAGAGGCCCTAGTCCCGGCGCTGCGCCCACACATCGGTGTACGGCGCCGGTTCCTGAGGGGCCGGGCGGGGCTGATGGAATCCGGCGACCAGCTCCACCTCGTACCCTGCGGCGTCCTCCAGGTAGGCGGCGATGTGCCCTTCGCCGCCCGCGTGCGGGTAGCGGTCCGCGAAGAGCGGCCGCCAGCCGTGCTCCGGGGCCCTCGCCACCAGTGCGTCGAGGGTGGCCCGGTCACGGACGTGGAACGCGAGGTGGTTGAGCCCGGGGCGGTGCCGGTCGTGCGGGCCCGGGGCCAGATCGGGCGACTGCTCGACCACGACATAGCCGTCGCCGCGCCGCCAGCTCCGCCCGTGTTCCCAGCGCTGGTACGGGACATGGCCCAGCTCGCCGAGGAGCCAGCCCCAGCCTCGCTCGGCCACCGCCAGATCGGGCACCCACAGCTCGATGTGGTGCACCTCGCCGGTGCCGGAGCGGGCGGCGGGCAGTGGAACGGCGCGGCGGACGCCGTCCGGCTCGTACGCCACGGTGTCGCCGTCCTCGTGCCAGTGGACCAGGAAGTGCTCCCCCGCCCGGTAGCCCTCGATCCCCGCCCGGCAGTAGGCGACGGCATCGTCCGGGAGTGCGTCCAGCGGGAACCAGGCCAGCTCGGAGCACTTGTCCGGTTCACGGTTGTACGGCGGACGTTCCGGGTCGTACTCCGCCTCGAAGAACCAGCCGGTCCTGGGGCTGCCGCCGGGGCCGCGGTGCTGCATGACCAGGGCGACCCGCAGCTCGTCCGGCCCCAGTTCGACGCCGATCTCCTCGGCCGCCTCACGGATCATCGCCTCGCGGACGTCCTCGCCGTCCTCGACGTGTCCGGACGGGGCGTTGAACAGCCCGTCCGCGTAACCCGTGCCGGCCCGGCGGGCGAGCAGGACCTCGGGGCCCCGGCGCAGAATCAGATGGACATCGACGACCTCGGTGTGCCGGTGCGGCGGCTCGGCGCGGGCCACCAGGGCGTAGCGCTCGTCGTCGACCCGCTTGCCCCACAGGTCCGGGTCGTCGGAGAGCCGCTCGTGGTGGATGCGCTCGGTGAGTTCCGAGAGCAGACCGGTCAGTTGCCCGGCACCGGGGCCGACGCCGCCCCGGACGCCCTCGACCAGGATCAGCCGGCCGCCGGGCCGCAGCAGGGTGAACCAGTGGCGCAGGGCCGCCGCCGGGTCGGGCAGCAGCCACACCACATGTCTGGCCATGACCACGTCGAACTGCTGATTGCCGACCGGCGGTCGGGCCGCGTCCCCGAGCAGGACCGCGGTGCCCGTCCCGGCGAGCTTGGCCCGGGCCCGCTCCACCATGCGCGGGGAGCGGTCGACGGCGGTGACCCGGTGGCCCTGCCCGGCGACGAGGAGGGCCAGGCTCCCGGTGCCGCACCCCAGGTCGAGCACCTCGGAACGCCCGCCGGGCAGCCAGCTCTCCAGCCGCTGCGCCCAGGCGTGCCGGACCACCGGGTCGAGCAGCCCGTGGTCGGGTTCCTCGTCGAAGGAGTCGGCGGCGGAGTCCCAGTCGATCGTCGTCATGGGTAGATCGTGCCAGCCGCCGCCGGCAGCGGTACGAAGGATCCGTCGGCCCCGCACGCCCGGACCCCTCGTACCGCGGCTTCCCGCGCGTCCGTGCTATCCGACGGCCGAGGCGCAGGTGGTGGGAGTGGCGTGCGCCGGGTCCAGGGCGTTCGCCACCTCGTGGTAGGCGACCCGGTCGACGGTGCCGATCGCCACGTGCTCGGAGAAGTCGACCGGGCACAGGTCCTGGAGCAGGACGTTGCGTACGTCCGGCCCGTCCAGGAACTGTGTGCGGTACGGGGTCACGACCTCGTCGTACCTGGTCGCGATGACGGTGTAGTGCACTCCGGGCACGGTGTCGGGGAGCGAGTTGAGCTTGGTGATGAACGGAGAGCCCGCCACCTGGTCGGCGAGACCCGGGGTGTTGGCGTTCAGCAGGTCCTCGGCCCCCGGGAAGTACGGCAGCAGCTTCGTCAGGCCGAGCAGGGTGGTGCCGTGGTTGTCGGGCGCGAGCCCGATCATGGCGTTCACCTTGGCGGCCCCGCCGAGGAACTTCAGGTAGTAGTTCGGCATCATGCCGCCCTGGGAGTGGCCCACGAGGTCGGCCTCGGCCGCTCCGGTGGCGGCGAGCACCTTGTCGACGAACGAGGAGAGCTGTCCGGCGGACTTGTCGACCGGGCCGAGTCCGTTGAAGAGCGGCACACCGGGCAGTTGCCCGTAGTCGAGCGAGTAGACGCAGTAGCCCCGGTCGACCAGGTAGGGCGCGAGGACCAGCCAGTTGTCGATCGAGTTCCCGAAGGTTCCGTGGACCAGGACGACGGGGCGGGGATGGGCTGCGGAGGGCTTGCAGGAGTAGTCGTTCCAGCCACGGGAGGTGGCTGTTGCGGCAGTGGGGGTGGCTGCAGCGGCAGCGGCCGTGGGGGTGGCGGCTGCGGCGACGGCGAGGAGCAGTGCGGCGAGGGTTCTGCGCGCGCGTGGGGCGCGCGACGCACGTGTCCAGGGCAGCATCGTGTGGTCTCCTTGCGGCTCAAGGGAGTTGCGATGTCTGTACACCCTGCGGCCCGGACCACAGTTCTGACTGCTGATTCATCCGTGTTCCCGGGCCAAATTACGCGCGAGTAAGGTGGCCTGGGAAGTTACGCGTCGGTAAAAAGTGATGATCCGTCGATCGGGCGAACCCGAAGGGGCGATCAGGCCGCGAGCCGCCCCGGCATCACGGCCCGCGGGCCGAACCTGTCCCGCAGCCGGTCCGCCACCGCCTCGATCCGGCGCGCCCGCTCGTCCACCGGGTCGAACGACAGCTGGTGCGCGGCCCGCTCACTCTCCATCAGCCCCTCCGCGCGCAGCGCGATCCCCCGCACCCGGGCCCGCTGCAGGGCGAACGAGTCATGGATCCGGTACGCGAGCGCGGTGAGCGCCGCGGAGTGGGCGGTGGGTTCCCGGAGCGTACGGCTGCGGGTGAGCGTCGAGTATCCGGTCCGGTCGGCGTAGCGCACGCTGACCGCGAGGCCGCGGCAGACCTGCCCGTCCCCGCGCATCCTGGCCCCCAGCTCCTCGGTGAGCGACATGAGCGCGCGGCGCTGCCGTTCCCGGTCCAGCTCGTCGCGGGGGAAGGTCCGTTCGGCGGCGATCGACCGGGCCGCGGCGCCCGGCAGGACCGCCGTGCGGTCGATGCCGTGTGCCCGCTCCCACAGTTCGCGCCCGGTCCGTACGCCGGTGATCCGCTGGAGGGTGCCGAGCGGGGCCGCCGCGATCCGGCCGACGGAGTCGAGCCCGTAGGAGCACAGGGTGCGGGCCGTAGCCGCGCCGACGCCGTCCAGCGCCGAGGCCGGCCGGTCCGCGAGGAACTCCGCCGCCCCGCCCCCGGGCACCACGAAGGTCGTCCCGGGCGCGGCCCGGCGGGCCGCCATCCGGGCCAGCATCGGGTTCTCCGCCGCCCCGACGGCGCAGTCCACGCCGTGCAGGGCGAGCGCACGGATCCGGATCACCGAGGCCAGCCCCCGCACGTCCAGCCCGAAGTAGCGCAGCGCGCCACGCACATCGGCGAGCGCCCCGTCGGGCGGGGCCGCCTCGACGACCGGGGTGAGCGCGCCGAGCAGGGCGAGCAGCCCCTCGTGCCCCGCGCTGTCCGGGAGGCCGCCGCCGACCTTGCTGAACCGCAGGTACAGGATGCCCGGCACCTCGGGTGCGGTGCTCATCCCGCGCTCCCCGGGCTCTGGTGCCACAGCTTCCTGCCGGTGGCGACGCCTTCGCCGGGCGGCTGGAGGTCGGACCAGGGGTTCATCTCGTATCCGGTGGGCAGCTGGATGCGACGGCCGTCGGCGGCGGGTTCGGTCTCCTCCGCCGGGGGTTCCTCCGCCAGCCGGTCCGCGACCGCGTCGAGTCCGCCGGTGCGCCGCAGCTCGGCCAGCTCCGCCAGGTTCCAGGCCGCCGCGCCGACCACGCTCAGGCTCCGCGGGCCGCGTCGCTGCACCACTCCGCGCACCAGCAGCAGCCAGGAGTGGAAGACGGTGTGCGCGCAGGCGGCGTGGCTGTCGTCGAAGAAGGCCAGGTCGACCAGGCCCGTGCCGTCGTCCAGGGTGGTGAAGACGACCCGGCGGCCGGAGCGTCCTGTTGACTGCACCTATGCGTGAGGACCAGAAGGCCCCGGGACTGAGAGGTGTGGTGTGCAGAGCGTGCGGACGGAGCTTCGCGAGGGGCGTGTCGACCTGCGACGAGTGGGCAGCGTCGTGGCTACTGACCAGGCCTTTCCACCCTGGACGGTGCTGGACTCAAGTGACGTTCCGATCGGGGCAGTTGTCGACTACTTGAGGAGCCTGGCCCTGGGTTCATCGAGCCCGTCAACCTGTCGCAGCTATGCCTATGACCTGTTGAGGTGGTTTCGGGTCCTCTGGCAACTCGGGATCGCCTGGGACCGGGCGACGGTCAGCGAGGTGGAGTGCTTGGTGGGGTGGATGAGGACCGCGGCCAACCCACAGCGTGAAAGGCGCAGCGCGGATTCGCCTCCGCCAGGATCAGTGAATCTGCGGACCGGAAAGCAGACGCTCGGACCGGGGTACGCGGCTCGGACCATCAACCACGCGTTGACCGTGATCTCCAGTTTCTACGAATTCCATGCCGGAAACGGCGCCGGGCCTGTCGTAAATCCAGTGCCGGCGTCCAAGGACCGGCGTGCAGAGCTGTCTCACCGGAGTCCGATGGAAGCGCCAATCCATGTACGGCGAGCACGACTCCGGCAACGCGTACCCAAGCGGCTCCCCCGGTCGCTTCCGGACCTCATGTGGGACGAGTTGTTCGAGGCGATGAGGAACGACCGGGACAGGGCGCTCCTCTCCTGCTATGTCTCAAGCGGTGCGCGTGCGGAAGAACTGCTGGGTATCGAGATCGGGGACGTCGACTGGGCGGGTCAGCAGATCTACGTCGTCTCCAAGGGAACGAAGACCCGGGAGCCGGTGCCCGCGTCGCCCGACGCCTTTCGGTATTTGGCCGCATACCTTTCTCAGGCTGGAGTGCCCAAGGCGGGCGAGAAGCTCTGGAGGGCTTTGCGTGGCGATCCGAGGCCTCTCACCTATTCGGCCATGCGCCGGGTCCTGCAACGAGCAAACGCAAAGCTTCAGACCAACTGGACGCTGCATGATCTCCGACATACCGCTGCGACTCGGATGGCGAACGACCCGAAGATGACTCTCCCCGAGGTACAGCGGGTGATGCGCCACGCGAAGCTCGACACAACGGGCATCTACCTGACGGTCCGCCTGGACGAGATGACCGAGAAGCTTCAGGACTTCTATACGCGTCCGCGCCAGGTACCGAAGTTCGCGCCGGGCTACGACCCGGAGGACGTCCGGGCGGTGTTCGGTGGCTGACAGTACTCTGCGACATCGCCGGATGGACCGTGTTCCGGCGCAGTCCGGAAAGCGTCTCAAGCACGACGTCAGCAAGCTCGTGGCGGCACCATCCATTGCGCATTCCGCACCTCGCCCTTACGGCGACCTGAGCGAGGCCGGCGTGGAGGACATCGCCGACTGTGCGGCTGTCGCCTGGGAGACCGTCACCCACAGCAGCGGAAGGAAAACACGCAGGATCGCAACACGGCGGGTCCTTACGTATCTGGCTCAGTTTCCGGGGAAGACTTGGCAGGATCGCTGGGTTGCCAGCGGCCTCGACGAACCCGGCAATCCGTTGAAAGAGCGGTTCGACCACGCCCCCCACAAGACCCAGGCAGCACTCGGCTTGCGTTGTCTGATCTGTCTCCGGGTCATCCAGCCGTCACTCCGCGCCGTACGCTCGAACGACTTCGTCGGGCTTGCGGAACAGTTCAGACATGTTCAGCGGGACAAGCACCTGGACAAGTTCTTCACGGCGGAGTCGGCCAGCGCCCACAGCCTCGGCCAGCAACGGACCTCGTTGTTCGACGTGACCCTCGCGCTGATCACTCAGGGAATCACCCTGGAGCATCTGACTCCCGAGGGGCTACTGCACTATTCGCTCGAGTGCCATAAGTACGGGCTGACCCGGGGCGCGTCCCCTGGAAGCAGCCGTTTCGCCGGCCACTCTGCCTGGGAAACACTGCACGGCATGGGCGTCTTCCCGACGGGGACGCCCCAACACCTCCGTGCTGTGCTGGTCTCCGGCCAGAAGTCCGTGACCGAGCTGGTGGACAGTTATCCCATCCGGTGCGGTGGGGTGCGGCAGCTGTTCATCGACTATCTCGAGCGACGTCGAACCGAGCTCGACTACAGCGCGCTGACCGGCCTGGCACAGCTTCTGGTCTCGGTGTTCTGGCAGAAAATCGAGGAGATCGCGCCCGAGCAAGCCGACCTCAGCCTGTCAAACGATGTCTACCAGAAATGGAGAGAAGAGGTCAGCTTCGTCGGAAAGGAGCGAGACCAACCGCGCCGGACCCTGGACTCCGTCCTCCTCCAGGTCCGGGGGTTCTACCTTGATCTGCAGAGCTGGGCTCTTGAAGAGCCAGAACGGTGGGGCGTCTGGGCGGTACCGTGCCCCGTCCCCCGGCACGAGGTGCGCTCCGCGCGAAGCGGCCGCCGCAGGGCGAAGGAACGCACCGACAACCGCATCCGTGAACGGCAGCCCCTTCTGCCCACGCTGGTTGAGCACGTGGAGGAGAAACACAGGAAGTCGCGCGCCCTTCTCCAGGCCGCAGCGGGTATCCCACCCGGCGAAGAGTTCGCTCATGCCGGCCGCTCCTACCGCCGGACGAACAGCCGAGCTGACCAGGCGAAGGCTCGCCACTCCAAAGCGCCGGTGCGTGTGGAGGACCTCGCCACCGGCGAAGCAATTCATGCCGAAGGCGCAGAAGAAGACGCCTTCTGGGATTGGGCCTACGTGGAGACACTGAGGCTGAGCGGGGTACGGATCGAGGAACTTGTCGAGCTGACACAGCTCAGCATCCGGCAGTACCAAAGGCCGAACGGCGAGGTGGTCGCCCTCCTGGTCATCGCGCCGTCGAAAACCGACCGAGAGCGTGTCATCCCCATGTCGGCAGAGCTCTTCCACGTGATCGCATCTGTGATTCGTCGCCATATCACCGGAGAGCAGAGGTCCGTTCCCCTTCTTCAACGCTATGACGCGCACGAGCGACAGTGGTCTGCATCCATGCCCTTCCTGTTCCAACGGGGCTCACGTGGCGGCCGAGGCGTGATCAGCCCTCACACCATCGCCAATCGGATCAGGACACTTTGCCACGAACTCGCCGAATCGAACCCGGCCTTCGTCGGCCTGACGTTCGCCCCTCATGATTTCCGCAGGTTGTTCGCTACCGAGATCATCAATAACGGGCTCCCCATCCATATCGGTGCGGCACTGCTGGGCCACTTGAACATCGAAACCACCGGCGGATATGTAGCCGTCTTCAACGAGGATGTCGTACGCCACTATCAGGAATACCTGGCACGACGTCGGGCTGCGCGCCCTGTCGAAGAGTACCGATCGGCAACGACCGATGAGTGGGACGAGTTCCAAGAGCACTTCGACCGCCGCAAGGTTGAACTGGGAAATTGTGCCCGCCCCTACGGCACACCTTGCCAGCATGAGCATGCTTGTCTGCGATGCCCAATGCTTCAGGTGAATCCCAAAATGCTGCCACGTCTGAACGAATTGGAAGAAGATCTGGAAGCCCGCAGGAAGCAAGCAGAGAGCGAGGGCTGGCTGGGTGAGATCGAAGGCATCGACCTCACACTGCAGTTCCTGCGCGAGAAACGGAAGCAGGCTCAGAGGTCTGAGCAGCCGGGCCGCTCAGTCGACCTCGGGATTCCTTCCATGCTGCCCCGTCCCTGATCGGCAGAATACGAAACCAACGCGGCTCCTGCACCGGCGGGTTGAGACTTCGAACACTCCCCCAACGGCGCAGGAGCCTCGTGCGTTGCGCATCCCACCAGCCTGACCCGACCGGTGGTCACGCTGAAAGGCTCGCTGAGATTCATGTCGCTTGCCGTCCCGTGAGACTGCCGAGAGGACCGAACCGCAGGTGATCGCGCTGGAGGGGTGGCCGGTTGCCCGGTCGTATTCGGTTACATTCAGCCTGGTTGGAAGAACGCGAGCATTTTCTGGGCGGCGTCCGGCGACGTCAGCAATTCCTGCATGTCCGCGGACATCCGGGCGGCAGCACCGGTGCGTTCGAACATCTCGCGTTCGTATTCTTTGACGGCGGCGGGAACGTCGTCCGGGTGCGCGGCCAGCGCGAGACCGAGCAGGGCGCCGTCGAGCAGCGCCATGTTGGCGCCCTGTCCCACCGGCGGCATCAGGTGCGCGGCATCGCCGAGCAGCGTGACGCTTGGCGTCGACGGCCAGGTCAGGCCGACCGGGAGCGCGCTGATCGAGCGCGGCAAGACCGTGTCGTCGCAGGCCGCGATCAGCGCGGTGAACCGCGGGTCCCAGCCGGGGAGCAGCTCGATCAGCCGCGCTCGTGCGGCGGCCGGGTCGTCGAACGGGATCCCGCTGGTGGCGAACCAGTCCTCGGCGGTGTTGTAGAAGCTGAGGCCGATGCGAACGCGGCCGTCGCCGTTGCGCTGCGCCGCCAGGGACAGTCCGTTGCCGAGCACCCAGTAGTTGCCGCGCCCGACCATCGCCGCGAGTTCGGGGTGCGTGCGGTCGATATCGGGGATGCCGACCTCGACGACGTTCTGGCCGATGTGCGCCGGGCGTGCGTCGGTGAGCAACGGCCGGACCCGGGACTGCGCGCCGTCCGCGCCGACCAGCAGGTCATACGTCGCGCTGCTGCCGTCGGCGAAGCGCAGCAGGCCGTTGTCGGCGGACTCGAACGCGTGCCCCCAGCGCACCACGTCCCCGGGGAGCGAATCCAGCAGCAGGTTCCGCAGATCGGCGCGGTCGACCTCAGGTCGATCGAGCGGGGCGTCGTCGGGCGTGTCCTCCTGGAGCAGCAGGGTGCCATCCGGCTCGAGAAGACGCATGTCCTGGCCCTCACCACGGGCAATCGCATGGAACTGGTCGATCAGACCGGCCTCGCGCAGCGCCCGTTGGCCGGAGTGGATGTCGAGCATGCCGCCCTGACCGCGCGCACCGCGCGACGGTTCACGTTCATACACGACGGCGTCGACGCCGTTCACGTGCAGCACCCGTGCAAAAACCAAGCCGCCCAGGCCCGCTCCGATGATGGCGATGGTCATGGTTACCTCTGTTTCATCATGTCGCCTGTTGACGGGACATCAGCCTCTGGTCCGCGCCGGCCGACGGCGGCCCGCCACCGACAGGTTCCGGTCCGCTGATCAACCGGTTCACCGGCGGAGCCGGGGCGCGAGGGCCGTACGCAGGGCCTTGGCCACGTTGCTCGCGGCGGATCCGTCCTCTTCTCTGGGTTCCGGTTCCAGCGTTCGCTGGAGCTGCACCAGCAGCTGGTTGGTCGACCGCCAGAGCGGGACGAACATGCCGACCACCGGCCCGACGCCCCGGATCGGACTGTCGGACAGCTCCGTGACCTTCTTGGCGAGCGTGATCGTCGTCGGGTCCCGCAGGATCAGGTGCACCTCGTCGTCGACCAGCCGGATTTCCATCTTTCGCGCGGCGGTCTCCTCCGGGTTCGCATCCGTGGTCGTCTCCGGATCCAGTTCGTCGATCTTGGCGGCGACCGCGTCCGGGTCGACCCCGAGTTCGCGCAGCACCCTGGACGCCATGCTGTTCTCCGTCTGCAGCATCGCCTCCAGCAGGTGATGGCTGCCGACCGGTGCGCCACCGGCCAGCGCGCTGGCGGTGGACACCGTGTCCTCGGTGGCGGGTGTGCCGGCCGGCCATGGGCCGGCCGTGACGTCCTGTGATCCCTCCGACGACGCGAGTACCGCGGCACGGATCTTGTCGATCGGATCGATCCGCTCGGCGAGCACCTGCGCGCCGACGCCCTCACCTTCGCTGACCAGGGCGAGCAGGATGTGTTCCGTATCGATGTCGTTGTGGTGCAGCTGCCGCGCCTCGCGCAGGGCGAGTTCCAGTGTCTTCTTAGCGCCCGGCGCGAAGGGGATGTGGCCGCTCAGCTCCTTCGTGCCGGGCTTGACCACCGCGGTGATGTCGGCCCGCGCCGCCTCCTTGTCGTACCCGAGCCGGTGCAGCACTTTCGCCGCCGTGCCGTCCGGCACGTCGAGCAGCCCCAACAGGACGTGCTCCGTGCCGATGTGGTCGTGCTTGAGCTTCCTCGCCTGCTCCTGGGCCGCTACGACCGCCTGGCGGGCCTTCACCGTGAACCTCTCGAAAGTCATGCTTCCATGCTCTCAACCCTGTCAATACACTGTTATTGATAGGGTCACCATGCTGAAGGGAGGGTGTCATGGAGACACCGTCGGACTGGGAGGACCGGCTCACGCGCTGGCAGAACGAGCTGGAGTTGTTCGAGCAGCTGGACGAGGCACCCTGGGTGACGCTGGCCAAGGCGGAGGCGGAGACCGGCGTCTCCCGCTCGGCCCTGCGGTCCTGGTACCGCAACGGCGAAATCCAGTCCCGGCTGGCGGACGGCCCGAACGGCCCGCAGCGACTGGTCCGGCTGGACGCGGTGATCGAGCGCGCCGCCGCGTCACCGCGCATCCAGCGCAGGGCGGAACGGGAAGTCAGCCTGGAAGCCCAAGTCACCCTGCTACGGCACCGGGTAGACCAGCTTGAGCTGCGGCTGGCCGCGCTGGAGCGGAAGTGACTGCTTGCAGCGACGGTCACCCTCGCGGGTGACCATGGGCATGATGACCCACTCGACCCGGGCGTGAGGCAGGTCGAGTGCGGCAAGGCAGGCAACCAACAGGACTCCTGTGCTGGTGAGTTGAGACTTGAAGGCAGCCGTGGCGCTGTCACGATCGGACGAGGGTCGCCGGCCTCACCGAGCCAGGCCATCTTGCGGCGATTCGATCGAGGACCGGTTCAAGTCGGCGGGCGCTTTCCGTCTGCCGATCGAAGGTGAGCTGCTGGCCGGAGAGCCGAACGGTCGTCAGATCCTCTGCTCTCAGGGAGAGAGCTGTTACCCGTGCCCGCTGAAGTCCCAAGGCATCGTGCAGCGCTTGTGCAGTGCCCGCCAGTACCGGAGTGTGAGCCGTGGGTTCTGGAAGCACTCGCGTCCGGGTGGTCGTAGACCGATCCGCGTAATGAACTGTGAGCGTAAGCGTGCGGGCCACCTGGCCGTCCGTTCGCAATTGCCTGCCGATATCAACGGCAAGTTCAAGTAGCGCGCTTCGGCGTATGGATCCATCGATCTCATGCCTGTCGAATCGCAATTCAGCACTGGTTGACCTGGGCGGAGCGTGCGGTACCACGCGTGTCCGGTCGATGCCACGGGCCCGTTCGTGCACAAGACGGCCCATCTTGGCACCCAGGATCCTCTGCAGGATGGCCTCAGAAGTTCCTGCCACCTTACCGATACTGTCCAACCCGTACTCGCAGAGCACGCGAGCCGTCTTCGGCCCCACTCCGTACAGGACCGCCACTGGTTTTGGATTCAGGAAACCGGAGATTCCCTGTGGGGTATCCGCGATACAGCGAACAGCACCTGGCGGTCCGTGCTGCCCGGCCATCCTGGCGAGCATGGGATTGGGAGCCACACCGACAGCGCAGTCAAGGCCGTGCAACGCCAGCGTACGCACACGCACCAGTCGCGCGATCTCAACAGCGTCGCAATCGAAATAGCGAACGCTCCCACTCACATCCGCCAATACGGCGTCGGGAGGAACGGCCTCGACAACCGGGGTGATGTCGCCCAGTACCTGAAGAAGTGTCTCCCATGTTTCCCGAGGCGGCCCTGGCGCCTGGATATAGATAACGGCCATCTCGATCACCCTGCGCTTCCAGGACTGGAGTGCCAGAACTTTCCGCCCCCCATGGAGTCACCGCCGGCGGGCCTGAGATCCGCCCATGGATCCATTTCGACGCCGTTGGCCACTTGAATCGTTCGACCAGGCTTTCTCGTCTCAGGGGCAGGGTGCTCCTGACGCTCCGCCAATCGGTCCGCCACAGCATCGAGACCTCCGGACCGGCGCAACTCCGCCAGTTCCATCAGATCCCACGCGGCAGAGCCGACAACACTGAGCGAACGCGGCCCACGGCGTTGGACTTTCCCGCGGACCAGCAGCAGCCAGCTGTGAAAGATCGTGTGCGCGCAGTCGGCTTGGTTGTCGGCGAAGAAAGCCAGGTCTATCAGGCCGGTCGAGTCGTCGAGGGTGACGAAGATGATCCGCTGCGGCTCCCGCGCGGTCGCTTCCCCGTACGGGCTTGACTTGGTGCGGTGAAGGACCGGCGGGGTCTGGGTGGCTGCCTTGGCGCCCGCGACCAGCACGGTGTCCCCGTGCCGTGCCTCGCGCAGCCGCTTGGCGGAGACCGTGCCGAGCTCCTTCAGGAAGGCGTGGTGATCGTCCATCAGGTGGCGGGAGACATCCATGCTCAGGACGCCCAGCTCGGCGCTGAGGCGTTCCGCGTCGTCCAGGTCGGGCAGGCCGATGGAGCCGGTCCGGTGTCCGCCGCCGAGCGGCAGCTGCGCGCCGGGGCCCGCGCCCCGCTGGGCGCGGTGCAGTTCGGACAGGTGCAGCAGCAGATCGCGCCGGTTGGCGCCGAACGCGTCCAACGCGCCCACCCGGGCCAGCCGTTCGGCGGCCGGCCTGCCCGGCCTGGCGCGCTGCCAGAAGTCGAGCAGCGAGGTGTAGGGCTGTCCGGCCTCGATCCGGGCGACCTCGGCCGCGCCGATGCCGTGGACGTCCGAGAGCGCGAGCCGCACCCCCCAGACGCCCTCCCCACCCTCATCATCGGACACCAGTTCGATTCGATGGGTGGCCGCCGACCGGTTCACATCCAGTCCCAGCACCGGCACCCCGCGCCGCCGCGCGTCCGCGAGCAGCAGCCGCTTCGGGTACATCCCGGGGTCATGGGTGAGCAGCCCGGCGTAGAAGGCCGCCGGGTGGTGCGCCTTGAGCCAGGCCGACTGGTACGTCGGTACGGCGAAGGCGACCGCGTGCGCCTTGCAGAAGCCGTAACTGCCGAACGCCTCGATGATCTCCCAGGTGCGGGCCGTCACTTCGGCGTCGTAGCCCTTCTCCGTCGCCCGCAGCGCGAACCACGTCCTGATCCGGTCCTGCGATTCGGGGTCGGAGAGCCCGCGCCGCACCCGGTCGGCCTCGTCCCGGCCGCAGCCGGTCATGATGTCGACCATCTCGATGATCTGCTCGTGGAAGACGACCACCCCGTACGTCTCGCGCAGCGGCCCTTCCAGATCGGGGTGCGGGTAGCGCACGGGGGCCCGGCCGTGCCGGGCCTCGATGAACGGCCGCACCATGTCGGCGGCGACCGGTCCGGGGCGGAACAGCGAGATGTCGACCACCAGGTCGTGGAAGCCGGCCGGCTGGAGCCTGCCGACCAGGTCGCGCTGGCCCGGCGACTCGATCTGGAAGCAGCCCAGCGTCTCGGCGCTCCTGATCATCCGGTACGTCTCCGGGTCGTCCGGCTCCACGGCGTCCAGGTCCACGGCCTGTCCCGAGGCCCGTCCGATCTCCGTGACCGCGTGCGCCATCGCCGACTGCATCCGTACGCCCAGCACATCGAGCTTGAGCAGCCCCAGGTCCTCCACGTCCTCCTTGTCGAACTGCACCATCGGAAAGCCCTCGCCGCTGGTGGGCACGGTGGGCACCCGGCGCAGCAGCGTGGCGTCCGACAGGAGCACCCCGCACGGGTGCATGGCGATGCCGCGCGGCAGTGCGTCCAGCGCCTCCACCAGCTCCCAGAGCCGTCCGTACCGGTCCTTCTCCCGTGCCACTTCGCGCAGTTCGGGCAGTTCTTCCATGGCCGCGCGGGCGTCGCGGGCCCGGATGTGCGGGAAGGCCTTGGCGAGCCGGTCGGTCTCGGCCGGGTCCATGGAGAGCGCGGCGCCCACGTCCCGGATGGCGTGGCGCACCCGGTAGGTCTCCGGCATGGCTACGGTCGCGACCCGCTCGGCGCCGAAGCGTTCGATGATCGCGCGGTAGACGTCGAGCCTGCGGGCGGACTCCACGTCGATGTCGATGTCCGGCAGCACGAAGCGGCGCCTGGAAAGGAAGCGCTCCATCAGCAGCCCGTGCTCGACCGGATCGGCGTGCGCGATCCCGAGGAGGTGGTTGACCAGGGATCCCGCACCGGAGCCCCGGGCGGCGACCCGTACCTTCATCTCCCGTACGTCGTCCACCACTTGAGCGACCGTCAGGAAGTAGGAGGCGAAGCCG
This sequence comes from Streptomyces sp. ADI95-17, assembly GCF_003846175.1. Taxonomy (GTDB): domain Bacteria; phylum Actinomycetota; class Actinomycetes; order Streptomycetales; family Streptomycetaceae; genus Streptomyces; species Streptomyces sanglieri. The sequence continues at coordinate 79,924 of NZ_ML123046.1, read as the reverse complement.
TGGTACGCGATGACGTCCAGCTCCTGGTGCATCCGCTCCCAGTAGTCGCGCCTGCGGTCGTAGCCGCGCACAACCATGCCGGCGGCGGCGCGGGAGGCCAGCACCCGCTGGGCGGTGCGCCGCCCGGCGCCGACGAGTTCCGGTTCGGGGAAGTGGACCGAGCCGAGACCGAGGTGGTCCTCGGGGTCGACGGCACAGGCGTCGGCGGTGCGCCGGGTCTCCGCGAGCAGCCGCGCCCCGGCGTCCTTGCCGAGACCGGCGGCGGAGGCGATCCGCTCCGCGGTCTCCTTCATCGCGCGGGCGTCCTTCAGCCAGCGCTCCCCGCTGTCGAGCGGGGCCCGGCGGGGGTCGACGGGGACCAGCCGACGGGCCGCGTCGAGCACATCGGCGACCGGGCCCTGCCCGGCGTCGGCGTACCGTACGGCGTTGGTCAGCACGGCCCGCACTCCCTGCTCGGCGGCGAGGCCGACGGTACGGGCGGCGAGCCGCAGCGAGCCGGGTCCGGTGCCTTCACGCCCGTGGTGGACGGCTTCGAGGCGCAGGTCGTCGCCGTAGATCTCCCGCCAGCAGGCGAGCAGCGCCGCGGCCCGGTCCGGGCGGCCGGCGGCCAGCGCCCTGCCGACGTCGGAGGCGGGGCCGAGCAGCACGGTGAGCCCTTGGGCGGGCAGATCGGCCCGGCCGACCAGGGGCCGTCCCGCACCGTCGGGCGCGGGGGCGTGGGCGGCGGTGACGAGACGGCACAGCTCCGCCCAGCCCCGGGCGCCGTCCCGGGCGAGGAAGGTGATCCGGGGTGCGGATTCGTCGATGAAGGCGCCGCCACGGACCGGGGTCCGCGGGCGCTGCGCGGGCCCGCCGGTTCTCGTATGCTCCGCCTTCGCGGGTCCCACCGCGAGCTCCACCCCGAAGAGCGGCCGTATCCCGGCTTCCGCGCAGGCCTTGGCGAAGCGGACCGTGCCCGCGAGGGTGTCCCGGTCGGTCAGCGCCAGCGCGTCCATTCCCCGCTCGGCGGCGCGCTCCGCCAGCCGCTCCGGGTGCGAGGCCCCGTACCGCAGGGAGAACCCGGAAACGGTATGCAGATGCGTGAACCCTGGCATCTGCACCTCCTGGACCGATCCGTACTCACCACCCCCTCCGCTCCACCATAGACCAAGTTTCGAACATTCGTGCGATACCCCGGACGCGGAACCTCTCCGTCCCCCGGACCGGTGGCCCGAGAGGCGCCCGGTCAGCCATTCGGCCCTGCCCCGCCTGCACGAACAACCGGCGCCCCGGAGCGTGGGGGCATGACTTTCGTCGACGAGGTGAAGAACGCCGTCACTCCACGGGCCGCACTGCTCGTCATCGGTGTGCTCGGACTGCAGCTGCTGTTCATCGCGTCCTACGTCGGGGCGCTGCACAACCCGAAGCCGACCGACGTACCCTTCGGCGTCGTCGCGCCGCGGCAGGTCTCCGCACAGCTCCTCACCGACCTGAAGAACCTTCCCGGCGGCCCGCTGGACCCCCGCACGCTCGCCGACGCGGCCACCGCCCGCGAACAGATCCTCGACCGCAGGATCGACGGCGCCCTGATCGTCAACCCCAAGGGCACGACCGACACCGTGCTGGTCGCCTCCGGCGGCGGCACCTCGATGGCCACCACCCTGACGAAGATCGTCACGGAGGTCGACCGGACCCAGCAGCGCACGGTGCGGGCGGTGGACCTGGCCCCGGCCTCCGGCCAGGACTTCAACGGCATCTCGTCGTTCTACCTGGTCGTGGGCTGGTGCGTCGGCGGCTACCTCTGCGCCTCGATCCTGGCGATCAGCGCGGGCGCCAAGCCCGCCAACCGTCAGCGCGCGGTGATCCGGACCGGCGTCATGGCGCTGTACTCGATCGCGGGCGGGATCGGCGGCGCGATCATCATCGGCCCGATCCTCGGTGCCCTGCCCGGAAGCTTCTGGGGCCTGTCGGGCCTGGGCACGCTGACCGTCTTCGCGGTCGGCATGATCACCCTCGCCCTCCAGGCCCTCACCGGCATCGTCGGCATCGGCCTGGCCGTCCTGATCGTGGTGATCGCGGGCAACCCGAGCGCCGGCGGCGCCTACCCGCTGCCGATGCTCCCGGACTTCTGGCGGGCGATCGGTCCCGCACTGCCACCCGGGGCGGGCACCTGGGTGGCCCGCTCGATCGCCTACTTCAGGGGCAACGCGGTCACCGGCTCCCTGCTGGTGCTGTCCGCATGGGCGGTGGTGGGCACGGCCATCACCCTCCTGGTCGCCGCCCGCCGCAAACCGGAGGAACTCACCGGCGAACGGCCGCCGTTCGGCTCGAAGCCGCTTCCCTGACCGCCCCGCCCCTCCTCGGCCGCTTCCGCGCGTGGAGACGGCCGCCCTCCCCCATGGGAGCGGCCGCTCTCACAACACCCCTCGCCGTCCGGGCCGGCCCCGTCATTTCAGCGTCCCCGCCAGTTTCTCCAGCCTGCGGGCGAGTTCGTCCCCCTGGCCCGCGACCTTGGTGGCCTTGCCGGACCAGAAGTCCGGGCCCGTCAGCCGCCCGTACCGCTCGACCCACGACGCGGCCTCACGGTCCATCCGCTCGGCCTTCGTCCGTACGTCGGCGTCCGCCGGCGCCGCGAGCGCGTTCAGCTCGTCCACCAAGCGCTGGACCTTCCGCACCAACGGGCTGGTACTCCGCCCGGACCGGCGGTCCGCCCCGGTGGCGGGCCGCGGAGCGGGAACGGCCACCGGAGGAACCGGGGACGCCTCCACGACGGGGCGACGGCTCGCACGCCTCAGCCCCCGCGCACCTGGGACCAGCAACCCCTCGGGCGTCATCACGCAGGCGTCGAGCGGCACCCAGTCGGTACTGCGCCGCGCTTCCTCCGCCCTGATCCGGATGCGCCTCGCCACCCCCTGCGTCTCGCAGCGGAAGCGCAGCACACAGCCGTTCGCCGCGTACATCTCCGCCACGGTCTCCGGGTGCGCGGAACCCGGCCCGAAGACCCAGTCCAGGCTTGCCGCGTCGCGGGCCAGTTCCTCACGCGCCGAACGCCATTCGGGGTGTGACAGCCTCCGGAACTGGAAACGCACCCGCTGCCGGCTGTCACGGACCCGGAGGTCGACGGCGTCACCCGGGCCCGAGCCCAGATCACGCAGCACGGCGCGTGCGTCGATACCGCTGCCGCGGGCCCAGAGGGCGAGGTCCTGCTTGACGAAGAGATGGTCCGCGCTGTCCGCGCCGTTGGCATCGCGATGACAGGAGGCGTTCGGCGCGTGGGCGAAGTGGCAGACCTTGTCCACGTAGAGCCGGTCGGACAACTTGCCGCCGCAGCCACCGAGCTGGGTGCCGCACCAGTACGTGTACGCCGGATGCCGTCGACGCAGCCGCCGGAGCTCGTCGGCCTCCTGCGGCAGCACGATGCCCATACCCGATGAGGCGCTCCCGATGACCGCGGTCTGCACCAGCCGGCGATCCGATTCAGACATACCGCCCCTACCCCTGCCAATCCACTCCCACCGACACAAACATTGAAGCATGCACGTAGTTCACAACGAAGATCGGTCCGGGCGGAAACACCTGGCGGATCGGGGCAGCGGAAGCTACGCTGCCCGGCGATGACAACTCACTCTGTCAACAGATTGGGGGCCCCGTCCGCGCAAGGTGAGTGCTGATGCTCACTCAGGACGCGAACAGGGATTCCCGCCTTTCCCTCTGGGCGCGCGTGCGAGAGTTCGCCGTGCCGCCCTCCATGATCGAGACCGCGACCGCCCGCCGCCAGGTCGGCGACTGGGCAGGGGCATGCGCCGCCGCGGGTGTCGATGTCGATCTCGGCCCCCGCTCCGTGGCGCGCACCCACGGCCACGAACTCGCGTCCCGGATCCGGGACGATCTCCGCCATCTGGCTCCTGACCTGCTGCGCTGGCACCTGCCGCGGATCGCTCCTCGCGGGCTGCTGCGGCCGGGCCTGACGATCACTCTGGCCCGGTACGACACCGAGGGGCCCGGCGGTGTGCGTCCGGTGCGTCTGGTGGTCCGGACTCCGCCCGCCTGGGCGGATGCCGGGCAGCGGATCGGGCTCGCGCTGTGGGACGGATCGGACTCCGGCGCCGAGGCCCGCCGCCATCCGCACCACCGCCCGAACCCTCGGTTCCGCCTCGATCTGCACCGCCATCTGTGGGACGCGCGCAGGGCCGATGAGCTGCGGATCCGGTCCGGGGCGGCCGGGCCGCCGTCCTCCGGCGACCGCCCCGCGATGCCGCCGGGGGCGGTGCCGTCCGGGCGCAGCTGCGCCGTCGGCCGGTGGGCGGACGAGGCGGGGATCCTGCTCCGGGCCGAGGGGCGGTCCGCCGGGACCGTCGTCGTGCGGTTCGGGGCCGGGCACCGGCTGCTCCTGGACCTGGTGCCGGAGGGGGACGGCCCCGGGCCGCCCGTGCTGCGGATCGCGGCGGCGACCACGGCCACGGACGGCGGTGTCTCCGCGCTGCCGGTGCTGCCCGACGCGGCGACCTGGGTGCTGCCCGACCTCGATCTGCTCCGTACCGGATCGATCGAGGCCGGGCGGCTGCACCCGCTGGTCCTCGCGGCCCTGGTGCCGGATCACTCGGCGGTCGCTCCGGCCCGGCCCCCGAACCCGGTGGGGCGGCCACGCCTCGTGGACTGCCGGGGAGCCCGGCACCGGATCGGTCTGGTCGACGGGGTACTGGCCCCGCTGGACCACGACCCCGCCGAGATCCGCCGGGAGGAGCTGCTGGCCGCACTGACCGGCACACCCCTCCCCTGTCTCCAGGCCATCGACGAGGCGCACCGCCGCCCGGACTGCCTCGCCGGTGTACGCGAACGCCTGGACCACGGCGACATCGCCGGTGCGCTGGCCGTCGTCGAGGGTCTGCTGGGCCCCGGCGCGCTGCTGCGCAGCGGCGAACTGCGGGACGAGCTGGAGGCGGCGGCGCGGCGACGGATCACCTACGGGCTGTTCCGGGCGGGCCTGGTCGAAGGGCCGGACCGCCTCCACCCGTACCGCCGCCGGCCCCGTGACCGTCGCTCTCACCCGCGCCACGCGGTCCGTCGCTGACCGGAATTCCGCACATTTCCCGTACGCCTTGTGCCTCACCACGAACCCACAGGTGATTCAGACATGCTCACACGCACCCCTTTCGCCACGTCCGGCCCTCACTCCGGCGAGGACCGCGCCTCCCAGCTCGACATCGCCGGTGAACTGACGGCCCTGCTGCGCGACACCACCACCGAACCCCGCCCGGACATCCAGCTGGAGGCCCTGGCCCTCGCCGTGGCCGCCGATCTGCCCGTACTCCTGTGGGGCGAGCCCGGCATCGGCAAGACCGCCGCGCTCACGCAGCTCGCCGTGTCCCTGGACCTTCCGCTGACCACGGTCATCGCCAGCGTCCATGAGCCGTCCGACTTCTCGGGGCTGCCCGTCGTGGGGGACGACCCCGCGGAACAGGGCGTCCCGATGGCCCCGCCGGACTGGGCGGTGCGGCTGGTGCGGGCCGGCCGGGGGCTGCTGTTCCTGGACGAGCTGTCCACCGCGCCGCCCGCCGTTCAGGCCGCCCTCCTGCGTCTCGTACTGGAGCGGCGGATCGGCGCCCTGCGACTGCCGCCCGGGGTAAGGATCGTGGCCGCCGCCAACCCTCGTTCCTCGGCGGCCGACGGCTGGGAGCTGAGTCCGCCGCTGGCCAACCGGTTCGTACATCTGCAGTGGACCCACGACCACGAGGTGGTGGTGCGCGGCCTCGCCGGGACCTGGCCCCGGGCGACACTGCCCCGGCTCGAACCCGGACGGCTGCCGGAAGCCGTGGACTTCGCACGCCGGGCGGTGTGCGGGCTCCTCTCCGCCCGGCCGGCGCTCGTGCACCGGCTGCCCAGCGGCGAGACCCGCCGGGGCGGTCCCTGGCCGTCGCCCCGCAGCTGGGACATGACGCTGTGTCTCATCGCGTTCGCGACCGCCGCCGGCTCATCCCGGGATGTGCTCTCCCTGCTGGTCCGGGGCACCGTGGGAGACGGTCCGGGGCTGGAGCTGCTGGCGAGCCTGGACCGGATGGACCTGCCGGACCCCGAGACGCTGCTCGCCGACCCGGCGGGCGCCGACCTGCCCGAGCGGGGGGATCTGCGCCAGGCGGTGCTCGACGGCGTGGTGGCGGCCGTCCGCAACCGCCCGGAGAAGCCCCGCTGGGACGCGGCATGGGCGCTCCTGGTCCGGGCGCTGGAGACCGGCACCCCGGACGTGGTGGTCGTCCCGGCGACCACGCTCGCCTCGCTGCGGAGGCAGGACTGGGACGTTCCGGCATCGATCGAGCAGCTCGCCGGAGCGGTGTCCCTGTCCCGGCGTGCCGACCGGGCGGCGGCCCGGACCGCGGACCGGGCCGCCGCAGCCGCGAAGGCCGGCCGATGACACCGGACACGCCGGGGGCGCTGGACCTCGACAAGCTCTTCGCCGCCCGGCTCCAGGCCGTCCGGGCCCGCCCCTATCTGGCGACGGCCCTGTTCGCCCTGCGCGTCGTGGAGTCGCGGCGGGTTCCGACGATGGCCGTCGACCGGCACTGGCGGTGCTACGTCTCGCCCGGCTTCGTGGACCGGACCCCGGAGGAGGAGCTGGCCGGGGTGTGGGTGCACGAGGTCTCGCACCTGCTGCGCGACCATCACGGGCGCGGCGACCGGGTCGCGCGGCAGCAGGGGCTGACCGGCCCCGCGGAACGGCTGCGGATGAACATCGCCGCCGACTGCGAGATCAACGACGATGTGTTCGGCGAGGGGCTGGTCCGGCCGGAGGGCGCCGTGGATCCGGACACGCTGGGGCTCCCCAGGGGGCAGCTCATGGAGGACTACCTGCGCCGGTTCCGGCTCGGTCCGCATACGCAGGACCTGGCCTGGCTGGACTGCGGCAGCGGCGCCGACGGACTTGAGCGGGAGTGGGACCTGGGGCCGGACGGCGCGCACGGCCTCAGCGAACAGGAACGGGACGCGGTGCGGTTCAGGGTGGCGCAGGGCATCACCGGCCGTCCGGGGAACGCGTCGAAGGGGTGGCAGCGGTGGGCGGAGGAGGCGTTCCACCCGCCGCAGCCGTGGCGGGAGTTGCTGGGTGCGGCGGTACGTTCGGCCGCCTCCGGATCCGGCGCGGGCGAGGACTACACGTACGGCCGCCCGTCACGGCGCTCGGCCGGTGTGCCCGGCGCCGTGCTGCCGAGCCTGAGGCGCAGGCCGCCCCGGGTCTGCGTGGTCATCGATACGTCCGGATCGGTCAGCGACACCGAACTGGGCAGCGCGCTCCTGGAGGTCGCCGCGATCTCCCGCGCCGTCGGCGGCCGTCGCGATCTGATCACCGTCCTCCCGTGCGACGCGGCGGCCCGGGTCGCGCACCCGCTGTGCCGTGCGGAGGGAATCCCGCTGGTGGGCGGCGGGGGTACTGATCTGCGCACCGGCTTCGCCAGGGCCCTGCGGACGCGGCCGAGGCCCGATGTCGTCGTGGTCCTGACCGATGGTCAGACCCCCTGGCCGAGTACGCAGCCGGCGTGCCGGACGGTGGTGGGCCTGTTCCCCCGGTCGCGGGACGAGGACGATCCGTACTACGTTCCGGACTCCCCGCCCGCGTGGGCACGCACGGTGGTCATCGGCACGGCTCCCGCCGACCGGTGAATCCTGGCGGGGGCGGCGGCCTCCCCTCCCACGGCCGCCCTCCCCCGCCCTGATCCACCGTCCGGCCCTGATCCGCCGAACAGACCCCAGGCAGGACAAGCGCATGGCATCCTGCTGAAGCGATCTCGTGAGATCACGAGGAGCGAGCACGATCAGCCCAACTCCCCATAGTTCTCCGGAGGTTGCTCATGCGTCGCCGATTCACCGTCCCGCTTGCCACGGTCGCTCTGTCGCTCCCGCTCGCCCTGCTCCCCGCCGCCTCCGCCTCGGCCGCCCCTGCCGACAAGCCCCAGGTCCTCAGCTCCTGGACCCAGACGAGCGCCGCCAGCTACAACGCCTGGAACAGCGCCCGCAACAACCAGGGCGCCTGGGCCGCGTACGGCTTCGACTGGTCGACGGACTACTGCAGCAGCTCGCCCGACAACCCGTTCGGCTTCCCCTTCCAGAACGCGTGCGCCCGCCACGACTTCGGCTACCGCAACCACAAGGCGGCCGGCATCTTCTCCGCCAACAAGGCACGCATCGACTCCGCGTTCTACGAGGACCTCAAGCGCGTGTGCGCCGCGTACTCCGGAGCGAAGCACACCGCGTGCAACAGCACGGCGTGGACGTACTACCACGCCGTGGACATCTTCGGCGTGGCACCGGCGAAGGCGAGCTCCGCCGGACTCGGCCGGGCCGCCTGATCACCCACCGACAGCGCCCGGCGCGCCGCCGGCCGGCCTACCAGCAGGGACGGCCCGGCGGCGCACCGGGCTCCGCTGCGTCGAGCCACGCAGGCGGGGCCATGCCGCCTCCCCGCCCGGACCGCCGCTGTACGGGTTTCGTACGGGATCCGCTGCCGGCACCCGGTGCCGCCCGGACACCCGACGCACCATCCGCCGCCCTCCAGCGGGTTTCCAACTCCCGCAGTAGGTAAGAGCTCTGATGAGCCATCATCGAATCGGGCGGGAAAAGTCGGGCACTCGGTGCCCGCACCTTACGGAGGAGGCGCCAAGTGCGTAGTCAGGTGCGCGCGGCGGACGGGCGGCATCTGGTGGTTGAGCGTCTCGGGGATCCCCGCGGCAGACCGGTCTTCCTGCTGCACGGGATGCCCGGCAGCAGGCTCGGTCCGGCTCCGCGCGGCATGGTCCTGTACCAGCGCAAGACCCAGCTGATCACCTACGACCGGCCGGGCTACGGCGAGTCCGACCGGCTGCCGGGGCGCTGTGTCGCCGACGCCGTTCAGGACGTGCGGGCCATCGCGGACCATCTGGGGCTCGAACGGTTCGCCGTGGTGGGCCGGTCCGGTGGTGCGCCGCACGCCCTGGCCTGCGCGGCACTGATGCCCGAGCGCGTGACCCGTACTGCCGCGCTGGTCGGGCTGGCCCCGTGGGGGGCCGACGGTCTCGACTGGTTCGAGGGGATGGCCGCCTCCAATGTGCTGGCGTACTCCACGGCGGCGGCCGATCCGGACGGGCTCGCCGAGTCGTTCATCTCGCGGTCCGCGGTCATCAGGAAGAACCCGGTCCGGCTCATCGACGATCTGCGCCAGGAACTGACCGACTCCGACCGGCTGGTGGTCAACGACGTCGGGGTCCGCACCATGCTGCTGCGCAACTACCGTGAGGGGCTGCGCACTTCGGCCTGGGGCTGGATCGACGACGCGATCGCGTTCAGCAATCCGTGGGGCTTCGACCCGGCGGACATCACCGGGCCTGTGATGCTGTGGCACGGCGAGAAGGACGTGTTCTCGCCGGTGGGCCACTCGCGCTGGCTGGCCGAACGCATCCCGAACTCCACCGTCGTGGTGGAACCGGCGGCAGCGCACTTCGACGCGCTGCACGCGCTGCCCAGGATCCTCAACTGGCTGCTGGACCCGCCCGCCGAATAGCGGGCGGACCCGGCGGTCCGGGAGCGTCCGGCGAGAGCCGGACGCTCCCGGGGCTCACACCGCCGTCGGTTCCAGTTCGCGTTCGAACCGGTCGTCGTCCCGGGCGATCCGGGTCATCGGATGGTCGTCGCCGAGCTGACGGGCCAGTTCCTCGACCGTCTCGGACCTCAGCCGCAGCGCCTCGTCCTTGCGCCCCATCGCGTCGAGCGTGACCGCCATGTTCGACGTCATGGCCAGGGTCTCCGGGTGATGCGCCCCCAGTACCCTCCTGAGCTGCCCGGACACCTTCTCCTCGGTCTCCAGCACCAGATCGAGGTCGCCCCGCTCCGCCGTCGCGTTCGCCAGGTTCATCACGCAGAACAGGGTGTTGGGGTGCTCCGGCCCGTACACCTCCCGCATCGCGGCGACCACTCTGGTCAGCACCCGCACCGATTCCTCGGGCGCGCCGCTCCCCGACTGGTAGACGCCGAGATTGTTCAGCGCGGCGAGGGTGTACGGGTGTTTCTCCCCCGGCACCTTCATGTACTGGTCGACGACCTCCTGTGCGGTGTCCCTGGCCTCGGTCGCCTCGCCGGCCGCGAACAGGTCGGCCGCCAGATTCAGATCGCAGGCCAGCGACTCCGGGTTGGCGGAGGTGTACTTGGCCCGGTACCTGGCACGGGTGGCCACCGTCAGCCGGCGGGCGTCCTCCAGTCTGCCCGCGCGGCGCAGCGACACCGCAAGGCTCTTCGCCGCGCTCAGTGTGCCCGGGAAGGCCCGGCCGAGCGTGGCCTTGTAACTGTCGTACGTACGGCTGAGGATGCCGACCGAGTCCTCGTACCGCCCGACGTCCCGCAGGTCACGGGCCAGGTTCATGGCGGAGGAGAGGCTGTAGGGGTGTTCCGCGCCGAGCACCTCGACGCGCCGGTCGAAGACGTCCTGGTCGATCTCGCGGGCCTTGGCGTACTGCCCGATCGACCGCAGGGTGAACGCCAGGTTGTTGGCCGCCGCCAGCGTCCTCGGGTGCGATTCGTGGAAGATCTGGTTGAACCCGTCGGTGGCCTCGGTCGCCAGCTCGATCGCCCTGGTGTACTCCCCGAGCGTGCCGAGGTCGGTCGCCAGGCTGCTGGTGCTCATGTACGTGTGCGGGTGCTCCGCGCCCAGCACCTCCCGCTGTGTCGCCAGGGTGATCTCGTCGAGCTCCCTGGCCTCCACGTAACGGCCGCGCGAGCGGTAGATGTTGGAGAGGTGGAAGCAGAGGTAGAGGTACTGGATGTCCCGCTCCCCCAGCGTCTGGCGCCAGATCTCGCGCAGCTCCTCGCAGAGCGTGGTGGCGGTCCGGAAGTCGCCGCGCTTCCAGAGGTAGCGGACCCGGTCGATCAGGAGTCTGCGGGCCTCGGGCTCCTTGCAGTTGCGGGCGTCGGACGGGCCGAGGTGCGGCCAGATGGTGGCGAACTGCGGCCAGGTCGACGGGTTGTCGATCGGCTCGTCGTCGTCGGGCCGGGCGCCCGCCAGGATGCGGTGGACGGCGTGCCGGGCGTCCCGCTGCTCCTCCTCGGTCAGCTGCGCCCGGATGACCGCCTGGACGAGCCGGTGCACCTGGATGGAGTTGGACACCTGGTCGACCTTGGCGAGGGCGAACCGGCCGATCTCCCGGATGACCCGGCCCAGCACCAGTTTCTCCTGGAGCGAGGCGTCGTACGGCTTCAGCGCCTCGATCATCTCCTTGCTGTACAGGAGGTTCCCCGAGATGGGCTCGGGTGCGAAGAAGGCGCAGAGCTGGAGCAGCCGCACCGCGGCGGGCGAGCGCTCCTTGAGGCGCTGGATGGAGATGTTCCAGGTCGCGGCGACCGGCTCCGGGTAGCCGGCCGGCTGGTTGAGCGCCAGGACCTCGGGGGCCTGCTGGGCCAGCTGTTCGAGGTAGGTGTCGATCGGGGTGGCGGTCTCCGCGATCCAGGCCGCCGCCTGCTCGACGGCCAGCGGCAGGTCACCGACGGCGGTGGCCACCTGGGCGGCGTCCTCGTCGCTCAGCCCCGGGGCCCGGCGCTGGAGGTGTTCGATGGACTCCTCGCGCAGGAAGACGTCGACCGGCAGCGCGTCGCCGTGCTGGGACCACGCCTGGTTCCGCGAGGTGACCAGGATGTGGCCCGAGCCGCCCTGCGGGAAGTAGCGCCGCAGCCGTTCGGGGTCGTCGGCGTTGTCGAAGACCAGCAGCCAGCGGTCCGAGGGCACGCCCCGCCGCAGCAGGTCCACGGCCTCCTGGGAGGCGGCCGCCATGTCGTCGCCGCCCTGGGCGCCGAGCCGGACCGCGAGCTCGGCGAGCGCGGCCACCACGTCGTCGGTCTGCTCGGAAGATATCCACCAGACCAGGTCGTAGTCGGCCATGAAGCGGTGCACGTACTCCAGGGCGACCTGGGTCTTGCCGACGCCGCCGAGTCCGTACAGGGTCTGCGGCTGCGGCAGCACCACGGCCATGCCGCCGCCGAGCTGGTCGCGCATCCGTTCCAGGACCAGGGAGCGGCCGGTGAAGCCGGGGTTGCGCGGCGGGGCGTTCCAGATCCTGGGGACGGTGCCCGGGAAGCGCGGGCCGGGCGAGACCGCGTCGGTGAGCTGTACGGGCCGGTCCAGGGCGCGCAGCAGGGCGGCGGTGGCGTGCACCTCGTCGAGCCGGAAGAGGTCGACGGGGTTGCGGTCGATGTAGGGCGCGGAGAGCCGTACGTCACCGACCCTGAGCGGCAGCAGATGGCGCCGTCCGCCCCCGGGGTCCTCCGCGACGGCCCGGTCCCAGAGGTTCACCGCGCGCTGGGACTTGAGGTAGGCGCTGGAGAGCAGCACCACGGTACGGGCGGCGTTCTCGGCGGGCGCCGGCTCCGCGGACTCCCGCTGGGCGGACACGTCGCGCGGTACGACGCGGAACCCGGCCCGGGTGAGCACGGACTCGATCCAGTCGGCCCACATCCGGTTCTCCGCCACATAGCTGAGGAAGAGATCGGCCGGCAGCGCCGGCCTGCGCCGGGTGAACGCGTCCCGGATGCGCAGCCGTACCTCTTCGCCGACCGGTGGCATCGAGGTGATCTGCTGGTCGGTGATGACGGAGGTGAGGCGTTCGAAGGCGGAGAGCAGCGAGTTGGTGAGGCCGGCCTCGTCGCCGAAGGTGGCGAGGGTCTCCTCGTACGCGTAATAGGGGCGGTAGGGGATCTCCACCGCGCCCCAGTAGGCGGTGAGTTCGTCACCGGACAGATCGCGCGGCAGGCGGTCGAACTTCAGCCGGGCCAGCGCCCGGCCGGCGTCCGCCTTCTCCTTCTCGCCCTCGTCGATGCGCATCGGTACGGGGAAGATGGAGATGGGGCGGCCGGTGTAGCGCTCGGAGATCTGCCGGGCGACGGAGGCGGCGCCGTCGATGGACTGGTCACTGAGGGTGAAGCAGTCGACGAGGACGTCGGGGAGGTGGACCGTGCAGATGTCGGCGATGTCGCTGAGGCCGGTCCGGCTGTCGATGAGGACGTAGTCGTAGTTGGCCTTCATGTCGTCGCGCAGGGCGTCGAAGAAGTGGCCGCCGCCGAGCCGGTCGTAGAAGTTGTCCCAGTCGAAGGTGGAGACGGTCGCGGAGTATTCGCGGTTCTGCCGCCCGGCGGAGACGAAGTCGAGCGTGCCGCCCTGCGGGAACTCCCAGCCGAGCGCCTCGGGGGCGAGGGAGACGGCGTGCGGCTGGATCCGGGCGTAGTCGCGGTGCCAGTCGTCGGCACGCTGGACGGGGCTGGTGGCGGCCCACGCGTACTCGGTGATCAGATCGATGACGCCGGTGGTGGCACCGAGTGTCGACGGGTCGAGGAACGGGTGGAAGAAGCGGTGGAGCCCCGGTGCCTCCAGGTCCCAGTCGACGGCCAGTACCCGTTTTCCGTTGGCGGCGAGTATCCAGGCTGTGTTGGCCAGGGCCATGGTGCGCCCGGTGCCGCCCTTGTACGAGTAGAAGGTGACGATGCGCCCGTCACGACTGGCCGTCATCCGTGTCCTCCGCATCCGTCGCAGGGTCGTGTGTCTCGGGGGTGTAGTTCGTCTGTGCCATCGGCCCCAGCAGCCGCGTCCGTTCGGTGTGTCCGCCGCCGGTGGCCGGTGGGTACACCGCCGCATGTCTCAGGTACTGCTGGGCCGCCACCTCGACGACCTGTGGCAGGAGCTGCCCGAAGGCCTCCATGCTGGGGACGCCCTTGGCGGCGGCCCGGCAGTAGGCCCGTCCCTGGCGCATCTTGGTCGGCATGGTCTGTTCGAGCTTCTCGGTCAGTTCGGCCTCGGCCGCCATGCTCTCGTGGTCCTCCCGGTTCCACGGCACGATCATCGTCACCCAGGGGCGGTTCTCGGCGTCGAAGGCGGCGAGCCGACGGCACCGGTCCTCGTCCTGCAGGGCCCAGCGGTCCACGAGCAGGATCTCCGGCCTGCTGGGCGGCTGTTTGCCTTCCCCGTGCCCGGTCTCCTCGTCGAAGGAGGAGATGGTCGCCTGGTAGTTGAGGGAGCGCACCAGGTCCTCGGCGACGTAGGCCAGTGGGCGCGCGGCGGCCGGGTGGTAGGGGTTCCAGTCCTGCGGGCTGTCGCCGTAGTAGTCGGGGTTGCGACCTGGGGGCAGGTCGTGCCGGGTGGCGGCGGCGATGGTGACCTGCATGGGACGGGGGGCGCCCACCGAGCTGTTGGGCGGGCCGAAGGCACTGGGCGCCAGCCGGTAGTCGACGGGGCGGCCGGTGCCGATCCTTATGGTGTCGGCGACGTTGACGATGCGCTTGGCTAGTTCGTACACCGCGCGCTCGTACTCCTCGGCGAAGAGCCGGAGTTTGATGAGTCCGTAGAGGCCGTCGCTGACGTAACGGTCCCCGAAATCACGGTGGTTGAACTGCAACCGCTCGGCGGGGCCGGGGAGCTGGCTCGGGGGTACCGGCACCCAGAGGGCCGGGACGATCGCCTCGGCCCGCTGGTTGGAGCGGGCCCGGTGGTGGATGGCGCGCTGGGCGAAGGCGTACCACTCCTTGCCGCACATCTCGCTCGCGAAGTAGCGCGGCGAGAACAGCGGAACGAACACCCGGCAGGTGGCGAGCACCTCACCGAGCCGTTCGGACCAGCCCTCGCCGGAGCGTATCTCGCGGTCGATGAACCCCGCGGGCGCGCCCGCGGGCAGATCCGTCATGGCCAGCACGTGGTCACAGAGATCCTTGAAGAGGCGTTCGACCCACATATCGGGGTCCGTTCCTCGGCCGTAGCCCGGTGTATGGGCATAACTCAAGAAGAAGTACGGCCGATGGTCCGCCGCTCGCTGCTGCGTTGTTGCGTGCACACGACCCCCGTCCTGTGTGAGCACCCGCATCCGGGGACTGAAGTGAATGCGAGCGAATTCATCATTCCGGAGCGGACGTTGCTCCACCCCCATGGCGTTCGGTCATTCAACGCCGGTTTTCAGTCATACGTTCCCGGGTCCGGCCGAACATTTCCTTGATCGAATTCGGTCTGCGGCTGTTCCTCCCAGTTGTCCCGTGTGCACCGACGCTCCGTCCGAACCGGAATTCGACCCTCAGATCTCTTTTCGCATCAGATCCAGCAGCCGCTTTCCACTCACGGTCAGCTCGGCGGCACCCTCCAGCGCGTCGAGGGCCTGCGGTACGCCCTCCAGCAGGCGCGGCTCGAATGCGCCCAACGCCGTCCGCTCATAGGTGTCGGCCAGCAACCGGGAAAACGGAACTGATTCTTCCTCCCAAGGAATCCGATGTTCCCAGGAGCCGTCCGCCGCGTAAAGATCCGTGACATCGGCCAGCGCCTGCAATTCGGCCCGCCGTGATCCGCGCAGCAGTGCGAGCGCCAACTCCTCGGCGCTGCCGTCCGCGGCGATGCCCAGCGCGCCGCGGCCGTGCCGGCCCACGGCGGGTTCGGCGGGGGCGAGGCCGGTGAGCGGCGTGAGGGTGGTGAGGCGTCCGGCCGTCTCCGCGGCCCGTAGCGGCGCCTTCGCCCCGATCAGCGCCCAGGCGTCGCCGATCCTGCCCAACAGGTCCGCGGCGGCGCGGTCGTCGAGCGCGGCCGCGGCCGGCACGGCGAAGCAGTCGCGGTACGGGTCGAGGTCGTCGAGCACCAGATCGAGCGCCGGGCCGGACGCCCCACCGGGCACCACCAGCCGGCGCACCGGCCGCCAGCCGGGACCGGCGGCCGACGACAGCGTGATCCGCCGCTCGGCCGGATCCCCCTCGCCCCGCCGGACCAGGAGGCCGCCCTCGACGGCACGCACCCGCGCCGTGCCGCGCTCCCCCGATCTCCCGATCCGCAACTCGCCGAGGCCCGGCAGGACCAGCCTGCCGTCCGTGTAGCCCACATCCACCCGGAGGTCGAGGCCGGCCCGTACGGCGGCGGCCGCGAGATACGCGGGCAGCCGCAGCGCGTCCCGCACCTCCCCCGGCCGTTCGTGAAGCGCCTCCAGGGCGCGGATCAGCCAGGTGCGGGTGTACGGGTGGGACAGCACCTCGTCCAGGCCGCGGGCCCCCTCCTCAGAGGCCTCGACGGCGGCGGCCAGCTCCCAGGCCCGGGCCCACCGCTCGTCGCCCCGCTCCTCGACGTCGGCGTTCAGCCGGGCCAGCAGCATTCGGGTGAGGTCTCGCTGGGAGGCGGCCAGTTCGGCCGGATCGGTCAGCTCGGGTGCGACGAGGGACGCGGCCGTGCGCGCCTCGATGCCGCGCACCAGGGCGGCCAGGTCCTCGCAGTACACGGAGGGGTTGTCGAACTCGCCGGACGGCCCGGTGGAGCGGTAGCGGTGGGTGTAGAGGCCGCCGCCGCACGAGCGCACGACGGGACAGCGGCGGCAGGCCTCGCTGACACCGGCCAGCCCGAGCTGACGGGCTCGCACCCCGGGGTGGGCCGCCACCTCGTCGAAGGTATGGGTGAAGACGTCGAAGCCGGTGGCCGCGGCGCCCTCGTAGGCGCTCTTGAGCGAGTCGACCTGCTCCAGCTGGCCGTCGGTCTCGACGACGACGAGGTCGGTCGGGGCGAGCCCCAGCGACTCGGTGAGGCTGGGGCCGCCGCTCAGCGTGGACAGCACCGAGGAGAAGAGCCGCACCGGCACCGGGCGCCCCTGCTCCTGCCAGCGGTCGAAGACCGCGAGGAGCCAGTCGGCGTAGGCAGTGGGCGAACCGTCCGGGCGGGGCGGCGGGTCGTCCCAGGTGGCGTGCGGGAGCAGGAAGTCGATGAGCGGCGGATCGAGCTCGGTGAGCGCGTCGAGGACCGCGATCGGATCGTTCTCGATGTCGACGGTGCACAGGAGCCCGAGATCGAGGTGGCGGTAGCGCTCCTGCCGGAGCAGCTCGACGGCCTTGAGGACCAGGGGGTGACTGCTGCGTCCGTCCGCGTAGCGGCGGTGCCGGTCGTTGGCGGCCCGGTCGCCGTCGAGGGAGATGCCGACCCTGACGCCGAACTCGTCGAAGAGGTCGAGATACCGCGGACTGAGCTGGAGTCCGTTGGTGTGAATGCGGAGGTCGAGTTCCGCGACGCCGTCGAAGGCGGAGGTGAGCACTTCGCAGACTCGCCGCAATCGGGCGGGCCCCGCCAGTAGAGGCTCCCCTCCGTGCAGGATCACTGACACGGAGGGCAGTGCATGTGCCTTGGCATGCTCGGCCAAGCGTTGAGCAGTCCGGAAAATGACATCATCAGAGATTGTCCTGGGCCGGGTTCGCCAGCTCTGATCTGCATGTTCATAGACATAGCAATGGTCACAAGCAAGATCGCACCTGCTGTGAACCTTGAGAACGACTTCGCGGAAAGGGACCAGGGGTCCTGTCATTCCACCAGTCTAGCCAGCCCGAAGGGGTGCTCGGAGCTTCGGTCCACGAGGCGTTCGGCGGGTTGTTCGGGTTGTTTCAGAGTGCCGAGTTGAAGGTCGACGCCTGGGTGGGGCGACCGTCCGACACGGCGTGTACGCGGGCGAGCTTCCGTGCAGCGGCACTGCCGCGGACATCGATCTGGGCGAGCGGCACACGGCTCTTCTTCGCAACGGCGAAGGAGGGGGAGGATTCAGAGGTGTTCACGGCCGTCCTTGAGGGGATTTGTTCCGATGGAATGGTTCCGGACAGGAATGCAGCAACAGTATCTGCACCATTGCAGTGTCCGGCGGCACGACTTTACTCTCATGACCTCGATTGGCAACTGAGGACGACCACTTGGAACGAGAGCGTCACACAAGGCCGTCCCGAATCGAACGGAACCACCGATTCCGCCATTGAGGTGACGACATAACCGCAGACGGGAGTGAACATGACGGCGCTTCCCGGGCCGCTCCAGAGCATGGTCTTCAGGAACGCCGACCTTCCGGCGCTCTTTCACCACACGGACGAGATCGCCATCGCGAGGCAGCGGGAGGCGGTGAACACCACCCGCATCCAACTGATTCTCCTGGTCACGGGGGCCACACCGGCCGCGTTCCCCTGGCACGCCGAGCTGGGTGACACGTTTCAACTCACCGACGGCGTCAGCGTGTTGGCCTACCTGGGTGTCCTGATCACGACGTACCTCTCCGCCCGGCGCAAAGCAAAGTCGCATTGGCAACTGAACCGCTCGGCGGCGGAGTTCATCAAGTCGATGTGCTGGCGTTACTCGGTGCACGGATCACCTTTCGACACCGGCACCCAACACCCGGAGGCGGTGTTCGCGAACCGTCTCGAAGAGGGCCTCCAGGAACTTCGCAAGGTGGGATGGGCCGACCCCCGCGACCTGACGGCCGATTCGGGCGGGCTGATCACCGAATCGATGCGCGCGTTACGGGACAAGGCGTTCACCGTACGCAAGGAGACGTACGTGCGGGACCGCCTTATCGAGCAGAGGAGTTGGTACCGCCGGCGTCAGGAGGTGTCCCGGCGCGCCACCCTGGTCTGGTCGACCACCATCGCCGCGCTGACCGCGTTCGCGCTGGTCCTCGCCCTGCTGCGGACGTTCTCCGTCACCCAGTCCTTCGCCCTGACGGGGGTGCTGTCGGCCGCGGCGGCCTCGTGTCTGGCGTGGAGCGAGATGCGCCGCCACCACCCGCTGATCTCGGCCCACTCACTGGTGGAGGAGGACCTGGAGGCGATGCAGGTCGCGATGGAGACCACGCTGACCGAGCGTCAGTGGCCGGGTGCGGTGTTCGAGACCGAGCGCATCGTCTCCCCGCAGCACACCGACTGGCTTGCCCGGCACCAGATGTGACGTGCCGTCCGTGACGCGGGGGCGGAACAGCGTGTCGATCGGCATCCACAAGTCGTCGTGGATCTGAACACCCATTCCGATTCCGCGCCGGCGCACCGAAAAGGCCCGCGCGGGTAATTGAGAAATGGGGAATGGGGTGCCCGATTTCCCGCCCCGATGCCGGGGATGGACGGACGGCGCGTTTTCACGGGGTCCGCGAATCCCGGCGAGCGTGACGGTATGTGATTCGCGATTCGGGGTCACGCTTCCGCCTTCGCACCGCCACGTCCTGGGTCGCGCAGGGCGAACCTCCGTCATTTACGTGACACCGAAGCCGAGTCAAGCCCGCCGGAGCGGGAAACCGCATTCCATTGAGTGGATCGCGGCTTTTCTCAGAACGGTTCCGCACACCGGGACGAATGAGCGAAGTACCGGTATTTCCCGGGGAGTCCGAGTCCGATGCACATCCGCCCGAACCGGTGATCACGAACGGGTGGGGACGAAAACGCCGGGGTGATCAGGCCGGATGATCACGGCAGAGGTGATCACGGCAGGGGTGATCACGGCAGGGGTGATCACCTGGAACCGGCGCCTCCAGCGCCGCGCACTGCCCACGGATCCCGGGCACCCAGGCCCCGCAGGCCGCCACGGGGCCACCGGGCCGCGGCCCGGCAGCTTCGGAGCCCGAGGCCGTACCACATTCGGCGGCAGCGCACTTGCCTGCCTCCGAACCCGGAGTGGTAATCTCCACGCGTGTGGCGCGAAGGTGATTCTCCTTCCACGGCAAAAGGCCCAACCCTGGCGGGAGTTGGACCTTCATCGCAGTTCGCGAGCCCGGTCGCCCAGCAATAGACCGGGCTCGCTGCATGTGCAACGGCCGGTCGCTCCCGGATCTCATGCGTGGACACTCAGACGTGCTGAGCAAGCTGCGCCACCAGGGCGACAATCGCCACAAGAATTCCTACTGCCGAAAGCGCGACCTGCGCCTTTTCGGCACTGGTCCACTTCCTGTGAACCTTCTCCAGATTTGAACTCACCCCCACCACCCCCTTATCTCTCTCTTCGGCACCTCACCGAGCACCGTGCAATCAATCAACGCGCCCGGGACCGTGCACCGTTGCACTCTCCGGCGGCACGACTTCACTCTCATGGCCTCGGTTGGCAACTGAGGTCGACCACCTGGGACAAGAGCGTCACGCGAGGCCGTCCCGGACCGAACGCAGCCGTCTCCCGCGCCGTCGAGGTGACGACAGAACCGCAGGTGGGAGCGGACGTTGGCGGCGCTGCCCAGGCCGGCCCAGAGAGGCTGGCCGCCAGGAACGCCGGTCCGGCGTCACCTGGCCCAGAGGCCGGCCGCCAGGAGCGCCGGGTCCGGCGTCATTCCTTCGCCGGCCGCAAAGCAAAGTCACATTGGCAACTCGACCACCGGAGAGAGCTCATCGACCCGACGCACCGGCGCACCCGGCTACCGGATGTGACGTGGCGCCAGTGATACGCGATCTCGTACGCGGTCAGCCCCGCTCCACGCCCTCGCGCCAGATCACCGTGACCGGGCGGCCCAGGCTGCGGGCGTACGTCACGATGTCGCCCGTGCCGCCGAGGCCGCGGGCCGGCCTGCCGTCCCACACCGCGAGCAGCCGGTCGCAGTGGTCGGCGATGTACGCGCCGGCCGCGTAGTACGCCTCGTCGGTGGAGTGCGGGTAGCCGAGCCGGACCTCCCGGGCCGCCCGGTCCTTGAGGGCCCGGTAGCGGGCGAGTTCGGCGGCGTCCTCGAAGCAGGACTCGTAGTCGCCGCTCGGGATCACCACGGTGAGGTCGGCGCCGCAGGCCAGCGCGAGGTCGGCGAAGATCTGGTCCGCCCCCACCGCCAGGCTGGAGAGGGCCTCCAGGGAGCCTTCGAGGCCGCAGAGCGCCGCCCGTAACCCCGACAGCACATGGGCGTGGGCCTCCTGCGGGATGGTGCGATGACCGGTCACTCCGATGCGTTTCACGGACCTGGAACCCCCTGAGGTGTTGGCCGGGGGTTCCGGAGGTCGTCCCTCCGGCTGGCTCAGCACCCGCCCCCGTTGCTCCTGCGTGACCGACCTGCCCCACATCCTCTCAAAAGCCGCGGGGTGAGCGGGAGCCCCTGCCCGGCATTCGGGCAGGGGCTCCTTCTCGGTAGGCCGGGTGTTCGAGCGCCGGACCGGGGGTGCGGGGGTGTCAGTAGACGCTGACCCCGTACGCGCTGAGCGCCTCGGTGACCGGCTGGAAGTACGTCGTGCCGCCCGAGGAGCAGTCGCCGCTGCCGCCGGAGGTGAGGCCGATCGCCTTGGATCCGGAGTAGAGCGGGCCGCCGGAGTCGCCGGGCTCCGCGCAGACATTGGTCTTGATCATGCCGTAGACGATGTCCCCGCCGCCGTAGTTGACCGTGGCGTTGAGGCCCGTGACCGAGCCGCTGTGGGTGCCGGTGGTGGAGCCGCGCCGGGTGACGGACATGCCGACCGTGGCGTTGGCCGCGCTGGTGATGTCGACGCTGCCGACGGTGCCCTCGTGGGAGACCGAGGCGTTGTCGTACCGGACCAGACCGTAGTCGTTGGTCGGGAAGCTGGAGCCGACCGTCGGGCCGATGCTGGTCGAGTTCGACGAGTTGGTGTACCAGGGCGGGTTGCCGTCGGTGCAGTGACCGGCGGTCAGGAAGTAGTAGGTACTGCCGCTGCGGACGTTGAAGCCGAGGGAGCAGCGCCAGCCGGGGGCGTAGATCGCGTCGCCGCCGGAGAGCAGTTTGCTGATCTTCCCGGTGGTGCGCTCGATCTTCAGGGCGCCGGCGTTGACCCCGGCGGACTGCTTGATCTGTTCGATCTCGGCTTTCGAAACCGTGCGGTCGACGGTGACCACGAGCTTCTTGCTCACCGGGTCGACGTTCCACGCGGTGCCCGCCACGTCGGCGCCGAGCACGGCGTCGCTCGCGGCGGAGAGCTGCGCTGCGCTGAAGGTGGTGTTGGTGTCGGCCTGTGCGGTGGGGACGGCGAGAGCTGCGACGGCGACGAGGCCCGCGGCGATGGCGACGGCCCTGGTGCGTCTCGCGGTGCCGCTGAGGGGGGTGGTGCGCTTGATCCTCACTTTTCATTCCTCCCGAGGGGAAGTCGGGGGTCCGCCTGTGGGGTGGTCGGACCCGTGAGGCGCAGTCGTTCGCACGGCTGTGAGCCCGCACCGCGGACATGCCGTGCTCCTGACAAGCGCTGCTCGGGAGTATTCAAGGCGTCAACTTCTGGCGCAAGAGGGCCTTCTGGCCTGAACTTGCCCCGGCAGCACGGCAACGGCCCCGGCAGCAGGGACGCTGCCGGGGCCGCCGCTCCGTAGGAATATGACGTTATGTCAGCCGTCGACGCGGTTGCGCTCCCCCGCCTCGACGGCGACGGAAAGGGTGTTGCCGGGCGGCGGGAAGGGGCAGATGAAGTGGTCCGCGAAGGCGCAGGGCGGCAGCAGCGCGCGGTTGAGGTCGACCGTCACGCTGCCGTCCTCGGCGGGTGCTGCGGGCCGCAGGAACCGGAAGCGGTAGCTGCTGTTCCCGCTGGTGGCGTCGGCGAAGACCGCCCAGAGCGAGCCGTCGGGCTCGACCGCGACGTGCAGCGTGTGCTCCGTACCGTCGGCCTCGAAGGCGATCTCACCGGCGAGCCCGAGGCCGCGCTCGACCCCGTCGGCGTTCTCGACCCGGACCGTGCGGGCGCTGTCGTAGGGACGGAAGGTGCCCGGCAGCGCCCAGCGGGCGTCGTACGGGGTGGCTTCGATGGCCCGGAAGGCGCGTCGTGCCGGGGAGTCCGGGTCGAAGTCCCGTACCGCCCAGAGTCCTTCGCGGCTCAGCACGACCAGCCGCCGCTCACCGTGCGCCACCCGGGACTCGTCGATCGGGCCGCGGTCGGCGGTGAGGCGGACCTGGCCGGTGAAGGGCTCGCCGTCGACGGTCAGCCCGTCCGCGGCCGAGGCGCTGAGCACCAGCTCGTCGCCGTCCTCCCGCCATTGCCCGGGTACCCCGGGGATGCGGCCCTCCGGGTGGTCGGAGAGCCAGTGGGTGCCGGTGAGGGAGAGCGGTCCGTAGGGTCCGGCGACCGTGGCGGTGCGCTCCTCGTGCCAGTGCTTCCAGTCCTGTGCCGCCTGCTCGGATCCGTGCGGCTGCTGTGCGTCCGTGCTCATGCGGTCAACCCTTCCATACCGGCTCGGCGAGCCCGAGATGCGACCGCAGCGTGGGACCGCCGTACTCGGAGCGGAACACCCCGCGCTCCTGGAGCAGCGGGACGACCCGGTCGACGAAGTCGTCCAGGCCGCCGGGGGTGAGATGCGGTACGAGGATGAATCCGTCGGCGGCGTCGGCGGCGACGAACTCGGTCAGCTGCTCCGCGACCGTCCGGGGGCTGCCGATGAAGGACTGCCGGCCGGTCGTCTCGATGACGGTCTGCCGGATGGACAGCCCCTTCTCCTCGGACAGCGCCCGCCAGCGCGCCGCGACGGCAAGAGGGTCACCGTGCCTGACCCGGCCCTGGACCAGCGAGGAGCCGGGATCCGGGTCGATGTCGGGCAGCGGCCCGTCGGGGTCGTAGGCGGACAGGTCGCGGCCCCAGACCTGCTCCAGGGCCAGCAGCGCGTTCTGCGGGGAGACCTGCCGGCGGCGGATCTCGGCCGCCCGCTCCTGGGCCTCGGCGTCGCTGTCGCCGAGTACGAAGGTGACCCCGGGCATGATCTTCAGCTGGTCGGGCTCCCGGCCGTACTTCGCCAGCCGCGCCTTGACGTCGGCGTAGAAGGCACGGCCCGACTCCAGGGTGCCGTGCCGGGTGAAGACGATGTCGGCGGTGGACGCGGCGAACTCGCGGCCGTCCGGGGAGTCACCGGCCTGGATGACGACCGGATGGCCCTGCGGGGAGCGCGGGACGGTGAACTCGCCCTCGATGGCGAAGTGCTGCCCCCGGTGCGCGAACGGGCGCGGGGTGCCGTCGGGGGTCCAGGTGTCCCACAGTTCGCGGGCGGTGGCGACGAACTCGGCGGCCCTGGTGTACCGGTCGGCCCGGTCGAGGTAGCCGCCGCGCCGGAAGTTCTCCCCGGTGAAGGCGTCGAAGGAGGTGACGACGTTCCAGGCGGCCCGGCCCTCGCTGAGGTGGTCGAGGGTGGCGAGGCGGCGGGCCAGTTCGTACGGCTCGTTGAAGGTGGCGTTGACGGTGGCGGCGAGGCCGAGCCGGTCGGTGACGGCCGCCAGCGCGGCCAGCACGGTGAGGGATTCGGGGCGGCCGAGCACGTCCAGGTCGTGGATGCGGCCGTTGTGCTCGCGCAGCCTCAGCCCCTCGGCGAGGAAGAAGAAGTCGAACCTGCCGCGCTCCGCGGTGCGGGCGAGATGCTCGAAGGAGGAGAAGTCGATCTGGCTCCCGGAGCGGGGGTCCGCCCAGACCGTGGTGTTGTTGACGCCCGGGAAGTGGGCGGCGAGATGCATCTGCCTCGTCGCGGTGCTCATGCCCGTCCTCCTTCGAGTGCGTACCGGTTGGCGGGGCGGGCCAGCCCCAGGTGCTCGCGGAGGGTTCCGCCGGGATAGAAGGTGCGGAACAGGCTGCGGTGCTGGAGCAGTGCCACGGTGCCGTTGACGATCCGTTCGAGGTCGCGCCCGGGGCTGATGGGCGTGAGGTGGAAGCCGTCCGCCGCGCCGCCGCGGTGCCACCGGGTGATCAGTTCGGCGAGGTCGACCGGGCCGCCCCGGTAGTACGAGCCGCCCGCGGCGAGCGGTGGTCCGCTCTCCAGTCCCGGTTCCGGGGCGGTCTCGGCGTCGCCGAGGTCCACGGTGAGCGCGACCAGGACCCGGAGCGTGTCGGGGTCGCGTCCGTACGCCGCGGCGCGCCGGCGCAGATCGGTACGGGCCGCGGCGGCCTGCTCGGGGGTGGTGGCCCGGACCAGTACGACGTCCGCGTGGCGGGCGGCGGTCTCCCGGGCCGGGCCGCCGGTCCCGTCGACGACGGTGACCGGGTGCCCCTGCGGGGGCCGGGGCACGATGGCCGGGCCCCGGACGGAGAAGTCGGCGCCCTCGAAGTCGATGTAGTGCAGCTTGTCCCGGTCGACGAAGCGGCCGGTGGCGACGTCCCTGATCTCGGCGTCGTCCTCCCAGCTGTCCCACAGCCGGGCACTCACCTCGGCGCTGTCACCGGCCTCGCGCCACAGCTCGCCGGCGGGCGCCGCCGGGCGCCGGCCGAACAGCCGGGCCTCGGCCCCGGTGGTCGACACATCGACGTACCAGCCCGCCCGGCCGCGGCTCACCCAGTCCAGGGTGGCCACGGCGGACGCCACGTGGAACGGCTCGGTGTGGGTGGTGGTGACGGTGGGCACCAGGCCGATCCGGCCGGTGGCGGGCGCGACCCGGGAGAGCACCGCGAGCGCGTCGGGGCCGGGTCTGGCGAAGGAGTCGCCGAGCGTGACGAAGTCCAGGGCGCCGTGCTCGGCGAGCCGGGCGAGGCCGGTGTAGTGCCCGGGGTCGTAACGTGGCGGACCGCCGATCTCGGCGGCCAGGTGAAGGGGGGCGGTTGCAGGCATGGTGGTACCTCTCCAGGACTCTCTCAGGTGTTCTCTCGGGGATCCCGCGGCACTCGACTCCTGGGCAGGGGCAGGCCGTTCGGGTCGGTCTCGGACCTGGTGACGGCCTCGTGGGTGAGCCCCCGGCGCCTCAGCACCTGGGCGTACGAGCCGTCCCGGCGATGTGGTCGATGGCGGACGGATACGGAGGTGCTCCTGGGGATGGCCATGGGCGGGATCACAGGACCTTGGACAGGAAGGCGCGGGTGCGCTCGTGGGCCGGACGGTCGAGTACGTCGCCGGGGGCGCCCTGTTCGACGATCCGTCCCTCGTCCATGAAGACGACGGTGTCGGCGACCTCACGGGCGAAGCCGATCTCGTGCGTGACGACGATCATGGTGGTGCCCTGGAGGGCCAGGTCCTTGATGACGTCGAGGACTTCGCCGACCAGTTCGGGGTCGAGCGCCGAGGTCGGCTCGTCGAAGAGCAGCAGTTTCGGTTCGAGGGCCAGTGCGCGGGCGATGGCGACCCGCTGCTGCTGTCCGCCGGAGAGCTGCCTGGAGTAGGCCGTCGCCCGGTCGGCGAGCCCGACCCGGGCGAGCAGCTTCTCCGCGGCGGCGACGGCTTCCTTCTTCGGCCGGCCGAGGGCGGCGACCGGGGCCTCGACGAGGTTCTCCAGGACGGTCAGGTGCGGGAAGAGGTTGAAGTTCTGGAAGACGAAGCCGATCCGGGTGCGCCGGCGCAGCACCTCGCGCTCGGGCAGCTCGTACAGCTTGTCGCCGTCCCTGCGGTAGCCGACCAGGGTGCCGTCGACGCTGATCCAGCCGCGGTCGACCTTCTCCAGGTGGTTGATGGTGCGCAGCAGTGTGGACTTGCCGGAGCCGGACGGGCCGAGGACGACGGTGACCTCTCCGGTGCGTACGGACAGGTCGATGCCGCGCAGCACTTCGACGCTGCCGAAGCTCTTGTGCACGGAGCGGATCTCGACCATGGCGTCGGTGGTTCCGGTGGTGGTGCTCATCGCGGGGACCCCTTGGCGTAGTGACGTTCGGCGTAGCGCTGGAGGACGGAGCGGGGCGACGGCGGGTGTGTGGTGGCCGTCGGCGGGAGCCGCGCGGCGTGGTCCGGTCGCTTTGTCGATGGGCGGATCGCTGGTGAGGCGCATGAGGGGTCCTTGGGCCGCGGCGTACGAGGGTGGGTCGGGGCCGTGCGCGAGGTCGCGGTCAGCCCTCGGTACAGGCGAGGTCCCGCAGGAGGGTGAGTGCCGTACGGGCGGTGGCGTCGTTCTGCCGGAAGGCCGGTCCGCCGGTGCGCGGCCGGGTGAACGCCCCGCCGGCGCGGGCGGTGGTGAACGGGCCGAGCGCGAAGCGGCGCGGGTGCGGCCGTCCGTCGCGGCCCAGGATCCGGCCGCTGTCGGGGGCGACCGAGAGCAGCCCGGTGGCGGTGGCGGCGGCCCCGTCGTCGTACAGCTCCTGGAGCAGTGGGCTGCGGGTGCGTTCCAGGGTGGGGTCGGGCAGCCGGGCCTCGACCAGGGTGCGGGCCGCTATCCGCTGCCCCGGCACGGTGTCGCTGCCCGCCAGGAACAGGCCCCGCCGCTCGTCGGTCTCGACGGTCATTCCGGCGCCGAGGAAGCGGACGACACCGGCCCGGGAGAGCGCGAGGAGCTGGTGCAGCCGGGGTCCGGGCGGGCCGGAGGCGAGATAGCTGAAGAAGCCGTGCCACCAGCCGCCGAGGTCGCCCAGCCGGATCAACTGCCCGTAGACGGAGAGCAGTCCGAGGAAGACGGCGAGGTCCGGGCTGTGGCCGGGGTCGTGGCGGCGTTCCAGGTCGGCGGTAATGTAGCCGCGCAGCCCTTCCTGGAGTGCGTCGAACGAGGTGTGGCGCACCCCGTCCAGCGGGTGGTCGAGCGCTTCGAGGTCGAGCCGGTCCGCGGGGTCGGGGACGGCGGCGGCGACCAGGGCGGCCAGTTCGGGTCCTGCCGGGTCGGCGGCGGCGTACTCCGTCTCGAAGCCGGCCCAGTCGCCGGTGGTGCGCTCGGGGTGGGCGGTGAAGAGCCGGTGGTAGTGGGCGTAGCCGAGCTCTTTGTCGACATGTGGCCACACATCGCGCCGGAAGTCGACCGGCCGGTCCGCCGCGAGCAGCGCCTCGGTCCGCTCCGGGCCGAGGAAGCGCGGCAGCGGCGGCCGTTCGCCGTCCCAGGTGTAGCCGATCTTGGAGTGGTACGGGACACCCCGGCGCGATCCGACGTGAAGCACCGGCTCCCGGCCGGACGGCACGTACTCGCCGTCCTCGTACCGCCCGCCGCGGCCCTCGGTGAGCAGCACCATCAGGTCGACGAAGGCGAGCCCGAAGCCCCGTACGACGACCGGTTCGCCCGCGGGCACCGCGGTCAGGTCGGTGTCGGCGGTGAAGTCCGGTGGCAGGTGGAGGAGTCCGTGCCGGTCCGCGAAGTCGGCCAGCCGGAGCTGTTCCGGCTCCGGTTCGGCTTCGAGGTGGCCGATGGTGACGGCGACGGCATCGGCGAGCAGCGGTGTGCCGCGCCCCGCCAGCCAGACCCGCTGGCGGCCTTCGCGCGGGCCGGTGACCCGCAGGGCGCTGCCCCGGTGCCAGTGCACGGTGACGCCCTCCGGGAGGGCGGCCACGGCCTGCTCGTACACCCAGCGCAGATAGACGCTCTGCAGCCGTCTGCTGGGGAAGTCGGTACCCTCCAGCGCCTTGATCTCGTCGAGGAGTCCGGGGTCGGTGCCCGTCCCGTCCGGGAGGCCGAGCCTGCCGTCCCGGATGCCGGCCGCCCAGGTGTGCAGCGCGGGCCCCGGGCGGGTCGGCCCCTCCTGGCCGACGGTGTCGTCGGTGAACATCGTGACGTCCTCGGCCATGGAGTTCATCCAGAGCAGCGGCGACTGGTCGTGCCGCCAGATCCGCCCGCCGCCGGGCGGGTACGGGTCGACGAGGTGGATGGTCAGCGGGCGGTCCCCGTACAGGGCGGGGGCGTTGGCGGCGATCCGCTCGATCAGGCCGGTGCCGCGCGGTCCGGCGCCTATGACCACGAGCGTCGGCGTCCCGCTCACCGGGCACCCGCCGTGCCGCGCGCGTAGTGCCGCTCAACGTAGTGCTGGACGATGCTCAGGAGTGAGGTGACCACGGCGTACCAGATGGTGGCGACCAGCAGCAGCGGGATGACCTGATAGGTGCGGTGGTACACGAGCTGCACGGAGTACAGCAGGTCCTGCACGGCGATGATGCTGACGATCGAGGTGCCCTTGAGGGTGCCGATCAGCATGTTCCCGGCGGGCGGGACGATGGAGCGCATCGCCTGCGGGAGGACGATGCGGTGGAACCGGCGCCAGGGTCCGAGGCCGAGCGACTGGGCGGCCTCGATCTGTCCGCGTTCGACGGAGAGGATGCCGCCGCGGACGACTTCGGCGGCGTACGCGGCCTCGTGCAGGGTGAGCCCGATGACGGCGACCGTGACGGGGCCGAGGAGGTTCACCGTACGGACGCCGAGGATCTGCGGGTAGAGCGCGCCGATGTTGAACCAGAACAGCAGCTGGACCAGGATCGGGGTGGATCTGAACAGCCACACGTACCCCCAGCCGACCGACCGCAGAACGCGGTTGGCGGAGAGTCTGAGGACGGCCAGCAGGGTGCCGAGGGCGAAGCCCAGCACCATGACCAGCGCCGTGAGCCAGAGGGTGAGGCCGAGGCCGCGCAGCACCGCGGCGGTGGTGAAGTAGTCGGCGACGACATCCCACTGGAAGGCGTCGTTGCGGATGACGGAGTTCAGTACCAGGGCGAGCAGCGCCAGTACGGCAACGGCCGCTGTCCACTGGCCCGTTCGGCGCGCCGGGACGATCCGGAGCCGGTCGGCTCCGTCGCTCTTCGCGAGCGGTGCGGGGGGAGACTGAGGGAGGGTGTCTGTCTGCGCGGACATGCGAGGGCTCCGTGGATGCAGAGATCGAACACGGGGCGTGCCTTCGGCCCGGAACACAACACGGACCGGGCCCCTCAGCGCCGGTCCGCTTCCGAGACAATCGCTGTTCGCCGCGCGTTGTCAAGCTCGTCCACACTGTGAGCCGTGCGCCGGGGCTCGGTTGACGGACCACCGGATGCCTGTTCCACTGGGGCCATGCATTCGCAGCAGTGGCTGGTCAAGCGCTCCCACATCGACTTCGGTCGCGTGTGGTCCGCCTCCTGTTGAGCCGACCCCCTGCCTTTCCGCGTGTCTTCGCCCGGCGCCGTGTGCGGCGACCGAGCGCCTTTCCCCGCGTGTCCTCCCGTACACAACACCGTTCTCCCCTCCCCTCGCTCCGCCATCCTTCGCCCCGACCGTGGGGTCGCCGCGTGCTGCCCCGACGCCGGCGCGACCGCTCACGGCCGATGACTCTGGAGAACCACACCCCATGCCCCGGACCCGGCACACTGCTGCCTTCGCACTGATCACCGCCGCCGCTCTCGCCCTCACCGCGTGCGGGTCCGGTGATCCGGCGGCCGCACCGGCCGGCGCCGCGGCCGCCGCCGAGGGGAAGGTGCCGACGACCGATGTCGTCTCCTCGGTGCGCAAGGACGAGGCGGCGGCGAAGCTGCTGCCCGCCGACGTCCGCGCCGCCGGGACCCTGACCATCGCCGCGAGTGTCGGCAACCCGCCGGGCTCCACCTACCTCGCCGACGGAAAGACCGTGGCCGGCACGGACATCGACTTCGCGGACGCGGTCGCCCGGAAGCTCGGACTGCGCCTCACCCGCGAGGTGGCCTCCTTCGAGGCGATCCTGCCGGCGCTGGACAGCGGGAAGTACGACGTGGGCACCGGGAACTTCGGGGTGACCGAGGAGCGCCGCAGAACGATCGACTTCGTCACGTACATCAATGACGGCCAGGGTTTCGCGGTCCGTGACGACAGCAGGCTGAAGAAGGTCACCGATCTCACCCAGCTCTGCGGCCTGACCGTGGGCACCGGCGCGGGCACCACCTTCGAGGTGACCCTGGAGGAGAACCGGCACCTGTGCACCGACACGGGCCGCGAGCCGTACGAAGTGAAGACGTACAACGACCAGGGCGCCACCTGGGCCTCGCTCCAGCAGGGCCGCAGCGATGTGGTGATGTCCACCATCAACGGACTGCGGTACGCGGTGGAGCAGCAGGAGGGCGTGCGCTTCCTCAACGAGTTCAAGCGTCTCGACGTCGGCTTCGCCTTCAAGAAGGGCACCCCGCTGGCGCCCGCCTTCCAGGCCGCGGTGAACGGCCTCAAGGCGGACGGCACCTACGACCGGATCCTGAAGAAGTGGGGCATCGGCGCATCCGCGATCACGACCTCGCGGATCTCGCCGCCCGAGATCAAATGATCCGGTCCCCCACCCTCGTCCGGTCTCCCGCCCTCAGCAGCTGCAGTCGCAATCGCAGCAGTCGCACCCGTCGCAGCAGTCCCCGCAGTTGCTGCAGCAGTCGCACGCATCGCAGCAGTCACCGCAGTCGCACTGGCTGCACAGACCCTCGCGGCGCTGATGGCTCCACGGGTCCTCGAACGTGCCGCAGCACATCTGGCAGGTACAGGCCAGCCCCGCCCACACCAGGCAGCCCATGATCAGACCGCGCCGGTCGCGCGGGGGCTCGGGCGGCGGCTGCGGCGGACCGCCCGGGCCGCCCGGACCCGGGGCGTACGGATTGCCCGGCACCGGCCCGAAGGACCCGGCCGGCCCGGCGGCTGACGGACCGGCAGCTCCGTCCAGGAGCACGGCGCCGGCCTGGTGCGAGCACGCCGTGGTGCCGAAGGCACGGTCCACCGACTGGCGCAGTTCGTGTGCCAGCAGCACATGGGCCAGCTTGTCGTCGGTGAATTCCGCGTCGCGCAGCGCCAGCCGTACGCCGTGCAGCGCGTCGTCGCACAGCCGCCGGGCCTCGTCCCGCGAGGTGCCGGTGGCGGTGAGCGGGTTCCAGGCACCCGACGCGGCGTCAGCTTCCTGGTCCTCCACGGCGTCCAGCAGATGCGCCAGACGTCCGAAGAGGCGGCCGGCCTCGGCGAGCGGCGCCGCGTTCTGCGGCTTGCCGGCCAGCACCGCGGTGTGGGCGAAGGCGGCCGCGGTGGCGGTCTCGGTGGGTTCGGTGACGGTGAGCAGCGGGGTGCCGGGCCCGGCGATCAGCTCGATGCCGGTCTGCCTGTCGACGGCGTCCACGAGCAGCGCCGTGTCGAAGCCGAGCTGTGCGCCGGTACGCGCGCCGGCCCGGTCCCAGCCCGCGGCGACCCGGCGCGCGGCGGCGGCGACCGGGCGGCGCCTCAACAGGCCGTCCCCGTCGGCGACGTGATCCCGGACCTTGGCCGAGGCCAGCACCAGGGAGACGGCGGCGGCCAGCCTGGCGCCCTCGCCGCGGGCGACCGACGCGGTCCGCATGGCGCGCAGCGGGCAGGGCCCCGCCGTGCGTCGCCATCCGGTGGTGCGCTCGGACTGAGCCTCCGTCAGAACGGAAACAATCAGACCGTCATAGTTCGTGACGATCCGGGCGAATTGCCCGTGATCGGAGCGAAGTGCGAGGCAGAGCCCGCAGAGATGGGCCATCCACTCGGTCCGGAGCCCCTCGGACAACCGATGGGCGCAGGGCCTGACTATTCCGAACACGACGATCCCCCGAGAGTCGTTCACCTTCGCGCCGCACCCCTGCGGCCGCGCGAGGTGCATCGTATCGAGCGGCCCGTTCACCCGTACGTCCCCCATGTCACCCGTACGGCCCGGGGCATCATATTTTCTTTCTTTCCGACCCCTTATGCGGGAGGAACCCTGACATACCGCCACATCTTCTGCATCAGTACCGTCACGAACACCCTGCGCGCCGACTATCCACTTGGCGCACGATCCGCATCATGGACGACCATAGGGATACGAAAGAGATGCGGAACGCCACGGAACCGCGGTGAGAGGAGGCGTCCATGGGATCGGTGCGCAAGGCGAGTGCCTGGCTGGGCCTCGTGGAGGACAACGACGAGCGGTACTACGACGACGAGTACGCCGAGGGCGCGCAGACCGGGACCGGCGGCCAGGCCTGGGTGACCGACCCCCGGGTGCAGGTCGTGTCCGAGGCGGCCGAGGAGACGGGCCGCCGGATCGCCACCGTCACCCCGGACAGCTTCCGGGACGCACGGGCCATCGGAGAGCTCTTCCGGGACGGCGTCCCGGTGATCGTCAACCTCACGACCATGGACCCCACCGACGCGAAGCGCGTCGTGGATTTCGCCGCCGGGCTGATCTTCGGACTGCGCGGCTCGATCGAGCGCGTGGCCACCCGGGTCTTCCTGCTGACCCCGGCCGACACCCAGGTGGTGACCGAAGCCGCCGGCCGGCCGGCCGACGGCTTCTTCAACCAGAGCTGAGCAGGGCGCTCGCCGGACGGTCTAGCGGAACGCGTCGAGACCGGTGAGCGCCTTGCCCAGTACCAACTGGTGCATCTCCACGGTTCCCTCGTAGGTGAGCACCGACTCCAGATTCGTCGCATGGCGCATCACCGGGTACTCCAGCGAGATCCCGTTGGCGCCGAGGATCGTGCGCGAGGTACGGCAGATGTCGATCGCCTCCCGCACATTGTTGAGCTTTCCGAAACTGACCTGCTCCGGACGGAGCCTGCCCGCGTCCATCCGCCGGC
This sequence comes from Streptomyces sp. ADI95-17, assembly GCF_003846175.1. Taxonomy (GTDB): domain Bacteria; phylum Actinomycetota; class Actinomycetes; order Streptomycetales; family Streptomycetaceae; genus Streptomyces; species Streptomyces sanglieri. The sequence continues at coordinate 47,118 of NZ_ML123046.1, read as the reverse complement.
CCAGATGGTGGGCGAGCAGGATGCCCTTGTGCAGTTCCACGGCCATGTCCGCGAGCTTGGCCTGGGTGAGCTGGAAGCCGCCGATCGGCCGGTCGAACTGTTCCCGCGTGCGCGAGTAGTCCACGGCCGCCTCGAAGCTGGCACGGGCCGCGCCCATCGCTCCCCAGACGATGCCGTAGCGGGCATGGCTGAGACAGCTGAGCGGGCCGCGCAGACCGGTGACGCCCGGGAGCACCGCGTCGGCGGGCAGCCGCACCTCGTCCAGCACCAGCTCGCTGGTGACCGAGGCGCGCAGCGACCACTTGTGCTTGATCTCGGGAGCCGAGAAGCCCGGGGTGTCGGTCGGCACCGCGAAGCCACGGATTCCGCCGTCGGTCTGCGCCCAGACGACGGCGACCCCGGCGACCGAGCCGTTGGTGATCCACATCTTGCGTCCGGTGAGCACCCAGTCCCCGCCGTCGCGCTTGGCGTACGTACGCATCCCGGCCGGGTCGGATCCGTGGTCCGGCTCGGTGAGGCCGAAGCAGCCGATGATCTCGCCGGCCGCCATGCCCGGCAGCCACCGCTGCCGCTGCTCCTCGGAGCCGAAGCGGTGGATGGCGTACATGGCGAGCGAACCCTGTACGGAGACCAGGGAGCGGATCCCGGAGTCCGCCGCCTCCAGCTCCAGACAGGCCAGTCCGTACTGGACGGCGGTGGCGCCGGCGCAGCCGTACCCCTGGAGGGACATGCCGAGCGCGCCGAGCGAACCGAGCTCACGGGCCAGCTCACGGATCCCGGGCAGCTCGCCGCTCTCGTACCACTCGGCGATGTGCGGCAGGACGCGGTCGGCGGCCCAGTCCCGGACGGTCTGGCGGATCGCGAGGTCCTCGGCACTGAGCAGATCGTCGATGCCGATCGGGTCGGCGGGGTCGAAGGGCGGGAGCTTCGAGGACTCGGTGGTGGACATGAGGGCGCCTCCGGCGGCTCGCACGATGCTAAAACTAGCAGTGGTAGTTATGGCGTCGCACCGACGTTACGGCTCAGTGTGCCGCTCGTCCAGGGCCCGTCGCCTCGGCGGGTCGGCGCCGGGCGGGGCGCGACAGGGGCCGCTGCGCACGGCCCGGGGCGGGCACCTCGTGCGGCGCGCGGTGCTCCCGCGCCTCGCTCACGTCCGCCGCACGCTCCGGCTCGTCGGGCACCGGTGCCGGACAGTCCATCGCCCTCGGCAGCCGCAGCGCGGCCAGCGCCCCGGCCAGCAGCAGCGCGGCGCTGACCAGCAGCGTGACATGCAGCCCGGTGATGAAGGAGTGGCGCGCCGTGGAGCGCAGCACCGCACCCAGCGGGCCGCCCAGCCGGTCGGCCACCTGGTAGGCCTCGCCCAGCGAGTGGGCGGCGGCCGCGCGGGCCCCGGCCGGGACACCCGCCTCGGGAAGCTTCGAGAGCCCGGGGGCGTAGGCGGCGTTCATGACACTGCCGAGCAGGGCGATCCCCATGCCCGCACCCAGCTGGTACGAGGTCTCGCCGATGGCCGCCGCCCCGCCCGCACGGTCGGCGGGGGCATCGCTGAGCATCGATTCGTACGCCCCGAAGAGCGTGGTCTGCAGCCCGAAGCCCAGGGCCACGAAGGCCGCCGTCAGCAGTGCGGGCCGGTCGTGCTGCCCCATCGCGGTCAGGGTCAGCACCGAGACGGCCGTGAGCACGAAGCCCCAGCCGACCATCCGGCGCGGGCCGACGCGGCGCAGGGTGTACGAGCCGGTGGCGCCCGCGGCCATGGCAGCGAAGGTGAGCGGGAGCAGCCGCAGGCCGGTCTGCAGCGGGCTCAGTCCGAGGACGAGCTGGAGGTACTGCACGGCTATGAGCTCAAGACCGACCAGGGCCAGCATGGCGATGATGATGCAGCCCACCGCGGTGGAGAAGGCGGGCTTGGCGAACAGCCCGATGTCGATCAGCGGATGCGTACGCCGCTTCTGCCGGCGCACGAACAGGACTATCAGTGCCGCCCCGATCAGCAGCGGAGCGAGCGTGGCCGGACTGAGCACACCCTCGCCGGTGCCCGCCCGCTTCACTCCGAGGACCACCCCGAGCACCCCGGCGGCGGCCATCAGTGCGCCCAGCACGTCCCACGGCCCGTCGTGGCTGCCGCGCGACTCGGGCAGCAGCAGCCGTCCGACCGGCAGGATCAGCGCCATCAGCGGAACGTTGATCAGGAAGACCGAGCCCCACCAGAAGTGCTCGACGAGGAAGCCGCCGATGACCGGACCGGTGGCGGCGCCCACCGCGGCGACCGCGGTCCAGATGCCGATCGCGAGGGCCCGTTCCCGCCGGTCGGGGAAGACCTGCCGGAGGATCGACAGCGTCGCCGGCATGATCATCGCGCCGCCGACCCCGAGCAGCGCACGCGCCACGATGAGCACGGCGGGGCTGTCGGCCATCGCGGCGATCGCGGAGGCGGCCCCGAAGAGGGCGTAGCCGAGCAGCAGGACCCGGCGGCGGCCCACCCGGTCGCCGAGGGTGCCGAAGAGAATCAGCAGCGAGGCACAGACCAGCGGGTAGGCGTCGACGATCCAGAGCAGACCGACCGCGCTGGGGTTCAGGTCCTCGGTGACGGCGGGTACGGCGACGTGGAGCACGGTCGAGTCGAGCGCCACGAGCAGGAGGCTGAGGCAGAGGACGACGAGGACGACCCATCGATTGGCACCGTCGGCCGCCGCGCGCAGCCGGAATCGGGCTGTGGTCGTCCCTGACATGCATGTACCTCCCAAAGGTCCCTCGCGCTCGGCGGGCCAACCGGGGATGCGGCGGTTCGCCGCTCCTCATGGCCCGGCATCGACGGGCGAGTGGCCGTCAGCGTACGCGAGTTCGGACCCCTCACACGTGGCCCACCTCATACCCGGTCGGGCCGCGGGGTGTGGCGTACGCCACGCCGACCCGCCGCCCGGACCTGCGAGGACACCCTGCGCACCCGGAACGGGACGGTACCCGGCCGCCCCCGCGGAGCACCCGCCGGGCCCGCTCCGAAGGCGGCCGGTGACCGGACCGGCACGTTCCGTTCCCCCTCCTCCCGGGCCCGGATAAATTCATACCGGCACCTCCTGCGCTTTTCCGTCCGGGCCCAAACACCCTTCCGAAATGCGTGCGAAATCAATAGCGCGAAGTGCCGCCGAGACGCTTACGCGGATCAGGAATTAAGACCCCGCTGAGACATAGTCCACATCACATCGTCATCACAAAGAGACCGGATCGACCTGGTCTCTCACTAACGCGCTGTAACGTCGATTGGGTGCGTACCGACATCTTTGCCCGGCTGGACCGGGAGCCGGAGCCGCCGAAGATAGAGCCACCGCGGATGAGCCGTCACCGCATCGCACTCTTCGGCGGGACGTTGGCGTTCTATCTCGCCATCGTCATTGCCGTGCTGGTCTCGTCCTGGCTGGTGACCCTGGACTGGAAGGTCATGCTCTTCCGGCCGTATCAGCAGTGGCCGGAAATCCATGCCTTCCTCGACTACTACATCGTGCTCGGCCAGCGCGGCCCCACCGCCACGATGGTGGCCTGCTGGCTCGGCTGGCGCTCCTGGCGGCAGCACACGCTGCGCCCCCTGCTGACGCTGGGCGCGGCGCTGCTGCTGCTCAATGTGACGGTCGGCGCGGTCAAGATCGGCCTGGGCCGCCTCGGCCCGCACTACGCGACCCAGATCGGCTCCGCCGAGCTCTTCGCCGGCGGCGACATATTTCCCTCCGGGCACACCGCCAACGCGGTTGTGACCTGGGGAATCCTCGCCTATCTGGCCACCACCCCACGGGCCCGGCGCTATCTGTCGGCCATGTCGGCGATCGTGTCGCTGGGCGTCGGCCTCACCACCGTCTATCTCGGTACGCACTGGCTCAGCGACGTCCTGCTGGGCTGGGCCGCCGGCCTGCTGATCATGCTGGGCCTGCCCTGGGCGGAGCCGCTGATCACCCGGGCCGAGGCCTGGATCTTCGCCCAGCGCGAGAACCTGCGGGGATTCGGCCGCCCCGTTCCCTCGGTGCCCGTCGCGGCCGGAGGCCCCCGGACCGTGCTGGTGCCTCAGCCGGACGGCGGCGAGGCCCCGGCCCGGGAGCCGGTCGTCTCGGCGGCCGCGGGCGGCACCGGCACCCGGCCGCGGGCCCACGCCTCGCATCCGGCGCATGTGGTGCGCTCGGAGCGGACCCCGGTCACCCCGGTCGGCAGCCGGCGCCCGCCGCACGCCGATCGCACACCGCGCGGCGGCTCGACGACCCCGGCCCGCCCGGTGGCCGGCGGCTGAGCCCCTGCGAGGGAGCCGGTACGCACAGCCGCTCCCCGGACACGAGTGAGGGCCCCGACCGTTGTCGGGGCCCTCACTCGTGTCCGGGTCCGGGTTCTCGCGCCGCGGGGAGCCTCAGCCCACCCAGCAGCGGGTGACGACGGCTCCGTCGACCTCGAAGTTGATCCGGCCGCCGCGGAACTCCATGGTGATGATCGCGCCCGGCGGCAGCGATCTGACGGTGGTCCAGCCATGGCTGCGGGCCCGTTGTTCGGCGGCGTCGGCGGCGAGGCCGACGTACTCGTCGGGCGCGTCGTCGGGCTGGGCGGAAGGGGTCGGTATGGGTGCCATGCCCCTCACCGTAGGCGGCCGCGGGCGGCGGCGGAAGTTGGGGCGCCCACCGTCGCAGGGCATCCTCACGTTCTCCGCCGGTCACACTTGTGTCACAGGATCACGACACGCGCACGGTATGGATCACGCCACCCGGACAGGCCGCCCGGGACCCGACACACAGTAATCACACAACCCGGAGAATGATCATTCGGAAAGCCCGGAATCGAAGCGGAATATCCCGTATCGAGCGGATGTAATTCCCGCGCCGAATAGCGCACGTAAATGAGCATGTCGCCGGGAATTCACGCTTCCTTATGGCAGCCTTATCCTTTGGTCACAATATTCACTCCGCGGTACGGGACAGCCGTCGAGCGCCACTGGTATAGCGGGCGGCCCCGGCCGTCCGTATGGCGTCGCCGCGGCCGGCGCTCAGTCCAGTGCCCTGGTCAGCCGGTCCCTGGCGACCTTGATCGCGTCCTTCAGCTCCGGTGGTTCGACGACCTCGAAGTCGAGGCCCAGCAGCATCACATGGACGACCATCACGTCCAGGCCGATCGCTCCGGTGCGCAGCAGACAGGTGTCGTCGTCGACTGCCTCCAGCACCCCGGCGGCGGGCGAGATCCGCTCGGCCACTCGCTCGATCCCCGCCTTCAGCCGGATCACCGCGTGCATCGGGTACACGTTCGTGGAGATCCCCCTGGCGACATAGGCGGCCAGGTCCTCGGCGGGTGGCTCGCGGGGGACGAACCTCGGCCCGTGCGGCGGCGTGGGGGTGATCCGGTCCGCCCGGAACGTACGCCAGTCCGCGCGCTCCAGGTCCCAGGCGACGAGGTACCAGCGGCGCTCGGTGCACACCAGCCGGTGCGGTTCGACGGTCCGCCGCGAGACGGAGCCTGAGTGGTCCCGGTACTCGAAGCGCAGCCGCTCGCCGTCCCGGCAGGCCCCGGCGAGTTCGGTCAGGACACCCGCGTCGGCGACCGAGGCGCCGGGCCCGCGGAGCAGCGGCACGGTGAAGGTGTTCAGCGCGTTCACCCGGCGCCGGAGCCGGTCCGGCAGCACCTGTTCGAGCTTGGTCAGGGCGCGTACGGAGGTCTCGCCGATGCCCTCGACCCCGTTGCCCGCCGCGGTGCGCAGGCCGACGGCGACGGCGACGGCCTCCTCGTCGTCCAGGAGCAGCGGCGGCAGCTGGGCACCGGCGCCGAGCTGGTACCCGCCGCCGGTGCCGGGGCTGGCGTTGACCGGGTAGCCCAGCTCGCGGAGCTTGTCGACGTCGCGCCGGACGGTCCGCGGGGTGACCCCGAGCCGGTCGGCGAGGTCGGCGCCGGACCAGTCGCGGTGTGCCTGGAGCAGTGAGAGCAGACGCAGCAGTCGTGCCGAGGTCTCCAACATGACGGTGAGTCTGCCAGGGGTTGCGGACAGCCCGGGTCCGCAACCGCCCCGGCGGCCCTCAGGGGGCGGGTTCCGGTTCGAGCCTTACGCAGAGGTCGTTGTCGGTGGTGTAGCAGGGCGTGGCCCGGCTGCCCTCCCCGGTGCTGCGGCCCGGGTAGACGAAGATCTTCTTGCGGTCCCAGACGTCGTCGAGGATGCGGGAGATCCGTACACCGCCGGCCGGTCCGTCCTCCGCCGTGCCGGGGATCAGCCAGAGCGTCCACAGCCGGGGCTCGGTGACGGCCCCGTCGGCCAGTTCGTCGAGAGGGAGCGTGAAGGCGAAGGTGCCCTCCTCCCCGTCCCCGGTGACCGGCACCCGCAGGACCCGGCCGTCCGCGCCGGGCGCCCGCGCCTCGACACGGGCACCGGCGCCGAGACCGGTGCCGTACAGCGTGCCCCCGACGGTCATCCCGTGCCCGTCGAAGGTCACCGGACCGGCCTCGGCATGCGGTGTGCGGAGCCAGCAGCGCACGGCGAGCCGGCCGTCGAGGGTCGGGTACGGGATCCGGACCGCGATCCGCCCGCTCTGCGGTACCTGGTCGACGAGCAGCCGAAGATCCCGGATGCCGGGCTCGACGGCCACCGCCTCGCCGTCCTGCGCGCCGGGCTCCCGCAGATAGACGTCCCAGCGGCCCTCCGCGGGCTCCAGGGTGCCCGGCAGCACCGCGCGCAGTCGCCCGTCGCGCAGCGGGCTCAGCTGCAGCCGTACGGTGTCGCCGTCGCCCTTGCCCTTGGCGCCGCGCAGCCGGAGCAGCAGCTCGGGCGCCTCCTCGTCCTCGCGGCGGCCGAGGTCGAGATCGAAGGTGATCCCGCCGCCGGGTCCCGCGGTGCAGTCGGCCCTCGGTGTCCTTCGCCCTGTGGAGACGGTCATGCGGTCTTCCCCTTGCGGATCACGGCGGCTGCCTTGTAGCGCAGGGCGTACGCCCCGTCCAGCACGGTGCCCCTGGCGCGGTGCAGTGTGGTGCTCAGTGCGCCGTGCGAGCGGTCGCGCGGGCCCCGCGAGGCGAGTTCGGTGAAGAGCCGTTCATGGCGTTCGGCGATCCGTGCCGGGTCGAACCGCTGCGACGCGGCCAGTGCGGCGCGTCCCGCGCGGTGCCGTGCCTCGTCGTCGCGGATCAGGCCGAGCAGGGCGTCGGCCACGGCCGTCGTGTCACCGACGGGCACCAGCCGTCCGTCGGTGCCGTCGTCGATGATCTCGCGGGGGCCGTGCGGGCAGTCGGTGGCGACGACCGGCAGACCGCAGCGCATCGCCTCGACGATGGTCATGCCGAAGGACTCGCGGTCCGAAGTGACCGCGGCGATCGATCCCTTGGGCCACTCGGCCTCCAGCGGATTGACCGGTCCCATCAGGAACACGTGGTTGTGCAGCCCGAGTTCCTCGATGAGCGCGAGCAGCGCCGCCCGTTCGTTGCCGGTCGCGTCGCCGCCGCCGTAGATGCGCAGCCGCCAGTCCGGGCGGACCGCGACCACGTCGGCGAACGCCCGGACGAGCAGGTCGTAGCGCTTGACCTTGTGCAGCCGGCCCGCGGCGATCACCCACTTGCGGTCGCCGTCGGCGGGCGGGACGGACGGTTCGGGCACGCTGTTGGCGATGGCCTCGATCCGTACGCCGGGGAGTTTGAACCCGGTCCGGTAGGCCCGGGCGTCGGCCTCGGTGACGGTGGTGATCGCGTCGAGCAGGGGGTAGCGGTGCGCGATCTCGCGGCGGAGCCGGTAGCTGTGGCTGTCGAGGGTGAGGTGCTCCTGTCCGATCCGGACCGGGCCGCGGCGGGCCTGCCTGCTGATGTGCACGTTGAGACCCGGCCGGGTGCCGACCACGACGTCCGCCTCCAGCGACCGCAGATGGTCCGCCACCCGCGCGTCGGACAGCCTGCTGTACTGCCGGTACCTGCTGTCGCCGCGCGGGAACACCGTCGCGGGCCGGGCGTACTCGGCGGCGTCGCCGTCGTACGTCGGGCTCTTCTTCCGCAGGTCGACGAGGTGGCTCATGCGCACCCCCTCGGGGGCGCCCAGCGCGGGAACGTCACGGTGCCGGAAGACCGACACGATCTCGATGTCGTGGTGCCCGGCCAGCGCCCCGGCGAGATTGAACGTCGTGCGGATCGTGCCCCCGACTCCGTAGGCGTTGTGGAGCAGGAAAGAAATGTGCATGAAACGCCATATCTCCCGGTTCGGCTGATCAGCGGCAGGCTGCACTTGCCATGACGGCAAAGGCCGGTCCGCGGTTCACTCCGCGTACGAGCGAATTTCGGCCAGCGGTTGACTCACCAACTTCTCCGCTTTGTCGCTTTGCTGCCGTATTCGGTGTACCGCCGCATCGTCGAGTCGACCACATCGCGAGCCCCCGGACCGGCCCGAACGGTCCCCAAGTGCACTGCCGGGCCCCGGGATTCACCCTCTGGGCCGGTTGGTTCGATTACGTTCCCTTTCTCGCGTGACCCCGGCCGCAGCTCGCCCGTTGTCATTTCCATGAGCCGGGAACCGCCCGGCGCACGTACCGAGTTCGAGGAGCCACCCGTGCCGCGCATGCTCGACGTCAGCGAGGACGTACGCGCCGAGATCGGCGATGCCGAAGCCGACCGGCTGCTCGTCGGCGACAACACCCCGGGCAGTTACGACTGCACTTCCTGCCGCACTCCCGGAGACTCCGAGCAGGAACGCACCAGCACGGTGCTCTTCGTCGGCGACGAGACCGCCGTCCTCGCCTTCGCCCACGCGACGTGCATCCCCTCGCAGGTCGTCCAGGTCGCCGAGGAGCAGCTCCAGGGCGCCGTACGCAGCATCACCGGCGGCGAGGGACCGGACGTCGGCGGCTCCGGCGCGGGCCTGCCGCAGAACGCCCCCACCGAACAGGCCGTACTCGGCATCACCAGCGGCCTCGTCCTGATCGACGACGAGCTCCACCCGGCCCTCGTCGTCGAGCCGACCGGTGCGATCTCCCGGCCGGGCACGGACGGCAGCCGGGGCGACGAATTCCTCCAGCTGCTGCTGGAGCAGGGCTTCCACCCGGTCCACCGCACGGACCAGGTGCCCGCCGTGCTGCACGGCTGGTCGATCCTGCTCGCCATGGGCCAGCTGCACGCCGTGCTCCAGCCGGGCACCGGCGGCGGCGCACCGGTCGCCTGGTGGCAGGCGCACGCACCGCTCCAGGTCACCGAGGGCTGGCGGACCGCGGCCAACAAGTCGCAGACCGTTCTCGTCTTCGCCGCCCCGGCCGGGTCGATCGGCCAGCAGCCCCGCGAGGACCTGCTGCGCGACGCCCTGGACAGGGCCGCGGCCAAGGGGCTCCTGGTCGCCGCCGCGATGCCGCTGGCCGGTACCTGATCGTGACCGCCGGCCCCTCGCACCAGCGGCGAACAGCTATTTCTCCGCCGCGCCCGCATCCGAGCGACACCGGTGTCGTTGGCACATACGTGCACTCATACGACTCCTCCCACCAGCGCCCGAGCCCGATCCCTGCCATGCGGCCCTCGCAGGAGCCATCGGGCGGTCAGTCCCACACGCCGATCTACGACGCGCTGTACTCCGAGTACCGCCGCTCGTTCAGGGCGCTGCCGGGCGATCGGAGCGGCGAGGAGAATCTCGGTTTCCTGGCCTTCGGCTCCGGGCTCTTCGGCAGCCGCCTCCCGCTGAGCGGCCACTCCGGCCACTCCGCCGGTTTCTCCACCGGCCTCGCCGTGACGGGCGGCGCCTCCGGACACAGCACCGGGACCGGCACCGGGGGCCTCGGTTCCTGGCAGCGGATGGGCCGGCACTCCGGGCGCACCCAGCCGGCGGCCCTGCCCCCGGGCTCGCGGGGCGCCTGACCGTACGTCCGCGGGCGCCCGCCCCGTGACGACGGAGCCCCGGGCCGTCTCTCGTCCGAGACGGTCCGGGGCTCTGTCGTGCGCCCGTGGGTGCTACTTGTTGCGGCCGCGCTTCTCGCGGACCCGCACCGAGATGTGGATCGGGGTGCCCTCGAAGCCGAACTCCTCACGCAGCCGACGCTCGACGAACCGCCGGTAGCCGTGCTCCAGGAAGCCCGAGGCGAACAGCACGAAGCGCGGCGGCTTGGTACCGGCCTGGGTGCCGAAGAGGATCCGGGGCTGCTTGCCGCCGCGGACGGGGTGCGGGTGGGAGGCGACGATCTCGCCGAGGAAGGCGTTCAGCCGGCCGGTGGGGACACGGGTCTCCCAGCTGGCGAGGGCGGTCTCGATCGCCGGGACGAGCTTCTCCATGTGCCGGCCGGTGACGGCCGAGACATTGACCCGCGGCGCCCACGCGATCTGCGCGAGCTCCGTCTCGATCTCGCGCTCCAGGTAGTAGCGGCGCTCCTCGTCGAGGGTGTCCCACTTGTTGAACGCGATCACCATGGCCCGGCCGGCCTCCACGGCCATGGTGATGATGCGCTGGTCCTGGACGCTGATGGACTCGCCCGCGTCGATCAGTACGACGGCGACCTCGGCCTTCTCCACGGCGGCGGCGGTACGCAGCGAGGCGTAGTAGTCCGCGCCTTCCTGGAGGTGGACGCGGCGGCGGATGCCGGCCGTGTCGATGAACTTCCAGGTGATGCCGCCGAGCTCGATCAGCTCGTCGACCGGGTCGCGGGTGGTGCCCGCGAGCTCGTTGACGACGACGCGGTCCTCGTTGGCGACCTTGTTCAGCAGCGAGGACTTGCCGACGTTGGGACGGCCGATGAGCGCGATCCGGCGCGGGCCGCCGATCGCGGTGCCGAAGCGCTGCGCCGGGGCCTCGGGAAGCGCTTCGAGCACGGCGTCGAGCAGGTCGCCGGTGCCGCGGCCGTGCAGCGAGGAGACCGGGTGCGGCTCGCCGAGGCCCAGCGACCACAGGGCGGTGGCGTCCGCCTCGCCGCTCTGTCCGTCGACCTTGTTGGCACAGAGCACGACGGGCTTGCCGGCCCGGCGCAGCAGCTTGACGACGGCCTCGTCGGTGTCGGTCGCGCCGACGGTCGAGTCGACCACGAAGACGACCGCGTCGGACGCCTCGATGGCGTACTCGGCCTGGGCGGCGACGGAGGCGTCGATGCCCAGCACGTCCTGCTCCCAGCCGCCGGTGTCGACGACCTTGAAGCGGCGGCCGGCCCACTCGGCCTCGTAGGTGACGCGGTCGCGGGTGACGCCGGGCTTGTCCTCGACGACGGCCTCGCGGCGGCCGATGATCCGGTTCACCAGTGTCGACTTGCCGACGTTGGGGCGGCCGACAACGGCGAGCACGGGCAGCGGTCCGTGACCGGCCTCGTCGATGGCGCCCTCGACCTCTTCGAGGTCGAAGCCCTCCTCCGCGGCGAGCTCCATGAACTCCGCGTACTCGGCGTCGCCAAGCGCTCCGTGCTCGTGGTCCGAGCCGTCGGAGTGAATCTGGTCGTTCATGAAGTCCGTTCCTCTTTGCATCATCATCGATGGGCCACTACTGCGCGGCCCACTACTCAAGTCTTACCTAGCGGCCGGTGAAGCGCCTGGCCTCGTCCAGGTGGGCGGTCAGCCGCGCCTGGATCCGTACCGTCGCCTCGTCCAGCGCCTTGCGCGTACGCCTGCCGCTTCCGTCGCCCGCCTCGAAGGCGTCGCCGAAGACGACATCGACCCGGCTGCGCAGCGGCGGCAGTGCCGATATCAACCGTCCGCGGCGCTCGGTGCTTCCCAGGACGGCCACGGGCACGATCGGCGCCCCACCGCGTACCGCGAAGTACGCGAGCCCGGCACGCAGGGAGGCGAAGTCGCCCTCGCCCCTGGTGCCCTCGGGAAAGATCCCGAGCGCCCCGCCCTCCTCCAGCACGCCGAGGGCGTGGGTGATGGCGGCGCGGTCGACGGTCGTGCGGTCCACCTTCAGCTGACCGATTCCGCGCAGGAACGGGTCGAGCGGGCCGACGAACGCCTCCTTCTTGATCAGGAAGTGGACGGGCCGGGGCGCGGTGCCCATCAGCATCGGACCGTCGATGTTGTGCGAGTGGTTCACCGCGAGTATGACGGGTCCGGAGGCGGGAACCCGCCACGCGCCCAGTACCCGGGGCTTCCACAGCCCGTACATCAGCCCGATACCGATCCCGCGCCCCACCGCCGCTCCGCGCGGCGAGGGGCGGCCCGTGGCCCGGGTCACTTCGTGGCCCGCTTCTCCTCGACGAGGGTGACGACACACTCGATGACCTGCTGAAGGGTCAGCTCGGTGGTGTCCACCTCGACGGCGTCGTCCGCCTTGGCCAGCGGCGAGGTCTTGCGGCCGGAGTCGGCCGCGTCCCGCTTGATCAGTGCTTCCCTGGTCGCGGCGAGGTCGGAGCCCTTGACCTCTCCGCTGCGCCGGGCGGCGCGTGCCTCCGGGGAGGCGGTGAGGAAAATCTTCAGGTCGGCGTCGGGCAGCACCGTGGTGCCGATGTCGCGGCCCTCGACCACTATGCCCCGCTCGGCCGCGGCGGCGATGGTGCGCTGCAGCTCGGTGATCCGGGAGCGCACCTCGGGGACGGCGCTGACGGCGCTGACCCTGGAGGTGACCTCCTGGGTACGGATCGGGCCCGAGGCATCCTCGCCGTCGACGGTGATCGTCGGGGCGGCCGGGTCCGTACCGGAGACGATGACCGGCTTGGCGGCCGCGGTCGCCACCTCCACCGCGTCCTGGACGTCGATGCCGTTGTTCAGCATCCACCATGTGATCGCCCGGTACTGAGCGCCGGTGTCCAGGTAGCTCAGCCCGAGCTGCGCGGCGACGGCCTTGGACGTGCTCGACTTGCCGGTGCCGGAGGGCCCGTCGATGGCGACGATCACTGCGGCCGGGGCCGTACGGGTTTCCACGGTGGTGGACACCTTCCTGGTACACGGGGTGGGCGGGACGGGGACGTGTGCGAACCCGCCCCGCACAAGGTTACCGAGTGTCGGAGCGGGCCTGAGCACCCCTGTGGACAACCGCCTCCCGGTCCCGCCCCGCCTACTGCCGTATCGACCAGCCGCGCTCGCGCAGCGCCGCGCTCAGTGCGGCGACCGCGCTCGGCTCGACCATCAGCTGGACCAGACCTGCCTGCTGCCCGGTGGCGTGCTCGATGCGCACGTCCTCGACGTTGACCCCGGCCCGTCCGGCGTCGGCGAAGATCCCGGCCAGCTCGCCCGGCCGGTCGCTGATCAGCACCGACACCATCTCGTACGCGGCGGGGGCGGTCCCGTGCTTGCCGGGCACCCTGACCCGGCCCGCGTTGCCGCGGCGCAGGACGTCCTCGATGCCCTCGGTGCCCTCGCGGCGCTTGTCGTCGTCACCGGACTCCAGGCCGCGCAGTGCCCGTACCGTCTCGTCCAGGTCGGCGGCCACCCCGGCCAGCACGTCGGCGACCGGGCCGGGGTTGGCGGAGAGGATCTCCACCCACATCCGGGGGTCGGAGGCGGCGATCCGGGTGACGTCCCTGATGCCCTGGCCGCAGAGGCGTACGGCGGTCTCGTCGGCCTCCTCCAGGCGGGCGGCGACCATCGACGAGATCAGCTGCGGGGTGTGGGAGACCAGGGCGACGGCCCGGTCGTGCGCGTCGGCGTCCATGACGACCGGGACGGCACGGCAGAGCGCGACCAGTTCCAGGGCGAGGTTGAGGACCTCGGTGTCGGTGTCACGGGTCGGGGTGAGGACCCAGGGCCGCCCCTCGAACAGGTCCGCGGTGGCGGCGAGGGGGCCCGAGCGCTCCTTGCCGGCCATGGGGTGCGTACCGATGTACGGCGTGAGGTCGAGGCCGAGGGCCTCCAGCTCGCGGCGGGGGCCGCCCTTCACGCTGGCGACGTCCAGGTAGCCGCGGGCGATGCCGTCCCGTATGGCGGTGGCCAGCACCGTGGCCACATGGGCGGGCGGTACGGCGATGATCGCCAGGTCCACGCGCTCCTCGGGCGCCTCGTCCGTACCGGCGCCCAGCGCGGCGGCGGTACGGGCCGACTGGGGGTCGTGGTCGACGAGGTGGACCCGGATGCCGCGCCCGGCGAGGGCGAGGGCTGCGGACGTGCCGACGAGGCCCGTTCCGATGACGACGGCGGTTCTCACTGGGCGATGTCCTTGCGGAGTGCGGCGGTGGCACCGAGGTACACGTGGGCGATCTCGGACTTGGGAAGGTAGGTCTCGACGTGCGCGAGGATGCGCACCACACGGGGCATGGCGCCCACGATGTCCAGCTCCTGGGCACAGATCAGCGGTACGTCGACAATACCGAGCCCGCGCGCGGCGGCGGCCGGGAAGTCGCTGTGCAGGTCCGGGGTGGCCGTGAACCAGATGCTGATCAGGTCGTCCGCGACGAGGCTGTTGCGTTCGAGGACGGCGGTGAGCAGGGCACCGACCTGCTCGTCCATGTGTCCGGCCTCGTCCCGCTCCAGCTGGACGGCTCCACGGACCGCTCGTACCGCCACGTCGTGCTCCTCGGTTCTTCGTGCTCGATCTCTCTGCCGGTCAGCCTAGAGGTGCGGCGCGGCCGGCGGCCCGGGGTGCTCTGTCCGTGAGACGGGGCGGGCGCACGGCAACGGCCCGGGGCCGGTCCGGCCGTGATCCGCCGGGCAGGTCCTCGGGCCGCTTCCGCTGTCAGAGCTGCTGCTCGCGGACCAGGTCCTCGATCGAGCGGCCCTCCGGCACCTCCCCGGACGGGGTCAGCCTGTCGACCGCGGTCGGCAGCGAGCGGGCGATCTGGTCGGCCGCCTGTTCGGTGCTGACCCCCGATTCCTGGGCGACCTTCCGCAGGGTCTCGTCCGGCAGTGCCTCGGCGATCTGGGCACCGCTGACCGGCTGGTTCTCCCCGGTGCCGACCCAGGACTGCGCCTGGTCGACGAGGCCGGATCTGGTGAGCATCCCGATCAGCCCTTCGAGCGCGTTGCCGCCGCCCGTACCGCCCTGGCCGCCCTGGCCGCCGCCGAGCGCGCCCAGCAGCGCCCCGAGGATGTTCCCCGCGCCGCCCTGGCCGCCGCTCTGGCCGCTGCCGCCCAGCAAGCCGCCGAGCAGGCTGCCGAGATCGTTTCCTGCCATGGTTCTGCCTCTCCAGAGGGGATGATTTATCGACAATGTCGATCAGAACCCGGGCTTCTGCCACTTGAGCGGGGCACCCCGTGCCGGAGCCCCGGCACGGAAATCCCCGGTGCGGACCGCTCCCGCTCACGTAGCCTCGCCGGCATGATCACCCCTGATCCCGAGGCTCTCGTACGCGACCACACGGTCTACTCCTGTGTGATGGGCTCGCGCGCCTTCGGGCTCGCCACGGAGGGGAGCGACACCGACCGGCGCGGCGTGTTCCTCGCGCCGACTCCGCTGTTCTGGCGGTTCGAGAAGCCGCCGACGCATGTCGACGGCCCGGCACCGGAGCAGTTCTCCTGGGAGCTGGAACGCTTCTGCGAGCTGGCGCTGCGCGCCAACCCCAACGTGCTGGAGTGCCTGCACTCGCCGCTGGTGGAGCACGTCGACGACGTGGGCCGGGAACTCCTCTCCCTGCGTGGCGCGTTCCTGTCCCGGCTGGCCCACCGGACGTTCGTGCGTTACGCCTCGGGCCAGCGCAAGAAGCTGGAGGCGGACGTACGGCAGTACGGGGCGCCGCGCTGGAAGCACGCCATGCATCTGCTGCGGCTCCTGGGCGCCGGCCGGGACCTGCTGCGCACCGGTGAGCTCACGATCGAGGTGGGCGCGGCCCGCGACGATCTGCTGGCGGTGAAGCGGGGCGAGGTGCCGTGGGAGGAGGTCGAGCGCCGCATGAACCGCCTCATGGAGGAGAGCGAGGAGACGGCGCGGAACTCCCCGCTCCCCCAGGAGCCGGACCGGGCGCGGATCGAGGACTTCCTGATCCGCACCCGCCGGGCGTCCGTGGACCGGTCCTAGTCCCCTGACTCAGGAGACCAGGAGACCCCCGTCAACCGCGCGCGCACCACGAGGTCGTGCAGCGCCTCGAACCCGCCGGCCGTCGCGGGCAGCGCCGACCCCGCCTGGGCCTCGTCCAGCACCCCGTGCAGCGCCTCCACGTCCCGCGACACCGCCTCCCCGTCCACGCCCTCCGCTCCCCCGTGCTCGGCCTCGGCCTTCGCCTCGATCAGCCCGGGCAGATACGCGGGCGCCGCCACCTCCCCGAGGAGAGCCGGCAGATGCGCCAGCACCTCACCGCTGCGCATCAGGTGGATCCCGGTGAGCAGTGCCCGGAACGTGTACAGCAGCGGCTTCAGCTCACCGGTCCTCCCGAAGAGCCGCCACTGGGTGTTGGCGAAGCCCCGGTAGTGGTGGGCGTGGTTGCGGGTGACCACGCCCGGTGCCAGCTCCACCAGTTCCGCGTGCGTCCCGCTCGTGTGGACGACCAGCGGCGAGAGCAGTTGTTCCAGCACATAGCCGTTGGGCTTCAGCATCAGCCGGACGAACTTCCGCAGGTCGTGCGTGACGAGATCCATCTCGGTCCCGTCCCGGTCCCACATCCGTGAGCGGGTCTCCTCGGCCTCGCGCAGTCCCACGAGGTCGGCCGCGGGCAGGAGATGGACCCCCCGAAGGTCCACATCCGAGTCCTTGGAGGGGAACCCGTACAGGTGCGCTCCGGAGACCGTGGCGAAGAGCAGCGGGTGGCGCTCCCCGGCGAGGACCGGTCCGAGGTCGGTGACCGGCAGCCCGGCCTCCTTGAGGTGCTTGGTGTCCATGAGCATGGGTCAAGAATCCCAGAGCGCCCCCAGCGACAGCAGATCGCTGCGGTACTCGATCCGCTCCGACCATTCCTTGGGCCAGGCCCCCGCCCCCAGGTGCGCGCCGGCGAACGCGCCGGTCAGGCAGCCCAGGGAGTCCGAGTCGCCGCGGGTGCAGGCGGCCCGGCGGAGCGCGGTGACCGGCTCCTCGGGGAACAGGAGGAAGCAGTGCAGGGCGGTGGCCAGGGCCTCCTCGGCGATCCAGCCGTCGCCGGTCACCTCGCAGGGGTCGGTCTCCGGGGACGGGTCGCGCAACGCGTCCTGGACGCGGGCCAGGGCGGTCAGGCATTCGTCCCAGCCGCGCTGGATGTACAGCTCGGGCGAGGCGTCGCCCGCGTACCGCCAGAGGTCGCCGAGCCAGCGCGTGAGGTACCGGCCGCTGTTCTCGTACGCGTAACTGCGCAACTGCCCGATCAGGCCCATCGGCTCCGCCCCCTGCGCCAGCAGGTGCACCGCGCGGGCCGTCAGGTCGGACGCGGCGAGCGCGGTCGGATGTCCGTGGGTGAGGGCGGCCTGCAACTGGGCGGCGCCGGAGCGCTGTTCGTCGCTGAGTCCGGGGACGAGTCCGATCGGCGCGACCCGCATGTTGGCGCCGCAGCCCTTGGAGCCGGTCTGGCTGGCCTCCTGCCAGAGCCGGTCGCTGTCGAGCAGCCGGCAGGCGGTCATGCAGGTGCGGCCGGGCGCGCGGTTGTTGTCGGGCGAGTGGTACCAGTCGACGAACTCCTCGCGCACCGGGCGGGCCAGCCGCAGCGGGGTGAGCAGTCCGCGGTCCATGGCGGTGCGGATGCCCCGCCCCAGGGCCAGCGTCATCTGGGTGTCGTCGGTGACGACCGCCGGCTTCGGCAGCCGCATCGTGCGCCACGGCCCGCACTTGGCGAGGATCGACGGAACGTTGTTGAACTCGGTCGGGAAGCCCAGTGCGTCGCCGAGCGCGAGCCCGGTCAGCGCGCCGGTGGCGGCCTGTTTGGTGATGGTCCTGGTCACGATCACGTGCTTCTTCCTTCCGGTCTCAGCAGTGGTGGGTGCAGGGCGGTAGCGGCACCCGCCCGGTAGAGCGCGGCCGGTTTTCCCCGTCCGCCGGTGCGGCGCGGCGATCCCTCCACGGCCTGGACGAAGCCGGGCGTGGTGAGGACCTTGCGCCGGAAGTTGGGCCGGTCCAGCTCGACGCCCCAGACCGTCTCGTACACCTGCTGGAGTTCCCCCAGGGTGAATTCGGGCGGGCAGAAGGCGGTGGCCAGACAGCTGTATTCGAGCTTGGCGCCGATCCGGTCGTGCGCGTCGGCGAGGATCCGGTCGTGGTCGAAGGCGAGCGGGCCGGTCCGCCCGGCGTCCCACCACCGGGCGCCGGCCGCGTCGCCGCCGCCGCGCGGTTCGGGCAGGTCGGGTACGAGCGCGGCGTAGGCGACCGAGACGACCCGCATCCTGGGGTCCCGGTCCGGGTCGGTGTAGGTGCGCAGCTGTTCCAGGTGGAGGGCGCCGGCGGTGCCCCCGGTCAGTCCGGTCTCCTCGGCGAGTTCCCGGCGGGCGGCGGTCTCGGCGGACTCGCGGGGCAGTACGAAGCCGCCGGGCAGTGCCCAGTGGCCCTTGTACGGGTCGGCGCCCCGTTCGACGAGCAGGACGTGCAGCCGGCCGTCGCGGACCGTGAAGACGGCGAGGTCGACGGTGACCGCGAAGGGTTCGAAGGCGTACGGGTCGTACCCTTCGGGGACTCCGGTGCTCATCGGTGCTCCGGCAGGGGCGCGGCGAAGTTCCAGCTGTCGGCGAGCAGTGCGTCGACGGCGGCGACCGCGGTGGCCAGGCGTTCCTGACGGGTGCCGGTTATTTCGATGAACTCCCTTCCCGTGCGGTTGAGTTCGGCGCGGAACCGGTCGGTCATCCAGGGCCGCAGTTCTTCGCCGTCGCGCAGTCCGTCGTCCTCGAAGGCGACGCCCTCGTGGTCGGTGAGCAGCCACAGATGGTGGGCGACCCGGTCGGCGGTCCGCTCGACGAGCGGGTTGCGTCCGCCGATGTACCGCTCGTGCCAGACGGTGGTGGCGAAGGAGTCGGTGTCGCAGATGAGCACCGGCGACCCGGTGCGCGCGGCGGCCTCCTCCTTCGCGTTCTGGGCCTCGGCGATCAGCGGGAAGTCACCGGTGGTGAAGCTGACGTCCTCCCACTGGGCACCGGGCCACCGCTCGCGCAGCTCGGCCAGCTTCCGTTCGCTGAACTCCCGTCCGTACTCGGCGACGTACCGGGTCCGCGCCCAGACGCCGCCGCGTGCGCGGTAGTGGTCGGTGAGGGCGCGGGCCAGGGTCGTGGTGCCGGTGGATTCCGCGCCGAGGACGACGACCCGGCGGGCGAGGGCGGCCCGTACCGGCGGTTCCAGGAAGTCCCAGCAGCCGACCGGGTCCTTGCGGACGGCGGTGCCGGAGACCGGGAAGACCGTGCGGTCGGGGTCGACGCAGACGGATTCGGCGCCGAACCGGCGGGCGAGTTCGTCCCCGTACGACTCCGAGGTGAAGACGGCGTCGACCGGCTCGGGCACGGCCCCGGTGAAGACGGCCATGTGGGCGTCCCAGATCACCGGGTCGTGGAGATCCATCCGGATGTCGTCGACGGCGCCGACGACCCGTACGTCCGGGTGCACCTCCCGCATCCAGGCCACCCGGTCGGCGAGCGGGACGGACTCCACGGAGGCGGCGCAGACCAGGACGGTCAGCCGTTCGCAGCGGTCCTGGGCGGTGCGGACGAGGTGGTGGTGGCCGGCGTGCGGCGGATAGAACTTGCCGAGGACCAGCCCGTGGCCGAAGCGCTTCATGCCGCCACCCGCACCAACCGCGGGCGCTGCCCCGCGAGATCGCGCTTCCAGTTGCGCAGGCCGATCAGGCAGAGCGTCAGGAAGCCGACGTACAGCAGCGAGGTCAGGTAGAGCTCCTTGTACGCGTACAGCGGGATGTACACCACATCTGCGGCGATCCAGAGCCACCAGGACTCGACGAGCTTGCGGCACTGCCCGTACGTCGCCGTCAGGGACAGCGCGGTCGTCAGGGCGTCCCAGAAGGGCACGGTCGAGTCGGTGGCATGGTCGAGCAGGACGGTGAGCGCGACGGTCCCCACCGCCCCCGCCGCGAGCAGCCAGGTCCATTCGGTGCGCGTGGTGCGCCGCACCGGCAGGTCCGGCGAGCCTGGTCCACCCCCGTGGGTCCAGGTCCACCAGCCGTACGCGGCAAGGGCGATGAAGACGATCTGGAGGCCGGCGTCGGCGTACAGACCGGACTGGGTGAACAGCAGGATGAAGAAGAGGTTGTTGGCGATGCCGATCGGCCAGTTGGCGAGGTGCTGGCGGGCCACGAGCCAGACGCACAGCGCCCCGCTTCCGAAGCCGAGCACCTCGGTCCAGCTGACCGGGGTGTCGAGCACCGTCACCAGGGGTTGCTGCAGTGGATCGAGGAAATCCGCGAGACTCACGCCCGCCTCCTTAATAGTCACTCTGACTATAAAGGCGGAAGGGGTACAGGAAAAGGCCCGCGGCCGATTCCTGTTCGAAAATCGAAGACAGGAACCGGCCGCGGGCCTCGGAACGGACGGTGAAGGGCGCTCCCTACAGACCGACCTCGCGCATCAGCATGCCCACCTCGGTGTTGGTGAGGCGGCGCAGCCAGCCGGACTTCTGGTCGCCCAGCGGGATCGGCCCGAAGGACGTCCTCACGAGCCGCTCGACCGGGAAGCCGGCCTCGGCCAGCATCCGGCGGACGATGTGCTTGCGGCCCTCGTGGAGGGTCACCTCGACCAGGTAGTTCTTGCCGGTGTTCTCGACGACCCGGAAGTGGTCGGCGCGGGCGTACCCGTCCTCCAGCTGGATGCCGTCCTTGAGCCGCTTGCCCAGGTCGCGCGGGAGCGGTCCCTGGATGGCGGCCAGATAGGTCTTCTTCACCCCGTACTTGGGGTGGGTCAGGCGGTGGGCCAGCTCACCGTGGTTGGTGAGCATGATGATGCCCTCGGTCTCGGTGTCCAGCCGGCCGACGTGGAAGAGCCGCGTCTCACGGTTGGTGACGTAGTCGCCGAGGCACTGGCGGCCGTCCGGGTCCTCCATCGAGGAGACGACACCGGCGGGCTTGTTCAGCGCGAAGAAGAGGTAGGACTGGGCCGCGACGGTCAGACCGTCGACCTTGATCTCGTCCCTGTTCACATCGACGCGCATGCCCTGCTCGACGACGATCTCGCCGTTGACCTCGACGCGGGCCTGCTCGATCAGCTCCTCGCACGCCCGGCGCGAGCCCATGCCGGCCCGGGCGAGGACCTTCTGCAGCCGCTCGCCCTCCTGCTCGGCGCCCGGGTGGGTCTTGGGCGTCTTGATGTCGGCCTTGCCCGCGTACCGGTCCCGGTTGCGCTGCTCGATCTTGGCGTCGAGCTCACGCGGACGGGACGGGGCGCCGTACGGGGTACGGCGGCCGCTGCTCTTGGAGCCGCCGGTCGCCGCCTTCGGGCCGCCCTTGGCGCCGCCGCGGGCCGCCGCGCCGCGGCCCTTGCGGGTGCCGCCGTCGCCGCCCGGCTTGTCGTTGCCCACGTCGTAGCGGCGCTCCTCGGGGCGGGGCCGGCGGGGGCGCTGCTCCTGCTTGTCGTCCCGCTCGGAGCCGGCAACCCTGGGGTTGGGGTTGCTGTTCCTGCCGCTGCCGGTGTTGTTCCTGCCGCCGCTGCCGCCGCTCCTGCCGCCGCCGCTCCTGGCTCCGCCGCCGCTTCCGCTGTTCCTGCCACTGCTTCGCATCAAAAATCCGTCTTGTCGTCTGCGTGAGTATCCGGGGTGTCCGGTGCGTCCGGATCGAACGACGGCACACCCTCTAGCGTCTCAGCCTCGATCGCGTCCGCCTCGGGGAGGAAGGGCGCGAGCTCCGGGAGCTCATCCAGGCCGCGCAGGCCCATCCGCTCCAGAAAGTAGTTCGTCGTCCTGTACAGGATCGCACCTGTTTCGGGTTCCGCGCCCGCTTCCCCCACCAGCCCCCGCTGCAACAGGGTCCGCATGACCCCGTCACAGTTCACCCCACGGACCGCGGAGACCCTGGAACGGCTGACCGGCTGGCGGTACGCGACCACCGCGAGGGTCTCCAGCGCCGCCTGGGTCAGCCGGGCCTGCTGGCCGTCCAGGACGAAGCCCTCCACGGCCGCCGCGTACTCCGGGCGGGTGTAGAAGCGCCAGCCGCCCGCCACCAGCCGCAGCTCGAAACCGCGCCGCTGCACGGTGTACTCGTCGGCCAGCTCCCGCAGCGCGTCGGCGACGGCCCTGCGGGGCCGCTCCAGCACCTTGGCGAGGTGCTCCTCGGTGGCGGGCTCGTCGACGACCATGAGGACGGCCTCCAGCGCGGGCCTGAGATCGAGATCCGCGACGCCGGTGTTCTCCTGCTGACTCATGCCTTCACATCCTCCTGGACGTCCTGCGTCTCGGGGTCGAACTCGTCCGTGACGACGGGGCCGGCCCCCTCTCCCCCGGCCCAGCGCACCAGCAGCTCCCCGAGCGCCTCGTCCTGATCGAGCGCGACGGCCTTCTCCCGGTACAGCTCCAGCAGCGCGAGGAACCGGGCGACGACGGTGAGGGTGTCCGGGGCGTCCTCGGTGAGCGTACGGAAGCTGATCTCGCCGGCCTCCCGCAGCCGCGCCACCACGATCCCGGCCTGTTCCCGCACGCTGACCAGCGGCGCGTGGATGTGGTCGACGTACACCTGCGGCTCGGGCTTCGGCTGCATCGCCTTCACGGCCAGCGCGGCGAAGCCCTCCGCGCCGATGCTGATCACGACCTCGGGCAGCAGCTCGGCGTGGTGCGGCTCCAGCCCCACGGTCCGGGGGAACCGCCGCCCCTCGGACGCCAGCCGCTCGCTGAGGATCTCCGCGATGCGCTTGTACGCGCGGTACTGGAGCAGCCGGGCGAAGAGCAGGTCCCGCGCTTCGAGCAGCGCCAGGTCCGCCTCGTCCTCCACCTCGGCGGTGGGCAGCAGCCGGGCCGCCTTCAGATCGAGCAGGGTCGCGGCGACGACGAGGAACTCGGTGGTCTGGTCCAGGTCCCAGTCCGGCCCCATGGCGCGGATGTGCGCCATGAACTCGTCGGTGACCTTCGACAGGGCGACCTCGGTCACATCCAGCTTGTGCTTGGCGATGAGCTGGAGCAGCAGGTCGAACGGCCCCTCGAAGTTCGCCAGCCGGACGGTGAACCGCCCGTCGCCGGCGGGCCCGGAGGGTTCGGGAGGATCAGTGGGCCCGGGGAGCGCGACAGGGACCTCGGGCACCTCGGGCACCTCGGGCGCCCCGGACACCGCGGCTTCCGGCGCGGGGGCCCCGGCCCCGGTGCTCCCGCCGTCCGCCGGTTCCGGCGCGGCCCCGCCGCCCGGGCCGCGCCCCAGGGGGCGGCGTGGGGTGCGGGCGGGCTCGTCGGTCGTCGGCATGAAGGTCCAGGGGCAGCGGGATACGGGCGGCGGGCCGTGGCCCGTACGGAAGGGGCCGGACCGCTCGTCCGGCGGCCGCCCACCGGGCAGGCTACCGGCGCCTCACCCGTCAGCGGCCGCGCAGCCGCCGTACGAGGATGCTCGCGTCGCCCCGCGACTCCAGATCCGCGAGCACCACCGCGACCGCCTCGCGGACGATCCGCCCTCGGTCGACGGCGAGCCCGTGCTCGCCGCGCAGCACCAGGCGGGCGTGCTCCAGGTCCATCAGTTCCTCGGCCGAGACGTAGACGGTGATCTTCTCGTCGTGGCGCTCGCGGCCGCTGGGCCGCCGGTTCGCCCCGCGCCCGCCGCCGCGCCTGCGCTGCTGCTGGACGGCAGGGGCTGGAACCGCCTCCTGCGCGGCCGGGGGCGCGGCCGTCGGCGCGGACTGCTGGGGCCTGCGGCCCGCCTGAGCGGCCACCGCGCCCCGGTCTGCGTCGCGGCTGCGCGACTCCCCCGCGTCGGCGTCCGCCGCGGAGTGCTCCTCGCGCGAGGCACCGTCGGCCGCCTGCGCCGCTTCCGCCCCGGATCCGTCCGCCCCGGAATCGCTCTCCCCGGCCGGACCGGGCACCCGGGCCTCACCGTTCGCCTTGCGTCGCCGGTCCGCGGGGGACGAGGCCTGGAGCCCCATTCCTCCGGTGGTACGGAACAGTTCGTCGGCCCCGGGCAGACTCACTCGGCGTGACACCGGGCGAGCACCTCCCTGGCGAGCTGGCGATAGGCGGCGGCACCGACCGAGTTGGAGGCGTAGGTGGTGATGGGCTCACCGGCGACCGTGGTCTCCGGGAAGCGCACGGTGCGCCCGATGACCGTGTGGTAGACGTGGTCGTCGAATGCCTCGACGACGCGCGCGAGGACCTCACGGCTGTGCACCGTACGGGAGTCGTACATGGTGGCGAGGATGCCGTCGAGCTCCAGATCGGGGTTGAGGCGCTCCTGGACCTTCTCGATGGTCTCGGTGAGCAACGCCACACCACGGAGCGCGAAGAATTCGCACTCGAGCGGCACTATGACCTTGTGGGCGGCCGTCAGGGCGTTCACGGTGAGCAGGCCGAGCGACGGCTGGCAGTCGATCACGATGTAGTCGTAATCGGCCATCAGCGGCTTCAGGGCACGCTGCAGCGTGGACTCCCGGGCCACCTCGCTCACCAGCTGCACCTCGGCGGCCGACAGGTCGATGTTGCTGGGCAGCAGGTCCATGTTCGGGACCGCGGTCTTCAGCAGCACCTCGTCGGCCGACATGCCCCGCTCCATGAGCAGGTTGTAGACCGTGAGGTCGAGCTCCATCGGGTTGACGCCGAGCCCGACCGACAGGGCACCCTGCGGGTCGAAGTCGACGAGCAGGACGCGTCGTCCGTACTCCGCGAGCGCGGCGCCCAGGTTGATGGTCGACGTGGTCTTGCCGACGCCGCCCTTCTGGTTGCACATCGCGATGATCTTCGCGGGGCCGTGATCGGTCAGCGGGCCCGGGATCGGGAAGTAGGGCAGGGGCCGGCCGGTCGGGCCGATCCGCTCGCGGCGCTGACGGGCAGCGTCGGGCGCGAGGGTGGCCGCGTACTCCGGATCGGGCTCGTACTCGGCATCGGGGTCGTAGAAGTGCCCCTGGGGCACCTCGTCGAAGTCGGCGAAGTGGGCGGTGTCCCGGCCACTCTCGTTGCCGGCCATGGCGTTCACGTGTAGGCCGTCCATCATCTGGGGGGCTGTCGTCATGTGCTGTTGGGTGGCGAAGGTGCGGACAGCGACGGAGCCGACAGCCTCCAGCCCGTTCGGGCTCTGGCCCCGCGCAGGCATCCCTGGATGAACACCCCCGGGAGTAAATGTCGACTCATTCACAAGTCGTCTTACCTCCTTGGACGTGACCAGGAAACTTATCGATAGGTCAGCGTGGCACCATGCCGACGATTGGCGACTCTATGGCGTGTCACCGCTCCGCAGCAACACAATCCGCCGGACCCGGCCCGATGTGTCGGCAATCGAACACGTCCCTGTCAAGGGCGTGCGGCCACCGGGGCGCAGATTTAACGGGTGTACGAATCGGTTAAAGGGTTACGTTCGAGACGAGTTGAACGGGGCCGCCGAAGGGGCCCGACATACGTACGGCCGGACCTTGCTCGGCAAGGTCCGGCCGTACGCGCGAGGTTGACGGAAGGAGTTGACCCGTCAGCCGAGAAGCGAGCTCAGCTCGACGCGCTCCAGGCCGTGCGCCTCGGCCACCTCGCGGTAAACGACCTGCCCGTCATGGGTGTTGAGGCCCTTGGCGAGCGCGGCGTCGCGGCGCAGCGCCTCGACCCAGCCGCGGTTGGCCAGCTCCAGGATGTACGGCAGCGTGGCGTTGGTGAGCGCGTAGGTCGAGGTGTTCGGAACCGCGCCCGGCATGTTCGCGACGCAGTAGAACACCGAGTTGTGGACCATGAAGGTCGGCTCGGCGTGCGTCGTCGGGTGCGAGTCCTCGAAGCAGCCGCCCTGGTCGATCGCAATGTCGACAAGAACACTTCCGGGCTTCATCTTGGCGACGAGCTCGTTGGTGACCAGCTTCGGCGCCTTCGCGCCGGGGATGAGCACGGCACCGACGACGAGGTCGGCCTCGATGACGGCCTTCTCCAGCTCGAAGGCGTTGGAGACGACGGTCTTCACCTTGGTGCCGAAGACCTTGTCGGCCTCGCGGAGCTTGTTGATGTCCTTGTCGAGCAGCGTGACGTGGAAGCCGAGACCCACGGCGATCTGCGTGGCGTTCCAGCCGGAGACACCGCCGCCGATGACCACGGCTTCGGCGGGCGCCGTGCCCGGGACGCCGCCCGGCAGCACACCGCGGCCGCCGACCGAGCGCATCAGGTGGTAGGCGCCGACCTGCGGGGCCAGCCGGCCCGCGACCTCGGACATCGGGGCGAGCAGCGGGAGCGCGCGGTTGGCGGTCTCGACCGTCTCGTAGGCGATGGCCGTGGTGCCCGACTCGATCAGCGCGTCGGTGCACTCGCGGGAGGCCGCGAGGTGGAGGTAGGTGAAGAGCGTCTGGTCCTTGCGGAGGCGGTGGTACTCCTCGGCGACCGGCTCCTTGACCTTGAGCAGCAGGTCGGCGGTGGCCCAGACCTCGTCGGCGGTGGGGAGGATCTGCGCCCCGGCGGCGACGTACTCCTCGTCCGTGATCGAGGAGCCGGCCCCGGCGTTCTCCTCGACGACGACCTGGTGGCCGTGGCGGACGAGCTCGTGCACACCGGCAGGCGTGATCGCCACGCGGAACTCGTTGTTCTTGACTTCGCGGGGGATGCCGACCTTCACGTCGATCACGGTCCTTGGCTCAGAGGGTTACCCGGGCATAGCTATACATACCCGGATAGACACTACGTAAATGGAGACACCGCGAACACACGCGGCAGAGCCAGTCTAATGAAGGGTTTCGCGCTGTCTAGCCTTACAAAGCATTAATTTTCAGTCGCCGCACTACGGATTTCGCAGGTCACACCCTCCTGGCCCAGCAATCTGTCGGCCAGACCCCGGTGCAGCCCTGCCGCGGCCGGGTCGCCGAGCCTGTCGAGCGTGTCCGCCAGCCGGAGCTCCAGCGCCGCCTGGAGCCGTACGTCACCGGCCCGCCTGGCCCACTCGACGGCCTCCTGGCAGGTGTGCAGGGACTCGTGCGGCCGGCCCGCGTACTCCTGCACCCGCGCCGCCTCGCTGAGCGCCCGCGCCTGGGCCGGCACGTCGCCGAGCCTGCGGTACCCAGCCGCCGCGGCGCGCCAGTTCCGCAGCGCCTCGCCGTACCGCCCGGCGTAGGTGTGGACGGCGCCGAGCCGCCCGTACAGCCGCGCCTCGTCGGCCCGCTCCCCCTGGGTGAGCCGCTGCGCCAGCGCGCGGCCGTACCAGTCGGAGGCCCGCTGGA
The DNA here is from genome assembly GCF_003846175.1 of Streptomyces sp. ADI95-17. GTDB lineage: Bacteria > Actinomycetota > Actinomycetes > Streptomycetales > Streptomycetaceae > Streptomyces > Streptomyces sanglieri. The sequence goes on along the minus strand of NZ_ML123046.1, from coordinate 20,142 downwards.
AGTCCCCCAGCTCGGCATAGGCGCCGCCTACGGATTCCATCGCGCGGCCGGTGGCGTACAGGTCCTTCGCCGCCCGTCCGGCGTCCAGCGCGGCCCGGTAGCGGGCCAGCGCCTCCCGGGTGCGGCCGGTCCTGGCGTCGAGGTCGGCGAGGTTGAGCAGCGCGGCGGCCCGCTCGCGCGGCAGCTCGCGCCGCTCGGCGACGGCCAGCACCAGACCGTGCAGTCCGTACAGCTCGGGTGCGGCGGCCTCGGTACCCCGGTGCACGGCCAGCGCCCGCACCAGCGCGGACACCAACCGCCTTGCCAGGGTGTCGAGTTCACCGTCCTCGACGGCGATCCGGGCCGAGGCCAGCAGGGCCGGCCGGCGGATCCGCAGCCATTCGGCGGCCGCCTCGGGGTTGGGGAAGCGCAGCGACCGCGGAAGCCCGGCGAGCTTCCGGCGGGCCGGTGAGCCCTCGGGTTCGGTCACCGCCCGGCAGGACTGCAGCAGCCGTACGGTGCGCTCCAGCATCCGGGCGCGGGCCAGCTGGACCTCGGCCGGCCGGTCCCTGGCCTCCAGCAGCGCCCGCAGCAGCGGTGCGAGGCAGCCGGGCACCTCGTACTGCGGCTGGTCCGCCCCATTGGTGTGCAGCAGTCCCAGGGCCACGAAGTCGTCGAGGGTCGTCTGGGCGGCCGAGACGGAGCAGCCGGCCAGCGCGGACGCGGTGTGGGCGTCGGCGAGACCGGCGGGGGCGAGGGCGAGCAGTCGCAGTATCCGGGCGGCGGTCGGCGGCAGCGATTCGTGGACCAGCCGGAAGGCCCGGGCCAGCGGCCGGGAGCCGGTGGACTGCTCGGTGTCGTCCGGCAGTTCGCGCAGTTGCCTGGTGACATCGGCGACCGATGCCATGGGCCGGGCGGCGAGCCAGCCGGCGACCATCACCAGGGCGGCCGGAAGTGCGCCGCACTCCTCGGCGAGGGTCTCGGCGGTCCGCGGATCGACGGTGATCCTGACCTCTCCGATGGTGCGGGCGAGCAGCCGCACGGCGGAGCCCGCGTCCAGGCCGCCGATGGTGCAGGGGCGGACGCCCGGGATGCCGGTGAGCGGGCCCCCGGACGTGGCGACGACCAGGCAGTCCGGGTTGTCGGGAAGCAGCGGGTCGACCTGTTCCGCGTCCACCGCGTCGTCCAGGAGCAGCAGGGCGCGGCGTCCGGCGAGCTCGTCGCGGACCATCCCGGAGAGCTCGTCCCCGTCCGCGCCGGGCGGCCCGGTCACCCCCATCCGGTCGAGCAGCTCGCGGGCGGTGCGCTCGGTGGGCACCGGCACGCCGCCGGGGTCGGTGAGCCTGACCCGGAACAGTCCGTCGGGGTGGTCGCCCTCGGCGAGCAGCCGCCGGGTGAGCTCACCGGCGAGCGCGGTGCGTCCGGAGCCGGGGCGTCCGGCGATCAGCAGGACCCGGGCGCGGGCGGCCTTGCGGCCGGCCAGGGTGTCCAGGCCGGCCCGTTCGATGTCGGCCCGCAGCTCCTTCAACTCGCGGGCTCGGCCGAAGAATTGGGGTGGGGCGGTACCGGACGGCTCCTCGGTTCCCGCTGCCTCGGCCGGGCCGCTGGTGTCCACCGCCTGATCCGTCACGGGCCACGCTCCACTTCGCTGCACGCGTCGCCCGCCGGGACTCCGGTCAGGGCATTGTGAGCGTAGTTCAGGCGTGCGGGCGTTTTCCTTCGAGCACGGCTGAGCACGACGCAGAGGTCCCCCGATCGGATCAGCATCTTGTCCGATCGAAGGACCTCGGTGTGCACCGTTCGGCGGCGCTACGGCCCGTCAGGCCTCGAACGGGCGGGCCGGCCACGGCGCGTCGGCCGGGCGCAGCGAATCGATCCCGTCACCGGCGAGCACCGCCGCGAGCGAGAGGACGCCCACCACCAGGCAGTTGTTGTGCAGCTCCCCCGCGAGCACGCCCCGTACCAGCTCCTGGAGCGGCACCCGGGCCAGCTCCATGTCGGCCTCCTCCTCGGAGACCTCGAAGCGCTCCCCGTCGGCCTCGGAGAGACCGCGGGCCAGGAAGATCCGTACGGCCTCGTCGCAGCCGCCCGGTGTGGTGTAGACGTCGGTCAGCACCCGCCAGTCCTCGGCCTTGACGTACGCCTCCTCGTAGAGCTCGCGCTGCGCCGCGTGCAGCGGGTTCTCACCGGGGACGTCGAGCAGTCCGGCCGGGATCTCCCAGAGCTTGTGGCGCACCGGGTGGCGGTACTGCCGCAGCACGACGACCCGGTTGTCGTCGTCGAGCGCGAGCACGGCGACCGAGCCCGGGTGGACCTGGTAGTCGCGGCGTACGACCGTGCCGTCCGGCATCACCACTTCGTCGGTGCGGACGCTGGTCTTGTTGCCGGCGAAGGGCGTCTCGGTCGCGGTGACCTGCCACTCCTCGGGCGTGTCCTGGAAACCCATCTACGTCCTCCCACGAAAAACAGAAACCGGGGTACGCGTCCTTCGAAGGACGCGTACCCCGGTCAACGTTAACGCCTGTGCGGCGCCGGACTACTTGCCCGACTGCTTGCCCTTGCCGTCACCGGCCGCGGCGCCCGTCTTGCGCGCGACGGCCGCCTTCACCAGGCCCGCGAAGAGCGGGTGCGGGCGGGTCGGACGGGACCGGAGCTCCGGGTGCGCCTGGGTGGCGACCAGGTAGGGGTGGATCTCGCGCGGGTACTCGACGTACTCGACGAGCTTGTTGTCCGGGGAGGTGCCGGAGAAGACCAGACCGGCCTTCTTCTCCAGCTCGGCCCGGTAGGCGTTGTTGACCTCGTAGCGGTGGCGGTGGCGCTCCTCCACGTACGGCTCGCCCTCGTAGGCCTCGCGGACCAGCGAGCCCTCGGCGAGCTTCGCCGGGTACAGGCCGAGCCGCATGGTGCCGCCCAGGTCGCCCGCGCCCTCGACGTACGCCAGCTGCTCCTCCATCGTCGAGATGACGGGGTGCGAGGTGGCGGCGTCGAACTCGGTGGAGTTGGCGTCGGGGATCTCGGCGAGGTTGCGCGCGGCCTCGATCACGATGCACTGGAGGCCGAGGCAGAGACCGAGCAGCGGCACCTTGTTCTCGCGGGCGTACTGGATGGCGCCGATCTTGCCGTTGACACCGCGGTCGCCGAAGCCGCCGGGGACGCAGATCGCGTCGACGTCACCGAGCTGCTTCGCGGCACCCGCCGGGGTCTTGCAGTCGTCCGAGGCGACCCACTTGACCTTGACCCGCGCCTTGTTGGCGAAGCCGCCGGCCCGGATGGCCTCGGTCACCGAGAGGTAGGCGTCGGGCAGGTCGATGTACTTGCCGACGAGCGCGACGGTGATCTCGTGGTCGGGGTTGTGGACGCGGTCCAGCAGGTCGTCCCACGTCGTCCAGTCGACGTCGCGGAACGGCAGGTCGAGCTTGCGCACGACGTAGGCGTCCAGGCCCTCGGTGTGCAGCACCTTCGGGATGTCGTAGATGGACTTGGCGTCCACACAGGCCACCACGGCGGCCTCGTCGACGTCGCACATCAGCGAGATCTTGCGCTTGATGGCGGTCGGTACGTCACGGTCGGCGCGCAGCACGATGGCGTCCGGCTGGATACCGATGTTGCGCAGCGCGGCCACCGAGTGCTGGGTCGGCTTGGTCTTGAGCTCGCCGGACGGGCCGATGTAGGGCAGCAGCGAGATGTGCACGACGAAGACGTTGTCCCGGCCGACCTCGTGGCGGACCTGGCGGACGGTCTCCAGGAACGGCAGCGACTCGATGTCGCCGACCGTGCCGCCGACCTCGGTGATGACGACGTCGACGTCGTCGGTGGCCATGCGGCGGATGCGGTGCTTGATCTCGTTGGTGATGTGCGGGATGACCTGCACGGTGTCGCCCAGGTACTCGCCGCGCCGCTCCTTGGCGATCACCTGCGAGTAGACCTGGCCGGTGGTGACGTTGGCGGAACCGTCGAGGTCGACGTCGAGGAAACGCTCGTAGTGGCCGATGTCCAGGTCGGTCTCGGCGCCGTCGTTGGTGACGAAGACCTCACCGTGCTGGAACGGGTTCATCGTGCCCGGGTCGACGTTGAGGTAGGGGTCGAGCTTCTGCATGGTGACCCGAAGGCCGCGCGCCTTGAGCAGGGCACCGAGGCTGGAGGCAGTCAGACCCTTGCCGAGGGATGAGGCGACACCCCCGGTGACGAAGATGTGCTTGGTCGTCGTGGATGTGGGCTGCATAGCCAAAGGGGGCTCCCGTGGTCGCGATCGTGAGGTGCGTACCGGCGTTTTCGTCCGGAGACTCCGGAGGCGCCGTCGCTGCGGTTCGGGGGCCTCGTCTGCGGTTGCGGACGACCACCGGTCCACGGGCTACCAGGGTATCAGCGCCGAAGGGAGCCCGCTTCCGGCAGCATCCGCACCACCCACCTCGCATGATCACCACGAGTGCCCGTACACACACCCGTTCGGGTCAGACGTGTTGCTGAGACCGTCGCGCGGATCATCCAGGTGCGTCGTATCCTGCTCGGACACTTGCCCCGGGCGAGGTGACTTGTTCGCAGGATCCCCCACAACAACCCCTTGCGACGACCTCTTGACCCGCAGTAATGCCCTACGGGGCGACAAGGCCGTTCGACTGGAGATGCACGTGGCCGGGCGCATCGAGGATTACGCACTCATCGGAGACATGCAGACCGCCGCCCTGGTCTGCCGGGACGGCACAGTGGACTGGCTGTGCCTTCCCCGCTTCGATTCGCACGCCGTCTTCGCAGGACTGCTGGGTACCGAGGAGCACGGCTTCTGGCGCCTGGGTCCGGCACGGGCGGAGGGGACGCAGCCGCAGGCCGCGGACCGCCGCCGCTACCGCGGGGACTCCCTCATCCTGGAATCGGAGTGGGACACACCGCGCGGAACGGTCAGAGTGACCGATTTCATGCCGCCGCGTGACGGTGCGCCGCAGGTGATCCGGATCGTGGAAGGGATCAGCGGCCGGGTGCCGATGCGCTCCGAGCTGCGCATGCGGTTCAGCTACGGACGGGTCACCCCGTGGGTGCACAAGGTCGACGGCCGCACGGTCGCCGTCGCGGGCCCCGACTCCGTCTGGCTGGACACCCCCGCCGAGACCTACGGCGAGAACCTCACGACGTACTCCGACTTCACGGTCGCGCCGGGTGACCGGATCGCGTTCACGATCAGCTGGCAGCCCTCGCACCACGAGCCGCCCGCTCTGCCGGACCCGGACGGCTCGCTGGACGCGACGGCGGACTTCTGGCGCGAGTGGGTCGAGCAGTGCACGTACCACGGGCCCTACCGCGAGGCCGTGGTCCGCTCGCTGATCACCCTCAAGGCCCTGACGTACGCGCCGACCGGCGGCATCGTCGCCGCGCCGACCACCTCCCTGCCGGAGGACATCGGCGGCTCCCGGAACTGGGACTACCGCTACACCTGGCTGCGCGACGCCGCGATCACGCTCTCCTCGCTGCTGCGCACCGGCTACCGCGAGGAGGCCCGCGCCTGGCGCGAGTGGCTGCTGCGGGCGGTCGCCGGCGACCCGGAGAACCTCCAGATCATGTACGGCATCGCGGGCGAGCGCGAGCTGGGCGAGGCCGAGCTGGACTGGCTGCCCGGTTACGAGAACTCCGGCCCGGTCCGGGTCGGCAACGGCGCGGCGGGCCAGCTCCAGCTGGACGTGTACGGCGAGGTCACCGAGGCGCTGCACCTCGCCCACATGACCGGCCTGACCCGCAACGACTACGCGACCGGCCTCCAGCTCAAGCTGATCGAGTACCTGGGGAAGCACTGGGACGAGCCGGACGAGGGCATCTGGGAGGTGCGCGGGCCGCGCCGTCACTTCGTCCACTCGAAGGTGATGGCCTGGGTGGCCGTCGACCGCACCATCAAGCTCATCGAGTCCGGGGACGCGGAAGGACCGCTGGAGCGCCTGCACGAGCTGCGCGACGACATCCACCGCGATGTCTGCGAGCGGGGCTACGACCCGGAGCGCAACACCTTCACCCAGTCCTACGGCTCGAAGGAACTGGACGCCTCGCTGCTGCTGATCCCGCAGATGGGCTTCCTGCCCCCGGACGACAAGCGCGTGATCGGCACGATCGAGGCGATCCAGCGCGAGCTGTCCACCGAGGACGGCTTCGTGCTGCGCTACCCCACCTCGGGCGAGGACGCGGGCGTCGACGGCCTGGAGGGCGACGAGGGCGCGTTCCTGGCCTGCTCGTTCTGGCTGGCGGACGATCTGGCGATGATCGGCCGGGTCGACGAGGCCCGCCAGCTCTTCGAGCGGCTGCTGGCCCTGCGCAATGATCTGGGCCTGCTCGCGGAGGAGTGGGATCCCCGGCTCCAGCGCCAGGTGGGGAACTTCCCGCAGGCCTTCAGTCATGTGCCGCTGATCGACACGGCACTGCGCCTGACGGCGAGCGGGGCCTACGTCGGCTGAGTCCGGCTCACGGGGCGGGCGGAGACCCGTCCGCCCCGGTCACCCCTGCGACGGCGGGCCGCCGCGCCATGCGCGTCCGCGGAGTCCCGTCGTCCGCCCGGAGAGCGGGCCCTGCGGCGTCCGGCGCGGGCGGGACGTCGCGGAAGGAACGTCGCGGAAGGGACGTCGCGGAAGGGCCTGGCGCGTCGGTCCGGCCCTGATCAGCCGGGCAGGCCCTACGCCCCGGTCACCACGGGCCGCCGTGACGGCAGCCCCCATTCGCTCCAGGACCCGTCGTACACGGCCTGTCCTCGGTACCCCGCCAGTTCGGCCCCCAGGGCCAGGACGCACGCGGTGACTCCCGAGCCGCAGCTGACGACCAGCCGCTCGCGCTCTCCGGCGAGGGCGGCGAACACGGCGCGCAGCTCGTGCGCCGGGCGCATCCGCCCGGCGCGCTGGAGCTCTCCGAAGGGCAGGCTGACCGCCCCCGGCATGTGCCCGGCGCGCAGTCCGGGCCGGGGTTCGGCGACGGTGCCGGTGAACCGCTCCCGGGCACGGGCGTCGAGGACCACCGCGGCCGGGTCGGCCAGCGCCGCCGCCACCTCGTCGGCGCCGACGAACATGCCCGGGCGCGGCCGTGCGGTGAAGTCGCCGGGCTCGACGGCGGGCCCGGGCAGGGTGTCCTCCAGCGGCAGTCCGGCGTCGGCCCAGGCGGGCAGGCCGCCGTCGAGCACCGCGACCCGGTCGAAGCCCATCGCCCGCAGCATCCACCAGGCCCGCGCGCTGGAGTAGATTCCCGCGCCGTCGTGGACGACGACGGTGTCGGAGCCGTTCACGCCGAGGGAGCGCAGCTCCTCGGTGAACCGGCCGGCCCCGGGCATCGTGTGGGGCAACGGGCCGGAGTGGTCGGACAGCGCCCCGTCGATGTCGAAGGCCCGCGCTCCCGGGATCCGCCGCTCGCCGCCCCGGTGCGCGCCGACCGAGGCGTCGAGCACCACCAGTCCCGGCCGGCCGAGCCGCCGCGCCAGCCAGTCGACCCCGACCAGCGGGCCGGGGAGTTCCGGACCGCTCGGGTACGCCGGCACGTCGTCGCCCATGTCTGCTCCAGGTCCGGTTCCGGCTGTCGGGGCCGCCCGGCGTGCCGGGGCCGATCGGCCCGGACCGCACGGCGTCCACAAGATCGCAGCGGCGCTCGTCCCGTGTCAACAGCTCCCCCGGTGGCTCCCCCGGCGACGCCTCCGGCGGCCGGGGCCGGTACCTTCCTGAATCAGGGGCGACCGCCGTCCGATCCGAGTGGAAACGCGAGGCCAGAGCCAGTGGAGACGCAAGGCGGAATCACCGTGCAGCGAGCCCTCGAACTGCCGGGGCTGCGCGGCGGGCTCCCGGAGGTGGTGGCCGGCGCGGACCGGCTGAACCGTACGGTGCGCTGGGTGCACGCGGGCGAGGTCCCGAACATCGCCTCGCTGCTCAAGGGCGGTGAACTGCTGCTCACCACCGGGCTCGGGCTCGGCACCCGCCCCGCCGAGCAGCGCGCCTTCGTCCGCAGGCTCGCCGACCGGGGCATCGCCGCCCTGGTGGTGGAGCTCGGGCCGCGCTTCAGCAGACTGCCCGCGTCGATAGTGGACGCCGCCCGCGCCGCGGGGCTGCCGCTTGTGCAGCTGCACCGCGAGGTGCCGTTCGTGACGGTGACCGAGGAGATCCACACCGAGATCGTCAACGGTCACTACGCGCTGCTGCGGCAGGCCGAGGACGTGCACCGCAGGTGTACGGAGGCGCTCCTGGGCGGGGGCGGGGTGCCGCAGGTGCTCGGCATCCTGGCGGACTTCGCGGCCAATCCGGTCTTCCTGGAGACGGCGGACGGCCAGCTGCTGTACGCGGCGGGCCCCGGCTCCGGCCCGGTCTGCGCCGATCCGCTCCAGGTGTGGGACGGGATGCGCGGCGGGCGGGCGGCCCGTGAGACCCCGCCCACCGGTTCGGTGCTGGTGGACGTGCCGGGCGGCGGCCCCGGCTCCGGTTCGGTACGGGCCAGGCTGGTGCTGCTGGCCGTGGCCGGGCCGCTGGTGACGGTGCACCGGATGGCGGCGGAGCGGGCGGCGGGCATTCTCGCCGTGGTGCTGATGCAGGCCCGCCAGGAGGAGGAGCTCGCGGCCCGCGGCCGGGGCGACTTCCTGACCGATCTCGCCGAGGGCCGGATCACGCCGGAGGACGCGCCCGCGCAGGCCCGCGTACTGGGCTTCAAGCCGGCCGAGATGCCACTGCTGCCGGTGGTGATGCGGCTGGCCCCCGAGCTTTCGCTGTCCGGGAACTGGGCGTTGCTGGCGCGGGCGGTGCTGGAGGAACTCTCGTCGGTGGGGGTGCCGGTGCTGCTGGGCGTGCGGCCCGTGGAGGGCAGGGTTCCGGTGCTGCTGGGGCTGCGGTCCGAGACGGAGCGCACGGCGGTCGCGGACCGGGTCGCGGCGGCGCTGCGGGCCGGTGTGGAGCGCGCCGGGCTGGAGCGTGCCGGGTCTCATCCGCCGGTCGTGGTGGTGGGGGTGGCGGGCGGCTGGGCGGCGGCCGGCGCGGGGCTGCGGCACGCCGCCGAGACGGCGACGGCCGCGCACGGTCTCAGCGACCGGCCCTGGTACGACGCCCGGCGCCTCGACATCGATCTGCTGCTGTGGCGGCTGCGCGACCACCCGGACCTGGCGGCGTTCGTGGACCGGGCGATCGGCCCACTGCGCGATCACGACCGCACCTCGCGCCCGGCGCTGCTGCCGACGCTGGAGACGTATCTGGCCCACGCGGGGCGCAAGGCGGAGACGGCGCGCGAACTCCATCTGAACCGTCAGACGCTGTACAACCGGCTGGCCCGCATCGGCGAGCTGCTCGGCACCGACCTGGACGACCCGCAGGCGGTACTGGCGCTGAGCCTGGCCCTCCGGGCCCGCCGCCACACCTCGTAGCGGGGCGGCGGCTCACCGCGTCCGCGCCGCCAGCGGCTGGGTCAACTCGTCGTACACGCTGAGCACCTGGGCGATCGTGTCGTCCTCGGTCGGCCAGCTCGCGGCCTGCGCGAGCCCGGCGGCCGCCATCTCGGCGCGCCGCCCGGGGTCCCCGAGCAGCCTGACCACCGCCCGCGCGAGCGCCTCCGCGTTGCCGTACGGCACGAGTTCCGCCGCGTCACCCACGAGTTCGGGCACACCGCCGACCGCGGTGGCGACCAGCGGGACACCGAGCCGCAGCGCTTCCTGGGCCGACACCGAACGCGCCTCCCAGCTGCTGCACAGCACGGCCAGATCCGCGGCGGCGAGCAGTTCGGCGTAGTCGTCGCGGCTGCCGATGAGCCGTACGGGCAGCTCCTCGTTCCTGATCCGGCGCTGGAGGGCGGCCCGTTCGCGGCCTTCGCCCACGACGACCAGGAGCGGCGCGGGGTCCAGCTCGCGCCACAGCCGCGCGGCGTCCAGCAGTGACCCGTACCCGTGATGCGGTACGAGACTTCCGCGGGCGATGATCAACGGCCGTTCCACCACCCCGAGTTCGGCCCGCGCCTTGCCCGCGTGGGCGGCGGCGGGCAGTCGGGGGACGGGGGCGGAGACCGGTGCGAGCCGTGCGTCGCGCGCGCCCCGGTGCCGGGCCCGGTCGACCAGGTCTGAGGTCGTGCCGAGCACAACTGCCGCCGCCCGGGCGGCTCTTCGCTCCATCAGCCGGATCAGCCGACTGCGGGCCCCCTCGGCGTGCGCGCGGGCGTGCCAGGTGACGACCAGCGGGACGCGCCGGCCGCCGAGCGCGAGGGCCGCGCGCACGGCGGCGTGCGGTCCGTGCGCGTGGACGACGTCCGCCGTCTGGCAGGCGGCGCGCAGGGCGGCGACGGCGGCGGGATCACTGCGCCGGGGTACCGGCGCGAAAGCGGCGCCCGTGCCGGAGTAGTCGTAGGCGTGGTCCAGTTCGGCCGGGGCGCAGACGGTGACGTGCACGCCCCTCGCCACGAGTCCCGCGGCAAGCGAGCTGACGTGGGCACTGCTGCCCGCGCTGCCGCCGCCCAGGACTTGGACCGTACGCAGCTGTGACACGTTGATTGGCTCCCGGGGCTCCCGAGTCGGCGGTTTGGGCACCGCCAAGGATGCCAGTCCGTACGCGCGTTCCGGCACAATCGAGCCGTTGTTGCGGCCCGCACCGCAACAACCGGACCCGGCCTATCACTCGCCCGGGTGAGAAACGGGCATGTCGTTGCCGCGCCCGCCCCTGCGGTCCCTCCGTCAGCGGTCCGCCGGCGTCCGGGCGATCCGGCGGCCGATCCGGTCCCCGTACACCGCCGCGGCGACCAGCCCCGCGGCATGCGCGGCGAGTCCGGCCCGGCCGCGGCCCGCGACGATCGCGACCCCGAGGCCGGCCCCCAGGGCATGGGCCCCGGTGTCCCCGAGCATGGTCCGCTCCCCCAAGTCGTCGGCGGCGAGCGCGGCCACGGCACCCACCGGTGCGGCGGCAAGCCCGCCCGGCAGGCCGGGGGCCCCGAGGGCGAGGACGGTGGCGGCGGCGGCCGCGGGCCGCACGTCGGTCAGGTTGACGAGATGGGCGGTCCCGGCGATCACGACCGCGGCGAGCGCCCGGTCGACGGGCCGCTCCTTGAGCAGCGCACCGGCCGCGATCCCGGCGGCCCCGATCCCCAGGAGCTTCACCGCGCCGGAGGTCACCTCGCCCTCCCGCAGCGCCCCGAGGTGGGCGCGGAACCCGCGGCGCGGATCGTCCGCCCCGGCAAGATCGTCGTACGCACCGCAGCCGCCGGCCGCCAGCACGGCAAGTACGGCGGCACACCGGGTACGGGCCGGCAGCGGGAGGACGGCCGCTCCGGCCGCGGTACCGAGGACGGCGGCCGGACCCGCGTACAGATCGACGGTCCGGCCCACGTGGTTGGTGCGCTGCCAGTGCGGGCGCTGCCGGGCCCGCAGCGCCCGGTACACACCCCCCGCGACGACGGCGGCACGGCACCGGACTTCACGGCCCTGCTCAGCGCTGCTCCCATGCCCGCCACACTACGCAGCGGCCCACCGGGGCCACCCGGCGGGCGGGGCCGCTACCCGTCGGCCCGGGCCGCGGCCAGCAGCTCCTCCGCGTGGGCCCGTGCGGTCTGGGAGTCCTCCTGGCCGGCGAGCATCCGGGACAGCTCCCGCACCCGGTCCTCGCCCTCCAGGACCGTGACCCCGCTGCTGGTCACCGATCCGTCGACGGTCTTCTCGACCAGCAACTGCCGGTCCGCGAAGGCCGCCACCTGCGGCAGGTGTGTGACGACGACGACCTGGGCGGACCTGGCGAGCTTGGCGAGCCGCCGTCCGACCTCGACCGCGGCCTTGCCGCCGACTCCCGCGTCGACCTCGTCGAACAGGTACGTGGGTACGGGGTCGGCGCCCGCGAAGACCACCTCGACGGCAAGCATCACCCGCGACAGCTCACCGCCCGACGCCCCCTTGGCGATCGGCCGGGGCTGGGCACCGGGGTGCGGGGCCAGCAGCAGCTCGACCTCGTCGGCGCCGGACGGCCCGTAGAGCACGCTCCGCCCGTCGATCTCGATGCCGGACGCCTCGTCGGCCGCCTCGGTCTGCCGGATGTCGAAGGAGACCCGGGCGTGCGGCATGGCCAGCGAGGCCAGCTCCGCGGTCACCGCCTCGGCGAAGAGCGCGGCCGCCCGGTTGCGCGCGTCGGTCAACGCCTGCCCGAGGCCGGAGAGTTCGTCCCGCAGCGCGTCGCGTTCGGCGGTCAGCTCGCCGATCCGGTCGTCGTCGCCCTCCAGCTCGGTGAGCCGGGCGGCGCCCTCCTGGGACCAGGCGAGCACGGCGCCGATGTCCTCGCCGTACTTCCGGGTGAGCGCGGTGAGCGCGGCGCGGCGCTCCTCCACCGCGGCGAGCCGCAGCGGATCGGCGTCCAACTGGTCGGCGTACCCGGCCAGTTCGCCCGCCACGTCGGAGAGCAGGATCGAGATCTCGCCGATCCGGTCGGCGAGCGCCGCCAGTGCCGGATCGTGGGCGCGCACGGCGTCCAGGGACCGTCCGGCGGCCGCGACCACGGTCGTGGCATCGACGCCCTCCGGGTCCTCCGGATTGCCCGCGAGCGCGGTGTGCGCGAGAGCCGCGGCGGAGGAGAGCGCTTCGGCGTGGCCGAGCCGTTCGGCCTCGGCGGCGAGGTCGGCGTCCTCACCGGCCAGCGGTTCGACGGCGGCGATCTCGCCCAGCCCGAAGCGCAGCAGATCGGCTTCCTGGGCTCGTTCCCGGGCCCGTGTGGTCAGCTCGTCGAGCTCCGTGACGACGGCCCGCAGCCGCCGGTAGGCCGCCGCGTACTTCGCGTGCGGCCCGGCGACGCCGTCGCCCGCGTAGCGGTCGAGCGCCTGCCGCTGCCGGGCGGGCTTGAGCAGCCCCTGCTGGTCGGTCTGGCCGTGCACGGCGACGAGTTCGTCGGCGAGTTCGGCGAGCACCCCGACCGGCACCGACCGGCCGCCCAGATGCGCCCGGGAGCGCCCCTCGGCGGAGACGGTACGGCTGATCAGCAGCGCACCGTCCTCGATCTCGGCCCCGGCCTCCTCGGCCCGCAGGGCGACGGTGTCGCCGCCGGACACCGTGATCCGCCCCTCGACGACGGCGGCCTTGGCCCCGATCCGTACCAGGGCGGGGTCGGCACGCCCGCCGAGCAGCAGCCCGAGGCTGGTGACGACCATGGTCTTGCCCGCGCCGGTCTCACCCGTCACCGCGGTGAAACCGGGTGACAGCTCCACCACCGCGTCGTCGATGACTCCGAGCGACCGTATCCGCATCTCCTCCAACACGGACACGACCTTACGAGGTCCGGGCGCCGATGTGCGACGGACCCCGCCTCCCGGGGCTCACTCTCCCGTGTATTCACGATCCATTCGCAACACCTCCGGGGGAATGTCCGACGGTCAGTGCGGGGCGCCCCGCCACCCCGAGACCGGCAGGGCGAATTTGGCGACCAGCCGGTCGGTGAACGAGGCGTGGTGCAGCCGCGCCAGCCGTACCGGCACCGCACCGCGCCGCACCTCGACCCGGGCGCCGGCGGGCAGTTCCACGGTCCTGCGGCCGTCGCACCACAGCACCCCGTGCGGGGTGTGCTGCTGGACCTCGACGGCGAGCACGGACGTCGGGGAGGTCACCAGCGGCTTGGCGAACAGCGCGTGGGCGCTGATCGGCACCATCAGCAGCGCCTCGACCTCGGGCCAGACGACGGGACCGCCCGCCGAGAAGGCGTAGGCGGTCGATCCGGTCGGGGTCGCGCAGACGATCCCGTCGCAGCCGAACCCGGTCACGGGGCGGCCGTCGATCTCCAGCACGACCTCCAGCATCCGCTCGGGCGACACCTTCTGCACGGCCGCTTCGTTCAGCGCCCAGTCGGTGTGCACGATGTCGCCGTTGCTGTGCACCAGTACGTCGAGGGTCATGCGCTCCTCGACCTGGTAGGCCCGGGTGACGACCCGGTCGACGACCTTGTCCAGATCGTCCCGCTCGGCCTCGGCGAGGAAGCCGACCCGGCCGAGGTTGACGCCGAGCATCGGCACCCCGGAGGCGCGGGAGAACTCCGCGCCGCGCAGCAGCGTGCCGTCCCCGCCCAGCACGATCAGCAGTTCACAGCCGTCCACAGCCTTGGGCGTGGTGTCCGTGACCGTCTCCACGGACGGCGGCAGCGGCAGATCGGCCGCCTCGGTGGCCAGCACCCGCACGCCCAGGCCGCTACGCAGCAGCCCCTGTACGACCAGTTCGGCACTGCGGATCGCGGCCGGACGGCCGGTGTGTGCCAGAAGAAAGACAGTTCGTGCCGCATTCGTCGTCAACGAGGCCCCTCCGCCACTGCACGGTCGACATCTGCGGGATCCAGCTCAGGTGCTCCTGCCCGCAGCCAGAGAAAGTACTCGACGTTCCCGGCGGGCCCGGGCAGCGGGCTCGCCGTCACCCCCCGCACTCCGAGCCCCAGCGCCCAGGCCCGGCGCGCCACTTCCCGTACCGCTTCGGCCCGCAGTTCGGGGCTGCGCACCACGCCGCCGCTGCCCAGCCGTTCCTTGCCCACCTCGAACTGCGGCTTGACCATGAGGACCAGGTCCGCGTCGGGGGCGGTGCAGCGGGCCAGGGCGGGCAGGACCAGGCCCAGCGGGATGAACGAGAGGTCGCCGACCACCAGGTCCACCGGCTGTCCGTCGATCGCCTCCACCGTCAGCTCACGGACGTTGGTGCGGTCCTTGACGGTGACCCGCTCGTCGGACTGGAGCGACCAGGCGAGCTGCCCGTAGCCGACGTCGACGGCGACGACATGGCCGGCTCCGGCCCGCAGCAGCACATCGGTGAAGCCACCGGTCGACGCCCCGGCGTCCAGCGCCCGCCGGCCCTCGATCTCCAGCCCGAGGGGCACGAAGGCGGCGAGCGCGCCCGCGAGCTTGTGCCCGCCGCGCGAGACGTACCCGGGGTCGCTGTCGTCCTCGGTCACGACGACGGCGGCGCTGGTCTCGACCTGGGTGGCGGGTTTGGTCGCGGTGTTCCCCCCGACGGTCACCCGCCCTGCGGCGATCAGCTGGCTCGCGTGCTCGCGCGAGCGTGCGAGCTTGCGGTGTACCAGCTCGGCGTCGAGGCGGCGACGGGCCACTCTTGCCACGTTCGGTTCAGCTCCTGTTGTCGTACGAGGGCATCGGTGCGGGTACCGGTGCGGGTGCGGGCCCGGCGTCCAGCGCGGTCAGCGTTTCGCGCAGCCCACGGTGTACATCCTCGTACACCTCGATGTGTCCGTCCGCCGGGAGGTGGTCCGCGTCGGCGAGACGCTCCAGCCCGGCGTCCACCCCGGCGTTGCCCGTGGGGGTGCGTACGACGCCGAGGGGCGCGGGCGCGGCGGGGTCGAGCGGGGCCACGGCGGCCGGGTCCTCCGCCCCGTTCCCGGGCACTGTTCCGGCTGCCGTCGCCGGTTCCGGCATCGAGTCGCTCATGCGGGAAACGCTACCGCGAAGGGCTGCGGTACCGTCGATCACGATGGCGACCATGGCGGAGTGCCGCAGCGCACTCGACAGACTTTCCGACAACCTCGCGGGGGCCGACGGCGACGTGCGCGGCGCGGCCGCGCTCGACCGCTCGCTGAGCTGCCACATCAAGGACCTCGGCATCACCTTCACCGGGCGGCTGACAGATGGCCGGATCCAGGTCCTGGACACGGTCGACGGCCCGCCCCGCGAGAAGGCCGAGATCCGGCTCGCGATGACCGGCGACGACCTGGTGGCCATGGTGGACGGCGAGCTGAACTTCGCCAAGGCGTGGGGTTCGGGCCGGGTCCGCCTGGAGGCCGGCTTCCGCGACCTGCTGAGGCTCAGGTCGCTGCTGTAGGAGTCAGCTCGCCGCGGCGGGGATCAGGCCGCCGCCGTCGCCGGACGGGCGCGGCCTGCGTGCGGCCGGCACCACCAGCGGGGTTCCGGTCTCCGGGTCGTCGATGACCTGGCAGCGCAGCCCGAAGACCCGCTCCACCAGTTCCGCGGTGACCACCTCGCCCGGGGCACCCTCCGCGATCACCTCGCCCTCCCGCATCGCGATGAGGTGGGTGGCGTACCGCGCGGCGTGATTCAGATCGTGCAGGACGGCCACCAGAGTGCGCCCCTGCGTCTCGTGCAGCTCCGCACAGAGGTCGAGGACATCTATCTGGTGCTGGATGTCGAGGTACGTCGTCGGCTCGTCGAGCAGCAGCAGCGGGGTCTGCTGCGCGAGCGCCATGGCGATCCAGACACGCTGCCGCTGACCGCCGGACAATTCATCGACATAGCGATCGGCGAGTTCGCCGACTCCGGTCGCCGCCATCGATTCCTCGACAATGCGTTCGTCGTCCGGCGACCACTGACGCAGCAGCCCCTGGTGCGGGTACCGGCCGCGCCCGACGAGGTCGGCGACGGTGATCCCGTCCGGCGCGATGGAGGACTGCGGCAGCAGCCCCAGCGTCCTGGCGACCTTCTTCGCGGGCATCGCGTGGATCGCCTGCCCGTCCAGGAGCACCCGCCCGCTGTCCGGTTTCAGCATCCGCGAGAGCGCGCGCAACAGGGTCGACTTGCCACAGGCGTTGGGGCCGACGATCACCGTGAACGAGTTGTCGGGAATCTCGACCGAGAGATTCTCCGCGATGACCCGCCGGTCGTAGCCGAGGGTCACCGAGTCCGCGGTGAGGCGCTGCATGGTCGTACTCCCGGAGCCGGAGGTGATCGGGTGCGGGACGACGACACACCGAACAGGGGCAAGTTAGGTAAGCCTACCCTCCTCTACGTCGGTGTCGTCGGGAGCCCCCGTTCTTGCCGGAGCCCTCGATTTCGCCGGGAGCCCCTGATTCGCCGGGAGCCCCGCGTCACAGCCCCAGCCTGGCGACCGCCTTGCCCGCGTCCAGCCCGCACGAACCGTCCCCCGCGTACGTCCACGCCGCCCCGCAGAGCGCCCGCAGCCCGTCGAGTACGTCGCCGTCCCCCGCCAGCACCAGCTCGTCCCCGCGCACCGAGGCCGTCCAGCCCCCGCACCGGAAGCCCTCGCCGCTCTCCGCCACCTCGGGCTGCCCGGTCAGCAGCCCCCGCAGATCCGCGTCGACGTACGTCGGCCGGTGCTCCGGCGGCGCGGCGACCAGCTGCGCCGCGTCCGTCACCCCGGTCAGCACCAGCAGGGAGTCCACCCCGCCGTTGAACGCGCCCTCGATGTCCGTGTCCAGCCGGTCACCGACCACCAGCGGGCGCTCGGCTCCGGTCCGCAGCACCGTCTCCCGGTGCATCGGCGGCAGCGGCTTTCCGGCCACCTGCGGCTCGGCCCCGGTAGCGATCCGTACGACCTCCACCGCCGCGCCGTTGCCCGGTGCGATGCCCCGGGCGCTCGGAATCGTCAGATCCGTGTTGGACGCGAACCACGGCACCCCGCGCGCGATCGCGTACGCGGCCTCGGCGAACCGCCCCCAGGCCATGTCGGGGCCGCCGTACCCCTGCGCCACCGCGACCGGCTCGTCGTCCGCCGACTCCACCGGCACCAGACCGCGCTCCCGGAGCGCGACCCGCAGCCCCTCACCGCCCACCACCAGCACCCGCGCCCCGGCAGGCAGCTGATCGGCCATCAGCCGGGCCACCGCCTGCGCCGAGGTGATCACATCGGCGGGCTCCGCGGGTACGCCGAGTTCGGTCAGGTGGGCGGCCACCGCGGCCGGCGTCCGCAGGGCGTTGTTGGTCACGTACGCCAGGTGCATCCCGCCGTCCCGCGCCTCCCCCAGCGAGTCGACGGCGTGCACGATCGCGTGACCGCCCGCGTACACCACCCCGTCGAGATCGAGCAGCGCCGTGTCGTACGCCTCGTTCAACGCGGTGCTGCTGCCGCTTGGCCTGGTCCTGCTCGCCTGACTCATTCTTTGCGCTCCTCGTCCCATGCTTTCCGTTCCGATCATCGCGCATCCCGGCCGCGCACATACGATGCAGAAATGAACACATCAGGTCCGGCCGGCCAGGGACTGCGTCTGATTCCGTTCCGCGGGCTGCGCTACGTCCCCGAGCGGGTCAGCAGTCTCGCCGCGGTGACTTCGCCGCCGTACGACGTCGTCGTGCGCCCCGACGGTCTGCACCACCTGGAGTCGGCGGACCCGTACAACATCGTCCGGCTGATCCTGCCGCAGGCGGACACGGCGCCGGCCCGCCACCAGCAGGCGGCACAGACCCTGAAGCACTGGCTGTCCGAGGGCGTCCTCGCACCGGACAGCGAGCCCTCGCTGTACGTCTACGAGCAGCGCAACGCCGAGATCCTGCAACGCGGCGTGGTCGGGGCGCTGGCGCTGTCCGCCCCCGCCGACGGCATCGTGCTGCCGCACGAGGACGTGATGGCCCATGTCGTCGAGGACCGGGCCGATCTGATGCGCACCACCGCCGCCCATCTCGAACCGCTGCTGCTCACCTACCGCAGCGACGACGACGGCCCGGGAGCGACCGCCGTCATCGAGCGGACCACGGACCGCCCACCGCTACTCGCCACCACGACCGAGGACGGCTACCACCACCGGCTCTGGGCGGTCACCGACCCGGCCGACCGGGCCGAGATCGAGACGGATCTCGCCCGCCACCAGGCCCTGATCGCCGACGGCCACCACCGCTGGGCCACCTATCTGCGCCTCCAGCAGGAGCACACCGCCCCCGGCCCCTGGGACTTCGGCCTGGTCCTCCTGGTCGACACGGCCCGCTACCCGCTCCGGGTCCGGGCGATACACCGGCTGCTGCACCGCCTCCCGGTCGCCGACGCCCTCGCCGCGCTGGACGACCTGTTCCGCATCCGCGACCTGGACGTGCCGCTCCCCATGGCGCTGGACGCGCTCGCCGAGGCGGCCGCCGAAGGCAACGCGTTCCTGCTGGCGGGCGACGGTGGTTTCCATCTCGTCGACCGTCCCGACCCCGCTCTGCTGTCCCGCACGATTCGCGCCGACCGGCCGGCCGCCTGGCAGGCCCTCGACGCGACGGTCCTGCACTCGGTCCTGCTCGACCACATCTGGCGGATTCCCGACGCCCCGGAGCACATCGCGTACATCCACGACACCGCAGCCGCCGTGGAACAGGCCGAACGTCACGGCGCGACGGCGGTCCTGATGCATCCGGTACGCGAGGAGGTCGTCCGGGATCTCGCCCGGCAGGGAGTCACCATGCCCCGCAAGTCGACCTCCTTCGGCCCCAAGCCGGCCACCGGCCTGGTCCTGCGGAGCCTCGACCTCGACTGACCCACAGCAACAAAAAAGGGCGGCACCCCCACGGGGTGCCGCCCTCTCTCATGCTTTACGCCTCCGACGGACGGTCCTCGTCATCGTCGTCACCGTCATCGTCGTCGCTGTCTCCGCCCTTCGCGGTGGCAGCGGACTCGGAGGCCACGTCGGTGTCGATCGCGGCCCGGTCCTCGTCCTCATCCTCGTCGAGGGCATCGACGAACTCGACGCCGTCCATCTCGGCGAGCCGGTCGGACGCGTCGGTGGAGCCGTCCTTGTCGGCCTCCAGGGCCTTCCCGAACCACTCACGCGCCTCGTCCTCGCGCCCGGCCGCCAGCAGCGCGTCGGCGTACGCGTAGCGCAGCCGGGCCGTCCACGGGTGCACGGCGTTCGAGGCGAGCTCGGAGCTCTGCAGAGTGACGATGGCCGCGTCGAGCTGCCCCATGTCCCTGCGGGCCCCGGCAGCCACCAGGCGCATCTCGACCTGTCCGGCCTTGTCGAGCTTCTGCACCTCGGGCTCGCCGGCCATGGCCATCGCCCGCTCGGGCCGCCCGAGTCCACGCTCGCAGTCGGCCATGACGGGCCACAGCTCCACGGACCCGGTCATCCGCTTGGCGGCCCGGAACTCCGCCAGCGCCTCCGAGTACTTCTGCGTGGCGTACGCGGCGAACCCGGCCGCCTCACGCACCGCGGCCACCCGCGAGGCCAGCCGCAGAGCGATCCGCGAATACGCGTACGCCTGCTCCGGGTCCTCGTCGATCAGCCGGGCCACCATGACGAGGTTGCGCGCGACGTCCTCGGCCAGGGTCTTCGGCAGGCTCATCAGCTCCTGCCGCACATCCTTGTCGATCTCGTCACCGGTGACGTCCTCGGGAATCGGAAGCCGCTTGATCGGCTCACGGTCCCGGTCGTCCCGGCGCTCGTACCCACCACGGTCGTCGCGCCCGCGGTAGCCGCCCCGGCCCCCACGGTCGTCCCGCTGCCCGCGGTATCCCCCACCACGGCTGTCGTCCCGACGGAAGCCACCGCCGGAGCCGCCGCCACGGCTGTCGTC
>NZ_ML123045.1:1082081-1286981 GCF_003846175.1 Streptomyces sp. ADI95-17 | reverse complement strand
TCCGAATTTGAATTCCGGTGGCCTTGGAGGGGCCTTGCCTTTCGGCGTGTTCACTACGTTAGCCGATTTCCTTGGCGGCTCATAATCGAGCCGAATGGGATTGAATTACGGCATGCCGAATTCGCACCCGCCAGGGTGATTCGTAGGTAGTGGTTGGCCGCTCAGGGATGCTCGGATGGGGTCTGATGGACCTCATCGACAGCAGCACCCGTCTCAAGCGGCTCGGACTACATTAGGCGCCCCTCAAAGGCGAGTCAAGTTGCGCGGCGGCGTGGCACATGGGCCCGGTAGGGGCTCACCGTGGGGTCGCCGTCGATCCAGAAGCGCCAGGGATGTGTGGCGCCGTCGCCGCCCACTCCGGTGCGGGGGCCGTTGCGTACCTGGTCGCGTGGGGGCGGGGTGCCGTGCAGTACGGACAGCGAGGCGCCGGGGTGGGCGATGGCGTCGGTGCCGTTCAGTGCTCGGTCGACATCGAGGGCGGTGGCCAGGCGGGCCGGGCCTTTGGCCAGTTCCTTGTCGTTGCGGGCCGAGTTTCGACGTTCGCGGGTGAGTTCGGCGCCGACCTGGATGTCGCCGGCGCGGAGCAGGACCCCGCTGGCCCGGCCCTCGGGCCCGCACACCAGGTTGAGGCAGTGCCACATGCCGTAGGTGAAGTAGACGTACGCGTGGCCGGGCGGACCGAACATGACGCTGTTGCGTGCGGTGCGGCCTCTGAAGGCGTGCGAGCCGGGGTCGATCTCGCCGGCGTACGCCTCCACCTCGGTGAGGCGGAGTTCGATGGGTCCGTCCGGTGTGGCTCGCACCAGGGTCCGGCCCAGGAGGTCGGGTGCCACGTCCAGTACGGGGCGGTCGAAGAAGTCGCGTGTCAGCGGCGTACGGTCCAAGCCCTCGATCATGGCGGTCGAGGGTACCGGGAACCGACTACGGTCGTGGCGCGTATCTAGGGGTCAGGACCAAGGAGGAGTAAACATGGGCTTCAAGCGGCTGCTCGCGAGCATGGGTGCCGGTGGCGCTTCGGTGGAGACCGAGCTTTCCGAGCTCAACGTCGTACCGGGTGGGGTCGTCCAGGGCGAGGTGCGGATCCAGGGCGGTTCCGTGGATCAGCAGATCGAGGGACTCTCCGTGGGCCTGCAGGCCCGGGTCGAGGTCGAGGGCCATGACACGGAGACCAAGCAGGACATCGAGTTCACCAAGCTGCGGCTCGGTGGCGCGTTCGAGGTGCGGGCAGGCGCCGTGCACGTCGTACCTTTCGGGCTCGAAATCCCGTGGGAGACGCCGATCACGATGTTCGCCGGTCAGCATCTGCACGGCATGAACATCGGCGTGACCACGGAGCTGGAGATCGCGCGGGCGCTGGACTCGGGCGACCTGGACCCGATCAACGTGCACCCGCTGCCGGCCCAGCAGGCCATCCTCGACGCCTTCGGCCGGCTCGGTTTCGGCTTCCGCAGCGCGGACATGGAGCGCGGTCACATTCGCGGTACGCGTCAGCGGCTGCCGTTCTACCAGGAGATCGAGTTCTTCCCGCCGCAGCAGTACCGCGGGCTGAACCAGGTGGAGCTGACGTTCGTCGCGGACGACCGTGAGATGGACGTCGTCCTGGAGATGGACAAGAAGCCGGGGCTCTTCAGCGAGGGCAGCGACTCCTACCGCGCGTTCAAGGTCGGGCTGCACGACTACCAGGGGACCGACTGGGCGGCCTACCTCAATCAGTGGCTGGCGCAGGTCGGCGGTCAGCGCAACTGGCTCTAGGGTCGGTGGGAGACCTGCTGACAGCAGTAGAGCGATCAGGAGAGGTGCTGACGTGACCGAGCCGAAGAGGGCGCCGCTGCCGCACGACTTCCATCCGGAGGTGCCGTCGTTCACGGTGGTGAGCGAGGATCTCGCCCCCGGCGCCGTGCTGGCGGACGCCCAGGTGTTCGCGGCCGGGAACACCTCGCCGCAGCTGCGGTGGGAGGGATTCCCGGCGCAGACCAAGAGTTTCGCCGTGACCTGCTTCGACCCCGATGCCCCCACCGGCAGCGGATTCTGGCACTGGGTGCTCTTCGACATCCCGGCATCGGTCACGGAGCTGCCGGCCGGTGCGGGCAGCGGGAAGTTCGAAGGCCTGCCCGCCGGTGCCGTACAGGCCCGTAACGACTACGGGTCCAAGGAGTTCGGCGGTGCCGCTCCGCCGGCCGGGGAGAACCACCGCTATGTGTTCACGGTGTACGCGGTGGACACCGAGAAGCTGGGTGTCGACAGTGACGCCTCGCCCGCGGTCGTCGGTTTCAATCTGCGGTTCCACACGCTGGGCCGTGCTCAGCTGATCGGCGAGTACACCGGTCCCGCCTAGTACCCGGTGAGCCGAGAGTTCCCCTGCTGTTTGCCCTGCCCTGGTCTTGGAGAGATCAGGGCAGGGCATTTTTTATTGCGTTGTCCATCACGGCTCGCCCGGCCAGAGTTGATCCGGGCCTGCCAGGGGGCGGCCGGCACACGGGAGGTGGGCGAGATGCGGGACACGCTGGTACTGAACGCGAGCTTCGAGCCGCTGTCGACGGTGACGCTGAATCGTGCGGTGGTGCTGATTCTGCAGGACAAGGCCGTCGTCGAGCAGTCGCATCCCGATCTCCGCATGCGTGGTGCCGCCGTGGACATTCCGGTACCCCGGGTGATCAGGCTCTGCCGGTACGTACGGGTGCCGTTCCGAAGACATGCCCCCTGGTCCCGGAGGGGTGTGCTGATACGGGACCAGCACCGGTGCGCGTACTGCGGGCGGCGGGCGAGCACCGTCGACCACGTGGTGCCGCGTGCCCAGGGGGGTCAGGACACCTGGCTCAACACTGTGGCGTCCTGTGCCGAGGACAATCACCTCAAGGCGGCCCGGACGCCGGAGCAGGCGGGGATGCCGCTGCTGCGCCAGCCGTTCGTACCGTCTCCCGCGCAGGCGATGCTGCTGGCGATGGGGTCCGGTGACCGGTCGGCGCTGCCGGAGTGGCTGGAGGGCACCGCAGCGTAGCCGGCGTACGCATTTCGTCGTGGTGAAGCCCGTCTCCGTGGGGAGGCGGGCTTCGCCGTGTCAGCGGAGCAGCAGCTGGACGATGGCGGCCGTGCCGACCGCGACGATGAGGACGCGCAGCACGGTGGGGCTGAGGCGGCGGCCGATCCTGGCGCCGATCTGGCCGCCCAGCGCGGAGCCGACCGCGATCAGTACGACGGCCGTCCAGTCGAAGTCCGCGACGAAGAGGAAGAAGAGCGCGGCGATGCTGTTGACGACGGCGGCCAGGACGTTCTTGACGGCGTTGAGGCGCTGCATGGTGTCGTCGAGCAGCATGCCCATCAGGGAGAGGTAGATGATCCCCTGGGCGGCGGTGAAGTAGCCGCCGTAGACGCTGGCGAGCATCAGGCCGACGAACAGCAGCGGTCCGCCGTCGGGGCGGGCGGGGGTGCCGCTGTGCTCGCGTCTGCGCTGGACCGCTTTGCTGATGCGTGGTTGCAGGATGACCAGGACGAGAGCCAGGGCCACCAGGATCGGCACGATGGTCTCGAAGGCCGTCGAGGGCAGGGCCAGCAGGAGGGTGGCGCCGGTGAGGCCGCCGATGAGGGCGCCGACGGCGAGTCTGAGTACGCGGCGGCCCTGTCCCTTGAGCTCCTCGCGGTAGCCGATGGCCCCGCTGACGGAACCGGGTATCAGGCCGAGGGCGTTGGAGACGGTCGCCGTGACCGGGGGGAGGCCGGTGGCGAGCAGCACGGGGAAGGTGATCAGCGTTCCCGAGCCGACGATCGTGTTGATCGTGCCCGCGCTGATGCCCGCGGCGAAGACGGCGAGCATCTCCCAGATGTTCATTGCGTATCCCCCGTGCATGATCGGTGCTTGGTGCATTGATCATGCACGGGGCGTGTACGCGTCAGTCGACCGGGGGCTGTTCCCGGCGTTCCTTGCTCGTGTCGAAACCGGGGGCGCCGTTGCCGAGGTTGCCGAAGGCGCCGCTGAGGCCCTTGAGGGCGTCGCCGATCTCGCTGGGCACGATCCAGAGCTTGTTGGCGTCGCCCTCGGCGATCTTCGGGAGCATCTGGAGGTACTGGTACGAGAGGAGCTTCTGGTCCGGGTCGCCTGCGTGGATCGACTCGAAGACCGTACGGATCGCCTGGGCCTCGCCCTCGGCGCGCAGGGCCGATGCCTTGGCCTCACCCTCGGCGCGCAGGATCGCGGACTGCTTCTCGCCCTCCGCGGTGAGGATCGCGGACTGGCGCGTACCTTCGGCCTGGAGGATCGCGGCGCGCTTGTCACGGTCGGCGCGCATCTGCTTCTCCATCGAGTCCTGGATGGAGGTGGGCGGCTCGATCGCCTTGAGCTCGACGCGGTTGACGCGGATGCCCCACTTGCCGGTGGCCTCGTCGAGGACGCCGCGCAGGGCCGCGTTGATCTCCTCGCGGGAGGTCAGGGTCCGCTCCAGGTCCATGCCACCGATGATGTTGCGGAGGGTGGTGACGGTGAGCTGCTCGATCGCCTGGATGTAGCTGGCGACTTCGTAGGTCGCGGCCCGCGCGTCGGTCACCTGGTAGTAGATGACGGTGTCGATGTTGACGACCAGGTTGTCCTGGGTGATCACCGGTTGGGGCGGGAACGGCACGACCTGTTCACGGAGGTCGATGCGGTTGCGGATGGAGTCGATGAATGGAACGACGATGTTCAGGCCTGCGTTGAGCGTGCGGGTGTAGCGGCCGAAGCGCTCCACGATGGCGGCGCTGGCCTGCGGGATGACCTGGATCGTCTTGATCAGGGCGATGAAGACGAGCACCACCAGAATGATCAGAACGATGATGATCGGTTGCATCGTGTTCCTCGTTGCCCTTCGGTTGCCGACGGATCGCGATGATCGAGGTCGAGTTCGCGGGAGGGGCCGGAAGCTGTGCCGGCCCCGATCTCATGATGATCGACTTCGAGTCTGACAGAACGCGCGCTGCCTTGTGGGTGGTTCGGTCACATGACGACTGCCGTAGCTCCGTCGATGTCGACGACATCGACCTGTTGGCCGGGATCGAAGCTCTGGCCCTCGTCGAGTGCGCGGGCGGACCAGACCTCGCCGGCCAGCTTGATCCGGCCGCCGCTGCTGTCGACCCGCTCCAGGACGACCGCCTGACGGCCTTTCAGCGCATCGATGCCGGTGGCGAGTTGGGGCCGGTCGTTGCGGTGTCTGGCGGCGATCGGACGGACCACCGCGATGAGCGCCACGGAGACCACGACGAACACCAGCACCTGGGCCACGATGCCGCCGCCGAGTGCCGCGACGACAGCCGCCGCGACCGCTCCGACGGCGAACATGCCGAACTCGGGCATCGCAGTCATGACGAGTGGGATGCCCAGTCCCACCGCGCCGATCAGCCACCACACCCACGCGTCGATGTCCACGGGGCCATGGTAGAACCGCGAACGCCCTCGCGGACAGGGCGCAAGCCGGCCGCTGCGCCCATTACGGCCGGGAGTCCGCGTCGGTGGCGGTTACGAGAGCGGCAGTCCGTGGGCCGTGTAGCGGTCGCCGGTGTGCTCGACGACGAGCGGCAGTCCGAAGCAGAGGGAGAGGTTGCGGGAGCTGAGTTCGGTCTCCATGGGGCCCGCGGCGAGCACCTTGCCCTGGCGGATCATCAGGACGTGGGTGAACCCCGGGGCGATCTCCTCCACATGGTGGGTGACCATGATCATGGAGGGGGCGTACGGGTCGCGGGCAAGCCGGCCGAGGCGGCGGACCAGGTCCTCGCGGCCGCCGAGGTCGAGTCCCGCCGCCGGCTCGTCGAGGAGCAGCAGTTCGGGGTCGGTCATCATGGCGCGGGCGATCAGGGTGCGCTTGCGCTCGCCCTCGGACAGGGTGCCGAACTTGCGGTCGAGGTACTCGGTCATGCCGAGCCGGTCGAGGAAGGCGCGGGCGCGCTCCTCGTCGACGGCCTCGTAGTTCTCGTGCCAGGTGGCGGTCATGCCGTACGCGGCGGTGAGCACCGTCTGCAGCACGGTCTGGCGCCGGGGCAGCTTCTCGGCCATGGCGACGCCCGCGATGCCGATGCGGGGTCGGAGCTCGAAGACATCGGTGCCGACGCCGCCGAGCTGCTCGCCGAGGACCTTGGCGGTACCGGTGCTCGGGAAGAGGTAGCTGGACGCGATGTTGAGGAGGGTGGTCTTGCCGGCGCCGTTGGGGCCGAGGATGACCCAGCGCTCCCCCTCCTTGACCGACCAGGAGACGTCGTCCACCAGAGCGCGTCCGTCGCGGACCACGGATACGTCCACCAGCTCCAGTACATCGCTCATGGCGCGTTGTCTCCCCATGCAGTGTCGAGATCGTCGGTACCTGTGGGCACAGCTCCCAGGGAAATCTACGCCACCGTGCGAGTGCTCCCGGCGCTGGGCCCGAGTGACGACAGCCCCCGGGCTCGTTCCCTAGGGTGTTCCCATGCTTTCGGAACCACGCTCAGGGCTGTTGGCCGCTTGGGGAAACGCGCTTCTGGCGGGACTGGTGTCGCCGGACGAGGCGGCGCTCGCCATTGTCGGGGAGGACGCGGTGCACCGCGTCGAGGGACTGCCGGGCGAGGCGGGGCCGGTCGGGCTCACGCTGGCGCTCGGGCGGCTGCGGGGTCTGGGGGTGACGGGATTCCGGGTGGCGCTGCCGGCGCCGGGTCATCCGCTGGGGCTGAGCGGTCCGCCGGATTTCAACGCGCGGGCGCTGGAGGCCGAGGAGGCGGTGGTGGCCTTCGGGGCGCCGTACGGGCTGGTTCCCGAGGTGCGTGAGGTGGGGTCGGCCGGGGATCTGCACATCGAGGTGGTGTGGCGTTGTCTGGCGGTGCGGGAGGCGCCGCCGGCCGATGTGCCGTCGCTGGGCGAGGCGGAGCGGGAGCTCGCCGAGGCGTTGCGGGACGCGACGGCGGTGCTGTCGCGGTTGGACGTGGCCGGTTCGGGGCCGGTGGCCGATGCGGCGGTGGACGCGTACCGGGCGCGGGCGGAGCGGGGGCGCGAGGTGCTGGCTCCGGGGTATCCGCCGCGGGCGGTGCGGGTGCTGGAGCTGGCGCAGCGGGTGGGGCTGCTGATCTCGGTGGCGTACGAGAACGGGCACGGCGGGGCGGTGAGTGCCTCGGAGATCGCGGCCCGGGGCGAGGCGCTGAGGCCGGTGGAGCGGGTGGCCCGGCGGGCGCAGGTCGCCGCGTACAACGCGTATGTGGAGGAGCGCGAGCGGGAGCGGTAGCTGTCGGTCGGGCGGATGACGAGTGCCGCCGGACGGGCTCGATGCGCCCGTCCGGCGAGGTGTGACCGTGGAGCCGGCGACGTATGACCGTGGAGCGGTCAGCCGGCCGCGGGGCCGGTCAGCCGTTCAGGCCGAGGTTGCCGAAGGCCGGGTTGAGCAGGCCGATCACGTTGACCGTGTTGCCGACCACGTTGACCGGGACGTCCACCGGGACCTGGATCACGTTGCCGCTGACCACGCCCGGGGAGTGGGCTGCGACACCGTCGGCGCCCGCGCCGTGTCCGGTGGCGGAGGCGGCGCCCGCGCCGGCGGCGATGATCCCACCGGCGATCATGGTGACGGCAGCGGCCTTCTTCAGGTTCTTCACTTCAGGATCCTCCTAGCGTGGCTGCGGCCGGCCGCCGCAGCACCTTGGAGAACGCCCCGGGGCCGAGCAGGTTGCGCCGTCCGGGTGACATACACCCGACAGTATGAATCTCAGCCCGGAGGAAGACGGTCCGCTTCGTCGCCGGTCAGCCCGCCGCCCCGTGCCGTACCGCCCACAGGGCGGCCTGGGTCCGGTCCGAGAGGTCCAGCTTCATCAGGATGTTCGAGACGTGTGTCTTGACGGTCTTCTCGGAGAGGACCAGTGCTCGCGCGATCTCGCGGTTGGAGCGGCCGTCGGCGATCAGGCCGAGTACCTCCCGCTCCCGTTCGGTGAGGGTGCTCCCCCGGCCCGTGCCGCTGCCCGAGTCCTCCTGGGCGAGCAGGGCCCCCGCGACCTCCGGCTGGAGCAGGACGTGGCCCGCGTACACCGAGCGGATCGCGCCGGCCAGGGCGTCCGGGTCGACGTCCTTGTACACGTAACCGGAGGCTCCGGCGCGCAGGGCGGGGACCACGGTGCGCTGCTCGGTGAAGCTGGTGACGATGAGGACCTTGGCAGGGTTCTCCAGCTCGCGCAGCCTGCGCAGCGCCTCGATGCCGTCGGTGCCGGGCATCTTGATGTCCATCAGGACGACGTCGGGGCGGAGCTCCTCGGTCCTGGCCACCCCCTCGGCGCCGTCGGCCGCCTCGCCGACCACCTCTATGTCGTCCTGGATCTCCAGGAACGTACGCAGACCGCGGCGGACCACCTGGTGGTCGTCGACCAGCAGCACCCTGATGATCTTGTCAGCCACCGGGTACCTCCATCTCGATCGTGGTGCCCTTGCCGGGCGCCGATTCAACGATGAGCCTTCCGCCGACGCCGTTCGCGCGGTCCCGCATCGACACCAGGCCCAGATGCCGGCCCGCCTGCCGGGTCGCCGCGGGTTCGAAGCCGCTGCCGTCGTCGGTGATCCGCAGCAGTGTGCCGCTGCCGTGCCGGGCCAGCGTGACCTCGACGTGCTCCGCCCCGGAGTGGCGCAGTGCGTTGTGCAGGGCCTCCTGGGAGACCCTCAGCAGCGCCTCCTCCTGGGCTGCCGGCAGGGCCCGTATGCCCAGGCTCTCGAAGGTGACCCTGGCCGTGTGGGCCCGGTCCAGGACCTGGATCTGGGTACGGAGGGTGGCGATGAGGCCGTCCTCGTCGAGCGCGGCGGGGCGCAGCTCGACGACGGCGGCGCGCAGTTCGTCCACGGCTTCCGCGGCGAGCGCGGCGACCTGCTGGAGCTCGCCCTTGGCGCGGGCCGGGTCGCGGTCCACCAGGGCCGCGGCGGCCTGGGCCGTCAGCCGCAGCGAGAAGAGCTTCTGGCTCACCGCGTCGTGCAGCTCGTGGGCGAGCCGGGAACGCTCCTCGGCGATGGTGAGCTCGCGGCTGCGTTCGTAGAGCCGGGCGTTGGTGAGGGCGATCGCCGCGTGCTGGGCGAGGATCGACAGCAGTTCCTCGTCCTCGGCGGTGAAGCCGCAGCTGCCCTCGGGTTTGGGGCAGCGTTTGTTGGCGAGGAAGAGCGCGCCGATGGTCTCCTCGCCGTCCCTGATGGGCAGGCCGAGGAAGTCGGACATGTCGGGGTGGGCGTCGGGCCAGCCCTCGAAGCGGGGGTCCTTGCGGACATCGGCGAGCCGCTCGGGCTTCGCCTCGTGGAGCATCGAGGCGAGGATGCCGTGCTGTCTGGGCAGCGGGCCGATGGCCTTCCACTGCTCGTCGCTGACACCGTCGACGACGAACTGGGCGAAGCCGCCGTGGTCGTCGGGGACGCCCAGGGCGGCGTACTCGGCGTCCAGCAGCTCGCGGGCCGAGGCGACGATCGTCTTCAGGACGTCGCGCACTTCGAGATGCCGGCTCATGGCGAGCAGCGCGGCGCTCACGGCGGCGAGACCCGACGGTGGGCGATGGCTCATGGCCTCACCGTACCGGCGGGGTTCGAACGCCGTATCGGCCTGTGGACGGCCGCCGATTAGGGCGCAGGGACTAGGTCCGTCCGCCTGCCGGCAGGAACGGCCTTCTGTACGGGGGCGGCCCCGTACAGAAGGGAACGGCCCCCAGACAGGGGTGGCGACCGCGTCAGGCGCCCTCGAAGGATCCGGAGTCTCACACTCCGAATTGCTAGAGCAACGGTTGGTGAGGTTGCCGCCCGCCCGGTGTGAGGCCGCGCATAGGACCCACGTCACTTACGAAGCCCGCTAGTGGACACACAAGCGCCACATCAGTGGTTATGAGCGCGGGCCGACACGTTCGAGCGGGGCCCCGGTCCACTACCCGGGTTCGTACGTCACACCATTGCCACCAGATTTTGCGGGCGCTAAGAATTGCTCTCGTCCCCGACGGAGATGCGAGAACGCTTCCCGTCTTCGTCCTCCGTGAGGACTCCCGCGATACGAAGAGGTACGTCTGCATGTCCGCGTCCAGCATCCCCGGCCGTCGTAGTCGCCTGAACAAGACCCAGAAGCTCTCCGTCGCGGGAATCTCCGCCATGGCCGTCGCCGCACTCTCGTTCTCGCTCGTCCCCGCCAACGCCGACCCCAAGCCCGAGGCGGAGACCCCGGTGTCCGCCGCCCCCGTGGTCCTCGCGTCGGCCGCCGGTACTCCGCAGGCCAAGGCCGTGCAGGCCAGCATCATCGAGCAGCACTCCACCGCCGAGAAGCTGGTGAAGGCCGCAGACCTCGCCAAGGCCAAGAAGGCCGCCGCCGCGAAGGCCAAGGCCGCCGAGGCCGCCAAGGTCAAGGCCCGGGCCGAGGCGAAGGCCAAGGCCAAGGCCGCCGCCAAGGTGAGGGCCAAGGCCGTCGCCGCCGAGCGCACCGCGCCGCAGGCCGCCAGCCGCTCCGAGGCCCGCACCCCGGTGTACGCCAACAACCTGGACGGCTGGATCAACCAGGCCCTGGACATCATGCGGGCCAAGGGCATCCCCGGCTCGTACGACGGTCTGCACCGCAACATCATGCGCGAGTCGACCGGCAACCCGAACGCGGTCAACGGCTGGGACGTCAACGCCCAGAACGGCACCCCGTCCTGCGGCCTGCTCCAGGTCATCCAGCCGACGTTCAACGCGTACCACGTCGCGGGCACCTCCTCGAACATCTACGACCCGGTCGCCAACATCACCGCCGCGGCCAACTACGCGGCCGACAAGTACGGCTCGATCGACAACGTCAACAGCGCGTACTGACCGGCACCGCGGATCGCCGGACGGTATCCGCACACGCCGAAGGGCGGCACCCCGCGCGGGGTGCCGCCCTTCGGCGGTCGTGTGCCGGGCCCGCGCTACTTGCGCATGACCTCCGGCTCGTGGCGGCGCAGCAGTCGCGCGACCACGACGCCGCAGACGATGCCGAGCAGCAGCAGCACCGAGATGTTGATCCCCCACTGGGTGGCCGAGTGCTCCCACAGCGGGTCGAGATCGGTCGGGCTCTTCGGGTCCCACGGCGCCATGAGGTGCGAGAGGTCGAGCGTCGTGCCCGCGCCGGCGATGGCCCAGCGGGACGGCATCAGCCAGGCGAACTGCTCCAGGCCGGGCGATCCGTACACCTGGAAGAGGATGCCGGTGAAGACGACCTGGACGATCGCGAACATGACCAGCAGCGGCATGGTCTTCTCGGCGGTCTTCACCAGCGAGGAGATCACCAGGCCGAACATCATCGAGGTGAAGCCGAGGGCGATGATCGTCAGGCAGATCTCGACGGCCGGCGGCATGATCAGGCCCTCGGCCGGCAGCTCGCGGGTGGCGAAGCCGATGCCGCAGATGATGACGCCCTGGATGGCGGTGATCACTCCGAGGACGATCACCTTGGACATCAGATAGGCGGAGCGGGACAGGCCGGTTGCCCGTTCCCGTTCGTAGATGACGCGTTCCTTGATCAGTTCTCGTACGGAGTTGGCCGCACCGGAGAAGCACATGCCGACCGCGAGGATCAGCATGATCGTTCCGGCGGCACTGTTGAACCGGGACGGCGGGTCCGGCGGGGCCAGGCCGAACTTGGCCGGGATGACCACGCTGACGACGCCGAGCACCGCGGGCAGGATCACCATCAGACCCATGAAGCCCTTGTCGGACGCGATCACCGAGACGTAGCGGCGCATCAGCGTCCACAGCTGGGCCGACCAGCTCTGCGGCTTCGGCGGGCGCATCTGCTGCGGGGGCGGCATGTGTACGGACTGTGCGGCGACGGCGTCGATGTCCGCGGCGTACATCTGGTAGTGCTGCGATCCGCGCCAGCGGCCCGACCAGTCGTAGTCGCGGTAGTTCTCGAACGCGGAGAAGACGTCGGCCCAGGTGGTGTAGCCGAAGAAGTTGAGCGCTTCCTCCGGCGGGCCGAAGTAGGCGACGGAACCGCCCGGCGCCATGACCAGCAGCTTGTCGCAGATCGCCAGCTCGGCGACGGAGTGCGTGACGACCAGGACGGTGCGGCCGTCGTCGGCCAGACCCCGCAGCAGCTGCATGACATCGCGGTCCATGCCCGGGTCGAGGCCGGAGGTCGGCTCGTCCAGGAATATCAGCGACGGCTTGGTGAGCAGCTCCAGGGCGACGGAGACGCGCTTGCGCTGACCGCCGGAGAGCGAGGTGACCTTCTTGTCCTTGTGGATGTCGAGCTTGAGCTCGGCGAGGACTTCGAGGATCCGGGCCTGGCGCTCGGCCTCGGTGGTGTCCGCGGGGAAGCGGAGCTTGGCCGCGTACTTGAGCGCCTTGGTGACGGTGAGTTCCTTGTGCAGGATGTCGTCCTGCGGGACCAGACCGATGCGCTGGCGCAGTTCGGCGAACTGCTTGTACAGGTTCCGGTTGTCGTAGAGGACGTCGCCCTGGTTGGCGGGCCGGTAGCCGGTGAGCGCCTTGAGCAGGGTGGACTTGCCGGAGCCGGACGGGCCGATGACCGCGACGAGCGACTTCTCCGGGACGCCGAAGGAGACGTCCTTGAGGATCTGCTTCCCGCCGTCGACCGTCACCGTGAGGTGGCGGGCGGAGAAGGAGACCTCACCGGTGTCGACGAACTCTTCGAGCCGGTCGCCGACCAGGCGGAAGGTCGAGTGACCGACACCGACGATGTCGTTCGGCCCGATCAGCGCGGAGCCCGACTTGTGGAGCGGCTGACCGTTGACGTACGTGCCGTTGTGGGATCCGAGGTCACGGATCTCGAAGCGGCCGTCGGGGGTCGCGTGGAATTCGGCGTGGTGGCGCGAGACCTGGAGGTCGGAGACGACCAGTTCGTTCTCCAGCGCACGACCGATGCGCATGACGCGACCGAGATCCAGCTGGTGGAACGTGGTCGGGCTGCGGTCTCCGTACGCGGGCGGAGCCCCCGCGGCTCCGCCCGCGCCGGGCGCCCTCGGCATGCCCTGCTGCTGCGGGACCTGCGGTTGCACGGGCTGCTGCGGCGGCACTCCCTGGGGTGCCTGCTGCGGCCAGCCCTGCTGCGGCTGGTGCGGAGCGGGTGCCTGGCCGGGCCAGCCGGCGCCGCCCTGCTGGGGCTGCTGGACCGGTGCCTGCTGGGCACCCGCGCCCTGTCCGCTGTACGCGTCGGCGGCCGTCGCGGCGGTGAGACTCAGCCGCGGGCCGTCAGTGGCATTGCCCAGGTGTACGACCGAGCCGGGGCCGATCTCCAGCTGCTGGATCCGGTTGCCCTGCGCATAGGTTCCGTTGGTGCTGCCGTGGTCCTCGATGAACCAATTCCGGCCCCCCCAGCTGATCGTGGCGTGCCGCCACGACACTCTGGCGTCGTCGATCGTCAGGTCGCCCTGCGGATCGCGACCCAGGGTGTACGACCTGGACGGATCGAGCGTCCAGGTCCTGCCATTCAATTCCAGTACGAGTTCCGGCACTCCGCGCCCCACTAGTTGTCCCCCGAGTTACCCCCATCACAGGGAGTCTAGGGATGCTGAACATCGTGGGGAACTATTCCAGGAGCAGTCCCCGATACGAAAGTCGAGCGGGCCGAAGACCCTACCTGGACCTGCATCGTTACGGTGCCGACACGAACCGCGGAAGCGGCGCGCGGCCAAAGGGAGCAGGGCGCGGCAAGCAACCCGAGTACGTATGAATCGCCGGTTACCCGAACATCCCGGTCACCCCGCGCCCATGGCCCACCCGGCCCGCCGGACACCGGCCGGATCCGGACGCGCGCGGTCCGTCACCACGCGCGGGCGGCGGGCGGGGGCGGGTGTCCGACGCGCTGTCCGGTCCTCGGGACGGGCCTCCGGAGCGCCGGGGCGGACCGATACGGTGGAAGCACCATGAGCGCATCTCAGCCACCTCGGTCCTCCTCGTCTCCTGAGTCCCCTGAGTCCCGTACCGAGCCCCCCGAGTCCTCTCGGGGCGCCGGCACCCCCACCCTTCTCGTGAAGATCTTCGGGAAGGACCGCCCCGGTATCACCGCCGGGCTCTTCGACACCCTCGCCGCCTACTCGGTCGACGTCGTCGACATCGAGCAGGTCGTCACCCGTGGCCGCATCGTCCTGTGCGCACTGGTCACCGCCCCGACCGCGGGCGGCACCACCGAGGGCGATCTGCGGGCGACCGTGCACAGCTGGGCCGATTCGCTGAAGCTCCAGGCCGAGATCATCTCCGGTACCGGTGACAACCGGCCGCGCGGTGACGGGCGTTCCCATGTGACGGTGCTCGGGCACCCGCTGACCGCGGAGTCGACCGCCGCCATAGCGGCCACGATCACCTCCACCGGCGGCAACATCGACCGCATCTTCCGGCTCGCGAAGTACCCGGTCACGGCAGTCGAGTTCGCGGTGTCCGGCACCGCGACCGAGGAACTGCGCACCGCGCTGGCGACGGAGTCCGCCGGCATCGGCGTCGATGTCGCGGTGGTGTCGGCCGGGCTGAGCCGCCGGGCACAGCGGCTGGTCGTCATGGACGTCGACTCGACGCTCATCCAGGACGAGGTCATCGAGCTCTTCGCCGCCCACGCGGGCTGCGAGGACAAGGTCGCCGAGGTGACCGAGCAGGCGATGCGCGGCGAGCTCGACTTCGAGCAGTCGCTGCACGCGCGGGTGGCGCTGCTGGCGGGGCTCGACGTGTCGGTGGTGGACAAGGTGCGCGCCGAGGTGCGGCTGACGCCGGGTGCGCGCACCCTGATCCGTACGCTGAAGCGGCTCGGCTACCAAGTCGGTGTGGTCTCGGGCGGGTTCACCCAGGTCACCGACGATCTGAAGGAACGGCTCGGGCTCGACTTCGCCTCTGCCAACACGTTGGAAGTGGTCGACGGAAAGCTCACCGGACGGGTCGTCGGCGACATCGTCGACCGGGCCGGCAAGGCCCGGCTGCTGCGCAGCTTCGCCGAGCAGGCCGGGGTGCCGCTGGCGCAGACCGTCGCGATCGGTGACGGTGCCAACGACCTGGACATGCTGAACACCGCCGGGCTCGGGGTGGCCTTCAACGCCAAGCCGGTGGTCCGCGAGGCCGCGCACACCGCGGTGAACGTGCCGTTCCTGGACACCGTGCTGTATCTGCTGGGCATCACCCGCGAGGAGGTCGAGGCCGCCGACGGCCTCGTCGACTGACGCGTGCCGCGCATATGCGGCGCAGGGCCCCGGTGCTTCTCGCACCGGGGCCCTGCGCCGTACGGGAACGACGTCAGTCGTTGGGCGTCCAGTACTCGACCAGCTTGCCCACTCCGTGCTCCACGCCCTTCCAGGAGCCGGTGAACTCGACGACGGCGAACGCGGCGGTGGGGAAGCCACCGCGGGTCATCCGGGACAGGGCATCGCCCTCGGACGACTCCGAGAGGGCGTCGGCGGCCGCGTGCATACCAGGGTTGTGGCCGATGACCAGGAGGTTGTGCACATCGTCGGGGGTCTCGTTGATCAGCGCGATCAGCTCACCGAGGGACGCCTCGTACAGCCGGTCCTCGTACACGGTCCTGGGACGCTGCGGCATCTCGTGGACGGCCAGCTTCCACGTCTCGCGGGTCCGGGCCGCGGTGGAGCAGAGGGCCAGATCGAGGGCGATCCCGGAGTCGGCGAGTTTGCGGCCCGCGACGGGGGCATCCTTGCGGCCGCGCTCCGCGAGCGGTCGCTCGTGGTCGGAGTCCTGCGACCATTCCGCCTTTGCATGCCTGAGAAGGACGATCCTGCGAGGTGTATCGACGCTCATACACCTCAGCTTCGCATGAAATGTGCCGCCCGGCGCAGGGTGTTGGCGGGCTTCCGCGGGGTGCGCGGACGACGTCAGCCGGTCACCAGGGCCATGATTCGCGCGAGCAACCGGCTGATCGCCGGGTCGGTGGTGGTCGCGGCCTGCGCCTCGCCGGATCCCATGATCAGCAGCAGAAGTGCGGCGAACGCGATCGCGGGCAGCGCGATCGCCCACCACGGCAGCCGGACCTCGACGCTGCCGGTGGCCGGGTGGGTGGTCGGGGTGTGCGTTCGGGCCGGCATGTCCGCCTCCGCGGGTCTTCGGTGCTGATACCGAAAACCTACGGATCCGGGGCGGCCGGCCCCATCCGGCGATCCACCCACTTCACCCTGACCCTGGCCCCCTAGGGGACGCGGGGGTTAGCCCCACCATCGGCGGCCGTACGCCCCGGAGGGCGTGTACGTCCGGGGGCGTGTACGTCCGGGGGCGTGTACGGCTCAAGGAGACGCGTACGGCTCAAGGACACACGTACGGCTCGGAGGACGCGTACGGCTCAGGGGGACGCGATCGAGGCGATCACTGCGACGATCACGGTGATCAGCAGCATCGCCCCGAGCACCATCAGGAGCTTCTTCTGACCGTTCTGGGGATTCGGGTCGAGCACAGGAGACATGGGGTCAGTCTCGCACTTCAGCATTCGTCCTCGATGGTCCGGTCCCGCCCGGCGAGGATTCCGACCGCCATCTGCGGCACCATGAGGCCCGCCATCAGCGCGATCGGCAGCTCCCAGCCGCCGCTGTGCTGGTAGAGCACACCGATCAGCAGCGGTCCCGGGATCGAGATCAGATAGCCGACGGACTGCGCGAACGCGGACAGCCGGACCACTCCGGCGCCGCTGCGGGACCGCATGCCGATCATGGTCAGGGCGAGCGGGAAGGAGCAGTTCGAGATGCCCAGCAGCAGCGCCCAGGCCCAGGCGCCGCCGGACGGTGCGAGGTAGAGGCCCGCGTAGCCGAGGAGACCGCAGCTGCCGAGGAAGACGACGATCGCGCCCTGGTTCTTCATCCGGGTCGCGACCCGCGGGATGACGAAGGCGAGCGGCACGCCCATCGCCATGGTCACGGCGAGCAGCACACCCGCCGTGCCGGCCGAGACCCCGGCGTCGCGGAAGATCTGCGGCATCCATCCCATGGTGATGTACGCGGCGGTGGCCTGCAGCCCGAAGAAGCAGGCGAGGGCCCAGGCGGTACGGCTGCGGGTGATCCGCAGGGCGGGGGCGTCCGGCTGCTGGGCGGCCTGCTTCCCCGGAGCGCCGCTGCGGTCCCGTACCAGCGGGATCCAGGGCAGGATCGCGGCGGCGGCGAGCACGGCCCAGACCCCGAGCCCGAGCCGCCAGCTGCCGCCCATCGCACTGGTCATGGGCACGGTCACGGCGGCGGCCAGCGAGGTGCCGAGGGCCAGCGCCATCGAGTAGAGCCCGGTCATGGAGCCGACCCGGTCCGGGAACCAGCGCTTGACGATCACCGGCATCAGGACGTTGCTGACGGCGATGCCCATGAGGGCGAGGGCGCTCGCGGCGAGGAAGCCGGCCGTCCCGCCGACGAGCGGCCGGATCACCAGACCGGCGGTGATGGCGGTCATGCCGGCGCAGACGACCGCGCCCGGGCCGAAGCGGCGGGCGAGGCGCGGCGCCATGATGCCGAAGACCGCGAAGCAGAGCGGCGGTACGGAGGTCAGGACACCGGCGACGCTGCCGCTCATGTGCAGCCCGTCGCGCACCTCTTCGAGGAGGGAGCCGAGGCTGGTGATGGCGGGACGGAGGTTGAGCGCGGTGAGGACCAGCCCGACGACGACCAGCCGGAGCAGCCAGGGGGAGGCCCCGTCGGCGGCCGGTGCCGTCCGGGGGGCCCACGGCGTCCGCACGGCCGTGGTAGTCCGCGCGGCCGCGGTTTTCGTGGGGTCGTCCACCGTGGTGGCGGGGGTCAGGGTCCGGGTCTGGGGCCGGGTCTCGTCGTCGGGCATGGGGCCCATCATAGAATCATGGGATGATTGATTGTCCAATCGTTCTGGAGCCGCCCCGGCGACGGGCCGCTCTGAGACGATTCGCGGCAGGCGGAGCCACCTCCCCGCCATCCCCGTAACCCCCGTCCGTCACCCAAGCAGCCCGACCAAGGAGCACCATGACGCTGACGTCTCCGCGGCGTTCGGCCCTCGCCGACCAGGTGATTGCCCAGTTGAGGAACCAGATCACCTCGGGCGAGTGGCCCGTGGGTTCGCGCATTCCCACCGAGCCCGAGCTGGTGGAGCAGCTGGGGGTGGCCCGCAACACCGTGCGCGAGGCCGTGCGCGCCCTCGCGCACAACGGCCTGCTCGACATCAGGCAGGGGTCGGGCACCTATGTCGTGGCCACCAGCGAGCTGGCCGGGGTGATGCACCGCCGTTTCGCCTCCGCCGATCCGCGCCATGTCGCCGAGCTGCGCTCCACCCTGGAGTCCTCGGCGGCGAGGCTGGCGGCGGCCCGGCGCACCGAGCGGGATCTGAAGCAGCTGGACGCGCTGATGGCGCGCCGGGAGGAGACCTGGGCCGCGGGTGACGCCGAGGCGTTCGTCGCGGCGGACGCGACGCTGCATCTGGCCGTGGTCGCCGCCTCGCACAACGACGTACTGACCGGTCTCTACGCCGACCTGGGCGATCTGCTGCGTGACTATCTCCGCGGCGACATCGGTCATGAGCTGCGGCCGGAGAACCACATGGACCACGGCAGGCTGGTCGAGGCGATCCGGGCGGGGGACGGGGAGACGGCGGCGGCCGAGGCCGCGAGCCATGCGTTGAGCTGTCTGGTGGACCGGGTCTAGGACGTATCCGGCCTCGCGGGGCCCTGCGTCCCGCTCGCGTGGGGCTCGGTGGCCGGCCGCTGCGAGGGGCTCAGGCCGTTGACGGGTCCCGCACCCGGTGCGTGACCCAGACGGTGCCGACTTCCTTCCAGCAGCGGTCGTCGATCCGTACGGTCCGGCCGGGGCCCACCTCGACCGGGGCGGCGTCGGCGTCTATGTCCCACCAGCGGCGGCACTCGGTGTGCAGCTGTACGCGGTCGGTGGAGGGGTACGGGTTGTGGCAGTACGCGACGACCCGGGAGCCCCGGACCGACGTACGGCATTCGGCTCCGGCGGGGTCGGGAGTGGGAGCGGCGGGGGTGGACGCCCCGGCTCCCATCCGCCCCGCCACGGATATCCCCACCGGGGCGGCGAGTCCGGCGACGGCTATGGAGGCCGCCAGCAGGGCGCAGGTCCGGCGACGTGTGGCGCGCACGGCGACCTCCTCCCCGTAGCCTGACCCGAAGTCCGGTTCACCACATTCTGCGGTGGATCGACCGTCTTTTCGACTTGAGCGGGCCGGAGCCGGGCCCGGACGCACGGGAGCCGCGCACCACCTGCTCGGAGGTGGTACGCGGCTCTGTCCGTGCCTGCCCCGCGGGGTCAGGCACCCATCATGTGCACGCCACCGTCGACGTGGATGATCTCGCCCGTGGTCTTCGGGAAGAAGTCCGAGAGCAGCGCGACGATGCCGCGGCCGGCCGGCTCCGGGTCCTCCATGTCCCAGGAGAGCGGGGAGCGGGTGTTCCACACGTCCGCGAGCTCGGTGAAGCCGGGGATGGACTTCGCGGCCATGGACTTGAGCGGTCCGGCCGAGACCAGGTTGCAGCGGATGTCGTCCTTGCCCAGGTCACGGGCGAGGTAGCGGGAGGTGGCCTCCAGCGCGGCCTTGGCCGGGCCCATCCAGTCGTACTGCGGCCAGGCGAACTGCGCGTCGAAGGTGAGGCCGACGATCGAGCCGCCGTCGTTCATCAGCGGCTTGCAGGCCATGGCGAGCGACTTGAGCGAGAACGCCGAGACGTGCATCGCGGTGGCGACGGACTCGAACGGGGTGTTGAGGAAGTTGCCGCCGAGCGCGTCCTGCGGCGCGAAGCCGATGGAGTGGACGACGCCGTCGAGCGAACCGAGCTCGTCCCGGACCAGGCCCTCCAGCCGGTCCAGGTGCTCGGTGTTGGTCACGTCCAGCTCGATGACCTTGGCCGGCTTCGGCAGCTTCCTGGCGATGCGCTCCGTCAGCGTGGGGCGGGGGAAGGCGGTCAGGATGACTTCGGCACCCTGCTCCTGGGCCACCTTGGCAGCGTGGAAAGCGATGGACGACTCCATCAGCACACCGGTGATGAGGATGCGCTTGCCGTCGAGAATTCCGCTCATGGTGATCAGTGACCCATGCCCAATCCGCCGTCAACGGGGATGACGGCTCCAGTGATGTACGACGCGTCGTCGGAGGCGAGGAAGCGCACCGCGGCGGCGATCTCCTCGGGCTGCGCGTAGCGGCCGAGCGGCACCTGGGACACGATGCCCTTGCGCTGCTCCTCGGTGAGCACCTGCGTCATGTCGGTGTCGACAAAACCGGGCGCGACGACGTTGAAAGTGATGTTCCGCGAACCGAGTTCACGGGCCAGCGACCGGGCGAAGCCGACCAGACCCGCCTTGGACGCGGCGTAGTTCGACTGCCCGGCCGAGCCGAGCAGTCCGACGACGGAGGAGATGAGGACGACGCGGCCCTTCTTGGCGCGCAGCATGCCGCGGTTGGCGCGCTTGACGACCCGGAAGGTGCCGGTGAGGTTGGTGTCGACGACGGACGTGAAGTCGTCCTCGGACATCCGCATCAGCAACTGGTCCTTGGTGATACCGGCGTTGGCGACCAGTACCTCGACGGGACCGTGCTTCTCCTCGATCTCCTTGTAGGCCTGCTCCACCTGTTCGGCGTCCGTGATGTCGCAACGGACCGCCAGGCAGCCCGCCTCGGTGAGTTCCTGGGGCGGCTCGCCGGAGCGGTAGGTGATCGCGACCTTGTCGCCGTTGTCGGCGAAAGCGCGGGCGATGGCGAGGCCGATGCCCCGGTTTCCTCCGGTGACGAGAACCGAGCGGCTCAACGGATCACCCTTTCCCTAGCGGTCTGGTACGTCGAAAACCTATCGGTACCAGGTGCTCCACGAGGAATCGGCCCCTGACAGCGCCTTCCCCCGGGCACTGTGGGGTTCCTACAGAGGGACACCGGCCGGGCCGCGCCGTGTCCGTACCGGCGGCGGACGGCCTCCGGGATCCCCGGTGGCGGCACCGTCCGGCGTGATTCACTTCCGTGGTGCATCGAGAAGGGAATTTCCTGTGCCCCACGAGGTAGATCAGTCATTCCTGGCCCTGCCGCTGCGGGCCCTCGCCGACGCGGCGCTCGCCCGCGCGCGGGCGCTGGGTGCCGTGCACGCCGATTTCCGTCTGGAGCGTGTGCGCAGCGCGTCCTGGCGGCTGCGCGACGCCCGGCCCTCCGGGTCCTCGGACACCACCGATCTGGGCTACGCGGTGCGGGTGGTGCACGGCGGGGCGTGGGGGTTCGCGTCCGGTGTGGACCTGACGATGGACGCCGCGGCGAAGGTGGCCTCGCAGGCCGTCGCCATGGCGAAGCTGTCGGCGAAGGTGATCGCGGCGGCCGGTTCGGACGAGCGGGTGGAGCTGGCGGACGAGCCGGTGCACGGCGAGCGGACCTGGGTCTCGGCGTACGAGATCGATCCGTTCGGCGTACCGGACGAGGAGAAGGCGGGACTGCTCGCCGAGTGGAGCGGCCGGCTCCTGGGCGCCGAGGGCGTCGCGCATGTGGACGCCTCGCTGATGACCGTCCACGAGAACAAGTTCTACGCGGACACGGCGGGCACCGTCACCACCCAGCAGCGGGTGCGGCTGCATCCGCAGCTCACCGCGGTGGCCGTGGACGGGACGACCGGTGAGTTCGACTCGATGCGGACGATCGCCCCGCCGGCGGGCCGCGGCTGGGAGTACCTGACCGGGACCGGCTGGGAATGGGACGACGAACTGGCCCGGATCCCCGGGCTGCTGGCCGAGAAGATGCGGGCGCCGAGCGTCGAGGCGGGCACGTACGACCTGGTCGTCGACCCCTCCAACCTCTGGCTGACCATCCATGAGTCGATCGGCCACGCCACCGAGCTGGACCGGGCGCTGGGCTACGAGGCGGCGTACGCCGGGACGTCGTTCGCCACCTTCGACCAGCTGGGGAAGCTGACGTACGGCTCCCCCGTGATGAACGTGACCGGTGACCGCACGGCCGAGCACGGGCTCGCGACCATCGGGTACGACGACGAGGGTGTCGAGGCGCAGTCCTGGGACCTGGTCAAGGACGGGACGCTGGTCGGGTACCAGCTGGACCGGCGGATCGCGAAGCTGACCGGGCTGGGCCGTTCCAACGGCTGCGCGTACGCGGACTCGCCCGGCCATGTCCCCGTCCAGCGGATGGCCAATGTGTCGCTGCGGCCGGATCCGGGCGGGCTGTCCACGGAGGACCTGATCGGCGGGGTGGAGCGCGGGATCTACGTGGTCGGCGACCGGTCCTGGTCGATCGACATGCAAAGGTACAACTTTCAATTCACCGGGCAGCGATTCTTCCGGATCGAGAACGGCAGGCTGGCCGGGCAGCTGCGCGACGTCGCGTACCAGGCCACGACGACGGACTTCTGGGGCTCGATGGAAAAGGTCGGCGGCCCGCAGACATATGTCCTGGGCGGCGCCTTCAACTGCGGCAAGGCCCAGCCGGGCCAGGTGGCGGCCGTCTCGCACGGCTGCCCCTCCGCCCTCTTCCGGGGCGTGAACATCCTCAACACGACGCAGGAGGCCGGACGATGAGCCGCGTCAGCAAGCCGCACGAGATCGTCGAGCGGGCGCTCGAACTGTCCACCGCCGACGGCTGTGTGGTCATCGCCGACGAGGAGTCGTCCGCGAATCTGCGCTGGGCGGGCAACGCGCTCACGACGAACGGGGTGACGCGGGGCCGGACCCTGACCGTCATCGCGACCGTCGACGGTGCGCGGGGCACGGCCTCCGGCGTGGTGTCGCGGTCCGCGGTCACCGCCGACGACCTGGAGCCGCTGGTGCGGGCCGCCGAGGCCGCCGCGCGGGGGGCCGGTCCGGCGGAGGACGCACAGCCGCTGGTCACCGGGGTGCCCGCGTCGCCGGACTTCACGGACGCACCGGCCGAGACGGGCTCGGACGTCTTCGCGGAGTTCGCCCCGGCGCTCGGCGACGCCTTCGCCCGCGCCCGCTCCGGCGGCCGTGAGCTGTACGGCTTCGCCAACCACGAGCTGACCTCGACGTACCTCGGTACGTCGACGGGGCTGCGGCTGCGCCACGACCAGCCGACCGGGAAGCTGGAGCTCAACGCCAAGTCCCCCGACCGCACCCGTTCGTCCTGGGCGGGCCGCTCGACGCGCGACTTCAAGGATGTCGACCCGGCCGAGCT
Organism: Streptomyces sp. ADI95-17; assembly: GCF_003846175.1. Taxonomy (GTDB): domain Bacteria; phylum Actinomycetota; class Actinomycetes; order Streptomycetales; family Streptomycetaceae; genus Streptomyces; species Streptomyces sanglieri. Next base: position 1,263,967 of record NZ_ML123045.1, on the reverse strand, counting down.
GGACGCCGAACTGGCGCAGCGGCTGCGCTGGGCCGAGCGCCGTATCGCGCTGCCCGCCGGGCGGTACGAGACGCTGCTGCCGCCTTCCTCCGTCGCGGATCTGCTGATCTACCAGCTGTGGTCGTCGGCCGCGCGGGACGCCGCGGAGGGCCGGACGGTGTTCTCCGAGCCGGGCGGCGGGACCAGGCTCGGTGAGACGCTCTCCGGGCTGCCGCTGACGCTGAGCAGCGATCCGTACGCGCCCGGCCTGGAGGCCGCGCCGTTCGTGATCGCCCACGCGTCCGGGGACAGCTCCTCGGTCTTCGACAACGGACTGCCGCTGGCCCGGACCGACTGGATCCGGGACGGCAGGCTGGAGCATCTGACGACCACCCGGCACACGGCGGGGCTGACCGGGCAGCCGGTCGCACCGGCCATCGACAACCTGGTGCTGGAGGCCGGCGGTGAGCGGTCCCTGGACGAGATGGTGGCCGCGACGACCGGGCGCGGGCTGCTGCTGACCTGCCTGTGGTACATCCGGGAGGTCGACCCGGCGACGCTGCTGCTGACCGGGCTGACCCGCGACGGGGTGTATCTCGTCGAGGACGGCGAGGTCGTCGGCGAGGTGAACAACTTCCGGTTCAACGAGTCGCCGGTGGACCTGCTGTCGCGCGCCACGGAGGCGGGCCGTACGGAGAAGACGCTGCCGCGCGAGTGGAGCGACTGGTTCACCCGGGCCGCGATGCCCGCGCTGCGGATCCCGGACTTCAACATGAGCTCGGTGAGCCCGGGCGTCTGACCCGCCTAGACTGGGCGGGAAAACTTCTTTCCCCGATTCATCATGAGGAGCACCGGAACCGTGACGGACATCGTCGACGAGCTGAAGTGGCGTGGGCTGTTCGCCCAGTCCACTGACGAGGACGCACTGCGCAAGGCTCTCGCGGACGGTCCCGTCACCTTCTATTGCGGCTACGACCCCACCGCGGCGAGTCTGCACGTCGGCCATCTGGTGCAGGTGCTCACCATGCGCCGGCTCCAGCAGGCCGGTCTGCGGCCGCTCGCCCTGGTGGGCGGGGCCACCGGTCAGATCGGTGACCCGCGGCCGACCGCGGAGCGCACGCTCAACGATCCGGAGACGATCGCCAACTGGGTGACGCGGCTGCGGTCCCAGATCGAGCCGTTCCTGTCCTTCGAGGGCGAGAACGCGGCGGTCATGGTGAACAACCTGGACTGGACCTCGGGCATGTCCGCGATCGAGTTCCTCCGGGACATCGGCAAGCACTTCCGTGTCAACAAGATGCTGACCAAGGAGTCCATCGCCCGGCGGCTGGAGTCCGACGAGGGCATCAGCTACACCGAGTTCAGCTACCAGCTGCTCCAGAGCATGGACTTCCTGGAGCTGTACCGGCGCTACGGCTGCACCCTCCAGCAGGGCGGCAGCGACCAGTGGGGCAACCTCACCGCGGGTCTCGACCTGATCCACCGTCTGGAGCCGGGCGCCGAGGTGCACGCGCTGGCGACGCCGCTGATGACGAAGGCGGACGGGACCAAGTTCGGCAAGTCCGAGAGCGGGGCCGTCTGGCTGGACCCGGCGATGACGACGCCGTACGCGTTCTACCAGTTCTGGCTGAACGTGGACGACCGGGACATCTCGCGGTACATGCGCGTCCTCAGCTTCCTCAGCCCCGCGGAGCTGGAGGAGCTGGAGAAGGTCACCGAGGAGCGTCCGCAGGCCCGGACGGCGCAGCGCGCGCTGGCCGAGGAGCTGACGACGCTGGTGCACGGTGCGGATCAGTGCGCCGCGGTCATCGCCGCGTCGAAGGCGCTCTTCGGTCAGGGTGAGCTCGGCGAGCTGGACGAGGCGACGCTGAGCGCCGCACTGTCCGAGGTGCCGCACGCGCAGGTCACCGAGCTGGGCCCGCTGGTGGACCTCCTGGTGGAGGTCGGCCTGGCGCCGAGCAAGTCGGGCGCCCGCCGCACGGTGAAGGAGGGCGGCGCGTACGTGAACAACGTCAAGGTCACGGACGGTGAGAGCGCACCGGCCCGCGAGGAACTGCTGCACGGGCGCTGGCTGGTGCTGCGCCGGGGCAAGAAGAACCTCGCCGCCGTCGAGGTCACCGGCTGATCCCGGACCGCGTCGACACCGCGGCCGGACACGCGTCACGCGTGTCCGGCCGCGGTTCTCTGTGTGCCCGGTGGTTCAGGTCCTGTGTTTGGTGCCGCGGATCGAGGCCCACAGCATGTCGCCGACGCCGACGACGACCACCGCGCCGATCAGCTGGAGCAGATGGCGGATCCAGTCGATGCCCTTGGTGTCGTTGACACCGATCCAGGTGGCGACGGCGTTGCCGAGGACACTGCCGATGATGCCGAAAATGATCGTCAGCCAGAGTGGGATGTTCTGTTTGCCGGGCAGGATCGCCTTCGCGATCAGACCGAGCACCAGGCCCACGATGATTGCCCACAACCAGCCCATGTCGCCTCCTCGTGCGACGCGATGTCGCGCATGTGCGCCCAGTCTCGGCCCGCGGGCCGAGCGCCGCATGCCGGAGGGGGCCGTACGTGGGGCGCGGATACCGATATGTACGAACAGAGTGCGCCCCGGCCTCGAAGCCTCGGACCGCCGGGCGTACCGTGGTTCGCGGTCCGGTCCGGGGAGCTCCGGTGCGGGAATGAGGTGTCCCCCGGCCCGCGAGGCACTGGGGGAAGGGTGAGGGAGACGTGATGCGGAAGCAGAGCGGCGGCGAGGTCTTCCGGATCACGGGGGCCCGGCAGGGGCTCGCGGACGATGTGCGCGGCAGACAGCGGCGCTATGTGATCTCGATGTCCGTACGGACGGTTTCGGTGGTCCTGGCCGCGGTGCTGTGGAACGTGGAGCGGTACGTCGCGATCGTGGCGCTCGCGCTCGGGGTGCTGCTTCCGTACGTGGCCGTGGTCATCGCCAACGCGGGCCGGGAGAACACCCCTTCGCTGCCCTCCACCTTCGTGCCGGCGCCGATGCGGCCGGTGCTCGACGCGGCGCCGGTGGCCGGTGCCGCGGACCCCGGTCCGGAGGGCGACGGGGTGCGCCGCGGCGGGGAATCGGCCTGAGCCCGGTTGGGTGCGCACTGCACCGTAGGCTCAAGAAAACCTCAGATCATTCATGAAGTTACGGGCACCGCACCCCGGTCTGCGTGACATACTTCGTAGGCGCTCCGCATCCCCCGTCGGAGCGACGGACCGACGCCGGGCAGCTCCCCCCGTGGCTGCTCGGCGTCGTTTTTTCTCCGCCCGGGGAGCGCCCTGGCCGTCTGATGAGCCCGGCCGGACCGAGGGCCCGCATCCGCACTGACCTAGGGTTGAGTCCGTGAACTCCCCTGAAACCGCGGCCGGGAACTCCGCCGCCGCACCGATCTGTTCCGCCAAGGGCTGCCGGGCCGACGCCGTATGGGTGCTCGCCTGGAACAACCCGAAGCTGCACACCCCGGAGCGCCGCAAGACCTGGCTGGCCTGCGAGGAACACCGGGAGCACCTCTCCTCGTTCCTGGACGTCAGGAGTTTCCTCAAGGAGGTCGTGACCCTGACGGAGTGGGAGTCCCGCGGACCGGGACCGGACGCGCCCTAGCGCGGAGCTCCGAAGCTCAAGAAAAGCTCAGATCAATCACGGGGTTCCGGTGCACCCCTCCCCGGTACTCGTGACAGACTTCGTGCGCGCTCCGCATCGTTCCTCGGGGCAGGCTCGCTGACGGACAAGGCCGTTCAGCGGGGCTGCTGGACGAACGAGGAGGAGCTGTGAGTGATCAAAGCGATGTGAAGCCTCGCAGGCGAAGGTGGACCGATGCCGAGAGGTGGCAGGTCTGTCTGGCGATGGCAGGGCTGTTCGTGGCGATCATTGCCGCTGTGGGGCAGTTCATGCAGTAGCAGTCCCCACACACGAGACGGTCGCGACCGGAGCTGCATACGCAGAAGCCCGGTCGACAGTTGGGCGACCGGGCTTGTGAACTGCATCGGAGGGTCTGGCTCGGGGTGCCTCCCGGGTCGGGCCCTTCGTGCCGCTCGGCATCGGGTGAAAGCTGACACCCGCTGATTCGGCACGGCGAAATATATCCCAGACCCTAGCCGCCGATCGCCGACATCGGCCGGTCCGGTTGCAGGAAGGACGGCTCGTCCAGGCCTGATCCGGCCTTCTTCCCCCACATCGCGAGCGTCCAGATCCGGGCGATCTCCTCGTCCGACGCGTCCGAGCGCAGGGCGCCGCGCAGGTCGGTCTCCTCGCGGGCGAAGAGGCAGGTGCGCACCTGGCCGTCGGCGGTGAGCCTGGTGCGGTCGCAGGCCCGGCAGAAGGGGCGGGTGACGGAGGCGATGACGCCGACCCGGTGGGGGCCGCCGTCGACGAGCCAGCGCTCGGCGGGGGCGGAGCCGCGCTCCCCGGCGCCCTCCTCGGTGAGAGTGAAGCGGGTGCGCAGCGAGCGCAGTATGTCGCCTGCCGTGATCATGCCGTCGCGCTTCCAGCCGTGCTGGGCGTCGAGCGGCATCTGCTCGATGAAGCGGAGCTCGTACCCGTGCTCGACGGCCCAGGCGAGCAGCTCGGGGGCCTCGTCCTCGTTGAGCCCCGGCATCAGGACGGTGTTGACCTTGACGGGGGTGAGTCCGGCTTCGCGGGCGGCTTCGAGGCCGGCCAGCACGTCGTGGTGGCGGTCGCGGCGGGTGAGGGTCTTGAAGACGTCGGGGCGCAGGGTGTCCAGCGAGACGTTGACCCGGTCGAGCCCGGCGGCCTTGAGGGCGGCGGCGGTGCGCCGCAGGCCGATGCCGTTGGTGGTGAGCGACATCCGGGGGCGCGGGGCGAGGGCGGCGCACCGCTCGACGATGGAGACGAGCCCGGGGCGCAGCAGCGGTTCGCCGCCGGTGAAGCGGACCTCCGTGATGCCGAGCCGGGTGACGGCGATGTCGATCAGCCGGACGATCTCGTCGTCGGTGAGCAGATCGGGCTTGGCCAGCCATTGCAGGCCCTCTTCCGGCATGCAGTACGTGCACCGCAGATTGCACCGGTCGGTCAGCGAGACGCGCAGGTCGGTGGCTACCCGGTCGTAGGTGTCGATGAGCACGTGGGCCCCCTCCCCCGATTGCTTCCCGGTGCCGATTCCGCTCTCCGTCCGGCCCTTCCGGCTGACTCTTCCGAGACTACGCGAGAGCTGTGACATCGGCGGGGCCCGTTTGGCACGAGGTGCGGCGCGGCCGTGTCGTAGGACCCTACGACACGGCCGCGGAGCGGCAGGCGCCTGTGGCGCCGCTCGCTCAGTGTGCTCCGACGCCGGTGAGGGACTTGACCTCCAGCTCGGCGTACTTGCCCTTGTCCGGCTCCTCCTTCGAGAGGAGGGAGCCGACCCAGCCGAGCAGGAAGCCCAGCGGGATGGAGATCAGGCCGGGGTTCTCCAGCGGGAACCAGGCGAAGTCGACGCCCTTGAACATCGACGTCTTCGGGTTGCCGGAGACGACCGGCGAGAACAGCACCAGGATCACCGAGCTCGCCAGGCCGCCGTAGATCGACCAGAGGGCGCCCTGGGTGGTGAACCGCTTCCAGAAGAGGCTGTAGAGGATGGTCGGCAGGTTGGCGGAGGCGGCGACGGCGAACGCCAGCGCCACCAGTCCGGCGACGTTCATGTCGCGGGCGAAGGCGCCCAGGACGATCGCGACCGCGCCGATGAGGACGGTGGCCCAGCGGGCCGCCCGCATCTCCTCCTTCTCGGTGGCCTTTCCCTTGCGGATGACGTTGGCGTAGATGTCGTGCGCGAAGGAGGACGAGGAGGCGAGGGTGAGTCCCGCGACGACGGCGAGGATGGTGGCGAAGGCGACGGCCGAGATCACGGCGAGCAGTACGGCGCCGCCGGTGGTGCCGACCCCGCCGAGGTATTCGGCGAGCTGCGGTGCGGCCGCGTTGCCGGCCGGGTTCTTCGCCTTGATCTCGTCGGGGCCGATGAGGGCCGCGGCGCCGAAGCCGAGGGCGATCGTCATCAGGTAGAAGGCGCCGATGATGCCGATGGCCCAGTTGACCGACTTACGGGCGGCCTTGGCGGTCGGCACCGTGTAGAAGCGGATCAGGATGTGCGGCAGGCCGGCGGTACCGAGGACCAGGGCGATGCCGAGCGAGAGGAAGTCCAGCTTCGAGGTGCCGGTGGCACCGTACTTGAGGCCGGGCTCCAGGAACGCCGCTCCGTGGCCGCTCTTCTCGGCGGCCGTGCCCAGCAGGTCGGAGATGTTGAAGTCGAACTTCAGCAGCACCAGGAAGGTCATCAGCAGGGCACCGGCGATGAGCAGCACGGCCTTGACCATCTGCACCCAGGTGGTGCCCTTCATGCCGCCGATGGTGACGTAGACGATCATCAGTACGCCGACGAGGGCGACGATGAGGATCTTGCCCGCGTCGCTGGTGATGCCGAGCAGCAGGGAGACCAGGACGCCCGCGCCCGCCATCTGGGCCAGCAGGTAGAAGATCGAGACGATGATGGTGGAGACGCCGGAGGCGGTACGGACCGGGCGCTGGCGCATCCGGTAGGCGAGGACGTCGCCCATCGTGTAGCGGCCCGAGTTGCGCAGCGGTTCGGCGACCAGCAGCAGGGCGACGAGCCAGGCGACGAGGAAGCCGATGGAGTACAGGAAGCCGTCGTAGCCGAAGAGGGCGATGGCTCCGGCGATGCCGAGGAAGGACGCGGCGGACATGTAGTCGCCGGAGACCGCGAGTCCGTTCTGGAAGGCGGTGAACTGGCGGCCGCCCGCGTAGAAGTCGGAGGCGCTCCTGGTCTGCCGGCCGGCCCAGACGGTGATACCCAGGGTCGCGGCGACGAACACGGCGAAGAGCGTGATGATCAGTGGCCGGTGCTCGGTGGTCGAGGAGGTGGCGGCCAGCTGGACGGCGGTGTGCGAGTGGTACGCGGCGCTCATGCGTCGGCCTCCATGCGGGACTTGATGGCCTCGGCCTTCGGGTCGAGCTCGGCGGCCGCGTGCCGGGAGTAGAACCAGGCGATGAGGAAGGTGGTGACGAACTGGGCGAGGCCGAACACGAAGGCCACGTTGATGTTGCTGTACACCTTGGTGCCCATGAAGCCGCCCGCGTAGTTGGACAGCAGCACGTAGAGCAGGTACCAGAGGACGAACGCGATGGTCAGCGGAAAGGCGAACGAGCGGTAGGCGCGGCGCAGTTCGCCGAACTCCCCGCTCTCCTGCATCGCGACGAACGCCTCGGTGTCGGGCTGGGCAGGGGGCGCGTCCGTACTGGCTTCGGGCGGCGGTGCATCGGTAGCCACGGAATCTCCTCGCGACGCGGGTGCGGTGGTGTCGGTGACGGTGGATCTCACTGGGAACGCCGGGTGTCGGGGGTGTCGTTGCACCTCCCCCGACAACGGCACGGAGGGCGCGGCGAAGCGGTTCACCGCGGGGCCGTACTTCTCCCACGCGCCGTTTCCCGCCCGTCCGGCCGAACCCGGCCCCGCGAAATCATTGAAGAGCGGGGTTGATCAGCGATAACTTCACTCGTCATGTACGCGACTGGACACGCCCGGTGTCCGGTCGACCGGCACGGATGATGTGGAGACCCCATGGCTCATCTGGGATCCAGACGGACGCGCGCACTGTCGTTGCCCGTCGGATTGGCACTCACGGCTTCGCTCGGCTTCCTGCCGACGGCGGCCGCCTCTGCCGAACCCATGGACGCGCAGCCCACGGCTGCGGTGTCGACGGACGGCCCGAAGCTCTCGTACGTGGTCAACACGCGGGGCGGTCACGGGACCGTCAAGCAGGTGAAGAAGGCGATAGCCGCGGCCGGCGGCACGGTGGTGATCTCCTACGACCAGATCGGCGTCATCGTCGTCCACTCGCAGAACCCGGACTTCGCGAAGTCGATCCGCCGGGTCCGGGGCGTCGATTCGGCGGGTGCCACCCGCACCAGCCCCATCGTTCCGCAGGCCACCACGGACACCGGGGTCGAGCAGCCGCTCACCGCCGCGCAGGCGAAGGCCGCGTCGGCGAAGGCGACGGGTGACCAGGACCCGATGGAGCCCCTGCAGTGGGACCTGCCCGCCATCAAGGCGGACCAGGCGCACAAGCGGACGCTGGGCAGCAGCAAGGTGACGGTCGCGGTCATCGACACGGGCGTCGACGACACCCATCCGGACCTGGCGCCGAACTTCGACCGCCGGGCATCGGCGAACTGCGTCTCCGGGGCGCCGGACACCACGGACGGCGCCTGGCGTTCGAAGCCCGGCGAGAGCAACCACGGCACCCATGTCGCGGGGACCATCGCCGCCGCGAAGAACGGCATCGGGGTCACCGGGGTCGCGCCGGGCGTCAAGGTCGCCGGGATCAAGGTGGCGAACCCGGACGGCTTCTTCTACACCGAGTCGATCGTCTGCGGCTTCGTCTGGGCCGCCGAGCACGATGTCGATGTCACCAACAACAGCTACTTCACCGACCCGTGGATGTTCAACTGCAAGAACGACCCGGACCAGGGCGCCCTGGTCGACGCGGTCGCCCGTGCCACCCGGTACGCGGAGCGCAGGGGGACGGTCAACATCGCCTCGTCCGGCAACAGCAGCTTCGACCTGGCCTCCGACGCGATCGAGGACACGGGGAGCCCGAACGACAGCACGACCGTCACCAGGACGATCAACCCTCGCGAGTGCCTCGACATCCCGGTTCAGCTGCCGGGCGTCGTGACGGTCTCCGCGACCGGTGCCAAGGGTCTGAAGGCCTCCTACTCGAACTACGGGAACGGCGTCATCGACGTGGCGGCCCCGGGCGGTGACTCCACGGCGTACCAGACGCCCGCCCCGCCGGCCACGAGCGGTCTGATCCTTTCCACGCTGCCGAACGGCGAGTACGGCTACAAGGCCGGTACGTCGATGGCCTCCCCGCATGTCGCGGGTGTCGCGGCCCTGATCAAGTCGACGCACCCGCACGCCTCGGCGGCCGCGGTGAAGGCGCTGCTGAGCGCCGAGGCCGACGCCACCGCGTGCGGAGCCCCGTACGACATCGACGGTGACGGCAAGATCGACGCCGTATGCGAGGGCGGCAAGAACCGCAACGGCTTCTACGGCGCCGGTGTGGTGAACGCGCTGAACGCGGTCCGCTGGTAGCCGGAACGCGGCGCGGCGGGAGGGCCGGTCCGGAGTCTTCGGCCGGTCCCTCCCGCCGTCTTTCCGGTCCCTCCCGCCGCCTTCCGGGCCCTGGCCCGCGCCGTTCCCGGGGCTCCTTCCCGCGCCGTTCCCGGGGCTCCTTCCCGCCCGGTGGCACTCAGTGCCATAGTGCGGGGATGAACCAGGCACACAGCTCCGGCACCGAACAGGCGTGGGCGGCGCTCGGCGGTGACCCCGCGCTCCTCGCGCACATCGAGCCTCCCGCGCGAAGCGGCCCCGGCGGGCTGCTCCCCGCCCGGCTGCCCGTCATGGAGCTGGCCCGCTCCGCCGTCGCGGTCTGCTCGCTGGCCGCCGCCGAACTGGCCGCGCGCCGCACCGCGCGCCCCGTGCCGCGGGTCCGGATCGACGACGGCGCGGTGGCCACGGCGTTCACCAGCGAGCGCCATCTGCGGATCGACGGGCGCGCGGCGACCACCTTCGCCCCGCTGTCCCGGTTCTGGCGCACAGCCGACGGCTGGGTGCGCACGCACGCCAACTACCCGCACCACCGGGCCCGGTTGCTCGCCACGCTGGGGCTGCCCGCGGACGCCCCGGACGACACCGCCGTGGAGACCGCCGCCGCCTCGTTCGCCGGGCGCCCGAGCGACGAGATCGAGCGGACGGTGTACGCGGCGGGCGGCCTGGCCGTGGCCGCCCGTACGCCCGGCCGGTGGGCGGCCGACCCCCGGGGAGCGGCTCTCGCGGGCACTGGGCTGGTGGGCCGGGACCGTATCGACGGTGCTCCGGTGCGCCGGACGACGGCACTCGCCGGTGAACCGCTGCTGCCCGCCGCCGGGTTGCGCGTGCTGGACCTCACCCGGGTCATCGCCGGGCCGGTCGCCACCCGTACGCTCGCGCTGCTCGGCGCGGACGTCCTGCGGATCGACGCCCGCAGCTCCCGGAGAGCCCGGACGCACACTGCGACACCGGCTTCGGGAAGCGGTCGGTGGACCTGGATCTCGGCAGCCGCTCCGGCGCGGCCGCGTTCGACGGGCTGCTGGCCGACGCGGACGTGGTCGTCATCGGCTACCGGCCCGGTTCCGTCGAGCGGTTCGGGCTCACGCCGCGGGCCCTGGCCGCGCGCAGGCCGGGGCTGGTGATCGGGCGGCTCTCGGCCTGGGGGCACGGTCCGTGGGCGGGGCAGCGCGGCTTCGACAGTCTGGTCCAGGTGGCCACCGGCATCGCCTCGGCCGAGGCCGCCGGTCCCGGGGGCACGCCCGGGGCGCTGCCCGCCCAGGCTCTCGACCACGCCACCGGCTATCTGCTGGCCGCCGCCGTGCTGCGGGCGCTGACCGAGCAGCACGACGAGGGCGGCTCCCGGCTGGTCACGCTCTCGCTGGCCCGTACCGCCGCCTGGCTGCTCGACGAGCTGCCGGCCCGCCGGGAGCCGGATGCAGATGCAGATGCAGATGCGGAGACAGCAGCGAAAGCGGCCGCGGATCCGTCGTACGACCCGGAGAAGTGGCTCACGGAGACGGACGGCCCGCTGGGCCGGCTGCGGCACGCGGTGCCGCCGGTCGCCTTCGAGGGCTCCCCCGCCGACTGGTCGCGCCCGCCCGGCCCGCTGGGGGCGGACGCGGCCGTCTGGCTCACGGCTTGATGAGCACCTTCAGCGCGATGCGCTCGTCCATCGCCTTGTAGCCGACCGGGACGTCGTCGAGGCCGACGGTCAGGTCGAAGACGGGCGACGGGTCGATCGTGCCGGCCAGGACGTCGGGGAGCAGCTCCGGGATGTACGTGCGCACGGGGGCGACGCCGCCGCGCAGGGCGATGTTCCGGTCGAACATGACGCCGAGGTCCAGGCCGGTGCCGCTGCCGTGCGGCACGCCGACGTAGCCGATGGAGCCGCCGTCGCGGGTGATCCCGACGGCGGTGCGCATCGACTGTTCGGTGCCGACGGCCTCGATCACGGCGTGCGCGCCCTCGCCGCCGAGGAGTTCCCGTACGGCTTCGACGGCCGCCTCGCCGCGCTCGGCGACGACGTCCGTGGCGCCGAAGGTGCGGGCGATGTCCGTACGTGCCCGATGGCGGCCGAGCGCGATGATCCGCTCGGCGCCGAGCCGCTTGGCGGCCATGACGCCGCAGAGTCCGACCGCTCCGTCACCGACGACCGCGACCGTGGAGCCGGGCTTCACGCCCGCGCCGACGGCGGCGTGGTGTCCGGTGCCGAGCACGTCGGACAGGGCGAGGAGCGCGGTGAGCAGGTGGTCGTCGGCGGCCGCGGCGGCGGGGAGCTTGATCAGCGTGCCGTCGGCGAACGGGACGCGCACGGCCTCGCCCTGCCCGCCGTCGGAGCCGGCCGAGCCCCAGAATCCGCCCTGCGGGCAGGAGGTCGTCAGCCCCTCGGCGCAGTAGGCGCAGGTGCCGTCGGACCAGACGAACGGGGCGACGACGAGGTCACCGACGGCGAAGCCGGCCACCTCGGAGCCCGCCTCCTCGACGATCCCGAGGAACTCGTGCCCGATGCGCTGTCCCGGCTGCCGGGCGGACTCGCCCCTGTACGCCCACAGGTCGCTGCCGCAGATGCAGGCCCGCAGGACCCGCAGCACCACATCGGTGGGCTGCTGGATCGCGGGGTCGGGCACCTCCTGCACGCGTATGTCGTGGGGGGCGTGGATGACGGTGGCGCGCATGCGTGGGGGTCCTTGCCGATCTCAGCTGCTGGTACTCCGTTCACGGTACGCCCCGGCGGCGACACCGCCCCATTCAGACCCTGGTGCGAGCGCTCCGACGGTCAGCAGGAACTGCGCGGCGATGTAGGTGAGCATGACCCAGAAGTCGGGGGCGGGCAGCTGCGGCCAGTCCGCGATGCCGGTGGCGATCAGCGCGTCGGAGAGCAGGAAGAGCGCCCCGCCGACGGCCGCGTGCCTGCCGAGGGTGCCGGCGCGGTACGCCATCGCCGTGAGCAGCAGGCTGTAGCCGGTCATCGGGATCCGCATATCCGCGGGCAGCCCGGGCCAGAGCAGTGCGACGAAGGTGACCAGGACGACGGCGTACACGATCCCGGTGGGCAGCGAACCGCGGGCCCGTCCGAAGAGCCACAGGTAACAGACGTGCCCAACGGCGAAGGAGCCCATCCCGACGAGGAAGGCGGCATCGGCGTCGGCCAGCAGGAACGTGTCGCCGCCCCAGCCGAACAGCAGCGCCGCGATGAGCAGCCGTGGTCCGCGCCGGGCGGCGGCATACCCCGCCAGCAGCGGCATCAGCAGTGGCTTGGCGACGAGGTGGGCCGCCGGGACGTCGGCGAGCAGGCCGACGAGGTCGACGGCCGAGGCCACCAGGAAGGCGATGAACAGCGGTCGTACGAGACGCTCCCGCCGGTCCGGTACGGGCTCCGCGCTCATCCGGTGCGCTCCTGGGCGGGGGCGGCCGTACGGGCGGCCGTTCTGCCCGGCTGCCAGCCGGGCCCTCGGAAGATCCGCCCGGCCCGCTCGCTCCAGCTGTCCGCCTTCCGCACGTCACGGGCGATGGCGGCGTACTCGTGGGTGGCGACGCGGAGCGGATTGAAGGTGTCGATGTTCTTGGTGAGCCCGAACACGGGCCGCTCGGTCTCTGCGGTGAACGACCCGAAGAGCCGGTCCCACACGATCAGGATGCCGCCGAAGTTCCGGTCCAGGTAGCCGCCCTGCGACGCGTGGTGCACCCGGTGGTGGGAGGGCGTGTTCAGTACGTACTCGAAGGGCCTGGGGAGCTTGTCGACGCGCTCCGTGTGCACCCAGAACTGGTAGACGAGGTTGGCCGACGAGCAGAAGGCGAGCGCCGCCGGATGGACTCCGCACGCGATCATCGGCAGGTAGAACGGCCAGACGGTCAGCGAGGTCCAGGGCTGGCGCAGCGCGGTGGAGAGGTTGAACTTCCGGCTGGAGTGGTGGACCACGTGGCAGGCCCAGAGGATCCGGATGACGTGGTGGCCGCGGTGGGACCAGTAGTAGAAGAAGTCCTGTGCGAGCAGCATCAGCAGGACGGTCCACCACAGCACGGGGACGCGGAGCGGGGTCAGTTCGTAGACCGCGGTGTAGATCGCGACGATGGGCACTTTCCACAGCAGGTCGAAGACCAGGCTGCCCAGCCCCATGGTGATGCTGGTGACGGCGTCCTTCGCCTCGTATCCGGCGGCGTCCTCGTCGGGGTGGAAGTGGTGGAGGGCCATTTCCAGCACAGTGAGCAGGACGAAGGCCGGTATGGACCAGAGCACTACATCGGGCAGGTTCGGCGGCATGCCTGCACCGTAGAGCCGCAGGTCGGCCGGGGACTAGACGTTGTTACCAACAAGTATGCGAGACGCGGTGTCAGCAGTCTTTGGTGACTTCTGCCAACACCGGCGTCGTACGATCCCGTTACCGGGGCCGACGTGGAAGAGGAACTGCCGTGCAGGGGCTGGAAGTTGCGCTGGTCCGACTGGCGACGACGGTGATCGGGACGGTCACCAGGTCACTGATGACACCGAAGCCCGGCGCGGGCCTGGTCCCGGACCCGGTGCGCCCCCTCCCCCGACCGACGAAGCCGGACCGGCTGGCGAAGGTGCTCGGCGGCCGGCCGGCCCAGTCGTACGCCGGGCTGCCGGAGCACGAGCGGCTGGCCGCCGTGGACGCGGTGCGGGACACCTTCGCGGCGGCGGGCGAGCTGACGGCGGACCGGTTGTTCGCCGTGGACCTGGATCCGGAGCGGCTGGCCGCCGGGCTGCCGGCGCCCGCCGCGGGGCTGTCGGAGCGTGCGGCCGGGCTGTACGGGGAGCTGCTCGGCCGGTGCTGCGCACATGTCGTGGAGCAGCTGACCGCCGAGCCGTCCTTCGCGGCGCGCGCGGCGGTGGAGCAGACCCGCGCGGCGGAGCGGACGCGGGAGCTGGTGAAGGACGTACGGGAACGGGTCGGCCCGCGCCCGGATGCCGCCGCCCTGGACTTCGAGCGCCGGTACGCGGATTTCATGGCCGAGGCACATCGGCACCGAACTCTTCCCGCCCGAGCGGATCGTACGGCCCGGCTAGAGCCCTCAGACCCCCACCGCCCCCAACAAATGCCCCGCCCCATAGGTCACCGCCATCGCCAACGCTCCCCCGCCCATGTTCCGCAGCACCGCCGGCCCCACCCTCGCCTCGCCCAGCCGGGCGCTCCACCAGCCCGTGAGGGCCAGCGCGGCCAGTACCGACAGCACGGTCACCAGGAGCCGCAGCGACGAGGGCGGCAGCACGATCGCCAGCAGCGGCAGCAGCGCCCCCACCGTGAACGCCAGGAAGCTCGCGCCCGCCGCGTGCCACGGGTTCGTCAGCTGGTCCGGGTCGATGCCCAGCTCCACCACCGCGTGGGCGCGCAGCGCATCGCGTTCGGTGAGCTGGACGGCGGCCTCGCGGGCGACCTCGCGGCTCAGGCCCTTGCCCTCCAGCAGGCCGGTCAGCTCGACCAGTTCCGCCTCGGGTGCCTCCGTCAGCTCCTGCTTCTCCGTCGCCAGCGCGGCCATCTCCGAATCGCGCTGGGTGGAGACCGAGACGTACTCGCCCGCCGCCATCGACATGGACCCGGCCAGCAGTCCCGCCAGGCCGGCGGTGAGCAGGGTGCCCCGGTCGGCCGTGGCGCCGGCCACGCCGACGACCAGTCCGGCGGTGGAGACCACCCCGTCGTTGGCGCCGAGGACCGCGGCACGCAGCCAGTTCAGCCGCGTACCGAGCCCATTGCCGTGCGGTTCGTCGTGCGCCCGGGTATCCGTCACCCGGGGATGGTCTCACCCCGCCCGGTCACCAGACGCGTACCGACCCGCCCGGGGCGAAGGCGGGGCTGGTAGCGCCTGCCGGGATCTCCTTCAGCGGCTCGGCGATCTCCTCGACCGTCGGGCCGACCTCCGCCGCGACGCGGTCGAGCGCGGCCAGGTCGAAGCCGTAGACGCGGGCCGCGTTGCCGCCGGTCATCGCCGCGACCTCCTCGGGCTCCACTCCCGCGTACGCGATCCGCAGGGCCTCCCTCGTGTACGGGGCGGTGCCCTCGTCGTGCGGGTAGTCGCTGCCCCACATGATCTTGTCGAGGCCGATCCGGTCGCGCATCGGCACCTCGTGGGGGCGCATGAAGCTGGCGCCGACGAAGCAGTTGTCGCGCCAGACCTCGCCGGGGCTCGCGCCCATCGAGGCGGCCAGGCCCGCACCGAACCTGGATTCGGCGGTGGTCGCCCGGGCCGTCGCCGCGACCAGGCGGCCGTGGTAGTAGTCCAGCATCTCCACGACGCCCGGGATCCAGCCGGAGCCCTGTTCGGTGAGGACCAGTTTCAGTCCGGGGTGGCGGCGGAAGGCCCCGCCGAAGATCAGGTGCCACAGCGCCCGGTGGGAGAACCAGGTCGTCTCCACCATGAAGACGGCTCGGGCCGCCGGTTCGTCGCCGAGCGGCGGGGAGGCCGAGCCGCCGTGGTGGTTCACCGGTACGTCCAGCTCCTCGCAGACGGCCCACAGCGGGTCGTACGTCTGCGAGTACAGCTCCGGGACACCCGAGCCGGGCGGGGCGCCGGGCAGCAGGATGCCGCCGGTGAGCCCCGCCTCCTTGGTGCGGCGGATCTCGCGGACCGCCTCGGCCGGGTCGTTGAGGAGGATCTGCGCTACGCCCGCGCGCCGGCCCGGTGCCTGCGCGCAGAAGTCGGTGAGCCAGCGGTTGTGGGCGCGCAGGCCGGCCCAGCGCTGTTCGTACTCCGCCCGCGAGGGCGCGGGCGCCATCAGCGAGGCGGAGGGGAAGAAGGGCGGGATGGTGTTGGGGAAGACGACCTCCGCGACGATGCCGTCGGCCTCCAGTTCGGCGAGGCGGCGCTCCGAGTTCCAGTTGCGGTCGGCGGTGTCGGCGAGGAGGTCCTCGTACGGATTGACGTACGTCGCCGCCCATGCGTCGAAGTCGTCGTGGTACTTCGTCTCCAGGTACGGCCGGTAGTCGAGGAGGTCCGCGCCCGCGTGGCAGTCGGCGGAGATGACGGTGTAGCGCTCGCGGGGCATCAGTCGACCCCCAGGGCCGGGAAGTCGTGGCCGGTCAGCCAGTGCCGGCCGGTCTCGCGCGAGCGGGCCCAGGACGCCTCGACCGCCGCCTGGTCGGGGCTCTGGCCCAGTTCGGCGGGGGTGGGGCCGATGCGTTCTGCGATCGGGGCGAGCTTTTCCGTGTCGAAGCCGAACACCTCGGCGGCGGCTAGGCCCAGCATGCGGCGGGTCTCGGCGACGGGGATGTCGTGGAAGGTGTCGCGCAGCCACTGGGCGGTGTTCGGCCAGGTGCCTTCGGGGTGCGGGAAGTCGCTGCCCCACAGGATGTTGTCGACGCCGATCTCGTACCGCTGGGCGAGTTCGCGGCGCTTGGTGTTGGTGGCGCAGATGAAGACCTGGCGGTCCAGGTACTCGTGCGGGGGCCGTTTCAGTTCGGCGAACGGCGAGAGTTTCTTGCCGCCGTGGGCGCCGAGGTAGAGCCGGTCCATGAACCAGAGGAGGTTCGGCAGCCACCAGCAGCCGGACTCGGCGACGCCGAACCGCAGCCCGGGGTGGCGTTCGAAGGCGCCCGACCAGAGCAGGAACCAGAGCGGGCGGGACGGCCACCAGGTGACCTCGGAGACGTAGATCCCGAGGTGGTCGCCGTACTCGTGGCGCGGGGCCGCGCCGGAGTGGGTGACGACGGGCATGCCCGTCTCGGCGGCGGCCGCCCAGACGGGGTCGTAACGCCGGTCGTGGTAGGGGGCCTTGTCCACCCACATGGAGGGGATCATCAGCGCACCGAGGCCGGACCCCTTCGCCCGGTGGATCTCCGCGACGACCCGGTCGACCTCGCCGGTGACGGGCAGCAGGGCGACCCCGCAGTGGCGTTCGGGGTTCTGCGAGACGAAGTCGGCGAGCCAGCGGTTGTGGGCCTGCGCGCCCGCCATGCCCAGCTCCGGGTCCTGGTCGCCGGAGAGGCCGAGGCCCACGCCGAACGGGGCGGCGGTCCGGCTGTCGACGGCGTCCGCGTCGGGGAAGACGACCTCGGCGGCCACCCCGTCGCCGTCCAGTTCCTTCAGGCGCCGGGCGGCGTCCCAACCGCCTTTCAGGCCCTCCTCGTTGTCGTGGAACCACTTGTCGGCGAAGGCCTCGTTGCGTACGCCGAGGCGGGTCATCTCCTCGCGGCGGCGGTCGCGCCCGGCGAGGAAGTCGTCGAATTCCCGGTGGAAGCGGGGGTCGAGATAGGGCCGGTACTCCTCGGTGGGCAGCCCGGCGTGGCAGTCGGAGGAGATGATCAGGTAGGGGTCGTCGGTCATCGCTCGCTCCTCAGTCGAGTATGAAACTCTCCAGGTACGACGGATTGGCCCGGTCCAGCATCGACTGCGACCTGGCGCGGATCTGCCGGTCGCTGTGCTCGCTGTCCGGCAGCATCCAGAAGCGGTCGGCGCGGATCCCGTCCACGACGGTCGCCGCGACGTCCTCCACCGGGGTGAACTCCACCTCGTGGCCCGCCTCCCGCATGGCGGACTCCCACTGGCCGAGGCTGCGGTACGGGGTCCTGCGGGGGCGTTCCTTGGCGTACCGCTCCGGCCGGTTGCGGTGCGACTCCCACAGTCCGGTGCGGAGCATGTGCGGGCCGGGGAAGAGCACCGAGGCGCCGACCGCCGCGCCCTCCGCCCGCAGATGCGCGTACAGCGACTCGGTCATCGTGACGACGGCGGACTTGGTGACCGCGTACACGGAGGCGGTCGGCATCGGGGCGATCCCGCCGTCCCCGGACGAGGTGTTGACGACATGGCCGGGGCCGCCGTCGGCGATCATGCGCGGCACGAACGCCTGGATGCCGTGGAAGACGCCCCACACATTGACGGCGAACGCCCACTTCCAGTCGTTCGGTTCGTGCTCCCACATCCGGCCCTCGGCCCCGGAGCCGACACCGGCGTTGTTGCACAGCACATGCACGGCGCCGAAGGCGTCGTACGCGGCTTCGGCCAGCGCCTGTACGGAGTCGCGTTCGCCGACGTCGACGGCCCTGGCCAGCACCTGCGCACCGTCCTGGCGCAGTTCGCCCGCCGCCTTGCCGAGCGCGCCCTCCTCCACGTCGGCGAGGACGACCTTCAGTCCCTCGGCGGCGAACCTGCGTGCCATCGCGAGGCCGATGCCGCTCGCGGCGCCGGTGACGACGGCGACCTGGCCCTCCTCCAGTCTCATCGGACGCTCCCTTCCGGCGGTCCGTCGTGGATCTGCTGCGGGTCGTCGTAGCGCTGGTGGATGTACGGCAGCAGCGCCTCGCCGCTCACCCTGGCCACGGCCCTGCCCCGCTGGTCGCTGGTCTTCTCGCCGATGGTGAGCTCGACCAGCCGGCGTACCGGGAGGTCGGCGACCGGGTCGTACACCGACTCGCGCAGCACCACGTCGCCCGAGATCCGTTCCAGTCTGCGGACCTTCTCGTGGCGGGTGCAGTGGACCAGGACGGGGTCGGAGTCGAAGCCCTCGCCGTCCACCGCGGGCAGGTACTTGAAGTAGAAGTCGAGCTTGCCGGCCGGTTCGGGCAGGGGGAGCGGTCCGCTCACCGCGCCGCGCACCTCGACGAAGGCGATGCCGTGCCGGGCGAGCGCGGCGCGGACGACGAGGCCGTCGCGTTCGACGGTCACCTCGCCGAGCTTCTTCGGTTCGCCGAACACCTCACGGCCGCCGATCAGCGCCCGTTCATGGGTCATCGGCATGACGAGCGGATACCAGCCCTCGTGGCCGTCGTGGACGGCGGCGACCGCGACGGAGCCGGCGCCGAGCGGGTAGCCGGGGAGTTCGACCGTACTGATGCCGGCCCGGACGAGCGGGCGCTCGGCGGGCTTGAGAGGTGGCGGGAGGACGGCCGCCACCGCGTCGGGGTCGCTCTCCCAGAGGGCCACCACGCCGGTGGACCAGATGTCGGGGAGCTGGGAGCGGGCCGCGCGGGCCGCCGCGATCTCGGCCTCGGTGCGCGCGCCGTACCGTACACGTGCCATGTCGTACCACCCTTCTCGGTCGTCCGTGGATCGGTACTCCGTGCCGGGTTCTGTAACACAGTTACACCGGCGCGGATGAAGGGTAAATAGGCGTGCACGTAACGGAGTCCGAGAATCGAGGAGCGCTGTGGCGCGATCGTCGCTGACCCGCGAAGAGGTCCTGGACACGGCCGCCGCCCTGCTGAAGCAACACGGCCCGCAGGCCCTCACCATGCGCGCCCTCGCCGCGGAGCTGGGCACCGCGGTCACCTCGATCTACTGGCACGTCGGCAACCGTGAGTCGCTGCTGGACGCCCTCGTCGAGCGCACCGTGCGGGAGATGGGCACCCTGCGCCCGGCCGGCCGGACCCCGGCGGCCCGCATCGTCTCCGTCGCCCGCGCCCTGCGCCGCGAGCTGCGGGCGAGGCCGCATCTGATCGCGATGGTCCACGAACGGGGGCTCACCGAGCGGATGTTCCTCCCCGCGCAACAGGCCCTCGTCCACGAGGTGCACGCCGCGGGGCTGCGCGGGGCACGGGCGGCCGCGGCGGTGCGGGCGGTGCAGTTCCAGACCGTCGGTTTCCTGCTCGTCGAGCGCAACCGGGAGCGGTCCCCCGTCCAGTCCCCCGGCGAGGGCGATCTGTGGACCGCGTCCGCCGCGGACGACGACCCGGCACTGGCCCGCGCCCTGGCCCGGCCCGCCGACCCGGACCGGCTGTTCGCCGATTCCGTACGGGCCCTGGTGGAAGGGCTGCTGGCGGGCCCCGTACGACAGGGGCCGGGCGGCGGAACCGGGACGCGGGGGCAAAGGACGGCCGAATAGCCGAATAGGAGACTGTCAGTCGCGGCCCGTATTCTCTGTGACCATGCTCGACGACCGCCAGACCGCAGCACCGTGGCCGACCGCCTACCCGCAGGGGTACGCGGTCGTCGACGTGGAGACCACCGGACTCGCACGGGACGACCGGATAGTGTCCGCCGCCGTCTACCGCCTGGACGCCCAGGGCAACGTCGAGGACCACTGGTACACCCTCGTCAACCCCGAGCGCGATCCCGGCCCGGTCTGGATCCACGGCCTGACCAGTGAGGTGCTCGAAGGCGCCCCGCTCTTCCCGGAGGTCGCAGCCCAGCTCTCCGAGCGGCTCGCGGACCGCGTCCTCGTCGCGCACAACGCGGCCTTCGACTGGTCGATGCTGGCCCGGGAGTACGCCCGGGCCTCGGTCGTCGCCCCCGTCGAGCAGCGGCTGTGCACCATCGCGCTCGCCAAGGAGCTGCGGCTGCCGCTGCCCAACCACAAGCTGGCGTCGCTGGCCGCGCACTTCGGCGTCGTGCAGCAGCACGCCCACCACGCGCTGGACGACGCCCGGGTGCTGGCCGAGGCGTTCCGGCCGAGTCTGCACGCGGCGGCGCGGGGCGGGGTACGGCTGCCGCTGCTGGAGTGCCGGCCGCTGACCGAGTGGTCGGACTCCCCGGTCACGCCGCGGATCGGCTATCAGCCTTCGTACGGTCAGAACAGCTGGCGCGCCTCGCGCAAGCGCCCGGCGTGCCCGTATCCGAACCCCGGGCGGTACGAGAAGGACAAGCCCCTGATGCAGGGCATGCGGGTGGCCTTCTCCGGGGACACCTCGGTGGACCGCGAGCTGCTGGAGGACCGGGCCGTGGAGGCGGGGCTGCACGTGGCGACCAGCGTCTCCCGGCTGACCAGCCTGCTGGTCACCAACGACCCGGACTCGGCGACGTCGAAGACGGTCAAGGCGAAGTCGTTCGGCACCCCGATCCTGGACGAGAGCGCCTTCACCCATCTGCTGCGCGATGTGGCACCCGCTTGCGGCCAGGTGCCCGCGCCGTCATCGGAGTGAACCGGCGGCGACTCGCCCGCCCACCGCTCGCCCGCCGCCGTCCCGGCGTCCCACCCTGTGGCGCATGGCACGTTGTGAGGTTTGCGGAAACGACTACGGGATGTCCTTCGAGGTGCACGCGCAGGGCGCGGTGCACGTCTTCGACTGCTTCTCCTGCGCCATCCACCGCATGGCACCCATCTGTGAGCACTGCCGGGTCCAGATCATCGGCCAGGGCGTCGAGGTCGACGGGCACTGGTTCTGCGGCGGCCACTGCGCCCGCGCCGAGGGGAAGGTGGGCATCATCGACAAAGTCTGAGCAGCGGCCGCCGCGTCCTCTTCCCCGACCCCTGCGCGATGCGCCCCACGGCACAGTTGTACCGTCGTGGGGTGTACCGCTTCCTGTTGACCCGGCAGTGGCTGATCCTCGCCCTCCTCGCCCTCGTCCTGATTCCCACCATGGTCGAGCTGGGCTTCTGGCAGCTGCACCGGCATGAGCACAAGGTCGCGCAGAACGCCCTGATCTCCCGCAATCTCAAGGCGGCACCGGTGCCGGTCGCCTCGCTCACCGCCCCGGGCCACACGGTCCCGCGCTCCGACTACTGGCGGACGGTGACGGCCACCGGCACGTACGACACCGCGCATCAGGTGGTCGTGCGCCGCAGGACCTCCGCCGACGGCCGGATCGGCGTCCACGTACTGATCCCGCTCGACCTCAAGGGCGGCGGCACGGTCCTGGTCAACCGCGGCTGGGTGCCCTCCGCCGCGAGCCAGCAGGCCTTCCCCGACGTGCCGGGCGTGCCCGCGGGCGAGGTGACCGTCACCGGGCGGCTCAAGGCCGACGAGACGACGAGTACCAGCGGCATCAAGGACATCTCGGACCTGCCGGACCGCCAGGTGATGCTGATCAGCAGCACCCAGGAGGCCGAGCGGCTCGCCCGGCCGGTGCTCGGCGGCTACATCGAGCAGACCGCGCCGGAGTCCGTCGGCGACTCCCCGGAACTGATCGAGGCCCCCGACGACGGCTCGATCGGCCCGCACATGGCGTACGCCGTGCAGTGGTGGCTCTTCGCCGCCGGTGTCCCCGTCGGGTACGTGGTGCTGGCCCGCAGGGAGAAGCGCGACCGGGTGGAGGCGGCGGCGAAGGCCGCTGCCGGGGAGCAGCAGCCCGCCGGGCCGGAGAAGCCGGAACCCGCCACGGCCTGACACCGTGTCCGCCGGATGCGGGCCGCGACGATCCCGGCCGGGTGACTCCCGCGGGCCGGGATTGCTTAACGGGGGCCGGGTTCGGGAACACGCCAGAACGTGACCCCACGCATCGAGGACTACGCCCTCATCGGCGATCTCCAGACGGCCGCCCTGGTCGGCAGAAACGGTTCTGTCGACTGGCTCTGTCTGCCCCGCTTCGACTCGGGCGCCTGCTTCGCCGCCCTGCTCGGCGACGAGGACAACGGCCACTGGCGGATCGCCCCGAAGGGCGCGGAGACCTGTACTCGGCGCGGCTACGCGGGTGACTCCCTCGTCCTGGAGACGTTCTGGGAGACCCGCACCGGCACGGTCAAGGTCATCGACTTCATGCCGCAGCGCGACCGGGAACCCGACGTCATGCGGATCGTCGAGGGCGTCAGCGGCACCGTCGAGATGAGCTCCGTGATCCGGCTGCGCTTCGACTTCGGCTCGGTCGTGCCGTGGATGCGCCGCTCGCAGGGGCACCGGGTGGCGGTCGCCGGTCCGGACTCGGCCTGGCTGCGCAGCGAGCCGTCGGTCAAGACCTGGGGCCAGCAGTTCTCCACCTGCTCGTCGTTCAGCGTCTCCGCGGGCGAGAAGGTGGCGTTCGTACTGACCTGGCACCCCTCGCACTCGCCCCGCCCCGAGCTGGTCGACCCGTACGAGGCGCTGGAGAACACCCTGTCCGACTGGGCCGAGTGGTCCGCCCGGTGCAAGTACCGGGGGCCCTACCGGGAAGCGGTGATCCGCTCGCTGATCACGCTGAAGGCGCTGACCTTCGGCCCGACCGGCGGCATCGTGGCGGCGCCCACCACCTCGCTCCCGGAGGAGATCGGGGGCGTACGGAACTGGGACTACCGCTTCTGCTGGCTGCGGGACTCCACGCTGGCCCTCGGCGCCCTCGTCTCTGCCGGTTACCTGGAGGAGGCGGCCGCCTGGCGGGACTGGCTGCTGCGGGCGGTCGCCGGGGATCCGGCCGACCTCCAGATCATGTACGGCCTCGCGGGCGAGCGCAGACTGCCCGAGGCGGAGCTGCCGTGGCTGCGCGGCTACGAGAACTCCGCCCCGGTCCGGATCGGCAACGCCGCGGTCCGCCAGCGTCAGCTCGATGTGTACGGGGAGGTCATCGACTCCTTGCGGCTCGCCCGTGAGGCGGGCCTCGACGACAAGCCGCACGCCTGGAATCTGCAGCTCAGCCTGCTCGGCTTCCTGGAGTCCACCTGGCGCGAGCCGGACGAGGGGCTGTGGGAGATCCGCGGCCAGCGCCGTCACTTCGTGCACTCCAAGGTGATGGCCTGGGTCGCCGCCGACCGCGCCGTACGCGCTCTGGAGAACAACCCTTCGCTGGCCGGCGACGCCGACCGGTGGCGGGCGATGCGGGACGCCGTGCACCGGGAGGTGTGCGAGAAGGGGTACGACCCGGAACGGAACACCTTCACGCAGTCCTACGGATCGCGGAACCTGGACGCCGCGACGCTGCTGATCCCCCGGACCGGCTTCCTGCCGCCGGACGATCCCCGGGTGATCGGTACGGTCGACGCGGTCCGGGCCGAGCTGGGCAGGGACTGCCTGGTCCGCCGCTACAGCACGGACGGCGCCTCGATCGACGGGCTGCCCGGCAGCGAAGGGGCCTTCCTGGCGTGCTCGTTCTGGCTGGCCGACGCCCTGCGCCTGACCGGGCGAACCGAGGAGGCCCGGGATCTCTTCGAGCGGCTCCTCGCTCTCCGCAACGATGTGGGGCTGCTGGCCGAGGAGTACGACACCGTCGGCCGCCGCCAGCTGGGCAACTTCCCGCAGGCGTTCAGCCACATCGGCCTGGTGGGCACCGCCATGGCACTGGCCGGGGAGGACACGCTGGAGCCCGACGCGGCAGGATAGGGCCATGGATCTTGGACTGAAGGACCGTGTGTACATCGTCACCGGAGCGACCCGGGGGCTGGGCAACGCCACGGCGCGGGCGCTCACCGACGACGGGGCGCGGGTGATCATCACCGGCCGGGACGAGAAGCGTGCCGAGGCGGCCGCCGCCGAACTGGGGCCGGACGCGGTCGGCCTCGCCGCCGACAACGCCGACCCCGCGTCCGCGCGGCGCCTGGTGGACGCGGCGCACGAGCGGTTCGGCCGGCTGGACGGCATCCTCATCAGCGTCGGCGGGCCGGCCCCCGGTTTCCTCGCCGACAACACCGACGAGCAGTGGCAGTCGGCCTTCGAGTCGGTGTTCCTGGGTGCGGTGCGGCTCGCCAGGGCCGCGGCGAACGTGCTCGGCGAGGGCGGCGTCATCGGCTTCGTGCTCTCCGGCTCCGTGTACGAGCCGATCCCCGGGCTGACCATCTCCAACGGCCTGCGTCCCGGCCTGGCCGGTTTCGCCAAGTCCCTGGCCGACGAGCTCGGTCCGCGCGGCATCCGGGTGGTGGGCGTGCTGCCGGCCCGGATCGACACGGACCGGGTGCGTGAGCTGGACGCCCTCTCGGGCGACGCGGAGGCCGCCCGGGCGGCCGGCGAGGCACAGATCCCGCTGCGGCGCTACGGCACTCCGGAGGAGTTCGGCCGGACCGCGGCGTTCCTGCTCTCGCCCGCGGCCTCGTATCTGACGGGCATCATGGTGCCGGTCGACGGCGGCTCCCGGCACGGCTTCTGAGCCGGAGCCCGCTCCCGGTCGCCGGCCGGAACCGTCCGGCGGCCGGGAGGGCCACGGCAGCGGCGGTCAGCTCACCCGCTCCGCGCGGTGCCTGACCGCCCTCAGCCGCACCTCGGCCGGCAGCTCGGCCAGCCCCGCCGAATCCCGCGCATGGGCCAGCGCCTCGTCGCTGAGGCGGCCGAGCGCCTCGTCCGGCGCCGCGTGCGGCTCCATCAGCAGGCGGATCCTGGCGTGCGGCGAGCTGCGCCGGCCGGTCAGCGCGACCTGGGCGCGGGCCACCCCGTCCAGCGTCCCCGCCTCACCGGCGAGCACCCCTTCCAGGGCCCGGCCCCGCAGCAGCGCCCCCTCGCCGTCCCCGCTGTCCACCAGGACCTCGGAGAGGCGGGCCCGGCGCAGCTGGGCCAGCAGCCACCACAGGGCGAGCACGACCACGAGGGCCAGGACGGCGATGACCGTCGGCCACCACCAGCCCTGGTCGCGCCAGCGGTACCGGTCGGCCGCGCTGATGAGCACATCGTCCTTGCCGTACCAGGGCCACCAGGACGGCACGGCGAGGCCGAGACCGGCGGCGAGCACCGCGCCGCCGCCGCAGATCAGTACCAGCCCGGCGAGGCCGAGCAGTATCCGGTTGACGTTCCTGAGCAACGGGTTCACCCCTTCTTCGCGGGCCGGCGGACATGTACGGACAGGCTCGGCGGCCGGGCCAGCCCCAGCTCCCTGATGCCGGTCCCGAGCACGGTGTCCAGGTCGGCCCGTACGTCGTCGAGTTCGCGGAAGTGCGACACGGCGCGCACCACTGCCCTGCCCCGGCCCATCCGGACCCGCACCGACTGCACCCCGGACACCTCGACGGCGCGGTCGCGCAGCACCAGTGCGGCCGCGGATCGGTCGAGTGCGGCGCGTACGCCGGGGCGGTCTCGGCGCATGGGCAGCAGGGCACGGAGGCCGGGAGTGGCGGCGAGCACCAGCAGCCACAGGCCGATCGCCACGGCCGCCGCGGCGGCACCGAGCAGCCAGGCGCTCTGCAGCGGGCGCTCGGCGAGCTGGTCGGCCAGCGACCGGCGCCAGCGCATCGCCGGGTGGCCGGCCCGCACCGCCGCCACGTCGTAGAGCAGCAGTCCGGCGCCGCCGAGGACCAGCAGCGCGAGGACCGCCGCGGGGATCCGGCGCGCCGACCAGAAGCGGCCCGCCCCGGCAGCGCCCGCCCGCCGGGCGGGCACGGGGTCGTACGCGGCGGAGGAGGCGGACTGGTCGAGTTCGAGCACGTCCCCCTCTTCGACGGGGCCGGTGGCGGGCGGCCCCGGAGTCGGCCGCTCCGGTCCGTGGGGTCCGGTCACTGGATCCTCCCCTGTGCCGCGGCGCTCGCTCCCGTCGGGTGCAAGCGCTCGACCTGTACGGCCACCTCGGGCACTTCCATCCCCGCCAACGCCCTTACCCGCTCGGCGACATGCCGACGCACGCCGCCGCACTGGCGGCCGATGTCGCAGGGGTAGCCGAGCTCCAGGCTCACCCGTACCCGGGCGGTGTCCCGGTGCACCGTGACGGTGGCACGCGGCGGGGCACCCTGCTCCGGCGGCTCGTCGACCGCCTCCTTCGCCGCCTGCGCGGCGATCTTCGCTACCACCCGGTCCGCGATCCGGGTCTCCCCGCGCTCGCCTGCGGCGGTCCGGTCCTTCACCCCCGACAACGCCGTCACCGCCGCCGGTCGCCGCGCTCGCGACTCCGGAAGAAGTCGCCGAGCTCCAGGTCGCCCTCCAGGAGGCGACCGACTACGAAGCCGACCGCCCCGAGTGCGGCCACCAGCAGAAAGGCCCCGAAGCCGCCGAAGTACCCGGCGAATGCGAGCGCCATGCCGGCCACCATGCCGACCACAGCCATGCTCATCGTGCACTCCTCAACTGCCTCTCGCCGGAGGCCTACTGGAGACGTGGCTCCGGCTGGTCCTCGTCGTCGTCCTCGTCGGGCAGCTTCACGTCGCTCACCGCGATATTGACCTCGACGACCTCCAGGCCGGTCATCCGCTCGACCGCCGCGACCACGTTCTCCCGTACGTCACGGGCCACGTCGGAGATCGACACGCCGTACTCGACGACGATCTCCAGGTCGAGCGCGGTCTGCGACTCACCGACCTCCGCCTTCACCCCGCGGGTGACGGACTTGCCGCCACCGGGTACCCGGTCGCGCACCGCTCCGAAGGTGCGTGAGAAGCCGCTGCCCATCGCATGGACGCCGACCACGTCGCGGGTGGCCATGCCCGCGATCTTCTCGACCACGCCGTCGGCGATGGTCGTACGGCCGCGAGTGGCGGGGGCTCCCCCGCCACGCTTGACGAGCGGGCTCGATTCCTTGTCGGGGCTCTCGGGGCGGTTCCGCTGCGTGGTGTCGGTCATCGCCATCTTTCCCTTCTGGACAGATTGGAACTCTTTGCCCACATTAGGTGCGCTTGCTCCGTAGCGCGCCGTGGATGCGGCAGGCTGGGGCAATGACGACTGACGGCCCACGCAGGGCGGACGGATGGACAGCGGCGGTCCGGCAACGGCTCGGCCTCGGCCGGCTGCTTCCGCTGGGCGGTCCGGCGGACGGGGCCTGGATCGCCGAGCGGGCCGCGGTCGCGGTGCTGCGCCGCGCGGTGACGGGGCCCGGCCCCGTGCTCGGGGAGCTGAGGATCTCGCTGGCCGATCCGGACGGGGCGCCGGAGGCGGAGGTGGAGCCGCCGCCGAGCGCGCTGCGGCCGGGCCCGCTGCGGATCGAGGCGACCATGTCGGCGGTGTCCGGTCAGCCGCTGCCCGCCGCGGCCGAGGCGCTGCGTTCGGCGTTGCTGACGGCGGCCGGCCATCGGCTGGGCCTGGTGGTCGCGGCGGTGGACGTCCGGGTGACGGAACTGCTGGACGCGGCACCCGAGCCACCGGCCGCCGTCCCGGCCGAGGTGCGCGACGCCGAGGCGGAGGGGGCCGTGGGGGCTGCGGCGGCGGGTGTCGCGGGTGTGGTGACGCTGACCCGGGTGCTGGGGCATGCGGTGCACGCGCGTCCGGACCATGTGCGGGTCGAGCTGGCGACGGCCCCGGACCACCGGGCGCTCGACGTGGCCCGTGCGGTGCGGGGCGCCGTGGCGGCCGCGGTGGAGGGCGATCCCACGGTCGCGGTGCTGGTCACGGCGGTGATGGAGCGGGAATGAGCGTGGACCCGCCCCGGAGATCGCCGCTCCGGTGATCGCCGCGCCGGGGCGGGCCCATCGCGATCGGGGACCGCCGCTCAGTCGGTGATGCCCGCCAGATCGCGCAGCCGACGGCCCTGCGCGGCTCGTTCGGCGACGCGCTGTTCCTCGTAACCACGCGAGACGGCGCCGCTCAGCAGCGCCTTGGTCTCCACGACGGCGTCGCGCGGGGCGGCCAGCAGTGCGCCGGCCAGATCGCGGGCCGCCGCGTCCAGCTCACCGGCGGGGACGACGAGATTGGCCAGGCCGGTGCGCTCGGCCTCCTCGGCGTGCACGAAGCGGCCCGTGGCGCAGATTTCGAGCGCGCGGGCGTACCCCACCAGGTTGACCAGGGGGTGCGTACCGGTGAGGTCGGGCACCAGACCGAGGCTGGTCTCGCGCATGGCGAACTGCACGTCCTCGGCGACGATCCGCAGATCGCAGGCGAGGGCGAGCTGGAAGCCGGCACCGATCGCATGCCCCTGGACGGCCGCGATCGACACGATGTCGTTGCGGCGCCACCAGGTGAACGCCTCCTGGTACTCGGCGATGGTCGCGTCGAGCTCGGCCTCCGGGCCGCGCGCCATGTCAAGGAAGGACGGCTCGCCGTCGAACCCCTCGGGGGTGAACGCCTGACGGTCGAGTCCCGCGGAGAAGGACTTGCCCTCGCCGCGGAGCACGACGACCCGCACACTGCCGGGCAGTGCCCGTCCGGCCTCCGTCAACGCCCGCCACAGAGCGGGGGACTGAGCGTTGCGCTTGGCCGGATTGGTGAGGGTCACCGTGGCGACCGCGTCGTCGACGGTGAGTCGTACGCCGTCCTTGTCGAGCACAGAGTCGAGCGAGGTCATGGGGCGCCTCCGGTTCGGTTCAGTCAGCATGCAGAGCTAAGTGACTGAACAGTAACCACCCGGTCGACATCACTGCCGGCCGGGTGGCCACCGCCGAAAACCGGTGAACCCCGGGGCGGGCCTGACGGCCTGCCCCGACCGCGCGGGCCGTCAGGCCGTGGCGGCCTTCTTGCCCCGTGTCGCTCCGCCGCGTCCCCGCAGCGTGACTCCGGACTCACTGAGCATCCGGTGGACGAATCCGTAGGAGCGGCCGGTTTCTTCGGCCAACGCCCGGATGCTCGCACCGGAGTCGTACTTCTTCTTCAGGTCTGCCGCGAGCTTGTCGCGCGCGGCGCCGGTTACCCGGCTGCCCTTCTTCAGAGTCTCGGCCACCCGTGCCTCCTCATGGGAAGTGCGCTCTGGACTCTCATGATCACCCCTCGGGGGCCTCCTGGCCACCCATTCGGCAAGGTCCGTGCAACCCGGTCCCCCGCCGGGGAACGGGCCGACACGACCGGAATCCCGCATTCCGTGGGGCTGTGGCGGCGGACGGAACGGGGCCCGGGACGAATCGGCAGGTCAGGGCCACACGGGGAACAGGACCCCCGTACGGGTGCGCCCGGCAGGTATCTGCCGGGCGCCGCGCCGAGGTACGAGACGTACTCACGCAGATGATGGATCACGCGTAGGCCGAATGATCCAGACGGAGTGGATCAGACGGGCGTCGGGGCGGGATCAGGCCAGGGCGACCAGGTCCCGGTAGTCCGCGCCCCACAGGTCCTCGACACCGTCGGGCAGCAGGATGATGCGCTCCGGCTGGAGTGCCTCGACCGCTCCCTCGTCGTGGGTGACGAGGACGACGGCGCCCTTGTACGTGCTCAGGGCGCCGAGGATCTCCGCGCGGCTGGCCAGGTCGAGGTTGTTGGTCGGCTCGTCAAGCAGCAGCACATTGGCGGAGGACACCACCAGGGTCGCCAGGGCGAGACGGGTCTTCTCGCCGCCGGAGAGGACACCGGCGGGCTTGTCGACGTCGTCGCCGGAGAAGAGGAAGGAGCCCAGCGTCTTGCGGACCTCGACCAGGTCGAGGTCGGGCGCCGCGGAGCGCATGTTCTCCAGGACGGAGCGGTCCGGGTCGAGGGTCTCGTGCTCCTGGGCGTAGTAGCCGAGCTTGAGACCGTGGCCCTCGATCACCTTGCCGGTGTCGGGCTGCTCGGCGCCGCCGAGGAGCCGGAGCAGGGTGGTCTTGCCCGCGCCGTTGAGGCCGAGGATGACGACCCGGGAGCCCTTGTCGATGGCGAGGTCCACATCGGTGAAGATTTCCAGCGAGCCGTACGACTTGGACAGGCCCTCCGCCATCAGCGGGGTCTTGCCGCACGGTGCGGGCTCGGGGAAGCGGAGCTTGGCCACCTTGTCGGAGACCCGGACGGCCTCCAGGCCGGAGAGCAGCCGCTCGGCACGCTTGGCCATGTTCTGCGCGGCGACGGTCTTGGTGGCCTTCGCGCGCATCTTGTCGGCCTGCGAGTTGAGGGCCGCGGCCTTCTTCTCGGCGTTCTGCCGCTCGCGCTTGCGGCGCTTCTCGTCGGCCTCGCGCTGCTGCTGGTAGAGCTTCCAGCCCATGTTGTAGATGTCGATCTGCGAGCGGTTGGCGTCGAGGTAGAAGACCTTGTTGACGACCGTCTCGACGAGCTCGGCATCGTGGGAGATCACGATGAAGCCGCCGCGGTAGGTCTTGAGGTAGTCGCGCAGCCAGACGATCGAGTCGGCGTCGAGGTGGTTGGTCGGCTCGTCGAGCAGCAGGATGTCGGCGTCCGAGAAGAGGATGCGGGCCAGCTCGACGCGGCGGCGCTGACCGCCGGAGAGTGTATGGAGCGGCTGTCCGAGCACCCGGTCGGGCAGGCTGAGCGCGGCGGCGATGGTGGCGGCCTCGGCCTCGGCGGCGTACCCGCCCTTGGTGAGGAACTCCGTCTCCAGACGCTCGTACTTCTTCATCGCCTTCTCGCGGGTGGCGCCCTTGCCGGTCGCCATCCGCTCCTCGTTCTCCCGCATCTTGCGCAGGATCTCGTCGAGGCCGCGGGCGGAGAGGATCCGGTCGCGGGCCAGCACGTCGAGGTCGCCGGTGCGGGGGTCCTGCGGGAGGTAGCCCACCTCGCCGGAGCGGGTGATGGTGCCGCCGACGGGGTTGCCCTCGCCCGCGAGGCACTTGGTGAGGGTGGTCTTGCCCGCTCCGTTGCGGCCGACGAGGCCGATGCGGTCGCCCTTGGCGATACGGAAGGAGGCGGACTCGATGAGAATGCGGGCGCCGGCGCGCAGCTCGATGCCGGAAACGGTGATCACGGTAAAACTCCAGGGCGGTTGGACGGCGGACGGGACGAGGGCGGAGGTGTCTCGACGCCGCTAATGCACAAGGAGAATTGCCATACGGGCCATTCTACTGGCGGTGTGCAACTGCTTTTCCGCATGCGTCCACGGCACTTGCCGCACGGCCACCCGGCGTCGCCGCCCCACTCCACCGCGCAACGAAACAGGGCATAGCGGTGTGAACTATCCGATACTCGGCGGAGGTGTGGAGGCGGTGGGAGCACCGCGGCCGGAGCGGAGGGTGGTGCGCCATGCAGTTCGACGACGACGCCGACCTGGACACGTCCGAGGTCCAGGATGTGCGCGGCAGCCGGATCCCGGGCGGCAGGGCCACCGTGGGCGGCGGCATCGCCGGTCTCGTCGCACTGATCCTGGGGCTGCTCTTCGGCGTCGGCCCGGAGCAGCTCGGTCTGTCGGACGGCGGCCCGGCCACGTCGCCGACCGCGTCGACGGCGGCGCAGGTGGAGCAGTCCTGCCGCACCGGGAAGGACGCGAACACCAGGGACGACTGCCGGACCGTGGCCGTGGTCAACAGCGTGCAGGACTTCTGGCGGCAGGAGTTCCAGCGCCGCCAGGGCACGTACACACCGTCGCGCACGGTCCTGTTCAGCGACCGGATCGGCACCGCGTGCGGCTCCGCGACCTCGGCGGTCGGGCCGTTCTACTGCCCGGGCGACCGGCAGGTCTACCTGGACCTGGGGTTCTTCGACGAGCTGCGGACGAAGTTCGGCTCCAGCGGCGGCCCGTTCGCCCAGGCCTATGTCGTCGCCCATGAGTACGGCCACCATGTGCAGGACCTGATGGGGACGCTGAACCGGTCCCAGGACGGCCGGACCGGCTCGGACAGCAACGCGGTCCGGGTGGAGCTCCAGGCGGACTGCTACGCCGGGGTCTGGGCGCACCACGCGACGACCACGCCGGACGAGTCGACCGGACGGCCGCTGATCACCTCGCTGACGCAGGCGGACATCCGGGACGGGCTCGACGCGGCGGCCGCGGTCGGCGACGACCGGATCCAGGAGAAGTTCCAGGGCCGGGTCACTCCGGAGTCCTGGACGCACGGCTCGGCCGCGCAGCGCCAGCAGTGGTTCACCACCGGCTTCCGCAGCGGCGACATGGCCGACTGCAACACCTTCCGCTGAGGTCCGCGGCCGTGCCGGGCCGTTGTCGGTGGCGGATGGAAGACTGAGACGCGGATCACAGAACCGGGTCACGGGAGCACGAAAAGGGGTGAGCGTCATGGCAGGCGCACCGGCCGGCGTTCCGACGATCTATCCGACGATTCTGTACGACGACGCGAAGACCGCGATCAGGACGCTGACGGAGGGCCTCGGCTTCACCGAGGAAGCGGTGTACGAGGGCGAGGGCGGACAGGTGCTCCACGCCGAGCTGTCCTGCGGCAACGGCAGGGTGATGCTGGGCTCCAAGGGCCGCGGGGGCGTCTTCGCCGAGGCGATGCGGGGCGCGGGCCCCGCCGGTGTCTACGTCGTGGTCGACGAGGTCGACGAGCACCATGCCCGGGCGGTGGAGTACGGGGTGGAGATCCTGATGCCGCCCACCGATCAGGACTACGGCTCGCGCGACTACATGGCGCGGGACGCCGAGGGCAATGTGTGGAGCTTCGGTACGTACGCGCCGGGGGCGGCGGACCGGGCCGACACGGCCTGAGCGCGCGCAGGCCCCGATCCGCCGGGCGGGCCCGGGGCGGACCCGTCCGGCGCGGGGGTGTCAGGCGCCGCCGGTGTGGACCTGGAACGCGGCCCGGCGCACCGCCTTGGCCAGCGCCGGGTCCGGATGCGCGGCGGCCAGGGCCACCAGCACCTGCACGGTGCGCGGGTGGCCGACGGCGCGTACCTCGTCCAGCAGGGCCGGCACCGTGCCCTGGACGGCCGAGTCGAGGTGGCGGACCAGCAGCCCGGTCTCGCCGTGGTCGGCGACGGCCGCCGCCGTGTCGACCCAGAGCCAGGTGGCCTCCTCCCGGCTGAGGACGTCCTGGGCGTCCTCGGGGTCGGTTCCGTCGTACTCGGCCAGCCAGAGCAGCGCGTAGGGGCGCAGCGAGGGGTCGGCGACGACGGCGCGGACCTCGGGCTCGGCCGGGGCGCCGACGACCCGGAGCGCCTCGAAGGCGAGCCCCCGCAGCAGCGCGTCCTCGCCGCGGGCGACGGCGAGGAGCTCCGCGACGGCGCTGCCGACGGGGCGGGCGGCCAGCCAGGCGCGGTATTCGTCGCGGGCCGGGCCGGGGGTGAGCCGGGCGCAGCCGAGCAGCATGTCGGCGGCGGACTGCTCGATGTTCCCGGCCGGACTCTGGGCCGCGACGCAGATCTGTTCCAGCTTGACCCAGACCGCCCAGTTGCCGAGCGGGGTGAGGGTGGCGTGGCCGGCGCCGAGGGTGAGTGCCCCGACGGCGGCCAGGCCCTCCAGGGCCCAGTCCAGCAGGAGCGCCACCAGGGCGGCGGGGTGTGCGGGGGGCGCGGTCTCGGCCGGTGCGGGCAGCGGCTGGGGGCCGTAGGGCACCTCGCAGCGCTCCTCGCGCAGTTCCGCGACGCGCTGGCCGAGCAGGTCCAGCAGGGCGGGCACGGTGACCGGGCCGGCCGAGAGCTGGAGCAGGGAGAGGACCTGCGGCACGGCCTCGACGGCCTCGGCGACCGCGGTGGACTCGATGTCGGCGGGCGCCGGATGGACCAGCGACCAGGCGTCGAAGAGCGCCACCCAGCCGCGGAGCACGGCGGAGTCGTCGCGGTCCCAGGCGCGCAGCCGCCAGCCGGGGCGTGCCTGCTCGCCGTGCAGTTCGACGAGGCCGGCGAGCCGGGCCCGGTCCCAGCCGGAGCGCACCTGGGCCGGGGACAATTCCAGGGCTGTCGCGGCCCGTTGGAGCGCCTGGGCGGCGAGCGGTGGTGCGCCGGGGATCGCGCCGTCGGCCGCCCAGCGGGCGATCCGTACGGCGTCGGCGAGGGCCGTCCTGGCCTGCCGGGCCAGTTCCGACCGGGGCGGGGTGCCCTCCGGTGGGCGGGGTGCCGGCCTGGTGCGCCGGGTGGTCACGGCCTTGCGAGCGGTGGCAAGGGGTCGCGGGCGGACAAGTCGCAGCCTGGAGTCGCGCGGGTTACGGGACGTCACGGGGAGCAGTCTTGCTCCTGACGGCCCGAAAGCCCAAACGGAACCCGAATTCCCGGTGGGGACCGGTGGGACGGGCCCGGGACCAACCGGCCGATCCCTCGCATCAGGTCACATCAGGGGCGTGAGGAAGCGGCGCAGGGTCTCTTCGTAGTGCGCCGGGTCGGCATTCCACATCGCCGCATGCGGAGCCTGCTCCACGGCGTGCAGGGCGATCAGGTCCGGGCGGCGGGCGGCGAGGTCGCGGGAGGGCTGCCAGGGGGCGAGCCGGTCGTCGGGCCCGTGGAAGATCAGGGTCGGCACGTGCAGCGCCGGGGCGAGGGAGCCGTCCAGCAGCCGGGCGCCGTGCAGTCCGGTCTGTCCCTCGGCGGCACGGACGGCGAGCGGCAGCAGGGCGGACGGGACGCCGCGGGCCACGGCCAGGGCGCGCAGCGTGGTGACCCAGTCCAGCACCGGGGAGTCGAGGACGAGGCCGCAGATCCGGTCGCGCAGCGCGGAGTTGACGGTCGCGAGCAGCGCCATGGAGGCGCCGGTGGACCAGCCGTGCAGGACGACCTTCTCGGCTCCGTACCGCACGGCGAAGCGGATCGCGGCGTCCAGGTCGCGCCATTCGGATTCGCCGAGATGAGCGAGGCCGTCGGGGGAACGCGGGGCTCCGGCGTCGCCTCGGTAGGCCAGGTCGAGCACGGGCAGCCGCAGGGCGTGCAGGAACCTCATGATGTTCATGGGGTGTTCTCTGGTGGTGCCGAGGCCGTGCACCGTGATGACCCAGGTGTCGCGCGGGCCGGGCAGGAACCAGGCGGGCAGGGTGCCCAGTTCGCCGGGGATCTCGACGTCCCGGTGGGACAGGCCCAGGGCCGAGGACGGGTCGCCGCTGTGCAGCTGCGGGGTGACGCGGACCTTGGAGCCGGTCTCCAGGCTGCCGCGGTCGACGCGTTCGAGCCGGCGGACGACGGTGTCGGGGGCGTGGTGGGCGTCCTCGATCACCGGGCCGACCACGGCGTGGACGTCCTTGCCCGTCAGTCCGTACGTGCCGGGCCGCAGGGCGGTGAAGGAGCGGGTCAGGGTGACCTGCCCGGCGGCCGTGGCGTGCACGGTGAGTCTGCGGTCGGCGGGGAGTGGCCGCCCGGACGGCGCCCTGAGGGCGGCGTCGCTGGCGTACCGGCCGGCCGCGACCGCTGCCGCACCGACGCCGAGGATCGTGGTGACGGCTGCTGCCGTAACTGTTGCCGGGCGCACCGCTTCAGTGTCGTGGCGGGTGCGGAACCCTGCCAGCGGGCGGGGGCCGTCCGGCGGATCGGGGGCGGACGGCCCCGGGCGGTCCGGTGGACCGGCCGGGTCGAGCCGGGTCAGCCGGGCTGTCCGTACCCCTTGAGGGCCTCCCGCACATCGTCGAGCTGCTCCGGGGAGAGGAGGCTCGGGCTGCGTCCGGGGACGGAGCTCGCGGCGAGCCAGAGCCGGCAGAGCCATTCCAGCTGGGCCGTGCGGTCGTACGCCTGGTCCAGGGTGGCTCCGTAGGTGACGGTTCCGTGGTTCTGGAGCAGGCAGCCCGTGCGGTCGCGCAGGGCGGCGAGCATGTTCGCGGCCAGTTCCTCGGTGCCGTAGCGCGCGTAGGCGGCGACGCGGACGGGGCCGCCCAGCATGGCGGCGGCGTAGTGGACCGACGGGATCTCGGGGACCAGTGTGGAGACGGCGGTGGCGTGCACCGCGTGGGTGTGCACGACGGCGGCCGCGTCGGTGTTCCGGTAGACGGCGAGGTGGAGCGGGAGTTCGCTGGTGGGGGCGAGCTCGCCGAGTACGCGGTTGCCCTCCGGATCGACGCCGACGACGTCCTTCGGGCCCAGCCGGTCGTACGGCACTCCGCTCGGTGTGACCAGGATGGTCGTGCCGACCCGGGCCGACACGTTCCCCGACGTCCCGACGACCAGGCCCTCGGCCGCCGTCCGCCGGGCGGTGGCGACGACACCGTCCCAGGCTCGTCCGATCGCGTCCCGCTGCTGATCGCTCATGCGCCGATCCTGTCAGCCGCGGAGGCGGACCGGTATGGGGTCCGCCACAACCGCGCACCGCGGGAGAGCCGGGCCACGCCTGCCCCGAGGACAAGCGGAATGTCTGGGCTCCGCTTTGGAACACCCCAACGCCCTGCTCAGTTCATCTTCCGTTCATCCAGGTTGCCTACGGTCCACATGCCAATGACGTCGAACGATTGCCTGGGTAAATGGAACACATCACGCTGCTACTCGCGATTGTGATCGTGACAGCTCTAGTGTTCGATTTCACGAACGGTTTCCATGACACCGCGAACGCGATGGCGACCACCATCTCGACCGGTGCACTCAGACCGAAGACCGCGGTGGCCATGTCCGCCGTTCTCAATCTCGTCGGCGCGTTCCTGTCGGTGGAGGTCGCCAAGACGATCTCCGGCGGGATCATCAACGAGGACGGGCTGCGGACAGAAGTCATCTTCGCGGCACTCGTCGGCGCCATTCTGTGGAATCTGCTGACCTGGCTGGTCGGGCTGCCGTCCAGTTCGTCGCACGCCCTGTTCGGCGGTCTGATCGGCGCGGCCGTGATGTCGGCCGGCTGGTCCTCCGTCAACGGCGGCACCGTCGTCACCAAGGTGCTGCTCCCCGCGGTCGCCGCCCCGATCGTCGCCGGTCTGGCCGCGCTGCTGGCCACCCGGCTGACGTACCGGATCGGCGGCAAGGTCCGTGACGAAGCCCAGCAGAAGGCCACCGCCAAGGGCTACCGGGCCGGCCAGATCGCCTCGGCCGGACTGGTCTCGCTCGCCCACGGCACCAACGACGCGCAGAAGACCATGGGCATCATCACCCTGGCCCTGGTCACCGGCGGTGTCCTGCACCCGGGCTCCAACCCGCCGGTCTGGGTCATCGTCGCCGCCGGCACGGCCATCGCGCTCGGCACCTATCTGGGCGGCTGGCGCATCATCCGCACCATGGGCAGCGGCCTCACCGACCTCAAGCCGCCGCAGGGCTTCGCCGCCCAGACCAGTGCGGCCACGGTCATCCTGGCCTCCTCGCACCTCGGCTTCTCCCTCTCCACCACCCAGTCCTGCTCCGGCGCCGTGATGGGCGCGGGCCTCGGCCGGCAGGGCGGTGTGGTCCGCTGGTCCACCGCCACCCGGATGTTCGTCGCCTGGGGTCTGACCCTGCCGGCCGCCGGTCTGGTCGGCGCGGGCGCGGAGCTCCTCACCAAGCAGGGCACCTGGGGTGTCGTCGTCGTGGCGGCGCTGCTGGTCCTGGGCTCCGGTGCGATCTGGCTCGTGTCGCGCCGCAAGCCGGTCGGCCACGACGATGTCGCGCCCTCGGACGGCGACGCCGAGCCCGCGGGCGTCGTCACCACGGCCATCGCCGCCGTCAGCCCGCCGCCCACCGCGGCCGCGGCGCAGGCACCGGCCCAGAACCTCATGACCACCATTCCGGCCCCGGCCGGAACCACCCAGGACCCGGCGCGACCCGCCACCGTCTGAGCCGGCCGACAGGCCGGCCGTCCAAGGCCGTCTAAGGATTCAGCATGAACATCGACTGGGCAGCCCTCGGCTCCGTATTCGGCGTCTCCCTCGTTGTCACCGTCGCGCTGGTGGGCCTCTTCACTCTGGGCATCGTCGGCCTCTCCAAGCAGCCGGAACCGGCGGCGCAGGGCGGCTCCGGCGGCTCACTGCTGCTGGCCCGCGCCGGCGCGTACGTCTGCTTCGGGCTGTGCGCGGCGGCCGTCGCGTACGGGATCTATCTGATCGTCGCCTGAGCCACTCCCGCGCACGCTCCCCCGTCGGGCCGGACACCCCAGGTGTCCGGCCCGATGTGGGTATCAGCACACTGCGCCGTCGCAGGTCAACGGCAGGTTGACGGGCGTTCGCGGAGCGTGGTGGACTGCCGGAGCCAATTACGGCGACAGCAGAGGAAGCCGGTGCGAATCCGGCGCGGTCCCGCCACTGTCACCGGGGAGCGGTCCCCCACCACCGGAAGTCACGGCTCGCGCGAGCGGGCTGGAAGGCCGGGGGAACCGCGGATCCGGGAGCCAGGAGACTCTCGTCGCCGGTCACGTCGAACCAGGGCGCGGACCCTGAGTGAGGACATATCGCCATGCCTGGCTGCCGTGCGTCCGCTGTTTCGGCGCTCTCGACGAGAGCCGCCTGTACGAAGGTCCGCCGAGGCGCGACGGCCGGCTGAGCCGTGCGAGCCGACCGCATCTTCGCGTACGGCGCCACGGCCGGTCTGATCGGCGATCTGCTGCTCGGTGACCCCCGCAGGGGACACCCGGTCGCCGCGTTCGGACGGGCCGCGGCGGACGTCGAGCGCCTGCTGTGGCGCGACCACCGCGGCTGGGGCGCGCTGCACACCCTCGTCTGCGCCGGAGGCGCCGCGGGTGGTGCCGCGCTGATCACCCGCGCCGTGCGCCGCAGCCCCGCCGCCTCCGTGGCGCTGACCGCCGCCGCCACCTGGTCCGTCGTCGGCGGCACGTCCCTGGGGCGTGAGGCGCGGGCCATCGGCGGCGCCCTGGCCGCCGGTGACATCGAACTGGCCCGTGAGCGGCTGCCGCATCTGTGCGGCCGCGACCCGCACTCCCTGGACGGACCGCAGATCGCCCGCGCCGTGGTGGAGTCCGTGGCGGAGAACACCTCGGACGCCGTGGTCGGCGCGCTGGTGTGGGGCGCGCTGGCCGGGGTTCCGGGACTGGCCGGGTTCCGGGCCGCCAACACCCTGGACGCCATGGTCGGGCACCGCTCGCCCCGGCATCTGCGCTACGGCTGGGCCTCGGCCCGCCTCGACGACCTCGCCGGCTGGCCGGGCGCCCGGCTCACGGCCCTGCTCGCCGTCGCCGCCGGGGGGCGCCCGCGGGGAGCGGTCCGCGCCTGGCGGGCCGATGCCGCCAAGCACCCGAGCCCCAACGCGGGCCCCGTGGAGGCCTCGTTCGCGGGTGCGCTCGGCGTACGGCTCGGCGGGACCCTCGCGTACGGCGGCCGGGTAGAGCACCGCCCCGTGCTCAACGGGGAGACGGGCCGGGCCGTGGAGACCGCGGACATCGAGCGCGCGGTGCGGCTGTCGCGCCGGGTGAGCGCGCTGGCGCTGGGCGTCTGCGTGGCGGGGCGGCTCGGCGCGGCCCTCGCCGCGCGGCGGATCGCCGGGCGCCGGACCACCGGGACGAACGTGGCGGGGCCTCGCACCGCAGGACGGAGAAACGCATGAGCGGCGGGCTGCTGGTCGCCGGTACCACTTCCGACGCGGGCAAGAGCGTCGTCACGGCAGGCATCTGCCGCTGGCTCGTGCGCCGGGGCGTGAAGGTGGCGCCCTTCAAGGCGCAGAACATGTCGCTCAACTCGTTCGTCACCCGCGAGGGCGCCGAGATCGGGCGCGCCCAGGCCATGCAGGCCCAGGCCGCCCGCGTCGAACCGAGCGCACTGATGAACCCGGTCCTGCTCAAGCCCGGCAGCGACCGCTCCAGCCAGGTCGTCCTGATGGGGAAGCCGGTCGGCGAGATGAGCGCGCGCGGCTACCACGGGGGCAGGCAGGAGGCGCTGCTCTCCACGGTCGTGGACTGCCTGGAACAGCTCCGGTCCACGTACGACGCGGTGATCTGCGAGGGCGCGGGCAGTCCGGCCGAGATCAATCTGCGGCGCACGGACATCGTGAACATGGGCATCGCGCGGGCGGCGCGCTTCCCGGTGGTGGTCGTCGGCGACATCGACCGCGGTGGGGTCTTCGCCTCGTTCTTCGGTACGACGGCGCTGCTCGCCGCGGAGGACCAGTCGCTGATCGCCGGGTATCTCGTCAACAAGTTCCGCGGCGACGTCTCGCTGCTGGAGCCGGGTCTGGAGATGCTGCGGGACCTCACCGGCAGGCCGACGTACGGGGTGCTGCCCTTCGCCCACGGCCTCGGCATCGACGAGGAGGACGGGCTGCGGGTCTCGCTGCGCGGGGCGGTGCGCGAGTCGGTCGTCGCGCCGCCGCACGGCGAGGACGTGCTGCGGGTCGCGGTGTGCGCGGTGCCGCTGATGTCGAACTTCACCGATG
This sequence comes from Streptomyces sp. ADI95-17, assembly GCF_003846175.1. Lineage (GTDB taxonomy): Bacteria > Actinomycetota > Actinomycetes > Streptomycetales > Streptomycetaceae > Streptomyces > Streptomyces sanglieri. The sequence goes on along the minus strand of NZ_ML123045.1, from coordinate 1,223,709 downwards.
TGGACGCGCTGGCCGCCGAGCCCGGTGTCGTCGTCAGGTTCGTGGACCGCGCCGAGGAGCTGTCCGACGCCGACCTGGTCGTGGTGCCGGGCACCCGGGGCACCGTGAAGGCGCTGGCCTGGCTGCGCGAGCGCGGCCTCGCCGACGCCCTGGTGCGGCGGGCGGCCGAGGGCCGGCCGGTCCTCGGCATCTGCGGCGGCTTCCAGATCCTCGGCGAGCACATCGAGGACGAGGTCGAGTCCCGGGCCGGTCACGTCGACGGCCTGGGGCTGCTGCCCGTACACATCCGCTTCGACCGGGAGAAGACCCTGGCCCGGCCGGTCGGCCGGGCGCTCGGCGCGCCGGTCGAGGGGTACGAGATCCACCACGGCGTGGCGGACGTGCTCGGTGGCGAACCGTTCCTGGACGGCTGCCGGGCCGGCGCCGTGTGGGGCACCCACTGGCACGGCTCGCTGGAGAGCGACGAATTCCGCCGCCGCTTCCTGACCGAGGTCGCACGGGGCGCCGGCCGGCGTTTCGTCCCCGCTCCGGACACCTGCTTCGCGGCGCTGCGCGAGGAGCAGCTCGACCGCCTCGGCGATCTCGTCGAGGAACACGCGGACACCGACGCGTTGCTGCGGCTCATCGAGTCGGGCGCGCCGTCGGGGCTCCCGTTCATCGCCCCGGGAGCACCGGGGGCACCAGTAGCACCGGGGGGACGCCGGTGAACGGCGCGGGCCGAGGCCGCCTTTTTCATGAACATTCATTCGCAGGAGGGATCGCCCCGTGAGCACGCATTTCCCGTTCACCGCCGTCGTCGGGCAGCAGGACCTGCAACTCGCCCTGCTTCTCAACTCCGTCGCACCGAACATCGGTGGCGTCCTCGTACGGGGTGAGAAGGGCACCGCGAAGAGCACCGCCGTGCGCGCGCTCTCGGCGCTGCTGCCGGAGGTGGACGTCGTCTCCGGATGCCGTTTCTCCTGCGCCCCCGAATCGCCCGACCCGGCGTGTCCGGACGGCCCCCACGAGCCGGGTACCGGCGTGTCGCGGGACGCCCGCATGGTGGAGCTGCCGGTCGGCGCGTCCGAGGACCGGCTGGTCGGGGCGCTCGACATCGAGCGGGCGCTCGCGGAGGGCGTGAAGGCCTTCGAGCCGGGCCTGCTGGCCGACGCGCATCGCGGGATTCTCTATGTCGACGAGGTCAACCTCCTCCACGACCACCTCGTGGACCTGCTGCTGGACGCGGCCGCCATGGGTGCCTCGTACGTGGAGCGCGAGGGCGTCTCCGTACGGCATGCCGCCCGCTTCCTGCTCGTCGGGACGATGAACCCCGAGGAGGGTGAGCTGCGGCCGCAGTTGCTCGACCGGTTCGGGCTGACCGTCGAGGTCGCCGCGTCCCGGGAGACCGATCAGCGGGTAGAGGTGGTGCGGCGGCGGCTCGCGTACGACGACGACCCGGCGGGCTTCGCGGCCGGGTGGGCCGGCGAGGAGGACGCGTTGCGGGCGAGGATCGTCGCCGCGCGGGCCCTGCTGCCCGAAGTGCGGCTCGGGGACTCGGCGTTGCGGCAGATCGCGGCCACCTGTGCGGCCTTCGAGGTCGACGGGATGCGCGCGGACATCGTGATGGCGCGGACGGCCACCGCGCTGGCCGCCTGGGCGGGCCGTACGGATGTGCTCGCCGAGGACGTGCGCCAGGCTGCCCTGCTCGCGCTCCCCCACCGGCGCCGGCGCAATCCGTTCGACGCGCCGGGGCTCGACGAGGACAAGCTCGACGACACGCTGGAGCAGAACAGCGGCGGGGACGACGACCCGGACCCGGACGGCCCCGGTGGCGGCGGCCGTCCCCCGCAGGGCAACGGCCCCGACACGCCGCCGGCGCCCGAGGGCGAGGCCGGCGACGCGCCCGCGCCGTCCGTGCCCGAGCAGGGCCAGGAGCAAGGGCAGGGACAGCCGTCCGGTGGCGGTGACCGGCAGCCGGTGGGCGCCACCGAGCCGTTCCGCACGAAGATGCTGAGCGTCCCCGGGCTGGGCGAGGGCGCGGCGGGACGGCGGTCCCGGGCCCGTACCGAGCACGGGCGTACGACCGGCGCGCGGCGTCCGCAGGGCGCCCTGACCAAGCTGCATCTGGCGGCCACCGTGCAGGCCGCCGCTCCGCACCAGCGGTCGCGGGGCCGGTCCGGGCGCGGTCTTGTGGTCCGGCGGGACGATCTTCGGCAGGCGACGCGGGAGGGGCGCGAGGGGAATCTGGTGCTCTTCGTGGTGGACGCCTCCGGGTCGATGGCCGCCCGGCAGCGGATGGCCGCGGTCAAGGGCGCGGTCCTCTCGCTGCTGCTGGACGCGTACCAGCGCCGGGACAAGGTCGGGCTGATCACCTTCCGGGGCAGGGACGCCGAGGTGGCGCTGCCGCCGACGTCCTCGGTGGACGCCGCGGCGGCACGGCTGGAGCTGCTGCCGACCGGAGGGCGCACCCCGCTCGCGGCCGGACTGCTCAAGGCCCACGAGGTGCTGCGGGTGGAGCGGCTGCGTGATCCGTCGCGGCGGCCGCTGCTGGTCGTGGTGACCGACGGGCGGGCGACCGGCGGCCCCGATCCGGTGGCGCTGGCCTCCCGGGCGGCGCGGCTGCACGAGGCGCAGGGCGTCGCGTCGGTCGTCGTGGACTGCGAGTCGGGGCCGGTACGGCTCGGCCTCGCGGGAAGCCTCGCCCACGATCTCGGGGGCGGCGCCGTCACGCTGGAGGAGCTGCGGGCCGACTCGATCGCCGGGCTCGTCAAGGACGTTCAGGAAACCAACAGGAGGGCCGCGTAATGCCGCAGGGACAGCCGACCACCGTGCCCGACGACGGGCTCACGACCCGTCAGCGCCGCAACCGCCCGCTGCTGATGGTGCACACCGGCATCGGCAAGGGAAAGTCGACGGCGGCCTTCGGGCTCGCGCTGCGCGCCTGGAATCAGGGGTGGCCGATCGGCGTCTTCCAGTTCGTCAAGTCGGCGAAGTGGAAGGTCGGCGAGGAGAACGCGCTGAAGGTCCTCGGGGCGAGCGGCGAGGGCGGCTCGGTCGTCTGGAACAAGATGGGCGAGGGCTGGTCGTGGGTGCAGCGCGACGGCCAGATGGACAACGAGGAGGCGGCGCGCGAGGGCTGGGAGCAGGTCAAGCGCGACCTGGCGGCCGAGACGTACCGGCTGTACGTCCTCGACGAGTTCGCGTACCCGATGCACTGGGGGTGGATCGACACCGACGAGGTGATCGAGGTGCTGCGCGAACGCCCCGGTGCGCAGCATGTGGTCATCACCGGGCGCAACGCGCCGCAGAAGCTGCTGGACGCCGCCGATCTGGTGACCGAGATGTCGAAGGTCAAGCACCCGATGGACGCCGGTCAGAAGGGCCAGCGGGGCATCGAATGGTGAGGGACTGGCAGTGAACACTCCTCGTCTGGTGATCGCCGCGCCCTCGTCGGGCAGCGGCAAGACCACCGTCGCCACGGGGCTGATGGCGGCCTTCGCGGGGCGGGGCCTCGCCGTGTCCCCGCACAAGGTCGGGCCCGACTACATCGACCCCGGCTACCACACGCTGGCCACCGGCCGGCCGGGGCGCAACCTCGACGCGTACATGTGCGGCCCCGACCGGGTCGCCCCGCTGTTCGCGCACGGGGCGGCCGGCTGCGACCTCGCGGTGGTCGAGGGCGTGATGGGGCTGTACGACGGTGCGTCGGGCCAGGGCGAGCTGGCGTCGACCGCGCAGGTGGCGAAGTTGCTGCGGGCGCCCGTGGTGCTGGTCGTCGACGCGTCGTCGCAGTCGCGTTCCGTGGCCGCGCTGGTGCACGGTTTCGCCTCGTGGGATCCGCAGGTGCGGCTCGGCGGGGTGATCCTGAACAAGGTCGGCTCCCAGCGGCACGAGGCGCTGCTGCGGGACGCGCTGGAGGAGTCCGGTCTGCCGGTGCTGGGGGTGCTGCACCGGGCCGAGCAGGTGGCCGTGCCGTCGCGCCATCTGGGTCTGGTGCCGGTCGCCGAGCGGCGGGGTGACGCGGTGGGCGCGGTCGCGGCGATGCGGGAGCAGGTGGTGGCGGGGTGCGATCTGGAGGCGCTGATGGCGCTGGCCCGTTCCGCGCCGCCGCTGCCGGGCGAGGTGTGGGACGCGGCGGAGGCGATCGGCGGCTGCGGCGGGCCCGTGCCGCTGTCCGCCCCCGCCGGGGCCCCGGTCGTCGCGGTGGCCTCCGGTGCCGCGTTCACCTTCTCGTACGCCGAGCACACCGAGCTGCTCACCGCGGCCGGGGCCGAGGTCGTGCCGTTCGACCCGCTGCGGGACGAGGCGCTGCCCGAGGGTACCCGGGGGCTGGTCGTCGGCGGGGGGTTCCCGGAGGTGTACGCGGGTGAGCTGTCCGCCAACGCGGCGCTGCGCAAGGCCGTCGCCGGGCTGGCGGAGTCCGGGGCCCCGGTGTCCGCCGAGTGTGCCGGGCTGCTGTATCTGGCGCGTTCGCTCGACGGGCTGCCGATGTGCGGGGTCCTCGACGCGGAGGCCCGGATGTCGAAGCGGCTGACGCTCGGCTACCGGGAGGCCGTGGCGGTCTCCGACAGCGTGCTGGCGGCCCCCGGCACCCGGGTGCGCGGCCACGAGTTCCACCGCACCGTGCTGGAGCCGGGCGCCGGCGCCGATCCGGCGTGGGGCATGCACCAGCCGGAGCGGCGGGTCGAGGGGTACGTACAGCGGGGCGTGCACGCCAGCTATCTGCATACCCACTGGGCGGCGGCGCCCGGCATGGCCCGCCGGTTCGTCGAGCGGTGCGGGGAATGAGCCGGAGCGGGAACCGGTGCCGGAAGCGGTGAGGCGCCCGGGGGCGGTGCGTTGCTCAGTCCGCGATGCCCACCACGAGCCAGATGAAGCCCACCCCGGCCACGGTGCACAGCAGCGTGGAGCGGGCCGGGTGTTCGTGGTGTGCCTCGGGGAGGATCTCGGCGGCGGCCAGGTAGAGCAGCGCGCCGCCGAAGAAGCCGAGATAGCAGCCGAGGAGTTCCGCCGGAAGGGTGAACAGGAGCGTCGTCGCGGCGCCCACGATCGGCGCCAGCGCGTCCGCGAACAGCATGACCAGGGCCTTGCGGCGGGCGTTCCCGTACAGGCTGGTGATCGTGTACGTGTTGAAGCCGTCGGCGAAGTCGTGCGTGATGACGGCGAGCGCGACGGCGGCTCCCATGCCCGCGCCCACCTGGAAGGCCGCGCCGAGGGCGACGCCGTCCATCAGGCTGTGGCCGACCATCGCCGCCGCCGCCGTGAGCCCGACCTGCGGCACCCGCTCCTCGCCCGCGCCGTGTGCCGCCTGGCGCACCGCGAGCAGCCGCTCCACCAGGTGGGCGACGAGGAAGCCGCCGACGAACAGCAGCAGGGCTGCCGGGACGCCGAAGACGGCCTCGCCCGCGGCGTCGATCGCCTCCGGCAGCAGGTCCAGGCCGACCACACCGAGCATCAGCCCGCCGGCGAAGCCGAGCACCAGGTGGCGGCGGTCGGTGACGCGCTGGGCGACCCAGCCGCCTGCCAGGGTCATCAGGAACGCGCCGAGCGCGACGAACACCGCCATGCGCTCTTGCTAGCCGATCGACCCCGGTGCGCGCATCTCAGCGCCTCCCCGCTCCCCCACTCCTCGTGAAAGGCCGCTCCATGTCCGAAGCCGACGCGCCCGCCGCGCCGCCCGCCGACGGGCTCGGCGCGTCGCTCTCCGTCGGAATCGGCGCGTCCAGGGGCGCGCCGGTCGAGGAGATCCTCGGGCTGGTCCGGGACACCCTGCGCGCGGCCGGGCTCTCGCCGGTGGGCATCGCGGAGCTGGTGACCGTGGACGCCAAGGCGGACGAACCGGGCATCGTCGCCGCCGCCGAGGCGCTCGGCGTACCGCTGCGGACGTACCCGGCCGGGGAGTTGGCCCGGATCGAGGTGCCCAATCCGTCCGGCGCGCCGCTCGCCGCGCTCGGAGCGCCGTCGGTCGCGGAGGCCGCCGCGCTCGCGGCGGGCGGTGAGCTGCTGGTGCCCAAGCGGAAGTCGGCCCCGACGGGGCGGGCGCCGATGGTGACCTGTGCGGTGGCGCGCCGCGGTCCGCCCTGACGGCCGTCCGTGACGCCCGCGACAGCGGACGCACCTCCCCGTCCCGACCGTTGCGTGAAGCCCGGTGCCGGGCGCATAGTCGTTCTGCCGTACTCAGAGGATCGACCGGGACGGCCGCGGCAGCCGGCCTCCCGTACCCACGACGACGGCCATCACCACCATCCCCCCACGGCGGTCATGCACACTCCCACTGAAAATCCCGACGCGACAGGCGCGGGCGCGCACGATCTGCGGCACCACGGTGACGCGGAAGTACGGGGACGGGACCGGGATCTGACCGATCTCGCCGTCAACGTACGGGCCGGTACTCCCCCGGCCTGGCTGAGGGAGCGGATAGCCGGGTCGCTGGGCTCGCTCGCCGCCTACCCGGACGGCCGGCCCGCCCGGGCAGCGGTCGCGGACCGGCACGGGCTGCCGGTGGAGCGGGTGCTGCTGACGGCGGGTGCGGCGGAGGCGTTCGTGCTGATCGCGCGGGCGCTGCCGGTCCGTCGCCCGGTCGTGGTCCATCCGCAGTTCACCGAGCCGGAGGCGGCGCTGCGCGCGGCCGGGCACGAGGTGGGGAGGGTGCTGCTGCGGGCCGAGGACGGATTCCGGCTTGACCCGTCGGCGGTGCCCGAGGACGCGGATCTGGTGGTGGTCGGCAATCCGACCAACCCCACGTCGGTGCTGCATCCGGCGGCGCTGGTGGAGCGGCTGGCCCGTCCCGGCCGGACGCTGGTGGTCGACGAGGCGTTCATGGACGCGGTGCCGGGCGAGCGCGAGACCCTGTGCGGGCGTACGGACGTCCCCGGGCTCGTCGTGCTGCGGAGCCTCACCAAGACCTGGGGGCTCGCGGGGCTGCGGATCGGCTATGTGCTGGCCGATCCGGGGACCGTCCGCGCGCTGGAGGAGACCCAGCCGCTGTGGCCGGTGTCGGCCCCGGCGCTGACCGCCGCCGAGGCGTGCATGGAGCCGCGGGCGCTGGCCGAGGCGGCCGCCGCCGCGGAGCGGATCGCGGTGGACCGGGCCCATCTGGTGGCGGGGCTCCGGGAGTTCACCGAGGTGCGGGTGGCGGAGCCGGCCGAGGCGCCGTTCGTCCTGGTCCGGCTGGAACAGGCCGCGGAGGTACGGGAACGGTTGCGGATGCTGGGGTTCGCGGCGCGGCGAGGAGATACGTTTCCCGGGCTCGGTCCGGAGTGGCTGCGGCTGGCCGTGCGCGACCGCGCCACGACCAACCGCTTCCTCCAGGCGTTCGACCAGGCGCTGCAGACGCTGGGCGCGGCCGTGCGCTGACGGCCTGCGGCTGCTGGTGGGGGTCGTACGTTGACGGCCTCCGCTGCTGGTGGGGTCGCGTGCTGACGGCCTGCCGCTGCCCACGCTCCGTCGCGCGGCCGCGGGGAGCGGCGCACCGTCACACGTACGCCACTCCCCGCTCCCGCTCCCCTACTGCCCCCCTCAGGTCTCCCGGAGGGATCAGCCCTGGGCGCGCCGCCTGGCCACGACCACGGCCCCGGCGCCCGCCGCCAGCAGTACGGCCGCGCCACCCGCGATGTACGGGGTGGCGGAGCTGCTGCCCGTCTCCGCGAGGTTCGAGTCGACGGCCGGTTCGTTGCCGGTGCCGGTCTGGGGCTTCACCCCGCCGTCGCTGTTGCCACCGCTTCCGCCGTTGCCGCCGTCACCGGACCCACCGCTGGTCGAACCGCCATCGCTCGAACCACCATCGGTGGACCCACCGCCGCTCGAACCACCATTGCTCGAACCGCCATTGCTGGATCCGCCGTCGCTGGAGCCTCCATTGCTCGTGCCTCCATTGCTCGTACCGCCGTTGCTCGTACCGCCGTTGTCGCCGTTGCCCGGCCCGGTCGACTTCGGCGTCTCGCAGGTCGCCTCGGCGAGCGTGATCTCTCCGCGTACATCGGCGACGTTCAGCTTGAGCGGGTTGACGGAGACCTTCAGCTGCAACGCGGTCGCCGCGGCGGTGCGCGAGGTGGTGTGCGTCTTCGAGAGGTCCAGGGTCACCTCACCGACGGCCGGGACCTTGACCTGCGTGGTGCCGCCCGCGGTGAGGTCGATGCGCTTGCCGAGGACCGATACGTGCCCCAGCACGTTCGACTCGGCGACCGGCTTCCGGCCCACCTCGCAGACCGCCTTGGACGTGACCTTCTCCACCTCGATCAGCGAGAGCACCGGCAGTCCGGGCACATGGACCCGGGCCTTGGCCACATTGCTGTAGCCCTCGGCCCGGTGCTTGTCGGCGGTCGCCTTCGCGGTCGCCACATCGGCGGCGAGCACACTGACCGGCCGGCCGCCGTCCACACCGTCGAGCCGCACGCTGAGCGCGGTCTCCTTGGCGTCGGCGGGTGCGTGCACCTCGTTGAGCGTGGCCCTGAGCGGCACGTCGACCGTCTTGTTCAGGAGCGAGACGTCGAGTGCGGTACGGAGCACGACCGCGCTCGCCCTGCCGCCACCCGTGGTCGTGGTGGTCGCGGTGGCGGCCTGCGCCGGGGCGGCGACCAGCAGCGCGACGGGAGCGGCAGCGACCGCCAGGGCGGCCAGGCGGAAGGTGTTGCTGTTCAAAGTGGTGGAACCCCCACAAGAGACATGGAGCCACCGGTGCCGTCCAATGGGGGACATCGAGAGCTCCGGTGGCCTCGACCCCGAAAGCTTTACGCACGGAGGGTGAACTGGCGGACACCTGACGTGAGTTCACCCCAAAGGGGGGTTTCCGTGCCTGTATTCGAATATCTCGGTACGTTCGTTCCTCCGGATCACCCGATCCGCTGAGCGCTCACCGCGCCGCAGCCGACTGCGCCGGGGTGCGCGCGAAAGTGTCTCAACGACGGGGCAGGGGTTCGGTAACTGCCCGTCAACACGGCGCACCCCGGTCACGGGCCGCCGGACTCAGCCGATCACCCGCCCGTTCAGGACCACCCGCCGAGGTGCCGCGAGCACCCGTACGTCCGCCCGCGGGTCCTCGTCGTACACCACCAGGTCCGCCGGGGCGCCCTCCTCCAGAACCGGCCGCCCCAGCCACTGCCGCGCGCCCCAGGTCGTCGCGGACAGCGCGTCCAGGGCCGGGATGCCCGCCTTCACCAGTTCGGCGACCTCGTCCGCCACCAGCCCGTGGGCGAGCACCCCGCCCGCGTCGGTGCCGACGAAGACCGGCACCCCGGCGTCGTACGCCGAGCGGACCGTGTCGTAGCGCCGCTCGTGCAGCCGCCGCATATGTGCCGACCAGCGGGGGAACTTGGCGTCGCCGCCCGCCGCGAGCGAGGGGAACGTGGCGATGTTGACCAGGGTGGGGACGATCGCGACCCCTCGCTCGGCGAAGAGCGGAATGGTGTCCTCGGTGAGCCCGGTGGCGTGCTCGACGCAGTCGATCCCGGCCTCCACGAGATCGCGCAGCGAGTCCTCGGCGAAGCAGTGCGCGGTGACCCGGGCGCCGAGCCGGTGCGCCTCGGCGATGGCCGCTTCGACCGCCTCGCGCGGCCAGCAGGCGGTCAGATCGCCGACCTCCCGGTCGATCCAGTCGCCGACCAGCTTCACCCAGCCGTCACCGCGGCGCGCCTCCTGCGCGACGTACGCGACCAGCTCGTCCGGCTCGATCTCATGGGCGTAGTTGCGGGTGTACCTGCGGGGCCTGGCGATGTGCCGGCCGGCCCGGATGATCTTCGGCAGGTCCTCGCGGTCGTCGATCCACCGGGTGTCGGCCGGCGACCCCGCGTCCCGCAGCAGCAGCGCACCCGCCTCCCGGTCGGCGAGGGCCTGCTTCTCACTGGTCGCCGCATCCACGGCGCCGTGGTGGTCGAGCCCGACGTGGCAGTGGGCGTCCACCAGACCCGGCAGCACCCAGCCGGTGACGGTCACCGCCCCGTCCGCGCCGGCCGGCCTCCCGTACGAGATCCGCCCGTCGACCACCCAGAGCTCGTCCCGGACGTCGTCGGGACCGACGAGCACCCGTCCCTTCACGTGCAGCACCTGCGATGCCTTGTGATCACTCATGGGCAGCACTGTACGAGGCGGCGTACGGGCCCCGGCTCCCCTCACGGCCCTGGGTACGCTTCGACGGAAGCACCGCCCGTACGCGACACCGCGCACCGACCCGATCCGACCCGAAGAGAGCACCACCGTGACGCACCCCTTCCTCGACCTCGCCCCGCTCACCGCCGCGCACTTCGCGGCCATCGAGAAGCGGGTGGCCGGCCTCCTCGCCACCGAGCAGGACGTCGTCATCATGCAGGGCGAGGCACTGCTCCCCCTCGAAGGCTGCATCCGGGGCGGCGCCCGGCCCGGCTCGACCGCGCTGAACGTCGTCACCGGTCCGTACGGGCAGACCTTCGGCAACTGGCTGCGGGACTGCGGTGCCCATGTCGTCGATCTCGCCGTTCCGTTCCACACCGCGGTCACCGCCGACCAGGTCGCGCGGGCGCTGGCCGAGCACCCGGAGATCGACTTCGTCTCCCTGGTCCACGCGGAGGCGGCGACCGGCAACACCAATCCGGTCGCCGAGATCGGCGAGGTGGTCCGTTCGCACGGGGCGCTGTTCATGCTGGACGCCGTCGCCTCGGTGGGTGCCGAGCCGCTGCTGCCGGACGCGTGGGGCGTCGACCTCTGTGTGATCGGCGCGCAGAAGGCGATGGGCGGCCCGGCCGGGGTGTCCGCGGTGTCGGTGAGCGAGCGCGCCTGGGAGCGGATCGCCGCCAACCCCGAGGCTCCGCGCCGTTCCTACCTCTCGCTGCTGGACTGGAAGGAGCGCTGGATCGACGGCGGCCGCAAGGCCCTGCTGCACGCGCCGGCCCAGCTGGAGATGCTGGCGCTGGAGGCCTGTGTGGAGCGGATCGAGACCGAGGGACTGGACGCGCTGATGGCACGTCACGCCGCGGCCGCCGCGGCGACGCGGGCCGGTGCGGTGGCGCTCGGCGGCGGCCTCTCGCCGTACGTCCACGAGGCCGCGGAGGCGGCGCCGGTCGCGACGACGCTGCGCGCCCCGGAGGGGGTCGACGCCGCCGAGCTGGTCGCGCGGGCGCTCGCGGCCGACCCCTCGCTGCCGCTGATCGCGGGCGGGGGTGCGCTGTCCAAGGAGATGATCCGGGTCAATCACTACGGTGTGGATGCGACGCGGGGCGCGGTGCGGTCCTCGCTCGCGGCTCTGGGGGCGGCGCTGGCCGATACGGGCCGGCAGGTCGACTTCGAAGCTGCCCGCAAGGCCGTTTCGGAAACCTGGCCGAGCGAATAAATCCGGGCCGGGCGCCAATATCTTCCGAATGCGGGGAGCTGCTTTATTCAGAGCAGCTCCCCGCATTCTTCTGCCCGGTTTCCCGAACCCTAAACACCCGAGTTCCCAGAGTCTCCGCGCGGACCCGAACCACACAATTCCGTTGCGTCGCCCGAGAGTTACAACCATGTGACCGACTCCACATCACGACCGTTATGCCGGATAAATAGCCACCAAAACGTAAGAAATCGCGGTCCGATCGCGCCGGGGCACGCGCCCGCGTGATAACACAGAAGACCATCCCGCCCAACCCTTCTCCTCGATGCAATTTGGAAATTTGCTGGGTAAATTCAATTTGCATGACCGCCGCACCAGCAGATTTTGCAAGTGCCCAAAACGAATTCATCACCATCGACACCCCACGAGTGGAGGACGGGGCCGCGATCTGGCGCATCGCCCGCGACTCCGAGGTCCTGGACCTCAACTCCTCGTACAGCTACCTGCTGTGGTGCCGTGACTTCGCGGCGACCTCCGTGGTCGCCCGGGGCGAGACCGGTGAGCCCGTCGCCTTCGTGACGGGGTACGTACGGCCGGACCGTCCCGGGACGCTCGTCGTCTGGCAGGTGGCCGTCGACCACGCCCACCGCGGGGCGGGGCTCGCCGGAAAGCTGCTGGACGCACTGACCTCCCGGGTCGCCGCCGCACAGGGCCTGGCCTCGGTCGAGACGACCATCACCCCGGACAACACCGCGTCGGACCGGCTGTTCACCTCCTACGCGCAGCGCCACGACGTGGCCCTGGACCGCGAGGTGCTCTTCGACGGCGGGCTGTTCCCCGAGGGCGACCACCTGTCCGAAGTCCTGTACCGCATCGGCCCGTTCCACGCCTGAGCCCGCCCGGCCACCGCCACACCCGTACGTCCCGGCCCGGACCGACGGGGCGCCGCCACGCCCGAGCACGCCCGCACCGCCGCCCACCCCCCTCTTGAGCAGGAGATCCCCTGTGACCATCACCCCGCCCGCGCTGAGCGTCTTCGAGACCCTGGAGTCGGAGGTACGGAGCTACTGCCGCGGCTGGCCCGCCGTGTTCGACCGTGCGCAGGGCGCCCGGCTGACCGACGAGGACGGCCACAGCTACCTCGACTTCTTCGCCGGTGCGGGGTCGCTCAACTACGGCCACAACAACCCGGTGCTGAAACGCGCGCTGATCGACTACATCGAACGCGACGGCATCACCCACGGCCTGGACATGGCCACCACGGCCAAGCGCACCTTCCTGGAGTCCTTCCAGAACAACGTGCTGCGCCCGCGCGATCTCCCGTACAAGGTGATGTTCCCCGGCCCGACCGGCACCAACGCGGTCGAGGCGGCGCTGAAGCTGGCCCGCAAGGTGAAGGGGCGCGAGTCCATCGTGTCGTTCACCAACGCCTTCCACGGCATGTCGCTCGGCTCGCTCGCCGTCACCGGCAACGCCTTCAAGCGGGCCGGCGCCGGCATCCCGCTCGTGCACGGCACCCCGATGCCGTTCGACAACTACCTCGACGGCCAGGTGCCCGACTTCCTCTGGTTCGAACGGCTCCTGGAGGACCAGGGCTCCGGGCTCAACAAGCCCGCCGCCGTGATCGTCGAGACCGTCCAGGGCGAGGGCGGCATCAACGTGGCGCGCCCCGAGTGGCTGCGGGCGCTGGCCGATCTGTGCCACCGCCGCGACATGCTCCTGATCGTCGACGACATCCAGATGGGCTGCGGACGCACCGGGTCGTTCTTCTCGTTCGAGGAGGCCGGCATCGTCCCCGACATCGTGACCCTGTCGAAGTCCATCAGCGGCTACGGACTGCCCATGTCCCTCTGCCTGTTCAACCCGGAGCTGGACATCTGGGGGCCGGGCGAGCACAACGGCACCTTCCGCGGCAACAACCCGGCGTTCGTCACGGCCGCCGCCGCGCTGGACGCCTACTGGGCGGACGGCCAGATGGAGAAGCAGACCCTGGCCCGGGGCGAGCAGGTAGAGCAGGCGCTGCTCTCGATCTGCGACGAGCACACCGCTCTCGGCGCGCGGTACCGGGGCCGGGGCCTGGTCTGGGGAGTGGAGTTCACGGACGAGGCACGCGCCGCCGCGATCTGCGCCCGCGCCTTCGAACTGGGGCTGTTGGTGGAGACCTCCGGCCCGCGCAGCGAGGTCGTGAAGCTACTGCCGCCGCTGATCGCCACCCCCGACGAGCTGGACGAGGGCCTGCGCACGCTGGCCCGCGCGGTCCGCGACACCGCCTGAGCCACCCCGGCCCGCCGCCGAAGCGGGCCCCGACGAGAAACCGCACAGCGGAAGTCGCCGCGGTGGAGCACACCACGGCGGAGGACACCGCAGAGAGAAAGGCACCGACCCACCGTGATCGTCCGATCGTTCAGTGACATCGAGAACACCGACCGGCATGTGAAGGCCGCTTCCGGCACCTGGGAGAGCAAGCGCATCGTGCTCGCCCGGGAGAAGGTGGGCTTCTCGCTCCACGAGACCACGATGTACGCGGGCACCGAGACGTCGATGTGGTACGCGAACCACATCGAGGCCGTCCTGTGCGTCGAGGGCGAGGCCGAGCTCACGGACGACGAGACCGGCGAGAAGTACTGGATCACCCCGGGCACGATGTACCTGCTGGACGGTCACGAGCGGCACACCATGCGCCCGAAGACCGACTTCCGCTGCGTCTGTGTCTTCAACCCGCCGGTCACCGGGCGGGAGGAACACGACGAGAGCGGCGTCTACCCGCTGCTGACCGAGGAGGGCTGAACCATGACCACCGATGTACGCACCGATCTGTACCCCACGCGCGGCACAGCCGAGATGACCACCCCTCGCCAGGACCCGGTGATCTGGTCGCCGCCCGGTGCCCCCGGCCCGGTGGCGGTGCGGGACCTCCAGGGCTTCGAGCGCGACGGCTTCCTCACCGTCGACCAGCTCATCACCCCCGACGAGGTCGCCGTCTACCACTCCGAACTGGACCGGCTGATCGCCGATCCGGCGGTGCGGGCCGACGAGCGCTCGATCATAGAGCCGAAGTCGCAGAAGGTGCGGTCGGTCTTCGAGGTCCACCGGATCAGCGAGGTCTTCGCCCGGCTGGTCGCCGACGAACGGGTGGTGGGCCGGGCCCGGCAGATCCTCGGCTCGGACGTGTACGTCCACCAGTCCCGGATCAACGTCAAGCCGGGCTTCGGCGCCTCGGGGTTCTACTGGCACTCGGACTTCGAGACCTGGCACGCCGAGGACGGGCTGCCGAACATGCGGGCGGTGTCCGTGTCGATCGCACTGACCGAGAACCACGACACCAACGGCGGGCTGATGATCATGCCCGGTTCGCACAAGTCGTTCCTCGGCTGCGCGGGCGAGACGCCCAGGGACAACTACAAGAAGTCCCTGAAGATGCAGGACGCCGGAACCCCGTCCGACGAGGCCCTGACGAAGATGGCCGACCGGCACGGCATCAAGCTCTTCACGGGCAAGGCGGGTTCGGCGACCTGGTTCGACTGCAACTGCATGCACGGCTCGGGCGACAACATCACCCCGTACCCGCGCAGCAACGTCTTCATCGTCTTCAACAGCGTGGACAACGCCGCCGAGGAGCCGTTCGCGGCACCGGCGCGGCGCCCGGAGTTCATCGGGGCGAGGGACTTCACCCCGGTGCGCTGAGGTGACCCGCCGGCGGAGCGGAGCGGTATTCGTCGCTCCGCCCCGCCGGCCCCGAAATCGCTGGACCGGAACGGAGGCCGACGGCGAAGGTAAGGCCCATGACCTCACTCGTACGGCACATCACCATCGACTGCTCCGACCCCTACGGACTCGCCCGCTTCTGGTCCGGGGTGCTCGACGCCCCGGTCTCCGGCCAGGACGCCCCCGGTGATCCCGAGGTGCTCCTCGAATCCCCCGGTGCCGCGCTGCTCTTCATCCGGGTGCCGGAGCCCAGGAACGGCAAGAACCGCGTCCACCTGGACATCCAGCCTCAGGACCGGACCAGGGACGAGGAGGTCGAGCGGCTGCTCGGCCTGGGCGCCACCCTCGTCGCCGACCACCGCAAACCGAACGGGCGGGGCTGGGCGACGCTCGGCGACCCCGAGGGCAACGAGTTCTGCGTCGAGTGCGGTGCGGCGGAGCGGGCGGCCCTGACCGGGGCCCGGCTGCCGGTCACGGCGGACGACGTGACCACCGCGGTACGTCTCGCGATCGCCGCGCTCCGGGAGTACCCGGGGGACGACTGGCACGCCCCGGCGGGGACGCTGGAGTGGACCTGCTGGGAGACCGCCGAGCATCTGAGCGACGACCTGTTCTCCTATGCGGCCCAGCTGGGCCTGCGGCAGCCGCCACTGGACGCTTACGTCCCGTACCGCTGGAGCGCCGACCGTGAGGGCGGTCCGAAGAACGCGGTCTTCGCGGACCGGTCGGCCGGAACCGCGGGGCTCTTGCGGACGTTGGAGGCATGCGGCGCGCTGCTCGAATCGATGGTGCGGACGGCCCCGCCCGGACTCCGCGCGTACCACTCCTACGGGGTGTCCGACCCGGAGGGCTTCGCCGCGATGGGGGTCGTGGAGACCCTGCTGCACGCGCACGACATCACCGCGGGCCTGGGGGGCGGCTGGACCCCGCCCGCCGGCATCTGCGACCGGGCGCTGGCCCGGCTGTTCCCGGACGCCCCGAAGGACGCCGACCGGTGGGCCGTACTGCTCTGGGCGACCGGCCGCGGCGAGCTGCCCGGCCACCCGCGCGTCACCTCGTGGAAGTGGCGCAGCGCCCCGCTGGACGAGTCCGGCCGGGAATAGTCCAGGAGCGGCGGGCCCCGCGGGCGGCCCGGTCCGGGATGTTGCGGGAATCGGTGCCGTGAAGCATCAGCAGATCCTGGACAAGCTGGCCGCCCGGGGACTCGTCCGGGCGATGGACGAGGAACTCGCCCGCTGGGTGAAGCACCGGATGAGCCCCCAAAAAAGGCCCCCGAGTTCGCGCCCCGGCAGCTTCCCCCTCGTTCCCGATTCGACGGCTCGTTCCCGCTTCGACGGCCGTCGACCTCACCTCAGCCGACGCCACCACCCTGTTCCTGAACGGCCTGGACCTGGACGTCGTCCAGCGCCGGGTAGTCGACGTACCCCTTCGCGCCCCCGCCGAAGAACGTCGACGGGTCCGGGGTGTTGAACGGGCCGCCGGCCTTCAGCCGGGCCGGCAGGTCCGGGTTGGCGATGAACAGGGCGCCGTACGCGATGATGTCGGCGAGCCCGTCGTCGACCAACGAGTGGTCGTCCGGTCCGGTCGGCCCGTCCGTCAGCGCGCTGAGGACGAAGGTGCCGGAGAACTGCTTGCGCAGCGCGAGGGTCAGTTCGCGGATCTGCACCGCCTCCAGGACGTGCAGGTAGGCGAGGCCGAGCGGCTCTATCTCCCGTACCAGCGCGGTGTAGACGGCGTCCGGTGCGGGCTCGTCGATGTCGTTGTACGGGTTTCCCGGCGAGATCCGCAGCCCGGTCCGCACCGCGCCGATCTCGGCGGCGACGGCCTTGACCACCTCGACGGCGAACCGGATGCGGGCCTCGTCCGAGCCGCCCCACTCGTCGTCGCGCAGGTTGGTGTTGGGGGCGAGGAACTGGTGGATGAGGTAGCCGTTGGCGCCGTGCAGCTCGACCCCGTCGAAGCCGGCGTCGATCGCGTTGCGGGCGGCCGCCGCGAAGTCGGCGACGGTCTGCCGGACCTCGTCGCCGGTCAGTTCGCGCGGGGTGGTGAAGTCCGCCATGCCCGTGCCGGTGAAGAGCTGGCCGGCGGGCCTGACCGCTGACGCGCTGACCGGGGTCAGCCCGTCCGGCAGCAGGTCCGGGTGGCCGATCCGGCCCGCGTGCATCAGCTGGGCGAAGATCCGGCCGCCCGCCGCGTGCACCGCGTCGGTGACCTTGCGCCAGGAGGCGACCTGCTCCGCGCTGTGCAGCCCGGGGGTGGAGGGGTAGCCCTGGCCCACCACCGACGGCTGGACGCCCTCCGTGATGATGAGGCCCGCCGAGGCGCGCTGGGCGTAGTACTCGGCGACGAGATCCGTGGCGGTGCCGCCCTCACCGGCGCGGCTGCGGGTCATCGGAGCCATCGCGATGCGGTTGGCGAGCCGGGTGCCGGACAGGGCGATGGGGTCGAATGCGGTGGTCATGGGGACTCCCGGACTATTTATGTGGTCGGCCAATTATCTGCGCCGACGCCACTGTAACCCATTACTTGGCCGGCCAATGTAAAGTGGGTGGAAAGCCGCCGGAGCCCGGCATCGGAGCCGGGTCCGGAGCGTCGCCCCGAGGAGTCACCCCATGAAGGCCGAACCCGCCGGACCCGCAGACCCCGCCTGTCCGGACCTGCCGAGCGCGGCCCTCGGCGGCCCCGTCAGCCATGCGCTGGCCCGGGTCGCCCGGCTGCACCGGATCGCCGCGGGCAGGCTACTCAAGGGGCTCGGGCTCTACCCGGGCCAGGAGTTCCTGATGATGTGCCTGTGGGATGCCGGTGCGGTGCGCCAGGCCGAGCTGATCAAGGCCGTCGACCTCGACCCCTCCACCGTCACCAAGATGCTCCAGCGCCTCGAACAGACCGGGCACGTGCGCCGCCGCCCCGACCCGGACGACCGGCGGGCCGTCCTGGTCGAGGCCACCGACGACAGCTGTGCGCTGCACTCCGACGTCCAGCGGGCCTGGACGGACCTGGAGGACCACACCCTCGCCGGCCTCGGACCCGCCGAACGCGAGGAGCTGACCCGGCTGCTTGCCAAGGTCGAGGCGAACCTCTGCCGGGAGGCCGGGGAAGCCGGGGACTGCCCCGGCTCCCCCGGCTGATCCACTCCGGCGGGCGGCGTCAGCCGGCGAGCACGTCCAGGGCCCGGTCCACATCGGCCTGCGTGTTGTACAGGTGGAAGGCGGCGCGCAGACTTCCCGCCCGGTTCGAGACCACGATGCCGGCCCGCGCGAGCTCCGGTTCCCGCTCGCCCAGTCCGGGCACGGCCACGATCGCCGACTCCCCCGGCACCGCCTCGTGCCCGAGCCCGGCCAGCCCGGCCCGCATGCGGGCGGCGAGCCCGGTGGCGTGGGTGTGGACGGCGTCCACACCGACCTCGTTCAGCAGCGCGAGGGACTGTTCGGCGCCGTGGTACGAGAGGAAGGCGGGCGGTTCGTCGTAGCGGCGCGCGGTCCCGGAGAGCTGCCCGACCGGGCCGTAGGTGCTGTTCCAGGGGTCGGCGGCGGCGTACATGCCGGCGAAGAGCGGCGGCAGGGTCCGCTGCGCCTCCTCGGTGACGGTGAGGAACGACGCACCGCGCGGGCAGAGCAGGAACTTGAAGCCGCCGGTGACGGTGTAGTCGTACTCCCCGGCGTCCAGCGGCAGCCAGCCGGCCGACTGGGTGGTGTCGAGCAGCGTCCGGGCACCGTGGGCACCGGCCGCCGCCCGCACCGCCTTCAGGTCGGCGATCCGCCCGTTGGACGACTGCACGGAGGACAGGGCGACGAGCGCGGTGTCCGGCCCCACCGCGTCGGCCAGCCGGTCCAGCGGGGCGTACCGCATCCTGAGGTCGCCGCGGACCGCGAAGGGACTGACGACGGAGCTGAACTCGCCCTCCGGTGCCAGGACTTCGGCCCCCGGCGGCAGTGCGGCGGCGACCAGCCCGACATGCACGGCGACCGAGCTGCCGACGGCGACCCGGTCGGCGTCGACCCCGGAGAGCCGGGCGAAGCCGGACCGGGCCGCCTCCACCGCCTCGAAGTCGCCGGAATCGGCCCGGCTGCCCGAGCCGATCGCCTCGGCGAGCGCCCGCACGGCCGCCACGGTCCGCCGGGGCAGCAGCCCGCAGGTGGAGGTGTTGAGGTAGGTCGTCCCCGGTGCGAACTCGGCGTCCACCGCACTGCTGAGCGAAGTAGTCTCCATGCGCCCAGCCTGGGGCCCCCTCACCTCCCGGTCAATCACGAGAAGCCGAGGGGAACACCCGAGCAGCGCTTATGCGTGGTGCCGGTACAGCACTGCCTGTGCATGGCGCCGGGACAGCACCGTTTGCGCATGGCGCCGGGGACGAACCTCAGGCGTTGCCGCCGGCCTGCGGGACCTCGCAGGCGCCGTCGGCGTCGCACGCCGCCGCGTCGCCGCCGATCGCGGTGAGCGGGCGGTCCTTCCACGCCTGCTCCAGCGCCTGCGCGAAGACCTCGGCGGGCTGGCCGCCGGAGATGCCGTAACGCCGGTCGAGCACGAAGAACGGCACCGCGTTGGCGCCCAGCTCGGACGCCTCCCGCTCGTCGGCCCGCACCTCGGCCGCGTACGCCTCCGGGTCGGCGAGAACGGCGCGCGCCTCGTCGGCGTCGAGCCCGGCCTCGACGGCCAGCTCGACCAGCACGCCGCTGTCGTAGACGGACCTCTCCTCGGCGAAGTTCGCCCGGTAGGCGAGGCTCAGCAGCTCGTCCTGGCGGCCGCGGGCCTTGGCCAGGTGGAGCAGCCGGTGGATGTCGAAGGTGTTGCCGTGGTCACGGCCCTCGGTGAGGTAGCCGAGCCCCTCGGCCTGCGCGTTGGCCGCGACGTTCGCCTCCATGGACCGCGCCTCTTCGCGGGTGCGCCCGTACTTCTGCGCCAGCATGTCGATGACCTGCGCGGTGTCGCCCTTGGCACGGCCGGGGTCGAGCTCGAAGGACCGGTGCACGACCTCGACCTGGTCGCGGTGGGCGAATCCCGCCAGGCCCTTCTCGAAGCGGGCCTTCCCGATGTAGCACCAGGGGCAGGCTATGTCGCTCCAGATCTCGACGCGCATGTCTCTTCTTCTCTCCGTGTCCTCGTACGTACCGCTCGGGTGCGGAGCCACCCTCCGCTCCCGTGCACAACGCGGGAGCGGAGCTTCTCATTCCCGGGCCGCTCAGCCGTCCTGGTCGTCGAGCTCGACGATCGGCCGGTCGGCGACCACCGCGACCAGGATCATCGGCGCGTCGCCGTCGCACTGGTTGAGGGAGACCGCGACCCACCGGTCGTCCACCGGCCCCCACACCCTCAGGTCCCCGAGACAGTCCGCGTCGCACAGCGCCCGGTACAACGGCGGCAGGGGCTCACCCGCGAGGTCGCGGAAGATCGGCACCCGCATGCCCACCGTACGGTGGGCGCCCCACCGGCGGTCCA
Organism: Streptomyces sp. ADI95-17; assembly: GCF_003846175.1. Taxonomy (GTDB): domain Bacteria; phylum Actinomycetota; class Actinomycetes; order Streptomycetales; family Streptomycetaceae; genus Streptomyces; species Streptomyces sanglieri. The sequence continues at coordinate 1,203,314 of NZ_ML123045.1, read as the reverse complement.
ACTCGCCCACGAGATCGGCGAGATGACCCGAGGCGGCCTCCTCGGCCTCCTCCCACGCACGCTCGTACACACCCACGAGGTCGTCGCTCTCCCAGAGCGGCACGATCCGGAAGCCCTCGCCCGCGGTCGCGGACCACTCCCCGGTGTCCGGCTCCCCCTCGTCGGCCGTGGGCCCCGCGGCCGGCACGGGACCGGCGAGCAGCGTCTCGATGTCGGACACCGCGCGGCCGGTCCCGAACACCTCCCCCGTCCGGGCGGTCATCAGCTTCCGTCCCGCAGGTCGTCCGGACCCGTCGTGCGGAACTCGATCCGGTCGAAGGAGGCTTCGCAGCCCTCGCCCGTCGGTGACTGGACCAGGAAGCCGACCGAGGCGTCGGCCGCGCGCTCCGGGTCGCCGAGGGCGAAGACGCGGACGAAGGTCCACTTCTCGCCGTCGGCGGAGGCGTGGAAGGCGAACGCGTCGCCCGTGCGGCTGACGCGCAGCCAGCAGGTGCCGGTGTCCACGGTGAAGGAGTTGACGTCGTCGGAGCGGCCCCGGGTGACGACCGTGCAGACGGTGGGGTGGTCCGGGGAGAGCTCCAGGCAGAGCTTGGCCCACTCCCGTTCCCCGACGTGCAGGTAGAGCACCCCGGCGTCGAAGGCGGCAGCGAAGCCGACCCGGACCCGGGCGATCAGCTGGAAGTCGCCGCGGGGCGCGGCGCCGAGCAGGCGGGGGGCGTCGCTCGCGGTGTCGAGGCCGGCGCCGCCCGGCGGTACGAACCGGTCCTGGCGGGCGCCCGCCCTGCCGGTCAGTACGCCGCCCTCGTACGTCCAGTCGCCATCGGGCCCGAACGGGCCGAGCGCGAAGGGGAGTTCGGGCAGGTGCGGGGTCACGCGCGGCGTCCGTCCACCCGGCGGGGAAGACCCTGGGGGTTGTCCTCGCGGAGCTCCGGCGGGAGCAGGGCCTCGGGGGTGGTCTGGTAGGTGACCGGGCGCAGCCAGCGCTCGATCGCGGTGGCGCCGACCGAGGTGGAGGTGGAGGTGGTGGCCGGGTAGGGGCCGCCGTGGTGCTGGGCGGGGGCGACGGCGACGCCGGTCGGCCAGCCGTTGACGAGGACCCGGCCGGCCAGCAGGGTGAGGGCCGCGAGGAGTCCGGGGGCGTCGGCGTCGGCGCCGTCCGTGGCGGTCTGGAGGGTGGCGGTGAGGTTGCCGGGGAGCCGGGAGAGCACGGCAGTGACCTCGTCGTGGGAGGTGTAGCGGGCGACCACGGTGACCGGGCCGAAGCACTCCTCCAGAAGCTCGTCGTGCGGGCCCTCGGCGGTGAGCAGCTGCGCCGGTACGGTGAGGAAGCCGGCCGAGACGGTGTGGTCGCCGCCCGCGCCGGGGGTGACCGGGGCCTGGACGCCGGGGAGTTCGGCCCGGGTCCGTACGCCCGCGAGGAAGGCGTCGCGCATCCGGTGGTCGAGCAGGACCGCGGCCTCGGTGTCGCTGACCGCGGCGATCAGCGACTCCAGCAGCCGGTCGCCGGCCTCACCGGCCGGGGCCAGGACGAAGCCGGGCTTGGTGCAGAACTGGCCCGCGCCCATGGTCATCGAGCCCCCGAGCCCGGCGCCGATCTCCTCGGCGCGCTCGGCGGCGGCCGCCCCGGTGACGACGACGGGGTTGAGGGAGCCCAGCTCGCCGTGGAACGGGATGGGGCGGGGGCGGGCCGCCGCCGCGTCGAACAGGGCGCGGCCGCCGCGTACCGAGCCGGTGAAGCCGGCGGCGGCGACCAGCGGGTGCCGGATCAGCTCGACGCCGGCGTCGAAGCCGTGCACCAGGGTCAGTACGTCCTCGGGCAGGCCGGCCTTGGCCGCCGCCCTGCGCAGCACGGAGGCGCAGAGTTCGGAGGTGGCGGGGTGGTCGGGGTGCGCCTTGACGACGACGGGGCAGCCGGCCGCCAGCGCGCTCGCGGTGTCGCCGCCGGGGACGGAGAAGGCGAGCGGGAAGTTGCTGGCCGCGTAGACGGCGACGACACCGAGCGGGATCTTGTAGCGGCGCAGGTCGGGCCAGGGCGGGGTGCGGGTGGCGTCCGCGTGGTCGATGTGGATGTCGAGGTAGGCGCCCTCGTCGACGACCTCCGCGAAGGCCCGCAACTGGGCGGCGGTGCGGGCGAGTTCGCCGGTCAGCCGGGCCGGTCCGAGTGCGGTCTCGGCGTCGGCGGCCTCGATGACGTGCTCCCCGGCCTCGGTGAGCAGATCGGCCGCGATACGCAGGAAGGCGGCGCGCACGGTGCGGTCGGCGAGCGATTCACGTACCGCGTGGGCGGCCCGGACCGCACGGTCGATCTCCTCCGCTGTAGCCTCCACCGCAACCTGCTCACGCGGGTTCCCGGTGCGGGGGTCGACGCTCCAGACTGGTGCTGCTGCCACCGTGATTCCTTCCGCTCCACTGCCGCACATCAGAGTTTGTTCGGTATTCTGAACATTGTTCCTGATCGTGAATATGAAGCGACTCTATTTCCGGGCGTTCGATGTTGGCAAGAAGCCGCCCGGTTCTGGAAGTCGCCCGGTTCGAGAAGTCGTCGGGTGCGAGAAGTCTCAGGGTTTCGTGAGTGGGCTGGAAGGGCGTGGGGCGATGTCGGTTGCCGAATCCGGTGGGGGACAGGTCAAGTCCGCCGTGCGGACGGTGGAACTGCTCGAATACTTCGCGGGGCGGCCGGGCATGCACTCGCTCGCCGCGGTGCAGGAGGCCGTCGGCTATCCCAAGTCCAGCCTGTACATGCTGCTGCGCACGCTGGTGGAGCTGGGCTGGGTGGAGACCGACGCGACGGGCACGCGGTACGGGATCGGCGTACGGGCCCTGCTGGTGGGCACCTCGTACATCGACGGCGACGAGGTCGTCGCGGTGGCCCGCCCCACCCTGGACCGGCTCTCTGACGACACCACGGAGACCATCCACCTGGCCCGGCTCGACGGGACGAACGTGGTGTACCTCGCCACCCGGCAGTCCCAGCACTATCTGCGCCCCTTCACCCGTGTGGGGCGCCGGCTGCCCGCGCACTCCACCTCGCTCGGCAAGGCGCTGCTGGCCACCCACAGCGACGAGCAGGTCCGCAAGCTGCTCCCCGAGACGCTGCCCGCACTGACCGAACACACCATCACCGACCGCGAGAAGCTGATCGAGGAGCTGCACCTCATCCGCGAGCAGGGGTACGCGGTGGACCGCGAGGAGAACACCCTCGGGCTGCGCTGCTTCGGCGTGGCCGTCCCGTACCGCACCCCCGCCCGCGACGCCATCAGCTGCTCGGTACCGGTCGCCCGGCTCACGCCCGCGCACGAGCAGATGGTGAAGGACGCGCTGTTCGACGCCCGGGACCGGCTGACGCTCGCCACCCGGAGGCTCTGACCCATGGAGACCGACCGGGCGCGGTGGGGCCGCGGGCTCGCGACGGCCGCGCTGCCGGCGCTGCTCGACGCCGTACCGGAGCGCCCGCTGCACGCACGGGCCGCCGCCGACAGCACCGGCTCGCGCCGGGTGCTGGAGAAGTGCGGATCCACCGTCACCGGCAAGGACCAGGGATACGCGCACGCCCGCGGCGCGGAGACCGACGAACTGTTGTTCACGCTGCCGGGATGACCTGACGACGATCCGTCTCCGCCGCGCGGCGGAGACGGATCGTCACAGGGCACGACGTGCTGGAGCGGACCGCACGGGAGCGTGGTGGTCATGACACAGACACCGTCGTCTCCGCCCGCCGCCGCACCGCGGCCGGGCGCCCGCGCCGCGCTCCGCGCCCTCGCGATCGCCGCCACCCTGCCGTACATCGCGCTCAAGACCGCCTGGATCCTCGGCAGCCGCGTCGGCATCCCCGTCGGCAGCCCGCTGCTCGACCACCGCACCACGATGGTCGTCGCCAACGGCTTCACGATCCTTATGGACAGCGCCGTCGTGGTCCTCGCCCTGCTGCTCACCCGGGCGTGGGGGCGGCGGGTGCCCGCCTGGCTGCTCGTCCTGCCCATGTGGGTGGCGTCCGGGCTGCTGCTGCCGATCATGACCGGGTACCCGTTGCAGCTGGTGGTCGGCCTGGCCCACGGGGACGGTCCAGGGAGCGGCGGTCCCTCCTTCCTGGACGGCTGGGTCTTCGGCGTCGTCTACGGCGGCTTCATCCTCCAAGGCCTGGCCCTCGGCACCCTCTTCGCGCTGTACGCCCGGGACCGCTGGGGCCATCTGTGGAGGGGCGCGCTGCGGGACCTTCCGCCGAGCCCGACCGGACCTGCCCTGCGGACCACCGCGGCCATCGCCACGCTGCTCGCCCTCGCACCGGCCGTCATGCATCTGGTGTGGGCCACCGGCTCGACCGCGGGGGTCGCCGAGGGCGCGATCGCGGACCGGAACCACGTCTCGTACGTCATGGAAGCGCTCAACGCCCTCTTCCCCGCCGTCGCCGCCTCCGGTGTGCTGCTGCTCGCCTTCCGCCGCCGCTCCGCGCTCCCCCTCGCCGTGCCGCTCGCCCTGGCCTGGGGCGGCTCCGCGGCCTCGGCCTGCTGGGGCGGGTGGATGAGCCTCGCCGCACTGGCCACGGCCGGGAACCCTTCCGAACAGACCACGCCCGCGATGATGTTGACCTACGGTGTCCAGATGTTGCTCGGAGCGCTGGTGGTCACCCTCGGCGGGCACTTCCTCTCGGAACGCGCGGCCGTCGCGCCCGTCCGGCCGCCGGGCCGCCCCCGGGCGACGCCTGCCGCACGGCCCTCCGGCGCCCGCGCGTGACGCTGCTGTTCGGGCACCGGGCCCGGCTGCGCTGGCTGCACCTGATCATCGGCGGCGCGCTGCTGATGCCGTACTTCCTGGCGGCGCTGGTGATCATCGGCCGGCTCCGACCGGACCCCGGCCCCTTCTCGCCCCTCTCCCACCAGCTCACCGCGTTCGTCTGCGCCCTGCCCATGGCCGCGGTCACCGCGTTCTTCGCACCGGCCCGGCAGCTCTCGGTGGCCGCGGCCCGTGCGCTGTGCGGTGTCCCCGGCGACCGGCCGCTCGCCGACGGGCCCGCCAGGACCCAACAGGCGCAGGTGCGCACCGTCGGCTGGTTCACCCTCCACCTCGCGCTCGGCGGCATCGTCAGTGGCCTGACGCTGGCCATGCCCCCGCTCGCCGGGACGATCATGGCGCTGCCGTTCTCGCAATCGATGCGCGACTCCCGGGTCTTCGGTCTGCCCGAGGCGCTGGACCGGCCGTGGATTCTCGCCCTGCTCCCCTTCGCCGGACTCGCGATCCTGGTGGCGACGGCCGGGTGCGCGGCGCTGGCCGGAGCGCTGCTGGCCGGCCGGGCGCCGGTGCTGCTGGGCCCGACGCCTCAGGACCGGCTGGCCGCGGCGGAACGCCGGGCGGCCGATCTGGCGGTGCGCAACCGGCTCGCCCGGGAGCTGCACGATTCGGTCGGCCATGCGCTGAGCGCCGTCACCCTCCAGGCGGGCGCGGCCCGCAGGGTCCTGGACATCGACCCGGAGTTCGTCCGCGAGGCGCTGACCGCGATCGAGGAGACCACCCGGCGCACGGTCGGCGAACTCGACTCCGTACTGGGCCTGTTGCGCGGCGGCGAGGACCACGGGAGGTCCGCGGCGACCGGTCCGGCGCTCGACGCGCTGGACGGGTTGCTGGAGCGTTGCGGGGTTCCCGTCTCCTGTGCCGTGCGGGGCGATACCGGCACGGTCCCGGCCGCCGTGTCGAGGGAGGCGTACCGGATCGTCCAGGAGGGGCTGAGCAACGCGCTGCGGCACGGCGGGCACGGGGTGCCGGTGGAGCTGCGGGTCACGGTGCGGGCGGCGGAGCTGGCGATCATCATGGACAGTCCACTGCCGGAGCGGGCCGCGGTGGTGCGGCCCGGGGGCGGCCGCGGGCTGTGCGGCATCGCCGAGCGGGCCGTGCTGCTGGGCGGCCGCGCGGAGGCCGGACCGCACGACGGCGGGTGGCGGCTGGCCGCCCGCCTCCCTCTGCGCAGGACCGGACAGGAGAGCCGATGAGCACGACGGTCCGGGTGGTCCTCGCCGACGACGAACGCATGGTGCGCACCGCGCTGCGCGTCATCCTGGACGCGGAACCCGGTCTGGAGGTCGTCGGCGAGGCGGCGACCGGCGCGGAGGCGGTATCCGTGGTGCGGGAGCTGCGCCCCGATGTGGTGCTGATGGATGTGCGGATGCCGCAGACCGACGGCATCCGGGCCACCGAGCAGATCCTCGGCACGCTCGACCGGCCCCCGAGGATCATCGTCGTCACCACCTTCGAGAACGACTCCTACGTGTACGACGCGCTGGTCGCCGGGGCGGCCGGCTTCCTGCTGAAGCGAGTGGCCGCCGAGGACCTCGTGCGGGCGGTGCGGCTGGTCGCCCGCAGCGACACGCTGCTGTTCCCGTCGGCGGTACGGGCGCTCGCGGCCGAGTACCGGAGACAGGAGCCCGAGCCTCCGCAGTGGGCGTCCCGGCTCACCGACCGGGAGGCGGAGGTGCTGCGGCTGATGGCGACGGGGCTGACCAACGCGGAGATCGCCGGGCGGCTGGGCGTGGGGCCCGCGACAGCGAAGACGCATGTGGCGGCGGTGCTCGCGAAGACCGGCGCACGGGACCGCACCCAGGCCGTGATCGCAGCGTACGAGTCGGGTTTCATCGCCCCCGGGCGTCCCGGCCCGTCATGAGAAACCGGTGAGAATCACCGCATTCGGGAACGGTGCGCGGCGCCACGTTCGTCGTCCGGGCGGGATGAACAGAACGATCAGGCGAGCCTCGGTCTTCTGCCTGCTGCTGGTTCTCGCCCTGCTGGGGCGGGCGACCTGGGTGCAGGCGTACCAGGCGAAGGCGCTCGCAGACGACGAACACAACCGGCGGAACACCATCGCGCAGTACGCGCAGCCGCTCGGCGACATCATCGTGGCCGGGAACCCGGTCACCGGATCGAAGAGGACGGTGGACAGTGACCTCGCGTACAAGCGCACCTACACACAGGGCGAGCTCTACTCGGCCGTCACCGGCTACAGCTCGCAGGCGTACGGCGCCACCCAGCTCGAAGGGATCTACAGCCATGTGCTGGACGGCACCGACGACCGGCTGAAGAACCCGCTGAGCGCGGTGACGCGCAAGCAGGCGGAGCCGGGCAACGTCCTGACGACGATCGACCCGGACGTGCAGAAGGCGGCGTACGAGGCGCTCGGCGACGACAAGGGGGCGGCGGTCGCGATCGACCCGAAGACCGGCCGGATCCTGGGCATGGTCTCCACCCCCTCGTACGACCCGTCGAAGATCAGCGGGACCACGGACGGCGAGGACTGGCAGCGGCTGCTCGACGACGAGGACAAGCCGATGGTCAACCGCGCGCTGCGGCAGCCGCTGGCGCCCGGTTCGACGTTCAAGCTGGTGGTGGCGGCCGCGGCGCTGGAGGACGGGCTGTACGGCTCCGTCGACGAGCGCACGGACAGCCCCAATCCGTACCCGCTGCCCGACACCAGCAGGTTCCTGGAGAACGAGAACCCCTCGGCGCCCTGCGAGAACGCCACGCTGCGCACCGCGCTCCAGTACTCCTGCAACAACGTCTTCGGGAAGATCGCCGTCGACCTCGGTCAGGACAAGGTCAGGGCGATGGCGGAGAAGTTCGGCTTCAACACCGACAAGCTCGATGTGCCGGTGCGGGCCAGCCGAAGCGTCTACCCGACCGGCATGGACCGGCCGCAGACGGCGCTGTCGGGCATCGGCCAGTTCGAGGTGACCGCGACGCCGCTGCAGATCGCGATGGTGTCGGCGGCCCTCGCCAACGACGGCGAACTGGCCGCGCCCCACATGGTGTCCTCGGTGACCGACTCCAAGGGCAACTCGCTCCAGGACTTCGCGGACGGGGACACCGAGCGGGTCGTCTCGCAGTCCACCGCGGAGCAGCTGCGCAGTGCCATGGTGACCGTCGTCGAACAGGGCACCGGCACCAACGCCCGGATCGCCGGGGCCGAGGTGGGCGGGAAGACGGGCACGGCGCAGAACGGCGTGGGCAACAGCAAGAGCCCGTACGCCTGGTTCACCTCGTACGCGAAGGACGCCGCCGGCGGCAAGGAGGTCGCGGTCGCCGTGGTCGTCGAGGACTCGGGCGCGGCGCGCTCCGAGATCAGCGGCAACGGCCTGGCGGCGCCGATCGCCCAGAAGATGATGAAGGCGGCGCTGGCGGACTGACGTCCGTCCGCCGGACCGTCCGGCATCCGCCCTAGGCCCGGCGGGGGACGCCCTCCCCCGCCGGGTGCGCGAATAAGGCATCCTCCCGATGCCGCCGGGCCTCCTCGGTCGGCAGCCTTGCCCCATGACGAAGGCGCTGGTCGGGAGGGTGTGGTGGGTGTCGTGGGTGCGGTGAGCGGGTCGGCGACGGTGCGGGTGCTGCGGGACCGTACGGCGGGGCTGTTCCTGGCGGCGGTCGTCGTCTCGGGTTTCGGGACCTCCGCGATGTGGCTCGCGGCCGGGGTCTGGGTCAAGTCGCTGACCGGGTCGGACAGTCTGGCGGCGCTCGCCGTGTTCGCCATGTGGCTGCCGGTGCTGGTCGGGCCGGCGCTCGGGACGATCGCCGACCGGATCCCGGGCAGGCGGCTGCTCGTCGGGGCGAATCTCGTGATGGCGGGGCTGCTGGCCTCGCTGACGACGGTCGATTCGGCGGGCCGGATCTGGCTCCTGTTCGCCGTGCTCGTCCTGTACGGGGCGAGTTTCGTGCTGATGGAGGCGGCCGAGTCGACGCTGGTCGCCGGGGCCGTGGACAAGCGGCTGCTGGGTGATTTCAACGGGCTGCGGATGATGGCCGGCGAGGGCATGAAGCTGCTGGCGCCGCTGGCCGGTGCCGGGCTGTACGCGCGGTTCGGGGGCGGGGCGGTGGCGTTGCTGGACGCGGCGTCGTTCGTGCTGGCAGCCGGGATCTACGCGCTGCTGCCGGCCCCGCGGCCGCACCCGGCCGGGGCGGCCCGGACCGGCCGGCGGGGCGAACTCACCGCGGGCATACGGCAGGTGTGGGGTTCACCGGTGCTGCGGCCGCTGGTGCTCGCGGGATCGGTGACGATGCTGTGCTCGGGGCTCAACGGGGCCGCGGTCTACGCCGTGGTGGACGACGGGCTGGGGCACTCCCCCACGTACGCGGGTGTGCTGTACGCGGTGCAGGGCGCCGGGTCCGTCGCGGTCGGGCTGCTGGCCGGTCCGCTGCTGCGGCGGCTGCCGGAGCGGGTGTTCACGGCGGCCGGGATCGCGCTGTTCGCGGTGGCGGTGGGGGTGCGGGCACTGCCGTACGACGCGGTGGTGCTGGCGGCGAGCGCGGCCGTCGGGATCGGGCTGCCGTGTGTGCTGATCGCCGCGATGACGGCGGTGCAGCGGGAGACCCCGGCAGCCGTGCTGGGCCGCACCGCCGCGACCGCCAACACGCTGATGATGGTGCCGAACGCGGTGGCGCTGGCGCTCGGCGCGGGCCTGATCGCGCTGGTGGACATCAGGGTGCTGCTGCCGCTGGTCGGCGCGGCCGCGCTGCTGACGGCACTCCTGCTGGTGAAGGGCCGGCGGGGAAGGCTGACGGACTCCCCCACCGGCCCGGCTCCTTCACCGGCCGAGGCGTGAGAGCGCTTCGGTGACGGCCCGCAGGTCGGGGGCCGAGGCCAGCCCCGCGTGGTACAGCCGGAGTTGGTCCGCGCCGAGCGATGCGGCGTGCGCCGCGTCCCGCTCCAGCGTGGCGGGGCTGCCGCCCATCCCCGTGACCACGCCGAAGTTGGCCGCGAGCACCCCGCCGCGCCCGGCGAACGGGCCGAGCACGGCCTCGCGCGCCGCGTCGCCGCCGGTGCAGGGCAGCACCACGCCGTCCGCCACGGAGAGGATGTGTTCCGGGTCGACGCCGACGTTCGCGCCGGTGCGGTGGGGCTCGGGGTCGGCGTGCAGCAGCACCTGGAACCCCGGCTCCGCCGCGGCCCGCACGGCGGCGACCGCGGACTCCTGGAGCGTACGGGCGACCGTGCCGCGCCACCGGAGGGTGGCTTCGGTGAGGTCGGCGCCGAGGAGCTTCTCGATGCCCGCCCGGCCGGTCTCCGGGGAGCCGGCACCGGCCCAGACCGGTTCCAGCGCACCGCGTACCGCCGCGGCCAGCGCGTCGGCGTCCAGCCCCTGTCCGGCATAGCCGGTGCGGCAGGCGGGGCAGAAGCAGAGCGACATCAGGTACTGCGCCGCGTCCCCCAGCCCGACGCCCGCGATCTTGTCGTGGGCGTGCAGATGGGCGAAGCCGTACCAGCCGCAGGACTCCAGCTCGGTGCCGCGCGCACCGGTACGGACCGCCGCCTCCGCCGCCAGATCGGTCAGGTACTCGCGGACCGCCGCCCCGGCGATGCAGGGCGCCCAGGGGTAGCGGTCACCGTACGCGTTGACCACGGAGGTGTCCGGGTGTTCGGCGCCCAGCCGGGAGTCGTGCGCCAGGACCACCCAGGTGTGGACCTCCAGACCGGCTCCGGCGAGGGCCTCGGCGGCCTCGGCGAACGCATCGTCCGAGGCCACCCAGGACTGCTCGCGGGGGCGCAGCTCGCGCCCGGCCCACCGGGCGGCGTCCGGCGGGTAGAGCACCGCGGCATGCTCGGCGGTGACGATGCGGTGCCCGGGGTGGCGTGGGGTCAGCGCCCGGGTGGAGTGGTAGGCGGCGGCGAGCGTCACCTGCTGGACTCCCAGGTCCGCGACGCGGGCGGCCGCGTCCGGGTCGCCGACGACGTCCCAGGGGTAGAGGAAGGCCGAGGTCTTCACCCGCGCCGCTCCTGCCCGTACTTCTCCAGCAGGGCACGGCCGCGGGCGACGATCGCGGTGAGCTCCTCGATGTGGGCGGCGGACGGCTCGGTGAGCGGGGTGCGGACCCCGCCGACGTCCAGGCCGCCGAGCCGGACCCCGGCCTTGACGAGCGAGACGGCGTAGCCGCGGCCCTTGGCGCGCAGCTCGACGAGCGGCCGGTAGAAGTGGTCGAGGAGCGCGCCCGTCAGTTCGTCGTCGCCGGATTCCAGCGCCCGGTAGAAGGCCAGCGCGATGTCGGGCGCGAAGGCGAAGACGGCGGAGGAGTAGAGGTTGACGCCGATGCCCCGGTAGGCCGGGCCGGTCAGCTCGGCGGTGGGCAGTCCGTTGAAGTACAGGAAGTCCCCGCCCGGCAGCTCGGTGCGGACGGCGCTGACGATGCGCTGCATCAGGTCGAGGTCGCCGTAGCCGTCCTTGAGGCCGATGATGCCCGGCGTGGTGGCCAGTGCGACGACCGTGGCGGGGGTGAAGACGGCGTTGTCGCGCTGGTAGACGATCGTCTCCAGCGAGGTGGCCGCGGCGAGCGCGGTGTAGTGGCCGAGCAGCCCCTCCTGGTCGGCGACGACGAGGTACGGGGGCATGGCGAGGAGCCCGTCCGCGCCCGCCTCCTCGGCGAGCCTCGCGTACTGGATCGCGAGCGCCGTGCCGTATCCGGCCCCCGCGACCACGGGTACCTCTCCGGCGGTCTCCTCGACGGCCGCGGCGACGACGCGGCGGAACTCCTGGGGCGTGAGCGCGTGGAACTCACCGGTGCCGCAGCAGGCGAAGACCGCCGCCGCACCGGCGTCGATGCCGGTGCGCACATGGGCGCGGAAGGCATCGAGGTCGACGTCGCCGTCCGGTCCGTACGCGGTGACGGGGAAGAAGAGCGGCCCGGCGACACGGCCGAGTCGGGCGGCAAGAGGGGCTGAGGTCACTGGCGCTCCCTGAGCGGTTCAGGCGTGCACAATTCTGATCGGCGTCCATATTCATGAACGCCCACACGCTAAGGCAGCCCCCTGGCGCAGGTCAAGGAGAGGAACGGCCGAGGTGACCGGCACCGAGGATGGAGCGAGTGACTCCACGCGAGTGGCACCCCGCCCCGCCCGCACACTTGACTCCGCACTCCAGGGCTTCTTAGCTTGTCCACACATATGAATGCCGTCCATGGAGGAGATCCGCGTATGCCCGCTCCCCGCACCGTCCTGCTCACCGGCGCAGCCGGCGGCCTCGGCACCCTGATGCGCGGACTCCTGCCCGCGTACGGCTACGAGCTCCGCCTCCTGGACGTCGTCCCCGTCGACGGCGAGCCGGACGCGATCGCCGCCGACCTCGGCGACCGGGAGGCGCTGCGCGAGGCCGTGCGGGGCGTCGACGCGATCGTCCATCTCGCGGGCATCTCCCTCGAAGCCGGCTTCGACAAGATCCTCAGGGCGAACATCGAGGGCACCTACAACCTCTACGAGGCCGCCCGCGAGGAGGGCGTGCCGCGCATCGTGTTCGCCTCCTCCAACCACGTCCTCGGCTACACCCCCCGCCCGCTCCCCGGCGACCCGCTGATCCCCGTCGGCGCCCCGCGCCGCCCCGACACCTTCTACGGCCTGTCCAAGTCGTTCGGCGAGGACCTCGCCCAGCTGTACTGGGACCGGCACGGCATGGAGACCGTCTCGGTGCGCATCGGCTCCTGCTTCCCCGAGCCGACCTCGGTACGGATGCTCTCGGTCTGGATGAGCCCCGCGGACGGCGCCCGGCTCTTCCACGCCGCGCTCACCGCCGAGGACGTTCGGCACACCGTCGTGCACGGCTCCTCCGACAACACCCGGCTGTGGTGGGACCTGACGACGGCCCGCTCACTGGGGTACGAGCCGCAGGACGACTCCGAGCCGTACGCGGCCCGGCTCATCGCCGAGCAGGGCGAACTGGACCCGGACAACCCCGACCACGCCCACCTCGGCGGTCACTTCTGCACCAACCCGCCGATCTGGCCGCGCTGACCACGGCCCGGGGCCACCGAAATCCGCGCGACAGGGGGCCGTACGGCGGGCAGGATGCGGAGCCATGCCGAGACCTTCCGGATTCCTGTACGAACAGCACGGCGACGCGAACGTCACCATCACCCACCGCGGCCGCCCCGCGGGTACCCTGCGCGGCGGCCGGGCGGAGAAGTTCCTGGCCGAGGTGGAGTCGGGGGACGCGCAACTGGTGATGGCCCGCTGGACGGGGGCGTACAAGCACGGCAACGAGCGCACCGCCCGCAACCATCCGCGCAACCGCTGACAGGCCCCGGCGGAGCCGGCCGGCAGGGCCGGAAAAGTAAGGGAACGGCAAAGCGGGGTCGTTCGTTACCCCGAGCATGACCGCTATGACCCCCGGCTCGAACATCCCTCTCTCCGCCGCCCGCGTGGCAGTGGACGTCTCCGCACCTGTGCGGCTCGACGTTTCGGGCCTGCTGCTCACCGCAGACGGCAAGGTGCGCTCCGACGACGACTTCATCTTCTACAACCAGCCCAGCGGCCCCGGTGTGACCTACCGCTCCGGCGGCGGCACCGCACCGGACGCGATCGTGGTGGACACCACCGCGGTCCCGCCGGGCATCGAGAAGATCGTCGTCACCGCGAGCCCGGACGCGGCGGGCCAGACCTTCCAGGGCATCGAGCCCACCGCGACCGTGCGCAACGCCGACGACGGCAGCGCGCTCGCCACGTTCACCCCGCCCCGGCTGGGCGCCGAGACGGCGCTCGTGGTCATCGAGGTCTATCTCCGCAACGGCGCCTGGAAGGCCCGCGCGGTCGGCCAGGGCTATGCCAACGGGCTGGCCGGCATCGCCACGGACTTCGGCGTCTCGGTCGAGGAGGAGCCCGCCGCCGCACCGGCACCCGCGCCGGTGGCGCCCCCGATGCCCGCCGCCGCCCCGGTCGACCCCCGGATCGCCGCGCCCCCGGCCCCCGCCGCCCCGCCGGCCCCGCCCGCGCCCGCGTCGGCGCCCGGCAAGATCAACCTGGACAAGGGGCGGGTCAGCCTCCAGAAGAACCAGACGGTCTCCCTGGTCAAGGGCGGCCGGCCGCTGCTCTCCCAGGTCAAGATGGGGCTCGGCTGGGAGCCCGCGTTCCGGGGCAAGGACATCGACCTCGATGCCTCCGTGATCGCCTACGGCCCCAACCGCAACCACCTGGACAGCTGCTACTTCGGCAAGCTCTCCATCCTGAACGGCGCGATCAAGCACTCCGGCGACAACCTCACGGGCGAGGGCGCGGGTGACGACGAGGTGATCGTCGTGGACCTGGGCCGGATCCCGGCGGAGGCGACCGGTCTGGTCTTCACGGTCAACTCGTTCACCGGCCAGAAGTTCACCGAGGTCGCCAAGGCCTACTGCCGGCTGATCGACGCGACCACCGGTGAGGAGCTGGTCCGCTTCGACCTGACCGGCGCCGAACCGCAGACCGGCGTGATGATGGCCAAGCTGATCAAGCAGTTCTCCGGCGAGTGGGAGATGACGGCGATGGGCGACTTCGTGAAGTCGCGCACCGTCCGCGGCATGGTGAAGCCCGCCGCCCAGTCGCTGTAGCGCGGCAGCGGGCTCCGGATACGCATTCAGGGGCACCTGTCGGGTGCAGGTGCCCCTGAATCCGGAGAGCGTGACGGGGACGCTGTGCGCGTGCTCGCCGCCGCTCTCAGAGCTTGGTCAGCTTGGAGTACGGGCTCAGGATCCTCCCCTGTCGCCCCGAGAAGTCGATGAGCACTGCGTCGTTGTCGCCCTCGACGGCGAGGATGCGGCCGAGTCCGAACTGATCATGCGACACCCTGTCGCCCACATCGAACAATTCGACCGGTGGGGCCGCCTGGGCCGGGCGGTTGAAGGGACTGGAAGGCAGGTGGCGCCGGGATCCGGCTGACTGTTTCATTACCTTGAGTATGCGCCCTGGGAACGCCCGACGCCATGCCCGTTCACCGCAGGGGGCGCACTGATACCGGATTCGTGATCAGCGGATCCAGGGCCAGTCCGCGTCACGGCCCGCTTCCAGCAGCGGCACCAGACGGAACGCCGCGTCCGAAAGACCCCCGAAGGTGTGGCGCATCCCGTCCCCCGAGGGGGCGTGTCCCACCCGGTACCCGGCCAGGTTCCAGGTGTAGACGGGCACGGTGGCGGGCACCGCCGCGACGGCGTCCGCGGCGTACGAGAACGACGCCTGCTCGTCGGTGACGATCAGCACCCGGTCGTGGCCCCGGTAGTGCCGGCGCACCGCCTCCGCGGTGTTGGTGCCGCCGAGGTCGCCGAAGCGCTCCAGGACCTTCAGCACGGACTCGCTCCGGCGAAATGTCACCGGTGAGCTGTTCGTACCGAACTGCACCAGATCGGCATCGGCCGCCCGGAGTGCCAGCGCCGTGCCGAAGATCGCGGCGGCGTCGGCCCGGTTGAGCTGCGAGCGGTCCGAGAGCGGCGACCACATCGAGCCCGAGCGGTCGACCAGGACCAGCGTCCGCCCCGGCAGGGCGGGCACATTGTCCAGCGAGTGGCCGAGCGCCTTCTCCAGCGGGTGGGCCCAGCGCAGCGAGGGCGCGTGCCGGTGGGCGGCGAGGTAGCGGAACGGGAACTGCTGGGACGCGGCGACCGCGGCCGGGTCGCAGATCCGCTCCGCCACCTGCGCGGCGACCTCGTCCGAGACGCCCGCCTCGTCGAAGTTGCGCAGATTGCGGATGAGGGCCATCGCACCCATCGACGGAATCACCGCTTCCCAGGCGGTGGCGTCCATCGGCCCCTGGAGCCAGCCCGCCAGGGCCTCCCAGGTCATGCCCGCGGCGGCCAGCCGGTCCGCCGCGCCGGCGCTCTCGACCACGGCCCGCCGCTCCCCGGCGGGCAGCTCCATCAGCGCGCGGTGCGCGTTCAGGACCCGGTCCGAGACCGGCACCACGGCCGCCTCGGGGTGGTGGCGGCGGTCGAGGGCGTACCGGAACAGCTCGCCCTGCCAGGGCTTCTGCGGGTCGGGCGAGGCGTGCACCAGGTTCAGGATGTCGCCGAAGCGGTAGCCCTTGGACGCGGTGTCGTACTTCAGCAGCGACCTGCCGTTGTAGAGCCGGCGCACGGCATCGGCGATGCCGCGCTTGACCGGCTTGGGCACGGCCCGGCCGTAGCGCGAGGTCCAGTACCCGAGAAGCTCTCCGGGCTCGTCGGCACGCAGCAGGACGGAGTCCACGACCTGGCGGTTGGACGGTCCGTCCTCGACGCCCGCGTCCAGCCGGGCCTTCACGTACTCGGCGGCGCCGACGATCGAGGCGGTACGCATCCGTCCGTCGCGGCGCAGCCAGTGGAGCAGGCCGGCGGTCCACTCGGGATCTTCGACGGCGAGCGCCCGCACCAGTTCGGCGAAGCGCTCGTCGCGCTGCTCCCCGTCCTCGTAATAGGTCTGCTGCGAGACGAAATTGGCGACCGCGAGCAGGAAGAGTTCGGAGCGCTTGTCGCGCAGGAATCCCCGGCCGCCCTGATGGGTCGGCGCGGTGCGCCCGGTCGTCCGCACGGGCGAGGTGGCGCGGGGCCTGGTGGTGCGGGTGTTGAAGCGTGCCATGTGAATTCCCCCGAATTCAGTGGAGAAGGCACGGCGGAAAAGGGTGCCCGAGATCAGGAGTCGGCGACGGGCTCACTGATGCTCTACCCGATTGAGCTACCGGCCGTGGCCGGACGGGATTCGAACCCGCAACCGTCAGTCCAAAGGAAGTATCCGTCGCCTGCGCACCGGGCACCCCCCGGCGTCCGTGCCTCCCGAGATCAGAGTCGGCGGCGGCGGTTTCGTGAGAGGAAGTAGCCGCAGCCTGCGCACCGGGAGGTGCGTCGCAGTCATGCTGATGAAGTTGTGGCGCCCAGAGTTCAGGGTCGGCGGAACCGACGAAGGTGCTCTGCCGACTGAGCTACACCGGAACGGGATCCGGTGACGGGACTCGAACCCGCGACATCCCCATTAGGAGTGGAAGTAGGTCCTGCCTGCGCACCTGGGCACGGACAGGACTCTAGAGGGATGCCCGGCCGGCGCGCGAGGCAATTACGCGCGCCGGCCGGAAGGAGGCCGGTCGAAAGGAAGCCGGCCGGAAGGGAACCGGCCGAATGAGCGCCGGCCTTCCGGGCGCCGGCCGAAAGGCCGTCAGTGGCGGTTCGGCTGGCGCTTCCACGGGCCGGTGATCGCGAGCATGATGCCCGGCGTCTGGATGTTGGCGTACAGCGTCCTGCCGTCGGGCGAGAACGTGACCCCGGTGAACTCGCTGTACTCCGGGTCCTCCTCGCTGCCGATGTTCAGCTCGTTGCGCGCGATGGGGTAGGTGCGGCCGCTCTCGGTCGCGCCGAAGAGGTGCTGGATGCCCTCGCCGTCCTCGGAGATGACCAGGCCGCCGTACGGGGAGACGGTGATGTTGTCCGGGCCGTCGAAGGCGCCGTCCTTCGACGGGTCGGCGTTCACACCGAGGAGCACCTTGAGCGTCAGCGTGCGGCGCTTGGGGTCGTAGAACCAGACCTGGCCGTCGTGCTGGACGGGGCTCTCGGAGCGGGCGAACGAGGAGACGATGTAGGCGCCGCCGTCGCCCCACCACATGCCTTCGAGCTTGCGGGCGCGGGTGATCTCACCCTCGGCGAACTGCTTGCGCACCGAGACCGACTTGGCGTCGCGGTCGGGGACGTCGACCCAGTCCACGCCGTACACCGTGCCGATCTTCGTGGCGCGGGACAGGTCGTCGACGAACTTGCCGTTGCTGTCGAAGCACTTGGTGGCCTGGAGGACACCGGCGTCGTCGGCGAGCGTGCGCAGCTTGCCGCGGCCGTGCCGGAAGCCGTGCGGCGGAACCCAGCGGTAGAGCAGTCCGTTGGGGCCCGAGGCGTCCTCGGTCAGGTAGGCGTGGCCCTGCTTGGGGTCGATGACGACGGCCTCGTGGGCGTACCGGCCGAACGCCTTGATCGGGCGCGGGGCGCGGTTGGCGCGCTTGTCGTACGGGTCGACCTCGAAGACGTAGCCGTGGTCCTTGAGCAGGCCGTTCTTGCCGGCCTTGTCCTCGGTCTCCTCGCAGGTGAGCCAGGTGCCCCACGGGGTGGCGCCACCGGCGCAGTTGGTGGACGTGCCGGCGATGCCGACCCACTCGGCGGTACGGCCGTCGCGGCGGGTCTCCACGACGGTGCAGCCGCCGGCCGCGACCGGGTCGTAGACGAGGCCGTCGGTGAGCGGCACCGGGTGCTCCCAGTCGGCCCGGACGCCGCTGAGCTCGTGGTTGTTGACGAGCAGGGTGACGCCGCGCGGGCCCTCGAAGGTGGCCGTGCCGTCGTGGTTGGAGGGGGTGAATTCGCCACTCTCCAGCTTGGTGACCCCGCAGTGGGTGATGACCCGGTACGAGAAGCCGGCGGGGAGCGCGAGCAGGCCCTCGGGGTCGGCTGTCAGCGGCCCGTAGCCGGGCTCACGGCCGTGCCCGTGACCGTGGTCGTGGTCATGACCGTCGTGGTCGTGGCCGTGCTTCGAGTCCCCGGCGGCCAGGGCGCCCGGCGCGGTGGCAAGGGCCGCGACGGTACCGGTCAGCGCGATGCCGGCACCGGTGAGGGCGGACTGTTTGGTGAATTCCCTGCGCGTGAAGGGCATCACGTACTCCTGGGGCAGCTGGACGGGTTGTTGGCGCGCCCACATTCGCGCCTCCGCACCAACACCAGTTGAACTGCGGGCGACGTCAGGGGGCATCCTTCCTGTGCAGTTGGCCGGAAGGAGTGTCCCGAAGTCGCCGTTCACCGCAGGACGGCCCGCTCGCGCCGACCGCCCCGTACCCGCCCCCGTGGTCAGGCCCCCTGGCGCGAACGGGCCTTGAACGCCGCCTTGCGGGCCTCCTTGGCCTTCTTCTTGTCGCTGTGCAGCCGCCCCATCGCTTCGAGGACGTCGGCGGTCGCCGGGTGCGCGACCCGCCACGCCTCGTCGAAGAAGCCGCTGTGCTGGCCCGCCAGGCCCTCGACCAGGTCCTGGAGTTCGTCGAGATCGCCGTCGGTCTCCAGCTGGGCCGCGATCGTGTCGATGGCCAGCCAGAAGATCATCGACTCCGGCGGCGCGGGGACATCGGCGGCGCCCAGCTCCGCGAGCCAGACCCGGGCGAGGCCGCCCAGCTCGGGGTCGTCCAGCACCGCGCGCACCGCGGGCTCCGCCTCCGCGCCGACCAGGGCGAGCGCCTGCTGGCAGTGCAGCCTGCGCAGCGGTGCCTGCCGGTCCATGCCCCGGGACGCGGCCAGGAGTTCGGCCGCCGCGCCGGGCGCACCGCCGCGCCGGGCGAGCCACAGCTCGACCTCGCCGCGGGCGGCCGCCTCGGGGTAGTACGCGATCCCGCCGAGCAGCGCGTCGGCGCCCTTGTCCGCGAAGTCGCCGATGGCCGGGGCGTCCGCCCCGGCCTCCAGCATCCGGCTGCGGAGCCCGTAGAGGCCGAGGGCGGTCAGCTTCACCATGCCGTACCGGGTGACGTCCTCGTCGTCGGCGGGCGGGGTGGCGTCCTCGCCCTCCTCGACCAGCAACGCCTCGTCCACCGGGCGGTACTCGACGATCCCGATGGGTTCGAGGACCCGGAACTGGTCGTCCAGCCGCATCATCGCCTCGGACACCTGCTCAAGGATGTCGTCGGTGGGTTCGCCCATGTCGTCGGGGACGATCACCGACGCGGCGAGGGCGGGCAGCGGTACGGGGGCCGGGTCCGTGCCGCCGTGGCCGTCGCCGACGGTGAGCAGGTACAGGTTGCCGAGCACCCCGTCGAGGAATTCCGCCTCGATCTCCGGGTCCCAGTCCAGAGACTCGAAGTCGATCGAGCCGTCCTCGCCGACGAGATCGGCGAGGTCGTCGAAGACGGGCGCGGTGGCATCGGCGTGGACGGCCTCCAGACCGTCGAGCCAGATCGACAGAACGTCCTTCGGCGAACCACCGGTGACCAGCGCCAGGTTCGCACCGGCGCGGGCGGTCCCCTCCGCGTCCGGTCCGGCGTCCTCCCCGGGATCCTCGACGTCGACGAGCCCCGTGTCCACCGCGAGCCGCCACGCCTCGCTGGCCTCCGCGGCCCCGTCCTCGTCCGCCGCCAGGCCGATGTGCTCGGCCGCCGCGGGCAGTTGGGCGTCGACGAGTTCACCGCCGGCGCCGACCCGGGTCTCCGGGCCCGCCCAGCGGGCGAGCCGGACGGCGCGGGCGAGCAGCGGCGCGGCGAGCGCGTCCCGTGCCAGCTCGGCCTCGGTGCGCAGCCGTACGGGCGGCAGGGTGGGGGGCTCTGCGGACATCAGGCGGTTCTCCTCGGGACGTACCGGGCGTACGGATCGGACGTACCGGACGTGCGTGCCGGGTGTACCGGACGTACGGGCCGGGCATGCTGGGCGTACGGTTCGGGCGGCCCAAGCGTAGACGCATTTCGCCCCATGCCGCCCGGTTCATGGAACGGACAGCGGCAGTCCACCCGGCAGACCTTGACAACCCCCTTGCGCACACAAGAGATTGACGCGCGTAGATCTCCGTTCCGACCCTCGATACCCCCGGAGCCCGTGATGCCTGCCGCATCGTCCAGAACCACCGCCGTCTCCGCCGTAGTCACCGCCGCCCTCGCCGCCGGTCTGCTCACCGGCGCCGCGACCACCTCCGCCTCCGCCTCCACCACCGCCCTGCCCGTGGACGGCCAGGTCCGGATCCACGACATCCAGGGCTCCACCCGGATATCCCCGCTCGTCGGCAAGCAGGTCGGCGACGTGGCGGGCATCGTCACGGGTGTGCGGACGTACGGCTCGAAGGGCTTCTGGTTCCAGGACCCGAACCCCGACGCCGACCCCGCCACCAGCGAGGGCATCTTCGTCTACACCGGCTCCGCGCCCACCGTCGCGGTCGGTGACGCGGTCACCGTCTCCGGCACGGTCACCGAGTACGTCCCGGGCGGCCTCGACTCCGGCAACCAGTCGCTGACCCAGATCAGCAAGCCCACCGTCGCCGTGGTCTCCTCCGGCAACGCCCTGCCCGCGCCGGTGCGGGTCTCGCAGCGCTCGGTGCCCTCCAGGTACACCCCCGAGGGTGACCCCGCCGCGGGCGGCTCCATCAACGCGCTGCCCCTCGCGCCGTCCCGCTACGCCCTCGACTACTACGAGTCGATCGAAGGGATGAACATCAGCGTCGGCACCTCGCGGGTGGTCGGCGCCACCGACGCGCACGCCGAGCTGTGGGTGACGGTGAAGCCGCACGAGAACGACGCCCGCCGCGGCGGCACCGTCTACGGTTCGTACCGCTCGCAGAACACCGGACGGCTCCAGATCCAGTCCCTGGTGCCGCTCGCCCAGCAGCCGTTCCCGAAGGCGGACGTGGGCGATGTGCTCTCCGGTACGACCGAGGGCCCGCTCGACTTCAACCAGTACGGCGGCTACACGCTGACCGCCCGCACCATGGGCACGGTCACCGACAAGGGCCTGCGGCGGGAGACCACCCGCAAGCAGCGCGGCGGCGAGCTGGCCGTGGCGACGTACAACGTCGAGAACCTCGACCCGAGCGACCCGCAGGAGAAGTTCGACGCGCTCGCCGCGGCGGTCGTCGACAACCTCGCCTCGCCCGACATCGTGGCGCTGGAGGAGATCCAGGACAACAACGGCGCGAAGAGCGACGGCACGGTCGCCGCCGATGTGACGGTGAAGAAGTTCACCGACGCGATCGTGGCGGCGGGCGGCCCGGCGTACGACTGGCGCTCCATCGACCCGGAGGACAAGAAGGACGGCGGCGAGCCCGGCGGCAACATCCGTCAGGTCTTCCTCTTCAACCCGGAGCGGGTCTCGTTCACCGACCGGGCCGGCGGCGACGCGACGACGGCGACCGATGTCGCCCGGGAGCGGGGCCGCGCCGCCCTCACCCTCTCGCCCGGCCGGATCGACCCGACGAACCCGGCGTGGGAGAACAGCCGCAAGCCGCTCGCCGGGGAGTTCAGCTTCCGCGGCCGTACGGTCTTCGTCGTCGCCAACCACTTCGCGTCCAAGGGCGGCGACGAGTCCATCTTCTCGGAGCACCAGCCGCCGTCGCGTTCCTCCGAGGTCCAGCGGCACGCGCAGGGCCAGGCGGTCAACACCTTCGTCAAGAAGCTGCTGAGCGTCCAGAAGAACGCCGACGTGCTGGTCGTCGGTGACATCAACGACTTCGAGTTCTCCGGCACGGCCGAGGCCCTGACCGCCGGGCGGGTGCTGTACCCGGCGATCAAGTCACTGCCGCGCTCGGAGCGTTACAGCTACGTCTACCAGGGCAACAGCCAGGTTCTCGACCAGATCCTGACCAGCCCGTCGATCGACGACTTCCACTACGACAGCGTGCACATCAACGCCGAGTTCGCCGATCAGAACAGCGACCACGACCCGCAGGTGCTCCGCTTCCGCCCGTAGCGGTGCCCCGCACCCTCAGCGGTGCTGCGCGCCCGCGCTCGGCCGGATGCTGAGCGCGGGCGTGTACCGGTGCACTCCGCCGCCGGTCACCCCCGGGTAGGTCTGCACCCGTTCCCACTGCGGTGTGGCCGACCCGATCCCGGCACCGGGCGCGGCCAGTGCGGCGACATGGGCCCCGGCGCTCTCCCATTCGGCGTAGTTCAGCACGCGCGTCCCGTCGGTGCTCACGTGGAAGTGCGCGGAGACTCCGCCGGGCGGAAGCGCCGGGTCGGTGCCCAGCGCCTCGAACACGGTGTCCACCCAGTCCCGTTGCCGCGCCTTGTCCGCACCGTCGAACTCGACGTCGACGATCACGACGCAGCCGGGCTCCCCTCCGTCGCCCTCCGGCCGGAACGCGGAACGGTAGAGCTCCAGGGTGTGCAGCCCGAGCCGCCGGATGCCCGGCACGGCGGCGTCGATGTCCGCGTTGCGCTCGTCCCTGCCGTTGCGGAAGAAGTCCTGGTACGCCTGCTCACCACTCCACTGGCTGTAGTGGAACAGGGTCTTCCCGTCCTCACCGGCATGGACGGTGTACGAAAGAAGTCCCGGATGCGGCCAGTCCCGGCCGTCCCACGCTTCTCGGACGGCCTCGACCGTCCGCCGCATGCGCTCCGGGGTGGAGACGTCCCAGGTGCTCGCCTTGACGAGTCCGACGTCGTTACGGGCAAGATCGGGACGGGATTCGAATTGCACGCTCATGACGGGTCCTCCCTGGCGCACCGGGGCGGCGCGCCGTTGCCGACCACCCTGATACGTCAAGTCCGCTTGAGGTCAACAGCACGCCCCGTCGGCACGCCGGACCCACCGGCAGCACAACGAACGGAGTACCGCATGGCACCGCACCTCAGGACGATCAGCCGCGAGGAGCATCTGGCGTTCGTCGCGAGCCGTCCGGCCGTGAGCCATCTGCAGGTTCCGTCGTGGGGCGACGTGAAGCCCGACTGGCGTGCGGAGAGCATCGGCTGGTTCGACCGGGACGGCGCCGGCCGGGAGCGGATCGTCGGGGCCGGGCTGGTGCTGTACCGGCCGATCCCCCGGGTGAAACGCTCTCTGGCCTATCTGCCGGAGGGGCCGGTCATCGACTGGCACGACGGCGGTCTGCGTGAGTGGCTGGATCCGATGCTGGCGCATCTGAAGGCTCAGGGCGCGTTCTCGGTGCGGATGGGTCCGCCGGTGGTCGCCCGGCGCTGGAACGCCGGGACGGTGAAGGACGCCATCGCCGACCCGGCCGCCGGACGGCTGCGCGACGTGGAGCCGGACTCGCGGGAGCCGGGGGCCGACGAGGTCGTGGAGCTGCTGCGCGGGCTGGGCTGGCGGCGCGGCGAGGCGGAGAGCGAGGACGGTTTCAGCGCGGGGCAGCCCCGGTACGTCTTCCAGGTGCCGTTCGCCGGGCTGTCGCTGGAGGAGGTCCGGGGCAATCTGAACCAGCAGTGGCGGCGCAACATCAAGAAGGCGGAGAAGGCCGGCGTCAAGGTCGTCGAGGGCGGCTACGAGGACCTCCCGGCCTTCTACGAGCTGTACCGCGAGACGGCCGAGCGCGACCGGTTCATCCCCCGCCCGCTCGGCTACTTCCAGCGGATGTGGACGGCGCTGCGGGCCGAGGACCCCGGCCGGATGCGGCTGTACCTCGCCCAGCACGAGGGCGAGACGCTCTCCGCCGCGACGATGCTGACCGTCGGGAACCACGTCTGGTACTCCTACGGCGCCTCGACCGGCCGCAGGCGCGAGGTCCAGCCCAGCAACGCCGTCCAGTGGCGGATGATGAGCGACGCGCACGAACGGGGCGCCGCCGTCTACGACCTGCGCGGCATCACCGACACCCTGGACGAGGGCAACCATCTGGTGGGCCTGCTGCGCTTCAAGGTCGGCACCGGCGGCCGGGCCGCCGAGTACATCGGCGAGTGGGACTACCCGATCAACAAGGTGCTCCACAAGGCCTTCGGCCTCTACATGGCGCGCCGCTGACCGTGTCGCGCGGGCGGGCCGCGGGCCGGACACCGGGCGCTCCGGCGCCCGTGCCAGACTCCGGAGCATGAACCTCCGCACCGCCACCCGCACCGATCTGCCCGCCGTGCTCGCCCTCCTCGCCGACGAGGAGCGGGTCGTCGACCCGGCCTCGGTCGCGGTCGACGAGGCGTACGAGAGGGCCTTCGCGGCCATCGGGAGCGACCCGCGCAACGAGATGCTGGTGCTGGTGGACGGTGACACCGTGCTGGGCTGTGCGCAGGCCACGTACATACCGGGGCTCGGCAGGAACGGCGAGGAGCGGGCACTGATCGAGGCGGTACGGATCAGGGCCGACCGGCGGGGCGGCGGGCTGGGGCGGGAGCTGATGAGGCAGGTGGTGGACCGGGCCCGGCAGCGGGGGTGCGGGCTGGTGCAGCTGACCAGCGGCAAGCGTCGTACCGACGCGCACCGGTTCTACGAGTCGCTGGGCTTCGCCCGCAGCCACGAGGGCTTCAAGCTCGCCCTCTGACCCCGCCCCGGCGCCGCTACGCGGGGTCGGTCCGCCACGCGGTCATGTTGAGCTCGTCGAACAGCCGCACGTCGCTGCCCTTGAGCGGGAAGGTGCGCCCCTCCAGGCCGGGCGCGGCCGCGATCTCCAGGGCGTCGCCCTCGATGAGGTCACCGCCGGTGGGGGTGGAGACCCAGGCCAGGAGCGAGCGCACGGTCTGCCCCGGCTTCAGCATGACCTCCTTCGGCCCGCGGTCGGTGCCCATGTAGGAGGAGCCCGGGTTCACCGGGACGGGCAGCGGGTCACCGGCCTCGTCCAGGGCCCGGACGGACGGGTAGCCGGTGACCCGGTAGGGCTTGCTGCCGCAGTTGGTGAGGCTGAGCCCGACGGCCCGGTGGCCGAGCGCCGCCTCCACCTCGCCCATGTCGACGACGACGCCGGAGGACGGGCAGCCGGCCGGGACGGTGGGTGTGGGGGCGGGCCCCTGCGCGCCCGGCCGGTCGGCGACCCCGGCGGAGGCGCTGGGGAACGGCGTCGGCAGCTTGTCGGCGTGCACCCGGTAGGGATCGCCGGGCGTCGGCTCCGGCTCGCCCTCGCCCGCCGGCACGAGGAACCCGGCGCATCCGGAGAGAGACAGGCCCAGCACCCCTGCCAGCACCCCGGCCGCCAGTGGCCTCCGTCTCCCGGTCCCCGCCCCCGCCAGCCCTCGCATGCTCACGCACCCACCCCGATCTCGGCCTGCCGCATAGGTGTTCGATCATGCCAGACCCCGTGGGCCCGGCCCCGCGACTGTTCAGCACTCCTTGCCGTTCCTCCGAAGCAGATCTAAGTGGACCTTCACGGTCCGGTCGGCCGACACTTCGAGGATGACCTCACCGGTGACACCCTTCGGCCGCACGCTCTGCGCCATGATCACGCCGTTCACCGAATCCGGGGAGCTGGACCCGGACGCCGCCGGGAAGCATGCCGCCGCCCTGGTCGCCGACGGCTGCGACGGCCTGGTGCTCAGCGGCACCACCGGAGAGTCCCCGACCACCACCGACGCCGAGAAGACCGCGCTGCTGCGGGCGGTCCGGGCGGCGGTCGGCGACGGCGTGCCGATCGTCGCCGGGGTCGGCAGCGCGGACACCCGGCACACGGCAGACCTCGCCCGGCAGGCCGAACAGGCGGGCGCGGACGGCCTGTTGGTGGTGACGCCGTACTACAGCCGGCCGCCGCAGGCCGCCGTCGAGGCGCACTTCGCGCGCGTGGCCGACGCGACCGGCCTCCCGGTGATGCTGTACGACATCCCCGGCCGCACCGGCACCCGCATCGAGCCGGAGACCCTGCTGCGGCTCGCGGAACACCCGCGCATCGTGGCCGTGAAGGACTGCGCGTACGACCTGCTGGGCTCCACGGAGGTGATCGGCGCGACCTCGCTGGCGTACTACTCGGGCTGCGAGGAGCTGAATCTGCCGTTGTACGCGGTGGGCGCGGCGGGCTGTGTCAGCACGGTCGCCAATGTGGCACCCCGTGCGCTGCGGGCGGTCCTGGACGCGTTCGACGCCGGGGACACCGCGGAGGCCGCCCGGCTCAACCGGCTGCTCGTCCCGCTCACCCGGCTGATGATGGCGAACGGGCTGCCCGGCACCGTCACGGCGAAGGCGCTGCTCGACGCCGGCCCGGTCCGCGAACCGCTGCAGCCCGCCGGGCGCGAGGCGACCGACGGGCTGCGGCGGGCGTACGAGGAACTCCTCGCCGCCACGGACTAGTTGTGGCTGTGCAGGACGTCGTTGAGGCCGCCCCAGACCGCGTTGTTCGGGCGGGCCTCGACGGCGCCGGAGACCGAGTTGCGGCGGAAGAGGATGTTCGAGGCGCCGGAGAGCTCGCGGGCCTTGACGATCTGGCCGTCGGGCAGCGTGATCCGGGTGCCGGCCGTGACGTAGAGCCCGGCCTCGACGACGCACTCGTCGCCGAGCGCGATCCCGACGCCGGCCTCGGCGCCGATGAGGCAGCGCTCGCCGATCACGATGCGCTCCTTGCCGCCGCCGGAGAGGGTGCCCATGGTGGAGGCGCCGCCACCGATGTCGGAGCCGTCGCCGACGACGACGCCCGCCGAGATGCGGCCCTCGACCATCGAGGTGCCGAGGGTGCCCGCGTTGAAGTTGACGAAGCCCTCGTGCATGACGGTCGTGCCGGCGGCGAGGTGCGCACCGAGCCTGACCCGGTCGGCGTCGGCGATCCGGACGCCCTTCGGCGCGACGTAGTCCGTCATCCGGGGGAACTTGTCGACCGAGGTGACCTGGAGGTGCAGGCCCTCGGCGCGGGCGTTCAGCCGCACCTTCTCCACGTCGTCGACGGCGACCGGGCCGAGCGAGGTCCAGGCGACGTTGGCGAGGAGGCCGAAGAGCCCGTCCAGGTTCTGGCCGTGCGGCCGGACGAGGCGGTGCGAGAGGAGGTGCAGGCGCAGGTACGCGTCGTGCGCGTCCAGCGGCTTGTCGTCGAGCGAGGCGATGACCGTACGTACGGCGACGGTCTCGACACCGCGGCGGGCGTCCACGCCGATGGCCTTGGCGGCGCCCTCACCGAGGAGGTTGACGGCCTGGTCGGGGGTGAGCCGTTCGGTTCCGGCCGGGCCCGGCT
Source organism: Streptomyces sp. ADI95-17 (assembly GCF_003846175.1). Lineage (GTDB taxonomy): Bacteria > Actinomycetota > Actinomycetes > Streptomycetales > Streptomycetaceae > Streptomyces > Streptomyces sanglieri. Next base: position 1,176,067 of record NZ_ML123045.1, on the reverse strand, counting down.
CGGCGGTGAGCTCGGGGGCGGGGAACCAGGTGTCGAGAACGGAACCGTCGCCGGCGATGGTGGCGAGGCCGGCGGCGACGGCGCCGGTGGTGCGAGCAGGAGTCGTGTCGGTCATGACACGAAACCTAACCGGCGAGGCACCACCGGGGCCAACCGGTCTCGCCGGATGGTCGCGGCCGGGCCCGGGACCCGGACCCTCCAGGTCAGCCGGTCTGTGGCTGCCGTCCGGGCACCGGCACGGCGGCCTCCTCGCGCACCGCTCCCGGCACCGCTCCGGGCCCCCGCAGCCGCCGCGCCCCGAGCACCGCCGCTCCCGCGCCGCAGGCCAGCACCGCACAGGCGGGCCAGAGCAGTCCGGGCGCGTGGGCGTAGAGCGCACCGCCGAGCGGCGGCGCCAGCACCTGGCCGCTGATGGAGGCGCCCGCGTACAGGCTCTGGAAGCGGCCCTGCGCACGGTCGGGGGCCTGGTCGGCGACATAGGCCGTCGCGGTGGTCTTGTAGAGGATCTCGCCCGCGGTCAGTGACGCCATCATCGTGACGGCGAACAGCGCCCCGGCGCCGGGGATGAGCACCGCGTACCCCAGCCCCACCAGCAGCAGTCCGGTGCCGACGATGCTCAGCGGCGCCCGGCGGCGCAGTATGTGTGCGGCGGGGAGTTCCAGCAGCAGGATGAGCCCGCCGTTGACGGCCAGCAGCCAGCCGTAGAACCGGGTGCCGTGGCCGTGCTCGGCGAGGAAGACGGGCAGGGTGGAGTACTGCTGCCGGTAGACGAGGTCGACGCAGAGGATCGCGGCGAGCAGGACCAGCACGGCGGGCCTGGCCCGCAGCTCCCGCCAGAGGCCGGGTGCGCCGGGGTCGCGGCGGGCCGACCGGGTGTGCGCGGTGCCGTGCGCCGGGAGCACCGCCGCCGCGTACCCGGCGAAGAGCAGGGTCCCGAGTCCGTCGGCGACGAACAGCCAGTCGTACGAGAAGTGCGCGGCGATCAGCGCGCCGAGCGGCGGGCCCACGGCGAACCCGGCGTTGCCCGCGGCCCGTACCAGGGCGAAGCTCTGGCGCCGGCCGCCCTCGGGGACGGAGACCGCGACCAGCGCGGCGTTGGCGGCGCGCACGACGCCCGCCGCGTACTGCGCGAGCGGCAGCACCCCGTACATCGCGGCGACCGGAAGGACCGGGAGGGCCGCGAGCGCCGCCCCGCCGACCAGGGCGCCGGTCAGCAGCATCCGGCGGTGGCCGTAGTGGTCGCCGAACCAGCCGCCGGTGAAGTTCCCCGCGACCAGGCCGACGCCGCCGATGCCCGCGAGGACTCCGGCCTGTGGGACGCCCAGCCCGCGCGGGCCGGTCAGATAGACGAAGAGGTAGATGAAGGTGAAGCTGACGACCGCGTTGAGAAACGAGCCGAAGGCCAGCAGCCGCACCGTGCGCGGCACGTCCCGCACGAACCCGGAAAAGCTCATCCCCAGCACCCTCCCCAGTGAGTTTCCTTTGGGAACGGACTATGGCATCGTGGTTTCCTGCTGGTCAATCCGGTAAGCGGCGGATACTCGGGACGAACGGAGGAGTCCATGCCCCAGCGCACCAGCCTGGCCGACGCCGACTGCGCGATCGCCCAGGCGCTCGATGTCGTGGGCGACTGGTGGACCCTGCTGATCGTGCGGGACACGGCACGCGGGGTGCACCGCTTCGACGCGCTCCAGCAGGAGCTGGGCGTGTCCCGCAAGGTGCTGACCGAGCGGCTGCGGCTTCTGGTCGACGCGGGGGTGCTCTCCCGGGAGCCCTACCAGGACCGGCCGCCCCGGTACGAGTACCGGCTCACCCCGCGCGGACGCGCACTGCTGCCCGTGCTGATCGCGCTCCAGGACTGGGGCGACACCTGGGTGCTGGGGGAAGGGGAGACGATGGCGACGACCGCGGAGGCCTCGAAGGAGGCGGCCCGGGTGCACGCGCTGGTGGGCACCCGCCTGCCCGAGCTGCGGCTGCTGGATCACGACGGCGCGCCGCGCGACCCGGTCGCCGGCACCCCGTACACCGTCCTGTACTTCTTCCCCGGCGCCTACGCCCGCCGGGACGCCTACCCGCCGGGCTGGGCCGAGATCCCGGGCGCGAGCGGCTGCACGCTCGAATCCTGCACCTACCGGGACCGGTCGGCCGAGTTCGCCGCGGCGGGCGCGACCGTGCACGGGGTCTCCACCCAGCGCCCGGACGAGCAGCGGGCCTTCGCGGACGCGGAGCGGCTGCGCTTCCCGCTGCTGTCCGACGCGGAGCTGGAGCTGACGGCGGCGCTGCGCCTGCCCACCTTCCGCGCGGGCGGCACCAGCCGGCTGAAGCGGCTGACGCTGGTGGTGGACCGCGACCGGACGGTCCGCGAGGCGCTGTACCCGATCACCGACATCGAGGCGAGCGTCCGGGCCGCCCTCGCGGCGGTACGGAACGGGGGCCCGCCGGGCGCGTGAGGGGCACGCGAGGACGGGGCCGTCACCCGATACCCGCGGACGGGGCCGTCACCCGGCGATCCGCCGCAGCATCTCCCGCGCGTACGCCTCGTCGTACTCGCCGCCGGTGAGCAGCACCTGCAGACAGATCCCGTCCATCAGCGCGATCAGCGCCCGCGCGGTGGCCGGATCGGTGCGCCGGGACAGCAGTTCGGCGGTGCTGTCGGTCCACTCGGCGGCGACGGGCCGCAGCGCGGGCCTGCGGAGCGCGGCGAGATACAGCTCGTACTCCAGCTCGGCCCGTCCGCGGCCGCCGGCGAAGTACTCCCCCAGCAGCCGGGCCAGCTCCCCGGCGAGGTCGGCCGCCGGGTCGGCCAACGCCCCGCTCTCCCGCATGACTTCGGCGAAGTTCTCGTTGGACCGGCGCAGCGCCGCGATCAACAGCTCGTCCAGCGAGGCGAAGTGATAGGTCGTCGAGCCGAGCGGCACATCCGCCTCGGCCGCGACGGAGCGGTGGCTCAGCCCCGCGATGCCCTTGGAGCCGACCACCCTGATCGCTGCGTCGATGATGCGGTCGCGCCGCTCGGGGTCGTAGCGGCGCGCCATCAGTGGGCTCCGCCCAGATTCAGCACCACCACTCCGGCGATGACCAGCGCTATGCCCGCCAGCTTGACCGGGCTGCCGGACTCGCCCATGAAGAGGATGCCGATGGCGGCGACCGCGGCGGTGCCGATCCCGGCCCAGATCGCGTAGGCGGTGCCCACCGACAGCGTCTTCAGCGTCTGGGCGAGCAGACCGAAGGCGACGAGGTATCCCGCGACGGTGATCAGCGAGGGCCAGAGCCGGGTGAAGCCCTCGCTGTACTTCATGGCCGTCGTGCCGGCCACCTCCGCCGCGATCGCCGCAGCCAGCAGTCCGTATCCCATGTGTACGAGTGTACGCATCGCCGCCCGTGCGACGGTACGGGCGGCGCCCGCGGACCGGGGCGCTACGGTGTCCCGACCAGCACACCGGACACGACACATGACGGAGCAGCAGTGGCGCAGGACGCAGGGTGGGGCGGCGGAGCACCGTACGGAGGGCCCCCGGGTCCGCCGGGATGGGGCGGCTGGATGCCGCCGCCGAAGCCCGGGGTGATACCGCTGGCGCCCCTGAAGCTCGGGGACATATTCGGCGGCGCCTTCAGCACGCTGGGGCGCTATTGGAAGCAGCTGTTCGGCATCGGCGCCGCCGTGTACGGCGGGGCGGTGGTGATCATGGCCGTCACGGCCCTGATCGGGTACTCCGCGGTCAGCGGCCATCTGCACCGGGTCGTCTCGCTCAGCGCCGATGAGGACCCGGTCCCCTCCGACGTGGTGCCCATGGCGATCGCCTTCGGAGTCGTCTGGCTGGTCGCCATGATCACCTTCGCGGTCGCCACGGCCATGATGTACGCGACCGTTCCCACGGTCCTGCAGGAAGCGGTGCTGGGCAGGCCGACCACCTTCTCCCTCATCTGGCGCCGGGCCTGGTCCCGCGTGCCGGCGGTGTTCGGAACGGTGGTCCTGACCTGCCTGATCGCGGTGATCCCGATGGTGCTCATGGTGGTCGGCTTCTTCGCATTGATCATCGGCGCCATCACCCTGTCGCAGGGCGACGGGATCGTGCTGTGGACCGTGCTCGGTTTCCTGGGTGCCCTGGCCACCGCCCCGCTCGCGATCTGGCTCTGGGTGAAGTTCAGTCTGGCCCCCTCGGCCGTGGTGTTCGAGGGCCAGTCCCCGGTGGCCGCCCTGCGCCGCTCCTCGCAGCTGGTGCGCGGCGACTGGTGGCGGATCCTCGGGATCTCCCTGCTGGCCTTCGCCCTGGCCGGGGCGGCGAGCTACATGATCCAGGTCCCGTTCTCGTTCCTCGGCATGTTCTCCGGCGTCATCGGCGGAGCGACCCTGGACGAGGATCCCAACCCCGCCGCGATCATCTTCGCCATGAGCGGCTACCTGGTGATCATGGCGCTCGGGCAGCTGATCGGCCAGTTCATCTCGGCGACGTTCCCGCAGCTGGTGACCGGGCTGCTCTATGTGGACCGCCGCATGCGCACGGAGAACCTGGGCCCGGCCCTCGCCGAGGCGGCGGCCGTACCCCCGCAGTACGGACCGCAGTACGGCTCCTGACAGCGCCTGCCGGCCGACTCCGGCCGAAGAAGGCCGGGACGGACGCGCCCGACGACCTCGACGGCCGTGTCCGCCGGCCTCCCGGCGGACACGGCCGTTCGCGTCGCCCGGCCTGCCGGGTCGCGAGAGCGTCGTCCGGGCCGGTCAGCTCCCGACGGTGAACCACACGGCCCGGGACTTCTTCCACTCGGCGTTGTCGAGGTCCTTCGCCTCCGTACCGTCCCCGTACAGATCGGCCGATCCGGAATCCGTGATCAGCTGGGCCCGGGCGCCCGGCACCGTCAGGTCCGGAACGTCCACGACGGCTTCCCAGCCGCCCGGGTCGGCGGTCGGCAGATCGGCCCGCTTGACCGGCGCGTGCGAGGCGACCCCGTCCCAGGTGTAGAGGGCGTACGGGTCGGAGTTGTCGTCGGCCGCCCAGGAACCGGCCACGATCAGGTACTGGTCGGCGGCGTTCTTGCGGATGTCCCGGATGCTGAGCCCGCCGAGGTCCAGCTCGATCGGCTCGCCCATGACCGCCTTCGCCCCGCTGCCGGCCACCCGGTCGAAGTTGGTGACGGGCACGATCAGGGCCTTGCCGCCGGCCTTCGGCGGGACGAGCGGGGCCCGGAAGCCGAGGTACGCGGTGGTCGTCGAGCCGGGCGCGAACTCCAGGCCCTCGATGTTGAACCCGTCGATCTGCTTGGGCACTTCACCGTCGTCCGTACCCGCGGCGAAGCCCAGCCGGTCGCCGTTCGCCTCGTCCCACGCGACGAGATCGTCACGGAGCTTCCCGTACTTGCCGCCCACCGTCAGCTGGGTGGCGGCGCCCGAGCCGGTCACCTTCGTGGTGAAGACGGTGTTGCGGTCGGACTTGTACTCGCCGTCCTTGTTGTTGCCGAGCGAACCGGTCCAGTAGATGGTGTTGCCGACCCGGGCCGCGCCCTCGATGTCGACCTCCTTGTCCGCCCCGAGCCCGGAGCCGACGTCCCAGCTCCTCACGGGCCCGCCGGACGCGGAACGGTCGTACAACCGCAGCGTGTTGGACTCGTCGTCGGCCACGACCGCATAGCCGCCACCGACATCGACGGCGGCCGAGGCGTCCGAGGATCCGGTGAGGTAGCGGGTGTCGGCGGCGTTCCGCACGGCGGCGGAGGCGGCGTAGTGCAGCTTCTTGGTGGCGGTCTTGCCGTCGAGCCCGGTGACCTTGATCGTGAGGTCGGTGTAGCCGCGTCCGTGCGCGGCGACGGAGAGCTGCCGGGTGGCGCCGGTGCCGGTGACGGTCACGTCCCCGGTCCCGGCGACGGACGACTTGGAGCTGGCGGACGCCGCCACGCCGAGCGCGCTCGCGTCGGCCCCGCTCTGCGCGACGGTGACGGTCACCACCGGGTCACCACTCGCGCCGACCGCACCGGAGAGGTACGAGGCCGAGAAGGCGATCGTCGGCGTTCCGTAACTCGCGGCGTGCGCGGGTGTGTTGAGTCCGAGCGCGGCCAGCAGGAGAACTCCGCTCGCGGTGGCGGCCAGCCTGCGGTCGGGGAGCGGAAACTGATGCAGCACGGCATGCCTCTCGTCGGCGTGATGTCGCGGGTACGTTCCGATACCCGTGCCAACGAGGGACACACATCATGAGTACGGCAGACGAAGCAATGACGACGAACGGCCCCCGGCACGAAGCCGGGGGCCGTTCGTCGTCAGCAGTGGGCTCAGACGTCACAGACGCCCCAGACGTCTCAGACGTTGAAGCCCAGGGCGCGAAGCTGCTCGCGCCCGTCGTCCGTGATCTTGTCCGGGCCCCACGGCGGCATCCAGACCCAGTTGATCCGCAGCTCGTTGACGATGCCGTCGGTCGCGGACTTCGCCTGGTCCTCGATGACGTCGGTCAGCGGGCAGGCCGCGGACGTCAGCGTCATGTCGAGGGTGGCGATGTTGGCGTCGTCGATGTGGATGCCGTAGATCAGGCCCAGGTTCACGACGTCGATGCCCAGCTCGGGGTCGACCACGTCGTAAAGCGCCTCGCGGACCTCCTCCTCGGAGGCCGGCTTGGTGGTAAGAGTCTCGTTGTCGCTCATGCCGTCTTCCCTTCGGACAGCGCCTTCGCCGTCGCGTCCTTCCACGCCATCCAGCTCAGCAGCGCGCACTTGACCCGGGCCGGGTACTTCGAGACGCCGGCGAACGCGACCGCGTCCTCCAGCACCTCCTCCATCGCGTCGTCCGGCTCCAGCTGGCCCTTCGACTGCATCAGCTCCAGGAAGGTCTCCTGGATCTTCTGCGCCTGGCCCAGTTCCTTGCCGACCAGGAGGTCGTTCAGCACGGAGGCACTGGCCTGGCTGATGGAGCAGCCCTGACCCTCGTACGACACATCGGCGATGGTCTCGCCGTCGTACTTCACCCGGAGAGTGATCTCGTCGCCGCACGTCGGATTGACGTGATGCACCTCTGCGTCGCCGTCCCGCAGGCCACGCCCGTGGGGGTGCTTGTAGTGGTCCAGGATCACTTCCTGGTACATGGAATCAAGCTTCACCAGTCAACCCTCAGCCGCTCGCCCATTATCCGAAAAAGTTCCGTACGTGCTCCAGGCCGTCCACCAGGGCGTCGACCTCGGCGGGCGTGGAGTACAGATAGAACGACGCTCGCGTGGTCGCAGGAATTCCGTACCGCAGGCAGACCGGCCGTGCGCAGTGGTGTCCGACCCGGACCGCGATGCCCTGCTCGTCGAGCACCTGGCCCACGTCGTGCGGGTGGATGTCACCGAGCGTGAAGGAGATCGTGGCGCCGCGGTCCTCGGCCGTGGCCGGACCGATGATCCGGAGGTCCGGGACCTCCAGGAGCCGCTTCACCGCGTACTCGGTGATCGCGTGCTCGTGGCGGTAGATCTTCTCCATGCCGATCGCCGAGAGGTAGTCCACGGCCGCGCCGAGGCCGACGGCCTGGGCGATCGGGGGCGTACCGGCCTCGAACTTGTGCGGCGCGGGGGCGTACGTCGACGAGTGCATCGACACGGTCTCGATCATCTCGCCGCCGCCGAGGAACGGCGGCAGGTCTTCCAGGAGCTCCTGCCGTCCCCAGAGCACGCCGATGCCGGTCGGGCCGACCATCTTGTGACCGGTGAAGGCCACGAAGTCGGCCTGCAGCGCCTGCACGTCCAGCACCATGTGCGGGGCGGCCTGCGAGGCGTCGATGCAGACCAGCGCGCCGACCTGCTGGGCCCGGCGGATGATCTTCTCGACCGGGTTGATCGTGCCCATGATGTTGGAGACCAGGGTGAAGGAGACGATCTTCGTCTTCTCCGTGATGATCTCGTCGATGTTGGACAGGTCGAGGCGGCCGTCGTCGGTGATGCCGAACCACTTCAGCTTCGCACCCGTGCGCTGCGAGAGCAGCTGCCACGGCACGATGTTGGAGTGGTGCTCCATCTCCGTGGTGACGATCTCGGTGTCGTGGTCCACCCGGTAGGGCTCATCGGCCCAGCCGAGCATGTTGGCCACGAGGTTGAGCGACTCGGAGGCGTTCTTGGTGAAGATCACCTCGTTGCGGCTGGGCGCGTTGATGAACGCGGCGACCTTGTCACGGGCGCCTTCGTACAGCGCCGTGGCCTCCTCCGCGATCGTGTACACACCGCGGTGCACATTGGCGTTGTGCCGCTCGTAGTACTCGTTGAGGGCGTCGAGCACCTGGCGCGGCTTCTGCGAGGTCGCGGCGCTGTCCAGGTAAACGATCTTCTTCCCGTCGTGGACCGTACGATCCAGCAGGGGGAAGTCCTTGCGGATCGCCTCGGTGTCGAGGAGGCCCGGCAGCTGTGTCACGCGGAAGCGCCACCCTTCACATATGCCTCGTAGCCCTCGTTCTCCAGCTTGTCGGCGAGCTCGGCGCCGCCGGACTCGGCAATGCGGCCGTTGGCGAAGACGTGCACGAAGTCGGGCTTGATGTAGCGGAGGATCCGCGTGTAGTGCGTGATCAGCAGGGTGCCGACCTCGCCGGTCTCGCGGACCCGGTTGACGCCCTCGGAGACGATGCGCAGGGCGTCGACGTCCAGGCCGGAGTCGGTCTCGTCGAGGATCGCGACCTTCGGCTTGAGGAGCTCCAGCTGGAGGATCTCGTGGCGCTTCTTCTCACCGCCGGAGAAGCCCTCGTTGACGTTGCGCTCGGCGAACGCCGGGTCCATCTGGAGGCCGGCCATCGTCTCCTTGACCTCCTTCACCCAGGTGCGCAGCTTGGGCGCCTCGCCGCGGACGGCGGTGGCGGAGGTGCGGAGGAAGTTGGAGACCGAGACACCGGGGATCTCGACCGGGTACTGCATCGCGAGGAACAGACCGGCGCGGGCGCGCTCGTCGACGGTCATCTCCAGGACGTCCTCGCCGTCCAGGGTCACCGAACCGCTGGTGATCGTGTACTTGGGGTGACCGGCGAGGGAGTACGCGAGGGTGGACTTGCCGGACCCGTTGGGGCCCATGATGGCGTGGGTCTCGCCCTGCTTCACGGTCAGGTCGACGCCCTTGAGGATCTCCTTCGTGGCGTTGTCGGCCTCGACGGAGACGTGCAGGTCGCGGATTTCAAGCGTTGCCATGGGTGACTCAGGACTCCTGGGTGACGGAGACGAGCACATCGTCCCCTTCGATCTTGACGGGGTATACGGGGACGGGGCGCGTCGCGGGAAGGCCGGACGGCTTGCCGGTGCGCAGGTCGAAGCTGGAGCCGTGCAGCCAGCACTCGATCGAGCAGTCCTCGACCTCTCCCTCGGACAGTGAGACGTTCGCGTGCGAGCAGATGTCGTTGATCGCGAACACCTCGCCCTCGGTACGGACGACGGACACCGGGACGCCTTCGAGCTCCACCCGCTTCGGGGTGTCGTCCTCCAGCTCACTCAGCGCACAGGCTTTGACGAAGGCCATCAGACGGAAGCCTTCAGCTCGGCCTCGATCTTCTCCAGCAGCCGCGCCTCGACGTCCGGCAGACCGATCTGCTGGACGAGCTCGGCGAAGAAGCCGCGCACGACGAGCCGACGGGCCTCCTCGGCGTCGATGCCCCGGGACATCAGGTAGAAGAGCTGCTCGTCGTCGAAGCGGCCGGTCGCCGAGGCGTGACCGGCGCCGACGATCTCGCCGGTCTCGATCTCCAGGTTCGGCACGGAGTCGACCCGCGCGCCGTCCGTGAGGACGAGGTTGCGGTTCATCTCATAGGTGTCGGTGCCCTCGGCGGCGGCCTGGATGAGGACGTCACCGATCCACACGGCGTGTGCGCCTTCGCCCTGGAGCGCGCCCTTGTAGGCGGCGTTGGACTTGCAGTGCGGGGTGTTGTGGTCGACCAGGAGGCGGTGCTCCTGGTGCTGGCCCTTGTCGGTGAAGTACAGACCGAGGAGCTCGGCCTCGCCGCCGGTGCCCGCGTAGTTGACGCGCGGGTGGAGGCGGACGAGGTCGCCGCCGAAGGTGACGACGATCGACTTGAACGAGGCGTCCCGGCCGACCAGCGCGTTGTGCTGGCCGACGTGGACCGCGGTCTCGTCCCAGTCCTGCACGGAGACGACGGTGAGCTTCGCGCCGTCGCCGAGGACGTAGTCCACGTTGGCGGCGAGCACCGCGTCACCGGTGTGGTCGATGACGACGACGGCCTCGGCGAAGGCTCCGAGCTCGACGACCTGGTGGCCGTAGGCCACGCCGCCCTCGCCGTGCACCGCGATGCGGATCGGCTCGGTGAGCACGGCCTCCTTGGCGACCGTGACGACGGACGCCTGCTCGAAGGAGGAGTACGCCTGGGCGGCGACACGGTCCACCGGGGTGCCGGCCCTGCCGAGCCGGGAGTCGTCCCGGCCGACGGTCTCGACGGTGACGCCCTCGGGGGCCTCGATCGCGACCTTCACACCGCCGCCGGTGGCGACGGCCGTGCCGTCGTGCAGCCCGCGCAGCCGCTCCAGCGGCGTGAACCGCCACTCCTCCTCGCGGCCGTGCGGGACCGGGAAGTCCGCGACGTCGAAGGACGGGGGCGCGCTCATGCGCGTGGCGACGGTCGACTCGGCGGCCACCGCGATGGATCCGGTGGTGGTGGAGCCCGCCGGGATGTTCTGAGCCTCAGCCATGGCTGTCGTAGTGCTCACTTTCTCTGTCAGTGGTCGGGGGATCCGGTCGTCAGGCTGTGCTAGCCGACCGAACCCTCCATCTGCAGCTCGATCAGCCGGTTGAGCTCAAGGGCGTACTCCATCGGCAGCTCCTTCGCGATCGGCTCGACGAAGCCGCGCACGATCATCGCCATCGCCTCGAACTCCGTCAGGCCGCGGCTCATCAGGTAGAAGAGCTGGTCCTCGGAGACCTTGGAGACGGTCGCCTCGTGCCCCATCGACACGTCGTCCTCGCGGACGTCGACGTACGGGTAGGTGTCGGAGCGCGAGATCGTGTCGACCAGCAGCGCGTCGCAGAGCACGTTGGACTTCGCGCCCGGCGCGCCCTCGCCGATCTCGATCAGACCGCGGTAGGAGGTGCGGCCGCCGCCTCGCGCCACCGACTTGGAGACGATGTTGGAGGAGGTGTTCGGCGCCATGTGGACCATCTTGGCGCCGGCGTCCTGGTGCTGGCCCTCGCCCGCGAAGGCGATGGACAGGGTCTCGCCCTTGGCGTGCTCGCCCATCAGGTAGACGGCCGGGTACTTCATGGTGACCTTGGAGCCGATGTTGCCGTCGACCCACTCCATGGTCGCGCCCTCGTAGGCCACGGCGCGCTTGGTGACCAGGTTGTAGACGTTGTTCGACCAGTTCTGGATCGTCGTGTAGCGGCAGCGGCCGCCCTTCTTCACGATGATCTCGACGACCGCGGAGTGCAGCGAGTCGGAGGAGTAGATCGGGGCGGTGCAGCCCTCGACGTAGTGGACGTAGGCGTCCTCGTCGACGATGATCAGCGTCCGCTCGAACTGGCCCATGTTCTCCGTGTTGATACGGAAGTAGGCCTGGAGCGGGATGTCGACGTGGACACCCTTGGGCACGTAGATGAACGAGCCGCCGGACCACACGGCCGAGTTCAGCGAGGCGAACTTGTTGTCGCCGACCGGGATGACGGTGCCGAAGTACTCCTTGAAGAGCTCCGGGTGCTCCTTCAGCGCCGTGTCGGTGTCGAGGAAGATGACGCCCTGCTCCTCCAGGTCCTCACGGATCTGGTGGTAGACGACCTCGGACTCGTACTGCGCGGCGACACCGGCGACCAGGCGCTGCTTCTCCGCCTCCGGGATGCCGAGCTTGTCGTAGGTGTTCTTGATGTCCTCGGGCAGGTCCTCCCAGGACTCCGCCTGCTTCTCCGTGGACCGCACGAAGTACTTGATGTTGTCGAAGTCGATGCCCGACAGGTCCGAGCCCCAGTTCGGCATGGGCTTCTTGTCGAAGAGCCGCAGGCCCTTGAGACGCAGCTTCAGCATCCACTCGGGCTCGTTCTTCTTCGCCGAGATGTCGCGGACGACATCCTCGGAGAGCCCGCGCTTGGCTGCGGCGCCTGCCGCGTCGGAGTCGGCCCAGCCGAATTCGTACGTGCCCAGACCCTCGAGCTCAGGGTGGGCAGTCTCCGTAGGGAGCGTCATGCGGGGTTCCTCCCGGCCGTGCTTGCAGATGCTGAATTGGTGGTCTGTGGTGCTGAGTGGCCGCTGCGCGGAATGTACGTCGTGCACACACCGTCGCCGTGGGCGATGGTGGCCAGACGCTGCACATGCGTGCCGAGGAGGCTGGAGAAGAACTCCGTCTCCGCCTCGCACAGCTGCGGGTACTGCTCGGCGACATGGGCGACCGGGCAGTGGTGCTGGCACAGCTGCTCGCCCCGCTGCGGACCGGGCGCGCTACGCGCCGTAGCAGCGTACCCGTCGGCGGACAGGGCCTTGGCCAGCGCTTCGGTGCGGGTCTCGGGGTCCGCGGCCTCGACCGCCGTGCGGTACGCCTCGGACTGGGACTCGATCCTGGCGCGGGCGAAAGCGGCGACCGCCTCCTCGCCCGCGGTCTCGGCGATCCAGCGCAGGGCGTCCGCCGCGAGCTTGTCGTAGGACTGGTCGAAGGCGTCCCGGCCGCAGTCGGTGAGGGCGAACACCTTGGCCGGGCGGCCACGGGTCCGAGCCCCGTAGACCCGCTGTTCACGGGCCTCCACGACGCGGTCGGAGACGAGGGCGTCGAGATGGCGGCGGACCGCGGCCTGGGTGAGGCCGAGGCGCTTCGCCAGATCGGCGACGGTGGACGGGCCATGGTCCAGGATGGAGCGCGCGACCCGGTTGCGCGTCGAGCGCTCTCCGGTCGCGAGTTCCTCCTGCGGAGCCTCGCCAACGTATTTCACAACGCCATTGTTGCGTAATTCATCCGGCCCTGACAACCACGGTCCGAAACGATCTACGGTGCCGTTCATCACTTAGGGTTACCTAATTCGGCCCCGGCGGACGGGGTTGCTCCGCCCCTGCCTAGACTTACCGGCCATGAAGAGCGAGTCCGTCGTACAGCTCCGCGGCCTGGTGAAGCGGTACGGCCCCAAGACCGCTGTGGACGGCCTCGACCTGTGTGTACGCACCGGCGCCGTCACCGCCGTCCTCGGCCCCAACGGCGCCGGCAAGACCACCACGATCGAGATCTGCGAGGGCTACCGCCGCCCCGACGCCGGGACCGTGCGGGTCCTCGGCCTCGACCCGGTCGCCGACGCCGCCGAGCTCCGCCCCCGGATCGGCGTGATGCTCCAGTCGGGTGGCGTCTACTCCGGGGCGCGCGCCGACGAGATGCTCCGCCACATGGCGAAACTGCACGCCCACCCGCTGGACGTGGACACCCTGATCGAGCGCCTCGGCCTCGGCAGCTGCGGCCGTACGTCCTACCGGCGGCTCTCCGGCGGCCAGCAGCAGCGGCTCGCCCTGGCGATGGCCGTCGTGGGCCGTCCCGAGCTGGTCTTCCTGGACGAGCCGACCGCCGGCCTGGACCCGCAGGCCCGCCGCTCCACCTGGGAACTCGTGCGCGAGCTGCGCACCGACGGGGTCTCCGTCGTCCTGACCACGCACTTCATGGACGAGGCCGAGGAGCTCGCCGACGACGTCGCCGTCATCGACGCGGGCAAGGTCATCGCCCAGGGCAGCCCCGAGACGCTCTGCCGCGGCGGCGCCGAGAACACCCTGCGCTTCACCGGCCTCCCCGGTCTCGACGTCGGCTCGCTGCTGAAGGCGCTGCCCGACGGCTCCGCGGCGGCCGAGATCCTCCCGGGCACGTACCGCATCACCGGAGACGTCGGCCCGGAGCTGCTGGCCACCGTCACCTCCTGGTGCGCCCAGCACGGAGTGATGCCGTCCGGCATCTCCGTGGAGCGGCACACCCTGGAGGACGTCTTCCTGGAACTGACCGGCAAGGAGCTGCGCGCATGAGCGCCGGTACGTACACCCCCCGGCCGGGCGCCGCCCCGCTGGGCCGCATGATCGCCGCGCAGACCTCGCTGGAGACGCGGATGCTGCTGCGCAACGGCGAGCAGTTGCTGCTGACCGTGATCATCCCGACGCTGCTGCTGGTGCTGTTCAGCGCGGTCGACATCGTGGACACCGGCGCCGGCGAGTCGGTCGACTTCCTGGCGCCCGGCATCCTCGCGCTCGCCGTGATGTCCACGGCCTTCACGGGCCAGGCCATCGCCACCGGTTTCGAGCGGCGGTACGGGGTGCTCAAGCGGCTCGCGGCCTCGCCGCTGCCGCGCTGGGCGCTGATGACCTCCAAGACCCTCGCGGTGCTGGTCACCGAGGTGCTCCAGGTGGCGCTGCTCACGGTGATCGCGTTCGCGCTCGGCTGGTCGCCGCAGGGCAACCCCCTGGCGGTCCTGCTGCTGCTCGTGCTCGGCACGGCGGCCTTCTCCGGGCTCGGGCTGCTGATGGCCGGGACGCTCAAGGCCGAGGCGACGCTCGCCGCGGCCAACCTGGTCTTCCTGCTGCTGCTGGTCGGCGGCGGGGTCATCGTGCCGCTGGACAAGTTCCCGGACGCGGTGCAGTCGGTGCTCGGGCTGCTGCCGATCGCGGCGCTGTCGGACGGTCTGCGGGACGTGCTCCAGCACGGTGCGGCGATGCCCTGGGGCGACCTCGGCATCCTGGCGGTGTGGGCGGTGCTCGGGCTGGGCGCGGCGGCGAGGTTCTTCCGCTGGGAGTGAGCCCGGCGGCCTCCCGCACGTGAGCGCGCGGACGCGCTCCGTCGGCGTTTCGGGTAACTCGTCCCCCTCGTGAAAGCTTGCACAAGCCGCCGCCTACGATGGTGCGCGTGCCCAAGCTGACCCGAGCCGAAGTCGCTCAAGCCGCGCGGAACCCGCTCCTGTACATCGCCGAGCGATGGACCCCCTCCCCCCGTACGGTCCGCCGTGCGGCCATGTCCGCCGTTGTCATGGCCGTGCTCATCGTCGTGACCGGTGGCGCGGTACGGCTGACCGGCTCCGGCCTCGGCTGCCCGACCTGGCCCAAGTGCACCGACGAGAGCCTCACGGCGACGAGCGAGATGGGCTTCCACGGCGTCATCGAGTTCGGCAACCGGATGCTGACGTACGTCCTGTGCGCGGCCGTCGGCTGGGCGATCATCGCCGCCCGCTCGGCCAAGCCCTGGCGGCGCAGTCTGACGAAGCTCGGCTGGGTGCAGTTCTGGGTGGTCATGGGCAACGCCGTGCTCGGCGGCATCGTGGTGCTGGTCGGCCTCAACCCGTACACCGTCGCGGCGCACTTCCTGCTCTCCACGGCGCTGCTCACCGTCGCGATGGTGACCTGGCAGCGGACCCGCGAGGGCGACGAGGCGCCCCGGCCGCTGGTCGGCAAGGCGGTGTCCCAGCTGACCTGGCTGCTCACGGTCGCCGCGGGGCTGCTGGTCGCGGTCGGCACGGTCGTCACGGGCGCCGGGCGGCACGCGGGCGACTCCAGTGATGTGCACCGCATCCCGATCGACTGGAAGATGATCGCGCAGCTGCACGCCGATCTGGCCTGGGTCGTGGTGGCGCTGACCGTCGCGCTCT
The DNA here is from genome assembly GCF_003846175.1 of Streptomyces sp. ADI95-17. Classification (GTDB taxonomy): domain Bacteria; phylum Actinomycetota; class Actinomycetes; order Streptomycetales; family Streptomycetaceae; genus Streptomyces; species Streptomyces sanglieri. The sequence goes on along the minus strand of NZ_ML123045.1, from coordinate 1,160,551 downwards.
GGTTCGTGCTGAAGGCCGTCGACGCGCCGGCCGGACCGCTGCACCGCGCCCGTGACCTCTTCCTGGTGCTGATGGCGCAGGGCGTGATCGGGTACGTGCAATATTTCACCGACACCCCGGAGATCCTGGTCGGCCTGCACATGCTGGGCTCGTGCCTGGTGTGGATCGCGGTCGTGCGGGTGGTCCTGTCGCTGCGTGAGCGCCCCGTGGCCGTGGCCGCGGTGCCCGGCCCCGCCGCAGGGCAGCCGGAGCCCGCGGCGGCCGGCTGACCGCGGCCAGCCCCTCCCCCCTCCACCACGATCGCCGGACGGTTCCGAGAAGGAATCCGTCCGGCGATCGCCGTTGTACGGGGGGAAGTGCGGGTCAGGCCTTGTCGGAGGGGCCGCCGATCTGGATGCCGGCCATCCGCGTCCACTCGTACGGGCCGGTGCGGACCTTCGCGGCGAACTCGCCGTCGAACTCGTCGTGCATCGTGATCCCGGCCTTGCGCGTGGCGCTCTCGGCGACCGCGTACGAGGGAGCGACCAGGTCGCCCCAGCCGCCGTCCTCGCCCACGAGCACGATGCGGGCGCCCCGCTGCCCGATGTAGGCGAGCTGTCCTTCCGCGCCGCCGTGCGCCTTGGCGAAGGCACCGATCTCCTTGGCGAGCTTCGCCGCCCTGCGCTCCGCACGGGCCGCCTGCTTGCCGCTCTCCATCTGGGTCTCTGCCGTCTCAGCCATGTTCAGGATGCTACCGACGGGTAGATGGACGCGCGACGGGCGGGGTACGTGGCCTGGGCCACGTACCCCGCCCGTCGGCAGGTGTCGAGCAGCGGGACTACCTCAGGAAGGGGTCGACCGCCACGGCGACGAAGAGCAGCGAGACATAGGTGATGGACCAGTGGAACAGCCGCATCTCCTTGAGCTTGGCCCCGGTCACACCGGCCTTGGCCCGGTTCTGCAGGCCGTGCGCCTCCCAGAGCCAGAACCCGCCGGTCACCAGCGCCACCGCCGTGTAGAACCAGCCGGTGTAGCCCAGCGGGGTCAGCAGCAGCGAGACGGCCACCATCACCCAGCTGTAGACGACGATCTGGCGGGCCACCACCCGGTTGGACGCGACGACCGGAAGCATCGGGACGCCGACCCGGGCGTAGTCCTCCTTCACCTTCATGGAGAGCGGCCAGTAGTGCGGCGGCGTCCAGAAGAAGATGACGGCGAAGAGGATGACGGCCGCCCACGACATGGAGTTCGTGACGGCGGACCAGCCGATGAGGACCGGCAGGCAGCCCGCGATGCCGCCCCAGACGATGTTCTGCGCGGTGCGGCGCTTCAGCAGCATCGTGTAGACGACGACGTAGAAGAGCAGGGCACCGAGCGACAGCGCGGCCGACAGCCAGTTGACCAGCAGGCCGAACCAGACCGTCGAGATCACGGCGAGGGAGATGCCGAACACCAGGCACTCGGCCGGGCTCACCATGCCGGTGACCAGCGGGCGCTGCGACGTACGGTCCATCAACGCGTCGATGTCGCGGTCGATGTACATGTTCAGCGCGTTGGCACCGCCCGCGGAGAGATATCCGCCGACGGTGGTGGCGAGCACGAGCCACAGGTCGGGCACACCCTGAGCGGCGAGGAACATCACCGGAACCGTGGTGATCAGCAACAGCTCGATGATTCGCGGCTTGGTCAGCGCCACGAATGCCTTGACACGGGCCCCGAACGGGCGATGGCCCCCTGGGCTGGGAGTCAAGGCGACCCCTGCGGGTCGGGACTCGACGGCCGTCACGCACACCCCTGACAGAGAAATCCCAGCAAGCTCCGGGCGTGAAGGCCCGGTAAAGACTTGCGCGAACCAGACCACTGTAGACGTTGGGGACAGGCCGATCTTCGCGGGGGTGGGTCGTGTTGAACAGGCGCGGCGAGCAGCGGGGCCCGCTGCTCGTGGTGCGGCGCGCGGGCCGGCGGTCCGGCCGTCGTGATACTGCGCGTGAGCAGCCCTCCCGCTCACCGGAGCGGTACAGAAGTACGAGGACACGCTCATCGGAGGGCCCATAAGTAAGGAGAAGCGCTCATCGGAGTGGCGCAGAAGTGAGCCGTCCCGCTCATACGGGAGGCGAACTCCGCGGGCCGCCTGCACCCTGGAAAGCAGCCGGAAAATGCTTGTTCCGACGGGGGTAGGCTCGACAACGCCCGGTGCGGTCACAGTCACCGGTTTACAACAGTGGAGAGGAGCCCTGACTCAGGGTGAGCACCAAGCCGACCACCACAGATCTCCAGTGGACCGAATTGGACCAGCGGGCCGTGGACACTGTCCGTGTCCTCGCAGCGGACGCCGTACAGAAGGTCGGAAACGGCCACCCTGGTACGGCCATGAGCCTCGCTCCCGCCGCGTACACCCTCTTCCAGAAGGTGATGCGCCACGACCCCGCCGACGCGGACTGGGCCGGGCGCGACCGGTTCGTGCTGTCGGCCGGTCACACCAGCCTGACCCTCTACATCCAGCTCTACCTGGCCGGGTACGGCCTGGAGCTCGATGACCTCAAGGCCTTCCGCACCTGGGGCTCCAAGACCCCCGGTCACCCGGAGTACGGCCACACCACCGGCGTCGAGACGACCACCGGCCCGCTGGGCCAGGGTGTCGCCAACGCCGTGGGCATGGCGATGGCCTCCCGGTACGAGCGCGGCCTGTTCGACCCGGACGCGGCCCCCGGCACCTCCCCCTTCGACCACATGGTCTGGGTCGTCGCGGGCGACGGCTGCCTCCAGGAGGGCATCTCCGCGGAGGCGTCCTCGCTGGCCGGGCACCAGAAGCTCGGCAACCTGGTCCTGCTGTGGGACGACAACCACATCTCCATCGAGGGCGACACGGAGACCGCGGTCTCCGAGGACACCCTGAAGCGGTACGAGGCGTACGGCTGGCACGTCCAGCGCGTCGAGCAGCTGCCCAGCGGCGACCTGGACCCGGCGGGTCTGTTCGCGGCGCTCCAGGCGGCCAAGGCCGAGACCGAGCGCCCGTCGTTCATCGCGGCCCGCTCGATCATCGCCTGGCCCGCGCCGCACGCCCAGAACACCGAGGCCTCGCACGGCTCGGCGCTCGGCGACGAGGAGGTCGCGGCCACGAAGCGGGTGCTCGGCTTCGACCCGGAGAAGACCTTCGAGGTCTCCGACGAGGTCATCGCCCACACCCGTGAGGCGCTGGACCGCGGCCGCGAGGCCAAGGGCGAGTGGGAGAAGTCCTTCGCCGCCTGGCGCACCGCCAACCCGGAGCGCGCCGCCGAGTTCGACCGGATCTCCGCCGGTGAGCTGCCCGCGGGCTGGGAGGACAGGCTTCCGGTCTTCGAGCCGGGCAAGGGTGTCGCCACCCGTGCCGCCTCCGGCAAGGTGCTCCAGGCGCTCGGCGAGATCATCCCCGAGCTGTGGGGCGGCTCCGCCGACCTCGCCGGCTCGAACAACACCACGATCGACAAGACGTCGTCGTTCCTCCCGGCCGGCAACCCGCTGCCGGGCGCGGACCCGTACGGCCGCACGATCCACTTCGGCATCCGCGAGCACGCCATGGCCGCCGCCATGAACGGCATCGCGCTGCACGGCAACACCCGCATCTACGGCGGCACCTTCCTGGTGTTCTCCGACTACATGCGCAACGCCGTGCGCCTGTCCGCGCTGATGCACCTGCCGGTGACCTACGTGTGGACGCACGACTCGATCGGTCTCGGCGAGGACGGCCCGACCCACCAGCCGGTGGAGCACCTGGCCTCGCTGCGCGCCATCCCGGGCCTGAACATCGTCCGCCCGGCCGACGCCAACGAGACCTCCATCGCCTGGCGCGAGATCCTGCGCCGCTACACCAAGGTGTTCGGCAAGGGCGCCCCGCACGGTCTGGCGCTGACCCGCCAGGGCGTTCCGACGTACGAGGCGAACGAGGACGCGGCCAAGGGCGGCTATGTGCTCTTCGAGGCCGAGACGCCCGACGGGCAGAGCGCGGAGCCGCAGGTGCTGCTGATCGGCACCGGCTCCGAGGTGCACCTCGCCGTCGAGGCGCGCGAGGAGCTCCAGGCGGCCGGCATTCCGACCCGGGTGGTCTCGATGCCGTCGGTCGAGTGGTTCGAGGAGCAGGACCAGGCGTACAAGGACAGCGTTCTGCCGCCGTCCGTGAAGGCGCGCGTCGCGGTCGAGGCCGGCATCGGTCTGACCTGGTACCGCTACGTGGGTGACGCCGGCCGGATCGTCTCGCTGGAGCACTTCGGTGCCTCGGCCGACGCCAAGGTCCTCTTCCGCGAGTTCGGCTTCACCGGCGAGCACGTCGCCGCCGCCGCGCGGGAATCTCTCGCCGCAGCCACGCGCTGACGCCGATATACGACTAGTAGGAGATGCAATTCTCATGACAGACGCACTCAAGCGCCTCTCCGACGAGGGCGTGGCGATCTGGCTCGATGACCTGTCGCGCAAGCGGATCACCTCGGGCAATCTCGCCGAGCTGATCGACCAGCAGCACGTCGTGGGCGTCACCACCAACCCGTCGATCTTCCAGAAGGCGATCTCCTCGGGCGACGGGTACGAGCAGCAGCTCACCGACCTCGCCACCCGCAAGGTCACCGTCGACGAGGCCATCCGCATGATCACGACGGCCGACGTACGGGACGCGGCGGACATCCTGCGTCCGGTCTTCGACGCCACGGACGGCCAGGACGGCCGGGTCTCCATCGAGGTCGACCCGCGCCTGGCCCACCACACCGCGGCCACCGTCGCCGAGGCCAAGCAGCTGGCCTGGCTGGTGGACCGGCCCAACACGCTCATCAAGATCCCGGCGACGAAGGCCGGTCTCCCGGCGATCACCGAGGTCATCGGCAAGGGCATCAGCGTCAACGTCACGCTGATCTTCTCGCTGGAGCGCTACCGCGAGGTCATGGACGCCTACCTGGCGGGCCTGGAGAAGGCGAAGGCCGCGGGCCTGGACCTCTCCCTGATCCACTCGGTGGCCTCGTTCTTCGTGTCCCGCGTGGACACCGAGATCGACAAGCGCCTCGACACCGTCGGTACCGACGAGGCCAAGGCCCTCAAGGGCAAGGCGGCGCTCGCCAACGCCCGGCTCGCCTACCAGGCGTACGAGGAGGTCTTCTCCTCGGAGCGCTGGGCCGCCCTGGACAGGGCGCAGGCCAACAAGCAGCGTCCGCTGTGGGCCTCGACCGGTGTCAAGGACCCCGCGTACAAGGACACCCTGTACGTCGTCGACCTGGTCGCCCCCGGCACGGTGAACACCATGCCCGAGGCCACCCTGGACGCCACGGCGGACCACGGGGAGGTCACCGGCAACACGATCGCCGGCACCTACGAGCAGGCCCGCGCCGATCTCGACGCCGTGGCGAAGCTCGGGATCTCCTACAACGACGTCGTCCAGCTCCTGGAGGACGAGGGCGTCGAGAAGTTCGAGGCCTCCTGGATCGACCTGCTCAACTCGACCGAGGCGGAGCTCAAGCGCCTCGCCCCTTCGGAGGGCTGACCACCTTGTCTGGTGTTCCCGGAGCCAACCCGCTTCGTGACCCCCAGGACCGACGGCTCCCGCGCATCGCGGGGCCGTCGGGTCTGGTGATCTTCGGGGTCACGGGTGATTTGTCCCGCAAAAAGCTGATGCCCGCCGTGTACGACCTGGCCAATCGCGGCCTGTTGCCGCCGGGCTTCTCCCTCATCGGATTCGCGCGCCGCGAGTGGCAGGACGAGGACTTCGCACAGGAGGTCCACGACGCCGTCAAGCAGCACGCCCGTACACCGTTCCGCGAAGAGGTCTGGCAGCAGCTCATCCAGGGGATGCGCTTCGTCCAGGGCAACTTCGACGACGACGAGGCCTTCGAGCAGCTGAAGACCACGATCCAGGAGCTGGACAAGGCGCAGGGCACGGGCGGCAACTTCGCCTTCTACCTGTCCGTGCCGCCGAAGTTCTTCCCCAAGGTCGTCCAGCAGCTCAAGAAGCACGGCCTGGCGGACCAGAAGGAGGGCTCCTGGCGGCGTGCCGTCATCGAGAAGCCCTTCGGCCACGACCTGAAGAGCGCTCAGGAGCTCAACCAGATCGTGCACGACGTCTTCCCGCCCAACGAGGTCTTCCGGATCGACCACTACCTGGGCAAGGAGACGGTCCAGAACATCCTGGCGCTGCGGTTCGCCAACACGATGTTCGAGCCGATCTGGAACAGGTCGTACGTCGACCACGTCCAGATCACGATGGCCGAGGACATCGGCATCGGCGGCCGGGCCGGCTACTACGACGGCATCGGCGCCGCCCGCGACGTCATCCAGAACCACCTGCTCCAGCTGCTGGCGCTGACCGCGATGGAGGAGCCCGGCTCCTTCCACCCGAAGGCCCTGGTCGCCGAGAAGCTCAAGGTGCTCACGGCGGTGGAGCTGCCGGAGGACCTGGGCAAGCACACGGTCCGCGCCCAGTACGCGCACGCGTGGCAGGGTGGCGAGGAGGTCCCCGGCTACCTCGAAGAGGACGGCATCGACCCCAAGTCGAAGACCGACACCTACGCCGCGATCAAGCTGACGATCAACAACCGCCGCTGGGCGGGCGTGCCGTTCTACCTCCGTACCGGAAAGCGGCTCGGCCGCCGGGTCACGGAGATCGCGGTCGTCTTCAAGCGGGCCCCGTACCTGCCCTTCGAGTCCGGTGCCACCGAGGAGCTGGGCGGCAACGCCCTGGTCATCCGGGTGCAGCCGGACGAGGGCGTGACCGTGCGGTTCGGCTCCAAGGTGCCCGGCACCTCGATGGAGGTCCGGGACGTCACGATGGACTTCGCCTACGGCGAGTCCTTCACGGAGTCCAGCCCGGAGGCCTACGAGCGGCTCATCCTCGATGTGCTGCTCGGCGACGCCAACCTCTTCCCCCGGCACCAGGAGGTCGAGCTGTCCTGGAACATCCTCGACCCGATCGAGGAGTACTGGGACAAGCACGGCAAGCCCGCGCAGTACCCGGCGGGCACCTGGGGTCCTGCCGAGGCCGACGAGATGCTCGCACGAGACGGACGGAGCTGGCGCCGGCCATGAAGATCGATCTCACGGAGACCACTTCCAGCAAGATCAACCAGGCGCTGGTCTCGGCCCGCCGGGCCATCGGCACCCCGGCCATCGGCATGGTGCTCACCCTGGTCATCGTCACCGACGAGGAGAACGCGTACGACGCGCTCAAGTCGGCCGGTGACGCCTCGCGCGAGCACCCCTCGCGGATCATCGCGGTGATCAAGCGGGTCAGCCGCTCGCCGCGCAGCCGCCGGGACGCCCGGCTCGACGCCGAGGTGCGGGTCGGTTCCGACGCGGGCACCGGCGAGACGGTCGTCCTGCGTCTCCACGGCGAGCTGGTCAACCATGCCCAGTCGGTGGTCCTGCCGCTGCTGCTGCCGGACGCCCCGGTCGTGGTCTGGTGGCCCGAGGACGCCCCCGCCGACCCGGCGAAGGACCCGCTGGGCGCGCTCGCCCAGCGCCGGATCACGGACGCGTACTCGGCGGAGCACCCGGGCGAGGAGCTGGCGGTCCGCGCCGACTCGTACACCCCGGGCGACACCGACCTGGCGTGGACCCGCATCACGCCGTGGCGCTCGATGCTGGCGGCCTCGCTCGACCAGCAGTCCGCCCAGGTCGTCTCGGCGACGGTCGAGGGCGAGTCGGAGAACCCGAGTTGCGAGCTGCTCGCCATGTGGCTCGCGGACCGGCTCAAGGTGCCGGTGGAGCGCACCGTCTCCGCCGGTCCCGGTCTGACGGCCGTGCGGATGGAGACCAAGAACGGCGTCATCGTCCTGGACCGTCCCGACGGTTCGCTGGCCACGCTCTCGATGCAGGGCCAGCCGGACCGCGCGGTGGCGCTCAAGCGGCGGGACACCGCCGAGCTGCTCGCCGAGGAGCTGCGCCGGCTGGACCCGGACAACACCTACGCGGCGACGGTGAAGTTCGGCGTGGCGAAGCTCGCCGGACATGCGCGACCGAAGCCGGCCGAGCCCGCGGCGGACACCGCCCCGGCCGCCGCGAAGAAGACCGCGGCCAAGAAGGCGGCGTCGAAGTGAGTGCTCCGCAGCTTGTCGTGCACCGCGACAAGGAGCTGATGGCGCAGGCCGCGGCGGCCCGGCTGATCACGAGGATCGTGGACGCCCAGGCCGCACGCGGCTACGCCTCGGTGGTCCTCACCGGCGGGCGCAACGGCAACGGCCTGCTGGCCGCGCTCGCCGCCGCGCCCGCCCGGGACGCGATCGACTGGTCGCGGCTCGATCTGTGGTGGGGCGACGAGCGGTTCCTGCCCGAGGGCGATCCGGAGCGCAATGTCACGCAGGCCCGCGAGGCCCTGCTGGACTCGGTGGAGCTGGACCCGTCCCGGGTGCACGCGATGCCCGCCTCGGACGGCCCCTGGGGCAACGACGCCGACGCGGCGGCCGCCGCGTACGCCGAGGAACTGGCCGCCGCGGCCGGTCCCGAGGACCACGGCCCGGTGCCGACCTTCGACGTGCTGATGCTGGGCGTCGGCCCGGACACCCATGTCGCGTCGCTCTTCCCGGAGCTGCCCGCGGTACGGGAGACCGAGCGCACCGTCGTCGGTGTGCACGGCGCTCCCAAGCCGCCGCCCACCCGCGTCTCGCTCACGCTGCCCGCGATCCGGGCGGCGCGCGAGGTGTGGCTGCTCGCCGCCGGTGAGGACAAGGCGGAGGCCGCGGAGATCGCGCTCTCGGGTGCCGGGGAGATCCAGGCCCCGGCGGCCGGTGCGTACGGCCGCGGCCGCACCCTGTGGCTGCTGGACGCGGCGGCGGCCTCCCGGCTGCCGCGCGCGCTGTATCCGCCGGCCTCCCCCTGAGGGGTCGTCAGCACGGTGGCACACGGGCCCGGTTCGCTCCTCGGAGCGGCCGGGCCCGTCGCGTGGAGGCGTGCGAGACTCGGGCCATGGCGCGTATCGGAACCGTGGTGTTGGGCGCGTCGGACGTACGGCGTGCGGCGGCGTTCTGGAAGGCGGCGCTCGGCTACGTGGAGCGTGACCCGGCGACGGACGACGACTGGGTGGTGCTGGTCCCGGCCGAGGGGCCCGGCGTCGGCCTGGCGCTGGGCCTCAGCGGTACGCCCGTGCAGGAGGTCCCCCGGGTCCACCTCGATCTGTACACCGAGGAGCAGGACGCCGAGGTGGACCGGTTGATCGCGCTCGGCGCGGCGCGGGTGGACTGGGACCTGTACCCGGACGACCCGGACTTCGTGGTGCTGGCGGACCCCGAGGGCAACCGGTTCTGCGTCATCGACACCACGCACGGCTGACCGGGGCTCACCCGGCGGGCGGGACGCGCTCCAGGAAGGGTTCCAGCAGGCCTGGCACGGCCTCCGCGGCGAAGGCGAGGCCCTCGCTCGCATCCGTGTCGTACGCCGTGTACGCGCCCGCTCCGGCGGCCGTCGTCGCGGTGACGCTCAGCACCCCGGCCCGTCGCTGGAAGTACGTCTGGCCGACCGTCCAGCCGATGACTCCGGCCCGCTCCAGCGCGGCGGTCGAGCGCCGGACCGTGCCCGACCGCACCACCAGGTAGTCGCCGCTGACGGTGTGCCCCAGGCCGCGGTACGCGTCCCTGGCCAGGAACACCCCGGCCGGCAGCCCCACGACGGCGCAGCCGAGCGCGGTCCAGAGCAGTACGGGGGTCAGCAGCGCGCCCAGGAGGGCCAGCACCGCCACCGGGACCAGGACGGCCCAGTACGCCCGGCGCAGCCTGCGGCCGCGGGCCGCGAGCGGGTGCCCGGTCAGCGGGGCGCCGGTCGGGGACACCGTCTCGCGCAGCACGTCGGCGGCCACCGCGTCGGCCACGGGCCGGGGCGCGGCGGGCAGCAGGGTGTTGTGGTCGCCGTGCTGTTCCTCGTCGTCCTTGGCGAGTCCGGTGGTGATCGCGTCGACCCGGGCGGCGCCGAAGGTCCGGATGCCGAGCGGTTCGACGAGGTCGACCCCGCGCAGTCGCCGTTCCTCGATGGAGACGGACCGGGAGGTCAGCAGTCCGCGCCGGATGCGCAGGGTGCCGCCCGGTTCGCGCTCCAGCCGGTAGTTCCACCACATCTCGACCCACAGGCCGAGCGCGCCGACGACCCCGGCGGCCACCGCGGCGACGGCGAGGATCACGATCATGGCGGTCAGTGAGGTGTCCCGGAAGCGCTCGCCGACCCACTCGATGACCCGCCCCTGTGCCCCGAACCAGTCGCTGACCTGCATCACCGCGCCGGCAGCCGCGCCGCCGAGCGCGGGGGCGACGAAGGAGACCGGTGCGTAGCGGATCCAGCGCGGGTCGAGGGCGACGAGCTCGCCCTCGCGGTGGATGCCCGGGGTTCCGGTGGCCGTACGCTCCAGCAGTTCGCGGCGGAGCCGTTCGCCCTCGGCCACGGTGACCGGGTCGAGTTCCAGAGTGGAGTCGTTGCCGGAGTGCTCGCCGGTGCCGATGCGGACGGTGACCAGGCCGAGTGCCCGTTGCAGCAGGTGGGCGGTGAGGTCGACGCTGCGGATGCGTTCCCGGGCCAGTGAGCGCTTCTTGACCAGGAGCAGCCCGGTGTGGAGCTCGACCCGTTCGGCGCCGATGCGGTAGCGGGTGCGGCGCCACCGTACGTGGTCGCCGACGGCTGCGGAGCCGATCAGCAGGGCCGCGCCGGCCAGGACCCAGGCGACGGCGGCCCCGAAGCCGAAGCGTCCGGAGAGGCCGAGCGTGGTGGGGACGGCGGCGCCGGCCGCCACCCCGGCCGTGACGAGCGCGCTGACGAGGACCGTGCGCCGGTCCAGCCGCCGCCAGTCGACGGCGGTGGCCGTGGCGGGGCCGTGGCCGCCCCCGGTGTCCGGGGAGGGGGAGACGGCCGCCTCGGGGCTCATGTGGCGTCCCCGGGGGTGTCCTGGGTGATCCGGGTCAGCCGTTCGGCGAGCCCGGCCGCCGTTTCGTGGTCGAGGCCCTCGATCCGTACCGCGCCCTTGGCCGACGCGGTGGTCACGGTGACCGTGGCGAGCCGGTAGAGCTGTTCGAGCGGTCCGCGCACGGTGTCCACGGTCTGGATCCGGGACATCGGGGCGATCCGCCACTCCTGCCGGAAGACCCCGGTCCTGACGTACACCGCTTCGTCGGTGACCTCCCAGCGGTGGGTGCGGAACCACCACGCGGGGAGGAGGACGGCACAGCCGATGCCCAGGACCGCGAGGATCGCGGCGGGCAGCAGCAGCCAGAACCGGGCGGGCTCGATGAGCGCGCCCAGCACGGCCAGGACGACCACGGGGGCGGCGGTCAGCAGCAGCCACTGGGCCCGCCACCACCCGACGGCCCTCGGGTCCAGCGTGTTGTTCGGCGGCCGCAGCCGTACCGTCCCCTCCCCCGTGGTCATCGGCTCAGCGCCCCCGGCGGGAGCGGTAGGCCCGCACCAGCGCGGCGGTCGAGCTGTCCAGCTGCTCGGCCCCCTCGCCGTCGGTGAGCACCGGCTCGATCTTCTTGGCGAGGACCTTGCCCAGCTCGACGCCCCACTGGTCGAAGGAGTCGATGTTCCAGACGGCGCCCTGGACGAAGACCTTGTGCTCGTACAGCGCGATCAGCTGGCCGAGGACGGACGGGGTCAGCCGGTCCGCGAGGATCGTCGTCGTCGGGTGGTTGCCCCGGAAGGTCTTGTGCGGCACCAGCTCCTCGGCGACGCCCTCGGCCCGGACCTCGTCCGGCGTCTTGCCGAAGGCCAGCGCCTGGGTCTGGGCGAAGAAGTTGGCCATCAGCAGATCGTGCTGGGCGACCAGGCCGGGCAGCAGGTCGGCGACCGGCTCGGCGAAGCCGATGAAGTCGGCCGGGATGATCTTGGTGCCCTGGTGGATCAGCTGGTAGTAGGCGTGCTGTCCGTTGGTGCCGGGGGTGCCCCAGACGACCGGTCCGGTCTGCCAGTCGACCGGATTGCCCTCCCGGTCCACGGACTTGCCGTTGGACTCCATGTCCAGCTGCTGCAAGTACGCGGTGAACTTGGACAGATAGTGGCTGTACGGGAGCACCGCGTGCGACTGGGCGTCGAAGAACGCGCCGTACCAGACACCCAACAGCCCCATCAGCATCGGGACGTTGTCCTCGGCGGGGGCGGTGCGGAAGTGCTCGTCGACGAGGTGGAAGCCGTCGAGCATCTCGCGGAACCGGTCCGGGCCGATGGCGATCATCAGCGAGAGGCCGATGGCCGAGTCGTAGGAGTAGCGGCCGCCGACCCAGTCCCAGAACTCGAACATGTTGGCGGTGTCGATGCCGAAGTCCGCGACCTTCCCGGCATTCGTGGACAGCGCCACGAAGTGCTTGGCGACCGCCTCCTGACCGGCCTTCAGACCGGTCAGCAGCCAGTTGCGCGCGGAGGTGGCGTTGGTGATCGTCTCGATCGTGGTGAAGGTCTTCGACGCGACGACGAAGAGCGTCTCGGCCGGGTCGAGATCGCGCACCGCCTCGTGGAGGTCGGCGCCGTCTACGTTCGACACGAAGCGGACGGTGAGGTCGCGGTCCGTGAAGGAGCGCAGCACCTCGTACGCCATGGCGGGGCCGAGGTCGGAGCCGCCGATGCCGATGTTGACGACGTTCTTGATGCGCCTGCCGGTGTGGCCGGTCCACTCCCCCGACCTGACGCGGTCGGAGAACGCCGCCATCCGGTCGAGCACGGCGTGCACGCCCGGCACCACGTTCTCGCCGTCGACCTCGATCACCGCGTCGCGCGGGGCACGCAGCGCGGTGTGCAGAACGGCGCGGTCCTCGGTGGTGTTGATCTTCTCGCCGCGGAACATCGCGTCCCGCAGCCCGGCCACCCCGGTGGCCGCGGCGAGCTCACGCAGCAGCCGCAGCGTCTCGTCGGTGACCAGGTGCTTGGAGTAGTCGACGTACAGATCGCCGACCCGGAGGGTGTATCCGGTGCCGCGCTCCGGATCGTCCGCGAAGAGCTGCCGCAGATGGGTCGTCCCGAACTGCTCGCGGTGCTTGCCCAGAGCGGTCCACTCGGGCGTCTGGTTGAGCCTGGTTCGGCTTCGTGTGTTCATCCCGGATATCAGCCCAATTCTTCTCGTGCCTGCAGATGCCCCGCTGCACCTCCAACCTAATTGATCAGAAGGGCCGACGCGGCAATGGAGAGGGGCGGCACGCAAAAGCAGTCCGGCCGGACACCCTGTGGGTGCCCGGCCGGTGAACTTCTAGATTTCTCCCCGGAGTTTCGCCAGCGCCTCGGCGAGAATGGCCTCGCCGTCCGCGTCGCTGCGCCGCTCGCGTACGTACGCGAGGTGCGTCTTGTACGGCTCGGTGCGCGGCGGGTCCGGCGGGCTGTCCCGGTCCTGGCCGGCCGGGAAGCCGCAGCGCGGGCAGTCCCAGGTCTCCGGTACCTGCGCGTCACTGGCGAAGCTCGGCTGCGTCTCGTGCCCGTTCGAGCACCAGAAGGAGATGCGGAGACGCGGCGCGGACTCGCCGCGCTCGGCCTCCCCCATCGGCCCCGCTCCGACCCGGCTTCCCCGGATCGCGTTGCCACTTGCCACGGTCGTAACTCCCTGCGTGATGGTGCTCGAAGATGCCCCAGTCTACGTAAGGCCCAACGCGCGTCCAGTGAAAGGAGTTACACCGTCACCGGGAATCGCGTACGACGGGTCAGTTGTCCAGCTTGATCAGCAGACCAAGCACAACAATGCACGCGAACCATGCCAGACCGACGACCACGGTGATCCGGTCGAGGTTGCGCTCGGCGACCGAGGAGCCGCCGACCGACGACTGCATGCCGCCACCGAACATGTCGGAGAGGCCGCCGCCCTTTCCCTTGTGCATCAGCACCAGCAGCATCAGCAGCAGGCTGAAGACGATCAGGGCGATCTCGAACGCCAAAATCACGGCTGGTCCCTACTTTCCGGAATTCCTCTGGACTGCATGTGCTGAAAACGGGGGCCGGGAGGCTACACCCTCCGCGGCCCCCGCAAGGGTACGACGGATCCGCGCTACCGCATACTCACTGGTCGCGGAAGCGGACGATCTTGACGAACTCGTCGGCGTCCAGCGCGGCGCCGCCGACCAGTGCGCCGTCCACGTCGGGCTGCGCCATGATCGCGGCGACATTGCCGGACTTCACCGAGCCGCCGTACTGGATGCGGACGCCGTCGGCCAGCTCCTGCGAGTACAGCTCGGCCAGCCGGCCGCGGATCGCACCGCAGACCTCCTGGGCGTCCTCGGGGGTGGCGACCTCGCCGGTGCCGATGGCCCAGACCGGCTCGTACGCGATCACGATGGATTCGGCCTGCTCGGCCGGGACGTCCTTCAGACCGCCGTCGAGCTGCGCGAGGGTGTAGGAGACCTGGTCACCGGCCTTGCGGACGTCCAGCCCCTCGCCGATGCAGAGGATCGGGGTCAGGCCGTGCTTGTACGCGGCCTTCACCTTGGCGTTGCAGATCTCGTCGGTCTCACCGTGGTACTGACGGCGCTCGCTGTGGCCGACGGCGACGTAGGTGCAGCGCAGCTTGGTCAGCATCGGGCCGGAGATCTCACCGGTGTACGCGCCGGAGTCGTGCGCCGAGATGTCCTGGGCGCCGTACTTGATCTTCAGCTTGTCGCCCTCGACCAGGGTCTGCACGGAGCGCAGGTCGGTGAAGGGCGGCAGGACGGCGACCTCCACGGCGTCGTAGTCCTTGTCGCTCAGTGCGAAGCCGAGCTTCTGGGTGTGTGCGATGGCCTCAAGGTGGTTGAGGTTCATCTTCCAGTTGCCCGCCATCAGCGGGGTACGAGTGGTCATGAAAGGTCAGTCCTCCAGTGCGGCGAGGCCGGGAAGCGTCTTGCCCTCGAGGTATTCGAGGCTGGCACCGCCACCGGTCGAGATGTGTCCGAATGCGTTCTCGTCGAAGCCCAGGGTGCGGACGGCCGCGGCGGAGTCGCCACCGCCGACGACGCTGAAGCCCGAGGAGTCGACGAGGGCCTGAGCGACGGCCCGGGTTCCCTCGGCGTAGTCGGGGTGCTCGAAGACGCCCATCGGGCCGTTCCAGAAGACGGTGGCCGCGTCGGCGAGCTTCGATGCGTACAGCTTGTTGGTCTCGGGGCCGTTGTCCAGGCCGATGAAGCCGGCCGGCATGGCGTCCGCGGGCACGGTGCGGTGCTCGGTCGGGGCCTTGGCCTTGAGGTCCGGGAACGTCTCGGAGACCACGACGTCGACGGGGAGCACGAACTCCACGCCCTTGTCCTCGGCGCGCTTGAGGTACTCCAGCACCGCCGGGATCTGGTCCTCCTGCAGCAGCGAGCTGCCGACCTCGTGGCCCTGGGCCTTGAGGAAGGTGTACGCCATGCCGCCGCCGATCAGGATGCGGTCGGCGCGCTCCAGGAGGTGGTCGATGACGCCGAGCTTGTCGGAGACCTTGGAGCCGCCGAGCACCACGGCGTAGGGACGCTCGACGTTCTCGGTGAGCTTCTTCAGGACGCCGACCTCGGTGGCGATCAGGTCACCGGCGGCGTGCGGCAGCCGGGCCGGGAGGTCGAAGACCGAGGCGTGCTTGCGGTGCACGGCGCCGAAGCCGTCCCCCACGTACAGGTCGGCGAGCTCGGCCAGCTGGTCGGCGAACGCGCCGCGCTCGGCGTCGTCCTTGGACGTCTCGCCGGGGTTGAAGCGGAGGTTCTCCAGGACGGCGACCTGGCCGTCACCGAGCCCGGCGACCGTGGCGCGGGCGGACTCCCCGACCGTGTCGGTCGCGAACGCCACGTCGGCGCCGATGAGTTCACCGAGGCGGGCGGCGGCGGGCGCCAGGGAGAAGGCGGGGTCCGGAGCGCCCTTGGGGCGGCCCAGGTGCGAGGCGACGACGACCCGCGCGCCGGCCGCGACGAGCTTCTCCACGGTCGGCTGGACGGCGCGGATCCGGCCGTCGTCGGTGATGGTGGTGCCGCTGAGCGGCACGTTGAGGTCGGCGCGGACGAATACGCGCTTGCCGGTGACCCCTTCGGCGATCAGTTCGTCGATCGTCTTCATCTTGCTGGACTCCTTGGAGGGCGGGAGAGCATGCGACGGGGCCCGAACGGCGCGGCGTTGCGCGGTTCGAGCCCCGTGCTCACATCTTGGTGCCTGCCGGTTCGACGGTCAGAGCTGGTTGCCGACGAAGACGGTCAGGTCGACGAGGCGGTTGGAGTAACCCCACTCGTTGTCGTACCAGCCGAGGATCTTCACCGACTTGCCCTCCTGAACCATGGTCAGGGAGGAGTCGAAGGTGCAGGACGCCGGGTCGCCGACGATGTCCGACGACACGATCGGGTCCTCGGTGTAGTACAGGATGCCCTTGAGGTCGCCGTCGTCGGCGGCCTTCTTGAACGCGGCGTTGACCTCGTCCTTGGTGACCTCGCGCTGGAGCTCGACGACCAGGTCGGTGGCCGAGCCGGTCGGGACCGGGACGCGCATGGCGATGCCGTCCAGCTTGCCCTTCAGCTGCGGGAGCACCAGCGCGGTGGCCTTGGCGGCACCGGTGGTGGTCGGGATGATGTTCTCGGCGGCGGCGCGGGCGCGGCGCAGGTCCGAGTGCGGGAAGTCCAGGATGCGCTGGTCGTTCGTGTACGCGTGGACCGTCGTCATCAGGCCCTTGACGATGCCGAAGTTCTCGTCCAGAACCTTCGCCATCGGCGCGACACAGTTGGTCGTGCAGGACGCGTTGGAGATGACGTGGTGGTTGGCCGCGTCGTACTTGTCCTGGTTGACGCCCATCACGATGGTGATGTCCTCGCCCTTGGCCGGAGCCGAGATGAGGACCTTCTTGGCGCCGCCGGCGATGTGCTTCTCGGCGTCGGCCTTCTTCGTGAAGATGCCGGTCGACTCGATGACGATGTCGACGCCCAGCTCACCCCAGGGGATGTCGGCCGGGTTGCGCTCGGAGAGCACCTTGATCGTGTGACCATCGACGGTGATGGTGTCGGCGGTGTGGCTGACCTCTGCCTTGAGACGACCCAGAATGGTGTCGTACTTCAGCAGGTGGGCCGTGGTCGCGGTGTCACCCAGGTCGTTGACAGCCACGATCTCGATGTCCGCACCCTGCTCCAGCAGCGCGCGGAAGTAGTTACGACCGATGCGGCCAAAGCCGTTGATGCCTACGCGGATCGTCACGAACCGATCTCCTCGTTAGGTACGCGGGGTTTTCACCCCGGCGAGTTGTATGAGATGTCCCCGACCGCCTCCGACCCTACCTCTCCGAGGGCCCCGGGGTGACATCGAGCGGGGCCGTGGGAAGCACCGAGGCCCGTACTCCTCGGTAGGAGTACGGGCCTCCGGATAACCGGCCGTACACGCAGTGGCGATTACGGAGCGTCAACACCCGGAAGGGGTCGGCGAGTCCGGAATCCGGCCGGATTCGACGGCCGTCGGAGCTCAGCCCACCAGGCCGTCGGCGAGCTCCTCGCTGAGGGTGGATTCGGTGCCGGGGATGCCCAGGTCCTGAGCCCGCTTGTCGGCCATCGCCAGCAGCCGGCGGATCCGGCCGGCGACCGCGTCCTTGGTCAGCGGCGGGTCGGCGAGCGCGCCCAGCTCCTCCAGGGACGCCTGCTTGTGTTCCATGCGCAGCCGTCCGGCGGCCGCGAGGTGCTCGGGCACCTCCTCGCCCAGGATCTCCAGCGCGCGGCCGACCCGGGCGCCCGCGGCGACCGCGGCCCGCGCGGAGCGGCGCAGGTTGGCGTCGTCGAAGTTGGCGAGCCGGTTGGCCGTGGCGCGGACCTCGCGGCGCATCCGCCGCTCCTCCCAGGCCAGCACCGACTCATGGGCGCCCAGCCGGGTGAGCAGGGCGCCGATCGCGTCGCCGTCGCGGACGACGACCCGGTCCACCCCGCGCACCTCGCGGGCCTTGGCCGCGATGGAGAGCCTGCGGGCCGCGCCGACCAGCGCGAGCGCCGCCTCCGGACCCGGGCAGGTCACCTCCAGCGAGGAGGAGCGGCCGGGCTCGGTGAGCGAGCCGTGCGCGAGGAACGCCCCGCGCCAGGCCGCCTCGGCGTCGCAGGTGGCCCCCGAGACCACCTGCGGGGGCAGCCCGCGGATGGGGCGGCCGCGGCCGTCCACCAGGCCGGTCTGGCGGGCCAGCTGGTCGCCGCCCGCCACCACCCGTACGACGTAGCGGGAGCTGCGCCGCAGACCGCCGGGCGCCATCACGATCAGCTCCGAGCTGTGCCCGAAGATTTCGAGAATGTCCCGCTTCAGCCGGCGCGCCGCCATCGCGGTGTCCAGCTCCGCCTCGATCACAATCCGGCCGCTCACCAGGTGCAGCCCACCCGCGAACCGAAGAATCGCCGAGACTTCTGCCTTCCTGCAGCAGGTCCGGGTCACGGGAAGCCGAGAGATTTCGTCCTTCACCGCGGGCGTCATCGCCATGGGCCGATCCTTCCATGCATCCGAAAAATACGGTCGTACGCGGCGGCCAACAGCTCCGGATCATGGATCGGAACGCCGTCGGGTGAGGCCACCGGCGCCAGCTCGACCGCGGCGCCGAGCCGCTTGGCGGCGTCGGCGAGGGACTCACGATCGGGCACAGCGGCTTCGTCGGCCAGCACCACGTCCAGGGCGAGTTTAGGGGCGTGTCGTCCCAAAACCTCCAAATGACGCTGCGGGGAGAAGCCATCAGTTTCACCGGGTTGCGGTGCGAGGTTGAGCGAGAGGACCTTGCGGGCCTTGGTCTCGACGAGTGCGTCGAGCAGTTCGGGGACGAGCAGGTGCGGGATCACGGAGGAGAACCAGGACCCCGGGCCGAGCACCACCCAGTCGGCGTCGAGGACCGCGGCGACGGCCTCGGGGACGGCGGGCGGGTCGTTCGGGACGAGGTGCACGGACTGCACCTCGCCGGGGGTGAGCGCCACGGTGGCCTGTCCGCGCACGGTGTCCACGTCGTCCGGGCGGGCCGGGTCGTGGCCCCGCACGAGCGCCTGGAGCTCCAGCGGCACGGCGGACATGGGGAGCACCCGGCCGTGCGCCCCGAGGAGTTTGCCGACCAGATCGAGCGCCTGGACATGGTCACCGAGCTGCTCCCACAGGGCGACGATCAGCAGATTGCCGACCGCGTGCTCGTGCAGATCGCCCTTGGACTGGAAGCGGTGCTGGATCACCCGGGCCCAGGTCTGGCCCCAGTCGTCGTCACCGCACAGGGCGGCGAGCGCCTTGCGCAGGTCGCCGGGCGGCAGCACGCCGAGCTCCTCGCGGAGCCGGCCGCTGGAGCCGCCGTCGTCGGCGACGGTGACCACGGCGGTGAGATCGCCGGTGATCCGGCGGAGCGACGCGAGCGACGCGGACAGCCCCATGCCGCCGCCGAGGGCGACGACCTTGGGCTGCGCGCCGCGCTTGCGGCCGGACAGCCCGGAGCCGGACAGCGCGGAGGTGGCTCTGCGCAGCCGCCGCAGGCGCAGGTTGCGGCTGGTCACTCGCGCCCCATGTCCCGGTGGACGAGGACGGTCTCGATGCCTTCGGTCGCGAGCCGGGCAGCCAGCTTCTCGGACATGGCGACCGAGCGGTGCTTGCCGCCGGTGCAGCCGACGGCGATGGTCACGTAGCGCTTGCCCTCGCGGCGGTACCCGGCGGCGATGAGCTGGAGCAGCTCGGTGTACTGGTTGAGGAATTCCTTGGCACCGGGCTGGTCGAAGACGTACGCGGAGACCTCCTCGTTGAGGCCGGTGAACGGGCGCAGCTCGGGGACCCAGTGCGGGTTGGGCAGGAAGCGGCAGTCGACGACCAGGTCGGCGTCGACCGGCAGGCCGTACTTGAAGCCGAACGACATCACCGTGGCGCGCAGCTCCGGCTCCTCGTCGCCGGCGAACTGGGCGTCCATCTTGGCGCGCAGTTCGTGCACGTTGAGGCTGGAGGTGTCGATCACCAGGTCGGCGTCGCCGCGCAGCTCGCGCAGCAGGTCGCGCTCGGCGGCGATGCCGTCGACGATCCGGCCGTCGCCCTGGAGCGGGTGCGGGCGGCGGACCGATTCGAAGCGGCGGACCAGGGCGTCGTCGGAGGACTCCAGGAAGACGATCCGCCGGGTGACGTGCTTGGCCTCCAGGTCGGCGAGGGACTCGCGGAGGTTGTCGAAGAAGCGGCGTCCCCGGACGTCGACGACGACGGCGATCCGTGCCACGTTGCCCTGCGAGCGGGCGCCGAGCTCCACCATGGTGGGGATCAGTGCGGGCGGCAGGTTGTCGACGACGAACCAGCCGAGGTCCTCCAGACACTTGGCCGCCGTGCTGCGCCCGGCGCCCGACATCCCCGAGATGATGACCAGCTCGGGGATGGTCGCGGGCCCGTCGCCCGTCTCGTTCGTGGTGGCCGTACTCACTTGTGCCGCTCCGTCTGCTCGGTCGGTGCCGTCGTGCCCGGCTTCTTGCCCGCGCCCGACTTCTTGCTCGTTCTCACGCTCGGTCATGTCGTGCTGCCCCCGTCGTCCTCTTCAATGATCTCTCCTGTCGCCGTGTTCACGGCGGGCGTGGCCGGCGCGGCCGACGCGAGGGCGACAGCCACTGATTCCGCCGTTCTGCGGCCTATCCCCGGAACCTCGCAGATCTCGTCGATTGTCGCCTGCTTCAGCTTCTTCACGGAGCCGAAATGCTTGATCAACGCCTGTTTCCGGGTTTCGCCGAGACCGGCGACGGCGTCCAGGGGGCTGGAGCGGATCCGTTTGGCCCTCTTGGCGCGCTGGTACGTGATCGCGAAGCGGTGGGCCTCGTCACGGACGCGCTGGAGGAGGTAGAGGCCCTCGCTGGAGCGGGGCAGGACGACGGGGTCGTCGTCATCGGGCAGCCAGACCTCTTCGAGGCGCTTGGCGAGACCGCAGACGGCGATGTCGTCGATCCCCAGCTCGTCGAGGGCGCGCTTGGCGGCGGCGACCTGCGGCTGGCCGCCGTCGACCACGACGAGCTGCGGCGGATAGGCGAACCGTTTGGGACGCCCGTCGTCCTCACGGGGCTCGGCGTCCAGGTCGGGAGCGGTGCCGGGGCCGGGGGCGATGGCGCCCGGGTCGGGAACGGTGGCGCCCAGCCCGGGAACGATGGCGTCCGGGCCGGGAACGGTGGCGGGCGCGGTGGCGGCGTCCTGCGGTGCCGGGACCGGTCCGGTCGGGGCGGGGGTCTCCTCCCACTCCCCCGTACGTTCCTTCTCCTGGAGGTACCGCTTGAAGCGGCGGCCGATCACCTCGTGCATCGAGCGGACGTCGTCCTGGCCCTCGAAGCCCTTGATCTGGAAGCGGCGGTACTCACTCTTGCGGGCGAGGCCGTCCTCGAAGACGACCATGGAGGCGACCACGTCGTCGCCCTGGAGGTGCGAGATGTCGAAGCACTCGATGCGCAGCGGGGCGGTGTCCAGGCCGAGCGCCTCGGCGATCTCCTCCAGCGCGCGGGAGCGGGTGGTCAGGTCGGAGGCGCGCTTGGTCTTGTGCAGCCCGAGGGCCTGCAGGGCGTTGCGCTGGACCGTCGCCATCAGGTCCTTCTTGTCGCCGCGCTGCGGGATGCGCAGGCTGACCTGGGAGCCCCGGCGGCCGGCGAGCCACTGGGAGACCGCGTCCGGGTCCTCGGGCAGGGCCGGGACGAGGACCTCCTTGGGGACCGAGTCGCCCGTCTCCTCGCCGTACAGTTGCTGGAGGGCGTGCTCCACCAGGCCCGGGGTGTCGACGTTCTCGACCTTGTCGGTGACCCAGCCGCGCTGGCCGCGCACCCGGCCGCCGCGCACGTGGAAGATCTGGACGGCGGCTTCGAGCTCGTCCTCGGCGACCGCGATCAGGTCGGCGTCGGTGGCGTCGGCCAGCACGACGGCGCTCTTCTCCATGGCCCGCTTGAGGGCCTCCACGTCGTCGCGGAGCCGGGCCGCCCGCTCGTACTCCATCTCCTCGGCCGCCGCCATCATGTCCTTCTCCAGGCGGCGGATGTACGTACCGGTCCGGCCGGCCATGAAGTCGCAGAAGTCGTCGGCCAGTTCGCGGTGTTCCTCGGGGGTGACGCGGCCGACGCAGGGGGCCGAGCACTTGCCGATGTAGCCGAGGAGGCAGGGGCGGCCGGTCCTGGCGGCGTTCTTGAAGACGCCTGCGGAGCACGTGCGCACCGGGAAGACCCGGAGCATCAGGTCGACCGTCTCGCGGATCGCCCAAGCGTGCCCGTACGGGCCGAAGTAGCGCACGCCCTTCTTCTTGGCTCCGCGCATCACCTGGACGCGCGGGAACTCCTCGTTCAGCGTGACCGCGAGGTACGGATAGCTCTTGTCGTCGCGGTACTTGACGTTGAACCGGGGGTCGAACTCCTTGATCCAGGAGTACTCCAGCTGGAGGGCCTCGACCTCCGTGGAGACGACCGTCCATTCCACCGAGGCGGCCGTGGTGACCATCGTGCGCGTACGCGGGTGGAGCGCGGCCAGGTCCTGGAAGTAATTGGCCAGGCGCTGGCGCAGGTTCTTGGCCTTTCCGACGTAGATCACCCGGCGGTGTTCGTCGCGGAATCTGTAGACCCCCGGGGAGTCGGGGATCTGTCCCGGCTTGGGGCGGTAGCTGGAGGGGTCTGCCATGTGTCCCACCCTACTTGCGGGCGGTGACAGTGCGGCCGCCCGGAAGTGGTGCCGTGCTCCGGGGCGCGGATCGCGGGAGCGCGCCCCGGAGCACGGGTCAGCGGGTGCCGCCGCCGGTCACGGGGTCTCCCGGCGGCGACGGTTGCGCAGCACGGTGAGACCGCTGAGGGCGAGCACGACGAGGGCGCCCGCTCCGGCGGCGGCCGAGGTGGCGGTCAGCGCCGTGCCGGACGCGGTGCTCGCGGTGACCGTCCTGGGCTCGGGGGCGGGTGCGGCGGCGGGCGGGGCGTAGCCGCCCGCCTTGCCGGAGCGGGCGTATCCGGAGCCGGGGAGCTTGTCGCCGTAGGCGGCGCGCACCCGGGCGCGGTAGGCGGCCAGCGTGGTGCCGCGGGCGCCGACCGCGCGGACCGCGTCCCGGTCCAGGGGGAGCACCTTCGTCCCCTTCTGGACGAACCAGGCGTCGGTCTGCGGCTCGCGGAAGACCGTCCCGCCGGGGAGCCTGCGGGTGCCCTCGGCCGCGTACCTCGTCTCGTCGTCGCCGCTGGCGATGTTCACCACCTGCCAGCCGCCGTCCTTCCCCTTCTTCGGAAGGGTCCACAGGGAGGCCTTCTGGCCGTCCGAGGAGACGGCCGTGGTGGCGAGGTAGTCCAGCCTGGCGACGGGCGCTCCCGGTTTCCCGGCCACGAAGTCCGGATCGAGGGTGTTCACGGGGACGGCCGCGCCCTCGATGCGCGGTGCGGCCGCCGACCTGGTGACCGCGCCCTCGCGGGCGAAGAACCGGGCCAGGGTGTCCAGGGTCGTGGGTTCGGTGGCCGCGTGCCGGGCGGCCGCCAGGGCGGCCGGGCCGGCGGTGGGTCCGGTGGCGGCGGCCGCCCCGGGGGCGGCGACGGTCAGCAGCGCGGCGCCGGTCAGGATGCCGGTGGCGGCCAGGGACGCGGCTGCGGACCGGGCGGTGCGTGAGTGATGTGCGGTGCGTGAGTGACGTGCGGTGCGTGCGGTGCTGGGGATCATTCCGTCACGCCCCGATCCGGTAGAGCGAGTGGGTCCAGGAGAACTCGTTGTTGTTCACGTACCAGTCGTGCGAGGCCCAGTTGTAGCGGTTGTTGGAGGGCCAGGGATCGCCCCAGTAGACCCAGCTGTCGGAGTCGTCGTAGCCGTACAGGACATGCATGTGGCCGCCGCCCGACGACCACTGGATGCGGGTCTCGACGGGGCGGCCCGCGGCGATCTCGGCCTGGACGGTGGGGTAGCGCAGCCAGCCGGTGACGTACGAACCGGGGTTGATGCCGGCCCAGTACAGACCGTCCTGGACATTGCCCAGCGTGGCCTGCGAGTTGGGGCACTCGTAGCCCTGTGCGCGGCCGAAGGCGGCGTTGCAGAACTGGTTCTGCGAGTAGTTGCGGCCGAACCAGGTGGCGATGGTGTTGCCGGACGCCGCCCAGCACCAGTTGGTCTTCTGCTGGGCCTGCATGGTGATGTTCAGCCGCTGGGTCGCGGCGACACCACCGGCGGCCTCACCGGTCGCGGCGGCGGCCCGTGCGGGCGCCGGGGCGGGGGCCGCCGAGGCGGTCGCCGTCGGTACGGCGAGGAGCACGGCGGCCAGCGCGGCCAGGGCCGGGAGCCGTCCCGTTCGGATTCTTCGGATACTCATGACGTTCCTCCCGAGGCGGGGGGTGTGGGATCACAGGAGCGCGTCCGGACGCTGTCCGAGGAGCATCAACCGTTGTCGGGGACGGGTCAACACGCTTCAATGCGGGGGAACGTCGCGGTGTGAACGGCGTGGCGGATACGTGAACGGCCGCGCCCCGGCCACCTGCGGCACCACCCCCGCCGACGCGCTCCCCCCGCCCCGCGTCGTGAACGTTCACCTGGAGGACCCCATGCGGCACACCGAGGCCGAACTGGCACAGGTGCTGCACACCGGCCCGTTCCATCTGGCGCTGCGCACCGCGCTCTCGGTGCGGGGGCTGCCGCTCCAGCGGGTGCAGCACCATCTCGCGCACCGCGGCGTCAAGGTCGGGGTGACGAGCCTGAGCTACTGGCAGCAGGGGGCCAGACGCCCGCAGCGCGCCGAGTCCCTGCGGGCCGTGAAGGCGCTGGAGGAGGTACTGGAACTGCCGGGGAACTCGCTGCTCCGGTTACTCGGAATCGGGAGCACCCGCCCGGAGGCCGACCGTCCGGCCGCGCGTTCGTACCGTTCCCTGATGGAGTCGTCCGGCGCCGTGGAGCGGCTGCTCGCGGCCATGGGGTCGCCGGTGGACGGCGGGCTGCACACGGTGGGGCACCACGAGCGGGTGCGGATCGGTCCCGGCCGGGAGCTGCGGCAGCGCGATTCGCAGCATGTGGTGCGCGCCCACCGGGACGACATCGACCGCTATCTCGCCGTCCACCGGGGCGATCCGGGCTGCGATCCGGCACGGGTGACGGTGACGGCCGGGGAGAACTGCCGGACCGGGCGGGTCCGCTGGGACCGCGGTACGGGGGTCCTCGTCGCGGAGCTGCTCTTCGACACCCGGCTGAGGGCGGGTGACACCTACCTCTTCGGCTACGGCTTCGACGACGGCACGGGAGGGCCGAGCGGCGAGTACGTGCGGGGGTTCAGCTTCGGGGGCGGGCAGTACGTGCTCCAGGTGGCCTTCGACGAGGCCGCGCTGCCGGTACGGTGCCGGCGCTTCGCCCAGGTCTCGGCGGGGGCGCCGCGCGGCGCCCGCACGGACCTCACGCTGACCGGCAGGCACCGGACCGTCCACCTGGTGGAGCAGGGCGTACGGCCCGGTCTGGTCGGCATCGACTGGGACTGGGAGTGAGTCCGTCCCCGGCCGGTGTCAGGCGTCGGGGCCCGCGACCAGCCGGCCGCCCTCGACCCTGACCGGGACCGCGGGCAGCGGCGCGGTCGCCGGGCCGCGCATCGCCTTGCCGGTCGTCGTGTCGAAGTGGCTGCCGTGGCAGGGGCACGTGCCCACGTTGTCCTCGACCTTGTCCAGCAGACAGCCCGCGTGGGTGCACTGGGCGCTGAACGCCTTGTACTGGCCCTTGGCCGGGCAGTTCACGATGACCCGCTCGTTGCGGAAGAGCTTGGATCCGCCGACCGGAAT
Organism: Streptomyces sp. ADI95-17; assembly: GCF_003846175.1. GTDB lineage: Bacteria > Actinomycetota > Actinomycetes > Streptomycetales > Streptomycetaceae > Streptomyces > Streptomyces sanglieri. Next base: position 1,135,007 of record NZ_ML123045.1, on the reverse strand, counting down.
GTCGTCCGGCGCGCCGAGCTCGACGGGGGCGGTCGGGGTCGGCGTCTCGGCGTGGCCGAGCTTCGATTCGGTCGAGCAGGCGGCCACTCCCAGCCCGGCGGCGCCGGCGAGAGCGGCACCCTTCAGCACGGTACGGCGGGCGGCGGGCTGGCCGGACATGCGGTCTCCACTGGTCAAAGGGGCGGATGGGCACCGGACACGGCTGAGGCACCACGCGTACCAGCAGTACCGCGGGCCTCGGCGCCATCGGTGACAGAACCGACGATACCGGCGGAGCCGGACGGCCCTGCGGCCGGGCCACCCGAGGCCGGTCGTTCCTGGTCAGCGGCTCGGGCATGGCGCAGAAACGGGGGCGGCGGCCCCCGGGGATCCGGGAGCCGCCGCCTTGTTCCGCCCTGGGGCCTGTCGTCAGGCCTTGCGCGTGCGGGCCGCCTTCTTCGCCGCGGGCTTCTTCGCCGCAGCCGTCTTGGCGGTCCCCGAGGTCCCGGCAGCCTTGGCTGCCGTGGCGGACTTCGCGGTCCGGGCCGTGGCCGTCTTCCTGGCCGGGGCCGACTTCGCGGCGACCGCCTTCTTCGCGGCCGTCTTCCGCACCGGCTTGCGGGCCGCGGGCACCGCGGCCTCGCTCACCCGCTCCGGGTCCAGGATGCCCTGGAGGAACTTGCCGGTGTGGCTGGCCGGAACCCCGGCGACCTGCTCCGGAGTCCCCTCGGCGATGACCAGGCCGCCGCCGCTGCCGCCTTCGGGGCCCATGTCGATGACCCAGTCCGCGGTCTTGATCACATCGAGGTTGTGCTCGATGACGATCACCGAGTTGCCCTTGTCGACCAGCCCGGAGAGCACCTTGATGAGCTTGCTGATGTCCTCGAAGTGCAGACCCGTGGTCGGCTCGTCCAAGACGTAGACCGTGCGGCCGGTGGAGCGCTTCTGGAGCTCGCTGGCGAGCTTCACACGCTGCGCCTCACCACCGGAGAGGGTCGGCGCGGACTGGCCGAGCCGCACATATCCGAGACCCACCTCGTTGAGCGTGCGGAGGTGGCGGGCGATCGTCGGGACGGCCTCGAAGAACTCCAGGCCCTCCTCGATCGGCATGTCCAGCACCTCGGCAATGGACTTGCCCTTGTAGTGGACCTCCAGGGTCTCCCGGTTGTAGCGCGCTCCGTGGCAGACCTCGCACGGGACGTACACGTCCGGCAGGAAGTTCATCTCGATCTTGATGGTGCCGTCGCCGGAGCAGTTCTCGCAGCGGCCTCCCTTGACGTTGAAGGAGAAGCGGCCCGGCAGATAGCCGCGCACCTTCGCCTCCATCGTCTCCGCGAACAGCTTGCGGACGTGGTCGAAGACACCGGTGTACGTGGCCGGGTTGGACCGGGGGGTCCGGCCGATGGGCGACTGGTCGACGTGCACGACCTTGTCGACCAGGTCGTCGCCGTCGACCCGGGTGTGCCGGCCGGGGACCGACTTGGCGCCGTTCAGCTCGCGCGCCAGGTGGGTGTAGAGGATGTCGTTGACCAGCGTCGACTTGCCCGAACCCGAGACGCCCGTGACGGCCGTGAGCAGGCCGAGCGGGAAGGAGACGTCGATGTCCCGGAGGTTGTTCTCCCGGGCGCCGTGCACGGTGAGCCTGCGCTGCGGGTCGACGGGGCGCCGGATGTCCGGCATCGGGATCTGCTTCTTGCCGGTCAGATACTGGCCGGTGATCGACTCCCCGTTGGCCAGCAGCTCCTTGAGCGATCCGGAGTGGACCACCTTGCCGCCGTGCTCACCGGCGCCGGGGCCGATGTCGACGACCCAGTCGGCGACCTTGATGGTGTCCTCGTCGTGCTCGACGACGATGAGCGTGTTGCCCATGTCGCGGAGCCGGACCAGGGTCTCGATCAGCCGGTGGTTGTCCCGCTGGTGCAGGCCGATGGACGGCTCGTCCAGCACGTACAGCACGCCGACCAGGCCGGAGCCGATCTGGGTGGCGAGCCGGATGCGCTGGGCCTCGCCGCCGGACAGGGTGCCGGCCGCGCGGTTGAGCGAGAGGTAGTCGAGGCCGACGTCGACGAGGAACTTCAGCCGCTCGTTGACCTCCTTCAGCACCCGCTCGGCGATCTTCTTGTCACGGGCGTTGAGCTTCATCCGGCCGAGGAACTCGGCGCACTCGCTGATCGACATCGCGGCGACCTCGGCGATGGACTTCTCCATCACCGTCACCGCGAGGACGATCGGCTTCAGCCTGGTGCCCTCACAGGTCGGGCAGGGCACCTCGCGCATGTAGCCCTCGAAGCGCTCCCGGCTGGAGTCGCTCTCGGCGTCGGAGTGCCGCCGCTTGACGAACTGCACCGCGCCTTCGAAGGCGGGCGTGGTGTACGCGCGCTCCCGCCCGTAGCGGTTGCGGTAGCGGACCTCGGTCTGGATCTTGTGGCCATGGAGCAGGGCCTTCTTGGCGCGCTGCGGCAGCCCGGCCCAGGGGATGTCCGTCCGGAATCCGAGAGCGTCGGCGAGGGCGCTGATCTGCCGGCCGAAGTACTCCTTGGTGTGGCCGTGCGACCAGGGGTGGATCGCGCCCTCGTCGAGCGACTTCTCCTCGTCGGGGACGATCAGCTCCGGGTCGACCTCCATCCGTGTGCCGATGCCCGTGCAGTCGGGGCAGGCGCCGAAGGGCGAGTTGAAGGAGAAGGAGCGCGGTTCGAGCTCCTCGAAGGAGAGGTCGTCGTACGGGCAATAGAGGTGCTCGGAGTACATCCGCTCGCGCTCGGGGTCGTCCTCGGGGAGGTCGACGAAGTCGAGCACGACCATGCCGCCGGAGAGCCCGAGCGCGGTCTCGACCGAGTCGGTCAGCCGGCGCTTGGCGCTGTCCTTCACCGTGAGGCGGTCGATGACCACCTCGATGGTGTGCTTCTCCTGCTTCTTCAGCTTGGGCGGCTCGGAGAGCTGGATGGTCCCGCCGTCGACCCGGGCCCTGCTGTAGCCCTTGGTCTGCAGATCGGCGAAGAGGTCGACGAACTCGCCCTTGCGCTCGCGCACCAGCGGCGAGAGCACCTGGAAACGGCTGCCCTCGGGCAGGCCGAGCACCTTGTCGACGATCGCCTGCGGCGACTGGCGCGAGATGGGCCGTCGGCACTCCGGGCAGTGCGGCTTGCCGATCCGGGCGAAGAGCAGCCTGAGGTAGTCGTAGACCTCGGTGATGGTGCCGACCGTCGAGCGCGGGTTGCGCGAGGTCGACTTCTGGTCGATGGAGACGGCGGGCGAGAGGCCCTCGATGAAGTCGACGTCCGGCTTGTCCATCTGGCCGAGGAACTGGCGGGCGTACGAGGAGAGGGACTCCACGTAGCGTCGCTGGCCCTCGGCGAAAATCGTGTCGAACGCGAGGGAAGACTTGCCCGACCCGGAGAGCCCGGTGAAGACGATGAGGGAGTCGCGCGGGAGGTCGAGCGAGACGTTCTTGAGGTTGTGCTCGCGAGCGCCACGGACGATGAGACGGTCGGCCACGCCGGTCCGCACCTTTCTGGAGAGAAGTGGGGGAACTGAGCCCCTGTCCCAGGGTATGGGGGGCGCCACAGCGGTGTACGAAGCTTTCGACTCCGAGCGTATAGCACGCACATTCGATTTACGGACGGCTGAAGACTCCTTCACCCGAATGAGTGGCGAGGCTAGGCTCAGCCCCATGATTGATCATGCGCACGACCTGGACGCCGTACGTGAAGCAACCGATCGACTGCTCAGCGCCACCGAAAAATTGGACGCTGCCGCACTCGCCCGGCCGTCGCGATTGCCGGGTTGGAGTCGGGGCCATGTCGTTGCGCACCTTTCTCGTAACGCCGACGCGCTCGTAAATGTTCTCCAGGGCCGCCCCATGTACGCAGACAGCGAAACCCGCGACCGCGACATCGAGCGCGACGCGACCCGGTCGCAGTCCGAACAGCTGGCCGACCTGGCCGGGAGCGCGGCCCGCCTCCAGGACGCCGCCGCGGCCCCGGCCGACTGGTCGCGAACGGTCGAGCTGCGCAACGGCGTGACGGACTCCGCCTCCCGGATCCCCTTCCGGCGCCGCGTCGAGGTCGAGCTGCACCATGTCGACCTCGGGATCGGCTACGAGCTGGAGGACCTGCCGGACGAGTTCACCGCCCGGGAGATCGACTTCCTGGCCGAGCGGTTCGCCGGGCACCCCGCGGTCGTCTCGACGAGTGTGGCCGACAGCACGGGCCGGCTCCGGACGACCGGCGGCGGCGCGGAGGGCGGGCCCGTCGTGGTCCGCGGCACGGCGCCCGAACTGCTCGGCTGGCTCAGCGGGCGGCGGGACGGCTCCGCCCTGACCGTCGAAGGCGGGCCCCTGCCCGCGCTGCCCCCCCTATAGGCTGAGAGTCATGACGTACAGCGGAGCGGTCAAGGTCGGCGGGCGTGCGGACGTACACGAGTTGACGGATCTGATGATCTCCAAGGTCGCCGTCGGCCCGATGAACAACAACGCCTATCTGCTGCGCTGCCGGGCCACCGGCGAGCAGCTGCTGATCGACGCGGCCGCCGAGGCCGGGACGCTGCTGCGACTGATCGGTGACGACGGCATCGCGTCCGTCGTCACCACTCACCGGCACGGCGACCACTGGCAGGCACTGGGCGAGGTGGTGGCGGCCACCGGAGCGCGTACCTACGCGGGGCGGTACGACGCCGAGGGCATCCCGGTCCCGACCGATGTGCTCGTCGAGGACGGCGACACGATCCGCGTCGGGCAGGTCACACTGACCGCCCGCCACCTGACGGGCCACACCCCGGGCTCGATCGCGCTCGTCTACGACGACCCGCACGGCGCTCCGCACCTGTTCACCGGGGACTGCCTCTTCCCCGGCGGGATCGGCAACACGTTCAAGGACCCCGAGGCGTTCGCGAGTCTGCTGCACGACGTGGAGACCAGGCTCTTCGACCCGCTGCCCGACGAGACCTGGGTCTACCCGGGCCACGGACACGACACCACGCTCGGCGACGAGCGCCCGCAGCTGCCGGAGTGGCGCGCCCGGGGCTGGTGACAACGGCGGGGGTACGGGCGCATGGTCCGCGCGCCCGTACCCCCGCCTCCGCTCAGGCCTCTGTGCCGGCACCCTTGTCCGCGGCGGCGTCGACCTTCTCCGCTTCCGCAGCGGCGTCCGCCCGGGCCTGCTTCTTGTTGGCGACGAGGCTGGTGATCGTGGTGATCACCAGCACGCCGCAGATGACGCCGAGCGACACCGGGATGGAGATCTCGGGGACGTGCACTCCGGACTCGTGCAGTGCGTGCAGCACCAGCTTCACCCCGATGAAGCCGAGGATGACCGAGAGCCCGTAGCTGAGGTGGACCAGCTTCTTCAGCAGCCCGCCGATCAGGAAGTACAGCTGCCGCAGCCCCATCAGGGCGAAGGCGTTGGCGGTGAAGACGATGTACGGGTCCTGGGTCAGACCGAAGATCGCCGGGATGGAGTCCAGGGCGAACAGCACATCGGTGGTGCCGATGGCGAGCATGACGACCATCAGCGGTGTCAGGACGCGCTTGCCATTGTTCCGGATGAAGAGCTTGGTGCCGTGGTAGCGGTCGGCCACCCCGAAGCGGCGCTCGATCGTCTTGAGGAGACGGTTCTCCTCGAACTCCTCCTCTTCCTCGTCGGCCCGTGCCTCCTGGATGAGCTTCCAGGCGGTGTAGATCAGGAACGCGCCGAAGATGTAGAAGACCCACGAGAAGTTGGCGATCACGGCGGCACCGGCGGCGATGAAGATCGCCCGCAGCACCAGCGCGATCAGCACACCGACCAGCAGCACCCGTTGCTGAAGGTGTGAGGGCACCGAGAACTTCGCCATGATCAGGACGAAGACGAAGAGGTTGTCGACACTGAGCGACTTCTCGGTGATGAAGCCGGCGAAGAACTCGCCCGAGGCCTGGCTCTCGCCGAAGACCAGCAGGCCGAGCCCGAAGAGGGCGGCCAGCGCGATCCAGACGATCGTCCAGATTCCGGCTTCCTTTGTCGTCACGTCATGGGGCTTGCGCCCGATGAAGAAGTCGACGGCGATAAGGGCTGACAGACCAAGAATGGTCAGCACCCAGAGGGTCCATGAAACGTCCACTGCGCCTCCGGCAGTTCGCTACGGCTACTGATCAGCGTCGTCGCTGCCGGAGGTCTCTTCCACCCGGGCGCACGGGCTGCGCACCACGGGCCGACGCCCCGGGACCGGTCACGGTCCGTATTGACGGGTACGCCGCGTATGGGAGTACTCCCCTCCGTTCAAAGAACAGTACAGGGAACACCAAGGAAAGGTAAAGAAGAGGGTAAAGATCATTCAAAAGCACTGGTCGGAGGGGTGTGAGTCAGGTGCCGGTTGTGCCCGGCAATCAGGGGCGGCGCGGGCGGCGGGCGGCCGCCACCTTGGCCAGCACCTGCTCCAGGACCCGGCTGCCCGGCGGCATCCGGGGCGGCTCGTACGTCCAGGCGTGCCCCACCCAGGGGTCGGCCAGGTGGTCGTCGGCGACCGGGGTGACGCGCAGCAGCGAACGCCACAGCGGGTCCAGCACCGGCCCGTAGGCGCTGGCGTCCTCCCGGTCCGCGACCATCATCAGATGGACGCCGACCGAGGGTCCCTCGTCGGCGAGGTAGCGCAGCTGGGTGACGGACCGGTCGTCGAAGCCGTGCGGGAAGTCGTTGACGATCAGCAGCTGCTCGCCGGTGTCCACGTCCGGCGGGAGCGAGTCGGCGGCGCCGGCCCGGATCGCCATCTGCACCAGGTCGACGCGGCGGGTGAGATGGGCGAGGACCGAGGCCACTCCCCCGGCTCCGGAGGCGGGCGGCCCGGCGAGCGCCCCGGACCGGACCAGGGGTGCGAGCGCCCCGGCCGCGGAGCCCGCGGGGTCGATGACATGGACCGAGAACTCGTCGGCCGGGTAGACCGCCAGCAGCCGGGCCGCGTGCGCGACCGCGCACTCCATGGCGAGGCTGCGCAGCCGGGCGCTGTCCATCAGGGCCGCGGCATCGGACGTCGTACGGCCGCTGTCGATCCACATCCCGCGCTCCAGCGGCAGCCGGACCAGCAGCGGGATGTGCAGGGCAGGGTTCTCGGGCAGGTGCAGGTCGCCGATGCGCAGCGCCATGGGGATCTCCATGGGGACGCGGTAGGCGTGCCAGACGGGGTTGTCCCAGCCCGCGAACGCGGCGGGCAGCGCGGGTTCCACCACGGCGGCCTCGGCGACGAGCTGGGCCAGGTCGCGGTCGAGGGCCTCACGGGCGCGGGTGGTCAGCTCGTCGCGCTTGGCCCGGGCCTCCTCGCGGGCCCGGTCCCCCGCGCCGCCGATCCGGCTGCGCGGGTCGGACAGGGTGCGGTCGAGCTCCTGGCCCATCCGGGACTCGGCGAAGTCGACGGCGCTGCGATAGGCGGCGGTGGTGCGGGCCAGGTCCTCGAACATGCCCCAGATCTGGTTGTAGAGGCGCTCGTCCATGGACCAGCCGGTCGCGTCCCCGGCGACGGGCTGTGCGGGGCGGCCCGGCTCGGCGGGCGGCGCGGTGGGAGGGGGCGGCGGGGGTGCGGTGGACTGGCGACGCGGGTGCGCGTAGTTGATGGGCCCGCCCGTCGTGGCGCCGGGCGGCGGAGTGGCGGGCTCCGCGATCGGCTCGGGCGGCTGGGGTGCGGGCCGGTGGCCGTCCGGGGGCGGTACGGGGCCGGGCGCGCCGGCGCCGGGGGCGACCCGGTCGGCGCCCGGGGTGCGCGGCGGGGGCGGGGCGACCGAGCGGGCCGTCGCCCGGGTTACCGCGTCCTGGATGGAGTGGGCCAGCTCGGCGGCCCCGGGCACGCCCTGGTCGGCGAGCATGGCGTCCAGGCCGCCCGCGTAGCCCTGGCCGACCGCGCGTACCTTCCAGGCGCCCTGCCGGCGGTACAGCTCCAGGGCCGTGACCGCGGATTCGCTGTCCAGGCCGGTGAGCGTGAAAGTGGCGATCTCGGTGCCGTCGAGCCCGGTGACGGCGACGAACGGGGAGGCCACCGCGCCGAACCTGACCGGGCCGCCGACGCCGGTCGGCAGGGCCAGCAGCACGGTGACCCGGTGCACCGGGCCGGGCAGGGCGTCGAGATCCACGGCGAGCCGGTGGTCGGCGGCGGCCTGCCGGGACACTTCGAGCCCGGGGAGCTGGGGCGATCCCGGGTGGGCGATCCATTCGGTGCCGCGCACCGTGCCGTTCTCGTCGCCGAGCGTGGCACCGGCCACGACGGGCGTGCCGGCCGATACCCGGATCTCCAGACGGGTCTGGGGCAAGGTGTGGTTCTGCCCCCGGACCAGCTCGGCCGTCATTGCCCTGTCCCCTCGACGATTCGCTGCTGTGTGTCGCGCGTGGTGCCGCGTGCGGTGCGGCGCGATGTGTCGCAGCTCCCGGCGGCCGATGCCTCCGGGAGCTGCGGGTACCGGTACGTACCGGCTCGGAGGGTGCCGGGGAGCCCGGCACCCTCCATCGGTCGGGTCCTGCCTACAGGTGCGGCAGGATCGCCGGCATCAGGTCCTGGAAGGTGCGGCCGTTGGCCGGGTTGCCGAGCGCGGTCATCTGCCAGCCGTTCCCCGCTCGGTGCACCTTGGCCATGATCTGGGCGGTGTACTGCCCGCCGCCGTCCAGCGTGTAGCGGGCGAGCTCCTGGCCGTTGGTCTCGTCGACGATGCGGCAGAAGGCGTTCTGCACCTCCTGGAACGTCTGGCCGGTGAAGGAGTTCACCGTGAAGACGATCTGGTCGATGTGGACCGGCACCCGCTGCAGGTCGACGAGGATCGCCTCGTCGTCGCCGCCGGAACCGGCGCCCCCGACCAGGTTGTCCCCGGTGTGCTTGACCGATCCGTCGTCACTGACGAGGTGACGGAAGAAGACCACGTCGACCGGCTGCTTGTCGGCGAAGAGCACCGCCGACGCGTCGAGGTCGATCTCCCGTGTACGTGAACCGAACAGACCCCGGCGCGGCGCCGCCTGCCAGCCGAGCCCCATCCGCACCGCGGTCAGGGTCCCCCCGTCGCTCTTCTGCAGGCTGATGGCCTGACCCTTGGTCATATTGACCGTCACGCGCTGTCCCCTCTCCGCTTTCCCCGCAACCGTCCGTGCGCGGTTTCCCAGCACCCTACGCATTCGCGCCGGTGGCGCGACCGCTCGGGGCCGTTTTGTGTCGGTCCTGCAACACACCGGATGCCGCGGGCTCAGGCAAGCCCCGCCTCGCGCATCTGGCGCAGTTCCTTCTTCAACTCCCCGACCTCGTCACGCAGTCGCGCGGCCACCTCGAACTGGAGGTCCGCGGCCGCCGCCCGCATCCGGTCGGTCATCTCCTCGATGATCCCGGCGAGTTCGGTGGCGGGCCGGTCGGTGACCGTCTCGCCGCCGCCCTTGGCCTTCTTGGAGCCGGCCGTCTTGACGCCCAGCGCGGGAACGGGTGCCTTGGCACCCTTCGCCTGGCGGTAGCCGGTGCCGAGCAGCTGCTCGGTGTCGACCTCCTCGCGGGCGATCGTCGCGACGATGTCGTTGATCTTCTTCCGCAGCGGCTGCGGGTCGAGACCGCGCTCGGTGTTGTAGGCGATCTGCTTCTCGCGGCGGCGGTTGGTCTCGTCGATGGCCTGCGCCATCGCCGGGGTGATCTTGTCCGCGTACATATGGACCTGCCCCGAGACGTTCCGGGCGGCTCGCCCGATGGTCTGGATCAGGGACGTCCCCGAGCGCAGGAAGCCCTGCTTGTCCGCGTCGAGGATGGCGACGAGCGACACCTCGGGCAGGTCGAGGCCCTCGCGCAGCAGGTTGATGCCGACCAGTACGTCGTACTCGCCGGAGCGCAGCTCGCGCAGCAGCTCGATACGGCGCAGTGTGTCGACGTCGCTGTGCAGATAGCGGACCTGGATGCCGAGCTCCAGGAAGTAGTCGGTGAGGTCCTCGGCCATCTTCTTGGTGAGGGTGGTGACCAGGACGCGCTCGTCCTTCTCGGCGCGTGTACGGATCTCGTGCACCAGGTCGTCGATCTGGCCCTCGGTGGGCTTGACGACCACTTCCGGGTCGACGAGGCCGGTGGGGCGGATGATCTGTTCCACGAAGCCGTCGCCCCGGGACAGCTCGTACTTCCCCGGAGTGGCGGAGAGATAGACGGTCTGGTCGATCCGGCTCAGGAACTCCTCCCACTTCAGCGGGCGGTTGTCGAGCGCGGAGGGGAGCCGGAAGCCGTGGTCGACCAGGGTGCGCTTGCGGGAGGCGTCGCCCTCGTACATGGCGCCGATCTGCGGCACGGTGACATGCGACTCGTCGAGGACGAGGAGGAAGTCCTCGGGGAAGTAGTCGAGGAGGGTGTTGGGGGCGGTGCCCGGCGAGCGGCCGTCGAAGTGCATTGAGTAGTTCTCCACGCCGGAGCAGGTGCCGATCTGGCGGAGCATCTCGATGTCGTACGTGGTGCGCATCCGCAGCCGCTGGGCCTCCAGCATCTTGCCCTGTTTCTCCAGCTCGGCGAGGCGCTGTTCCAGCTCCTGCTCGATGCCGTTGACCGCCTTCTCCATGCGCTCGGGACCGGCGACGTAGTGGCTGGCGGGGAAGACGTGGAGCGACTGGTCCTCGCTGATCACCTCGCCGGTGAGCGGGTGGAGGGTGGAGAGCGCCTCGATCTCGTCGCCGAACATCTCGATGCGTACGGCGAGCTCCTCGTAGACCGGGAAGATCTCGATGGTGTCGCCGCGGACCCGGAAGGTGCCCCGGGTGAACGCCAGGTCGTTGCGGCTGTACTGGATCTCGACGAAGCGGCGCAGCAGCTGGTCCCGGTCGATCTCCTCGCCGACCTTGAGCTGGACCATCCGGTCCACGTACTCCTGGGGCGTACCGAGGCCGTAGATGCAGGAGACGGAGGCGACCACGACGACGTCGCGCCGGGTGAGCAGCGAATTCGTCGCGGAGTGGCGCAGCCGCTCGACCTCCTCGTTGATCGAGGAGTCCTTCTCGATGTAGGTGTCCGACTGCGGTACGTACGCCTCGGGCTGGTAGTAGTCGTAGTACGAGACGAAGTACTCGACGGCGTTGTTGGGCAGCAGCTCGCGGAACTCGTTCGCCAGCTGTGCGGCGAGCGTCTTGTTCGGTGCCATCACGAGCGTGGGGCGCTGCAGCTTCTCGATCATCCACGCGGTGGTCGCCGATTTACCGGTGCCGGTCGCGCCGAGCAGGACCACGTCCTTCTCGTCCGCGCGGATGCGCCGCTCCAGCTCGGCGATGGCCGCGGGCTGGTCGCCGCTGGGCTGGTAGGGACTGACGACCTCGAAAGGCGCCACCGAACGTTCGATCTTCGAAACGGGCCGCATGGAACCACCGTACGACCCACCACTGACAACCGGGCCGGGTCAGCCGGGATGCCGGGGCCGCGTCACCATTCTCCCGGTGGCGCGGGGTCGCGCGGCCGGGAGTGGAAGGACGCCGGGTCGGCGTGCGTACCGAACCTGGGCACCTGCCGCTGGGCCGGGATTCCGGGCTTCCGGCCTGCCCCGCCCGGGGCGCCGGGGTCGTTCCAGTCCGGGGTGCCCATCACCATCAGCGGATCGAACATCACGACCACCGCGGCGAGGATCAGGAAGCAGGCGGGGCCGATCAGCAGCGGGACCAGCGGTGCGCTCGATCCGTCGCCCGCGACGGCGTCGGGGTGCAGATGGACGCTGAGCGCGGCCATCCCCGTGTAGTGCATGCCGCTCACCGCGACGCCCATGACGACACTGGCCCCGAGGCTGGGCAGGAATCCGTGCACGGAGACGGCCGCCCAGAGCGCGGTCGTCGCGGCCACCACGGCGATGACGACGGAGAGCGCCACGGTGACCGTGTCGTACTCGAACTGTCCGTCCAGACGCATTCCGGCCATGCCCAGGTAGTGCATGGTGGCCACGCCGAGCCCGGTGATCGTGCCGCCCGTCACCAGCGCCATCCTGGTGGCGCCCCGGTAGCCGACGATGAAGATGCCGACGCCGACCATGGCGACGGCGACCCCGAGACTGGCGAAGGTGATCGGCATGTCGTAGCCGATGCTCACCCCGTCCACGGAGAAGCCCATCATCGCTATGAAGTGCATCGTCCATATGCCGGAGCCTATGGAGGTCGCGCCGAGGGCCAGCCAGCCTGCCTTGAAGGAACGCTCGGTGCGCAGCGATCGGTTGGTGCAACGCAGTCCGAGGGCCGCACCCAGGCAGGCCATGAGGAAGGCCGCGACGGGCGTCACCGCTCCGTAGCTGAAACCGTCGATCGTGCCCTGCATGCTCGTACGCCCTTCGCGGAAGCCCGGGTTCGGGGTGACCCTAAGGCGCGAGTCCCGGCAAACAAACAGAAGAGCTGCATTTTATCGAGAGGGAATCCGGCCCGTTACCCGGCATCATCGGCCGCGTTCACGTTGTGGCCATCCTTCGCCTGTCCCCCGTTGGGGCGCGGCTGTCACTCTCGGCCCGTCCGCAACTCTGACGCAAGGAGTACACGTGTACGCACGCACCGCGACCGCCGCCCTCGCCGCCGCGTCCCTGATGGGCGCCGGCGCGTATCTGATGTCGACCGCCGATACGCAGACCACGGGCCGGACCACCGCGGCCGGGCACACGACGGCGGTCACCGGCGTCAGCACCGTGAGCGCCCGGACCTCGGGCACGAAGCGGAGCGCTCCCGTCGTCTTCGCCCACCGGGGTGCCTCGGCCTACGCGCCGGAGAACACCCTGGCCGCCGTCGACAAGGCCGACGCCCTCGGCTTCGACTGGGTGGAGAACGACGTCCAGTTCACCAAGGACGGTGTGCTGGTGGTCGTGCACGACACCGATCTGAAGCGGACCACCGATGCGGAGCAGGTCTTCCCGGACCGGGCTCCGTGGGCGGTCAAGGACTTCACGGCCGCGGAGATCGCCCGGCTGGACGCGGGCAGCTGGTTCGGTCCGGAGTTCGCCGGGACCCGGGTGCCGACGCTCAAGCAGTACCTGGACCGGATCGAGCGCAACCAGCAGAAGCTGCTCCTGGAGATCAAGAGCCCCGAGATCTACCCGGGGATCGAGAAGGAGACCCTGCGGGTGCTGCGCCAGAAGGGGTGGCTCGACCGTTCGCACGTGAAGAACAGGCTCGTCGTCCAGAGCTTCGGCGCGGACAGCGTGAAGAAGGTGCACCAGCTGCGACCGGACGTCACGACGGGCTTCCTCGGCACTCCCGCGGTGGCCGATCTGCCCTCGTACGCGGCCTTCACCGACCAGATCAACCCGTCCTACACATCGGTTTCGGCCGACTACGTGGACGCGGTGCACGCGCTGAAGGGCGCGCACGGCAAGAAGCTCCGGGTCAACACCTGGACGGTCAACGACGCGGCGACCGCCGCGAAGGTGGCGGGCCTCGGCGTGGACGGAATCATCACCAACAACCCCGACGTGGTGCGCGAAGCCACCCGCTGACCCTGTGGCCGGCCGGTCCGCCCCCGCCCGTCCGCCCCGGGCCCGTTGTCAGTGGCCGGCCGTACGGTGGTCCACATGAACAGCAACGGGGTCGTCGAGTGGGCCGTCGTCGGGAGCGACATCGGCCCGCTGCTGCTCGCCGCGACCGGCAAGGGACTGGTGGGTGTGTTCTTCCATGCCCGTCCCGAGGTGCGGGAGAAGGCGGTCGAACAGCTGCGGACGCGACTGGGCGCGGAGCCGGTGGAGTCTCCCGGCTCCGCCCGGCTCGCCGAGCCGATACGTCAGCTCGCGGAGTATTTCGCGGGCTCGTCGCGGGAGTTCTCGCTCGATCTGGACTGGTCGCTGACCTCCGGTTTCAACCGCCAGGTGCTCCGCGAGCTGGCCACGGGCGTGCCGTACGGCACGGTCGTCGGGTACGGGGATCTCGCCGGGCGGGTGGGACAGCCGGGCGCCGCGCAGGCGGTCGGGGCGGCCATGGGGTCCAATCCGCTGCCGGTGGTGGTGCCGTGCCATCGGGTGGTGGAGAGCGACGGCGGTCTCGGCGGGTTCGGCGGCGGCCTCGAAACCAAGCGGCAGCTGCTGGCTCTGGAGGGTGTGCTGCCCCGGCCGCTGTTCTGAGCCGGCTGCCGGAGCCTTCCGGTCCGGGGCGCTCGGGCCGCCGGGGCGGGGCAGCAGGAAGTCCGGCGATCCCGGGCCCTGCGCGGAGCCGTGCCGGCCGTACCCGGTCCGAACCCTGTTTCGTACCCGCGTACGGACTGGCACACTGCGCCAGTGACCAACACCCTCGATGCACCTGACACCCCCACCGGGCCCGGCCGCCCCGCCGCCCCGGTCACGGAGGCCGAGCTGCCCGGGCTGCGGCGCAGAACGTCCGCGGTGCTCATAGGCAGCCAGATACTCGGCGGCCTCGGTGTGCCCATCGGCATCGCCCTGGCCCCCGTGCTGGCCACCGAGGTGAGCGGCTCCGAGGCGCTGTCCGGTCTGGCCCCGACCGCTTCGGTCACCGGAACGGCGCTGCTCTCGCTGCCGCTGGCCGCGCTGATGACCGCGCGCGGCCGGCGCCCCGGTCTCGTACTGGCGTATCTGATCGGCGCGCTCGGCGCGGGGCTGGTGGTCCTGTCCACCCTCGTGAACAGCTTCCCGTTGCTGCTGCTCGGCATGGCCGGGTTCGGCGCCGGATCCTCGGCCAATCTGCAGGCCCGGTTCGCCGCCGCGGATCTGGCCGAGCCCGACCGGCGCGGCCGGGCGATCTCCACCGTCATCTGGGCCACCACGATCGGCTCCGTCCTCGGGCCGAACATCGCCGCCCCGGTGGGCCATCTCTTCCGGGGCGGCCCCATATCCGAGAAGGCGGGCCCGTTCGTCTTCGCAGCCGGGATCTTCCTGCTGGCCGCCGTGGTGGTCGGGGTGCTGCTGCGACCGGACCCGCTGCTCACGGCGCGGGCGCTGGCGCCGCAGGGCGACGGTTCGCCGGCCGGCCGGTCGCTGCGCGCCGGAATCGCGGCGGTGCGGGCCTCGCCCATGGCACGGCTGGCGCTGGTGACGGTGACCGTGTCGCACACCGCGATGGTCTCGATCATGGTGATGACCCCGGTCGATCTGGGCCATCACGGCGCCGGGCTCCAGCTGATCGGCCTGGTCATCAGCGGCCACATCGCGGGGATGTACGCGTTCTCCCCGGTGATGGGCTGGCTGTCGGACCGCTTCGGCCGGCTCGCCGTGATCGGTCTGGCGGTCGGCCTGCTCTCCTGCGCCGCGCTGCTGGCCGGAACCGCGGGACCCAGCCACGGGCAGACGGCGGCCGGTCTCTTCACGCTCGGTCTCGGCTGGTCGGCGGGGCTGGTCGCCGGTTCGGCGCTGCTCACCGACTCCGTGCCGCAGCCCGCCCGCGCCGCCGTGCAGGGTCTGTCGGATCTGACCATGAACACGGCGGCGGGCATCGGCGGAGCGGTCGCCGGGGTCATCGTCGCCCGGGCGAGCTACGGCTGGCTGAACGTGGTCGGAGCCTGTCTGCTGCTGCCGATGGCGGCGCTGGCACTGCGCCGGGCGCTGACCCGGCCCACCCCCACCCCCACAGTCGCGCCCGGGGCTTCCGACTGAACCGCGGGGAAGCCCCGGAGGGCTTCAGAAGTTGTCGGAGGGGCTTCAGAGGCTGATGTGGTACGCCTTGCGCAGCGTCTCGTGCACGGTCCACGTCGTGCGGTCGCCCTCGCGCAGCACACAGGCGTCCCCCGGCCCGATCTCCAGCGTCGCACCGCCCTCGACCACCACGGTCGCGCGTCCGCCGACGACCACGAAGAGTTCGTTGGCCTCGGTGTCGGTGACCACGCCGGGCGTGATCTGCCAGATGCCACGCACCTGCTTGCCGTCGGGCGACTCCCAGAGCACCTTGCCGGTCACCACGGGCTCGCCCGAGACGATCTGCGCGGGGTCCAGCGGCTCCGGTTCGAGTTCGGCGTCCGGAATGTGCACGGCGAACGAGGCAGGGGCTTGATCAAATGTGGTCATGGCCGGTCACCTTAGCGACCGCCGGGAAACGACTCGGCAGCAGGATGCGCAGAAATGGCAAGCGGAATCCCGGCCAGTCCGGCGCGCGCCGCACGGGTCCGCCGACCCGGCCGCACGTTTGAGGCGGCCGCGCCCGCGACAGGGATGTGGACATGTCATCCAACGCGTCGCATCGCGCACACCCCTGCGCCCCTGCCCTCTCCCCCGAGGTACGAGCGGCCCTCGCCACGCACCACCCCGTCGTGGCCCTGGAGTCGACGATCATCGCCCACGGTCTGCCGCGTCCCCGCAATCTGCGGGTCGCCGAGGAGCTCGAAGGGCTCGTACAGTCGGCGGGCGCGGTGCCCGCGACGATCGCCGTACTCGACGGAAGGGCCCACATCGGCCTGGACAAAGCCCAGTTGGAGCGGGTCGCCACGGACCCCGGGATGCGGAAGCTGGGGCACCGGGACCTCGCGCCGGCCATGGCGACGGGCGCGAGCGGGGCGACGACCGTGTCCGCCACGGCGTTCCTGGCCGCCCGCGCCGGCCTGCGTGTCTTCGCGACCGGCGGCCTCGGCGGCGTACACCGGGAGTGGACGCGGACCCAGGACGAGTCCGCCGATCTCCGGCTCCTGGCGCGGACCGGCATCACCGTGGTGTGCGCCGGGGTGAAGTCGATCCTGGACGTCCCGGCGACGCTGCAACGCCTGGAGACGCTGGGCGTCACCGTGCTCGGTTACGGCACCGGCCTCTTCCCCGGCTTCTATCTGACCAGTTCGGGCGAGCCGGTCGACTGGACGGTGCGGACGCCCGAGGAGGTCGCGGACGTGATGCGGGCCCAGGACGCGCTCGGCGGGCCCGGGGGCGCGCTCGTCGTCGCCAACCCCGTCCCCGTGGCGGGCCAGCTGGATCCCGCACTCCACGACCGTGTGCTGGCCGAGGCCCTGGCGGAATGCCGGGAGCGCGGCATCGTGGGCCAGGCCGTCACACCGTTCCTGCTGGACCGGCTGATGCGGGGAACCGGCGGCGCCTCGCTGGAGGCCAATCTGGCGGCCGTACGCGCCAATGTGTCGCTCGCCGCGCGGATCTCCGGCTCCTGGGCGGCCCGGCCCCCCGAGGACCCGGCCTCGCAGACCGGCCGGGCGGCCGGACAATGACCGGCGGCCGGGTGCCGGTTGACGGCCAGGGGACTGCCAACGGCCAGGTGCCGGCCGACGGCCGAGTGGCGACTGACGGCCGAGTGGCGACTGACGGCCGGGTGCAAGTGCCGGTTGACGACGGGGCGACGACCGGCGGTGGCCTGCTCGTCATCGGGGACGTGGTCACGGATGTGGTGGCGCGGCACGGGACGGCGCTGGTCCACGGTACGGACACCTCGGCCCGGATCCGTACCCTTCCCGGCGGCGCGGGGGCCAATGTCGCCTGCTGGGCGGCCCGTTCGGGATGCGCCGATGTGCGGCTGCTGGCCAGGGTCGGTGCCGACAGCGCGGACTGGCACCGGGACGCGCTGCGGCGGGCAGGGGTGCGCTCTCTGCTGGCCGTGGACGAGGAAGCTCCGACCGCCACCGTCGTCGCGCTCGTCGATTCCGCCGCCGAGCGCACCTTCCTCACCGACAGCGGGGCCGTGCTCCGCCTCTCCCCCGACGACTGGTCACCGTCGATGCTGGACGGCGTCGCCCATCTCCATCTCTCCGGCTACCTTCTCTTCGCCGCGACGAGCCGGGCGACGGCCCTGCTCGCCCTGCGGGAGGCACGGTCGCGGCGGATCCCGGTGAGCGTCGACCCGGCCTCGGCCGGCTTCCTCGCCGAGCTGGGCGCCGACCGGTTCCTGGCAGCCGTGGAGAGCGCCGATCTGCTGCTGCCCAACGCGGACGAGGCCCGGCTGCTCACCGGACTTCCCGAACCGGCCGATGCCGCGGCCAAGTTGAGCCTCCAGGTGGGCCGGGTGGTCGTCACGCTCGGCGAGCGCGGAGCCCTGCTCGCAGCCGCCGGTACGGTGACCGGGCGCATCCCGGCGGTTCAGGTGCGCGGGGCGGTGGACTCGACGGGTGCGGGCGACGCGTTCACCGGCGGTTTTCTCGCGGCGCGTCTGGCGGGTGCGGACGCCGCTTCGGCCGCGGCGGCGGGATGCCGGGCGGGCGCGGAGGCGGTCACCACCGTGGGCGGCCGTCCGGGCCCCTGAGCGCGGCCGAAGGCCCGGTCCCCGACCGTGACGTCAGCCCGCCGCCCCGCGCCACCCGGTCCAGGCCGGGTGGCGCGGATCGTCGGAGCGTACGACCGCGTCCGCGTGGTCGCCGGGCGCAGCCTCGTCCTCGTAGCGCGCGAAGGCGGGCAGCGTCCAGCGCTCCGCCTCCTCGGTACGGCGGCGCAGCGCGCCCGGCGACAGCCGCAGATGAACACTCAGGTCGAACGGGAACCAGTGCCCCAGCAGCAGCGGCCCGTGCACCACCAGCACCCCGCCCTCGGGCAGTGGCCGGTACGGGCTGCGTGTGGCCCGGTCGGTCACCGGATCCCAGAGATCGGGCAGCACCCGCCCGCTCCCGCCGGCCTCCAGCGGTCCGAAGACCTCGCGCCACAGCGCGCCCGTGTCGAACCAACTGCCGTAGTACGAGTCCGGGTCCTCCTTGCCGTACTCGTACCGGAGACTCGCCGGCCGCAGGAAACCCTCGGTGGACACGACCAGCACCGCGCGGCCCCGGACCCGCAGCGCCTGTGCGACGCGCTCGGCCGGCTCCCCGGTGCGGGCCGCCGGAGCGCCGTCGACGGCGACCTTCAGCCAGGGGCCGCCGTCGGCGGGTTCCAGGGTGTCGGTCCGTGCGGCGATGGCTTCGGCCAGCCGCTCCCAGGTGATCGCTTCGAATCGCACCCGCCCATCATCGCCCGGGTCCGTCATCGCCCCCGGTCCGTCATCGCCCGGGTCCGTCATCGCCCCGAGCCTCCCGTTCAGTGCCTCCCGTTCAGTGCCGGGCGTCCCACCAGCGAGGGGCGTCCTCGTCGGGTTCGTCCGGGCTTGCGAAGCGGAAAGGGACGCCGAGCCGCTCCGCCAGTTCCCGGCCGGTCCGCGCCGCCTCGCCGGTGCCCGCCGCACCGATCCGGAAGCCGTCCAGGTCGACGCTCTCCCACGGCCCGGCCAGGACGGCGGTCAGCACCACGATCCAGCCCCAGGTATCGCCGTCCCAGACCGCCTCGACGGCCACCGGACCGCGGGGCAGAGCGCGGGCAGCGGCGGCCATGGTGTCCACGTCCGGGCGGGCCGGGGGCGGCATGCGGTCGGCGAGTGCCCGGTGGCGCCCGTCCAGCACCTCCACGCATTCGTGCAGCTCCGGACGGGGTTCGACGCCGCTCTCCCGCATCACCCCGACGGCCTGGATGTTCCGTCCCGCCAGGACCAGTTCGTCGATCCGCTCGCGTACGCCGGCGGGGAACGTCCACCACATGAGCTGCGCCCGGTGGCTCTCGGCGAGGCTCAGCACCCGGTCGGCGAGGGGGCGCAGGTCCGGTTCGCGCCGGGCCGCCGTTTCGGCGAGCCTGCGGATGTCGGCGCACCACCGCCCGGACACGTCGTCCGGCGCGTCGATGCGCCGGAAGCCGCGCTCCAGCAGCCCCCGGGCGTTCCGCGGCTGCCCGCGCAGTACGGCCTTCGTCGCGGCGACCGCGTTGGCCAGCGCACTCGCCGGCCTCGACCAGCCGTCGCCGTGCGCCGCCGGATCGCCCCGGTCAGGGCCGGGCCGGCCGGCGACCGGTGCTGACGCGGCCTCCGGATCCACACGCCACGCGGCCTCCGGATCCGCGCTCCACGCGACCTCCAGATCCAGACGCCAGAAGAGCGGAAGCCCGCGGAAGGCGGCGAAGAGCAGCCGCCGCTCACGGGAGTTCCGCGAATCGGGGTCCGTACGGAGGGATTCCAGTGGCACCACCGCCCCGAGCACCTCGGGGACGGCGTCGAGGCAGGCGTCGAACCGGCCGTCGGGCACCGTCCAGGCGATGTCGATGTCGCTGTACGCGTCCGCCGTTCCAAGAGCGAGCGAGCCCCGCAGCTCCGCCCGCGAACCGGGGCAGTACGCGGCGAGCGCCCGCAGCAGGTCCTGTGCGAACGCGGCGCGCCGCGCCGGGTCGAGTTCTCCCGTACCCGTCCGGTCCTGCGGGATCTCTCCGTTCATGGCCGCTCTCTCCTGTCGTCGGCTGTTGTCCCCCGTCATCCGAAAACGCTCCGTCCGCGGCCGGTCCGCCTCCTACGATCTTCACCATGGACCTCGAATTCGCCCGCACGTTCGCCGCCGAGTGGCTGGACGGCTGGAACTCCCATGACCTGGACCGCATTCTGACGCACTATCACGACGACGTGACGTTCCGTTCGCCCGTCATCGCGCAGCTGACCGGTGATGTCTCCGGCACGGTGCACGGAAAGGATGCGCTGCGCGCCTACTGGGCGACGGGACTGGAGCGCATCCCCGAGCTGAGGTTCGAACTGGTGGACGTCCGGGTGAGCGTCCATGCCCTGGTGATCGACTACCGCAACCAGATCGGCGGCCGGGTCAGCGAGGTGCTGATCTTCCGCGACGGCCTGGTGATCTCCGGTTTCGGGGCGTACGGCGAGACGCTCGCCGACTGACGGCCGTCCGGCCGGCCGCTCCGGCGCCATCGGTGGGCGGGCGCACCACAGCCCACCCTCCTGCCGCCCCTGTCACTCACCTCGCAGCGCAGCGGCGAGCGGCCCGTCGCCCGACACCTCGACACGGCCGCCCTCGACGGCCTCCACGAGGGTCAGCCCGCCGCGCGCGAGCTCCAGGCAGACCTCGACGTCCAGCGCGATACGGGCATCGGCACGGTCGGCGGGGCCGTCCCCGTACACCGCTTCCCCCTCCTCCGCACCACCGGCGCGCACGTGGAACTCGCCCTCGTCCAGGCGTACTTCGACGACCCCGGAGTAGGCCGGCCCGTCCAGTGCGCGCAGCAGCGGAAGCGCGAACCAGTGGGCCCGCACCGCGTCGGTCGGGCGTCGTTCGGCGAGCGCGGGCGCGCCCCACTCGGCGAGCGCGGCGAGCACCGGCATCAGTCCGTGGCCGCGCTCGGTGAGTTCGTAGACCGAGGCGGCGGCGGGCGGCGGGAGCCGGCGGCGGGTGGCGAGGCCGTTCTGCTCCATGTCCCGGAGCCGGGAGGCGAGCACGTCCGTGCTGACGCCCGGAAGGTCGGCGTGCAGGTCGGTGTAGCGGCGGGGGCCCGCCAGCAGTTCACGGACGATCAGCAGCGTCCATCGGTCGCCCACGGAATCGAGGGCGCGCGCGGTGGCGCAGAACTGGTCGTAGCTCCGGCGGCGGACCGGGCGTGTTGCGGGCTGTTGCTGACGTGGCATGCGACGCAGTCTAGACATGTTGTTGGACTTTCCAAGCCCGAGCTTGGTAAAACCAAGTATCGCAATCAGGTCGGGGAGGCCACCGCATGGAATTCCGGCAGTCCAGCAAGCTCAACGAGGTCTGTTACGAGATCCGGGGCCCGGTCATCGAGCACGCCAACGCCCTGGAGGAGGCGGGCCACAGCGTGCTCCGGCTCAACACGGGCAACCCCGCGCTCTTCGGTTTCGAGGCGCCGGAGGAGGTCGTCCAGGACATGATCCGGATGCTTCCGCAGGCCCATGGCTACACGGATTCGCGCGGCATCCTGTCCGCCCGCCGGGCCGTGGCGCAGCGCTATCAGGCGATGGGGCTGCCGGATGTCGGGGTCGACGACATCTTCCTCGGCAACGGCGTCTCCGAGCTGATCTCGATGGCCGTCCAGGCACTGCTGGAGGACGGCGACGAGGTGCTCGTCCCGTCCCCCGACTACCCGTTGTGGACCGCGGTGGTGACCCTCGCGGGCGGCAAGTCCGTGCACTACACCTGTGACGAGGCGTCGGACTGGAACCCCGATCTCGCCGACATGGCCTCGAAGATCACCGACCGCACCAAGGCCGTCGTGATCATCAACCCGAACAACCCGACCGGTGCCGTCTACCCGCGCGAGATCCTCGAAGGCATCCTCGATCTGGCGCGCAGGCACGGTCTGATGGTGTTCGCCGACGAGATCTACGACCAGATCCTGTACGACGACGCCGAGCACCACAGTGTGGCGGCCCTCGCTCCCGACCTGGTCTGCCTCACCTTCAGCGGCCTGTCGAAGACGTACCGCGTGGCGGGTTTCCGCTCCGGCTGGATGGTGGTCTCCGGTCCGCAGCAGCACGCCCGCAACTACCTGGAGGGGCTGACCACGCTCGCCTCCATGCGGCTGTGCCCCAACGCGCCCGCGCAGTACGCCATTCAGGCCGCGCTCGGCGGCCGGCAGTCGATCCGGGAGCTGGTCGCGCCCGGGGGCAGGCTGTACGAGCAGCGCAACCGGGCCTGGGAGAAGCTGAACGAGATCCCGGGGGTGTCGTGCGTGAAGCCGAAGGGAGCGCTGTACGCGTTCCCGCGCATCGACCCGAAGGTGCACCGGATCGTCGACGACGAGAAGTTCGTGCTGGATCTGCTGCTGCGGGAGAAGATCCAGGTCGTGCAGGGCACCGGTTTCAACTGGCCGCGGCCCGACCATTTCCGGATCCTCACGCTCCCGTACGCTGACGATCTCGACGCGGCGATCAGCCGCATCGGCCGCTTCCTGACCGGATACCGCCAGTGACCGGATGCCCCCGGTGACCTGTTCCGCCTGCCGCTTTCCCGTCCACACCCAGTTCGCCTCGTTCGGGCTCGTCGGCCCGATCGTGGAGGACGGGGTCGATCCGGCCACCGACCCGGCCTGGGCGGAGTCGGGCGCGGAGTCACCGGCCGAGTACGCGCGCTGGTCGGGCCATCTGTGCGGTATGACCTGTCTGCGCATGGCGCTCGGCGCCGAGGCTCCGTCCCTGTTCGCGCTGCGCGACGGGGCGCTCCGGTACGGCGCGTACACCGAGGACGAACGGGGGGAGATCCGGGGACTGATCTACGCCCCCTTCGCCGAGTACGCACGCGAGGTGCACGGCGTGCACGCCACGGTGCACCGCCATCTCTCGCCGGAGGAGATCCTCGGTCTGCTGGACGGCGGCCGTACGGTCATGGCCTCGGTGCACTACGGCATCCGGTACCCGGGGCGGCCGGCTCCCGGGCGGGGCGGGCATCTGGTGCTGCTGACGTCCCGTACGGCCGACGGCGCGGGCGTCCACTTCCACAACCCGTCGGGGACGACGGCGCGGACCCGGGCCGCGGAGCTGGCACTGCCCGACTTCGAGCGGTTCTTCGCGGGGCGCGGGGTGTCGCTGCCCGCCGGCGAGTGAAGGGCGCGCCGTCCGGAACAGGAGCGGGCCCGGGGGCGTAGCCGGCCCCCGAGCCCTGGTGTGCCACCCATACGGCACGCCGACACTTTTAAGGACCCGTGTCAGGTTGATGTCGCCGCGTCCTGCCTTTAGACGACCGCAGATCGAAGCTCTGCGGGCCGGAGTCGAACCGGCATCTCGACGCCCGTGGGCACGGGCCCACTCGATTCGGCGATGGGTGACGAATGCTGAGTCTGGAGCAAGAGTCTGAGATTGATCGCGGTCTGCCTCTACCATTTGGGCCACCCCGGCCCGTTCGTGCGCCGGGGCGCACGGAGTGCCGGGGGGAGGACTCGAACCTCCACTGGAACCGCGTCGTCACGACAAGCTTCAGTTTCAGCTTGCGCTCCTGGCGCACCCCGGCCGAAATTGGTCGGCCGGGGAATCAATGGTCGGTCACCCGAAGAGGTAACCGAATACCGCATCACCCACCCGCTGGTCGGTGACGTCCGCGCCGTTGGCTTCCTCGCGGGCGTACTTCACGGCCTGCTGGAGCTTCTCCACCCGGTCCAGCAGCTCGTTGACGCGCCGTGCGGGAAGGGCGCCGGAGAACTTCACCGTCGTCCAGTACCCGATCGGGATGTCCTCGTAGTACACCTCGACCTGCGCCGGGTGCTTGTCGGTGGCCTCCGCCTTCACGTGGTTGCGGGGCACCTTCTTGGTACGGAGCGTCCGCACCGGCTCGGTCTTCCAGGAGTCCGTCGACGGGTCCTGGGTCCAGGCCTCCGCGGCGTCGAGCACGGGCAGCTTGCGGATGAAGGTGTTGAGGTCCGTCAGCTGCTTCTCCAGGAAGAGCAGATACGAGACGGGCACGTCGCTCACCAGCACCCGGCCGTCGACCTTGACATCGGCGCGGGCCGAACAGTTCGCCCAGTCCTTCGTGGCGGTCACATCGAAGAGCCGGGTCAGGGTCGCCGCGGTTTCCCGCAGCACGTCCTCGGCCTTGATCTGCACCAGCGTCGACTCGGGCGGCAGCTGCTCGCCCTCCTCGTCCTTCGGCTGGTACGTACGGGAGATCCCGGCCAGCAGGCCGGTCTTCTGGAGGCCGTGATGGGCCGCCGTCAGGTCCTGGTGAGCCTTGGACTTGACGCCCTTCTCCACTGCGATGATCTGATTGAGTTTCGCCACGTCCCGGAACCTAACAGCGCCGAACCGGTCCGAACAAACGGTTATCACAGGGCCCGATGGCCGAGCCGATGAGTCTGTGCCAGGTGGTTTCCAGCACCGTGACGTCGTCGGTGACGACGTAGATCACCGCCCCCGCCCCGGGGCGCAGCGGGATTTCGCCGGCGCTCCGGACCGATCCGTACGGGTGGTTTCCACCGGACGCCCATGTCCCTGCCGCTGTCCGGCGGGGGCCGCTTGTCACAGTGAGGCCCGCACGTCCGCACCACCGTCCCGCGAACACTCCAGCAGCGACCCGCGCACGGACACCACCCGCGTACCGCCCGTCTGCTGAGCCTCACCCGTCGTCACCTCCTCTCCCCCAGGCCCGAAAGAAGGTCACCGCCTTGCCTCGCATCCACCGCTTCACCATTGCGCAGGGCCGTACCGGCCCGCAGAGGCGCACCGCGTTGACCGCGGCCGCGGTCGCCCTGGCCGTGCCGGCCATGGGCACGCCCGTCGCGTACGCCACGCTGGGCGACGAAGCCCCCGCGGCCTCCCGGTCCACGGCGTCGGCCCTCGTCACGCGCGGGAAGGCATACATCGAGACCCGGCTCCTCTTCGGAACCGAACGCCCGGACGGTGGACCGGATGTGACCGATCGCCAGTTCCTGGCTTTCATCGACGAGGAGGTCACGCCGCGCTTCCCGAACGGGCTGACCATCCAGGACGGCCGGGGACAGTGGCGGGACTCCAACGGGGTCATCGAGCGGGAGCGCAGCTACGAACTGACCCTGCTCTACCCCGCGTCCGAGGCCCGTGTGCGCGATGTCCAAATCGAGCGGATCCGCGACGCCTACGAGAAGGCCTACGCCCACAGGACTCGGTGGCCCGGCTCGAAGAGCGCACGACGGCCGACTTCTGACCCCGGGCACGTACCCGGTCGGGATACTGTGCCCCGGCCGGGTACGGGAACGTACCCACACGCCGAACGGGGGAACGATCCACATGGGCACGCCAGTACGCCACTTCACCGCGACGACGCCGGACGGTCAGGAGTTCACGGTCAATATCGAGCGGGACTTCCGGTACGACCCGTACCGCGACTTCCTTGTCTGCGCCCACTGCGACTGGTCGCCGTCGCTGCTGACGATGAAGAAGATCGTCGACATGGCCGGGGAGCATCTGGCATCGGTGCACGGTGCCGACCAGGGCCTGTCCCAGCAGGACAACGAGGCGTTCCGCAAAGCAGGGCTGATCATGCTGCCGATCGTCGCCGTGCTCCTGGTCGTTCTCTTCGTCTGTCTGCAGAACCTCTGAGGCCCACAGGGCCGGTTCAGCTCCCGCTCAGCTCCATGAGCGCGCTCACCGGATCGGTGTCCGGCGTGGCCCGGGGCCACCAGTCGTCCTCGCCCGGTTCGGATTCGTAGCCGTACCAGCGGCCGTCGTGGCCGAAGCGGAGCTGAAGCGTGCCGCCGGGGTGGGTGAGGTGGTTGCGCCGGGGCTGGAAGCGGGGGAAGCCGGCGGCCGCGAGTGCGGGGCGGGCCCGGTCGAAGGGGCCGGCCGGGGGGTCCCAGGGGGTTTCGAGGACGGCCAGCCCTCCGGCGCCGCCCTGGCGCCAGGCCGCGACCGCGCGGGCCAGGTCGGTGGTGGTGCGGCCGGTGGCGTACGCCAGCTCGCGGTAGAGGGCGCGGGTGGTGGCGGTGAGCCCGGCGGTGGGCCGGGACGCGGCCAGCCGTACCGCGTCCTGCCAGGAGGTGAGTCCGGCGAGCGGATCGAGGCCGGTGGTGAGCAGCGTGTGCGCGCGGGCCGCCGCGTCCGTGGCGAGGTGGTCGAGGGCGAGCGGGTCGCGTGCGCCGGGCAGGCTCGGGTACGAGGGCGGCTGCGCGGGGTGCGGCAACACCGGAAGCGGGGCGGGGAGCGGCGGGAGATAGCGGTCGGCGAGTGCCTCGCGGGCCGGCACGGAGGGGGTGGCGGGGGCCGCGGGGCGTTCCCGCGCGGAGTGGGCGGCGTTGCGGCGGCCCAGCTCTTCGAGGAGTTCCCGTTCGCCCCGGCCGCGCAGCAGCAGCAGGACGAACGGGTCGGTGTCCAGGAGTCTCGCCATCTGGTAGCAGAGCGCGGCCACGTGCTTGCAGGGCCGGCCGTGGTCCGGGCAGGAGCAGCCGGGGTCGAGGTCTCCCGCACCGGGCAGCAGTGCGATGCCGGCCTCGGCCGCCGTGTCGGCCAGCGAGTGCGGCATCTCCTTGGTGAGCAGCGCGGCGAGGTGTCCGGGCCGGGCCGCGACCGCGTCCAGGAAGGTGTCCCAGTCGGGGTCGGCGAGAATCCGCAGCCGCAGTTCGCAGCGGTAGGGGCGGGGGCGGCTGCCGTGGACGTAGGCGACGACCCGGCCGGGGGTGACGGTGATCGCGGCGACCTTGCCGCTGTCGGCGTACGTACGGCCGCGGGCGAGCCGCGCCTCGTCCATCGAGACGGATTCCAGGGCGGTCACCCAGGCACGGCCCCACCAGCTGTCCGCGAAGGGTTCGTCGCCGTCGCCGGTGCGGGGCGGTACGGCCTCGAAGGTGCGCCGCAGGTCGTCGGGGCCGGGGCGCGGGCGGGCGACGGGGCGGGGTTCGTGGCCGGTGTGCGGGCGGGGACTCATGCCGGCCTCCGGAGCGAGACGAGGTCGGCCAGATCGCGGTCGCTCAGCTCGGTCAGCGCGGCCTCGCCGGTCCCGAGGACCGTGTCCGCCAGGGCCCGCTTGGCCTCCAGGAGCTCGCCGATCCGGTCCTCGACGGTGCCTTCCGCGATCAGTCGGTGCACCTGCACGGGCTGGGTCTGGCCGATGCGGTATGCCCGGTCCGTGGCCTGTTCCTCGACGGCCGGGTTCCACCAGCGGTCGTAGTGGATGACGTGGGCGGCCCGGGTGAGATTGAGGCCGGTGCCCGCCGCCTTGAGGGAGAGCAGGAAGACCGGGACCTCACCGGACTGGAAGCGGTCCACCATCCGTTCCCGCTCGGCGACGGGTGTGCCGCCGTGCAGGAGCTGGGAGGGGACGCCGCGCGAGGTGAGGTGGGCGGACAGGAGCCTGGCCATGGTCACGTACTGGGTGAAGATGAGGACGGCGCCGTCCTCGGCGAGGATCGTGTCGAGGAGTTCGTCGAGCAGGGCCAGCTTTCCGGAGCGGCCGACGAGCCTGGTCGGCTCCTCCTTCAGATACTGCGCGGGGTGGTTGCAGATCTGCTTGAGCGAGGCCAGCAGCTTCATGATCAGGCCGCGCCGGGCGATGCCCTCCGACGCCTCGATGAACGCCATCGTCTCGCGGACCGCCGCCTCGTAGAGCGTGACCTGTTCGCGGGTGAGGAAGACGGGGTGGTCGGTCTCCGTCTTGGGCGGCAGCTCGGGGGCGATGCCCGGGTCGGACTTCTTGCGGCGCAGGAGGAAGGGCCGGACCAGCCGGGAGAGCCGTTCGACCGCTTCGTCGTTGGCGAGTCCGGCAGCCGTGCCGGTGTTCTCGACGATGCGGGCGTGCCGGGCCCGGAACGCCTTGAGGGGGCCGAGCAGTCCGGGGGTGGTCCAGTCGAGCAGGGCCCACAGCTCGGAGAGATTGTTCTCCACCGGGGTTCCGGTCAGGGCGACCCGGGCCGGGGCCGGGATGGTGCGCAGCGCCTTCGCCGTGGAGGACTGCGGGTTCTTCACGTGCTGGGCCTCGTCCGCGACGATCAGGCCCCAGCCGTGACCGGCCAGTTGCGCGGCGCTGGAGCGCATCGTGCCGTACGTGGTGAGGACGAAGCCGCCGCCGGACCCGGTGAGTGTGCGGTCGGTGCCGTGGAAGCGGCGCACGGGGACACCGGGAGCGAAGCGGTTGATCTCCCGGTGCCAGTTGCCCAGGAGGGAGGCGGGGCAGATCACCAGGGTGGGCTCGGGGTGGGCGCGGTGCAGATGGAGCGCGATGAGGGTGATCGTCTTGCCCAGGCCCATGTCGTCGGCCAGGCAGCCGCCGAGGCCGAGCGAGGTCATCCGGTCCAGCCAGGCCAGGCCGCGCAGCTGGTAGTCACGGAGGGTGGCGTCGAGGCCGGGCGGTGGGGCGATGGTGGTGTGGTCGGCGGTGATGCGCTCGCGGAGCGCGGCCAGCGCGCCGACGGGCACCGCTGCGACCTGTTCGCCGTCGACCTCGGCGGTGCCGGTCAGGGCGGCGGCGAGGGCGTCGACCGGATCGAGCAGGCCGAGCTCCCGCTTGCGTGCCTTGCGTACGAGCGCGGGGTCGACGACCACCCACTGGTCCCGCAGCCGCACCACCGGCCGGTGGGCCTCCGCGAGGATGTCCATCTCCGCCTCGGTGAGCTGCTCGTCGCCCAGCGACAGCTGCCAGTTGAAGGCGAAGAGCTGCTCGGCGTCGAAGAACGAGGTGCCGTCGGTGGCCGAGCCGGGTGCGGGCCGCACGACGGCGGAGGCGGTGAGCGAACGGGCGAGCTCCCTGGGCCAGTGCACGCTCACCCCAGCCGCCGCCAGCCGGGCTCCGGCGTCGCTGAGCAGCTCGTACAGCTCGTCCTCCTCAAGGGCGAGCACATCGGGCACCGGCTGGTCCAGCAACCGCTCCAGCGGTGCCCAGACGCGGGCGGCGCGGCGCAGGGCGAGCACGGCGTCGATCCTGGCGCGCGGGCCGAACGGCTCACCCGCCCCGCCGTTCCAGAGCGCGGCGGCGTCGGTGACATAGGTCGGGTCGGCGAGGCTGTGCACCTGGGTGATGGCCGCGGCGGCGTGCCGCGCGGCGCCGGCGCGGTGAGCGGTGACCCCGGCCTCGCCGGGACCGGTGGCGTCGGAGGAGTCGTACGTGCCGGAGGAGCCGTACGTACCGGTGGCGTCGTACGTGCCGGGGGCGTCGTGCGCGCCTGCGGTGCCGTACGTGTCGGCCGTGTCGAAGAGTTCGTACGCCGACAGGTCCAGGCGCAGCGACACCCGTACACCCGCGTCGAGCCCGGACGCGACCTCGACCGCCCAGTCACGCGCCCCCGGCAGGTGCTGGGCCTCGCGGGACGCGAAGGGTGCCCCCATCGCGTACGCCGCGGCGGGCGTACGGGGCAGGGTGTCGGCGACCGCGTCGAGGAAGGAGCCCAGCAGCCACTGGGGGTCGGGGAGCCGGAGCGGGGTGAGATCCGGCAGCGGGACCGTGTGGCCCTCGGCCGGCATGGCGGCGGCGATCGCCCGTAGATGGGCGATGTCCTCGGCGTCGCGCGGCCCGGCCCGCCAGGCGTCGTGGTCGTCGCCCGTCAGACCGGGGAGCAGCCTGCCGCGCGCCGCCAGGTTGAGCGCCTGGAGCGCGGCGGCGCCCCAGCAGCGCGTGGCGGGGTGGGCGGACTCCTGGTGCCGGGCCCGCACCAGCAGCGGCAGCGCGTCGGCGACAGGCAGCAGCAGCGCGGGCACCGTCCGCCGTCGGACGTCGTCGTCGCCCTGCCCTTGCCTCCGGACGACGGTGATCTCGGCCGTGCTCGCACCGGGTGCCGGGCTCTCCGGGTCCGCGGGGTGCGCGCAGACGTCGCCCGGCTCCGGGAGAGGGCCGCCCTCGGGGTCCCAGAAGGCGACCCGCCCGTCCCTCGGCAGCGGCGCGGGCAGGAACACCGCGGCACAGCGCAGAAGGCGGACGGCGGCGGCGTCCTGCTGGTGTTGTGCCGTGCTCATCGGTCCCCTCCCCTCCCGCCCTGATCCGCTCGACCCCTCTTGGAGCCTCTTGATCGCCTTGTTCTTCATCGACTCCTGCGAGTCTAGGCGGGGGCTCTGACAACCGGACTCTCACCCACATTTCAGCAGGTCAGGCACGACATGAAACGCCCCGGTCCATGTCTGTCGGACCGGGGCGGGGAACGGTGGGCAAAGGGCTGGTGCGGGCGGGCCGGCTCAGTGCCTGGCCAACGGCTTCGGACGCGAGGGCCGGGCCGGAACCGCGTTCGGCGGTGCGGGCACGGGCGGCGGCGAGGGTGCGGGTGCGGACGCCCCGGACGACGTCTGCGGCGGTCGCGGCCCTGGCCTCGGCTGAGCCTGTGCGGGGCGCTGAGCCTGTGCGGCGCGCTGGCCCTGTGCGGGGCGCTGCGGCTGACCTGTCTGCGGCGGCGCCACCTGCTGTTGCACGGGCTGCTGCTGGACGGGCTGCTGCGCCCGTTCCAGGAAGCGGAGCAGCTCCACCGGGAACGGCAGCACCAGCGTGGAGTTCTTCTCCGCCGCCACCGCCACCACCGTCTGCAACAGACGCAGCTGGAGCGCGGCCGGCTGGGAGGACATCTCCTTCGCCGCCTCGGCGAGCTTCTTCGACGCCTGGAGCTCGGCGTCCGCGTTGATGACCCGGGCCCGCCGCTCACGGTCGGCCTCGGCCTGGCGGGCCATGGAGCGCTTCATCGTCTCCGGCAGCGATACGTCCTTGATCTCCACCCGGTCGATCTGCACGCCCCAGCCGACCGCGGGGCTGTCGATCATCAGCTCAAGCCCCTGATTCAGCTTCTCGCGGTTGGACAGCAGATCGTCCAGATCGCTCTTTCCGATGATCGAACGCAGCGAGGTCTGGGCCATCTGCGACACCGCGAACCGGTAGTCCTCTACCTGGATCACGGCGCTCGCCGCATCGACGACCTTGAAGTAGATGACCGCGTCCACCCGAACCGTGACGTTGTCCCGGGTGATCCCGTCCTGTGCCGGCACCGGCATCGTCACGATCTGCATATTGACCTTGCGCAGCCGCTCGATGCCGGGGAGCACCATGGTGAACCCGGGCCCTCGTACGTCGTTGCGGAGCCTGCCGAGCCGCAGCACGACGCCGCGCTCGTACTGCTTGACGACCTTGGCCGCAGCTGCCGTGTACAGCGCACCCGCCGAGACCGCCGCCACTATCGCGATCACGAGCTCCTGGACCATGACGGCCCCCTGAAAGCCGGAAACTGCCGAAAGCTCCTGATCCAGGTGATCCAGAATCATCCAGATCACATAATCAGTCGCTATTACCACGGTATGCCCAATATCAATCGATATGAACATGGATCGGGCCCCCGCCGTCCCGTCCTTCCCCCGCCCGGCCGCGTACCGGATGCCGGGGCACCGGAGAGGAGGCAGGGTGACCAGCGTCAGCACGTACCGAGTACGTACTCCGTGGCCATCCGTGCGTACCCGTGGCATACGCAGCGCCAGTGCCGGTGCAACGCGCCGGACGAGACAGACGAGGACCCCGCCCATGCCCGTGATCGCTCACCGACGCCGCCGTCTCGGCATCGCAGCCGGGACCGCGCTCCTGACCCTCACCGTCGCAGGCTGTTCCGGCCTCGGCCGGACCGCGGTCGGACCGATCGCATACACGACGGAGCGCGACGTCGAGATCACGGTGAACAGCCCGCCCGTGAAGGGCTGCCACCGGCTCGCCCCCTCGGGCGCCAAGGTAGTGAGCAACGGCACCCTGGTCGACATCATTCTGTACCGCACCCGCAACTGCACCGGTCCGGGCACGACGTACCTCGCGAAGTCGTTCACCGATGTCAACGCGGCCTCCGCCCTGCCCTGGCGCAGCTACAGCACGGTCCACTGACCGACCGGCCCCGTTCGCCACGCCCCGGTCCGCGGTCCGGAAGCCGACGCTCCCGGGCCGCGGATCTCACTCGCTCCGAGGCCGCTCCGGCACGGCGCGCACCCATATCCCGTCGTCCGTGAGATACCGGTCGACGGTCAGGCCCGCCGCCGCCAGGTGGCTCTCGAACTGCTCCTTCGACAGCTCACGCGACCGGAACGTCTGGGTCCAGCGCGCGTCGTCGAAGACGTACTCGGCATGCACCGAGTCCACCCCGTCCCCCACGGGCTCCGCCGAGACGATCCGTACGGTGTATCCGGCCGGATGAATCCTCTCCCGCGGCAGGTCGGTGTGGTAGTCGGCGCCCTCGCGCTGGATGAGCACGACGCCGCCGTCCTTGACGTGCTTGCGGCACGTCCGCAGCATCCCGTCACGCACCCGGTGCTCGCTCGTGTGCACCAGGAACGACGCCAGCATCACCACGTCGAACCTCTCCTCGCCGAGGTCCAGCGACTCGATGGGCTCCGCACGGTGCGGGCGCCCCGGATGTGCTCCAGCATCTGCGCCGACTCGTCCACGGCTGTGACCTCGAAGCCGCGCCCGATCAGCGGATGCGTCACCCGGCCCGTGCCGCAGCCCAGTTCCAGAATGGTCGCCCCGGCGGGCACCGCCGCCGCGATCACGTCCGGTTCGTCGCCGACGGAGAGCCGTCTGTACAGCTCGACCGCGCAGCCGTCCGGTGTGATCGCGCCGGGGCCCGTCCCTGAATACCCTTCACGCACCAGTTGTCCGCTCATGTTCGTCGGAACGAACGGCCGTTGACCGCAGTTCCGGTCACGCCGCTCCACATCGCCCCGCGCCGGCTCACACCGAGCGGCGGGCGACCAGTGCCGCGCTGATGTGCTGGAGGTCGGCCGGGCGGGCCGGGGAGAGACCGGTCAGCCGGTCGATGCGGCGGATGCGGTAGTCGACGGTGTTGGGGTGGATGTGCAGGGCGGCCGCGGTGGCCCGCCGGTCCAGGCCCAGTTCGAGGTACGTCTCCAGGGTGCGCAGCAGCTCCGGCTTCGCCTCCAGCGGGCGCAGCAGCTGTGCGAGCCCGTGCAGGGCCTCGCTGGGCCGGCTGAGCTGGTATTCGAGCAGTACATCGGCCAGCCGGTACAGGCCCGGCGGCCGGCCCGTACGGGCGATCAGATCGACGATCTCGGCGTTACGGGCCACCGCGGCCGGCACCGCCTCCGGTTCGGCGGTCTCCGCGGCGGCCGTGATGGGGACGCCGGCGGCACGGGTCGCCTCCTCGATCAGCGCGCGCAGACCGCCCGGTCCGTGCCACGGCGGCGGCTCGGCGGCGGGCAGCAGCACCGTGCCGCCGGAGGCGTCGAGGGCGGTGAGCACCGGCGTACCGGCGAAGTGGTCGAGGGCCGTGCGGACCCGGCGGATCTTGCGCCGGGCGGCGACACCCGCGCCGGGCCCCGGTGGCTGGTTCAACTCGTCGGGGTGCGGGGCGAGTGCGAGCGTCATCGTGAGGTAGCGGGCGGCCGGACGCAGTCCGGTGCGGTGGGTGAAGCGGTCCAGGGGTTCACCGGTCAGCAGGGCGGCCATCAGGGCGTGCCGGCCGCCGTGGTCCTGGCTGTCGAGGATCTGCCGGGCCTCCAGGTACGCGCTGCTGACGGCGGAGGTCAGCTGCTGCTGAAGGACCATGATGCGGTCCATGATCTCCAGGACGGTGGCGAGATCGCCGGGCAGCGCCCCCTTCGCGGTCTCCTGCCAGCACATCGCGGTGCCGACCTGGTAGGCGGTGAGGATCGCGTCCAGCGGCACGCCCTCCTCGGCGCGCTGGGCCGCCGAGTCGCGCTGCTGGGCGAGTTCGGCGTCCGTGGCGGGGCGGCGGTGCTCGACGACGTCGGCGAAGAGCCGCAGATTGTGCTGGACGATGTCGGCGATGTCGCCGGAGATCTCCTCGTGCGGCAGATCCGCGTAGACCGGCAGATCGGCCAGCAGCCGGGCCACGACACGGCCGGTCAGGGCCGGGACCCGGGCGCGCAGCTGCGCGGCGACCGGACGTCCGGCGATGGACAGCGGTCGGCTCCCCGGACCGCCCGGGACACCGTGCTCGCCCGTGATGACGAGCGGCCGATTGTCACGCGTCACAAGTTCCCCCGCAGAAGTCTGCGTTACCCACCAGTTAAACGACGGCACTTGAGTCTGCATGATGACCGGCGTCACACGCCATGCCACGTTCCCGCCCCCCACCGTCGGAGGATTTCGTGAACATGCCGCAGAAAAAGGGCATCTGTCGTCCCGTCAGGACCGTCATGGGCGCGCTCGCCCTGGCCGGTCTGGCCGTGGGGACCGGTGCGGTGCCGGCATCCGCCGCCGGTACGGACGGCGCCACATCCTATGTCGCGCTCGGCGACTCCATGGCCTCGGGACCGCTCATCCCCGACATCACGGGGCCGGTGGCCTGCGGCCGTTCGACGCACAACTACCCGCACGAGCTGGCCGATCGCCTCGGCGCCTCGCTGACCGACGTCACGTGCAGCGGCGCCGCCTCCAAGCACATGACCGAGAAGCAGTCGCTGTCGCTGCTCGACATCCCGATGGGCTCGGCGCCGCCCCAGTTCGACGCGCTGCGCCCGGACACCGACCTGGTGACGCTGACCATCGGCGGCAACGACGCCGGACTGGTCGGCATCGCGCAGAAGTGCACCACCCTCGACCCGAACGCCACCCCGTGCAAGGAGAAGTACAACGAGGGCGGCGTGGACCAGGTGGGGCAGCGCATCGCGGAGTTCGCGCCGAAGCTGGGCGTCGTACTGGACTCGATCCACCAGCGTTCGCCGCAGGCCCGGGTGATCGTCACGGGGTACGGGCTGTACATCAAGCCCGGCGGCTGTTGGCCGCTGCAGCCGGTCCTGCCGGTGGACGCGGACTTCCTGCAGGGCAGCGTCGACCGGATGAACTCGGTGATCGCCGAGCAGAGCGCCGCGCACGGGGCCGAGTACATCGATCTGGCCACGCCCAGCAAGGGCCACGACTCCTGCCAGGCCCCGTCGGACAAGTGGGTCGAGGGTTACGTGCCGACCGCGGCCGCCGCCCCGCTGCACCCCAACCGCAAGGGTGAGGCGAACTACGCCGCCATCATCGGCGCGCACCTCCAGGGGAGCTGACCGGAGTTGTTCCACCGCCTGCTGCGCGGGCTGCTGGCGGCGGCGCTCGGCGCCGCCGCCCTGCTCGTCCCGGACGCCCGGCCGGCACACGCCGCCGGGCCGTCCGGGCCGGGCTGCGACCCGCTGGCGCCCGTCGAGTGCCTGCTGCCGTTCCCGAACGACTGGTACACCCGGCCCGACCCGGCCACCGACACCGGCCGCCGGGTGGCCTTCGGCGCCGCCGTCCTGCCGCGCGCCACGGCCGGCCGGCCCGTCGACCCGACGGCCTGGAACCGGTCCGACGGCTTCTCCCCCGGCTCGACACTGATCGCACACGTCCCCGGCCTCGACCCGGCGGCGACCGGCGCGGCCCCGATCACCGGCATCGGCCGCTCCCTGGCCCCGGACGCCCCCGTCGTACTGCTGGACACCCGGACCGGCGAGCGGTGGCCGTACTGGGCGGAGCCGGACGCCAACGCCACCGACCCCGCACGCCGGGCCCTGCTGATCCATCCCGCGCGCAACTTCCGCGACGGCCACCACTACGCCGTCGCCCTGCGGAACCTCAAGGACGCGGCGGGACGCACCATCGCGGCCGCCGATCCGTTCGCCGCCGTCGCCGGGAGGCCACTGCCCGGCGGGCATCCGCTGCACGCCCGGCAGCGTCAGCTCCGCCCGGCCCTCCAGGCGCTGCGCAGGGCCGGGGTGCGGACCGAAGGGCTTTATCTGGCCTGGGACTTCACTGTCGCGAGCACCCGCGGTCTCACCGGTGACCTCTTCACCATCCGCGACGACGCGTTCCGCCGGCTCGGCGGCCGCTCCCCCGCGTTCGCCGTCACCCAGGTCACCGACTTCACGGCCGAGCAGGACCCCCGCATCGCCCGCGAGGTGACCGGCCGGATCGACGTGCCCGGCTATCTGAACCTGCCCGGCGGCCCGCCCGGCTCCGTGTTCCACCGCGGCCGCGACGGCCTGCCCCGGCGGCTCCCGCTCCACACCCAGCTCGCCACGTTCCGCTGCGAGATACCGCGCTCCGCCTTCCGTACCGCCTCGCACCCCGCCCTCTACGGGCACGGCCTCCTCGGCCGCCGTTCCGAGGTCGGCGCCGGCAATGTCAAGTCGATGGCGGCGGAGCACAACTTCACGTTCTGCGCGACGGACTGGATCGGGATGGCCGAGGAGGACATCCCCGTGGTGCTCGGCGCGCTCGCCGACCCGAACCTCTTCCCCGCCGTCCCGGAACGCAGCGAACAGGGCATGCTGAACGCCCTCTTCCTCGCCCGCGCCCTGATCCACGCCGACGGGCTGAGCACCGACCCGGCCTTCCGGGACGCGGACGGCCGCCCGCTCGTCGACATCCGGCACGGCATCGGCTACGACGGGAACAGCCAGGGCGGAATCCTCGGCGGCG
Source organism: Streptomyces sp. ADI95-17 (assembly GCF_003846175.1). Taxonomy (GTDB): domain Bacteria; phylum Actinomycetota; class Actinomycetes; order Streptomycetales; family Streptomycetaceae; genus Streptomyces; species Streptomyces sanglieri. The sequence continues at coordinate 1,098,629 of NZ_ML123045.1, read as the reverse complement.
CACTGGTGGCCGCCTCGCCCGACATCCGGCGCGGGGTCCTCGGCGTCACCGGCATGAACTACGGCCTGCTCCTCAACCGCAGCGCCGACTTCGCACCGTTCCAGCAGGTCCTGGACACCTCCTACCCGGACAAGCTGCGCCAGCAGATCGTCCTCCAGCTGTTCCAGATGGTGTGGGACCGCGGTGAGACCAATGGGTACGCGAGCCACCTCACCGACCGTCACCGGGTGCTGATGCACATCGCGTACGGGGACCACCAGGTCGCGAACGCGGCGGCCGACGTGGAGGCGCGCACCCTCGGCGCCCGGCTGATCGCCCCCGCACTGGCACCGGGCCGCAGCCCGGACACCGTCCCGTACTGGGGCATCGAGGCCGTCTCCCGAGGCCAACTGCCTTACCGGGGTTCCGCGATGACGGTGTGGGACAGCGGTACGCCCACCCCGCCGCTCACCAACACCCCGCCCGACGGGCCGCAGTACGGCCACGATCCGCACTCGGATCCCCGCAACTCGTCGGCCGCGCGTCAGCAGAAGGCCACCTTCCTGACCACCGGCCGTGTCATCAATGTCTGCGGCACCACGCCGTGCACCGCCGCCCCCGCCTCCTGACACCCCCCACCCCCCTGACAGGGATGCAGACAAGGAGCACCATGCGCACGCACCGCATCACCCAGGCAGCCGTCGCGGCCGTCCTGCTCGCCGGTACGGTCCTCGTACCGCCGGCCCTCGCCGCCACGCCCGCCGGCGCACCCGCGGCGAGCGCCGAGGCCGGCACCCGGGCCGCCGCGGTGCCGTTCACCGCGGCCACCGCCGAGCGCGCCGCCGACGGCGGCTACACGCTCTCGTGGTCCTCCGCCGCCGGCTCGGTGACCGTCATCGCCGTCACCTCCCCCGACGCCACCACCGGCACCCCGGTGGGCACCGCCCCCGGCACCGGTTCGCTGACCGTCCCCGCCGGAACCCTCGCCGAGGCGGGGCGCTGGTACTTCCGGCTGGTGCCGGACAGCGGTTCCCCGCTGGTCGTCGCCGAACGCTCGCTCGGGATCGACTCCGCCCGCAACTTCCGGGACATCGGCGGCTACCGCACCACCGACGGCCGCTGGGTCCGCCCGGGGCTGGTCTACCGCTCCAACAAGATCAACAAGCTCACCGACGCCGAGCAGCAGCGCCTGCTCTCCCAGCGGCTCACTCTCGACGTGGACCTGCGCAACGCGGTGGAGCGGCACGACGACCCGGACCGGGTGCCCGCCGGTGTGAAGTACCAGGTCGCCGACGTGGTGTCGCTCAGCCACGGCATCCGCTTCCACGACTCGGCCCTGATGACCCTGGCCGAGGCCATCGCGGCCGGGCTGTTCTCCGGCTCGTCCGACCTCGGCCAGTCCATCGGCTACCCGTTCATGGTCAACTTCGTGGGCGCCGACTACGCCTTCCGCGACCTGCTCACGGCCGTCGCGACGAACGACTCCGGCGCTACGGTCTTCCACTGCAGCTCGGGCAAGGACCGCACCGGCTGGAGCACGGCCGTACTGCTCACCCTGCTCGGCGTCCCGCGCGAGACCGTCGAGGCGGACTTCCTCGCCAGCAACGACTACCTGGGCAACCCGAAGGCCGTCGAACTGAGCTGGCTGCGCGCGGCGTTCGACGAGGTCGACCACATCTACGGCGATTTCGACACCTACGTACGCGAGGGCCTGAAGCTCGACGACGCGACGGTGGCCGCCCTGCGCACCAAGCTGCTGTCCGACTGACGCATCGTCAGAATCCGGTGTGCCGACGGGCGATGCCCCCTCCGCCCGTCAGCACGCCGGGTAACGCCCGTCCGGCCAGGCGACCGCGTGCTCGGCCTCCAGGCAGAGATCGTCGGCCACCTCGGTGATCACCGCGCGGCCCTCGGTCGACACCAGCCAGGACGGCGGAAGGTGTACGTCCCCGTGGCGTGCGCCGAGCAGGTTGCCGCAGATCGCTCCCGTGGAGTCGCTGTCGCCCGAGTGGTTGACCGAGAGCAGCAGCGCCGGGGCCACCTGGTCGGCGCCGGGCAGCACCAGGGCGCAGTACACGGCGATGGCGAGGGCCTCCTCGGCGACCCAGCCCGCGCCCAGCGTCTCCACCTTCTCGCCGGTCGGCGCACCCTCCGCGGCCAGATCCACGGCGGCCCGCAGCGCCGCCGTCGTCTCCTCGTGCCCCGGGTGGTGGCGCAGCAGCTCCATCGCCCTCAGCACGGCGCCCGCCGTCGAGTCGCCCTCCAGGAGGTGTGTGACGATCGCGGCGAGGGCCCCGGCCGCGTACGCGCCGGTCGGATGGCCGTGGGTGATCTGCGCGCACCAGTACGCGAGCCGGAAGCCCGACTCGGCGTCCTGGCCCAGCAGCCCGAAGGGGGCGGAGCGCATCACCGTGCCGCACCCCTTGGACCCGGTGTTGACGGGTCCGGGCTCACCGAGCCGGCGCGTCGGTTCGGGGAGGTGGCCGGTGGCGAGCCCGGTCAGACAGGCGTTGCCGGGGGCCCGGCGGGCGTAGAGCCAGGGCTGCTGCCGGAGCCAGCCGGTCCGTATCGGGCTGTCACCGCCCGCGAAGGGCGGCGCGGGGTGGTTCTGGGTGTCCAGCCAGCGGAGGTAGGCGTTCCGTACGAGGGCGGTCTCGGCACCGCCGATCCCCTTCGACGCCGCCCGGGCATGGGCCCTGATCAGCCCCTCGGCCGTGAACAGGGTCATCTGCGTATCGTCCGTGACCCGTCCGACGACCCCTTCCTCGTCCGGGAGGAGTCCCTGTACGCCGTGCTCACCGTGTGCCCGGCGGATACCGGCCAGGGACAGGAACTCCACCGGGTTCCCCAGCGCGTCCCCGACCGCGCCGCCCAGCAGACAGCCCCGGACCCTCGCCCTGCGGCCGGTGCGGCCCTCCCACGATGTGCCGTTCACTCACGATCTCCTCGGTCCGACGTCGCATGTCCCAAAACGCCGTCGCGGGTCCATCCTGGTAGAAGAGGCGATCGCCATGCGTACCGGCAATGAACCGACGACTGCCCGCAGCCCACTGCGGCTGCGGCTCTGGCTGAGTCTATGGGGGCTGGCCTGGGCCGTCTTCGGCCTGGCCGCCTTCACACTGACCGGGCGGCCGGGCTGGGCCGCCGCCTGCGGCCTGCTGCTCGTGCTGGTCCTGGTGGATCTGACGGTGATCATCCACCACATCCACCAGGGCCCGCACTACCAGCCCGGCCGCGATATCCCGCCGTACGAACCCGACCACAGCGGTCGCGGCAGGTACGGGCACTGAAGCGCCACCGGGGGCGCGGCCCGGCGCCGGGCGTCAGTCCTGGGCCGGGAAGCGGGCCGCCTTCAGATACTCCGGGTTCGGATCGAGCGCGGCGGCCAGCCGGAAGTGGCGGGCGGCCCGGTCCGTGCGGCCGGAGCGCTCGAAGGTGCGGGCCAGCGCGAAGTGCGCGAAGGCGTTGTCCGGTTCGCGCTCCAGGACGAGTTCGAATTCGAGCTCGGCGGGGCGCAGCTGGGCGGCGGCGAAGAACGCGCGGGCGCGCAGCAGCCGGGCCGCGGTGTTCTCCGGATGGGCCGCGATCACCGAATCCAGCAGTTTCACCGCGCCCCGGGGATCACGCGCGGCCAGCAGGTGTTCGGCCGCGCGGAAATCGATGACGTCGGTCTCCGGAGTCCTCTCGGGCACGGTCTCGTCCTTCCCTTCGTCACCGGGTACTCGACCCGCCACCGGGTCCACAACGTCCGGCCGCGGCCCGGTATTCCGGTCCCGGCCGGTGCCGGGGTCAGCCGGCCACGGCGGCCCGCCCGGTCAGCTCCGACCAGACCTTGCGGACCTGCGGCTCCAGGTTCTCCAGCGGCCCGTCGTTGTCGATGATCAGGTCGGCCACGGCTCTCCGCTGCTCGCGGGTGGCCTGGGCGGCCATCCGGGCGCGGGCCTCGGGCTCGGTCATGCCGCGCAGCCGTACGAGCCGGTCGAGCTGGGTCCCGGGGCTCGCGTCCACGACGACCACCAGGTCGTAGAGCGGCGCCAGGCCGTTCTCGGTGAGGAGCGGGACGTCGTGGACCACGACCGAGTCGGGGCCCGCCGCCCGCTCCAGCTCGGCGGAGCGGGCGCCGACCAGGGGGTGGACGATCGCGTTGAGAGTGGCGAGCCGGTCGGCGTCGGAGAAGACGATCGAGCCGAGCTTCGGCCGGTCCAGGGTGCCGTCGGCGGTGAGGATGCCGGCGCCGAACGCGTCGACGACGGCCGCGAGCCCGGGTGTCCCCGGCTCGACGACCTCGCGGGCGATCCGGTCCGCGTCGATCAGCACGGCCCCGTATCCGACGAGCAGCCGTGACACTTCGCTCTTGCCGGCGCCGATCCCACCGGTCAGGCCCACTTTCAGCATGCCCGGCAGCCTAGTACGCGGGGGTGACCGGCGGGGGTGGTCAGGCGTCCCCCTCGCGCTCCGCGAGGAACCGCTCGAATTCGAGGCCGATCTCGTCGGCGGACGGCAGGTCCACCGGCTCGGCCACCAGGTTGCCCCGGGTCTCGGATCCGGCGACCGCGTCGTACTGGTGCTCAAGGCCCTCGACGAGCGAGACGAGCTCCTCGTCTCCCTGGTCGATCTGCCGGTCGATCTCGGTCTGGGTGCGGTGCGCCTCGGTGCGCAGCGCATGGGCGACGCTCGGCAGGACCAGGCCGGTCGCGGCCGTGATCGACTCCAGCGCGGTGAGCGCGGCGTCCGGGTAAGCGGAGCGGGCGACGTAGTGCGGGACGTGGGCGGCCACGCCGAGGACGTCGTGTCCGGCCTCCATCAGCCGGTACTCCACCAGGGCCTCGGCGGAGCCGGGCACCTGCGCCTCGTCGAAGGGGCTGCGGTGGCCGGGCATGAGGTCCGTGCGGTTGCCGTGCGGGGTGATGCCGACGGGGCGGGTGTGCGGGACACCCATCGGGATGCCGTTGAAATTCACCGCGAGGCGCACACCGAGGCGCTCGACGATCTGCTCGACGGCGGCGGCGAAGCGCTCCCACTCCACGTCGGGCTCGGGCCCGGACAGCAGCAGGAAGGGCGCCCCGGTGGCGTCCTGCACGACCCTGACGTCGAGCGTCGGGGTCTCGTAGGCGGCCCAGCGGTCGCGCCGGAAGGTGAACAGCGGGCGTCGTGCGCGGTAGTCGACCAGGCGGTCGTGGTCGAAGCTGGCCACGACCTGGTGCGGCAGCGTTTCGAGCAGGCCGTCCACGATCTGCTCGCCGGTCTCGCCCGCGTCGATGTATCCGTCGAAGTGGTAGAGCATGACCAGGCCGGCCGACTCCTGGGCGAGCGCCATGTCGACGACGGCCAGGCCCTTCGGCTCCCATTCGTACAAACTCTGCGGATCAGGCACGGTTACCGCTCCTCCTCGTGTTCGTCGAGAAGAACGTCCGGCAGGGCACATGCATTCCCGGACTGTGCCCTCTCACCCGCCGGTTCATGCCGGATCCGATGCGAGAACCCGGGGCCGGGCCGCAGGACGGGAACCTGTGGCGGGCGTCCGCCTTTCCGCTCGGGACAAAGGCGTTGACGTTCATGTCGGTGAACACCGCGCCAGTGAAGCCGAGTTCACGGCAGACCCCGGGCCACCGGCTCTGCGCACGGGCGGGGAACGGGCCGTCAGTTTCCCGTGCACCACAGGCGTTCCCCGGCTCACCCGGCTCACCGGTCCGCCCTCATGGAAGCATTGGTCCAGACATTGACAGGGTCGCACCCCGTCCCTACCGTCACTGGGCAGAGCGTTCAGAGACTCGCCCCACATTCATGTACGAGAACCTCGAACCCCTTCGACGGGAAGGCACCCCCATGCGCACCCGCACTCCGCTCCCCGCCCTGCTGGCCACCGCGCTCGCCACCGGCGGCCTCGCCCTCGCCTCCGCCACCGCGGCGGGTGCGGCGACGGTCATCGACGTGAGCACCGCCGCCCAGTTCAAGTCCGCCCTCACCGCCGCGGCCCCCGGCGACACGATCCGGCTCGCCGACGGCACCTACACCGGCAACTTCAAGGCGACCGTCCCCGGCACCGCTTCCGCCCGGATCACGCTCACGGGCTCCGCCAAGGCGATCCTCACGGCGGGCGGGGGGTACGGACTGCACCTCAACGGCGCCTCCTACTGGACCGTCAGGGGCATCACCGTCACCGGCGGCCAGAAGGGCATCATGGCCGACACCGCCACCGGCGTCGTCATCGATTCGGTGACCGTGCACGATCTGGACATGGAGGGCGTCCACTTCCGCAAGTCCAGCAAGGACGGCGTCATCAAGAACTCACGGATCTACGACACCGGGCACGACGGCCGCGGCATGGGCGAGGGCGTCTATGTCGGCACGGCCGGCGATCTCTCCGACCGGAGCGACCGGGTCCAGATCCTGGACAACAGGATCGGTCCGGGGGTAGGCGGCGAGAACGTCGATATCAAGGAGGGCACCACCGGGGCGAAGATCGTCGGCAACACCTTCGACGGCAGCGGGCTGACCGGCGCCAACTACGACGACTCCTGGGTCGACGTGAAGGGCAATGACGTCCTGGTCGAGGGCAACAAGGGCTCCCGTACGACCAACAACGGCTATGAGACCCACACCCAGGAGAGCGGCTGGGGCTGCGGCACCGTCTTCCGCGACAACACCTCGGACCTGACCGGTTCCAAGGGCGACAAGCAGCTCGCGATCAACATCACCAACTACGGCACGAACTGCCCGGCCACCGTCCACAGCAGCAACACGGTGACCGGCGGGAAGGGCCTGACCAACATCACCGTCACACCGTAGCCGCGCCGCGAAAACGAGTGAGGCCCGCTCCCCGAAGGGAGCGGGCCTCACTTTTCAGCTACTGCGGTCGATCATCGACCGGAGGGGGTGCAGAGCGTCAGCTCTGGCCGCCCGCCAGCTTCTCGCGCAGGGCAGCCAGGGCCTCGTCCGACGCCAGGGCGCCGGAGTTGTCCGCGGACTCCGAGGAGTACGAGCCGCCACCGCTGCCGCCGGAGGCAGCCGGGGCGCCACCGGCCGGCGCAGCAGCGCCCTCGGCAGCAGCAGCCTCGTCGGCCTCGCGGGACTTGATGACCTGGGCCTGGTGCTGCTCGAAGCGCTGCTGCGCCTCGGCGTACTGGCCCTCCCACGCCTCGCGCTGGGTCTCGTAGCCCTCGAGCCAGTCGTTGGTCTCGGGGTCGAAGCCCTCGGGGTAGATGTAGTTGCCCTGGTCGTCGTAGGACGCGGCCATGCCGTACAGGGTCGGGTCGAACTCGACCGAGGCCGGGTCGGCACCGAAGGACTCGTTGGCCTGCTTCAGCGAGAGGCTGATGCGACGGCGCTCGAGGTCGATGTCGATGACCTTGACGAAGATCTCGTCGTTGACCTGGACGACCTGCTCCGGGATCTCCACGTGGCGCTCGGCCAGCTCGGAGATGTGGACCAGACCCTCGATGCCCTCGTCGACGCGGACGAACGCACCGAACGGAACGAGCTTGGTGACCTTACCGGGAACGACCTGCCCGATCTGGTGCGTACGGGCGAACTGCTGCCACGGGTCTTCCTGCGTCGCCTTGAGCGACAGGGAGACGCGCTCGCGGTCCATGTCGACGTCGAGAACCTCGACGGTGACTTCCTGGCCGACCTCGACAACCTCGGAGGGGTGGTCGATGTGCTTCCAGGACAGCTCGGAGACGTGCACGAGACCGTCGACGCCGCCGAGGTCCACGAACGCACCGAAGTTGACGATCGAGGAAACGACGCCGGAGCGGACCTGGCCCTTCTGCAGGGTCGTGAGGAACGTCTGGCGGACCTCGCTCTGGGTCTGCTCCAGCCAGGCGCGGCGGGACAGGACCACGTTGTTGCGGTTCTTGTCCAGCTCGATGATCTTCGCCTCGAGCTCCTTGCCCACGTAGGGCTGAAGGTCGCGGACACGACGCATCTCGACGAGCGACGCCGGCAGGAAGCCACGGAGGCCGATGTCGAGGATGAGACCACCCTTGACGACCTCGATGACGGTACCGGTGACGATGCCGTCTTCTTCCTTGATCTTCTCGATGGTGCCCCAGGCACGCTCGTACTGAGCGCGCTTCTTCGAGAGGATCAGGCGGCCTTCCTTGTCCTCCTTCTGGAGGACCAGGGCCTCGATCTCGTCACCGACCTTGACGACCTCGTTCGGGTCGACGTCGTGCTTGATCGAGAGCTCGCGGCTCGGGATGACACCTTCGGTCTTGTAACCGATGTCGAGGAGAACCTCGTCCCGGTCAACCTTGACGATGACACCGTCAACGATATCGCCGTCGTTGAAGTACTTGATCGTCTCGTCGATCGCCGCGAGGAACGCGTCCGCGTCGCCGATGTCGTTGACCGCAACCTGCGGAGTGGTGGCGGTGGTCTCGGTGCTGCTCGTCATGTGGGAAAGGGCTCCGGTACGGACAGTGAGTCGTAGGTACTGCTACGCCGGGAGCCCGTATCACCTCTGCAGAAGCCGGACAGCTCGGGAACCGCCGACCCCGCTGGACCGGGAGGCGCCTCGTGAACCGAGGGGACATACAACAGATGCGAGCGCGGCCTGCTAGGTCTGAGGCGCGCAGGCTCGCAGCGCAACTTGTAGCATACGGGGGCAGCCGGGCACGGTCAATGCGCGAAGGCGCACACCGGGGGCGCAACGGCTCATATCCGGCACAACTCGTGTTCCCCGAGGCCAGATCGGCCCCAGGAGACAAACCCACGGGCACGGAGCCGTGCTCACAGGTACCCCCAGGTACGTACCGCGTGCGGCGGGGTGAAGGCAAACTACAACGACGGACACGATGAGCCAAGAGATCTACCCGGCCGAACCCGAAGCGACCCGCCGCGACGCGTCGGAGGCCGAGAGCAGCCGGGCCAGTCGCGGCTGGTGGGACCGGAACGCCGACGAGTACCAGAGCGACCACGGCGCCTTCCTCGGCGACGACCGCTTCGTCTGGGGGCCGGAAGGGCTCGACGAGGCGGAGGCCGGTCTGCTGGGCCCCGCCGGTTCGCTGCGCGGCCTGGACGTCCTGGAGATCGGTGCGGGCGCCGCGCAGTGCTCGCGCTGGCTCGCCGCGCAGGGGGCCCGGCCGGTGGCGCTGGACCTCTCGCACCGGCAGTTGCAGCACGCGCTGCGGATCGGCGGCAGCGACGCGCCGGCGGTCCGGCTGGTCGAGGCGGACGCCGGGGTGCTGCCGTTCCGGGACGGCTCCTTCGACCTGGCGTGCTCCGCCTACGGCGCGGTGCCGTTCGTCGCCGACCCCGTGCAGGTGTTCCGCGAGGTGCACCGGGTGCTGCGCCCCGGGGGCCGCTGGGTCTTCTCGGTGACGCATCCGGTGCGCTGGGCGTTCCCGGACGAGCCGGGGCCCGAGGGCCTGTCGGTCGCGGCCTCGTACTTCGACCGCACTCCCTATGTCGAGCAGGACGAGCGGGGCGAGGCCGTGTACGTCGAGCACCACCGGACGCTCGGCGACCGGGTGCGGGACGTGGTGGCCGGCGGCTTCCGTCTGGTCGACCTGGTCGAACCGGAGTGGCCGGCCTGGAACCACCAGGAGTGGGGCGGCTGGTCCCCCTTGCGCGGAAACCTGATCCCCGGCACGGCGGTCTTCGTCTGCGAACGGGGCTGACGGGGCCGGTCCCGAGGCACCGGCGGCCCGGCACGGGGGCGGGTCGTACGAGACTGGGGGCGTGATCCGTACCGACGCCCTGGACCAGTTGCCCGTACGCACCGCTGTGCCCGCCCTGGAGCGGGCGCTCGACGACCGCGGGGTCGCGGTGCTGTGCGCGCCGCCCGGCACCGGCAAGACGACCCTCGTACCGCTGGTCCTGGCCGGTCTGGCCGGCGGCGGTCCGGTGCGCCGGGTGGTGGTCGCGGAGCCGCGGCGGATCGCGGCGCGGGCGGCGGCGCGGCGGATGGCGTGGCTCATCGGGGAGCGGGCCGGCGGCCGGGTGGGGTTCACGGTCCGCGGGGAGCGGGTGGTGGGGCGCGACACGGTGGTGGAGGTGGTGACCACCGGTGTGCTGCTCCAGCGGCTGCAGCGCGACCAGGAGCTGGCCGGGGTCGACGCGGTGATCATCGACGAGTGCCACGAGCGGCATCTGGACGCGGACACGGTCGCCGCGTTCCTGCTCGACGTGCGGGAGGCGATCCGGCCCGATCTGCGGCTGGTCGCGGCGTCCGCGACCACGGACGCGCAGGGCTGGGCCCGGCTGCTGGGCGATGCCCCGGTGGTCGAGACGGAGGGTGTCTCGCATCCGGTGGAGGTGGTCTGGGCGCCGCCCGCCGCCCCGGTGCGGCCGCCGCACGGGATGCGGGTCGATCCGGCGCTGCTGACGCATGTCGCCGCCACGGTGCGCCGGGCGCTCGCGGAGCGGGACGGGGACGTGTTGTGTTTTCTGCCGGGTGTCGGCGAGATCGGGCGGGTGGCCGGGCAGCTGGCCGGGGTGGCCGCCGAGGTGCTCCAGGTGCACGGGCGGGCCCCGGCGGCGGTGCAGGACGCGGTACTGGCCGGGTCGTCCGGCGAGGGGCGGCGGGTGGTGCTGGCGACCTCGGTGGCGGAGTCGTCCCTCACGGTGCCCGGGGTGCGGGTGGTGGTGGACTCGGGGCTGGCCAGGGAGCCGCGTACCGATCACGCCCGGGGGCTGAGCGCGCTGACGACGGTGCGCGCCTCGCAGGCGGCGGGGAGGCAGCGGGCGGGCCGGGCCGGGCGGGAGGCGCCCGGGGCGGTGTACCGGTGCTGGGCGCAGGCGGAGGACGGCCGGCTCGCCCGGTTCCCCTCCCCGGAGATCAAGGTCGCGGACCTGGCGGCGTTCGCGTTGCAGGCGGCGTGCTGGGGCGATCCGGACGCGTCGGGGCTGGCGCTGCTCGACCCGCCGCCCGCGGGTGCGATGAGTGCGGCGCGCGAGGTGCTGACGGCGGTCGGTGCGGTGGACGCGGAGGGGCGGGTGACCGGCCGGGGCACCCGGATGTCGCGGCTGGGCCTGCATCCCCGGCTGGCGCGGGCGCTGCTGGACGGGGCCGCCGGGGTGGGCGGCAGGAGGGCGGCCGAGGTCGTGGCGCTGCTGAGCGAGGAGCCGCCGCGGGAGTACGGGGACGATCTGGCGGCCGCGTTGCGCGCCGCCCGGCGGGGCGGCGACGGGTACGCGGGGCGGTGGCGGCAGGAGGTGCGGCGGCTGTCGTCCTTCGTCGCGGACGCGGGAGTGGGCTCCGGGCCGGACGACGCGGCGGTGGGCCTGGTGGCCGCGCTGGCGTTCCCGGAGCGGGTGGCGCGGGCGCGGGGCGAGGGGGCGTTCCTGATGGCGTCGGGGACGGGTGCGGAGCTGCGGGAGGGTTCGGGGCTGCGCAGTGCGCCGTGGCTGGCGGTCGCGGTGGCCGACCGGCCCGCGCACTCGGCGTCCGCGCGGGTGCGGCTCGCGGCCGTCATCGACGAGGACACGGCGCGGGCGGCCGCCGGGCATCTGCGGTTCGCGGGCGAGGAGGTCCACTGGGCGGGCGGCGACGTGGTGGCCCGCCGGGTGGAGCGACTGGGGGCCGTCGAGCTGTCGGTGCGCCCGTTGAAGCAGCCGGAGCCCGGGCTGGTGCGCGAGGCGCTGGTGGAGGGGCTGCGGCGCGAGGGGCTCGGGCTGCTGCGCTGGACGCGCGAGACCGGGCAGTTGCGGGAGCGGCTCGCGTTCCTCCACCGTGAGCTGGGCGAGCCCTGGCCGGACGTGTCGCGGGGCGCGCTGCTGGAACGTACCGAGCAGTGGCTGGAGCCCGAGCTGTCACGGGCCCGGCGGCGCTCCGACCTGGCCCGGATCGACGCGGGGCAGGCGCTGCGGCGGCTGCTGCCGTGGGCGACCGGCGAGGCGGTACGGCTGGACGAGCTGGCGCCGGAGCGGATCGAGGTGCCGAGCGGTTCCCGGATCAGGGTGGAGTACGGCGGGGCGCAGCCCGTGCTCGCGGTGAAGCTCCAGGAGCTGTTCGGTCTGCGGGAGACCCCGAGGGTGGCCGGGGTGCCGGTCCTGGTCCATCTCCTCTCCCCGGCCGGCCGCCCCGCAGCCGTCACCGCCGATCTGGCGTCGTTCTGGCAGGACGGCTACCGGGCCGTACGGGCGGAGCTGCGCGGCCGCTATCCGAAGCACCCGTGGCCGGAGGACCCTACGACGGTGGAGGCGACCCGGTTCACCAAGAGGGCGCGGCGGTAGGCAGCGCGGATGGAGGAGCGGGGCTGGGGGGCGTGCATCGCAAGGCGGAGGGTTGAGCCAACGCGGAGCGTTGGTGCTTGACGACAACGCCGCGAGGCGCGTGCCCCAGCCCCGCGACGCCGCGGTGCCTGCCGCCGGGCCCTCCAGGGCGCGGCTCAAGCGGGAGCAGGGGCTCAAGCGGGAGCAGGGGCGGGGGCCGGCCGTCGCGAGCGGGCCTCCAGCCACAGGGCGAGGGCCAGCAGTCCGGCGCCGAGGACCAGGAAGCCCCAGGGCAGGTACGAGGTGAGGAGCAGGACCAGCAGGCGCTGGGACTTGACCAGGTCGACGATCGATTCGACGTAGTCCGGGCGCATCTTCACGTGCCCGGCGAACACGGTCATGGTGTCCTGCGGCATCCCCATCTTCCGGGCGTTGCGCAGCTCTTCCTTGTGGATCTCCTCGCCGTTGACCGGCGCTCCGGTGACCGGGTCCACCCAGAACATCCGCTTGGTGGTGTACCAGCGGGTCATGCCCGTCTTCGCGATCTGTTCCGGGGTGACGCCCTTGATGGGCATCTTCTTCGGCATCGGGACCTTGGTCCACGGGATGGTCTGCTCGAAGTAGTAGACGTCCATGCCGTGGAAGGTGCGGGTGCCCTTGTAGTGGATGGGCGAGCTGGTGCGGGCCTGGGCGTCGAAGTACTCGTAGTCGCGCTTCTCGGTGAGGAAGGGCCACTTGAACTCGATGCCCTCGCGCCGGACCGGGTCGCCGTCGACCATTTCGCCGGTGGCGTGGACGGGGGCCTGGCTGTGGGCGTCGAAGATGTAGCGCTCGGGGATCTCGGAGACCATCTTGCCGTCCGGGCCGACCACGAAGCTGAGGGCGTCCCAGACGACGACGTCGCGTCCGGCGCTGCGCTCGATCTTCTCGGACTCCTCGACGTTGCCCTTGAGGGTCTGCACGATGGTGACCTTGGGGACCGTCTTCACCTTCATGTTGTCGTTGTAGTCGAGGAGGGTGGCGGGCTTCGCCTCCAGCACCGTCTCCTGGTACTGGCTGGGCGGGATCTTCGCCAGCCTGGGGAAGGCGTACCAGCGCATCAGTGGCGACATGGCGGCGAAGAAGACGGCGAATGCCAGGAGTACGAGGCTGGCTCGGCGGCGCATGTGGGTGCCCTCCCTCGGCTTCGGTTGCTTCCGGTGGTCAGTGCCGGTGAGGGGCACTAGTTCTTGGGGCCCGGGACGGTGGTCAGCAGGGGTTTGGGTGAGGTCTCTCCGGGCGGGGCGCCGATCGCCGTGATGGTGAAGACGAGCGCGAGGGCTGCGGCCAGCCCGATGGCGGCGGCGACGAGAGCACGCATGCCGGTCCTCCCGGAGAGTATGGATCTGATGGGTCGTCAGGGTTGGGGCACCGTAGCAACGCGGGCGCGAGATGAGAACACGTGGAACAGCCCCTCTGCCGGGTGGTGGCAAAGGGGCTGTTCCGAGGTGCGGTGGAGCGGGGTCAGGCGGTGGGCGTCCCGGAGGGCTCGGGCGTCTTCGACGGCTCGGGTGTCCCGGAGGGCTCGGGTGTCTCGGTGGGGCCGGGTGTCTCGGTGGCCCCGGCCGCCTCGACCTTCAGCTCGATGACGACCGTGGCGCCGCCCTCGGTGGTGAGGCGCAGCTTGTAGGTGCCCGCGGTGCCGTCGGCGTAGATCTTGGGCAGCTTCAGGGTGCCGTCGGCGCCGGTCTTCAGGTCCGTGAGGGTACGGACCGTCTTGCCGGCGGCGTCCTCGTCCTTGAAGTAGGGGCCCTTGTCGTTCTCGACCGGCTTCGCATCGTCGGTGATCATGGTGGCGGTGACGGCGACACCCGCCGCGACCGCGCCCTTGTAGGTGGCCTTGACCTCGACGGTGTCGGCGAACTCGGTGCCGGCCTCCGTGGTCAGCGCGTTCTCGTCGGTCCTGGCGATCGCGTCGGCCGGGCGGCCGGTGACGGTCGCGCGGTAGCCGACGGCGGGCAGCGAGTGGCCGGTGGCGACGGCCCGCACCGTGAACTTCCCGGCCTTTTCACCCGCCTTCAGGACCGGGGCGGTGACCGTGCCGTCGGCGCCGGTCCGGAGGGTGACCGCCTTCTTCCCGCCGTCGAAGGCGGCGTCGGTGTCACCGGCGACGGTGAAGGTCACGGACACCTTGGCGAGCGGGCCGCCGAGCTTGTTCTTGGCCCGGACCTTGATCCGCTCGGCGAAGGCGTCGCCCGCGGTGGCCGTCAGCGGGCCGGTACCGGCGTTCTCCACGCCCGCGAGGGTCTCGGCCGGCCTGGTGGGCGGCGTCGGCTCCGGGGTGGGGCTGGTCGATCCGCCGTCGCCCGGCTTCGAGGGGCCGGGGGTCGGCTTGCCGGACCCGGACGGCGAGGGCGACGGGCTCGGGCTGCCGGGGTCGCGGTCCGTACCGCCGCCGAGGCCGGGCGGGACGGTGCCCGTTCCGTCGGGGATCTCGTGGGTGCCGCGCTTGTAGTAGTCGAACCACGAGCGGACGGTACGCAGATAGGCGTCCGAGTGGTTGTAGCTCAGGACCGCCCGGTCGAGGTCCGCGGCGACGGACAGATCGCGGGAACCGGCGCAGAGGTAGCGGCCGGCGGCGAGCGCCGCGTCGTAGATGTTGTTGGGGTCCTTGCGGCCGTCACCGTTGCCGTCCTGGCCCCAGGTCGCCCAGGTGGACGGGATGAACTGCATCGGGCCGACGGCACGGTCGTGGGTCGAGTCCCCGTCGTACGCCCCGTTGTCGGTGTCCTTGATCATGGCGAAGCCCCGGCCGTCCAGGACCGGGCCGAGGATCGGCGAGAACGTGGTGCCGTTCGCGTCGACCCTGCCGCCGCGTGCCTGGCCGGACTCGACCTTGCCGATCGCGGCGAGCAGTTGCCAGGGCAGCCGGCAGGCGGCGTCGCTGCCGGCGACGGTCTGCTCGGCCTTCTTGTACGCGGCCAGGATCGAGGCCGGGATGCCGGATTCCGCGCTGCCGGTGACGGGCAGATTCGTGGACGTGCCCGGCTTGTCGGGGGTGTTCAGCGGCGGCAGGTCCGTGTAGTACGGCGAGTTGCCGGTGGCCGCGCTGTCGTCGGGCGGAGGAGTCGACCCGGTGGCCTGCGGGTCGTCGCTCCCGGTGACCAGCGTGGCGCCCGGGGCCCCCGAGGCGGAGAGCGCCGCCACGGCGACGGCGGCCACAGCGGTGGTGGTCGCCCCCTTGCGAAGCCGGCGACCGAATTGCGCTGCCATACCTCTGGCCCCTCCCCTTCGACGACAGTCCCCGCTCCCCAGCGACAGGACTCAGGCGACCCTACGGCAACTTGTGCCGCCGGCACACTGCGCACTGACCGGTTCTTACCTGTTTTTCACGTTCCCGACGGCAAGTTGTACGGCGGTGGTCAGGGAGGCTCACACGGCTCGCGCATACTTGCCGCCATGCCGTTCACACTCAGTCATGCCGCCGCCGTACTGCCGGGGGTGCGGCGGGACGGGACGGCGCGCGGGCCGCTGTTCGCCTCGGCCCTGGTCGCGGGTTCGTTCGCCCCCGACATGACCTACTACGCGGACACCGCGATCCCCGGCGCCATGGAGTTCGGGCAGGTCACCCACTCGGTGTGGGGCGTGTTCACCGTCGATGTGCTGATCACCGCGGCCGTGGTGGCGCTGTGGCTGCTGCTGCGCGAACCGCTGGTGGCGCTGCTGCCGGCGGGTTGGCAGGGGCGCGTCCACGCGTTCGTACGGGGACGGCGCGGGGCCCCGGGTGTCCGGGAGGCCGGTGGGTTCGTGGTGTCGGCGATGACCGGGGCCGCCACGCATGTCGTCTGGGACGCCTTCACCCATCACGACCGGTGGGGTGTGCGCCTGGTGCCGGTGCTCGACGGGAGCGTCGGCGGCTTCCCGGTGTTCCAGCTGGTGCAGTACGGCAGTTCGGCGGTGGCCCTGGCCGTGCTCGCCCGGTTCACGGCTTCGGGGCTGCGTGCCACCGGGGCACGCCCGGTCCCGCCGTCGGTGCCGGTGCTGGACCGGCGGGGGCGGTGGGCGGCGGGGGCGCTGCTGGGCGTCTGCGCACTGCTCGGCATCGTCCACCGGTGCGCGCGCTGGTACGCGTACTTCGGGCACATCGACACCCCGCTCGACATCATCCCGACCGCCTGCTTCGGCGCCGGGGCGGGGCTGGCGGTGGGCCTGGTGCTGTACGGGGTGTGGATGCGGCTGCGGACGCGGCGACCGCGTCCGGCCGCACCCGTGGCCGCCGGACGGGCCCAGTGCCTTTCGTCCGGATCCGGCACGGCCGAACCGGACCGGCTCTAGGAACGGGTGGCGGTCGCGCAGTTGCCGCCCGTGGCCGTCGTACCGTTGCTCGTGTCGATCGGCTTGCTGCGGTCGTACGGATCGACCCGGTGGGCC
>NZ_ML123045.1:1025999-1082056 GCF_003846175.1 Streptomyces sp. ADI95-17 | reverse complement strand
GGGAGCCCCGGGCACACCCGTCACCGATTCGCGGAGGAACCGCTCCCACTCCTCTTCGGACACGGACGACTCGTCCTGCCCCCCAGCCCCGCTCACACCGCGCTCCCGCCCTCGCTCGATCGCTCGATGGCCCCATCGCCCGGCCGTCCGGTCAGTCGACTGCGCACCGGTCCACCGAAAGCCGCCCATATGATCGCATGATCAAGTCACCGGACTGCCGGGGGCGGTGAGTGGCTGTCAGGTCGCCGCACTGTCCGTCGGCACGGGCGCGGCGTTGACGGCGCGGCCCGGGGCCCGGATACGCGGACGGGCCCGGGGCAGCACGCCCCGGGCCCGTCCGGCACCTCCGGCAGATCAGTGCGCCGCGGACTCCCAGTCCGTGCCGACGCCCACCGAGACATCCAGCGGGGCGCGCAACTGCACGGCCGTGGACATCTCGTGGCGCAGGATCTCCTCGACCCGCTCCCGCTCGCCCCCGGCGATCTCCAGCACGATTTCGTCATGGACCTGGAGCAGCATCCGGGACTTCAGCTTCGCCCCGGTCAGCGCCCGGTCGACCTGGAGCATGGCCACCTTGACGATGTCCGCGGCCGTGCCCTGGATCGGTGCGTTGAGCGCCATCCGCTCGGCCATCTCGCGGCGCTGGCGGTTGTCGCTGTTGAGGTCGGGGAGGTAGCGGCGGCGGCCGAAGACCGTCTCCGTGTAGCCGGTGGCCCGCGCCTCCTCCACCACCCGGTGCAGATAGTCGCGCACTCCGCCGAACCGCTCGAAGTAGGTGTCCATCAGGCCGCGCGCCTCACCGGCCTCGATGTTCAGCTGCTGGGAGAGGCCGAACGCGGAGAGCCCGTACGCGAGTCCGTAGCTCATGGCCTTGATCTTGCGGCGCATCTCCGGGTCCACGGCCGACTTGTCGACGCCGAAGACCTGCGAGGCGACCGTGGTGTGCAGGTCCTCGCCGGAGGTGAACGCCTCGATCAGGCCCTCGTCCTCGGAGAGGTGTGCCATCACCCGCAGCTCGATCTGGCTGTAGTCGGCGGTCATCAGCGTCTCGAAGCCCTCGCCGACGACGAAGCCGCGGCGGATGGCCCGGCCCTCGTCCGTACGGACCGGGATGTTCTGCAGGTTGGGGTCGGTGGAGGAGAGCCGGCCCGTCGCCGCCACGGTCTGGTTGAACGTGGTGTGGATCCGGCCGTCCGCCGCGATCGTCTTGACCAGGCCCTCGACCGTGACCCGCAGCTTGGCCTGCTCGCGGTGGCGCAGCATGATCACCGGCAGCTCGTGCTCGGTCTGCGCGGCGAGCCAGGCCAGGGCGTCGGCGTCCGTGGTGTACCCGGTCTTCGTCTTCTTCGTCTTCGGCAGGCCCAGCTCACCGAAGAGGACCTCCTGGAGCTGCTTGGGCGAACCGAGGTTGAACTCGCGGCCGACCGCGGCGTGCGCCTCCTTCACCGCCTGCTGCACCGCACCGGCGAACTGCTGCTCCATGCCTTCCAGATGGGCCCGGTCGGCGGCGATGCCGTGCCGCTCCAGACGGGCCAGCAGCGCGGACGTCGGCAGCTCCATGCCGTGCAGCAGATCGGTCGCGCCGACCTCCGCCAGCCGCGTGGTGAACGCGTCGCCCAGGTCCAGGACCGCGCGGGCCTGCGCCATCAGGGACTCGGCCTCGGCCTGGTCGTCCGCACCGAAGGCCAGCTGCCCGTCGGACGCCGCGGCGGGGGCCAGCTCGCGGCCCAGGTACTCCACCGCCAGCGCGTCCAGCGCGAAGGAACGACGGCCGGGCTTGACCAGATAGGCGGCCAGCGCGGTGTCCATCGTGACGCCCTCGACGTGCCAGCCGTGCTCGGGGAAGACCCGCATGGCGCTCTTCGCGTTGTGCATGACCTTGGGCCGGTCCGGGGCGGCGATCCACGCGGCGAACGCCTGCTCGTCGCCCTCGTCGATCGCGGCCGGGTCGAACCAGGCCGCCGCGCCGTCCGCCGCGGCCAGCGCGACCTCGGTGACCGCGCCGCTGCCCAGCGCCCAGGTGTCGACGGTGGCCACGCCGAGCGGCTGCCCACCGTGCGCGGCGAGCCACGGCGCGAGCTCGCCCGCGCCCAGCACCGCGCCGTCCAGCTCGATGCCCGCGGCGGGCGCCGGGGCCTCGTCCTCGGCCGCGCCCGGATCGACGGCCAGCAGCCGCTCGCGCAGGCTCGGGTTACGGATCTCCAGGACGTCCAGCACGCCGGTCACCGCCGTGCGGTCGTACGGGGCGCGCTCCAGGTCCTCGGGGGTCTTCGGCAGCTCCACGTCGCGGACCATCTCGGTCAGCCTGCGGTTCAGCCGCACCGCGTCCAGGTGGTCCCGGAAATTCTGGCCGGCCTTGCCCTTGACCTCCTCGGCCCGCTCGACCAGCTCGGCGAACGAACCGAACTGGTTGATCCACTTCGCGGCGGTCTTCTCACCGACGCCGGGGATGCCCGGCAGGTTGTCCGACGGGTCGCCGCGCAGCGCCGCGAAGTCCGGGTACTGCTGCGGCGTGAGTCCGTACTTCTCCTCGACCTTCGCCGGGGTGAACCGGGTCAGCTCCGAGACGCCCTTGGTCGGGTAGAGCACGGTGATGTTGTCCGTGATCAGCTGGAAGGAATCCCGGTCGCCGGTGACGATCAGCACCTCGAAGCCGGCCGCCTCGGCCTGTGTGGCCAGCGTGGCGATGACGTCGTCCGCCTCGAAGCCGTCGACCGCGAAGCGGTCCGCGTGCATCGCGTCCAGCAGCTCGCCGATCAGCTCGACCTGCCCCTTGAACTCGTCCGGGGTCTTCGAGCGGTTCGCCTTGTACTCGGGGAACTCCTGGGAGCGCCAGGTCTTGCGGGAGACGTCGAACGCCACCGCGAAATGCGTCGGCGCCTCGTCACGCAGTGTGTTCGCGAGCATCGACGCGAAGCCGTACACCGCGTTCGTCGGCTGTCCCGACCCTGTCGTGAAATTCTCCGCAGGCAGCGCAAAGAACGCCCGGTACGCCAGGGAGTGCCCGTCCATCAGGAGCAGGCGCGGTCGGTTGTCTGCCGTCTTCTTCGATGCCGTCTCAGCCACGCCCCCGATCCTGCCACGGACCACTGACATTCCCGACCGACCCGGCTCGGGGCCCGCCCTGTCCGTGCCGCGTGACAGGATCGGCAGAGGAACACGGACAGCACCGATGCGCACGGCACACCGCCCAGGTCCGCCGCCGGCTCGAAGGGGAGCACGCAATGGCCACCAAACCGCCCACGGGTGACCCGGTCCAGAACGCGCCGCAGGTCGAGCCGGCCCAGCACGCCGCCGCCGGGCTGCCCGCCGTCGCCCACAGCCTGCTCATGGCCCAGCAGCAGATGGGCGTGCGGCGCACCGCGCAGACCCTCCTCAAGGTCAACCAGAAGGACGGCTTCGACTGCCCCGGCTGCGCCTGGCCCGAGGGCGACAAGCGGCACACCGCGGAGTTCTGCGAGAACGGCGCCAAGGCCGTCGCCGAGGAGGCGACGCTGCGCCGGGTCACCCCCGACTTCTTCGCCGCGCACCCCGTCGCCGACCTCGCCACCCGCAGCGGGTACTGGCTGGGCCAGCAGGGCCGGATCACCCAGCCGATGTACCTCCCCGAGGGCGCCGACCGGTACGAGGCGGTGACCTGGGAGCGCGCCTTCGACATCATCGCCGAGGAGCTGCGCGCGCTCGGCTCCCCCGACGAGGCGCTCTTCTACACCTCGGGGCGCACCAGCAACGAGGCCGCGTTCCTGCTCCAGCTGTTCGCCCGCGAATTCGGCACCAACAACCTCCCCGACTGCTCCAACATGTGCCACGAGTCCTCCGGCTCCGCACTGACGGAGACCATCGGCATCGGCAAGGGCAGCGTCTCCCTGGAGGACCTCCACCGGGCGGACCTGATCATCGTCGCCGGTCAGAACCCCGGCACGAACCACCCCCGGATGCTCTCCGCCCTGGAGAAGGCCAAATCGGCCGGAGCGAAGATCATTTCGGTGAATCCGCTCCCCGAGGCCGGCCTGGAGCGGTTCAAGAACCCGCAGACCCCGCTCGGCATGATCAGGGGCGCCGCACTCAACGATCTCTTCCTGCAGATCCGGATCGGCGGCGACCAGGCCCTCTTCCGGCTCCTCAACAAGATGATCCTGGAGACCGACGGCGCCGTCGACGAGACCTTCGTACGGGAGCACACCCACGGTTACGAGGAGTTCGCCGCCGCCGCCCGCGAGGCCGACTGGGAAGAGACCCTCGCCGCCACCGGCCTCGACCGCGGGGCCATCGAGGAGGCCCTGGCCATGGTCCTCGCCTCGAAGCGCACCATCGTCTGCTGGGCCATGGGCCTCACCCAGCACAAGCACTCCGTGCCGACCATCCGCGAGGTCGTCAACTTCCTGCTGCTGAGGGGCAACATCGGCCGCCCCGGCGCCGGCGTCTGCCCCGTCCGCGGCCACTCCAACGTGCAGGGCGACCGCACCATGGGCATCTTCGAGCGCCCCGCCCCCGCCTTCCTGGACGCCCTCGACGCGGAGTTCGGGATCACCTCGCCGCGCCACCACGGCTACGACGTCGTCCGCTCCATCCAGGCCCTGCGCGACGGCGACGCCAAGGTCTTCTTCGCCATGGGCGGCAACTTCGTCGCGGCCACCCCCGACACGGACGTCACCGAGGCCGCGATGCGCCGCGCCCGCCTCACCGTCCACGTCTCCACCAAGGTCAACCGCTCGCACGCCGTGACCGGCACCCGCGCGCTGATCCTGCCGACGCTGGGCCGCACCGACAAGGACGTCCAGGCGAGCGGCAAGCAGTTCGTCACCGTCGAGGACTCCATGAGCATGGTCCACGCCTCGCGCGGCAACCTCACCCCCGCCAGCCCCCATCTGCTCTCCGAGCCCGCCATCGTCGCCCGCCTCGCCCGTGCCGTGCTCGGCCCCGCGTCGCGCACCCCGTGGGAGGAGTTCGAGAAGGACTACGCCACGATCCGCGACCGCATCTCCCGCGTCGTCCCCGGCTTCGAGGACTTCAACGCCCGGGTGGCGCACCCCGGCGGCTTCACCCTCCCGCACGCCCCGCGCGACGAGCGCCGCTTCCCCACCGCGACCGGCAAGGCCAACTTCACCGCCGCCCCCGTCGAGTACCCCGAACTCCCCGAAGGCAGGCTGCTGTTGCAGACCCTGCGCTCCCACGACCAGTACAACACCACCATCTACGGCCTCGACGACCGCTACCGCGGCATCAAGGGCGGCCGCCGGGTCGTCCTGGTCAACCCCGACGACGCCCGGGCCCTCGGCCTGGCCGACGGGGCGTACACCGACCTCGTCAGTGAATGGAAGGACGGGGTGGAGCGCCGCGCCCCCGGCTTCCGCGTCGTGCACTACCCGACCGCCCGGG
Source organism: Streptomyces sp. ADI95-17 (assembly GCF_003846175.1). Taxonomy (GTDB): domain Bacteria; phylum Actinomycetota; class Actinomycetes; order Streptomycetales; family Streptomycetaceae; genus Streptomyces; species Streptomyces sanglieri. The sequence continues at coordinate 1,076,677 of NZ_ML123045.1, read as the reverse complement.
GCTGCGCCGCCGCCTACTACCCGGAGACCAATGTGCTGGTCCCCCTCGGTTCCACCGCCGACACCAGCAACACCCCGGCCAGCAAGTCCGTCGTCGTCCGCTTCGAGAACACCGCCGCATGACCGGCCCGCGTGACCTGCACGACAGGCCCTAAGCGTCCGCTCAGTCGTCTGATAAGAACGATGCACACAGCAATGAAGCAGTGAACCATCGCAGACGATCGGAGCCGGACCCATGGGCGAGCACACCGCACCCAAGTTCCCCCAGGAGATCATCGACGAGTACGCCGCCCTCGGCGTCGACCTGCCCGCACTCTTCTCCGCCGGCCACCTCGGCGAACGCATGGGCGTCACCGTCGTCGAGGCCTCCGCGGAGCGCGTCGTGGGCACCATGCCCGTCGAGGGCAACACCCAGCCCTACGGACTGCTGCACGGCGGCGCCTCCGCCGTGCTCGCCGAGACCCTCGGCTCCATCGGCTCCATGCTCCACGGCGGCGCCGCCAAGCTCGCCGTCGGTGTCGACCTGAACTGCACCCACCACCGCGGTGTGCGCAGCGGACTCGTCACGGGCGTCGCCACCCCCGTACACCGCGGCCGTTCCACCGCCACCTACGAGATCGCCATCACCGACGAACAGGACAAGCGGGTCTGCACCGCACGCCTCACCTGCATGCTCCGTGACGCCCCCCGGCCCGACGCCGTCTGACGGTCCGGAACACACCGCACAACACACCGCGACACCACTGCCCGGCCGGAACGCAATCCGGCCGGGCAGCTCCATATCCACCCACAACACCCTTCGTCACAGCCGGAGTTGGCAATCAAATGCGCCAACTCCCTTGACCTGAACCCGCGTTGTGTGGCCCACTCGGCACCCTACACACACCACACCGCGTCGATCACATCAGCCCCGATGTGACACTGCGTAATCACCGCCCGGTCCGCGGACACCTCCACGCGACCCCACCAGCCCGGCCGCGAAGCCGCCGGGCACCTCGTCGTGCCCGCCCGCGCCGCACCCCTCCCCACCTCGCACGACAGCAGCATGATCGGCTCAAGCCCCTTAGCAGAGCTGCGTGTTCTCAGAATGCGGTCACTTCGCGGTCCGGTAAAAAGCCGTACATGTCCGCACAGCCACCTCAAGCCTTCCTCAACGGCATAACAAGACAGTCACATCCTGCGGCTGAGTCGTCCCGGACCCCCACACCTGCGCCTAGAGTCACCGCCAGTCACCGCGCCGCCGGGCGCGTCTGCAGCACGGCCCTGTACCACCCAGTACGGCCCGGCGAACGACACGGCACCTCAAGCAGAGGAGGCCGCGCCAGGGAAAGGACCTTTCGTGCGACACCGTTCTTTGCTCATCCTCACCACCGTGCTCACGACCGGAGCACTGACCCTCACCGCCTGCGGGTCGCGCGACGACAGCAAGAAGGGCGGTGACAGCGGCGGCACCCAGACCGTCGTCATCGGCGTCGACGCACCGATCACCGGCGACCTGTCCGCCCTCGGCCTCGGCATCAAGAACTCCGCCGACCTCGCCGCCAAGACGGCCAACAAGGAAAACACCGTCCCCGGCATCAAATTCGAGGTCAAGCCCCTCGATGACCAGGCACAGCCCTCGGTCGGCCAGCAGAACGCCCAGAAGTTCATCGACGACGACACCGTCGTCGGCGTCGTCGGCCCCCTGAACTCCGGCGTCTCCCAGTCGATGCAGAAGCCGCTCAACGACGCCGGCCTCACCCAGATCTCCCCCGCCAACACCGGCACGGAGCTCACCCAGGGCGAGAACTGGAAGACCGGCGACAAGAAGCGCCCCTTCAAGACCTACTTCCGTACCGCCACCACGGACCAGATCCAGGGCGCCTTCGCAGCGAAGTACCTCTACAACAACGCGAAGATCAAGCAGGTCTACCTCATCGACGACCAGAAGCCCTACGGCGCCGGTCTCGCCGCGTCCTTCAAGAACACCTTCACCACCCTCGGCGGCAAGATCGTCGGCTCCGACCACGTGAACCCCGACGACCGCGACTTCAACGCCGTCGTCACCAAGGTCAAGAAGTCCGGCGCCAAGGCCGTCTACTACGGCGGCGAGTACCCCGCCGGCGCACCCCTGAGCCAGCAGCTCAAGGACAGCGTCCAGATCCCGCTCATGGGCGGCGACGGCATGTACAGCGCCGACTTCATCAAGCTGAACAAGAAGGCCCAGGGCGACATCGCCACCTCCGTCGGCAAGCCCGTCGAGGAGCTCGACTCGGCCAAGAAGTTCATCGCGGACTACAAGACGGCCGGATACAAGGACGCCTACGAGGCGTACGGCGGCGGCACCTACGACGCCACCTGGTCGATCATCGAGGCCGTCAAGATCGCCGTCGCCGACAACGGCGGCAAGCTCCCCAGCGGCGACGACGCCCGCACCAAGGTCCTCGCGGCCATGGCCAAGGTCAAGTTCGACGGCGTCACCGGCCCCGTCTCCTTCGACGAGTACGGCGACACCACCAACACCATGATGACCGCGTACCAGGTCGACGGCGGCAAGTGGACCTCCAAGCTCAGCGAGGCCTACAAGCCGTAACAAGCTCCCGGGCCACGCCTGACCCACACCAGACCGCGCGGGAGCGCTACCAGCGCCCCCGCGCGGTGCCATATCCGAACCACTCCACGGAGGCCCTGCGGTGAACGAACTGCCGCAACAGCTGGCCAATGGACTCATCCTCGGCGCGATGTACGGACTCATCGCGATCGGCTACACGATGGTCTACGGAATCATCCAGCTCATCAACTTCGCCCACGGCGAGATCTTCATGATCGGAGGCTTCGGAGCTCTCACCGTGTACCTCTGGATGCCGGCCGGTGTCTCCCTCCTCGCGATCATCCCTCTCATGATCATCGGCGGCGTCATATGCTCCGTCGCCGTCAGCACGGCCGCCGAACGCTTCGCGTACCGGCCACTGCGCACCGCCCCCCGGCTGGCCCCGCTGATCACCGCGATCGGACTCTCGCTCGCGCTCCAGCAGGCCATCTGGAAGTGGTACCCGGACGCCAAGAAGGACCGCTCCTTCCCCCAGTTCAAGGGCGAAGCGATCGACATCTTCGGCGCCCACATCCAGCGCGGTGACCTCTTCGTCCTGATCACGGCACCCATCTGCATGCTCGCCCTCGGGCTCTTCGTCTCCAAGACCCGCTCCGGCCGCGGCATGCAGGCCACCAGCCAGGACCCCGACACCGCCAAGCTCATGGGCATCAACACCGACCGCATCATCGTCATGGCCTTCGCCATCGGTGCCGCGTTCGCCGCCGTCGCCGCCGTCGCCTACGGGCTCAAGAACGGCCAGATCGGCTTCAAAATGGGCTTCATCATGGGCCTCAAGGCCTTCACCGCAGCCGTGCTCGGCGGCATCGGCAACATCTACGGAGCCATGCTCGGCGGCGTCGTACTGGGCATCGCCGAATCCCTCGCCACCGGCTACATGAGCAACGTCCCCGGCATGGACCTCTTCGGCGGCGGCGCCTGGAAGGACGTATGGGCCTTCGTCCTCCTCATCATCGTCCTGCTGCTCCGTCCCCAGGGTCTGCTCGGCGAACGCGTCGCGGATCGGGCGTGATACGGATGACCACCAACCACACCACCGCACCCGGCCCCGCGTTCCTGCCGATCCCCCCGGCCGCGGCCCGCATCGGCACCGTCGCCGGCGCCGCCGTCGCACTGGCCGGCACCTTCCTCGCCTGGACCTGGACCGACGAGTTCCCCGGCGACCTCACCGTCACCGGCTACCCCGGCGGCCTCCAGGTCCTCACCCTCATCGGCGCCGCACTCACCCTGCTCCTCACGCTGTCCGGGTACGGCGTCCGGGGCCTGGGCTGGCTCACCCCCGGCGGCACCAACAGCCCCGTCCGCCTCCTGGCCCTGGGCACCCTCGGCACCACCGGCTACACCCTCGGTGCCATCGCCTACGACCTCGGCGGCATCGTCAACCTGGAGCCCGGCGCCTGGGTCAGCGGCATCGGCGCGCTCATCGCCGCAGTCACCGCACTCGGCCTGCCCGGCGACCAGCCGCTCGACGGAACCGCGACCACCGCCTGGCAGCGCTTCCGCAACAGCCTCGGCGCCCCCCAGGCCCCCCGCGCCAAGGCGCTCCCCTCCTGGGCCGAGATCCTCATCATCGTCGCCGCGTTCGGCATCGGTCTCTATGTCTTCGCCTACGGCATCGACACCGACTACACCGAACTCTTCATCGGCTTCCTCATCACCGTCGGCTTCGCCTTCACCGCGCTCCACCGGGCCGGGCTCGTCTCCCGCCTCACCGCGCTGACCACGAAGCACCGCAACATCACACTCGCCGCCGCCCTCGTCGCAGCCGTCTGCTTCCCCTTCACCCAGCAGAAGGAGGAGTACGCGCTCATCGGCGCCAACATCCTCATCTTCGGCACGGTGGCACTCGGCCTCAACGTCGTCGTCGGCCTCGCCGGCCTGCTCGACCTCGGATACGTCGCCTTCCTCGGCGTCGGCGCCTACGCCGCCGCCCTGGTCTCCGGCTCCACCATGTCGGCCATCGGCGTCGAATTCCCCTTCTGGGCCGCCGTCCTCACCGGCGCCGGAGCATCACTCGTCTTCGGCGTCCTGATCGGCGCACCCACCCTGCGGCTGCGCGGCGACTACCTCGCCATCGTCACGCTCGGCTTCGGTGAGATCTTCCGCCTCACCGTGAACAACCTCAACGGCAACAGCGGCCCCGACCTCACCAACGGCTCCCAGGGCATCCCCAGCATCCCCGACCTCAACTTCTTCGGGTTCGACTTCGGGCTCAAGCACAACATCCTCGGCTTCGACCTCGGCAGGTCCGCCAACTACTACCTGCTGATGCTCGTCTTCACCGCCGTCGTCGTGCTCGTCTTCCGCCGCTCCGGGGAATCCCGCATCGGCCGTGCCTGGGTCGCCATCCGCGAGGACGAGACCGCGGCCACCGCCATGGGCATCAACGCCTTCCGGCTCAAGCTGCTCGCCTTCGCCCTCGGCGCCACCCTCGCCGGGCTCGCCGGAACCGTCCAGGCGCACGTCAACTACACCGTGACGCCCGAGCAGTACCAGTTCGCCGGCTCCGTGCCGCCCAACTCCGCCTTCCTCCTCGCCGCCGTCATCCTCGGCGGCATGGGGACGCTCAGCGGACCCCTGGTCGGCGCCGCACTGCTCTATCTCATCCCGGCGAAGCTCCAGTTCATGCAGGACTACCAGCTCTTCCTCTTCGGCATCGCGCTCATCCTCCTGATGCGCCTGCGACCCGAAGGACTGGTCGCCGACCGCCGGAAGCAGCTCGAATTCCACGAGAACGACCAGCCCGACGTACCCGAACCGCGACAGTCCGAAGAGACCGCCGCCGGCATCGCCAAGGCGGGGGCGTGACCACCATGACCACCACCACGAAGACCGCCACCACCGTCCTCGACGCCAACGGCGTGACCATGCGCTTCGGCGGCCTCACCGCCGTGCGCAACGTCGACCTCACCGTCAACGCGGGCGAGATCGTCGGCCTCATCGGCCCCAACGGCGCCGGCAAGACCACCTTCTTCAACTGCCTCACCGGCCTGTACGTCCCCACCGAGGGCAAGGTCAGCTACAAGGGCACCGTCCTGCCGCCCAAGCCCCACCTCGTGACCCAGGCAGGCATCGCCCGCACCTTCCAGAACATCCGGCTCTTCGCCAACATGACCGTCCTGGAGAACGTCCTCGTCGGACGCCACACCAGGACCAAGGAGGGCCTCTGGTCCGCCCTCCTGCGCCTTCCCGGCTTCACCAGGGCCGAGCAGGCCAGCCGCGAACGGGCCATGGAACTCCTGGAGTTCATCGGTCTGGCGGACAAGGCCGACCATCTCGCGCGCAACCTCCCCTACGGAGACCAGCGCAAGCTGGAGATCGCCCGCGCGCTGGCCAGCGACCCCGGGCTGCTGCTCCTCGACGAGCCCACCGCGGGAATGAACCCGCAGGAGACCCGGGTCACCGAGGAGCTCATCTTCGCCATCCGTGACCAGGGCATCGCCGTCCTCGTCATCGAGCACGACATGCGGTTCATCTTCAACCTCTGCGACCGCGTCGCCTGCCTCGTCCAGGGCGAAAAACTCGTCGAGGGCTCCCCCGACATCGTCCAGAGCGACGAACGCGTCGTCGCCGCCTACCTCGGCACCCCCTTCGAAGGCGCCCCCGGCGCCGAAGAAGCCGCCGAGGTCGAAGCCGCCGAAGCCGACGCCGCGAAGGACGCCGCACAAACAGCCACCACCAGCACCGAGGAGGAGGACACCCGATGACCGCACTTCTGGAGGTCGAGGACCTCCGCGTCGCCTACGGCAAGATCGAAGCCGTCAAGGGCATCTCCTTCACCGTCGAAGCCGGCCAGGTCGTCACCCTCATCGGCACCAACGGCGCCGGCAAGACCACCACCCTGCGCACCCTCTCCGGCCTGCTCAAGCCGGTCGGCGGCCGCATCGTCTTCGACGGCAAACCCCTCAACGACGTACCCGCACACAAGGTCGTCGCCCTGGGCCTCGCCCACTCCCCCGAGGGACGCCACATCTTCCCCCGGCTCACCATCACCGAGAACCTCCAGCTCGGCGCCTACCTCCGCAACGACAAGGCAGGCATCGAGAAGGACATCCAGCGCGCCTACGAACTCTTCCCCATCCTCGGGGAACGCCGGAAGCAGGCCGCCGGAACCCTCTCGGGCGGCGAACAGCAGATGCTCGCCATGGGCAGGGCCCTCATGTGCCGGCCCAAGCTCCTGATGCTCGACGAGCCCTCCATGGGCCTCTCCCCGATCATGATGCAGAAGATCATGGAGACCATCGTCGAACTGAAGGCCCAGGGCACCACCATCCTGCTCGTGGAACAGAACGCCCAGGCGGCGCTCTCCCTCGCGGACCAGGGCCACGTCATGGAGGTCGGCAAGATCGTCCTCTCCGGCACCGGCCCGGACCTCCTCCACGACGAGTCCGTCCGCAAGGCGTACCTCGGCGAGGACTGACACCCACGGGAAAGGCCCGCGCCCCGGACATCCGGGACGCGGGCCTTCCTCGTGCTCGCGTACGGCCTACTCGGCCGCCTTCTTCTTCTCCTCGGCGTCCTCGATCAACGCCTCGGCCAGCTGCTGCATCGACAGCCGCCGGTCCATCGACGTCTTCTGGATCCACCGGAACGCGGCCGGCTCGGAAAGCCCGTAGTCCGTCTGCAGAATGCTCTTCGCCCGGTCCACCAGCTTCCGCGTCTCCAGCCGCTGCGCGAGATCCGCGACCTCGGTCTCCAGCGCCTTCAGCTCCGCGAACCGCGACACCGCCATCTCGATGGCCGGCACCACGTCGCTCTTGCTGAACGGCTTCACGAGATACGCCATCGCCCCGGCGTCCCGGGCCCGTTCGACGAGGTCGCGCTGCGAGAACGCGGTCAGCATCAGGACCGGCGCGATGGACTCCTCGGCGATCTTCTCGGCGGCGGAGATCCCGTCCAGAACCGGCATCTTCACATCGAGGATCACCAGATCCGGCCGGTGCTCCCGGGCCAGCTCGACGGCCCGCTGCCCGTCCCCGGCCTCGCCGACGACCGCGTAGCCCTCTTCCTCCAGCATCTCTTTGAGGTCGAGACGGATGAGCGCCTCGTCCTCCGCGATGACGACGCGGGTCGTCAGCGGCGGAACGTGCGACTTGTCGTCGTCTGCGGCGGGCTGGGGCGACTCGGGCGTGGTCACGGGGCTCCTTGATCAAGGCAGGGGTACTGCTGCCAAGAGCCTACCCAGCTGCGGTAAGGTGGTCGGGCAGCGGGTCGAGGGAAACCTACGATTCAGCGAGCCCCGGTAGTCCAATTGGTTAGAGACAATGGATTCAAAACCCATACAGTGTCGGTTCGAGTCCGACTCGGGGTACTTTTCCTTCGATTCCAAGGCCGCCGAAGAATGGCTGCGCTTCACGTGAATGTGTGAAAGCCGGCCGGGTCTCATCGTGCGTACCCACCCCTGGCCGACAGCCGGAACAGCTCCGTCGCCCGACGGGCGTCCGTCGCGCTGGTGGACGCCCACGTCGGGCCGAAGTACTGACGACCGGCCTACTTGAGGCTGTCGTCCTCGCCGATGTGGTGCACCCGCACCAGGTTCGTCGAACCGGGGACGCCCGGCGGGGAGCCGGCCGTGATGACCACGACGTCGCCCTTCTCGCAGCGGCCGATCTTCAGCAGTTCCTCGTCGACCTGGGCGACCATCGCGTCCGTCGAGTCCACGTGCGGGCCGAGGAAGGTCTCGACGCCCCAGGTCAGGTTCAGCTGGGAGCGGGTGGCCGGGTCCGGGGTGAAGGCCAGGAGCGGGATGGGTGAGCGGTAGCGGGACAGGCGCCGGACCGTGTCGCCGCTCTGGGTGAAGGCGACCAGGAACTTCGCACCGAGGAAGTCGCCCATCTCGGCCGCCGCGCGGGCCACCGCGCCGCCCTGGGTGCGGGGCTTGTTGCGGTCGGTCAGGGGCGGGAGGCCCTTGGTGAGGATGTCCTCCTCGGCGGCCTCGACGATGCGGGACATCGTGCGGACCGTCTCGATCGGGTGCTTGCCCACGCTGGTCTCGCCGGAGAGCATCACCGCGTCCGTGCCGTCGATGACGGCGTTGGCGACGTCGGAGGCCTCGGCGCGGGTGGGGCGGGAGTTGTCGATCATCGAGTCGAGCATCTGGGTGGCGACGATGACCGGCTTGGCGTTGCGCCTGGCGAGTTTGATCGCGCGCTTCTGGACGATCGGCACCTGTTCCAGGGGCATTTCGACGCCGAGGTCGCCGCGGGCGACCATGATGCCGTCGAAGGCGGCGACGATGCCGTCGATGTTCTCGACGGCCTGGGGCTTCTCCACCTTGGCGATGACGGGGAGGCGGCGGCCTTCCTCGTCCATGATGCGGTGGACGTGCTCGATGTCGCGTCCGCTGCGCACGAAGGAGAGGGCGATGATGTCGGCGCCGGTGCGCAGGGCCCAGCGGAGGTCGTCGATGTCCTTCTCGGAGAGTGCGGGGACGGAGACGGCGACGCCGGGGAGGTTGAGGCCCTTGTGGTCGGAGACCATGCCGCCCTCGATGACGGTGGTGCGGACGCGGGGGCCGTCCACTTCGGTGACTTCGAGGGTGACGCGGCCGTCGTCGACGAGGATGCGTTCGCCGGGGGTGACGTCGTCGGCGAGGCCGTCGTAAGTGGTGCCGCAGGTGTGGCGGTCGCCTTCGACGGGTTCGACGGTGATGGTGAAGCTGTCGCCGCGTTCAAGGAGTACGGGGCCTTCGCGGAAGCATCCGAGGCGGATCTTCGGGCCTTGAAGGTCGGCGAGGATGCCGACGCTGCGTCCGGTCTCGTCGGAGGCCTTGCGCACGCGGTGGTAGCGCTCTTCGTGTTCGGCGTAGGTGCCGTGGCTGAGGTTGAGGCGGGCGATGTCCATTCCCGCTTCGACCAATGCCTTGATCTGGTCGTATGTGTCGACGGCGGGGCCCAGGGTACAGACGATTTTTGCTCGGCGCATGGTTCGACCCTAGACCTTACCTACGGGTAGCTATTCAGCGTGCCATGACCGCTCAACGACCTTTGGATGAAGGGTTATTGACAAGTGTTGAATTGTGCGCCGGGGTGCTCGGATGAGCATTCTCTTTTAGAGTTTTGGCGGTGACATGATGAAGCGGGCGTTGACCTGGGCGTAGACGGTCTGGCGTTGTGGTTCGAGGTCGAGGGTGGGGGCGGCTTCGGGTGCCGCTCCTGCGAAGGCGGCTCTGCCGCGCATGGCTCCGGGTGCGGCGGGGACGGGTGGGGCGGCGTTCTCCGCGCCGAGGTCGGCGAGTTCGACGAGTGCGGTGAGCTGGGCGCCGAGGGCGTCGGCGTACTCGCGGGCGCGCTGGACGGCTTCGTGGACGGCCTGGCGGCGGGCGGTCGCGTGTGCGGGCGAGTCGGGGCGCAGTCCCCACCAGGGGCCGTTGACCCGGGTCATTTCGAGGTCGGCGATGCGGGTGGTGAATTCGCCCAGTGCGGTGAAGTCGTTGAGGACCGCGGTGATGTGGACGCGGCCGTGGTAGGCGTGGATTTGTTCGTTGCGGCCCTTCTGGGTGAGTTCGGGCGTGATGGAGAATGCGCCGGTTTCGAGTTTTTCCACGGCTTGTCCGTAGGAGCGTGCGAGTTCGAGTACGTGGTCGTTGCGGCGGGTGAGGTCTTCGAGGGCGTTGCGGCGGTTCTTGCCGCGGGCGGTGACGGTGATGCCGATGCGGGCGGTCTCCGGGTCGACTTCGAGGCGGGCTTCGCCGCGGACGGCCACGCGGGGGTGTTCGGGGGTGCCGTAGGACGGTGGGGTGTCGGTCATGGGTCCACTGTGGCATCCGGGTCCGACAGCGGCTGGTCATCAGATCGAAACCCGCGAGGGGTGTTGCGTGGTGTGGCTCCTGGGTCAGAATCTACGCGCGTTGTGTGCGGTGGTCCTTGTTGCCGAGGAGCCGCTTCGCGCGAGAACCGAGTTGCGTGAGAACTGAGATGTGGGAGACGAAATGCCGCTGAACCGTAGGACGTTCCTGGGCACATCGGCGGCCGCCGGTGCGGGTGTGGCGATCGCGGGCGCCTCTGCGGTGCCTGCCTCGGCGCACGGTCACGGCCATGGGCACGGCCACGGGCGTCCGCCGAAGCGGTACTCGTTCACGGTGATGGGCACCACCGATCTGCACGGGAACGTCTTCAACTGGGACTACTTCACGGACAAGGAGTTCGACGACAAGGCGCACAACGATGTCGGTCTGGCGAAGATCTCGACCCTGGTGGACCAGGTGCGCCGGGAGAAGGGCCGTCGCAATACGTTGATGATCGATGCCGGTGACACCATCCAGGGCACCCAGCTGTCGTACTACTACGCCAAGATCGATCCGATCACGGCGAAGCGTGGTCCGGTGCATCCGATGGCTCAGGCGATGAACGCGATCGGGTACGACGCCGCGGCGCTCGGCAACCACGAGTTCAACTACGGCATCCCGGTGCTGCGGAAGTTCGAGGAGCAGTGCGACTTCCCGCTGCTGGGTGCGAACGCGCTGGACGCGAAGACCCTGCGGCCGGCGTTCGCCCCGTATGTCATCAAGCGGATGCGTACCCCGCACGGCCCGGATGTGAAGGTCGCGATCCTGGGGCTGACCAACCCGGGGATCGCCATCTGGGACAAGGCGAACGTCAGCGGGAAGATGGTGTTCCCGGGGCTGGAGGAGCAGGCGGCGAAGTTCGTGCCGCGGCTTCGTTCGATGGGCGCGGACGTGGTGATCGTCTCGGCGCACTCGGGCAACAGTGGTACGTCGTCGTACGGTGACCAGATCCCGTATGTCGAGAACGCGGCCGGTCTGGTGGCCGAGCAGGTTCCGGGGATCGACGCCATTCTCGTCGGGCACGCGCACCTGGAGATCCCCGAGTACTTCGTGGAGAACAAGCAGACCGGCAAGAAGGTGGTGCTCTCGGAGCCGCTGAAGTGGGGGCAGCGGCTGACGCTGTTCGACTTCGACCTGGTGTGGGAGAAGGGCCGCTGGGTGGTGGAGAAGGCGGGTTCGCAGGTGCTGAACTCCAACACGGTGGCCGAGGACCCGAAGATCACCCGGCTGCTGGCGGACGAACACAAGAAGGTCGTGGCGTACGTCAACCAGGTCATCGGTACGTCGACGGCGGCGATGACGACGGCGGAGGCGGCCTGGAAGGACGAGCCGATCATCGATCTGATCAATGTGGTTCAGGCGGAGACGGTGAAGGCGGCGCTGGCCGGCGGCGCGTATGCGGCGCTTCCGGTGCTGTCGCAGGCGTCGTGTTTCTCGCGTACGGCGCAGATTCCGGCCGGGAACGTGACGATCAAGGATGCGGCGGGTCTGTACCCGTTCGAGAACACGCTTGAGGCGCGGCTGCTGACCGGTGCGCAGCTGAAGGATTACCTGGAGTTCTCGGCGCGGTACTACGTGCAGACCCCGGCGGGTGCGCCGGTGGACACCGCGAAGCTGACGAACGCGGACAACACTCCGGACTACAACTACGACGCGGTGTCGGGGCTGACGTACGAGATCGACATCGCGAAGCCGAACGGTTCGCGGATCGTGAATCTCTCGTTCGAGGGCAAGCCGATCGACCCGGCGGCGGAGTTCGTGCTGGCGGTGAACAACTACCGGGCCAGTGGCGGTGGGAACTTCCCGCATGTCGCGGGCGCCAAGCAGTTGTGGGCGAATTCGGAGGAGATCCGCAACACGATCATCGCCTGGGTGCAGGCGAAGGGCTCGGTGGACGGTGCGCAGTTCGCGTCGGTGGACTGGCGGCTGACGCGTGAGGGTACGCCGGTGTTCTAGCTCTTCTCCCGGTGGGCGGCCGTCTTCTCCTTCGGGAGGGGGCGGCCGCCTGCTGTGCGGGGTGGGTGTCAGTTGTTCCGGGCGAGGGGGATGAGGTCGGGGCCCTGGGCGGGGACGCGCGGGCCCTGCGGGGTGAGGCCGAAGGTGGTGAAGGCGGTGCGTTCGGGGAGGGGGTAGGGGTTGGTGCCGGTGAGGTCGTTGAGGATGGTGGCGCTGCGCCAGGCGGCCAGTCCGAGGTCGGGGGCCCCGACGCCGTGGGTGTGGCGTTCGGCGTTCTGTACGTAGACGTTGCCGGTGACGGTGGGGTCGAGGACGAGGCGGAACCGGTCGTCGATGCGGGGGCGTTCGGAGGCGTCGCGGCGCATGTAGGGGTCGAGGCCGGTGAGGATGCGGTCGAGGGAGCGTTCGCGGTAGCCGGTGGCGAGGACGACGGCGTCGGTGGTGAGGCGGGAGCGGGCGTTCTGCTGGCTGTGTTCGAGGTGGAGCTCGATGCGGGTGTTGGCGACGCGTCCGGCGGTGCGTACGGAGACGCCGGGGGTGAGGGTGGTGTCGGGCCAGCCGCCGTGGAGGGTGCGGCGGTAGAGCTCGTCGTGGATGGCGGCGATGGTGTCGGCGTCGATGCCTTTGTGGAGTTGCCACTGGTGGGGGACGAGTTCGTCGCGTACGGCTTCGGGGAGGGCGTGGAAGTAGCGGCTGTAGTCGGGGGTGAAGTGTTCGAGGCCGAGTTTTGAGTACTCCATGGGTGCGAATGCCTGGGTGCGGGCGAGCCAGTGGAGGTTCTCGTGGCCTTGGGGGCGGGCGCGCAGGAGGTCGAGGAAGATCTCGGCGCCGGACTGGCCGGAGCCGATGACGGTGATGTGGGGGGCTTCGAGGATTTCCTGTCGGTGGAGGAGGTAGTCGGCGGAGTGGATGACGGGGACGTTCTCCGCCTCGGTGAGGGGTTTGAAGAATTCGGGGACGTACGGCTCGGTGCCGATGCCGAGGGCGATGTTGCGGGTGTGGGCGCGGCCGAGTGCCTCGGCCTCGCCCTCGCCGTCGAGTTGGGTGAAGTCGATTTCGAAGAGTTCGCGTTGGTTGTTCCAGCGGACTGCGTCGACCTGGTGGCTGAAGTGGAGGCCGGGCAGCTGGTCGGTGACCCATCGGCAGTAGGCGTCGTACTCGGCGCGTTGGATGTGGAAGCGTTCGGCGAAGTAGAAGGGGAAGAGCCGGTCGCGGCTGCGTAGGTAGTTGAGGAAGGTCCAGGGGCTGGCGGGGTCGGCGAGGGTGACGAGGTCGGCGAGGAAGGGGACTTGGAGGCTGGCTCCGTCGATGAGGAGGCCGGGGTGCCAGTGGAAGGCGGGGCGTTGTTCGTAGAAGGCTGCGGCGAGGGGGCGGTCGGTGGGTACGCCGTGGGCGAGGGCGGCGAGGGAGAGGTTGAAGGGGCCGATGCCGATGCCGATGAGGTCGTGTGGCTGGTCGGTGTCGGGGGTGGGGAGGTCGGTCATCGGGGGGTCTTGCCTTCCGCGAGATCGTTGGTGAGTCGGTCGACGAGGTCGAGGAGTGTGTGCAGGTCCTGGGGGGTGGTGTGGGGGTTGAGGAGGGTGGCTTTGAGCCAGAGGCGGTCGCCGGTGTGGGCGCGGCCGAGCACGGCGTGGCCCCGGGTGAGGAGGGTGCGGCGGATGGTGGCGACGGTGGTGTCGTCGGCGTCGGTGGGGCGGAAGAGGACGGTGCTGATGGTGGGGCGGTCGTAGAGGTCGAGGGTGGGGGTTTCGGCGATGAGGTCGGCGAGGTGCTGGGCGGCGGCGAGGGTGCGGTCGACGAGGTCGGCGAGCCCGGAGCGGCCGAGTGCCCGGAGGGTGACGGCGATCTTGAGGGCGTCGGGGCGTCGGGTGGTGCGCAGTGAGCGGCCGAGGAGGTCGGGGAGGCCGGCTTCGGTGTCGTCCTCGGCGTTGAGGTAGGAGGCCCGGTGGTGGAGCGGGTCGAGGTGGTGGCGGTGCGGGACGGCGAGGATCCCTGCGGATGCCGGCTGCCAGCCGAGTTTGTGCAGGTCGAGGGTGACGCTGTCGGCGCGGTCGAGGCCGTGGATCTTGTGCCGGTGGGTGGGGCTGAAGAGGAGGGGGCCGCCGTAGGCGGCGTCGATGTGGAGTTCGGCGCCGTGGGCGGTGCAGAGGTCGGCGATGTCGGTGAGCGGGTCGATGCGGCCGGTGTCGGTGGTGCCGGCGGTGGCGGTGACCAGGAGTGGGCGTGGGCTCCGGGTGAGGGCTTCCCGCAGTGCGGCGAGGTCCATGACGCCGGCGGGGGCGGGGACGACGACGGGTTCGGGCAGGCCGAGGAGCCAGGCGGCGCGGGTGATGCTGTGGTGGGCGTTGGCGGCGCAGATGGTCTGTACGGGGCCGTTGCGCTCGCGGGCGAGGAGGAGTGCGAGTTGGTTGGACTCGGTGCCGCCGGTGGTGACGAGTGCGTCGGGGGTGGGCCGGCCGGGGTAGACCTCGGCGGCCAGGGCGGCGGTGATGTCGGCTTCGAGGGCGGAGGCGGCGGGGGCCTGGTCCCAGGAGTCCATGGAGGGGTTGAGGGCGGAGGCGGCGAGGTCGGCCGCGGCGGCGAGCGCCAGGGGCGGGGTGTGGAGGTGGGCGGCGCAGAGGGGGTCGGCGGGGTCCGCGGCGCCTTCGGTGAGGGCGGTGATCAGGGTGCGCAGGGCCTCGTGGGGGCCGGTGCCGTGGTCGGGGACGACGGGGTGGGTGGCGGTGCGCATCCGGGGGGTGACGGCGTCGGGGCCGCCTGCGGGCAGGGGGCCGTCGCGTCTGTGGGCTCCGTCGCGGAGTGCGGTGAGGACGGTGTCGATGAGGGGGCGCAGGGCGGCGGGGCCGGTGGTGGTTCCGGCGAGGGGTGGGGTGGGCATGGCGTGGGCCCTTCGGATGCGTGGCCGGGCATGGGTGGACATACCAGCTTGTCCGGGTTTTCGGTGGCGCCGCCGTGGAGCCGGGGGATGTGAACTCGAAAGGAGGACGGGTGGTGGGGTGTGGGGTGTCGCGGAGAGTTCCGGTGGTATGGGTGTGGCCCGGGATACGGGTGTGCCCGGCGTCCCCTGTGGTGGGGGCGCCGGGCACGGGTGGTGCGGGTGCGGGTCGGCCCTGCGGCTCGGTGGGTCAGTGGGCGTTGCGTACGTCGAGGGCGCGGCGCAGGTCGTCGATCTGGTCGGTGAGCTTGCGGTGCAGGGCGGGGATGAGGGCCCGGTCGTCGAGGGCCTGTTCGCCGAGGTGGAGGTTCTCGGCGTCGACCGCGTACGCCGGGAAGGCGTAGCGTCCGGCGGCGTCCGCGATGGCGGGGCCCCGGCGGGCGGCGAGCGCGGTGGCCTCGGGGTAGTAGCGGGGCACGTAGTCCTGTACGAGATCGGCCTGTTCGGGCTGCCAGAAGCCCTGGGCGACGGCGGTGAAGAGGTAGTTGGAGAGACCGTCGTCGTTGAACAGGGCGTGCCAGGCGGCGGCCTTGGCCTCGGGGTTGGGGAGGGCGGCGCGGCAGCGTGCGGCGCCTTCCTGTCCGGTGGCGCTGGGGTCCTGTTCGAGTTCGGCGGCGATGGTGGCCTCGTCGATGGCGCCGAGGACGGCGAGGCGGGTGAGGATGCGCCAGCGCAGTTCGGGGTCGAGTTCGGGTCCGCCGGGGACGGTGCCGTTGGTGAGCCAGTCCTGGATGGTGTCGGGCTGGGTGGCGGCGTCGATGAGGTGGCGTACGGCGACGAGCCGCAGGCCGGGGTTGTGGCCGTCCTCGGTGCGGCGGATGAGGTCGCGGCACAGGGCGGTGAGGGTGGCGAGGGCCGCGGGGCGGTCCTCGGGGCTCACGTAGCGGTCCGTGACGTGGGTGCCGGCGAAGGCGAGTACGCCCTGGGCGAGGGCGAGGTCGGTCTCGTGCGGCAGGTGGGTGCGGGCCGCTTCGAGGTAGGTGGCGGGGGCGAGTTCGCCGTCGCGGACCATGTCGCGGGCGGTGTTCCAGATGACGGCGCGGGTCAGGGCGTCGGGGACGGCGGAGAGTCCGGAGACGACGGATTCCCAGGACCGGGTGTCGAGGCGGACCTTGGCGTAGCTGAGGTCGCCGTCGTTGAGGACGAGGAGTGCGGGGCGGCTGCCGGGGCGCGCGTCGGGGATGCCGTCGTGGGGGACGTCGATCTCGAACCGCTCGCGCAGGACGAGCCGCTCGGTGCCGGTGACCGCGTCCGGGGCCTGGTCGTAGGCGCCGACGGCGATGCGGTGGGGGCGGCTGCCGTCGTGGTCGACGGCGAGGGTCCAGGTGCCGTCGGACTCCTGGACGCGGGGGGTGAGGGTGTCGACCCCGGTGGTGCGCAGCCAGGCTTCGGCCCAGGCGTGGACGTCGCGGTCGGTGGCCGATGCGAGGTTGTCGATGAAGTCGGCGAGGGTGGCGTTGGCGAATTTGTGGCGGGCGAAGTGGGTGTTGATGCCGGCCAGGAAGTCCTTCTCGCCGAGCCAGGCGACGAGTTGGCGCAGGGCGGACGCGCCCTTGGCGTAGGAGATGCCGTCGAAGTTGAGCATCGCGGACGCGGTGTCGGGGACGGCGTCCGGGTCGGGTGCGACGGGATGGGTGGAGGGGCGCTGGTCGGCGTCGTAGCCCCAGCCCTTGCGGGCTACGCCGAAGTCGACCCAGGTGTCGGTGAAGCGGGTGGCCTCGGCGAGGGTCTGGTAGCCCATGTACTCGGCGAAGGACTCGTTGAGCCAGATGTCGTCCCACCAGGCGAGGGTGACGAGGTCGCCGAACCACATGTGGGCCATCTCGTGGGCGATGACCATGCCTCGGGTCTGGCGTTCGGTGTCGGTGACGGCGGAGCGGAAGACGAATTCGTCGCGGAAGGTGACGAGTCCGGGGTTCTCCATGGCACCGGCGTTGAACTCGGGGACGAACGCCTGGTCGTAGGAGTCGAAGGGGTAGGGCTCGTCGAACTTCTCGTGGAAGCGGTCGAAGCAGGCCCGGGTGATGTCGAGGATCTCGTCGGCGTCCGTGTCGAGGTACGGGGCCAGAGAGCGGCGGCAGTGGATGCCGAAGGGCAGTCCGGCGTGTTCGGTGGTCACGGAGTGCCAGGGGCCGGCGGCGACGGCGACGAGGTAGGTCGAGATGAGCGGGGTGGGGGCCAGGGTCCAGTGGCCGTCGCCCCGGTGTCCGGCGATGCCGTTGCCGAGGACGGTCCAGCCCTCGGGGGCGGTGACGGTGAGCGCGAAGACGGACTTGAGGTCGGGCTGGTCGAACGCGGCGAAGACGCGCTGGACGTCTTCCATGAAGAGCTGGGTGTAGACGTAGGTCTCGCCGTCGGTCGGGTCGGTGAAGCGGTGCATGCCTTCGCCGGTGCGGGAGTAGCGCATGGCGGCGTCGATGCGCAGTTCGTGGGTGCCGGGGGTGAGCGCGGTGAGGGGGAAGCGGTTCTCGACGAGGTCGGCGGGGTCGAGGGGCTGTCCGTCGAGGCTGATCGAGCGCAGAGTGGCCGGCTTGAGCTCGACGAAGGTGTCTCCGGCCGCGGCGGCGGTGAACTGGATGACGGTGCGGGAGTCGAAGGTCTCCTCCCCCGTGGTCAGATCGAGGTCGATCGAGTACCGGTGTACGTCGAGGAACTTGGCTCGGGTCTGCGCTTCGTCGCGCGTCAGTACGGACATGTGTCCATGCTGCCGTACGCGGTGGACGGCCCGCAGCCGGGTTCTCGCACGGCTGAGCGGTCTCCCGCCGGGGCGGGCGGTCACCCCCGGTCGCCGCGGAAACTCCGGTACTCGTCGTGCATGAGGTCCCAAAAGGAGCGGTGGCGGACCGCTCCGGGCAGCCAGTGGGCGAAGTACCAGGCCTCCCATTCGCCGTCGGGGGTGACGACGCGCGGGTTGAGCAGGTAGACGTCCAGTGCCCCGGGGGTGTGGCTGATCTTGAGCAGGTGGTTCAGGTATTCGGTCCGGATGGTCCAGGGTTCCTGCTCGTCGCCGTAGACGAAGTACTGCTCGTCGGGGACGTCGTCCGGTTCCCCGCCGCCGGTCCAGCCCTCGATCAGCTCCGGGTCGAGATCCCTGACCCAGCCGATCTCGCGTACGGGCAGGAGCCGCCGGATTCCGCCCGTGGTGTCGAGCCATCCGTCGCTGGTCAGCAGGAACTCCCGGTAGCTGGGCGGGAGTACGGTGCCCAGTCGTGCTTCGAGCGCCGCGAGCTCCTGGGGGGTCGCACCGGCCGATCCCAGCCAGCGGGCCGCCCGTACCGCGTCCGGAAAGGGTTCGGAGCGCTCCTGCTCGTGCAGGACCGGGTCGAGCCATTCGTCGCTCCAGCGCTGGAGCAGCTCGCGCCATGGGTGAACGGCGGGGCGGAACTCGGGTGCGGGCTCGTCCTGTTCGGTGTCCGGCATGGCTGAACGGTACGCGGGGTCGCTGACAGCCGCTCTGGCAGAATGCGCGGCTGATGAGCGAGATCACGGAGTGTGTCCTGTGCGGCGGGACGGTCGCTCCCGACGGCTACTGCTGGGACTGCGGTGGCGCCCAGCCGTCGTTCCGGTCACGGATGGAGATCACGACGGGCAGTGGTGCGGCGGGGGTCAGTGACCGGGGCCGGCACCGGGGTGTCAACGCGGACGCGATGGCGCTGGCCACGGTCGGCCGATGGACGGCCGCGGTCGTCTGCGACGGGGTGTCCATGTCGCCGCGGTCGGAGCGGGCGGCCCGGGTCGCGGCCGAGGTCGGGCTGAATGTGCTGGTGGCACGGTTGCGGGAGGGTGCGCTGCCGGAGTGTGCGCTCGACGACGCGGCCGTGCGGGCGGGGCGCGCCGTCGCCGGTCTCGCGGAGTCGGTGGCGGCCGCGCCCGCCTGTACGTTCGTCGCCGGTGTCGCGGGCCCCGAGGGTGTCTGGAGCGCCTGGATCGGTGACAGCCGTGCCTACTGGCTGCCCGAGGAGGGGCCGGGGAGGGCGCTGACCGAGGACGACACGGGTGAGCACGAGGCGCTCTCCGCGTGGTTGGGGGCCGATGCCGGTGATCCGGCGCCGCGTGTGCGGAGCTACCGGCCCTCGGTGCCCGGCCGGCTGCTGCTGTGCACCGACGGGCTGTGGCGTTATCTGCCCGGCGCGGCCGCGCTGCGGGATGTGCTCGGCCGTCGTCCGGCCGGTGGTGGGGTTCCGGAGGAGGCGCGGTCGCTGGTGGGGTACGCCCTGGAGGCGGGCGGGCACGACAACGTGACGGTGGTGCTCGTCCTCGTCGTCCCCGGTCCGCCGGGTGTTCCGGTGGCCGGGGCGTAGCCGGGCCGGATCGTGCAACCGTGCGGGCGGCCGTCGCGTCCCGCGTTGCGACGGGCGCTGCTGTCTGGTGCCGGGCGGAAGTGTCGAGCGGATGGGGCGGACGGTGTCCGAAGCGGTGCAGGGGGTGGCCGGGCGGGATGCCGGGGCTATGGGTGGTGAGCGGCGGTGGGTCGTGGGGGTCGCGCCGTGGGGTGTGGCGGCGGGTGCGGTCGTCTGGTGTCTCGCGGGGAGCTGGCGGGCCGCGCACACGCAGAACTACGCGTGGAACGCCTGGACCCCGGTCGGCTACGGGGCGGTCAAGGGGGTGTTCCTGGGGCTGCTGGCCGGCTGGTGTGCCGTGGTGGTG
Source organism: Streptomyces sp. ADI95-17 (assembly GCF_003846175.1). GTDB lineage: Bacteria > Actinomycetota > Actinomycetes > Streptomycetales > Streptomycetaceae > Streptomyces > Streptomyces sanglieri. The sequence continues at coordinate 1,056,764 of NZ_ML123045.1, read as the reverse complement.
CTCCGGATCGTTCCGGCGGACCGGTGGCGGGCGGGCGGCGGGGCGGTGGCGCGGTTCGCGGGGCTCGTGTTCGCCGGAGGGCTGCTGGGCGGTCTGGTGCCCGGCACTCTCCGGGACTTCCTGGGTGAGCCGCAGCCTCGGACCCTGTACTACTTCGACGGGCCGAGACCTGAATCGCAGTGGTTCTGGCGGCCGTTGCTGGCCGAGTGGCTGACGTACACGGTGCTGCCGGCGTTCGGGTATGCGGTGCTGCTGACCGTGGGCGCCGTGGTGTCGGCCCGGTGCTCGCGCCGTGACCGGTTCGGCTGGGCGGTGCCGGCCCTGGTGGGGGTGGGGCTGCTGTTCCTCCCCGGCTGGGCGGCCGCCGGTCTGCCCGAACCCCAGGGCAACGGTGATCATGTCAACGAGTCGGCGGGGGCCGGGCTCGTCGTGCTGGCCACGGGGCTCGGGCTGCTGCTGAGTGCCTGGGCGGTGCGGTCGTGGCGCGGGGCGCGCCGGCCGGTGGGTCCTCGGGCCCCGGTGCTCACGCCTGCCCGTTCGTCGCCGACTCCTCCGCGATCCGCTCGTGGTGGCGGATGACCTCCGCCACGATGAAGTTCAGCAGCTTCTCGGCGAAGGCCGGATCCAGGTGCGCGCTCTCGGCCAGCTGCCGCAGCCGTTCGATCTGCCTGCCTTCGCGGGCCGGGTCGGCCGGCGGGAGGTGATGGGCGGCCTTGAGGTGGCCGACCTGCTGGGTGCACTTGAAGCGCTCGGCGAGCATGTGGACAACAGCGGCGTCAATGTTGTCGATGCTCTCGCGCAGCCGGTTCAGTTCCGCGCTCACGGACTCGTCGATGTCCCTGGTGGTCATGGTCAGCGAGCTTAGACGGCCGGGCCCAGTGGAGTGATCGTCGGTGGGTGCTCCGGGTCCGGAACCTGGTCGCTCCAGCCTCCGGGCACGTTGCGGCCCTGCTGCTCGCGGAAGCGGACCGGGGCGGTGCCGACCCGGCGGGCGAAGAGGCGGGAGAAGTACGCCGGATCGTCGTAGCCGACGCGCCGGGCGACGGCGGCGACCGGCAGGTCGGTGGCGGCGAGGAGCTCCTTGGCGCGGCCGAGCCGGATGCCGAGGAGGTAGTCCTTGGGACTGCATCCGGCACCCCGGCGTACCGCCGTGCGCAGTTCGGCGGGGGTCATGCCGTGCCGGGCCGCGTGTTCGGCGACGGACAATGGCTGGAAGGCGTCGCGGGCCAGGGCCTGGAGCACGGGGTCGCCGTCGGGGCTGACATCGGCGCGGGCCCGGCGCAGGGCGACGAGGAGTTCGTGGACGGCGGCGCCGGTCTCGACCTCCAGCAGCGGGTTGCCGCGCCGTGCCGCGCGTACGATCCGGCCGATCGCGGCGCGGGGGCCCGCCGTGTCGGCGAGCGGGACGAGCGGGCGGTCGGGCTCGATGTAGCCCAGTTCGGTGTAGGTGGCGGTGGCGGGGCCGGTGAAGTCGACGAAGCTCTCGTCCCAGCCGGTGCCCGGATCGGCACCGTAGTGGTGCGGGGTGCCGGGGGTCAGCCAGATCAGGCTGGGGGCGGTGACGGGCACCCGGCGGCCGTCCGGTGCGGTGAACCAGCCGCTGCCGGAGTTGATGACGACGGCCACGTGGTGGTCCAGGGTGCGGGGGCCGACGGTCGGCAGCGCGCCGTGCTGGAGCCCCACGCCCAGGCAGACCAGGCCCAGCCGGTGGTGGAGCGGGCTGGGAGTGAAGAAACGCATCCAGGTGTGGTACATCGGCCTTCCTTCCTCCCCTTTCTCACATGGGTACGGACACTTCTCACGCAGGTCCGGACAGCTGGTCCGAACAATTGGTCCGAACAATTGTGTCCAAACAGCAGTGATCTTTGTCCATGGACCGGCCGGACGCCAGGGGGCGAAGCTGGTGGCAACATTCCTCCCGGGTTCGCCCGCTCCGTGGTGCGTGCTGTCGTACGGGCCCGGGCCGTGCGGTTCCGGGGGCCGCACGCACAGGAGAGTACGAGCACGATGGCTGACTTCACCGTGGGGGACGACCACTTCCGGATCGACGGGAAGCCCGTACGGCTGCTGTCGGGGGCGCTGCACTACTTCCGGGTGCACGAGGCGCAGTGGGATCACCGGCTGTCGATGCTGCGCGCCATGGGGCTCAACTGCGTCGAGACGTATGTGCCGTGGAATCTGCACGAGCCGCAGCCCGGCCGGTTCCGGGACGTGGCGGCGCTCGGCCGGTTCCTGGACGCGGCGCAGCGGGCCGGGCTGTGGGCGATCGTCCGGCCGGGTCCGTACATCTGCGCCGAGTGGGAGAACGGCGGTCTGCCGGTCTGGGTGACGGGGCGGTTCGGCCGGCGGGTGCGGTCGCGTGACGAGGAGTACCTGGGCGCCGTGGAGCGGTGGTTCGGTGCGCTGCTGCCGCAGGTGGTGCAGCGGCAGATCGGGCGCGGCGGACCGGTGATCATGGTCCAGGCGGAGAACGAGTACGGCAGCTACGGCTCCGATCAGGTCTATCTGCGGCGGGTGGCGGGGATGCTGCGCGAGCGCGGGGTGACCGTGCCGCTGTTCACCTCCGACGGGCCGGAGGACCACATGCTCACCGGCGGCTCGGTGCCGGGGGTGCTGGCCACGGCGAACTTCGGGTCGGGTGCCCGGGAGGCGTTCGAGGTGCTGCGCCGCCATCAGCCGAAGGGGCCGCTGATGTGCATGGAGTTCTGGTGCGGGTGGTTCGAGCACTGGGGTGCCGAGCCGATCGTCCGGAAGCCGGCGCAGGCCACCGAGGCGTTGCGGGAGATCCTGGAGTGCGGGGCGTCGGTGAACATCTACATGGCGCACGGGGGGACGAACTTCGCCGGGTGGGCGGGGGCGAACCGGTCCGGCCCGATCCAGGACCAGGACTTCCTGCCGACGGTGACGTCGTACGACTACGACGCGCCGATCGACGAGTACGGCCGCCCCACGGAGAAGTTCCGGCTGTTCCGCGAGGTGCTCGCCGAGTACGCGGACGGGCCGCTCCCGGAGCTTCCGCCGGAGCCGGTCGGGCTGGCGGCTCCGGTGCGGGCCGAGCTGACCGACTGGGCGCCGCTGGGTGCCGTGCTGGACGCGCTGGGCGACGAGGAGGCGGCGCCGTCCGGGGTGCCGCCGACCTTCGAGGAGCTGGGTGTCGACCGGGGTCTGGTGCGCTACCAGGTGTCCGTTCCCGGTCCGCGCAAGCCGTACGCCCTGGACGTGACGGGGCTGCGGGACCGGGCCGTGGTGTACGTGGACGGGGTCCGGGAGGGGGTGCTCACCGAGGAGAACAGCGCCCTGGACGAGCCGGTGGCCGGGCCCGCGGAGGTCGAGCTGTGGGTGGAGTCGCTGGGCCGGGTCAATTACGGGCCGCGGCTCGGTGAGCCCAAGGGGATCTCCGGCGGGGTGCGCCACGAGCGGCAGTATCTGCACGGGGTGCGGGCGCGGGCGCTGCGGCTGGAGGCGTTCGAGAAGCCGGACGCGCTGGCCGGGGTGGCGTTCGCCGGCGCCGGGGTGGCGTTCGCCGGCGCCGGGGCGGCCGGTTCCACCGGGCTGTTCCGGGGGACGTTCGAGGTCTCCGGGGCGGCCGGCACCGGGCATGCCGGGCTCGAACTTCCCGACTGGACGCGGGGGTTCGTCTGGGTGAACGGCTTCTGCCTGGGGCGCTACTGGTCGCTGGGCGCGCAGCGGACGCTGTATGTGCCGGGGCCGGTGCTGCGGGAGGGCGTCAACGAGGTGTGGGTGCTGGAGCTGGAGGGCGCGGGCGCGCCGTACGCGGAGCTGGGCCCGGGGGTGCCCGTCAGGACGGACACCCCCGGGGATGCTCAGGTGTGACTCGGCGACCGGCCGGGGCCGGGGCCGGGGTCAGAGAGTGGCTGCCGCGGACGCGATGTTGGCGGCGAAGGTCGAGACCTCGCTGTACACGCCGGGGTAGCCGGGTTCGGCGCAGCCCTGGCCCCAGCTGACGATGCCGACCTGGATCCAGGCTCCGGCGTTGTCCTTGCGGAACATGGGGCCGCCGGAGTCGCCCTGGCAGGTGTCGACGCCGCCGGTGTCGATCAGCCCGGCGCAGATCTCGTCACCGGGGACGAGGTCGCTGCCGTACGCGGCCTCGCAGTCGGCGTCGGAGACGAACGGCACGGAGGCCTTGAGCAGGTAGCGCTGCTGGGCGCCGCCCTCGGTGGCCGCGCCCCAGCCGGCGATGGTGAAGTCGCCGTTGTTGTACGCGGTGGTGGTGGCGATCTTCAGGGTCGGCAGGTCGATGGGCTTGGCGAGCTTGATGAGTGCCCAGTCCTTGCCCGCGCCGTTGTAGCCGGGGGCCTGGAGGACCTTGGTGGACTTGACCTTGACGGCGCTGGAGGACTGCAGGTCGACGACGCCCGCGGTGGCGGTGATGGAGGTGTTGTTGCCCGAGCCGTCCACGCAGTGCGCGGCGGTGAGGACGATGTCCTTGGCGTAGAGGGCGCCGCCGCAGCCCATCGACAGCCGGACCATGAACGGGAATTCACCCTGGGCGGCGCGGGTTCCGCCGACGACCGGCTGGGGAGCCGCGGAGGCTCCGGCGGGCTGGAGGCTGACGGCCGCGAGAACCACGGCGGCTATGACGGAACATCTCTTCACGGCACGCAGAAGCTGCTTCAAGAGACTGCCTTCTTTCGTGGGGGGTGCTTGTGGGGGGTACTTGTGGGGAGTGCCTGCCGCCCGGGCCGGGTGCCGACCGCGGGCGGCAGGCACCGCACCGATAGTCATGCTCCCGACAAAGGCGTGGTTCGGATTATCGGGAAATGATCACGACCCCCACAAGGATCACTTTCCGGCCAAGATCATCTGAAGCCCTGCGGCTACAGTGAAAGCCGGTCGGACCTCGCGGACAGGGGTGGCACGTGGCGGACAGCAGCCGGAGCACCGGCAGCCCGGTGGTCCACGGTTTCCCGCACCTCGAAACGGTCCGGTCCGCGATCACCGCGCTGTACCGGCGGCTGTCGTACGACGGTGTCCGTGGCTACGCCACGAGCCTCGCGCCCGTCGACGCCGCCTTCGGCGACCAGGACGATCTGTATCTCGGCAGCCAGCGGGTGGCCCGGGCGGTGGTCCGGCATCTCCATCTGCCGGACGCCCGCATGATCGTCGGCTTCCGCGCGATGGAGCACGCCGCCGGGGTCGAACTGACCGCCGGCCCCGAGTACTTCGTCGAGCTGAACGACCGCTTCCGCACCCACCGCAGGGACATCGGCGCCGCGCTCTCGCACGAGGTCACGCATGTGCTGCTGCACCGCCTCGGCCTGGAGTTCCCCGGCACGCGGGACAACGAGATCCTCACCGACACCGTGACCACGTACCTGGGCGCGGGGTGGCTGCTGCTCGACGCCTTCCGCGAGGACCGGGTCTCCAGCCAGAAGCTCGGCTACCTCACCCCGGAGGAGTTCGGGTACGTCCTCGCCAAGCGGGCGTTCGTCTTCGACGAGGACCCGTCACCGTGGTTCACCAGCCCACAGGCGTACGAGGCCTACACCGAGGGGCGCGCACAGGCCCTCCAGGACACCCGGCAGCCGCCGCTCACCGCGGCGGGCTGGGCGGGCCGTCGCCGCTACGCCAAGGACCGGCGGCGCGCCCAGGACCGGCCGGGCACCCCCGCGGACCCCGGCGTCCCGTACGCCTTCGAGGGCGGCCCGGACGGGCTGCGGGTCTCCTTCGCGTGCCCGGTCTGCCACCAGCGCATCCGCGTTCCGGTACGGGGCCGGGTGCGGGCCCGGTGCGGTCTGTGCCGCACCGTGCTGGACTGCAGCACCTGAACCGGGCCGCCACCGCTGCGCCAAGGACCGGCGGCGCGCCCAGGACCGGCCGGGCACCCCCGCGGACCCCGGCGTCCCGTACGCCTTCGAGGGCGGCCCGGTGGCCCCGGCTCCGCTGCCGTACGGCCCGTCCGGCGGTGCCACCGGCCACGTAACCTTCGGGGCGGAGCGGTGACAGACACACATCCTGGACCGCGGGAAATGAGCCGCAGGACCGGCCAGTTGGCAGCCGACCCCAGCAACAAGGTGCGGCGCCACCTCCCGGCCCCGGGCGCGGAGTGACACCGGCCGGGCCGACGACCGAGGGCGGGCCCGTCGCGGGGTGCGCCCCCACTCGGCGTACCGCTACCGCGCCCCGTACACCGGCTGCGCCGGCTCCGCCCGGGCGAGCAGCTTCCGCACCGCCTCCCCCGCCTCCCCCGGCGCCCACCGCGCACCCCGGTCCGCGGTGGGGCCGGGCCGCCAGCCCTCCATGACCGTGATCCGTCCGGCCTCCACCTCGAAGACCCGCCCGGTCACCCCGTCGCTCGCGGCCGAGCCGAGCCACACCACCAGCGGGGAGACGTTCTCCGGGGCCATCGCGTCGAACCCGCCCTCCCCCGGCGCCGCCATCGTCTGCGCGAACGTCTGCTCGGTCATCCGGGTCCGGGCCGCCGGGGCGATCGCGTTGACCTGGACCCCGTAGCGGCCCGTCTCCTCCGCGGCGACCAGTGTCAGGCCGACGATCCCGGCCTTCGCGGCGGAGTAGTTGCCCTGGCCGACGCTGCCGAGCAGCCCCGCGCCGGAGCTGGTGTTGATCACCCGGGCGACCGGTGCGCGGCCCGCCTTCGCCTCGGCCCGCCAGTGCGCCACCGCATGCCGCAACGGCAGGAAGTGGCCCTTGAGATGGACCCGCATCACGGCGTCCCAGTCGTCCTCGTCCAGATTCACCAGCATCCGGTCGCGCAGGAACCCGGCGTTGTTGACCAGGGTGTCCAGCCGCCCGAAGCCCTCCAGCGCGGCCGCGACCAGCGAGGCGGCCCCCTCGGTCGTGGCGATGTCGCCCCCGTGGGCGACCGCCTCGCCGCCCGCCGCCACGATCTCGTCGACCACCAGCTGCGCCGGGCCGAGGGAGCCGCCGTCGCCGCCTGGGCCGACCCCCAGATCGTTGACGACCACCTTCGCGCCCTCGGCGGCGAAGGCGAGCGCGTGGGCCCGGCCGAGCCCGCGCCCCGCACCCGTCACGACCACCACGCGGCCGTCGCACAGACCAGTCATCACTCGTCTCCCTACTCGTCCCCTTATTGGCGATGCGGGGGCAGGCTGCTACCTTCCACACCTAACAAATGTTTGGTGGAAAGGTAGCTGATTCGCTCATGGGTGTCTCCACCACAAGCCCCGGCAAGGGCATCCGGCTCGTCACCGTCGACCACCCGCCCGTCAACGCGCTCCCCGTGCGCGGCTGGTACGACCTCGCCGACGCGCTGCGCGCGGCGGGCCGCGATCCCGAGGTCCGCTGCGTCGTGCTGGCCGCCACCGGACGCGGGTTCAACGCGGGCGTCGACATCAAGGAGATGCAGCGCGACACCGGGCACGAGGCCCTGATCGGCGCCAACCGCGGCTGCTACGAGGCGTTCGCCGCCGTCTACGAGTGCGAGGTCCCGGTCGTCGCCGCGGTGAACGGCTTCTGTCTCGGCGGCGGCATCGGCCTGGTCGGCAACGCGGACGCGATCGTGGCGAGCGACGACGCCACGTTCGGCCTGCCCGAGCTGGACCGGGGCGCGCTCGGCGCCGCGACCCATCTGGCCCGGCTGGTGCCCCAGCATCTGATGCGGGCGCTCTACTACACCTCGCGCACCGCCACCGCCGCCGAACTGCACGCCCACGGCTCCGTCTGGAAGGTCGTACCGCGCGAGGAACTCCTCGGTGCGGCCCTTGAGCTGGCGGGCGAGATCGCCCGCAAGGACGGGTATCTGATCCGGCTGGCCAAGGCCGCCATCAACGGCATCGACCCGGTGGACGTACGCCGCAGCTACCGCTTCGAGCAGGGCTTCACCTTCGAGGCCAACCTCAGCGGGGTCGCCGACCGCGTACGCGAGACCTTCGGCAAGGAGGCATGACCATGACCGACAAGACCATGACGGCCGACGACGTCGTCTCCCGGCTCAGCAGCGGGATGACGATCGGCATCGGCGGCTGGGGCTCGCGCCGCAAACCCATGGCGCTGGTGCGGGCGCTGCTCCGCTCCGAGGTCACCGACCTCACCGTGATCTCGTACGGCGGCCCCGACGTGGGGCTGCTCGCCGCGGCCGGCCGGATCCGGAAACTGGTCGCGGCCTTCGTCACGCTCGACTCGATCCCGCTCGAACCCCACTTCAGGGCGGCCCGCCAGCGCGGCGCGTTCGAACTGATGGAGATCGACGAGGCCATGTTCATGTGGGGGCTGCACGCCGCCGCGAACCGGCTGCCGTTCCTCCCCGTGCGGGCCGGCCTCGGCTCCGGCGTGATGCGGGTCAACCCGGGCCTGCGCACGGTGACCTCGCCGTACGAGGACGGCGAGGAGTTCGTCGCGATGCCCGCGCTGCGGATGGACGCCGCGCTGGTCCACCTGAACCGCGCCGACCGGTTCGGCAACGGCCAGTACCTCGGCCCCGACCCGTACTTCGACGACCTGTTCTGCGAGGCCGCGGACACCGCGTACGTGTCCTGCGAACGCCTCGTGGAGACGGCCGAACTCACCGGGAACGCCGCCCCGCAGACCCTCCTCGTCGGGCGGCACTCCGTCACCGGCGTCGTCGAGACCCCGAACGGCGCGCACTTCACCTCCTGCGTGCCCGACCACCCGCGCGACGAGGCGTTCCAGAAGGCGTACGCGACCGCCGCCGCCGACCCCGGGGCCTGGGCGGCCTTCAGCGAGCGCTTCCTGCCCGCCGGGGGCGACGAGAAGGGCTACCAGTCGGCCGTCCGGACCTGGCACGAGGAGCAGAAATGACCACAAGGAACGCGACCGCGAACCCGGCGGCCGTCACCCGGGCCGAGTACTGCGTGATCGCCTGCGCCGACGCCTGGCGCGACAACGGCGAGGTGCTCGCCAGCCCGATGGGCCTCGTCCCGTCCGTCGGCGCCCGGCTCGCCCGGCGCACCTTCTCGCCCGATCTGCTGCTCACCGACGGCGAGGCGCTGCTCGTCGCCCCGGACGGAGAGACGGAGGGCTGGCTGCCCTACCGCCGACACCTCACCATGGTCACCGGCGGCAGGCGCCACGTGATGATGGGGGCGAGCCAGATCGACCGGTTCGGCAACCAGAACATCTCCTGCATCGGCGACTGGGAACAGCCCTCCCGCCAGCTGCTCGGCGTGCGCGGCGCCCCGGTCAACACCCTGAACAACCCGGTCAGTTACTGGATCCCCCGGCACTCCACCCGGGTCTTCGTCGAGCGCGTCGACATGATCTGCGGGGTCGGCCACGACAGCGCGGCGGCGGCCGGTCCGTCGGCCACCCGCTACCACCGCATCCCGCGCGTGGTGAGCGATCTCGGCGTCTTCGACTTCGCGACCCCGGACCGCTCCATGCGGCTGGCCTCGGTGCACCCGGGCGTCACCGTCGACCAGGTCCGCGAGGCCACCGGTTTCGCGCTCACGATCGCGGACGACGTCCCGTTCACCCGGGAACCGACCGCCGCGGAGCTGGCCCTGATCCGTGAGGCCATCGACCCGCAGGGCACCCGCAACCGCGAGGTCGGGGTCTGATGCGGACGGCGCTCACGGAGCTCGTCGGCGTCCGCCACCCCGTCGTGCAGACCGGCATGGGCTGGGTCGCCGGCCCCCGCCTGGTCACCGCCACGGCCCGGGCCGGCGCACTGGGCATCCTGGCCTCCGCGACGATGACCACCGAGCAACTGCGGGCGGCGGTGCGGGAGGTGAAGTCCCGTACGGACGAGCCGTTCGGCGTCAATCTGCGGGCCGACGCGGGCGACGCGCGCGAGCGGGTACGGATCATCGTCGACGAGGGCGTGAAAGTGGCGTCCTTCGCACTGGCCCCCTCGAAGGAGCTGATCGCCGAGCTGAAGGACGCGGGGGTGGTCGTGATCCCGTCGGTCGGTGCCAGACGCCATGCCGAGAAGGTCGCGGCGTGGGGCGCGGACGCGGTGATCGTGCAGGGCGGCGAGGGCGGCGGGCACACCGGTGAGGTGGCGACCACGGTACTGCTGCCCCAGGTGGCCGACGCGGTGGACATCCCGGTGATCGCGGCGGGCGGCTTCCGCGACGGCCGGGGCCTGGTGGCGGCGCTGGCGTACGGGGCGGCGGGCATCGCGATGGGCACGCGGTTCCTGCTGACGTCGGACTCGACCGTGCCGGACGCGGTGAAGGCCCGGTATCTGGCGGCGGGCGTCAAGGACATCACGGTCACCAGGGCGGTGGACGGGCTGCCGCACCGGATGCTGCGTACGGAGATGGTCGCGGCGCTGGAGAACGCGGGCCGGGTCCGGGCACTGGCCCAGGCGGTGCGCCGGGCGGCGGGCTTCCGGCGGATCTCCGGGACCAGCTGGTCCCGGATGGTGCGCGACGGCCTGGCGATGAAACACGGCAAGGACCTGTCGTGGAGCCAGGTCCTGCTGGCGGCCAACACCCCGATGCTCCTGAAGGCGTCCATGGTGGACGGCCGGACGGACCTGGGGGTGATGGCCTCGGGCCAGGTGGCCGGCCTGATCGAGGACCTGCCCAGCTGCGCGGAGTTGGTGGAACGGGTGATGGCCGAGGCCCACGAGGCACTGGGCACGGTGATCCGCGCGGAGGGCGCGGACGTGTAGGCGGCCGGCGGACGCGGCGAGGGGCGCCCGGATCCCTCCGGGCGCCCCTCGCCGTGTGTCGTTGCGTACGTACGGCTACGCGGCCCTGCGGCCACGTCCCGCCGTCGCGCCGCCGCGGCCGGCACCGGAGCGCCCGGCACCCGCGCCGCGCGGCTCGCCGTTGCCACGGCCACCGCCCGAGCCGGTACCGCGCGCGGAGCCGCCCGTGCCGGCGGTGCGGGAGGCGCCGCCCGTGGAGCGGGTCTCGCCGCCGCCCTGTCCGGCACCACCGCGCCGGCCGCGGCCCCGGCTGCCCGAGCGGAAGCCGGTGCCGCCCGCCGAGGTCCCGCCCGAGCGCGTGCGCTGCTTCGGCGGGGTCGGCTGCGGGACCTCGATGACGATCGCGATGCCCGACGGCTCGCGGGCCCCGGTGATCCGGGTGAGCTCCTCGTCGCTGGACTTGATCCGGGTGGTCTGCGGGGCGATGCCCGCGTCGGCCATCAGCCGGGTCATGTCCCGCTTCTCCTCGGGCAGCACCAGCGTGACGACGCTGCCGGACTCACCGGCGCGCGCGGTGCGCCCGCCCCGGTGGAGGTAGTCCTTGTGGTCGGTCGGCGGGTCCACGTTGACGACCAGGTCCAGGTCGTCGACGTGAATGCCGCGGGCCGCCACGTTGGTCGCGACGAGTGCGGTGACCTGGCCGTTCTTGAACTGGTCCAGGGTCCGGTTGCGCTGCGGCTGCGAGCGCCCGCCGTGCAGGGCGGCGGCCCGTACACCGCTGGCGAGCAGCCGCTTGGCGAACCGGTCGGCGGCGCGCTTGGTGTCCACGAACATGATCACCCGGCCCTCACGGGCGGCGATCTTCGTGGCGACGGCCTTCTTGTCGGTCTCGTCGATCACATGGAGCACGTGGTGCTCCATGGTGGTGACGGCGCCGGCGGACGGGTCGACGGAGTGCACGACCGGGTCGGTCAGGAACATCTTGACCAGCCGGTCGATGTTCTTGTCGAGCGTCGCGGAGAACAGCATCCGCTGGCCGTCCGGCTCGACCTGCTTGAGCAGGGCGACGACCTGCGGCATGAAGCCCATGTCGGCCATCTGGTCGGCCTCGTCGAGGACGGTGATGGCGACCTGGTCGAGACGGCAGTCGCCGCGCTCGATGAGGTCCTTCAGCCGTCCCGGCGTGGCGACGAGCACCTCGGCGCCCCGGCGCAGCGTGCCGGACTGCTTGGTGATCGACATGCCGCCGACGACGGTGGCCAGGCGCAGGTTCACGGACGTCGCGTACGGCGTCAGCGCGTCGGTGACCTGCTGGGCCAGTTCGCGGGTCGGGACCAGGACGAGTGCGAGCGGGGCCTTCGGCTCGGCGCGCCGGCCGGCGGTGCGGGCCAGCAGGGCGAGGCCGAACGCGAGGGTCTTGCCGGAGCCGGTGCGGCCGCGGCCGAGGATGTCCCGGCCGGCGAGCGAGTTCGGCAGGGTGGCGCCCTGGATCGGGAACGGGTCGGTCACGCCCTGCGCGGCAAGGGTCTTCAGCAGGGCTGCGGGCATGTCCAGCTCGGCGAACGCCGCTACGGCGGGCAGTGCGGGGGTCATGGTTTCGGGCAGGGCGAATTCACCCTGCGGCGGCGTGGCCCTGCGACGGGGCGACGCCTTGCCGGATCCCTTGCCGGAACCCTTAGCGGTTGCCTTTGCCGGGGCCGTGCCGCGCCCCCTCGACGGGCGGTTGCGGGCGGGTCGGTCCTGGCGTTCGGAGCGGGTCATACGGAATTGCCCTCCTGGGGGATTCCTGAGGAGTCCTGGGGATTCCTGAGAACTGCGTGGGACTGCGGGGAACTGCATGGGGCTGCCGGAGGGCGCCGTGGGCGGGCGCGCCTGTTTCCGGCATGTCCCGGGGACAGCACAAACCGGGACCCGCACCTTCACGGTGCGGGCCCCGGTTGCGAGGTACGCGTCCGGCGATTAGGCCGGGACGATGTTCTCCGCCTGCGGGCCCTTCTGGCCCTGCGTGACGTCGAAGGAGACCTTCTGGCCCTCCTGGAGCTCACGGAAGCCCGAGGTGGCGATGTTGGAGTAGTGGGCGAAGACGTCGGCGCCGCCGCCGTCCTGCTCGATGAAGCCGAAGCCCTTTTCCGAGTTGAACCACTTCACGGTTCCAGTAGCCATGTCATTCTCCTAAAAGAGGTGCAGTGCCGGAAATCCGCACTTTACGAATTTCAAGTCGCCGCATTGAGCCCCATCCGGAGAAAGCCGGAAAACAATAATGCGCCTGAGGAAGCATTCCCGTCAGGCGCACATAAAGTTCATGGGTACCAAAACTGCAACTCGACAACCGTAGCACGTTCCGTCGGCGAGCGGTGGGAACACGCCGCGCGGCCGGTCGGCGGATTCGGGTCCGGCCCTTGCGGGAACTGGCCGGGCGGGGCCCCGAAAGCCGCCGGAATCCTTGGCGCGACCGGTGTCGCGGCGGCCCGGCGGCCGGGTCCGGACCGGGTCCGCGGTCAGAGCCGTTCGATGATCGTGACGTTCGCCTGGCCGCCGCCCTCGCACATGACCTGGAGGCCGTAGCGGCCGCCGGTGCGCTCCAGTTCGTGCAGCAGGGTCGTCATCAATTTCGCGCCGGTTGCGCCGAGCGGGTGACCGAGGGCGATCCCGCCGCCGTTGACGTTGACCCGGTCGGGGTCGGCCCCGGTCTCCTTCAGCCAGGCCAGGACGACGGGTGCGAATGCCTCGTTGATCTCGACCAGGTCCATGTCGTCGAGGGTCATCGAGGCCTTCTTGAGCGCGTACGCGGTGGCCGGGATCGGTGCCGACAGCATGCGGATCGGGTCCTCGCCGCGCACCGAGAGGTGGTGGACGCGGGCGCGCGGGGTGAGGCCGTGCTCGGCGACGGCGCGTTCGGAGGCGATGAGCAGGGCGGCGGCGCCGTCGGAGATCTGCGAGGAGCAAGCGGCGGTGATGGTGCCGCCGTCCAGGACCGGCTTCAGCCCCGCCATCTTCTCCAGGGTGGTGTCGCGGCGCGGCCCCTCGTCGGTGGTGACACCCGCGAGGGCGACGGTCTCGCGGGCGAAGCGGCCCTCGTCGATGGCGCGGATCGCGCGCCGGTGGGAGCGGAGCGCGAACTCCTCCATGTCCCGGCGGCTGATGTCCCACTTCTCGGCGATCAGCTGGGCCCCGTGGAACTGGTTGACCGGGGCGTCGCCGTACCGGGCGCGCCAGCCCTCGCTGCCCGCGTACGGGCCCTCGGTCAGCCCGAGGGGTTCGGCGGCCTGGCGGGAGGCGAAGGCGATGGGGATCTGCGTCATGGACTGGGCGCCGCCCGCGACCACCAGGTCCTGGGTGCCGGAGAGGACGCCCTGGGCGGCGAAGTGCAGGGCCTGCTGGGAGGAGCCGCACTGGCGGTCGACGGTCACGCCGGGAACCTCCTCGGGCAGTCCGGCCGCCAGCCAGCAGGTGCGGGCGATGTCGCCGGCCTGCGGTCCGACGGTGTCGAGGCAGCCGAAGACCACGTCCTCGACGGCCGCCGGATCGATCCCGCTCCGTTCGACGAGGGCCTTGAGGACGTGGGCGCCGAGGTCGGCGGGGTGGACGGCGCCGAGGCCGCCCCCGCGCCGGCCGACCGGGGTGCGTACCGCTTCGACTATGTATGCCTCGGCCATGACTGCTGCTCCTTGGTGAGCGCGGGTGGGGTCAGGTGTCGAGGGCGATGCCGTCCAGGACCATCGAGAGGTACTGGCGGGCGATCTCCTCGGGGCTGTGCAGTCCGCCCGGCCGGTACCAGGACGCCGCGACCCAGACCGTGTCGCGGACGAAGCGGTAGGTCAGGCGGATGTCCAGGTCGGCGCGGAAGCTGTGGTCGGCGACGCCGCGTTCCAGCGTGCCGAGCCAGGCCTTCTCGAACTTCTGCTGGGAGTCGGCGAGGTACTGGAAGCGCGGCTGGTCGGCCAGATGCCTGGCCTCCTTCTGGTAGATGGCGACGGCGGCGCGGTGCCGGTCGATCTCCCGGAAGGACTCGGTGACGAGCGCCTCGATGGTCCGCCTGGGGGCCAGCCCGGCGGCGAGGACCGTGTCGTACCCCTCCCAGAGTTCGGTGAGGAAGGTCGAGAGGATCTCGTCGAGCATCGATTCCTTGGAATCGAAGTGGTAGTAGAGGCTGCCCGCGAGCATCCCGGCCGCGTCCGCGATCTTGCGGACGGTGGTGGCGTTGTATCCCTGGGCGGCGAAGACCTCGGCGGCGGTGGCGAGCAGTTCGCGGCGCCGCTCGGGCGAGGGGGTCACCTGGGGCTTCTTCTTGGTAGGCACCCGGCCATTCTCCGCCCGACGGCCACTGCCGGGGGTGTCCCGTGCCGTCGCACGGTCAGGCCCGCTGACTGCTGACGGAGACGACCTCGCCGGTCAGGTACGAGGAGTAGTCGCTGGCGAGGAAGACGATGACGTTGGCGACCTCCCACGGCTCGGCGTACCGGCCGAAGGCCTCCTTCGCGGTCAGTTCGTCCAGGAGTTCGGCGGAGGTGACCTTCACCAGGTGCGGGTGCATGGCGAGGCTGGGCGCGACGGCGTTGACGCGTACGCCGTACTCGGCGGCCTCGATCGCGGCGCACCGGGTGAGCGCCATGACGCCGGCCTTCGCGGCGGCGTAGTGCGCCTGGCCGCTCTGGGCGCGCCAGCCGACGACGGAGGCGTTGTTGACGACGATGCCGCCGCGGCCCGCCGCCCTGAGGGAGCGCAGGGCGGCCCGGGTACAGCGGAAGGTGCCGTTCAGGGTGACGTCGAGGACCTTGGTCCACTGCTCGTCGGTCATCTCGGTGAGTTCGGCGGTGCCGCCGAGGCCGGCGTTGTTGACGACGATGTCGAGGCCGCCGTGGGTCCGTTCGGCGAGTTCGAACAGGGCCCGGACCTGGGTCTCGTCGGTGACGTCGCAGGGCAGTGCGGCGACCCGGTCCGCGCCGAACTCCTCGGCGAACGCCTGCTCGGTCTCCTTCAGCCGGCGGGCGTGCGCGTCGCCGATGACGATGCGGGCGCCCTCCTCCAGGAATCTGCGGGCGGTGGCGCCGCCGATGCCGGCGCCCGCTGCCGCGGTGACGACGGCGGTGCGGCCGGCCAGCAGCCCGTGCCCGGATACGTACTGCGGTGCGCTCACGCCCGTACCTCCTCGGTCCCGGCCCGCGGGTCCTCGACGGTGCTCGTGCCCGTACGTTAACCTACCAAACACTTGTTAGGGAAGGATGAGCCGATGCCCTCTGCCCACGACCCCTCCGCCGCCGGCCAGGACGGCCCGGTGCTGTACGAGCGCCGCGGCCCGGTCGCGTACCTCACGCTGAACCGCCCGCGCTACCGCAACGCCCAGAACTCGGCCATGACCTACGCCCTGGACGACGCGTTCTACCGGGCCGCCGAGGACTCCGAGGTCAAGGTGGCCGTGCTGGCCGGCGCCGGGGAGCACTTCTCGGCGGGCCATGACATCGGCACGCCCGAGCGCGACGCGCATCTGCCCTTCGAGCGCCGGGCGGGCCTGTGGTGGGACCACTCCGACAAGGCCGGCGCGGAGAGCCGCTTCGCCCGCGAGTCGGAGGTCTATCTGGGCATGTGCAGGCGGTGGCGCGAGCTGCCGAAGCCGGTCGTCGCCTCCGTGCAGGGCGCCTGCGTGGCCGGCGGGCTGATGCTCGCCTGGATCTGCGACCTGATCGTGGCGAGCGAGGACGCCTTCTTCGCCGATCCGGTGGTGCGGATGGGCATTCCCGGTGTCGAGTACTTCGCCCATCCCTGGGTGATGCCGCCCCGGATCGCGAAGGAGTTCCTGTACACCGGCGACCGGATGAGCGCCCGCCGGGCGTACGAGGTCGGCATGGTGAACAAGGTGGTTGAGCGGGACGAACTTGCGGACATCACCCACGAGTTGGCGCTCCGGATCGCCGCGATGCCCCGGCTCGGGCTGGCCCTCACCAAGCGTGCGGTCAACCAGGCCGAGGACCTCCAGGGGATGCACACCGGGATGGACTCCGTCTTCGGGCTGCACCACCTCGCCCACGCGCACAACGCGGAGACGGCGGCGGATCCGCTGGGCGGCATGGACATCGCCTCGATGAAGAAGAAGGCGGACGGCTGATGGATCTGTCGGGCACGGAGCAGGAGACGGCGTTCCGGGACGAGGCGCGCCGGTGGCTGCGGGCCCATGTGCCCGCGGCCCCGCTGCCGTCGCTGGAGACCGCCGAGGGCTTCGCCGCGCACCGGGAGTGGGAGGCGCGGCTGTACGCGGACCGCTGGTCGGTGGTCTCCTGGCCGGCCGAGTACGGCGGCCGGGGCGTCGACATCTTCCGGTGGCTGATCTTCGAGGAGGAGTACTACGCGGCGGGCGGCCCCGGCCGGGTCTCGCAGAACGGCATCAACCTCCTCGCTCCGACGCTCTTCGACCACGCCACGGACGAGCAGCGGGCGCGGGTCCTGCCGTCGATGGCGAGCGGCGAGGTGATCTGGGCGCAGGCCTGGTCCGAGCCGGAGTCGGGTTCGGACCTGGCGTCGCTGCGTTCGCGGGCGGTGCGTACGGACGGCGGCTGGCTGCTCTCGGGGCAGAAGACCTGGTCGTCCCGGGCCGCCTTCGCGGACCGGGCGTTCGGCATCTTCCGCAGCGATCCGGGCGCGGCGAAACCGCACCACGGGCTGACGTATCTGATGTTCGACCTGTCGGCGCCCGGGGTCTCGGTCCGGCCGATCGGGCGGCTCGACGGGAAGCCGGCCTTCGCCGAGCTGTTCCTGGACGAGGTCTTCGTACCGGACGAGGACGTCATCGGGGAGCCCGGCCAGGGCTGGCGTATCGCCATGTCGACAACGGGCAACGAACGGGGGCTGACGCTCCGCTCCCCCGGCCGTTTCCTGGCCGCCGCCGACCGGCTGGCCGTGCTCTGGCGGACCCACGGCGACCCGTCGGACACGGCGACGCGGGACCGGGTGGCGGACGCGGTGATCGGGGCGCGCGCGTATCAGCTCTTCACCGCCGCCAACGCCTCGCGCTTCGCCGCCGGGTCGGCCATCGGCGCGGAGTCCAGCCTGAACAAGGTGTTCTGGTCCGAGTACGACATCGCCCTGCACGAGACCGCGCTCGACCTGCTGGGCCCGGACGCGGAACTCGCCACGTCCGACTGGGCCGAGGGGTACGTCTTCTCCCTCGCGGGCCCCATCTACGCCGGCACCAACGAGATCCAGCGCGACATCATCGCCGAGCGGCTGCTCGGCCTGCCGAAGGGACGGCGCTGATGCGTTTCCTCCTGGACGACGAGCAGCGGGAGTTCGCCCGCTCGCTGGACGCGATGCTGACCGCCGCGGACACCCCTTCGGTGGTACGGGCCTGGGCCGCCGGGGACCACGGACCGGGCAGGGACCTGTGGGCCCGGCTGGCGGCAGCGGGGGTCTTCGCGCTCGCGGTGCCGGAGGCGTACGAGGGCGTCGGCCCGTTGCCGGTCGAACTCGCAGTCGCCTTCACCGAGTTGGGGCGGCACGCGGTGCCGGGGCCGGTGGTGGAGACGGTCGCGGCGGCGGTGCTGCTGGCGGAGGTGGGCGGCCCGGCGGCCAAGGAGTGGCTGCCCCGGCTGGCATCGGGCGCGGCGTCGGCGACGCTCCGGACGGACGGGCACGGGCCGTACGCACTGGACGCGGACGCGGTGGACGCGGTGTTCACGGTGACCGGTGACGAGCTGCGGCTCGCGCCCGGTCCCGGCGCGCTCAACGTGTCGTCCGACCCGGCCCGGCGGCTGTGGCGCCCCGCACCGGGCGGGGAACTGCTCGCGTCGGGGACCCGGGTGGCCGGGGCGGCGGCACGGGCGGCCGGGTGGGCGGCGTTCGTGACGGCGGCGCAGGCGCTCGGCACGGGCGAGGCGCTGCTGCGGTCCACGGTCGGGTACGTGAAGCAGCGCACCCAGTTCGGTGTGGCCATCGGCTCGTTCCAGGCGGTGAAGCACCGGCTGGCGGACACCCTGATCGGGCTGGAGTTCGCCCGTCCGCTGCTGTACGGGGCGGCGCTCGCGCTGGCCGGGGACGCGCCGGACGCCGGCGCACAGGTGGCGGCGGCCAAGGTGGCGGCGGGCGAGGCGGGGTACGCGGCGGCCGGGACGGCTCTGCAGCTGCACGGTGCGGTGGGGTACACGCAGGAGCTGGATCTGGCGCTGTGGCTGCGGAAGGCCCGCCCGCTGCGGGACGCCTGGGGGACGCCTGGGGCGTGCCGGGCGCGGGTGCTCGCCGACGGGCCGGCCGCGCCCGACAGGCTCTCAGGCGGTCGCGGTCGGTGAGCCGTCCTCGTTGCCCTTTCGGAAGGTGCGCAGCGGGTGACCGGGGCGCCATGTCTGAATGACCATGGTGTCGCCGCCTTCGATCCCGGTGTGCACCACCTCGGTCGGCTCCGCCCGGAAGAGGTGGAAGGGTTCCGGCGGCTTCACCTCCTCGATGAAGCGGGCCAGCACGGCGGGGTCGGTCACCTCCACCGCGCGGCCGGAGATCCGGACGTCACCGTCGGCCATCTCGGCGTCCGGTCCGGGGTTGGCGTGCACCGCGAACCGCGGATCGCGCATCAGGTCCAGCGCCTTGCGCGAGTTCGGCATCATGCCGAGCCACACCTCACCGAAGCGGAAGTCCACCTCAAGACCGGTCACGCGCGGCGATCCGTCCTTGCGCAGGGTCGCCAGGACGTGGTGCTTGTAGAGCTGGAAGCGGGCCCGGACGGTGTCGGCGAAGGCAGGCTCCGCCGACCGGAAATCTTCCCAGGAACTCGATGTCATGCGTCCATGGAACCGTGGATACCCGACATCTTCTGTCCTGATTTTCCGGCCCGCGCCGACCCGTCCGCCCTCCGGCCCGTCCGGCTCAGCCTTCCGAGAGGGTGACCAGCAGCGCCCACCCGTGGGTCCGGAGCACCCCCGCTGCCGCATCCCGCGTCAACAGGGCGTCGTAGCGGTCGAGTTCGAGCTCCGTGCCGTCGAGCACCGCGCCGTCCTCCAGCGCGACGGCGAGCACCGCCCCGCCCGGGGGCGCCGACAGCCGGACGGTGCCGCGCACCACCGCGACGGCCGCGCTCGTCCGCCCCCTGCGGCACATCACGTTGAGGTTGACGACGGGGCCGCCGAGCAGAGTGCCGCCGGTCTCGGAGTCGCCGGGGAAGTCGTGCGGCCAGTACGGCTCGTCGACGATGTGGTGCTCACCGTCCACCATGAGGTCCATGCCGGCGCCCTCGACCACGGTCAGAATGCGGTCGACGCCGGGGAAGGCGGAGAACGGCCCGTCCTCGGTCACCTCGGCGAGGCTGACCCGCCAGTCGAAGGCGTCCATCGGCGCGCCCTCGGGGTACGCAGCGATCTCCCGGGTGACTCCCCCGCCGTTCTTCCAGGGCGTGGCCGTACGGCCGGCCGCGCGCAGTACCCGGGCGGTCACTTGACGATCCCCTGGGCCCTGGCCGAGGCCAGCCACTGCGGGAATTCGGCGACGATCCGGTCGTACAGCTCGGCGTCCGGGACCTGGCGCGGGTCGGGTCCGGCGTGGAAGAACCCGGCGTTGTCCACGGCGCGCCTGGCGGGCACGGCCAGTTCGTCGAGCTTGCGCAGGAAGTCGAACTGGTTGCTCCGCTTGTTGCCGAAGCCGATGAACTGCCAGAACAGCGGGAGTTTCGCCGCCTTGCAGAGATAGCGTTCCGCCGCGTGCTTGCTGATCGGGCCGCCGTCGGTCTGGAAGACGACGAGCGCGGGCGCGGTGGAACCGCTGTCGAGGTAGTGGTCGATGACGGCGTCCATGGCCAGGTGGTAGCTGGTCTTCCCCATGTGCCCGAGGCCGGCCACGATCGCGTCGACCCGGCCGCGGTGGTCGTCCAGCGCGATGTCGGTGACGGCGTCGACCTCCGTGGAGAACAGGACGAGGGGGACGCGGCCGTCGTCGTCCAGATGGGCCGAGAGCCCCAGCACCCGGTCGGCCAGTGCCTGGACGCTGCCGTCCTTGTAGTACTCCCGCATGGAGCCGGAGTAGTCGAGCACCAGATAGACCGCGGCGCGCTCGCCGCTCATGCGGTGCTTCGTCAACGAGACCGCGGCGCTCTTGTAGAGGCTGACCAGCGCGGGCGCGCTCTCCTCGATCTTGCGGAGGCTGATGGCCGGACCTGTTGCGGCGGCGGGCGAGCCGGCCATGCGGTGTCTCCGATCCTCGACGTGCCGGGACCTTTGAGCGTAGGCCACCCGGGCATGCCCCGGCCGGGCGGTGTTCGCTATGTTGATCTGCCGCCGTCCCCACCGGCCGCTCGTGTCCACCCACCCGTGAAGGAGCCTGCCGTGGAGGCCGCGGTCACCACCTGTTATCGCCATCCGTCCTACGAGACGTATGTGAGCTGCACCCGCTGCGAACGCTTCATCTGCCCCGACTGCATGCGCGAGGCCGCCGTCGGCCACCACTGCGTGGAGTGCGTGAAGGAGGGGCAGCGCTCGGTCCGGCAGGCGCGCACGGTGTTCGGCGGGTCGGTTGCGCGGACCGCGGTGCCGATCGTCACGTATGTGCTGATCGGGCTCAACATCGCTGCGTACCTGGGCGAGTTGGTCCGTCCGGGGATCATCGACCGGTTCGCGATGCTCGGCGCGGGGCTGAACGGCCCGGACGGCGAGCAGTACGTCTACGAGGCCGGGGACTTCCCCGGCTTCGATGTGATCGGGGTGGTGGGCGGCGAGTGGTACCGGCTGCTGACCGGGTCCTTCCTGCATCTGCCGCCGGGCGGCTCGTCCCTCGGTTCGCTGCCGTTCGGGGTGCTGCACATCCTGTTCAACATGTACGCGCTGTGGAACCTGGGCCGGGTCGTGGAGGAGCAGCTCGGCCGGGCCCGTTATCTCGCGCTGTATCTGCTGTCCGCGCTGGGCGGTTCGGTCCTGGTCCATCTGATCGCGCCGTACACCGGCACGGTGGGCGCCTCGGGTGCGATCTTCGGGCTCGGGGCGGCGTTCTACGTCATCAACCGGCGGCTGGGCCGCGACATGCGGGCGGTCAACCGGTTCATGGCCGGCTTCCTGATCTGGATGCTGATCTCGGCCGGATTCGCCTCGTGGCAGGGCCACTTGGGCGGTCTCCTGACGGGCGGCATCGTCACCGTGGCGTACGCCTACGCCCCGGCGAAGCGCCGTACGACGGTCCAGGCCGCCGCGTGTGTGGTGCTGTTCGCCGTGCTGGTGCTGCTGGTGGTGCTCAAGAACTCCGCGCTGACGGGCTGAGCCGGGGCCGGCGGACCGGCCCCGGACGCGCCACGGCGCCTGCCGAATCGTCCGGTCGGGGACGGGCAGGCGCCGCGTTCAGTTCCGCACGCCGTTGTGCGGGACGTCTGTGTGTGCCGTGATCAGACCGTCAGTGCACGGTCCGTCGGGCGGATCGGGGCCGGCAGGGCGCTGGCTCCGGTCAGGAAGCGGTCCACCCCGCGGGCCGCGGAGCGGCCCTCGGCGATGGCCCACACGATGAGGGACTGGCCGCGGCCTGCGTCACCGGCGACGAAGACCCCGTCGACGTTGGTGGCGTAGTCCGCGTCGCGCGCGACGTTGCCGCGCTCGTCGAGCTCCAGGCCGAACTGCTGGACCAGACCGTTGGCCTGGTCGGTGCCGGTGAAGCCCATGGCGAGGGTGACCAGCTGCGCGGGGATGGACCGCTCGGTGCCGGGCTTCTGCGCCGGCTTGCCGTCCTTGAACTCCACCTCGACCAGGTGCAGTGCCTGGACGTTGCCGTCCTCGTCGCCCTCGAAGTGGGTGGTGGAGACGGAGTAGACCCGCTCGCCGCCCTCCTCGTGCGCGGAGGTGACCTTGTAGAGCATCGGGAAGGTCGGCCAGGGCTGGTTGGCGTTCCGGTCCTCGCCCGGCCGGGGCATGATCTCCAGCTGGGTGACGGAGAGCGCGCCCTGGCGGTGGGCGGTGCCGACGCAGTCGGCGCCGGTGTCGCCGCCGCCGATGACGACGACGTGCTTGCCCTCGGCGGTGATCGGGGAGACCGTCAGGTCGCCCTCCTGCACCTTGTTGGCCAGCGGCAGGTACTCCATGGCGAAGTGCACGCCGTTCAGCTCACGGCCCGGGACGGGCAGGTCGCGCGAGACGGTGGCACCGGCGGCGATGACGACCGCGTCGTAGCGGCGGCGGAGCTTGGCGGCGTCGATGTCGCGGCCGATCTCCGTCTCGGTGCGGAACTTGGTGCCCTCCGCGCGCATCTGCTCGATGCGGCGGTTGATGTGCGCCTTCTCCATCTTGAACTCGGGGATGCCGTACCGGAGAAGCCCTCCGATGCGGTCGGCGCGCTCGTACACGGCGACGGTGTGGCCGGCCCGGGTCAGCTGCTGGGCGGCGGCGAGACCCGCCGGGCCCGAGCCGATCACGGCGACGGTCTTGCCGGAGAGCCGCTCGGGCGGCTGCGGGGTGACGTCACCGTTGCCCCACGCCTTGTCGATGATGGAGACCTCGACGTTCTTGATGGTGACGGCCGGCTGGTTGATGCCGAGCACGCACGCCGACTCGCACGGGGCCGGGCAGAGCCGCCCGGTGAACTCCGGGAAGTTGTTCGTGGCGTGCAGGCGCTCGGACGCGGCCGACCAGTCCTCGCGGTAGGCGTAGTCGTTCCACTCGGGGATGAGGTTTCCGAGCGGGCAGCCGTTGTGGCAGAACGGGATGCCGCAGTCCATGCAGCGGCCGGCCTGCTTGCTGATGATCGGGAGCAGCGAGCCCGGAACGTAGACCTCGTTCCAGTCCTTGACGCGCTCGCCCACGGGGCGGGTCTCGGCGACCTCGCGCCCGGTGGTCAGGAAGCCCTTGGGGTCAGCCATTGGTCGCCGCCTCCATCATCTTCTCGGTGGTCTCCTGCTCGGAGAGACCGGCGAGCTCAGCGGCGTCCTTGGCGGCGAGCACTGCCTTGTAGGTGGACGGGATGATCTTGCTGAAGCGGGTCACGGCGGTGTCCCACTCGGCAAGCAGCTTCTCGGCGACCGTGGATCCGGTCTCCTCCTGGTGGCGGCGCACCACATCGTGCAGCCACTGCCTGTCGGCGTCGGAGGGGGTCTCGACGGCACCGAGGTTGCCGGCGTTGACGTTGTCGCGGTTCAGGTCGATGACGTACGCGACACCGCCCGACATGCCCGCGGCGAAGTTGCGACCGGTCTCGCCGAGGACGACCGCGTGCCCGCCGGTCATGTACTCGCAGCCGTGGTCGCCCACGCCCTCCGAGACGACCGTGGCGCCGGAGTTGCGGACGCAGAACCGCTCACCGGTGCGGCCGCGCAGGAACAGCTCGCCGCCGGTGGCGCCGTAGGCGATGGTGTTGCCCGCGATGGTGGAGTACTCGGCGA
Organism: Streptomyces sp. ADI95-17; assembly: GCF_003846175.1. GTDB lineage: Bacteria > Actinomycetota > Actinomycetes > Streptomycetales > Streptomycetaceae > Streptomyces > Streptomyces sanglieri. Next base: position 1,032,882 of record NZ_ML123045.1, on the reverse strand, counting down.
GGTGGTCGGCGCCGCGGTCCGGGCGGACGACGACGCGGCCGCCGGAGAGGCCCTTGCCGACGTAGTCGTTGGCGTCGCCCTCCAGGCGCAGCGTGACGCCGCTCGGCACGAACGCGCCGAAGGACTGGCCCGCGGAGCCGGTGAAGGTGATGTCGATGGTGTCCTGCGGCAGGCCGGCGCCGCCGAACTTCTTCGTCACCTCGTGGCCGAGCATGGTGCCGACGGTCCGGTTGATGTTGCGGATCGCGATCTGGGCCCGGACCGGCAGTGCGGCTTCGGCGCTGTCCGCGTTCAGGGCGTCGGCGGCGAGCCTGATCAGCTCGTTGTCGAGGGCCTTGGCGAGACCGTGGTCCTGCTCGGCCCGCTGGTGGCGGACCGCACCCTCGGGCAGCTCGGGGACGTGGAAGAGCGGCTTCAGGTCCAGGCCCTGCGCCTTCCAGTGCGTGATCGCACGGTCGGTGTCGAGCAGCTCGGCGTGGCCGACGGCCTCTTCGATCGTACGGAAGCCGAGCTCGGCGAGGATCTCGCGGACTTCCTGGGCGATGAACTCGAAGAAGTTGACGACGTACTCGGCCTTGCCGGAGAACCGGTCGCGCAGGACGGGGTTCTGGGTGGCGATGCCGACCGGGCAGGTGTCCAGGTGGCAGACGCGCATCATGACGCAGCCGGACACGACGAGCGGCGCGGTCGCGAAACCGAACTCCTCGGCGCCCAGCAGTGCGGCGATGACGACGTCGCGGCCGGTCTTCAGCTGGCCGTCGGTCTGTACGACGATGCGGTCGCGCAGGCCGTTGAGCAGCAGGGTCTGCTGGGTCTCGGCGAGGCCGAGCTCCCAGGGGCCGCCCGCGTGCTTCAGGGAGGTGAGCGGGGAGGCGCCCGTTCCGCCGTCGTGGCCGGAGATCAGGACGACGTCCGCGTGTGCCTTGGAGACACCGGCGGCGACCGTGCCGACGCCGACCTCGGAGACCAGCTTCACGTGGATGCGGGCCGCCGGGTTGGCGTTCTTGAGGTCGTGGATCAGCTGAGCCAGGTCCTCGATGGAGTAGATGTCGTGGTGCGGCGGCGGCGAGATGAGGCCGACGCCCGGGGTGGAGTGCCGGGTCTTCGCGACCCAGGGGTAGACCTTGTGGCCGGGCAGCTGGCCGCCCTCGCCGGGCTTGGCGCCCTGCGCCATCTTGATCTGGATGTCGTCCGCGTTGACCAGGTACTCGCTGGTCACGCCGAAGCGGCCGGAGGCGACCTGCTTGATGGACGAGCGGCGCGCCGGGTCGTAGAGCCGGTCGGCGTCCTCGCCGCCCTCGCCGGTGTTGGACTTGCCGCCCAGCTGGTTCATGGCGATGGCGAGGGTCTCGTGCGCCTCGCGGGAGATCGAGCCGTACGACATGGCGCCGGTGGAGAAGCGCTTGACGATGTCGGAGACGGACTCGACCTCGTCGATGTCGATCGCCTCGCGGTCGCTCTTGAAGCCGAACAGGCCGCGGAGCGTCATCAGCCGCTCGGACTGCTCGTTCACCCGGTCGGTGTACTTCTTGAAGATGTCGTAGCGCTTGTTGCGGGTGGCGTGCTGGAGGCGGAAGACCGTCTCGGGGTCGAACAGGTGCGGCTCGCCCTCGCGGCGCCACTGGTACTCGCCGCCGATCTCCAGCGCACGGTGCGAGGCGGAGATGCCGGAGGCGGGGTAGCCCTTGGCGTGGCGGGCGGCGACCTCCTTGGCGACGACGTCGAGGCCGGCGCCGCCGATCTTGGTGGCGGTGCCGTTGAAGTACTTCGCGACGAAGTCCTCGTCCAGGCCGACGGCCTCGAAGACCTGGGCGCCCCGGTAGGAGGCGACCGTCGAGATGCCCATCTTGGACATGACCTTCAGGACGCCCTTGCCGAGCGCGTAGATCAGGTTCCGGATGGCCTGCTCGGCCTCGATGCCCTCGATGAACGTACCGGCGCGGACCAGGTCCTCGACGGACTCCATCGCCAGGTACGGGTTGACCGCGGCGGCGCCGTAGCCGATGAGCAGCGCGACGTGGTGGACCTCGCGGACGTCCCCGGCCTCGACCAGCAGCCCCACCTGGGTGCGCTGCTTGGTGCGGATGAGGTGGTGGTGGACGGCCGAGGTGAGCAGCAGCGACGGGATCGGGGCGTGCTCGGCGTCGGAGTGCCGGTCGGAGAGGACGACCAGGCGGGCGCCGTCCTCGATGGCGGCGTCGACCTCGGTGCAGATCTCCTCGATCCGCGCGGCCAGCGCGTCACCGCCGCCGCCGACCCGGTAGAGACCGGAGAGCGTGGCGGCCTTCATGCCCGGCATGTCGCCGTCGGCGTTGATGTGTATCAGCTTGGCCAGCTCGTCGTTGTCGATCACCGGGAACGGCAGCGTGACACTGCGGCAGGACGCGGCGTTCGGCTCCAGCAGGTTGCCCGACGGGCCCAGCGTGGAGCGCAGCGAGGTGACGAGCTCCTCGCGGATGGCGTCCAGCGGCGGGTTGGTGACCTGGGCGAACAGCTGGGTGAAGTAGTCGAAGAGCAGCCGGGGGCGCTCGGACAGCGCGGCGATCGGCGAGTCCGTGCCCATGGAGCCGAGCGGCTCGCCGGCGGTGCGGGCCATCGGCGCGAGGATGACGCGGAGCTCTTCCTCGGTGTAGCCGAAGGTCTGCTGGCGGCGGGTGACGGAGGCGTGCGTGTGCACGATGTGCTCCCGCTCGGGGAGGTCCTCCAGCTCGATCTCGCCGGTCTCCAGCCAGTCGCCGTAGGGCTGCTCGGCGGCGAGGGCGGCCTTGATCTCGTCGTCCTCGATGATGCGGCGCTCGGCGGTGTCGACGAGGAACATCTTGCCGGGCTGGAGGCGGCCCTTGCGGACGACCTTCGCGGGGTCGATGTCCAGGACGCCGACCTCGGAGGAGAGCACGACGAGACCGTCGTCGGTGACCCAGTAGCGGCCGGGGCGCAGACCGTTGCGGTCCAGGACCGCGCCGACCTGGGTGCCGTCGGTGAAGGTGACGCAGGCCGGGCCGTCCCAGGGCTCCATCATCGTGGAGTGGTACTGGTAGAAGGCGCGCCGGGCCGGGTCCATGGAGTCGTGGTTCTCCCACGCCTCGGGAACCATCATCAGCACCGAGTGCGGCAGCGAACGGCCACCGAGGTGGAGCAGCTCCAGGACCTCGTCGAAGGAGGCGGAGTCGGAGGCGTCGGGGGTGCAGACGGGGAAGATCCGGTCGAGCTGCTCGCTGCCGAAGAGGCTGGAGGCGAGCTGGGACTCGCGGGCCTTCATCCAGTTGCGGTTGCCCTTGACCGTGTTGATCTCACCGTTGTGCGCGACGAAGCGGTACGGGTGGGCGAGCGGCCAGCTCGGGAAGGTGTTGGTGGAGAACCGCGAGTGGACCAGGGCGACCGCGGTGGCGAAGCGGCGGTCGGAGAGGTCCGGGAAGAACGGCTCCAGCTGCCCGGTGGTGAGCATGCCCTTGTAGACGATCGTGCGGGCGGAGAGCGAGGGGAAGTACACCCCGGTCTCCCGCTCGGCGCGCTTGCGCAGCACGAAGGCCTTGCGGTCGAGGGCGATGCCGGTGCTCTCACCGTCCGCCACGAAGAGCTGACGGAACTCGGGCATGGTGGCGCGGGCGCCGTTGCCGAGGATGCCGGGGGTGACGGGGACCTGACGCCAGCCGAGGACCTTGAGGCCCTCCTCCGCGGCGATCTTCTCCAGCTTGCGGACGGCCTCGGTGGAGTCGTCGGCGGGCAGGAAGGCGATTCCGACGGCGTAGGCACCGGCTTCGGGGAGCTCGAAGGCGGTCTCTTCGCGCAGGAAGGCGTCCGGCACCTGGAGGAGGATCCCGGCGCCGTCGCCGGAGTCGGGCTCGGATCCGGTGGCCCCGCGGTGTTCGAGATTGCGCAGCACGGTCAGCGCCTGCTCGACCAGCTCATGGCTGGCCACACCGGTCAGAGTGGCCACGAACCCGACACCGCAGGCGTCGTGCTCGTTACGGGGGTCGTACATCCCCTGCTGGGCGGGGCGACCGTCCATGGGCGACCAGGCGTCGATGCGCATTGGCTCTCCCGTCGTCGTCGTGGCATGTGCAGTGCCGAGGGACGACGTTGGCCCTCTGCGAAATTTCGTGCAGGTTACATGATGGGGCGCTTCTCAAGAAGCGGATAGTTCGTTCCAACATGCGGACACCGTCCGAGACGGTGGGGTGGGGCGCAGTCGGAGGATCGGCGCCCGAGGGGGACCGCAGAGAGCAGGCGTCGTTGCCTGCGGTGTCTACGGGTCATGCCCGGCGGCAAAGGAAATGAAACCGCCGAGTAACGGCTACTTATGTGTAGCCCTGCATAGGGACTCATTTTAAGCCTGTGGCGGCCGTTCCGCCCAGAGGCGTTCACCAAGACGTACGTCACACGGGTGGCGGACACGTTACGGGCAGGCACCCCCGCCTGCGGGTATGCCTGCCCGTTCCTTCGACGTCCGGGGTGCGGGGTGCGGGTCAGCTCCCGACGGCCACACCGAACAGCGTGCCCAGTCCGTAGGTGATGGCGGCCGCGGCCCCGCCCAGCACCAGCTGACGCAGCCCGCTGTACAGCCAGCTGCGGGCCGTCACCCTGGCCACCACCGCGCCGCAGGCGAACAGCCCGACCAGCGCCAGCAGCACGGCCGGCCACAGCGCGCTCGCACCGAGCAGGTACGGCAGCACGGGCAGCAGGGCGCCCAGCGCGAACGCGCCGAACGACGACACCGCGGCGACCAGCGGCGAGGGCAGATCGCCCGGGTCGATGCCCAGCTCCTCGCGGGCGTGTATCTCCAGCGCCTGCTCCGGGTCGCGCGACAGCTGCCTCGCGACCTCGCGGGCGAGCTCCGGCTCGACACCGCGGGACTCGTAGAGCTCGGCGAGCTCCCGCTCCTCGTCCTTGGGGTGCTTGCGCAACTCCCGCCGCTCGACGTCGAGTTCGGCCTCGACCAGCTCGCGTTGCGAGGCCACGGAGGTGTACTCGCCGGCCGCCATGGAGAACGCGCCGGCGGCCAGGCCCGCCAGACCGGTGATCACGATCGTCTGCTGGGAGACGGCACCACCCGCGACGCCGGTCATCAGCGCGAGGTTGGAGACCAGCCCGTCCATGGCACCGAAGACCGCCGGACGCAGCCAGCCGCCGTTCACATCACGGTGGGTGTGGTTGTCGCGGTGCGCCTCGTGCAGTACGGCGTCGGTCTCGATGATGGACATGCCTCTCCCCTTCTCCGGCAGCGGGTTCACCTCGCTCCGCCCCCGCTCAACACCATCGAAAGTACGCACGAAAAACGGCTCCCGCCAGCAAGGCAGGCCGTACTTACCACGCTCCGTGAGCAGGTAAGTACGACCTTCCTCAGCGCCTCTGGCCCTTCATCCGACTGGCCCTTTTGTTGCGATTGTCGGCCTCTGTCGGCGCTTCGCGTGGCACAGATCGAGGAGGACGAGAACTGGCTCGGTGCGAGCGAAGGGTCGACGCGATGGAGTTGATCGCAGGAAATCCGGCGGAGCCGCGGACCGGCGGCGCGGAACCGGGGATGCCGGAGCGCGCGGGGCGGAGCGGGGCGCCGCGGGGAGACCTGGCCGACCGGGCCCGCGGCTCACTGCTCGGGCTCGCGGTCGGGGACGCGCTGGGCGCACCGGCGGAGAATCTGCGGCCCTCGGAGATCCGTCGTCGCTGGGGCCGGATCGAGGGCTTCGTGAGCGACGACCCCGCGGGCACCGACGACACCGAGTACGCGATCTTCTCCGGGCTGCTGCTCGCCCGGCACGGTTCCGCGCTGACCGTCACACACGTGGAGCGGGCCTGGCACCTGTGGATCGCCGATCTCGACGAGGGGCCGTTCCGGGGTGCCGGGTTCAGCGAGCGGGGAACGCTGGAGAATCTGCGCCGGGGGCTCGCCGCCCCGATCTCCGCCCAGCACCGGCACGCCTGGAGCGACGGCCTGGCGATGCGGGCGGCACCGTTCGGCGTCTTCGCGGCCGGCCGGCCGGACGAGGCGGCGCGGCTGGTCGCGGTGGACGGGCGGGTCAGCCATGACGGGGAGGGCATCTACGGCGGCCAGGCGGTGGCGGCCGGGGTGGCCGCCGCGATGACGGGTACCGGGGTCACATCGGTGATCGCCGCCGCGCTGTCGGTCGTCCCCATGGACTCCTGGACGGCGCGTTCGCTCCGGCGCGCGGTGGCGGCCGCACAGCGGAGCTACCCCGACCGGCTCACCATGGAACGTGCGGTGCGCTCAGCGGTGGTGGTCGGCGGCTACCCGTGGACGGACCTGGCACCCGAGGCGGTGGGCCTGGCCTTCGGGGCGTTCGCGGCGGCGCGCGGCGACTTCCGTACGGCGGTGCTGACGGCGGTCAACATGGGCCGCGACGCGGACACCACGGCCGCGGTGGCGGGGGCCCTGGCCGGCGCGCTGAACGGGGCGTCCGCGATTCCGCGGCACTGGGGGGACGCGATCGGCCCGGTCCGGGGCAGCTGTCTGCCGACGATGCGGGGGCACCACGTCCTGGAGATCGCGGAGTTGCTGACTCCGGACGAGGCGGAGGAGGTGGCGGAGGCAGCGGGCGAGGCGAGCGAGGTGGATGGGACGCGCGGGGCGGACGGGGCGGCGCACACGCTGGGCGGGGCGGCCCCGGCGCACGGAGCCGACGCCGCGCGCGACGGCGGCACCGCCGACGGGGGCCCGGCCCGGACCCGCCGGCGCACGGACACAGTCGCGGACACGGGCACGGACACGGGTACGGACACGGGTACGGACACGGGTACGGACACGGTCACAGTCGCGACCCCGATCGCAGTCGCAGTCGCGGCCGCGGCCCGGAACGACGGGCCCCGGAGCGAACCGCGTACGACCGCCGACGCACCACCACCCCCGTACGACGCCTCCCGCACCCCC
>NZ_ML123045.1:969037-1025974 GCF_003846175.1 Streptomyces sp. ADI95-17 | reverse complement strand
CCCCCGCCACCTCCGCGCCCGCCTCCCCCGCCGCCCGGCTCCGCACCCGGCCCGCTGTCGGGCACCGGGCCCGGATCGAGGGGCTGCTGCTCGGGCTCGCCGCAGGTGACGCCGCCGGATGGCCCGCCGCCCGGCACCGGGCGGCCCGGATGCCCGAGTGGACCCGGCGCCTCACCCGGGAGCTCGACACCTTCGCCGAGCTGAACGCCACCACCACGCTGCCCGTCCCCATCGCGCTCAACCAGCCGCCCGAACCGCTGCGGCTGGGGCCCTCCGACGACGCCGAATGGGCGGCCTTCGCCGCCGGGACCGTACTCACCTCGGCGGCCGGTCCGCTGCACGGCCTCTCCCCCGGACGCCGGATGCGGGCCGCCATCGACGTCGCCTGGAACGCGCTGGCCGCCGAGGTCGCCGCAGCCGCCGCCCGTGCCCCCGAGGTCGAGTCCGCGGTGCTCCCGCTGCGTGCCCGGATCTCGGTACGGGCCGGGCTCGGCAATCTCGCCGCCGGACTGCGCCCGCCCGCCACCGGCCACGACAACCCGCACTACTTCGACGACGCGGCCTGCGTACGGGCCGCCGTGCTCGCCGTCGCCCACCCCGCCGACCCCGCGGCCGCCGCCGACCTCGCCGAGTTCGACGCGCGCTACACCCAGGACGGCGACGGGGTGCACGGTGCCCGCGCGATGGCGGCGGCGATCGCCGAGGCGCTGGGCGGTGCGGATGTGGACACCGCGGTGAACGCCGCGCTCGCCCAGCTCCCCGAAGGCACCGAGATCGCCCGCAACGCCGCCCACGCCGTACGGATCGCCCGTGACTTCGTCGGCGAGGCGGCGGGCGCCTTCGCCCTGGTCCCGGTGCTGGAGCATCAGATCGTCGACCACGTCTACAGCTACGGGATCGCCGCCGCCGAGACCGTCCCGGTCACCCTCGCCCTGGCCACCGCCGCCCGCGGCCAGATCGCCCAGGCCGTTCCCGCGGCGGCGTGCCTGTCCCGGGTGGCGGACTCGGCGCCCGCGCTGGCCGGCGCGCTGACCGGCGCACTCGGCGGGATCGGTGCCGTCCCGGACGGCTGGCGCGAGGCCTGCCGCACCCTCGCGGGGTGTGCGCTGCCCCGCCTCGCGGGGACCGATCTCATCGAACTCGCCGGGCTGCTGGCAGACACGGAACCGAAGCCCCCGGGTAGACAATTCGGACATGACATCCATGACGCCCACGCTGTCCGAGGCCGGACCCACGACACTCACACTCGATGAACGGATCGCCGGCGCACTCGTCGGCGCCGCCGTCGGCGACGCGCTCGGCGGCCCGGTGGAGGGCCGGTCCCCCGAGCAGATCGTGGCCCGCCACGGCGGGCGGATCGACGGCGTCGTGGGCCCGTGGGACGGCGAGGACTGGCGCACCGCACGCCCCATCGCCCCGTACCACAAGGGTGATGGGCACGTCACCGACGACACCCTGATGACCCATGCGCTGGTGCGGGTGTACGGCGAGGTGCGCGACCATCTCGACGCCTACGCGGTCGCCGGCCATCTCGTGCCCGAGCTGATCTCCCGCCCCCGCTGGATCCCGGAGCTGGAGGCCGAGGCGCTGCCGCTCCAGCGGATCTTCCTCGCCGAGAAGTGGATCGTCGCCCGGCTGCACTACGGCCATGTCGATCCGCGCGAGGCGGGCAACGGGAACATCGTCAACTGCGGTGCGGCGATGTACATGGCCCCGGTCGGCCTGGTCAACGCCGCCCACCCGGAGGCCGCGTACGCCGAGGCACTGGATGTCGCCGGCGCCCACCAGTCGAGCTACGGAAGGGAGGCGGCCGGGGTCTTCGCGGCTGCCGTCGCCGCCGCCTGCGCGCCGGGCGCGACCCCCGCCACCGTCGTCGACACCTGCCTGTCGCTCGCCAAGGACGGCACCCGCTCGGCGATCGAGGCGGTGTGCGAAGCGGCCGCCGGGCACGACGGCTTCGAGTCGGCGCTGGCCCCGCTGCGCGCCGCCGTCGCCCCCTTCGACACGGTCGGCCCCGACTACCGCGCCCCGTCCCTCGGCGCCCGCAGACCCTCCCGGCTGCACGCCATCGAGGAGCTCCCGATCGCCCTCGGCATGCTGCTCGTCGCGGACGGCGACTACCGGCACACGGTGCTCGGCTCGGTCAACTACGGCCGGGACTGCGACTCGATCGCCACCATGAGCGGCGCCGTGGCGGGAGCACTGCACGGCACTCGGACGATCCCCGCCGACTGGGTGACAACGGTCGCCGAGGCCAGCCGCCTCGATCTGCACGCCCCCGCACGGACCCTGGCGGACGTCGCCCGCGAGGTGTTCGTACGGGACACGGCCCGGCGCCGCGCGCACGAGTCGGCGTTCGCCGCGCTTGTGGGTGCGCCATGACCGTACGGGTGACATGGGTGCAGCCGGAGGACCTCGTCGGGCACGAACTGCGCCAGGCGGCCGAGGACGGGCGGGACGCGCGGGACGTCGCACGCCGGTGGTACGAGGCGGGCGGCGCCCCCGCCCCGGAGCGCGCGGGCGCGTCCACTCCGCCGGCGCCCGAGCTGCGGGCGCTCGCCGAGCGGCTGCTCGACGAACTCGCCCTGCTGGACTCGCCGTCGGCGGTGGACGAGCCGACGGACCGGGCCGCGATCCGGGCCGCGTGCCCCGACTGGCCGGCGCCCCGGACGGACGCCCCGGCGGTGAGCCGGGACCGGCTGCACGCCGCCTGGCTGGGCCGGGCGGCCGGCTGCCTGCTCGGCAAACCCGTCGAGAAGCTGCCGCTGGAAGGCATCCGCGCATTGGCCCGCGCCACCGGCAACTGGCCGCTCACCACCTGGTTCACCGCCAAGGGGCTGCCCGCCCCGCTGGCCGCCACCTACCCCTGGAACCGTCGCTCCGCGCCCAACTCGCTGGCCGAGAACATCGACGGCATGCCCGAGGACGACGACCTCAACTACCCCTTGCTCACTGTGCTGTTGATCCAGCGATACGGCCCTTCCTTCACCACCGGCGATCTCGCCAGGCTCTGGCTCGACGAACTCCCGGCGGGCCGGACGTTCACCGCCGAGCGGGTCGCGTACCGCAATCTGCTGGACGGCGTCGAGCCCCCGCACACCGCCAGGTACCGCAATCCGTTCCGGGAGTGGATCGGCGCGCAGATCCGGGCCGATGTGCACGGCTGGACCAACCCGGGCGACCCGGCGGCCGCAGCGGAACAGGCTCATCGGGACGCCGTGCTCAGCCACACCGCCAACGGGGTCTACGGAGCGATGTTCACCGCCGCGGCGCTCGCCGAGGCGGCCGGCGGCGGGAGCGATGTGCACGGGTGCCTGGCCACCGGGCTGCGGGTGGTACCACCGCGATCCCGGTTCGCGCGGGCGGTGCGCTTCGGCATCGCAGCGGCCCGCGACAACGCCGACTTCGACGCGGTGACCGACCGGCTGCACGCCGAGTACGGCCGGTATCACTGGGTCCATGTGCTGCCCAACGCCGCGCTGCTCGCCGCCGCCCTCACTCATGCCGACGGCGACTTCTCGCTCTCCGTCTGCCGGGCGGTGTCCGGCGGCTGGGACACCGACTCCAACGGCGCGACCGCCGGTTCGCTCGCCGGGCTGCTGGCCGGGGCCCCCTCGCTGCTGCCCGACCGCTGGACCACCCCGCTGAAGAACCGTCTCGCCTCGTCCGTCCCCGGTTTCGACTCCATCGGCTTCGACGAACTCGCCGAACAGACCCACCGGCTCACCCACAAGGAGGCACTGTGCCCATGACCGGCATCGCGGTGCTCGGCAGCACCAATATGGACCTCGTCGCATACGCCGAACGGGCCCCGGGACGCGGAGAGACCGTCACCGGACGGGAGTTCCGCACCGTACCCGGCGGCAAGGGCGCCAACCAGGCCGTCGCCGCCGCCCGCGCGGGCGGCGAGGTGACGATGATCGGCGCGGTCGGTGACGACGAGTACGGCGTACGGCTGCGGTCGAATCTGGAGCACGCGGGCATCGACACCGATCTGCTGCACACGGTCGAGGGCCCCAGCGGCACCGCGCACATCGTGGTGGACGACACGGGGGCCAACTCCATCGTGGTGGTCCCCGGCGCCAACGGCGCCGTCACCGCCCTCGGCCCCGGCGAGATGGCCGCCATCGCCGGAGCCGATCTGCTGCTGCTCCAGCTGGAGCTGCCGCTGTCCGCGGTGATCGAGGGCGCCCGGGTGGCCCACGCCCAGGGCGTCCGGACCATCCTCACCCCCTCTCCCGTGCAGCCGCTGCCGTCCGAACTCCTCGACTGCGTCGACCTGTTGATCCCCAATGAGCACGAGGCTGCCGAGCTCTCCGGATTCACCGACCCCCACGCCTCGGCGCGGTACCTGCTCAGCCAGGTCCCCGCGGTCGTCATCACGCTCGGCTCGAAGGGCTGCCTCTACGCGGCCCGGGGCGGCGAACCCGTCGTCCTGCCCGCCCCCGAGGTCACCGCCGTCGACACCACCGGGGCCGGCGACACCTTCGTCGGCACGCTCGCCGTCGCGCTCGGTGAGCGACGGCCCGTGCCCCGGGCGCTGGCCTGGGCGTCGTCGGCCGCCGCGCTGTGCGTACAGCGGCCGGGCGCCTCGACCTCCATGCCGTACCGCACCGAGATCGACGCCGCATGACCGCGCCCGCGCAGGCCCCCCTGACCGGGCTGCGGGTCGTCGACCTCGCCACGCTCTTCGCCGGTCCGCTCTCCGCCACCATGCTCGGCGACTTCGGCGCCGAGGTGATCAAGGTCGAGCATCCGCGCCGGCCCGACCCCTCACGCGGGCACGGCCCCACGAAGGACGGCGTCGGCCTGTGGTGGAAACTGCTCGGCCGCAACAAACGCAATCTGACCCTCGATCTGTCCACGCCCGGCGGTCGCGACATCCTGCTGCGGCTGGCCGCCGGAACGGATGTGATCATCGAGAACTTCCGGCCCGGGACACTGGAGCGCTGGGGCCTGGGCTGGGCGGAGCTGCACGCGGTCAACCCGCGCCTCGTCCTGGTCAGGGTCACCGGATTCGGACAGTTCGGCCCGTACGCGCACCGCCCCGGCTTCGGCACCCTGGCCGAGGCGATGAGCGGCTTCGCCGCGATCACCGGGGAGCCGGACGGGCCGCCCACGCTGCCGCCGTTCGGCCTCGCCGACTCGATCGCGGCACTGGCCACCGCTTACGCCGTGATGGCCGCGCTCGCCGGACGCGAACGCACCGGCCGGGGGCAGATCGTCGACATGGCGATCATCGAGCCCATCCTGACCGTGCTCGGCCCGCAGCCCATCTGGTACGACCAGCTCGGCTACGTACAGCCGCGCACCGGCAACCGCTCCCGCAACAACGCCCCGCGCAACACCTACCGCACCTCGGACGGGCACTGGGTCGCGGTCTCCACCTCCGCGCAGTCGATCGCTGAGCGGGTGATGCACCTGGTCGGCCGGGTCGAACTGATCGACGAGCCCTGGTTCGCCGCCGGCACCACCCGCGCCGAGCACGCCGACGAGCTCGACGAGGCGGTCGGCAACTGGATCGCCCGGCACACCCGCGAGGAGGCCCTATCGGCCTTCGAGAAGGCGGAGGCGGCCATCGCGCCGATCCATGACATCCAGGACGTGATGGAGGACCCGCAGTACCGGGCCCTGGACTCCGTCACCGAGGTCGACGACCCGGAGCTGGGCCCGCTGCGGATGCAGAACGTGCTGTTCCGGCTCTCCGCGACACCGGGCGCGATCCGCTGGGCCGGCCGCCCGCACGGCGCGGACACCGAGGAGATCCTCACCGGGCTGGGCCTGTCGGGCCCGGAGATCTCGGCGCTGCGGGCGGAGCACGTCCTGTGACGGCGGCGGTCCCGCTCACCTGGCTGTACGTCCCCGGGGACCGGCCGGAAGTAGTGCGCAAGGCGCGGGACTCGGGCGCGGACGTGGTGATCGTGGACCTGGAGGACGCGGTCGCCCCGGACCGCAAGGAGTACGCGCGCTCGGCCACCGCCGAGCTGCTCTCCGAAGCGGCCGGGGACACGGCCGTGCCGGTCCACGTCCGGGTCCACACCGAGGCGGACGTCATCGCCCTGGCCGGGCTGCCGGGGCTCGCCGAGCTCCGGCTGCCCAAGATCACGCACGCCGCGTCCGTCCATCACATCGCGGCCGTGGCGCCGGGCGTCGCGCTCTGCCCGCTGCTGGAGTCGGCGCTCGGCATCGAGCACGCGTACTCGGTGGCCGCGTCCCATCCCCAGGTGCGTTCCATCGCCCTAGGCGAGGCGGACCTCCGGGCCGATCTGGGGGTACGGGACGACGCCGGCCTCGACTGGTCGCGCAGCCGGGTGGTGGTCGCCGCCCGCGCGGCCGGACTCGCCCCGCCCACCCAGTCGGTGTTCCCGGACGTCCGGGACCTGGACGGCCTGTGGACGTCCTGCGCGCACGGCCGGGCGCTGGGTTTCCTGGGCCGGGCGGCGATCCACCCCCGCCAGCTCCCGGTCATCGAGCGGGCGTTCCGCCCGACGCCGCAGGAGATCGAGGCGGCGGCGGAGATCGTGGCGGCGGCCGTGGCGGACGAGGGCGCGCTGGCCCTGCCGGACGGCCGGTTCGTCGACGCGGCGGTGGTGGCCTCGGCCCGCAGGACGCTGGCACTGGCCGGTGCATCGGGCCCGTCCGGCGATTGAGGACAAAAGCGTGGGCCCCGGACCAGCGGTCCGGGGCCCACGCACGGGTTCACACGGTTCAGGCGTTCTTCGCCGCTTCCGCGGTGCCGTTCTTCGCCGGCTTCCGGGTGGCGCTGTCGTCGGGGTCGTCGGCACGCTCGGCGTCACCGCCGCCCTTCGAGCCCTCGCCCGCGTCGTCCTTGTCGTCCTTGGCGGTCTCGACGCCCTCGACGCTCTCGGCGTCACCGGCCTCCGCCGCGGCCGCCGCTTCCTCCGCGGCTCCCGGCTCCACGATCTCCTCGCGCCCCGGCCGCACCTTCGCCGAGATCACGAAGTACGCCACGGCCAGCACGAAGACGATCAGCGCGGTCCACACGTTCAGGCGCAGGCCCAGGATGTGGTGGGCCTCGTCGACCCGCATGTACTCGATCCAGCCCCGCCCCGCGCAGTACGCGGCGACGTACAGGGCGAACACCCGGCCGTGTCCGAGCTTGAAGCGGCGGTCCGCCCAGATCACCAGCAGGCCGGCACCGATGCACCACAGCGACTCGTAGAGGAACGTCGGGTGATAGGTGCCGGCGACCCGGTTGGGGCCCTCGCTGATCTTCAGCGCCCACGGCAGGTCGGTCGCCTTGCCGTACAGCTCCTGGTTGAACCAGTTGCCCCAGCGGCCGCAGGCCTGGGCGAAAGCGAGGCCGGGGGCGAGCGCGTCGGCCCAGGCGGGCAGCGGGATCCCGCGGCGGCGGCAGCCGATCCAGGCGCCGACGGCACCGAGCGCGACCGCGCCCCAGATGCCGAGGCCGCCCTGCCAGATCTTGAAGGCGTCGACCCAGTTCTCACCCTCGCTGAAGTACAGCTGGTAGTCGGTGATCACGTGGTAGAGCCGGCCGCCGACGAGGCCGAAGGGCACCGCCCAGACGGCGATGTCGGCAACGGTGCCGGATCTGCCGCCCCGGGCGACCCAGCGCTTGTTGCCGAACCAGACGGCGACGAAGACACCGATGATGATGCAGAACGCGTAGCCGCGGAGCGGGATCGGGCCGAGATCGATCACGCCGGTCGACGGGCTGGGAATATAGGCAAGGTCCATGGCAAGGTCGACGCTACCTTGCCGGGTGGGGCGTACGGCAACCCACCCGACAACGTCTGGGTAACGGGCAGGTCATCGATTCCCCTTGCCGGACCCCGCCCGGGGGCCGGTCAGGAACCCGACGGGGCGGGGGTGACGGCGCCCGGCTTCTTGCCCTTGTTGGCCTCGGCCACCCACTTCTTCAGGTTCGCCTCGGTGATCGGTTCGTTCCCCTTCTTCGGGAAGATCGATTCGCCGTTGAGCAGCGCGGTCGGTGTGCCCTGGAATCCGCCGTTCTGGAACGCCGTGTTGGACTTCTGGACCCAGCTGTCGTGCTTGCCGTCGTTGACACAGCTGCGGAAGTCGGGGGTGTCGAGCTCCGGCACCTTCCCCGCGAGCTCGATCAGCTTGTCGTTGTCACCGAAGGTGTCGACGGACTCCTGCGGCTGGTTGCGGTAGAGCACGTCGTGGTACGCGGGGAACTTCCCGGCGTCCTGTGCGCAGGCCGCCGCGTTGGCCGCCCGCAGCGAGCCGCTGCCGCCGAGATTCCCGTCGATGATCGTGGCGAGGTGGTACTCGACCTTGATCTGTCCGCTGTTCTCCAGCTGGTGGACCGTGTCGCGGAAGGCGTTCTCGAACTGGGCGCAGACCGGGCAGCGGAAATCCTCCCAGATCGTGAGTGTGGACGGGGCGCCGTCCGCGCCGACCTGGATGGCCAGGCTGTCCTTCCCGGTCGCGCCGGACGGGGCGACGAGGGGACCCGCCTCGCTCTTGCCGCTCTTGCCGCCCGAATTCGCGGCGATCACGCCGACGACGGCGGCCAGCGCCAGCACACCCACCACCGCGCTGCTGACGATCAGTGTGCGCCTGCGGCGCTCGCTCTCCCGCTGGCGCTCGCGCTGCTGTACGAGCCGGTCTCGCGCGGCCCTTTTTCCCTGTTCGTTCTTCTCGCTCACACCCGCAGCAACGAACCGGGGAGGCACGTGCGTGCCTCCCCGGTCCAGGTCCACCCGTTCGGATTACACCCGGTTCAGCGCTTTCGAACGCCTTCGGCGAGTTCGCCCGCCAGAGAGCGGACGGCGGTCAGGCCGGCCGCCTCGTCGGGGGCGTCCAGGATCGCCTTGACGAAGGCGGAGCCGACGATCACCCCGTCGGCGAAGCCCGCGACCTCGGCGGCCTGCCCGGCGTTGGAGACGCCCAGGCCGACGCAGACCGGCAGCTCCGTCGTGGCGCGGGTGCGCAGGACCAGGTCCTGAGCCTGCTCGCCGACCGAGGCGCGGGTGCCGGTGACGCCCATCAGCGAGGCCGCGTAGACGAAGCCGGAGCCGGCCGCGGTGATGGTGGCGAGGCGCTCGTCCTTGCTGCTCGGCGCGACGACGAAGACGGTCGCGAGACCGTGCTTGTCGGCGTGCTCGCGCCACAGCGCGGACTCCTGGACCGGCAGGTCGGGCAGGATGCACCCGGCGCCGCCCGCCTCGGCGAGCTCGGCGGTGAAGCGCTCGACGCCGTAGCGGTCGATCGGGTTCCAGTACGTCATGACGAGGATCGGGACACCGGTCGCCTCGTGGGCCTCGCGGACCGTGCGCATCACGTCGGCGATCTTCACGCCGCCGCGCAGGGCGATGTCGTCGGCGGTCTGGATGACCGGTCCGTCGAGCACCGGGTCGCTGTGAGGCAGCCCCACCTCGACGATGTCGGCGCCGCCGGCCACGACCGCCTTCACGGCCTCGATCCCGCCGTCGACGGTCGGGAACCCGGCCGGGAGGTACGCGATGAGGGCGGCCCGGTTCTCCGCCTTCGCCTGTGCGAGGGCGGAACTCAACAGCTCCACATTGCCGCTCACTTGGTGACCTCCTCTTCCCCGTCGGCCACATCGGCCTCGACGACCCCGTCGGCCCCGTCGTACAGCCCGAAGTAGCGGGCTGCCGTGTCCATGTCCTTGTCGCCGCGGCCGGACAGGTTGACCACGATCAGCCCGTCCTTGCCGAGCTCCTTGCCGACCTCCAGGGCGCCGGCCAGCGCGTGGGCGCTCTCGATGGCCGGGATGATCCCCTCGGTGCGGGAGAGCAGGCGCAGCGACTGCATGGCGGCGTCGTCGGTGACCGCGCGGTACTCGCCGCGGCCGATGTCCTTGAGGTACGAGTGCTCCGGGCCGATGCCCGGGTAGTCCAGACCGGCCGAGATGGAGTACGGCTCGGTGATCTGGCCCTCGTCGTCCTGGAGGACGTAGCTGCGCGAGCCGTGCAGGATGCCGGGCTCGCCCGCGGTCAGGGTCGCCGCGTGCTCGCCGGTCTCCACGCCGTGTCCGGCGGGCTCGCAGCCGATCAGCCGGACACCCGCGTCCGGGATGAAGGCGTGGAAGAGCCCGATGGCGTTGGAGCCGCCGCCGACACAGGCGATGGCGGCGTCCGGCAGCCGGCCGGTCCGCTCCAGGATCTGGCGGCGGGCCTCGACGCCGATGACCCGGTGGAAGTCGCGGACCATGGCCGGGAAGGGGTGCGGTCCGGCGACGGTGCCGAAGAGGTAGTGCGTGCGGTCCACATTGGCGACCCAGTCGCGGAACGCCTCGTTGATGGCGTCCTTCAGGGTCCTGGAGCCGGACTTCACGGCGATGACCTCGGCGCCGAGCATCCGCATCCGCGCCACGTTCAGCGCCTGCCGCTCGGTGTCGATCTCGCCCATGTAGATGGTGCATTCGAGGCCGAAGAGCGCGCAGGCGGTCGCGGTGGCGACGCCGTGCTGGCCGGCGCCGGTCTCGGCGATGACCCGGGTCTTGCCCATGCGCCTGGTGAGCAGCGCCTGGCCCAGCACGTTGTTGATCTTGTGCGAGCCGGTGTGGTTGAGGTCCTCGCGCTTGAGGAAGATCCGGGCGCCGCCGGCGTGCTCGGCGAAGCGCGGGACCTCGGTCAGCGCGCTGGGGCGGCCGGTGTAGTTGACCATGAGCTCGTTGAGCTCGGCGGCGAAGGCCGGGTCGTGCTTGGCCTTGTCGTACTCGACGGCGACCTCGTCCACGGCGGCGACGAGCGCCTCCGGGATGAACTTGCCGCCGAACGCACCGAAGTACCCCTCGGCGCTGGGGATCAGACCCTCCGGGTCCGGAATGAAGAAGTCAGATGACATCCGACGTGCTCCTCGACATCGCAATGGGTGGATTCACCGTATGCGCCGTGAGCGGAGCGCCACCGCGACCGGCGATCGGTCGGGCGGTGCGGTCGTACGTACGACTGGAGTGGTGCGGGTACGTCGGCCGGGGCTCGCTACAGCGCGGTCCCCGTGCGCCATCGCATGCCGTTGACCTGACCGGGCTCGTCCCCGATCACGTACCGCAC
Organism: Streptomyces sp. ADI95-17; assembly: GCF_003846175.1. Classification (GTDB taxonomy): domain Bacteria; phylum Actinomycetota; class Actinomycetes; order Streptomycetales; family Streptomycetaceae; genus Streptomyces; species Streptomyces sanglieri. Next base: position 1,014,947 of record NZ_ML123045.1, on the reverse strand, counting down.
ACGCCGGCCGTGCACCCGGCGCGCGGGGGCGCGGCAGCCGCGCGGGCGGCAGCCGCGCGCCAGCGGGGCGTGCGGGTCACGGGCGGCCGTCGTACCGGCGGGGCGCAGGCCCGGCCGGACTCGGTACGCGCAGCGGTCGGCGGTCACGGTTCCGGTCAGCCCCGTCCGTGCCGGAGGGCCGGGTGGGCGCCGGCGGCGACCAGGTCGGCGACGGCGGACCGCGGGTCGCGGCCGGTGACCAGGGATTCGCCCACCAGCACCGCGTCGGCGCCCGCGTTGGCGTACGCGATCAGGTCGTGCGGGCCACGGACACCGGATTCGGCCACCTTGACGATGTGGTCCGGGATCTCCGGGGCGACGCGCTCGAAGGTGGAGCGGTCGACCTTGAGGTCCTTCAGGTTGCGCGCGTTGACACCGATGATCTTCGCTCCGGCGTCCACGGCACGCTCCGCCTCCTCCTCGTCGTGCGCCTCGACCAGCGGCGTCAGGCCGATGGACTCGGCGCGCTCGATCAGGGAGACCAGGGCCTCCTGGTCGAGTGCGGCGACGATCAGCAGGGCGAGGTCGGCGCCGTAGGCGCGGGCCTCCCAGAGCTGGTACGAGGTGACGATGAAGTCCTTGCGCAGGACCGGGATGTCGACCTTGGCGCGGACCGCCTCCAGGTCGGCGAGCGAACCGCCGAAGCGGCGCTCCTCGGTGAGGACCGAGATGACGGACGCGCCGCCCGCCTCGTAGTCCGCGGCGAGCGCGGCCGGGTCGGCGATCGCGGCCAGGGCACCCTTGGAGGGGCTGGAACGCTTGACCTCGCAGATGACGGTGACGCCCTCGCCGCGCAGGGCGGCGACTCCGTCCTTGGCCCCGGGAGCGCGCGCGGCGCGTTCCTTCAGCTCGTCGAGGCTGACACGCGCCTGCCGCTCCGCGAGGTCGGCGCGCACGCCGTCGATGATCTCGTCGAGCACACTCACGCGAGCGGCCCCCTTCCGGGACGGTGATGAGGTAAACAGCAGAACAGGATCAGCCATATCAATGCTATCCGCAGGAGGGCCGTCGGCCCGAATCCGGTCGGCAGATGTCCCACTACCTGGGCATTCAGGGTGCCAGAGCCGAACCGATCGGTAGGTTCCGCACCACCGAGAAGATCAGCAGCACGGCCCCGATCCCCCACCAGACGGCCGGTTTCGCCGCGATGCTCATGGGCCTGCCCCGCCAGGCGCGGACCGCCCAGACCGCCCACAGGACGGCGAAGACGCCGTAACCGACGACGGCGAGCGCGTTGGAGCCGAGGGCGGCGGCGATGTCGCCGTGCGCGACGGCGTGGGCGCTGCGCAGTCCTCCGCAGCCCGGGCAGTAGAGCCCGGTGAACCGGAGCAGCGGGCAGACCGGGTAGTGGCCCGGCTGATTGGGGTCGACGGCGCCGACGTAGCCGAACGCCCCGACGACGACGGCCAGCACGCCCGCCGGGACGGCCAGCCGCCGGATGCGCGAGGGGGGTACGGGGGCCGGGGGGAAGACCGGCGGGGACGGGCGGCCGGGAGCGGGCCCGGAGGCCGGGGCCGGCACTGCGGCGGCGGAGGTAGGCGATGCGTCCACCCGGTGATTGTCCCCGTTGACGCGGAAAGGCGCAGCCCGGGCCGGGCTGCGCCTCGTGCGCGTACGGGTGCCGCGTGGTGTCAGGAGAGCTGCGCCTGCCCGGCGCGGGCCCTGGCCTGGGCCATCTCCGCCGACTCCTTCGGCATGCCGAGGCCCGCGGCCTTCATCGCGAGGCCGACGACACCGCCGAGGAGGACGATGGCGATTCCGGCCCAGAAGCCGACGACGTTGGCCGCGACCATGAAGACGCCTGCGACGCAGAAGCCGATGAAGGAGATGATGACACCGGTCCAGGCGGCCGGGGTGTGTCCGTGGCTGCTGCCCGCCATGAGTTGCTCCTTGTTGGTGATGCGCTGTGGGTATCGCTGTACGCAAAGCTGGTGGCGCTGTTGGTGCCGCCGTGCTGAAAGATCGGCTTCATTGTCCCGTACGTGCGGGTAGGACGTGAGTCTGGGGGTCACGTCTCGCGCGTCGGGTCCTCACCGCGGTCCAGGGCCTTCCAGAGGTCCTCGGGCCGGTCCGGGTCCGGGGCGGTGCGGGCGGCCTTGCGGGGGCGGGGGGTGCCGTCCCGTTCGTACCGTCCCGACATGGTGGGCCAGCGCTTCCCGTAGCGCAGGGCGAGCAGCCCGGCGAGCAGGATCAGCAGGCCGCCGGCCGCGGTGACGTAGGGCCACGCGGTGTGGGTGAGCGCGCCGATGACCGCCGAGGTGTCGCCGGTCGTCTGTGCCGCCTTCTCGTCCAGCGCCGCGCTGTCGGCGGCACCGAGGCAGGCGCTCAGTCCGGCGCCGAGGCCGCTGAGGGCGAGGAGCCCGGCGACCAGCAGCCGGCCGGTGCCGCGGACCGCGAAGACGGCGACGAGGGCGGCCAGGCCGACTATGGCGAGGGCCGCCGGGAGGCCGGTGACGTCCTGGCCGTCGGCGGTCAGGGGCAGCGAGCCGCCGCCGACGGACGCCCGGCCCTCGGCCCAGGTCTGGCCGGAGGCGAGCAGGACGACGGTGGCGCCCGCCGCCCCGAGGAGCAGACCGGCGGCCAGACTGCGACGGCTTCCCGAGGCGTCGGACGCGGTGGCGACTCGGGCACGGGGCTGGGGTACGGGGACAGCACTCACGTACCCCACTATCCCCTACCGCCTCAGCCGGCGTGGAGCCGGTTGGCCGTATGCACCGCGCGGAGCACCGCCGCGGCCTTGTTGCGGCACTCGGTGTCCTCGGCGACCGGGTCGGAGTCGGCGACCACGCCGGCCCCGGCCTGGACGTACGCGGTGCCGTCGCGGAGCAGGGCGGTGCGGATGGCGATGGCGGTGTCGGAGTCCCCGGCGAAGTCGAGGTAGCCGACGCAGCCTCCGTACAGGCCGCGGCGGGTGGGTTCGAGCTCCTCGATGATCTGCATCGCGCGGGGCTTGGGGGCGCCGGAGAGGGTGCCGGCGGGGAAGCAGGCGGTGAGTACGTCGAAGGCGGTTCGGCCCTCGGCGACCCGGCCGGTGACGGTGGAGACGATGTGCATCACGTGCGAGTACCGCTCGATCGACATGAAGTCGACGACCTCGACGGTGCCGGGTGCGCAGACCCGTCCCAGGTCGTTGCGGCCGAGGTCGACCAGCATCAGGTGCTCGGCGCGTTCCTTCGGGTCGGCGAGGAGTTCGTCGGCGAGTGCCTGGTCCTCCTGCGGGGTGGCGCCGCGGTGCCGGGTGCCGGCGATCGGGTGGACCATGGCGCGTCCGTCCTCGACCTTGACCAGGGCCTCCGGGCTGGAGCCGGCGACGTCGAAGCCGTCGAACCGGAAGAGGTACATGTACGGCGACGGGTTGGTGGCGCGCAGCACCCGGTAGACGTCCAACGCGCTTGCCGTGCACGGGGTTTCGAAGCGCTGGGAGGGGACGACCTGGAAGGCCTCGCCGGCCCTGATGCGCTCCTTCACGTCCTCCACGGCGTCCTGGTAGGCCTCGCCGCCCCACAGCGCGGTGTACGGGGGCAGCTCGGAGGGCGGGAGGGCGGCGGGGGCGTTCTCGACCGGGCGGGAGAGGTCCCGTTCCATGGCGTCGAGGCGCGCGACGGCGTCCGCGTACGCCTCGTCGACGCCGGTCGTCAGGTCGTTGTGGTTGATCGCGTTGGCGATCAGCAGGACGCTGCCGTCCCAGTGGTCGAGCACCGCCAGGTCGGAGGTGAGCAGCATCGTCAGCTCGGGGAGGCGCAGGTCGTCCTCGGTGCTGTCGCCGATCTTCTCCAGGCGGCGCACGATGTCGTAGCCGAGGTAGCCGACCATGCCGCCGGTGAACGGGGGCAGTGCGTCGTCGACGACCAGGTCGTGCGGGGTGTGCAGGGTCTCGATGGTGGCGCGCAGGGCCTGGAGCGGGTCCCCGTCGACGGGGACGCCGACGGGCGGGACGCCCAGCCAGTGGGCCTGTCCGTCGCGTGCGGTGAGGGTGGCGGCGCTGCGTACCCCGATGAAGGAGTAACGCGACCAGGTGCGGCCGTTCTCCGCGGACTCCAGGAGGAAGGTGCCGGTGCGTTCGCCCGCGAGTTTGCGGTAGAGCCCGACCGGGGTGTCGCCGTCCGCGAGGAGCCTGCGGCTGACGGGGATGACGCGCCGGTCGACGGCAAGCTTGCGGAAGGTGTCGAGATCCATGGCGGCTGGCCCTTTACTGCGCGAGCGGGAGGACGTCGGCGTCGAAGCAGGTGCGGTCGCCGGTGTGGCAGGCGGCACCCGTCTGGTCGACCCGGACGAGGACGGTGTCGGCGTCACAGTCGAGCGCGACGGACTTGACCTGCTGGATGTGGCCCGAGGTGTCGCCCTTGACCCAGTACTCCTGGCGGCTGCGGGACCAGTAGGTGCAGCGGCCGGTGGTGAGGGTGCGGTGCAGGGCCTCGTCGTCCATCCAGCCGAGCATCAGTACCTCGCCGGTGTCGTACTGCTGGGCGATGGCCGGGACGAGTCCGTCGGCACCGCGCTTGAGTCGGGCCGCGATGGCCGGGTCGAGGTTGCCGGACGGCGGCGGGGTGCTGGGCGTGGGCGCGCTGGTCATGCGCCCATTGTGCCGTGGCCGCGGGGGCGGTTCCGTGCGGCGTCCACTGGGCGGACCGCGCGCGACGGTCGTACGCTGGCGACCATGTCGACCCATGCGAAGCGTGAACGACTCCTGCTCGCCGATCTGTTGGAGGCGGCGGGACCGGAGGCCCCGACCCTGTGCCAGGGCTGGACGGCCCGGGACCTGGCCGCCCATGTGGTGGTCCGGGAGCGCCGTCCGGACGCGGCGGGAGGGGTGGTGCTGGGCGTTCTGAAGAACCGCCTCGACCGGGTGCAGGCGGAGTACGCGGCGAAGCCGTACGAGGAGCTGATCCAGCTGATCCGTACCGGACCGCCGAGGATGTCCCCGTTCGGCCTGAAGCAGATCGACGAGGCCGCCAACACCGTCGAGTTCTACATCCATACGGAGGACGTCCGCCGGGCCCAGCCGGACTGGTCGCGGCGGGAGCTGGACCCGGTGTTCGCCGATGTGCTGTGGGCGCGCGCCGAGCGGACGGCCCGGCTCCTGGGCCGCAGGTCCCCGGTGGGGCTGGTGCTGCGCCGCCCGGACGGCCAGACGGCGGTGGCGCACAAGGGCACCCCGGTGGTGACGGTGACCGGCGAGCCGGGCGAGCTGCTGCTCTTCGCGTTCGGGCGGCAGGACGCGGCCGTGGTCGGCCTGGAGGGCGACAAGGAGGCGGTGGACCGGCTGCACACGGCGGAGCTGGGGATGTAGGGCTTACGGGTCGGGCGTCAGCCCGGGAGTTCCGCGCGGCGCAGCCGGGTGAAGGCCAGGCCCGTCAGCGCTCCGGCGGCGCACAGTGCGGCGCTGGTGGCGAAGACCGGGCCGGTCCCCCAGACCGCGACGGCGGCACCCGTGACCGGGTAGCTGAGTGGGGCGATCGCGTGGGTGAAGAGCGTCGAGACCGAGGTGACCCGGCCGAGGTAGGCGGGTTCGGTGACGGTCTGGATCAGGGCCCCGCACAGCGAGCCGCCGAGGCCCGCGAAGAGCCCGACACAGACCGCCGCGGCGGCTGCGAGGGCCACCGAGGGCAGCTGGGCCAGGGTGCCGATGGCGACCGCGCCGACCAGCACGGCCAGGCACATCACGAGTCCGGCGCGCGGCACCCGGCCGCGCACGGCGAGCAGCAGTGCCGTCGCCCCGGCGCCGGTCCCGAAGGCGGCGATGATCCAGCCCATGCCGGACGCGCCCCAGTGGCGCTCCTCGGCGAGCAGGATCAGGCCGAGGTTGAGCGGCCCGACGAAGCCCAGTTCGCTGACGGCGACGACGATCATCAGCGGTCCGAGCAGCGGGTGGCGGCGGATGTGGCGCAGCCCGTCGGCCAGGTCGTGCCAGGCGGTGCCGGACGGTTCGGCGCCGTCCTGCTCGGGCAGCGGGCGGATCCGCAGGGACAGCAGCAGCGGCAGCGACACCGCGAAGAGCAGTCCGGCCGCGGCGAACGCGAGCGTCGGTCCGCCGAGGGCCACCGCGACGCCGCCGAGCGGGGCTCCGACGACGTTGGCGAGGCGTGTGGCGAGCCCGCGCATCCCCTGGACGCGGGCCAGCTGTCCGGATTCGGTGACCCGGGGCGGCAGGGCTCCGACGGCGGGCAGGAAGAGTGCGTCGACCACGCCGAAGACGAGCGCGACGGCGATCAGCATCCACAACGCGGGCGAGGTGAACAGCAGCGCGCCGGCCAGGCCGAGGACGACCAGGCAGCGGGCGGTGTCGCTGCCGATGACGACGCGGCGCGGCCCGATCCGGTCGGCGAGCACTCCCCCGCCGAGCATCAGCACGGCCCGGGGTATGGAGCCGACGGCGAGGACGACCCCGGTCTGGGTGCCGCCGCCGGTGCGGGCGGCGGCCCAGGCGAGCGCCATGTAGTAGACGCTGTCGCCGATCATCGAGGCGGTGTAGGCGCCGAGCCAGCGCAGCACGTTGGCGTCGCGGTGGGCGGGGCGTCCGGCGGTCCGCGCGGGTGTTCCGGTGTCGGTGACGGTCATGGGGGTCGGCCTCCCGGGACGGCGGGTCAGGGGCGGAACGGGAATGTGTACAGGTGTACGGCGACGTTCTCGCGGCCTTCGGTGTCCCCGGCCTCCTCGCGGGCGCGGCCGAGTTCCTCGTACCGGTCGACCACCTCGTGCATCTCGCGGCTGAGCGCGGCGAGCTCCTCGGCGGTGAGCCGGGCCAGGTACTCGGAGCTGGAGGCGGCGCTGCGCCACTGGAGCGGCCAGCTCGGGGCCGAGTCGAGGTAGCGGCGGTACAGCTCGATGTGCTGGTCGAAGGAGAGCCGGCCGACGGCGGCGTGCGTGGCGGCCTTCTCGGGGGCGTCGGTGAAGTCCTCCTCGTGGAAGTTCAGCCCCTTCGAGGCGGGCTGCCACCAGCGTTCGCGGCCGTCCGCGCCCTGCTGCTCGGCCTCCTCGATCAGGCCGTGGTCGGCGAGCTTGCGCAGGTGGTAGCTGACGAGCGAGACCGCCTCGTCGACCTGGTCGGCCAGTTGGGACGCGGTGGCCTTGCGGGCGATGTAGAGCGCCCGGTAGAGCCGCATCCGCAGGGGGTGGCCGAACGCCTTCAGGGTCTCCAGGTCCGAGACCCGGCGTGATTCCTTGCTTGCCATGCCCCGACCGTAGATGGAAAAGAAAACTTGCGCAATCATTCTTGCGCAATAAAAGCTGCGGAACCCGGGATGGTGGGACGGAGGCCGTGGAAAAGCCCGACGCCGGACGGGACCGGTTCCTCGGCTCCGCCCGGCGTCGGGCTCGTACGTACGGCTGCTCAGCGGACCGGGTGGCCGGCCTCCCTGAGCGCGTCCTTGACCTCGGAGATCCGCAGATCGCCGAAGTGGAAGACGGAGGCGGCGAGCACCGCGTCGGCGCCCGCCTCGATGGCGGGCGCGAAGTGGGCCAGCCGGCCGGCGCCGCCGGAGGCGATGACGGGGACGGTCACGTGCTTCCGCACCGCCGTGATCATCTCGGTGTCGTAGCCGTCCTTGGTGCCGTCCGCGTCCATCGAGTTGAGCAGGATCTCGCCCGCGCCCAGCTCGGCGGCGCGGTGCGCCCATTCGACGGCGTCGATGCCGGTGCCCTTGCGGCCGCCGTGCGTGGTGACCTCGAAGGTGCCGGCGGGGGTGCGCCGGGCGTCCACCGAGAGCACCAGGACCTGGCGGCCGAAGCGCTCGGCGATCTCCCGGATGAGGTCGGGGCGGGCGATGGCGGCGGTGTTGACGCCGACCTTGTCCGCGCCGGCCCGCAGCAGCTTGTCGACGTCGTCGGCGGTGCGGACGCCGCCGCCGACCGTGAGCGGGATGAAGACCTGCTCGGCGGTGCGGCGCACCACGTCGTAGGTGGTCTCCCGGTCGCCGCTGGACGCGGTGATGTCCAGGAAGGTCAGCTCGTCGGCGCCCTCGGCGTCGTACAGCTTCGCCATCTCGACGGGGTCGCCCGCGTCGCGCAGGTTCTGGAAGTTGACGCCCTTGACGACCCGGCCGTTGTCGACGTCCAGGCAGGGGATGACGCGTACCGCGAGGCTCACCGCGCACCTGCCCGGTAGGCCTCGACCTCGACCTCGACGACCAGGCTCGGGTCCACGAAACCGGACACGATGATCATCGACGCGGCGGGGCGGACGTCGTCGAAGAGTTCCTTGTGGGCGCGGCCGACCTCGTCCACGTCCCGGGCGTGCGTGATGTACATCCGGGTGCGGACGACGTCCTCGCGGCCCAGGCCGAACTGCTTCAGCGCGTCGAAGGCGACCCTGAAGGAGGTGACGGTCTGCTCGTACGGGCCGCCCGCGGAGATCTGGCCGTTCTCCACCGAGGTGCAGCCGGCGACCAGGACGAGGCCGTTCGGCAGCTGCACCGCGCGGGAGTAGCCGAACTTCTCCTCCCACGGACCGCCGGAGGAGACGCGGTTGACGGAGTCGCTCATCCGGAGACCACCCGCAGCGCCTCTTCGAGGGTGAACGCCTTCGCGTACAGCGCCTTGCCGACGATCGCGCCCTCGACGCCGTCCGGTACGAGCGAGGCGATGGCCCGCAGGTCGTCCAGCGAGGAGACGCCGCCGGAGGCGACGACGGGCTTGTCGGTGGCGGCGCAGACGTTCTTCAGGAGCTCCAGGTTGGGGCCCTGGAGCGTGCCGTCCTTGGCGATGTCGGTGACGACGTAGCGGGCGCAGCCCTCGGAGTCGAGACGGGCGAGCGTCTCGTAGAGGTCGCCGCCGTCGCGGGTCCAGCCGCGGCCGCGCAGCGTCGTGCCGCGGACGTCGAGGCCGACGGCGATCTGGTCACCGTGCTCGGCGATGACCTTGGCGACCCACTCCGGGGTCTCCAGGGCGGCGGTGCCGAGGTTGACCCGGCGGCAGCCGGTGGCGAGGGCGGCGGCGAGCGAGGCGTCGTCGCGGATGCCGCCGGACAGCTCGACCTTGATGTCCATGGCGCCGGCCACCTCGGCGATCAGCGCACGGTTGTCACCGGTGCCGAAGGCGGCATCCAGGTCGACGAGGTGCAGCCACTCGGCGCCGGCGCGCTGCCAGGCGAGGGCGGCCTCCAGCGGGGAGCCGTAGGAGGTCTCGGAGCCGGACTCGCCGTGGACGAGGCGGACGGCCTGGCCGTCGCGGACGTCGACGGCGGGGAGCAGTTCAAGCTTCGGCATTACAGCGTCTCGATCCAGTTGGTCAGCAGCTGGGCGCCGGCATCGCCGGACTTCTCGGGGTGGAACTGGGTGGCCCACAGGGCGCCGTTCTCCACGGCGGCGACGAACGGCTCGCCGTGGGTGGCCCAGGTGACCCGGGGGGCGCGGATCTTGGGGTTGGTGACTTCCAGGCTCCAGTCGTGCACGGCGTAGGAGTGCACGAAGTAGAACCGGGCCTCGGGGTCGAGACCGGCGAAGAGCCGGGAGTCCTCGGGGGCCCGCACGGTGTTCCAGCCCATGTGCGGGACGACCGGGGCCTTCAGCGGGGCGACGGTGCCGGGCCATTCGTCCAGGCCCTCCGTCTCCACGCCGTGCTCGATGCCGCGCTCGAAGAGGATCTGCATTCCGACGCAGATGCCCATGACGGGGCGCCCGCCGGAGAGCCTGCGGCCGATGATCCATTCGCCGCGGGCCTTCTTCAGCCCGTCCATGCAGGCGGAGAACGCGCCGACGCCGGGCACCAGCAGCCCGTCGGCGTTCATCGCCCTGTCGAAGTCGCGGGTGATCTCGACGTCCGCGCCGACGTGGGCCAGGGCCCGCTCGGCGGAGCGGACGTTGCCGAAGCCGTAGTCGAAGACGACGACCTTCTTGTTGTCGCTCACAGCTCGTTCCCTCAGTCCCAGAGTCCCTGGATCCGCAGAATGCCTGCCAGCAGGCACATCACGGAGGCGAGCGAGAGCAGGACGATGACGCCCTTGGGCATGCCCTGCTTCGCGAAGGAGTAGACGCCGCCGGCCAGGAAGAGGCCGACGACGATCAGGATGGTGTTGAGGCCGGTCACAGCGCGCCCTTCGTGGAGGGGAGTATCCCGGCGGCGCGCGGGTCGTGTTCGCTGGCGTAGCGCAGGGCGCGGGCGAGCGCCTTGAACTGGCATTCCACGATGTGGTGGGCGTTGCGCCCGTACGGCACGTGGACGTGCAGGGCGATCTGCGCCTGCGCGACGAAGGACTCCAGGATGTGCCGGGTCATCGTCGTGTCGTACTCGCCGATCATCGGCGCCATGTTCTCCGGCTCGGTGTGCACCAGGTAGGGGCGGCCGGACAGGTCGACGGTGACCTGGGCGAGCGACTCGTCCAGCGGGACGGTGCAGTTGCCGAAGCGGTAGATGCCCACCTTGTCGCCGAGCGCCTGCTTGAACGCGGCGCCGAGGGCGAGGGCGGTGTCCTCGATGGTGTGGTGCGAGTCGATGTGCAGATCGCCGTCGGTCTTGACCGTGAGGTCGAAGAGTCCGTGCCTGCCGAGCTGGTCGAGCATGTGGTCGTAGAACCCGACCCCGGTCGACACGTCGACCTTCCCGGTGCCGTCGAGGTCTATCTCGACGAGCACCGAGGTTTCCTTTGTGGTGCGTTCCACGCGGCCTACGCGGGGGCTCATGCGTTTGCTCCTTGGTTGTGCTCGCCTCGCCGGGCCGGATCGCGGTCGGCCCCAAGTCGGCTGGGGGTCCGGGGGTCGTCCCCCGGGAGATGCGGTACGCGGCCTGCGCGGGGGCTCATGCGTCGTGCTCCTTCTTCAGTTCGCGTACGGCGTCGAGGAACGCGTCGTTCTCTGCCGGGGTGCCCGCGGAGACCCGCAGCCATCCCGGTACGCCGTTGTCCCGGACCAGGACGCCCCGGTCGAGGATCCGCTGCCAGGCGGTGTGGCTGTCGGCGAAGCGGCCGAACTGCACGAAGTTGGCGTCCGAGTCGGTGACGTCGAAGCCGAGGGCGCGCAGCTCGGTGACGATCCGGTCGCGCTCGTCCTTGAGCTGCGCGACGTATCCGAGCAGCGTATCGGTGTGCTCCAGGGCGGCGAGCGCGGTGGCCTGGGTGACGGAGGACAGGTGGTACGGCAGCCGCACCAGCTGGACCGCGTCGACCACGGCGGGGTCGGCGGCGAGGTAGCCCAGCCGCAGTCCGGCGGCGCCGAACGCCTTCGACATGGTGCGCGAGAGCACCATGTTCGGCCGGCCCTCGATCAGCGGGAGCAGCGAGGCGTGGTGGCTGAATTCGCCGTACGCCTCGTCGACCACGACCATCGACGGCCCGGCCGCCTGCGCGGCGTCGTGCAGCGCGAGCACGGTCCCGGCGTCGACGGCGGTGCCGGTGGGGTTGTTGGGCGAGGTGATGAACACGACGTCGGGCCGGTGCTCGGCGATGGCCTTCTCGGCGGCCGCGACGTCGATGGTGAAGTCCTCGTTGCGCGGTCCGGAGATCCAGCCGGTGCCGGTGCCGCGGGCGATGAGGGCGTGCATGGAGTACGAGGGCTCGAAGCCGATCGCGGTGCGGCCGGGGCCGCCGAAGGTCTGCAGCAGTTGCTGGAGCACCTCGTTGGAACCGTTGGCCGCCCAGACGTTGGCGAGGGAGACCTCGTGCCCGGCGGTGCGGGTGAGGTAGCGGGCCAGCTCGGTACGGAGCTCGACGGCGTCCCGGTCGGGGTAGCGGTTGAGGTCGCGGGCGGCCTCGCGGACCCGCTCGGCGATCCGGTCGACGAGCGCCTCGGGCAGCGGGTAGGGGTTCTCGTTGGTGTTCAGCCGCACGGGTACGTCGAGCTGCGGCGCCCCGTACGGGGACTTGCCGCGCAGTTCCTCGCGGATCGGGAGGTCGTCGATGCGGGTGGTCTTGCGAGGGGTGTCGCTGTTCGTCACTGCTGCGGGACCTTCCAGCCGAACCTGGCCTTGAGCGCGGCGCCGTGGGCGGGGAGGTCCTCCGCCTCGGCGAGGGTCACCACGTGGTGGGTGACCTCGGCGAGCGCGTCGCGCGTGTAGTCGACGATGTGGATGCCGCGCAGGAAGGACTGCACGGAGAGGCCCGAGGAGTGGCAGGCGCAGCCGCCGGTGGGCAGCACGTGGTTGGAGCCGGCGCAGTAGTCGCCGAGCGAGACCGGGGACCAGGGGCCGACGAAGATCGCGCCGGCGTTGCGGACCCGGTCGGCGACGGCCGCGGCGTCGGCGGTCTGGATCTCCAGGTGCTCGGCGGCGTACGCGTCGACCACCTTGAGGCCGTCCGCCAGGTCGTTGACCAGGACGATCGCGGACTGGCGGCCGGCCAGCGCGGGCTCGATCCGGTCGGTGACGTGCTTGGTCGCGGCGATCTGCGGCTTCAGCTCGGCCTCGGTGGCCGCGGCCAGCTCCTCGGAGTCGGTGACCAGGACGGCGGCGGCCATCGGGTCGTGCTCGGCCTGGCTGATCAGGTCGGCGGCGACGTGCACCGGGTCGGCGGTGGAGTCGGCGAGGATCGCGATCTCGGTGGGGCCCGCCTCCGCGTCGATGCCGATGCGGCCCTTGAGGAGGCGCTTGGCGGCGGCGACGTAGATGTTTCCGGGGCCGGTGACGAGGTCGACCGGAAGACATTCGGCCGTTCCGTACGCGAACATCGCGACGGCCTGGGCGCCGCCGGCCGCGTACACCTCGTCGACGCCGAGCAGGGCGCAGGCGGCGAGGATCGTGGGGTGCGGCAGGCCGCCGAAGTCCTTCTGCGGCGGGGAGGCGACGGCGATGCCCTCGACGCCCGCCTCCTGGGCCGGTACGACGTTCATGACCACGGACGACGGGTAGACGGAGCGCCCGCCCGGCACGTACAGCCCGACGCGCTCGACCGGCACCCACTTCTCGGTGACGGTGCCACCGGGGACGACCTGCGTGGTGTGCGTGGTGCGGCGCTGCTCGCGGTGGACGAGGCGGGCGCGGCGGATCGACTCCTCCAGGGCGGCCCGCACGGCCGGGTCGAGCTGCTCGACGGCCTCGGCGATCGCCCCGGCCGGGACCCGGATCGATTCGAGCCGTACGCCGTCGAATTTCTCCCCCCACTCGATCACTGCCGCGGAGCCACGATGGCGTACGTCCTCGCAGATGGGCCGCACCGTCTCCAGGGCGGCTTCCACGTCGAACTCGGCACGGGGCAGCAGGTCGCGCAGGGCTCCGCCCTCGGGGAGGGCATCGCCGCGCAGATCGATTCGAGAGATCACACCGCAATTCTCGCAGACCGGCTCCGGCGTCCGGTCGCCCGTATCACTGGCTGATACATGTCCCGGACGTCACTGCTGACCAATAGCGTTCACGTCGTCACCCAGAGGGAAGAACAGCTCCGAGCGGAAGGGGCAACCGTGACCGAACCGCACGACGGCGATTTTCCGGACGGGCTGAGCGCGGCCGAGCTGGGCATGTGGCAGGCCTTCCGGAACGGCAGCACCTACGATCTGCGCGCCCGCGATCCCGCGCGCGACGATCCGTTCGCACCGCCCGTCTGGGGACCGGAGCGCAGTGTGGACGGGCGTGTCGTCGCCCGGCTGCTGCTCTCGGGGCCGCCGCCGCGCCCCGGCCGGGTGGCGGCGCTGAAGCTCCGGGGTGTGCGGATCACCGGGACGCTCGACCTCGCGGGCGGGCGCGTCTCGCCGTACGTCGAGATGACCGGCTGCCGCTTCGAGAACGAGGTGGTGCTGCCGGAGTGCCACTTCACGACATTGCGGATCGTCGGCTGCGCGATGCCGCGGCTGGAGGCGGCCCGGCTGCGCACCGAGGGCGATCTGCATCTGCCGCGCTGCCGGATCCCGCGCGGCATCCGGCTCACCGACGCCCAGATCGGCACCGATCTGCTGATCAGCCAGATCGAGATCGGCCCGGACCGGGGCGGACGGGCGCTGGCCGGGGACGGGCTGGCCGTCGCCCAGGACCTTCAGGCGGAGCTGATCGAGGCGCGCGGCGAGTTGAGTCTGCGCGGGGCGAAGGTCGGTGGTTCGCTGAGTCTGCGCGGCAGCCGGCTGCGTGGCAGGGAGGGGCGGCGCGCCCTGAACGCCCCTCAGCTGAGCGTGGAGCGGACGCTGTACATGAGCGAGGCGTGGGTGAGCGTGGAGACCGGGATCCAGGGCACCACTCCCCCGTACGGCATCGTCATGGCATCGACCCCGGCGAGCGGCACCCGTTCGCAGTTCCTCGACTGCCGCGGCGGGGTGCGGCTGGACGACGGGCGGTTCGGCGACGCGGTCGATCTGCACAAGGCGAGGTTCGTGATGGCCCGGCACGAGGAGCTCTCGCTGCGCCGGATCGTCACCCCGGAGCTGCGGTTCAACGCGGAACGGCCGGAGGAGGGCCGGGTCGTGCTGAACGGCGCGAAGGTCGTCACGCTGATCGACGTGTCGTCGAGCTGGCCGGGGCCCGGCGGCCTGGCGATGGGCGGTTTCGTGTACGAGAACCTCGTCCCGTACGGACACTTCCCGCTCTCCCGGCGCCTGGAGTGGGTGGCGGCGGCCACCCCGGAGTACGTGCCGGAGCCGTACGAGCGCCTCGCGACGGTGCTGCGCAACTGCGGGGAGGACGCGGACGCCCGGGAGGTGCTGCTGGCCAAGCAGCGGCGGCGGCGCGAGACGCTTCCGCTGGCCGGGAAGCTGTGGGGCTTCATCCAGGACTGGACGGTGGCGTACGGCTACCGGCCGGGGCGGGCCGCGGTGTGGATGGCCCTGCTGTGGGCGGCGGGGGCGATGGCCTTCGCCCAGCACGTCCCGGCGGCGATCAAGCAGGACGAGCATCCGCAGTGGAACCCGGCGCTGTACGCGCTGGATCTGCTGATCCCGGTGATCAATCTGGGCCAGGACGGTTACTGGCGGATGGAGGACGGCTGGCAGTGGGCGGCGGCCGTGCTCGTCCTGCTGGGCTGGATATTGGCCACGACCGTGGCGGCGGGCGCCTCACGGCTGCTCCGCCGGGGCTGACCGGATCCGGCCACGGTGGATCGGGCAGCGGGCCGTCCGGCGGCTCGCGGCCCGTTCCGCCGAACGGCCGGTACGGCGCCCGTACACCGTGGTCGAACGACCGCCCGAGCCGCGTCCGAAGTGCCGTACACCCTCGGCCGGAACCGCAGGAACAAGCCAGATTCCATACTTTCCTTTACTTCTTCTTGACCCGGTCCGATACAACCCATTCACTCGGCACCAAAGCTTCACAGCGAGCCTCTGGCGCCGCTCCGACCAGGGCTTTTCAATGGTCTGCACCATGCCAATCCTTCGTGCTCTGCTCCGCGTCGCACGCGCGGTCCGGCGACCCTCGCAGGGGCCCGCCGGACTGCCCGCCGACGACGAGGTGCTGCTCGACGCCCCCGACGAACGGCTCTCCCCGGCACTCGTCGCCGCCGCACTCGGGGAGTACGGCCCGGCCGCCAAACTCATGGCCACCACCCGGGACGGCGCCGAGTGGGAGAACCGCGACCGGTATCTCGGCCGGCTCGTCACCTTCGCCCGCAGCCGCGACGGCTGGCTGACCGACTGGCTCGCCGCCGCCCCGCACGACCCGGACGCACTGCTCGTCAAGGCCCAGCTGGCGGTCCGCCGGGCCTGGGAGTCGCCGGCCCGGGCCGAGCAGCTGCGCGAGGTGGGGCCGCTGATCTCGGCGGCTGCCGAGAGCGATCCGCGCGACCCGGTGCCCTGGCGCCTCGCGCTCGACCACGCCCGCGGCACCCACGCCACGCACACCACGTTCGAGGCGCTGTGGGGGCAGGCGATCCAGCGCTCCTCGCACCACTACGGCTGCCACGTCGCGGCGCTGCGGTACCTCTCCGCGGCCTGGTACGGCTCGCACCGCGAGTGCTTCGACTTCGCGGAGCGGGCCGCCGAGGACTCGCTGCCCGGCTCGCTGGTGCAGGCGCTGCCGTTGCGGGCGGCCTTCGCCCTGCTGATCGAGGGCCCCGGCACCCGGACCACCTCGGTGCAGGAGGAGCGGATCGACGCGGCGGCGGATCTGGCCATCGAGCTGTCCGCCTCGTTCGAGCCGGGCGACCCGTGGTCCGCCGAGGTCCGCAATCTGCTGGCGTTCGTGCTGGTCGGCCGGGGGCGCTGGGACGAGGCCCTGGAACAATTCCGGCGGATCGGACCGCATGCGGCGTCGTTCCCGTGGTCGTCGGTCTCCGAGGATCCGCTCGGCCGGTTCCTGGAAGCGCGGGACGACACTCGGCTCCGGGTGGCCTGTGCGGCACCATTCGCGGGACGGGCCGACCGGGGCGGGCCCGGTGGCCATTACGCTTGACCGTTGTGACCACCGCTCGCCTGCCTCTGTTCCCGCTGAACGCGGTGCTGTTCCCCGGCCTCGTGCTGCCGCTGAACGTCTTCGAGGAGCGTTATCGCGCCATGATGCGTGAGCTCCTGAAGACCGACGAGGACGAACCCCGCCGGTTCGCCGTGGTCGCGATCCGCGACGGCCACGAGACCGCCCCGACGGGCGCCGGAATGCCCGACGCGGTGAACGTCCCCGCCGAGCGCGGCCCCGCGGACGGCTTCGGCCCCGACCCGGCGCAGACCTTCCACCGGGTCGGCTGCGTCGCCGACGCGGCGAAGATCCGGGAACGGCCGGACGGCAGCTTCGAGGTCCTGGCGACCGGCACCACCCGGGTCAGGCTGCTCTCCGTGGAGGCGAGCGGCCCATTCCTCACGGCCGAGCTCGAAGAGCTGGACGAGGAGACCGGCGAGGAGGCGGGGGCGCTGGCCGAGGGCGTACTGCGGGCCTTCCGCAGCTACCAGAAACGGCTGGCCGGGGCGAGCGAACGGTCCCTGACGACCGGCGCGGACCTGCCCGACGACCCCTCCGTCGTCTCGTACCTGGTCGCGGCGGCGGCCGTACTGGACGTCCCGACCCGGCAACGGCTGCTCCAGGCACCCGACACCGCGACCCGGCTGCGCGAGGAACTGACGCTGCTGCGCGCGGAGACGGCGGTCATCCGCCACCTCCCGTCGCTGCCCGCGGTGGACCTGACCCGCGCCCCGACCCACCCCAACTGATCCGACCGTTCCGACCGTTCCGACCGAGGACCGTTCCCCCGTGGCGAAGAAGCCCAAGAAGCAGCAACAGTCCGGCGGCACCCCGGCCACGGTCGCCCTGACCGCGGCCGGCACGGCGTTCACCGTCCACGCCTACGACCACGACCCGGCCTCCGCCTCCTACGGCGAGGAGGCGGCCGAGGCCCTCGGCGTCTCCCCCGACCGGGTCTTCAAGACCCTGGTGGCGGACGTCGACGGCACGCTGACCGTGGCGGTGGTCCCGGTGGCCGGCTCCCTGGACCTCAAGGCCCTGGCCGCCGCGGTGAACGGCAAACGGGCCACCATGGCCGACCCGACAGCCGCGGAACGCACCACCGGCTACGTGCGGGGCGGCATCTCTCCACTGGGCCAGCGGAAGCGGCTGCGCACGGTACTGGACGCGTCGGCACGCTCCCACGACACGATCTGCGTCTCAGCGGGCCGCCGGGGCCTGGAGGTCGAACTCTCCCCGACGGACCTGGCCGCACTGACGGACGCGGTATTCGCGGACATCGGCCGCGCCTGAGCCCGCCCGGACAGGGCTGCCCGTACTTCTGAACCCGTGCGGACAGGGCCGCCTGTATCTCTGAACCCACCCGGGACAGAGCTGCCCGCCCCACCCCTGAGACCGCCCGGACAGGACTGCCCGCAGCGCTGTGACCGCCGGGGCAACTTGCCCGCCCCACCCCTGAGACCGCCCGGACAGCTCTGCCTGTGCCCCTGAACCCGCCCGGGGCAAAGTCGCCCGCCCCATTCCTGAGCCCGTCCGGCGATTGAGGACCGGGGTCCGGGGCAGAGCCCCGGTTCGGGAAGGGGCGGGTAGGGGACAAGCCCCGCGCAGCGGCTACGCAGGCGGCACAGGCGGCGCACCCTGGCCCGCAGCCCCCCCGGCCCCGTTCACCCCAGGCACACCCGGCGCCTCAGGCGCCTCAGGCGCCTCAGGCGCACCCGGCGCACCCGGCGCACCCGGCGCACCCGGAAACGGATACGCCCCCCACTCCGGCTCCGGATCCCGCGGCCCGAACAGCGCCGTCAGCCCGAGATGCACCGCCATCGCCCCCAGCGGCCAGGCCAGCAGCGCCCCCTTCGCCCGCAGCTGGAGCGGCGCGTCGAAGACCACGCCCTTGCCGACGGCCCGCGCGTGCGCGACCACGTCCTGCGTCGGCCCGAGCCACACCCCGAACCGCCACGCCAGCAGCGAACCGAGCAGCCCGCCCAGCGCGAGCCCCAGCACCAGCGCGATGCCGCCACGCCGCTGGAACCAGAAGACCAGTGCCGCGGAGAGCGCCCCGAAGGCCAGGCCCAGCAGCACGAACGTACCGTCGGCGCCGATCGCCTCCTCGCCCTCGCTGTCGTTCAGGAAGACGGCGGTGCTGTCGGAGATCAGCGGAACCCTGGGCGCCAGCCACAGCCAGAGCAGCCCGAGTGCGATGCCCGAGACGGTCACCAGAGCGGTGACGATCGCGGCCCGACGCAGATCCGGCCCGCGGTCCTTCTCCTCCTGCGACTCCAGCAGGGTCCCCGGGTAGTACCCACCGGCTCCGCCCGGACCACCGGGCCGACCGGGCCCACCGGATCCCCCCGGGCCACCCCAGTTCGGCGGGGTCTGCCAGGGATCGTTGGGCGAGGGCTGGTGAGGCGGCGTCAGAGGTGCGGTCACCGTGCCATCGTGCCAGGCGCCCCCGCGCCGCGCCTCACCGGACCGCTGCCCTGCGGTACGCCCAGGTCGCCGCGGCCAGCGAGAGGACGCCGACCACCGCGCAGACGGCGAGGTCCAGCACGACGACCGCCCAGTCCGGATGGGCGTCGAAGGAACGCGCGAGCGCCTCGACACCGTAGGTGGAGGGCAGCAGATCGCGCGCCCAGCCGACCGGCGTCGGCAGCCGGTCGGCGGGAAGCACACCGAGCAGCAGCGCCGCCGACATGCCCAGCTGGCCGAGCAGCGTGGCCAGCTCCTGCCGGGGCGCGAGCAGCCCCAGCGCCGCGCCCAGCCCCGAGAGCGCCGCCCCGGAGAGCGGGATGACGGCGACGAGCACCCACAGATGCGTCAGCGGCAGCCCGAACATCACGCTGCCGGTCACGGCCGTGACGATCGTGCCGGGCACGGTGAAGGAGGCGTACGCCCCGGCCGCGCCGAGCACCACCGCGGCGGGCGGCACCGGCAGGGTCGCGTAGTGGTCGAGCCCGCCGCCGGCCCGCAGCTGCCCGAAGTACTGGGCGAGGAGATTGAGCGCCACGAAGGCCACGACGAGGACGCTGGAGCCGGCGACGACGGCCCGTGCCTCGGAGCCGCCGTCGACCACCCCGCGCATCAGCACCATGATCCCGACGGACTGGAAGGTCGCGACGAAGAGCAGCGGGATGCGGGCGACCCTGGCCCTGGACAGCTGCGCGCGGTAGACCGCCGCGAGCGAGGGGAACAGCCGGGCCCGCGGGGCGAGCGGCGCGGGCGCCGTCCCCTCGTGACCGGAGCCGTCGCCGAGGAGACCCGCGGGGCCGTCCTGCGCGTTCCGGACGGGTCCGGTCACCGCCTGCGCGGGAACGATGCTCGTCACCTGGCGCTGCTCCTGTTCGCTGCCTGCCCGGCCACGCACCCGCACCCGGTCGTCCCGCTGCCCCCGGCTGTCCAACTCACCCCGGCCACCCCTCCGGCCCCGGCCGTACAGCTCACCCCGGCCGCCCCTCCGGCCCCGACCACCCCATCGGCCCCCGTCATGACTTCACCAGCCCCTTGGTCGCGTCCCCGCCGAGCGCGAGATAGACGTCCTCCAGGCTGGGCGTGGCCAGCGTGAAGTCGTCGAGGGCGGCGAAGGCCGCGCCGCCGGTCACCGCGGCGACCGCGGCCCGCGCCTCGTCGGGTCCGAGCCGCAGCACCCAGCGCCGCCCGGACTCCTGGGCCGAGCCGCGCAGCGCGGCCACCTCGGGTACGTCGAGGGGCGCCCGGTCGCGCCATACCAGCTCCACCCGGACCTCGCCCGCCACACGTTCCTTGAGCCCGACCGGAGTGTCGCAGGCGATGACCTTGCCGCGTTCGATCACGGCGACCCGGTCGAGGACGGTTTCGGCCTCGATGACGTTGTGGGTGACGAGCAGCACCGTCGTGCCGCGCTCGGCCCGGCGCCGGTCCACGGCGGCCCAGACGGCGCGCCGGGCGACGGGGTCCATGCCGGTGGTCGGCTCGTCCAGCACCAGCACCGGCCGCTCCCCCACCAGCGCGGCGGCGAAGCAGGCCAGCCGCCGCTGGCCGCCGGAGAGCTTCTTCAGGGGTCGTCCGGCGATCTCGGTGAGGCCGAGTTCGCCAAGCACGGCGTCGCGTTCGGCGCGGGCGTCCGCCGCTGCGAGGCCGCGCAGCCGTCCGGTGGTCTCGGCGGCGAGCGACACGGTGAGCTCGTCGAGGGCGGTGGACTCCTGCCCGAGGTAGCCGATCAGCCGGGAGGCGCGCTCCGGGTGGCGCACCAGGTCGTGGCCCAGCACGGTGACGCTGCCGGAGTCGGGTCGCATCAGCCCGGTGAGCTGCCGTACCAGGGTGGATTTCCCGGCGCCGTTGGGGCCGAGGAGCCCGAAGATCTCGCCGCGCCGCACGTCCAGGCTGATCCCGTCGGTGGCGCGCACCTCGGGTGTGGCGGGGGTACCGCGGCGGCCGCGGGCTGCGCGATAGGTCTTGACCAGATCACGCACCGCGCACACGGTCCCGGTCGCCGGCTGCGCCTGTGCTGTGCCCGTACTCACGAGGTACGAGGGTACGGGGTCGGATGCCCCGTATTGCGCCCGGGGCCACGCCGGAGGGACCTCGGGCGTGCCCGGGTCGCCCGCCCGCGGCCCGGCTCGGCCGTCAGCCGGCGGACGGGGTCGTGCGCTCCGCCGCGGGGGTGTGCTCGGCGGCGGCCCGGACATCGATCTCCCGCCAGAATCCCGCCCGGATCGCGTAACGGTCGTGCTCGTCGATCTGGTCGTCCTTGTGGGCGAGCAGGCCGAACCGGGCCGCGTAACGCAGCAGCTCGCCGTCGATGCGGTGCGGGATGCGCGGGTACATCGTCGAGAGCTTCTGCAGATGGACGGTCTCCGGGAGTCGCTCCATCCAGCGACGGGCGAAGACCTGGCCGACCTCGAAAGGATCACCGCCGACGGTGGTGATGTCCTCCTCGCGGTCCGCCCAGCGCTGTTCGGCGCTGGTGAGCTGGGCCAGCGTCGGCAGCGAGGCGGTCTCGGCGGGCTCGCCCAGCGGTCCGCCGCGCTCCGCCCAGCTCTTGTCGGAGGACCAGCGCAGGGTCGCGTTGGCAGCCGAGGGCTGCGGAAGGTGCCGGTCGGGCTGGGCACCGGGCCCGCGCAGGCTGCCCGCCAGGTCCTTGGGGGTGGGGACGCCCCGGCCGCCGTGCCCGGGACGGTCGGTGTCGGTGCTCTCCTCGGGCGGTGCCGAGGCGCCGTTGGCGGCGGCCGCCGCCTGGGCCTCCGAGGCGCGCTCGGCGGAGGCGGCGAGAGCGGCCTCGGGCAGCGGCGCGGAGAGGATCGCGGCGATCTCCGGACGGGGCGCGGGGGGCGGGGCGCAGACGCCGCCGGTCTCCTTGGCCCGTACCGCCTGGGTGATCCAGGCCCGGTCGAGCACCCTTCGTTCGTCGGCCTCGGCCACCAGGTCCTCGGACTGGTTGTAGTCGCCGTCGGCGGCCTGGACGGCCCACAGATGCACGGCGACGCCGTGTTCCTTGGCGGACATCAGGCCGGGCAGCAGATCGCCGTCGCCGGTCACCAGCACCACGTCGGAGCAGGCCCGGTTCCTGGCCAGTTCGGTGAGCTCGGCGTGCATCGCGGCGTCGACGCCCTTCTGCGCCCAGCGTCCGTCACTGCGGGTGAGGGCGCCGAGCCGGACGGTGACCCGGGGCATCACACGCAGTCTGCGGTGCTCGGGCTGCGGCACCCGGTCGGGGGCACCGTCGAACCAGTAGATCCGCAGCAGCGGCTGCTGCGTGTCGGCCTCGGCCCGCTCGCGCAGGCCCCGGATGAGGGCCGCGTGGTCGACCGTGATGCGGGAACGGGCGGGCTCTCCGGCCAGCAGGCTCGCGGCTGCGCCCAGCAAGTAGCCGGCGTCCACCAGAACAATGCAACGGTCCACGCGATCCACCCTCTTCCAGAAGTTCGGGTGCGGTCCTTGCCAAGGGTTTCCTTCGAGTCTGCCCGACCGCGCAGGGCTTGACGGCCGGAACTCGATCATCGGCGTGGCGGATCCGGAAAACGGCGCGTCATGCACCCTCACTACGCACGGTAATGATCCAACATGCACGGTTTATCCCGCTATGTGAATCTGAACGCGGTCCTGGCCCCGAGAGTTTCCTTAGGAGGAACACCATGGCCAAGAACAAGAACCGCAAGCAGGGCAGCCAGCAGAACCGCGCGTCCGGTCCGGAGCGCGGTGCGGAAGAGGCGAAGACGACCGCGTACGAGTCTCAGATACAGCCTCAGTCGCAGGCCCAGGGCAGCCCTGCCGATGTTGCCCGTAAGCACCAGCGGCGCTTCGGCCACAACTGACCGGAGACTTCTCCGGTCCGGCCGCCGGCCGGATGAACCGAGAGGGGCGCTCCCGCTTTCGCGGGGCGCCCCTCCCGTACGTCCGTCGGACGGCTCAGCCGGCCAGGCAGGACGGGCCGAGCAGCACCTTCAGGTCACCGAAGAGCGCCGGGTCCGGCTTCACCCGGTGCCGGTCGAGCCGGAGCACCGTGGTCTTGCGGGGGCCCTGGAGCTTGATCCGTACCTCGGTGTCGCCCCGGTGGCTGCTGAGGACCTCGCCGAGGCGGCTGACCATGGGCGGGGTGATCTTGACGGTGGGGATGGTCAGCACCACGGGGGCGTTGGTGCCGGCGTTGGAGATGTCGGGTACCTGCATCTCCATGGCGACCAGCCGGGGCACGTCCTCCCGCTTGTCGAGGCGTCCCTTGACGAAGACGACGGTGTCCTCGACGAGCTGGGTGGAGACCAGCTGGTAGGTGGCCGGGAAGAACATGCACTCGATGGAACCGGCCAGGTCCTCGACGGTGGCGATGGCCCAGGCGTTGCCCTGCTTGGTCATCTTGCGCTGGAGGCCGGAGATGATGCCGCCGACGGTGACGATCGCGCCGTCGGCGTGCTCGCCGCCGGTCAGCTGGGAGATCGAGGAGTCCGCCTTGTCGGACAGCACGTGCTCCAGGCCGAAGAGCGGGTGGTCGGAGACGTACAGCCCGAGCATCTCGCGCTCCTGGGCCAGCAGGTACGACTTCTCCCACTCGATGTCGGAGAACTCCACGTCGAGCCCGAAGCCCGGCTCGTCGCTCTCCTCCTCGCCCATGCCGCCGAAGAGGTCGAACTGGCCCTCGGCCTCCTTGCGCTTGACCTGCACCACGTTGTCGATCATGGGTTCGTGGTGGGCGACCAGGCCCTTGCGGGTGTGGCCCATCTCGTCGAAGGCGCCGGCCTTGATCAGAGATTCGACGGTGCGCTTGTTGCAGACGACCGCCTCGACCTTGTCCAGGAAGTCGGGGAAGGTGCTGTACTTCCCCTTCGCCTTGCGGCACCGGATGATCGAGTCGACGACGTTCTGGCCGACGTTGCGCACGGCGGTGAGGCCGAAGAGGATCACGTCGTCGCCCTGGGCGGCGAAGTTCGACAGGGACTCGTTCACATTGGGCGGCAGCACCTTGATGCCCATGCGGCGGCACTCGTTGAGGTAGACCGCCGACTTGTCCTTGTCGTCCTTGACCGAGGTCAGCAGCGCCGCCATGTACTCGGCGGGGTAGTTCGCCTTGAGGTACGCGGTCCAGTAGGTGACCAGGCCGTACGCGGAGGAGTGCGCCTTGTTGAAGGCGTAGCCGGCGAACGGGACCAGCACGTCCCACAGCGCCTTGATCGCGGCGTCGGAGAAGCCCTTCTCCTTGGCACCCGCCTCGAAGAGGACGAAGTTCTTCGCCAGTTCCTCGGGCTTCTTCTTGCCCATCACTCGGCGCAGGATGTCGGCCTCGCCGAGCGAGTAGCCGGCGACGATCTGGGCGGCCTTCTGCACCTGCTCCTGGTACACGATCAGGCCGTAGGTGAGGCCGAGGACCTCCTTGAGCGGCTCCTCCAGCTCCGGGTGGATCGGGGTGATCTCCTGGCGGCCGTTCTTGCGCTCGGCGTAGTTCGTGTGCGAGTTCATGCCCATCGGGCCCGGCCGGTACAGGGCCGAGACGGCGGAAATGTCCTCGAAGTTGTCGGGCTGCATCTGGCGCAGCAGGGAACGCATCGGGCCGCCGTCGAACTGGAACACGCCGAGCGTGTCACCGCGGCAGAGCATCTCGTACGTCTTGGGGTCGTCCAGCGGGAGGCCGAGCAGGTCCAGCTTGACGCCCTTGTTGGACTCCACCATCTTCACGGCGTCGTCCATGATGGTGAGGTTTCGAAGGCCCAGGAAGTCCATCTTCAGCAGGCCGAGCGACTCGCACTGCGGGTAGTCCCACTGCGTGATGGTGACGCCGTCGGTGTGCCGGACCCAGATCGGGGCGTGGTCGACGATCGGCTCGCTGGACATGATGACGCCGGCGGCGTGCACGCCCATCTGCCGGACCAGGCCCTCGACGCCCTTCGCGGTGTCGATGACCTTCTTGACGTCCGGCTCGTTCTCGTACATCCCCCGGATCTCGCCGGCCTCGCTGTAGCGCGGGTGCTTGGGGTCGGTGATGCCGTTGAGGTCGATGCCCTTGCCGAGGACGTCGGCGGGCATGGCCTTGGTGAGGCGGTCGCCCATCGCGTACGGGTAGCCGAGGACCCGGGCGGAGTCCTTGATGGCGTTCTTCGCCTTGATCTTTCCGTACGTGCCGATCATGGCGACCTTGTCGGCGCCGTACTTCTCCGTCACGTACCTGATCACTTCGACGCGCCGACGCTCGTCGAAGTCGATGTCGACGTCGGGCATGGAGACGCGCTCGGGGTTGAGGAACCGCTCGAAGATCAGTCCGTGCTCGATCGGGTCGAGGTCGGTGATGCCCATCGCGTACGCCACGATCGAACCGGCGGCGGAGCCTCGGCCGGGGCCGACCGCGATGCCGTTGTTCTTCGCCCACATGATGAAGTCGGCGACGACCAGGAAGTATCCCGGGAACCCCATCTGGATGATGATGTCCATCTCGTACTCGACCTGCTTCTGCCGGTCCTCGGGGACACCTCCCGGGAAGCGCCGGTTCATGCCGACGCGGACCTCTTCCTGGAACCAGGTGATCTCCGTGAAGCCGTCCGGGATGTCGAACTTCGGCATCAGGTCGCGCTTCTCGAACATGCCGGTGGTGTCGATCTGCTGCGCGACCAGCAGGGTGTTGGCGCAGCCCTCCTGCCAGGCGTCGGAGGAGTCGACGGCGTACATCTCGTCGGTCGTCTTGAGGTAGTAGCCGGTGCCGTCGAAGCGGAAGCGGTCCGGGTCGGAGAGGTTCTTGCCGGTCTGGATGCAGAGCAGGGCGTCGTGCGCGGTGGCCTCGTGCGCGTAGGTGTAGTGCGAGTCGTTGGTCACCAGCGGCGGGATGTTCAGCTTCTTGCCGATTTCGAGGAGCCCGTCACGGACCCGGCGCTCGATCTCGATGCCGTGGTCCATCAGCTCCAGGAAGTACTTGCCCTCGCCGAAGATGTCCTTGTAGTCGGAGGCGGCCTGGACGGCCTCGTCGAACTGGCCGAGCCGCAGCCGGGTCTGCACCTCGCCCGAGGGGCAGCCGGTGGACGCGATCAGGCCCTCGGACCACTGGGCGATGGTCTCCTTGTCCATGCGCGGCCACTTCTGCAGCCAGCCCTCGGCGTACGCGTCCGAGGACAGCTTGAAGAGGTTGTGCAGGCCCTTCGCGTTGGACGCCCAGATCGTCTTGTGGGTGTAACCACCCGAACCCGAGACGTCGTCGCGCTTCTGGTGCGGCTGGCCCCACTGGATCTTCCGCTTGTGCTTGCGCGACTCGGGGGCGACGTAGGCCTCGATGCCGATGATCGGCGTGACGTTCGCCTTCTGCGCCGAGTGGAAGAAGTCGTAGGCCCCGTGCAGGTTGCCGTGGTCGGTCATCGCGATGTGCGACATGCCCATTTCGTTGCAGGCAGCGAACATGTCCTTGAGCCGCGCGGCACCGTCCAGCAGCGAGTACTGGGTGTGGACGTGAAGGTGCGTGAAGGGCGGCTTGGTCACGGCGCTGTGCCTCCGATGTGCCTGCGCGGCGCGGAGCGCCTCCGTGAGGGGCGGCGGTCGGGCGACGGGCGGGCGGGCGATGACGGGCTGGGGGGACAGCGTGGAAGTCTACGTCTTCGAGGTGACGAACGACGGGCACTCCCGGGTACGGTCACGCGTTGGAAGGGCGGGAGCACTCGTCCCTTTTGTCATGTACTTCGTCACGCACGTCAGGTACCAGGAGGCACCCAGAGATGTCGGAAGCGCAGACCGGCGCGGCGCAGCGCGGGGAGCAGATTCTTGAGGTCTTCGACACCGCGTTCGGGGAGCTGCTGGCCGCCGATCCGGCCGCCTTCCGGGTCAAGTTCCGCAAGATGGCGGGCTCGGCCTTCGCCTTCTACCGGGGCACGGCGTGCCTGTTCTACAGCGACCTGGAGCGGGAGCGGCACGGCGGCCCGTATCTGGACGAGCGGACCGGCCGGGTGTGGATCCACGGCGATCTGCACGCAGAGAATTTCGGCACGTACATGGACGCCAACGGCCGGCTGATCTTCAATGTGAACGACTTCGACGAGGCGTACGTCGGCCCGTTCACCTGGGACCTCAAGCGGTTCGCCGCCTCCGTCGCCCTGATCGGCTACGCGAAGGCGCTGGGCGACGACCAGATCACCGAGCTGGTCCGGGTCTACGCCACCGCCTACCGGGAGCGGATCCACGCGCTGGCGACGGGCGCGAAGAACGACGAGCTGCCTCCGTTCACGCTGGACACCGCCGAGGGTCCGCTGCTGGACGCGCTGCGCGACGCCCGCTCGCTGACCCGGTTCTCGCTGCTGGACTCGATGACGGAGATCCGGGACTTCGAGCGCCGGTTCGCCCCGGGCGGCGGCTCCATCGATCTGGACGCGGCGACGCGCTACAAGGTGCTGGCGGCCTTCGACGGCTATCTGGAGACGCTGCCGGAGTCGAGCCTGACCCGCCCGGACTCGTACCGGGTGAAGGATGTCGTCGGCCGCCGTGGCATCGGGATCGGTTCGGCAGGGCTGCCCTCGTACAACATCCTCCTGGAGGGCAACAGCGACGCCCTGGAGAACGATGTGGTGATCTACCTCAAGCAGGCGCAGACCCCCGCGGTCTCCCGGCACATCACCGACTCGGCGGTGCGCGAGTACTTCCAGCACGAGGGCCACCGCACCGTGATCTCGCAGCGCGCCCTGCAGGCGCACGCCGACCCGTGGCTGGGCTGGACCGAACTGGACGGGGCGGGGCAGCTGGTCGCCGAGGTGTCCCCGTACGCGGTCGATCTGGACTGGTCCGACATCGACGAGCCGGAGGAGATCGCGGCGGTCGTCGCCGATCTCGGCCGGGCTACGGCGACGATGCACTCCGCGGCGGACGACGAGAGCGGCCACTCACTGGTGCCGTTCTCCACCGAGCGGGCGATCGACGCGGCGATCGCGGCCGACGAGGAGGGCTTCGCCGAGCTGCTGGTGGACTTCGCCCACGGCTACGGCGCCCGGGCGCGGGCCGACCACCAGATCTTCGTGGACCTCTTCCGCAACGGCCGCATTCCTGGCCTCTGACCCGCCCCTGGGTGGCCGACGGGAGCCGCTGGAGCTCCGCCCGAGTCCGTGCGGCAACCGTCGGCAGTTGGCCGGATTTCGCCCCCCGCCGGCTCCACAAAAACCCCCTTGGCACCACAGTTTCCCCCTTGCAACGTCACCGGCGTTGATCTTGACCAATCATCAAGGAGGAACCCCGTGAGTCGTCGAGTCACGCTGACCGCTGCCGCCTGCATAGCCGCTGGAGCCTCGCTCCTCGCCGCCCCCGCTCACGCGGCCGAGCGCGACACCTCCGCCTCCGTCGCCGCCGCACAGCCGTCGCAGAACGTCTCGGTCACGGCCAGCGACAGGGTCAAGTGCACCAGCCTGAGCAACGGGCAGCTCTGCATCTCCCTGAACACGAGCCCTTCGCGTATCGAGGTCTTCTACACCAAGAGCGGCGGCTCGACGATCAAGGCGAACCTCGGGTTCCGTGTGGCCACCACGTCCTGGAGCCCGCTGAAGACCATCAGCACCGGCGAGCGGGCCAACGCCACCTGGAACATGAGCTACCCCTGTGGCAAGAAGTACGTGGGGCTGATCAAGGTCCAGGGGCAGGGGACCTTCGAGACCCCCGCGGCCACCCCGCCCTGCGGCTAGGCACCATCCGCGCGCGGTAGTGGGGGCGAGCTGATCCGCAGCCTCCGGCAGGCCGTCGTGCCCGCCCCCGAGGTGGGCCCCACTACCGCGCCCGGCCGTCCGCCCGCCGCCTGTACCGGCCGATCCGCACCCTTTCGGGGGTGGCCCACAGGTGCGCATGCGACACTCCTCAACGATGGACATATCCGGGACGCAGCTCAGAGTCGTTCGCGCGGCGCTTTTCACGGCGCTCGTCGTGACACTCTCCGCTGCGTCCCATGTGCTGCTCTCCCGGGTCCCGCTGCCGCTGACCGCCGTCGCCCTGCTGGCCGGCGTGGTCTTCGCGGTGGCGTACGCGCTGGCCGGCCGGGAGCGCGGCTTCGGGGCGATCGCCGGGCTGCTGGTCCCGCTGGAACTGGCCGCCGACACCATCTTCACCACCGGTCAGCACGTCTGTTACGGCGCGGCCGGCGGCCCGATCGCGGGGCCGCTGCGTTCGGTCGGCGTCGATGTGCTGTGCGGCGGCATGGTCGGCACCGGCACGGCGGGGGCCGGCGCCGGGGTGGACCCGTTCGCCTCGGTGACCGATGCCGGGCACACCACGGCCGCGCTGCTGGCCTCGCCCGGCCCCGCGGTGCCGTGGCTGCTGCTCGCCGCCCATGTGTCGGTCGGCCTGCTCGCCGCGGCCTGGCTCCGGCGGGGCGAGGCCGCGCTGGCCGGCCTGCTGGAGGCGGCCGCCGTCCTGGCGTTCCGGCCGCTGCTGATCGCGGTCGCCGTGGTCGGTACGGCCCGCCGCCCGGCCCGCCGCCGTACCCGGCCCGCCGGGCACGGCCCGCACCTGCTCGTACACGCCCGTCTGCTCGTGCACTCCGTGGGACGCAGGGGACCACCGCGCTCGGCCTTCACCATCGCCTGAGCACGCACCTCCCCTGTCACACCCCTCACTCCATGGAGATACGGACATGAGCAAGCGCAACACCCAGGCCAACAAGGCAGCGGCCCGCGAGCGACTGCGCGCCGAGCGCGAGCGCCAGGCCAAGAAGGACAAGGTCCGCCGGCAGGTCATCGTCGGCGTCTCGATCGTCGGTGTGCTGGCCGTCGTGGGTGGCGTCACCTGGGGCGTCATGCAGCTGAACAAGCCGTCCGGCTGGGAGGCGGCCAAGGACGCGAAGAACGTGGCCGCGCCCAAGAACACCTCGGGCAAGAACGGCACCACCGTCGTCATAGGCAAGTCGACCGCGAAGAAGACCCTGGAGCTGTACGAGGACTCGCGCTGCCCGGTCTGCGGAACGTTCGAGCAGTCCATCGGCGAGACGGTGCACAAGGACGTCGACGCCGGGAAGTACAAGATCAAGTACATCGGTGCCACGTTCATCGACGGCATGGCCGGCGGCGAGGGCTCCAAGAACGCGCTGAGCGCGCTGGGCGCCGCGCTCGATGTCAGCCCGGAGGCATTCCTCGACTACAAGGCCGCGCTCTACTCCGCGAAGTACCACCCGGAGGAGACCGATGACAAGTTCAAGGACGACTCCTACCTGATCAAGGTCGCCGACTCGGTGGACGCGCTGAAGGGCAACGCCGCCTTCCAGAAGAACGTCAAGGACGGCACGTTCGACAGCTGGGCGATGAAGATGTCCGAGACGTTCGAAAAGAGCGGCGTGCGGGGCACCCCGACGCTCAAGATGGACGGCAAGAAGCTCACCGACGGTCAGAGCGAGAACGCTCCGATGACGGTGGAAGCGTTCAACACCGCGATCACGGCCGCGCTGAAGGGCTGACCGGCCGGCGACATCCAGGCAGCGGCTCCCCGACGGGCAGGCGAACTTCCTTCGTTCGCCTGCCCGTTCGGCTTACCGGTCAGTAGGGTGCTGCTCCGTGACCAGTCGACACCCTTCCCCGCCGTTCTCCGCCCCCAGCCGCCGCACGGTCGTCAGGGCCGCTGCCGCCACCGCCGTCGCGGCCCCGGTGCTGGGCTCCACCGCCGCCCGTGCCGCGGACGGCCCCGCCTTCCTGCACGGCGTCGCCTCCGGCGATCCGCTTCCCGACGGCATCCTGCTCTGGACCCGGGTCACCCCGTCCCCCGACGCGATACCCGGTTCGGGCCGCGGCGCGGACACGGCGGTGCGCTGGGAGGTCTCCGAGGACAAGGACTTCGCCCAGGTCGTGGCCCGGGGCACGACCGTCGCGAGGGCCGCGTCCGACCACACGGTCAAGGCCGATGTGCGGGGCCTGGCCCCCGCCACCGCGTACTGGTTCCGCTTCTCGGCGGGCGAGGGCACGCAGACCGTCTCCCCGGCCGGCCGCACCCGGACGGCCCCGGCGGCCGGTGCCGCCACGCCCGGCGTGCGCTTCGGCGTGGTGTCCTGCGCCAACTGGGAAGCCGGGTACTTCTCCCCGTACCGCCACCTCGCCGCCCGCGCCGACCTGGACGCGGTGCTCCACCTCGGGGACTACATCTACGAGTACGCGTCGGGCAGTTACCCGGACGCGAAGTACGTCGTACGGCAGCACGAGCCCAGGCACGAGATCCTCACGCTCGCCGACTACCGCACCCGGCACGCCACCTACAAGACGGACCCCGATCTCCAGACGCTGCACGCCACGCATCCGGTGATCGCGATCTGGGACGACCACGAGTTCGCCAACGACGCCTGGTCGGGCGGGGCCGAGAACCACACGCCGGGCACCGAGGGCGCCTGGGCGGACCGGGTCGCGGGCGCCAAGCAGGCGTACTTCGAGTGGATGCCGGTCCGCGCCTCCACCGAGGGCACCGTCTACCGACGGCTGCGCTTCGGCAACCTGGCCGATCTCCACCTCCTCGACCTGCGCAGCTTCCGCTCCCAGCAGGCGGGGACCGGCAGCGGTGCGGTCGACGACCCGGAGCGCAGCATCACCGGGCGGGCACAGCTGGACTGGCTGAAGTCGGGGCTGGCCGGCTCGGACGCCGCCTGGAAGCTGGTGGGCACGTCGGTGATGATCTCGCCGGTCGCGTTCGGCTCCGTGCCGGCCCATCTGCTGGAGCCGCTGGCCGAGTTGCTGGGGCTGCCCAAGGAGGGCCTGGCCGTCAACGTCGACCAGTGGGACGGCTACACGGACGACCGCAAGGAGCTGATCACCCACCTGCGGGACCGGTCGATCACCAACACGGTCTTCCTGACCGGTGACATCCACATGGCCTGGGCCAACGACGTGCCGGTGAAGGCGGCGACGTATCCGCTCTCCGCCTCGGCCGCCACGGAGTTCGTGGTGACGTCGGTGACCTCGGACAACATCGACGACATCCTGCACGTGGCACCGCAGACGGTCTCGGTGGTCGCGGCCGCCGCGGTGAAGGCCGCCAACCGCCATGTGAAGTGGGTGGACATGGACTCGCACGGCTACGGCGTCCTGGACGTGACCGCCGAGCGCTCACAGATGGACTACTACGCCGTCTCCGACCGGACGAAGCGGGACGCGACCTCCGCCTGGACGCGTTCGTACCGGACGCTGAGCGGGACACAGAAGGTCGAGCGGGTGGACCGGCCGGTGCGCTGAGGCACTACTTTCAGCCACTCACTCATTTGTTGACGGCACATTACGTCGCTACGGCGGGTGGTGCGTCCCATGGACCGAATGGGGACACACCACCCGCCGGGGTAACGCCTACGGTTACGTCGCTGTCTCAAACTCTGGAACACGAAGAAGATTCCGCCCGGTTTCCACCCTTTGGTAAATAGCCGATTGGGCCTGATCATTCCTCCTCGGGGCCTGACATGCGCACGTAATCTCCCGGCGGCGGGTGAGGAAATGCCTCCCCCAGACATCCGCGAGGAGTCCACGTGCGCGCTCTTGTCCTTATATCGCCGCGTATGCGAAACCGTGCGATCGGCACCGCCGTCCTGGCCGGAACCTTGGCCCTGGCACCGCTCTCCGCTCCCTCCGGCTCCGCCGCCTCGGCCGCCCCCAAGAGCTCCGCGTCCGCCGCCCAGAAGTGCGGGGACGAGGCCGGCGCCGGCGCCACGGCGCGCGAGGCCCGCCCCGCCGGCGCCGCCCACACCGACGACCCCAATGAGCTGACCGCGAGCCAGGCCAAGGCCATGGACGCGCAGTTGAAGCAGAGACTCGCGGACCGCCGGGTCAGCGGCCCCTCGCTCGCCGCGGGCGCGACCATCCCGGTCTACTTCCACGTCGTGCACTCCGGGACGACCGGCAAGCTCAGCGCGTCGGCGATCAGCAGCCAGATGAGCGTCCTGAACGCCGCCTACAGCGGACAGGGCTCGGGCAACACGAACTCCGGCTTCCAGTTCACGCTGGCCGGCACGGACTACACGGACAACAGCTCCTGGTACAACGGCGTCTCCCCGGGCTCCGCCGCCGAGACGGCCATGAAGTCCTCGCTGCGCAAGGGCGGCGCGAACGCCCTCAACATCTACACCGCCGACCTCGGCGGCGGTCTGCTGGGCTGGGCCACCTTCCCCAGCTCGTACAAGTCCAACCCCTCGGACGACGGCGTGGTCATGCTCGACGCCTCGCTGCCCGGCGGCTCCGCCACCAACTACAACGAGGGCGACACCGCCACCCACGAGGTCGGCCACTGGATGGGGCTCTACCACACCTTCCAGGGCGGCTGTAACGGCAACGGCGACTACGTCGCCGACACCCCGGCCGAGAAGAGCGCCGCGTACGAGTGCCCGACCGGGCGGGACACCTGCACCAACAAGACCGGGGTCGACCCGATCCACAACTTCATGGACTACACCTACGACTCGTGCATGACCCAGTTCACCGCGGGCCAGGTGCAGCGGATGAGCGACAGCTGGACCGCCTACCGGGGCTGATCCGTCCGAGGGGCCCCGCGCGGTGCGGGGCCCCTCCCCGCGTCAGAGCGTGGCGAGGAAGCCGAGCGCGACCTTCCAGGCCAGCTCGGCCGACGCCCGGTCGAAGTCGGGCAGTTCGGGGTCCGTGAAGAGATGGCCGGCGCCCGGGTAGCGGTAGACCTCGACATCGGCGCCGGTCCGCTGCATCTGCAGGTACCAGGAGTTCAGCCAGTCGTGCGTCTCGAACGGGTCCGGGTCGGCGACGTGCAGCTGTACGGGCAGCTCGTCCACGGAGGCGTTCTCGGCGATGTCCGAGGTGCCGTGGAACATCAGCAGACCGCGGGCCTTCTCGTCGCCGAGTGCCAGGGTCTGCGCGGTGGAGGCACCGAACGAGAAACCGGCGTACACCAGGCCCCGGTCGGAGTAGGGCGCGGCGGCCAGCACGGCCCGCCTGAGCAGTTCGTCCTTGCCCACCTCTTCCTTGAAGGCCAGGCCTTCCTCGACGGTGTCGAACGTGTGCCCCTCGAAAAGATCGGGCACCTGCACTTCGTGCCCGGCGGCACGAAGCCGGTCGGCCGCCGCGTGCACCGCGGGGCGCAGACCGTACGTCGAGTGGAAAAGCATGATGTTCATGAGACCCATGGTGCCAGCTACGGTCGAGGGCATGGAGAACGACGGGATGGAGAACGTGCTGCGCCCGCTGGTCGTCGTCGGCGGCTCGGTCCTGATCACGCTGCTGGTCGGCTGGCTGGTCGATCTGCTGCTCAGACGGGCCGACGGCCGGCACCCCGACACACCGTTGTGGGGGCTGCTGCGGCGCTGCCGAATACCGCTCCAGCTGACGCTGTGCACGGCGCTGCTGCGGGGCTCGTACACCCACACCCGGCTCGAATTGATCAACGATCACCGGGCGGGGATCGGTCAGGTCCTGTCGCTGGTGCTGATCGGGGCCTCGGCCTGGCTGGTGGTGCGGATCGCGACGGCCGTCGTCGACTCCCTCTACGCGAGGTACGCCGCGAACACCCCGGACCCGGCGCGGGTGCGGCGGGTGCGGACCCAGGTGACGCTGATCCAGCGGGTGGTCACCGCGATCGTGGCGGTGGTCGCCATCGGCGCGATGCTGCTGACGTTCCCGGCGATGCGGACGTTCGGCACCTCGATGCTGGCCTCGGCCGGTGTGCTCGGCATCGTCGCGGGCGTGGCCGCCCAGTCGACGCTCGGCAATCTCTTCGCGGGGCTGCAGATCGCCTTCGGCGACATGGTGCGCATCGGTGACACGGTGGTGGTGGACGGCGAGTGGGGCACGATCGAGGAGATCACGCTGACCTTCCTCGCGGTGCGGACCTGGGACGAGCGTCGGATCACGATGCCGGTCTCGTACTTCACCAGCAAGCCGTTCGAGAACTGGTCGCGCGGTGGTGCGCAGATGACGGGCTCGGTCTTCCTGCATCTGGACCACTCGGCCCCGATCGAGGCGATGCGCGAGCAGCTGCGGGACATCCTGGGCGAGTGCGCCGCCTGGGACGGCCGTGACTGGTCCCTGGCCGTCACCGACACCACACCGTCGACGATCCTGGTCCGCGCCGTGGTCACGGCGAAGGACTCGGGCGACATCTGGACGGTGCGCTGTGCCGTACGGGAACAGCTCATCGGCTGGCTGCGCGACCACCATCCGTACGCGCTGCCGAAGGTCGCGACGGCGCCCGCGGTGCTTCCGCCCGAGAAGTGGCCGGATCCGCACCGCCCGGCGCACGGGAGGCCGTCGGACCTGGACAGATCACCGCGCACGGGACTCGGCTGACGGGGAGCGGCCGGCCGTGCTGCCGGTCCCGTCTCACCGCAGGCTGCGGACGTCCAGCTGGCGCAGTACCCGGTCGACGATCTCCGGGTCCGCCCCGGCCTCGTTGCGGGCCGACAGCACCTCGTGGCGGGCGGCCGACATCATCTCGCGCTGGACCCGGCTGACCGCCTTGAAGCGCTCGGCCCGCTTCGCGTACGCCTCGCGGCGCTCGTCGTCGACCATGTCGGGACTGATCCGCGCCCCCACGTCGTACGCCAGCCGCTGGAGCCGCTCGGTGACCTCGTCCGGGAACTCCTCGACCTCCTGGATCTCCTTGAGGCGCTGCTTCGCGGCCTTCGCGGCGCGGATCGCGAGGTCCTTCTCCAGGGCCTCCTCGGCGTCCGTGTCCGCCTTGACCCGGAGCTTGCGGACCAGCCACGGCAGGGTGAGCCCCTGCACGACGAGCGTGGCCATGATCACCGCGAAGGCGATGAAGACGATCTCGTCGCGGCCCGGGAACGGCTTCCCGTCGTCCGTCTCCAGCGGGATCGCCAGCGCCAGCGCGACCGAGGCCACTCCGCGCATCCCGGCCCACCACATGACGACGGTCTCCCGCCAGCTGGTGGGGATCTCCTCGCTGACGTCGCGCCGGGTGTGCAGCCGCTTGGCGAGCCAGGTGGCCGGCAGCAGATACAGCAGCCGTACGCCGACGACGACCACGACCACGGCGAGTCCCCAGCCCAGCATCTGGAGTTCGCGCCCGTCCGCCGTGCCGAAGACGTTGTGCAGTTCGAGGCCGATCAGCCCGAAGGCGACACCGGTGACAAGGGTGTCGACGATCTCCCAGAAGGTGCGGCCGGTGAGCCTGCCGAGCACGTCGTCGGCGTCGGCGGTGTGCTCGGCGAGGAAGAGCGCGGTGGTCAGCACGGCGAGGACGCCGGAGCCCATCAGCTCCTCCGCGAGCACGTAACTCACGAACGGCACCAGCAGGGTCAGGCCGACCTGGAGCGTGGCGTCGCCGAGCAGCCCCATGAGCTTGATGGTGAGCCAGCCGAGCACCAGCCCCACCGCCACGGCCACCACCGCGGAGAGGATCAGCAGCCCGAAGGCCTCCGGCAGTGAGAAGCTGCCGCTCACCGCGGCGGCGATCGCCACGTGGTACAGCACGATCGCGGTCACGTCGTTGAACAGGCCCTCGCCCTCCAGGATGGAGACGAGCCTGCGCGGCAGCCCGACCGATCCGGCGACGGCCGTCGCCGCGACCGGGTCGGGCGGGGCGACGAGCGCGCCGAGCGCCACGGCCGCTGCGATGGGCAGCCCGGGGACGATCGCGTTGGCGACCGCGGCGACCGCTGCCGTCGTGACGAAGACCAGCGCCACGGCCAGCAGAAAGATCGGTCGTTTATTGGCGGCGAACTGCCGCCAGGAGGTTCGCTGCACAGAGGCGTAGAGCAGCGGCGGCAACAGCGCCGGAAGGATGATCTCGGGCGGGATGTCCACATTCGGCACGAAGCTGAGGAAGGCCATGCCGACCCCGGCGAGCGTCATCAGCACCGGCGCGGGCAGCCCCAGACGCTCCCCCAGTGGCACCGTGACCACAGCCCCGAGCAACAGCAGGAGGAGCAGTGCCATTTGGTCCACGGGAGGCCTTCCGGGGGGCGGGGCACCGATCCCTGTGATCGGCGGAACTGGAGTCAAAGCCTGCCACGCAGGGCCCGTAATCCAGACAACACCCCCCGATTCCCGCCTCCTCGACCAGCATTCCTCCGATGTATCTGCGGTCGAACCTCTTCCGCTGCCTCCTCGGGGCGGGCAGTATGCGGCGTGCGTGATTCAAGGACAAGAACTCTCACCACGTACATGACTGGCAGGAGAGACCCCGTGACCGCGTTCTCCCGAAGGCATTTCGTCTCCACCGCCGCTGCCGGAACATCCGCACTCTGGCTGGCCGGCTCCCGTACCGCATGGGCGGCGGCCGGCCCCGTACCGACGGAGCATCCGGACATCGACATCCACGAGCGGACCGTCCGCGACGCCGCGATGACCTGGCGCACGCTCCCCACAGGCTGGCAGGAGGCCCCGTTCCTCGCCAACGGACAGCTCGGCGCCCAGCTGTACGCCGGGACGACCGCGAACACGCTGAAGCTGATGATCAGTCACAGCCAGGTGCAGGACCAGCGCGGCCAGTGGCGCGGCGGCATCGGCTTCTCCCGCCTCCCCGTCGGGTACTTCACCCTGACCCTCGCCGGGGAGATCACCGACGTCGACTGGACGCTGGACCTGTACGACGCCGAACTGCACGGCACCGTCACCACCACCCGGGGCTCGCTGGCCTTCTCCGCCCTGGTCCACAACGACACCGGGGCCCTGCTGGTCTCCACCCGCCCCACCCCCGGCGAGGAGTCCGCGGCCTGGAGCTTCCAGTGGCTGCGGGCCGCCACCACCCGTACCAGCGGCAGGCCCGAGGACTACACGCCCAATCCGGATCCCCGCACCGGCGACGGCTTCGTCGAGCAACCGCTGCTGGCCGGCGGCGGCTGGACCACGGCCTGGCGCGAGCGGCGCGAGGGCACCGGCCGGCTGCTCGCCGCGCACCTCGTGTACCGCTTCCCCGGCCGGGTGTCCGAGGCGACGGCCGACGCGCTGCGGGCCGTGGACCGCACCCTGGCCACCGAACCGGACCGGCTGGTGGAGCGGCACCGCCGCTGGTGGCACGCGTACTACCGGCGCAGCTTCCTCTCCGTGCCGGACAAGCGGCTGCAGAGTTTCTACCTCATCCAGCTCTACAAGCTCGCCGCGTCGACCAGGGCCGACGGCCCGACGATCTCCGAATGGGGTCCCTGGTTCCCCGAGGTCGGCAACAACTGGACCGCGGTCTGGTGGAACCTCAACGTCCAGATCGGCATGGCCCCGATCCACGGCTCCAACCACCCCGAACTCGACTCGGTGACGGGCGCGTTCCGCCGCTTCGAGCACCACCTCCCCACCTCGGTCCCGGCCGATTACCGCGACGGCGAGAGCTACGCGCTGGGCCACCCCTCCGACTGGCAGCTGCGCGCGGGCGACACCTACGACGTCGGCGCCCCCGGCTCCTCCCACGTCTCCGACAACTTCGGCAATCTCACCTGGGCCCTGCACAACGTCTGGCAGTCCTACCGGCACTCCATGGACCTGCCGGTGCTGCGCGACGTGGTGTACCCGATCCTCGCCAAGGCCATCAACTTCTACGCGCACTTCCTGCACGAGGGCCCGGACGGCAGGCTGCACCTGCCGGAGACCCGCTCCCCCGAGTACGCCAACGCCGCGGACTGCACCTACGACCTCTCGCTGATCCGCTGGGGAGTGCGCACCCTGATCGCCTCGGCGCAGCTGCTGCGCAACGGTGATCCGAGGCTGAAGCGCTGGCAGGACATCGAGCGGCGCCTCGCCCCGTACGCCGAGGACCCGGCGGCCGGCGTCATGATCGGCAAGGACGTCCCGCTGGCGGGCTCGCACCGGCACCACTCGCACCTGCTGTGGCTGTACCCGCTGCGCGAACGGAGCTGGGACCGGGCGGAAGACCGTGAGGTGATGCGGCGCTCCATGGACCACTGGGTCTCCATGCAGGAGCTGTGGCACGGCTACAGCTACGCCACCGCCTCGTCCATGTACTCAACCATGGACGAGCCGGAGAAGGCCCTCGACTTCCTGACCTTCTTCACCGATCTGAACGTGGTCGCGGACTGCGCGATGACGGTCAACACGATGTACCGGGAGGGCAGGAACCTGGCCCTGGAGAGCCCGCTGTCCGCTGCTCAGTCGATGCTCGACATGGTGGTGCAGAGCCACGAGGGGGTGGTGAAGGTCTTCCCGTCCGTCTCGGCGCGCTGGGCGGACGCCTCGATCGCGTCACTGCGCACCCAGGGCGCCTTCCTGGTGGACGCGGACCGCTCGGGCGGTGCCACGCGCTGGGTACGGGTGCACAGCGAGGCGGGCGCACCGCTGACCCTGGACCACTCGGTCACGGGCCGGATCGAGGTACGGGACGCGCACGGGCGCCCCCTGCGCTGGCGGGAGACCGGGCCGGGCCGGATCACGCTCGCCCTGCCGCGCGGCGCCACGGCGGTGATCACTCCGCGGGGCGCTCCCCGCCCGCGGACGGTCCCGCGCGACGTGCCGTCGAACGGCACGTGGACCCGCTGGGGCCTGCCGGGGTAGGGCTGTCCGCGCCTCAGTCCCGCAGGGCTCGGCGCATCGCCCGGTGGGGGATGCCCGCGTCCGGGAACTCGGGGCCGTACGCGACATAGCCGAGGCGTTCGTAGAAGCCGAGCGCATGGGTCTGGGCGTGCAGGTCGACGGCGTCCAGACCCAGCCCACGGGCCGCGTCCTCGATGGCCCGGACCAGCGCGCCACCGACCCCGAGGCCGCGCGCCTCCCTGGTCACCGCGAGCCTGCCGAGCGAGCCGACGGCCGGGTCGCCGCCGGTCCGGCCGGCGGCGGCCGGACCGTGCAGCAGCCGCCCGGTGCCCAGCGCCGAGCCGTCCGCCGCGACGGCGACGACATGCAGGGCGACCGCGTCGAGCTCGTCGTACTCGATCTCCTCGGGCACCTCCTGCTCACCGACGAAGACGGCCTTGCGGACCAGGAAGCAGGCCGCGAGGTCCTGCTCGTCGACGACGGTGCGCGTGGTGTACGGGGCGGGCTCCGAGGTCATTCGCTCTCCGCCGCGATCTTGTCCAGGGCCTGCTGGAGGTCGTCCGGGTAGCCGCTGGTGAACTCCACCCAGCTGCCGTCGGACGGGTGCTCGAAGCCGAGCCGGACGGCGTGCAGCCACTGCCGGGTCAGGCCGAGGCGCTTGGCCATCGTCGGGTCGGCGCCGTAGGTGAGGTCGCCGACGCAGGGGTGGCGGTGGGCGGACATGTGCACCCGGATCTGGTGCGTACGGCCCGTCTCCAGCTTGATGTCCAGGAGGCTGGCGGAGCGGTAGGCCTCGATGAGGTCGTAGTGCGTCACGGAGGGCTTGCCCTCGGCCGTGACGGCCCACTTGTAGTCGTGGTTGGGGTGGCGCCCGATGGGGGCGTCGATGGTGCCGCTCATCGGGTCCGGGTGGCCCTGCACCAGCGCGTTGTACTTCTTCTCCACGACCCGGTCGCGGAACTGCGCCTTCAGCAGGGTGTAGGCCCGTTCGGACTTGGCGACGACCATCAGGCCGGAGGTGCCGACGTCGAGGCGGTGGACGATGCCCTGGCGCTCGGCGGCGCCGGACGTCGAGATCCGGTACCCGGCGGCGGCGAGACCGCCGATGACGGTCGTGCCGGTCCAGCCGGGGCTCGGGTGGGCGGCGACGCCGACCGGCTTCACGATCACGACGATGTCGTCGTCGTCGTGCACGATCTCCATGCCCTCGACGGGCTCGGCGACGATCTGCACGGGAGCGGGCGCCTGCGGCATCTCCACTTCCAGCCAGGCCCCGCCCTGGACCCGCTCGGACTTCCCGACCACCGAGCCGTCCACCTGCACCTTCCCGGCGGCCGCCAGCTCGGCGGCCTTGGTGCGGGAGAAACCGAACATCCGGGAGATGGCGGCGTCGACACGCTCGCCCTCCAGACCGTCGGGTACGGGCAGGGTTCGGACCTCGGGATACGTACTCACCTGTCGAGTATGCCTTGCCGGCACTAGTCCTTGTGCACGGTGCCGTCGGGGTCCAGGCCCTTGAAGGAAAGGATCACGATGAGGATGCCGCCGCAGACGATCGCGGAGTCCGCGAGGTTGAAAACGGCGAAGTGAGCAGGGGCGATGAAGTCCACCACCGCGCCCTGGAAGGTGCCGGGGGCGCGGAAGATGCGGTCGGTGAGGTTGCCGAGCGCACCGCCGAGCAGCAGGCCGAGCGCGATGGCCCACGGCAGGCTGTAGAGCTTGCGCGCGAGCCGGGCGATCACCACGATGACGGTCGCCGCGATGCACGTGAAGATGATGGTGAACGCCTCGCCGATGCCGAACGCGGCGCCGGCGTTACGGATCGCGCTGAGCTGGAGCCAGTCGCCGATGAGCTCGATCGGCTCGTGGTGCTCCAGCTTCGCGACCACGATCATCTTGCTGCTCAGGTCGAGGAGATAGGCGAGCACGGCCACGGCGAAGAGCACCATGATCTTGCGCTTGCCCCTGCCCGGGGCGGTCTCCTCGACCTGTCCCTCGGCCCGGTCCGCGGCCTCGTCCCCTTCTGTCCCCTCAGCATCGGGGATGTCCGGCGTACCGATGATGCGCTCCGCCTCTGCCACGTGAATCCCTCAACCTAGGTTCCTGACTGAGGACGAGGGTACGACACACCGCCCGGGATCAACCGCGTCGCTCCTGCTTCTGTTTGTCCTCGACACAGAGCGTGGCGCGCGGGAACGCCTGCATCCGCGCCTTCCCGATCGGGTTGCCGCAGATCTCGCACAGTCCGTACGTCCCGGCGTCGAGCCGGGCCAGCGCCCGCTCGGTCTGCTCCAGCATCTCCTGGGCGTTGGCGGCGAGCGACATCTCGTGCTCGCGGGTGATGTTCTTGGTGCCGGTGTCCGCCTCGTCGTCACCCGCGCCGTCGCCGGAGTCGCGCATCAGCCCGGCGAGCGCGGCGCTCGCGGCCTCCAGTTCACTGCGCAGCCGCAAGGTCTCGCTGCTCAGCTCGGCCCGCGCCTCGGCGACCTCCTCCGGGGTCCAGGGGTCCTCGCCCGGCCGGACCGCCAGCTCGCCGGGGGCTGTCGCGGCGGCCCCGCGGGCCGGGGGCACGGGCGCCCCGCCCGTGCCGGCCGTGCGGGTCCGGGCCGCGCTCTTCTTGGCTACCACCGTGTGGGCTCCCGTCTTCCCGGCGGCCTCGGCCGCCCCCTCGGCCGCGTCGGCGGCCTTCTTCGAAGCCTTCTTGGCTGCGCTCTTCTTCGCAGGTGCCTTCTTGAGCGGCGCCTCGTGCCCGGCGTCCGCCTGCTCGACGGCCGCCGCCTTCCTGGACGCCGTCTTCTTCGCGGCGGTTCTCCCCGCCGCGGCCTTCGTCGCGGCGGTCTTCGTCGCACCGGCCTCCGGGACGGTCTCCATGCCCGCGTCGCCACCCGTCTCCCCGGCCGCCGCGCCCGTGGATCCGGCCGACGCCGTCTTCTTTGCGGCGGTCTTCTTCGCCACCATGGCCGCGGCCCCTTCACATATTGTGATCTTGCACGCGAATCGTGCTGGGACGATAAATCGACCCCAGCCCCGCGGCAACGGGGCACGCCGCCGAATCGCTCCTCCCCGCGCCCGGATCCCGACCTGCCTGCATCCGTTGTGCCCAGCTCACGGCCGGGTAATCCGCCTCCGCACGCCCCTCCCGGACTCCGTGCACCCGCGTCTGGCCATTCGGGTCATGCCCCGTCCGCCGCGTTAAACCGGTCGGCCGTCCCCCGTACGGGCCCGTACACTGGCCTCAGCGAGAGGCGTGGATGGGACGAGTAGCGTCGTACGCAGCCAGGAGCGACCCGGGGACGGTGGAAGCCCGGGGGCGAGCGCGTCGTGAAGATCACCCGGAGCCGTCGGAAGAACGCCGCCAGGCAAGTAGAACCGGCATCGCGCCCCAATGAGGGGGCCACGGGCGCACACCCGGGGCCAAGGAGGGTGGTACCGCGGGAGCCGATGAGGCCCTCGTCCCTCCGACGGAAGTGGAAAACGTCCGCCGGAGGAAGTCCGCCCATGACATCGCCGCAGTACCACCAGGTACCCGCCCAGGTCGACCTGCCCGCGCTGGAGCACGCCGTGCTCGATTTCTGGCGCGACAGCAAGGTCTTCGCCAAGAGCCTCGAACAGTCCGAGGGACGCCCCGAGTGGGTCTTCTACGAGGGCCCGCCCACCGCCAACGGCATGCCCGGCGCCCACCACATCGAGGCCCGCGTCTTCAAGGACGTCTTCCCCCGCTTCCGGACCATGCAGGGCTACCACGTCGGCCGCAAGGCCGGCTGGGACTGCCACGGACTGCCGGTCGAGCTCGCGGTCGAGAAGGAGCTGGGCTTCAACGGCAAGAAGGACATCGAGGCGTACGGCATCGCCGAGTTCAACGCCAAGTGCCGTGAGTCCGTGACCCGCCACACCGACGCGTTCACCGACCTCACGACCCGCATGGGCTACTGGGTCGACCTCGACGACGCGTACCGCACGATGGACCCCGAGTACGTCGAGTCGGTCTGGTGGTCGCTGAAGGAGATCTTCAACAAGGGCCTGCTGGTCCAGGACCACCGTGTCGCCCCCTGGTGCCCCCGCTGCGGCACCGGCCTCTCCGACCACGAGCTGGCCCAGGGGTACGAGACGGTCGTCGACCCGTCGGTCTTCGTCCGCTTCCCCCTCACCTCCGGCCCGCTGGCCGGCGAAGCCTCCCTGCTCATCTGGACGACCACCCCCTGGACCCTGGTCTCCAACACCGCCGTCGCTGCGCACCCCGACGTCACCTATGTCGTCGCGACCGACGGCGAGGAGAAGCTCGTCGTCGCGCAGCCGCTGGTCGAGAAGGCGCTGGGCGAGGGCTGGGAGACCACCGGCGAGAGCTTCACCGGCCGCGAGATGGAGCGCTGGACCTACGAGCGCCCCTTCACCCTGGTGGACTTCCCCGCCGAGGCGCACTACGTGGTCAACGCCGAGTACGTGACGACCGAGGACGGTACGGGTCTGGTCCACCAGTCCCCCGCCTTCGGCGCCGACGACCTCGTCGTCTGCCGCTCCTACGGTCTGCCGGTCGTGAACCCGGTCCGCCCCGACGGCACCTTCGAGGAGGGCCTGCCGCTGGTCGGCGGGGTCTTCTTCAAGAAGGCCGACGAGGCGCTCACCGAGGACCTGGCCGCCCGCGGCAAGCTCTTCCGGCACGTCCCGTACGAGCACAGCTACCCGCACTGCTGGCGCTGCCACACCGCGCTGCTCTACTACGCGCAGCCGTCCTGGTACATCCGCACGACCGCAATCAAGGACCGGCTGCTCCAGGAGAACGAGAAGACCAACTGGTTCCCGGACTCCGTCAAGAACGGCCGCTTCGGCGACTGGCTGAACAACAACGTCGACTGGGCGCTGTCCCGCAACCGCTACTGGGGCACCCCGCTGCCGATCTGGCGCTGCGAGGACGGCCACCTCACCTGCGTGGGCTCCCGCACCGAGCTCGGCGAGCTGGCCGGCACCGACCTCTCGGGCCTCGACCCGCACCGCCCGTTCATCGACGAGATCACGTTCACCTGCACGCACGAGAACTGCCAGCTGGAGGCGTACCGCGTCCCGGAGGTCATCGACGCCTGGTACGACTCGGGCTCGATGCCGTTCGCGCAGTGGGGCTACCCGTACAAGAACAAGGAGCTCTTCGAGAGCCGTTACCCGGCGCAGTTCATCTCGGAGGCCATCGACCAGA
Source organism: Streptomyces sp. ADI95-17 (assembly GCF_003846175.1). Taxonomy (GTDB): domain Bacteria; phylum Actinomycetota; class Actinomycetes; order Streptomycetales; family Streptomycetaceae; genus Streptomyces; species Streptomyces sanglieri. The sequence continues at coordinate 970,661 of NZ_ML123045.1, read as the reverse complement.
CCCGCGGCTGGTTCTACACGCTGATGGCGGTCGGCACCCTGGTCTTCGACAAGTCGTCCTACGAGAACGTGGTCTGCCTGGGCCACATCCTCGCCGAGGACGGCCGGAAGATGTCCAAGCACCTGGGCAACACCCTCGAACCGATCCCGCTCATGGACCGGCACGGCGCCGACGCGGTCCGCTGGTTCATGGCGGCCGGCGGCTCCCCGTGGGCGGCGCGGCGCGTCGGTCACGGCACCATCCAGGAGGTCGTCCGCAAGACGCTCCTCACGTACTGGAACACGGTCGCCTTCCAGGCCCTGTACGCCCGTACATCGAACTGGGCGCCGTCCGCGGCCGACCCGGCCCCGGCGGACCGCACGGTCCTGGACCGCTGGCTGCTGAGCGAGCTGAACGCGCTGGTGGACCAGGTCACGCAGGCTCTGGAGGGCTACGACACCCAGCGCGCCGGCAAACTGCTGTCCGCCTTCGTCGACGACCTGTCCAACTGGTACGTACGCCGCTCGCGCCGCCGCTTCTGGCAGGGCGACAAGGCGGCGCTGCGGACCCTGCACGAGGTCGTCGAGACGGTGACCCGGCTGATGGCCCCGCTCACCCCGTTCATCACCGAGCAGGTCTGGCAGGACCTGGTCGTCCCGGTCACTCCGGACGCCCCCGAGTCGGTCCACCTCTCCACCTGGCCGAAGGCGGACCTGTCGGCGATCGACCCCGCCCTCTCCACGCAGATGGCTCTGGTCCGCCGCCTGGTCGAGCTGGGCCGGGCCACCCGCGCCGAGTCCGGTGTGAAGACCCGTCAGCCGCTGTCCCGCGCCCTGGTCGCGGCGTCCGGCTTCGAGACGCTCTCCCCCGAGCTGCACGCCCAGATCACGGAGGAGCTGAACGTCTCCTCGCTGGCCTCGCTCTCCGAGGTCGGCGGCTCGCTGGTCGACACGACCGCGAAGGCGAACTTCCGGGCGCTCGGCAAGCGGTTCGGCAAGGGCGTCCAGGCGGTGGCCAAGGCGGTCGCGAACGCCGACGCGGCGGCCCTCTCGCTGGCCCTGCGCGAGGGCACGGCCTCGGTCGAGGTGGACGGTGAGACGGTCGCCCTCTCCCCAGACGAGGTGATCATCACCGAGACCCCGCGCGAGGGCTGGTCGGTGGCGTCCGACTCGGGCGCGACGGTCGCCCTGGACCTGGAGATCACCCCGGAGCTGCGGCGCGCGGGCCTCGCCCGTGACGCGATCCGCCTCATCCAGGAGGCCCGTAAGAACAGCGGCCTGGACGTCGCCGACCGCATCGCCGTCCGTTGGACGTCGGCCTCCCCCGCCACGGTGGAGGCCCTGACCGAGCACGCGGCCCTGATCGCGGACGAGGTCCTGGCCCTGGACTACGCCCAGGGCCAGGCGGACCCGACGTACGGCGAGCCGTTCGAGGACGAGGGCCTGGCCCTGGCGTTCCGCCTCCGCAAGACGGAGCAGTAACCCGCGAACAACAGGAGGGCCCGGCCGGACACCAGAAACCAGTCCGCCCGGGCCCTCCTGCCGTCCCCTCAGCCTCTCGGCACCTCGCTCCCACGCGGTCCCGAAACCTCGCCTCCACCCCGCCCGACGCGTCGCTCCCCCGTCCCGACGTCGCTTCCAGCCCG
>NZ_ML123045.1:938550-968787 GCF_003846175.1 Streptomyces sp. ADI95-17 | reverse complement strand
CCCAGCGGCCCAGCGGCCCCACCACAGCCCCCGCCCCCGCCCCCGCAAAGCGACCCGCACCGCACACGGCAAAAGGGCCGGGCCCCGGGGAAATCCCCGGGGCCCGGCCCTCAGCCTGCCGACGGCTACGCGCTCACCGCGCGCACCCGGCTCAGTTGTCGTCCTCGTCGATCAGGAACCCACGCATCGGCGAGGGAGCCTGCTGCATCGGCTGCGGCGCCTGCGGCCGCACCGGTGCCATCGGCTGGGTCATCGCCGGCGACATCTGCTGCTGGCCACCGTACGAAGGCCCACCGCCCATGGACGGGTTGCCGCCCATCGGCTGGTTGCCGTGGTTGCCGCCCATGGTGTGGCCCATGGCACCCGCACCGGCCGGAGCCAGCGAGGGCGACGGCGGCAGCGAAGCGGTCGCCGGCGTCCGCGGCGGGGCCAGCGAGTCGTCCGCCTGGGTCTCCAGCTGACGCAGCTGGCTCTCCAGGTAGGACTTCAGGCGGGTCCGGTACTCACGCTCGAAGCCGCGCAGATCCTCGACCTTGCGCTCCAGCGTCGCGCGGGCCGACTCCAGCGAGCCCATCGCCACGCGGTGCTTCTCCTGCGCGTCCCGCTCCAGGGCGTCCGCCTTGGCACGCGCGTCGCGCTCCAGGCCCTCGGCGCGGCTGCGTGCCTCGCCGACGATCTTGTTGGCCTCGGAACGGGCCTCCGCGATCGCCTGGTCGGCGGTCTGCTGCGCGAGCGAGAGGACACGGGCGGCGCTGTCGCCACCGGGGCCCTGACCGGGCTGCTGCATCTGCGGCTGCTGCATCTGCTGCATCTGCTGCTGCGGGGCGTGACCACCCATGGGGCCGCCCATCGGGCCGCCCATGGGACCGCCCTGCATCGGGCCGGGGCCGTGCGGGCCCTGCGGACCGGGGCCGTGCTGGCCCTGGGGACCAGGACCGTGACCACTGGGACCGGCGGGCAGCTGCGGAGCACCACCGGGCAGCTGGGGGGGACCCATCTGCGGGGGCTGCTGCTGGACCGGCGGACCCGATATGGCGGCGGGCACCGGCGCCCCGGGCCGGTCCTGCGGCTCCGGCTTGCGCATGCCCTGCTGCTGGTTCTGCGCGGCGGCACGCGTGGCAGCGGCCAGCTTCGCGCGCAGGTCCTCGTTCTCACGGAGCAGGCGGGTCAGCTCGGACTCGACCTCGTCGAGGAAGGCATCGACCTCGTCCTCGTCATAGCCTTCTCGGAGGCGGACGGTCGTGAACTGCTTGTTCCGCACGTCCTCAGGAGTCAGCGGCATCTCTTCTTCACCTCTACGTAGTCGTCGGCAGTCGGCAAGACCGTATCGCTCACAGCCTGATCACGATGCTGATCAGGATGTAGACGATGATCATCAGAACGAAGAAGGACAGGTCGAGTGCCACGCCCCCGAGACGCAGCGGCGGGATGAACCGCCGCAGAAGCTTGAGCGGTGGATCGGTGACAGTGTAGGTGGCCTCAAGTATGACCACCATCGGCTTGCCGGGCTGCCATGAACGCGCGAACTGGAAGACGTAGTCCATGACCAGCCGGAAGATCAGCACGATGAGGAAACACATCAGCGCGATATAGACAACCTGCAGTGCGACGCCCATTTCGCGCTTCCCTCTCCCCTGGCTCTCGTAGCTCCGGCCTCGCGGCCGGGTTGTTCCCGGTGTCGTGTTCTCAGCTCTGGTTGAAGAATCCGCCCTCAGCGATACGGGCCTTGTCCTCCGCCGTGACATCGACGTTAGCAGGCGACAACAGGAACACCTTCTGCGTCACGCGCTCAATGCTGCCATGGAGACCGAAGACGAGTCCTGCGGCAAAGTCGACAAGTCGCTTTGCATCCGTATCGTCCATCTCCGTGAGATTCATGATCACCGGAGTGCCCTCACGGAAGTGTTCCCCGATGGTACGGGCCTCGTTGTAGGTCCTGGGGTGCAGCGTGGTGATGCGGTAGGGCTCCCGCTCGGACACGACCTTGGGCATGATCACCGGTGCGTTCTTCTCCATGTTCGGGCGTTCAGGTGTGATGGATGCCACGGGGGCGATTCGGGCGGGTCGCTCTCTCTCCACCGGGATCTGAACCGGCTCCCGCTGCGCGGGAGGCTGCACCGCTCGTACCGGTTCGTCCCGTTCCCGGTCCCGCTCCCGCTCCACCTGATGCGCGGGCTGGTGCCGCCGCCGGTCGCGCTCCGGCTCCGGCTCGGGTTCGAATTCGTCGTCGGGGTCGAACCCCGGACCGTCGTACCCATCGTCCTCCACGAGGCCGAGGTAGACCGCCATCTTGCGCATCGCGCCGGCCATGCTCCGAGTCCTCCGCTCTGTGGTGGATCGGCATCTGTCACCAAGTGCCCCGCGATCCACTGAGGCCTGCCCGCCATAGGCGGGAATGACCATATTTTCTGCTGTGGTCCGACCTGCTTGGCGACGTTACCCGAGCCCGGGTCGGACTCCGAGTACCGCCGTACCGACGCGCACATGTGTCGCTCCGGCCGCGACCGCGTCCTCGAGGTCCGCGCTCATCCCCGCAGAGACCATGTTCGCAGCCGGATGGTTCCCGCGCAGGCGGGATGAGAATTCCATCAGCCGGTCGAAGGCGGCCCGTTGGCGACCCGCGTACGGTCCGGCGAGCGGTGCGACGGTCATCAGACCGCCGAGCCGCAGCCCCGGCGCGGACTCGACCGCGTCGGCCAACTCCTCGATCCCGTCCGGTGCGACGCCGCCCCGGTCGCCCCGCTCGCCGCTCTCCGCGTCGAGTGCCACCTGAATGAGGCAGCCGAGTTCGCGTCCTTCGCGTTCGGCGGCGGCCGAGAGGGCCGTGACCAGCCTGACCCGGTCCACCGACTGCACGACATCGGCATAACTCGCTACAGAACGAACCTTATTCGTCTGCAATTGACCGACAAAGTGCCATGTGAGCGACAGATCCGCACATTCGGCTGCCTTGGGTGCCGCGTCCTGGTCACGATTCTCCGCGACATGACGTACACCCAGTCCGTGCAGAATCCGCACATCGCTCGCGGGGTAGGTCTTCGTGACCACGATGAGCGTCACTTCTTCCCGCTCACGACCGGCGGCGGTACAGGCGGAAACGATGCGTTCCTCCACCCGCGACAGATTTTCGGCGAGTTGAGCCTTACGGTCCGTCATGCCCTATCAGTCCAACCAGACATATCCGGCGAGCCGCCCGGTGGTGCGGTCGCGGCGGTACGAGAAGTGATCGCCCGATTCGAGGGTGCAGACCTGCGAGGCCTGCCGGTCCTCGATACCGAGATCCTTGAGCTGGGCGTGGACCCCCGCGGTGACATCCACCGCCGGGGTGCCCCAGCTGGTCTCGGACCAGGTGGCCGGGACGCTCTTCGCGACCTCGGCGCGCATGTCGGCCGGGACTTCGTAGCACCGTCCACAGACCGCCGGCCCGGTGCGGGCGACGATCCGGGAGGTGTCGGCGCCGAGCCGGGCCATGGCCTCGACCACGGCGGGGACGACCCCGGCGACCAGACCGGGACGGCCCGCGTGCGCCGCCGCCGCGATCCCGGCGACCGGGTCGGCCAGCAGTACGGGGGTGCAGTCGGCGGTGAGCACGGCGAGCGGGAGCCCGCGTCGCGCGGTCACCACCGCGTCCACCGCGGGGATCTCCGAAGCGTCTCCCCACGGCCCGTCGACGACCGCGACGTCCCGCCCGTGCACCTGGTTCATCCAGACGACCAGCGCCGGGTCCAGACCGAGGGCCCGGGCGGCGCGTTCGCGATTGGCCAGAACGGCGGCGGGGTCGTCTCCGACCGCGCCGCCGAGGTTGAGCTCCTCGTACGGAGCGGCGCTCACTCCGCCCCACCTGTCGGTGAAGGCGAAGTGCGCGCCGCCCGTCGAGGACAGTGCGTGGTGCTGAGCTATCACTTCAAGAAATCCGGGACATCCAGCTCTTCGGCCTGGGAGTCCTGGTACGGACGGGCCGTCGGGACGTGCGGCGGGGCGACCGGCGGCAGGTGGGTCTCGCTCGCCACCGGCACGGGCTCCGACTTGACCGGCGGCTCCTCGCGGATGGGCACGGAGCCCAGTCCACCGGTCTGACGCACGGGCTCCGGGGTCCGGACCGACGCGGCGGGTTCGTCGCGCTTGGCGGAGTTGGCGCCCAGGACGTTCTCGCGACGGGCCGGCGGCTGTCCGCCGTCGAAGCCCGCGGCGATCACGGTGACGCGTACCTCGTCGCCCAGCGCGTCGTCGATGACCGCACCGAAGATGATGTTCGCCTCGGGGTGCGCCGCCTCGCTCACCAGCTGGGCGGCCTCGTTGATCTCGAAGAGACCGAGGTCGCTGCCGCCGGAGATGGAGAGCAGGACACCGCGGGCGCCGTCGATGGACGCCTCCAGGAGCGGCGAGGAGATCGCCATCTCCGCGGCGGCCACCGCGCGGTCGTCGCCACGGGCCGATCCGATGCCCATGAGTGCCGATCCGGCCTCGGACATGACCGACTTGACGTCGGCGAAGTCGAGGTTGATCAGACCCGGGGTGGTGATGAGGTCGGTGATGCCCTGGACACCCGAGAGCAGCACCTGGTCGGCCGACTTGAACGCGTCGAGCACGCTGACCTGGCGGTCCGAGATGGACAGCAGCCGGTCGTTGGGAATGACGATGAGGGTGTCGACCTCTTCGCGGAGTTCGGCGATGCCGTCCTCCGCCTGGTTCGCGCGTCGCCGGCCCTCGAAGGTGAACGGGCGGGTGACCACGCCGATCGTCAGGGCGCCGAGCGAGCGCGCGATGTTGGCGACGACGGGTGCGCCGCCGGTGCCGGTGCCGCCGCCTTCTCCGGCGGTGACGAAGACCATGTCGGCCCCCTTGAGGACCTCCTCGATCTCCTCACGGTGGTCCTCTGCCGCCTTGCGACCGACTGCCGGGTTGGCGCCGGCGCCAAGGCCGCGGGTGAGTTCGCGGCCGACGTCGAGCTTGACGTCGGCGTCGCTCATCAACAGGGCTTGCGCATCAGTGTTGATCGCGATGAACTCGACGCCCTTGAGACCGACCTCGATCATTCGGTTGATGGCATTGACACCACCGCCGCCGACACCGATGACCTTGATGACTGCGAGGTAGTTCTGCGGTGCTGCCACGTCGAAGGCCTCTCGCCTCGAGTTACGTGTCGTCGCTTCGCGGTAGTCCCGCCGCGACGACGGATGCCGATTGGGACGGTCCGAAACGCCGACCCAAACCCTAACGTTGAAGTTTAGGGTTACCAGTGTGTCTGCTTCATGGACTCTTCCGAACAGGACACTAAGTCGACAAGTGGCGCACGTTCAACGAACACGCCGAACCTCCCGTTTTTCTTTTCACCCTATGTGATCACCCGTAGCGCTGACCAACCAGGGTGCTGGCCAGGCCAAATGTGCGTCAACTACCCGACACGGAAGGGGCGGTGGGTGCACTCACGTCGAAGTGTCCCGCTTTGGGAGCGGCTTTCATGAGAGCGGTGAGAACTCTCGCCTTCACCGGACCCCCCTCGCCACTGCCCCAGATCACCGTGCGCCCCCGGGTGAGTTGCAGGGAGATCGAGTCGTACGAGGTGACCCGTACGACCTCGGTGTCCTTGGCGACGCCGCCCGGAAGTTCGCCCGCGACCCGGACCGCTTCCCGCACCAGCCGGGCACTGCCGAATCGGCGCAGACTCGCTGACTGATCAGGTTTCAGTTCCAGCAGAGGTACGCGACCGGGCGATTTGTCCACCGTTGCGAAACGAACGCCTTTCGCGTCCACTTCAATGAACTTTGCGCCCTTTTCGATCAACAGGACCGGCTGTCGTTCCGTCACCTTAAGTCCGATTCCGTGCGGCCATGACCGTACGACATCCACGGAGTCGATACGAGGCAACTTCTGGCGCAATCGGGCCGCGATGGCGTCGGTGTCGACGGAGATCAGCGGGGCCCCGATCGGGACCGCCGCGGCGGCCTCCACCTCGGCCGGTGTCAGTACGTCGACACCGGTGATCCTGACCTGCTCGGCCCGGAGCCAGGAGGAGCCGTAGAGCGCCCAGACGGCGCCGGAGACGAGCAGCAGCGCGAGCACGCCGGTCACGATCAGCGCTCTGCGGCTGGGCAGTCGGCGCTCCTCGGGGCGCGGACGCGGCGGGCGGGCCGGGGAGTCCTCCTGCTGCGCTTTCCCGCGCTGGGCGGTCGTCGGTCCGGCCACGCTCGCTCCTTATGCCGGGTCCGGGGGCGCCGCCCCCGGACCCGTCAGCCTCACGCGCCTCGGCGTGCGGCAATCGCCTCGTACACCATGCCGACGAGCAGGTCGTCGGCGTCCCGGCGGCCGAACTCGGCGGCGGCGCGGGACATCTCGTACAGCCGGTGCGGATCCGCGAGCACCGGGAGGACGTTGCCCTGCACCCACTCGGGGGTGAGCGCCGCGTCGTCCACCAGCAGCCCGCCGCCGGCGTTGACCACCGGCTGGGCGTTGAGCCGCTGTTCGCCGTTGCCGATGGGCAGCGGTACGTAGGCGGCGGGGAGCCCGACGGCGGAGAGTTCGGCGACGGTCATCGCGCCGGCGCGGCAGAGCATCATGTCGGCCGCGGCGTACGCGAGATCCATCCGGTCCACGTACGGTACCGGGATGTAGGGCGGCATCCCGGGCATGTTGTCGACGCGCGGCAATTCGTTCTTCGGGCCGACCACATGGAGGATCTGGATTCCGGAGCGCTGGAGCAGCGGCGCGACGCGCTGGACCACCTCGTTGAGGTGGCGGGCGCCCTGCGAGCCGCCGGAGACCAGCAGCGTGGGCAGGTTGGGGTCGAGGCCGAAGGCGGCACGCGCCTCGGGGCGGACCCGGGCCCGGTCCAGGGTGGCGATGGTGCGGCGCAGCGGGATGCCGATGTAGCGGGCGCCGCGCAGCTTGCTGTCGGGGGTGGAGACGGCGACGCCGTGGGCGTACCGCGAGCCGATCTTGTTGGCCAGGCCCGGGCGGGCGTTGGCCTCATGGACGACGATCGGCACTCCGGCCCGCTTGGCCGCGAGGTAGCCGGGCAGGGCCACGTAGCCGCCGAAGCCGACGACGCAGTCCGCCTTGGTGCGTTCCAGGATCTGCTCGGCGGCCTTGATGGTGCCGCGCAGCCGTCCCGGGACGGTGATCAGTTCCGGGGTGGGCTTGCGCGGCAGCGGTACGGCCGGGATCAGGGCGAGTTCGTACCCCCGCTCGGGTACGAGCCTGGTCTCGAGTCCGCGCTCCGTGCCGAGGGCAGTGATTCCCACGGTCGGGTCCTGCCTGCGCAGGGCGTCCGCGAGGGCAAGCGCGGGCTCGATGTGGCCGGCGGTCCCCCCACCGGCGAGTACGACATGCACCGAAATTCACCGCTCTCCGGACGGACGCCTCTTGACGCGCCGTCTCATCGTCTTCCATCTCACCCCGGGCCTCCGCATGGCCAGGGCAGCCTTCGCCGCGGGATCCTCTCGCGCGAACGCGATCAGCAGCCCGACGGCGAACATGGTCGGCAGCAGGGCCGATCCTCCGTAGGAGAACAGCGGGAGCGGGACTCCGGCGATCGGCAGCAGGCCGAGCACCGCACCGATGTTGATCACGGCCTGCACCGTGATCCAGGTGGTCACACCTCCCGCGGCGTACCTCACGAAGGGGTCCTCCGTGCGTCCGGCCACGCGGATACCCGCATAGCCTAGAGCCGCGAAGAGGGCGAGTACCGACAGCGTCCCCGCCAACCCCAGTTCCTCCCCGGTGATGGCGAAGATGAAGTCGGTGTGCGGTTCAGGTAGTTGGCCCCATTTTTCCACACTCGCACCGAGTCCGGAACCGAACCATCCGCCGGACGCCAGAGCATAGATGCCGTGCACCGCCTGCCAGCAGGAGTCCCCGGGTCCGGGCTCGCTGGCGCCGATGCAGGCGAGCCTGGACATCCGGTTCGGGCTGGTCTTGATCAGTACGAAGGCGATCAGTGCGGCGAAGCCGAGCACCCCGCCGAAGAGCCGGGTCGGAGCCCCCGCCAGCCAGAGCAGTCCGAACAGGATCGCGGTGAGAATGATCGCAGTTCCCATGTCACCGCCGAGCATGATCAGCCCGAGGAGCATGAAGGCCACCGGGACCAGCGGGACGAGCAGGTGCTTCCACTGGGTCAGCAGCCGTTTGTCCTGTTTGCGGGCGAGCAGGTCCGCGCCCCACAGGATCAGGGCGAGCTTGCCGAACTCACTGGGCTGGAGCTGGAAGGGCCCGCCCAGGTAGAGCCAGTTCCGGTTGCCGTTGACCGACATCCCTATCCCCGGCACCTGGACCAGCACCATCAGGAAGACGGTGCCCATGAGCAGCGGATAGGCGAGCGCCCGGTGCAGCTTGGCGGGCATCCGGGCGGCGAGCGCCATCAGTCCGGCGCCGATGACGGCGGCCAGGAACTGTTTACGGAAGAAGTAGGTGCCCGGTTTGTCGAGTTCCAGGGCTTTGATCATCGACGCGGAGTAGACCATCACCAGGCCGAGCACGGTGATCAGCAGCCCGGCGCCCAGGATCAGGTAGTACGCGGTCAGCGGGCGGTCCCAGGCCCGGCGCATCCGCTCGTACGTCCCCCGCATCCCCCCGCGGGGGGAACGGGGCGCGCGGGGGCCGCCGGCGGAGCGGCCCGTGGAGCGGGGCACCGAGGGGCGCCGGGAGCCGACGGCCGAGCGGACCCTGAGGGCGGGGCCGAGCGCCGCCGGGGGGCCCGCTGCCGCCCCCGCGAGCAGTGGTGGGGCGAGTGCCCGGCTGATCGCCGCGGTGGCCCGTGAGCGGCCCCCACGGGGCCCGGCAGAGCTCTCTTCGGCCGGCATCTTCGCTGTCCCCTCCACTGCTCGTGCGCGGAGGCCGGGCCCGTCAGGCGCTCTCGGCAGCGAGTGCGCGGACCGCGTCCGCGAACGCCTCGCCCCGCTTGTTGTAATTGACGAACATGTCCATCGAGGCGCAGGCCGGGGCCATCAATACGGTGTCTCCCGGCCGGGCGAGCCGTGCCGCCTCGCGGACCGCCTCGGACATCGCCCCAGTGTCGGTCCGGTCGAGGTCGACCACCGGGACCTCGGGGGCGTGTCGCGTGAGGGCTTCCCGGATCAGTTCCCGGTCCCGGCCGATCAGTACGGCGCCCCGCAGCCGCCCGGCTGCCCCGGTGACCAGCTCGTCGAAGGTGGCCCCCTTGGCGAGGCCGCCGGCGATCCAGACGATCGGGTCGTAGGCCGCCAGCGACGCCTCTGCGGCATGGGTGTTGGTGGCCTTGGAGTCGTCGACGTACGCGACCCCGTCGATGTTCGCGACGTGCTCGATGCGGTGCGGGTCGGGGCGGAAGGCCCGCAGTCCGTCGCGTACGGCCGCGGGCTCGACGCCGAAGGCGCGGGCCAGGGCCGCGGCCGCGAGGGCGTTGGCGATGTTGTGCGGGGCGGGCGGGTCGATGTCCTTGACCTCGGCCAGCTCCTGGGCCTGCTTCTGCCGGTTCGCCACGAAGGCGCGGTCGACGAGGATGCCGTCGACGACGCCCAGTTGGGACGGGCCCGGCGTGTTCAGGGTGAAGCCGATGGCCCGGCAGCCCTCCTCGACGTCGGCCTCGCGGACCAGGTCCTCGGTCGCCGGGTCGGCCGCGTTGTAGACGCAGGCGACGCGGTTGCCCTCGTAGACCCGGCCCTTGTCCGCGACGTACGCCGCCATGGAGCCGTGCCAGTCGAGGTGGTCGGGGGCCAGATTGAGGACGGCGGCGGAGTGGGCGCGCAGCGAGGGCGCCCAGTGCAGCTGGTAGCTGGACAGCTCGACCGCGAGTACGTCGTACTCCTCGTCGCCGAGGACGGCGTCCAGGAGGGAGACGCCGATGTTGCCGACGGCGGCGGTGCGCAGCCCCGCCGCCTGAAGGATCGAGGCGAGCATCCGTACGGTCGTGGTCTTGCCGTTCGTACCGGTGACCGCGAGCCAGGGGGCCGCGCCGGGGCCCCGCAGCCGCCAGGCGAGTTCGACGTCGCCCCAGACGGGGACGCCCGCCTCGGCGGCTGCGGTGAAGAGCGGCTTGTCGGGCTGCCAGCCCGGGGCGGTGACGATGAGCTCGGTGGACTCGGGCAGGGTCGCCCCGTCGCCGAGGCGCACGGCGATGCCCTGCGCCTCCAGCTCCGCGGCCTGCGTGCGGGAACGCTCGTCGTCCCCGTCGTTGACCACGGTGACGACGGCCCCGAGGCCGTGCAGCACCTTGGCCGCCGGGATCCCGGAGACTCCGAGTCCCGCGACGGTGACGTGCTTGCCCTGCCAGTCCTGGTTGCTCACTTCTCGGCTGCCCATCCCGCGTAGAAGAGTCCGAGTCCGACGATCACGCACATGCCCTGGATGATCCAGAAGCGGACCACGACAAGGACTTCGGACCACCCCTTGAGTTCGAAGTGGTGCTGGAGCGGCGCCATCCGGAAGACCCGCTTGCCGGTCATCTTGAAGGATCCGACCTGGATGACCACGGACATGGTGATCATCACGAAGAGGCCGCCGAGGATGGCCATCAGGAACTCGGTGCGGGAGCAGATCGCCAGACCGGCGAGGGCGCCGCCGAGGGCGAGCGAACCGGTGTCACCCATGAAGATCTTGGCGGGCGAGGTGTTCCACCACAGGAAGCCGAAGCAGGCGCCCATCAACGCCGAGGCGACGACCGCGAGGTCGAGCGGATCTCGTACCTGGAAACAGGCGTTGGGATTGGTCAGGGTGTCCGCGTTGACACAGGACTCCTGGAACTGCCACAGCCCGATGAAGGTGTACGCGCCGAAGACCATCACCGAGGCGCCGGTGGCCAGACCGTCTAGACCGTCCGTCAGGTTCACGCCGTTGGACATGGCCAGGATCATGAACAGCGCCCAGACGACGAACAGCACCGGGCCGATCGACCAGCCGAAGTCCGCGACGAACGACAGCCGGTCGGAGGCCGGGGTGTTGCCGTGCTTGTCCGCGAACTGGAGCGAGAGCACCGCGAAGGCGATGCCCACGATCAGCTGGCCCGCCATCTTCGCCTTGGCCCGCAGGCCCAGCGAACGCTGCTTGACGATCTTGATGTAGTCGTCGAGGAAGCCCACGAGGCCCATTCCGGCCATCAGGAAGAGCACCAGCACGCCGGAGAATCGCATCTCCTCGCCGGTGATCAGCTTCGCCGCGACGTACGCGATGATCGTCGCCAGGATGAAGGCAATGCCGCCCATGGTGGGCGTGCCCTTCTTGGACCCGTGGGTACGCGGGCCGTCGTCCCGGATGAACTGCCCGTATCCCTTGCGGGCGAGCAGCTTGATCAGCAGCGGAGTTCCGACCAGGGTCAGGAAGAGCCCGATGGCCCCCGCGAAGAGGATCTGCCTCATCGGCCGGTGACCTCGCCCTCGGACGCGTTCTCCAGCAGTGCCATGGCGACCTGCTCCAGGCCGACCGACCGGGACGCCTTCACCAGCACGACGTCTCCCGGGCGCAGTTCACTGCGCAACAGGTCGACCGCGGCCTGTGCGTCGGACACGTGCACCGACTCCTCACCCCACGAACCCTCGTTGTATGCGCCCAGTTGCAGCCAGGAGGCTTCTCTGCCCCCGACCGCGACGAGCTTGCTGACGTTGAGCCGGACGGCGAGCCGCCCGACCGCGTCGTGCTCGGCGAGCGAGGCGTCGCCGAGCTCGGCCATCTGGCCGAGCACCGCCCACGTACGCCGGCCCTTCCCCATGGCGGCCAGCGCGCGCAGCGCGGCTTTCATGGATTCGGGGTTCGCGTTGTAGGCGTCATTGACGAACGTCACGCCGTCCGGACGCTCGGTGACCTCCATGCGCCAGCGGGAGAGGGTGCCCGCCTCGGAGAGCCCTTCGGCGATCTCGTCTGCGGACAGGCCCAACTCATGGGCGACGGCGGCCGCGGCGAGCGCGTTCGACACGTGGTGCTCACCGTACAGGCGCATGGTCACGTCGCTGCACCCGGTGGGTGTGTGGAGCCGGAAAGCGGGGCGTCCGTCGTCGGTGAGACGGACCTTCTCGCCCCGTACGTCCGCATCCGCGGCTTCGCCGAAGAACAGCACCCGGGCCTTCGTGCGGGAGGACATGGCGCGTACGAGCGGGTCGTCGGCGTTGAGTACGGCGAGGCCGTCCTCGGGCAGCGACTCGACCATCTCGCCCTTGGCCTGGGCGATCTGCTCGCGACCGCCGAACTCGCCGATGTGGGCGGTGCCGACGTTGAGGACGAGGCCGATGCGGGGCGGGACGAGGCCGGTGAGGTAGCGGATGTCGCCGATGTACCGTGCACCCATTTCGAGGACGAGGTGGCGGGTGTCCTCGGTGGCGCGCAGCGCGGTGAGCGGCAGGCCGATCTCGTTGTTGAGGTTGCCCGCCGGGTAGACGGTGGGCCCCTTGCGTTCGAGCAGCTGGGCGATGAGGTCCTTGGTGGAGGTCTTGCCGGCCGATCCGGTGAGGGCGACGACGGTGGTGCCGAGGCGGCCCACGACGGCGCGGGAGAGCGCGCCGAGTGCGGCCACGACGTCGTCGACGACGATCGCCGGAACACCGACGGGGCGGGCGGCCAGCACGGCTGCCGCGCCCGCCTCGACGGCGCGCTGCGCGTAGTCGTGGCCGTCGACCCGCTCACCGGCGAAGGCGACGAACAGGCTGCCCTGCGTCACCTCCCGGGAGTCGATGACGACCGGCCCGCTGACGGTTGCTGCCGGATCGGGTATGTCGTGCGACTGCCCGCCGACGATTTCTGCGATCTCGGCGAGGGAAAGGGCGATCACTTGGTCATCCCTGACTGTTGTTCTCGTGGGTGTGGGCGCGGTGGCCGGCGCTCTCGGTGCGCTCGTGCCCCAGGGACCGCTCGATGGCCGCGCGCAGGACCACGCGGTCGTCGAAGGGGCGTACCACGCCGTGGATGTCCTGGCCCTGCTCGTGGCCCTTGCCGGCGATCAGCACGGTGTCACCGGGCTCGGCGCGGGCGACGGCGGCGGCGATGGCGGCGGCCCGGTCGGCGTCGACCAGGACGTCGCCCCGCTCGTGGACGGGCACTTCTGCGGCGCCCGCGAGCATGGCGGCGAGGATTCCGAGGGGGTCCTCGGAACGGGGGTTGTCGGAGGTCAGTACGGCGGTGTCGGCGAGGCGGGCGGCCGCCGCGCCCATCGGGCCGCGTTTGGTGGTGTCGCGGTCGCCGCCGCAGCCGAGGACGATGTGCACCCTGCCCTCGGTGACCGTCCGCAGGGAGCGCAGCACGGATTCGACGGCGTCGGTCTTGTGCGCGTAGTCGACGACCGCGAGGTAGGGCTGTCCGGCGTCGACGCGCTCCAGCCGGCCGGGGACGCCGGGGACCGCCGCGACGCCGTCGGCCGCGGCCTGCGGGTCGATGCCCGCGACGGCGAGCGTGACGATCGCGGCGAGGGTGTTGGCGACGTTGAACGGGCCGGGCAGCGGGGCCGTGGCCGCGATCCGCTCGTCCTTGGGACCGATGACGGTGAAGGTGGAGCCGAACAGGCCGAGTTCGACGTCCTCGGCCCGCCAGTCGGCGTCCGGGTGGCCCTCGGCGGAGAAGGTGACGACCGGGACGGATGCCTCGGTGATCAGCCTGCGGCCGTACTCGTCGTCGAAGTTGACGACGCCCTGCCGGCTGCGAGCCGGGGTGAAGAGCTGTGCCTTGGCCTGGAAGTAGTCCTCCATCCCGGAGTGGAACTCCATGTGTTCCGGGCTGAGGTTGTTGAAGACCGCGACGTCGAAGACGCAGCCGTCGACCCGGCCGAGCACCAGGGCGTGGCTGGAGACCTCCATGGTCACCGAATCGACGCCGCGCTCGCGCATGACGGCGAACAGGGCCTGCAGATCGGTGGCTTCGGGGGTGGTGCGCTCGGACTTGATGCGCTCGTCGCCGATCCGCATCTCCACCGTGCCGATGAGCCCGGTGGCCCGCCCGGCGCCGCGGAAGCCGCCCTCGACCAGATAGGCGGTGGTGGTCTTGCCGGACGTTCCGGTGATGCCGATCTGGAGGAGGTCGGCACCGGGCCGTCCGTAGATCTCCGCGGCGAGCTCGCCCATCCGGCCGCGCGGGTCCTCGGTGACCAGCACCGGAAGCCCGGTGGCGGCGGCGCGCTCGGCGCCGGTCGGGTCGGTGAGGATCGCCGCGGCGCCGAGACCGGCCGCCTGGGCCACGAAGTCGGCGCCGTGGAGGCGGGCGCCCGGCAGGGCCGCGTAGACGTCGCCGGGGCGTACCGCCCGGGAGTCGTGGGTGATGCCGGTGACCTCGCCGGATCCCGGCGGCTCTACGCCCAGCCGGGCTGCCAGTTCGCCGAGCGGCGTGGGCCCGATCCGGTCCGGACGGGGCGCTCCCGGGTAATTCACAGGGGCGGCCTTCTGGGTGGTTTGGGACTGATCAGCGTGGGGCACGGCGGTGAGCGTACCGGGCGCACCCGGCCTCTCGCGAAGTGAGGGGCCGGGGTTCTGGTGGTTCCCGTTCCGGTTCCCGGGATCGGGCGTGATGGTTGTCACTGGATGGTTTCCCCGAGTTCACTCGCCGGGCTTGAAGGACACCGGCAGCCGGGCTGGCCCGCTGCCGGACGGTGGGGTCTGGAGGGTCTTGAGCGCGAACTCCATGACCTGCTTGTAGATCGGTCCGCAGATCTGGCCGCCGAAGTAGCTGCCCTTGGTCGGGTTCTGGATCGCGCAGTAGACGGTGATCTGCGGTTTGTCGGCGGGTGCGAAGCCCGCGAAGGAGGCGGTGTAGCCGTGGTAGCCGCCGCGCACCGGGTCGACCCGGTTGGCCGTACCGGTCTTGCCCGCCACCCGGTAGCCCGGGATCTTGGCCTTCGTGCCGGTGCCCTCCTCGTCGCCGACCACCGACTCCAGCATCGTGGCGAGCGCCTTGGCGGTCTTCGCGCTGACCACTCTGGTCCGCTCGGGCGGTTCGGCGGCCTGGAACCGCCCGTCGGCGCCCTTGGTGCCGCGTACCAGCGTGGGTGCGACGCGGACTCCGTCGTTGGCGATCGTCGAGTAGATGGAGGCGGCCTGCATGGCGTTGAGCGAGAGGCCCTGGCCGAACGGGATCGTGTACTGCTGCGAGGTCGACCAGTCCTCGGGCCTGGCGAGGATGCCGGGAGTCTCGCCCGGGTAGCCGAGACCGGTCGGTGAGCCGATGCCGAACTTGCGCAGGTAGGAGTAGAGGACCTTGTTGGCCTCGGCCTGCGTCCTGCCCAGCTCGCCGGTGGCCAGGATGGTGCCGATGTTGCTGGACTTGGCGAGTACGCCGTTGAGCGTCAGGTACCAGGTGGGGTGGTCGATGTCGTCCTTGAAGAGACGGTCGCCGCGGTGCAGCCGGTTGGGGACGGTGACATGGGTGCCCGGGGTGGCGGCCCCCTCCTCCAGCACGGCGGCCATGGACATGACCTTGCTGGTGGAGCCGGGCTCGTAGACGTCCTGGAGGGCCGCGTTGCCCAGCGACGCCGCGTCGGCCTGCGAGAGGTCGTTGGGGTCGAAGCCGGGGGCGTTGGCCATGGCGAGGACCTCGCCGGTCCTGGTGTTCTGGACGACCACGTAGCCGCGGTCGGCCTTGGACTTCTTCACCTGGTCGCTGATGGCCTGCTGGGCGGCCCACTGGATGTCGCGGTCGATGGTCAGCTCGATGTCGGCGCCGGGTACGGCCGGGACCTCCTTGGTGCCCGCGGTGGGCACCCGGCGGCCGCCCGCCTGGGCGTACCGGATCTTGCCGTCCTCGCCCGCGAGCTCCTTGTCCAGCTGCGATTCGAGACCGCCCGCGCCCTTTCCGTCGGCGTTGACGTAACCCAGTATCCCGGCGGCGAGGCCCCCGTTGGGATAGACCCGTTTGGTGGTCGCCTCCTGGAAGACGCCGGCCAGCACGTTGGCTCCGGCGCCGCCGCTCGCCCGGTCCTTGCTCGCCTTCTCGGCGAAGACGGACTTGAGGTCCTTGATCTGGTTCCAGACCTGCGGGGTCTGCCGGCGGGCCAGGACGACGTAGCGGCCCTTCCCGGACAGCTTCCGGGTCAGCTCGGTGGCGTCGGTGCCGAGGATCGGGGCGAGGAGCGCCGCCGCCTGCCGGGGCGCGTCGGGGGCCTTGCTGAACCCGGGCGTGAACATCGAGGGGTCGGCGGTGATGTTGTACGCGTCGACGCTGGTGGCCAGGGCGACCCCGCTGCGGTCGGTGATCTCGCCGCGCTCGGCGGAGATCGTGTAGCTGAGGTAGCGGTTCTCCTTGGCCTTGGCCGAGTACGCGGCGGCGTCGACGGCCTGGACCTGGAGCAGCCGGACGACGAACGCCAGCATGACGAGCGTCAGGGCGAGACTGACCAGACGGAGCCGGGGGCGCGGGCTGCCCAGCCGCAGCGTACTCGCGCTCCGGTTGCGGGGCGGGCGGGGGCGCGGTGCCGGGGTGGAGCGGCGGGCGGCGGGCCGGGGGCGCCCCTGGCCGCCTGCGGCGCTGCGCGGGCGTGCGGGGCCGGGGACCCGGCGGCGCGGTGGTTCCTTGGGCGGCACTGCGTCACCTGCCGGGGCTCGTCGGGGTCTGTTCTGCCGGGGTACGCGTCCCGGCGGGCGGGATCGCGGAGGTGCTGGGTGCGGAGGTGCCGGGCACGGCGGCGCCCGAAGACGTGGCCGACGGCGACGGGGCGGGCGGGGCCGGGGCGCCGGGCCGGGGGCCGGCGCCCCGGGACGCGGACGCGGGGGGCGCCGCCGGCGCACTGCTCTTCGGCTGCGGCGGCGGGACGGGCTCGGCGGTGGTCTCGGCGGGTACGCCGCGGACCGTGCCGTCCGGGTTCAGGAAGGCGGGGCTGCCGCCGGGCACCATGCCCAGCTCGCGGGCGCGCCGCTCCAGGGCGTCCGGCTTGGAGAAGTTGTCGACGTCACGCTGGAGGGCCTGCTGCTCGTCGGTGAGCTCGGTGGTCCGCTTCTTCAGCTCGCTCAGCCTGAACGACCCCTCGTTGAGGGCCGAGTTGAGCACCAGGAGCGTGATCAGGCCGCCGCCGAGCAGCACCACGACCAGCAGGACGAAGGGCGTACGGGCCGCGTTGCTGGGCCCGGCCGGCATCAGCCGGACGAGCCGCGCGGCGCGCCCTTTCAGCTGCCCGGCCGGTCTGCTCACCGCGCCGCCCCGCACATCACCGGTTTCCGGGTACCCGGCGGCCGGGCGCTCATCGTTCCTCCTCGCGGATCCGCTGGGCGCCGCGCAGCCGTGCGGGGGCGGCGCGCCGGTTCTCGGCGACCTCCTCCTCGGTGGGCAGTTCCGCGCCGCGGGTCAGCAGCTTCAGCCGGGGCTGGTAGCGCTCGGGGACGACCGGCAGTCCGGGCGGCGCCGTGGTGGCGGCGCCCGCCGCGAACACCTGCTTGACCAGCCGGTCCTCCAGCGAGTGGTACGAGAGGACGGCGATCCGGCCGCCGACCGCGAGGCTCTGCACGGCCGCCGGAATGGCCCGCTCCAGGACGCTGAGCTCACCGTTCACCTCGATGCGCAGCGCCTGGAAGGTCCGCTTGGCGGGGTTGCCGCCGGTGCGCTTGGCCGCCTGGGGCAGCGAGTCGCGGATCAGCTCGACGAGCCGGGCACTGTTGCTGAACGGCTCCTTCTCGCGCTCGCGCACGATCGCGGAGACGATCCGCTTGGCCTGCTTCTCCTCGCCGTACGCCCGCAGGATCCGCACCAGTTCGCCCGGCGGGTAGGTGTTGAGCACCTCGGCCGCGCCGATGCCGGTCGTCTGGTCCATGCGCATGTCGAGCGGGGCGTCCTGGGCGTACGCGAATCCGCGGTCGGCCTCGTCCAGCTGCATGGAGGAGACGCCGAGGTCGAACAGGACGCCCTGGACCTTGGGGATGCCGAGCCTGGCGAGCACCTCGGGCAGTTCGTCGTAGACGGCGTGCACCAGGGTGGCGCGGTCGCCGTACGGGGCGAGCCGCTCGCCGGAGAGCCGCAGCGCCTCCTTGTCCCGGTCCAGGCCGATCAGCCGTACGGAGGGGAAGGCGGAGAGCAGTGCCTCGCTGTGACCGCCGAGGCCGAGCGTGCAGTCGACGACCACGGGCGCCTGCGGTCCCGGCGTCTGAAGAGCCGGGGCCAACAGGTCCAGGCATCGCTGGAGCATCACCGGGACGTGTCGGGTCTGGCTCATGCGCCCTCTCAGGCTCAGGTCCCGTGTGGCCGCACGTACGGCCTGGTCCCCGCCCGCTCAGAAGGGGAGGCGGGCCGGCGCCGGGGAAGGGGCGTCGGCCGACCGCGAGCGGGAGAGGGCCGGGCCCGTACGTACGCCGCACACACAGGGGAAATCTACGGAATGTGCAGGGTGTCGGTAACTTCCCGTCACTTTAGTCCACCCTGCCATTCGATCGATTCCCGATCAATCAACCCGGCAGCGCGTCGCCGGGCCCCCTGTACACCCTCCCGAACGAACGGCTGTGAGGCTTGTGGGTTACCTCACAACAAGTCTCGTTGACGTTCTTTGTCCCTTCTCACAGCACGACGGGAGCAGGTGCGGGAGCTAACGTCGTATCCATGTCGACTTCCGCGCACTCTCCCGTCCGGTCTTCCTCGAACGACGCCGACCAGGCCCGTGGCGGGGGCACGGTCACCGACCGTCTCGTCGAGGCGAACGTCCGGTACGCCGCCGAATTCGAAGACCCGGGCATGGACGCCAAGCCGGTGCTGCGCGTCGCCGTGGTCGCCTGCATGGACGCCCGGCTCGACCTGCACGACGCGCTGGGCCTGGCGCTCGGCGACTGCCACACCATCCGCAACGCGGGCGGCGTGGTCACCGACGACGTGATCCGCTCGCTGACCATCAGCCAGCGGGCCCTCGGCACGCGCAGCGTGATACTGATCCACCACACCAACTGCGGTCTGGAGTCGATCACCGAGGAGTTCCGCCAGGAGCTGGAGGTGGAGGTCGGCCAGCGTCCGGTCTGGGCGGTCGAGGCGTACAAGGACGCCGACCAGGACGTACGGCAGTCGATGCAGCGCGTGCGCACCTCGCCGTTCCTGCTGCACACCGACGACGTCCGCGGCTTCGTCTTCGATGTGACCAGCGGTCTGCTGCGGGAGATCCTTCCCGTCGCCTGACCTCCCCGGGGCACCACCCTCCAGGCACCGAAAACCCCACCGAAACCGGCATTTCGCCCCCAGTTGTCCACAGGCGAGTGACACGAAGCGGTAACGGCAACGAGAATGCGCGTGTGACATCCCGCCGGACGTGTCCGAAGGGGTGTCCGTGTTTCGGGGTGGGCCGGACCGCTGCGTGCGCGTCGGCCCGTGAAATGGGGTACCCCACTGCTCCTGGAGAGCGTGGGGCAGGGCCGAGGAGGGCCGGGTGACGACCTATGACGATCGAGCGAGCCTCACAGATCTGACCACGACCGCGGAGCGGGTGCGCAGGTCGGTGGAGAGTGTGATCGAGGGCAAGCCTGAGGTCGTACGGCTTTCGCTGACCGTACTGCTGGCGGAGGGGCATCTCCTCATCGAGGACGTCCCGGGGGTCGGCAAGACGATGCTGGCCAAGGCGCTGGCACGGTCCATCGACTGCTCGGTGCGGCGCATTCAGTTCACGCCGGACCTGCTGCCTTCGGACATCACCGGTGTGTCCATCTTCGACCAGCAGCGGCGCGACTTCGAATTCAAACCGGGCGCGATCTTCGCCCAGATCGTGATCGGCGACGAGATCAACCGGGCCTCGCCGAAGACCCAGTCGGCGCTGCTGGAGTCCATGGAGGAGCGCCAGGTCACCATCGACGGGCACAGCTACGAGCTGCCCGATCCGTTCATGGTGGTGGCCACCCAGAACCCGGTGGAGATGGAGGGCACCTATCCGCTGCCCGAGGCCCAGCGCGACCGGTTCATGGCGCGGGTCTCGATCGGCTATCCGAGTGCGGAGGCCGAGCTGCGGATGCTCGATGTGCACGGCGGCCTCCCGCCGCTCGACGACCTCCAGCCGGTGGCGCACGCCCACGACATCGTGAAGCTGATCGACGCGGTGCGCACGGTCCATGTGGCCGACGCCGTGCGGCGGTACGCGGTGGAGCTCGTCGCGGCCACCCGCAGCCATCCCGATCTCCGGCTCGGCGCCTCGCCGCGGGCCACCCTGCATCTGCTGCGCGCGGCGAAGGCCTCCTCGGCACTCAGCGGCCGGGACTACTGCCTGCCGGACGATGTCCAGGCGCTGGCGGTCGCGGTGCTCGCGCACCGCCTGCTGCCGACGGCGCAGGCCCAGCTGAACCGCCGTACCGCCGAGCAGGTCGTGCAGGAGATCCTCCAGCAGACACCAGTTCCGACCGCGGACGGCGGAACCCAGGTGCAGCCGCAGCACCAGCCGGGCCGGGTGCCGTACGGCCGGCAGCAGCCCGGCGCACGGCGGGTGTGATGGCCGCCGGGGGGCGGGCCGCGATGGACGACGGCGGCGAGAAGGGCGCTCTGCGGGCCGCGCTGAGCGGGCTGACCACGCGTGGGCGGTCCTTTCTGGCGGCCGGCATCGCCGCGGCGGTCTGCGCCTATGTGCTCGGGCAGGCGGATCTGCTGCGGGTCGGGCTGCTGCTCGCCGCGCTGCCGCTGGTCTGTGTGGTGGTGCTCGTCCGCACCCGATACCGGGTCGCGGGCACCCGGCGGCTCTCGCCGTCCCGGGTCCCGGCGGGCTCGGAGGCCCGGGTCCATCTGCGGATGGAGAACGTGTCGCGGATGCCCACCGGGCTGCTGATGCTCCAGGACCGGGTGCCCTATGTGCTCGGGCCGCGGCCCCGGTTCGTGCTGGACCGGGTGGAGGCGGGCGGCCGTCGCGAGGTGTCCTACCGGGTGCGGTCGGATCTGCGCGGGCGCTATCCGCTCGGGCCGTTGCAGCTGCGGCTGAGTGATCCGTTCGGTATGTGCGAGCTGACCCGTTCGTTCAGTGCGTACGACACCCTCGTCGTCATTCCGCGGACCGAGCCGCTGCCGCCGGTGCGGCTGGCCGGGGAGGCGTCGGGGTACGGCGAGGGACGGCAGCGTTCGCTGGCGCTGGCCGGTGACGACGACGTGATCCCGCGCGGCTACCGGCACGGCGACGATCTGCGCCGGGTCCACTGGCGCTCCACCGCGCGCTACGGCGAGCTGATGGTGCGCCGCGAGGAGCAGCCGCAGCGGGCCAGGTGCACGGTCCTGCTGGACACCCGGCAGATCGCCTACCGGGGGGCGGGGCCCGACTCCGCCTTCGAGTGGGCGGTGTCCGGGGCGGCGTCCGCGCTGGTGCACATGCTGGAGCGCGGCTTCGCGGTCCGGCTGCTGACCGACGACGGGAACGCGGTGCCCGGTGACGGCGCGGGCGGTTTCGCCGGATCGACGCAGGAGTCCGCCGACTCGGCGGGGCTGATGATGGACACGCTGGCGGTGGTCGACCACTCCGACGGCAGTGGTCTGTCGCGCGCGTACGACGTGATGCGCGGCGGCAACGAGGGGCTGCTGATCGCGTTCTTCGGTGATCTGGACGAGGAGCAGGCGGCGGTGGCGGCGCGGATGCGGCAGCGCAGCGGCGGCGCCGTCGCGTTCGTGCTGGACAGCACGGACTGGGTGCAGGGCGACGTCCCGCCCGCGGGGGCTGAGGCGGCGTCCGAGCGGCGGCTGCGGCTGCTGCGGGAATCGGGGTGGACGGCGGTGGCGGTCTCGCCCGGGGCCGGGCTCGCCCGGTACTGGCAGCAGGCGGGACAGCAGGGCGTGGCGGCACAGTCCGCCGCGGCGGGCGGCACGACGGGTTTCTCCGGGGGATGGTCATGAGCGGTCGTGGTCGGCTGGCACTGTGCGCCTTTGCGGCGACGCTGATGGCGGCGGCCTCGATGCTGCCGCTGGTCGAGCCGGCCGGGTGGATCCTGCAGGCAGCGTTCCTGCTGGCGGTCCAGAGCGGGATGGGCGCGCTGGTCCGCCGGGCGCCCGTGCCCCGTGCGCTGATCGTCGCGGCGCAGGCGCTGGTCACGCTGGTCCTGCTGACGGTGGTGTTCGCCAGGCAGCAGGCGATGGCCGGTCTGCTGCCCGGCCCGGAGGCCGTCCAGCGGCTGTCGCATCTGCTGGCGTCGGGCGCCGAGGACGTCGGCAGGTATGCCGCCCCGGCTCCCGTGACGGACGGCATCCGGCTGATGCTGATCGGCGGTGTGCTGCTGGTCGGCCTGGTGGTGGACGCCCTCGCGGTGACGTTCCGCAGCGCGGCCCCGGCCGGCCTGCCGCTCCTCGCGCTCTACTCGGTGGCCGCGGGGCTGTCCGGGGGCGGGGCGGACTGGCTCTGGTTCCTGCTGGCGGCCGGTGGTTATCTGCTGCTCCTGCTGGCGGAGGGCCGCGACCGGCTCTCCCAGTGGGGGCGGGTCTTCAGCGGCGCGGCCAGCAGGTCCCCGGGAGGCCCGGCGCTCGGAACGGCGCTCGCGGGCAGCCGGCCGACGGCCCCGGTCCGCACCGGACGCCGCATCGGCGCGCTGGCGCTGGGGGTCGCGCTGGTCGTCCCGGCGGCGCTGCCTGCGCTCGAAGGCGGAATGCTGTTCGGCACGGGCACCGGCAGCTCCGGCAAGGGGGGCGGCGGCACCATCTCCGCGGTGAACCCTCTGGTCTCGTTGCAGGACAATCTGAACCAGCCGGAGAACCGGCAGGTGATGTCCTACCGCACCAATTCCGGAGCCCCGCAGGACTTCTATCTGCGGATCCTGGCCCTGGACCAGTTCAACGGGAGCGAGTGGCGGCCCTCCACTCGCCGTCTGAAGGACGTGCCCAAGCGGCTCCCGGCCCCGGAGGGCCTCGGCCCGGACGTGGCGGTCACCGAGATCACGTCGAACATCTCCGCGTCCCGCTCCTACCAGCAGACCTATCTGCCGCTCCCCTACCCGGCGACCGAAGTCGGCATCGACGGGCGCTGGCGGTACGAACCGGAGGGACGGACCCTGGTGGGCGACCGCGGGGAGACGACCCGCGGCGCGCAGTACCGGGTCTCCAGCCTGGTGGTCGAGCCGACCGCCGAGCAGCTCGCCTCGGCGGGCCCGGCGCCGGCCGGACTGCGGCGCGAGTACACCCGCGTTCCCGGCTCATTGCCGAAGGTCGTCGAAGAGACCGCGAACCGGGTGACCCAGGGCGCCGCCAACGATTACGAGCGGGCGGTGAAGCTGCAGACCTACTTCGCCTCGGACGGCGGCTTCAGCTACAACACCTCGGTGAACTCGGGCACCGGCAGCGCTGCGATCACCCGGTTCCTGAAGGAGAAGCAGGGCTTCTGCGTCCACTTCTCCTTCACGATGGCCGCGATGGCCCGGACGCTGGGCATTCCGGCCCGGGTCGCGGTGGGCTTCACTCCGGGCACCGGGCAGCCGGACGGTTCGGTCTCGGTGGGGCTGCGCGATGCGCACGCCTGGCCCGAGCTGTACTTCGAGGGCGTCGGGTGGACCCGGTTCGAGCCGACCCCGACGCGGGGCACCACGCCCCCCTACACCCAGCAGAATGTCCCCACGGGCGACACGGACATGCCGGCCCTGCCCGAGAAGGGCGCCTCGGCGGCTCCGTCGACCGCGCCGTCCGTCCCGGACAGCTGCCCGGCGCAGATGCGCAAGCAGGGCGAATGCGGCAGCTCGGCGGCGGCGGGCGTGAAGCCGCCGACGGACTCGGGGACGCCGACGGGCACCGTCATCGGTGTGGTGCTGCTCGCCGTGGTGCTGCTCGCGCTGCCCCTGCTGCCGCTGCTCTGGCGACTGCGGGCACGCCGGCGCAGGCTGGGTCTCTCCGCAGGGCGTACGCCGGTGCGCGGCCGGACCGCGGCGCCGCCTGCGGGGCAGGGCACCACCGGCAGCGACCGGGGTCGGGGCATCGAACCCGACCCACCGGAGTACGCCACGGCCCGGGCGCTGGCGGCCTGGCAGGAGATCACCGACACCGCCTGGGACCACGGCATCGAACCGGACGACTCCCGGACCCCGCGCAAGGCGGCGGACCGGGTGGTGCGGCTGGGGCAGCTCGGCCCCGACGCGGCCGATGCGGTGCACCGGGTGGCCGGAGCGGTGGAGCAGGTGCTCTACGCCCCGGAGCCCCGGGGGAGCACCGGCCTCGCCGAGGACGTGGCGACGGTACGGGCCGGTCTGCGGGCGTCCGCCGGCCGCTTCGCCCGGATCCGGGCGGTCGTGGCTCCACGCTCGGCCGTTCGGGTGGTCTGGGCGGCCGCGGACCGCTGGGCGGCGTTCACCGGCAGGTGCACGGCGCTGTGGGGCCGCGACCGGTGGGCGGGGTGGCTGCGGCGCCCGTCGCGCCAGCAGGGATGACACCGGGGGTGTGGTCCGCGGCAGGTCGCGGGCCGCACCCCGCCGCGGTTCCGGCGGCCGACCCGCGAAGTTCTGCCTGCGGCCGTCTTCCGCGGCGGTCCGGCCGCCCACGTGCGGCCCGCCCGCCGAAGCCTCCGCCCGCCCGAAACCCCTGCCCCTGCCTGCTTCTGCTCCCGCAGAGCAGTCGGCCCGGCATGCGTCCGCGGTGACCGGCCCCGGGCATACGTGAGGGGCGGCCGCGTCGACGCGGCCGCCCCTCACCCAAGTGTGTCCGAGGGCCTACTGGCCCTGCTCGTCGCGGCGGCGCTGCCACCGCTGCTCGATCCGGTTCATCACGGTCCGGCGTTGCCTGGGCCGACTGCGATTGTCACCGCGTCCGGCCGCCGGATGCTCGCCCGGTTTGGGCGCCTTGCGCCAACCAGTGACCGCAAGGACCGCGCAGCCCAGCATGACGAGAAAACCCACCACGCTGATCCAGATCTGCTGGGCGACCATTCCGGCCATGAGGAGCGCGATACCCACCAGGAAGCCTGCGACCGCCTGGTAGACCCGTCGCCGGGTGTACGTACGCAGCCCGCTTCCCTCGAGCGCTGTCGCGAACTTGGGATCTTCGGCGTACAGCGCTCGCTCCATTTGCTCGAGCATTCGCTGCTCGTGCTCCGAGAGCGGCACGGAGTCCTCCTCGTCGTCGGCCGCGGGGGGCGGCCGGTATGCGGCCCTTCCAGGATAGGCAGGGAATCGCCCCCGTGAAACCCGCCTTCTTGCCCATCAGCCAGTCCGGGCCGCCACGACGGCTCAGCTGCTGAGGCGTTGATTCCCCAACCTCCGATCCGTCATGCCGGATGGTGTCCCCCGATCATACGGGGCGAAGCCCCCGATCGGGGGGCCCGGTGCGTACTCCGTCTGCTGCTGCGTCGCTGATCAGCAGCGCTACGGCCGAGCTACCACCGGACCGGACCGCGCTCAGGCGCGCTTGGTGCCCAGAACGTGCAGCTGAGTCGCGACCGAGTGGAAGGCGGGCAGTTCGGCCGCGGCGGACTCCAGCTTGAGCAGGGCCTCGACCGCACCGGGCTCCGTGTCCACCAGCACGCCCGGCACGAGGTCCGCGAAGATCCGTACGCCGTGGACCGCGCCGACCTCGACATCGGCACCGGAGACCAGCTCGGTGAGCTGCTTCGCGGTGTAGCGCCGGGGCACCGGGTCGCCCTCGCCCCAGCGGCCCGCCGGGTCGTCGAGCGCCTGCCGGGCCTCGGTGAAGTGCCCGGCGAGCGCCCGGGCCAGGACGGCGCCGCCGAGCCCGGCGGCGAGCAGGCTGAGCGCACCGGACGGCCGGAGCGCCGCCACGGCATTGCGCACCCCTTCGGCCGGGTCGTCCACGTACTCCAGGACGCCGTGGCACAGCACCGCGTCGTACCCACCGCGCTCGACCACGTCGAACAGGCCGTGGATGTCGCCCTGGACACCGCGGACCCGGTCGGCGACCCCGGCCTCGGCCGCGCGGCGCTCCAGCGCGAAGAGCGCGTTGGGGCTGGGGTCGACGACGGTGACGCGGTGGCCGAGACGGGCGACCGGCACCGCGAAGTTGCCGGTGCCGCCGCCGGTGTCCAGGACATCCAGGGCGTCCCTGCCGGTCGCCTTCACCCGGTGGTCGAGGGCGTCCTTGAGGACCTCCCAGACCACGGCGGTACGGAGGGAGGCGCGGGGGCGCAGCTGGTCCGACACGGCAGATGACTCCTCGGCACGGTGCCGCCTGGGACGGCGGAGCGTGAACAGTGCAGGTGGTACGAGCGCTGCCCACCCTATTGCCTCGCGCCGCCGCTGCCGTCATCCCGCGTCGGGCCGCTCCCTCCTGGCCTGCGGGAGCACCGGCTGGAGCACCAGAAGGCGCTCGACCAGACGCAGGAACATCGCCGCGTCACGCAGCAGGTCGTCGGCGTCCCGCCGGCTGGCGGCACCCGGTATCCCGGCTTCCGCGCGGGCCCGGCGGCGGGCGCCGGAGGCGAACAGCGCGCTCCACTCGGTCAGCTCGGGGGCTATTTCGGGCAGGACCTCCCAGGCGCTGCGGATGCGCTCCCGGCGTCGCCCGGACGTCTCCGGGCGGGCCCGCGCGGCGAGCACCGCGGCCGCGGTGCGCAGCGCTGCGAGGTGGGCGGTGGCGTACCGCTCGTTCGGCACGTCGAGAACGGCGGCCTCGTCGAGGCCGGTGCGGGCCTTGGCGAGCAGATCGAGGGCGGCGGGCGGCGCCGTGGTGCGGCGCAGAACGGGGTGGACATCGCTTGCCGGGCCGGTCAGTGAGGGGGCAGGGCCGTCTGCGCGGCGCCGGGGTGCGGCTGCTGCGGACGAGTGGGCCATGACGAAACCTCCTGTCTCGTGTAACGGCTTCGTGGCCGTATGTATCCATCGTGGGGGCCACCACTGACAATCGACCTCGACCCCGCCCTGACCTGCCGTTTTGCTTCGTTCGCGAGTTCGGGCTACCTTTTTGAACTGACTGGTCAGTTCAAAACAGGGGGAGGGACCGTGGACAGCCCGCACGGGGCATCCGTCACCGCCGAGAATCTCGGCCTCAAGGGGCCGCGCGGCTGGGCCTTTCGAGGCCTGGGGGTCGATGCCGGGCCCGGCTCGCTGGTGGCGATCGAGGGCCCCTCCGGCTCGGGCCGCACCTGCCTGCTGCTCGCCCTCACCGGCCGGATGCGCCCCACCGAGGGCCAGGCGAAGGTCGGCGGGCTGCGCCTGCCGCGCAAGATGGCCGCCGTACGCCGCATCGCCGCGCTGGGCCCCGTCCCGGGAGTCAGCGAGCTCGACCCGGCCCTCACCGTCGCCGAGCACCTGCGCGAGCGGGCTCTGCTGCAGCGCCGCTTCGACGGTTCGCTGCGCGCCCTGCTGCGCCCGCGTGCCGAGCGGATCGCCACCGCCCGGGGACGGATCGACGCGGCGCTGGACGCCGCCGGACTCGACCCGGCCACGCTGCCCAAGGGCGAGCGGACCTCCGTGCGGGACCTGGAGCGGCTGGAGTCGCTGCGGCTCTCCATCGCCCTCGCGCTGATCGGCGGCCCCCGGCTGCTCGCGGTGGACGACACCGATCTCAAGCTCTCCGACGCCGAACGCGCCGAGGCCTGGGAGCTGCTGCGGTCCGTCGCGGCCGACGGCACCACCGTGCTCGCCGTCTGCAGCCAGGCACCCGAGGGCGCGATCACCCTGCGCACGGACACCGCCGCCGGGGCCGACCCGACCGGGGAAGACACGACCGAGGCAGACACGACCGAGGAAGGAACGGCCGATGCGTTCGCCGAGACTGGCCGCGCTTGAGCTCAAGCGTTTCGGCAGGGGAAAGCTGCCGCGCGCCGCACTCGTCGCACTGCTGCTCCTGCCGCTGCTCTACGGCGCGCTGTACCTGTGGTCCTTCTGGGATCCGTACGGCCGCCTCGACAAGATCCCCGTCGCACTGGTCAACAACGACAAGGGCGCCACCGCCTCCGGCAAGCGCGTCGCGGCCGGCGACGAGATCACCGGCAAGCTCCTCGACTCCAAGGTCTTCGACTGGCACGAGGTGAGCTCCGCCGAGGCCGACAAGGGCGTCGAGGACGGCACGTACTACCTCTCGCTCACCATGCCGTCGGACTTCAGCAAGCGGATCGCGTCCAGTTCCGGTGACTCCCCCGAGACCGGCGCCCTCCAGGTGCGGACCAACGACGCCAACAACTACATCGTCGGACAGATCTCCCGGACGGTCTTCTCCGAGGTGCGCACCGCCGCGTCGACCAATGCCTCGCGCGGCTTCTACGACCGGATCTTCATCAACTTCTCCGACCTCCACGACGCGACGGCGAAGGCCGCCAAGGGTGCCGACGACCTCAAGGGCGGCATCGGCAAGGCCAAGAAGGGCTCGGAGGATCTCGCGGACGGGCTCAAGGACGCCAAGGCCGGCAGCGGCCGGCTGGCCGGCGGGATCGTCAAGCTGAACAAGGGCGCGGGCGACCTGGAGACCGGCTCCCGGCAGGTGGCCGACGGAACCCAGCAGCTCGCCGACAAGGTGAACGGGGTGGCGGCCGACGTCCGCCCGTTCCTGAAGGACAACGGCAAGTCGATCGGCGACACCGCCCGGCTGGTCTCCGACTCCTCGAAGACCGTGCGCGACAACCTCGACCTGCTGGTGAAGGCGGCGCCCACCGCCGCCACCGCCGCCCACACCGCCTCCGACGACCTCGCCGAGATCCACCGCACCAGTTGCGTGGAGCAGCAGCCCGACGACCCCGGCGTCTGCCCGCCGCTGAAGCGCGCCACGACCGCGGCGGCCGATGTCGCGAAGGTCGCCGACGACGTGAACGTACTGGTCACCAACCAGAACGGGGACCTGAAGAAGCTGAGCAAGCAGCTGACCACGCTCCAGCGGCAGGCCGACGACCTGGCCGAGCACGCGCCGCGCCTGGACGAGGACCTGGAGTCCGCCGTCAAGAAGATCAACGCGCTCAACACCGGCGCCCACAAGGTCGCCAAGGGCGCCGACGACCTGCACACCGGCCTCGCCACGGCCAAGACCGGCTCCGCCGACCTGGATTCCGGCGTGAGCGACCTCAAGAAGGGCGCGACGAACCTGGACGGCGGGCTGATCCGGCTCGGCGACGGCTCGGCCACCCTCGCCGAGGGGCTCAACGACGGCGTCGGCAAGATCCCCGACTACGACAAGAAGGACCGCGACGCCCGTACCGGAGTCATGGCCGACCCGGTACAGCTGGCCTCCCAGTCGCTGCACGCGGCCCCCAACTACGGCACCGGCTTCGCGCCGTACTTCATCCCGCTCTCCCTCTGGGTCGGCGCGATGGTGGCCTACATGCTGATCCAGCCGCTCAACCGGCGCGCGCTCGCCGCCGGGGCCTCCGCCTGGCGGATCGCCTTCGCGGGCTGGCTGCCGGTGGCCGCGATCGGTCTGCTCCAGGTGGCTGCCCTGATGTCCGTACTGCACTGGGGGCTCGGTCTGCAGATGGCCCGCGCCGCCGGAACGGTCGGCTTCCTGGCGCTGGTGACCTGCTGCTTCGCCGCGATCGTGCAGTGGCTGAACGCCCGGTTCGGAGCCGCGGGACGGATCCTCGTACTGGCGGTGCTGATGCTCCAGCTGACCTCGGCCGGCGGAACGTATCCCGTCCAGACCAGCCCCGGGTTCTTCAACGCGATCCACCCCTACCTGCCGATGAGCTACATCGTCGAGGGGCTGCGCCGGCTGATCACGGGCGGCGGCCTGGGCCCGGTCTGGCAGGGCAGTGCGGTGCTGCTGGCCTTCACGGCGGGGGCGCTGGCCCTGACCGCGGTCGCCGCACGCCGCAAGCAGGTGTGGACCCTGGACCGGCTCCACCCGGAGCTGAGCCTGTGAGCACGCCGGAACCTGTGAGAATCGGGGGCATGGAAAGCAGCAGCACCACGCGTCGGCGGGCCACCCGGCAGAAGCTCTACGAGGCAGCCGTGACCCTCATCGCCGAGAAGGGCTTCTCGGCGACCACGGTGGACGAGATCGCCGAGCGGGCCGGGGTCGCCAAGGGCACGGTCTACTACAACTTCAAGAGCAAGACCGAGCTCTTCGAGGAGCTGCTGCGTCATGGCGTCGGGCTGCTGACGGCCTCGCTGCGCTCCGCGGCCGAGGAGACCGAGGAGCGCGGCGGCACCAAGGTCGAGGCCCTGGACGGGATGATCCGGGCCGGCCTGGTCTTCATCGACCGCTATCCGGCCTTCACCCAGCTGTATGTCGCGGAGCTGTGGCGCACCAACCGGGCGTGGCAGGGCACCCTCCTGGTGGTGCGTCAGGAGGCCGTCGCGGTGGTCGAGGGGGTGCTGCGCGAGGGCGTGGGCAACGGTGAGCTGAGCGAGGAGATCGACATCCCGCTGACGGCGGCCGCGCTGGTCGGCATGGTGCTGGTGGCTGCCCTGGACTGGCAGGCGTTCCAGCCGGAGCGTTCGATCGACGATGTGCACTCGGCGCTGTCGCTGCTCCTGCACGGGCGGGTCAGCGGGCGCTGACCCGCGCGGCCGGGCGCGTGGCGAT
>NZ_ML123045.1:935183-938498 GCF_003846175.1 Streptomyces sp. ADI95-17 | reverse complement strand
ACCGGCGTCTTCCGTACTGCCGGAGAGCCTTCCCCCGTGGCCCCGTTCTCCCCCGTGGCCCCGGGCTCTCCGTCGTACTCCCCCGTGCTTCCCCCGTTTTCCCTCGTGCCGGAGGGAGCGCCGCGACCGTTCCGCCGCCCCGTGCCGGCGGTGCCGGAGCCGCGCCCCTCTCCGTGCGTTCCACTCTCCCGTCCGCGCAG
The DNA here is from genome assembly GCF_003846175.1 of Streptomyces sp. ADI95-17. Lineage (GTDB taxonomy): Bacteria > Actinomycetota > Actinomycetes > Streptomycetales > Streptomycetaceae > Streptomyces > Streptomyces sanglieri. Next base: position 938,298 of record NZ_ML123045.1, on the reverse strand, counting down.
GTGGGAGCCCATCCGCGCGCCTACTCATCTCCTCGCCTGAGTACGGATACTCAGGGCTGCGCACCGAGCCCCTCCCCGGCGTTGCACCATCTGGTTACGATCACGTCCGTGTCCGTACTCCCTCTGGTATTCACAAGCGGCTGGGCGAGCGGGATCAACGCCTACGCGGTGGTCCTGCTGCTCGGTGTCTTCGGCGCGACCGGTCTGACCGACGAGGTGCCCGCGTCGCTGCAACGCACCGACGTCCTCGTGGTGGTCGGCGTGCTCTTCCTGTGCGAGGTGGTGGCGGACAAGATCCCGTACATGGACTCGGTCTGGGACTCGGTGCACACCGTCATCAGGCCGCTGGCCGGTGCCGTCGTGGCCGCGTTGCTGGCAGGTGAGAGCGGTTCGCTGCCGGAGCTCGCGGCGGCGGCGATCGGCGGGTCCACGGCGCTGATGAGCCATCTGGTGAAGGCGGGCACCAGGATGGCGGTGAACTCCTCCCCCGAGCCGTTCAGCAATATCGCGGTGAGCATCGCCGAGGACCTGGGCGTCGCCGGGATCGTCACGTTCGCGATATTCCATCCGGTGGCGGCCGCGGTCATCGCGGGGACGCTGTTGCTGCTGGGCATCGTCATAGTGGCCTTCCTGGCCTCCAGAATCCGCCGGTTTCTGCGCCGCAGGGCCCAGCGGTGCGAGGAGAAACGTCTGGCCGGAGCGGATGCGCACCGGCCGCCGGGGTGACTGTCGGTGGTGGCCGTTAAGGTCACTGACATGGCACGTATTGCGGTGATCGGCGCCGGGATGGGCGCGATGGCGGCGGCCGCCCGGCTCGCTGTGGCAGGCCACCGGGTGACGGTGTACGAGCGGTCGGAGACCTTCGGCGGTTCGGTCGGCCGGTATGCCCATGAGGGCTTCGTCTTCGACACCGGCCCGGCGCTGCTGCATCTGCCCGCCGTCTACCGCGACTTGTTCGTGAAGACCGGCAAGGAGCCGCTGGAGCGGTGCGTCACGATGACGCAGGTCGATCCGGCGAGCCGCCACCTGTTCGCCGACGGCACGGCGGTCTCGCTGCCGAACGCCTCGCGGGCCGGGGTCGTCTCCGCCCTCGACGGCGCGCTCGGCGGCGGTGCGGGCGCGGCCTGGGGCGGGTTCCTGGACCGGGCGCGCGATGCCTGGGACCGGTCCCGCCGCCCGCTCCTGGAGGAGCCCCTGCGCTCCGACCGGCAGGTGCTCGGCCGTGATCCGTATCCGGCGCTGCGGCAGCGCCGTCTGCTGCGCTCCGCCCGGCAGGCGGGGACGGTCGCGGAGGTCGGCGCGTGGGAGCTGGCGGACCCCCGGCTGGCCGCGCTTCTCGACGGGTACGCCCTGTCGTACGGGCTCGACCCGCAGCACGCACCGGCGGCGGCCGCCCTGCTGCCGTACATGGAGGAGACGTTCGGCAGCTGGTACGTCTCCGGTGGGACACGGGCCCTGGCGCAGGCGGTGTACGAGCGGTGCCTGGCCCGGAAGGTCGAGTTCGTCTTCGGCGCCGGGGTGGCCCGGGTCGTCGAGAAGGACGGCCGGGCGGCGGGCGTCGAGCTGGTGGACGGGACGGTCGCGGAGGCCGGTCATGTGGTGCTGGGGGCCCGGCCGTGGCCGGGGCTGGTGCCGGGTCAGGAGCTGTGGCAGGACGACGACGTGGCGGGGCGGCCGGGACCGGGGCGCGGGGTGGTGCCGGGCCGGTTCATGGTTCTGCTCTCGTTGCGCGGCGCCCGGCCCTCGGACACCGTGCACCGGACGGTGGTGCACCCGGCCGACGGTGCCGCGGAGCGCGAGGCGGTGTTCGGCGGACGGCTCGCCGGGCGTCCCACGGTGACGGTGCTGCGCCCCGACGACCCGTCGACCCGTCCCGACGACGGCCACGAGGCGGTGACGCTGACGGCGACGGTCGCCCCGCACGGCGCGGTGGACTGGACGGACCCGGCGGTGCGCGAGCGGTGTGCCGATTCGCTGATCGAGGCGGCGGCCGCGGCCGTGCCCGGGATACGGGAGCGGCTGCTCCGCGCCGAGGTGCGGACGCCGGCCGAGACGGCCGCCGAGACCGGCGCCGAGGGCGGTTCGGTGCCCGCGCCCGCGCTGGCCGGGGCGGGCGGCGCGTATCTGCGTCCGGGCAATCGCACCCGGCTGCCGGGGCTCTACGCCGCGGGCGGCTGGTCGCACCCGGGCGGCGGGCTCGCGCACGCGGGCATGTCCGGAGCGCTGGTCGCCGGGCTGATCGTGGAGGGTGACGGCTTCCGCGGCTCCCAGTGAGCTCCGCGGCTCGGTGACTCCCGCGATTCACAGTGGCCCCGGCTCGCGTCGACTCCCACGACCGGCAGTGGCCCCCGCGGCCCGCGGTGACTTCCGCGGGCCGCAGTGGCTCCCGCGGCTGCCGGTGGTCCGGGAAGCCGCCCGTCGTCAGTAGCGGTACTGCTGTTCGTCGTAGCCGTTGCCGTTGTTGTAGCCGTTCGGGTACGGGGCGGGCTGTGCGGGCGGCTCCGGCGGCGCGACCGGGTACTGCTCGCCCTCGCGCTGCTGCGGCACCCAGACGCCGCCCGGCGGGGTGTCGGGGGCGTACTGCTGGGCGTACGGGTCGGGGGTGTACTCCTGCCGGCCGCCGAAGCTGTCGTAGCCGTTGCCGTAGCTGTCGTACGCGTCGTACTGCGGGGCGCCGCCGGTGGTGCCGGTCCCGATGTACGGGTCGGAGTAGGCGGCGTACTGCTGCCGGTCGTTCCCGTAGTCGTACTGCCCGGCGAGCGGGTCCTGACCGGCGTAGGTGTCGGGCCCGGCGTAGGTGTCCTGGCCCGGCGAACCGTACGGGGCGGGGTCGGCGTACGGCTCGTAGGCGGCGTACTGGGGCTGGGGCTGCTCCTGGGGGCCCTGCTCCGGCTGGGACCGGTGGTGGTCGGAGTAGACGCCGTACTGCCCGGTGTCGTCCGGCATCGGCTCGGGTTCGTAGACCGCCGCGGCCGGAGCCCCGGGGGCGGCGGGCTGCGGGGAGCCCTCGTCGTACGCCATCTCCAGGTCCGACACCTGGAGCGTGGGCCCGCGGCCCTCCCGGTCGCCGCCGCCTCGACGACGACGGCTCTCACCGGGGTTGCCCCCTATGGCC
>NZ_ML123045.1:886099-935158 GCF_003846175.1 Streptomyces sp. ADI95-17 | reverse complement strand
CAGCCGGTGGAGAACCCGCGCCGGAAGGAGAGCGTGACGTACGTCTGGCCGGTCGCGAAGGCGATCGTGCCGAGGACGATGACGAACACCGACGGCATCAGCACGCCGACGACCACGATGCCGAAGCCCGCGAAGGCGAGCAGACGCCATCTCAGGCGCGCCTTGTACTGCAGGAGCACCTCGCCGAGCAGCCACAGCGCGACGATTCCGAACGCGATGTAGAGGACCGTCCAGCCCATGCCCGCCCCCTCCTACGGCCACCCCCCGGGTCGCGGCGGGTACGGCCGGTCACGACTGCTTGTGCAGTCCGAGATTTTCGTAGATTTCGAGCGTCGCCGTCGAGTTGTTGAGCGTGATGAAGTGCAGTCCGGGCACACCCTCGGATCGCAGCCTCGCGCAGAACTGCGTTGCGAAGTCGATGCCAATGGAGCGTACAGCGGCGGGATCGTCCTTGGCGGCGAGGATGCGTTCTTTCAGGGAAGAGGGGAAAGACGCGTTGCTGAGCTGCGCAAATCTGTCCAACTGTTTGACGCTGGTCAGCGGCATGACTTCGGGAATGATCGGAGTTTCGCAACCCGCAGCGACCACCCGGTCACGCATACGCAGATAGTCCTCCGGATTGAAGAACATCTGGGTGATCGCATAGTCGGCACCGGCGCGGCACTTGTCCACGAAATGCCGGATGTCGGTGTCCCAGTCGGTCGATCGCGGGTGCATCTCGGGAAATGCCGCGACGCCGACACAGAAATCGCCGGATTCCTTGATGAGCCGGACGAGATCGGCCGCGTACCGCACGCCCTGCGGGTGCTCGATCCACTCGCCCATCGGGTCGCCCGGCGGGTCTCCGCGCACGGCGAGGATGTTCCGGATCCCGGCGTCCGCGTACTGCCCGACCATGTTGCGCAGCTCGGCGACGGAGTGGTTGACCGCCGTGAGGTGGGCGACCGGGGTGAGGGTGGAATCGGCCGCGATCTGCTCGGTGGCCTTGACCGTCCCGGCCCGGGTGGAGCCACCGGCCCCGTAGGTCACGGAGACGAAGCTCGGCCGCACCGCCTCGACCCGGCGCAGCGCGTTCCAGAGGTTCCGCTCGCCCTTCTCGGTCTTGGGCGCCCAGAACTCGAACGAGTACGAGGTCTTGCCGGTCGCGAGGAGCTCACGCACCGTGCGTGCGTGATCTGTCCTGGTGGATGGTGTGCCAAGGGCCATACCGGCAGGTTAACCAGAGCTCGACGGCCGATGGACCGGACCAGCGCGAATTGCCCGAATTGACTGGTTGTTTGTCCGTCCCTCGGACAGTCGGCCGGATATCGCCTCCGGGCGGCCGGAGACCGCTTCCGGCCGGTCGGCCGGATCACGCCGCGGCGCGCTCCCGGATCCTCCTGGCCAGGCCGGCGGTGGCGGCGGCCGGGTCGGCGGCCTCGGTGATCGCCCGGACGACGACCACCCGGCGGGCGCCGGCGTCCAGCACCTCGTCGAGATTGCCGGCGTCGATCCCGCCGATGGCGAACCAGGGCCGCGGCTGGTCGAGCGAGGCGGCGTACCGCACCAGGTCCAGGCCCGGGGCATGCCGTCCGGGCTTGGTCGGGGTGGGCCAGCAGGGGCCGGTGCAGAAGTAGTCCACGCCGGGCTGGGCGACGGCCGCGTCGACCTCGGAGCGGGCGTGTGTGGAGCGGCCGATCACCACGTCCTGGCCGATGACGGCGCGGGCGGCGGGCACCGGCAGGTCGCCCTGGCCGAGGTGCAGCACATCGGTGCCGATGGCATGGGCGACGTCGGCCCGGTCGTTCACCGCGAGGAGCTTGCCGTGGCGCCGGCACGCCTCGGCGAGGACGGCCAGATGGTCGAGCTCCTCGGCCGCCTCCATGCCCTTGTCGCGGAGCTGGACGATGTCCACCCCGGCGGCGAGGACGGCGTCGAGGAACTCGGGGAAGTCGCCCTGGCGCCTGCGGGCGTCCGTGCACAGATAGAGCCGGGCGCCGGACAGCAGCGCGCGAGGCGTGGACATGGTGCGGTTCCCCCCTGGGAGAGCGTGGTGGAGCGGTTGTCGCCGGTCGGTGCGGGCGCGGGCCGCGCGCTCTCGCGCGGCCCGCCCCTCACATACGGCCGGCCGTCAGACGGCGAGCGCCTGGGCGCGGCGCTTCACCTCCGTGCCGCGATTCTCGCTCAGTGCCTGGGCGGGGGTGCCGGGCAGGGTCGGGTCGGGGGTGAAGAGCCACTCAAGCATCTCTTCGTCGTTGTAGCCGTCGTCCCTCAGGAGCGTCAGGGTGCCGGAGAGGCCCTTGACCACCTTGTCGCCGTCGATGAAGGCGGCAGGCACCTGGAGCGTCCGGTTCTCACCACGTCGTACGGCGATCAGCTGGCCCTCCTTGACCAACTGCCGCACGCGCGTCACCTGGACATCGAGCATTTCGGCGATGTCGGGCAGGTGCAGCCAGGCGGGGACGAGAGCATCGATCTTTGCGTCAATCTCGGTCACGGGGACAAGCCTGCCATCCCGCACCGACAGCCGATACCCGGACTCAGCCCTTCAGGGCCTCGCGGACCACGTCAGGGACCCTGCAGTGGCTCTGCCGGTCGCCGGTGACCCAGCCGTGCGCGGTCGTCAGGGACCGCGAAAAGCAGGCCCCGGTGTCGGTGGTGCCCCGGTACGTCTCGGACGAGGCGCCGTCCGCGGCCCGGACCGCGCCGTTCTCGCGGGCGAGGCTGCCGGTCGTGTCCACGGTGTCGTCCGTGACCGCGTCCGTGCGCCACCGCTGCGCGTGGCCCGTCCTGGATGTGTCGAGAAGCACTCGGCGCTGGGTGACGGCGGCCTTCAGCTCGTAGTTGTTGTAGTCGCCGTAGAGCGGGGTGTCCATGTCGACGTCGATGGGGTAGGACCAGGCGTGCCGCCGGGCCTCGGTGCGCGCGCCGGTCTTCGTCGTCACGGTGGTGGCGCCGTGGTCGCGCTGGTGCATCGTCTGCTGCTGGCCGGTCCTGGAGACCGTGTCCTCGTTGGTGTACGAGAAGTTCTGCTCGACGGTGGTGGTGACCCGGCCCTTCGAGGTCCGGACGTAGCCCGAGATCTTCCAGGAGCGCCCGGTCGACACGGCGACATGGGTGGAGCCGTCGCCGCGCGGGGTCTGGACGGTCTTCACCACCGGCCGGTCGGTGAGGGTGTCGACGGTGACCCTGCCGCCGGTCCGGGCCGCCTGCGCGTCCGTGCGGAGGAAGAGCGAACCGTCGACGATCCAGCTGTCGGCCGCGCCGTACGGGGTGATGCTGATGGCGTGCGGCCTGCCGTCGGCCAGTTCACCGGCGAACGGGGTGAGGTCGATGTCGTACGCCTCGGTCCTGAACTGGTCGATGGCCGGGACCGGCCGCCACAGGGTCGGCACGATGCCGCCGGAGTAGACCACGGGGTACGGCTGGGCGAGGCCCGCGGGCCGCCCGTCCACGGCGATCTGCACCTCGCGGTAGGGGCCGCCGCCGCAGAGGTAGTCCGGGGCGGTGGCGGCGAGGTCGCTGGGGACCGCGTCGAACCACTGCTCGTCGCAGCCGCCGCCGCGGGCGTACACCTGGAGCCGGGCGGCGGTCAGATTGCGCGGGAAGGTGACGTCGGTACTGGTGGAGCCGCCCTTGCCGACGGTCATCCAGGGGGCGCCGGTGGACCCGGTGTCGCCGAGGGGGACGATCCGGTCGGCCGTGCTCGCGGCCGGGTGGCGCTTGTCGGCCCGGTAGTAGGTGATCGTCAGCTTGACCTTGTAGACACCGGTGTAGGTGTCGTTGACAACGTTGCCGAGTTCCAGCTGGAGCTTCTGCGGGTCCTTCAGGAGCGGCGCGAAGTCGGTGATGTCCTTGGCGACGTGCCAGCTGATGCCGTCGTCGTCGGGTTCGGCGGTGCTGGTGCGGAAGATCTCCGCGCCGCCGACGAACACCGCGGCGAGACGGTCGTACTGACGCCCCTTCACGCTGGCCGACCAGTCGAGAACGACCTTGTTCCAGGGGCCCTGGCACTTGTCGGGCGGGGTGAGCGTGGTGGTGTACGGCGGCCCGCCGAGGGTGTTGCCGAATTCGTGGTCGACGGCCGTGACCGCGCAGTGTCCGGTGTCCGGCCGGGAGACCGGCGGCAGCGCGTCGACCGGGTCCTGGTAGTCGACGGCCGGGTTGGAGCCGGGCTTCGGGGCGCTGCCCGCGTCGGCCGGAACGGCGAGGGCGCCGCCGGCCAGGGCTATCGAGGCCGAGACCACGGAGATCCGGCGCAGGGCGCGGACCCATCTGTGTCGGAACATGTGCTTCCTTCGGGAACGAGTCGGTGATCCAAAAGATGTACAGTGCACCAATTCCGGCCGCCGTCCAAGGGGTTGCCCGCATTCCGGACACCCCCGCACGCCCTGCGGCACGCTACTGACGGATCGCCGACTTCAGCGGTACGGCCGGGTCGGCGGCCCGTTCCGGATCGAGCCGCGCCCCCGCCTCGATGAGCTTGCGCCCCTGGGCCAGGTCGCGCGGCCGCCCGACGGCGAGCACCGCGACCAGCACGTCGTCCCGCAGCCAGCACACCGACCAGGCGGGTCCGGCCGGATCGCCGCGCCACAGCAGGGTGTCGGCGCTCCCGTGATGGCCCGCGTACTGCACGAACCGGCCGAACTGCTCGGACCAGAAGTACGGCACGGGGTCGTACGTCACCGGCTCCGGGGCGTCGCCGGCCGCCGCGCCGATGATGTTGGCGGCGGCGGTGCGCGGGCCCTGGAGCGCGTTGTCCCAGTGGTGGACGAGCAGGCGTTCGCCGTACCGGGCGGAGGGGAACGAGGCGCAGTCGCCCACCGCGTACACATCGGGCGCCGAGGTGCGCAGCGCACCGTCGGCGGTCACCGATCCGTCGGGGCCGAGCGCGATGCCGGAGCCGGCCAGCCAGCCGGTGGCGGGGCGGGCGCCGATTCCGACGACGACCGCTCCGGCCGGGACGGTACGCCCGTCCGCGAGGACCACCCGGCCCGGCTCGATGCGGTCGACCCGGGCCCCGGTGAGGAGTTCGGCGCCGGTCTCCGCGTACCAGGCGGCCATCGGGGCGGCGACCTCCGCGGGCATCGCGCCCGCCAGGGGCCGGTCGGCGGCCTCGACGACGGTGACCGCGCAGCCGGCGGCGCGGGCCGCGGTGGCGAACTCGGCGCCGATCCAGCCCGCGCCGACGACCACGACGCGGTGCTGCTCGTCGAGGACCGGCCGCAGCCGTGCCGCGTCGTCGAGGGTGCGCAGCAGATGGACGCCGGGAACGCCCTCGGTGCCGGGCAGGACGACCGGTTCGGCACCGGTCGCGATCACCAGGGCGTCGTACGGAACGGGCCCTTCCGGGGTGTCCAGTTCGTGCGCGTCCGGCCGGACACCGGTCACCTCGCGCCCCAGGTGCAGCTCGATCTCCAGCGCCTCGAAGTCGATGTCGAAGGCTGAGTCCTCGGCCTTGCCGAGCAGCACCGCCTTGGACAGCGGGGGCCGGTCGTAGGGCTGGTGCGGTTCGGCGCCGATCAGGGTGACGGGGCCGGTGAAGCCCTGCTCCCGCAGGGCCACCGCGGTCTGCACCCCGGCCATGCCCGCACCGACGACGACGACGCGGCGTCCTGCCCGCCGGTCCGGCTGCTCTGACTGCTGCTGATCGCTCACCCGTACACCATAAGCACCTGATTGATCGTCAGGAAAGGGCGAGTTCCTCGACCGTGCTCGTCCCGCTGCCCTCCTGCGACTCCCACGCCCACCGCTCGTCCAGCCGGACCCGGCCGTCCGGGAGGTCGACGACGGTGGAGACGCAGTGGCCGCAGGAGGTCGTCCCGTCCCGCTTCAGCTGGACGTACCGGAAGTCGAGGGTGTCACCGTCCCGGGTGCCGACGAGATGGCCACGCACCACGTCACCGCCCGCGTAATCGGCCCAGATCCGGCCGTCCCCCTCGTGGTACGTGAAGCGGGTACGGGTACCGACCTGGCCGGGCGCCTGGTCGGCGACCGGGGCCAGGACGAGTCCGTCGAGCGAACGGGCCACGGTGACTGCTCCCTTACTGGGCCGGCGGGACTGGGTTTAGGGTGGCCAACGTAAAACACTCGCGGGAGCCCGGACGCACCGGGCTGAGAGGGAGGCTGGGCGGCCTCCGACCGTACGAACCTGATCCGGGTCATGCCGGCGAAGGGAGGGGCTGGAAGCCCATGCGTTCTTCTCGGAACGAGAACGGATCCGATGTCCTCGTCATCGGGGGCGGGATCATCGGTCTGGTGACGGCCTGGCGGGCCGCGCAGCGCGGACTGCGCACGGCGGTCGCCGACCCCGAACCGGGCGGCGGCGCCGCCCGGGTGGCGGCCGGCATGCTGGCCGCCGTCACCGAACTCCACTACGGCGAGCAGCTGCTGCTGGGCCTCAACGTCGCCTCGGCGGCCCGCTATCCGGCCTTCGTGGCCGAGCTGGAGGCGGCGAGCGGTCAGGAGACCGGCTTTCGCACCTGCGGCACCCTGGCCGTCGCGCTGGACTCCGACGACCGTGCCCACCTGCGGGATCTGCACGCCCTCCAGCAGCGTTCGGGCCTCGGATCGGAGTGGCTCACCGGCCGTGAGTGCCGTCGGCTGGAGCCGATGCTCGCGCCGGGCGTCCGGGGCGGTCTGCGGGTCGACGGCGACCACCAGATCGATCCCCGCCGGCTGGCCGCCGCCCTGCTGACCGCCTGCGAACGGGCCGGGGTGGTCTTCCACCGCGGCTGGGTGGAGCGTCTGAGCGTGGTGGGCGGCAGGGCCTCCGGGGCGGTGCTCGCCGGGGATACGGAGCTGGCGGCCGACCAGGTCGTGCTCGCCGCGGGAAGCCTCAGCGGGCGGCTGCCCGGGCTGCCGGACGAGGTCGTGCCACCGGTCCGGCCGGTGAAGGGCCAGGTGGTGCGGCTGACCGTGCCCGCCGGGTACGCGCCGTTCCTGAGCCGGACGGTCCGGGCCGTGGTCCGGGGCGGCCACCTCTACCTCGTACCGCGCGAGAACGGCGAGCTGGTCGTCGGAGCCACCAGCGAGGAGATGGGCTGGGACACCACGGTCACCGCGGGCGGCGTCTACGAGCTGCTGCGGGACGCCCACGAACTGGTCCCCGGCATCACCGAGCTGCCGCTCACCGAGACCCTGGCCGGGCTGCGCCCCGCCTCCCCCGACAACGCCCCGCTGCTGGGCCCCACCGCCCTGCCCGGCCTCCACCTCGCCACCGGCCACCACCGCAACGGGGTGCTGCTCACCCCCATCACCGGCGACGTCATGGCGGAGCTCCTCACCGGCGGCGAGCCGCCCGAGCCGGCCCGCCCGTTCACCCCGCACCGTTTCTCCTCCGCCGCCGCCTCCGTACGTCAGGAGCAGCCCGTATGACCGAGTCCGCACCGCCCACCGTGTCCGTGAACGGCGAGGCCCGTCCCGTCGCCGCGGGCACCACCCTGGCGTCACTCGTCGCCACGCTCACCACCGCGCACACCGGTGTCGCGGCCGCCGTCAACGAGACCGTCGTACCGCGCGGCCGGTGGTCCACCGCCGTGCTCCGTGACGGCGACCGCGTCGAGGTCCTGACCGCGGTCCAGGGAGGCTGACCGTGTCCGACGACCTCTTCACCCTCGGCGACGCCACGTTCGGTTCCCGGCTGATCATGGGGACGGGCGGGGCGGCCGGCCTCGACGTGCTGGAGCGCTCGCTGACCGCCTCCGGCACCGAGCTGACCACCGTCGCGATGCGCCGCCTCGATCCGACCGTCCAGGGCTCGGTGCTCTCCGTCCTGAAGCGGCTCTCCATCCGTGTGCTGCCGAACACGGCGGGGTGTTTCACCGCCGGTGAGGCCGTGCTGACCGCCCGGCTGGCCCGCGAGGCGCTCGGCACCGACTGGATCAAGCTGGAGGTGGTGGCCGACGAGCGGACCCTGCTGCCCGATCCGATCGAGCTGCTGGACGCCGCGGAGATCCTGGTGGACGACGGCTTCACCGTGCTGCCGTACACCAATGACGACCCGGTGCTGGCGCGCAGGCTCCAGGACGTGGGGTGCGCGGCGGTGATGCCGCTCGGCTCCCCCATCGGCTCCGGGCTCGGCATCCGCAATCCGCACAACTTCCGGCTGATCGTCGAGCAGGCCCGGGTGCCGGTGATCCTGGACGCGGGCGCCGGGACGGCCTCCGACGCGGCGCTCGCGATGGAGCTGGGGTGCGCGGCGGTGATGCTGGCGTCCGCGGTGACCCGGGCCCAGGAGCCCGAGCTGATGGCGGCGGCGATGCGCCGTGCGGTGGAGGGCGGGCGGCTGGCGTACCGGGCCGGGCGGATTCCGCGCCGCCACTTCGCCGAGGCGTCGTCGCCGGTGGAGGGACGGGCGGTGCTGGACCCGGAACGCCCGGCCTTCTGAGCCGCCGGTACGGCGGTGGAACGCGTGTTCCTGTCACGGCTCGGCTTCAGTACGGCCCCGGGACCGCCCCGGCCCGTGGGTCGTGTCCGTGGCGGCTCGTAGACTCGCCTGCGTGGATACGACCCTCCAGGACCCTCTTGTCGGGCAGCTGCTCGACGGCCGCTACCGCGTCGATGCCCGCATCGCCGTGGGCGGCATGGCCACGGTCTACCGGGCCGTGGACACCCGGCTGGACCGGGTGCTCGCCCTCAAGGTGATGCACCCGGCGCTGGCGACCGACGCCTCGTTCGTCGAGCGCTTCATCCGCGAGGCCAAGTCGGTGGCCCGGCTCGCGCACCCCAATGTGGTCGCGGTCTTCGACCAGGGCGCCCAGGGGCAGTACGTCTACCTGGCGATGGAGTACGTCGCGGGCTGCACTCTGCGCGACGTGCTGCGCGATCGCGGCGCCCTCCAGCCGAGGGCCGCGCTGGACATCCTGGAGCCGGTCCTCGCCGCGCTCGGCGCCGCGCACCGGGCGGGGTTCGTGCACCGCGACATGAAGCCGGAGAACGTCCTGATAGGGGACGACGGCCGGGTCAAGGTCGCCGACTTCGGCCTCGTGCGCGCGGTGGGCACCGTCACGAACACCACCGGGTCCGTCCTGGGCACGGTCTCCTATCTCGCCCCCGAGCAGATAGAGGACGGCACGGCGGACACCCGCACCGATGTGTACGCCTGCGGCGTCGTCCTGTACGAGATGCTGACCGGCTCCAAGCCGCACGGCGGCGAAACCCCCGCCCAGGTCCTCTACCAGCACCTCAACGAGCCCGTTCCGGCGCCGTCGGCCGCCGTCCCGGGGCTCCCGGCCGGGCTGGACGACCTGGTGGCGAGCGCCACCGCCCGCAACCCCGAGGCCCGCCCGTTCGACGCGGTGGCGCTGCTCGCCGAGACCCGTGCGGCCCGCTCCGGCCTCACCGATGCCCAGCTGGACGCCGTACCGCCGCAGGCCACCGCCGAGACGCACGACGCCGCCGAGGACCGCACCAGCGTGATACCGCGGCTGCTCCCGGCCGGCCAGGGCGTCTCGCACCACACCAGCCGGCTGGAGGTGCCCCCGCCGGCCGCGCCGCAGGACCGGCGCCGCCGCGGGCCGCGGCGCTCGGTCGTCGCCGTGGTCGTCGCCGTGCTGCTGGCACTGGGGATCGGCACCGGTGTCTGGTACATCAACTCCGGCCAGTTCACCCAGGTCCCCCTGCTGCTCGGCCAGACCGAGAAGGACGCCCGGCAGCGGCTCTCGAAGGCCGGCCTGGAGCTCAAGGGCGTCGAGCGGGCGTACAGCGACACCGTGGACCGCGGCAAGGTCATCAGCAGCGATCCGGAGTCCGGTGACCGCATCAGGGGCAACGACGCGGTGAAGCTCGTCGTCTCGCGCGGCCCCGAGATCGTGAAGGTGCCCGACCTCCGGGATCTCTCGATCGCCGACGCCAGGCGTGAGCTGAAGAAGGCCGGTCTGGTGCCGGGCATGATCACCAAGGAGTTCAGCGAGGAGACGGTCCGGGGCGATGTGATCCGTACGGACCCCGCGGCGGGCACCGAGCGCCACCCGGACTCGGCGGTCGCGCTCCATGTCAGCAAGGGCGCTCCGGTGGACGTCCCCGACGTCAGCGGACTGTCCGTCGAGGACGCCACCGCCGCGCTGGCGGACGAGGGGCTGAAGGCCAAGGTGCTGCCCGACCGGGTCAATTCCCCCGAGGTCGCGGGCGACATCGCCCGGCAGTCGCCGGGCGAGGGTGCCGAGGCCGCCGAGGGCGACACCATCGAGCTCACGGTCTCCGACGGGCCGCGGATGATCGACGTCCCCGACGTCACCGGCAAGGACGTCGACGAAGCCACGAGCGAACTGAAGGACGCGGGCTTCGAGGTCAAGGTCGACCGCCCGTTCCTGTCCTTCAGTGACACCATCGCGAGCCAGTCCGTCGACGGCGGCGAGCAGGCCCCCGAGGGCAGCACCATCACCATCAAGACCAAGGGACTCTAGATCCATATGCGCAACCCAGTCGGCGGCCACATTCCGGTGGCCGGCGGCCTCGCCAAGGTCGGCCTCCCCTACGCCCGCGAGATGGGGGCGGAGGCCGTCCAGGTCTTCGTCGCCAACCCGCGCGGCTGGGCGACCCCGGTCGGCAACCCGGCCCAGGACGAGCGGTTCCGCGCCGAGTGCGCCGCCGCGTCCGTACCGGCGTACGTCCACGCCCCGTATCTGATCAACTTCGGGTCGCACACCGGGGCGACCGTGGAGAAGTCCGTGGACTCGCTGCGCCACTCGCTGCGCCGGGCCCGCGAGATCGGCGCCCTGGGCGTCGTGGTGCACACCGGGTCGGCGACCGGCGGCCGACCGCGCGAGCAGGCCCTCGCGCAGGTACGCACGCACATGCGGCCGCTGCTGGACGAGCTGACGCACGACGACGACCCGTATCTGCTGCTGGAGTCGACCGCCGGGCAGGGGTTCTCGCTCTGCTCGCGGACCTGGGACTTCGGCCCGTACTTCGACGCGCTCGACGCCCACCCCAAGCTCGGCATCTGCCTCGACACCTGCCACATCTACGCGGCGGGCCACGACCTGACCGGCCCGGTGGGCATGCGGCAGACCCTGGACCAGCTGGTGGCGACGGTCGGCGAGGGCCGGCTGAAACTGATCCACGCCAATGACTCCAAGGACGTGGTGGGAGCCCACAAGGACCGGCACGAGAACATCGGCGCCGGGCACATCGGCGAGGAACCCTTCCGTGAGCTCTTCTCGCACCCGGCCACCGAGGGCGTACCGCTGATCATCGAGACCCCGGGTGGCAAGGAAGGCCACGCGGCGGATGTGGCGCGGCTGAAGGGGCTGCGCGACCTGGGCCGACGTTGTTCCCCGACCCATTGAGGAATACCCCGTGGGGGTATACGGTTCCTGCTGTCGGCAGGAGCCGCTACTCGACGTCCGGGGGTTCACCATGCAGCACGACACACACCACGACCAGCACGGCCGGCACATGGACCATGCGGATCACGCAGCCCACACCGCCCACGCCGCCCATCACCCCGGCGGGGCGAGCTGGTCCATGGCCGCCCGGGCCACGCTGCACTGCCTCACCGGATGCGCCATCGGCGAGATCCTCGGCATGGTGATCGGCACGGCGCTCGGCTGGGGCAACATGGAGACGATGGTCCTCGCGATCGTCCTGGCCTTCTTCTTCGGCTACTCGCTGACCCTGCGCTCCATCCTGAAGGCCGGCGTCGACTTCCGTACGGCGCTGAGGGTCGCTTTCGCCGCCGACACCCTGTCCATCGCGGTGATGGAGCTGATCGACAACGGCGTGATCGCGCTCTGGCCGGGCGCCATGGACGCCACGCTCGCCGACACGCTGTTCTGGGGCGCGCTCGCGATCTCGCTCGCCGTCGCCTTCGTCGTCACCACACCGGTCAACAAGTGGATGATCGGCCGGGGCAAGGGGCATGCGGTGGTGCACCAGTACCACCACTGAGAAACGGGGCGGGACGGGACGGACCGACCCCGGGAGCCGCCGGGATCAGAGCTCGGGGCCGTCCCCGGGCTCTTCCTGGTAGGAGTACCGCTGCTCGCTCCACGGGTCACCGATGTTGTGGTAACCGCGCTCCTCCCAGAAGCCCCGGCGGTCGGTCGTCATGTACTCGACGCCCCGGACCCACTTGGGCCCCTTCCAGGCATAGAGATGCGGCACGACGAGGCGGAGCGGGAAACCGTGCTCGGCGGTGAGCAGCTCCCCACCCTTGTGGGTGGCGAAAAGTGTTCGGTCCGAGGCGAAGTCGGAGAGCCGCAGATTCGAACTGAATCCGTACTCGGCCCAGACCATCACGTGGGTGACGTTCGGCGCGGGCGGCGCGAGTTCCAGGACCGTACGGGCGAGGACTCCGCCCCATTCGGCACCGATCATGCTGAATTTGGTGACGCAGTGCAGGTCGGCGACGACCGAGGCGAACGGCAGCACCGAGAATTCCTGATGGTTCCAGCAGTGCTTCTCGCCGTCCGCGGTGGCCCCGAAGACCCGGAACTCCCAGCGGTCCGGCTTGAACTTCGGCACGGGCCCGTAGTGGGTAACCGGCCAACCGCGCTGGAGTCGCTGGCCCGGCGGAAGCTCGGACTGCTCTGACGCGCTTTGTTCCCGGCTTTCCGGCTGACCCATGTCTCCATGGTGACAGACAGGCAGGGGTGGTCCCGACCAGGGCGGGGGGCAATTCGGGCAACTCACAGTAAGCCTGCACTTACTGGACGGCCATCGGGTGCGATGCGAAGATGCGGCCAACTTGCCAGTTCACCGGTTGGAAGGAGCCTCTGCGATGCAGGGCGACCCCGAGGTCCTTGAGTTCCTGAACGAGCAGCTGACCGCAGAATTGACTGCCATCAATCAGTACTTCCTGCATGCGAAGATGCAGGACAACTTCGGCTGGACGAAACTCGCGAAGTACACCCGCTCCGAGTCGTTCGACGAGATGAAGCACGCCGAGATCCTCACGGACCGGATCCTCTTCCTCGACGGACTGCCCAACTACCAGCGGCTGTTCCATGTGCGGGTGGGCCAGACGGTCACCGAGATGTTCCAGGCGGACCGCCAGGTCGAGGTGGAGGCGATCGACCGCCTCAAGCGCGGGATCGAGCTGATGCGCGGCAAGGGCGACATCACGTCCGCGAACATCTTCGAGTCGATCCTGGCGGACGAGGAGCACCACATCGACTACCTCGACACCCAGCTGGAACTGGTCGAGAAGCTCGGTGAGCCGCTCTACATCGCCCAGCTGATCGAGCAGCCGGACAGCTAGGCCGGCACCGGCGAAACGGTCAGGCCGCGTCGGGAAGCGCGATTCCCGGTGCCATGCCGGGGGCGATGCCCGGTTCGGTTCCGGGGCCGGATCCGGCGCCCGTGACGGTGTCGTCAGCGGCGCCGGGCGTCCGCTTGCGGTCGAGCAGTTCGCGGCGCGGGCAGGCACCGCGGCCGAGCATCGCCTGGATGGCCCGGACGCAGCCGCCGCAGTCCGTGCCCGCCTTGCAGGCGGAGGCTATCTGCCTGGGCGTACAGGCCCCGGCGTCCGCATGTTCCTTGACCTGCTTCTCCGTGATGCCGAAGCATGAGCAGACGTACACGCGGTTCACCTCCCGGCGGGATCGGTCGTTCGCTGCCACCCCGTTTATCGGTGAGGCTAACCTAACCTTACCCGGCACCCAGGGGCGTTAAAAGCCTCCGGACGCCCTGTGGGGCACGGATCACATCGATCCGTGCCCCACAGTCGTACGTCCGCTGCCTGCGGTGATGCCTACTGGTCCCGGTACATCTCGGCGACCAGGAACGCCAGGTCGAGGGACTGGCTGCGGTTGAGCCGCGGGTCGCAGGCCGTCTCGTAGCGCTGGTGCAGATCGTCCACGAAGATCTCGTGTCCGCCGCCCACGCACTCGGTGACGTCGTCACCGGTGAGCTCGACGTGGATGCCGCCCGGGTGCGTGCCGAGGCCCTTGTGCACCTCGAAGAAGCCCTTGACCTCGTCCAGGACGTCGTCGAAGCGGCGCGTCTTGTGGCCGGAGGCGGCCTCGAAGGTGTTGCCGTGCATCGGGTCGGTCACCCACGCCACGGTGGCGCCGGAGGCGGTGACCTTCTCGACCAGGGCCGGGAGCTTGTCGCGGACCTTGTCGGCGCCCATCCGGACGATGAAGGTCAGCCGGCCGGGCTCGCGCTCGGGGTCGAGGCGGTCGATGTAGCCGAGCGCCTCGTCGACCGTGGTGGTCGGGCCGAGCTTGATGCCGATGGGGTTGCGGATCTTCGAGGCGAACTCGATGTGCGCGCCGTCCATCTGGCGGGTGCGCTCACCGATCCAGACCATGTGGCCGGAGGTGTCGTACAGCTCGCCGGTGCGCGAGTCGGTGCGGGTCAGCGCCGACTCGTAGTCCAGCAGCAGGCCCTCGTGCGAGGAGTAGAACTCGACCGCCTTGAACTCGGCCGGGTCCGTGCCGCACGCCTTCATGAAGTTCAGCGCGTTGTCGATCTCGCGGGCGAGCGCCTCGTAGCGCTGGCCGGACGGGGACGACTTCACGAAGTCCTGGTTCCAGGCGTGCACCTGGCGCAGGTCGGCGTAACCGCCGGTGGTGAAGGCTCGGACCAGGTTCAGCGTGGAAGCGGATGCGTGGTACATCTGCTTCAGCCGCTCGGGGTCCGGGACGCGGTCCTTCTCGGTGAAGGCGAAGCCGTTGACGGAGTCGCCGCGGTAGGTCGGCAGGGTGACGCCGTCACGGGTCTCGGTCGGCTTGGAGCGCGGCTTGGAGTACTGCCCGGCGATCCGGCCCACCTTGACCACGGGCACGGAGGCCGCGTACGTGAGGACGGCGCTCATCTGGAGCAGCGTCTTCAGCTTGGCCCGGATGTGGTCGGCCGACACGGCGTCGAAGGCCTCGGCGCAGTCACCGCCCTGCAGCAGGAACGCCTCGCCCTTGGCGACGGCTCCCATGCGGGCGCGCAGCTGGTCGCACTCGCCCGCGAACACGAGGGGCGGATACGACGTGAGGTCCGCGAGTACATCGCGCAGAGCCTCGGCATCGGGGTACTCGGGCTGCTGCGCCGCGGGAAGGTCTCGCCAGGTGTGGCCACCGGCGACGGAGGTATTGGCGTTCACGGTCACATCCTCAACATTACGGGGTTCGGCGGTGGGTCCATCCACAGGCTCAATAGATGAGACACGCGCTCGGACGAGACCGGCGTCCGCTAGGGTTCGGAACATGTTCGCGCAGACAAACCAGAACTGGTGGTGGACCGCTCATCCGGCGGCCCACTGACAATCGCGCGCGACAGACCACGCGAAGGCCGCCCGAGGGGCGGCCTTCTCCGCGTTTTCGGGAGCCGTTCCTCCGTCCGGAAGGAACAACCCCATGGATCACCGCACCGATGCCGTCATCGACCGGCTCCTGAGTGACGGCTGCCCGCCGTTCGCGCTGCTGCGCAGGCGCACCCCCGGCCACGACCAGGACACCGTCGAGGTGCTGATCGGCCGGGTGCGGGAAGCGGACCGGCTCGCCGGTCTCCCGGTCGGTGAACAGCCCTCGCTCGCCCTGGTGCCGTTCCGGCAGATCGCCGAGCGCGGCTTCGATGTGCGCGACGACGGGACTCCGCTGTCCGTGCTGGTCGCCGAGGAGACGTACGAGCTGCCGCTCGCCGAGGTGCTGGACCGGCTGCCGGTGCGCGAGGTGCGGGTCGAGGGCGGCGCCTTCGACGTGCCGGACGAGGAGTACGCCGGGATCGTCCGGCGGGTCGTCGAGGACGAGATCGGGCAGGGCGAGGGCGCGAACTTCGTCGTCCGGCGGACCTTCGAGGGCGAGATCCCGGGCTTCGGGCGGGCCGACGCGCTGGCGCTCTTCCGGCGGCTGCTGGCCGGGGAGCGGGGCGCGTACTGGACCTTCGTCGTGCACACCGGGGACAGGACGCTGGTCGGCGCCAGCCCGGAGGTCCATGTGCGGATGTCCGGCGGAACGGTCGTGATGAACCCGATCAGCGGGACGTACCGCTACCCCGCCGAGGGCCCGACCGCGGAGAGCCTGCTGACCTTCCTCGCCGACCGCAAGGAGACCGAGGAGCTCTCCATGGTGGTCGACGAGGAGCTCAAGATGATGTGCACCGTCGGCGACATGGGCGGGGTGGTGATCGGACCGCGGCTCAAGGAGATGGCCCATCTCGCCCATACGGAGTACGAGCTGCGCGGGCGTTCCTCGCTGGATGTGCGGGAGGTGCTGAAGGAGACCATGTTCGCGGCCACGGTCACCGGCTCCCCGGTCCAGAACGCCTGCCGGGTCATCGAGCGGTACGAGCCCGGCGGGCGCGGCTACTACGCGGGGGCCCTGGCGCTGCTGCGGCAGGAGCCGGGCGGGGCGCAGACCCTGGATTCGCCGATCCTGATCCGTACCGCCGACATCTCGGCCGGCGGCCGGCTGCGGGTGCCGGTCGGGGCGACCCTGGTGCGTCACTCCGATCCGGACGGCGAGGTCGCCGAGACCCATGCGAAGGCGGCCGGGGTGCTCACCGCGCTCGGGGTGCGGCCCGGCCGGCCGGTGGACGAGGCGGCCCGGCCGCAACTGGCGGACGACCCGCGGGTGCGGGCGGCGCTGGACGCCCGGCGGGACGGGCTCGCGCCGTTCTGGCTGCGGATGCAGGAGCGCACCCACGAGCTGTCCGGCCGGGCGCTGGTGATCGACGGGGAGGACACCTTCACCGCGATGCTGGCGCATCTGCTGCGCTCCTCGGGCCTCGATGTGTCGGTGCACCGCTACGACGAGCCGGGGCTGCGCGAGCTGGTGCGGGCGCACACCGGTCCGGTCGTGCTGGGCCCCGGGCCGGGGAATCCGGGCGACACCGGCGATCCGAAGATGCGGCTGATGCGCGGGCTCGCCGCGGAGCTGGTCCGTGACCACCGGCACGGCCTGCTGGGGGTCTGCCTGGGCCATGAGCTGATCGCGGCGGAGCTGGGGCTGGAGATCGTCCGCAAGACCGTGCCGTACCAGGGCGCGCAGACCCGGATCGAGCTGTTCGGGCGGCCGGAGACGGTCGGTTTCTACAACAGCTTCACCGCGCGCTGCGACGGTCCGGTGGTCGACGAGCTCGCGGCGCACGGCGTCGAGGTGAGCCTGGACGAGTCCACCGGCGAGCTGCACGCGCTGCGCGGGCCGGGCTTCGCCTCGGTGCAGTTCCACCCGGAGTCGGTGCTGACGCTGCGCGGTGCGGCGATCGTGGCGGAGCTGCTGGCGGGGTTGCCGGTGGCCGGCTGAAGGCGGGGGCCCCGGGATCCCGGGGGCCCTCGGACGGCCTTCGGCCGCCCGGCCGGCCGCTCAGCCCGCCGGGAGCGCGGGGACCAGGACGTTGTCGCTGCGGCGGCCGGCCAGGTAGTCGGCGACGTTGCCCACCGTGGCGTCGATGATCTGCCCCACCGCGTCCTCGGTGTAGTACGCCTGGTGCGAGGTGACGATGACGTTCGGGAAGGTGACGAGCCGGGCCAGGGTGTCGTCGTCGACACCCTCCAGCGACTTGTCCAGGAAGAACAGCCCGGCCTCCGCCTCGTACACGTCGAGTCCGACGCCCAGGAAGCGGCCCGCGCGCAACTCGGTGACCAGCGCCGTGGTGTCGATGAGTCCGCCGCGACTGGAGTTGACCAGGATCGCGTCGTCCTTCATCCGGGCCAGGGCGTCCGCGCCGATGATGTGGTGGGTCGCGGGGAGCAGCGGTACGTGCAGGCTGATCAGGTCGGACTCGGCGAGCAGCTGCTCCTTCTCGACGTACTTCATGCCGAGGGCGGCGCAGGCGGGGTTCTCCGCGACGTCCCAGCCGAGCAGTTCCATGCCGAAGCCGTGGGCGATCCGGGTGAAGGCCTCGCCGATCTTGCCGGTGCCGATCACGCCCGCCGTGCGGCCGCGCATGTCACGGCCGAGGAGTCCGTCGAGCCGGAAGTCGAAGTCGCGGGTGCGGCTCGCGGCCCGGATGATCCGGCGGTTGACGGCCATCGCGAGGGTCCAGGCGAATTCGGCGACCGAGTACGGCGAGTAGTAGGAGACCCGGGCGACCCGCAGCGCGAGGCGTTCGGCGACGTCCAGGTCGATGTTGTTGAAGCCGGTGGAGCGCTGGGCGATCATCTGCGTGCCCCCGGCCGCGAGGGTCTGCAGGACGCTGCCGCCCAGGTCGGCGTTGACGCTGGTGGAGATGATCTCGTATCCCGCCGCGATGGGGGCGGTGTCCTTGTTCAGGAAGACGTCCAGGCAGCGGACCTCGTGCTGTCCGGCGAAGGCCTTCTCGATCAGCGGCTTCTCGTCGGACTGCACACCGAAGGCCAGGATTTCCACGACTTCTCCCGTTCGTCGCGCGGATCGGCGGACCAGCGGACCGGCGGATCAGGGGGGCATGGGCCGGGCATCGCGAGCATGCCGGTCATCGCGAATATACGGCCCATGCCCCTGCCGCGCCGCCCGGCCGGGGCCGCTGGCTCAGGCGTCGTCGAGACCGCGCTCGATCGCGTACCGCACCAGCTCCACCCGGTTGTGCAGCTGGAGCTTGCCCAGGGTGTTCTGCACGTGGTTCTGCACGGTGCGGTGCGAGATGACCAGCCGCTCGGCGATCTGCTTGTACGAGAGGCCCTTGGCGACCAGCCGCAGCACCTCGGTCTCGCGCTCGGTGAGCTGCGGGGCCTTGGGCTCGTCGGACGCGGCGGGCGCGGGGTCGGAGGCGAGCCTGCGGTACTCGCCGAGCACCAGCCCGGCCAGACCCGGCGTGAAGACGGGGTCGCCGACGGCGGTGGACCGCACGGCCTCGGTCAGCTCCTGGGTACTGGCCGACTTGAGCAGATAGCCGGTGGCGCCGGACTTGACCGCTTCCAGCACGTCGGCGTGCTCACCGCTGGCGGAGAGCACCAGCACCCGCAGCCCGGGGTGGGAGCCGACGAGCTCCTTGCAGACCTGGACGCCGGGCATGCCGGGCAGATTCAGGTCGAGCACCAGGACGTCGGGGGTGACGGCCTTCGCCCTTCGGACCGCCTGCGGTCCGTCGCCCGCGGTCGCCACCACTTCGAAGCCGGACTCGGAAAGGTCGCGGGCGACGGCGTCGCGCCACATCGGATGGTCGTCGACCACCATGACCCTGATGGCCCGCTCCTGTGCGGCCCCGGTGTTCTCCGTGCTCATCTCGCTGATCCTGCCTTCCCCCGCGGAACCTTCTGAACCTTCAACTCGACCTCGGTGCCCTGGCCTGGCACCGAGATCACCTCGGCCGTGCCGCCCAGGTCACGCAGCCGCCCCCGGATCGACAGGGCCACCCCCATCCGCCCTTCCCCCTCGGCCTGGGCGAGCCGCCCGTCCGGGATTCCGGGGCCGTCGTCCCGGACCGTCACGATCACCTCGTCCGGCCAGTCCTCGACGAGGATCCATGCCTGGGCATTCTCCCCCGCGTGGACCCTGACATTGTCCAGGGCGGCACTGACAGCGGCCGCCAGCTCCGTCGCGGCCGCGGGGGCCAGCAGCACCGGAGCGCCCGGCTCCGCGAAGCTGACCCGGGATCCGGCGTGCGGGGCGAGCAGGGCGCGCAGATCGCAGTCGGCCTGTTCGGACGGTTCGTCGTCGACCTCGACGCTGCGGACCACCGCGCCCTCGGCGGCGTCCTCGGAGACCCGGGTGGTGGGCACCAGTCCGCTGGAGACCAGGGTGCGCAGGGCGACCTCCTGCTCCCCGGCCATCCGGCCCAGTTCGGCCGCCTCCCCGCCGAGCGCGGTGCCCCGGCGCTGCACCATCGCCAGGACCTGGAGCACGCTGTCGTGGATGTCCCGGGCCAGCCGTTCCCGCTCGCGGGTGGCGGCCTCGATCTCCAGGGCGCGGGCCAGGGTGCGCTCACTGGCCCTGGCCACCTCGATGACGTACCCGATGGCGATGGAGGCGACCCAGACCAGCAGCACGTTGTGGAAGGTGTCCCGGCTGGGATGGCCGCGCTCGACGATGTTGGCGACGGCGACGAAGCTCGACGCGAAGGCCGCCCAGCGCCAGCCGCCCTTGATCGCGAAGGCCAGCACGGAGCCCGCGGTCCAGATGGACGGCAGCGTCGGGCCGTCCATCTGCTGGGCCTCGAAGTCGGCGAGCGGGGTGAGGAGTATGCCGGTGAGCGCGATGGTCAGATCGGCGCCGAGGAAGCGTTTGGTGCAGGCGGTGGCGTTCGAGACCTTCGGGAGGGTGGCGAGCGTCCAGACCACCAGCACCGCGAGGAAGGCGACGGCCACCCATGGCCGGTCGTACTTCTCCCGGCCGAAGACGGCGAGCAGTACCGCGTACAGCATCGTCAGGATGCGATACGCGGTCAGCGCACTCCACAGCGGCTGTTCGACCGACATCCGTACGACCCGCTCGCGCCTGGCCACTTCCCCCACCCCCCGGACGGAACGGACGCGTTCACGCGCCGTACCGTTCCTTCACCCCTGTGTCGCGGACCCGGTGTCCTTGTGCTTCTCCGCCTCGGCGTGGCGCTTGGCCTCGTCCGCGATCTGCCGCTTGGCCGCCGTCGCGTAGATGTCGACGTACTCCTGGCCGGAGAGCTTCATGATCTCGTACATCACCTCGTCGGTGACCGAGCGCAGGATGAAGCGGTCCCCGTCCATGCCGTGGTAGCGGCTGAAGTCGAGCGGCTTGCCGATCCTGATCCCCGGGCGCATCAGCTTGGGCATCACCTGGCCGGGCGGCTGGATCTTCTCCGTGTCGATCATCGCGACGGGGATGACGGGCGCCCCGGTGGCCAGCGCCACCCGGGCCAGCCCGCCGGGCTTGCCCCGGTAGAGACGGCCGTCGGGCGAGCGGGTGCCCTCCGGGTAGATGCCGAAGAGGCCGCCGCTCTCGATGACTTCGATGCCCGCCTTGATGGCCGCCTCACCGGCGCCGCGGGCGCCCGAGCGGTCCACCGGGAGCTGGCCGACGCCCTTGAAGAAGGCGGCGGTCAGCTTGCCCTTCACGCCGGGTGCGGTGAAGTACTCGGACTTGGCGATGAAGGTGACCTTGCGGTCCAGGACGGCCGGCAGGAAGAAGGAGTCGGAGAACGACAGGTGATTACTCGCGAGGATCGCCGGTCCCTGCGCGGGGATGTTCTCCAGGCCCTCCACCCATGGCCGGAAGGCGAGCTTCAGTGAGCCGCCGATGGAGAACTTCATTGCGCCGTAGATCAACTCGGGTGCCTCCTGTGTGCTGTCCGACAGACCTTAACCCGTGGGACGCCCGCGCTCCCGCCCGGCACGGAGCCGCTGCGGCGGCCTGAGCCGGTGACGGCCCTGGTCGGTGTCGGTGACAGCCCTGGTCGGTGTCGGTGACAGCCCTGGTCGGTGTCGGTGACGGCCCTGGTCGGTGTCGGTCCGGTCGCGTACGGTGAAGTAATCCTCTGCACGCCCCCTTTCGCTCCCCTGCGAGCCTCACGAACAGGAGACCCCGGTGCCGGTCCTTCCTGGAGCCGAGCCGTTCCGCCACGAGGGCGGAGAGGTCGGCGTCCTCCTCTGTCACGGATTTACCGGTTCCCCGCAGTCGCTGCGCCCCTGGGCCGAGCATCTGGCGGAGCGCGGGCTCACCGTCTCGCTGCCCCTGCTGCCGGGGCACGGCACCCGCTGGGAGGACATGCAGCTCACCGGCTGGCAGGACTGGTACGCGGAGGTGGACCGGGAGCTGCGCGCCCTGCTGGAGCGGTGCAGCCAGGTCTTCGTCTTCGGGCTGTCCATGGGCGGCGCGCTGACGCTGCGGCTGGCGGCGAAGCACGGGGACGCGATCAGCGGCCTGGTGCTGGTCAACCCGGCCAACAAGGTGCACGGCCTGTCGGCGTACGCGCTGCCGGTCGCCCGTCATCTGGTGCGTACGACGAAGGGGCTGGCGAGCGACATCGCCCTGGCGGGCTCCGACGAGGTGGGGTACGACCGGGTGCCGCTGCACGCGGCGCATTCGCTGCGGAAGTTCTTCCGTCTGGTCGATGCCGAGCTTCCCCAGGTCACCCAGCCGCTGGTGCTGCTGCACAGCCCGCAGGACCATGTGGTGCCGCCGGCCGACTCGGCCCGCATCCTCAGCCGGGTGTCGTCGACGGACGTCGAGGAGATCCTGCTGGAACAGAGCTACCACGTCGCGACGTTGGACCATGATGCGGAGCGGATCTTCGACGAGAGCTACCGGTTCATCGGCCGCCTCGCCCCGAGCGTCGGCAAGAAGGGGAGCACGTCAGGTGGCTGAGCACGACGCGGAGCGCGCGGGCAGCGAGGAGGAGCGCGAGCCCCTTCCCGCGGAGGGAGCGGCCGTGCCCGACGACGGCGCGGGCCCGCAGGACGGCGCCGCACAGCAGGCGGCACCGGGCGCCGACGGCGGCCGGCCTGAGCCGTCGGTCGACGAGGACGCCGCGTGGCAGGCGATCGTCGCCGGGTACGGCGAGGAGCCGCCGGACCCGCCGGGCGCCAAGCCGTTCAGGTCGATCGAGGATCTCGCGCTGCCGGAGGACGACGGGTCCGACGTCCTGGATCCGGACAAGGGGCTCGGGAAGAAGTCCGTGAAGCCGCCGGAGAAGCCGCTCGGCAGCTCGGTCGTCTTCGCGCCCGGGGTCATCGGTCCGCGCGACTACGAGGTCCCGGAGCCGAAGGACGGCGACCTCGACGACAGCGACGAGGGGCACTTCGTCCCCCCGGAACCGCCGCCGCTCCCGGAGGCCGATGTCACGGCGAAGTTCGCCTGGCTCGCGGTCGTCGGCGGTCCGGTGCTGATGCTGATCGCGGTGCTGCTGCGGTGGGACATGACCTGGTGGCTGACGACGGTCTGCGTCGGCGGTTTCCTGGGCGGTTTCGTCACGCTGGTGGCGCGGATGAACGATGACGACGAGGACGGCGACGACCCCGGGCGCGGGGCGGTCGTCTGAGACCGGAGCGGAGTAACGGCCTCACCCGCGATTGTCAGCGGGGGAAGGAGCGGCGCCCGGGGCCTTCGAATCCAAGGCGGAGGAGGGAGTGATGGCGGAGCCATCGCGACTGACGACAACGCCGGAGGCGGAGGTCCCGGGCGCCGCGACGCCGCTGACAATCGCGGGTGAGGCCGTAAGGGTGTCAGGGCAGCATCGCGGGCACCCGCAGCGCCGCCAGCACCGGCAGATGGTCGGTGGCCGCCCGCAGGTCCGCCTCGGTGACCCCGGGCAGCCCGACGGGGACACCGCAGCCGAGCACCTCGATCCCCTCCGTCGCGAAGATCGCGTCGATGCGCCGTCGCGGGTCGTCCGGCGAGTAGGTGTGCTCCTCGCCCCACGGCCGGACCGCCCAGCAGTCCTGGAGCCGCCCGGCCAGCCGCCGGAAGGCGCCCCCGGTCGGTACGTCGTTGAGGTCGCCGGCCGCGATCGCGTGCTCGACGCCCATCTCGTCCAGCCGCTCCAGCAGTGTCTCGGTCTGGGCCAGGCGTTCGTCCCGTTGCAGGCTCAGGTGGAAGCTCAGCAGACCGATCCGGGTGCCCGCGATCCGTACCACCGAGGTGGCGAAGCCCCTGCGGTGCAGCCCTGGGGTGCGCGGCAGCAGCACGTCCTGCGTCCGCTCCACGGTGGCCCGCAGCGAGCAGAGCAGCAGCGGCCCGGCCGCCGTGGCACCGCCGCCGAGCACGACCAGGTCGGTACGGGCCGCGAGCCAGGCCGCGCGCTTGCGCCAGCGGAAGAACCGCGGCGCCTCCTGGACGAGGACGAGGTCGGGGGCGCAAGCGGTGATGACGCGGGCCAGCGCCTCGCGGTCGTCGCGCATCGACCGGATGTTGTAGCTGAGCACTCTGATGACGGCCGAACCATCCGGCTCGGTACGGGAGTCGGGCAGTGGCGTCAGGACCATGCGCCTCACGATACGACGGACGCCCGCCGCTGCCACAAGGGCGCGACGGGCGTCCGGGTTCGCCGCGGTCCGGTCGGCTCAGCCCTGGCGGGCGAGGTCGGCCGCACCCACCAGGCCCGCCTTGCCGCCCAGTTGGGCCGCGAGGACCTGGGCGTGCGGGCGCCATTCGCCGCCGATCAGCCAGCGCCGGAACGACTTGCGGATCGGGTCGAGCACCAGCTCGCCCTCGTCCGAGACGCCGCCGCCGACGATGAACGCGGACGGGTCGAAGAGCGAGGCGAGGTCGGCCAGTCCGGCGCCGGCCCAGCGGGCCAGCTCGCGGAACGAGTCGACCGACACCGGGTCGCCCTGCCGGGCGGCCTGGCTGATGTGCTTGCCCTCGATGCCGTCCACCGTGCCGTCGCCGAGCGACAGCAGGATCGTGGCGTTCTCCGGGGTGGCGTTGGCGCGCTGCTTGGCGTACCGGACGAGTGCGCGTCCGGACGCGTACTGCTCCCAGCAGCCCTGGCTTCCGCAGCCGCAGAGCAGACCGTCCGGGACGACCCGGATGTGGCCGAACTCGGCGGCCACGCCGAAGCGTCCGCGGCGCAGCTTGTTGCCGATGATGATGCCGCCGCCGAGGCCGGTGCCGAGCGTGATGCAGATGACGTCGTCGTGGCCCTGGCCGGCACCGAAGCGGTACTCGCCCCAGGCGGCGGCGTTGGCGTCGTTCTCGACGACGACGGGCAGGCCGACGCGCTGTTCGACCTTGTCCTTCAGCGGCTCGTGCCGCCAGTTGATGTTCGGCGCGAAGAGCACGGTGGCGCGCTTGTCGTCGACGTATCCGGCGGCGCCGATGCCGACGGCCTCGATCTGATGGCCCTCGCTCGCGCCGGACACGGCCGAGGCGATCGCGTCGACGATGCCTTCGGCCGTCGGCGGGGTCGGCACCTTGTGCGTCGAGAGGATCCGGCCCTCTTCGTCGACCACTCCAGCCGCGATCTTCGTGCCGCCGATATCGACGCCGATGGTGAGTCCCATGAATCCCTCAGTTCCGGTCGAGCCCCGCTGTGGCCAACCGTACCCGAGCCGGGGGCCCGGCCCTTCGGTGCCGGTCAGTCCAGGTCGATGTGTTCGCCCGCGGCGGGGCCCTCGTCACGGGGGTCGGAGGGGTCGTCGGCCTTCTTCCCGGTGCCGGCCGGGTCACCGGCGCCCTGGGTCCAGCGGCGTTCCTGGCCCTCGACGGCGGAGCGGTAGGCGGCGAGGAGCTCGCTGCCGGCCGCGGCGATGTGGTCGAAGACGTCCGGGTTGCGCTCGATGACGGGCTCGACCGCGGACTTCGCCTGCTTGATG
The DNA here is from genome assembly GCF_003846175.1 of Streptomyces sp. ADI95-17. Classification (GTDB taxonomy): domain Bacteria; phylum Actinomycetota; class Actinomycetes; order Streptomycetales; family Streptomycetaceae; genus Streptomyces; species Streptomyces sanglieri. Next base: position 910,095 of record NZ_ML123045.1, on the reverse strand, counting down.
ATCTGCTGCACGGTGCCCTGGGCCGCCGCGCCGAACAGCGGCGACTGGAGGGACGAGAACTTGTCGGCCACGGCGTCGACCAGCTTGCGCAGTTCCTCGGCGGCGGAGCCGGGCGGCGGGCCGTGCTGGGCGCGGCGGCGGGCCTTCTCCGCTTCGAGGTCCTCGGCGCAGGCCTTCGCCCACGCGTCGTCGTCGACGGGACGATCGGTGGCATCGCTCATGGCGGACTCCTGCGACGTGGTGTGCCGGCGGCCCGGCATACGGGGCACGTACTAACGACGTTACCCGAAGCGCGACGCGCCGTTCAGCCCGTCCTCGGCCACAGGCCGGGGTCCGGCGTGAACCGGACCCGGAGCACTCCGTCGGTGAGGGCGGCGCCGGAGACGGTGCACCGGCGCAGTCCGGACTCCAGCGGGACGATCCGGTGGAACGGGCCGACGGTGAGCAGCAGTTCGTCGCCGCGGCGGACCAGCTGGAGGTCCTTCTTGGCGGCGCCGGGCAGCGGCAGGCACCAGACCAGGACCGGGTCGCCGTCGCCGGACGGTGGGCCGGTGGTCACGATCCGGGCGCCGGGCAGCAGCCCGTCCAGGCCGTCCGGGGTGCCGGGGCTCTCTATCCACCAGGGGGCGTCGGCCCGGCCGGGGCCCCGCCCGTCCAGTCCCCCGGCGAGGCCGTCGTCCCCGCGGGGGGCGCCGGCCGGGGTGTCGAGGCGGGCGAGGTCGTCGAGACCGCGCGGGTCGCGGCCGAGGTGGGGCACCTCGCACAGCGCGGCGTCGGGCGCCCACTCCTCGTACCAGTGGTCGACGGTCTTCTCCTGCTGGGCGGCGAGCCCGGCGAACCAGGGGTCGCCGGAGTGCCGGGGCAGGACCCGGTTCACGGTGAGGGCGTCGACCCGCAGTCCGTGCAGGGCGAGGCCGGTGCGGGCGGTGCGCAGGGTGTCCTCGGCGGCGGGGCCGGGCTCCGCGACCAGCCGGACCGTGGTGTCGCGGGCCTCGATCAGGGCCTGCACGGCTGCCAGCTCGGCGTCCCTGCGGGCGGCCGCCTCGTACAGCCACTGGGCGGGCATGGGCACGCCGGCGAGCTGGGCGAGCATCGGGCGCAGGGCGCGGGCGGCCTGGCGTTCCGGGGGGAGCAGCCGGCGCAGATAGCGGCGCAGCTGTTCGGGGAGGGCGAGCAGGGCGAGTGCTTCGCGCAGGGGTGGCAGGTCGACGACGAGGAGGTCGTGGCCGGCCCGCGACCAGTCGCCCTCGGCGGCGCGGCGCAGGGTGTGCAGCAGGGCGAGCTGGGTGCTGCCGGGGAGTTCGGTCAGCTCCTCGCCGTCCAGCCGGTTCCCGCCGAGCAGGTCCAGCACGACGGAGGCCTGGTCCTGGAGGGCGAGAAGCTCGGCGCGGAAGTGCTCGCCGGAGTCGATGCGGGCGGACCACAGCCCGTCGGTGACCTCGGTGGGCTCGGTGTCCTCGGGGAAGCCGGGTATGCCGTCGGCGGTCAGCAGCAGGGTGCGCTGGCCCCGGCGGGCGGCGGCCAGCGCGGTCGCCGCCGCGACGGTGGTACGGCCGGCGCCGCCAGGGCCGGTGACGAGGACCGTACGCATCCGGGTCAGGCCTTCGGGACGGACTCGACGCGCTTCTTCAGTCCGGCCAGGGCCCGGTCGATGATGACCTTCTCGGCCTTGCGCTTGATCATGCCGAGCATCGGGATCTTGACGTCGACGGTGAGCCGGTAGGTGACCTCGGTGCGGTCGCCGTCGCCGAGCGGGGCCAGTGCGTAGGAGCCGTCGATGGCGCGCAGCATCTGGGACTTGACGAGGGTCCAGCTGACCTCGTAGTCGCCGATCCAGGTGTAGGCGAGGGTGTGGTCGTCCTTGATCGCTCCGGCGTCGAGGACGAGCCGGACCTTCTCGGCGCGGCCGCGGTCGTCCTCGGAGAGGACCTCGGCCTCCTTGACCTCACCGGTCCATTCCGGGTAGCGGGCGAAGTCGGCGATCACTCCCATGACATCGGCCGGTGCCGCCTCGATCGTGATGCTCGAGCTGGTGTGTTCAGCCATCGCCGTGGCTCCTCCAGTGCGGTGTACCGGTGCGTCGGCAGATGCCTGCCGTCAGAAGGCTATCGCGTGTGCGCCGCGCCTCGTTCCAGGGTCCGGCGCCGGTGTGGTCACCACTCCAGGGACCAGGGCCTGCCGGTGGACGCGAAGTGGCCGACGTTCACGCATTCGGTGGCGCCGATCCGCATCCGGCGCACCAGCGGCTGGTGGACGTGGCCGAACAGGGCGTACCGGGGGCGGGTCCGGCGGATGGCGTCCAGCAGGGCCCGGCTGCCGCGCTCGAAGCGGCGCGCCACCGTGTCGTACGTCAGCTCCGGCACATCGGGCGGGATGTGGGTGCAGAGCACGTCGACCGGTCCGAGCGCCTCGATCTTCGCCGCGTACTCCTCGTCGCCGATCTCGTACGGGGTGTTCATCGGGGTCTTCAGCCCGCCGCCGACGAAGCCGAAGACGCGGCCGCCGATCTCGGCCCGTTCGCCGTCCAGGACGGTGGTGCCGGGGTGCGCGTACTCGGACCACAGGCCGGGGATGTCGACGTTGCCGTAGGTGGCGTACGTCGGGGTGGGGAAGGCCGCGAAGAGCTCGGCGTACTGCTTGCGCACCGCCGAGACGATCGCCGCGTTGCGGTCCCGGCCCGCCCACAGGCCCCGGCCGAACTCTCGGGCCTCCTCGAAGCGGCGCGCGGTGCGCAGCGCGACGATCCGGTCGGCGTTCTCCACGCCGAAGAGATCGGGGAAGATGCCGCGCGAGTGGTCGGCGTAGTCGAGGAAGAGCACCAGGTCACCGAGGCAGACCAGCGCGTCGGCGCCGTCCCCGGCGCGGGCCAGGGCCTCGGTGTTGCCGTGCACGTCGCTGACCACGTGGATACGCGTGCGCTGTCTGGTGCTGTCGGGTCCGGCTCGCATGGCGATCACCCTAGGACTCTGCCGGTCACCTGGGTAGAGGCCGCCGGACCTGCGAAAATCTTCGCCCGGTCATACGGGTGGACTACTGTGCGCCCAAGGATCACCGTTATGTGTGACGCGTAAGACATCTGGCCGGAACCCCCTATCGGGAACCGAGTACTGGTGGGTAACGTCCGGGCAGTCCAGTCGCGCTCACCCCACTGAGCGCCCGCCAGCCTTGGACCGCAGCCGGTGCGTCACACAGAGCCGTGGCACCGGAGCCCGATGAGGAGCAGCAGTCTTGCGCGAGTTCAGCCTTCCGGCCCTGTACGAGGTCCCCTCGGACGGCAACCTGACGGATCTCATCCGCCGCAATGCCGCTCAGCATCCCGATGTCGCGGTGATGAGCCGCAAGGTGGGGGGCACGTGGACCGATGTGAACGCCGCGCAGTTCCTGGCCGAGGTCAGAGGCGTCGCCAAAGGACTGATCGCCGCGGGCGTCGACGCCGGTGACCGGGTGGCCCTGCTCTCGCGCACCCGCTACGAGTGGGTGCTGCTCGACTTCGCGATCTGGAGCGCCGGCGCGGTCACCGTCCCGGTGTACGAGACCAGTTCGCCCGAGCAGATCCAGTGGATCCTCGGTGACTCCGGCACCACCCTGTGCGTCGTGGAGTCCGAGGCGCACCAGGCCTCCGTGGTCTCCGTCCAGGCGGACCTGCCTGCCCTGAAGGGCATCTGGCAGATCGAGGACGACGCGATCCGCCGGTTGACGGCGATCGGCGAGGACGTCTCGGACGAGACGCTGGACCTGCGGATGACGAGCGCCAAGGCGGACGACCCGGCCACCATCGTCTACACCTCGGGCACCACCGGCCGCCCCAAGGGCTGTGTGCTCACGCACCGCAGCTTCTTCGCCGAGTGCGGCAACGTGGTGGAGCGGCTGAAGCCGCTCTTCCGTACCGGTGAGTGCTCCGTACTGCTCTTCCTGCCGGCCGCGCACGTCTTCGGGCGGCTGGTCGAGGTGGCCTCGGTGATGGCCCCGATCAAGCTCGGCTGCGTACCGGACATCAAGCACCTCACCGATGAACTGGCCTCGTTCCGGCCGACGTTGATCCTCGGTGTGCCGCGGGTCTTCGAGAAGGTGTACAACGCGGCGCGGGCCAAGGCGCAGGCCGACGGCAAGGGGAAGATCTTCGACAGGGCCGCGAACACGGCGATCGCCTACAGCCGCGCGCTGGGCACCCCCCAGGGCCCCCCGCTGGGCCTGAGGCTGAAGCACAAGGTCTTCGACCGGCTGGTCTACGGCAAGCTGCGCGCGGTGCTCGGCGGGCGCGGCGAGTACGCGATCTCCGGCGGCGCGCCGCTGGGCGAGCGGCTCGGCCACTTCTACCGCGGCATCGGCTTCACCGTCCTGGAGGGCTACGGCCTGACCGAGACGTGCGCGGCCACCGCCTTCAACCCGTGGGACCGGCAGAAGATCGGTACGGTCGGCCAGCCGCTGCCCGGTTCGGTGGTGCGGATCGCCGACGACGGCGAGGTGCTGCTGCACGGCGAGCACCTGTTCACCGGTTACTGGAACAACGAGGCGGCGACGGCCGACGCGCTGGCCGACGGCTGGTTCCACACCGGCGACATCGGCACGCTGGACGAGGACGGCTATCTCGCGATCACCGGCCGCAAGAAGGAGATCATCGTCACGGCGGGCGGCAAGAACGTCGCTCCCGCAGTGATCGAGGACCGGATCCGCGGGCACGCCCTGGTCGCCGAGTGCATGGTGGTCGGCGACGGACGGCCGTTCGTGGGCGCGCTGGTCACCCTGGACGAGGAGTTCCTGGGCCGCTGGGCCGCGGAGCACGGCAAGCCGGCCGGTTCGACGGCGGTGTCGCTGCGCGAGGACCCGGAGCTGCTGGCCGAGGTGCAGCGGGCGGTGGACGACGGGAACGCGGCCGTGTCCAAGGCGGAGTCGGTGCGCAAGTTCCGCATCCTGGACTCGCAGTTCACCGAGGAGGCGGGTCACATCACGCCGTCGCTGAAGCTGAAGCGGAACGTGGTGGCGAAGGACTTCGCGGACGAGATCGAGTCGATCTACCGGGGCTGACGACCGGGACGTACTCGCGAGAGGGGGCCCGCACGGCGAGTGCGGGCCCCCTCTCGCGTACGTGGCTCAGAGCAGCGCCCGCAGCCGCTCGGCGAGCAGGTCCCAGCGCCACTTCTCCTCGACCCAGGCCCGCCCCCGCTCCCCCATCCGCTGCCGCAGCTCCGGGTCGCGCAGCAGCGTGACGATCCGGTCGGCCGACTCCTCCACGCTGCCGCCGCGCACCACCCACCCGGTCTCGCCGTCGAGCACCGCGTCGGGCGCGCCGCCCGAGTCGCCCGCCACCACCGGCAGACCGGTCGCGGAGGCCTCCAGGAAGACGATGCCGAGCCCCTCCACGTCGAGGCCGCCGCGCCGGGTGCGGCACGGCATGGCGAAGACGTCGCCCGCGCCGTAGTGGGCGGGCAGCTCCTCCCAGGGCACCGGTCCGGTGAACCGCACGGACTCCCCGACCCCGGTCTCCCGGGCCAGCCGCCTCAGCTCCTTGTCGTACGGTCCGCCGCCGACGATCAGGAGCACCGCGTCCGGCACCTGCGCCAGGATCGCGGGCATCGCGAGGATCAGCGTGTCCTGGCCCTTGCGCGGCACGAGCCGGGACACACAGACGACGACCGGCCGGTCCGAGAGGCCGAGCCCGGCCCTGGTCCGGTCCCCGCCCGAGTCCGGGTGGAAGGTCTTCTCGTCGACGCCTGGCGGCAGTTGGGCCATCCGCGCCGCGGCCCCGGGGGTGAGCGCGGGGGCGATCCGGGAGCGGGTGTACTCCCCCAGGTACGTGATCGTGTCCGTGCCCTCGCCGATCCGCCGCAGCAGCTGCCGGGCCGCGGGCAGCTGCGCCCATCCCGCCTCGTGCCCGTGGGTGGTGGCGACCAGACGGCGGGCGCCGGCCCTGCGCAGCGCCGGGGCCATCAGCCCGAGCGGGGCGGCGGCGCCGAACCAGACGGAGGTGCAGCCGTGCTCGCGCAGCAGCCGCACCGCGCGCCGGGTGACCCGGGGGGTCGGCAGCAGCATCGTCACGGGGTCGCGCACGACGGTGAACGGCTGCTCGGCGTCGAAGGCGGCGGTGGCCGCGCGGCCTTCGGGGGTCCGCTTCCAGGTGGAGGCGTACACGACGATCTGTGCGGGATCCAGGCGCAGCGCCATGTTGTGCAGGAACGCCTGGATGCCGCCGGGGCGGGGCGGGAAGTCGTTGGTCACGATCAGGGTCTTGTCCATCCCGGCCGACAGTACCGGCAGCCCGGCCCGATGGCTCTCGCGCGCTCCGGGCGGGCATCATGGCTCCTCGTACCCGCCCAGTACCCACCGGGTACCCCCCGATGAGAACGGATGAGACCGTCATGACGGGATCGACCGGCGCGCGGCTCGCCGTCGCGGTGTGGGCCCTGACCAGGGTCGCGCTGCTGCTCTGCGTCACCAAGGTGATCACGCTGCCCGGACCGGACGTGACCAGCGATGTCTCGGTGATCTACCACGGCTGGTCCGAGGTCCTGAAGACCGGTACGTATCCGCGGTCCGACGTCACCTGGCAGTACCCGCCGCTGGCCGCCCTCGCCGTCCTCTCCCCCGCGCTGCTGCCGTTCCTGGACTACGCCTCGGCCTTCTTCGTCCTCGCGTTCGTCTGCGACCTGCTGGTGCTGGGGCTGCTGCTGTACGCGGGCCGGGGGGACGGCCGGTGGCCGGCCGGCGCCTGGGTGTGGGTGGCGGGGGTGCCGCTGCTCGGCACGACCGCGTACGCCCGTTACGACGTGATGGTCACGGCGGTCGCGGTGGCGGCGCTGCTGGCCGGGCTGCGGCATCCGCGGGTGCTGGGGGCGCTGGCCGCCGTCGGCGCGCTGCTGAAGGTGTGGCCGGCGCTGATCCTGGCCGGTACGGCGCGCGGCCGGGCGACGCGGTGGGCGTGGACGGCCGCGGCGGCGACGGCGGCCGGGCTGCTGGTGGTGTGCACCGTGGCGATGCCCGGTGCGCTGGACTTCCTCGGCTCCCAGCGCGACCGGGGCACCGAGGTCGAGTCGCTGGGGGCGCTGGTCTTCCATGTGGCGCGGCAGTTCGGCTGGCAGGGCCGGGTGGAGTTCCACTACGGCTCGATGGAGTTCATGGGTCCGCACGTGCCGCTGGTGAGCACGCTCGCCGTCGGTCTGTCGGTCCTGGCGTTCGGCTGGCTGCTGCTGTGGCGGCTGCGGGCCCGCGAGTTCGGGGTGAGCACCCCGGCGGACGCGGCGTTCGCGGCGGTGCTGCTGTTCACGACGACGAGCCGGGTGATCAGCCCCCAGTACATGCTGTGGCTGGTCGGCCTGGCGGCGGTCTGCCTGGTGTTCCGCGACAGCCGGATGGTGCTGCCGGCCGGTCTGGTGCTGGTGGCGACGGGCGTCACCCAGTGGGAGTTCCCGCTCGGGTTCGTGCACGTGGTGACCAGCGACGCGACGGGTGTGACGCTGATGTTCCTGCGCAACGGCCTGCTGGTGGCGGCGACGCTGATCGCCTGCCGCCGGCTGTGGCGGCAGACGGTCACCGGGGCGGCGCGCGAGGGCGGCCCGGCCGCCCGGTCCGGTCTCGACCGGGCGACGGAGCCGGTCGCCTCCTGAGTGGCGCGTCTGCTCAGCCGAGCGTGGTGCGCAGGTGGTCGCGCCAGAGCGCGGTGAAGTCCTCGGGAGTCGTGCCGAGCACCTCGTGCATGGCCTGCTCCACCGCTCCGTCCCGTCCCCGGTGCCCTCCGACGGCCCGGTAGAAGGCGAACAGCTTCTCCTCGCCCCAGTGGTCGGCGATCAGCTCGCAGGCCGCCCAGCCGCCCTCGTACGCCCTCGCCAGGCGCGCCGGGTCGCCCGCGAAGCCGAAGTCCTCGTCGGTGGGGAGCCCGGCCGGCAGCTCGCCGCGTGCGACTGCGTCCGCGAGTCCGGGCGCGATCTGTGCGGCGGTGCGGTCCTCGGGGCGGTAGGCCGCCCAGTCCGCGAAGCCCTCGGAGAGCCAGGTCGGGGTCGCGGCGGAGGTGCGGGCGCGGGTGGCGACGTGGGTGGTCTCGTGGGTGAGCACGATCCGCTGCCCGAAGGTGCCGAGCGTGCCGTACGCCTGCGGGTTGACGATCACCCGGTCCGCCGGGGCCCGGCCCGTGCCGCCGGTCCGTCCGGTGGTGACGGCGGCGATCCCCCGGTAGTCCGCGGCCGTCGACCCCAGCAGCCCCGCCATGTCCCGCACCGTCCGCGGCACGAGCACCACCACGCGGCCCGCCCAGCGTTCCGGCCAGGCGGCGGAGACGGCGGGCACCGCGCCGTCCGCGGTCCGGGCGATCCGGTTCAGCTCCCGGTCCGTGCGGCCGACGCCGAGCACCAGGCTGTGTTTCCCGCGCACCACCCGGACGTCGCCCTGCTGCCAGAGCTGGACACCGTCCCCGACCGCCCGGTCGCCCACGACGTACCAGCGGCCGGCCGCCCGGTCCCGCTTCAGGTCCAGCACCCGGTCCGCGGTGACCGGCGCCGCGTCGTAGTCCTTGATCCGGTAGCGCAGCTCGACGTCGGCGGTGGCCCGGTCGGTGCCCTCGGCGGTCACGTCGCGCAGCCGGTACGTCCAGGAGGCGAGCGGTACGTCGGCGAGGTTGCCGAGCTCCCGGCGCTGGGCCGCGCGCAGCGCGGTGGCCCCGGGATCCGTGGTGGCGAGGTAGGCGTCCGTGTCGTGGTCCAGCACGGCGGCGGCCCGGCGCTCCAGCGTGGCGCGGACGGCCCGGGTGGTGGATCCGGGGGCGGCGCCGTCGTCGGGGGCCGCGCAGCCGGAGACGAGCAGCAGTCCCGCGAGCAGTGCTCCCGCCGCCCGTCGCCCGCCGTTCCGTCCCCGCCGCTGCATCACCCGATCGAGGGTACGGTCAGACGCGGGTCACCGACGAGACGGGCATCATGCCGACGGGGTCGTAGCGCACCGGAGCGCCGGGGTACGGGGCGTGGATCACCTGTCCGTTGCCGACGTACATCGCCACATGGCTCGCGTCCGCCCGGTAGACGACCAGGTCGCCGGGGCGGGCCGCGGAGAGCGGCACCATGTGTCCGGCGTACCGCTGGGCCTGCGAGGTGCGGGGCAGGCTGACCCCGGCCTGGGCGTACGCCCACTGCATCAGCCCGGAGCAGTCGAATCCGGCCGGTCCGTTGGCCCCCCAGATGTACGGGCGGCCGAGCGCCTGCCGGACCGCCATGACGGCGGCCGCCGCCCGCGCGGAGCCGGCCGGCACGTCGGCCGTCGCCGGGTAGCCGGCGTCCCGGCCGGAGCGTGAGGCCCGCTCGAACTCCGCCCGGTCGGCGCCGGGCAGGGCGTGCAGCAGCTTCCTGGCCTCGGTGAGCTTGCGCTCGACGGTCCGTTTGTGGCGGGTGGCGTCCGCCCGGCTGCGCTCCAGCTCGGCCAGTGCGCGGGCCGCCTCCGCCCGGGTCTGCGTCAGCCCTCGCTGGACCTGCTGGAGTTCCCGCAGCTCGGCGGCCTGAAGGCCGGTCAGGCGCTCCAGCGCGGCGGCCCGGTCGAGATAGCTGTCCGGGTCGGAGGAGAGCAGCAGGGCGAGCGAGGGGTCGATGCCGCCGGAGCGGTACTGCGCGCTCGCCGCCGAACCGAGCACCGTACGCATCCGGTTGACCTGTTCCTGGCCGCGGGCCGCCCGGTCCTGGGCCCGGTCGACCTCGCCGCGCAGCCGGCCGATGTTCTCACCGGCCTCGTTGTACTGCTCGGTGGCCCGCTCCGCCTCGGTGTACAGCCGGTCGATGCGGGCCTTGGCGGTCCTGGGCGCGTCCTGCGGGTCGGCGTTCGCGGTGGCCGCGCCGAGGGTGGCGGCCGCGGTCGCCGCCGCGGCGGACAGAACGGTGGCCCGGACGCTCAGATTGAGGCCGGACTGTGTGGAACGGCGATGGGACACCACAGGACGCCGCACTCCCTTCCGCTGTACGCAGACGCGCGCAGCCCCTGCCGCCCGGGGCGGGCGGACCGACGACCGGGAGCTGCACAGCAGGCAGACAGTAGTCGGGCGATCACGGAGCGACGAACGGCCACGCCGGACGAAGGGGCGGCGGAAACGACGGCGCCCCGCCGGTGACCTGTGGTCTCCGGCGGGGCGGACGGTCTGTACGGGCGCGGGAATTCGCCCGTTCGGGCGTCGTCAGCCGACGCGCACACCGAACTGGAAGCTGCCGATGGTGTCCATCGACTCGAAGCGGACGAACGTGCCCGGGTACGGGGCGTGCAAGAGGGTGTTGTTGCCCGCGTAGAGCCCCACGTGCGAGGTGTTGTTGAAGAAGACCAGGTCGCCCGGCTTCAGCGCGCTGCGCCCGATGCGGACACCGTCGTTGATCTGGGTGTAAGTGACCCGGGAGATCTGGACGTTGGCCTGGCCGTAGGCCCACTGGGTCAGCCCGGAGCAGTCGAAGGAGCCGGGGCCGGTGCCGCCGCGGCCGTACGGCTTGCCCACCTGGGTCTTGGCGGCGTTCAGGGCGGCGGCGCCCCGGGCGGAGGCGGGGGCCTCGTTGCCCAGCTCGACCCGGTCGCCCGCGGAGCGGCTGGCGCGCTGCTGGTCCTCGCGCATCTTCGTGCGCTCGGCGGCGGTCATCGAGTTGAGCAGGCGCTGCGCCTTGCCCAGCTTGGTCTGGAGTTCCTTCTTCTTCTCGCCGAGCGTCTTGCGTACGTCCGCGAGGTCACCGAGCTTGTCCTGGGCCTCCTTGCGCTGCTGCGCGAGGACCCGCTGCTTCTCCTGGATCTTCCCCAGGGTCTCGGTCTGCTTGGCCGTCAGCTGGTCGAGGGCCGATGCCTCGTCGAGGAAGGTGTCCGGGTTGGACGAGAGGAAGAGCTGCACCGACGGGTCGATTCCACCGGAGCGGTACTGAGCGGCGGCGAGCGAACCGAGGCCGTTGCGGAGCGTGTTGATCTCCTGCTGACCGCGGGCCACCTTGTCCTGCAGCGCGCTGACTTCCTTCTGCAGCTTCTCCTGCTTCTCCTTGGCGCCGTAGTACCGCTCGTTGGCCTCGCCGGCCTCGTGACTGAGCTTCTCGACCTCGGTCTTGACCTCGCCCTTGGAGGGCTTCGGGTCGGCGTGGGCCGCCTGGGAGGTCAGGGCGACGGCTGCGGCGGCGGTTGCGGTGAGCACGGTCACACGAGCGCGGCTCGGCTGCTTGGGACGACGGTGGGACGCCACGGAGGCGAGCTCCTTCTTCCTCGAGCCGCCTACCGGGCTGTGGGGGACGCGAATCCCCGGCTCCGTGCATGTCACGGACTCGGCGGTGCCTTCACCGTCACCCCGGATGGGTGATCAACCGTGCGAAGGTTCGAGGCCTGACCCTAGTGACCATCTTGTGATCAGTTCAAATCCTCACCGGAAAAATCTCGTCACGGACCGCACTTCTTTACCCACGACGCACGGGGTGTAGCGGTGACCTGACGGTCCGTTCCCCGATTTCCACCGAGAACCGGCAAGTGCCGCTAGACGCGCGAAAGACGCTTCAGGAGCAAGACGGACGCAACGGGCCTGGCGCCCGCCTTCGCCACTCCGTCGGCGACTTCACGGTCGGTGGAGACCACCACGACCGGCCTGCCCGGAGGTTCGGCGCGCGCCAGCTGACGGATGAGCTCGTCGGCGGTCACCCCGGGCTTGCTGAACAGCACCCGGACCCCGCGCGGCGGCGCCAGCAGCACCGGGGCCGCCAGCTCGGCCCCGTCGAAGACACAGGTCACCTCCGCGCCGGTCTGCGCGGCGAGCATCGAGAGCCCGCCCAGCAGCCGCAACCGCTGCTTCTCCAGCGGCAGCTGCGGATAGCCGGTCTTGGTGACGTTGTAGCCGTCGATGATCAGATGCGCCTGCGGCAGCGCGAGCAGCTGGTCGAGCAGGGCCGGGTCGGTCTCCGAAAGGGCCCTGGCGGCAATGTCCTTGGGCGACATCCGGCCCGGCTCGACCGCGTCGACGCTGTCCGCCGGGCGCATCGAGGAGGGCGGCAGGGCCAGTTCGCGGCGGAGCCCGCTCGCCGCGTCGAGCACCGTGTCCAGAAGCAGCCGCAGCCGCATGTCCTCGACCGAGCGGCCCTCCCTGGCGGCCCGGCGGCCCGCCTCCACGGACGCCTCGGCCTCGCCGAGCCGCGCCTTGAGCCGACGGCTCTCGCTCTCGGCCGCGGAGACCTGGGCGGCCGCCTCGGACCGTACGGTGTCGGTCTCGGCGCGGCTGCGGCGCAGCGCGGCCTCGCCGCGCTTGACCTCGTTGACGGCGCTGCGCAGCTTGCGCTGGAGGGACTCCGCCTCCTTGCGGGCCGCGTCCAGCTCGACGCGCAGCCGCTCCGTCTCGGCCTTCGTCTGGGAGCGGGCCCGGACCAGCTCCTCGCGCAGCCGCTCCAGCTCGCGGCGGCTCTCCTCGTCGGCGCGCTCGGCGTCCGCGCGCTGGACCTCCTCGCCGGCGGCGGCGACCAGCTTGACCCAGCCCGCCGGGCGCAGCACATAGGCCGCGGCGGCCACGTCGACGGGGTCGGCGGCGGCCGGCGGCGCCCCGGCCTCCAGGGCACCGGCCAGCTCCGGCTGGCCCTCCTTGAGCCGCTCGCCGATGCGCTGCCGGAACAGCGAGTCGCTCTCCAGGGCGGCAGCCATCGCGTTCCCGGCGAACTTGGCCCGCCGGGTCGGGGTGAAGCGGGCGTACTGCCGCAGCTGGGCCGGGAGTTCGGTGACCGTCAGGCCGCCGAACGCGTCCGAGACCAGCGCGACGACCCGCCGCCGTACGCCTTCGGGCAGCGGGCGGTCGAGCGCCTCGACGGCGTCGTCGGCCGCCCCGGCCGACTCGGCGCCGCTAGCGGGCTGCTCCACCATCCGTCACCCCAAATGTCTGTGGGCGCGGCTCCGTCAGGAGTCGGCACCCGGCCTGTCCACCAGTTCGATCTGGTCCACCGCGTTGCACCAACGGCAGCGCACCGACTCGATGGTCTCACTGACCACCTCACGTTCCTCGACGCTGGACTCACCGGCCAGGTCGAGATGGACGTATTCGACGACCTTCGAGGAGCGGGTCACGTCGAAGCGCGTGAGATTTCCGCAGAGCGTGCAGCGCCAGCGAGTCCCGTCGGTCGGCTGGGGAACCGTCGTCATCGTTGCGTCCTCTTTCGTCGAGCCTCGTGCTGCCTTGCTTCAAGGATCTCGCGGTGCGCCGTCGAACTGCGGATGTCCTGCTGTAACCCTACGGCCTCGTCGTGTCCCCCCGACACGGCGAGGCGGTCTGTCCCGTTCCCTCCGCTTGCGTCATGCTCTGTTCATGATCGATCGGCGAGCTGTGACCGGCAGGCTGACCGGCGGGCTGCTACGGACGGTCACCTCCGGCGGCCCACTGGTGACCCATGCCCTGATCGCGGTCTGCTCCCTGGTCTTCGTGATCAGCCCGCTGTCCGGCTTCAATCCGGTCCCCGGCACCGCCGACGCCCTGCTCGCCGCCCAGGCCGGGTACTTCGAACGCTGGGGCGTGATCCCCAGCGAGCTGTGGGGCGGCTCCGCGCACGCCCTGCTCACCCCGCTCACCGCCCTGTTCGTGCACGGCAGCTGGCTGCATCTGCTCGGCAACGTGCTCTTCCTGTACGTGTTCGGGGCGATGACCGAGGAGCGCATGGGCCGGGTCGGGTTCACCTTCTTCTACGTGATCTCCGGCTACCTCGCGCTGGTGGCCTACGCGGCCGCGCACGCCACGTCCGACCAGACGCTGGTGGGGGCCTCGGGGGCGATCTCGGCGGTGCTCGGGGCGTTCCTGTATCTGTTCCCCAGGGCCCGGGTCACCAGCCTGTTCCCGTTCCTCTTCTTCCTGCCGCTGCGCTTCCCCGCCTGGATCGTGCTGGTCTTCTGGTTCGCCCTCCAGTGGCTGGCCGTCCAGGGCGCGGGCAGCGGGGGGCCGGGCGTGGCCTATCTGGCCCATGTGGTGGGCTTCGCCCTCGGCTTTCTCTACGCCTGGGGGCGTTACCGGCGTACGGATAGAGTGAAGGGACCAGCCACGGCCACCGAGGGAGAAAGCCAGCCGTGATCACCGCGATCGTGCTCATCAAAACCAGCGTGGACCGGATTCCCGAGATCGCCGAGGCCATCGCCGCGCTGGACAGTGTCAGCGAGGTCTTCTCGGTCACCGGTACGTACGACCTGATCGCCATGGTCCGGGTGCCCAAGCACGACGATCTCGCCGATGTCATCCCCGGCCGGATCAGCAAGATCCCCGGCGTCGAGGCCACCGACACCCATGTGGCGTTCCGTACCTACTCCCAGCACGACCTGGAGGCCGCCTTCGCCATCGGCCTCGACGCGTAGGTACGCACCTCACCACCCCCGCAGCACTTCGGCGGGGGACGGGCCCACAAGGCCGCCCGTCCCCCGCCGAAGTGCTGTCCGCCGTCAGAGCTGTGCCGCACCCCGGTCCGGGACGCAGCGGCCGTCCTCGGTGCGGTACTTCCACTGGGCGCCCTTGCTGACCAGTTCCTTGACCGCGCGGACGAACCGCTCGATGTGCTCGTCCGGCGTACCGGCGCCGAAGCTCACCCGGATCGCGTTGAGCGAGCGCTCGCCCGGCTCGGCCTCCGGCGCACCGCACTCGCCGACCTCCTGCGGGTCGCTGCCCAGCAGGGTGCGGACCAGCGGGTGGGCGCAGAACAGTCCGTCGCGGACGCCGATGCCGTACTCGGCGGAGAGCGCGGCGGCGAAGTGCGAGCTGTTCCAGCCCTCCACCACGAACGAGATGACGCCGACCCGCGGGGCGTCGTCGCCGAACAGCGAGAGCACCTTGACCTCGGGGACCTCGGCCAGGCCGGCGCGGACCGCGGCGACGAGGCGCTGCTCCCGGGCCACCAGGTTGTCGAAGCCCGCCTCGGTGAGCGCCTTGCAGGCGGCCGCGATGGAGTACACGCCGATGACGTTGGGGGAACCGGCCTCGTGGCGGGCGGCGGTGGAGTGCCACTCGACGTCCACCCCGCCATCGGTGCGACGGGCGACCTTGCGCGAGGCGCCACCGCCCGCGAGGTAGGGCTCGGCCGCCTGGAGCCAGTCGGCCCGGCCGGCCAGTACGCCCGAGCCGAACGGTGCGTACAGCTTGTGGCCGGAGAAGGCGACCCAGTCCACGTCCAGCTCGGCGATGTCGACGGGGTGGTGCGGGGCGAGCTGGGCGGCGTCCAGCACGATCCGGGCGCCGTGCGCGTGCGCGGCGGCGGCCAGCTCCTTCACCGGCCACAGCTCGCCGGTGACGTTGGAGGCACCGGTGACGCAGACCAGCGCGGGGCCGTAGGGGTCGCGCTCCGCGAGCGCCCGCTCCAGCGTCTCGACGGCCTGGGCCGGGGTGCGCGGGGCGTTCAGGTAGGTCACCCGGGCGTCGCGCCACGGCAGCAGCGAGGCGTGGTGCTCGGTCTCGTAGACGAAGACCTGGCAGTCGGCCGGGACCACCGCGGCCAGCAGGTTCAGCGAGTCGGTGGTCGAGCGGGTGAAGATCACCTGGTCACCGGCGCGGCAGCCGAGGAACTCCGCGACGGTGGCGCGGCTGTTCTCGAAAAGGTCCGTGGAGAGCTGCGAGAGGTATCCGGCCCCGCGGTGGACGCTGCCGTAGTACGGGGCGTACGCGGCGACGTCGTCCCAGACCCGCTGGAGGGCGGGGGCGCTGGCGGCGTAGTCGAGCGCGGCGTAGCTGACCTCACCGCCCGTGACCAGCGGAACCGTCACATCCTTGCCCAGAACCGGCAGAGGGGCACAAAGCGACTGGTCGGCGGCAGCGGTGAAGACAGACATGGCGAACTCCCGTAAGAGGCAGGCGAATCGCATGCGCCGGCGGATACGCGGCAGCGCAGCGGAAAGAGATGAAGAGGGGTGTGCGGAGGAGGGCCGACGGCCCTATCGCATTCGCGTGCTCACAAGAGGCTCCCTAGGGACCAGGACCCCGGGGGTTGGCATTCACAGATGCCGAGGGGCCCGCGCTTGCCGCAGACCTCGCTGCCTACGGCCTGGTCTTCACCCGGGGCACCCCGCCACGGACGGAGGGTTGCCGGACAGCGGGCCGGGGCCGTAGTCGCTGTCACTCATGACCTGCCCAGCATCTTGCCATACGTACGAAGACGCGCAAGGCGCAGTCCAGGATCCGGACTGCGCCCTGCGCCACATCTGCGCCCGTCTCAGGCGTTGCTGGCCGCCACCCAGCGCTCCAGCGCCCGGGCCGCCGCACCGGAGTCGATGGACTCGGCGGCCTTCGCGATCCCGGCCGCGAGCTGCTCGTTCAGCGTGCCGTCCGTCGGGTCGAGAGCCGTCAGCGCCGCCGCCGAGTTGAGCAGCACGGCGTCCCGGGCGGGCCCCCGCTCGCCGGCCAGCACCCGCCGGGCCACATCGGCGTTGTACGAGGCGTCCGCGCCGCGCAGAGCCTCCACGGGCACCAGTTCCAGGCCGACGTCGCGCGGGTCGAACGCCTCCTCGCGCACCGCTCCGTCCCGGACCACCCAGACCCGCGAGGTCGCGGTCGTGGTCAGCTCGTCCAGGCCGTCGTCGCCCCGGAAGACCAGCGCCGAATTGCCGCGCTCGGCGAGGACACCGGCGACGATGGGCGCCATTCTCAGGTCGGCGACACCGACGGCCTGGGAGCGCACCTGGGCCGGGTTGGTGAGCGGTCCGAGGATGTTGAACGTGGTCGGCGTGCCGAGCTCCTTGCGGGCCCTGGCGACGTACCGCAGGGCGGGGTGGAACTTCACCGCGAAGCAGAAGGTGATGCCCGCCTCCTCGGCGACCTCGGCGACCCGCTGCGCGCTGAGGTCCAGGTTGACGCCCAGCTTCTCCAGCACGTCGGAGGAACCGCTCGCGGACGAGGAGGCGCGGTTGCCGTGCTTGACGACCTTGGCGCCGGTGCCGGCGATGACGACCGCCGACATGGTGGAGATGTTCACCGTCTTGGCGAGGTCTCCGCCGGTGCCGACGATGTCGACCGTACGGCCGGGTACGTGGATGGTGTTGGCGTGCTCGTACATCGCCCGCACCAGGCCGGTGACCTCGTCGATCGTCTCGCCCTTGGCGCGCAGGGCGACCGCGAATCCGGCGATCTGCACATCGCTCGCCTCACCGCGCATGATGCGGTCCATCGCCCACGCGGTGTCGTCGGCGGTGAGGTTCTCGCCGCGCAGCAGGGGGTTCAGCACGCCGGGCCAGGTACGGTCCGCCACGCTGTCGCCGCCGATCGGGGTCACAACGTTCATGGTCCGCTCCTGGGGTCCACAGCCGGTAAAGGGATAGCTCCACCCTATCCAGCCCCGGGGACGGCAAAGAGCCCCGTCCATCGAATGGACGGGGCTCCTGCTGTGGCGATCAGTTCAGGCGATCAGTGGTGACCGTGGCCGCTGGTGATCTCCTTGTACTCCTCGGCGGTGGGCTTGGCGATCTGGTTGTCCTCGCCGTAGTAGCCCTTGCTGAGCCGGGCCCGCAGCTTCTGCAGGGCCGACACCTTGCGCTCGACACCGTTCTCGTCGACCGTCGGGCCCAGCTCGACCGGCTTGTACTGCTCGTGCGCGGTGAGCGTGTGCAGCTGCTCGGGGCCGAGCGGCTCGTGGATCTCGACGAACTCACCGTGCGGCAGGCGCTTGATGATGCCGGACTCGCGTCCGTGCAGCACCTTCTCCTTGTCGCGGCGCTGGAGGCCGAGGCAGATCCGCCGGGTGGCGATGAACGCGAGGACCGGGCCGACGAAGATGAAGATCCGTACGAACCAGGAGATGGCGTTCAGCGACAGGTGGAAGTGCGTGGCCCACAGGTCGTTGCCACCGCCGATGAAGACGATGACGTACTCGGTGATCCAGGCGACACCGAAGGCCGTCCGGGTCGGGGCGTTGCGCGGGCGGTCCAGGATGTGGTGCTCGCGCTTGTCCCCGGTGACCCAGGACTCGATGAACGGGTAGACCGCGATGATCGCGAGCACCAGTCCGAAGGCCATCAGCGGGATGAACACACCCAGGACGAGCGTGTGACCCCAGAGGTTGATCTCCCAGCCGGGCATCACTCGGATCAGACCCTCGGCGAAGCCCATGTACCAGTCGGGCTGGGCGCCGGTGGACACCTGGTCCGGACGGTACGGACCGATGTTCCAGATCGGGTTGATCGTGGCGATCGCCGCGATGATGGCGATGATGCCGAAGACCAGGAAGAAGAAGCCTCCGGCCTTCGCCATGTACACCGGCAGCAGCGGCATGCCGACGACGTTCTTGTTCGTCCGGCCGGGGCCCGCGAACTGCGTGTGCTTGTGGTAGAAGACCAGGATCAGGTGCGCCACCAGCAGACCGAGCATGATGCCCGGCAGCAGCAGGATGTGGATCGAGTAGAACCGGGCGACGAAGTCGTGACCGGGGAACTCTCCGCCGAACAGGAACATCGAGATGTACGTGCCGACAATCGGCATCGACAGGATCGCGCCCTGGGTGAAGCGGACACCCGTACCGGACAGCAGGTCGTCCGGGAGCGAGTAGCCGGTGAAGCCGGTGAACATGCCCAGCACGAACAGCAGGAAGCCGAACAGCCAGTTGATCTCACGCGGCTTGCGGAACGCGCCCGTGAAGAAGACGCGCATCATGTGCACGAACATGCCGGCCAGGAAGATCAGCGCGGCCCAGTGGTGGATCTGGCGGACCAGCAGACCACCGCGGACGTCGAAGCTGATGTCCAGTGTCGAGGCGTAGGCCTGCGACATCTTGATGCCCTGCATCGGCTCGTACGAGCCGTGGTACACGACCTCGTTCATGCTCGGGTGGAAGAACAGCGTCAGATACACACCCGTGAGGATGATGATGATGAAGCTGTAGAGGGCGATCTCACCGAGCATGAAGGACCAGTGGTCCGGGAAGATCTTGCGCATGTTGGCCTTGGCCAGGGAGTAGATCCCGAGCCGGCCGTCCGCCCAGTCGGCCACCCGCTCACCGGCGGGCGCCTTGCGCTGTGTGTCGGTCGCAGTACTCATCCGCGCTCCCAGAATGCAGGACCGACGGGCTCTTCGAAGTCACCGAGCGCCTCGAGGTTGCCCTCGCTGTTCACGCCGATCCGCAGCTGCGGAAGGGCGTGACCGGCCGGACCGAAGATGACGCGGGCGCCGTCGGAGAGGTCGAAGGTGGACTGGTGGCACGGGCAGAGCACGTGGTGCGTCTGCTGCTCGTACAGGCTGATCGGGCAGCCGACGTGGGTGCAGATCTTGGAGAAGGCCACGATTCCCTCGTGGGCCCACTCGCGCTCGCGCTTGTCCTTGATGTTGTCCGGCTCGATGCGGATGATCATCAGCGCGGCCTTGGCGATCTGGTTCTGGAAGTCCTCCGCCTCCTCCGTCAGCCCCTCGGGCATGGCGAAGGTCAGCGAACCGACCGCGACGTCCTCGGGACGCAGCGGCTCCATCGTGTTCATGTTGATGAGCTGCTTGCCCTTGGCCCACAGGGTGTTGCGGAGCTTCTTCTCCGGCAGCGGACCGAGGTCGCGCAGCAGCACCACACCGGAGAGCGGCACCAGGGCCAGCGCGCCGAACATGGTGTTGCGGATCAGCTTGCGCCGCCCGAACCCGGACTCCTCGGCACCTGCCGCGAAGTCCGCCATGACCTTCGCCTTGACCTCGGGCTCGGCCTCGATGGCGTGCCGGTCGTCGGCGACCTCCACGTCGGACATCAGCGTGCGCGCCCAGTGGACGGCGCCGGCGCCGATCGCGAAGAGTGCCACGCCCAGGGTCAGACCCAGGGAGAAGTTGAGCGCGCTCACATGACCGAAGGGCCAGATGTACACGATCTTGTCGACCGGGAAGATGACGTAGGAGGCAATGAAGCCGACCGTCGCCAGCATGGACAGCGTGAACATGAACGCGATGGCGCGCTCGGAGCGCTTCGCGGCACGTTCGTCGATGTCCTGGATACGCGGCTTGTGGGCCGGCAGCCCCGGGTCGGCGAACGGATCGTCGGCGACCTCTACCGCGCCGTGCGCGGTGCCCTGCTCAGCGGGCAGGTTCTCGTCTGGAATCTCTTGGCTACTCATGACTTCTTGGCCTTAGCGGTGTGGGCCGCGACCCAAATGGCAACTGCGATCAGTGCGCCGAGCCCGAAGATCCAGGCGAACAGACCCTCACTGACCGGCCCCAGGCCGCCCAGCTTCAGCCCGCCCGGGTTCTCCGCCTGGGCGCTGTTCACGGTCTGGATGTACGCGATGATGTCCCGCTTCTGCTGCGCGGGCATCGTCGTGTCCGGGAAGGACGGCATGCTCTGCGGGCCGGTCTGCATGGCCTCGTAGACATGCTTCGGGTCCACGCCCTCAAGGCTGGGCGCGTACTTGCCGTTCGTCAGCGCGCCGCCCTCACCGGTGAAGTTGTGGCACTGCGCGCAGTTGGTACGGAACAGGTCGCCACCCTTGGCGATGTCCGCACCCTGAGGGTTGACGTCGTTCTTGGTCGGGACGATCGGGCCGGCGCCGAGCGACGCGACGTACGCCGCGAGCTGGTCGATCTGGGCCTGGTTGTAGATGACCTTCTTCTTCGGCACCTGGGCGCCGGGCTGCTGCGCCGGCATACGGCCCGTACCGACCTGGAAGTCAACGGCGGCGGAGCCCACGCCGACCAGGCTCGGCCCGTCGGTGGTGCCCTGACCGCCGGTTCCGTGGCAGCTGGCGCAACCGACGGAGTACAGCTTCTTGCCCTCATCGATGGCGAGGGACTGGGCGGTTTCGTCGGCCTGCGCCTTACTCGCGGGCGCAAACGCGGCGTACAGCCCCCCAGTGGCCGCCAGCGCGAGGAGTAGTACGACGACCGCCGCCAACGGATGGCGTCGTCGTGCGGAGAGCTTTTTCACGGATTACCCCGGTGTCAGGATCTTCTGCGTCGATGCTGGATGTGGTTCGGGTTCGAACCCGGTTACTTGATCATGTAGATCGTGGCGAAGAGGCCGATCCACACGACATCGACGAAGTGCCAGTAATAGGACACGACGATGGCGGCGGTCGCCTGTTCGTGGGTGAACCTCTTGGCTGCGTATGTCCTGCCCAGAACGAGCAGGAAGGCGATGAGACCGCCTGTCACGTGCAGACCGTGGAAGCCGGTGGTCAGGTAGAACACCGAGCCGTACGGGTCGGAGGACAGCGAGAGGCCGTCCTTCTTCACCAGCTCGGTGTACTCGAAGACCTGGCCTCCGATGAAGATCGCACCCATCACGAAAGTGATCACGAACCACGCACGGAGCTTCTTCACATCGCCCCGCTCCGCGGCGAAGACGCCGAGCTGGCAGGTGAGTGAGGAGAGCACCAGGATCGTGGTGTTCGTCGCCGAGAACGGGAAGTTCAGGGCCGAAGCCATTTCCTTCCAGTGCTCCGGTCCGGTCACCGATCGCAGGGTGAAGTACATCGCGAAGAGGGCCGCGAAGAACATCAGCTCGGAACTCAACCAGATGATGGTTCCGACGCTGGTGAGGTTCGGTCGATTGACCGACGGGTGCGCGTGCCCGGTTTCTACTGTCGTTGCTGTCGCCACGACCGACATTATGTCGGTCGCTTATCCCGCCCTCACCCCGGGGGGTGCCGTTCGGTGTGTCAGCCGGGTGTGTCCTCCCCGAACGGCCCATGGAACAGCGGTCCGAAGCGGTGCTGACAGGCCGTCGGGCGGAGTACGATCCGCGCATCGGTTCATGCCCGGAAAGCCCCGAAGACACAGATGTCACGGAGGAACAATGCAGCCGACCGCCACGGTCCTGGTCTACAGCGACGACGCCAACACCCGTGAGCAGGTGAGGCTGGCTGCCGGGCGCAGGCCCGCGGCTGACGTGCCACCGGTGGAATTCCTCGAATGCGCCACCATGCCCGCCGTGCTGGAGGCGCTGGAC
Source organism: Streptomyces sp. ADI95-17 (assembly GCF_003846175.1). Taxonomy (GTDB): domain Bacteria; phylum Actinomycetota; class Actinomycetes; order Streptomycetales; family Streptomycetaceae; genus Streptomyces; species Streptomyces sanglieri. The sequence goes on along the minus strand of NZ_ML123045.1, from coordinate 888,277 downwards.
CGCGGCGGCATCGACGTCTGCGTGCTGGACGGCGAGACGGCGCCCGCGGGCGGCATGGGCGTCTGCCGGCAGATCAAGGACGAGATCTTCCGGTGCCCGCCGGTGCTGCTCCTGATCGGGCGCCCGCAGGACGCCTGGCTGGCCACCTGGAGCCGCGCGGACGCCGCGGTGACCCTGCCGGTCGAACCGGTCGAGTTCGCGGACGCCCTGGCCGCCCTGCTGCGCAGCAGGGCCTGCGTGGGCGCCTGAGGCCCGCCGCGGCCCCGTCCGCGGTCCCTCCGAAGGGCAGCGCACCTCCCCGGTCCGGTCAGACCTCGGGGCGCAGTCGCGCCGCCTGGATCGTCTCCGTACGGTCCGGGGCGGTGTTCTTCTGCAGGGCGCTGCCCTTCAGCCATTTGGCCCAGGACAGGTTCCAGTCCCCGAAGCCGTTGTCGAACGGCGTCATCGTCTCGCCCTCGCTGCCCACCACCGTGACGATGTCGCCCGGGCGCACGGTGTTGTAGAACCACTCGGCCTGGCTGGTGCTCATGCCCGTGCAGCCGTGGCTGACGTTCGCGTACCCCTGTGAGCCGGTGGACCAGGGGGCCGCGTGCACGTACTCGCCGCTCCAGGTGACCCGCGTCGCGTAGTAGACCTGCAGGTCGTACGAGTCGGAGGAGCCCTCCGCGATGCCGATCGTCTCCCCGCGCATACGTACGCGGTATTCCTTGCCCAGCACGACCTTGACGCCGTTTCGGGTGGAGAAGCCCGGCTTGCCGGTGGTGACCGGAATGGTATTGATCACTTTCCCGTCGCGCTTGACCGTCATCGAGTGCGCCGCGGCGTTCGTGACGGCCTCGATGCGGTCGCCCGTGGTGAGCCGCAGCGGCTTGGTGGGGGCTCCGTAGAGGGCGTCGGTGACCTTGACGCCGGCCAGGCCGCTGGTGACGTCGATGGTCGCCCTGGCGGGCCAGTAGTCCTTGGGGCGGTAGTGCAGGGTCTTGTCGTCGACCCAGTACCAGGAGCCGGTCACGGCGGGTGTCGAGCGGACCCGCAGGGCGCGCTCGACGTTGGCCCTGGAGGCCTTGTCCTTGACCGGAGCGCTGAGTTCCGCCGTGATGGGCTGTCCGACGCCGTAGGTGCCCGCCTGAGGGCCGAAGGCGACCTTCAGGAACTTCTTGGCGGAGGTGGTCCCGAACGCGAGCGTACGGCTGCCGGGAGCGCCGTCGTCGTCCTCCACACCGACCCTGACGGTGTACCGGGTGCCGGCGGCTAGCGGGAGCGTGGAGTGCCACCGCTTCCCGTCCGCGTCGAGTTCACCCGCGAGGTGGCGGCCGGCCGTGTCGACGGCCGACACGTCCGTGATCCGGCCGTCGTCGCCGTTGACGGTGACCTCCAGCGGTTTGCCGGGGTCGACCTTCTCGTCGCCGTCCGACGCGTTGGCGGAGATATCGTCCGCCGCGTCGTACGGCTTCTCCGCGAGCGGGTGGCCACCGGACCCGCCACAGGCGGTCACACCTGCGACCAGGGACACGACCAGCAGAGTGCAGCTCACTACGGGGCGGATGCGCGGCGTGTGGTTCATGGACCCACGCTATGGAGATTCATCCGTATCAGCGCGCGGTGTGACTGCGAACGGGGGACCCGCACTCCTCTCGGTGGAGAAGTGCGGGCCCCCCGTCAGGTGGAGCGGTGGCGCTGTGTCACTGGGTGCGGTTCTCACCGCGGTAGTACTCGAAGACCCAGCCGAACAGACCGATCAGGATGACCGGGGCCGAGAAGTAGAGCAGCCACCAGCCGAAGATGACTCCCATGAAGGCGAGGGCACCGCCGACCGCCAGCGAGAGCGGCTGCCAGCTGTGCGGGGAGAAGAACCCCACCTCGCCGGCCTCGTCCGCGACATCGGCTTCCTTGTTGTCCTGCGCCATGGCGTCGACCCGCCGGGCCGTGAAGGCCAGGTAGAAGCCGATCATGACGCTCAGCCCGAAGGCCAGGACGAGCGCGGTGGTTCCGGCCGGCTCCTTCGACCACACGCCGTACGTGACGGCCATGGCGAGGATGAAGACGCTCAGCCAGATGAACATCTTGCCCTGGATCTTCACTTGCCGGCCTCCTTGCCACCAGCGAGGGCCTTGTCATCCTCGGAGTGGTGCTCCAGCTGCTCGAGCGCCGAGATCTCCGGGTGATGCAGGTCGAACG
>NZ_ML123045.1:832076-885403 GCF_003846175.1 Streptomyces sp. ADI95-17 | reverse complement strand
TGAAGGTGATCAGGAATCCGACGGCCCAGAGCATCGGTGTCTCGAAGGACAACGATCCCTTCCACATCGTGCCGATCCAGTTGAAGAACTTCACACCGGTCGGTACCGCGATGAGGAATGTCATGAACGAGAAGAACGGCAACAGCACGCCGCCCGTCACGTACATGTGGTGCGCCCACACGGTCACCGAGAGACCCGCGATGGCGATCGTCGCGCTGATCAGGCCGATGTAGCCGAACATCGGCTTCCGGCTGAACACCGGAATCACCTCGGAAATGATTCCGAAGAATGGCAGGGCGATGATGTACACCTCTGGATGGCCGAAGAACCAGAAGAGGTGTTGCCAGAGCAATGCGCCGCCATTGGCCGCGTCGAAGACATGTGCACCGAATTTACGGTCCGCCTCCAGCGCGAAGAGCGCGGCGGCGAGCACCGGGAAGGCCAGCAGGACCAGCACACCGGTCAGCAGGACGTTCCAGACGAAGATCGGCATGCGGAACATCGTCATGCCGGGCGCGCGCATGCAGATGATCGTGGTGATGAAGTTGACCGAACCGAGGATCGTGCCGAAGCCGGAGAAGGCCAGACCCATGATCCACATGTCGGCGCCGACACCCGGCGACCGGACCGCGTCCGAGAGCGGGGAGTAGGCGAACCAGCCGAAGTCCGCCGCACCCTGCGGGGTGAGGAAGCCGGCCACCGCGATGATCGAGCCGAAGAGGTACAGCCAGTAGGCGAACATGTTCAGCCGCGGGAACGCCACGTCGGGCGCGCCGATCTGCAACGGCATGATCCAGTTCGCGAATCCGGCGAACAGCGGCGTCGCGAACATCAGCAGCATGATCGTGCCGTGCATCGTGAACGCCTGGTTGAACTGCTCGTTCGACATGATCTGCGTGCCGGGACGGGCCAGTTCGGCGCGCATGAAGAGCGCCATCAGACCGCCGATGCAGAAGAACGCGAACGATGTGACCAGGTACATCGTGCCGATCGTCTTGTGGTCAGTGGTGGTCAGCCACTTGATGACGACGTTTCCCGGCTGCTTGCGCCGGACCGGCAGCTCGTCCTCGTACGAGTCGTCTGCTGCCGCGGCACCCTGAGGTTCGTTGAGGATGCTCACAGTTTGTTCGTCTCCGCATTCCTGGCCGGGTCAGTCTGCTCGATGCCGGCCGGCACGTAGCCCTTCTGGCCCTTCTTCGCCAGCTCCTCCAGGTGCGCCTGGTAGCGCTCCGGGGAGACGACCTTGACGTTGAAGAGCATCCGGGAGTGGTCGACGCCGCAGAGCTCGGCGCACTTGCCCATGAAGGTGCCCTCCTGGTTGGGAGTCACCTCGAAGGCGTTGGTGTGGCCCGGAAGGACGTCCTGCTTCATGAGGAACGGCACCACCCAGAAGGAGTGGATGACGTCACGCGAAGTCAGTACGAAGCGGACCTTCTCGCCCTTCGGCAGCCACAGGGTCGGACCCGGGTTGCCGTTCTGCGGGTTCCGCGTTCCCGGGATGCCGAAGTCGTAGACGCCTTCCGCACCCTTGGGGAAGTCCTTGCGGAACCGGTCGGGGATGGCGTCGAGCTCCTTGGGGATCTCGTTGCCCGTGGTGGCTGAGCCGTCCACGTTCTCGATGTAGTTGAAGCCCCAGCTCCACTGGTAGCCGACCACGTTGATGGTGTGGGCCGGCTTCGGGGAGAGCGAGAGGAGCTTCGATTCATCGCGCGCGGTGAAGTAGAACAACACCGAGACGATGATCAGAGGGACCACGGTGTACAGCGCCTCGATGGGCATGTTGTACCTGGTCTGCGGAGGAACCTCGACCTTGGTGCGGCTGCGCCGGTGGAAGATGACGCTCCACAGGATCAGGCCCCAGACCAGCACGCCCGTGGCGAGCGCTGCCGCCCACGAGCCCTGCCAGAGGGAAAGGATCCGTGGTGCCTCTTCTGTTACCGGCGTGGGCATACCAAGGCGGGGGAAGTCCTTGTATGTGCAACCGGTTGCGGTCGCCAGGATCAGGCCCGCAGTCAGCACCTGCGGCAGCTTCCGCCGCATCGGGCGCCGCGACGAGCGGTCGGAGCCGTTGGGACTCACGTAGCGCCTTCCCGAGAGTCTCGCCCGCGCGGTCGGCGCGGCCGTCTTTCTGGTCGGTCGCCGCCCTGACGCGGGCAGGGGTTTGGATGTTTATGCGGACCAAACCCTACTGGACGCTATTTGGGGTCGCGCGGGGAGGGTGCCCAACGCGCCGTCCGACTCCCCGAAGGGGTGGAATACGGGCCTCCGACCGCCATCTGACGCCCCCTCTCCTGGCCCTTCGGGCGGCCCGTCCCCGGGCCGGAGCCCGGCTCGGGCTAGCGTGGCCACGTGCCCTACTTCGACACCGCTTCCGCCGCCCCCCTGCACCCCGTCGCGCGCCAGGCGCTGCTTGCCGCACTGGACGAGGGCTGGGCCGATCCGGCCCGGCTGTACCGGGAGGGGCGGCGGGCCCGGCTGCTCCTGGACGCCGCCCGGGAGGCCGCGGCCGAGGCCGTCGGGTGCCGCCCGGACGAGCTCACATTCACCCCTTCGGGGACCCTGGCGGTTCACTCGGGGATTTCCGGGGCTCTCGCGGGACGTCGGCGTGTCGGCCGCCATCTGGTGGTCTCCTCGGTCGAACACTCGTCGGTGCTCCATTCGGCCGCCACCCATGAGGCCCAGGGCGGGTCGGTCTCCGAGGTCCCGGTGGACCGGTCGGGGGCGGTGAGCGCGGCGGCGTACGCGGCGGTGCTGCGCGAGGACACCGCGCTGGCCTGTCTGCAGTCCGCCAACCACGAGGTCGGCACCGAGCAGCCGGTGGCCGGGGTCGCGGAGGTCTGCCGGGCGGCGCGGGTGCCGCTACTGGTGGACGCCGCGCAGTCGCTGGGCCGGGAGCCGGTGCCGGAGGGCTGGTCGCTGCTGACGGGCAGCGCCCACAAGTGGGGCGGGCCGTCCGGCGTCGGGCTGCTGGCGGTGCGCAAGGGGGTGCGGTTCGCCGTCCAAGGTCCGGCCGACGAGCGGGAGTCGGGCCGGGCGGCGGGGTTCGAGAACCTTCCGGCGATCGTCGCGGCGGCGGCGTCGCTGCGGGCGGTGCGGGCCGAGGCCGCGGCCGAGTCCGTACGGCTGCGGGCCCTGGTGGACCGGATCAGGGCCGCGGTGCCGGAGCTGGTGCCCGATGTGGAGGTGGTCGGCGATCCGGTGCGGCGGCTGCCGCATCTGGTGACCTTCTCCTGTCTCTATGTCGACGGGGAGACACTGCTGCACGAGCTGGACCGGGCGGGTTTCTCCGTATCATCCGGTTCGTCCTGCACCAGCAGCACGCTGACACCGAGCCATGTGCTCAGGGCCATGGGAGTGCTGTCGGAGGGGAACGTACGGGTGTCACTGCCGAACGGCACCTCCGGCCAGGACGTCGACCGCTTCCTGGAGGTGCTGCCCCGGGTGGTGGCGGAGGTACGGGAGAGGCTGGGGGCGCCCGTCGGGCCGCCCCGGGAGGCCGCCCCGGCCGGGACACGGGTGGTCGACGCGCTCGGGAAGCGGTGCCCGATCCCGGTGATCGAACTCGCGAAGGTGATCGGGGACGTACCGGTGGGCGGCACGGTGACCGTGCTCTCCGACGACGAGGCGGCACGGCTGGACATCCCGGCCTGGTGCGCGATGCGCGAGCAGGAGTACGTGGGTGAGGAGCCGGCGGACCGCGGCTCGGCCTATGTGGTCCGCCGGCTGTCCTGACTACGAGAGGTGGGTGCGCACCTCGGCGGCGGCGTCTTGGCCGTACGCCTTGGTGAAGCGGTCCATGAAGTGGGCGCGGCGCAGGGTGTACTCCTGGGTGCCGACCGTCTCGATGACCAGGGTGGCCAGCATGCAGCCGACCTGGGCGGCGCGCTCCAGACCGACGCCCCAGGCCAGGCCGGAGAGGAAACCGGCCCGGAAGGCGTCGCCGACGCCGGTCGGGTCGGCCTTGGTCTCCTCCTCCGGGCAGCCGACCTCGATCGGGTCCTGGCCGGCCCGTTCGATGCGGACGCCGCGGGCGCCGAGGGTGGTGACCCGGTGGCCGACCTTGGCCAGGATCTCCTCGTCGGTCCAGCCGGTCTTGGACTCGATGAGCCCCTTCTCGTACTCGTTGGAGAAGAGGTACGTGGCGCCGTCGAGGAGGATCCGGATCTCGTCGCCGTCCATCCGGGCGATCTGCTGCGAGAAGTCGGCGGCGAACGGGATGCCCCGGGAGCGGCACTCCTCGGTGTGGCGGAGCATCCCCTCGGGGTCGTCGGCGCCGATCGAGACCAGGTCGAGGCCGCCGACCCGGTCGGCGACGGCCTTCAGCTCGATGAGCCGGGCCTCGCTCATCGCACCGGTGTAGAAGGAACCGATCTGGTTGTGGTCGGCATCCGTCGTGCAGACGAAGCGGGCGGTGTGCAGGACCTCGGAGATCCGGACCGAACCGGTGTCGACGCCGTGGCGGTCGAGCCAGGCGCGGTACTCGTCGAAGTCGGAGCCGGCGGCGCCGACCAGGATCGGCTCCGTGCCCAGCAGGCCCATGCCGAAGCAGATGTTGGCGGCGACACCGCCCCGGCGCACGTCGAGGTTGTCGACCAGGAAGGAGAGCGAGACCGTGTGCAGCTGATCCGCGACCAGCTGGTCGGCGAAACGGCCGGGGAAGGTCATGAGGTGATCGGTGGCGATGGAGCCGGTGACTGCGATTCGCACGGGGAGACTGCTCCTGCGGAGATCGGGGGGAACGGGTGGCTGTGTTCCCGGGGCGGCGTGACAGTTCACGCTACCGGTTCCCCCGACCCGCCATGAAGGGGGAAAACTACCCGATAGTAGGGCTTTCTTCCTGAGGTCGGTGATGCCTACGGTGCGAACATGTCGAATCACAGCGCCACGCGAGAGTCCGAGATCAGCCTGGCCGAGCTGCGCGGTGACTGCGCGCGGATGGCTCCGCACTGGGTGGCCCGCCCGAAGTCTGCCCCCGTTCCGGTGGCGCCGTCCCGGATTCACGGGGTGACCGTGCCCGCCGCCTCCGCCCGGCTGGTCGACGCCATGTCGGACTACGGCGACTGAAGGGCGGCCGAGACCCGCACCGATCGCGCCTGAGCCCCGCGAGGGAACCGTGCGCGCCGCTGCTCCGTCCCACCGTTGTCCCCGTCCGGGGACGGACGACAGGCCGGGCGACGGCATGTGACGGCCATGCAGGCGAAGGAGCGATCCGGTGAGCACCGAGCGACCCGACAACGACGTGACCGGCCCCCGGCGGCGTTCGCCGCTCGCCGTGGCTTCGGTGGCGGCAGCCGTACTGCTGGCCGGTGGCGGTGGCGCGTACTGGGCCGCTACCGCGGCCGACAGCGACGGCAGGTCCGGCAGCGGCGCGGACGACGGCGGGCGGCACACCCCTCCCCCGCTGGCCCTGGGGCAGCACTCGGGCGCCCCCACGGCGCCCGGGGCGCCCCCGCGGGGCATCGCGCCGGGCGAGCCCGATCCGAGCGGCGGCCGGGTGGTCTACCGCGCGGCCGGCAAGCTGCCCGAGGGGCCCCGCACGGCCGCGGTGCGGCAGTCGGTGGGCACCGTCTCGGCGGCCGAGGTGGCCCGGCTGGCGAAGGCGCTGGGCCTGGCGGGCACGCCGCAGGCCGAGGCCACATACTGGAAGGTGGGGTCCGACGGGGACGGCTCGGGCCCGGTCCTGCGGGTGAACAAGCAGGCTCCGGGCACCTGGAGCTTCGCCCGGTACGGCTCCGGCGGTACGGACAACTGCCAGAAGGGGGCGGCCTGTTCGGGCGGGAACCCGGCGCCGGGCGGCAGCGGCTCCCCGGTGAGCGAGAGCGCCGCCAGGGCCGCCGCGGCACCGGTCCTGAAGGCGGCGGGGCAGCCCGACGCCACGCTGGATTCCGGCCAGCTCATGGGCGCGGTACGGGTGGTGAACGCCGACCCGAAGGTGGACGACCTGCCCACATACGGCTGGTCGACCGGGATCCAGGTGGGTCCGGACGGTGAAGTGGTCGGCGGCAGCGGCCAGTTGAAGGGCCTGGAGAAGGGCGACAGCTATCCGGTGATCGGCGCGGCCGAGGCGCTGGAGCAGCTGAACGGTCCGGCGACCCGCAAGGAGGCCCGCGCGGACATCGGCGGCTGCGCCTCCCCCGTACCGCTGGACGAAGGCCTGAAATCGCCGAAGGCCCACTGCGGGGCGCGGACCGGGGCGGAGCGGCCGACGACGACCGTGACGGTCGACAAGGCGGTGTTCGGCCTGGCGGCGCAGTACGTGGCGGGCAAGCAGACGCTCGTACCGTCCTGGCTCTTCTCGGTGCGACCGGCCGCCGGCGGCCGGGGCACCACGGTGGCGCAGGTCGCCGTGGCGCCCTCGTACCTGGCGAAAAACGCACCGGCGACGACCGCCCCCACGCCGCCCCCCACGCCCCCGGGCAACGCGGAGAAGTCCCAGCGGCAGCTGCTGTCGTACAGCGCCGACGGGCGGACCCTGTCGGTGACGTTCTGGGGCGGGGTGTGCAGCACGTACACCGCGAGCGCGGCCGAGAGCCCGGACCGGGTGACCGTGAAGGTGGCGGAGGCGAAGCAGCCCGGGAAGAAGGTCTGCGTCATGATCGCCAAGGAGCTGACCCGGACGGTGACGCTCGACGCGCCGCTCGGCGACCGGACCGTGGTCGACGCGGTGTCGGGCGGCGACGTACCCCGCGCCTGAGCTCCGGCCCCCGGGCACGGCCCGGACACGACGACGGCGGCGGTCCCGGATTCCGGGGCCGCCGCCGTTGTGCCGTTCCGCGTCGCGCTCAGGCGTACGCGCCGCCTTCAGGGCTAGTTGAAGGAGTCGCCGCAGGCGCAGGAGCCGGTGGCGTTGGGGTTGTCGATCGTGAAGCCCTGCTTCTCGATGGTGTCGACGAAGTCGATGGAGGCGCCGCCCAGGTACGGAGCACTCATCCGGTCGGTGACGACCTTGACGCCGTCGAAGTCCTTCACGACGTCGCCGTCGAGCGAACGCTCGTCGAAGAAGAGCTGGTAGCGCAGGCCCGAGCAGCCGCCGGGCTGGACGGCGACGCGCAGCGCCAGGTCGTCACGGCCTTCCTGCTCCAGCAGGCCCTTGACCTTGGCTGCGGCGGCGTCGGACAGGAGGATGCCGTCGCTCACGGTGGTGGTCTCGTCCGATACGGACATCTGCTTCTCTCCCGGGTTGTACGGAGACTGCTTGCCGACGTTGCAACCGTCGGGACCGCGGATTCATTCCGGGCCGAGCGCTTGCCTGTTCCATTCATGCTCGCACACCGGTCGGCCGGGGGGATGCGTCACATCGACACTATGACCATCGTCAAAGTGACGTGAACCGGATATGATAGATAGCGTCAATTAGACGAAAAGGCTTCGCGGAAGCTCTTCGCAGAGGCTTTCAGCAGAGAAGAAAGGGTGCGTGACGTGACCACGGCCCACCCCGTCCAGGATCTCGACGTCCAGCCGACGCCCCTCGCCCTGCTCCTGCTCGGCCGTGAGGCCGACCCGAGGAGCGAGCGCGGCGTCGAGTGCCCCGGCGACCTGCCCTCCCCGTCCGACCCGGACCTGGTGGAGCGCGCCCGGGCGGCCAAGGAGAAGCTCGGGGACAAGGTGTTCGTCCTCGGCCACCACTACCAGCGCGACGAGGTCATCCAGTTCGCGGACGTCACGGGCGACTCGTTCAAGCTCGCCCGGGACGCGGCCGCGCGCCCGGAGGCCGAGTACATCGTCTTCTGCGGCGTGCACTTCATGGCCGAGTCGGCGGACATCCTGACCACCGGCGACCAGAAGGTCGTGCTGCCGGACCTGGCCGCGGGCTGTTCCATGGCCGACATGGCCACCGCCGAGCAGGTCGCCGAGTGCTGGGACGTGCTGACCGAGGCCGGGGTCGCCGATCAGGTCGTGCCGGTCTCGTACATGAACTCCTCCGCCGACATCAAGGCGTTCACCGGCCGGCACGGCGGCACCATCTGCACCTCGTCCAACGCGGAGCGGGCGCTTGAGTGGGCCTTCGAGCAGGGCGAGAAGATCCTCTTCCTGCCCGACCAGCACCTGGGCCGGAACACCGCGGTCCGGGACCTGGGGATGTCGCTGGAGGACTGCGTCCTCTACAACCCGCACAAGCCGAACGGCGGCCTGACCGCCGAGGAGCTGCGGAACGCGAAGATGATCCTGTGGCGCGGGCACTGCTCGGTGCACGGCCGCTTCTCGGTGGAGTCCGTCAACGACGTCCGCGAGCGGATACCGGGCGTCAACGTGCTGGTGCACCCGGAGTGCAAGCACGAGGTCGTGGCGGCGGCGGACTACGTCGGCTCGACCGAGTACATCATCAAGGCCCTGGAGGCGGCCCCGGCCGGCTCGAAGTGGGCGATCGGCACCGAGCTGAACCTGGTGCGCCGGCTGGCGAACCGGTTCGCGGCCGAGGACAAGGAGATCGTCTTCCTCGACAAGACGGTCTGCTTCTGCTCGACGATGAACCGGATCGACCTGCCGCACCTGGTCTGGGCGCTGGAGTCGCTGGCCGAGGGCAAGCTGATCAACCGGATCGAGGTCGACCCGGAGACGGAGAAGTACGCCAAGCTCGCGCTGGAGCGGATGCTGGCGCTGCCGTAGCACCGGCCGCGAAAGGCCCCGGGGCGCTTCGGGCGCTTCTCCGGGGCCTTTCGCACGGGCGGGGACAGCGGGCCGATTTCCCCCATACGGCCCTCGCGGTCTCCGTACCGTAATTACGCTGCTACTCAACGCAGCGCACATTTCATGGGGGTACGGCACCACATGGCTTCTCGCAGTTCGGTGGACGACCTGGTGGTCGTCGTCCCGGGCATTCTCGGCAGTCGGCTGGCGGACGCGGACGGGCACGAGGTTTGGGGCCTCTCGGGCCGGGCCCTCCTGCGCGGGATCCGTACGTTCGGCCGGTCCGTCAAGAGCCTCGCGCTCCCCCCGGACCTGGGCGACGAGCACCCGGGCGACGGTGTGCGCCCGCTCGGTCCGATGCGCGACCTGCACGGGCTGCTCGGCATCGGGACGCTCGTGGACGGCTACGACAGCTTCCTGGAGTGGCTGGAGAACAACTTCACGCTCCGGCGGCGGGGCGAGAAGGACGAGGCGGACGCCCCCGCCAATCTGATCGGCTTCGCCTACGACTGGCGGCTGTCCTGCCGCTACAACGCGGACCGGCTGGCCGAGCGGGTCGACGAGGAGCTCGGCCGCTGGCGGGCCTCGGCGCCGGAGCGGGCGGAGGCACAGGCCGTCTTCATCTGCCACTCGATGGGCGGCCTGGTCGCCCGCCACTACGTGGAGCGGTGCGGCGGCGCGGAGGTGACGCGCCGGGTGATCACGCTCGGAACGCCGTACCGGGGCTCCCTGGACGCCCTGCTCTCCCTGGTCAACGGGGTGGGCCCGGCCGGCATCGGGCTCACCGCGTTCGCCCGCGGCCTTCCGTCCCTCCACCAGCTCGTCCCCGACTACGCCGCGCTGATCACCGCGCCGGGCGGGCCGCTGCGGTACGCCCGTGAGGTGACCGGCCTGCCCGGGACCGACGCCGCCCTGATCGAGGACGCCGCCCGCTTCCACGAGGCGCTGCGGGGGTCCGGGGCGGGGGCGGCTCACGGGGTGGAGTACGTACCGATCAGCGGGGTGCGCCAGCCGACCCCGACCACCGCCGAGGTCCGGGGCGAGAAGCTGACCGGTCTGCTCACGATCGACGGGGCCGACGAGGGCGGCGACGGCCGCGTGCCCAGGCTCTCCAGCGCCCATGTGGGGGCGGCGGGGCGGCCCGCGCTCACGCCCTGGGAGAGGCACGGCTCGCTCCAGAACAACACGGCGCTGCGCCAGGAACTGTTCAACTGGCTCACCCCGGACCTGCCGGTCCACCGGGGCACGGAGGCCGCGGACATCCCGCTGGTGGTGGACGCCCCGGACGTGATCGCCGAGGGCGAGGTGTACGAGCTGCGGGCCACGGTCCCCCCGGACGTACGGGGCCACGACCGGGTGGCCGTCTTCGCGACGGCCGAGGGCGGACCGGCGCGGACGCTGAGCAACCTGGGTGGGGGCCGTTACGCGGCACGCCTCGCCGGGCTGCCGGCCGGGCCGCACCGGGTGTGGGTGAGTACGGGGAACACGGGCCATGTCGTGATGACCGCGCTGGTGCTCGTACTGGAGGGCGGGGCGAACGATGGTGCATGAGACGGATACGGCGCACGACGAGGGACGCGAGCCGGCGGGCACGGCGGACGACCAAGGGCGCGAGCCGGCGGGCACGGCGCTGTGCGTGGTGTGCGAGGAGTACGCCGACAAGCGGAGCTTTCCGCGGCTGACCGGGGCGACGGCCCAGATGGCGGAGATCGCCGGACTGCTGGACGGCCTGGGGATCGCGGCGCATGTGGTGGGCGGTGGGAACCCGTCCTGGGCGGCCTTCGACGAGGCCCTCACGACCTGGAGCGAGGGCTGGCGGGAGACGGGGGCGGCGAAGCCCGCGATCATCGTCTGGTCGGGGCACGGCGTGCTGATCGACGACGAACTGCGCCTCGCGCTCTGCGACCTGGATCTCGACGTCGAGCAGGTGACCCGTGACGCACGCGCGCTGAGGCGGGGCGTCTCGGCCGAGACGCTGGTCAATGACGCGGTGGCGTCGGGCGCGGACCAGATCCTGGTGATCATCGACACCTGCCACGCGGGGGACGCGGTGGGCCGGGGCATGGAGAAGGCCCTGCGTCGCTGGGAGGTCATGTCCACGCCGCCCGGACAGGTGAAGTGGCTGGGAATCGTGGCGAGTTGCCGGCGCAACGAGACGTCGGACGGCAGCGGCCCGCTGCTCACCGCGTTGGCAGAAGTACTGAGGGACGGACCCTCCACCACCGAGTACCGCTCGGCATGGAGCGCCCGCAACGAGCTGGTCGGCGGCCCGGACCTGCTGGCCGCGCTGGCCGAACGCTGGCGCGGCGAGGGCCAGACGCCGGTGCCCGCGACCCTCGGCACCGGGCTCCCGGTCTTTCCCAACCCGCGCCATGTGCCCGGGGCCCCCGCCCGGTTGGTGGAGCACCTGGTGCTCGCGGCGCGCGGGGTCGGGTACCGCGAGGAGGGCTGGTTCTTCACGGGCCGGAAGGAGGTGCTGGGCCGGATCGTCGCGTGGCTGGCGGCGGACAAGGCCGGGCTCTTCCTGGTGACCGGCCCGGCGGGCTGCGGCAAGTCGGCCGTGCTGGGCCGGATCGCGACCCTCACGGACCCCGTGCAGCGGAGCGAGACCGAGAAGTACGGGGGCCTGCGCGAGGACGACCCGGACCCGGGCCTGAGCCCCGTCCGCTCTCTCGCCTCCGTACACCTGCGGGGCCTGAGCCCCCTCCAGGCGGTCTCGGAACTGGCCCGGCAGCTCGGGCTGCCCGAGCCCCGCAACACGGACGACTTCCGGGGCGAGCTCCGTGAGCTGTCCCCGCAGCCGGTGCTGGTCCTCGACGGCCTGGACGAAGTGCCCGCCGAGCACCTGCGCGCCATGATCGAGGAGCTGGTCTTCCCGCTCAGCCGGACGGGCCGGGTCCTGCTCGGCTCCCGCGACCGCGCGTTCCGCAGCTGTCTGGCGGAGGACGGGCGCGGGGACGAGACGCTGCCGGACGCCCTGACCCGGCTGATCGGCGCGGGTGTCACCACCGCGGACCTGGAGCGGGAACCGCACACCGAGAAGGACATCGGTGAGTACGTGTTCCGCCGGTGCGCGGAGGCCGGTGTCCCACAGGACAGGGCGCGGGAGACGGCCGACGCGGTCGCCTCGCGTGCCACGGCCGTGGGGGGCGGGTTCCTGTTCGCCCGGCTGGTGGTGGGGTCGCTGCTTGCGGGGGCTTCCGGTGGCGTCGACGAGGACCGGTGGTCGTCCGGTCTGCCGGGCTCCATCGAGGCCGCGTTCGAGGAGGACCTGCGGGCGGGGCCGGTGCGGGTCCGCGAGGACGGCACCGAACTTCCGGGCGCCGCACGCGACTTGCTGTCGGCCCTCGCGTGGACGGTCGGGCGCGGCATGCCCGCCGGAGGTGTGTGGGAGGAGGTCGCCGGGGCGCTGGGCGGCGGTGACGTGTCGTACGACGAGAGCGATGTGGACTGGCTGCTGTCCGTCTACGGCCGCTATGTCGTCGAGGACGCGGAAGGCGGACAGGCGGTGTTCCGGCTGTACCACCGCGAGTTCGTGTCGCATCTCGCGGACCGGGAGGGGCCGGGGGGTGCCGAGGCCGGAGAGGTGGTGCTGGCCGCGCTCGTCGCGCACGCCGAGCGGCGAGCGGGGGGCGGCGGCTGGGATTCGGTCGATCCGTACGTGGTGCGGGGGCTGGCGCGGCACGCGTCGCGGGCGGGAGCGGCGGGGATCGGGATGCTGAGGGGGCTGGTGGAGCGGGGCGGGGCGAGTGCGGCGCCCATCCTGGCCCAGGCGTTGATTCTCTTCTCGCAGCGGCTCAGGACGGAAGGGCGTCCCGACGATGCGCTGAGTGCGGCGCGGGAGGCGCTCACCCTGTACAAGGAGCTGGAGCGCACCTCTCCCGGGGACTTCAGTACGGCGCTGGTACGCACCCTCATCAACGTCGCCAACCGGTACGCCGACATCGGCGACCGCGAGGGGGCGCTGCCGCCGGCGCGCGAAGCGGTCGAGCTCCAGCGGAGCCTCGCCGACGCGGGCGGAAGCGCGGGCCTCCCCGACCTGGCTCTCGCCCTCGGCACTCTCGGCCGGCGCGTCCACGACATCGGCGACCGAGAGGGGGCACTCGCGCTCACTCTGGACTCCGTCGGCATCTACCGGCAGCTGGTCGAACGGACTCCAGCGGCGTTCCGCCCCGGCCTCGCCGCCACCCTGACCAACCTGGCGGCGAATCTCTCGACCGTCGGGGAGCGCCGGGCCGCCGTACCACTCGCGCAGGAAGCCGTGGAGATCTACACCGAGCTCGCCGCGGCGCACCCCGATGAGTTCCTGGCCCCTCTCGCCTCTGCCCTGACCAATCTGGCCAGCAGCCTCAAGTCCGTCGGAAACCACGTGGGCGCGCTTCCTCACGCGGTGGCAGCGGTCCGGGTCGACCGGAAGGTGGCCGAACGCCATCCCACCGGCCTCCGGTCCGCCCTGGCCGGGTCCCTGACCAATCTGTCCGTGCACCGGGAGGACGTCGGTGATCTCGCGGGGTGCCTCGCGCCCGCGCGGGAGGCCGTGGAGATCTGCCGGGAACTCGTCGCGCGTCATCCGGTCGCCTTCCAGCCGCAGTTGGCGGGCGCTCTGCACAACCTGGCGGACCGGATCTCCGCCACCGGGGACCATGAGGGGGCGCTCGCTCCGGCACGGGATGCCGCGCGCATGTACGCCCGGCTCGCCTCGCAGCACCCCGACGTCTTCCAGCCGGATCTCGCCCGGTCCCTGACCTCCCTGGCCAACAAGACGGCCGCCGCGGGAGACCGGGCTTCGGCGGTGCTGCTCGCGCAGGAGGCCGTACGCATCCAGCGCGAGCTGGCCGCACAACGGCCGACAGCTTCCCTCCCGGGCCTGGCCGCGATGCTCAACAACCTCGCCATGCACCTCGTCGCCGCAGGTGAGCCCGCGACGGCTTTGCCCAACGCCGAGGAAGCGACCGCCCTTTACGGGCACCTGGCCGCCGAGGATCCGGACGCCTTCCTCGCGGAGTTCGCGACGGCCCTCACCAACCTCGGCAACCATCGCGCAACCCTGGGCGACGTTTCGGGGGCGCTCACGGCGGGCCGGGAATCGGTCACCATCCGCCGCGCACTCGCCGCACAGCACCCCGCAGTCTTCCGGCAGGAGCTGGCCACGGCACTCACCAATCTCGCCGCCCACCTGAACAGGGCCAAAGACCCGGCGGCGGGGCTGCGAGCCGCGGAGGAGGCGGTCGCCCTCTTCCGTGAACTCGCCGAACGCGAGCCGTCCCTCCGCTCCCCTCTCGCGGGCTCACTCGGCACTCTGGCCCAGAATCTCGCCGACACCGGCAGCCGGAAGGAGGCCCTGGTGGCTGCCGGGGAGGGCGTCCGGATCCTGCGTGTGCTCGTCGACGAACTCAGCAGTGCCCACCTTCCCGATCTGGCGCTCTCCCTGCAGAACCTCAGCAAGCACCTGGGGGCGAACCAGGACGCCGAAGGAGCCGTGAGCGCGGCGCGGGAAGCATCCGCCGCCTACCGGACCCTGGCGCTGGAGAACCCCGGAGCCTTCGAGAAGTCCCTGGTCTCCGCTCTCGCCAACCTGGCCGGGGCACTCGCCCGCACCGACGACCACGCGTCGGCGGTCCGGGAATTCGACGAGGTCGTGGAGGAGTTCGCCGCCCACCCCGGGACCTCCCGGCGCCTCGGTGTCGAGCGGAGCATTTTCCTGCTGGGCTGTCCCGGTGCCCGGGCCTCGGCCGGCGTGCGTGAACTGGTGTCCTTTCTCCACCAGGACGCCGCGCCGGACGGCGGCGCGGACGCCGTGACCGTACGGGCCCGGCGGGCGCTGCGCGCGTACGGCGATCCCGACGCGGTCCGCGCGACGTGGGAGGAGGAGACCTTCGCCCCCGCACCCGCCTGGCTCGCCCTGTCGCCCAGGACGCTGGAACTCGTCGGTTCCTGGATGTTCGCGCCCGACTGGCCCGGGTCACGCGATGTCTGGTCCCGGAACGCCGACGTGCTCGGCAGCGAGGAGGCGGCGACGGCCCTCGAAGAGCTGGCGTTCCTGGACCCCCGCACCGCACAGCAGCACGCCGCGCTCCGCGAGGCCGTCCTCGCCCACGGCGTGACCGCCGCGTACGATCCGCTGATCCTCGCGGAGCAGGTGGCGGAGTGGGTGGGCTGCGCCGACTGGGCGGAGTCACGGGTCTTCCTCCGGGACCACCCCCGTATCCTCCAGGCCCGGCCGCCGCAGGACACCCCGCTCGCGCACGTCGCCGTCCTCGATGTCGCCCGCGCCGAAGGGCTGGACGCCGCGTACCGCCTCGTCGAGGACCGCGACGCCCTCCAGGCTTACGTGGAAAGGGCGTTGGCAGCGGGGGACGGCAACGCGCTGCTGCACGCGGCGGCCATCGAGGGGCAGGTCTTCGACGACGGCCTGTCCTCCCTCACCCACGCCCAGGCGGGCATGGTGCTCACCGGGGCCGTCGAGGGCATCGAACCGGACGAGCTGGCCACGCTCCTGCCCCGCGCGCCCGAGGCGACCCGGGCCAGGCTGCTGCGGGAGATCGTCGCCCTCAGCGTCCGGCACGCCCACCCGCACGGCGAGACGTGGCTCCGGATGGTCCAGGCCCTCAACGGGGCCGCCTGACGTACCCCGGAAAAGGGCAGGGCCCCGTCCCACGCGGGTGCGTGGGACGGGGCCCTGCCGTCGTACCGGGCGGATCAGGCCTTCGCGGGCTCCGGCTCCTCGGAGGCGGTCGCCTCCGCGGGGGCCGGGGCGGGCAGGCCCGCCTTCTGCGCGCGCTTGGCGGCCTTCTTCTTCGCGCGGCGCTCCTTGCGGAGCTCCACCATCGCGTAGAGCGTCGGCACCAGAAGGAGCGTCAGCAGGGTCGAGGTGACCAGGCCTCCGATCACGACCACGGCGAGCGGCTGCGAGATGAAGCCTCCCTCGCCGGTGACGCCGAGTGCCATCGGGAGCAGGGCGAAGATGGTCGCGAGTGCGGTCATCAGGATCGGGCGGAGCCGGTGGCGGCCGCCCTCGATGACCGCTTCGACGACGCCCATGCCCTGGGTCCGGTACTGGTTGATCAGGTCGATCAGCACGATCGCGTTGGTCACCACGATGCCGATCAGCATCAGCATGCCGATCATCGCCGGGACGCCCATCGGGGTGCCGGTGATCACGAGCAGGCCGATGGCGCCGGTCGCCGCGAACGGGATGGAGACCAGCAGGATCAGCGGCTGGACGAGGGACTTGAAGGTCGCCACCAGCAGCATGAAGACGATCGCGATCGCGGCCAACATGGCCAGGCCGAGCTTCAGGAACGCGTCGTTCTGGTCCTCGGAGACACCGCCGATGGTGGCGGTGGCACCGTCCGGGAGCTTCAGCTCGTCGATCTTCTTCTGGAGCGAGGCGCCGACCGCACCGGTGTTGTCGCCGACGGGCTTGGCGGTGATCGTCGCGGCGCGCTGGCCGTCGATCCGGGTCATCGAGACCGGGCCGGGGACCAGCTCGACGTCGGCGATCTGTCCGAGCTTCACCGGGCCGAGAGGGAGGTTCTTCAGCTCGGCCATCGTGGTGGCCGGGTGGGCGGACCTGATGACGACGTCCCGCTCGGTGTCGTCCATGATCGCCTTGCCGGACGGGGTGCCGCGCACCGCTCCGGCGACGGCCGCGCCGAGCGTGGCCTGGTTGAAGCCGGCCTCGGCGGCCTTGGGCGTGGCCTTGACCGAGATCCGCGGGATGCTCTGGGCGAGGTCGCTCTGGACGTCGGTGACGTCCTTCAGCCCGGCCACCCCGGCCCGGACCTGCTCGGACGCCTTCTTCAGCACGTCCGCGTCGGAGGCCTTGACCACGACGCTGAGGTCCTGGCTGCCGAAGCCGTCGCCCGCGGCGATGGTGGTGTCACCGATGCCGTCGAGCTTGCCGAGCGCGGTGTCGATGCGCTTCTGCGTGGCGTCGAAGTCGCCCGAGTCCTTCAGGGTGACCTGGTAGGAGGCCTGGTTGGCGCCGGTGCCGCCGCCGAAGGCCGCCATGAAGCCGGACGAGCCGACGGTGACCTGGTAGTCCTTGACGCCCTCGTCCTCGGTGAGGACCTTCTCGACCTTCCTGGCCGCCTTGTCGGCGGCCGCCAGGCTGGTGCCGGGGGCCAGCTCCTGCTTGATGGAGAGGACCTCCTGCTCGCCCTGGTCGAAGAAGTTGGTCTTCAGCAGCGGGGCCATGCCGAAGGTGGCGAGGAACACCACGATCGCGATGACGATGCTGGTGATGCGACGCCGGGTGGCGAAGCGCAGGACCGGGACGTACAGCTTCTGGAGCCGGCTGCGGGCCTCCTTCTCCTCGGCCTCGCGGCGCGCCTGGTCCGGGTTCTCCGTGGCGCCCTTCGGGGCGCGCAGGAACCAGTACGACAGGACGGGAACGACGGTCAGCGAGACCAGCAGGGATGCCAGCAGGGCCGCGGTGACGGTCAGCGAGAAGGAGCCGAAGAGCTCGCCGACCATGCCGCCGACGAGACCGATCGGCAGGAAGACGGCGACCGTGGTGAGGGTCGAGGAGGTGACCGCGCCGGCCACTTCCTTCACCGCGGTGATGATCGCCGACTGGCGCTCCTCGCCGTAGCCGAGGTGACGCTTGATGTTCTCCAGGACCACGATCGAGTCGTCGACGACGCGGCCGATCGCGATGGTCAGCGCGCCCAGCGTGAGCATGTTGAGCGAGAGGTCACGGGTCCAGAGCACGATCAGCGCGAGGACCACGGAGAGCGGGATGGAGACCGCGGTGACCAGGGTCGAGCGCAGCGAGGCGAGGAAGACCAGGATCACGATGACGGCGAAGAGCAGACCGAGCGCGCCCTCGGTGGTCAGACCGGAGATCGCCTTGGAGACGGCCGGGCCCTGGTCGGAGACGACGGTCAGTTCGGCACCGGCTCCGAGGTCCTTGCGGAGGTCGGGGAGCTTGTCCTTGACCGCGTCCGAGATGGCGACGGCGCTGCCGTCCTTGTCCATCGTGGCCATCACGGCGAGGCTCGGCTTGCCGTTCGTACGGGTGATGGAGACCGCGGTGGACGGCTCCTGCTTCACGGTGGCGACGTCACCGACGCGGACCGGCGTGCCGGGCTTGCCCGTCGCCGGGTCCTGACCGGTGACCCGCAGGTCCTCGATCTGCTTCAGGGAGGTGAAGGCACCGCCGACCTGGACGGTGCGGCTCTTGCCCGACTCGGAGAAGGCACCGGCGGGGACGGTCGCGCCGCCCGCCTGGAGCGCCTGGGAGAGCGTGCCGGCGTTCAGACCGGCGGCGGCGAGCGCCTTGTCGTCGGGGGTGACGGAGATCTGGAGGTCCTGCACACCGTCGACGGTGACCTGGCCGACTCCGCTGATGTCCTCCAGGGCGGGGACGACCGTGCGGTCCAGCTGGTCGGCGAGCGCCTGCTGGTCCTTGCCGGAGGTGACGGCGAGGACGACAGCCGGGATGTCGTCCGTCGAACCGGCGATGACCTGCGGGTCGACGTCGTCGGGAAGCTGGGCGCGGGCGCGGTTCACCGCCTGCTGGATGTCGGCGACGAGCTGCTTGGTGCCCTCGCTGCCGAAGTCGAAGGACGCCATGATGACGGCGCTGCCCTCGCTTGCGGTCGAGGTGATCCCGGTGACGCCGTCGACGGCCTTGACCGAGTTCTCCAGCGGCTCGACGACCTGCTTCTCGACCACATCGGGGGACGCACCCTGGTAGGGGGCGATGACCGACACCATCGGGAGTTCGATGGTGGGCAGCAGCTGCTGCTTGAGCTGCGGGATCGCTATCGCCCCGAATACGAGCGCGACGATCGAGATCAAACCGATCAGGGCCCGTTGCGCGAGGCTGAATCTGGACAGCCAGGACATGGGTGGGTCTCTCTTCTGTGGCTTACGCGGCAGGTGGGCGGGCGGCTGAGGGACAGACCCGGCCCATCTATACGATCGCCTGCCGGCAGGGCCCGGGGCGTCAATCCCAGGTCGCTTTCTTATGCCGCGCATACCGCAGGTGGAGTACGCCGCATCTCCACCCCTCACTCCACCCTGGGGCGCACCAGGCCGGATTCGTAGGCGATTACCACCAATTGGGCCCGGTCCCTGGCGCCCAGCTTCGCCATCGCCCGGTTCACATGGGTCTTGACGGTGAGCGGGCTGACGACGAGCCGCTCGGCGATCTCGTCGTTGGAGTGGCCGCCCGCGACCAGGACGAGCACCTCGCGCTCGCGGCCGGTGAGCGCGGCGAGCCGGTCGGAGTACTCCGCGGCGCTCGGCCCTTCGCCGTCCGAACTGCCGCCCTGCGCGAGGAAGGTGGCGATCAGCCCCTTGGTCGCGGCGGGCGACAGCAGTGCCTCGCCGCCCGCGGCGATACGGATCGCGTTGAGCAGTTCCTCGGGTTCCGCCCCTTTGCCGAGGAAGCCGGACGCCCCGGCCCGCAGCGACTGCACCACGTACTCGTCGACCTCGAAGGTGGTGAGCATGACGACCCGTACGCCGGCCAGCTCGGGATCGGCGCTGATCATGCGGGTCGCGGTGAGTCCGTCCGTGCCGGGCATCCGGATGTCCATCAGCACCACGTCGGCGCCGGTCGAGCGGGCGAGCTCCACGGCCTGCGCGCCGTCCGCCGCCTCGCCGACCACCTCCATGTCGGCCTCCGAGTCGACCAGCACCCGGAACGCGCTGCGCAGCAGCGCCTGGTCGTCGACGAGCAGCACCTTGATGGGCCCTGTCATACGGTTTCCCCCGTCCGGCCCACCGCGCCCGGCTCCCCGGACTCTCCTGTGCGGGCCTCGACGGGCAGGATCGCATGGACCCTGAATCCGCCGCCGTAGCGGGGCCCGGCGGTGAGGGTGCCGCCGAGCGCGGTGACGCGTTCGCGCATGCCGAGCAGACCGTGCCCGCCGCCGTCGCCGTGGCAGCCGCCCCCGCCGAAGCCGTTGTCGATCACGGTGACCTCGGCCGTGGCCCCGACCCGTACGACGCTCACCTCGGCCCGGGCGCCGGGGCCCGCGTGCTTGCGGACATTGGTCAGCGCCTCCTGGATGACCCGGTACGCGGCCAGGTCGACGGCCGCGGGCAGCGGGGGCCGCCGGTCGGTGCAGACCACCTCGACGGGGAGCCCGGCCCGGCGGACGGTGTCGACCAGTGCGTCGAGGACGGCGAGGCCCGGTGCGGGTTCGGTGGGCGCCGCCGGGTCGCCGGACTGCCGCAGCAGCCCGACGGTGGCCCGCAGTTCGTCGAGCGCGGAACGGCTGGCCTCCCGGACGTGGGCGAGCGCCTCCTTGGCCTGGTCGGGGCGCTTGTCCATGACGTGGGCGGCCACCCCGGCCTGGACGTTGACCAGGGCGATGTGGTGGGCGACGACGTCGTGGAGATCGCGGGCGATCCGCAGCCGCTCCTCGGCGACCCGCCGCCGGGCCTCCTCCTCGCGGGTGCGCTCGGCCCGGTCGGCCCGCTCCCTGATCGCGTCGACGAAGGCGCGCCTGGAGCGGACGGCGTCCCCCGCCGCGCAGGCCATGCCGGTCCAGGCGAAGACGCCGAAGTTCTCCTGGCTGTACCAGGGCGCCGCGCCGAAGAGCATCGCCGAGGCGGTCAGCACGGCCACCGTCAGCAGGCCGACCCGCCAGGTGGTGGGCCGGTCGGTGCGGGCGGCGACGGTGCACAGCGCGATGACGGTGGCCATGACCACGGGTGCGGGCGGGTCGGACTTCACCAGCTCGACGACGGTCAGCCCGGCGGTGACCGCGAGCACCGCCATGGGGTTGCGCCGCCGCCAGATGAGCGCGACGGCGCCGGCCACCATCAGCAGCACGCCGCTGACCGCGGGCGGCCGGGTTCCGAAGGAGGGCCCCTCCCCCGGGCGCGGGTGGACGAACGACCCGACGACCATCGTCACCAGCACGGCCAGGGCCAGGGTGGCGTCCAGCGCGAGGGGATGGTCGCGCAGCCAGTGCCGGACGCGCAGAACCCCGGTTCCGAGGGTGGTCACGTCAAGCTACGTTACGGCGTGTCGCGGGGGAATCCGACCGGATCCCGCGCGAAAGACACCGGACACGCCTGTGCCCCGGGTCCGGCGGACCGGACCCGGGGCACGGGTTCACGCGTGTGCTGGAGCGGGGCGAGAGGCGTCAGCCGGGGATCAGGCCGTCGTCGCGGAGCATGGCGCGCACCTCTTCGAGGGTCGCGTCGGACGACGGAAGGATCAGCTCGGACGGCTCCAGGGAGTCGTCCGGCAACGCTGTGCCGAGCTCGCGCACCCTGGCCAGGAGCGCGTGGAGAGTGGCCCGGAAACCCGGTCCGTCACCGCTCTCCATCTCGGCGAGCAGTTCGTCGTCGAGCCCGTCGAGCTCGGCGAGATGACTGTCGGCCAGTGCGACCTGGCCCTCCCCCATGATCCGTACGATCATGACGCCGCCTCAACTCTTGTCGAACCTGTGCGGGGACTGCGACGACTGCTGCTGGGCGGCGTCCTGCGGGCCGCCCTCGATCGCCTGCTGGCTGGAGCCGCCGGCCAGCTCTGCCTTCATGCGCTGGAGCTCCAGCTCTACGTCCGTACCGCCGGAGATCCGGTCCAGCTCGGCGGCGATGTCGTCCTTCGCCGTGCCGGTCGGGTCGTCCAGGGCACCGGAGGCGAGCAGCTCGTCGATCGCGCCGGCCCGGGCCTGCAGCTGCTGGGTCTTGTCCTCGGCCCGCTGGATCGCCAGGCCGACGTCGCCCATCTCCTCCGAGATCCCGGAGAAGGCCTCGCCGATCCGGGTCTGCGCCTGGGCGGCGGTGTAGGTGGCCTTGATGGTCTCCTTCTTGGTGCGGAAGGCATCGACCTTGGCCTGCAGCCGCTGCGCCGCGAGGGTGAGCTTCTCCTCCTCGCCCTGCAGCGTGGTGTGCTGCGTCTCCAGGTCGGTGACCTGCTGCTGGAGTGCGGCGCGCCGGGACAGCGCCTCGCGGGCCAGGTCCTCGCGGCCGAGCGCGAGCGCCTTGCGGCCCTGGTCCTCCAGCTTGGACGACTGTCCCTGCAGCTGGTTCAGCTGCAGCTCCAGCCGCTTGCGCGAGGTCGCCACGTCGGCGACACCGCGACGTACCTTCTGAAGCAGTTCGAGCTGCTTCTGGTACGAGTAATCGAGGGTCTCGCGCGGATCCTCGGCCCGGTCAAGGGCCTTGTTTGCCTTCGCGCGGAAGATCATCCCCATACGCTTCATGACACCGCTCATGGGCTTCGCGCGCCCCCTTCTGACGGACTGAGCTCCAGCACTCCAACAGAACCCACAGTACGGGCCCTGCCTCTATTACCGCACTGTTCGAGCAAGGATGTGCTCCTACCCAAGGACGACTGCACCAGGTCACCACTCCGGCCCAAGGAGTAGGCGGGGGTCAGGGAGACCCGGTCACGTCACCCGTACCGGGCACCCCGGTACACCAGCGAGGACGCAGGCCGTTGCCGGATCGTTCCCGACCGGCCTGGGGTCGTGGCGATCGAACCCGTACCCTTGGGCCTTGTGTTCCGTAGCCGTTCGAAGGAAGAGAAGGCGCCCACCGGCAAGGTGACGGCGGACCTCTCCAAGCAGCCCCGCGACCCGCAGGCCCCCAAAGGTCGCCCCACCCCCAAGCGCAGCGATGCCCAGTCGCAGCGCCGTCGCGCCTCCAGTGGCGCGCCGCTCGACCGCAAGGAGGCCATGAAGCGGCAGCGCGAAGCGCGCCGTGTGGACATGGCCAAGCAGCGTGAGGCGCTCGCCAGTGGCGACGAGCGCTATCTGCCGGCTCGCGACAAGGGCCCGGTGCGGCGCTTCGTCCGCGACTACGTGGACTCACGTTTCTGCATCGCGGAGTTCTTCCTGCCGCTCGCCGTGATCATTCTGATTCTCAGCGTGATCCAGGTGCAGAACATCCAGAACATCTCGCTGCTGCTCTGGCTCGTCGTGATCG
Organism: Streptomyces sp. ADI95-17; assembly: GCF_003846175.1. Classification (GTDB taxonomy): domain Bacteria; phylum Actinomycetota; class Actinomycetes; order Streptomycetales; family Streptomycetaceae; genus Streptomyces; species Streptomyces sanglieri. The sequence goes on along the minus strand of NZ_ML123045.1, from coordinate 862,873 downwards.
TGCTGATCGTGCTCGACTCGATCGGTCTCTCGATCCGCCTGAAGAAGCAGCTCAAGGAGCGTTTCCCCGATACGCCCAAGCGTGGCGCGGTCGCCTACGGCCTGATGCGCACGCTTCAGATGCGTCGCCTCCGGCTGCCCAAGCCGCAGGTCAAGCGAGGAGAGCGGCCCTGAGTACGCACATCTCCGGCTCGGTCGGCGGTCCGTCCGCCGGCCGGCCGGACGATGCCGTTCCGGTCACCGGGTTCTCCGGAGCCTCCTCGGTGTGGCTGAAGGGGCTCGGCGGGCTGCGCAACACCGTCCGCCAGGAACTGGTGGCCCGGCAGCTCGACGAGCAGATAGCGGCCCGCTTCCCGGTCGGGCAGCGGCTGCGGGTGCTGGACGTCGGCATGGGCCAGGGCACCCAGGCGCTGCGCCTGGCGCGGGCCGGTCATACGGTGACCGGCCTGGAGTCGGACGCCGAGATGCTGCGGGTGGCCAAGGAGGCGCTCGGCGGCGAGCCCGCGGGCATCCGTGAGCGGGTCCGGCTGATCGAGGGCAACGGTCTGGACACCGGGGTGCACTTCCTGCCCGGCAGCTTCGACGTGGTGCTCTGCCACGGCGTGCTGATGTATGTCCGGGATCCGGACGCGATGCTGGCGGGCCTGGCCCGGATGCTCGCCCCGGGCGGACTGCTCTCGCTGCTCGTACGCAACGCGGACGCGCTGGCGATGCGCCCCGGGACCGCCGGGGACTGGGACGGGGCGCTGGCCGCCTTCGACACGGACACGTACACCAACCGGCTGGGCCTCACCGTGCGGGCCGACCGGCTGGACGCCCTGACGGCCACGCTCGCCGGGATCGCGGCGCCGCTGCACGCCTGGTACGGGGTGCGCGTCTTCACGGACAACGTGAGCAACGACGTGGAGCTGCCGGCCGCGGCCGAGCTGGAGCAGGTGCTCGCCGCGGAGGACCGGGCCGGGCGGACCGATCCGTACCGCCGGGTGGCCGCGCTGCTGCACCTGTGCGGGGTCCGGGGCTGAGAGGACGCGGGAGCGGGTCGCCGGGGCCGGCCGACGGCATGCCCCGCCCGGCCGATCCCAGGAGGCCGCCGACCGGGTCGAAAGCGATGATTCGGACATGGATGCATCCCACTCCCGCGCCCGTGTCCGCCGGCTGCTGCTGTCCCTGGCCGCAGGTGTCTGTGCGATCGCCCTGGTGAGCGGCTGCTCGGACGCGGCCTCCGAATCACCGAGGTCCGACCCCAGCACCCCGGCCTCCGCCTCCCGGACCGCCGGTGATCTCCAGAGCGACTACCAGGCCGTGATCAAGAACGTGCTGCCGTCGGTGGTGCAGATCGAGGCCTCCGAGGGCCTGGGCTCCGGCATCGTCTACGACACCAAGGGCCATATCGTCACCAATGCCCATGTGGTCGGCAACGACAAAGATTTCAAGGTCACCGTCGCCACCGGCGAGAAGGTGATGAAGGCCACGCTGGTGGCCGCCTACCCTGAGCAGGATCTGGCCGTCATCAAGCTCGACAGCGTGCCGTCCGGTCTGAAGCCCGCGAAGTTCGGCGACTCGGAGAAGGTCGAGGTGGGGCAGATCGTGCTGGCGATGGGCTCACCGCTCGGGCTGTCCTCCAGCGTCACCCAGGGCATCGTCTCGGCGCTCGGCCGGACCGTCAGCGAGAGCCGCGCAGGCGGCGGCACCGGCGCGACGATCGCGAACATGGTGCAGACCTCGGCCGCGATCAACCCGGGCAACAGCGGGGGCGCGCTGGTCAACCTGGACAGCGAGGTGATCGGCATCCCGACCCTGGCGGCGACCGACCCGGAACTGGGCGGCAGCGCGGCGCCGGGGATCGGGTTCGCGATCCCGGTGTCGATGGTGAAGACGGTCGCCGATCAGATCATCGAGAGCGGCAGGGTCACCGACTCGGGCCGGGCGGCCCTGAACATCACCGGCCGCACCGTCGTCGACGACAACTACCAGCCGGCCGGGGTGGCGCTGGTGAGTGTGACGAGGGACGGCGCCGCGGACAAGGCGGGCCTGCGGCCCGGCGACATCGTCACCAGGATCGACGACCAGCCGGTCACCACGATCACCTCCCTGTCGGAGGCGCTGGCCTCGGACAAGCCGGGCGAGAAGGTCACGGTGACCTATCAGCGCAACGGGGCGCAGAAGACGGCGCGGGTCACCCTGGGCGAGATCTGACGACCCTCCTCGCGCGAGGAGTGACGAGAGGAGATCGAGCGCTCCTCGCGCGAGGCGGCGGATCAGCCCTGGTCCGCCTGGAGGCTCATGGGGCCGTAGATCTTCGTCGAGTCGTCGAAGAGCGTCACCTGGTCCGCCCCGCCGTCCAGGAGTTCCTTCCAGTACTCACCGATCCAGGACTCCGCGTCGCCCTGGGTGGTGAATTCCTCCGGCTGCAGGGCCGGCTCCGTCTCCGTACCGTCGGACTTCTCGAACCGCCACGTCCACGCCATGTCCGCCTCCTGGGTCGCTTTGCTGCCCCGCAGCCTAGTGCCTGCGTCCGGTGCGGGGACCGGCTCCGCACCCGTCCGGACGCCCCCAGGTCGCGCACCGGCCGCACGGACGCGGGAGGATCAAAGGCGTGGAACTGACTCTGCTCGGCACCGGAGCCCCCGACGGGCTGCCGCAGCCCGAATGTCCCTGCGCCGCCTGCGCCGTCGCCCGCGGGGCGCGCTCGCGGGCCGCGACCGCGCTGCTGGTCGACGACGCGCTGCTGCTCGATCTCACCCCGGGGGCCGTGTTCGCCGCGGCCCGTGCGGGGCACTCGCTCACCGGGGTGCGGCAGGTACTGCTCACCCATCCGCACGACGGGCCCGCCGTGGAGCTGCCCGCGGGGCTGCCCCCGGCGGGGCGGGTACCGGACGGGCGGGTGCTGACGCTGATCAGCGGGCACCGGGTGCGGGCGGTGCCGATGGACGCGCCGGGAACCGGGTACGAGGTCACCGGACCGGCGGGCCCCCGGCTGCTGTACATGCCGCCGGGGGCCGCGCCCGCCGGTCTCACCGACCGGGTGGCGGAGCCGTACGACATGGTGGTCGGCGATGTGGTGGGGCGGCCGGACGCGGTGGCGCGGCTGCGGGCGGTGGAGGCGATCGGCCCGGCCACCGAGATCGTGGCCGTCCATCTGGACCATGCCGCACCGCCCGGGGCCGAGCTGGACCGGCGGCTCGCGGCGGCCGGCGCGCGGGCCGTGCCGGACGGGACGACGCTGGTGGTGGGCGAGTACCACGCGGTTCCGCCGGTGCCCCGGCGCACGCTGGTGACGGGTGGGGCCAGGTCGGGAAAGTCGGTGGAGGCCGAGCGACGCCTGGAGACGTTCCCCGAGGTGGTGTACGTGGCGACCGGCGGCGGCCGGGAGGACGACGCCGAGTGGGCGGCCCGGGTCGGTCTGCACCGGGAGCGCCGGCCGGCCGCCTGGCGCACCGAGGAGACCTGTGAGCTGGTGGAGCTGCTGGAGTCGGACGGGCCGCCGCTGCTGATCGACTGTCTGTCGCTGTGGCTGACCGACGCGATGGACCGGGTGGACGCCTGGGACGACGAGGCGTGGACCGGGGGCGGCGAGGGCGCCCTGCGGAAGCGGACCGCCGAGCTGGTGGCGGCGGTCCGCGGAACGCGTCGTACGGTCGTCGCCGTCACCAATGAGACCGGTTCGGGCGTGGTGCCCGCGACGGCTGCCGGGCGGCGCTTCCGGGACGAGCTGGGCCGGCTGAACGCCGCGTTCGCCGACGAGTGCGAGCAGGTGCTGCTGGTGGTGGCCGGGCAGGCGCTGGTGCTGCGCGGCTGACCCGGGCCGCGGGGGCCTCGCGCCGACCGGGCGCCGGAAACGCGGCGGGTACTGTTCCGCAGTGAGCCCGCCGCCGGGCTCACCGGCCCACTCGACGCATCGACCCGCGAGGCAGACCCCCGTGAATCTGGACGACTTCTCCGACCTGATCGAACGCCCCGACGGCGGCGTACGGCGCGATGCCGAGGAACGACGGGAGCGCCTGAGCGTTCCCGTCGGCTCCCTCGGCCGCCTGGACGAGCTGGGCGAATGGCTCTCGGCCGCTCAGCAGGCCGTACCGGTCAAGACGATCGAGCAGCCGCGCGTGGTGCTCTTCGCCGGTGATCACGGGGTCGCCGGACTGGATGTCTCCGGGCGCGCGGCCAACAGCGCGTACGAGCTGGTGCGGGCCACGCTGGACGGTGCGACGCCGCTCGCGGTGCTGGCCCGGCAGTTCTCCGTACCGGTACGGATCGTCGACGCCGGCCTGGACTGCGATCCGGAGCTGCTGCCCGAGCCGGTGGTGCGTCATCGGGTGCGGCGGGGCAGCGGCCGGATCGACATCGAGGACGCGCTGACGGCCGAGGAGGCCGAGCGGGCGGTACGGCTGGGCATGGCGATCGCCGACGAGGAGGCCGACTCGGGCACCGATCTGGTGGTGCTCGGCGATCTGAGCGTGGGCGGGACCACGGCCGCGGCCACCCTGATCGCGGCGCTGTGCGGTACGGACGCCTCGGTGGTCACCGGGCGCGGCGGCGCGGGCATCGACGACCTGGCGTGGATGCGCAAGTGCGCGGCGATCCGGGACGCGCTGCGGCGGGCCCGGCCGGTCCTCGGCGACCAGCTGGAGCTGCTGGCCACGGTGGGCGGTGCGGATCTGGCGGCGATGACCGGGTTCCTGTTGCAGTGCGCGGTGCGCAGGCTGCCGGTGATCCTGGACGGCGTGGTCTCCGCGGCCTGTGCGCTGGTGGGCCAGCGGGCCGCCTTCCGGGCGCCGGACTGGTGGCTGGCGGGGCAGGCGAGCGGTGAGCCGGCCCAGGCCAAGGCGCTGGACCGGATGGCGCTCAACCCGCTGCTGGACCACGGCGTCATCGTGGGAGAAGGAAGCGGGGCACTGCTCGCACTCCCGCTCGTCCGGGCCGCGGCCGCACTCGCGGCCGAGCTGCCCGAACGCGACCCCGTCGCCGAGGAGAAGGACGGCGCCGACGAGGGAGCCGGGGCCGGCGCCGCGTACGGCGACGCGACCTGAGCCTCACGGACCGGCGCCGCTGCGGCCGTCGAAGACCGGCCGCAGCGCAGTCCCTCATGCAGTGCGATGCACCATATGATCGCTTTTCATGGGAGAGGTCCGATTGGCCACCGACGAATCCGGGCGGGACACCGTCCGGTCACCGAGCACCGTCCGGTCACGGCGCAGCGCGGCATTCGCCATCTGGTACCTGCGCGTCGTGTCGTTCATCAACTTCCTGAGCGCCGTCTGGGTCACTCTCGGCAACGATCTGCGCCGCCACAACACGGAGAACTACTTCACCCCCTATCTGCTCACCGCGGGGTTCTCCTCCGGGGTCGTCGCACTCTTCCTGGCGGTCACCATGCGCCGCCGCAAGCGGGCCGCCTGGATCGTGAACATGGTGGTGAGCGGCCTGCTGCTGCTCCTCTTCGCCCTGGTGATCGCGTCCCCCGAGGTCCGGCGGTATCCGCAGAACTGGATCTCGCTGGCGCTGACCGCCGCCTTCGTCCTGGCGCTGATCCTCGGCCGGCGCGAGTTCTACGCGAAGGGCGACCGGTCCAACCCGAAGCTGGCGGCCGTCGTCGCGATCGGCGGGCTGCTGGTCACCTCACTGCTCGCCGCGGGCCTGGTCACCCTCACCAACACCGCGACCGACGACTACCGCGCGACCTTCCTGGACCGCTGGCGCTACGGGGCGCTGCGGCTGGTCTCGGTCGCCGACAACGACGCCTCCTTCCCCGGGATCACCGCCCCCGGCTGGGTCAACGTCACCATCAACGTGCTCTCCACGCTGCTGCTGATCGCCGTCGTGTACGCGGCGTTCCGGTCCCGCCGGGCCGTCGACCCGATCACCCCCGAGGACGAGGCCCGGCTCCGGGCGCTGCTGGAGAAGCACGGCGAGCGCGACTCGCTCGGCTACTTCTCGCTGCGCCGGGAGAAGAGCGTCATCTGGTCCCCCACCGGGAAGGCCGCCGTCACCTACCGGGTGGTGGGTGGGGTCTCGCTCGCCTCCGGTGATCCCATCGGCGACCCGGAGGCCTGGCCGGGGGCGATCGAGCCATGGCTGGCCGAGGCCCGCGAGCACGGCTGGATCCCGGCGGTGATGGGGGTGAGCGAGGAGGGCGGCACGGTCTACGCACGGCACGGCCTCGACGCCCTGGAGCTGGGCGACGAAGCGATCGTGGAGACCGCCGAGTTCACCCTGGAGGGGCGGGCGATGCGGACCGTCCGCCAGGCGTACAACCGGGTCCGGCGCGCCGGGTACGAAGTGACCGTCCGCCGCCACGCGGACATCCCCGGGGCGGAGATGGCCGAACTGGTGCGGCGCGCCGACGACTGGCGCGACGGGGCGACCGAACGCGGCTTCTCGATGGCGCTGGGCCGGCTCGGCGATCCGGGCGACGGCCGGTGCGTGATGCTCGAATGCCGCAACGCCCCCACCGAGGAGGGCGTTCCGGGCGAGTTGCGCGCGGTACTGAGCTTCGTGCCCTGGGGGCCGAACGGCCTCTCGCTGGACCTGATGCGCCGTGACCGGGACGCGGAGAACGGGCTGATGGAGTTCATGGTCATCGAGCTCCTCCAACGCGCCCAGGAGATCGGGATCACGCAGGTCTCGCTGAACTTCGCGATGTTCCGGTCCGTCTTCGAGCGTGGTTCGCGGCTCGGCGCCGGACCGGTGCTGAGGCTGTGGCGCTCGATGCTCAGTTTCTTCTCGCGCTGGTGGCAGATCGAGTCGCTGTACCGCGCCAACGCCAAGTACCGGCCGATCTGGGAGCCCCGCTTCATGCTGTTCGAGAAGAGCTCGGACCTGCTGCGCATCGGTGTCGCGGCGGGCCGCGCCGAAGGGTTCCTGGAGGCGCCCGGTCTGCCCAAGTGGCTGCACCGCTCGCATCTCGGGGCCGATGGATGAGACCCGTGCGCGCCCTGCGCCGGGCGGCTCGCCGCGAATGGGGTTCGCTGTCGGCGACCGTACGCGCGGCGCTCGCCACCGACCGGCTGCGGGCGATCCCGATGACGGTCGCCGCGGTCTGTCTGACGGCATTGCTCCACGCGCTGCAGCAGCACTCGTGGGGACTCGGGGTGGTGCACGCCCTCGGGACGGTGAAGGCCGAGGACCCGCTGCCGCTCTCCCTGTTGCGTACGCCGTTGTCACTGTTCGTGCCGGCGCCGGATCTGCCGGTCTGGGGTGCGCTGGCCCAGATCCTGGTGGTGTTCGGCACCGCCGAGATCTGCCTGGGCCGGTGGCGCACGCTGCTGATCGCGTACGTGGCGACGCTGGCCGGGACGCTGTACGCGCGGATCGGTGTCGCGCTCGGCCCGGACGGGCCGTTCGGGCTGCCGGCCTCGGACGCCGTGATCGCCGACACCGGGCCGTCCGCGGCGGTGGTCGGCCTCGCCGTCTACCTCTGTTACGTCCACCGGGCCCGTTTCACCGGGGCGCTGGTCATCGTGGCGATGGTGGCCGAGATGGTCCTGAAGAACAATCTGGCGGGCAAGGAGCACCTGGTGGCGATCGCCGCCGTCCTCCTGATGTGCGTCCGCGCACCCCGCCGGGACCGGCCCCGGGATCAGGACTTGCGTCCCGGGAGCGGCACCCGGTCCGGTGCGCCGCCGATCAGATCCTCGAACCTGCGCCGCGGGCCCACCCAGCGCACATCGTGGTGATAGGCGCGCAGCACCGACCGGGCGCGGGCCCGGTGCCGGTTGCGGTAGAAGCGCCTGGCCCACATCGAGGTCGGCCGGGCCAGCCGGACCGCGCCGATCAGCGCGACGAACGGGACCAGCGTGCCGACGACCGCGAGCCGCGCCTTGCCCTTGAAGAGCGCGATCAGCACGAAGCAGAAGTTGACGATCAGGGTCAGGATCACGCCGAGCCGGTCCTGCTGCTCGTCGCTGCTCAGCTCGTTCACGCCGAGCGGTGAGAATCCGCCCAGCACCAGCAGAACCAGCGCCGCGGTGAGGACCACCACCTCCACGCTCCGGCGGCCCTCCTCGGTCCAGTACACGTCGTCGAGATGGAGGATCAGGGCGAACTCGTCCAGCACCAGCCCCGCACCCATGCCGAAGACCACGGCCCAGATCCCCGCGGCGACGCCCTGCCGTCCGCTGGCGACCGCGCCGAAACCGCCGACGACGCTCAGCACCACCCCGGGAACCACGTGGTGGATGTGCATACCGCCGGGTGTGATGTTGCGGAACGGGCCCTTCCCCGCCCGGATCATCCGGGTGATGAGCCGGGTGATCGCGAAGGTGAGCACGAAGGCGGCCAGGGCGAGGAGCAGCGGCAGCTTCCCCGGCTCGACGATGTTCTGATCGAACCAGTGACCCATGCCACCCACTCCCGATAAGCCGTTTCTGCCCTGATATGTAGCGTTACGGGCAATCTATCGGCCGGGCGCACCGATTAGCCTGCGCGCCGTGACCTCCCTGAACAGCCACGGCATCCGTTTCGCCTTCGGCACCCTGACCGTGCTCCCCGTCCGCGTCACCCGCTGGGACCGCGAGGCCGCCCGCGCCGGAATGCTGTGCGCGCCGCTCGCCGGTCTCGTGGTGGGGCTGCTCTCGGCGGCGGCCGGCGGCCTGTTGCTGCTGCTCGGCTCGGCACCGCTGCTCGCCGCGGTCGCCTCGGCCGCCGTGCCCGCCGCGCTGACCCGGGGTCTGCATCTGGACGGTCTCGCGGACACCGCCGACGGTCTGGGCAGCGGCAGGCCCGCCGACGACGCCCTGCGGATCATGAAGCAGTCGGACATTGGGCCGTTCGGTGTGATCACCCTGCTGTTCGTGCTGCTGGCCCAGGTCGCCGCGCTGGCCGAGCTGTACGGGCGGGGCTGGGCGTACGGCGCGGTGGCGGCGGCCGTCGCCGCGGTCACCGCCCGGCTCGCGCTCACCCTGGCCTCCCGCCGGGGCGTGCCGCCGGCCCGTCCGGAGGGGCTGGGCGCGGCGGTGGCGGGGACGGTCACCGGGCGGGGCGCGGTGCTGGTCGGGGCCGTGGTGGTCGCGGGCTGCGCGGGGGCCGGTGCGCTGCTCGGCGGGTACGGGGCGCTGCACCACGCGCTGGCCGCGGTGGCCGCGCTCGGGGTCTCCCAGCTCCTGCTGCGGCACTGTGTGCGGCGCTTCGGCGGGGTGACCGGCGACGTGTTCGGCGCGCTGGCGGAGACGGCGGCGACGGCGGCCCTGGTGGCCCTGACGTTCGGTTAGCCGTTCTGCGCGCGGCCCTTCGGGCACTCCTGGCGCCACACGCCGAGTTCGTACTTCTTCAGCAGGGAGCTGAGCCCCAGCCGTCGCGAATCGGCGCAGAACCGGGCGACGGGCAGCTCGTACTCGACGTGGAAGACGGCCTTGCCCGCCTTCACGAACGGGGTGAGCTCCTCGCACTCGTCGTACTGCGCGCACTGCTCGTTGACCGCGAAGTCGAAGTCCGGCTCCAGCTCCGGGATCTGCCCGAGGTCGTTCTTCAGGCCGACGGCGAGCCCGTGGCGGTGGGCGAGCCGGGCGATGAGCCGGTTGTAGCGCAACTGGTCGGCGGCGGTCAGCGGGAAGCCGGTGCGGTTGCGGTAGCCGTCCATGTTGTCGGGCTCCACCGCGTCGAACCCCTTCTCGGCGCACATCTCGATCCGCCGCTCCATCAGCGGCTCCAGGACGTCCGTGCGGCGGATGTCGAGCCAGTGCTCCCCCTCCCAGCCGTTGCCCTTGCCGCGCACCGAGGCGGGGAACTTCCCGGCGTCCGGACGGAAGTCCTCCCAGGCACCGGTGGAGAGGTAGCAGATCACCTTGCGGCCCCGGCGGTGCAGATCCCCCACCGCCGCGGCCCCGTGGTCAAAGCCGTCGATGTCGTACACCGGGACGTCCACCGTCGGATCCAGCCTGCCGGAGAGCTGCCACTGCCAGCGGGTGCCCGGTTCCGGCCGCCAGTGGTCCTTCCCGGCGGGTTCCGGTGCCGAGGTGCAGCCGGCCAGCAGGGCCAGCAGAATCAGTACGGCGACGGGCAGCGCCCGGCTTCCTCGCGTCGTGCCTGCGACCCCACGGGCGCGCATGGTTCTCCCCCCATAGGGCCTTTCACCTCCAACGACCCTATGTCCACCGCCTCTTCCGGCCGCACGGACCCCGGCCGGGCCGTCCGGGCCCGGGGCCGTGGCGCCACAACGAGCCACCGACGGCCCGCCGCCGTGTTCCCGCACCAAGGGCGCGCGTAGGCTCATTCCCGGCACATTGCGGCGGCGTCTACGATGCGCCGGGCACGGTCGGCCACCCCCTCGGCCAGCACAGACCGACATCGAACTCAACGGAAGCGAGATTTCACCACCGTGACTGCTCTCACTCTCAGCACTGCCGGTGCGGCGACGCTGCGCGCCGACGCACTCGTCGTCGGCGTCGCCAAGGGCTCTGGGTCCAAGGCTGGGAGTCTGGTCCTCGCACCGGGCTCCGAGGCCGTGGACAAGGCGTTCGACGGAAAGCTCGCCACCGTCCTGCAGGCCCTGGGCGCCGCAGGTGCCGAGGGCGAGGTGACCAAGCTCCCCGCGCCCGACGGCCTCAAGGTCCCGGTCGTCATCGCGGTCGGGCTCGGCCCGGTCCCGCAGAAGGACGAGGCGTACGACACCGAGGCGCTGCGCCGGGCCGCCGGTTCGGCCGCCCGTGCCCTGTCCGGCTCGAAGAAGGCCGGCTTCGCGCTGCCCGTCGCCTCCGCCGAGGACGCCGAGGCGATCGCCGAGGGCGCGCTCCTGGGCGCGTACGCCTTCACCGCGTACCAGGGCGGCGAGGACAAGCTCGCCCCCAAGGGCAAGAAGAACGGCAACGGCGCGAAGCTGCCGCTCGGCGAGGTCGCCCTGCTCGGCGCCAAGCCGCGCGACAAGGCGTTCAAGGCGGCCGCCGAGCGCGCCGCCGCGGTGGCCGAGGAGATCAACCGCGCCCGCGACCTGATCAACACCCCGCCGAACGACCTGTACCCCGAGTCCTTCGCCGCCGTGGCCACCGCCGCGGGCAAGGAGCACGGCATCAAGGTGCAGGTCCTCGACGAGAAGGCGCTCGTCAAGGGCGGCTTCGGCGGTCTGCTCGGCGTCGGCCAGGGCTCGACCCACGGCCCGCGTCTGGTGAAGCTCGCCTACACGCACCCGAAGGCGGAGAAGACCCTGGCCCTGGTCGGCAAGGGCATCACCTACGACTCGGGCGGCATCTCGCTGAAGCCGGCCGGCCACAACGAGACGATGAAGTGCGACATGAGCGGCGCCGCCGCCGTGTTCGCCGCCGTCGTCGCGGCCTCCCGCCTCGGCCTCCAGGTCAACGTGACCGGCTGGCTGGCGCTCGCCGAGAACATGCCGTCGGGCAACGCCACCCGCCCCGGTGACGTGCTGCGCATGTACAGCGGCAAGACCGTCGAGGTCCTCAACACGGACGCCGAGGGCCGGCTCGTCCTCGCCGACGCCCTGACCCGCGCCTCCGAGGAGAACCCGGACGCGATCGTCGACGTGGCGACCCTGACCGGCGCGATGGTGCTGGCGCTGGGCAACCGCACCTTCGGCATCATGGCGAACGACGACGCCTTCCGTACCTCCGTCCACGAGATCGCCGAGGAGGTCGGCGAGGCCTCCTGGCCGATGCCGCTCCCCGCCGACCTGCGCAAGGGCATGGACTCCCCGACCGCCGACATCGCCAACATGGGCGAGCGGATGGGCGGCGGCCTGGTGGCCGGTCTGTTCCTCCAGGAGTTCGTGGGCGAGGGCATCGCCTGGGCGCACCTGGACATCGCCGGTCCGGCCTTCCACGAGGGCGCGCCGTACGGCTACACGCCCAAGGGCGGCACCGGCTCCGCGGTCCGCACGCTGGTCAAGCTGGCCGAGCGCACCGCCGCCGGAGACCTCGGCTGAGGTCTCGACCGTGACGTACGGCCCCGGGCATAGGCCCGGGGCCGTACGTGTTACGCCGATGGCATCGCCGCACGGATCCGGCGGGTTTCGCTCTCGACGAAATCAGTAGGGGTCTACGCAGCGGTAACCCCCTGAGACGGATGATCATCCGTCTCAGACCCGGGCCCCGCGTCCCGCCCACCGTCAACAAGTGCGAAGATGGGTTCTCGGCAGGACAGGGCCCCCACCACAGGGCCGAATAACAAAAGCGGCCGAACACCAGCCGACCGGCCGGTCATCCCCCAGCGACGGGGCCCGGCGTACGGCGCACATGCATGGAGGACGTGACGTGGCGAACGACGCCAGCACCGTTTTCGACCTAGTGATCCTCGGCGGTGGTAGCGGCGGTTACGCCGCGGCCCTGCGCGGAGCGCAGCTGGGCCTGGACGTCGCTCTGATCGAGAAGGGCAAGGTCGGCGGCACCTGCCTGCACAACGGTTGTATCCCCACGAAGGCCCTGCTGCACGCCGGTGAGATCGCCGACCAGGCGCGCGAGTCCGAGCAGTTCGGTGTGAAGGCCACCTTCGAGGGCATCGACATCGACGCCGTCCACAAGTACAAGGACGACGTGATCTCGGGCCTGTACAAGGGTCTGCAGGGTCTCATCGCCTCGCGCAAGGTCACCTACATCGAGGGTGAGGGACGGCTCTCCTCCCCCACCTCGGTGGATGTGAACGGCCAGCGCGTCCAGGGCCGCCACGTGCTGCTCGCGACCGGCTCCGTGCCGAAGTCGCTGCCGGGCCTGGAGATCGACGGCAACCGCATCATCTCGTCGGACCACGCGCTCAAGCTGGACCGCGTCCCGAAGTCCGCGATCGTGCTGGGCGGCGGCGTCATCGGCGTCGAGTTCGCCTCGGCGTGGACGTCCTTCGGTACCGACGTGACGATCATCGAGGGCCTGAAGCACCTCGTCCCGGTCGAGGACGAGAACAGCTCGAAGCTTCTTGAGCGCGCCTTCCGCAAGCGCGGCATCAAGTTCAACCTCGGTACGTTCTTCCAGGGCGCCGAGTACACGCAGGACGGCGTCCGTGTGACCCTCGCCGACGGCAAGACCTTCGAGGCCGAGGTGCTGCTGGTCGCCATCGGCCGCGGCCCGGTCTCGCAGGGCCTGGGCTACGAGGAGGCCGGCGTCGCGATGGACCGCGGTTACGTCCTGGTCGACGAGTACATGCAGACCAACGTGGAGACCGTCTCGGCCGTGGGTGACCTGGTCCCGACGCTCCAGCTCGCGCACGTCGGCTTCGCCGAGGGCATCCTGGTGGCGGAGCGGCTGGCTGGTCTGAAGACCGTTCCGATCGACTACGACGGTGTCCCGCGGGTGACGTACTGCCACCCCGAGGTCGCCTCCGTGGGCATCACCGAGGCCAAGGCCAAGGAGCTCTACGGCGCGGACAAGGTCGTCGCTCTGAAGTACAACCTCGCGGGCAACGGCAAGAGCAAGATCCTCAAGACCGCGGGCGAGATCAAGCTCGTCCAGGTCAAGGACGGTGCCGTGGTCGGCGTCCACATGGTCGGTGACCGTATGGGCGAGCAGGTCGGCGAAGCCCAGCTGATCTACAACTGGGAGGCGCTGCCCGCCGAGGTCGCGCAGCTCATCCACGCCCACCCGACCCAGAACGAGGCGATGGGCGAGGCCCACCTGGCCCTGGCCGGCAAGCCTCTGCACTCCCACGACTGATCCAGTCGACCGGGCGCGACGACCGACCACTTCCGCACTTTCGTAAGGAGCAACTGAAACCATGTCGGTTTCCGTAACCCTTCCGGCGCTCGGCGAGAGCGTCACCGAGGGCACTGTCACCCGCTGGCTGAAGGCCGAGGGCGAGCGCGTCGAGGCCGACGAGCCGTTGCTCGAGGTTTCGACCGACAAGGTCGACACCGAGATCCCGGCCCCCGCGGCCGGCATCCTGGCCGCCATCAAGGTCGCCGAGGACGAGACCGTCGAGGTCGGCGCCGAGCTGGCCATCATCGACGACGGCACGGGTGCGCCCGCGGCCGCCGCGGCTCCGGCCGCCGAGCCCGCGGCCGCCCCGGCCCCGGCCCCGGTCGCCGAGGCCCCCGCCGCGGCTCCGGCGCCCGCCGCCGAGGCCCCGGCCCCCGCCGCCGCACCGGCCGGTGGCGCCGCCGGTACCGACGTCACCCTCCCGGCGCTCGGCGAGAGCGTCACCGAGGGCACCGTCACCCGCTGGCTGAAGGAGGTCGGCGAGGAGGTCACGGAGGACGAGCCCCTCCTGGAGGTCTCCACGGACAAGGTCGACACCGAGATCCCGGCCCCGGTTTCCGGTGTGCTGCTGGAGATCGTCGTCGCCGAGGACGAGACCGCCGAGGTCGGCGCCAAGCTCGCCGTCATCGGTGCCGCGGGTGCTGCCCCGGCCGCCGCTCCGGCTCCGGCCGCGCCGGCTCCCGTGGCCGCTCCGGCCCCGGCTCCGGCCGCCCCCGCTCCGGCCCCCGCCCCGGTCGCTCCGGCCGCCCCCGCTCCGGCCCCGGCCCCGGTGGTGCCCGCCGCCCCGGCCGCCGCTCCGGCGCCCGTGGCCGCTGCTCCGGTCGCCGCTCCGGCTCCGGTCACCCCGGCCGCCCCGGCCGCGCCCTCCGGTGACGACGGCGCGTACGTCACGCCGCTGGTCCGCAAGCTCGCCGCCGAGAACGGTGTCGACCTGGGCGCGGTCAAGGGCACCGGCGTCGGTGGCCGCATCCGCAAGCAGGACGTCGTCGCCGCCGCGGAGGCCGCCAGGGCCGCCGCCGCTGCCCCGGCTCCGGCCGCCGCCGTTGCTCCGGCCGCCTCGAAGGCGCCGAAGCTGGAGGCGTCCCCGCTGCGCGGCCAGACGGTCAAGATGACCCGCATGCGCAAGGTCATCGGCGAGAACATGATGAAGGCGCTGCACTCGCAGGCCCAGCTGACCTCGGTCGTCGAGGTCGACGTCACCAAGCTGATGAAGCTGCGCAACAAGGCGAAGGACGCGTTCGCCGCCCGCGAGGGCGTCAAGCTGTCCCCGATGCCGTTCTACGTGAAGGCGGCGGCCCAGGCGCTGAAGGCCCACCCGGTCGTCAACGCCCGGATCAACGAGGACGAGGGCACCATCACGTACTTCGACTCGGAGAACATCGGCATCGCCGTGGACGCCGAGAAGGGTCTGATGACCCCGGTCATCAAGGGTGCGGGCGACCTGAACATCGCCGGCATCTCGAAGAAGACCGCCGAGCTGGCCGGCAAGGCCCGCGGTGGCGGCCTGACGCCGGACGACATGTCCGGTGCCACCTTCACCATCAGCAACACCGGCTCGCGCGGTGCGCTGTTCGACACCGTCATCGTGCCGCCGAACCAGGCAGCCATCCTGGGCATCGGTGCCACGGTCAAGCGTCCGGCGGTCATCGAGACCGAGGAGGGCACCGTCATCGGTGTCCGCGACATGACGTACCTGTCGCTCTCCTACGACCACCGTCTGGTGGACGGCGCGGACGCCGCCCGTTACCTGACCTCGGTCAAGGCGATCCTGGAGGCCGGTGAGTTCGAGGTCGAGCTCGGCCTCTGAACCCGTCGGCTGTAACCAGCCTCACCAGCGGCGCCCCCGTCCGGAACACTTCCGGACGGGGGCGCCGCCGTATTGTCTAGACACCACCGGTCGCCCCGGCAATCGTGATGGTGCGGACAAGCACCGGTTTGCCCCGAAGGAGCCCCTCATGACCCCGCCCGTCGTCCACTCGCTGCGCGAACAGATCCGCGAGCACATCGTGGACGGGATCGTCAGCGGGCGCTGGAAGCCCGGTGAGCGGATCGTGGAGCGCCGGATCGCCACCGAGCTGGAGGTCAGCCAGACGCCCGTGCGCGAGGCCCTGCGGGAGCTGGAGACGCTGCGGCTGATCGAGTCGGCGCCCAACAAGGGCGTACGGGTCCGCAATCTCACCGCCGCCGACCTGGAGGAGAGCTATCCGGTACGGGCCGGTCTGGAGCAGATCGCGGCTGAGCTGGCGGCGCCGGCCCTCGGCGAGGACTGCTCGCGCCTCACGCCGTACGTGACGGCGCTCTACGAGGCGGACCGGCTGGCCGACGGCGAGGCGCAGGTGCGGCACACCGTGGGCTTCCACCGCGAGATGGTGCGGGCCGCCGGGAACGCGGTGCTGCTGCACACCTGGGAGGGGCTGGGCATCGAGGTCTTCACCGCCCTGTCGATCCGGTGGCTGGGCACGGTGCAGAAGTCGTACGCGGAGGAGCACGAGGCGCTCATCGAGGCGTTCCTGCGCAAGGACCCGGACATCGGGGTCCTGGCCAAGGCCCATGTGCTCGGCTGCGCGCCACGCGCCTGAGCGCCGTACACATCTGTCACAAGGGGTGCTCTCCCGTGCAGGCGAGCGCCCCATTTGCACGTTAAGTCCCGTCACTCCGTGCCCCATTCCGAGGCACCCCATGCCACTTTCTTCATATCGAGAAGTTTTGCCCTTCACCCTTTGATCGATCATCGATCGGCGACTTACAGTTCATTCCGCGGGCCCACCGGCCCCATCGCCCTGTCCTGCCAGTCAGGGCCTTCTCCACCCCCCTCCACTCCGGAAGGCGGCGATCATGACCGACCCCGTAGGAAAGCTTCCGAGCGAGCTCGACCAGCTCCCGGACCGTGACCCCGAGGAGACCGCCGAATGGGCGGCCTCCCTGGATGCCGTCACCAAGGCCGCGGGCCCGCACCGGGCCGCGTACCTGATGCGTCGCTCGCTCGAACACGCCGAGGGCGCCGGTCTCGCGCTGCCCAAGCTGCTGGAGACCGATTACGTCAACTCCATCCCGACCGCCGCCGAGCCCGAGTTCGACGGCGATCTGGAGATGGAGTCCAGGATCACCGCCTGGAACCGCTGGAACGCGGCAGCGATGGTCACCCGCGGCGCGCGCTACGGCGTCGGCGGCCACATCGCCACCTTCGCCTCGGCGGCGTGGCTGTACGAGACCGGCTTCAACCACTTCTTCCGCGGCAAGGAGGGGGACGGCTCCGGCGACCAGCTCTACATCCAGGGCCACGCCTCCCCCGGCATCTACGCCCGCGCCTTCCTCGACGGCCGGCTGAGCGAGCAGCAGCTCGACAACTTCCGCCAGGAGGCGGGCGGCGACGGACTGCCCTCCTACCCGCACCCGCGGCGGCTGCCCTGGCTGTGGGAGTTCCCCACCGTGTCGATGGGCCTCGGCCCGCTCTCGGCGATCTACCAGGCGCGCTTCAACCGCTACCTGGCCAACCGCAGCATCAAGGACACGTCGAACTCGCACGTCTGGGCCTTCCTGGGCGACGGCGAGATGGACGAGCCCGAGTCGACCGCCGCCCTCGCGCTGGCGGCCCGTGAGGGTCTCGACAACCTGACCTTCGTCATCAACTGCAACCTGCAGCGCCTCGACGGCCCGGTCCGCGCCAACTTCCGCGTGGTCCAGGAGCTGGAGGGCGCGTTCCGCGGCGCCGGCTGGAACGTCGTCAAGACGCTCTGGGGCAACGCCTGGGACGAGCTGTTCCGGCTGGACACCACCGGTGCGCTGGTCCGCCGGCTCCGGGAGGTCCCGGACGCGCAGTTCCAGACGTACGCCACCCGCGACGTCGCCTACATCCGCGAGCACTTCTTCGGCGCCGAGCCCGCGCTCGCCGAGCTGGCGAAGCTCCTCACGGACGCGAAGATCGCCGAGTGCTTCTACACCTCGCGCGGCGGCCACGAGGCCCGCAAGGTGTACGCGGCCTACCGGGCGGCCCTGGCGCACAAGGGCGCGCCGACCGTGATCCTCGCCCAGACGGTGAAGGGCTTCACGCTCGGCAAGGGCTTCGAGTCCAAGAACGCCAACCACCAGATGAAGAAGCTCTCGGTGGACGAGTTCAAGGACATGCGCGAGCTGCTCGGACTGCCGATCCCGGACAGCGCCTTCGCCGACGGCCTGGTGCCCTACGGCCACCCGGGCGCCGACTCCCCCGAGGTCCGCTACCTCCAGGAGCGCCGGGCCGCCCTCGGCGGTCCCGCCCCGGCCCGCCGGGTGCACGCCGCGGCGCTGCCGCAGCCCGAGGAGCGGGCGTTCGCCGCGCTGAAGAAGGGCTCCGGCAAGCAGGAGATGGCCACGACCATGGCCTTCGTGCGCCTGGTCAAGGACCTGATGCGGGACAAGGAGACCGGCCGGCGCTGGGTTCCGATCGTCCCGGACGAGGCCCGTACCTTCGGTATGGAGTCGCTGTTCCCGTCGGCCGGCATCTACTCGCCGCTGGGCCAGACGTACGAGCCGGTCGACCGCGACCAGCTGATGTACTACAAGGAGGCCAAGGACGGCCAGATCCTCAACGAGGGGATCACCGAGGCCGGGGCCATGGCGGACTTCATCGCCGCGTCGACGTCGTACGCGACGCACGGCGAGACGATGATCCCCTTCTACATCTTCTACTCGATGTTCGGCTGGCAGCGGACCGGCGACCAGATGTGGCAGCTCGCCGACCAGCTCGGCAAGGGCTTCATCGTCGGCGCCACGGCGGGCCGTACGACGCTGACCGGTGAGGGTCTCCAGCACGCGGACGGCCACTCGCAGCTGATCGCCGCCACCAACCCGGCGTCGCTCAACTACGACCCGGCGTTCGCGTACGAGATCGCGGTGATCGTCAAGGACGGTCTGCGGCGGATGTACGGCCCCGAGGCCGAGAACGTCTTCTACTACCTGACGGTCTACAACGAGCCGAAGCCGCAGCCCGCGATGCCGGAAGGCGTCGAGGAGGGCATCGTCAAGGGCCTGTACCGCTTCAAGGAGGGCACGCCCGCCTCGGCGGACGCCCCGCGGGCCCAGCTGCTGGCCTCCGGCACGGCGATCCACTGGGCGCTTGAGGCGCAGGAGCTGCTGGCCGCGGACTGGGGTGTCACGGCCGACGTCTGGTCCGCCACCTCCTGGGGCGAGCTGCGCCGCGAGGCGCTGGAGTGCGACGAGGCGCTGCTCCGCGGTGAGCAGCGGGTGCCGTACGTGACCCAGGCGCTGGAGGGCGCACCGGGCCCGGTCGTCGCGGTCAGCGACTGGATGCGTCAGGTCCCGGACCAGATCAGCCAGTGGGTGGAGCAGGACTGGACCTCGCTCGGCACGGACGGCTTCGGTCTCTCCGACACCCGCGACGCCGCCCGCCGCCACTTCGGTGTCGACGCGCGGTCGATCGTGGTCGCGGCGCTGGCCCAGCTGGCCCGTCGCGGCGAGGTGACCGCGTCCGCGGTCAAGGAGGCCCGGGAGCGGTACGGGCTGTGACGGCCCGGGAGCGGTACGGGCTGTGATGTGACGGCGGCCGGGCACGTGCCCGGCCGCCTTGCGTGTTCTGCGGCCACAATGGCCGGATGCGCGCTGCCCGTCTGATCAGAATGGTGCTGCTCCTGCAGTCCCGCCCCGCCATGACCGCCGCCGAGCTCGCCCGTGAGCTGGAGGTGTCCGAACGGACCGTGACCCGGGACGCGCAGGCGCTCTCCGAGGCGGGTGTCCCGGTGTACGCGGACCGGGGCCGGGCCGGGGGCTACCGGCTCGTCGGCGGCTACCGCACCCACCTGACCGGCCTGGCCCGGACCGAGGCCGAGGCGCTCTTCCTCTCCGGACTGCCGTCCGCGCTGCGCGAGATGGGCCTGGAGGACGCCGGGTCCGCCGCCCGGCTCAAGGTGTCGGCGGCCCTGCTGCCCTCGCTGCGGGACGCCTCCGACAGTGCCGCCCGGCGCTTCCACCTGGACGCCCCCGGCTGGTACCAGGAACCGGTCACCCCCGAGCTGCTGCCGGCCGTCGCCGAAGCCGTCTGGGGCGACCGGATCGTCCGTGCCCGCTACCGCCGCGGCAGCGCGGGCGACGAGGTGGAGCGGGAGCTGGCACCGTACGGGCTCGTCCTGAAGGCCGGGGTCTGGTACGTCTGTGCCCGGGTGGGGGACGACTTCCGGGTGTACCGGATCGACCGGTTCTCGTCGGTGACGGTGTCCGGGGAACGGTTCGAGCGCGACGAGGGATTCGATCTGCCGGGTTTCTGGGACGAGCGGGCCGCCCAGTTCGCCCGGTCGATCCTGCGGGACGGGGTGACGGTGCGGGTGTCGCCGGAGGGTGTACGCCGACTGCCGTACACCATGGACCGTTCGGCGGTCCGGGATGCCCTGGAGGCGGCCGGCCCGCCCGATGCCGAGGGGTGGCTCACGCTCGCCCTGCGGGTCGAGTCGTTGGAGGTCGCCTACAGCCAACTGCTGGGGCTGGGGCCGGAGTCGGAGGTGCTGGAGCCGGCCGCGCTGCGGGAGCGTTTCGCCGCGGCCGCCGAACGCCTGCGCGAGCTCTATCGCTGAGGGCCGGTTCTTCCCGCGTCCGCGTGCGTGGCCCGCCGTCAGGGCCGATGCTTGACCCGTGATGGACGAGACGGAGTTCTGGGAGATCATCGACAGCACCCGCGCGGCCGCCGAGGGCGACCCCGAGGACCAGGCCGACCTGCTGGTCGAACGGCTGGTGCGGCTCGATCCCGATGCGGTGCTGGACTTCGCCCGGCACTTCGAGGCCCGTTTCAACCGCGCCTACCGCTGGGACCTGTGGGGCGCCGCCGCCGTGCTGCTCGGCGGTGCGAGCGACGACGCCTTCGACTTCTTCCGCTGCTGGCTGATCGGCCAGGGCCGGGAGGTCTTCGAGGGGGCTCTGCACGACCCGGACGGCCTGGCCGGTCTGCTCGACGACTTCGACGAGGAGATCGACGGGGACGGCGAGGATCTCGGCTATGCGGCCGACGAGGCGTACGAGCAGCTCACCGGCGTGGTCGCCCCGGACCTCGGCCTGCCGCCCCAGGCCGCCGAGCCCGAGGGGACCCCCGTGAGCTTCGAGGACGACGCGGTCCTGGCGGAGCGCTTCCCCTCGCTCTGGGAGCGGTTCGGGCCCGGCTGAGGGGCGCGGGCGCGCCCCCGCCTCAGAAGTGGGTGCCGCCGTCGATCCGGATCTCCGTACCGGTGATGAAGGCCCCGTCCCGGGAGCCGAGCATCGCGACGACGCCCGCGACGGTGTCCGGGCTGGCGAAGCCCGCGCCGAGCGCCGGGGACAGCTTCGCGAAGAGCGACATGTCGGCGTCGGCGGGCAGGCCCGGGCCGTTGCCGCTGGTCATGTCGGAGGAGATCGAGCCGGGCGCGACGGCGACGAACCGCAGCCCCTGCTTGCTGTACTCGCTGGCCAGCGCGTGCGTCATCGACTGGATGCCGCCCTTGCTCGCCGCGTACGCCGACATGTAGGGGTGCGCGAAGCTCGCCGAGGTGGAGGAGAAGTTCACGACGGCCGGCTCGTCGCCCGCCAGCAGGGCCGGGAGCGCCTCGCGGATCATCAGGAACGTACCCGTGAGGTTGACCGCGAGGATCTTGTTGAAGAACTCCAGCGTCGTCCTGTGGGTGTGCTCGGAGCGCAGGATCCCGGCCGCGTTGACCAGTACGTCGAGCCCGCCGAGGGTCTCCACGGCGGAGGCGACGCCGGCCCGGACAGCGGCCTCGTCCGAGATGTCCAGGACGAGGGTGGTGAGGCGCTCCGCCCCACCGTTCGCCACGGCCGTCTCGTACGTGGCCTTCAGCCCGGCCTCGTTGACGTCGGCCGCGACGACGAGGCCGCCCTCGGCGAGGACGCGGTGGACGGTGGCCTGTCCGATGCCGGAGCCACCTCCGGTGATGAGTACGCGGCGGCCTTCGTAGCGGTTCATGTCTGTCTCTCTTCCGATCCCGGTGACTGCTGTCACGAAGCGGCTCGGCGGCGCCCCGATGACGTCCCGATCTATGTCCACCGTACGCCTATGTGGCACGTTTTGCCACGATGGCATTTCACGCACACTTCTGCCCTGCCGGGGTAATCTCCTGGGAATGAGCACCGAGCCGAGTCAGCCGTCCCTCACCGAGCGCCGGAAGGCCGCGACCCAGCTGGAGATCGCGCGCGCCGCGGCCGCGCTCTTCGCCGAGCACGGGCCCGACGGCACCACGGCGGAGGACATCGCCGGCCGGGCGGGCGTGGCGCTGCGCACCTTCTACCGCTACTTCCGCTCCAAGCAGGACGCGGTGGGCCCGCTGCTCTCCGGCGGCGGCGAGCGCTGGCGGGCCCTGCTGGAGGCGGCCGAGCCCGGGGAGCCGCTCGCCGGGATCCTGGAGCGGGCGGTCACCGAGGCGCTCCGGGTACCGGGCGCGGACGCCGCGGAGCAGCTCGGCTGGACGCGCGGGCTGCTGCGGGCGGCGGCGCAGGACCCGGCGCTGCGCGCCGTCTGGTACCGGGTCAATCAGGATTCGGAGGAGCGGCTGCTGCCGGTGCTGGCCCGGCTGGCGGGCGACGGGGCGGACCCGCTGGAGGTCCGGCTCGCCGCGGCCGCCGCCACGGACGCGGTCCGGGTCGCGCTGGAGTCCTGGGCGCAGACGGACGCGCCGACGACCGGGCCCGGCTCACCCGCCGAACTGGCGGTGCGCTGCCTGCACGAACTCATGGGCGGCATGCGGCTGTTCAAGCCGTAGGCCGAAGTGTCACGGGGTGAGCGAGCGGCCCATCATCACGTCGTCGACGTAACGCCCGTGCAGGAAGAACTCACCGGGAAGCACTCCCTCGACGACGAACCCCTCCGACTCGTACAGGGCGCGCGCGGGCGCATTGTGGCCGAGGACCCGCAGCGTCATCCGGTTCGCCCCGTCGCCGCGCGCCGCCTCGAAGGCGGCCCGCAGCAGGGTCCTGGCGACACCGCGGCCACGCGCCCAGTCGGCCACGGCGAGGCCCTGTATCTGCCGGACATGGGTGTTGCAGGCCAACGGGGTCGGCGGGACCAGCCTGAGGTACCCGGCCGGGCGCGGCTCACCCCCGTCCTCCCCCGCCTCGGCCACCAGGAAGTCCTCGGGCCGGTGGCGTTCGTCGAAGAACGGGTTGTACGGCGGCTGCGGCCTGGGCGTCACGGCGTGCAGCGTCGACCAGGTGGCGCGGTCGAGTTCACCGAGCGCGGCCTCGTCGGCGAGGACGGCGGGACGGACGTGGATCGGGCGGGTGCGCGTCTCGGACATGCGCGCCACTGTGCCATGGCGCCCCTCGCCCGGTCAGCCCGGTTTCGCCACCCGTTGCTCCCCCGATGACAGGAGCCCCCGCACTCCCCGATGACAGGAGCCCTCGCACTCCCCGATGACACGAGCACCCGCCGGGCCCGGCAGACGGGCTCGGCGGGGCCGCTGGGGCAGGATGGACCCATGCCGCACTCCCGTATCGCTGTCACCGGAGCATCCGGACTCATCGGAGCGGCGCTGGTGCGCTCGCTGCGCGCCGACGGGCACGAGGTGGTGCGCCTGGTACGGCGCCCTGCCCGGTCCGGCGACGAGGTGGAGTGGGACCCGGGGCGGGGGTACGTCGACGTGGCGGGTCTGGTGGGCTGCGACGCCGTCGTCCATCTCGCCGGTGCCGGGGTCGGCGACCACCGCTGGACCGCCGCGTACAAGCGGGAGATCCGGGACAGCCGGGTGCTCGGGACCGCGGCGATCGCCGAGGCCGTCGCCTCGCTGGACGTACCGCCGAAGGTGCTGCTGTCCGGGTCCGCGATCGGCTACTACGGCGACACCGGGGACCGCGCCGTCGACGAGAGCGCCCCGGCCGGCGAGGGTTTCCTGCCGTCCGTCTGCGTGGAGTGGGAGGCGGCCACGGCAGCCGCCCAGGAGGCGGGCGTACGGACGGTGCACGCGCGCACCGGTCTGGTCGTCGGCCGCGAGGGCGGGGCCTGGGGCCGGCTCTTCCCGTTGTTCCGGGCGGGGCTCGGCGGCCGGCTGGGCAACGGGCGGCAGTACTGGAGCTTCATCGCGCTGCACGACGAGGTCGCCGCGCTGCGCCACATCCTGGACACGGAGTCCCTGTCGGGCCCGGTGAATCTGACCGGTCCCGACCCGGTCACCAACAGCGAGGTGACGGCGGCGATGGGGCGGGTGCTGCACCGCCCCACGCTCCTCACCGCCCCGGCCCCGGCGTTGCGGCTCGCCCTCGGTGACTTCGCGCAGGACGTACTGGCCAGCCAGCGGGTGTTGCCGGGCCAACTACTGAACTCGGGCTTCGTGTTCGCCTTCCCGGGGATCGACGCGGCGATCCGCGCGGCCCTGCGCTGAGCGCGCCGCCGACGCGCTCCGCGAAGGCACCGGCACCCGCCGGTCCCGGCCCCGGACACCACCCGCCGACGCGCCCTGCGCGCATTCGGACGGACATGCGACCCCGTGCAACGGTGCCCCTGGTGCGCGCGACTGCGCCTTTGCCGGCCGCCTTCCTACCCTCCTTGCGAACTCGGGCATTCCGGGGGTCTGTTGGGGGCAAGAGCCTCCCACCAGTTGCGCCGACTCGGGGAGGGGCACGTGCTCAGCAAGGCACACCACGCGGACGTCGTCATCATCGGGGCCGGGATCGCCGGCCTGTCAGCCGCCCACCGACTGATCAGTGCAGGGGTAAGCGTCAGCGTCCTGGAGGCCGGCCCCCGGGTCGGCGGCCGGATGACCACCACCGAGCTGGACGGCTTCCGGCTCGACCACCTCGGCCCACTGCTCAGCACCTCCTACCCGGCCCTGCACACGACGCCGGGCCTCGAAGGGCTGGTACTGCGCAACTTCGCCCCGGGGGTCCTCGTGCACAGCGAGGGCCGTCAGTACCGGACCGGCGATGTGCGGGGCGCGCGGGGCGCGCTCAAGGCAGCGCGCGCCCTGGCAAGCGCCCCCCGTCCACCGATGGGCGGGCCCATCGACCAGGCCCGGCTGGGCGCCACCCTGTCCCGGCTCGCCGCCACCCCGTCCGCCCGCATCCTGGCGCGGCCCGAACAGACCGCGCTCGCCGGCCTGTCCCACCGCGGCCTGCCCTCCCGTACGGTCAACGGCTTCCTGCGCCCGCTGCTCACCGCGCTGCTCAGCGACCCCGGGCTCAGCACCTCCAGCCGGTGCGCCGATCTGGCGCTGCGGGGCTACGCCCGCGGCAGGCTGTGCGTGCCCGAGGGCGGCGCGGCGACGCTGCCCGAACTCCTCGCGGCGACGCTGCCGCCCGGCACCGTACGCACCGGGGTGCATGTCACGGCCGCCGACATCACTTCGGTCCGCACCAAGGAGCACGGCGAACTGGGCTGCCGTTCCCTGCTGTTGGCGACCGGTGCGGGCGCCGCCGCCGAACTGCTGCCCGGTCTGCGCGTGCCGCCCTTCCATCCCGTGACGGTCGTTCACCACACCGCCCCCGCCGCCCCGCCGACCGGCGCCGCCCTGCTGCTGGACGCCGACCGTTCGGGCCCGGTCGCGCACACCGCGGTGATGAGCGCGGTCGACCCCTCGCGCGCTCCCCGGGGCCGTACGCTGATCAGCTCCACGGTGCTCGGCACCCCGCCGCCCGACCTGGACGGCACGGTCCGCGCCCAGCTGGCCGCCATGTACGGCACGTCCACGGACGACTGGGAGCTGCTGGCCGCCCACCACGACCCGGAGGCGGTCCCCGCGATGCCGGCCCCGCACGATCCGCGCCGTCCGGTGCGGCTGCTGGCCGGCCTGTACGTGTGCGGTGACCACCGCGACACGAGCACGGTCCAGGGCGCCCTGTTCTCGGGCCGCCGCGCGGCCGAGGCGATCCTCACCGACCTGGGGGTACGGCCGGGGACCGGAACGACGCTGCCCGAGGCGGCATAAGAGCCGTCCGGGGCGCGGTCGTGGCTCCGGGGGGGCTGGTGCGCGATGTCCGGGGCGCGCCGGTGGCCGCCCCGGGCTCAGCCCAGCGTGGCGACCCGCTCGCGGTAGCCGCGCACCGCGGCGGCGTCCCGGTACGGCTCCAGGCGCCGCTCGAAGTCCCGTACGTACTCCGCCGCCCGCACCGACCGCATCTCCGCGGCCTGCTGGGCGGCCTCGACGCCGAGCGCGCACGCCTGGTCGAGCTCGCCGAGCCCGAGCCGGGCGGAGGCCAGCACCACCCGGCAGAACAGCCGGCTGCGGGCGTACGCCGGGGAGCGCAGCTGGAGGGAGCGCTCCGCGTGCTGCGCCGCGGCCCGGTACTGCTGGAGGTCCCGGTGGCAGTGTCCGAACTCGTCGGCGAGCTGGGCCTCGTCGAAGTAACGCGCCCAGTGCGGCACCTCGTCACCCGGGCGGGCGATCTCCAGCGCGTGTTCCGCCCGCGCCAGCGAGGTGGTGCAGGGCCTGGCCTCGCCGAGCACGCCGTGGCCGCGCGCCTCGACGGCGTGCAGCAGGGCCTGGACGACGGGCGGCGCGGAGGAGCCGATGCCCTGCTGGGCCACCCGGGCCAGCTGTACGGCCTCCCTGCCGTGGCCGAGGTAGACCGCCTGCCGGCTCATCGTGATCAGGACGTAGCTGCCGTACGCGCGGTCCCCGGCGGCCTGGGCCAGCCGCAGCGCCTGGACGAAGTAGCGCTGGGCCAGGCCGTGGGCCGCGATGTCGTACGAGGTCCAGCCCGCCAGCCGGGTCAGGTCGGCGGCGGCGGAGAAGAGCCGGCGTCCGGTGGCCTCCCCGTAGGTGCCGCGGAGCATGGGTTCCGTCTCGTGCTCCAGGTACCGGACGAGCGCCTGGCGGGCGTGGCCGCCGCCGTAGGCGTTGTCGAGGGTGCGGAAGAGCTCGCCGACCGAGCGCAGGGCCGCGACGTCGCCGCCGCTGACCCGCTGGCCGGGGGCGCGTTCGGACTGCCGTTGCCGCGGGACGCCGGGGGCGCCCGGCAGCCCCGCTCCCGGCGGGGCCGGAGCCGTCGGAGCGATGGGGGATCCCGGTGGTGCGGAGGGTCCGGACGGCCTGGAGGGCGCGGGCCCGCGGACAACGGCCCGGGCGCCCGCGCCGTTCACCCCGGCTCCGCCGTGCGCCCCGTACGGGCCGCCGCGCGCTGCCCCGGGAGCACCGGGCCGCGCGGCACCACCGTTCTCGGCGGCCCCCACCGCCCCACCGGCCCCGGCGGACCTTCCGGTCCCGCCGGTCCCGTGGTCCCCGCCTGTCCCGCCGGTCCCGCCGTGCGTCCGGGTCACGGGCTCGCTGCCCCGGCCCACCCACTCGTCGGCCCGGCCGATCAGCCAGTCCCTGCTGGGGACGACGAGCCCGGCCGGGGTGAAGGCGATCTTGCGCAGCTCCGCATGGCTGCCCGAGTCCTTCCGCCACAGCCCGCTGACGATGTCGACCGCCTCCGCGGGCGTGGCCGCGAACTCCAGGCCCGCGTAGACCGGGGCGCATGCGTCGAGGCCCAGGTCCTGTGCGGAGAGGCGGCGCCCGAGCCGCCGGGTGAAGACCTCGGCGATCAGCGCGGGAGTGGTTCCCCGGGGCTGCTGGCCGCGCAGCCAGCGGGTCACGGAGGTCTTGTCGTACCGCAGGTCGAGGCCGTGCTCCAGGCCGAGCTGGTCCACCCTGCGGGCGAGGCCGGCGTTGGAGAAACCGGCCTCGGTGATGAGCGAGGCGAGTCGGCGGTTGGGGGTGCGCTGCGGAGGTCGATCCGACATCAGCTGTACGGTCTCCTGCCTTCGGGGCCGGGCGGGCAGCCCTTATGGAACGGCGTGAATTTAGCGGCCTCCGCAGCAGTCACAGCCACCTTCGCTTCACTTTCATCCGATCGTGTGAGGATTGAGGTCGGCGCTGACGGGAAGACCTGCCGGGCCACCGCCCGAGGGCCGGTCGTACAGTGGCTCGGGGCGTGATTTCAGTGCATGGTGACGTGGCTCCGGGCACCCCCGGCTCCCGGCACCGCGAGTAGGGAGGCATCTGTCGTGGCTGAGCTTCGGTTCGTCCGGCTGGGATTCGGCGAGGAAGCCGTCGACTACCAGGAGGCCTGGCAGAAGCAGCGCGAGGTGCACGCGGCCAGGTTCGAGGACACCGTCCCCGACACCTGTCTGCTGCTGGAGCACCCGCCGGTCTACACGGCCGGCCGGCGCACGACCGACAGCGAACGGCCGCTGGACGGCACCCCCGTCATCGACGTGGACCGCGGCGGCAAGATCACCTGGCACGGCCCCGGCCAGCTGGTCGGCTACCCGATCCAGAAGCTGCCCCGCCCGGTGGACGTCGTCGCGCACGTCCGCCGGCTGGAGGACGCGCTGATCCGTACCGCCGCCGAGTTCGGCGTGGAGACCACCCGGGTCGAGGGCCGCAGCGGCGTCTGGGTGCTCGGCGATCCGGTCGAGGACCGCCCGGCGATCGGTGGACTCTCCCTCGACTTCGACCCGCGGCTGCACGACGAGGAGTTCGACGCCCGGCTGAACGGCCCGGAGTACGCCCCGTCCAACGCCGGCCAGCGCCGCGAGGACCGCAAGCTGGCGGCGATCGGGATCCGGGTCGCCAAAGGCGTGACCATGCACGGCTTCTCCTTCAACGTGAACCCGGACAACACCTGGTTCGACCGGATCGTGCCGTGCGGCATCCGGGACGCGGGCGTCACCTCGCTGGCGTACGAGCTGGGCCGCGACATCACCATCGCGGACGTGCTCCCGGTCGTCGAGAGGCACCTCCGGGACGTCCTGGAGAACGCCGAGCTCGCCCCGCGCACCGTCGAGCGCCCGGCCGATGCCGTGGCCACGGCGTGACGTACGGATCACCCGGCGGGGAATAGGCCCTGCCGGCCACAGGTTGGCCAGACGTAAAGCCGTTTGAACCACGGGCGTACCCTGGTGTTCGCCGAAGAATCCAATGCAGTGAAAGCAAAGGGGAGTGCCGGAGTGTCCGCTGTCGCACCCGACGGGCGCAAGATGCTGCGCCTTGAGGTCCGGAACAGCCAGACCCCCATCGAGCGCAAGCCCGAGTGGATCAAAACCCGGGCGAAGATGGGCCCCGAGTACAACCAGCTGCAGAAACTCGTGAAGAGCGAGGGTCTGCACACGGTGTGCCAGGAGGCCGGCTGCCCCAACATCTTCGAGTGCTGGGAGGACCGCGAGGCCACCTTCCTCATCGGGGGTGACCAGTGCACCCGGCGCTGCGACTTCTGCCAGATCGACACGGGCAAGCCGCAGGCGCTGGACCGGGACGAGCCCCGCAGGGTCGGCGAGTCCGTCGTCACGATGGACCTGAACTACGCCACCATCACCGGCGTCGCCCGCGACGACCTGGAGGACGGCGGTGCCTGGCTGTACGCGGAGACCGTGCGCCAGATCCACGCGCTGACGGCGGAGCGGGAGGCCGGCCGCACCAAGGTCGAGCTGCTGATCCCCGACTTCAACGCGGTGCCCGAGCAGCTCGCCGAGGTCTTCTCCTCGCGCCCCGAGGTGCTCGCGCACAACGTCGAGACGGTGCCGCGGATCTTCAAGCGGATCCGCCCCGGGTTCCGTTACGAGCGCTCCCTGGAGGTCATCACGAAGGCCCGCGAGGCCGGTCTGGTGACCAAGTCCAACCTGATCCTCGGCATGGGCGAGACCCGTGAAGAGGTCAGCGAGGCGCTCCAGGACCTGTACGACGCGGGTTGCGAGCTCATCACGATCACGCAGTACCTGCGGCCGTCCGTGCGCCACCACCCGGTCGAGCGCTGGGTGAAGCCGCAGGAGTTCGTGGAGCTGAAGG
Source organism: Streptomyces sp. ADI95-17 (assembly GCF_003846175.1). Classification (GTDB taxonomy): domain Bacteria; phylum Actinomycetota; class Actinomycetes; order Streptomycetales; family Streptomycetaceae; genus Streptomyces; species Streptomyces sanglieri. The sequence continues at coordinate 833,518 of NZ_ML123045.1, read as the reverse complement.
ACGAGGCCGACGAGATCGGCTACTCCGGTGTGATGTCCGGGCCGCTGGTCCGTTCCTCGTACCGCGCGGGCCGTCTTTTCCAGCAGGCGATCGAGCGCCGCGGCGCGGTCGCCGCGGCGCCCACCGTGTGAATCCGAGCACAAGAAGCTACCGACAGGTAACCGCTGTTCCGACGCGGCCCGTACGCTCCCCGCAGGTCGGGGACGCGTATGGGCCGCGTCGGCGTGCGCGGCGCCCGTATCAAGGTTTCATTGGTGTTTGACCGACCGGTCATGCGCTGGTAACACCGAGCAGTGACGCTGGGTGCACAAGACGCGGTGGCCGGCAGCAGCCGTCCGGGCCGCTGCCGCTCCCGCGCCCCGCCCCCAGCGTCCGCCACCCACTTCGCGCAACGCAGTCCCGGGCAGTTCGGTCCGGGCAGCTGAGTCCACGCAACTCAGTCCGCACATCCGCTCCGAGGAGATTTCCACGATGCAGGCCGTGCCGGTACGCGCCACCGCCATCCCTTCCGTCACCGATGCCCTCCGCGCCGTCGAGTCGCTGTTCCTGGGCAGCGGCCAGCGCACCGCCCGCCGCAATGCCTGGAACGCCGTCCTGGAGGACCGTCGCCGGGCCAAGGACCGGGTGGAGGCCGAGTACGTACTGGAGGCCGCGGCCGACCACCGTTCCTAGGCCACGTAAACTTCCGTACATGGCGAGGAAGGCAAAAACTGAAGGCGCGGACAGCGCCGAGAACGCGGGGCGGCTCAAGCAGATCGCCCTGACCTACAAGATGGCCAAGCGGTCCGACCCGAAGGTCGGTCTTGTCGTCGCGGGCGTGGGAATTGTCACCTTCGGTGTCCTCCTCGGGGTCGGCTTCCTGATCGACCACCCGGTCTACCTGGGCATCCTGGGCTTCGTACTGGCCCTCCTCGCGATGGCGATCGTCTTCGGACGGCGTGCCGAGCGTGCCGCCTTCGGGCAGATGGAGGGGCAGCCCGGCGCCGCGGCGGCGGTGCTGGACCGTGTGGGCCGTGGCTGGACGACGACACCCGCGGTCGCGATGAACCGCAGCCAGGACGTCGTCCACCGCGCCGTGGGCAAGGCGGGCATCGTGCTGGTCGGCGAGGGCAACGCGAACCGCGTGAAGCTGCTGCTCGCGGCCGAGAAGAAGAAGATGGCGCGCATCCTGGTGGACGTACCGGTGCACGACATCATCGTCGGCAACGACGAGGGCCAGGTGCCGCTGAAGAAGGTGCGCACCAAGATGCTGAAGCTGCCGCGAGTGCTCACCGGCCCGCAGGTGACGGCCGCCAACGACCGGCTGCGCGCGATGGGTGACCTGATGAGCAACATGCCGCTGCCCAAGGGCCCCATGCCGAAGGGCATGCGGATGCCGCGCGGCGGAAAGATGCGCTGACGCCGGCTGACATGCGAAGAGGCGGGGTGCGAACCGATCCGGT
>NZ_ML123045.1:829309-831709 GCF_003846175.1 Streptomyces sp. ADI95-17 | reverse complement strand
GCCTCTTCGCATGCCGTCCGCCGTCCGCCGTCCGCCGTCCGCCGCTTGTACGGCTGCCGTGCCCCGCCTGTGCCGCTCCGCCTCAGATACGGACCTGAACGGCGCGGGCCAGCCGGTCGTGCAGGCCGCGGCCGTCGCGGTCCCAGACCAGGGCCGGGATCACCAGGCACAGCAGCACGCTCCGGACGACCACCCGCCCGAGCGTCAGCCGGCCACCGCTCTCGGCGACGACCCTGATGCCCAGGACTCGCTTGCCCGGCGTACAGCCGATGGTCCCGACGGTGAGCACGCTCAGTACGAGGAAGATGCCCACTGCCCAGTTGCCGGCCGCCTGCTGGTCACCGGGAGCGAACAGCCCGTATGCGATCAGCAGGCACAGGGCCCAGTCGATGAAGATCGCGCCGAAGCGCCGGCCGAGCGGCGCCACCGAACCCGGGCCGTTCTCGGGCAGGCCGAGTCGCTTGCCCCGGTAGCCGAAGTCGGCCCCCATCTCCTCGGCGGCCGCGCGCGGCCCGGAGAGCCACGATCCGATTGCTTGCCTGTTGTCCACCCGAACACGGTACTGCGCCCGCCCGGACGGGCTGCCGGGCGGGGCCCGCTACAGGCCCCCGGAGCAGCCGGGAGACGGGCCCTTAACCGGCCACGAGGTGCCGGTCACACCCGGCTCGGTTAACTTCTGCGAAACAAATGGGTCATGCTTGAGAAATCCGGTCTGCCTATGGTCGGGTCCAGCGTGTGCCACCGCACTGGCCGCACCACGAGCTACAACCCCGTCCCTCCCGGGCCGGGAGTAGGAGGAGTTGGATGTTCCAGAACGCCGACGACGCGAAGAAGTACATCGCCGACAATGACGTCAAGTTCATCGATGTCCGGTTCTGTGACCTGCCCGGTGTGATGCAGCACGTCACCGTCCCGGCGGCGACCTTCGACCCGGCCGACGAGCTTGCCTTCGACGGCTCGTCGATCCGCGGCTTCCAGGCCATCCACGAGTCCGACATGGCGCTGCGCGCGGACCTGTCGACCGCCCGTGTCGACCCCTTCCGGCGCGACAAGACCGTCAACATCAACTTCTTCATCCACGACCCGATCACCGGCGAGCAGTACAGCCGTGACCCGCGGAACGTGGCCAAGAAGGCCGAGGCCTACCTCGCCTCCACCGGCATCGCCGACACCGCGTACTTCGGCCCCGAGGCCGAGTTCTACGTCTTCGACAACGTCCGCTTCCAGACGTCGGCGAACGAGAGCTTCTACCACATCGACTCCGAGGCCGGCGCCTGGAACACCGGTGCGGTCGAGAACAACCGCGGTTACAAGGTCCGCTACAAGGGCGGCTACTTCCCGGTCCCGCCGGTCGACCACTTCGCCGATCTGCGTGCCGAGATGTCCCTGGAGCTGGAGAACAGCGGCCTCCAGATCGAGCGCCAGCACCACGAGGTCGGCACCGCCGGCCAGGCCGAGATCAACTACAAGTTCAACACGCTGCTCGCCGCGGCCGACGACCTGATGCTCTTCAAGTACATCGTGAAGAACGTCGCCTGGCGCAACGGCAAGACCGCGACCTTCATGCCGAAGCCGATCTTCGGCGACAACGGTTCGGGCATGCACGTCCACCAGTCCCTGTGGGCCGGCGGCGACCCGCTGTTCTACGACGAGCAGGGCTACGCGGGCCTGTCGGACATGGCCCGCTACTACATCGGCGGCATCCTCAAGCACGCCCCCTCGCTCCTCGCCTTCACCAACCCGACGGTGAACTCCTACCACCGCCTGGTCCCCGGCTTCGAGGCCCCGGTCAACATGGTGTACTCGCAGCGCAACCGCTCGGCCGCGATGCGCATCCCGATCACGGGCTCCAACCCGAAGGCCAAGCGCGTCGAGTTCCGCGCCCCGGACCCGTCGTCCAACCCGTACCTGGCCTTCTCCGCGCTGCTGATGGCCGGCCTCGACGGCATCAAGAACAAGATCGAGCCCGCCGAGCCGATCGACAAGGACCTGTACGAGCTGGCTCCCGAGGAGCACGCGAACGTCCAGCAGGTCCCGACCTCCCTCCCGGCCGTCCTGGACGCGCTGGAGGCGGACAACGAGTACCTCCAGGCCGGCGGCGTCTTCACGTCCGACCTGATCGAGACCTGGATCGACTACAAGCGCACCAACGAGATCGCCCCGATCCAGCTGCGCCCGCACCCGCACGAGTTCGAGCTGTACTTCGACCTCTAAAGCGCGGAACCCGGCACGCCGGCCGGGGTACCGGCCCGGCCCGCTCCGGACCGGATGCACCACATACGCGCATGAGCCCTCATCGGGAAACCGATGAGGGCTCATGCCGTTCGAGGTCGAGGAATCACAGAGGCGCCACCGGTTGCTCGCCGGTTGCAGTGCCGGGCTGCATGGTCCCCGTCGTAG
>NZ_ML123045.1:806102-829012 GCF_003846175.1 Streptomyces sp. ADI95-17 | reverse complement strand
AGGCGTCCCACCGCCGACCGTGTTGCCGCCGCCGACCGTGTTACCGCTCCCCGCGATGACGGAGCCACCGATCGTGGAACCAATGATCTGGTTCAGGTTGTTGATTGTCTGATTGGTGACCTGGTTTATCACCGTCTGCGACAAACCAAGACTTCTGCCGGTGGCCTGCGCCGCCGCGACACCCTGTGCCGCCGCCTCCTGCGGGGAGGCGCCCCTGCTTCTCGCCGCTTGTGCCGCATTCGCTCCGGCAGCCGCAGCAGCGGCTGCACCCGCTCCGGCCGATGCCACTGATTCCCCACCGGTGCAGGCCACAGGGCCTATGGAGAAGCTGCCCGTGCCCGTTACGGCGGTCGGTCCTATACGACCGTCAGCAAAGGGGCGCAGCACCATCCCCCCGGGGGATACGACGAAGGTCCCGTTGGGATTGAAGTTCTCTCCCGTCAAGGTGCCTGCGGCTACCCGACACGTCTGCGTCGGGGCAGCGGAAGCAGGAGCGACAGTGGTCACAGCCAGCCCCCCGACAAGCGCCACCGCCGCGGCGGAACTCAGAACGACTTTTCCTCTCACGGTTTTCCCCTTTCGGCACTGTGCTTTCTTGCTGTCCGGTCACGTGTCATCGTGAGCAGCGAGCCATAGCCATGGCGTGACGCTGGCGTGACGCCATCGCAATGACGGGACCGGCAGCAGCAACTCCAGGCGGAATCCTGGAGTCCCTCCTCCTCAAGCTTGCGCGTTCTTCTTGAGGATGTCGCACCGAAGGATTTCCCGGATTCAACCAGTCCTGATCGGAGAGTTGAGGCCGGTGTCGTACGAAATGGACCGGCAGGAGACCGGGCCGAACGATACGATGGTTGTCAACGCCCAGTTCTGGTTGCAGTTCCACGAGCAGTTCTGGTCGTACGAGAATCCGTCCCCGTCGAGCCATGATGCCGAGGCCGCTGAAGCCCCAGCACGCCGATGGGGAACGCCAGTTCACCCCGAGCCTTTGAGCTGATGGACATGAAGAAGAGAACTTTGCGGAACATCAGCGTCGCAGCGGCGGCTACCTTCTTGACGGCCGGAATCATGGGCACATCAGCGAGCAGCTCCTTTGCCTCGCAGCAGAATTCCCAGGCCGCACCTTCGGTACTCAAGTGCTACACGCTCATCGACAATCCGGACGATGTCGTCTGCTACCGGATTTCGCAGCGGGCTCTGAATACGGGAAGCGAGATCGTGTTCTTCCCCTTCCTCATCCAGGTGCCCACGCCTTCGGATGCCCCGGCCCCGCTCGTCGTGACTGCTCTGCCGCCGGATCTGACTCCAGGGGATTCCTTCAACGGCTCGTGACAGTGACGCGCTGTCGCGGTGCGGTCAGTGCCGCAGAGCCTGTCCCACCTCGGCCTTGACCTCTCCTGACAGCTTGCGGTTGCTGCGGACCGTGGCGTCCTTGGACGACTTGGCGCCGACGTCGTCGACCGTCACCACCGCCGTGTCGAGCAGATTGCCGCTCCCGTCACGGAAGTTGACCTGTACCGCGTACGACTTCTTCGAGTCGGCGCTGTTGGTCACGGTGACCTTCGCGGTGGCGCGGCCGTTGCCGTCGGTGCCCGTGCTGCTCAACGCCACATCGCCCTTGGCGTTCACGCCGTTCTTGAAGTTCTTCATCTTCTCGCCCGCGGCGGCCGTCGCCGAGGCCACCACGTCGGAGCCCCTGGATGCCACCGATGCCGCGGCGGACGCGGCCTTGGAGGCCGTGCTGGAGGCGCTGCCTCCGTCGTCGGAACAGGCTGCGGCGGTCGCCATCACGGCCGTCGTCAGCAGTACGGCCCACAGGCCTCGCGCGGTCTTCGTCGTCATCGTGCCTCCCAGCACTCGCCCCTCGCCAGTCAAAGGGGCCGCGGCCCGGACCGCATGCCGTCTACGCCGGACGGGTGGGGGCCGGGGCCCGGTGGCCCAGGTCGCCGGAAGGGGCCGGCGCCGGGTCGCGGCGCGGCGGAGGGCGAGCGAGGCTGAGGGGCATGAGCGACCAGGACCCGGACGGCTTCCCCGAGGTGGTGGGGCCGCGTCGGCGGCGGGTGTGGCCCTGGGTGCTGCTCCTGGCCGTGCTCGTGCCGGCCGGTGCTGCTGCCGTGGCCGTAGAGGTGGTCGCCGGTGAGCTGTCCGGGGAGGGGACACGGCCGCTGCGGATCACGTACGAGGTCACCGGCACCGCCGAGGACGTCACCATCACCTACCCCACCTGGCGGAACGGCTATCTCTCGACCGCGCGGCTGTCTCCGCGGACCCTGCCGTGGGCCGGGGAGACGCGGACCAGGGGCTTCATGAACGGTGGTTCCTTCGCCGTCACCATCGGTGCGTCGGGCGGCGCGGTCGCCTGTGCCGTGACGGTGGACAACGGGACCGTGCGGACGGCCACGGCCTCCGGCGCCTTCGCCACGGCCACCTGCGACGGGTTCTGATCCGGCCCGAGGCGCCCCGAGGCGGACGTGCGTATACGTGGCTGTGCCCCCGGGCCCCGGAGGGATCGGGGGCACAGCCACCGGGTGCGCCGGCCGTCAGCGGCCGTAGCGGATCAGGGCACGGACCATGCGGCAGGTGGTGTCGGACGGCGGGTGGATTCCGATGCGCTCCGCGGTGGTGCGTATCTTGTCGTTGGTCGCGGTCGACGGGTAGTAGACGCCCGTGTCGAGCAGGGCGATCGCCAGGCGCATGGCCTTCAGGCGGCGGTTGTGGGAGACGTACCACTCGCGGGGCCGGCCCGCGGGGAGCGGCTTCTTCTTCAGGGGCTTGTGGAGCGGCTTGGTCGTGACTGCGGCAACGGCCATGGGCAACCTCCTGGCACCATCGTGGAACCCTCACGAACTGCCTCCATTTTACTGCCCGGCACTGACAATCGCCGCTGGCCAGAAGGGTTTTCGGGGATCCCTCGCGTACCTTTGGCCCCATGGAGATCTGGATCAATCCCGCCTGTTCCAAGTGCCGCAGCGCGGTACAGCTGCTCGATGCGGAGGGTGCCGAGTACACCGTCCGCCGCTACCTGGAGGATGTGCCCTCGCCGGACGAGATCCGGGCCGTGCTCGACCGGCTCGGGCTGGAGCCGTGGGACATCACCCGGACACAGGAGGCCGACGCGAAGGAGCTCGGGCTCAAGGAATGGCCGCGCGAGGCCGGTTCGCGTGAGCGGTGGATCTCGGCCCTCGCCGATCACCCCAGGCTCATCCAGCGGCCGATCATCACCGCGGACGACGGGACCGCCGTCGTGGGGCGCACGGACGAGGCGGTACGCGACGCGCTCGGGCGCTGAGCAACCGAGGGCGGCCCGTACCGTACGGCAGCCGGCGCGAGGCGCGGGTCACGGCCGACGCGACGCCCGTACGACAGCCCGGGCGCGGGCCACAGCGCGTACGACAGCCCGCGCGACGGCCCGTCACCCGATGAAGTCCGCGATCCCGCGGTTCAGTTCGGCGGCCGTCGGTCCGTGCAACGGCAGTGTGTGGTGCGTCGCCCCGGGGATCGTCGCCGTCGTCACGCGCGGGAGCAGCCGGGCCGCCTCGGCGGCGACGCGGGCCGGGTCATGGGCCCGGCCGCGTCCGGCGAGCAGGACCAGGGTCGGTACGTCGAGTCCGCGCAGGGCCTCGGGCGCGGGGCGGGGGCCGGTGACCGGGCGGCCCGACGGGAAGCCGGCGGCCGCGTCGCGCAGCCGCAGCCAGGCCGGGCCGAGCGCGGCGCCGCCCGTCTCCCATTCCAGGAAGGCCCGCGTCCGCTTCGCGCTCGGCCGGAGCAGCATCGGCAGGGCGTGCAGCAGGTAGCCGGGCCGGAAGCCGGCGAAGCACTGCGTCGGGTCCACCAGGACCAGCTTCCGGACTCGGTGGGGCGCGTGCAGGGCGTAGTGCAGAGCGATCCAGGCCCCGTAGGAATGCCCGCCCAGCGCGGTGCGGTCGGCGCCGAGTCCGTCCAGTACCCCGTCGAGCCATGCCGTCAGGTCCGCCACCGTACGGATCGGGCGCTCCCCCGCGACGCTGCGGCCCGGCTCTCCGACCAGGTCGACGGCGTGGACGCGGTGTGCCCGGCCCAGGTGGGCCGCCTGGGCGTACCAGACGGTGGAGGTGGCGCCGCCGCCGGCCAGCAGCACCAGGGGCGGGGCGTCCCCGGGGCCGCAGCTGTTGATGTGAGTGGTGCCGTACGGGGTGGTGACCTGGGAGTACGTCGTTCCGGCGGGCCAGTTGGCCGCCAGGACCTCGTCGTACGCCTCATCGAACGACGTGGCTGTCATGGATGCCTCCCCGGTCGTGACCGCTCCTGTCAGCCCCTGGATATTATCTCGCTCAGCGAGATAATGGGACTCGCCGAGGCGGAAGGAGCATCGATGAGCGAGCAGGGTCCGGAGCTGGAGATCGTCCATCTGCTGCGCAAGGTGACCGTCGAATTCGGGCTGCGCCAGGCCGAGTTCGCGTCCCTTCACCAGATGCACAGCACCGACGTCCGCGCCCTGATCTGTCTGCTGGACGCCGAGCGGGCGGGCACGGACGCCACCGCCGGGTGGCTCGGCGCACAGCTCGGGCTCAACTCCGCGGGCACCACCGCCGTCATCGACCGGCTGGAACGGCTCGGCCACCTCACCCGCACCCGCGACCCGCGCGACCGGCGGCGCGTGCTGCTGGCGGTCGACGAGCGGGCGGTGGAGCTGGGGTGGGCGTTCTTCGGGCCCCTGATCGAGTCCACGGTGGCGGCGCTGCGCGACTTCGACGAGAAGGAGACGGCCGCGGTGCGGCGCTTCCTGTACGCCGCGCACGAGGCGGTCACCTCGATCCCCTGACCACCTCGTGGCGATCGGCCGGCCCCGGCGCCCGGCGCCGCCCCGGTCTTCGTGCCGCTACGACCCCGCCTGCTTCTCCGCCTCCGCCAGCAGCTCCGTCAGGCGCAGCCCGAACCGTACGTCGCACGGGTGCGGATCCCCCGTACGCACCGAATGGATCAGGGCGTCGACCGCCGCCCGGAACGCTCCGACCGCGCCGTCCCACCGCGGCATGGTGACCGTCCCCTCCTCGCCCCTGAGCTCGATCTCCGTACCGACCGCGCCCACGGGTGCTCCCAGCGCGAGCGTCACCGTGCTGGACGCGCCGGAGGTGTGGCGCAGGATGAGGTGGGTGGTGTCGGAGGGACCGCGGGCCGCGGTCAGTGCGGTCACATCGCCCAGCACCGGGATCAGGACCGACAGGGCGTGCGGGCCGACGTCCCACAGGCCGCCCTTGTCGCGGCGCCACGGCGAGGCGGCGTACTCGCTGGTCGCGCCGGGGGCGAACAGTGCGCCGATCCATTCGGCGCGGGCGGTGAACCAGCCTTCCAGGGCCTCCTGTTCGGCGATCCAGGCGGACGTCTCGGCCGCGAACCGCAGGGTGCAGAAGACGATCGAGGCGACCCCGGTCTGCTCGGCGGCCCGGACGACCTCGCGGGCCCCAGCGACGGTGGTGGCGACCGGTTTGTCCAGCAGCAGATGACGGCCGGTGGCCGCGGCACGGGCGGCGAGCGGGGCCTGGACGTCCGGCGGCAGGGCGAACGCGACGGCGTCACTGGCGGCGAAGAGCTCGTCGATGCCCGCCTCGCCGGTGTACGCCCCGGTCCCGTGCGCGTCGGCCAGTTCCTGCGCGGCCTCCGGGCGGCGGCCCCACACACCGCTCAGTACGACGCCGGGGTGGGCGGCGAGGGCGGGGGCCTGGGTGTTCCGGGCCCAGGGGCCGGTACCGACGAGGCCGATGCGCAGGGGGGTCGCGGGAAGTGTCGTCATGGGGCCAGTCTGCCGGTTCCGCCCGGACGATCCGGTATTTAGTTGGCGGAGAGTGACCTTCATGGATACGTTTGCGGGGCCGGCCGCGGGACTCCGGCGCGACTTCCGGGACTTGCCTATGAAGCAAAAATTTCGCTGTTCGCGCCCCCATTCCCCGGCCGGTGCTCCGCCCCCCGCGCGCGGCGGAGCGTGACACCACGGGGGAAACCATGACCACCAGTACCGGGACCGACGCCGGCCTCGTCGCCGCCGAGGACGTACTCCTCTTCGTCAACGCGGCGATCACAGCGACCGGGCAGCGCGAATTCCGCTCGTCCGCGTACCAGCAGCAGCTCTCGCTGGACTTCCTCCACGAGTACGTACGGGTCAACTACCGCCGGGTGTACGCCGCCTCGCTCGCCCTCGACATCAACGACCACAACGCCGCGCGCATCGTCCGGGGCCTGCTGGAGAACGCGGCCGACGCGAGCGCCGAGGAGAAGCGCACCGAGGGCCGGCTGATCGCCGCCCGGCTGGCGAAGCTGCCGCCGCAGCGCGTGTACCGGCTGTTCCGGGAGCTGCGCGCGGCCAAGGTGAACAACCGGCGCACCCGCGCGATCATGCGGGACTGGCTGGCCGCCCGGCCCGATCCGGCGCACGACGCGGTGAAGTACCGCTCCGGCCTGAAGACCGCCGCCCGCCATGCCCACCTCGGGCTCGACGGAGCCGTCGAGCCCGGGGGTTCCGGCGAGCTCGGCGACTTCCTGTTCCGGCCCCGGCACCGGCCGGGTTACCGGAACCAGCTGCTCGACGCCTGGCGGCGCGCCCACTACGCGCAGGGTGCCGTCGAGGAGCTGCCGTTCACGGTCGCCGAGGGCTTCGCCGCCCGGCGCGGGGTGAAGCGCGAGGCGTTCCTGGAGCGGATGGCGCCGCGGATGACCCGGCTGGAGCGGCTGCGGACGCTGACGCAGCGCACCGGCGCCGGTGCTGCGCCGCTGCCCGCCGATGTGGACCTGACCGTGATGCCGCTGACCCGGCTCGCCCTGTTCGTGCTGTCGCTCGGCTTCGAGGCGCGGAGTGCGCACCGCGAGGAGCTGACCCGTGCGCTGCGCACGGCGGCCCGTCGCGCGGCGGGCCCGCACGCCGGGAGCTGGGGCCGGGTCGCCGCCGTGCTCGACGACAGCTACTCCTCGTCCGGGTCGGGCGAGAAGCGGCGTCGCCCGCTCGCCGTGGCGCTGGCCTGCCACTTCCTGCTGGAGGCGCTGGCCGCGCCGGGCGCGTACACCCCGCTGTGGACTTCGGACCATACCGATCCGCTGCTGGTCAGGCCGTGGGGCCCGACCCCGCTCGGCTTCCGTGTGCTGGACGCCCTGGAGCACGGCCCCGACCGGCTGGTCATCGTCTCGGACGGCTGGGACAACGCGCCGCCCGGACTCGCGGGCGAGGTGCTCCGGGTCTGGCGGACCCGGCTCGACCCGGACCGGCACACCGCGGTGGTCCATGTGAACCCCGTATACGACGCGGACACCTTCGATGTGCGGCGGCTCTCGCCGAGCGTGCCCACGACGGGCGTCCGGGACGCGGAGGACCTGCCGGCGCTGGTGGAGCTCGCCGGGTTCGCCGAGGGGCGTACGGGAGCGGCGGCGCTGTACACCTACCTGGACCGGCAGGTGGCGCGGTTCGTGGGCGACGGAGGGGCGGGGACGGCATCGTGAACAGGCTCGAACTCACCGGGCTCACCACCCGTCCCGCCCAGGTGTGGGGCGGCATCCGGCTGGTGCCGCTGGTGCGCGAGCGGCCGGTCGAGGGGCTCCGGCTGCACGAGGAGCTCTACACGGACCACGGGTACGGCGTCGTGGACGTCGGACCACGTACGCACTACGCCTCGGTCATCCCGCACGGCTTCGTCGCCGACTGGTCCGGCGAGGGCGAGCAGTCCGTCGCGTACGGCACGCAGCTCGGCGCCGCGCCGGGCTCGTCGGCCGGGAGCCGGCCCGCGCCCCGGACCGCGCGGCTCCAGCGCCACCGTCACCACCGGATGGCGAAGCGCCGCCCGGGCGACCGGCTGCGTTTCCTGCCGCTGCACCTCGCGCTGGAGGGCTACCTCTCGCTGCACTTCGGCGGACCGGCCGTCGCCTGGGAGGAGTGGTCGCGGCAGACGCTGCGCGACGGGTTGTCGCCGCGCGCCGAGGACGCGTACATGGGGTGGTCGGTGCGCGGGCTCGGCGCGGCGCTGCGGGTCTTCGAGATCCATCCGGACCAGTGCGGAGTGATGGTGTACGCGGCCGACGCACTGGCCGCCGCGTTCGTCGTGCCGCACCCGGACGACTACCGGCTGCTGCACCCGTCGCTGGTCGAGGACCTGTACGGCGAGCTGATCCACCAGTACGCGCTGTACGGCGCCCCCGTGCCGGAGTTCGCGGCACGGATACCCGACGGTCCGCACCTCGGGACGCTCGCGGGGCTGCGGGCGGCCGCGCGGGCCCAGGAGCGCGAGTGGGCCGAGGCGCACGACACCCTGTTCGCAGGTGAGCTGCTGGACAGCTCGTACGCCTTCGACCGGGTGTACCGGATGGGTCCGTTCACGCTGTGGCGGTTCCTGCCGCCGTTCCTGCCGGGCGGGGCCGGGCAGCACATCGGTGAGACGATCACCGACCACAAGGGACAGGTCGCGTACCTGAAGACGTTCCGGCTGTCCGAGGCCCAGATCAGGCGCGGCCATCTGCTGCACCGGCTCACCGACGCGGACTGGCGGCTGTCGCGGGCGGCCGAGGCGCTGGGCACCACCGAGGAGGAAGTGGTGCGCCGGATCCGGGCGGCGGGCTTCGAGTCGCTGCTCAAAGCCCGCTCGTAACGAACGAAACCTCGGTAACACGGGGTTCACATTCGGGCAACGGACGGGAAATCGCGTCTTGCGAAGCTGCGCTGTGTAGACCGGACCGCAGCACCGCAGCACCCGCAAAGGATGGCTTCCGTGACGTTCAAGGCTGAGTACATCTGGATCGACGGCACCGAGCCGACCGCCAAGCTCCGCTCCAAGACGAAGATCATGGCCGGGAGCCCCGTGCTGGACGTGGCGGAGCTGCCGATCTGGGGCTTCGACGGTTCGAGCACCAACCAGGCCCAGGGCCACGCGTCCGACCGGGTGCTGAAGCCGGCCTTCTCCTGCCCGGACCCGATCCGCGGCGGCGACGACATCCTGGTGCTGTGCGAGGTCTTCGACATCGACATGACGCCGCACGCGTCCAACACCCGGGCCGCGCTGCGCCCGGTGGCCGAGCGGTTCGAGGGCCAGCAGCCGATCTTCGGCATCGAGCAGGAGTACACCTTCTTCGACGGCCACCGGCCGCTCGGCTTCCCCGAGGGCGGTTTCCCGGCCGCGCAGGGCGGCTACTACTGCGGGGTCGGCGCCGACGAGATCTTCGGCCGCGAGATCGTCGAGAAGCACCTCGACAACTGCCTGAAGGCGGGGCTCGGCATCTCCGGCATCAACGCCGAGGTGATGCCCGGCCAGTGGGAGTTCCAGGTCGGCCCGCTGTCCCCGCTGGAGGTCTCCGACCAGCTGTGGGTCGCCCGCTGGCTGCTGTACCGCACCGCCGAGGACTTCAACGTCTCCGCGACCCTGGACCCGAAGCCGGTCAAGGGCGACTGGAACGGCGCGGGCGCGCACACCAACTTCTCCACCGAGGCGATGCGCACGGGATACGACGCGATCATCACGGCGTGCGAGTCGCTGGGCGAGGGCTCGAAGCCGATGGACCACGTCAAGAACTACGGCGCGGGCATCGACGACCGGCTGACCGGCCTGCACGAGACCGCCCCGTGGAACGAGTACAGCTACGGCGTCTCCGACCGCGGCGCCTCGGTCCGCATCCCGTGGCAGGTGGAGCAGGACCGGAAGGGCTACATCGAGGACCGCCGCCCGAACGCCAACGTCGACCCGTACGTCGTCACCCGCCTGATCGTCGACACCTGCTGCACCGCGCTGGAGAAGGCCGGCCAGGCCTGATCCGGGTCCCTCCCCCTCCCCCGCTCCCTCTCCCGGTCCGTTGTCAGTGGCCTGTGTCAGGGTTGGCGCATGCTCGACATCAAGGTGGAGACCGAGAACTCCGAGACGCACACCCACATTTCGGACCGGGCGCTGAGCGATCTGGTGCACCGGATCGGTCTGAAGGGTGACCGCTTCCTGGTCGTGCAGCGCGTGCCCGACATCCCCGGGACCTTCGTGCAGGTCTGGTTCGACCACGGTGACGGGTACCAGCTGGAGCGCCGCTCCGGCGGTGCCGCCACACATTTCCGGACGATGGTCGACGCGCCGGAGCGGGTCGCCGAGCTGATGACCCGCTGGGCGCGCCAGGAGCCGGAGTGGGACGCGGGTGTGGAGTGGGAGCGCGCCGACGTGCCCGAGGAGGAGCCGGTGCCGGAGCTCCCGGCGGAGATCCGGGAGACGCTGGAGGAGCGGATACGGGTGCTGCTCCGCTGCGGGTACGGGACGGTCCAGGAGCTCTCCCAGGCGGCCGAGGACTACCTGGTGAAGGACGGCGTGTCTCCGGTGACCGGTGCGCAGGCGCGGCAGTTGGTGGAGCGGCTGTGGCTGGAGCGGGTCGAGGAGCAGCGGCAGTGGCCGGAGGTGACCGACGCGGACCGGCTGACGCGGGCGTTCGCCCGGCTGGACCGGGACGGGATCACGGCGAGGGAGCATTTCACCTGCTGCCGGTCGTGCGGTATGTCCGAGATCTGGGGCTCCGGGCAGGAGGACGCGCGCGGCTTCGTCTTCTTCCACACGCAGTGCACCGAGAGCGCCGCGTCGGGGCACGGCCTGTCGCTGTACTACGGCGGGTTCGACGAGGAGTCGGACGACACCGCCGTCGTGGGCCGGGAGGTCGTCGAGGCGCTCGGTGATGCGGGGCTGACGGTGGAGTGGGACGGTTCGCCGGACAGGGCGATCGAGCTGACCGGCCTGGACTGGCGCAAGCGGCTGGTGGGTTGAGCGGGGTTGCGGGGCAGGGCGCGATGCGGGTGGCGTCCGGTCCGTCGCGGCGGTTCGAGGTGAGGAAGGTAACGCAAAGGGTCCGTATCGACGGGTGAGAGAGGTCTGCTCCGTCGTCCGGTTCTCTGGTTCAATGGGGACATGGCCAGCTTCCAGCACACCTCGACAGGTCGCAGCGACCTCGAACCGTTCTGGCCGTCCCGTCAGCACCATGACTTCGACCGGGTGTGTTGTCGCGCGTCGAACGCGCAGGCCCTCTAAAGCCGCTCACCCCGGCCTTCGGCCCGCGCGCAAGCAAGTCCGTCCACCGACGACTCCTTCGCGCGAAAGAGCTGACCCTCATGGCGAACACCCGTACCTTCTCCGCCGCGACCGCTGCCACCTCAGCGCCCACGGCGACCGCTGCGGCCACCACCTCCGCCCGCCCTCTCTCACCCAACCGCCACCGGCTGCGTGCCGTCGACCCCGACGAGGTCGTCCAGCTCGCCGATGTGGCCGAGTTCCTGCCGCCGGGTGCCACCTGGCTGCCCGCCCCCCAGCACACCGTTCCGGCGCTGCCGGGCCGGCCCCCGATGGTCGGCTACCTGGTGCTCGTACCGGCCGACCAGCAGCCCGCCGTCACCGCGGCCGCCCAGTTCGTGGTGCCGACACCGGTGGCGGACCCGGCAGCGGGGCCGGTGCTCATCGACCCCGTGCAGCGCACCGCCGCGGTGGACGGGAACACGCTCGACCTCACCTACCTGGAGTTCGAGCTGCTCGCCCATCTGGTCGCGCACCCGCACCGGGTGCACACCCGCGACCAGTTGGTGACCACCGTCTGGGGCTACGGGCACGTGGGCGACGGGCGCACCGTCGATGTCCACATCGCCCGGCTGCGCCGCAAGCTGGGCGCCGAGCACCGCCGTTCGATCCAGACGGTGCGGCGCGTCGGGTACAAGTACACGCCCTGACGTGTCGGAAGTCGTGTGAAGCGGCCCTGGTCCGGTGCGTTCCGGACCAGGGCCGTTCCATGTGCCGGCCAGGTCAGCCGAGCCGCCCGGACGCCGCCGGCTCCCGCTCCGGCCCGTGCTCCAGGCTCGGCAGGCGGGTCAGGGCGCGCGGGGTGTGCCAGTTGCGCTCGCCCAGCAGGGCCATCACGGAGGGCAGCAGGACCATCCGTACGAGCGTGGCGTCCAGCAGCACCGCGACGGCGAGGCCGACGCCCATCTGCTGCATGTCCTGCATCGACAGCGTCCCGAAGACCGCGAAGACCGCGACCATGATCACGGCGGCACCGGTCACCGCGCCCGCCGTCCGCCGGACGCCCTCGTCGATCGCGGCCCGGGTGGTCAGCCCCCGGTCGCGGGCCTCGCGGATCCGGGAGACCACGAACACGTGGTAGTCCATGGAGAGTCCGAACAGGACGACCAGGACGAAGAGCGGCATCCAGGACTCGATCGCGCCGACCCCCTCCGAGCCGATCAGCGAAGCGCCCCAGCCGTGCTGGAAGACGGCGACCATCACCCCGTAGGCGGCGGCCACGGAGAGCAGGTTGAGCACGATCGACGTCACGGCGATGACGTAGGAGCGGAAGCAGAACAGCATCAGCAGGAAGGTCACCGCCGTGATGAAGGCGAAGACGGGGACGATGCCGCGCTTGAGCTGTTCGTTGAAGTCGACGGATCCGGCGGTCTCCCCGGTCACGTACACCTGGGCACCGGTGGCGTCGAACGCGGCGGGCAGCCGCTTCTCGCGGAGTTCCGAGAGCGAGGCCTGTCCGTGCGGGAGCGGTACCTCGATCTCGGCGACGTTCTGCGCCTTGTGGACGGTCACCTTGTCGAAGCCGTCGAGCGCCTTGCGCAGCGCGGGGGCCCCGATGTCGTCGGCCTTCACCACCACGCGGGCCGGGTCGGGGCCGCCCGGGAAGTTCTCGCTGATCTGCCGGTAGGCGACCGAGAGCTGCGACTGCGATCCGAACTGCTTCTCCAGGCCGAGCTGTTCGGTCTTCATGCCGATGGCGGGCGCGGCCAGCGCGAGCAGTACGACGACCGAGGCGACCGCGAAGGTCTTCGGCCTGGACAGCACCGGCCTCAGCACCCTGCCGGCGATCCCGCCGCCGGTGCGGGCGCGCCGGCCCCCTCGCCGGCCGAGGAAGGGCAGCCGCCCCGCTTCGACCCGGTCGCCCAGCCAGGACAGCAGCGCGGGCAGCACCGTCACCGAGCCCAGCACGGCGACGAGGACCACGATGATGGTGGCGAGTGCGAAGCCCTTGAACAGCATCAGGCCGGACAGGAACATCCCGGCCATCGCGACCGTCACGGTGAGCCCGGAGACCAGTACCGCCCGGCCGCTGGTCGCCGCCGCGATCCGCAGCGCCGTCTCCGCGTCGTGTCCCGCCGCCCGCTCGTCGCGTTCGCGCCGCAGATAGAACAGGCAGTAGTCGACGCCGACGGCGAAGCCCATCAGGAACATCACCGAGTACGTGGTCTGGAACAGGTGCAGTTGGTGGCTGGCGAGCGACAGCAGCCCGAAGGCGGCCATGCACGCGGTGAGCGCCAGGCCGACCGGGAGGAGCGCCGCGACGACGGCGCCGAAGGCGACCAGCAGAATGCCCAGGGCCAGGGGTACGGCGGTGAATTCGGCCTTCTTGAAGTCCTCGGAGAGCAGGTCGCCGAGCCATTTTCCGGCGCTGGCCTCGCCGAACTGGTGGATGGTGACGTCCGGGTGGCCGGCCCGGACTCCGTCCACCGCGTCGAGCACGGGCTGCACCCGGTCCGGAGCCGTCGCCGCGTCCCCCTTCAGTTCGAAGGTGATCAGTGCGTCCTTGCCGTCCTCGGAGGGGACCGGCGCTGCCAGGTCCGCCACCTCGCGGGTCCTCCCGAGGGCCGCGGAGAGCGCGTCGGCGGCGCCCCGCCAGTCCCCCGCCTTCGGGGCGGACACCATGACCAGCTCGCCGGCGGGCTGCCCGAGCCCGGCGTCGTCGAGGATCTGCTCGGCCCGCGCCGAATCACCCGCACCGTTCTCCGCGTCGGACATCTCGACCAGTCCGGACGCGCCTCCGATGCCCGTGGCGAGCACGACGAAGAGCAGCCAGCCGAGAATGGCGGTCTTGCGGTGGTGCGCGCTCCACATACCGATGCGTGCCGCGAGGTTGCGCCTCATGGCGTGTTCGCCCCCAGAAGTCTGATGTAGCCGGAAGTACGCGGCGCCGGACTCGGCACCGCCGGTGGACGCCGACGAATCTAGGGACGCGGAGCCGCCCGCCCCAGCCGCCGGAACCCCCTCCCCCGGAGCCGTAGGGCGAGGTCGGCGGGGTGTTGCTGGGTACACCCCGCCCGGGTGGCGAAACGGCTGACGCCCGGGACCGCCGCCGGGTGAGACTGTCTGCGGAGCGGGTCCGGCAGAAGGGCCCGGCGAGGGGAGACGGACCGGGATGAACGCCATACAGGGACGGACAAGGGCCGCGGCGCTGGCCGCCGGGCGCGGAATCGTGCTGTCGGTCGCGAGCCTGGTCACTTCGATCACGCTCTTCGTATGGGCCGTGCTCTCGATCGCCTTCATCCCGTTGGGCGTCGGCCTGTTCACCACCCCCTACGTACTGGAGCTGGTCCGCAAGCACGCCAATCGGCGCCGGCTGCTCGCGGTCACCTGGTTCGACATCCGTATACCGGTCCCGTACCGCCCCTTCCCGAAGGATCTGCGTACCGGGTTCACCGGACAGGTGGAGCGGACCACGCTGATGCTGAAGGACCCGGCGACCTGGCGCGACATCCGGTGGCTGCTGGTCGACATGACGGCCGGCTATGTGGTGGCGACGCTGGCGGCCGCGCTGCTCATCTACCCGGTGGAGGGTGTGGTGCTGGCGGCCGGGCTGTGGCGGGTCTTCACCGACGACGGCTATTGGTACGGCTTCGTCCGGGTCTCCAGCCAGGAGACGGGCCTGGCCGCCGCCGCGCTCGGTGCGGCGCTGTTCGCGACCGGGGTGCTGGTCAGCGAGCGGCTGCTGCGGCTGCACTTCGTGATCGCCCGCGCGATGCTGGCCCCCACCCAGGACGAGGAGCTGGTCCGGCGCATCGACCGGCTGACCGAGACCCGGCACGAGGCCGTGGACACCGCCGCCTCCGAACTGCGGCGCATCGAGCGCGATCTGCACGACGGTGCGCAGGCCCGGCTGGTCGCGATGGGCATGAGCCTGGGCACCGTGGAGGCGCTGATCGAGAAGGACCCGGCGCAGGCCAAGAAGCTCCTGGCCATGGCCCGGGAGTCGTCGGCCGAGGCGCTCACCGAGCTGCGCGACCTGGTCCGGGGCATCCACCCGCCGGTCCTCGCCGAACGCGGACTCGGGGACGCGGTGCGGGCGTTGGCGCTGCGGCTGCCGTTCGAGTCGGAGGTCGGGGCGGAGCTGGGCGGCCGGATGGACGCCGCGGTCGAGTCGGCGGCGTACTTCGCGGTGAGCGAGGCGCTGACGAACGCCGCCAAGCACTCGGGGGCGGACCGCGTCTGGGTGGACATCCACCACGAGGACGCCATGCTGCGGGTCTCCGTCACCGACAACGGCCGGGGCGGTGCGACGGTCGGCGGTGGATCCGGGCTGAGCGGAATCGAACGCCGACTCGGTACATTCGACGGCATCATGGCCGTCAGCAGCCCCGCGGGCGGTCCCACCATGGTGACCATGGAGATCCCTTGCGAGTTGTCCTAGCCGAAGATCTCTTCCTGCTGCGCGACGGCCTGGTCCGCCTGCTGGAGGCGTACGACTTCGAGATCGCGGCAGCCGTCGAGAGCGGGCCCGAACTGACCCGCGCCTTCGCCGAGTCGGAGCCGGACGTCGCGATCGTCGACGTCCGGCTTCCGCCGTCCCACACCGACGAGGGCCTGCAGTGCGCACTGGCGGCCAGGCAGGCGAAGCCGGGGCTGCCGGTGCTCGTGCTCTCCCAGCACGTGGAGCAGCTGTACGCGCGCGAGCTGCTGGCGGACGGCAACGGCGGCATCGGCTATCTGCTCAAGGACCGGGTCTTCGACGCCGAGCAGTTCGTCGACGCGGTGCGCAGGGTGGCGGCGGGCGGCACCGCGATGGACCCGCAGGTGATCTCGCAGTTGCTGTCGCGGCGCTCGCAGGACAGGCCGATGGGCATGCTCACCCCGCGCGAGCTGGAGGTCATGGAGCTGATGGCGCAGGGCCGTTCGAACGTGGCGATCGCCTCGCAGCTGGTGATCACGGAGCGGGCGGTGGCCAAGCACACCTCGAACATCTTCGGGAAGCTCTCGCTGCCGCCGTCCGACGACGACAACCGCCGGGTCCTCGCGGTGCTCGCCTATCTCGACCGGGGCTGAGTGACGGACGGCCGCGCGACCCCGGCGAGGGGGCCGCGCGGCCAAGGGGTCACGGTGTGGTGCTCAGGTGCAGGGTCGTCGCACCGAGGTGCGGGGTGGCCCGGGACTCCAGGACCTTCACCCGTACCGAGGTGGCGGTGACGGGTGAGGCCAGGGACAGGATGCGGCGGTGGCCGATGGTGGTGCCCTCGGCGATCCGCTGCCAGCTCCCGCCGACGCGGGCCTCGACGGCGAACCTCTCCACGCGCTGCCCGTGCCGGACGTCCTCGCGGACGGCGACCCGGTCGAAGGTGTACGGGGCGGGGCCCTGCTTGCGTACGTCGGTGCCGTAGATCCGGCGTATGCCGGAGCCGAAGGCGGTCAGTGACGCGACGTCGGCGTCGTCGATCCGGCCGTCCTTGTTCGGCGGGACGTTGAGCAGCAGAGAGGCGTTACGGCCGACGCTCTTCTCGTACAGGCTCATCAACTGGGCGGGCGTCTTGGGCTTCTCGTCCTGGTGGTGGAACCAGCCGGGCCTGATCGAGACGTCCGCCTCGGCCGGGTACCACTGGAGGTAGTTGACGGCCGGGTCGAGGATCCTGTCGCGGGAGCCGATGTCGGGATCGGTCGAGTCGTTGGGGAGGCTGCCGAGCCCGGTCCACGGGTCGGTGATGTGCGGGGTGACGCTCCACTCGGTCTCGCGGGCGATGCCGTTCTCGTTGCCGACCCAGCGCACACCCTGCGGGCCCTGGAAGACGACGGTGTTCGGCGAGAGCGCCTTCACCATGTCGAACCACTGCTTGACGTCGTAGTTCTGGGTGATGCCGGAGCCGGACCAGGGGTTGGCGCCGTCCAGCCAGAGTTCCTCGATCGGGCCGTACTGGGTGAACAGTTCGTAGAGCTGGTTGAGGTAGTACGTGTCGTAGTCGTCGGCCTTCACCCGGAAGGTGGGCAGCTTGCCGCTCCGGACGGCGGCGGCCCGGTCGTCGCCGGGGACGAGGGTGGGGATCGTGCGCTCGGTGACCGGGCTGCCGTTGCCGAAGCGGCCTTCACCGGCCGGGGCGCGGTCGCCGTCCTCCAGGGCCATGCGCTCGGGCAGGCTGAGCGGCTTGCCCTCGGCCTGCTTCGCGCGGATCTCGTCGACCCAGCGGGCGTGCCAGGCGTGCGGGAGTTCGGCACCGTCGGAGGGCGAGAGGTAGAGCCCGACCTTGAGGCCCGCCTTGCGGGCGGCCTTCACATAGGCGGCCACGACATCGGGGCTGCCGGGGCTGAGCGCGACCGAGTGGTCGGTGTAGCGGCTCGGGTAGAGCACGAAGCCGTCGTGGTGCTTGGCGGTGAGCATGACCTGTTCGACACCGGCGGCCTTGTAGGCGCGCATCCACTGGTCGGCGTCGATGGCCCTGGGTGCGAAGAGCTTCTCGTCCTCGGTGCCCGAGCCCCACTCGCGGCCGGTGAAGGTGTTCATCCCGAAGTGTGTGAAGGCGGTGACCTCCCGCTGCTGCCAGGCCAGTTGGCCGGGCGTGGGCACGATGTTCGCGGCCTTCTCGATGATCCGGTCGGGACTGTCGCAGGACTCCACCGTCATCTGCGAGGCGGGTTTCACCGGCGCGCTGCACGGGGTGCCCGGTGGCGCCGGCCGCTGGTGCGCGGGCTGCTGCGCGGTCGCCTGTACGGGGACGAGCGCGGCGGCCGCCGCCAGTGCGAGCGCACTGAGCACACGGGTGCGTCGTGCCATGGTTCCCTCCCGTTCCCGACCAGCATTGGTCGGATCTCTTGGGTGCCAACGTGCGCATGCTGCCGCACGGATGGACCCACGGGAAGGGCGCGCACGAGATACGTCCTATCTCTCGTGCGTAAAGTCCAAGCCGACCTTCACAGCCGTCTCAGTCGTTGAACCAGCCCGGCACATCGAGCCGGAAGGCACCCTCGGGCACCATCGCGCGCAGGTCCGCCTCCATCGCGCGCACCCGGTCGGCGCCGAGCACGTCCACCCAGCGGGCGCGCAGCCGGTCGGACCCCTCGGCCGATCTGACCAGCACGTCCACGCCCCGCGCAGTCAACCGGACCAGCTTGCGGCGGCCGTCGCGGGGGTCGTCGGCGCGCTCCACGTACCCGAGTCCTTCGAGTCTCTCCACGGTCTTGCCGGCGGCCTGCTTGGAGACCCCGAGCCGCCGGCCGATCTCACTGGCCGTCGCCCCGTCGCGGCCGACGGCCTGGAGCGCGTAGCCGTACGCGGGGCGGAGGTCCGCGTGCCCCTGTCCGGCCAGGTCACGGTGCAACTCGTCGATGATCGACCGGAATCCGGCGAACAGCAGCACGGGCAACTCGAAGCCCGCCGCGTCCACCCCGGACGCCCCCTCCCGCTGCTCAGCCATTGCAGAACTCGACAACCCGGTTTACCTTTTCGTCAATCACGTTGTCGATTTTAGCCCCCGCAGCCATCAGGAGAGGTCAGCCATGTCCGTTTCCGCGTTCCCCGACCACACCCTCGAAACCGCCCCCGCCGCCGCCCGCCGCACCATGGCGGGGGTGACGGAGAAGCAGGGCTATCTGCCCTCCGCCGTCGCCCGGCTCGCCACCTCGCCGGAGCTGCTCGACGGCTTCCTGAGGGCGAGCGCCCTCTTCGAGTCCACCACTCTCGACCCGCTCTCTCGCGAGGTCCTGGTCATGACGATGGCGACCGGCAACGACTGCCACATCTGCGTGGCGATGCACACCGCGAAGCTCACCGCGCTCGGCGCCGGCCCCGGGCTGATCGCCGCCCTGCGCGAGCGGCGGGCGCTGCCGGACGAACGGCTGGAGGCGGTACGGGAGTTCACCCTCGCCGTGCTCACGACGGCCGGCGCCGTGGACGATGCGACCCTCCAGGCGTTCCTGGCACACGGGTACACCGCCCGCAACGCGCTGGAGGTCGTCCTCGGCATCGGCACGTACACCATGTCCACGCTGGCCAACCGGATGACCGGGGCGCCCGTCGACCCGCAACTGGCCGCCTTCGCCTGACCGCCGCCGCGCGCCCGGTCACCCCGGCGTGCGGCCGAACAGCTGGTTCGGCACGAACCCGCCGTACGCCCCGTTGCCCGCCCCCTCACCCGTCATTAACGTGCGCACCGCACATACCTGTTGTCGCATGCACCACCATGAACAACACCGAGGAGTGCGGAACATGACGGAACCCTCCCTGCCCTTCAGCTCCTCCCTGCCCTTCAGCTCCTCCCGGCCGACCAGACGTACGCTGCTGGGCACCGCCGCCGCCATCGGCACCGCCACGGCCATCGGCGCCACCGCCGTGGCCGGGGCCGCCGCCCCCGCGCACGCCACCGCCGCACCGTCCGCCCCCGGCCCGGACCTCGCGCCGGCGCACGCGGCGCTCCGGCGTCTGCTGCCGGACCACGCGGACCAGTTCCGTCTGCGCGCCCTCCCCCGGGGCGAGGGCGCGCAGGCCCCCGACCGCTTCCGCGTCACCGGTGCCACCGGGCGGATCGAGATCGCCGCCACCACCCCGGCCGCCGCCCTGACCGGGGCCCACTGGTACCTCAAGTACAGCTGCGACGCGGTCATTTCGTGGGCGGGCAGCCGCACCGGGCTGCCCCGCCGGCTGCCCGCGCCCCGCACCCCCGTCGAACGCTCCGCGACGGTCCCCCACCGGTTCGCCCTCAACGACACCCACGACGGCTACACCGCCCCGTACGCCGACTGGCCGCGCTGGGAACGGATGCTCGACGTCCTGGCCCTGCACGGCTGCAACGAGGTCCTGGTCACCGCCGGTCAGGAGGCGGTCTACCACCGGCTGCTCCAGGACTTCGGCTACACCGACACCGAGGCCCGCACCTGGCTGCCCGCGCCGTCCCACCAGCCGTGGTGGCTGCTCCAGAACATGAGCGGATACGGCGGCCCGCTCGGCCCCGAGCTGATCGCCCGGCGGGCCGAACTGGGCCGGCGCATCGCCGACCGGATGCGGGAGCTGGGCATGGCGCCGGTGTTCCCCGGCTACTTCGGAACGGTCCCGGACGGCTTCGCGGACCGCAACCCGGGCGCCCGCACCGTCCCGCAGGGCACCTGGAACGGGCTGCGCCGGCCCGACTGGCTCGATCCGCGCACCCCCGTCTTCGCCGAGGTGGCCGCCGCCTTCTACCGGCACCAGGGGGAACTGTTCGGCCCGGCGGACCACTTCAAGATGGATCTGCTGCACGAGGGCGGCACCGCCGGTGACGTCCCGGTGCCGGACGCCGCCCGTGCCGTCGAGTCGGCGCTGCGGACCGCGCGCCCCGGCGCGACCTGGGTGATCCTCGGCTGGCAGGCCAATCCCCGGCCCTCGATGCTGGAGGCGATCGACACCGCCCGGCTGCTGATCGTCGACGGCCTCTCCGATCTGGACACCGTCACCGACCGTGAGAAGGACTGGGGCGGGGCCCCGTACGCCTTCGGCACCATCCCGAACTTCGGCGGCCGTACGACCATCGGGGCCAACACCGACCGTTGGACGGAGAAGTTCACGGCCTGGCGCGACAAGCCGGGCAGCGCCCTGGCCGGCACGGCGTACATGCCGGAGGCGGCCGAGCGCGATCCGGCGGCGTTCGAGCTGTTCGGCGAGCTGGCCTGGCGCAGCGAGAAGGTGGACCGCCAGGCGTGGTTCCGGGCGTACCCGAAGTTCCGCTACGGCGGCCGGGACCGCTCGGCGGAGACGGCGTTCGCCGCGCTGGCCGGCACGGCGTACCGGCTGACGAGCACCGACGGCCGCCCCGTCGACTCCCTCTTCTCCCGCAGACCGAACATCACCGCCTCGACCGGCTTCGCCTTCGACCCGGCCGATTTCGACCGGGCGTTCGCGGCGCTCCTGGACGTACACCCGTCCCTGCGCGACTCGGACACCTACCGCTACGACCTCACGGATCTGGCCCGGCAGGCGCTCGCCGACCGCTCCCGGATCCTGCTGCCGCAGCTGCGGGCCGCGCAGGCCGACAAGGACGTGGCACGGTTCCGGACGCTGGCCGCGCTCTGGCTGAAGCTGATGCGGCTGACGGACACCGTGTCGGGCTGCCACCGGGCCTTCCTGCTGGGGCCGTGGCTGGAGGACGCCAAGCGGCTGGCGACGAGTCCGGCGGAGGCGGTGCGGCTGGAGTGGACGGCGCGCACCCTGATCACCACCTGGGCGGACCGGACGGCCGCCGACAACCTCAGCAACTACGCCAACCGCGACTGGCACGGGCTGATGGCCGAGGTCCATGTTCCGCAGTGGCAGGCGTACTTGGACGAGCTGACCGACGCGCTCGTGGAGGGCCGGGCCGCGAAACCGTTCGACTGGTACCCGGGCGAGGAGGAGTGGACCCGGCGGACCGACGCCCATCCGGTACGGGCGACGGGCGACGCCCACCGCACCGCGCGGCGGGTCTTCGAGACCCTGTCCACCGCCCCGTACCAGGGCACCGTGACGGTCCTGGCCGAACCGGTGGCGTTCACCCCGGGCAGCACCGGCACGGTGACGGCCACCTTCCGCAATCTCAACGGCCTGCGGTCCACCGGCCGGATCGACTTCGCACTCACCGGCCTCGACGCCACCCCGACGGGCGGCACCTCCCTCGACGAGGTCGCGGCCGGCGGCTCCGGTTCGGTGGACTGGCGGGTCACCGCCCCGTCCGAACCGCTGACCGCACCGCTGCGGCCGATGCCGTACGAGCTGAGCACCGCGTACGGGCCGCGCGGCGAGGACCGGGTGAGCGATCTGCGGCGCGGTGCGGTGTACATGGCGGCGCCGCTGGAGCCGGACTGGCGCACGTACACGGCGAACGCGGCGGTCTTCGGGCAGCTGGACGGGCGGTTCGCGATCAACGGGGCGGGCCAGGACCTGTGGAAGGGCACCAGCCAGTTCGGCACCGCGTACCGGGAGGGGGCGTGGTCCGAGGGGTCGGAGGTGACCGTGCGGGTCGACGCGCAGGAGAACACCGGGGGCTGGGCGCGCTCGGGGCTCGTGGTGCGCAACAGCCTCGCGGCGCCGGGCTCCGCCGGGTTCCTGAACCTTGCGGTGACGCCGTCCAACGGTGTGGTGCTCTCGTACGACACGAACGGCGACGGCACCCTGGACGCGTACCGGCGGATCACCGGGATCAAGGCCCCGGTACTGCTCCGGCTGACCCGGACCGGCGACGGGTGCACGGGTTCCTGCTCCACCGACGGCGGGGCGACCTGGCGGACGGTGGCCACGGTCGCCGTGCCGGGGACGGCGGCGGCCCAGGACGTGGGGATCTTCATGACCGCGACGAACGGCGGGAGCGGGCTGCGCGGCACGGTCGGGTTCAGCGGGTGGCAACTGCGGTGAGGCGGCGGCCCGTTGAGCCATGCGCGGACGGGTCGGAGTGACCGTCGCACGATTCGCCCGGCAACCGCGCCGAGGACAACCGACTGCCGCGTCGCACGGGCGCTGTCCGGGCGCACCTGAGCGGCGCGGCGTGTCGGCTACGAGTACACCCCCGTGCGGCTTGTTACCGTACGCAGTCGGTCAGGCACCCGGGAAACACGGCTGTCCACGGGGCAAGTCCTGGCCATGGCCGGGGCGCAAGCAGACGCCTTCGGAGAGCATCCGCCGACTGCCGTCAGCTGAGCCCAGTCACGCCGACGTCACGCCGCGGTGATGCCCAGCACCTGACGATGGCTGGTGCAGGCAAGCTCAAACCCGCTTCCACACGCAAGGAATCCACCATGATGAGAAGCATTCGCCAAGGAATTCCCCGCCTGATCGGCGTGTCGAGCTTGGTCGCGGCGATGGCCGGCGGAGTCGGCGCGGTCGGCGCGACAAGTGCTACAGCGGCGCCCCAGGCCGTCCCGTCCGCAATCGTCTGCACTCAGTCCCAGCCCCCGACCTGCTTCGACACCGCCGCCGGCAAT
>NZ_ML123045.1:790892-804936 GCF_003846175.1 Streptomyces sp. ADI95-17 | reverse complement strand
CAGACGTGACCTCTGTCGCGTGCTGACCACGCCAAACCGACCGAACTCGGTAACGCGAACCCGCCACTGGACGACAGTGGCGGGTTCGCCAACTCCGCGCTACGGGGCAGCTACGGGGATCCGCCACCGGGGCGCGACCGCTGAAGTTCGGACACCAGCCGGCGCAGCCGCGGTGTGGGGCGGAGTCCCAGCTCGTCACTGAGCTGCTGCTCGTAACGTTCGAAGTCGGACAACGCCTCGGACCGGTTGTCCTCCGCCAGGTGGGCGCGGATCAGCGAAGCCTGACTGCTCTCCCGCAGCGGGTCCGCCTGGACAGCCGCATGGGCGGCCGTCACGGCCCAGGCGAACTCCTTCGTGTCGATGAAGGCTTCCGTCAGTGCCTCAAGGGCATGGAGCCGAAGCTGCCGCCATTGCTCCGCCTCCGGCAGCATCCACTCGTCGTACCAGCCGGGCAGCAGATCTGCGGACAGCTGGTCGACAGCCGCCGCGTTGAGGTCGGGCTCCTCGGCCGGGACATGGGAATCGATGATGCGCTGGGCCAACGACCGAGCCCGGAACAGGTCGACTTCGGCCTCCCGCGCGAGACGCACCTCGGCGGGGCAGATGTTCAGCGCCTGCTTCCCGAGGTCCTGGAGACGTGACAGTGCCGACCGCAGATTCGTGTTCGCGCCCTGCTCGGTCGCTTCGGGCCAGAGACTCCCGGCGACCAGAGTTCGGGGAACAGCAGCGCGATATTGTAGCGCGATAAACGCCAGTAGTCGCTTCGAGCCGACTGGGACGGTCACTGGTTCGTCGCCGACGACGATGTCGAAACCGCCGAGAAGAGAGATGCTCACGAACGGCCTGGGCCTGGTAGGCGGCGAGAAAACGAGATCATATGAGCTCATGGCTTGTGATCGCGTAGGAGTCGGTCTACCCGGCGCCCGTCGACTGGCCGCGCCGTCTTTGCTGGGGGCCAGCGATCTGTACACCTCCCGCTTAGCCATGCTGCTCTACCTGCCGAGAGATGTCGAATTGTCTTGAATCGGGGCCGCGGAGGTGCCCTCCGGCCGTGCCCGCACGGGTATGACGCACGGTTCCAGCCGACGGACGGCGGGCACGGTCGCCGTGCCCCGCGCGGACGGGCCGGGGTGACCATCGCACGATTCGCTCGTTCTGCTGAACGTGCGTCCACTGCCAGAAGTACCTTCCGCAGCCGCCCCGGCCGACGGGGAGCAGGCCGGGGCCGCGCTCGTCGAGCACTATCCCCGACTGGTCCGGCTCGGCTATCTCGTGCTGCCGCCGTCGCTCGGCAGCCACCGCCGGGTACTGAAGGCGCACGCGCTGGCCCAGCGGTGCCTGCTGTCCGGGCGCCGGGCGGGGGCCGGGGGCGGCATCCCGGCGCCGCGCGGGCCCAATGGTGCGGCGGCGGTGGATCCGTCGTACGCGCACGCCCGGCGCCGGGTGCTGCGTGCGGCCCTGGCGGCGGGCCGCCCGCGCCCCGGGTCCGGGCGCGCCCGGCTGCCGTCGCTCCTGCCGCTCGTGTGGGGGCTGCGGCTGTTCCCGCACTCCGGTGGCTCGGACGGACTCGCCCTGGAGAACGCCCTGTCGGCGCTCTCCGGTCCCGGCCGCGCCGCCCACGCCCTGCGCGGCCTGGAGGGGCTGGCCGACGCGGAGGCCCGGCGGGTGCTCGCGGACGCCGGGGTCGCGGACCCGTACGCGGCGCTCGCCCAGGCGGCGGGCGTCCCGGTGCCGCGCGCGCTCCTCTACTCCCCCGAGTTCGACCCCTGTTCACTCCAGGCCCGGCCGCCGGATCTGCTGCGCCGCCGCCGGCATGCGAAGGCGGCGCTGACGGCGGTCGCCGCGCTGCTGGTGTGCGGGGCGCTGCTGGGGCTGCCGGGCGAGGGCTGGGGGCGCGGCGCTCCGTCCGGGGCGCAGCACACCCGGGCCGCCGTCGCCGGACAGGCCCTGGATCCGGGCAGGGTGAGCCGGGTGTCCGCGACGTTCTGGCGGCGCTCGACGCGTACCGACTTCACCGCCTGGCCCACCCGTGGCAACCGCGCCGGGGACACCGGGCTGCTGCGCCGGGCGCTCACCGTCTGGGCGCACCCGGACGACACGGTGCGCTCCTCGGCGACCCCGGACACCCCCGTCGGGCCTCCGATGGGGGCGCCGCAACTGCTGTACGCGGGGGAGGCGGACCGGGTGGCGGTGGTGCTGTTCCACGACGGGCTGCGCGTCGTGCGGTACGCGGAGCCGCTGGAGGCCGGCCGGGACGAGGGCGTCGCGCTGGACTTCGCCCGGGTCGACGGCGCGGACCGGGCATCGGCCGTGGCGCTGATCGTGGCCCGTGCGGGCGACCGGATCCGCTACCTCACCGCGCCCTGGGTGACGGCGGTTTCGGTGCGGGACCTGCTGGCACCGGGCGCCGCGCCGCGCCCGCTGCGGCGCGGCCCCGACGGGGTGACCGCCGCGCTGACCAGTCCGGCGACGGCCCGCGGCTGCCGCGCCTGGGAGGCGATCGAGGTCCGCGACGGCCGGTCGGCCCGGCTGATGGCGGACCTCGGCGAACTGGCCCCGGCCCGGCTCACCTCGGGCCCGCCGTCCGCGCCGCACGATGTCACCGGGCGGGCCGAGCGGGACAGCTGGGCGCGGACCGCCTGTCTGCTGCCCGCGGTGCGCTCGTACGGGGTGCGGTCGGTGAACTCCTGGCAGTACGCCGTGCAGTCGCTGCCCGAGGGCAACGGCTCCGCGCGCTGGCTCTGCACCCGGGCGGAGACCTGGCGGGGTACCGGCAGCCGGGTCCTCGCCCAGTTCCAGGCCCCGTCGGCACCGGCCGCCGCGACGGGCGGGCCGCCCGGGGCGGTCGCGGCCAGGGCCGAGGACTCCCCGGCCTGCGGGGCGCGCGACTCCCGGGTGCTGGCCGGGGTGCTGTGGAAGTCGCAGGGCGGCCGCTGGTACGTACTGGCGGCGGGCAGTTCCCAGTTCGCCTCGCTGACCGCGTCGGGCGGAGTCGCGGCGCGCTCGGACGGCCGGCTGCTCGCCGCGCCGGCCCGGGCGGGCGACCGCGCGCGGCTGAACGGGACGCTGATGGACGGCAGTCGGGCTGGCGCGCTGCGCTGACGGCCCGTTCTCCCGGGCGTCAGGAATTCGCCGCAGGCCTCTGTTCCGGCGGCTTACCTCTCAGTACATTGACAATATGTCTAACACGCAGCCGGCGCCGGTCGCCTCGGAGCGGACGCCTCTCAAGGCCCGCAAGGTCTCCTTCGCCTGGGAGAAGACTCCCCTGCACTGGGTGCCGGGCGACCCGTTCACCACGCACACCATCAATGTGCTCCACCTCCTGCTGCCCGCCGGGGAACGCTGGTTCATCCACGTGTACCGGCAGGTGCTGCCGTACATCCACGACGAGCAGCTGCGCCAGGACGTCATCGGCTTCATCGGCCAGGAGGCCGTGCACTCCCAGGCGCACGACGACGTCCTGCCCCGCCTGAAGGAGCTCGGTCTCGACCCGACGCCGTACACCGCGCAGGTCGACTGGTTCTTCGAGAAGCTGCTCGGTGACCGGACGCTGCCGCCGGGCCGGGCGCGCAAGTGGTGGCTGATGGAGCGGGTGGCGCTGATCGCGGCGATCGAGCACTACACCGCCTTTCTGGGCGACTGGGTGCTCAACGCCGACGAGCTGGACCGGCGCGGCGCCGATCCGATGATGCTGGACCTGCTGCGCTGGCACGGCGCGGAGGAGGTCGAGCACCGCTCGGTCGCGTTCGAGGTGTTCATGCATGTCGACGGCGGCTACCCGCGCCGGGCCCGCACCTGGGCCACGGCGTTCAGCGCGCTGGTCTTCCTCTGGCAGCGCGGCATCCGCTTCTTCATGGAGAACGACCCGAGCCTGCTGAACGGCAAGGGCTCGTTCAAGGACTTCTACGTCAGCGGCAGGCGCGGCACCCTGCCCGCCACCGGTGATCTGCTGCGTTCGGTCCCCCGCTATCTGAGCCGGGACTACCACCCCTCGCAGGAGGGCAGCACGGCCCAGGCCATCGACTATCTCGCCCACTCGCCC
Source organism: Streptomyces sp. ADI95-17 (assembly GCF_003846175.1). GTDB lineage: Bacteria > Actinomycetota > Actinomycetes > Streptomycetales > Streptomycetaceae > Streptomyces > Streptomyces sanglieri. The sequence continues at coordinate 800,894 of NZ_ML123045.1, read as the reverse complement.
GCGGCCACCGCCGCCGAGGCCCGTATGACGGGAACCAGCTGACCATGCCGCTCCCCCTGCCCCGCCTGCGCACCGTCGTCCTGGTCGCGGGCGCCGCGCTGCTGGCCAAGCGCGCCCTGCACCGCCGGATCCAGAACTCCCCGCTGTGGCCGCTGCCGGCCCTGGAGGAACCGGTCTCGGGCCACTCCGAGCGACGGACCACGGCCACCCGCCGGCTGCTGATCACCGAGCGGACCATCCCGGCCGAGGGCGTCGTACAGCTCCGCCTCGAAGGCTCCGCCCTGCCGCCGTGGCAGCCCGGCGCGCACCTCGATCTTCTGCTCCCCTCCGGTCTGGTCCGGCAGTACTCGCTGTGCGGCGACCCGGCCGACCCCGACACGTACACCATCGCGACGCGGCTGGTCGAGGACGGCCGGGGCGGCTCCCGGGAGGTCCACGCGCAGCTCCACGAGGGCGAGGAGGTGGAGATCCGCGACCCGCGCAACCGCTTCCCGCTCGTCGGCGCCCCCGCGTACCTGTTCGTCGCGGGCGGCATCGGCATCACCCCGATCCTGCCGATGCTGCGGTCCGTCGCCGCCTCGGGCGCCGACTGGCGGCTGCTGTACGGCGGACGGACCCGCGCCTCGATGCCGTTCCTGGACGAGATCGAGAAGCTGGGCGCGGAGGGCGGCCGGGTGACGGTGGTCGCCGAGGACGAGGCGGGCCACCCGGACGCCGCGGCGGCCCTGGCGGAGACCGCGGAGGGCACGGCCGTCTACTGCTGCGGCCCCGAACCCCTGATGGACGCGGTCACCGCCGCCCTGCCGCCCGGCCGCACCCTGCATCTGGAGCGCTTCACGGCGGGGGCCGCCTCGTCGGCCGGTTCCGGCCCCTTCGAGGTCGAGCTGCGCCGCTCCGGCCGCACGGTCCGGGTGGCGGCGGACCGGTCGGTGCTGGCGGCGGTCCGCGAGGAGGTGCCGTACGTCTCGTACTCCTGCGAGCAGGGCTTCTGCGGGACATGCCAACAGCGCGTCCTGGAGGGCGAGATCGACCACCGCGACGAGCTCCTGACGGACTCGGAGCGGAACGACTCGATGCTGATCTGTGTGTCCCGGTGCCGGGGCGAGCGGCTGGTGCTGGATCTGTAGGACCGCCGGGGCGGCGAGGTCGGGGCCGCCCGCCACCCCTGCCCCGCCGTCCCACTCGGTACGCTGTCCACCATGACGACCGGGGTGCGGCGCAGGATGGGCGTCGAGGAGCGCAGACAGCAATTGATCGGTGTCGCGCTGGAGTTGTTCAGTCACCGCGCCCCGGACGAGGTGTCGATCGACGAGATCGCGGCCGCCGCCGGGATCTCGCGGCCGTTGGTCTACCACTACTTCCCGGGGAAGCAGAGCCTGTACGAGGCCGCGCTGCGACGGGCCGCCGACGAACTGGCGGCCCGGTTCGTGGAGCCCCGCGAAGGTCCGCTCGGCACCAGGCTGCTGAGGGTGATGGGGCGGTTCTTCGACTTCGTCGAAGAACACGGCCCGGGGTTCTCGGCGCTGATGCGGGGCGGCCCCGCGGCGGGGTCCTCGACGGCGAACGCGATGATAGACGGGGTGCGGCAGGCCGCCTGCGAACAGATCCTGTCCCACCTGGGGGTGGAGGATCCGCCGGCCCGGCTGGAGCTGGTGGTGCGTTCCTGGGTGTCGCTGGCCGAGTCGACGGCGCTGATCTGGCTGGACGGGCGGCGGATTCCGCGCGAGGAGCTGCAGGTGCAGCTGGTGCACGACTTCGCCGCGCTGGCCGCGGTGAGCGCCGCGTACGACACGGAGATGGCGGGCATCGTGCTGCGGGTGCTCGGCCAGGAGCCGGCGGACGGCCCCTTCGGGGAGCTGCTGAACCGCCTCTCCGCGCTGGCGCCCGCCGTACCGGCCGTTCCCCCGCAGCGGCTGCCGTAGCGGCGGCGCGGCTCAGCGCTTGTCGTAGGACGGGTCCAGATCGCGGGTCTCCGCCGACGCGTGAACGGTGACGTCGGGTCCGGGCCCGAGGTGCGCCGCGGCCAGCTCCAGTACGGAGGAGGTCAGCCGGGCCTTGGTCTCCTCGCTGCGGCCGGGCAGCATCGCGATCGATATGTGCAGGACCGCGTCACCGGCGGCCGCGTCGCCGGCCACGAAGTCCTCGACGCGCCGGAAGCGGGTCTTGCAGGCGGCGATCTTCGTGGTGACCGTCTCGGCGACCAGCGGGTGCAGGGCGAGCGCGAAGCCGCGGCGGTCGAAGCTGTCGTCGAGCTCGGCGGAGTAGTCGACGGTGATCTGCGGCATCATGCGCTCCTCGGTGCGGGGCCGACGGGGACGGCCCGTTGTCGGACCTCACCCTTACGCTGATCGACATCTCCGTGCAAGGGGCACCGACCGCGCCCTACATGAGCAGTTCGCCCTGGAGCGCGGCTGCCAGGCCGACCTCCGCGTTGTCCGCCCGGCCCCGTTCGAAGGCCCGCTGGTAGGCGGCGTCGCCGACGGCCTCGCGGGCCTGTCGTTCGCATGCCGCGCGCAGCGGTTCCAGTTCGGGGGTGCCGCGTTGCGGCTGGCCGACCATCCGCCAGTACACCTGCCCGGTGCCGTAGACCCGGGCCGCGCGGGCACCCGCGCCCTGGGCGGCGATCGCCGCGGCCAGGATGTCCAGGCCCAGCGCGATGCCGAAGCGGTCGCGCATGCGGTGCTTGCCCGCCAGCATCGAGCGGGCATGGGCGGCGGAGGTCTCGGCGTCGCCCTGCAGCAGGGCGATCAGGGCGAGCTGGTAGTCGACGTAGCTGCGGGTCCAGCACTCGTCCTGGGCGACGCAGACCTCGCGCAGGACCGAGGCCGCCTCCGCCGCCTCGTCCAGCCGTCCGAGGCCGGTCAGGGCGAAGACCGTGATGAGCCGGCAGCGCAGCCGGTAGGCCTTTTCGAGCGGGGTGGCGGTGCCGGTCGAGCGCAGGACCCGGTCGACCTCGCGCAGGCCCGCCTCGGGGCGGCCGGTCATCAGATGGGTGAGGCCGCACAGATAGGCGGCGGCGAGGATGCCCTCGTCGGTGCCGTCGCGCGCGGCTTCCCTGGTGCACTCGCGGCCCACCCGGCGGGCGGCCGGGTAGTCGCCCTGGAGCATGACGGTGATGCCCAGCACCCACAGGGCGCGGGTGCGGTGGGGGCCCTCGGCCGGTCCGGCGGCCAGGGCGCGCCGGGCGTATTCGCGGGTCTGCGGGAGATGGCCGCAGCAGCACCAGAAGAAGCCGATCCGGCCGGCCATCTCCTGGGCGGCCGCGGTGTCGTGGGCGAGCAGGTGGTCCAGGGCGGCGCAGAGGTCGGCGTGTGCCTCGGCGATGCGGTGGTACCAGCTGATCTGGTCGTCGCCGGTCCAGCCGGCGTGGGCGTTGCGGGCCAGGCCGAGGAAGCAGGCGGCGTGCCGGTCGGCGGCGGCCCGTTCCTCGCCGAGTTCGGCGAGCCACATCCGTCCGTACTCGCGGATGGTGTCGAGCATGCGGTGCCGTACGCCGTCCCGGCCGACGACGGACTTGGCCACCAGGCCCTTCAGCGCCCTGGTCACACCGTCCGGGGTGAGCGGTCCCCCGGCGCAGACCTCGCGGGCCGCGGCCTCGTCGAAGTCGCCGCGCAGGACCGTCAGCCGGGCCCACAGCAGCCGTTCCAGCGGGGTGCACAGCTCGTGGCTCCAGCCGATGGCGGTGCGCAGGGTGCGGTGGCGCGGCGGCCAGATCGAGGCGTCGGCGGGCACGTCGAAGCAGGTCCTGATCCGGGCGGCGACCTGCTGGACGGTGTCCCGGCCGAGGGCCCCGGCCGCGAGTTCGACGGCGAGCGGAATGCCTTCGACGCGGCGGCAGATCTCGGCGGCGGCCTCCGCGTTCCCCGGCTCGTCGAGGGCCAGCTCCGGGGCGGCCACGGATGCCCGGTCCCGGAACAGCGTCAGCGCGTCGGCCGCGCCGTCGACGGGCAGCGGGTCCACCTCGACGACCTGTTCGCCCTTCATGTTCAGGGGCTGGCGGCTGGTGGCGAGCACGGTGAGGCCGGGTGATGTCGTGAGGATCTCGCCGAGCAGGTGGGCGCAGGCGGGGCGCAGATGCTCGCACGAGTCGAGGATCAGCAGCATTTCCTTGTCGACGAGCCATTCGCACAGGGCGTCGATGGGCATGCGCAGGGTGTGGTCGGAGAGCCCGACGGCGTCGGAGACGGTCGCGATGAGCAGTCCGTCGTCGTGCAGCGGTGACAGGTCGGCCCACCACGCGCCGTCGCGGTGTCCGGCCGCCGCCTGCCGGGCGGCGCGGACCGCGAGCCGGGTCTTGCCGACGCCACCGCTGCCGGTGAGCGTGGTCAGCCGATGCGTGGCGAGGGTGTGTTCGAGCCGGGCAAGTTCGGCTTTCCGTCCGACAAAGCTCGTTGTCTCCTCGGGGATGTTGCTCGCCATGGTCACCGTCGCTGAAACAGGTGGACCGGCCGGTCCCGGACCCTGTTCCGGTGCGGCACAGGCATGCGGGGACGCCTGTGCCGTCCGGAGAGGGGCCGGGACCGGCCGGGAGGTGGGAGGGCGCGCCGGGGGTGCGGTGCTGCGGCATTCCCCGACGGCTGCTGCCTCCCAACCTAGCCCTGTCCGGGCTCAACTCAGGGCGAACACTGCCACCGTGCGTCCCGGGACGGTGAATCTTCCCGAACTCCTGTCATACGTGGACTTCTTGACAGTAGGATCCGCGCCCGCAGCCTGGACGGGATGCAGCGCGTACTTCTTCCCCGCCAGTTCGGCGACCGTCTGGGTCTCCGTGCCGGGGGCCGCGTTGAGGACGACCACCAACTTCCCGAGCCGCATGGTGATCACCCCCGCGGTCTCGTCCTTCCCGGAGAGCGGGAAGGACAGGGCGGACTGCACCTGCCCCGCGGTGGCGAGGGAGAAGTCCCGCTCGGTGGAGCGGATGGTGAGCAGGTCCCGGTACGCGGCGGACGCGCCGTCGATCTGCGCGCAGCCGGGGCCGATCGCGGCGTCGGCCAGCAGCGGCTTCGCGTAGGACCACTTGGGCTCGTTGTCGGCGGCCGGCGGCAGCCCGCGGCCGAAGCCGTTGCCGTCGCGGCAGTCCCAGTGCAGGGCGTTGAACCAGTCGCCGCTGTCGTACGAGTTGCGGTCCAGGGACTTGGAGCGCAGCAGGTCGGTGCCCGCCTGGGAGAGCGAGGGCCCCTGCGAGAGGGTGGCCGTCGCCATCGCCAGGACCTGCATGCGGGCCCGGTCGGCCGCCGGGGTGCCCGCCGGGAGCTTGAAGGCGAGCGCGTCGTACAGCGATTCGTTGTCGTGGGCGTCCGCGTAGGCGAGGGCGTCGCCGGGGACCGCGGCGTATCCGGCGGGGGCGCCGTTGTAGTCGACGCCGGAGCCCTTGACCGTGCGGCCCGAGGAGTCGGTGAAGGTGTAGTCGGCGAGGTTGCCGGTGAGGCCGACCTTGATCAGGTCCTGGTAGTGGAGCAGCCGGGCCTTCTGCTCGGCCTTCGTGCCGTTGGCAGCCGAGGCGTTGGGGTCGGTGTAGAGACCGGTGGCGAAGCCCTGTACGCCCGGGTCCTCGTCGAACGGGGAGCCGCCTCGTACGGCGTCGCGGGACCGGTCGGAGAAGGTGGCGATACCGGTGCCGGCCATGTTCTTCTGGGTGGCCTGGACGAAGCGGGCGTCGTCGGCGATCTCGCCGAAGTTCCAGCCCTCCCCGTACAGGATGATCTTCTTCCCGTCGACGCCGTCCTTCGCCACGGTCAGCGCGTCGAGCGCCTTGCGGACGGCGAGGATGTTCGCCCTGGGGTGGTGGCCCATCAGGTCGAAGCGGAAGCCGTCGACCTTGTACTCCTTGGCCCAGGTGACCACCGAGTCCACGACCAGCTTGCCCATCATGGTGTTCTCGGGGGCGGTGTTGGCGCAGCAGGTGGAGGTGGCGACGGTGCCGTCGTCCAGCAGCCGCTGGTAGTAGCCGGGCACGATCCGGTCGAGTACGGACTTGTCGTCCTGACCGGAGGCGACGGTGTGGTTGTAGACGACGTCCATGACGGTCCGCAGCCCCGCGCCGTTGAGCCCCTGCACCATCCGCCGGAATTCGACGGTGCGCCGGGTGCCGTCGGGGTCGGAGGCGTACGAGCCCTCGGGGACGGTGTAGTGCAGCGGGTCGTAGCCCCAGTTGAAGGCGTCCTTCGCGGCGGCCTTCGTCACGCAGGCCTGCTGTTCCTCGGAGTCGGGGGCGTACACGGACAGGTCGCAGGCCGGCTTCTGCTGTGCGGACTTCTTCTCGGGAATGGTGCCGATGTCGAAGGCGGGCAGCAGATGGACGTAGCTCGTGCCGGAGTCCGCGAGGCGCTTGAGGTGCTTCATCCCGTCGGAGCCGGTGTCGGTGAAGGCGAGGTACTCGCCGGGGTGCTTCGAGGTGCGGTCCGCGATCGAGAAGTCGCGGATGTGCAGCTCCTGGATCTGGGCGTCGCGCAGCGGTACGGCAGCGGGTTTCCGCAGCCCGGACCAGCCCTTCGGCGCGAGGGCCGGGTCGTCGAGGTCGACGACGAGGCTGCGTGCGGAGTCGGTGGTCAGGGCGGTGGAGTAGGGGTCGGTGACCTTGTTGGTGACCATCTTGCCGACGGAGGGCGCCCAGACGTCCACCGTGTAGCGGTAGGGCTTGCCCTTCCAGCTCCTCGGGCCCGTGACGGACCAGACGCCGGTGCGGTCGTCGCGCCGCATCGGGACGCCGCGGCCGTCGAGTTCGAGGGCGACGGTACGGGCGGTGGGCGCCCAGACGGACAGGGTGGGCCGGCCGTGGCGGTCGAAGACCGGGCCGAGCGAGGCGCCGGCCGCGTGCTTGCCGTACAGGTCGTCGAGCACGCCCGCGCTCTGTACGCCGGTGGCCGCGAGCAGGGCGCCGTTGGCGGCACGCTGGGTGGCGATCAGCTGGCCGCGCAGCGCCTCACGGACCCTGTCCCGGTCCCGGGCGTCGACGGTGAACGCCGGGTAGTCCTTGAGGTGCGGGTACTTCGCCTTCTGCACGTCGGTCAGCGCGGACGGGGTGAGCCGCAGCCATTGCCCCTCGTCGGAGAGCGCCCCGTCGACGACGGAGATGGAGCCGTCCTTCGAGTGGACGAGCTGCTGGCTGGTGGCGCCGGTGGCCTTCACCTTCCATACGACGGTGTCGGCGTCGATCCACTGCGCCTCGGCCTTGGCGAGGTCGGGGGTGGGCACGCCGCCGGTCTGGGGCAGCAGGTAGCCGGGGGTCGCGCCGAGCATCCAGACCTCGTGCCCGTAGGTGGCGAGGTCGAGCGACTGGTCGCTGGGGAGGTCCTTCTCGTCGCCCTTGTGCAGGATGTAGCTGAGCGAGGTGGCGCCGTCGGTGAGGGGCACCTCGAAGGTGACGCCGGAGGCGTCCTTCTTCACCGGCTGGAGCGGCCTGGCCCAGTCGGTGGGGTCCTTGGCGCCGGTCCAGGTGTGCAGCCCCCAGCCGTCGTAGTCGCCGTCGGGCCGGTAGTAGTGCAGAACGGCCTTGGTGGTGTCCTGCGGCGGGTAGGCGCCGTCGGGGGCCTTGTCGGCCTGGCCGTCCCTGCCCTGCTCGATCCAGACCTGTCCGGTCCTGGCGAGTTCGACGGTGCGCTGCGGCCCGTCGGCGGTGCCGTCCTTCTCGACGGTGTACGGGACGGTGGAGGCGCCCTCGTCGAGCTTCAGCCAGGCGAAGGCCCCGTAGGCGTCGCGCCCGGTGAACTGCGCTGTGCGGCCACCGGACTTGAGCGTCCAGCCCGTGTAGTCGCCGTCCGCGCGCTTGTAGTGGACGACGGCGTGGTCGCGCTGGACGGCCACGGGCTTCGGCTCGGCCGGGGCCTGTCCGGCGGTGGTCCCGGCGAGGGCGCTCGCGGTGCGTCCGGTGCGGTCGACGACGACCGCCTTGTAGCGCAGTGGGGTTCCGGCCGCCACCTTGCCGTCCAGGTGCTGGGTGACCTTGTACGGGGCGTGGTCGGCGGAACCGAGCGTGGTCCACTTCCCGTTGCCGGTCTGCGCGGCGAAGACGACCCGGTTCAGCCCGCCGCCGTCGACGTCGGCGGAGATCTCGACGGTGCCGGTGGCTCCGGCGGCGGGCGCCTTCAGCGTGATGGCCGGCTTGGTGGCCGGGGCCCCCATCGGCTTCTCGGCGCGCAGCACGAGGCTGGACAGCGCGGGGACGGTGACGGTGACCTTCTTGCCGGAGCCGCTCCGGACGACACCCGAACCGCCGTACAGCGTACGGAAGTTCATACCGGCCGACGCGGTGGGCAGCTCGACGGTCCGTGGCCCGGTGCCGTTGTTGGTGGCGACGAGGTACTCGTACGGCTTCCGGGTGTCCGTGCGGGAGAACGCGTGGACGGACCCTTCCGCGTAGCGCTCGGTCTGGATGCCGTCGCGCAGGGCCGGGTTCTTCCGGGTGAGTCCGGAGAGCGCGGCGATGTTCCGGTACAGGGGGTGCTTCGGGTCGTACGCGTCGGTGGCGTGGGTGCGGTCGGTGCCCAGCTCGTCGTCGTCGAGGTAGTCGGCGGTCTTCGAGGCGAACATGGTCTGACGGGCGTCCTTGTCGCCGCCCGCACCGGTGAAGCCCTGCTCGTCACCGTAGTAGACGACGGGGTTGCCCCGGCCCAGGAACATCAGCTCGTTGGCGAGTTCCGCGCGCCGGAGAAGTTCCGCGTCGTCGGCCTTCGGGTTGTCCTGCTTCAGGAAGGTGCCGATGCGCCCCATGTCGTGGTTGCCGAGGAAGGTCACCTGCTCGTAGGCGTTGGCCTTGTCGGTGGTGTAGCGGTAGTCGTCGCCGAAGACGGCGGCGAGCTTCGAGGCCGGGGCGCCCTGGGAGGCGTACTGGCGTGCCGCTTCCTGGAACGGGACGTCGAGCGTCGCGTCGAGCCGGCCCCGGGTGACGTAGGGGGAGGTGACGGCGGTGTCGGCGGAGTAGACCTCGCCGAACATGAAGAAGTCCTTGCGGCCGTGCTCGGCCGCGTAGGTGTCCAGGGCGGTCGCCCACTGGGTCCAGAAGTCCAGGTCGACGTGTTTGACGGTGTCGATCCGGAAGCCGTCGATGTCGAAGTCGCGGACCCACTTCTCGTAGATCTTCGCCATGCCGGTCACGACCTCGGGCCGTTCGGTCCACAGATCGTCCAGCCCGGAGAAGTCGCCGTACTCGGCGGACTCGCCGGCGAAGGTCGAGTCGCCCCGGTTGTGGTACATCGTGGGGTCGTTGAGCCAGGCCGGGACCTTGTCGTTCGTGGTGTTGCCCGGCGTGTACGGGAACGAGTCCGCGTCGACCTTCGCCAGGCCCTTGCTGTCGTCGAACGGGCGGCCGTCCTTGTCCAGGTACGGGTAGGCGCCCTTCGGCCGGTAGCCGTACGCCTTCTCGGCGTAGTCGACGGTGTCGGCGGTGTGGTTGGTGATGACGTCGAAGAAGACCTTCATGCCCTTGGCGTGGGCCTTGTCGATCAGCTTCGTCAGGTCGGCGTTGGTCCCGAAGTGCGGGTCGACCCGGGTGAAGTCGGTGATCCAGTAGCCGTGGTAGCCGGCCGAGGCGTCCTTGCCGGTGCCCTGGACGGGGCGGTTCTCGAAGATCGGGGCGAGCCAGATGGCGGTGGTGCCGAGGCCCTTGATGTAGTCGAGCCTGTTGGTCAGGCCCTTGAGGTCGCCGCCCTGGTAGAAGCCCTTGTCCGTGGGGTCGTACCCGGTCTCCAGGCGCGAACCGGTGAGCCCGCCGCGGTTGTTGGACGGGTCGCCGTCGGCGAACCGGTCGGGCATGACGAAGTAGAACTGCTCGCGGGTCAGGTCGTGCCGCGCGGGTGCCTGGGCGAGCTTCGCGTCCGAGGGCGGGCCCGGGGGTCTCGGCGCGGCCGACGCGGTGGCCGCCGGGACGACGGGGAGGAGCGCCGCGCAGAGTGCGGCGACGGCTCCCCGTCCGAGGGTGGAACGGGACACGGGCTGGGTCTCCTTGTGTACGGGTGGGGGGCTCGGGGTGGGCGGACTTGTCGGGTGGCGGGGTGGGGCGGGGGG
>NZ_ML123045.1:693821-790788 GCF_003846175.1 Streptomyces sp. ADI95-17 | reverse complement strand
GGGCGTCTCCTCGGACGGCGCAGACTCACCCGACACCGCGAGTGAGCCGTTCTATTGCTGCGCCGCCCTGCGGGGATCGCCCTGGTACGCCCCCGCCCCCGGTGTCGCTCCGGTCAGCCCGTGGTGCCGACGCCCGTGCAGGTACGGGCGTTCACCTGGAGTGCCACCGCCGTGTTGGCGCCGAGCGTCGCGGTGAACTGGCCCGAGCCGTTCACCTTGACGCCGTTGCCGGACTGGATGTCGCAGTAGTCACCGGCGGGCAGCGAGGTCTGGAACGTACGGGTCAGCGCGGAGCCCTCGTGGTTGATCGCGACGTACGCCTTGGCGCCGCGGCCGAACGCGATCCGGTCGCCGCCGTCGTCCCACCAGTCGGTGACGGCCTCGCCGCGCGCGGTGTTGCGGAAGCCGACCATGGAGGAGATCTCGCGCCAGGCGTGCTGGCACTTCCAGCCGTCGCTGTAACAGGCGTTCACCGTGCCGCCATTGGGCGGGCCCGCGTCCTTGTCGGACCATTCGTAGCCGGAGTGGACGTCGGGCGAGCCGTACGGCCAGGCCAGCATGAAGACATTGGCGAGGGTGTAGTTCGCGCCGTCCTTGTAGTTCAGCGTGTCGCCGCCGCGCTCGGTGTCGTGGTTGTCGACGAAGACCGCCGCCTTCGACGAGGGCATGAAGCCCCAGCCCTCGCCGTAGTTCTTCAGATAGGCGAGGTTCTCGTTGTTGAAGACCTGCTTGAGGCCGCGGGCGTACCGGAATTCCTGGACGTCCCCGGTGCCGGTGTACTCGTCCGGCGAGACCGCCTCGCCCGCGCCGTATATCGCCTCCTGCTTCCAGTAGACGTTCGGGTCGCCCAGCCGTGACTTGATGTTCGCCAGGTCCGCGGCGGGCATGTGCTTGGCGGCGTCGATCCGGAAGCCGTCCACGCCCAGGGAGCGCAGGTCGTCCAGGTAGGCGGCGATCCGGCCGCGTACGTAGTCCTCGCCGGTGTCCAGGTCGGCGAGGCCGACGAGTTCGCAGTTCTGGACGTTGGCGCGGTCCTGGTAGTTGCTGATCTGCGCGGTGCAGTCGTCCATGTCGGCCGCGGAGTACACGCCGGGGTAGTCGTACTTGGTGTACGAGGAGCCGCCGGTGCCGGTGCCCGATCCGGCCGACATGTGGTTGATGACGGAGTCCGCGACGACCTTGACGCCGGCCGCGTGGCAGGTGTTGACCATGGCGGCGAAGGAGGCCCGGTCGCCGAGCCGTCCGGCGATCTTGTAGCTGACGGGCTGGTACGAGGTCCACCACTGGCCGCCCTGGATGTGCTCCTGGGGCGGCGAGACCTGTACGTAGCCGTAGCCGGCCGGGCCGAGGGAGTCCGTGCAGGCCCTGGCCACCGAGTCGAACTTCCACTCGAAGAGGACCGCGGTGACGTCCTTGTCGCCGGGGGCGGCCGCCTGAGCGGTCGTGGTGGGGGCCACGAGGGCGGCGGCGCCTGCTGCCAGGGCGAGCGCCGCGGACAGTGGTCTGCGTGCCATGTTTCCTCCTGCTGTGGGGGGAAATGCGGGTGACGGTGCAGCCTCACGTGGCAACGCGCCCTGCCCTCAAGGCTCCTGAAGGTTCTTGCTGCAAGAATGCAAACCTTGCCGCAGCCGAGACCGTACGAGCCCATCAGGTTCCGGTCAACCCTTTGGACATGACCCGCTCACATCCACGAAACCCAGGAGTTTTCTCCCTGCAAGCACTTACGCAAAACATTGCAACGCTGTTAAGTTTCTCCCGACTCCGGTCCGGTCGGCCGGGGGTTCCGGCGATCCCGGACCCCACGCGCCCGGCCGGCCGGGCCGGTCAAGGACAAGAGAGGCACCCGGGGCCGCTCACTCCCCGCAGGCCCATCCAGGGCCGGCTCCCGGTGCCTCTCCTGTACCGTCCGGCCCCATGGGCCTCAGCAGCCCCGGAGTGCGGCGGTGGACCCCCGTACCACCAGCTCCGGCTGGAACACGTACTCCGTGCGCTGCACCGGGCTGCCGCCGATCTCCTCCAGCAGGGCGCCCACCGCCGCCGCGGCCATCGCCTGGACCGGCTGGCGCACCGTCGTCAGCGGCGGATCGGTGAACGCGATGAGCTGCGAGTCGTCGAAGCCCACCACCGACACGTCGCGCGGCACACCGAGCCCGCGCTCCCGGGCCGCACGCACCACGCCCAACGCCATCAGGTCGCTGCCGCAGACGATGCCCGTGCACCCCTGGTCGAGCAGCGCACCGGCCGCGACCTGGCCGCCCTCGACGCTGAACAGCGTGGGACAGACGAGGAGTTCGGCCTCGGCACGGTCCAGGCCCAGCAGGTTCACGACGGCGTCGACGAAGCCCTCGCGCTTGCGGCGGGCCGGCACATAGCGCTGCGGCCCGATCGCCAGACCGACCCTGTTGTGGCCGAGGTCGGCGAGGTGCCCGACGGCCATCCGCACGGCGGCGGCGTCGTCGGGCGAGACGAACGGCGCGCTGATCCGCTCGTTGTAGCCGTTGATCAGGACGAACGGTACGCCGCGCTCGGTGAGCGCGGCGTACCTGGCCGGGTCGGCCGACATGTCGGCGTGCAGCCCGGAGATGAAGACGATCCCGCCGACGCCGCGCTCCACGAGCTGCTCGACGAGTTCGTCCTCGGTGGCGCCGCCGGGCATCTGGGTGCAGAGCACCGGGGTGTAGCCGTGCCCGGCCAGCACCTGCTCGACGGACTGCGCGAACGCCGGGAAGATCGGGTTGGTGAGTTCGGGCGTCACCAGTCCGATCAGCCCGGCGCTGCGCTGCCGCAGCCGTACGGGACGTTCGTAGCCCAGGATGTCCAGCGCCGCGAGCACCCGCTGACGGGTGGTCTCCGAGACGCCCGGTTTCCCGTTGAGCACCCGGCTGACGGTCGCCTCGCTGACCGCTGCCTGGCCGGCGATGTCCGAGAGCCTCGGCGCACCGGTCCTGGGCGGAGGAACCGTCACACCGTCCACCACACCGTGGTGTCGGCGGGCAGCTCGATCTCGGCGCCGTCGGTGACGACCGGGCTGCTGGACAGCAGGACGGTGCCGCGCACGGGGATGCGGACCGGGCGGCCCGTCGTGTTGACGGTGCAGACGAAGCCGGGGCGGGCGAAGATCAGCAGCCCCTCGGGCGCCTGGAGCCACTCCACCGAGCTTCCGGCACCGAGCCCCGGGTGTGCCCGGCGGGCGGCGATCGCGGCCCGGTACAGCTCCAGGGTGGAGCCCGCCACGCCGGTCTGCGCCTCCACGGACAGCTCGCCCCAGCCCGTGGGCTGCGGCAGCCAGCTGCCGCCGTCGCCGAAGCCGTACGAGCTGCCCTCGCGGGTCCACGGGATCGGCACCCGGCAGCCGTCGCGGAAGCCGTCCTGGCCCTCGGCGCGGAAGAACGACGGGTCCTGGCGGACCTCGTCGGGCAGGTCGGTGACGTCGGGCAGGCCGAGCTCCTCGCCCTGGTAGACGTAGGCGGAGCCGGGCAGTGCCAGCATCAGCAGGGTGGCGGCGCGGCCCCGGCGCAGGCCCAGCTCGCGGTCGCCGGCGGTGCGGATCTGGGTGCCGAGGCCGGGCGGGTTGGCGAACCGGGTGGTGTGCCGGGTCACGTCGTGGTTGGAGAGCACCCAGGTGGTGGGGGCGCCGACCGGGCGCATCGCGTCGAGCGAGGTGTCGATGACCTTGCGGAGCTCGGCGGCGTCCCAGGAGGTGGACAGGTACTGGAAGTTGAACGCCTGGTGCATCTCGTCGGGGCGCACGTAGTTGGCGGTGCGCTCGACGGTGGGGGTCCAGGCCTCGGCGACGGCGATGCGGTCGCCGGGGTACTCGTCGAGGATAGTGCGCCAGGAGCGGTAGATCTCGTGCACCCCGTCCTGGTCGAAGAACGGCATGACGTCGTTGCCGAGCAGCTTGAGCTGGTCGTGGCTGCCGAGGTCGGGCAGGCCGGTGGCCTTGACGAGGCCGTGGGCGACATCGACCCGGAAGCCGTCGACACCCATGTCGAGCCAGTAGCGCAGGATCGAGCGGAACTCGTCGGCGACGGCCGGGTGTTCCCAGTTGAAGTCGGGCTGCTCGGGCGCGAAGAGGTGGAGGTACCAGTCGCCCGGGGTGCCGTCCGGGTCGGTGGTACGGGTCCAGGCGGGGCCGCCGAAGACGGACTCCCAGTCGTTGGGCGGCAGTTCGCCGTCCGTACCCTTGCCGGGGCGGAAGTGGTAGCGCTCGCGCAGCGCGGAGCCGGGGCCCTCGGCGAGGGCGCGCTTGAACCACTCGTGCCGGTCCGAGGAGTGGTTGGGCACCAGGTCCACGATGATCCGCAGGCCCAGGTCGTGGGCGTCCCGGATCAGCCCGTCGGCGTCCAGCAGGGTACCGAACATCGGGTCGATGGCACGGTAGTCGGCGACGTCGTAGCCCGCGTCGGCCTGCGGGGAGGCGTAGAAGGGGCTGAGCCAGACCGCGTCGACGCCGAGGCTCCTGAGGTACGGGAGCCTGTCGCGTACGCCTGCGATATCGCCCATGCCGTCGCCGTTGCCGTCGGCGAAGCTCCGCGGATAGACCTGGTAGATCACCGCGTCCCGCCACCAGCCGGTCTGGTGGGCCGGAGCGGCGCCGGACGTGCCGGTGGAGGGGGCAGCGAGGTGCTGGGTCATGTCATCCCTGGGGTGTCTGGGTGGGGAGCGGCGCCGGGGCCGGGTCGGGATTCCGGCGGCCGCCGTGACTGGTGCGTGCGGGTCGTGCTGCGGTCGTCGGTCTCAGCCCTTGACGGCTCCGGCGGACATGCCGGTCACGAGGTGCTTCTGCGCGAACAGGAAGACCAGGGCCGCGGGTATCGCGATGAGCACGGACGCGGCGGTCATCGGGCCCCACTGGGCTCCGTACTGGTTGACGAAGAGCTGGAGTCCGCCGGCGAGGGTGAGGTTGTCCTCCCCGACCATGAAGGCGGAGGCGTAGGCCACTTCGCCCCACGCGGTGATGAAGGAGTAGAACGCGGTGACGGCGAGGCCGGGCTTGGCGAGCGGCAGGATCAGCCGCCAGAACGTGCCGAACGGGGTGAGGCCGTCGACCTGCCCGGACTCGTCGATCTCGCGCGGGATGGTGTCGAAGAAGCCCTTCATCATCCAGGCGCAGAACGGCACCGAGATGGTGAGGTAGGTGATGACGAGGCCGGCGGGCTGGTTCAGCAGCCCCATGCTCGCCATGATGTTGTAGATCGGCACGATGAGGACGGCGACCGGGAACATCTGGGTGACCAGCAGCGTCCACATCAGCCCGCGCTTGCCGGGGAAGCGGAAGCGGCTGACGGCGTAGCCGGTGGAGGCGGAGACGATGACGCCGAGGAGCGTGGTGAGTCCCGCGATGAGCAGGGAGTTGCCGAACCAGGTGAGGAACTTCGTGTTCTGGATCAGGTTCGTGTAGTTCTCGAACGTGGTCTCTTTGAAGAAGTCCGTGGTGGTCGCGAACGCGGCGGGCTTCAGCGAGGTGAGCAGGACCCACAGCACGGGGAAGACGGCGATCACGGACGCCACGATGAGCGTCAGGTGCAGGCCGGCGGAGGCCAGCGGCGAACGCTCCCCGCGCAGCCGGACCTTGGGCGCGGAGTGGCGCGCGGCGGGGGTGGGTGCGGTGGTGGTCACCAGTCGTCTCCCTGGGTGCGCAGGACTCGCCGGTAGACGGCGGCGAAGATCAGCAGGAGTACGAGGATCAGTACGCCCCAGGTGGAGGACTGCGCGAAGTCGCGCGGGCTGATCTCGAAGGAGAACTTGTACGCCTGGGTGACCAGGATCTGGGTGGCCTCGCCGGGTCCGCCGCGGGTCAGCAGGTAGATCACCGGGAACATGTTGAAGGTCCAGATGGTGGAGAGCAGGATCACCGTGGTGGAGACCGGCCGCAGTCCGGGCAGCGTGATGTGGCGGAACCGCTGCCAGGCGGTGGCGCCGTCCATCTCGGCGGCCTCGTAGTGCTCGCTGGGGATCGACTGCAGTCCGCCGAGCAGGGCGACCATCATGAACGGCACGCCGAGCCAGACGTTGACGGCGATGACGGAGAACTTCGCCCAGGTGGGGTCGTTCAGCCACGGGATGCCGTCGATCCCGCCGCCGGAGAGGATTTTGTTGAGCAGCCCGCGGTCCTCGTTGTAGAGGAAGCGCCAGGCGAAGACGGAGACGAAGCCGGGGATGGCCCAGGGCAGGATCAGCGCCATCCGGTACGCGGAGCGGCCGGCGATCCGGCGGTTCAGGATGTTGGCGAGGGCCATGCCGAGGCAGAAGGTGATGGTCACGCAGGAGACCGTCCACACCAGGGTCCAGCCGAGCGTGCCGAGGAACTGTTCGCCGGTGAGTGCCTCGGTGTAGTTGTCCAGACCCACGAACTCGTACGTGGCGGGCAGGTGGTTGACCCCGATGGACCGCGCGACGTTGCGCTCGTTGGCGTCGGTCATCGACAGGTAGATGCCGCGGACCAGCGGGTATCCGATGATCACGCCGATCACGACGACGACCGGGGCGACCATGGTCCAGGCGTACCAGTGGGTCGACAGGGCCCGCCGGAGCCTGCCCGGCGGTGTGGGTGTGCCAGTGCCGCGGCTCCGGCCGCGGGCGACGGTGTCGTCGTCCGCGGCCTTCGCCACCGACTGGCTGGTGTGGACAGCCATCAGCCGGCCTGCCTTCCTGTTACTTCCAGCCCTTGAGGAGCTTGCGGTAGGAGTCGCCGGTCGTCTTGGTGGCCTTCTCCGGGGTGGCCTGGCCGGTGAGGACCTTGGTGTACTCGGTCACGAGCGGGGCGAAGAGGCTGCCGGTCTCGGGGATCCAGGGGCGCTCGACGGCGGTCTCGACGACGGGCTTGAAGAAGCCGACGATCTCGTTGTCGACGACGTCCTGCCGGGCGTAGGCGGAGGTGCGGGTCGGCAGGAGGCTCAGCTCCTTGGTGACCTTGGCCTGGGTCTCGGCCGACGTCATGTAGTCGACGAAGGCGTAGGAGGCGTCGAGGTTCTTGGAGCCGGCGTAGACGGCGAGGTTGTGGCCGCCCTGCGGGGCGCCCTGCGCGGCGGAGCCGGCCGGGACCGGGGCGATGCCCAGGTTGGCCTTGTCCTTGAACTCCTTGCCGGCGTAGGTGTCGGCGACGGCCCACGGGCCGTTGATCATCATGGCGACCTTGCCGTCCTTGAAGGACGCCTGCATGTTCTCCCAGCCGTCCGTGGCATCGGTCTTGGCCGCCCCGGAGTCGACGAGGTCCTTGACGACCTTCATCGCCTTGACGCCCGCGGGGTTGTCGATGGTGACGGACTTAGTGGAGGCGTCGACCATGTCGCCGCCCTCGCCGTACAGGAAGGAGAGGAACCAGTACGCGTCGTCGCCGCGCAGGTACATGCCGGTCTTGCCGGTCTTGTCCTTGATCTTCTTGGAGACGGTCTTCAGCTCGTCGACGGTCTTGGGGACCTCGACGCCGGCCTCCTTGAAGATCTTCTTGTTGTAGAAGATGCCCATGGAGTCGATGACCTGCGGCACCGCGTACGTCTTGTCCTTGTACTTGGTGGACGCGGCGGCCTGCTTGAGGAAGTCGTCCGAGTTCTTCAGCGCGGTGGTGCCGTCGAGCGGGGCGAGGTAGCCGAGGTCCGCGAACTCGGGGGTCCAGGCGACCTCGGAGCGGATGACGTCGGGGGCGTCGGAGCCGGACTGCGCCGCGTTCTTGAACTTGTTCTGCGCGTCGCCGAACGGCACGTTGACGTACTTGACGTCGACCTTCGGGTGCTTCTTCTCGAAGTCCTCGGCGATCTTCTTGAAGACCTTGTCCTCGCTGCCCGCGGTGGAGGTGTCCCACCACGTCACCGTGCCGGAGAGCTCGCCCGAGCTCTTGCCCGTGCCGTCGGACTCGTTGTCGCTGCCGCAGGCGGTCGCCGCGAGGGCCAGGGCCGCGACCAGGGCGGTGGCCGTTATGCCACGTCGCATCTGAACTCCTTCAACTGCCGTACCGCTCCGTCGCGGCGCCGGGTCGACGAGAACGTAACAAGGATGAAAGAACGCCGAAAGAGTTTGCGGAAGATTTCTGCAAGCGCCGACGATCGTTACATTCGCGTGTCCTCACGGTTGCCGTCAAGACCCTTGACGCCGGGCATCGTGCCCTGACAGCAGCAGGCCACAGCCCGCGGGCCGTGCGGTGCGACGATCCGACCGGAGCCGGCAGACCCGGCTCGCAAGACCTTGCAAGATGTTGCCGGTAAACCCTCGGGAACCGGCGCACGGAGGCAGTCGTCCGATTCATGCCCATGGTGGGCAATCCGACATACGCCCGGTACAGTCCACTTCCATGACCGCACGGCTTGCCGATATCGCAACTCAGGCGGGGGTCAGCGAAGCGACGGTCAGCCGTGTACTGAACGGCAAGCCCGGGGTTGCTGCGGCCACCCGCGAATCCGTTCTCGCCGCGCTCGACGTCCTCGGCTACGAACGGCCCGTACGGCTGCGCAGGCGCAGCGCGGGACTGGTCGGCCTGATCACACCCGAGCTGGAGAACCCCATCTTCCCCGCCCTGGCCCAGGTCATCGGCCAGGCGCTGACGCGGCAGGGCTACACGCCGGTGCTCGCCACCCAGAGCCCCGGCGGCTCCACCGAGGACGAGTTGACCGAGATGCTGGTCGACCGCGGTGTCTCGGGCATCATCTTCGTCTCCGGGCTGCACGCCGACACCTCGGCCGATATGCAGCGCTATGAGCAACTGCGCGCCAAGGGCGTCCCGTTCGTCCTGGTCAACGGTTTCTCGCCCAAGGTCCAGGCGCCGTTCATCTCGCCGGACGACCGGGCCGCGATGCGGCTCGCGGTGACGCATCTGGTGTCGCTGGGCCATCAGCGGATCGGGCTGGCGGTCGGCCCGAAGCGGTTCGTGCCGGTGCTGCGCAAGATCGAGGGCTTCCACGCCACCATGCGGGACCAGTTGGGCCTCGCGCCGGAGGCGGTGGAGGAGCTGATCCAGCATTCGCTGTTCACTCTTGAGGGTGGACAGGCCGCGGCCTCGGCGCTGATGGAGCGGGGCTGCACGGCGGTGGTGTGCGCGAGCGACATGATGGCGCTCGGCGCGATCCGGGCCGCCCGGCGGCTGTCGCTGCGGGTGCCGCGCGATCTGTCGGTGGTCGGATACGACGACTCGCCGCTCATAGCGTTCACCGACCCGCCGCTGACCACGATCCGTCAGCCGGTGACGGCGATGGGCCAGGCCGCCGTACGCACGCTGCTGGAGGAGATCGGCGGCACGCCCGCTCCGCACAGCGAGTTCGTCTTCATGCCCGAACTGGTCGTTCGCGGTTCAACGGCAGCCGGGCCCGCTCCGGCCGCCACCGCCTGACCGCTCAAGGATCCCACGCCCGCCCCCTGCACGCAGTCCGGCACCCACGGATGTGCGGCCCGGCCCCGGCCGGAGGATGATCGGGCGGAAAGGCATTTTCTGGCAGACTCTGTGCCTATGGGTGAATTGAGCGTGACATCGAAGGAAGGCCGGTCGGAGGCCACCCCGTCACCCATCGTGGACGAGGCGGCCCCTGCGGCGAACGCGAAGCAGAGCACCGGACGGCGTGACGGCGGCCCGGTGGGACCGCGTTTCCCGCTCGCCGCACTGCGTGCGCTGCGCTCCCCGCGCCGGCCGCACATCTGGTTCGAAATCCTGCTCGTCGCGGCCAGTTACTGGGTGTACTCGCTGGTCCGCAACGCCGTCCCGGAACAGCGGACCGAGGCGCTGCGCAACGCGGACCGGATCTGGTCGGCCGAGAAGTACCTGGGCATCGCCGTGGAACAGACCGTCAACCACGCGGTGAATTCCGCGACATGGCTGATCGTCTCGATGAACTACTACTACGCGACGCTGCACTTCGTCGTCACCGTCTGTGTGCTGGTGTGGTTGTTCCGCCGTCACCCCGGCCGTTACGCGGCGGCCCGGCTGGCCCTGTTCGCGACCACGGGTGTGGCGCTGCTCGGCTACTACCTGTATCCGCTGGCGCCGCCCCGGCTGATGAACGGCGGCCACTTCATCGACACCGTGCTGGTCCACCACACCTGGGGTTCGATGGCCTCGGGCAACTTCAAGAACATGTCGAACCAGTACGCGGCCATGCCGTCGATACACATCGGCTGGTCGCTCTGGTGCGGCCTGACCGTCTTCGCGCTGACCTCCGCGCCCTGGGCGCGCGTCCTGGCCCTGCTCTACCCGACGATCACCCTGGTCGTCATCGTGTCGACCGCCAACCACTTCTGGCTGGACGCGCTGGGCGGCATGGCGTGCCTCGCCTTCGGTTACGCCGTCTCGTACGCCTGGTACGGCTCGCTGCCGCACCATCTGCCCAGGCGGGTGCCGCCGCCGCGCGGCAGGGCCCGGCTGGCGGGGCTGTCCGCGGGCGCGCCGGTCCGGACCCGGCGCCCGGCGGCGGGCGCGGCGGCGGGCCGTCGCTGAGGACCCGGCCCGCCCGTCACCGCCTCAGCCCCGGTGCGTCACACGCCCCCCGCACACCGTGAGCCGCACCGGCGCCTCGCCCAGCTCGTCCGCCGGTGCGTCCACCGGATCCACCCCGAACGCCGTCAGATCGGCCCGGTACCCCACCGCGATCCGGCCCGCGACCCGCTGCTCCCCGGCGGCGACCGCCGCGTGCGAGGTGCAGCCCTCCAGCGCCATCAGCCCGGTCAGCGCCTGCTCGGCGGTGACCGGCTCGGTGTCGTACGCCCCGGGCAGCCGCCGCAGCCGGGCCGTGGCCAGCACCTGCCGTACGTCGTAGTGGGCGATCGGCCAGTCCGAGCCCAGCGCCAGGTACGCCCCGGCGTCGCGCAGGTCCCGGCAGCGCCAGGCCCGGCCGGCCCGCTCGTCGCCCAGCCGCTTCGACCACTCGTCGCTGTGGTCGGCCCGGGTGTACGCGGTGTGGGTGGGCTGCATCGAGGCGATCACCCCCAGCTCGGCGAACCGGGCGGCCAGGCCGTTCGGCACGGTCTCGATGTGCTCGACGCGGTGGCGGAGCCGGCCGCTCTCCCCCAGCGCCTCCACGGTGTCCAGCACATGCCGCACGGCCGCGTCCCCGATGGCGTGGGTGGCGGTGCGCACCCCGGCGTGGTGCAGTTGGTGGACGGCGGCGGTGTACGCCTGCGGGTCCGGCCAGAACGCCTCGGTGCCCTCACCGTGGCAGTCGGCGTGCTCCAGCCAGGCGGTGCCGCCCTCGACGGTGCCGTCCATGAAGAACTTGACGCCGCCGACCCGCCAGAGCCGGCCCGCCTCGCTCTGTACGCGTACCAGCTCCTCCAGGGCCTCCCGGTCGGCGCCCGGCATGCACCAGGGGGCCAGCCGCAGCCGTACCGGCAGGTCGGTCTCCTCCTCCACGGCGGCCAGCAGTCCGGGCACCGAACCGTCGGCGAGGTCCATCACATGGGCCCCGGTGAGACCGGTGGCGGCCATGCCGGAGAGCAGCTCCACGAGGCGGGCGCGGCGCTCCGCGGACGAGGGCCTGGGCAGCCGTTGCCCGACCAGGTCCATCGCGGCGTGCTCGATGAGGTGCCCGGTGGGGCGGCCGTCGGGGTCGCAGACGACGGTGGAACGCTGGACGAAGGAGCGAGGGCCGGTGATCCCGGCCCGTTCCAGGGCCGCTCCGCTGGCCAGGGCGGAGTGCCCGTCGTAGAGCCGGATGAAGGCGGGGGCGCCGCCGATGGCGTCCTCGATCAGGGCCCGGTCGACGGGGCGGCCGCCGAAGGCGTTGTGGTCCAGGCCCCAGGCGACGATCCAGCCCTCGGTCCGCTCGGCCGCGGCCAGGGCGGCGCGCAGCCGGTCGAGGTCGCGGACGGCGGTGAGGTCGGTGCCGGTGGCCATCTCCAGGCCCCACACGGGGTGGCTGTGCGCGTCGACCAGGCCGGGGGTGAGGGTGGCCCCGGACAGGTCGATGTGCTCGGTGCCGCTGCCGCGCCACTCGCGCAGCCCGGCCTCGTCGCCGACGGCGGTGATCACCCCGTCCTTGACCGCCACGGCGGTGGCTTCCGGCCGGGCCGGGTCGAGGGTGCGGACACGGGCTCCGGTGAGGAGGAGGTCGGCTGCGGACACGGTGGAACTCCTTAGACGGTGGTGGAGGAGGGAGCGGCGGCGGGCACGGGGTCCGGGGTCGACGGCTCGGCGGCGAACCGGGCGTACACCTCGGGCCTGTCGCGCTTCAGCCGGTGGGCGAGCGCCAGTCCGATCAGGAAGACCGCGGGCACCAGGGAGACGAGCACGGTGTTCACCCCGGTGGAGGCGCCGGAGAACAGATCGACGTGGTCCGTGACCAGGAAGATGGCGGCCGCCAGCAGCACGGCGGCGACGACCGGGGCGACGACGGTACGGAACCGGCCCTCGCCGTGCTCGAACCGGCGGAAGTACAGCGGTACGGCGATCGCGGCGAGCAGCTGGAGCAGCATCAGGCCGAGCATTCCCGGGGTGTTGACCCAGAGCAGCAGCTGCGCGTACGGGTCGGCGCCGGCCGCCGCGAAGGCGATGACGATCACCGCTCCGAGCGCGATCTGGGCGAGACCGGCCACGTAGGGGGAACGGTGGCGAGGGTGGACGCGGCCGAGCGCCTCGGGCAGCACCCCTTCCTCGGAGAGCGCGAGCCCGTACCGGTTGATGGCGTTGTGGAAGGCGAGCAGCGAGGCGAGGACGCTGGTGACGATCAGGATGTGCATCAGGTCCGCGGCCCAGGGGCCGACGTAGTGGGTGATGGCGGAGAAGAACAGCCCGCCCGGGTCGGTGGCCGCGGCCTCGACGACGTTCGCGTCGCCAAACGCCTGGACGACGGTCCAGACGATGAACGCGTAGAAGAGCCCGAGGAACGCGACGGCGATGTAGGTGGCGCGGGGGACGGTACGGTCCGGGTTCCGCGCCTCGCGCCGGTAGATCACCGTGGACTCGAAGCCGGTGAACGCGGCGAACGCGCAGGCCAGCACGGCTGCCGTGCCGGGTACGAGGACATTGCCGGGGGTGAACGAGGCGAGCGAGATCCCGTCGGCCCCGCCGTCCAGCAGCACCCCGCCGGCGAGCAGTACGAGGATGCCGGTCTCGGCCACGAGCAGCACCCCGAGGACCTTGGCGCCGAAGTCGATGGAGCGGAAGCCGCCGTACCAGATGAGCAGCAGCCCGGCGAGGGAGACCGGCAGCCAGGGGATGTCGACGCCCCACAGGGCCTGGACGGTGTCGGCGGTGGTGGAGCCGAGCAGCCCGTAGACACCGATCTCCATGCCGTTGTAGCCGAGCATCGCGATCAGGGCGGCGGCGATGCCGACGGGGCGGCCGAGGCCCCGGGTGATGTACGCGTAGAACGCGCCGCCGCTGCGGACGTGGCGGCTCATGGTGGTGAACCCGATGGCGAAGATCGCGAGGGTCACACCGGCCAGCAGATAGCCGACGGGGGCCCCGATGCCGCCGAGCATGATGGCGATGGGGGCGACTCCGGCCATCACCGTGAGCGGGGCGGCGGCCGAGATGACGAAGAAGGCGATGTCGGCGGTGCCGAGGGTGCCTTTTCTGAGGGTTGGCGCATCCATGCGAGAGGAGAGCCCTTCTGCGACTGGCGGGGGCAGGGACCGGTGACCAGAAACCTAAAGGCTTTCGGTTTGCGCAATGTAGCCTCACCCATGGGCATCCGGGAAGACCTCCCGGAGGACACACGTCAGGAGAAAAACGCATGGGACGGCCGCGCACACCGCTGCTGGACCGGGAGCGCATCACCACCACCGCGCTCGAACTCATCGACGAGAAAGGCGAGTTCAGCGTCCCGCAGATGGCCCGGCGGCTCGGGGTGCAGACCGGTTCGGTCTACCACCACGTGGACGGAAGGGGCGGGGTCGTCGAGCTCGTCCGGGAACGGGTGTGCGCCGCGATCGACTCCGCGGCCTTCGACGTGGAGCCCTGGGACGCGGCCATGACGGCCTGGGCCCGCTCCTACCGTGCCGCGTTCGCCGCCCACCCGCGCGCGATCCCACTGCTGATGACAACACCGGTGCGCGCCCCGAAGGTCCTGGAGCACTACGAGCGGGCGGTCCGGCTGCTGCTGGGCGTCGGCTTCGCGATGGCCGAAGTGATGGCGGTGATCACCGCGCTGGAGAACCTGGTCCTGGGGTCGGCGCTGGACCTGGCGGCCCCGGAGACGATGTGGGAGCTGCCGGACGACACCACGACGCCGCGCCTCGCCGAGGCGCTGGCCGCGGTGGGCACGGGCCGGGCGGACGCGGCGTTCGAACTGGCACTGGGCGCGTTCATCGGGCACGCCCGCGCGCTGCTGGACGCGAAGGAGGCGTGACAGGGACGGCCCACGCGCCCCGCCTCACGCCCGGCCACGCGCCCCGCCTCACGCCCCGTAGAACCGCTCCTCCATCACCGCCCGCGCCCGCCGGGTGATCCGCCGGTAGTCGTCCAGCATGTCCCCGACGTGCCCCGGCTCGTACCCCAGGTACCGCCCGACCGCGGTGAGTTCACGCGGACCGGACGGGAAGGTGTCGCCCGGCCGGCCGCGTACCAGCATCACCGCGTTGCGCACCCGGGTCGCCAGCACCCATGCCTCGTCCAGCGTCTGCGCGTCCTCGCCGGAGATCAGCTCCGCCGCGCAGGCCGCCGCCAGCGCCTCGCGGGTACGGGTGGTGCGCAGCCCCGGTTCCGCCCAGCCGTGCTGCATCTGCATCAGCTGGACGGTCCACTCGACGTCGCTCAGCCCGCCGCGCCCCAGCTTGGTGTGGAGCGTGGGATCCGCGCCGCGCGGCAGCCGCTCGGACTCCATCCGGGCCTTCAGCCGCCGGATCTCACGGACCGCGTCCTCCCCCAGGCCCTCCATGGGATAGCGCAGCGGATCGACCAGCTCGATGAACGCGCGGCCCAGTTCCGCGTCACCCGCGACCGGTTCGGCGCGCAGCAGCGCCTGGCTCTCCCAGACCAGCGACCAGCGCCGGTAGTACGCCTCGTACGACGCCAGCGAACGCACCAGCGGTCCGCTCTTGCCCTCCGGCCGCAGGTCTGCGTCGATGATCAACGGCGGGTCGGCGGTGGGCAGTTGGAGCAGCCGGCGCATCTCGGCGACCACCGCGTTCGCGGCCCGGCCGGCCTCCTGCTCGTCGACGCCCTCGCGCGGCGAGTGGACGAACAGCACATCGGCGTCGGAGCCGTAGCCCAGCTCGTGGCCGCCGAAGCGGCCCATGCCGATGACCGCGAAGCGGGTGGGGAGGGTGTCCCCCCACTGTTCGCGCACGGCGGCGCGCAGGGCGCCCGCGATCGTGACGGCGTTCAGATCGGTGAGCGCGTTTCCGACCCGGTCGACCAGCGCCCCCGGGTCCTCCTCGGCAGGCCTGTCCTCCGTGCCGTACGAGCCGATGAGGTCGGCGGCCGTGGTCCGGAACAGCTCGCGCCGCCGCACCCCGCGCACCACCGCGACCGCGGTCTCGGCGTTGTCCGCC
Source organism: Streptomyces sp. ADI95-17 (assembly GCF_003846175.1). GTDB lineage: Bacteria > Actinomycetota > Actinomycetes > Streptomycetales > Streptomycetaceae > Streptomyces > Streptomyces sanglieri. The sequence goes on along the minus strand of NZ_ML123045.1, from coordinate 775,374 downwards.
CGCCCCACCGCGGCCAGCACCTCCTGCTCCAGGTTCTCCCGGGTGCGCGGCCGCAGCCCCTGCGGGTCGCCGAGCAGCGCCACCGCCTCCGGGGCCCGCAGCAGCAGGTCGGGGGCGAGCCGGCCGGCCGACAGCACCCGGGCGAGGTTCTCCGCCGCCGCGCCCTCGTCCCGCAGCAGCCGCAGGTACCAGGGGGTCTTGCCGAGCGCGTCGGACACCTTGCGGAAGCCGAGCAGCCCGGCGTCCGGGTCCGCGGAGTCCGCGAACCAGCCGAGCAGCACCGGCAGCAGGGTGCGCTGGATGGCGGCCTTGCGCGACACCCCGGAGGACAGCGCCTCCAGATGCCGCAGCGCGGCGGCCGGATCGGCGTAGCCGAGCGCTTCGAGCCGGTGCGCGGCCGCCTTCGCGCTGAGCCGGGTCTCCCCCGGCGCGAGCTGGGCGACGGCGTCGAGCAGCGGCCGGTAGAACAGCTTCTCGTGCAGCCGCCGCACCACGGAGGCGTGCCGTTTCCACGCCTGGTTGAGTTCGGTGATCGGGTCGGTGCGCATCCCGAGGGAGCGGCCGATCCGCCGCAGGTCCGGCGCGTCCTCGGGGACGAGGTGGGTGCGGCGCAGCCGGTAGAGCTGGATGCGGTGCTCCATGGCGCGCAGGAAGCGGTAGGCGTCGTCCAGTTGCGCGGCGTCCACCCGGCCCACGTAGCCGCCCTCGGCGAGCGCGCGCAGCGCCTCCAGCGTGGTGCCGCTGCGCAGGGTGGTGTCGCTGCGGCCGTGCACCAACTGCAGGAGCTGTACGGCGAATTCGACGTCCCGCAGCCCGCCGGGGCCGAGCTTGATCTCGCGGTCGACGCGGTCGGCGGGGATGTTGTCGACGACGCGGCGGCGCATCTTCTGCACGTCGGGGACGAAGTTCTCGCGGTCCGCGGCCTGCCACACCAGCGGCGAGACGGCCTCGACGTACTCCGCGCCGAGTTCGGGGTCGCCGGCCACCGGCCGGGCCTTGAGCAGCGCCTGGAACTCCCAGGTCTTGGCCCAGCGCTGGTAGTACGCGAGGTGCGAGGAGAGGGTCCGTACGAGGGGGCCGTTGCGGCCCTCGGGGCGGAGGTTGGCGTCGACGGGCCAGATGGTGCCCTCGACGGTCGTGTCGGAGCAGATCCGCATCATGTGCGCGGCCAGCCTCGTGGCGGCCTGCACGGCGTCGCTCTCCTCGTAGCCGTCGACCGGTTCCGCGACGAAGATGACGTCGACGTCGGAGACGTAGTTCAGCTCGTGGCCGCCGCACTTGCCCATCGCGATGACGGCCAGCCGGCAGCGGGCGGCGTCGGCGGGCGCCGCCGTACGGGCGATGGCCAGCGCCGCCCGCAGGGTCGCGGTGGCCAGGTCGGCCAGTTCGGCGGCGGCCTCGGCGACGTCCGTCGTACCGCACACGTCACGGGCCGCTATGGCCAGCAGGCACCGCCGGTAGGCGACGCGCAGCGAGTCCGGGTCGTCGGCCCCGGCGAGCCCCTGCTCGAACTCGGCCACGCCGGGGTGGAGATCAGCGGCCTCGTAGGTGACCAGGGCCTGCCAGTCGCGGGGGTGGCGGGCGAGGTGGTCGCCGAGCGCCTCGGAGGCGCCGAGCACCCCGAGCAGCCGGTCCCGCAGCGGTTTGGCGGTGATGAGGGTGTCCAGCAGGATCTGCCGCTCGTCCGCCTCCTCGGCCTCCACCAGCCGGACCAGCCCGTTCAGGGCCAGATCCGGGTCGGCGGTGGCGCCGAGGGCTTCGAGGAGCACCGGGTCGGAGCGCACGGAGGACAGATCGGGCAGATCCAGGAGCCGCTCGGCGGCCGAGGGGTCGGTGAAGCCGTGCCGCAGCAGTCGGGTGAACGTGCTGCTCCTGCGTCCCGGCACCGTCGTCATTCCGTGCTCTCCCGCTCGCCGCCACACACAATCCAGCGCTCCGAGCTTACGGCCTCCCCCGGTGATGGGGAGTGGGCTCGCAGGGCCCTGCGAGCCCACTCCGAGGAATCGGGAGCGCGTGTTCCGATGATTCCGGAGCGCGTGCGCGGTCTTCACTTCGCGGGCACGATCATTTCCACGACCGGACCGGGAGGCCCACATGTCAGGATTCGAACCCTTCGCCGAGCTTGATCCCGACTACAGCGAGGCGGGCGCGACGGCCTGCCCGTGGTCGGTGGCGAGGGAGCTGCTGACCGGGGCGGAGGTGTACTGGCTGTCCACGGTCCGTCCCGACGGCCGCCCGCACGTCACTCCGCTGATCGGGGTGTGGGCGGACGGCGCGCTGCACTTCGCCACCGGCGCCGAGGAACGCAAGGCCCGGAACCTGGCCGCCGGCCCCGAAGTGGTGCTGATGACCGGGACCGGGGACAACTCCATGTCGAAGGGGCTCGATGTGGTGATCGAGGGCCGGGCCGAGCGGGTGACGGACGAGGCACCGCTGAACCGGCTGGCCGCGGCCTGGGAGGCGAAGTACGGCCCGCAGTGGCACTTCGACGTCCGGGACGGCACCTTCGTGAACGGGGGCCGTGCGGCACTGGTGTTCCGGGTGCGCCCCCGCAAGGCCTTCGGCTTCGGCAGGGGCGCCCACTTCAGCCAGACCCGGTGGCGGTTCAGCTGACCGTGCCGCTCACGGACGGTGCGCCGGGCCGGGCCTGGTGGCGATGACGACGGTCGCGTACAGCTCGTCGGAGGTGACCACGCGCGGGATCAGGCCGCTGCGGGCGACGGTCTCCTCGGCCCGTGCCGCCTGCCGTTCGCTCGTCTCGACCAGCAGATGCCCGCCCGGCGCCAGCCACCGCGGGGCCTCGGCGGTGACCCGGCGCAGGACGTCGAGGCCGTCCGCGCCGCCGTCCAGCGCCACCCGCGGTTCGTGGATCCGGGCCTCCGGGGGGAGCAGTTCGACGTCGTCCGTGGGTACGTACGGCACATTGGCCAGCAGGATCTCCACCCGGCCGCGCAGCGAGGCGGGCAGCGGCTCGAAGAGGTCGCCCTCGTACACCTCGCCCGCGTCACCGATGTTGCGGCGGGCGCACCGCACGGCGGCGGGTTCGACGTCCGCGGCGTGGAGTTCGGCCCGGCCCAGCGTCGCGGCGAGCGCGGCGCCGAGGGCTCCGGAGCCGCAGCACAGGTCGACGACGACCGCTCCGGGACCGGCGAGGGCGGCGGCCTGCCGGACCAGGAACTCGGTGCGGCGGCGGGGTACGAAGACGCCGGGGCCGACGGCGATCCGCAGGCCGCCGAACTCGGCCCAGCCGAGGACGTGTTCCAGGGGAAGTCCGGCGACCCGCCGTTCGACCATGGCGGCGATCGCGGCGGGGCCGGCGGCGGTGGCGAGGATCAGTTCCGCCTCGTCCTCGGCGAATACGCAGCCGGCGGCGCGGAGCGCGGGGACGATGGTGGCGAGGGTGAGGGGTGAAGCGGTGACCGACATGTGCGGAGCCTTTCGGGAAAGCCGATGGGCGCTCCGCGGTCGACTATGTCGGGTCGACCACGCGTTCGCGAGAGCTGAGCACCCAGCCTGATACAGCGGTAATGGGTCTCACCTCCTCGGTCGGCCCCCGTGTGGGGATGCGTCACATTACACCTGCCGGGAGAACATCCTTCAGCCCGCCACCGCGACCGGTGACGACCCGCCCTTCACGGCCATACGGGGTGTGCCCGTACCGTCCGCCGGAACGGTCCAGATGTCGCTTCCCCGGCCGCCCCCGCCCGGCAGTGCGTAGGCGAGCGTGCCGTCGTCCAGCCAGGCCGCCTGGTCGTCGACGCTGTGTTCCTCGGCGAGCGGGGTCTCCCGCATGGTCCGCAGGTCCAGGACGTACAGCCGCCAGGGCGCGGCCGCGTCGTCGGAGACCTTCTTCTTGAAGGCGAGCCGGGTGTTGTCGGGCGACAGGGAGGGGCATTCGACGTTCTGCCGCAGCGCCTTCGCCGTCCAGTCCCGCATGTTCCCCTCGACGAGGTAGGTGCGGCCCTTGGTGGAGACGGTCGCGTAGAAGCGGTTGTCGTCGCGGGCGAAGGTCACGCCCCAGTAGTTGACGTCGGGGGCGTGGTAGCGGGCGCCGTCGATGGTGAGCTGGATGTTCTCCATGGACTTGATGAGGTAGCCGGTGCGCAGATCGAGGATGGCGGTGCGGGTGGAGAAGGACGTGGTGGCGTACGAGTCGCCGGTCGCGAACACCGTCCAGGACAGCATCCGCCCGGAGGCCGAGACCCGGGCGCGGGTGGGCACGCCCGGCACGGTGATCCGGCGCTTCTCGCGCAGCCGCCGGTCGAGGACGATCGCGTACGTCTTCGGCAGCACCCCGGGTTTGGCGCGCAGGCAGAGCGCGCCTTCGTCGGAGGCGTAGAACCGGTCGCAGGCGGGGCCGCCGCGGGTGCGGGTGCCGCCGGTCCGGGCGTCGGCGGCCCGGGTGGCGGCGGCCCGGGTGGCGGCGGCCCGGGTGGCGGGGAGCGGCTGGTGGGCGACGCGCCCGCCGGCCGTGTCCCGGAAGTACAGCGCGGGCCCGCCGAGGGCGAACGAGGCGTCGGCCTCGGTCTGCCGGCCCTTCGTCCGCTGCTCGGCGTGCATCACGTACCCGACGGAGCCGCCCGCGAGGAGCAGCACCGCGGCCACCACGACGGCGATCCTGGCCCGGGGGCCCAGCGGGGTCGCGGGTTTCGGGAACCTGGCACTCATGCGGTCCGCCTTTCGGGGATCTGGGCTTGCGGCTGTCCGGGGGCCGGGGTGCCGGAGGGGTCGCGCGGCAGCAGTGCCCAGCCGCCGGCGAGGGCGGCGAGCAGGGCCGAGAGCGCCGCCCACAGCGCGGGGCCCGGCCCCCACAGGGTCCAGGCGGCGCCGAAGCCCGCCGCGGCGAGCAGCCGGGCCAGTGCCTGGCCGGTCTGGAGCACGGCGAGTCCGCCCGCCCGGCCGTCGGTGGGCAGCACGGGTCCGGCGAGGGCCATCAGCACCCCGTCGGTGGTGGCGTAGAAGACCCCGAGCAGTACGAGGACGGGCACGAGGAGGAGCAGGGCGGGTCCGCCGACCGGGGCGAGGAGCGTGGCGTACACGCCGAGCAGGGCGAGGTGTCCGTACAGGAAGGGCAGCCGTCGGCCGACCCGGTCCGCGATCCGGCCCGCCGGGATCGCCAGCAGCAGGTAGCAGGCCGCCGCGCCGAGCGGCAGCAGCGGGAACCAGCTGACGGGGAGGTCGAGCCGGTCCTGGAGCAGGAGGTAGACGAAGGCGTCGCCGATGGTGGCGGCGCCCAGCAGGGAGGCGGCGGCCAGGATCCGCCGGAAGGCGGGATCGCGGAGCGCCTCGAACGGCTTGCGTCCGCGGGGTACCGGGCGCACGGGCGGTGCCGGGCGCACGGGCAGGTCCGGTTGCTGCCCGGGGACGTACAGGACGAGGAGCAGTACCCCGAGCAGGCCGACGCAGAAGCTGACGACGAACACCGCGTCGTAGGCGTCGGCGGTCGCCCAGAGCAGGGCGAACGCGGCGAGCGGGCCGAGCAGGGCGCCCGTGGTGTCCATCGCCCGGTGCACGCCGAAGGACCGGCCGAGCGCCTCGGGCGGGCTGCTCAGGGTGATCAGCGCGTCGCGGGGTGCCGTGCGGATGCCCTTGCCGACCCGGTCGGTGGCCAGGGCGGCCGCGATCCCTGCGGTGGCGCCGCCCGCGAGGAGCAGGCCGAGCCGGGAGAGGGCGGAGAGGGCGTAGCCGAGCCCGGCGACCCGTTTGTGTCCGCGGCCGCGGTCGGCGGCGTACCCGCCGAGCAGTCGTACGACGGCGGCCACGCCGTTGAACAGGCCGTCCAGGAAGCCGAATTGGAGGGGTGAGAGACCCAGTCCGAGGACCAGGTAGAGCGGCAGCACCGCGGTGACCATCTCGGAGGAGATGTCGGTGACGAGACTGACCGTGCCGAGTGCCAGGACGGTGCCGGGGACACGCCGGCCCGCCCCGCCGGAGCGGGGTCGGACCGGTGTGTCGCGGCGGCCTGTGGTCGCCAGGTACATCAGTGGCAGGTGTACTTCGGGCTGGTGTCCTTGGTCTTGCCGTCGGTGCCGAGGTAGTTCCAGCTGTAGCCGGAGTCGGTGAAGTCCATCTTCAGGACGCCGTATTCACCGCTGATCCGCTTCTGGCTGTTGGGCTGGACCTCCTCGATGGGGTAGGGCTCGGCACCGCCCATCCCGCCGACGATCTCGGTGATCCCGTCGGCGACGGCCTTCCCGTCGGGGTTCTGCGGGGCGAACCGCTCGTAGTGGTGGTCGTGCCCGTTGAGCACCAGGTCGGCCTTGGCCCCGTACAGGATCTTCCAGACCGGCCTGCTGACCGGGTCGTTGCCGTGTCCGCCCGAGGAGTACAGCGGGTGGTGCCAGTAGGCGGCGATGCACGCCTTGCTGTTCTTGGCGAGGTCGGCCTTGAGCCAGTCGATCTGGGCGGTCTTGTCGAAGGAGTTGGAGTCGAGGGCGATGAAGTGCCAGTTGCCCTCGTCGTAGCTGTAGTAGGTCTTGCCCTGGGGGTAGGCGATGTCCCCGAAGTAGGCCTTGTAGCCGGCCAGTGCGCCGGCCGGGTCGTACGTCTCGTGGTTGCCCGGCACCGGACGCGTCTTGGCCTTGAAGGCGCCCCAGGTCTTGTCGTAGTAGGCGCGGAAGTCGGAGATCCGGGCGTCGTCGTACTGGCTGTCGCCCATCGTCAGATAGAACTTCGGGTCGATCTTCTTGGCCAGTGCCGCGGTCTTGGGGTGGGCGCAGTCGCTGTCGGACGCGGTGCACTGGGCGGCGATGTCACCGGCGGCGACCACGGTGAAGGCACCGGTCTGCGGCGGCTGGCCGCCGAGCGTGCCGTACACCTCGAACTCGTACAGCGAGTAGCCGTAGGCGGTGGCGCGTGCGGTGCCGTACACGCGCAGGTAGCGGCCCTTCCCGGTGAGGGCGGGCCAGTCGTCGGTGCCGCCGTCGCCGGCCGTCTCGTCGGCGAGCCGGGTCCAGGTGGTGCCGTCGGCGGAGATCTCGATCCGGTACGCCTTGGCGTACGCGTCCTCCCAGCTCAGCTTCACCCGCGTGACATCGGCAGTGGCGCCGAGGTCGACGCTCAGCCACTGGGGGTCCTTGCCCTCGACGCTGGCCCAGCGGGTGGCGGGGTCGCCGTCGAAGGCGTTCTGCGGTCCGAGGTCGGAGCTTTCGTCGGAGGAGGAGGCGGCGGACTTGCCGCCCGAGATGAGGGGGTCGGCGGCGGCGCCGGCCCGGTCGGGGTAGGCGAGCAACAGGCCGCCCACGAGGACGAGTACGGCGGCGATGACCACGCCCACCGTACGGCGCCGCGTGGGCGTGAGAAGCAGAGCTGAGCCGTTCGGGTGCATCCCTGGACTCCTGGCCTTGTGGGGGTGGCGAGAGCTGGGCATCGGTGCGTGGCCCCGCATCCGGCCCGGGTGCGGGCAGGGGCGGGGTCGTGGTGGCCGGGCCAGAGCTCTCACTGAGCGCGTCATGCCTGAGGAGCGGGGCACCGCGCCGGGCCACCGCCGGGAATGCTAGCGAACAGGAAACTTTCCTACCAGTCCCCCAACTGGCTTCGTTCCACGACCTGTTCGGCGCCGGGGGCTCGGCTTCTCAGCGGAAGAGGACGTCGAGCAGGAGCGCGCCGACGATCCACAGCGGGATCGCGAGCGCGACCAGCAGGCCGGCCAGACAGCCGGACGCGGTCAGCCGGGCACCGGTTCTCGCGGGGTCGTCGCTCTTTCGCATGCGGGTATTCAACCCGAACGCACTCCGGGCCGGAGGCGCACCGCCTCCGGCCCGGATGTCACTGCGCCGCGGTCACAGCACCGGCAGCAGCGCCTTCAGCTCGAAGGCGGTGACCTCGGAGCGGTACTCCTCCCACTCCTGCTTCTTGTTGCGCAGGAAGTGGCTTGCCGGGTTCCCGACCTGCGGCCACGTCATCAAACAGCGCTGTGACCTGCTCTTGAGCCGTCGGCAGTTGTCAGCATTGGTCGGCGCTGCGCACCCTTCCACGGCGCCGAGACGGCCCCGGGAGGGCGCCGCAGCATCCAGTGCCCAGCACGAGTAGTGGGGCAATGTCGGCGTAGATACCGATGGCCTCTGCCATGGGTTTCCACGAGATCGCTGCAATAAAGATCAGCACGACTAGCCAGATGCCCGCGCCAGGGCTTGACACGGGCGGGTTCCACAACGTGCGCTCCAAGGCGGGCGGCACAGTTGGACGCTAGCAACGGTGCCGCTGCGGCGCTGGCCTCGACCTCACTGACCAGACAGGTCCCATTGAAGAGCTCCGACGTAACCAATGCTCTCAAGTTTCAGCCACCCCAAAGCGCGTTGAGCAGGGCTTATTCGCTACCGAAGAGCGATAAACTATGTTGACCTGCGGTTTTGTTCAATGAATCCGAGCCCCAGCGAGTCAGTAAAGATGGCTGATTCTAGTCGGTGGTGTGGTCGAAGTGCTCGCCGCACAACGGCGGACCGGGGTAGGAGTTTTCATGGGGCAAGGCGTGTGCCCGCAGGTCTGCTCCTCTTGAACCACCACTCACCTAGTTCCCGTCCCGTCCGCCTTCGACCCACACACCGTGGAGCGGTCGCGGTTCAGGGCGTCAAGGTGGAGCGCGCCACTGTACGAACGACCTTGACGCCCTGAACCGCGACCGCTCGGCTCTGCCTGGGTCGAAGGTGGTCGGGATGGGAGCCCACGACGCTCGCCACGCTCCGGCCGGCACTCACGAACGGCGCCCCTCCCATCCCGGGGTCTTTGCGCCCCCGCCGGAGGCATCGTCGTGAAGCCGCGGGCTTGGTTCTCGTCTTATGCCCCACGCCTACACAGCGGGCGCGCGTCGGCGGCGGCAGCGCCGAGCGGGCCGAAGGCAGGAGCGCGGGCGCAGCCAGAGCCGGGAAGCGCGCCCGGCGGAGCGGAGCGCAGCCGGGTGCCTTGATGAGGTAGAGAAACCTGTAACAGCTCTCGTTTTCAGGCAGGTGCCACGAAGCAGACGGCGTCGACCTGCTTGCCGCCGAAGGTGTGGAGGGCTTCGCCGATCCGTTGCCAGCCGAGGCGTTCATAAAGGCGGATTGCGGCAGCGTCCTTCGTCAAGACCTCCAGCACCAAGCGCAGTTGCGTCTCTCGGGCGTAGGCCGTGGCGGCTTCCATGAGGTGTTTGCCGACAGCTTCCTTACGTGCTTCGCGCGCGACGAAGAGCCGGGCCAGTACTCCGATGCGAGAGTCGTACTCGCCACTCTTCTCCCTCCAGAGGCGGGCCGGCTCTTCCTCTGGTTGCGGGCTGTTGATGGCGACATGCCCCACCACACGCCCATCGAGTTCGGCGACCCAAGCTGCCAGCAGCCCTTCCGGGGACAGCCATGCCTGCGGGTCCTCCACCCCTTCGACCGGGTACCCGTCAAGTTCGTGTACTGCGGTCAGAATGGTTGCAGCCTCTGAGAGGTCGTGTGTCTTCCGCGGGCGAACTACGGCCTTTGGCATGGGCGATTTTCCTCTTCGACGTGGGTTACTCAACCGGCAGCTCGTACAGCAGGCCGGTCTGATCCGCTCGGTGCACGTGCCTGGAGACCTCGAACGGTTGCAGGTTCTGAGCAAAGCTGGTGTGGAGTACCTCCAGGATCGGAACGCCCGGCAGCAAATGGAGAATCCGTGCTTCTTCCGGCGTAGGCATCCGAGCACTGATCTCGTCGCGGACCCGGGTCATGACGTGCCCTAGATCCTCAAGCCGTCCGTAGATCCCGTCTTTCCCGGTCTTGGGCTGCATGAGCAAGGTGTTCTTGGCTTCATCCCACCGAAGGTATGTCGAGACGATCTGAACGGGTTCGTCGTCTGCGAAGTAATGGTTCTCGCGGTGCACGACGCTCTGTTCATTTGAGGGCACACCGAGCCGTTCCGCCACACTGGGCCGGCGACAGCGCGGTGCTGGTCCGCTACATCAAGGGCCGCACGTCCGAGGAGAGCATCACACTGCCGAGCAAGGCGGTGCGGCTGCTGGAGCGCTGGCTCGAGTATGCCGAACTGGCGAGGTCACACTGCCCACCCGAGTTGCGCAACGGGCTATGGCTGTGGCTCGCCTACACCTCACGCCGCGCGGGCGACGAGGGACTCGGGCCGTGGAGATACGGGCGCCCCTGCAAGTCCACCATCGTCGACTGGTCCCGGGACGCGGGCGTGGTCGACGCCCACGGGGCACCGGTCGTGATGCACCGTCACCGGATCCGCACGACGTTCGAGTCCCACCGGGACCGCTCTTCCTGGATCGGCAGCCGACGCTCGACGATCGACCCCAACCACACCCCGGGAGTGGAAGGCGACCACTACCTGTCCGCGATGACCGAGGCCCAGCAGAACGCCCTGGAAGACATCGTCGAGCAGGCCCAGGGCGATCTGCTCCGCCGGGGCCAGCCGCCCATGGTGCTGTCGGACGAGCAGGTCGCCGACTTGGCCCGTCAGTTCCCGCAACTGGTCAGCGAACTGGAGTTGGACGATCGGGCGATCGCCGAGCTCGTGGGTGGGCAGCGCGATGTGTTCGTGGCGTCCTGCGCCGATCCGACTGCTGGAGTGCACGGCCCGAAGGGAAAGCCGTGCCCGGCCCGCCCCTGGGTGTGCCTGCTGTGTCCCCTCGCCCTGTTCACACCGCGGCACGCGGCGAACCTCCTGCGCATGAAGGCGTTCTTCGCCAGGCAGTGGCAGCAGATGCCTGCCACGCAGTTCATGGCCGCCTTCGGCCACTACGCCCAGCGCATCGAGGACGTCCTGATCAAGTACGACCCCACGCAGCTCGCTGCGGCTGCCACCCAAGTCACTGACACCGACGCCGAGATACCGCTCGAACGGCTCAAGATCAAGGTCGCCGAGCTCAAGGAACGCCTGGCTCAGCGGGACGAGACCGTTGCCGAGCTCACAGCGTTCAAGGAACTCGCCGTCTCACGCTTGGCCGCACAGCACGACGAGATCGTGCGTCTACGGGAACAGGTCGCAACCCTCGGCAACGTCCGCCGCCTGCCCGCCGCCCGCCCTGGAACGGCCCCGTACGGATCGTGCAGCTGAACCTGACGTCTGCCGACGTGTCTGAAACACGGCGGGGGAGCCCGTCGGCATGGCCTGCCGTGCTTCCTCGCCGTCCGCACCAACGGCCCCCTCAAGGGTGACGTTGACCGAAGGCTCGTCGATGGGCAGATCGTGGTGTTCATGCAGGTCACGGCCCCCGAATGCCTTCCCGGGATGTTCGTTGAAGGCGGTCGCGATGCACTGATAGACGGTGGCACGGTGTTGTCGACGCGTATGCGGATTTTGATACGCGGACGATATGTGCCCGCTCGTAACATCGAGAGCATGCGTGTGCTGATCGTCGAGGACGAACCCTATATGGCGGAAGCCATCCGCGATGGCCTGCGCCTGGAAGCCATCGCGGCCGACCTCGCCGGCGACGGCGACATCGCCCTGGAAATGCTGAGCATCAACAGATACGACATCGCCGTCCTCGACCGCGACATCCCCGGACCTTCCGGTGACGAGATCGCCAAACGCATCGTCGCCTCGGGCAGCGGCATGCCGATCCTCATGCTGACCGCGGCCGACCGCCTCGACGACAAGGCATCCGGCTTCGAACTCGGCGCCGACGACTACCTCACGAAACCGTTCGAACTGCAGGAACTCGTCCTCAGGCTCCGGGCGCTCGACCGCAGGCGTGCCCACAGCCGGCCTCCGGTCCGTGAGATCGCAGGGCTGCGGCTGGATCCGTTCCGACGCGAGGTCTACCGGGACGGCCGCTACGTCGCGCTGACGCGCAAGCAGTTCGCCGTACTAGAGGTCCTCATCGCCGCCGAGGGCGGTGTCGTCAGCGCTGAGGAACTTCTGGAGCGCGCGTGGGATGAGAACGCCGATCCGTTCACCAATGCTGTCCGAATCACCGTCTCAGCACTGCGCAAGCGTCTCGGTGAGCCGTGGATCATCGCCACGGTCTCCGGCGTCGGCTACCGAATCGATGCACAGCCGCAGGCCGGAGACGGAGGAGAGAACCATGGATAGAGCGCCTGGATTGAGTGTCCGCCTCAAGCTCACCCTCAGCTACGCCGGATTCCTCATGCTCGCCGGTGCCTTGGCGCTCGCCGCCGCAGGAGTGTTCCTCCTGCGACAGGGGTGGTTGCAAACCAACGAAGAGGGGGCATGGAAAAGAAACCCGGTCATCGACTTCGTGCAGGGTTTCGCGCCAACGGCAGCCGCAGTAATGGTGTTCCTCCTCGTGTTCGGCCTCCTGGGAGGATGGATCCTCGCCGGTCGTATGCTCGCCCCCCTGGCTCGCATCACCAACGCTACCCGCACGGCCGCTACGGGATCGCTCTCGCACCGTATCCAGATGCCGGGCCGCCAGGACGAGTTCCGCGAACTTGCCGACGCCTTCGACGCGATGCTCGCACGGCTTGAAGCACACGTCGCCGAGCAGCAGAGATTCGCGGCAAACGCCTCGCACGAACTACGCACCCCGCTGGCCATCTCGAAGTCACTTCTCGACGTGGCCCGCACCGATCCATCACACGACACCGGCGAAGTCCTCGGCCGCCTCCAAGCTGTCAATACCCGAGCGATCGACCTCACTGAAGCGTTGCTCTTGCTCAGCCGAGCCGACCAGCGATCCTTCACCCGCGAACAGGTCGACCTGTCCCTCATGGCGGAAGAAGCCACCGAAACGCTGCTCCCCCTCGCGGAAAAGAACGGCGTCACCATCGAGACCCGCAGCGACATCACCCCCGCGAGCGGATCGCCGGCGCTCCTGCTGCAACTGACCATGAACCTCGTGCACAACGCGATCGTCCACAATCTGTCTGAACAGGGCAGGGTGTGGGTCACTACCGGCGTCCACTCCGGCACCGTGATACTCACGGTCGAAAACACCGGCGAGAAACTGCCTCCACACCTGGTCTCGACGCTCACCGAACCATTCCAGAGGGGCACCGAGCGCATCCACGCCAACCAGACGGGCGTCGGCCTCGGCTTGGCCATCGTCACATCCATCACTCGCGCACACGACGGCACCCTCACCCTCACCCCGCGCGACACCGGCGGCCTGCGCATCACGGTGGAACTGCCCGCACGCATGTCCCCGCGGTCGTGATATGCGCCCCGCCGACTATGCGGGCGGTGCGGCCGTGTCGACGTACGCCGAGATCCGCCGGATGTCCCACGCGTGCTGCGCGGCATCGTGAGCATTCTTGTAGAAGCGGGCCCGGCCCAGCAGATCCTGGTCGAAGCCGGGCAACGAGCGCGATCCCGAGAGGCGTGCTCCGGCCAGCCGCTCCGCCAGCTGCGCGGGCTGTCCGTGCCGTGGCTGACGTACGCCGTTCCGGCCTTCAGGACGCCGTGTCCGACCTCGGCGGAGAGGCCGTGGTAGTGGCGGAAGTTGTCAATCGGCGGGTTCCAGACCCCGGGAGGCGGCATGGACGCGCGGCGTCTCACACTCGACACTGAAGCAACCGCCCTCCGCACCCGGCGAGGGCGCAGGCGCACGCCTCCAGCTGTAGGACGTACTCAGTGACGCGTGGCGGGGCCACGAGATCGACGTCGGAGGGGGTGAAGCCTGCGGCGCGAACTTGTCGGGTTCGTGCCGGTACACCACGCGCCTACTCTCCGGCCCCGGGTCGACCCCGGTGAGCGGGACACGGCGCTCCACCTGTTCCCAGAGGTCCGGCACGGCGACGTTGAGCACCAGCTCGGGCGTACGGCGAGGTTGCGCGGCGTCCGGCTCGCAACGCCGAGGCCAAGGACCACGTTCTGGCCCAGGACCCAAGCGGAGGAGATCGGGGCGATGTTGGCGGCTTCGTCGTCGTTCTCGGTGGTCAACAGAACCACGAGCATGCCGAAGTACAGGATGCTCTCGGCCGGATCGCACGGTGGGTTTCGTCCGTCATAGGCCAGGACGCTGAGGTCAGGGCCCCTCGGCCGGCGTCGAAGCGTCGCCCGCCGACTATGGCCGGGTGACCAGCACCGACACCTTCACGAAGAGCCCGGCCTGGTCTCCTTGGGTGCCCTCCCCACGGATCGCACCAACGCCGCCATGTGCCTAGCCCTGCTCGACGGCCGCGTCTGGACGGCCGCCGACATGGCCCGGCTTGCCGGGGTGGCGCCGTTCACCGCGAACAGCCACCGCGACCGGCTGGCGGCCTGCTCGGCGAACACCGCGCGGGCCGGCAAAGGGGGCTGACAACGTATCGGCAGCGTATCAAAAACTGCATACGCGCTGGCAACACTCGGTTTCCTTGAATGGAGGCATGACCTACAGCGAACCAGTGGGAATCACCGCTTTCGGATGCGAGCGGGACGAAGCCGAACGGTTCCGTGAGCTGGCGCCCCGATTCGGAGTGACACTGACGATCACAGAATCCGCGGTGTCGGAGGATGACGTCCACCTGGCATCCGGGAACCGGTGCGTCAGCGTCGGACACAAGACCCGGATCTCCTCGGCGACACTTCGTGCGCTGAGTCGAGTCGGTGTCTCCTACATCTCCACAAGAAGCATCGGATACGACCACATCGACGTGGATTATGCGGGCCGCATCGGCATTTCCGTCGGGAACGTCTGCTATTCCCCCGATGGCGTCGCCGACTACACGGTGATGATGCTGCTGATGGCGGTGCGCCACGCCAAGTCCACCGTCCGCCGCGCGGATGTGCACGACTACCGGCTGCACGACGTACGGGGGAAGGAACTGCGCGACCTGACCGTCGGCGTGGTCGGAACGGGGCGCATCGGCACGGCCGTCATGGAAAGGCTCCGCGCCTTCGGATGCCGGATATTGGCGTACGGAAATCGCGCCGGCGACTCCGGCGACGAGGTGTCGCTTGATGAACTGCTGAGGTCGAGCGACGTCGTCACGCTCCATGCGCCACTCAACGCCGAGACGCACCACCTCCTCGACCGTGAGCGCATCCAGCGGATGAAACTCGGCGCGTTTGTGGTCAACACCGGGCGTGGCGCCCTCATCGACACGGCCGCGCTGGTCGAGGCGCTGGAGGACGGGCGTCTGGGCGGTGTCGCCCTTGACGTCGTCGAGGGCGAGGAAGGCGTGTTCTACGCCGACCGACGGAACACGCCCATCGACAGCAAGCCACTGCTGCGGCTGCAGGAAATGCCGAACGCGTTCATCAGCCCGCACACCGCGTATTTCACGAACCGTGCCCTGAGCGACACGGTCGAGAAATCGATCAGCAACTGCCTGGAATTCGAAAGCAGGAATCAGCATGCCTAAGGCAAAGCTTCAGGTCGGAATCCTCTTCGGAGGCTGCTCGGAGGAGCACCCCATCTCCATCAAGTCCGCGCAGGAGATCGCGCGGAACCTCGACCCGGACAAGTACGAGCCGTACTTCATCGGGATCACGCGCAGCGGCGCCTGGAAACTCTGCGAGGGCCCCGCCGCGGACTGGGAAAGCGGCGTCGCGTACCGGTCCGCCGTGCTGTCCCCGGACCGCGATGTGCGCGGACTGCTCGTCCTCGATGAGGGGAAGTACGAGACGGTCGGCCTGGATGTCGTGGTGCCCGTGCTGCACGGCAAACTCGGGGAGGACGGCGCGATTCAGGGCCTGCTCGAACTGTCCGGAATCCCGTACGTGGGCTGCGACGTGCAGAGTTCCGCGTTGGGCATGGACAAGTCCCTCGCTTACGTCGTCGCCGCCGGCGCCGGAATCGCCACGCCGAATTTCTGGACGGTCGCGGCGGGCGAGGACATCGACGCCGGCCGGCTCACCTATCCCGTCTTTGTGAAGCCGGCCCGCTCGGGATCGTCCTTCGGGGTCAGCAAGGTGGCGCATGCGGAAGAACTGCCGGCCGCGCTGGAGGTCGCCCGGCGGTACGACACGAAAGTCCTGGTCGAGGAGGCGGTCGTCGGCAGCGAGGTGGGATGCGCCATCCTGGGCGGCGGAACGGACCTGATCGCGGGGGAAGTTGACCGCATCGCCCTGTCCCACGGCTTCTTCCGGATCCACCAGGAGGACGAACCCGAGACCGGCTCCGACAATTCGACGCCGATTGTCCCCGCCGATATTCCGGCTGAATCCCGGACACGCGCCCAGGAAGTGGCGAAGGCCGTCTACCGCGCCCTGGGCTGCAACGGCCTCGCCCGCGTGGACCTGTTCCTCAAGGAGGACGGACAGGTCGTCCTCAACGAGGTCAACACGTTCCCCGGCATGACCTCCTACAGCCGTTATCCGAGGATGATGGCCGCCGCCGGGGTTCCGCTGTCCGAAGTGATCGACCGTCTGGTGACCGGGGCGCTCGCCCGGTCCCTGCCTTCGACGGAGCAGGCCGATGCGTAACGACTTCGTCTTCATGGACGAGTTCATGCCCGGAGTCCGCTGGGACGCCAAGTACGCCACCTGGGACAACTTCACCGGAAAACCGGTCGACGGATACCTGGCCAATCGCATCGTCGGTACCAGGGCTCTGTGTGCGGCATTGCAGAGCGCCCGAGAAGAGGCGGCCTCGCACGGATTCGGCCTGCTTCTCTGGGACGGCTACCGCCCGCAACGTGCCGTGGACTCTTTCCTGCGCTGGTCGGAGCAGCCGGAGGACGGCCGCACCAAGCAGCGCCACTACCCCAATATCGACCGGCCCGAGATGTTCGAGAAAGGATACGTGGCCGCCAAGTCGGGCCACAGCCGCGGCAGTACCGTCGACCTGACGCTGTACCACCTGGACAGCGGCGACCTCGCCGCCATGGGTGGCGACCACGATCTGATGGACTCGGTCTCGCACCACGGAGCGGAAGGAATCCCGCGGGCCGCGGCGGACAGCCGCAGGCGTCTTCGCTCAATCATGGAGACCAGCGGATTCAGCTCCTACGCCTGCGAGTGGTGGCATTACACACTCACGGACGAGCCCTACCCGGACACCTACTTCGACTTTCCGATCACACAGGTGAGTCTGGGATGAATACAGCGCGGCTCCGGCGGTCCAACCGGAGCCGCAGCCCGTCCTCCGATACCGAGCGGCCAGGGCGAGCACCCCGCCAGAACCCACCACGTATCGCCGACGTATCGAGAACCGCATACGCGTCGGCAACAACCCGCCGCTTTCACTGGAGCCATGACTCAGAGCCAGCCATCCCTCGCCCTGCACCCCCTTTCCCTCGCCGAGATCGCCGCGCTCGTCGGCGGCCGGGTCACGGGGGATGCGACCGTCACAGTGAGTGCGCCGGCCGTCCTCGACAGCCGGCACGGTGAACCGGGCGGTCTGTTCGTCGCCATGGCCGGTGAGCGCGTCGACGGCCACGATTACGCCGGCGGCACCCGTGCGACCGCCGTGCTCGGCTCGCGGCCGACATCGCTGCCCACCGTCGTCGTCGACGACGTACCGGCCGCATTGCAGACACTCGCCGCCCGCTCCGTGGCCCGGCTGCGCGAGCGGCTGACCGTCGTCGCGGTGACGGGCTCACAAGGCAAGACCAGCACCAAGGATCTGCTGTCCGTGGTCCTTTCGGGCGCCGGGCCGACCGTCGCCACACACGGTTCGTGCAACAACGAGCTCGGCGTGCCCCTGACCATGCTGCGCGCCGACGCGCACACCCGTTTCCTCGCCCTCGAAATGGGCGCCCGCCACGTCGGCGACATCGCCCACCTCACCGGCCTGGTCGCACCCGACATCGCGGTCGTGCTCAATGTCGGCCAGGCCCACATCGGGGAGTTCGGCTCGCGCGCGGCCATCGCACGGACCAAGGGCGAACTCGTGCGCGGCCTCGCACCCGGCGGCACCGCCGTCCTCAACGCCGACGACCCCCGCGTCGTCGCGATGCGTGCGCTGACCGACGGGCCGGTCCTGACTTTCGGCCGCGCCGAACACGCCGACGTGCGTGTCCAGGACCTGGTCCTCGACCGCCTGGGCCGGGCGACCTTCACGCTGCGCACCTCCGGCGCCTCGGCCCGTGTCGCGCTGCCGCTCGTGGGCGCCCACCAGGCACTCAACGCGGCGGCCGCCGCCGCGGCGGGACTCGCAGCCGGCATCCCCCTGATCACCTCGGCAGTGGCCCTCAGCACCGCCTCACTGTCCAAATGGCGCATGGAGTTGCGCACCCTCGCCTGCGGCGCGACCCTGCTCAACGACTCCTACAACGCCAACCCCGACTCCACCCGAGCCGCCCTGGACACGCTCGCCGCGATCTCGGGCCGGCGCCGTATCGCCGTACTCGGCGCGATGCTCGAACTCGGCGCCGACAGCGAGGCCGAACACCGAGCGGTGGGCGAGTACGCGGCCGCACACGCCGACCTGGTGGCCGTCGTCGGCGAAACCGCCCGTCCCGTCGCCGACGCCGCAGGGGCGCGGGCGGTCGCGTTCCCCAACAACCAAGCGGCCGCAGCCTGGCTGCACGAGATCCTTACCGACGGTGACGTCGTCCTCGTCAAGGCGTCGCGCGGCGCCCGCCTCGACGAGGTGGCCTCCGCACTCGGGTAACCGTGCGGCGCGGGCTCAGCGCCCGCGCCGCCGCATGTACAGGTCGAAGGCACGGTAGACCAGCGGTCGCAGCGGCAGATCCCACTCCCCGACGTACCGCACCGCCCGCCCCCCGGTGCCGACCTTGAACCGGATCAGGCCCACATGCGGATCAGCGGTGTCGAGCGTCGGCGTGATGCCCCGCAGGTCGTACACGTCGCAGCCCGCCGCCAGTGAATCGCGGATCATCGCCCACTGGCACGCGTTGGAACCCCGCACCTCACGCTTGGCCGTCGAGGAGGCGCCGTACACGTACCAGGAGTGTCCGCCGACCCGCACCAGGATCGTCGCAGCCACCAACTCGCCCTCGTGGCACGCCAGATAGAGCGCGATCCGCTCGGGATCCTCGGCGCTCAACTCCGCGAACATCGTCTCGAAGTACGCCAACGGCCGCGGCGTGAATCTGTCGCGGGCGGCGGTGTGTACGTAGAGCTCGTGGAACGCCGCGAGGTCCGACGCACCACCGACCGTGACCTCGCCCCCCGCCTTCGCGGCCTTCTTGATGTTGCGGCGCCACTGCTGGTTCATGCCCTTCAGGACGTCGTCCTCGGACCGTCCCGCCAGCGGCACCTCGTACGTGAACTGCGGCTGCCCGGCACCGAACCCGTCCTCAGGGCTCTGCGGCAGCCAGCCGGCCGCCCGCAGCCGTCGGCTCACCTCGGCACCGACCGGATCGACCTGCCCATCAGGGAGCTCGGTCAGCCGCCGCGCCCCCGGATCGGCCACGCCGTCCTTGACCTGCGCCGCATCCCAGGTGTGCGTCCGCACTGGCGGGCACAGCCGGATCGCGAACGCGCCGCGAGCCTTGAGATATGCCGCCAGTGGGTCGAGCCACGCACCGATGTCCCCGGACCAGTCGATGTCAGGACCCCACGGCAGATACGCAAGCGTGAACCGCGACAGCCCCGGCACCGGCCGGTGAAGGACAAGCCCCGCCCCCACAAGCCGCACGCCGTCGAACCATCCGAGCGACTCACTGCGCCACTCCGTCTTCACCCGCCCCCACGCCGGCGTCTGCACAAAGTTCACCGACCGCTGCGCCCGCACAAAGGCCAGGTGCTCGGCGTCGCTGATCGGCGCGACGCTCAGCGTCACAGGGAGGGACATGGGTGCTGGTTCGCGATAGGACATGACGCCAGCCAAGTCGGCCCTGTGTTGCCGGCGCGTATCCGCTTTTCGATACGCCAACGATATGCGCCGCTCAGGCGCTCCGCGCCTGTCACAGATCGTGCTGCTCACCGTCAGCGGCAATCGTGAACGTTCCCTGGCCGTCCTCACCACTGATCGACCCAACGCCCCCTACACGGAAGGCCCCTGTGCCAGAACCCACACCTTCACCTATCGTTCCAGCTGACGTGGCACCCTCACGCAGACGTGATCTCAGTCACGCAGTCGTGCAGGACAAAGAGACAACATGCTTCGCTGCAACGCGACACAACAGGGACTCTCGACCCTCGCGTAAAGCGACATGACCTGTGTGGGACACAGCGCCTGCCGTCACAAGGGTCCCGGCGGCGCCGCCATGGGCTACCACCGTGCCGGCTTCGACGTTGACGGCGTGGACCTCGCCGACCGCCCCCGCTACCCGTTCCCCGCCCACCGGGGCGATGCTCTGGAGCACCTCACCCACCTGATCGAGACGGGTGAGATCGAGCAGTACGCCCTGGTGCATGCTTCCCCGCCCTGTCAGAACAAGTGCGGGCTCACCGTGGGCACCAACCGGTCCCGTGGATGGGGCGGCGAACACGTCGACCTCGTCGGACCTACTCGGGACCTGCTCGACCGAACATGCCTGCCCTACGTCATAGAGCAGCCCAATGGACAAGCCGTGGTTGAGCAAAACGGCTGCGGATATGGACAGCGGGCAGCACATCGACCCGAAGTTGGCGCAGACCACGTTCCGGGAGTACGCCGAACGCTGGCTCAAAGCGCAGACCTCGGACCCGACGTCTCGGGAATCGGTGAACTCTCAGATCCGGTTGCACGCACTGCCGTACCTCGGCCCGCGGCCTCTCGGCTCTTTCAAGCCCGAGCACATCCGCGAGTGGCTGGCCTCCCGGCTACCTCGTACCGGCGCGTCATCTTCTCCAGCGTCTCAGCGATCCTCAACGCCGCCGTCGATGACGAGTACATGCGCAAGAACCCTTGCAGCGCGAGCACCGTGCGCGCGCCGGCCCGCAACGCTCAGAAGGTTGCGCCCTGGGCATCGGAACGAGTCTTCGCCGCGCAGGCCGCTCTGCCTGAGCAGTACCGCGCCATGGTGGACCTCGGTGCGGGGTGCGGTCCCCGCCAGGGTGAGGCCTTCGGACTGGCAGAGGAGGCGATCCGATTCGGCACGGGCTGGGTGCACGTCGGATGCCGAGTCAAGGTGGTAGAAGGCGAGTTGGTTTCGCTCTGCCCAAGCGCCAGAAGGAGCGGGACGTACCCCTCTCCCCGCAGGTGGCTGAAGCATTGAGGAGGCATATGGCCGCCTCCGCTCCCGTGGCTGTGACGTTGCCGTGGGCGCGTCCGGACGGTAAGCCCGTCACCAAGCGCCTCCTCTTCGTCCGGCCGGACGGGAAGGGCGCGGTGCGGCGTACCGACTTCAACACTCGGCTGTGGAAGTCCGCTCTCGTCGCGGCCGGCGTCATTCCGCCCGCCGAGCCGGGCAAGCGCCACACGGCTGCGAGAGAGCACGGGATGCACGCCCTGCGGCACTTCTACGCGTCCGTGCTCCTGGACGCCGGGGAGAACATCAAGGCGCTGAGCACGAGTAGCGAGGGGCGGGCCCGTGTCGCCATGGACAAGGTGTACCTCGGCCGTCCGTCCGGGCTTGACGGCCCCCAGACGGCCCAGAGCTGATCATGACTGCGGGCGGGTCGCCTCCATTGAACCGGTCGACCCGCCCGCGTTGCGCTCCCTAAGCCGCTGACCTGCTCTTACAGCACCGGCAGCAGCGCCTTCAGCTCGAAGGCGGTGACCTCGGAGCGGTACTCCTCCCACTCCTGCTTCTTGTTGCGCAGGAAGAAGTCGAAGACGTGTTCGCCGAGCGTCTCGGCGACCAGTTCGCTCTTCTCCATCAGCGCGATCGCCTCGCCCAGGTTCTGCGGCAGCGGCTCGATGCCCATCGCGCGGCGCTCCGCGTCGGACAGCGCCCAGACGTCGTCGTCGGCGCCGGCCGGGAGTTCGTAGCCCTCCTCGATGCCCCTGAGGCCCGCGGCGAGCAGCACCGCGTACGTCAGGTAGGGGTTGGCGCCGGAGTCGATGGAGCGGACCTCCACCCGGGCGGAGCCGGTCTTGCCGGGCTTGTACATGGGTACGCGGATGAGCGCGGAGCGGTTGTTGTGGCCCCAGCAGATGTACGAGGGGGCCTCGCCGCCGGCGCCCGCGGCGCGGGAGGAGCCGCCCCAGATGCGCTTGTAGGAGTTGACCCACTGGTTGGTGACGGCGGAGATCTCCGCGGCGTGGGTGAGCAGGCCGGCGATGAAGGAGCGGCCGACCTTGGAGAGCTGGTACTCGGCGCCCGACTCGTAGAAGGCGTTGCGGTCGCCCTCGAAGAGCGAGAGGTGGGTGTGCATGCCCGAGCCGGGGTACTCGGAGAACGGCTTCGGCATGAACGTCGCCTGCACGCCCTGCTCCAGCGCGACCTGCTTCATCACCAGGCGGAAGGTCATGATGTTGTCGGCGGTGGAGAGCGCGTCCGCGTACCGCAGGTCGATCTCCTGCTGGCCGGGGGCGCCCTCGTGGTGGCTGAACTCGACCGAGATGCCCATGGATTCGAGCATGGTGATCGCCTGGCGGCGGAAGTCCATGCCGACGTTCTGCGGGGTGTGGTCGAAGTAGCCGGAGCTGTCGGCGGGGGTGGGGCGGCTGCCGTCGACCGGCTTGTCCTTCAGCAGGAAGAACTCGATCTCCGGGTGGGTGTAGAAGGTGAAGCCCAGGTCGGAGGTCTTGGCGAGGATGCGCTTGAGGACGTAGCGCGGGTCGGCGAAGGAGGGCGAGCCGTCGGGCATCAGGATGTCGCAGAACATCCGGGCCGTGCCGGGGGCCTCCGCCCGCCACGGCAGGATCTGGAACGTGCCCGGGTCCGGCTTGGCGATCATGTCGGACTCGTACACCCGGGCGAAGCCCTCGATGGCCGAGCCGTCGAAGCCGATGCCCTCGTCGAACGCCTGTTCCAGTTCCGCGGGGGCGACCGCGACGGATTTGAGGTAGCCCAGGACATCGGTGAACCACAGCCGTACGAAGCGGATGTCGCGCTCCTCAAGCGTCCTGAGGACGAATTCCTGCTGCTTGTCCATAGCCACATCCTTGCAGTTCAGACGGTCCGTGCACCACCGCCCGGGGTAGGGGAGGAACTCCAGTATCACGACCCGGGATTTCACCCAGATTACGCACACGACGTGAGATGGAGCACCCGGCCACCCACTACGATCGGCGCCCATGGCGCGCAAGGGGTGGCACGCCTTCGTGACGGCCCCGCGCACGCCGGTTTCCCGGCCTTCGGCCTGTCCGTCCCCGCCCCTTCCCAGAAGGACCTGACGACATGAGTTTCGACCCCAGGACCCCCATGGCCCAGACGCACGACGCCCACCGCGCGCGGCAGCGCCGCGACCGTGCCCTGGCCATAAGCCTGAGCGTGCTCGTGGTCGTGGGGCTGGTCGGGTTCGGCTCGTACATGGTGCTGACCAAGTCCGAGGCGTCCGAGCAGAAGCGGGCCGCCCCGGCGGCGGACGGCAAGGCGCCCTCGGACGGGCAGCAGGCTCCCGCCGACGGGCCGATCGAGGGGCTGCGGACCTGGGACGCGAAGAAGCTGACCCGCAACCATGTCACCGGGACCGTCGCCTACCCGATGAAGCCGCCGGTGGGCGGTGACCACAACCCCGTATGGATGAACTGCGACGGCGAGGTCTACGAGAAGGCGATCCCCGATGTGAACGCCGTGCACGCGCTGGAGCACGGATCGGTGTGGGTGACGTACACGGACAAGGCTCCGGCCGCCGATGTGGCGAAGCTGGCCGAGCGGGTCGGCCGGACGCCGTACTCGCTGATGAGCCCGTACGAGGGCCAGGCCGGAACGATCATGCTGAGCGCCTGGGGGAACCAGGTGACCGTGGACGGCGCCGACGACCCGCGGGTCGACCGGTTCTTCTCGAAGTTCGTGCAGGGTCCGCAGACGCCCGAGCCCGGTGCGACGTGCACGGGCGGGCTGGGGGCGCAGTGACCGCCGGGAAGCGCCGCGGCCGGCGCGTCGAGTGGGTGGCGGGCTCCGCCGTGGCGCTCGCGCTGCTGTTCGCGGGGGTGGTGACGGTCGCCTCCGCGCGCGGCGGGGCGGACGGGGCCGACCGGGCGGCGGCCGCCCCGCACCCGCCCGCGGCGGACTCGGCGGACGCCGGTTTCGCCCGCGACATGGCGGTCCACCACCAGCAGGCCGTGGAGATGTCCTTCATCGTGCGTGACCGCACGAAGGACGAGGAGGTGCGCCGGCTCGCGTACGACATCGCCAATACGCAGGCCAATCAGCGCGGCATGCTGCTCGGCTGGCTGGATCTGTGGGAGCTGCCGAAGACGGCCGCCGGAGAGCCGATGGGCTGGATGGCGGCCGGGCACGAGGGACACTCGGCGAAGGGCATGGACGGGATGCCCGGCATGGGGACCGGCTACCGGGCCCATGACGGCTCCCTCATGCCCGGCATGGCCACCAGGACCGAGCTGGACCGGCTCCGGACGGCGAGCGGCAGGGCGGCCGAGATCCGGTACCTCCGGCTGATGACCGAACACCACAGGGGCGGCATCGACATGGCGCGCGGCTGCGCCCGGCTGTGCACGGTGAAGGCCGAGAAGCGGCTCGCCCGCGGGATGGTCGAGGCCCAGCAGTCGGAGCTGGACGAGATGGCCCGGCTGCTGGCCGCGCGAGGCTCCGCACCCAGGTCCTGAAAGATTCCCCCGAGCCGCAGGTGCACCCGAACGGGTGATAGCGGTCGCGTCCCCCGAACGGGCCCATGACGATGGGTTCGCTCGGGGTCGTACAGCATGCCCACCGGCACGCAGGAGGAATTCCTCATGACCACTGCCAAGGACATCATGCACACCGGGGCCACATGGATCCCCGCGCACGAGACCCTCGACCGGGCCGCGCAGCTGATGCGCGACCACAAGGTCGGGGCGTTGCCCATCTCGGCCAACGGCGAGCAGGACCGGATGATCGGCATCATCACGGACCGCGACATCGTGGTCGGCTGTGTGGCCATGGGCCACGACCCGTCGAAGATGACGGCGGGCGACCTCGCCCACGGCACGCCGCGCTGGATCGACGCGGAAGCGGAGGTGGAGGCGGTGCTGGATGAGATGCAGACACACCGCATCCGCCGGCTTCCGGTGGTCGAGAACAAGATGCTGATCGGCATGATCAGCGAGGCCGATCTGGCTCAGCACCTCAGCGACGAGCAGATCGCCGGCTGGGCTGCGAAGGTCTACGCGCACGGCTGACCCCGCCGTACGGCCTCGCGGCCACGGCCCGTCACCACGGCCCGGCCCCCTGTGTCCGAGGGGTGCCGGGCCGTCGCGCGGCCCCGGCGCCGGGGCCATACGGACGCGGTCGCGGGACGCGCGACGGCTCCGCGCGCGGGGGATACCCGGCGGGGGTAGTGTGCTCACCATGACCCTGAGTGGACGTACGGCATACGGACGGTCGCCACTGCCCGCCTCGCTGATATAGGAGGGGAGCGCCTCCCCCTCCCCCAGCAGACCGACCCGCCGAAACACATTCCGAGGTGCACTCCGTCATGCGTACTCCACCCACTCGACGCGCCGTGCTCGGCGCCGCTGTCGCCACCGCCGGTTCAGCGGTACTGGCCGGCTGCTCCGACGAATCCGGCACGGGCCGCGGCGGCCGGACGACCGAAGGCGCGAGCGTCGCTGTCACGGGCCACGGCAGCGCGAACCGCGGGGGCCCCTCCCCCGGCGGGCGATCCAAGGGCGAGTACGTCTCCCCCGACGGGCCGGAGGTCGCCGCGGCCGAGGCCAGGCGGGGTTCGGGCCCACTGCGGAAGGTGAGCCTCGTCGCCGCCCCCGCCCGTCTCGAACTGGGCGCCGGGATCACCGTCGACTCCTGGGCCTACGACGGCCGGCTGCCCGGCAAGGAGCTGCGGGTCACCGCCGGCGACACTCTGGCGCTCACCCTGGCCAACAACCTCCCCACGGAAACGTCACTGCACTGGCACGGCCTCAATGTGCGCAACGACATGGACGGCGTGCCCGAGGTGACCCAGGCGCCCATCGGGCCCAAGACCGAGTACTCCTACCGGTTCACCGTGCCGCACCCCGGAACGTTCTGGTTCCACCCGCACACGGGCGTCCAGCAGGACCGGGGACTGTACGCGCCACTGATCGTGGACGACCCGAAGGAGCCCCTCAAGTACGACAAGGAGTGGGTCGTCGTCCTGGACGACTGGGTCGACGGGGTGGCCGGCTCGACGCCCGACTCGGTGCTGAACGAGCTGAGCGGCGGCCGGGGCGGCATGAGCCACGGCGCGGGCGGGCACGGCACGCCCGGGAAGCCCGCCAAGCCCAACGACGGGAAGCCCCTCAGCGGGCCCTCGCGGCTGGAGAAGCGCTCGTACAGCAGACTGCTCGACAGCCACGGGGGCGATGTCGCCTACCCGTACTACCTGATCAACGGCCGCGTACCGAAGGCTCCCACCACCTTCAACGCCAAGCCCGGCGAGCGCATCCGGCTGCGCATCGTCAACGCGGGCGGCGACACCGCCTTCCGGGTGGCGCTCGGCGGCCACAAGATGACGATTACCCACACCGACGGCTACCCGGTCCAGCACACCACGACCGACGCCCTGCTGCTGGGCATGGGCGAGCGGTACGACGTGGTGGTCACCGCGGGCGACGGGGTCTTCCCGCTGACCGCGCTGGCGGAGGGCAAGAACGCCACGGCGCTGGCCCTGCTCCGCACCGGGAAGGGGACAGCCCCCGCCGCGACCGTCCGTCCCAAGGAACTGGACGGATGGCTGGTCGAGGCACACGACCTGATGCCGGACCCGTCCGTGGAGCTGTCCCGGCGCGAGGCCGACCGGACCCGCCGGTTCAAGCTGACCGGCAACATGCGGGCGTACAACTGGGCCTTCGACCACGACCCGTACAACCCCCGCCAGCGCCACCCGGTGCGGGCGGGCGAGCGGGTCAGACTGGAGTTCTACAACGCCACGGAGATGTGGCACCCGATCCATCTGCACGGGCACTCCTTCGGCGTGGTCGGCCCGGCCGGGCGGCGCCACTGGGCCACCGAGCGGGGGCGGGCCCACTGGGCACGCAAGGACACCACGATCGTCCGGCCGAACAGCTCGATGGCCGTCGAGTTCGACGCGAACAACCCGGGGCTGTGGATGCTGCACTGCCACAACATCTACCACTCGGACATGGGCATGATGACGGTCCTCGGCTACCTCGCCTGACTCGCCCCGGCCCGGTCCTCGCGGCCCGCGGACGCGGTTCCGCGGCCCGCGAGGACATTGCGTCAGTCAGACGATTACACTGGTGCGCGTGCCTCAACTACGTCTCGCACTGAATCAGATCGACTCGACCGTCGGTGATCTCGCCGGCAACTCCGAGGCGATCGTCCACTGGACCCGGCACTCCGCCGAACAGGGCGCCCATCTGGTGGCGTTCCCGGAGATGGTGCTGACCGGCTACCCCGTCGAGGACCTGGCCCTGCGCTCGTCCTTCGTCGAGGCCTCGCGGCAGGCGCTGCGCGCGCTCGCCGCCCGGCTCGACGCCGAGGGCTTCGGGGAGCTGCCGGTCGTGGTCGGCTACCTCGACCGCTCCGAGACGGCCCAGCCGCGCTACGGCCAGCCGGCCGGCTCCCCCCGGAACGCAGCCGCGGTGCTGCACCGCGGGCAGGTCGCGCTGACCTTCGCCAAGCACCACCTCCCCAATTACGGCGTCTTCGACGAGTTCCGGTACTTCGTACCGGGCGACTCGATGCCGGTGGTACGGGTGCACGGCGTCGATGTGGCGCTCGCGATCTGCGAGGACCTCTGGCAGGACGGCGGCCGGGTGCCGGCCGCGCGGGCCGCCGGCGCCGGGCTGCTGCTGTCGATCAACGCCTCGCCGTACGAGCGGGACAAGGACGACACCCGGCTGGAACTGGTCCGCAAGCGGGCCCAGGAGGCGGGCTGCACCACCGCGTACCTGGCGATGATCGGCGGCCAGGACGAGCTGGTCTTCGACGGCGACTCGATCGTCGTCGACCGGGACGGCGAAGTGATCGCCCGTGCCCCGCAGTTCGCCGAGGGCAGCGTCGTGCTCGACCTGGAGCTGCCGGCGGCCGCCGCCGAGCCGCCGTCCGGGGTCGTCAACGACGGGCTGCGGATCGACCACGTGGTGCTCTCCGAGGAGCCCCTCGCGGCGTACCCCGCGGAGCTGACCGGCGGCTACGCCGAGCGGCTGGACGACGACGAGGAGCTGTACTCGGCGCTGGTCGTGGGCCTGCGGGCGTACGCCGCCAAGAACGGCTTCAGCAGTGTGCTGATCGGGCTCTCCGGCGGGATCGACTCGGCGCTGGTCGCGGCCATCGCCTGCGACGCGCTGGGCGCGCAGAACGTGTACGGCATCTCGATGCCGTCGAAGTACTCCTCGGACCACTCCAAGGGCGACGCGGCCGAGCTGGCCCGCCGTACCGGGCTGAACTTCCGCACCGTACCGATCGAGCCGATGTTCGACGCGTACATGGGCTCGCTGGGGCTCACCGGTCTCGCCGAGGAGAACCTCCAAGCGCGACTGCGTGGCACGACGCTGATGGCCGTCTCCAACCAGGAGGGCCAGATCGTCCTCGCACCGGGCAACAAGTCCGAGCTGGCGGTCGGCTACTCGACGCTGTACGGCGACGCGGTCGGGGCGTACGGCCCGATCAAGGACGTGTACAAGACGTCGGTCTTCCGCCTGGCGAAGTGGCGCAACCGGGCCGCCGAGGAGCGCGGGCAGACCCCGCCGATCCCGGAGGCGTCCATCACCAAGCCGCCCAGCGCCGAGCTGCGCCCGGGACAGGTCGACACGGACTCGCTGCCCGACTACGACGTACTGGACCGGATCCTGGAGCTGTACGTCGACCGGGACCAGGGTCTGGACGAGATCGTCGCGGCCGGCTTCGACTCGGCGCTGGTGGCGAAGACGCTGCGGATGGTGGACACGGCCGAGTACAAGCGCCGGCAGTACCCGCCGGGCACGAAGATCTCCCCGAAGGGCTTCGGCAAGGACCGCCGGCTGCCGATCACCAACCGGTGGCGCGAGTCGGGCTGAGCGGGACGACGGCGCGGTGACCCGGCGGAGCCGGTCACCGCGCCGTCGCGTTTCAGCGCGCGTCCGCCGGGGCGTCGTCCCGCACGGGCCGCGCGTCCGCACGGGCCACCACCCTGGACGCCCCCGGTGTGCGTTCCCGGTCCAGCAGACCCCCCGTGACCGCCACCGCCAGGCCCGCGACCGCGAGGGCCGCGCCGACCGGGGCCGGGGAGGTCCAGCCCCAGCCCGCCGCGATCGCGGCGCCGCCCAGCCACGCGCCGCCCGCGTTGGCGAGGTTGAACGCGGAGTGGTTGGAGGCGGACGCCAGGGTCGGGGCGTCCTTGGCCTTGTTCATGACCAGCATCTGGAGCGGTGTGGTCGTCATGAAGCCGACCGCGCCGAGCAGCACCACCAGCACCGGTGCGGCCCACCGCACCTGGACGGCGAACGGGAAGACCGCGAGGACGACGGCGAGCGCGCCGAGCGATCCGTACAGCGTCGGCCGCAGCGCCCGGTCGGTGAGCGGTCCCGCCGCGAGGGCGCCGAGGGTCATGCCGATGCCGAAGAGCGCGAGCACCGGTGTCACGGCGGACTCGCCGAAGCCCATCACCTCGGTCGTCATGGCCGAGAGGTAGGAGTACACGGCGAAGACCCCGGCGAAGCCGAACACGGCGGTGAGCAGGCCGAGCAGCACCTGACGGTCGCCGAGGGCGCGCAGTTCCCGGCCCAGGCCCTGGTGGGCGTCGACGGGCACCTGCGGTACGAGCCGGGCGAGCGCCGCCACGGCGCACAGCCCGATGGCCGCGACGACCAGGAACGTGGCCCGCCAGCCGAGGTGCTGGCCGAGCAGGGTGGCCGCCGGGACGCCGACGATGTTGGCGACGGTGAGCCCGAGGAACATGGTGGCCACGGCCCGTGCCCGGCGCCCCTCGGGGACAAGACGGGCCGCGACGACCGCGCCGACGCCGAAGAAGGCCCCGTGCGGCAGCCCGGCCAGAAACCGGCCGCCCAGCAGCCAGCCGAAGCCGGGGGCGAACGCGGAGGCGAGGTTGCCGACCGTGAACAGGGCCATCAGCAGCAGGAGCATCCGCTTGCGCGGGATCCGGGAGCCGACGGCGGTGAGCAGCGGGGCCCCCACCACGACGCCGATCGCGTAGGCCGAGACGAGGTGTCCGGCGGTGGGTACGGAGGTGCCCAGGTCGTCCGCGACATTGGGCAGCAGGCCCATCATCACGAACTCCGTGGTACCGATGCCGAAGGCGCTCACCGCGAGTGCGAGCAGGGCCAGGGGCATGTGGAGAGACCTTTCCGCAGGGAAGCCGGGGAGCCGGGCGGACCGGCTTCGCGGCCGGGCCGGCTCCATTGCCGGACGCCCTTGGTTCCCAAACGGAACAAATTCTCTCAGACGGTTTGTTCCGCCGGGTGAACGGACCGTTTCGTCAGCGTTCGCCCGGGGTGACGGAACGGCTCACCGCGTCACAGCTCCACCCGCGCCACGATCGGCAGATGGTCGCTCTCGGTCGCGCCGAGCGTCCACGAGGACATCGGCTCGACGCCCTTGACCAGGATCTGGTCGATCCTGGCCATCGGGAACGAGGCCGGCCAGCTGAAGCCGAAGCCGTCGCCGGCCGCGCCCTGGGTGGAGCGCATCTGGGCGGTGACCGCGTTCAGCGAGCGGTCGTTCATCGTGCCGTTGAGGTCGCCGAGCAGGATCACCTTGCCGAGGCGCTCGTGGGAGATGGCCTCGCCCAGGGCGTCCGCGCTGTCGTCGCGCTGGTTGGCGGTGAAACCGGCGTGCAGCTTGACGCGTACGGACGGCAGATGGGCCACGTAGACGGCGACCTCGCCCTTCGGGGTGGTCACCGTGGAGCGCATCGCCCGGGTCCAGCCCATCTTGATGTCGACCGGGCGGGTGGCGCTCATCGGGTACTTGCTCCACAGACCGACGGTGCCCTGCACCGAGTGGTACGGGAAGCGGTCGGCGAGCGCCGCCTCGTACGTCGCCACCTTGCCGCTCGGCAGCTCCTCAAGGGCGATCACATCGGCGCCGGAGGCCGCGACCTTCCGGGCGGTGCCCTTGGGGTCGGGGTTGTCGGCGTTGACGTTGTGGGTGGCCACGGTGAGGTCGCCGCCGCTGCCGGACTTGTCGGTGAGCAGGCCGCCGAAGACGTTGAACCAGACCACGGCCGGCAGCAGCAGGGCGATCAGCGCGGTCGCCGAGCGGCGCACCAGGCCCAGGACCAGCAGCACCGGGAGGAACACCCCGATCCACGGCAGGAACGTCTCGGAGAGGCTGCCCAGGTTGCCGATGGCGTTCGGGATCTTCGAGTGGAAGGCCATCACCAGGGTGATGAGCACCGAGCAGAGGGCGAGGACGATGCCGCGCCGCCAGATGCCCGGATCACGGGTCCACCGCTCGCGCAGGTCCCGGAAGCGGGATCCCGTCCCGGCGCGTTCCGGTTCCGGCTCCGCACGGTCGTTCCCGGTGTCCGCTCCGTACGCCTGCACCATCGCGCTGTCCTCACTGCCTTGCCGTGCATGTCGCCGCGCCCTCGACCCTAGGCGATGCGTGGCGGGTTTCCTGCCGTCGACGACGGCCGTACTGCCACGAGGACGAAGGGCGGGGTCCGGCGGGTTCCGGCCACGCGGGGTCCGGCGGGGCTTGTGACAGAACGATCACATTCGGGCGGGTCCGGGAGTGTCAGGCGCCGCCGGGCGGGCCTGGGGCCCGGCCGGGCCCCAGGCCCTCGACCAGGACCTGGACGATCCGGTCGGCGAGATCCTCGGGCAGCGGCGCGTCGGGCCGGTGGATGGTGCGTACGAGCATGGGCCCCAGGAACAGGTCGTCCATCAGCCCCACGTCCAGGTCCGCGCGGAGTTCACCGGCGTCGACGGCGCGCCGGACGGCGGCCAGCATGGCGACGCGGCGGGGCGCGATGACGCTGTTGTGGTATTCCTCCCACAGCTTGGGATGGCTCTTCATCTGCGCGAAGACGTTGTGCAGCAGCACCGAGGAGCGCTGGGCCAGGCCGCGCCTGCGCAGCGAGTCCAGCAGCAGTCGCAGGTCGTCGAGGCCGGCGGTGCCGGAGACGGCGGGCTCCGGCGGCTCCATGTCCTTCAGTACGTCGACGAAGAGTTCTTCCTTGCCGCTCCACCGCCGGTAGATGGTCGCCTTGCCCACCCCCGCGGTCCGGGCTATCCGCTCGATGGACAGGGCCGCCAGGGGCTCACCGGCCTCCAGCAGCCCGACGACGGCGTCCAGGATCGCCCGCTCGGCCGCCGCGCTGCGCGGCCGGCCCCGGCGTGGTGCCGGGGTCTTCGCCCGTACGCCGGTCCAGCTCTCGTCCTGCCGCGTCGCCGGTGTCATCGGCCCGCTCCCGCCGCGCGCACCGACCGGTCGCCCCGGCCCGACCCGTCCGGGCCGTCCTCGGCGGGCGGCTTCCCCGGCAGGAAGAGCGCGACCACCAGGGCGCCCACCAGGGCGATGGTCGCCGAACCGATGGCGGTGACGTGCATGGCCTTCAGGAACGCGTCGTTCGCGGAGGCGATCAGCGGGGCGCCCGCCGGGCCCAGCTTGTCGGCGATGCCGAGCGTCGCCTCGATCGACTCCCCGGCCGCCTCCCGGGCGCCGGCCGGGACCGCGCCGAGGTGGCCCTCGATGTCGCCCCGGTAGACGGTGGAGAGCACCGATCCGAGCACGGCGACCCCGAGTGCCCCGCCGACCTGCCGGAAGGTGTTGTTGACGGCCGATCCGGAGCCGGCCTTCTCGCGGGGCAGCGCCTGCATCACCGAGACGGTGACCGGTGTCATCACATGTGCCATGCCGGTGCCCTGGACGAAGAAGAGCAGGCACAGCACCCAGACCGGCGTGGTGTCGTCGAACAGCGCGAACGCCGCCAGCCCGATGGCGACCAGCAGCATGCCGCCGGTGCAGGTGGCGCGGGCGCCGAAGCGGTCGACGAGCAGCCGGGCCCGGGGCGCGAAGATCATCTGGGTGGCGGCCAGCGGCAGCAGCATCATCCCCGCCTGCAGCGCGGTCCAGCCGCGCACGCTCTGCATGTAGAAGGCGGAGAAGAAGGTCACCCCCATCAGCGCGAAGAAGACCAGCGCTATGGCGGCGACGGCCGCGGAGAACGACGGCTCCCTGAAGTACGAGATGTCGATGGCCGGGTGGGTGCTGCGCTTCTCGTGCCAGACGAACCCGGCCAGGACGAGCAGTCCGCCGATGCTCGACAGGAGCACCACGGGGTCGGCGAAGTCGGCGAGCTGGCCGCCGCGGATGATGCCGTACACCAGCAGCACCAGGCCGACGATGGAGAGCACTACGCCGAACGGGTCGATCCGGCCGGGGCTCGGGTCCCTGGAGTCCGGCACCAGCAGCATCATCGCAATCAGCGCCACGATCACCACGGGCACGTTGACCAGGAAGATCGAGCCCCACCAGAAGTGCTCCAGCAGCAGCCCGCCGGTGATCGGGCCGATCGCGATGGCCACCCCGACGCTGCCGGCCCATATGCCGATGGCCTTGGGCTGTTCGTCGCGCTCGAAGACGTTCATCAGGACGGCGAGGGTGGCCGGCATGACGAACGCGGCGCCGAAGCCCATCAGGGCGCGCCAGGTGATCAGCTGGGCGGGCGAGCCGGACATGGCCGCCAGCGCGGAGCCGGTGCCGAAGAGCAGGATGCCGAAGAGCAGCGTCTTCTTGCGGCCGATACGGTCACCGAGCAGCCCGGCGGTGAAGAGGAGTCCGGCGAAGACGAGCGTGTAGGCGTTGATCGCCCACTCCAGCTGGCTCTGGGTGGCGCCCAGGCCGGTGGGTGCGGGGCTGGCGATGGTCTTGACCGCGACGTTCAGGATCGAGTTGTCCAGCACGACGATGAGCAGGCTGAACATCAGGACGACGAGGATCGCCCAGCGGCGACGGTGGACCGCCTCCGGGATCTGGGACGCGTCGGCGCGAGCACCGGACGGTATCGACATGGAACGGAGCTTATCCGATTTCGATACGAGACCGTCTCGTATTGGAAAAGCGTCCACCGGTGGGGCCTCGTCCAAGGGTGGGTGCGGGCCCACTTCCCGTGGACCACCGCGGGATGCCACCATGGAACCGGTCCGGGGACGCCGTCAGGGCGCCTCGAGATGACGAAGGAGCCGTTCGCAATGTCGCTTCAGGCTGCGCGGAATCAGTCCGCAACAACCCCCGCGGGGACTCCCACCGACAGCAGCAAGGCGCTGTACGGAGGCAAGAGCACCCGCCGCGTCTCCATCCATGACATCGCCGCCGCCACCGAGCGCGGCGAGAAGTGGCCCATGCTCACCGCCTACGACGCGATGACCGCGTCCGTCTTCGACGAGGCCGGGATCCCGGTCATGCTCGTCGGCGACTCCATGGGCAACTGCCACCTCGGTTACGAGACCACCGTGCCCGTCACGATGGACGAGATCGCGATCCTCTCCGCCGCTGTCGTACGGGGTACCAGGCGTGCCCTGATCGTGGCGGACCTGCCCTTCGGGGCGTACCAGGAAGGCCCCGTCCAGGCCCTGCGCAACGCCACCCGGCTGGTCAAGGAGTCGGGCGTCGGTGCGGTCAAGCTGGAGGGCGGTGAGCGCAGCCACGAGCAGATCAAGCTGCTCGTCGACGCCGGCATCCCGGTCATGGCGCACATCGGCCTGACCCCGCAGTCCGTCAACGCGATGGGCTACCGGGTGCAGGGCCGTGGCGAGGAGGCCGCCCAGCAGATGCTGCGCGACGCCAAGGCCGTGCAGGACGCGGGCGCGTTCGCCGTGGTGCTGGAGCTCGTACCGGCCGAGCTGGCCGCCGAGGTCACCCGCACCCTGCACATCCCGACGGTCGGCATCGGTGCCGGCCCGGACACGGACGCCCAGGTGCTGGTCTACACCGACATGGTCGGGCTGACCGGTGGCAAGGTGCCGCGCTTCACCAAGCAGTACGCGAACCTGCGCCAGGTGCTGGGCGACGCGGCGAAGGAGTTCGCGGAAGAGGTCGTGGGCGGCGCCTTCCCGGCCGCCGAGCACACCTTCCACTAGCTCCACCGGTTCGTTCCGTACAGAACCACTGCCCGCACCACCGACAGCCCGCCGACATCCCCCATCGGCGGGCTGTCGGCCTGCTGTCGGCGGACTGTCGGTGGCGGCTGGTCCCATGGAGGGCATGACGCGAATCGACAAGAACCCCAGGAGCGGCTCGAACGCCGTCGAGGTCCGGGGGCTGGTCAAGCACTACGGCTCGACCAAGGCTCTGGACGGCGTGGACCTCGATGTCCGCGAGGGCACCGTGCTCGGTGTCCTCGGCCCGAACGGAGCGGGCAAGACCACGCTCGTACGCTGCCTTTCCACCCTGATCCTCCCGGACGCCGGACACGCCACCGTGGCGGGCTACGACGTGGTGAAGCAGCCCCGGCAACTGCGCCGCACCATCGGCCTGACCGGGCAGTACGCCTCGGTCGACGAGAAGCTCTCCGGCTGGGAGAACCTCTACATGATCGGGCGGCTGCTCGATCTGTCCCGCAAGGCCGCCCGGTCCCGGGCCGACGAGCTGCTGGAGCGGTTCTCGCTCACCGACGCGGCCAGGAAGGCCGCGATGGACTACTCCGGCGGCATGCGGCGCCGGCTCGACCTGGCCGCCTCGATGATCGGCAACCCGGCCGTGCTGTACCTGGACGAGCCGACGACGGGGCTGGACCCCCGGACCCGTAACGAGGTCTGGGACGAGGTGCAGCGGATGGTCGCGGAGGGGGCGACCGTGCTGCTCACCACCCAGTACATGGAAGAGGCCGAGCAGCTCGCCA
Organism: Streptomyces sp. ADI95-17; assembly: GCF_003846175.1. GTDB lineage: Bacteria > Actinomycetota > Actinomycetes > Streptomycetales > Streptomycetaceae > Streptomyces > Streptomyces sanglieri. The sequence continues at coordinate 739,854 of NZ_ML123045.1, read as the reverse complement.
ACGAGCTGACCGTCATCGACAAGGGCAGGATCATCGCCCGCGGCGGTGTCGACGAGCTGAAGGCGAAGGTCGGCGGCCGCACCCTGCACTTGCGGCCCTCGGACCCGGCGCAGCTGTCCGCGATGGCGCAGGCCATCCGGGAGGCCGGTCTGGACGGCGTCGCGGGCGCGCAGGCCGTCCCGGACGAGGGGCTGCTGTACGTGCCGATCCTCAGCGACGAGCAGCTGACCTCCGTCATAGGCCTGCTCGGCACCCGGGGCTTCTCGCTGGCGCACGTCGCCACCGCGCTGCCCAGCCTCGACGAGGTCTTCCTCGCCATCACCGGCGAGAAGTCCGCTTCCGTCACCGACACGACTCCCGAGGAGATCGCGGCATGAGCACGGCGACTCTGACACCCACGCCCACACCCACCGCGTCCGCCCGTGGCGGGGCGGTCCACGACGAGGGCCGGATCGGGCTGCGGAACAACCTGCGCCACATCGGGGCGCTGGTACGGCGCAACATGCTCCAGATCAAGAAGGATCCGGAGTCGATGTTCGACGCGCTCCTGATGCCGGTCATCTTCACGCTGCTGTTCGTGTACGTCTTCGGCGGCTCGGTCGGCGGCAGCATGGGCGGCGGCCGGCAGGAGTACCTGAACTACCTGATACCCGGCCTGATGGCGATGATGGGCATGAACATCGCCATGGCGGTCGGCTCCGGGGTCAACGACGACTTCCGCAAGGGCGTCATGGACCGGTTCCGGACGATGCCGATCGCCCGTTCCTCGGTGCTGATCGCGAAGATAGTGGTCGAGCTGGGCCGGATGATGGTCGCCACCCTCATCCTGCTGGCCATGGGCTTCGCCCTCGGCATGGAGCTCCAGGAGTCGGTGCTCGGGCTGATCGCGGCGATCGCGCTGTCGGCCGCGTTCGGCGCCGCCATCATGTGGATCTTCATCCTGCTCGGACTGACCATGAAGACGGCCCAGGCGGTGCAGGGGATGGGGATGCTCGTGCTGATGCCGCTCCAGTTCGGCTCCTCGATCTTCGCCCCGACGAAGACGATGCCCGGCTGGCTCCAGACGTTCACCGACTACAACCCGCTGTCCAACCTGGCCGACGCCGCGCGGGCCCTGATGATGGGCGGCCCGCTCGCCCACTCGGTCCTGGTGACGCTCGGCTGGACCGTGGTCATCACCGCGGTGATGGCCCCGCTCGCGGTCGCCAAGTTCCGCAAGAAGAGCTGACCCGGCGAGGGTTCAGCCCCGGTACGCGTCCGCGAGGGCGGCGGCCTCCTCCAGGGAGAGGCCGCCGCCCTCGGCGTACGCGGCCTCGTAGCCGGCCCGGCCGAGCACGGCCACGGCCAGCTCCTCCGCCCGTGCCCAGTCGTCCAGCTCCATCGCCGTCCGCACATGACCCTCGGGCAGCAGCCCCCGGCCGGCCCCCAGCAGCCGGGCCGCCACGGTGGCCCGATGCTCGCCGCCGATACCGGCCAGCGAGCGGGCGCTGGCGACGAGATGGATGACGGACAGCTGGGGCGCCATCATCTGCGACAGCCGGTCCGTGGACCGCTCCAGCGCCATCAGGCCCCGGGGCAGGGCCTGCTCGTACAGCCCTTCCTGGTTGTCCAGCCAGGCCGTCGCGCCCAGCACGACCCCTTCGAAGACCGCCCTGGTGTCGGACTGGAAGTCCTCGCGCAGCGCCGCCAGTTGAGCGCGCGCCTCGCCGGTGCGGCCGCTGCGGCCCAGCCACATGACCAGATGGAGCCGGGCGAAGGGCACCGCCCCGTGTCCCGCCCGGCGCCCTTCGGCGAGCACCTCGCGCAGGATCTGCTCGCCCTCGGCGCCGCGCCCCAGTTCGGTGAGCACGGACGCGTGCCGGGTGCGCAGGACCGCCACCTGGGACTGGGCGCCCAGCTTCCGCGCGTAGCCGATCGCGGCCCGGAAGTCCTCGGCCGCCAGGGCGTACTCGCCCCGCCGTTCGTTGGCCTCCCCGCGGGCGGAGAGCGATTCGGCGGCGCCCCAGTCGTCACCGATCCGGCCGAAGATGCGCAGGCTCTCGTCGGCGTCCGTGCGTGCCTCGCCCGCCCATTCGGGCCGGTTGGCCAGCACATTGGCACGCATCTGGAGGGCCTCGGCGAGCTCCCATTCGTAGCCGTACTCCCGGCAGGCGCGGACCGTTTCGTCCAGCAGCCGCGGCAGGTCGGTGGTCTCGCCGGTGAGCACGACCGCGAAGAACCAGAGCGATGCCGGAACCCGGCAGGTCTGCGGCTGGCCGGCCCGGTAGGTGCTCGCGATGACCCGCAGCCGGGCCATGCCCTCCTCGTCGGCCCAGATGTTCTGGGAGTGGTCGGCGCTGACCAGCTGGACCAGGGCCACCTGGCGCCGCGCCTCCCCGAGCAGTTCGGGCCCCATCGGCGGCGGCGCGTCGGTGCAGCGTTCGTGGATGGAGGGCGCCGGTTCGACGGCCGCGGTCCCGACGGGCGGGGCGAAGGGGTCGGGGCCCAGCGCGGCGGCCGCCTCGGCCCAGTGCAGGGCGTCGGTGCGCAGTTCGCGCATCTGCCAGTACCAGCACAGCGAGAGCACCATGCAGAGCACCTCCTGCTCGTCGCGGGCGGCGACGGCGTGACGCAGGGCGGTGCGGATGTTCTCGTACTCGCGCTCCAGGAGCGCGATGGCGGACCGCTGTCCGGCGCCGCGCAGTTCGGGTTCGACGGTACGGACCAACTCCCGGTAGAACACCAGGTGGCGCCGGACCACGGGTTCCCGCTCCGCCGCCTCGTCGAGCCGGGCGGCGGCGTACTCGCCGACGGTCTCCAGCAGCCGGTAGCGCATCTCGCCGTCCTCGCCGGGCGCGGCGACGACGAGCGACTTGTCGACCAGGGAGCCGAGCAGACCGGCGACCTCGCGGGCGCCCCGCGGCCCGTCCGCGCAGACCGCCTCGGCGGCGGCGAGGGTGCAGCCGCCCGCGAAGACGGAGAGCCCGCGCAGCACGGCGCGTTCGGGCTCGTCCAGGAGGTCCCAGGACCAGTCGACGACGGCGCGCAGGGTCTGCTGACGGGGCAGTACGGTGCGGGCTCCGCTGGTGAGCAGGCGGAACCGGTCGTCGAGCCGGTCGGCGATCTGGCGCGGGGTGAGCATCCGCAGCCGGGCGGCGGCGAGTTCGATGGCGAGCGGCAGTCCGTCCAGGCGGCGGCAGATCTCCGCCGCGGCCGCCGCGGTCTCCTCGTCCGCGTCGGCCCGGAAGCCCGGCCGGGCGGCGGCGCCGCGGTCGGCGAGCAGGCGCAGCGCCATCGGGTCCGGCAGCGGTTCGACCGGGCGGACGAACTCGCCCGGGACGCCGAGGGGTTCACGGCTGGTGGCGAGCACGGTGAGGTGCGGGCAGTGGGCGAGCAGGTGGTCGGCGAGGGCCGCGGCCGCGTCGATGACGTGTTCGCAGTTGTCCAGGAGCAGCAGCATGCGACGCCGGGAACAGTGCTCGGTGAGCCTTGCCAGGGGGTCTTTCACATTCCCCTCGGCGACCCTGAGCTCCTCGGCGCCAACGCCGCGCAGCACGGTCTCGCGGGCGCCGAGCGCGGTCAGTACGGCCTCCGGCACCGACTCGGGGTCGTCGACCGGGGCGAGTTCGGCCAGCCAGACACCGTCCGGCCAGGCGTCCGCGACGGATTCGGCGGTCTCCTGGGAGAGCCGGGTCTTGCCCGCACCGCCGGGGCCCAGGAGGGTGACCAGCCGGGCGTGCGAGAGGTCCTGGCCCAGGGCCGCGATGTCGTCCTCGCGCCCGACGAAACTGGTGAGCCTGGCCCGGAGGTTGCCGTACGGTGCGGCGGCGGCCGCGGGGGCCGCGGGGCGGGGACTCGCTGACGGAGCGGCCGGGGCGGGCGGGTCCTGGCGGAGCAGTTCGGCGTGGAGCGCGCGCAGTTCGGGGCCGGGGTCGGTGCCCAGGCGGTCGGCGAGGACGGTGCGCACCTCGTCGTAGGCGGCCAGCGCCTGGGCGGTGCGCCCGGCGTCGCGCAGGGCCCGCAGCCGCAGCGCCTGAAGGGGTTCGTCGATCGGGTGCTCGGCGCACAGCGCGACCAGTTCGGGCAGGGCCTCGTCCGGGCGGCCGAGCGCGAGGACCGCGCGGAGCCGGTTGCGGCGGGCGTCCAGCCGCCGGGCCTCCCAGCGGGCGGCTTCGGTCAGGCGGTCGGGCAGGTCGGCCAGGACCGGGCCGCGCCACAGGACGAGCGCGTCGTCGAGCACGGTCCGGGCCTTCACCGGGTCGCCCTCCTCCAGTGCCCGCGCGCCCTCGCCCGCGAGCCGCTCGAAGCGGTGGAGGTCGACGGCGTCCGGCTCGGCGGCCAGCCGGTAGCCGCTGTCCGCGGAGACGATCGCGTCGTGGCCGACGGCGCGCCGGAGCCGGCCGACGAGCGCCTGGAGGGCGCCCACCGCGTCGGCGGGCGGCTCGCCGTCCCACACCTCGTCGACGAGCACGGCGGCCGGGACGGTGCGGCCGGGGCGCAGGGCGAGGACGGTGAGCAGGGCGCGCAGCCGGGCCCCGCCGATGGTGACGGCCGTGCCGTCGTCGCGGAGTGCCCGGGTGGTTCCGAGGATGCAGTAGCGCACCGGCCCATTCTCCGTGACCGGGATCGACAGGCGCACACCTGTCCGCCCGTACCCCTGTGCGCCGTGTTCCGGATCGCTCGTCATGCCTCCACCTTTTCCGGAACCATCGTCCCGGCGCGAGACGTTTGTGACGTGTCGGCGGTACGGTCGGGCTCGCCGCCCGCCGCGCCGTTCACTTCCGGCCGTCCGTCAGGAGTTCGCCGATGACCACCGCAAGCGCCCGCAGCGACCGGCGGATCAGCCCGGTCTTCCTCGGGATCGCCGCCGTGACGGCGTTGTCGGGCTGGGCGGTGTGGACGGACACCGGGTATCCGTACGGGCTCGCGGTCTTCGTCTTCGTCACGGCGGCATGGGTGGTCTCGCTCTGCCTGCACGAGTACGCGCACGCCCGCACCGCGCTGCACAGCGGGGACCTCTCGGTCGGCGCGAAGGGCTACCTCAGCCTCAATCCGCTCGCCTACACGCACGCCCTGCTCAGCATCGTGCTGCCGGTGCTGTTCGTGATCCTGGGCGGGATCGGGCTGCCCGGCGGCGCGGTCTTCATCGAGCGGGGGCGGATCCACGGGCGGTGGAAGCACAGCCTGATCTCGGCGGCGGGCCCGCTGACGAACGTGCTGTTCGCGCTGGTGTGCACGGCCCCGTTCTGGCTGGACGCGCTGGACGGTGTCCCGAGGGAGTTCCGGTACGCGCTGGCGTTCCTGGCCCTGCTCCAGGTCACCGCGGCGATCCTGAACTTCCTGCCGGTCCCCGGGCTGGACGGGTACGGGGTGATCGAGCCCTGGCTGTCGTACCGGATCCGGCGCCGGGTGGAGCCGTTCGCCCAGTTCGGGCTGCTCGCGGTGTTCGGCGTGCTGTGGATCCCGGAGATCAACCACGTCTTCTTCGACGCGGTCCGCGGCCTGCTGGACTCACTGGGCGTGAGCGGGACGGAGACGGAGTGCGGCCGCGCCGCCTATCAGTTCTGGGAGAACTGGAACCGGGAGTACCCGGTCTGCGCCTTCGCCCCGTGACCGGCGGTCCGGCCCTCAGCCCGCGGTCTGCGCGCGGTGCCGGCGTACGTAGAACCACGCCATGTTCGACGAGAGCCCGGCCAGCAGCACCCAGACGATCCCCAGCAGGTTGCCCTGGGCGAACGAGATCACGGCCGCGACGACGGCCAGGACGCAGACGGTGATGGCGTAGAGAGCGAGTCGGGGCATGGGGGCGGCTCCTGTCGGGGGCGGTGCGCGGTCCCGTCCAGTGTCCCCCATGCCCCTTTTCGCTCGCCGCAGGGTGGGCCCGGGAGCGGCCCGGGCCGGGACGGCCGGTGGCCGGTCCGGTTCAGACGTCGGTGGTACGGAGCCCCGCGTGCGCCTTGTAGCGGCGGTTGACCGAGATCAGGTTGGCGACCAGCGACTCGACCTGGTGCGCGTTGCGCAGCCGTCCGGCGAAGATGCCGCGCATGCCGGGGATCCGGCCCGCCAGCGCCTGTACGAGGTCGGTGTCGGCGCGGGCCTCGCCCAGCACCAGCACATCGGTGTCGATCTCCTCGATGGCCTGGTCCTGCAACAGCACCGCCGAGAGGTGGTGGAAGGCGGCGGTGACCCGGGACTCCGGCAGCAGGGCGGCGGCCTGCTCGGCGGCGCTGCCCTCCTCGGGCTTCAGCGCGTAGGCGCCCTTCTTGTCGAAGCCGAGCGGGTTGACGCAGTCGATGACGAGCTTGCCCGCGAGCTCGTCCCGCAGCGACTCCAGGGTCTTGGCGTGGCCGTCCCACGGCACGGCGACGATCACCACGTCGCTGCGGCGCGCGCACTCCGCGTTGTCCGCGCCCTCGACGCCGTGGCCCAGTTCCTCGGCGGCGCTCCGCGCGCGGTCGGCGGCCCGGGAACCGATGATCACCTGCTGCCCGGCGCGGGCGAACCGGTAGGCGAGGCCGCGCCCCTGCGGTCCGGTGCCGCCGAGCACGCCGACGGTCAGCCCGGAGACGTCGGGGAGGTCCCAGGGGTCCTTGGCGGGCGGCTTGGCCGCGCTGTCACTGCCATTCGTGCCATTCGTAGTCATGGCTCCGACATTACTGCCCGCCACTGAAGGCGACCCGGTGTGGTCCCGGGCTTCCCGTTCGGCTGGTCCGGGGCCGTTCTCCGGTGGAGGGCCCGGGTCCTGGGGCAGGATGCCGGGCCATGGATGCCGTACGTGTCGCCCTGCTCCGTGAAGTGCTCGCCGGGACCGAGTGGCCCGCCGCGACCCGGCGGTTCGCGGGGGCGCTGAGGTCGTCAGTGGTGCCGCACGGCGGCGGGCTGCTGCTGGTGGGGACGGCGGCGTACGAGCCGTGGCATCTGGCGGCCCATCTGGTCGACGAGTCCACCTGGTCCGGGCTGCCGGAGCTGGCCCCCACCCTGGTGCGCCACCGGGTGGAGCCGGGCGGCCCCGCGCATCTGGCCGTGGGCCTCGGCCGGATCGAGGCGGCGGGGCGGGGCGAGACGCTGCTCCTGGTGGCCCCGGAGCGGCCCGGCGCGGGGCTGCTGGAGCGGGTGCACGACGCACGGCGCGCCGGGGCCACGGTGCTCTCGCTGAGCGACGGCGATCCGGAGGTGCGGGGGCTCGCCCACGAGACGCTCGCGGTGACCGGCGCCGACGACGTCGACCTCGACACCGTGCAGCATCTGGTGAGCGCGGCGGCCGGGGAGAACAGCGCCCCCGCGCCGCGCGGCCGCCGCGGCTTCCGGGACCGGCTGTCCCGGCTCGCCGACCAGCTGACGGCGCCGCCCCCGGCCCGCTGGTGAGGCCGCCACCGCCGGGCCCGCAGCCGTGGGCCCGGCGGTGGCGGGCCTGCGCTGACGTCCGGTGCGGGCCGCCGCTGACGCCCGGTGCGGGGCTGCGCTGACGCCCGGTGCGGGCCGCTGCGAAAATCCGTTGCGGTGCCGCCGTCGGCGTCACAGCATGGCCTCCTGTGACCTCTGCACCCTCCCCGGCCGCCCGGCTGGCCGCTCTGCTGCCCGACCTCACCCCCCTGCGCTCCGGCGGCGACTTCCGGCTGCTGTGGATCCAGGGGCTGGTGACGTACTTCGGCAGCTTCATGGCGATGATCGCGCTGCCGCTCCAGATCAAGGAGCTGACGGGTTCGCCGCTGGCCGTCGGGGTGATGGGCGCGGTCGAGCTGGTGCCGCTGGTCGTGTTCGGCCTGTACGGCGGGGCGCTCGCGGACGCCTCGGACCGCCGCAAGGTGATCCTGGCGACCGAGGCGGGGCTGGGGCTGCTCGCCGTCGTGCTCCTGGTGAACTCGGCGATGCCCGCCCCGATGCTCTGGCCGCTCTATGTGGTCGCGGCCGGGGTCTCCGCGCTCGCCGGGCTCCAGCGGCCCGCGCTGGACTCGCTGATGGCCCGGATCGTGCCGCACGAGCAGCTGACGGCGGCCGCCGCGCTGAATTCGCTGCGCTGGCAGTTCGGCGCGATCACCGGCCCTGCGGTGGCGGGGGTCACGGTGGCGTACGCGGGGCACGCCACGGCGTACGCGGTCACGGTGGTCACGTTCGCCGTCTCCGTGCTGCTGTGTCTGCGCCTGGCGCCCGCGCCGCCCGCCCGGGACAACACGAAGCCGTCGCTGCGCGGCATCGTGGAGGGCGCGAAGTACGCCTGGAGCCGGCCGGTGCTGCTGGGGACGTACGCGGTCGACATGGCCGCGATGTTCTTCGCCTTCCCGAACGCGATCTTCCCGTTCCTGGCGGACGACCTGCACGCCGACTGGTCGCTGGGCCTGATGTACGCCGCGGACTCGGTCGGATCACTGGTGCTGGGGCTGACCAGCGGCTGGACGTCGCGGGTGCGGCGGCATGGGCTGTTCGTGGTGTTCGGGGCCGCGGTCTGGGGGCTGGCGATCGCGGCGGCCGGCTGGTTCGGCAATGTGTGGCTGGTGCTGGTCTGCCTTGCGGTGGCGGGCGCGGGCGACATGCTCAGCGGTCTGGGCCGCTCCACGATCTGGAACCAGACGATCCCGGAGGAGCTGCGGGGCCGGCTGGCGGGCATCGAGGTGCTCTCGTACAGCATCGGCCCGCAGCTGGGTCAGGTGCGGGCCGGTGCGATGGCGGGCTGGACGGGGACCAGGTCTGCGATCTGGAGCGGCGGGGTGGCGTGCGTGGCCTCGGTCGCGCTGCTCACGGCCGCGCTGCCGAAGCTGCTCACCTACGACTCCGAGACGGACGAGGACGCGCTGCGCAGGCGGAAGGCCAGGCAAGCCGGTGAAGCCGGTGAAGCCGGTGAAACCAGCCCTTCCGCCGTCTGAGAGCCTGCCGGGCGCGGGCCCCGGGACGGGGCCCGGCCTCCCCGGTCAGGACTCCGGACCGGGCGGGGTGGTGCCCCCGTCGTGCCACTTGGGGTCGTTCTCCCACTCCAGGTTCCGCTCCCGCGCGGTGTCCATCGCGTGCTGCGCCTCCTCGCGGGAGGTGTACGGCCCGAACCGGTCCTTGGCCGGGCACTCGGGGCCCTCCTCGACCTTGTGGTGTTCCAGGCAGTAGTACCACTCGCCCGGCTTGCCGACCGTGCGCTTCTTGAACAGGGCCATCTCGGCTCCTTCCCTCGGGGCCATGCTGCCCCAAGCACGCTGGTTAGACTCGCTGACATGTCTGGCCAGTCGCTGCTCGTACCCGGGGAGATCACTCCCATCCGCTCCGTGCCCGGAAAGATCCGGCGCCCCGAATACGTGGGCAAGCCGGCCCCCACCCCGTACACCGGCCCGGAGGTGCAGGACGCCGACACCGTGGAGCGCATGCGCGTCGCCGGCCGGATCGCCGCACAGGCGATGGCCGAGGCCGCGAAGCACATCGCCCCGGGTGTCACGACGGACGAACTCGACCGGGTCGCCCATGAGTTCATGTGCGACCACGGCGCCTACCCGTCGACGCTCGGCTACCGCGGATTCCCCAAGTCGCTCTGCACCTCGCTCAACGAGGTGATCTGCCACGGCATTCCGGACTCCACGGTGCTGCGCGACGGCGACATCGTGAACCTCGACGTCACGGCGTACATCAACGGTGTGCACGGCGACAACAACGCCACGTACCTCTGCGGCGACGTCGACGAGGAGTCCCGGCTGCTCGTGGAGCGCACCGAGGAGTCCCTGAACCGGGCCATCAAGGCGGTCCGGCCGGGCCGTCAGGTCAATGTGATCGGGCGGGTCATCGAGTCGTACGCCAAGCGCTTCGGCTACGGCGTGGTGCGGGACTTCACCGGGCACGGGATCAACTCCTCGTTCCACTCCGGTCTGATCATTCCGCACTACGACAGCCCGCGCGCGACCACCGTGATGCAGCCCGGGATGACGTTCACCATCGAGCCGATGCTGACGCTGGGCAGCCACGACTACGACATGTGGGACGACGGCTGGACCGTGGTGACGAAGGACCGCAGGCGCACCGCGCAGTTCGAGCACACGCTGGTGGTGACGGAGACGGGCGCCGAGATCCTGACGCTCCCGTAGCCGGCCGTACCCTTCCGCCTCGAAAGCGGCCGCCCTCCGGGGCGGCCGCTTTCGCGTACCCGGCACGCGGAACCAGGCGTATCGTTTTTACCGACAGGTCGTCGGGAAGCTGTTGACTTAGGTAAGCCTAAGTAGGAGGATCGGGGTTGTCGACAGCGGTTCCGCACCATGCGGCCACTGCCGATATTTCCGTCTCTTTCCGGACTCCCCGTCCCCCTCTCGGTCCCAGGAGGCCCGCCTTGGACGCAACCGCCGCCGCCACGCCCTTCTCGACGCTCATCCGTACCGCGTCGCACGAACAGCACACCGAGGCGGAGACCTCGTCCTTCATGACCGACCTGCTGGGCGGACGGCTCGGGGTGGATGCGTACACGCGCTACACGGAGCAGCTGTGGTTCGTGTACCGGGCCCTGGAGGAAGGCGCGCAGGCGCTGCGGGGCGACCGGGTCGCCGGTCCGTTCATCCGGGCCGAGCTGATGCGCACCGCCGAGCTGGAGCGCGATCTGGCCCATCTGCGGGGTGCGGACTGGCGCGAGGGCCTGGAGCCGCTGCCGGCCACGGCCGCGTACGCCGCCCGGGTCGCCGAGTGCGCCCGCGACTGGCCGGCCGGATACGTCGCGCACCATTACACCCGCTACCTGGGCGACCTCTCGGGCGGCCAGATCATCCGGGACAAGGCGGAGCGGACCTGGGGCTTCGCGCGCAAGGGCGACGGGGTCCGGTTCTACGTCTTCGAGGGGATATCCAACCCCGCCTCGTTCAAGCGGGACTACCGCGAGCTGCTGGACGCGGTGGACGCGGACGACCTGGAGAAGCAGCGCGTCGTCGACGAGTGCAAGCGCGCGTTCGCGCTGAACACGGCGGTCTTCCGGGAGCTGGGCAAGGTGTTCCCGCTCAGCGCGTAGTGCCCCGTCCGGCGCGGTGGGGTGACCGGTCCGGCCGGTCGCCCCGCCGCGCCGTCGTGTTCCGTTCCGTGCTCAGCCGGCGTACGGGGCGGGCTTTCCGCGCAGGGCCAGCACGACGCGGCCGCCGATCTCCACCGTGCCGTCGGGCGCCGGGGCGGTGAGGATCTGGGAGCCGCGACCCTGCCTGATGTTGAGGGCCCGCCCCAGCTCCGTGCTGAGCAGCAGCGCGGCCGCCCCGGTCGCCTCGTCCTCGGTGATGTTGTCGTCGCGCCGGGGGAACGCCCGCGCCCTGACCCGGCCGGCCGCCTCGTCCTCCCAGGCCCAGACGTACAGCCGGCCCTCCCCCGGCGGCGGGCCGGTGAGCGCCTCGACCTCGGCGACGGATCCGTACCGCTCCAGCGTGCGCGGGGGCACCCATTCGGGGCGAGCGGTGATCCAGGTGAACTCGCCGTCCTGACGGGCGAACACGTCCCCGACCGCCAGTTCCAGGATCTCCAGATCGAGCAGCCAGGCCGTGCCGACGAGCGGGTGCCCGGCGAACGGCAGGCGCAGCCCCGGGGTGTAGATGTCCACCTGTCCGCGCTCGGGGTCGTCGACGAAGACCGTCTCGCTGAAGCCGAGCCGGCCGGCCAGTGCCTGCCGGGACGCCTCGTCCGGGTAGCCGCGGCCGTCGCGGACGACGCCGAGGGCGTTGCCGTGCCGGCCGTCGGGGCCGCAGAACACGCGTAGTACGTCGATGCCCGCGGGTACGTCGAATTCGCTGTCGCTCACGTGGGCATTGAAGCACCGCCCGGGCGGCGGCCGTACGACCGGGCCACCCGGGCGGTGCTGTCACGCGCGGACGCGGACGGGTCAGACGGTACGGCGACGGCGGGCCGCGATCACGACCCCGGCGCCGGCCGCGACGACCACGCCCGAGGCGGCGAACAGTGCGCCCGCCGGGATTTCGGAGCCGGTGGCGGCGAGGGAGCCCGCACCGCCGACCGAACCGCCGCCGACCGAACCGCCGCCGACCGAGCCGCCACCGCCGACGCTGCCGCCGCCCGCGGTCGCGGAGCCGCCCGTCGAACCGGTGCCGCCCGCGGAGCCCGAACCGCCCGCGGAGCCCGGGAGTTCGGCGTCCTTGTCGAGGGCGACCGCGACGGTCAGCGCGTCGAGCTGCTCACCGGCCGGGTACATGCCGCCGAAGGCCTTGGTGCCGTCGGCGGTGAGGGTCGCCGGGACGGCCGAAAGGTTCACCACACCGCCCTTGGCGGCCAGTCGGCCCTTCGGCAGCTTCAGGTCGGCGACGGCCAGACCGGTGTACGTGGAGACCTTCTTGGACTCGCGGTCCTTGGTGGAGACGTCCGCGATCAGCCTGCCCTTCGTGCCGTTCACCTGGATCTCCATGCCGGACAGGGAGAGATCGAGGGTGTACGCACCCTTCTCCTCATGGCCCAGGAAGCGGACCTTGCCGTGGAATTCGGCGTTCAGGGTCTGCTTCGCGGCGTCGAAGTGTCCGGTCGCGTCGGGGAACCGGTAGCCGTCGCCGGAGGCGGTGGCGCCTGCGGTCGCCTCGACCTTGCCGTTGGCGATCGGGCCCGTGACGTACGAGCGGAAGGACTTCTTGACGCCCCAGTCCAGGGTGCCGCCGTGGATCTCGCCCGCTTCGGTGCCGGTCGGTCCGGCGGTGGACGGGCCGGAGGGGGAGGCGGGCGAGGTGGGCTTCGCGCTCGGCCCGGCGGACGGCTCGGTACTGGGCTTCGCGGAGGGCTCGCCGGACGGCTCGGTGCCGGGTTCCCCGGAGGGCTTCTCGCTCGGCTTCCCGCTCGGCTTCTCGCTCGGCTCCGCGGCCGCCTTCACCGAGAGGGTGGCCGGGTCGAGCGCGTCGCCCTCCTTGTACTGGCCGTCGAACGCCTCGGAGCCGGCCTTCGTCAGCGTCGCCGGGATGTCCTTGAAGACCATCGCGCCGCCCTCGCCCCTGCCCGGCTTCACCGCCGAGAGGTCGAGAGACGCGAACTCCACGTCGTCCTCGGTGCCCTTCGGGGTCGTGACGTCGACGGTGATCGCCCCGCCGGTCCCGGTCGTGGCGAGCTTCACGTCGGAGAGCGTGATGTCGAGGACGCCGCCGTGGGCGTAGAAGTTGACGCCGCCCTCGAAGGCGGTGTCGGTGCCGTACGTGGCCGTGTCGTAGGTGCCCTTGCCGCCGGAGAAGGTGAACGCACCGTTGCCGGCGGCCTGGGTGGCCCCGTCCTTGACGGTGATCTTCCCGCCGGAGAACGACGAGGCGAGGTACTTGCGGAAGGACTCCTTGACGCCCCATTCCAGCGTGCCGTCCGTCAGTTCCAGCTTCGGTGCGGCGGCGGCCCTGCCGCCGGCCGCGGCGCCGTCGTCGGCGAGCGCCGGAAGGGCGAACACGGTGGCGCCGAGGGCGGCCGCCGTGGCGACTGCGGCGGTGAGAGCTATGGGACGGCGGTTGGCTGCCATGGTCATTGGTCTCCTCAGGAACGGGGGGATGGTGCGGAGGGGGAGGTCAGTCGTTGTTCTGCCGGGCGGCGCGGCGGCGGACGAGGCCGAACGCGACCGCCGCGGCGACGAGCAGGGCGGCGCCGCCGAGGACCGGGTACAGGACGGTGCCGGTACCGGTGTCGGACGCCGCGGTGGCGGGGGCGGGCTTCTCCGTGGCCGGGGCGGACGGCCCGGACGACGGGCCGGGGTCGCTGCCGAGGTCGGGCAGGGCGGGCAGTTCGGCCCCGGCGTCGACGGCGACGGCCAGTGAGACCGGGTCCATCGCGGTGCCCGCCCGGTAGAGCGAGCCGAATGCCTCGGCGCCCTCGGCGGTGAGGGTGGCGGGGGCTTCGGTGAGGACGGCGAGACCGTCCTTCGGGGCGAAGTCCTTCGCGGTGAAGGTGACCAGCGGGACGGCCCTGTCCCGGTCGCCGTCGCTGTGGACGTCGGCCAGGAGCGTGCCCCTGCCCGCCGCCAACCGGACCTTGACGGCCGACAGTTCCAGGTCGAGCCCGTCGGCCCCGGTGAAGTGGACGCTGCCCGCGAAGCCGGCGTCCAGGGTCTGCTTCTTCGGGTCGTACGTGCCTTTGCCCTTCGGGAAGCGGAACAGCGCCCCGCCGTCCTGGGCCCCTTCGGCCAGGGTCCACTTCCCCTTGCCGATGGAGCCGGTGACGTACTCGCGGAAGGTCCGGCGGACGCCCCAGTCGACGGCGGCGTCCTCGAAGCGCCCGGCGGCCGGGCCGGCCTTCTTCGCTTCCTTCTCCTTCCCGGGGGACTCGGTGGCGGCCGGCTTCCCGGCCGGGGCGGAGGTGTCCACCGAGAGGCTGACCGGGTCGAGCGGGGTGCCTGCCGTGTAGTAGCCGGCGAACGACTTCGCGCCCTGTGCGGTCAGGGTCGCCGGGACGTCGCGGAGGGCGATGGGGGTGGAGCCGCCCTTCATGTCGATCCCGGACAGACCGAGCGTCGCGAGCGGCACCTGGGCGGCCGAGGTCACCCGGCCGGTCCCCCGGTCCTTGCCGACCACGTCGGCGTACAGGGTTCCGCTGCCGCCCGCGATGCGGACGGTGGGGCGGCTGATGGTGAGGTCGAGCTCATGGCTGCCGTCGGACTTGCGGTGGCCGAGGAAGTGGACCCCGCCCGCGAAGGCCGAGCTGAAGGCGCCGGTCGCCGGGTCGTAGGAACCGGTGGCGGAGTGGAAGCGGAACTGGCTGCCGCCGACCGTGGCGGCGCCGCCGGTCAGGCTCCAACTGCCGTTCGCCACGGGTCCGGTGACATAGCTCTGGAAGGAGGACTTGATGCCCCAGTCCAGCCGGCCGCCCTGCACCGTGCGGCCCTCCGCCTGCGCGGCGGTGGCCGGGAGCAGGGCTCCCAGCACGGCCGCGAGAAGCGCGACGGTGAGTGCGCGGGCACGTCTGGACGACAGCATGGACCCCTCCGAGGTCTCGAAAGTCAGGTAAGGCTAACCTAAGCCATGCGGGTTCTACGGTGGACCCCTGCCCCCGCATCACTCGCATACCAGGACCAACTGCCCCTCGCAGACGACAGGAACGACAGGACGGTGCCCCAGTGCGCTTCTCGCAGGACTTCGCCCCGCCGGGTGCCGACCGGCGGCCGGGGCGCGGCCGGGCCGGGGCCCGCGGACCGCTCGGCATCCTGGCCGCCGCCCTCGCCCTGGCCCTCGCCCTGACGGGCTGCGGCGCCGGTACGGACCGGGGCGCTCCCGCCACCGGGTCCACTCCGGAGGCCGCTGCCGACCGGATCGAGCCGCTGGCCACCGCGCCGCGGCCACAGCTGCCCGTCACGATGAAGTCGGCCGACGGCGCCGAGGTCACCGTCGCCTCGACGGACCGGATCGTGCCGCTGACCGGCGGGCTGAGCGAGATCGTCTTCACCCTCGGCCTCGGCAAGCGGGTCGTGGCCCGTGACATCACCGCCACCTTCGAACAGGCCGCGAAACTCCCCGTGGTGACCCGGGCCCATGACGTCTCGGCGGAGAGCGTGCTGTCGCTGAAGCCGACCGTCGTGCTCGCCGAGACCACGACCGGCCCGGCGGAGGCCATCGACCAGATCCGGGACGCCGGCATTCCGCTCGTCGTCGTCGCACCTGCCAAGCAGCTGTCCGACGTCGGCCGCCGGATCGACACCGTGGCGGCGGCCCTGGGCGTACCGGAATCGGGCACCGAACTGAAGTCGCGCACCCGGTCGCGCATCGACGCCGTGCGGAAGTCCGTGCCCGCCCCGGCGGACGGGGACGGGAAGCCCCGGGTCGCCTTCCTCTATCTGCGGGGCTCCGCCTCGGTGTATCTGCTGGGCGGCCGGGAGTCGGGGGCGAGTTCGCTGCTCGAAGCGGCGGGGGCCGTCGACGCGGGCAAGGCGTCCGGGCTGAAGAAGGACTTCACCGCCATCACCAGCGAAGCACTCGCCAAGGCCGCCCCCGACGCCATCCTGGTGATGGCCAAGGGACTCGAATCGGTGGGTGGCGTCGACGGGCTCGTGAAGATCCCGGGCGTCGCCGAGACCCCGGCCGGGATGGACCGGCGGATCGTCTCCATCGACGACGGCGTGCTGCTGAACTACGGCCCGCGCACCGACCGGGTGCTGAGCGAACTGATCGCGCAGCTCTACCCGCGGGACGGGGCGGACAAGTGACCACCTCGTCCCCGGAACACATCCGCACCGGGGCCGCCACCGCCCCGGACCGCACACCGGCCCCGAAGCCCCGGCGCTCCCCCGCCTTCGCGCTGACCGCCGGGCTGCTCGCCGCCCTCCTGGTGTGCTGTCTGCTGTCCGCCGGGCTCGGCGCGTACAGCATCCCGCTCGGCGACGTCCTCGGCTCCGTCCAGCACCGGCTCGGCCTCGGCGGGGCCGCGCTGGACCGGGTCGGCGAGAGCGTGCTGTGGAACGTACGGCTGCCGAGGGTGGTCCTCGCCCTGCTGGTCGGGGCCTCGCTGGGCTGTGCCGGCGCCCTGATGCAGGGGGTGTTCGGCAATCCGCTCGCCGAGCCCGGGGTGATCGGGATCTCCTCCGGCGCCGCGGTCGGCGCGGTCGCCTCGATCGCGCTCGGGCTGAGCTTCTTCGGCAACTGGACCGTCACCGTCTGCGCGTTCGCCGCCGGGCTCGTCACCGTGCTGCTGGTGTACGCGCTGTCCCGGTCGGGAGGGCGGACCGAGGTGGTGACGCTGATCCTCACCGGGATCGCGGTCAACGCCTTCGCGGGCGCGCTGATCGGGCTGTTCATCTTCTTCGCCGACAACGCTCAGGTCTCCCAGATCACCTTCTGGCAGCTGGGCTCGCTGGCCCAGGCGACCTGGCCCAAGGTGCTCGCGGTGCTGCCGTGCGCGGTGCTCGGGCTGCTCGTCGCACCCTTCCACGCCCGGAAGCTGGACCTGCTCGCGCTCGGCGAGCGGCCCGCCCGGCATCTGGGGGTCGATGTCGAACGGCTCCGGATCGTGCTGGTGCTCGTCGTGGCGCTGCTGACCGCCGCCGCGGTGGCGGTCGCCGGGATCATCTCGTTCGTGGGACTGCTGGTGCCGCATCTGCTCCGGATGGCGAACGGTCCCGGCCATCGCTTCCTGATCCCCGGCAGCGCGCTCGGCGGCGCCCTGGTGCTGGTGGTGGGCGATCTCGCGGCCCGTACCGTCGCCGATCCCGCCGAGCTGCCGCTCGGTGTGCTGACCGCGCTCTTCGGCAGCCCGTTCTTCTTCTGGCTGCTGCGCAGGACCCGTCGCAAGCAAGGTGGTTGGGCATGAGGGCCCTGAAGAATCCGTTCCGGGTACGGGGGCGGCTGCTGCCCGCTCCCGTCGCCCCCGGCTCCCCCGTCGCCGAGGCGCGCGGGCTGCGGGTGCGGCTGGGGCAGCGGCCGGTGCTCGACTCCATCGACCTGACCGCCCGGGCGGGCGAGGTGCTGGCGCTCGTGGGGCCCAACGGGGCGGGCAAGTCGACCCTGTTGGCGGCGCTGGCCGCCGATCTGCCCGCCGAGCACGGCGAGGTGCGGATCGACGGGCGCCCGGTCACCGACTGGTCGGCCGCCGAACTGGCGCTGCGCCGGGCCGTGCTGCCGCAGTCCGCCGCCCTGTCGTTCCCGTTCCCGGTGGCGGACGTCGTACGGATGGGGCGGGCCCCGTGGGCCGGTACGGAGCGGGCGGACGAGGACGATCCCGCCGTGGCCTCGGCGATGGCGGCGACCGAGGTCACCGAGTTCGCCGAACGCCCCTTCTCCGCCCTGTCCGGCGGCGAACGGGCCCGGGTCGCACTGGCCCGGGTGCTGGCACAGCGCGCCGGGCTGCTGCTGCTCGACGAGCCGACGGCCGCGCTCGACCTGCGCCACCAGGAGCTGGTGCTGCGGATCTGCCGGGAGCGGGCCGCCGCCGGGGACGCGGTCGTCGTGGTGCTGCACGACCTGGGGCTCGCGGCGGCGTACGCGGACCGTGCGGCCGTGCTCCACGACGGGCGGATCGCGGTGGCGGGGCCGCCCGCCGGGGTGTTCACGGGCGAGCTGCTCGGCGCGGTCTACCGGCAGCCGGTCGAGGTGTTCCCGCATCCGCGGACCGGGGCGCCGCTCGTGGTACCGACCAGAGACGCTTGACCATCGCTTGACCCTTTCGTGGGACTCCCATGGGTCGTCCGTGATCACCTCGTTCCCGGGCCGCCGGGATGAGAGCTGAATCACTGCACGGGTGGGTATCGCTCAGGTAAGCCTCGGTTAAGTTAGGTCCGCCTCACCAGCCTTTGTCCCGATCTTCTCCCGCTTCTCCTTCGTCCTTTGTGGAGCCCGTATGCGAGCCGTTCGTTTCTCCGTCGTCACCGCTGCCGCCACGGTGGCCGCTCTGACCGCCGTCACGGGCTGCGCACAGAAGACCGACGGCAAGGGCGACGGCGCCCTCCAGGTCGTCGCGAAGGACGACTCCTGCGAGGTGTCGAAGAAGAAGGTTCCGGCCGGTCACATCGAACTGGCCGTGCAGAACAAGGGATCCAAGGTCACCGAGGTCTACGTCCTGTTCCCGGACGACCGCATCGTCGCCGAGCGCGAGAACATCGGCCCCGGCACCAAGGCGAACATCACGGCCGAGATCAAGGCCGGTTCGTACGAGATCGCCTGCAAGCCCGGCATGAAGGGCCACGGCATCCGGCAGAAGCTGGAGGTCACCGGCGGCAAGGCGGCCAAGCGCAGCCCCGAGATGGACAAGGCCGTCGCGGAGTACCGCACCTACGTCCAGGCCCAGGCCGACGAGACGCTGCCGAAGGCCAAGAAGTTCACGGACGCCGTCGCCGCCGGCGACATCGAGGCCGCCAAGAAGATCTACGCCGACTCCCGGCTCGGCTGGGAGCGCACCGAGCCGGTCGCCGAGTCCTTCGGCGACATCGACCCGAAGGTCGACATCCGCGAGGACGGCCTGGAGGACGGCCAGAAGTGGACCGGCTGGCACCGCCTGGAGAAGGCGTTGTGGCAGGACAAGAAGCTGGGCGCCGAGGAGAAGGCCCTCGCGCCGGCCCTCTACAAGGACCTGCTCGACTGGCAGAAGCGGGTCGGCACGGCGGACATCACCCCGACCTCGATGGCCAACGGTGCCAAGGAGCTCCTCGACGAGGTCGCCACCGGCAAGGTCACCGGTGAGGAGGAGCGCTACAGCCACACCGACCTGGTCGACTTCAAGGGCAATGTCGAGGGCGCGGAGAAGTCCTACGAGCTGCTGAAGCCGATCGCCTCGAAGAACGACGCGGCGCTGACGGCCACCCTGGACAAGCGGTTCGCGGAGCTCAACACGCTGCTGGACAAGTACCGCAAGGACAAGGGCTCCTACGAGTTCACCTCGTACGAGAAGGTCGGCAAGGCGGACCGCAAGGAACTGTCGGACGCGGTCAACGCGCTGGCCGAGCCGCTGTCCCGGCTCGCCGCCGCGGTGACGAAGTGACGAGCGGGAAAGCTCCGGTCATGTCCGAGCAGACACAGGCCGCTCAGACCCCCGAGGAGACCTCCGGCCCCGCACCGTCCCGCCGGGCACTGCTCGGCTGGGGCGGGGCCGGGCTCGCGCTCGGCGCCGTCGCGGCCGGTGGCGCGGTCGCCGCGGTGCGTCCGGGCAGCGACGCGGTGCCGGCCGCGGACAGCGGTGCGGCCGTGCCGTTCCACGGTGCGCACCAGGCGGGCATCGCCACCGCCGTGCAGGACCGGCTGCACTTCGCCGCGTTCGACGTGACGACGAAGGACCGGGCCGAGCTGATCGCGCTGCTCAAGGAGTGGACGCGGGCGGCGGAGCGGATGACGGCCGGTCACGCGGTCGGTGACGGGGCGTACGGCGGTCTCGCCGAGGCCCCGCCGGACGACACCGGTGAGGCGCTGGGGCTCAAGCCGTCCCGGCTCACCCTCACCATCGGCTTCGGCCCCTCGCTCTTCGCCAAGGGCCGGTTCGGCCTGGAGGACAAGCGCCCCGAGGCGCTCGTCGACCTGCCGAAGTTCCCCGGTGACAACCTCGACGCGGCGCGCAGCGGCGGCGATCTCTGTGTCCAGGCGTGCGCGGACGACCCGCAGGTCGCGGTGCACGCCATCCGCAACCTCGCCAGGATCGGCATGGGCCGCACCGCGATCCGCTGGTCCCAGCTGGGCTTCGGCAAGACGTCCTCGACGACGCCGGACGCCCAGACCCCGCGCAACATGATGGGCTTCAAGGACGGCACCCGGAACATCTCCGGCACCGACACCGCCGCCCTGGACAAGCACGTCTGGGTCGGCGGGAAGGACGACGCGGGCTGGATGACCGGGGGGTCGTACCTGGTCGCCCGCCGCATCCGGATGCACATCGAGACCTGGGACCGCGCCCCGCTCCAGGAGCAGGAGGACGTCTTCGGCCGCGACAAGGGCGAGGGTGCCCCGGTCGGCAGGTCCAAGGAGCGCGACGAGCCGTTCCTGAAGGCGATGCTGCCGACCGCGCACGTACGGCTCGCCCACCCGGACAGCAACGGCGGCGCGACGATCCTGCGCCGCGGCTACTCCTTCACCGACGGCACGGACGGCCTGGGCCGGCTCGACGCCGGGCTGTTCTTCATCGCCTACCAGCGCGATGTCCGCAAGGCATTCATTCCGCTGCAACGGCGCCTGGCGGCGCACGACGCACTCAACGAGTACATCCAGCACGTGGGTTCGGCGCACTTCGCCGTCCCGCCGGGCGTCCGCGACAAGGACGACTGGTGGGGCCGGGCGCTGTTCTCGTAACGGGTCGGAACAGAAAGGAGCACCGGAACGTGTTCAGCAACTTTTTGATCGGCCTGCGCGAGGGCCTGGAGGCCAGCCTGGTCGTCTGCATCCTCATCGCCTATCTGGTGAAGACCGGCAACAGGAACAAGCTGGTGCCGATCTGGATCGGTGTCGGGATCGCGGTCGTCGTCAGCCTGGCGTTCGGCGCCGGGCTCGAATTCGGTTCGCAGGAGATGACGTTCAAGGCCCAGGAGGCGCTGGGCGGTTCGCTGTCGATCGTCTCCGTCGGCCTGGTGACCTGGATGGTCTTCTGGATGCGGCGCACCGCGCGGCACCTGAAGACGGAGCTGCACGGCAAGCTGGACGCGGCGCTCGCGATGGGCACCGGTGCGCTGGTCGCCACGGCGCTCCTCGCGGTGGGCCGGGAGGGGCTGGAGACCTCGCTGTTCGTGTGGCGTGCGGTGCACGCGGCGGACGACGGCTGGCACCCGATGATCGGCGCGCTCCTCGGGATCGCGGCCGCCGTCGTGCTGGGCTGGCTGTTCTACCGGGGTGCGCTGCGGATCAACCTGTCGAAGTTCTTCACCTGGACCGGCGGAATGCTGGTGATCGTCGCCGCGGGCGTCCTCGCGTACGGCGTGCACGACCTCCAGGAGGCGGAGTTCATCGGCGGTCTGCACAACCAGGCGTTCGACATCAGCGCCACGATCCCGCCGGACAGCTGGTACGGCACGCTGCTGAAGGGCACGTTCAACTTCCAGCCCGACCCGACCGTTCTCCAGATCACGGTGTGGGCGCTGTATCTGATCCCCACCCTCGCGCTGTTCCTCGCCCCGGTAGGGTTCGGACGGTCAGTGGGGGCGACGGATCAGAAGGCGCGGAAAGCAACGGATGAGAAGCCTGAGGCCGATTCGGCTGGCGACGGGGCTCGCGACGGCGACGGTGCTGTCGGTGACGGCGAGCGGTTGCGTGACGGTGCACGGCGAGCTGGAAGTGGTACCGGCGGCAACCAGGTCTGAGGCCGCGCAGGCCCTGAAGGCCTTCACCTCCGCGTACAACGCGGCGGACAAGGCGTACGACCCGGCCCTGGACGCGGACCGGGTCACCGGGCCGCTCGGCGCGATCAACCAGGCCGGGCTGAAGGCGCGGCAGAAGAACCATCCGGACGGCAACCCGGACCACTCGCCGCTGGAGCTGACCGACGCCACCTATCTCATCCCGAAGAAGGCCGGCTGGCCGCGGTGGTTCCTCGCGGACACCGACTCCAACCGCGACCAGGACGGCGGGGAGACGGACAGCCGCTGGCTGGTCGTCTTCGTCAAGTCCGGCCCCGACGCCGGGTGGAAGGCCGCCTATCTCTCGGTCGTCCGCCCCTCCCGGCTGCCCGCCTTCGCGAAGGACGGCGACGGCCTGGCCAGGCCGGTGGCCGCCGACAGCGCCGCTCTGGCCGTGGCACCGGAGGACCTGAGCACCCAGTACACCCAGTACCTGCAGAAGGGCGCCCCGGACGTCTTCGCCCCCGGCTCCGCCACCTCGGGCTGGCGGGAGACGCGCCGGACCACCCGGCGGGCGGGCTTCTCGTACCAGTACATCGACCAGCCGCTGGACAGCGGTTCGTTCGGCCCGCTCGGGCTGGAGACGGACGACGGCGGGGCGCTGGTCTTCTTCAGCAGCAAGCACTTCGAGCGGCAGACCGCGGCGAAGGGGCTGCGCCCGCCGCTCAACGCCGACGCGGAGGCGCTGCTGACCGGTGAGGTGGAGTCCACCCTCACCAAGGAGCGGGTCTCCGGCCAGCTGGTGTACGTGCCGAAGAAGGGCTCGACGAAGGACGGCGGCAAGGTCGTCCTGCTGAACAGGCTGCCGGGCCTGACGGCGGCGAAGGGCTCCTGACGGAACCGGGGCCGCCGCTCGGCGGGCCCCGGCCGTGATCCGCCGGAGGGTTTTCTAACGGCTCAGCGGCCAGGCCACCGAGTCGTGGTCGAGATCGCTCTGGTCCGCCGCGTCCGCGTACTGCGCGCACGCGTCGGTCAGCGTCTCCAGCAGGGTCAGCGGATCGGGCAGCGGATTCTCCGGCCCGCGCACCCACCGCACGTCCAGTTCGCCGGGGAGCATGGCCGGCGGCAGGAGCACATAGCTGCCCCGGCAGTGCCACCGCAGCCCCGGATGTTCGTCCATGGTCTCGGGGTGGCAGTCGAGCTCACAGGGCCACCACTCGTCCTCGTCCTCGGGCGTACCGCGGGTGGCGGTGAAGAAGAGCATCCGGTCGTCGCCGGAGCGGGCGACGGGGCCGACGTCGATGCCGGCCGCGAGGAGCCGCTCCAGCGCCTGGCTGCCCGCGCTCAGCGGCACGTCGAGCACGTCGTGGATCATGCCGGTCGCGGTGATGAAGTTGGCCTGCGGCTGGCTGCGGGCCCAGCGCTCGATCTGTGCCCGGTCGGTGGTGGACTGCGTCTGCCAGGCGAAGGAGATGGGGTGCCGGGCGGGGGTGGGACAGCCGATGCGTTCGCACGAACATCGGTACCCGACGGGGTGGGCGGCCGGCGCGATCGGCATTCCGGCCTCGGCGACGGCCAGGAGCAGCGCCTCCCGGGCGGTGTCGTCGACCTCGCTCTGCTGCGGTTTGGGTCGGCGGCGAAGCCATTGGGAAAACTTGCTCTCTGAGCCGCGATAACGGCCGAAATCGGCGCCCATCTATCCCCTTACCTCAGCGTTGCCCCTGCCCATGGTCCCACCATCCTGCGCCTCGGGTGGCCGGACTCCGGAAGCGGGGTACGGACGGCGATGCCGTGAGCTGGGCACTATGCCACTTCTTGTCAGGAAATGACGGGTGCGTCTCGGGGAACCCCGGACCGCGCATCGCACCTCAGGGCGCCAGCCCGCGCACCACGTGGTCGACTACGGCGTCCGCGTACTCGCGGGTGAGCGGGAGGGTGCGCAGCAGCCAGCGGTGGGTGAGCGGGCCCACGAGGAGCTCCACGGCGATCCGCGGGTCGGCGTCGGCGCGCACCTGGCCCGCCTGCTGGGCGGCCCGCAGCCGGGCGACGTACAGCCGGAGCCCGGGGTCGAGCAGCTTCTGGACGAATTCGGCGCCGACCTGCGGGTCGACGATCCCGGCGGCGGCGAGCGCCCTGGTCGGCGCCTCGAAGGCGGGGTCGTTCAGCTCGTCTACAGTGGCCCGCAGCACGGTCCTGAGGTCGGCGGCGAGATCGCCGGTGTCCGGGATCCCCTGCGCCCCGTCCGCGCCGCTCTGCGCGGCGGTCCGCTCGCCGAGGGCCACGAACGCCTCCAGGAGGACGGCCGCCTTGGAGGGCCACCAGCGGTAGATCGTCTGCTTCCCGACACCGGCCCGCGCGGCGATGGCCTCGATGGTGGTCCGCGGATAGCCCACCTCGGCGACCAGGCCGAGCGCCGCGTCATGGATCGCGCGGCGCGAGCGCTCGCTGCGGCGGCTGGAGTCGGGCACCCGGTTCTCTACCATGGCGGCCAATCTAACAGCGGCGCAAGCCGGTACGTATCGTCTCCCGGCCCGACGGAACCACCCGATCGGATCACTGCGCACCGGCCCCGGAGAGCGGACCATGGGCTCACGCACACACCCGTGCGACGTCCCCTCGGCAGGCAACCCCTGCCTTTCGTGAGGAGCCTTCGTTGCCTCGTGAAGCCACACCCCGCCGCTACCTGATGTGCGCCCCCGCGCATTTCAGGGTGACGTACTCCATCAACCCCTGGATGGACCCCAGCAAGCCCGTGGACCTCGCCCTGGCCCAGACCCAGTGGGAGGACCTGCGCGACCGGTACCGCGCTCTCGGGCACACCGTGGAGCTGCTCACCGCCCGCCCCGAGCTGCCCGACATGGTGTTCGCCGCCAACGGTGCCACGGTCATCGACGGCCGGGTGCTGGGCGCCCGCTTCGCGTACCGGGAGCGGTACGAGGAGGCCGGGGCCCACCGCGAGTGGTTCCGGTCCAACGGTTTCACCGAGATCCACGAGCCGGACCATGTCAACGAGGGCGAGGGCGACTTCGCGGTCACCTCGTCGTACGTGCTGGCCGGGCGGGGCTTCCGGTCCAGTCCGCTCTCGCACGGCGAGGCCCAGGAGTTCTTCGGGCGCCCGGTGATCGGGCTCGATCTGGTCGACCCGCGCTACTACCACCTGGACACGGCGCTGTCCGTGCTCGACGACGCGGGCGACGAGATCATGTACTACCCGGGCGCGTTCTCGCCGGGCAGCCGGTCGGTGCTGGCCCGGCTCTTCCCCGACGCGCTGATCGCCGAGGAGGCGGACGCCGCGGCGCTCGGTCTGAACGCGGTGAGCGACGGGCGCCATGTGCTGCTGCCGCAGGCCGCGACGGGGCTCTTCGATCCGCTGCGGGCGCGGGGCTTCGAGCCGGTGCCGATGGACCTGGGCGAGCTGCTCAAGGGCGGCGGCAGCGTGAAGTGCTGCACACAGGAGCTGCGGGGGTGACCCGGCGGGTGGCGCTCAGGCGTTCTCGCCGGGCGGCCACTCGTCGCCCCACGCGACGTCCCGGGCGGCCCGGTACAGCTCGCCGTGCCGCTTGGTGACCGTGGCGCGCCGCAGGGCCTCGTCGCGGGTGCACAGGTCCAGCAGCACCTGCCCCTTGCGGATCTGCGGCTTGCGGGTGACCCGCGCCGCCACGGGCTCCGTCCCGAAGCGGGTCGCCACCACGTAGCTGAACTTCTCGTCCTCGTAGGGCAGCGAGCCGCCCTTGACCTGCCGGTGCAGCGAGGAGCGGCTGACCCGGGCCGAGAAGTGGCACCAGTCCGTGCCCGGCTCGATCGGGCAGGCGTCGCTGTGCGGGCAGGGCGCGGCGACCGTCAGTCCGGCGGCGATCAGCCGGTCGCGGGCCTCGATGATCCGGGCGTAGCCGTCGGGGGTTCCCGGTTCGACGACCACGACCGCCTGCGCGGCGGCCGCCGCGCTGTCGACGAGGGCGGTCCGGACGTCCGCGGTCAGTTCCTTGAGTACGTAGGAGACGGTGATCAGGTCGGTGGGGGCGAGTTCGAGGCCGGCGCCGATCCGGGCCCGGCGCCACTCGGCGGCGCGCAGCGCGGGGATGCCGGAGAGCCCGGCCAGTTCGCGGCCGAGGGCGAGCGCGGGCTCGGCCCAGTCCAGCACCGCCGTCCGCGGCCCCTCCTCCCAGGCCCCCGCCACGGCCCAGCTCGCCGCTCCGGTGCCGCCGCCGACGTCGGTGTGGGTGGCGGGCGTCCAGTCGGGGGCGGCCTCCCGGAGCGCGGCGAGTGCGGACCGTACCGCTTCGAAGGTGGCGGGCATCCGGTACGCGGCGTACGCGGCGACATCGGAGCGGTCGCGGAGCACCGGTGCGTCGGTCGGGGTGGTCCCGCGGTAGTTGGCGATGAGCCGTTCGACGGCCCGGGCGGCCTGCTTGGGCGGCAGCCCGTCGAACAGTCCGGCGAGCGTCGCGCGCAGGACTTCCGCGGTGGGGAGGGTGGCATTCACCGACGAATTGTAGGCAAAGCCGACGGACCTGTCCCCGCCCCGGTATCCGCGCCGATCTGCACGGAATCCGAACTGCCGCGATGCCCACCCAAGTTGCTACGCTGACCGCCGCGAGGTCGGGATCGCCCATCGAGGGGAACCATGAGACAGAAGATCGTGCGCCTGGTTCTGGTCGGCGGAGTGCTCGTGCTGGCCATGCTTCTTCTGCTCGCCACCTGCGGCAGCGGTGAGAAGAGCACGGACAAGCCGGAGAAGCACGCCAAGAAGAAGAGTCCGGCCGAGGTGACACAGCTCACCGTTCCGTCCGCGTACGCGCCCGAGCGTGGCTGGGAGCTCATCGGGACCTCGCCCGACTACGCGATCTCCCGGACCACGGGACGCCTCGCCTACCTGGTGCGGGAGTCGGAGACCAAGTACCAGCTGCGGACCATCGACAACAAGTCGGGGCAGGCCGGCTGGCACGGCGAGAGCTGGCGGCCCCCGTCGCCGCACCAGTTCCCGAGGCTCCTCTCGGTCACCGTCGACGACCACGAGTACTTCGTGACGTGGGCGTACGGAAAGGTCGGCGAGAACGCGCTGACCCCCGCCGACACGATCGTCTCGCTGGACGTCTACGACGTGGAGGACGGCTCCCGGCGGCGCGTCGAGGTGCCGTGGAACTCGGTCCCGACGGTCTCCACCACCGGCCCCGGCATCCTGATCAGTGACGGCCGGACGAACAGTGCGGTGGTCGACCCGGTGACCGGCCGGGTGACCGACGTCTCGGCCCCCGCGCTCAAGTACCCGAAGGGCTGCAAGACCTGCAAGCAGCTCACCGAGGTGCGCGGGCTGACGCAGAAGGGGCTGCTGGTCAGCGGGGCCAGGGAATTCTGGGTGCAGGGCGGCTGGTTCAGCCGCAATGTCGCACCCAAGGGCACGGACAAGTACAGCGGGATCCCCACGTCGGTGGTCCCGGGCCTGATCCTGGCGAAGTGGCAGCTGGACAAGAAGGCGAAGCGCGCCGCCACCCACGACA
This sequence comes from Streptomyces sp. ADI95-17, assembly GCF_003846175.1. GTDB lineage: Bacteria > Actinomycetota > Actinomycetes > Streptomycetales > Streptomycetaceae > Streptomyces > Streptomyces sanglieri. Next base: position 712,746 of record NZ_ML123045.1, on the reverse strand, counting down.
TGTGGGTGGTGCACGACGTGGAGACCGGCAAGCCGCTGGCCTCGGTGGAGTGCAGCAAGCCCGCGATAAAGCCGGGCCAGTACCCGCAGCTCGTCTCCGCGCCCTCGGGTTCCTACCTGGTGGCCGGACCGCTCGCGTTCGACCTGGCCACGAAGCGGGGCTTCTGCTTCGAGGGTGCGGACGGCACGAAGCCGCTGACCCTGGCGTCGGTGAACGACGAGGGCACCGCGTACGGCGCGGCAAGCGCGCGCAACGCGGCCGATGTCCTGGCCGGCGGCGGCGCCCCCGTCGCGGTCGCCGTCCGCAGCGGCTCGACCGGCGCCCTGCCCTCGAACGTGCGCGTCCCGGGCATGGAGACCGCGGACGGTGTCGGCCTGTTCCGCTGGACCGACGAGAAGGACCGCCCGCATCTGATCGGGTACCCGAGGTCTTCGTAGCGTCACGGAGGACCGGGGCCGAGGACCGGGGCGGAAACTCGTTCGCCCCGGTTCGAACCCCGCTGTTACTGGTGGGACATGGGAATCTGGACCGACGCCTTCATCGCGCCCCCGAAGCCCGTCCTCCTGCGGCCGGAGGCGTTCGGCAGCCTCGTGGTCGCGCTGGCGCGTGAGCGCGTGGTCCGCACGCCGTGGGCGCTCGTCGCGGGGAGGCTCTGCGTCAACGCCAGTCTCAACTGGGGCAGCGTCAGCGGTCAGGCCCGTTGGGACCGGCCCCCCGTCGGCACATCGCTGCGGACCGAGGAGTTCCCGGTGGCGGTGCCGGACGACGACCCGCCGCCCTGGGGCCCCTCGCACGAGGAGGCCGGGCTGCTCGCGTCCGGCGACGCGATCCTCGATGTGCTGCCGGCGCTGCGGGCCGCCCCGTACGGCGACGAGGACATCGCCGTCGTCTTCGACCACATGGACTTCGGCAACCGGGCGGTCAGGAACCACCTCTGGTTCGAGGACCCCCGCACGATGCTGGTCTGCTTCGCCCTGGCACGTCCGCAGCACCGGCCGCTTTCCACCGACGACTGCGGGAGACCCGGCGGGCCCACGCATCCGGTGCGGACCTGTGTGGTCCACACCTTCAAGCACTCGATGGAGGAGGGCCCGGTGCCGGCCCTCGTCTCCGTCGTCTCCCGCTGGTTCGGGCCGGACACGGTCAGCGGCGAGACCTGGGGCTGAACCGCGCCCCGGGCCCCGCCGCCCCTCCCGTCATGGCGTCCGGGTCCGCGCGGCCCCTGTCACGCCGTCCGCTGCCAGGGCCTGCACAGCCCCAGGAAGCAGGCCATCGCGCCCAGCCCGCAGACCAGCTGGACGACGGCCATCGGGACGGCCGTGTCCTCGCCGGCGATCCCGACGAGGGGCGAGGCGATGGCGCCGATCAGGAAGGACGAGGTGCCGAGCAGCGCGGAGGCGGATCCGGCCGCGTGCTTCGTACGCATCAGGGCCTGGGCGTTCGTGTTCGGCATCGCCAGGCCCATCGCCGACATCAGCACGAACAGCCCGGCCGCGACCGGGACCAGGCCCACCTTCCCGAAGACCCCGGAGGTCATCAGCAGCAGCGCGGCCGCGGCCAGCACGATGACCGAGAGGCCGAAGGCGAGCGCCTTGTCCAGGCTGATCCGGCCGACCAGCACCTTGCCGTTGATCTGGCCGACGATGATCAGGCCGACCGAGTTGACGCCGAAGAGCAGGCTGAACGTCTGCGGCGAGGCGCCGTAGATCTCCTGCATGACGAACGGCGACGCGCTCACGTACGAGAAGAGGGTGGCGAAGGCGAGGCTGCCAGCGATCATGTAACCGGTGAAGACCCGGTCGGCGAGCAGTCCGCGCATGGTGCGCAGCGCGTCGCCGACCCCGCCGGTGTGCCGGTCCTGCGGCGGCAGCGTCTCGTGCAGCCACTTCCAGACGACGAGGGTGAGCCCCACGCCGACGACGGTCAGGACGGCGAAGATGCCCCGCCAGTCGGTGAACCGCAGCACCTGGCCGCCGATCAGCGGGGCGACGATCGGTGCGACGCCGGAGATCAGCATCAGGGTGGAGAAGAACCTGGCCATCTCCACGCCGTCGTACATGTCGCGCACCACCGCACGGGCGATGACGATGCCCGCCGCGCCGGCCAGGCCCTGGAGCAGGCGGAAGCCGATGAGGAGTCCGGTGGTGGGCGCGAAGACGCAGAGCGCGGTGGCGACCACGTAGATCATCATGCCGAGGAGCAGCGGCCTGCGCCTGCCCCACCGGTCGCTCATCGGCCCGACGACCACCTGCCCGAGCGCCATGCCGGTGAGGCAGGCGGTGAGGGTGAGCTGGATGGTCGCGGCCGGGGCGTGCAGGGACTCGGTGACCGCGGGCAGCGCGGGGAGGTACATGTCCATGGAGAGCGGCGGCAGAGCGGTGAGGCCGCCGAGGACGAGGGTGACGAGAAGTCCGGTGCGCCGGGCCGCTTCGGCAGCGGCCGGTTTTCCGGGTGGTGTGCCGGTGGTCCCGGGCTCCGCGGCCCGGGTTCCGGCGGTCGGTATGTCTGTGCGTTCCTGCTGGGCCCGGCTTGCGCCGCTCTCCGGCATTTCCATCTCCATGTCGTTGAATCCGCATCTATGCTCTCAGCTCAGCCGGACTGGTCGAGACCTCTTGGGGAGCAGGCATGACAGGCATGAGCGGCACTGTGCGGTGGGGTGTGCTGGCGACCGGCGGTATCGCCACGGCGTTCACCGAGGATCTCCGGTCGATGCCGGACACGGAAGTGGTGGCCGTCGCATCTCGGACAGACGCCTCGGCGCAGGCGTTCGCCGAGCGGTTCGGGATACCCCGTGCGTACGGCAGCTGGGCCGCGCTCGCCGCCGACGACGAGGTCGACGTGGTGTACGTCGCGACACCGCACTCGGCCCATCTGGAGGCGGCCTCGCTCTGCCTGGAGGCCGGGAAGCACGTGCTGTGCGAGAAGGCGTTCGCGCTGAACGCCCGGGAGGCGGACCAGTTGGTGAAGCTCGCCCGGGACCGGGGGCTCTTCCTGATGGAGGCCATGTGGACGTACTGCAACCCGGTGATCCGGCGCATGACGGAGCTGGTGCGGGACGGCGCCATCGGCGATGTCCGCACCGTGCAGGCCGACTTCGGGCTCGCGGGCCCGTTCGGGCCCGAGCACCGGCTGCGCGACCGGGCGCTGGGCGGCGGCGCGCTGCTGGACCTCGGGGTCTATCCGGTGTCGTTCGCGCAGCTGCTGCTGGGCGAGCCGGACCGGGTGCAGGCCGACGCGGTGCTCTCCCCCGAGGGCGTCGATGTGCACACCGCGATGCTGCTGGGCTGGTCGGAGGCGGGCGCCTCGGCGCTGCTGAACTGCTCGATCGTGGCGGACACTCCGCAGACCGGCGCGGTCACGGGCACCAAGGGCCGGATCGAGTTCCCGCGCGGCTTCTTCTACCCGGAGCGGTTCGTGCTGCACCGGCCGGGACACGAGCCCGAGGAGTTCACCGCCGGGGCCGCGGGCGCGGGGCTGCGCGGGCTGCAGTTCGAGCAGGCCGAGGTGGTGCGGGCGCTGCGGGCGGGCGAGACGGAGTCGCCGCTGGTGCCGCTGGACGGTTCGCTGGCCGTGATGCGGACGCTCGACGCGGTACGTGACCGCATCGGCGTCCGCTACGCGGCGGACGACCTCGGCTGACCGGGGCCGGGGCCGGGGAACACCGCGACCTGGCCTTACGCCGGCGTGAGGCCCTGGTTGCCCACCTCGGTCACGAACGACGCGGCCGTCGCGAGGGGCGCGCCGGGGGTGGTGACGGCGGACACCGTCCGGTAGTCGGCGCGCGCCTGCTCCCGGCCCAGTGTGACGACGGCGTACCCGCGGCGGCCGTTGAAGAACTTCATGTGCGGGTTGGCCTGCATCTGGTTGTTCCAGCTGCCCGGCTTGTCCGAGCCGTCCTTGCCGCTGGTGATGGAGGTGGCGACGATCTCCGTGCCGACGGTGCGGGACGCCGGGTTGTCGAAGTCCTGCTTCAGGTCGAAGCCGTAGCCGACGTGCACATCGCCGGTCAGCACCATCAGGTTGTCGACCCCGGCGGCCTCGGCGCCCTTCAGGATGCGGCCCCGGGAGGCGGGGTAGCCGTCCCAGGCGTCCATGGACAGCTTGAAGGCGTCGGTGGGGACGTCGCGCCGCTGGGCGAAGGTGACCTGCTGGGGTACGACGTTCCAGGTGGCCCGCGAGGCGTGCCAGCCGTCGATCAGCCAACGCTCCTGGGTGGCACCGGTCATGGTGCGCGACGGGTCCTGGGACTCCGGTCCGGGCGTCTGCCAGCCGTCGCCGTACGCCTGGTCGCTGCGGTACTGGCGGGTGTCGAGGATGTCGAACTGGGCGAGCCGGCCGAACTGCAGGCGCCGGTAGAGCCTCATGTCGGGGCCGGTGGGCCGCTGCGGGGCGCGCAGCGGCTGGTTCTCCCAGTACGCGCGGTACGCGGCGGCACGGCGCAGCAGGAACTCCTCCGGCGGGACGTCGTTCTCGGGGGTCTCGCCCGCGTAGTTGTTCTCGGTCTCGTGGTCGTCCCAGGTGACGACGAAGGGGTGCGCGGCGTGGGCGGCGCGCAGATCGGGGTCGGACTTGTAGAGGCCGTACCGCAGCCGGTAGTCCTCCAGCGTGACCGTCTCCCGGTTGTAGTGGGCGGGGAGCCTGCGGTCGGTGTAGTTGCGGGCGCCGCCGGTGGCGTTGACGGCGTACTCGTAGAGGTAGTCGCCGAGGTGGAAGACGACGTCGACGTCCTCCTGGGCGAGGTGCTTGTACGCGGTGAAGTAGCCGTCGTGGTACGCCTGGCAGGAGACGGCGGCCAGGCTCAGCGCGCTGTTGCGGGCGCCGCGGGCGGGCGCGGTGCGGGTCCGGCCGACGGGGCTGGTCCACGTTCCGGTGCGGAAGCGGTAGTAGAGGACGCGGTCGGCGTCGAGGCCCTTGACCTCTACGTGGACGCTGTGGTCGAACTCCGGGTGGGCGGTGACCGATCCGCGCCGCACGATGCGGGAGAAGCGCTCGTCACGGGCGAGTTCCCAGCGCACCTGCACCCGGTTTCTGGGCAGTCCGCTGCCGGGCTCGTACGGGCGCGGTGCGAGTCTCGTCCACAGCAGGACCGAGTCGGGCAGCGGGTCGCCGGAGGCGACGCCGAGGGTGAACGGGTCGTCGCCGATCTTCTTCGCGTCGAGCTCGGCGGCGCTCGCGGTGCCCGCGGCGGGCAGGTTGACCGAGAAGGCGAGCGCGGCTGCGGCTCCGGTGACGGTGAGGAAACGGCGGCGGCCGAACTGCGTGGCCGCGTCGCGCATCTCCTGCTGGTGCGATGAGTGTGTCATCTGTCCCTCCCCTGGCTGGTGATGTACTAAGGCAGTTCACCGGCCCAGCGCATCGGGCGGCTGTCGTGTTCGCGTCGCTCGGGCGTCGGGTGGATGAGGAATGCGGCAGCAATGGGTTCACGGGGACAAAGCGCGCATCCGTGACGGGCCAATGATCATCTTCGCCGGCCGGACGGGCCGCGAACGCGCCGTCGTACGCGCTGCCTTGACCCCATGTGGCCTCACGCGTCACGGGGGCGGCAAGGCGTACGCTGCGGCCCCATGAGCAACAAAGTGTTGAATTCCGATCCGAAGACGGCGGTCGTGACGGGCGCGGGTTCCGGCATCGGCCGCGCGGTGGCGCTCGCCCTGACCGGTGCCGGCTGGTCGGTGGCGCTCGCGGGGCGGCGGCCCGAGCCGCTCGCCGCGACGGCCGCGCTGGCCGGGGAGAACGCCCGGGTGATCACCGTCCCCGCCGACGTGTCCCGCCCCGAGGACGTGACCGCGCTCTTTTCCTCGGTACGGGAGTGCTTCGGCCGCCTCGACCTGCTCTTCAACAACGCGGGTGCGTTCGGCCCGCGTTCCGTGCCCGTGGAGGACCTCGCGGTGGCGGACTGGCGAGCGGTGGTGGACGTGAACGTGACGGGTGCGTTCCTCTGTGCGCAGGCGGCGTACCGGCTGATGAAGGAACAGGACCCGCAGGGCGGCCGGATCATCAACAACGGCTCGGTCTCGGCCCATGCGCCGCGCCCGCACTCGGTCGCCTACACCACGACCAAGCACGCCATGACGGGGCTGACGAAGTCGCTGTCGCTGGACGGGCGTCCGTACCGGATCGCCTGCGGGCAGATCGACATCGGCAACGCGGCCACGGACATGACCGAGCAGATGCGGACCGGCATCCTCCAGGCCAACGGCGAACTCGCGGTCGAGCCGGTGATGGCGGCGGCGGACGTGGCCCGGACGGTGCTCCACATGGCGGAGCTGCCGCTGGAGGCGAACATGCAGTTCGCGACGGTACTGGCGACGGCGATGCCGTACGTGGGACGCGGCTGACGGGGCGCGGCTGACGGGGCGCGGCCGACGAGGCCGCCCCCAACGCGCCGCCCGTCGGGGGCGGTTGTCACCGATCGACCGGACTCCGGACGGAATGAGCACCCGCGTACCGGGGTGCCGCGCGCTGCCCTTATGCTGACACTCCTTCACCGGAACTCCACACAAGGAACACAGCATGCGCATACGCACCGCGGCTCCGCTCGCCCTGGCCGCCGCCACCGCCCTGGCCGGCTCGCTGCTCGTCGCGGCCCCCGCCTCGGCCGCCTCGCACCAGGGCGGGCTGCACCTCGGGAAGATCCAGTACGACAGCCCCGGCAAGGACAACCGCAGCAACACGTCCCTCAACGCCGAGTGGGTGGACATCCACAACAACGGCAAGTCGAAGCTCCAGCTCAAGGGCTACAAGCTCAAGGACAACAGCGGCTACACGTACACCTTCGGCAGCTACACCATCGCCGCGGGCAAGACGGTCAAGGTCCACACCGGCCGGGGCAGGAACGCGTCGGGCAACGTGTACTGGAACCGCGGTTCGTACATCTGGAACAACACCGGTGACAAGGCCCGGCTGATCAAGCCGAACGGCAAGCTCCAGGACTCCTGCTCCTGGACGAAGGCCGACAAGGGCACCAAGAACTGCCACTGAGCCGGACGCCCCGGCCCGGGCGTTCCCGCTCTCCCCGCCCGGGGCATTCCCGCTCCGCCCGCCCGGAGCGGGAATGCCCCGGGCCACGACGGGGTTGACCTGCGGCATGAGCCGACATTCAGGTACCGAGGTCCTCCGTTACACCGCGTTCTCCGCCGATCCCGAGGGCGGCAACCCGGCCGGGGTCGTCCTCGACGCCTCCGGGCTCGACGAAGCCGCCATGCTCGCCGTCGCGGCGGAGCTGGGGTACAGCGAGTCGGCGTTCCTGACCCGGCAGGGCGGGCCGGGCGAGGCGGGGGCGCGGGACGGTGCGGGCGAGCCGGGCGACGCGGGCGCGCAGGACGGAACGGGCGCGCGGGAGTACACCATCCGCTACTTCAGCCCGAAGGCCGAGGTTCCGTTCTGCGGCCACGCCACCGTGGCGACGGCCCTCGCGCTGGCCGAGCGCGACGGCCCCGGCGATCTGGTGTTCCGTACGCCCGCGGGCACGGTCCCGGTCACCGTCACCCGGGAGGGCGCCGAGCTGCGCGCCACGCTCACCAGCGTCGAACCGGAAGTCCTGGACATCGCTCCCGCCGACCTGGCCGAGGCGCTCGCCGCCCTGGACTGGCCGGCCGCCGACCTCGACCCGGCGCTGCCACCCCGGATCGCCTTCGCGGGCGCCCGCCACCTGGTGCTGGCCGCCGCGACCCGGGAACGCCTCGCCGACCTCTCCTACGACTTCGCGCGCCTCGAAGCGCTGATGCACCGGCTGGACCTGACGACCCTGCAACTGGTGTGGCGGCAGGCGCCGGACGTCTTCCACGTCCGCGACCCGTTCCCGGTCGGCGGCGTCGTCGAGGACCCCGCCACGGGCGCGGCCGCGGCCGCCTTCGGCGCCTACCTGCGCGACCGGTCCCTCGTCCCCGCCACCGCGGTCCTCACCCTCCACCAGGGCGAGGACATGGGCCGCCCCGGCACGCTCACGGTCGAGCTGCGGGCGGACGACGCCCGGGTGCGGGTGAGCGGGACGGGCACCCGCATCGGGGACTGACGGGCCGTTCGCCGACGCCCGGCGTGCGGCGGCTGGCAGGCTGGCGCGATGGACCAGCACAGCGCCCACGCCCCCGGCCCCGCAGACCGCCCGGCCGGCCGCCCGGCCCCGCGTCCCGACCGGGATCACGACACCTGGACGACCATCGACGAGCTGCACGACTGGCTCGAAGCGGAGACCGGCATCCCGCCCGAGCAGGATCTGCTGCTGCGGATGCTGAAGCTGTCGGAGGAGGTGGGCGAGGTCGCCCAGGCCGTCATCGGGGCCACCGGCCAGAACCCGCGCAAGGGCGCCACCCACTCCTGGCAGGATGTGGAGGCCGAACTCTGCGACGTCATCGTGACCGCGATGGTGGCCCTGCGCACCCTGACGCCCGACGCGGCGACCGTCTTCGCCGGGCATGTGCGACGCGTCGCGGCACGTCCACGGACCCCGCTCGGCCCGTAGCGGCAGGCCCCCGGCGCCATGCCCCGACGAAGGGTCCCGGGGCATGGCAGTGCGGCAACAGGTGCCTGAACAACGGGCAACCATCTCTTGCGGCTACGATCGCGGCACCGGAGCGAGACCAGGAGTGCCGACCGTGTCCGAACCACGCATCGCCGTATCCATCGTCACCATGGGCGATCGCCCGCAGGAGGTCCAGGCCCTGCTGGCCTCGGTGGCCGGGCAGGACGTACGTCCGGACCGGCTCGTCGTAGTGGGTAATGGATCGCCCCTCCCGGACTTCAGCACCTTTCCGGGCCTGTCCGATCTGGCCGGCGGTGTGACGGCGATCGAGCTGGCGGAGAACCTGGGCTGTCCCGGGGGGCGCAACGTCGCCCTGCAGAAGCTGGCGGAGTTCGGTGACGTCGATGTCGTCATCGAGCTCGACGACGACGGGCTCCTGGTCGACAGCGGGGTGTTCCGCAAGGTCCAGGAGCTGTTCGCCGCCGATCCGCAGCTCGGCATCGTCGGCTTCCGGATCGCCGACGAGCGCGGCGAGACCCAGCGCCGCCACGTGCCGCGGCTGCGCGCAGCCGACCCGATGCGGGGCGGACCGGTCACCGCGTTCCTGGGCGGCGGACACGCCTTCTCCATGAAGATGCTCGCCCAGACGGGGCCCTGGCCCGCGGAGTTCTTCTTCACGCACGAGGAGACGGACCTGTCCTGGCGGGCGCTCGACGCGGGCTGGAAGATCCTCTACGAGCCCGATCTGCTGCTCCAGCACCCCAAGACCTCCCCGGCCAGGCACTCCGTCTACTACCGGATGACGGCCCGCAACCGGGTCTGGCTGGCCCGCCGGAACCTGCCCCTCCCCCTGGTCCCCGCCTACCTGGGCACCTGGACCCTGCTCACCGTGGCCCGGACCCGGTCGGCGACGGGTCTGCGCGCCTGGGCCGGCGGCTTCGCCGAGGGCGTCCGTACCCCGTGCGGACGAAGGCAGCCGATGCGGTGGCGCACGGTGTGGCGGATGACGAAACTGGGACGGCCGCCGGTCATCTGATCCGCGTCGGGTCCACCGGTGCCAGGCGGCACGGAGCCAGTCCCGCGACAGGAGTTGCCGATGTCCGTCCGCAGAGTCGTCCCCAACATCCGGACCGCCGATGGGCCCACCGCCGAAGGGATGGCGCGGAGCGCGGAGTTCTACGGTCGGCTGGGTCTGCGGGAGGTCATGAACCACGGCTGGATCATGACGCTCGCCTCCGCGTCCGACCCCACGGCCCAGCTCAGCATCATGGGGTCCGACGCGACCGCCCCGGTCACGCCGGACCTGAGCATCGAGGTGGAGGACGTGGACGCGGTGCACGCGGCCATGCGGGAGAGCGGCGCGGAGATCGTGTACCCGCTGCGCGACGAGGAATGGGGCGTACGCCGCTTCTTCGTCCGCGACCCGAACGGTCAGGTTGTCAACGTGCTGGGCCATCGCTGACGGGACCCTGACCGGTGGCGCCGCGCGCGTCGGCGGCGCTCCCTCCGTCGTCGCCGCCGTCGCCGTCGTACGGGAGGATCCGCCGCAGCAGGCCCCGGGGGTGGCCGCGCTTGCGCCACTCCCTCGGGTAACCGATCGAGACCTCCTCGAAGCGCACTCCGTCGTACCAGGTCGTCCGGGGTATGTGCAGATGTCCGTAGACCACCGCCGCCACGTTGAACCGCCGGTGCCAGTCGGCGGTGAGCCCGGTACCGCACCACTGGGCGAACTCGGGGTACCACAGGACGTCCATCGGTTCGCGCACCAGTGGCCAGTGGCCGGCGATGACCAGCGGGATCCCCGGATCGTGCGCCGCCAGGCGCTCCTCCGTCCGCGCCACCCGCGCCCTGCACCAGGCGTCGCGGCTCGGGTACGGGTCCGGGTGCAGCAGGAACTCGTCGGTGCACACCACCCCCGTACGGTGCGCGTACGCCAGGGACTCCTCCTTGGTCCTCGTGCCCGGCGCCCGGAAGCTGTAGTCGTACAGCAGGAACACCGGAGCGACGGCCACGGGACCGTCGGGGCCGGGCCACAACGGGTACGGGTCCTCCGGAGTGACCACCCCGAGGCTTCGGCAGAGCTCGACCAGGTGCTCGTACCGCTCCTGGCCCCGCAGTTGGACCGGATCGTGCTCGGGCGTCCACAACTCGTGGTTCCCCGGGGCCCAGACGACCCGTGAGAACCGGTTCGCGAGCAGCCGCAGCCCCCACTCCACGTCCGCGATCCGCTCGGCGACATCACCGGCGACGATCAGCCAGTCCTCGTCCGAATCGGGCCGCAACGACTCGACGAGGGGGCGGTTGTCCGCCATGCCCACGTGGAGGTCGCTCACCGCCAGCAGAGAACCGCGGCTTCCATCGGTGCGATCGGACAAAACGCTGAACCTTCCCACGGAGTGACTGAGCGGAAGACTGAACGGAGGGCCGAACGAAATAGTGCCCCACCACGGACCAACCCATGGGTCCCATCGGCAACCCGTCCGGCCGGGGAGCGCCCGGGCCGCCGGCCGCCGGGACTGGCGGCCGGAGCCGGCGGAGGGATGATGGAGACGTCCGTGGACCCGGCGCGGGACCGTCGGCAGGCGGTGAGAGGGAGCTGAGAACGAGGTGGACCGCAAAACCCTTCCGGGCACCCCCGGGCACAGCGGGCTCCCGTTCGCGGACAGCGCGGCCGGGGCCCTGCTCGATGCGGACGGGGTGGTCATCGGCTGGACACCCGCGGCGGAGGAGCTCCTCTCGCTCCCCGCCGACCGTGTCTGCGGCCGTCCCGCCCGGAAGCTGCTCGCGGATCCCGCCGGACTGCCCGGACCGCCGGGCGGGCGGCCGGTGGGCGCCTGGTCGGGCGAGGCGGTGGTGCGTACCGGCCGGGGCGAGGAGCTGACCGTCGTCTTCCAGGTCCTCCCGCTGGCGGGGCCCTGCACCGGTGCCGCCGCCGAGTGGGCCGGGGGCCCGGCCCGGTACTTCGTGCTCGGGGCACCGGCCGGGAAGGTCGCCCGGTGGCGGCAGGACCAGGCGTTCACCCGGGAACTCTTCCTTCAGGACCGGCTGGGTCTCGCCGTGTTCGACGCGGAGCTGCGGCTGGTCAGGACCAACACCCATCTGCTGCCGTACACCGGCCTCCCGCCCGACCTGCGCAACCGGCGCCTGGGAGACTTCCTCCAGGCGCCGGACGCGGCGGCGATCGAGCGACGGCTGCGCGAGGTACTGCGGACCGGCCGGCCGCTGATCCTCGCGGAGGACACCGTACGGACCATCGAGGATCCGGGCGGCGGGGTGGTGATGGCCGTCTCGGCGTTCCGGCTCCAGGCACCGGACGGACAGGTCTTCGGTGTCACCGCGCTGTTCACGGACGTCACCGAGCAGCGCCGTTCCGACGAGCGACTGGCGATTCTGCATCACGCCACCGCGGCCGTCGGCGGATCGCTGTCCGTCACCGGCACCGGCGAGGAGCTGGCCACCGTGCTGGTGCCCGGACTGGCCGACCTCGCCGTGGTGGAGATCGCCCGGGCGGTGTTCACGGGCGAGGAACCGGCTCCCGGCGAGGACGGCACGGTGCCGCTCCGGCTGACCGCGGCGGCCGGGGAGCGGGCCGAGGAGGTGCCGACCGGCACCGTGGTCCCGGCCGATGCCGGCTCCGCCCCGTCCGTCGGCGGCTCCCCCTCGTCGATGACCGCCCCGCTGCGGGCCCGGGGCAGCTTCCTGGGCCGGGTGACCGTACGGCGCGGTCCCGGCCGGCGGGACTACGCACCGGCCGACCTGGATCTCCTGTGCGAGATCGCCGCCCGTGCGGCCCTCGCCCTGGACAACGCCCGCCGCTACACCCGGGAGCACCGGGCCGCCGTCGGCCTGCAACGCAGTCTGCTGCCGCCCGCGCAGGCCGAGACCGTCGCGGTGACCACCTCCGGCTTCTACCTGCCGGCCGATACCGCGACCGGCGTCGGCGGCGACTGGTTCGACGTGATCCCGCTGTCCTCCGCCCGGGTCGCCCTGGTCGCCGGGGACGTGGTCGGCCACGGGCTGGGGGCCACCGCCACCATGGGGCGGCTCCGTACCGCCGTGCACACCCTCGCCGACCTCGATCTGGAGCCGGAAGAGCTGATGGTGCACCTCGACGACCTGGTCTCCCAACTCCGCGACGAGCCCAACCAGCCCGACGAACCCGACCAGCACGAGGGAACCGACCAGCACGACGGGCCCGACCAGTCCGACGGACCCGATCGGCCCAGCCCCGTCACCCGGCCGGACGAAGACCCGGCACCCGGCGATCTCCGGGCCGACCCGGTCGGCGCCACCTGCCTGTACGCCGTCTACGACCCGGTCGCCCGGCGCTGCGCGATGGTCTCCGCCGGACATCCCCCGCCCGCCGTCGTGGATCCGGACGGGACCGTTTCGTACGTGCCCCTCAACCCCGGACCGCCGCTGGGCGTCAACGGTCTGCCCTTCGAGGTGACCGAGGTGGAACTGGCGCCCGGCAGCCTGCTCGTGCTCTACACCGACGGGCTGATCGAGGGACGCGACAGCGACCTCGACGAGGGCATGGCGGAGCTGAGCCGTAGGCTGGCCCGCCCCGGCGCCGCCACCGCCCCGTTGCGCGAGCTCGGCAAGGAGATCATCTCCGCCCGGCCCGCGCACCAACTCGCCGACGACGTGACCCTGTTGCTCGCCCGCACCCATGCGGTACCGGCCGGCAACACGGCCGTCTGGCCCGTGGCCGCCGACCCGGCCGCTGTCGCCCGGCTCAGGCAGGACGCGGCACAGCAGTTGCGCGCCTGGGGGCTGGAGGAGCTCGTCTTCACCACCGAGCTGGTGTTGAGCGAGCTGGTCACCAACGCCATCCGTCACGCCGGCGGCCCGGTCGAGGTGCGGCTGATCCGCGCGGGGCAGCTGACCTGCGAGGTCTCCGACCCCAGCGCCACCCAGCCCCGCATGCGCCGGGCCCTGCTCACGGACGAGGGCGGCCGCGGCCTGTATCTGGTCGCGCAGCTCACCACGCGCTGGGGCAGCCGTTACACCCGACGCGGCAAGACGATCTGGGCCGAGCAGCCGATCCCGGACGAGGCGGGCGATACGGGCGATACGGGTGCGCAGGACGTGCCGGGCGTGCCGGACGCGCGGAACGGCTGATCCGTCCGCAAGCCCGGTTCGGCCTGCCATCTCAGTAACGGTCCGTCTTCCTCCTGACGGTTCACCACCTCCGTAACGGCCCGCCACCTCCGTGCCCGCTCGCCACCTCCGTAACGGTTTACTGAACTCCCGTACGCCGACGGCTGGTTACCGGGAACCGGCTCCGCCACGCCCACCGAGCGGCTGCCGACGGACGGACGCCCCCGGGGCACACCCGCTCCCGGCGGGTCCGACGGTGACCCGGGCGACCCCTTGAGTCCCCCGACGCCCCCATGTTAGAAAACGCTTACCACGCTGGCATTCCCGCACTGGCTCACTCTCCCCCGGAGCTTCGATGACAACTGCCTGGTCCCGTCGCGCCCTGCTGGCCACGGGCGGCGGTACGGCGCTCGCCCTCGGCCTCCCGACCGCCGCGTCCGCCTCCGGCCCCGCCGCACTCCCGGCTTCCGCCGCCTCCACCACTGCCGCCGACGCCGCCGACGAGTTCGCCGCGCTGCGTGCGAAGTGGCGCGATCTGTACCTGGGAACCGGCTTCAGCCCGACCGCCGAGCCCTTCAAGTCCAAGCTCGCCGACCTCGGCACCCAGGCAAGCGGTTTCCGTTCCACGATGGCGCCCGCGCGCGGCTCCCTCTGGCCGGATCTGGTCTACCTGGACCCCGATCCGGACACCGACACGGAGTCGTTCGGCTTCTCCGCCAACATGAACACCGGTTACAACCGGCTGCGCACCATGGCGGAGGCGTACTCCCAGCCCGGCACCGGGCTCACCGGCGACACCGGCCTGCGGGACGCGGTCATCGCCGGTCTCGACCACCTCCACGCCGATGTCTTCAACGAGACGACCGCGCGCTACGGAAACTGGTGGAACTGGCAGATCGGCGCGCCCCAGGCCCTCATGGACACCTGTGTGCTGCTCCACGACGATCTGACGGACGCCCAGCGGGCCGCCTACTGCAAGGCGGTCGACACATTCCTGCCCGACTCCGCCGTCGGCTCGTACACCGGCACCAGCACCGGCGCCAACCGTGTCGACCTGTGCCGCGGCATCATCCTGCGCGGCATCGTCGGCGCCAATCCGGCCAAGATCGCCCTGGCGGTCGCCGCGCTCTCGCCGGTCTTCCCGTACGTCACGACGGGCGACGGCTTCTATCCGGACGGCTCGTTCGTCCAGCACACCTCCATCCCGTACATCGGTGGTTACGGCGCGGTCCTCAACGACGGGCTCGGCCGGCTGTTCGCCCTGCTGCGCGGCTCGACCTGGGAGATCACCGATCCCGGCAGCCGGCAGTTCCTCGACACGATCGACGCGGCCATCGCCCCGTTCATCTACGACGGCCTGATGATGGACAACGTCTCGGGCCGGGGCATCACCCGCGTCGGTTCCAGCGACCACACCCGCGCCCACGGCGTCATGGCCTCGATCGTGCTGCTCGGCATGGGCGCCGGGCCCGAGGAGAACGCCCGCTGGCGCGCCATGGTCAAGGGCTGGCTGAAGCGCGACTACTACGCCCCGGCGCTGAAGTCCGGCTCCCTGAGCCTGGTCAACACCGCCCGGTTGCAGACCCTGTTGGACGACACGTCCGTCACCGCGTCCCCGGAGCCGTCCGCGCACCGGGTCTTCCACAACATGGACCGGGCCACCCACCGCCGGCGCGGCTGGGGCGCCGGTCTCTCGATGGCCTCCGGGCGGATCGCCCACTACGAGTTCGGCAACGGGGAGAACAAGCGCGGCTGGCACACCGGCTCGGGCTGGCTCCAGTGGTGGGGCGACGGCGCGGGTCTGGAGCAGTACTCGGACGCGTACTGGCCGACCGTCGACCCGTACCGGCTGCCCGGCACCACCGTCTCCCGGAAGAAGCTCACCGACGGGCAGGGCGGCGCCTGGGCCAACCCGAAGCCGGGCACGAAGTGGGTCGGCGGCACCGGCGACGGCGAGTTCGGCACCACCGGCCAGCACCTCCAGGGCCTGGCGAGCACGATGCACGCCCGCAAGTCGTGGTTCTGGCTCGACGACTGCGTGGTCTGCCTCGGCTCCGGCATCACCTCCGCCGACGGCGCGGGCGTCGAGACGGTCGTCGACAACCGCTGCCTCGGCACGAGCGGCACACCGCGGCTGCTGCTCGACGGCAAGGCACAGCCCACCACTCAGGGCTGGACCACCACCCGCACCACCACCTGGGCCCACCTCGACCGGCACGCCGGCTACGTCTTCCCCGGCGGTACCGAACTGCACGCGCTGCGCGAGGAACGCACCGGTGCCTGGAAGGACATCAACGACGACGGCACCACCGCCCCCAACACCCGCCGCTACGTCACCCTCTGGCAGGACCACGGCACCGACCCGGCGGACAGCGGCTACGCGTACATCCTGATGCCGGGTGCGAGCAGCGCACGCACCGCCGCCCGTGCGGCGGACACCGGCTGGCTCCAGATCCTCGCCAATGACGCCCGGCGCACCGGCATCCGCGTCCCCTCCCTCGGATTCACCGGCGTCAACTTCTGGGAGGCGGGCACGGCGGGCAAGGTCACGGCGAGTGCGCCGGTCTGCGTCCAGATCCACGAGAAGCGCGACGGCACCGCCACGATCTGCGTCTCCGACCCGTCCCGTACCGTCACGGGCCTGACCCTCACCTGGCAGCGGCACGTCAAGTCGGTCCTGTCCAAGCCGGAGACCGTCACCGGCGTCCGGACCGGCTCCTCGGTGACCGTGACCTTCGGCGACCTGAGCAGCAGCCGGGGCGCCACGCACACGGTGCGCGTCCGGGTGCGGTAGGTACGAGTGGGGCGCGGAGTACGGGCCGGGCATCGCCGGGCGATCCCGGCTCCGGGGTTGCGGTTGCCGCAACGGCAGCTTCTACCGTCCTGACCAGGGCCGGAGAGACCGGCCCGGTGAGGTGATCGGGTGAGGAGGCGGCGATGGTCTGGCCGATCGCGGAGGTCGCCCGGATGTCCGGTGTGACGGCTCGGACGCTGCGGCACTACGACGAGATCGGTCTGCTGCCGCCCGCGGGGACCGGTTCCAACGGCCATCGCTGCTACGGGGAGGGCGAGCTGCTCCGATTGCAGCAGATCCTCGTGCTGCGGGCGCTGGGCCTGGGTCTGCCCGAGATCGGGCGGATCCTGGCCTCGCAGGTCGATGAGGTGGAGGCGCTGCGCGGCCACCACCGCCGGCTGCTCGCCGAGCGCGACCGGATCGACGCACTGGCCGGCACCGTCTCCCGCACGATCACCGAACTGGAGGATTCCAGAAAGGACGGTGGCCCCATGACCGCCATCAACCGACCGGAGAATCTCTTCGAGGGCGTCCGGCCCTCCCAGTACAGGGACAGCCTGCGCGACTTCCCCGGGCTGGCCGGGGACATCGACCGGCACACCTCGACGATGAGCGAGGAGCAGATCGAGGCCGGACACCGCGAGCGCACGGCGCAGATGATCCGGCTGGCCGAGCTGCTGGTGGCGGGCGTGCCCGCCGAGGCCGATCCGGTGCAGGCCGAGATCGAGGCCCAGCACCGGGCCCTGACCGGGCTGCGGGCGGTCTCCGCCGAGGAGTACCGCGCGATCGGCCGTTCCTGTGTGGAGAACGAGCAGTGGCGCGCGGCGTACGAGGCGATCGCGCCCGGACTGGCCGTCTACCAGCGGGACGCCATCGAGGCGTACGTATCGACCCGGCTGAGCTGAGCGGGGGCGAGTGGCAGGGGTGCCGCCGCGGGAACGGTCCCGCGGCGGCACTCTTGCGTTCGTCCCTGCTCACCCCTCGATGCCGCCGGGCCCGTGCCGGAGTGCGGCATCGAGCAGGACCACCAGTTGTCCGGCCCGCTCCCGCTCCCGCTGCCGGTCGTGCGTGCCGGTCATGAGCAGGTGGTGGACGGTCCCGACCAGGGCGAGGGCCGCGGCGGCGGTGTCGGCCCGTTCCGCGATCCGGCCGCCCCGCCGTTCCGCGTCCAGGTAGTCGGTGATCGCGTCCTGGACCGTGTCGAAGCCCGGCGCACCGCCCACCAGGGCTTCGCGGATGTGCGCGGACGCCACGGGGCGGGCGAGCGCCAGCCCGGCGACGGTGGGGCCGGCCGAGGACAGCAGCGCGAGCGCGATGCCGAGCAGGTTCTCCGCGACGGTGCCCTGCCCCGCCCGCCCCCGGAGTTCGTCGGCGTGCCGGGCCACCCGCCCGAACCGGTCCAGGACCAGCTCCGCGACGAACTCGTCCAGTCCGCGGAAATGGGCGTGCAGCAGGCCCTTCGCGCAGCCGGCCTCGGCGGCGATCGCCCTGCTTGTCAGGGCCCCCGGCCCGTCCCGCTCCAACACCCGCTCCGCGGCGGCGAAGAGCCGCTCACGTACGTCCGGAGTCGTCACACCACGCGGAGACACCGATTCCCTCCCTCTCGCCCTGTTTACAGTATGGGCACTTGCCCATACCTTGAATGGGCGCCCGCCCATACTAGTCGTCCCGATGTCCGCGGGCGCCGCAACCAGACGGCGAACAGGCCGAGTTCGAGCAGCGTTCAGGGGAAGCACACCGCATGCGACACATCGCCAACAGAGATCAGGACCAAGCGTGGAACGGTTACGAGGGGACGTTCTGGGCCGCCAACCAGGACCGCTGGGACGGGGTGAACGGGGGCTTCGACGAGCCACTGCTCGCCGCCGCCGCGATCACCGGAGGTGACCGTGTCCTCGACATCGGCTGCGGGGCGGGGCGCACCACCCGCCTCGCCGCGCGACGGGCCGGCGACGGGCGGGCGCTGGGCCTGGACCTGTCGGCCCCGATGCTGGGCCGCGCACGGGAGTCCGCGCGCAGCGAGGGCATCGGCAACGTGACGTTCGAGCAGGCGGACATCCAGGTCCACCCGTTCGGGACCGGGACCTTCGATGTCGCGATCAGCCGTTTCGGGGTGATGTTCTTCGCCGATCCGGTCGCCGCCTTCGCCAACATCGGACGGGCACTGCGCCCCGGCGGCCGTATCGCCTTCGTCTGCACCGCGCGGGCCGACCGGAACGAGTGGCTCCAGGCCATCCGGGGGCTGGGTGACCTGCTGCCCGTCGGCGGACTGGGCACCTCCGCGAACCCCGGCATGTTCTCGCTGGCGGACCCGGAGACCGTGCGTGACGTGCTGTCCCGCGCCGGGTACGAGGCGATCGGCACCACACCGGCCGAGGCGTACGGGACCTGGGGCCGGGACGCCTCCGACGCCGCCGCCTTCCTGCTGGACTCCGGCCCCGGCCGGCATCTGCTGAGCCGGGCCGGGGAGGACGACCGGACCCGGGCCCGGCAGCGGCTCGTCGACCTGCTGCGCCCCCACGAGCGGGAAGGCGCGCTCCGACTGCGCAGTGCCGCCCTGCTGGTCA
>NZ_ML123045.1:632576-693524 GCF_003846175.1 Streptomyces sp. ADI95-17 | reverse complement strand
CCGCCCGACCACAGCCCTCGGGGAACACCCGCCCCCTTTCAGGCCGCGGCCTTCTCCAGCCGGCCACCACCGCCCTCACCGTCACCGTTGCCCGCGCCTTCGGCGGCGGGTGCGGTGCGCAGGGTCAGCAGGGCGGCGAGACCGCCGATCACCGCGAGGGCCGCGGCGCCGAGGAAGGCGGCGGAGAAGCCGTCGGTGAGGGCCACCGGGTCGCCGGGCTCACGGGCACCGTGCGCGGCGGCGATCGCCGTCATGGCGGCGAGGCCCAGCGCGGAGCCGACCTGGTAGCTGGTGTTGACGATCCCCGAGGCGAGACCGCCCTCCTCCGGGCGGGCACTGGAGAGCGCGGTGCCGAGCGACGGGATGAACGCCAGCGACATGCCCACCGCGGAGAGCAGGGAGGCGGGCAGCACGTCCACCCAGAAGTTTCCGTCCGGGCGGGCGAGCGAGAGCCAGAACATGCCCGCCCCGAGCGCGAACAGCCCCAGGACGATGAGGGGCTTGGGCCCGAACCGGGAGATCAGACGCGGCGCCAGAACGATCATCATGATCATGATGGCGACCGTCATGGGCAGCAGCGCGGAGCCGGAGGCGAAGGCGTCGAGCCCCAGGACCTGCTGGAGGTAGAGGTTGAGGAAGAACCACATGGGTATCCACGCGGCGGCCATGAGGAGCTGAGCGATGTTGGCACCGGCCAGGTTGGGCGCCCGCCAGATGCCCAGCCGCATCAGCGGCTCGCGCCGCTTGGCCTGGATCGCGACGAACGCGGCGATCAGCACCACGCCGCCCAGGAGGACCAGCCAGGTCTCGGCCGAACCCCAGCCGGTCTCGGGAGCACGGACGATGGCGTAGACGCCGGCGGCGAGACCCGCCGTGACGGTGACCGCGCCGGCCAGGTCGATCGAGCCGCGCCGCCCCGCGCCCGAGGGCATGACGGCGGGCGTGGCGATCAGGACGACGAGGGCGACGGGGATGTTGATGTAGAACACCCAGGGCCAGCTGGCGTACTGGGTGATGACCCCGCCGAGGAAGACTCCGGCGGTGCCACCGGCCGGGGCGGCCGCGCCGTACAGGGCGAACGCCTTCCCCAGCTCCTGGGGCCGGGAGCCGAACAGGGTCATCAGCAGCGTGAGGGCGGACGGCGCGATCAGCGCGGCACCCACCCCCTGGACGGCCCGCCCGGTCAGCTCGACCCAGACCTCACCCGCGAGGCCCGCGGTCAGGGAACCCGCGGCGAGGACGATCCATCCGGCGCTGAAGAGGCGCTTGGCGCCGAGCAGGTCGGACAGCCGCCCGCCGAGCAGCAACAGCCCACCGAAGGCGACGACGTAGGCGTTGAACACCCAGGACAGGTTCTCCTGGGAGAAGCCCAGGTCGGCCTGCATCCGGGGCAGGGCCACGCCGATGATCGACGTGTCCATGATGACCATGAACTGGGCCAGGGCGATCAGGGCGAGCGCGGACCATCTCCGCGGATCCGCCGGTGCGTTCGGTGCGGCTGATGCAGTCATCGCAGGCACTCCTATACGGGAGGGGGGTATCGAGGTATCGACGCGTGCAATATACCCCCCAGGGGTATCTACGGCCAGTCCGGATGTTCGGAAGGTTCCTGACGTCGCGACCGCGCCGCGCCGGGGCACGCCCCGGTCGTCCGGTGTTGGTGTCCGGGAAACGGCACGGTTCAGCGGGAATTCAGCGAGTCCGGACCGGTCGAGTGGAAGTTCGAGAGGTCTCGGCTCCGAAGAGCCGGGACCGATCGAGCGGACACGGAGGATCCACCCGATGGCCCATGTGACCCGTAGTGCCCCGCACCGGGAAGGCGCAGTCGCGGAGCGCGGCGGCGGGAGTCCGGCGTCGTCGACCGTGTACCCCGGCGACCCGCGTTACGAGGACCTCGCCCTGCGCCGCCGTAACGAGCGGTTCGTCCAGCGCCCCGCCTGCTTCCGGGTGGTGCGCTCCACCGACGAGGTGGTGGCGGCGGTGCAGTGGGCGGTCGATTCCGGTCGGCCGGTCTCGGTGCGCAGCGGCGGTCACTCGCTGGAGAACTCCGTGGGCGAGCACCCCGACGGCGTGATCATCGACATGACCGGGATGAACGCGATCCACTTCGACCCCGACCGGCGCGCCGTGGTCCTGGAGTCGGGCGCGACGCTGGGCGAGGTGTACCGCACGCTCTACCTGACCTGGGGAGTGACCGTTCCCGGCGGTTGGTGCCACTCGGTCTGTGTGGGCGGGCACATCCAGGGCGGCGGCTACGGATCGCTCTCGCGCACCCACGGTTCCGTCGTCGACCACCTGTACGCCGTCGAGGTCGTCGTCGTGGACGAGGCGGGCCGGGCCCGGGCCGTGCTGGCCACCCGCGAAAGCGGCGATCCCCATCACGACCTGTGGTGGGCACACACCGGCGGCGGGGGCGGCAACTTCGGTGTGGTGACCCGGTACTGGCTGCGGTCGCCCGGCGCGGAGGGGGACGATCCGGCGGATCTGCTGCCCAGGCCGCCCGCTTCCCTGACGGGGGGCGTCCTCATGTGGTCGTGGGCGGATCTGCCGAAGGAGTCGTTCCGGCGGCTGATGCGCAACCACGCCGACTGGCACGAGAACAACAGCGATCCCGACTCGCCCGGCACGGCGCTGCACTCCACGCTGATGCTCTCCGGCCGCAAGGAGCAGGACAGCCCGACGGACATCCTGATCTACGCGCTGGCCGACGGCGACGGCGCGGACGGGGCGGCGCTGGTGGAGAAGTACTTCGATGCCGTGAGCGACGGCGTCGGCGGCACCCGCCACATGATTCCCGCCGCACCCTGGCTGTACGTGCTGATGCCGCCGAACGGCGACGAGGAGTCGCAACGCGGGTCCGAGTACGGCCGCTACAAGGGCAAGGCGGGATATCTGCGCAAGGGGTTCAGCGCCGCGCAGGTCGACACCGTCTTCGATCACCTGACCACGGCACCACCCATGCTGGACATGGCCCGCGTCTGGCTCGTCTCCTACGGCGGCAAGGTCAATGACGTCGCTCCGGAGGCCACCGCGCTGGTGCAGCGCGACTCCGTCCTGAAGGCCGCCTACACCGCGACGTGGCTGGATCCCCGCGACGACGAGGCGTCCCTCGACTGGCTTCGGCGCTTCTACCGCGACGTCTACCGCGAAACCGGCGGGGTGCCGGTGCCCGACGGGACGAACGACGGCTCGTACATCAACTATCCGGACACCGATCTCGCCGACCCGGACTGGAACACGTCCGGCGTCCCCTGGCACGACCTCTACTACAAGCAGAACTACCCCAGGCTGCGGCGGGTCAAGAAGCGATGGGACCCGCGCAACGTCTTCCGCCACGCCCTGTCCATCCAGCCGGCCGACTGAAACGGAACACGCCATGTCCCATGCCGACCAGAACACCACAACGCAGACCGATGTCGCGGTGCGCGAACTGCTGGACCGGTTCCAGAGCGCCTGGACCTCGAACGACGCCGACGCCGTCGCCGAGATGTACACCGAGGACGCGACCCTGGTCATGACCGGCCTGGTCCTCGACAGCAAGGACGCCATCCGGGAGTTCATGCGCGCGGCGTTCGACGGACCGATGCGGGGAAGCCGCCCGCTCAACGAGCCCCGCATCATCCGCCGCACCGGAGCGGACACCGCGGTCGTGGTGAGCGACCTCGGCATCCTCCTCGACGGACAGACCGAGCTGGCCGAGAGCGACAAGCGGGTCGCGACCTTCGTGCTCGCCCGGGCCGACGGCGTCTGGCGGGTCACGGCGTATCACAACTGCCCCGCCTGACGGGCGGCCCCAGGAGGAGGACCCATGTACTTCAAGGTGCTCGGCGCGCTGGATGTATCGGAGAGTACGAAGGATCTGACGCCGTCGGCGCCGAAACTGCGCAGCACCCTGTCGCTGTTGCTGCTGCGGCAGGGGGACATCGTGCGCAAGGACCTGTTCGTCGACGAACTCTGGGGCGTCAACCCGCCGCCCAACGCACTGACCACGCTGCAGACCTACGTGTACCAGCTCCGTCGTACGCTGCCCGACCCGCAGACCCGGCGGGCCGGACACCGGCCCCGGGGACATGCCTGGAAGGAGGCCACCGCCGGCCCGTCGCACGGGCCGTGGCTGCGCACCACCTCCTCCGGGTACTGCGCGAGCATCCCCCCGGAGACGATCGACCTCTGCCGGTTCGAGACCCTGGCCGCACAGGGCGGTACCGCGCTCAGGCAGGGGAACGTACCCCGGGCCGCCGAACTGCTCGAAGAGGCACTGACGTTGTGGCGCGGCCCGCTGGTCTCCAATGTGAAGCACGGCCCGGTCCTGGAGGCGCACGCGACGGGACTGACCGAGGAGCGGCTGCGCGTCGTGGAGCAGTGCGTCGACACGCAGCTCTTCCTCGGCAGGTACCACGAGGTGCTCACCGGGCTGCGCGGGCTGCTCGTGGAACACCCGCTGGCCGAGGGCCTGTGGCAGCGGCTGCTGCTCGCCCTCTACCGGTCCGGCAGGCGCCTTGAGGCGATCCAGGAGTACCGGCGGCTGCACCGGATACTCGGCGACGGACTCGGGCTAGAACCCTCACGCTCGGTGCAGCGGCTGTACGAGGCCGTCCTGGCTTCCGATCCGGCGCCCGATCTCGAACGCATCGCGCTGTCCGCATGGCGCGACCGGGCCGTCATCCGCCCGGGGGGCGTGTCCCGGCACGTCGCCTGAACCCGACGAACCGGACGTATAGACACGGCACGTCCATCCCCCTCGATTCGTGCTGGAGGAGCCGGAAGGGGCGTCTGGAGCGGCTCCCCATCGACGCACCATGCCCGGCGCCGACAGTCCAACGGTCCGTCCGCACCGGATCGGCCACCGGCCCGACGAAAGGAAATCCGTGCCCGCCTTTACCCTCACCGAATTCCGGCAGGTCGTGGAGAAGTGCTTCCAGGGGGAGGCCGGACCCCTCGACGAAACCGCGCTGGACGCGACCTTCTCCGACCTCGGCTTCGACTCGCTCATGGTCTACGAGGTCACCGTCCGCATCCAGGACGAGTACCCCGTGGAGATCACCGACGACGAACTCGACGAGTTGCGGACACCGGGCGCGTTCATCGCCTTCGTCGACGCCAGGCTCTCCGTTTCCGGCTGAACCACCGCGCGAACCACTTGGTCCACCGCGGACAATCCGTCAGAGAGGTTTCCATCGTGGAGCGGTCTGTCGCCATCACCGGCATCGGGGTCATGGCCCCGGGCGGGGTCGGCAAGAAAGCGTTCTGGGACCTTCTGGTCTCGGGCCGCACCGCCACCCGCACCATCTCCTTCTTCGACCCGGCGCCGTTCCGGTCGAGGATGGCCGCCGAGATCGACTTCAATCCCGAGCTGCACGGGCTGACCGCCCGCCAGTGCCGCAGGCTCGACAGGGCCGCGCAACTGGCCGTGATCAGCGCACGTGAGAGCCTCGCCGACAGCGGGCTGGAGTTCGACACGGTGGACCCCCACCGGGTCGGAGTCTGCATCGGCAGCGCCGTCGGCGGCACGACCACGCTGGAGCAGGAGTACGTGGTCCTGAGCGACAGCGGCAAGGAGTGGGATGTCGACCCGGCGTACCTGTCCCCGCACCTGTTCGACGCCTTCGTGCCCAGTTCGCTGGCGGCCGAGGTCGCCTGGCTGGTGGGTGCGCAGGGGCCGGCCACGGTGGTCTCCACCGGCTGCACCTCCGGTCTCGACTCGCTCGGGCACGCACGGGACCTGATCGCGGAGGGCAGCGCCGACATCATGATCGCCGGCGCGACCGACACACCGATCTCACCCATCGCGGTGGCCTGCTTCGACGCGATCAAGGCGACCTCGCCGCGCAACGACGACCCCGAGCACGCCTCGCGCCCCTTCGACCGCACCCGCAACGGCTTCGTCATCGCCGAGGGCTCGGCGATGCTCGTCCTGGAAGAGCTGGAGCACGCCAGGGCGCGGGGCCAGCACGTCTACGGTGTCATCTCCGGATACGGCTCGCGCTGCAACGCCTACCACATGACCGGACTGCGGCCCGACGGGCGGGAGATGGCCGAGGCCATCCGCTACGCGCTGGACGAGGCGAAGCGCCCGCCGGAGTCGGTCGGCTACGTCAACGCCCATGGTTCCGGCACCAAGCAGAACGACCGGCACGAGACCGCGGCGTTCAAACGCGCGCTCGGCGAGCACGCCTACAACGTGCCGGTCAGTTCCATCAAGTCCATGGTCGGGCACTCGCTCGGCGCGATCGGCTCGATCGAGATCGCGGCCTGCGCACTGGCCATGGAACACGGTGTGGTGCCGCCCACGGCCAACCTGCACGAGCCGGACCCGGAGTGCGACCTCGACTACGTGCCCAACGAGGCCCGGGAACGGCGCCTTGACACCGTACTCAGCGTGGGCAGCGGCTTCGGCGGCTTCCAGAGCGCCATGGTCCTCACCCGGGAGGGCATATGACGATCACCGCACCCGGCACCGCACCCGCCGCGGCCGCCACCAGGACCGCGGTCGTCACCGGCATCGGTGTCGTCGCGCCCAACGGGCTCGGCACCGAGGAGTGGTGGAGCGCCACCCTCCGCGGGGAGTCGGGCATCCGCCCGGTCCCGGACCACTCCACCCGGCCCGGCCAGGCGCCGCTGATCGGCCTGATCCCCGGATTCGAAGCGGCCGACCACCTCCCGGGCAGGCTGCTGCCGCAGACCGACCGGGTGACCCGGCTGGCCCTCGTGGCCTCGGACTGGGCCCTGGCCGACTCCGGGGCCGACCCGGCCGCACTGCCCGAGTACGGCATGGGCGTGGTGACCTCCAACGCGACGGGGGGCTTCGAGTTCACCCACCGCGAGATCCGCAAGCTGTGGACCCAGGGCCCCCAGCACGTCAGCGTCTACGAGTCCTTCGCCTGGTTCTACGCGGCCAACACCGGCCAGATCTCGATCCGTCACGGGATGCGCGGCCCCAGCAATGTGCTGATCGCCGAGCAGGCCGGCGGCCTCGACGCGCTCGGGCACGCACGGCGGGTACTGCGCAAGGGCGGCGAACTGGTCCTCACCGGCGGGGTGGAGTCGGCGTTCGACCCGTGGGGCGTGGTCTCCCACATCGCGGGCGGGCGGGTGTCGCGGTCGGGCCACCCGGACCGCGCCTACCTCCCCTTCGACACCGGGGCGTCCGGACACGTACCGGGTGAGGGCGGCGCGATCCTGGTCGTGGAGACGGCCACCGCCGCGGCCGAACGCGACGCCGGTCAGGTCTACGGCGAAATCGCCGGCTACGCGGCCACGTTCGACCCCCCTCCCGGGTCGTCGGCCCCGCCGGGGCTGGCCCGGACGGCACGGCTGGCGATGGCGGACGCCGGGGTGACTCCCGAGGACGTGGACGTGGTGTTCGCCGACGCGGCGGCCCTCCCCGCGCTCGACGCCGCGGAGGCCGCCGCCATCGAGGAGATCTTCGGCCCGTACGGCGTACCGGTCACCGCACCGAAGACGATGACGGGACGGCTCGCCGGCGGCGGACCTGCCCTGGACACCGCGGCCGCCCTGCTCGCCGTGCGCGACTCGGTCCTGCCACCGACGGTCAACGTCGAACGGCCGGTCCCGGGCCGGCGGATCGACCTGGTGCGCGGCGAGCCGCGCGAGGCCAGGGTCGAGGTGGCGCTGATCCTGGCGCGCGGCCACCACGGCTTCAACTCGGCGCTGGTGGTGCTCGCCCCGAACCGGATGGCAGCGGCTCCGGCCGGGGTGCCTGCCGCCGTACGCCACCACACCTGACCTCCACACAGTGACCGGCGACGGAAGGACGAGCGGTGGGGACACGACTGAGGATCACCGTGCTCGGCAGGCTGGCGGTGTCCCGCGGCGCGCTGACGGCGGCGCCCAGCGCGCCGAAGGAACGCAAGCTGCTGGCCATGCTCCTGCTCGGTCACGGCAGCCCGGTCCCGGTACGGCAGCTGGTGGACGAGCTGTGGGGCAGCAGCCCGCCGCGCACCGTACGGACGGCGTTGCAGACCCATGTGCTCAACCTGCGCGGCATGCTCGCCCGTCAGCTGCACATCCCTGGGGACCGGGTCCGCAGGGAACTGATCGTCACCGGGAACGAGGGGTACCAATTCCGGGTCGGTGATGCCGAATTCGACCTGCACGAATACCACCGGCTAGCAAAACTCGGGGAATCGGAACTCCGGGCGGGTCACCATCTCGGGGCGGCCGAATCGCTCCGTACGGCGGAGTCACTGTGGACGGGGCCGATACTCCCGGACACGAAACACGGCCTTCCGCTCCAATGCGAGATAACCCGGCTCGAACTGCAGCGGGACATGGTCCAGGAGCTGCGGATCGAGAGCGATCTGGCACTGGGCCGGCACCGGGAGCTGCTCAGCGAACTGACCGCGCTCACTCTCGCCCGCCCCTTCGACGAACGGGTTCATGAGTACCTGATGACCGCGCTGTACCGGTCGGGCCGCACCATCCAGGCACTCCAGGTGTTCCAGCGACTGCGCACGAAGATGGCTCAGGAGATGGGCCTGGAGCCGTCCCGGGTGATCCAGGACCTCCAGCGAAGAATTCTGGGCGCGACCGCCTACGAATCGATCCCGTGACCGCCACAGCCCGCGACAAGAGTCCCCGAGAAGGCCGGAACCCATAAACGGAAAAGGCGTGTTCTGAGGCATGAGAATTCTCTTCTGCACCTACTCGACGGCAAGCGACCTGTTCGCCACCATTCCCTTCGCCTGGGCACTGCGCGCGGCCGGTCACGAAATCCTCTACGCCGGTGGCGGCGAGGGCATGCGGGAAGTCGCCAAGGCCGGTCTGCCCTACGTGGACATCGCCACGCCGGGCGTCGATCTCGCGGCACCGTTCGCGCGCAGGGCCGCACAGTCCCGGGAGAAGGGACAACTCGTCTGGTATCGCGGCGGCGACCTCCAGGAGGACGAGGTACGGGCGACGTCCGCGCTGTTCGCCGAACTCTCCGAGCTGGTCGTGCCCGGTGCGGTGCGGCTCGCACGGCAGTGGCGTCCCGACCTGGTGGTGAGCCCGGACCACCAGGGTTCCGGTGCCGTCGTGGCCGGGCTGCTGTCCGTACCGCTGATCGCCATGTCCAACCTCTTCGCGCTGGTCCCCGACATGGTCGACCGGATACGCGGGGAGATGGCCGGCACCTACGACCGCTACGGCATCGACCCCGGCTCCTCCCGCACCCGGCTGCTCCGTACGACACCGCCCAGCCTGTTCCGGGCATCCGGCAACCACCTGGCCATGCGCCCCGTGCCCTACAACGGCTCCTACCTGGAGCTCGGCACGATTCCCGACTGGCTGTTGCGCTCCCCGGACCGGCCCCGGGTCTGCGTCACCCTGGGCACCTTCATCCCCCAGTACATCGGACTCAGCCTGATCCGCGACTTCGTCGCCGAACTGGACACGGTCGACGCCGACTTCGTGTTCGTGCTCGGCGACGCCGACCGTACGGAACTGGGCACCCTGCCGGACAACGTCCGCTCACACGGATGGATCCCGCTGAACACACTGCTCGACTCGTGCGACGCGATCATCCATCACGGCGGCACCAGCACCTCGCTGGCCGCCATGTCCGCCGGTATCCGGCAGATCGTGCTGCCGCACGGTTCCGACCAGCCCTTCAACGCGCGCCTCGTGGCCGAACGCGGGCTGGGAGTCACCTGCGCGGCGGCCGAGCTGACCGCGAAGACCATCACCACCGTGCTGGAGGCGCCGGAGATCGGCACCGCCGCCGCGCAGGTACGGGAGGAGATCGCCCGCCTGCCGTCGCCCTCCGGCGTGGCCTCCGCACTGCCGGATCTCGTGGGCTGAGCCGTCCGGGAGACCCCCGCGGCACACCCGTCATGCCCTGAGAGGCTGTCGGCTGACCTCTGATCGGGCGGCCACGCCCTGGCACGCACGCTTCCGGCGTTGCCGAAATGCCCTAGTAGCTCCGCTACGAGGACATCCCGGCGCCTTGGAATCGCACGCACCAGACCGCGTCCGCTTTCCGATCGAAGGCCACCCAACAGCCTCTGACACCGCACCCGGTTCTGGAGGATTCCCGAAGTGGCCCCGCACGCACACCCAACACCCGGCCCGGACCTGACCGCAGAGCACCTGGCGGCACTCGCGGCACAACACGCCGCCACCGCCGACAACGAACGCCGCCTCGCCCCCGACGTCGCCGCCGCGCTGGTGGACGCCGGATTCGCCCGCCACTTCGTGCCGGCCGACCACGGCGGTACGGCGGGCTCCTTCACCGCACTGGCCGAGGCGGTGCGCACCATCGCGCGGGGCTGCCCCGCGGCCGGCTGGTCCGCCATGATCATGGCCACGTCTGCGCGGCTGGCCGGCCGGCTGCCGCGGGCCGGCCGGAAGGACATCTGGGGGCAGTCGGCCGACGTGCCGATCGCCGCCGCGCTGAACCCGGGGGGCTCGGCACGGCGGGTCGCGGACGGATGGGTCCTGTCGGGGCAGTGGTTCTCGCTGTCCGGCATCGACCACGCGGCCTGGGCACTGCTGTGCGTGACCGCGCCCGAGGACGGGACGCAGCACTACTGCGCCGTTCCGGCGAGCCGGTTCCGTATCGAGGACACCTGGTTCACCCTCGGCATGCGGGGTACGGGAAGCCGCAGCGTGGTGCTCGACGAGGTGTACGTCCCCGGCCATCTCTCGGCCCCCCGGGACCTGGTGTGGCAAGGGCGCGCCGACGGCCCCGACGACGCCCTCTCCGCTCCCCTGCCGGCCGCGCATCCACCGCTGTTCGCCGCCCCCGCCGTGGGCGCCGCCCGGGCGGCCCTCGACCTGTGGGCACGGGCCGAGTCCCGCACCGGCCCCGACCGCGACGCCGTACTGACCCGCTCGGCGGCCGAGATCGACACCGCGGCCCTGCTCGTCGAGCAGGCATGCCTGCGCCTCGACGCCCCGGGCCCGGTCGGCGGCATCGACGCCGCGCGCAACGGCCGGGACGCCGCACTCGCCGCGGACCTGGCCCGCACCGCCACCGACCGTCTCTTCCGCGCCCGAGGAAGCCGCGCCCACGCCGCTCAGGACTCCGTCCAGCGGCTCTGGCGCGACGTACAGACGGCGTCCTCGCACGCGGCCGTCGACGCCGCGCGGAGCAACTCGCTGTTCGCAACCACCTTCCGGGCATCCCTGTCCGACCACGAGGAGAGCTGATGATCTGCCACACCCTGATCTACAAGTTCGCCGAATCCGTCTCGGCCGAGGACCGTGATCAGTTCCTGAAGGAGCTCAGTGAGACGGTCCGGAGCACCGGGCTGTCCGTCGGCTTCGACTACCGGATCCACGAGTGGCTGCCCGTGGACGAGAAGGCGATCGGCATGACCGGCTCCGCGATCGCCCAGATCGTGTGCGAGGACAGCGAGACGATGCGGAAGTTCTCGGAGCTGACCTCCACGCACGAGTTCATCGCCTCCTGGCGCTCCAGGATCAGCTACGAAGCCGCCTACGCCAACCACCCGCCGCTGACCGGCGTCCCCGCGGACAACCCCCTGCACCACGCGGAGCACACCGTCACCGTGCACGCCCCCGTGGCCGTTGTCTGGGACATCCTGGTCGATGTCGAGGGCTACGCCAGGATCTTCCCGCCCACCCAGGACGTGAAGCTCCTGGAGGAGTCGCCGACGCACCAGATCGCCAGGCTCGTGGTCGACGTCAACGGCGAGACCAACTCCTGGATCTCCCGGCGCGACATAGACGCCGACAACCGGGTCATCACCTACCGGCAGCTGGAGCACGCGCCGATCGTCGGCCACATGGGCGGCCAGTGGCGGGCCCTGCCCCTGGGCGACGACACCACACAGCTGGTGCTGACCCATGAGTTCAGGGCCCGGGAGGCGGTCGACGGCAAGGTCGCGGGCAGGCTCACCCCGCAGGAGGCCGACGCCGCGCTGCGGGCCGTGGTGGAGCGCAACAGCGTCGCCGATCTCGGCGCGGTCAAGACGACGGCGGAGGCCACCGCACCGGGCAACGGCGGCACCCGATGACCCGGCTGGTGGACCTCAGCGTGCCCACCGAGCAGACCGACAGCGAAGCGACGCCGGTGAAGATCGATCTGCTCGACCACGTGGCGGGCGCCACCGTGCTGGGGCTCTCTCCGGAGGACTTCCCCGGCGGGATGGCCATCTCCAACGAGACCGTCACCCTGACCACACACACCGGCACGCACATGGACGCGCCCCTGCACTACGGCCCGCTCACCGGGGACGCCCCGGCCAGGAGCATCGACCAGGTCCCGCTGGAGTGGTGCTACGGACCCGGCGTACGGCTCGACTTCCGTGACGTCCCGCCCGGGCAGGGCATCACCGTGACGATGCTGGAGGAGGAGTTCAGCCGCATCGGGCACGTACCGGTCGCCGGCGACATCGTGCTGCTGTGGACCGGCGCGGACGCCCTGTGGGGAAGCAGCGACTACCTGACCACGTTCGCGGGACTGACCGGCGAGGGCACCGTCTTCCTGGCCGAGCACGGTGTGAAGGTGATCGGGATCGACGCCTGGGGCCTGGACCGGCCGATTCCGCACATGATCGAGGACTACCGGCGCACCGGCGACCGCTCGGTGCTCTGGCCCGCGCACGTCGCCGGACGCACCCACCCCTACCTCCAGCTGGAGAAACTGGCCCACCTGGGCGATCTGCCGGGCCCCACGGGCTACATGGTGGCGTGCTTCCCGGTCCCGGTCACCGGTGCGGGCGCGGGCTGGACCCGTGTCGTGGCCATCTGCGACGCGTGACCGGGAGGGACGGCATGGCCGGTCATCCGTTGGCCCTGGACGAAGCGGCACAGGATCTGCTGTTCCGGGAGGCGAGAACCGCGAACACGTTCGCCCCGACCCACATCGGCGACGAGCACATCGAAGCGATCTACGACCTGGTCAAGTGGGGCCCGACCTCGATGAACCAGCAGCCCATGCGGGTCGTGCTGGTCCGCTCCGACGAGTCGAGACGTGCGCTGCTGCAGCACGTCCTGGAGGGGAACCGGGACAAGGTCGCCTCGGCCCCCCTGGTCGCGGTCCTGGCGGCGGACCTGAGCTTCCCCGACACACTGCCCCGTCTCTTTCCGCACGCCCCGAACGCCCGGCACGCCTATGCCGACGAGAACGCCCGCCGTGAGTCCGCGGTGTTCAACACGGCCCTGCAACTGGGCTATTTCATCATCGGGATCCGGGCGGGCGGCCTGGCGGCGGGGCCGATCGCAGGCTTCGACCCCGAGGGCGTCCACAAGGAGTTCTTCCCGGGCGAACCGGTGCTCGTCACCAGCATCGTCAACATCGGCTACCCCGGCCCGGACGCCTTCTCCGCCCGGCTGCCCCGCCTGGGCTACCGAGAAGTCGTCCGCAGCGTGTGATGTCTCCGCGCCGTCACCGCACCACAGCCTCATGGAAGGAGAAGAGATGAGCATCCGACCGAATCAGCTGCTGACCGTTCTCGCCGACTGCTCCGGCAATCAGGAACTCGTCGGCATCGGGAACGACGCACTCGACACGGACTTCGACGCCCTGGGTCTCGATTCTCTGGCGGTACTGGAATCGGTGGCCCGGATCGGGCGGGAACACGGAATCCACATATCCGACGAGGAGGTTCATGACCTGGGCACCCCGCTGGCGCTGCTGAACCGGCTCAACCAGGCGCAGAGCGGCGGCGACGAGGACACCGACGCCGAGGAGCGGCTGCCCGTGGTGGTGGTCGGGGCCGGCCCGGTCGGCCTCGCGCTGGCGGGCGAACTGGCCGCTCATGGCATCGGGGTGACCGTGCTCGAACGGCGGGCCACCCCCGAGACGATGGTCAGGGCCGGTTCGGTCGGACCGCTCGCGGTGGCGCTGCTGCGCAGGCGCGGGCTGGCCGACGAGCTGGACCGGGCCGAGCGGGAGACCGTGGAGCGCTACCGCGCGATGGCCGACAGCGCCGCGGGCGCGGTCGGGCACGCCCTGCCGAAGGAGCATCTCGCCGGCATCGAGAAGGTCGAGCATGCCGACGCCTCGATGCGCCGGATGCGGGTGGAGCAGCCGGCCCTCGTCGACATCCTGCTGCGGCACGTCGCCGCACTCGGCGTCGACGTGGTGTGGGAGCACGAGGTGACCGCGATCGAGCAGGACGACCGGGGAGTGTGGGTCACTGTGGCCGCACCCGGCGGCGAGCGACGCCTCCGCGCGGCCTACGCGGTCGGCTGCGACGGCGGCGACAGCACGGTGCGCAGGCTCGCCGGCATCCCGCTGACCGGCACCGAAGCGACCCTGACCGGCCGGCAGTCGGTCGTCGAGTTCGAGGGCGAACCACCGCTCGAACACGGCTTCCGCCACACCTCCGGCGGGCTCGTCGCGTGGGGTCTCGGCGTCAACCGGGTCGCCACCCTGGAGTTCGACGGGCCCCCGGCCCCGGACGCCGGGCCGCTGACGTCCGGGGAACTCCAGGACAGTCTCCGGCGTGTGACGGGGACCGGCGTTCCGATCGCGCGGATGGCCGCCGGGGGCCGGTTCACCGACATGGCGTACCAGGCGGCGGAGTACCGCAGGGGCCGGGTCTTCCTGGCCGGTGACGCGGCCCATGTGCACGCCCCGTTCGGCGGTCAGGGCCTGAACACCGGCATCACCGACGCCGCCAACCTCGGCTGGAAGCTCGCCGCCGCCCTCGACGGCTGGGCACCGCCCCGGCTGCTCGACACGTACCACGCGGAACGGCATCCGGTGGGTGCCCGGCTGCTGGCCAACGTCCGGGCCCAGACGGCTCTGATGCGGCCCGATCCGCACAGCAGCGCCCTGCGCGACCTCGTCGGCCGGATGATGGACGTGCCGGACGTGCGCCGCTTCGTCGGTGCCCTGCTCAGCGGAACCGACGAGGGGTACGGCACGGATGGGCACCCGGCGGTCGGCACCTTCCTGCCGGACTACGAAGTGACGGACCGCCAGGAGCCCGCCTCGGGAAGGGGCCTGCTGCTCGACTTCACCGACTGCGCCGCGCTGCGCACCATCGGGGCGAGGTGGGCGGACCGGGTGGACATCGTGTCCGCGAAGACCGGGCGCGACGATCTGGCCGCGGTCCTGCTCCGGCCCGACGGCTATGTCGCCTGGGCACTGGCGACCGGGGACACCCCGAGGGCCCGGCCGCTGGTGCGGGCCCTGCGCACCTGGTTCGGTACCGGCCGCTCCCCCGCCGGTACGCCCGCGGCTCCGGCCGGAGCCCGACGGTGAACCCCGCCGATCTCATCGGTGTGTGGACGCTCGATTCCTTCCACGACATCGACGCCACGGGCACCCGCGCCGAAGGACCGCTGGGCGCCGCCCCTCGCGGCACCCTCATCTACACCGCGGACGGGCGTGTGTCGGTGCACATGATGCGTGCGCCGGACGCCGACCCGGTCCCCGGGAGCAACGACTACATGGGGTACACGGGCACCTGGCGGGTGACGGGGTCCCGGGTGACGCACGCCATCGAGATCACGCCACGTCGCCCATGGGTCGGCACCGAGCAGACCCGCGGGGCGCGTCTCGAAGGCGACCGCCTGACACTGGACGGCTCGGTCCCGGTGAACGGCCTTGAGCAGCGACGGGTGCTGGAGTGGCGGCGCACTTCCGCCCACGGCACGACGAGGCACTGACCGGACGCCACACCGTGCCCGTCCGTACGTTCCGGCGGCACCCCGAGGCGATCCGCACCACCGATACGCACTACCGATCCGCACTACTGAGGAGACACTGTGACCATTCTGGTAACCGGGGGCCGCGGACATGTCGGCCGCAGCGTCACGCGAAAGCTGCTCGCGGCGGGAGAGAGGGTGCGGGTGGGCACCAGCGACCCCACGGACACCTCGCTGTCCCGCGACGCGGAGGTCGTGGAGCTGGATCTGTCCAGGCCGCAGACGCTGAGCGCGGCACTGCGCGGCGTACAGCGGGTGTTCCTGTACGCCGACCCCTCGACGGTCGACCAGCAGATCGAGGCCATGGAGCTGGCCGGGGTGGACCATGTGACCCTGCTCTCCACCAGGTCGCTGACCTTCCGGGACGCCGACAGCAACCCCATCGCCCGGCTGCACGTCGCGGTGGAGCGCGCACTGGGCCAGTCCCGGCTGCCGTGGTCCTTCCTGCGCGCGGGGACGTTCGCCACGAACACACTGCAGTGGGCCCGCCTCATCCGCTCGGACAACACCGTGCGGGCGCCCTACCCGCAGTCGCACGCCGCCGCGGTGCACGAGGACGACATCGCCGATGTGGCCACGCTGACCCTGACCCGGCAGGGGCACGCCGGTGCCGCCTATGTGATGAGTGGTCCCGAGTCCAACACCCAGCGCGAGCAGGTATCGCTGATCGGGAAGGCCATCGGCCGTGAGATCGAGTTCGAGGAGATCGAGCCGGAGACGTACCGGCAGACGCTCAGCCGCTGGGGCGGCGGGCGCGAAGAGGTCATCAACCAGCTCCTCACCTACCTGGTGACCTGGAACGAGCGTCCGGTGCCCGTGGTGGACGCGTTGCAGCAGCTCACCGGCAAGCCGGGCCGGCCCTACGCGCAGTGGGCCGTCGACCACGCCGATGACTTCCGCTGACCGGACCGGTCAGGTGCTCCCGGGGCGGCCCTGCGGGGCCGCCCCGGGGGGTCCCGGGCACTCCCCCCGTCGACGCGTACCGAGAGAAGGAGCACGATGGCGTCCGCACCCACGATCCTTGCGTCCGCCCCCCGGCACAGCGCCCTGCTCGGCGTCGGGGGCTACCGCCCGCGGCGGGTGGTGACGAATGCCGAGATGTGCCGGTCGATCGATTCCACGGAGGAGTGGATCGAGACCCGCAGCGGCATCGTCCGGCGGCATTTCGCCGGCGAGGACGAGACGCTGACGATGATGGCCGCGGCGGCCGCGGAACAGGCCATGGCGCGGGCCGGCACTGCTCCGGCCGATATCGACCTGGTGCTGGTCGCCAGCATGTCCGACCTGGTCCAGACACCGCCGCTCGCGGTCCGCGTGGCCCACGAACTCGGGGCCGACCGGGCCGCGGGCCTCGATCTGTCGGGGGCCTGCGCGGGCTTCTGCCACGCCCTCGCGCTCGCCTCCGACACCGTACGGGTCCGCGATGCCGAGCGGGTCCTGGTGATCGGTGCCGAGCGGATGACCGACATCGTGGAACCCACCGACCGCACGATCGCGTTCCTGTTCGCGGACGGGGCGGGCGCCGTGGTGGTCGGATCGGCGCGGGAACCGGGCATCGGTCCCGTGGTGCGCCGGGCGTACGGCGCGTACGGCAACGCCCTTCGGATGACCGGGCCCTGGGCCGGGAAGGGTCCGCGCCCCTGGATGCGCATGGACGGCCGGAGGGTCTTCCGCTGGGCCATGGAGGAGGTGGCGCCGGCCGCGGGCCGGGCCCTCTCGGCGGCGGGTCTGGCACCGGCCGACCTGGCCGCGTTCGTGCCGCACCAGGCCAACCTGCGGATGACCGAGCTGATGGCCGAGCGGCTCGGCCTGGGCGAGGACACCGTGCTGGCCACCGATGTGGTCAGGTCCGGCAACACCTCGGCCGCCTCGATACCGCTCGCTCTGGACACCCTGCTGGCCGAGGGGCGGGTGGCCGCGGGCAGTACGGCCCTGCTGGCCGGTTTCGGGGCCGGCCTGAACTTCGCCGCTCAGACGGTCCTGCTGCCCTGAGGGGCCGCGACACGGGAGCCGGACCACCCGAACCACCGGTGGTCCGGCTCCCGCACTGCCGTGTACGGCTCACCGGCAGGTCACCAGGCGACCATCAGCTCCGTGGGGCCGTGCACGAACTGCCCCTCCCGCCAGGGAACGTCCCGCTTCTCCCCGGCCAGCCGGAGCGTGGGGAACTCGCGCAGCAGCGCCCCGAGCCCGGCCCGTAGTTCCAGGCGGGCCAGCTGCGCACCGAGACAGTGGTGCACGCCGTGCCCGAATCCGACGTGCGGGTTCGGGGACCGGTCCAGCTTGATGCGGCCGGGCTCCTCGAAGACCGTCTCGTCGTGGTTGGCCGACCCGATGGCCGCGATCACCGCCTCGCCCGCGCGCACCACCGTGCCGTCGAACTCCACGTCCTCCAGGGCGATGCGCGTGGTCCCACCGTTGACGAGATGGACGTACCGCAGCAGTTCCTCGACCGCGGTGTCGAGCAGTTCGGGCTCTTCGAGGAGCCGGGACCACAGGCCGGTGTCCAGCAGGGTGAAGGTGAAGTTGGAGAGCTGGTTGGCCGTGGTCTCGTGCCCGGCGACGAGCAGGTCGACGCCCATCTGCACCAGCTCCTGCTCGCTGAGCCGGTCCGACTCGTCCCGCGCCTCCACCAGGTCGGTCAGCAGGTCGCGGGAGCGTTGGGCCGAGGGCCGTGCGCGGCGTTCCGCCACGTGCCGGCCGAGATAGTCCAGCAGGGTGCCGATCGCCTCGTCGATCTCCTCGCCGGTCGCCGCGGTGGTGCTCAGCATGAGCCGGGACAGCCGCTCGAAGTAGCCGCGGTCGGTCGCCGGCACGCCCAGCAATTCGCAGATCACGGTCACCGGCAGCGGTACCGAGAAGTGGTGCACCAGGTCGACGGGGGATCCGTGCTCCCGCATTCCGGCCACGAGTCCGTCGACGATCTGTTCCGTCCGGGGCCGCCAGCGCTGCACGTTCTTCATGGTGAACGTGCCCGCCACGAGCTTGCGCAGCCTGCTGTGCTCCGGCGGGTCCATGGCGAACAGTCCGCCGGGCGGGGTCTGCGCCGGGCTCACCCGCGGCACGTCCGCGTTGACCGTCGCGGCCCGGGAGAACCTCGGATCCGCGTAGACCTTCCGCACATCGGCGTACCGGGTGGCCAGCCATGCGTCGCCACCGAAGGGACACCCGACCCGCCGCAGCGGTTGCTCCGCGCGCAGCGCGGCGAACTCCGGTGGCGGACCCAGCTCGGTGGTCCGCTCAAACGGAAGCCGCGGGGCATGTGTTGTCATGACGTACTCCCTTTGCGGTTCCAGGCACATTCCATCGCTCCGAAGCTACGGGGGCCCGCACCCCGACTCACTCAAGGACCGCTCATACAAACGGTAGTTGGCCGAACCCCGATGGCCTGCTGAGCTGTAGTTCGATAGTTTGCGCATGGGACTTGACAGAACGTCAGTGATCCCTTTCGACCTGGTAAAACCTACATAGACAAAGGGTAAAAATGGTAAAGAAATATCGCGCTGTGGAGTTCGCCGAGTACGGGGGCCCCGAGGTCTTACGTGTGGTGGAGCGCGAGATGCCCCGGCCCGGTCCCGGGCAGGTGCTGGTGGAGGTCCGCGCCGCCGGGGTGAATCCGCTGGACTGGCAGCTGCGCAGCGGGGCCGTCGCGGAGATGATGCCGGTGGAGTTCCCTTCGGTGCCCGGCGGTGATGTCGCCGGTGTCGTCGCGGACGTCGGTGAGGACGTGACCGACTTCGTCGTGGGCGACGAGGTCTTCGGCTCGATCGGCTCCGGCAGCTACGCCGAGTTCGCGCTCGCGCCCGCGGCACAGCTCGCGCGGAAGCCCGAAGGTGTGTCCTGGGAGGTCGCGGCCGGGCTGCCGGTGGCCGTCAACACGGCGTACCAGGTGCTCGCGGACCTCGGGGTGAAGTCCGGGGAGACCCTGGTCGTGGACGGCGCCGCCGGTGGCGTCGGGTCCGTGGCCGTGCAGATCGCCAGGCATCTCGGCGCGACGGTGATCGGTACGGCGAGCGAGCGCAACCACGCGTACCTGCGCTCGCTCGGCGCCGAACCCGTGACGTACGGGGAGGGGTTCGCCGAGCGGGCCCGCGCCGTCGCCGAGAAGGGGGTGGACGCGGCGTTCGACGCCGCCGGGAAGGGCTCGCTACCGGCCCTGGTCGAACTGACCGGCGGCCCGGACCGCGTGGTCACCATCGCCGATCACCGGGCGGCGGAGCACGGTGTGCGCTTCGCGTTCGCCGGCCCCGACGCGATCCGTGAGCGCCTGGAGCAGGCGGCCGCGCTGGTCGGGAACGGCGAACTCGGCCTGTCCGTGGCCCGGACGTACTCTCTGTCCGAGGCGGCCGACGCCCACCGGGAGAGCGCGGGCGGCCATGTACGCGGCAAGCTGATCATCGTGCCCAGCTGACGCCGGTCCATCACGTCCCGGTGCGTCACGTCCCGGTGCGTCATGTGTCGGTGCGTCATGTGCCGGTGCGTCATGTGCCGGAGTGGAGCACCGCGACGGCCGCCGCGAAGGCTTCGGCGTCCGCGGCGGTGCCCGCCCGATCGCTCCGGGCCAGCAGCGGGTGAACACTGCTCGGGCCGCGCAGGACGGCCCGGTGTCCGCGTGCGGCGACCGCGAGGCTGCGGTCCGCGCTCGCGTCGAGCAGTACGAGCCCGGGGTCGAGGCCCTCGGAGTCGAGCAGTGAGCGCAGTGCGGGCCAGTACCGTACGGGGAGCGATATCTGGTCGGCCCAGAAGGCGGGGTCGACGGCCTCTTCGGCGCTCACCGGGCGTGCGGTCCTCGTGGACATGATGGTCGCCCGCGGCGGCCCGGGCCGGAGCCGGCCCAGGTCCTGCCCGAACCGCCGGGCGGCCGGAACCATCGCCGGGCTGTGGAAGGCGTGCCCCGATCCCAGTGTGCGCAGCGTGATGTCGCGGCGCTCCAGTTGTCCGCGCACCGCCGCGAGGACGCTGTCGGAACCGGCGAGCACGGTCTGCCGGGGGCCGTTGTCGGCCGCGACGACGGCCCCCGTACGCAGCTCCGCGGACAGCTCCTCCGCAGTGGCCGCGACGGCCAGCATGCCGCCGCGTCCGGTGTCGTCCAGCCGCCGGACGTGGCCGGCCATGGCCGTCGCGAGTTCCGCCGGGGCGAAGACGTCGGCCAGGCACGCCGCGACGAGTTCGCCCACGCTGTGCCCCAGCAGCACGTCCGGCGCCCCGGCGGCGGACCGCACCGCGCGTCCGAGCGCGTGGCCGACGGCGAACAGCAGCGGCTGGGCGACGACGGCCTCGTCCACCGCACCGGCGGAACCGGGATCCAGCCAGACGTCCCGCAGCCTGTCCCCGTCGGCGCCGAACACCGTGAACATCTCGTCCATCCAGCGGGTGAACTCCGGTTGCACGCCATGGAGTCCCGCCGCCATCCGGACGCGCTGCGCCCCCTGTCCCGGCAGCAGCAGGACGACTCGTCGCCGTGTCACAGATCTCTCCTCCCCGTTCGTGTCCCGAGCGGGCGGCTCCCGCACGTGCCGGTGCGCCGCACCGCTCGCGGTGTCCGGCGGATCGACTCACACTCCGGCGGACTCCTGGTCCAACGGCCGCCTCCGGCCACCTCCAGCACCGCTGGATCCTGGCTGGAGGCCACCGCCGCACCGTGGCCCCGGCCACCCGGTCAGATGCCCGGCCCACGGCGAAAGGCGGACCTCAGATGTCGAACCATGGTGCGGACCTGTACCTGGACCTGATGAAGAAGGTGCTGACGAACACCATCTACGCCGACCCGGCGATCCGGGTGTGGGGCGAGGACAACGAGGAGGCGCGGCAGGAAGGGCGTGACTGGCCGAGCGTGGCCCACACCATGGTGGGCATGAAGCGGCTGGAGAACCTCCAGCACTGTGTCGAGTCCGTTCTCCGGGACAACACACCCGGCGATCTGATCGAGACCGGTGTGTGGCGCGGGGGCTCGTCGATCCTGATGCGAGCGGTCCTCAAGGCGCACGGGGTGCTGGACCGGAGTGTCTGGCTGGCCGACTCGTTCCAGGGGATGCCGGTCGCGGACGAGCAGGCGCACCCCGACGACCAGCAGTTGCAGTGGCACCTGCACAACGACTTCCTCGCCGTGCCGCTGGAGCAGGTGCGGGAGAACTTCTCCCGCTACGGCCTGCTCGACCAGCAGGTCCGCTTCCTGCCCGGCTGGTTCGCCGACACCCTGCCGACCATCGAGGTCGACAAGCTGGCGGTGATCCGGCTGGACGGCGATCATTACGACTCGACGATGGACGCCCTGGTGAACCTCTACCCCCGCCTCTCGCCCGGGGGCTTCGTCATCGTGGACGACTATGTGCTCCCTGCGTGCAGCGAGGCCGTCGAGACGTACCGCAGGGAGCACGGCATCACCGAACCGCTCCAGCCCATCGACGGTGTGGCGATGTTCTGGCAGCGCGGCTGACCCGCACCGCTTCGACGACCGCGAGGGAGACCGTGTGACGACCACCAGAACCGAGCTCGTCGAATCAGTTCTGCGCAGCGCCTCGGGAGGCTGGCGGCGCGTCACCGAAGTGGTGGAGCGCTGGGGGACGGACGCGGTCGCGGCGGTACTGGTGGACGAGATCCTCTTCCGCTCGGAGCCGGCGGCGGATTGCGCGACGGCCACCGTCGGCCTGGAGCTGACCCACGGATCCGCACGTCACACCACGATCCTCGACGTCACCGAGAGGTCGCGGCCGGCCCGTACCGGGGCGGCCACCGCCGATGCCGATGTGCGGCTCGAATGCTCGATCGCCGATCTGGTGCTGGAGCTGTACCGGTCCGACACCGGCCGCGGCCCGGACATGCGCGTCACCCGGTTCCTGCCCGGCGAGGGCCATCTGTCGTCCGACACCGAGCGGCTGCACAGGATCGCCCGGGCCGCCGACGCGGTCGTCTCGGGCTGCACCTCGCACAGCCCGGGGCTCGCCACCCTGGCTCTTCGGCACGATTCGGACCGGTGCAGCAGCCTCCAGCTGTCCGCACCGCACTTCGAACGCCACTTCCGGGCGCTGCGTGGCCAGGAGGTCCGGCTGCTCGAACTCGGCATCGGGGGCTACGAGCGCCCCGACCAGGGCGGCGGGTCATTGCGGATGTGGAAGCACTTCTTCCCGCGCGGGCAGATCTACGGGGTGGACGTGTTCGACAAGTCGCCCCTGGACGAGGACCGCATCACCACGCTCCGCGGGCGCCAGGACGACCGGGAGTTCCTCGACCGGCTCTGCCGTGACCATGGCCCCTTCGACGTGGTCATCGACGACGGCAGCCATGCCGCGGGCGACGTCCTGACCGCGTTCGAGCACCTGTATCCGCGGCTGCGTCCGGGCGGCTGGTACGTCATCGAGGACCTGTCGGCCTCGTCCTGGGCCCGCCACGACGGCGACGCGGTGCCGGGCGATTCCATCGCGGCCGCCCTGGCCCTGGTGAACGCGCTGCGGGAGCGGATGGGCCGCGGGCTCCGCGCCGACGGCGGGAGCCCGGATCTCGCCGGGTCACTGGCCGGTCTGAATCTGCATCACAACATCGCGTTCCTGGAGAAGGGCGCCGGTGTTGCCGGCGCCCTTCCGCAGTGGGTTTCCCGCAGGCCGTTCTGGAACGGCGTCACACCCCAGGTGCACCCGGCCCGGTAGCCCCGCAGGGCTGCCGGGCCGGACTGCTGCCGGGGTCAGTCCGCGACGGTGGTGGCTGCGGCGAGATCGGCCACGGTCGGGGCGCCGACGATCGCCATGGTGTTGTGCAGGTCCTCGACCAGATCCCGCAGCACGGCGGCGACACCGTCCCGGCCGCCCGCCGCGAGGCCCCACAGGACAGGCCGGCCCACCAGCACGGCCGACGCTCCCCGGGCCAGCGCGACCGCCGCGTGGCTGCCGCGACGTATCCCGGAGTCGAAGTAGACCGGCACCCTGCCGCCCACCGCACCCGCGACACCGGGGAGAGCGTCGATGCTGGTCACGGACCGGTCGTGCTGATAGCCGCCGTGGTTCGACACCACGACCGCGGCCGCACCGGCCTCGATGGCGCGGGTCGCGTCCTCGGGATGGAGCACGCCCTTGACGATCACGGGCAGCCGGGACCGGGCGATGAGCCGCTCCAGCTCCTTCCAGGTGGCGGCCGGATTGGGGAACAGGGTGTCGATGACCTCCTGGGCACTCGCCCCCGGCGTCTCAC
This sequence comes from Streptomyces sp. ADI95-17, assembly GCF_003846175.1. GTDB lineage: Bacteria > Actinomycetota > Actinomycetes > Streptomycetales > Streptomycetaceae > Streptomyces > Streptomyces sanglieri. The sequence goes on along the minus strand of NZ_ML123045.1, from coordinate 669,716 downwards.
GTCGCCGTTCGGCCAGCAACCCGGTGAAGTACGGCTCGTCGGCCACCGCCGGCTGTGAGGCGGCCTCCCGCAGCTCCTGGCTGGAGTGGTCGAAGACGTTGCCCGCGTCGCGCCGGCTCGCCCCCATGACCGGAACGTCCACCGTGCAGACGACCGCGTCGAAGCCCGCGTCCTCGGCCCCTTCGACCAGCGCGTCGGTGAGCCCGCTGTCGCTCATGAGATACACCTGCCGCCAGCGCACCTGCCGGCCCGCCGCACCCGCGACCTCCTTCGGCGAGTGGCTGGCGAACGTCGACAGACAGAACCCGAGGCCCAGCTGCGCGGCGGCCGTCGCCGCCGCGCTCTCGGCTCCCTCGTGGTAGATGCTCTGCATGCCCATGGGCGCGACGAGGAACGGGGCGGCCAGCCGGCCGCCGACGACGTCGGTCCCCATGTCGATCCGGGACACGTCGCGCAGCATGCGGGGAAGCAGTGACAACGAGTCCAGGCGTGCGATGTTGCGTCGTACGGTGGCCCCGTCCCCAGCGCCACCGCTCGCGTACTCGAACGTCTCGGCGGGCAGTTGCCTGCGTGCCTCGTCCTCAGCGGTGTCGCTGTTGACAGGCGGTGTGGCCTCGGTTGCCACGGCGATCCTCCTCGAAAGAGCCCTCGTCGAGCGGGGCAGAGCGTCAGTGTGCCGACCAGTCGCTGTGCTGCCGGGGCCGCGGCCGATCCGCGTACCGGAAGTCGAGCGAGGGGTCGGAGTTGAGAATGGCCTCGTGCAACTGCCGCACCGCGCGCGAGGGTTCGAGGCCCAGCTCGTCGACCATGTTCCGGCGCAGACACTGGTACTCCTGTATCGCGTCGAAGCGCCGGTCGGACCGGTACAGGGCGAGCATCAGCTGCTGGTACAACCCCTCGGAGAAGGGGTGCTCCATGACCAACTGCCGCAACTCGCCCAGCACTTCACGGTGCAGGCCGAGCGCCATCTCGGCCTCGATGGCCTGCTCCACCACGCGCAGCCACTCCTCGTCCAGCTTGGTGGCGTAGGCGCTGAGCGCCCTGCCGTGCCGGACGTCGGCGGCGAACGGGCCGCGCCAACAGGACTGTGCGGCCCGCAGCAGGCCGGCCGCCTCCGCCATCACCCCGCGGTCAAGGGCCTGTTTCCCCTGGACGGCAAGGCTCTCGAACTGGCGGAGGTCGATCGACTCGGGCGGGATGTCGGCGACGTAACCGGCGTACGCGGTGCGCAGCCACTGGGGCTGTGGCGTCCCGGTCGGCGCCGGATCCCCCGGCCCCGCGTCCGTCGCGCGACGGACCGGGATCGCCTTGCGCAGTTGGTAGATGTAGGTGTGCAGGGTGGTCAGGGCGGTCAACGGGGGGGTTCTCTCCCCATAGTTCGTCGATGAGCGAAGCCGTGTGTACGACGCGGCCGCTGTGAAGAAGCAGCAGAGCCAGCACGCTGCGCACTTTGGGTGCGGAGAGCGTCACCCTTCGTTCCCCATCGAAGACCTCTAGCATGCCGAGTAGGCCGAAACGCATGTCTGCTCCCACGGGCTGGTCGGAAGTGGCGAGACGCCGTGTCGTCGCGCGAGGTGGTGGTCGATCGGCGTCACGCCCGGCTTGGTCAGCCGCCCCGACATGACGAAGACCGGACGGGCGGGACGACGTCGTCGGCGTACCCACAGGCCGGATGCGATGGCCGCACGGGGAGCCGGCCCACCGCCCGCCTCCGGCGGCACGGCGTCCGGGCTCCCGCGGTGTCAGTTGGTTCTCTGCTGGTGCATCGGCGACTGCCCGTCTTCTCTCGCGTTGCTCGTGGGGGTGCCGTGGACCAGATCCTGGAATTCCTGGGCCAGGAATTCGTACGGGTGGGGGGTGGACGGGGCGGACACCTCGTCGAGCGAGGCCATCACCTCGTCGGGGAACTCGGTGTTCGCCGCTTCCAGGTTGTCCAGCAACTGCGACCGCGTGGAGACGCCGAGGGTGACGCTGGTGAGTCGGGGGTTGCGCAGCAGCCACGCCAGAGCCATCCGCGCCGGATTCTCACCGGTCTGCTCCGCGAGCCGGTCGAGGCGGAGGAGGGTGCGTTCGACGATGTCCCGGAAGGGGCTGAGGGTGGCCCCCAGGGCGCCTTCGGTCAGCCGCCCGGCCCCTTCGAGTGTGCGTCTGCGCGCATCCACCCGGTACCGGCCGGCCAGCAGGCCTCCCGCCAGGGGGCCCCAGGAAACGAGACCGGTGCCGCTGTGTTCGGCGTACGAGAGGTATTCGTGTTCCAGCGAGCGAGTGAGCAGGTTGTAGTTCAACTGCATCGCGGCGATAGGCGGAAGGCCCCTTCCCGCGCACAGCCCGTCCGCATATCCCAGGTACCAGCCGGGCACATTGCTCAGGCCGAGATAGCGGATCTTGCCCTGGGCGATCAGATCGATCGCGGTCTCCAGCGTTTCCTCGACAGCCGTGACGCGGTCCCACAGGTGAACGTAATACAGATCGATATAGTCGGTGCCGAGTCGAGTCAGTGACTTCTCGACTGCGGAGGTCATGGCCCGGCGACTGCACCCACCGCTATTGACATCGCAATGGTCGGTGCGATATCCGAACTTCGTCGAAAGAACAACATTGTCGCGAGCGGAGCGCTGCTTCAATGCACGGCCGAGCCATTCCTCGCTTTCCCCGCCGTTGTAGACGTTCGCCGTGTCGAACAGGTTGATTCCGTGTTCCAGCGCGGTACCGATCAGCGCGTCGGCCTCGGTCGGCTCCATCGACCAGCGCGGACCCCACTGCGACCCCAGGGTGGCCGTGCCCAGGCTCAGCACGGAGACGCGAATGCCTGTCCTGCCCAGCCTCCGGTACTCCACAGCACGATCCCCCCTCGATGGCCATACGGTTGAATCATTGGAAAACATTTACTTGTCGTTTACGATGCCTTCCGAGCGGGCGAAGCCGCGGCCGACGATCTTGTACCTGATCAGTCTTCATGAGTCCGCCAGCACTATCAACAGCCCCCGGGCGGGAGGGCCGAAAGCAACCCCTCGGGGGGCATGCGTATGCGCGAATATTTGACAAATGGGGCCGATGCCTCAATGCGTAAGGACCAGGCATCGATCAGGCCCTTACTCGGACCATATGGCCATGCATAGCCGGATACCCTGGCCTGGCCCTTTGCTGCACATGCCACCGAATAACGGAATTTGAAACTCCGCAACGGTCCGGACCGGATCCCTGATTTTCCCGGCCAAATTCCACGTCGGTCCCGGGCCCGCACCGGCCAGGAAGTGGCGACCGAGGATCTGCGTCCCGCTCTGCGGCGGTACCGCTCGTTCTTCGATCGGCTGCTGCGGGCGTCAGCCGGCGGTCGGCAGGCACGGGCCCATGTTCGCCCCGCCGCCGACCGCTGCATCGGGAGGCCTCGGACATGACGCGGCCATCAGTACCGCTGCGGACCTGTCCGTGCCACCGCGCGAGGCACCAGGAACCGTCCGCCCCGTCTGCCGGAAAAGGCCTCCGACCCAGACCGGAGGCCCCTACGAAAGCAAAGCCGCAGAGGGCGGCAGACGAGTCGGGCTGTACGCCGGGTTCTGTCGCCCGGTCGCCTCGCGGCGGCCGGGGAGACGGCCATCCATCTAGGACCGGCATTGCTGCCGGTCTCGTGCGGTCTACCCGCGAACTCGGGCGGGCAGCCCTCGATCATTCGCGCAGGGCCGTCTTGCGACGGCCCCTCTTGACCTTGCTCCGGGTGGGGTTTACCTAGCCGCCTGAGTCGCCTCAGGCGCTGGTGGTCTCTTACACCACCGTTTCACCCTTACCGGGGACCGAGGTCCCCGGCGGTCTGTTTTCTGTGGCACTGTCCCGCGGGTCACCCCGGGTGGCCGTTAGCCATCACCCTGCCCTGTGGAGCCCGGACGTTCCTCGGGGAGATCCGAGGATCCCCACGCGGCCGTCCGCCCGGCTCGTCTGCCGTGCCGACCATGCTACCCGTCCACCGGGGGCCGCCGACCGGGACCGGGCTCAGATGAGTTTCTCGGTCTCCAGGTCGAAGGCGAACGGCGCCGGGAGAGTGAGCCGCTTGCCGAACGGGATCGTGCAGTGCTGACGGTAGTCGTCGCCCTCCGGGTCGCTGAACAGCGTCACCGAGGACTGTTCGCGGTCCACCAGAAGGTAGAGCGGGATGAGGCCTCGGGCGTAGCAGTGGCGCTTGTCCGTACGGTCCGCCCGGGGCTTGGTCGAGGTGACCTCGACGACGAGGGCCACCCCGTCGCACGGCATCCAGGGCTCGGCTCCCCGGTACAGACGCAGTTCGGTGGGGGCGAAGGTGCCGTCGGGAATGACGTGGTTCTTGGGACAGCGCCCGCCGCTCGCCAGCTTCAGTCCCTTGTTTCCGGAAAAGTCCATATCGGTCCGGGCCAGTCTGATCACTTGCTTCATGATCAGGCTGATGTAGTCCTCGTGGTCCCCGTCCGGCGGCGGCGTCACGACAATCTCCCCCTCGATCAGCTCGGCCCGGAAGCCCTCCGGCGTATCCAGCGCCAGGAAGCCCTCCAGCAGGACGTCCGCCTGCGTGAACGGTTCGTGCGGCATGGCAGTCATGTCACGCCCCTTCCTCGGTCGCTCGCCAGATTGGGGCATCGTTCGACCCGCCGTCCGTGAGATGGGATTACGCCCCTCGATCGTGGCACAGGCGGGTGCGGAGTTCACGGATACCGAGGGGTGCGGTGAGTGCTTGACCTTGCCGCAGCGTCAAGGTTTCTACTGGCCGTATGCGTATCGGAGAGATCGCCGCGCTCGTCGGGGTCACCTCACGGGCGATCCGGCACTACCACCACATCGGTCTGCTTCCCGAACCCGGGCGCCGGGCCAACGGCTACCGCTCGTACGGCGTGCGGGACGCCGTGGTGCTGGCCCGGATCCGGCGGCTCACCGAGCTGGGGCTCGGGCTGGACGAGGTGCGGGACGTGCTCGGGGACACGGCGGGGCGTGAACTCATGGAGGTGCTGGCCGAGTTGGACGCGGATCTGGCCCGGCAGGAGGCCGGGATCAGGGAGCGGCGGCGTCGGCTGGCCGCGTTGCTGGAAGCACCGGTCTCCGGCGAGGGGACCGTGCCGCCCGCGCTCGTCGAGCTGCTGGGCACGGGGCCGGCGACCGGTTCTCCCTCGGCCGACCGGGATCGCGAGCACCTGACGCTGCTGGATGCGGCGGGCATGGGCGGTGAGGTCCGGGCCGCGTTGATGAGGCTGGCCGAGGACCCGGCCGTACCCGTTCTGTACGAGCGGCTGGACGCGTTGGCCGGGGCGCCGGTGGGCGATCCGCGGATCGTGCGGCTCGCCGCCGACCTGGTGGCCGCCGTGCCGGACGAGGTGCTGGCGGCGATCGGCCCGGACGGGCCGGTCGTTCCGGGGTTCGGGGAGGCGCTGCTCGATGACTGGGCACCGGCCCAGGCCGAGGTGGTGCGCCTGGTGATGGCCGGTCTGGCCGAGCGCGTGGCGGGGTCCGGCGACGAGGCGAGCACGGGAGACGAGAGGAGTGCGGGAGAGGAGGGGAGCGCGGGATGAGTGTGCGGGTCGGGCGGTGGGCCGTGGGGGGTGCGGTGGTGGCCGAGGTGGTTCTGGTGGGCTGTCTGTCGGCCGGGGTCCGGGTGCCGGCGGTGGTGGTGTTCGGGGCCAGGGTGTCGGCGGTGGTGATGCTCGGTTTCGAGGCCGTGGTCCTGGGGCGGCTCCTTCGTGCGGGACGCCGTGCCGGGCTCGGGTGGCGGGAGGCGCTGATGGCGGCGCTGCGTACGGTCGTACCGGAGCGGGCGCGCCGGCTCGCCGCGCACGAGGTGCGCGCGCTGCACAGTCTCGGGCTGTGGCTGCGGGGACGGCGGCACGGTGTTCCCGCGGGTGCCGTCGCCGTCGCGTACACGGGCCCGCAGACCGCGATGATGTACGGCCTGCTCTTCGTCTCCGTGGTCGAGACGGTGATGCTGGCGCTGCTGATCCCCTGGCCCCTCGTGCACGGGATTCTGCTGGTGCTGGACGTGTACGGGGTGGTGTTCGTGCTGGCGCTGCACGCCTCGTGCGTGACCCGGCCTCATGTGGTGGACGCCGACGGGGCGCTGCGGCTCCGCTACGGCGGGCTGTTCGATCTGCGGATCCCCGCCGACGCGGTCGCCGGGGCGCGGGTCGAACGGCGGTTCCCGGAGGGCGGTCCGGTGCGGGCGGGGGCGGACGGGGTGCTCGATCTCGTCGTCGGCGGGCAGACCACCGTGCGCGTGGAGCTGACCGCTCCGGTGGAGTTCGTGCGGCCGCTGGGGAAGCGGGGGCAGGCGCGGGCGGTCCGGTTCCATGCGGATGATCCGGGCGCGGTGGTGGCCGCGCTCGGGCGGGGGCGGGAAGACGCCGGGTGACCGGGCCGGGGGCGGGGGCCTGTCTCTCCCCCGCTCACGCAGGGGCGAAGAGCACCTTCGACGAGCCGGGGTCCGCCTGGGTCAGCCTGACCCGCAGCCGCTCCCCCAGCGGGAGTTTCGTGTCGCCGCCGTCGATCCGGGCGACCACCGCCGGGTCGTCGATGTGGACGGTGCCGGTGGTGGGTTCCTGGTCCGCCACGTCGACGACGTACGCGTCGAAGATCTCGCCGATCCGGTCCTTGAGCAGCGCGGCCTCGACGAGGTCGACGCACTCGCGCTCGACGGTGTTGGCGCGTCTGGTGCCGTCCGCCATCTCCTTCGGCAGGCCGGGCAGTGCGGCGAGGACCCACTCGGGCGGGTCGTGTCCGGCGACGGCGGCGAGGCACAGCTCGGCCGCGTACCGGTCGACGAGGCGGCGCAGCGGGGCGGTGCAGTGCGTGTAGAGGTCGGCGACGGCGGCGTGGACGGCGGGGGTGGGGAGTTGGCCGTGGTCGAAGACGGTGTAGCCGGCGCCGCGCAGCAGGGTGGTGCACTCCTGGAGGAACGCGGCGTGATCGGCGCGTCTCGGGTCGAGTGAGCGGACGACCTGGGCGTACGGGACGTGGTGCGGCCAGTCGATGTGCAGTGCGTCGGCCGAGCGGCGGAGCCGGGCCACGGCGCCGTCCGGGGCGACCGGCAGCGTGCGCAGGATGCCGGTGCCGGTCTCGGCCATGAGGTGGGCGGCGGCCATGCCGGTCAGCAGGGAGAGCTGGGCGTTCCAGCCGTCGGCGGGCAGCGGGGCGCGGAATTCGAGGCCGTATGTGCCGTCGTGCGCGACGATCTCCTGCTCGGGCACGTTGAGGGAGATGCCGCCGCGGGCGACCTCCTGCTCCTCGCGGAGCCGTCCGATGTCGCGGAGCAGGGCGAGGGACTCCTCGGCGGTGCCGGTGTCGATCTGCCGCTGGACGCCCGCGTAGTCGAGTTTGGCGCGGCTGCGGACGAGGGCCCGGCGCACCGAGGTGGCGACGACCCCGCCCTCGGTGTCGAGGTCGATCCGCCAGAGCGCGGCGGGGCGGGTCTGCCCCGGCAGGAGGCTGGCGGCGCCCTCGGAGAGCAGGGTGGGGTGGAGCGGCACCTTGCCGTCGGGGAAGTAGAGGGTCGTCACCCGGCGGTGGGCCTCGGTGTCGAGCGCTCCGCCGGGGCGTACGAAGGCGGCGACGTCGGCGATGGCGTAGTGCACCCGGTAGCCGTGCCGGCGGCGTTCGAGGTGCATGGCCTGGTCGAGGTCGGTCGAGGTGGGCGGGTCGATGGTGAGGAACGGCAGGTCCGTCGCGTCCTCGTGGGCCGATACCGCCGGGTCCTTCGCCGCCTGTGCCGCTTCGGCGAGGACCTCGGCCGGAAAGTCGTGGGGAAGGCCGAGCTCGGTGCGCAGTTCGCACAGGGACGCCCTCAGCGGGGTGTCGGCCGGCCCGGTCATGCGGAGATGGCGGCGGGGCATGGACCGAGCGTAGGTCGGGGCGGGGCGGGCGGCATCCCGGGAGGCGGCGTGGCCGGGCAGCGGCCCGGGCGGCCCCGCCGTCCCCGTACGCTGGCGCGGGGGGAACCGGTCCCGCCCCCGACCGTGCGTACGAAGGAGAACCGCCGTGCTCGTGCTGTTGCCGCCCTCCGAAGGAAAGGCCGCCTCGGGGCGCGGTGCTCCCCTGAAGCCGGAGTCGCTGTCGCTGTCCGGACTGGCCGAGGCGCGGGCGGCGGTGCTCGACGAGCTGGTCGAGCTGTGCACGGCGGACGAGGAGAAGGCCCGCGAGGTGCTCGGGCTGAGCGAGGGGCTGCGCGGCGAGATCGCGAAGAACGTGGAGCTCCGGACGGCCGGGACGCGTCCGGCCGGGGAGATCTACACGGGAGTGCTGTACGACGCGCTGGACCTGGCCACCCTGGACACGGCGGCCAGGCGGCGGGCCGGGAAGTCGCTGCTGGTCTTCTCCGGGCTGTGGGGCGCCGTGCGGGTGGGCGACCGGATTCCGTCGTACCGCTGCTCGATGGGCGTGAAGCTGCCGGGGCTGGGCGCGCTCGGGGCGTACTGGCGTGACCCGATGGCGCGGGTGATGCCGGAGGCGGCCGGCGACGGGCTCGTCCTGGACCTGCGGTCCTCCGCGTACACCGCCGCGTGGAAGCCGAAGGGCGAGGTGGCGGAGCGCACGGCGAGCGTGCGAGTGCTGCACTCCCAGTTGGTGGACGGGGTCGAGAAGCGGTCGGTGGTCAGCCACTTCAACAAGGCGACGAAGGGGCGGCTGGTCCGCGATCTGCTGGTCTCCGGCGCGCGGCCGAAGGGACCCGCGGAGCTGGTGGAGACCCTGCGCGGGCTCGGGTACGTGGTGGAGGCCGAGGTTCCGGCGCGGGCCGGGCGGGCGTGGTCGATCGATGTCGTGGTGACGGAGATCCACTGACTCGACGGCCTCCTCACGGCGGGCCGTCGAGTCGCGTATGTTGCACCATGTGCAACGCTCATTGCGTACGGTGCGTTCGGCGCGGCAAGATGAGCGCATGACCTCCTCTGTGCTGGACCTCGCCCCCGTCGTGCCCGTAGTCGTCCTGGAGGACGCCGCCGACGCGGTGCCGCTCGCCCGGGCCCTGGTCGCGGGCGGGCTCCCGGCCATCGAGGTGACGCTGCGCACCGCTGCGGCGCTGGACGCGATCAGGGCGATCGTGGCCGAGGTGCCGGACGCGGTGGTCGGCGCCGGCACGGTGATCTCCGGGCGGAACGTCTCCGACACCGTCGCCGCGGGCGCCCGGTTCCTGGTCAGCCCCGGCTGGACGGACCGGCTGCTGGACGCGATGAAGGCCTCGGGGGTGCCGTTCCTGCCGGGCGTCTCCACGACGTCCGAGGTGGTCGCGCTGCTGGAGCGCGGGGTCGCCGAGATGAAGTTCTTCCCGGCCGAGGCGGCCGGCGGTACGGCGTATCTGAAGGCGCTCTCCGCGCCGCTTCCGCAGGCCCGGTTCTGCCCGACCGGCGGCATCTCGCTCGCCTCGGCACCGTCCTACCTGGCGCTGCCCAACGTCGGTTGCGTGGGCGGCAGTTGGATGGTCCCGGCGGATGCGATCGCGGCGAAGGACTGGGCGCGGGTGGAGCGGCTGGCGAGCGAGGCTGCGGCGCTGCGCGGCTGATTTCGCCTGTCCCCGCACGCGGCTGTCTCCCACACCCCCGCCCCTGCGTGCGGGGGTACGGGGCGCCTGCGGGCAAGGGGCCGGCCCCGGCACGCGACACCGGACCCCGCACCCGAGCAGGGGGCTTCCGCCCCCGCCTCCGCCGCTACCGCAGGTGCGACGTGTCGTTGAGCAGCCTCACCGACGCGTTGCCGTCCGCGTAGTACGCCACCGCTGAGACCGAGGCCGCCGAGAGTTCCATCCGGAACATGGCCTCCGGCGGGGCGCCGAGTGCCAGCCGGACCAGGGTCTTGATCGGCGTCACATGGGTGACCAGCAGGACCGTGCGGCCCGCGTAGCGGGTGGTGAGGCGGTCGCGGGTGGCCGAGACGCGGCGGGCGACCTCGGCGAAGCTCTCGCCGCCGCCGGTGGGGGCCACCTTCGCGGAGGCCAGCCAGGCGTCCAGGTCGGCGCCGTACCGCTCCCGTACCTCGGCGAACGTCAGCCCCTCCCAGGCACCGAAGTCCGTCTCGCGCAGGCCCTCCTCGATCCGGACCTCCAGACCGAGCCGGGCCGCCACCGCGGCCGCCGTCTCGCGGCAGCGGCGCAGCGGGGAGCTGACGATCTCCTCGACCGTGCCGCGGTCGGCCAGCGACCGGGCGATGCACTCGGCCTGGTGACGGCCGGCCGCCGAGAGTTCGGGGTCGCCGCCGCCGCTGCCGGAGAACCGCTTCTCGGGGGTGAGGGCGGTCTCGCCGTGCCGGAGCAGTACGAAGGTGGCGGGCGCCCCGAGATCGGGCGCCGCGCCCCAGCCGGCCTGCGGGGCCGCCGGGGAGGCCGCGGCCGGCCGGGAGGCCAGGGCCGCGCGGGCCTTCGCCGCGCCCGCCGCCGCGTCACCGGGCGGGCCGGAGACCGGCGGCAGCGCGGAGGCCGCCGGGGACCGGGGGGTGTCGAGGGAGGCCGTCGACGCCGACGGCTCCCACTGCTTGCCGCGCTTGCCCGCGTCCATCGCCTCGTTGGCGAGCCGGTCCGCGTGCTTGTTCTTCTCGCGCGGGATCCACTCGTACGTGACGGCGGAGGCCGGCAGGATCCTGGCGGCCTCCGCCGCGAGCGGCTTCATGTCGGGGTGCTTGATCTTCCAGCGGCCCGACATCTGTTCCACGACCAGCTTCGAGTCCATCCGGACCCGCACCTGGAGCGCGCCGTCCGCCGAGGCGTCCGGCACCAGCGCCTTCGCCGCCTTCAGGCCCGCGATGAGGCCCTTGTACTCGGCGACGTTGTTCGTCGCGACGCCGATGTACTCGGCCGCCTCGGCGAGGGTCTCCCCCGTCACCGGATCGATGACGACCGCTCCGTAACCGGCGGGCCCGGGGTTGCCCCGGGATCCGCCGTCGGCCTCGATGACGAACTGGCGCGGCTGGGTCATTACAGGCCCGACTCCGAGGTACGGACCAGGATGCGCTGGCAGTTCTCGCAGCGCAGGACGGTGTCCGGGGAGGCCGCCTTCACGTCGTTGACCTCGGTGATGTTCAGTTCGAGGCGGCAGCCCTCGCAGCGGCGCTGGTAGAGGCGGGCGGCGCCGACCCCGCCCTGCTGGGCGCGGAGCCTGTCGTACAGCTTCATCAGGTCCGCGGGGACGGAACCGGCGACGACCTCGCGCTCCTTGGTGACGGTCGCGGCCTGCTCGTCGAGCTCCTTGGTCGCGGCGTCGCGGCGGGCGGTCGCGTCGTCGGCCTTGGCCTGGACGGCGGAGACCCGGTCGGACAGTTCGGTGACGCGCTCCTGGGCGGACTCGCGGCGCTCCATCACTTCGAGGACGACGTCCTCCAGGTCGCCCTGGCGCTTGGCCAGCGAGGTGATCTCGCGCTGGAGGCTCTCCAGGTCCTTCGGCGAGGTGACCGCGCCGGAGTCGAGACGCTGCTGGTCGCGGGCGGCGCGCTGGCGCACCTGGTCGACGTCCTGCTCGGCCTTGGTCTGCTCGCGGGCGGTGTCGCTCTCCTCGGTCTGCGAGGCGACCAGCAGGTCGCGCAGTTGCGCGAGGTCGTTGGTGAGCGACTCGATCTCGGCGTGCTCGGGCAGCGACTTGCGCCGGTGCGCGAGCTGCGACAGGCGTACGTCGAGGGCCTGGACGTCGAGGAGTCGGATCTGGTCGGCGGGCGCGGCGTTCAGTTGGGGGCTCCAGAAGAGTGGTGGGTGGTGGTGGTCCAGGGGTCGGTGACCTGCTTCGAGACATGGACCCGCAGGTCCCATCCGTGGCGGTCGGAAATCGCGTCGAGCTGCGCCGCGGCCTGTTCGCACCAGGGCCATTCGGTGGCCCAGTGGGCGGCGTCGATCAGGCCGAGCGGGGAGTGCTGGACGGCTTCGGAGGCCGGGTGGTGGCGCAGGTCGGCGGTGAGGAAGGCGTCGACCCCCGCGGCGCGGACCGCGTCGAAGAGGCTGTCGCCGGAGCCGCCGCTGACCGCGACGGTGCGCACCGTCGTCGCGGGGTCGCCGGCGAGCCGGATGCCCTGCGCGGTGGCGGGCAGCCGGGCGGCCGCGCGGGCGGCGAATTCGGCCAGGGTCTCCGGGTGGTCGAGCACGCAGATCCGGCCGAGGCCGCGCCGGCCCTTCGGGTCGGACGGGTCCGGTACGAGGGGGCCCTCGACGCGCAGGTCGAGCGCGCCGGCCAGGGCGTCGGAGACGCCCGGGTCCGCGGTGTCGGCGTTGGTGTGCGCGACGTGCAGCGCGATGTCGTGCTTGATGAGGGTGTGCACGACCCGGCCCTTGAAGGTGTCGGCCGCGACCGTCGTCGTACCCCGCAGATAGAGCGGGTGGTGGGTGACGATCAGCTGGGCGCCGAGCCGGATCGCCTCGTCGGCGATCTCGTGGACGGGGTCGACGGCGAAGAGCACGCGGTCGACGACGGCGTCGGGGTCTCCGCAGACGGTGCCGACCGCGTCCCAGCCTTCGGCCCGCTCGGGCGGCCAGAGAGCGTCGAGCTCGGCGAGGACATCAGACAGACGGGGCACAAGCAAAGGCTACCTGCCCTCCGTGCCCCGTCGTCCATGGCTGTGGCGGTCCGTGCGGACCGCCACAGCCCGCTCGGGATCGGCCACCGGACCGGTCACCGACCGTGGATGATGCCGTTACTTCACGAGGTCGGCGCGGAGGTCGTCGAGGACCAGGTCCGCGGCCGTGACACCGAGGCCGAGGTACCAGGTCTCGTCGGAGACGTTCTTGGCCCGGCCCTCCTTGACGGCCTTGAGGTTCTTCCACAGCGGGTTGGCCTGGGTGGTGTCCCGCTTGGTGGCCTTCACGTCGCCGTAGACACCGGTGAAGATCCAGTCGGCGTCGGCCTCGTCGATCTTCTCCGGGCTGATCTCCGCGGCGAGGTCGTCGATCTGCTGGTTCTTGGGCCGCGGCAGACCGGCGTCGTCGAGGATCGTGCCGATGAAGGACGCCCTGGCGTAGAGGCGGATGCGGTCCGGCAGGTAGCGGACCATGGAGATGGTCGGCTTGTCCGGGCCGATGTCCTCGCCGAGCTTCTTCGCCTTCGTCTCGTAGGCGCCGAGCTCGCTCTCGGCCTTGGCGGTCTTGTCCAGCGCCGCGGCGTTGAGGAGGTAGTTCTCCTTCCAGGTGAAGCCCGGACGGATGGAGAACACGGTCGGCGCGATCTTGGAGAGCGCGTCGTACTTGTCGGCGGCGCGCAGCTGGCTGCCGAGGATCAGGTCGGGCTTCAGGCCGGCGATGGCCTCAAGGTTGAGGTTGTTGATCGTGCCGACGTTCTTCGGGTTGCCCGCGTTCTTCTTCAGGTACGAGGGGATGGCCGCGTCGCCCTCGGAGGGGGCGTAGCCGACCGGCTTCACACCCAGCGACACGACGTTGTCGAACTCGCCGACGTCCAGCACGACGACGCGCTTGGGCGCGGACTTGAGCTCCGTCTTGCCCATGGCGTGGGTGAGGGTCCGGGGGAACTGGCCCGCCTTGGCGTCCGTCCCGTACGCCGCCGTCTTCTTCGCGGCGTCGCCGAAGTCCTTGCCGCCCGTGGCGACGGCGGCCTTCTTGTCGCCGCCATCCGGCTTGGCCGAACCGCCCGACTTTCCGTCGTCGCTCCCGCAGGCCGAGAGGGAGAGGGCGGCAGCCACCGCCAGGCCGACTGCGGCGGTACCGCGGCGACGAAGGGACATCACTTGCTCCAGTTGTAAGGGTCACACAGGTATTGCTTAGGGCTGCCTAACCTTATGCATCCGCCTCGCACCCAGCACAACCACCCCCTCGCTCTCAGGCGAATCCGGGCATCGCCACCCTTATGCGTGAAGAGGTGGGTCTCGTGTTGTTCGGCAGGAAGTGCGAAAACTAACTTCGGTTGCCGGAGGTGACCAGTCCATGACTGCCTGTGCCATCGAGAACGAGACCGCGGAGGCGTCCGGGGCCTCCCCGGACGCCGAGGGCGCCGGGAAAGCCGGAGAAACGGTCCTGGAGGACAGCGCGCCGGACGACCCGCCGGAAGACCCCGGTGGGCCGGGCGGCGCGCCCCCGGGGACGTCTCTCGCCGCGCTGCCCGGCTCGCTTCCCGTCGCGGCGCCCGCGTTCACGCTCTCCGCAGACGGCTCGTACGCGGCCCGGCTCGCGCTCGCGAGGGTGACGGCGGATCCGTCCGACGGGGCCGGCGGGGCGGGCGAGGCGTGGTTCGTGGAGCGCTGGACGCTCGACGGGCACGAGCCGTACGCCGTGCCGCTCCCCCTGGACCAGCCGGAGGAGCCGGACTCCGAGGTACTGCCGCTGGCCGACGGGCGGGTGCTGATCCGGCGCCGGGTGGCGGACCGGCACGCGGTGTCGCTGCTCTATCCGACCGGTCCCGGGACCGGTGAACTCCCGCTCGGCGCCGTCGAATGCGCGGAGCTGACCCTGCTGCCGCCGTCGCCGGACGGCGTGAGCGCGTACGCGCTGTCGGCCGGTCCGCGCGCCACCTCCGTCTGGCTGGTGGCGGGCGGCGCCTTCGGGCCCGAGCTGGTCGCGGAGGTCCCGGGGCGCTGCTCCGGCGGCGTCTGGCTGGACCGGGCGGGCCGGATGCTGGCCCTGGACCGGGAAATGCCGGGCGGCGGCCCGGTCAAGGCGGTCGCCGTGGACCTGGAGCGGGGCGGCGAGGTGACGCCGCTGCTGCAGATCGCCCCGGACAGCAACGACCGGCTGCTGCTCGCCGACCCGGACAGCGGGCTGCTGCTGATCCGCTCGGACGCGCCGGGGCACGACCGGCTGGGGTGGGGGGTGCTCGGCAGCTGCCTGCCGGTGCGCTTCCCGGAGTGCCTGCGCCCGGCCGATGTGGCGGTGACGCCGTTCGCCGTGCAGCCGGGTCAGATGCTGATGCCGGAGAGCTGCGCGGTGGCGCTGCGGATCGACGGCCCGGCGGGCAGCTGGGTCGGGGTGTGGCGTCCGGCCGGACGCCGGCTGCATCAACGCGCCGCCCCCGCGGGGTGGCAGGCCGGACGCGGCGTGTGGACCCGGGACGGCGTGCTCAGACTCCCGTACGCCGATGGGAACGTGGCGTGCGGCGTGGCCCTGCTGGAGGCCCCGGCGGACGAGGAACCCGGGGCGTGGCCGTCGTCGGGGTACGGCGCGGGAAGCGGAGCGGAAAGCGGTATGCAACCGTCCGGCGGCGCCGTGCCTCTACCCGTGTGCAAGCCGGTTCCACTGGGGCAGGCGCCTCTCACGGGGCGCATGGTGCCTGGTTAAAATCTGGGTCCGGGCTGCGCAGTCGTGTCCGACGGTCGCCGGCGGTGACCGTGCCGGGGCGCGGCCGGCGTGATCGGCCCTGGGACACACATGTAAGCGATCACAACGGGGTGACTTCCCATCATGTCTGAAGCCCGAACCGACCCGACCCAGATGCGTCCGGAGGACGCCGACCGGGCCGAAGCCGACGGCTACGGAAAGCACCGAGGGGGTGAGTCGATGGACGACACGTCTGCACAGCCGCACGGCCGCCACCGCCGCCCCTCCGAGGGGGACAGCCGGGCGGCCTGACCGCGCGGACACATACGGACGAGGGACGGGTGGGCCCCGGCGGCCGGACGGCAGCCGGGGCCCACCCGTTCCCGGTGCGGTGGTCAGCCCCGCTTCAGGCCGAGCACCTCGGCCGCGGCGAAGGTCTCGTTCGGCGGGCGGTCCTCGTAGTACGGCGAGATCAGCTCGTCCAGTTCGTCGAAGGAGAACGTCTCCTTCGAGGAGTCGAACTTCGCCGCCACCCTGGGGCGCTCGACGATCGCGACCATCCCGCCGTGCACCACGAGCAGCTGCCCGTTGACCTTGGCGGCGGCCGGGGAGGCCAGATAGCCGACCAGCGGCGCGACATGCTCGGGAGCGAGCGCGTCGAGCCGGCCGTCCGACGGTTCCTGGAAGCCCGCGAAGACGTCCTCGGTCATCCGGGTGCGGGCCCTCGGGCAGATGACGTTGGCGGTGACGCCGTACCTGGCCAGGGCCAGGGCCGTGGAGGTGGTGAGGCCGACGATGCCGCCCTTGGCCGCCGCGTAGTTCGGCTGGCCCGCCGAACCGGCCAGGAACGCCTCCGACGAGGTGTTGACGATCCGTCCGTGCACCGGCCCGCCGGACTCCTTGGAGCGGGTGCGCCAGTGCGCGGCGGCGAAGTGCGTGGTGTTGAAGTGACCCTTGAGATGGACCCTGATGACCGAGTCCCACTCGTCCTCGGTCATCGAGAAGATCATCCGGTCGCGCAGGATGCCCGCGTTGTTGACCAGGATGTCGAGCTTTCCGTAGGTGTCGACGGCCAGCTCCACCAGGGCGCGGGCCTGTTCGTGGTCGGAGACGTCGCCGAGGTGCGCGACGGCCCGGCCGCCCGCGGCCCGGATCTCCTCGGCGACCTCCTCGGCGGGCGTCGCGGACGCCTCGCCGGAGCCGTCGCGGCCCGGCTGCCCGTAGTCGTTGACGACCACGGCCGCGCCCAGCCCCGCCAGTTCCAGCGCCTCGGCGCGTCCGAGGCCGCGGCCGGCGCCGGTGACGATCGCGGACATGCCGTCCAGCGGACGTGACAGGGGAAGTGACATCGGAATTCTCTCCAGTCCTCTCGGGAGGGGCGGGCGGTGGTCAGAGTTCGACGCAGGTGCGCAGCGACTCACCGGTCCGCATCTGGTCGAGCGCGTCGTTGATCCCGTCGAGCCGCACCCGGTGGGTGATCATCGATTCGAGGTCGATCCGGCCGGCCCGCCAGAGCGCGATGGCCCGTTCGTACGAGCGGAGCACGTCGCCTCCGCCGTACATGGAGGGCAGGATCCGCTTCTCGTCGAAGAACAGCTCGAACATGTTGACCTGGAAGTTGTCGTCCATCGCGCCCGCGCCGACGATGCACAGGGTGCCGCCGCGCCGGGTGTTCTCGTACGCGGTGCGGGCGGTGGCCGACTTGCCGACGACCTCGAAGACGTAGTCGAAGCCCTCGCCCGCGGTGACCCGCTGCTTGGCGTCGGCGAACTCGTCGGGCGACACCGCCTCGGTCGCGCCGAACCGCAGCGCCGCCTCGCGCCGGGAGGCGACCGGGTCCACGGCCACGATCTGGGCGGCGCCCTGCACCCTGGCGCCCTGGATGGTGGAGATGCCGACGCCGCCGCAGCCGATCACGGCGACCGACGAACCGGCCTCCACCTTCGCGGTGTTGATGGCGGCGCCGAGCCCGGTGGTCACCCCGCAGCCGATCAGCGCGGCGATCTCGAACGGCACGTCGTCGGGGATCGGCACCGCGCAGCCCGCGCCGACGACGACCTCCTCGGTGAAGGTGCCGGTGCCCGCGAAGCCGAACACATCGCCCCCGGGGCGCTTGAAGTTGGGGGTGCCCGCGTTCATGAAGCCGGCCAGGCAGAGCTGGGTCTGGCCTCGCTTGCAGGACGGGCACGCCCCGCAGGCGGGCAGCCAGCAGACCAGCACCCGGTCCCCGGCGCTCAGTCCGGTGACGCCGTCGCCGACGTCCATGACCTCGCCGGCGCCCTCGTGGCCCGGGATGAACGGGGCGGGCTGCGGCAGCACCCCGCTCATCGCGGAGACATCGGAGTGGCACAGTCCGGTGGCCCGGATGCGGAGCCTGACCTTGCCGGGGCCGAAGCCCACCGCCTCGACGTCGTCGAGTACTTCGAGTTTGTCCTGGCCTATCTCGTGCAGTACGGCTGCGCGCATGGTGCGGCTCCCCTCATGGGCGGGTGGAACGTGGGCCCGCGGACCTCTTGGGGTCGGTCCGGGGCGGTTCAGGAGTGTTCGACGAAGGTGTCGCCGAGGACGGGTGCGTTGTCCCGCTCCACGGCCTTCACCTCGACCCGTACCTGGTTCCCGGCGGTCCACATCTCGATGCGGAGGGTCTCGCCGGGGAAGACGATCCCGGTGAAGCGGGTGCGGCAGGAACGGATCCGGGTCACATCGCCGCCCAGGACCGTGTCGGTGACGGCCTTGAGCGTCATGCCGTAGGTGCACAGTCCGTGCAGGATCGGCCGGTCGAAGCCGGCCAGCGCGGCGAACTCGGGGTCGGCGTGCAGCGGGTTCCAGTCCCCGGAGAGGCGGTAGAGCAGTGCCTGGTCCGGGCGGACGGGCCGCCGCACGATGTGGTCCGGGGCGACCGCGGGGTGGGCGGACCGTTCGGAGGGTCCGCGTTCACCGCCGAAGCCGCCCTCGCCCCGGACGTAGATCTGGGCGTCGTTGGTCCACAGCGGGCCCTCCTCGTCGGCGGCCTCGGTGCGCAGCACCAGCACGGCCGCCTTGCCCTTGTCGTACACCGCGGCGACCTTCGAGGTCTGTACGGCTCTGCCGCTCACCGGGATCGGCCGGTGCACCCGTACGCTCTGCCCGCCGTGCAGGACGGCGGCGAGGTCGATGTCGATCCCGGGCGAGGAGAGTCCGCCGACGACGCCCGTGCCGGCGCCCGCGACGGTGGCGAAGGAGGGCAGCACCTGGAGCCGGGACTCCAGTGTGTAGCGCAGCTCGTCGGGGTGGGTCGCGGCATCGGCCCGGTCGGGGTCGAAGCCGGCGCCGATCCCGAGGTGGTAGAGCTGGACGTCCTTGTGGCCCCAGCTGATCCGGGTGGAGCGGGGTTCGGCGGCGAGAGCCTTTTCGGCATCAATGGGCATGGGAGAGCTGCTCCTTGATGGTGGGAAGACCTCGGCGCGGCCGTCCGCACCGTCGGCCGCACCGAGGTCGCGCGGGACCGGCCACCACGCCCGTTCTAGAACGCGTTCTAGCCGATGAACCCATGTATAACGCAGCACCCAGCAGTTGTGAAGACCGCTGCTGACGCCTCGTCAGATCCATCCGGTGACCGGCGGCCCGGCCATGACATATGTCATGGCGAAGTCCGTACACACCCACCTGCCGGGGTCCGGGCGGTCTCCGTAACGTCATGTCCATGAAACAGACAACGGGGAGCGGAGCCGCGGTGGAACTCACCGGGGTGGTCAAGACCTTCGGCCGGGCGGGGCACAGCGTACGGGCCGTGGACGGGATCGATCTGTCCATCGGCCGCGGCGAGACCGTCGCCCTGCTCGGCCGCAACGGCGCGGGCAAGTCCAGCACCGTCCGGCTGCTGCTCGGCCTCGACCAGCCGGACTCGGGCACGGTGCGGGTGCTGGACCGGACCGCGGAGCACGCGGTACGGGACGGTCTGGTCGGCGCCATGCTCCAGGACGGGCGGCCCATCCAGCGGGTCACCGTCCGCGAGCTGGTCGACTTCGTCGCCTCGACGTATCCGAAGCCGATGCCGGTCTCCGAGGCGCTCGCGCTGGCGGGGGTGAGCGACTACGCGAACCGGCGCGTCGACAAGCTCTCCGGCGGCCAGACCCAGCGCGTCCGCTTCGCCGTGGCGCTGGCCGGCAATCCGGAGCTGATCGTCCTGGACGAGCCGACCGCCGCCCTGGACGTGGAGGCCCGCCGCACGTTCTGGGACTCGATGCGGGCCTACGCCCGGCGCGGCAACACCGTCCTGTTCTCCACCCACTATCTGGAGGAGGCCGACGAGAACGCCGACCGGATCGTCGTCATCGACCGGGGCCGGATCGTCGCGAACGGCACCGGCGACGTGATCCGCGGCTCGGCCGGCCGCGGCCTCGTCTCCTTCGACCTGGCGGGCGGCCCGACCGAGGGCCTGGAGCGGCTGCCCGGCGTGGTCACCGTGGAGGTGTCCGGGGACCGGGCGCTGCTGCACACCGACGACTCGGACGCCACCGTCCGGGAGCTGGCCCGGCTGGACGCGATCCGCGGCCTCCAGGTCTCCCGGGCCACGCTGGAGGACGCGTTCCTCTCCCTCACCGCACCCACCGCGGCACCCGTGTCCGATTCCGAGAGGGAGACCGTCTGATGTTCCGCTACATCGTGCTCGAAATCCGCCGGACCCTGCGGGACGGCTCCTTCCTGATCTTCGGGACCGGGATGCCGGTGATGATGTACCTGCTCTTCACCAACATCGGCGGCGGCAACGACGTCGACGGCTGGAAGACCGCCTCGATGGTCGGCATGGCCGCGTACGGGGCGCTGGGCTCCGCCATGTCGATCGGCACGGGGGTCGCCTCCGACAAGACGCTCGGCTGGCTGGAGCAGCTGCGGGTCACTCCGCTCGCCCCCTCGCAGGCGGTCGTGGGCCGCGCGATCAGCGGCTCGGTGACGGTGCTGCCGACGATCCTGACGGTGCTGCTGGCCGGCGGGCTGCTCAACGGGGTGCGGCTGGACGCCTGGCAGTGGATCGCCCTGGCGCTGCTGCTGTGGATCGGCGCGCTGCCGTTCACCATGCTCGGCCTCGGCAACGGCTACCGGCTCACCCCGCAGGGCACCGGGGTGGTCAATGTGGCCTGTCTGATGGGCTTCGGGATCGTCGGCGGGCTGTGGTTCCCGCTGGAGCTGCTGCCCGGGTGGCTGCGCTCCATCGGCAGGTTCACCCCGGCCAACCGCTTCGCCGACCTGGGCTGGGCCACCACCGAGGGCCACGCGCCCGGCGCCGGCACCATCGCGGTGCTGTGCGGATGGCTCCTGCTGTTCGGTACGTACGCCGTGATCTCGTACCGTCGGTCCGCGAGGACCGTGTGACAGGAGTGGACATGGCCAGGAACCGAACGGGTACGCCCGGGAGCGGGCGGCCGGGCCGGTGGCGCCGCCGGCGCAAGGGGGACGACGAGCGGCGCCCCGGCCCGCCCGGCCCGTACGCCCTGCTGCCCTGGCTGCTGATGGGCCTGGGCTCCTTCTCCAATCTCTTCCAGGGCGAGGCGGCCAACCCCTGGCTCGGCGGTCTCGGGCTGCTCGCCTTCAACTCCCTCTACGTCTCGGTGGTGTTCCGCGGCTTCGACCGGAGGAAGCGGGAGAGCCCGGTGTCGTACTGGCTGCTCGCCGCGATGACCGCCGTCACCCTGGCGCTGGCGATCGGCTACGGCGGGAGCTGGCTGCTGTTCTTCCCGCTGCTCTCGCTGGCCTGCGGCGCCATCCTGCGCAGACGGCGACTGGCGGTCGGCGTGTTCGTCCTCGCCGCGGTCGCCACCACCGTGGCGGTATGGCGCGGCCACGGCGCCTCGGACCCGTGGACGATCGGTTACGGCACCTTCATCTCGGGCGCGGTGACCGCCGCGATCCTCACCCTCGCGGAGACCGTGATGGAACTGCGCGCCACCCGGCAGGAGCTGGCCCGCACCGCCGTCGAGAAGGAGCGGCTGCGCTTCTCCCGCGATCTGCACGATCTGCTGGGCCACACGCTCTCCGTGATCGTGGTCAAGTCGGAGGCCGCCCGCCGGCTCGCGCCCCGCGACATGGACGCGGCGCTCACCCAGGTCGCCGACATCGAGTCCGTCGGCCGGCAGGCCCTCACCGAGATCCGTGAGGCGGTCACCGGCTACCGGGAGGGCAGCCTGGCCACCGAACTGGACCGGGCCCGCTCGGCGCTGACCGCCGCCGGGATCGAGCCGGTGCTCCGCCGCTCGGGCCCACCGCTCGCCCCGCAGACGGAGGCCCTGCTGGGCTGGGTGGTACGGGAGGCCGTCACCAATGTCGTACGCCACTCCCACGCGACCACCTGCTCGTTCGTGCTCGACGGCACGGCCGAACGGGTCCGGCTGACGGTCACCGACGACGGCAGCGGCCCCGGTCGGGACGCCCCGGCCACACCCGGCATCGGGGGCACCGGGCTGACCGGACTCACCGAGCGCCTGGCCGCGTCGGGAGGCAGCCTCCGGGCGGGCCCGGCGCCGGGGCGCGGCTTCGTGGTCACGGCGGAGCTGCCGATGGACGGTCCGGGCCCGGCGGACGAGGAGACCGGGACGATGGAGGACGACCCGCCGGTCCGGATGCCGGGGTCCGGATGCGGGGGGTGTGATGCCGGGGTCTGAAAGCGGGGGGCGTGATGCCGGGTTCATGAGCGGGCAAGGGCAAGGGCCGGGGGCAGGGTCTGTCCCCGGCCCTTGCCCGGCGCCGAGGCCCGGACGATCGGTCTGGAACTGGCCGCCATCCGGTCGTCGATCGCCCGGGAGTGCTGGGAGAACGCGTAGCACGGCGGGCAGGACTCCGGGCAGTGCACCGCGCGCCCTAGTCTGTTTCCCGTGAACGAGATGCCGCAGGAGCACCGCCCCGCCAAGTCCGTGCGCGTCCTGCTCGCCGAGGACCAGGGCATGATGCGCGGGGCGCTCGCTCTGCTGCTCGGTCTTGAGCCGGACATCGAGGTCGTGGCGCAGGTGGCCGCCGGGGACGAGATCGTGGACGCGGCACTGCTGTCCCGGCCCGATGTGGCGCTGCTGGACATCGAACTCCCGGGCCGCAGTGGGCTGGACGCCGCCGCCGATCTGCGTGAGCAGGTGCCGGACTGCCGGGTGCTGATCCTCACCACCTTCGGCCGCCCCGGCTATCTGCGCCGGGCGATGGAGGCCGGGGCCTCGGGGTTCCTGGTCAAGGACGGTCCGGTCGAGGAGCTGGCCGACGCGGTCCGCCGGGTGCTGGGCGGTGAGACGGTGATCGACCCGGCGCTGGCCGCCGCCGCGCTCAGTGCCGGGCCCAGCCCGCTGACCGCGCGGGAGCGGGATGCGCTGAACGCCTCGGTGGACGGGGCCACGGTCGCCGACATCGCGGCGAAGCTGCATCTGTCCGAGTCGACGGTACGGAACTATCTCTCGTCGGCGATCGGCAAGACGGGCACACGCAACCGCATGGAAGCGGTGCGGGCGGCACGGCAGCAGGGGTGGCTGTAGGCCCCGTCCGGGGGGCGACGCGACACC
Organism: Streptomyces sp. ADI95-17; assembly: GCF_003846175.1. GTDB lineage: Bacteria > Actinomycetota > Actinomycetes > Streptomycetales > Streptomycetaceae > Streptomyces > Streptomyces sanglieri. The sequence continues at coordinate 647,027 of NZ_ML123045.1, read as the reverse complement.
CGGGGCACCGGCCGATGCCGCGCCCGGCGCCTCTTCGACGGCTCGGTGACAGCTCAGTGCCGGATCGTTGCCCCGGGCCGCCCGGAACTCGTCCGCCCGGGACGCGAGTTGCCCCGCTCCTGGGCGGGCCCCGCCCGGGCGCCCGCCCGGGCCCGTTCCTCAGCGGCGCAGCAGCGTCACCACCGCCGCCCCGCCGAGCCCGATGTTGTGGCTCAGGCCGACCCGGGCGTCCGGCACCTGCCTGGGCCCCGCCTCGCCCCTGAGCTGCCAGGTCAGTTCGGCGGCCTGGGCGATTCCGGTGGCGCCGAGCGGGTGGCCCTTGGAGATCAGCCCGCCGGACGGGTTGACCACCCAGCGGCCGCCGTACGTGGTGGCGCCGGACTCGACGAGTTTCCCGGACTCGCCCTCGCCGCACAGCCCGAGTGCCTCGTAAGTGAGGAGTTCGTTGATGGAGAAGCAGTCGTGCAGCTCGATGACGTCAAGGTCGGCGGCGGAGAGCCCCGACGCCTCGTAGACCTGGTGGGCGGCGGCCTGCGACATCGGCCGGCCCACGGCGTCGATGCAGGTCCCCGAGGCGAAGGAGTCGCCGGTGTCGGTGGTCATGGCCTGGGCGACGATCTCGACCGCGCGGTCGCCCAGGCCGTGGCTCTCGACGAAGCGTTCCGACACCACGACGGCGGCGGCCGCGCCGTCGGAGGTGGGTGAGCACTGGAGCTTGGTCAGCGGGCGGTGGATGGTCTTCGCGGCGAGTATCTCCTCGACCGTGTAAGGGTCCTGGAACTGGGCGTACGGATTGTTCACCGAGTGCCGGTGGTTCTTGGCGCCGACCGCCGCGAGCTGCGCCTCGGTCGTCCCGTACCGCTCCATGTGCTCACGGGCCGCGTTGCCGAAGATCTGGGCGGTGGGCGGGCTCATCTCGAAGCCGTGGGCGGCGGCCATGATCCCGTAGTGCCGGGCGACGGGTGACGTCCTGAAGTCGGCGGCGCCGCCGTCCGCGCCTCCGCCGCCGAGCGCGCCGCGCGTCATCTTCTCGAAGCCGAGCGCGAGTACGCAGTCGCTGCCGCCGCCCTCGACGAACTGCCGGGCCATCATCAGCGCGGTGGAGCCGGTGGCGCAGTTGTTGTTGACGTTGTAGACGGGCACACCGGTCAGGCCGAGCTCGTAGACGGCGCGCTGGCCGGCGGTGGACGGCTGGAAGCAGTAGCCGACGGCGGCCTGCTGGATCTGTTCGTACGCGATCCCGGCGTCGTCGAGCGCCGCCGTGCCCGCCTCCTCCGCCATGTCCCAGTACTGCCAGTCACGGGTCTCGGGCTTCTCGAACTTCGTCATGCCGACGCCGACGACGTACGCCTTCATGAGCTTCATGGGCTTCGCGTGCTGTACGGGCTTCATGGGAGGTCCCTTCAATCGCGCGGGAGGCCGAGGATGCGCTCGGCGACGACATTGAGCTGAACCTGGGTGGTGCCGCCCGCGATGGTCAGGCAGCGGGACATCAGGAAGCCGTGCAGGGCTCGCTCCGCCGGCCCCTCGCCGGCCGCGCCCGCCGGGCCGAGGAGTTCGAGGGCGAGTTCGGCGACCTTCTGCTGGTGGGTGGTCTGGACGAGCTTGCGGACGGAGGCGCCCGCGCCGGGTTCGAGCCCGGAGACCTGCTGCATCGTGGTGCGCAGCCCGATGCAGCCCAGCGCGTGCGCCTCGGCGGCGAGCGCTCCGATTCGGGCCCGGCAGGCGCCGTCGAGTTCGCCGGAGCGGGCGATCAGCGCCTCCAGGCCGGTGTCGAAGGTCATCTGGTCGGCCATGTGGACGCGTTCGTTGCCCAGGGTGTTGCGGGCGACCTTCCAGCCGCCGTCGGGCTCGCCGACGACGGCGTCGGCGGGCAGCAGGACGTCGTCGAAGTACACCTCGTTGAAGAGGGCGTCGCCGGTGATCTCCTTCAGCGGCCGGATGTCGATGCCCGGGGTGTTCTTCATGTCGACGAGGAAGTAGCCGATGCCCTGGTGCTTGGGGGCGTCCGGGTCGGTCCGGGCGAGCAGGATCCCGTGGTCGGCCCACTGGGCGGCGCTCGTCCACACCTTCTGTCCGTTGATCCGCCAGCCCTCGTCGGTCCGTTCCGCCTTCGTGCGGAGCGAGGCGAGGTCGGATCCCGCGTCGGGCTCGGAGAACAGCTGGCACCACAGGAGTTCGCCGCGCAGGGTGGGCAGCAGATAGCGCTCCTGCTGCTGCGGCGTGCCGTGGGCGAGGAGCGAGGGCACCACCCAGGTGGCGATCCCCAGGTCGCTCAGCTTCACCCCTTGTTCCCTCAACTCCTGCTGTATGACCAGCTGTTGTACGGGGCCGGCGCCCAGGCCGTAGGGGGCCGGGAGGTAGGGGGCGGCGTAGCCGGTCGGCGCGAGGGCGCGGCGGGCCTCCTTCGGGGCGAGGCCGCGGGCGGCGGCGACGGCCTCGCGGGCTCCGGCCCGGTGGGCGTCGGCCCCGGCGGGGAGTTCGAGGGCGAGCGAGCGGCGGGCCCCGCCCTCGGCCAGCCGGACGGCCCGCAGCCGGTGGCCGTCGCCGGTCCCCAGCAGCTGGCGTGCCACCAGGGCCCGGCGCAGATACAGATGGGCGTCGTGCTCCCAGGTGAAGCCGATGCCGCCGAGGATCTGGACGCAGTCCTTGGCGCAGCCGTACGCGGCGTCGAGTGCGTCCGAGGCGGCGAGGGCGGCGACCATGGACCGTACGTCCGGGTCCGTCTCCTCGTCGGCGGCGCGGGCCGCGTCCCACACCAGCGCACGGGCCCGCTCGACCCGTACCAGCATGTCGGCGCAGAGGTGCTTGACGCCCTGGAACTGCCCGATGGGGCGGCCGAACTGTTCGCGGACCTTGGCGTGTTCGGCGGCGGTGTGCAGCGCCCTGGCGGCCGTTCCGCAGGCCTCCGCGGCGAGGAGGACGGCGGCGAGGTCGCGGACGCGGGTGGTGTCGGTCCGTACGAGGCGGCCGGCGGGGACGAGTACGCCCTCGGCGCGGACCTCGGCGGTGGGCCGGGTCGGGTCGGCGCCGCGGTGCGGGCGGGCGGTCAGCCCCGCGGTGGCGGAGTCGACGGCGAACCAGAGGGTGCCGGTGGCCGATTCGGCGGTCAGGAGCAGCAGGTCGGCCTCGGCGCCGGAGAGGACGGGCGGCGCCGTGCCGTCGAGCAGATGGCCGTCCTCGTGCTCGACGGCGGTGAGGGTGCCGGGGCCGAGGGCCACCGCGCCGATCCGCGTACCGGCCGCGAGGTCGCGCACCAGGCCGTCCGGCCCCGCCGTGTGCAGTACGGCGGAGGCCAGGACGCTCGGCAGGTACGGGCCGGGCAGCGGGGCCCGGCCGGCCTCTTCGAGGACCACGGCCAGATCGAGGAGCCGGCCGCCCCCGCCCCCGTGTTCCTCGGGCAGATGGATGGCGAGCAGGCCCTGTTCGGCGAGCCCGTCCCAGTACCCGGGGCGCACGCCGGGGGCAGTCGAGTCATCCGCGTCCAGGAGTGCGCGGATCTCCTTCGGCGGGACGGCGCGCGCCAGCCAGCCCCGTACGGCCTGCGCCAACTCCCTGTGTTCTTCGGTGATTCCGATGCCCATGCGGATCCTCGCCGGTCGCAGCCACTGGAACGGCGCAAGAGTAGAACACGTTCCATTCTGACGGAAGGTCAGATGACGGGCGGATCTTCGCGCGCCTCGGTCCGAGTGCGCCGTCGTGCCCCGTTCGCGGCGCGTTCACCGGAATACCGCGGGCAGCTGGAAGGTTTCACGCTGCACACACTTGGCGGTGCGGGCGCTGCCCGCCCGCACCGCCCGCACGCCTCTTCAGACCCTCGATCACGCCGCCCGGAGGCCGCACGTATGCCACAGACGACGAACGAACAGCACGCCGGGGAACTCCCGGATCCGCGGCCGCGCAAGGCGGGCGGCGGCGGGGTCGTCCCCGTGCTCGCCTTCGCGGGTATCACCGTCGCGGTGATGCAGACCCTGCTCGTCCCCGTCATCAAGGACCTGCCCGCCCTGCTGCACACCGACCCGTCGAACGCCACCTGGGTGATGACCGCGACGCTGCTCGCGGGTGCCGTCGCCACCCCGATCATGGGGCGGCTCGGCGACCTCTACGGCAAGCGGAAGATGCTGCTCGCCAGCCTCGCCGTGATGGTGATCGGCTCATTGATATGCGCCTCCACCGACGATCTCGTGGTCATGATCGTGGGCCGCGCGCTCCAGGGCTTCGCCATGGGCGCCATCCCGCTGGGCATCGGCATCATGCGCGACGAGCTGCCGCGCGAGCGGCTCGGCTCGGCGATGGCGCTGATGAGCTCCTCGATCGGGGTCGGCGGCGGCCTGGCGCTGCCCGCCGCCGCGCTGATCGCCCAGCACTTCGACTGGCACACCCTGTTCCTCGGCGCGGCCGGTCTGGGCGTGCTGGCGATGGCGCTCACGGTCGTGGCCGTGCCGGAGCCCGCGCTGCGCGCGCCCGGCCGGTTCGACCTCGTCGGCGCGCTGGGCCTGTCGCTCGGGCTGGTCTGCCTGCTGCTGCCCATCACCAAGGGCAGTGACTGGGGCTGGACCTCGGGCAGCACCCTCGGGCTGATCGGCGCCTCGCTGGTGATCCTCGTGCTGTGGGGTCTGTTCGAGCTGCGCAGCCCGGCCCCGCTGGTCGATCTGCGGACCACGGCCCGGCGCGAGGTGCTGCTCACCAACCTCGCCTCGATCATGGTCGGGGTCGCCTTCTACGCCGTCTCGCTGGTCCTGCCGCAGCTGCTCCAGCTGCCCACGTCCACGGGGTACGGCCTCGGGCAGTCGATGGTGGTCGCCGGGCTGTGCGTGGCGCCGCTCGGCCTGACGATGATGTTCGTCGCCCCGCTGTACGCCCGGCTGTCCGCCCGCCGGGGCCCCAAGGTCTCGCTGATGCTCGGCATGCTGGTCATCGCGGTCGGTTACGGGGCGGGGCAGGGGCTGATGAGCGCCGCCTGGCAGACCGTGGTGATCGCGGTGGTGCTCGGGGCCGGCATCGGGCTCGCGTACTCCTCGCTGCCCGCACTGATCATCGGGGCCGTCGACCCGTCCGAGACGGGTGCGGCCAACGGTCTGAACACCCTGATGCGGTCGATCGGCACGTCGGTGTCGAGCGCCGTGATCGGCATGGTGCTGGCGAACACCTCGGTCCACGTCGGCGGGGCCGCGCTGCCCTCGATGGAGGGGTTCCGCATCTCGTTCCTGATCGCGACGGGTGCGGTGCTGATCGGGCTGGTGCTGGCCTCGTTCCTGCCGTCGCAGCGCGAGTCGATGCGCCCGGCGCTGCTGGCGAGCAGCGACGAGGACGCCCCGGCGCCCACCGCCTCCCGCCCGGTCGCCGGCTCGGGCGGCTTCCGCGGCCGGGTACTGGACGCCGACGGCGCCCCGGTGGCCCGCGCCAATGTCACGCTGATCGACCACCGGGGCCGGCAGGCCGGTCTCACCGTGGCGGACGGGGACGGCCGCTACGCGCTGGCCGCCCCGCACGGCGGCAGCTTCGTGCTGGCGGGGTCGGCCACCGGGTACGCGCCGAGCGCCCGCCCGGCCGCGTACCCGGGCGACGGTCTGCCGGTCGACACGGATCTGGTGCTGGCGGTCAGCGCACCGGAGCGTCGAACCGCGGTGTCGTCGTGAGCAGATGAGAGACGTCCGACCCCGCCGGGAGCTCCTGCGGCTGCGCGCCGCGGGTGAACAGCCGGGCGGGGCGGGCGCCCTGCACCCGGGCCCGGCGTCCCTCGACCCGCAGCCACGATCCCTCGCGCAGGCCGAGCACCGGTACGTCGTTCTCCTCCAGGAATTCGGTGAGCCGCTCCTCGCGGGTCTCGCCCTTGTGGGTGCTGGCCGGGTCCGGGTCCAGATAGTGCGGGTTGATCTGGAACGGGACGAGGCCGAGCGTCTCGAAGGACGGCGGCTGCACGATGGGCATGTCGTTGGTGGTGCGCAGGGTGGGCGCCGCCATGTTCGTCCCGGCGCTGGCCCCCATGTACGGCAGCCCGCCCCGTACCGCCTCGGTCACGGCGTCCCGCAGACCGGTCCGGTACAGGGCGCTCAGCAGCCGGAAGGAGTTGCCACCGCCGATGAACACGGCGTCGGACGCGGCGAGTCCGGCGACCGGGTCGGCGTTCTCGTGGACCCCGCGGACGGTGATGCCGCGGGGTTCCAGGGCCTCGCGGACGCGTGCGGTGTAGGCGGTGTAGTCGGCGAGGGCGTAGGGCACGAAGGCCAGCCGGGCGCCGGAGGGCAGGAACGCGGTCACGGTGTCGATGGCGTGTTCCAGATAACCGCGGCCGTGCTGGGTGGAGTTGGAGAGCAGCAGCAGATTCATGGGGTTCCTCTTCGTTCTCTTCCGGATCGTCGTTCTCTTCCGGATCGTCAGGCGGTACGGGGGCGACGGGTGCGGGGCTTCGGGCGCTGCGGAGGGTGGGTGAGCCGCCGCTCCAGCAGCTGGGCCGCGTGGCGCAGTGCGTCGAGCCGGTCGTCCGGCGCCTCCCGGAAAAGCTCTTCGGCGCCGCCCAGGCTGAGGCTGCCGTACGGCTCGCGCCCCAGGAAGACCGGTACGGCGACGGTCGCGATGCCGGTGTCGTACTCGCCGACCGTGAACGCGTACCCCTGGGCTCGGACCCTGAGGAACTCCTCCTCCAGCCGGTCCGGGTCGGTGACCGTCCGGTCGGTGAAGCGGGCCATCGGGCGGCCCCGGAAGAGCCGGTGGCGCTGTTCGTCGGGCAGATACGCGTAGTACGACTTGCTGGTCGCCCCGGCGTGCGCCGGGTAGAGCTCGCCGACCAGCGGGTAGTAGCGCAGCGGCCCGGCCTCCCCCTCCTCCGCGGCGACGCACCGCATGTGGAAGCTGTCCGGCAGGCAGAACAGGACGGTGTCGCCGGTGACCCGGCGCAGTTCCTCCAGCACCGGTCCGGCCAGCAGCTCCAGCGACCCGGAGCGCTCCCAGAGCCGGCCCAGGCGCAGCACGGCGGGGCCGATGCGGTAGCGGCGGGTGACCGGGTCGGAGACCAGGAAGCCGCGCCCGGCGAGGGTGGCGAGCAGCCGCTGGGCCACCGAGGTGTCCCAGCCGAACTCCTCGGCGACCTCGGTGACGCCCCAGTCGGGCCGGGTCCGCTCGAAGGCGAGCAGCACCAGGAGCGCCCGGTCGACGGTTTGCAGGGCTCCGGCGGGGGTGCGCCGGTCCAGATCGAAGTCCGTCATCGTCATCTCACCATTCAGACCTGAATTGCAAATAACGGGAAACAGTTGCGTTCAACGCTATCCGATCCCGAATGTGGCCTCAGCACCCCGCCCCGCGCTTCCCCCCGTCGAGCGTCGGCCCGGGTGCCCGGATGAGCGAGAAAGGCCCCCCCATGTTGAAGTACGTGCTGGACATCGTCGATCTGCTGGACGATCCCCAGGTCAATGGCAAGGCGGTCGTCGAGTACCTCGACTCCGTGAGCGGGACCGAGGGCTCGTCCGCGAAGGTCACCACGGTCATCGGCGAGCAGGGCTCGACGGACTTCGTGATGGTCCGCATCCCGGGCGCCCGAGGGCGTACGTCCGGGGGCGACGCCCGCACGCTGGGCGTGGTGGGCCGGCTCGGCGGCATCGGCGCCCGGCCCGAGGTGACCGGTCTGGTCTCCGACGCCGACGGCGCGGTCTCGGCGATCGCCACCGCCGCCAAGCTGCTCGACATGCGCCGCCGCGGCGACGTACTGCCCGGCGATGTGATCGTCGCCACCCACATCTGCCCGAACGCGCCGACCGAGCCGCACGACCCGGTGCCGTTCATGGGCTCGCCCGTGGACATCGCCACCATGAACCGCCACGAGGTGGCCGACGAGATGGAGGCCGTGCTCTCCATCGACACCACCAAGGGCAACCGGATCATCAACCACAAGGGCCTCGCCCTCTCGCCCACCGTCAAGGAGGGCTGGGTGCTCCGGGTCAGCGAGCAGCTCGGCGAGCTGCTGGCCGTGGTGACCGGTGAGCCGTTGGTCACGTACCCCGTGACCACACAGGACATCACCCCGTACGGTAATGGGGCACACCACATCAATTCGATCCTTCAGCCCGCCACCGCGACGGCCGCCCCGGTCGTCGGTCTGGCCATCACCTCGGCCGCCGCGGTGCCGGGCTGCGGTACGGGCGCGAGCCACGAGACGGACATCGCTTCCGCCGCCCGCTACGCCGTGGAGGTCGCCAAGGCCTACGGCAGCGGACAACTGGACTTCCACGACGCGGTGGAGTTCGACAACCTCGTCAGCCGTTACGGGTCGCTGGCTCACCTCCAGACCCTCGGCCGCACACCCCAGGAGTCCTGATGGCAGCCACCCCGCAGGCCGAGACCGTGGCCCCCGAGACCAAGGCCATCGGCAGCGACGACTACGCGCTCTCGCGCGTCCCGCGCGACAAGCGGTTCGGCTTCTGGTCGATGCTGCTCCAGTGGCTGGCCCAGTCCGGCTCGATCTCGCAGTTCACCCTCGGCGCCACCATCGGTGTCGGCATGACCTTCGGGGACGCCTTCCTCGCCTTCACGCTCGGCGCGGTGATCCTGGAGATCGTGATCTTCGCGATCGGCCTGGCCGGTATGCGCGAGGGCCTGGCGACGCCGATGCTGACCCGCTGGGTCGGCTTCGGCCGCAACGGCTCGGCACTGGTCAGCTTCGTGATCGCGGTCAGCCTGGTCGGCTGGTTCGGCGTCCAGAACACGATCTTCGGAAACAGCGTCTCGGCGCTGGTCGGCGGCCCGTCCTGGATGTGGTGCGTGCTGGCCGGTATCGCCATCACCGCGCTGGTGATCTTCGGCTTCAAGTACATGGCCGTCTTCGCCAAGATCGTGACCCCGCTGTTCTTCGCGATGGTCGCCTGGTCGATCGTCTCGACGCTGAAGGACCACTCGCTCAGCGAGCTGATCCACTCGCCGCCGCCCGGCCAGACCATCCCGCTGGCCGTCGCCGCCACCGCCATCGCGGGCGGCTACATGACCGGCGCGATCGTGTCCCCGGAGATGACCCGGTACAACCGCAAGGGCTCGCACGTCTTCCTGCAGAGCGCCTCGTCGATGATCCTCTCCGAGTACATCGTCGGCCTGACCGGTGTGCTCCTGGGCCACCTGGTCAAGAGCAACGAGGTCTCGCACATCGTGCTCTCCACCTCCGGCGCCTTCGGCGTCATCGTGGTCCTGATGTCCACCGCGAAGATCAACGACTGGAACCTGTACGGCTCCTCGCTCGGCGTCGTCAACTTCTTCCAGGTCGTCTTCGGCAAGCGGATCCACCGCGGCGCGGTCACGATCGTCCTCGGCATCGCGGGCACGGTCCTGTCCGCGGTCGGGATCATGACCCACTTCACCGAGTTCCTCTCCATCCTCGGCGTCGCGATCCCGCCGATCGGCGGCATCATCGTGGCCGAGTACTGGGTCGTGAAGAAGATGCGCAAGCCGCTGGACGAGACCCGCGAGTCCGAGACCCTGCCGAAGACCTCGCCCACCTGGGTCCCGATGTCCATCGTCATCTGGATCGCGGCGTTCTGCGTCGGCAAGTTCTACGACGGCGGCATCCCGGCCCTGAACTCGCTGGCCACCGCCTTCATCCTGTACAGCGTCCTCGGACTGCTGGGCTGGGTGAAGCCGTACGGCACCTCCACCCTGGACGACGAGGACGACACCGCCGCCCCCGCCGCCCCCGCGACAACCCCTGTGGGAGCAGCATGACCACCCCCGACCCCACCGCCCCGCTCGTCCCGGCCTCGGCCGAGGCCCAGGACGAGGTCGTCGAACTCTGCGCCGAGCTGATCAGGTTCGACACCTCCAACCCCACCAGCAACGAGCGCGCGAGCGCCGACTGGGTGGTGGGCCGGCTGGCCGAGGTGGGCATCGAGTCCGAGCTGGTCGAGTCCGCCCCGGGCCGCGCCAGTGTCATCGCCCGGATCGCGGGCGCCGACCCGGAGCGCGGCGCCCTCCTGGTCCACGGCCACCTGGACGTGGTCCCGGCCGACGCCTCCGAGTGGCAGGTCCCGCCGTTCTCCGGCGAGATCCGCGACGGCTACCTCTGGGGCCGCGGCGCGATCGACATGAAGGACACGGTGGCCGTCATGCTGGCCACCGCCCGTCACTTCGCCCGCACCGGCACCAGGCCGTCGCGCGATCTGGTCCTGGCCTTCCTCGCCGACGAGGAGGCGGGCGGCAAGTTCGGCGCCCACTGGCTGGTCGAGCACCGCCCGGAACTGTTCGCCGGGGTCACCGAGGCGATCGGGGAGGGCGGCGGTTTCTCCTTCGCCATCGACGACACCCGCCGCCTCTACCCGATCGAGAACGCCCAGCGCGGCATGGCCTGGATGGAGCTCACCGCGACCGGCCGGGCCGGCCACGGCTCGTCCCCCAACGACGAGAACGCGGTCACCGACCTCGCGGAGTCGCTCACCCGGATCGGCCGCGAGACCTTCCCGATCCGGCTGATCGAGCCGGTCCGCGCACTGCTGGAGGAGGCGGCCCGCCTCTACGGTGTCGAGTTCGACGAGAACGACATCGAGGGCAGCCTCGCGAAGCTGGGCCCGGTCTCCGACTTCATGCAGGTGGTGCTCCGCAACTCCGCGAACCCCACCATGTTCAACGCCGGATACCAGACCAACGTCATCCCCGGAAAGGCGACCGCCCGGGTGGACGGCCGTTTCCTCCCCGGCCACGAACAGGAGCTGATCGACACCATCGACAAGCTCCTGCTCCCCTCGGTGACCCGCGAGTGGGTCAACCACGACATCGCGCTGGAGACCACGTTCGACGGCCCGCTGGTCGACGCCATGTGCGAGGCCGTACGCGCCGAGGACCCGGACGGCCACCCCGTCCCGTACTGCAACCCGGGCGGCACCGACGCCAAGGCCTTCACCCACCTCGGCATCCGCTGCTTCGGCTTCAAGGGCCTCAAGCTCCCGCACGACCTGGACTACGGCCGCCTCTTCCACGGCGTGGACGAACGCGTACCGCTGGAGGGCCTGCGCTTCGGCGTCCGCGTCATGACCCGACTCTGGCAGAGCTGCTGACGCCCCGGCCCCACCGACCGGCCCCGACCCGGGCTCACCCCTCGTACGCCCCCGCCGGACTCCATGCCTCCGGCGGGGGCGTATGCACGTTTCCGGTCAGGCCACCGTCGCAAAGCGGGTGAAGGGCTGGCCGAGCTCGGTCTCGCGGGGCGTGCGCCCGCTCGCGATGTATCCGCCCACCGAGGGCCGCACAGCCCACAGCGTATGCATCGCGATCACAGCGAATGACGGGCGCTTACCGGGAGAGGCTCGATGTCGCCGTTGACGAATCGGAGTCAAAGCACATGAAGCAGCTTGTATTTCCACACTTCCAGTCGGCTGCACTCCGGGAAGTCCACAATGGGCGGCGTCCACCATTTCCCCAGCTGCCGGGTCGCCATCTTTTCGAGATTTTTATCCACGCTCGATTTCCAGCCTTTTTGGATCACCTGACACGCCAGATAATTAAAGATTGGATCGCCCGCACGAATCCCTATGCCATATTTTTCAGCCGTACCCCGCAGGGGAACGACGCGCCCTTTGACCTTCGGGGTCAAATAAGAAAAGTCTTCATCCTCGTTGAGACCGGCAAGGATGATGTCATCCGTGATCACAACTTTGACGGAATCCCTATCCCAGCAGTCCTTGTACGACTCCTCCTTCTTAGGTTCCACTCCGTGCTTCTTTAGATATTCTTCCGATGTCGACCCAGAGGCCGTGCAGACTTCTTCCCCCCCATTGAATTTATCCTTGATATCGTCGATGCCCTTCATTTCTTGAGCTTCTTGCTCCGTCCCCAACACCAGCGCTCCCAGGCTCGCCGTGTAGTACGGGCCGACGAAATCGAGTGGACTGTCCTCGTCCTTCCTGGCCTCTTCCGCCTGAGGTCCATTCATGCTCCAAGTGGCAACGACGAAATCCACATCACCCGACTGGAGGGTCGTGACGCGATTATTTGTAAATACCTCGACGAACACCACCTCTTCCTTTTTGGTAAATCCAAGGTTCGCAGCAATTTTACGCGCCAGGTCGATTTCGAACCCCACCCATTCCTTGCCCACCTTTTTGGCGAGCCCTGGCTGGTCACCCTTGACCCCCACGCGAATAAAGCCTCTTTCGCGGTGGATCTTCTGAAGCAGAGGGGAGTCCTCGTACGAAACCGAGGACACCGCATATGCGCTCCACCCTCCGAAAAGCAGAGCCAGGCCGACCGTCGGCAGCCCCACGTAGCGGACGATCTTTCGCCGCAGCACCGGGACGGGCTTTTTGCCCGGGGGGACCGCCGATGGGCCTGCCTCGCCCGTCCTTACCGTGGCAGGCGTAGGCGACATTCGCGGCTCTCCCCCGTCTTTGCTGGTTTCAGCAGTCGAGGCGCGCTGCGCCGGAGGTGCTGACCGGAGGGTATCGCTGGGCGGCTGGTATGCGGCGTTCTTGATGAACGGGGCACGGCCGAGGTGGTCGCGCCACAATTGCGCCGGCCGGGGCCTGCTCCTCCTCGCGAGCTCCTTGCTCAGCTGGCTGAACACGCTGTCGAGGTTGAGGTAGCGAGGCAGACCGGAGACTCCCTTGCTCAGTACGGTGAGCAAGGCATCGGTGAATGCGGTGTAGGTCTCTCCCGGTGGAGAGATGGCCGTGGCGGTCTCGCCTGCCGCAGCGAGGATATAAGTACCTGCAACCTCAAGGGCAGCGGCGTTGGACTGCAACCCGAAGGCACGCGCGGCATAGCAGCAGTCGAGGATGACGATGCGCCGCTCGGCGCGGCTCTTCTCGATGTGCGCCTTGATCCATTCGTACGGGGCCGCGGTGTCGTGTACGGATTCTCGCTCGGTTTCTCGTACAGCCAAGTGATAGTGCCCGGCACGGTCGATCACTCCGTGTCCGGCGTAGTACACCAGCAAGGTGTCCGTGGCCTCCCTGGCGGCCGCCTCGACGGCGCGTGAGAGATCGCGGGGCGTTTTCGGGTCGCAGAGGACGGTGCAGTTTCCGACAGGAAGGCTCCAAGCATCGGCAAGGAGATCAGCCAGGTCCTTGACGTTGCGACGCGTCGCTGGAAGCGGATCGAGTTCACTGAACCGTCCAGCGCCGATCAACACCACACGAGTCCCCGCGGGATCGGGGAGGCCCACCCCCGCAAGGGGCGTCGTCAGTTCGCGGTCTTCTTCAGCCGAGTGCTGTTTCGGAGTGCTCATCCTTCAAGAAAGCGCCGGGCCCTCGCCTCGGCTTCCTCGCCGGAGGCATCCCCGGGAATCTCGGCCTGCTCTCCCTCGGTCCGCATGACAAGGGCAGCGGACGGGCCGGGGCGGCTGGCTCGCCAGGATGCGATCGACACAGCCAGCGAAGCAGCGCTGAACCCACTGCTGACCACCAGCGTGATCAAGTCCAGCAGGTCGCCCTGCTGCCCGGGCATCGCCGACCGGGCCGTCCCCGGTACAACCTGCACATGACGGCGCACAGCCGAGTCGGCCTCAAGCCACTGGCCGAGCGAGCGGAGTTCGTCCTCGGCTCCACTGCTGCCATCGCCGCATTGAATGATGATCTCCAAGGCGCTCCCCGCTCATGATGGAGTGTCAATTATAGGCGGGTGAGCGGACCTTGGTCACTGACATCATGGAACTTGAGAACCGCTCTCACATCCGGAGGGTGCCGGCCTGATCTGGGCGGAGGGGAGCGGAGTCCGGCCGGGCTTCAGGTGCGGGGGAACCCCTATGCGTGCTGAACACGGGCAGGGCCTGCTCGATGCCAACGTCATGATCCTTCGCAGGTGGGTGGACCCCGAGGAACTGCCCGCCCAGGTGGCGATCAGCGCCGTCACCCCGGCCGAGCTCTCCGCCGGTCCGCACGAGGTACGGCGGAACGAGGAACAGGACGACTACGACGAGTACGCGGGGCGGGCCCGGCGGCTCGATGTCCTCCAGCGTGCCGAGAACGAGTTCGACCCGATCCCTTTCGACGCGGAAGCAGCCCGGATCTACGGCAGGGCCTGCGCCGCCGTGATCGGGGCCGGCCGCAAACCCCGGCGCCGGGTGGCCGACCTGATGATCGCGTCGATCGCCATCACCGAAGAGCTCCCGCACGACCTGGACTACGGCCGCCTCTTCCACGGCGTGGACGAACGCGTCCCGCTGGAGGGCCTGCGCTTCGGCGTCCGCGTCATGACCCGCCTCTGGCAGAGCTGCTGACGTCCCGGCCCCACCGACCGGCCCCGACCCGGGCTCACCCCTCGTACGCCCCCGCCGAGCACACACCGTGCCCGGCGGGGGCGTACGGCCGTGCGGCGGGCCCGGCGCCACCGGCCTCACGCAGGGGCCGCGGCGACGCAGAACTCGTTTCCCTCCGGGTCCGCCATCACCACGTGGTGCCCGTCGAACGTCTCCAGGACGGTCCCGCCCGCCCGCACCAGGCGTTCGGACTCCGCCTCGATCCGTGCCCACCGCTCATCCGGGCC
>NZ_ML123045.1:630748-632434 GCF_003846175.1 Streptomyces sp. ADI95-17 | reverse complement strand
AGAGCCACGCCCCGTCGTCCACGGAGTCGTCCTCCGGCAGGTCGAAGGACGCGAACCACTCCGCGCGCGTCCTGAAGGGGGCCGGCGGTGGCTCGTCGATGTAGCCGAGGGCCGTCTTCCAGAAAACGGCGAGGGTCTGCGCGTCCGCGCAGTCGAGCGTCAGGTCGATTCCGGATGCCATACGAGGGACCGTAACGCGCGCCTCCGACAATCGGCTCGTGGCGGCGGCGTCCCCGCACCGCCCCCGGTCCTTCATCGGACCGGCACATCGGGCGTCGTCGCGTTCCCGGCCCCGCTTGCCCCCGCCGACACCACCGGCGGGGGCAAGCTTGTCTTTGACTTCCGCAATCCCATGGACCCCATGGCGGAATTGCAGATGCCGATGTTTGCCTTTGCCGCCCAGGTCGAGGCACAGAGCATCAGCGACCGTGATACCGGCGCTATGGCTGCCATCCGGAAAATTCCCCTTCGGTGGCGTGGTGGTGGTCGTCCGCCGTGCGGCTACATGCCCGCCCCGATGCCCAAGGAACATGGGGCATTGGTTGGACGCTCGTCCCGGACCCCGATGCGGTCAAGGTCATTGAACGGATTGTCCGTGAGCTGTTGGAGGGGGCGACGGTTTCGGCTATCGCCGTGGGGCTCAACGCTGGCAGCATCCCGAGCCCGCGTGATCACTGGGCCGTGAAGATGGAGCGCGAGAAGGGCGGAAGACCGGCGGGGCCAAGGGGTCGCACGTCGTGCGTGACGTATTCAAACGAAATCCAGAAGGCTAAGGAGCCGGATGGCGATCATCCGTACTTCCCTCGCGATGAGTGCGGGCGGCCCGCATGGGCCGATACGACAATGGACGCAGAGACCCTAATGCCGAGGGGAGTTCAGCGGATGCGGCACGCTGACCGGCTCACGGTCATCGACCTCACACCGCGCCACCCAGACGGGACCCCGATTGAACCCCCGGTGGCCCCGCCCAAGGGCTCCCGCACCGCTTAGCGGACTCGCCCCCTGTCGGCAAGACCGGCTGGCCGGCAGGGGGTCGGTCGGCGTGCACATGAGCCGTCACCGCGTCGTGAGCCATGCCGCGAGTCCGCTTCCCGTGGTCGCGGCGAGGGCTGCCATCAGCCATGCCGGAACATTCTGGATTGTCACATGCAGTCCCCCGCAACGGAGTTCAAAGGAAGGGGCGCGGTTCTTGTCAGTTGTCATGGATGCATCCCATCAAGGTGTACGGGGTCGCGGCACGGGGCACACACGTGAACTTCCGTGAAGTGCGGGCCGGAACGTGAAATCGCGTGAAACCCATACTGCCGTGACCGCGATGGTGTATGCCCTAGCTAATTCGGGCCATGATCAATAGTCGGATCGGGTGAAATCAAGCAAATTGCTTAGATAAATTGCTCGCTGCGAAAATTACACCCGGGCAGAGGCCCCGTGCCGCGTAAGCCCCGCCCCTCGCGCTCTGCCCCGGGTGCCCCGAGCTGACCACGGGCGGGCGCTGCGCCAAGCATCGGCACGAGACCGAGCAACAGTGCGGGACGTTCAACGAACGGGGCCACACCACGCGGTGGCAGCGCATCCGTACGGCGTTCCTGTATCGGCATCCGTGGTGCGTGGCACGGCGACGGTCGCCGACCACTTCCCCGAGTTCGCGGAGGTGGCCCCCACTTGACCTGACAGACCCCCCCCCCC
>NZ_ML123045.1:626005-630723 GCF_003846175.1 Streptomyces sp. ADI95-17 | reverse complement strand
CCCCCCGTGCGCATCGTTCGAAAATGAATGATGGGTGCGGGGGCATTCTTGTTTTGCACTCAGACCGCAACCGATGGCGGGGTAACGAGACGTGCGCGCTCGTAGAGACTCCGGACCGTCTGATTCTTGAGATAGGGTCGAAGTCGATCCTGCATCGTTGACATGGCCTTATCGCACTGCCCCGATTGGACGTCGGGGTAAATTTCCACGACTTTGACCCATGTGGCACACGCGCTTTCGAGATGGCCGATTTCCAGCTGACGTTCGGCAAGCATGGAGAGATAGCGAATCCGATTCCTCTTGAACGAGCTATGCCGCAGCTTATCGGACTCCTCCAGATCTTTGACCGATCCCCGAATGTCGCCCAATTCGTACCGCACCTGCCCTGCGTGATAGGTCAGAGAAGACGAGTTGTACGAGCCGAACGTCTTGGTTTGGGATTCGGCCTTTTCCATTGCCACTTCAGCCTCGCGCAGATACATAAGCGCCTTTGTGGGCTCGCCAAGCTGCGCGGAGGCGTGCGCTTGCTGCCCCGCCAGAAAGGCGCGCATTCGAGGACCAGCCTGCGGAGATGCAGACGCGGCAGCGTCAGCAAGGCGCATCGCAGTCTTTCCGTGGCGTAGATCAACTGCCTGAACGCTCATCCCCCTCAGGGTCGTGCAATACGTGAGGTGATCTTCCGAAGCACCTGCTAGCTCTAGCGCTTTCAGGTAATACTGTTGCGCCAGGCCGTGGACCCCCTCATCCACAGCCATATATCCGGTGAGATAGCAGAGATCGGAAGCCGCTGACATCATCGCCTTGCGGACTTCCTCTGTTGCGTCGGCTCGAAGGTAGGGGGATACCGTGTTCACGAGGAATGCCGCCGCCATCGGGCGAGCGTGCCGACCTCCGAATTGGTCGTCCAAGTCAGACACGCGCTCTGTCATGGCGATGACCATGTTTACGTCGGCCATCCCTATGCGTTGGGTCTTTCCCGATTGAACCGCTTCCATACGCCCCACAACATCCGGCCACCCAGGGACGGTAAGGGCTACGGAGAACAGTCCCGCACTCAGGACGCTACGGCGTGAGGGGTCCATGTCTTGCCTCCCGAGGTCTACCAGCCCTTCAACGGTAGTCGGGTGACTATTGGACTCTTCCGAGGGTGCCGGGAATCCTGCATCGGCGTGCGTGATGGGACGGAGTAATCTCCGGGCGAGTGCTTCCAGAATCAGCGGCCGAACAGTTTCTTTCGGCAGGTGGCCGCTCAACCACTGGTGCACTGACGGCTGTTGATACTTGAGAGGGGTCCCGCGCTCGGTCCCGATGCGGTTGACCTCTTGGGCGAACTGCCGCAGGGTCCACCCGCTTTCGCGGTACAGCCGCTCAAGTCCGGCGTTCGGCTGTCGTGTCGTCACTGGTCCCCAACTCCCGTGCTCTGACCGCTTAACGCTCTTAACTCCTGCCCTCTTCCCAACGGTAGCGCTGTGCGTGGTCGGGCGGTTGCCTAGTGCGAGCACGGCCACCGCAAGGGACGGCACCGCAAGGAGGGCCCGGAACATGGAGAACCCCGTAGACCTCCCGCTGAGGCTGGAGGGAGACCCGCGTTCGGTACCGGGATGCGCGCACTGCGACACAGTCGCCATGGACCGCGACCACGCCGAAGCCAACGGTGACGGCAGCCGCATGAGCGACTGCAACGTGAGGCTCAGCCGGCATCTCGCGGACGCCCACCGATGACCGCCACTCCGGCGCGGCGTCAGCAACGCCCTATGTGCCCTCTCCCGGCCCCGCAGCTCGTGAGCCTCATAGACGACCCGGGCGGCCCTTGCGCGGACTCCCCGCCCGGGTGGTGGAACCAGTACGGCGGGGCTCTGAACGTGGCATCGCGCGTGATCTGCCTCCCGGGCCCGACGTACCCGCCGTCGCCGTTCCACCCCGGGGACTGCCCGAACTGCATCCCCCGGCCGGACAGCCCATGAGGCGGGTCCGCCGGTTCGGGTGGCCGCGTTCGTCTTCACGGTCGCCGCTCTGGCAACGGCGATTCCCACCCTCGCGGCCACTGGCCGTCTCTGACCCCCGTTCCCCTCGCGGTGTCGCACAGCTCCCCCATGCTGATTGCACAGGCCGCGAGGGGAACGGGCTCCAACTCCCGCCCCGGCGGCGGAAACCCTGGACAGGTCGAGTGGCCGGGGCGGGATTGGCAGCCTGGGCCGTCTGGCCCGAGCAATTGAAGTTTCAGCACCACCAGGAAACGGAGGCGCAGAACAGATGACGCAGACGCCCGCCCCGTGGGGCACGCAGCGAATGGGGCCGTACGCGGTCACCACAACGGTTCCGCAGTACACGCCTGTGATCGACCCCGAAACCCAGATCGCCGTCATCGTGGACGAGCACGGCCGGACGGTCGAACTGGGCAACCATGGCACCAGCACGAGCGGCCTGACTCCTACCACGACCGCCCCGGGCGACGGGTCCGGCCCTGGTGGTGCGACCGACGCGGACAGCACCGAGTCGTACGACCAGGACCAGAGTTCCGGCTGATGCGTGACAGCAGGTCGGTACTGGTGCTGACCAACCCCTGCGACGTGACAGCGGATGTGGTGCTCAGGCTCCTTGCCGAGCGCCGGGTTCCCGTGGTCCGTCTCGACCCCGGCACCGACCTGCACACGGGTGCCTCGCTGACCGCCACGTACCGCACGGGCGACCAGCGGGGCACCCTGCGCACGGCAAGCCGGGAGATCGACACCACGCGGATTCGGTCCGTGTGGGTACGCAGGCCCTCGCCCTACGGGGGACCGCCGGAGTTGAACGGCCAAGACCGCCGGTTCGCCGCAGAACAGGCCCTGTGGGGCGCAGGGGGCATCCTCGCGTCACTGCCCGGCGCGCACTACGTGAATCACCCCTGGAACAACCGGGCCGCTGAGTTCAAGCCCGCGCAGCTCTCGACCGCGCAGCGCTGCGGATTCCTGGTGCCCAGCACGGTGATCACCGACGACCCTCAACAGGCGCGGACGTTCACAGCCCAGCAGCCCGGCGGAGTGGTCTACAAACCCGTGTGGAACACCCCCTACCGCGTGGACGATCAGCCGCACAGCGTGTGGGTCCGAGAGGTGTACGCGGCCGAGATCACCGACGCCGTGTCCGTCTGCCCCCACCTGTTCCAAGCCAAGGTGGACAAGGTGTTCGACGTGCGGGTAACCGCCGTGGGCGGCCGACTGTTCGGGGTCCGGATCGACAGCCCCGACCTTGACTGGCGCTGCCATCAAGACCTGATGACGTGCACACCGATCGAGGTACCCGCGTCGGTCGCCCGTTCGGTCACGGCCTATCTCGCCGAACTCCGTTTGCATTACGGCGCGTTCGACTTCGCTGTGGCGACCGCAGGTGACTGGTACTTCCTTGAGTGCAACCCGAACGGCCAGTGGGCGTGGCAGCCGGCGCAGACCACCGCCGCTATCGCCCAAGCCCTTACCGACCAACTGGAGAAAGGCCCCGACGCGTGAGCACATCGGCTCAGCTTCGCAGCGCTCTGGCGGACAGACTCGCCGAGGACGGCACCCTCGCCGACCCCGAGTGGCGCAGCGCGGCCACCACGGTTCCCCGCGAGCTGTTCACGGGGTCCTACTTCCTGCCGGTGGCGGGCAGCGTCCCCACCAGCTACCGGCCCGTCCGCGAGGGCGATCCCGGGTGGCTGGAGGGCGTCTACTCCGACGAGACGCTGATCACCCAACTGGACGGCCTGATCAGGCCCGACGACGTGGCCGAGGACGCCGTTACCGGCTCCCCGTCGTCGTCGTCCACCCTGCCGTCCCTGGTGCTGCGGATGTGGCAGCGGCTTGGCGCCGAGTCCGGTCAGCGGGTGTTGGAGATCGGTACCGGAACCGGGTACTCGACCGCCCTCGGTGCGCACCGCCTCGGGGACGCCAACCTGACCAGCATCGAGTACGACCCGGTGGTCGGCGGGGCTGCTGCCACGGCGCTCAAGGCATCCGGATTCGCGCCCCGGCTGATCATCGGTGACGGGCTGCGCGGCGACCCGCAGGGCGGGCAGTACGACCGGGTCATCGCCACCTGTTCGGTCCGGTACATCCCTCTGCCCTGGCTGCACCAGGTGAAGCCCGGCGGAAAGATCCTGGCCACCCTCTCCGGGTGGAGCTACGCCAACGCCCTGGCGCTGCTCGACGTGACCGGCCCCGGAGAGGCCACGGGCCGGTTCCTCCCCGGCTACACCAGTTTCATGATCGCCCGGCCGCACGACCGGCCACCCCGTCCAACGCTGGCCCTGCTGCCCGGGGACGAGCGTCCGAGCCAGATCGACCCCGCGAAGCTCGACAACTGGACCGGCGGTTGGGTCGCGCAGCTCGCGGCCCCCTCGGCCGAACGCATGGGGGCGGGGGCGGAACAGATCCTCTGGGACGTGTCCACCGGTTCGCAGGCCCGGACGGCTCCCAACCCTGACGGCGGGTGGACCGTTGTTCAGCGCGGTCCCGTTCGCCTGTGGGATCGGGTGGAACGGGCCGTGGAGCGCTGGCAGGCCGCCGACGAGCCTCACCAGGAGAAGTTCGGGTTCACGGTCTCGGCCGCCGGTCAGCGGGTGTGGCTCGGCACCGAGGACGGCCCCGGGTGGGACCTGCCGATCTGAAAAACGCGGGCCCGGCGGTCAACATCACGCACCCCCTGGCGGGCGCACAGTCGGACTCCGCCTCGATCCGTGCCCACCGCTCGTCCGGGCT
>NZ_ML123045.1:530238-625616 GCF_003846175.1 Streptomyces sp. ADI95-17 | reverse complement strand
GTTCCCTGCCACCCGCCCAGGGGAGCTCGGGCGGCCCCGTACGCCCCCGCCGACACCACCGGCGGAGGCGTACGGCACGATGGGGCGCCGTCGAACCGCGTACCCCGACCGCCGTCCCCACCAGGAGGAACCCGTGCCTGCCGAGTCCGTCGTCGAGCCGTCGCCCGAGATTCTCGCCGCCTTCCAGGCCGCCAAGGGCTTCATGCCGGTGGGCGAAGGACTCGCGCTGTACGCGGCCGCCGCCGAGGCCGCCGCGCTGGGGCTGCCCGTCCTGGAGGTCGGCACGTACTGCGGGCGCTCCACGATCCTGCTCGCCGATGCGGCGCGGGCGGCCGGTGTGACGGCGCTCACCGTCGACCACCACCGCGGCAGCGAGGAGCAGCAGCCGGGCTGGGAGTACCACGACCCGACCGTGGTGGACCCGGAGGTCGGGCGGATGGACACGCTGCCGACCTTCCGCCGGACCCTGCACGCGGCGGGCCTGGAGGACCACGTCGTGGCACTGGTCGGGCGGTCTCCGCAGGTCGCGGCGGTCTGGGGCGGGAAGCTCGGGTTCGTCTTCATCGACGGCGGCCACACCGACGAGCACGCGAACGGCGACTACGAGGGCTGGGCGCCGCATGTGGCCGAGGGCGGGCTGCTGGTCATCCACGACGTGTTCCCGGACCCCGCGCACGGCGGCCAGGCCCCGTACCGCGTCTATCTGCGGGCGCTGGAGTCCGGGGCGTTCACCGAGGTCTCGGTGACGGATTCGCTGCGGGTGCTGCGGCGTACCGGAACGGGCATCTGAGGGCGGCCGTCCGCAGGCCCGGATAGCATCGCGTGGTGCCGTACGACGAGAGCGTTCCCCCCACCCGGCGCCGCCGGTCCCTGCTCGCCGCCACCGCGTTCGCCGCCGTGTGCCTGACCGCCGCGGGCTGTGGCGCGGGCGACGACAGCGGCGGGACGCGGGCCGAGCCCGGGCAGGGCGGCAGCGGTACCTCCGCACCGCCGCCGTCGAAGAGCGCTCCGGCGCCGGACCGGACGTCCGCCTCCCCCACCCCGTCCGCGAAGTCCGCGAAGTCCTCGAAGCCCTCCGGGTCCTCCGGGTCCACGGGCGGCGGGGCCACCGGGCCGCTGTCCGGCAAGACCGTCGTCATCGACCCCGGACACAACCCGAACAACCACCTGCACACCGGCGAGATCAACCGCCAGGTGGACATCGGCACCACGCACAAGGAGTGCGACACCACCGGGACGTCCACCAACTCCGGTTACGCGGAGGCGCAGTTCACCCTCGACGTGTCGCACCGGCTGCGCACCCTCCTCCAGAAGCAGGGCGCGAAGGTCGTGCTGACGTACGACAACGACCGCGCGTACGGGCCGTGTGTCGACGAGCGGGCCCGGATCGGCAACGAGGCACGGGCCGACGCGGTGGTATCGGTGCACGCGGACGGCTCCGCGGTCGGCAACCGCGGCTTCCATGTGATCCTTCCCGGGCTGGTGCGGGGCGGGAAGGCCGACACCTCGAAGATCGTCGAGCCGTCGCGCGACCTCGGCACCAGGATCGCCGGCCTCTTCGTCCGCGATACCGGAAGTGCACCTTCCAATTACATCGGCGGCAATAGCGGGTTGGACATCCGAAAGGACCTGGGCGGACTTAATTTGTCGACCGTGCCCAAAGTGTTCATCGAATGCGGCAATATGCGTGATCCGAAGGACGCCGCACTGCTCACCAGCGCGGGCTGGCGCCAGAAGGCGGCACAAGGCATTGCCGATGGCATCAGCAGCTACCTCAACGGGTAGCAAGAGGTAGTTCTGAGGCGAAATTGGGGGGAAGTGCGTCCGAGGGCCGGGCAGGGGCACAACCCGCCCGGGCAGACGATAGATTCATCCGTACGATGGGGAGCCGCCCCCGAGCTTCGTGCCGTGCCCGCCGCACCCGTGCAGGCGGCAGCGACGACCGCCCCGACGAGACGATCGACTAAGGACCTTCACGTGAATATCCGCTCCCTCACTCGAGGCGACGGCGTGGTGATCGGAGCAGCGGTCGTGCTGTTCATCGCCTCTTTCCTCGACCTCTTCGGCTTCGACTGCCCCGCGGGCATCAACTGCTCCAACTACAACGCCCCGAACGCCTGGGACTCGCTCGGGCTGCTGATGAGCGTCTATCTGGCCGGGATCATCGGTGCGGCGCTGGTCATTGTCGGCCGGTCCATGCCGGCCCGGAAGGTCGTCGGTCTCGACCTCGGTCAATTCGGTGCCGCCTTCTGCGTCTTCGCGCTGTGGACGGCCTTCTGGACGACCATCGACGCCAGCGACACGGGCGCCGGAATGATCCTCGGCCTGCTGGCCACGATCGTGCTCGCGGGCGGCGCGATCGCCACCCCGCTGGTTCCCGCGCTCAAGGCCCCGCTGGTGAGCGCCTCGGCTCCGAGGGGTGTGCAGGCACCGTTCGGCGGCCAGCCGCAGCCCGGTCAGGGTTACGGCTACCCGGGCCAGCAGCAGCCTTCGTACGGTGGCCAGCCGGGTCAGCAGCAGCCCTACGGCGCGCAGCCGCAGCCCGGTCAGCCGGAGCCGCAGCCCCAGGGGCACGCCCAGAAGGCTCCCGACGCGGGTACACCTGCCGGTGACTTCACGCCGTTCTGGTTCGCGGTACCGGTGGCCCGCCCGCTGTACGGGGAGGACGGTTCGCCGTCGCCGATCGCCGAACTGGCGCCCGGTACCTGGTACCTCGCGGTGGAACAGCGCGGTCCGGGCCTGATCGCCCAGACCCAGGACGGCCGTCGCGGCGTGCTCCAGGACACCACGGGCATCCAGCGCGGCTGAGCCCGCCACAGGCAGTACGACAGCGGCCCTCCGCCCCTTCCGGGCGGGGGGCCGCTGTCGTACCCTCCGTCCGTACCTGATTTCCTGACGCATCGTCAGAACTACTGGGAGGCGGCGGACATGCGGCTCGGACTCGCGCTCGGATACTGGGGCCGGGGCCCGAACCCGGCCCATCTGGAGCTGGCCAGGGAGGCCGAGGCGCTGGGGTACGCGTCGGTGTGGACGGCGGAGGCCTGGGGATCGGACGCCTTCACCCCGCTGACCTGGATCGCCGCGAACACCTCCCGGATCCGGCTGGGCACCGGCATCGCGCAGATGGCGGCCCGCACCCCGACCGCGACGGCCATGCACGCCCTCACCCTCGACCATCTCTCCGGCGGCCGGATGATGCTCGGCCTCGGGCTGTCCGGGCCGCAGGTGGTGGAGGGCTGGTACGGGCGGCCGTTCCCGAAGAGCCCGCTGACCGCGACCCGGGAGTACGTCGACGTCATCCGCCAAGTCCTGCGCCGCGAGGCCCCCGTGGAGCTGGACGGCCGGTTCCACTCCCACCCGTACAGCGGTCCGGACGCCACCGGGCTGGGCAAGCCGCTGAAGCCGATCACCCATCCGCTGCGGCCGGGGCTGCCCGTGCTGCTCGGGGCGGAGGGGCCGAGGAACATCGCGCAGACGACCCGGATCGCGGACGGCTGGCTGCCGCTGTACTGGTCCCCGATGCGCACCGATGTGTACGAGGCCTCGCTCACGGACCTGCCCGACGGATTCATGATCGCGCCGATGGCACGGGCCCGGGTCTGTGACGATGTCGCCGAGGGGCTGCTGCCGGTGAAGGCGATGCTCGGCTTCTACATCGGGGGGATGGGCCACGCGGCCCGTAACTTCCACGCCGATCTGATGGCGCGGATGGGGTTCGAGGAGGAGGCGCGGCGGATCCAGCAGCTGTTCCTCGAAGGGCGCAAGGAGGAGGCGGTGCTGGCGGTGCCGGACGCGTTCGCGGACGAGATCTCGCTCGTCGGACCGCGCCGACGGATCGCGGAGCGCCTGGAGTTGTGGCGCAAGGGGCCGGTCACCGATCTGCTGGTGACGGCGCCGGACCCGCACACCCTGCGGGTGCTCGCGGAGCTCAACTAGGGCGGGCCGGGTCGGTGGGCCAGGTGTCGGCGGTGCTCCGCGCGGGGCGGGCGCTCCGTCGTGACGCGGTGCGCTCCCACGGCTGGGGGTCCGGGTACGTGA
This sequence comes from Streptomyces sp. ADI95-17, assembly GCF_003846175.1. Taxonomy (GTDB): domain Bacteria; phylum Actinomycetota; class Actinomycetes; order Streptomycetales; family Streptomycetaceae; genus Streptomyces; species Streptomyces sanglieri. The sequence goes on along the minus strand of NZ_ML123045.1, from coordinate 621,578 downwards.
GGAGTTGCAGGGTGCTGCCCCACGGGGTGCGCAGATACGCGAACCGGTTGTGCTCCCCCGCCTCGGGGCCCGGCAGCGGCTGCGCCCCGGCGAGCAGCGTGGCGCCCGCGGCCACGCAGTCCCGGACGGCCGCGTCCAGGTCGTCCGCGTACAGCGCCACGTGCTGCCAGCCGAAGTCGCAGGGCCGCGCCGGGGGTTCGCGGCGGGGGCCCTCGAACTCGCAGAGCTCGATGCCCGGACCGCCGCCGGGGAGGGCCAGCATCCTGACCGCCAGCTGCTGGGTGCCCGCCGGGACGCCGAGGCGGCGCTCGACGTCCGGGCCGCCGTTCGGGCCGTCCTGGCGGCGCAGGGTGTCGTAGAGCACCTCGGCGCCGAAGGCCCTCGTGAGGAAGAGGGTCGCGGTCTCCAGGTCGGGGACCGTGACCCCGATGTGGTCGATGCCTCGCACGCTCGTGGCCGTCATGGCTTCACCGTTCCTGTCCCGGAGCCGCGCCGACGGCCCCGTCCGCCCCGGAGCGGGCCCGCTCCGGGATCGTGCCCCCGCGCGACCAGGCCAGGAGTTCACCGGCCGGCCAGGTGGTGACGACGCGTTCCGCCGGGACCAGGCACTCCTCGGCGCGGGCGCAGCCGTGGATCTGCCAGTCCAGCTGCCCGGGTGCGTGGGCGTCGGTGTCGATAGCGAAGAGGGTGCCCGCCGCGACGGCGCGGCTCAGCAGCCTGCGGGGCGGGTCGAGCCGTTCCGGCCGGCTGTTGATCTCCACCGCGGTCCCGGCCTCCGCGCAGGCGGCGAAGACGGCGTCCGCGTCGAACCGGGACTCCGGGCGCTTCCGGTCCGCGAGCAGCCGCCCCGTGCAGTGCCCGAGGATGTTCGCCCGGGGGTGGCGGACGGCCGCGATCAGGCGCCTGGTCATCGGGGCAGGGTCCATCCGCAGCTTGGAGTGGGCGGAGACCACCACGACGTCAAGCTGTTCCAGCAGCTCGTCCTCCTGGTCAAGGGAGCCGTCGGGGAGGATGTCGCACTCGATGCCGGTGAGCAGCCGGAACGGCGCCCACCGCGCGTTCAGCTCGGCGACCTGTGCCAGCTGCCGGCGCAGCCGGTCCGGGGAGAGCCCGTTGGCGACGGTCAGCCGGGGCGAGTGGTCGGTGAGGGCCGCCCACTCGTGGCCCAGCTCCGCCGCGGTGCGGCCCATCTCCTCGATCGGGCTGCCGCCGTCCGACCAGTCGGAGTGCAGATGGCAGTCGCCGCGCTGGAGCGCGAGGAGGTCCGCGCCGCCCTCGTCGGGCCGGGCCGCGGCCTCCTCCTCCAGCCGTTCGAGATAACCGGGTACGTCCCCGGCCACCGCCTCCCGGATCACCTGCGCGGTCTTCGGCCCGATGCCCTTGACCGCCTCCAGCGAACCGGCCGCCGCCCGCCGCCCGGCCTCGCCGTCCGCCATCGCGGCCACCGCGTCGGCGGCAGCGCGGAAGGCCCGCACGCGGTAGGTGTCGGCCCTGCCGCGTTCCAGCAGGAAGGCGATCCGTTTCAGGGCACGGACTGGCTCCATCGGCACCTCCACCGGGGCCGCCGGACACTACGGCTTGTCCCATCCAGCTTCGCTCAGCCCTGCCCGGCACGCAGAACGGGCCGGCGTGCAGAACGGGTCGGCGTGCAGAACGGGTCGGCGTGCAGAACGGGCCGGGCAGAGAACGGGCCGGGGCAGCGGCGCGCGGCACGGGCCGGGGCGCTCAGCCGAAGGAGGCGCGCTCCAGCCAGAAGTCCAGCAGCTCCGTGTCACCGAGCACCTCTACCCGGTCGCTGTCGGCCGCCAGACGCCGGTTGAAGACCAGCATGACGTCGGTGAGCGGGCCCCGCAGCGCGACGGTCGCCTTCTCGTGGGCGCGCCGCCAGGTGAAGCCGTCCTCGCCGAGCTCGATCAGCCATTCGGCGCCCGGCACGTCCGTGGCGTGGAGGTGGATGGAGCGCCCGGCCCCGGTCAGCTCGATCGCGTGCGCGTCGCCCGCGCTCCGGGCGAAGTCGACGATCTCCAGCCATTCCTCGATCGTGTCGGCGGCCAGGTCCGGCGCCACCTCGTACCCGGTCCCGGCGGTGATCGCCGCGTCGGCGTGGTGGACGATCGTCTCGTGTGCCATTCGGCGCGCCCAGAAGCCGGTGCTTCCCTCCCAGGCCCAGGACCACACCTTCTGTCCCGGGCCCGCGGCCCGCACCGCCCCGACGGTGCCGGCCGCGCCGTCAGCCAGCCAGGCGTCGAGCGCGGCGGGGTCGTCGCTCCCCGGGGCGGAGTCCGGTACCTGCTCGTGCGGGACCGCCTCGGTGGCCCGGGTACGTACGATCTCCCCGGCCCAGCGGTGGGCCCGGCCGACGTGGAGGACGAGTTCGCGCAGGGTCCAGTCGGGGCAGGTCGGTACGGTCGCGCCGAGGTCCGCGCCACGGATGGTGGCCCGCAACGCGTCCGTGCGGGCGATGATCTCGTCGCAGTAGCGGTCGTGCGTGAGGTCCTGCGTGGGGTCCTGCGTGAGTGGGCTCATGTCGCGCACCCTAATCCCGATCACGGGCCGAACCCCACTGTTTATCCGCCGAGTTGTGAGGTCGTGGGCACCTTGTCCTTGACCTCCGCACCGGCGCTCCGGCCCGCGTCCTTGATGCCGCTGATCACGCTCTCGAAGGCGCCGATGTCGCCCTCGCCCGCCTGGCCCTTGCGGAGCTTGTCGGCGAGTCCCTTGAGCGATTCGATGCCCGCCGTCAGCGGCGCGACCGCCTTGGAAAGCAGCGGGTCGCCCTTGGCGTTGACCGTCGCCGCCTTCAGCCGGTTGTAGGCGAAGCCACCCGCGAGCCCCGCCTTGACCAGCGCGAACGTCCGCCCGTCGGCACCCTTCTTGAACTTGCCCGCCCGGTAGGGCCTCACGATCCACTGGTACGTCGCACCGGCCGCCAGCCCCGCGTTGGTGACGAACCGGGTCTTGGCGAACTTCTGCGCCTCGGCCGACGAGGTGCCGCTCGGGGACGCCGAACTGCTCGCACCGCTCTTGTCGCCACCGCCGCACGCGGTGGCGCCCACGACGAGGGCGCAGGACAGCAGCAGCGAGACGATCGGACGGCGGAGCGGTACGGGACCGGTCGCGGCGGAACTGGGCACAGCGGGCCTCCCTGGCCGGGCACATCAGGGCGATCTGTACAGGGAGTGACGCTTTTGGCCACTCTCGGTAAGGTTCGCCCGGCCCGGAACGGCGTGCCACTCGGGAAACGCCGTCCGGGTTCCCGGTGCGGGGCACACGACGGGGACATGAGGACCGGCCGGTGCGGCGGTCCCGTCAGGCGACGCTGTACGTCCGGTCCCGGTGCCCGTCGAGGAGCAGCGTGCGCACCGCCTCGGCCTCCGGGGCGTGCAGCCGCTCGTAGACGTCGAGCGCCTCGTTCCACGAAGCGACTGCGCGGCCGGTCTGGCCCAGTTCCGAAAGTGCGTGGCCGAGCACGGTCAGCACGTTGGCCCGACGCCACTCCCCACCGATTCCGCCCAGCGCGATCAGCGCCGTCTCGGCGTTGGCCGCGGCCTGCGCCGGGCGCCGGGCGGCGAGGTCGACCTCGGCCAGACGGAACAGGCTCATGCCCTCCCACAGCTTCTGACGGCCCTCGCGGAAGACGTCCAGCGCCTCGTGGAGGCAGTCGCTCGCACGGTCCAGTTCGCCGCTCCGGGTGAGGGCCAGAGCAAGCGCGTAGCGACCGTTGGCGCCGCGCACGGAGCTGCCCATGGCGTCGTAGATCTCGATGCCCTGCCGGGCCAGTGCGATGGCGCTCGCGGTCCGGCCGGTCGCGAGGTGCATCCGCGAGAGGTTGCACAGGACGGCGGCCTCTCCGGGGCGGTCGCCGAGCGCACGGAAGTACTCGACGGCGCGGGAGAGATGGGCCTCCCCGTCCTCGTGCCGGTTCTGATAGAGCGCGATGACGCCTCTGCTGTTGAGCGCGTCGCCCATGGTCCAGGAGTCGCCGGTCGAACCGCCGAGCCGCACTGCCTCGCGTGCTTCGTGGTCCGCCTCCCGGAAGCGGCCCGCGAGGGAGTGCAGGTGGGCGAGAGCGGTTCGGGTCCGGCCCTCGGTCCGCTCGTCGCCGGCTGCCGCGGCGGCGCCCCGCAGGGCCGTGACCGCCGACTCGTAGCGTTTGAATTCGCTGCCGGACTCGGCGAGGTCCCGCGTCGCGAGCAGCAGATCGGCCGCCTTGCGCAACTCGCCCGTGTCGACGGCCTGATGGGCCGCGGACAGCAGTGCCCTCGCCTCGCCGAACAGCCAGTCCAGCGCCTCGGCCCGGTCGGTGAAGACCAGCCCGTCGCCGGCGGTCGTCTCCAGGTGTTCGATCAGGCGGTCGCCGGGCCGCTCCAGCGCGTACACGCCCGCCGCGGTGGCCAGGTAGAAGTCGAGCAACCGGGACAGGGCCGCCGCCCGCTCCCCCGGCAGTTGCTCGTCCCGCTCCGCGCAGGCACGTGCGTAGAGGCGGAGCAGGTCGTGATACCGGTACCGGCCCGGTGCCGCCGACTCCACCAGCGATGTGTCGACGAGGGACTCCAGGAGTTCCTCGGTGTCCTCCTGGGGAAGGCCGAGCATGGACGCGGCGGCCGGCAAGGAGATGTCCGGCCCGTCCGCCAGGCCCAGCAGACGGAACGCGCGTGCCTGCGCGGACTCCAGCTGCCCGTAGACCAGCTCGAAGGCGGCCTTCACCGCCAGGTCGCCGGCCTGCAGCTCGTCCAGTCGCCGCCGCTCGTCCGCCAGCTTCGCGGCCAGTACCGAAACGGTCCAGGTCCGCCGCACCGCCAGCCGCGACGCCGCGATCCGGATCGCCAGCGGCAGGAAGCCGCACGCGGCAACGACGTCGAGCGCCGCCGCACGCTCGCCGGCGACGCGTTCGTGGCCGACGATCCTGGTGAACAGTTCCAGGGCCTCCTCCGGACTCAGCACGTCCACGTCCACCAGCCGGGCGCCCGCCAGGTCGCCCAGGTGCCCCCTGGCCGTGATCAGCGCGGCGCACCCCTCCGTGCCCGGCAGCAGCGGTCTCACCTGGGCGGCGTCGCGCGCGTTGTCCAGGAGCACCAGCACCCGCCGCCCGTCCAGGACCGAGCGGTACAGCGCCGCCCGGTCCTCCAGGGAGTCGGGGATCGCCGCGTCCGGCGTGCCCAGGGCGCGCAGGAAGGAACCCAGGACCGTCTCGGGCTCCGTTCGCGTCGTCCGCAGGCCCTGGAGGTCCACGTACAGCTGGCCGTCGGGGAATTCCGAACGGGCCCGGTGGGCGACGTGCACCGCCAGCGTCGTCTTGCCGACGCCCGCGATTCCCGAGAGGGCCGACACCGCCATGACCTGGCCGTTGGCCGATGCCAGCACCTCCCCCAGCTCCTCCACGTACGGCAAACGGCCTGTGAAGTCGGGCACCGTCGCGGGGAGTTGGGCGGGCCGGACGGGGGCCGGGGCCGACCCGGGCTCCGGGGCGGAGTGTTCTGCCAAGGCCGGGTCCGCCTGCAGGATCCGGTGCTGCAGCTCCGCCAGGGCGGGGCGGGGGTCCACGCCCAGTTCGTCCGCCAGCAGCCGTCTGGTGTCGGCGTAGACCGCCAGTGCCTCCGCCTGGCGGCCGCTGCGGTACAGCGCCAGCATCAGCAGTTCCCGCAGCTGCTCGCGCAGCGGATGCACCGCCGTCAGCGAGGTGAGTTCCGAGACCGCTTCCGCGTGGTGGCCCTGCTCCAGCTCCATGTGCAGGCGGAATTCGATCAGTTGGAGGCGCCACTCCTCCAGACGGATGCGCTGAGCCTCCGCGTACGGGCCCGGCACCCCCGACAGCGGCTCGCCGTCCCACAGGGCCAGCGCCCTGCGGAGCAGGTCACTCGCGTGGCCCGGCTCCCCGTCCGCTCTGGCCCGCTCCGCCCGCTCCGCCCGCTCCGCGAGATCCTGCACCGTCGACAGGTCCAGGGCTCCATCGGGCAGGCCCCGGATCGCGTAACCGCCCGACTCGCTCACCAGGACGCCCGGGTCGAGGACCTTGCGCAGACGGGAGGCATATGTCCGGATGGCGGCCAGCCCCTGCGACGGGGGCTCGTCGCCCCACAGCGCGTCGATCAGTTCGGCCGCGGTCGCCGTACGGCCCTCGCGCAGCAGCAGGGCGGCCAACAGGCCACGCTGCTGCGGTGATCCGCTCGGCAGTGCTTCGTTTCCGCGCCAGGCGCGCACCGGGCCGAGTACGCTGAAGCGCAGTGCCACCGGACCGTCGGGCGACTGGGTGCGCTTCCCGTGGTGCTCTACGCCCTGTATGCCGTGCTCGGCACTGCGGCATAGGGATCCGCACGGAATGCGGATGCGGCTGGGGGAAGCGGCGGTCGAGTGCCGCTTCCCCCGGCCACCCGGCCGGTACCCGGACTAACGGCAGCAGTCGGGCTCCAGCCCGCGCGGCAGGTGTTCGCCGCCGAAGACCTCCGCGGTCGCCTCGTCGCCGCCGAGCGCGGCGACCGCGAGCAGCAGCGATCCGGCGGTCCAGGTGGTGAGCTCCTGGGGCCAGAACGCCCGGTTGCCCTCGAAGACGTACCCGGTCCAGTACATGCCGCCCTCGGCGCGCAGATGCTGGATGGACTGGAGGATCTCCAGCGCCCGGTCGGACTCGCCCATCACCCAGAGCGCCAGGGCGAGTTCGCAGCTCTCGCCGCCGGTCACCCACGGGTTGGGCAGGACGCAGCGCACCCCGAGACCGGGGACCACGAAGCGGTCCCAGCCCTCCTCGATCCGCTCCTTGGCGGCCGCCGCGGTGAGCGCTCCGCCGAGGACCGGGTAGTACCAGTCCATCGAGTAGCGGCTCTTGTCCAGGAAGCGTTCCGGGTGGCTGCGGATCGCGTGGCTCAGCGCACCGGTCGCCAACTCCCAGTCGGGCTGCGGCTCTTCGCGCCGTTCGGCGATGGCGAGCGCGCAGCGCAGCGCCTGGTGGATGGAGGAGCAGCCGGTCAGCAGCGCGTCGTCGACGGGGGTTCCGTCGGCTTCGCGCTTCCAGCCGATCTGGCCGCCGGGCTGCTGGAGCCGCAGGACGAATTCGACGGCGGCGTAGACGGTCGGCCACATCCGGTCGACGAACGCGTCGTCGCCGGTGGCGAGGTAGTGGTGCCAGACGCCGACGGCCACGTACGCGCAGAAGTTGGTCTCCAGCGAACGGTCGGTCGGCCGGTCCGGGTCTCCGTCGTGGTACGCGGCGTACCAGGATCCGTCCTCGTTCTGGTGCCGGGCCAGCCAGTCGTACGCGCGCTCCGCGGCGGCGTGCTCACCCGCCACGTCGAGGGCCATGGCGGCCTCGGTGTGGTCCCACGGGTCGAGGTGGTGACCGCGGAACCAGGGCAGGGCGCCGTCCTCGCACTGCACGGCGAGCAGGGCCGCGACGGTCTCGGCGGCCTCCTCCGCGGTGAGGACCCCGGGCAGTACGAGGTGCTCGGTCTGCTCGGGAACGGTCACGCCTCGGCCTTGGTGAGGTCCTCGGCCGCGGCGGCGGGCAGGTGCGGCTTGGTCGCGTACGCCACGAAGCTCTTGCCGACGACCGGGTTGAGCAGCTGCTCGGCCACCCGGGTCGCCATCGGCTTCTTCATGATGTCCCAGACCAGCAGCTTGTGGTACGCGCGGACCGGCAGCGCCTTGTCGTTGTCGACGCCGAAGGCGCACTTGAGCCACCAGTAGGGCGCGTGCAGGGCGTGCGCGTGGTGGGTGCCGTACGGCTTGAGGCCGGCGCCGCGTATCTTGCCGAGGAGTTCGTCGGCCTTGTAGATCCGGATGTGGCCGCCCTCGACCTCGTGGTAGGCGTCGGAGAGCGTCCAGCAGACCTTCTCGGGGCCGTACCGGGGCACGGTGATCGCGATCCGGCCGCCGGGCCTGAGGACCCGGACCATCTCGGCGAGCACGCCCTTGTCGTCGGGGATGTGCTCCATGACCTCGGAGATGATCACGACGTCGAAGGACTCGTCGGGGAACGGCAGGTTGAGCGCGTCGCCCTCCATCGCGGTGGCGGTGGCGCCCTCGGGGGCCTCGCCGGCCTCCTTCATCGCGGCGAACCACTTCGCGACCTCGCGGATCTCCTCGCCGTTCTGGTCGAGGGCCACGACCTGGGCGCCGCGCCGGTAGCACTCGAAGGCGTGGCGTCCGGCGCCGCAGCCCAGGTCGAGCACTCGGTCACCTGCGGCGAGCGGGAAGCGGGTGAAGTCCACGGTCAGCACGAATGCCTGCTTTCGCGGTCGGGGGAGGTCGGGGGGCGGGTACGACGGGAACGGGCGGCGGTGTCAACGACCGCGGCCGGGGCGCGTGGCACCGGACCGGGCGGCGATCGCCTCGCGGTAGAGGGCGGCGGTTCCGATGGCGGCCTGCTTCCAGGTGAAGCGGGAGAGCACCCGGTCACGGCCGGCGGCACCGAGCCGGGCCCGCAGCTCGGGGTCGCCGAGCAGCCGGGCGAGCGCGTCGGCCAGCGCCCCGGCGTCGGCGGGCGGGACGGCCAGGCAGGTCTCGCCGTCCGGGCCCGCGACCTCGGGGATCGCGCCGCCGGTGGTGGCGACGAGCGGGGTGCCGGTGGCCATGGCCTCGGCGGCGGGCAGCGAGAAGCCTTCGTACAGCGAGGGGACGCAGGCGATCTGGGCGCCGCGCACCAGGTCGACGAGCTCGGCGTCGCTGATGCCCTTGACGAACTCGACGGCACCTCGCAGTCCGTGCCGCTCTATGGCCTGCGCGACCGGTCCGTCCTCGGCCCGCTTGCCGACGACCACGAGGTGCGCCTCCGGGTTCCCGGTACGGAGCTTGGCGAGCGCCTCGACGAGGTGGACGAGGCCCTTCAGCGGGACGTCGGCGCTGGAGGTGGTGACGATCCGGCCGGGCACCTCGGCGACCGAGGGGTCGGGCGACCACAGGTCGGTGTCGGCGCCGATGTGCACGACGTGGATGCGGTCCCGGCGCACCCCGAGGTGGTCGATGATCTCCTGCTGGGAGGAGCCGGAGACGGTGAGCACCGAGGGCAGCCGGCGGGCGACCCGCTTCTGCATCCGGGTGAAGCCGTACCAGCGGCGTACGGAGGCGCGCCGGCGGCGGGTGCCGGCGGCGTCCAGGTCGAGCTGCCGGTCGACGGTGATGGGGTGGTGGATCGTGGTGACGAGCGGGGCGCCGAGGTCGGCGAGGAGCCCGTAGCCGAGCGTCTGGTTGTCGTGGATGACGTCGAACTCGCCGCGGCGGGCGGCGAGATGGCGCCGGGCGCGCAGGCTGAAGGTGAGCGGTTCCGGGAAGCCGCCGGTCCACATGGTGGCGACCTCGGCGGCGTCGATCCAGTCGCGGTACTCGCCGCGCTTCGGGGTGCGGAACGGGTCGGGCTGGCGGTAGAGGTCCAGGCTCGGCAGCTCGGTGAGCGGGACGCCCTCGTCGAGCACCGGATAGGGCTGGGCACCTATCACCTCGACGCTGTGCCCGAGGCGGGCGAGCTCGCGGGCGAGGTGGCGTACGTAGACGCCCTGGCCGCCGCAGAAGGGGTTGCCCTTGTAGGTGAGGAGTGCGATGCGCAACGGACGGTCGTCGGCGGTGCCGGACGTGTCGCTGCCCGTGCGGGGGCCCGACTCTATGGCCTCAGCGGTCACACTCGGCCCCCTTCTCACTGCGTGTTCGCCGGAGCGTAACCGCTCACGCTAATCTAGAACAAGTTTCAGACTGGATCGTTCAATGAGCTACGAATCTACCGGCAGGTAGCGTCGGTGCAACGGCCGGATCAGGTGATTCGCGCCACCACCGGGCACGCTGGCATGCTGTGCGCCCCCGGGAGACCGAGCGCCTCCCTCCGGTCGCGGACAGAAGCCATGGATGGGGACACATGACAGCTGAGGCCAAGCCGGCATCGCCGCCCCTGACCGAACGGCAGGAGGCCCGCCGCCGCCGCATCCTGCACGCCAGCGCCCAGCTCGCCGGCCGGGGCGGCTTCGAGGCGGTGCAGATGCGTGAGGTCGCGGAGGAGGCCGGGGTCGCCCTGGGCACGCTGTACCGCTACTTCCCGTCCAAGATCCATCTGCTGGTCGCCACCATGCAGGACCAGCTCCAGCACATGCACACGACGCTGCACAAACGACCGCCGGCCGGCCAGGACCCGGCCCAGCGGGTCGCCGACACCCTGATGCGGGCCTTCCGCGCGCTCCAGCGCGAGCCGCATCTGGCGGACGCGATGGTGCGGGCGCTGACCTTCGCGGACCGCAGCGTCAGCCCGGAGGTGGACACCGTCTCGCGGATCACGACGGCGATCATCCTGGACGCGATGGGCCTGGAGCATCCGACACCGGAGCAGCTGTCCGCGGTCCGCGTCATCGAGCACACCTGGCACTCCGCGCTGATCACCTGGCTGTCGGGGCGGGCGTCGATCGCCCAGGTGAAGATCGACATCGACACGGTGTGCCGGCTGATCGATGTGACCAGTCCGACAGACACGCATTAGCACATGCGGGGCCTGCCCCGTGGCGTCTTCATCACATTCCTCACACCGTTCTGACCGAAAGAGCCACAAGCCGCTCTTTAACATGGTCATGACCAGCATCGATGGAGAGGAAGACATGGCTGACCAGTCAGGCATTGCAGGCGGCGCGACGGGGACCCAGGCCCCGGGCGGACCGGGATACGGCGTTCAGCCCCCGGCCGGCTACGGGTACGGTGCCCCGCTGCCCAGCGGCAAGGCGACCGCCTCGATGGTGCTCGGCATCCTCGGCCTGGTGCTCATCCCGATCATCCTGCCGATCATCGCGCTGTGCCTCGGCATCTCGGCCAGGCGCATGGCCGACCGGGGCGAGGGCGGCGGCCGCGGCCAGGCGGTCGCGGGCATCGTGATGGGCTGGGTCGGCATCGCGTTCGCCGTGCTCGGCATCACCGTGGCCACGATCCAGGGCATCAGCGCGATGTGACGGGCCACCGCCCAGGACCCGCGCACCACCACGCACCGCGCACCACACACCGCGCACCGGCCGCGCAGCGGAACCGTACGATCCGGTTCCCCTGCGCGGCTTTCGCTTTCCGGGCCCATGTGCGGCCCCCACATGCGCACCGTGTCAGGTGGGGCGCTCTGCACCATGTCGACGGCGGCACGGTGTTCATACGGTTCGGCGACATCACATGAACACGCCGAGGAGCCGGTCACCATGCGTCGCAGAGCCACAGGCACCGCCCGTCACCGCAGATCCCTCCACGCCGCCGTCGCACTGACCTGCGCCGGTCTCGTGCTCGCCGGGTGCACCGCCGCCGGAAAGGCCGGCGAGAGCGATTCCGGCTCCGCCGGGGACGCGAAGGACGCGACCGTCAAGGTGGGCCTGGTGTACTCCCGTACCGGCCTCCTCGCGGACTACGGGAAGCAGTACCGCGACGGGTTCATGGCGGGTCTGGACCACGCCACGAAGGGCACCCGGAAGGTGGCCGGGCACCGCATCGAGGTCACCGAGCAGGACGACGCGGGCGATCCGGGCAAGGCGGTCTCCGCGGCGAAGAGCCTGATCGGCAAGGGCTACAAGGTGCTGGCCGGTACCACCGACTCCGGGGTGGCGCTCCAGATGGCGCCGCTCGCCGCCCAGAACAAGGTGCTGTACATCAGCGGTCCGGCCGCCACCGACGCCGTGACCGGCATCAACGACTACACCTTCCGGTCGGGCCGGCAGTCCTACCAGGACATCCTCACCGCCGGGGCGATGCTCGGCGAGGCCAGGGGCAAGAAGGTCACCGTGCTGGCCCAGGACTCCACGTTCGGCCAGGCCAATGTCGCCGCGGTGAAGGCCGTCCTCGGTGCCAGGGGGGCGAAGGTCGGCTCCGTACTGGCCCCGCCCAGCGCCACGGACCTGACCCCGTTCGCCCGGCAGGTGAAGGCGGGCGGGCCTGATCTGGTCTTCGTCGCCTGGGCCGGATCGACCGCACCGGCGCTGTGGACCGCGCTGGACCAGCAGGGCGTGCTGGAGGCGGCCAAGGTCGTCACCGGCCTCGCCGGGACGGCCTCGTACCCGGTCTTCGGCGCCGCCGGTTCCAAGGTGTCGTTCCTGGCGCACTACTTCCCCGGTGCGGGCGGCGGCAACGCCGTGGAGAAGTCGATGCTCGACTCGGTCGAGAAGGCCGGCGGCACCCCGGACCTGTTCACTCCCGACGGCTTCACCGCCGCGCAGATGGTGGTGCGCGCGGTCGAGCAGGGCGGCGCCACCGACACCGCCGCCATGGTGAAGGCCCTGGAGGGCTGGAGCTTCGACGGGGTGAAGGGCAAGGAGCAGGTCCGTGCCGGTGACCACGCCCTGGTGCAGCCGATGTTCGTCGCGAAGCTCAGGGGGTCGGGCGCCGGTGCCCGGCCGGAGCTGGTGACCACCGAGCCGATGGACGAGGTGGCGCCGCCCGCGAAGCCCTCGGCGGGCTGAGCGATGACCGCACCGGACACCACCGCGGAACACCCGGGCGGGGCGCGGACCGCCGCCCCGGTGCTCCGGCTGGACGGGCTCGGCTGGGGCGTCGGCGGGGCGACGATCGTCGAGGACGTCACGCTGAGCGTCCACGAGGGCGAGTTCCTGGCCTTCATCGGCCCCAACGGGGCTGGCAAGACCTCCCTGTTCAACCTGATCAGCGGGCTGACCACGGCCACCTGCGGCACCATCGCGCTGGACGGCACGGACATGACGGCCAGCCCCGCGCACGCACGGGCGCGGCGCGGCATCGGCCGCACGTTCCAGACGTCCAGCCTCTGGCCGGCCATGAGTGTGGCCGACCACGTCCGGCTGGCCGCCCAGGCGGCCCGGGGCGGCTCCCACCGGCTGTGGCGGCGGGCGTCCCGGTACACCGCCGAGGTGGACGGTGTACTGGAACGCACCGGTCTCGGCCACCGGGCACGGGCGACGGCGGCCGAGCTGTCGCACGGCGAGAAGCGGAAGCTGGAGCTCGCGGTGCTGCTGGTGGGCGAGCCCCGGCTGATGCTGCTGGACGAACCGATGGCCGGGGTCAGCGCGGAGGAGGTCCCCGCACTGACCGAACTCATCCGCACCCTGCACCGGGACGAGGGCCGCACCGTCCTGATGGTCGAGCACCACATGGACGTCCTGCTGGGGCTGGCCGACCGGCTCGCCGTGATGCACCACGGAAGGCTGCTGGCGCTGGACACCCCCGAGGCAGTGACCGCCGATCCGACCGTCCAGCAGGCATATCTCGGGGAGGGTCTGTGACGACCGGAACCCTGCTCGCCGTACGGGACCTGCGGGTCCTGATCGGCGGCCGGCACATCCTGCACGGCGTGGACCTGGACGTCGCCCGGCACGGCGTGACCGCGCTGCTCGGCCGCAACGGCGCCGGGAAGACCACGACCGTACGCGGCGTACTCGGCCTCGTCCCGCGCACCGGGAGCGTGCGGCTGGACGGCGAGGAGACCGTGTCGATGCCGACCCACACCGTGGTGCGCCTCGGCATCGGTTACGCGCCCGAGGACCGCGGGGTCTTCGCCGGGCTGACCGTCGCGGAGAACCTGCGCCTGGCCGAGCGGCGCGGCGCGGACGGGCCCGCGTACGGGCTCGTCCATGAGCTGTTCCCCGAACTGAAGCGCCGGGAGCGGCAGTTGGCGGGGACGCTGTCCGGCGGGCAGCAGCAGATGGTGGCCATCGGCCGCACCCTGCTCAACGGCAACCGGCTGATCATCGCCGACGAACCCACCAAGGGCCTGGCGCCGAAGGTGGTCACCGAGGTCGCCCAGGTGCTTGAGCGGGCCGCCGAGGCGGTGCCGGTGCTGCTCGTGGAGCAGAACCTCGCCGTGGTGCGGCGGCTGGCCCGGCACTGCGCGGTGCTCGCCGACGGCCGGACCGCCCATCAGGGACCGGCCGCCGAGCTGCTGGGCGACGCGGAGGCCGCACGGCGCCTGCTGGGCGTGGGACACGGCCCGGCCACCGAAGCACCTTCCGTGGAGGCGGATTCCTGATGTCCACCGTCGTTCTGCTCACCATGACCGGACTCGGTCTGGGAGCCCTCTACTTCCTGATCGCATCGGGACTCTCGCTGATCTTCGGGCTGATGGACGTGCTCAACTTCGCGCACGGGGCGCTGCTCTCCATCGGCGCGTACGGCACCTGGTGGGCGGCCTCCGGCAATCTGCCGGGCGCCGGTCCGGGCGGGGCGGGCTTCGCCCTCGCCGTCCTGTTCGGTACGGCGGTGGGCACCGCGGCCGCCGTGCTGCTGGAACTCGCCGTCGTACGGCCGCTCTACACCCGGCCGCGAGAGCAGGTCCTCGCCACGGTCGGGGTGGGGCTCGCCGTCCCGGCGCTGCTGTCGGGCATCTGGGGCTCGGACGCCCGTACCTTCCCGGGTCCGAAGGCGCTGTCCGGCACGTTCGGCCTGTTCGGTGCCCAGGTGCCGGTCAACCGGCTGGTTCTGGTCGCGGCGGCCCTCGTGGTCCTCGTGGCGCTGCGGCTCTTCCTCGGCCGCACCCGGCACGGTCTGGTCGTACGGGCCGGGGTCGAGGACCGGGCGATGGTCACCGCGCTCGGTATCGACGTGCGGAAGGCGTTCACGCTGGTCTTCGCGATCGGGGGCTGCGTGGCCGCGCTCGGCGGGGCGCTCGGCGGCCTGTACTTCGGCTCGGTCGACCCGCGTCAGGGCACCTCGCTGCTGATCTTCGCGTTCGTCGTGGTGGTCACCGGGGGCATGGGGTCGGTGAGCGGCGCCGCCGTGGCGTCCGTCGTCATCGGCCTGGTCCAGCAGTTCGCCAACTACTACACCGCAGCGGGCCTCGGCGATCTGGCGGTCGTCGTCCTGCTCGCCGCGCTGCTGCTCGTACGGCCGCGCGGACTGACCGGGAGGCTCGCGTGAGCACCGCCGCCGAGACACAACACCGCACCGGCGGGGAGCACCCGGCCGCACAGTCGTCCGGGAGCGCCGTCCGGCTGCTGCGCCGGTGGTGGCCCGCCGCCGTACTGCCGGCCCTGGCCCTCGCCCCGTTCAGCGCGCTGCCGCTGCCGGGACTCCTGGACGGTCCGCTCGGCAGCCCGGGAAGTCTCCAACTCCTCGCCACCTGCCTGCTGTTCGGCGCCCTTGCGACCGGTTACGACCTGCTGCTCGGCCGCACCGGGCTGCTCTCCTTCGGGCATGCCCTCTACTTCGCGGCGGGCAGCTACGCCACCAATATGTTCCTGCTGGAGGCGGGCCTCCCGTTCGCCGTGTCCGCGCTGCTCGGCGTCTGCTGCGGGGTCGCGCTCGCGCTGGTCCTGGGGTCGGTGAGCCTGCGGGTCACCGGCATCGGCTTCTCCATGGTGACGCTGGCGTTCGCCCAGGCCGGGTCGATCCTGGTCTCCCGCAACCCCGGCGGCCTGACCGGCGGCGAGGAGGGCCGGGCCGCCCCGGCCGAGCTGCTGCCGTCCGGGCTCGTCGGCATCGACAACACCGCGAACCTCTACTGGCTGGCGCTCGGCTATCTGGTCCTGACGCTCGCCGTCGTCCACCGGGCGGTCAACTCCCCCACCGGACGTGTCTGGGAGGGCATCAAGGAGAACGAGCGCCGGGTGGAGGTTCTGGGGCTGAAGCCGTACGGGTTCAAGCTCACCGCCTTCGTCCTGGCGGGCGCCCTGGCCGCGCTGGGCGGTCTGGTGCACCTGCTGCTCACCGGCGGCTCGACCCCACAGACCACCACCTCCGACTTCACCCTGTCGCTGCTGGTGATGGTGGTGCTGGGCGGATCGGGCACCCGGTGGGGGCCGATGGCCGGCGGCATCCTCTACACCTGGGCGGACCACCGGCTCGGTGATCTGGCCGGCTCGGGCGCGGTCGCCGAACTGCCCGCGGTGCTGCGGGTGCCGCTCTCCCAGCCGCTGTTCCTGCTCGGTGTGCTGTTCGTCGCCGTGGTACACCTGCTGCCCGGCGGACTGGCCCGGCTGCCGTCCCGGCTGCGCGGGGCACGCCGTACGCCCGCCGCCGCCGAAACGTCCAGGGACGGCGAGTCCCGGAAGGAGAACGGACGCCCGTGATCGCGTACGAAGAGGTACGAGTCCCCGTCGCCGGGGGCGAGTTGGCCGTACTCCGGTGGCCGGCCCGGGAACCCGGGGCGCCGGTGGTCCTCGCCCTGCACGGCATCACCGCCAACGCGCTGTCCTGGGGGCCGGTGGCGAGGCTGCTGGACGGCCGCGTCACCCTGGTCGCGCCGGATCTGCGCGGCCGGGCCGGGAGTTCGTCGCTGCCGGGTCCGTACGGGATCGCCGCGCACGCCGACGACGTGGCCGCCGTGGCCGCGGCGCTGGGCACCGGCCGGGTGGTGCTGGCGGGCCATTCGATGGGCGCGTTCGTGGCGGCGCTGGCCGCCGTACGGCACCCGGAGCGGTTCGGGCCGCTGCTGCTGGTGGACGGCGGCATCGGCTTCCCCGCTCCCACGCACCTCGCGCCGGACGAGCTGATGACCGCCGTGATCGGCCCGGCGATGGACCGGCTGTCGATGACCTTTCCGGACCGGGCCGCGTACCGCTCGTTCTGGCAGGCCCACCCCGCGTTCGCGGACGCCTGGTCGGACGAGGTGGACGCGTACATCCAGCGCGATCTGACCGGGGAGGAGCCCGCCCTGCGCTCCACCTGCCGGATCGAGGCGGTGCGCACCGACGGCATCGGCCTCTTCGACGAGGAGGTGCTGACGGCGGTACGGAAGCTGCCCGTTCCGGCGACGCTGCTGTGGGCGCAGCGCGGGCTGATGGGCGAGGAGCAGGGTCTGTACGACGAGAGCCGGCTGGCGGCGGCGGACCTCGGGGGCACCCGGGTGACGCCGGTCGCGGTCCGGGGCGTCAACCACTACACGGTGCTGACGGGGGACGCGGGCGGCAGGGAGATCGCCCGCCGGCTGCTGGACCTGTCCGGAGTCTGAGGCAGCGGGGGCGGGCGGCCCCTACCGCTCCCGGCCGCCGGTCAACAGGTGCAGCCGCAGCGCGAGTTGAAGTTCCAGGGCGCGACCCGGTTCGTTCCAGTCGCGCCCGAGCAGCACCTGCACCCGGTCCAGCCGCTGCACCACCGTGTTGACGTGCACGTGGAGTTCGTCCTTGGCCCGGACGAGGCTGCCCCCGGAGCCGAAGTAGGCGGCGAGGGTGCGCACCAGGTGGGTGCCGCGCTGCGCGTCGTACTCCAGCAGCGGGCCGAGCGTCGCCGAGACGAAGCCGTCGACGTCCTGGGCGTTGCCCAGGACCACGCCCAGGAAGCCGAGTTCCTCGACGCAGGCCCCCTCGCCGGTGCGTCCGAGGACCCGCATCGCGCGCAGGCAGCGGGCGGCCTCCCCGTAGGCGGCGGCCAGTTCGCGGGCGCCGCGTGCCGGGCCGGTGGCGGCGACGGTGACGGGGGTCTGGGCGAGCCGGCCGAGCTGGGCCGCCGCCGCACGGGCCGCGTCGCCCGCGGCCGGTCCGGGGTCACCGGCCGCCACCAGCAGCACCACGGCCCCGGCGTGTTCCGCGCTCACCCCGTGGATGTCCCCGCCGAACAGATAGCGCATCGCGGCGGGGGCCAGCCGCTCCCGGGCCCCGCTCTCGGCCACCAGCAGCAGATGCGGGCGGTCGAGGTCGATGCCCAGGCGGCGGCCGCGTTCGGTGAGTCCGGCCGGGTCGCGGTCCGCGTCGGTCAGCAGGTCGGAGATCAGCTCGCCCCGGATCCGGTTCTCGGTCTCGGCGACGGTGCGGCGCAGCAGCAGGAGCAGTCCGGTGACCACCGAGGCCCGCTCGAACAGCCGCCGGTCGGAGTCGTCGAGCTGACCGCGCCGGTGCAGGACGAGACCGGCCAGGAGCTCTTGCCCGGCGAGGACCGCGCAGATCCACCGGCCGTCGCGGTGCACGGCGCGGGCGCCGGTACGGGACTCCTCGGCGGTCTCGGCCAGCCATCCGGCGTCCATGCCGTCGGCGGCGAAGTCCGCGCCGTCGGGCCGGACGGCCGCCAGCGGCCGCCCGCCGGGGTCGTGGATGGTCAGCGGGGAGTCCAGCAGCCCGGCGACCGCCGCCGCGACGTCCTTGACGTCCCGGCCGCGCAGCACCAGGTCGGTGAGCCGGTCGTGGGACTCCTCGGCCCGTCGCATGGCCG
Organism: Streptomyces sp. ADI95-17; assembly: GCF_003846175.1. Taxonomy (GTDB): domain Bacteria; phylum Actinomycetota; class Actinomycetes; order Streptomycetales; family Streptomycetaceae; genus Streptomyces; species Streptomyces sanglieri. The sequence goes on along the minus strand of NZ_ML123045.1, from coordinate 603,536 downwards.
CCGAGTGTTCCCGTACCGCGGCGTTGGCCTCGGCCAACTCGGCGTTGGTGTAGGCCAGTTCGTCGAGCGCGGACCGGGTGTCGGCGAGCGCGCGGGCGGTGTCGATGGCGATCGCGGCATGGGCGGCGAGCGAGCAGAGCAGCGCGACCTCGTCGGGACTGAAGACGCGGGGCGCCCGGTCGGCGGCGAAGAGGACGCCGATGACCTTTCCGGTGCCGCCGCGGCTGGAGCCGAGGAGCAGCGGCACGCCCAGAATGGCGACGAGCCCCTCGTCCAGTACCCCGGCGTTGATGTTGCGGGTGTGGTGGAAGCGGTCGTCGGTGCGGTAGTCGTGGGTGGCGTACGGTCGCGCGGTCTGCGCCACCAGGCCGCCCAGCCCGTGGCCGAGCTCCAGCCGCAGCCGCTGGAAGACCACCGACACCGATCCGTCGGTGACCCGCATGTAGGTGTCGCCCGCCTCCTCGTCGGGGAGCGTGAGGTAGGCCGTGTCCGTTCCGAGCAGCATCCTGGCCCGGCGGACGATCGCCTTGAGCACGTCGTCGAGGTCGCGGGAGGCGGCCAGGTCGCCCGCGGTGTCGAAGAGCGCGGTGAGCTGGAGTTCGCGGCGGCGGTGCTGGCGCAGGGCGCCCCTGATCCGCAGGGCGGCGGCGGTGCCCCGCTCCACCTCCGCCAGATCGCCCGCGGGCACCCCGGCGGCCCGCGCCTGCGAGGAGACGGCGCCCAGTGCCTCGGCGGGGGCGTCGTCGGCCAGCAGGTCGAGCAGGCGTCGCAGATGGGGTGCGGCGGAGGCGGCGGAGATGGCGGAGGCGGACGGTTCAGACATGGGCGGCCGGGATTCGTAGGGGGCGGGATTCGTAGGGGCGGGGGGAGGTCAGTTGGCGGTCCAGCCGCCGTCCATGGCGAGCGAGGTTCCGGTGATGTGCCCGGTGCGCGGCCCGCACAGCCACAGCACGGCCTCGGCGACGTCGCCGGGGTCGATCAGCCGCTTGATCGCACTGCGTTCCAGCATGACCCGGCCCACCACCTCCTCCTCGGAGATGCCGTGCGTACGGGCCTGGTCGGCGATCTGGTTCTCGACCAGCGGGGTGCGTACGTACCCGGGGCAGACGCAGTTGCTCGTCACCCCGTGCTCCGCCGCTTCGAGCGCGACCACCTTGCTGAGCCCCTCCAGTGCGTGTTTGGCCGTCACATAGGCCGATTTGTAGGGGCTGGCCCGCAGTCCGTGCACCGACGAGATGTTGACCACGCGCCCCCAGCCGCGTTCGTACATGCCCGGCAGGGTCCGGCGCAAGATGCGGAACGGGGTCTCCACCATGACGCGCTGGATCAGTGCGAAGCGGTCCGGCGGGAATTCGTGCACGGGGGCGACGTGCTGGAGCCCGGCGTTGTTGACCACGATGTCCACGTCGGCGGGCAGGGCGTCCACCACGTCGGGGACGGCGAGATCGGCCACCCACGCCGTCCCGCCGATCGCCTCCGCCAGGCTCTTCGCCGCGTCGGCGGCCTTGTCCACCACGTGCACATGGGCGCCGGCCGCCGCCAGGGCCTGTGCGCAGGCCCGTCCGATGCCGCTCGCGGCGCCGGTCACCAGCGCGGTGCGCCCGGTCAGCGTCGGGTTCGCGGGCGGCGGGACGGTGAGCGGGGCGGGCCCGGGGGCCTGGGGCTGAGGAGTCTCCATGGCCGTCACCGTAAGGAGGCCGGGGCCCACGTCACACGGGGTCGGTGCACACACCGTCGTACGCCGGCATGGTGGCGGCGTACATGGGGCGGTTCCGGCGGCGGCCCTGCGGTGTGCCGTGCCGGGCGCGGTCCGCCGCCGCCGGCCGGGGCGCGCAACGGCGGTGCCGCACACAGCCGGTGCCGGGGAGTGGCCGCCGGGCCCATGGGCGGGGGCGCGCGGGGCCCGTAGCGTCCGCCGGCAGTGTCCGATCAGCCGGCCCAGCCCTCTCAGGGAGGCACCCGTGCGCCCATCGATCCTGCGACGCCTGCTCCGGCGCGTCGCCCCCACCGCCGCTCTCGCCCTCGTCGCGGCGATGCTCGGTGCCACCGGAGCGCCGCCGGCCGCTGCCGCCGGTGGTCTGCAACAGGTCACCGGCTTCGGTTCGAACCCCGGCAATCTCCAGATGTACGAGTACGCCCCCGCGTCCCTGCCGGCGAACGCGCCGCTGGTCGTGGCCCTGCACGGCTGCACGCAGACCGCGAACGACTACTACACGAACTCGGGCTGGCCGAAGTACGCCGACCTGTGGGGCTTCGCCGTGGTGTTCCCGCAGACCACGGCCGCCAACAACGCGCTGTCCTGCTTCGGCTGGTTCGATCCGGCCGAGGACGGCCGGGGCCGGGGCGAGGCCGCCTCGATCGTGCAGATGGTGGAGTACGCGAAGCAGCGGTACGGCTCGGACGGCCGCCGGGTGTACGTCACCGGCCTCTCGGCGGGCGGCGGGATGACGGCCGACCTGCTGGCCGCCTACCCGGACGTGTTCGCGGGCGGCTCCGTGGCCTCGGGGCTGCCCGCCCAGTGCGCGACGAGCCAGGCGGGCGCGTCCGGCTGCCAGACGGGCCCGCAGAAGCTGACGCCCGCGCAGTGGGGCGACAAGGTGCGTGCCGCCCACCCCGGGTACGCGGGGCCCTGGCCCCGGGTGGCGATCTGGCAGGGCAGCGCCGACTACACGGTGTACCCGGCCAACGCGACGGCCCTGCGCGACCAGTGGACGGACGTCTGGGGCATCGGCCAGACCCCGTCGGCCACGGACAGCCTCCCCGGCGGCACGACGCGCAGCGTGTACGACGACACCTCGGGGAACCCGGCGGTGGTGACGTACTCCGTCTCCGGCATGGGCCACGGTCTGGCCGTGAGCCCCGGCTCGGGCGCCGAGCAGTGCGGGACGACGGCCGCGTACTTCCTGAACGCCATCTGCTCGACGTATCACACCGGTGTCTTCTGGGGCCTGGACCGGGACGTGCCCGGCGGCGGGGAGCAGCTTCCCGCCCCGTCCGGCCTGCGTGTCACGGACGTCGCGGCGGACCGTGTCTCACTGTCCTGGGACGCGGTCGCGGGGGCGGACTCGTACGCGGTGCACCGCGACGGCGCCGGGGTCGCCGGCACCGCCGGTACGACGTACACGGACACCGGTCTCACCGCCGGCACGGCGTACCGCTACACGGTGACGGCGGTCGACGGGTCGGGCACGCCCGGCACCGCCTCGCCCCGGGTGACGGCGACCACCGCCGGCGGCGCCCCGGCCCGGTGCTTCACCGCGACCAACTACGCGCAGGTGGCGGCGGGCCGGGCGCACACCACGGGCGGCCATGTGTACGCCAACGGCTCGGACCAGGACATGGGCCTGTACAACGTGTTCGTCACCCACACCCTGCGGGAGTCGCCGACGGGGTACTTCGTGATCGCGGACACCGGGTGCGCGGCCTGAACGGTGTCCGGCGCGGGCCCGCCCGGTTCGGTCAGGTCTTGCGCAGGTCCGGGGCCGGGACGCCGATGAGCAGTTGCCGCACGGCGTCCCACGCGGCGCGCATCGCACGGGTGAGGGCGGGCGGGTCGCTGCCGACGACCCGGACCCACGCCCCGCAGTCGTCGGGCAGGGTGCTCGCCCCGAAGAGCAGGCCGGTCGGTTCGAGGGCCTCGTGGAGGGTGTCGGCGACCCGGGCCGCGGGGGCGAGCGGGGTGACCGCGTACAGGGAGGCCATCAGGTCGTGGCCCGCGAAGACGGCCGGTCCGGTGACCCCGCCCGGCCCGTGCGGGTCGAGCCGGACGCTGTCCACCGCCAGGAGCGTCCCGTCGGGGCGCCGGACCTCCAGATCGCTGAAGAGCATCCGGTAGGCGTGCCGTTCGCCACGGGCCAGCCGTCCGGCCGCGATCGTCTCGCCCAGCAGCACGGTGGCGGTCGGGTCGACGGTCACCCGGGTGTGCTGGTAGAAGCGGGCGTCCCGGTAGGGGATGAGGGAGTCCGGCAGGTACTCGACGTAACTCTCCTCCCGCACCGCCAGGTTGACGATCTGGGTCGCGTGGTCGAACTCCATCCGGTGCACCTTGGTGGCGGCCTGTGTGGTCAGGTGGACCGAGGTACCGGGGCCGCAGTCGATGTCGATCCGGTTGCGGTCGGCCTGGACGATGCCGCCGCCGGTCGACATCAGATAGGTCACCGGAAGGTCGGGGCGCAGCGGATCGATGTACAGCGGGCGCATGATCTGCAGCGGCGACTTCTGGTACCGGTCGACGAGTTCGGTCCGCCCGCCCACCCGCGCGTAGCCCAGTTCGAGCAGGCCGACCTTGCCGGGGCGCCCGGCGGCCAGGGTGTCCGGGGTGCTGGTGAGTTCGAGCATCCGGGCCGGGACCCGCCGGGGTTCGTAGTGCGCGGGATCCAGCCGCGCGGGCGCCCCGGTCACGCGGAGGCCGTCTCCTGGGCGGCTTCGTGGGACAGGAGGAAGTCGGCGATGGTGCCGAGGCCCTCTCCGGTGAGCGAATTGGTCAGCACCACCGGCCGGCCGTCCCGGACGCGGTGCGCGTCCGACTCCATGACGCCGAGGTCGCACCGTACGTAGGGGGCGATGTCCACCTTGTTGATGACGAGCAGTTCGCACTCGGTGATGCCGGGGCCGCGTTTGCGGGGCATCTTGTCGCCCTCGGCGGTGTCCAGCACGAACAGGAACAGGTCGACCAGCGCGGGGCTGAAGGTGAGGGTGAGGTTGTCCCCGCCGCTCTCGAAGAGCAGGGTGTCCACCTCGGGGAAGCGCTCCAGGAGTTCGTCCGCGGCCGCCTGGTTCATCGTCGGGTCGTCCCGGACGGCGGTGTGCGGGCAGGCCCCGGTCTCCACGCCGACGATCCGCTCGGCGTCGAGGATCCCGGCCAGGGTGCGGCGCACATGCGCGGCGTCCTCGGTGGTGAAGATGTCGTTGGTGATGACGGCGGGGGTCCGGCCGCGCTCGATCAGCACCGGGACGAGTGCCTCGATCAGCGCGGTCTTGCCGGAGCCGACCGGTCCGGCGATCCCGACGCGCAGGACGCCGTCCTTCGGCCGCCGCATGAGTTCGTCGTCGTGGTGGTGGTGCCTGGCCTGCATGGGGTCGTGCATGGTGATCCTGTCTGGTCGGAACGGGTGGGAGGGGGTTCTAGCTGGCGAACAGCCGTGCCTCGGCGCGCTCGTGGCGGCCGGCCATGACGTCGGCCACCGGGACGCAGCCGCCGATGTCGGGCAGTTCCCGGTCCAGGGCCGCGGCGACGGTCTCCTCGATGACCGGGGCGGCCCCGTGCAGCACGACCTGCGCCCGGCGGTGGTCGGTGAGCCGCAGCCGCATGGCGGCCCCCACGAGACTGGCCGCGAAGGCGAACAGTTCGCAGGTGACCGCCTGGCGGACGGGCAGCCCGTTGCCGGCGTGGACGACGGCGGCGACGACCGGCTGGCAGCCGCGTACGGCGCCGTCCTGGTACAGCTCCCGGTACCGCTCGATCGGCGCGGTGCCGTACACCTCGCCGGCCAGGTCCAGCAGCTGCCGCCCGGTGCGGACGGCGGCCTGCCGGGCCTCACGGCCCAGTTTGGTGGCGTGCAGCCGCTGCTCCACGGCCACCACCTCGTCCCAGTCGTCGGCGGTGACCGCACGGTGGGCGAGCGCGAGGGCGGTGGCGTCGGCCGGGCCCACGCTGTGGCGCAGCAGGTCGTGCAGGAGCGCCGGCAGGCCGGACGGGGTGACCGAGCGGGCCTGCTGGAAGCCCTCCAGCCCGTGGGAGAGGGTGTAGTAGCCGCTGGGAAAGGCCGAGTCGGTGAGCTGGAGTCCGGTCAGCAGCGCCGGGATCGGTATCGGGTCGTTCACACCGGTTCTCCGTTCGGGCGGTCGTCGGACGATGCCGGGCACGCGTCAGACGATGTAGAAGAGGTGGTTGAGCGGGAGCCGCTCGGCCGGCTCGATGGTGGCGGGCTCGCCGTCCACGGTGACCTTGTACGTCTCGGGGTCCACCTCGATGCGCGGCAGCGCGTCGTTGCGCACCATGTGCTGCTTGCCGATGGTCCGGCAGCGCCGCACGGGCTCGACGCGCCGCTGGAGCCCCAGCTCGTCCGGAACCCCGGCGGCGATGGACGCCTGCGACATGAACGTCACCGAGGTGCGCTGCTTCGCCCGGCCGTGAGTGCCGAACATCGGCCGGTAGTACACCGGTTGGGGTGTCGGCAGCGAGGCGTTCGGGTCGCCCATCAGAGCCCAGTTGACCATGCCGCCCTTGATGATCATCTTGGGCTTGGCGGCGAAGGAGTGGATCGGCCAGAGCACGATGTCGGCGAGCTTGCCGGGCTCCAGGGAACCGATCACGTCCGAGGCGCCGACCGCGGTCGCGGGGTTGATGGTCAGCTTGGCCAGGTACCGCAGGACCCGCGCGTTGTCGTTGCGGGAGCTGTCCTCCGCCAGCGGGCCGCGCATCTCCTTGCAGTGGTGCGCCGTCTGGAAGGCCCGGAGGAAGGACTCGCCGACCCGGCCCATGGCCTGGGAGTCGGAGGAGAAGATGCTGATGACCCCGAGGTCGTGCAGTACGGTCTCGGCCGCGATCGTCTCGGCGCGCACCCGGCTGTCGGCGAACGAGACGTCCTCGGGGATGTCGCGGGACAGGTGGTGACAGACCATCACCATGTCCAGCAGCTCGTCCACCGCGTTGACCGTGTACGGCAGGGTGGGGTTGGTGGAGGCCGGCAGTACGTTGGCCTCGCCGGACACCCGGATGATGTCGGGGGCGTGGCCGCCGCCCGCTCCCTCGGTGTGGAAGGTGTGGATGGTCCGGCCGTCGATCGCGGAGAGGGTGTCCTCGTAGAAGCCGCCCTCGTTGAGGGTGTCGGTGTGGATGGCCATCTGTACGTCGTACTCGTCGGCGACCCGCAGCGCGGTGTCGATCGAGGCGGGGGTGGCGCCCCAGTCCTCGTGCACCTTCAGCCCGGCCGCTCCCGCCTCGACCTGCTCGCGCAGGGCCTCGGGCAGGCTGCCGTTGCCCTTGCCGAGCAGCCCCACGTTGACCGGGAGGTCCTCCACGGCCTCCAGCATCCGGTGGATGTTCCAGGGACCGGGGGTGCAGGTGGTGCCGTTGGTTCCGTCGGTGGGTCCGGTGCCGCCGCCGAAGAAGGTGGTGATGCCGTTGGACAGGCCCTCCTGGGCCTGCTGGGGTGCGATGAAGTGGATGTGCGTGTCGATGCCGCCCGCGGTGGCGATGAGGTGCTCGCCGGATATCACCTCGGTGCCGGGGCCGATGACGAGCTTGGGGTCGACGCCGTTCTGGAGATGCGGGTTCCCCGCCTTGCCGACGCCGACGATCAGGCCGCCGCGGACCCCGATGTCACCCTTGACCACGCCGAGGACCGGGTCGAGGACCACGACGTTGGTGATGACGAGGTCCAGTGCGCCCTCGCGGTTGAGCGCGGACGGGTCCTGGGCCATGCCGTCCCGGATGGCCTTGCCACCGCCGTAGACGGCCTCCTCCCCGTAGGAACCGGCGTTGTGGTCGTGCTCGACCTCGACGATCAGGTTGGTGTCGGCCAGGTGGAAACGGTCGCCCACGGTGGGGCCGAACAGATCCGTGTACTGCTTGCGCGGGATGATCGCCATCAGATCCGCTCCTCCTCGTTCTTCTCGGTTCCGGACCCGGGCTGCACGAAGCCGAGTTCCGCGGCGCGGCGGAGCGCGTCGCGCCGGGTGTCCGGGGCGGACAGGCCGCCGTTGACGAGTGCGGCGAAGCCGGTGAGCCGCCCGTTGCCGCCGAAGGCGCAGAGCTCCACCTCGCGGGTGTCGCCGGGCTCGAAGCGCACCGCGGTTCCGGAGGGGATGTCCAGGCGCATGCCGTAGGCGGCCTCGCGGTCGAAGCGCAGGGCGCGGTTGGTCTCGAAGAAGTGGTAGTGGGAGCCGACCTGGACGGCCCGGTCACCGGTGTTGGCGACGGTGAGCCTGGTCCTGGCACGGTTGGCGTTGATCTCCACGGGGTCGTCCCCGTAGAGGTAGTGGGCTCCGCCCGACATCTGTGTCTCCTAGGTCTCTCAGTCGTCTCGGACGTCTCAGGTGTCTCGGACGCCTCGGACGTCTCAGGTGTCTCGGACGTCTCAGGCGCTGATCGGGTCGTGGCAGGTGACCAGCTTCGTCCCGTCGACGAAGGCCGTCTCGACCTGGAGGACGGTGAGCATCTCCCGTACGCCGGGCATCACGTCGTCGCCCTTGACGACCCTGCGGCCCAGCTCCATGCATTCGGCGACGGTGTGGCCGTCGCGGGCGGCCTCCAGGACGGCCTCGGTGATCAGGGCGGCGGCTTCGCTGTAGTTGAGCTTGGTTCCCCGGTCGCGGCGGCGGCGGGCCAGGTCCGCGACCACGTAGACATGGAGTTTGTCGATTTCCCGCGGTGCGAGGTTCATGACGTCACGTCTGCTTTCTCGAAGATGCGTGTCCGAAGGAGAGCCCGGGGCGGTCCAGAGCCGGACCGGCCGCCAGGAAGAGCCAGGTCGTCACGGTGAACGGCCAGGTGAAGGGGGTTGTGCCGGACGGCTGGGCGAAGGCTTCCCAGGCGGCGGCGAAGGGGACCGAGGCGACGGCGGCGAGTACCGCGTAACCGGCGGTCCACACAGTGGGGGTCAGGAACACGGCGCCCAGCGCGATGGCGCAGAGCACCGCGTTGTAGCCGTACAGCCCGTCGGCGATCGAGGCGGCGGGCAGCCCGGCCGCGCAGGCCGTCACGAGCGCCACGGCGCTGGCCCCCACCGCCGCGAGCGCCACGGTCCGGGAGGCGACAAGGAGCCCGGCGAGCACGATCAGGCCCGCGTACCACGTGTCCAGGAAGAAGATCTGGCCGATGTTGGCGCAGAGCGCCCGCCCCGCTTCGGCGGCCGTCAGCTCCGTGAACCCCGGCACCCGCGCGGTCGCGCCGACGGCGACCGGGCCCTTCGACAGGGCGACCGTCAGGGCACTGACGACCAGACAGTAGGGGGCCGTGAGCACGGGCAGCCCGAGGGGGGTGAGCAGGCGGCCCACCGCCCCGCTCAGCACGGCGCAGACCGCCGCCGCGAGCACGACCAGCACGGCCGTCCGCCACGAGGCGCCGAGCCGGATCACCAGGGCGATGCCGGTCAGGCACCCGCAGTAGCCCTGAAGCCCCTGCTCCACGCCCTTCCGGTCGGCCCCGAGCAGGACCGCCGCCCCGGTGGACGCGGCGGTCCCGAGCAGCCCGAACACCCCGAGCCGCCACCCGCCGACGAACAGCGCGACCGCGAACAGCAGCCCGGACCACGGGCTGCCGACGAGCACCACCTGCGCGATCCCGCGCAGCTGCACCGCCCCGGCCCGTGGAACCGCCCGGCCCCGGGGAAATACCCGGCCCCGTATCCGCACCGCCTGTTCTGCTGCGGGCACGTCTTCTCCTTTGAGACATGGCGAACGAGGGCACACCGAATACATCCACATCGCCGCATTCGAGAGATGTGGATCTTGGTCAACAATCCGTTGAGACCGTACGCCCGGCAGCGGCACAAAGGCATCGGCGAGATGCGAACACGAGGCGCGACATTCGATCAACTCTCAGCGATAGCCCCAGCTCAACACGCCACCAGACCGCGCCGACAGTCCCCCCGAACCCCCTCCGCGGCGAAATCCTTAGCCAGGTGTTGAACATTCCACATCCACCTTTTGACCGAAAGGAAACTCCACGAAAGCACCCCACCCCACACAACTACATGCGTCATGCACACATAAAATTCAACAAGAAAATTAGGTTAAATTCCGGCACAAGGGAGCCGACCCGGCACTCCCCACAGAAAGCCGGCGTACGCTACGCCCCCCTGCGGGGGACAGAGGCCGTGCGTGAGTGGTTCGTGAGTGAATGGGGGCATGCTCCTCGACTTCACCCATGACCACGGCGGCGAACGGCTCAGCGGTGTGCACGGCGGTGAGCCGTCCGGGACCACCGCCGTGCTGCTGCACGGAGCGGGCACCGGCAGCAAGGAGCGACTGCTGCCGCTGGTGCGGGAGTTCGTGGCCCACGGCTGCCGCACGATCGCCTTCGACTTCTCCGGGCACGGCGAAAGCACCGGACGGCTCGGCGAGTTGAGCCTACGGCGACGGTTCGAGCAGGCCGTGGCGGTGATCGAGGCGTACGCGGGGGCGGACGGGCCGCTGGTCCTGGTGGGGTTCAGCATGAGCGGGCAGACGGTGGCCGATCTCGCCCGGCACTACGGGGACCGCGTGGCGGCGCTGGGACTGTGCGCGCCCGCCGTGTACGCCGCCGAGGCGTGGGACGAGCCCTTCGGGGACGGGAACGGCCGGTTCAGCGGAATCATCCGGCGGCCGGACAGCTGGCGGGAGGCACCCGCGCTCGACGCGCTGCGGGCGTACGAGGGCCGGGCCGTGCTCGCCGTGCCGGGCACGGACGCGGTGATCCCGCCGGCGGTGACCGAGGCCGTACAGGAAGCGCTGGCCGCGCGCGCCCAGTACACACGGCTCGACCTGCCGGACGCATCGCACCGACTGGGCCTGTGGCTCGGCGACCACGGCGACGACCGGCGGGAGTTCGTGGCGGCGGTGCTGACCGGGCTCGACAACCGGGGCTGGACGGCGACGCGCGCGTGGGTGGCCAAGCAGATCGGCCCCGGCCGCTCGGTCGCCGGCTCCCGTCTCCTGGCCGGCGGCTGGAGCTCCCAGATGCGCCGGCTCACCCTCGACGACGGCACGGACCTGGTGCAACGCACCTTCGTGAAGCCCTTCTTCCGCCACCACGGGTCCGGGCTGCTGAACCGCGAGGCGTCCGTCCTGGCGCTGCTCGCCGAACAGGACTCCGTCCCCGCGCCCGGTCTCGTCGCCGTGGACGCCACCGCCGAACACTGCGACCACCCGACCCTGTTGATGTCCGCGCTGCCGGGCCGCGTCCGCGTCGACGGGGACGACCTCGACCGACGCCTGGACCTGCTCGCGGCCCAACTCGTCCGCGTCCACGGCGTCGTACCGGCCGAAAGGCCGCGCACCTGCCAGGCATGGACGTCCCCGGAACGCGTCCGCACCCCGGACGGACCCCTGTGGGAGCGGGCCGTGGACGTGATCCGCCGCGACCCGCCACCGTACGAAGGCCGCTTCCTGCACCGCGACTTCCACCCCGGGAACGTGCTCTTCGCGGGCACCGGGCCCGAGCTGCGGATCACCGGTGTCGTGGACTGGGTCGAGACCTCGTGGGGCCCGGCCGACCTGGACGTGGCGCACTGCTCGACCGCGCTCGCCCTGCTGCACGGACCGGCGTACGGGCTGGACTTCCGCGACCGGTACGAGGCACGGGGCGGCCACGGCCTCGCCACCGGCCCCGACCACCTGTACTGGCGGCTGCTCGACGCCCTGCACTACTGCCCCGACGCGGCGAAACTGGCCGGACCGTGGCGCGAGCTGGGGCGGGACGATCTGACGCCCGAGGTACTGGGGGAACGACTGGAGGCGTACGTGGCCGGACTGCTGCGCCGGTACGCCTGAGCCGGCGGGAGCACGGCGTAGCCGCACCGCCCCACGCACCGGAGGCCCTGGCGTGGGCCTCGGGCGAGGACCGCACCTGCGGGGATCCTCACCCTGCGACAACCGCCGCCTACTCCTCCGGTGGGAAAACGACCTCTCCCGAGTCGGTCAGTGTGATCGTGATCGCCTCGACCGGGCACCCCTCCGCCGCCGCGAGGACCCTCTCGTCGGCGTCGGTCTCCGGGGCCGACGGGCGGGACTGGCGGGCGGTGTCCAGGGCGAAGGCGCCCGGCGCGTGGTTCACACACATCCCGGAGCCGATGCAGACCCCTCGGTCGACCTCGACGGCCCAGCGGTCGCCCATCACGCCCCCTCGTATCCGGCCGGCAGGTGGATCATCTTGTGCTCGAAGTACTCGCCGTATCCCTCGGGCCCGAACTCCCGGCCCAGGCCGGAGTTCTTGTACCCGCCGAACGGGCCGAGCATGTCGAGGCTGAAGGTGTTCACGCTGTACGTGCCCGTCCTGACCCGGCGGGCGATGTCGATGCCGCGCTCGGTGTCGGCGGTCCAGACGCTGCCGCTAAGCCCGTAGTCGGAGTCGTTGGCGATCCGTACGGCCTCGTCCTCGTCTCCGTACGGCAGCAGGCAGATGACGGGGCCGAAGATTTCCTCGCGGGCGATCCGCATCGAGTTGTCGACGTCGCCGAAGAGGGTCGGCTCGACGTACCAGCCCCGTTCCTGGGACGCCGGGCGGCCGCCGCCGGTGAGGATCTTGGCGCCCTCGTCCTGCCCGATCCGGATGTAGTCGAGCGAGCGCCGCTGCTGGCGCTGTGCGACCAGGGGGCCGAGTTCGGTGGCCGGGTCGAGCGGGTCGCCGACCTTCAGCGCGGACGCCGCGGCAGCGAACGCCTCGGCCGTCTCGTCGTAGCGGGAGCGCGGGACGAGGATGCGGGTCTGGGCCACGCACGCCTGGCCGTTGATCATCCAGGCGAAGGGGACGATGCCCGCGACGGCGGCGTCCAGATCGGCGTCGGGAAGGATCACGGCGGCGGACTTGCCGCCCAACTCCAGTGTGACGCGGGTGAGGTTGCGGGAGGCGACCTCCATCACCCGGCGCCCGGCGGCCACCGACCCGGTGAACGACACCTTGTCGACGCCGGGGTGCCCGACCAGGTACTCACTGACCTCGCGGTCGGCCGGAAGGATGGAGAGCACGCCCTCCGGCAGCCCGGCGTCGGCGGCGATCTCGGCCAGGATGTAGGCGTCCAGCGGGGATTCGGGCGAGACCTTGAGCACGGCGGAGCAGCCCGCCAGCAGCGCGGGCGCGAGCTTGGCGGCGGCGGTGAACTGCGGAACGTTCCACGGCACCACGGCCGCGACCACTCCGACCGGCTCCCGCCGCACCAGCAACGGCCCGAGCGCCCCGGTCCGCCGCTCCTCGTACGCGAAGTCGCGGGCCACGGTGATCGCCGAGTCCCACACCATCATCGCGGCGAGCGCCTGCACCATGACGCTCGACGTGTACGGGGTGCCGTTCTCCGAGCTGATGACCCGGGCGATCTCCTCGTACCGGACGGCGAACGCGTCCTTGATCCTGGTCACCGCCGCGATCCGCTCGTCCAGGCTCATCCGGGGCCAGGGCCCCTCGTCGAACGCCCGCCGCCCGGCGGCGACGGCCGCGTCCACATCCGCCCGGGAGGCGTGCGGCACCCGGCCGATGACCTGCTCGGTGTGGGGCGAGACGACCTCGATCACTTCCCGGCCCAGCGGATCGGCCAACTCCCCGCCGATGAAAAGTTTTCCGTGTTCGACAAGCTCGGTCATGGCTACTGCCTCCCGCGAACCGGTGCGTACCCGACTCAACATCTGACTCCGTGTCAGAACTGATACCAGTTCCAGTTCCAGTAGTCCACGACTGCGGCAGCGCCTTCCGGCACCACGCGGGCACCCGAACCCGGTCCTGCGACAGCACTCCGAAACGAGATGGTCGACCGGGGCTACTACTGGAACAAGTTCTCGTTACAGTGGGGGCGACGCACCGGAGCCGCGAAGCCGTACGCCGTCCAGAGAGATGGGGACCTCATGACGCAGGTGACCGACCACGGCGGGGGCGTGCACAGCATCAAGGTGCCCATCCCGGACAATCCGCTCGGCCACACCCTCGTACACGTCCTGGACACCGATCGAGGTCCGGTGCTGATCGACACCGGGTGGGACGATCCCGAGGCCTGGGACACGCTCGGGGCCGGGCTCGCCGCCGTCGGTACGGAGATGGCCGACATCCACGGTGTGGTCATCACCCACCACCACCCCGACCACCACGGGCTCTCCGGGCAGGTGCGCGAGGCCTCCGGGGCCTGGATCGCCATGCATGCGGCGGACACCGCGATCGTGCGCCGTACCCGGGAGTCCGAACCCGGCAGGTGGCTGACGTATCTCGCGGCCAAGCTCACCGCGGTCGGAGCACCCGAGGAGCACCTCGCGCCGTTGCGGGCCGCCGCGGCCGGCCGGAGCCGGACGCGCACCCTGCCGGGGCTGCGGGCCGCGCTCCCGGACCGGGAGATCGTGCCGGGCGAGCTGCTGGACCTGGCGGGGCGCAGGCTGCGGGCGATCTGGACACCGGGGCACACGCCCGGGCATGTGTGCCTGCACCTGGAGGAGGAGCACCCGGGCAATCTGCCGGGGCGGGGACGGCTCTTCTCGGGGGACCATCTGCTGCCGGGGATCAGTCCGCACATCGGGCTGTACGAGGACCCGGACGACGCCACGGCCACCGACCCCCTCGGCGACTACCTCGACTCGCTGGAGCGGATCGGCAGGCTCGGGGCCGCCGAGGTACTGCCCGCCCACCAGTACGCCTTCACCGATGCGGCGGGGCGCGTGCGGGAACTCCTCGGGCATCACGAGGAGCGGCTGACCGGGCTGCTCGGGCTGCTGGCGGAGCCGCTGACGCCGTGGGAGCTGGCCGAGCGGATGGAGTGGAACCGGCCCTGGGAGCAGATCCCGCACGGCTCCCGGAACATCGCCGTCTCGGAGGCGGAGGCGCATCTGCGGCGGCTGGTGAAGCTCGGGCGCGCGGAGGCGGTGCCGGGGAGCGAGCCTGTGACGTACATCGCGGTGTGACCGGGTGGCGTACGTCGCGGTGTGAGTGGTGGCGTACGCAGCGGCGTGACCCGGTGGCGTACGTCGCGGTGTGGGTGGTGGGGCGGTCATCGCGGCGTGAGCGGTGGGGTGGGTGTGGTGACGCGCACGTGAGTAGTGACACGTACGGGGCGCTCCTCCCGGCCCGGAGTCCGGCCGGTGCCGCCCGGTAGAGTGTGCGGGTCGTCATCATGCCCGTTCAGGGGGAAGCCGGTGCGAATCCGGCACTGACCACGCAGCCGTGAACCGTCTTCGCAGGCGGTGAGTCGGAATGCCCTGTCCGCGGTCGTGACCGGCTCGGACCACCGGATCCCCCGGTGGTCGGCACCGTCGAGGTACACGGGGCCGGAGCCTGGTGCCTGAGCGTGCCTGTGCCCGGTTCACCCCGCAGGAGAGGCACCGCCCGCCATGACCGTACGTCGCAGCGCAGCAACGCTCGCCGCCACCGCCGCCGTGCTCTGCGCGGCCGCTGCGCCGGTCGCGGTGGCAGCGCCGTCCCCCTCGCCCTCGCCGTCCGTCGCACTGCCGTCCGGGCTGTACGGCACGAAGGACCCCACCTACGACGGGGTGTGGCGGCAGTCGCTGGCCTTCCTCGCGCAGCGGCTCGAAGGGGTCACCCCGGCCGCGAAGTCGGTGGACTGGCTGATCGGCCAGCAGTGCGCCGACGGCTCCTACGCCGCGTACCGGCCCGATACCACCAAGCCGTGCGACGCCAAGACGGTGCGGGACACCAATGCCACCGCGGCCGCCACCCAGGCGCTGGTCGAGGTCGGCGGGCACCGCGAGACCGTGAACAACTCGGTGCGCTGGCTGAAGTCCGTACAGAACGAGGACGGCGGCTGGGGCTACACCGCGGGTGCGCCCAGCGACGCCAACTCCACCTCCCTGGTGATCGGCGCCCTCGCCCGTCAGGGTCAGCGGCTCGCGGACATCACGACCCCCGGCGGCAAGACCCCCTACGACCCGCTGCTCGCCCTCGCCATCCCGTGCGGCGGCAAGGACGGCGGCGCCTTCGCCTACCAGCCCGACAAGAAGGGCAAGCTCGCCGCGAACGCCGACGCCACCGCGGCCGCCGTGCTCGGCACGATGGGCAAGGCCTTGGCCGTCGGGAACAACGCCGCGGGCAAGGCGCCCACCTGCCGGTCCGGTTCCGGGCTCACGCCCGAGCAGGCCGCCCAGAACGGCGCCCACTACCTCACCGGCGCCCTCGCCGGCAGCGGCCACCTGGACCTGGCGCCGATGCCCGGTGCCACCGACACCACCCCGCAGCCCGACTTCGGCAACACCGCGGACGCGGTCGTCGCGCTCTCCGCGGCCGGCCACCAGGACAAGGCGGCCGAAGCCGTCGACTGGCTGAAGAAGAACTCCGCGGACTGGGCCGGCCAGAACGGCCCCGCCGCCTACGCCCAGCTGGTCCTGGCCGCCCACGCGACCGGCAACAACGCCCGGGACTTCGGCGGCGTCGACCTGGTCGCCCGGCTCAACGCGGCCGGCCCCGAGCCCGCCTCCGTCGTGACGCCCGACCCGTCCGCCGACACCGGGTACGAGGCCACGGAGAAGGACCAGGTCCACAGCGGCGACGACGTGATCGGGGGCGTGTGGTGGTACATCGGCATCGGCCTCGTCCTCGCCGCGATCGCGTTCTTCCTGATCAGCGGTCGCCGGAAGAACAGGCAGCCGTGAGGCGCGCGGGACGGACCACCGCGCTGCTGGTGGTCCTGGGCGCGGTCCTGGCCGTGCTCGGCGCGGGACCTGCCCAGGCGGCCGGGTACCGGTACTGGTCGTTCTGGGAGGGCTCCGGCTCCGGCTGGACGTACGCCACCCAGGGCCCGTCGCTGGTCCGGCCGGACGACGGGGCGGTGCAGGGCTTCCGGTTCTCGGTCAGCGAGGACTCCCAGGACTCGGCGAAGCCGCGCCGCGCCCCGGAGTTCACGAAGATCTGCGCGGACACCCCGGCCAAGGACGGCACCAAGCGGATCGCGCTCGTCATCGACCCGGGCACGGCGGCGGACGCCCCGGCCGGTGAGACACCGCCCGCGCCGCGCACCGCGTGCGCACGGGTCGGACCGGACGCGAGCGCCGCGGAGGCGCTCGCCTCGGTGGCGAAGCCGCTGCGTTACAGCAGCGACGCGATGCTCTGCGCCATCGCCGGCTACCCGGGCTCGGGCTGCGGCGAACAGGTCTCCGGCGACGGGAGCGGGAGCGGGAACGGCAATGGCACGCCCGGCGCTTCCGCCTCCGTTTCCGCGTCACCGGCCGGGTCCGCGGCCTCCAGCGCCTCGGGCGGTTCCGGCGGCGGCCCGTCCGCCGGGGTGCTCGTCGGGGTCGGCGCCGTGCTCCTCCTCGGCATCGCCGCGGTCGTGCAGGCCCGCCGCCGCCGCGGATGACCGCCTCGACCAGCGCTCCGGCCGGCCGCACGCCCCTGGCTCGCCGCCGTGCGCTGCGCGCGCCCGCGGCGAGCCGGAGCAACGCCCTGCCCGCCGGAGCCTGGTGGCTGTGGGCGCTCGGCCTGGCCACCGCCGCGTCCCGGACCACCAATCCGCTGCTGCTCGGGCTGCTGGTGGGGGTGGCCGGTTACGTCGTGGCCGCGCGCCGTACGGACGCGCCGTGGGCCCGTTCGTACGGGGCGTTCATCCGGATCGGGCTGTTCGTCGTCGCTGTGCGGCTGGTCTTCTCCGTCTTCCTCGGTTCGCCGATCCCCGGTACGCACACGGTGTTCACGCTCCCCGAGGTGCCGCTGCCCGACTGGGCGAAGGGGGTCAGGCTCGGTGGCCGGGTCACCGCCGAGCAGTTGGTCTTCGCGCTGTACGACGGGGCGAAGCTGGCCACCCTGCTGATCTGTATCGGTGCGGCGAACTCGCTCGCCAACCCGGCCCGGCTACTCAAGTCGCTGCCCGGCGCGCTGTACGAGGCGGGCGTCGCGGTCGTCGTCGCGATGACGTTCGCGCCGAACATGGTCGCCGATGTGATGCGGCTGCGCACCGCACGGCGGCTGCGGGGCCGTCCGACCGGTGGCATCAAGGCGGTCCTCCAGATCGGGCTGCCGGTCCTGGAGGGCGCGTTGGAGCGTTCGGTCGCGGTGGCCGCGTCGATGGACGCGCGCGGCTACGGGCGCACCGCCCAGGTCCCGCCCGCGGTCCGCCGCACCACGAACGTCCTCACGCTCGGCGGGCTGCTGGGGGTGTGCGCCGGTACGTACGGGCTGCTGGCCGCGCAGGGCGCGGTGTACGGGGTGCCGGTGCTGATCGCCGGGCTCGTCGCCGCCATGGCCGGGCTGCGGCTCGGCGGGGCCCGCTCGGTCCGTACCCGCTACCGGCCCGACCGGTGGGGTGTGCGGGCCTGGCTGGTGGCGGGTTCGGGCGTCGCGGTGGCGGTGGCGATGATCTGGGCGGGCGGTGCCTACGGGGAGGCGCTGCACCCGGGGGTCGTGCCGCTGACCGCGCCGGTGCTTCCGCTGTGGCCCGCGGCGGCGGTGCTGATCGGGCTGCTGCCCGCGGTGGTGGCGCCGGTGCCGCCGCCGGTGGGTACGCCGGCGAATGCCGCGCCGGTGGGTGCCGCGCCGGTGGGTGCCGCGCCGGTGGGTGCCGCGCCGGTGGGTGCCGCGCCGGTGGGTGCGCCGAATTCCAAGGAGATCCAGTGATCCGGTTCGAGCAGGTCTCGGTGCGTTACGAGGGGGCCGAGCGCCCCACCCTGTCGGGGGTCGATCTGACCGTCCCCGAGGGCGAGTTGGTGCTGCTCGTCGGCCCGTCCGGGGTCGGCAAGTCGACACTGCTGGGTGCCGTTTCCGGTCTGGTGCCGCATTTCACCGGCGGCACGCTGAGCGGCCGGGTCACGGTCGACGGCCGCGACACCCGTACCCACAAGCCGCGCGAACTCGCCGATCTGGTCGGCACGGTGGGCCAGGACCCGCTCTCCCACTTCGTCACCGACACGGTCGAGGACGAGCTGGCGTACGGCATGGAGTCGCTGGGACTGGCCCCCGACGTGATGCGGCGGCGGGTCGAGGAGACCCTGGACCTGCTGGGACTGGCCGAGCTGCGCGACCGGCCGATCGCCACGCTCTCCGGCGGCCAGCAGCAGCGGGTCGCGATCGGTTCCGTCCTCACCCCGCACCCGAAGGTCCTGGTCCTCGACGAGCCGACGTCCGCCCTGGACCCGGCGGCGGCCGAGGACGTCCTCGCCGTGCTGCAACGGCTGGTGCACGACCTGGGTACGACGGTCCTGATGGCGGAGCACCGGCTGGAGCGGGTGGTGCAGTACGCGGACCGGGTCGTCCTGCTGCCGTCGCCGGGCGCCGCCCCGGTCATGGGCGCGCCCGCGGACATCATGGCCGTCTCCCCGGTCCGCCCGCCGGTCGTCGCGCTGGGCCGGCTGGCGGGGTGGGAACCGCTGCCGCTCTCGGTCCGCGATGCCCGGCGCCGGGCGGCGGACCTGCGTGAACGGCTCGCCTCCGTGCAGCCGCCCGCCCCGGAGCCGCTGACCGCTCCCCCGCTCGCACCCGTCGCCCCCTCCCCCGTGCGGCGCGGCGTCCTGGACCGGCTGCTGGGCCGCGGCGCTCGGACCGCCGCCGAGCCCGAACCGGCCGCCGATGCCACGGCCCGGGTCGAGCGGCTCGGCGTACGGCGCGGGCGCGTCGAGGCGCTGCGCCGGGTGACGCTGACCGTCGCCCCGGGCGAGACCGTCGCCCTGATGGGCCGCAACGGCGCGGGCAAGTCCACCCTGCTGGCCACCCTCGTCGGCATGGTCGAGCCCACCTCCGGCACCGTCCTCGTCGGCGGCCGGACCCCGCACCGCACCCAGCCGCGCGAGATGGTGCGCCGGGTCGGGCTCGTACCGCAGGAACCGCGCGATCTGCTGTACGCGGACAGCGTCGCCGCCGAGTGCGCCGCGGCGGACAGCGACGCGGGCGCCGCCCCCGGCAGCTGCCGGGCCCTGGTCTCCGAGCTGCTGCCCGATGTGCCGGACGACACCCATCCGCGCGATCTCTCCGAGGGCCAGCGCCTCGCCCTCGCCCTGGCGGTCGTGCTCACCGCGCGGCCCCCGCTGCTGCTCCTGGACGAGCCGACCCGCGGCCTGGACTACGCGGCGAAGGCCCGGCTGGTCACGGTGCTCGGCGGCCTCGCGGCCCGGGGGCATGCGATCGTCCTGGCCACGCACGATGTGGAACTCGCGGCGGAACTGGCGCACCGGGTGGTGATCCTCGCCGACGGGGAGGTCGTCGCGGACGGCGAGACCCGGCAGGTGGTGGTCTCGTCCCCGGCGTTCGCCCCGCAGACCTCGAAGATCCTCGCCCCGCAGAAATGGCTGACCGTGGCGCAGGTGCGCGCCGCGCTGGGAGACCCGTCGTGAGCGGGCGCCGGGTGCGGGCGGTACGGCTCGGGCCGCGGGCGATCGCCGCGCTCGTCCTCATCAGCGTGATCGGGGTGGCCGCGTTCGGCTGGCCGCTGCTGGCCGGTCCCGGCTCCGGTCTGGCGCACTCCCAGGACGCACCGTGGCTGTTCGCCACGCTGCTGCCGCTGCTGGTCGGGGTGGTCGTGGCGACGATCGCGGACGACGGCCTCGACGCGAAGGCGGTCGCCATGCTGGGGGTGCTGGCCGCGGTCGGTGCCGCGCTGCGGCCGCTGGGGGCGGGTACGGCGGGGCTGGAGCCGATGTTCTTCCTGATGGTGCTGAGCGGCCGGGTGCTCGGGCCCGGCTTCGGCTTCGTGCTCGGCTCGGTGACCATGTTCGCATCCGCACTGCTCACCGGCGGGGTCGGGCCGTGGATGCCGTTCCAGATGCTGTCGATGGGCTGGTTCGCGATGGGCGCGGGCCTGCTGCCGGGCCCTGACCGGCTGCGCGGGCGGGCCGAGTCGCTGATGCTCGCGGGCTACGGGTTCGTGGCGTCGTTCGCGTACGGCACGGTGATGAACCTGTACGGGTGGACGATCGTGCCCCCGGCCGGCTCGGGGGTCTCCTTCCACGCGGGCGATCCGCTGACGGACAACCTGGTCCGCTTCCTCGCCTACTGTCTGGCCACCTCGCTCGGCTGGGACCTGGGCCGGGCGGTGCTCACCGCGGTGCTGACCCTGGCCGTCGGTCCGGCGCTGCTGAAGGCGCTGCGCCGGGCCACCCGCCGCGCCGCCTTCGAGGCCCAGGTCACATTCGACGCTCCTCGCGAGTGAGGGCTCCCACAGGACCTTGGTCCTCCACGACGCGGGATAGTAGCCGCGCTCCCGGGCGTACGGCCCGCTGAGCGGCGCCGCGGAGCTGCGGCGACGCGGCGGGGTCGGCCGGGGCGGTCCGGGTCCTCCGGCTCCGGGTACGAGGCGGGCTCGTACCAGGGGTCGTTGCCATGGCTGAACGCCGCCGCTATCACTGGATGAGTCGCCGAGCACCGCTGGGTCCGCCGAACCGGACCGCGGTCGACGAAGCCCGGTCCACCCGCACGACCGCACCATCCGGACCGGCAGGCGACTCCCCCGTACCCGACGTTAGGTCTGTCTGTGTCGTTCGCCCGTAACATCCTCGCCAAGCCCCGCACCGCCCGCCGCAAGTCCGCCGTCGCCGGCGCCGCCGTGCTCCTCGGCGCCACCGGCCTGGGCCTCGGCGTCACCCCGGCCATGGCCGCACCGGCCGCAGCGCCGACGTCCGTCGCGGGGAGCGCGCAGGCCACGGCGAAGTCGATGATCGGCGACGCCGCGCAGTTCCAGTGCTTCAGCAACATCGTCCAGCACGAGAGCGGCTGGAACCACACCGCGACCAACGCCTCCTCCGGCGCCTACGGTCTCGTGCAGGCCCTGCCCGGCTCGAAGATGGCCTCGGCCGGCGCCGACTGGAAGACCAACCCCTCCACCCAGATCAAGTGGGGCATGGACTACATGAACTCCCGCTACGGCAGCCCGTGCGGCGCCTGGTCCTTCTGGCAGGCCAACCACTGGTACTGAGCCGGCCTCCGGCCCCGAGCCGGCCATCGGCACTGCGCCGAGCGCTCGTACGCAGGATCACGCGAAGGCCCCGGCCACCGGTCGGGGCCTTCGCCGCGCCCGGCCCCGTCACCTCCCCGTGTGAACAGGCACTTGATACGACTTGGCCGGTTCGTTCCCCCGTTAGTCCATCTAGGCGCATTTGGCTCGTCCATCCGTTCCCAGCGGCCACCGGCGCGTTGTCACTTCCGTGGAACCAAGAGAATTCTGGGAGCGGAACACCGTTCTAGCGGAAGCTTTCTGCGCCAGCGACGAACGCATGCGCCGGGCACAGGCGCTGCTGGACGAGACACAGGCGGAGCGAAGCCGAACGCTGGCCGCTTTCGCCGTCACGGTCGGCGACGACGGCTCGATCGCGGATCTGATGGGCCTCAACGAACGCGAGGTGCGATTAGCTCGACGCACCGTCGGCCGCAGTGACGCGCGGTCCCTCGCCGAACAGCTCCTCAACCGGACCCCGCCGGCGGGCGATTCGGCGGGGCCGCCCGCCGCCGCGCCGGAACACCCCCGGCCGCACCCGGCCGACGAGACCCCCGCCCCGCCGCCGGACGCGCCGAAGCCCGTCCCGGCGCAGTCACCGGCCGTGACCGTACCCCCGGCTCCGCCCCAGCCTCCCGCCCTGGCCACGTCCATGACCCTGGCCACAGCCACGACCACGGCCATGATCCCGTCACCGTCCCCGCCGGCCCAGGTGGACAACACCGTCGTCTGGTCGCCGAGCATGGACTCCGTACTGCTGTGGAGCTGGGAATCCGGCCTCGATCTGCAGACGGTGGCCGCCGAACTCGGCCTGGAGGTACGGGCACTGCTGATGCGCGTACAGGAACTCGCCAACGACGGGCTGCTCACGCTCGCGACCCCGGTCGCGGACGTCGGCCGGTCCGGGCGGCACCGCCGCCACCACGAAGAGGGATACGCGGCGCTGTTCAGCCCCACCGCCACCTTCCCCACCCACGTGCCGTACTGAGCACGCACGCACCCCGTCGCTGCGGCGACGCGGCCCCGGCCGGACGACCGGCCGGGGTCCCCCTGCCGTCCGGACTCCGCTCAACGCCGCGCGGCCACTGTGTCGAACCAGCGGACGATCTCCGGACCCGACTTCATGTACGTCGTGTTGTGGTCGGCCGGCCCCTGGTCGACGACAGGGGCGTCGACTCCCCGGCCGGCCAGATCGGCGGCGCAGTGAAGGGCGTTGGCGATCGGCACGTCGGTGTCACCGGACGAGGAGTACAGCCGTACCGGAACGTCCGGTTTCCAGGCGCAGTTGCCGTCCTGGGCGCGCGCCGCGTCCAGCAGACCGCCGCTGAGGTGCTGGAGCCGGCGGTAGTAGTCGTCGGTGAGCAGCTCCTTGAGCGTCGCGGGCAGCGCCGGGATGATCTCCTCCTCGGTGTGTTCGCTGTCGAAGAGGCCGTCGACGATGTCCGCGTACGGCTTCCGGAACGCCTCGGAGGGGTCCTTGTAGAGCGGGTGCAGTCTGCTCTGCGCGGTGAGGTAGTACGACATGTAGAAGACGGCGCTGATGTCGTTGACCCGGCCGTCGAACAGGGCGGGCGTCTCCGCGTGTTCGATGTCGTAGGGGCCCGACACTGGGGCGAGCGCCCGGAGTTCGAAGTGCCGGTCCGCACCGTCGCCGAGTGCCTTGCCCAGGGCCATCGCGACCTGGCCGCCCTGGGAGAAGCCACTGGCGTACACATCGCCGGTGAGCGGCCGGCCCAGGCGCTGCGCGGCGGTACGCGCGGCCCGCAGCATGTCGAGGGAGGCGGTGACGGAGGACTTGGTGTCCATGTACGGGTGGCGCCCGGGCCCCTTGCCGAGGCCCAGGTAGTCGGGCGCGGCGACGGCGCGGCCGGCCGAGGCATGGAGGTAGGGGGCGAAGCGGCCGAAGTCCTCACCGGCGGAGGGTGCGTAGTCGCGGTGGGCCATGGTGCCGTGGGTGTCGGAGACCAGGTCGAGACGGTGCGGGCCGCCCTTGGGCAGGGCGAGGAGGCCGGTCGCGGTGGTGGGTGCACCCTGCGGGGTGACGGTGCGGTAGGTGAGGCGGTAGCCGCACAGTCCGTGGCGGACGGTGGCGGTGTCCATGCCGCCCGAGGCGAGGAACCGGGCGACTTCCGCGCGGTCGAGGTCGGCCACGGGGGTGATGCTCAGCAGGGTTCCTCTGCCGTGCGCGGTGCGCAGGTCCGGCGTCCGGGCGGGCTGTTGTGCCGCCGGCTGCCGGCCGGTGGGCTGTTGGGCGGCAGACTGCCGGGTGGTGGGCTGCTGGGCCACGGCCGGTGCGACGCCGAGGGCGGCGAGGACCATCGCCGCGGCGGCCGCCGTCGTCCGGCGGGCGATGCGCCGCCGCCTGCCCGAAGTCGCGTATCCCGTACGGCTGTTGTCGTTGCTCATGGCCGTGACGCTATGCGGCGGCGCGGCGCCGTGACATCGGCGTGGGCCCCCGGCCCGGGGTGCACCTGGCGACACCCCGGGCCGGGGGCCCGCCCTCCGGAGCCCCGGTGCGACGCCCGTTTCAGAGCCGCTGGATGATCGTCCCGGTCGCCAGCGCACCGCCGGCGCACATCGTGATGAGCGCGAACTCCTTGTCCCGGCGCTCCAGTTCGTGCAGCGCCGTGGTGATCAGCCGGGCCCCGGTGGAGCCCACCGGGTGGCCGAGCGCGATGGCGCCGCCGTTGACGTTGACCTTCTCCAGGTCCTGCTCGAAGACCTGGGCCCAGCTGAGCACCACGGACGCGAAGGCCTCGTTGATCTCGACGATGTCGATGTCCTTGAGCGACATCCCGGCCTTCCCGAGTACCGCGCGGGTCGCGTCGATCGGCCCGTCCAGGTGGAAGTGCGGGTCGGAGCCGACCAGGGCCTGGGCGACGATCCGGGCACGCGGCTTGAGCTTGAGGGCGCGCGCCATCCGCTTGGAGGCCCACATGATCGCGCAGGCGCCGTCGGATATCTGCGAGGAGTTGCCCGCGGTGTGGATGGCGGTGGGCATGACCGGCTTGAGCCGGCCGAGCCCCTCCATGGTGGTGTCGCGCAGCCCTTCGTCCCGGTCGACCAGGCGCCACATGCCCTGCCCGGCCGCCTGCTCCTCCTCGGTGGTCGGCACCTGGACGGCGTACGTCTCCCGTTTGAACCGTTCCTCGGCCCAGGCGACGGCGGCCCGTTCCTGCGAGATCAGCCCGAGCGAGTCGACGTTCTCCCGGGTCAGTCCGCGCTTGCGGGCGATGCGCTCGGCGGCCTCGAACTGGTTGGGCAGGTCCACGTTCCACTCGTCGGGCCAGGGCTTGCCCGGTCCGTGCTTGGAACCGCTGCCCAGCGGCACCCGTGACATGGCCTCGACGCCGCAGCTGATGCCGACGTCGATGACTCCGGCCGCGATCATGTTGGCCACCATGTGGGAGGCCTGCTGCGAGGAACCGCACTGGCAGTCCACGGTGGTGGCGGCGGTCTCGTACGGCAGGCCCACGGCGAGCCAGGCGTTGCGGGCCGGGTTCATGGACTGTTCGCCGGCGTGGGTGACGGTGCCGCCGACGATCTGTTCGACGCAGTCGGCGTGGATGCCGGTGCGGCCGAGGAGTTCTCGGTAGGTCTCGCCCAGCAGGTAGCCGGGATGCAGATTGGCGAGCGCGCCTGAGCGCTTGCCGATGGGGGTGCGTACGGCTTCGACGATGACGGGTTCCGCGGCCATGAGCTCGTCCTCTCCTCGCACATCCGCAGGGGCGTCCCGGCGCCCACGGATGGAACTAGTACGCGTTCTAGTTCTGCAAGCAGTCTTATGAGCCTTACCCCCGGTACGCAAGAGTGCTGCACGCACCTTGCGCCCGCTTCATACCGACCCCACCCACTCTTCACGCAACAGAACGGACCGCCTCTCTTGCCAGTTGTAGAACTCGTTACTACCTTTCCGTCAACTTCTGATGGGTCGTCAGGCAACGTCCGGGCGGCCCTCGGACCGACCTGGAGCTGCCGATGTCCTGCCCCCATCTGCCCGAAGGGTTCGACTTCACCGATCCCGATCTGCTCCAAGCCCGCATTCCACACCCGGAGTTCGCTCGGATGCGGCAGACCGCACCGGTCTGGTGGTGTGCCCAGCCGGCCGGCATCTCCGGTTTCGACGACGAGGGCTACTGGGTCGTCACCCGGCATGCGGACGTCAAGTACGTCTCCACCCACCCCGAACTGTTCTCCTCCAACACCAACACCGCGGTCATCCGCTTCAACGAGTCGATCAGCCGGGACCAGATCGAGGTCCAGAAACTGATCATGCTGAACATGGACCCGCCCGAGCACACCCGGGTCCGCCAGATCGTCCAGCGGGGCTTCACTCCCCGGGCGGTGCGCTCCCTGGAGCAGGCGCTGCGCGGCCGCGCCCGTTCGATCGTCGAGACCGCGCTCGCCTCCGCCGACGAGAACGGATCGTTCGACTTCGTCACCAACATCGCCGTCGAACTGCCGCTCCAGGCCATCGCGGAGCTCATCGGCGTACCGCAGGAGGACCGGTCCAAGCTCTTCGACTGGTCCAACAAGATGGCCGCGTACGACGATCCCGAGTACGCGATCACCGAGGAGGTCGGCACCGAGGCGGCCATGGAGATCGTCTCGTACTCGATGAATCTGGCGGCCGCCCGCAAGGAGTGCCCGGCCCAGGACATCGTCTCCCAGCTGGTCGCCGCGGAGGGCCGGGGGAACCTCAACTCCGACGAGTTCGGCTTCTTCGTGATCCTGCTGGCGGTGGCCGGCAACGAGACCACCCGCAACGCCATCAGTCACGGCATGCACGCCTTCCTCAGCCACCCCGACCAGTGGGAGCTCTACAAGCGCGAGCGCCCGGAGACGACCGCCGAGGAGATCGTCCGCTGGGCGACACCCGTGGTCTCCTTCCAGCGGACCGCCACCCAGGACACCGAACTGGGCGGGCAGCGGATCAGGAAGGGCGACCGGGTCGGGCTGTTCTACTCGTCGGCCAATAACGACCCGGAGGTCTTCGACCGCCCGGAGACCTTCGACATCACCCGCGATCCCAACCCGCACCTGGGATTCGGCGGCGGGGGTCCGCACTTCTGCCTCGGCAAGTCGCTCGCCGTGATGGAGATCAACCTGATCTTCAACGCGATCGCGGACGTGCTGCCCGATCTGCGGCTGGTCGAGGATCCGCGGCGACTGCGTTCGGCGTGGCTCAACGGGATCAAGCAGCTTCAGGTCAGCAGCGCGGGTGCTTCCGGGGCTCCTGGGGCCTCCGGATCCGGGGCCGCTGCCGGGAGCTGACCTTCTGCCGTCCGTGCGCTGACCCGCTGTCGTCCGTGCTCAGCGGCGCGCCTCCCGCCGAACCCCCGCGCGGGAGGCGCACAACGGCGCGAGGATCATGGCGGGCATGCACGCCCTGCTCTCCGCCTTCGCGCCCATCTGGATGCTCACCGCGATCGGATACGTGGTCGGCCGCAGCGGTCTGCTCGGCGCGCAGGCGGAGGCCGTGCTCGGCCGGTTCGTCTTCCATGTGGCCATGCCCGCCGCCCTGTTCACCATGGTCTCCGGGGCGCGGCTGAACACCTTCGCCAACTCCTCGATGGTGGCCTTCGCCGCGGGTACCGCGCTGGTCTGCGGGCTCGGGTTCCTGGTGTCCGGCCGGCTCTTCGGCCGGGGCACGGCGGACCGGGCGATCGGCAGCATGGCGTCGGGCTACGTCAACTCCGCCAATCTCGGCATCCCGGTGGCGGTCCAGGTGCTCGGTGACGCGTCGTTCGTCGCCCAGATCATCCTGTTCCAGGTCCTGTTGGTCTCCCCGGTGATCCTCGCGCTGCTGGACTCGGGGACGGGCACGGGGACCGTGACGGGGGCGGGGGCGGGGACAAAGCCCGTCTCCGGGAGGGCCGTCGTGTTCCGGCGGATGCTGACCATGCCGGTCCGCAATCCCATCATCATGGCCTCGTTGCTCGGGGTGGCTGTCTCCGCGCTCGGACTGCGGCTGCCGCACGCGCTCGCCCACTCCTGCGATCTGCTCGGCGCAGCCGCCGTACCGACGGCGCTGATCACGCTGGGGCTGTCCCTGAACGCCCGCCCGGCCGCCTCCGATTCGCCGGAGCTCCCGCGGAGGACGGCCCGTCCGGTGCGCGCCGAGGTCGTCGTGGCGGTGGCGCTCAAGACGCTGGTCCAGCCCCTGATCGCGCTGGCCGTCGGCGGCCCGCTGCTGCATCTGCCGGAGCACCAACTGCTCGCCGTGGTGCTCTGCTCGGCGCTGCCGACCGCTCAGAATGCCTTCATCTACGC
Organism: Streptomyces sp. ADI95-17; assembly: GCF_003846175.1. Lineage (GTDB taxonomy): Bacteria > Actinomycetota > Actinomycetes > Streptomycetales > Streptomycetaceae > Streptomyces > Streptomyces sanglieri. The sequence goes on along the minus strand of NZ_ML123045.1, from coordinate 575,724 downwards.
CCAGCAGTACGGCCTGGACACCCGGGTGGCCCGCAATGCGGTGGTGGCCTCGACGGTGGTCTCCATGGCCACGCTCTCCGTTGCCACCTGGGCCCTGGGAACGACCGGCTCCTGAGCCGTTCGAGTGGCGGACCCGGGCCGATGGGCGGATGCTGGTCAGGCGGCGATCCACGCCGAAGGGGTGCCAGGACGATGTGTTCGTCCCGGCACCCCTTCGGCCCCTTCGCGGCCTTCCCGGGCCTTTCGCCGCCTTCCCGGACCTTTCGCGAGCCCGTGGGTCAGTGCCGCTTGCTCCCCACCACGTCGTCCGTCGCGTCGCCCGTGGCTTCGTCCGTCGACCTCGGAACGGGCACCGGAACCGACCGCTCCAGGTCGTCCCGCGGCTTCGCCGCCGCCGGTACGGTCCCCGGCCGCAGCGCCCGCGGCCCCGCCAGCACGTACGCGAGCCCGAAGCCGAGCACGACCACGGCCGCCCCGCCCACCGCGTCCAGCACCCAGTGATTGGCGGTGGCGACGATCGCGGAGACCGTGAACAGCGGGTGCAGCAGCCCCAGCACCTTCATCCACGTCTTCGGGGCCAGCATGACGACGACCACACCGCACCAGAGCGACCAGCCGAAGTGCAGCGAAGGCATCGCCGCGTACTGGTTGGTCATCGCGGTCAGGCTCCCGTAGTCCGGCTTCGCGAAGTCCTGGACGCCGTGGACCGTGTCGATGAAGCCGAGCCCCGGCATCAGACGCGGCGGGGCCAGCGGGTAGAGCCAGAAACCGACCAGCGCGAACAGCGTGGCGAAACCGATGGTGCTGCGGGCCCAGCGGTAGTCGGCGGGGCGTCGTACGTAGAGCACACCGAGGATCGTCAGCGGCACGATGAAGTGGAACGTCGTGTAGTAGTGGTCGAAGAAGCCCCGCAGCCGGCCGACGTTCACGACCGCGTGGTTGGCCCAGTGCTCGATGTCGATGTGCAGCCACTGCTCGATGGAGTGGATCTGGCGGCCGTGCCGCTCGGCGGTGGCGCGGCCGGCCGTCGCCGCCAGCCTGACATGGGCGTACGCGGAGTACACGACCCTGATCAGGAGCAGTTCCAGCAGCAGGTTGGGCCGGCTCAGCACCCGCCGCCAGAACGGCAGCAGCGGGATACGGCTCCAGCGGGCCGGGACCGGGGCGGCGTGGTCCGTGGGGATCGGGTGCTGCCAGTACTCCGAGGTGCGCGGCAGGAACGGCACGGCGCAGGCGGCGGCGAGCGCGACGATCAGCAGCACGTTGTCGCGCACGGGGAAGAGGACCGCCATGTTCGGCAGCAGCATCGTCCCCGGCAGCGTGATGACCAGGACCACGGCCACGGGCCAGACCGGCCGGTCGGAGGCCCGCCTCCCGACCCGGCCGACCACGGCGAGCAGCACCCACAGCAGCTGGTGCTGCCAGGCCGTCGGCGAGACGGCGACGGCGACGCAGCCGGTCACCGCGACGGCGAGGAGCAACTGCCCGTCGGCCGCGTACCGGGCGGCGCGGCGCAGCCCGAGGAAGCAGACGGCGGCCGCCAGCACCACGAACAGCGCGATCTCCAGCGGTCCGGCGAGCCCGGCCCGGAGCAGCGCGCCGTGCAGGGACTGGTTGGCGAGGCTGTCCGCGTTGCCGCCGAGCCCGGTGCCCGCGACATGGTGTACCCAGTACGTCCACGAGTCGCCCGGCATCGCCGCCCAGGCCGACGCCGTGCAGGCGGCGAACGCGGCGCCGCCGGTCAGCGCGGCCCGTCGGCGTCCGGTCAGCCACAGCAGTACGGCGAAGAGCAGCACGGTCGGCTGGAGCGCGGCCGCCAAGCCGATCAGGACACCCGAGGCGCGTTCTCCGCGTGCCGCGAAACAGCCCAGCAGCACCAGCAGGACCGGCAGGATGCTGGTCTGCCCCAGGTGCAGCGCGTTGCGGACCGGCAGCGAGAGCATCAGCAGGCTGATCGCGACGGGCGCGGCCAGCAGCGCGGTGCGGCGGGACACCGGTCCGGGCAGCGCACGGGCGGCGACGATGCCCAGCGCGGCGACGAGCAGCAGCGTGCCGAAGGTCCAGGCGACGCCCAGGCTCTGTTCCGCCATGCGGGTCAGCGGTTTCAGCACCAGCCCGGCGAACGGGGTGCCGGTGAAACGGTCGCTGTCGTACAGCGACCCCGTCACATGCAGGACGCCGTTCTCGCCGATCCAGGTCTCCAGATCGGTGAGCCGTTCCCCCGGCGGCTGCCGCAGCACCACCGCCATCTGCCGTACGGCCAGGGCGGCCACGACCAGCCAGAGCAGGGCACGGGCGGCCCCGGTCCTCGCCCCCGTCGCCGTGTCTCCGCGCACACTGTGTTCCGCGTTCGCCACGCTGCGCCGACCCTCCCGCCGTTCCGGTGCCCGTCCCTCGATCCGGGCATGCTTCTGAAACCATCGCATTACGCAACGAGATAGACCCAATCCACCCCATCGCCGCCCGATCGCCATCCCGCTTTTCATCCGAAAAGATGCTCAGCCGGACATTCGCCTCCCCTGGAGCCCCGGCTACCTGTCCGAACCGTGAACCGGAACCGGATTCACGGGCCGTACGTCCTCACCCGTGTTGTCGATCACGCTGTCGTTCACGGGGGAGTCGGACGAAACATGCGGTGCACAGGGGTGAAGCGGAGTGCGCGGGGAGTCCGGGGCGAGGGGCGCGGGTGGTTGGCGCGCGCCCTGTCGCTGCTGCTGATGCTGGTGTCGCTGCAAGTGGGGTCGCTGATCAGCCCGGCGTACGCCTGCGGCTGCGGGGCGATGGTCCCGAGCAAGGACTCCCAGGTCGCGGTCGGCCGGGAGACCTCGGTGGTGGACTGGGACGGCCGGACCGAGCAGATCGTCATGCGCCTCACGGTGCGCGGGAACGCCCCCGAGGCGGCCTGGATCATGCCGGTGCCGCACCGTGCGAGCGTGGAGCTCGGTGATTCCGGCCTCTTCTCCGAACTGTCCGTCCTCACCGCACCGGAACATGTGACCAGGCATTACTTCTGGCCCCGCTCCCACGACTGGCCGTTCTCCGGCTCCGGCAATGCCGGGGACGGCGCCGCGGCTCCGGCGGCCGGGGCACCGTCCGTCGAGGTGGTCGGCCGGGAGCGGCTCGGCCCCTTCGATGTGGCGCGGCTGGCCGCGACCGACCCCGAGGCGCTCCAGCAGTGGCTGGAGGACAACGGCTTCGACCTGCCCGACCGGCTGGCGACCGCGCTGAAGCCCTACGTCGACCAGAAGTGGGAGTACGTCGCGATCCGCCTCGCCCCGCAGGAGAGCGGCACTCCGCTGACCGGCACCCTCGACCCGCTGCGGCTGCGCTTCGCCAGCGACCGGCTGGTCTACCCGATGCGGCTGTCGAAGCTCGCCTCGACACCGCAGCAGCTCGGCCTGTACGTCCTCGCCCCGCACCGGATGGAGCCGCGCGGCTCGATCGGCGGCGATGCGCCGGAGGTGACGTACGCGGGCAGGATCGATCCCCGGTCGGCGGTGGGCGAGACGAGGGCGCTCCGGGAGCTGACGGGTGAGAAGCCGGTGTTCCTCACCGCGATCGAGCAGTCCTTCCCGCACCCGGAGCGGATCGACGGCGATCACCAGCTGCGCGCGTCCGCCGCCGACACCCCGTACCGGACCAAGGTGTACGAGAACCAGCTGCTGACCCTGGGCGGCATTCCCGTCTGGGTGCTGTCGCTGCTCGCGGCCGTGCTGGTGGCGGCCGCCACGGTGCTGCTGGTCCTGCGGGCCCGGCGACGGGGTGCGCTGCCGCCTCCCGTACCGGTGGGTTGAGCGTCGGGGATCCGAACACTTGCGTACGGGGTGAGGGGCGGCGCCGGCCGGCGCCCGCGCACGGGTGATGGCCGGCGCCCGTCAAACCGTTGGCCCCTTTGATCGTGTCCGGGTCAGAATGACCGGCATGACCTGGATGCTGGCCCCCGAACCGTTCGACTCCCCCGACGCCTCGCGGCTGCGCCGCGACTACTACGACGAGGTCGCCAGCCGCTACTGGGGACGGCCCGCCACCGCCGAGGAGATCGACGAGGGGCTCACCGACGACGGGGCCGACCGGCTCGTCCCGCCCACCGGTGAGTTCGTCGTCGGCCGCTTCGACGGGAAACCCGCGGCCTGCGCCGGACTGCTGGTGGTGGACGCGGACACCGCGGAGGTGACCCGGGTCTTCGTACGTCCCGAACACCGCGGCACGGGCGGCGGCGGACTGCTCCTGGCGGCCGTCGAGAACGCCGCCCGCGCCTTCGGCATACGCACGCTCCGGCTCGACACCCGCAACGACCTGGTCGAGGCGCGGGGGCTGTACGCCAAGCACGGCTACCGGGAGGTCCCGGCGTTCCACCGGCGGCAGTTCGCGGAGCACTGGTTCGCGAAGGAGCTGAGCGCGGAGCCGAGCACGGAGACGAGTGCGGAGACGAGTGCGGAGCCGTACGGCTCGTAGGGGTGTGGGTGCGGGGTTGTGGGTGCGGGGTGCGCGGGCTCAGGCCGCGTGGTCCCGCTTCGGTTCGGGGCTGTGCGGCCGTTCCTTGCTCGACCCGTTCGTCTCCGCGGTCAGCTCCTCCACGAGCCTGACCAGATCGGTCGGACGGTCCGGCCCCCACCAGTCGCCCAGCAGCTCGGCCATGGAAGCCTCGCGGGCCTCCGCGAGCTTCACCACCGCTTCCGAGCCGGCCTCGCTGAGCACCAGTTGCACGCCCTCGCGCCGGACCAGCCCGCGTTCCTCAAGCTGCCGGGCCGCCTCGCTGATCACCCGCAGCGGCACCGGGACGATGTCGGCGAGCCGGCCCGGTTCGACCGTGCCGTGCCGTCTGATCCGCAGCAGCATCCAGCTCGCCGCGGGCAGCAGGTCGTAGCCCGCCCGCTCGGTGATCTTCACGTAGACCTCGCGGCGCCCCGCACGCGTGGCGAGCACCGAGAGTGCGCGGGCGCACTCGTCGTACGAGGACCGTTCCACCGGGTTCGACGCCAGCGTCTCGGTGGGCTCCGGAGCGGTCACCGAGCCACGCAGTTTGTCCTCCTTGAGGAACCAGGCGAAGACGAAGGCGACGAGCACGACGGGAGCCGCGTACAGGAACACGTCCGTGATCGACGTCGCGTACGCGTGCAGCACCGCCGGCCGCAACGCGGGCGGCAGTTGCCCGATGGCGCGCGGGTCGGAGGCCAGCCCGTCCACACCGGCACCGGGGGGCAGCGGGTGGCCGGCGAGTGCGGCGGCCAGCTTGTCGGTGAGCCGGTTGGTGAAGATCGTGCCGAAGACCGCGACGCCGAACGAGGCGCCGATGGAGCGGAAGAAGGTGGCGCCGGAGGTGGCGACGCCGAGATCCTCGTACGTGACGGCGTTCTGCACGACCAGCACCAGGACCTGCATCACCAGGCCGAGCCCCGCGCCGAAGACGAAGAAGTAGCTGCTCATCGCCCAGGTGCTGCTGGTCTCCGTGAGCCGGTGCAGCAGCAGGAGTCCGATCGCGGTGAGGCCGGTGCCGGCGATCGGGAAGACCTTCCAGCGGCCGGTGCGGCTGACGATCTGCCCGGACGCGGTCGAGGTGATGAGCAGGCCCAGCACCATCGGGAGCATGTGCACACCGGACATCGTCGGCGAGATGCCGTGCACCACCTGGAGGAAGGTCGGCAGGTAGGTCATCGCGCCGAACATCGCGAAGCCGACGACGAAGCTGATGACGGCGACGAGGGTGAAGGTCCTGATCCGGAAGAGTTTCAGCGGGATGACGGGTTCGGCGGCCCGGCGCTCCACCTGCACGAAGGCGATCAGCAACAGGACGCTCAGCACGGCGAGACCGATGATCTGTGCCGAGCCCCAGGCCCAGGTGGTGCCGCCGAGCGAGGCGACGAGAACCATGCAGGTGGCGACGGAGGCGATGAGGAAGGTGCCGAGGTAGTCGATGGTGTGCTTGGTGGCGCGGACCGGAATGTGCAGCACGGCGGCGATCACCAGAAGCGCCACGACGCCGATCGGCAGGTTGATGTAGAAGACCCACCGCCAGCTGAGGTGCTCGGTGAACAGCCCGCCGAGCAGCGGCCCGAGGACGCTCGTCGCACCGAAGACCGCACCGAACAGGCCCTGGTACTTGCCTCGTTCGCGCGGCGCGACGATGTCGCCGACGATCGCCATGGAGAGCACCATGAGCCCGCCGCCGCCGAGGCCCTGAAGGGCCCTGAAGCCGATGAGCTGCGGCATGTTCTGGGCGATGCCGCAGAACGCCGAGCCGATGAGGAAGATGACGATGGCGGCCTGGAAGAGCTTCTTGCGGCCGTACTGGTCGCCGAGCTTGCCCCAGAGCGGGGTCGCGGCGGTCGACGCCAGCAGATAGGCCGTGACCACCCAGGAGAGATGCTCCAGTCCGCCGAGGTCGCTGACGATGGTCGGCAGTGCGGTGGAGACGATGGTCTGATCGAGTGCGGCCAGGAGCATGCCGAGAAGCAGTGCGCCGATGGCCACGAGAACCGACCGCGTGGAACGCTCTTCGCCGGGGGCCGGGGTCGGGGCCGGGGGGCTCAGGGGCTGGGCCATGGACATCTCCTCGGGTCCGCTACACCCCTATCCTGGCCTTTTCGTGCCGTTATGGCCTGCTGAGTCACCGTTACGGAAGCGGGGGCCACACCTCCGGTCGGGGGCCGCTCATCGGCATGAGGGGCACCCTTCGACATGGGGGCCGCGCTTCGGTGCGGGGGCCGCGCTTCGGCATGGGAGCCGCCCTTCGGTGCGGCATTCGGTACGGCGTTGGGCATTCCGGCAGCGAGCTGCATAATCGCAGGGCATTCAAGGGGAGGGGCCCACAATGACCGGACATATATGCCCGGAGTGCGGTATGGACAGCAGACCCGGCGCCGGAGGAGGACCCGGAGCCGGGTGCGCGTGTGCGCGCCGGGCGGCCGAGAGGGTGGAGATGGCGGCCGCCGAGGACTTCGATCCGTTGCGGATACGTCCGTACGTGACGCTGGGGGGCGACGCGACCCCGGCCGACACCGACGCCGACGCCGACGGTGCCATGCAGGAACAGGGACCGCACCGCACCCAGGAGGACGCGGCCACGACGATGCCGCTCTTCCTCGGCCCGGCGACGACGGGCCCGCTGCCGGACGCCACCGGTCCCGCCGGTCAGACCCGTCCTGTTGATTCTGTCGCTCCGACCCGTCCCGTTGATTCCATCGGTCCGACCCGCCCCTCCGGGGCACTCGGTGAGGAACCCGACGCGTCCCGCCGTCGCCGCCCCTTCGTGGCAGTCGCCGTGGGAGCGGCCCTGGCCGCCGTGGTGGGCACGGCGGCATTCGCGACCGGACTGCTCGGCGGAGGCGACGACGGGGACACGGGCCGACGACAGGCCCTGCCCGGCACGGCGGTCGACGTGCCCGGGGCGAGCGTGCCCGCGACGAAACCGGCGCCGGTTTCCGTACCGCCCTCGCCCTCCGCGTCGGCCTCCGCGTCACCGTCCGCGTCGGCCCCCGCCTCGCCCTCGGCGAGCGCCTCGCCGTCCGCCTCCGCGTCCACCGCCTCCTCACCGCCGACCTCCGTCACGCCCTCGCACACCACGAGCAGCCCGTCGTCGTCCACACCGCCCGCCTCCCTGGCCGGCCCCGCCCTGCGCCCCGGCGACCAGGGACCCGCGGTGGCCGAGCTGCAACGCCGCCTGGAGGAGATCTGGCTCTACCACGGGCGCGACGACGGCGACTACTCGAACCAGGTCGAGCACGCGGTGAGCGTCTACCAGTCGTACAAGGCCATCGAGGGCGACCCGCCGGGGGTGTACGGCCCCGAAACCCGCCGCGCGCTGGAGGCCGAGACGACGGGCCGGTGACCGGCCCGGCTGCCGAAACCGCAGGAATTGGCTTTCTCGGACAGCTTTTTGTATCGTGATGGAACAAAGTAGCCTCCGCCCGCCACCCCCTGACCGGCGGGCGAGGCTGCTTGTTCTCTCACCCGCGTCTTGTTCTCTTTCCCGCGTCGTCGCTTCCCGGCGCCGTCACTCCCCCGTGTTCTGGAGCCCGCCCATGCCGGCCACCGTCCTCACCGCCCGCGCCCTTCTCTTGGACATGGACGGCACCCTGGTGAACTCCGATGCCGTCGTGGAGCGCTGCTGGCGGCGCTGGGCGCTGCGCGAGGGGCTGGACCCGGAGGCCGCGCTCAAGGTCGTCCATGGACGGCAGGGGTACGCCACCATGGCGGTGCTCCTCCCGGACCGCCCGATGGAGCAGAACTACGCGGACAACCGGGTCATGCTCGCGGAGGAGACCGCCGACACCGAGGGCGTCGTGCCGATCGGCGGCGCGCCCGCCTTCATGGACGCGATCACCGCACTGCCGCACGCCCTGGTCACCTCGGCGGACGAGGCGCTGGCCCGGGCCCGGATGACCGCGTCGGGCCTGCGGATGCCCGCCGTCCGCGTCACCGCCGAGAGCGTCGGCGCCAGCAAGCCGGACCCCGAGGGCTTCCTCAAGGGCGCGGCCGAACTGGGCTTCGACCCGGCGGACTGCATCGTCTTCGAGGACTCGGAGGCGGGCATCGCGGCCGGCCGGGCGGCGGGTATGCGTGTCGTGGGCGTCGGCCCGCGCGCCGGGGCACTCTCCCCCGACGCACACGTCGAGGACCTGACGCAGATCCGCGTGGAAGCGGCCCCGGACGGCTCGATCCGACTGCACATCAGCGCGCGATAGCCCGCACACGGCGGTCCGGTACACGCACAACACCCGCGCAACGCCCGCACCAGGCAGCCCCCCGTCCACCCAGGGCCTGCGTCACACCCGGTGCAGCCGCCCCCGCGCCACCAGTTCGAGCACCGTCGTGACGGCCACCGCCTGCACGGCCATCAGGGCTACCAGTACGAACAACTGCACGGCACCCGCCTGTACCGGTGAGGCGCCGCCCAGCAGCATGCCCACGAAGGCCCCCGGCAGGGTCACGAGCCCCACCGTCCGGGTCTGATCCAGCCCCGGCAGCAACGCGTCCGACGCCGCCGGCCGGGCGATCTCCAGCCGCGCGTCACGGTCGAGCAGCCCGAGCGCCATCCCCGCCTCCACCTCCCCGCGCCGGGTCGTCAGCTCGTCCAGCGCCCGCCTTCCGCCGAGCACGGTCGCGGTCAGCGCACCGCCGATGAGGATGCCGGTCACCGGGATCAGCGCGATGCCCCGGACCGGCACGAGCCCGGTGAGCAGCAACAGGGCGACCACCGGAACGACTCCCGCCGCGATCGGCAACGCCGCCCACCACCAGGTGTGATTGCGGGTGATCCGGCGCCCCGCGGTCCGTACCGCCACGGCGTACATCAGCGCCACGAACCCGAGCAGCGGCGGCAGCGAACGCACCACCCAGCCGATGAGCAGGGAAACCGCGGCGAGTTGGACCGCGGCCCGCAGCCCGGCCAGCAGAATCTCGCGGGCCCGGCCGAGCGAGGCCAGAGCGGCGACCGTGGCCGCCGCGGCGAGCAGCAGGGCGAGTACGACGCCGAGCGTGATGTTGACCGGTAGCAGCACGCCGCAACCCTACGACCGCCCCGTCCCGATCCGAACCGCACCGGACCGTCCCGAACCGCACCGCGCCGCGCCGCACCGACCCGGCCGGACCGCACCGCACCGCACCGCACCGTCCCGGCCGGACCGCACCGGACTGTCCCGATCCGCGCCGCACCGCACCGACCCACGACCCGAACCGCACCACCCACACGAATCGTCCTTCGACGCCGCCGAATTGTCGCCGCGTCAGCCTGTACGCCCGCGCAGATGCGGACGTACGCCCCCATGCTCCAGTCCTGTTGGTCAGAACCCTTGATGTGACGTGACCATGTCGCCACTCTGTTACCTGGTGCCCACCCCACGGAAACCTGGCACCGCCACGATGGCCGGGCCCCACGGGTCACCCGTCCAAGGTCCCCCCACATCAAGGGAGTTCGCATGTCTGGTGTCTACGCGCGTCGCATCGCCGTCGTCGCCGCATCCGCCGCCTTCGCCGCAACCACCGGTCTGCTCACCGCCCCCACCGCGCAGGCAGCCATGCCCACCCCGGTCTCCGCCTCGACCGCCCGCACCTACCTGAGCGAACTGACCGTCTCGGCCGAGGGTTCGTCGGACGGCTACAGCCGCGACAAGTTCCCGCACTGGATCACCCAGTCGGGCGCCTGCAACACCCGCGAGGTCGTGCTGGAGCGTGACGGCACGAACGTGGAGCAGGACTCCAGCTGCGCCGCCGTCAGCGGCAGTTGGTACTCGGAGTACGACGGTGCCACCTGGACCGCCGCCTCCGATCTGGACATCGACCACATGGTCCCGCTCGCCGAGGCCTGGCGGTCGGGCGCCAGCAGCTGGACGACCGCCCAGCGGCAGGCGTACGCCAACGACCTGACGCGTCCGCAGCTCATCGCGGTCACGGACAACGTCAACCAGGCCAAGGGCGACAAGGACCCGGCCAAGTGGATGCCCTCGCGCGCCGCCTACAAGTGCACGTACGCGCGCGCCTGGGTGCACGTGAAGCACTACTACGACCTGACCGTCGACTCGGCCGAGAAGAGCGCGCTGCAGTCCATCCTGAACGGCTGCTGAGCCGGCCGTCCGGACAACTGCCGGGCAAGCCCGACCGTTCCTCCCCGGTCGTTCGTCCCATATGGGTACGGAGCCGTGCAGACCGCACGGCTCCGTACCCATGTGCGCACCCTTTCCGTCCCGCCCGCCCCGGCGCGTTTTCGGCCGAGTACGGCCGAGTGCGACTGATCACGGCCGGCACCCGCACCCCCCGGGAGCCCGCCGGGCAGCGACAGTCGGCGCTCGGCACCCAGCGGGCCTGCCGGACCCACGAGAACCCCCTCACCACCCCGCCCCGCACGGAGCCGTGACACCTCACCGCCCCGGCTCGCGCCACCACTGGTCCACAAATCGCCGACGGAGCGTACGGGGCCGTTTCCCCGCCGGACACTCCGGCGACGGTCCATGTGCTGTCGGGCGATGCGCCCCTTACATACGCGACGGAGCCGCGCGCCCCGCCCCGGCGCCGGACGGCACCCCGGAAATCACATCCGGCAGCTGACCTGCCCCGCCCGCACACAGTTCACCCCCCGGACCACCCGCAGTCGGCCTCCGCCCCGCCCAGAGCCACCCGGAGCCGCGCAGGACGGCGGACCGGCGGACCGCTCGCGCGGCGACGGCCGGACGGACGCGTCACCGGCCAATTGGTACAGGCCAGACGGACCGCGCTCCGGCGACCCACCCACACCTCCGACCCCGCATGGCCGGAAAGCTGCGCCGCCATTGGTTCAGGCCAAGCCGGCGAGGACAGGTTCGCAGTTGGAGGCGGTGCCGAACCGAGGCCTGACCGAGAAGCACGGGGCGACTTTCAGCCAGTCGACATAATGTTGAACTTGCAAGCATTGGTGAGGTTTCCCTAATCTGAGGCACCCGATCGGTTCACGTCCCCACCAGACCGAAGGAGCCCTCCCCCCATGCACGCACGCTTGAACCAGGCTCAGCCCTACGCACTCGGCCTCTTCCGGATCGTCATCGGCCTGTTCTTCACCTGCCACGGCGCCGCCTCGCTCTTCGGTGTCCTCGGCGGCATGAACGGCGGATCCATACCCGCCGGCACCTGGCCCGGCTGGTACGCGGCGGTGATCCAGTTCGTCGGCGGCATCCTGGTGACGGCCGGGCTCGGCACCCGTGTCGCCGCCCTGATCTGCTCCGGCTCCATGGCGTACGCGTACTTCAAGGTCCACCAGCCCGAGGCGCTGTTCCCGCTGCAGAACGGCGGTGAGCCCTCGGCCGTCTTCTGCTGGGCGTTCCTGCTGCTGGTCTTCACCGGACCCGGCGCACTGGCCCTGGACCGGCTGTTCGGCCGGGGCGGCACGGAGCACGACAAGGACCGCGCGTCCGAGCAGGCACCGCCCGTCACGGTCTGATCCGCAGGACCGTTCCTCACGTACATCCGGACGTACTCACGGACGTACATCCGGGGGTACAGCAGGGCGCACATCCGGGGGTACATCCGGGGGTGCATCGGGCCTGCGCCCGGAACCGAAGCTTCCCATTTCCGGGTGTACGTGAGGTTCCCAACATCGTCCGTATTTGTCGATCACCGGATGAACGTCAGGCGTACGCTGTACAGCTGACCCTGCCGCTCCTGCCGCTCCCCTGCGACGTCGCGGCGTTGTTCCGAATCGGGGAGTAGTAGGTGCTTGAGAGTGTGGGCGCACTGACCGGCAGCCCATGGATCTACGTCGTGGTCGCGCTTTCGGTGCTCCTGGACGTCTTTCTGCCTCTGCTGCCCAGCGGGGTCCTGGTGATCACCGCCGCCACGGCCGCCGCCGCCGGTTCGACGACCGTCGCGGGCGCGGGCGCCGCCCAGCAGGTGACCGAGGTCCCCTCGCTCCTCGCCCTGATGCTCTGTGCGGCCACCGCCTCGGTGCTCGGCGACCTTGTCGCGTACCGGCTGGCCTGGCGGGGCGGGGAGCGCCTGGACCGGGCCATCGCCCGCTCCCGCCGCCTCACCTCAGCGCAGGAGCGCCTCGGCGCCGCCCTCGCCCGGGGCGGCGGCATCCTCGTCATAATCGCCCGCTTCGCCCCGGCCGGACGCTCGGTGGTCTCCCTGGGCGCGGGCGCCGCGCACCGCAAGGTCAAGGAATTCCTGCCCTGGTCGGCCCTGGCGGGCGTGGCATGGGCCGGTTACAGCGTGGGCCTCGGCTACTTCGGCGGCCAGTGGCTCGGCGCGACATGGGTGGGCACGGCGGTCTCGGTCCTCGCCCTGTTCGTGGCGGGCGCCCTGGCCGCCTGTCTGATGCGCCGCCCGGCGGCGGAAGCGGCCGCCGCGGCAGCGGCGACCGCCACGGCCACTACGGCGTCCTGACCGCACCCCGGACCTCCAGACCGTCCAGCAGTCTGACGGTCGCCTCGGTGATCTCGTCGACGGCCCGGTCGAAGACCTCCTGATTGTGCGCGGCCGGAGCGCGGAAGCCGGACACCTTGCGTACGAACTGCAGGGCGGCGGCCCGGATCTCCTCCTCGGTGGCCTCTTCGGGGATGGCTGGCGGGCGAAGGGTCTTGATGCTGCGGCACATGACTCAAGTGTGAACCGCACCACTGACAATCGCCCTCCCCTCCCCTCCTCTCCCCTCCCCGGCCTACGCTCCCCTCACCGGACCCGTTCGACGGCCGGGAGTCCGTACGTACCGTCGAGGATCCCTGCCCCCGGCGCGCAGAGCCGGAGCACGAGCCGGAAGTCCCCGTCGGGCGCGGGCAGCCAGTTCACCGCCGCCACCGGGTCGTCCGGCCGCTCCCGCTGAACCCGGACCGTCAGCGAACCGTCCTCCGCGTACGCCGGGACGCGCCCCGCCAGGCTCTCGCCGATCCGCGAACCGGCCACGTCGTACCCGGCCCCGTCGTACGCAGCCCCGTCGTACGCAGCCATGTCGTACGCGGCCAGGGACCAGCCCGCTTCGGCCGGCGGCCGGCCCTCGAAACGCAGCACGTAGGAGTGGGCCCCGTTCAACCGCCCGCCCCCGGCGTCACACAGTGCGCGGGCGTACACCGCCTCGTAACCGTGGACACCCCACAACGCGCTCCGCGCCGCCACCGCCCTGGTCAGGTAGGACGCCTCCCGGTCGGCGATCCGCCACTCCGGGGAGTCGATGGTCCCGACGCCGTGGTGGTCGAGGTTGTAGTCGAAGAGATGCGGCTGCATCACCCACCCCGCGCGCACCGCATCGGCCCGGTCCGCCTCCTCCACCCGTGCCCCGCCCCGCGCCGCCCCTTCGGTCAGTGCGCGCACAAGAACGGGATCGGCACGGACGTAGGGCGATGCCCCTTCCTCCAGCAGCCCCAGCGGCTGGAACCGGTCCTGGTACGCCCGGTCGGGCGCGGACGGCGGGAAGTCGGCCATCCACACCCTGAGCTGCTCGAAGAACCGCAGCGGCTCCGGTACGTCGGGGTCCGGCGCGGGCAGCCCCGTGCGGTGCGTACCCGGTTCGACGTACGTGACGGTCAACTGCTCCTGGAACGCACGGACCCGCTCCGCCCCGCCGTCGCAGTCACTGCGCCCGACGACGGTGACGACGGAGGTGGGCGCGTCGATGACCCCGAGCACCCCGTCGGGCACGCGGCCCGCCCAGCCCGGAGGCACGACGAGCCAGTCACCGGCCCGAGTACTGGTGGGGCAGTGGCGGCCGACGTACGCGAAGTTGTCGGTCCAGACATCGACGAACTGCAGCACGCGATACGCACTGTCCTGGCCGGGGACGTGGAGCAGGACCGGTCCACCGGAGAGGTCGAGATGAGCGACGGACCGGACGGTGTCGTCGCCGACGGACACGAAGGGTGTGTCGGGAGGCACCGGCCGGTCCGCGTGCGCGAAGTGGTTGAACGGGGTGGGCGGCAGCGGACCGTAGCCCGTGTACATGGCGCCCTCGACCACCGAAAGGTCACGGACCAGCGGATATCCGTAGACATACGCCTCGGCGGCAAGAGCGACGAGATCCACCGCTGCCTCCTCCCGGCCTCGCGCCTCCCTCAGATGACCGCCTTCGAGCGCTCCGTGCACAGGGCCCAGATCACGAACACGTCGATGGCGATGGAGATGACCGCCCAGATCGGCTGGTACGGCAGCCAGGTGAAGTTGACGATCACGTTGATGGCGGCCAGCACCACACCCGCGGCACGAGCCCATTCGATCCCCTTGAGGATGCCCCAGCCGACGACGGCGAGCACGATGCCGAGAACGAGGTGGATCCACCCCCAGGAGGTCACGTCGAACATGAACGTGTAGTTCCTGACGTGCGCGTAGACATCGTCGGAGGCGATGCCGGAGATGCCCTTGATCACTCCGAGAACACCGTCGACGAGCAGCAGAACACCGGCAAAAATGATTCCGCTGGCCGCCCAGGGATTGAGATCCCCCTGGCCGGCGGAACCGGCGGTACCGGGCGTGGGCGCTGTGTGAGCCATCGGAACTCCTTGGCCGGATCGGGACTGTGGGACAGAACCGACCCTGCGCGCCGCCCACCCACGGAACCACTCGGACGCGCCCATCCGGGTGAACCCGCTACGGACCGCGCCCGTCCGTCCCTACGACGAAGGAAGCCGCGTCACCTTGGAGACCTTGCACGTCATCTTGCCCGGGACCTTGCCGAGCCCCTGGGCCTTCTGCACCGACTTCTGCCCCGCCGCCAGATCGGTCGCCGTCGCCAGCCCCGAAGCCCGGCGCGTGCCCTCCCCGTCCACGAACTCCACGGACACGATGTAGGACGCCTGGGCGTCGCCGTGGTTCACGATCTCCACATCCGCATCCGGCCACTCGGTCAACGAGTCCACCGCGCACCGGGTGATCCGCACATCGCCCTCACCGTCCGTGCCCTCCAGGGCCGGCAACTCCGTGGGCGCATCCGAGGCATCCCCCGGCGCGGGCGCACCACTCGCGGCAGGTGCCCCGCTCTCCGTGCCCTCCACCGCCGACGGCTTCGACTTGGCCGAGGGCGAGTCCCCACCACCGGCCACGGCGATCAGCACGCCGAGCACCAGCAACACGGCCACCCCGCCGAGCACCGACAACGTGACGATCAACCCGGTACGGGACTTCTTGACCGGCTGCGGATAGCCATACGCCCCGGGCCCCGGCGCCTGCGGCCACTGCGCATAGGGCGACGGCGCCTGCTGGGGTGGCTGGGGCGGCTGAGGCATCTGGCCGGAACCGGGCTGAGGCTCCTGACCGGGCTGGGGCGGCGGATAGCCGTACGACATGTGTATCCCCCCTGGGACATAACTGACGTGACCAGGACACATTACGACGCCCCCGGACTTGTCCCTCCTCAGGGGAGCCCCGAGAGCCAGAGCCATGAACAACCCTGCCGCCGAACACCGCCCGCCCGCTCCGCTGATGCGCCCCGGACACCCCGAACCTAAACTGACGAAGCCACGAAACCCCCAGGTGAGGGAGGCATCCCATGGCCAAGCGAGGCAACAAGCGCCGCGCCCGCAAGAAGAAGAACGCCAACCACGGCAAGCGCCCCAACGCCTGAACCACACCCACCGATCAAAGCCGCCGTGCCTCCCGGCCGTTCACAGCCGGGAGGCACGGCCGAGGCACTCAAGCTGGACCGAGCCGATAATCAGTCATCTTCGACGTACTCGGGAGCTGGTGACCAGGTTTCGGGCAGTTCATCACCGGGCTCGCCCGAGACGAGGCGCGGATAGCGGTCATGCCACCACTTGCCGCGGCGATGGCCGAGGGCAGTCTCCTGCTTCCGCATCGGAGCCGTAGCCGCAGCGAATCGCTCATCCAAGCCGTCCAAAAGGGACTGGCGGAGTGCACGCACTCGGGCGGTCAGGAGAGGCCACGCTTCGTACAGCCAATCCCGACAGAACAGTTCGTTGTGGTACCCCCAGGCCCATTGGGTATCGACACCCTCCTCGATGTCCTCCACAACCAGGCGCCACTGGTCCAGCGCCTCGTTCAGAGTCCAACCGCTCCGGTACCTGCTCGACAGCATCCGCATGGCTACGAGGACGGACTCGTAATCCTCTGCGGTCAGCGCGACATCCTCACGGTCATCCACGTGGGCACCATACGTCGACGCCAATGGACGGAACGAGCAATACCCAGGCCTTGTAAGTTCGGTCGGGCGCCCGACGTGGCCCCGGTGTCCCGCCGCCATGACGACCGGACAGAGGTGCCCATGTACGCCCCTGTCCGGCGTCGTTGATGTCAGCGGTGGATGCGAAAGACCCCTGTGTCTCGCTGTGGGATGCTGCCGCGCCGGACACGTTGCGGACACGCTCAGCCGTCGGCTTCTTGATCCTTTTGACTTCGAGGAAGGGTTAGCGAGATCGACCACATAGCCGCGAACCAGCCGAAGCCGAAAGGCAGGCCATCCCATGGCTGCGGCAACGCGTGTTGGAGAACGGTCGTCCCCACGCAGATGGACAGGAGCCCGGGAAACCCTCTGGCACATAAGTGGCACAACGCCCGTGCCCGCCACAATCACGGAGCAACGAGCAAGGCCCAGGCTCCCGGGTTCACTACCGGCGGCCTGGGCCTTTGTCCTGCTTCCTGCTGGTGGGCGCGGACGGTTTCGAACCGCCGACATCTGCTTTGTAAGAGCAGCGCTCTACCCCTGAGCTACGCACCCGTGGATGAGGCAACAGCGTACATGGACTACGGCCTGTGGTCACAAACGATTCCCGGCGGCGAGGGGACGACGGGCCCGTGCGGGGGATATCCCCACCCCGCACACGGTGGCCGTCCGGATTCTGGCGGGCGGGGGATGGTACGTACGGTGAAGTCCGCACCGTCGGGTGCACGCGCCGTTCGACCATGGGGGAAAGATCATCGTGGCCATTCGCACCCGTACTCTCGTCGCGTCCGGTGGCGCCGTACTCATGGCGCTCGTGCTCAGCGGTTGTGGCAGTACGGACGTGAGCGACGCGCCTGCCGAGCACAAGTCGTTCGCGCTGAGCGGGAAGACGCTGACCATCCGTTCCGGGCAGTCGTCCGTGGAGCTCGTGCCGGCCGATGTGCAGAAGGTCGAGGTGACCCGTCGGGTCGACGGTTGGGTGATGTTCGGGGACGGGCCCGATCCCCGGTGGGAGATGCGGGACGACACCCTCACGCTCGGGGTGAAGTGCGATGCGCTGATCAGCGACTGTGCCGCGGAGCATCAGGTGAAGGTGCCGCGAGGGGTGGCGGTGGTCGTGGAGGGGAACAACGGGAAGATCGTCGCCTCCGGGTTCCGTACGCCGCTCACGCTCACCGCCGACAACGGCAAGGTGACCGTCCGGGACTCCACCGGGCCGCTCAAGCTGGCCAGCGACAACGGGGCCATCGCCGCCGAGGGGGTCTCGGCCCGGTCCGTGTCCGCGCGGTCCGACAACGGCAGCATCCGGCTGGGGTTCACCGCCGTGCCGGATCTCGTGGACGCCGTGAGCGACAACGGGGCGATCACCATCGGTCTTCCGGGCGGCTCCGTGAAGTACGCGGTGGACGCCGCCGCCGACAACGGGCGTACCTCGGTGGACGTGCCGCGCGGCGACGGCAGCGGTCATGTGGTGAAGGCCCGGAGCGACAACGGTGAAGTCACCGTCCGAAGCGTGAACTAACCGGCCCGTGTGTTCGTCCTTACCTGGTGGGACAATGTACCGGGCAGGGCGAAACGGCACGGGAGAGGGATGTGACGGCGACACACGCGCAGCCGCGGGCGAGAGCGGGTGGCAGTTCCGCCGTCAGGGACGTCTTCGTGCTGATGCTGTTGCCGGTGCCGCTGCTCGCGGCCTCGCTGCCCGCCGCCTTCGCCGGTGGCGGTACGAGGCGCTGGTTCGGCGGGCGCGGGGAGAGTCAGCGCGCCGAGGCGCAGGCCGCGAAGGATGCCGCCGCGTCGGCCTTCTACGAGCTGGACACTGCCCAGCGCGATCTGCGGATCTCCATCGAGACGATCACCGCGGTGGACAGTTCGCCCGCCGCGCGCAAGGCCGTGGACGACTTCGCCGCTCTCGGGCGGCGGATCGACGAGGTCAGCCATACGTACATCACGGCAGTCGACGCGCACGACCTGGACCGGGACGATCTGGAGCACTCGGTCGCCTCCCGTGCGCGGGCCGAGCTGACCACGGCCAAGGACGAGCTGGTACGGGTCAAGGCCGAGCTGGACCGGTTCGCGCAGGGGCTCGGTCCGCTGCTGGGCAGTGCGGAGACGCAGCTCGCACGGCTCGCGCCCGCCGTGGAGCGGGCCCGGCAGGCTCTGCTGGGCGCGAGCAACGCTCTCGACGCGGTGCGCGCGTCCGGGCTGCGGGCGGATGATCTCGCGGCCCGGCTGGCGGCTCTCGCCCCCGAGCTGACCAAGCTCAACCAGGGCGCCGGGCGGCACGGTGTCGCTGAGACCCTGCAGCGCGCCGATCGGGTGCTGCGCGATGCCGAGGCGGTACGGGCCGAAGCGGACAAGCTGCCCGAGCGCGCCGCCGAGATCGACCACCGGCTGGTGTCGCTGCGTACGCGCGCCCAGGCGCTGACCACCCGGGCGGGCTCGGTGGAGCCGGTGCTGAGCGAGCTGCGGCGGCGGTTCTCCGCGGCGTGCTGGCAAGATCTCCAGCCCGTGCCCGAGCAGGCGGCCGTCAATGTGCGGCAGGCCGAGGAGAAGCTGAAGGAAGCCGCCCAGGCGCGGGATGAGCAGCGGTGGGCCGATGCGACGTCCCGGCTGAGGACGGTCCGCGCCCTGCTGAACGCCACGGACGAGGCGGTGTCCGCGGCCGGTGACCGGCTGTACCGGCTGGATGGAGTGGCCAAGGATCCGCAGGCGGAGATCCAGCGGACCCGGTTCGCGGTCCGTGACGCCCAGCGCCTGGCCATGGACGGCCGCAGCACACCCGATCCGCGCCATGCCCGTCCACTGGACGATGCCGTGGCCCGGCTCGATCGCGCCGTCGTCGCGCTCGACGGGCGGCACCCCGACTACTGGCACTTCCTGACCGAGACCGAGGCGGTACGGCAGACAGCCGCGCGGGTGGTCTCCGAGATCCGCGAGGAGCGCGGGGCGGGCACCTGAGCCGTGCCGGACGAGCCGCACCGGGGGAACCATCGCGGGTGAGCCGTGCCGGACGAGCCGTGGCGGATGAGCCGTGCCGGCTGCCCGCCGCCACGTCAGGGGGCTCTGGTGTGCGGTGGCAGGGCCTTGGGCGGATCCTGGTAGTACGCCCGAAGGAGACGACCGCCATGGCCACCCATGTGCTGCATTCCACGGGGCGACGGGCCCCCCGCCGCCGCAAGGCCACCCGGCTCGACAAGCATTTGCCGGTCGATCACCGGCTCAGCCGCGTCTATCGGGTCGGGGCGGGGCTGATGGGGCTGGTGCTGCTCGCCTTCGGTGTCCTGGGGCTGATCGACAAGATCGGTTTCTTCAACACCGGCGGAGCCACCGTCGCGGGCCTCAACACCAACGGCGCCCTGAGCGTCCTGTCCATCTGCGTCGGCCTGCTCCTGTTCATCGGGATGGTGATCGGCGGCAACTTCGCCTCGACACTCAACATGATTCTGGGCATCGCCTTCATCCTCAGCGGCTTCGTCAATCTCGCGCTGCTGGAGACCGACTACAACTTCCTCGCCTTCCGCATCCAGAACGTGCTGTTCAGCTTCGTGGTCGGCCTGATGCTGATGGTCTTCGGGATGTACGGACGGGTCAGCGGCGGCCTCCCGCACGACAACCCGTACTGGCGGGCGCGCCACCCCGAGGAGGCCGAGCGGGAGATGCGGCTGAGCCGGAGGGCGAGCACGCCGCCGATGCCGGTCGTCCGGCATGACCTCTGAGGCCGGGGTCGCGGTTAGCCTGGGGCCATGCCTCGTTACGAATTCCGCTGCCGCTCCTGCGGAGACACGTTCGAAATCAGCCGTCCGATGGCTCAGTCGTCCGACCCGGCCTCCTGCCCCGCCGGACACGCCGACACCGTGAAGCTGCTCTCCACCGTGGCCGTCGGCGGGTCGTCCGCCAAGTCCGCTCCCGCCGCCCCGTCGGCCGGTGCCGGCGGTGGCGGGGGCGGGGGCGGTTGCTGCGGTGGGGGCTGCTGCGGCTGAGTGCAGGGCCCCGGACCCGGTCCGGTAGCGGGTATCCCCGGGCCTGGTCCGAGAGCCGGTGCCCCGGGCCTGCTCCGATGGCCGGTGCCCCGGGCCCGGCTCCAACGCCTGCGGGAGAGGTTCAGGTCCAACGCCTGCGGGAGAGAGTCAGGTCTAACGCCTGCGGGAGAGAGTCAGGCCGTCGGACACGGTGAGCAGCACGCTGTCCATCCGCGAGTCGGCGGCCACATGCTCGTTGAACTCCTTGATCGCCGCCGCTCCACCGGTCGCGTGCGGGTCGGTCACCCCGCCGTGGAAGAGCACGTTGTCCGTGACGATCAGGCCGCCCTGCCGCATCCGGGGCACCAGCTCCTCCCAGTACGGGATGTAGTTGCCCTTGTCCGCGTCGAGGTAGGCGAGATCGATGTGCGGCTCGGCCGGCATCGCCCGCAGTGTGTCCAGCGCGGGGGCGATGCGGAGCTCGATCCGGTCCGCGACGCCCGCCTTCTCCCAGGCCTCCCGGCCGTAGGCGGTCCACTCCTCCGAGATGTCGCAGGCGATCAGCCGGCCGTCGGCGGGCAGTGCCTGTGCCATCGACAGGGCGGAGAATCCGGTGAACGTGCCGACCTCCACGATGTGCCGGGCCCCGGTCAGCCGGACGAGGAAGGCGAGCAACGGGCCCTGCTCCTCGGCCGACTGCATGCCGGCCTGCTCGGGCAGGCGGGCGTACGTGGTCTCGACGAGCTCGCGCTGCACCGGGTCGAGCGGTGGGTTGTGCGCCAGCATGTACGCGTACAGCTCGTCGGTGATCTTGGTTTCGTTGCCCTTGGTCATCCTGTGCGCTCCTCGTCCGCCGATCGGCCGGTGACCTCTCCGTCTCCGTCCGCTGTCAGGACGATCTTGCCTCGCCGGCGGCCCGGAGGAAGTGCCGGAGGATCTCCTCGCCGGCCGCCACGCCACGCTCGGCCGTCACTTCGGCGTGCGGGGCGCTCCAGCCGGTGTCGGCCAGTTCGCCGTGGGCCGGGCGCCAGGCGCGGTCGGCGGCGAGGAGCAGATCGGCGTCCAGGAGGCTGTCACCGGCGGCGAGGGTGAGCGCGGCACCGGTGCGCCGGGCCACCTCGTTCATGGCGGCGCTCTTGGTGAGCGGGCCCGGGACGGCGTAGATCTTGCGGCCCTGGAGGGAGACCGTCCAGCCCCGCGTCAGGGCCCACTCCCCCAGTTCCTTGACCCAGTCCTCGGGCAGCAGCGGGCGTTCCACCACGAGGTAGGCGAAGAGGTCCTCGGCCACCCGTTCCTTGAGCAGCCAGGCGGGGTCGGCGGCGGCCAGGAGGTGGGCGCGGACCTCGGCGAGGGAGGCGCATTCCTCGGCGAGCCTGCGGGCCACCTGCCGCTGCCAGACACGGTCGGACTCGCCGTCCACGAGCAGGTGTCCGCCGTTGGCGCAGATCGCGAACCGCGGTGCGGGACCGGGCAGGTGAATGCGTCCGTACTGCTCACGGGTGCGGGTGGTCGTCGGGACGAAGACCGTGGTGCGGGCCAGCTCGTCCAGGAGCGCCGCGGCCGTCTCCGTCAGGTAGGAGAGCGGCTTGTGGTCGTAGACCTCCACGCAGAGCAGCCGGGGCGCCTCGGCGTCCGGCATGGCCAGCTGGAGTGCGGCCGAGGAGTAGATCAGGGTGCGGTCGAGGTCGCTCGCGACGAGCGTCACGGGGGTGGCCGCCGTATCGGCCGGGGGTGCCGGGGTGGTCACTTGGACTCCACCGCCCTGCCGTCCGCGCCCGTCGCGCCCCGGGTGTACTTCGGGTGGATCAGACCCACGCAGGTGTACGGGAGTCCGTCGACCTCCTCCACCGGTACGCCCCGCTGCTCGGCCAGCAGACGGATGTGTTCGAGGTCCGCGCCCGCCCCCCGCTTGGCGAGGATCTTCCACGGGACGCGCCGCAGCAGTACGCGGGTCGTCTCGCCGACGCCCGGCTTGACCAGGTTCACGTCGTGGATGCCGTACTCCTCGCTGATGCGCTCCACCGCGGCCCAGCCCTCCCAGGTGGGCGCGCGGTCGGCCGCGAGCAGCTCCTTGACCTCGGCGTCCACCGCGTCGGCGACCTCGTCGAAGTGCGCGGCGACGGTGTCGAGGAAGTGGCCGGACACATCGGTGTCCGCGAGCTCCCGGTAGAACTTCGCGCCGTGGAAGTCCTCGGGGCCCACCAGGTCGGCGCGCAGGACGGTCCGCGAGATCAGCCCGGAGACCGTGGAGTTGAGGCAGGCGGACGGGATGAGGAAGTCCTCGCGGGTGCCGTAGGTGCGGACGCAGCCGCCCGGGTCGGCCAGCACCGCGATCTCCGGGTCGAACCCGTCGAACTCGGCGAGCGCCGCGGAGAGTTCGCGGGTGATCGCGCCCTTGCCGGTCCAGCCGTCGACGAAGACGACGTCCGCCGGGTCGTGGTGGGCGGCCAGCCAGCGCAGCGCGTTGGCGTCGATGCCCCGGCCGCGCACGATGGAGACGGCGTAGTGCGGCAGGTCGATTCCGTGCCGGTGCCGGGCCCAGCGGCGCATCAGTACGCCGACGGGCGTACCGGCCCTGGCGAGCGAGACCAGGACCGGGCGGGGAGTGCGCTCGGCGAGGACGGTCTCGGTGACGGTGCCCACGGCGCGGGCGACTCGGGCGGCCGACAGCTCCAGTGCCGCCTTGAACAGCTCCTGGTACTGGTCGGACGGCTGGTACTCGACGGGCAGCGACTCGGCGTAGTGCGCGCCACCGCTCTGTATCGCCTCCTCGCGCTCCTCGGTGGGCGCCTCCAGCTCGGTGTCCGAGAGGTCCTGGAGCAGCCAGCCGACCTCGTCCGGCGCGTAGGAGGAGAAGGCGGGGCCGCGGAGGGGCTCGGGCAGCATGGGGGGTTCCTGCCGTTCGGAGGCGTACGGGTCGGGGGCCGACCGGGCGTACGGGGGTGTGTACGAGGGGACGACCGCGAGCAGGACACGGTCGGTGTGCGCGGCGAGCTGCGCCAACAGGCCGTCCGGGGCGTGGAGTTCGGGAGTGTCGGCGGCGGAGTCGACGGCGAGCACCACGGCGTCGAAACCGGCGCCGGCGACGTTGTACGCGTACCGGTCACCGGGCCCGTCGGCCGGGTCGTCGTGGGCCGGGAAGACCAGCCGGGTCCGTATCGCGTAGCCCGGGTCGTCCACGGCGAGGACGGGGGAACGGGTGGTGGTGGAGTAGCGCACCTCGGCGTCGGTGTGGTCCTCCAGGGCCGTGCCCAGACGCAGGGGGGCGTACATCAGCTCCTCGAAGCCGAGGACCAGTACGCGGCGGGCGTCGCCCAGGGCTCCGGCTATCCGGGCGGCCATGGCGGGGAGCGCGGGTTCCAGGGCGGCCCGGTGGGCGGGGGTGAAGCCGTGCCGTCCGCCGTCCGGCACACCGGCGGGCCAGCGGAGGTCCACCCGGGTGCAGGGCCTGTGTCCCTGATCGACGACGGCTCCGGGGCCGGCCTGCGACTCGTGTGCGGCGACCAGTGCCTGGCCCTTCTCCAGGACGCCCGCCGGGAGGGTGACCGTGCCCGAGCCGCGCGCCACCAGGTCGACCCGGGCTCCGATCTCCGCGGCGAACTCGGTCAGCCGCCCCCGGTCGGCCGGGGACCTCATGTCCACCAGGGCGACGATGACGTAACGGCTCCGCGGGTACCGCTCGTGCAGTGCGCGGATGGTGTTGAGCACGGTGTTGCCCGTGGAGAACTCGTCGTCCACCAGCACCAGCGGCGCGTCGGAGACGGCGCCCGGCGAGGGTGCCGGACCGAGGTCGCCCGCCAGCAGATCCGGGTCCTCCGGGAGCAGCAGATGCGAGGTGGCGTGCGAGTGGGACTCCTCGAAGCCGCCCGCCCGCGCCACACCCTCGACGGGGCGACGGGTCGAGTGGAGGTACGGTGCCACGCCCAGCCCGTCGGCGACCGCGTGGCCGAGGCCGGTGGCCGTCTCCGCGTAACCGAGCACGACAGCCCGGCGTGCCTCGGCTTCACCGAGGAGTTCGCGCACCCGCCGGCCGAGCTCGAATCCGGTGCCGTACACCACGGAGGGCTTCTGCGGCACATGCTTGCCGAGCACGTTCGACACGAGGAGGTGGGCCCGCTTGGGGTTGCGGCGCAGGGCGAGTCCCAGCAGGTCCTTCAGCTCCCTGTCGCCGTCCGGCTTCCCGTCACCGACGAGCTCGACGCCCAGTCGCTCCGCCACCCAGCTGCCCGACCACACCACGTCCGCCGTCTCCTTCTCTGCCGTTGCCGTTCGCCCGGCTCTGCCGTTCGTCCAGCCGTTGCCGTTCGTCCGGCTCCGCCGTTCATCCCGCGTCCACTCGGCGGGACACGCTCGTGCCCCGCCCCGCGCTCACTCCGCGAGGCCCGCGGCCAGCAGCTCCACGAAGCCGGCGTCCTGCCTCGCCACGCCGAAGACCTCGGCCCGTAGCAGGGTCCGCTCGGCCCAGGCGCGGTGCGGCTTCACTTCGTTCATCTTGTTCGTGTACGCGGAGCGCATGACGCCACCGCCGCCGCGCTCCGGCCGCAGGATGTCCTGGGCGTCGCTGTACTCCTCGTGGCTGACCACGGACAGCGCGTGCACGGGCGCGACGTGCGACGGGTGGATGCAGGTCTTGCCGAGCAGACCGTTGGCCCGGTCGAGCTCGATCTCGCGCAGCAGGCCGTCCAGGTCGTGCTCAATCAGTGCCGTGCGCAGCTCCTCGGCCCGGCCCTCCAGGAACGGGCTGCGGCGCAGCTGGGGCTTGAACATGCGCTCCTGGAGCCGGAAGTACTCCCACACGGGCCCGGTGATCGTGAAGCCGGTGCCGTCCGCACGGCCCAGCACATTGACCACGTCGGCGATGACGGCGCCGACGATCTGCACGTCGTACGCCGTCATGTCGGGCGCCCTGCGCAGTCCGTACGCCGAGCAGAAATCGGTGACACCGAGGCGCAGCGCGAGCACCCGGTCGCGGTACTTGTCGACGGTGCGGGCTATTCCCTGGAGCGTTTCGCCCCGGGTCTCCAGATACAGCAGCTCCGGCGATTCGAGAACGGGCATCGCGAACAGACGCCGCCCGCATGCCTTCTCCGCGTTGGTGAGCGCTTCCATGAAGGGCACGCCACGCTCTTCGGTGAACTTCGGAAGTACAAAACCAGACAACATCCGGACGGTGTCGCCGAGGCGGTGCACC
Organism: Streptomyces sp. ADI95-17; assembly: GCF_003846175.1. GTDB lineage: Bacteria > Actinomycetota > Actinomycetes > Streptomycetales > Streptomycetaceae > Streptomyces > Streptomyces sanglieri. Next base: position 550,001 of record NZ_ML123045.1, on the reverse strand, counting down.
AGATCGGCTATCTGGTCCGGCTCCCGGACCCGGATGAAGAGCAGGGGCACCTCGACGCCACGTGCGTCGAGGTCGGCGAACTGCCTGACCAGGTTCTCCTCGGCACCGGCGACCTCGGAGTCGTCGATCGAATCCTCCAGGCACAGCACCATCGAGACAACGCCGCGTCCGGCCTGCTTGATGACGTCGTCAGCAAGTCTGGGCCGGGTGGCGGGGCTGTACAGGGTCGCTCCCAGGGCGGCCGACAGCACGCGGGCCGATGAATCCGAACCGAACTCGCACGGCTCCTGGAAGAACAGACCCTTCCTCGCAGCGGGCGCAATATGCCCGAAATGACGCATGTAACTCCCCCGAACTGCCTGACCGGCCGGACAACGCATGGCCGGTAATAGTACGTACGGACGGGTGTCAAGAGTTCCCCACGTGCATGAATTCCGGGTAACTCGTCCATTTCCCGATGGGTGGGTATGCCCCGGCCCCTGTTCTTCCGGCGTATCCGCGACACATCCGGTGTGCCCCCCGCGTTGTCCGCGCGGGCAGCCAACAGGCAGGATGACGGGCATGACGCACGCGATGGTGAAAGGCTCGAACGTCCCTCTGGACGCCATGGCCGTACGGGCCGTTCTGCGCTGGACCCCGGGCGCCGGAATTCCGGATGTGGACGCCTCGGCCCTGCTGCTCGGAGCCGGCGGCCGCGTGCGCTCGGACGAGGACTTCGTCTTCTACAACCAGCCCCGCCACCCCTCCGGCCTGGTACGACGACTGCCGAAGCGCAGTGTCGCCGAGGGGCTCACGGACACCATCGAGGCCGATCTGGGCGGGCTGGACGCCTCGGTCGAGCAGGTGGTCGTCGCCGCGTCCTCCGACGGCGCCGCATTCGCTCAGGTGCGCGATCTGCGCATCCTGCTGTACGACTCGGCGTCGGCCGACGGGGAGCCGCTCGCGGTCTTCGACGTGCGGCCGGAGACCGGCGAGGAGACGGCGATCATCTGCGGCGAGCTCTACCGGCGCGGCGATGGCTGGAAATTCCGGGCCGTGGGGCAGGGATATCCGACCGGGCTGGTCGGCCTGGCGACCGCCTTCGGCATCTCGGTCGACGAGACCGCGGCGGCGGAGCCCGACCCGGCCCCGTCGTCCGCGGCGGCTGCCGCGCCCGTGCCCGGGTTCCCGCCCGCGCCCCAATTCCCTCCGGCGGCGCCCGGCCCCGACGAACAGGCCACGGTCCAGCACCAGCAGCCCGCGTACGGCTATCCGCAGCCCGCTGCCCAGCCGGCCCCCCAGCCCGCGTACGGGTACCCCCAGCCCGCCGCACAGCCGGCCCACGCCTACCCGCAACCCGCCGCCGCCGCGGCACCCGCCCCGGACCCGAATTTCGTGCTGCCGCCGCAGGGGCCGCAGTTCGTGCGGTCCTGAGACGGACGCGGAGGCGCCGCCGGGCGGAGGCGGCACCGGCACGACCCGAAGCGCCCACGCCCACACAGGCCGGGGCGCTCAGGTCCGGGACTTGTAGCCGCGCCCCCACTGCATGCCGAAGCCGTACAGCCGGTCCAGCTCCGACTGGAACCCGTAGACGAACTTCACCTCGCGCCGCACGATCAGCTCGTCCTTGGTGTTGTCCACCGTGAACACGGCGCAGGAGCGGGCCTCCGGGGCGTGTTCGTCGAGTTCGATCTCGATCCGCGGGCCGTTGCCCGGGTAGAGCGTCACCTTGGCGTGGGTACGGTCGAAGGCCGGTGTCTGGTCGTAGATGTAGACGAAGAACAGCAGCCGTTTGATCTGGTCGCGCTGGTCGAGATTGACGTAGACCGTCTCACCCGACGGCGCCCCGAAGCGGTCGTCCCCGCTGAGCCGGATGTACGGCGGCGCGTTCAGGTCGCCGAGGAGGTTGCCCAGCGGCTGGACGACGCCCCTGGTGCCGTCCTTCAGTTCGTACATGCAGCCCAGGTCCAGGTCGACGTTGACCATGCCCTGGGTGTGGGCCTGGACCGGTTCGGGCTGGAAGAGCTTCAGCGGCCGCAGCAGCCGGCCGCTCTGCCGCGACCGGCCCATGATGTCCGACGTACGCATCTGCCAGGAGAGGTTGACCCGCAGATTGCCGGTCAGCGCACCCTGTTTGGTGAGCGAGACCGTGGCGTGCCGCCGGGTGAGCACGATGGAGTTGGTCGCCGCGCTGCCCGACTCGAACTGTGCCTCCCGCCGCGGCCACAGGCCGTCCCAGAACGCCATCCCCAACCCCCATGCATCTCAGTGGAAAAGTGCCCCGTCCCACGGCCGGCCCGCGCCTCGGCGGGGGCGCCCGCATCACTGCGGGGCGGCCGCGGGGCCGGGTCCGGATGTCTCCGGAGAACCGTTGCCTCACGGACCGCCCCGCTGAGAGCGTTCCTCAATCCCTACCGGGTCACACCCCGGACGGGACTTCCGCCTTGGAACCCTCGTCGTTGCCGCCTTCGGCTTCCATCGCCTTGTTGCGCCGGACCGAGGACCAGAAGGACCAGGCGATCAGCACGACACCGGTCAGGCCGGTGATGAGCTCGTTGATCTGGTACTGGATGGTGACGAGCAGGAGCACCGCCAGCGCACCGATGGCGTAGTGGGCGCCGTGCTCCAGGTAGACGTAGTCGTCGAGCGTGCCCTGGCGGACCAGGTAGACCGTGAGCGAACGGACGTACATGGCGCCGATACCGAGGCCGAGGGCCATCAGCACGATCTCGTTGGTGACGGCGAAGGCGCCGATGACACCGTCGAACGAGAAGGACGCGTCGAGCACTTCCAGGTAGAGGAACATGAAGAACGCGGCCTTGCCGGCGAGCACGACGGAGGAAACCTTCTTGCCGCTCCGCTTGGCCTCTTCCTCGGCCTCGTTCTCGCGCTCTTCCTCCTCCTCCAGCTTGTTCTCGAAGAAGCCGGAGAGACCGCCGACGATGAGGTACGTGATCAGACCGGCGACACCGGCGAGCAGGACCGTCTCCGCCTTGTCCGCGTGACCGCCACCGTGCTGGTGTGCGTTGGTCGCGACGGTCATGGCCGCGACCAGCAGCACGATCAGCGAGATGCAGACCGACAGCATGTCGACCTTGCCGAGCTTGGCGAGCGGGCGCTCGATCCAGCGCAGCCACTGGATGTCACGGTCCTCGAAAATGAAGTCGAGGAAGATCATCAGCAGGAACATGCCACCGAACGCGGCGATCGCCGGGTGGGCGTCGGTGACGAGTTCCTGATAGCGCTCGGGCTGGTTGAAGGAGAGATCGACCGCCTCGATCGGACCGATCTTGGCGGTGATGGCCACGATCACGACGGGGAACACCAGCCGCATACCGAAGACCGCGATGAGCACGCCGACCGTCAGGAAGATCTTCTGCCAGAAGGCATTCATCTTCTTCAGGATTCCGGCGTTGACCACCGCATTGTCGAAGGACAGCGAGATCTCCAGGACGGAAAGAATCGCGACGACACCGAAGGCTTCCCACCCCCCGTAGATCCAAGCTGCGGCAAGGCCGAGCGCGGTAACCGCGAACGACCAGCCGAAGGTTTTCAGAAGCACTGGCTACCCCATCGTGTATGTAACGGGTCTCCCCCGAGATGTACGGGGCTCCCCCGCGCCGTGCGCGGCTTTACGAAACGTTGACCCCGAAGTCTAGAGCGATACCTCGCAGCCCGGACGCGTACCCCTGTCCCACTGCACGGAACTTCCACTCGCCGTTGTACCGGTAGAGCTCGCCGAAGATCATCGCGGTTTCCGTCGAGGCGTCCTCGCTGAGGTCGTAACGCGCGAGTTCCTGACCGTCCGCCTGGTTCACCACGCGGATGAACGCATTGCTGACCTGGCCGAAGGTCTGGCCCCGGTTGTCGGCGTCATGGATCGACACCGGAAAAACGATCTTGTCGCAATGCGCCGGCACCTGGGTGAGATTCACGATGACCGATTCGTCGTCGCCCTCGCCCTCACCCGTGAGGTTGTCACCGGTGTGCTCCACGGAGCCGTCGGGGCTCGTGAGGTTGTTGTAGAACACGAACCATTCGTCGCCGAGCACCCGGCCCGACTGGCACAGCAGCGCGCTGGCGTCGAGGTCGAAGTCGGCACCCGTGGTGGATCGTGCGTCCCAGCCGAGCCCGACCAGCACCTGGGTGAGGTTGGGTGCGGCCTTGGAGAGGGAGACGTTGCCTCCCTTGGCGAGCGTGACGCCCATGGTGTGTGTCCTCCCCGAGTCGATGAACCGTCTGCCGGGCCCACCGGGCGTTCGAGCCCGCGAGCCGTCTGTCTAGCGCGTCCGGCGCCGCACAGGGGTGCGGCGCCGGACGGGGTACTGCCGGCGTGACCCGGGCCTCACCTCGACGGCACTGCCCGGTCGCGCCTTCTCAGACGTTGACGCCGAAGTCCTGCGCGATGCCGCGCAGCCCCGAGGCGTACCCCTGACCGATGGCACGGAACTTCCACTCCGCCCCGTTGCGGTACAGCTCGCCGAAGACCATGGCGGTCTCCGTCGAGGCGTCCTCGCTGAGGTCGTAGCGGGCCAGCTCGCTGTTGTCGGCCTGGTTGACCACGCGGATGTACGCGTTGCGCACCTGGCCGAAGCTCTGCTGGCGGGTCTCGGCCTCGTAGATCGAGACCGGGAAGACGATCTTGTCGACATCGGCCGGGACACCGGCCAGGTTCACCTTGATGACCTCGTCGTCGCCCTCGCCCTCACCGGTGAGGTTGTCACCGGTGTGCTCGACGGAACCGTCGGGGCTCTTGAGGTTGTTGAAGAAGACGAAGTTCCCGTCGCTGCCGACCTTGCCCTCGGCGTTCGTCAGCAGTGCGCTGGCGTCGAGGTCGAAGTCACCACCGGTGGTGGTGCGAGCGTCCCAGCCGAGCCCGACGACGACCGCCGTCAGGTTGGGCGCGGCCTTGGTCAGCGAGACGTTGCCGCCCTTGCTGAGGCTGACTCCCACGAGTCCTCCCATTGGTTTCCTTGGGGGCCGGCAGGCGCCGGCGCCTCCACGTTGCGTTGGCATCCGATCAACGACTGGATCCTAGTGACCGGTTCCCGGCGAAGCAGGCTTTTCACCGGGTCGCATGCGGATCCGCCGGTGCCGGATCAGAGCGCGTCGAGCGCCTTGATGTACTCGTTGAGGTCGCGTGCGTCGGGCAGACCGTTGACGACGGTCCAGCGCACCACGCCCTCCTTGTCGATGATGAAGGTGCCGCGCACCGCGCAGCCCTTCTCCTCGTCGAAGACGCCGTAGGCCCGCGAGGTCTCGCCGTGCGGCCAGAAGTCCGAGACCAGCGGGTATTCGAGGCCCTCCTGCTCGGCGAAGACGCGCAGGGTGTGGATGGAGTCGTTGGACACGGCGAGCAGCTGCGTGTCGTCGTTCTCGAACTTCGGCAGCTCGTCGCGGAGCGCGCAGAGCTCACCCGTGCAGACGCCCGTGAAGGCGAACGGGTAGAACAGCAGGACGACGTTCTTCTCGCCGCGGAAGTCGGAGAGCTTCACGGTCCGGCCGTGGTTGTCCTTCAGCTCGAAATCCGGGGCCTTGGTGCCGACCTCGATCGCCATGAAAAGCGTCCCTTCGCTACGTTCACCGGGCTGGGCTGTCCGGGTGACTCCCACCCTACGCAGAGCCCGCGGCGAGCCACGCGGCGCCCGCACGGGGACACCCGGCGGCCCCGGCCGCCCCGCGGTTGTACGAAGGCCCCCGGCGGCTCGGTGCCGTCGGGGGCCTTCAGGGCGAAATGCGTGGAGCGTGGTTCAGCGCTTGGGTGCGACCAGGCGGCTGCCCGTCCAGTCCTTGCCGGCGCTGATGCTCCTGGTCTGGGAGAGACCGGCTGTCTGAGCGGCCTCGTTGATGTCGCTCGGTTCGACGTATCCATCACGGCCGGTCTTCGGCGTCAGCAGCCAGACCGTACCGCCGTCCTCGAGCAGACCAATGGCATCCACCAGCGCGTCCGTAAGGTCGCCGTCCTCGTCGCGGAACCACAGCAGGACGACGTCTGCGACGTCGTCGTAGTCCTCATCGACGAGATCCTGGCCGATCGTGGCCTCAATGCCCTCACGGAGCTCCTGCTCGACGTCGTCGTCGTAGCCGATCTCCTGGACCACCTGTCCGGGCTCGAACCCCAGGCGTGCTGCCGGGTTGGTCCGCTCCTCCGCGTGGTCCGCGGTCGCGCTCACGGGTTGCCTCCTGATCATGTTTCGGAAAATGCTTGAGCCACGCGCGTGCGCGGGGCGTTGGCCGTAGTCCACACGGGAGCGGCGGATCGCGCAAGTACCCGGCGTCCGAGACCGCCTAAACGGTGACGTTCCCTGACACGTCGCCGCACTGTCGGCAGATCCCCTCCGGGGGCCCGGCGCTACCGTCCACACCCTTTACGTCCTTCCACAGCTTATGCCGTTTCGGTCCGTCATTCGGAGTCGAACATCCTTTGGGAACGCTTGGACGGGTTGGGCGTATGGTTGCGGTTTGGCCCGACCCATCCCCGCGTTCCGGCCGCGATGTCTCGCAACACGGCGGTTACCCCTCGGTAGAGATGACGTTTGCGCCCTCGCGGTACACGATGGTGATGGCGCACTTGCATACATCCCGGGGGCATGTTCTCCCTCGATCAGGCCCTGTAGAGCACCACCGAACAGCGAAGGAACAGCGTGGCTTCCGGATCCGATCGCAACCCGATCATCATTGGCGGCCTGCCGAGCCAGGTCCCGGACTTCGATCCCGAAGAGACCCAGGAATGGCTCGACTCGCTCGACGCCGCAGTCGACGAGCGAGGCCGCGAGCGGGCCCGTTACCTGATGCTCCGGCTCATCGAGCGTGCGCGCGAGAAGCGCGTCGCCGTGCCGGAGATGCGCAGTACGGACTACGTGAACACGATCGCCACGAAGGACGAGCCGTTCTTCCCCGGCGACGAGGAGATCGAGCGCAAGGTCCTCAACGCGACCCGCTGGAACGCGGCCGTGATGGTGTCGCGCGCCCAGCGCCCGGGGATCGGTGTCGGCGGTCACATCGCCACCTTCGCCTCCTCGGCCTCGCTGTACGACGTGGGCTTCAACCACTTCTTCCGGGGCAAGGACGACGGCCTGGGCGGCGACCAGATCTTCTTCCAGGGGCACGCGTCCCCGGGCATCTACGCCCGCGCCTTCCTGCTCGACCGGCTGAGCGAGGCGCAGCTCGACGCCTTCCGCCAGGAGAAGTCGAAGGCGCCCAACGGCCTGTCCAGCTATCCGCACCCGCGGCTGATGCCGGACTTCTGGGAGTTCCCGACCGTTTCGATGGGCCTCGGCCCGCTCGGCGCGATCTACCAGGCCCGGATGAACCGCTACATGGAGGCGCGCGGCATCGCCGACACCTCCAAGTCGCATGTCTGGGCGTATCTGGGCGACGGCGAGATGGACGAGCCCGAGTCGCTCGGCCAGCTCTCCATCGCCGCCCGTGAGGGCCTGGACAACCTCACCTTCGTGGTCAACTGCAACCTGCAGCGGCTCGACGGCCCGGTGCGCGGCAACGGCAAGATCATCCAGGAGCTGGAGTCGCAGTTCCGCGGCGCCGGGTGGAACGTCATCAAGCTGGTCTGGGACCGCTCCTGGGACCCACTGCTCGCGCAGGACCGCACGGGCATCCTGGTCAACAAGCTGAACACCACGCCGGACGGCCAGTTCCAGACGTACGCCACCGAGTCGGGCGCGTACATCCGTGACCACTTCTTCGGGGACGACCCGCGGCTGCGCGACATGGTCAAGGACATGACCGACGACCAGATCCTGCACCTGGGCCGCGGCGGTCACGACCACAAGAAGGTCTACGCGGCCTACGCGGCGGCCAAGGCCCACAAGGGCCAGCCGACGGTGATCCTGGCGCAGACGGTCAAGGGCTGGACCCTGGGGCCGAACTTCGAGGGCCGCAACGCGACCCACCAGATGAAGAAGCTCACGGTCGAGGACCTCAAGCGGTTCCGCGACCGGCTGCACATCCCGATCACGGACAAGGAGCTGGAGGACGGCCTTCCGCCGTACTACCACCCGGGCCGCGACTCGGAGGAGATCCAGTACATGCACGACCGCCGCAAGGGCCTGGGCGGTTACGTCCCGACCCGTGTGGTGCGTGCGAAGCCGCTGGTCCTGCCCGAGGACAAGACGTACGCGACCGCGAAGAAGGGTTCGGGTCAGCAGTCGATCGCCACCACCATGGCGTTCGTCCGGATCCTGAAGGACCTCATGCGGGACAAGGAGATCGGCAAGCGTTTCGTGCTGATCGCGCCCGACGAGTACCGCACCTTCGGTATGGACGCCTTCTTCCCGAGTGCGAAGATCTACAACCCGCTGGGCCAGCAGTACGAGGCGGTGGACCGTGATCTGCTGCTCGCGTACAAGGAGTCGCCGACCGGTCAGATGCTGCACGACGGCATCTCGGAGGCAGGCTGCACGGCGTCGCTGATCGCCGCCGGTTCGGCGTACGCCACGCACGGCGAGCCGCTGATCCCGGTGTACGTCTTCTACTCGATGTTCGGTTTCCAGCGCACCGGTGACCAGTTCTGGCAGATGGCCGACCAGCTCGCGCGTGGCTTCGTGCTGGGCGCGACCGCCGGCCGTACGACGCTGACCGGTGAGGGGCTCCAGCACGCGGACGGCCACTCGCAGCTGCTCGCCTCGACCAACCCGGGCTGTGTCGCGTACGACCCGGCGTTCGGCTACGAGATCGCGCACATCGTCAAGGACGGTCTGCGCAGGATGTACGGCGGGACCCCCGAGGAGAACGAGGACGTCTTCTACTACCTCACGGTCTACAACGAGCCGATCCAGCATCCGGCCGAGCCGGAGAACGTGGACGTCGAGGGCATCCTCAAGGGCGTGTACCGCTTCAAGGCGGCCGACCGGGGCGAGATCCCGGCCCAGATCATGGCGTCCGGCGTGGCGGTCCCGTGGGCGGTCGAGGCGCAGCGGATCCTCGCCGACGAGTGGAACGTCCGGGCGGACGTCTGGTCGGCGACCTCCTGGAACGAGCTGCGCCGCGAGGCCGTGGAGGTGGAGCGGCACAACCTGCTGCACCCGGAGGAGGAGCAGCGCGTCCCGTACGTCACGCGGAAGCTCTCCGGCTCCGAGGGCCCGTTCGTGGCGGTCTCGGACTGGATGCGTTCGGTGCCGGACCAGATCGCGCGCTGGGTGCCCGGTGCGTACCAGTCGCTGGGTGCGGACGGCTTCGGCTTCGCCGACACCCGTGGCGCGGCCCGCCGGTTCTTCCACATCGACGCGCAGTCGATCGTCCTCGCGGTGCTCACCGAGCTCGCGAAGGAGAACCGGATCGACCGTTCGCTGCTGAAGAAGGCGATCGACCGGTACGACCTGCTGGACGTCACCGCGGCCGACCCGGGCGCGGCCGGCGGCGACGCGTAACAACGACGCACGGCGTACGGAGGGCGGCGGGACCTGCTGGTCCCGCCGCCCTCCGGCGTACCCGGCCGGGTCCCCGTCCTCCGGTCAGTTCTCCCAGACCTTGAAGGCCCTGACCTGGTACGGGGACCGGGGCACCCAGGTGCCGCCGCCCGGGTAGGTGTCGAACTCACCGGTCTCGGCGCATTCCGCCGACTGGTACGTGGTGACGGGGCGGCCGGTGCGGTTGGCGAGCGACTGGACGCTGCTGCCCTTCGGCAGCGGGACACAGCTCTCGATGTCGATCGTGGACAGCTCGTGGGTCCGGCGGGTGCCGGTGAACTCCGGCTCGTCCCAGAGGCAGAGCTGGCCGGCGCCGCAGGGTCCGGGCCGGGCGGGCGCGGAGTGGGCGGCGCTCTCCGGGATCAGGGCGATGGCCGCCAGCGAGGCGGCGGCCAGGGTGGTGGCGAGAACGGTCGTGCGCATGGAAATCGACCCCCGTGGTGGTGCGAATCAGTTGCACGCACCCTGACCTGCGGGGCAACGCCCGGGGAAGGGGCCTCAGGGCACACCACCCTGATAGGCGACAGCCCCGCCGGAACGGTCCGGCGGGGCTGTCGTACGTACTGTGTTGACGCGTGGGCGCGAGCCCCGGGCGTCTCGGCGACGACCGGTCAGATGTGTCCGGCGCCCGCGCCCGCCTCGGCGTTCGCACCGCGCTTGGTGAGCGTGGCGACCAGCGCCGCGACGACCGCGACGATGCCGGCGACCATGAACGCCGTGCTCATCCCTGACACGAAGGTGTCATGGGCGACGCCCGCGATCTTCCCCGCGACCTCCGGCGGGACGTTGCCGCCCACCGGCGGGATGCCGACCTCGACGGCCGAGGACGCCTGGTCCAGCTGCTGCGGGCTCAGCGGCGGGAGCTGTGCCGCCTTCCAGTTGTCGGCCAGCTTGGAGTCGACCTGGGAGGCCATGACGGCGCCGAGCACCGCCGTGCCGAGGCTGCCGCCGACCTGCATGGCGGCCTGCTGCAGACCGCCCGCGACGCCGGAGAGCTCCATCGGGGCGTTCCCGACGATGACCTCGGTGGCGCCGACCATCACCGGGGCGAGGCCGAGGCCGAGCAGACCGAACCAGATCGACATGGTCAGGGTGCCGGTGCCGATCTCCAGCTGGGACATGCCGAACATGGCGACCGCCGTGCACACCATGCCGCCGACCAGCGGGACGCGCGGGCCGAACCTGGTGATCATGGCGCCGGCCAGCGGCGAGGCGACGATCATCATGCCGGTCAGCGGCAGCAGGTGCAGACCGCTGTCGACCGGGCTCAGACCGTGCACGTTCTGGAGGTAGAAGGTGACGAAGAACAGCCCGCCCATGAACGCGAAGGCCATCAGCACCATCAGGACCGCACCCGCGGACAGCGGAATGGAGCGGAACATGGCGAGCGGGATCAGCGGTTCCCTGACGTTCTTCTGGGAGAGCGCGAAGACCACGAACAGGGCCACGGCGGCACCCAGGAAGCCGAGCGTCTTGTAGTCGCCCCAGCCCCACTCGGAGCCCTTGATGAGCGCCCAGATCAGGCAGAACATCGCCTGCGACAGCAGCACGATGCCGCCGATGTCGAAGGAGCGCGGTGCGTTCTCGGCGCGGTGGTCCTTGAGGATCACCAGGCCCAGCAGCAGCGCGATCACACCGACCGGCACGTTGATGAAGAAGACGGACTGCCAGCTGACGTGCTCGACGAGCACGCCGCCGAGGATCGGACCACCGGCGGTCGAGGCGCCGATCACCATGCCCCAGATGCCGATCGCCATGTTCAGCTTCTCGGCCGGGAAGGTGGCGCGCAGCAGGCCGAGCGCGGCGGGCATCAGCAGGGCGCCGAAGAGGCCCTGGAGCACCCGGAACACGATCACCAGGGCGACGCTGTCGGACAGGCCGATGGCCCCGGATGCCGCGGCGAAGCCGATGACGCCTATGAGGAAGGTCTGGCGGTGGCCGAACCGGTCACCGAGTTTGCCCGCGGTGATCAGGGAGACCGCGAGGGCGAGCATGTAGCCGTTGGTGATCCACTGGACGTCTGCGAGCGAGGCGTTCAGATCCTGCTGGATGGCGGGGTTGGCGATCGCGACGATCGTGCCGTCGAGCGCGACCATCATCACGCCGATGGCCACGGAGAAGAGCGTCAGCCAAGGGTGGCCGCGCAGCCCCTTGGCCGGTGCGGGAGCGACGGTTTCCTGCGGCTCCCGCGACGCCTTGTCGACGGTGGTCTGACTAGTCATGCCGGGGACACTAGTGTCAGCCTCTGACAGTTGACAAACCATTTCACAAGACAGTAACTGTCATGTAGCTCACAGGTACGCTGAGCTGGACAAAGCAGGAGAAAGAAGGCCGGTTAAGTGACCGATGAGCAGCGGGCCGCGTATCCGACCGGACTGCGTGAACGGAAGAAGCGACGCACCCGGGACGCCCTGCTGCACGCCGCCCTCGATCTTTTCACCACACAGGGGTACGAGGAGACCACCGTCGACGAGATCGTCGAAGCGGTGGAGGTCTCCCAGCGCACCTTCTTCCGCTACTTCGCCAGCAAGGAGGAGGCCGCCTTCGCCATCCAGGAGATGGTGGAGTCGAGTTTCCTCTCGGAGCTGCGCCGGCGCCCCGCCGAGGAGGCCCCGTTCGACGCGCTGCGCGGCGCGGTCCTGTGCGCCTGGAACAGCATCGGCGAGACGATCGAGGAACTCGTCACGGTCGAACTCCACATGCGTACGTACCGGATGATCGAATCGACGCCCTCACTGCTCGCCGCCCATCTGCGGCGGTGCGCGGACCTGGAGAACCAGATCGCGCTGCTGATCGCCCGCCGCGAGGGGCTCGACGTGGACGAGGACCCGCGGCCGAGGGTCGCCGTGGCGGCGTTCTGCGGGGTGATGCGGGTGACCGGTCAGCTCTGGGGGCGCGGCCGGGAATCCGGCGTGGACTCGCTGCGCGCCCTGACCGAGGCGTACCTGGACCAGCTCGGACCGGCACTGGCCGGCAACTGGCGTACGGAATCCGGCGCGACGGCCGGGTAGCGGCGCGGAGCCGGGCAACACCCGTGACTTCCCCGCCCGGTGTGCCGTACGCCTCAGCGGCGCGGCATGACCGACTTCACAACAGCCGTTCCCCGGTGGCCGGATGCGACCTCCGAGAGGCGCTCCGCGCGCCTGAGCGTGCGCGGGACAGCCACGCAGCGTGAAAAGCGCGATGCCGAATTCCCCGCAGCCGAGTGATGTGCGTCACCCTCTTCACGGCTGTGGTCGCGCGTCTCCTAATGTGGGCCGCAGTGACTTCCTTCGACTCCTCCCCCACTCTCACCGCATGGCGCGCGCTGCTCGCCGTCGCGGTCGTGTTCGTGATGCTGGCGACCACTGGCTGGACCGCCGTACGTCACCAACGCTCCGACGAGCCACGCACCATCGCCCTCGCCGCCTGGGCTCGGGGCCGGGTGGCGGGTCATGCGCTGCCGGACGCCGACGCGCCGCCGTACCGGCTGGCCCACTTCTTCGCCACGCTCACGGCCGCGCAGCGCGCCGGGCTGGCCGACAAGTACCCCTTGGTCGTGGGCAATCTGAACGGCGCACCGGTGACTCTGCGCTACCGCGCCAATCGGCGGGCCGTGGGGCAGGCGCAGAAGGTCGAGCAGCGGCGCATGCACGATGAGCGGCTCTCGCCCGAGGGCCGCGCCGAGGCGGTCCGCCGGATGCACCGCTTCGGCTCGATGCTCGCCCGCGGCCGCCACTTCCTGGCCTTCGACCCGTCCGGGAAGGGCCGCGCCGCGGAGGTGTTCGGCAGTCTCGACCGGGCCGAACGGATCTCCGTGATCGTCCCCGGCGTCGACACCAATCTGCTGACGCTGGAACGGCCCGAGCCCAAGGTGAACGCCGCCCCGGTCGGCATGGCGAAGTCGCTGTACGCGGCGGAGCGCGCCGCGCGCCCCGGCACCCGTACCGCCGTCATCGCCTGGGCCGACTACACCACGCCCGCCGGGATCGGCATGGACGCGGCCCTGGGCAACCTCGCCGAGCGCGGGGCGGTACGGCTGAACGCCCTGGTGGAGGCGCTGCCCGGCACCGCCCCCGTCTCGTTGTTCTGCCACAGCTACGGCTCGGTGCTGTGCGGGGTCGCCGCACATGAACTGCCCGCCAGGGTCGGCGACATCGCGGTGGCCGGCAGCCCCGGCATGCGGGTGGAGAACGCCGCGCAGCTGCGGACCGGGGCCAGGGTGTGGGCGATGCGCGATCGCGACGACTGGATCGAGGACGTACCGAACCTGGAGTTCGGCGGCCTGGGTCACGGGGCGGACCCGGTCGACCCCGGCTTCGGCGCGCGGATCGTCTCGGCGGGCGACGCGCTCGGGCACAGTGGCTACTTCGAGCCGGGGACCGAGAGCCTCGGCAACTTCGCCGCCATCGGCACGGGCTCCTACGAATCGGTGAGCTGCGCGCCCGCCGATGGCTCCTGCCGTGAACGAATCACCGGAAGCCGGGCCGCCTGACGGGTGCAGGGGCCCGGGCGGGCCATCGATCGCAGCGTGCGCCGAGGGGGGACGTGTGGGGCAAGTGCCGCATACGATGAGGCACATGGGTGATGTGCTGGCCGGAATTCATGCCACCTGGGAGTTCGACACCGACTCCGTGCTCATCCGCTTCGAACGGGGGATCCGCACGCCGAAGCTCTTCCAGAGCCTGCGGGAACGACGCGTCCCGCACGCGGCGCTGTCGTCGGTGACGCTGACCCCGGGCAAGCGGGGCACGGTGGTCCTGCGTGCCGTGCCGAGACCGGGTGCCGATCCGCTGGTCGAGGCCGCCGCCGGGCAGCTGAAGGACGGCTGCGATCCGTACCGGCTGGTGCTCCCCGCCGAGCGCGAGACGCTGGCCGAGTACTACGCGGACGAGCTGCGCGCCCGGCTCGGCCCCGACGCGGCGGAGCCCGCCGACCGGTTCCTGGTCGCGGCGCCCGAGGCACCGATGCAGTTCAAGGCGTACGACGGCCGGGCCGCCTTCGACGGGCACCGGGTCTCCTTCCGCTGGTTCTGGACGGGCGCCTCCACGGCGAAGTGGAAGGCCGGCGACCAGACGTTCCCGGTGACGGAGCTGAGCGGTGTCGAGTGGCGCTCGCCGGAGGCCTTCGAGGGCTATCTGCGGCTGGTGCCGAGGGGCCTGGAGACCGCGGTCCCGGGACCGGGCGCGGGCGCGGGCGAGGTGCCTGCCCGGAGCAGTGGTCCGGGCCTGGTCGCGGAGCCGGGCGCGGCGCACGGCCCGCAGCCGGTCGCGGGCCGCCCCGCCAGGGCCGATCAGGACCCGGCCGCGGTGATCTTCGGCCTCGGCTACGGGCCGGTCCACGAGTCGCTGCCGTTCGCCGCGGCCGTGCTGGAATCGGTGCGCAGGAACCATTCAGCTCCTGCCGTGCCCGCCGCCGTCCTGGCGGGCGCCGGACGGCGCGACCCGGCGGACATCGCGGAGCGGATCCGGCACCTCGGGGAGCTGCACCGGGCCGGTCTGGTGACGGACGACGAGTTCAGCAGCAAGAAGGCCCAGCTGCTCGCCGAGCTGTGAGACCCGTGGCGGCCGCGGCGACCGGCGGGTAGTACCCCCGTACGAGAATCCCGGCGGCGGACCGGAACCCTGGTATGACGCCACCGGGCCGGTCCGCTGCTTAGGCTGCTGCGGCCATGACGACCACCCCGCCGTACGTTCCGCCCGAGGCGCCGCCGCGCCCGCCGCCCGCCGCCGACGGGCTGGTGAGCGCCGCCCGCCGCAATCTGCGCGAGATCGCCCACGGTCTCGCCCACCCGTCCCATCCCCCGGTCCCGCCGCTCGCGAACGCGTCCAAACGGTGGCGGAGGCTGCTGCCGTACATCGCCGTCCTCGTCCTCGCGGCGATCTTCGTTCCGGTCACGCTCAATGTGCTGACCAACGAATACGACATGGCCGAGGGGCTGGCGGGCCTGCTGGCCGTCGCCCAGACGGCGCCGCTGCTGATGCTGGCGCACCGCCCGTTGCAGGCGTGGTGGATCATCTTCCCCGCCGACATCGTGGGGGCGCTGGTACTGCTGCGGTACCCGGAACCGCTGATGGCCGTCTGGCCGTGGCCGCCACCGACACTGATCGCCTACCTCTTCGTGATGCTGGCGGTGGCCCTGCGCGAGACCCGCCGGACCGTGATCTCCGTCTGGGCGCTGACCGCCGTGGCGAGCCTGGTCCTGCACCTGGGCGGCACGGACCGCAGCAACGGCACCGCGGGACTGCTTCCGGCGTTCGGCGCGGTGTTCATGGTGATCGGCGCGGTGATACGTGAACGGGGCGACGCACAGCGCCGGCTCGCCGAGCAGGAGACCATCAGCGAGGCCGAGCGGGCGCAGCGCACACTGCTGGAGGAGCGCACCAGGATCGCCCGCGAGCTGCACGACGTGGTCGCGCACCACATGTCCGTGATCACGGTCCAGGCCGACTCCGCGCCCTACCGGATCAGCGGCCTGCCCGAGCAGGCGCACGAGGAGTTCGCCGCGATCGCGGCGAGCGCCCGGGAGTCGCTGACGGAGATGCGGCGGCTGCTGACGCTGCTGCGCAGCGACGGCACGGAGGGCGAACGGGCACCGCAGCCGGGGCTCGACCGGGTGCAGCAGCTGGTGGAGGCGACGGTGCGGGCGGGGCTGCCGGCCGAGCTGTCGCTGTCGGCCCGGCTGCCGGACGTGCCGCAGGCGGTGGATGTGTCGGCGTACCGGATCGTGCAGGAGGCGCTGGCCAACGTGATCCGCCACGCCCCCGGGGCGCGGACCCGGATATCGGTCACCTCCGACGGCACGCATCTGACCGTCCTGGTGGTCAACGACCGTGCGCGGCAGCCCGATTCGCCGCTGGAGGCGTCCGGCACGGGGCACGGCCTGGTCGGGATGCGGGAGCGCGTACGGTTGACCGGCGGCACGCTCGACACCGGACCGCTGCCCGACGGCGGCTTCCGGGTGGCGGCGCGGCTGCCCCTCGATCCTGCTACGCCCCCGGCCCCGGAGGACTCTTGACCATTCGCGTGATCATCGTCGACGACCAGGCCATGGTGCGGGCGGGGTTCGCGGCGCTGCTGTCGGCGCAGAGCGACATCGATGTGGTCGGTGAGGCACCGGACGGGCGCCGGGGCGTCGAGGTCGGCCGCAGCACCCGTCCGGACGTGGTGCTGATGGACGTCCGGATGCCGGAGATGGACGGCCTGGCGGCGGCCCGTGAGCTGCTGAACCCGCCGGTGGGGGTGGTGCACCGGCCGAAGGTCCTGATGCTCACCACGTTCGATGTGGACGACTACGTGTACGAGGCGCTGCGCGCCGGGGCGTCCGGCTTCCTGCTGAAGGACGCGCCGCCGGCCGACCTGATCTCGGCGGTGCGGGTGGTCGCGGCGGGCGAGGCGCTGCTCGCGCCGTCCGTGACGCGCCGTCTGATCGCGGACTTCGCCCGGCAGGGCCCGACCGGGGCCACCCGGAGCGGCCAGTCGCTGCGGCTGAACGGGCTGACTCCACGCGAGACGGAGGTGCTGGAGCTGATCGCGCGGGGCCTGTCCAACCAGGAGATCGCGGGGAAGCTGGTACTGGCCGAGCAGACCGTGAAGACGCATATCGGCCGGGTCCTGGCCAAGCTGGACCTGCGGGACCGGGCACAGGCGGTGATCTTCGCGTACGAGGCGGGGGTGGTGGTGCCGGGCGAGGGGTGACGCCGTTCTCGACTCGCTCTACTTGTCGAAGACGAAGCGGATGTTGTTGTCGTCCAGGTACTTGATGTCGATCTCGCAGCCCTTTTGCAGCCTCGACGAGTAGAAGGCGGAAACCGTGTCCCTGCCTTCCACCTCCTTGGTCACACCGTCCTCGGTCCAGGAGAGCCGGTACTTGATGTTGGAGGATCCGCCGTCGTTCGAACCGAGGTATCGCACGTCCTCGACCACGGCCAGGATGTCCCGGCCCTCCCACCGGATCTTGTGGTCGCGCATGAAGAGACGAACGATGTAGGAAATAGAACCCCCGATTATCACAATGGAAATAATTGCAACAAACAGCATGGGCGCACCCCTCGTATAAACGTGCCGTACCGCAGGTCGATGCCATCATCCACCACGGCACCGGAACCCGGGGCCACGGGGTGCGGTGGCCCCGGGCGGCCGGACTACTCGCGCGCCGCGGACGTCGAGCTCATGTCCGGGTAGCGGTCTCCCGCCACCAGCCCCGCGATCGGCTCCAGCCGCGCCAGCTCCTCGTCGGTCAGGACGAGCCGGGTGGCGGCCACGTTCTCCAGCAGGCGGCTGCTCTTGCGGGTGCCCGGGATCGGCACCACGGTCAGCCCGTGCACCTGGGCCCGCTGCTGCACCCAGGCGAGCGCCACCTGCGCGGCCGACGCCCCGTGCACCGCCGCGATCTTGTGGACGGGCTCCAGCAGCGCGGCGTTCGTCTTCGCGTTGTCACCGGTGAAGCGCGGCTGGTACTGACGGAAGTCGCCCTGCGACAGCTCCTTGGCCGCGTCAGTGAACGCCCCGGTCAGGAACCCCCGGCCGAGCGGCGAGTACGGCACGAGGGTCACCCCGAGCTCGACGGCGGCCGGTACGGCGCTGCGCTCGACGTCACGGCTGAAGAGCGACCACTCCGACTGAAGGGCCGCGATGGGGTGCACCGCGTGCGCCTCGCGCAGCTCCGCGCCGGTCACCTCGCTCAGCCCGAGCTGCTTGACCTTGCCCTGCTGGACCAGCTCGGCCATCGCGCCGACGGACTCGGCCAGCGGGACGGCCGGGTCGCGGCGGTGCATGTAGTAGAGGTCGATGACGTCGGTGTCCAGCCGGCGCAGGCTGTCCTCGACGGCCTTGCGGATGTACGCGGGGTCGTTGCGCACACCCCGGTAGTGCGGGTCGTCGTCCTTGCGCTCGATGGCGAACTTCGTGGCGAGGGTGATCTCGTCCCGGTGCGCCCCGACGAACGGGGCGAGGAAGGTCTCATTGGCGCCGAGGCCGTACACATCCGCGGTGTCGAAGAGGGTGACGCCGGCCGCCAGGGCCGTCTCCAGCGTCTCGCGGGCGGAGAGCTCGTCGGTGTCGCCGTAGAACTCGCTCATGCCCATGCAGCCGAGCCCCTGCACGCCGACCTGCGGGCCGCCGTCGCCGAGCTCCACGGTGGTGATCTTGTCGTCAGTCATCAGGCACTGGGCCTTTCCGGCGCCCGTCGGGCGCTCGCATAGAAGTCGATCTTGTGGTCGAGCACGGCGAGCGTGTCCTGGAGCTCCGCGATCCGCGTGATCACATCGCGGCGGGTCGCCTCCAGCAGCTCCTGCCGCTCCTCGAAGGTGTGCTCGCCCTCGCGCAGCAGCTCCGCGTACCGCACCATGTCGGCCACCGGCATCCCGGTCAGCCGCAGTTTGCCGACGAAGGCCAGCCAGTCCAGATCGCGGTTGGTGAAGCGGCGCTGGCCGGTGTGGGACCGGCCGACGTGCGGCATCAGCCCGATCCGCTCGTACCAGCGCAGGGTGTGCGCGGTGAGCCGGTCAGGGCCGCGACCTCACTGATGGTGTACCCGTCCCGGCCCTCGGCGCGCGGATGCGCCTGCGGAGCCGTGGCACAGGCGTCCGCCTTCACGGAAGTGCTCTCCATCACCGTCATGACCTCCACGCTAGAACCTTGGAGTGCACTCGAAGCAAGCGCGAACGGGGATGGGTTCCGGCGGCGACGAACTCGACCCGGAGCACCGGGTGCCTACGGGGTCAGGAGGCGACGGACCGTGATGCCCTCCCCTTCGGCAACGATGATTCTTATCCCTGAAGCGCCGACCGATCGATAGTGGAGCACCACAAGCCCGCCTCGCCAGCTCGGCTCCGTCTTCGCGAAGGCTGCCTCGGGAACGACGACCGGGCCGCGAAAACGCCGCTTGAACGCAACGCCGGAGCACGAGGCGGCCAGCTTCCCGTAGACCATGCTCTTTCTGCCAGTGACCTCTGCCCACGCAACCCGGCAAGGTATCTCGAAGGAATCTCCGGCTTCGGCCCCGGCCGCGCGACGCACTGCCCGGCGCCGCACAACCCCTCTCGCTGTGGAACTCGCCGCAGCGCCAACCAATACCAAGGCCGTTATTGATCCGAAACGCATTGTGTTCATGCTCGTTGACGATGTGTGAGCGATCGCGTGGGGGATGCGCGGGCGTGGTCGCCGGGCGCGCAGGAGGCCGTGCGGTTGCTGGCGGAGGGCCGGGACCGGGCGGAGGTCGCTTCCTTGTTCAAGGTGTTGGCCAGGGCCGTGGACAACTGGTGGGCGAAGTGGCAGGCCGACGGACGCGGCGCACTGCTCGCCGCACAGGCGAACACCAGGCCCTGTCCGAGACCGAGGCAGGCCGCCGTCCTTGAGCACATCCCCTGTGATCTGGGG
>NZ_ML123045.1:510001-529535 GCF_003846175.1 Streptomyces sp. ADI95-17 | reverse complement strand
CATGGCTCGCCGACCACAAGGACCAGATCGAACCGCACTTCCTGCCTTCGTACTCACCCGAGCTGAGCCCGGACGAGCTCGTCAACGCCGACCTCAAACGCAGCCTGCCCCACACCCACCGGGCCAGGAACCAAGCCGAACTCGCCGCCGAAACCCGCAGGTTCTTCCACCGTCGACAACGCCATCCTCACATCGTGCGCGGATACTTCGGCGGTCGGCACGTCCGCTACGCCCTCAACGAGTGAACCCCATGAGTTTCTGATCAATAGAGTATTTGAGGTCACCTTGATCAGGGCATTTGCGCACCTACTCACCCTTGGCGGTGCTCGCATTACTCAATTTCTCCCCTTTCCCAGGAACGAAGAGCACAAACCTGAAATCAAGGCGATCACCCCGTAAGCAGTCATCGCCTCTGCGAGGCGTTCAAGGAATCTCCATTCCGCGAGATTTATCACCAAGAGGAAGGCTCCCAACGCCGAGAAAAGCAGCCCACCCCACACCGCACGAAGGGCAAACTTACCAATTTCACCATGGCCCTTCTGATTCCTGATGACAACCCAAGGGATGAGCGGCACAGCAACCAGGCCTCCTCCGACCGCTTGCCACGGCGGTTCGAAAGTGAGCGCCGCTGCCGCAGCCACGCAAACCCATGCACCGACTCCAGTGAAGACCAGATACCCACGGACGCTCTGGGCAGAGGCGCCTGCGCGAGTCGGCCTCACCTGTCCGCCCACTTGGTACCAAATCCCATGTGATTCCTCACCTGTCTCCCCATCAGGCCACCTTTCCAGAAACGCCCACCGTTCACCCGCGCCGAGGATGTCATGGTGGACACCGAATGGTAGGGGCTCGTCGGACTCATCAGCATTCCTGCTTTCGCGAGCGCAGTCGCCCCACCGGCTGTTGCAGCACCTATCGATGCCGACTGCACGTACCCCTCCGCACTGTGCTCACCTCCGGACAATCCATAGGTGGCAATACCTTGAGTTGCTCCAATTGCTGCAGACATGATAATTCCACCGGCACCAGCACATACTCCGGCAGTAGCGGCGGTACATATGGTCACGGCTACTCCGCCGACGATTATTACCGCAGCTTGCGCTATCCCTCGCCAATGATCCTTCGCGAAATCCCCCACTACACTCGCAAAGTTATGAACTCCGGACGCAAATCTTCCACCCGAATTCTTCCAGACCCCTTTCCAGAACCCCTCTTCCCTCTCGTTACTCTTCTGCTGTTCCAACGCGTGCTTGAGTTCCGACGCCCGATTCTGCGCCGCCGACTGCTGCTGCGATCCCGACTTGTTCCAGGAGCAGCTGGCTGACATGCTGCCGCCGTAGCAGTACCTGGGGGCGTCAATGGCCGCAGCAAGCTCGGCGGAGCGGCGCCGTCCTTCCCGACTGTTGTGGTCCGGGTTCACCGCAGTGCAACTGGCCGACATGTTGCCGGTATAGCAATGGCTCTTGGGTGGATCCGGGGGTGCACAGCTGGCTGACATGTTGCCGCCGTAGCACCTGGAGTTCTCGCCGGTCGGGTCGGAGTAGGTGGCCGGGTTGTTGCTGCCGTACTGGTAGGCATTGTGCTGGACCGGGTCGTCGACGACCAGTAGTGGGTCCACGGAAATGAAGCGACCGAGTGTCGGGTCGTACTCGCGGGCGCCGAGGTGCGTCAGCCCGGTCGGATCAGTTGTTCCGTCCACGAAGCCATGGCTGCCCGGCCAACTCGTGGCTGTGCTGGAACGCACTCCCCCGAAAGGCAGCTGCTTGCGCCGGGTGACCAGCTGGCCCACGCCCATGGCGACTGCGACAAGTGCGGTGCCCTGCTGGTCGCCGAACAGAAGGGATATGCCGGCTTTGGTACGGACGGCTACGGTCTCTCCGCCGTGGGTGTAATAGCGTGCCGCCGTCTTGACGCCGGCCGAGGTCGCCGTCAGTTCGTTGCCTCCCGGCAGATACGCCGTCGTGGTGCCGTCGGCGTTACGGGCCAGGATCCGGTTGCCGTCGGGGTCGTAGACGTAGGAAGTCGTCTTACCGCCCTCGGCGACCGTGTCAAGGTTGCCCTCTGCGTCCCAGATCATGCCCTGTTCCCTCGAACCGCCCTTGCGCGACTCGGTGTTACCGGAATCGTCGTAGGTGAACTTCTCCGTCTTGCCGTTGTCCGGACCACCGGTCGTGGAGACGGAGCGCAGAGCGTGCGGGTTGTCCCCCGGCGCGCCGGGCGTGTACGTGCGAGTGACATCGGAGGCACCCGTCGTGACCGCGTGCTGGGTCTCCTTGGTGCGGTTGCCCATCATGTCGTACTCGTAGGAGTGCCAGTAGGCGTCCGGTCCACCCACTGTCGTGG
This sequence comes from Streptomyces sp. ADI95-17, assembly GCF_003846175.1. Taxonomy (GTDB): domain Bacteria; phylum Actinomycetota; class Actinomycetes; order Streptomycetales; family Streptomycetaceae; genus Streptomyces; species Streptomyces sanglieri. The sequence goes on along the minus strand of NZ_ML123045.1, from coordinate 527,192 downwards.
CCGACGGGCCGTTCGTGCAGTCGTCGGACGCGTTCTTGGTGGTCCAGGCCTCCGTCATCCGTCGCTGTGCGTCGATGCCGAAGCACTGGGTGTCGGTCACCGCCGCCGTGTCCTGGCCGGAAGTGCTCGATATCCGGGTGGTGTTGCCCGCCGCATCGTACGAGTACTTCGTGTCTTCGATCCGCAACGCCTCGTCGCCGTCGAGGGTGCGTCCGGTCAGCTCACCTGTGTGCTCGTCCCATCGCTGGGTGTTGTAGACCTTGTGCCCCAGCGTGCCGAATTCGGTCCGGACAGGCCTGGAGAAGACGTCGTACGAAGTGGCGTTGACGACGATCGTCGATCCCACTGTGGTCTTCTGTGGGAGATCGCCCTGCCCGTAGACCGTGGTCTGGCGCTCGCTGGGAAGGTCACCGACGGCAGGGTGCTTCACCCATTCCTGGGCCCCCGTGTATTGGTTGTAGCCGTACGTCCAGGTGTACGAGCCGGCCAGCGCACCCGCTGAGTCCGGCAGCGTCGTCGTGGTCGAGGTGGGCTGGTAGCGGTCGTCGTAGCTGTCGACCTGTGTGGTGTAAGCCTTGCCGTCCATATAGCGAGTACTGGACGTCAACTGTCCTTCGGCGATGGTGTCGTACATCCATGAGGCACGCAGCACCGAGCCCTGTTTCAGTTCTTTTCTACGCCCCAACTCGTCGTACGTCGTGGTCAGTTCGATGCCTCGGGCATCAGCGACCAGCCGCGGCCGGTCCGCATCGTCGTATTCCGTGCGGGTCGTTCCCTTGTCCGGGTCGTCCGCGCTTGTCTGACGGCCGCGCGCGTCGTACCCCCAGATCCAGGAGCCTGCCGGATCGGTCATCTTCGCGAGACCGCCATGCTTGTCGTATTCATAGACACTGGTCTGGAACTCGGTGCGTTGCGCATTCGTGTAGGTACGCAATTCACTCTTGCGGCCGAGAGCGTCTTCAATGGTCGTGGTCGCAGTGCCGCCCGCCGGCGGAATCACAGTGGTGCGGTCGCCGCCGTAGGCATAAGTGGTGCGCTTGGTCTCGTCACCGAACTTCCGGGAGATGGACGCCACTGTGCGTGCCGCGCCGTCGAAGAGGTTCTCCACCGCTGCGGGGACCTTGCTGTCGTCGCCGCTTGCCAGCGTCGAGGACGGGGCGCCTGCGGAGTAGTAAGGGGCGTACGTCTTCCACGCCAGGCCGCGGGTGTCGTACAGCGTCTCGGTCACCAATCGCCCGTCGGAGGCTCCGACGGCCGGTGCCTGAGTTTCGCGCGGGCGCAGCAGGCCGTCGTAGAACGTGTAGGTGCTGGCGTACGAACCGTCGAACTGAAGGGTCTTCGCTGTCACCACACTCGGCTTGGACTTGGTGACGCTGTAGGTGTACTCGGTGGAAGGCAGCTTCGGGTAGGTCGTCCGCGACCAGCCCGGCTCCCAGACCTTGATGACTCGGCCGAGCGCGTCGTACTCGATATCGGCCCGCTTGCCGTTGGCGTCCACGGCCGCAGTGGTCACTCCACGCACCGGATCAGTGATGGTTGTGGTGTCCTGCTTGCGGATGTTGGTGGCGATGGTCTGGTTCGGCGATTGCCCGGTGGGAGGGTCGTACTTGGTAGTGATCGTGGCTTTGGACACATCGGTGGCGGAAGTCTGACGGCCGTACTTGTCGTACCCGGCCTCGTTGACAGTCACGAAGCCAGTGCCTTTGCCGTCGTTCTCGTCGCGTCGGGTCTCGTCGCCCTTGGCCGGCTCGGCGCCGAGCGTCGTGGAACTGTCGTAGAAGTAGCGCTTGGTGGACACCAGGTCGGCAGGCAGGCTCGGAGCGGTGCCGCAGGGCTTGGCCACCACCTTTGATTCGGCGACCAGGTCCAGAATGTTCGCGCCGACATTACGGGCGTATGACGCGGTGGTGCACTGCTCATCGCCGCTCTTCGCGGTGTCTCCGCTCTCGGAGAGGGTTTTGACCCTGCCGTAGGAGTCGAACTCCCGCTGCGTCTCGGTGCGCCGTAGCTTCCCGCCGTCGATGGTGGTGCGGGTCTGCTCCTTCTGTACGGCAGTCCGGTAGGCGTAGACAGTCGGCAGATTATCGGCGCGTGCGTGAGTGGCGGTCGCAGACGAGTGCCAGGGCGTGTAGCTGGTGGCCGAGACCAGTGCACCACCAGAACCGTTGTAGGTGGCCTCCTCTCGGACCATGCCGGCGAAGGCTTCATGGTCGTCAAGCGCGTTGCCCTCACCGTCGGCGACCTTCGCTCCAGAAATGCCTCGGAAGTAGCGGGTCTCGGTCAGGGACTGGACGCCCTGAGCCGGGTCGCCGGTGCGCGTCTGCACACGCCCATAGCCTTTGCGAGCGCCGTAAGTACGTTCCTCGGCCTTGGTCAGCTCGTCATCGTCCTTGGCCCACGCGAGCCCCTCCGGATATGAATAGTCGGTCCTCTTGACCGGGGCCCCGGCGACGTTGTCCGACTCCAGCATCTGGGTGACCACGTAGGAGTGGAACCAGTCGGTGTAGGGCTTGTACTCGCCTGCGGGTGCGTCCGGCGGGGACCAGATCACCGGATAGCAACGCTTCGTGTTCGCGGACGGGCTGGGCAGACTTCCGGCCTTGCAGTCCGCTTCGGAGTAAGTGACGCCGATGGTTCCGCCGGACTCGGTCTCTATCGCGTAGACGCGGTAGCGGTTGTACGCAGGGACCGGGTCCACTGCGCCTTCCACTCGGTTGGGCAGTTGCTGTCCTTTGAACGTCACCGGCGGTAGCGTCGCGTCCCCCGCGGTATGTCCGGTGCGGGCAATCGAGGTCAGCCAGAGCGGCGGGTCAGTGCCGTCCCCGGTCGGGCGGAACTCCTGCGTCAGGGCCCAGGAATCGGCCTTCTTGTACGCGCCGCCGACGAGCGCCGAAGTGGCGATCTGAGTGAGGCGCTTACGGCTGAAGTATGTGGGCGAGGAGTTGCCCTCACACGTGGCGCCCTCGGCGCAGGACTGATCGAACGGGGTGTCCGGCCAGTTCTTGGCATTGGCCTTGCTGAACTTTTCTGTGGCGCAGTCGAAGGTGTCAGTGCGCAGGCAACGCTCGGCAACCGTGAAGTCGACCTTGGCTATGGCTTTGTCGGCGTACACGCGATCCGAGCGCAAGCCGTACTCGATGCGCTTCAGATAACCGCCGCGGGTGTAGCTCGTCAGCGTGCCCTTGTACGTCGTCGGGTCAATGTTGCGCTGGTAGTAGTTGGACTCCTTCGCCCAGTAATAGGCCATGGCGTTGCCGTGCGGGTCGACGACGTAGTCCAGGTTCCAGCGCCATGCCTGCCGGCACCAGGAGTCCTTGAAAGCAGCGGCATGGCAGTCCTCCCCCTCGTGGTTGCCGAATACCGGCACCGTCCACGTGGAGTCGGTCTCGTCATTGCCGGAACTCCAGCCCGGCAGCCGGTTGTAGCCGAAGTGGTACTGAGTGCCGTCCGGGGTGGTCGCCACCCAGTATTCGCCGTCGTTGTCACCGTTTCCGCGGTCTGCGCTCTTTCGTAGGACGACCCGGGTGCCGTCGTCGTCCTTCTTGCGCCACTCATCCTTGTGGGCCGCGTCCGGGGCGTCGTCCTTGACCAGCTCACTGGACGAACCATTCATGGAGAGCGTGGCGTTGTTCGTCTTCCAGCACTGGTCGCCGACCCGGGTGGTGTTGTTTCCACCCTTTTTGTCGTCCTCGCAGGCTACGTAGCGACGCTCGATGAAGCCCGGTGACATGGACCATCCGTCGCCGATCCAGTTGGCCTGGTTGTTCGTGGCCGCTGTACGACCGTCGACATCTTGCGAAGAGTAGGTCAGTCCCAGATTGGGCCCCAGGCCTCCCGGGACGGCAGGTGTGTCGATGTCATACGCCCATGAGAAACCGCCGGATGAGCCGCCGGCGCTCCATTTGCCCGAGGGCGCCAGCGATGTGGCAGTGAAGTTCCCTGTAGGGCCGGAGGGTGCAGCCGTCACCGCGAACAGAGTGGTGTCGGGGGATGCCACAGAGCCTGCGAGCGAGCGTGCCGTGGATGTTTCAGGTTGTACCGGTTGGACGGTCTCATGTTCCCCGGAGACCACGACATGCGTGTCGACCTCGGCCGAGAGTGTTCTGCTCCTGGGATCGTTGACGGCCTTGACTGCAAGGCCGGGTGCGCAGCCCTTCTTGCCGGGCGTGGTCAATGCGCAGGAAGAAACCTGGCGCAGCGTCAGCCTGGAGGCCCAGTCACCGCCGTACATTCCAGCGAAGCCCGCGTAGCCGATCTGAATGCCAACTCGCTCTTTGCCGCTTTGCTGGCCGTGTCCCTTCAGGGCTATCACGACGCCGTCGATGCCAGCGGCCTCCGTGGTTGCCCGATCCAGCACCTGCAACTGAACTCGATCAGGCGACCCACCTGAGCGCGCGCCCTCCTGCGGGTTCCCGATAGCCACCGGAAGCGATCCTGCGGTCGTGGTCTTCGACCGTTTGCCGATCGTGGGCATGTCCAGCATCGCTGAACCAGCCTTGGGCCAGTGCGCCTTGGCATTCGGCTTCCACCGATGCTGCGCAGTCTCGTCCGGCTTGTCCAACGCGTGCCGGACGACATCGGAGACCGGTACAGGGTCCGGCTTCTTCAGTTTCTGCAGTTCCAAGTCTGCCGCAGCCGCGACCGGGCCGCCCAGTAGCGCGAGGAGCAGATAGGCCACCAGGGACAGCGCAATGGTCTGCACGCCTCTGACGTATCTGCCACGTGCTCGTTCCGATCCAGCGAACACCGCCGGGCGTATACCGGACATCCATTCCCCCCACAGGAACTTCACAATGCTGAAGATCAGCGAACGGTAGCACTCAGGAACCGCACGGCAAAGGAAAATGAAGAACCTCTCGAAACGCACACTGATCAAGAACTGCTCAATTACCACGCCCGAAGGAAAGATAGGGCATCCATTTCAAGCCAATATTTTCGCCACCCGCGAGCGGGCGCCATTGACTGCAGACTAAACCCTCAGATAACTGGGCATATCGCTTGAGATCGCACCTCCTGACCAGCAGCGGAAGGTGGGTTCAAGAGACTCAAACTCCCCACCAAAGAATCGATCTGCCAGACGCGACCAAATCCCTTTACTGAAGCCATTGACCAGACTGTAGGGTGCCCAGAATTCGGTGAAGCAACAGAAAAGGAAGTGTGATGGTGAATCCTCTGCTACGGCAGAGACGCACCGCGTTTCTGCCCATATCCATGGTGACAGCGCTGATCCTGGCGCTGGCCGCACCGGTGGCTGCCGCGACACCCACCGAAGAGCGCGCCCCATCTGCCGCACAGTCGGGCGCGCGAGGACAGACAGCCCCGGAGGCCTCGGCGCTCGCCAAGGCCGAGTCGACCGGCGAGCCGGCGGAAATCTTGTCCCAACGGACCGAAACCTCCCAGGCATTCGCCAACCCCGACGGATCGTTCACTCAGGAGACCTACGCCCTTCCCCAGTGGGTCCGGAAGAACAACAAGCTGGTCGACATCGACCCAACTCTCGCTCCCACCGCCGACGGAACCCTGGTCGCCAAGGCGACCGAGGTCGGCATAGCGTTCTCCGGCGGCGGCAGCGGGCCACTGGTGACCATCACCCGCGACGGAAGGAGCATGTCGTGGTCCTGGCCGACGCCGTTGCCCCGCCCCGAGATCGAGGGCAACACCGCTACGTATCCGGAGGTCCTCGAAGGCGTCGATCTGAAGATGCGAGCCGGTGAGAGTGGCTTCGGTCAGCTTCTGGTGGTCAAGACGATCGAGGCGGCGGCCAACCCGGCTCTGAAGAGCCTGGAGTTCAAGTTGGCAGTCGACGGCGTGACCGTTTCCGCTGATGATCACGGCAATATGAGAGCCATCAATCCTGCCGGGCAGGAGATCTTCACCGCACCCACCCCGAGAATGTGGGACAGCTCGTCCGCCACTACCGGTTCAGCAGCGCTGCACGCATCCGACCCTGCGGCTCAGGAGCCTCGCGGAGACGAGTTCGAGCCCGGAAACGGCGCGCTGGAGACATCAATGCCGCTCAAGGTGGACGCGGACACCCTCACTCTTGCCCCCGACCAGTCCTTGTTGACCGGCAAGGAAACAACGTACCCGGTGTACTTGGACCCTTCGGTGAGCGGCTCTCGCGAGGCTTGGACCATCATCTACAAGAAGTACCCGGACGGCACCTTCTACAACGGGGCGGGTTGGATCAACTCCGACGGCTCCAAGGGAACGTCAACTGCCCGCGTCGGTTACGAGAACCAGACCAACGGAACAGCACGTTCCTTCTTCCGCATGGACTCCAACAACCTGTGGAACACGGACAAGGTCATCTCCGCCTCCACCTTCCGGATCAAGAACAGCTGGTCGTGGTCCTGCACCAGTCGCCCCGTCGAGACCTGGCTGACCGGATCCATCAGCTCGTCCACCTCGTGGAACAAACCACCGTCCTGGACACGTCAGCTGGACTCGGTCAACGACTCCAAGGGCTACGACTCGTCCTGTCCAGCGGGAAATCTGGCCTTCGACGTGACCTCTGCGGCCAAGGACGCCGTCAGCAAGCACTGGAACAACATCACCCTCGGCATGCGAGTCCCGCTCGCGAGTGAGACCGACGTCTATGGGTGGAAGAAGTTCGATGCCAAGTCCGCGGTGCTGTCCACCACGTACAACACCCGCCCCAATGCCCCGACCGCCCTCGACACCATCCCCAGCACGAAGAACGCCAAGGACTGCGGTACCGCCGCCCCATACGGCCTGATCGGCAACACCGACATCTACCTCACCGCCAAGATGGCTGACAGGGACGGCGGTACCGTCAAGGCCAAGTTCAACCTGTGGCCCACGGGTCACCACCCGAATGACGATCCCAGCGGAGTCATCGTCATCAACAAGACGGTCTCCGTCACCTCCGGCACCGTGGCCAAACTCAAAGTGACCAAGGCCGAGCTCACGCCGTATCTCTCCCGAGCGAACGGGAACTTCTCCTGGAAAGTCCAGGCCCAGGACAGTGCGCTCTCCTCCGACTGGACTCCTCCCGCCGGAGCAGCCGGCTGCCGCTTCGTATTCGACCCCACCCGCCCCAGCAGCCCGCCCGGTGTCACCTCCCAGCAGTTCCCCGATGGCAGCGACGGCTGGCCCGGCGTCACCGGAAGCGTCCGAACCGAAGGCACCTTCACCCTCACCAGCGGCGGAGTGGCAGATGTCACCAAGTACGAGTACTGGACCGACTGGGACGCGACCCGCAGGACCGCGACGCCCAACGCCAACGGGGGTTCCGTCTCGGTGAAGCTGACACCAACCGTGACTGGTCCCAATCGGCTCTACGCCAAGAGCTACGACAAAGCAGGCAACTCATCTGATACCGAACCATATCTTTTCTACGCCAATGGCCCCAAAACCCCTGATAAGCCCGGGGACATCAATGGAGATGGCAACGCCGATCTGTGGGGTGTGGACAAGGATGGCAGCCTGCGCCGCTTTTACGGGGCGGGGGACGGCACCCTGACCGAGGCGCAGCTCACCGCTTCCGATTTCACATGGAACAGCGTGCTGATCACCCACCGAGGGGACTGGAACGACGACGCCTACGAAGATCTCATCGCGCTGCGTCACGACGCCGCCCTGGGCGCGGATCGCCTGTGGATGCATCCCAACAACGGGTACGGCTTCGCCTGCACCGACTGTGCCGACGGCAGTGGTCGAGCGGAGCTGACCGTTTACGACCCCGCCAACGATCACTGGCAGGGCGCCAGTCAGATCCTCGCCGTCGGTGACGTGGACGGCCCCCTCGACACCGACGGCGACGGCACCATCGACGCTCCGGGCTACCCGGACCTGCTGGTCAAGAACGGCAACCAGCTCTGGCTCTACTACGGTTCGCCCGACTACCGGCTCGATTCGTACCGCGACCCCGTCCTCCTCGCTGCCGGTGACGGCATGAGCGAGGGCAGTAACACACTGGACAAGATCACTCTCGCGGCGCCCGGCGACTTCAACGGCGACGACCAAGTCGATCTGGTCGCCCGATTCGACACAGCCGGCGGGCTCTTCCTCTACGACAGCATCAACCCCGACGGCCCCAACGGCCCCGGCCAAGTCAACCCGAGCCATCGTATTGTGCTCGCCGACTACTGGACAACGACGAACGTTCCTCTGTTCACCGCGCCTCCCGACGCCAACAACAACGGAAAATTCGATCTCTGGGGCACCACCCCCGGCACGGGAAGACTCCGATTCTTCTCCGACTACACTCCGACCGGCTACGGACCGATCTCGACTGCATCCACAGCCTTCACCGACTACCAAGCCATCAGCTGACACCTTGGCTGAGGAGTCGTGTCCCCGCCGCGCTTCGGCGGGGACACGCGGGTCCCGGACGACACCGACCAGGAATCCGGTGGCATCGGCCCCACGGTGACGCGACGGCTCCGCCCGTTACGCTCGTACGCATGCAGAGCCTGGCGATGATCGACAACTGGCCCGTCCCCACCGCGGCGGCTGCCGTCGTACGAGCGGACGGCACCGTTCTCGGTACGCACGGCCCGACCGCGCACCGTTTCCCGCTCGCCTCCGTCACCAAGCCGATCGCGGCCTACGCGGCGCTGGTGGCGTACGAGGAGGGCGCGGTCGAGCTCGACGAGCCGGCCGGGCCGGAGGGGTCCACCGTCCGGCACCTGCTCGCGCACACCAGCGGGCTCGCCTTCGACGAGCACCGCACGACGGCCGCGCCCGGCACCCGCCGCCTCTACTCCAACGCGGGCTTCGAGGTGCTCGGCGACCACATCGCCAAGGCCACCGACATCCCGTTCCCGGAGTACGTGCGCCAGGCCGTGCTGGAACCCCTCGGGATGACGGCGACCACGATCGACGGCTCGCCCGCCAAGGACGGCGTCTCGACCGTCGAGGACCTCGTCCGGTTCGCGGCCGAGTTGCAGGCGCCCCGCCTGCTCGACCCGCGTACGGTGCTGGCCGCGCAGACCGTCGTACACCCCGGCCTGAAGGGCGTGCTGCCGGGCTACGGCCACCAGAACCCCAACGACTGGGGCCTCGGCTTCGAGATCCGGGACTCCAAGTCCCCGCACTGGACGGGCAGTTCCTCCTCCCCCGCGACCTTCGGGCACTTCGGGCAGTCGGGGACGTTCCTGTGGGTCGACCCGGTCGCGGGCGCGGCGTGCGTCGCGCTGACCGACCGGCCCTTCGGCCCGTGGGCGGCCGAGGTGTGGCCCCCGTTCACGGACGCGGTGCTCGCGGAGCTGCGCTCCGGTCACTGAGAGCGATCACCCCGTCCGCCGCCCCGGCGACGGCCAGGCACTCGAACCACACCGTCTTGCCCCGGCCGTCCGGCCGGGGCTCCACGCCCCACTTGTCGGTGACGGCGTCGACCAGCACCAACCCGCGCCCGCCCTCGTCGAGTTCGTCCCCCACGACCATCCTCGGCACGTCGGGACAGGAGTCCGCGACCTCGACGCGCACTCCACCGGCCGCGAGCAGGAAGATGAACGTCTGGCAGCGGCGGCCGGGCACGTACCGCACGACGTTCGCGATCAACTCGGTCAGCGCCAGCTCCGCCGCGTCGGCCACGTCCAGGAGTTCCCAGCCCTTGAGGTAGAGGCGCAGGATGCGGCGCAGATGCCGGGCGGAGTGCTCACCCATCGCGAAGTCGGCGTGATAGGTCGTTTCCGCGTCGACCGGCGGCGAGGCAATTACGTGATTCATGTCACCAGGGTGCAGCGGTTTGACTACGCTCGGCTACGTACGGAAACGAACGCCGCGAGGCGTTGAACGCCGGAGGTGCCCCCGCCGTGGCCAACATCCATACGCTCGACCCGAGCGCTTCCCCACTGGACTACTACGGCTGGGAGTTACGTCGCCAGAGAGAAGCGGCCTGCCTCAAGCAGGGGCAGCTCGGCGAGATCATCTTCTGCACCGGCTCCTTGATCGGCCAGATCGAGACCACGAAGAAGCTCCCCACCCGCGACTTCTCCGAACGCGTGGACGCGGCACTCGGCACGGGCGGGATGTTCTCGCGCCTGATCGGCCTCGTTCTGCGCAGCCAACTCCCCGCCTGGTTCCAGCCGTACGCGGACATGGAGGCCAAGGCCACCTACATCTCCACGTACCAGGCGCAGGTGGTGTACGGACTGTTGCAGACGGAGGAGTACGCGCGGGCACTGCTGGCCACCGGCATGCCGGACGACCTGGAGAACCAGGTGGCGGCCCGGATCGAGCGCCAGCGCATCCTGGAGCGGGAGCGGCCCCCGTTCGCCTGGGCCGTCCTCGACGAAGCCTCGCTCCGTCGGCCGGTCGGCGGCAACAATGTGATGCGGAGGCAACTGCTCCGCTTGTTGGAGTTCTCCGACCACCGCTGGATGCGGATCCAGGTGCTGCCCTTCGCAGCCGGTGAACACGCAAGCCTGGCAGGGTCGTTCAATCTTCTCCGCTTCGACGAAGACCCCGACATCGTCTACACGGAGGATGTGATCTCCGGTCATATGACCGCCAGCCCTGACACTGTCAGGGAAGCCGCGCTCCGTTACGCTCATTTGCAGGCCACGGCCCTCTCCGTCGAGGAGTCCGCGGCGCTGATCACCCGCGTGATGGAGGAGTGTTATGGAGACCGGCCACGACCTGAGGAACGCGCGGTGGCGTAAGTCCAGTTACAGCGGAAACACCGGCGGCGACTGCGTCGAATGCACCGTCACCGGCAACGCCGCATGGCGCAAGTCCAGTTACAGCGGAAACACCGGCGGCGAGTGCGTCGAGGTGGTCGACGGCCTCCCCTGTGCCGTGCCGGTCCGCGACAGCAAGAACCCGGGCGGCCCCGTCCTGACCGTCGGAGCCGACGCCTGGCAGAGCTTCGTGGACGGGCTCCGCTGACGTCACCGCAAGACCCGCGCCGAGGGGCCCGGGCCGACCGATGGTCGGCCCGGGCCCCTTCCGCTCCCAACACCCGCTACTCTCCTCGGCCATGGCAGACATAGTCCGCGCCACCGCCGCCGATGTCCCCGCGCTCGCCGCCGTGCTCGCCAGCGCCTACGCCGAGGATCCCGTCTGGTCCTGGCTGATGCCGCGCGACCGGGACCGGCGGCTGCGGCTGCTGTTCACCGCGCATCTGGCCCAGCAGGTCCCGGCCGGCCGGGTCTGGACCGACCCGGAACGCACCGTCGCGGCGGTGTGGGCGGAGCCCGGGAAGTGGAAGCTGCCGACGACGTACCTGCTGCGCAACGCGGGACCACTCATACGCGCGACGAGGGCCCAACTCCCGCATACCGCCGCCCGGTTGTTCGCCATGGAGCACCGCCATCCGGCCGGACCCGAGCACTGGTACGTGGAGTACATCGGCACCCGTGCGGACGCGCGCGGCACGGGGCGCGGGGCTCGCGTGCTCGGCGGGCTGCTGGAGCGGGCGGACGCGGACGGGCGGCCGGTCTTCCTGGAGTCCAGCAACCGCCGCAACCTCACCTTCTACCAGCGGCACGGCTTCACCGTGCACGAGGAGATGACGTTTCGGTCCGGGCCGCCGATGTGGTCGATGTGGCGCCGGGACGACGGCCGGTAGTTCAGGCCGACAGTTCCCAGATCAGCACCTCGGCCGCCCCCTCCGCCACCAGCTCCAGCCCCTCCTCGCCGGTGATCCGCAGCGAGTCGCCCGGCTCCAGTTCCTCGCCCCGCTCGTCGCCGATCCGTACGCCCCCGGCCACCACATGGACGTACACCCGGGCCGCGTCCGGCACCGCCGCGCGCTCCCCCGCGTCCAGCCGGCGCACATGCAGCGTCGCACCGGCCGCCGGGAGGGCGTACGGGGTGGAGTCGGCGAGGCCGGGGACGATCGTGTACGAGGGTTCGCCGCCCGGTTCGAGCGGGGCCAGCCACATCTGGATGAACGTCAGCGGGGTGTCGCCGTCGTTGCGTTCGATGTGCCGGACGCCGGAGGCGGCGCCGAGGCGCTGGAGGTCACCGGCGCGTACGACCGTGGCGTGACCGGCGGAGTCCCGGTGGGTCAGCTCGCCCTCGACGACCCAGGTGACGATCTCCGTATGGCTGTGCGGGTGTTCGTCGAAGCCCGCGCCGGGCGCCAGCCGTTCCGAGTTGCAGGCCATGAGCGCGCCGAAGCGCAGATTGTCCGGGTCGTAGAAGCTGCCGAAGGAGAAGGCGTGCCGGGTCAGGATGCCGGCGTCCTGGTCCCCGCCCGTGAAGCGGTCCTCGGCGCGGTGTACGGAAATCACCCGCCCACGGTAGCCGGGCCGACGTGCGGCCGGATCTCCCGCCTGATCCCTCGCCGGATCTCCCGCCCGATCCTCTGACTGATCTCCCGCCGCACCCCCCTGCGGCTACCCGCCGGTACGACACCGCGGTTGCCCCGGCCCTCCGTGCCCGTCGCCCGATAAGGCAATCTTGTCTTCGTGCCCCGACCCGATCCTGAGCAGTCCGCTGCGAACGCCGCCCACCTGCATGCCGCGACCCTGAAACGGCTGGAGCAGTCCTCCGGCCGGCTCGCCGCGAACGCGATCGCCCGCATGGACGAGTCGCTGCCGTGGTACCGGGCGATGCCACCGGAGAACCGGTCCTGGATCGGGCTGGTGGCCCAGGCCGGTATCGCGGCGTTCACCGAGTGGTTCCGGCATCCGGAGACCCCGCAGGCCATCTCCACCGATGTCTTCGGCACGGCGCCGCGCGAGCTGACCCGGGCGATCACCCTGCGGCAGACCGTCGAGATGGTGCGCACCACGATCGAGGTCATGGAGGCCGCGATCGAGGAGGTCGCCGCGCCCGGCGACGAGTCGGTGCTGCGCGAGGCGCTGCTGGTCTACGCCCGGGAGATCGCCTTCGCGACCGCCCAGGTGTACGCGCAGGCCGCCGAGGCGCGCGGCGCCTGGGACGCCCGGCTGGAGTCCCTCGTGGTCAACGCGGTGCTGTCCGGCGAGGCCGACGAGGGCGCCGTGTCGCGCGCCGCGGCGCTCGGCTGGAACTCCCCCGAACACGTCTGCGTGGTGCTCGGTACGGCCCCGGACGGCGACAGCGAGCTGACCGTGGAGGCGATCCGGCGGGCCGCCCGGCACGCCAAGCTCCAGGTCCTGACCGGGGTCCTCGGCAACCGCCTGGTCGTCATCGCGGGCGGCAGCGACAACCCGCTGCATGTGGCGAAGGCGCTGATCGGGCCGTACGCGGCGGGCCCCGTCGTCGCCGGCCCCGTGGTGCCCGACCTGCTGGCGGCCACCCGGTCCGCGCAGGCCGCCGCCGCCGGGCTGAAGGCGTGCGGCGCCTGGCAGGACGCCCCCAGGCCGGTACTCGCGGACGATCTGCTGCCGGAGCGCGCGATGGCGGGCGATCCCGCCGCGCGGGACCAGTTGGTGGAGGAGATCTACAGACCGCTGGAGGAAGCGGGCTCCGCGCTCCTGGAAACACTGAGTGTCTATCTGGAACAGGCGAGCAGCCTGGAGGGCGCGGCCAGGATGCTCTTCGTCCACCCGAACACCGTGCGCTACCGGCTCCGACGTGTGACAGACGTCACCGGATGGTCACCGTCCGATGTCCGCTCGGCGTTCACGCTGCGGATCGCCCTGATTCTGGGGCGCTTGGCCGCGAGAGATCCTCAGTCCTAGACTTTTGTCGGACATCAACAATTCCCCATACGGTTCTTCGTCCCTGTCCCCACGGGTGTTCGGGACCGTTCACAAGAGAGAGTGTGAGGGTGCTCGTACTCGTCGCTCCCGGCCAAGGCGCTCAGACGCCCGGCTTCCTGACTCCCTGGCTCGATCTCCCCGGTGCCACCGACCGCATCGCGGCGTGGTCCGACGCCATCGGGCTCGACCTCGTCCACTACGGCACCAAGGCCGACGCGGACGAGATCCGTGACACCTCGGTGGCACAGCCGCTGCTGGTGGCCGCCGGTCTGCTCTCCGCCGCCGCGCTCGACGCGTCGCCGGACGTCGTCGCAGGTCACAGCGTTGGTGAGATCACCGCTGCGGCCTACGCCGGAGTCATCGGCGACGAGGCCGCGCTGCGTCTCGTACGGACCCGCGGGCTCGCCATGGCCGAGGCCGCGGCGGTCACCGAGACCGGTATGGCGGCGCTGCTGGGCGGCGACCCGGACGTGTCGATCGCGCACCTGGAGAAGCTCGGGCTGACCCCGGCGAACGTCAACGGGGCGGGCCAGATCGTCGCCGCGGGCACCGCCGCGCAGATCGCCGCGCTGCTTGAGGACATGCCCGAGGGCGTGCGCCGCGTGGTGCCCCTCAAGGTCGCCGGAGCCTTCCACACGAGTCACATGGCCCCCGCCGTCGACCGGCTGCGCGAGGCCGCCGCGGAGCTGAGGCCCGCCGACCCGGCCGTGACATATGTCTCGAACGCCGACGGGAAGGCCGTCGCCACCGGCGACGAGGTCATCTCCCGGCTGGTCGGCCAGGTGGCCAACCCGGTCCGCTGGGACCTGTGCATGGAGACCTTCAAGGAGCTGGGCGTCACCGCTCTCATCGAGGCATGCCCCGGCGGGACCCTCACGGGCCTCGCCAAGCGCGCGCTGCCCGGCGTGAAGACGCTCGCGCTCAAGACCCCCGACGACCTCGACGCGGCCCGCGCACTCGTCTCCGAGCACGCCGGCGCCTAAGGAGCCCGAGAGAATGTCGAAGATCAAGCCCAGCCAGGGCGCCCCGTACGCACGGATCATGGGTGTCGGCGGCTACCGCCCGACCCGTGTCGTGCCCAACGAGGTGATCCTTGAGACGATCGACTCGTCCGACGAGTGGATCCGTTCGCGCTCGGGCATCGCCACCCGCCACTGGGCCTCCGAGGAGGAGACCGTGGCCGCGATGTCCGTGGAGGCGTCCGGCAAGGCCATCGCGGACGCAGGCATCACGCCCGAGCAGATCGGCGCCGTGATCGTCTCCACCGTCTCGCACTTCAAGCAGACCCCGGCCATCGCGACCGAGATCGCCCATCTGGTCGGCGCGGGCAAGCCCGCCGCCTTCGACATCTCGGCCGGCTGCGCCGGCTTCGGCTACGGTCTGACCCTCGCCAAGGGCATGATCGTCGAAGGTTCCGCGGAGTACGTGCTGGTCATCGGCGTGGAGCGGCTCAGCGACCTCACCGACAAGGAGGACCGCGCGACGGCCTTCCTGTTCGGTGACGGCGCCGGTGCGGTCATCGTCGGCCCTTCCAAGGTGCCGGCCATAGGCCCGACCGTGTGGGGCTCCGAGGGCGACAAGTCCGAGACCATCAAGCAGACCGTGGCGTGGGACGAGTTCCACGCCGAGCGTCCGGAGAAGTTCCCGGCCATCACCCAGGAGGGCCAGGCGGTGTTCCGCTGGGCCGTCTTCGAGATGGCGAAGGTCGCCCAGCAGGCGCTGGACGCGGCCGGGATCTCCCCGGAAGACCTGGATGTCTTCATTCCGCACCAGGCCAACATGCGGATCATCGACTCGATGGTGAAGACCCTGAAGCTGCCGGAGAACGTCACCGTCGCCCGCGACGTGGAGACCACCGGCAACACCTCCGCCGCCTCGATCCCGCTCGCTATGGAGCGGCTCCTGGCGACCGGTCAGGCGAAGAGCGGCGACACCGCGCTCGTCATCGGCTTCGGGGCGGGTCTCGTCTACGCCGCGACGGTCGTTACCCTCCCCTAGGCACACCAGGCCGTTTCGGCCCGGACGTCCGAACCCTGTAGATAAATACCGAAGGAGCCATCATGGCCGCCACCCAGGAAGAGATCGTCAGCGGTCTCGCAGAGATCGTCAACGAGATCGCCGGGATCCCGGTCGAGGACGTCCAGCTGGACAAGTCCTTCACCGACGACCTGGACGTCGACTCGCTGTCCATGGTCGAGGTCGTCGTCGCCGCCGAAGAGCGCTTCGACGTCAAGATCCCCGACGACGACGTCAAGGGCCTCAAGACGGTCGGCGACGCTGCCGACTACATCCTCAAGCACCAGGGCTGATCAGCCCGGCTCCTGTGTCGCCACCCGGCGGTGGCGCCGCTGATTCACGACCCTCTACACGTGGAGAAGATTTTCCAGTGAACTCGACCAATCGCACCGTGGTCGTCACCGGTATCGGCGCAACCACTCCGCTGGGTGGCGACTCGGCGTCGACCTGGGAAGGTCTGATGGCCGGTCGTTCCGGCGTCAAGCCTCTCGAGGGCGAACGTTTCGCCGAACTGCCCGTCCGGATCGCCGCCCTCGCGGCCGTCGACCCGGGCGACGTTCTGCCCCGCCCACTCGCCCGCAAGCTGGACCGCTCGGCGCAGTTCGCGCTGATCGCGGCCCGTGAGGCCTGGGCGGACGCCGGTTTCACCGGCAAGGCCGGCGAGGACGAGAAGATCCAGCCCGAGCGGCTGGGTTCGGTCATCGCCTCCGGCATCGGCGGCGTGATCACCCTGCTCGACCAGTACGACGTGCTCAAGGAGAAGGGCGTACGCCGCGTCTCCCCGCACACCGTGCCGATGCTCATGCCCAACGGCCCGGCGGCCAACGTCGGCCTGGAGGTCAACGCCCAGGCCGGCGTGCACACCCCGGTCTCCGCCTGCGCCTCGGGCGCCGAGGCGATCGGGTACGCCGTCGAGATGATCCGCACCGGCCGTGCCGATGTGGTCCTCGCCGGTGGCACCGAGGCGGCGATCCACCCGCTGCCGATCGCCGCGTTCGCCAACATGATGGCGATGTCCAAGAACAACGAGGAGCCCGAGAAGGCCTCCCGCCCGTACGACACCGGCCGTGACGGCTTCGTGCTCGGCGAGGGTGCCGGGGTCGTCGTCCTGGAGTCCGCGGAGCACGCCGCCAAGCGTGGCGCCAAGATCTACTGCGAGGTGCTGGGCCAGGGCCTGTCCGCGGACGCCCACCACATCGCGCAGCCCGAGCCGACCGGGCGCGGCATCGCCGCCGCGATGCAGAACCTGCTGGACCAGACGGACCTCAAGCCGTCCGAGGTCGTGCACCTCAACGCGCACGCCACCTCGACGCCGCAGGGCGACGTCGCGGAGCTGAAGGCGCTGCGCAAGGTCCTGGGCGACGACCTGGACCATGTCGCGATCTCCGCGACGAAGTCGATGACCGGTCACCTCCTCGGTGGCGCCGGCGGCATCGAGACCGTCGCGACGGTCCTGGCGCTGCACCACCGGATGGCCCCTCCGACGATCAACGTCGAGCACCTCGACGAGGCCGTGGAGGCGGACATCGTGCGTGACGCGCCGCGTCCGCTGCCGGAGGGTTCGATCGCCG
>NZ_ML123045.1:415129-509806 GCF_003846175.1 Streptomyces sp. ADI95-17 | reverse complement strand
AGGGGCTGATTTTTTGCTCCCGCTCGCGGGAAGGGCCGCGGGCGGAGTCACACCACCTGGTGCAGCCACCGCACCGGCGCGCCCTCGCCCGCGTGGCGGAAGGACTCCAGCTCGTCGTCCCAGGGCTTGCCGAGCAGCTTGGCGATCTCGGCCTCCAGGTCGCTCTCGCCCCGCGCGGAGCGGGCCAGCGCGGCCCGCAGCCGGTCCTCGGGCACCAGGATGTCGCCGTGCATGCCGGTGACGGCGTGGAAGATGCCGAGGCCGGGCGTGGAGCTGTAGCGCTCGCCCTCCGACGTGGGGCTCGGCTCCGCCGTCACCTCGAAACGCAGCAGGTCCCAGCCCCGCAGCGCGGAGGCGAGCTTGGAGGCCGTGCCGGGGCGGGCCTGCCAGGAGAACTCGGCGCGCCAGGTGCCGGGCGCGGCGGGCTGTCTGATCCAGTCGAGCTGGACCCGCACACCGAGTACGCCTCCCATCGCCCATTCGACATGGGGGCAGAGCGCGCGCGGTGCGGAGTGAACGTACAGAACTCCACGTGTCGTCACCGGGACCTCCAGTGTGGGACGAAGTTCGCCTTTCCCAGCGGCCTCGCGCCCGTACCGTCTCTTCTCGGCCGGATCCCGAGGTTGTCATCAGTAAACAGCATCGGGGTGAAGCTCCTGAAAAGGGACAGTATGTGACGTGATGTGATTTTCGGAAAGCCACCCGAGTGGAGCCGGGCGGGGGAACGCGCCGCTGGTTCGACGAGGAAAAGCTACCGCGCGGCGGGGGGCCAGGTGTGACGTACGGTCGGTCCCGGGCCCATCATTCGCTCAGCTTTCACCCGCCAGGGCGTCCGGGCCTTCCGACCGGTGCCACCAGGGGTTGCCGGGGGCATAACCGAGGGGACCAAGGGATGCAGGATCGTTCCGCCCGCCGCCGTTCACGTACCGCGGCCGCCGTCCTGGCGGCGGTCTCGTTGCTCGGTACGGCCGTTCTGACCGGCTGCGACTCCGGCCGGGAGGGGACGACGAAGGGGGCTGCCGCGCAGCCGTCCGCCAGGCCGGGGCCGGTCTGGGACCGCGAACCGGGTTCGGTGGCCGCCGTCGGCGACTCCATCACCCGCGGCTTCGACGCCTGTTCGGTGCTGGCGGACTGCCCGGAGGTGTCCTGGGCGACCGGCACCGACAGCGAGGTGCGCAGCCTGGCCGTGCGGCTGCTCGGTGCGTCGGGGGCCTCGACGCGCAGCTGGAACCACGCGCAGACGGGGGCCAGGATCGCGCAGTTGCCGGAGCAGATGGCGGCGGCGGCGAAGGAGAAGCCGGATCTGGTGACGGTGATGATCGGCGCCAACGACGCCTGCCGGGACTCCGCCCGGTACATGACTCCGGTGGCCGATTTTCGTTCCTCCTTCGAGGCTTCGATGCGTCAGCTGCGGGCCGGGGCGCCCAAGGCGCAGGTGTACGTGTCGAGCGTGCCGGATCTCAAGCGGCTCTGGTCGACGGGGCGCGGGAACGCGCTGGGCAAGCAGATCTGGAAGCTGGGGATCTGCCGGTCGATGCTGGGCGACGCGGACGACATGGGCGCGCCCGCGACGGCCCGGCGCGCCTCGGTGCAGGACCGGGTCGTGGCGTACAACAAGGTGCTCCGGGAGGTCTGTGCGAAGGATCTGCGCTGCCGTTACGACGGCGGGGCGGTCTTCGACTTCCCGTTCACCGGCAAGCAGCTCAGCCAGTGGGACTGGTTCCATCCGGGGCGCGACGGGCAGGCCAGGCTGGCGGAGATCGCCTACCGCAATGTCACCGCGGCCCGGCCCCCCGCGTAGGCTCCGTGATCATGGTCACTGGTCCGGGCACGGCGATGCGTACGGAAGAGTTCGGCACCCTCGCGGACGGCACCCGGGTGCACCGCTGGACGCTGGA
The DNA here is from genome assembly GCF_003846175.1 of Streptomyces sp. ADI95-17. Taxonomy (GTDB): domain Bacteria; phylum Actinomycetota; class Actinomycetes; order Streptomycetales; family Streptomycetaceae; genus Streptomyces; species Streptomyces sanglieri. Next base: position 507,908 of record NZ_ML123045.1, on the reverse strand, counting down.
GCGGGACGGTACGCGGGTGCGCGTGCTGACGTACGGCGGCATCGTGCAGTCGGTCGAGGTGCCGGACCGGGACGGGGTGCGGGCCGGGGTCGCGCTCGGGCTGCCCGGTCTCGCCGGGTACCAGGAGTTCTCAGGACCGTACTTCGGCGCGCTGGTCGGGCGGTACGCGAACCGGATCGGCGGGGCCCGCTTCGAACTGGACGGGACCGTCCACCGGCTGACGGCCAACGAGGGCCGCAACCAGGTGCACGGCGGGGCCGGGGGCTTCGACAAGCGCGTGTGGCGGGCCGGGGAGGTGGCGGACGGTGTCGAGCTGTCGCTGGTCTCCGAGGACGGCGAGGAGGGCTTCCCGGGCCGTTTGGCGGTGTCGGCGGCGTACACCCTGGACGAGGGCGGGGCGTTGCGGATCACCTACCGGGCGACGACCGACGCCCCGACGGTGCTGAACCTGACGAACCACACGTACTGGAACCTGGCGGGCGCCGGCAGTGGCAGCGCGCTCGGGCAGACGCTGCGGATCGCGGCCGGGCGGATCACTCCGGCGGACGCCGAATCGCTGCCCACGGGCGAGTTCCTGCCGGTGGACGGCACCCGGTTCGACTTCCGGGAGCCGGGGCCCCTCGGCGCGGGCTACGACCACAACTTCGTGCTGGACGGGGCGGGCCAGGGTCCGGCGGCCGAGCTGTACGACGCCGCCTCGGGGCGGGTGCTGAGTGTGACCACGACGGAGCCGGGGCTCCAGCTGTACACGGCGGACCACTTCGACGGGCGGCCGTTCGGACCGTGCGCCGGGATCGCGCTGGAGACCCAGCACTTCCCCGACTCCCCGAACCGGCCCGCGTTCCCGAGCACGGTGCTGCGGCCGGGCGAGGAGTTCGTCTCGACGACCGTGTACGGATTCTCGGTGCGCTGACGGGGCGGCAGGGGGCCGGACGACAGCCGCCCGGCCCCCTGCCCGGCCCGCCTATTCCTTGATGTCCAGGACCGCCGTCCGGCGTACGTCACCGAGCGAACGGGCCGCCTGCACCTCGTACGTGCCGGGGACCAGGACCCAGTCGTACGCCTCCTCGTCCCAGATCTCGTAGGCGCGCCGCTCCAGCGCGACGACCGCCTCGGCGCTCTCGCCGGGCGCCGCCTCGACCCGTGCGAAGCCGGCCAGCCGGCGGGCCGGGCGGTCGGCGGTGCCGTCCCGGGGCGCGAGGTAGATCTGGACGGTCTCGGCGCCCGGCCGGGTGCCGGTGTTGCGGACTCGGACGGTGACGGAGTCCGGGCCGGCCTCCAGGCTCTCGTACTCCCAGGTGGTGTAGCCCAGTCCGTGACCGAAGGGGTAGGCGGGTGTGGTGCCGGCCTTCTCCCAGGCCCGGTAGCCGACGAAGACGCCCTCGTCGTAGTGGAGTTCGCCGCCGGTCGGGGTGGTGTTCAGCACCGGTACGTCGGCGAGCGCGGCCGGCCAGGTGGTGGGGAGGCGCCCGCCCGGTTCCGCGGCGCCGAGCAGCACGTCCGCGAGTGCGTGGCCGGCCTCCTGGCCGGGGAACCAGCCGAGCAGGACCGCGGCGACCTCGTCGCGCCACGGGAGCTCCACCGGGGAGCCGGAGTTGACGATCACGACGGTGTCCGGGTTGGCGGCGGCGACGGCACGGACCAGGTCGTCCTGGTGGCCCGGGAGCCTCAGATCGGTGCGGTCGAAGCCCTCGGACTCGACGCGTTCGGTGGTGCCGACGACCACGATCGCGGTGTCGGCGGCGCGGGCCGCCTCGACGGCCTCGGCGATCAGCTCCCGCGGGTCGCGGCGCGGGCCGAGGTGGCAGAGCGAGAACGAGACGCCGAGGACCGGCTGGTCGTCGCCCAGGGTCTCGGGGACCTGCCGGAGCGAGAGCTCGACGGGTTCGCCCGCGGTGAGGGTGATCCGGCCGCGCTCCAGCGGGTTGCCGAAGAAGGCCTCGCCCGGGTCGGCGGATCCGACGACCCGGTGGATCTCGTCGTACAGGGTCTCGCCCGCGACGGTGAGGGTGAGCGCGCCGGTGCCGCGGGTGCCGAAGACGTGCTCGCCGCTGTCGCGCGGGACGAAGGTGCCGGTGATCTCGACGCTGTGCAGGTTCGCACGGGTGACGCCCTCGGGGAGGTCGTCGCCGATCCACTGGACGGTGCCGCCCCGCAGCGGTGCGGTGCCGATGACGGTGCCGGCCTCGTCGTAGCAGACCGCCGTGAACTCGAAGCCCTTCTCGGCGGGGGTGAGTTCGGTGTTCGGGTCGGCGCCGACCCGGAAGTCGACGACGTCCCCGGGGAGGGCCGCGAGGAGGCCGTCGAGCGGGGTGACGATGTGGTGCGGGAAGACCTGGGCGGAGCCGCCGCCGAGGACCCGGGCGTCCCGGGCGAGCGCCCCGCTGACCGCGATCCGGCGGACGGCCGCCGGGTCGATCGGGAGGGCGGCGCGTTCGTTGCGCACCAGCACGAAGGAGCGGCGGGCGATCTCGCGGGCCAGCGCGTCACCGTCGATGTCGTCGGGGCGGGCGGCCTCGTCGACGACGGGCGGGGCGCCGTCCAGGATGCCGATACGGGCGGCCAGCCGCAGCACATTGCGTACCGCGCCGTCGACGACGGACTCCTCGACCTCACCCGCCCGCACGGCGTCGGCGAGCGCCTTGCCGTACACGGTCTTCGGGCCGGGCATCGCGACGTCGAGGCCGCCGTTGACGGCGGCGACGGTGGAGCGGGCGGCCAGCCAGTCGGAGACGATGTAGCCGTCGAAGCCCCATTCGCCGCGCAGCACCGCGTTCTGCAGATAGCGGTGCTCGGTCATGGTGGAGCCGTTGACCCGGTTGTAGGCCGACATGACGCCCCAGGGGTGGGCGTTCCTGACGATCCGTTCGAACGGGGCGAGGTAGATCTCGCGCAGGGCGCGCGGGGAGACGATGTTGTCGACGGTGAAGCGGTCGGTCTCGGCGTCGTTGGCCACGAAGTGCTTGACGGTCGTGCCGACCCCGCCGTCCTGCACCCCGAGGACGTAGCCGGTGCCGATCTCGCCGGTGAGGTACGGGTCCTCGCTGTACGTCTCGAAGTGGCGCCCGCCGAGCGGGGAGCGGTGGAGGTTCACGGTCGGGGCGAGCAGGACGTGCACCCCCTTGCGGTGGGCCTCCTGGGCGAGCAGCCGGCCGGCCCGGCGGGCCAGCGCCGGGTCCCAGGTCGCGGCCAGCGCGGTGGGCGAGGGCAGCGCGACGGACGGGTCGTCGGCGCTCCAGGCGACGCCCCGGACCCCGATCGGCCCGTCGGACATCACCAGGGAGCGCAGCCCGATCTCCGGGAGCGCGGGCAGCGACCACATGTCCTGGCCGGCCAGGAGCCGCGCCTTGTCGTCGAGTCCCAGCGCGGCGAGCGCCGCGTCGACCACGGCCTCGCGGACCGCATCGGGGTTGGTGGGTGTGGACGCGTCTGCCACGGCCGTTCCTCCTGGTCGGATTCTGGACTGAATGCCTCCATACTGACCCCACTACAGGTAGGCCAGTAGGTTTCGTTATCACTCCGTGATTTTCGGGATGGCGTACGGTCCCCTGTGCGGGACCGATGGAGCGCCGAAAGGGGCCGGGGCGATGGTGCGGGCCAGAAGTACGGAGCGCCGGGCGGAGATCGTCCGGGCCACGCTCGAAGTGATCGCCGAGCGCGGCTATCGCGGCGCCTCGCTGAGCGCCGTCGCCGAGCGGGTCGGCCTCAGCCAGCAGGGGCTGCTGCACTACTTCCCGACCAAGGAGGCGCTGCTCGTCGCCGTGCTGGAGGAGCGCGACCAGTGGGACACCGGGGGCGGCACCCGGAGCGACGGGGTCTGGCGGATCGAGCTGCTGGCCTCGCTGGTGGAGTACAACGCGATGCGGCCCGGCATCGTCCAGACGTTCTCGGCGCTGCTCGGCGAGAGCGTGACGGAGGGGCATCCGGCGCGGGAGTTCTTCACTCGCCGCTACACCCAGGTCCGGGCGAGCATGGCGGCGATACTGCGCGCGGAGTACGGCGAACGGCTGCCGGGCGGACTGACCCCGGAGCGTGCGGCGCCGCTGCTGGTGGCGGTGCTGGACGGGCTCCAGTACCAGTGGCTGCTGGACCCGGACTCGGTGGACATGCCCGCGGCGTTCGGGGACTTCCTGGCGCTGTTGCGGCCGACCGGACCGGGGGCTCCGGAGAACCCGTGACGACGGACCGGTCCGGGCTCCTCGGACCCCGCGCCGACGGACCGGACCGAGCCCCGCGGAACCCTCAACCACGAACCGTGCCAAGGACTTTGAAGAACCGTCAATCATGACATGACCTGCGACCAACCGGGGCGGAACATGATCGGTCGGCGCCCCCTGCGGGTGATTTCGGGCCGGTCTACGCGCGTCCGGGCACAGGGCACCCTCCGGGGCACCCCAGGGTTGCCGCATGACTTCCAACCCCACCGGATCCACCTCCGGCCGGCCCTCCCGCCGCACCCTGATCACCGGCGCCACCGCCGGTGCCGCGGCCCTGGCCGTCACCGCCGCCGGAACCGCACGCGCCGCGGCGCCCGCCGCCACCGGATCCGCCACCGCCTCCGGTGCCGCGCTCGCCCCCGCGGCCACCGGCTCCGACTGGGACGCCTGCCTGGCCGTCGCCCGCGCCATCCTCGTGGTCGACGAACAGGACCGGCCGCTGGTCCCCCGCTACCGCGACATCCTGCTGTCCAAGGGCCTGCCGCGCAGCAGCAGGGGCCCCAAGAAGGTGCTGATCGTCGGCGCCGGTCCGGCCGGGCTCACCGCCGCCCATCTGCTCCGCAGCGCCGGGCACACCGTCACCGTCATCGAGGCCAACGGCAACCGCGTCGGCGGCCGGATCAAGACCTTCCGCAAGGGCGGCCACGAGAACGCCAAGGCGCCGTTCGCGGACCCGAACCAGTACGCCGAGGCCGGCGCGATGCGGATCCCCGACAGCCATCCGCTGGTCACCGGCCTCATGGACAGCTTCGGTCTGAAGCGCCGCCCCTTCTACCTGGTGGACGTCGACGCCGAGGGCAAGCCCGTCAACCACACCTGGATCCACGTCAACGGCGTCCGGATGCGCAAGGCCGACTACGCGGCGAAGCCCCAGGCGGTCAACCGCTCGTTCGGGGTTCCCGCCGAGTTCGAGAACAAGACCGCCGCGTCGATCGTGCGGGATGCCTTCAAGCCCGTACGGCAGGAGTTCGAGGGCAAGGAGGGCCGGGAGCTCGTCGAGGGCTGGGCCCGGGTGATCCAGAAGTACGGGCACTGGTCGATGTTCCGCTTCCTGACCGAGGCGGCCAAGCTCGACGAGCGCACCATCGACCTCATCGGCACGGTCGAGAACCTCACCTCCCGTCTCCATCTCGCCTTCGTGCACAGCTTCATCGGGGCCTCCCTGATCAGCCCGGACACCGCGTTCTACGAACTGCCGGACGGCACGGCCACCCTGGCCGACGCGATGTACAAGCGGGTCAAGGACCTGGTCCGGCTGGACCGCCGGGCCACCAGGATCAGTTACGGACCCGACGGCGTCGAGGTCGAGACGGTCTCCGAGGGCCGCGACGGAAAGCCGCTGGTGCGGCAGAAGTTCACCGGCGACCGGGCGATCGTCACCGTGCCGTTCTCCGGGCTGCGCCACATCCCCGTCGCGCCCGCGCTCTCGTACGGCAAGCGGCGCGCGATCACCGAGATCCACTACGACACGGCGACCAAGGTGCTGCTCGAATTCAGCCGCCGCTGGTGGGAGTTCGAGGAGAAGGACTGGAAGATCGAGCTGGAGAAGGTCAGGCCGGGTCTCTACGACGAGTACCGGCTGGGCAAGGCACCGGCCGACGGTTCGCTGCTCGGCGCGCACCCCTCCGTACCGCCCGGCCACATCACCCCCAACCAGCGGGTGCACTACGCGGCTTCCCGGGCCACCGCCCGCAACCAGCCCGAGGCGGCGCACGTCATCGGCGGCGGATCGGTCACCGACAACGCCAACCGCTTCATCTACCAGCCCTCCCACCCGGTCGAGAACAGCAAGGGCGGTGTCCTCCTCGCCTCGTACAGCTGGGCCGACGACGCCCTGAAGTGGGACTCGCTGGACGACGACGAGCGCTACCCGCACACGCTCGGCGGGGTGCAGGACGTGTACGGGCAGCGCATCGAGGTGTTCTACACGGGGGCCGGGGCCACCCAGTCGTGGATGCGCGACCAGTACGCGTACGGCGAGGCCTCGGTACTGCTGCCGGGCCAGCACACCGAACTCCTCGCCGATGTGCGGTCGGCCGAGGGGCCGCTGCACTTCGCCGGCGACCACACCTCGGTCAAGCCGGCCTGGATCGAGGGGGCGCTGGAGTCGGCGGTCAGGTCGGCGCTTGAGGTGCACACCAGCTGACCCGGGCCCGGCGGGCGTCGCTCAGCGGGCCAGGCCCAGGGTGACGCCCAGTCCGACGAGCACGGATCCGATGCCCCGGTTGAGGGCCTTCTGCCACTTCAGCATCGAGGTGCGCAGCCGCGAGTTCGAGAAGAACAGCGCGACCAGGGCGAACCAGCCGAAGTGGGCGGCGGACATGAACAGCCCGTAACCGGCCTGCTGCCACAGGGCGGTGTCGGGCCCGACGACCTGGGTGAAGGTCGACACGACGAAGAGCGTGGTCTTGGGGTTCAGCGCGTTGGTGAGGAAGCCGGTGCGCAGGGCCCCGAGCCGCGTCAGCTGCGGCTTGGACTCCAGGTCGACGTCGAGGTCGCCGCGGGCGAAGAAGGTCCGCAGGCCGATGTAGACGAGATAGCCCGCGCCGACCAGTTTGATCGCGGTGAACAGGGCGGTCGACGAGGCGATCAGCAGCCCGACGCCGAGCATCGTGTACGTGACGTGGACGAGGACGCCGGCGGCGACCCCGGCGGCGGCCATGAGCCCCGTCGTACGGCCGTAGAGGTAGCTGTTGCGGATGACCATCGCGAAGTCCGCGCCCGGGCTGATGACGGCGAGAACGGTGATGACGGCGACAGCGATGAGCTCGGTCATGGGCGGATGTTCTCCTCAGCCCTTGTCGAGGGTGTACGGGGTCGGGGCGTCGTCCTCGTCGTCGTCCTCGGCGGGCGCGACCAGGTCGCGCGCCAGCAGGGTCGCTCCGGCGACGGCCCCCGGCATCAGGAACACGGCGACGAACGGGATCAGGAAGGCGAGCCCCAGCGGTACACCGAAGCCGAGGGTCAGCAGCCGCCGGCCGCGCAGCAGCGCGAGCCGGTCGCGCAGCACCATGCCGCGGCGCTGGAGCGCGACGGCGGTGAGCTCCTCGGCGAGGAAGTAGCCGGTGACGCAGAAGCCGAGCACGGGGACGACGGTCTGGCCGAGGACCGGGACGAATCCGAGGGCGAAGAGCAGCACCGAGTAGAGCCCCACCCGCACCAGGATGCGGACGCTGTCGCGGGCGGAGATCCACAGCTCCCGCCAGAGCGGCAGCCCGGACTCGGGGACGTCGCCGCCCTCGGTGCGGTCGACCTGCTCGGAGAGCGACTCGTAGAAGGGCTGTCCGACCAGCAGGGTCACGGCGGTGAACGTGATCACGGCGAGGAAGAGGCCGAGACCGAAGACCAGCACGGTCAGGGTGTTGCGCAGCAGCCCGAGCCAGGGCGAGGACCAGTCGTCGGCGAACGGCGTCGCCCAGTCCACGAGGTCGTCCGCGCCGTGGCCGAGACCGACCAGGGCACCCGCGTACAGCACGAGTGTGATGAGCCCGGGCAGCAGCCCGAAACCGAACCAGCGCCCGTGCCGGACGGCCCAGCGCTGTCCCTTTATCAAGTAGCCGAAGCCCGCACCCAGATCACGCATGGCGTCAGCGTACTGGTGACGAAGGGGGCCCCTGACCTGGGAGTTGGGACGGGGCGCGGCCCGCCGGACGGTTTGTCCCCAATGGTCGGCGGCCGTTGCCGCGAGTGGCGACGGCGAAGGGCCGCACCCCGTTCGGGAGTGCGGCCCTTCGTCTGTCGCGGGCGGCCGGTCAGGCGACCGACAGCTCGACCTTGATGTTTCCACGGGTGGCGTTCGAGTACGGGCACACCTGGTGGGCCTTCTCGACGAGCGACTGCGCGGTGGCGGTGTCGACGTTCGGGATGGTGGCGCTGATCGCCACCTCCAGGCCGAAGCCGCCCTCGGCCGTCTTGCCGATGGAGACCTCGGCGGTCACCGTGGAGCCGGTGATGTCCGCCTTCTCCTGGCGGGCGACGACGCCCAGCGCGCCCTGGAAGCAGGCGCTGTAGCCGGCCGCGAAGAGCTGCTCCGGGTTGGTGCCCGCGCCGCTTCCGCCCATGGCCTTCGGCGGGTTGACGATGACGTCGAGGTTGCCGTCGTCGGACGAGACGCGGCCGTCACGACCGTTCTCGGCGGTGGCGACGGCGGTGTAGGCAACGGTTATGTCCTGAATGGTCATGCTGAGGATTCCTCCTGCTGTGCGCCGCGACTCGCGCCCACGATCGCGGCGGCCTGTGGGTGAGCCTAACCGGTCCGCCGGAGCGGCTGTCAGGCGAGGGAGACGATCATCTTTCCGGTGTTCTCGCCGCGCAGCAGGCCGAGGAAGGCCTCGAAGCCGTTCTCGATGCCCTCGACGAAGGTCTCGTTGTACTTCAGCTCGCCCGAGGCCAGCCAGCCGGCGACCTCCTGGACGAACTGCGGCTGGAGGTCGGCGTGGTCGCCGACGAGCATGCCCTGGATGCGCAGCCGCTTGCCGATGACGAGGGCGAGGTTGCGCGGGCCGGGGGTCGGCTCGGTCGCGTTGTACTGGGCGATCATTCCGCAGACGGTGACGCGGCCGTGCAGGTTGAGCGAGGAGATCGCCGCTTCGAGGTGCTCGCCGCCGACGTTGTCGAAGTAGACGTCGATGCCGTCGGGGGCGGCCTCGCGCAGCTGATCGGCGACCGGGCCGTTCTTGTAGTTGAAGGCGGCGTCGAAGCCGTACTCCTCGACGAGGAGCTTGACCTTCTCGTCGGAGCCGGCCGAGCCGATGACCCGCGAGGCGCCCTTGATCCTGGCCATCTGGCCGACCTGGCTGCCGACCGCGCCGGCCGCGCCGGAGACGAAGACGGCGTCGCCCGGCTTGAAGGAGGCGACGTCGAAGAGGCCCGCGTAGGCGGTGAGCCCGGTCATGCCGAGCACACCGAGGTAGGCGGAGAGCGGGGCGAGCGAGGGGTCGACCTTCACGGCGTGCTTGGCCGGGACGTCGGCGTACTCGCGCCAGCCGAGACCGTGCAGGACGTGGTCGCCGACCGCGAGGCCGTCGGCGTTCGAGGCGATGACCTCGCCGACCGCTCCGCCGTCCATGGGGTGGTCGAGCTTGAAGGGCGGGGTGTACGACTTCACGTCGTTCATCCGGCCCCGCATGTAGGGGTCGACCGAGAAGTGCAGGTTGCGGACGAGGACCCGGCCCTCGCCGGGCGCGGCGACCGGGACCTCACGCAGCGCGAAATCCTCGGCCTTCGGCCAGCCGTGGGGGCGGGCGACGAGGTGCCATTCACGGCCGGACGTGGGAAGTGCTGCTGACATGGGTTCGGGTTCTCCTTGAAGTCCTGCGCGGTGGGGGAAGCTCCGGCCGGGGCGGTCGGGGCCGTACCGGGGAAGCGAAATACTTCAGGTTGTGAAACAACCATGCTCCTGAATATTTCATGTTGTCAAGCAACCGGCTATCCTGGGTGTCATGGCCACCACCCGTACAGACCCTCTGACCCTCGAAGTCGTCGAGCTCATCGGCACCGTCGTGGCGCGCTACTACGAGGAGTACGACGAGGCGGCGGCGGCCCACTCGCTCACCGGTGCGCAGGCGCGGGTGCTCGGGCTGCTCTCTCTGGAGCCGATGCCCATGCGCAGGATCGCCCAGAAGCTGAAGTGCGAGCCGTCGAACGTCACCGGCATCGTCGACCGGCTGGAGACCCGCGGCCTGGTGGAGCGCAGGCCGGACCCGGCCGACCGGCGGGTGAAGCTGGCCGCCCCCACGGAGCTGGGCGCCCGGACGGCGCAGCAGCTGCGCGATTCGCTCACCTTCGCCCGGGAGCCGCTGGCCGAGCTGTCGGACGGGGACCGGACGGTGCTGCGGGACCTGCTGCGCCGGATGCTCGGCGAGCCGGGGCCGTCCGGCGGCCGGGGCCCCGGTGTGGAACCGTCGAAGCCGTGACCGCACCCTTCGGCCCCCGTGAGTTCCAGCTCGTCCTGCTGCGCCGGATGGCCGACCACCAGCCCGGCCTGGTCGAGGACGCCCGGCACGAGCTGGGAGCCACGCTCGCCGAGATGCGGGAGGCCAACCGCCACTGGCAGGCCATGGTGCGGGCGCCCGGCGGGCGGGGCGCGCTGCGCCGCTACCGTTCGGTGCTCGGCGAGCCCGTGTCGTCCGTCCGCCGCACCGTCGGCGACCTGGAGTGCGACGCGCTGCGGTGGCCGACGGTGCTGTGGCCGGACCTGTGGTTCGAGGTGATGGTCGCGCCGGGCGGCGCGGTGTGGAACGAGTGGCTGGTCCGGGCGCCGGGGGCGCCCGGCCCCGAGCTGCTTACGGTCGAGGATCTGCGCCCCTGGTCGGGCACGGTCGACGAGGTCGCGCGGGCCTTCGCGCCGGCCCGCCCGATGGAGGGTGGTGCGCCGGCCCGGTGGGCGCTCGCGATCACCGCGCCGGGCACGGGCGAGCCGTACGTCGCCGAGTTCGCCTGGGGGCTCCTCCAGCGGCTGCTGCCGGGCTGATTCCCGCGTTCCGCACTCTTCTGTCGGCCCGTCAGCCGGTCCCTCCGACGGCTCAGCCCAGCGCGCGCCAGGACTCCGAACGGCGCACGCTTGCGGGACAGAACCGGCTGCCGCCGGTGCCATCGTCCGCGCTCTCGGGAGACCTGCCGTGACCGTCAGTCTTGAGCAGTTGCGCCGCTGCCATGTCGCCGTCGACCTCGGGGCCGCCCGGACCCGGGTGTACGTCAAGGGCCTCGGGCTCGTCGTCGACGAGCCGAGCGTCGCCGCGGTGAACACCCGTACCGGGTCGCTCATCGCCGTCGGCGCGCTCGCCGAACAGATGACGGGCCGCACCCCCGACTACATCCGGGTGGCCCGCCCGGTCACCGGCGGGACCGTCGTCGACATCGAGATGGCCCAGCGCATGCTCCGCCATCTGCTCGGCGAGAAGCTCCGCCGGCAGCTGCGCCGCAAGCCGCGGCTGCGGGCCGCCGCCTGCACCCCGCACGACAGCGATCCGCTCGCCCAGCGGGCCGCCGTGGAGACGATGGTCGGAATCGGTGCCCGGCGGGTCGAGCTGGTCGACACCCTGATCGCAGCGGCCGTCGGCTGCGGACTGCCGGTCGAGCAGCCGACCGCCACCATGATCATGGTGTGCGGGGCGGCGACCACCCAGATCGCGGTGCTCTCGCTCGGTTCGATCGTCAGCGCCGTGCGCATCCCGGTCGGCGGCGACGCCATCGACCACGCGGTGATCCAGCATCTGCGCCAGCACCATGCGCTGATGCTGCCGAGCCAGTCCGTGCGCCCGTTGCAGCTGGCGCTCAGCGGCGGCGGCCTCACCTCGAAGGGGCCCGTCACGACCGAGATCCACGGCCGTGACGTGGCGACCGGTCTGGCCCGCTCGGTGCATGTGGACACCGCCGCCGTGCGGGAGGCCATCCACGCCCCGCTCACCGCGGTGCTGGACGGGCTCGGCAAGATCCTGCGCGACTGCCCGCCCGATCTGGTCGCCGACCTCGTGGACTGCGGGATCATGATGGTCGGCGGCAGCGCGCTGCTGCCCGGACTCGACCAGATGCTGCGGGACGCGACGGGCGTGCCGGTGCACATCGCGGAGCGGCCGGACGTCTGCGCGGTGCTGGGGCTCGGCGCCATGCTGGACGGGAAGATCGAGCCGATGGTCCTCGACCCGCTGGCCTGCTGAGCACCGCGGGCATGCGGCGCATGACGGACGAGGCGGCGGACGCGGGACCGTGCGGAGCGGCTCCGGCGGCGGCCCCGGCCACCGCCCCGGAGAAACCGGCACTGTCGATGCTTCTGGAAGCGGTGCTGAGCATCGGTTCCGATCTCGAACTGCGGACCATGCTCCAGCAGATCGTGGACACCGCGACGGCCCTGACCGGGGCCCGGTACGGCGCGCTCGGCGTGCTCGACCCGGAGCGCGGCACCATCGGCGAGCTGTACACCTCGGGGCTCGACGGGACCGAGTGGCAGCGGACCGGCCGGTTCCCGGACGGGTGCTCGGGGATGTCCGGCGCCCTCGCCGACGAGCCGGAGCCGTCGCGCCGCGACGGCCTGGCCGCCGGCCCGCGCACCGGCGGGGTGCCGCCCGGCCATCCGCCGGCGCGCTCCTTCCTCGGGACGCCGATCCGGGTGCACGGCCAGGTCTTCGGCAACCTGTGCCTCACGGAGAAGCACACCGGCGGGTTCACCGACTCGGACACGGCGGTGCTCGGCGCACTGGCCTCGCGTGCCGGGATCGCGATCGCCAACGCCCGGCTGTACGCGGCGGCCCGGCAGCGGGAGCGCTGGATCGAGGGGGCGGCGGCCGTCACCACCGCGCTGCTGACCGGCGGGAGCGCGGCCGACGCGCTGATGACCGTCGCCGAACGGGCCAGGACGCTCGCCGACGCCTGCGCGGGGGTCATCCTCCAGCCGAACGAGGAGGGCGGGATGGAGATCGTCACCGCGTCCACGCTCGACGACCCGGCCGGGATCGTCGGTACGGCCATCGCGCCCGGCTCCGAGGTGCTGGTCCAGCTACTGGGCGGGGAACCGGTGTTCATCGAGGACTCGGCTACCGATCCGCGGATGACGACGCATGTCCGCTCGCGCTTCGGCCCCAGCATGATGCTGCCGCTGCAGAGCGGCGGACGGCTGATCGGCACCCTCGCCCTGCCCCGGCGGCGCGGCGACCGCCCGTACACGGCCGTGGACCGGCTGCTGGCCACCCAGTTCGCCTCGCAGGCCGCGCTGGCGCTGGTGCTGGCGGACGCCCGGCACGACCGGGAGCGGCTCGCGGTGTACGAGGACCGGGACCGGATCGCCCGCGATCTGCACGATCTCGTGGTCCAGCGGCTGTTCGCGACCGAGATGATGCTGGAGTCGACCCGCCGCAGGGCCGCCGCCCCGGACACCGACGAGCTGCTCGGCAGGGCCGTGGACGAGCTGGACTCCACCATTCAGGAGGTGCGGACGGCGATCTTCGCCCTCCAGCAGCCGCCCGCCGAGGCCCCCACGACCTTCCGCGGCCGGGTGCTGCGGGAGACCGCGGGCGCCGCCGCCGTGCTCGGCTTCCAGCCGTCGGTGCACTTCACCGGGGCGGTCGACGCGCTGGTCCGGGAGCCCGTGGACCGGCAGCTGCTCGCCGCGCTGCGCGGGGCGCTCGCTTCCGCGCACCGGCGGGCCGGGGTGTCGGCGATCGAGGTGTCGGTGGACGCGACGGCCGGGCTGCCGGACGGGCGGGCCGCGGTCCGGCTGACGGTCGCCGACGACGGGCGCGAGGAGGACGGCTCGCGCTCGCCGACCGTCACCTGGCAGGCGCCGCTCTGAGCGCGACCCGGGTGTTGGAGTGGGCGACCCCGGCCTCCCGCTTCAGCCTGCGCAGCAGCCCGTCCAGGGCGGCGGTGTCGGCGACGGTGGCCCGTACGAGATAGTCGTGCCCGCCGGTCACATGGACCACCTCGGTGATGCCGGGCAGCGCGAGCACCGCCCGCTCGAACACCTCGTTGGTCGTGTCGATGCGCAGCGTCACATCGATGAAGACCACGAGGCCGGTACGGGTGTCGGCGGCCGGATCGATGATCACGGTGAAGCCCCGGATGACACCGTCGCGGCGCAGTCTGCGCACCCGGTCGGCCGCCGCGTTGGCGCTGAGCCCGACCCGTACGCCCAGATCGCGGTACGAGATCCGGGCATCCTCCTGGAGGATGCCAAGGATTTCTCTGTCCAGCCGGTCCATACTGCGATTGTCGCAGCTTTGTCCGGTTCGTGACTGTGCAAGTCGCATCCGGCCGTACCCCGCCCCCGTATCCGGTCCCCCGGCAGCGGGTGACCCTCATGGCGCATTCCGGCAGGCCCACGGCCTCCGCCCGCCCTTGACTGAAAGGGTGGATACAGCCGTCAAGAAGTCCCCCGCCCCGGTCGACGCGCCGTCCTCGGCCGCCTACCGAAACCTTCTGATGGCCACGATCGGCTTCGGGCTCACCTTCTGGGCCTGGAATCTGATCGCGCCGCTGTCCGGGGACTACAAGGAACGGCTGGGGCTGACCTCGTTCGAGCAGTCGCTGCTGGTGGCGGTGCCGGTGCTGGTGGGTTCGCTGGGCCGGATCCCGGCGGGCGCGCTGACCGACAAGTACGGCGCACGGCTGATGTTCCCGCTGGTCTCGGCACTCACCATCGTGCCCGTACTGCTGCTGATCCCGGCGCGGGACTCCTACGGCGCGATGCTCGCCGTGGGCTTTCTGCTGGGCCTGGGCGGCACCACCTTCGCGATCGGCATCCCCCTGGTCAACTCGTGGTTCCCGCCCGCCAAGCGGGGCCTCGCGCTCGGGATCTTCGGCATGGGCATGGGCGGTGTCGCGCTGTCCGGGTACTTCACCCCGAGGATCGCCGGGCACGGCGACAACCTGCCGTACCTGGTGGTCGCGGCGGCGCTCGTGGTGTACGCGGCACTGGCCACGGTGCTGGTCAGCGACCGGCCGGGCCGCCCGGTGCCGACCGACTCGCTCGCCCACCGGCTGGCCGACGCCGGACGGCTGCGGGTCACCTGGGAGCTGTCCGCGCTGTACGCGATCGGGTTCGGCGGAATCGTCGCGTTCGGCGTCTACCTCCCCACGTATCTGAAGACCTGGTACGACCTGTCGCCCACCGACGCCGGCACGAAGGCCGCCGGGTTCGCCCTGGTCACGGTCGTCTTCCGGCCGATCGGCGGCTGGCTCTCGGACCGCGTCCACCCGGCCGTGGTCACGGCCGCGGCACTCGGCCTGGCCGCCCTGATGGCGATCGTCCAGGCCTTCGACCCGCCACTGGCCCCGGGCGGCACGGTCGCGCTGCTCTGCATGGCGGCGGGCCTGGGCACCGCGAGCGGCAGCGTCTTCGCCCTGGTCTCGCAGGTGACCCCGCAGGCGAAGGTGGGCAGCGTGACCGGGATCGTCGGCGCGATGGGCGGCCTGGGCGGCTTCGTGCCACCGCTGGTGATGGGCGCGATCTACAGCGCGAAGGGCTCGTACTCGATCGGCTTCATGCTGCTGTCCGATCTGGCACTCGCCGGGTGCGTGTACGCGTACGGCCGCATGCGCGGACTCAAGCGCGACTGAGATCGACCGGCAATCGGGGGGCGGCGTCGCGGGGCTGGGCACGCGCATCTGCGGCGTTGTCGTCAATCACCATGGCTCCGCCATGCCTCAATCCTCCGCCCTGCAACTGCACGCACCCAGCCCCGTTCCTTCTCCCACCCCCGATTGCCGGTCGATCAAAGTCCGCGCTTCCGCCTCAGCCCATAGGGTGCGGTGGGTGACCCCTCTTCTCTCTGTGCCGGATGACGGTTCGACCCGGGAAGCCACCCGGTTCGGCGAACACACCATGACCTACGACCGGTTGGCCACCGCCTCCGCCGCGCTCGCCGGGCGTCTCGCCGGGGCCGGGCGGGTCGCGGTCTGGGCCACCCCCACCCCCGAGACGGTGGTCGCCGTGGTGGCCGCGCTGCGCGTCGGGGTGCCGGCGGTTCCGCTCAACCCGAAGACGGGGACGCGCGAACTCGCCCACATCGTGGCCGACAGCGAACCGACCGCGGTGCTGGCCGGGGCGGGCGACACGCTCCCGCCGGTGCTGGACGCACTGGACCGCATCGACGTCGACACGGCCGGGGAGGGCGCCCGCGCCACGCTCCCCGAGCCCTCCCCCGAATCCCCCGCGCTGATCGTCTACACCTCCGGGACCACCGGCCCGCCCAAGGGCGCGATCCTGCCCCGGCGGGCGATCGCCGCCTCGCTCGACGCGCTGGAGGACGCCTGGCAGTGGACCGGTGACGACGTGCTCGTCCACGCCCTGCCGCTGTTCCATGTGCACGGCCTGATCCTGGGCGTGCTCGGGCCGCTGCGCCGGGGCGGCTCGGTGCGGCACCTGGGCAGGTTCTCCACCGACGGGGTGGCCCGGGAGCTGTCGTCCGGCGGCACCATGCTCTTCGGCGTGCCGACGATGTACCACCGCCTCGCCGAGGCCCTCGACGGACCCGGGGCGGACGGGCTGGCGAAGGCGCTGGCCGGCGCCCGGCTGCTGGTGTCCGGGTCGGCCGCGCTGCCGGTGCACGACCACGAGCGGATCGCGGCCGCCACCGGCCGCCGGCTCATCGAGCGGTACGGCATGACGGAGACCCTGATGAACACGGGCGTCCGGGCCGACGGCGAACCCCGCCCCGGCACGGTCGGCGCACCCCTGCGCGGCGTGGAGCTCCGCCTGGTCGAGGAGGACGGCACCGTCCTGCCCGGGGACGGCACCGGACCCGACACCATCGGCGAGATCCAGGTACGCGGCCCGAACCTCTTCACCGGCTATCTCAACCGCCCCGACGCCACCGCCGCCGCGCTCACCGAGGACGGCTGGTTCCGCACCGGGGACATGGCCACCCGGGACGCCGACGGCTACGTGCGGATCGTCGGGCGCAAGGCCACCGACCTGATCAAGAGCGGCGGTTACAAGATCGGCGCCGGGGAGATCGAGAACGCGCTGCTGGACCACCCCGGCGTCCGCGAGGCCGCCGTCACCGGTGAACCGGACCCGGACCTGGGCGAGCGGATCGTCGCCTGGGTGGTGCCGGCCGACCCGGCGGCGCCGCCGTCCGAGCAGGAGCTCGCGGACCATGTGGCCGCCCAGCTGTCCCCGCACAAGCGCCCGCGCACGGTCCGCTACCTGGACGCGCTGCCCCGCAACGACCTCGGCAAGATCATGAAGCGGTCGCTCCATGGCTGACCGGATGGGCGCGAGAACGGCGATCGCGGCACTGACCACCGGCTTCGAGGAGCTGCGGGAGACCGCCGCGCCCGGTCCGGACGGCGCCGGGGACGGGCCCCTGTCCTGGGCCGGGTACGCGGAATCCCGGGCCCGGGCCGCCGCCCGGACCGGCGAGGACGAGTCCGTCGTGTACGGCCTCGCCTCGGTCGGCGGGCGGAGCTGTGTGCTGGTCTCCTTCGAGTTCGGCTTCCTGGGCGGATCGCTGGGGCAGCGCACCGGGGACCGGCTGGAGGCCGCGTACGAGGCCGCCCGGGTCCGGGCGCTGCCGCTGGTCTCGCTCATCGCGACGGGCGGCAGCCGGATGCAGGAGGGCATGGTCGCCCTGACCCAGCTCCAGCGGGTGGCCCGTGCCTCGGCCCGGCTGCGGGCGGCGGGCCCCGCCCAGCTCGCGGTCCTGCGCGATCCGACGACGGGCGGCGGCTGGGCCACGCTGGGGGCGGGCGCCGATGTGATCCTGGCGCTGCCGGGCGCCCAGGTCGGGTTCGCCGGTTCCCGGGTGCGGCCGCCGGACGCGGACCCGCACGCGTACACCGCCGAGGGCCAGCTGGCCGCGGGCCAGATCGACGCCGTCGTCCCGCCGGACGAGCTCCCCGGGACGGTGGCCCACTGGCTGCGGGCGCTGCGGGGCACGGACTCCCCGGCGTCCCCCGCCCCCGTGCCCCACGCCCTGTCCGCCACCGGCCTCCCGGTGACCGGCTGGGACGCGGTGCGGCAGGCCCGCTCGCCCGCCAGGCCGCGCGCCGAGGCGTACCTGGACGCGTATTTCGACCACCGCCTCCCGCTCACCGGCGACCGCTGCGGGGGTACGGACCCGGGGCTGCTCTGCGGCTTCGGGTGGCGCGACGGCCGCCCGATCGCGTACGTGGCCCAGTGCGGCACCGCGACCCGTCCGGCCGGCTACCGCACTGCGGCGCGGGTGATCCGGCTGGCCGACCGGCTCGGCGTCCCCGTGCTCACCCTGATCGACACCCCCGGCGCGGCCAACGACGCGGCGGCGGAGCGGGCGGGCGCGGGCGCCGCCATCGCCGACGCCTTCGCGGCGATAGCCGGGACCCGGGTCCCCGTCACCACCCTGGTGATCGGCGAGGGCGGCTCGGGCGGCGCGCTGGCACTGGCGGCGCCGGGGAACACCCATGTCACCCGGGACAGTTACTTCTCGGTCATCGCCCCGGAGCTGGCGGCGGCGATCCTGAAGCGCACCCCGGGCGAGGTGCACGCCACGGCCGGCCAGCTGCGGCTGCGCCCCCAGGACCTGGTGGAACTGGGCTTCGCCCGCTCGGTGGTGGGGCCGCCCGGGGAGTGAGACGCGGGCGGGGTCGCCGGGGTCGGTGACGCGCGGGCGGGTCCGTCACGGCCGATGAGGCACGTGCGGGCGGGGGCGGGGCCGGTCAGGGCTGCGGATCCTTTGCGTCGTACCGGGCGAACCCCCGCCACCGCAGCCCCAGCAGGGCCACCGCGACGACACAGGCGATCCCGCCCCCGGTCACCGCCAGGCCGGGCGAGACCAGGTCGGCGACCGAGCCCGCCACGAAGTCGCCGAGCCTCGGCCCGCCCGCCACGACGACGATGAACACGCCCTGGAGCCGTCCGCGCATCTCGTCCGGCACGGCCGCCTGGAGCATGGTGTTGCGGAAGACCATCGAGGTGGTGTCCGCGCACCCGGCGAGCGCCAGGAAGATCAGCCCGAGCCAGAGCTGCCGGGTCAGGCCGAAGACCGCGATGGCGGTGCCCCAGCAGGCGACGGCGATCAGCACGGCGAGTCCGTGGCGCCGGACGCGTCCCAGCCAACCGGAGAACACCCCGCCGAGCAGCGCCCCGAACGCCGGGGCGGCGACCAGCAGTCCGGTGGTCTTCGCGTCACCGCCGTACCAGAGGACGGCGACGACGGGGAAGAGCGCCCGGGGGTGGGCCAGCAGCATGGCGCACAGATCGGTGAAGAAGGTCATCCGGAGATTGGGCCTGGTCCCCAGGAAGCGCAGCCCGTCCGCGACGGACGCCCGCTTGTCCCCCGCGCCCTCCTCCCGCTCCGGCAGCATGGCGGGCAGCCGCCACATCGCGTAGAGCGAGGCGGTGAAGGTGACGGCGTCGACGGTGTACGCGGCCCGGTAGCCCCACCAGCCGACGACGAGCCCGCCGAGCATCGGCCCGACCAGCGTTCCGGTGGTGCTGGTCATGGAGGTGAGGGCGTTGGCGGCGGGCAGCTGTTCAGCCGGCAGCAGCCGGGCGATCATCGAGCTGCGGGCCGGTGAGTTGACCGCGAAGCAGGCCGCCTGGAGGCCGACGATCGCGTACAGCAGCCCCACCTGCTCCACGCCCGCGACGGTTGTGACGACCAGGGTGACGGAGAGGGCGAACGACCCGGCGGAACTGGCCAGGCCCAGCTTGCGACGGTCGATGGTGTCGGCGACGGCACCGCCGTACAGCCCGAAGACGACCAGTGGCAGGAACGAGCAGAATCCGATGAGCCCGACCGAGAAGGCGGATCCGGTGATGTCGTAGACCTGGAGCGACACGGCGAGCGCCGTCATCCCCTGCCCGACCCAGGAGACCGTGTTCCCGAACCAGAGCCGCCGGTAGTCGGGAGAGGTCCGCAGCGGCGTCAGATCGGCGAGTATTCGGGGGCGCGGAGCGGGTCCTTCGGTCGTTTCGGTCACAGCGGATGGTAACCACCGGGTGTTCCCCGGCGGGCCGGTCCCCATCGGGAACCGGCCGCCTCGGCAGCGCCGTTCGGGCCCGGTGCCGCCGGCCGGCTACCTCCAGTGGATCCCTGACGGCCGGGCGGACTTGTACGCGGACTCGTACGCGGTCCCGTTGTGCGGCCGGGAGCGGCGCTCGAAGAGCGTGGCGTACAGGCCGCTCCGGCCGAGGAGTTGGGTGTGCGTGCCGGACTCCACCAGCCGCCCCTCGTCCAGTACGAGGATGCGGTCGGCGTCCGCGGCCAGGGCCAGGTCGTGGGTGATCACGATGGTGGTGCGGCCGCGGGCCAGCCGTCGCAGGGGTTCCAGGATGCGTTCCGCGGCCAGCCGGTCCAGTCCGGTGGTGGGCTCGTCCAGGAGGAGCACGGGTGCGTCGCGCAGCATGGCGCGGGCGATGGCGATGCGCTGCAACTGGCCGCCGGAGAGCCGGGAGGTTCCGGTGGATATGACGGTGCCGTATCCCTCCGGCAGGGCCTCGATGAACGCGTGGGCGTCGGCCGCCCGCGCGGCCCGCTCGACATCGTCGTGGCTCGCGTCGGGGCGTCCGCAGCCGATGTTCTCCTCGATGGTGTCGTGCAGCACCAGCGTGTCCTGCGGCAGCAGCGTGATGTTGCGGCGGAGGTAGGGCAGCGGCATGCGGTCCACGGAGACGCCGTCCAGCAGGACGGTGCCGGTCTCCGGGTCGTAGAACCTGAGCAGCAGCGCCGCCAGCGTCGACTTGCCCGCACCGCTGGGGCCGGTGATGACCAGCAGTTCCCCGGGACTTGCGGTGAACGAGAGGTCCCGGAGCACCATCTCGCTGCTGCCGGGGTAGTGGAAGAACACCTGGCGCGCCTCCACCTCACCGAGCGCCCGGCCGCGCTCCGGCACCGGTACCGAGTCGCCCGGGTCGGTGACGGAGGGCTCGGCGTCGAGGATCTCCAGCAGTCGTTCGGCGCCCGCGGTCGCGGCGGTGGCCGTCAGACCGAGCTGGCCCAGCGAACGGATCGGCGGGTAGAGGTAGCCGATGAAGGCGGCGAAGGCCAGCAGTTGTCCGAGGGTCATCCGGCCGGCCGAGATCTCCCACGCCCCCAGGCCGATGATCGTGAGGACGCACAACGTTTCGAGGACTTCGATGAATTGCTCGTAGAACTCGGTGAGGCGGACGGCCTTCACCGCGGTCCTCAACCGGAGCCTCGCCTTGCTGCTGAGCCGGTCCTCCTCGTCCTTCTGCCTGTTGTACGCCTGGGTCATGACGACGTTGACCAGGGTCTCCTCGACCACGGCGGTGATGGCGCCGTCCGCCGCCCGGCCGCGCCGGGACACCGCACGCAGGGGCTTGGCGAACCCGCGGGTGACGACCAGCAGGACCGGGACCATGACGAAGGTGGCCAGCGCCAGGTCCCAGCGCAGCAACAGGGCCGCGCCGGCGTAGAAGATGGTGCCGAACAGCGCCGACGCCGCCCCGACGATGCCGGAGACCACGAGCGCCTCGATGGCCTCCACGTCACCGGTCAGCCGCTCCACCAGGTCGCCGCGGCGATTGCGCTGGAAGAAGTGCGGCGGGAGCGTCTGGAGATGGCCGAAGACGCGGGCCCGCAGCCGCAGCACGAAGCGCTCGGCGGTCCAGACCGCGAGCGAACTGCCCAGGTACCCCACCACGGCACCGGCCACCGCCACGGCGAGCCACTGGCCTGCGGGCTTCCAGAAGGCGCTGACGTCGCCGCTCTGCAGGGCGGTGTCGGTGAGTTTGGCGAACAGCAGGACGGTGACGGTCTCGGCGAGGGCGGCCAGGACGGCGCACAGGAAGATGACGACGAGCCAGCGCCGATCTCCTCTGGTCAAGGGCCAGAAGCGCCGGAAGGACGCCATGATGCTGACGGGGTCGGTGCGGATCGGGACGTCCGCCACCGGGTCCTCGGGCGGCTCTTCGTCACGGGCGGAACGCTGGAACGGGCTGTGAAAGCGCATGGGCATCACATCACAGACGTGCGCGGACCATGGACCGTGGCCATGGGAATGGGCCCAAACAACGAGGCGGACCCGCGCGGTGCGCGAGCCTGCCTCGAATTGATGTCAGAGAGCGGGGGTGAAGGGAGTCAGCAACCCCAGCGACGTCCACGACCGCCATAGCCGTAGTCGTCGAAGTAGCCACCGTATCCACGTCCGCGTCCGCCGTAACCACGGTCGCCGTATCCACGGCCCCCGTATCCGCGTCCGCCGTCTCCGCCACGGCCACCGTATCCGCCGCGACCGCCGTCCCTGTGGTCGAAGATGCTACGAACCTTCATCTTCGCCTCCTCTGGAGGAGTTCGCTGTGCCGCTCCTTGCTCTTGCTGCGGCACTTTCGACACTACGTCCGACCCCTGTGACCAACAAGTCGTAGAAGCCGTAATCAAGGATAAAAGGTGCCGAAATACCCTAATCCTTCGGAGCGTTGTCGTAGGTGACTCTCCGGACATGACGCATCGACAAGGAACGGGCGGATCCGCGACCGGACCTCACCGGCACGACCCGCCGGGCCGGGGCGCGGCCACTTGATCTCGGGACGGGGCTATGGTGAGGGCCCCCACGGAATCCGTGAGGGCCCTGATACCTACGTATACGCAGGTCATAACGTTTCTGCCGGAACATCGGCAGTGGGGCGGGTGGGACTCGAACCCACGGCCGACGGATTATGAGTCCGCTGCTCTAACCGGCTGAGCTACCGCCCCTTTTCGGCGTGGCGCGTACAAGTGTGCGCGCCGTCTGCCGCAGCATAGCCGGTCATACGATCTCTCGCTCCGGATGGTCGGCTTCGCATGACCATGAAGACCGCACCGTCGGCCGCCCGGTTCCGGATGGGGCGAAGTACACGCGAAAGAGTCACTTGCACCCCACACGCACCACGGTGGCCGCCGTCGCCGGGCATACGAAAAAGGACCCCTCGGGGTCCTCTTCCGTTCCGCTCCCCCGACTGGACTCGAACCAGTAACCCTCCGGTTAACAGCCGAATGCTCTGCCAATTGAGCTACAGGGGATCGCGCTCCCCCGACTGGACTCGAACCAGTAACCTGCCGGTTAACAGCCGGCTGCTCTGCCAATTGAGCTACAGGGGATTGCTGCGTATGCACCGAACCCTACCTACCTGGCTGCTGCCGGGCGGCGCGCGTTCGCTGCGACACATACATTAGCGCAAGCAGGGGGGTGCTTTGCCAATCGGTATCCCCCGGGGTGATCTCCGGTGCCCGCGGGTAGGTCGGGCAGCACACGTCGCAGCGCCGCACCGAGCGTCGCGCTGAGCAAGGAAGGGTGGCAGCCATGCGGTACCGGCTCACGTTCATCGCCGGACTGGCCCTCGGATACGTGATCGGGACACGGGCCGGGCGCGAGCGCTACGAGCAGATGAAGAAGTCCGCGCGCCGGTTCGCCGAGAATCCGGCCGTGCGCAATACCGCCGAGTCCGCCGCGCAGAGCGGCCGTGACCTGGCCGGTAAGGCGTACCACGTGGTGAGCGACAAGGTCGGCGAGAAGGTTCCGGCCGGGGTGGCCGACCGGGTGCGCTCGCTGCGGGACCGCGGCCGGAACGGCGAGGACGACTGGGGCACCAGCAACACATAGCGGCACCGCCCCCGATGCTGCCGCTCCACCGGTACGGAAAGGGTCCGGCGGTGCGGCAGAATCTTGTGCATGGGGATAGTCGCCGGCTTGGACAGTTCTTCCGCCTTCACACACATCGTCGTCTGCGATACGGACACGGGCGCAGTGCTGCGCCGGGGGTTCGCCGCGCACCCCGTCGAGGCGAAGGCCACCGAGGTCGACCCGCAGGCGTGGCTGCTCTCGCTCGGCGAGGCCGCCGGCGGCGGGCTGCTCGAAGGGGTGCAGGCCATCGGCGTCTCCGCCCAGCAGCACGGCCTGGTGCCGCTGGACCACCAGGGCAATCTCGTACGCCCGGCGCTGCTCGGCAACGACAAGCGGGCGCAGGCCGCCGCGGCCGATCTGGTCGACGGGCTCGGCGGGCGGCAGTCCTGGGCCGAGGCGGTCGGGGCGGTGCCGCAGGCCGCGCAGCCGGTGGCGAAGCTGCGCTGGCTGGCGCGGACCGAGCCGGAGGCGGCCCAGCGGGTGGCCGCGGTGCTCCAGCCGCACGACTGGCTGGTGTGGCAGTTGCTGGGGCGCCCGGCCCGGCGGACCACCGACCGGGGTGCCGCGTCCGGCACCGGGTACTGGTCGGCGGGCAGCGGTTCCTACCGGCCCGACCTGGTGGAGCTCGCGCTCGGGCACCAGGCGGCGCTGCCGGAGGTGCTCGGCCCCTCCGACGCGGCCGGGACGACGCCCGAGGGGCTGCTGATCTCCGCGGGTACCGGCGAGACGATGGCCGCGGCGTTCGGGCTCGGGGTCGGGGTCGGCGACGCGGTGGTCTCGCTGGGTGCGTCGGGCTCGGTCATGGCGGTGCACCACGAGGCGCTGTCAGATCCGGACGGGATGATCACCTCGTTCGCGGACGCGACCGGGATGCATCTGCCGGTGGTGTACACGTCCAACGCGGTACGGGCGCTGCGCGGGACCGCCGAGATGCTCGGCGTGGAGGGCCTGGAGGAGCTCTCCGCGCTGGCCCTGAAGTCCACGCCCGGGGCGTCCGGGCTGGTGCTGCTTCCGTATCTGGAGGGCGAGCGGACGCCGCGGCTGCCGCACGCCGCAGGGACACTCTGCGGGCTGCGGCGCGAGTCGATGAAGCCGGAGCACCTGGCGCGGGCGGCGTTCGAGGGGATGCTGTGCTCGCTGGCCGACGCGCTCGATGTGCTGCGCGGCCGGGGCGTCGAGGTGCGCCGGGTGTTCCTGCTGGGGGCGGCGGCCGAGCTGCCGGCCGTGCAGGCACTGGCGCCCGCGCTCTTCGGTACGCAGGTGGTCGTGCCGCAGCCCGCCGAGTACGCGGCGCTGGGCGCGGCCCGGCAGGCGGCCTGGGCGCTGGCGGTCTCGCAGGGGACCGGCGATCCGCTCACTCCCCCGGCCTGGCAGGGCGCCGCGGCACAGGTGCTGGAGCCGGGCGAGGAGCTGGCCGTGGGGCGGGCGGTGCGCCAGCAGTACACGGCGACGCGGGACCAGATCCACCCGGAGGCGTTCGGCTCCGCGCACTGAGCCGTCCGCCTGTGCGAACGGGCCGAGTACACGGAGCGATGCGAACCCCTCCACTTGTGTACTCGGTCTGTTTTTTGACCTGGTCTTGAGTAAAAACGCTCGCAGTCACACCCCCCGGTGCCGGAAAATGGGTCGACTCCTGCCTTCTGCCGACTCCGAGAGACACGCGTGCTCATAAAACTCCTGCGGGCCTATCTCGGTCCGTACAGAAAACCCATCCTGCTGCTGGTCCTTCTCCAACTGCTGCAGACCTGCGCCAGCCTCTACCTGCCCACCCTGAACGCCGACATCATCGACAACGGTGTCGTCCGGGGGGACACGGGCTACATCCTCGAATTCGGCGGCATCATGATCGCCGTCAGCATCGCCCAGGTGGTCTGCAACATGGGGGCCGTCCACATCGGCGCCCGTACCGCGTCCGCTCTCGGCCGCGATGTCCGGGCGTCGATCTTCGACCAGGTGCAGTCGTTCTCGGCGCGTGAGGTCGGGCGCTTCGGGGCGCCCTCGCTGATCACCCGTACGACCAATGACGTCCAGCAGGTCCAGATGCTGGTGCTGATGACGTTCACACTGATGGTGTCGGCCCCGATCATGTGCGTCGGCGGCATCGTCATGGCGCTCGGCCAGGACGTCCCGCTGTCCGCGGTGCTGCTCGCGGTGGTGCCGGTGCTCGGCATCGCGGTGAGCCTGATCGTGAAGCGGATGCGCCCGCTGTTCCGCACGATGCAGGAGCGGGTCGACACGGTGAACCGGGTGCTGCGCGAGCAGATCACCGGCAACCGCGTGATCCGCGCCTTCGTCCGGGACGGCTACGAGGAGGAGCGGTTCCGCGGCTCCAACACCGAGCTGACGGACGTGGCACTGTCCACGGGCCGGCTGATGGCGCTGATGTTCCCCACCGTGATGACGGTCGTGAACGTCTCCTCGATCGCGGTGATCTGGTTCGGTGCCCACCGCATCGACAGCGGCGGCATGGAGATCGGGGCGCTGACCGCGTTCCTCGCCTATCTGATGCAGATCGTCATGTCGGTGATGATGGCGACCTTCATGTTCATGATGGTGCCGCGCGCCGAGGTGTGCGCCGAGCGCATCCAGGAGGTCCTGGAGACCGAGTCCAGCGTGGTCCCGCCCGTCAAGCCGGTCCGCAAGCTGCTCGCCCGCGGTCATCTGGAGGTGCGCGGCGCGGACTTCCGCTACCCGGGCGCCGAGGAGCCGGTGCTGCGGTCGGTGGATCTGGTGGCCCGCCCCGGCGAGACCACCGCGATCATCGGGTCGACGGGCAGCGGGAAGTCGACCCTGCTCGGTCTCGTACCGCGGCTGTTCGACGTGACGGACGGCCAGGTGCTGGTCGACGGCACGGATGTGCGGACGCTGGAGCCGGCGCTGCTGGCCAGGACCGTGGGTCTCGTTCCGCAGAAGCCGTATCTGTTCTCCGGGACGGTCGCGACCAATCTGCGGTACGGAAACCCGGACGCGACCGACGAGGAGCTGTGGCAGGCGCTGGAGGTCGCGCAGGCCAAGGAGTTCGTCACGGCGCTGGAGCACGGTCTGGACGCGCCGATCTCGCAGGGCGGCACCAATGTGTCGGGCGGGCAGCGGCAGCGTCTGGCCATCGCCAGGACGCTGGTGCAGCGCCCGGAGATCTATCTCTTCGACGACTCGTTCTCGGCGCTCGACTACGCCACTGACGCCGCGCTGCGCGGGGCGCTTTCCCGGGAGACGGCGGAGGCGACCGTGGTGATCGTGGCGCAGCGGGTGTCCACCATCCGCGACGCGGACCGGATCCTGGTGCTGGACGAGGGCCGGGTCGTCGGCTCCGGTACCCATCACGAGCTGATGGACGGCAATGAAACGTACCGGGAGATCGTGCTCTCCCAGCTGACGGAAGCGGAGGCCGCGTAATGGCCGGGCCTGGCGGACGCATGATGGCGGGCGGGGCGCCGACCGACCGGTCCATGGACTTCAAGGGGTCCTCGAAGCGGCTGCTGAAGCGCTTCGCGACGGAGAAGACCTCGCTGTACGTGATGCTGCTGGCCTGTGCGCTGAGCGTGGGTCTGTCGGTGGTCGGGCCGAAGATCCTCGGCCGGGCGACCGACCTGGTCTTCGCCGGGGTCATCGGCCGGAGCCCGGAGATACCGAAGGGCGCGACCAAGGAGCAGGCCGTCGAGGGCCTGCGCCAGAGCAACAGCGGCCTGGCCGACATGCTCTCCAAGGTGGACTTCGTCCCCGGTCACGGCATCGACTTCGGTGCGGTGGGCGACGTACTGCTGGTGGCGCTGGCGGTCTATGTCGGCGCCGGCCTGCTGATGCTGGTGTCGACCCGGCTGTCGATCCGGATCATCAACCGGGTCGTGTTCCAGCTGCGCGAGGACATCCAGACGAAGCTGTCGCGGCTGCCGCTGTCGTACTTCGACCGGGCCAAGCGCGGCGAGGTGCTCAGCCGGGCGACGAACGACATCGACAACATCTCGCAGACGATGCAGCAGACGATGGGCCAGCTCATCAACTCCCTGCTCACCATCGTCGGCGTGCTGATCATGATGTTCTGGGTCTCGCCGCTGCTGGCACTGGTCGCGCTGGTGACGGTGCCGCTCTCGGCGGTCGTGGCCACGAAGGTCGGCAAGCGCTCGCAACCGCAGTTCGTGCAGCAGTGGAAGGTGACGGGCAAGCTCAACGCCCACATCGAGGAGATGTACACCGGGCACACCCTGGTGAAGGTCTTCGGCCGGCAGGAGGAGTCCGCGCGGGACTTCGCCGAGCAGAACGAGGCGCTGTACGAGGCCGGGTTCAGGGCGCAGTTCAACAGCGGGATCATGCAGCCGCTGATGATGTTCGTCTCCAACCTGAACTATGTGCTGATCGCCGTCGTGGGTGGTCTGCGGGTCGCCTCCGGCGCGCTGTCGATCGGTGATGTGCAGGCGTTCATCCAGTACTCGCGGCAGTTCTCGATGCCGCTGACCCAGGTCGCCTCGATGGCGAACCTGGTGCAGTCGGGCGTCGCCTCGGCCGAGCGGATCTTCGAGCTGCTGGACGCCGAGGAGCAGGGCGCCGACCCCGCGCCCGACGAGCGGCAGCGCCCGGAGGAGCTGCGGGGCAGCGTCTCGCTGGAGAAGGTGTCGTTCCGTTACGACCCGGAGAAGCCGCTCATCGAGGACCTGTCGCTGAACGTCGAGCCGGGTCACACGGTCGCGATCGTCGGCCCGACCGGGGCCGGCAAGACCACGCTGGTCAACCTGCTGATGCGGTTCTACGAGGTCACGGGCGGCCGGATCACGCTGGACGGGGTCGACGTGACGAAGATGTCCCGCGACGACCTGCGGCAGGGCATCGGCATGGTCCTCCAGGACACCTGGCTGTTCGGCGGTTCGATCGCGGACAACATCGCGTACGGGGCGTCGCGCGAGGTCACCCGCGAGGAGATCGAGGAGGCGGCGAGGGCGGCCCACGCCGACCGGTTCATCCGCACCCTGCCGGACGGTTACGACACGGTGATCGACGACGAGGGCTCCGGTGTCAGCGCGGGCGAGAAGCAGCTGATCACCATCGCGCGGGCGTTCCTGTCCGACCCGGTGATCCTGGTGCTCGACGAGGCGACCAGCTCCGTCGACACCCGTACCGAGGTGCTGATCCAGAAGGCGATGGCTCGGCTGGCCCACGGCCGTACGAGCTTTGTGATCGCGCACCGGCTCTCCACCATCCGGGACGCCGACGTCATCCTGGTGATGGAGAACGGCTCGATCGTCGAACAGGGCACCCACGAGGAGCTGTTGGCCGCCGAGGGCGCCTATGCCCGGCTGTATTCGGCGCAGTTCGCGCAGGCGGTCGCCGAAGTCGACTAGGAGCGCTTCCTGTTCGGACGCGAGGGCCCGTGCCGCCGCCCGGCGGTGCGGGCCCCCGTGCGTCAGTCGAGGTAGCCGCGGAGCTGGTCGGCGAAGGCGTGGTCCCGGAGTTTGCTGAGGGTCTTGGACTCGATCTGGCGGATGCGTTCGCGCGTCACGCCGAAGATCCGGCCGATCTCCTCCAGGGTGCGGGGCCGCCCGTCGTCCAGCCCGTAGCGCAGCTGGACCACCTTGCGTTCGCGCTCGCCCAGGGTGGAGAGCACCGCTTCCAGGTGCTCGCGCAGCAGTAGGAACGCGGCGGACTCCACCGGGGACGCGGCGTCACCGTCCTCGATCAGGTCGCCGAGGGCGACATCGTCCTCCTCGCCGACCGGGGCGTGCAGCGAGACGGGTTCCTGGGCGAGCCGCAGGACTTCGCCGACCCGTTCCGGGGTGAGGTCGAGCTGGCCGGCGACCTCCTCCGCGGTCGGCTCGTAGCCGCGTTCCTGGAGCATCCGGCGCTGGACGCGTACGACGCGGTTGATCAGCTCGACGACATGGACCGGGACCCGTATGGTCCGCGCCTGGTCGGCGAGGGCGCGGGACATGGCCTGGCGGATCCACCAGGTCGCGTACGTGGAGAACTTGTAGCCCCGGGCGTAGTCGAATTTCTCGACGGCCCTGATCAGCCCGAGGTTTCCCTCCTGGACCAGGTCGAGCATGGTCAGCCCGCGCCCGACGTAGCGCTTGGCGACGGAGACGACGAGGCGCAGGTTGGCCTCGATGAGGCGGCGCTTGGCCATCCTCCCCATGACCACCAGCCGGTCGAGATCGACGGCCAGCCGGGTGTCCGGGTCCGGGGTGCTCGCGAGCCGTTCCTCGGCGAAGAGCCCGGCCTCGACGCGGCGGGCGAGCTCCACCTCGTCGGCGGCGCTGAGCAGTGGGATCCGGCCGATCTCCCGCAGGTACTGGCGGAAGAGGTCGGAGGACGGACCGGCGGTCTCCGGGCGGCTCCGTGCCCCGGACGGCTCCGGCGCCTGCGGCGGCTCCTCCATGAGCACCTCGGGCCGGTCGGGCGGATCGTCGGGTATCGGCGGCTCCACCCCGGCCTCCGGATGGTGCACGGCCCGGTTCTGCGCGGGGATGGCCGAGACGTGCTCGGTTTCGGTCAGGGTCCGGGTCTGCACGGGGGCGACCTCCAGGTGATCGCTGCCGGACCGCGGGGATGGAGGACCACCGTTCGATGGGCCGGCCGCGCTCCGATGTCTCAGGCACCGCACCCCAGTGTGGGGGAAGACACATCGCTGCCACGAGGGGCGTGCGGGGACTTTCTGAGCCCGGTCCGTGACCGGCCGGTTACGCGGGGGCGCTCCCGCCGCCGGGGCGAGGCGTCAGAGCGCGTCGGCCCCGTTGTTGCGCAGGGACTGGGCGTACTGCTGGAGGACCCAGACCTCGTTCTGTGCCGCCGCCAGGTGGTCCGGGGCGACATTGCTGCCAAGGCGGGCGAGGCTGCCCTGTACGTCGTTGATCCGGCGGTCGACGGCGCGCAGCCGGACCTGGACGAGCTGCATGCCCGCGTAGGTCTCGTCGATGGTCTTGCCGTGGAAGACCTCGACCGCCAGCTCGGTGACCAGTTTGCGGACCGCGTCGTTGGGGGTCGCGTCGAGCACCTGGACGAGGTATTCGCGGGTCTCGGCGACGCCCAGCTCGGCGCCGCCCGCCTCCGCGATGCACTGGCGGACCGCGGCGTAGGGCGGGGCGGTGAACTCGTCGGCCCCGTAGGCGTCGAAGGCCGGGGAGACCAGGGCGGGCTTCTGCAGGGCGAGCTTGAGCAGCTCGCGCTCGGTGCGGTGGGCGGGGCTGCGGAGGTTGAGCGCGGGGCCGGAGGGGGCCACGGGGGCCTGGACCTGCTGGTGCTGCGCGGCCGCGCGGGAGGAGGACCGGGCGGGCCCGCGCTGGTCGCCCCGGCCCCGGGCCCACTGGGCGAGCTGGTTGACCCGGTGTACGACGTACTCCTGGTCCAGGATGCCGACGAAGCCGGCGAGCTGGACGGCGACCTCCCGCTGGACGCTGCCCGTCTTGATCTTGGCGACGACCGGGGCGGCCTCGTCGAGCGCGGCCGCACGGCCCGCCGGGGTCTCCAGGTCGTACCGGCCGACGATCTGGCGGAGCGCGAACTCGAAGAGCGGGGTGCGGGGTTCGACCAGGTCGCGGACCGCCTCGTCGCCCTTGACCAGGCGCAGATCGCAGGGGTCCATGCCGTCCGGGGCGATCGCGATGTACGTCTCGGCGGCGAACTTCTGGTCGTCCTCGAAGGCGCGCAGGGCGGCCTTCTGCCCGGCCGCGTCACCGTCGAAGGTGAAGATCACCCGGGCGCTGCCGTTGTCCATCAGGAGGCGGCGCAGGATCTTGATGTGGTCGCCGCCGAAGGCGGTGCCGCAGGTGGCGATGGCGGTGGTGATCCCGGCGAGATGGCAGGCCATGACGTCGGTGTAGCCCTCGACGACCACGGCCCGGCTGGCCTTGGCGATGTCCTTCTTCGCCAGGTCGATGCCGTACAGCACCTGGGACTTCTTGTAGATCGCGGTCTCGGGGGTGTTGAGGTACTTCGGTCCGTTGTCGTCGTCGCGCAGCTTGCGGGCGCCGAAGCCGACGACATCGCCGGAGGTGTCGCTGATCGGCCACATCAGCCGGCCGCGGAAGCGGTCGATGGGGCCGCGCCTGCCGTCCTGGGAGAGGCCGGAGGCGATCAGCTCCTTGTCGCTGAAGCCCTGGCCGCGCAGATAGCGGGTGAGGTGGTCCCAGCCGGCCGGGCTGTAGCCGACGCCGAAGTGGGCGGCGGCCGCCTGGTCGAAGCCGCGCTCGGCGAGGAACTTCCGGCCGATCTCGGCCTCCGGGCCGTCCAGCTGCTCGGTGTAGAACCGGGCGGCCGCCTTGTGCGCCTCGACCAGCCTGATGCGCTCGCCGCGCTGGTGGGAGGGGTTGTACCCGCCCTCCTCGTACCGCAGGGTGATGCCGGCCTTGGCGGCGAGCCGCTCGACGACCTCCGCGAACGTCAGATGGTCGATCTTCTGCACGAAGGCGATCGTGTCGCCGCCCTCCTGGCAGCCGAAGCAGTGGAAGAGACCCTTGCTCGGGCTCACCTGGAAGGAGGGGGACTTCTCGTCGTGGAAGGGGCAGAGTCCCTTGAGGTTGCCACCGCCCGCGTTGCGCAGCTGGAGATACTCGGAAACGACGGCGTCGATCGGGACCGCGTCCCGTACCGCCTTCACGTCGTCGTCATTGATCCTGCCTGCCACGGGTGAAGTCTACGGGTGGGGTAGGACAGCCGTGGAGCGCGCCGATGTGATCCGTGGAACCGCCGGTGCGGTGCGGACCGGCCGGCCCGTCCCGTCCGGGAGCGCGGCGGGACGGCCGGGCCGCGCTCAGCCCAGGGATTCCAGCGGTACGGACGGGTCCGCCAGCGCGTCCGGGTCGACCTGCCGGCCGGACCGGACCAGCCCCTGCACGGTCTCGGTGACGTCCCACACGTTGACGTTCATCCCGGCCAGCACCCGGCGGTCCTTCAGCCAGAAGGCGATGAACTCCCGCTTCCCGGCGTCGCCGCGGATGACCACCTGGTCGTAGCTGCCGGGCGGCGCCCAGCCGGAGTATTCGAGGCCGAGGTCGTACTGGTCGGAGAAGAAGTACGGCACCCGGTCGTAGCTGACCTCCTGTCCGAGCATGGCGCGGGCGGCGGCCGGGCCGCTGTTCAGCGCGTTCGCCCAGTGCTCCACGCGCAGCCGGGTGCCGAGCAGCGGGTGGGCCACGTTGGCGACGTCACCGGCCGCGAAGATGTGCGGATCGCTGGTGCGCAGCGAGGCGTCGACGGCGATGCCGCCGCCGTCCGCGCGGGGGGCCATGGCGAGCCCGGCGGTCTCGGCGAGGGCGGTGCGGGGCGCGGCGCCGATCGCGGCGAGCACGTCGTGGGCGGGGTGCTCCTCGCCGTCGTCGGTGCGGACGGCGAGCACCAGGCCGTCCTGGCCGATGATCTCGGTGAGGCGGAGGCCGAAGTGGAAGCGGACCCCGTGGTCGCTGTGCAGGTCGGTGAAGATCTGGCCGAGTTCGGGGCCGACGACCTGGTACAGCGGGGTCGGCTCCGGTTCCACGACGGTGACCTCGGCGCCGTAGCCGCGGGCCGCCGCCGCGACCTCCAGGCCGATCCAGCCGGCCCCGGCGATCACCAGATGGCCGTTGTCCCGGCCGAGTGCGGCCAGTACGTTGCGCAGCCGGTCGGCGTGGGCGAGGCGGCGCAGATGGTGGACGCCGGCCAGCTCGGTGCCCGGGACGGGCAGGCGGCGCGGCTCGGCCCCGGTGGCGAGCAGCAGCTTGTCGTAGTGGACGACGGTGCCGTCGCCGAGCCGTACGGAGCGGGCCTCCCGGTCGAGTGCGGTGACCGGCTGCCCCAGGTGCAGTTCGATGTCGGCGCCCGCGTACCAGGCGGTCTCGTGGACGAAGACGCTGTCCCGGTCCTCCTTGCCGGAGAGATAGCCCTTGGAGAGCGGAGGCCGTTCGTACGGATGGTCGCGTTCATCGCCGAGCAGGATCACCCGGCCGCTGAAACCCTCCGCCCGGAGCGTCTCGGCTGCCTTCGCTCCCGCCAGTCCTCCGCCGACGATGACGAACGTCCGATGTGCGTCGACCACTTGATGCCTCCTCGGTGCTTGCTTCGCGGCGCCGCCAACTGCGAGCGTCCCGCACGCAGCGTGATGGCGAAAGAGGGTGTACCCCGATCAGGTCACACCCAGTGGCCGGGTCCAGTCTGCGCGGCGCCGGCCCCGGCGCGGGGCACGGCTCGCAGACGGGGCGGAAACGGATCGGGCCGGACGGGGCTCCGAAAGCCGGTCACCGGCGGTCACCGGAGGTGTCCGGCGAGCGCGGCGTGCAGCGAGCGGGCCGAGGCGTCGGTCAGGGCGGCGATCTGGTCGACCAGCACCCGCTTGCGGGCCCGGTCGTCGCGGGCGGTGTCGAACAGCGCCCGGAACTGCGGCTCCAGCCCCTCCGGGGCGCGCGCGGTGAGGGCGGCGGCCAGCTCGGCGATGACGATCCGCTGGTCGGCGCGGATCGCCTCCTGCTCGGCGCGCTGCATGACGTACCGGTCGGCGACCGCCTTGAGCACGGCGCATTCGTTGCGGGCCTCGCGGGGCACGACCAGCTCGGCGGCGTACCGCCCGAGGCGGCCCATACCGTAGGCATGCCGGGTGCTGCTCTCGGCGGCGAGGCAGAACCGGCCGATCAGCTGGCTCGTCGCGTCCTTCAGCCGGGCCTGGGCGACGGCGGAGCCGTCGTAGCCGTGCGGCCACCAGTCCTGGGCGATGAGCCGGTCCAGCGCGTCGGCCAGCTCCTGGGGCTCGGTGTCCGCCGGGACGTAGCGGCCGATGGCGACCGCCCAGATCGCGTTCCGCTCCGGTTCGGCGTAGAGGCAGTCGGGGTCGATGTGCCCGGCGTGCAGCCCGTCCTCGAAGTCGTGCACGGAGTAGGCGACGTCGTCGGACCAGTCCATGACCTGGGCCTCGAAGCACTTGCGGTCCTTCGGTGCCCCCTCGCGGGCCCATTCGAAGACCGGCAGGTCGTCCTCGTACACCCCGAATTTCGGCGAGCCGGGGTCGGTGGGGTGTGCGCCGCGCGGCCACGGGTACTTGGTGGCGGCGTCCAGGGCGGCACGGGTCAGGTTGAGTCCGACGCTGACCAGTTCGCCGGTGCGGGTGTCGGGGACGAAGCGCTTCGGTTCGATTCTGGTCAGCAGCCGCAGCGACTGGGCGTTGCCCTCGAAGCCCCCGCAGTCCGACGCGAAGTCGTTGAGCGCCTGCTCTCCGTTGTGCCCGAACGGCGGGTGGCCCAGGTCGTGGGCGAGGCAGGCCGTCTCGACGAGGTCCGGGTCGCAGCCGAGCGCGGCCCCGAGCTCCCGGCCGACCTGGGCGCATTCGAGGGAGTGGGTGAGCCTGGTCCGGGGGCTGGCGTCCCAGGCGTGGCTGCGGGTGCCCGGGGTGACGACCTGGGTCTTCCCGGCGAGCCGGCGCAGCGCGGCGGAGTGCAGCACCCGGGCACGGTCGCGCTGGAACGCGGTGCGGCCCGGCCGTTTGTCCGGCTCGGTGTCCCAGCGCTCGGCGTCGGCCGGGCCGTAGGGGCCGGTGCCGTGGCCCTGCGTGCCCTGCGTGCCCTGCGTGCCGTCCATGCCGTCCATGGTTCCGACAGTAAACGGCCGGACCGACAAGAAGGCTCAGGCGGTCACCCCGAGATGTCCGTTCATCAGGTTTTTCCTGTGGATACGCCCCGGGCGCCGTCCCGGGGCCGGGCGTCCGCCGGTACGGACCTGCGGGTTCCGTTCCGGGTGACCAGGCAGAGCTGGGTGCCGAGCTGTGCGGTGATACGGGTCAGCAGTTGCGCCGTGCTGTCGAGGGGCAGGGACTCCTGGGCTTGTGCCGGTGCCGGCTGCGTCATGGCTCGATGGTGCGGGAGGGAGGTTGCGGCGCCGTTGCGGGCGGGTGACGGGCTGCGTGCCGCCGGGTTCAGCGGGCGGCGCCGAAGAGCCGTTCGATGACGTCCGCGACCCCGTCCTCCTCGTTGCTGAGCGTGTGCGTCGCTATCGCGGCCAGCACGCTCGGGTGGGCGTTGCCCATCGCGTAGCCGGCGCCGGCCCATTCGAGGACGCTCAGGTCGTTGGGCATGTCGCCGAAGGCGACGACCTCCGCGGCGTCGATGCCCCGCCCGGCGCACAGCACCGACAGGGTGCCTGCCTTGGTGACCCCGGACGCGCTGATCTCCAGCAGCCCGCGCCCGCCGGAGTGGGTGAGCTGCACCCCGTCGACGGCCCCCGCCTCGGCGGCGGCCAGCAGCGCGTCCGCGTCGAGCCGGTCCGACCAGGCGAGGAGCTTGGTGACCGGGACGTCGGCCAGCCAGAGGTCCGCGAGCGACGGTACGGGCAGCTCGGCGCCGGTGTCCTCGGAGAGCCGCAGGCGGTAGGCCGGCTCGTACAGGATGTGGTTGCCGGTCTCCAGGGCGAAGCCGATCCCGGGCACGGCGGCGGCGAGCACGGTGGCCACGCGGCGGGCGGTGGTGAGCGGCAGGGCGCAGGAGGAGACGACGGTGCGCGTCCCGATGTCGTACACCATCGCGCCGTTGCTGCACACCGCCGTCCCTCCGAAGCCCGCGGCGTCGGCGAGCCGGTCGACGAACCTGGGCGGCCGGGCGGTGACCAGGACGATCTCCGCGCCGGCGCTCTCGGCGGTGCGCAGGGCGCGCAGGGTGCGGGGCGAGAGGGTGCCGTCGTTGCGCAGGAGGGTGCCGTCGAGATCGGACGCGATCAGTCGTGGACGCAGCATTGGGCGATGCTAAGGGGCGTCCCGCCCGGCGGTGCGCGCGCCCCGGTCCGGTGGGCCGTGCGGCATTCGTCCCGTCCGTCCGAGAACCCTTTCGGCCTCCGGATCGTCCGATCAGGTGGGACGACCGAGCACGGTACGGAAAGAGGGGGCTCCCATGCGGGTGAAGTGGCCGGGACGGCAGTTGCTCGGACGGTTGCGGCCGCGGTGGCCGCGGACGCGGCGCGGGCAGCGGCGGGCCGTGCAGGCGGTGATGCTCGCGTGCGTGGCCGGGCTGGCGCCCATGACCTGGATGTACTCCGTCGCCGACGCCCGGGTCAGGACGACCGCGGACGCGCCCGCGCAACAGGTGGTCATGGTGTTCGGGGCGGGGCTCTGGCAGGGCAGACCGTCGCCGTATCTCGCCAACCGGCTGAAGGCCGCCGCCGAGCTGTACCGGGACGGGAAGGTGAAGGTCGTGCTCGTGACCGGGGACAACAGCCGGAAGGAGTACGACGAGCCGGATGCCATGCGCACCTATCTCAAGGAGCACGGGGTGCCGGACGAGCGGATCGTGAGCGACTTCGCCGGGTTCGACACCTGGGACTCCTGCGTGCGGGCCAAGAAGATCTTCGGGGTCGACCGCGCGGTGCTGGTGAGCCAGGGGTTCCACATCCGCCGGGCGATCGCGCTGTGCCGGACCGCGGGGATCGACGCGTACGGGGTCGGCGTGGACGCCAAGCACGACGCGACCTGGTACTACGGCGGGACGCGGGAGGTGTTCGCGGCGGGGAAGGCGGCACTGGACGCCGTCTTCAAGCCCGATCCGCACTTCCTGGGGCCCCGGGAGCCGGGGATCGGGGAGGCGCTGGCGGCGCAGGAGCGGTAGGCCCTGCAGCCCCGGGCCCTGCGGGGCTACAGGGACGTGACCGGGGCGGTCTCGGCCGAGACCCAGGCCAGGTAGCGGGCGCTGCCCCGTACCACCGGGATCGCGATGATCTCCGGGGTCTCGTAGTCGTGCGCCGCCTCCAGATGGGCCTCCAGTTCGGCGTACCGCTCCGCTGTCGTCTTGAACAGCAGCTGCCACTCCTCGGTGGTCTCGATGGCGTTCTGCCAGCGGTAGACCGAGGTGACGGGCGCGGAGATCTGTACGCAGGCGGCGAGCCGCGCCTCCACCGCGCCCTGCGCCAGGGCATGGGCCTTCTCCTCGCTGTCCGTCGTGGTCAGTACGGTCAGCCATGCCGGCGTCGTCACTTTCGGCTCCTGCGGGGTCGGGTCGCGGGGTGTCCCGGTACCCGTCGATTGTCGGGGACGCCGCGGCGCGGCGCAGCGTCCCCGGGTCAGGCGCCGTACGGGCGGACCGCCTTGGCGTCGCGCAGGGCGTGCCCCCACCAGACCAGCTGGTCGAGCAGCACCTTGGCCGCCGCGTCGCAGTCCGCCGGGTCCTGGTGCCTGCCCTCGTCGTCGAAGAGCGCGCCCGCGTTGTGGAAGGACACCGTTTCGCGGATGCCCACGGTGTGCAGTTCCGCGAAGACCTGCCGCAGGTGCTCGACGGCGCGCAGCCCGCCGGAGACCCCGCCGTACGAGACGAAGGCGACGGGTTTGGCCTGCCACTCGTCGCGGTGCCAGTCGATGAGGTTCTTCAGCGGGGCCGGGTACGAGTGGTTGTACTCGGGGGTGACGACGACGAAGGCGTCGGCGGCCGCCAGCCTGGACGCGACGGCCGCGAGCCGGGCCCGGGCGTCGGCGTCGGGCCGGAAGGTGAGCGCGACCGGGAGGCCGAGTTCCGCGACGTCGATCACATCGGTCTCGATGTCGGGGTGGTCCGCGGTGTGGGAGAGGAACCAGCCGGAGATGACGGGGGCGAACCGCCCCTCGCGGTTGCTGGCGACGATGACCGCGACCTTCAGGGGTGCGGTGGAGCCGGTCGTGGGTGCGGTGGATGAAGGTGCTGTGGTGAGGTCCATGCGGAAAGACTCGTATGTCAACCGTGGTTGAGGTCAACCCCGTCCGAGCCGGCTCCGCGAGAGAAGTGCCTGGGCAGCGTGGCGTTCACCTCCGACGCGAACTCCGTGGCGGTCGTTCCCGCTTTCGGGGAGGGCGAGGGAACCGTGGACGTGCGGGATCTCCCGTCCGGACGTCTGCTGTATTCCAGGAGCGTGACCACTTCGGGGTATGCGAGGTTCCGGGAGGGCGGAAACCTCGTCGCCCCCGACAAGGACAAACCCGCCCTCGGGCCGCAGGTCGAAGCTCTGTTTCACGCCCTTCGAATCGACGGTCAGACGGTGCCCGTCGAGGTGGAGCGCCGGGACCCGGGGCCAGCCGTCGCGTCGCGCTTCGGCGGGCCTACGGTGGAGGCATGACGACCACCCCGCGCCTGCCGTTCCCGTACGCCGAGTTCGACGGCCGTCCGGCCACCGAGGCGGACCTGCGGATTCCGGCCTTCCTCGGCTACGGCCATTTCACAGCCATGCAGGTCAGGGACGGAAAGGTACGCGGCCTCGATCTGCATCTGGCTCGGCTGGACGGCGCGAACCAGGAGCTGTTCGAGCGCCCGCTCGACGGGGAACGGGTCCGCGCACTGATCCGGCACGCGCTGGAGGGCGCAGGGGTGCGGGACGCCTCGGTCCGGGTGCACGGCTATCTGCCGCCGGGTGACACGGAGACGACCGTCATGGTCACGGTGCGCGGACCGGACCGGAAGTCCGCCGAACCGCACGCCCTGATGTCCGTCCCGTACGCCCGCACCGTGCCGCACATCAAGCGGCCCGGCGAGTTCGGCCAGACGTACTACGCGCAACTGGCCGCCCGCGCCGGCTTCGACGAGGCCCTGCTGACCCTGCCGGACGGCACGGTGACGGAGGGCGCGATCACCAACGTCGGCTTCTGGGACGGCACTTCGGTGGTCTGGCCCGACGCACCGTGCCTGATCGGCATCACCATGGCGCTGTTGGAGCGGGAACTGCCGGGCTCGGGGCCGGAGTCCGTACGGCGTCCGGTGACCCTGGACGGGCTGGGCGCGTTCCGGTCGGCGTTCCTCACCAACTCGCAGGGCATCGCGCCGGTCGGGCGGATCGACGACATGGAGTTCGTGGTGGACGAGGAGCTGATGCGGCGACTCGGCCGGGCGTACGACGGCACGCGGTGGGACACCGTCTGACGCACCCCGGCCCCGGTGCGGTCGGGGACCGTACCGGGGCCGGGGCCCGTGCGTGTGCGGGTTACTTCTCCCAGCCGATGGTCTCCGGGAGCGGGCTGTGGAAGATGGTGGCGCCGACGTTGGCGAGGCCCTTCTTCACGCTGTACGTCGAGGGGCCGCTGAACAACGGGAGGAAGGCGTACTGCCGCAGGGCCTTCTGCTCGACCTCGTTGACCGCCTTCACCTGTTCGTCGAGGTCGGCTGTCGCGGTGGTCGCGCGGATCTCCTTGTCCAGGGCCGGTGTTCCGGCGCCGGTGATGTTGGAGTCACGGTCCGAGCAGTAGAAGTCGCACAGGTAGCGGGCGCCGAACGGGTCCATGGAGCGGTTGCCGGACAGGAAGAGGTCGAACCTGCGCTCGCTGAGGATCTTCGAGAAGTCCGCCTCGTCGGCCTTCCTGGTGACGACCTTGACGCCGACCGGCTTCAGCATCGCGGTGAAGGCACCGGCGACGGCCTTGTCCAGCGGCTGGTCGCCGAGGATCGTGTAGCCGACCTCCAGCTTCTTGCCGTCCTTGACCCGGATGCCGTCGCTGCCGGGCTTCCAGCCCGCCGCGTCGAGCGTCTTCTTCGCCTCGTCGGGCGAGTACTTCAGGACGGCGGAGACATTGTCCCGGTAGCCCTTCTGGAAGCTGTACAGCACCGCCGAACCGGGCAGCGGCTCCTTGTAGTCGAGCCCCTGGAACTGGATCTTCGCGATCTGGGAGCGGTCGATGCCCTCCTGGATGGCCTTGCGGACGGCCGTGTCCGAGAGGTTCGCCGACTTGGTGTTGAAGTAGAGGGAGTACTCGAAGGGGCTGCCGCCGCTGCGGATCTCCGTCCCCTTGAGCCCCTTGACCTGCTTCAGGCTCTCCGCGTCGACGGCCGAGGTGTAGTCGAGCTGGCCGTTCTTGAAGGCGTTGACCGCCGCGGTCGACTCCAGGTTGACGTACACACGCTTGTCGAGCTTGCCCTTCTTGCCCCACCACTTCGGGTTGCGGACGAAGGTGATCCCGCCGGAGTGGGTGTCCCACTCGCCGACGGTGTACGGGCC
Source organism: Streptomyces sp. ADI95-17 (assembly GCF_003846175.1). GTDB lineage: Bacteria > Actinomycetota > Actinomycetes > Streptomycetales > Streptomycetaceae > Streptomyces > Streptomyces sanglieri. The sequence continues at coordinate 467,772 of NZ_ML123045.1, read as the reverse complement.
GGCGCCCCACTCCGGGTGGGCCTTCTTGACGTAGGCCTTGTTGAAGTTGGCGACGGTGGCCGCCTCGGGGTGCAGGAAGGTGGTGAACAGGGTCGTCCAGGAGGCGTTGACGCCCTTGAACTCGATGACGGCCTGTTTGGCGTTCGCGCCCTTGTGGACCGAGGTGATCTGGTCGTAGCCGTCGGTGGAGGAGGTGTCGAAGGCCTTGTCGGAACCGTTGTTGGCCTTCCAGGTGGCCTCGATCGCGGTCCAGTCGATCGGGGTGCCGTCGTTGAAGGCGGCCTTGTCGTTGATGGTCAGCGTGACCGTCTGCCTGCCGCCCTCGACGGAGACCTTCACGTCGCTGTAGTAGTCCGGGTTGTACTGCACCTCGCCGGTGGGCGAGTACGTGATCGCGTCGGCGTTGTACCAGGCCCAGACCCGGGACGCGGTCAGGGTGGCGTTGACGTTGAACGGGTTGCCCTGGTCGTCGAAGGTCCCGGCGGTGGTGTACGTGCCGCCGTCCTTGATCCGGTCGTACGGCACCGGGTTGTAGTCGGCCGCGGCCGATGCGGCCTTGGGGGCGTCCTTGCCCGCCGCGTCGGACCCGTCCTTCCCGGACGAGGCGTCACAGGCGGTGGCGGCGACCGAGACGGCGGCGACGAGGGCGATGGGCAGGGCCAGTCTTGCGCGCATGGCGGGAGGGTTCCTTCTGGTTTCGGTGAGGTCGGGAGGAATGGCGGGTACGAGGGGAGCGGCGGGGCTCAGACGGCGTGGCAGGCGTACTGGTGGCCGGCACGTCCGGCCACCGCCGTCGGCTCGGGGCGCTCCGTGCGACAGCGCCGGCGCACCTCCTCGTCGGCGAGGCGGTACAGGGGGCAGCGGTCGACGAAGACGCAGCCCGCGGGCGGCCGGGTGGCGCTCGGCTGCTCGCCCCGGAGCACGACCCGTTCGCGGGCACGTTCGCGCCGCGGATCGGGCACCGGGATCGCCGAGAGCAGCGCCCGGGTGTAGGGGTGCTTCGGGTCGGCGAAGATCGTCTCGGTGTCCCCGGTCTCGACGATGTGCCCGAGGTACATCACCGCGATGCGGTCGGAGATGTACCGGACCACGGCCAGGTCGTGGGCGACCACCAGGTAGGCGAGGCCGAGTTCGCGCTTGAGCCGGTCCAGCAGGTTGATCACCCCGGCCTGCACCGATACGTCGAGGGCCGAGAGCGGCTCGTCGAGTGCGAGCAGTTTCGGCTCGGTCGCCAGGGCCCTGGCGATGCCGACCCGCTGGCGCTGGCCGCCGGAGAGCGCGGCCGGGAAGCGGCCGCTCACCGAGGCGTCCAGGCCCACCAGCGTCAGCAGTTCGTGGATCCGGGAGCGGATGGACTCGCGGTCCCGCCCGATGGCCCGGAGGGGTTCGGCGAGCAGCTGGAAGACCGGCAGCCGGGGGTTCAGGGCCCCCAGCGGGTCCTGCATGACGATCTGTACGTCCCGCCGCAACTCCCGTACCCGCGCGGCGGAACCGACCGTCGCGACGTCGGTCCCGGCGACCTCGATCCGGCCGCCCTCGGGCTGCTTCAGCCTCAGGACCTCCAGCAGTGTCGTGGTCTTGCCGCTGCCCGATTCGCCCACCAGCCCCAGGGTCTCCCCGGCGCGCAGCTCGAAGCTCACCCGGTTGACGGCGTGCAGCGTGCCGACCCGGCGCTTGAGGAGGGCGCCCTTGGTGACCGGGAAGGTCTTGACCAGGTCCTCGACCCGGAGCACCACATCGCCGGTCCCGGTGGACCCGGAGCCGCTCGGCCGGTCGCCCGGCCCGGTCTCCCCGGCGGGGTCCAGGGTTCCGTCGGCGATCTCGTCCGCGCGCAGGCAGGCCACGTGCCCGTGTCCGGTGATCTCGCGCAGCTCGGGCTCGTCGGCCCGGCACTCGTCCCGGGCGACGGCGCAGCGGCTCGCGAAGGGGCAGCCGCCCGGCAGGTCCACCAGGGCGGGCGGCTCCCCGCCGATCGGGACCAGGGGGCGGTGGACCCCGCTGTCCACGGTGGGCACGGCGGCCAGCAGCCTCGCGGTGTACGGCATGGCCGGCCGGCGGAACAGCTCGTCGACGCCCGCCCGTTCCACGAACCGGCCCGCGTACATCACGGCGATGTCGTCGGCGTGGCCGGCCACGACCCCGAGGTCGTGGGTGATGAGGACGAGGCCGGCCCCGGTCTCCTTCTGTGCCAGCCGCAGGACGTCCAGGATCTGGGCCTGCACGGTGACGTCGAGGGCGGTGGTGGGCTCGTCCGCAACGAGGACGGACGGCTTGTTGGCGATGGCCATGGCGATGACGACGCGCTGGCGCATGCCGCCGGAGAACTCGTGCGGGAACGACTTGGCCCGGCCCCGCGGGTCGGGTATGCCGACGAGGTCGAGCAGTTCGACGGCCTGTTCCCAGGCCGCCCGCTTGGTGAGGTCCTGGTGGACGCGCAGGGCGTCGGAGAGCAGCCGGCCCACGGAGAAGATCGGCGTGAGCGCGGACAGCGGGTCCTGGAAGACCATGCCGATGGAGTCGCCCCGTACCGCGGAGAGTTCCTTGTCCCCGAGGCCGATCAGGTCCCGGCCGCCGAGCAGCACCTGGCCCCGGAGTTCGGCGGAGGGTGGCAGCAGGCCCATCACGGCCATCGCGGTGGCCGACTTGCCCGAGCCGGACTCGCCGACGATGCCGAGGGTCCGGCCCGGCAGGAGGTCGAAGCCGACGCCGCGCACCGCCTCGACGGGGCCGGCCTCCGAGGGGAAGGTGACCCGCAGGTCCCGCACCGAGAGCACGGGGGTGGCGCCGGTGGCCGCCGGGGATCCGGCCAGGGTCGTGAGGGTCATCGTCGGCCTCCTGCCGCACCGGTCACGGACGTGGGGTCGAGGGCGTCGCGCAGCCCGTCGCCGACGAAGGTCATCGACATGGTGAGCAGGACGACCAGGCCCGCGGGGAAGGCGAAGAGCCACGGGGCGCTCGTGACGGTGCTCGCACCGTCGGCGAGCATCGTGCCGAGGGAGACGTCCGGGGTCTGGACGCCGAACCCGAGGAAGGACAGGGCGGTTTCGCTGAGCACGGTCGCGACGACGCCGAGCGTCAGATTGACGATCAGCAGCGAGCCGAGGTTGGGGATGATGTGGCGCAGGATGATGCGCGGTGCGCTGATGCCCATGAACTCGGCGGCCGTCACGTAGTCCCTCTCCCGCAGCGAGGTCGAGACGGACCAGATGACCCGCGCGGTGGACATCCAGCCGAACACCGTGAGCACGACGATCAGGACCCGCCAGTCCCCGGCGAGGCGGTGCGAGACCAGGGCGAGGATGAGGAACGAGGGGACGACCAGCAAGAAGTGGATGACGGCGAGCGTCACCTTCTCCACCCGGCCCCCGAAGTACGCGGCGCTGGCCCCGATGACCGCGGCGACGACGATGGTCAGCGCGGAGACGCTCACGGCGATCGCCAGGGAGCGCTGGAGTCCGTGCACGGCGGAGGCGTAGACGTCGTTCCCGCCCTGGTTGGTACCGAACCAGTGGGTGGCGCTCGGTGGTTGGGTGAGCGCGGCGAAGTCGGCGTCGGAGTACGCGTGGGAGGTGAACACCCCGCCGAACAGGCTGAACAGCACCAGCAGCACGAAGATCACCACCCCGACGACGGCGAGCCGGTTGCGCAGGAAGCGCCGCAGGTAGAGCCGGCCGAGGCCGAGGTGGGGCGCGTCCGCCTGCCGCGCGGGGGGATCCGCCGGCGTCGCACCGGACGCGGTGTCGTTCGTCATGTGCGCGGCCACGTCAGTTCACCCTCACTCGGGGGTCGAGGAAGACGGTGGCGACATCCGCGAGGATCGCGCCGATCGCGGTCAGGGTGGCGGCGAAGGCCGCGGTGGCGACCGTGCCGTGCACGTCGTTCTTGGCGATGGTCTGGATGAAGTAGCGGCCCATGCCGTTCCAGCCGAAGATCGTCTCGGTGATGACGGCGCCGGTGAACATGGCCGGGATGCTGAACGCCACGGAGGTGGCCGTCGGAATGAGCGCGGCGCGCAGGGCGTGCCTGCGGATCGCCCTGGACCGGGTGAGCCCGGTGGCCTGGGCGGTGCGTACGAAGTCCGCGTTGATCGTGTCCAGCAGCAGCGAACGCTGCGTCAGGTGGTAGCCGACGTAACCCATCAGCGTCAGGCTCAGGGTCGGCAGGATCAGATGCAGCAGGCGGTCGCCGATCGTCGGGAACAGCCCCTCGACGCCCGGCGAGTTCTCACCGGCGACGTAGAGGAAGTGCAGCCCGGCGTTCTGGTTCAGCCAGATGGCGACGAAGACCACGGCGAGCGCGGCGACGGAGGTCGGGATGTTGAACACCGCGATGGACACGGCCTGCGAGATCCGGTCGGCCCAGCCGTACTGCCGCGACGCGGTGAACACGGCCAGCGTGACGCCGATGACCGCGGACAGGACGGTCGCGATGATGACCAGTTCGCCGCTGATGAGCGCCCGGTAGCCGATCTCGCCGTTGACGGAGACGCCGGTGGGGGACCTGCCCCAGTCGAAGTGGAGCACCACCGAGGTGAACCAGTCCCACCAGCGGTGGACCAGCGGCTCCTGCGGGCTCAGGTTGTACGGGGCGAGGGCCCGGTCGATCTGGGCCTCGCTGCGGACCGGGCGCAGCTCCTTGAAGTTCGACCGCGGGTCCAGGAACCAACTGGCCAGGAAGTACGTGGCGTTGGTCGCGACCGCGATCATCAGGAGCCAGCCGGCCGCCTTGCGGATCACATGGCGCACCATGCCCGGCACCTCCTCCCCGCATGTGGGAGAAGCGCCTCGAAGGTGCCGGGTCTGGGGGGCGTGTGCATCTGCGGCGAGGGCTTTCTGGGTACGGAGCGTGAGCACGAATGTGCGAGTGCCAGCCTGGTCCGCACCTGTGGGCCGGCGCCAGCCCTTGATCGTTCTCGCCACGAGGCCGAAATACTGCCGCAGCATTCGGCCACAAAAGGTGACGGAGCGTGTGCGGACGGGCGCCGTCCGCTCCCGGCCCGCTCCCCCTCCGCGCGAATCCGCCCTCACCGGGTCCAGGGGGGATGGGCCCGGTGAGGGCGGCGGCCGGGGGCGGCCTCGTACACCGTCCCGTGGGGGGTGACAGACGTGTGCCCGGCGCTCGCGAGGTCATGCATGTGACGTACGCCACTTTCTCCCCCGACTCCGTCACTCGATCGGCACCGGGCGCCACGAGACCACCCCGACCGGCATCGATCACCGCTGTGACCTGCGCGATCACCCCTTGGCAAGGAGGCCGCGCCGGTCCGTTCGAGTGAAAGCTGACTCGGTGTCAGCAGGCATGGGTGGCGGCCCGCCCGTTAGCTCAGGGACAGGACACACCTACTCGCGCCATCGCCGGAGGAAACCCCCATGCGTCCTGTCCGCCTAGTGACCGGTACCGCCGCATCCGCGCTGACCATAGCCACGCTCGGCTTCCTCACCGCTTGCCCCGCCGCGTACGCGGACGAGGCCGGCGCACAGCGGATCAGCTCGGCCGACCCCGCGTCGCGGGCCACCGACGGTCTCGCGTCGCGGGCCACCGGGGACGAAGCCTCGGGCGACGGGGCCTCGGGCGACGAGTCCGGGTCCGGGTCCGGTGCGGACACCCCGTTCAGCCTGGACAACCTCTCCAACCTCATCGCACCCTCGCTGCTCGACTCCGCCGGCGGGATCACCGCCCCGGGCGGGGACGAGGGCACGAACCGGAGCGAGGACCCGGGCCGCGGCGAGAAAACGGACCCGGGCGAAGGCACCGACCGCGGCGAGAAAACGGACCAGGGCGAAGGCACCGACCTCGGCGACAGCTCGTCGTCCGGGCGCGAGAACTCGTCCTCGTCCGGGCACGACAGCTCCGGCGGACGCGAGAGCCGGAGCCCGTCCGAGGAAGGGGGCTCGGGCAAGCAGGACGGCTCGTCCTCCGGGAACCGCCCCGAGGGCCCCGATGGCCCCACCGGCCACGTCAAAACCGGAGTCGGCGGCAGCGTCCGGCCCGACACCACCCAGATCGCGGCGGGCGCCGGCGTTCTCGCCGCGACCGCCGTCGGCGGAGCCTGGCTCCTGCGTCGCCGGGCGAGCGGCACGCAGGGAGCCGGCTGACGGAGGCGGATTCACGTCTCCGTACCGCCTGGTTTCCGTCCCGGTGGCCGCGCGCCACCGGGACGGGACCGTCCCGTTCCGTCACCCGGAGGAGGACCGTGTCCGAGAAGGCCAAGGGCTGGCTGCTGGTCGTCGCGGCGCTGGCCGGTGTCTGGCTGATCCGCAACGGCGCCGGAACCCAGCTGGTCCCGCCCCGGCCGACCGCCGCGCAGGCCTTCGCCGACGGCCCGGTACCGCAGCCGGGGTCCCCGGTCGCCGACCCGCTGAAGCCTTCGGCCCCCGTACGCATCCGCATCCCGAGCATCCGGGTGGACGCCCCGATGATGCGGCTCGGCCTGGGGCCGGACGGCAGTCTCGACGTGCCCCCGGCCGGCAACCGCAATGTCGTCGGCTGGTACCGGGACGGCACTCCCCCGGGCTCCAGGGGCAGCGCGATCGTGGCCGGCCATGTGGACGACGCGCAGGGGCCATCGGTCTTCTACGACCTGGGCGCCCTGCGCAAGGGAAGCACGGTCGAGGTGGTCCGCCAGGACGGCCGTACCGCCGTCTTCTCCCTGGACGCGATCGAGGTCTACGAGAACGACGACTTCCCCGACGAGCGGGTGTACGGCGCCGCGTCCTTCGCCTCGCTGCGGCTGATCACCTGCGGCGGCGGCTTCTCGAAGGAGACGGGGTACGAGGGCAATGTGGTGGCGTACGCGCACCTGACCGCCGTGCGGTGAGACCCGGCGGGCGCACGTGGGCCGCTCAGGCCGTCCACTGGTCGAAGGCCAGCTTCGCGACCAGCGAGAACACCACGACCAGCAGCACCCCGCGGACGAACTCGCTGCCCTTGCGGAGCGCCATCCGCGCGCCGATGAGCCCGCCCGCCAGGTTGAACACCGCCATCAGCGCGGCCAGCTGCCACAGCACGCTGCCCTGGTAGGCGAACATCGCCAGCGCGCCGCCGTTGGTGCAGACATTGACGATCTTCGCGGTGGCGGACGCCGTCACCAGGTCGAGGTGGAGCACCGCGGTCAGCGCCAGCACCAGGAACGTGCCCGTGCCGGGGCCGAACAGCCCGTCGTAGAAACCGATGCCGCCGCCGACCAGCACGATCGCGGTGACGGTGCGGGCCCGGGTGATCCGCTGCCGCGTACCGTCGCCGGTGTCCTTGCCGAACGAGGGCCGCAGCATCACGAACGCCGCGACGGCCAGCAGCACCACCATGATCACCGGCCGCAGCACCTCGCTGCTGATCCCGGCGGCGAAGAACGCGCCGGCCATCGATCCGGCCAGCGCCGCGAGCCCGATCCGCAGCGCGGTCCCGACCTTCACCGGCGCCTTGCGTACGTAGGTCACGGCCGCGCCCGACGTACCGACGATCGCGACCGCCTTGTTGGTGCCCAGCACCTGCGCGGCCGGGACGTGCGGCAGGCCCAGGAGCAGCGCGGGCAGCAGAAGCAGTCCGCCGCCGCCGACCACCGCGTCGATCCAGCCCGCGGCGGCCGCGGCGAGACAGAGGACGATCAAGGTGGTGAGTGCTATGTCCGGCATGATCATGACCTTATGGACGCGATACGCACACCGTCCAACCCCTCCGGCCGGATCACGGAAAAGTTGAGCGACTCCTGAGGTTCACGCCCCCCGGTGCGCCCCTGCGCCGCCGGGCGCGCCCGGGCGCGGATCCGGACCGGCCCGGCAGGTCCGGGCCGCACATCGCGGCCGTACGCTGGGCCCATGAGCCACGGCTGGAACGCGAACGACATCCCGGACCAGAGCGGCCGCACGGCCGTGGTCACCGGAGCCAACAGCGGCCTCGGCCTGCACACCGCGCGGGAGCTGGCCCGGCACGGTGCGCGGGTCCTGCTCGCCTGCCGGGACGAGACGCGCGGCAGGGCGGCCGAGTCCCGGATCCGGAAGGCCGTGACCGGCGCGGACGTGGCGTTCGTACCGCTGGATCTGGCCGATCTGGGCTCGGTGCGCGAGTTCGCCGCGAACCGTGCGCCCGACCGGATCGACCTGCTGATCAACAACGCGGGCGTGATGGCCCTCCCGTACGGGACGACGGCCGACGGCTTCGAGCGGCAGTTCGGCGTCAACCACCTGGGGCACTTCGCCCTGACCGGGCTGCTGCTCCCCCGCCTCCTGGACACCCCCGGGGCGCGGGTGGTGACCGTCTCCAGCGGGATGCACGCGCTGTCCGACATCGACATGGGGGATCTCAACGGCGAGCGGAACTACCGTCGCTGGATCGCCTACGGCCGCTCGAAGACCGCCAATCTGCTCTTCGTCCACGAGCTGGCCGGGCGGCTCACGAAGGCGGGCTCCCGGCTGGTGGCCGCCGCCGCGCACCCGGGATACGCGGCGACCAACCTTCAGTCCGCCGCCGCCCGGCTGGAGAACCGCAGGGCGGCGGAGCGGCTCTTCGGCCTGGGCAACCGGATCATCGCCCAGCCCGCTTCGGCCGGTGCGCTGCCCACTCTGTACGCGGCCACCGCGCCCGGCGTACGCCCCGATTCGTTCACCGGTCCGGGGCTGCTGGGCTGGCGCGGTGCGCCCGCGCCGTCCTGGCGGGCGGGCTGGACGCGGGACGATGTCACGAGCGAGCGGCTCTGGATGGCGTCCGAACAGCTCACGGGGGTGACGTATCCGAGCCTCACGCCCTGAGGCCCGGTCGCCCGGCCGGGTGACCGGCCGGCTCAGCCCTGCTGACCCTCGACGGCGGCCGGGTCCATCCACATGACCTCCCAGATGTGGTGGTTCGGGTCCTGGAAGGAACGGCCGTACATGTGGCCGTAGTCGATCGGCTCGTTGGCGGGCGATCCACCGGAAGCGAGGGCGGCGTCGACCAGCTCGTCCACCTTCTCCCTGCTCTCGGCGCTCAGGGCGAGGATCACCTCGGTGGACTTCGTGGAGTCGGCGATCTCCTTCTTGGTGAAGTCCTTGAAGCGCGGCTCGGTGAGGAGCATCGCGAAGATGGTGTCGCTGATGACGAGGCATGCCGCGTTCTCGTCGGAGAACTGCGGGTTGCACGAGAAGCCCAGCTTGCCGAAGAAGGCCTTGGTTGCTTCGAGGTCCTTGACCGGCAGGTTGACGAAGATCATCTGAGGCATGGTCGCTTCGCTCTCTCTGTTGTTCGAACGTGTACGACAGGTAGACGGCGGGGCCTGCGGGAACTCATCGCCGCCGGCGAGAAAACTTTCGCCGCCCCCAGCCTCCCCTCACCGCCCGGTCCCGGCCACCCGGTCCCCCGCTCTCAGGACAGGGCGAGCGGGGCGCCGCCCCGGAGCAGCGAGCCGCCCAGCGGCGTCAGTGTGTGCAGGACCGAGCCGCCGTGCCGCAGGGTGTGTACCAGGCCCGCCTCGCGCAGCACACAGGCGTGCTGGCTCGCCGACGCGAGGGACACCCCGGCCCGCAGCGCGAGCTCGCTGGTCGTGCAGCCGTTGCCGATGGCGCTCAGGACCGTCGAGCGGGTGTTGCCGAGGAGCCGGCCGAGCCAGGGGCCCGGTCCGGCGAAGACGGGGGCGCGGGAGTGGGTGACCGGGTAGACGAGGACCGGCGGAAGTCTCGGGTCGCGGTAGACGACCGGGGTGACGCGGCAGAAGAAGGACGGTTGGAGCAGCAGTCCCCGCCCGTCCAGGCGGACCTCCCGGTCGACGGGGTAGTCCGCCTCCAGCACGGGGGGCCGCCAGCGGATCATCGGCGGGAGGGAGGCGAGCAGCTCGTGCGCGCCGCCGTCCAGGAGGGCGCGGCCGCGGACGGCGCGGTCGGCCTCGACGCTGGCCCGGATGTGCGGCCAGTACGGCTCGATGGCGGCGCGGTGGTAGGCGCGCAGCGCGTCGACGAGCCGGCCCGGCGCTTCGGTACGGCCGTCCTGGGAGCCGTACGCGTTGCGGCGTTCGGCGCCGAGCAGGGCGAGTTCGGCCCGGACCCGGCCGGGTGGGGTCTCGCGCAATGCCTGCATTCCCGCGTCGATGCCGAACGGCTCGCCGCTTTCCTGAGAAGGCGTCAGGAAATCCGGGAAATAGCCGCGCGGTGGAATCACGGCGGACAACAGGCGTACTTCACCATTCAACCGAGGCCGGGTTTCCGTACGCCATTTCCCGAACACCGCGGAACCGCGCCGGTCCCGCAGCCGGTGGAAACTCAGAGCGGTTTCCCACAGCGCGTCGGGCCGGGTGGCCATCCGCACCTTGGAAAGGTCCACTCCGGACATATGGATACGCAGCACCGGTCCCCCACCTGTTGCACCTGCAATTACCCCCACCCCAGGGTAGGTGATCCGTAACAGCACGTCACCACGGGGTTTCGGCCAGAGGTGAAACGCCTCGCACCCGCACGGCGTCACCCGAAAAGCTGTACGGCGTCGGGTACGAATCCGGCACCACCGGAAGGGCGAGTGAAGGCCGTGGGGGGTTTCGCTCGCCCGGCGGCGGTGGATGCCCGGTGCGGCTCCGTGCCCGACGGGGGTAACCCGGGTGCGGCCCATGGATGGGGATCCATGGGCCGCATCCCGGCCCGTTCCCGGCCCGGCTCTTTGCGTATTGAACGAACTTTGCGTAATGCGCGAAGATGCGTAATGCGCAAGCAAAAGGCACAACGCCGCACAACAATTTTCCCCAGAACAACCAGAACAAGACGGGACGGCGGCACCCCCGCACAGGGTGCCGCCGTCCTCGGGTGTTCCGGAGTTGCCGTCGGGCCGGTGAGGGTGGTGCCCGGCCGACGGCGGCTCCGGGTCAAAGGGTCACGGAGTCAGTGGACCCGGTGCCGGTTCAGCGACTGCCGGTTCAGCGGCTGTCGCTGCCGGTTCAGCGACTGCCGGTTCAGCGACTGTCGCTGCCGGTCGAGTCCGCCGCCGCACGGCCCGCTTCGAGCCGGGCGACGGGGATACGGAACGGGGAGCAGGAGACGTAGTCCAGACCCACCTCGTGGAAGAAGTGCACCGACTCCGGGTCCCCGCCGTGCTCGCCGCAGACGCCGAGCTTCAGGTCCGGGCGGGTGGCCCGGCCGGCCGCGACGGCGCTGCGGACCAGCGAGCCGACGCCGTCCTTGTCGATCGTCTCGAACGGCGACACCCCGAAGATGCCCTTCTCCAGGTACGCGGTGAAGAACGAGGCCTCCACGTCGTCGCGGGAGAAGCCCCACACCGTCTGGGTCAGGTCGTTCGTGCCGAAGGAGAAGAACTGCGCGGCCTCGGCGATCTGGCCCGCGGTCAGCGCGGCGCGCGGCAGCTCGATCATCGTGCCGATGCTGAGCTTCAGCCGGGTGCCGGTGGCGGCCTCGACCTCGGCGATGACCTGGTCGGCCTCCTCGCGGACGATCTCCAGCTCCTGGACCGTGCCGACGAGCGGAATCATGATCTCCGCGCGCGGGTCGCCCTTGGCGTTCTTGCGCTCGGCCGCGGCCTCGGCGATCGCCCGTACCTGCATGGCGAACAGGCCGGGGATGACGAGACCGAGGCGCACCCCGCGCAGGCCCAGCATCGGGTTCTGCTCGTGCAGCTTGTGCACGGCCTGGAGCAGGCGCAGATCGTTCTCGTTGGCGTCCTTGCGGGACTCGGCGAGCGCGACCCGTACCGAGAGTTCGGTGATGTCGGGCAGGAACTCGTGCAGCGGCGGGTCGAGCAGCCGTACGGTGACGGGCAGTCCGTCCATCGCCTCGAACAGCTCGATGAAGTCGGCCTTCTGGAGCGGGAGCAGCTCCTCCAGCGCGGTCTCGCGCTCGGCGTCGGTGTCCGCGAGGATCAGCTTCTCGACCATCTCGCGGCGCTCGCCGAGGAACATGTGCTCGGTGCGGCACAGACCGATGCCCTGGGCGCCGAAGCGGCGGGCCCGCAGCGCGTCCTCGGCGTTGTCGGCGTTGGCCCGCACCCGCAGCCGGCGCACCCGGTCCGCGTACGCCATGATCCGGTGCACGGCGGCGACCAGCTCGTCGGCGTCGTCGGCGCCGGCGTGCATCCGGCCCTCGAAGTACTCGACGACCGGGGACGGCACGACGGGGACCTCACCGAGGTACACCTTGCCGGTGGAACCGTCGATGGAGACGACGTCGCCCTCCTCGATGACCCGGCCGCCCACCGTCATCCGGCGGCGCTTGGTGTCGACCTCCAGGTCCTCGGCGCCGCAGACACAGGTCTTGCCCATGCCGCGGGCGACGACGGCCGCGTGCGAGGTCTTGCCGCCGCGCGAGGTCAGGATGCCCTCGGCCGCGATCATGCCGTCGAGGTCGTCGGGGTTGGTCTCGCGGCGGATCAGGATGACCTTCTCGCCGGAGCGGGACCACTTGACCGCGGTGTACGAGTCGAAGACGGCCTTGCCGACCGCCGCACCCGGGGACGCCGCGATACCGCGGCCCAGCAGCTCCGTCTTCGCGTCGTCGTCGAAGCGCGGGAACATCAGCTGCGCCAGCTGCGCGCCGTTGACCCGCTGGAGCGCCTCGGCCTCGTCGATCAGGCCCTGGTCGACGAGCTGGGTCGCGATCCGGAAGGCGGCACCGGCGGTGCGCTTGCCGACCCGGGTCTGGAGCATCCACAGCTGGCCGCGCTCGATGGTGAACTCGATGTCGCACAGGTCCTTGTAGTGCGTTTCGAGGGTCTCCATGATCTGCATCAGCTGGTCGTACGACTTCTTGTCGATCGACTCCAGCTCGGCGAGCGGCACGGTGTTGCGGATACCGGCGACGACGTCCTCGCCCTGCGCGTTCTGCAGGTAGTCGCCGTACACGCCCTGGTGGCCGCTGGCCGGGTCGCGGGTGAACGCGACGCCCGTACCGGAGTCGGGGCCGAGGTTGCCGAAGACCATCGAGCAGACGTTGACGGCCGTGCCCAGGTCGCCGGGGATGCGCTCCTGACGGCGGTAGAGCTTGGCCCGGTCGGTGTTCCACGAGTCGAAGACGGCCTTTATGGCCAGGTCCATCTGCTCGCGCGGGTCCTGCGGGAAGTCGCGTCCGGCGTCCCGCGCGACGATCTTCTTGAACTGCTTGACCAGCTTCTTCAGGTCGGCCGCGTCGAGGTCCACGTCGACAGTGACGCCCTTGGCCTCCTTCGCCGCCTCCAGCGCCTCCTCGAAGAGGTCGCCGTCGACACCGAGGACGGTCTTGCCGAACATCTGGATGAGGCGGCGGTAGGAGTCCCACGCGAACCGCTCGTCGCCGGCCTGGGCGGTGAGACCGACCACGGACTCGTCGGAGAGACCGATGTTGAGGACCGTGTCCATCATGCCGGGCATCGAGAACTTCGCGCCGGAGCGGACCGAGACCAGCAGCGGATCGTCGGCCTGGCCGAGCTTCTTGCCCATCCGCGCTTCGAGGGCGTCGAGGTGCGAGCTGACCTCGGCGCGGAGCGCGGCCGGCTCCTCACCGCTTTCGAGGTAGACCTTGCACGCCTCGGTGGTGATGGTGAATCCCGGAGGGACGGGAAGCCCGAGGTTGGTCATCTCGGCGAGGTTCGCGCCCTTGCCGCCGAGGAGGTCCTTCAGATCCTTGTTGCCCTCGGTGAAGTCATAAACGAACTTCTCGCCCTTGAGCTCCGGGGATTCCGGGGTGGCTACGTGGGGATCTTTGTTTTCCGACACGGGTCTCGACTCCTCGAGGACGCGGTGGCTGCCCTGACGGCGAGGAACATACCCAGATCGAAGGTGTCTGGGTACGTCCACTTGCGCGTCATGAGGCCTCAACCACCCGTCCGCCAGCAGATCGAAAGTGACGCGACCTGTAGCCCGATCGGCAGCATGTGTTCAACTCTTGAACACATAAACACCGAGGGCCACCGGTGTTCGCCATTTCGATGACGCTACGCAGTGGAAGCGTCGATCGATCAAAGTGGAGGCCCTTGGCACCCAGTGCCATCATTTGAGAAATGCAGCTCTCAAAATTGCGCTCATCTGAGCGCATCGACTCTCAGGGTGGCGAGAATCACTCTACGGTCAGCGCTCAGATGTCACCATCCGGACGCCCGATCAGCAACTGCCCGTCATGAAGTCATCACCGAAATGGAACCAGGGAGAGCCAGGGGGAGGCAGGTTCACCGTGCGACGCCCGTTTCCGACTCGTTCGAGTCGCGCATCGACCGAACCACCACCGATTCCGGCCGAATGTTGCGCTCACATGAGCGAGGCAAAAGAAGAGGCACGCGGTGCCTGTGGCGCCGCGTGCCCGAGAGCTGCCCGGAAGACCGGGGGGACCCCTCAGCCGCCCGAGGTGTCCAGCTCCGCGTCCGGGCTCACGCCCGCGCAGTCGTACGGGTCCTTCAGCCAGCCGTCCGGCAGCACCACGCGGTTGTTGCCCGAGGTGCGCCCGCGCGGCCCGTCCGCGCCGTCCGGCCACGGCTGGTCCAGGTCCAGCTCCCGCAGCTGTCCGCCGAGCTCCTCCAGCGAGGAGGTGACCGCGAGCCTCTTGCGCATCTCCGAGCCGACCGAGAAGCCCTTGAGGTACCAGGCCACGTGCTTGCGGAAATCGATCACGCCGCGCGTCTCGTCGCCGATCCACTCCCCCAGCAGCGTCGCGTGCCGCAGCATCACATCGGCGACCTCGCGGAGCCCCGGCGCCTGCCGCGCCCCCGTGCCCTCGAACTCGCTCACCAGGTCGCCGAAGAGCCAGGGGCGGCCCAGGCAGCCCCGGCCCACGACCACGCCGTCGCAGCCGGTCTCGCGCATCATCCGGCGGGCGTCGTCCGCACACCAGATGTCGCCGTTGCCGAGGACGGGGATCTCCGGGACGTGCTCCTTCAGGCGCGCGATGGCGTCCCAGTCGGCGGTGCCGCCGTAGTGCTGGGCGGCCGTCCTGCCGTGCAGGGCGACGGCCGTGACACCCTCCTCGACCGCGATCCGGCCCGCGTCCAGGTAGGTCATGTGGTCGTCGTCGATGCCCTTGCGCATCTTGATGGTGACCGGCAGATCACCCGCGTTGGAGACCGCCTGGTTGAGGATCGCGCGCAGCAGCGGCCGCTTGTACGGGAGCGCCGAGCCACCGCCCTTGCGGGTCACCTTGGGGACCGGGCAGCCGAAGTTCAGGTCGATGTGGTCGGCGAGGTTCTCGTCGACGATCATCCGGACGGCCTTGCCGACGGTGACCGGGTCCACCCCGTACAGCTGGATCGAGCGCGGGGTCTCGCTCGCGTCGAAGTGGATCAGCTGCATGGTCTTCTCGTTGCGCTCGACCAGCGCCCGCGTGGTGATCATCTCGCTGACGAACAGCCCCTTGCCGCCGGAGAACTCCCGGCACAGGGTGCGGAACGGGGCGTTGGTGATGCCGGCCATGGGGGCGAGCACCACCGGCGGCTGCACGGTGTGCGGGCCGATCCGGAGCAGGGGGAGCGAGGGGGCGAGCGTGGTCATTGCTCCATTGTCGCGTACGGAGCGGGGCTCCCCGGCAGCGGAGTTCGTTAGTTAACCGTACTATCCATGTATGCCCGAGCTCAGCCACCGCCGCCGGCAGTTGGTACTGGCGATCTGCTGCATGAGTCTGCTGATCGTCAGTCTCGACAACACCGTGCTCAACGTCGCCCTCCCGTCCATGCAGGAGGAACTGCACGCCACCGTCGCGGGCATGCAGTGGACGATCGACGCCTACACCCTCGTACTGGCCTCGCTGCTGATGCTCGCGGGCTCCACCGCCGACCGGATCGGGCGCCGGAAGATCTTCAAGATCGGGCTCGTCCTGTTCACCCTCGGTTCGCTGCTCTGCTCCGTGGCGCCGAACCTGGAGTCGCTGGTGGCGTTCCGGATGGTGCAGGCGGTGGGCGGTTCGATGCTCAATCCGGTCGCGATGTCGATCATCACCAACACCTTCACCGACCCGCGCGAGCGGGCCCGGGCCATCGGGGTGTGGGGCGGTGTCGTCGGCATCTCCATGGCGGCGGGACCGGTGATCGGCGGTCTGCTGGTGGACTCGGTGGGCTGGCGGTCGATCTTCTGGGTCAATCTGCCGGTCGGCCTCGCCGCGCTCCTGCTCACCTGGCGGTACGTTCCCGAGTCCCGCGCCCCGAAGCCGCGCCGCCCCGACCCGGTGGGGCAGCTGCTGGTGATCGGACTGCTCGGCTCGCTCACGTACGCGATCATCGAGGCACCCTCGGCCGGGTGGACCTCGGCCCGCATCCTGGCCTTCGCGACGCTCGCCGCCTGCTCGCTCGTCGGCCTGCTGCTGTACGAGCCCCGGCGGGCCGAGCCCCTGATCGATCTGCGGTTCTTCCGCAGCGCCCCGTTCAGCGGTGCCACCGTCATAGCGGTCAGCGCCTTCGCCGCGCTGAGCGGGTTCCTCTTCCTCAACACCCTGTACCTGCAGAACGTGCGCGGGCTGAGCGCGCTGCACGCCGGTCTGTACATGCTGCCGATGGCGGCCCTGACCTTCGTCTGCGCACCGCTGTCCGGACGGCTCGTCGGCAACCGCGGCCCCCGGCTCTCGCTGCTCGTGGCGGGCGTGGCCATGACGGCGTGCGGGCTGCTGTTCGCCGCGTTCGACGCGGAGACGGACAACGTCCTGCTGTTCACCGGCTATGTGCTGTTCGGCCTGGGCTTCGGCATGGTGAACGCGCCGATCACCAACACGGCCGTCTCCGGGATGCCCCGCTCGCAGGCCGGGGTGGCGGCCGCGGTGGCCTCGACCAGCCGGCAGATCGGCGGGACGCTGGGGGTCGCCGTGATCGGTGCGGTGCTGGCGGCCGGGGTGGCCGGCACCGGGTCGCCGCGCGGCGCCGCCTACGCCGAGGCCTTCGTGGACGCGAGCAAGCCCGCCTGGTGGATCCTCGCCGGGTGCGGGCTGTGCGTCCTGCTGGTGGGGGCGCTGACCAGCGGGCGCTGGGCGCGGGAGACGGCGCTGCGGACCGCGCGGCGGCTGGAGCGGCCGGCGGACGTCCCGGCCGGGGATCAGACGTCGGCGGGCTCCAAGGCCTGAAGCCGGTCGAGGCGCTGCCTGGTCTCCTCGTCGGCGGGGGCGTACGTCACCATCCGCGGCCCGCTCGACGGGCCGAGCCACAGGTCGGTGTGTTCGACGCGGAGCAGTCCGACGTGGGCGTTGCGGAAGACCTTCGTCCGGCTGCCCGCGCCGACCACCTCGTGCCGGGCCCAGATCTCCCGGAACTCCGCGGACGACTCCTCCAGCCGCCCCAGGAGCGCCTTCCAGGCGGGCTCGGCCAGGTGCTCGGCCATCGCCCTGCGGAACTTGGCGGCCACCAGCCGGTTCACCTCGGGGAGGTCGACGACGGAGGAGCGCCACTCGGCGTTGGTGCGGCGGGTTCATGTTCGTCATCGCGGTGGCCCTCCAGCAGGGGCTGGAGGTGGGTCCGGCCGCGGCCGGGCTGTCGATGGCGCCGATGGCGGCGGCGTTCTTCGTGGCGTCGCTGGCCGGTCCGCGGCTGATCCTGCGGTACGGCAGCCGGGTCGTGACGACCGGCGGGCTGATCCAGGCGACGGGGGTGCTGGTGCTGGCGATCACCGTGTGGCGCGAGTGGTCCGGTCTCGGGGCGCTGGGGCTGCTGCCGGGGGTCGCGATCGCGGGGTTCGGGCAGGGGCTCCAGCTGCCCGTCCTGTTCCGGATCGTGCTCTCCGACGTACCGGCCGCGCGGGCCGGGGTGGGCGGCGGAGTGATGACGACGACCCAGCAGGCCGCGCTGGCCCTGGGGGTCGCCACGCTCGGCACGCTCTTCCTCGCCCTGGTCCCGGGCGCCGGGATGCGGGACGCGCTGGCCGTGACACTGCTGGTGCAGCTGGCCGCGGTGGTGCTGACGACGCTGCTGAGCCTGCGGCTGCCGCGCAAGGTGGCGTGAGCGCGGGCCGCGGACACGGGCGTGGGCCCGGATCACGAGATGATCCGGGCCCACGGTCGTACGGGTGGTGAGGAGGCGTCAGCTCTGGGCCGGGGCGTCCTGCCCGGACGCGTCCGCGGCACCGTCCGCCGGGGCCGCCTCGGGGGCGGTGCCGGACTGGGCACGCTCGCGCATCTTGCGCAGCAGCTCCTGCTTCTGGTCGGCCGCCGCCTTGCGGTCGGTGTTGCGGGCGGCGCCCGCGCCCTGCTGATCGGCGCGGGACAGCTTCTTGCGCTGTCCGCCCACACCGAGAAGGTTGTTACGGCTCTTGGCCACGGCGTTCTCCGGTTCGTAGTGCGAAGTGAGGTCTCAGGCGACCTGGAAGGGGTCCGGTGGGCGGCGGGTGGTCGAACCCGCCGCGCTCTCACTCGTAGATCTGGAAGAACGAAGACATGCCGGAACCGTACCCCGGTCCGGTGCGCACCCGCACCGGCTTTTGGGCCCGGGTCCCGCGCCGGGTGCTCAGGCGGACGGGTCGACCGTCGCCCGATGGGCCTCGGCCAGGTGCTCCCCGGCCTTGAGCCAGGGCAGGAACTGCACCCGTTCGTCCCAGCCGCAGGTGTCGCAGCTCAGCTGCCGCCGCACGCCCGACTTCCGCACGTGGACGGTGTGTTCACGGCCGTGCCGGTCCCATCGGGTGACCCTGCTGGTGGTCATCGACGGCATCGTGGCCTCCTGGGTGGGGGTGCCCAGTGTGCAACGAAGCCCCCGGTTCCGTACGGGGAACCGGGGGCTTCGTCGGTGCGGGCGATACGTCAGCAGCCGAGCAGGCGGGCGCCGAGGTAGGCCTGGATCTGGTCCAGGGAGACGCGCTCCTGCTTCATGGTGTCGCGCTCGCGCACGGTCACCGCGTTGTCGTCGAGGGTGTCGAAGTCGACGGTGACGCAGAACGGCGTACCGATCTCGTCCTGACGGCGGTAGCGGCGGCCGATGGCGCCCGCGTCGTCGAACTCGATGTTCCAGTTCTTCCGCAGGTCGGCCGCGAGGCCCTTGGCCTTCGGCGACAGCTGCGGGTTGCGGGACAGCGGCAGGACGGCGACCTTGACCGGCGCCAGGCGCGGGTCGAGACGCATCACGGTGCGCTTCTCCATGACGCCCTTGGCGTTGGGCGCCTCGTCCTCGATGTAGGCGTCGAGGAGGAAGGCGAGCATCGCGCGGCCGACACCGGCCGCCGGCTCGATGACGTACGGGGTCCAGCGCTCGCCGGCCTCCTGGTCGAAGAACACCAGGTCGGTGCCCGAGGCCTTGGAGTGCGCCTTGAGGTCGTAGTCCGTGCGGTTGGCGACGCCCTCCAGCTCACCCCACTCGCTGCCGCCGAAGCGGAAGCGGTACTCGATGTCGGCGGTGCGCTTGGAGTAGTGGGAGAGCTTCTCCGCCGGGTGCTCGTACCAGCGCATGTTCTCCTCGCGCATGCCGAGGTCCGTGTACCAGTTCCAGCGCTGGTCCATCCAGTACTGCTGCCACTCCTCGTCGTCGCCCGGCTTGACGAAGAACTCCATCTCCATCTGCTCGAACTCGCGGGTGCGGAAGATGAAGTTGCCCGGAGTGATCTCGTTCCGGAAGGACTTGCCCATCTGGGCGATGCCGAACGGCGGCTTCTTGCGCGAGGTCTGCAGCACCTGGCCGAAGTTGGTGAAGATGCCCTGGGCGGTCTCGGGGCGCAGATAGGCGACCGAGCCGGAGTCCTGGGTCGGGCCGAGATGGGTGGAGAGCAGGCCCGAGAACTGCTTGGGCTCGGTGAAGGTGCCCTTGTTGCCGCAGTTGGGGCAGTTGAGCTCGGTCAGGCCGTTCGTGGGCGCGTGACCGTGCTTCTCCTCGTACGCCTCCTCCAGGTGGTCGGCGCGGAAGCGCTTGTGGCAGGAGGTGCACTCGGTCAGCGGGTCGGTGAACGTGGCGACGTGGCCGGAGGCGGACCAGACCTCGGGGGCGAGGATGACCGACGAGTCGAGACCGACCACGTCCTCGCGCGAGGTGACCATGTAGCGCCACCACTGGCGCTTGAGGTTCTCCTTCATCTCGACGCCCAGCGGCCCGTAGTCCCAGGCGGCGCGCTGACCGCCGTAGATCTCACTGCACGGGTAGACGAAGCCACGGCGCTTGCTCAGGCTGACGATGGAGTCGATCTTGTCGGCGGCCACGGTGCTCTCTTCATTGCGACGAAATTGGACAGGGGCGGCGCGAAGCGCCTCAGTGGGGGGTGGTGATCAGGAGACGGGCGGGCGAATGCCTCAGATTACCGGCGGGCACGGCCCTTGGATCAAATCGGTATCGGCGCCGTCGGCAGGGAAGTCATCTCATAAGCCTTGTTGACAATCGTTTCCAGTTTTGTTGAAAATGACTGTCATGAACGTCAGCCGCCTCATACCCACCGCCGCGGTCGCCGGAGCAGTCGCCCTCGGCCTCACCGCGCTCACCGCCTGCTCCTCCTCGGACGCCGCGGACCACAAGAACGGCGACAAACTGGACGTGGTGGCCTCGTTCTATCCGATGCAGTTCCTGGCCGAGCAGATTGGCGGGGAACACGTCTCCGTCACCACGCTGACCAAGCCGGGCGTCGAGCCGCACGATCTGGAGCTCAGCCCGCGGCAGATCGGCGGGCTCGCCGACGCCGACTACATCCTGTACCTCAAGGGCATCCAGCCCGCCGTGGACGACGCCATCGGGCAGTCCGGTGCGAAGGACGCCGTCGACGCCGCGAAGCTCACCACGCTGGAGGACCACGGCACCGAGGCCGGCGGCGAGGAGCACGGCCACGAGCACCACGGCGACGAGGCCGGCGCCGACCCCCACATCTGGCTGGACCCGGTGAAGTACGCCGAGGTCGCCAAGGGTGTCGGGAAGTCCATGGCGAAGGCGGACCCGCACCACGCCGCGGACTACCGGAAGAACACGGACGCGCTGGTCGGCAAGCTCGACGCGCTGGACAAGGCGTACGCGGACGGCCTGAAGAACACCGCCACCAGGACGTTCATCACCACCCACTCCGCCTTCGGGTACCTCGCCGAGCGCTACGGCCTCACCCAGGAGGGCATCGCCGGCGTCGACCCCGAGGCCGAGCCCAGCCCCGCCCGGATCAGCGAGATCCACACCATCGCGAAGAAGGACCGGGCCACCACCGTGTTCTTCGAGACGCTCGCCAGCGACCGGACGGCGAAGACCCTCGCCAAGGACACCGGCCTGAAGACCGACGTCCTGGACCCGCTCGAAGGCATCACGCCCAAGTCCAAGGGCGCCGACTACATCGAGGTCATGCGGTCCAATCTCGCCGCCCTGCAGAAGGCGCTCGGCGCGAAGTGACCCTCGTACCCCCCGCCACAGCAGCATCGGAGGCGCACATGCCCGAGACCGGGAGCACCACGACCGACCCCGTGATAGCCGTGCGGGGCGCCACCGCCACCCTCGGCGCCCGTCCGGTGCTGCGCGGCATCGACCTGACCGTCCACCGCGGCGAGGTCGCCGCCCTGCTCGGTGCCAACGGCTCGGGCAAGTCGACCGCCGTACGCTCCGTCATCGGCCAGGTCCCGCTCACCGGTGGCTCCGTCGAGCTGTTCGGCACCCCGCTGCGCCGCTTCCGCTCCTGGGCGCGGATCGGCTACGTGCCCCAGCGCACCACGGCGGCCGGCGGCGTCCCCGCCACGATCCGCGAGGTCGTCACCTCCGGGCGGCTGTCCCGTACGAAGCTGGGCCTGCTCCGCAGGGCCGACCGGGCCGCCGTCGACCGGGCCATCGAGCTCGTCGGCCTCGCCGACCGCGCCAAGGACTCGGTGGACGCCCTCTCCGGCGGGCAGCACCAGCGGGTGCTGATCGCCCGCGCGCTGGCCGCCGAACCCGAGCTGCTGATCATGGACGAGCCGATGGCCGGCGTCGACCTGGCCAGCCAGGAGATCCTCGCCGCGACCCTGCGCGAGCAGGTCGCGGCCGGCACCACGGTGCTGCTCGTGCTGCACGAGCTCGGCCCGCTGGAGCCGCTGATCGACCGTGCGATCGTGCTGCGCGACGGCTGTGTGATGCACGACGGGCCGCCGCCGAAGGCCCTGGGCCAGCACGCGCTGCCCGGACACGACCACGTACACCCCCACGCGGCCTCCGAGCCCGTCCGGACGGGACTGCTGAGCTGACCATGGAATTCCTCGACCCTCCCTTCATGCAGCGGGCCCTGCTCGCCGCCGTGCTCGTCGGCGTCATCGCGCCCTCCGTCGGCATCTACCTCGTCCAGCGCCGCCAGGCCCTGATGGGCGACGGCATCGGCCACATCGCGATGACCGGTGTCGGCCTCGGCTTCCTGCTCTCCACCAGCCCGGTCTGGATGGCCACCGCGGTCGCCGTCGCCGGTGCCGTCGTGATGGAACTGATCCGCTGGTACGGACGCACCCGCGGCGACATCGCGCTGGCCATGCTGTTCTACGGCGGCATGGCGGGCGGTGTGCTGCTGATCAACCTCTCCGACACCGGCTCCAACGCCAACCTCACCTCGTACCTCTTCGGCTCCCTGTCCACGGTCTCCTCCGAGGACATCACCTCGATCTGCGTGCTGGCCGCCTTCGTGCTGCTGGTGACGCTGGGGCTGCGCCGCCAGCTGTTCGCGGTCAGCCAGGACGAGGAGTTCGCCCGGGTCACCGGGCTGCCGGTGCGCGCGCTGAACCTGCTGGTCGCCGTGACGGCGGCGGTGACCGTCACCGTCGCGATGCGGGTCGTCGGGCTGCTGCTGGTCAGCGCCCTGATGGTGGTGCCGGTCGCGGCCGCGCAGCAGATCTCCCGGTCCTTCAAGGTGACGTTCGTGCTGTCGGTCGTCATCGGTACGGCGGTGACCCTGGCCGGCACCGTCACCTCGTACTACCAGGACGTCCCGCCCGGCGCGACGATCGTGCTGCTGGCCATCGCGGTCTTCGTCGCCCTGACCCTGCTGGCGGCCCCGCTGGCCAGAAGCCGCGCCCGCCGGAGCGAAGCGGCCTCCGAGGAGTGCACCCTGGAAGTACCGGCCACCCGTCCGGCCCCGGACGAGCTCCGGGTCTGACCGTGACGCCCGGACGGGCTGGCACAATGGCCCGACACAAGTACGGGCGACACGAGGAGGCTGCTGTGGCGACGGCGCCGATCAGTGGAACGAACGCGGCTCCGGTACGCGGCCGGTCGACCCGGCAGCGGGCGGCGGTGGCGGCGGCGCTCGACGAGGTGGACGAGTTCCGCAGCGCCCAGGAGCTGCACGACGTGCTCAAGCACCGCGGCGACTCGGTCGGGCTCACCACCGTCTACCGCACCCTCCAGTCCCTGGCCGACGCCGGCGAGGTCGACGTGCTGCGCACCACGGACGGCGAGTCCGTGTACCGGCGCTGCTCGACCGGCGACCACCATCACCACCTGGTGTGCCGGATGTGCGGCAAGGCCGTGGAGGTCGAGGGGCCCGCGGTGGAGCAGTGGGCGGAGACGATCGCCGCCCAGCACGGGTATGTGAACGTCGCCCATACGGTGGAGATCTTCGGCACCTGCGCGGAGTGCGCGGACCCGAAGAAGTGACGAAGTGAGGGCCTGGGGGCGGCGCCCCCGGGCGAAGTGAGGGCCCGGGGGCGCCGCCCCCGGGCCCTCGCCCGTCTCAGAGCCTTCGTACGTTGCGGTCGAGCACGCTCCGCAACCGGTCGAGCTCTTCCTGCCCACGCACGGCACGCTTGGGCAGCATGGTGATCCCGGTGGCCTGCTTGTCGCCGCTGAACAGCACGAAGAGCTGCGGCGTCTCCCGGTAGCGGGGCACCATCGGCCAGCGGACGGTCATGGTGCTGTGGTCCGTGGCCACCTCTATGCCGGTCTCGCGCACCACCGTGCGGCAGGTGCCCTGGCGCACGGCGAACCGGTACAGCTGCCGGGCCTGGAGCCAGGGCGTCAGGATCACGGCCAGCATCACGAAGACGAGCCCCACCCAGACGGGCGCCCCCGGGCCGTGCCGGCCGCTCGCGATCGTGATGCCCATCAGCACGGCCAGCGCCGGCATCAGGATCAGCAGCTTGCGCTGCATTCGGCCACTCCTGCTGATCTTCGCGCGGGCGTTCAGCGCCTCCGCGAAATCGGCCGTGGTCGGCTGGTACTCCAGCTCGACCACGGCCCCTTCCAGTTCCCGCCCCTGAGTTGTCATGGGGCGGAATCGTAACGGCAGGGTCAGATGGCCGGCTCCGCGGTACCCGCCTCCACCGCGCCGCCGAAGCGCCGGTCCCGCTGGGCGAATTCCAGACAGGCCCGCCACAGGTCACGGCGGTCGAAGTCCGGCCAGAGCACGTCCTGGAAGACCATCTCGGCGTAGGCGCTCTGCCAGATCAGGTAGTTGGACGTGCGCTGCTCGCCGCTGGGGCGGACGAAGAGGTCCACGTCCGGCATGTCCGGGTAGTAGATGTACTTCGCGAAGGTCTTCTCGTTGACCTTCGACGGGTCGAGCTTCCCGGCCGCGACGTCCTGGGCGATCCGCTGCGCGGCGTCCGCGATCTCGGCCCGGCCGCCGTAGTTGACGCAGAAGTACAGCGTCATCCTGTCGTTGTCCTTGGTCTGCTCCTGGGCGACCTGGAGCTCCTGGACGACGGACTTCCACAGCTTGGGCATGCGGCCCACCCAGCGGATGCGGATGCCCAGTTCGTCCATCTCGTCGCGGCGGCGGCGGATCACGTCCCGGTTGAAGTTCATCAGGAACTTCACCTCCTCCGGGGACCGCTTCCAGTTCTCGGTGGAGAACGCGTACAGCGAGAGGTTCTTCACGCCCATCTCGATGCAGCCCTTGAGGACGTCCATGACGACGCCCTCGCCGACCTTGTGGCCCTCGGTGCGCGGAAGGCCGCGCTCCTTGGCCCAGCGGCCGTTGCCGTCCATCACGACGGCCACGTGCTTGGGCACCAGCTCGCCGGGGATCTTCGGGGGCGTGGCACCGGAGGGGTGCGGCTCCGGGGTCTTGTAGTCGCGCCGGTTACGGCCGCCGAGCATCCCGCGTACTGCCATGAACTGTCTCGCTCCCTGTGCCTGATCTGCCTGTGTCACTTCTCTACGTACCGCAGTGAGCGCAGCCCGCGCTCCAGATGCCAGTGCAGATAGGCGGACACCAGTCCGCTCCCCTCCCTGACATGACGCGCCTCGCACGCGTCCGCCGTCTCCCAGTCGCCGCTGAGCAGTGCGCTCAGCAGTGTGACGGCCTCAGCCGAGGGTACGACGCTGCCGGGCACCCGGCAGTCGCCGCATATGACGCCGCCCGCCGCGACCGAGAAGAACCGGTTCGGTCCGGACATTCCGCACTTGGCGCAGTCCTCGAAGCTGGGTGCGTAGCCGTTGACGGCCAGCGAGCGCAGCAGGAACGCGTCGAGGATGAGATGCGGCTCGTGTTCGCCGCGGGCGAGGGTGCGCAGCCCGCCGACGAGCAGCAGGTACTGCTGGACCGCGGGCTCGCCCTCGTGGTCGGTGAACCGCTCGGCGGTCTCCAGCATCGCGGTGCCGGCGGTGTAGCGGGCGTAGTCGGTGACGATGCCGCCACCGTACGGAGCGATCGTCTCGCTCTGGGTGCAGAGCGGCAGCCCGCGGCCGATCAGCTCGCTGCCCCGGGCGAAGAACTGCACGTCGACGTGGGAGAAGGGTTCCAGCCGGGCCCCGAACTTGGACTTCGTGCGGCGCACCCCGCGCGCGACGGCGCGCACCCGGCCGTGGCCGCGGGTCAGGATCGTGATGATCCGGTCGGCCTCGCCCAGCTTCTGCGTGCGCAGCACCACGCCGTCGTCCCGGAACAAGCTCATGCGTCCATTGTCCGGTACGGGGAGGGCGGGCGGGGCCGGGGCGGGTCAGGAAGGCGTGCGCGCCGCCTCGGCGAGCAGCCGGGCCGTGTCCTGGGCGCAGAGCTGGAGCGCGCCGCCGACCGTGGTCAGCACCTCGCGCTCGGCCTGCCCGTACGGGCCGTCGGCGAGCGCGATCCTGGCGCCCTGGAGCAGAATCGATTCGCGTCCGGCGGGGGCGAGGTGCGGGCCGAGGGGTTCCAGCGCCTCGTGCAGCTCGATGGCGAGGGCCGCTCCGCAGGCCTCGGCCGCGGGGTCGAACGCGGAGCCGTGGCCGGTGTCGGCGGCGAGGACCTCGACGACGGTGCAGAGCTGGTCCTCGGTGCAGTCGTCGAACCCGGCGCCGCGCACGATGGTGGCCGCGGTCTCCAGCACCGTGCGGGAAGTGGTGCCGCCGGCCGCGAGGACGCCGAGCGCGACGGTGTGGACGGCGTCCCGGAGCATGGCGGAGAGCCGGGTGGTGGTGGGGTGGTCGAGCGCGTCGGTGCCGAAGTGCTCGCGGCAGGCGGCGCATTCGACGACCGGGCCGACGGTGCCGCGCCGCAGCATCGGCACGCCGAGCACCGCGAAGCGCCGACGGCCGGTGAGCCTGCGGTAGTTGCGGTCGCCGCCGCAGCCGGGGCAGAAGAACTCCCCGTCGCCGACGGGGTCCCAGACGGTGCGGATGCCGCAGATACGCAGCTTCATGGCGCGTTGTCCCAGGGCTGACCGCACGTCGCACACCTCCGTAACGCTCCGGCAACATTGCCGTGTGGACGTGATGTTAACCACAGTCGTGATGTGGCGTCAGTACCTCGCCCGTCACAACCGCCCGGAGATGGCCGAACCCCGCCCCCCGGAAGCGGGTGGACGGGGTTTTCGGCCGTGCGGCCGTGCGCCCTCGCGGGCGCCGGATCAGCGGGTGGCGCGGTTGACCGCGGAGACGACCGCCTTCAGCGAGGCCCGGGTGGTGTTGGCGTCGATGCCGATGCCCCACAGGACCTTTCCGTCGATCGCGCACTCGATGTACGAGGCGGCCTGGGAGCTGGCGCCCTCGCTCATGGTGTGCTCGGTGTAGTCCAGCAGCCGGGCGTCGATGCCGATGGCCTGCAGCGCTTCGAAGAACGCGGAGATCGGTCCGTTGCCGGTGCCGGTCAGCACGGTGTCCGCGCCGTCCACGGTCGCCTCGACGGTGATCGTGTCCTTGCCGTCGGAGCCGGTCGTGGTCTGGCCGGTGCGGATCTGTACGCGGCCCCAGGCGTTCTCCGGGCTGGGCAGGTACTCGTCGCGGAACGTGGACCAGATCTGCGTCGGCGTGACCTCGCCGCCCTCGGCATCCGTCTTGGCCTGAATGATCCGGGAGAATTCGATCTGCATCCGGCGCGGCAGGTCCAGCTTGTGGTCGTTCTTCAGGACATAGGCGATTCCGCCCTTGCCGGACTGCGAGTTGACCCGGATGACGGCCTCGTAGCTGCGGCCGACGTCCTTCGGGTCGATCGGCAGGTACGGCACCGCCCACTCGATGTCGTCGACCGTCCTGCCCTGGGCGGCCGCGTCGGCCTCCATGGCGTCGAAGCCCTTCTTGATGGCGTCCTGGTGGGAGCCGGAGAAGGCGGTGTAGACCAGGTCGCCCGCGTAGGGGTGGCGCGGGTGGACCTCCATCTGGTTGCAGTACTCGCTGGTGCGGCGGATCTCGTCGATCTGCGAGAAGTCGATCTGCGGGTCGACGCCCTGCGAGAACAGGTTCATGCCCAGGGTGACCAGGTCGACGTTGCCGGTGCGCTCGCCCTGGCCGAACAGGCAGCCCTCGATCCGGTCCGCACCGGCCATGACGGCCAGCTCGGCGGCGGCGACGGCGGTGCCGCGGTCGTTGTGCGGGTGGACCGACAGGCAGATGAACTCGCGGCGCGACAGGTTGCGCGACATCCACTCGAACCGGTCCGCGTGCGTGGACGGCGTCGAACGCTCCACGGTGGCGGGCAGGTTGAGGATGATCTCGCGTCCCTCCTCCGGCTGCCAGACGTCGCAGACCGCCTCGCAGACCTCCAGGGCGAAGTCCAGCTCGGTGTCGGTGAAGATCTCGGGGCTGTACTGGTAGCCGAAGGTCGTCTCCGGGCCCAGCAGCTTCTCCGCGTACTCCATGACCAGCCGGGTGCCGTCCACGGCGATCTGCTTGATGTCGTCCTTGGAGCCGCGGAAGACGACCCGGCGGAACGTGGGCGCCGTCGCGTTGTACAGGTGCACGGTGGCGCGGTGGGCGCCGACGATGGACTCGACGGTCCGCTCGATCAGGTCCTCGCGGGCCTGCGTCAGGACGGAGATCGTCACGTCCTCGGGGATCGCGCCCTCTTCGATGATGGAGCGGACGAACGCGAAGTCGGTCTCGCCGGAGGACGGGAAGCCGACCTCGATCTCCTTGTAGCCCATGCGTACGAGCAGATCGAACATCTCGCGCTTGCGGGCCGGGGACATCGGGTCGATCAGGGCCTGGTTGCCGTCGCGCAGGTCGGTGGAGAGCCAGCGGGGCGCGACCGTGATCCGGTTGTCCGGCCAGGTGCGGTCGGGAATCTCGACGGCCTCGTAGCTGCCGTACTTGTGGATCGGCATCCCGGACGGCTTCTGCAGCTGAGTCGCGTTGGTGATCGGCGTCGGACGGCCGACAGCGGTTCCAGCGGGGGACTGAGCGGGATTTGCGGCGGTCATGGCGTACGGCTCCTCGGGGTCCAACCAGGTGGGACGGCCGACTGTGTCGCTGCAACACCAGACTCCGCGGGGAGGGGGTCGGCCTACGACTACAGGCCCTCGCCGCGGCAGCTAAGAAGAAGCAGCCCGAAACGCATGATGCGACGAGACTAACCGAGAGGCGCCTGATGCGTCGGTCCCGTATCAGTATGCGGGACCGGGCGCACGAAACACCCAACCGTGATCGATCACTCCATTTCGTCAATCCTGATCGCAACCAGTGACAACGCGGTTACCTGCTGCCACAGTCGGGTGTATGCAGCCTCAGTCACCGCACGGGTTCCGCCCCGTCTTCTGCACGATCGTGCCGCCCCAGGTCCTCGACAAGCTGTCGCAGTCCGACAACCCCGATCTCGCCGGCCCCGCCCGTCGCACCCTGGAGGGCGACGCGGCCCGCCGCACCCGCCGCCAGATGGCCACGGTCGTCACCGTGCCCGTCGCCCCCGCGTCCGACGGGGAGGTGTCCGACAAGCCCGAGCGCGTGCTGTACGACTGCCGCAACGGCACGCAGCTGCCCGGCACCAAGGTCCGTGCCGAGGGCCAGGAGCCGACGAAGGACGCGAGCGTCAATCGCGCGTACGCGGGCCTCGGCGCCACCTTCGAGCTGCTGCTCAAGGCGTACGGCCGCCGTTCGATCGACGGCAACGGACTGCCGCTGATCGGTTCCGTGCACTACGACGAGAAGTACAACAACGCCTTCTTCGACGGCGAGCAGATGGTCTTCGGCGACGGGGACGGCGAGATCTTCCTGGACTTCACCGTCGCCATCGACGTGATCGGCCACGAGCTGACCCACGGCCTGACCCAGTACACCGCCAATCTGAGCTACTACGGCCAGTCCGGCGCGCTCAACGAATCCATGTCCGACGTCTTCGGCTCCCTGGTCAAGCAGTACTCGCTGGGCCAGAGCGCCGACCAGGCGGACTGGCTGATCGGCGCCGGGCTGCTCGCGCCCCGCGTCCAGGGCGTCGCGCTGCGCTCGATGAAGGCGCCGGGCACGGCGTACGACGACGACGTGCTGGGCAGGGACCCGCAGCCCGCGAAGATGGAGGACTACGTCCACACCAGCGAGGACAACGGCGGGGTGCACCTCAACTCGGGCATTCCGAACCGCGCGTTCTATCTGCTGGCGACGGCGCTCGGCGGCAATGCGTGGGAGCGGGCCGGCCAACTCTGGTTCGATGTGCTCACAGGTGGTCAACTGGCCGTGGACGCGGACTTCGCGGACTTCGCCAGGCTGACGGTCGCCGCCGCCCGCAGCCGCTTCGGCGAGGGCGACGAGGCCGAGGCCGTCCTGAAGGCGTGGTCGGAAGTGGGCGTACCGACCGCATAACGCGGTTCCGGCCCCTTGCCCGGCCCGCCCGGCGTTGGAGGACATCACATGCGGATCCAGGTCAGCAGGACCGGCGGCTTCGCCGGCATCGCACGCCGCCGCGAGGTCGACACCGCCGGGCTGGCCGACGCGCCGGAGTGGGAGGCGCTGGCCGAGACGGCGCTCGCCGCGGGCCACGACACCCCGCCCGGCGGTGTGCCGGACGGCTTCCGGTATGCGATCACGGTCGGCGACCGGACGGTCCACTGCGCGGACCCGAAGCTGACCGACGCCCAGCGGGCACTGGTCTCACGCGTCCTGAAGGAGGGCGCGTGAGACCGGTTTTCCGGTAGCTCGGCTCAGAACCCCAGCTTGCGCAGCTGCTTGGGGTCGCGCTGCCAGTCCTTCGCGACCTTCACATGGAGGTCCAGGAAGACCGGCGTGCCGAGCAGTGCCTCGATGTGCTTGCGGGACTTGGTGCCGACGTCCTTCAGCCGCTTGCCCTTCGGGCCGATGATGATGCCCTTCTGGCTCGGGCGCTCGATGTAGACGTTGGCGTGGATGTCGAGCAGCGGCTTGTCCGCCGGGCGGCCCTCGCGCGGCAGCATCTCCTCGACGACGACCGCGATGGAGTGCGGCAGCTCGTCCCGTACGCCTTCGAGCGCGGCCTCGCGGATCAGCTCCGCGACCATGACCATCTCGGGCTCGTCGGTGAGGTCGCCCTCCGGGTAGAGCGGCGGGCTCTCCGGGAGCAGCGGGGCGATCAGGTCGCCCAGCAGACCGACCTGGGTGTCCTTGACCGCGGAGACCGGGATGATCTCCGCCCACTCGAAGCCGAGCTCCTCGCCGAGGCGGGAGACGGCCAGCAGCTGTTCGGCGAGCTGCTTGGAGTCGACCAGGTCGGTCTTGGTGATGATGGCGATCTTCGGGGTCTTCTTGATGCCCGCGAGTTCCTTGACGATGTACTTGTCGCCGGGGCCGAGCTTCTGGTCGGCCGGCAGGCAGAAGCCGATGACGTCGACCTCGGCCCAGGTGGTCCGTACGACGTCGTTGAGCCGCTCGCCCAGCAGCGTGCGCGGCTTGTGGAGGCCGGGGGTGTCGACCAGGATCAGCTGCGCGTCGTCGCGGTGCACGATGCCGCGCACGGTGTGCCGGGTGGTCTGCGGCCGGTTGGAGGTGATCGCCACCTTCTGGCCGACCAGAGCGTTCGTGAGGGTGGACTTGCCCGCGTTGGGGCGGCCCACGAAGCAGGCGAAACCGGCCCGGTGGGGGGCTTTGCCCGCGGCCTGCTGCGCGGCGGCATCTGTGTCAGGTCGAACGCTCATGGCGCCCATTGTCCCCGATCCCGGCGGCCCCGCCGCACCAAGGGCCGCGGCGGGGCCTGTCGGATGTCGTCTCAGGCGGTGCGGGTACGGCCCCGGCGGGCCCGTATCCACATCCCCGTGCCCCCGCCGACGATCACCAGCAGGATCCCGGCGACCAGCCAGGGCAGCGCGAAGTACGAGGCGGTGGCGGACTCGCGGGTCTCGCGGGCGCTCGCGGTCAGCCGGATCTCGCCCCATTCCAGCTGGGGCGCGCTGGCCCACCGCTCGGTCAGCCGGACCTGCTGGCGGGGCAGCAGCTCGGAGGGGATCTTCTTCAGGTCGCGGGCGAGCAGGGTGCGGCCGAAGAGGCCCTCGGCCTTGAGGGCGACCTTGGGGCTGAGGGTGACGTTGCCCCGGTTGTGGAGTGTGTACGAGATCACGGCCCGGCTCTTCCCGGTCCCGGGGACCAGGGGCTGGGTGTGCTCGACCCGGATGTCGTCCACGGAGAGCGCGGGCACGGTCGGGCCGTTGACCCGGAGATAGATCCGGGCGCCGACCGCCTTCTGGATGCCGACGGCGACGGCACCGGCGTCGGCGGGGTCGACGTGCTCGTCCAGTGCGACGAGCGCGCCGGGGTGGTCGCCGGGTTCGGCGTTCTCGGGCACGGCGATGGTGACCGGGACGGTGACCGAGCCGTGCGGCTCCACGGTGACCCGGTCGCGGCCGGTCGTCGTCCAGGCGCCGACCGATGTCTGCTTCTCGTCGCGGGTGCGGACGGCGAAGCCGCCGTCGCGGGCGGTGTTGTAGGCGTCGGCGGCGTACAGCCGAAAGCTCTGCGGCCGGTCCGTCTTGTTGGTGACGGTGACCTTGTCGTGGAGCGTGGCGCCGGGGTCGGCCGAGAGGTAGAAGTACGGGCGCTGGCCGGCCCGTGCGGTGGCCGGGAAGACCGACCAGCTGCCGTTGTCCGCGGCGTCGGCCGCGGGCGCGCCGATCAGCAGGAGGATGCCGGCCAGGAGCAGTACGTGGATGTGGCGCACGGTTCGGAACCCCCGGGTGGTGGTCGGGACGGACGGTCCGGGCGGGTGCGCGCCCGGATCGCCGGTTGCTCGGGAGCACTCGGGCCTCTCGTCCGGATCATGCCGGGCTCGCGGGGGCCGGCCTGATCCGAACGAAAGACCCCAGGTCACGTGAGGGTGAGGGTGAGCACGCCGGAGTACGCGCCGGGGGCGGTGTACGCCGGTACGTTCAGCGCGAGCCGGGCGTCGACGGTGAACTCGCCGCCGGTGAAGGTCCCGTTCGGCGTGGACGCCAGCGTGGCGCCCGCGCTGCCGACCGGTCCCGCGGAACCCGCCGCGCAGGTGCTCGGGCTGCCGGGCTTCGTCGCGCAGACCGGGGTCCAGGAAAGTGCGGAGGCACCGATCGTCGCGCCGCCGGGGCCCGTGAAGTCGGTGACCTTGCCGGTCAGGGACCAGCCCGCGGGGCCGCCGCGGAAGTCCTCGACCGTCACCGTCTGCAAGGAGCCGCGGGAGGCGCCGCCGCGGCCGAAGTCGACCGCCGACATCTCGACGGTGTCCCCGGCCTGGAGCATGGAGAGCGTGCCCGCCTGGATGGAGGTGTTGAGCTTCTGGCTGCCGTCGGGGGTCTCGCCGCCGCCACCGGTGACGGTGTAGGCCCGCGGGCCCGCCCCCTTGGCCGGGTCCCAGCTGCCGCCCTCGTAGGCGACGATGCCGGTGGTCGCCGGGTCGTCGACGGTGAGCCGGCCGCTGAAGCCGCCGGATCCGTCCGCCTTCACCGTGGCCGTGTCGGCGGTCTGGGTGTCACCGGCCCGGCCGGCGAGGGTGATGTCCGCGCCCGGGGTGAACTTCGAGCCGGTGACGGTGACCTCGTCGCCGGCCTTGCCGGAAGCGGCCCCGAGCTGGATGGCACGCTCGTTGACCTGGCCGCCGTCGTCCGTCGCGATGATCGTCTCGGAGACGGGGGCGGGCGGGTCCGTCACCGTGCAGGGGGTGTCCAGCTCCATGATGTAGCTGGTGTGGATGTTGTAGTCGCCGGGCGACAGGGTGATCGAGCCCGGTGCGGTGACCGTGAAGGTGCCGGTCATCGAGAACGACGGGAAGGTGCCCTTGCCGGGTACCGGGTCGTTCTTCTTCGGGCCCGCGACGGTGACGCTCGCGCTCTGCGCACCGCCGACGGTGACCTTGCCGGTCGGCGTCATGATGTCGGCGGGCAGTGCCAGATCGACCGGGTTGCTCGCGGCGGCCTCGACGACGGTGTACGTGACGGTGACCGTCTCGCCCACCTTCGGGGCGGCGTTGTCGACGGTGATCGAGGCCTTCGTCGTCCCGTCGATCGGCGGGATGCCCGCGATGGCCGGCGGGATGCAGTGGGTGGGGAAGTCCACCGGCACCGAGGCGGTGACCGTGGCCTGCGCGGGTCCCGCGAGCACCCCTCCCCCGGCCACGACGAGCGCGCCCACGCCCAGCGCGGCGGCCCAGCGGCGGCGGTGTCCGGGCCGCCCCCGGGCGCCGGATCTTCGCATGCTGATTCTTCGGTCGGTCGGACGCATGGAGCCCCCTCCTGCGGATGCGGCGCAGCGGCTCTCCGCGCCGACGGGGGCCCATTGACGGCTCCGGCCGAAAAGAAGTCAATGGCAGCGAAACGCACCGACTGATGGCCCATCAGATGCTGTCAAGATCCCTGTGCCGGAGGGGTCCCGACCGCATCCGTCGTCAGCCGGCCGTCACGCTGATCCGCAGGGTGCCGTCGGGCCCGGCGAGCAGGACGGGGGTGTCCGGGCCGCCCAGGTCCCGTACCGCGGCGCGGTCCTCGTCCGAGGGGGTCTCGGCCTCGGAGACGACCGCGGCCGCCTCCAGCGAGGTGGCTCCGCTGGCCACGGCCATCGCCACGGCCGTCTGCAGCGCGCTGAGCTTCAGCGACTCCAGCCGGACGGTGCCCGCGACATACGTGCGTCCGGTCTCGTCCCGTACGGCCGCGCCCTCCGGCACACCGTTGCGGGCGCGGGCGCTGCGCGCCAGCGTGACGATCTTGCGGTCCTCGGGGCCGAGGTCGGTGCTCTCAGTCATGTGCCGAGCATACGAACCGGGCGCACGGGCACGCGCACCGCCTACGGCCGGTCGAGCCGCAGCCGGTCGGCCTTCGGCAGCCCCGCCACCACGAGGTCGTAGGAGTCCTCGATCAGCTCGCGGAGCACCCGGTCCGGCACCCCGGACACCGTCACCGTGTTCCAGTGCCGTTTGTTCATGTGCCAGCCCGGCACCACCGCGTCGTACTTCTCCCGCAGCCGCACCGCCTCGTCCGGATCGCACTTCAGGTTCACCGTCAGCGGCCGTGCGTCCAGCGCGCTGAGCGCGAACATCTTGCCGAGCACCTTGAAGACGGAGGTCCCGGGGCCGAACGGGAACTCCTCGGCGCTCGCGCTGAACTCCAGGCAGAACGCCCGCAGCCGCTCCGGCGTCATCCCTCGTCCCCCTCCGGTGACGCCACGGGCTCCACCAGCACCGTGACGATCTTGTTGCGGCGGCCCGCCGGGGACTCCGCGGTCAGCCGCAGCCGGCGGCCGTCCGGCAGGTCGACGACGGCCGAGGCCCCGGCGATCGGAACCCTTCCCAGCGCCTTGGCCAGCAGTCCGCCGACGGTCTCCACGTCCTCGTCGTCGTACTCGTCGAGGCCGAACAGCTCCCCGAGGTCGCCGATGTCGAGGCGCGCGGTCACCCGGAAGCAGTCGTTCCCCAGCTCCTGGACGGGCGGGAGTTCGCGGTCGTACTCGTCGGTGATCTCGCCGACGATCTCTTCGAGGATGTCCTCGATGGTGACGATGCCCGCCGTGCCGCCGTACTCGTCGATCACGACGGCGACGTGGCTGCGTTCCTGCTGCATCTCGCGCAGCAGGTCGCCGGCGTTCTTGGTGTCGGGCACGAAGGACGCCGGCCGCATCGCGGTGGAGACCAGATCGGCCTCCGACTCGCGGTTGATGTGGGTCTTGCGGACCAGGTCCTTGAGATACACGATGCCGACGATGTCGTCCTCGTTCTCCCCGGTGACCGGGATCCGCGAGAAGCCGGAGCGCAGCGCCAGGGTCAGCGCCTGCCGGATCGTCTTGTAGCGCTCGATGCAGACCAGGTCCGTACGCGGCACCATGACTTCGCGCACGAGCGTGTCACCGAGCTCGAAGACGGAGTGCACCATGCGGCGCTCCTCGTCCTCGATCAGCGACTCCGCCTCGGCGAGGTCGACCATCGCGCGCAGTTCGGCCTCACTGGCGAACGGGCCCTTGCGGAACCCCTTGCCCGGGGTCAGCGCGTTGCCGATGAGGATCAGCAGCTGCGGGATCGGGCCCATGACCCTGGCCAGCGGCAGCAGGACGTACGCCGCGGCGGTGGCGGTGTTCAGCGGGTGCTGGCGGCCGATGGTGCGCGGCGAGACGCCGATGGCGACGTAGGAGACGAGGACCATCACGCCCATGGCGACGGCCAGCGCCTCCCAGGTCTCCGGGAGTTCCTTCAGGCAGGCGTACGTGACGAGCACGGCCGCCGACATCTCGCAGGCGACCCGCACCAGCAGGGCGACGTTGAGGTAGCGGGTCGGGTCCGCCGCGACCTGTTCCAGCTTCCCGCTGCCGCGCCGCCCGGAGCGGACCGCCTCGGCGGCCCGGAAGCTGGAGACCCGGGCGATGCCCGCCTCCGCGCAGGCCGCCAGCCAGCCGACGACGACCAGCAGGACGGCCCCCAGGACGAGAGGAACGCTCACGAGACGGTGGGGGCGGGCGACGGGCCGGTCAGGCCGTGCTCGGCGCGCCAGCCGTCGACGATCGCGGCCTGGAGGCCGAACATCTCGGCCTTCTCGTCCGGCTCCTCGTGGTCGTACCCGAGGAGGTGCAGCACTCCGTGAACCGTGAGGAGCTGGAGCTCCTCGTCCATGGAGTGCCCGGTCTCCGCGTCCTCGCCCTGCTTCTTGGCGACCTCCGGGCAGAGCACGATGTCACCGAGGAGCCCCTGCGGGGGCTCCTCGTCGTCCTTGGCCGGCGGACGCAGCTCGTCCATCGGGAAGGACATGACATCGGTCGGGCCCGGAAGGTCCATCCACTGGATGTGGAGCTGTTCCATGGCGTCGGTGTCCACCACGATCACCGAGAGCTCGGAGAGCGGGTGGATCCGCATCCGCGCGAGCGCGTAGCGGGCGATGTCGAGGATCGCCTGCTCGTCGACCTCGGTTCCGGACTCGTTGTTGACGTCGATCGACATGGTGCGCTGCTACTGCTTCCGTCGGTGGCTGTCTCGGTTGTCGTACTTCTCGTACGCGTCGACGATACGGCCGACGAGCTTGTGCCGGACGACATCCTGGGAGGTGAGCCGGGAGAAGTGCACGTCCTCGACGCCGTCCAGGATCTCCTGGACCTGGCGCAGACCGCTCTTGGTGCCGTTCGGCAGGTCGACCTGGGTGACGTCACCGGTGATGACGATCTTCGAGTCGAAGCCGAGCCGGGTCAGGAACATCTTCATCTGCTCGGCGCTGGTGTTCTGCGCCTCGTCGAGAATGATGAACGCGTCATTCAGCGTGCGACCCCGCATGTATGCCAGCGGCGCCACCTCGATCGTGCCTGCCGCCATCAGCCGCGGGATCGAGTCGGGGTCGAGCATGTCGTGCAGCGCGTCGTAGAGCGGGCGCAGGTACGGGTCGATCTTCTCGTAGAGCGTGCCGGGCAGGAAGCCGAGGCGCTCGCCCGCCTCGACGGCGGGCCGGGTCAGGATGATCCGGTTGACCTGCTTGGACTGCAGGGCCTGGACCGCCTTCGCCATGGCGAGATAGGTCTTGCCGGTACCGGCGGGGCCGATGCCGAACACGATCGTGTGCTTGTCGATCGCGTCGACGTACCGCTTCTGGTTGAGCGTCTTGGGGCGGATCGTGCGACCGCGGCTGGAGAGGATGTTCTGGGTGAGCACCTCGGCCGGGGTCTCCTGGCCGTCCCCCTCGCCGCTCTCGCTCGCCCTGAGCATGGCGATCGAGCGTTCCACTGCGTCCTCCGTCATCGGCTGACCGGTGCGGAGCACCAGCATCATCTGGTCGAACAGGCGCTGGATCAGCGCGACTTCCGCCGCGTCACCGGCGGCGCTGACCTCGTTTCCCCGGACGTGGATGTCGGCCGCCGGGAAGGCCGTCTCGATCACGCGCAACAAGGCGTCACCGGAGCCCAGAACGGTCACCATCGGATGGTTGGCGGGGACGGTGAAGTGGGCTCGCGCCTGCCTCGGCGCAGGGGTCTGGGCTGTGGGTGTCTGAGTCATGGGCCGGCTCTGTGGCCTGCACATTCCTCCCGTTGCAAGGTTCTCGCCGATCGACAACCTCTCGGATTACCAAGCCTACGACTCCGCACCGACAACACCGAGGGCTTTTTCGCACTGGCTCGCGAAGCGGCGGGCGCGCCCGCCGGTCAGGCGGGGTGGCGGAAACCGATCGTGGGGACCGCCCGGCGCAGCGGCCAGGGCCGGGCGGCGGCGGGCAGCAGCTCGTCCAGGAAGGCGTACCGCTGGAGCGCGGCGGGGTCCTGGTCGGCGAAGGTGCGGATCTGCTGCCACCAGGCGGCGATCTCCGCCCAGCCGGGCGCCGAGAGCGATCCGCCGAACTCCTGGACGGAGAGTGCCGCGGTCAGCCCGGCGAAGGCCAGCCGGTCGGCCAGCGGCCAGTCCGCCAGGGTCCCGGTGACGAAACCGGCGACGAAGACGTCGCCCGCGCCGGTCGGGTCGAGCGCCTCGACCTCGATCGCGGGCACCTCGGCGCTCGCCCCGGTCGCCGAGTCCACCGCGTAGGCGCCCTCCGCGCCGAGTGTGACCACGGCGAGCGGCACGCGCTCGGCCAGGGCGTGGGCGGCGGCGCGCGGGCAGTCGGTGCGGGTGTAGCGCATCGCCTCCTCGGCGTTGGGCAGGAAGGCCTGGCAGTGCTCCAGGTCGGTGAGGGCGTCCAGGTCCCAGCGGCCGGTGTCGTCCCAGCCGACGTCGGCGAAGATCCGGGCGCCGTTGCGGGCCGCGGTGGCGACCCAGGGCTCGCTGCGGCCGGGGGCGAGCGAGGCGACGGCGGCACGGGCGCGGGGCGGGCAGCACGGGAACGCGGCTTCCCCGGCGGGGACCGCGGGGCCGGGGGCCTCGTGGCCGTGCGAGACCATCGTCCGCTCGCCCTCGTACGCCATCGAGACGGTCACCGGCGAGTGCCAGCCGGGGACGGTGTGCGACATGGACAGGTCGATGCCCTCGCCCTGTTCGAGGGCGTCCCAGCAGTACTCCCCGTAGTGGTCGTCGCCGAACGCGGCGGCCAGCGAGGTGTGCAGCCCCAGTCTCGCCAGGGCGGTCGCCATGTTGGCGACCCCGCCGGGGCTGGAGCCCATGCCGCGTGCCCAGGACTCGGTGCCGCGCACCGGGGCGCTGTCCAGGCCGGTGAAGACGATGTCGAGGAAGACCGTGCCGGTGAGGAAGACGTCGCAGTCCGGGTCCTGCGGGGCGCGCAGCCCGTCCAGTGGGTCGATACCCGGAATGTCCGCTGGAATGTCCGTGCTCACCTTGCACTCCCCGGTCGTGGCAGATCTGGCCAGTGTGCCCGATGCGCCGCCGTAACCGGAGGGTGCGCGCCGCCGGCCGCGAAGGGCTCGTCCGGGCGCCTCACATGTGGGCTTCGACCTGCATAAACATGCGCTGCTACCCGGGCTTCCGGAGGGTAAACACACATGTGACCCAGATCACACTGGGGCAGCTTTCGGTCGACTGGCCGCAGTTGATACAAATTGGCCCGCGAGCCCAGTCGGTGACA
This sequence comes from Streptomyces sp. ADI95-17, assembly GCF_003846175.1. Classification (GTDB taxonomy): domain Bacteria; phylum Actinomycetota; class Actinomycetes; order Streptomycetales; family Streptomycetaceae; genus Streptomyces; species Streptomyces sanglieri. The sequence goes on along the minus strand of NZ_ML123045.1, from coordinate 428,953 downwards.
GTTACCGAAGAGTGGCCCGAATTCCCCGTATTTCCCGCATTGCCCTCCCCTGCCTTCCCTGCCGCCTCAGGCATGTCCTCAGGAACGCCCATGTCCTCGCGCCCTCGCGCCGCGTGGCCCCTGGTCGCCGTGTTCACCGCCGGTTACCTCGCCGCCTATCTGCTCCCCACCATCGTCGGGCGGCTCTCCGTCTATCTGGGCCTCAGTACGGCGCAGGCCGGCCTGGTCGGCAGTGCCCTGCTGGTGAGTTCGGCGACCGCCGGGTTCGCGCTGGCGGGCCGGGTCGAGACCTACGGCCCGCGGCGACCGGCCCGGATCGGGCTGGTGCTGGCCATGGTGGGCTACGGCTGCGCCGCCCTGGCCGGGTCGGTGCCGCTGGTGGTCATGGGCGCGATGATCGGCGGCTTCGGCTCCGGCACGGCGACCGCGGTGGCCGCCGCGGGCATCGCCGCCCAGCGCGATCCGCACCGCACCTCGTCGCTCGGGCTGCTCAGCGTCTCCGCGACGGCGGGCGCCCTGTATCTGTCGATCCCGCACCTCGGCGGCGGCCACCGGCTGCCGTTCGCCTCGATCGCCGTGGTCGCCCTGCTCGTCTGGCCCGCCACGGCGCGGCTCGGCGGTGTCACGCCGTCCGGTCCGGCCGCCCCGGTCGCCGGCCGGCTTCCGCACCGCCGCTCCGGGCTGGTGCTCGCAGGCGGCATGCTCGTCTGGTCGATGGCGCAGAACGCGCTGTGGGGCGTCAGCAGCCGGATCGGGGTGGACCGGGTCGGGCTCTCCGAGGTCACCATCGGCGCGGTGTTCGCCGCCGCGCTCGGCGCGGGGCTGCTCGGGGTGATGGGCGCCGGGATGCTGGGCGCCAGGCTCGGCCGGGCGGTACCGATCGGCCTGGGCACCATGATCATCGCGGCGAGCATCGTGCTCAGCTCGTCGGCCGGGAACCTCGGCCAGTTCGCGACCGGCGAGATCCTCTGGAACACGGTCTACCCCGTGGTCCTGTCGTACCTGATCGGCCTGGCCGCCTCCCTGGACGTACGCGGCCGCTGGGCGGTCCTCGCGGGCTCCGCCTCGTCCGTCGGGGTGGCCTGCGGACCGGTCCTCGGCAGCGTGCTCTCCGAGCAGGCCGGCTACCCGGTCATGGGCCTGATCCTGGGCGCCGTGACGCTCCTGGTCGCGGCCCCGGTCACGGCCGTCGCCCTGCACACCGGTGGCCGTCCGCTGGTGCCGGGATCGGTGCGCCGCAGGGGCGGCGCCCCGGCCGCGCTGCTCGCCGTCACCACCGGCGCTGTGCCCGGCGCCGTGCCCAAGCTGGGCGCTCCCGAGCAGGCCGTCACGGAGATCAGTCTGCCGGTGCGCCGCAGGCGCCCGGTCAGGACCGCGTTCCGGACGGCCGGCCCGGCGGGTGGGGCCGGTCAGTCGAACGCGTACGCCTCGACCTCGGACAGATAGCGCGCCCTGCGCTCCTCGTCGTGGTCGAGGAAGGCCGCCTCGAAGGAGTTGCGGGCCAGGGTGCGCAGCCGCTCCCGGTCCAGGCCGAGCGCCTCGTGGACGGCGTGGAAGGTGTCCCCGACGTATCCGCCGAAGTAGGCGGGGTCGTCGGAGTTCACCGTGCAGAGCAGTCCGGCGTCCATCATGGCCCGCAGCGGGTGCTCCTCCAGGGTGTCGATGGCGCGCAGCCGTACGTTGGACAGCGGGCAGAGGGTGAGCGGCACCCGGTCCGCGACCAGCCGCTCCACCAGCTCCGGGTCCTCCATGCAGCGCAGTCCGTGGTCGATGCGCTCGACCCCGAGGACGTCCAGCGCCTCCCGGATGTACTCGGGCGGTCCCTCCTCGCCGGCGTGGGCGACCTTGCGCAGCCCGAGCGCCCCGGCCGCCTCGTACACCTCGCGGAACTTGACGGGCGGGTGGCCGACCTCCGCCGAGTCCAGGCCGACCGCGCTGATCCGGTGCAGATACGGCTTCGCCGCCTGAAGCGTCTCCAGCGCCGACTCGGCGGACTCGTCGCGCAGGAAGCACATGATCAGCTGGGTGGAGATGCCGTGCTTCTCCTCGCTGCGGTCCAGCGCCCGGCCGAGCCCCTCGACGACGGTGCCGATCGGGACACCGCGGGCGGTGTGCGCCTGCGGGTCGAAGAAGATCTCCGCGTGCCGGACGCCCTGTGCCGCGGCGCGGGCGAGGTAGGCGTCGGCGAGCTCCTCGAAGTCCTGCTCGGTCCGCAACACCGCCATCAGCGCGTAGTACAGGTCGAGGAAGCTCTGCAGGTCGTCGAAGAGGTAGGCGGTGCGCAGCTCCTCGGTGTCCGCGTACGGCAGCTGAACGCCGTTGCGCGCGGCGAGCGCGAAGGCCAGCTCGGGTTCGAGGGTGCCTTCGATGTGCAGGTGGAGTTCGGCTTTGGGAAGGGGCACGGGTGTTTCACGCTCACAGACGGTGGTGCTGATGTGGTGCTGGTGTACTCAGAGGTGCCGGGTGGGCACGGGGATACGGCTGAGGTCCTGGGCGACGGTCAGCTCGCCCTCGAAGCCCGCCGCACGGGCCTGGGCCTCGAAGACGGCCGGGTCGTCGTACCGCTGCGAGAAGTGCGTCAGCACGAGGTGCCGCACTCCCGCGTCCCGGGCCACCCGGGCCGCCTGTCCGGCGGTCAGATGGCCGTGGTCGGTGGCGAGCCGTTCGTCCTCGTCGAGGAAGGTCGACTCGATGACCAGCAGGTCGCAGCCCTCGGCGAGCACATGCACGCCGTCGCAGAGCCTCGTGTCCATGATGAACGCGAACCGCTGGCCGCGCCTGCGCTCGGAGACGTCGTCCAGCGTGACGCCGCCGATGGCTCCCTCGCGCCGGATCCGGCCGACGTCGGGCCCCTCGATGCCGTGCTCGGCCAGTTTCGCGGGCAGCATGCGACGCCCGTCGGGTTCGACGAGCCGGTAGCCGTACGACTCGACGGGGTGCGAGAGCCGGTGGGTGCTGAGCGTGTACGCGTCGGTGGTGGCGAGCACCCCGTCGGCGGCGACCGGGGCCTCGGTCAGCTCGACGGACTCGCGGTAGGCGGTGGCGTACCGCAGCCGCTCGAAGAAGTGCTGCCCGCTCGCCGGGTAGTGCGCGGTGACCGGGTGCGGAACCTGGTCGAGGTTGATCCGCTGGATCACCCCGGCCAGGCCGAGCGAGTGGTCGCCGTGGAAGTGCGTGACGCAGATCCGGTCGATGTCGTGCGCGGCGACACCGGCCCGCAGCATCTGGCGCTGGGTGCCCTCACCGGGGTCGAAGAGGATGCCCTCGCCGTCCCAGCGCAGCAGGTAGCCGTTGTGGTTGCGGTGTCTGGTCGGGACCTGGCTGGCGGTGCCGAGGACCACGAGTTCGCGTACGGACACGGTGTGCGGGCCGCTCTAGCCGGGGGGCCACTGAAGTCCGCGGCCGCCCAGGACGTGGGCGTGCGCGTGGAAAACGGTCTGGCCGGCACCGGCGCCGGTGTTGAAGACGACCCGGTAGCCGGTGTCCACGATCTTCTCGTCGGCGGCGACCTGCCCGGCCTCGCGCAGTATGTCGGCGGCGATGCCCGGCTCGGCGGCGGCGAGCGCGGCGGCGTCCGGGTGGTGGACGCGGGGGATGACGAGTACGTGCGTGGGGGCCTGCGGGTTGATGTCCCGGAAGGCCACGGTGGTCTCGGTCTCGCGGACGATGGTTGCCGGGATCTCACCCGAGACGATCTTGCAGAACAGGCAGTCGGGCTGCGGTTCTCCTGCCATGGGGTGGCTCCTCGGTAGGTGGTGACGGTGGTGGTGATCGTTGTACGGCATGCTATCGGGCCGTCTGCGGCGGGCGTTGTCCCCTGCCACCCTTCCCGAGCGCCCGAGAACCAGCCCCTCCGGCGTTTGAGGAGCGGGGGTCCGGGGGCGGGAGCTCCCGGTTACGGGAAGGAGCGGGCGGGGGCAAGCAGCCCGCCGCAGGCGCACCCCACCCGCCCCCTCACCCTCGCTCCGCCCGCTCCCCTACGCCTCCGGCAGCTCCGGCGCCCGCTTCGCCGGCGTCTCGGCCAGCGACTCCAGTGCGATCCGGATCGCCTCGTCCAACTGCGGATCCCGGCCCGCCACATGGTCCTGCGGTGTCACCACGACCTCGACATCGGGGTCGACGCCGTGGTTCTCCACGCCCCAGCCGTAGCCCTCGAACCAGAACGCGAACTTGGGCTGGGTGACCGCCGTCCCGTCCACCAGGCGGTACTTGCTGTCGATGCCGACCACACCGCCCCAGGTCCGGGTGCCGACGACCGGCCCGATGCCCAGCGCCTTGATCGCGGCGTTCACGATGTCGCCGTCCGAGCCGGAAAACTCGTTGGCCACCGCGACCACGGGACCGCGCGGTGCGTCCTGCGGGTAGCTGAACGGCCGCCTGCCGCGCGGCAGGTCCCAGCCGACGACACGGCGGGCGAGCTTCTCCACGATCAGCTGCGAGGTGTGGCCGCCCCGGTTCTCCCGGACGTCCACGACCAGCCCCTCGCGGGCCACTTCGATCCGCAGGTCGCGGTGGAGCTGCGCCCAGCCCGAGCCGACCATGTCGGGAACGTGGAGGTAGCCGAGGCGTCCGCCGGAGTGCCCGTGCACGTAGGCCCGCCGGTCGGCGACCCACGCGTGGTAGCGCAGCGCCTCCTCGTCGGCGACCGGTACGACGACGACATGGCGGGAGTTACCGCCGTCGACCGGCGAGACGGTCAGCTCGACCGGCTTGTCCGCCGAGCCGGTGAGCAGCGGTCCGGGCCCGGTCACCGGGTCGACCGGATGGCCGTCGACGGCGATGATCGCGTCCCCGGCGCGCACCGCCACGCCGGGCGCGGCGAGCGGGGAGCGGGCGTCCGGGTCGGAGGTCTCGGACGGCAGGATCCGGTCGATCCGCCAACTGCCCTCGTCCGTACGGGAGATGTCCGCACCGAGCAGCCCCTGCCGGGACGAGTCGTCGCCCCATCCGCCGGACGGCCGCACATAGGCGTGCGAGGTGCCGAGCTCCCCCTGCACCTCCCAGAGCAGGTCCATCAGGTCGTCGTGGGTGGCGACCCGCTCCAGCACCGGACGGTAGCGGTCCAGGACCCCGTCCCAGTCGAGGCCGCCCATGTCGGGACGCCAGTAGTTGTCCCGCATGATGCGCCCGGCCTCGTTGTACATCTGACGCCATTCGGCGGCCGGTTCGAGGATCCGCCGGATCCGGGAGAGATCGACGGTGACGCCCCCGTCGCTGCCGCCGCCGTCGTCATCGGCCGGGACATGACTGTCGGACGGTACGGCACGCAGCTTGCCCCGGGTCTGCATGACGATCCGCTTGCCGTCGCCGCTGACCGCGAAGTCCTCGACACCGGAGGCGAGTTGCTCGCAGCGCAGCTTCTCCAGGTCGTACCGCTCAAGGACGGTCTCGGGCCGCCGGGCGTCGGGGGTGGGTCCGCTGGTGCCGAGTACCCCGGTCACCGGGTGGCTCAGCCACAGCAGCCCGTCCTTCGCGGCGCGCAGCGTGGAGTAGCTGGCGGCCTCGACGGGCAGCGGCACGATCCGGTCGGCGAGCCCTTCGAGGTCGATCCGGGTGACGGGCAGCGCCGTCGGGTTGTCCTGGTCGCCCTCGCCGCCGCTCTTCTCGATCGGGCGGCCGTGGCGCTGCGGCCCGAACGGGGAGGGCGTGGTCGCGGCGAGCGTCAGCAGGTGCGGACGGCAGGCGCCGATGAACGCCAGGTCGAAGACATGGGCGTCGTAGACCGGGTCGAAGGACCGCTCGGAGAGGAACGCGAGGTGCTTGCCGTCGCCGGTGAACGCGGGGGCGAAGTCCCGGAAGCGCAGCGGGGTGGCCTCGGTGACCGACAGATCGGCGAGGTGCGCGAGCTTGAGCTGGCTGAGCGGCTCGGGCCCGGGGTGGGACCAGGCCAGCCAGGAGGAGTCGGGCGAGAAGACGAGGCCGGAGGCTTCGCCGTGCTCGCTGCGGTCCACCTCGTGGACCTCGCCGCTCTCCCGCTCGACGATCAGGATCCGCCCGTCGTGCGCGGCGACGGCGAACCGGCTGCCGTCGGGGGCCGGGGTCAGGTCGAGGACCCGGCCGATGCGGCCTGCGGCGAGGCGGCGCGGTACGGCACCGGGGGCGGTTCCGGTGGCGGGTGCGCACTCCAGGGCGTCGTCGCCCTCGGCGTCGGTGACCCAGACGACGTGCTGGTCGCCGTCGGCCTGGAAGGTGCGCGGCAGCCGGGCCCGTACGCCCGGTTCGACGGCGAGCGCGCGGGCCGGGCCCCCGCTGTGGGTGACCCAGTGGACGGCGCCGCGCGTCCCGACGGCGCTGCCCCGGCCGGTGCGGTCCGGGGACGCGGCGTCGAGGTGGCTGCCGGCGTGCACGGGGTGCGGCTGGAGGTCGGCGCGCTGGCCGCCGAGCCGGATGTCGACGCGGCGGGGCCCGTCGCCCCCGAGGCCGTCCAGCAGCCAGAGCTCACCGGCCGAGGCATAGGCGACGCGGGTGCCGTCGGTGGACGCGTGGCGGGCGTAGAAGCCCTCGATGCCCGTGTGGCGGCGCAGGTCGGTGCCGTCGGGGAGCGAGGAGTAGACCGCGCCGACGCCTTCGTGGTCGGAGAGGAAGGCGACCCGCTCGCCCACCCACATCGGGCATTCGATGTTCCCGTCGAGGTCGGCGTGGAGCCGTACGAACTCCGCCGGGCCGTCCGCCGGGGACTCCCGCTCGATCCACAGCTTGCCCGCCGTGCCGCCCCGGTAGCGCTTCCAGGCGGCGGCCTCGCGCCCCATGGTGACCGAGAGCAGCAGGATCCGGCCGCCGGGCCCGTACGCGACCGAGCCGACCGGCCCGTACGGCAGGGTCCGGGCGGGTCCGCCGTCGACCGGGACGGCCCTGGCCCAGGTGCGCCGGAGCGATGCCTGTCCCTGGGAGCTGATGACCAGCACCTCGCCCTCGGGCGTCCAGCCGTGCACGGCGGTCCGTGCGTCGCCCCAGTGGGTGAGCCGCACGGAGGGGCCGCCGTCGGCCGGTGCGATGTGCACCTCGGGGGCGCCGTCCCGGGTGGTCGTCCAGGCGACCCGGGTTCCGTCTGGCGATATCCGGGGACCGGCGACCGGCCGGTTGTCGGCGCAGACGCGCCAGGCTCGGCCGCCGTCCAGCGGCGCCAGCCAGACATCGTCCTCGGCGGTGAAGGCGATCGAATCGCCCTGGACATGGGGGTATCGGAGGTAAGCAGACTGCGTCACACCGGTCACCCTAGGTCGCGGTCCCGTTCCGCGTAAGCGGGTTGGCCGGAGTTCGACGGGCCGCCGGGGGCGGACCGGTTCACTTGCCCATGGGCGTCTCGGTCACCGTCACCGTGACGGTGACCACCGGCCCGGGGCCGCCGGCCGGCGGCGGGTTCACCACCGCGGTCGACGGGGCGGCGTCGCAGTCGCCGAGCACATCCGCCCGGAAGACGGACCTCCCGCCCGTCTTCGCGGTCAGGTCCCCCCGCACGCACCGGCCGCCCAGCTCCTGGGTCACCTTGCCGGTGAGGGTGATGGCCTCGCCCTGTCCGGTCTTGCCGCTGCAGTCGACGTCCGCGATCCGGCGCACGGACGCCGAGGGCTGTGCGCCCCCGGCCCGGTCCCCGTCGACGCCCGCCGTGCAGTTCAGCCACTGCACGTCGACCCCGTTGCGTTCCAGCGCGCCGGTGCCGACCCGGTCGGTGGTCACGGCGATGGACGCGGAGTTCAGCCCGCCCTGGGGGTCACAGGCGGCAGCTCCCGCTACCGCCGCGACCACGAGTGCGGACGCGGCCAGAAAGCGCCGTTCTCTTCCCTGACCCCATGCCCTTGATGTCCCCATACGGGCAGCTTCCCACCGTTGCACCACCTTGCGGTAGACGGCGTGCGGGGACAGTGGGGGTGGCGCCGGAGCACAAGCGGGGGCTCACGACCAGCGGCCGGTGCGCCCCAGCAGCAGTGCGGTGGCCGCCGTGCCGGCCGTGGAGGTGCGCAGCACGCTCGCGCCGAGCCGGCAGGTCCGGGCGCCCGCCGCGGTGAAGGCCGCCAGTTCGTCCGGCGAGACCCCGCCCTCGGGGCCGACGACGAGCACGATCTCGCCCTCGGCGGGAAGCGGGACGGTGGCCAGCGGCTCGCTGTCGTGTCCCCGGTCCTCGTGCAGGACGGCGGCGAAGTCCGCCGCGGCGACCAGGACGGCCGCCTGTCTGGTGGTCATCGCGTCGGCCACCTCGGGGAAGCGCACCCGGCGGGACTGCTTGCCCGCCTCCCGGGCGGTGTTGCGCCATTTCGCCAGGGACTTGAGGCCGCGGTCGCCCTTCCACTGCGTGATGCAGCGCGACGCCTGCCAGGGCACGATCGCGTCCACGCCGGTCTCCGTCATCGTCTCCACGGCGACCTCGCCCCGGTCACCCTTGGGCAGGGCCTGGACGACGGTGATGCGGGGGGCGGGGCGGGGCTCCTCCAGGATCCCGGTCAGGCCGGTGACGACGAGCCGGTCCTTGCCCTCGGCGGCCGAGACGACGCCGTCCGCCCAGTGGCCGCGCCCGTCGGTGAGCACGACGGCCTCACCGGCGCGCAGCCGCTTCACCGACACGGCGTGCCGACCCTCGGGCCCCTCCAGGACGAACTCGGGCCCGCCGGGGACCTGTTCGACGACGAAGACCGGTGCGGTCACTGCGTACTCCCTGTACTCACTGCCGTCCGTGCGGCGTCCAGTTCTTCGGCGAGCAGCCTGACCAGCCGGCCGGCCGGCAGCTCGCGTGCCATCCGGTGTCCCTGGCCCGCCCACAGCGCCATGCCCTGCGCGTCCCCGGCCTTCGCCGCCGCCTTGCGCAGCCCGGCGGTCAGATAGTGCACCTGCGGGTAGGCGGCGGGGGCGTACGGGCCGTGCTCGCGCATGAAGCGGTTGACCAGGCCGCGGGCCGGGCGGCCGGAGAACGCCCGGGTCAGGGCGGTCCGTACGAACAGCGGGTTGGTCAGCGCCTGCTTGTGCAGCAGGCTCGCCCCGGACTCGGGGCAGACGAGGAACGCCGTGCCGAGCTGTGCCGCCTCCGCGCCCGCGGCGAGCACCGCGGCGATCTGGGATCCGCGCATCAGCCCGCCGGTGGCGACGATCGGTATCTGCACGGTCTCGCGGACCTGGGACACCAGCGAGAGCAGCCCGATCCCGGCGCCGTCGGTCTGCGGGTCGTCGCGGTGGGTGGACTGGTGACCGCCCGCCTCGACGCCCTGGACGCAGACCGCGTCGGCGCCCGCCCACTGGGCGACCTGGGCCTCCTCGGGCGTGGTGACCGTCACGACGGTGTACGTGCCGACGCCGGCGAACGCGTCGAGGGTGTCGCGGGTGGGGCAGCCGAAGGTGAACGAGACGGCCGGGACCGGGTCCTCCAGGAGGATGGCGAGTTTGGCGTCGTAGTTGTCGTCGCCGCCGGAGTCCGGATCACCGAGCGGGGTCTCGTACCAGGCGGCCTCGCCCGCGAGCTGGTGCTGGTACACCTCGACGGCGCTCGGGTCGGCGAGCGCCGGCTGCGGCATGAAGAGATTGACGCCGAACGGCCGGCCGGTCAACCCGCGCAGCTGTTTGATCTCGTTGTACATGCCGTCCGCCGTCTTGTACCCGGCGGCGAGGAAACCGAGCCCGCCCGCCTCCGAGACGGCCGCGACGAGCTGTGGACAGGACGTGCCCCCCGCCATCGGGGCCTGCACGATCGGATACCGGCAGAGATCGGTCAACGCGGATGACATGACCGCATCGTGTCACGTCCCGGGCCGCCCGGGACGCTCGGCCCGGGGTCCGCTTTGTACTCAAACGCCGGACGGCCCCGTCGAGCGGGTCCGTCCGGCGTCCGGGAACGGCTTGCGGGGTCGGTCAGCGGCCGTTGAAGGCGTCCTTCAGCCGGGAGAACAGCCCCTGCTGGCCGGGCTGGAACTGGCCGGTGGGCCGCTCCTCGCCGCGCATCTTCGCCAGGTCGCGCAGCAGTCGCTCCTGCTCCGGGTCCAGCTTCGTCGGGGTCATCACCTCGACGTGCACGATCAGGTCGCCGCGCCCGCCGCCCCGCAGATGCGTGATGCCGCGGCCGTGCAGCGGCACCGACTGGCCGGACTGGGTGCCCGGCCGGATGTCGACCTCCTCCAGGCCGTCGAGCGTCTCCAGCGGCACCTTGGTGCCGAGCGCGCCCGCCGTCATGGGGATGGTGACCGTGCAGTGCAGGTCGTCGCCGCGGCGCTGGAACACCGCGTGCGCGAGCTCGTGGATCTCCACGTACAGATCGCCGGCCGGGCCGCCGCCGGGGCCGACCTCGCCCTCGCCCGCGAGCTGGATGCGGGTGCCGTTGTCGACACCGGCCGGGATCTTCACGGTGAGCGTGCGCCGCGAGCGGATGCGGCCGTCGCCGGCGCACTCCGGGCACGGGGTCGGCACGACCGTGCCGAAGCCCTGGCACTGCGGGCAGGGCCGCGAGGTCATGACCTGGCCGAGGAAGGACCGGGTGACCTGCGAGACCTCGCCGCGGCCGCGGCACATGTCACAGGTCTGCGCGGAGGTGCCGGGTGCGGCCCCCTCGCCGCTGCACGTCGTACAGACGACGGCCGTGTCGACCTGGATGTCCTTGGTGGTGCCGAACGCCGCCTCGGCGAGATCGATCTCCAGCCGGATCATCGCGTCCTGGCCGCGCCGGGTGCGCGAACGGGGTCCGCGCTGCGACGACGTGCCGAAGAACGCGTCCATGATGTCGGAGAAGTTGCCGAAGCCGCCCTGTCCGAATCCGCCCGCGCCCGCGCCGCCGGAGGCGGACAGCGGGTCGCCGCCGAGGTCGTAGACCTGCTTCTTCTGCGGGTCCGACAGCACCTCGTAGGCGGCGTTGATCTCCTTGAACCGCTCCTGGGTCTTCGGATCGGGGTTGACATCCGGGTGCAGCTCGCGGGCGAGCCGCCGGAATGCCTTCTTGATCTCGTCCTGAGATGCGTCGCGGCGCACGCCGAGTACGGCGTAGTAGTCCGTGGCCACTTACGACTCCGCCAGGATCTGTCCGACGTAACGTGCCACTGCGCGTACCGCTCCCATCGTTCCGGGGTAGTCCATGCGGGTCGGTCCGACCACGCCGAGTTTGGCGACTGCCTCGTCGCCCGAACCGTAGCCGACCGCGACGACGGACGTGGAGTTGAGCCCCTCGTGGGCGTTCTCGTGCCCGATACGTACGGTCATGCCCGAGTCCTTGGCCTCGCCGAGCAGCTTCAGCAGCACGACCTGCTCCTCCAGTGCCTCCAGCACCGGCCGGATCATCACCGGGAAGTCGTGTCCGAAGCGGGTGAGGTTGGAGGTGCCGCCGATCATCAGCCGCTCCTCCGTCTCCTCGACGAGGGTTTCGAGCAGGGTGGAGAGCACGGTGGACACGGTTCCCCGGTCCTCGCTCTCGAAGGATTCCGGCAGGTCCTGCACCAGCTGCGGGACGTCCGCGAAGCGGCGTCCGACGACCCGGCTGTTGAGCCGGGCCCGCAGATCGGCGAGAGAGGTCTCGCCGAACGGGGCGGGGCAGTCGATCATGCGCTGTTCGACCCGGCCGGTGTCCGTGATGAGCACGAGCATCAGCCGGGCGGGTGCCAGCGAGAGCAGTTCCACGTGCCGGACCGTCGACCGGGTCAGCGAGGGGTACTGCACGATGGCGACCTGCCGGGTCAGCTGCGCGAGCAGCCGTACGGTGCGGCCCACGACGTCGTCGAGGTCCACCGCGCCGTCGAGGAAATTGTGGATGGCGCGGCGCTCCGGCGTCGAGAGGGGCTTGACCCCCGCGAGCCTGTCGACGAAGAGCCGGTAGCCCTTGTCCGTCGGGATGCGTCCCGCGCTGGTGTGGGGCTGGGCGATGAAGCCCTCGTCCTCCAGCACCGCCATGTCGTTGCGGACGGTCGCCGGGGAGACCCCCAGCTTGTGCCGCTCGGTGAGCGCCTTGGAGCCGACGGGCTCCTCCGTGCCGACATAGTCCTGGACGATGGCGCGAAGCACTTCGAGTCTGCGTTCGCTGAGCATCGCGCACACCTCCAGCTGTGTTTCCTCGTTGGTTCTCGGGTCGTTCCTGTTTCTCTGCCCAGGAATCCTCCTGGCACTCTGTCATCGTGAGTGCCAGCAACCCCCCGGCCAGTGTACGGCGGCCGAGTGGGGGCCTAGCAAGGGCGACCGGCCACGCTACCGCGAGACCGCGCAGGTCGTTGCCGATAGCGTCGCGGTATGGATGCCTCTTGGGAAGAGTTCGGCTGGGAGCGACTCGGTCACGGAGTGGGCCGGCGGCGCCTTCCCGGATGGGACGCGACGGTCGCGCTGGTGGTCGGAGCGGACGCGGTGCTGCTCTACGACACCGGATCGACACTCCGTGAAGGTGCCGAGGTGCGGGCCCAGGCGCAGGCCCTGCTCGGCCGGAGGGTGACGCATATCGCACTCAGCCACCCCCATTTCGACCATGTGCTGGGCACCGCCGCGTTCTCCGGTGCCCAGGCGTACGGAGCGGTCGGCATGCGGGAGCTGCTGAGGCGCGGGGCGGACGAGCTGCACACCTCGGCCGTGCGCCACGGGGTCGGCGAGCACGACGCGGCGGAGGCCGTGGACGCGCTGGTCGCGCCGCAGCACGAGGTGTGCGGCGAGTGGACGGTCGACCTGGGCGGCGGGCGCGAGGTGCTGCTGGCCGACGTGGGCCCCGCGCACAGCGGCCACGACCTGGTGGCGGTCGTCCCCGGCTCCCCCGCGGTCGTGCTCTGCGGCGACCTGGTCGAGGAGTCCGGCGAACCACAGGCGGGCTCGGACGCCTTCCCGTCCCGCTGGCCGGCCTCGCTGGACCGGCTGCTGGCGCTGGGCGGCGAGGACGCGGTGTACGTGCCGGGGCACGGGGCGGTGGTGGACGCGGCGTTCGTACGCGATCAGCGCGAACAACTGGCCGTACGCTTCGGCGTGTCGTGACCCCCGGGGCCTGATCGTCCTATCGTCGTCCGATGCGCAGCTACCAGCCGGACCTGACCCCGCCGTGGAAGAGGTCCGCCCCCGTTCCCGAGGTCCCCGCCGAAGCCGATCTGGTCGTGGAGGAGGTCTCCACCGGATTCTGCGGTGCGGTGATCCGCTGCGAGAAGACGGCCCAGGGGCCGACGGTGACCCTGGAGGACCGCTTCGGCAAGCACCGGGTGTTCCCGATGGAACCGCGCGGCTTCCTGCTGGAGGGCCGGGTGGTCACCCTGGTCCGCCCCTCGGCCGCCGCTCCGGTGCGCCCCGCGCGCACGGCCTCGGGTTCGGTCGCGGTCCCCGGCGCGCGCGCCCGGGTCGCGCGGGCGGGCCGGATCTATGTGGAGGGCCGGCACGACGCGGAGCTGGTCGAGCGGGTCTGGGGCGACGACCTGCGGATCGAGGGCGTGGTCGTCGAGTACCTGGAGGGCATCGACGACCTCCCCGCCATCGTGCGCGAGTTCTCCCCCGGCCCGGACGCCAGGCTGGGCGTCCTGGTCGACCACCTGGTCCCCGGCTCCAAGGAGTCCCGGATCGCCGATCAGGTCACGGACGGGAACGTACTGGTGGTCGGTCATCCCTACATCGATGTGTGGGAGGCCGTGAAGCCGTCCTCCGTGGGCATCACGGCCTGGCCGGTGGTGCCGCGCGGCCAGGACTGGAAGACGGGCGTGTGCCGCGCCCTGGGCTGGCCGGAGAACACCGGCGCGGCCTGGCAGCACATCCTGTCCAAGGTCCACTCGTACCGCGACCTGGAACCGGCCCTGCTGGGCTCGGTGGAACACCTGATCGACTTCGTGACGGCGCCGCCGGAGTAGCCCGGCGACGGCCCCTCCGGCGAGCGAGATCCAGCCCCTCCGGCGCTTGAGGAGCGGGGTC
>NZ_ML123045.1:406695-415104 GCF_003846175.1 Streptomyces sp. ADI95-17 | reverse complement strand
GGGGGGCGGAGCCCCCGGTTACGGGAAGGGGCGGGGCAGGGGACTGGGCCCGCCGCAGGCACACCGCACCCGCCCCGCCCCTCCCCCCGCGCCTCAGTCCACCAGGTCCCGCACCACCGCATCCGCCAGCAACCGCCCCCGCAAGGTCAGCACCGCCCGCCCCCGCTCGTACGGCCCGGCCTCCAGGAGCCCGTCCGCCAGCGCGCGGCGGGAAGCCGCCAGCCCGGCCGGGGCCAGGATGTCGAGCGGGCACCCGTCCTGGAGCCGGAGCTCCAGCAGGATCCGCTCGACCCTCCGGTCCTCCTCGGAGAGGATCTCGCGCCCGGCCCCCGGCGAGCGCCCCTCGGCCAGCGCCTGCGCGTACGCGCCCGGATGCTTCACGTTCCACCAGCGCACCCCGCCGACGTGGCTGTGCGCCCCCGGCCCGGCGCCCCACCAGTCGGCGCCGCGCCAGTACAGCTCGTTGTGCAGGCAGCGGCCCTCCGGCGTACGGGCCCAGTTCGACACCTCGTACCAGGAGAAGCCCGCCGCGGCCATCGCCTCGTCCGCGATCAGATACCGGTCCGCGTGGGCGTCGTCGTCGGTCATCGGGATCTCGCCGCGCCGGATCCGGCGGGCCAGCTGCGTGCCCTCCTCGACGATCAGCGCGTACGCCGACACATGGTCCGGCCCCGCCCCGATCGCCGCGTCCAGCGAGGCCCGCCAGTCGTCGTCGGACTCCCCCGGCGTGCCGTAGATCAGGTCGAGGTTGACGTGCTCGAAGCCCGCCTCCCGGGCCTCGGCGACACATGCCTCGGGCCGCCCCGGTGTGTGCGTGCGGTCGAGGATCTTCAGCACGTGCTGCCGGGCGCTCTGCATCCCGAAGGAGATCCGGTTGAAGCCGCCCTCCCGCAGTTCCGCGAGATACGCCGGGCCGACGGACTCAGGATTGGCCTCGGTGGTGATCTCGGCGTCGTCCGCGAGCCCGAACTCCTCCCGGATCGCTCCCAGCATCCGGACCAGGTCGGAGGCCGCCAGCAGGGTCGGCGTGCCGCCGCCGACGAAGACCGTGCGGACCGGCCGGGGGTCGTCCCCGAGGATCTTGCGGGCCTGGCGGACCTCGCCGATCAGATGGGTCGCGTAGTTGTCCCGGGAGGCCAGTGCTCCGCCGGAACCGCGCAGCTCGGTCGCGGTGTAGGTGTTGAAGTCGCAGTAGCCGCAGCGGGTCGCGCAGTACGGCACGTGCAGGTAGAAGCCGAGCGGCCGGTCGGCGGCGCCTTCCAGGGCATGGCGGGGCAGCGCCCCGTCGTCGGGTACGGGTTCACCATCGGGCAGTACGGAAGGCATACCGCCCATTGTCGCTCGCCGCCGGGAGCCTCCCGGCCATGCCCATGATCACGGAGGCTGCCCGCCCCCGACCACGTGCCGCCTCACCCCGCCTGGAGCACCAGCAGTGCCAGGTCGTCGTCCGGCGGCCGCTCGGCGAATTCGTGCACCGCCCGCTTGATCCGGTCCGCGATCCCGTCCGCCGACAGCCCGGTACAGCCGGCCAGCGCCCGGGACAGTCCGTCCCCGTCGTCGAACATCAGCGTCCCCGAGCGCCGCTCCGTCACACCGTCCGTGACGCACAGCAGGCTGTCGCCGGGCGCCAGCTCGAAGCACTGGCTCTCGTAGGCGACGTCGTCGAAGATGCCGAGCAGCATCTGCGGCTCGGCGGCCGGGCGCACCTCGCCGTCGGGCCGCAGCAGCAGCGGCAGCGGGTGGCCGGCGCTGGCCAGGGTGCAGCGCACGCCGCCGCCGGGCAGCGGTACGAGTTCTCCGTACAGCAGGGACAGGAAGCGGGACTGCCCGGTGTCCGGGGTCTGCTGACCGCCGGCGGCGGCCACCATGAGCGCGGCCGCCTCGGCGGCCTCCATCGCGTCGTCGAGGAGCAGCCGGTTGAGCCGGTCGAGGACCTCGCCGACGCCGAAGCCCTCGCGGGCCAGCAGCCGCAGCCAGGGGCGGGCGAGGCCCGTGACGACGGCGGCCTCGGGGCCGCTGCCCTGCACATCGCCGAGGACGAAGCACCAGCGGTCGCCGGGGCACGGGAAGATGTCGTAGAAGTCACCGCCGACGACGCCGTCGTCACTGGGCTCGTACACCAGTGAGCTGGTGACGCCGGGTATGTCGGCGACCTTGCCGGGCAGCAGGGCCCGCTGCAGGATGCGGCTGATGGTGGCCTGCCGGGTGTACTCGCGGGCGGCGCCGACGGCGAGGCCGACCCGGCGTACGAAGTCCTCGATGAGCGCGGTCACCTCGTCGGGGACACGGGCGAGGCCCTCCCGGCCGAGAAGTACGGCGCCGAGGTTCCGGCCGCCGGAGGTGATCCGGTAGGCGAGGGCGGACGCGGCGGGCTCGTCGGCCTTCTCGCCGTCCTCCTCGCCGCCGGGCCACGGCATGGAGACGGGCCCGGTGCCGACCCGCTCGGGGAGCCGGATCGGGCCCTGATCCAGCAGGGTGCGCAGTTGCCCGGTCTCGGCCTCGTCCCGGTGCCAGACGCTGGCGAGCCGGGGGACGGCGGAGGGGCCGCCGTTCTCGGGTTCCAGCCAGATCGCGCACCAGTCGGCCAGTCTGGGCACCAGTAACTGCCCGGAGAGCGCCGCCACGATGTCCTCGTCGAGCTGGCCGGCGAGCAGGTCCGAGGCCTCGGCGAGGAAGGAGAGCGCGCCGCGGCCGGCCCAGTCCGCGTCGTCGCGCAGCGCGCGCCGGGCGTTGGGGGCGAGCAGTTCGGCGGCGCGCAGCCCCTGCTGGAAGCCGGGCTCGGCGGCTGCTTCCGGGAACGGGTTCCAGTCGTCCACGGGAAGCCTGGCCCAGACGGTCTTGAGGCCGGTGCGGTAGGTGATGCCCCAGCGTTCGGCGAGGGTGCCGACGAGCTGGAGCCCGCGACCGTACTCGGCGGGCTCGTCGGGTCCGACGAGGCTGGTGCCCTCCGCGGCGTCGGCCGCGCTTCCGGACTCCGGACGGTCGCTGCGCACGGCGCGGGCGGGGTGGTGGTCGGAGACCTCCACCACCAGGGCCGCCACCTCGTCCTCGGTGGCCTCCTCCAGCCGGGCGAGCACCTCCACATTGGTCCCGGCGTGCACGACCGCGTTGGTGACCAGCTCGCTGACGACGACCTCCGCGTCGTCGGCCACGCGCTCGCTGAAGCCCACGGCCGCCGGCAGCCCGAGCCCGGTCCACTCACCGAGGGCGGCCCGGAGGAACCGGCGGGCGGCGGAGGGGGCGAGGAGGTTCCCGGGCAGGGACGTATGGGCGACCGGCCGCGCGTCCGCACGACCTGCGGGATCACCGGGACGCTCGGCGATGTCCCGCTGCAAGGGAATGGGCCCCACGGTGCGGCTCCTGACCTGTTCTCGCTCTGTCTGTTCTCGTTGCTGTCTGTCTGTTCTCGTTGGGCGGCGCTGGCGACACCGACAGAGTGACAGATGGACCATGCCCATAAGCAGCGAGTTGCCGAAGTGAGCAGAGAAAATGAGCGGGGGACGAACAGGAGCAGCCGCACCGCGCGGCCGGTCCGCGAGGAGCTGTCTATGCCTCGCGGGTTCCCGCGTACATGTCGTCGATGAGGCCCCGGTACGCGCGCTCGACGACCGGCCGCTTCAGCTTGAGGCTGGGCGTCAGCTCGCCGTGCTCGATGTCCAGGTCGCGGGGCAGCAGCCGGAACTTCTTGATGGTCTGCCAGCGCTGCAGCCCCTCGTTGAGCCGCTTCACGTAGCCCTCGATGAGCTCGACGGCCTGCGGGGAGGCCACCACTTCGGCGTACGGCTTCCCGCCCAGGCCGTTCTCGGCGGCCCAGCCGAGGATGGTCGGCTCGTCCAGTGCGATCAGGGCGGTGCAGAAGTTACGGTCCGCGCCGTGCACCAGGATGTTGGAGACGAACGGGCAGACCGCCTTGAACTGTCCCTCGACCTCCGCCGGGGCGATGTACTTGCCGCCGGACGTCTTGATCAGGTCCTTCTTGCGGTCGGTGATCCGGAGGTAGCCGTCCACGGACAGCTCGCCGATGTCGCCGGTGTGGAACCAGCCGTCCGACTCCAGCACCTCGGCGGTCTTCTCCGGCTGCCCGTGGTAGCCCTGCATCAGGCCGGGGCCGCGCAGCAGGATCTCGCCGTCGTCCGCGATCCGCACCTCGGTGCCGGGGAGCGGCTTGCCGACGGTGCCGGTGCGGTAGGCCTCGCCCGGGTTGACGAAGGAGGCGGCGCTGGTCTCCGTGAGGCCGTAGCCCTCCAGGATGTGAATCCCGGCGCCTGCGAAGAAGAGGCCGATGTCGGGGGCGAGCGCGGCGGAGCCGGAGATGCAGGCGCGCAGCCGGCCGCCGAAGGCCTCGCGGATCTTGGAGAAGACGAGGGCGTCGGCGACCTTGTGCTTGGCGCCGAGGGCGAAGGGGACGGAGGCCGTGCCGGTGCGCCGGAAGTTGTCCTGCGAGACCGTGGCGTACTCGCGGGCCACCCCGGCCGCCCACTGGAAGATCTTGTACTTGGCCCCGCCACCGGCCCGGGCCTTGGCGGCGACTCCGTTGTAGACCTTCTCGAAGATCCGGGGGACGGCGGCCATGTACGTCGGCTGGACCACCGGAAGGTTCTCGATGATCTTGTCGACCCGGCCGTCCACCGCGGTGACGTGGCCGACCTCGATCTGGCCGGAGGTGAGGACCTTGCCGAAGACGTGCGCGAGCGGCAGCCAGAGGTACTGCACGTCCTCCGGAGTGATCAGCCCGGTCGCCACGGTGGCCTTGGCCATGTACGACCAGTTGTCGTGCGGCAGACGCACGCCCTTGGGGCGGCCGGTGGTGCCCGAGGTGTAGATCAGGGTGGCGAGCTGGTCGGCCGTGATGGCGGAGACCCGCTCCTTGATCGCGTCGGGGTGCTTCGCCAGGTGCTCGGCGCCGCGGGCCTCCAGCTCGGCGAGGGTGAGCACCCAGCCCTCGGGGTCGCCCTCGGCGGGTCCGGCGCCCTCGGGGTCGATGACGACGACATGGGCGAGGTTCGGCAGTTCGGCGCGGCGCTCGCGGGCCTTGGCCAGCTGGGCGGCGTCCTCGGCGATGAGCACCCGGCTCTCGGAGTCGGAGAGGATGAACGCCGACTCCTCCGCGTTGGTCGACGGGTAGATCGTGGTGGTGGCGGCACCCGCGCACATCACGCCGAGGTCGACGAGGATCCATTCCACCCGCGTGCTCGCGGCGAGCGCGATCCGCTCCTCCGGCTGCACGCCCAGACCGATGAGCCCGGCCGCGACGGCGTAGACCCGCTCGGCGGCCTGCGCCCAGCTCAGCGACTTCCACTCATCGGGTCCGTCGCCGGCGGCCGGGACGGGGTAGCGGTACGCCTCCCCGTCCGGAGTGGCCGCCACGCGGTCGATGAAGAGGTTCGCCACGGAGGGCGGTCGGTTCTCGATCAAGGTCAGTGTGTCGCTCACGACGTCCTCCGGGCCTGCGGCAGTGCTTCACGACCGGCTGCTGATGGCTGCTGATGGCTGCTGTGTACCGCTTGTTCCTGTGCCTGTTGTTGCGTGCGTCCGTCTGCTCGTCCTGCTCGGGGACCCGCCTTGTTTAACTGGCGAGTAACTACGAAGCCGTGATCAGGGTAGAGCGCCCGCGTCCACCGCGTAAGAGGCAACGGGCCGCCGCTTCATAACAAACGGGCCCCATGACATACGGGCCCCCATGTCGCGGGGTGGCGCGACATGGGGGCCCGTACGGCTGTCACCGGGGAGGGCGGGGCGGCGGGTTACTTCTTGCCCTTGCCCTCGCCGCCGGACTCGTCCGTCGACAGCACGGCGATGAAGGCCTCCTGCGGCACCTCCACGTTGCCGACCATCTTCATCCGCTTCTTGCCTTCCTTCTGCTTCTCCAGCAGCTTCCGCTTACGGGAGATGTCACCGCCGTAGCACTTGGCGAGGACGTCCTTGCGGATGGCACGGACGGTCTCACGGGCGATGACCCGGGAGCCGATGGCGGCCTGGATCGGCACCTCGAAGTTCTGCCGCGGGATCAGCTCGCGCAGCTTGGCGACCAGCCGGACGCCGTACGCGTACGCCTTGTCCTTGTGCGTGACCGCGGAGAACGCGTCGACCTTGTCGCCGTGCAGCAGGATGTCGACCTTGACGAGCTGGGCGGTCTGCTCGCCGGTGGGCTCGTAGTCGAGCGAGGCGTAGCCCCGGGTCTTGGACTTCAGCTGGTCGAAGAAGTCGAAGACGATCTCGGCGAGCGGCAGGGTGTAGCGGATCTCGACCCGGTCCTCGGAGAGGTAGTCCATGCCGAGCAGGGTGCCGCGCCGCTGCTGGCAGAGCTCCATGATCGCGCCGATGAACTCGCTGGGAGCCAGGACCGTGGCGCGCACGACGGGCTCGTGCACCTTGTCGATCTTGCCCTCGGGGAATTCGCTCGGGTTGGTGACGGTGTGCTCGGTGCCGTCCTCCATGTCGACGCGGTAGACCACGTTGGGGGCGGTGGCGATGAGTTCGAGGCCGAACTCGCGCTCCAGCCGCTCCCGGATCACGTCGAGGTGGAGCAGTCCGAGGAAGCCGACGCGGAAGCCGAAGCCGAGGGCCGCGGAGGTCTCCGGCTCGTACACCAGGGCGGCGTCGTTGAGCTGGAGCTTGTCCAGCGCCTCGCGCAGGTCCGGGTAGTCCGATCCGTCCAGCGGGTACAGCCCCGAGAACACCATCGGCTTGGGGTCCTTGTAGCCGCCCAGCGCCTCGGTCGCGCCCTTGTTCAGGGAGGTGATGGTGTCACCGACCTTGGACTGCCGGACGTCCTTCACGCCGGTGATGATGTAGCCGACCTCGCCCACGCCGAGGCCGTCGGCCGGGGTCATCTCCGGGGAGGAGACCCCGATCTCCAGCAGCTCGTGGGTGGCGCCGGTGGACATCATCCGGATGCGCTCGCGCTTGTTGAGCTGGCCGTCGACCACCCGGACGTACGTGACGACGCCGCGGTACGAGTCGTAGACCGAGTCGAAGATCATCGCGCGGGCGGGGGCGTCCGCCTGGCCGACCGGGGCCGGGACGTCCCTGACCACCCGGTCGAGCAGCGCGTCCACGCCGATGCCGGTCTTCGCGGAGACCTTGAGCACGTCCTCCGGCTGGCAGCCGATGAGGTTGGCCAGCTCCTCGGAGAACTTCTCGGGCTGCGCGGCCGGCAGGTCGATCTTGTTGAGCACCGGGACGATGGTGAGGTCGTTCTCCATCGCCAGGTAGAGGTTGGCCAGGGTCTGGGCCTCGATGCCCTGCGCGGCGTCGACCAGCAGGACCGTGCCCTCGCAGGCGGCGAGCGAACGGGAGACCTCGTAGGTGAAGTCCACGTGGCCCGGGGTGTCGATCATGTTGAGGACATGGGTGCTGCCCTGGCCCTCGCCCGTGGTGGGCGCCCAGGGCAGCCGCACCGCCTGGGACTTGATGGTGATGCCGCGCTCGCGCTCGATGTCCATCCGGTCGAGGTACTGAGCACGCATCTGCCGCTGGTCGACCACACCGGTCAGCTGGAGCATCCGGTCGGCAAGGGTCGACTTGCCGTGGTCGATGTGCGCGATGATGCAGAAGTTGCGGATCAGCGCCGGGTCGGTACGGCTCGGCTCGGGCACGTTGGTAGGAGTCGCGGGCACGCAGGGTCCTGATTCTTGAGACGCCGAACGCCGTGTCTCGGGTCGATGTCGGGTCGGTCGGATCGATACGTAGCCTCCATCGTCCCATGGTTGCGGGGCGGAGACCGGTTTGGGCCGGTCGGAGTGCGGCTGGTACCGTTGACAGCTGTGCCTCGCGACTCTCTCAGGCCGTGGGGCGCACATCGAAGATCCAACGAACCTGAAAAGGCTCTTTCGTGGCGAACATCAAGTCCCAGATCAAGCGGAACAAGACGAACGAGAAGGCGCGCCTGCGCAACAAGGCCGTCAAGTCCTCGCTCAAGACCGCTATCCGCAAGGCCCGTGAGGCTGCCGCCGCCGGTGACGTCGAGAAGGCCACCACGGCCGCTCGCGACGCCTCCCGCGCGCTCGACAAGGCCGTCTCGAAGGGTGTCATCCACAAGAACGCCGCCGCCAACAAGAAGTCGGCGCTGGCGTCCAAGGTTGCCTCCCTCCAGGGCTGAGCATTCTGATGTGATCGCCGGGACGGACCCAGCGGGCCCTCTCTCCCGTTCCTGACCGGCACCCCGCGCCGCACACCGAACCTGCGTTCGCCACGCGGGTGCGGCGCACCAAGCTTGAACCGAAGGCCCCGGCCTCAGCTCTCCCCAGAGCGAGGACCGGGGCCTTCGGCGTGCGCGGCGCGGGCGGGGGCGAGGCAGGGGGCGTGTTCGGGGCGGGTGCGTGGGCGAGACAGGGACCATGTTCGGGGCGGGATGTCCTGGCGCACGTGCGTACGTGGGTACGTACGTGGTCGGGCGCGGGAACGAGG
>NZ_ML123045.1:362028-406516 GCF_003846175.1 Streptomyces sp. ADI95-17 | reverse complement strand
TTCGGGGGGATCCCGGCGTACGTGGTCGGGCGCGGGAACGAGGCTGCACGGCGCGGGAACGGGGTTCGGCGACGGGGCCCGGGGACTGGGCGCGAGGTTCGGAGGCAGGGCGAGCACCGGTCGCCCCGCCCCGTCCCGCGTTTACCGTCCCGACCGCGCTGCCCGTGCCACCGCGACCACGGCCTTCTCCAGGGCGTACTCCGGGTCGTCGCCACCGCCCTTGACCCCCGCGTCCGCCTCCGCGACCGCCCGCAGCGCGACGGCCACCCCGTCCGGCGTCCAGCCACGCATCTGCTGCCGCACCCGGTCGATCTTCCACGGCGGCATGCCCAGCTCACGGGCAAGATCGGCGGGCCGTCCGCCACGGGCCGAGGACAGCTTGCCGATCGCCCGTACGCCCTGCGCCAGCGCACTCGTGATCAGCACCGGCGCCACCCCGGTCGACAGCGACCAGCGCAGCGCCTCCAGCGCCTCCGCCGCCCGGCCCTCCACCGCACGGTCGGCGACCGTGAAGCTCGACGCCTCGGCCCGGCCCGTGTAGTAACGGGCGACCACCGCCTCGTCGATGGTGCCCTCGACATCCGCGACGAGCTGCGAGACCGCGCTCGCCAGCTCCCGCAGATCGCTGCCGATGGAGTCGACCAGCGCCTGGCACGCCTCGGGCGTCGCCGAACGCCCCAGCGCCCGGAATTCGGACCGTACGAATGAGAGCCGCTCGGCCGGCTTGGTGGTCTTCGGGCAGGCGACCTCCCGCGCACCCGCCTTGCGCGCCGCGTCCAGCAGTCCCTTGCCCTTGGCGCCGCCCGCGTGCAGGAGGACGAGGGTGATCTCCTCGACCGGGTCGCCGAGATACGCCTTGACGTCCTTGACCGTGTCGGCGGAGAGGTCCTGCGCATTGCGCACGATCACCACCTTGCGCTCGGCGAAGAGCGACGGGCTCGTCAGCTCGGCGAGGGTGCCGGGCTGGAGCTGGTCGGAGGTAAGGTCGCGGACGTCCGTGTCGGGGTCGGAGGCCCGGGCCGCCGCCACCACCTGCTGCACGGCGCGGTCGAGGAGCAGGTCCTCCTGGCCCACGGCGAGCGTGAGGGGGGCGAGCGGGTCGTCGGTGGAATTCCTTCTGGTGGCCATCGCCGTCCAGCATCCCATGCACCGCTGACAGCCCCCGATCACATCCCCGGCCGCCCTGTTTACCGGGCCGGGGCCCGGGCGCCGCCGTGCGGGAGAATGGGCCGGTGAGTGATGTGAGACATGTGCTGGTGCTGCCCGACCGTGATGCCGCGGAGGAGGTGGCCGGGGAGCTCGCCGACCGGTTCGGGGTCGCCGAGGAGCCCCAGCTCGTACGCGACGCGCTGGCCGGCGAGGACGACGCCGAGGATGCCCAGTGGCTGGTGGTCGTGGAGGACCCGTCCGGGCGGCTGGACTCCTCGGCACTGGATGCCTTCGCCGCGGAGTACGAGGGGTGGCTCGAAGCGCCCTGAAGGGGCGCCCGCGGCTCAGGTCTTGGGGACGATCTGGATGTCCATGTCGATGGAGATGCTGGAGCCCACGGCCGCGATGCCGCGGGCGAGCATGGTCTGCCAGGTGAGGGTGAAGTCCTCACGGTGCAATTCCGTGGTGGCCCGGCAGGCGGCACGGGTCTCGCCCTCAAGGCCGTTGCCCAGGCCGAGGTACTGGGTGTCCAGGGTGACCGTGCGGCTGACGCCGTGCAGGGTGAGCGCACCGGTCACGCCCCAGCGGGTGCCGCCCCGGTGGACGAAGCGCTCGCTGTAGAACTCCATCGTCGGATAGCGCCCGACGTCGAGGAAGTCGCTGGAGCGCAGATGGTCGTCCCGCATCTGGACATTCGTGTCGATCGACGCGGCGTCGATGATCACGTGCATGGCCGAGTCCTCCATGCGGTCGGCGATCCGCACGGCCCCCGCGAAGTTGTTGAACCGGCCGTGGATGCGCGCCAGACCGATGTGCCGGGCCGTGAAGCCGATCTGCGAGTGCATCGGCTCGACCTCCCACTCCCCCGGCGCGGGAAGCTGCGGAGGCGCGGACAACTGCAGGGTCACGTCGCCCAGGCTCGCGTGACCGCCCTCGACGACCGTGGCCGACGCGTGGAACGGAGTGAAGCCCTCGGCCGTGACGGCAAGCCGGTACTCACCGGCCGGGACAGTGGCGAGGACGTTACCGAACGGGTCGGTCTCACCACCGAAGACTTTGCGGCCCGCACTGTCCATGACCACGAACTCGGCCAGCGGCACGACCTCGTTGACCGGGTCGAGCACCCGGCAACTGAGCAATCCGGCAGTGCGCGGCACCTCCAGCCCGGCCAGGGCATTGCCCTGCGCCGAACCCGCCGCTCGCCTGCCGTTCAGCCAACGACCGAACATGTTCCACCTTCCCCCGGGGACGATTCACCTTGGGGCCCGGCGGCTGGACGTCTCTGTCGGAGCAGCGGCCCACCGACGAGCATGCATTCGATCACCATTGTGCCGTTCGAGGCAAACAGCGCAGCTCGGAGGGGCTTGAAGTGTCTTGGGTGGAGGTGTTACCGAAGGTCCGAATTGGTATCACCATCACCGCCGGGGCGGTGGCCATGGGGCTGGCGGGGGCGGTGCGGTCGTGGAACTGGCGGAGGCCGTGCGGTCGTGGAGCTGGCGGAGGCCGTGCGGTCGTCGGGCTGGGTAGTCACGACCGGCGCACTGCCCGCAGCCCCGGCCCGGCACCCGTCACGGCGATCGCACCATCGGTGTCCGTACGCAGCACCACGGCCCCGCCCGCTCTGAGCGCATCGACGGTACGCGGCGCCGGATGGCCGTACGGGTTGTCCCTCCCCACACTCACCAGGGCGAACCTCGGGTGCGCGCTGCGCAGCAGCGCCGGGTCCTGATGGGCCGAGCCGTGATGCGCGACCTTGAGCACATCCACCCTCGGCAGCGCGGGATATCTGCGCAGCACCCCCTGCTGGGCCTGCGGTTCGAGGTCCCCCAGGAGCAACAGGGTCAGCCCGCCGGCCCGGACGTGCAGGGTGACACTGGCATCGTTCGGCTCCAGCGGTACGGGACCGGCACCCGGGCCCGCCGGTATTCCGCCGGGCCCGGTGGCGCTCGCCGGCCAGAGGACCCGCCAGTCGAGCGCCCCGATCCGGCGGCGCTCCCCCGGGACGGCCCGGACCAGGGAGACGTGCGATTCGGCCGCCGTTCTCCGTACGAACGCGACCTGGTCCGGAGGTTCGTCCAGGCTCGTCGTCTCGATCGCACCCACCGCCCTGCCCCTCAACACCCCGGGCAGGCCCCGCACATGGTCGGCGTGAAAGTGCGTGAGGACCAGGAACGGCACCTCGGTGATGCCCAGGTCACGAAGGCACCGGTCGACGAGTGAAGGATCGGGACCGGCATCGACGACCACCCCCGCACCGTCCCCCGCCGCCAGCACCAGGGCGTCCCCCTGCCCCACGTCGCACATCGCGAACGCCCAGCCCGGCGGCGGCCATCCGGTCAGCACCCGGGTGAGCGGCACCGGACGCAGCACCGCGAGAACCAACAGCAGCGAGGCGGCCGAGCAGACCCAGGGATGGCGCACGATCCGGCGGGCGAAGAGCATTACCAGAGCGGTCAGCGCGGTGAGCAGCACCGCGCCCTTCCAGCCGTCGGGCCAGTCGATCTCCGCCCCGGGCAGGTCCGCCCCGGTGCGGGCCACCGAGGCGATCCAACCGGCGGGCCACCCCGCGATCCGGGCGAGCAACTCCGCCACCGGCATGGCCACCGGCGCCAGGGCGAGCGCGGCGAACCCGAGGACCGTGGCCGGCGGCACTGCCGCCTCGGCCAGC
The DNA here is from genome assembly GCF_003846175.1 of Streptomyces sp. ADI95-17. Taxonomy (GTDB): domain Bacteria; phylum Actinomycetota; class Actinomycetes; order Streptomycetales; family Streptomycetaceae; genus Streptomyces; species Streptomyces sanglieri. The sequence continues at coordinate 402,699 of NZ_ML123045.1, read as the reverse complement.
AGATTGCACGGGATCGCCACCAGGCTGACCCGCGAGGCGAGCAGTACGACCACCGGCGCGCACACCGCCTGCGCGGCGGCCGCCGCGGCCAGCGCCTCGGCGAGCCTGGCCGGAACCCTGCGCCGTTGCAGCGCATCGCTCCATTTCGGGGCGATGGTCAGCAGGGCGCCGGTGGCCAGCACGGAGAGGATGAAACCGTAACTGCGCGCCATCCATGGGTCGTAAAGGACCAACAACATGACTGCGGCCGCCAGCGCCGGGATCAGCGATCTCCGCCGCCCCGTACCAATGGCCAGCAGGGTGATCAGCCCGCACGCCGCCGCCCGCAGAACGCTCGGTTCGGGTCGGCAGACGATGACGAAGGCCAGCGTGAGCCCGCCGCCGAGCAGCGCCGTGAGCCGCAGCGAGATACCCAACCGGGGCGCCAGCCCGCGACGTTCGGCACGGAGCGCCATCCCTGGCGGTCCGATGAGGAGGACGAGCAGGATCGCCAGGTTGGATCCGGAGACGGCCATCAAGTGGGTGAGATCGGCGGCCTTGAACGCCTCGTGCAGCTCGGGGGTGATCCGTGAGGTGTCGCCGACCACCAGGCCCGGCAGCAGGGCCCTCGCATCGGGATCGAGCCGCTCGGTCGCCTGCCGCAGCCCGCCGCGCAGCGCGCCTGCCGTGCGCTGGAGGACGGAGGGAGGCCCGATGATTCGAGGCGGCCCCTTGCCCTGGGGGCGCAGAACGGCGGCACTGCGCTCCCCGTCGTGCAGTGGCGGTGACAGCCGGCCGCCGACGCGCAGGTGTGTGGAGGGGAGCAACTGCTGCCACGGTCCGGTCGATCCGCCGGGCGAGACGATCAGCAGCACTGGTGTACTCAGCCCGGTGACCGCACCGTCGGGCCCGGTCAGCCGGGTGATCTCGGCATCCATGAGGAGGGCGACGGGTGTGCTGTGGTCGCCCCGCACCCGAGGCGTGGTCCGCCGGGCATCGGATGTCACCGTGACCTCCGCCTCGACCGTCGAGAACCGCTCGGCCAGCTCGTGGACCGGCCCCTGCCGTACATCGGCACTGTGCAATCCGGCCGCCGCGGCCCCGGCCGCCGCGCAGAGCAACGCCGCAGCGGTGGCGGTAGCCGTGGCCCGCGACCACCACCGCCCGTCTGCCGCCGCCCTGTCCGCGGTGTCGGCGTCCGCACCGGCACCGATGCCGCCATCGGCATCGGCATCGGCATCGGCATCGGCATCGGAGGAAGGTCTGCCTGCCGAGGCACCGGCCGCCCCTCTGCGCCGTACACGGGTTGCGGCCGCCCCCGACATGGCCAGGAGCACCATGGCCGCACCCACGCAGAGGATCACACCCACCGTGGTCCACCGCCCTGGCGCGCTCAGCGCCAGTGCCGCTCCGGCCCAGGCCGCCATGGCAGGCGGGACCAGGCGGAGATCGGCCGGACCCTCCTGCCGCGGTTCGGAGGCGCCGAGCCGGCTGCCGGACGCCGCATGGACGTCCAGGTGGCTCATGGCCCCACCAATGGTTGGAGGTCGGCGAACCTGCGGTCACCGATCCCGTTCACCTCACGCAGTTCATCGATGGACCGGAAACCGCCGTGCTGTGTGCGGTAGTCGACGATGTGCTGGGCCAGAACCGGGCCGACACCCGGCAGCGTGTCCAACTGTTCGACGGTCGCGGTGTTGAGGCTGACCGGGCCGGTCGCAGCGCTCCCGCCGCCGCTGCCCATCGCGACACCTGCCGCCCCACCGGCAGTCGAAGGTCCTGGCGGGGTGCCCACCACGATCTGCTCTCCGTCCATGAGCACCCGTGCCCGGTTGAGCCCGGTGAGGTCCGCTCCGTCCCGGACTCCGCCCGCCGCACGTAACGCATCGGCGACCCTTGCTCCGGAAGGCAGTTGACGGATACCAGGCCTTCGCACCTTGCCGCTCACATCAACGACAATGTGTCCGCCCGTCCCTGTCCCGGGTGGCGGTCCCGGCGACGGCTCCGGTTCCCCGGCACCGACCGGCGCCGGGGGCGACGTCCGGGCGTGCGCAGCCTCCTCGACCGGCTCGGGCGCACGCACGGAGTGCGGGCGCGCGGACCAGAGGTGCACTGCGGCAAAGACTCCGGCCGCGACCAGCACAACGGCCAACGCTGCAAGGGTCTTCGGCTCCAGACCGCATCTGAGCTGCAGCCATACCGGGAGCCGCTCCCGCAACGCGGGAACCACCCTCTCCCGCCAGCGCCCCGCCCCTCCGGAAACCGGAACGGTGACCGAGGCCGAAGACGAACCCCGCGCAGAGATGGAAGCACCAGCCGCGCCCCCAACTGGACTTGGACTTGGGTCCGTGACCGGAGACGAGGCCGGCGCCGAGATCGGAGTCGGGACAACCCCCAGCGCAGGCCGCGCGACCCGCCCTCCGTACGCACCCGTCATCAGCGCGTCCGCCCGACGGCGCGACGCCGCGGCCACCGTGTCCGCACCCTGGCGCGACGTCCGTCGCCGACCGGGCCCGAGGCCCGGCCCCAAGCCTGGTCCGGCGCCGACACCTGGTCCGGTACCGGGGCCGCTGCGGACACGGCCGTCCGAGGCCGGGGCCCGACCGGGGCCACTGCCGCTTCCGCTGGTTGCACGATGTGATCGGGGTGCCATGCCTCACGACGGTAGGCACATCCGCCCGAAGCCGCTCAGCAGGTCCAATTCCGGTGGACAACCGACCAGTTGTGGATAACTCGACCACTCATCGGAGTGACACCCACGGCACCCACGGCACTCACGGCACGCACGGCACGCAGGACACGCAGGACACGCAGAGCACGCAGAGCACCCACGGCATGCATGGCACACACGACGCTCAGGACACCCGGAACACGCAAGACGTCACGAGGCCCGACCGACCGCCCAACCTGCCAGCCGACCGACCACCTGCCCGACCGCCCCGCAGGCCGGCCGCTCAGCGCGGCGAGACCACTGCCCCCAGCAGGCCGGGACCGGTGTGCGCACCGATCACCGCACCCACCTCGCTCACATGCAGATCGACCAGCCCCGGTACCCGCTCACGCAGTCGCTCCGCGAGCCGCTCCGCCCGTTCGGGGGCGGCGAGGTGGTGCACGGCGATGTCCACGCGGCCGCTGCCCGCCCGTTCCGCGACGATCTCCTCCAGGCGCGCGATCGCCTTCGAAGCCGTCCGCACCTTCTCCAGCAGTTCGATGCGGCCGCCGTCGAGCTGGAGCAGCGGCTTCACCGCGAGAGCCGATCCCAGCAGAGCCTGCGCGGCACCGATGCGGCCGCCGCGCCGCAGGTAGTCCAGCGTGTCGACGTAGAAGTACGCCGAGGTGCCCGCGGCCCGCTTCTCCGCGGCCGCGACCGCCTCGTCCAGGCTTCCGCCCGCCTCCGCCGTCTCCGCGGATGCCAGGGCGCAGAATCCGAGGGCCATGGCGACCATCCCGGTGTCCACCACACGGACCGGAACCGGCGCCTCCTTCGCCGCGAGCACGGCGGCGTCGTACGTGCCCGAGATCTCGGCCGAGAGGTGCAGCGAGACGATGCCGGTGGCCCCCGCCTCGGCCGCCGCCCGGTAAGCGGCGGCGAACACCTCGGGACTCGGCCGGGACGTGGTCACGGGACGACGCTTCTGGAGCGCCACCGCAAGGGAACGGGCCGAGATCTCGGTACCGTCCTCCAGAGCCTGATCTCCGAGAACGACGGTCAGCGGCACCGCGGTGATGCCGTGCCGCTCCATCGTCTCGGGCGGCAGGTAGGCCGTGGAATCGGTGACGATCGCGACATGGCGGGACATGAGCGGGAGGTTACCTGGCGAGTCCGCGTCCTGGCAGTCCGACCCCGACCGAATGATCTCTCCTGCATCTCTTCGGATGTATCTCTTCGGACCGCATCCGGTCACCGCCGGTCGTCGAATGTGTCAGTTCGTCGTCTCGGGCCGGGGCGCCTTCTGCCACGGGTATCCGGCCTGGCGTCGCGGGTCGGAAGCCGTGATCGCCCGGGCCGCACCCTCATCCGACCCACTCCCCTGCCCCGGTCCCGGCCGCTGCTCCTGCTCCTGCCCCGGGTCCTGGCTTCGGGGGCCCCGGCTCTGGCTCTGACTCCGGCCGCTCGTGTCGCTCTGCGGCCCGCCGCCCTGCCCCTGGACCGGTGCGTCCGGCTCCACCGTCCAGTGCCGGAGCGCCCCCGCCTCCACGTCGATCTGTGCGTTCAGCGCGTCCAGCGAGTCGTCGGAGAACTGCCGTGCCCGGTCACGCGCGGCCCACCGCAGCGAATCCGCGGAGTGTGTGATCCGCTCCGTACGCTGCTTCAGGCTCGGCAGCAGCGAGGCGACGGTCGTCCGGTCGGGCTCGCGCTCCAGTTTCTTCAGCTCGTCGTCCAGCTCACGTCCGTGCACGCTCAGCCGCTGGAAGAGGCCCAGCGACTCCGCGAGCGAGGCGTCCTCGGCAGCTCCGGCCTGCAACGCCTCCTGCGTGGCCCGCATGGATGTCCGCAGTGCCAGCCGCAGCTGCGCCAGCTCTCCGCCCACGCCCGTCTGCCCGTAGCTCTTCGCCCGCAGCGTGGTCTCCTCGACCGTGCGGCGCGCCTGGCTGATCGTTCGGTCCACACCGCGCTTCGCCGCGCCCACGGCTTTGACGCCCGCGTACACCCCCAGGGCCACGAACGCGAAGAAGAGCAACCCCAGAATCAGGATCACGGATTCCATGAGCGCCCCTCGGATGTCGTTTCGGCTGCCGGGTGCCGGCCCCTCCACCGTAAACGGAAAGGGCAGGTTGAGGGTTCCATCGGAACCCTCAACCTGCCCGTAGGGGAACACCCCCACACCGCCGCGTGTGCGCGCTCAGCGCCTCACGAGGAACGCCACGCCATCACGCCGGGACGATGTTGACCAGCTTCGGCGCCCGCACGATCACCTTGCGGATGCCCGCACCGTCCAGCGCCGCCAGCACGGCCGGGTCGGCCAGGGCCAGTGCCTCCAGCTCCTCGTCCGTGATCGACGGGGAGATCTCCAGGCGTGCCTTGACCTTGCCCTTGACCTGCACGACGCAGGTCACGGTCTCGTCCACGACGTACGCCGGGTCGGCGACCGGGAAGTCCTGGTGCACGACCGACTCGGTGTGGCCCAGCCGGCGCCACAGCTCCTCGGCGATGTGCGGTGCCAGCGGCGCCACCAGCAGCACCAGCGACTCGGCGACGGACCGGGACAGCGGCCCGCCCGCCTTGGTCAGGTGGTTGTTCAGCTCGGTGACCTTGGCGATCGCCGTGTTGAAGCGCATCCCGGCCATGTCCTGGCCGACCCCGTCGATCGCCTTGTGCAGGGCACGCAGCGTCTCCTCGCCCGGCTCCGTGTCGACGACGGTGACCTCACCGGTCTCCTCGTCGACGACATTGCGCCACAGCCGCTGCAGCAGCCGGTACTGGCCGACGACGGCGCGTGTGTCCCACGGCCGCGACACGTCCAGCGGGCCCATCGCCATCTCGTACAGACGCAGCGTGTCCGCCCCGTACTCGGTGCAGATCTCGTCCGGCGTGACGGCGTTCTTCAGGGACTTGCCCATCTTGCCCAGGACGCGGCTGACCTTCTCGCCCTGGTAGTAGAACTGTCCGTCGCGCTCCTCGACCTCGGCCGCCGGGACCGCGATGCCGCGGCTGTCCCGGTAGACGAACGCCTGGATCATGCCCTGGTTGTACAGCTTGTGGAACGGCTCGACGGACGAGATGTGCCCCAGGTCGTGCAGGACCTTGGACCAGAAGCGTGCGTACAGCAGGTGCAGTACGGCGTGCTCGGCGCCGCCGACGTACAGGTCGACGCCACCGGTCGGCTGCCCCTCGCGCGGGCCCATCCAGTACTGCTCGATCGCCGGGTCGACCAGCTTCTGGTCGTTGTTCGGGTCCAGGTAGCGCAGCTCGTACCAGCAGGAGCCCGCCCAGTTGGGCATGGTGTTGGTCTCGCGGCGGTACTTCTTGGGACCGTTGCCGTCGCCCAGGTCCAGGGTGACGTTGACCCAGTCGGCGTTCCGGGACAGCGGGGTCTCGGGCTGGGTGTCGGCGTCCTCGGGGTCGAAGGTGCGCGGCGAGTAGTCGTCGACCTCCGGCAGCTCCAGGGGCAGCATCGACTCGGGCAGCGGGTGGGCGATGCCGTCCTCGTCGTAGACGATCGGGAAGGGCTCGCCCCAGTAGCGCTGGCGGCTGAACAGCCAGTCACGCAGCCGGAAGTTGACGGTGCCCTCGCCGACGCCGTGAGCCTTCAGCCACTCGGTGATCCGCGCCTTGGCGTCGACGACGCCCAGGCCGTCCAGCGAGATCTCGTCGTTGGCGGAGTTGACCAGCTTCGCGTCGTACGAGCCGAAGGCGTCCTCCCACGTCGAGGGGTCCGTGCCGCGGTCGTCCGACGGCTCGACGACACAGCGCATCGGCAGCTCGAAGGCGCGCGCGAAGGCGAAGTCGCGGGCGTCGTGCGCCGGTACGGCCATGATCGCGCCGGTGCCATAGCCCATCAGTACGTAGTCGGCGATGAAGACGGGTACCTTCTCGCCGCTGACCGGGTTGGTCGCGTACGCGCCGGTGAAGACACCGGTCTTGTCCTTGGCCTCGGCCTGCCGCTCCACGTCGGACTTGGCGGCGGCCAGCTTGCGGTAGGCGGCGACGGCCTCGGCCGGGGACGCGTACCCGCCGGTCCACACCGTGTGGGTGCCCTCGGGCCAGGCGGCCGGAATGATCCGTTCGACCAGCTCGTGCTCGGGTGCCAGCACCATGTAGGTGGCACCGAACAGGGTGTCCTGGCGGGTGGTGAAGACGGTGATGCTGTCGGAGCCGTCGACCGGGAAGTCGACGCGCGCGCCTTCGGAGCGCCCGATCCAGTTGCGCTGCTGCAGCTTGATCGCCTCGGGCCAGTCCAGCCCGTCCAGGTCGTTCAGCAGCCGGTCGGCGTAGGCCGTGATGCGCATGTTCCACTGGCGCAGCTTGGCCTTGAAGACGGGGAAGTTGCCGCGCTCGGAACGGCCGTCGGCCGTCACCTCTTCGTTGGCCAGCACGGTGCCCAGGCCGGGCGACCAGTTGACGGGGGCGTCGGAGGCGTACGCCAGGCGGTACTCGCCCAGGATGTCCGCGCGCTCGGCGGCGCTCAGCGCGCTCCAGTCACGCCCGTCCGGGGTGGGGCGCGCACCGCTCTCGAACTGCTCGACCAGCTCGGCGATCGGTCGGGCCCGGTCGGCCTCGGTGTCGTACCAGGAGTTGAAGATCTGCAGGAAGATCCACTGGGTCCACTTGTAGTACTCCGACTCGATCGTGGCGAACGAGCGGCGCTTGTCGTGGCCCAGGCCCAGCCGGCGCAGCTGAGCGGTCATGTTCTCGATGTTGGCCTCGGTGGAGACCCGCGGGTGCGTGCCGGTCTGCACCGCGTACTGCTCCGCGGGCAGACCGAAGGCGTCGAAGCCCAGGGTGTGCAGCACGTTGTGCCCGGTCATCCGCTGGTGGCGGGCGAAGACATCGGTGGCGATGTAGCCCAGCGGGTGACCGACGTGCAGGCCCGCACCCGAGGGGTACGGGAACATGTCCATGATGAACTTCTTCGGCCTGGCGGCCAGCTCCGGATCGCCGGCCAGGTCGCCGGTCGGATTCGGCGCCTCGTACGTGCCCTCGGCGTCCCAGAAGTCCTGCCAGCGTGCCTCGATGTCGGCGGCCATCGCCGCCGTGTAGCGGTGCGGCGCAGCCGTCTCGGCTGCGGAAGTCGTCTCGCTCATGATCCTCAAAGCTCCATCGATCGTCATCTGCCGGGCGCCCGTGTCTACGGACACGCGTCTGCGGAAACGAAAAATCCCCTCGCACAGGAGGGGACGCCGCGCCGATTCCGACCAGGCATTCTCACCGGTCGGGACTGATCAGCGCGGCTCGCTAAGCAGAAGGCGTACGGCACGCATGGCGTCAGGGTACCGCACGGCCCCGGAGCCGGGCCGGGCGCGACCGCACCATGGACAGGGCGGCGTGAGCGGCCGTACGACGGAACTCCGGCTCTCCGGCATCGGCATACGACGGACAGTCGGGCAGGACGGGCAGGTAGACGGACGAGAGAAGCGGGCCACCCTGTGTGGGTGACCCGCTTCTCGTTCTTCACTGTGGAGCTAAGGAGAATTGAACTCCTGACCTCCTGCATGCCATGCAGGCGCTCTACCAACTGAGCTATAGCCCCGTGCCGCGTTCTGCCCGGTTTCCCTGGCGACATCGAGAACATTACCGGTGACCCCGCCAGTCCACCAAATCGATTCCGGGCCGTATCGATTTGACCCGTTCTGCGCCACCTGGGCCGAGGCCGGCGGAGCCGGAGGGGTCAGGCCGTGGCGAAGGAGTAGAAGCGTTTGAGCGTGCAGTGCTCCTCCAACAGCCGACCGTAGATCGGCTCCCCCTCCAGCTCCCGATAGGTCTCGATCGGGTCGCCTTTTATGACCAGCGCCCGCGCGCACTCCTCGCACCAGTACTGGTACTCAGGATTGATCGGGTCCATGTCCCTGACGATGGGCGTACCGCTGCCGCACCAGTCACATTTCCGCCTGTGTGCACCCATGGGTCAGCTCCGGCTTTGGCCGCGGGCGGAGCACATGAAGAAGGTCCCGCCGTTCTCGGGGGCTGCGCGGAAGCCGGGGACAAGGAGCAGGTCCGGGACCTCGTGGCGGCTCGCAGGCATCGCGCTCCCTCCCGTTCGGTCCGTCGCCCCCTCCGGCGCTCCGATTCTGCCATGAGCCCGCAAGAGGGGCAGCCCGCCGGAGAACCAGCCATTCACCGACGTCGTACGAGCCCCGCCGCCGCACCTGCCACAGCGGCCACGGAGAGCGCGAGGGCACACACCCACAACGCCTGCCCCGACCCCTGGACCCCTTGCGCATCAAGGCGGTTGAGATAGAGCGTGCCGAACGCGGCGACCCCGGTCAGCTGTCCGAGCTGGGTGACCGTCACCAGTACGCCACTCGCGTCGGCCGCGTCCTTGGGACGCACGTCCGCCAGCGCCCTGGTAAGGGTGGGGCTGAAGCCCAGTGCCAGGCCGACACCCATCACCGCGAAGGCCGCGTACAGCACGGGCCCGCCGTCGCCGCCGCCACGCATCAGGAGTCCGACGGCCACGGAGGCGACCGCCACGAGTACGAACCCGCCGGGCACCAGGGCCCCTTGGAGTCCGGCGGGCCACCGCCGCCAGGTCAGTCCGGCCACGCCGAACACCAGCGCCGTCGGCGCGAACATCAGCCCCGCCCGCAGCGGCGAACAGCCCAGACCTCCCTGGACGTGCAGCGTCATGGCAAAAAGGAAGCCGCCGTTGATCGCCATCACCAGGAGAATACGCAGCGCCGCCCGGGCCATACCGGGAACGCGCAGGACCCTGGGGGCGATCAGGGGCGCACCACCGCGCGCGGCCAGCCGCGACTCGTATGCCGCGAAAACGGCGAAGAGCCCCACGGAGGCGGCCATGCAGAACCCGGACCAGACCGGCCAGTCCAGCTCCTGCCCGAGCACCAGGGGAACGGTGAGCAGTGTGACGGCGGCGGCGAGCAGTACCAGCCCCGGCAGATCGAGGCCGCGGGCCCGGGCCTGGACCCTGCCGGGCGCGGTGCGCGGCTCGCGCGGCAGCACACGGCTGCCGAGCACCAGCAGAACGAGCCCGATGGGCACGTTGACCAGGAAGACCGGCCGCCAGCCCGCACCGAAAAGATCGGCGCTGACCAGTACCCCGCCGAGCACCTGCCCGGCGGCCGCCCCGGTGGCGAGCACCGCGCTGTAGGCGCCGAGCGCCCGGATCCGTGCCTCGCCGGTGAAGTGGCGCTGGATGAGGCTGAGCACCTGCGGAATCATCACCGCCGCGGCCGCGCCCTGCACCAGCCGGAAGGCGATCAGCTGCCCGGTTCCCGCGGCGAGTCCGCAGGCCAGCGAGGCCGCGGTGAAGACGCCGAGCCCGGTCAGATGGGCCCGGCCGTGTCCGAGCAGGTCGCCGAGCCTGGCGCCGGTGATGAGCAGCACCGCGTACGTGATGGTGTAGCCGGCCACGACGAGCTGCAACCCGGCGCCGGAGGCGTGGAGTTCGCTGCGGATCGTCGGGGCGGCGACGTTGATGATGAAGATGTCGAGCAGCGCCATGAACTGGGCCGCGAGCACCAGGGCGAGCACTCTCCCGGAGCTGTTGTCAGTGGTGGAGTCTTTACTGGTTGCGGAACGTGGAGTTGCTTCGGATGCCGTCGTCATGACATCGAGCCTGGCCCCGGCCGAATACGGGTAACGAGAGCCCGCTGATGCTGGTACCGACAGCACCTGGCAACTCCCTTGCCGGTCACCGAACATGGGGGTGTGGCAACGGTGACGACACATCAAGCGGCGGACCGGACGGGCGAACGGACGACGTCCAGGACGAGCCGGCACCGGCGGCGCCCGGAGCTCGCGGCGTTTCTGCGCAATCGCCGGGCGCGGGTGACACCCGCCGATGTGGGCATGGCCCCCGGGCTGCGCCGCCGCACCCCCGGCCTGCGTCGCGAGGAGGTCGCGCAGCTCTCCGGCGTCGGCGTCACCTGGTACACCTGGCTGGAACAGGGCCGCCCCATCAACGCGTCACCGCAGGTGCTGGACGCCGTGGCGCGCACGCTCCGGCTGGACGCGTCGGAGCGCGAACACCTCTACCACCTGGCGGAGGTGGCCTGCGTGCCCGGCAGGCAGTCCGACGTCTTCGAGGTGGGGGCGGAGATCCAGGGGATCATCGACGCGCTCGATCCGCATCCCGCCGTGGTCTACAACACGAGATACGACATTCTGGCCACCAACCCCGCCTATCGCGATCTGTTCGCCGTCCCGGAGATCGTGGGAACGGGGATACGCAACGTGCTGTGGACGCTGTTCACGGCGTCCGAGGACGCCTGTCCCGTCGTCCACCGGTCGCAGGAGCTGCCGATCATGGTGGCCACGCTGCGGGGCGCGTACGGGCGCCACGCGGGCGAGCCCGCCTGGGAGTCGTTCGTCGAACGGCTCTCGGCCGCCAGTCCGTACTTCGCCGAGCTGTGGCGCAGTGGGAACGTCGCCCCGCCCGGACCGCGGGTGAAGACCTTCCGGCACTGGGCATTGCCCGGGGAGATCCGGATGACCTCGGTGTCGTTGTCCGTCAATGGGCTGCCGGAGTGCCGGATCGTGGCGTACACCCCGGCCGACGAGGAGAGCGGGGAACGGGTCGCCGCGTTGCGGCGGAACCGGGAGAGATGAGGAGCCGCAGGGAAGCCGCAGGGAAGCCGCAGGGGCAGAATGCAAAGATCCCGCCCCCTGTCGGGGACGGGATCCTGATTGTGGAGCTAAGGAGAATTGAACTCCTGACCTCCTGCATGCCATGCAGGCGCTCTACCAACTGAGCTATAGCCCCGCTGTTCGTGTGTTTCTCTGCGTTTCCGCGCCGCGAACAAGAAGAACTTTAGCCTGTGACCTGCCGGAAAGTGAAATCCGGCCGCCGGGGGCTGCGGGGCAGTCCTCAGGTGTCGTCGCCGAGCACCGGCTCGGGCAGCGTGCCGGCGTTGTGCTCCAGCAGGCGCCACCCGCGCGCGCCCTCGCCCAGCACCGACCAGCAGCAGTTGGAGAGCCCGCCGAGCCCTTCCCAGTGGTGCGCCTCCAGGCCCAGCAGCCGGCCGATGGTGGTGCGGATGGTGCCGCCGTGGCTGACCACGACCAGCGTGCCGTTCTCGGGCAGCTTGTCGGCGTGTCCGAGGACGACCGGGGCGGCCCGGTCGGCGACCTCGGTCTCCAGCTCACCGCCGCCGCGGCGCACGGGCTCGCCGCGCTTCCAGGCGGCGTACTGCTCGCCGTACTGCCCGACGATCTCCTCATGGGTGAGGCCCTGCCAGGCACCCGCGTAGGTCTCGCGCAGCCCCGCGTCGTGCGCGACTTCGAGACCGGTGATCGCGGCGAGCTCGGCGGCGGTGGCCGCCGCCCGCTGCAGATCGGAGGCGACGATCGCGTCCGGCTTCAGCGAGGCCAGCAGCCGGGCGGCCCGCTGGGCCTGCCCGACTCCGGCGTCGGTGAGCGCGATGTCCGTGGAGCCCTGGAACCTGCGCTCCAGATTCCATGCCGTCTGGCCGTGGCGCCAGAGGACGATCCTGCGGCCCCTGCCGCTTCCGCCGCGGTTCAGCTCTGCTCACCTTCCGTGCTGCCGGTGAGCCGGGCGTGCTCCTCGGCCTTCCCGCGGGTCTTGACGGCGTCCTCGGGAAGCGCGATCTCCGGGCAGTCCTTCCAGAGGCGCTCCAGCGCGTAGAAGACCCGCTCCTCGCTGTGCTGGACGTGGATGACGATGTCGACGTAGTCGAGCAGGATCCAGCGGGCGTCGCGGTCGCCCTCGCGGCGTACCGGCTTGGCCCCGAGCTCCTTCTGGAGCCGCTCCTCGATCTCGTCGACGATCGACTTGACCTGGCGGTCGTTGGGGGCCGAGGCCAGCAGGAAGGCGTCCGTGATCGACAGCACGTCGCTGACGTCGTACGCAATGATGTCGTGCGCGAGCCGGTCGGCGGCCGCCTGAGCGGCGGCGTTGATGAGCTCGATGGAGCGGTCCGTGGCGGTCACAAGCAGGCTTTCGTCGGCGGTCAGGTCAACCTCTAGGGTCTCACGGACCGCCGACAGCCCACGCAGCGATTGTTCGCGGATCGGATCGACATCATCCGAGCGGCCGGATGCCGACTATTTGATCTTGTAGTCCTGGCCGAGCACGACGGACACATCCGCGTTCGCGGCGGGCTTGCCCTGCTTCACCACGTCCACCGGCAGGCCCAGGGTCTTGGCGACCTGCGTCGCCTTCCCCTTGTCCGTCGCTGCCTTGTAGACGACCTCGGACGTCGCCGCCGTCCCGGCCGTTCCGCCGCCGACGAAGGTGTAGCCGCCGTTGATCAGCCTGATCCGCGCGGACTCGGTGCCGTCCGTGTTCCCGGTGCCGTTCTTGACACCGACCCGGACCGCCGCGTCCGCGGCCGGAGCCTTGACCGTGCCGCCCAGGATGTCCTTGACGACGCTCTCGGTGGCCGCGTCGGTGAGTGATCCGTCGTCCTGGACGGGCAGCATCGCCGTCTTGTAGTCGCCGACCTTGGCGTGCTCGGCGAGTTTCGCCAGGGAGGCCGCCAGGTCCTTCTCGGGGAGCGACGGGTCGAGGATCTGCCCCAGCGTCTGCACGGTGACCGTGGCGGCCTTCGGGTCGTCCGAGAGCTTCCGCAGAACGCCCCGCATGACCTCCCCGAACCGCATGAGCTGCTTCGTCTCGGCCTCGCCCGGCCCCCGGTAGGTGGCGTACGCGACGGCCATCTGCCCGCTCAGGGTCTGCGCCTCGCCCTTCTTCACCAGGGGGGCGGCACCCTTCTTCGCGTCCGGCACCTCCGTGTCGGTGTCGACCTCGATGTTGCCGACCAGGTCGACCAGGGTCTCCAGGTACGGGGTGTCGAGCCGCCACGTACCGCTGATCCGGGTGCCGAGCAGGGTGTCGATGGACTCGCGGGTGCCGGTGGTGCCGTCGTCGTCGACGGACTTGCCGAGGGTGGTCGTGGCTCCGCCGTCGTCGGCTACCGCCAGAGAGTTGGGGAGCAGGACCGTGGTGCCCTGCTTGGTCGTCACATTGTCGACGAGCAGCGCCGTGGAGGTGCCGCCCTTCTTGGTGTTGTGCAGATGGACCACGATGACGTCCCGCTGCTGCGGGCCCGCCGATGCCGTGTTGTCCTTCTCCGAGCCGGACAGGCCCGGAATCTTTCCGGCGGACCAGAGGTAGCCGACACCGCCGACCACGATCAGGGCCACCACGACTATCAGCGCGACCATGCGGTTGCGGCCGCGACGCCGTGCCTCCTCGCGCCGCTCGCTGCGGCTCTCGGTGAACTTCAGCCAGTCGATGACGTCTTCGGAGTCCTCGTCGGGCTCCTCGATGAAGGAGAACTGCTCGGTCCGGTAGTCCCGGTCGGCGCGGCGCTGCCCTGGGACGGCGGCGTCCGGATCGTCGCCGGTGCCGGGCTCGGGGGCGGACTCCGGCGAGGTCGGGGCGGCAGGCGCCGGCGGGGCGGGCTGCGGGGCCGTCTGCTGCGGGATGTTCCACTGCTGGGTGGTGTCGGCCGCGGCAGGCTGCTGGCCGGTGTCGTAGCCGTAGCCGTCATAGCCGCCGTACGCCTGCTGCTGCGGCTGCTGGGGCTGGTGCGGGTGCTGCTGTTGGGGTGGCTGCTGCGACTGGGGAGCGTACGGGTCGTACGACTGCGGCTGCGCATGCTGCTGCGACTGCTGCTGCGGCTGGGCGTACGGGTCGTATCCGTACCCCTGGTCGGCCTGTTGCGGCTGTTGCGACTGCTGCTGGGACGCGTACGGGTCGTACGGCTGCTGCGGAACCTGCTGCGGCTGCTGGTACACCGGCTGGCCGTACTCGTCGTAGCCGATGATCTGCGGCTGCTGGTAGTACGGGTCGTACGCGTTCTGTCGGTCGTTCACCGGTGCCCCTCTGCGTCGCTCATTCGCCGCGGTACAGCTGGCGCTTGTCGATGTAGCGGACCACACCGTCCGGCACCAGGTACCAGACCGGATCCCCCTGCGCGACCCTCTCACGGCAGTCCGTGGACGAGATAGCGAGCGCGGGAACCTCCACGAGGGAGACCCCGCCCTCCGGCAGTCCGGCGTCCGTGAGCACATGCCCCGGCCGCGTCACGCCGATGAAGTGGGAGAGCGAGAACAGCTCGTCCGCGTCCCGCCAGGTGAGGATCTGGGAGAGCGCGTCGGCACCGGTGATGAAGAAGAGGTCCGCGTCGCCGTGGATCGCGCGCAGGTCCCGCAGCGTATCGATGGTGTACGTGGGACCGCTGCGGTCGATGTCGCTCCGGCTGACCGAGAACTGCGGGTTGGACGCCGTCGCGATGACCGTCATCAGATAACGGTCCTCGGCCGGGGAGACGTGCTTGTGGCTCTTCTGCCACGGCTGCCCGGTCGGTACGAAGATCACCTCGTCGAGGTGGAACTGGGCGGCCACTTCGCTGGCCGCCACCAGGTGTCCATGATGAATCGGGTCAAACGTCCCGCCCATCACGCCGAGTCGGCGCTTTCCGCGGCCGGTAGGCACTTCCTGCTCTCCCATGCGTGCAGAGCCTACTGGCACAGCTGTTCGCCTTCGCTTCAGCGGTCGCGGTTGAAGCGGGTGGTGATCCACAGCAGGAGCAGCAGCGCGATGAACGCACCGCCACCGGTCACGTACGGGCTGAGGCTTTCGTGGTTGCCACCGTGCTCGCCGCCCTCGGAGGCGAGAGTGACCAGCTGGTGTGCGGTGCTCGTGAGGCTCATCTTCGGCAGGACCTATCGATCGGGAGTCGGAAGGAAGACGTCGCGCACATCGTATGCGTGCCCCCCGGGCACGCTCACGCCGACTCAGTCGTTGTCGTCGTCGTTGCGGTATCCGCGGAGCAGGAACCAGCCGAGCAGCACGGCTCCGACGAGCGAGGCGAGCAGCACGATACGGAGCGTGTTGCCGGGCCCCTGGTCCCCGGATGCGGCGGCGAGCAGAGCAACGGTTTGCGGCATGTCGGGCGTCTCCTCAGTTATCCACAGCCCCCCGCACACCGTAGCCCCAGCACCTACGCTGGGATTTGTCAGGGGGCGAGCGACATCTCGTACGAACAGGGGGCCCATTCATGACCGAACACAGCCACGAGAGCCACGAGAACGTGCCGAGCAGGCAGCGCAGGCGCTTCGCAGGAATCTCGTCCCGGGCCTACGAACACCCGGCGGACCGCTCGGCCCTGGTGGCCCTGCGCAAGCTGAGCGGTTTCGACACCGTGTTCAAGACGCTGAGCGGCCTGCTGCCCGAGCGCAGTCTGCGACTGCTCTTCCTCTCCGACTCCGTCCGGGTGAGCGACGCGCAGTTCGCCCATCTCAACGACATGCTTCGCGATGCCTGTTACATCCTGGACCTGGAGAAGGTCCCGCCGATGTACGTCACCCAGGACCCGCAGCCCAATGCCATGTGTATCGGCCTCGACGAGCCGATCATCGTGGTGACGACGGGGCTGGTGGAGCTGCTCGACGAGGAGGAGATGCGGGCCGTCGTCGGCCACGAGGTGGGGCACGCGCTCTCCGGCCACGCGGTGTACCGCACGATTCTTCTCTTCCTCACCAATATCGCGCTGAAGGTCGCCTGGATCCCGCTCGGCAATGTCGCGATCATGGCGATCGTGACGGCACTGCGCGAGTGGTTCCGAAAGTCCGAGCTGTCGGCCGACCGGGCCGGACTGCTCGTCGGCCAGGATCTGCGGGCCTCGATGCGCGGTCTGATGAAGATCGCGGGCGGCAACCATCTGCACGAGATGAACGTGGACGCCTTCCTCGCCCAGGCCGACGAGTACGAGAAGGGCGGCGATCTGCGGGACTCGGTGCTCAAGATCCTCAACCTGCTGCCCCGCTCGCACCCGTTCACCACGGTGCGCGCGGCCGAGTTGAAGAAGTGGTCCGAGACCCGTGACTACCAGCGGATCATGGACGGTCACTACCCGCGGCGCGACGAGGACAAGGACACCTCGGTGACCGACTCCTTCCGGGAGTCCGCGGCCCACTACGCGGACACGGTGCGCACCAGCAAGGATCCGCTGATGAAGCTGGTGGGCGACATAGCGGGCGGCGCCGGGGACCTGGGCGGCAAGCTTCGCGACAAGTTCACCGGCCAGGGCGGCTCGGCGGGCAAGGGCGGCGCTACGAACGGCTCGGCGGACTCTGCGGGGCCGGAGGAGCCCCGGAATCCTGATGGGCCGGGGACCGGGTCGGGGCCTGCGGGGAGCTGACCGTCAGGGTTCCGCACAGCGCCGCCGTGGGCCGGCCCGTCGCGTACGGGTCGGTGCCCGCGGGGCCGCGGGCGACGGCGTGCTGCCCGGCGAGCAGCGGGCGCAGCGCACCAGTGGTGTCGGCCGGGCACGACTGCGGTCCGGCCTGGACGTAGCTGCTGCGCAGCTCCAGCCGGTGCAGCCGCAGGTCCTCCCGATCGAAGCGGAAGTGCAGCTCGCGCCGTACGGTGAAGAGCGAGGCGCCGTCCTTCGGTTGGGACCCTGGGACGGCCGGGCGGAGCGTGTAGGTGAAGGTGTGGTCCGACACCACCTCCAGTGTGTCGGAGCCCTCCTCGGTGTAGCTCAGAGTTCCACGGACCCGGATGTCCGGGGAGGCCAGGGCCACCTTCGCCGGGTCGAACCGCACCAGCCATCCGGTGGCGGCGTGCTGCCCGTCGTCCTGCGGCCTGTTCATGCTGCGCTCGAACTGGGCCGTCTGATCCGGGTCGAGCAGCATCTCCACCGGGCGGGCCGCGGTGCCGTTGAGCACGTCGGAGTCGAGCGAGGAGGCCACCAGATAGTCCTTGACGGTGGTCAGGGCCGTCGCCACCTGGCTGTCGGAGAAGTTGTCGGTCCGCCTGACCGCCGGCAGATTGATGCCTTCGGCACCTGTTCCGAAGTGGGCGGCGGGGCTCTTGGCGAGGAGGGCGGCAGCGGTGCCGCCCGGTACGGCGCCCTGTGGTGCCAGGGGCACGACGGTCGATCTCAGCGGTTCGGCCCGTCTGCCGACGGGTGCCTCGTAGGGGTGGCGGAGGCCCATGTACACGGCCATTCCGAAGGCCAGGGCGATCAGGAGGACCAGGGCGATGGCGGCCCGGGGGCCGGTGCGCAGGCGTCGGGCCGGCAGGCTGCGTACGGCGGGGGCGTGGTCCTCCATGCGCTCCTGGGCGGAGAATTCCTGCAGCCGGGCAGCACGCACGAAGGACTCGTCGAAGACGAGCGACCTGTACTCGTCCTCACCGCCGCCCGTGGGACTCTCGGGCGGACCTTCTGGTGGTTCTCCGCGGCCTGCCATGACTTCTCCCGACTCCACGTCACCGACCGGGGCCGGAACGCTTCGCTCTGCTTCGGCCGAATGGCTTCGGACAGGGCCTGCCCGTCATGAGTTCGTATGACGTCGCACGACTGCGCATGTACGGACGAGTGAGAAGCCCCCTCGGCGAGAGGGGTCACACCTTCAGGGTAGGTCGATTGCGACCGCGATAAACGCCCAGCCGCGAGCGAACCACGGGAGAGACAGGAGAATCGGCCGGGAGCTCCACCGGGGCCCTGCGGGCACACCGTGTCGGCGCGTGCCGCACCCCGCGCGTGCCTCGGCCGGTGCACTCCCCGGCCGGTGGCTCCCCGGCCGGCGCGTGCCTCAGTCCGTGCGGGGGATCGCGGACACGGTGGGACGCAGATAGCCCGTGGGGGCCGGTGGGGTGGCGTCGGGGGCAGAGCCCGGAGCGCTGTCCACGCCGGTCGTGGCGGGCGGCGGGGCTGGGTCCTGGCGGCTGCCGGAGGTGTTGCGGTAGACGGCGCTGAAGGCCAGCGCGACCATACCGATGCCCATCAGCACGGCGAGCAGCCAGGCCACCGGCCGGTGCCAGCGCGCCGCGCCCCGGTAGGGCCGCAGAGCGCCGCCGTGGCGCCCGTAGGGGCCGCCGCTGCCGTACGCGTCGTCATCGGGGTCCAGTGGGTCGTCGTAGGCGCCCTCGCGGCTGTACTCGCCGGGGCCGTACCCGTCGTCGTAGAGCTCGTCATCCATCGGGCCGCCGCCCGCCCTCGCCCGGGAGGCCTCGGCCTCGGCGCGCGCCTGGGCGGCCGCCAGCAGCCGCTCCACGGCGGTCGGCTCATGAATCTCGGCGGCCCGTACGAAGTCCTCGTCGAACACCACGGAGGCGAAGTCCTCGTCCGCGCCCCCGCGGTCGTCGTCGGGCTCCCAGCCGTCCGGGAACGGCCTGCCCCCCACGTCGTCCGGCACCGCTCCAGACTAGCCCCGCCGGGACGTTCTGGGCAGGGAGCCCGCAACATTCACCGGCCCTGGAAAGTCACCGGACATGGCCGTCGCCCGTGACGATGTACTTCGTCGAGGTGAGCTCCGGCAGGCCCATCGGGCCCCTGGCGTGCAGCTTCTGCGTGGAGATGCCGATCTCGGCGCCGAAACCGAACTGACTGCCGTCGGTGAAGCGGGTGGACGCGTTGACGGCCACCGTCGTGGAGTCCACCAGCTGGGTGAAGCGGCGGGCCGCGGCCTGCGAGGTGGTCACGATCGCCTCGGTGTGGCCGGAGGACCACAGCCGGATGTGTGCGACGGCCGCGTCCAGCGACTCCACGACGGCCGCGGCGATGTCGTAGGAGAGGTACTCCGTCTCCCAGTCCTCCGCCGTCGCCTCGACCACGGTGGCCTTGGACCCCGCGGCGTATTCGAGGACCCGCTCGTCGCCGTGGACGGTCACGCCCGCGTCGGCCAGTGCGTCCAGGGCGCGCGGCAGGAACCGCGCGGCGACGTCCTTGTGGACCAGGAGCGTCTCGGCGGCGTTGCAGACGCTCGGGCGCTGCGCCTTGGAGTTGATCAGGATGTCCACGGCCATGTCGAGGTCGGTCTGCGCGTCCACGTACACATGGCAGTTGCCGGTGCCGGTCTCGATGACCGGCACGGTGGATTCCTCGACCACCGTGCGGATCAGCGAGGCGCCGCCGCGCGGGATGAGGACGTCGACCAGGCCGCGGGCCCGCATCAGTTCCCGTACCGAGTCACGGTTCTCGCCCGGGACCAGTTGCACCGCGTCGGCCGGGAGCCCGGAGCCGCCGACGGCGTCGCGCAGCACCCGTACCAGCGCGACGTTGGAGGAGTACGCGGAGGACGAGCCGCGCAGCAGCACGGCGTTGCCGGACTTCAGGCAGAGGGCCGCGGCGTCGACCGTCACATTGGGCCGGGCCTCGTAGATGATCCCGACCACGCCGAGCGGCACCCGGACCTGTCGCAGGTCGATGCCGTTGGGCAGGGTCGAGCCGCGGACGACCTCGCCCACCGGGTCGGGCAGCGCCGCCACGTCCCGCACATCGGCGGCGATCGCGCGGATCCGTTCCGGGGTGAGGGTGAGCCGGTCGATGATCGACTCGCTGGTACCGGCCTCCCGGGCGCGGGCGACGTCCTCGGCGTTGGCCGTGACAATCTCGGCCGTCCGCACTTCGAGCGCGTCCGCGATGGCCAGCAGCGCGTCGTCCTTCGCGGCGCGCGGCAGCGGCGCGATGTCGGCGGCGGCGGAACGTGCCCGGTAGGCGGCCTGGGCGACCGGGGACATGTTGTCGTACGGCGAGAGCGTGGTCATGCCCGCAGGGTAGTGCGCACACTACGGGCATCCGGCACGTATCCCGTGATGCGAGACAGCTCCCCAATGACAGCTTCCCGCCGACAGCTCCCCGCCGCCGGCTCCCCGGTCGCGGCTCCCCGACGCCGGCCCACCGGTGGCGGCACCCCGGCACCCCGGGGCCGCCGCCACGGAGGCCACCGGGCTCAGTACGGGTGCACCCCCACCGGGGCGGCCGGAGGCGGCCCGTACCCCTCGGCGATGCGCTGGTGGTACGTCTCCCGGTCGATGACCTCCAGACCGACGATCTCCCAGGGCGGAAGCTTGGCCGTGGAACGGTGCTCGCCCCACAGCCGCAGCGCGACGGCCGCCGCGTCGTGCAGATCGCGGGCCTCTTCCCAGTAGCGGATCTCCGCGTGGTCGTCGGCGTACCTGCTGGTCAGCAGGAAGGGATGGTCGTGCGCGAGCTGTTCGAGTCCGCGTCTGATCTCCGCCAGCGGGGTGGCGGTTCCCGAGACGCTGAGCGTGATGTGCCACAGCCTCGACGGGGTGCGTTCCTCCTTCACCACCGTCTGCTCGGACCCGGCGGTCCGGTCGTCCCCTCGCTCCTTGATCCGGCTCCCGTCGAAGCCTGTACCGGCCCCGACGCTGGTCAGGGCCCGGCCACCCGTTCCTCGGGGCGGCGCCCCCGGGCGCGCTCGTCTCACCGGCGGCCTCCTGTGAATGCGTTCGCTGTGCTGTACCCCGCTGTTTCCCCGTTACAAAGTTGACCAGCCCGCGGCCGGGGATGGGGCGGTTTTCGTGAAGGTCTCTGCCCCGAGGCTGGACTTTCAGTCGTTTCAGGGGTTTGTCAGCCGTGCAGTACGACCAGATCGTCCCTGTGTACGACCTCGCGCTCGTACGCCGGGCCGAGTTCCCGTGCCAGGTCGCGGGTGGAGCGGCCGAGCAGTTGCGGGATCTCCTTGGCGTCGAAATTGACGAGTCCGCGGGCCACCGGCCGGCCTTCGAGATCGCGCAGCTCCACCGGGTCACCGGCGGTGAAATCCCCTTCGACCGAGGCGATTCCGGCGGGCAGCAGCGAGCTGTGGCGTTCGACGACCGCCTGCACGGCCCCGTCGTCCAGGGTCAGCGAACCCTGCGGGGTGGAAGCGTGGGCGAGCCAGAGCAGCCGGTCCGCCGAGCGGCGTCCGGTGCGGTGGAAGTACGTGCCGGTGTCACGGCCGGCCAGGGCGTCGGCGGCCCGGCTCGCCGAGGTGAGGACGACGGGGACTCCGGCCGCGGTGGCGATCCTGGCCGCCTCGACCTTGGTGACCATGCCGCCGGTGCCGACGCCCGCCTTCCCGGCACTGCCGATGGTGACGCCCGCGAGGTCCTCGGGACCGGTCACTTCGGCGACCCGCGAGGTGCCCGGGGTGCTGGGGTCGCCGTCGTAGAGGCCGTCCACGTCGGAGAGCAGGACCAGCAGATCCGCGCGGACGAGGTGGGCGACCAGGGCTGCGAGCCGGTCGTTGTCGCCGAACCGGATCTCGTCGGTGGCGACGGTGTCGTTCTCGTTGACGACCGGGAGCGCGCCCATGTCCAGGAGCTGGTCGAGGGTGCGGCAGGCGTTGCGGTAGTGGGCGCGGCGGCTGGTGTCGTCGCTGGTCAGCAGCACCTGGCCGACGCGTACGCCGTACCGTGCGAAGGAGGCGGTGTAGCGGGCGACGAGCAGTCCCTGGCCGACGCTGGCGGCGGCCTGCTGCCTCGCCAGGTCCTTGGGCCGGCGCAGCAGTCCGAGCGGGGCGAGCCCGGCCGCGATGGCGCCGCTGGAGACGAGCACGATCTCGCGCTCCCCTCCGCTGCGCACCTTGGCCAGTACGTCGACGAGTGCGTCGACGCGGTCCGCGTCGAGGCCGCCGGCCGCGGTGGTGAGGGAGGAGGAACCGACCTTGACCACGATCCTGCGGGCCTCTGTGACGCCCTGCCTTGCCCCTGACACGTGCATCCCCAATGATTCGGCCTCGCCCAGCCCCCGCAATCTACGCGAGCGGCGAATACGGCGCCCGTGTGTTCCGCCCTCTGGACCCTTCCGTCCGCGCACTGTCGGCAGGATCGCGTAGGGCCCGCGCAGGCAACCGTTGAGGCATCTGAGTCATCTAACAGCCGATAGGGTGAACGGCGGGTGGCTTCCTATGCCATTTTCAGCAGCAGGCCTCGCATCCGCCGCCGGCCAGAGGGACTTCTCACAGACATGGGACAGCAGCAATGCCAGTCAAAGTAAGTGTCGTCATTCCTGTATACAACCCGGGCAAGTACATCGACCCCTGCATCGACTCGCTGCTGCGACAGACCCTCCCGGCAGGGGAATTCGAAGTCCTCTTCGTCAACGATGGCTCGACGGACGACACTCGTGAGCGGCTTGAGAAGCTGGCCGGGGAACACCCGCATTTCCGTGTGATCACCATCCCGAACTCCGGATGGCCCGGAAAGCCCCGCAACATCGGTGTGGACGAGGCGAAGGGCGAGTACGTCCAGTTCGTCGACCAGGACGACTACCTCGCCTCCGGCGCCCTGCAGCGGCTGTACGACATGGGCCACCGCAACGGCTCGGACATCGTCATCGGCAAGGTGGCGAGCAACTTCCGCGGCGTCCCGCACGGCGTGTTCAAGAAGAACCGCGAGAAGTGCACCCTGCACGACGCACCCCTGTACGACAGCCTCACGCCGCACAAGATGTTCCGTACGGAGTTCCTCCGCGAGAACGGCATCGCCTACCCCGAGGGCAAGCGCCGGCTCGAGGACCAGCTCTACATGATGCAGGCGTACTTCCCCGCCAAGGTCGTCTCGATCCTCGGCAACTACACCTGCTACTACTACTCCCGCCGGGACGACGGCCAGAACGCCGGATCGGCGAAGATCATCCCGTCCGGCTACTACGGCAACCTCCGTGAGGTCCTCGACGTCGTCGTGGACAACACCGAGCCCGGCGAGTTCCGGGACATGCTGCTGCGCCGCTTCTACCGCGTCGAGATGCTCGGCCGGCTCAGCGAGCCCGCCGTCCTCAAGTACGACCCCGAGTACCTGGACGAGATGTGCGACGCCGTCCAGGGCCTGGCCACCGACTTCATGGACGACGGGGTGCACGACGGGCTCGGCCCGGTGCTCCGGCTGCGCTCCACGCTGCTGCGCAACAACGACCGCCAGGGCCTGGTGCGGATCTCCCGGTTCGCCGCGTCGGTCAAGGCGGCGGCCCGCCTTGAGGGCTTCGCCTGGCGGCCGGACGGCCGGATCGACCTCACCATCAGCGGCCGCCTGGTCCACGGCGAGGACCAGAAGCCGCTGACGCTGCTGCGCCGCGACGGGCGTTACTTCCTGCACCCCGACATCACCGAGGGCCTGCTGCCGGACGGCGAACTCCTGGACGTCACCGACGACA
The DNA here is from genome assembly GCF_003846175.1 of Streptomyces sp. ADI95-17. Lineage (GTDB taxonomy): Bacteria > Actinomycetota > Actinomycetes > Streptomycetales > Streptomycetaceae > Streptomyces > Streptomyces sanglieri. Next base: position 379,182 of record NZ_ML123045.1, on the reverse strand, counting down.
TGGCCGGATTCTCCGCCGAGCTGTCGCTGCGCAACCGTGAGACCGCCGTCGAGTGGTCCTGCCCCGCGAGCTTCACCGCCCGGGTCGAGGAGCTCGGCGACGACGTCTGCGAGGTCGTCCTGCACGGCAGCGGCCAGATCGGCTCGGAGGCGGTCAAGGGCCGCGGCCGGGTGTCGCGCGGCTTCTGGGACGTGTGGGTGCCGCTGCGCGGCCTCGGCCTGGTCCGCAAGGCCCGGCTCGGCGCCGACCGCGCCCCGGAGGTCGACGCGGCCTGCCTGCCCGCCTCGCTGGGTTCGCCGGCCCGCGCCGTCATCCCGTACTTCACCGACCCGCACGGCAACATCACCCTCGATGTGGCCCGGCGCGCCAAGAAGCTGGCCGAATACCTCGAAGGGCGTCCGCTCCAGCGGTCCCCCGGCGGCTCCGAGCTCCGGCTGGACCTCTTCACCACCGACGGCACCGGCACGTCCCCGACCACCCTGGTCCTGAGCCCGGCGGACGGGGCTGGCGGCTCCTCGCACCAGCTCCGCACCACCCTGCGGCCCACCGACGGCCGGGCCCACCTCACGGTGCCCGACCGCGCGCCGGGCGTCCCGGCCGGTACGTGGAAGCTCGCGGTCCGGCTGGACGGCGACAAGAACCCCCCGTTCCACCTCTGCGACGTCACCGTCGCCAAGAACGGCCGGATCACCCTGCCCGCGAGCCTCCCGCCGATCGACGCCGGGATCATGCTCGGCATCACCAGCAGGCGCCGGAAGGCGAAGCTGCGCCGCGCGCTGCGCGCCGTCGGCGGTCCCATCGTGCGCAGGCTCCCGGCCAAGAGCCGCAAGCGGGCGCGCCGCCTGGCCGCCCGGTTCACCGGCTGACCCGCGCCCGTACCCCCGTACGTTTCCCACCAGAACACCGGCCGAACGCATCGGCCACGAGCAACAGAACAAGGACGTGATCGCATGCGGCAGCTCTCCATCGAAGGGGCCTGGGTGCATGAGCCCAAGGTCTTCCCGGACAGCCGCGGCAGCTTCCACGAGTGGTTCAAGGCCTCGGAGCTGAGCGAGGCCGTGGGCCACACGCTGCGTCTGGCGCAGGCCAACTTCTCCGTCTCCAGCCGGGGGACGCTGCGCGGGGTGCACTTCGCCGACGTGCCGCCGAGCCAGGCGAAGTACGTCAAGTGCGTGCGCGGCGCGGTGCTCGACGTCATCGTGGACATCCGGGTCGGCTCCCCCACGTACAAGCGGTGGGAGGCCGTCCGGCTCGACGACGTCGACCACCACGCCGTCTACCTCGCCGAGGGTCTCGGCCACGCCTTCATGGCGCTGACGGACGACGCCTCGGTCAGCTACCTGTGCTCCGAGGGCTACGCGCCCGGCCGCGAGCACGGCATCAACCCGCTCGACCCGGAGCTGGGCATCGAGTGGCCCGAGGGCATCCCCCCGCTGCTGTCCGACAAGGACGCCGCGGCGCCCTCGCTGGCCGAGGCCGAGGAGCAGGGCCTGCTGCCCTCGTACGAGGCGTGCCAGGCGTACTACGCGCAGCTGCGCGCCCGCGGCTGAGCCGCCCGCGCCGATACGCCGAAGCCCCCGTGGTCCGTACGGATCACGGGGGCTTCGCGTCGTCCGGGTGGGGTCAGCCCGTCACTGCCTTGATGCGCGAGCGCAGCGGCGCGAAGGCCGAGCGGGAGCGGTGCAGGTTGCGGGCGCGGGCCAGGGCCGGCCAGAAGTCGGCGCGCAGCAGCGTCTCGGGCCGGACCGCGTTCTTGCGGACGAGTACCTCTTCGGGCACGTCCTGCGGGTCGGGTACGACGAACTCCTCGATGATCTTGTCGTACTCGTTCTTCAGGACGTTGTTCTCCGGGTCGGCGCCGAACACGGCGACCACTCCGGTCGGTTCGGTGTCCACCTCGACGACCACCAGGTCGGGGCGGTAGCGGCGGAGCACCTGCACCACCTTGTACACGTCACCGGTCCAGTACTTGGTGTGCCGGTCGCGGGCCGCCTCGTCGACGTCGCGCGGCAGCATGTCGTCGAGAACGATCACGCTCGACCAGCGGGAGTGCTTCTCGACGTTCATGAAGTCGCGCAGGGCGTACTCGAAGAGGTGCATGCCGTCGATGAAGGACAGCTCCAGCTTCGGGTCCCCGCCCAGGACGTTGAGCGGATCGCGGCGGGCCAGCGCCCGGAACGGGTTCCGGCCGTTGCGCAGGTGCAGCAGCGGATCCTTGCGGGCGAAGAAGTCGTCACTCGTCGCCCTGACCAGGTGGACGTCACAGCTGATGTCCGTCACGACCCGGAAGGCGGGGTCGACGGCGACCGAAGGTACCCGTGAGAGGGCCAGGCTTCTGCCGTCGTTGACCCCGATCTCCAGATAGTTCCGGGGGCGGTATACGCGGTGCAGATGACGCAGGAAGTCGTGGCGGTTCACGTGGAGCAGCCCTTCGCAGGAAACCAACTGGTCTGGTTCCCGGCGAAGTTACCTCATGACCGCACCGTGATGTAAGCGTTCTCCCCTATGTAAACCTTCGGCGTAAACATCTTTGAAATTCGACGAGATTTGACCGCTTGTGCGATCAATCAAATGATCATGGCCGCTCTGCTGCGAGAAGCGCGGGAAACGCTTCCTCCAGCCGCGCCCGCCAGTCCCGGACCGGTTCGATCCCGGCCGCGGCCCAGCGGTCGTGGCCCAGCACGCTGAACGCGGGCCGGGGGGCCGGCCGCACGAAGGCCTCGCTGGTCGTGGGACGGACCCGCTCGGGGTCGGTGCCGAGCAGCCGGAAGATCTCCCGGGTGAAGCCGAACCAGGTCGTCTCGCCGCCGCTGGTGCCGTGGTAGACGCCCGCCGGAGCGGTGCCCGCGAGGGCGGCCTGCCCGAGCCGGACCAGCCGGTCGGCCAGATCGACGGTCCAGGTGGGCTGACCACGCTGGTCGTCCACCACGTCGAGGGTGTCCTTGACGCCCTCCAGCTTGATCATCGTACGGACGAAGTTGCCGCCGCCCGCGCCGTACAGCCAGGCCGTGCGGACCACGTAACCGGTCTCCGGCAGAGTGCTCAGCACGGCCTGCTCGCCGGCCAGCTTGGTGCGTCCGTAGGCGCTGCGCGGCCCGGTCGGGTCGTCCTCGGCGTACGGCTTGACGCCGTCACCGGCGAAGACGTAGTCGGTGGAGACCTGGAGGAGCACGGCGCCGTGCTCCCGGCAGGCCTCGGCGAGAACAGCGGGGCCGGTGCCGTTGACCCGCAGCGCGGCGTCCTCCTGGGACTCCGCGTCGTCGACCGCGGTCCAGGCGGCGCAGTTCACCACGACGGCCGGGCGGTGCTTCCCGAAGGCCGCGCGTACCGACTCCGGGTCGGCGACGTCCAGTGCCGCCCGGTCCGCGGCGACCGCGGTGACGTCCTCACCGGCGAGCCGGGCCAGGACGTCCTGGCCCAGCATCCCGGCGGCTCCGGTGACCAGCCAGACGGCGCTCACAGGGCGGCCCGGTCCTTCAGCGGCTCCCACCAGGCGCGGTTGTCGCGGTACCACTGCACGGTCTCGGCGAGGCCGGTGCGGAAGTCCTTGCGGGGCTCGTAGCCGAGCTCCTCGCGGATCTTGGTGCAGTCGACCGAGTAGCGGCGGTCGTGGCCCTTGCGGTCCTCGACGTAGGTGACGCTGGTGTCCCAGTCGGCGCCGCAGGCGTCCAGCAGCAGGCCGGTGAGCTCCTTGTTGGACAGCTCGGTGCCGCCGCCGATGTTGTAGACCTCGCCGGCCCGGCCCTTGGTGCGGACCAGCTCGATGCCCTGGACGTGGTCGTCGATGTGCAGCCAGTCGCGGACGTTGGCGCCGTCGCCGTAGAGCGGGACCGTCTTGCCGTCCAGCAAGTTGGTGACGAAGAGCGGGATGACCTTCTCGGGGAAGTGGTGGTGCCCGTAGTTGTTGGAGCAGCGGGTCACCCGCACGTCGAGGCCGTGGGTGCGGTGGTACGAGAGCGCGATCAGGTCGCTGGACGCCTTGGCCGCGGAGTACGGCGAGTTGGGCGCGAGCGGGTGGGTCTCGGGCCAGGAGCCCTCGTCGATCGAGCCGTAGACCTCGTCGGTGGAGATGTGCACGAAGGTCTTGATGCCCGCCAGGTGCGCGGCGTGGATCAGCGTGTGGGTGCCCACCACGTTGGTACGGACGAACTCGGCGCCGCCGTCGATGGACCGGTCCACGTGGGACTCGGCGGCGAAGTGCACCACCTGGTCGTGCTCGGCCATCAGCTTGGCGACCAGCTCCGGGTCGCAGATGTCACCCTGCACGAACCGGAAACCGGGGTGGTCGCGCACCTCGTCGAGGTTGGCCGGGTTGCCCGCGTAGGTGAGCTTGTCGAGGACGGTGACAGCGATGTCGCCGGGGCCCTCGGGGCCGAGCACCGTACGGACGTAGTGCGAGCCGATGAAGCCGGCGCCGCCGGTCACCAGGATGTTGGTGGTCATGAAGAGATCTGCACCTTGCTGTGGTCGCCGAGCACGAGTCGGTGGGCGGACGGGGAACGGGGGGCGGGGGTCACTTCGACGTCACGGCCGATGAGCGACGCCTCGACGCGGCGGACACCGGCGATGGAGGCGCCCCGCAGAACGATGGAGTACTCGATCTCGCTGTCCTCGATGCGGACGTCCTCCGAGACCGAGGTGAACGGGCCCACGTACGCGCCGCTGATCACCGAACGGGCACCGATGATCACCGGTCCGACGATGCGGCTGCCGCTGACCTTGGCACCCGGCTCGATCCTGACCCGGCCGATGATCTCGCTGTCCGCGTCGACGTCGGCACCCTCCTGGAACGGCTCGACGGCCTCCAGGACGGTCCGGTTGACCTCCAGCATGTCGGTGACGTTGCCGGTGTCCTTCCAGTAGCCGCGGATCGTGGTGGAGCGCACGTCGCGCTTCTGGTCGATCAGCCACTGGATGGCGTGGGTGATCTCCAGCTCGCCGCGCCAGGACGGCTCGATCGAGCGGACCGCCTCGTGGATGGCCGGGGTGAAGAGGTAGACGCCGACGAGCGCCAGATCGCTCTTGGGCTCCTTCGGCTTCTCCTCCAGCGATGCCACCCGGCCGTCGGCGTCGAGCTCCGCGACACCGAAGGAGGTCGGGTTGGGCACCTGCGTCAGCAGGATCTGCGCATCGGGCTTGTCCGCGCGGAACTCGTCCACCAGACCGGTGATCCCGCCGACGATGAAGTTGTCGCCGAGGTACATGACGAAGTCGTCGTCGCCCAGGAAGTCGCGGGCGATCAGCACCGCGTGGGCGAGGCCGAGCGGCTCGTCCTGCGGGATGTAGGTGACCTCGATGCCGAGCGCGGAGCCGTCGCCGACCGCCTCGCGGATCTCGGGGGCGGTGTCGCCCACGATGATGCCGACCTCGGTGATACCCGCTTCCGCGATGGCTTCCAGGCCGTAGAAGAGCACGGGCTTGTTCGCCACGGGCACCAGCTGCTTGGCCGAGGTGTGTGTGATGGGACGCAGGCGGGTGCCGGCCCCTCCGGATAGTACGAGAGCCTTCACGTGTCCAGTCCCCATGGTGTTCTGTCGGTCCTGCCGCGGGCGCGACGTCCGAACGATTTTACTGAGCTTCCGTGTGTGGTACTCCGCGAATCCGTCCGATGGGCGCACTCGGGATCCGACCGGCGGACGAGCGGCCGTCACGCCGCGTTCAGCCGTTCCTTCCAGCGCCGCATGTCACGGCGCATCCTGCGGGCCACCCGCCGGGACAGCGAGGCCCGGCGGGCGGCGACCTTCGGCTGGTCGATGCGCTTGCCGTCGTGCCAGTCCGGCACGGTGACCTCGTAGTTGGAATCGGCCAGACCGGCCGACTTGTCTCGGAAGTGCGGGTACGCGAGGTAGAGCGTGTCACCTTTGCGTGAACTGACCACATCCGGGACCGTCTTCGCCCGGAGGTACCGCACCACCTCGATGAGCAGGTCCATCCTGCCCCGCGCCACACAGGCGAGACGCAGCCGCTCGGACACCTTGATCAGCCGGGCCACACCATCGTCCCAGTACTTTTCCATCAGCGGAGCCGCGAGTTCCATTTTGCGCCGGCGGACTTCCTCCGAATCCTTCAGCACCACGGGGCCGAACTGCTGGAGCATCCCCACCGTGAAGGGCCGGACCATGAGGAAATCCCTTTTCGGGCCCGCGGGCTCGATCCGGTGAATGAGCGCCATCATGGCGCGCATCGAGTCGAAGCGCCATTCATAGGTGCCGCTCTTGGTGACGTGCTTCCCGTCGTCGCGGCCCACCAGGTAATAGCAGACGTAATTGGAGATCACCGAGACACCGGCGCCGCGCAGATATGCCTCCATCGTGAAGAGGGCGTCCTCACCGGTCCTGAGATTCTCGTCGAACCTCAGGGAGAGCCGCTCCAGGAGTTCACGCCGGAAGAGCTTCTGGGCACTCAGGGTGTAAATGACCTTTGAGTTGTAGACGTCGACCCGCTCCTTGGTGGCCCGCCACATCGACTGCGGCGCCCCCCGGTTCACACCGACCACCTTGCCCAGCACCACATCGGTCCCGGCCCGGTCGGCCATGGCCACCATCCGCTCCAGGGCCTCGTCACCGAAGTAATCGTCCGCGTCCAGGAAGAACACATAGCGGCCGCGGGCCAGACCGAGGCCCACATTTCGCGGGCCACTGGGGCCGCCGGAGTTCTTCTGCCTGATCACCCGGGTCGGAACCTGCGATCTCGCCGCGAATTCTTCCAGGTACTCGCCCGTGCCATCGGTGGAACCGTCGTCGACCGCGACGATTTCGATCCGCTCGGCACCGATGGTCTGCGCCTCCACCGATTCGAGACAGCGGATGAGGTAGGGCATCGCCTCATATGCGCCGACAACCACGGTCACGTCAGGAATTTGCGTCTCGTTCACACAAACAGAAGACAGTCAGCCCGGGCCGTTGGTTGTCTTACGCCACACCGTCAAAAGGTGACACTCATCACAAAGGCCCGGCACAACCCTCTCGGGGGTATGCCGGGCCTTGCTCAATCAGGTAAAGCAAACGGCTGACTTCTCAACCGCCCACGGGCTCACCCAGGCTCTTCGCCACCCCGGTGTTCCGCGCGTCGGACTTGGCCGCGAGCGCCGTCACGGCCGTGTCGAACTGCACGATCGAGGTGGGCTCGTCCGGGCCCAGGAGGTACTGCTTCAGCTCGCGCCGGTCATCCGCCAGGGTGTCCGCGGCCGGGTCCTTCACCGCGGCGAGCAGCGCCTTCAGCTCGGCCGCCGAGTTGGACAGGATCACCGCGGCGCGCACCGCGGTGTTCTGCCGGCGGAACTCCTCCTCGCCCAGTTCGGCCGAGTCCGTGACCGCGTACGGCTTGCCGCTCGCGATGAAGTCGGAGACCACGCTGGAGATGTCCGAGACCATGGCGTCCGACTCGTTGAAGCAGTCGTAGAGCCGCATCTGGGCACCGGTGATGACCCGGTGCTCCCACCAGCCCTGCGCACGCCAGGACGCCGCGTTCCACTCGTCCTTGAGCTTCGCCGTCTCTGCCTCGCGCGCCGGGTCGGCCAGCGAGTCGCGGGACAGCTCCGCCTCGTCCCGGGCGGTGCGGCCGCCGCCGGCCAGCTCGGCCAGCCGCGCCTCGATACGGACCATCTCGGCCCGCGCCTCGGCCTGCTCGCCCTGCAGCGCGGCCGACTCCTGCGCCCAGCGGGGGTCGGTGGCGCGCTGGGCCGCGGCCTGCTCGATCATCGCGGTGATGCGCAGGTGCACGGCCTTGGCCTTGGCGCTGCGGGTACCGGTGAAGGGGTGCGGCTTGTACAGCAGCCGGACCGGCTCCTCGGCCTCCAGCAGCCGCCTGACGATGTTCTCGCCGGCCAGCAGCAGCGAGGTGTTGCCCGGGTTGTCGTCCCAGCCCTCCCAGGTGGGGGCGTACAGCACGGTCGGGATCGGGTTCCCCGGCGTACCGGACCAGGACCGGATGGCGGCCAGCTGCGGGCGGCCCACCTCCACGATGTCCTCGTCGCGCACCCCGACATCGGCCAGCGCGTAGCGGTCGCGGCCGGCCCGGCCCGCGGTCCACACCTCGTCGTAGACCTTGCTGTACGGGTTGACGCTGGCGATCTTGTCGCTGTCGCCGTGACCGATGAAGACATGCTTCATCGTCGGCACCCGGAGCAGGTGGATGTTCTTGCCGACGTTGGCCGCGTAGAGCGCGACCCGCACCGACGAGAGGTCCAGGTTCATCAGGTGCACGCCACCGGGCACACAGAGCACCGGCACCGAGGTCGTGGCGAGCTGCGGCACGATGTTGCGCTCACGCAGCAGGATCATCGGCCGGCCGCCGAGCTGGGCCATGGTCTCCAGCCACATGTTGACCTGGTAGGCGGAGTCCTTGGAGCCGGAGAAGTACAGCATCACGGTCGGCCGGTACTCGGCGAGCCAGTCGCCCACCGCGTTGAGGACCTTGGTCTCCGGCGGTACGAGCCGGCTCGGCCGGACGTACGGCAGCAGCGCCACCAGGTAGCAGACCGCGAGAACGAGCGTCAGGCCGAGGCCGGCGTACGCGATGGCCTCCTTGCCGGTCTCGACGGCGACCAGCACGCCCACGATCGCGAAGACGTCCAGGTGCAGCATCTTCTCCGCGGGCCGGTTCATCAGGCTCTGCGGCGGGGCATCCGCTATCCGCACCGACGACAGGTCGATGTTGCGGGTGACCACCGGAAGCTTGCGGCGGAGCCGGATCAGGGTGACCATCGCGCTCTGCGGTGCCTGGAGCCCGTAGAACGCCAGGAGGCAGGCGACCGTCACGTAGAAGAGCGTCTCCTCGCCGTATCCCATGCGGGAGAGCAGCAGGATGAGCAGCAGTTGACGGACCAGGAAGCGGATCGAGAGCCCGGCCCGGACGGCGGCGAGCCGGTTGATCAGATAGCTGCCGCAGTGGTGCAGATACCGGTCCGCGAGATAGGTGACCGCGGTGGCCGCGGCGAAGAACCAGAGATTGGGGATTATTGCCGCGAGCATTATGCACGGGAACCCCAGAGCCACCAGGAGCGCGGCGGCCAGCTCCGAGCCGCTGCCCACCCGAGCCAAACGCATGGCTTTCGAAATCACGAAGTACCGCTCCCGAGGGTGCCGACTTGTTTACCTTACGAGGGGAATGTGAAGACAGAGCTTCACGAATTCGGACCCCTGCAGTTCGCGCTCGGCGACTGCAGGGGTCCGAATAGTCGATTGTCAAGCAGTATTACACATCGACCTGTCGGTCCAGGACAGCGGCAAGCGCCTGCTCGAAGCCGGATGCCTCGGAGGCGCCCCGCGTCGGGTCCTGCTGGCGTACGTCGATGACATGGCCGGTCATCTCCGAGAGCAGGACGTCGAGCGAGGTCCGGGCGACCGCCTCGGAGGACAGCAGCGTGCCCGCGGGCTCGTCGCCGAACGCCTTGGTGCGCATCGGGGTGGCGGTGCGCTCGGGGTTCACGCAGTTCACCCGCACGCCGTCGGCCGCCCACTCGTCCGAGAGCGCCTGGGTGAGGTTCACCATGGCGGCCTTGGTCGACGAGTAGAGGCTGTACTCCGCGCGGCCCCGGGTGTAGCTGCTGGAGGTGTAGAGCAGCAGCTGGCCCTTGGTCTCGGCGAGGTACTTGTACGAGGCGCGGGCGATCTGCACGGGTGCCAGGTAGTTGACGTTCAGCGCTTCCTGGATGGTCGCGCTGTCCGTCTCGGCCAGCTTGCCGATACGGAGCACGCCGGCGGTGTTGATCACGTAGTCGACGCGGCCGGTGTCGGCGTACGCCTTGGTGAGCGCCTCGTCGATGTGCTCGGGGTTCTCCACGTGCGTACCGGTGGTGGAGCGGCCCAGGGCGTAGACGGTGGCGCCGTAGGACTCGGCGAGCGTCGCGATGTCCGCGCCGATGCCGTACGAGCCGCCGAAGACGACGAGGGTCTTGCCGGTGAGCAGTTCGCGGTAGGCGGCGTCGTCGGTCGGCTGCGGAACGGCCGTGGAGGCCAGCTGGAAGAGCTTGTCCGCGATGAAGACGTCGACCGGCTGGGTGACCTTCATGTTGTACTCGTCGCCCGCCACGACGTAGATCGGTACGTCGGGGAGGTACTTGAGCACGACCGAGCAGTCGTCGGTGGCCTGGAAGTTCGGGTCACCGGCGGCCACCTCGTAGGCCCGGCGGATCGTGGAGAGCTTGAAGGCCTGCGGCGTCTGGCCCCGGCGCAGCCGGGAACGGTCGGGCACGTCGGTGATGAACTCGCCGTCGCCGCCGTGGGTGCGGGTCACGATGATCGTGTCCGCGGACGGGATGGCGACGTCGACCGCCTGGTAGCGGTCCAGCGCGTCGACGCAGTCCTTGATGACGCGCTGCGAGAGCAGCGGGCGCACGGCATCGTGGAAGAGGACGTTGCGGTCCTCGCCCTCGGCCAGGCCCTCGCCGAGCGCCGCGATGGCACGCTCGGTGGTCTCGTTGCGCGTGGAGCCGCCCTCGATCACCTTGGTGACCTTGGTGAGCCCGGCCTTGGCGACGATCTTCTCGACGTCGGGCACGTAGCCCGGAGCCATCAGCACGATGACGTCGTCGATGGAGTCGGCCTGCTGGAAGATCGACAGCGTGTGCTCGATGACAGCCTTGCCTGCGATCTTCAGCAGCTGCTTGGGAATGGACAGACCCACGCGCTGGCCGGTACCGCCGGCGAGCACGACTGCTGTGGTTCGGGCTTTGGCTATGTGCTGAGCAGACACAGACGACCTACCTTGCGAGGGCTGGGAGATACAGCGATGGTTGCACTCTCCGTTACCGTCTCGCAAGGTGGACGTCGGCCGCCGCATGCCGTATCGAAACCTTTTGTTGCCCTGCGATCAGGGCGAATACCGGAATCGGGGCTTCCCTGCCAGGTGATCGACGCCACACGAGTGAGCGGCATGATTCACCCCTGAGCGGGTTCGGTTCCCCCGTACGTATGACGCGGAGAGTGCGCGTGGCCGCCGGACGGGCCTGCGGAACAGGGCCTTCCGGCGGCCGGCGACCGTTCCGGAACGAGCCGCGCTCGTCCCGGAACGGTCGCCGGGCCCGTCCTAGAACGGGTTGAAGTCGTCGAACTCGCGCTGGGCCTCGTCGCGTTCCGACTCGCGCTCGCGGCGGCGCTGCGCCGCCGGGCGCGGTGCTTCGAGCCGGTGGTCCTCGCCACGACGGCCGAGCATCTCGGCGCCCGCCGCCAGGGTCGGCTCCCAGTCGAAGACGACCGCGTTGTCCTCGGCGCCGATGGCGACGCCGTCACCCGCGCGGGCACCGGCCTTCACCAGTGCGTCCTCGACACCGAGGCGGTTGAGCCGGTCGGCCAGGTAGCCGACGGCCTCGTCGTTGTTGAAGTCGGTCTGGCGCACCCAGCGCTCCGGCTTCTCGCCGCGCACCCGGTAGATGCCGTCCTCCTCCAGCGTCACGGTGAAGCCCGCGTCGTCGACGGCCTTCGGGCGGATGACGATCCGGGTCGCCACCTCCACCGGCTTGGCCGCACGCGCCTCGGCGATGATGCCCGCGAGCGCGAAGGACAGCTCCTTGAGGCCGGTACGGGCGACCGCGGACACCTCGAAGACGCGGTAGCCGCGCTCCTCCAGGTCCGGGCGGATCATGTCGGCGAGGTCCTGGCCGTCCGGGATGTCGATCTTGTTGAGGACGACGATGCGGGGCCGGTCCTCCAGGCCGCCGTACTGCTTCAGCTCCTCCTCGATGATGTCGAGGTCGGAGACCGGGTCGCGGTCGGACTCCAGCGTCGCGGTGTCCAGTACATGCACCAGCACCGAGCAGCGCTCCACGTGCCGCAGGAATTCCAGGCCGAGGCCGCGGCCCTGGCTGGCGCCCGGGATGAGGCCCGGGACGTCGGCGACGGTGTAGACGGTGCTGCCCGCGGTGACCACGCCGAGGTTCGGGACCAGGGTCGTGAAGGGGTAGTCCGCGATCTTCGGCTTGGCCGCCGACAGCACGGAGATCAGCGAGGACTTGCCGGCGCTCGGGTAGCCGACCAGTGCGACGTCGGCGACGGTCTTGAGCTCCAGGACGATGTCCCGGGCCTCACCGGGCTCGCCGAGCAGCGCGAAGCCGGGGGCCTTGCGCCGGGCGGAGGCCAGCGCGGCGTTGCCGAGGCCGCCGCGGCCGCCCTGACCGGCGACGAACGTGGTGCCCTGGCCGACCAGGTCGGCGAGCACATTGCCGTCCCGGTCGAGCACGACCGTGCCGTCCGGCACCGGCAGGACCAGGTCCTGACCATCCTTGCCGGAACGGTTGTCGCCCGCGCCGGGCTGGCCGTTGGTGGCCTTGCGGTGGGGGTGGTGGTGGTAGTCGAGGAGCGTGGTGATCGCCTGGTCGACGACCAGGGTCACATCGCCGCCGCGGCCGCCGTTGCCGCCGTCCGGACCGCCGAGCGGCTTGAACTTCTCACGGTGTACGGAGGCACAGCCGTGGCCCCCGTTACCCGCGGCGACGTGCAGCTCGACGCGGTCCACGAAGGTGGTCATGGTTGAAACCTCCAGTTACATACATGCAGAAATGTCTCACTCGTGCTGTCCCCACGGAGGAGAAAGCCGTCTCTCATGGGAGAAACACGCGAAAGGCGGACCCGCTTCCCGTACGGGAAGTGAGGTCCGCCTCCGCAGAAACCGCTCGACGAGCGCCGAAAATCAGCCGGCGATCGGAACGATGTTCACGACCTTGCGGCCACGGTGCGTGCCGAACTCGACCGCACCGGCGGCGAGCGCGAACAGCGTGTCGTCGCCGCCACGGCCGACGCCCGTGCCCGGGTGGAAGTGGGTACCGCGCTGGCGGACCAGGATCTCACCGGCGTTGACGGCCTGACCGCCGAAGCGCTTCACGCCGAGCCGCTGAGCATTGGAATCGCGCCCGTTCCGGGTGGACGATGCGCCCTTCTTGTGTGCCATGTCTCCTCAGTCCCTTACTTCGCAGCCGCGGGGATACCGGTGACCTTGATCGCCGTGTACTGCTGACGGTGACCCTGGCGACGGCGGTAGCCGGTCTTGTTCTTGTAGCGAAGGATGTCGATCTTCGCGCCCTTGTGGTGGTCCACGACCTCGGCCTGGACCTTGATCCCGGCCAGCACCCACGGGTCGCTGGTCACGGCGTCGCCGTCGACCACGAGCAGGGTCGAGAGCTCGACCGTGTCGCCAACCTGGGCAGTGGAAATCTTGTCAACCTCAACGATGTCACCGACAGCAACCTTGTGCTGGCGGCCACCGCTGCGCACGATGGCGTACACGCGGATCTCACTCTCGCTCGGAACGGGGCCCCTGATGCCAGCCGCTCACACGGGCCGGGGCCCGAGGTGATCCGAATGGACGAGCGGCCTCTCACCTGTGAAGGGAGGGGGTTGCTCAGGGACAGGCGCATGGAAACACGCCGAAGGGCAAGGTTACGGGCCGTCGTCCGGAGGGTCAAACCGGGCCCTGTGTCCTTCCCCGCCGCTCCCCCGTTCATTCCCTCTCCCTTACCGCTCTTCTGCTCTTCTGCCGCCGGACCGCCGTCGCGCGGCGTACCGGGGCAGGCCCCTGAAACCCTGCGAAGGCCTTCTGGCGCCCTTCTGGAGCCTTTCTGACGGCCTCCTGGCGGCCTGCTGAGGGCATCCTGGCCGAACAACGGGAAAGGCCGGTGGGCCACACCCCGTCGGAGTGTGGCCCACCGGCCGTGCGACCGCTCTGCGGCTCGCGCCTACGCCTCTGCGTCGGCCGAGACGGCGGGCTTCGGCGACTTCTCCGCGGCGACCGTCTTCTTGGTGGCCGCCTTCTTGGCCGTCGTCTTCTTCGCGGCGGTCTTCTTGGCAGCCGTCTTCTTGGTGGCCGCCTTCTTCGCCGTGGCCTTCTTGGCGGTCTTGCGGGCCGCCTTCTTGGCCGGGGCCTCCGCCTCGACGGTCTCGGCGTCCGGCGCCGGCTCCGCCTCGGGCTTCGGCTCGGCCGAACCGGTCACCACGACGACCTCCGCACCGTCCGTACCGGCGGGCGAGCCCGCCGGGGCGGTGACCTTGCGGGTCACCCGGCGACGCGCACGCGGCGGGGCGGCCTCGGGGGCCACCTCCTCGGGTGCGGCCTCGGGCTGCACGGCCTCGACGACCGGCGCCGGCTGCTCGACCGGGGCGGCAACCGGCTCGGCGGCCGGCACCTCGGCGGCCGGCTCGACCGGGGCGGGCGAGCCCGCCGGGGCGGTCGCCTTCCGGGTCGCCCGACGGCGCGTACGGCCCTGGGGGGCCTCGGCCGCGGGGGCCTCCTCGACCACCGGGGCCGGAACCTCGGCGGCCGGCTCCGGCTCCACGACCGGCTCGGGCTCCACGACCACGACCGGCTCCGGCTCGACGACGGCCGGGGCCGCCGCTGCCGCGGCCTTCGGGGCGCCGGCCGGGGCCGTCGCCTTACGCGTCGCGCGGCGACGGCCGCGGCCGCGCGTGGCGGCCGCCTCGGCCTCGGCCGGGCTGCTGTACAGCTCCTCGTCCGGTACGAACTCCGGCTCGGGCAGCGCCACCGGGGCCGCCACCTCGGCAGCGAGCTCGGCCTCGGTCTCGACCTCGGTACCGGCCTCGGCCTCCACCGCGTGCTCGTGGTCCGCGCCGCCCCGGCCGCGCTTCTTCGAGCGCTTGCCGTTGCCGCCGCCACCGACCGAGGCCGGCTGCTCCATGTGCACGATGACACCGCGTCCGTTGCAGTGGACGCACGTCTCGGAGAAGGACTCCAGCAGACCCTGGCCCACCCGCTTGCGGGTCATCTGGACCAGACCCAGCGAGGTGACCTCGGCGACCTGGTGCTTCGTACGGTCGCGTCCCAGGCACTCCAGCAGGCGCCGCAGCACCAGGTCCCGGTTGGACTCCAGCACCATGTCGATGAAGTCGACGACGACGATGCCGCCGAGGTCGCGCAGCCGCAGCTGGCGCACGATCTCCTCGGCCGCCTCCAGGTTGTTCTTGGTGACGGTCTCTTCCAGGTTGCCGCCCTGGCCGGTGAACTTGCCGGTGTTGACGTCGACGACGACCATCGCCTCGGTCTTGTCGATCACCAGCGAGCCGCCGCTCGGCAGGTAGACCTTGCGGTCCAGTGCCTTCATCAGCTGCTCGTCGATCCGGTACGTCGCGAAGATGTCGACCTCGGAGGTCCACCGCGACAGGCGGTCCGTCAGGTCGGGCGCCACCTGCGAGACGTATCCGTAGATCGTCTCCCACGCGTCGTCGCCGCTGACGATGACCTTGGAGAAGTCCTCGTTGAAGATGTCGCGGACGACCCGGACGGTCATGTCCGGCTCGCCGTAGAGCAGGGTCGGCGCGTTGGAGCTGCCGGTGCTCTTCGACTTCTTCTGGATGTCCTCCCACTGCTGCTGGAGCCGCTCGACGTCGCGGCGCAGCTCGTCCTCGCTCGCGCCCTCCGCGGCGGTGCGGACGATGACGCCCGCGTCCTCGGGGACGATCTTCTTGAGGATGGTCTTCAGCCGGGACCGCTCGGTGTCGGGCAGCTTGCGGCTGATGCCGGTCATCGAGCCCTCGGGCACATAGACCAGGTAACGGCCGGGCAGCGAGACCTGGCTGGTCAGGCGGGCGCCCTTGTGGCCGATCGGGTCCTTGGTCACCTGGACGAGGACGGACTGGCCGGACTTGAGCGCGGTCTCGATGCGGCGCGGCCCGTGGGCCATGCCGAGCGCCTCGAAGTTGACCTCACCGGCGTAGAGCACGGCGTTGCGGCCCTTGCCGATGTCGACGAAGGCGGCCTCCATGGACGGCAGTACGTTCTGCACCTTGCCCAGGTAGACGTTGCCGACGTAGCTGGTGGCCTGCTCCTTGTTGACGTAGTGCTCGACGAGCACGTTGTCCTCAAGGACGCCGATCTGGGTGCGCTCGCCGTTCTGGCGGACGACCATGACCCGCTCCACGGCCTCGCGGCGGGCCAGGAACTCGGCCTCGGTGATGATCGGGACGCGGCGGCGGCCCTGCTCACGGCCCTCGCGGCGGCGCTGCTTCTTGGCCTCCATACGGGTCGAGCCCTTGATGGACTGGACCTCGTCGAAGCCGGTACCGGGCTCCCGCTCCTCCTTCTTGCGGGGCTCGCGGACCTTGACGACCGTGCGCTCCGGGTCGTCCGTGCCGTTGTCGGCGTCGGCGGAGACGTCCCCGCTGCGACGGCGGCGGCGACGACGGCGACGGCTGCTGCTCGATCCGGAGGCGGACGCCTCGTGGTCCTCGTCCTCCTCCTCGGACTCCTGGGCGCTTTCCTGGTCGTCCTCGGCGTGGTCGGCGGCGGCCTCGTCGCCGTGCTGCTCGGCGGCCTCGTCACCCTCGGCTGCCTCGCCACGACGACGGCGACGGCCACCACGACGGCGCCGGCGCGAAGGCCGGTCCCCGTACTCGTCCGTCTCCTCGCCCTCGCCCTCGGCCTCGTGCTCGGCTTCGGCCTCGGTCTCCGGCTCCTCCTCGACCGGCTCCTCCACGGGAGCCACGGCCTGCTCGGGCTCGGCGGCCTCACCGCGACGGCGGCGACGGCGACGCGAACCGCCCTGCGGGGCGGCCTCGGCGGCCGGGGCCTCGACGACGGCCGCCGGCTCCTCGACCGTCTCGACCTCTTCCTCGGCCTCGACCTCGACCTCTTCGTAGCGCGAAGCCGCCGCGGCGGCGGCCGCGGTCTCCGGGGTCTGGAACATCGGCTCGGCGAAGACCGGCGCCTGGAACACGGCCACGGCGGGGCGTGCGGCGCGACGGCTCTTGCGTACCGGCTCCTCGGCCTTGCCGGTGAACTCCGGGCGGCCGGCGGCGGCGGTGGCCCGGCGGCGCTGACGGCCGCGCGGAGCGGCGTCCTCGGCCTCGGCGGGCTCGGCGGGCTTCTCGGCGGCGGGCTTCTCCGCGGCGGCCGGTGCCTCCTCGACGGTCTCCACGGCTTCGGCGGCCTGCGGCGCACCCGCCGGAGCGGTCGCCTTACGGGTCGCCCGACGACGGCCGCGCGGGGCCTCGACGGGCTCGGCGGGCTCTTCCGCCGGAGCGGTCTCCGCGACCGGCTCGGCGGCCTGCGGGGCACCGGCCGGGGCCGACGCCCTGCGCCGGGTGCGGCCGCGCGGCGCGGCGGGCTCCGGCTCGGCGATCTCGGCAGCCGGCTCGGGCTCGGCGACGGCCGGAGCCTCCTCGACGATCTCCACGGCTTCGGCGGCCTGCGGCGCACCCGCCGGAGCGG
>NZ_ML123045.1:301704-361708 GCF_003846175.1 Streptomyces sp. ADI95-17 | reverse complement strand
GGAGCGGTCGCCTTACGCACCGCACGACGACGCGTACGGGCGGGCGGCGCGGCTTCCGCCGACGCGGCGCTCCCGTCGTCGGCGGGCTTGCTGTCGGACACAGCGGCGTCAACGGCCGGTATGGCCGGCGCGGCCGCTTCGGCGGCTGCGCCCTGTGCGTCCGCCACCGGCGGACCGGCCGGGCGGGACGCGGCGCGGCGCCTGCGGCGCGGCGGCAGCTTGTCGCCGGGTGCGTTGTTCTCTTCGGCGTTCCCGGTCGTGCCGGGCTCATTGGACTGGGGCATGCGGGCGGTTCTCCCGTCAGGCTCCCGGGCGCCGCGTCTGATTCCGGTCCGGCACGGTCCGCGTGATGTACGCGGGTCCGCCGTCCGGGGCGCGGGCGCCGCACGGGAACTCAATGTCTGGCTCGCCGGTTCCGTACGCGTGGTGCGTACGGCCTGGCGAAAGTCTTATGGGTCATCGCGCGGCCCGAACCGGATGGCTCCCGAGTCGAGGGCTGCGCTGCAACGACCGCCTTACGCGGAACCTGCACCTTCCGGCGCCGTCGCGACGGCGTTCCCGGCGGCTGTGGATGGAGCGGCCGGGGCTGCCTCGCGGTCGGGCGCGAGCGGGTCGGTCACCGTGCCGGACTCCTCGTCGAAGAGCCCCTGCGCCAGCCTGGTCACCGCTGCGGGGACCGGCGGCGCCAGGTCGGCCACAACGCGGAGACCGGACAGGACGTCGTCAGGTCGCACGGCAGGTGTCAAGTGCCGAACAACCAGCCGCAGTATCGCACAGGGCTTGTCCTCGGGCCTATCAGCCTGTGGATCAAGGGCCTGCAGGTCGACCACGGCGGCGCGGGCGTCGAAGGTGCGCATGCCGTTCTTCGCGCGGCGCTGGACCTCGACGGTCTCCGCCTCGTTGAACGCGGCCACGGCCTTCGCCGCGTCCGCCACGGTGACCCCGTCGAGACGGAGCTCCCAGACGGAGGCGGTCAGCCGGTCGGCGAGACCCGAGGTGCGGGCCTCCACGGCATCGGTGATGTCGAGACCGTCCGGCAGCGAGGCGTTGAGCAGGTCGCGCAGGACGGCCGGATCGCGGGCCTCGGTGAGGGCGATCTCCAGGAACTCGGCCTCGCTGCCCGTACCGGTCGGGGCGGCGTTGGCGTACGACACCTTCGGGTGCGGGGTGAAGCCGGCCGAGTAGGCCATGGGCACCTCTGAGCGGCGCAGTGCCCGCTCGAAGGCGCGCTGGAAGTCACGGTGACTGGTGAACCGGAGGCGGCCGCGCTTGGTGTAGCGCAGTCGGATGCGCTGCACTGCCGGTGCGGGCGGCGGGCCTTCGGGCTGTCGCTTGCCCAGTGGTTCTTCTCCTCGGTGCGGGGCGGACGCGGTGGCACGCCGCCCTCGAAATGCGGTGGCCCGGGGTGTCCGGTCCGGCTCACCCCCGCTCGGCTTTTTTCGCTCCGGGCGAGGAGATCTCTGGTTCGGGCGCCGCGCTGGGCACAGTCGTTGTTTGTTGCGTAGCACCCAGCCTACGCGTAACCGGCCTCCCCGGTTCCCCGGGCTCGACCGCCCCCGGCCCGCCGGCCAGGGCCCGCCAGGCATCACGGCGTGCCCGGCGGACGGTCTCACGTGCCGAGCGCAGCGCCGACCGGGCCGCCCGCCCGGTCTCGACGGCGACCCGCCTGGCCGGGGCCCAGATCTGATCGCGCAGGAAATGGCCCACCGGTGTGCAGACCGTGCGGTAGGCCCAGGTCACCGGCGCCCCGATCAGATGCCGGGCCAGCCAGGCAATGGCCCGGCCGACGGCCCGCGAGATGTACCCCGCGGCCTGCCAGGCGATGCCGAGTGCGTCGGCGATCTCCCGGCCCAGCGGGGAGAGGAGCCGCCGGTACAGCCAACGGACCGGTGCGACCAGCAGCGTCCTGACCAGCCACACCACCGCCGCCCACAGCCCGGCCCCGGCAGCCGCGATCCCGCGCGCCAGCTGGTCGAGCAGCCAAGCGATGCCGTGACCGAGCGGGGTGAGCACCTCCCGGTACAGCCACCCCAGCGGCCGTACGACCAGGTGCTCGACCAGCCAGGTGGCACCGAGCCCGAGGGGCACCAGAACGTACCGCCACAGTCCGGTCACCGGCAGGACGACGAGGACGTGGAGCACTCGGCCGACGGCCCACCGGATCCCGCGTCCGGCAGGTGCGAGCAGCTCCCGGTACACCCACCGCAGCCCGTGCCCGACCGGCGTGAGCACCGACTCGTACAGCCACACCACGGGCACCACCAGCCCGTACCGCACCCCCGGGACCAGCGCGTACCGCCAGAGCGCGACCCACGGCCAGACGAAAACCGCGGCGGCCAGCCACATCAGCGCATGGCCGACCGGGGTGAGCACCGACTCGTACAGCCAGGTCAGGGCGCGGCCGAGCGGGCCCAGCAGGGCGCGCTCGGCGGCGCGGGCCACCACCACCAGGGCGTCCCAGGCCATTCGCACGGGCAGGACGACGACCAGCACCACGATCCGCACCGGGATCCTGATCAGCGTGGTCAGACAGCCCTCGCCGGCTTCGTACCGCGCCGGGGCCTGGTGTTTGCCGTAGTCCATGCCGTGAACGACGCGAAGGCCCGGCCGGGAGTTTCCCGGGCCGGGCCTTCGTCACCGAGCCGTCACCTTGCGGGAGCGGCTCGTGGGCGGCTACTTCACGACCGACAGCGGCAGCAGCTTCTTGCCGGTCGGGCCGATCTGGATGCTGGTGTCCATCTGCGGGCAGACGCCGCAGTCGAAGCACGGGGTCCAGCGGCAGTCCTCGACCTCGGTCTCGTCGAGCGAGTCCTGCCAGTCCTCCCAGAGCCAGTCCTTGTCGAGGCCGGAGTCCAGGTGGTCCCAGGGCAGGACCTCCTCGTAGCTCCGCTCGCGGGTGGTGTACCAGTCGACGTCCACGCCGTACTCGGGCAGCGCCTTCTCGGCGGCGGTCATCCAACGGTCGTAGCTGAAGTGCTCACGCCAGCCGTCGAAGCGGCCGCCGGACTCGTAGACCGCCCGGATGACGGAGCCGACCCGGCGGTCGCCGCGCGAGAGCAGGCCCTCGACGATGCCGGGCTTGCCGTCGTGGTAGCGGAAGCCGATGGAGCGGCCGTACTTCTTGTCGCCGCGGATCTTGTCGCGGAGCTTGGTCAGCCGGGCGTCGGTCTCCTCGGCGCTCAGCTGCGGGGCCCACTGGAACGGGGTGTGCGGCTTGGGCACGAAGCCGCCGATGGAGACGGTGCAGCGGATGTCGTTCTGTCCGGAGACCTCGCGGCCCTTGGCGATCACGTTGACCGCCATGTCGCCGATCTGGAGGACGTCCTCGTCGGTCTCGGTGGGCAGGCCGCACATGAAGTACAGCTTCACCTGGCGCCAGCCGTTGCCGTACGCGGTGGCGACGGTACGGATGAGGTCCTCTTCCGAGACCATCTTGTTGATGACCTTGCGCATCCGCTCGGAGCCGCCCTCGGGGGCGAAGGTGAGACCGGAGCGGCGGCCGTTGCGGGTCAGCTCGTTGGCCAGGTCCACGTTGAACGCGTCGACGCGGGTGGAGGGCAGCGAGAGGCCGATCTTGTCCTCGGTGTACCGGTCGGCGAGGCCCTTGGCGATCTCACCGATCTCGGTGTGGTCGGCGGAGGAGAGCGAGAGCAGGCCGACCTCCTCGAAGCCGGTCGCCTTGAGACCCTTCTCGACCATCTCGCCGATGCCGGTGATGCTTCGCTCCCGCACGGGGCGCGTGATCATGCCGGCCTGGCAGAAACGGCAGCCGCGGGTGCAGCCGCGGAAGATCTCGACGGACATCCGCTCGTGGACGGTCTCGGCGAGGGGAACGAGGGGCTGCTTCGGGTACGGCCACTCGTCGAGGTCCATGACGGTGTGCTTGGAGACCCGCCACGGCACGCCCGACCTGTTCGGTACGACGCGGCCGATGCGGCCGTCCGGGAGGTACTCGACGTCGTAGAAGCCCGGGACGTAGACGCCGCCGGTCTTCGCGAGGCGGAAGAGCACCTCCTCGCGGCCGCCGGGGCGGCCCTCGGCCTTCCAGGCGCGGATGATCTCGGTGATCTCCAGGACGGCCTGCTCGCCGTCGCCGATGACCGCGCAGTCGATGAACTCGGCGATCGGCTCGGGGTTGAACGCGGCGTGGCCGCCCGCGAGGACGATCGGGTCGTCGATCGTGCGGTTCTTGGCCTCCAGCGGGATGCCCGCGAGGTCGAGTGCGGTGAGCATGTTGGTGTAGCCGAGCTCGGTGGAGAAGCTCAGCCCGAAGACGTCGAACGCCTTGACCGGGCGGTGGCTGTCCACGGTGAACTGCGGGACCCGGTGCTCGCGCATCAGCTCTTCGAGGTCCGGCCACACGCTGTAGGTGCGCTCCGCGAGCACGCCCGGGCGCTCGTTGAGTACCTCGTAGAGGATCATGACGCCCTGGTTGGGGAGCCCGACCTCGTAGGCGTCCGGGTACATCAGCGCCCAGCGGACGTCGCATTCGTCCCACGGCTTGACGGTGGAGTTCAGTTCACCGCCGACATACTGGATGGGCTTCTGCACATGCGGGAGCAGAGCTTCGAGCTGTGGGAAGACCGAATCGACAGACATCGCGAACTTTCGAGAGCCGGCAAGGGTGACCATCAAGCGTACCCCGATGCTCAGCCTCCCAGTGCCGCCCGGAGTTCCGCCCGCGACGCCCGCTCCCAGACCTCCGGCAGCTCCCGCTCACGGGCGGCGGCGGCCGCTTCCTCCCACCCGTACAGCAGTCCCCAGGTGAAGGCCGGCTCCCCCGCCGCGTGCGCCTGGACGGCCAGGGCGCGCAGTGCCTCGCGGGCCACCACGCTGTCCTGGTGGTCGCCGAGGAGGCTCTGGACGGCCTTCATCCGTTTGGCGAACCGCTTGGCGGGCCTGCCGAGCGCGGGCCGGGCCGCCTCCGCCGCGTACCGGGCTCGTTTGGCGGCCTTGCGGGCCTCGTGCACGGCCAGGTCCCGGCCGTGGCCGGGCGGCAGCTCCAGGGCGCGGCCGATCCGGGCCGCGAGGCGCCGGTACTCCTTCAGCACCGCGCGGGGCAGGGCCCGCTCCGGGGCGCGGGACGCGGCGGGCAGCAGGGGCGGGGCGGCGAGGAGGGCGTCGAGGCTCTCCAGGAGGGCCAGGTACCGCTCCCCGTCGAGCAGGGCGAGGGTGCGGCGGCGGGAGCCGTTGCGGCGGGCCACCGACCAGATGCGCAGCCTGCCACGCACCGGGCCGAGGGCCAGAGTGCGGGGCAGGGCGTCGAGGCCGGAGCGCAGCCGGGCGTCGAGCACCTCCTGGTCGCGGTCGATGCCCAGCTCGGCGGCCAGCCATTTCAGCTCGGCCCCCACCGGGTCGGTGACGTCGCGGTCGAGGATCTTCCGGTACGTCCGCAGCGCGCTGCGCAGCCTGCGGGTGGCGACCCGCAGCTGGTGCACGGAGTCGGGGAGGTCGCGGCGCACGGCGGGGTCCAGGGCGACGATCGCCTCGGCCTGCCGGCGGACGTACGCGAGGACGTGATCGCCCGCGGTGGGCTTCTGCCGGGGCTTGCCCGCTGGGCTCTTCTTCCGGCCCGTGGGGGCTTCCTCCCGGCCCGCCCGGCTCTTCCTCCGCTTCGGCGCGGTCTCGGCGAGCGCCCTGGACAGCTTGGACGGGGACGCGGACGGGCGGATCCCGGCCTTGCGCAGCCGGCGTTCCACGGCGTCGAGGAACGCGGGGTCGCCGTCGTCCGCGAGTTCCGCCTCGATCTCGGTCCAGGCGGCCGTGCCGACGCCGCCCGTCAGCCGTTCGGCCCGCACCCGGTCGACGCTGACCTCGGCGAGCAGGGCGCCCTCCGCGTCGAGCAGGTGGTGGACGTCGCGGGCGGAGACCAGCCGGACGACGGGGACGAGGGCGCGGTCACGGACCCGGGAGCGCAGCAGCCCCGCGAAGGAGCGGGGCAGGGCCTCGGAGAGGGGTTCTCGCAGCTCGTCCCGGATGCCGGAGGCGACCGGGAACTTGAGGTGCCAGCCGGCGTCGCTCCCGCCGGTGCGGCGGCGCAGGGTGAGGGAGGCCGCCGCGAGCCGGAGGTCCTCGGTGTCGTAGTAGACGGCGTCCAGTTCGGTGACGCCCCGGTGGGCGACGGCGACGACCCCGGCCACCCGGCTCAGGTCCGGGAGCCGGGTGGCCGCGGTGGCCTCGTACTTCCGCTCGATCTCACGCTTCGAGTCCGCCATGACCCGAATCTAGACGTGATGTGCGCGAATGGGCAGTGCTGCGGTACCGGCTCAGGCGCTTATCGGCCGTTGCACCCTGATCGACTGGAGCAGTCCGACGGCCACCCAGACGGCGAACATCGAGGATCCTCCGTACGACACGAACGGCAGCGGGAGCCCGGCGACCGGCATGATGCCGAGCGTCATCCCGATGTTCTCGAAGGCCTGGAAGGCGAACCAGGCGATGATTCCGGCGGCGACGATCGTGCCGTACAGCTCGCTCGTCTCGCGGGCGATCCGGCAGGCGCGCCACAGGACGACTCCGAGCAGTACGAGGATCAGGCCGGCGCCGAGGAAGCCGAGTTCCTCGCCCGCGACGGTGAAGACGAAGTCGGTCTGCTGCTCGGGGACGAACTGGCCGGTGGTCTGGGTGCCGTGGAAGAGGCCCGTTCCGGAGAGTCCGCCGGAGCCGATCGCGATGCGTGCCTGGTTGGTGTTGTAGCCGACGCCCGCCGGGTCGAGCGCGGGGTTGGCGAAGGCGGCGAAGCGGGCGATCTGGTACTCGTCGAGCAGGCCGAGCTGCCAGATCGCGATCGCGCCGGCCACGCCCGCGCCGAGCAGTCCGGCGATCCAGCGGTTGGAGGCGCCGGAGGCGAGGAGCACGCCGAGCACGATGACGACCATGACCATCACGGAGCCGAGGTCCGGCATTCCCATGACGACGGCCATCGGGACGGCCGCCAGGCCGAGGGCCTTGGCGACGGTCCGGTGGTCGGGGTGGAGCTGGTCGCCGGCGTCGACGCGCTCGGCGAGCAGCATCGCCATGACCAGGATGATGGTGATCTTGGTGAACTCGGACGGCTGGAGCGAGAATCCGCCGCCGATGATGATCCAGGCGTGGGCGCCGTTGACCGTGGCGCCGAGCGGGGTGAGCACCGCCAGCACCAGCAGCACCGAGAGGCCGTAGAGGATCGGGACGGCGCCGCGCAGGGTGCGGTGGCCGAGCCAGATCGTGCCGACCATCAGGGCGAAGCCGATGCCGGTGTTCAGAGCGTGCCGGAAGAGGAAGTAGTACGGGTCGCCGTGGGTGAGCGAGTCGCGCCCCCGGGTCGCCGAGTAGACCAGCAGCGAACCGATGAAGGAGAGCGCGATCGCGGACCCGAGCAGCGGCCAGTCGAGTTTGCGTACGACGGAGTCGCGGGCGGTGAGCTTGCCCCAGGCGGACCGCTCGGGGGCGTACCGCTGGACGGAGAAGCCGGCCATCAGTCACGCCTCCCCAGGATCGCGGCGAGGGTCTGTTCTTCCGGGGCCTTCTGCGAGGCCGGGTTGTACGGCTTGATCTCCGGGGCGTCGATCGAGCCGTCCTGCTGGATCTTCGGCAGGGACTTCTGCGGGGTGGGCAGCAGCGCCTTCTTCAGGTCCTGCTTGCCGGAGTCGTCGAGACCGTAGAGGGAGTCGTAGATGTTGCGCACGGCGGGCCCGGACGCGCCGGAGCCCGTACCGCCCTGGGAGATCGTCATGACGATCGAGTAGTCCTTGGTGTACGTGGCGAACCAGGAGGTCGTCTGCTTGCCGTAGACCTCGGCCGTACCCGTCTTGGCGTGCATCGGGATCTTGTCCTGCGGCCAGCCGCCGAATCGCCAGGCGGCCGAACCGCGGGTCGCGACACCCGCGAGGGCGCCGTCTATCTCGTTGCGGGTCTTGCGGCTGAAGGGCAGCTTGCCGTGCGACTTGGGCTCGATCTCCTGGACGGTCTTGCCGTCGCCGCTGACGACCGCCTTGCCGACGGTGGGGTCGTAGAGGGTGCCGCCGTTGGAGATCGCGGCGTAGATGGTGGCCATCTGGATCGGGGTGACGAGGGTGTCGCCCTGTCCGATCGAGTAGTTGACGGAGTCACCGGCGCGCATCTTGTCGCCTTCGAGGCAGTTCTCGTACGCGATCTGCTCGACGTACGTGCCGCCCTTCTTGCCCTGCTTGCACCAGGCGTCCTTGTTCGCCTTGTAGAAGTCCTGCTTCCACTTGCGGTCGGGGACCCGGCCGCTGACCTCGTTGGGGAGGTCGATGCCGGTCTCCTTGCCGAGGCCGAACTGGTGGGCGGTCCTGTAGAACCAGTCCTTGGCGTTCTTCTTGGGGCTCATCCCGCCGTCCTTCAGCCACTCCTTGTGCGCGATGCCGTAGTACACGGTGTCGCAGGAGACTTCGAGGGCCCGGCCGATGGTGATGTCGCCGTAGCCCTGGGACTCGAAGTTCTTGAAGGTCTGCCCGCCGACGTTGTACGAGCTGGGGCAGGGGTAGTGGCCGTCGAAGGGGTATCCGGCGTTGACCGCGGCCGTCGAGGAGATGACCTTGAAGATCGAGCCGGGGGCGGCCTGGCCCTGGATGGCCCGGTTCAGCAGCGGGAAGTTGGAGTTCTTGCCGGTGAGCTTGGCGTAGTCCTTGGCGGAGATGCCGCCGACCCAGGAGTTGGGGTCGTAGTTCGGCAGGGAGGCCATCGCGACGACGCGGCCGGTCTTGGCCTCCATGACGACGACGGCGCCGGAGTCGGCCTTGTAGTTCTCTCCGGTGTTCTTGTCGAAGGACTTGCGGGCCTCCTTCATGGCCCCGTTGAGCTCGTACTCGGCGACGGCCTGGACCCGGGCGTCGATCGAGGTGACGACGCTGGAGCCGGGCTCCGCCTTGTCGTTCTTGGCCTGGCCGATGACCCGGCCAAGGTTGTCGACCTCGTAGCGGGTGACCCCGGCCTTGCCGCGCAGTTCCTTGTCGTAGGTGCGCTCCAGGCCGGAGCGGCCGACCTGGTCGGAGCGCAGGTACGGCGAGTCGGTGTCCTGGGCCTTGGTGATCTCGTTGTCGGTGACCGGCGAGAGGTAGCCGAGGACCTGGGCGGTGTTGGCCTTGCCGGGTGCTCCGTACCGGCGTACGGCGGTGGGCTCGGCGGTGATGCCGGGGAAGTCCTCGGCGCGTTCGCGGATCGTCAGGGCCTGCTGGGTGGTGGCCTCGTCGGTGACCGGGATCGGCTGGTACGGCGAGCCGTTCCAGCAGGGCTGCGGGGTCTTGGAGTCGCAGAGCCGGACCTTGTCGAGGACTTCCTTGGGCTTCATGCCGAGGACGCCGGCGAGCCGGGTCAGGACGCTCTTGCCGTCGTCCTTCATCTTCATCAGCTCGGTGCGGCTCGCGGAGACGACGAGACGGGTCTCGTTGTCGGCGAGCGGCACACCGCGCGCGTCGAGGATGGAGCCGCGGACGGCGGGCTGGACGACCTGCTGTACGTGGTTGTTCTTCGCCTCGTCGCTGTACTCCTGGCCGTTGCGGATCTGGAGGTACCAGAGGCGCCCGCCGAGGGTGAGCAGCAGGGAGAAGACGAGGACCTGGATGACGATGAGCCGGATCTGGACCCGCTGGGTCCGGCCGGTCTCGGGGATGTTGGTCACGGGGCGCCCCCGGTGGTGGTCGGGCCGGGGGTACGCGCGGTGTCCCGCCTGCGGTGCGGCCTCACAGTCGCTTGACCCCCTTGATCCGTCCGGCGCGGGAGGCGCGGTTGCGGGCGGCCTTGACGCGCAGTCCGCCGCGCTGGCTGCCGATCCGCAGTCCGGTGCCGGAGGCGAGCCAGCCCGCGGCCACGTCGCCGCCGCCGGAGGAGTCGGCGAGCGGGTCGTTCACCGTGCGTCTGGCGATCGCCATGACCAGCGGCACGACGAAGGGGGCGAGGAGCAGGTCGTAGACGGCCGCGGTGAACAGCAGGCTGCCGAGGCCGACATGACGGGCCGCCGTGTCCCCGACGAGCGCGCCGACCAGCGCGTACAGCAGGGTCGAGCCGATCGCCGCGGCGACCACCCCGATCATCGGGACCATCGCCGACTTCAGCTGCCCGTTCTCCGGCTTCGCCAGTCCGGCGAGGTAGCCGATGACGCACAGGACCAGTGCGTAGCGTCCGGCCGCATGGTCGGCGGGCGGTGCCAGGTCGGCGAGGAGTCCCGCGCCGAAGCCGATGAGGGCGCCGCTGACGTGCCCGTACACGAAGGCGAGGGCGAGGACGACGAGAAGCAGCAGGTCGGGCACGGCGCCGGGGAGTTGGAGGCGGGCGAGCACGGAGACCTGGACGACGAGGGCGACGACGACCAGGACGGTGGAGAGCAGAATCCGGTTCAGACGCATGGGAATCAGCTCTACCTCTGCTCGTTGACCGCGTTGCCGGCGTTCGGTGTGGCGTCCGGACCGCCGCTCGGGTCCGGGCCGCCGCTGGGATCCGGGCTCTCGTGGATGTTCCCGACCACGTTCCCTTCGGTGTCGACGATGTCGCCGTTGGGCGAGATGGTGACGGTGACCGTGGGGGTGGGCTTCGGCTTCGCCGGCTTGGCGGGCTGCTTCGGCAGGACCATGTCGCGGGGGTCCTCGCGCGGGGCCTGGACCACGACGCCGACGATGTCGAGCTTGGTGAAGCCGACGTACGGGCGGACGTAGACGGTACGGGTCAGGCCGCCGCCGGACGGGTCCACCCGGACGACCTCGCCGACCGGGACGCCGGGCACGAAGGGCTTGTCCTTGCTGGAGCCGAAGGTGACCAGCCGGTCGCCCTTCTTCACCTTGGCCTTGCCGTTGAGGAACTGGACGGACAGCGGCTGGGAGCCCTGGCCGGTGGCGAAGCCCAGTTCGTCGGTCTTCTCCATGCGGGTGCCGACAGTGAAGTCGGGGTCGTTGGCGAGGAGCACCGTGGCGGTGTCCGGGCCGACGGTGGTGACCCGGCCGACCAGGCCGTCACCGTTGATCACCGTCATGTCGCGCTTGATTCCGTCGCTGGAACCCGCGTCGATGGTGACCGTCCAGGAGAAGCCCTGGGCCGCTCCTATGGCGATGACCTCGGCGCCCTTGATGCCGTACTGACCGGCGGCCGACTTCTTCAGCATCCGGTCCAGCTCGCGGACCCGGTTGCGGTTGCGGTCGTCGCTGCCGAGCTTCGTCTTGAGCGCGGCGTTCTGCTGTTCCAGCTGGGCGATCCGGTTGTGCCGTTCACCGGAGTCGCGTACCGCCCCTATGGCGTTGCCCACCGGGTCGACGGCGGCCGCGACGCCGTTCTCCACCGGCCCGAAGGCCGCTGCGGCGGCCCGCCGGGCGCCGTCCACCGGCGACTCCTCGCCCCCGCGGATATCCACCGTGATCAATGCGAACGCGATGGCGATCAGCAGCACCAGGAGCAGCCGGCTCTCTCGTGTGTCCCTCACGTGCGGCGGCCGTGCCTTCCTCGTCGGAATATTCGTGCCTGTATATCAACGATCGGCCGTACGGAACGGCAGTGTTCCGTACGGCGGACCGATGGTGTTGTTCACCCGCGGAATCGCTCACCTGCGGGGCTGGGCGTCCAGCACCTGCTGGAGCGCCTCGAACTCCTCGACGCACTTGCCGGATCCGAGCGCCACCGAGTCCAGCGGGTCCTCCGCGATGTGGATCGGCATGCCGGTCTCGCGGCGCAGCCGCTCGTCCAGTCCGCGCAGCAGCGCGCCGCCGCCGGTGAGGACGATGCCGCGGTCCATGACGTCGCCGGAGAGCTCCGGCGGGCACTTGTCGAGCGTGGTCTTCACGGCGTCGACGATCGCGTTGACCGGCTCCTCGATGGCCTTGCGGACCTCGGCGGCCGAGATGACCACGGTCTTGGGCAGCCCGGAGACCAGGTCGCGGCCGCGGATCTCGGTGTGCTCGTCCTTGTCCATGTCGTACGCCGACCCGATGGTGATCTTGATCTGTTCGGCGGTGCGCTCGCCGAGGAGGAGCGAGTACTCCTTCTTGACGTGCTGGATGATCGCGTTGTCCAGCTCGTCGCCGGCGACGCGGATCGACTGGGCAGTGACGATTCCGCCCAGCGAGATGACCGCGACCTCGGTGGTGCCGCCACCGATGTCGACGACCATGTTGCCGGTGGCCTCGTGGACCGGCAGCCCGGAGCCGATGGCCGCGGCCATGGGCTCCTCGATGATGTGCACCTGGCGCGCACCGGCCTGCGTCGATGCCTCGATGACGGCGCGTCGCTCGACCCCGGTGATGCCGGAGGGCACGCAGACGACGACCCGCGGGCGGGCCAGGTAGCGGCGCTTGTGGATCTTCAGGATGAAGTAGCGGAGCATCCGCTCGGTGATCTCGAAGTCGGCGATCACGCCGTCCTTCAGGGGCCGTACGGCAACGATGTTGCCCGGTGTACGCCCGATCATCTTCTTGGCCTCGGAGCCGACCGCCAGGATGCCGCCGGTGTTGGTGTTGATGGCCACGACGGACGGCTCGTTCAGGACGATGCCGCGCCCCCTGACGTACACCAGCGTGTTGGCAGTCCCGAGGTCGATAGCCATGTCACGGCCGATGAACGACATTGATTTCCCCTTGTTCCCCATTGAGGATGCGTCGGGCCTTCCGAGAAAGCGATGTGGCTTGTTCTGGACGGCGAGGTGAGCGCTGCGGGCGTGGAAGATTCCATCGTAGTGCCGTATTGACGGACACCGCGCGAGGGTCCTTCGCCATTGTGGGCGGAACGGGTGGCCGTTCCACTCATGGTGACGTTACGTCGGAGGGATGCGTTCCCGCGATCTGGGACCCTATACCGAAGGGCGACCGAATTAATTCGGTCGCCCCAGGTCATGAGCGCTGTTCGGCTGATCGCGGATCAGACGAGTCCGGGGAAGAAGAGCTTCAGTTCCCGCTCCGCGGACTCCTCGGAGTCCGAGGCGTGGATGAGGTTCTCCCGGGTGATGGTGCCGAAGTCGCCCCGGATGGATCCGGGCGCGGCGGCGATCGGGTCGGTGGGGCCGGCCAGCGTACGGATGCCCTCGATGACCCGCTCGCCCTCGGCGACCAGCGCCACGATCGGGCCGGACTGCATGAACTCGACGAGCGGCTCGTAGAACGGGCGGCCGACGTGCTCGGCGTAGTGCTGCTCCAGCGTGGCGCGGTCGAGGGTACGCAGCTCCAGTGCGGTGATCCGCCAGCCGGCCTTGCGCTCGATCCGCCCGACGATCTCGCCGACCAGTCCGCGCCGGACCGCGTCGGGCTTGAGGAGAACGAGGGTGCGCTGGGTCATGGTGTGCGGCTCCTTGCAGGCATGCGGGTGCGGTGAACCGAGGCTACAGGGGTACGGGGGCGGCCCGGCGGCCGGGTTTGGCCACCGGGCACCGGGTCAGCCGCCGGCCGGCGCCCCGGCGGCTTCCTGCGCGGCCGCCCAGCGGGCCTTCGCCTCGTCGATCTTGCGGCCGTAGTGCACCGAGGCCCACCACAGACCGGCGAAGACCACGCCGAGGATGAACATCATCGGGACGACGAAGCCGCTCAGCACCAGGGCGATCTGCAGCGCCCAGCCGAGCTGCACCCCGCCGGGACGGGTGACCATCCCGCAGAGCAGCACGGACAGCAGCATGCCGATGCCGCAGACCGTCCAGACCGTGGCACCGGTCAGGTCGTCGGACTTCATCGCGACGAGTCCGGCGAAGCCGATCACGAAGAACTCACCGATCAGAGTGGATGCACAGAGCGTACGCATGCGGTCAGCGCCTTCCCAGAAGCAGCCGGGCCTCGCCGACCGTGATCACGGAACCGGTCACCAGCACCCCGGCGCCCGCGTACTCGTCCTCCTCCTCGGCGAGGGTGATCGCCGCCTCCAGGGCGTCGTCCAGGCGCGGCTCCACCTGGACCCGGTCCTCGCCGAAGACCTCGACCGCGACGGCGGCCAGCGCGTCGGCGTCCATCGCGCGGGCGGTGGAGTTCTGCGTGACGACGACCTCGGCGAAGATCGGCTCGAAGGCTTCGAGGAGCCCCTTGACGTCCTTGTCGCCGCTGGCGCCGACCACACCGATCAGCCGGGAGAAGCCGAACGCCTCGGAGAGGCCGTCGGCGGTGGCGCGGGCGCCCGCCGGGTTGTGCGCCGCGTCGAGGACGACGGTGGGGCTGGAGCGGACGACTTCGAGGCGGCCCGGGGAGATCACCGAGGCGAACGCCCGGCGGACCGTTTCGACGTCGAGCGAACCGGGCTGCTCGGCACCGATCCCGAAGAACGCCTCCACCGCGGAGAGCGCCACCGCCGCGTTGTGCGCCTGGTGGGCGCCGTACAGCGGAAGGAAGATCTCCTCGTACTCGCCGCCCAGGCCGCGCAGCGTCAGCAGCTGGCCGCCGACCGCGATCTCGCGGGAGACGACGCCGAACTCCATGCCCTCGCGGGCGACCGTGGCGTCGACCTCGACGGCCTTCTTCAGCATGACCTGCGCGGCGTCCACCGGCTGCTGGGCCAGGATGACCGTGGCGCCCTGCTTGATGATCCCGGACTTCTCACCGGCGATCTCGGCGGGCGTGCTGCCGAGCCGGTCGGTGTGGTCCAGCGAGATGGGGGTGACGACGGCGACCGAGGAGTCGATGACGTTGGTCGCGTCCCAGCTGCCGCCCATGCCGA
This sequence comes from Streptomyces sp. ADI95-17, assembly GCF_003846175.1. GTDB lineage: Bacteria > Actinomycetota > Actinomycetes > Streptomycetales > Streptomycetaceae > Streptomyces > Streptomyces sanglieri. The sequence goes on along the minus strand of NZ_ML123045.1, from coordinate 347,098 downwards.
CCTCGACGACCGCGACGTCGACCGGCGCGTCGGCGAAGGCCGCGTAGGCCATGCCCGTCAGCACCTCGAAGAAGGAGAGCCGGTAGGGCTGCTGGGCGTCGACCATCTCGACGTACGGCTTGATGTCCTGGTACGCCTCGATGAACCGCTCGGGGTCGATCGGGGAGCCGTCCAGGCTGATCCGCTCGGTGATCGACTGGACGTGCGGCGAGGTGTAGCGGCCGGTGCGCAGGTCGAAGGCGCCGAGCAGCGCCTCGATCATGCGGGCCGTGCTCGTCTTGCCGTTGGTCCCGGTGATGTGGATCGAGGGGTACGCGCGCTGCGGCTCGCCGAGCACGTCCATCAGCGCGGCGATGCGCGCGACGGAGGGCTCCAGCTTGGTCTCGCCCCAGCGTCCGGCGAGCTCCTGCTCCACGGCGCGCAGCGCCTTGTCCACCTCGGGGTCGGCGGGGCGGGCCGGGACCTCGTCGCCCTGCGGGGGGCCCGAGCGGGTGCGCAGCGTGCGGCTCCCGGCCTCGATCACCGCCAGGTCGGGGTCGCGCTGGGTCTCTTCGTCGACGATCTCCGCGAAGGTCTCGTCGGGATCGGAGTCGTCATGCCGGTCGGAAGGGCGGGGCTCACTCACGGGGCCAGTCTACGGATGGGCACGGACATCGCACGCAGCGCCCGGTGGCGGGCCCTGTTCACCCACGCGGGGAGCGCCGTCGGCATGACGCGCCGGGCGGGCGCATGGTGGAGATGTGCGCCCCCGACCACTGATCCTGATCGCCGCACCCGACGGCCTGCATCCGGCGCTCGCCCGGGTGAGTGCCGACCCGCAGTACGAGACGCTGGTCGTCCACACCGGTGAGGGCGCGCTGCGCGCCCTGTACAAATACCGCCCGGACGGGCTGATCCTCAGCCTCCGGCTGCCCGGCCTCGATCCGTGGGAGGTACTGAGCCGGGTGCGGGACATGAGCGATCTGCCGATCGCGGTGGTGGACCTGACATACCGGGTGGCGGACGCGGCCCGCGCCCTGGAGGCCGGGGCCGACGACTATCTGACGCCCGGACTCTCGGAGCAGCTGCACGGGCCGATGCTGCGGGCCCGGCTGCGGCGCACCGCCGACACCCCGCCCGATACCGCGTCCGTCGTCGAGGACGGTCTGCTCACCCTGGACGGACGCATGTCGCCGACACCTGGGTCTCCCAGGAGGCACTGCCCAGCGCCCGCCGGCTGCTGACCCAGCGCACCCGCTGGGCGCAGGGCAACCTGCAGTGCGTGCGTTACGCGCCCCGGATCGTCTCGTCCCGTCACATCCCGGGCCGCGGGGTGCTGGAGACCCTGTACACCTTCGTCCAGCCGTTGGCCCATCTGGTGACCCTGGCGCTGACCGTGCTCGTGTTCGGCGCGCTCGCCGTGGGCCTGGTGCGGGGGCAGGGCGCGGACGAGGTGGTGGCCCTGCTGGACCACTGGCCGCTGATCCTGGTGCTGGCGGCGGTGTCGGTCACCCCGTTCGTCCTGTGGGGCCCGGTCTACCGCCGCGACCACGCCCCGGACGCCTCGTTCGCCCGGTCGCTGGTGTGGGGCCTGGCGCTGTGGCTGTACGCGTACCACCTGTTCGTCGTCTCGGCGCGGGCCTTCGTGCGGATGCTGCGCGGCCGCAACGGCTGGGCGAAGACGCGGCGCAACGCCGAGCCGGTGACCGCGGGCCCGGTGGCGCTGGAGTCCTGATCCGCGCGGAACGGGCGAAGCCCCCGTGCCCCTGGTCGGTCAGGGGTACGGGGGCTTCGTGCTCAGGTCATCAGCTCTGCGGCAGGTTCGCCAGCTGACCGGCGATCCGCTCGATGTCGGCCTCGGCCTTGGCGAGCCGACCGCGGATCTTGTCGACCACGTTGTCCGGGGCCTTGCCGAGGAACGCCTCGTTGGAGAGCTTGCCGAGGGCCTGGGCCTTCTCCTTCTCGGCGGCGCCCAGGTCCTTCGTCAGGCGCTTGCGCTCCGCCTCGACGTCGATGGTGCCGGAGAGGTCGAGCGCGACCGTGGCCCCCGCGACGGGCAGCGAGGCGGTGGCGTGGAAGCCCTCCTCGGCGGGCTGGAGACGCAGCAGCTGGCGGATGGCCGCCTCGTGCGGGGCGAGCGGCGTGCCGGTCAGGGTGAGCTGGGCCGGGACCTTCTGGCCGGGCTGCAGACCCTGGTCGGAGCGGAACCGGCGGACCTCGGTGACGACCTGCTGGACGAGCGCGATCTCCTGCTCGGCCGCGTCGTCGCGGAAGCCCGAGTCGGTGGGCCAGTCGGCGATGACGACGGACTCCCGGCCGGTGAGCGCGGTCCAGAGCGTCTCGGTGACGAACGGGACGACCGGGTGGAGCAGTCGCAGCATCACGTCGAGGACCTCGCCGAGGACCCGGCCCGAGACCTCGGCCGGGCGGCCGCCCGCGAAGAACGTGGTCTTGGACAGCTCGACGTACCAGTCGAAGACCTCGTCCCAGGCGAAGTGCCGCAGCGCCTCGCTGAGCTTGGAGAACTGGAAGTCGTCGTAGTACGCGTCGACTTCGGCGACGGTCCTGTTGAGGCGGGACAGGATCCAGCGGTCGGTCACCGACATCTCGTCGGCGGCCGGCAGCTCGCCCTCGATCGTCGCGCCGTTCATCAGGGCGAAGCGGGTGGCGTTCCAGATCTTGTTGGAGAACTTCGCGGAGCCCTGGACCCACTCCTCGCCGATCGGGACGTCGACGCCGGGGTTGGCACCGCGCGCCAGCGTGAAGCGGAGCGCGTCGGAGCCGTACTTGTCCATCCAGTCCAGCGGGTTGACGACATTGCCGAAGGACTTCGACATCTTCTTGCCGTGCTCGTCGCGGACCATGCCGTGCAGGACGATGGTCTCGAACGGCGGGACGCCGTCGTTGACGTACAGGCCGAACATCATCATCCGGGCGACCCAGAAGAAGAGGATGTCGTAGCCGGTGACCAGGACGGAGTTCGGGTAGAACTTCGCGAGGCTGTCGGTCTGTTCGGGCCAGCCGAGCGTGGAGAACGGCCACAGGCCCGAGGAGAACCAGGTGTCCAGGACGTCGCTGTCCTGCGTCCAGCCCTCGCCGGTGGGGGGCTCGTCGTCGGGGCCGACGCAGACCATCTCTCCGTCGGGTCCGTGCCAGACGGGGATGCGGTGCCCCCACCACAGCTGGCGCGAGATGCACCAGTCGTGGAGGTTGTCGACCCAGTCGAAGTACCGCTTCTCCATCTCCTGCGGGTGGATCTTGACCTTGCCGTCGCGGACGGCGTCACCGGCCGCCTTGGCGAGCGGGGCGACCTTGACCCACCACTGCATGGACAGCCGGGGCTCGACGGTGGTCTTGCAGCGCGAGCAGTGGCCGACGGAGTGGGCGTACGGCCGCTTCTCGGCGACGATCCGGCCCTCGGCGCGCAGCGCGGCGACGATCGCGGAGCGGGCCTCCAGCCGGTCCAGGCCCTCGAACGGACCGGGGACGGTGATGACCGCGCGCTCGTCCATGACCGTGAGGAACGGCAGGTCGTGGCGCGCGCCGATCTCGAAGTCGTTCGGGTCGTGCGCGGGAGTGACCTTCACGGCGCCGGTGCCGAACTCCGGGTCGACGTGGTGGTCGGCGACGACGGGGATCGTGCGATCGGTCAGCGGCAGCCTGATCTGCTTGCCGACGAGGTGCTTGTAGCGCTCGTCGTCGGGGTGGACCGCGACGGCGGTGTCACCGAGCATCGTCTCCGCGCGGGTCGTGGCGACGACGATGGTGTCGTCCCCGTCCCCGTACGTCATCGAGACCAGCTCGCCGTCGTCGTCCTGGTACTCGACCTCGATGTCCGAGATCGCGGTCAGACAGCGCGGGCACCAGTTGACGATGCGCTCTTTGCGGTAGATGAGCTCTTCGTCGTACATCCGCTTGAAGATGGTCTGGACGGCGGTGGACAGGCCCTCGTCCATGGTGAAGCGCTCACGGGACCAGGCGACGCCCTCGCCGAGCCGGCGCATCTGGCCGGAGATCTGGCCGCCCGACTCGTTCTTCCACTGCCAGACGCGCTCGACGAAGGCCTCGCGGCCCAGGTCGTGGCGGGACTTGCCCTCCTTGCCGAGCTCGCGCTCGACGACGTTCTGGGTGGCGATGCCGGCGTGGTCCATGCCGGGCTGGTAGAGCGCCTCGAAGCCCTGCATGCGCTTGCGGCGGACGAGGGCGTCGATCAGCGTGTGCTCGAAGGCGTGCCCGAGGTGCAGGCTGCCCGTGACGTTCGGCGGCGGGATGACGATGGAGTACGGCGGCTTCTCGCTGTGCTCGTCGGCTTCGAAGTAACCCCGCTCTACCCAGCGCTCATACAGCTTCCCCTCTACCTCGGCCGGTGCGTACTGGGTCGGCAGTTCGGGGTTGCTGGCTGGCGTCTGCTGAGTGTTCTCGGTCACGGGGGACAGTTTAGGGCCGTCACAGTCATGCACTGAAACCGGTTTGTTGAGTAACGGTGTGACTCCCGGTGCTCCATCCGGGCGGGCCTTCCGCCAGGATGTTCGGAACGCATAAGCATTCCGAACAGGGGACACCGCAGATGAGCTACAACCAGCCGGGCCCGTACGGCGGCCAGCCGCCCCAGGGCCAGCCCGGACCCTACGGTGGCCCGCCCCAGGGCCAGCCGGGACCGTACGGCCAGCAGCCCCAGGGCCAGCCCGGACCGTACGGCCAGCAGCCGGGCCCGTACGGCCAGCAGCCCCCGCAGGGCCAGCCCGGTTACGGCTACCCCCAGCAGGCCCCCCAGGGTGTCCCGCCCCAGCAGCAGCCCCAGCCGGGCTACGGCTACCCCCAGGCCCAGCAGCCCGGCCCCTACGGCCAGCAGCCCCCCACTCCCCCGTACGGCGGCCAGCCGGCCTACGGCACGATGCCGATGCCCCCGGCCGAGCCGAAGAAGAAGACCGGCCTGATCATCGGCGGCGTGATCGTGGCACTGGCGGTCATCGGCGGCGGTGTGTACTTCCTGACCGGCGGTGGCGGCGGTCTCAGCGACGACGGGCCACACACGCTGACGACTCCGGCGACGGTGCTGAGCGAGTACAAGCGCGCCAGCAAGGACGGCGCGAGCCAGCAGCAGGACAACAAGGTCACGAAGGAACTGACGAACAGCGGCATCGAGAACGGCAGGACCGTCACCGGGATCTACTCGACGGCGGATCTCACCAAGCTCGACCCCAACAACCCCAACGACCCGAGCCTCCTGACCGCGAAGGGCATCTCCTTCATCGGCGCGTACGGCAAGATCAGCGATCCGGCCAAGGCGCTGGACGCGTTCTTCGCCACTCTGCAGAAGAGTGCGTCCGAGAACAAGGACAACAAGACCGAGCTCATCGGCAGCCCGGAGGAGGTATCCCCGTCCGGGTTCGAGAACGGCATCATGAAGTGCCAGGCCGCCACGGGCACGGACGTCATGACCAAGAAGCTGAAGACCGACTGGTTCTGCGCCTGGTCGGACTACAGCACCATGGCGATGGTCTCCCCCGGCAATGTCGGGGGGAGCGTGGACAAGGACACCGCCGCCAAGATCACGACGGACCTCCGCAAGGAGATCCGCGTCAAGAAGTAGCTGTCACAACACGGAAGGGGCACCCGCCAGTTCACCTGGCCGGGCGCCCCTTTTCCGTATGCCTACCGCTACGCGGACTTCTCGTGCCGCCCGCCGTCGCCCTTGCCGATCGTCCGCGGCTCGCGCGGGACCAGGGTCGGGTTCACGTTGTTGCGGACGACGTCGGCCGTGATGACGACCCGGGCGACGTCCTTGCGGGACGGCACCTCGTACATCACGGACTGGAGGACCTCCTCCATGATGGCCCGCAGGCCCCGCGCGCCGGTGCCGCGCAGGATCGCCTGGTCGGCGATGGCCTCCAGGGCCGGGCGGTCGAAGTCCAGCTCGACGCCGTCGAGTTCGAAGAGGCGCTGGTACTGCTTCACCAGCGCGTTGCGCGGCTCGACCAGGATCTGCAACAGCGCCTCGCGGTCCAGGTTGTGGACCGAGGTCAGGACGGGCAGCCGGCCGATGAACTCCGGGATCATCCCGAACTTCACCAGGTCCTCCGGCATGACCTCCTGGAACTGGTCGCTCGCCTCGATCTCCCGCTTCGAGCGGATCGTGGCGCCGAAGCCGATGCCCTTGGCACCCGCCCGGGACTCGATGATCCGCTCCAGGCCGGAGAAGGCACCGCCCACGATGAACAGCACGTTCGTCGTGTCGATCTGGATGAACTCCTGGTGCGGGTGCTTCCGGCCGCCCTGCGGCGGTACGGAGGCGGTGGTGCCTTCCAGGATCTTCAGCAGGGCCTGCTGGACGCCCTCGCCGGAGACATCGCGGGTGATCGACGGGTTCTCGCTCTTGCGGGCGACCTTGTCGATCTCGTCGATGTAGATGATCCCGGTCTCGGCCTTCTTGACGTCGTAGTCCGCGGCCTGGATCAGCTTCAGCAGGATGTTCTCGACGTCCTCGCCGACATAGCCGGCCTCCGTCAGCGCCGTCGCGTCGGCGATGGCGAACGGGACGTTGAGCATGCGGGCCAGCGTCTGCGCGAGCAGCGTCTTGCCGGAGCCGGTGGGGCCCAGCAGCAGGATGTTGGACTTGGCCAGTTCGATGGCGTCGTCACGGCCCTGCGCGCCGCCGTTCTCGCCCGCCTGGACCCGCTTGTAGTGGTTGTACACAGCGACCGAGAGGGCCTTCTTCGCGGGCTCCTGCCCGACGACGTACCCCTCGAGGAACTCGTAGATCTCGCGCGGCTTGGGGAGTTCCTCCCACCGCACTTCGGAGGTCTCGGCGAGCTCCTCCTCGATGATCTCGTTACAGAGATCGATGCACTCGTCGCAGATGTACACACCGGGTCCCGCGATGAGCTTCTTCACCTGCTTCTGGCTCTTTCCGCAGAACGAGCACTTGAGCAGGTCGCCGCCATCACCGATGCGTGCCACGAGGTGCTTCCCCTTCGCCTGGGAGCAGCTTGGTTCAGCGGCTCCTGGTGCCTCTATCCGACGGTACCTTGCCTTGCCCCCTGTTCGGGCCCCCCTTGGCACGGTTCACACGGCAGAGACCGGGCGAACATGGTGTGCCAAGGGGTGAAGGCGGACGTCAGGCGGCCGCTCCGGCCGCGCTCTTGCGGGTCGACACGATCTGGTCGACGAGACCGTAGGCGAGGGCGTCCTCGGCGGTCAGGATCTTGTCGCGCTCGATGTCGTCGCGGATCTTGTCGATCGGCGTGGTGGAGTGCTTGGCCAGCATCTCCTCCAGCTGGGTGCGCATCCGCAGGATCTCGTTGGCCGCGATCTCCAGGTCGGAGAGCTGCTCACGGCCGGTCTGCGAGGACGGCTGGTGGATCAGCACACGGGCGTTGGGCAGCGCCATCCGCTTGCCGGGCGTACCCGCGGCGAGCAGCACCGCGGCGGCGGAGGCCGCCTGGCCCATGCAGACCGTCTGGATGTCCGGCTTCACGAACTGCATCGTGTCGTAGATCGCGGTGAGCGCGGTGAACGAGCCGCCGGGGCTGTTGATGTAGATCGAGATGTCCCGGTCCGGGTCCATCGACTCCAGGCACAGCAGCTGCGCCATGACGTCGTTGGCGGAGGCGTCGTCGATCTGCACGCCGAGGAAGATCACGCGCTCCTCGAAGAGCTTCGCGTACGGGTCGTACTCACGCACGCCCTGCGAGGTGCGCTCCACGAAGCGCGGCACGATGTAGCGGTTGTCCACCTGCGGGCCGGTGTAGAGGCCGCTCGCGGAGGCGCCGGGGAAGTTGTTCATGTGGGTGTTCACCATCCTGGTGGCGTTCTGTGGCTGGGTGTCTCGGCGTACGAGAGGTGTGCGGGGCGGTGGGGCCGGATCCGGTGACCGGATCAGGCGCCGGTGCCGCCGCCGCCCGGAACGCCCGATGCGATCGTGATGATCTCGTCGATGAGGCCGTACTCCTTGGCCTCCTCCGCGGTGTACCAGCGGTCGCGGTCGCCGTCGCGGATGATCGTCTCGACGGTCTGGCCGGAGTGACGGGCGGTGATCTCCGCCATCCGCTGCTTGGTGCGCAGCAGGTACTGGGCCTGGATCTTGATGTCCGAGGCCGTGCCGCCGATGCCGGCCGAACCCTGGTGCATGAGGATGTCGGTGTTCGGGAGCGCGAAGCGCTTGCCCGCGGTGCCGCCGGTGAGCAGGAACTGGCCCATCGAGGCCGCCATGCCCATTCCGATGGTGACCACGTCGTTCGGGATGTACTGCATGGTGTCGTAGACCGCCATGCCGGCCGTCACCGAACCGCCGGGGCTGTTGATGTAGAGGTAGATGTCCTTCTCGGGCTCCGCGGCGAGAAGAAGCAGCTGCGCGGTGATCTTGTTGGCGATGTCATCGTCGACCTGCTGACCGAGGAAGATGATGCGCTCGCCGAGCAGCCGGCTGTAGACCTGGTCACCGAGGCCTCCACCGAGGGACGGCTCTCCGGCGGCGTAGGGCATCAGATTCGTCACGTATCCACCTGCTCGTCTCTGACGGCTCCGGCCGTCTCAGCGTCTTCGTACCGGGTGGGCGGGGACTCCCCTGCCCTTCCTATTCATGGACCCTAACGCGCAGGTAGGACAACGCCATCCCGCTTCCGCAACTGTTCGCTGGGAGCGCAAGGTCCGCAGTCCGCACAAGGGTTGTGGGGCACCGTATGCCATACGGCGACGGGCTCCGGACGCACATGCGTCCGGAGCCCGTCGTTCGGGTTCAGCGCGAGGCTCAGGCCTCGTTCTTCTCCTCGGCGGCGTCGGCAGCGGCCTCGGTGGTGCCCTCGGCGGCCTCGACGGCCTCGATGGCCTCCTCCGCCACGTCCTCGTCGTCCTCCAGCTCGACGAGCTCACCGTTGGTGTCGACGACCTTGGCGGCCTCGACGACCACGGCCAGCGCCTTGCCGCGGGCGACCTCGCCGACGAGCATCGGCACCTGGCCGCCCTCGACGACGGCCTGGGCGAACTGGTCGGGGCTCATGCCGGAGGAAGCAGCGCGCCGCATGAGGTGCTCGGTGAGCTCCTCCTGGTTGACGTTCAGCTTCTCCTTGTTGACGATCTCGTCCAGGACGAACTGGGTCTTGATGCCCTTGACCGCCTGCTCGGAGGTCTCGGCGTCGAACTCCTCGGCCGTCTTGCCCTGGATCTCCAGGTACTTGTCGAGGGTCAGGCCCATCTGGCCGAGCTGGTGGTGCTCCAGGTTGTGCTTGCGGGTCTGGACCTCGTCCGCGAGCAGCTTCTCCGGGATCGGGACCTCGGCGAGCTTGAGCAGCTCCTCCAGGACGCGCTCCTGGGCCTGGGTGGCCTGGTCGTACTGCTTGGTGCTCTCCAGGCGCTTGCGGCTGTCCGCCTTGAGCTCGTCGAGGGTGTCGAACTCGCTCGCCATCTGGGCGAACTCGTCGTCCAGCTCGGGGAGCTCACGGGCGGCGACGGTGGCGACCTTGACGGTGACCTCGGCCTCCTTGCCCTCGGCGGAGCCGCCCTTCAGCTCGGAGGTGAAGGTGGCCTCGCCACCCGCCTCCAGGCCGGTGACGGCGGCGTCGATGCCGTCGAGGAGCTCTCCGGAACCGATGGTGTACGAGACACCCTCGGCCACGCCGTCCTCCAGGACCTCGCCGTCGACCTTGGCCTGCAGGTCGATCGTCACGACGTCGCCCTCGGCGGCGGCGCGCTCGACCGGGTTGGTGGAGGCGAAGCGCTCGCGGAGCTGCTCCACGGCCTTCTCGACGTCCTCGTCGCTGACCTCAAGGGCGTCGACGGTGACCTCGATGCCGGAGTAGTCCGGAATCTCGATCTCGGGGCGTACGTCAACCTCGGCGGTGAAGGCCAGCAGTTCGCCGTCCTTCAGCTCGGTGATGTCGACCTCGGGCTGGCCGAGGACGTTCAGCTCACCCTCGTTGACGGCCTCGGTGTAGAACTTCGGGAGGGCGTCGTTGACGGCCTCCTCCAGCACCGCACCGCGGCCGAAGCGCTGGTCGATGACCCGGGCAGGGATCTTGCCTTTGCGGAAGCCCTTCACCGTGACCTGCTGGTTGATCTTCTTGTACGCCGCGTCGAGGCTGTCCTTGAGCTCCTCGAAGGGCACCTCGACAGTGAGCCGAACCCGGGTCGGGTTCAGGGTCTCCACGGCGCTCTTCACGGTTCGGTCTCCTTGTGGCTGACTTCTTGGGGTTCTGCTCCACCGCACTGGAGGCGGCTTCGCGGACCGAGCCCGGTACATCAGACACACGGGCACGCATTTTGCATAGTAACGGCAAGGAGTCGGACTCCCACAATGCGATCTTGCCCGTGGTCTGCGATCTTGCGGGTGGCCCCTGGATCCTGCTCGGTCCTGCTTGCGATGGTCCCTGGATCTTGCCGGTGGTCGGGGTGGCCGGATTCGAACCGACGACCTTCCGCTCCCAAAGCGGACGCGCTACCAAGCTGCGCCACACCCCGTCGGTGCGACACGTAGGGTACATGCAGTCGGGCAGTGCATCGGCCGATTTGCGCGGGCGTCACCGAACACGACACCGGGTGGCCGCGATCGGGTGTGCGGGCAGCGTCCGCGACCCGCTACGATGCTTCACGTGCCGCCGGTCCCCGGACCTGCGGTGCGGCTTTGCGGGCGTAGCTCAATGGTAGAGCCCTAGTCTTCCAAACTAGCTACGCGGGTTCGATTCCCGTCGCCCGCTCCATGCTTGGGCCCGGTCCGGCGAATTCCTCGCCGGACCGGGCCTTTTGCGTTCCGTATGTGCTTCGCCCGTGCGCGGTCCGCCGCCCGCGCCGGAGCGCGGGCGGCGGACCGGCCGGAGTCAGAAGGAGATCTGGTTGATGGTCTCCGCTATCGAGTTCATGAACCTGTTGATCGACGGCGCCATGCCGGTCGATGCCAGGAAGAAGCCGAAGAGCGCCGCGACGATCGCCGGCCCGGGCTTGATCGAGCCGCCCCGGATCAGGACCACCAGGATGATCGCCAACATCAACACCACAGACAGTGAAATGGCCACGACTGCTCACACCCTTGGTCGGTCCGCCTTGCCGGCCCGGAGGTGTGCGGCCGAGCACTCCTCCGTCCCGTCCATCGTGCCACCAACTCCCCTGTGGTCGCTGCCGGGTGACGGATCGAAGTGACGGGATCGCGCCATCCTTGCGCCCCCGCGCACACCCGGGGCGCACAACCGCACGAGGGGTCGCACGGCGCTCCGCCCCTGCCCCGCGGGCCCGCGCGCAGCGTTCCGCATTCCTGTGAGTGAACTGTGGATCGATCATTCGCAATGACTTGCGAATGTGACGGTTTCCATACCCACACACTTCATTCACATGCAATTTCAAGCTTCAAGTGCGATTAAATTCACGCACCTCAACTGCCTGCCGATATGCGCCATTTAAGGTGGATGAATCGGTGCATAGCGGGCGGTTGCCGGTGGTTTCGCTTTCGATTCGGGCAGGAACACTCGATATCTCCGAGCGGTTTTACGAATTGCAATCGGGGCGTCTAGGGTGCATGAGATGTTCCACGCTCCGAACGAATTTCAGAGGGCCCCGCTCCCATCGGCGACCCGGGAGTCGGAGCCCAGACACCGAGGGACGACGACAGCCACCGCGCCACCCCCCGCGCCGGTGGCGAACAAGCCGCCGGGCGCCGCGCCGGCGAAGCGGCGTGATGCCTACTTCGACAACGTCAAATATCTGGCCATCGTGCTCGTCGCGGTGGCGCACTCGTGGGAACCGGTGATGGACGGCAGCCGGACCGCCCGGGCGCTGTACATGGTGGCGTACACCTTCCACATGCCGGCGTTCATCATCGTCTCCGGCTACTTCTCCCGCTCCTTCGACATGTCCGCCGCGAAGGTGAAGCGCCTGGTCACCGGCGTCGCCGTGCCCTATGTGGTGTTCGAGACGGCGTATTCCCTGTTCAAGGGGTACGCGGACGACACGGCCGATCGGTCGATCAGCCTGCTCGACCCCTGGTACCTCACGTGGTTCCTGATCGCGCTGTTCGTCTGGCGGCTCACCACGCCGATCTGGCAGGCGCTGCGCCATCCGCTGCCGGTGGCCCTGGTCATCGCCGTGCTCGCCTCCCTCTGCCCGACGATCGGCGACGACCTCGATCTCCAGCGTGTCCTGCAGTTCCTGCCGTTCTTCGTGCTGGGGCTGCGGCTGAAGCCCGAGCACTTCGAGCTGGTGCGCCGGCGTGAGGTGCGGATGGCCGCGCTGCCGCTGTTCGCCGGGGCCCTGCTGTTCGCGTACTGGGTGGCGCCCCGGATGCAGCTGGGCTGGTTCTACCGCAGCAACAGCGCGCAGGAGATGGGCGCGCCGTGGTGGTCCGGTGCCGTGATGACCCTGGCTATGTTCGGCTGCGCGCTGCTGCTCACCATCGGCTTCCTGGCCTGGGTGCCGCGCCGCCGCATGTGGTTCACGGTGCTCGGCTCCGGCACGATCTGCGGCTATCTGCTGCACGGCTTCCTGATCAAGGGAGCCGGGTACGCCGGGGTGTTCGACGTCTACGACTGGCTCGCGGCCCCCGTCGGCCTGGTCCTCGTCTCGGTGGTCGCGGCGGTCGCGGTGACGCTGATGTGCACGCCGCCGGTGCGGCGGGTGCTGCGCCCGGTGACGGAGCCGGACATGGACTGGGCGTTCCGGCGGGCCTCCGCCCGGCTCTGAGCCGGGCGGAGAAGTGGATCAGTCCTTCGCCGTGTTGGCTTGAACCGATTGCTCGGCGGGCGATTCGCCCGGGGTGAGCCCCAGCATCGTCCGTACCTGCGCATACTTCTCGGTCAGCCGGGTACGGGTCGCCGGTTCCAGCACGGCGAGGCGGGCCGGGTCCGCGTTGTGCGCCAGGTCGGACTCCTTGACCAGCAGGGCGCCCGGGGTATCCAGGATGCGCCGGGTGTACGCACGGAGGTCCTCGCCGTCACGTCTGGTGACGGCGAGGACCATGTCCTTCACCTGCTGCGGCAGCGCCGCCTCCGCGAGCCACCGGGCCGACAGCGCGTCGTCCTCGACCGCGTCGTGCAGCCAGGCCGCGGCGATCTGTTCGTCGCTGCCGCCCCGGATCCGTACTCCCTCGGCGACCGCGGCAAGGTGCTCGGTGTACGGGCGTCCCGCCTTGTCCCGCTGCTCGGCGTGGGCCTCGCGGGCGATCGCCTCGACTTCGGCCAGGGTCAGGTGTGCGTGCGGCTCGGTCATGGGCCGACTCTACGGACGGGCGGCCGATGTGCGCAGGGCCGCCCGGGCCGGGATCAGGGCGGCGGCGAGGCCGAGGCCGACGGTCGCGGCGACGAAGGTCCCGAGCAGGGCCGGCGGGATGTACGGCGACTCGCCCGTCAGGCCCTTCATCATCGGGAAGAGCGTGGCCAGTGCGATGGCGATACCGAGCGCGGCGCCGGCCACGGTGACCAGCAGCGCCTCCCAGCGGATCATGCCCATGACCTGGCGGCGGGTGGAGCCGACCAGGCGCAGCATGGTCAGTTCGCGGCGGCGGTCCAGGACGGTCATCACCAGGGTGTTGACGGCGGCGACGGCGGCGAATCCGCCGAGCACCGCGGCCATGACGGTGTTGGCCCAGGCGTTGAGCTCGCGGTTCTTGTCCTGTGCGGCGGCGTAGCCGGAGCGGTCGGTGACGGTGCCCAGCGCGGTGAGTTTCTGCGCTGCGGCGGGGGTGGCCCGTACCAGGATGTCGGAGGCGTAGGGCGAGGTCAGGTGGGCCTTCAGGTCGGCCGCGGGGAACGTGACGAGGCTGGTGCCGAGGCCGCGTCCGTAGACGGCGACGATCTTCGGGTTCGCCTTGGTGCCGTCCGGGAGGCGCAGGGACAGCCGGTCGCCGGTGCCGACCTTCGTGGAGCCGGCGAGGGTGGTGTCGATGGCGACGGTGCCGGGCCGCAGGCCGGTGAGCGATCCGGTCCTGACGTCGAGGTCCTGGACCTCGGCGAGGTCGCTGCCGGAGCCGGTGATCCCCTGGGCGGAGGTGCTCTGGAGCGTGCGGTCCCCGCCCGATCCGATGGGCACCAGGACGGAGCTGCGGAGCAGCCCGACGGCGGTCGTGACACCGGGTGTGGCGGCGGCCCGTTCGGTCGCGTCGGAGGCGAGTGGGCCCGGGGCGGAGACGATGTGGTCGGCGGTGATGGCGTCACGCTGCTGGTGAGCGATCACCCGCTCCTCACTGGTCTGCATGAAGACGAGCGTGGAGGAGAAGGCCATGGCGAGCACGATCGGGGTGATCGCGGAGGCCAGGCGGCGCGAGTTCGTCCGGGAGTTGGCGGCGGCCAGTGAGCCCGACGCGCCTGCCGCGCGCAGTGGGAGGCCGATGACGGCGGCGCAGATCCGGGCGATCAGCGGGCCGAGCAGGCCCACCGCGAGCATGAAGAACATGACGACGCCGAGTGCGGCGTTCGCCGCGTCGCCGCCGCTCGTGGACGCGGCGACGCCTGCGAAGATTCCGCCGCCGACGAGGGCGGCGATGCCGAGCGGGGTGCGGATCCAGCCGAACGGGGGGCGTTCCACGGCGGACTGCGCGAGGGCCTGCCCCGGCTTGCTCTTCGACGGCTTGCGGGCGGCGAAGTATCCGGCGCACAGCGCTGTGAGCATCGTGGCGGCCGTGGCGATGGCCGGCGGCAGCCAGGAGACGTGCAGATCGACGGGGCCGGGGATGGCTCCCCGGTCCTGGAGCTGCCCGAACCACCAGTGGGCCAGGGCGATTCCGGGCAGGCAGCCGAGTGCTCCGGCAAGCGGGGCGATGAGCAGGGATTCGGTGGCGATGGAGCGGCGCAGTTGGCGCGGGGTGGCGCCGATGGCGCGCAGCAGGGCGAACTCGCGGCTGCGCTGGCCGACGGAGAGGGCGACCGTACCGGCGGCGGTGAAGACGGCGACCATGGTGGCGACGCCGCCGAAGGATCCGCCGAGGCCCACGAGGAGTTCCGTGGCGCCCGCGAGTTCCGCGTCCTCGACGGCGCCCCGGCCGTCACCGGTGTGGACCTCGGCACGGGCGGTGTGGCCGACGGCCTCGCGCACCTGGCCGGCGAGGGTGTCGGTGGCGGTGCCCCGGGTGGCGAGCACGGCGATGGCGTCGACCCGGCCGGGGTGGCCGGAGAGCTCGACGGCCTGGCGGTCGGCGAACCAGGCGGTGGCGTCGGTGGCGGTGGTGCCCGCGACGCGGAACTCCCGTGCGCCCGCGGGGGTGTCGAGGGTGATCCGCTCGCCGACCCGGGCCTCGGTGCCGGTGGGGACGACGACTTCGCCGGTCCCGGGCGCCTCGCCGGTGAGCAGCCGTGTGCCGGTGAGGGCGGCGGAGCCCCAGCCGTGGGCGGTGAGGGGGGTGCCGCCCTGTCGTACGGGGTAGCTCACGTCCCCGATCGCGGCCGCCGCGCCGGAGGCCGAGGCGGCCTTGCCCACCAGGGATTCGGGGAGTCGCGCGGTGTCCGGTACGGGGGTGGCGGCGTCGTACGCGCCGTCGCCGCTGCCCACCGTCATGTGGATCTGCTGGTCGGCGGCGACCACCACGGGGGCCTTGGCGTAGCGGTCGGCGGGGACGGAGGCGCGCAGGCCGGTCTCCAGCAGGATCCCGCAGGCGGAGACGATCGCCGCAGCCAGCAGGAGCGCGACGAAGGTCCCGATGAACGACGAGGGTTTGAAGCGGACGGCCGCGCGGGCGAGGCCGTTCGGGGCGTGCGGGCTGAACATCAGGCTGCTGCTCCTGCGTGGGCGGGGACGGTCCGGGCGGTCAGTGCGGCCATCCGGGCGGCGATCTGCCCGGCACCGGCGCGCGGCAGGCGGTCCGCGATCGCGCCGTCGGCGAGGAAGAGCACCTGGTCGGCGTAGGCGGCGGCGGCCGGGTCGTGGGTGACCATGACGACGGTGGCGCCGAGGCCGTCCACCGCGTTGCGGAGCAGGGCGAGGATCTCGGCGGCGGTGGTGGTGTCGAGGGCGCCGGTCGGCTCGTCGGCGAAGATCACGTCGGGGCGGGTGACCAGGGCGCGGGCGACGGCGACGCGCTGCTGCTGGCCACCGGAGAGCTGGGCGGGGCGGCGGCCGCCCTTGTCGCCGAGGCCGACCCGGGTGAGCATCTCGGTGGCTTCGCGGCGGCTGCGGGCGGAGCCGGTGCGCAGGCCGGCCAGGCGCATCGGCAGGACGACGTTCTGCTCGACCGTGAGGGACGGCAGCAGGTTGAAGGACTGGAAGACGAAGCCGAGGCGGGTGCGGCGCAGTTCGGTGAGCCGGTTCTCGCTCATGCCGGTGATCTCGGTGCCGCCGAGGCGTACGGAGCCCTCGGTGGGGCGGTCGAGTCCGGCCGCGCACTGGAGGAAGGTCGACTTGCCGGAGCCGGAGGGGCCCATCACGGCGGTGAAGGTGGCGCGCGGGAGGGCGAGGTCGATGCCCCGCAGCGCGTGGACGACGGAGCCGCCGCGGCCGTACTGCCTGCGGACACCGCGCAGTTCGACGGCGAGGTCCACGGGCACGGGCCCGTGGTGGAAGTCCGCCGTGTACTGCCCGCCCTGCGCGCGCTGCCTGCTGCGTCGCAGCCCCATGGTGTCCGCCTTTCGTTGCTCGACGGCCGCTTCTTCGACCGTGATTCGAACCTACGGATCCGGGCGGATCGGGAACATGGCGGCTGCTGGCGGATCGGGGGTGGGGAAAACCCCAGGTCCGCCCGGGGGGAGGCGGATCCGCGCAGGTCGGGGCGGGGGTCCTGGGGCCGGCGTCTTGAGGGGGTACACACTTGCAAGGTCAATCATTCGGTAAACTAATTACTGACGCTTTCTTGACACTCTCTTGACCTAACGAAGGGCCGGGCTCATCGGACACGCAGACACGCTCATCGCCATGGGAGGCGCCTTCCTGGCTGCCGCCGTTCTCGCCCGCGTCGGCAGCCGCATCGGACTGCCGACCATCCCCTTGTTCATCCTGGCCGGAATCCTGCTCGGCCCGCACACCCCCGGGATCGTGCTCGTCGCCGACCCGCACGAGCTGGAGATGCTCTCCGCGCTCGGTCTGGTGCTGCTGCTCTTCTACCTCGGTCTCGAATTCCACCTCGACGACCTCAAGACCGGCGGCCGCAAGATGGCGATCGCCGGTGGCACCTATCTCGCCCTGAACGTCGGCGCCGGGCTCGGCTTCGGCTTCGCTCTCGGCTGGGGCACGTCCGAGGCGCTGGTCCTCGCCGGTGTGCTCGGCATCTCGTCCTCCGCCATCGTCACCAAGGTCCTGGTCGACCTGGGCCGGATCGGCAACCCGGAGACCAAGCCGATCCTCGGCATCATCGTGGTCGAGGACGTCTTCCTCGCCCTCTACCTGGCCGCCCTCCAGCCCATCCTGTCGGGCGCCGACAGCCTCTCGGCCGCGGCGGTCGACGGCGGCAAGGCCTTCGGCTTCCTGCTGCTGCTCGCGCTGGCCGCCCGGTTCGGCACCAGGGTCATCGGCAAGCTGATCAACACCCGGGACGACGAACTCCTGGTCATCTCCTTCCTCGGCGCCGCGGTCCTGGTGGCCGGCGTATCGGAGTGGTTCGGGGTCGCGGACGCGATCGGCGCCTTCATGGTCGGCCTGATGCTCGGCAGCACGACCTCCGGGCCACGCATCCTCAAGCTGGTCCACCCGCTGCGGGACGCCTTCGGCGCGATCTTCTTCTTCGCCTTCGGGCTCTCCATCGACCCGGGCGATCTGCCGACCGTGCTGTGGCCGGTGCTGGCCGCCGTCGCGGTGACCCTGGTGATGAACGTATGCGCCGGAATCGCCGCCGCGAAGGTCTACTCGTTCGGTCCGCAGGCCACCGCGAACATCTCCACCACGCTGGTGGCGCGCGGCGAGTTCGCCCTGATCCTCGCCACGATGGCGGCGGCCGCCGGGCTGGACGAGCGGCTCTCCCCGTTCATCGCGGGCTACGTACTGCTCCTCGCGGTGCTCGCACCGCTGGCGGCCGGGCGCTCGCACTGGCTGGCCCGCGTCCTGCCGGGCGGGCGGGGCCGGGGTGAGGACAGTGACAGCGAACCCGGGAAGCTCTCGGTCCCTGCCTGAGCCGGCACCCGTGGCGTTCCGGGTACGGGGGGGGCGGGCTTCGGCCCGGTCGGCCCGTGCCCGGAGGCGCCGGTGTCCCGCGGTTCAGGATCTGCGCGAGAGCAGCAGCAGCGCCCGGTCGTCGTTGACGTCCTTGGCGCACGCCTCGATCAGATGCCAGGCCGCGCCCTCGAAGCCGGTGGCGACATAGCGGTCGGCCTCGCCGGTCAGCCGGTCGATGCCCTCCGCGATGTCCCGGTCGGACGCCTCGACCAGGCCGTCCGTGAACAGCATCAGCACGTCGCCGGGGGCCAGCGAGCCCTTCACGGCGTCGAACTCAGCCCCGTCGTACACCCCCAGCAACGGCCCCTCGGCCGCCTTCTCCTCCCACTGGCCGCTGCCCGAGTGGAGCTGGAGGGCCGGCGGGTGCCCGGCCGACAGGAGTTCGTAGTCGCCCGAATCGAGGTCCAGGACCAGATGGATCGAGGTGGCGAATCCCTCGTCCCAGTCCTGGCGCAGCAGATAGCCGTTGGCCGCCGGCAGGAAGCCGTGCGGGGGCAGCGAGCCGAGCAGCCCGCCGAAGGCGCCGGACAGCAGGAGGGCGCGGGAGCCCGCGTCCATGCCCTTGCCGGAGACATCGGTGAGTACGGCCTCCAGGGTGCGTCCGCCGTTGGTGCGGGCGGCGACGACGAAGTCCCCGGAGAAGGACTGCCCGCCCGCCGGGCGCAGCGCCATCTCGCGGTGCCAGCCCTGCGGCAGCCGGGGCAGGGCGCTCTGTACCCGGATGCGTTCGCGCAGGTCGAAGAGCATGGTGCCGCCGCGCCGCCACGGCACCCCGACCCTGGCCCGGAACTGGGCGAGGATCAGCCCGAAGAAGCCGCAGGCCGCGACCACCAGGACGATGCCGGGGGTCACCCGGGCCGGGCCGTCGCCGTACGGGCCCAGCGCGACCGACTCCACGATCAGGGCGGTGGCGGCGGTCGCGTACAGGCCCAGCAGGCTGGCCGGGCGCAGCAGCAGGCCGCCCGCGACGATCGGCAGGACGAGCGCGGCCGGGGAACACCACACCGCGTCGAAGAGGGTGGCGCAGGTGATGGCCGGGATGGTGAGCAGCAGACCGGCCAGCGCGATCCAGTCCGATCCGTCGCCGCGGAAGTAGTCGACACCGGATTTGCGCAGCGCGACGCGTGCCCGGTGCGCCGATTTCCGCAATCGGGCCGGGTACGTGTCTGCTCCTGCGCGACGGGCCATTGCGGGGACCTTATCCACCCGGCGGCCCGAGGTGCAGGGGGACCCCATGACAATGCGTTCGAAATCGGGTCGCCCGCAGTGCCTCGCCCCTGGTAGGCATGGCCCATGACTACTGAGCTTCGCGTACTGCGTCCGTCCGAATGGAACCGATGGTTCGAGTGTCTTGAGCTGGCGTTCGGCGGGGACCCGGAGACTCCCGAGGAGCGCGAGCTGTTCGAGCAGTTGACCGAGCACGAGCGGTCGCTCGGCATCTGGGACGGTGACGACGTGGTCGGCACGGCGGGGGCGTTCAGCTTCCGGGTCGCGGTGCCGGGCGGGGCGCTGGTGCCCGCCGCCGCGATCACGATGGTGAGCGTCGCCTCCACGCACCGCAGGCGTGGGCTGCTGACCTCGATGATGCGACGGCAGCTGGACGACATCCGTGCGCTGGGCGAGCCGTTCGCCGTACTGACGGCCTCGGAACCGGCGATCTACGGCCGGTTCGGCTACGGCGCCGCCTCGCGGCAGATGTCCATGACGATCGAGAAGGACCGGATCCGGCTGGACGTGCCGCCGGGCACGGACGAGGTGCGGCTGCGCCACGCGAAGCCGGACGAGGCGATGGCCGCGTGCGAGAGCGTGTACGAGCGGCTGGTCTCCGGCCGTCCCGGTGTCCCGGTCCACGCGCCCGGCTGGGAGCGCAAGCCCATGGTCGACCCGGTCGCCAACCGTCAGGGCTCCTCACCACAGCAGTGCGTGCTGGCGGAGCGGGACGGGGAGATCGTCGGCAATGTGACGTACCACATCAAGCCGGAGTGGGAGCCGTCCGGCCCCAAGGGCACCGTCGTGGTCAACGACCTGGCCGCCCTGGACCCGGCGGCGTACGCGGCGCTGTGGCGGTTCGTCTTCGAGATCGACCTGATGACGACGGTCGTGGCCCGCAACCGGCCGGTCGACGACGCGGTGCTGCACCTGGTGTCGGACGTGCGGCGGTGCAACATCCGGGTCCGCGATTCGCTCCATGTGCGCCTGGTGGAGCTGGGTGCGGCGCTGGAGGCCCGGACGTACCGGGGCCCGCTGGACGTGGTGTTCGAGGTGGAGGACGCGTTCTGCCCCTGGAACGAGGGGCGTTGGCGGCTCACGGCCGACGAGAAGGGCGTCGCGTCCTGTCGCCGGACCGATGACCCGGCCGATCTGGAGCTCTCGGTAAGGGAGTTGGGCTCGGCATATCTGGGCGGCGAGTCGCTGAGCTCGCTGGGTCTGGCCGGGCGGGTGCGGGAGTTGCGGGAGGGCGCGCTGGCGGAGGCGTCGTCGGCGTTCCTGTCCGACGTGGCGCCGTGGCTGCCGCGCGGGTTCTAGTACCGGGAGGGGCACCAGGAGCCTTCTACCGCTTCTGGCACCCCGGGCACCAGAAGAGATTGCGGGCGGCGAGGTCGGCGGTGCGGATCTCGCCGCCGCAGATGTGGCAGGACTGCCGGGCCCTGCGGTAGACGTACACCTCGCCGCCGTGGTCGTCGACGCGCGGCGGGCGGCCCATCGCCTCCGGCATGTGCTCGGGGCGGACCGTGTCGATCCGGTTGTTCCGCACGCCCTCGCGCATCAGCACCGCCAGGTCCGCCCAGATCGCGTCCCACTCCGCGCGAGTGAGGTCCCTGCCGAGGCGGTACGGGTCGATCCCGTGCCGGAACAGCACCTCCGCGCGGTAGACGTTGCCGACCCCCGAGATGATCTTCTGGTCCATCAGCAGGGCCGCGACGGTGATCCGGCTGCGCGAGATCCGCCGCCAGGCCCGCTCGCCGTCCTCGTCGGTCCGCAGCGGGTCCGGTCCGAGGCGCTCGTGTATCGCGCGCTTCTCCGGCTCGGTGATCAGCGCGCATGCCGTCGGGCCGCGCAGATCCGCGTGGTGCTCCTCGTTCAGCAGTCGCAGCCGGACCGTGTCGGTGGGCGGCGGGGCCGGGACCGTACCGAATCCGAGCTTGCCGAACAGGCCCAGGTGGATGTGGACCCAGTCGGCGCCCCCGAAGCCGAGGAAGAGGTGCTTGCCGTGGGCGTCCACGTCGGTGAGGGGCCGGCCGTCGAGCAGCGCGGCGCCCGCGGCGAACTTGCCCTGCGGGCTGCTCACCCGCACCGGGCGTCCGGCGAACCTGTCCCGGTGGTCGTCCGCGAGGCGGTGGATCGTGTGTCCCTCGGGCACGGCGGCGGCTCTCCTCGATCGGATACGGGGGCGGACATGGCTGTGCCGCCGGGGGCGCCGGCGGCACAGCGAGCGGGTGGGTGGGCCGGTCAGCCCTGCTGCGGGTGGTGGGCCGGGATCGGGGGGAGCTCGCCGGTCGTCTCGTACGCCGTCAGCATCTCGATGCGGCGGGTGTGACGCTCCTCGTTGGAGTACGGGGTGGCGAGGAAGATCTCGACGAACTTGGTGGACTCCTCCACCGAGTGCATCCGGCCGCCGATGGCGACCACGTTGGCGTTGTTGTGCTCGCGGCCCAGGGCGGCGGTCTGCTCGCTCCAGGCCAGCGCGGCACGGACGCCCTTGACCTTGTTGGCGGCGATCTGCTCGCCGTTGCCGGAGCCGCCGATCACGATGCCGAGACTGTCCGGGTCCGCGGCCGTCCGCTCGGCGGCACGCAGGCAGAACGGCGGGTAGTCGTCCTGGGCGTCGTAGATGTGGGGGCCGCAGTCGACGGCCTCGTGGCCCTGGGCCGTGAGCCACTCGACGAGGTGGTTCTTGAGTTCATAGCCGGCATGGTCCGAGCCGAGGTACACGCGCATGTTCCGAGTGTGGCACGTGCGACACGGGGCAGCCGCCATCGGGGTCGGAACGTTCCGGCCGGTCCGGCCGGGACCTGCGGCGACTCCGTGTGACCGCGCTGCGCGGATTCCGTGTGAGCGGGGCCACATGGGCAACGATCGGGTCAACGATTCGGAAGAAGGGGTTCCGCTTTTACCGTTCGCCGGGCTTCAATGCATCACTCGCCGTCGCACCCCACTGCGGCGGCCGGGCGCTCATCGCGTGATCCGAGAACGTAAGGATTCGATCCATGACGTCGCAGACGACCACGGCCGGACCGGTCGACCGGCCTGCCGAGCCGGACTCCCCCCACTCCCCGGACGGCCTCAAGCCGGGGCTCAAGAACCGCCATCTCTCGATGATCGCCATCGGCGGCGTGATCGGCGCGGGTCTCTTCGTGGGCTCCGGCGCCGGTATCGCCGCCGCCGGACCCGCCATCCTGCTGTCGTACGCGCTGGTCGGCCTGATGGTCGTCTTCGTGATGCGGATGCTCGGTGAGATGGCCGCGGCCCGCCCCAGCTCGGGCTCCTTCTCCGCCTACGCCGACCAGGCGCTGGGCCGCTGGGCCGGTTTCTCGATCGGCTGGCTGTACTGGTTCTTCTGGGTCGTGGTGCTCGCCGTCGAGGCCACGGCGGGTGCCAAGATCCTGGAGGGCTGGGTACCGGGCGTCCCGCAGTGGGCGTGGGCGCTGATCGTGATGGTGGTGCTGACCGCGACGAACCTGGTCTCGGTCGGGTCGTACGGCGAGTTCGAGTTCTGGTTCGCCGGGATCAAGGTCGTGGCGATCGGCGCCTTCGTGGTCGTCGGACTGCTCGCCGTCTTCGGGCTGCTGCCCGGTTCGGACAACCCCGGCGCGGGACTCGCGCACCTCACCGACACCGGCGGGTTCTTCCCCGAGGGGCCGGGCGCCATCCTCACCGGTGTGCTGATGGTCGTCTTCTCCTTCATGGGCAGCGAGATCGTCACCCTCGCCGCCGGCGAGTCGGAGAACCCGCAGCGCGCCGTCCAGAAGGCCACCAACAGCGTGATCTGGCGGATCGCCGTCTTCTACCTGGGCTCGATCTTCATCGTGCTCACGCTGCTGCCGTGGAACGACGCGTCGATCGTGAAGGACGGCAGCTATGTCGCCGCCCTCAACTCCATCGGCATCCCGCACGCCGGACAGGTCATGAACGTCATCGTTCTCACCGCCGTGCTGTCGTGCCTGAACTCCGGCCTCTACACGGCCTCCCGGATGGCCTTCTCGCTCGGCGGCCGCGGGGACGCGCCGAAGGCGTTCGCCCGGACGAACAAGCGGGGCGTGCCGCAGGCCGCGATCCTGTCCTCGGTGGTCTTCGGCTTCGTCGCGGTGTTCTTCAACTACAAGTGGCCCGACACCGTCTTCCAGTTCCTGCTGAACTCCTCCGGTGCGGTCGCGCTGTTCGTCTGGCTGGTCATCTGCTTCACCCAGCTGCGGATGCGCGGCATGATCCTGCGCGAGTCGCCGGAGAAGCTGGTCGTACGGATGTGGCTCTTCCCGTACCTGACCTGGGCGACCATCGCGATGATCTCGTTCGTCCTGGTCTACATGCTGACCGACGACAGCGGACGTGAGCAGGTGCTGCTCTCGCTGCTCGTCGCGGCGCTGGTGGTGGCGATCGCGCTGGTCCGCGAGGCCCTGGGCCGCCGGAACCGGGCGGCCGGGAAGACGCCCGTCAATACCTGACGGCCGTTGTCAGGTTTACCGGAAAGGCTCTCCCCTGCAACGCCACCGAGCGAGCGATCGGAGAGCCTTTCCATGACCACCACCGCCCCGTCCGGCTTCCAGACCGGTTTCGCGATCCGCCCCGACCTCGTCGTGGAGGCCGCCCGCGCCGAGGACGTACGCGCCGCCGTGGCCGACGCCGCCGCGCGCGGCCTCCCGGTCCACGTCCACGCCACCGGCCACGGGCAGCCCGGCGCCATCGAGGGCGGGGTCCTGATCAGCACCCGCCGGATGGACTCCGTCGAGATCGACCCGGTCCGCCGCACCGCCCGGATCGGCGCGGGCGTCACCTGGGGGCAGGTGATCGAGGCCGCCGTGCCGTACGGCCTCGCCCCGCTGAACGGATCGTCCCCGTCGGTCGGCGCGGTCTCCTACACCCTCGGCGGCGGGCTCCCCGTCCTGGCCAGGGAGTTCGGATACGCGGCCGACCATGTGCGGGCGCTGGACGTGGTGACGGCCGACGGGGTGCTGCGCCGGGTCTCCCCGGCCGGCGAGCCCGATCTGTTCTGGGCGCTGCGCGGCGGAGGCCACCGGCTCGGCGTGGTGACCGCCATGGAGATCGGCCTGGTGGAGGCCGAGCGGCTGTACGGCGGTTCGATCGCCTTCCACGGGGACGGGACCGCCGCCGAGGTGGCCGGCCGCTATCTGGAGTGGACCCGGACCGTGCCCGACACCCTGACGTCCTCGCTGGCGGCGATCGGCTACCCCGACCTCCCGCAGCTGCCGGAGCCGCTGCGCGGGCGGTACGTGATCTCGGTACGGGTCGCGTACACCGGCAGCGCGGCCGAGGGCGAGCGGCTGGTCGCGCCGCTGCGGGCGATCGGTCCGGCCGTCGCGGATTCGCTGCGGGAGATGGCGTACGCCGACAGCCACACCATTCACAGCGACCCGCCGTTCCCGCACGCCTACTACGGCGACAGCGTGGTGCTCGACGGCCTGGACGGGGACCTCGCCGCACGCGTGCTGGAGCTGACCGGTCCGAAGGCACCGATGATGACCGTGGTCCAGCTCAACCACCTGGGCGGCGCGCTCGCCGCCCGGCCCGCCGTGGACAACGCGGTGCCCTACCGCGAGGCCGGGTTCCTGCTGCGGCTGCTCTCACCGCTGGACGGTACGGACGTGGCGTCGGTGCGGGCCCTGTACGCGGAGGTGGCCGGGCTGCTCGCCCCTGGCGCCCTGGGCCGGTCGCTCGGCTTCTCCTTCGGCGGCGGGGACCGGACCGAGGGCTTCCACGACGCCCGGACACAGAAGAGGCTCGCCGGTCTGGTGTCGCGTCACGACCCGGCGAGCCTCTTCGGAGGGAGCTACGGGATCAGCCCCGGCGGCCGATGAGCTTCCAGGCCGCGGGCAGCGCGCCCATGGCCAGCGCGGCCTTCAGCGCGTCACCGAGCAGGAACGGCACCAGGCCGGCCGCGATCGCGGCGCTCGCCGACATGCCGGTGGCCAGCGCCAGGTACGGGACGCCGACCGCGTAGATGATCGCGGAGCCCAGCACCATCGTGCCCGCGGTGCGCAGCACGGAGCGGTCGCCGCCGCGGCGGGCGAGGCCGCCGACCACGGAGGCGGCGAGCAGCATGCCGAGGACGTAGCCGAACGAGGGGAAGCCCATTCCGGAGGTGCCCTCGGAGAACCACGGCATGCCGGCCATGCCCACCAGCGCGTACACCGCGAGGGAGAGGAAGCCGCGGCGGGCGCCGAGCGCGGTGCCGACGAGGAGCGCGGCGAAGGTCTGGCCGGTGACCGGTACCGGGGAGCCGGGGACCGGCACGGCGATCTGGGCGGCGATGCCGGTGAGCGCGGCGCCACCGAGGACCAGGGCCGTGTCGACGGCGTAACGGTGCCTGGCGGCGGGCAGCAGGTCGGCGAGGACCGCTCCGGTGCGGGCAGGGGCGGCGGCAGCAGTGCTCATCGGGACTCCGCGGGGTGAGGGCAGGTGGGGACAGACTGAGCCCGACGTTAGCCCACGGGTTAACGCCCGATCACCATCAGTGGCCCACAAAGCGTTGACCTGGGCGTTGGTGGGGTCCGCACAAAGAGCGGTACGCAATCGCGCGACGGCGTGATGCTCGTCACTGAGCTGGGGGCGGAGCGGCCCGGATCCGGGCGGGCAGGGCCGCCGGGGCGGACTGTAGGTTCCCGCCAATTCCGTCCGGGCCGGCCGGCCGCCGCCACCCGGGGCGGGCCGGCGGAGGCACCGGGGCCGCCCCGGCCGGATCCCGTACTGCCGCCCCACGTGTCCAGGTGTGCACCTTGTGTGAGCATCGTGCCCGTATAGCGGACAGTGGTTCCCCCTCGGCGGGGCGCGTGCTCAGACTGTGCGCGCACGTCCCCCCACGTACCACCGTGCGTCCCCCACGTCTCACCGATCGAACAGAGCTTGTCCATGTCTCGGAATTCCGCGTCTCCCCCCACCGGCTCCCCGGCCGCCGTCTCCGACGCCGCGGCCGATTCGGCTCTCACCCACGGGCTCAAGCAGCGTCATCTGTCGATGATCGCCCTCGGCGGGGTCATCGGCGCCGGGCTCTTCGTCGGCTCGGGCGCGGGCATCGCCGCCGCGGGCCCGTCGATCATCATCGCGTACACCGTCTCCGGGCTGCTGGTCATGCTCGTGATGCGCATGCTCGGCGAGATGTCGGCGGCGAACCCGGCGTCCGGCTCCTTCTCCGTCCACGCGGAGCGGGCGATCGGCCCCTGGGCGGGGTTCACCGCCGGCTGGGCGTTCTGGGTGCTGCTCTGCGTCGCGGTCGGCCTGGAGGGCATCGGAGCCGCGAAGATCGTCACCGGCTGGCTGCCCGGCACCCCGGAGTGGGCCTGGGTCGCGCTGTTCATGGTGGTCTTCCTGGGCACCAACCTGGCCTCGGTGACGAAGTTCGGCGAGTTCGAGTTCTGGTTCGCCGCCCTCAAGGTCGTGGCGATCACACTCTTCCTGGTCCTCGGCGTGCTGGCGATCCTGGGCGTACTGCCCGGCACGGACGCCCCCGGCACCGCCAACCTCAGCGGTGAGGGCGGGTTCATGCCGAACGGCGCCGAGGGCCTGGTGATCGGGCTGCTCGCCTCCGTCTTCGCGTACGGCGGTCTGGAGACCGTCACCATCGCCGCGGCCGAGTCCGAGAACCCGGTGCAGGGCGTCGCCAGGGCCGTGCGGACGGCGATGTGGCGGATCGCGCTGTTCTACGTCGGCTCGATGGCGGTCGTCGTCACGCTCGTCCCGTGGGACGACCCGAAGGTCGTGGAGGTCGGCCCGTTCTACGCGGCACTGGACCACCTCGGCATCAACGGCGCGGCCGAGATCATGAACGTGGTCATCCTGATCGCCCTGCTCTCCGCGATGAACGCCAACATCTACGGCGCCTCGCGGATGGCCTGTTCGCTGGTCGGCCGCGGCCAGGGCCCGAAGCGGCTCGGCCGGATCTCCTCGGGCGTCCCGCGCACCGCGGTGCTGGTCTCGTCCGTGTTCGGTTTCCTGTGCGTGCTGCTCAGCTACTGGCGTCCCGACGACGTGTTCCCGTGGCTGCTCAACATGATCGGCGCGGTGATCCTGGTCGTCTGGATCTTCATCGCCGTCTCCCATCTGATTCTGCGCGCCCGGCTGGAGCGCGTGGCGCCCGATCTGCTGGTGGTACGGATGTGGTTCTTCCCGTTCCTGACGGTGGTGGCGCTCCTGGCCATGGCCGGCATCTTCTTCCTGATGCTCCGCCAGCCGGACACCCGTGACCAGCTGCTGGCCACCGGCGCCATGACCCTCGTGCTCTGCGCCATCGGTGTCGTACGGCAGCGTCGGGCGGCGGCCGTCAGGGGCTGACGCCGGGTGCCTCCGGTGCGCAGGGCACGTTGAGGGAGAGCAGCGCACCGCCCTCCTCCCCGATCCGCACCTCGCTCACCGCCGCGTTCCGCAGCTGCGGGAAGACCCGGCGGTAGGAGCCAAGCGGAATCGACAGCAGTTCGCACAGCACCAGTCGCAGCAGGGTGTTGTGCGCGACGACGAGCACCCGCTGCCCCGGGTGCCCGTCCGCGATCCGGCGCAGCGCCGCCGTCCCCCGGGCCGCCGCGGCCCGGGGGTCCTCGGCCCCCGGAAAGGGGTGGGCCACCGGGTCGGCGCGGTACTCCCGGGCCCGTTCCGGCTGCTCGGCCGCGAACTCCGCCAGGGTGCGCCCCTCCACCTCGCCGAAGTCGCATTCGCGCAGCTCGTGTTCGCGCCGGGGGACGAGGCCGAGCGCCTCGCACGCGGGCTGCGCGGTCTCGATCGCCCGGCCGACCGTGGACGTCCAGATCGCGTCGACCCCGTTCCGGGGCGCCCAGTCGCCCAGCTGCCGGGCCTGGCGGCGGCCCTCGTCGGTGAGGGCGATGTCGCTGACCCCGGCGTAGCGGTTCTCCGCGTGCCAGACGGTCTGCCCGTGGCGGGCGAGCAGCAGGGTGGCCGGGCTCCTGGTCATGGCTTCTCCGTTCGGGGCCGGGCGGTCATGACCGCTCCGTTCGGGTCCGGGCGTGGGCGGCGACCGGGCCGGGGAGCCAGCCGCGTCGCTCCAGTTCGTCCACCAGCGTGAGGTACGGCTCGGCGTACCACGCGGTACGCACCGGATGCGGGTGCAGCACGTGGCGCAGCCGCACCATCGCGCCCGCCGTCCTGGCCAGACCGGCCCCGGCCCCCGCACCGTACGCGGCGAGGATCGCCATGCCGAGGGCGGGTTCGCTGTACTGCGGGATGTACACGGGCCGGCCGAGGATGTCGGCGCGCAGTCTGCTCCAGTAGCCGCTGCGGGCCGCGCCGCCGGTGAGGGTGAGCCGGCCGTAGTTCTGGGCGCCGAGCAGGTCGAGGTAGTCGAAGCAGAGCCGTTCGACCAGGCCCACGCCGGTGAGCAGGGCCAGCCAGTGCTCGGCGTCGGAGGCGGGCTCGCCGAGCAGGAAGCCGGTGGCCTCCGGCGCCACGAACGGGAACCGCTCCCCCGTCGCCACCAGCGGGTACGCCACCACCCGAGCCGGTTCGTGGTCGCGGGCCAGCGCGTCCATGCGGATCGGGTCCACCGCAGGGAAGGCGGCGGTCAGCACCCCGCCCCCGACCCCCGAGGCGCCGCCCGGCAGCCAGCTCCCGTCCGGCGCGCGGTGGTTGTAGACGACCCCGGCCGGGTCCTCGACCGGCGACGAGGTGACCCCTTTCAGGACCAGCGTCGTGCCGAGCACCGAATTCCAGGAGCCGACGGCCAGCGAACCGGAGGCGAGCTGCGCCGCGCACCCGTCCGTCATCCCGGCCACGACGGCGGTGCCCGCCGGGATCCCGGTCTCCTCGGCCGCCGCCCGCCCCACCTCGCCGATCCTCGTGCCCGGCCGCACCACGTCCGGGAAGATCCCGTCGGGCAGGCCCAGCTTCCCGAACCTGCGCCGCGGCCAGTCGTTCCGCTCCAGGTCGTAGCCGGTCTTCAGGGCATGGCTGGAATCGGTGGGCAGCGGCGTCCCGGCGAGCCGGGCCAGGACCAGATCGGCCTGGTGCATCACCCGTACGGCGTCGCCCGCCCCTGCCCCGTACTCCTTCAGCAGCCACATCACCTTGGGCAGCGCCCAGCTCGGCGGGGCCTTGGCCCTGGCCGCCTCCGCGACGGCCCGCCCGTCGTCGTACATCACCCCCGGGGTCAGCGGCCGCCCCTCCCGGTCGCCGAGCAGCACGGTGCCGGAGGTGGCGCAGACGGCCAGCGCGCGCGGGGCGGGGCAGTCGCGCAGCGCCTGACGGCTGGCCGCGCACAGCGCCGTCCACCAGTCGAGGGGCCGCTGCTCATGCCGTACGCCGTCACGTCTGCCCGTGAGCGGGGCGGAGCCGCTGCCGAGGATCTCGCCGTCGTCCGCCGCCACCACCGCCCGGACGCTCTGCGTGCCGAGATCGATGCCCATCCACATATCGGTCCCCTCTGTGAAGTTCTCACTCTGCACCGAGAATTTCCGTTGCGCGAGGGATTGACGGCCAACTTGCGTTGTTCCAAGCTCTGTTAACCAGTCGATTCAACGTGTGAACGGGCACCCCCCACCCATCTCCGGCCGGACCGTGGAGGTCACGGATGGACATGCACGCGCACGACCGGCGACGGTTCCTCGCCCTCGGTGCGGCCGCTGCCGCGTCCGCCGCCCCGTTGCTGACCGCCTGCGGCACGGGCTTCGGCGGTGGCGGTCCGAAGGGCGGCGGCTCCGCGGCCGACGACGTCACCGGCCCGTTCGACTGGAAGCGGGCCGAGGGCCGGACCGTCAAGGCGCTGCTCAACAAGCATCCGTACACCGATGCGCTGATCGCCGACCTGAAGGCGTTCACCGAGAAGACCGGGATCAAGGTCGAGTACGACGTCTTCCCGGAGGACAACTACTTCGACAAGCTCACCGTCGACCTGTCCAGCGGGCGCGCCTCCTACGACGTGTTCATGCTCGGCGCGTACATGGTGTGGCAGTACGGGCCGCCGGGCTGGCTGGAGGATCTCGGCCCCTGGATGCGCAACGCCTCGGCCACCGGGGACGACTGGGACCGGGAGGACTTCTTCCCCAACCTGCTGGCGGCCGACCAGTGGTCGCTGGAGGCGGGCGCGCCGCTCGGGCAGGGCGGGCAGTACGCGCTGCCGTGGGGCTGGGAGACCAATGTCGTCGCGTACAACACCGAGGTGTTCGAGAAGCTCGGCCTGAAGCCCGCCGAGACCTTCGACGAGCTGCGCGAGATCGCCGGGGCGATCACCCGCCGGGCGCCGGGGGCGGGCTTCGACCGGATGTACGGGGTCGCGGTGCGCGGCTCGCGCAGCTGGGCGACGATCCATCCCGGCTTCATGACGATGTACGCCCGCAACGGCCTGAAGGACTTCACCGTCGAGGGCGGGAAGGTGAAGCCCGCGATGAACTCCCCGGAGGCGGTCGCGTTCACCCG
Organism: Streptomyces sp. ADI95-17; assembly: GCF_003846175.1. GTDB lineage: Bacteria > Actinomycetota > Actinomycetes > Streptomycetales > Streptomycetaceae > Streptomyces > Streptomyces sanglieri. Next base: position 316,477 of record NZ_ML123045.1, on the reverse strand, counting down.
GGACTGGGCGGAGATGGTCAGGAAGGGCGGGCCGCCGTCCTGGACCTCGTACACCTGGTACCAGTGCTCCGGCGACCTCGGGGCGAAGAAGGCGGGGATGCTCTTCGACGCGGACACCGCCGCGTACTTCCAGGCGGTGAAGGGGGCCTCGCCCGCCTCCGGGAAGATCGCCTTCCACCCCGGTCCGAAGGGCCCCGGCGGCTCGCTCGCCACGAACATGTGGATCTGGTCGCTCGGCATGAACGCCCGCAGCCGCAACAAGTCCGCCGCCTGGCTGTTCCTCCAGTGGGCGACCGGCAAGGAGCATCTGCGCAAGGGCGCGATCGAGCACAACCACATCGACCCGGTACGCAAGTCGGTGAGCCAGGACGCCGCGTACAAGGACAAGATGCGGGCGATCCCCGGGTTCATCGAGACCTTCGAGACGGTCGTCGACGAGACCAGGATCCAGTTCACCCCGCAGGAGCAGTTCTTCGACGCGACGACCAGCTGGGCCGCCGCGCTCCAGGAGATCTACGGCGGGAAGAACGCCTCGTCGGTGCTGAACGGCCTGGCCGGCGATCTGGCGTCGAAGGTCGGCTGACCGGTGCCGGGACGCGCGGCCACCGTGCCGGAGACCGGCCACGGGGCGGCCCCCGGCCCGGGGCCCGGGAAGCCGGCGGTACGGGCGGTGCCGGCGTGGCGCCGCTCGCTGCGGCCGTATCTGCTGATCGTGCCCGCGCTGCTGCTGACCGGCGGGATCCTCTACCCGTTCGGGCTCGGCCTCTACTACACGCTGTTCGACTTCGCGGCGAGCAGGCCGCAGCCCGACCTGGTGGGCATCGAGAACTACCGGCAAATCCTCACTCGGCCGGCGTTCTGGGACTCGGCGCGGGTGACGGTGGCGTACGCGGTCGGCGCGGCGGCCGTCGAGACGGTGCTCGGGGTGTCCGTGGCGCTGCTGCTGCACCGGTCGAGCCGGGTCGGGCGGGTGCTGGAGAAGATCCTGATCCTGCCGCTGATGATCGCGCCGGTGATCGCCGCGATCATGTGGAAGCTGATGCTCCAGCCGTCGGTCGGGGTCGTCAACCATCTCCTGGAGCCGTTCGGCCTCGGCGGTGTGCAGTGGACGGACACCCCGACGGGCGCGCTGCTCTCCTCGATCACGGTGGACGTGTGGGTCTACACCCCGTTCGTCGCGATCCTCGCGCTGGCCGGTCTGCGCTCGCTGCCCGCCTCGCCGTTCGAGGCGGCGGCGGTCGACGGGGCGGGCTGGTGGTTCACCTTCCGGCGCCTCACCCTGCCGATGCTCTGGCCGTACGTGCTGGTCGCCGTGATCTTCCGGTTCATGGACTCGCTGAAGGTCTTCGACATCATCTACGCGCTGACCGAGGGCGGGCCCGGCGACTCGACGATGGTGCTCCAGATCCGGGCCTATCTGGAGGCGATCCGCTTCCAGCGCTACTCGTTCGGGATCAGCTACATGATCGTGCTCTGGGCCGTGGTCTACCTGGTCACGATGGTGCTGGTGCGCTATCTGGGCCGGATCCAGAACCGGGCGGCGGAGGTGCCGGGATGAGGCGCAGAGTGCTCTCCGTCGCCGCCGATCTGGCGCTGATCGGCTACTTCGTCTTCGCGCTGTTCCCCGTCGCCTGGATGGTGGTCCTGTCGCTGAAGCCGACGAACGAGCTGTTCAGCACGTACTTCTCGTTCACCCCGACCCTCGACTCGTACCGCACGGTGCTGGGTGCCGGGGGCGACCAGGGGGTGCCGTTCCTCCGGTTCTTCGTGAACAGCCTCGTCGTGTCGCTGGGCGCGGTCGCGCTGTCGCTGGTGATCGGGCTGCCCGCCGCGTACGCCGCCGCGCGGTGGCGGTTCCGCGGCTCGGAGAACCTGATGTTCACCCTGCTCTCGTTCCGCTTCGCGCCCGAACTCACCGTGATCATCCCGCTGTTCGTGCTCTACCAGCAGCTCGGGCTCTTCGACACCTACGTCGGCATGGTGTGGGTGCTGCAACTGGTGACGCTCCCGCTGATCGTCTGGATCATGCGGTCGTACTTCTCCGATCTCTCCCCCGAGCTGGAGCAGGCGGCGCTGCTGGACGGCTACACCCGCAAGCAGGCGTTCTTCAGGGTCGCGCTGCCGCTGGTGAAGCCGGGGATCGCGGCCGTCTCGCTGCTGGCGTTCATCTTCGCGTGGAACAACTTCGTCTTCCCGCTGATCCTCACCTCGTCGAACGCGCAGACGGTGACGGTCGGGGCGTTGTCCTTCCTTGGCGGCGACCGGCCCAAGTACAACCTGACGGCCGCCGCGGCGCTGGTCTCGGTGGTCCCGCCGCTGCTGCTGGCGCTCACCATCCAGCGGTATCTGGTGCGCGGGCTGTCGTTCGGGGCGGTGAAGTCATGACCGGCCCGGCGGCGATCGCGCTGCGCGGGGTCGGCAAGCGGTACGGGAAGCAGACCGCGCTCGACGGCCTGGACCTGGAGGTGGCCGAGGGCGAGTTCTTCTGTCTGCTCGGCCCGTCCGGCGCCGGGAAGACGACCACGCTCAAGACGATCGCGGGCCTGGAGCAGCCGCAGGCCGGGACGGTCGAGCTGGGCGGGGCGGACATGGCGGGCGTGGAGCCCTACGACCGGGGCGTGGCCATGTGCTTCGAGTCGTACGCGCTCTACCCGCACCGCACCGCGTACGACAACCTCGCCTCCCCGCTCCGCTCGCCGCGCCATCGCCTCCCCGCGAACGAGGCGCGCGAGCGGATCGGGGAGATCGCCGAGCTCCTGGGCATCGGCGCTCTGCTGGACCGTCAGGTGGGCCGGCTCTCCAACGGCCAGCGGCAGCGGGTGGCGCTCGGCCGGGTGCTGGTGCGGCCGGCCAGGGCGTTCCTGCTCGACGAGCCGCTGTCGCACCTGGACGCGAAGCTGCGGCAGGCGATGCGCGCGGAGCTGCGGGCGATCGGTGCGGTGCGGCGCACCACCACGCTGTACGTCACCCACGACTCGGTGGAGGCGCTGGCGCTCGGCGACCGGATCGGGGTGATCAGGGACGGCCGGATGGTGCAGACCGGCACCCGCGAGGAGCTGTGGCACCGCCCGTACGACACCTTCGTCGCCCGGTCCTTCGGCCGGCCGCGGATCAATCTGCTGCCCGGCACGGTGACGCCCGAGGGGCACTTCCGGTCGCCGGACGGGGCGTACGAGCTGCCGCTGGCGGTGCCCGCACCGCCTGGCACCGCCGTCCAACTGGGCGTACGGCCCCGGGACATCGGCTTCCGGGGCCCGGCGGCGGGCGGCGGCGGGCGCCCGGACCTGGAGCTGACCGGCGCCGTCCATGTCACCGAGCTGCTCGGCCGGGCCACCGAGGTGACCGTACGGATCGGCGGGCAGCGGCTGTCCCTCGTCGTCCCGCGCGCCGAGGCGGCCGGCCTGAGTCCCGACCGTCCGGTCCGGCTCTCGGTACCGCCTGAGAGTCTGCTGCTGTTCGAGGCCGACCGGCCGGCACGTCCAGGACGAAGGATCAGCACGTGAGCAACGTTCCGCAGCGGGGCCCCGCCCCGCGCCAGGCATCCATAGCCGAGTACGTCCTCGCGCAGGGCGAGGTGAGCGCCGCAGAGCTGGCGGAGCGCTTCGACGTCAGCCTGATGACCATCCACCGCGATCTGGACGAGCTGGAACGGCAGGGCATCGTCCGCAAGTTCCGCGGCGGCGTCACCGCCCAGCCGTCCGGCGTCTTCGAGTCGAACGTCTCCTACCGGCTGAAGACGATGCGGGCCGAGAAGGCCGCCGTCGCCGAACGGGCCCTGAAGCTCATAGAGCCGGGCATGGCGGTGATGCTCGACGACTCGACGTCCACGCTGGAGATAGCGCGCCGGCTGCGCTCCATCACCCCGCTGACCGTCGTCACCAACTTCCTGGAGGCGATCAACCTGCTGTCGCAGGAGCGCGGGATCCATCTGATGGGCCTCGGCGGGGACTTCGACCCGCTGCACTCCTCGTTCCTCGGTGTCTCCTGCGTGGAGGCGGTGCAGTCGCTCCAGGTCGACATCTGCTTCACCTCCACCTCCGCCGCGTCCGGCGGCTTCGCCTACCACCAGGAGCAGCACATCATCGCCGTGAAGCGGGCGATGCTCGACTCGGCGAGCCGCAATGTGCTGCTGCTGGACCACTCGAAGCTGGGCCGGGTCGCCCTGCACCGGCTGGCTCCGCTCTCCCGCTTCGATCTGCTGCTGGTCGACGACGGGGCGTCCCCGCAGGCGCTGCGCGAGCTCGACGAGCACAAGGTGCCCTACGAGGTCTGCTCCACCGGACGGGACTCCGGAGCGGGGGACGGCGATGACGGGTGACGGTGAGACGGCGGTGACGGATGACTGAACTGGCCCTGCGCGCGCTGCGCAAGACCTACACCGGGCGGGGCCGGGCGGCCGTCGAGGCCGTCCGGTCCATCGACGTCGAGCTGCGCTCCGGCGAGCTGCTGGGGCTGCTCGGCCCGTCCGGCTGCGGCAAGTCCACCACCCTGCGGATGATCGCCGGCCTGGAGACGGTCACCGGCGGCGACATCCTCATCGGCGGCTCGTCGGTGGTGCCGCTCCCGGCCCGGCAGCGCAACATCGGGGTGGCGTTCGAGAACTACGCGCTGTACCCGCCGCTGACGGTCGCGGAGAACCTCGGTTTCGGGCTGGCCGCCCGGGGCGGGTGCGGCCGGGCCGAGATCCGCCGCCGGGTCGCCGCAATGGCCGAACGGCTCGGGATCACCGACCTCCTGGACGCCCGCCCGGCCGGGCTCTCCAGCGGCCAGAAGCAGCGGGTCGCGCTGGCCCGCGCGCTGATCCGGGTGCCCGACGTGCTCCTCCTGGACGAGCCGCTCTCCCATCTCGACGCCGGCCAGCGGGACACCACCCGGCGCGAGCTGAAACGGATCCAGCGCGACAGCGGCCACACCACCATCCTGGTCACCCACGACCAGGAGGAGGCGCTGTCGCTCGCCGACCGGATCGCGGTGATGCGGGACGGCGAGATCCAGCAGCTCGGCACCCCCGAGGAGATCTACGACGCCCCGGCGAACCTGTTCGTCGCCGACTTCGTCGGGGAGCCGGCCGTCAATCTGCTGCCGGGCACGGCCACCGGCTCGGGCGAGGTCCGCCTCTCGGACTCGGTGCGCGTTCCCGTACCGCACCGGATCGCGGCGGGACGCGCGGTGGTGCTCGGCATCCGCCCGGAGGATGTGCGCCTGGACGACACTGGTGCACGGGCCCGGGTCGCCGCCCATGAGCCCCTGCTGGAATCCGGCATCGCCACGCTCTCGCTCGACGGGGTGGCGGAGCCGCTGGTCGTCGTGACCGGTCCGGAGGTACGGCTCGACCGGGACGACACCGTACGCATCACCGCCGATCCCCGGCACGTCCATGTCTTCGACGCCCAGACAGGAGACGCTCTGCGATGACCCGCCCCCAGACGGTCCGCCCCGCCACGAGGATTCTGCTCGCCGGTGACCACTTCGTCCGCAACTCGCTGCTCGCCGAGGCCCTGCACCAGGCGCTCGGCCCGACCGGCACGGAACCGCAGCTCGCCGAACTCACCCTGCCCTGGCCCCTGGAACCCTTCGGCAAGGTCGCCGAGGTCGACGAGGCGAGCGACGCCGAGGACGCGCTGATCGCCGCCCTGGACGGGGTCGAGGTGTGCGTGACCCAGATGGGCCCGTTCACCGAGCGGGTGCTGGCCGCCGCCCCCGACCTCCGGCTGATCGTGGTCTGCCGGGGCGGCCCGGTCAATGTGAACGCGGCCGCCGCACGTGCCCGGGGCGTACGGGTGTGCTTCGCGCCGGGGCGCAACGCGGCGGCGACCGCCGAGTTCACCGTCGGGCTGATCCTCTCCGTGCTGCGCCGCATCCCCGAGGCCCACCGCTCCCTCGCCGCGGACGGCCGCTGGGACGCCACCCACTACACGTACGAGAACTGCGGCCTGGAGCTGGAGGACACCCCGGTCGGCCTGATCGGGTACGGCGCGGTGGGCAGCCGGGTGGCCCGGGTGCTGTCCGCGTTCGGTGCCGAGGTCGAGGTGTACGACCCGTATGTGCGCGGCGACGTCCACGGCATGCGCGCCGCGTCGCTGGAGGCGCTGCTGTCCCGCTCCCGGGTCCTCACCCTGCACGCCAGGCTCACCCCGGAGTCCCGGCATCTCATCGGCGCCCGCGAGCTGGCGACGCTGCCGCGCGGCGCGGTGCTGGTGAACGCGGCCCGGGGCGGGCTGCTGGACACGGACGCGCTGTGCGACGCCCTGGACTCGGGGCAGTTGCGGGCCGCGGCGCTGGACACGTACGAGCAGGAGCCGCCGCCGGCCACTTCGCGGCTCTTCCGTACCCCGCATCTGCTGATGACCCCGCACGTGGCGGGGGCCAGCCGGGCCGTCGCGCAGAAGGCGGCCCGGATCGCGGCGGCCGAGGTGGCGCGCTACGTGCGGGACGAGCCGCTCGCCCACGCGCTGTGAGAGGAGCCGTGACGATGACCGGAAGCACGACGAGGTACATCGGCATCGATGTCGGCACGTCCGTGGTGAAGGCCGCCGCCTTCGACCCGGGCGGCCGCACGCTGGCCGTCGAGTCCCGCCCGGTGGGGCTGGCGATCCACGACGGGTCCGTGGAGCAGGACATGGACGAGGTGTACGGCGCGGTCCGCGAGGTGCTGGCCGCGCTCGGCTCCGACGGAGTCGGGTTCGTCGGTCTCACCGGCCAGGGCGACGGCGTCTGGCTGGTCGACGCGGCGGGCCGGCCGGTCCGCAAGGCGATCTCCTGGATGGACGGCCGGGCCCATGAACTGGTCGACTCCTGGCTGGCGTCCGGGGTCTTCGAGGCCGTCTACCGGCGCACCGGCAGCGCGATGTTCCCCGGCTGTCCGGGCCCGCTGCTGGCCTGGCTCGACCGGCACGAACCGGCCTCGCTCGACGCCGCGGCGACCGCCCTGTACTGCAAGGACATGGTGTTCCAGCGGCTGACGGGGGTCCGGGCCACGGACGTCTCCGACGCGTCGATGCCGTTCCTGGACCCGGTGACCCGCTCGTACGCCCCGGATGTGGTGGCCGCCCTCGGCCTCGCCCACCGGGCACCGCTCCTCGCCCCGGTCAGCGACCCGGTGGCCACCGCCGAACTCCCCTCCGGATCAAGGATCTCCAACGGCCCCTACGACCTGCCGGCCTGCGCGCTGGGCGCGGGCGTCACCCGCCCCGGCGACGGACTGCTGATCGTCGGCACCTGTCTGGCCGCGCTGGTGGCCACGGAGCGGCTCGACCTGGACGGCGAACCGGCCGGCCTGCACATCTCCACCGACCGCCCCGGCCACTGGCTGCGCGCCATGCCCGCGATGGTCGGCACCGCGGCCCTGGACTGGGTCCTGACCACCACCGGCGTACGCCACACGGAGGTCGACGCGCTGCTCGCCACCACCGCGCCGGGCGCGAACGGGGTCCGGGTGCTCCCCTACTTCGCCCCGTCCGGCGAACGCGCCCCGTTCGTCGAGCCGAGGCTGCGCGCCGAGTTCACCGGGGTGTCCCTGGAGACGACCCCCGCCGATCTGATCCGCGCCGTCTGCGAGGGCATCGGCTTCGCCGCCCGGCACTGCCTGGAGGCCGCGGGCCTCACCGGCACCCTCGCCCTGTGCGGCGGCGGCACCCGCTCCCCCGCGTGGATGCGGCTGTTCGCCGATGTGCTGGGCCGGCCGGTCCGGATCGTGGAGGGAGAGGTCGGAGCACGCGGCGCGGTGCTGGCGGCGGCGGAGCGCTTCGGCGTGGAGCTGGACACGGCGACGTGGACGGCCCCGACCGCGGTCGTCGAACCGGACCCGGCGCACGCGGCGCACTACGCGAAGGCGTACGAGGACCACCTGAACCGGCTCGCGGAGGCCCGCACGCACGCCCGCGCGTGAGGACGCGTCCCGGTCCTACGTCGAAGGGCTGATCACCATCGACCCCTCCTGCTGTTAGCCTGCTCTTGCATATAGGTTGCAATAACAACAGGGCAGCAGCTGGAGGGTTCGACCACATGGCCACGTACACGCTTCCGGAACTCCCGTACGACTACGCGGCGCTCGAACCGGTCATCAATCCGCAGATCATCGAGCTCCACCACGACAAGCACCACGCCGCCTATGTGAAGGGTGCGAACGACACCCTGGAGCAGCTGGCGGAGGCGCGCGACAAGGAGGCCTGGGGGGCGATCAACGGGCTTCAGAAGAGCCTCGCGTTCCACCTCTCGGGTCACATCCTGCACTCGATCTACTGGCACAACATGACCGGTGACGGCGGCGGCGAGCCGCTCGCCGCGGACGGTGTCGGCGACCTGGCGGACGCGATCACCGAGTCGTTCGGCTCGTTCGCCGGCTTCAAGGCCCAGCTGACGAAGGCCGCGGCCACCACGCAGGGCTCCGGCTGGGGCGTCCTGGCGTACGAGCCGGTCAGCGGCAAGCTGATCGTCGAGCAGGTCTACGACCACCAGGGCAACGTCGGCCAGGGCTCCGTCCCGGTCCTGGTCTTCGACGCCTGGGAGCACGCCTTCTACCTCCAGTACAAGAACCAGAAGGTCGACTTCATCGAGGCGATGTGGGCCGTCGTCAACTGGCAGGACGTGGCGAAGCGTTACGCGGCCGCCAAGGAGCGCGCCGACGTGCTGCTGCTCGCCCCCTGACCGGGAGGCGCCCGGACGTCCTGCCTCGTGATCGTCTTCTCAACCTTCACCGGGCAGGCGGATGAAGGGAGAACCCCCGCCTGGACGTGCAGGCGGGGGTTCTTCTGTGTATTCGAGGAGTCAGGCTGCCGCGGCGCGCTCCAGCAGCGTGCTCAGCACCTGCCCGGCGTGCGTCCAGAGCACCGCCCCACCGGCCTCCGGCACCAGGTGCCGGACCGCGCCCGGGATGCGCATGGCCAGTCCGGCCCCCTGGTCGGGCGAGTGGCCGGTGTCCTGCTCCCCGTACCAGAGGTCGACGGGTACGGCGATGTCCGCCAGCCCGATCCCCCAGCGCCCCATGGCCAGGACGGTGTCCCGGGCATAGCCGGCCGCTCCCTGCGCGAAGGCCTCGTCCAGCGCACGCCGGTAGGCGGCCGCGAACGCCGGCTGCTGATAGACGGCGAGATCGCACTCCGGGCTGCCGGACATGACCATGTCCCACATCGCCTGCGAGCCGAACCCGGCGAAGGCCTGCTCGGCGGCGACCGGGTCGAGCACGGCGAGGTCGACGAGCCGCCGCAGTTCGCCCGGCAGCGCGTCGGCGAAACGCGGCTCGGCGATCTCGTCCCCGCCGGAGACCACCGCGAGCGCCCGGACCGCTCCGGCTGCGGCGCACGCCAGCGCGAACGGCGCCCCTTGCGAGTTGCCGACCATCAGGGGCCGTCCCAGACCGCGCAGACCGGCGAACGCGCGGATGTCGTCGACGAAGTCGTCGAAGGTGCGGCCGGGCCGAGGCGAGGAGGCGCCCAGGCCGGGGCGGTCGACGGAGATCAGCCGCACGCCGAGCGCGTCCAGCTCCTCGCAGCCGAACCCGAGGTGCCTGCTGGTGGCCGCCCCCGGCGAGAACAGCACCGGCACCCCGTCCACCGGCCCCCACTCGGCCCAGCCCAGCGACCGCCCTCCTGGCAGCTGCTCCGTACCGATACGAACCGGGTCGATCACATACAAATTCATGCACCCGATCATGGCCGGATCCATTGCCCGCGTCCAAGAGATTTCCCACCCACCGCCGAACGCCGACCGCCGAGTGCCGTGGTCGGCCGTCAGTCACTCGACGGACACGTTCATCCCCTTCACCTCTTCGGCGCTCACGATGTCCGCACGGTTGGGCGGCTTCACCCGCACCGGCTCGTCGTAGTCGCCGAGTTCGAGCAGCGCCGGGGCATCGCCGAGAGCGAAGTCGATGCCGTGGGGCACCGACCCCGCCTTCTCCGGCACGTGCACCGACACCTCATCGCCGCCGGAACCATGCGTGAGCTGAACGGTTCGCTCACCGCCCTTGGTACGCGGATTGCCCTTCTCCTCCGCGCTGCTCACCGTTCCGGGCAGCTTCGCGAACGCCCGGCCGAGATCGCACAGGTTCAACCCCGGGTACTGCAACAACTCACGGGCCGGATACTCGACGTACTTCCCACGGGCCTTCCCGATCGCTTTCTCGACGGCGGGGAGCTGGTCCGGCGCGTAGGTCTTCGCGAAAGCGCGCGTGCTCTCCAGATTCTTGTCGCCGTACAGCACCCAGCCACGGTCGCCGATGACGACCACCTCGTTGGTCGCTCCCAACTCCTCGTACGTACCGACGCAGTTGCCGCGCCGATCGGCGTGCAGGTCGACCGTCCTCACTACTTCGCCCCTGACTTCGCCCTTCAGCCCGAGGGAGCGGTAGCCCTTGAGCAGGGTGAGCGATTCGCTCATCCGCCGGGCATCGGTCACAGGGGCCGGGGCGGACGGTTCGCCGTCCGCCCCGGCCCCGCCGTCGTTCCCCGCGCACCCCGCTGTCGCGCCCATCACCGCGACAGCGAAGAACGCCGCCCAATTCCTTCTCCCGAACCCCACCCTGAACACTCCCCACCTCTTTGACCGCTCGCAATGATCACTACGAGCATGTCAGAGGGGTCTCAGCCGGTGACCCCGGAACGGCAGGAAGGAATCGTCAACCGGGCAGCGGGCCACCGAGGTTCGGCATGGGGACGACTTTGCCGGGGTCCGGAGCCTTCGCCCGCACCGGCTTCCCGTGGTCCGCCAGATTCATCGTCGCCTTGACGCCCGCCGCCCCCATGGGCCAGTCGAGCCGGGTACGCACGATCCGCCCGTTCCGGTCGATCCAGGCATCCGCGTACACGGTGATCGCACCGAGCTGTTCTCGCGCGGCATCGATCTTGACCCGCATGTCCTTCGCCATCCGCAGCGTGACCGCGTCATCGGTGAGCACACCGCGATAGTGGACCGCGGGCGCGCCGTTCACGGCCTCCTCGCCGACCTTCGAGATCCGGCGCATCAGGGCCACTTGGCGCAGGACGTGCTCGGGGTCGTTCATCGGCGCCCGCAGCACATAGTGGGCCTCGGCCCTGTTCCGGTGAATCGATCCCCAGGAGCCTTCCATCTCGGCGAATCCGCCCATGTAGACGGTGTCGCCGTCGAAGATCTCCTCCATACGGGGCGAGGTCTTCCCGGCTGTCGCCGCGTTCCGGAGGGAAACCGCGAGGCGTCCCCTGGCGCCCGCCCAGTCGAAGTCCCCCTTGATCGAGACGACGTACTCGGTGGTGCCGTCCCCTATCTCGATCCGCTCATCGATCCGGGCGCTGCTCTTCTTCGTCGCGGCCACCGCGGCCCGTACCGCTGCCCCGTGGTCCGCCACCGCCGAGCGGGACGGGGAGGCGTTCCCGGGCTTCTCCGCCTCTCGCGCCGATCCCGATCCCGATCCCGCCCCCGACTCCGACTCCGGCTCCCCGGAACATCCGGCGCACAAGAGTGCCGCGGCGACGACGAGCGGGACGAGGGGATGGCGCTGCACAGTCTCTCCACGGGGTGATGGCCGGGCGCCGAGGCATCACCGACGTCGAACGCGCGATCGTATCAACGCGATTCCGGGGCCTACCCGGTGACCAGCGCCATCATCAGCCCGTCGTACCCCTTGCTCCCGACGGTCTGCAGCGCGGTCGCGCTCAACGTCGGCTCGGCCGCGACGAGTTCGGTGAACCGGCGCACACCCTGCACCTTCGGGTCGTCGCTGGTGCCGTCGACCACCTCTCCGTCGCGCACGACGTTGTCGGCGACGATCAGGCTCCCGGGCCGGGTCAGCTTCAGGGACCAGGCAAGGTAGTCGGGGTTGCTCGGTTTGTCGGCGTCGATGAACACGACGTCGAAGGGCCCGTACCCCTCCGCCGCGAGCTCCGGCAGCGTGTCGAGCGCCCGGCCGACCCGGATCTCGACGACATCCGCGAGCCCCGCCCGCTCGATGTTGGCCCGCGCCACCTCCGCGTACGCCGGATCGGCCTCCAGCGTCACGACCTTGCCGCCCTCCGGCAGCGCGCGGGCCAGCCAGATGGTGCTGTAGCCGCCCAGGGTGCCGATCTCCAGCACGGTGCGCGCACCCTGGAGCCGGGCCAGCAGGTTCAGCAGCTTGCCCTGGTTGGCCGCGACCTGCATCGCCGGAAGACCTGCCCCGTCACTGGCCTCCACGGCCGCGTCCAGGGCTTCGTCCGGGCCCACCAGCAGACCGTTGAAGTAGTCGTCGACCTCGGTCCATCGCGCCAACGTCACGGCACACCCCTCTCTCGCTTCTGTTAGTTCCCTAAAGGAACTTACATCATGCGAGGTGGATGCGATGATGAGCCCCATGAACCCAGTCCCCGCCGACCCCACCGTCCTGCACCCGATGCCCGGCCAGCCCCGTGTCGTGCTGCTGAAGCCCCTGGTGAAGTCCGAACTGATCGAGGTCGGGGACTTCTCGTACTACGACGACCCGGACGACGCGACCGCGTTCGAGACGCGCAACGTGCTGTACCACTACGGCCCGGAGAAGCTCGTCATCGGGAAGTTCTGCGCACTGGGGACCGGGACGCGGTTCATCATGAACGGCGCCAACCACCGGATGGACGGCCCGTCCACCTTCCCGTTCCCCTCCATGGGCGGCTCCTGGGCCGAGCACTTCGACCTGCTCACCGGACTGCCCGGCCGGGGCGACACGATCGTGGGCAACGACGTCTGGTTCGGCTACAACGCCATGGTGATGCCGGGCGTACGCATCGGACACGGCGCGATCATCGGCGCCGGCTCCGTCGTCACCTCCGACGTACCCGACTACGGCATCGTCGGCGGCAACCCCGCCCGCCTCATCCGCACCCGCTACGACGAGGAGACCGTCGCCCGGCTCCTCGCCGTCGCCTGGTGGGACTGGCCCACCGACCACCTCACCCGACACATCCGCACCATCATGTCCGGCAGCGTCGACGACCTCGAAGCGGCTGCCCCGGAGGGGACACCATGACGATCACCGTCCGCGAACTGGCCTACTACCCGGTCAAGGGCTGCGCCGGGACCACGGTCGACTCCGCGCAGGTCCTCGGCACGGGCCTGGAACACGACCGTACGTTCATGGTGGTGGACGCGGCCGACGGCTCCTTCCGCAGCCAGCGCACGCACCCCGCGATGGCCGCGATCAGGGTCGGAGTCCTGGACGGCGGGGCGGCCCTGGCCCTGACCGCCGAGGGCGTCGAGCCGTTGCGCCTGGACGTCGACGGGGACGGCGCGCGCCGCGACGTCAGCATGTTCGACCGCCCCCTCGGCCCGGCCGCCGACCAGGGGGACGAAGTCGCGGAGTGGTTCTCCGACGCGCTCGGTGTGAAGTCCCGCCTGGTACGAGTGGTTCCCGGCTTCGACCGGGACGGCTGGGGCGACACCCCCGGCAAGGTCAACTTCGCGGACGCGCACGCGGTGCTGGTCACCTCGACGGCCTCCCTGGACGACCTCAACGCCCGCATCACCGCCCGGGGCGACGCGAAGCCCGTCCCCATGAACCGCTTCCGCCCCAACATCGTCCTGACCGGTGACGACGAGCCCCACTTCGAGGACCGGGTACGCCGGATGACCATCGGTTCCGTCGAACTCGCCCACTCGGTACGGGCGATGCGGTGCGCCGTCCCCATGGTCGACCAGGCCACCGGCCACCGCGCGGGCCCGGAACCGATCCGCACCCTGTCGACCTACCGGCGCGAGCCGGAGTACGGGAACAAGGTCAGCTTCGGCGCGAAGAACGCCGTGGCCTGCGAGGGCACGGTGAGCGTCGGGGACGTGGTCGAGGTCGCGGAGTGGCTCGGCGTGTGAAGGCCCCGGACTCCACCGCCCCCGCGGGACCTTGGCTGCCGAGCCTGGACATCGTGATCCCGCTCTTCGACCGCTTCGAACCGCTCGACGCGATCGGTCCGTACGAGATCCTCGCGTACGTGCCCGGCGCCACCGTCAAGTTCGTCACCGTCGAACCCGGCCTGGTGCAGGACGTGTTGGGTTCCCTGCTGGTGCACGTCCCGACCCGGTACTCCGACGTGGAACGCTGCGACGTCCTGCTGGTCCCGGGCGGGGGCAGCTTCCAGACCATGGTGAACGACCCCGCGTTCCTCGACTGGGTACGCCGGATCCACGCCGGCACCCGCTTCACCACCTCGGTCTGCACCGGTTCCCTGGTGCTCGGCGCGGCCGGCCTGCTGAACGGCCTGACCGCCACCACCCACTGGGACGCGTCCTCCGACCTGGAGTCGTACGGCGCCGTCTACACCCCCGAACGGGTCGTACGGCACGACCGGGTGATCACCTCGGCCGGAGTCTCCTCCGGCATCGACATGGCCGTCCGGCTGGCCGCCCTGCTCACCGACGACGTGACCGCCCAGGCGATCCAGCTCTACACCGAGTACGACCCACAACCCCCCTTCGACACCGGCTCGGCGGCCAAGGCCCCGGCCGAAGTCCTCGAACGGGCCCGCACCCTGGGCTGAGTTGTTTCGTTCGGATCGTCCGGCAGACCGGAGTCCGGGCGCCGCTCTTGTTCCCTTGTGGGTTACGGCAGATTCAGCCTCCTCGTGGTGAGGCGAGTGGGCCACCCGCCCAGCAGGCAGAGGGGCGAAGGCGACCAAACGGCGATTTTTGGTTTATCTCTGTAGCCAATCGGTATATCAGGCCGTTTGGGTGGCCCCTCCGAGCAGCAAGATTCCCCTCGCAAGGTTCGAGGTAAGGGGACAGGAACATGGCTGACTGGAAGAACGTCTCCGGTGGTCTCACTTCGATCTCGGTCGGGTCCAGGACTCATGTCTGGGGT
>NZ_ML123045.1:296259-300759 GCF_003846175.1 Streptomyces sp. ADI95-17 | reverse complement strand
TAACGCCGTCGACATCGGCGTGGCAGCCGACGGCACCGTATGGCACGTCAACTCAGCAGGCGGCATCTACCGGTACACCGGAGACCAGCCGAGCTGATCCCGGACACCGACGAATGAGGGCCCACGCGTGGTGCGCGTGGGCCCACCTTCGTCCCCGCCGGGGACCGTCGCCCGGCAATGCGGTCGGCGGTCACCAGCCGAGCGGTCCCTGGACGACCTGGGTCGGGAAAACGTGTATGCGTACGGGATCCCCGCCGTGCAGGATGGCGTCGGGAAGCGAGGTCTCGTGGACGAGTTGAGGCGATTCAGCCAGGCGGCGGTCGTATGGGCGGCAGGCGGAGCGGGGTCGGACGCGGCAACCGCGGAGGCGCGGGAGCTGGCCGGCGGTGTGCGTACGGTCGTGCTCGTCGAGGGAAGCAGTGACCAGGTCGCGATCGAAGCACTGGCCACGCGCCACGGCCGCGACCTCGGTGCGGAGGGCGTCGCGGTGGTACCGCTCGGCGGCGCGATGAGCATCGGGCGCTTCCTGGACGTGTGCGGCCCGCCGGGGCTCGGCCTCCCGCTGGCGGGGCTCTGCGACATCGGCGAGGAGGGGCACTTCCGGCGCCATCTGGAACGGGTCGGGCTCGGCTCCGACCTCACCCGCGCCGGACTGGAGACCCTCGGGTTCCAGGTGTGCGTGGCCGACCTGGAGGACGAACTGATCCGCGCCCTGGGGGCCGAGGGCGTACAGCAGGTGATCGAGGCCCAGGGCGAGATGCGCCCCTTCCGTACGTTCCAGGGCCAGCCGGCACAGCGGGAACGCCCCGTGGAACACCAGCTGCGACGGTTCATGGGCACGCACAGCGGCCGCAAGGCGCTGTACGCGCAGGCGCTGATCGCGCACCTGGACCTCAAGCACGTACCCCGACCGCTGGAGCGCCTGCTCACCCACGTTTAGCGCAGCCCGCCCCGGGTGCGTCAGCGCCCGAAGGCCCCGCCCTTCACCCCGTCGACGAACGCGGCCCACCCCTCGGGGGCGTAGAACTGGAGCCCGCCGTCCCGGTTCTTGCTGTCCCGGACAGCGCGGCCGCCGTCGGCGGTGTGGGCTACCTCGACGCAGTCCTGCTGCCCTCCCTGCGAGGCGCTGGACTTCTTGAACTCGGTGACGATCTGCTGGTTCCTCATTACTGCTCTTTCTCGCTCTCAGGGATGCTTGCGATGTGCTCACGCAGGAAGGTGAGCGATTGCGCGGGCGTCAGCGCCGCCGATCTGAGGGCTTCGAAGATCTGCGCATGCGTGGCCATCTCTTCAAGGTCCTCGATGATGACGGTACTCGTCGTGCTGTCGAAGGCGACTGCCTCCGGGGCGGGTTCAGGACCGAAGTTGAACATGACGAAATGTGACGCCATGTGCGCGGCCTCCCACTCCGTGGCAGGGAGCACCTGAACGCTGACATTCTGCCGTTGAGCCACGTTCAGGATGTGCAGGAGCTGGTCGCGATGCGCTTTCGCGGAAGGCATCGGGGCCGTGAGCGCGGGCTCCCAGATGACTGCCGCGAACCGGGCACCATGCTCCTCGATCACCTTCCTGCGCGTCTGACGAATGGCCACCATCTCGTCAATCGCCTCGGGCGTATGAACCTTCAGGCCGGCACCGAGCAGAACCCTCAGGTAGTCGTCCGTCTGCAGAAGTCCCGGCAGGAACAACGACTGCCAAGTACGGATATACGTCGCGTCGGATTCGAGCGTGATGAAGTCCGCGTACTCCGGCTTGGCCGCCCATTCATAGTTGAGCCACCATCCGCGCTTGTTGGACGCCCGAGCCAGCTGCTCCAACTGCTGGTACACGGAGATGTCTTCCACTCCGTACAGCTCAAGGAGCAGCCGAACATCGCCGGGACGCGCCGAGACCTGACCGGCCTCGATACGACTGATCTTGGCCTTCGATCCCACGATGTGTTCGGCAGCATGGTGCTGGTCGAGCTTCGCCGCCTCGCGATACCTCCTGAGCGCCGCGCCGAGCCGCCTGCTGCGCACAGTAGGGCGTCCACCTGCGGGCATGTCCCCTCCTCTTACTCCGTGTGACCAGTCTGCACGTCAACGGAGGCTACGCGCCAGGCGCTTGAGACCGTGAGCAATATGCAAATTCTCGATGCAGTTCGATTGCATAGATGGAGAGTCTCGCTCTAGCGTGGAATGCGTCACAAAAAGTGCCCCCTTGGGCGCACTCCGTGACCGCCGATCCGCCTGCCCACCCACGACCTTGGGGGACCCATGTCCGGGCGCACGCACATCAAGAGATTCCGGGCCCGCAGGGACTCCGTCCCCGCCGCTCGACGCCACGTCGAGAGCATCCTGACCGAGTGGAGACTCGGCGGGCTCATCGACGAAACAACCCTGGTCGCAAGCGAGTTGAGCACCAACGTGGTCAACCACGCCAAAGGGACCGGCGACTACTTCGAGCTGGGCTTACGCCGTCGCAACAGCACGCTCGTACTGGAGGTTTCCGACTCGTACCAGTGGCGGATGCCCACGCTCCGCACCCCCACGCTCGACGACCTCTCCGGCCGCGGCCTGGTCATCGTGGACGCGGTCGCCGCGAAGTGGGGCGTACGGCCGCGCGACCCCGGCAAAACCGTCTGGGTCCATCTGACCATCGGTCACACGGAGTTGACGTGAGGCGGCCCCTCCGGACCGCCTGGCGGTGCGAGGTCACCGCCGACGAACTGCTCGTACGGGCCGAGCACGCCGCCACTCCCACGGTTCGACGCGGAGGACCGCGACCGAACCTTCCGCCGGCTCGACCACGGGCAGTGGGAGGCCGTCATACGACTCAGGGCCGGAGGGCCGTACGCCTGCACCGCTCGCGCGGGCGGACGCGTCGTCGACTGGTCCGCGCGCCCCGTGCGGGTCCTGCCCGTAGCCACGGTCACCGCGGTTCCGCGTCGATGGATTCCGCGATGTGGGACATGACGGACCAGATGATCGCCTTCCGGCAGTTGCTCAGGCCCTTGTCCTCGATGTACAGGGTGTTGTCCGCGCCGACCCGGTAGTTCTCCCGGCGGCCGTCCGCCTTGAGTTTGAGGCCCTCCATGCGGCGTCGCAGGTGGGGAACGGTGATGGCGACCTGGTCGGCGTCCACGGTCAGGCGGGTGACCTCGTCCCACGGGATCTCGTCGGCGGCGCCCTTGACGTGCAGGTACGTACCGCCGAGCTCGAAGTGGTCGTACTGGACCTTGCCGCCCTCGGTGGCCAGTTCGCGCAGATCGTGCCGCACTCGCGCCTCGGCGACGCGGTCGATGATGCCCGCGAACATCGGCGTCAGGTTCCCCGGGGAACGCAGGAACGTGCGCAGGGAGCCCGCGCCGACGTCGGTCAGGAAGTAGTTGCCGGACAGTTCACGCGCGCCCTGGCCGGTCGCCGTCCACAAGCGCGCGACGATCTTGTCCGAGATCGGCCGGGAGGACGGGCCGACGTACGTGGCCTCACGGGAGAGGACGACGTCCTTGAAGTCCTCCCAGTGGTGCGCCCACCGCACCTTGCGCCGGCCCCGGTAGACGATTCCGCCCTCGTGCAGGATCAGCCAGGAGGCGAGGGAGTGGGTCAGCTCGTATACGCCCCAGACGCACAGCAGGAGGCAGATGACGTCGAATACGAGGTGCCCGGTTCCCGGTATGGAGTCGGGTATGCCGCCGAACAGCAGGAAGGCGGCGACCGGAACGACGGTCAGGCCGAGCTTGCCCATCGTCGGGCGTTCCCGGTAGCGCGCGAGGACACCCCCCAGCTCGGCCGGATCCGCCTTTCGCCGCCGCTCGTCGCTCCCGTTGCCCTGATCCGCCATGGCCCCCATCCCTGTCCTTCTCCGTATCCCGTTGCTTCCGGGTCGAGTTCGACCTCCGTCGGCCGCCCTTCTCCGACGCCGTGCCGCAGCCTAGCCCTGTCCCCGAGTGGGCCCGTGTCACATTCCGGAGGGCCATGCCGTCGTACTGCTGGGACGGACGCGCCATCCAGCGGGTGTCGCGTGCACCGGGTCCAATGCGACATGGAGAAGACCGATGAGCGACTTTCAGGCCATCGCGGATCGTGTGGAGATCGAAGCACTGCGCGGTGAGTTCACCGACGGGGCGATGATGCGCGACTACGACCGCATCGCTTCGCTGTTCACACCGGACGGTGTTCTGCGGATGCCCAACATTCCCGTTGAACTCGAAGGGCGGGAGGCGATCCGCGCCTGGGGCAGGCGGGTGCCGGATGTTGTGGAATTTCTTGTGCAGAACACACACCCGGGCGTGATCCGGCTCGACGGCGACACCGCGTCCGGCCGCGCCTACATATCGGAGGTGGGGCGTGGCCTCGACGGCCGCGGAGGGCTGAACTACGCGATCTACCACGACCGTTATCAGCGCACCGGCGACGGCTGGAAGCTCACGGAGCGCGTCTACGAGGTCCGCTACGAAGACGCCTCACCACTGGCCGGCTCACCGCCGCGCCCGGCCGAGGCTTCGGGATCAGCCCACCG
>NZ_ML123045.1:250671-294410 GCF_003846175.1 Streptomyces sp. ADI95-17 | reverse complement strand
CCGCTGCTCACCACGTCCCGGACCGCCGCGAGGAACTCCGCTGTCCGTGGATGCGTGGGGTGGGCGGGGCGGGCGAGGTAGACCGTGGCGGCAGGGGCGTCGGAGACCGGGACGAAGCGGACGCCTGGGTGGCCGTGGCTCTCCGCCGTGCCCGCCGCGCCCAGGCCGAACGCACCGCCGGCGGCGATGAGGTTCAGCCACTCGTCCACGTTGCCCACCTCGACCGTCCGGGCCGGGCGCTGCCCCGAGGGCCACAGGTCCGGCGAGGCGGTGCCGGTGTCCGGCCACAGGGCCAGCGGGAGGTCCTGGTCGGCGGTGAGCTCGGCCAGCAGCACCCGGTCCCTGCCCGCGAGCGGGTGGTCGTCGGGCAGGGTCGCGACCCGGTCCTCCGTGTAGAGGGCCTCGGTGCGGATGCGCGGGTCTGCGGGAACCGTGCGAAGCACCGCCACGTCGGTGTCCCCGGTGGCGAGGCCCGCGGTGCTGTTGTCCTGCCGAACCACCTCGAGCGCGGTGTGTGGGTGCGTACGACGCCAGGACCGGAGCAGCGGAACGGTCTGCTGCCCGAGCACCGCGCAGGTGTAGCCGAGACGCAGAGGGCGGGAAACCGTCCGGGTGTCCGCGAGGGCCGCGTCCAGGTGGGCGAGGATCGCCCGCCCGTGGCCGAGCAAGGTCGTCCCGGCAGCAGTGAGGGCAAGGTGTCGGGTGGAACGATCGACGAGCCGGACACCGACGCGCGCTTCCAACTGGACGAGCGTACGGGAGAGCGCGGGCTGCGTCATGTGCAGCCGGGCCGCCGCGGCGGTGACAGTGCCCGCCTCGGCCACCGCGTTCAGAGCTCTGAGGTGGCGCAGTTCCACATCATTCATGCCTACGGAGCATAGTCCCTGACCAAACGGCATTTCCGGGCATGCGGGCGCGATCCGTAGCGTCGTGGATGCCCGGGGGGTTCCCGGGATTTCCCGACATGTGATGGACGGTGTGTTGTGAGGATTCTTTTGGTCGGCGCGGGCGGAACACTCGGCGGTGCGGTACGCCAGGCGCTCGCGGCCCGCGGGCACGAGGTGATCGGCGTGGGCCGTACGGGCGGAGACCTGGTGGCCGACGTCACCGACCCGAAGGCGGTGGCCCGGCTGTATACGGAAGCCGGCCCGCTGGACGCGGTCGCGGTCGCGGCGGGCGACGCCGTGTTCAAGCCGCTGCGTGAGCTGACCGCCGACGATTTCGCGGCGACGTTCCGCGGCAAGGCGCTGAGCCAAGTGGAGTTGGTCCGTCAGGGCGCCCGGCACGTGGCCACGACCGGCTCGTTCACTCTGATCAGCGGGGTCCTCACCGAGGAGCCCATCGTGGCGGGAGCGGCCGCGTCCGCGGCGAACGGTGCGGTCGAGGCGTTCGTACGGGCCGCCGCGATCGAACTCCCGCCCCAGCGGATCAACGCGGTCAGCCCGACGGTGGCCGAGGAGTCACTGCCCTCCTACGGGCCGTTCTTCTCCGGCATGGAGGCGGTCCCGGCGGCCCGTGTGGCGACGGCGTACGTCCGCTCGGTCGAGGGCGCGCAGACGGGCCAGATCTACGGGGTCCGCTAGCCGGTTCGCAGTTCAGAAGGCGTGTGGGACGCCAGCGGGGGCGCTAGCGGTGGTTTGTTAAGCCGGGGAGTAGAGGTCAAGCGGGTGGCCTGCGCCGACGGCGTTGATCAGGGCTCGGAGTTCCGGTGATGGGGTGCATTCGTCCAGGCTCGCCGGCATCGTTGGAGGCTGGTCCAGGGGCCGAGCCAGGCCCGGACGGCGCGTATTGCTTTGGACCGGCCGGGTCAGGGCGCGGGCGGCGTCGGCGGGGGTGTAGCAGTCAGGTCTGGTCACCTGACCCGTCGTGCCGGCCTGCCCGCTCACCCCCGCCGCCGGACGAAACCTGCCACCAGCACAGCCAGGACCACGCCGAACGCGACGACGACCGGCCAGACACTCCCGGTGAGCCAGTACGCACCGATGCTGCAGACCACGACGAGAACGCCCCACACCCAGCCCACAGCGGTGGACCGCTCGGCACTCTGGCTGGATGACCGCCTGACCGCAGTGGCAGCGTAGTGCTCCCGCAGCGCGACGCTCGGCCATCCGTCGCCAGCACCTGACAGTAGCCAGACCGGATCCGTGTGCTGCCACCGCTGAAAATCCGAGATCAGGCTGTCCACTCGCCCGCCGGCCGCTGTGGCATGACCGGCGTCGAGGCGCTCCAAGTCGGCCAGGGTCTCCTCGAACAGCAGGCGGATGCCGCCTTCACCGCCATCGGCCAACGCCTCGGTCCGCAGCAGCACGTAGGGACCGAACCGGGCGTCGATGAGTGCGACGAACTCATCGTAGAGGGGCGAGAACTGCGCGCCGAGCCGACTGGTCAGTCCCTGCCACCGGGCGTGCAGTCGCGACAGCGCCGTCCGCTGGTCGACCACCAGGTACGGGTAGGTGGCCTCGCCCCACTCGCTCAGCAACTCCGCGTGCTCATCGGTACCGGCGTCCTCGGTGTCGGCGATCCTCGCATCCACGAGGTCTCCGGGGCTGAACATCGCCCACCACAGCAGCGGCGGCCAGTTCTTGGCCTCCAGTTCCATCGTCCCGTCGAAGAAATCGACCCATTCACCTGCCGACCCGTCCGGCATACGAGGCTCCCGGGCGCTGTCCAGATAGAGGCGCAAACTCATTTCGGTTCCCCACCTTCACTTGCGGATGCGCCGGCCATGGGGCATCGGTGGCCGCTGCAGCACCATCGCTCACCACCACGGCTTCCTCCCCTGTCGCCGGCGAAGTCTTCCGCAGCTTGATCGTTCCGTCGCGTGAGGACTCACTTTCGCCGACTGCACCGCTCCGGTGCCAGCTGAAGCACTGGGGCGGGTTTCGGAAGTACTGGTCACAGCCATTCGTTGATGGCGGCGACCAGCACCGTGGCTTCGTGGCGGACGGCAAACTTGTCGTATCTCGTGGCCACCGCCCGGTGGCGCTTGAGGCGGGGGCGGCCGGACTTGATGCCCGGCGGCATCAACCGCTCCAGTACCGTCCACTGAGTGGCTGCCAGATCTCTCCGAGCCATCAAACGTGATCAGCGCACAACCTTGATCCACTTCTGAAACACACCCCGGCGGTGGACTGTTGACGGGGGGCAGGGTCGCAGTAGGCCGGTAGCAGAGGAACAAACCACCGCCAGGTGTTCTGGCCGAGAAGGATCAACGGGTCGGCGGTCGCGGTGGCGGTGGCGGTGCGAATACCCCGGCGCCCACCTCCGCTTCACCCCGAGTGGGCTCAGGGCGCGCTTCCTGGCCCCTCCCCCGCCCGGTCGACCAGGAGATCGATGGCCGCCTTCGCCTCCGTCACGGTCGCACCGGTCGCCTTGCGCCAGGTTCTGATCGCCCGGATGCGGTCGCCCGCACGCGCGTGGGCGACGGCGAGCCTCGCGTGGAGCGGGTGGCCCGGCAGCCGGGCGGGAATCGGGCGGCCGCGCGGCTCGCCGTGGCGGCCGCTGGGGTCGAGTTCGTCGAGCGAGGAGTGCAGCCCGTGGACCGGCACTCGTCCGGCCGGCTCCCCGTCGCGGACCGCCACGAGCTCCCAGCGGAACTCCGCGGGCCGGGATCCCTCGTGGTCCAGCCCGATTCCCAGCAGGCCGGGATCGTCGAGCAACTGGCATACGTTGTAGAGGACTTCGTGCTGCACCTCCCGTACCACGTCGGTCAGGTCGTCCGGGTCCACACCGCACGCCAGCACCCGCTGGAGCGCGCTCGCCCCCGCGTCGGCGGGACCGTTGCCCTGCTGGTCGCTCCTGCGCTCGGGTTCGAGCCAGGACGGGTGACCATCGGTGTAACTGTCCTCATCGACGACCATGCTCCACAGTGTGACGAGGAACGACTGGAGTGCCTGCGCCGACCGTTCGTCAGGGCGGGAATCTTCGCGCTCGATCATCCGCCAACCCTGCCAGACGGGACATCCGGGGAGTCGGCGGACAAGGACAAGGGCTACAAACGTGGTGATGGATATGCGCCGTATCGACATCGACGACCTGGACGTCGACATGGACGGCGCTCAGCGAGTGCTCTACCGACGAGAACTCTTCACGGGGGAAGTGGCCGAATACCAGGGCGAACACCTGATCAGCCTGGACGAATACACCGACGGGGTGCCGAACGGACTGTCCCGTGAGTGGTACCAGGACGGGACCCTTCGTTCCGAGGGGGTTGTCCGGAACGGCCGCGCCCTGGGCGAGTTCAAGGAGTGGCACCCCGACGGGGGCCTGAAGTCCCGCAAGTTCTTCGACAGAGAAATCGCTTCTCTTCGCGAAGAGGAAACATGGGACGAGCACGGCGTCCGGCTGACCTCGTGGCACCGCGACAACAGTTGAGCAGCAGCGGATCAAGCACCGCCCACGCGACGGCCGACGCGGGGCCTGCCCAGCAGATTGCGGTCGAGAGTCGCCACGGGGCGTGCAACCAATTGCTCAGCGGGAGCATCCCGAACTGGCGCGAGGCGGAGTACGCGCTGATGACCGACCGGGAGTCGCTGTACGACTGGTCCAAGCCCTGGCCGCCGGACTTCCCGGTGGAGACGGGCAACGTCGGCTGACTCGTCTTTCTGTACGAACGGACACAGCTGGGCGGCCATCCGGGACCCACCGTTGATTCAGATCCGCCATGCGCAGCTCACCGGGCGGATACGCCATAAGAAACGACGTCTGAAGCCCGCGCAGCACGTCGCGTTCGCGGTCGGTGAGGGGGCTCGCTCCGTCGACGGGCGCCGCTGCCGCTGTGAAGGGGTGAGCGGCCGGCCCCCTCAACCACCCTGCTGCGCCCCCACCAGCACGTCGCCCGCCTCCGTGCGGAAGTACAGGACCGAACGGCCTGATCGGCGGCGGTCCGCCAAGCCCGCGTCGAGGAGGATCTTGAGGTGGCGGCCGACCGAGCCGAGGGCCTGGTCGGTCAGGGCGACCAGTTGGGTGGTGCTCTTCGGGGCGGCGAGGAGGACGAGGACGGCCGCTCGCGCGGGACCGAGGAGGCGGGACAGGCTGTCCGGGACCCGGGCCCGGTCCGCGTCGGCCAGGGTGCCGGAGCAGGGGTAGACGACCGCGTAGCGCCGGGCTTCGTCGTCCCAGGAGACCCAGCCCGAGCGCTGGGTGACCGGGACGAACAGCAGCCGTACGCCGGACAGTTGCTTCGGCGGGTAGTCGTGCGCGTTGATCTGGAGCCGGCTGTCGCCCAGCCACCGCATCCCCGGGCGCAGACCGCTCAGGGCGGCCGCCCAGCCGCCCTGGCTCAGCTGTCCGGTCCGCGCGACGATGTCCGCCTCGATGATCCGGCGGCGGCGCGGCCAGTCCGGCAGGACGGTGTGCAGCCAGACCCAGTGCAGGACGTCGGCGGCCCGCCGGGCCAGGTCGTCGCGGTCCAGGAGCACCGGGAGGGGGCCGCCGCCGAGCGACACCACCAGGTCCGCTCGGGCGCGCTCGGGTGTGGTCGCCCGGACGGGGGCCAGCTCCTCCTCGAAGGGCGGGGCGCCCTCGCCCGTCGGCGTCGGGGTGATGAAGTCCGCGTTCCAGCTGCCGCCGAGCGCCGCCGGTACGAGGAGGGCCGCGACCGGGTCGGCGGCCTGCCGGGCGCGGTAGGCGGGCAGATGGGCGTCGAGCCAGGCCCGTTCGCCGGGGTGCTCGGGCCGGCCCCGCTCCAGGGAGTTCAAGGCGGAGAGGGTCTCGGCGAGCGGTGAGACGACGAACCGGCTCCCGGCCAGCGTGTCCGTGTTGATCTGCCACAGGCCCACGACGTCATGCCTCCACGTTTCGCCGACACGCGAAACTGTAACGGTCGCCCCGGACGGCCGCCGAGACTCCCCGCATGCGCACCTACCGGGAACTCTTCCGTACGCCGCAGTTCGGACCGCTCTTCGCGACAAGTGCCGTCCAGGTCGCCGCGTCGACGACGAGCGGGCTGGCCCTCGGCACCCTCGTCTACGCCGCGACCGACTCGCCGCTGCTCGCCGCCCTGTCCATGTTCGGCTCCTCGCTCGCCCAGGTGATCGGGGCGACCGTGCTGATGTCGGCGGCGGACCGGCTGCCGCCCCGGGCCGCGACGACCGGCATGGCGCTCGCCTTCGGACTGGCCACCGCCGTCCTCGCCGTCCCTGGGCTGCCGCTGCCGGTGGTCTTCGCGATCATCCTGGCCGAAGGGGCGGTCGCGGCCGTGGGCGGCGGTGTGCGGTACGGACTGCTCAACGAGGTGCTGCCCAAGGATGGCTATCTGCTGGGGCGTTCCGTACTGAACATGTGCTCCGGCCTGATGCAGATCGGCGGGTTCGCCCTCGGCGGGCTCCTGGTGGCGACGCTGTCCGCGCGCGGCACGCTGCTGGTCGCCGCCGCCCTGTATCTGGCGGGTGCGGTAGTCGCCCGGTTCGGGCTGGCGCGTCGGCCGCCCCGTTCCGCCGGGCGGCCGTCGGCCGCCGAGACCTGGCGGATCAACGCCGTGCTGTGGTCCTCGGGCCCGCGCCGCCGGGTCTATCTCGCGCTCTGGGTGCCGAACGGGCTGATCGTCGGCTGCGAGTCGCTGTTCGTCCCGTACGCACCCGAGCACGCCGGGCTCCTCTTCGCCTTCGCCGCGCTGGGGATGCTCGTCGGGGACACCGTGGCGGGCCGGTTCTTCGCGCGGCGGTGGCGGGGACGGCTGGCCACTCCCCTGCAGCTGCTCCTGGCCGCCCCGTATCTGCTCTTCGCCACACGCCCGGCGTTCCCGGCGGCGCTCGCCCTGGCGGCGCTCGCCTCGGTCGGGTTCGCGGCGAGTCTGCTGTTCCAGGAGCGGCTGATGGCGCTGGTCCCGGACGAGTTCACCGGCCAGGCGCTCGGCCTGCACTCCTCCGGGATGCTCACCATGCAGGGCGTCGCGGCGGCGCTGGCCGGCACCGTCGCCCAGTGGACCTCCCCCGCGACGGCGATGACCGTGATGGCGGCGGCCTCGATCGCGGTCTCCCTGGCCCTGACCGCGGCCGGGCGCCGGGCCGCGGGAGCGGTGGATAGCCTTGCGCCGCATGGGACTTCGGAAGCGGTGGACATCGCGGGTGCTGCTGATCGACGGGTATGAACGGCTGCTGCTGTTCTGCGGCAGGGACCCGAGGCGGGACGGCGCCCGGTGGTGGTTCACCGTCGGCGGCGGGGTCGAGGACGGCGAGGACTACGTACGGGCCGCGTTGCGCGAGGTACGGGAAGAGACCGCGCTGAGTCTGTCGGCCGACCGGCTGGGGCCGGTGGTGTGGACCCGGAACACACTGTTCGGCGTGGACGGTCAGGGCTTCGACCAGTACGAGGAATACCGCGTGGCCCGCGTCACCGCCGCCGAGGTGGCGGCGATGCGGGTGGAGACCGACGAGGCCCGGTACGGCCATCGCTGGTGGACGGTGGACGAGCTGGCGGCCACCCGGGAGACGATCTGGCCGAAGGGGATGGGTGATCTCCTGCCGCCCCTGCTCGGGTGGCAGGAGCCCGGTCCGCGGCCCCCGCTGCATCTGGGCGATTTCGAAGTGGACAAGGACAACGAGGGCGGTGCGGGGCCCGGCAGCTGCCAGAGCCCGCACCGCCCCGTACAGGTCAGTCGAAGATCGGCCCCTGGGTCCGGGTCCGCTTGATCTCGTAGAAGCCGGGGATCGACGCCACCAGCAGCGTGCCGTCCCACAGCTTTGCCGCCTCCTCGCCCTTCGGGGCGGGGGTGACGACCGGGCCGAAGAAGGCGATCTGCTCGCCGTCCGCGCCCGGGACGGCGATGACCGGGGTGCCGACGTCCTGGCCGACCTTGTCGATGCCCTCCTTGTGGGAGGCGCGCAGCTCGGCGTCGTACACGTCCGAGTCCGCGAAGTCCGCCAGCTCGGCCGGCAGGCCGACGTCCTGGAGCGCCCCCACGACCGCCTCGCGGGTGGGGCCCTCGCCCTGGTTGTGGAAGCGGGTGCCGAGCGCGGTGTACAGCGGGCCGACGATCTCGTCGCCGTGCTTCTGCTGGGCGGCGATCACCACGCGGACCGGGCCCCAGCCCTTCTCCAGCAGCTCGCGGTACTCCTCGGGCAGCTCGTCGATCTTGTCCTCGTTGAGGACGGACAGGCTCATCACGTGCCAGCGGACCTCGACGTCGCGGACCTTCTCCACCTCCAGCATCCAGCGGGAGGTCATCCAGGCCCAGGGGCAGAGCGGGTCGAACCAGAAATCGACGGGGGTCCTGCTGGTCGCCGTGCTGTTGTCAGACATGTCTCTCCTCATAAGGGCCATCGCATCTGCCCGCCAGAACGCCCCGGGGCGCACCGGCCATTCCCGTATGCCGGGCCGAGTGGTGGCATGGGAGGATCAAAACTATTCGAACGTGACACAAAGGAGTGTGCCCGTGCCCGGTGAGAACCTGTCCCGTGACGAGGCCCGCGTGAGGGCCGAGCTGCTGACCGTCGACGGTTACGAGGTCGAACTCGATCTGCGTTCCGCCGTGGATGGGCCCGACGGTGACGGGGACGCCGCCTCCGGTCCGCGGACCTTCCGCTCGGTGACCACGATCCGCTTCCGCAACGCGCGGGCGGGGGCGTCGACCTTCGCGGATCTGGTGGCGCCGGCCGTGAACGCGGTGACGCTGAACGGGCGGCCGCTCGACCCCGCCACCGTCTTCGACGGCACCCGGGTGGCGCTGGAGGACCTCCCGGAGGGTGCCAACACCCTGGTGGTCGACGCGCAGTGCGCGTACAGCCGGACCGGCGAGGGTATGCACCGGTTCGTCGACCCGGAGGACGGCGAGGTCTACCTCTACACGCAGTACGAGCCGGCCGACTCGCGCCGCGTCTTCGCGAACTTCGAGCAGCCCGACCTGAAGGCCCCCTTCCGGTTCCAGGTGACGGCGCCCGAGGGCTGGACGGTCCGGAGCAACGGGGCCGAGGAGTCCCGGGACGGCGAGGTCCGGCGGTTCGCCGAGACGAAGCCGATCTCCACGTACATCACGGCGGTCGTCGCCGGTCCGTACCACTACGTCACGGACTCCTACAGCCGCACCTTCGAGGACGGCACGACGCTGGAGATCCCGCTCGGCGCGATGTGCCGCAAGGGCCTCGCCCGGCACTTCGACGCGGACGACATCTTCTTGATCACCAAGCAGGGCCTGGACTTCTTCCACGACAACTTCGACTACCCGTACCCGTTCGGGAAGTACGACCAGGCGTTCGTGCCCGAGTACAACCTCGGCGCGATGGAGAACCCGGGCTGTGTCACGTTCCGCGAGGAGTACATCTTCCGCGGCAAGGTGACGCAGGCGGCGTACGAGAGCCGGGCCAACGTCATCCTGCACGAGATGGCCCACATGTGGTTCGGGGACCTCGTCACCATGCAGTGGTGGGACGACCTGTGGCTGAAGGAGTCGTTCGCCGACTTCATGGGCGCCTTCACGATGGTCGAGTCGACCCGCTTCAAGAACGGCTGGATCACCTTCGCCAACAACCGCAAGTCCTGGGCGTACCGCGCCGACCAGCTGCCGTCCACCCACCCGGTCACGGCCGACATCCGTGACCTGGAGGACGCCAAGCTGAACTTCGACGGCATCACGTACGCCAAGGGCGCCTCGGTGCTGAAGCAGCTGGTGGCGTACGTGGGGCGGGAGGCGTTCCTGGAGGGCGCCCGGCGCTACTTCAAGAAGCACGCCTACGGCAACACACAGCTGGGCGATCTGCTGTCGGTGCTGACCGAGACCTCGGGGCGGGACATGGCCGCCTGGTCGCGGTCGTGGCTGCAGACCGCGGGCGTCAACTCGCTGACCCCGGTGGCGACGTACGACGCGGCGGACCGGATCACGGAGCTGGCGGTGCTCCAGGAGGCGGCCGAGTCGCACCCGGAGCTGCGGCCGCACCGGGTCGCGGTCGGCCTGTACCGGCGCGCCGTCGACGGCGACCTGGTGCGCTACGCCCGCGCCGAGGTCGACGTGGCCGGGCCGCGCACGGTGGTCGCGGAGCTGGCGGGGGCCGAGCGGCCCGAGCTGATCCTGGTCAACGACGACGACCTCACGTACTGCAAGGTCCGCTTCGACGAGGCGTCGCTGGCCACGCTGCGGGCGCACCTCGGCGACATGACCGACCCCCTGGCCCGGGCGCTGTGCTGGTCCGCGCTGTGGAACATGACCCGGGACGGGCTGATGCCGGCCCGCGACTTCGTCTCCCTGGTGCTGGCCTTCGCCGGCCGGGAGTCCGACATCGGCGTGCTCCAGATGCTGCACGCCTGGACCCGGACCGCGCTCACGCAGTACGCGACGCCCGGGTGGCGCGAGGAGGGCGGCCGGGCGCTGGCCGAGGGCGCGCTGCGGGAGCTGCGGGTCGCCGAGCCGGGCAGCGAGCACCAGTTGGCGTGGGCGCGGTTCTTCGCGTCGGTCGCCGATTCGGAGGCGGACTTCCGGCTGCTGTCGGGGCTGCTGGACGGTTCGGCCCGGATCGACGGGCTCGACGTCGACCAGGAGCTGCGGTGGGCGTTCCTGTCCCCGCTGGCCTCGCACGGGGTGGCCGACGAGTCGGCCATCGATGCCGAACTGGCCCGCGACGACACGGCGTCCGGCAAGCGGCACCAGGTGCGGTGCCTGGCCTCGCGGCCCTCCGCCGCGGTCAAGGCGCAGGCGTGGGCGGGCGTCGTGGAGTCGGACGCGCTGTCCAACGCGCTGGTCGAGGCGACGATCGCGGGCTTCACGCAGTCGTCGCAGCGGGAGCTGCTGGCGCCGTACGCGGGCAAGTACTTCGACGCGATCGAGCGGGTCTGGGCCGAGCGGTCGATCCAGATCGGGGTGATCGTGGTCAAGGGCCTGTTCCCGGCGCTTCAGGACGACCCGGCGACGCTGGCCGCGACGGACGAATGGCTGTCCGTCCACGCGGACGCGGCCCCGGCGCTGCGCAGGCTGGTGCTTGAGGCCCGGGACGACCTGGCGCGGGCGCTGCGGGCGCAGGCGTGCGACGCGGGCGCGGCGGAGGCCGCGGCAGCGGCCGGGATCTGAGGACGCGGGGCGGGGAGGGGAGGGGTCGGCGTGTCCGGTCCCGCCCCTCCCCGGTCCCGCCCCTCCCGGCTCCCGGCCCGCGCGCCGGCCCGCGCGGCCGTCGAAAGGGGCCGGGCCGGGCCTTTCGGTCGTCGAACGTACGTACTTTAGGACGGCGTTGTCCTGAATTGTCGACGAGCGTGTAACAGGGGTTAGCGCCGCCACGCCGTGCGGGATACCCCGGAACATGACCCAGAACACCCCAGCCTCCCCGGCCTCCCCCTGCCACCCACGCAACACCGTCGATCTCCGCCAACGCGTGCTGTCCGCAGCGCAGTTGAAGATGCGGGGCGTGTCCGTCGCGGAGGCCGCCGCGCGCTGCGGGGACGGCGGGCCGTGGCAGCGGCCGCTGCCCGGTGTGTACGTACTGCACCCGGAGCCGCCCACCGGCGAGGAGCGGCTGCGCGCCGCCCTGCTGTACGCCGGCCGGCCACCGGCCTCCGGCCGCCGCAGCGTACCGGCGCAGCCGGGCCCGGAGGCGGCGGACCCGGAGTCCGGGTACGGCGAGGCCATGATCACCGGGCTCGCCGCGCTCGCCCTGCACGGGTTCGCCGCCGCCCCGCCGCCCGCACCGGCGGACGCCGTCGACGTGCTGGTGCCGCGCACCCGGCGGCTGCGCTCGGTCGGGTACGTACGCCTGGTGCGCTCCGCCGGAACGCCCCGCGCCGAGCAGCTGCGCGGCCTGCCCGTGGCCCCCGTGGAGCGGGCGCTCGCGGATGCGATCGCCGGGCTCGGGGACCCCCTGGCCGTACGCGGGCTGCTCATCGAGGCGGTGCGCGGCGGGCACTGCGAACCGGCTGTCGTGGTAGCCGAGTTGAGCCGCGCCAAGCTGCTGGGGCGGCCCCAGGTGGTGGCGGCCGTCGACTCCTTCCTCGCCGAGGGCCGGGCGGTGGCGGAGGGCCGGCTCTACGACCTGGTGCGGACGTACGACCTGCCTGAGCCGCTGTGGAACGTGGAGCTGAGGCTGCCCGGCGGCCCCCTGCTCGGCGGAGTGGACGCCTACTGGCCCGAGCAGGCGGTCGCCGTGGAGCTGGACACCCGGGCGCCGCGGCGCGGCGGGTCCGGGAACGGCCGGCACCGGGAGGAGCAGGGTGCCCAGTGGTCCGCGTACGCCGCCCGGCGGGAGCACCTGGAGCGGCTGGGCATCACCGTCGTCCACCTCACACCGAAGAAGCTCCGCGACGCGGGCGAGCAGCAGGCGGTCGTGGTGCGTACGGCGCTGATGGCGGCGGCCTACCGCGAACCGGCCGCGCAGGTGACGGTCCTGCCCCGTTGAGAACGGCGGAGCGGGTCACAGGCGCCACTTATCCACCGCTTCATCCCTGATGGCGCATCAGCACCGGTGGCGGGATTCTGCCATGTCCTCATCTCGCCCCCTTCAACTCTCCACAAACCCCTGTCATTTACGAAAGGGTGAGCGGTCATCCGGTACCGAATTCCGGACTCTCTCTTTCATATCCAGGGATGCTGATGACCTCCGAATCCCCCAGTTCCATACCCGGGGCGAGACGCGCGGCCCGAGTCGCGGCTGCCGCCGGTCTGGTGGCCGCACTGGCCGCCACCGGCGTCGCCCCCGTCTTCGCCGCCGACGCCCCTGACACCGCGCCCGTCAAGTCGGCCGCGACCGAGGGCGCCACGGCGAACAAGCTCGGCACCAACGACGAGCAGCTTCTGGCCAAGGCCAAGGCCAAGGGCCAGAAGAACGTCACGATGATGGTCGCCACCGCTCCCGGTGCGACCGAGCAGGTCGCCAAGCAGCTGGACGCCGTCAAGGGCTCCGTGCTGGGACGCGCCTACGACAAGCTCGGCTACGTACGGGCCACCGTGCCCACCGCGACCGCCGAGGCGACCATCAGGGCGGCCGCCAAGCTGCCGTCCGTCCACGGCATCGATCTCAAGCAGGAGATCAAGCTGGACGACCCGACGCCGACCGCGGACCGGGCGACCGGCGCCAAGGTCAGCACCAGGTCGACCGGTTCCTACCCGGCGCCCGGCAAGAAGACCCCGGCGAAGAACCCGTACAACCCGTCCTTCGAGACGGGCGCGGTCGACTTCGTCCAGCAGCACCCGAAGGCCGACGGCCGCGGGGTGACCATCGGTGTTCTCGACTCGGGTGTCGACCTCGGCCACCCGGCGCTGCAGAAGACCACCACCGGTGCCCGCAAGATCGTCGACTGGGTGACCGCGACCGACCCGGTCAGCGACGACGACGGCACCTGGCTGCGGATGACGGACGCCGTGTCCGGCCCGACGTTCACGTACAAGGGCAGCACGTACAAGGCGCCCGAGGGCGACTACCGGATCAAGCTGTTCGCCGAGGCCGCCACCAAGGGCGGCGACATGGCGGGCGACCTGAACCGCGACGGCGACACCACCGACGTGTGGGCGGTGCTCTACGACCCGGTCACCGGCACCACCCGCGTCGACCTGAACAACAACGCGGACTTCTCCGACGACACCGTGCTCAAGCCGTACAAGGAGAAGCACCAGGTCTCCTACTTCGGCAAGGACGACCCGCGGACCGATGTCGCCGAGCGCATCCCGTTCGTCGTCGAGACCCGCAAGGACGTCGTCTACAACGCGGCCGGCGACACCTCCGACTTCGTCAGCATCGGTGTCATCGAGAGCGAGCACGGCACCCACGTCGCGGGCATCACCGCCGCGAACGGCCTGTTCGGCGGCAAGATGAACGGTGCCGCGCCGGGCGCGAAGATCGTCTCCTCGCGTGCCTGCACCTGGGACGGCGGCTGCACCAACATCGCGCTCACCGAGGGCATGATCGACCTCGTCGTGAACCGCGGTGTCGATGTCGTCAACATGTCGATCGGCGGCCTGCCGCCGCTCAACGACGGCAACAACGCCCGCGCCGAGCTCTACAAGCGGCTCATCGACATCTACGGCGTCCAGCTGGTCATCTCGGCCGGCAACGACGGCCCGGGCGTCAACACCATCGGTGACCCCGGCCTCGCCGACCACGTGATCTCCGTCGGCGCGTCGATCTCCAAGGAGACCTGGGCCTCCAACTACGGCTCCAACGTCACCAAGAAGTACGACATGCTGCCCTTCTCCTCGCGCGGTCCGCGTGAGGACGGCGGCTTCGCGCCGATCCTGACCGCTCCGGGTGCGTCCATCAACACCACCCAGACCTGGCTGCCCGGCGGCCCGGTCAAGGAGTCGGGCTACTCGCTCCCGGCCGGCTACTCCATGCTGCAGGGCACCTCGATGGCCTCGCCGCAGGCCGCGGGCGCCACCGCGCTGCTGCTGTCCGCCGCGAAGCAGAAGCACATCGAGCTGCCCCCGGCCGACCTGCGCTCCGCGCTGACCAGCACCGCCACCCACATCAAGGGTGTGCCCGCGCACGCCCAGGGTTCCGGTCTGATCGACATCGTCGGCGCCTGGAAGCAGATCGAGAAGCAGGGCACCCCGGCGCACGAGTACTCGGTGAAGGCCCCGGTCGACACCGCGATCGACTTCGCGCTGAAGACCCCCGGCTTCGGCACCGGCCTGTACGACCGCGAGGGCGGCCTGAAGGCCGGCCAGAAGAAGTCGTACGACGTCACGATCACCCGCACCACGGGCCCGGACAAGGCCGTCAAGCACAAGCTGTCGTGGAAGAACAACGACGGCACCTTCAAGCTGACCGGCCCGAGCACCGTCTCGCTGCCGCTGGGCAAGCCGGTCACCGTCAAGGTCCAGGCGAAGCCGGGCAGCGCGGGCGTGCACAGCGCGATCCTGAAGGTGGACGACAGCAGGACCGCCGGTGTGGACCAGCAGATCCTCACCACGGTGGTCGTCTCCACGAAGCTGGTGAAGCCCGGCTACGCGTTCAAGGCGTCCGGTTCGGTGCAGCGCAACAGCACCGAGTCGTACTTCCTGACCGTCCCGGAGGGCGCCAAGACCCTTGAGGTCGCGATGAGCGCGCTGCGCTCGGGCAGCCAGACCCGCTTCATCTCCATCCACCCGTACGGGGTGCAGATGGAGGACAGCGGAACGCCGTTCTGCTACCCGAACTACGAGAACCCGGCCAACACCTGCCGTCCGGACGTGCGCTCGTACAAGGACCCGCAGGCGGGCGTCTGGGAGATCGAGGTCGAGGCTCGGCGCACGTCGCCGCTGCTGGACAACCCGTACAAGCTGGATGTCTCGCTGCTCGGCGCCACCTTCGACCCGACGGTGCAGACCATCGCCGAGGCGAAGATCGGCACCCCGGCCTCGGTGAACTGGAAGGTCACCAACAACGCCGGCCCGCTGGAGGGCAAGCTCAAGGGCGGCTCGCTGGGCTCGGCCAAGGTCGACAAGCCGTCGATCAAGACGGGTGACACCCAGGAGTACACGGTCACCATCGGTGAGGGCGTCGAGAAGCTGGACGTCAACATCGGCGGCACGGCGGACGCCAACGCGGACCTGGACCTGTACGTCTACAAGGGCGCCACCGAGGTCGGCAAGTCCACCACGGCGGGCTCCGAGGAGGCCGTCAGCCTGGCGAAGCCGGCCGCCGGCACGTACACCGTCGTGATCGACGGCTACGACGTCCCGGCCGGCACCACCACGTACGACTACCGCGACGTGTACTACACGCCGTCGCTCGGCACGATCAAGGTCGACGAGTCGAAGGCCGTGAACCTGGCCAACGGCGCCTCGGCGCAGATCGGTGCCGAGGTCTCGGTCGCCGCCGCGGCCCCCGAGGGCCGGCAGTTCTTCGGCGAGGTGCACCTGGTGAACGGCAAGGGTTCCCCGGCCGGTACCGGCAGCGTCGTGATCGAGAAGGTCACGCAGTAACGGTCACCATGTGATCCGTACGACAGGTACGACGGTGGGGCGGGCGCTCGGCAGAGCTCCCGCCCCACTGTCGTGTGCCCGGGCGGGCGGGCACTGTCCGTACCCCGGACAATGGATTGGACAAGAAAGCCGTGGACATACGCATCATGGAGCGGCAACCGTCTCAGTTCGTACGTTCGAAGGAGTCCCTGTGAAGGTCGGAATCGTCGGCGCCACCGGTCAGGTCGGCACAGTCATGCGCAGCATCCTGGCCGAGCGGAAGTTCCCGGCCGACGAACTGCGGCTGTTCGCCTCCGCGCGCTCCGCGGGCTCGACGATCGAGTGGGAAGGCCGGGAGATCACCGTCGAGGACGCCTCGACGGCCGACTACACCGGGCTGGACATCGTGCTGTTCTCGGCCGGTGGCGCCACGTCGAAGGCGCTCGCCGAGAAGGTCGCCTCGCAGGGTGCCGTGGTGATCGACAACTCCTCCGCCTGGCGCAAGGACCCCGAGGTCCCCCTCGTCGTCTCCGAGGTCAACCCGCACGCGATCGCCGACCGGCCCAAGGGAATCATCGCCAATCCGAACTGCACCACGATGGCCGCCATGCCCGTGCTGCGCCCGCTGCACGACGAGGCCGGTCTCCGGACGCTGACCGTCGCCACCTACCAGGCGGTCTCCGGCTCCGGTCTGGCCGGCGTCGCCGAGCTGCACGGCCAGGCGTCCAAGGTCGTCGCCGAGGCCGACCGGCTCACCCACGACGGCGGGGCCGTCGAGTTCCCCGAGCCGAACGTCTACAAGCGCCCGATCGCCTTCAACGTGCTGCCGCTGGCCGGTTCGATCGTGGACGACGGCTCCTTCGAGACCGACGAGGAGCAGAAGCTCCGCAACGAGTCCCGCAAGATCCTGGAGATCCCGGAGCTGAAGGTGTCCGGCACCTGTGTCCGGGTCCCGGTCTTCTCCGGTCACTCGCTCCAGGTCAACGCCCGTTTCGCCCGCCCGATCAGTGTGGAGCGCGCGTACGAGCTGCTGAAGGACGCGCCGGGCGTCGAGATCTCCGAGATTCCCACCCCGCTCCAGGCGGCCGGCAAGGACGCCTCCTTCGTCGGCCGGATCCGGGTCGACGAGACCGTGGAGAACGGCCTCGCGCTCTTCGTCTCCAACGACAACCTGCGCAAGGGCGCGGCGCTGAACGCGGTGCAGATCGCGGAGCTGGTCGCGGCGGAGCTGAACGGCTGACGCCGGACGTGTGAAGGGGCGGTCACCGGGTGCGGTGGCCGCCCTTTCGTATGCGTTCGGTGTCCGTCAGAGGGCGAGGTGGCGTCGCAGGGCGGTGTCGATCTCGGCCATGCGCCGGCGGGGGACGGTGCCGATCCGCTTCCGTACGCGTTCCGGGGTGACGGCCCGAACCTGCTCGCACTGGGCCTTCGAGTCCTTCGGCAGACGGCACTCGTCGGCCCCGAGCAGGACCTGGAACGTGAGAACACGGGCGGTGTTCGACGTCAGGGGCACCACGGTGATGACGCCTCTGCCGTTGAGCTCGACCGACCGGTTGGCGGCGTTGTTGGACACGATCACGGCCGGTCTGACCTTGTTGGCCTCACTCCCCCTGGCCGGCTCCAGATCGACCAGGTGGATGTCCCCCCTACGCATCCGCGATTCCGTCCCCGACCGTGCGGTCCCAGAGCTCGGCGTCCTCGCTCGCGTCCCACTCCTCGAACGCCTCCGTGTACTCCGCCTCCAGACCGGCGGCACGCAGCAGCTCGATCGCGGCGTGGATCACCGCGGACCGGGAATCGGCCTCGGTCTTCATGGCGTACTCGTCGACGAAGGCGACATCCTCCTGCGGCAGGCTCACACTGATCTTCATACCCCCAATACTACCGCTGGTAGCACGCCTGTGGCCACTCCACCGAGGCCTGCGACGTGGAAGGATGACCGGAAACGTCACATACCAAGGAGATGACCGCGTGCCTGGCACGAATCTGACCCGCGAAGAGGCACAGGAGCGGGCGCGCCTGCTGACCGTGGACGCGTACGAGATCGATCTCGACCTCTCCGGAGCGCAGGAGGGCGGCACCTACCGGTCCGTGACCACCGTGCGCTTCGACTCCGCCGAAGCCGGTGCGGAGACCTTCATCGACCTGGTCGCCCCGGCCGTGCACGAGGTCGAGCTGAACGGCAGGTCGCTGGACGTCGCGGCCGTGTTCCGCGACTCGCGCATCGCACTGCCGCACCTGGTCGCGGGCTCCAACGAGCTGAAGGTCGTCGCCGACTGCGCGTACACCAACACGGGCGAGGGCCTGCACCGCTTCGTCGACCCGGTCGACCAGCAGGCGTACCTCTACACCCAGTTCGAGGTGCCGGACGCCCGCCGTGTCTTCGCGAGCTTCGAGCAGCCGGACCTGAAGGCGACGTTCCGGTTCACCGTGACGGCTCCGGAGGGCTGGACGGTCATCTCGAACTCTCCGACGCCCGAGCCGAAGGACAACGTCTGGTCCTTCGAGCCGACGCCGCGCATCTCGTCGTACATCACGGCCCTGATCGTCGGCCCGTACCACTCGGTGCACAGCAGCTACGAGAAGGACGGCCGGTCCGTCCCGCTCGGCATCTACTGCCGTCCGTCGCTGGCCGAGTTCCTCGACGCGGACGCGATCTTCGACGTCACCCGGCAGGGCTTCGACTGGTTCCAGGAGAAGTTCGACTACGACTACCCGTTCGCCAAGTACGACCAGCTCTTCGTCCCGGAGTTCAACGCGGGCGCGATGGAGAACGCGGGCGCGGTCACCATCCGCGACCAGTACGTGTTCCGCTCGAAGGTCACGGACGCCGCGTACGAGACGCGGGCCGAGACCATCCTCCACGAGCTGGCCCACATGTGGTTCGGCGACCTGGTCACCATGGAGTGGTGGAACGACCTCTGGCTGAACGAGTCGTTCGCCACGTACACCTCGATCGCCTGCCAGGCGTACGCCGAGGGGTCGAAGTGGCCGCATTCCTGGACCACGTTCGCCAACTCCATGAAGACATGGGCGTACCGCCAGGACCAGCTGCCCTCCACGCACCCGATCATGGCGGACATCCGTGACCTGGACGACGTGCTGGTCAACTTCGACGGGATCACCTACGCCAAGGGCGCCTCGGTCCTGAAGCAGCTGGTGGCGTACGTCGGCATGGACGAGTTCTTCAAGGGCGTCCAGGCGTACTTCAAGGCGCACGCGTTCGGCAACACCCGGCTGTCCGACCTGCTGGGCGCACTGGAGGAGACCTCCGGCCGCGACCTGAAGACCTGGTCGAAGGCGTGGCTGGAGACGGCGGGCATCAACATCCTGCGCCCGGAGATCACCACGGACGAGAACGGCCACGTCACGTCGTTCACCGTGCTCCAGGAGGCCCCGGCCCTGCCGGCCGGCGCGAAGGGCGAGCCGACGCTGCGGCCGCACCGCATCGCCATCGGCTGCTACGAACTCGACGGCTCCGGCAAGCTGGTCCGTACGGACCGGATCGAGCTGGACGTCGACGGCGCGCGCACGACAGTGCCGTTCCCGGCCGGCACCGCCCGCCCCGCGGTGATCCTGCTCAACGACGACGACCTCTCGTACGCGAAGGTCCGGCTCGACGAGGAGTCGCTGCGGGTCGTCACCGAGCACCTCGGTGACTTCACCGAGTCCCTCCCCCGCGCCCTGTGCTGGGCCTCCGCCTGGGACATGACCCGCGACGGCGAGCTGGCCACCCGCGATTACCTGGCCCTGGTGCTCTCCGGCATCGGCAAGGAGTCGGACATCGGCGTCGTCCAGTCGCTGCACCGCCAGGTGAAGCTGGCGGTGGACCTGTACGCGGCGCCGGAGTGGCGCGAGGCCGGGCTGACCCGGTGGACCGAGGCCACGCTCGCGCACCTGCGCGCGGCGGAGCCGGGCAGCGACCACCAGCTGGCCTGGGCCCGCGCCTTCGCGGCGACGGCCCGCACCCCGCAGCAGACGGACCTGCTCCAGTCGCTGCTCGACGGCCGGGAGACGATCGAGGGCCTGGCCGTCGACACCGAGCTGCGCTGGGCGTTCGTCGAGCGGCTCGCCGCGACCGGTCTCCTCGAAGAGGACGAGATCGCCGCCGAGTACGAGCGTGACAAGACGGCGGCGGGCGAGCGCCACGCGGCGACCGCCCGCGCGGCACGCCCCACCGAGGAGGCGAAGGCGGAGGCGTGGGCCTCGGTCGTCGAGTCCGACAAGCTGCCGAACTCCCTCCAGGAGGCGGTCATCACCGGCTTCGTCCAGACCGACCAGCGCGAACTGCTGGCCCCGTACGCGGAGAAGTTCTTCGCCACGGTCAAGGACGTCTGGGACTCGCGCAGCCACGAGATGGCCCAGCAGGTCGCGATCGGCCTCTACCCGGCCCTCCAGGTCTCGCAGGCCACCCTGGACGCCACGGACGCCTGGTTCGCCTCGGCGGAGCCGGGCGCGGCCCTGCGCCGCCTGGTGTCGGAGTCCCGCTCGGGCGTCGAACGCGCGCTGAAGGCCCGCACGGCCGACGCGGCGGCGGCGACGGTGTAACGCGCCGGACGGTGAAGCAGTGAGGGGCGCCTCCCGTGGCGGGGCGCCCCTTCTTCGTGCTCCGGGCCGTGTGGCGCTGGATACCGCCCGTCGGACGGGCGCCATCGCGCAGCCGTCCGACGGGCGGGAGCAGGGGTGCCCGGGGTCCGGCTAAGCGCCCGACTCCTCGTAGCGGTGGGCGAGTTCGGTCGCGCCGGATTCCGTCAGGCTGCCGTGCAGGCGCATGCGGGCGACGCCGCCGTCCGGGAAGGCGTCGAGGCGGACGTGGGTGACGATCGCCTGGGCGCGGAGCGGGAAGCGGTGCAGGGTGTCGGGCTGGAGCCGGGTGCGGGGGATGATCTCGAACCATTCGCCGGTCTCGCCGTTGCGGCCCTGGAGGGCGATCCAGCCGGCCGAGTTGCCCTTGAGGTAGGCCGTGTCGATCTCGATCGCGCGGACCGCACCCTGGGCGGGCAGCCGGAAGCGGACCCAGTCGTTCGTGTCGCGGACCCGGCGGCGGCGGTTCTCCCAGCCGTCGTCCATCTTGCGGGAGGTGCCAGGCAGGATGATCTGGGTCGGCGAGGAGTAGAAGCGGTCGGAGGCGTCCTCGTAACTGCCGCCGTTCAGGACCGAGATCAGGTCGAACGTGCCGAGCGTGGCGAGCCAGGACGGGTCGGGGAGGACCTCGCCGTGGACGCGGAGGCGGGCGATGCCGCCGTCGGGGTGCTGGCACAGGCGTACGTGGGTGTAGCGGCGGCCGCCGGTGATCTCGAAGCCGTTGGCGGCGTGGCCGCGCACGGGGGTCGGCGGGACGATCTCCTCCCACTTCACGTCGTCGGCGAGGAGTTCGGCGGGGCCGGGCGAGCCCTCGACCGAGGTGGCCTGGACCGAGACGCGCTGCGGGTAGTTGCCGCGGAAGTGGGCCGTGTCGACGACGATGCCGCGGATGATGCCGGGGGCGCCGAGCCGGATCAGCGCCCAGTCGTGCTCGTCGGGGGCCGGGAACGGGTGCTCCGCGTCCGCGCCGCGTCGGCGGCGGGTCTCCCAGCCGTCCATGATCTTGCCCTTGTGGCCGAAGTGCTCGGGGTCGAAGACCGCGCGCTCCCGGAGCAGGAGGTTCTCGCGCTGGGCGAAGAACTCGTCGTTGGCCGCGATCACGCCCGCGCCGAGGCGGCGGTCGGCGAGGTCGACGAGTTCGGTGAAGGGGAGGTCGGTGGTCCGGTAGTCGGCGTACGGGTCACCACCGCTGTACGGGGCCGCGTCGTTGGCGTGGGGGTCCTCGTGGTGGTTCTCATTCTGGTCGAAGGTCATGCGCCTACTGTCACGGCGGAAGACCCATCAGGTCCAGCGAAAGTTCTTTCACTGTCTATTCAGCAGAAGTGAACGATTCGGCGGTCGTGGTGAGCGCGGCGAGAACCCTGGCCACCGCGGGGCCCCGCTCGGCGCCCTGCCGTACCGCCGCCACCACATGGCGGCGCGGCTGGTCGGCGTCGAGCGCCCGCATCACCACGCCGCCCCGGCTGCGGCGTTCCGCCGACGCCATGCGCGGGACCAGTGCCACGCCCATGCCCGCCTCGACCATGGCCAGGATCGCCGTCCAGCCGGAGGCGCTGTGCGCCTGCTCGGGCACGAACCCGGCGGCCTCGCAGGCGGCCGTCGTGATCTGCGACCAGGGCCCCGAGCCGCCGAAGATCCAGGGCTCGCCGGAGAGGTCCGCCAGCCGGAGGGCGGACGCGGCGGCGAGGCGGTGGTCCGCGGGCAGCGCCACGTCCAGGGGGTCCGCGAGCAGCGGCAGCACCGCGAAGCGGGGATCGCGGGCCGTCGGGGCGTGTGCGGCGAGGGAGAGCGCGAGGTCCACGTCACCGGCGACCAGCAGCTCGTACGCCTGCGCGGCCTCCGCCTCCCGCACCCGCACGTCGGGACCCGGGCGGTTCTCGGCCCGCAGCCGCTGGATCGCCGGTACGACGAGGGCGGACACCGCCGTGGAGAACGCCGCGATCCGTACCTCGCCGGCCTCGCCGCGCAGATAGCCGGTCAGTTCGGCGTCGGCGCGCTCCAGTTGGGCGAAGACCGCCTCGGCGTGACGCAGCACCAGGTGTGCGGCGTCGGTGAGCCTGACCCGTCTGCCCTGGGCTTCCAGGAGCGGTACGCCGAGCTGCCTGGACAGACCGGAGAGCTGCTGCGAGACCCCGGAGGGGGTCATCAGCAGGGCCTGTGCGGTGGCGGTGACCGTGCCCCGGTCGCGCAGGGTGCGCAGGATGCGGAGCTTCTTGACGTCCCACTCGATCATGGCCGCAACCTACCCGGCGCCCCGGACGGGGGGACCGGTCGCGGACATGCGTGTGCGCCGCGCGGTACTCGGGGAGTACCTGCGGCGCACTCGGGAGGGGCGTGGAGCGTCAGGCCTGCTTCTTGGACTTGTCCAGGACCATGACCAGGCCCGTGATGACCAGGAACAGGACGATGGGTGCCACGACGTAGAGGCCGATGGTCTCCATCGCGCTCAGGCCGGGCCCCGGGTCGTCACCGTCGTCGCGGGTGAGCGCGAGCGCGGGGGACGACATGAGCAGCATCATCAGCGTCGTTCCGGCCGCGACGGCGCCGGCGCGCATAGCGTTCTTCTTGTCCACGGTGCAAACGTAGCGAACGCCCGCGAGGGGCGCGCGCCCGGGGGTGCCGTACGGGGTTCGGGGCGGGATCCGGGGCGGGATCCCGGGCCGAGTCCGGGGTGACGGAACGGGCCCGGTTCCGGGACGGATCGCGGGCCCGGCCGCGACCTCGATCGCGGGCCGGGTCACCGGGCGGACTCCGGGTGGTCGCCGCGTCGCTCGAAGACCTCCATCAGCCGGTGCAGGCGGGGCGCGGCGGCCAGTTCCTCCAGGGTGACCGGGTGGCCCTCCGCATCGGCGACGGGCAGACGCCAGTTGGGGTACTGGTCCCAGGTGCCGGGGAGGTTCTGCGGGCGGCGGTCGCCCAGCGCGTCGGGCAGCCAGACGCCGGTCATGCGGGCGGGGGTGCGCAGCAGGAAGCGGTGCACGGCGCGTACGGCGCCCTCCTCGTCGCCCTCGCCCTCGGGGAGCAGGCCGAGACGGGAGAGGTACCCCAGCCATTCGGTGGTGTCCGCCGCGTCCGCCGTCAGCTCCTGGTCGAGGGGGCGGGTGAGCAGGCCCAGGCGGTGGCGCAGCGTCACATGGTCGCCGCTCAGCCGGGCCGCGGTGGACGGCAGGTCGTGAGTGGTGACCGTCGCCAGGCAGTCCTCGCGCCACTGCTCGGGGGCCAGTGGGCGGCCGGTGCCCGCCCAGTCCCGCTCGAACCAGAGGACGGAGGTGCCGAGCACCCCGCGCCGGGCCAGCTCCTCGCGCACCCCGGGCTCGACGGTGCCGAGGTCCTCCCCCATGACGACCGCGCCGGCCCGGTGTGCCTCCAGGACGAGGACGGCGAGCATCGCCTCGGCGTCGTGGCCGACGTAGGTGCCCTCGGTGGGCGGGCGCCCCTCGGGCACCCACCAGAGCCGGAACAGGCCCATGACGTGGTCGATGCGCAGGGCGCCCGCGTGGGCGAGGAGCCCGCGCAGCAGTCCGCGGTACGGGGCGTAGCCCGACGCGGCCAGGACGTCCGGGCGCCAGGGCGGCAGGCCCCAGTCCTGGCCCCGGGCGTTGAAGGCGTCCGGGGGCGCGCCGACGGACATGCCGTGCGCGAAGGCGTCCTGCTGGGCCCAGGCGTCGGCACCGCCGGGGTGCACGCCGACGGCGAGGTCGTGGACGACGCCGACGGACATGCCCGCGTCGAGCGCTGCGCGCTGGGCGTCGGCGAGCTGACCGTCGGTCAGCCAGGCGAGCCGGCAGTGGAGGTCGACCCGGTCCAGCAGTTCGCCGCGGGCTCGGGCGGTCTCCTTGGAGCGGGGGTCGCGCAGCCCGGCGGGCCAGGTGTGCCAGTCGGGGCCGTGCACCTCGGCGAGGGCGCACCACAGGGCGTGGTCCTCCAGGGCCTGCCCCTGCTCGGCCAGGAAGTCACAGTACGCGGCGCGGCGGCCCGGGGTGAGGGGCACCTCCCGTACGAGTTCGAGAGCCTGGCGCTTGAGCTCCCAGACGGCGTCACGGTCGATCAGGGCGCCCTTGTTCAGGACGGTGTCGCTGAGCGTCGCGGCGTCCTGCCGCAGGTCGTCGAGGGTGCCCCGGTCCGTCACGTGCCCGTACTCGGGGATGGACTCGATGTGCAGATGCACGGGGTCGGGGAAGCGCCGCGAGGAGGGGCGGTAGGGGGACGGGTCGGAGGGGCGGCCGGGTACCGCGGCGTGCAGCGGGTTGACCTGGACGAAGCCGGCGCCCAGCATCCGGCCGGACCAGGCGGCGAGGTCGGCGAGGTCCCCGAGGTCGCCCATGCCCCAGGATCGGGCGGAGAGCAGGGAGTAGAGCTGGACGAGGAAGCCGTGGCTGCGGGCGGGCGGCCGGGGCGCCCGGGGCGGGGCGACGACGAGCGTGCCGGACCCGGTACGGCCGCCGGGTGCCCGCACGGCCAGCCGGTGCACCCCGAGCGGCGGCTCGGTCCACCAGGCGGGGGCCGCGGGCGCTTGCGCACCGGCGTCCGGCACCCCGCCCGTGCCGCCCGCGCCCCGGCCGCCTCCGGGGTCCGTACGCCCGCCGGCGGCGCACCGGGCCGAAACGGCCGGATCCGGTCGGTCGGCCGGAACGCGCATCCGCGGGAGCGGGTCCGAGCCGGGGTCTTCGAGGTGGATCTCCAGCGTGGTGCCGGGCGGCAGGCCGGTCAGGGCCGCGGGCAGCGGCTCGCCGGTCCACACCACCAGCGTCGGCGGGAGCAGCCGGGAGCGGGCCGCGGACTCGGCGGCGGCGAGCGACTCCCGTACCGCCTCGGGTGTGGCGGCGTCCACGCCGAGCGCGGCGAGCACGGCGACGACCGTGTCGTCGGGGACGGACACCGTCGCATCGGCGGACGGGGAGTAGGAGGTGGCGACGCCGTGCAGTGCGGCGAGCCGGGACAAGCCCATTCAGACTCCTGGGGACTCCGTGCCCCACGCGCCGCCGGACGTGGCCGGCTCGCTGGTCAGCGGGGCGTTTACGGCGAGCGGGGGTTCGCTGGTCAGGGGGGTGGCGTCGGCGAGCGGCGGCTCGCTGGTGAGGGGTATCGCGTCGGCGAGCGGCGGCTCACTGGTCAGCGGGCCGGTGCGGAGCGCCGGGACCAGCAGTGCGCCGGGGCCGGGAGCCGGGGGCGCGTCGGCCGGCGGGGCGGCGGCGTCCGGCACCTGTGCGGAGAGGGCGGAGAGCAGAAGCTGTGCGGCGGCGGGCATGGCGGCCTCCTGGCCGTGGGGATACAGGACACAGCAGACCTACCCGGCGGGCTCGACCACAGACGTAGGCGTCATCACAACGAG
Organism: Streptomyces sp. ADI95-17; assembly: GCF_003846175.1. Taxonomy (GTDB): domain Bacteria; phylum Actinomycetota; class Actinomycetes; order Streptomycetales; family Streptomycetaceae; genus Streptomyces; species Streptomyces sanglieri. The sequence goes on along the minus strand of NZ_ML123045.1, from coordinate 268,701 downwards.
TCCAACGTGCCCTGGGTCACATTCCGTTCCCCCCGGGCCGGTTCCCCGCAAGTTGTCCGCTCTTTTCGGCCATCCGGCGTCATCTTTGGCGTCCGCCGCCCTGCCCGGCCGCGGCCCGCCCCATCTGCGACTTCGGGCATTTCCGGCACACCACCCACGCGCATTGACACCCTCGCGCGCGGGTGGTGGGCTCGGAGCCCACCGGCCCGAACGCCGGGGGCCACCGGCGGAACGAGGGAGACGAGCGATGCGGCTCAGGCGCGGAAAGCAGGCGACGGCCATCGCGGTCGCCGTGCTCGGCGGACTGCTCTCCACAGGAACCCCGGCCGCCGTCGCGGCCCCTTCGGCACCCGGCTCCCCCGCCTTCACCACCTCCGACCGCACGGACGACGCGGGGCTGCCCGCCGTATGGCCCCGGCCGCAGTCCATCGAGGCCGCCGGACAGTCCGTACCGCTGACCGCCGAGGCCACCCTCGTCGCCGACGCGCACGCCGATCCGTACGCGGTCGACGCGCTCCGGCGCGTCCTGCGGGACGCGGGCGTGCACACCGTCCACGAGGCCCTGCCCGGCCGCGGCCCGGTCATCAGGCTCGGCGGCGGCACCGCCCGCGACGCGCTGCGCACCCTGCGTGCCCCGGAGCGCGGCGATCTGCCCGGCGGGGGCTACCGGATCGCGGTCGGCAGGGTCGCGGGCCGGGACACCGTCGCCGTGGACGGTGTGGGCGAGGACGGCCTCTTCCACGGCGTGCAGACGCTGCGGCAGCTGATCCGGGACGGAGGCGTCGCCGGGGTCACCGTCAGGGACTGGCCGGGCACCGCCGTGCGCGGGATGACCGAGGGCTTCTACGGGCAGCCGTGGACCCGTCAGGAGCGGCTGGCCCAGATCGGCTTCATGGGGCGCACCAAGCAGAACCGGTATCTGTACGCGGCGGGCGACGACCCCTACCGGCAGGCCCGTTGGCGCGACCCCTACCCCGCCGACCGGCGCGCCGACTTCCGGGCGCTGGCCGAGCGGGCCCGCGCCGAGCATGTGACGCTCGGCTGGGCCGTCGCCCCGGGCCAGGCCATGTGCATGTCGTCGGCCGGTGACGTGAAGGCGCTGACGAAGAAGCTCGACTCGATGTGGGCGCTGGGCGTGCGGGTCTTCCAGCTCCAGTTCCAGGACGTCAGCTACAGCGAATGGCACTGCGACAGCGACGCCGAGACCTTCGGCAGCGGCCCCCGGGCGGCGGCCAGGGCGCAGGCCCGGGTGGCCGGCGAGGTGGCGCGGCACCTCGCGGACCGGTATCCGGGTTCGCAGCCGCTGTCGGTGATGCCGACGGAGTTCTACCAGGACGGGTCCACCGACTACCGCAAGGCGCTGGCCGAGGAGCTGGACGACCGGGTCCAGATCGCCTGGACCGGGGTCGGGGTCGTGCCGAGGACCATCACCGGCGGGGAACTGGCCGGTGCCCGCGCCGCGTTCGGGCACCCGCTGGTCACGATGGACAACTACCCGGTCAACGACTACGCCCAGGACCGGATCTTCCTCGGCCCGTACACCGGCCGGGACCCGGCGGTGGCCATGGGTTCCGCGGCGCTGCTCGCCAACGCGATGGAACAGCCCTCCGCGTCCCGCATCCCGCTGTTCACCGCCGCCGACTTCGCCTGGAACCCGAAGGGTTACCGGCCGCAGGAGTCCTGGCGGGCGGCGATAGACGATCTGGCGGGCGGTGACGCCCGCACCAGGGAGGCGCTGCGCGCGCTGGCCGGGAACAGTGCGACGTCGGTGCTGGGCGGTGACGAGTCCGCGTATCTGCGGCCGCTGCTTGCCGCGTTCTGGAAGTCCCGCGCGGAGCACGACGTGACGGCCCGGGACGACGCGGCGCGTGCGCTGCGGGAGGCGTTCACCGTGATGCGGGAGGCCCCGCAGCGGCTGAAGGGCCTGGCGGACGGGCGTCTGGACGGCGAAGTGCGTCCGTGGACCGAGCAGTTGTCCCGGTACGGCCGGGCGGGCGAGCAGGCCGTGGATCTGCTCCAGGCCCAGTCGCGCGGCGACGGCGACGCCGCCTGGCAGGCGTCGCTGGCCCTGGAGCCGCTGCGCAAGGCGGCGAAGGCGGACGGCGCGACGGTCGGCAAGGGGGTCCTGGGCCCGTTCCTGGACCGGGTGCGCCGGGAGGCGGACGCCTGGACGGGCGCGGACCGCGACGCCGGTACGGTCACCAGGGCCCCGGGCAGCTACACGGTCCGGCTGAACCGGTCGCGTCCGGTGGAGGCCGTGACGGCGATGACCCTGCCCGGCGGCGGCACGGTGGCCGGCGCGACGCTGGAGGCGCATGTGCCCGGCGAGGGCTGGCGCCGCCTGGGCACGCTGTCGGAGACCGGCTGGACCCAGACGGCGGGCAAGGGGCTGCGGACCGACGCGATCCGGATCAGCTGGCCCACGGGCGGCCCGTCGATGCCTCCGGTCGTCGCGGGCCCGGTGGCGCCGATGGCCCCCGGGAGCAACGCCGCCGGGAAAACCTCGGTGCCGGCTCCCCGGGTGCACGCGCTGGTGCCCTGGTTCGGCGACGAGCCCGCGGCCCGGCTCGATCTCGCGCGCGGCGAGACGGACGCCGAGATCGGCGGCGGGCCGCAGCGGGTCGACGCGCGCCTGGCCGCCCGGCGCCCCACCGAGGTGCGTGGCGCGCTCACCGCGAAGGCGCCCAAGGGCATCAAGGTGGACATCCCGAAGCAGACGAGGGTGCCACGGGGTTCGCGTACCGAGGTCCCGGTCGAGATCACGGTCCCGGCGGGCACCCCGGCCGGGGAGTACGAGGTGCCGCTGAGCTTCGGCGACGAGCGCAGCACGCTCACCGTCCGGGCGTTCCCGCGCACCGCGGGCCCCGATCTGCTGCGTACCGCCACCGCGTCCTCGTCCGGCGACGAGACCCCCGACTTCCCGGCGTCGGCCGCCGCCGACGGCGATCCGGAGACCCGCTGGTCCTCACCGGTCGAGGACAACGCCTGGTGGCAGGCGGAGCTGCCGCGGACCGCCCGGATCGGCCGGGTGGTGCTGAACTGGCAGGACGCGTACGCCGCCCGCTACCGGCTCCAGGTCTCCTCGGACGGCCGCAGCTGGCGCACGGCGGCGACTGTCCGGGACGGCAGGGGCGGGCAGGAGTCGGTCCGGATGGACGCGAAGGACGCCCGCTACCTCAGGGTCCAGGGCGGTGCCCGGGGCAGCGAGTTCGGCTACTCGCTCTGGTCGGTGGAGGCCTACGCCGTCGCCGGGACGGAGTAGCGGTCCGGCCCCGTTCCGCCCGGGGACGACGAAGGCCCGGATCTCTCAGGCTGAAATGCCGTCGATCCGGGCCATGGCGTCGTCCGCGCCGAACGGTTGCAAGTACGGCAACCAGCGCGGGTCGCGGTGTCCCGTGCCGATGATCCGCCAGGCCAGGCCCGTGGGCGGGGCGGGTTGCTGGTGCAGCCGCCAGCCGAGCTCCGGCAGGTGCCGGTCCGCCTTGACGTGGTTGCAGCGGCGGCAGGCGGCCACCACGTTGTCCCAGGCGTGCTGTCCGCCGCGACTGCGCGGAATCACGTGGTCGACGCTGGTCGCGGCGGCGCCGCAGTACATGCAGCGCCCCCCGTCCCGGGCGAACAGCGCCCTGCGGGTCAACGGCACGGGCCCCCGGTAGGGGACGCGTACGAACCGCTTCAGGCGGACGACGCTGGGGGCCGGGACGGCCCGGGTGGCACTGTGCATGAAGGCGCCGGACTCCTCTAGGCAGATGGCCTTGTTTTCGAGGACGAGGACGAGCGCGCGGCGGAGCGGTACGACGCCGAGCGGCTCGTACGACGCGTTGAGAACCAGGACATGCGGCACGGTGGATGCCTCCTTGTACGCCGGCGGCGCGTGGCTCGCGCCGGGACGATCCGATCTCAGTCTCTACTCCTGCCTGGTCGAAGCGCCACCACGTGCGGGTAACGGGCCGGGAGGATTTTTCTCCGGGCCGCCCGCCGCCCGTGCCGCGGCGGCGTGCCGGAAGCGGGCGCTCCGGCGGCGCTGTCCGGGCGGCCGCACCCGATGTGCGATCGGCCACAGACCGCCGCGCCGGCCGCTCGCCGTATCCGCCACCCGACCTGGGTATCCCCTCGTGAGAGGTGTCTCTCCCCTCGGTCACGGCAACGGAGTACGCACGATGCCCCGTTAGTGTGGTCGGGCCGTCGTCGCCCACCTGGAGGTCCCACCGTGTCCCTGTCCGCCCTGTTGGCCGCAGCCCCGTCACCCGAGCCCGGCAGCTCGTTGGACGAAGCCGCCAAGCAGGCCGGCGACGCCGCGGGCTGGGTTGAGGAGAACTGGTCCACCTGGCTGAACACCAGTCTGCGCATCATCCTCATCGCGGCGATCGCGATCGTGTTGCGGACAGCGATCCGGCGTGCTCTGACCAAGCTCATAGAACGGATGAACCGCAGCGCCCAGGCGGTGGAGGGCACCGCACTCGGCGGGCTGCTGGTCAACGCGGAGCGTCGCCGCCAGCGCTCGGAGGCGATCGGTTCGGTACTCCGCTCGGTCGCGTCGTTCCTGATCCTCGGCACCGCCGCCCTGATGATCCTGGGCGCCTTCCAGATCAACCTGGCCCCGCTGCTGGCCTCCGCCGGTGTGGCCGGTGTGGCGCTCGGTTTCGGTGCGCGCAACCTGGTCACCGACTTCCTCTCCGGTGTCTTCATGATCCTGGAGGACCAGTACGGCGTGGGCGACACCATCGACGCGGGCGTCGCCTCCGGCGAGGTCATCGAGGTCGGCCTGCGGGTCACGAAGCTGCGCGGCGACAACGGTGAGATCTGGTACGTCCGCAACGGCGAGGTGAAGCGGATCGGCAACCTCAGCCAGGGCTGGTCCACGGCCGGCGTCGATGTGACGGTGCGCCCCACCGAGAACCTCGACAAGGTCCGTACGGTGATCACCGAGGCCGCCGCGGCCATGGCCAAGGAAGACCCCTGGAACGAGCGCCTGTGGGGCCCGGTGGAGATCCTGGGCCTGGACTCCGTGCTCCTGGACTCGATGACGGTGCGGCTGAGCGCCAAGACGATGCCGGGCAAGGCGCTGGGCGTGGAGCGCGAGCTGCGCTGGCGGATCAAGCGGGCCTTCGACGAGGCGGGCATCCGCATCGTCGGCGGTGTCCCGGCCCAGGCGGACGAGCCCGCCAAGGCCGACCCGTCGGCCTCCGTGGCCGCCCCCTCGGCCTATGCCTCGACCACCTCGCCGCAGTCGCTGGCCACGGCCCCGATCAATCCGCCGAACATCTCGAAGTAGGCCGCGGCCGTCCCGGCGGCCGGCGGCCGACGTGTCCCCAACTCGGTTCACCGGCGGCCCGATCGGGCATGCGCCACCATGGACCCGGAGATTCCGGAAGTGACCGAGGTAACGCTTTGGTTGCCACCGGGGCGCTGCCCATTGACGCCCCGGTGACGTGCGCATACCGTCCTCTCATCGAATAGGAAACTTTCCTAACAGAGGGCGGGTGCAGCACTCATGGCCGGAACCACACCGGGTACCCCCCGCGTTCTGCGGGCCATGAACGACCGGGCCGCCCTCGACCTGCTGCTGGAACACGGCCCCCTGTCCCGGACCAGGATCGGAAAGCTGACCGGGCTCTCCAAGCCGACCGCCTCGCAGCTGCTGGCCCGTCTGGAGGCGGCCGGGCTGGTCGTCGCGACCGGGACCGTCGCGGGGCGCCCGGGGCCCAACGCGCAGTTGTACGGGGTGAACGCGCGGGCCGCCCATGTCGCGGGGCTGGACGTGAACGCCCGCCGGATCGTCGCCGCCGTCGCCGATGTGACCGGCGAGACGGTCGGGAACTTCGAGCTGCGCACCCCGGGGCGGCGGGCCGAAAGCGTGGTGCGGCAGGTGGCTCAGGCACTGGACGGGGCGGTGAAGGACGCCGGGCTCACCCGCGGCGATGTGCACCGGGTCGTCATCGGCACCCCGGGCGCCTTCGACCCCGGGACCGGGCGGCTGCGGTACGCCTCGCACCTGCCGGGCTGGCACTCCCCGACACTGCTGGAGGAGCTGGCCGCCTTCCTGCCGATGCCGGTGGAGTACGAGAACGACGTGAACCTGGTCGCGGTGGCCGAGCAGCGGCTGGGCGCGGCGCGGGGGCACGACGACTTCGTCCTGCTGTGGAACGAGGAGGGACTCGGTGCCGCCCTCGTCATAAACGGCCGGCTGCACCGCGGCTTCACCGGGGGCGCCGGCGAGGTCGGTTTCCTGCCGGTGCCGGGCGCCCCGCTGGTCCGTCAGGTCACCAAGGTGAACGCGGGCGGCTTCCAGGAGCTGGCCGGCGCCCAGGTGCTGTCCCGGCTGGGCCGGGAGCTCGGCATCGACGACGAGCTGATCCGCGCCTCCGGCACCCATCACGAGGTCGCGGCCCGGCTGCTCGCCCGCGCCGCCGAGGCCGCGGAGGCCGGCGAGGAAGGCCCGTACCCCCGGCTGCTCGACCGGTTCGCCACCGGCCTCGCGACCGGTCTCGCCTCCATGATCGCCGTGCTCGACCCGGAGATCGTCGTGCTGTCCGGCGACGTCATCGCGGCCGGCGGGGAGCCGCTGCGCTGCCGGGTGGAGGCCGAGCTCACCCAGCTGGCGGCCTCCCGTCCCCGGCTGATCGCCGGAGAAGTGATGCGCCGCCCCGTACTGCGCGGCGCGCTGGAGAGCGCCCTCGCCACCACCCGTGACGAAGTCTTCGACACGTCCCGCTGACCCCTTCTCGGCCCGCCCGTTTCCTCCGTACCCCTGCCCCATTCCTTCACCGGGAGACCGCCATGTCCGGAAACCGCCGGAAGACGGCCGCCGCGCTCGCCGCGACCGCCGCCATATCTCTGCTCGCCTCGGCCTGTACGGGGCAGAGCAACGGTGCCAGTGATGACCCGTCCAAGGAGACGACCATCAACTTCTGGCACGGCTGGAACTCCCCGAACGAGGTCCAGGGAATTCAGGCGACGGTCGACGCCTTCGAGAAGGCGCACCCCAACATCCATGTGAAGGTCATCGGCGACATGACCGACGACAAGGTCAACCAGGCACTGCGGGCGGGCGGTTCGAACGCCCCGGACGTCGTCTCGTCGTTCACCACGAACAATGTCGGCAAGTTCTGTTCGTCGAAGGCGTTCCTCGACCTCGACCCCTTCCTGAAGAAGGACGGGATCGACCCGGACAAGACCTTCCCGAAGGCGATGAACGAGTACACCCAGTTCGACGGGGTGCGCTGCACCCTGCCGCTGCTCGGTGACGCGTACGGCCTCTACTACAACAAGGACGCGTTCGAGAAGGCCGGCATCAAGAGGCCCCCGCAGACCTGGTCGGAGCTGGCCGCGACCGCCAAGCGGCTGACGAAGACCAAGGGCGACTCGTACGAGCAGCTCGGCTTCATGCCGAACTACCACGGCTACGAGACGACGACCGAGCACTACCTCGGTGGCTGGGACCCGAAGTACTTCGACGCGGACGGCAAGTCGAACATCGCCGAGGACCCGTCGTTCGCCGCCATGCTCAAGACCCAGAAGAAGCTGGTCGACGACCTGGGCGGCTACGAGAAGCTGGAGAAGTACCGCACGTCGTTCGGTGACGAGTGGGGCGCCAAGCACCCGTTCCACACCGGCCAGGTGGCCATGCAGCTGGACGGCGAGTGGCGGCTCGGGATGGCCGAGGAGACCAAGCCGAAGTTCGAGATCGGCGTCGCCCCCATGCCCGTCGCCGACGACGAGGCCGACACCTACGGCAAGGGCTATCTGACCGGCACCATCGCCGGTATCGCCGCCACCTCGAAGAAGCAGAACGCGGCCTGGGAGCTGGTGAAGTTCATGACGACCGACACCGACGCCGTGGTGAATTTCGCCAACGCCATCCACAACGTGCCCTCCACCCTGGCGGCGCTGAAGTCGCCGAAACTGAAGTACGACCCGCGGTTCAAGACCTTCCTGGACATCGCCGCGGACCCGAAGAGCACCACCACCCCGCCCTCGGTGAACGGCGGCGCGTACCTGGTGTCCCTGCAGAACCTCGGATTCGACATCGAGAAGGGCAAGCAGAAGGACATCGAGGCGGGTCTGGAGAAGACCGCCAAGGAGATCGACGCAGCCATCGCCCAGGCGAAGTAGCGCCGCGATGACCACATACACACTCCGTGCGAAGCGCCGCCGGTCGGCGCTTCGGACAGCGGCCTTCATGTCGCCGTGGCTGATCGGGTTCTGCGTCTTCTTCGCCTACCCGCTGATCTCCACCGTCTACTTCTCCTTCACCTCGTACGACGGTTTCACGGCCCCCGAGTTCAGCGGGCTGAAGAACTGGTCGTTCGTCTTCAACGACTACCCGCTGTTCTGGCCGGCGCTGCGCAACACGCTCTGGCTGGTCGTGGTCATGGTCACCTGCCGGGTGGTGTTCGGCCTCGGTGTCGGGCTGCTGATCACGAAGATCAAGACGGGTGCCGGGGTCTTCCGGACCCTGTTCTACCTGCCCTACCTGGCCCCGCCGGTCGCGGCGACCCTCGGCTTCGTCTTCCTGCTCAACCCGGGTACCGGGCCGGTCAATTCGATCCTCGGCGAGATCGGGCTGCCCACGCCCGGCTGGTTCACCGACGCCGCCTGGTCCAAGCCGGCCCTGACCGCGCTGGCGGTCTGGGGGGTGGGCGACCTGATGGTGATCTTCATGGCCGCGCTGCTCGACGTACCGAAGGAACAGTACGAGGCGGCGGAGCTGGACGGGGCGACCGCGTTCCAGCGGTTCCGCTTCGTCACCCTGCCGAACATCTCGCCGATCATCCTGTTCGCGGTAGTCACCGGGATCATCCAGACGATGCAGTACTACACCCAGCCGTTCGTGGCCGGGAAGGTCGCCTCGGGCGTGATGGGCGGCTCCGGGCAGCAGTTCGAACCGGGCTATCCCGACAAGTCGACACTGACGCTGCCGCAGGTCGTCTACAACCTCGGTTTCCAGCGCTTCGACTACGGCTCCGCCTGCGTGGTCGCGCTCGTTCTCTTCGTACTCGCCATGGCGTTCACCGCACTGCTGATGCGGCGCCGCAGCGGACTGATCCAGGCAGGTGAGTGACGTGGCGCAGACTCTCGACGCCGTGAAGACGGCCGGCCCCGCGACCGGCCCGGCCACCCCGGCCGAACGCGTCGCGCGGCGCAAGTCGCTGCTGAACTGGATCGCGGTGCACGCGCTCGGCGTCGCCGCCGCGCTCTTCTTCGTGCTGCCGTTCGTCTTCCTCCTGCTCACCTCGCTGATGAGCGACCAGCAGGCGCTGACCCGCGAGCTGTGGCCGCACCCCTTCGAGTGGAGCAACTACCAGCGGGTCTTCGAGACCGACGGCTTCCTGACCTGGTGGCGCAACACCCTGCTGTACGCGGGGCTCGGCACCGTCCTCACGGTCGTCTCGTCGCTGCCCGTGGCCTACGCGCTCGCCAAGTTCCGCTTCCGCGGCCGGCATCTGTCGCTGATGCTGGTCATCTCGATGATGATGCTGCCGCCGCAGGTCGTCGTCATCCCGATGTATCTGTTCTGGGCCAAGCAGCTGGACATGTCCGGCACGCTCTGGCCGCTGATCATCCCGATGGCGTTCGGCGACGCGTTCTCCATCTTCCTGCTGCGGCAGTTCCTGCTGACCATCCCGAACGAGTACCTCGACGCGGCGAAGGTCGACGGCTGCGGCGAGTTCCGCACCCTGATGCGCGTCGTGGTGCCGATGGCCAAGCCGGGCATCGCCGCCGTCGCCCTCTTCCAGTTCTTCTACGCCTGGAACGACTACTTCGGCCCGCAGATCTACGCGTCGGAGAACCCCGCTGCCTGGACGCTCAGTTACGGCCTGGACTCCTTCAAGAGCGCACACCACACCGACTGGAACCTGACCATGGCCGCGACCGTACTGGTCATGGCCCCCGTGATCCTCGTCTTCTTCTTCGCACAGAAGGCATTCGTCGAGGGCGTCACACTGACCGGAGTAAAGGGCTGACCTATGAAGCTCGCAGTAGTTGGTGGCGGGTCCACCTACACACCTGAACTGATCGACGGTTTCGCCCGGTTGCGGGACACGCTGCCCATCGAGGAGCTGGTGCTCGTCGACCCGGCGGCCGACCGCCTGGAGCTCGTCGGCGGCCTCGCCCGGCGGATCTTCGCCAAGCAGGGCCACCCGGGGAGGATCGTCACCACCTCCGACCTGGACGCGGGCGTCGCCGACGCCGACGCGGTCCTGCTCCAGCTGCGCGTCGGCGGCCAGGCAGCCCGCAACCAGGACGAGACCTGGCCGCTGGAGTGCGGCTGCGTCGGCCAGGAGACCACCGGCGCCGGCGGCCTCGCCAAGGCGCTGCGCACCGTGCCGGTCGTCCTGGACATCGCCGAGCGGGTCCGCCGGACCAACCCGGACGCCTGGATCATCGACTTCACCAACCCGGTCGGCATCGTCACCCGGGCGCTGCTCCAGGCCGGCCACAAGGCCGTCGGCCTGTGCAACGTGGCGATCGGCTTCCAGCGCAAGTTCGCGCGGCTGCTCGACGTCACCCCCGCCGAGGTGCACCTCGACCATGTCGGGCTCAACCACCTGACCTGGGAGCTCGGCGTCCGTCTCGGCGGCCCGGACGGCGAGAACGTGCTGCCGAGGCTGCTCGCCGAGCACGGCGACGCGATCGCGGACGATCTGCGCATGCCCCGGGCGATCACCGACCGGCTCGGCGTCGTCCCCTCGTACTACCTGCGTTACTTCTACGCGCACGACGAGGTCGTGCGGGAGCTCGGCACCAAGCCGTCCCGGGCGGCCGAGGTGGCCGCGATGGAGAAGGAACTGCTCGCCATGTACGGCGACCCGACGCTGGACGAGAAGCCCGCGCTGCTCGCCAAGCGCGGCGGCGCCTTCTACTCGGAGGCGGCCGTGGACCTGGCGTCCTCGCTGCTCGGCTCCGGCGGCTCCGCGGTGCAGGTGGTCAACACGTACAACAAGGGCACCCTGCCGTTCCTGCCGGACGACGCGGTGATCGAGGTGCAGGCCCGGGTCGACGGCACGGGCGCGACGCCGCTCGCCGTTCCCGCGCTGGACCCGCTGTACGCCGGTCTGATCTCCAACGTGACGGCGTACGAGGACCTCGCCCTGGAGGCCGCGCTGCGCGGTGGCCGCGATCGGGTGTTCAGGGCGCTGCTCGCGCACCCGCTGATCGGTCAGTTCGAGTACGCCGAGGCGCTGACCGACAAGCTGATCGCGCACAACCGGGAGCACCTGGCGTGGGCGTGAACGCTTCGGTCCTCGCGATCGACGCGGGGAACAGCAAGACCGACGTGGCGCTGATCGGCGGGGACGGAACGGTGCTGTCGACGGCCCGGGGCGGCGGCTTCCAGCCGCCCGCCGTGGGCATCGAGACGGCCGTCGACGCCCTCGGCGCGGCGGTCGAACAGGCGCTGGAGCGCTCCTCCGGACCGGTCGGCCCCGTCACGCACGTGTCCGCCTGTCTCGCCAACGCCGACCTTCCGGTGGAGGAGGAGCAACTGGCCGCGGCGCTGCGCGCGCGGGGCTGGGGCGCCACCGTCGAGGTGCGCAACGACACCTTCGCGATACTGCGCGCGGGGGTGGACGAGCCGCGCGGTGTGGCCGTGGTCTGCGGCGCGGGGATCAACTGTGTCGGCATGGTGCCGGACGGGCGGACCGCGCGGTTCCCCGCCATAGGCCGGATCTCCGGTGACTGGGGCGGTGGCGCGGGGCTGGCCGAGGAGGCGATGTGGTTCGCCGCGCGGGCCGAGGACGGGCGCGGTGAGCCGACCGAGCTGGTCCGCACGCTGCCGGGGCACTTCGGGCTCGGTTCGATGTACGCGCTGATCGAGGCGCTGCATCTGGGCCGGGTCGAGTTCGAGCGCCGGCACGAGCTGGCTCCGGTGCTCTTCGCGACCGCGGCGGCCGGGGACGCGGTGGCGGGCGCGCTGGTGGACCGGCTGGCCGAGGAGGTCGTCGCGATGGCGTCGGTCGCGCTGGGCCGGCTCGGCCTGCTGGACGAACCGGCGCCGGTGGTACTGGGCGGCAGCGTGCTGGCCGCCCGCCACCCGCAGTTGGACACGAGGATCGCCGAACTCCTCGCGGCGCGCGCCCCGAAGGCGGTGATCCGGGTGGTGACCCAGCCGCCGGTGCTGGGCGCCGCGCTGCTCGGTCTGGACCACACGGGTGCGGCGGCCCCGGTGCACGAGAGGCTGCGCGCGCAGTACGGCTGACGCGTCGTCCGCCGTCAAGGGGCGTCCCCCGGTGCCTGTGCGCCGAGGGACGCCCCTTGCGTACGGGAACCGATCAGTTGTCCCGGACGTGTTCATGAGTGGGGAGATCGGCCCGCATCGGGTACTGGTCCGCCGATCGTCTTGATCGGCGGCGCATGCCTTGATCGAATGCGGGGTGACCGCAGTCGGATGTGCGCGAGCGCGTCCGTGGGCCGATGCAGGATCCGGACGTTCCAGGTGTGGATGTCGGTCCCTGCGGCCATACTTCATGGCCGGGCACCAGTCCCCGATCGGCCGGGGGCCGGGCCACCGTCAGTGACCGAGGGGGAGGTCGAGTGACATACCCGCCGAATGTACGCACGGCGCCGGAACACGAGCAGGCATCGCCGCCCGCGCCCGCGACCGTACCCGCTCCGCCGCATCGCGGCGTGCTGTCCACGACGGCCGGCCGGGTGCGGGCCGCGGCCACCACCGAGCCCGGCAGGCTGCAGATCATCGGGGCCGTACTGGCCCTGCTCGTCGTGGCGTTCGGGGCCGTGACGGCGTTCGAGGTCGCCGACCGGGAGTCCGCCGCGAGTGACGTGGTGGGCCGCAGCCAGCCGCTGAGCGCCGACGCGGCGGCCGTCTACCGCTCGCTGGCGGATGCCGACACCGCCGCGGCGAGCGGCTTCCTGGCGGGTGCTCAGGAGCCGAAGGACGTCCACGACCAGTACGAGCGGGACATCAAGGAGGCGTCCCGGCTGCTGGTGAAGGCCGCCGCCAACACGGACTCGGCGACGAGGTCCGGGCAGGAGATCGCCACCCTCAACGTGGAACTCCCCCGCTACACCGGCCTGATCGAGCGCGCCCGGGCCAACAACCGGCAGGGCCTGCCGCTGGGCGGCGCCTATCTCCGGTACGCCAACCAGAAGATGAGCAACGTGCTGCTGCCCGCCGCCGAGCGGCTGTACACGGCGGAGACCGGCCGGCTGGGCGAGGACAACGAATCGGCGCGGACCTGGCCGTTCCTCTCGCTGGGGCTCGGCGTGGTGGCCCTGGCCGGGCTGTTCTGGGCGCAGCGGCGCAACTACCGCCGCACGAACCGGGTCTTCAACCACGGACTGCTCGTGGCGACCGCCGCGTCCACCGTGATCCTGCTGTGGCTGGCCGTGGGGCACACGGTGGCCCGGTCCCAGTTGCATGCCGCGGATGTGAACGGGCAGCAGTCCCTCGATGTGCTCAACCACGCGCGGATCGACTCGCTGAAGGCCCGCGCCAACGAGAACCTCACGCTCGTCGCCCGGGGCGCGGTGCTCACCCCGGACGGCAAGAACGACAAGTACGAGTCGGACTACACGACGGACATGAAGGCACTGCGCGAAGCGCTGGGGAACGCCGGAGGGCTGGCCGAGGACGACCGGGGGAAGTCCCCGGTGGAGGCCGCCGTCACCGCCGCCACCGAGTGGCAGGAACGTCACCGGGCCGCCCGCACCACCGACGACAACGGTGACTACGAGGGTGCCCTGGAGCAGATCATCGGGCCGAAGGAATCGACCGGCCGGTCCTTCCAGCAGGTGGACGACGCGCTGGCGAAGGCGCTCGCCCACGAGCAGGACCAGTTCACCCGGGCCGCCGAGGACGGGCGCGGGGCGCTGTGGGGGCTGTCGGCCGGGGCCGCCGCGCTGGCCGTGCTGGGTGCCGCCGCCGCGATCGTCGGGATCAACCGCAGGCTCTCGGAGTACCGATGAGAGGGGGAGCGATGACCGACAAGCGCAGGGGCGCCCGGTCCGCCCGGGTCAGGCTGCGCGGCTGGGGCGGGGTGACGGCCATGGCCGCGGCCTGCGCGGTGACGGCCTCGCTGACCCTGCTGCCGCTCTCCCACGGCGGCGCCGAGGCCTTCGGCGGGGCCGTCGCGGGCCAGCGGACCGCGCAGGCGGTCCAGACCAGCGCCGAGGACTGCACCGACCCGGAGGCGAGCCTCCCGCCGTCGTCCGCCGACGGTCCGAACATCGAGAAGATCAAGAAGCGCGGCAAGCTGATCGCGGGCGTCGACCAGAACAGCTTCCGCTGGGGCTACCGCAACCCGGAGAACCGCCGGATCGAGGGCTTCGACATCGATCTGGTGCGGGCCATCGCCGGGAACATCCTGAACGACCGCGACGCGGTGATCTTCCGGGCCATCCCCACCAACAAGCGGGCCGAACTCCTGGCGGACGGCAAGGTCGACGTCGTCGTCCGCACGATGACGATCAACTGCAAGCAGGCGCGCAAGGTGTCGTTCTCCACCGCCTACTTCCAGGCCGGCCAGCAGGTCCTCGCGCCGAAGGACTCGACGATCACCGGGTACGACAGGTCCCTGGCCGGCAAGCGGGTCTGCACCGCCAACGGCTCCACCGCCTACGACGCGCTGAAGAAGCAGTCGTTCGGCGCGGTCTTCGAGGACCCGCACGACGGCACCGCCGCGGACGAGAACCAGCTCACCGTCCCCAACCAGCTGGACTGCCTGGTGCGGTTGCAGATGGGCGAGGTCGACGCGGTGGTCACGGACAACGCCCTGGCGGCCGGACAGGCCGCCCAGGACCCGGCGGTCGAGCTGAAGGGCGACAAGCCGTTCACCACCGAGTACTACGGTGTGGCGGCGAAGCTCGGGGCGGACGACCTGGTGGCCAGGGTCAACCAGGTGCTGGTCGACTACCGCAGTGGTGGTGCGAGGAGCGACTGGATGCTGTCGTACCAGGAGTGGTTGGAGGCCGGGCTGCCGGGGATAAAGGGACCGCCGGCCCCCAAGTACCGGAACGACTGACCGCCGGCTCCGGCCGGGTCGGCGCGATGGCGCGGACCCGGGCGGTGAGGCAGTGGCACTGATCCTGCCGGGCACGTCCCGGCAGCAAGAGCGGAGAGGTGATCGATGGGCGCGGGCCCCTTCCCCGGCTATGCGGCCAGGCCCCCCGGCCCGGTCATGGACCGGGACGAGGCGGACCGTGCGCTGGCCCGGCTCGGCGCGGAGCACGAGGCGATCGAGACCTCGCTGCTCGCGCTGCAGGACCACGCGGGCCGCCGGCTCCTGGAGGGCGCCGAGCTGACCGGTGTCACCAGGGAGCGCTGGGCCTCCACCGAGCAGTCGATCACGCTGCTGTGGGGGTATTTCGACGCCTACGCGGGGGCGCTCGCCCAGGCCCGTTCGGTGCGGGCCCGCCGCCGCTATCCCAACCGGGACGATCTGGTGGCCCTCACCGAGCTGCTGCGCGGCCAGGGCGTCACCGTGGCGCACGCGGCGGCCCGCCCCGACCCTTCGGTCAACGGCCCGGCCAAGCTCTCCGAGCGGTTCACGCTGGAGGAGCTGGTCGCCCGGATGAACGAGCTGTACGCCCGCTCGCTGGACATGGTCGTGGCCTCCGACTCCGTGTGGTCCGCGCTGCCCGCCCGGATAGATCTGCTCGCCGCCGAGCTGCACCGCACCCGTTCGCTTGCGCACTCCGTGGGGGTGCGGCCCGGTGAGCACCCGGCGGGTGACGATCTGGAGGCGATCACGCACGAGCTGACCACGCTGCGGGTACAGGTGATCTCCGATCCCCTGGCGTTCTGGCTGCCGGGGCCCGGCAGTTCGGCGCCGGGCGGCGGTCGCCCCGACACGGCTCGCTACGACCGGGCGGCCCGCGCCCTGGACGACGTACGCCGCGAGATCGAGGCGGTGCTCGCGGTCCGGCAGGACGCCGAGCAGCGCCTGGTCCAGCTGCGCGACGTGCTCTCCCGCGCGGACCGCACCCTGACCGAGGCCCGGTCGGCGCGCGGCGAGGTGCTGGCGAAGATCGCGGCCTCCGAGGTGCCCGCGGTCAGCGGCCCCGCGACGGTTCTCCAGGAGCGGCTGGCCGCCGCCTCGGAGTACCGCAGGCACGCCCAGTGGCACCGGCTGTCCCCGCTCCTGGAGACCCTGGAGCGGGAGGCGGAGGAGGAACTGCTGCGGGCCCGTGAGTCGTTGACCGCGGTCACGGCCCCGCTGGCCGTGCGGGCGGAGCTGCGCGGCAGGCTCGACGCGTACAGGGCGAAGGTCGCCCGGCACGGGCTGGCCGAGGATCCGCTGCTGATCGAGCGGTACGACGCGGCGCGCCGGATGCTGTGGAGCGCGCCCTGCGATCTGCGGGTCGCCGGGCAGGCGGTGCTGCGCTACCAGGAGGCGGCGGCCGAGCTGCTGTCCCAGCGCCGGGCGCCGGGGCCGGAGGACCGGCGATGACCACAGACGTGTGCAAGGTGGCAGGGCCGCTGCGGCGGCGGGGCGATCAGGGGGACCGACCATGAGTACGCAGTGCCAGCGCCCCGCGTGCGAGGGCAGTTACGAGGACATGGGCGGCGGTGAGCTGTACTGCGACACCTGCGGTCTGGCTCCGGTCGTCTCGCCGAACGGGATGGTGAGCTCGCCGGCCACCGGGATCGCGGGCGGCGGTGCGAACAGCCGGGGCAGCAACAGCAGTTCGCGGTCCTCGTCCCGGGCGTCCTCGCGTTCGTCCCGCTCCTCCCGCTCGTCGACCTCGCGGCGTTCGGTGTCGGGGCGGCTCTCGCGGTCGCTGTCCGGCGCCGCCACCTCCCCCTCGGTCTCGGTCCGTTCCTCCGGTTCGTCCTCGGGCGCGTCCGCCCGGGGCAGGCTGGGCGTGGGCCTGGTCGAGGTGCCGGACGTGCCGCGTCCCGACCCGCGCTCGGCGGTGATGGAGAACCCGGAGGTGCCGGAGCGGAAGCGTTTCTGTTCGCGTTCCGACTGCGGGGCGCCGGTGGGCCGGTCGCGCGGTGACCGGGTGGGCCGCACGGAGGGGTTCTGCACCAAGTGCGGCCACCCCTACTCCTTCGTGCCCAAGCTCCACGGGGGCGACATCGTCCACGGCCAGTACGAGGTGGCCGGCTGTCTGGCGCACGGCGGGCTCGGCTGGGTCTATCTCGCGGTCGACCGTGCGGTCTCGGACCGCTGGGTGGTCCTCAAGGGTCTGCTCGACACCGGTGACCAGGACGCCATGGAGGCCGCGATCTCCGAGCGGCGCTTCCTCGCCGAGATCGAGCACTCCAACATCGTCCGGATCTACAACTTCGTCGAGCACCTCGACCAGCGCACCGGCTCGCTCGACGGCTACATCGTGATGGAGTACGTCGGCGGCAAGGCGCTCAAGGACATCGCCAACGAGCGCCGCACCGCCGCCGGGAAGCGCGATCCGCTGCCGGTCGAGCAGGCGTGCGCGTACGGCATCGAGGCGCTGGAGGCGCTCGGCCATCTGCACAGCCGCAACCTGCTCTACTGCGACTTCAAGGTCGACAACGCGATCCAGACCGAGGACCAGCTGAAGCTGATCGACATGGGCGCCGTCCGGCGGATGGACGACGACGAGTCGGCCATCTACGGCACGGTGGGGTACCAGGCGCCGGAGGTCGCGGAGATCGGCCCGTCGGTCGCCTCCGATCTGTACACGGTCGCGCGGACACTCGCGGTGCTCACCTTCGACTTCCAGGGCTACACCAACGTCTTCGTGGACTCGCTGCCCGACCCGGACAACATCGAGGTGTTCCGGACCTACGAGTCGTTCTACCGGCTGCTGGTGCGGGCCACCGACCCGGATCCGGCGCGGCGGTTCGCCTCGGCGGCGGAGATGGCTGAGCAGCTGACGGGTGTGCTGCGCGAGGTGGTGTCGCTCCAGACGGGGCGGCCGCGCCCGGCGCTCTCGACGCTGTTCGGCACGGAAGTGCGGGTCATCGACACGGAGTTGTTCCCGGAGCTGATGGGCGACGCGTCGCAGCTGGGGGGCCGGGCCGGCCGCTCCGGGCGGCGCGGCGGGGCCGGCACGGGGCCCCGGACCGCGGCGCCGCTGACG
>NZ_ML123045.1:222632-250442 GCF_003846175.1 Streptomyces sp. ADI95-17 | reverse complement strand
GGGGTACGCGCAGACGCAGGCCGCGATTCCGGCGCCCCGTGTCCCGGCCGCCGCCCCCGGTGCGCCGGTGCCCTCCCCCGCCCCGGGTGTCCCCCGGCTGTCCAGGCTCGACGTACGGTCCACCTCACTGGCGCTGCCGGTGCCCCGGGTCGACGCGAGCGACCCCAACGCGGGTTTCCTCGCGGGTCTGATGACCACCGCCCCGTCCGAGCTGGTCGCCGCGCTGGGCACGGTACCGGCGGCCTCGCTGGAGACCCGGCTGCGCGAGCTGCGTGCCCGGCTGGAGCTGAACGACCTCGATGCGGCCGGGCAGACCCTGACGGCGCTGGAGGGCCGGCACCCGGACGACTGGCGGGTCGTCTGGTACCGCGGCATCACCTCGCTGGTGACCGGTGACAACGAGAGCGCGGCGCTGTCCTTCGACGCGGTGTACGACGCGTTCCCCGGCGAGCCGGCGCCCAAGCTGGCGCTGGGGATCTGCGCGGAGGTGCTGGGCCAGCTGGACAACGCCGCCGAGTACTACCGGCTGGTGTGGACGACCGACCCGAGCTTCGTCAGCGCCGCCTTCGGGCTGGCCCGGGTGCAGCTCGCCGCCGGGGACCGGGCCGGGGCCGTGCGGGCGCTGGAGTCGGTGCCGGAGGCGTCGATCCATTACACGGCGGCCCGGGTGGCCGCGGTGCGTGCCCGGCTGCGCGGTCGGGCCCCGGACGAGCCGCTGATCACCGATCTGATGGCGGCCTCGGCCCAGGTCTCGGGGCTGGCCGGTTTCGGTCTGGACGCGGTGCGCCGGGAGCAGCTGTCGACCGAGGTGCTGGGCACGGCGCTCGACTGGGTACTCTCCGGTAGCCCCACGGCGCGACCGTTCGCCGGGGCACCCGGGCCGAGAACGCTGCTCGGCAGTGACCTGGACGAACGGGGCCTGCGCTTCGGGCTCGAACGTTCGTACCGGATGCTCGCCAGGCTTGCGGAGCCCGGCGATGAGAGGATCGAACTGGTGGAGCGGGCCAACCGTTTCCGCCCCCGGACGTGGGTGTGAAAATGTCGCAGAAGCCCCAGGAGACGGCCCTGTCGAAGTGCCCCGGCTGCGAGGAGCCGCTGGAGCGGGGGGACCTGTTCTGCGGTGCGTGCGGGTACGACCTGTCGGCCGTGCCCGCCGTTCCCCAGGACCATCCGACGATCGCCATGACCGCGCCGGCGGGCGGCGAGGCGGAGGTCCGCTTCGACCGGCGGGCCGAGCCGGGTGGACCCGGTGAGTCGGACGGACCGGCCGGATCGGACGAGTCGGACGAGTCGGACGACTTCGAGCTGGCCGCGCCCGCGCCGGCCGGTACGCCGTCGGCCGACGCGTCCGCCCCGGCGGCCGCGCCCGACCCCCGTACCCCCGCCGTGGATCCGGTGGCGGCCACCCCGCCGGCCGGAGCCAAGCGCTGTGTGGCCTGCCGGGCGGGCAGTGTCGACACCGACGGCTACTGCGAGAACTGCGGTCATGCCCAGCCGCGCGAGCGCGACCACATGGAGCAGGAGCTCGGTTCGGTGGCCGCCGTCAGCGACCGGGGTCTGCGCCATCACCGCAACGAGGACTCGTTCGCGGTGTCGACCACCGCCCTGCCCGACGGTTCACCGGCCGTCGTCGCGATCGTCTGCGACGGTGTCTCGTCGGCCAGCCGCCCGGACGAGGCGTCGGCGGCCGCCGCGAGCGCGGCCAACGAGGCGCTCCTGGAGTCGCTGCCGCGCGGCACCCACCCGCAGCAGGCGATGCACGAGGCGATCCTCGCGGCCGCCGAGGCGGTCAACGCGCTGGCCCAGGAGCCCGCCCGGGCCAGGGAGCACGACCGGCACCGCCATCAGAACGCCCCGGCGTGCACCCTGGTCGGCTCGATCATGGCGGGCGGTCTGCTGATCGTCGGCTGGGTCGGCGACAGCCGCGTCTACTGGGTGCCCGACGACCGCACCAACCCGCCCGCCCGGCTGACCGAGGACGACTCCTGGGCCGCGCAGATGGTGGCGGCGGGCCTGATGAACGAGGCGGAGGCATACGCGGACGAGCGGGCCCACGCCATCACGGGGTGGCTCGGCGCCGACGCGTACGACCTGGAACCGCACACCGTGTCCTTCAAGCCGGACCGGCCCGGTCTGGTGGTCGTCTGCACGGACGGCCTGTGGAACTACGCGGAGTCGGCGGCCGAGATGGCCGCAGCGGTGCCGGCCGACGCGCATCAACGGCCGTTGCACGGCGCCCAGGTGCTGGTGGGTCATGCGCTCGACGGCGGGGGCCACGACAACGTAACAGTGGCTCTGCTGCCGTTCGCCGTGGAGCCCCAGGGGGCAGGATCGGCCTGCGGTACCGCGTGAGTCCCGTTCCGTAACGCTTGATTCCAGTTCCGAACGCCCAGTCCGTCACCGCTGCCTTCGTCCGTTTTTCCTCCCTCACAGCTGTCTTCATCCGACACCTGGAGTCCCAAGGAGCCGACCAGATGGCCAACTTCTCCAAGTCGAACGTGCCGCAGTTCTCCGTCGAGGTGTACCAGAACGAATATCTGCCGGAGGGCGGTCGCGAGGTCAACGCGATCGTCACGGTCACCTCGACCGGGGGCGGCACCACCGGCGGCGTCCCGCTGTCCGGTGCGGTCACGTCGCCCGCGCACGTTCCCGGGCAGGCGCCGAACGCCGCCGTGGTGATCATGGTCGACTGCTCCGGTTCGATGGACTATCCGCCGACGAAGATGCGCAACGCCCGCGACGCGACGGCCGCGGCCATCGACACCCTGCGCGACGGCACCTCGTTCGCCGTCGTCGGCGGCACGCACGTCGCCAAGGAGGTCTACCCGGGCAACGGCAGGCTCGCCGTGGCCGACGCGCAGACCAGGGCCCAGGCCAAGGGTGCCCTGCGGGCGCTCAGCGCCGGTGGCGGTACGGCGATCGGCACCTGGCTGCGGCTGACTGACCGGCTGCTCGGCGCGGCCGATGTGCAGATCCGGCACGGCATCCTGCTGACCGACGGCCGCAACGAGCACGAGGCTCCGGAGGATCTGCGGGCCGCGCTCGAATCCTGCGCCGGCCGCTTCACCTGTGACGCCCGCGGCGTCGGCACCGACTGGGAGGTGAAAGAGGTCACAGCGATCGCCTCCGCGCTGCTCGGCACGGCGGACATCGTCGCCGACCCCGCGGGGCTGGCCGCCGACTTCACGCGGATGATGGAGAACGCGATGGGCAAGGAGGTCGCGGACGTGGCGCTGCGGCTCTGGACGCCCGTCGGGGTCGAGATCAAGTTTGTGAAACAGGTCGCACCGACGGTCGTCGATCTGACCGGCCGGCGCACCGAGGCGGGTCCCCGCGCCGGGGACTATCCCACGGGTTCCTGGGGCGACGAGTCCCGCGACTACCACGTGTGCGTGACCGTTCCGCAGGCCGGAATCGGCCAGGAAATGCTGGCGTCCCGGGTCTCGCTGATCCTTCCCGATCCGTCCGGCGGGGCTCCGCAGACCCTCTCGCAGGGCCTGGTCCGGGCCGTGTGGACCGAGGACATGGTGGCCTCCACCTCGATCAATCCGCAGGTCGCGCACTACACCGGCCAGGTGGAGCTGGCCCAGGTCATCCAGCAGGGGCTCGATGCCCGCAAGTCGGGCGACTTCGACGGCGCGACCGCGAAACTGGGCCGCGCGGTGCAGCTGGCGGCGGTCTCCGGGAACGAGGACACTGCGAAACTGCTTTCGAAGGTGGTGGACGTCGTGGACGCGGCGACCGGTACTGTGCGACTGAAGGCAAAGGTCGCGGACGCCGACGAGATGACACTCGAAACGCGCTCGACCAAGACGGTTCGCGTCAAGAAGTAGAACCGTTCAACAAACAGCAAACATCAGGCACAGAGCCACGCAGTCGAGCCGCCCGGCCGGAATGATCCACCGGGAGGCGAAGAGCAGAAAAATACGCCGGCCCCGGGGCCGGCCCAGGAGAGGGGGAAGCGCCGACATGCCGACCTGCCCGAACGGACACCAGTCGGGTTCCGATGACTGGTGCGAGGTCTGCGGCCATCGCATGACCGGCGCGGGCGCGCCTGCGGGCGCGGTCCCCCCACCGCCGCCTCCGCCGCCCGCCCCCGGTTACGGCTACCCGCCGGGCCCCGGTTCCGACGCGACCCAGGCCGCGGAGCTCTGCCCGCAGTGCCGCACGCCGCGTGAGGCGATGGCGCCGTTCTGCGAGGAGTGCCGCTGGAACTTCCTCACGAACACCGCGACGTCGTACACGCCGCTGGCCCCGGCCCACGGCGTTCCGGGCCCGCCGCCCGGGCTGAACCTGCCGCCCGGCTTCCAGGCCCAGCAGCCGCCGGCCGCGCCGCAGCAGCCGCGCGACCCGTTCGACTACCAGGGCTCGCGGCCCTCGCAGATGAACCGCCCGGCCGAGCCGCTCTCCGCCGAGCAGGGCAACCGGCCCGGTCCCCCGGCCCCCGGACCCGGCCCGCAGTCGCCGCCGCCCCCCGGACCCGGCCCGCAGTCGCCGCTCCCTCCCGGCCCGGGTCCGCAGTCGCCGCCCCCTCCCGGCCCGGGTCCGCAGTCGCCCCCGCCGCCGTTCCAGCAGCAGGGCCCGCCGCCGCCGTCCTTCCAGCAGCAGTCGGCCCCGCCCGCACCGCCCGCGCCGTTCCAGCAGCAGTCCGCGCCGTCGCCGTTCCAGCAGCAGTCGGCGCCGCCGGCGTTCCAGCAGCCCGGTCCGCCGGCCCCTCAGCCGCCCGCCCCGCCGCAGCACCAGCAGGGCCCGCAGAGCGCCGACGACGACTGGATGCTGTCGCCGCCGTCCCGCACCCAGGGCCCGCAGCAGGCGACCCCGGAGCAGCAGCCGCCGTTCCCGGGGCAGAGCCAGAACCAGCCGCCCGCGAGCTGGACCGTGGTCATCGCCCCGGACCGGGACTACTTCCTGGCGATGATGCAGCGCAGCGGCCCCGAGGCGACCGGGCTGAACCTGCCCGCGTACTCCCCGGAGCAGCAGCTTCCGCTGGCCGGCAACCAGATCACGGTCGGCCGCCGCAGGCACAGCACCGGCGAGTCCCCCGACATCGATCTGTCCGTGCCGCCGGAGGATCCGGGCGTCTCGCACCAGCACGCGGTGCTGGTGCAGCAGCCCGACGGCAGCTGGGCCGTGGTCGACCAGAACTCCACCAACGGCACCACGCTCAACGGCGCCGAGGACCCGATCCAGCCCTATGTCCCCGTACCGCTCCAGGACGGCGACAAGGTGCACGTCGGGGCGTGGACGACGATCACGATCCGCCGCGACTGATCCGCGTCACAGGCATCGCACACGTCGCATGCATCGCATGCGCCACACGCGTCACACGGTCGGCAGTGGCCAGGCGTACGGTCCTTCGGGGTCGTCCAGCCAGGCCCACTGCCGCCCGTCCCTGACCGTGATGCCGAACCTCTCCCGCTCGGGGCGCTTCTCGCGCTGCCAGAGGGAGAGGGCCTCGCGCGGGTCGAGGGAGCCCTCGGTCAGCTCCAGCAGGAACCGGAAGAGGTCGTTCTCGCTGACCCGCCTCGGCACCGCGCGGGTGTGCGGGCGCCGGACGGGCCGCACCGGAGCGCCGCGCAGCGGTACGAAGTAGGCGGCCGTGTGCAGGAAGCGGCCCTCGGCGTACTTCCCGTGCGCCGCTTCCCGTACCCGCAGCGCGATCAGTCCGGTGGCGAACGGGGCGAGGATCCGGGCACCCGGCACGCACTGCTCCAGCCACGGCTGCGGTACGCACGGCAGGGTGCAGGTCGCGATGATCCGGTCGTACGGGCCGCGCCGGGGCCAGCCCCGGGCCCCGTCCCCGGTGATCACCGCCGGGTGGTAGCCGGCCGCGGCCAGGTGCCGGCGGGCCGACTCGGTGATCTCCGGGTCGAGGTCGACGGTGGTCACGGCGTCGTCGCCGAGGCGGTGGGCGAGCAGCGCCGCGTTGTAGCCGCTGCCCGCGCCGATCTCCAGGACCCGGTGTCCCTCCTGTATGTCCAGCTCTTCGAGCATCCGGGCCATCAGTGACGGCTGGCTGCTCGACGAGATCAGTTCGCCGTCCCGGATCCGGGTGGCCAGCGGCCCGTCCGCGTACGCCCCGTGCAGCCACCGGGCCAGCCGGTCCGGGTCGGGGTCCTCGCACCACAGCCGCTCGTATCCGCCGCCCACGAAGTAGTACGGGACGAACAGGTGCCGCGGCACCTCCTCGAAGGCGGCCCGCCAGCCGGGATCGCCCAGCGCCCCGCCGGCCACGATGGACCGCACCATCGCCCACCGCTCCTCGGCGGCGGCCGCGGCGAACCGGTCGGTGTGCGCGTCCATACCTCCACCTTCCTGCGCCGGGGGCCGGGGGGCCAGGAACCCGGGCCGGGCGGCGGTCCGGTGGAAAGGCCGGCTCGGTGGGAAGGCCTAGGCCTCCGGACCTCGGCCGGTGCGTCTGCGACGATGGACGGGTGACAGAGAATCGGCGCGACACGCTTCAGGAGCAGACCTTCTACGAGCAGGTCGGCGGCGAGGAGACCTTCCGGCGCCTGGTGCACCGCTTCTACCAGGGGGTCGCCGAGGACCCGCTGCTCCGGCCGATGTACCCGGAGGAGGATCTGGGCCCGGCCGAGGAGCGGTTCGCGCTGTTCCTGATGCAGTACTGGGGCGGGCCCCGTACCTACGGCGAGCTGCGTGGGCACCCCCGGCTGCGGATGCGGCACGTCCCGTTCCGGGTGGACCGGGCGGCGCACGACGCCTGGCTGAGCCATATGCGGGTGGCCCTCGACGAACTCGGGCTGGCGCCGGAGCACGAACGTCAGCTGTGGGACTACCTGACCTACGCGGCCGCCTCGATGGTGAACACCCAGGGCTGACGCCCGTCACCTGCGGTTCTTCCCCGGGCGCGGAATTCGGTCTTCCGTCACCGATAAACGGTCACAATCGCATCAAGTACTCACGCAAGCGGTTTCCAAGAGCACATGCGCCTTGAAAGCATCTGTGGAACGCCGGGGGGCGTGTGTGTTTTTAGGGCCCAGGGGGGCGTGAGTGACGGGATTCGTCTTTCTCCGGGTACGGGCCCACCGGCTCCTGCTCTCCGCGGCTGTGCTCGCCGTTCTGCTGACCACCTCGGTGCTGGCCGCGCTGACCGCCTTCTCCGGTTCGGTCGGTGACGCGGCGCTCCGCAACGCCCTCACCCACCGTTCCGCGGCCGACTCCTCCCTCGTGATGTCCTCGCAGGTGGCGCCCGCGCAGCGGGAGGCGGCCGACGCGGTCGCCCGGAAGGCGGCCCGCGAGACCTTCGGCGGGCTTCCGGTGACCGTCCGGACGATGGAGACATCGGGGGCGTACGCGCTGCCGCGTGACCCACGGGCCGCCGACGGCGAGCCCGATCTCACCCACTTCGCCTCGCTGGACCGCAGCCGTGTCCGGATCGCTGCGGGCCGGATGCCGGCGGCGGGCGGCGGGAAGCCGGGCGGTCCCGTCCAGGTGGCGCTGCCGCGGACCGCCGCCGAGGCGCTGAAGCTGAAGCCCGGTGCCCGGCTCACCGTCACGGACCGGCTGACCGACAAGCCGCTGCGGATCCTGGTCACGGGCGTGTACGAGGTGTCCGACCCGGCCGATCCGTACTGGCAGTTGGACGAGCTCGGCGGGCGCGGCATCCGCAAGGTCGCCTTCACCACCTACGGTCCGCTGCTCACCGATCCTGCCGCGGCAGGATCCGGACGGGTCAGTTCCGGGACGATGTCCTGGCTGGCGGCGGCCGACTTCCGCACGGTCACCACCGGTCGCATCGACGCGCTGCACGACGCCGCCACCGCCGCTCCGAAGGCGCTGCTGGCCGCCCCCGAGTTCAAGAGCGGTGCCACCGCGCGGACTTCGCTCCCCCGGGTGCTGGAGCAGATCGACCGGGCGCTGCTGGTCTCCCGCTCCACGATGATGATCGTCGCCGTCCAGCTGGTGCTGCTCGCCGGGTACGCGCTGCTGCTGGTGGCCCGGCTGCTGAGCAGCGAGCGCGACGGGGAGACCCGGCTGCTGCGGGCCCGGGGCGGATCGCGCGGCCGTATCACGGCGCTCGCCGCGATCGAGGCGCTACTGCTGGCGCTGCCCGCCGCGCTGATCGCCCCGCTGCTCGCCGGGCCGCTGACCCGGCTGCTCGCGACGCGCGGCGCACTGTCCCGGATCGGACTGCGGGTCGACGGCGGCGCCACCGTCACCGTCTGGCTGGTCGCCGTCGTCACCGCGCTCTGCTGCGCGCTGGCCGTCGTGGCGCCCGCGCTGGCGGCGGGTGCCGCGGAGCGTCGGGCGGGCCGGGCCGGGACGCTGCCCGCGCCGCTGCGGGCGGGTGCCGACCTCGGCCTGCTGGTGATCGCGGCGGTGGCGTACTGGCAGCTCGACCGGCGGGCCACGGGGGTCGGCGGCGGTGTGCTGAGCGGGGACCGGCAGGGGCGGCTCGGCATCGATCCGCTGCTGGTCGCGGCGCCCGCGCTGCTGCTGCTCGCGGGCACCGTGCTGACGCTGCGGCTGCTGCCGCCCGCGGCCCGGCTCGCGGAGCGCGGCGCGTCGGGCGGCCGGGGGCTGATCGCGGCCCTGTCCGGCTGGCAGTTCAGCCGGCGCCCGCTGCGCAACGCCGGGCCCGTGCTGCTGCTGGTCCTCGCGGTGGCGATGGGCATGCTGGCCGTCGGGCAGCGCGCCTCCTGGGACCGTTCGCAGGGCGACCAGGCGGACTTCAGGGCCGGTGCGTCGCTGCGCGTGATCACCGGCGTCGAGGACGATCCGGTGAAGTCGGGCGGGTACGCGCGGCTGCCGGGCGTACGGGACGCGGCGCCTGCGTTCCGTGCCACCACCGAACTCTCGGGCAACCGGACCGCCTCGGTCCTGGCCCTGGACACCGCTCACGCCACCGAGCGGATGCTGATCCGCGACGATCTCGGCGACCGGCCGCGGGAGCGGCTGTTCGACCCGCTCGGCCGGCCGGACACCGCACGGGCCGGGCTGGTGCTGCCGCGGAAGAGCGAGCGGCTCATGTTCGACGTACGGATCACGGCGGCCGGGGCGCACGGACGGCAGGGCGAGGACCCGGTGCTCACCGTGCTGCTGGAGGACCGTTACGGCCTGCCCTACCGGGTGTCGGCCGGGACCGTGCCCACCGACGGCAAGGCGCATCCGTTCACCTTCGCGGTGGCGGCCGCGGGCGACCTGGCCGTGACCGGCTTCGAGCTGAACGGCAACCGGCCGACCGGGCCGAGCACGTCGTACCGGCTCGACGTCGGCGCCCTGCGGACCGTGACGTCCGACGGCACCGAGCGGCCGGTCCCGGTCCCCGAAGGCTTCGGCTGGAACGCCGAGTTGACCGGTTCCGGATCCGGCGCCGAGGCGGAAGCCGGCGGTCCGGTGGACACCACGGCCTCCGCGAAGAGCCCGCTGGCCTTCACGTACGAGACCGGTTCCGCCCCCAACACCTGGGACTGGACACCCGCGTTCACCGTGCGGGTCGACGCGCCCCGCCCGAAGGCGCCGATGCCGAAGGCCATCGCCACCGACGCGTATCTGAAGGCCGCCGGGGCGAAGAAGGGGCAGCACGTCGATGTCACGCTGGCCGGTGAGACGGTCCGGGTGAAGATCGTGGACGCGGTGCGCCGGCTGCCGACCACCGGCGCGGGCCCGGACGGCTCCGCCGGGGCCGGCCAGGACCGCGACGGCGGGGCCCTGCTGCTCGACTTCAGGGCCGTCGGCCAGGTCTTCGCGCAGCGTCCGGGCGCCGTGCTCACCGCCAACGAATGGTGGCTGAGCACCGCCCCCGGTCAGGCCGCGAAGGCCGCCGCCACGCTGCGGGCGCAGCCGGACACCGATCCGGCGCAGGTCCTGGTGCGGGACGAGATCGCGCGGGAGCTGGTCGGCGATCCGCTGGGCGCCGGGCCGCAGTCCGCGCTGCCCGCGGTCGCGGTGGTCGCCGCGGCCCTGGCGGCGGTCGGCTTCGCGGTGAGCGCCGTCGGCGCGCAGCGGGAGCGGGCCGCCGAGTTCGCCGTCCTGCGCGCGCTGGGCACCCCGCGCCGCAGGCTGACCAGGATGATCGCCGGCGAACAGGGCGTGCTGATCGCGATCGCGCTGCTGGTCGGGACCGTGCTCGGGGCGGTGCTGAACCGCGCCGTCGTACCGCTCGTCGTACTGACCGGGCAGGCCACCGCGCCGGTGCCCGGGGTGCTGGTGCAACTGCCGGCCGGGCAGATCGCGGCACTGCTGGCGGGCGTCGCCGCGCTGCCGCTGGTCATCGTCGTGTCCCTCGCTCTGCGCGGTGCCGACCCCGCGGCCTCGCTGCGCGTCCAGGGGGACAACTGACATGACTCCGCGTTCCGTTCGAGA
The DNA here is from genome assembly GCF_003846175.1 of Streptomyces sp. ADI95-17. GTDB lineage: Bacteria > Actinomycetota > Actinomycetes > Streptomycetales > Streptomycetaceae > Streptomyces > Streptomyces sanglieri. The sequence continues at coordinate 240,116 of NZ_ML123045.1, read as the reverse complement.
CAGTGGCACCCCCGCCGGTGCCCCCTGGGTCCGTACCCGGCTGCGCACCGCACCCGGCACGGCCTGGGCGCTGGGGCTGCTGGTGCTGCTGACGTCGTTCCTCGCGGCCGCCTTCCCGCGCGCCGTCGAGCGGTACGAGAACGAGGGCGTGCGCCACGATGTCGCCGTCGCGGACCCCGGGCACAGTGTGCTGGAGCTGACCGCGCCGGAGCCCGAGCTGCAGATGCTCCCGGCGGAGCGGGCGGCGGCCGTCCGTGAGGCGGCGCTGGCGTCCGTCCACGACAGGGCACGGACCTTGCTGCCCTCTCTGGTGGTGCCCGGCAGCGCCGAGTCCGCGTACGGCTTCCGCACCGGCAGGCCGATCGCCGCGCCGGACCGCTGGCTGGCCCGGCCGGACCTCGTCGACCCCCAGCTGATCTACTCCACGCTGTCCGCCCTCCCGGACCACGCCACCCTGCGCGCCGGGAGGTGGCCCGCCACGCGCGGCGAGGTCACCGAGGAGACGCCCGAGGTGGAGGGCGCGGTCACCGAGGAGACGGCGAAGGCCCTGAAGGCCGGTCCCGGTTCGGTGATCTCCGTCCCCACGCAGAGCGGGAAGCGGCTGGCCGTACGGATCACCGGCATCGTCGCCCCGAAGCAGCCCCGGTCCGCCTACTGGTCGGCCCATCCGCTGCTCCGGACCCCGGCCCTGGTCCCCCAGCCGGGACTGTACCCGCCGCGTTCCTACTGGACCGCGGCCGTTCTGCTGCCGCCGGACGCCGGGCCCGCGCTGCTCGCCACTGCGGGCGAGCCGGAGTCGTTCTGGCAGTTCGCACCGGACGCCTCCCGTCTCACCGCGCCCGACGTGGCGGGGCTGCGCGCGTCGATCGCCTCGCTGGAGGGCGGGCCGGGGCTGGTGCGGCTGCGCGGGGTGGCCGGTGACAACTCCTCGTTCACGACCGACCTGGACAAGATCCTCACCGGGTACGAATCCCTGCGTTCGGCGATCGGCCCGGTGGTCACGGTGGCCGCCGTGGGCATCGGGGCCGTCGCCGCCGTCGTACTGCTGATGACCGTCGGGCTGATCGGCGGGCGACGCCGCGCCGAGCTGGCGCTGCTGCGGGCGCGCGGCGGATCGCTGCGCGGGATCGGCGGCCGGCTGTTCGCCGAGACCGCGGTGATCGCGGTGCCCGCGGCGGCGCTGGGTCTGCTGATCGCCGTGCCGCTCTTCGACCGGGCCCGGCTGTGGCCCTCCGTCGTCGGGCCGGCCGCCGTCGCCGCGCTGGTCTGCGTGGCCCTGCCGCTGGGCTCGGTGCTGCCGCACCGCAAGCCCCAACTGCCCGGGGCCCGCGAGGACCTGATGGACGCCCGCCCGTCGCGGCGCCGCACGGTCGCCGAACTCACCGTGCTGGTGCTGGCCGTCGGCGCGGTAGCCGGCCTGCGCCGACGCGGTACGGGGGGCGACGGCGGAAGCGACCTGCTGGTCAGCGCCGCCCCCGTGCTCGTCGGGCTGATCGCCGCCCTGGTCCTGGTACGGCTCCTTCCGCTGCCGCTGCGGCTCGCCTCGCGCGCCGTCGCCCGGCGGCGCGGCGCGGTCGGCTTCCTGTCGCTGGCGCGGGCCGGGCGGGGCTCGGCGGGCGGCACCCTGCCGCTGCTGGCGCTGCTGCTCGCGCTGACCACGGCGGCGTTCGGCGGCTCGGTGCTCGCCGGGGTCGCGGACGCGCGGGACCGGGCGGCGGTGCACACGATCGGTGCGGACGCCCGGATCAGCGGCGTCCTGGACTCCGTGCCGCTGCCGGGCAGCCTGATCCAGCGGGTGCGGAAGACGGACGGCGTACGGGACGTGGCTGCGGTCCAGGTCGTGTACGGCGTGCCGCTGCCCGCCGACCCGGCCGGGAACAACCGGATGAAGAACGCCGCCGTGCTGGGCGTCGACCCGGCGGCGTACGCCCGGCTGGCCGGTACGACGGGCCTCGGCCCGTTCCCCGCCGGCCGGTTGCGGGCCGCCGGACGTACGGCGGTGCCCGTGATCGTCTCGCCGTCCGTCGCCGCGGAGCTCGGTGACCGGCCGCGCGAGCTGACCACGGCGGCCGGGGACCTCACGGTGCGGGTGGCGGGCATCGTCCCACGCACCGCCGCCGTCCCCGACAGCGACTTCCTGATCGTCGACGCCGCGGCGCTCACCCGCCGGCAGACCACCACTCTGCTGGTCACCGGTGCCTCCCCGGACGCCAAGGAGCTGCGGGCGGCGGCGCGGGACGCGGGCAAGGGCTTCTCCGTACGGCTGCGCTCCGAGCAACGCGAGGCCTTCGACGACACCCCCGTGCAACGGGGCGCCTGGGACATCTACGCGGCGGCGATCGTGGCCGGTGCGGGCTACGCCCTGCTCGCCGTCCTGCTGTCGCTGCTGCGGACCGCGCCGGAGCGCACCGCCCTGCTGGCCAGGCTGCGGACCATGGGCCTCCCCTCCCGGCAGGGCAGACGGCTGCTCGGCCTCGAAGCGCTGCCGCAGGCGCTGCTCGCGGCCGTCGGCGGGGTGTTCGTCGGCTGGGCGGCGATCGCGCTGCTGGCACCCGGCGTCGATCTGGTGGGCCTCGCGCTCTCCGCCGGTCCCGGCTCCACCGCACTCGACACCGCTCCGTTGCGGGCCGACCCGTGGTCGCTGACGCTCCCGGCGCTCGGCGTGGTCGTCCTCACCGCCGCGGTGGCCGCCGTCCAGGCCCGGTGGGCCGGCCGTCGCGGACCGAACACCGAACTCAGGGCAGGAGACACCCGATGACATCGCCGTCGGCCGACACCACACTCGCCGAACTCGAACAGCGCGCCACCGCGCGCCGCGACCGGCCCTCGTACGGGCACGACGCGCTGATCGCCTGCGACCGGCTGGTCCGCATCTTCTCCGCGGACGGGGTGGAGGTGCAGGCGCTCCAGGGCCTGGATCTTCTGGTCACCGAGGGCGAGTTGATGGCCCTGGTCGGCGCGTCGGGCAGCGGCAAATCGACCCTGATGAACATCCTGGCGGGCCTGGACGTGCCGACGGCCGGGTCGGCGAAGGTCGCGGGCTGCGATCTGCTGTCGATGGGGCCGAAGGAACGGCTCCGCTACCGGCGGGACGTCGTCGGGTTCGTCTGGCAGCAGACCGCCCGCAATCTGCTCCCGTACCTCACCGCCGTCCAGAACGTCACCCTGCCGATGCAGCTGCGCGGCCGGGGCCGGGTCCGGGGTGCCGAGCGGGCCGCCCGCGCCGAGCAGCTGCTCAAGATCCTGGAGGTCGCGGACTGCCGCGACCGGCGCCCCCAGCAGCTCTCCGGCGGCCAGCAGCAGCGGGTGGCGATCGCGGTCGCGCTCGCCAACAACCCGTCGGTGCTGCTCGCCGACGAACCGACCGGCGAGCTCGACTCGGCCACCGGCGAGCAGGTCTTCGCTGCGTTCCGCCGTGCCAACGAGGAGCTGGGCACCACCATCGTGATCGTCACCCACGACCAGGCGGTTGCCTCCGAGGTCCGCCGCACGGTAGCCATCCGGGACGGCCGTACGTCCTCCGAGGTGCTCCGCCGCACCGAGGTCGACGCCACGACGGGCCTGGAGTCCCAGGTGGCCCGGGAGTACGCGATGCTCGACCGGGCCGGCCGGCTCCAACTGCCCGCCGACTACACGGAGACGCTCGGGATGGAGCACCGGGTGATGCTGGAACTGGAGCACGACCACATCGGGGTCTGGCCGGACGACGCCAAGCCCTGACGGGCGGTGTCGGTGGTGCTGGCCCCAGGCCGCTTCGGCCGGGTGGCCGGATGTTCCCGCGCCGCGTACGTGCCTAGCGTCGTGCGGGAGTCATCCACCTGATCCGAGGAGCACGATGCGCGTCACCTCACTGGCCACCGCCGGCCTGGGCCTGACCTGCTTACTCGCGGGCAGCGTGCCCGCGTCGGCCGCCCCCGCCACCCCCGCCTCGCCCGTCCACCAGCGGCTCGTCTGGGGCCCCTGCTCACCGCAGCAGTGGGAGCTGAACGAGGCGGGTGCGCAGTGCACGAAGGTGACCGTCCCCCTCGACCACTCCGACCCCGGCGGCCCGACGATCCGGATCGCGGTCTCCCGCATCAGGGCCGACCCGGCGCACGGCGAGCGGCGGGGCATCCTGCTGTCCAACCCGGGGGGCCCGGGCGGCCCCGGGCTGGACAGCACCCTCCGGCTGCGCCCCGCGTTGAAGGACGTCGCGGGCCGCTACGACCTGATCGGCTTCGATCCCCGCTTCCTCGGCGAGTCCACCCCCATCGCCTGCGACCCCGCCGCCCCGACGCCCACGCCCGGCCCGACCACGACCCGCCGCCAGGACTTCGAGCAGTCGGTACGGTCCGCCCGCGACACCGCACGCCGCTGCCTGGAGCACGGCGACAACGCCCGGCTCCTCCCGCACGCCACGTCCAGGAACGTCGCCCGCGACATGGACGCGATCCGCGCGGCGCTGGGCGAGCGCAGGCTCTCGTACTACGGCGTCTCGTACGGCGCCGATCTGGGCGCCGTCTACACCCAGATGTTCCCCCGCCGCGCCGACCGCGTCGTCCTCGACTCCTCGACCGACCCGACGGCCACCCAGTACGAACTCTTCCAGCGGGCGGGCAAGCCGCTCGAAGAGGCACTGGACGCCTGGGCCGGATGGGCCGCACGGCACGACGGCACCTACCGGCTCGGCGGGACACCCTCCCGCGTACGGTCGAACGTTCAGCGGCTGCTCGACGGAGCGGAGCGGCGCCCGGTCACCGTCTCCGGCATCCGGCTCGACGCGCCGTTGCTGCGGCTGGTGCTGCGGCAGCTCATCCAGCACGAGGAGTACGATCCGGCGCTCGCCGGCACGGTGCGCGACCTGGTCGACGCCGCCGCCGGCCGGCCGGTCGAGCCCGGCCCGGAGCTCGCCGCCATGCTCGAACTGCTCGCCTCGCCCGAGCTGGCGGACAGCATGCTGGGCGGGTCCCTGTTCATGTGCGGCGACCGGGGCTGGCCGGCCGGCGGCTGGCCGAAGAACCCGGAGACCTACTGGAAGAACATGGAGCGCAGCCGCACCGCCCAGCCCGTCTTCGGCCCGCTCGTCAACGGCATGATCGCCCCGTGCGCGTTCTGGAGGAGCACATCGCGTGAACCCGCCACGGTGATCGGCAACGACGTACCCGTGCTGATGCTCCAGGCCCGGCGCGACAACAACGTCCCCTACGAAGGGGCATTGGCCCTGCATCACCGGCTGACCGGTTCACGGCTGGTGACGGCCGACATCCGCTCGCACGGGGTGTACGGACGCGGCCTCGACGGCCTCACCCCCGTCCCCTGCGCCGACGGGGCCGTCAACGACTACCTGCGCGACGGCACCCTGCCCGGCACCGACCTGACCTGCCCCGGCACCGGGGAGGACCGGTGATCAGCAGACGTACGGGCCTGGCGGCCACGGCAGCGGCCCTGCTCACCGGAGCGTCCGGCCCCGCGGCGGCGGCCACCGCGCCCCACCGTGCCTCCGGGGTCCGCGGTCGGCTCCAGAGCGATGTGGACGCGATCCTGGCCACCGGCGCCACCGGCGTACTGGCCGAGGTGCAGAGCGCCCACGGCCGGACGACGGCCCGCGCCGGATCCGCCGACCTGCGGGCCCCGCACCACCCGCTCCCCTGGGACGCCTACTACCGGATCGGCAGCGACACCAAGACCTTCACGGCCACGCTCGCCCTCCAACTGGCCGGCGAGGGGCGGCTCGCGCTCACGGACACCGTCGAGCGGTGGCTGCCCGGCGCCGTGCGGGGCAACGGCAACGACGGCCGCCGGATCACGGTCGCCAATCTGCTGCGCCAGACCAGCGGGCTGAACGACTATCTCGCCGTCTCACCGGACTCGGCCGACGCGTTCACCCCGGACGGCTACCGCCGATCGCGTTTCCGCACCACGGCCCCCGAGGACCAGCTGAAGGCGGCGCTGAGCCGGCCGCCCCTGTGGGTACCGAACGCCGAACACCCCGCCCGGGAACGGCGCTGGGGCTACTCCAACACCAACTACGTGGTGGCGGGCCAGATCATCGAGCAGGTGACCGGCAACCCCTGGGCGCAGGAGATCCACGACCGGATCATCGAACCCCTGGGCCTGCGCCACACCATCACACCGGGAACCTCCCCGTACGTGCCCGAGCCCACGGCCACCGCGCACACCTGGTTCCCCGGCTGCGCCCGGCCGACCGACACGACGCTGGCCTCCGGTGGCGGGGCGGACGGCTCCGTCATCAGCACCACCCACGACCACGCCGTCTTCCTGCGCGCCCTGATGAGCGGCCGGCTGCTGCGCCCGGCCCAGCTGGCCGCGATGAAGGAGACGGTCGTCGCCGAGGACTGGAGTGCGGCGCCCGGGGTCCGCTACGGCCTGGGCATCGCCTGGCGCCCGGTGGCGGGGAGCAGTGGCGGGATCTGGTTCCACGGCGGAACCCATCTGGGGATCGTCTCCGAGAGCGGGGTGACGCCGGACGGCGCGCGGGCCGCGACCAGCGCCACGTTCACCCTGCGGATGGGCGACCCGGCACAGGACGCCCAGGACCTGGCCGCACTCCGGCTGGTGGACAGAGCCCTGACCGGTTAGGCCGGGGCGGTCCGTCCGGGACGGGGCAGGGCGTCGGGCCGGCCGCTCAGCCCGCGCCCACCGTCACCGCGAGCGTGCCGAGCCCGCTGCCCGGGCCGCGCAGGGCGATGGCACCGAACGGGGTGCGCAGCCGCAGCCAGGACCCGGCCGCGAGCAGGGCGACGGGGAAGTCCGGTACCGGGCGGAGGAATCCCAGCGACTGGGCCGCGTGCACGGCGCGCAGCGGGAGCGGGGTGTCGCCGACCGTCCGCGACCAGATCTCGCGGCCGATCAGATCCCGCTCCGCCCGCGTACGGCGTTCCTCGGGCAACTCCTCGTCGCGGGCCCGGAATTCGGCCACGGCGGCGGCCACGGCGCCGCGCAGGGCCATCGGCCCCGGCAGGCCGGGCTGTTCCCGCCAGCCGCCGCGCGGCGGGAGGACGCCCGTCCAGGGCGGTCCGGTGACGGGTGCCGGGATCGCACCGGCTTCGGTGGACTCCCCGAGGGATTCGAGGAGTTCACCGGCGGACACGGTGACGTCGAAGCCGTCGTCCGGTCCGGCCAGCCGCGCCGTCCGGATCGCCAGGACCTCGAACGACGGCGGCCTGCCGAACACGGCCAGCGCACCGCCGCCCGCCTGCATCCGCACCGCGGCGGCCCGGTCGTAGTGGAGCAGCCGGCCGAGGAAGGCCGCGAGATCCGCGGCCTCCCTCGTGTCGGCGAACTCCAGCGACCGTACGGGCACCGTCATGCTGCGGCGGGCTCCTCGGCCAGGTACTGCTGGAGGAAGAGCTTCTCCTCGGCGGAGATCCGCCGGGGCCGCTCCTCGGCCAGGTCGTACGGCACGACGACGGTCGAGGCCCGGACGTACACCTGGTCCGGGTCCTTGATCTCGTACGCGATCGTCAGCGACGCGGCACCGATCTTCGTGACCCACGACTCGACGGTCACCGGCTCGTGCCGGTGGACCAGCGGCCGTACGTAGTCGATCTCGTGCCGGGCCACGACGGAGCCGCCCGCGAAGGACGGCGAACCGTCCCCCGGCGCCAGCCGGAACATGAAGTCGATCCGCGCCTCCTCCAGGTAGCGGAGGAAGACCACGTTGTTCACATGGCCGAAGGCGTCCATGTCCGACCAGCGCAGCGGGCAGTTGTAGATGTGACGAGCCAAGACGATCAGCCTCGCGTGAGCTTCTTGTACGTGGCACGGTGCGGACGGGCCGCGTCCGCGCCGAGCCGCTCGACCTTGTTCTTCTCGTACGACTCGAAGTTGCCCTCGAACCAGTACCACTTGGAGTCACCCTCGTACGCCAGGATGTGCGTGGCGACGCGGTCCAGGAACCAGCGGTCGTGGGAGATGACCACTGCGGCGCCCGGGAACTCCAGGAGCGCGTTCTCCAGCGAGGACAGGGTCTCGACGTCGAGGTCGTTGGTGGGCTCGTCGAGGAGCAGCAGGTTGCCGCCCTCCTTGAGCGTCAGCGCCAGGTTGAGGCGGTTGCGCTCACCACCGGAGAGGACCCCGGCCGGCTTCTGCTGGTCCGGGCCCTTGAAGCCGAACGCGGAGACGTACGCCCGCGAGGGCATCTCGACCTGGCCGACGTTGATGTAGTCCAGCTCGTCCGAGACGACGGCCCAGAGGGTCTTCTTCGGGTCGATGTTGGCGCGGGACTGGTCGACGTAGGAGATCTTGACCGTGTCACCGATCTTGACCGAGCCGCTGTCGGGGGTCTCCAGGCCCTGGATCATCTTGAACAGCGTGGTCTTGCCCGCGCCGTTCGGACCGATGACGCCGACGATGCCGTTGCGCGGCAGCGTGAACGACAGGTCGTCGATGAGGACCTTGTCGCCGAAGGCCTTCGAGAGGTTCTCGACCTCGACGACGACGGAACCGAGCCGCGGGCCCGGCGGGATCTGGATCTCCTCGAAGTCCAGCTTCCGCATCTTGTCCGCCTCGGCCGCCATCTCCTCGTAACGGGCGAGACGGGCCTTGGACTTGGTCTGCCGGCCCTTGGCGTTGGAGCGGACCCACTCCAGCTCTTCCTTGAGCCGCTTGGCGCGCTTCTCGTCCTTGCGGCCCTCGACCTTGAGGCGGGCGGCCTTCTTGTCGAGGTACGTGGAGTAGTTGCCCTCGTAGGGGATGGCGCGGCCGCGGTCGAGTTCGAGGATCCACTCGGCGACGTTGTTCAGGAAGTACCGGTCGTGCGTGACGGCGACGACGGCGCCGGCGTACTTCGAGAGGTGCTGCTCCAGCCAGTTGACCGACTCGGCGTCGAGGTGGTTGGTGGGCTCGTCGAGGAGCAGCAGGTCGGGGGCCTCGATCAGCAGCTTGCAGAGCGCGACGCGGCGCTTCTCACCACCGGAGAGGTTGACGACCGGCCAGTCGCCGGGCGGGCAGCCCAGCGCGTCCATGGCCTGCTCCAGCTGCGCGTCCAGGTCCCAGGCGTTGGCGTGGTCCAGGTCCTCCTGGAGCTTGCCCATCTCGTCCATGAGCGCGTCGGAGTAGTCGGTCGCCATGAGCTCGGCGACCTCGTTGAAGCGCTTGAGCTTGCCCATGACCTCGGCGGCGCCGTCCTGGACGTTCTCCAGAACGGTCTTGGTCTCGTCGAGGTGCGGCTCCTGCATGAGGATGCCGACACTGAAACCGGGCGACAGGAACGCGTCGCCGTTGGAGGGCTGCTCCAGGCCCGCCATGATCTTCAGCACCGTGGACTTACCGGCGCCGTTGGGGCCCACCACACCGATCTTCGCTCCGGGCAGGAAGCTCAGCGTGACGTCGTCAAGGATCACCTTGTCGCCGTGCGCCTTGCGCGTCTTGCGCATCGTGTAGATGTACTCAGCCAAGAGAAACCGTCCGGCAATCGATGTGTGGGCAGATACACCCCATCTTGCCTGACGTCCATCCCAGGATGGAAACCCGTATCACCCGGAACCCGCGACCTGCCCCTTCGCCGTCCCCGACGGCGGCCGGTCGGCCCCCGTCGGTAGCCGACCGGTCACCGGTCGTCGCTGTCGATCACCGACGGGCCGCCTGCGGCCGGGCCGGGGTGTGGTCGCCGGGACCGGCGACCACACCCGTTGCTCACTGTCCGTAGGCGACCAGCAGGTGGGTGGCCGGGACAACCACGAGTCCGCCGCCCGCGCCGAGGCCGGTCAGCGGCGGGGACGCGTTGTGCTCGTCGGGGCCTTTGATCGGCGCGCCGACGTCGGTGGTCCAGACGGACTGACCGGTGGCGCCGTTGAGCGCCCACAGCCGGCCGGTCCGGGAGCCGACGTAGACGTAGCCGTTGACGACGATCGGTGCCGTGCTGATCTGGCCGTCGCCCTCGAACTTCCAGCGGGTGGCCAGGGTGCGGCTGTGCCGCTCCTGGAGGACACCGTCGTCGACGAAGTAGCCCTGGCGGCCGTCGAAGGCCGGGGCGGGCGGCCGCCCCGAGACCTCGTAGGTGCCGCGGACCTGCCCGTCGCTGGCGTTGAGGACCGAGGGGGTCATCCCGGCGTCGTCGCGGACCCAGACACCGCCGTCGGCGAGGACGGGGGTGCGGCCCCCGCCGCCGGAGCAGTCCGTCTCGTGGTGCCAGACCGGGTTGCCCGACTTGGGGTCGAAGGCGTACGTCTGCTCGCAGGCGTAGGAGACGTAGACCCCGTTGGCCGTGACGGCGGGCGAGCTGCTGTCCCCGTTCGCGACGGGCTGGGTCCAGAGCACGGTGCCGTCCGCCGCGTTCACCGCGTACAAGGTGCCGCCCGAACCCGCGCCACCCGTGTACACCACGCCGCCGGCGAAGGTGGGCGGGGAGGTGAAGGAGTACTGCCCGGGCAGCGCGACGGTCCAGATCTTCGCCCCGGTGACCGGGTTGAACGCGGTCAGCACGCCGTCGTATTTCTGGGCGTAGAGCCGGCCGCCCCCGTAGGCGAGCGCGGACCACCAGGAGGAGTCGCCGAGGTCGACGGGCCCCCAGGCGTTCTCGCCCGTGGCCGCGTCGATGGCGTGGAGAACGGTGCCGCGCTCGTCCGGCGAGGTGGCGGTGACGAAGACGCGCCCGCCGGCCACGATGGGGTAGGAGATGTTCCCGCCCAGGTCTCGGGACCACTTCCGGCTGAGCGGCGGCGCGCCCACGGCGGTGTCGACGAGGCTGCCGTCGTGCCGTGCGTTGATCTGGTAGGTGGTCGAGGCTCCGACGGTCTGCGCCGGCTGAGCGCCGACCGGCGTCACCAGCATGACGACCGACAGGGCCGCACCGGACAGGACGGTGATGGTTCTTCGAAGGTTCACTCGGACATCCCTCGTCATCCGGCATCGCCGTGGCGATGCGCGCAGGGCGGGCCGGCCCCCCAGGTTCGGTGGCCCGCCTCCAGGACCATGGTCACCCAGGACGCACCTCAACCGCCTTCTATTTTCCGGCAGTTGAACCAGAGCTGAACGGCCTTGCGGCCGTGTCCGGTGATCCGGAGCAGGGTCCGTGGCACGGTGTTCCACCGGCCCCGCCCCGGGCATGCGACGGCCCCGGTACGCGTCTGCGTGCCGGGGCCGTCATCGGGTGGACGTGACCGTCCGCCCGTCGTACGTCACTCCGCGGTCAGTACGCGGAGGGGTGGTGCGGGGTTACTGCGCGGAGGGCTGGGCCTTGCGCTTGCGGAGGAGGAAGACCGCGCCGCCGCCGACCACGACGAGGGCGATCGCGACGCCCGCGATGACCGGGGTGGCGCTGGAGCCACCGGTCTCGGCGAGGTCGCCCGAGCCGCCGGAGGTGCTGCCGCCGGAGGTGGCCGGGGCCGGCTTGTCGCCGCCGGTCTGGGTGTCGGTGCCGCCGGTGGCGCTGCCGCTGGTCTTGCAGTCCAGGACGCCCTTGAACGTCTTGGTGAAGCCGCCCGGGCCGGTGATCGTGAAGTCGTACGCCTGGTCCTCGGCGACCGGGACGGTGACCGTCTCGGACTTGCCGGCCTCGATGGTGTGCTTCGCACCGGCCAGCTCGAAGGTGAAGGCCTCGTCGCCCGTGTTGGCGGCGGTGACGTCGACGCCGCCCTTGGCGCAGTTCTTCTTGGCCGTGACGGCCGGGATCGCGCCCTTCTTCGCCCAGGTGCCGGTGGCGGTCGCGGAGACCGTGGTCTCGCTGGAGCCCGCCAGGATCATGGTCTGGCTCTTGGTGACACCGGCGAACGCCCGGCCGACCGGCACCGAGGTGGTGGCCTGGACCGTCAGCGAGGCGGAGCCGTCGGCGGTGCCCTCGGGCACGTCGAAGTAGAGCTCGGCGCCGTTGGCGGCGGCGGTGACGGGCTTGCCGGCCTTGTCGGTGACCTTGACTCCGCTGGCGGCGTCGGCCGGCGGGGTCACGGAGACCTGGCCGGCGTTGGTGCGGACGGTGACCGGGCCGAGCCGCTCACCGGACTTGCCGGAGACCGCGGCCGGGTCCAGCGCGAGGGACGCCTTCGGCTCGGCCTGGTCGACGGCGCTGTGCTCCAGCCAGTCCGCGAGCTTCTCGGCCTGGCCGTCGGTGGCCTCGACGTCGACGTTGTCCGAGTAGCGCCAGATGGCGACCTGGGTGCCCGCCGCCGCGGTCTTCTCGGTGAGCGGGCCGGTGCCGGCCTCCTTGGCGAGCGCCGCGAGGTCGTCGACCTGCGGGTAGGAGTGCTCCAGGATCCAGCGGATCTTGCCGGCGTTCTTGTTGGCGCCGAGCGAGGTCTGGTTCCAGGGGGTCTCCAGGTACTTCGCCTGGTCCTGGGTGGGGTTGTGGATGTCGATGCAGTACGTCTTGAGCTGGCCGCCGCCGTCGACGGTCATCTCGAAGAGGCCGGCGGGCAACTGCTGGTCCCGGCCGTCGGTGTGCAGCACGGCACGGTCGAAGGTCTTCAACCCGTCCAGCACCGCGGCCGCGCCGCCCTGGTGCTGCGGCGCCTCGTCGGCGACCGCGCCGCCCGCGCCGACGAGGGCGCCTGCCATGACCAGACCCGATGCCACCACCGATGCGGCCAGCCGGGCTATGCCGCGCCGCCGTGGAGAATTGGCCGTCGTCACCGAGGACGACGAAGCGGTCGCTGAAGAAGCAGAAAACACAGAATTCCCCTCCGGGCGGGACCCTCCGCGCCTGATGCGCGTGTGGGGACTGCCCCGCCAGTCGACTCAAGTGCCCCGTGAGTACTGGGAATCCTAAGGACGAAGCGATGAACAGTCCCCCGTCATACCGTCGTACAACCATTCCGAATCGGAATCGTTATCGCCGGTATCACTCACGTTCGCCTGCCCAGCCCGTTTCCGGCCCCCCGCCGGTCCGGTTCCGGCCGCCCCGGTCTCCCCTCGACCCGCTCCCCGAACTCGCTTCCGGAACTCGCTCCCGGTCCGTCACGGCACCGATGCGAGTTTCTTTCCAGCCTTCTGACGGTCTGTCGGACGCTTGGTTGCGGAACCGTACGGTTTCCCTGAATCGCCCGGATCACCCAGGACGTCCGGGCCGTCCGGGCCGTCCGGGCCGGTGAACCCCTCCGGTCGTGCCGATGCACCCGACCTCTCCGCGCTGCCCGCCCGGGCCGTCAGCGCGGGCTCGCCCCTCAGCACCCGCCGGAACGCGGCCGTCCCCCGTGTCAGATCGTGGCCCACCGCCACCGCCTCGATGTCCACGAACGTCCTGCGCTGCCCCTCCCGTTCCTCCTCGCGCACTTTCAGCCTGCCGTGCACGACCAGTGGTTCCCCGACGGAAACGGAACCGGACAGATTCAATGCCAGAGTCCGCCAGGCCCACACCGTGTAAAAGCTGGTGTGCCCGTCCGTCCAGAGCTGTTTCTCGCGGTCCCAGCGGCGCGGCGTCACCGCGAAACGGAATCGCGCCATTCCACCGGTCGCGGTCTCCCGGAACTCCACGCCCGTAGCCGCGTTGCCCACCAGTGTCACCAAGGTGTCGTTCATGACTCCGCCTCCCCTTCGGCCTTCGGAACAGAGATCGCGTCCGCGCGGTCACTGATCCCAGGTTGAAGGGAAGGCGGAAATCCTGCCGGGGCCTGTGGACTACCCGCCGGTTGTGGAAATCTCCGTCACCGCCGCGTACCTCTCGCGCACCTCGCGGTACCGCACCAGCTCCGCGGCCACGGGATCGAGCACCCGGGCCCGCCCGCAGGCCGCCGCCGCCTCGCGCAACTGCCGATCGGCCTCCTGCCCGTACCGTCGCGCCGGCCCACGCGCCGCCGCCGCGCACGACCACTCCACGAGGGGCCCGCCGACGACCCCGGTCAGCATCACCATCGCGGGCGTGAGATAGCCCGGTTCGAGCACGCCGACGATCTGCCCGACCAGCCAGAGCCCGCCGAAGATCTGCAGCAGCGTCATCGCGGCCTGCGCCAGCACCGCGGCGGGCCACCACTTCGGCCGCGGCGGCTTCCCGCCCACCCGGCCGCTGTGCGCCACCCCGGAGGCCCCGGCCACGCCCGTCGACACCACCGCCGGACCGCCCGAGGTGTGCTCCGCGCCGGCCCGTTCCACCAGCGCGTCCAGCGCCTCCGGCAGCCCGTCCGCGCCGTGCACCGCCGCCTCGCGGACCGCCTGGGCCCAGGGGCCCGGCAGCCCGTCGGCGGCCTCGTCCGCCAACGTCCGTACCGCCTGCTCGACGCGCTGCCGGGCGGTGAGCTCCTCCTCCGGGGGCTCGGGCTGCGCCGGGCGCTCCAGGCTTCCGGGCCGCCGGGCCGACTCGTACCAGCGCCACAGCCGCAGCCACGGCGTGCCGCACGCCCGTCCGGCGTTCCTGCGCCACTCGCGCTCGGCCGCCTGGCCCGCCGCGGCCGCCCCGACGGCCTCCGCCAGCCGGTCGGTGAACTCCTCGCGGGTCTGTTCGCCGAGGCCGGGCCGCCCCTCGGCCACGTACACCGGGCGGAGCCTGGCCGCGGCGGCGTCCACGTCCGCGGAGAGCCTGCGCGCCGCCGCGGTCCGTTCCTGGACGAACCGGCCGAGCACCTCGCGCAGTTCGCCGACGCCCTCGCCGGTGAGCGCGGACAGGGACATGACGGTGGCGCCCGGTTCGCCGTGTTCGCCCAGTGCCATGCCGTCCTCGTCGAGCAGCCGGCGCAGGTCGTCGAGGATCTGGTCGGCGGCGTCGCCGGGCAGCCGGTCGATCTGGTTGAGGACGACGAAGGTGATCTCGGCGTGCCCGGCGAGCGGCCGCAGATAGCGCTCGTGCAGGGCCGCGTCCGCGTACTTCTCCGGGTCGACGACCCAGATCACGGCGTCGACCAGCGCCAGTACCCGGTCGACCTGTTCCCGGTGTTCGGTCGCCGCCGAGTCGTGGTCTGGCAGGTCGACGAGTACGAGTCCCTGGAGGGCCTCGTCGGTGTCCGCGCCGCCCTGCTGCGGCCTGCGCCTGAGCCGCCCCGGAATGGCGAGCCGGTCGAGCAGTCCGGCGGCGCCGTCGGTCCAGGAGCAGGCGATGGGGGCGGCGGTGGTCGGCCTGCGCAGTCCGGTTTCGGAGATCTGGGCGCCCGCGAGGGTGTTGAAGAGCATCGACTTTCCGCTGCCGGTGGCCCCGGCGATGGCGACGACGGTGTGCCGGGAGGAGAGCCGCTGCCGGGCCGCCGCCTCGTCGAGCACCCGTCCCGCCTCGGCGAGGGTGTCCCCGTCGAGCCGGGCCCGGGACAGCCCGACGAGTTCGCGCAGCGCGTCGAGCCGCGGCCGGAGCGGGCCGCCGGAGGGCACATAGGCCTCGACCTGGGGCGGCCGTACGTCGTCGTCCCGGGCGGTCTCGGGCTCGGGATCCACCGCCTTGGCCACCGCCCGCCGGGCGATGAGCCCGTCGTTCCAGTCCCGGCCCGGCTCCGGCACCCGGCCCGGCTCCGGCACCCGCCCGGTCTCCGGCACCAGGACCACCCCGTCCGCGTCCTGGTCCTCGTGGGAAGCGGGGCTCCCGGCCGGGCCGGTCCCCTCGTCAGTGACGGCAGTCATCGCTGCCACCTCTCCTTCTGCAGTACGGACAGCGCGGCGATCAGTTCGGCCTGCGGCTCCGGGGCCACGTCGAGCGCGTCGAGCGGTGCGAGCCGCCGGTCGCGCTCGCCGTTCAGCACCCGGTCGAGGCATTCGGTGAGCAGTACCCCGCCCTTGTCGCGCAGCCGCAGCGCGCCCTGGGCGCCGATCCGTTCGGCGAGCTGCTCCCCGGCGCCGCGGGTGCGGCGGCCCCCGAGCAGTGCGGCGGCCAGCAGCGCCGCCACGGTCTCGGTATCGGGTGCGGCATTGCGTTCCAGCCGGCGCACCTCTTCCTCCGCCAGCTCCTCCAGGACCCGCCACCACCGCCGTACGGCCATGGTGATCCGGCCCCGGATGTCCTCGGCGGGCCCCCATCCCCCGGCTTCCCGGCCGACGTCCTCGAAGCCGAACTCCCGGGCCGCGGGTTCGCGCTGCCAGGTCGTGCGGATCTGTTCGTCGGCGGCGGCCACGGCGCACTGCAGGAGTGCGGCGAGGCTTTCGACCAGCGCTTCGAGGAGTTCCCCCGAGGTGCTGTACTGCGGGTAGCCGCGCCACCTGGTCCGGGCGTCCCCGGCGAGCACGCCGCCGTTGCGGAGCCTGCGCCGGACCCGGGCGCCCTCCGCCCGGTACGCGTCCTCGACCACACCGGTCAGCCGCACGGCGGCCGCGTACTGGGCCGCGACGGCCCCGGCCAGCTCGGGCATCCGTACGTCCAGCGAGTCGATGACCCCGGCCGCCGTACGTCCGACCGCCTGCTGGCGGGCCGCCGGGTCCTGGGCTCGGTGGCAGAGCCAGGCCCGCAGCGGGGCGACGGCGGTCGTGGGCAGCAGCCCGCTGCCGCCACCGGCCGATTCGGGCAGTTCGGGAATGGTGAAGCGCGGCACCTCGCCGAGCCCGGCCCGCGTGAGCAGCGCCCCGTACTGCCGGGACACTTCGGCGATCACCTGGTGCGGCACCCGGTCGAGGACGGTGACGAGCGACGCGTCGTACTGCTTGGCGGTACGCAGCAGATGCCAGGGCACCGCGTCCGCGTACCGGGAGGCCGTGGTCACCATCACCCATACGTCCGCGGCGCAGATCAGCTCGGCGGCCAGCCTCCGGTTGCGCACCACGAGCGAGTCGATGTCGGGCGCGTCGAGCAGCGCGAGCCCGCGCGGCAGCCCCGGCGAGGTCTCGACCCGCAGCGAGATCCCGTCCTCCTCGTCCCCGTCGAGTCCGCCGAGCCCGTCGAGGTCGTCGCACCGGCCGGGCTCCCCGGACTCCTCCGGCGGCAGCCAGACCCTGGTCAGCCGCGGCAGTACGCGTGCCCCCGCGAACCAGTGGTGATCGTCCGGATGGCAGACGAGCACGGGTGTCCGGGTGGTCGGCCGCAGCACCCCGGCCTCGCTGACCGGCCGCCCCACCAGCGAATTGACCAGTGTCGACTTCCCCGCCCCGGTCGACCCGCCGATGACCGCGAGCAGCGGCGCTTCGGGATCCCTGAGCCGGGGAAGCAGATAGTCGTCGAGCTGGGCGAGCAGCTCGCTCCGGGTCTGCCGGGCGCGCTCGGCCCCCGGGAGCGGGAGTGGAAGACGCACGGCAGCGACACGGTCGCGCAGGGCGGAGAGTGCGTCGATGAGCTGAGGCCGTACGTCCAAGGTCACCACATGCGAAGAATGCCCAATTTTGGCGCCTTTTTGAAGCGTATAGCCACCTCTGCGCGCCGGTTCTCTCCCAGGGATGAAGTCGGGACAGAGGGGATGAGTGGGGCGCAGGCATAACGAGTGCACAACACCCGGGGCGCGAGGCGTCAAAAGCGGTGCACGAATCCCACCCACCTGCGATTATCGGTTCGCTTCACCGAACCTCCACATCGTGCCACGCAGGTGAAGCAACCAGGACGAGGCGATCGGAGCCCTATCCTTGTCCCGGCAGGTCACCGACCGGCCCGGCCCCAGGGCACCAGGCCGCCGAGGCCAACACCCGGCCCCCGTAGCTCAGTGGATAGAGCAGGCG
>NZ_ML123045.1:194255-221629 GCF_003846175.1 Streptomyces sp. ADI95-17 | reverse complement strand
CGAGGATGCGGCGGGCGTCGTACTCGTCGCCGTCGTGGACGACACCGGCCAGGTCGTCGCGGCCGTCGCCGTCGAAGTCGCCCGCGGTGACGTCCATGTAGCGCAGGTCGTCCATGTCGCGGATCTCCCTGGCGGGGGCCGCGGTGCTGCCGTCGCGCTTGAACGGGCCCGACAGGACATAGGTGTTGTGCATACCGACGGTGGCGATGTCCATGGCGCCGTCGCCGTCGAAGTCACCGGCCGCGGTCAGGGCGCCGACCTCGTCGTACGGTTCGTCGCCGTTCAGGAGCGTCGCGCCGCCGGACAGGCCCTGCGCGCCGCCCCAGATCACGGTGAGTGTTCCGGCGGACCCGGCCGTGCCGATCTTCTCGTTGCCCGCGCCGACCACGAGGTCGCTGTATCCGTCCTTGTCGAGGTCGGCGGAGACCATCGAGCCGCCGAACCCGTCGCCGGCCTCGGCGGAGTCCGGTATGCCGGGCGAGTTCTGGGTGAAGACCTGCTTGGTGGAGGTCTGCGGCCCGTTCTTGGAGCCGTACACCACGGCCACGTACCCGGCCTTGGACTTGCCGTCGACCGTGGCACCCGGCGCGGTGAACGCGAGGTCCGGGTAGCCGTCCCCGTTGAAGTCGTCACGGCGCGGGGCCGGTGCGGGCACCGCCCTGTTCGCGGACGCCGACACGGAGGTCGGGGCGCGGTCGGGCGTCGACGCCTGGGCGGTGGGGAAGGTGGTCACGGCGGTCGCCACGGTGATGGCGAGGACCACGGTGGTTCCTAGGGCACGGGATGCCACGTGGACTCCTTCGGTCGGGTGCGGGAGGTTTGCGCAAGCGGAGGTTCATCGACAGTTCGCTGTGCCGGAACGGCACGGTTGCTGTGCAGAGTCAGACCGGCTGAGGCGCGTGCCGGTTGCGTTCACATGGCAACCGTCACAGCTCCTCCACTCGCGCGGGCGGTGGCCGCCGGGGTCTGCCGGGCCCCTGGCGGACGGGTCCCGAACGGCCGTGTTCACCTGCCCATTGACTGTGCCCGCACTCCCCGTCTAGCTTCCCAGCTACCTCATTGAATCCTTTCACGGTGTGTGGGGCACCGCGTCCCACCGGTGCGTGCCTCCGCTGAGGAGCCCTCATGAACCAGCCCGCCAAGGGCCCGGCCCCGGCACCCGCCGGCCCGGTCCTGGCACTGAAAGACGTGAGCAAGTCCTTCGGCGCCGTACGCGCCCTGCACGAGGTGTCGCTGTCCCTGTGCCCCGGCGAGGTCCACGCGCTCGCCGGGGAGAACGGCGCGGGAAAGTCCACCCTCATCAAGACGCTCGCCGGGG
The DNA here is from genome assembly GCF_003846175.1 of Streptomyces sp. ADI95-17. Taxonomy (GTDB): domain Bacteria; phylum Actinomycetota; class Actinomycetes; order Streptomycetales; family Streptomycetaceae; genus Streptomyces; species Streptomyces sanglieri. Next base: position 220,311 of record NZ_ML123045.1, on the reverse strand, counting down.
TGCACCGCCCGGACGGCGGGCAGGTGCTGCTCGACGGCCGGCCGGTCGCCTTCCACGGGCCCGCCGACGCACGCGACGCCGGTATCGCCGTCATCTACCAGGAACCGACCCTCTTCCCCGATCTGTCCATCGCCGAGAACATCTTCATGGGCCGTCAGCCCCGGCGCGGCCTCGGCCGGATCGACCGCCGTGCCATGCACGGGGCCACCGCGGAGCTGATGCGCCGGCTCGGCGTGGACCTGGCGCCCGAGCGGCCGGCCCGTGGGCTCTCCATCGCGGACCAGCAGATCGTCGAGATCGCCAAGGCTCTCTCCTTCGACGCCCGGGTCCTGATCATGGACGAGCCGACGGCCGCGCTCACCGGTGCCGAGACGGCCCGGCTCTTCTCCGTGGTGCGGACGCTGCGCGACGGGGGTGCGGCCGTGCTGTTCATCTCGCACCGGCTCGACGAGATCTTCGAGCTGTGCGGGCGGGTCACGACACTGCGCGACGGCCGCCTGATCTCCTGCGAACCGCTGGCCGGGCTGACCGAGGACGATCTGGTGCGCCGGATGGTCGGCCGCGAGTTGGCCGGGCGCTATCCGAAGCAGCGGGCGACGGTCGGCGAAGTCGCCCTGTCCGTACAACGGTTGACCCGCGAGGGCGTTTTCCGCGATGTGTCGTTCGAGGTCCGGCGCGGGGAGATCGTCGCGCTCGCCGGGCTCGTCGGCGCCGGCCGGACCGAGGTCGCGCAGGCGGTCTTCGGCGTCGACCGCGCGGACGCCGGGGAGGTACGGGTGAACGGCACCGTGCTGCGCCCCGGGTCGCCGACCGCCGCGATGGCCGCCGGGCTGGCGCTCGTACCGGAGGACCGCCGTCAGTGCGGGCTCGTCATGGCGATGTCCATCGAGCGCAACATCGGGCTCACCGGCCTCGGCGCCGTCCGCAGGCGCGGGCTGGTCCGCCGGACCCTGGAGCACGACCGGGCCGCCGACTGGGCGGTGCGCCTCCGGCTCAAGTACAACCGGCTCGCGGACGCCGTCGGCGTGCTGTCCGGCGGCAACCAGCAGAAGGTCGTGCTCGCCAAGTGGCTGGCGACCGGGCCGTCCGTGCTCATCGTCGACGAGCCGACCCGCGGCATCGATGTCGGCACCAAGGCCGAAGTCCACCGGCTGCTCTCCGCGTCGGCGGCGGACGGGCTCGCGGTGCTGATGATCTCCTCCGACCTGCCCGAGGTGATCGGGATGGCCGACCGGGTGCTGGTCATGCACGAGGGCCGGCTCGTCGCCGAACTCCCGTGCCGCAGCGCCACCGAGGAGACCGTCATGGCCGCGGCGACCGGCCTGGCCGGAAGGACGGCTCCATGACCACCACCGTCGAAGGCCCGCCGGACATCGGTGCCGGGGCCCCGGCCCGCAGCGCCGCCGCGCTGGTGGACGCCGTGTTCCGGGCCCGGGAGATCTCCATCGCCGGGGCGCTCCTCCTGCTGGTCCTCGTCACCTCCGTCGCCAACCCGCGGTTCCTGTCCGGCCAGGGCATCAAGGACCTGCTGCTCAACGCGTCGGTCCTGGTGCTGCTCGCGGTCGGTCAGTCGGCCGTCGTCATCACCCGCAACATCGATCTGTCGGTCGGGTCGGTCGTCGGTCTCTCCGCCTTCGCCTGCGGCAGGTTCGTCGCCGGGACGGATCACGGGGTGCTCACCGTGCTGCTGCTCGGCACAGCCGTCGGAACGGTCTGCGGGCTCGTCTCCGGCGCCCTGGTCAGCTTCGGCGGGGTCCCGGCGCTCGTCGTGACGCTGGGCATGCTCTACATCATCCAGGGCGTCGACTACTGGTGGGCGCAGGGCGACCAGATCAGCGCCGCCGAGGTGCCCGACCAGGTCCTCGGGCTCGGCAGCGGCAGCGTTCTCGGGGTGCCGTACCTGCCGCTGATCGCCCTGCTGCTGCTCGCCGCGACCGCGTACTTCCTGCGCTGCCACCGCTCGGGCCGGGAGCTGTACGCGATCGGTTCGAGCCCGGAGGCCGCCCTGCTCGCCGGGGTCCCGGTCCGCCGCCGGATCCTGGCCGCGTACGTCTTCTCCGGGGCCGTCGCCGGTTTCGCCGGGGCCCTGTGGCTGGCCCGGTTCGGCACGGTCGTCGCGGACAACGCGCACGGCTGGGAACTGACCGTGGTCAGCGCCGTGGTCGTCGGGGGCGTCGCCATCACCGGTGGTACGGGGACGGTCTGGGGCGCGGCGCTGGGCGCACTGCTGCTCACCACCATCGGCAGCGTCCTGGTCGTGCTGAGGGTCGACTCCTTCTGGCAGGGCGCCATCACCGGTGCGCTGCTGCTGCTCGCCATCGGTGTCGACCGGATCGTGAACCTGCGGATGACCGCCGCACTGAGGAAGAGGAGCGCCCGGCATGGGAACGGCGGCTGAGACGCGGGAGGCGGCGGACGCCGCGCGGTCCGGGAAGGGCCGGGCCGGCCGGGTACGGAGTATGGCGCTGCGCTGGGACACCGCGGTCGGGGTGCTCCTGGTGGCGGTGATCGTCGTGGGCCTCGGTTCCACGGACGGCTTCGGCTCCGCCGAGAACCTCGCCTTCGCGTTCAACGACATCGTCGAGGTCGCCGTCATCGCGCTGCCGATGACGCTGCTCGTCGTCGCCGGTCAGGTCGATCTGTCGGTCGCCTCGATGCTGGGCCTGGGCAGTGCGCTGACCGGTGCGCTGTGGAACGCCGGATGGGCCTTCGAGACGATCGTGCCGGTGGTGCTGCTGGCCGGGGTGGCGGGCGGGCTGCTCAACGGCTGGCTGGTCACCCGGGTGGGGCTGCCGTCGCTGGCCGTCACCATCGGCACCCTGGCCCTGTACCGGGGCCTGGCCTCGGTGGCGCTGGGCAGCGACGCGGTGACCGACTTCCCGGACACGTACGCGCGGTGGACCGTCGACACGACCACGGTGCCCGGCACCTTCCTCACGTACCCGGTCCTGCTCTTCGCGGTCCTCGCGGTGATCACCGCGGTCGTGCTGCACGCCACCGGGTTCGGCCGTTCGCTGTTCGCCATCGGTTCCCAGGAGAAGGCGGCGTACTTCGCGGGCATCCGGGTCAAGCGGATCAAGCTGCTGCTGTTCGTCGTGACGGGGCTGTTCGCCTCGTTCACCGGTGTCCTGTTCACGCTGCGGTACGGCAGTGCCCGCGCCGACAACGGTCTCGGCTTCGAGATGCTCGTGATCGCCTCCGTGCTGCTCGGCGGGATCGACTTCGACGGCGGGAAGGGCACCCTCTTCGGCGCGGTCGCCGGGGTGCTGCTGATCGGAGTGCTGAAGAACCTCCTGACGCTCAACGACGTCGCCAACGAGGTGCAGGTGATCGTGACCGGCCTGCTGCTCGTGGCGTCCGTACTCACCCCCCGGGTGATCGCCGCCGTCGTCGGACGACGGCACCGGCGCGCCGCCGGCACCCCGTCCTGAGCCCTCCCCCCTCCCCCGTCCTCCCGTCGAAAGGCACGTCACCGCCATGATGCTCCGCACCGCCGCGACCGCCGCGACCGCCGCGGCCGCCGTGTCCCTCGCCCTCGCCCTGGCCGCCTGTTCCGGCACCACGAAGGACAGCGTGGGCAAGGACTCCGTGAAGTCCGGGGCCACGGCGAAGGCCGATCCGGACGCGCCGCTGAAGAAGGGCCTGAAGCTGGCCTTCCTGCCCAAGCAGATCAACAACCCGTACGAGAAGATCGTGGACGACGCGGGCATCGCGGCGGCCCTGGAGTACGGCGGCACGGGCAAGGAGGTCGGCCCCTCCGACGCCGGTGCCTCCTCGCAGGTCAGCTACATCAACACGCTGATCCAGCAGCGCCAGGACGCGATCCTGGTCGCGGCCAACGACCCCAACGCGGTGTGCGGCCCGCTGAAGCAGGCCATGAAGAAGGGCATCAAGGTCGTCGCGTACGACTCCGACACCGCGAAGGACTGCCGTCAGCTCTTCATCAACCAGGCGAGCTCCGAGCAGATCGGCCGCAGCCTGGTCCAGCACCTCGGTGAGCAGATCGGCCACAAGGGGAAGATCGCGATCCTCTCGGCCACCCAGAACGCCACCAACCAGAACACCTGGATCGGCTTCATGCAGGACGAGTTGAAGCTGCCGAAGTACAAGGACATGAAGCTGGTGAAGGTGGCGTACGGGGACGACGCCGACCAGAAGTCGTTCCAGCAGACGCAGGGCCTGATGCAGGCGTATCCGGACCTGAAGGGCATCATCTCGCCCACCACCGTCGGCATCGCCGCCGCCGCCCGCTATCTGAGCGACTCCTCGTACAAGGGCAAGGTCGTGCTGAACGGTCTCGGCACGCCGAACCAGATGCGCAAGTACGTCAAGGACGGCACGGTCGGGCAGTTCTCGCTGTGGAACCCGGAGGAGCTGGGCCATCTCGGTTCGTACGCCGCCGCCGCGCTGGCGTCGGGGCAGATCACCGGTGCGCAGGGGGAGAAGTTCAAGGCGGGCAGGCTCGGCGAGTACACGGTCGGCAAGGACGGCGAGGTCATCCTCGGCGAGCCGACCGTCTTCGACCGCAGGAACATCGACAAGTTCGACTTCTGACCGGACACCGGGAGCCCCGCACCATGCAGCGCGTCTGTTTTCTGCTGACCGTACGCAAGGACCGTATCGACGAGTACCGCGAGCGCCACGCCGCGGTCTGGCCGGACATGCTCGCCGCGCTCCGTGCGGCCGGCTGGCACAACTACTCGCTCTTCCTGCGGGAGGACGGTCTGCTCGTCGGCTATCTGGAGACACCGGACTTCGACGCGGCGCGCGAGGCGATGGCCGCGACCGAGGTCAACGAGCGGTGGCAGCGCGACATGGCGGAGTTCTTCGAGCAGCCCGAGGCGGCCGACGAGGCGATGGTCCCGCTCACCGAGGTCTTCCACCTCGCGTGAGCGAGACCGCTGCCCGGCTCAGAAGTCCGCCCCGACCGCGGCCAGCAGGGCGAACGCGGCGAGCGAGAGGACCGTCCGGATGCGGTGGAGCCTGTTCCAGGGCGACTCGAACGCCGCGCGGGCCGCGCTGTCGTCGCCGCCCTCGGACTCCGCGAGCGCCTTGTTCAGCGGGATGTTCCCGGCGATCGTGATCAGGTGGCCGCCGACCGCGCAGACCAGCGCCGCGACGGCGAGCACCCGGTCCGTGCCGCCGTCGCCGCCGAACACCACGACGGCCGGGAGGGCGATCACCCCGAGGAAGAGGGCCAGGAAGGCCGGTCCCGGCACCTTTTCGTTGAAGCGGCGCATCGCGGCCGTGAACCGTTCGTCGGGCAGGGCCGCGATGCCGGGCATGATCGCGATCAGGAACGTCAGCATGAATCCGGCGTAGAGGCCCGTCGTGATCACGGCGAGCGCCAGGAACGAGGAGGACAGGGTGGACGACATGAGGGACATCATGTCGCCGGCGGATGTCCCCCGCTCCCCGTTCAGCCCAGTTCGCCCTCCGGCGCTCCCCCGGAACCGCCGTCGCCCGAGCCGCCCCTGATCCGGTCGGCCTGTCCGATCGCGGTCGCCAGCTTCCGTACGGATTCGTCCTCGGTGGCGGACGCCAGCTTCCCCGCCCGCGAGGCGAGTTCACCGAGGGCGGGCGTGCCGGGCAGCTGTTCGCCGCGCAGTGTCCCGGCGAACCAGGCGGCGACCGCGGTCACTTGGAGGCGCTTGCTGTCGCCGCCCCACAGCGGTCCGTCGATCGCTCCCGTCGCGACCGTGCCCCTCTCCTCGTGCGGTGCCCGGGTCCTCGGGTCCAGCCAGCGCACGGTGGCCGTCGCCACGTGCCCCGAGGCGCCCGCCCTGAGCCGTACGGCGTAGAGCGCGGTCACCGTGTGGCCGGGGCCGACCTCGCCGCCGTCGACGCGGTCGTCGCGGAAGTCCTCGTCGGCGACCTTGCGGTCCTCGTACCCGATGAGTTCGAACTGCTTGACGGTCTTCGGGTCGAAGGCGACCTGGGCCTTGGCGTCGCGCGCCGTCAGTTCGAGGTGGGCGGGCAGCTGGTCGACGAAGACCTTGCGGGCCTGTTCCTCGTCGGCGATGTAGGTGGTGTGGCCGTCGCCCTTGTCGGTGAGCTGCTCCATGAACGCGTCGCCGTAGTCGCTGCCGACGCCGACCCCGAAGAGGGTGATGCCGTGGTCCCGGCGGGCTGAGCCGATGCGTTCCAGGATGGCTGCGGCGTCGGTCTCGCCGGTGTTGGCGAGGGCGTCGGAGAGCAGCACGACCCGGTTGTTGGCGCCCTCGACGTGGCCGTCGACCGCCTCGTCGTACCCGCGGCGGATGCCCGCCTCCACGTTGGTGGAGTCGGTGGGTTCCATGGAGTCGACCCGGTCGCGGATCCGGCCCCGGTGGTCCCGCAGCCGGGTCATCGGCAGCAGGGTCTCCGCCTCGTCGCTGAAGGTGACCAGGGAGACGGAGTCGTCGTCGCGGAGCTCGTCGGTGAGGATGTCCAGGGACTTCTTCACCAGGTCGAGGCGGCCCGCCTCGGCCATCGAGCCGGAGATGTCGACGACGAAGGTGAGCGCGGCGGGCGGGCGTTCGTCACGGGCGGGGGCGGCCCGGGTGGCCAGCCCCACCCGTACCAGCGACCAGTCCTCGCCCTTGTCCCCGGCGCGGGCCCCGTCGACGTTCACGGTGAAGCCGTTGCCGTCCGGGCGCCGGTAGCCCTGGCGGAAGCTGTTGACGAACTCCTCGGGCCGCACGGTCGACGGCTCCGGCAGGGCGCCGTCGGCGAGGGTGCGGCGGGCGTAGCCGTACGAGGCGGTGTCGACGTCCAGGGCGAAGGTCGACAGGTAGTCGGGGGGCGCCGACTCCCGCAGCCCGTCCCGCTTCTTCGCGCCGTCGCTCTCGGCGGCGCCGGCCGAGGCGGCGGGCCCGGGGCCCGGACGCGAGCCGCCCCGGCTGTCGGAGGTGGCCTTGGTGCCGCTCGGCGTCCCCGAGCACCCGGTGAGCAGCACCCCGCCCGCCAGCAGCACCCCGAGTGCTGCCCGCGCTCCCCGCCATGTCCGTACGTGCCGCCCTGTGTGTTTGTCCGTCCGGCGTTCCATCGCCTGCCCCCAACATCGTCGTGCCAGCACTTGTGAATGTGACGTGCGAGACGGCGCCGGGGAGCAGACGAAGACATTGCGGATGGATCTCGATGCGGCAACGGAGGCCGGGAAACCGGCGGAACGTCAAGGTCAGGACACGATGTCCTTACGACTGAACCCCCGGAAGGCGAGCGCGAACAGGATCAGGGCATAGGTCACCGAGATCGCCGCCCCCTTGGCCATGCCGCCCCATTCCAGGTCCGGCTGGAGCGCGTCCGCCCAGGCGAACTGCCAGTGCGCGGGCAGGAATTCGCGCCAGGACCCGAGCGCGGTGACGGCGTCCAGCACATTGCCGACGATGGTCAGCCCGACCGCGCCGCCGACCGCGCCGAGCGGTGCGTCGGTCTTCGTGGACAGCCAGAACGCCAGTCCGGCGGTGACCAGTTGGGACACGAAGACGAACGCGACGACGAGCGCGAGCCGGGGCACGGTCGCCGAGGCGGCGAGCGCGCCCCCGGTGGGCAGTTCGAGCGGCCCCCAACCGTACGCGGCGGCTCCCGCGGCCAGCGCGACGAGCGGCAGCAGGACCATCGCGGCCAGGCTGAAGCCGAGCGCAACGACGAGCTTGCTCCACAGCAGCCTGGCCCGTGGCACGGGTGCCGCCAGCAGATAGCGCAGCGACGACCAGCCTGCTTCGGAGGCGACGGTGTCCCCGCAGAACAGCGCGACCGGGATGACCAGCAGGAACCCGGCGGAGACGAACAGGCAGGTCGCGGCGAAGTTCGCGGCGGACGCGGTCGCGGTGTCCATCAGGGTGATCCGGTCGCTGCCGCCGCCCCGCGAGTCCGGGGTGCCGCCGATCGCGAACGCGACGATCAGGATGAACGGCAGCGCGGCCAGCACCCCGCCCATGAGCAGGGTGCGACGCCTGCGCAGCTGGCGCATCGCCTCGACGCGCAGCGGCAGGGTGTGCCGGGCCCGGTAGCCGGGGGCTGCGGCGCCCCCGGTGAGATCGACTGCGGCACTCATGCGGAGCCTCCGGAGATCAGGGTGAGGAACGCGTCCTCCAGGCGGCGGTGCGGTCCGACACCGGTCAACGGCACGTCCAGCCTGACCAGTTCGGTGATCAGCCCGGACGCGGTGGCGCCGTCGAGCCGGACCAGCAGTCCGAGTCCGTCGCCGGTGCGGACCGCCGAGCCGATCCCCGCGAGCGCGGCGACCTTCTCCACCAGCGGTTCGGGGACCTCCTGCGCGGTGGTGACGAGCAGCATGTCGCCGGAGCCGGTGATCTCGGCGACCGGGCCCGCCTGGACGAGCCGGCCGCGGTCCATGACCACGAGGTGGGTGCAGGACTGTTCGACCTCGGAGAGCAGGTGGCTGGAGACGATGACGGTCCGCCCACCGGCCGCGTAACGGATCATCACGTCACGCATCTCGCGGATCTGGGGCGGGTCCAGGCCGTTGGTCGGTTCGTCGAGGATCAGCAGGTCCGGCATGCCGAGCATGGCCTGGGCGATGGCGAGCCGCTGCCGCATGCCCTGGGAGTACGTGCGGACGGCGCGGGCCAGTGCGTCGCCGAGCCCGGCGATCTCCAGGGCCTCCTCCAGGTGCGCGTCCTCGGCGGGGCGCCCGGTGGCCTGCCAGTACAGCTCCAGGTTGGCGCGCCCGGACAGGTGCGGCAGGAAGCCGGCGCCCTCGACGAACGAGCCGACCCGGGACAGCACGGGCGCTCCCGGCCGGATGGCCTGGCCGAAGACCCGGATCTCGCCGTCGTCGGGGGTGATGAGCCCCATCAGCATCCGCAGGGTCGTGGTCTTGCCCGCGCCGTTGGGGCCGAGGAGACCGAGCACCTGGCCCTTCTCGACCCGGAAGGACAGCTCCCGCACGGCGTACCTGTCGGCGGATCCGGAGTACTTCTTCGACAGGCCGGTGATCCGCAGCGGTACGTCGGGCAGGGCCGGATCGGGTGCGGGCGTCGCGGCGCGGCGGCGGGCGGTGAGCAGCAGCAGGGCGGCGATCACCACGGCGGCGGCCGGGAGCCCCCAGATCCACCAGGGCAGGGTGGCCGGCGCGGTCTTCAGCGCTGGTGCGGTGGGGACGGTCAGCGGGCCCGTGGGGGTGACGGTGTACGTCGTCGGCTCGGCCGGTGAGGCGTAGCCGAGGTCGGTGGCGGAGAGGACGAGCCGGAGCCGGTGTCCGGCGTCGAGCCGGTGGTCGATGGCGGGCAGGGTCAGCCGGACCGGCTTGCCCTGCCGGTCCGGGGTGATCCGGAAGGGGGCGACGAGCTGGGCGGGCAGCACCTGCTGCCTGCCGTCCGGCGACACGTCGTACACCTTGCCGAACAGCACCGCGTCGCCGTGCCCGGCCTTGACGTCGACCTGGACGGCCGGCGAGCCGGTGACGCTCAGCGGCTCGTCCAGCGGGGCCGAGTCGAAGCGGGCGTACTGGCCGGGGAAGTCGATCGAGAGGCCGACGCCGAGGGAGGACAGCTGGGCGAGGCCGCCGCCGACTCCGGGTACGGCGGAGATGGCGGGCGGGTTGGCCCCGGCGGGGTTGCGGAACGTCTTCGTGCTCCCGCCGAGGGCGACGCTCTCCGTGCCGCTGCTCAGCCCCGGGTACGTATCGCTGCTCGCCCCGCGCGTGAGGGCGGCTCCGTCGGTGGAGTCGATGCCTCCGGTGCGGGTGACGCGGAAGCCCGGGCCGGTGTCGGCGCCCTTGTCGTCCTTCAGGTACCGGTCGAACCAGTCGCCGATCCGCCGCTGGACCCGGTCGGTCTCCCGGTCGCCGCCGTCGTGTCCGCCGGCGATCCAGTCGACGGCGACCGGTGCGCCGTTGCCGCTGACGGCCCTGGCCATGGCGTCGGCCTGGCCGAGCGGGAAGAGGGAGTCGGACTGGCCCTGCACGATGAGCGCGGGCACCTTGATCCGGTCGGCGACGGCGCTCGGTGAACGCTCGGTGAGCAGGGCGCGCGCCGCGGTGTCGGGCCTACCGCTGACGGCGACGCGTTCGTACATCTCGCAGAGCCGCTTCTCGAACTTCTGGCAGCCGCCGCCGGTGGTGACGAAGATCCCGGCCCAGAGCTTCTTGAAGACCCCGTCTGGGAACAGCGCGTCGGCGAGGTTCCAGTAGGTGATCTGCGGGGCGATGGCGTCGACCCGCTTGTCGTACCCGGCGGCGAGGAGGGATACGGCTCCACCGTAGGAGGCGCCGGTGATCCCGACGCGGGGGTCGCCCTTCGCGTCGAGTTCCACCTCGGGCCGGTCCGCGAGCCAGTCGATCAGCCGGGACACGTCCGCGACCTCGCGGTCGGGGGCGTTGAGCGAGATGTCCCCGCCCGACTTCCCGAACCCGCGGGCGGACCAGGTCAGCACGGCGTACCCGGAGCGGGCCAACTGCTCGGCCTGCGCCCGCACATCGTCCTTGCTGCCGCCGAAGCCGTGCCCGATGAGCACGGCGGGCCGGCGCCCGGTGGAGCCGGCGGTGAAGTACGAGGTGTCGACGGACACCCCGTCGGCCTTCATCATCCGGTCCTGGCGGTGCACGGCGGGCCCGCTGTCGTCGGCCGCGGCGTTCCAGGTGCCGGCACCGGCCACCACGGCGAGCGCCGCGAGCCCCGCGATCCACCGGCCGCGTCCGCGGGGCACCGGCCACCGCCACCTGGGCCTGCTCGCTTCGGGAGTCTCCATGGTGCGACTTTAAGCGGGCTGTCGCCGCGTGCGGCCAGCCACCAGGGGGAGGTCTCCGGCCTCCTTGCGGCGTACGCGATGGGCGCCCGTACTCCATGCGCGGTATGCCGGGGCGTTGGTGTGCGAACGGCCGCCGGACGCCGGGTGGTTCACATGGTGTTGACGATGAGGCCGATGTGGGTGAAGTAGTTGAGCCCGCCGAAGATCAGGAACGCCAGACCCGCCAGCCCCCAGACGACACCGGTCACCGGGGCCAGCCGGCTCGACGGCCGACGCAGCACGAACGGGAACAGCAGGGCGCCGATGCCCACCAGGACGTACAGCCCGGACATGAAGCTCGCCTCCAGGATCGGCCACCGTGCGAACTCCCCGGAGATGGGCTCCTCGGGCGGTGCGGCGAAGAGGGTGTACTTCCAGCCCGCGGCGGCGATGCCGAAGCAGGCGAGCCCGAGCCCGAACACGAAGACGGAGATGGGCATGGCGACGCGGGCCGACCGGTCGATGCGGTCCGCGCTGTTGAGTTCGGCTCCGCGTTTCCAGAGGTAGAAGGCTGCGGCGAAGAGGAAGACGCCGAAGGCGAGCGCCGGTTCGCCGAAGATGATGTTGTCGAACGGGAAGCCCTGTCCGGCGAGTGGCCAGGTCAGGGTCATGTGGAGGCCCGTGGTGACCAGGGTGAAGCCGAGGGCCCCGAAGGCGAGGACCCACCCTTCGGGGCTGATGGCGCGTCCGGGCGTGAGGAGCTGTCGCCCGAGCGCCACCACGAGCAGCAGCCCCGCGCCGGCGGCCACCGACATGATCGTGTTGTACGTCGGCATCCTGGCCCAGTCGATCTTCAGGCCGGATGCCGCCAGGGGGATGACATGGTGGATCATCCCGGGAGCGTATCGATGGTTATGCGCCTGATGCGGCATTTATTCACTTGCCCGGGTCGCGGGTGCGCGTGAGCCTCCACCCCTTCGAGCCGCCCGTCACGCATCGGCGATGCCCGAGCCGAACCCATGCGGTCTTGTCATGAACACCCGGTCGCGCTCTACTCGCATAGACCGATGCGACCGCCCCCTCCACCACTCGCCGGATGCCGGTGGTCGCTTCGACGCCCCCGCAGTTCTCCGACTCCCGGCAGGAGAGATCCCCTTGAGTACTTCCACACCGCTGCGCACGGCACTGATCGGTGTCGCCCTGGCCGCGACCGCCCTGGTCCCGCTCCAGGGCACCGCGCTGGCAGCACCGTCCGGAACGGGCACGGCGGCCACCACCGCCTCCGCCTCCTCCTCGGTCTCCGGAATCGAGGACGCCACCGCGCTCGCGCTCGCCCGCTCCCTGGCCGATCCGGACTGGAGCAGAGAGGTCCGCAGAGCCGCCCTGGCCGCGGATTCGGTCGGCCTGGGCACACTGGCCGACGACGCCACCGCCTCGACCGGCCGGAAGCTCGCCGCCCGGATCACCGCGGCCGACCGGGGCGTCGCCGCCGCCAAGGGCCTGGGCCGCGGCGCGGGTTCGCTGCTGCGGCTCGGCCTGGCGGACGCGTCGATGAAGGGCCGGCTCGCCTCGGGCGCGGCTCCTCTGGTGGCGGCCGCTCCGTCCGACGACGACGGCGCCGCGACGTTCACCGCGTACGACAGCCGGGGCGCGGCCCATGAGCTGCCCCTGGACAGCGCCACGGACCGGCCGGTCTACCTCGTCGACATCGATGGCGCGAAGGCCGTCGCCGAGGGGCTGAAGGTCATCGACAAGACCCTGGAGTCCAAGGGCCTCGGCCTCCCCGCACCGTCCGCCGGAGCCGGCCTGTCCGCGGCGTCGGGCATCGACACCACCCGGATCGACTCGGTGCGGCTCGGCGACGTCGAGGAACCGTTCTTCAAGGGCGACGCCGAGATCTTCACCCTCGTCACGGGCTTCGGCAAGGACGGCAAACCGCGCGTCGACACCGTCGAGATGCCCTATCTGAACAAGGAGGACACGACCTACTACCCGGGCCAGGTCCTGGTGAACTGGTCCGACTACAAGTACGACATGGCCGACGCGGTCATGATGGAGGACGACGGGGACACCGACTACCAGGCCCTGGCCAAGGCGATCGCCGCGGTCCTGCTCACCATCACCGACCAGGGCGCCTACATCCCGCTGGTCGACGCGCTGCTCAACGCCATTCCCACCAACTGGTGGACCGACGACCCGGACTACGTCGAGTCCTGGTACACCCTCGCCAGGAGCAGCAGCGGCCAGCGCAACGGCGCCGCGGGCAACGGCTGGATGACCGTCTCGCCGTACCACGTGCCGGAGCTCTGACCGGCCGCGCCATCGCACGTCATCACGCACCATCACGCACCGGAGCATGCGCGGAGCGCGGTGCCGCGCAAGCTCCGGTGTCAGGCCGCCGCCCGGGCCGGGAGCGGGACGCCGCCGAGCGGGTACGGGGTCTCCTCGGGCAGGAGCGCCGCCGCGTCGTCGAGCCGTCCGGCACGCACCAGTCGATGGACCTGCCGGGCGAGCGGGGTGACGTCGCCGATGGAGACCGTCCATTCGTCCGCGTACCGCCGTGACGCCTCGCCGGTCAGCCCGAGCTGGAGGGAGCGGTACGGCAGCCGGTCCAGACGCAGGTCGCGCTCGGGGTCCCACTGGACGCGGGCCGGGGCGCTGCGCAGCTCCCGCTGCCAGGTGGCGCGGTCCGGGTGGACTCCCCTGACGTAGTGCGAGAGTTCGGCGTGCTCCAGGGCCCAGTCGAAGCCCTCGCGGGTGATCTCGACGGCCAGCACGGTCTCCTGACCCTCCTTCAGCGCCCAGCCGCAGCGGTACATCATCCACAGAAAACTCGGCTTGATCCATGTCATGCGATCGCGCTTCCAGGCCTCGGGGAAGCGCCCGTCACGGACGGCGGGCACGCCGATCAAGGGGGAGTACGCCTGGTAGACGGTGACGGTGGTGTCCGTGTGCTGGGCGCGGATCTCGTACTGCGGCCTGGTCGGAGCGGTCATGGCCCCATCAGAACACCGGCCCGGCGGGCGCGGCGAACGGTTTACGGCGTACCGGAGTCCGGGGCTCCGCAGGGTGGTGGGCGGACCTGTCATCCGCGGCGGCTGACATTCGTCATACGGAGTCCGGTACACGCGGCTCTGCCGGGCACCGGGCCCCGGCGGCCAGTCTGTACGTATCGAGAGCGGGGCCGGACAGGCACCGCCGATACGCGGGAGAGGAACCCCTCATGACCAGCCCGGCCGCCACCGTCACCGCCCCGGTCGCAGATGCTCCGGCCGCCACCGCCCCGCGCAATGCCCTGCTGGACAGCCTGATGCCGCTGCTGGTGGATGTGGGGGTGCCGCTCGCCTCGTACTACGCGCTGAAGGCGGCGGGCCTGGGCACCTTCGCCGCGCTGGCCTGGAGCAGTGTGCTGCCGGCCGTGCGCACCGTGTGGGGCGTGGTGCGCAGGCGCCGGCTCAACGGGCTGGCGGCGCTGATCGTGACGGTCAACGTGGTGAGCCTGCTGACCGGTCTGGTGGTCGGGGACCCGCGGCTGATGCTCGCCAAGGACAGCGGGGTGAGCAGCATCATCGGGCTGGTGATCCTGGTGACCGCGCTGAAGGGGCAGCCGATGATGACCGCGGGGGTGCGGCCCTGGCTGGTGAAGGGCGACGCGGCCAAGGACGCCGCCTGGCAGCGGCTCGCGGCGGGGTCGGCGGCGTTCCGGCGGGCGGAGATCCGGTTCTCGGCGGTGTGGGGTGCGGCGCTGCTGGGCGAGTGCGTGCTGCGGGCCGTGGGCGCGTACACGCTGCCGGTGGAGACGATGGTGTGGCTCGGCACGGTGGTCATGGTGGCGACGCTGGTGTTCGCGTTCCTGCTCTCGGGCCGGGTGGGCGCGGTCCCGATGGAGCGGATGATCGCCGAGGAGGCCGGTGCCGGGAAGACGGCGGACACCGCCCGCTGACGGTCCGGGCCCGGCGAATGGGCCTGTGGGAGAGCCGCGAACGGCTCCCCCACAGGCCCTTTTCGCATCTCTTCGGGGCTCCGGCGATTACCTGGGAGGTAATTGAGCGGCCCCTCTCCCGTCCCTACCGTTCCCGTACGGGCCGGCCGGCGGCTCTCCGCCGCCGCCCGCGCGACCGCACGACAACGGAAGGAAGACCCCATGATGTCGTCCCACGACACGGGTACGGTCACGGCGCCGGACGCCGCCCGTTCCGACGGCCTGCTCCGGTTCGCCCTGCTGGCGGACGTGGTCCTCACCGGCGCCAACGGCATCGGCTATCTGGTGCTCGCCACGGTCCTGGACTCGTTCCTCGGCGTGGACCGCTCGGTGCTCTACCCGGTGGGGGTGTTCCTCACGGGGTACGCCCTGTGGCTGCTGACCGTCGCCCGCCGGGAGGACATCGGCCGCGGCGCGGTCGCCGTCGTCATCGCCCTGAACACGGCGTGGGCGGTGGCCGGTGTGGCGGCCGTGGCCGTGGACACGCTGACCGCCACGGGTGCGGGCAACGTGTGGATCGTGTTCCAGGCCCTGACGGTGGGGGCGATGGCCGCGCTCCAGTACGCGGGCCTGCGGCGGCTGTGAGACGTACGACGACGGCCCGTACGGATGCGGGGGACATCCGTACGGGCCGTCGGGCCGGGCAGTTGGTCAGTGGTTGCGGGGGAAGCCCAGGTCGACACCGGCCGGGGCGTCGGACGGGTCCGGCCAGCGGGTGGTGACGACCTTGCCGCGGGTGTAGAAGTGCACGCCGTCGTTGCCGTAGATGTGGTGGTCGCCGAAGAGCGAGTCCTTCCAGCCCCCGAAGGAGTGGTAGCCCACCGGCACCGGGATCGGCACGTTGACGCCGACCATGCCGGCCTCGATCTCCAGCTGGAAGCGGCGGGCGGCGCCGCCGTCGCGGGTGAAGATCGCCGTGCCGTTGCCGAACGGCGAGGCGTTCATGAGGGCGACGCCCTCCTCGTACGTCTCGGTGCGCAGCACGCACAGGACCGGGCCGAAGATCTCGTCCTTGTACGCGTCCGAGTCGGTGGACACGTTGTCGAGGAGGGAGAGGCCGATCCAGTGGCCGTCCTCGAAGCCCTCGACGGTGAAGCCGGTGCCGTCCAGGACGACGTCGGCGCCCTGCGCGGCGGCGCCCGTGACGTAGGAGGCGACCTTGTCGCGGTGGGCGGCGGTGATCAGCGGGCCCATCTCGGACGCCTCGTCGTTGCCGGGGCCGATCTTGATCTTCTCGGCGCGCTCCTTGATCTTCGCGACGAGCTCGTCGGCGATGGAGCCGACGGCGACGACCGCGGAGATGGCCATGCAGCGCTCACCGGCGGAGCCGTACGCGGCGGAGACGGCGGCGTCGGCCGCGGCGTCGAGGTCCGCGTCGGGCAGCACCAGCATGTGGTTCTTCGCGCCGCCGAGCGCCTGGACGCGCTTGCCGTTGGCGGAGGCGGTGGCGTGGATGTACCGGGCGATCGGGGTGGAGCCCACGAAGGAGACCGCGGCGACGTCCGGGTGGTTCAGCAGCCCGTCGACGGCGACCTTGTCACCGTGCAGGACGTTCAGCACGCCGTCCGGCAGGCCGGCCTCGGCGGCCAGCTCGGCCAGCAGGTTCGCGGCCGAGGGGTCCTTCTCGCTGGGCTTGAGGACGAAGGTGTTGCCGCAGGCGATGGCGAGCGGGAACATCCACATCGGCACCATGGCCGGGAAGTTGAACGGGGTGATGCCGGCGACGACGCCGAGCGACTGGCGGATCGAGGAGACGTCGACCCGGCTGGAGACCTGGGTGGACAGCTCGCCCTTGAGCTGGGTGGTGATGCCGCAGGCCAGCTCGACGATCTCCAGGCCGCGGGCGACCTCGCCCAGCGCGTCCGAGTGCACCTTGCCGTGCTCGGCGGTGATCAGCGCGGCGATCTCGTCGCGGTGGGCGTCGAGCAGCGCCCGGTAGCGGAACAGCACCGCGGTGCGGGCGGCCAGCGAGGACGTGCCCCAGGTGGCGTAGGCGTCCTTGGCGGCGGCGACCGCGGCGTCGACCTCTTCGAGGGAGGCGAGCGCGACCTGGGTGGTGACGGCGCCGGTGGCCGGGTCGGTGACCGGGCCGTAGTTGCCCGACGCGCCCTCGACGGTCTTGCCACCGATCCAGTGGTTGACGGTCTTCATGACAAAACTCCTTCAGAGGTGGGGGCGTCGGTCGGCGACGTGACGTTCGTACACTTCCCGGGCTTTCACAGCCGGCGGCCGGGTGGCCGTTTCGGCTACGGGAACATCCCACCACGCCTGCGCCGGAGGGGGGCCCGACACAGTGTCTGCCGTTTCGGTCTCGACGTAGACACAAGTGGGACGGTCCGCACCGCGCGCCTCGGCGAGGGCTTCGCGCAGGTCACGCACCGTCCTGGCGCGCAGCACCCGCATGCCGAGCGAGCCGGCGTTGGCGGCGAGATCGACGGGCAGTGGCGGGCCGGTGAACAGGCCGTCCGCCCCTCGGTGCCGGTAGGCGGTGCCGAGGCGCTCGGCGCCGACCTGCTCGGACAGGCCGCCGATGGAGGCGTAGCCGTGGTTCTGGAGGACGACCAGCTTGACCGGGAGTTCCAGCTGGACGGCGGTGACGATCTCGGTGGGGTTCATCAGATACGTGCCGTCGCCGACCAGCGCCCAGACGGGACGGCCGGGGGCGGCGAGCTGGACCCCGATCGCGGCCGGGATCTCGTAGCCCATGCAGGAGTAGCCGTACTCCACGTGGTACTGCTGCGGGGAGCGGGCCCGCCAGAGCTTGTGCAGGTCGCCGGGGAGCGAACCGGCCGCGTTGATCAGGATGTCGTCCTCGGTGACCAGGGCGTCCAGGAGGCCGAGGACCTGGGCCTGGGTGGGCCGGGCGTGCGGGTCCGGGGCGGTGAACGCGTCGGTGACGCGCCGCTCCCACTTCTCCTTGGCGTCGGTGTACTCCGTCTCGTAGGCGGGGTCGACGCGGTGGTTGCGGGCGGCGAGCGCGACGGTGAGGGCTTCGAGGGCGGCGCGGGCGTCGGCGACGAGCGGGAGGGCACCGAGCTTGTGGGCGTCGAAGCCGGTGATGTTGATGTTGAGGAAGCGGACCGCCGGGTCGGCGAAGAGCGTGCCGGAGGCGGTGGTGAAGTCGGAGTAGCGGGTGCCGATGCCGATGACCAGGTCGGCGGTGCGGGCCAGCTCGTCGGCGGTCGCGGTGCCGGTGTGGCCGATGCCGCCGACGTCGGCGGGGTGGTCGTGGCGCAGCGAGCCCTTGCCGGCCTGGGTGGTGGCGACGGGGATGCGGGTGGCGGCGGCGAACGCGGCGAGGGTCTCCTCGGCGGCGCCGTGGTGGACCCCGCCGCCCGCCACGATCAGCGGTCTGCGGGCGCCCCGCACCGCCCGTACCGCCCGGTCGAGTTCGTACGGATCGGGGGCGGGGCGGCGTACGTACCAGACGCGCTCGGCGAAGAACTCCTCCGGCCAGTCGTACGCCTGGACCTGCACGTCCTGGGGCAGCGCCAGTGTCACGGCGCCGGTCTCCGCCGGGTCGGTCAGGGTCCGCATCGCCTGGAGGGCGGCCGGGACCAGGGCCTCGGGGCGGGTGATCCGGTCGAAGTAGCGGGAGACGGGGCGCAGGCAGTCGTTGACGGAGACGTCACCCGCGAAGGGGACTTCGAGCTGCTGGAGCACGGGGTCTGCGGGCCGGGTCGCGAAGGTGTCCCCGGGCAGCAGGAGGACCGGGAGGTGGTTGACGGTGGCGAGGGCGGCGCCGGTGACGAGGTTGGTGGCGCCGGGGCCGATGGAGGTGGTGACGGCCTGCGCGGAGAGCCGGCCCGACTGGCGGGCGTAGCCGACGGCGGCGTGCACCATGGCCTGTTCGTTGCGGCCCTGGAGGTAGGGCATCGCGCGGCCCGACTCGACGAGCGCCTGGCCGATGCCGGCGACGTTGCCGTGGCCGAAGATGCCCCAGGTGGCGCTGATCAGGCGCTGCCGGCGGCCGTCGCGCTCGGTGTACTGGCGGGACAGGAAGGACATCAGGGCCTGTGCGGTGGTGAGGCGGCGGGTACTGCTCATGGGCGCGGCTCCGTCCCGTGGAAGGGGAGTCTGGGGTCCACCGGCTGCGCGGGCCAGGTGTCGCGGATCCAGCCGTGGTCCGGGTGGTCGCTGATCAGCCACTCCCGCTGCTCCCCCGGGCCCGCCATCACGTTGAGGTAGTAGAGGGTGCGGCCGGGCGGGGCGATGGACGGGCCGTGCCAGCCGTCGGGGATCAGGACCGCGTCGCCGCTGCGGACCTCGGCGAGGACGTCCGTGCCGCCGGGCCGGGACGGGGACACCCGGTGGTAGCCGAGGCCGTCGTGCTCCACCTCGAAGTAGTAGATCTCCTCCAGCACGGATTCGGCGCCGGGGCGGTGCTCGTCGTGTTTGTGGGGCGGGTAGGACGACCAGTTGCCGCCGGGGGTGAGGACCTCGACGGCGATCAGCCGGTCGCACTCGAAGGTGTCGGCGGCGGCGAAGTTGTTGACCTGGCGGGAGCAGTTCCCGGAGCCGCGCAGTTCGACGGGTACCTCCGGCGCGGGGCCGTAGCGAGCGGGGAGTCGTCGCTCGCACTTCGCTCCTGCCAGGGCGAAGCGGCCTCCTGCGCCGGAGGCGATCTGTGCATGGGCGTCACGCGGTACGTACGCGAAGTCGGATACCCCGCTGAACACGCTTTCCCGGCCCAGCAGTTCAAAGATCTCACCTGAGGAGTGCACCGTACAGCCACCGGTCAACGGGAGAACGATCCACTCGCTCCCGCCGGTGACGAGCGTGTGGACTCCGCCGGGGGCGAGTTCCAGGACCCGCAGGCTCGACCGGTCCCAGCCGGCCCGCTCCGGGCCGATGTCCAGGGTGTACGAACCGTTCGCCGTGCTCCCGGCCTTCAGGTGGTAGCGCGACCGGTCGTCGTCCGCCGTCATGCCTTCGGCTCCGCATCTCTCGGTTCCAGCAGTGAAACGGCCGTGTCGACGGCCGCGGTCACCTCTCCGTCGGCGGGGTAGAGCAGCGAACGCCCCACCACGAGCCCCTGGACGGTGGGCAGTCGCAGCGCCGTGCGCCATTTCTCGAACGCCCCGTCCAGGTCGTCGCCCACCTCCCCGCCCAGCAGCACCGCGGGCAGCGTCGACGCCTCCATCACCCGGGCCATGTCGTCGGGGTTCTCGGTGACGGGGACCTTGAGCCAGGTGTACGCGGACGTCCCGGCCAGCCCGGACGCGATGGCGATCGAGGTGGTGACCGCCTCGGCGCCGAGGTCGTTGTGGACGTGGCCGCCGGTGCGGCGGCAGAGGAAGGGCTCGACGAAGACCGGCAGCCGGTGCGCGGCCATGGCGTCGATGGCGCGGGCGGTGGCGTGCATGGTGTCGAGCGAGCCGGGGTCGTCGTAGTCGATCCGGAGCAGCAGTTTGCCCGCGTCGAAGCGGAGCCGGACGAGGTCCTCGGGGCGGTGGCCGGTGAACCGGTCGTCGAGTTCGAAGGCCGCGCCCGCGAGTCCGCCGCGGTTCATCGAGCCGATGACGACCTTGTCCTCCAACGCGCCGAGGAGCAGCAGGTCGTCGAGGATGTCGGCGGTGGCGAGCACTCCGTCGACGCCGGGGCGGGAGAGGGCCAGCCGGAGCCGTTCCAGCAGCTCGAAGCGGTTGGCCATGGCCAGTGCGCGGTCGCCGACGGAGAGCGAGCCGCGGGCCGGATGGTCGGCCGCGATGATCATCAGCCGTCCGCCGCTGCCGACCAGGGGGCGTCTGCGGCGTCGCGCGGCGGCTTCGGCGACGGCCTCGGGATGGCGCATGCGCAGTTGGACGAGCTCGGAGACGGAGGAGGCCGGGGGTGTCATGGGGTGGCTCCGGTGGGGCGGGAGGTGACGGCGCCTTCGGTCAGGGCCGCTTCGACCTCGTACGGGAACGGCATGGCCGACGAGCAGGCGAGCCGGGAGGCGACGATGGCCCCGGCGGCGTTGGCGTACCGCATGACTCGCGTGATCTCCCAGCCCGCGAGGAGCCCGTGGCAGAGCGCCCCGCCGAAGGCGTCACCGGCGCCGAGGCCGTTGACCACCTCGACGGGCAGTGGCGGCACCTCGGCCACCGTGCCGTCGCGGTGGACGGCGAGCACACCCCCGGGGCCCTGCTTGACGACGGCGAGTTCGACGCCCGCGCCGATCAGGGCGCGGGCAGCCGCGTGCGGTTCGCGCTCGCCGGTCGCGATCTCGCACTCGTCGAGGTTGCCGACGGCGACGGTGGCGAGGGCGAGGGCCTCGCGGTAGCGGGCTTCGGGGTGGTCCTCCTGGATGTTCCAGAACATCGGGCGCCAGTCGAGGTCGAAGACGGTGGTGCCGCAGCGGTCGCGGGCGCGCAGCGCGGCGAGGGTCGCGGTCCGGCTCGGTTCGGCGCACAGCCCGGTGCCGGTCATCCAGAAGACCCGGGCGGTGCGGACCGCCGCGAGGTCCAGCTCCGAGGCGTGGATCTCCAGATCGGGGGCCTTGGGCTGCCGGTAGAAGTAGAGGGGGAAGTCGTCGGGCGGGAAGATCTCGCAGAAGGTGACCGGTGTCGGATACGCGTCCACGGGCGTCACCCACCGGTCGTCCACCCCGAACTCCCGCAGCTGGTGGTGGAGATACTCCCCGAAGGCGTCCCGGCCGGTGCGCGTCACCACCGCCGTCCGCCGGCCGAGCCGGGCCGCCGCGACGGCGACATTGGACGGTGAGCCGCCGAGGAACTTCCCGAAGCTTTCGACCCGGGCCAGTGGCAGACCGGTCTGCAGCGGGTAGAGATCCACACCGATGCGGCCCATGGTGATGACGTCGTACCGCTCAGGCATGACCATCCCTTCGACCGCCGTCCGGGGTGACTGCCCCCAGGTCTAACCCTCCCCCGGAACGCTGTCAATGCTTTGTCCGGACATACGGACGAATGATTGACACTCGCCGCCCCGGCCGGAACCCTGGACGGCATGACCTCCTCCGCAGGGGCCCCGGCCCGTATCCGTATCGGTTCGGCACCCGACTCGTGGGGGGTGTGGTTCCCCGACGATCCGCTCCAAGTGCCCTGGCGGCGCTTCCTCGACGAGGTCTCCGCGGCGGGTTACGAGTGGATCGAGCTGGGCCCGTACGGCTACCTCCCGACCGACCCGGTCCGCCTCGCCGACGAGACCCGCCGTCGGGGGCTCTCGGTCTCGGCCGGGACCGTCTTCACCGGATTGCACCACGGGCCGGGCGTCTGGGACCGGACCTGGGCGCATGTCGCCGACATCGCGGCACTCACCCGGGCGATGGGTGCCGGGCATCTGGTGGTCATCCCGTCGTTCTGGCGCGACGACCGGACGGGCGAGGTGCTGGAGGACCGCGGTCTCACCGCGCAGCAGTGGCGCGATCTCACCACTCAGACGGAGCGGCTGGGCCGCGAGGTGCTGGACCGCTTCGGGCTGCGCATCGTCGTCCATCCGCATGCCGACACCCACATCGACACCGAGGAGAACGTCGCCCGCTTCCTCGACGCCACCAATCCGGACCTCGTCTCGCTCTGCCTCGACACCGGGCACTACGCCTACTGCGGCGGCGACAGCGTCAAGCTGATCGAGACCTACGGCGAACGGATCGGCTATCTGCACCTCAAGCAGGTCGACCCGGAGATCCTGGCCCGGGTGGTGGCGGACGAGGTGCCGTTCGGCCCGGCCGTGGCACGTGGCGTGATGTGCGAACCGCCGGGCGGGGTGCCCGCGCTGGAGCCCGTGCTGGCGGCCGCCCGCGGGCTGGACGTCGATCTGTTCGCCGTCGTCGAGCAGGACATGTACCCGTGCCCGCCCGACAAGCCGTTCCCGATCGCCCGCCGCACCCGGGACTTCCTCCGCTCCTGCGGCGGTCCGGGGCGGGGGCCGGACACGCCGAGCGGTGCGGGGACGTGACGTAGCGGCGGTGTGCGGTGTTGTCCCCCGTGAGAGGCCGGGGCGCGGCCCCGGTCGCGCCCCGCCGCCGTACGCCACACCACCGCACAAGGAGCAGTTGCCATGATCCTCCGAAAGTTGCTGCCGCCCCTCGGGACGGCCACCGCCCCGGCGCTGACCGCGGCCGCCCTGGCCACGGTCGCCCTGGTCGCCGCCCTCGCCCCGGCGCCGGGAGCCTCGGCCGACGACACGGGCAACCCGGCACCGCCGCCCGGCTCCAGCCCGGTCTGCGCCTTCTACGACGGCGACCGGCCGACCGCCTTCGGCGAGCAGGGCGAGCAGGTCTCCCAGGCGCAGTGCCTGCTGGCCAACCGTCACTATCTGCGGTGGTCCGCGGTCGACGGGACGTTCGGGGCCGAGACGCTGGTCGCCGTGCAGCGCTTCCAGGCGGACCACCCGCCGCTGGTGCCGGACGGCCGGGTCGACGGGGCCACCTGGTCGGCGCTCTGGCACGCGGGACCGAACCGTGTGACCCCGCTGCCCTTCCCGTAACGCGCTCCTCTCCCCCGGCCCCGTACGGGGCGAGCACCCTGTACGGGGCACCCCTCGCCCGAATGCCGCAACACGCCACACCCCATAGGATTCGGACAAATTAGGAGATATGTACGAAACGTAGAGGGAGTCCGCGTGAACTGGCACAGCGATCCCGGCAGCCCGTCCCCCACTGCCCCGTCCGCCCGGCAGTCACCGTCCACTTCATCGGACCCCCAGTCCCCGCCGGCCCCACCGCAGCCGCGTCCGGGACTCTGGAAGCGGTGCCTGTGGGGCGGCATCGCCCTCTGGCTGCTGACCGCGGTCGTCACGTACACCACCCGGAACACCACCCTGCTGCCGACCCTCATCCTGCTCGGCAGCTTCCTGGTCCCGGCCGTCTTCGTGCTGTGGGCGTACGAGCGGCACGGCCGTGATCTCGGCGCGAGCCTCATCCCCGGCTGCTTCCTGACGGGCGGGATCCTGGGTGTGCTCGGCGCCTCCGTCATGGAGTCCTACCTGCTGCACCCGTCCCTCTGGATGTTCCTGGGCGTCGGCCTGATCGAGGAGGCCGTGAAGCTCCTGGCCCTGATGTTCGTGCTCCGCCGCCACCCCGGCGTCCACGGCATGCGGGCCGGGCTGGTACTCGGCGCGACGGTCGGATTCGGGTTCGCCGCCTTCGAGAGCGCGGGCTACGCCTTCAACGCCGCCGTCACCATGAAGGGCATCGACCTGCGCGCACTGCTGGAGACCGAGGTGCTGCGCGGGGTGCTCGCGCCGTTCGGACACGGACTCTGGACCGCGATCACCGGTGGCGTACTGCTCTCGTTCCGGAAGCCGAACGGGCGGTTCCGCCTCGCCGCGCCCGTGATCGGCACGTATCTCGGAGTCGCCGTGCTGCACTCACTCTGGGACTCGATGCACGGCATCGCGATCTGGCTGGTGGCCAGGGTCACCGACACGGGCCTGAGCCGTGCGCTCTTCGCGCAGGGATACATCCCGGCCCCCACCGACGAGCAGCAGCACCTGTTCACCGTCTTCTCGATCGGCGGCATGGTCGTGATCACGCTCGTCGCGCTGGCCTGGCTGCGGTCACTGGCACGCGGCGCGCGGAACGCCGGAGCGGACGGACGGCCGGACGCTCGCATTCATACCCCCTAGGGGTATAGTGTGAGCGTGTCGGGGCGCACCGGGCTCCCGGGGTTCCCGACGCACCGACTTCTGTACTCGTCACCCTTTGTGCTCGTCGAAGAGGAGAACACCATGACCGCCGAGACCCAGCTCCCCCAGGCCACCGGCTCCTGCTGCTCGCCCAGCGGCTCCTGCCACGACGGCGCGGACGCCGGCGCCCAGGAGGGCGGGGTGACCACCGTCTACCAGGTGTCCGGCATGACCTGTGGACACTGCGAGGGCGCCATCTCCGAGGAGGTCTCCGGCATCGAGGGTGTCACCTCGGTGAAGGCCGTGGCCTCCACCGGCCGGGTGACCGTCATCTCGGCGGCCCCGCTGTCCGACGACGCCGTGCGCGCCGCCGTCGACGAGGCGGGCTACGAGCTCGTCGGCCGGGCCTGAACACCGTCGGCGACACCCGATACACCGGGCGCACCCGCGCCCCCTCTGTGCCGCCGGGCCGGACCTGCCAGCAGATACTGGTGGAGTACGGCCCGGTCGGCATTTCAGGAGTTCGGACATGCACAGCACAGCGGAGGCCGAGGCCCGGACGGCGGAGGACTCGACCGCCGAGCTCACGATCGGCGGGATGACCTGCGCCTCCTGTGCGGCCCGCGTCGAGAAGAAGCTCAACCGGATGGACGGCGTCACCGCCACCGTCAATTACGCGACCGAGAAGGCCAAGGTCGCCTTCGGGCCGGGGACCGGCCTCGCGGATCTGATCGCCACGGTCGAGAAGACCGGCTACACCGCGCAGCCGGTGCGCCGCCCCGAACCGCCCGCGCCCACCCCGTCACCGCCACAGCCACCGGCGACCGCGACGGCCGGAGCCCGTACCGACGCCGACGACCGGGCCGCGCACCGCGCCGACGCCGGCACCGACGCCGATACGAGCACCGGCACCGGTGCCGACACCGGCGCTCTCGAACAGCCCGACGCCGACCCGGCTCTCGCCTCGCTGCGGCAGCGGCTGATCGTCTCGGCCCTCCTCGCCGCCCCCGTCGTCCTGCTCGCGATGGTCCCGGCCCTCCAGTTCGACAACTGGCAGTGGCTCTCGCTCACCCTCGCCGCTCCCGTCGTCGTCTGGGGCGGGCTGCCCTTCCACCGCGCGACCTGGACCAACCTCCGGCACGGCGCGGCCACCATGGACACCCTGGTCTCGATCGGCACCCTCGCCGCCTTCGGCTGGTCCCTGTGGGCGCTCTTCCTCGGCGACGCGGGCATGACCGGGATGCGGCACGGCTTCGACTTCACCGTCTCGCGCGACGGTGCCTCCTCGACCATCTATCTGGAGGTCGCGGCCGGGGTCGTCACCTTCATCCTGCTGGGCCGCTATCTGGAGACGAGGTCCAAGCGGAAGGCCGGTTCCGCCCTGCGTGCGCTGATGCACCTGGGCGCCAGGGACGTCTCCGTACTCCGGGACGGTACGGAGGTGCGCGTCCCCGTCGCCCTGCTCGCCGTCGGCGACCGCTTCGTGGTCCGCCCCGGCGAGAAGATCGCCACCGACGGCACCGTCGTCGAGGGCGCCTCGGCCGTGGACGCGTCGATGCTGACCGGTGAGTCCGTGCCCGTGGAGGCCGGCGTCGGCGACCCCGTCACCGGGGCCACCGTCAACACCTCCGGCCGGCTCGTCGTCGAGGCCACCCGGATCGGCGCCGACACCCAGCTCGCCAGGATGGCGAAGCTCGTCGAGGACGCCCAGAACGGCAAGGCCGAGGTGCAGCGCCTCGCCGACCGGATCTCCGCCGTCTTCGTACCCGTGGTGCTGCTGATCGCGCTCGTCACCCTGATCGCGTGGCTGCTCGTCACGGACGACGC
>NZ_ML123045.1:146118-193892 GCF_003846175.1 Streptomyces sp. ADI95-17 | reverse complement strand
TCCTCGTCGGCCGTCCGCAACTGCTCGCCGACGCGGGCGTCGACGTCCCCGAGGCCCTTTCCGGCGCCGTCGCGGACGCGGCGGCCGAGGGCCGTACCGCGGTCATGGTCGCCTGGGACGGGAAGGCGCGCGGCGTCCTCGCGGTGGCCGACCGGATCAAGGATTCCAGTGCGGAGGCCGTCGCCGAGTTCCGCGCGCTCGGGCTCCATCCCGTTCTGCTGACCGGTGACAACCGTGCCGTGGCCGAGGCCGTGGCCCGTGCCGTCGGGATCGACGAGGTCCACGCCGAGGTGCTCCCCGAGGAAAAGGTGCACGTCATCGAGGGGCTGCGGGCCCGGGGGCGCTCCGTCGCCATGGTCGGGGACGGGGTCAACGACGCGGCCGCCCTCGCCACCGCGGACCTCGGGCTGGCGATGGGGACCGGCACGGACGCCGCGATCGAGGCGAGCGACCTCACGCTGGTTCGTGGAGATCTCAAGGTGGCCGTGGACGCGATCCGGCTCTCCAGGCGCACCCTGACCACGATCAAAGGCAACCTTTTCTGGGCATTCGGCTATAACACAGCCGCCCTGCCCCTTGCGGCATTTGGCCTGCTCAACCCTATGATTGCGGGAGCGGCGATGGCGTTCTCATCGGTCTTCGTCGTGACGAACAGCCTCCGGTTGCGCGCCTTCACGTAATTTCCACAAAGAGATCCAGATCACATGGATTTCGGGGTAACCATCCGGCGGGTTCGTGAGTCTAAGAGTGCGATGCCAAGGATGTCTTGGGGGACGTCCGTCGGAGCGTCTTGGGGGACGCTGCGGGCAAGCGTTGGCCGGGGCACGTGCACCGGGGAGCTTTGAGCGGCCCTCCCGTGCGTACGTACCCCGGCAGACCGCACCGGAAGGACAACTGAAGAGCGCAGCGAACGCAGTGCGCAGTGGTTGAGGAACGCTGGAGCTTCGGCTCCCACAGACGCCCGGCCGGATCCCGTGGGGGGAATCCGCTCCGGGACATGGGAAGCGCCTCGCTGTCGGCCCGTGGGGGGATCGATGGCGGGGCGCTTCTTTCTGCCGCTCGACGGTGAACGGACCGCCGGGCACGCAAATCGCCCCGGACACCGCGCTCTGTGCGAAAGCGCGGTACGCGGGGCGAAGTCGACCGGCCTCGGCGGCCGGGGGGTGTTACGAGGTTCAGCGAGCCTCGACCGGGACGAAGTCGCGCAGGACCTCGCCGGTGTAGATCTGGCGCGGGCGGCCGATGCGGGAACCCGGCTCCTTGATCATCTCGTGCCACTGGGCGATCCAGCCCGGGAGACGGCCGAGCGCGAAGAGCACGGTGAACATCTCGGTCGGGAAGCCCATGGCCCGGTAGATCAGGCCCGTGTAGAAGTCCACGTTGGGGTAGAGGTTGCGCGAGACGAAGTACTCGTCGGAGAGCGCGTGCTCCTCCAGCTTCAGCGCGATGTCGAGCAGCTCGTCGGACTTGCCGAGCGCGGACAGCACGTCGTGGGCGGCGGCCTTGATGATCTTGGCGCGCGGGTCGAAGGACTTGTAGACGCGGTGGCCGAAGCCCATCAGCCGGACGCCGTCCTCCTTGTTCTTCACCTTGCGGATGAAGGAGTCGACATCGCCGCCGTTGGCCTGGATGCCTTCCAGCATCTCCAGCACCGACTGGTTGGCGCCACCGTGCAGCGGGCCCCACAGCGCCGAGATGCCGGCGGAGATCGAGGCGAACATGTTCGCCTGCGAGGAGCCGACCAGACGCACGGTGGAGGTCGAACAGTTCTGCTCGTGGTCCGCGTGCAGGATGAGCAGCTTGTCGAGCGCGGAGACGACGACCGGGTCCAGGTCGTACTCCTGGGCGGGGACCGAGAAGGTCATGCGCAGGAAGTTCTCGACGTACCCGAGGTCGTTGCGCGGGTAGACGAAGGGGTGGCCGATCGACTTCTTGTACGCGTACGCCGCGATCGTCGGCAGCTTGGCCAGCAGCCGGATCGTCGAGAGGTGGCGCTGCTCCTCGTCGAACGGGTTGTGGCTGTCCTGGTAGAACGTGGACAGCGCGCTGACGACCGAGGACAGCATGGCCATCGGGTGAGCGTCGCGCGGGAAGCCGTCGAAGAAACGCTTGACGTCTTCGTGCAGCAGCGTGTGCTGGGTGATCTCGTTCTTGAAGGTCGACAGCTCGTCGACCTTGGGAAGCTCGCCGTTGATGAGCGTGTACGCGACCTCCAGGAACGTCGAGCGCTCGGCGAGCTGCTCGATGGGGTAGCCGCGGTAGCGGAGAATGCCCTGCTCACCGTCGAGGTAGGTGATGGCGGATTTATACGCTGCGGTGTTGCCGTATCCGCTGTCCAGCGTCACCAGACCGGTATTGGCCCGGAGCTTCCCGATGTCGAAGCCCTTGTCGCCGACGGTGCTGTCGATCACCGGGTAGGTGTACTCGCCATCGCCGTACCGCAGTACTACAGAGTTGTCGCTCACGTCATCCCTCACCGACGTAGTGCCTCTTCTTCGAGGTTCCCTGACTGTCTCCACCCTCCCCCATTTGGCTCAGGAGAGTGCACTCGGGGTCGTCCATTGGACCTACTCGCGGCACTGAGTGCCGCGAACTTACTCATCCTGCCCCCTCGGTTCCGGTTCCGGAAGGGCTGCGTGATGTTTCCCACCGATTTGATCGATCATTTTTTCCGCCGATCCTCCGCCCGAGCCCCCCGCCAGCCGGTAATCCAGCGCCGTACAGCGTCTGCCTGCGGAAACCGTGCGGACCGCCTGGCCGATCGCCTGCCGTGAGCCGACCAGCACGACGAGCTTCTTGGCCCTGGTCACAGCGGTGTACAGCAGGTTCCGCTGGAGCATCATCCAGGCGCTCTTCGTCACCGGGATGACGACGGCCGGGTACTCGCTGCCCTGGGAACGGTGGATCGTCATGGCGTACGCGTGCGCCAGCTCGTCGAGCTCGTCGAAGTCGTAGCCGATCTCCTCGTCCTCGTCGGTGAGCACCGTCAGCGTCTGTTCGTCCAGGTCAAGGGCGGTGACGACGCCGACCGTGCCGTTGAAGACGCCGTTCTCCCCCTTGTCGTAGTTGTTGCGGATCTGGGTGACCTTGTCGCCGACCCGGAAGACCCGGCCGCCGAACCGCTTCTCGGGGAGGTTCGGGCGGGCCGGGGTGATGGCCTGCTGGAGGAGTCCGTTGAGCGTGCCCGCGCCGGCCGGGCCGCGGTGCATCGGGGCGAGGACCTGCACGTCCCGGCGCGCGTCCAGCCCGAACTTGGCCGGAATGCGCCGGGCCGCGACATCCACCGCGAGCACTCCGGCGTCCTCCGTCTCGTCCTCCACGAAGAGGAAGAAGTCCTTGAGGCCCTGAGTGAGGGGCGGAATGCCGGAGTTGATCCGGTGTGCGTTGGTGACGACGCCGGACTGCTGGGCCTGGCGGAAGATCGTGGTGAGCCGGACCGCGGGAACGGGGCTGCCGTCGGCGAGCAGATCGCGCAGCACCTCCCCCGCGCCTACCGAGGGCAGCTGGTCGACGTCCCCGACGAGCAGCAGATGGGCACCGGGTGCCACCGCCTTCAGCAACTTGTTGGCCAGCAGCAGATCGAGCATCGACGCCTCGTCGACGACCACCAGATCGGCGTCCAGCGGACGGTCCCGGTCGTACGCGGCGTCGCCGCCCGGCTTCAGTTCGAGCAGCCGGTGGACGGTGGAGGCCTCGGCGCCGGTCAGCTCGGAGAGCCGCTTGGCCGCCCGCCCGGTCGGCGCGGCCAGCACCACCTTGGCCTTCTTGGCCCGTGCCAGCTCCACGATCGACCGGACGGTGAACGACTTCCCGCAGCCGGGCCCGCCGGTCAGCACCGCGACCTTCCGGCTGAGCGCGAGCCGGACCGCCGCCTCCTGCTCGGGCGCCAGCTTCGCCCCCGTACGCGTACCGAGCCAGGCCAGCGCCTTGTCCCAGTCCACGTCCGCGAAGGCCGGCATCCGCTCCTCGGGCGTCCGCAGCAGCCGCTGCACCTGGGCGGCGAGGGCGACCTCGGCACGGTGGAAGGGCACCAGGTAGATGGCGGTGACGAGTTCGCCGCCCTCGGGCGAGGGCACCTTCTCCCGTACGACTCCCTCCGGGTCCTCGGCCAGTTCGGCGAGGCACTCGATGACCAGGCCGGTGTCGACCTGGAGCAGCTTCACGCCGTCCGCGATCAGCCGCTCCTCGGGGAGGAAGCAGTGCCCCTGGTCGGTGGACTGCGACAGCGCGTACTGGAGACCGGCCTTGACCCTCTCCGGGCTGTCGTGCGGGATGCCGACCGCCTGGGCGATCTTGTCGGCGGTGAGGAAGCCGATGCCCCAGACGTCGGCGGCCAGCCGGTAGGGCTGGTTCTTGACGACGGAGATCGAGGCGTCCTCGTACTTCTTGTAGATGCGGACGGCGATGGAGGTGGAGACGCCGACGCCCTGGAGGAAGACCATCACCTCCTTGATCGCCTTCTGCTCCTCCCACGCCGCGGCGATCATCTTCGTGCGCTTGGGTCCGAGGCCGGGGACCTCGACGAGCCGCTTCGGTTCCTTCTCGATGATGTCTAGGGTGTCGACGCCGAAGTGGGTGGTGATCCGGTCGGCCATCACCGGGCCGATGCCCTTGATCAGCCCGGAGCCGAGGTAGCGGCGGATGCCCTGGATCGTGGCGGGCAGGATCGTCGTGTAGTTCTCGACGGTGAACTGCTTGCCGTACTGCGAGTGCGAACTCCAGCGCCCTTCCATGCGCAGCGACTCGCCGGGCTGCGCACCGAGCAGCGAACCGACCACGGTGAGCAGGTCGTTGGCGCCGCGACCGGTGTCGACGCGCGCGACCGTGTATCCGTTCTCCTCGTTGGCGTACGTGATGCGCTCCAGCACACCTTCGAGGACGGCCATGTTGGGTGTGGAGGAGGTCGTGGAGGACATGGTGGCCATGCCTGTGACGGTACCCGGCGGTGCTGACATCGCGGGGCGCGGACGAGAAGGCCCGCCCGCTCACTGGTTCCACTGAGTCGCAGCGTCACAGCAGGAAAGTGGTCAGCCATGTCGACACCGGCCGGCGAGGCTCGAAAGCACCTCTTCCTCAAGGGACACGCGGTCCTCATGTCCGTGGAGGACTGCGCCTTCCGGTCTGAGAACGACCCGACGCATGACACGGCGCATCGACGACTAGCACCGCCTGGTGTACAGGGCGACGGAGTCGGAACTCGTCATCGTGCGGGCGCGGTATCACTACGGCTGGCCCCCGCGCGTCTGACCGCCGCGCCGCCACGGCGGCCGACGCACGGTGATGCGGAGGTCAGGAACAGTTGCCCCGACGCGCTGCCGCAACGCGGAATCCTCGCTCCAGTTCACTGTCGCCCGCGTCATCCGCCACCAGGGTCTTCTTGCCCCCGCAGGTCAGCAGGTCGGAGTCGCGACCGGAAGCGACCGCTGCGGCATCGTGGAGAGCGAGCAGCAGCGGATCCTGTGTGACGGTGAAGTGCGTCGCGTCGGGCGGGGCCCTCACTCCCGGCCGGCCGGCTGCCGGGAGTGAGGACCCCGCCCTCGGGTATGACGGTGTTCAGCGCTTGGTGGTGCTGTTGAAGAGCGAGCGCGACCAGACGTAGCCGACCAGGGCGATACCGGCGCACCAGGCGAGGGAGATCCAGCAGCTGTTGCCGATCGCCGAGCCGGTGAGCAGGCCGCGCAGGGTCTCGGTCATCGGCGTGAACGGCTGGTACTCGGCGAACCAGCGCAGGCCGGGCGCCATCGAACCGGCCGGCACGAACGCCGAGCCGAGGAACGGCAGGAACTGGATGAGCAGCGGCTTGTTGCTCGCGGACTCGACCGTCTTGGAGATCAGGCCGAGCGCCGCCGACAGCCAGGCCACGGCGAAGGCGATGGCCGCGATCAGCCCGGCCGCGGCCAGCCACTCCAGCGGGTTCGCGTCGGGGCGGAAGCCGAGCGCGAGGGCCACGCCCACCACCATGACCAGGCTCACCACCGTGGTGATGACGGAGCCGATGACATGGCCCGTCATGAACGACGAGCGTGTGATGTTCATGGTGCGGAAGCGGTTGATGATGCCCTCGGTCATGTCCTGGCAGACCGCGATCGAGGTCGACATGGCCCCGGCGGCCACGCCCATGATGATGACGCCGGGCGTCAGATACTCCAGATACGCGTCCCGGCCGCCGGAGCCCGGCAGACCGGCACCGATCGAGTCCCCGAAGGCGTACACGAAGAGCAGCAGCATCAGGATGGGCATCATGGCCGGGCCGAGCGAGACGGCCGGGTAGCGCAGCGCGTGCTTGATGTTGCGCCGCAGCATCGTCATCGAGTCGTGCACGGCGTACGTGAGGGTGCTCATCGCAGGGTCTCCTTGACGTGGAGCGGGGTGGCGTCGGTGCCATCGCCGGTCAGGGCGAGGAACACGTCGTCGAGGTCAGGGGTGTGAACGGAGAAGTCGGCGGCCCGCACTCCGGCCGTGTCCAGCCGGTCGAACAGGGTGCGCAGCGCCTCCATGCCGGCGTCGCTCGCCACCCGCAGGGAGAGGTTCTCGTCGTCGCGGGCCGCGCCGGGGAAGGAGGCGGCCGCGCGCTCGTACTCATCGACGGCGTCGAACCGCAGCCGTACATGGCTGCCGGGGATCTGCGACTTGAGCTCGTCGGCGGTGCCCTCGGCGACGATCCGGCCGCCGTCGAGCACCGCGATCCGGTCCGCCAACTGGTCGGCCTCGTCCAGGTACTGCGTGGTGAGGAAGACGGTGACGCCCCCGGCGACCAGCGCACGCACCGTGTCCCACATCGTGCGGCGGCTACGCGGGTCGAGCCCGGTCGTCGGCTCGTCCAGGAAGATCACCTTCGGGTCGCCGACCAGCGTCATCGCGAGGTCCAGACGGCGCCGCATGCCGCCGGAGAAGGTAGCGGCACGGTTCTTGGCGACGTCCGCGATGCCGAACCGCTCCAGCAACTCCTCGGCCCGCCTGCGCCCTTCGCGCTTGCCGAGGTGCAGCAGGTCGGCCATGAGGAGCAAGTTCTCCTCGGCGGTGAGCAGATCGTCGAGGGCGGCGAACTGTCCGGTGACGCCGATCGCGGCGCGCACCCCGTCCGGCGCGGTGGCGACGTCGTGGCCCGCGACCTGGGCCCGTCCGCTGTCGGCGGCGATGAGCGTGGACAGGATCTGCACGGTGGTGGTCTTGCCGGCGCCGTTCGGCCCGAGCAGCGCGAACACGGTGCCGGCGGGGATCCGCAGATCGATGCCGTCGAGAACGGTCTTGTCGCCGTACGACTTGCGCAGATCGGCGGTGGAGACTGCGAGGACGGGCGGCTGCCCGCCGTCAGTCCTTGGTGTGGGCATGACAGAAAAAGACATGGGGTCCTCCCCCTGGAAGGCGTGCCGAGCGGTGAAGTGGAGTGATCTGTCTGCTGCTTGGGCGGGTCAGGCCTTGGCGCGGAGGATGTCGATGTTGCCCCAGTTGGTCCGGGCGCGGACCTTGACGGAGTCCTCGGCCTGCTCGGGGGCCCCGGACGCGGCGAGCGAGTTGCGCACCTGTCCGCGGTTGGAGCTGACGTCGAGCCAGGCGGCGGCGCCCTCGCGGATGCCGATCTCGATGGAGCCGTTGGAGGTCTCCAGCTGGACTTCGCCGCGGGCGACGTCGGCCACGCGCAGGAGTCCGTTGGTCGCGGTGCCGGTGACCGACGCCTCGGCGCGCGCGATGTCGATGCTGCCGTTGGCGCCGCCCACCCGCAGTTCACCGGTCACGGTGCCGACGGTCGTGGTGCCGTTCGAGTTCTTCAGGACGGCGGGGCCGTCCACGAAGCCGACGCGCACATTGCCGGTACTGGTGGTGACCTCGGCCCGGCCCTCGACCCGGTCCACGGCGATCGAGCCGTGCGACGTGGCGAGCGTCAGCGGGCCGGTGGTGTCGAGACGGACGTCCCCCACGGAGGTCTTCACCCGGACCTCGCCGAGCCGGCCCTCGCCCTGCACCTGGGCCCAGGCACCGGTCACCTCCACCTGCGAGCCCGCGGGCAGTTCGACCGTCACGTCGACGGCGCCGGAGGGTCCGATGAGGCGGCGCCCCTTGGGCGTCCTGACGGTCAGCAGACCGCCCGCACAGGTGGCCTCGGTCTGCTCGGCCGCCCGCACGTCCTGGTCCTTCTTGGGGTCGCGGGGCCGCGCCTCGACGACGGTGTCGGGCCGGTCGGTGGCGACGAACCGGATGGATCCGGCCTCCACGTTGGCGGTCACGGAGATCGGCTGGGGTGTGTTGAAAGAAGGCATGGCTGTCCCGTCCTCTTGGGTCTCAGGCTGAAATTCCGGGTGAAATCGGGCAGGGTCGGGTGCGCGCTCAGCGCACCCAGCCCGTGAAGCTCTGTCCGTAGCTGCGGGCGGTGCGGGTCTTCTCCGTCGTACGCGGCCGGTCTCCGCCGTCGACCGCGGCCGACACGGCTCGCACCAGCCACGCGTTGACCGACAGGCCCTCGCGGTTCGCGGCCTCCTCGGCACGCGCCTTGAGGTGGGCGGGCAGACGCAGATTGACGCGGGCGGTGCCACCCTCGTCACCGTCGACGGGCGCCGGGGCCGGGGCCTGGAGCGGCTCGGCGGGCGCACTCCGCTCCCCGGACACCTCCTCGCCCGCCGGCCTCGTCACCACGAAGTCGGGGTCGAGCCCGCGCAGCCGTACGTCGACCGAGCCGGGGGCGAGTTCACGGGTGATCTCGTCCATCGCGGCGGAGAGCACATTGAGCATCGTCAGGCGGGTCGCCGACTCCAGCGGAGCGGTGAGCCGCTCGGCCAGCTCGCGGGCTTCTTCGCCGCCGGCTTCGGCGGCCACCGCGAGTTCGCGGCGGAGGTTGTCGACATACGGCGTGAGGTCCATGACGCCATAGTGGCACCACAGTGGCGCCACGCGCAACCCCGCAAGGACGGCAATCGCGCGACACCGTCAGCACAACCTCTGTGACCTGCGAAAATGTTCTGACATCACATTGCATCAATGCGGCACCACACGGGATCTCGGCCCCTCTGGCACCTCCGGTGGCACTACGTGGTGCCACATGGCGCCACTATGGCCGCGCGAACCGTCGGCACCACGACCGGTGCCGACGCGCGCGACCGGGTACCCGTTCTTCTCGATCGGCGTACGTGATGCGCTCCGGCACGCCTTCGAGGACAGCCGTGTTCGGCACGGTGGAGGCATCCGTGCCGGATACCGGGTGGGTACGACAGCCCGTGCCGGATACCGGGTGGGTACGACAGCCCGTGCCGGATGCGGTCAGGCCGCCACCGCGGTCAGCGAGCGATGGTGCTTCGGGCTCTCGATCTCGTCGATCAGCGCCACCGCCAAGTCCGCGTAGGAGAAGGAGGTCGCGCCGTCGACGGCCGGCAGCACCCGGTTGTCTCCCGTCCGGTACCGGCCGGTCCGTGGGGCCTCGTCGTCCAGCATGACGGGCGGCGGGGCGATGACGAGCCAGTCGATGTCCGTCTCCGCGGCGCGCAGCACGTCGAGTTCCGCGGTGTGGCCCAGCGAGAAGGCCCGCGCCTCCCCGGGGAAGCCGGGGGCGTCATGGACCGCCACCCCGGGTGCGGTCTCCAGCGTGGATCCGATCCCGACGAGGACCAGCCGGCCGACCCCGGCCCTGGCCAAGCCGTCCAGCAGTGCGTGGGCCGCGCTGCTGTAGAACTCCGCCGACGGCATGTCGAGCCGGCCGGCCGCGTTGATCGCCGCATCGTGTCCCGCCGCGACCTCCGCGACGCTGTCCGCCCGGGTGACATCACCGGCGACCACACTCACGCCCTCACCGGCCAGACCCCGGTGCTTGCCCGTGTCCCGCACGACCGCGGTGACCAGATGCCCGCGGGCCACCGCCTCGGCGACCGCGCGCCGTCCGGCCCGCCCGCCGGCTCCGAAGACGACGATCCTGCTGCTCATGAGGGTTCCCCTCGCCAAGGCCCGCGGATTCGCGGGCAGTTGAGCCGGACGCTAGCCCCGCACCCCATGGTTTCCGCAACGATAGTTACGTACGCTCGCCAGGGTGAGCCAACCACTTGATCCCGAAATGTTCACCGGCTGCTCCCATGCCGCCTCACCGTTCCGGATCGGCGGCAAATGGACCCCGAAGATCATCAGGTGTCTGGAGGCCGGCCCGCGGCGCTTCAGCGAGCTGGAGGTCCCGCTGCGCGGCATCACGCCGAAGGTGCTGACCGAGACGCTTCGGTCGATGGAGCGGGACGGCCTCGTCACCCGTACCGTCCATGGCGGGATCCCCCCGCGGGTGGACTACGAACTGAGCGCACTGGGCCGCACCTTGCTCGCCCCGATGGCCGCCTGCTGCGCGTGGGCGGCGGCGCATCTGCCGGAGCTGACGGACGCGAGGGACGCTCACGGAAGCCCCACCCGCGCCCGGACACACGAAACGGGGCCCGGTCGCAAGACCGGACCCCCCTCGCTTTCCCCCAACGTCGAGGCTTCCTGATCCCCCCAGATCCCTCCCCGGAAGCACCCGACGCCAGATACGACTCTGTCGGGTGCCAAACGGTTGCACGCCTTGACGATCTCTTTGCCTTGGTGGCAAAGAGCCTTGTCAGCAGGCGTGCTCGGCGTACCGGGCGGCCACCTCCGTGAGGACTTCGGCGCCGTCCCGGGCCCAGAGGGCCTCGTTGAAGATCTCCACCTCGATCGGGCCGTCGAAGCCGGTGGCCTCGACCAGGGAGCGGAAGGAACGGAAGTCCACCGCTCCGTCGCCGAGCTGGCCCCGGCCGAGCAGGACGCCCGCCGGGAGCGGGGTGATCCAGTCGGCCAGCTGGAAGGAGTGGATCCGGCCGCCCGCACCGGCGCGGGCGATCTGCGCGGGCGCCTGGTCGTCCCACCAGATGTGGTACGTGTCGACGACCACGCCCACCTGGTCGGCCGGGAAGCGTTCCGCGATGTCCAGCGCCTGGGAGAGCGTGGAGACCACGCAGCGGTCCGAGGCGAACATCGGGTGCAGCGGTTCGATGGCCAGGCGTACGCCGCGTTCGGCCGCGTACGGGGCCAGCTCGGCGAGCGCGTCGGCGATCCGCTCACGGGCACCGTGCAGGTCCTTGCTGCCCTCGGGGAGACCGCCGGAGACCAGGACCAGGGTGTCGGTGGACAGGGCCGCCGCCTCGTCGAGCGCGGCGCGGTTGTCGTCCAGGGCGCGGGCCCGTTCCGCCGGGTCCAGGGCGGTGAAGAAGCCGCCGCGGCACAGGCTGGTGACGGACAGGCCGGAATCGGCGAGGAGCCGGGCGGTGCGCTCGATGCCGTACGA
The DNA here is from genome assembly GCF_003846175.1 of Streptomyces sp. ADI95-17. Lineage (GTDB taxonomy): Bacteria > Actinomycetota > Actinomycetes > Streptomycetales > Streptomycetaceae > Streptomyces > Streptomyces sanglieri. The sequence goes on along the minus strand of NZ_ML123045.1, from coordinate 182,626 downwards.
CTGGACGGGGGCCCGCCACAGGCCGACCTTGTCGATGCCCGCCTTGGCGCAGCCCTCGGCCAGCTCGGGCAGCGACCACTGCTTGATGGTCTCCTGGTTGATGGAGAGACGGCCGTCGCTCATCGGGTGCCTCCATTGACGGCGAGCAGGGCGCGCATCCGGGATTCGGCCAGCTCCGGATCGGGGAACAGGCCCAGCCGGTCCGCGAGTTCGTACGCCTTCGCCAGGTGCGGCAGCGAGCGGGCGGACTGGAGCCCGCCGACCATCGTGAAGTGGTCCTGGTGGCCGGCCAGCCAGGCGAGGAACACCACGCCCGTCTTGTAGAACCGGGTGGGCGCCTGGAAGAGGTGCCGGGACAGCTCGACCGTGGGGTCGAGGAGGTCGCAGAAACCCTGGGTGTCACCCGTGTCGAGGACCCGTACCGCGTGCGCGGCCAGCGGGCCCAGCGGGTCGAAGATGCCGAGCAGGGCGTGGCTGAAGCCCTGGTCGTCGCCCGCGATCAGCTCGGGGTAGTTGAAGTCGTCGCCGGTGTAGCAGCGCACCCCGCCCGGCAGCCGGCGCCGGACGTCGATCTCGCGCTCCGCGTCGAGGAGGGAGATCTTGATGCCGTCGACCTTGTCCGGGTGTTCGGCGATGACCTTCAGGAACGTGTCGGTGGCGGTGTCGAGGTCGGAAGAACCCCAGTAGCCGTCCAGCGCGGGGTCGAACATCGGGCCCAGCCAGTGCAGGACGACCGGCTCCGACGCCTGGCGCAGCAGGTGCGCGTACGTCTCCAGGTAGTCCTCGGGTCCCTTCGCAGCCGCGGCGAGCGCGCGGGAGGCCATCAGGATGGCCTGGGCGCCGCTCTCCTCGACGAGCGTGAGCTGCTCCTCGTACGCGGCGCGGACCTCGGCGAGGGTGGCGGGGCCGGTGAGCTGGTCGGTGCCGACGCCGCAGGCGATGCGGCCGCCGACCGACTTCGCCTCGGCGGCGGAGCGGCGGATCAGCTCGGCGGCGCCGGCCCAGTCCAGGCCCATGCCGCGCTGGGCGGTGTCCATCGCCTCCGCGACGCCGAGGCCGTGCGACCAGAGGTGGCGGCGGAAGGCGAGGGTGGCGTCCCAGTCGACGGCGGCCGGCGAGTCGGGGCTGATGTCGGCGTACGGGTCGGCGACGACATGGGCCGCCGAGAAGACCGTGCGGGAGGCGAGCGGGCTGCCGCCGGGCGCGAGGTCGAGCGGGGTGGTGCGGGGTTCGTACGGGCCCTGCGGGAGGTGGATGGTCAACTCAGATCAGCTCCGATGCGCCATACGTGTACGGGGTGGGCGGTCACAGGGACAGCTCCGGGACGTCGAGGCGGCGGCCCTCCGCGTGGGACTTCAGGCCCAGCTCGGCGAGCTGCACGCCGCGGGCGCCGGCCATCAGGTCCCAGGTGTACGGCTCGTCGAGGACGATGTGGCGCAGGAAGAGCTCCCACTGGGCCTTGAAGCCGTTGTCGAAGACCGCGTTGTCGGGGACTTCCTGCCACTGGTCGCGGAAGGACTCGGTGACCGGGAGGTCGGGGTTCCAGACCGGCTTGGGGGTGGCCGAGCGGTGCTGGACCCGGCAGTTGCGCAGGCCGGCGACGGCGGAGCCGTGCGTTCCGTCGACCTGGAACTCGACCAGCTCGTCGCGGTTGACCCGGACCGTCCAGGAGGAGTTGATCTGCGCGACCGCGCCGCCCTCCAGCTGGAAGATGCCGTACGCGGAGTCGTCGGCGGTCGCGGCGTAGGGCTTGCCCTGCTCGTCCCAGCGCTGCGGGATGTGCGTCTGGACGTGTGCCTGGACGGTGGAGACCCTGCCGAACAGCTCGTGGAGCACGTACTCCCAGTGCGGGAACATGTCGACGACGATGCCGCCGCCGTCCTCCGCGCGGTAGTTCCAGGACGGGCGCTGGGCCTCCTGCCAGTCGCCCTCGAAGACCCAGTAGCCGAACTCGCCGCGCACGGAGAGGATCTCGCCGAAGAAGCCGCCGTCGACGAGGCGCTTCAGCTTCAGCAGGCCCGGCAGGAAGATCTTGTCCTGGACGACGCCGTGCTTGATCCCGGCCTCGCGGGCCAGCCGGGCCAGCTCCAGGGCGCCCTCGACGTCGGTGGCGGTGGGCTTCTCGGTGTAGATGTGCTTGCCCGCCGCGATCGCCTTCTTGATCGCGTCCACCCGGGCCGAGGTGACCTGGGCGTCGAAGTAGATGTCGATGGTGTCGTCGGCGAGGACCGCGTCGAGGTCGGTCGACCACTCGGTCAGGCCGTGCTGCGCGGCGAGCTCCTCCAGCGCATGGGCGCGGCGGCCGACCAGCACGGGCTCGGGCCACAGCACGTCCCCGTCGCCGAGGTCGAGGCCGCCCTGCTCGCGGATCGCGAGGATCGAGCGCACCAGGTGCTGCCGGTATCCCATGCGACCCGTGACGCCGTTCATGGCGATGCGCACTGTCCTGCGTGTCACGAAACTTCCTCCATACAGCCGTAGCAAGCGCTTTCTATACGGTATGACGCTAGCCTGCCGACAGCGGCCCGGACAAGAGGGGGCCGCCGATAACTCCACTCACTCCACCCACACTCCTCGTCACTCCTCGGAGGAAAGCGATGACAGTCACCCTGGCGGATGTGGCGGCCCGCGCCCGGGTGTCGCCGGCCACCGTCTCCCGCGTGCTCAACGGCAACTACCCGGTGGCCGCGTCCACCCGTGAACGGGTCCTGCGCGCGGTGGACGACCTGGACTATGTGCTCAACGGGCCGGCCAGCTCGCTCGCGGCGGCCACTTCCGATCTGGTCGGCATCCTGGTCAACGACATCGCGGACCCGTTCTTCGGGATCATGGCGGGCGCGGCGCAGACCGAGATCGGCGGGCCGGGCGACGGTTCGGGCCGGGCGGGCGGCGAGAAGCTCGCGGTGGTCTGCAACACCGGCGGCTCCCCCGAGCGCGAACTGACCTATCTCACCCTGCTCCAGCGCCAGCGCGCCGCGGCCGTCGTCCTGACCGGCGGCGCGGTGGAGGACCCGGTGCACCAGGCCGCGGTCTCCGCCAAGCTGGCCAAGCTCGCGGACGCGGGCACCCGGGTGGTGCTGTGCGGGCGGCCCCCGCTGCCGGACGGCGAGGCGGTCGTGGCCGCGCTGGCCTTCGACAACCGGGGCGGCGGGCGTCGCCTCACCGAGCACCTGCTCTCGCTCGGCCACCGGCGGATCGGCTATGTCGCGGGCCCGCTGGAGCGGACGACGACCCGCCACCGGCTGGAGGGCCACCGCGACGCGATGCGGGCGGCGGGGCTCCTCGGCGGCGGTACGGGCGCGGCGGGGCGTCCCACCGACGGGTACGACGAGGAGCGCCTCACCGTCCACGGCCCCTACGACCGTCGCTCCGGGTACGACGCCACCCTCGAACTCCTGCGCCGCGAACCGGAGGTGACGGCGATCGTCGCGGCCAACGACACGGTGGCGCTGGGCGCGTGCGCGGCCGTCAGGGACCGGGGGCTGCGCATCCCCGAGGACATCTCGGTGGCGGGCTTCGACGACCTGCCGTTCTCGGTGGACGCGGTCCCGGCGCTGACGACCGTACGGCTGCCGCTCTTCGAGGCGGGCGCCCGCGCGGGCCGGCTCGCGATGGGCAAGGAGAACCCGCCGCCCGGGGGCATCGCGACGATCGCGGCGGAGCTGATGGTGCGGGGGTCGACGGCACCGCCCCGGGCATGAACCGCAGCCCGTGACCCGGGCTTCGGACGGAGGCTGTGCCGGGGCCCGTTCCAGCCTTCGGACGGGGGGTGCGCCGGGGCCCGTTCCGGCCTCCGGACGGGGGTGCGCACGGGCTCGTTCCGGTTCCGGTTCGGGTCACGGGCAGAAAGATGGGGGTGTTGCCCCCATGTCCGCCGGAGGCTTCGCCGGAAGTATGGGGCGTGGCGGACCGGTGGTGCCGGCGCCGGACCGAGGAGGTGCGATGGCGGAGATCCATGCGGGTGGCGGCGGGCGGCTGGGCGTCTCTTCCGTGTCACGGCCGGCTGCGGCAGCGGGTTCCTCCGCCGATGCGGGCGGCCTGCTGGAGGCCGACCGGCCGACGGCGGACGCGGCTTCCCGGGCCGCTGGTTCATGGTGGCGGCCGGCACTGACCGGTGATGCGTCGGCCGGTGATGCGCTGACCGGTGGTGATGCGCTGCGCGGAGATGCGCTTCCCGAACACGCCCCGGACTGGGCAGTGTTCGTCCAGGACGCGATTGCCGCCGCGCCCGAGCGGGCAGCGATCGGCGACCGGGAGGATCTGCCGGGGCTGCGTGGATTCGAGCGTGTTCTCGCCCCGTTCACCGGCTGCGCGGCGCGGCGGATGCGGGACGGTCTGCCGCGGCGGCTGAGCCGGTGCGTCGATCTGGACGCCGTGCAGGACGACTTCGAGCGGCATCTGTCCCGGCGGCTCGCGCGGCTCGCCGCCCGGACCCTGGTCCTGGAGCTGCACACGGCGCGGCGGGACGGGCGGCTGGCCGGGGACGGCCCCGAGGACCGGTTCACCGACTTCCTGCGGCTGACCGGCGCCCGGTCCGGACTGGCCGCGCTCTGCACCACGTACCCCGTACTGGCCCGGATCCTGGCACGTACCGCGCTCGACGCCGCCGCCGCGCTGGCCGAGATGCTGGTCCGGTTCGCCACGGACCGGCCGGTACTGCCCGGCGTCCACGAGTCCCGGGGCGAAGAGGCCGGAGCCGAAGAGGCCCGAGGCGAAGAGACCGGGAACGAAGAGACCGGGGACGAAGAGGCCGGAGGCGGCCGGCTGGTGGGGGTCGAGCCCGGTGCCGGGGACGGCCACCGGGGCGGGCGGACCGTGATGCTGCTCCGGTTCGAGGACGGCGCCCGGCTGGTCTACAAGCCGCGTCCGCTCGCCGCGCACCAGCACTTCAACGAACTGGTCCAGTGGTTCAACGAGCTGCCTGGCACTCCCGGACTCCGTACGCTCGCCCTGCTGGACCGGGGGCCGTACGGCTGGGTGGAGTTCGTCGCGGAACGGCCCTGCCGCTCGGGCCGCCAGGTCGAGACCTTCTACCGGCGCCAGGGCGCACTGCTGGCGCTGCTGCACGCGCTGGACGGCACCGATCTGCACCACGAGAACCTGATCGCGGACGGGGAGTACCCGGTACTCGTCGACGTGGAGACGCTGTTCCACCCGCCGCTGCCCACGGCCGGTTCGGACGATCCGGCGGCCCGCGCCCTGCACGACTCGGTGCACCGGGTTGGACTGCTGCCGCAGTTGCTCGTCGGGGACGAGTCGGCGCTCGACATGTCCGGGATCGGCGGTGGGCAGGCGGCCGATTCCCCGGTGCGCGGCGTGGACTGGGCGGACGCGGGGACCGACCGGATGCGGCTGGTGCGCCGGACGGCCCGGTTCGGCGGTTCGGCGAACCGGCCCCGGCTGACCGGAACGCCCGCCGACCCGTCCGCCTTCACCCGGGCGCTGTGTGCCGGATTCCGCGCCGGCTACACCGCGATCAAGGAGGCCCGCACCGAACTCCTGCGCACCGGCGGCCTGTTGGACCGGTTCGCGCACGACGAGGTACGGGTCGTGGTGCGGCCCACCTGGATCTACGCCTCGCTCCTGGACGAGTCCACCCACCCGGACCTGATGAAGGACGCCGCCGAGCGGCACGAGGTGCTCGCGCTGCTGGGCACCGACACCCTGGGATCCGCCTCGCTTCCCGGCCTGCTGGACGAGGAGATCGCCCAGCTCTGGTCGGGCGACGTGCCACTGTTCACCGCCCTGCCCGAACGTACCGACCTGTGGAGCGGGACCGGCCGGATACTGCCCGGCACGCTCGCCCGGACCGGGCTGTCCCTGGTCCGCGCGAAGCTGGCGGCCATGGGTGCGGTGGACCGCCAGGACCAGGAACGGATCATCCGGGCCGCGATGGTGACCACCTCGCGCGAGCCCGCCCACGAGCCCCGGCCCGGCCCGCGCCGGGTCCGTACGGCCGCGACCGCGCCGGATCCGGACGAGCTGCTCGCGGCGGCCCGGTCGGTCGGCGACGGGCTGGTGTCCCAGGCCTACTCCGGACCCACCCGGCTCAACTGGATCGGCCTGGAGCTGCTCGACGAGCGCTACTGGCGGCTGGGCCCGATGGCCGCCGATCTGGCGGGCGGCTACACCGGTACGGCGTGCTTCCTCGCCCAGCTCGCCGCGCTCACCGGGGCGGACCGGTACGCCGCGGCCGCCCGGGACGCGCTGGCACCCCTCGCCGGGCTGCTGGACGTGCTGCACTCGCGCCCGGACGACCTGGGCCCGGTGGGCTCGGGTGCGTTCGCCGGGATCGGCGGGATCGCGTACGCGCTGACCCAGGTCGCGGACGTGCTGGACGACCCGTGCCTCGGTGGACTGGTGCTGCCCGCACTGCGGTTGACCGGTGCGGCGGCCGTCGCCGAGAGCGAGTACGGGGTGCGTGGCGGTACGGCCGGCGGGCTGGCCGGTCTGCTCGCCGGGTACCGGGTCACCGGGCGGGCCGATGTGTGGCGCACGGCGGAACGCTGCGCCGGGCTGCTGCGCGAGGCGCCGCTGCCGGACACACCGGGGTTCGCCGACGGGTCCGCCGGGATCGGCTGGGCGCTGCTGCGCTTCGCCGAGGCGGGTGGCGGCGAGCCGTACCGCGCCTCGGGGCTCGCCGCGCTGCGGGCCGCGACCGGCTCCGTGGACCGCGACATCTCCTGGTGCCGGGGCAGGACGGGCGTGGCGCTGGCCGTACTGGACAGCCCGGCGGCGCAGGCCGACCCACTGCTGTCCGCCTGGGCGCAGGAGGTGGCGGCGGACATCGCACGGGCCGAACCGCCGCCGGACGACAGCCTGTGCCACGGCGAACTCGGTGTCCTCGAACTGCTGCGCCGGGGCGAGCCGTCAGGTGTCCGCACCCGCTGGGTGGAGCGGGCCGGGGCGCTGCTCGCGGCGGCCGACCGGACGAAGCCGCGCTGCGGAACGCCCGGCCAGGTGTCGCATCCGGGGCTGCTGACCGGCCTCGCGGGGATCGGGCACGGGCTGCTGCGGGCCGGATTCCCCGACCGGGTGCCGTCGATGCTGCTGCTCGCCGGGCCCACCATGTCGGCGGCGCCCGGCTGAACGGTCACGGGACGGGGCAGACCGGAACCGGGGGCCGAGCCGGAGCGAAGGCCGGCGAATGCCCTGAGCCGGTGTCCACGCGCGGCCCACACCTCACAACCCGCCCCTGCCCCTACCCTTCACACCTTCGCGTCTCGCACGTAACACCCGTACCACAGCGCGCACTTCCTCACCTCTCACGTATCTCACGCACCATCGCGTCGTACACATCTCGTCACTCCGCTCACGCAACGACAACCTCCCACGAGAAGAGGCAGACCATGCAGACCACCGAAGCTTCCGCCCTCCGCGCCGCCGAGTTCAACAACTTCGCCGACTTCGCGGACGAGCACCCCGTCGGCAGGATCGCCCTGGGTGCGGGCGGCAGACTGGGGCTGCGCAGCAGAATCCTCGGCGCCACGGACGCGGGCGGCGACTGCACCGGGGACCTGCCGTGGACCACGATGACCTGGGCCTGAGTCAATTCCTTTTGGGGCCAAGGGATTTGCCGCACTGACCGGTGGGTAGTGGCTCAAGTAGCCTGCGTACATGCGTGCCACTTCGTCAGTGATTGTCGGGCGTGTCGCCGAGACCGGCCTGTTGAGCAGTGCCCTGGACACCGCGTCGCGGCGTTCGGGGTGCGCGGTCTTCTTCGTCGGTGACGCGGGCATCGGCAAATCCCGGCTGGCCGGTGAGTGCGCCTACCGGGCGTACGAGCGGGGCATGCCGGTGCTGCGCGGCAGGGCCACGTCCACCGGTCTCGTGGTGCCGTTCCGCCCGCTGATCGAGGCGCTGTCCTCGCGGTTCCGGGCGGCCGGCACGCCCACCGACCCGGAGCTGGACCCCTACCGTCCGGCGCTGGCCCGGCTGGTGCCGGAGTGGCGCCGGGGTTCCTCCCCCGGCTATCCGGAGACCGTGGTCGAGCTGGCCGAGGCGCTGCTGCGGCTGCTGTCGGTGCTCGGCCAGGAACACGGTTGCGTGATCCTGCTGGAGGACCTGCACGACTCCGACACCGAGACGATCGCGGTGGTGGAGTACGTCATCGACAACGTGGCGGACCTGCCGGTGCTGTTGCTGGGGACGTTGCGTCCGGAGCCCGGTGTCGCGCTCGACCTGGTGCGCTCGGCGGAACGGCGGCAGGTCGCCACGGTGCGCGAGCTGGCGCCGCTCGGGGACGCGGACGTGCGGGAGATGACCGCCTCGTGTCTGGAGGCCGCCCCGGACGAGGTGCCGCAGGCCACCCACGAACGGCTGGCCGGCCGGGCGGGCGGCAATCCGTACCTGGTCGAGGTGCTGCTCGCCGATCTGCTCGACTCCGGCCAGCTGCGCCGGGCCGGCGGCCGGTGGGAGGAACACGTCAACCCGGACGCGTCGGTGCCGACCGGGGTGGTGCGCAGTTGGTCGCGGCGGCTGGACCGGTTCGACGAGCCGGTGCGCGAACTGCTCCTGTGCGCGGCCACGCTGGGCAACCGGTTCTCGGTCACCGTGCTCCAGACGGTCACCGGGTTCGACGACCGTACGCTCTTCAGCCATCTGCGCTCCGCCGTGGAGGCGAACATCATCACCCCCGACGGGGCGGACCCCGACCGCTACACCTTCCGGCACGCACTGACCGCCGAGGCGCTGGTGGCCTCGCTGGCACCGGCGGAGCGGGCCGCGACGGCCCGTCGCGCGGCGCTTTCCCTGGCCGCCGCCGATCATCAACTCGGAGATGAGCAGCGTCAGTTGATGGCGACACTGCAACTGGCCGGGGGCGACCGGCACGGCGCGGCCCGGCAGTTCGCCGATGTCGGCCGCCGGATGCTGGCCGCGGGCGCGTCCGGTTCGGCCGTCATCCTGCTGGAACGGGCCCGCTCACTCGCCCACGAGCGCGATCTGCGGAGCATCACGGAGTCGCTCGCCGTCTCCCACGCCGAGGCCGGTGAGCTGGACACGGCTCTGGCGCTGACCGCGGAGCTTCCCCCGGTGCCGTCGCGCTCCGACGCCTCCGAGCAGCGCGGGGAGACCCACATCCGGATCGCCTGGGCGGCCGTGATGGCGGAACGCGTGGACGAGGCGGCCGGGCAGATCCGGACCGCGCGGAGCGTGCTCGGTACGGCCGTCCGCCCCGAGCAGGAAGCGGCGCTCGACGTGGTGGACGGTCATCTGGCGCTGCTGCCCGGCCATGAGGGCCACGGGCGGCAGGGGTCCGCCCAGGACGCCGCGCGCCGGGCCGCCGCCGTGGCGGAGGAACGGAATCTCCCCGTGGTCGCCTGCCAGGCCTGGCAGTTACTGGCGCTGCTCTCCCGGGAGCGCGGCTTCGACGAGGCCGACGCGTGCCTGGAGCGGATGCTCGCGGTCTCCGAGCAGCACGCCCTGCCGGTGTGGCGGGTGGAGGCGCTGGTCCGGCTCGGCGCCAACACGTTCATGCGCACCGGTGACCCGGCCGGGCTGGAGACGGCCCGGACCGCCGCCCAGTCGCTGGGCGCGCTGGTGCCGACGCAGACCGTGGACGGGCTGCTCGCCATGAACGCGGTGATGCGGAGCGAGTGGGACGGGGCGCACGAGATCATCGAGCGGTCGGTGGCCGCCAGCGCGCGGGTCCGCAATCTGGGGGCGCACCGCTATCTGCTGCTGGCCTCGGCGACGCTCGCCGCGCACCGGGGCCGAAGACGGGACATGGACCGGGCCATGGTCCGGTTCCGCCGGGCGGGCGGCGAGGAGTCCTTACTGGTCCCGCTGCAACTGGGGCTCTGCCGGGCCTTCGCGGCGCTGCTGGAGGAGGACCGCGAGGGCGCGCTGGCCGACCTGGACGCCTCGCTGGCCTGGGAGCGCGAGCATCCCAGTTTCTTCTACCTGAGCGGGCGTTACGGTCTGCGTCCGCTGCTGCGGATACTCGACGGCCGGGACGGCCGGGCGGAGCTCGACACGATCCTGGCGAGCCCCGGCGCGGACCTGGCGTGGAACCAGCTCTTCCTTGGGCTGGCCGATGGCGTGCTGCACGGCCGTGCGGGCGATGCGGACCGGGCCGCCCGGTCGGTCGGGGCGGCCGTCGCCGACGCCGCCGCCTTCCCGCTCGCCCGCCATCTGGGGCTGCGGCTCGTCGCCGGCGCGGCGCTCGCCGAGAAGTGGGGCGAGCCGGTGAGCTGGCTGCGGGCGTCGGAGGAGTACTTCTACGGGGCGGGCATCCAGCCGGTCGCCGCCGCGTGCCGGGCGGCGCTGCGGCAGGCGGGGGCCAGCGTCGGGCAGCACCGGGGCGGCTGGGACCGCATCCCCGCCCAGCTGCGGACGAGCGGGGTGACGCCGCGCGAGTACGAGGTGTTCGTGCTGCTGACGGAGCGGCCCGGCAATCAGCAGATCGCCCGGCGGCTGTCCATATCGCCGCGCACGGTGGAGAAGCACATGGCGAGTCTGCTGAGCAAGACGGGCCGTACGGACCGTGCGGCACTGTGCGAGTTCTCCGCCGAGTGCGCGGCCGAACGCGACTGACCGGGGGCCGGGCGGCGCGGGGCGGGGCCGGGGCGGATGAGGCGGCGCGGGGGCGGGTCCGGGGCGCGGCGGCCCCGCCGATCAGCGGGGGCCGGGTGCTCGGTGCGCCGGAGCCCGGCGGGCGGTTGGGGCCCCGGCAGCGGGCGGGCGCGCCGAGGCTGCTGGATAGTCTGGGGCAGCCGCTCCGGGAGCCCTGCTGAGGCCGGGCCGGAAGGGCGGCCGGACGACGACGGAAGGACCACGCACGTGAAGCTCGCTTTCTCGACCCTCGGAGTCCCGGGGATGCCGGTCGCCGATGTCGTCCGGCTCGCCGCCGGACACGGCTACCAGGGGGTGGAGCTGCGCGCCCACCCCGAGGAGCCGGTGCACCCGGGCCTCTCCGCGCCCGAACGGGCTGCGGTCGTACAGGAGTTCAAGGCGGGCGGCGTCGAGATCCTGACCGTCGCCGGTTACGTCCGGGCCGCCGCCGAGGGCGACGACGGGCCGGCGCTGGACGAGCTGGCCGGGCTGGTGGACCTGGCGCACGACCTGGGCGCACAGAACGTCCGGGTCTTCCCCGGAGGCGGCGGCCAGGACCCCGCCACGGCCGACGCGACCGCCGCCCGCCGGCTGGCCGCCGCCGCCCCGCACGCCGCCGACCAGGGCGTACGCATCCTGCTGGAGACCCACGACTCGCACCGGGCCGGCGCCGATGTGGCCCGGGTCGTCGGAACGGTCGGGCACCGGCAGATCGGCGCGCTCTGGGACATCATGCACACCTGGCTGGCGGGCGAGGACCCGGCCGCCAGCCATGCGGTGCTGGCCCCGCACCTGGGCTACGTACAGGTGAAGGACATCGCATCGGCCGAGGACACCGAGCCGTTGGCCCTGGGCGCCGGGGTGCTGCCGCTGGGGGCCTGCCTGGACACGCTGGACCCGGACGGCTGGGTCTGCTGGGAGTACGAGAAGCGCTGGCACCCGGACGCGCCGGAACTGCCGGGGCTGCTGGCCGCCGGGCGGGAGTACCTGCTGCGGCTGGGGGCGCGCGGGCGGTAGGCGGCGCCCACCGCCCGGAACGGGCGCGGCCCGCGCAGTTCAGGCGGCCCGCGCCACCTCCGGCTCGGGTTCCGGGGATTCCGGTGCCCCGGCGCGCGGCCGCCGCGCCCCCGCCAGCGATGTGAGCGCCACTCCCCCGACCAGCAGCGCCGCCGCGCACCACCGCAGCGGGCTCACCGACTCGTCCAGCAGCAGGGCGGCCGAGGACATCCCGAAGACCGGGACGAGCAGGGTGAAGGGGGCCACCGAGGAGGCCGGGTGGTGGCGCAGCAGGAAGCCCCAGGCACCGAAGCCGAAGACGGTGGTGATCCAGGCGACGTAGACGATGATCCCGGCGCCGCTCCAGTCGAGCCCGGCCAGCGCCTCCTTGTCGCGGTCCCAGCCCTCGAAGAGGAGCGAGAGGCCGAGCAGCGGGAGTACGGGCACGGTCGAGACCCGGACCATGAAGTTGAGCGAGTCGGGTGGGGCGGCCTTGCGGGTCAGCACGTTGGACACGCCCCAGCAGGCCGCCGCCGCGATCACCAGGACGAAGGCGAGCACGGGCCCGCCCGCCCCTTCGTCGACCGCGGCGACCCCGATGCCCGCGAGCGCCACCCCCATCCCCAACACCCTTGTCCTGCCAGGGCGTTCACCGAGTGCGACGGCGGCGAACAGGGCGGTGAAGACCGCCTGGACCTGGAGCACGAGGGAGGAGAGACCGGCGGGCATCCCCCGGTCCATGCCGATGAAGAGCAGGCCGAACTTCGCCACCCCGAGGACCAGCCCGACGCCCACGATCCACTTCCAGGCGACCTTGGGCCGGCCGACGAAGAAGACCGCGGGCAGCGCGGCGACCAGGAAGCGCAGGGCCGAGAAGAGCAGCGGCGGGAAGTGTCCGAGACCGACCTCGATGACGACGAAATTGACACCCCAGACGGCTGCCACCAGGGCGGCCAGGGCGATGTGGAGGGGACGCATGCACCGAGGATCACCCGCACCGACCATGTAGCACCAGCGCGGACTTCTTCATGGTGGAATTGAGCATCGCTAATGAATCACCTCATGAATCACCTCATGAAGCACCCACGAAGCACCCCTGAGGGGAACGGGAGGTCCGGTGCTCGATCTGGCCCGGCTGCGCGCCCTGCACGCCGTCTCCGTCCACGGCTCCGTCGCGGGCGCCGCCGCCGCGCTCGGCTACACCCCGTCGGCGGTCTCGCAGCAGATCACCAAGCTGGAGCGGGAGACCCGTACGACACTGCTCGAACGGCGCGGGCGCGGGGTCGCGCTGACCGAGGAGGCGCTCCATCTGGCCGCGACGGCCCAGCAGTTGCTGGCGATCGTGGAGAGCGCCGAGACCACGCTGGAGGAGCGCAGAGGGCTGCCGACCGGGCGGTTGTCGATCGGCGCGTTCGCCTCCGCGGCGCGTGGGCTGCTGCCCGGGGTCCTGGCGGAGCTGGACCGGGAGCACCCGGCGCTGGAGGTCCGGATGACCGAGGTCGATCCGCATCTCTCGGTCGACCTGGTGGCCAAGGGCGTGATCGATCTGGCGGTCGCGCACGACTGGGACATCGCTCCGCTGCCCGCCCCGGAGGGCGTGGCGCAGGCGGTGATCGGGGACGACCGCTGCGATCTGCTGGTGCCCGAGGGACACCGTCTCGCCGGGCGGGACGCGGTACGGCGCGAGGAACTGGCGAAGGAGCGGTGGATCTGCCAGCCTCCGGGGACGGTCTGCCACGACTGGCTCGTACGGACGTTGCGGGCGGCGGGTTACGAGCCGGACATCCGGCACCAGGCGGAGGAAAACCACACCCAGCTGGCCCTGCTCGCGGCCGGCCTCGGGGTCGCGATGATCCCGCGCCTGGGGCGGGGGACGCTGCCGCCGGGAGTGGTGGCCGTGCGGCTGGATCCCGTACCGGTGCGCCGGCTGTACGCGCTGTGGCGTACCGAGGCGGCCCGGCGGCCCGCGATCACGGCGGCGGTGTCCGCGCTGCGGGCCCACGGGGCAGCGGTGGGGCTGAGCTGAGCACGGCCCCCGGTCGCCGGCCCCCCGGTCGCAGGGAGGGGAGCGTCTCCGCTGCCACGCCGCACGGGCTCAAATCGGTCCTAAGCCTTGACCGGAAGTTATTTTCTGGATATCCGTGCTCCTTGGAAGTTTCTTTCACCAGTTCTCACCATCTCTCGTCCCCGAGTACGGCCGAAGGAGCTCACGTGCACCACCGCACCTCCAGACGCACCCTCCTCACCGCCACCGCCGCGACGGCAGTCGCCGCCGTCACGGGCGCGGGCCTCGCCCCCGGCGCGGTCGCCGCCCAGCGGTCCGCGAGCAGCGGACACAGCGGCGGGCAGCACAACTCAGCCGCCACCACCAAGCGCCTCAAGCGGATCATCTCCGGGATGACCCTGGAGGAGAAGGTCGGGCAGCTCTTCGTGATGCGGGTGTACGGGCACTCCGCCACCGACCCCGACCAGGCCGACATCGACGCCAACATGGCCGAGATCGGGGTCCGCACCGCCGCCGAGATGATCGCCAAGTACCACGTCGGCGGGATCATCTACTTCACCTGGGCGCACAACACCCGCGACCCGCACCAGATCGCCGAACTCTCCAACGGCATCCAGCGCGCCGGTCTGGCCGGCCCCACTCCCCTGCCGCTCCTCGTCTCCACCGACCAGGAGCACGGCATCGTCTGCCGGGTCGGCGAGCCGGCCACCCTGATGCCCGGCGCGATGGCGCTGGGCGCGGGAGGCTCGCGCTCCGACGCCCGACGGGCCGGGCAGATCGCGGGCGCCGAACTGGCCGCGATCGGCATCAACCAGAACTACGCCCCGGACGCGGACGTCAACGTCAACCCGGCCAACCCGGTGATCGGCGTACGCTCCTTCGGCTCCGACCCGCAGTCCGTGGCCGCCATGGTCGCCGCGCAGGTGAAGGGGTACCAGAGCAGCGGGATCGCCTCGACGGCCAAGCACTTCCCGGGCCACGGCGACACCAGCACCGACAGCCACACCGGGCTGCCCGTCATCACCCACACCCGGGAGCAGTGGGCGGAGCTGGACGAGCCGCCGTTCCGGGCCGCGATCGCCGCGGGCATCGACTCGATCATGACCGCGCACATCGTGGTCCCGGCCCTGGACCCGGCCGAGGACCCGGCGACGCTGTCCCGCCCGATCCTCACCGGCATCCTGCGCGAGGAGCTCGGCTACGACGGTGTCGTGGTGACCGACTCGCTCGGCATGGAGGGGGTGCGGACGAAGTACGGCGACGAGCGCGTGCCGGTCCTCGCCCTCCAGGCGGGCGTCGACCAGCTGCTGAACCCGCCGAGCCTGGACGTCTCCTGGAACGCCGTGCTGGAGGCCGTGAAGGGCGGTGAGATCAGCGAGGCCCGGATTGATGAATCGATCCTGCGCATCCTGCGGCTGAAGGCGAAGCTCGGGCTGTTCGACGACCCGTTCGTCAGCCGCTCGGGGGTGGACCGCACCGTGGGCACCCGCGCGCACCTCGCCGCCGCCGACCGGATCGCCGAGCGCACCACCACGCTGCTCGCCAACGACGGCGGGCTGCTGCCGCTCTCCCGCCGCTCGCACCGCAACCTGCTGGTGGTCGGCGCCGACCCCGCCTCCCCGTCCGGCACCACCGGACCGCCGACCACCACCCTGGCCACGGCGTTCGGCGAACTCGGGTACGCGGCGACCGCACTGTCCACCGGCACCGCCCCCACCGCGGCGAAGATCGCCGAGGCGGTGGCCGCCGCACAGGGCAAGGACGCGGTGGTCGTGGCGACGTACAACGTCTCGGCGACCGGCTCGCAGCGCACCCTGGTGAGCAAGCTGGCGGCGACCGGCGTCCCGGTGATCACGGTGGCGATCCGCAATCCGTACGACATCGCCCAGCTGGCCGGGACCGGGTTCGCGGCCAACCTGGCCACGTACTCCTGGACCGATGTCGAACTGCGCGCCGCCGCCCGGGTGATCGCGGGCCGCGCCGAACCGGAGGGCACCCTGCCGGTCCCGGTGCAGCGCGCGGACGACCCGGCCGTGGTGCTGCACCCGGTGGGTTACGGGCTGAGGTACTGACAGAACGGGGAGGGGCCGTGCGCGACGCGCGGCCCCTCCCCGTCACGGGTGCCTGCCGGGCCCTACGGCCGCAGCCTGCGCTCGTTCATCACGTCCTGCCGGTCGAGCCGTGCGTCGAACTTCGCGAGCGGCTTCGCCTTCGACGGGTCGTCCCGCACGGCGGCCGGGGCGACGCCCGCCCAGCGCAGGATGGCCGCGGTGGCCTTCGCGCTGTCGTTCTCGGCGAGCCCGGCCACGCTGGCGCCGTGGTTGCCGCCGGGCTCCGTCATGACGTAGCTGTCGCGGGAGCCCGCGCCGACCCGGAAGCGCTCCGCGCCCCAGGGGTCGTTCTCCCCGTACACGTACAGCATCCGGTCGGCGTGGTGCTTCACCCAGTTGTCGATGTCGCGCATCACCGACGGCTGGAACCTCATCGGGATGGAACGCGGCACGAAGGTGCGCGGCGGCTGGTACCCGTACCGGCTGAGCCCGCCGACCCACGGCTGGCGGATGTCGGGCGATCCGAGCTGGGTGCCCGCCTGGTAGTAGTACGGGGTGTACCGCTCCAGGCTCTGGTCGGTGTAGGTGGAGAAGCCGGAGATCGAGTCGACGGAGTCCCAGATCGTCTGGTCAGTGGCGGACTCGGCGTCGGCCGGGACGGTGTCGCAGTCGGACAGCAGGCTGTACTGCCAGTACGCCCAGACGTAGTCCATGACGACGGCCTCGTACGCCTTGTCGAGCGAGCCTGTGGTGTCGAAGGTGTAGCCGTTCGCGGCGGCGTACTCCCGGTACTTCTTCTCCAGCGGCTCGCGGCGGACCAGTGCCTCGCGCTGGACACCGTTCACCCGGTCGCGGCACTCCTTGGTGCCGACGTTCTCGAAGAACCGGTCGTAGGCCGAATCCTCCTTGTCCACCACGTCGTTGGGCGCGACGTACGCGACGACGCCGTCCATGTCCCCGGGGTGGAAGCGCTCGTAGTAGGTGGCCGTCATGCCGCCCTTGGAGGCGCCGGTGGTCAGCCACTTCTTGGTGTAGATCCGCTTCAGCGCGGTGAAGACGCGGTGCTGGTCGTCGGCGGCCTGCCGGATGTCGAGCTTGGTCCAGTCGGCGGGGGCCGGCCGGGACGGGGTGAAGTAGCGGTACTCCAGGGAGACCTGGTTGCCGTCGATGATCCGGGTCGGCTCGGCGCGGCCGGGACTCGTGGAGACGTTGTATCCGCTGGTGGAGAAGACCGTCGGGCGGGAGGTGTCCTTGTGCAGCACGGTGATGCGCTGCTGGAAGGTGCCCCTGGACGGGTGCCGGTGGTCGATCGGCTGGGTGTAGTTGAGGACGAAGTAGCGGTAGCCCGCGTAGGGCTTCTCCTCGATGAGGCTCATCCCCGGGATGGCCAGGATGCGGTCCTTGATGTCCGTGCCGGTGCCGTTGTCCGCGGCTGGGCCGGTCCGGACCGCGGCCGGTTCCGCGGCGGTGGCCGCCCCGGCCGAGGCACCCGTCACGCCCACTGTGCCGATGAGCACCGCGAGCGACAGGAACCCTCTGAACGCCTTGCGCATACGCCCTCCCAGGAGTCACAACAGTGCCGTGAACCTAGCGGGGCAACACCCGTGCCGCCAGACCCGGTCGACACGGAGCGGCAGCGGGCCGGGCATGATCCGAACGAGAGGTCCCGGGTCAGCAGAGGATCCAGCCCGTGCTGCCCGACTTCCCCGAGATGGTGGCCGAGGCCCTGACGCACCGGTTCAGCGCATGGACCGTCACCGGGCCGGCCTGCTTGGTGTACCGGCCCCGGTCGACGACGGGGCTGCCGCCGCGCGCCTGGAGCGTCACGGACATGGCGCGGCGCGGACCGGACTTCTTGGCGACCGCGATCGCGCAGGCATAGGAACGGTTCTTGTAGACGCGCAGCTCGCCGGTCTTGAACGAGACCGTCTTGGCGGGGCGGCCGGCGCAGACCGACGCGGCATCGGCGCGGCCGGCCGAGGGGCCGCCGAGCACCAGGCCGAGGGCGGCCACCAGCGGCAGGACGACCGAGCACACCAGCATCCGGCGGGTGCGAGCACTCCCGCCTCCGCCGTCACCCTCGTCGGAAATTTCGGCCTTTCCGGACTTTCGCGTCCCTCTGAGCACCAGCAACTCCATCACCATTCGAACACCTACGCCCCTGCGCGGCGCATGCGCATACATGCGTACGACGCAGGAGGCCATCCGGAGGTTGCGCACGGCGCGCTCCGCACTCCGGGCAACCGAATCGCCACAGCATGACTCCAACAGGACAGAGCCATACGAAAGGCAGGAACTGTCATGCTTCAGCTCCGCAACGCACAGGGCCCCCGCGCCCGGCGCCTCATCGGCCGGACGCTGCTCGCCTCCGCTCTCCTCACCGCCGTCGCCGCTCTCCCGGCAGCGGCGGCGGCCCCGCAGACCCCGGCGACCGCGGCGGCCCCGGCCCCGGCACGCGGCGAGACCGGCGCCCCCGCGTACCAGCAGGTCGCCCACTTCTACGGCGCCTACATCGATGCCGTCACCGCCGAGAACGGCGGCAGGCTCGCCACCGACCTGCGGAACTTCTATCTGACCCGCCAGCTGCGCGAACAGCTGAACACCTGGGAGCAGCGCAACCACGCGGACGGGGTGCTCCGCGCCCAGAACACCCCGCTCGCCTTCCGGGTCACCCCGGGCGACAGCGCCGCCGGCCACACCTGGTCGACGGTCCGGCTCACCTGGAGCACCGGCAAGCACCCGACGTACTCGTACCTGACCGTCCGCTCGGACCTGCACACCGGAAAGATCTCCGGCATCGGCGACTGACCCGGGGACGCGCCGGGGCGGGACGGGTCCGCCGCTCACACCTGTGCGGGCTCGTCCTCCCCGATGAACGTGCGCCACAGCACGGCGTAGTGCCCATCCCTGGCCAGCAGTTCGTCGTGCGTGCCGTCCTCGACGACCCGGCCGTGGTCCATCACCACGACCCGGTCGGCGCGGGCCGCCGTGGTCAGCCGGTGGGCGACGACCAGGGTGGTGCGGCGGCCGGTGAGCCGGTCGGTCGCCTGGTTGACCAGGGCCTCACTGGCCAGGTCCAGCGAGGCGGTCGCCTCGTCGAGCAGCAGGACGTCCGGGTCGACGAGTTCGGCGCGGGCCAGCGCGATCAGCTGGCGCTGGCCGGCCGAGAGGTTGCGGCCCCGCTCGGCGACCTCGTGCAGATAGCCGCCGTCCAGGGTGGCGATCATGTCGTGGGCACCGACCGCCCGCGCCGCCGACTCCACCTCGGCGTCGGTGGCCTCGGGCCGCCCGTAGGCGATGGCGTCCCGGACCGTGCCCTCGAAGAGGTACGCCTCCTGCGGTACGACGCCGAGCCGGTGCCGGTACGCGGTGAGGTCGAGGCGGCGCAGATCGGTGCCGTCCGCCGTGACCCGGCCGCCCGTGGGGTCGTAGAAGCGGGCGACGAGCTTGACGAGGGTGGACTTGCCCGCACCGGTCTCGCCGACGAAGGCGACCGTCTGTCCGGCCGGTATCCGCAGGTCGACCCCGGCCAGGGCCTCCTCGGCGCCGTCGCCGGAGCCGTACGCGAAGGACACGTCCTCGAAGGCGATCTCGCCGCGCAGCGACAGCACGTCCAGCGGTTCGTCCGCGGCGTCGGTGGAGGTCGGCTCGCGCAGCAGCTCCTGGATCCGGCCCAGCGAGACGGTGGCCTGCTGGTAGCCGTCGAAGACCTGGGAGAGCTGCTGCACCGGGGCGAAGAACAGATCGATGTAGAGCAGGTACGCGACCAGCGCACCGGTGGTGAGCGTGCCGTTGTCGACCCGGCCGGCGCCGACGATCAGGACGGCGGCCGCGGCCACCGAGGACAGCAGCTGCACGAACGGGAAGTAGACCGAGATCAGCCACTGGCCCCGGACCCGGGCCTCGCGGTAGTGGTCGCTGCGCTCGGCGAACCGCTGCGCGCCGTCGTGCTCGCGGCGGAACGCCTGCACGATCCGCAGCCCGGAGACGGACTCCTGGAGGTCGGCGTTGACCACGCTGATGCGCTCGCGGGCCAGCTCGTACGCCTTGACGCTCTTGCGGCGGAAGAAGAACGTACCGACGACCAGCAGCGGCAGCGTCGCGAAGACCACGAGGGCCAGCTGCACGTCGAGGACCAGCAGCGCGACCATGATGCCGAAGAAGGTGACGACGGAGACGAAGGCGGTGACCAGACCGGTCTGCAGGAACGTCGACAGCGCGTCCACGTCCGTCGTCATCCGGGTCATGATGCGGCCGGTCAGCTCGCGCTCGTAGTAGTCCAGGCCGAGCCGCTGGAGCTGCGCGAAGATCTTCAGCCGCAGTGAGTACAGCACCCGCTCGCCGGTGCGGCCGGTCATCCGGGTCTCGCCGATCTGGGCGGCCCACTGCACGAGGACGACCACCAGGGCCAGCGCGGACGCCGCCCAGACCGCGCCGAGCGCGAGCTGCGAGACGCCCTGGTCGATGCCGTGCCGGATCAGCACCGGCAGCAGCAGGCCGGCGCCCGCGTCGACCGCGACCAGCGCCAGGCTCACCAGCAGCGGCAGCCCGAAGCCGCGCAGCAGCCTGCGCAGCCCGTACGAGTCCTCGGCGCGGACGGCCCGCGCCTCGTCGATGTCGGGGGTGTCGGTGGCGGGCGGCAGCGCCTCGACCTGGGCGAGCAGCTCGGGGGTGGCGGGCATGCCGGCCGCGTCGGTGTCGCGCGGCTCCTCCTTGCGCACCCACAGGTGGGGGCTGATGCCGCGCTCGGCGTCGAACTCGGCGTCCAGCTCCTCCTGGAGCGCGCGGTCGTCCTCGGGGGTGGTGTCGGCCGGGGCGGCCGTCGGCAGGTGTCCGGGCGAGGTGCCGCCCAGCTCGTCCGGGTCGGTGAGCAGCCGCCGGTAGAGCGGGGAGCGGCGCTCCAGCTCCTCGTGCGTGCCGATGTCGGCGAGCCTGCCGTGCTCCAGGACGGCGATCCGGTCGGCGAGGCCGAGGGTGGAGCGGCGGTGGGCGATCAGCAGGGTGGTGCGGCCGGCCATCACCTGGCGCAGCGCCTCGTGGATCTCGTGCTCGACCCGGGCGTCGACGGCGGAGGTGGCGTCGTCGAGGAGGAGCAGCCGGGGGTCGGCGAGGATGGCGCGGGCGAGCGCGACGCGCTGGCGCTGGCCGCCGGAGAGGGTGAGCCCGTGCTCGCCGACCTTGGTGTCGTAGCCCTCGGGCAGCTCCGCGATGAACCGGTCGGCCTGGGCGGCGCGGGCCGCCTCCTCGATCTGTTCCCGGGAGGCGTCGGGGAATCCGTAGGCGATGTTGGCGCGGACGGTGTCGGAGAACAGGAAGCTGTCCTCCGGTACGAGGCCGATGGCGGCGCGCAGCGATGCCTGGGTCAGTTCGCGGACGTCGTGGCCGCCGACCAGGACGGCGCCGTGCGTCACGTCGTAGAAGCGGGGCAGCAGCAGCGAGACGGTGGACTTGCCGCTGCCGGACGCGCCGACGACGGCGACGGTCTCGCCGGGCTCGATGGTCAGCGAGAACCCGTCGAGAACGGGGCGGTCCTCGTCGTAGCCGAACCGTACGTCGTCGAACTCGACGCTCGCGGGGGCGTCCGCCGGGAGGTCCTTGGCGCCGTCCTTCATGGTCGGCTCGGTGTCGATCAGCTCCAGTACGCGCTCGACGCCGGCCCGGGCCTGCTGGCCGACGGTGAGGACCATGGCGAGCATCCGGACCGGTCCGACGAGCTGGGCGAGATACGTGGAGAACGCCACGAACGTACCGAGGGTGATCTCACCCCGGGTGGCGAGCCAGCCGCCGAGTGCCAGCATCGCGACCTGGCCGAACGCGGGGACGGCCTGGAGGGCGGGGGTGTAGCGGGAGTTCAGCCGGATCGTCCGCAGCCGCCCGGCGAACAGCTTCCGCCCCACCTCGCGCAGCTTGCCGGTCTCCTGCTCCTCCTGCCCGAACCCCTTGACGACCCGGACCCCGGAGACGGCCCCGTCGACCACACCGGCGACGGCGGCGGCCTGCCCCTGGGCGTACCAGGTGGCGGGGAAGAGGCGGGCGCGGGAGCGGCGGGCGATGAACCAGAGGGCGGGGGCGACGGCGATCGCGACCAGGGTGAGCAGCGGCGAGAGCCACGCCATGATCACCAGGGATATGAGGAAGAGCAGTACGTTCCCGATGGTCATCGGGAGCATGAACAGCAGCCCCTGGATCAGCTGGAGGTCGCTGGTGGCGCGCCCGACGACCTGGCCGGTGGACAGTTCGTCCTGCCGCTTCCCGTCGAGCCGGGTGATCGTCCCGTACATCTCGGTACGGAGGTCGTGCTGCACGTCGAGGGCAAGCCGGCCGCCGTAGTACCGGCGGATGTACGTGGCTATGTACACGAGCCCGGCGGCGGCTATGAGGAGTCCGGTCCAGACGGCGAGGGACCGGGTGTGGCCGACCACGACGTCGTCGATGATCACCTTGGTGATCAGCGGGACGAGCGCCATCACCGCCATGCCGGCGAGCGACGAGCCGAGCGCCAGCAGCACATTGCGCCGGTAGCGCCATGCGTACCCGCACAGCCGCCGGGCCCACCCCGGGGCCTGCGCCGCGCCCTGTACGTCCCCTGTGTCCGTCACCGGTGCCTCCCCGTCCGTCCTGCTCTACCGGAAGGCACCAACGCGGTGGGCAGCGGATTTCATCCCGCCGTTACAAAACCGGGCCGAAGAGGGGGCCGAGAGCGCCGAGCGCGTGCGGCGGCGCCAGGAGCCCGACCTGGCCCGGGATCATGGAGCTGGACGGCGACACGATGCGGGTGGCGTTCACCGCGCACGCGGGTTCCGGGGCGTCGGAGTCGGACGCGGGGACGGACGGCGGGGCGGGCCCGGGGACGGACGGCGGGGCGGGCCCGGGGACGGGCGGCGGGGCGGGCCCGGGGGCTGCCGAGGCCCGCGCAGCCCACGGCTGAGCGGGCCTCGGTGCGGGCCGGGGCCGGTCCGGCCCCGGCCCGCCGGAGCCGGTCCCTACGGCCGCGGCGTCGCGGTGAGCATCCGTACGGCCGGAGCCTCCGGCACCGCGGGCACCGCTTCCTGCGGGGCGGCGGGCGGGGCGATGGTCGAGGTCGTCTTCGCGGCGACGGCCGGGTTGAGGTCCTTGTGCACGGCGCGGGCGACGGCCTGGATGGTGTTGATGCCGTCGTTCATCGTCTTGTTGTCCTGGGTGAGCACGGTGATCCCGTAGTCGTGCCCCTTGCCGGTGAACGCGCCGATGCTGTGCACCCGCCAGCCGTGGGTGGCGCGCGGCAGCCAGCCGTTCTTGACCTGCACGGTCGTCCCGGACGGCGCCCCGGCGGGGGTGCCCCAGCGCTGCGAGGAGACGACCTTGCGCATCAGGCCCAGCTCGTAGGCGCGCGAGTTGTCGCTCAGCACGGAGTTCTTGGCGGTCAGCAGGGTCAGCAGCCGCAGCTCGTCCTGGGCGGTGATCTGGGTCAGCCCCCAGTAGCCGCCGGAGCCGGGCACGGTGTGCGTCATCCCGGCGGCCTTGAGGAACGCCTTGACCTTGGTCACCCCGAGCTGCTTCCACAGGCTGGTGGTCGCGTTGTTGTCGGACTTGGTGATCATGGCGGTGGCGAGGTCGGTCTCGCGCTGGGTGAGGTAGCGGTTGTGCTTCTTGTTGTCCCAGAGCAGCGTCGCCAGCACGGTCGCCTTCACGACACTGGCGGAGTCGTACTTCGTCGTCGCCCGCAGGGTGCAGTTGGTCTTGGTCTTGCGGTCGTAGAGCGCCACGGCCGTCGTCGACTTCCGGCCCTTGAGCGCGGCGGTGATGTCCTTCGTCAGCTTCGCGGCGAGCCCGGCCTTGCCGGACGTGCAGCTCACCGTCGGAGTGGCCGCCACGGCGGGCGCGGCGCCGAGCGCCACGGGTGCGAGCACGCCCGCGGCGAGCGCGACGGACAGCGCGGCCTTGGCGCGACGGGATATGCAGGGCTGTTCTTTCATGCTGCTGGTCCCCCATGAGTGGATCGGTACGGTGCGCCCCCCCGGCGCACCCGGGAGTAACGACTCACCGGTACGCCGGAAAGTTGCGCAGGGCGGGCTGTGATTCGCCGCGGTCGCGCGGGTATCGGTCACCGGGTGCGACCCGGCACATCGACCGAGGAGGAATCTTTGACGAGCGCTCAGCCGGTCCGGCACGCCGATGCGTACCGCTGCGGCCGGCTCTTCGCGGCGGTCGCGGCCCTGCAGAGGCTCGCGCAGAACGAACACCATGGGCTGGGACAGCCGGGAGTCGCGGAGAAGGCCGCCGCACGTCCGGAACCCGTTCTGCGGGAGCCGCTGCGGGAGATCGTCCACTACCTGGTGCAGGCCCGGACCCGCGGACACGGAGCGGCGGCGGACCCGGTCTTCCGGTCGCTGACCGACTTCCTGCCACCGGCGAAGGCCGTGCCCACCAGCCTCCATCCCGACGAGCGGCCGGACTTCCACCGGGGCAGGGAGGAGCAGGCGGCGCTCATCGCGAAGGAGCACCCGCCCCTCAGGTGAACGCGCCGCCCTCCTCCGGCGAACGGGCCGACGCCTACAGGTGCGTCGGCTCGAACATCCTCAGCAGGGCCGGGAGCACGACCACCGAGGGGCCGGGCGCCGCGAGGGACGCGGCCAGGTCGGCGGTGAGCGTTTCCGGGGTGGTGCGGGTCGCCGGGACGCCGAAGGACTCGGCGAGGGCCACGAAGTCGGGGCGGGTCAGCTCCGTCGCCGTGGCCTCGCCGAAGGCGCCCGTCATGTATTCGCGCAGGATGCCGTAGCCGCCGTCGTCGACGATCAGCCAGGTGACCGGGAGGTCGTACTGGCGGGCCGTGGCCAGTTCCGCGATCGAGTACATCGCGCCGCCGTCGCCGGAGACCGCGAGGACCGGCCGCGTACGGTCGGCCGCCGCCGCGCCGAGCGCGGCCGGGAAGCCGTAGCCGAGGCCGCCCGCGCCCTGGGCCGAGTGCATCGTGTTGGGGTGGCGGGCGTCGAAGGCGGACCAGGCCCAGTAGGCGAGGATCGTCATGTCCCAGAAGCTGGGCGACGTGTCGGGCAGCGCCTGGCGGACCGAGGCAATCAGCCGCTGTTCCAGGGTGAGTTCCTGGGCGGCGATCCTGTCCCGTACCGCGTCGAGTACCGCACGGACCCGGTCCGGCGCCGACGGGTCCTCGCGGTGGTCGACCGCTTCCAGGAGGTCGGACAGCGCCTCGCGGGCATCGGCGTGGATGCCGAGCGCGGGATGGTTGGACTCCAGCTTCCCGGCGTCCGCCTCGATCTGGATCACCCGGCCGCGCGGGGCGAACGTGTGGTAGTTCGAGGAGAGTTCGCCGAGGCCGGAGCCGATGACCAGCAGCACGTCGGCGGACTCCAGGAAGTCCGTCGTGTACCGGTCCTCCAGCCAGGACTGGAGCGACAGCGGGTGCTCCCAGGGGAAGGCGCCCTTGCCGCCGAAGGTGGTGACGACGGGGGCGTCGAGCTTCTCCGCGAGTGCCAGCAGCTTGCCGGACGCGTCGGACCGTACGACTCCGCCGCCCGCGATGATCGCCGGACGCTCGGCCTTCGAGAGCAGGTCGGCCGCCACGGCGGTCAGTTCGGGACGGGCGTGCAGCTCGCGCGGGGTGGCGTCCATCGCCGTGACGGCCGGAAGCGTGGTCCCGGCGAGGAGCACGTCCTGCGGGATCTCGATCCAGACCGGGCCGTGCGGGGCGGTCAGCGCGGACTCCCAGGCGGCGGCGATCGCCGACGGGATCTGGGAGGCGGTGCGGACGGTGTGGACGGACTTCACGACGTCGCGGAACGACGCCTTCTGGTCGCGCAGTTCGTGCAGATAGCCGTGGCGTCCGCCGCCCAGGCCCGCCACCGGGATCTGGCTGGAGATGGCCAGCACGGGTGCGGAGGCGGCCGCCGCCTCCTGGAGCGCGGCGAGGGAGGTGAGGGCGCCCGGCCCGGTGGAGAGCAGCAGGGGCGCCATTTCCCCGGTGATCCGGCCGTACGCGTCGGCGGCGAAGCCCGCGTTGTTCTCGACGCGCAGTCCGATGTACGTCAGGGACGAGCGGCGCAGCGCGTCGAACATGCCGAGCGCGTGCTGGCCGGGCAGGCCGAAGACGGTGGTCGCGCCGAGGCCCTGGAGGGTCTCGACGACGAGGTCGCCGCCGTTGCGCCCGGCCGGGGGGTTCAGGGCGGCCGCGATCTGCTCGGGGGTGAGCCGCGGCCGCTCGTCGTGGTGGTCGTGGCTCACTTCGTACGGGCCTCTGCGATCTGGCGGGACATGATCGTGGTCAGCTCGTACGCCGTGTGGGAGGCGGCGACGGAGGTGATCTCGGCGTGGTCGTACGCGGGGGCGACCTCGACCAGGTCGGCGGAGACCAGGTTGCAGGAGGACAGCCCGCGGACGATCTCCAGGAGCTCGCGGGAGGTCAGGCCGCCGGCCTCGGGGGTGCCGGTGCCGGGGGCGTGCGCCGGGTCCAGCACGTCGATGTCGATGGAGATGTACAGCGGCCGGTCGCCGATGCGCTGGCGCAGCTGGTCGGCGACCTCGTCGACGCCGCGCCGCATCACGTCGGCGGAGGTGACGATGCCGAAGCCCATCTTCGCGTCGTCGTCCAGGTCCTGCTTGCCGTAGAGCGGGCCGCGGGTGCCGACGTGGGAGAGCGCGGAGGTGTCGAGGATGCCTTCCTCGACGGCGCGGCGGAACGGGGTGCCGTGGGTGTACTCGGCGCCGAAGTAGGTGTCCCAGGTGTCGAGGTGCGCGTCGAAGTGGAGCAGCGCGACCGGGCCGTGCTTCTTGGCGACCGAACGCAGCAGCGGCAGCGCGATGGTGTGGTCGCCGCCGAGCGTCATCATGCGGGCGCCGGTGCCGAGCAGGTCGTCGGCGGCGGCCTCGATCGTCTCGACGGCCTCGTTGATGTTGAACGGGTTCGCGGCGATGTCACCGGCGTCGGCGACCTGCGCGAGTGCGAACGGCGAGGCGTCCTGCGCCGGGTTGTACGGGCGCAGCAGGCGCGAGGCCTCACGGATCGCGTTGCCGCCGAAGCGGGCGCCGGGCCGGTAGGAGACACCGGTGTCGAAGGGCACGCCGACGACGGCGACATCGGCGGTGCCGACCTCGTCGAGGCGGGGCAGCCGGGCGAACGTCGCGGGTCCGGCGTACCGCGG
This sequence comes from Streptomyces sp. ADI95-17, assembly GCF_003846175.1. GTDB lineage: Bacteria > Actinomycetota > Actinomycetes > Streptomycetales > Streptomycetaceae > Streptomyces > Streptomyces sanglieri. Next base: position 155,885 of record NZ_ML123045.1, on the reverse strand, counting down.
GACGCGGGAGGAGTCGACGGGGCCGCGCGGCGTTTCGTTGCTGCTCATGTGTGGTGCCTTCCTTCGGGTTGCGTGCGTTGTCCAGTGTGCGGGGCGGGGCGGGCGGGACGTGGCCGCCCCTCCCGGGGCGTGCGGGGGCGGCTACGTCGTGGCCGGCTCGTTCACCGGCTCCACCGTGTCCGCGCCCCGTCCCGCCAGCCGTTCGCGCCAGGCCGCGAGTACGGCGGCGTCGGTCGGCTTCGTCGCCAGGGAGACGATCACGTACACCGAGAGCGAGGCCAGCAGTCCGTAGTAGACCGGTTCGTTGGCGAGGATCCCGTAGGCCGCCATCAGGCCGATCACCGCGAGGCCGCCGACCGACACCGCGGCCAGCGCGCCCGCCGCGGTGCCCCGGCGCCACAGCAGACCGCCGAGGATCGGCACCAGCAGACCGCCGACGAGCAGGTTGTACGCGACGGTCAGGGCCTCGACGACGTCGTTGAGCGCGATGGCGATCAGGATGACGGCGACGCCCATGACGAGGATGAAGACCCGGTTGCCCTTCACCTCGTCGTGCTCGCCCTCGGCGGCCCCGCCGCCCCGGGACACCACGCCCCGCAGCCGGGACCAGATGTCGTTGTTGGCGACGGTGGCGCAGGCGATCAGCGCACCGGAGGACGTGGACATCACGGCGGCCAGCGCGGCGGCCAGCACCAGCCCGCGCACACCGACCGGCAGTTCGTCCTTGACGATGGTGGCGAACGCGGAGTCGGCGCTGGGCAGCGTCGGGTACATGACCTTCGCGGCGGTGCCGATGACGGCGCCGGCGATGGCGTAGACGAGGCAGTAGGTACCGGCGACGGTGCCGCCGATGCGGGCGACCTTGTCGCTGCGGGCGGTGAACACCCGCTGCCAGATGTCCTGGCCGATCAGCATGCCGAAGGTGTAGATCAGCACATAGGTGAAGATCGTCTCGCCGCCGATGCCGAGCGGGTCGAAGTACTCGGTGGGCAGCTTCGCCTTCATCTCGCTGAAGCCGCCCGCCTTGATCACCGCGATGGGCAGCAGGAGCAGCAGCACGCCGATGGTCTTGACGACGAACTGCACCATGTCGGTGAGCGTGATCGACCACATGCCGCCGAGCGTGGAGTACGCCACGACGATGGCGCCGCCGAGGATGATCGCGACGGTCCGGTTCAGGTCGAACAGGACGTCGAAGATGGTGGCGTACGCGATGGTCGAGGTGACCGCGAGCATCAGCGTGTACGCCCACATCACGACGCCGGAGATGATCCCGGCCCGGCCGCCGTAGCGCAGGTCGAGCATCTCGGAGACGGTGTAGACCTTCAGCCGTGCGATGCGCGCGGAGAAGAAGACGGACAGGGCGAGCAGTCCGAGGCCGATGGTGAAGACCATCCAGGCGCCGGAGAGGCCGTACTGGTAACCGAGTCCTACGCCGCCGATGGTGGAGGCACCGCCGAGGACGATGGCGGCCATCGTGCCGGAGTACATCCCGGGGCCGAGCCTGCGGCCCGCCACCAGGAACTCGCTCTTGGACTTGGCGCGGCGCATGCCCCACCAGCCCATGGCGAGCATGCCGGCCAGATAGATGATGATCACCGCGTAGTCGACGGCCATGGGCTTCCTCCACTTCGGTCACAAGTGCACATGTCTTATGTGAAGAAGACGGTAGGTGGCCCGCAAGCGACGCTGAAGAGTACGTTTCATCCATAATTGATGTCACCGATGGATGGATCGTCCATGCCGGAAACCTCGGCCGGGCCGCCCCCGACGCCCGTTCCCCCGACCGCACCGCCCCTCACGCCCCCGCCGACCCCTCCGATCCCGCTCGCCGAACTGCTCGCCCACGAGGAGCTCGGGCTGCGCCGGATCGCCGGTCCGGCACAGGCGGATCTGCTGTGGGTGCACACCTCGGAGATGGCCGACCCGTACCCCTATCTGCTCGGCGGTGAGCTGCTGCTGAGCGCCGGGGTGCTGCTGAAGGACCCGGACGCGTACGTGGACCGGCTGGTGGAGGCGGGGGCGGCGGCGCTCGGTTTCGGGGTGACGCCGGTGTTCGACACGGTGCCGCGGGCGTTGATCGAGGCGTGCGACCGGCACGGTCTGCCGCTGCTGGAGGTGCCGCCCGAGACCCCGTTCACGGCGATCGCCCGGACGGTGTGGCGACTGATGGCCGAGGCCCGCCACCGCGAGCTGCGCCGGGTGACGCGCGCCCAGCAGGCCCTGGCCACGGCGGCGGCCCGGCCGGACCCGGTCCCGGCGGTGCTGCACCAGCTGGCGGCCCAGCTGGAGGGCCGGGCGGCACTGCTCGCCGCGGACGGCGAGGAGCTGCACGCGTCGGGCCGCCGCCCGGCCCCCGACGTCGGGGCCGCGCTGGCCAGGCTCACCCGGGTGGTCTGCGCCGGGTCACGCCCCGCCCCGGCCTCCGCCACCGACACCCTGCGGGACACCCATCTGTCGGCGTACGCGCTGGGCGGCGGCCAGGGGCTCGTCCTGGCGCTGGCGACGGACCGGCGCGAGGCGGGCGACCACACCATCGCCGGGATCGCGGTGGTCCTGCTCTCCCTGCTGGCCGCCCCGCACCAGGGCGCCGACGCCGCGGGCCGCTCGGCCGCACTGGTACGGATGCTGCTGGGCGCGGACCCGCAGGACGTCGCGCCGCTGCTCGGGGGCGCCGAGCAGTGGACGGTGGTGCACGCGCGCCGCAGCGGCGACGGCCCGGTCGACCCGCTCACCACCGGCGCGCTGGGCGCCGCCCTCGGTTCGGCCCTGGTCGACGCGGGCCGGGGCGGCGACGCCGTACGGGTGCTGATCCCCGGCGGCGACCGGATCACCCCGCAGCCCGGCTGGACCCTCGGCGCGTCCGCCCCCGCCGCCATCACCGCCCTCGACCTCGCCGACGACCAGGCCTCCCGGGCCCTGGGCCGCGCCCTCGCCACCCGCACCCCACTGGCCCACCACCACAACGGCGGCGGGGCCGGGCTGGCCGCCCTGATCCCGCCCGACCGCGCCGAGGCGCACGCCCGCGCCCTCCTCGCCCCGCTCACCGAGCCGCTGACCGAGACCCTGCGCTGCTGGCTGAGCCTCCACGGCAGCTGGGACCGTACGGCCACGGCCCTGCGGATCCACCGCAACACGGTCCGCCAGCGCATCGCCCGCTGCGCGGCCCTGCTGGACGCGGACCTGGACGACATGGACGTACGGACGGAGCTGTGGTTCGCGCTGCGGATGCGGTGATCAGCGCCCCAGGAGGGCCCTGGATGGATCCTCCTGGGCGATCTCTCCCATCCACATGCGCCGGCCGAGTTCGTCGAGCTCGGCCCGGCGCTCCTCGTACTCCGGTAGCGCCTGCGACAGCACTCGCCAGAAGTCCGCCCGATGACCCGGGATCCGGACGTGGGCCAGCTCATGGGCGACGACATAGTCCACAAGGTGCATCGGAAGCTGGAAGAGCGGCCACCCGAGGCTCATACGGCCGGGGCCCCGCTCATCATCGCCCGGGCGATATCTGCCCCACCGCTCGCCGAGATCACACACATCGAGATCCGGTTCGTCGACCGCCATTCTGGCCGCCCACGGTTGGAGCCTCCCCGACGTCCACCCATGCCCGGCACGGCAGTACCAACCGATCAACGCCGCCCTGCCCTGCTCCGGATTCTCCGCCTGCTCCCGGCTGATGACCAGCCGCCCGGCGATCAACCGGACTCTGCCATCGGCCGGCTGGTCCGCCGAGATCGCGAGACGGTACGACCGCCCCAGGTAGCGGAAGACCTCGCCCTCGATCAGACGCTTCGCAGGATTGAGCGGGCGGGTGCGCTCACGCACAGAGACCTTGGTCATCACCCACGACCAGTGTGCGCGGACGAACGCTTCCGCTTCTACCGACGGACGACCCACGGGCGCGTGCAGGGTCAGACCGGCATCGGACTCCACCGTCAGGGCAAACCTTTTGCGCCGGCCGCTGACCCTCACCGTGAGCGCCATGCCCCCGACAGCGAGCTGGCCCCCCTCGGCAAGGGTCTCAGAAATGCTTTCGTCAGCGATGGCGGTCACGTGGCCTATTCTCCCCGCGCCCTGGCCAGAAACTGGCCACGGTTGCTCGCCGCGTACGCAGCGAGTCGTTGCGCGATGCCTTGCAACGGCTTCCAGTCCGTGGTGGCGGGCCTCAGGCCGCCCTTGATCAACTGGTTCTGGATGCTCTTCGCCAGGCCGTCGAGGTCCTGGTGCTGTCCTTGGTACGACGCCTTCGTCATGGTCTGCGCGGCCGTGTCGCACACCACGCCGACCAGGGGTCGCGTGTCCTCGGCTCCTCGTACGACGTCCGGGTTCTCGTCCAGGAGCTGGTCCAGCAGCCGGTACACCTTCTGCTCCAGCGGGCTGAGCCCGGCCAGCGCAGGGTCTTCCTCGTCCTCCTGCCTGGCTTGTTCGATGAGCGGACCGAACTCCTCGATCTGGTCCTCGAAACGTCCGGCCAGCTCCCGCAGGATCTCCTCCAGTCGCTCCGAGAGCCGGGTGTACTTCTCAGGGTCCTCACGCTTGACCCGCTCCTCCAGATGGAATCGGAGCGCGTGTCCCATCTCGGCCGCGGCCTCGCGCGGCGGCATCTTCCGAACCGTCTCGTCGAACGCGGGCGAGGCGAGCGAGACCGGCGCGATGACCTGCTCGATCTCCGGTCCCTCCAAATGATCGGCGATCATCGCGCGGACCTTGCGGCCGTAGTTGCGCAGGGTGAACGTCCCTCCCGGTGCGTCGCGGTGGAGCCTGCGGATGCGCTTCTGGAGCATCCCCCAGCGCCGGGCGTCGGCAACGAAGTCCAGGCCGTGCTCGTGCGGCAGGACGCGTTCCAGTACAGCGAGGAACCGGTGCAGCACCTCGTCGTAGTCGAACCGCGCCGTCTCCTCCTCGAAGGTCAGCGCCGCGGCACGTACGTGGGAGAAATCGGCGAGATCCGCGTCGGTGACCCCGTGTTTCCGCAGAAACTCGCGCACCGCTTCGGCCGCCGGTCCGAGACCGTCGATCTCCTTGGACAGACTGCGCATGGTGTCGTCGACATCGGCCTGCTGATAGGCGGCCAGCGCGCCGGTCAGGTGCTCGAAGACGCCGTAGTAGTCGACGACATAGCCGACCTCCTTGCCCGGCATCGGCCGGTTGACCCGCGCGACGGCCTGAAGCAGTTCGGCGTCACGGATCGGCCGGTCCAGGTAGAGAGCCTGCTCACGCGGGGCGTCGAACCCCGTGAGAAGCATCGACTTGACGATGAGGAAGGCGACGGGGCTGTCGGTGTGCACGGGGTCCGGCACGGCGGTCTTCGGGGAAGAGGGCTGCTCGGAACCCGTCCCGGACGACCACGGGTAGTCCGCCCCGGAAGGAGGAGCGTCATCCACCACTGGCGGGTTGAAAGGAGTCGCAACAACCCAGTCGGGTTCCGGTGCGAGATGGGGGAACGCTTGATGGAAGCGCTTGATGTATGCCTTCTGCCGCCCCTCGTCGGTCCAGTGCAGCCACTGCCGGAGTTTGCGCTCCGAACCCGGTGAGATGACCGGCACGAAATCGACGCGCCGCAGCAACGACCGGTACTGGTGGGCCTGGTAGAGGTAGCGCAGCCGCCGGGGCAGTTTCTCCAGCGGGATTCCACTCACCGACTCCGGGTCGAACGAGGCCAGTTCGTGCATGAGCGCGTCGCGTGCCAGCCGCAGCGCGTGGTGGTACTCGACGGCCGCCTTCCGGCTGACCGCCGCGACCTGGGCCTTGAAACCGCCGCCCGGCAGCACCCACGTCACCCAGTGCTCCAGCATGTCCTCGGCCTTGGCTCGGATCATCGGACGCGACTCGGCGACGTCCCGCTCGGTGGGCCAGCGCCGTATCAGTGCCTTGCGCTCGTCGTCAGTACGGCCACGGATCAGATCCGCGAAGTTCCGGTCGAGGCCGTCCTTGTCGAAGACCTTGCCCTCGCCGGTGCGGCCCTCGTAGCGGATTCGGACGACCACTCCGTCGTGCTCGGCCTCCGCCATCCGGTAGGTGTCGAGGAATCCACGGTCCGGGCCGCCGCTGAAGATCCGGCGCGTGTCCCCCGCCTTGCCGGTCATGATCGGTGTGCCGGTGAATCCGATCTTTGCCGCGTTGGGGATGGCTTTGCGCAGAGCCGCATGCAGCACGCTGGTGTGCGAGCGGTGGGCTTCGTCGACGAGGACGAGGATGTCGGGTGAGGTGTTGCACAGCGGGAAGTTCGGGTCGGGCGGCGGAACATCGGCCCGACGCTCCCGCCTGGCTCGCTCTGCGTCCTTGTACTCGCCGGCCAGGTCCCGGTCGTCGCCGCCGCCGTCCTCAGCCTCCGCGTCAAAGGCGAACCCGCCCACGCCATACTTCTGGATCATCGCAAAGACGACCCGCTGCCCGCCGTCGCGCAGCAGCCCTTCCATCTGCGTACGGGTCTCGGCCGTGACGACGTCGGACCGGCTCAGCTTCAGGGTCTCGGAAAGCTGGTCCTGCAACTGCGTACGGTCGGTGACGACCACGACCGTGAACTCGCCGAGTCTGTGGTGCAAATGGACGCGGCGGACGAGAAACGTCATGGTCAGGCTCTTGCCGGAGCCCTGGGTATGCCAGATGACCCCGCCGCGCTCGTCGTCGGGCACGGATTCGCCGCGCGTCCTGCCGGTGAGCAGCTTGCGTACCGCCTTCTCCGCCGCGCGGTACTGCTGGTGCCGAGCGACGGCCTTCACGGTGCGGGCCCCGCCCGACTCCGTCTCGATGGGGAGCGGGATGACGTAGTGACGTACGACGTTGAGAAGCGCGGCCGGACGCAGGACGACGCCGACGAGCTTGTGCCGCTCGTTGAGTCTCCCCACGTCGTCCGGCAGCTCGGCCCTGAGCGTGGCGCTGCTCTCCGGTTCGATGCTGCGCCACGGGTGGAAGTGGTCGGGGGTGGAGGTGACGGTGCCGAGGTAGGCGGTCTCCTCGGTCGCGGCGACCAGCAGTTGCACCGTGCGGAACAGCTCCGGAACACCCGCGGGGATCGGCAGATCGGTGCCATCGCGTTCGTCATCTGCGATGGGGTCGCCCGCGTAGTGCCGCAGATCGAGTACGGCGGATCGGATCGGGTCGGAGAGGTCGGGGCTCTTGCACTCGACAGCGACGAGAGGAATACCGTTCACGAAGAGAGCGATGTCGAGTATCGACACCTCGCCGGAGCGGTTTTTGACCCGGAGCTGGTCGACGACGGTGAACTCGTTGAGTCGTAGCTGCTCTTCGTGCCACTCGATGTACTGCACGGTCGCGGAGGGGCCGCCGTGCGCGGCGGACGGACCGTTGAGGACGCATCCGTGCAGTAGCAGTTCGGTGGTCTCGAAGTTGGCCTGGGCGATGCCTTTGCCGAGCGGTACGGATGCCAGCTCCGCGACGGAGCGGGCGATGTCGTTCCCGTCCATCCACGACTCGCCGTCCGCAGCACGAACGTTGATCCGTCGCAGGGCCGCGCCCAGTTGGTCGACGAGCAGCGGCGTTTCGGCATCGAGTGTGCCGATCTCCGTACCGGGGACATGCGTCCAGCCCATCGCCTCAAGCTGCGCGACGATGGGCCGCTCCACCTCGTCCCGCTCGACCTGTAGCACCATGCCCCCGCACCTTCCGCCGCCCACCGTCGCCGTGCCCGCTCAGGTGATCCATTCTGCGCCCTGAGCGGGTGGGGTGGGAGGGTTCCGGCCGAGCGGGGGCATGGCGGGGCCCGGAGGCGTACCAGGACATGTGGGGTACGCCCCCTGGGGTCGGCAGGGAGGTTCAGGGCTGCGACTGGGGTGAGTTGCTCCCGTCACAGGCTGAAAGAGCGAGTCGGGCGCCCCGGCTCCGAGCGATCCTGTGCACGTCGCGCAAGGCCTCGGCCATGCGGGCCACGACGTAGCGGAGCTGCGCCGATGTGACCTGGCGGTCGTCGAGCATGTCGTCGGCGTGGTCGAGCAGTTCGAGAGCCATGCCGAGCTGCACGCTCTCGATGTTGTCGGCTACGCGGGAGACGTGTCCGGTCCCGTCACCGATGACGTAGCAGGGCTTGCCCTCCGGGCTGGACCATGGAAGCAGTCGTGCCGAGGCACCGGGGGCCTGGGAGATCACGCGGACACCTCGATGCCGTGGATCAGGCGTGGCCCGATATCGATCCCGTGCACGGCAAGCCACAATGCCCTCCGTCGCGCCCGTCGGAGACGGGCCTCCTCGCGCTGTTCGTGAGCGACGAGGTAGGGGCGGACGAGAGGGCTGTCCTCGCCGCGCAGCACGGGCTCTGGGCGCGGGTCGAGTGTGGGGTATACGTCGGCGGGAGACGCGGCGGGATGCGACTCCATGGGGCGGTGACACCCCTGGGCGGGCCACAGAAGCCGCAACAGCGGCTCGAAGATACGGGCGATACAGTGCAGCACGTCGTCAACTCCGTTGAGGTTGATGGCCATGCCCCCGGGCCGTGTACAGCGGTCGCGGGGGTCTTGCGTTCGCGGCCGGCCTCCAGGGGCCGGTCCCATCGCGACGGCAGCGGACGATGCCTGGACATCCACCGCTGTGTAGCGATCCACTCACAGAGTGAGACGAGCCGGGCTAGGCTCGCCAGGGGGTTGCAGGTGACAGAACCGTTGTCGCACGGGAGTTGACCATGAGTAATACCTATGGCGATTGGTTGAAGGCCCAGCGCGGGGCGGCAGGCCTGACACAGCAGGAGCTGGCCGACATGGCGATCATGACGCGGTCGCACATTTCGCACATCGAGGCGGGGCGCCGCATCCCGTCCAAGGAGGACGCACGGCGCCTGGACAAGGCCCTGAACACGGGGGACGTGCTGAGCAGCTTCCTGCCGCAGGATGACATGGCGGTCGCCGACTACTTCGAGGCGGCGCTCCAGCTCGAACAACAGGCAACTGTGATTCGCGAGTTCGCACTGTCCTTCGTCCCTGGCATCCTTCAGACAGAGGCATACGCACGTGCTGTTCTACGCGTTGGTTTCCCTCCCTTGAGCGAAGAGGAGCGTGACAGGCTCGTTGTCACACGACTTGAGCGCTCGCAGATCCTCTCCAACCCTGTGGCACCCGTAGTGTGGGCGCTGTTGGACGAGGCTGTTCTGCGCCGCCCGGCCGGCAGCTCAAAGATCATGGCGGACCAGCTCACACACATCGTCCGCCTGGTCGAGACCGAGCGTGTACGTGTGCACGTGATGCCGTTCGGCATGGGGATTCACCCCCTCATGCAGAGCATGCTGACGCTGATGTGGTTCGAAGATCAGCCGCCCGTGGCCTATTCCGAAGGGCTACGCATCGGCAAGGTGCATGATGCCCCAGGCATCGTCGAGCGGCTCCAAGGAGCCTATGATCTCGCGCTAGGCGACGCACTGCCGCTGAGAGAGTCCCTTGCCCTGATACGGGCAGCAGCGAAGGAACACGAACACCATGGCTAAGCAGACCATTCCGATTGCTTCATCGCTGAACGGCTGGCGCAAGTCGTCCTACAGCGGGAACGAGGGAGGCAGCTGCGTCGAGGTGCTAAACGACTGCCCGTCAGGCATACCGGTCCGAGACTCCAAGACCCCGCACGGGCCCGCGGTAGTCTTCTCCGCGGCCAGCTGGACATCGTTCACCGCAGCTGTCAAGGCCGGGGACATCCCCGCCTGACCTCCGGGCGGCATGCCCGATGCATCTGGCGCGGGTCGGGCCGCCGCCACAACTGGTCAGACCACAGCACCTGGGCTGCGGCGCGGGCATCGAAACTTCGGCCTGTGCCATATTGATCAGAAA
>NZ_ML123045.1:144517-145420 GCF_003846175.1 Streptomyces sp. ADI95-17 | reverse complement strand
AAATAGGGGAGCTCTTCGCATCGGTGGCGCTCGGGTCCGTCTCGTGCGAGCCTGATCCGGAGCGTGCCATCGCCAACGAGGCCATTGATAATGAGCAGTTGGCCAAGGCGGACGAGAGGCGGCTGCGCGACGTCATCCAGGACGTGTGCGACTCCGACAGGAAGTTCCAGGACGAGCACGACCTCGACGGAGACCGTTCCGCGCTGCGCCCCGGCATCCGCACTGCCCACCCACCTATCCAACCACCTGATAGGAGTGCTTTGAAGCGTACGACCTTCATGGCCGCCGCTATCGTCGCGGGCGGCCTGGCGCTGACCGCTTGCGGGCCGCAGGAGCCGAAGCTGCCGGAGCTGGCCGGCAAGAACTTTGCCACCGCCTACAAGGCCGCCGACAAGGCCGGATACAAGCTGATCCACGCCATGGTGCCCACCAGCACCCCCTTCGACGGCGACAACGACCTCGCCACCGCCCCGGAGAACATGCCGAAGGAATACGAGAACTGGACCGCGTGCTGGCATGAGGCCACCTACGTGGACGTCGGTGATGACCCGTTCTGGTCGATCGACTTCTACCTTGTGGCCAAGAAGTCGGACTGCAAGGACGGGCGGCTCAACTCCAAGAAGCAGGACGCCTACGACGAGCTGGTCAAGGAAGCCAGCAAAGACGAGGGCACGACTGGCGCTGACGAGGACAGCCAGGACGGCGAGGAGGACAGCAGCGCCTCGTGCTACAGCCCCACCTGGGGCAACTTCTCCTGCGACACGGGGCTGCCCGCGCCGGACGAGCGCAACTCCGACGGCTCCTACAAGTACGCCATCTGCGACGAGGGCGAGGAGGCGTACAACGCGGGCTGCTACCCCTACTACGACGAGCTTCAGCGCTGGCAGGACACCCACTCCTATT
>NZ_ML123045.1:3011-143920 GCF_003846175.1 Streptomyces sp. ADI95-17 | reverse complement strand
CTTCTGATCAAATAAGGGGTATAGGCCGAGATAACGAGCTACCCCAACCCGTTAATGCTATTCCTCCGACTCATTCCGAATCGAATTAGCAATATCTACGAGCGATCCCCTATCCGGGACAAACCATCGACGGGTCCCCTGGACAGCTTTAGGGATTTGTTTACCTGCCTGACCAAACATTACCTGAACAAGCCGACTCGGCGAGTAACGTTCCCCATCCCACTCCCACAAGAGGGAATTTGACTTATCGTCGACCCATGTAGCCCGCGATCTACGAGGATCTCCCGAAACCCAAGCAGCCAGGGCCTTCCTTTCCGGCTTAGTAGCAGGGCGGAACTCTAGATAAGTCCCCTCTTCAATCGCCCCCGCATCAACGATGACAGTGACAGCGTTCGCTTGCCGTGCGCGACGCTCCCGTTCATCCGCCCTATAATCAGCCGACAGCTGGGGAACAGGGCGCCCAGAACGCAACCCCTTCCTTACCGCGGCAACGATTACGGAGTAACGACGGGCGGTACGGAATACACTCCAGATTTGAGAAGTCTCCGCAACCCCAGAATCAATACAATCCATCACCCATCGAAGAATTCCATCCACTTTCGACGGAATACTCTGTATCAAACTTTCCCAATCGTCATCGGCAAGCTTGCTCCACTCAGGATTCTCCTGAAAGAAGATATGCGCCAGCAGGTTTCTCCCTTGTTCCGCAAGAGCTGCGGCCCTACCCTCCCGATCTGACTGCGTTGCTTCGAGAGCCGATTCAACCTCCCGCACCACTTGCACTGCACGCCAGGTCTTTAGCGCATCCGGGCGATTGAAAATCTCGAAGTAAGTATCGTCGCTCCACAAGCGCCGCTCTTCAGAGTTCGCCCGAAAAGACATTTCCGCATTCGCGTGAGAGCACGCCAAAGCAACGGCCGCCTCAAGGATTCCGCAGCCAGCCGATGGGGACGGGATCGACTCTCCGCGCTTGTTGGCATACTTCCGATCCAGTACCACATCGAACTCGTAGCGCAGTCGAGCCTGGATCTTGTCCAGTGCCCGAAAATCCTGCTGCGCTACCCCATTCTGCGTATTGGTGGCAACCGTCACCCTCCGATCGAAGTTTTTAGGGGTTCCTTGCAGGGGAATTACTCTGACCGCAATACGCGCCCTGGCCACGGAGCCCGGGTTACGTTCATGAGCCTCGTGGATTGATGCGACCGTTTGAGCACCATTCACAACACTGGCCCCAAATAGTTCCAAATCACCTCTGAGGCCCGATTCCATGCTGTCGCAAAGTACGGTGATCCCGTTATGGAAGTACCAAAAGCTTTCCGGCTCCCTCAGCAGGGTTTCGACGATCCCTGAATTCACCTTGTTCAGACCTAGCGGATAGCGGATATTGCGCCTGAACAACCGATGCCGTTCGGTAGCGTACCAATTCGCGACCTGATCACCAGAGATGTTGCCGAAATAGGCGAGGTAGGGATCTTCAAGAAACCTAAGATCCGACATTTTTGCCTTAAGGTTTACTTTTGGATCGTGAATTCCAGCGCGAATCGAGGAGATGAAATCCGAGAGCAGAAGCGGTTCGACCCTCATGACCTCCGAGTCAAACTGATCGCATAGGTCACTCAGACCTCGAAGGACATTGGGCGACAGCACCTGATCACCCGCCAGCGCCGGAGCGAGAACTATTTTCGTCCGAGCATTATTCAGAGCTGCATCGAGATCCGGGAGAAGGGGGTCAATCCTCCGATTGAATCGATTATATTCACCCCTTACAAGCTTCCTGAATCCGTCTTCCAGCGCCCTAAGCGCGTCGCCATCAAAGGTGGCGGTCCCGTTTTCACTCCACTTTGCTTGCACTACCCAAATCTGAGGGATGTCACTATCTGCATCAACGGCGATGGCATCGATACCCCAGTCGTCAAAGCTATCGATTACGCACTTTGCGCTACGCTCGGGATCCATCCCCGTCAGCACATGGACGGCAAGAGCCGCCAGTGCGCGACTAAGGAAGGAATTCCGCTGGATTCTTTCCGGGCGGCCATTAAGGTCAGAGAGGTCGATAAACCCTGAAAATTGGGTTGTGAGTTCGGATTCGAGCTGCCGAACTTGAAGATCCTTCACGCTTCCCCCCGCTTTAACCTTTAGTTTCTACGCGCTACGGTTTGTCATCTACGAAATGCACCAACCGATGCGAAAGCTCCGGTCGTCAGGCTCCCGCAGGTCATTCAGCTCATCACCAAACCGCAACTCAGGCATGAATGGTCAACAAGTCATCCACAAGGCCCAGCTTGAGTGCGCGCACCTTCGCCAACTCCACTCTCTCACTCTCGATTTGCTCATCGCATGAGTGGAGCGAGTCGACGATTCTTCGCTGGTCGGCCAAATCAACGGGCATGTCGATCTCCAATTCTCGCAACCGAGTCGGGTTAACGTTGACCTGTTGGACCGCGACGGTCGAGATCGATCGAACCCTCTGGCGGATCGATGGATGCATCAACCACTCGACGAGATACTCCGGAATCAGGCGGGTCTCGTCAGGGTTGATTCGCACCAGGTACGAGGCAAATGTGGCTCTAGGGAGCTCCTCGCGCCAGATACCAGACTTCCCAATATGGTCAATACTGTTCGTCCGGTTGAACAGCACATCTCCGTTCCGGAGCTCCAGCCTTCCGGGAACTGGCACTGGGCTGTACTTCAAGTCCGAAAGTTCCGGCCTGCCGTTGTCAAGATTATTCATTCGCAAGACAGGGACGCCTCGCTGGTCTCCGTCAAGTGCCTCAGAGATGCCGTACTCGGCCTTGGGTACCACATCCTTGAGCGGTACCCGAGACCACCCAGCCGGGGGTTCTCCGGCCCTGATGGTGGCCATAGCAGAGAGCAGGACTCCCCGACGCACGCTGCGCAGCTTCGCAATCGACATCTCGATGGCGCGCTCTTGCGCCGACACGGCCTCGGTCAACTCGACGATCCGCTGTTGCTCCCGCAGTGGTCTACAAGGAAACAGCAATGACCCGAACCGACTACCTCCCAGATGGGAGATGCTCGTCTTCTCGGCAATACCGGCAAACACCCCGAGCGACCGCCAGCGCACGAAGACTGCTTGGGCATACTCCGGAAGAACCTTGGGCCCGGGGCGGAATCGGATGAGCGTGTTCTGAAAACAGTAGGCACCTGGAGTACCGGAGTACAGAGCACTCCGCCCTACCATCCGAAGATTCTCCTGCCCTTCGTTCAGCAGGATGTCTCCTGGGCGCAGCCCATACAGTTCACGCTCAGCCGACGAGAACCCCATGCTTTTCACATTGGAGACGTCGATACGCCCTTCATAGACGTTGGCCACCCGCAGATAGGGGAACTGTCCTGCCGCCTCCCGGCTGGCAGGCGAGAGCTGCTTCCCCATGCGTACGTCCCCGACCTCACGGACCGGAATCCACCGGACCTCGGTATCAGGCACCATAGCCCAACCCCTCTAGGAACCCATCCAGCGTCGCCGCAACCTTCTCCCGCTGCGCTTGGATCTCACGAAGCGATACCGCGTACTTATCCGCCCACATCTCATACGCATCGACCAACTCCCGCCGCCGACGCACCACATGACCGTCCAACTTCCCCGCCAGGTCATCCCGCAACAGCTCCAGCACCACCCTGCGCTCCCCCTCCGGGTCCAGCGCCTGCCGCGCCCGAATTAGCCTCGGCGGTTCGTCGTCCAGCGTGGCCGGATCCTCACTCGGCCATGGGAACCAGAACGCCGCCTCAAGGCGCTTGATCAGTGCACCTGCCTTCGCTCGGTCCTTCTTCACCTGAGCAAGCTCGGCCAACTGCTCAACGCTCAGGGCAACTTCTTCACGCGTAGGCGCATCGCCGTCCTCGTCGCCCCCGCCCTCGCCGTCGTCCGGCGGCTCCGGCTCGGCGTTCAGTTCCTTCCACCGCGCGTCCAGCTCCGCCTTCCGCGCGTCAGCCGCCGCCAGCTCCTCCAGGAAGTCGGGAGCGATCGCGGCAACCACCTTGTGGTCGTACGCCTGGCGCCGCTCCGTAGCCGTCCGCTTCCGGGGCTTCCTCGTCTTGGGATCCTGCTCGGGCGCGAGCAGCCCCTCCACGTTCTCGATCCAGCCGTCCAGGACCCCCGCGAACCCGTTCTCCGACAACGCGAGCAAGTCGTACTTGGCCTCGTACCACCAGCCGGCCACCGCGCCCGCCAGTGCGTACCGGTCGAGCAGCCGCACCTCTCCCAGTCGTTCCACGAACGACTCCATCAGCGAGCCGCGCACCCCCATCAGGGCGGCCTTGCGCTCCGATGAGGTCAGGTCGGCAAGGCGCTCCGGCGTGGCCGCCGCCGCCTCCAGGTGCCGGGCCTCTTCCTCCCACCATTTGGAGAAGGCGACCCGCATCGCGTCCTCACGCGGCCGGGCCAGGTCCGCCAGCCGCGCCGCATCCGGGCGCCGGCCCTCCGGCAGGAAGTCCACGTATTCCGGGTCCACCGGGTCGCGCTCGGCAAAGAGATCGCCCAGCTTAACCCCGTACGCGTCCAGCAGCGCCTGCTTCGCCGCGATCTCCGCGCGCGGCACTCCCCCCACCAGATGCGCGCGCACATCCTGCGGCTCCGGCGGAGGCGTGTTGTCCACGTAGCGGCGAATGTTGAGGTTGTCGTCGTTCTCGCGCAGCTCCTTGCGGGTCACCAGACGCGAGAAGCCGGGCACCTCCGCGTACGCGTGGAAGGTAGAGGTGATCTTCTCAGCGTGCTCGGGCAGCAGGACGTTCTGCGCCGACTCCTTGCGGTACTCAAGGTCGGCGTTGATGAACAGCACCGGCTTCTCTTCCTCCGAGCCCCGTGTCCTCGGCGGGCGCAGCACCAGAATGCAAGCCGGGATACCGGTGCCGTAGAACAAATTCGGGGCAAGCCCGATGACCGCCTCGATCGCGCCCTCGTCCAGCAGCCTCGTCCGGATCTCCTGCTCTCCACCCCCGCGGAACAGCACCCCATGCGGCATGACCGTGATGACCATGCCGCCGCGCCCCTCCCGCTTGGTCTCCCAGAGCATGTGCTGGAGGAACATCAGGTCGGCCTTGCCGCGCTCGCTCGTCACGCCGTGCGTCGTCCGCTGCGCGCGGTACTCCAGGTCGCTGAGCGTGTAGTCCATGGAGAACGGGGGGTTGCTGAGCACCCCGTCGAACCGGTCCGCGTCGGACTTCGGCACGTGTGCCGGCTCGGCAAGAGTGTCGCCGGTGCGCAGGTCGAAGCGGCGCACTCCGTGCAGCACCATGTTCATCGTCGACATGATCCAGGAGCCGCTGTTGGCGTCCTGGCCGGCGAAGAACATGTCCGTGGTGTCGCCGCCGCGCTCCTCCACGTACTCCTTGGCGTGGATGAGCATGCCGCCCGAGCCGACGCACGGGTCGTAGATGCGCATGCCCTGCCGGGGGCCGAGCAGCTCGACCATCATGCGGACGACCGCACGCGGGGTGTAGAACTCGCCGCCCTTACGGCCCGCCGAGTCCGCGAACTCCTTGATCAGATACTCGTAGGCGGCACCGATCAGATCGGGGAACTCGAAGTCGTCCGTCCGCAGCCGGATGCGCCCGAAGTGCGCGATGAGCAGCTTCAGCCGCTGGTCGGCCAGCGAGGCCGCGCTCGCCGACGTACCGGAGCCGCCGATGCGGTTGAAGTCGAGGTGATCGAAGAGGCCCTTGAGCTTGCTGTTCTGGCTCTCCAGCGCCTGGAGAGCGGGACGCAGTCGACCCTCGTTGATGTTGTGGGAGGACGAGGAGACCCACTTCCAGCGGGCGTTCTTCGGAACGAACAGCACATCGCGGTCGCTGTACGCGGACTCCTCCTCCAGGTAGCTCTCCAGCAGCTCCCCGGTGAGGCCCAGCTCCTTGGCCGCCTGTTCCTTGATGTGTTCGCGCGCGGCCTCGAACTCGTCATTCGCCCGCTTCAGGAACAGCAGACCGAAGATGTAGTCCTTGTACTCGGAGGCGTCCATCGTGCCGCGGAGAATGTCCGCGGCGGCGAACAGATGCCGCTCCAACTGCGCGAGCGTGAGCTTGGCCACGTACACAACTCCCCTACGACCCGATATGACGTAGGAACCCTACGGGGACGGCAGGGCCAAGCGAAAACCGTTCACCCTGACCGGCCGGCGCCCTGTCGTCAGTAGGCGGTGATCCCCATGCCGTCCTCGATGAAGTCGAAGACATTTGTGTAAGGGTCGCGCAGGGACAGCGGGACATGGTCACCATGGACCGAGTTCATCCGCACTGCGCGCTTCCTGGCCTCCGCGTAGCTGCCCGCGGGGATCTGCTCGGGCAGCACGATCTTGATGTTCGCGGCGTCCTTGGCGAACGGCAGTCGCGCCGAAGCCTGGCCGCAGACACCTCCGAAGGTGCCCGTCACCGGCTTGTGGTGCAGCAGCCGCCATACCTCGAAGCAGGGATGCGAGAAGGCCACACGGACGTCTCCTTCACGGGCCTGCTTCAGCGCCGCGTCGATCGACTCGTGCTCATCCCGGTCGAACATGCACCAGACCGTCGGCCAGTACTTCTTCTCCAGGCCGCTGCGCTTCGCCTCGCGGGTCTCCTCCCGCATGAGCCGCACCGCTGCCTCGACCAGCTTGATCGGCTTGCGCTGGGAGCCCGGGGCCGAGGAGTTCGCAATCCGCACTTCCACCCCGGCCACGCCCGCCCGGTCCCGGACGATGTTGATGTAGTCGGGCTCGGTGACCCGGCCCTCGGTGAAGACATGCACGACCCTGCGGCGCCGCCCGCCCTTCTTCGCGGGGCCCAGCGAGTCCCTCCCCCTTGTACGCGCCATCAGCTCCGCTCCGCCTCGTACTCGCGTTCCTTCTCGTTCGCGGCCAGCAGCCGCCGGGCGATCTGGCCCTCCAGGAGCGAGGGGACCGCGCCGAAGGCACCGGCCAGATAGGACTTCGTCAGGTCCTCTTCCTCGCCCGGCGACGCGGCCGTCAGCGGATACAGCTCGGTGGCCCCGTCCTCGTCCTTCTCCGTCAACCACACCTGGCCCGGTTCCAGCAGTCGACCGCCACTCGGCGTACTGAGCACCGATGGGTCGTGTGACGTGAAGACGAGTTGCGCACCCTTCGGGTTGGCCTCGGGATCGTGGAAAAGGCGGACGACCTCGGCGGCGAACCGCGGGTGGAGGCTCGAATCCAGCTCGTCGATGAGCAGCACGGCACCCTCGTCCAGCGCGAGGAGCAGCGGGCCGAGCAGCGCGAACCATGAGCGGGTGCCGAAGGACTCATGCCGCCAGTCGAAGGCCACGTCGCCGGTTGCCGACCGGTGGGCGAGTCTCACCGTGGCGCGGCCCTGGCCCTCCTCGACGACCTCGGCTCCGGTGATCCCCAGGTCGGCGACCCTCAGCAGCTCGTTGATACGGCGTGCGCGGCTGCCTGAAAGCTCTTTCGTGGTGAACGCCTCGCGCTGCGTCCGCTCGTCCTCCGGGTTGATGAGCCAGAGATTGCGGCGGAACCAGTGGAAGAGCGGCGAGAGCTGGGGATGGTTGTCCGTGCCGGCCGTGGACAGGAGCAGCGCGTTCGGTCGGGTGCGCCGCTCAAGCTGGGACCGGTCCTTCACCCGGCTACCCGGCCAGTCGTACACCTTGGCGCGTGAGGCGTCGCGGTCGAGCCATACCTGGCGGTGCCCGCGGGGGTAGCTGTGCAGCCATTCCGCCTCGACGCGTTCCGAGCCGAGCTCGAAGCCGTACGTCCAGCGCACGTCGTCGATCACGAGATCGGCCTCGAAGAAGCTCGGCTCGTCGCCCTCCTTGGCATCGAGTGCGAAGGGGATCCGCGCGGTGCCGTCGAAGGACGCCCAGCGCGCGTACGAGTTCAGGACGGCCGTGCGCATATCGGTCAGGGCAGCCAGCACATTCGACTTGCCCGACGCGTTAGCCCCGAAGATGCCGACCAAGGGAAGAACGCCTGAAGAGCGGCCGCCCGCCAGATGGAGAGGGCGCGCAACTCCGCTCGGTTCATCTTCGGGGACGACGAAGGACAGCTCCTGCTCCTCACGCAGAGAGCGCACGTTCGCCACACGGAATCTCAGCAGCACGCTGTCCTCCTCTCGCATCCTCGCGGTCAGACTAATCGTCCGTACGGACATCAGCGTGCCGGGTGAGGGCCTGGACTCCCGGAACATACCGCTCCTGACCAGTCCGAGTGGAGTGAACAGCTGATCGGTGCAGTGCGTCACGCACGCGCTACCCGGGTACTGGAGGCAGCCGACCGGCTCGCACGGGCGCCGACCCCGGCCGTGATCCGCCGGGCGGCCCCTACCGCAGCCCGAGGCAGGGCAGCCAGTCGCGCGAGGTGTCGTCGGTGGCGGTGAGCAGGGCGGCGAGGGCACCCGGGGCTCCGACGAGCAGGGAGGTCCCCGGTTGTCCGGGGGCGAGGGCCGCCGGCAGCCGGGTGGTCAGGTGATCGGCCAGCCGGGCGCCGAGCACGGCGGCGGGCGACAGCCGGGCCCAGCGGTGGAAGGCGTCGGCGACGGCCAGCACGCCCGCCGCGCCGTGGCACAGCGCGAGCCGGTCCGTCAGCGGATCGCCGAAGAGGTGGAAGTCCTCGTCGTACCGCTCCGCGAGGGTGGCGAAGGCGGCCGCCGCCCAGTCGGCCGCCGCCCGGTCGCCCAGCACGTCGGCCGCGTCCCAGAGCGCCCAGGTGATGCCGGGGGCGCCGTAGCACCAGGCCTGCCGGGCCCGCGCCCCGGCGGGCGGCGGGCCGTCGCGGCCCGCGCCGTCCCAGCTCCGGACACCCCGGTCGTCCTCGAAGGACTGCTCCACCAGCCAGTGGGTGGCGCGGCGCAGGGCGTCCGTCAGCCGTGGCCGTGGCCCGGTGCGGCGGACCGTGGCGGTGAGCGCGGCGACGAGTCCCGCCACGCCGTGACCCATTCCGGTGTTCACCCGGCCCTGCAGCCAGCCCAGCCGGGGATCTCCGGCGTACTGGCCGATGTGCAGCCGGCGCAGGTCGTCGCTGTCGCACAGCGCCGCCAAGTGGGAGGCGAACGGCAGGAGTTGGCGTACGGACGGCTGTGGTTCCTGTGCACAGAGCGCGAGCAGGGTGCCGGCCGGTCCGCCGATGAGGTCGTAGTCGGGCAGACCGACGTCCGTCGTCCGCCAGGGGTGCGCCGAGGCGCTGGTCAGCAGGTGGTCGCGCAGCCGGTCGGCGGCGCGGTGCAGCGGGGGGTGGATCCGGGCGGCCATGCGCAGGCCGACGTAGGTTCCGGCCAGGCCGCCGTCGAGCAGCCCGCCGTGGGAAAGGCCGCGGCCGACGGTCCGGGACCAGGCGGCGGCCGCGCGCCGGGCGCTCGCCGCCGCGGCGGGGTCGCCCGCCCGGGCGACCAGCGAGGCCAGTACCGGAATGCCGGGGTCGGAGGTGGCGTTCTCGAACTTCGGGTATCCGTCCAGGAACTGCCGGGCGAGTTCGAGTGCCGAAGGGTGCGGTCCGGGGCCGTGCGGTGCCATCGGGCCTCCTCGTCGGGGAGCCACCCGGACCGGTCCGGGTGGCTCCGTTCAACTCTGTGATGGACGCATGGTCAGCGAGGGACACATGACGTCCGGGTGAGGAGCCGTCAGCAGTTGAGGGCGGATCCACAGAGGGTCGAGTTGCAGATGATGATGGTGCACGCCAGGCTGTCGCTGGCCTCGACGGTGGGCAGGTCCGAGCCGGTGATCCTCTCGTCCAGCTCGTCGATCAGGGTGTCGAGCTCGGTGAGTTCGATGATGGGCATGGGATTTCCTCCTGTTTTCTCGGTGTTTCCTGTTTGGTGCCGGTCGCCCCGGCAGCCGCCGCACCGGGTGCGGGCGGGCCGGGGACGTCATGGACGAG
Organism: Streptomyces sp. ADI95-17; assembly: GCF_003846175.1. GTDB lineage: Bacteria > Actinomycetota > Actinomycetes > Streptomycetales > Streptomycetaceae > Streptomyces > Streptomyces sanglieri. Next base: position 134,090 of record NZ_ML123045.1, on the reverse strand, counting down.
CGCGGCGGCGGAGACCGCCAGCTCCTCGGGGGCCCGGTCGAAGGGGAGCCTGAGCAACAGCCCGGCGGCCACCGGTTCGCCCCGGTGCAGGGCGTCGCGCAGCACCAGCCCCTGCGGGCCGGGCAGCATCTCCTCGAAGATCAGCTCGTCACCGGGCAGCGCGGCGCAGGTCCGTTCGATGACGTTCAGCGCGGTCAGCGCTTCGAGGTCGGCCGGCACCGGCTTGGCCTCGAAGGCGGGCCGCACGAAGACGAATCGCGGCATACCGGCGGTCCGCCTGAGCGAGGCGAGCACCCGCACCCGGTCGAGATCCCCGTCGTCCCGCCGCCACAGGCGGGCCCGTGGCACCCGCCACATGGCCGGAGAGACGACCAGGTCCGTGCCGGCCGTCAGCCGCGGCAGGCGGATCACGTCGTCGCACGCGGGGAAGGCCGCGGCGAGACCGTCGAGACTGAGAACGGTCCCCGCCCAGGGGTGCCCGGCGGACAGCAGCAGCCGCACCAGCCGGTCGTACGGCGGCATCGGGTTGCGGGTGGCGTGGTAGACGGGCACCACGCGCTCGCCGTCCGCCTCGGCGACGATGCGGTGGCCCGACCGCCGCAGGGTGATGCGGTCCAGTGGCAGGTAGCGCTGCCCGGGTCCACCGGGCCCGAAATACGCGGCCGGATTGGGATCGCCCGTCCACCAGCGGGTGATGACGGGCCGTCGGACGGTGTTCGCGGCATGGTCCGTGACCGGCGGCACCAGCAGTTCGACGAACCTCACCCCGGCCCGCCGCTCCACGGCCGCCAGGAAGTCGCGGTAGGCGTCGACGGCGCCGTAGCCGCCGTACAGGTCCTGGAGCGCCTCGGCGAACCGGGCGTCGATGATTCCGGCGGGCGAGGCGGTCTCCAGTACCGCGACGGGCCCCGGGCCGGGCAGCGGGCGCAGCAGACAGTCCAACGGCCAGGGCGGCACCGCCGCTTCGGCCGGCGGCGCCCCGAACTCGTCCAGGAGGTCGTCGTCGATGTCCACCTGAGCCGCGTCGCGGTGGGCGGCGAGACGGTCGAGGAGCCGGGCGTATCCGGAGTCCGGTCCGTGGGCCGGGTGCCATCCCCCGTAGCGGCGCGGGGCCGGCGCGGGGGACGGCCGCTCGCCCGACGACAGCAGCGCGGCCAGGATCTCGCCGACCGGACGCGGGTGCTCGTCCAACTGCTCGGTACCGGGCGTGGGGGTCGGCGCGCCGGAGCCCGTGTCCCGGTCGGCCCGGCGCAGCGCGGCCAGGCGGTGGGCGGTGCGCAGGGCGCGCTGGACGCGGGCCGCGGCCTGTTCGGGCACGCGGGCGTCCAGGCTGCGGTAGGAGTCGAGGAACCAGTCGCCCGGTCCGGGGTCTCCGGCTCGGGCCGTCGGCCGGGGCAGTCGCCCGGATCCGGCGACCCGGGCGGCCGGGGACCAGTCGATGTGCCGCCGGCGCGGGGCCACGCAGATCTGGAGCACGCCCAGCCCCGTCAGGTGGGTGAGGAATCCGCGCAGTACGACGGGGTCGGCGACCGGCAGCGCGCATTCCAGCTCCGCGAGGGTGCGCGGACCTTCGGCGAACAGGGTGAGCAGCAGGTCCAGCAGCGCGGTACGCCGCACGGCGACCTGCCTCAGCCGCCCGGGATCGCCCGGGTCGATCGCGTAGCAGCGCAGCATTCCGCCCGCACCGCCTTCGTCTCCCCCATCGGTGAGGGACAGCGGGGCGGGCGCGAGCGCGGTGGCAGGGTCGGCGCCCCGCAGGTCCCGCGCACCGGCGAGGGTGCGTACGACGTGAACGTTCTCCACGGCGGCGGCGGCCAGCCCGGCCAGCTCGGTGCCGGGGGCGAGCAGCCGGAACCCGGACCCGGTGACCGCGTCCGGGAAACCGGAACCCGTCCCGTCCGCGAAGCCGCAGCCGCCGACCGGGACCGGAGCGACCTGCCCCGCCCATCCCCGCGGTGTGGTCTTCGCCGCCGCCCGGCCCAGGGCCCGCCACAGATACGCGGAACGTTTGCGCAGCCGCTTCCCGCTCCAGGTCTCGCCGTCGGCCAGGCGTGCGGCCACGTCCTGCGCCAGCCCGGGGCTCGCTCCGTCGACGAACTCCCGCAGGACCGGACTGGCGGACACCAGCGACCAGGCCAGCGCTCCCACCCGCTCGCGTTCGTCGCCGAGCGCGCGCTCCAGTTCCGCCCGGGTCGCGAGGGCCGACGCGGCGGCGCGGCAGAGCGCTCCGGCCTCCCGTACGAGCCACTCGGGTACGGCGGTCGCCGTCTCCAGGAACCGGCAGTCCGCCGGGCCCGGCGCCGAGCCGGAGTGCAGGCGTCGGCGCAGGGCCAGCACGGCACGGCGCTCGGTGTCCGTCAGGCGCCGGTCGGGGACGACGCCGCTCAACGCCTCGGCGAGGCGCCGGGCCTGCGCGGTCTGCCGCTCGACGGCGTCGGCGTGCTCGACGACCCGGCCGAACAGCCCGGAACCGCCTGCGGCCGTCCACATCGATGCGGGGACGCCGGAGGCGCGCACCAGGGCGGTGGCGCCGAGGAGCCGGTCGCCGGCCGGGCCGGGGCGGGCAGGTGCCGGCGGGGCCGTGTGGAGTCCGGTCATGTCAGCCCACCGTCCCGTCGTCCGCCCCGTCGTCGAACAGGGCCTCGGCGAGCAGGCTCTGGCGGGCGTGCGAGAGCCGTGCCCGGTTCCAGTGGAAGATCACGACGTGGGCGGCGGCGCGGCGCGGGCCGCGTTGTGCGTAACCGGACTCGAAGTAGCCGGTGCGCCAGCGGGCCGCGGCCAGGTGCACCGCCTCGCAGTGGCGCTCCTGGCCCACGCGCCAGGTCTCGGGCAGCCCGGTGAGGAGCTGTCCGCGAGGCTGTTCCCAGTAGGCGCGGATGCCCCGGGCCGCCCGGCGGAGCGCGGCGTCCCGCAGGCCCTCGGGGAGGCGGCGTCCGGTGTCCGTGCGCACCGCGTCCCAGACGCCCCGGTGTTCCCAGCCGACGATGCCCAGGCCGTCGAACATCTCGCGGAGCAGGGCGAGCGAGAGCCGCCAGTCGGCCGCGGCGTGCCCGCCGCCGTCACCGGGCCGCCGGGTGTGGTGGTCGAGCCAGGCCAGGGAGTCCGCGGTGAACACGTCGTGCACCCACGGCATGGAGCCGGGGCCGCCGAAGAGGTAGGACTCCGGCTCGTACACCGCACACACCGGCGGCCCGGCAAGTCGGCCGAACTCCTTGAGCCGGTCGAGGAGTTCGGTCTGCAGCAGAACGGTGCCGGCCGGCCTCGACGCCTGGAAGCGCACGCGCAGACCGGGGGCCTTGTGCATGAAGAAGAAGGCGCGCGCGGTGTGTTCGTCGAGGAGATCGTGCGCGGTACCGGCGAGCCATTCGTACAGGCGCGGCCATGAACGCGGCTGCGGGGCCAGATTCACCTGAACCCAGCTCGTCTCCGGGTGCTCCACCCCCAGCATGGGACCTCCGTGTGTCGTGTTTTCGGCATGACGGTGCATCTCAGGGATCGCCGGATGTGTCCGCGGAGTGGGCGCCGCGGTCTCGCCGGGGAATCGTGAGAAGCCCTGCTCGATGCTGTGTCGTCTACGGATTCGCGGACGCACGGGACGCTTCGGAACGCCCTGGCCGCTTGCCGGCCGGACCGGATGCGCCCGGGCCGGCCGGCCGGAACCGGAAGCCCTGTCTGTCTGCGCCGGACCGGTCAGGTCCGTCAACAGGTAAATTCCCTCGTCAACACCGACTGAAAGAAATATGGCAATTAGTCGGATGATGGACCGGTGTGCGCTTGGCGTGATCCGTGAGCCAGGAGCGCAGAAACCCACGCCGTCGCACGATCTACGGCAAGGGTGGACGCGCACCGCATCCGGGCTTCGAGCGCCCCCGTTTCCGCCTGTCTGCGCAGGTCACGACCGTGCCACGCTAACGGTGACCAGGGGCGGAACCCTGATCACCGTCTGGAAAGAGGTCTCTGTCATGAACCGCTTCAGCGCGCTCGCCATCGCCTCCCTCGCCCTCGCCCTGGGGCTGGCCACCGGACCCGCCGCGACCGCGACCACCGGGAACGCCGCAACCGCGGCGACCGGGAACACCGCTCCCGAGAGCGCCAGGGCTTCCTTCAGCTGCAGCCCCGGTTACTTCTGTATCTACAGCGACTGGAACGGGGGTGGCACCCGCTGCCAGTGGTCCGACAAGCAGCGGGCGAATACCGCCGACGACTGCTCGTTCATCCAGCGGGGCCAGAACGTCCGCTCCGTGTGGAACGCGACCGGGCACCGCGTGCAGTACTACACCCAGACCAACTACAACGCCCGGGTCGGCTCCACCCCCGCCGGCAACGGCGGCAACCTCCAGGGGAACTACCAGATCCGTTCCTTCAAGCCCCAGTAGCGCCGACAGCACCAGAGGTATGGAGGTCCTCCCCGGCCGACGGCCGGGGAGGACCTCCGCATGTCCGCGGCCGGGCGTGCGGAGCATCACCCTGGACAGCTTCCATGACTGCCGGGTAACTTTTGAATGTATCTGAGCAAGCGCTTAGCCAGGTCGGGCCGAATTGACCGAGGCGGACCCGAGACCGACCGCCGAGAGAACACCGACCGAGAACCGGCCGAGCCGACGCCGACCGAAGCTGATCTAGGAGGCACCCCGTGCGCCGTACGGTATTCAACGAGGACCACGAGGCGTTCCGCGAGACCATACGCGCCTTCATCGAGGCAGAGGTCGTCCCCCACTACGACGAGTGGTTCCAGCAGGGCATCGTGCCGCGCGAGCTCTACACCAAGCTCGCCGACCTCGGCCTGTTCGGCATCAACGTGCCCGAGGAGTTCGGCGGCGCCGGCCTGGAGACCCACAAGTTCGAGGCCATCCAGTACGAGGAGACCGCCCGCGCGGGCGTCAACTTCGGCGGCTCCGGCGTGCACGTCCTGCTCGCCCTGCCGTACATCAAGATGCTCGCCACCGACGAGCAGAAGAAGCGCTACCTGCCGAAGTTCGTCTCCGCCGAGGAGATGTGGGCGCTCGCGATGACCGAGCCGGGCACCGGCTCCGACCTCGCGGGCATGAAGACCACCGCCAAGCTCTCCGACGACGGCACCCACTACGTGCTCAACGGTTCGAAGACCTTCATCACCGGTGGCGTCCACGCCGACCGCGTCATCGTCTGCGCCCGCACCTCGGCGCCGACCGCCGAGGACCGCCGCTTCGGCATCTCCCTGTTCGCCGTCGACACCAAGTCCGAGGGCTACTCCCTGGGCCGCAAGCTCGACAAGCTCGGCCTGCGGACCTCCGACACCGCCGAGCTGGCCTTCTCCGACGTGAAGGTGCCGGTCGCGGATCTGCTCGGCGAGGAGAACAAGGGCTTCTACTACCTCGGCCAGAACCTGCCGTCCGAGCGCTGGGGCATCGCCTACGGCGCGTACGCGCAGGCCAGGGCCGCGGTCCGGTTCGCGCAGCAGTACGTGCAGGAGCGCACCGTCTTCGGCAAGACCGTCGCGTCCTTCCAGAACACCAAGTTCGAGCTGGCCGCCTGCCAGGCCGAGGTGGACGCCGCCGAGGCCGTCGCCGACCGTGCCCTGGAGGCCCTGGACACCGGTGAGCTGACCGCTGCCGAGGCCGCCTCCGCGAAGCTGTTCTGCACCGAGGTCGCGCACCGGGTCATCGACCGCTGCCTCCAGCTGCACGGCGGCTACGGCTACATGAACGAGTACCCGATCGCCCGTCTCTACGCGGACAACCGGGTCAACCGCATCTACGGCGGCACCAACGAGGTCATGAAGTCGATCATCGCCAAGTCCATGGGCCTGTGAGAGCGGCTACGTTCCTTCCATGAGCGCAGCACTCGACTCCCTGCTCGATCTGCTCGACCTGGAGCAGATCGAGCGGGACATCTTCCGGGGTACGAGCCGTTCGGCGGTCGTCCCCCGTGTCTTCGGCGGCCAGGTCGCGGCCCAGGCCCTGGTCGCCGCGGGCCGTACCGTCCCCGCCGACCGGACCGCCCACTCCCTGCACTCCTACTTCCTCCGGATGGGCGACCCGGGCGCGCCGATCGTCTACAGCGTCGACCGCATCCGCGACGGCCGCTCCTTCACCACCCGCCGGGTCGTCGCCGTCCAGCACGGCCAGCCGATCTTCCACCTCTCGGCCTCGTTCCAGACGTACGAGGAGGGCCTGGAGCACCAGGCGGCCATGCCGTCCGCCCCGGACCCGGAGACGCTGCCCACGGCGGCGCAGATGCTGCCCCGGTACGCGGACCGCTTCAGCGGGCCGGGCGTCGTGGACCGGCTGATCGAGGCACGGGCCGCGGTCGACCTGCGGTACGTGGACGCGCCGCCCTTCGGCACCGTCGGCGAACCGCGTGAGCCCCGCTCCCAGGTCTGGTTCCGCACCAACGGCAAGCTCGCGGACGATCCGCTGCTCCATGTCTGCATGGCGACGTACGTCTCCGACATGACGCTGCTCGACTCGGTGCTCCTCGCCCACGGGCGCGGCGGCTGGGCGGTCGGCGACGTGGTCGGCGCGAGCCTCGACCACGCGATGTGGTTCCACCGGCCGTTCCGGGCCGACGAGTGGCTGCTGTACGACCAGGAGTCGCCGTCCGCGTCCGGCGGGCGCGGGCTGGGCCAGGCCCGGATCTACACCCAGGACGGCCGGCTGGCGATCACCGTCATCCAGGAGGGCGTGGTCCGCGTCCCCCGGACCGACGAGCACCGGGGCTGAAGCGCACCGGGACTGACACGCCCCGCGTCGGCGGGCCGCGGACGGCCGGTTCGGACATACTCCCCACCATGAGCGACGAGACCACGAGTGGCGCGAAGACCGGTGGTGGGGAGTCGGGTGGCGGGAAGTCCGGTGGCGGGGAGTCCGTCTTCACGGTCGTCGTCGCGGCGTTGGCCAATCTCGGCATCGCCGTGGCGAAGGCGGTCGCCGGGCTGATCAGCGGATCGAGCGCGATGCTCTCCGAGGCGGCGCACTCGCTCGCCGACACGGTCACCGAACTGATGCTGCTCACCGCGCTGAAGCGCAGCGAGAAGCCCGCGGACGAGGGACACCCGCTGGGCTACGGCCCCGAGCGCTACATCTGGGCGATGCTCGCCTCCGTGGCCACGTTCGTCGGCGGTGCGGTCTTCTCCGTCTACGACGGCGTCCACACCCTCGCGGCGGGTGAGGAACTCGGCAATCCGCTCGTCTCGTACATCGTGCTCGGCGTGGCCTTCCTGCTGGAGGGCTACTCACTGCGCACCGGGGTCCGGCAGGTCCGCGGCGAGGCCGCGCGGCTGCGGGCGCCCGTCGGGCACTACTTCCGCCACACCCCCGACACCGCGGTCAAGGCCGTGGTGATGGAGGACTCGGCGGCGCTGGCGGGTTTGCTGCTCGCCGCGGGCGGCCTGCTCGGCGGCCAGCTGACCGGTTCCGGGGTCTGGGACGGCATCGCGTCGGTCCTGATCGGTCTGCTGCTGGTGTACGTCGCCTGGGTGCTGGGCCGGTCCAACGCGCAACTGCTGATCGGCCGCCCGGTGCCGGAGTCGATGCGGGCCGGCATCCGCGAGGAGCTGCTCTCCGTCCCGCACATCGTCGACGTACTGGAACTCACCACGCTGATCCAGGGCCCGACAGAGTTCCTGATCGCCGCGAAGGTCGACTTCCGGGACGCCTCGACCGCCGACCAGATCGAGTGGGCGTGCGAGGAGGCGGAGGAACAGCTGCGGGAACGCTATCCGTCGGTGCGCCGGGTGTACCTGGACCCGACGCCGGGGCTGCGGCAGCGGGGGCGCCGGGCGGGCGGGGCGGGTGCCTGAACCGGCCTGCGGACAGGTCTGCGAACGGGGCCGGCCCTCGCCCCGCCGCCCGGATCAGCCCCGCGTCAGCCCCGCCGCGTCCAGCAGGTACTCCGTCATCGGGTCGTAGAACCGCGGGTCCAGCACATGGTCGTCCAGCGGGACGGCCACCTGGAGCGTCCCCTCCGCCTCGCCGAGGAAGAGTGCCGGGTCGTTGCAGTCCGCGTACCCCACGGCGTCCAGACCGCGCTGCGCCGCGCACCCCGCCCAGCCGTGGTCGGCGACCACCAGGTCCGGCAGCGGGCGGCCCTCGCGCTCCAGGCCGTCCAGGATGGCGGCCATCGGGGCGGGCGAGTGGGTGTGCCAGAGGGTCGCGCCGCGCTCCTGCACCGCGACGTCCGCGAACTGGAACACCATGCCCTCGTCGGCGATCAGCCCCGAGGGAATCCGTACGATCTCGCATCCGGCGGCCCGCAGCGCGTCCGCGGTCTGCCGGTGCACATCGAGGAGCCCGCCCGGGTGGCCGGTCGCGAACAGCACCCGCTCCGACCCCGCCGCCGCCTTCCGCAGCCGCGCCGCCATCCGCTCCAGGGCGTCGACGGTCAGCTCCGGGTCGATGGTGTCCTGCCCGAACCGGTGCTCCGGATCGTCGCTGACCCCGCAGCGCTCGGCCATCACCGCCAGCACGTCCTGCTCGTCGCGCCACCGGTCACCGAGCTCCAGGCCCAGCCAGTAGTGGCGCTCGCCGTTGGCGAGCTTGCGGTAGTGGGAGAGGTTGTTGTCGCGGGGTGTGGCGACGTCTCCGGCGATACGCGTACGGACGAGATGTTCGACGAGGGCGGCACGGCTGGGTATCGGCATGAACCCATTGTGCCGTCAGGTGTGCGCTGTGTGCCGGGTGTCTTGACCGACGGACGCGTCAAGACGCGCCGAAACGTGCCCGACGCCGTCCGGGCCGGTCGGCCGGGGCAGGCGGCCAGGGCAGGCGGCAGGCCGTCAGGGCAGGCGCGTCGAGTACGTGACCTTCTCCAGGTGGTAGTACTCGGCGACGCACTGCGCCGGCCACACCCGCCGGCCGTGCCCGCCGAACGGTTCCAGCATCCTGCTGACCGACACCGGCGTGTACGGGAGCACCTGGGCGCCGCGCGCCGCCCCGTCCCGCAGCGAGCGGTCCTGCCGGTCCCAGTGCTCGGCGCGCACCTGCATCTCCGTACCCAGCCGGAACAGCGGGACGGCGAGACCGGCACAGGTCAGCACGGAGACGGCGGCGGCGACCGCCGTGGCCGTGCGGGCCACCCACCGGCGGGCGCGCAGCTCCCGCCCCAGCAGCGCGCCGACGCCGGTCAGCAGCAGCACGTACACCAGGAGGAAGTCGCCCCAGACGCGGGGCGCCGTCACCACGCCGGTCCCGAAGACCGGGTAGGTGATGACGGTGCAGAGGCAGCCGGACACCAGGAAGACGAGGACACCGGCGAGGACCGGGAGCAGGGGCCTGCGCACCAGGGGCCCGTCCGGTCCCCGCTGCCCGCCGCGCACCGAGAGGCCGAGCAGTACGCCGACGGCGAGCGCCCCCGCGTACTGCCACGTCGTGAGGACCGTCACCAGGATCTCGCCGAACGCCCGCAGCGCCGCGACCAGTTGCTCCGCGCCGAACATGGAGCCCGCGTCGGCCCCGAACCGTTCCCGCCGGGCGTGCGCGCCGGGCGAGAAGTACAGGACGGCCGTCCCGATCACGATCCCGGCGAAGGCGGCAGCGCACCAGATGCGCGTACGGACGGGGCCCGGACCGGGAACGTCCCGGAGGCCGAGCAGCAGTACGGCGCAGAGCACGACGCAGGCGACGACCGACGTCTCCTCCGACAGCGTTCCGATGAAGACTCCGGCGACGAGGGCGACGGCGGAGGCGAGCGCCCGCCCCCGGCTGCTCCGCGCACGCAGCAGCGGGATCACGGCCGCGCAGGCCAGCACCGGTGAGACGGTGTGCGAGACGGAGGAGGCGGGCCAGTAGAACGTCTTGTACGTGTCGGGCGTCGCGAGCAGGTAGATCACCGCGGCCGTCGCGGCCACCAGCAGCGGCACCCCGCGCGGCGCGCTCAGCCCGGCCCGGCCGAGTGCGGCGAGGGTCAGCGCCCAGAGGACGCCGACCACGACCACCCCGCTGACCAGCGCGTACCACTGCTGGCCCGGGACGCCGAACGCCCCGTACCCGACGACCAGCAGGGCGTTGGCGACGCGCCCGTTGTCGTGCAGGTAGAACTTCGCGATCATCCCGGAGGCGCCCTCGTCCCGGACGGCCGGGAGGAAGCACCAGTCGTCCGCCCCCGGGCGGACCAGCCGGCCGATCCAGAAAGCCGCGCCGAGCAGGGCGAGCGGGAACAGGGTGAGCACCGCCGTCCGGACCGCCGCCCACCGGCTCGCCGCCCGCTCGTTCCTCTCCCGCTCGTTCTTCTCCCGCTCGCTCGCCTCCCGTACGCCGACGGGCTTCGACGTGTCCGCGGTCATGTCCTTTGCCACGCCCGCCGCGCTCACCCCGCGTCCACCGAAGCCGAAGCCGAATCCGAGGCCGGAACATTCGAGGAGACGTGCGGGGATTCACTCGATTCCCGCACCACGTAATGCGGACGGTGTTTGGTCTCGCAATAGATGCGTCCCACGTATTCGCCGATGACCCCCAGCGTGGCGAGCTGGATTCCACCGAGGGCCACGACGGCGGTCAGCAGGGTGGTGTAGCCCGGTACGCCGACACCGTGCAGCGCGACATCGGCGATGATCCACAGGGCGTATCCCAGTGCCGCCAGCGCGAGGGCGAGTCCGGCGTGGATGGCCAAACGCAGCGGGCGGGTGTTGAAGGAGATCAGTCCGTCGATCCCGTAGTTGAGCAGATTTCTGCCGCCCCATTTCGAACTGCCCGCCGCCCGCCGGACGTTCCGGTAGGTGAAGGCGGCGGTGTCGAAGCCGATCCAGGAGAAGATCCCCTTGGAGAACCGGTTGGTCTCGGGCAGTGCGAGCACCGCGTCCACGGCGGTGCGCGACAGCAGCCTGAAGTCGCCTTCGCCGTCGATGACCGACACGTCCATGCACCGGCCCATGGCGCGGTAGTAGGCGGTGCTGAGCAGCGTGCGCAGAGCACCCTCGCCGGTGCGGTCCCGTCTCGCGACGACCTGGTCGTATCCGCGCTGCCGCAGCTCCAGCATGCGGGGCAGGAGTTCCGGCGGGTGCTGGAGGTCGGCGTCCATGAGGACGACGGCGTCGCCGCGGGACATGCGCAGCCCGGCGAGCATGGCGGCCTCCTTGCCGAAATTGCGGCTGAAGGAGGTGTAGCGGACGCGTCGGTCCGCGGTGGCGAGCGAGCCGATCCGGGCTCTGGTGCGGTCGCTGCTGCCGTCGTCGACATAACAGATCTCGAACGTCCGCCGAGTCGGTTCGAGAACGGAGACCAGCGCACGGTGAAACGCCTCGATCACCTCGTCCTCATTGAAGCAGGGGACGACGACCGAGACCTGACATGTCTTCATTCACATTCCCATCAGGCGTGGTCGAGACGGTTCAAACCATAAGCCTGTGGATCACCGCAACACCCCGACGGACGGCGCCGAACCGGCAAACAGAGGAAGAAAGGAGGGGCGGGGGAGGGGAAATTTGATCGGCCGTCTCCTCTTCGCGCATCAATTCATATATTCGAAGCGCGGGAATCATTCGCCTCGCGCGAGAAGCCCGCCCCACACCCAGGGCTTCGACGTAGTCGTCCGGCGTCCGATGCAGATCGTGCGCGTCACGCGGGGGCCCGCCCCCGGTCCGGGGCAGGGCCGAGGTCGGCTGTTCGGGTGCGTGCGGGGCGGAGCGTGCGGGCGATGAGCAATGCTCCGCCGACGGTCAGGACCGCGCTGAGCACGGCGGCGATCCGGAGCTCGCGGATGAAGGCGTCGAAGGCGGCGTTCCGCAGGGCCTCGGCAGCACCGGCGGGCAGTGTCCGGGCGGTGTCGATCGCACCACCCAGGGTGGCCTCCGCGGAGGCCAGCTGTTCGGGGGTGAGGTTCGCCGGAGCGCTGGATCCCATCTGTGCTCGGTAGACGGCGGTGCCGATGCTGCCCAGAATCGCGATGCCCAGTGCGCCGCCGAACTCCGCGGAGGTCTCCGCGAGGGAGGAGGCGGCCCCGGCCCGTTCCGGTGGTGCGGCGGAGAGGATGACGTCGGTGACGATGGCGGCCACGCCGGCGATGCCGAGGGACACCACGGTCAGGGCGCACACAAGGTGGAGGATGCCGGAATCGGGCCTGATGAGGGTCAGCCCGACGTAGCCGGCGGCCGCCACCAGCAGGCCGGCGGTCATGACCCGGGGCTTGCCGACGCGTGGTGCCATGCCCGCGGCCAGGGCGATGCCCACGGGCATGACGAGGAAGGTGGGCAGCGACCACAGGGCCGACTTGAGCGGACTCATGCCCAGGACCAGTTGCATGAACTGCCAGTTGAACAGCGAGAATCCGACCATGGCGAAGGTGGCCAGGGCGTCGATGAGCAGGGGCACGTTGAACCAGCGGGTGCGGAACAGCGTGATGTTGATCATCGCGTTCGGGGTGGCGCGCTGGCGGTGCAGGAACAGGGCTCCCGCCGTCATGCCCGCAAGGAGGGAGCCGGCCCCGGCCCACCCGATTCCATGCTCGGCGGTCGTCTTGATGCCGTAGATCACGGCGAGTACCGCCACCAGGGACAACAGGGCGCCGAGCAGGTCGAAGCGGCTGCCCGGCTCCGGGTCACGGAACTCGGGCAGCAGCAGCGGCCCGAGGCACAGGAGCAGGGCCATCACGGGAATGTTGATCAGGAAGACCGACCCCCACCAGAAGTGTTCGAGCAGGAGGCCGCCGACGATCGGGCCGACGACGGCGCCGCCCGCGAAACCGGCCGTCCAGATGCCGACGGCGGTGGCCCGCTGCCGGTCGTCGTGGAAGAGGTTCCGGATCAGGGCGAGGGTCGAGGGCGCGAGCGTGGCGCCCGCGATACCCATGAGCGCGCGGGTGGCGATCAGCATTTCCGGACTGGACGCCCAGGCGGCCAGGGTGGAGGCGAGCCCGAAGGCGGCGGCACCGGTCAGCAGCACCCGGCGCCGTCCGATCCGGTCGCCGAGGGTGCCCATCGTGATCAGGAGGCCGGCCAGCAGGAAGCCGTAGGCGTCCATGATCCACAGCAGTTCGGAGCCGCTGGGCCTGAGGTCGACCGTCAGGGAGGGCAGCGTGACGAACATGACGGACATGTCCATCGAGGCCAGCACGCAGGGCAGCACCAGGACGGCGAGCCCTGTCCATTGCCGGGTTCCGGCTCTCTCGTTCTCGTGACTCACGTCGTGCGCTCCTGCTCCTGTGGCGGGTGACGGTACGGCGGCGGGGACGGATTGCGTCACACGTCGCGTACTTAGTACGCACCGCCGCGTACAGGGTAAGCCCTCCGGGGCGGCGGGCCGCAAGCGAGTTATTGAGCTGGGGATCCCCTCCGATTTCGGCACTTCTCTCCGGGGCGCGGTAGGATTTCGACACACGTGAGCGAGTGTGACGAAAAGAGGTGTGGCGGTGGCGGAGCAGGCAGCCTGCGCGTCCTGCGGAAAGGACCTGGAGCCCGCGGACCGGGGCCGCCCGAGGCGCTACTGCTCCCGGGCCTGCCAGGCACGGGCGTATCGAGCGCGCAGGACCGAGGAGACGACAGAGCCGGGCCCCGCCCCGGCGCGCAGCCCAACGGCCGGCCCACCGGCAGGCGACGACAGCGCGCCCCACCTGTCGGCCGAGCGCATCACACGGGCGGGGATCGACATCGCCGACGCCGAGGGGCTCGAAGCCCTGTCGATGCGCCGGGTCGCGACCGCCCTCGGAGCGAGCACCATGGCCCTGTACCGGTACGTGACGTCCAAGGACGATCTGGTGGCCATCATGGTGGAGGCCGCACTGTCCGACGTCCCCCTGCCCGACACGCCGCCACAGAACTGGCGGCACGGCCTTGAGCGTGCCGCCCGCCGCGACTGGGAGCTCTACCACCGCCACCCGTGGATCCTGGCGAAGGTCCTGGTGACGACCCGCGCGCACTTCAGCCCCGCACTCGCGGCGGACAGCGAGAGCGCCTTCTCCTCCTTCGACGGGCTCGGCCTGGAACCTGCCGACACCTTCCGCTACATGTTCATGTTCGCCTCCTATGTCCAGGGCGTGGCACTGACCTACGTCAGCGACGTGGAAGCCGAGCGGCAGTCGGCCAACACCGCCCGCCGGAAGGGCACTTCCCCGGAAGTCGTACGAGCTCCGCTTTTCGCCCCTGGCGCCTATCCACGGCTCGGCCCGGCGATGCGCGCGGGCGGCGACCCCTGGGATCTCGACGCACTGTTCCTCGCCGGCCTCGCCGGAGTCCTCGACGGCATCGAGGCCGATCTCGCCCGGCGCGGCCTCAGGGGCCGCCCGGGCTAGGATCCGCAATACGCCTCAGCGAGCCCACCACCTCCGAGCCCCGACGCGGGTCTGCGTCCTTCACTTCGCAGACCCGGGCCCGTGAACCAGGCCCGGCATCCCGCCATGGCGCGAAGCCTCCACCCACCCTCCGGCCCACCCCTTGCTCCATCTATCGACGTCATCATCGGCGCGATCGTTGCGGCTGCTCTCGTGTGGTTCGCGGTCACGGCCCTGAATGCGCCCGGCCGGCGGGACGACCCGGGCGTCACCCTCATCATGGGCGGGACAGGCGTGACCATCCTGGGAGTCGCGCTCATCGTGCTCGTGCTGCGGATGCTGCTCGCCCAGGCCGTCGCCCGCGATGTCGAAGCGACTCAGCTGCAGACCGAGTTGGACGAGGTGATCTGATGCCGATCGTCGTCGACATCGACGTGATGCCGGCCAGGCGGAAGATGTCCGTGGGCGAACTCTCAGACCGCGTGGGGATCACGCCCGCCAACCTGGCGGTACTCAAGAACGGCCGCGCCAAGGCGGTGCGCTTCGCGACGCTCGCCGCGCTCTGCGAGGTGCTCAAGTGCCAGCCGGGCGACCTGCTTCGCTGGGAGGCCGAGGACACCGCGGGCGAATGAACCGAGCCTGCCGACGCGTCATCGCCGATCCCGCTTGCTTTCGACCGACTCCGCGAGCATCCCGGGGCCGTACCCGGGAAGGGCCCGGGCCTGCTGGAGCGTCTGGCCGAGGTGCCCGACCCTCGCGTTCCGCGCGGCGTACGGCACGCTCCTGGTCGCCATGCTCGCGCTGACCGCCTGACCGCCGGCCGGCCGAGGCGCGCACCGCATCGTGATCACGAAACGGACGTCACGCGACTGCGCCGAAGTCCTGGCCCCACGCCGCACCCGTCTCGCGATCGCACCCGTCTCACGCTCACGCGCGGGCCGCCGCCGCGAACGCCCCGCGGGCCAGCCGGTGCAGCAGTGCCGCCGTGTCCGCGCGGTCCGGGAGCGCGCCGGGCCGGCCCAGGTGCGGGGTCGAGTTCAGCAGACCGAAGACGGCGTGGACGGCGGCACGGGCCTCGTGCTCGGGCAGGTCCGGGTACATCTCGCGGACCACCTCCACCCACACCTCGACGTACTGCCGCTGGAGCTGGCGGACCCGCTTGCGGTCGGCGTCCCGGAGACGGTCCAGCTCGCGGTCGTGGAGGGTGATCAGGGGGCGGTCGTCGAGGGCGAAGTCGATGTGGCCCTCGATGAGCGCGTCGAGCAGCGCCCGCGGGGAGCCGTCCCGGCTGGCCGCGTCCTGCGAGACCCGCAGCTGCCCGCCCGCCAGCAGCCGCTCGCTGATGCCGACCAGCAGCTCGGCGAGCATCGCGTCCTTGCCGGGGAAGTGGCGGTAGAGCCCGGGTCCGCTGATGCCGACGGCAGCGCCTATCTCGTCGACACCGACGCCGTGGAAGCCGCGCTCGGCGAAGAGGCGGGCGGCCTCCTTGAGGATCTGCTCGCGGCGGGTGGGGGCGTCCGTCCTCGTGGTCATGGATTCGATTCTAGACAGTCGGGTTAGCGAACGTTAACCGACGCCGGGCCGCGCCCACAGCGTCACCGTGCGCAGCAGCCACTCCACCGGCCCGAGCCGGTACCGGCGCATCAGCCACCCGCTCAGCGCGAGCTGGCCGGCGTACAGCACGATCCCCCCGCAGACCGCCGCCGCGGCGCCCGTACGGCCGTACAGCCCGAGCCCGTACCCGGAGAAGACGAGGGCCATGACGAGGGACTGGGTCAGGTAGTTGGTCAGCGCCATCCGCCCGGCGGGCGCGAGGACCCGGGCCGTCGCGGCGCCGCCCGGTGTGGCGAACCACAGCAGCAGCCCGGTGGCGTACGCGGCCGAGAGCGCCGGGGCCGCGACCATGCCGACCGCCAGGCCCAGCAGCAGCCAGCGCTCCGGCAGCGGCCCCACGATCGCCGCGGCGGAGAAGGCCGCCCCGGGGATCCCGACGACGAGCCCGGTCAGGAGGATGCGGCGCAGCCGCGCCCGGTCGGCGAGGGCGGCCGCGCCGAGCCACTGCCGCCGTCCGGCCACGAACCCCATGAGGAAGGCGGCGGCGACGAACCCGCCCATCAGCACGACGGCCGCCGCCGCCTCGGGCAGCGCCCGGAAGTTGGCGCCGACGACCTCGGCGAATCCGCCCCGGTAGGCGGCCGTCAGCTCGGCGTTCGCCGCGTCGGATCCGCCCGCCGCGGCCGGGTCGATCAGCGCGGCCCCCAGGCCGATCAGGAGCAGGAAGCCACCGGCGGCGCCGAACACCCACAGCGCCGCACGCCGGACCGCGGCGGGCCCGGCGTTCCTGACGGCCAGCAGGAGCAGCCCGAACAGGGCGTAGATCATCAGGATGTCGCCGGCGTACAGCAGCACCGCGTGGGCGAACCCGAGCACGAAGAGCGCGGCCAGCCGCCGTGACATCCGGGGCACGAAGCGCGCCCCGGCGCGGGCGGCCGAGTCCATCTGGAGGGTGAAGCTGTATCCGAACAGGAAGGAGAAGAGCAGGTAGAACTTCGACTGCGCGAGGAGCACGACCAGCCACTGCACGGCCCCGTCGGCCGCGTGCACCTCCGCGAGGAGGTCCCTGGCGCCCGGAGGCCCGGCGGTCGTCATGAGGTTCACGACCAGGATCCCGGCGAGCGCGAACCCGCGCAGGGCGTCCACTTCGAGGATGCGCGCCCTCCGGCCCACTCCCCCGGCCGCCCCCGCGCCCACGTCCCGCGTCATCTGCGCCTGTGCCTGCGCCTGCGCCTGTGCCTGTGCCTGTGCCTGCGATTGCGCCTGCGATTGCTGCGTCATCCGCCCTTTTCCCCGTTTCCCCGCCCCGAAAGCCGTCACGGATCCATGACCGGCCCCGCTCCGGGTCAGGGAGCGGCGCGGGCCATTATCCCGACCGCTCCGGTCGGTCTGCCCAGACCCACCGGACCGGTTGGACCGACCGGAATCGGCGCGGGCGCGGACCGAGTGCCCTGGACAAGGCTGTTAGCGCTCGTTAACCTGAAGTCGGACGTTAACGGTCACTAACTACTGCGGTACGGGCAAGGGGGCTCGACACGATGCAGCAGGCACCGGTGCTGGCGAGCGCGGCCGATCCCGCCTCCGAGGCCTGGAAGGCCAACGAGGCGGCGCATCACGCGCTCGCCGACGAGCTGCGTGAGCGGCTCGCCACGGCCAGGCTCGGCGGGGGTGAGAGGGCCCGCGCCCGGCATGTGGCGCGCGGCAAACTGCTGCCCAGGGAGCGGGTGGACACCCTGCTCGACCCGGGTTCGCCGTTCCTGGAGCTGGCCCCGCTGGCGGCCGAGGGGCTGTACGGGGGCGCCGCCCCGGCGGCCGGGGTGATCGCCGGGATCGGCCGGGTCAGCGGCCGGGAGTGCGTGATCGTCGCCAATGACGCGACCGTCAAGGGCGGTACGTACTACCCGATGACAGTGAAGAAGCACCTCCGCGCCCAGGAAGTGGCGCTGGAGAACCGCCTCCCCTGTCTGTACCTGGTCGACTCGGGCGGCGCGTTCCTGCCGATGCAGGACGAGGTCTTCCCGGACCGCGAGCACTTCGGGCGGATCTTCTACAACCAGGCGCGGATGTCGGGGGCGGGCATCCCGCAGATCGCCGCCGTGCTGGGTTCGTGCACGGCGGGCGGGGCGTACGTCCCCGCGATGAGCGACGAGGCCGTGATCGTCCGCAACCAGGGCACGATCTTCCTGGGCGGTCCCCCGCTGGTGAAGGCCGCGACCGGCGAGGTCGTGACGGCCGAGGAGCTGGGCGGCGGCGAGGTGCACTCCCGTACGTCGGGGGTGACCGACCATCTCGCCGAGGACGACGCGCACGCGCTGCGGATCGTGCGGAACATCGTCGCCACGCTGCCGGACCGGGGCGCGCTGCCGTGGTCCGTGCGGCCCGTCGAGGAGCCGAAGGTCGATCCCGCGGGCCTGTACGGCGCGGTCCCGGTCGACTCCCGCACCCCGTACGACGTGCGCGAGGTGATCGCCCGGGTCGTCGACGGCTCGCGGTTCGCCGAGTTCAAGGCCGAGTACGGCACGACGCTGATCACCGGCTTCGCCCGGATCCACGGCCACCCGGTCGGGATCGTCGCCAACAACGGCATCCTGTTCTCCGAGTCCGCCCAGAAGGGCGCCCACTTCATCGAGCTGTGCGACCAGCGCGGCATCCCGCTGGTCTTCCTGCAGAACATCTCCGGCTTCATGGTCGGCCGGGACTACGAGGCCGGCGGCATCGCCAAGCACGGCGCCAAGATGGTCACGGCGGTCGCCTGTACCCGCGTCCCGAAGCTGACGGTGGTCGTCGGCGGTTCGTACGGCGCGGGCAACTACTCCATGTGCGGCCGGGCCTACTCCCCCCGCTTCCTGTGGATGTGGCCCAACGCGAAGATCTCCGTCATGGGCGGCGAGCAGGCCGCGTCCGTCCTCGCGACGGTCAAGCGCGACCAGTTGGGCGACGACTGGAGCGCGGCCGACGAGGAGGCCTTCAAGGCCCCGATCCGCGAGCAGTACGAAACGCAGGGCAACGCGTACTACGCCACGGCCCGGCTCTGGGACGACGGTGTGATCGACCCGCTGGAGACCCGGCAGGTGCTGGGACTGGCCCTGACCGCGTGCGCCAACGCTCCGCTGGGTGAACCCGGCTTCGGCGTCTTCCGGATGTGAGGAACAGATGACGATGTTCGACACGGTTCTGGTCGCCAACCGCGGCGAGATCGCGGTACGTGTCATCCGCACGCTGCGGGAGCTGGGCGTCCGCTCGGTCGCCGTCTTCAGCGACGCGGACGCGGACGCCCGGCACGTCCGGGAGGCCGACACGGCAGTACGGATCGGGCCCGCCCCCGCCGCCCAGAGCTACCTGAGCGTGCCCGCGCTGCTGGACGCCGCCCGCCGCTCCGGCGCGCAGGCCGTCCACCCGGGATACGGATTCCTCGCCGAGAACGCGGGCTTCGCGCGGGCGTGCGCCGAGGCGGGGCTGGTCTTCATCGGCCCGCCCGCCTCCGCGATCACGCTGATGGGCGACAAGATCCGGGCCAAGGAGACGGTCGCGGCAGCCGGGGTCCCCGTGGTGCCCGGCTCGTCCGGGAGCGGGCTCACCGATGCCCAGCTGGTCGACGCGGCCCGCGCGATCGGGATGCCGGTGCTGCTGAAGCCCTCGGCGGGCGGCGGCGGCAAGGGCATGCGGCTGGTGCGCGACGAGGCACTGCTCGGGGACGAGATCGCAGCCGCCCGGCGTGAGGCGCGGTCCTCGTTCGGCGACGACACCCTGCTGGTGGAGCGGTGGATCGACCGGCCCCGGCACATCGAGATCCAGGTGCTGGCCGACGCCCACGGCAACGTGGTCCACCTCGGCGAGCGGGAGTGCTCGCTCCAGCGCCGCCACCAGAAGATCATCGAGGAGGCGCCCTCGGTCCTGCTCGACGAGGAGACCCGGGCGGCGATGGGCGAGGCGGCCGTCCAGGCGGCCCGCTCCTGCGGCTACGTCGGCGCGGGCACGGTGGAGTTCATCGTCCCGGGCAACGACCCCGCCTCGTACTACTTCATGGAGATGAACACCCGTCTCCAGGTCGAGCACCCGGTCACCGAGCTGATCACCGGCCTGGACCTGGTGGAGTGGCAGCTGCGGGTAGCGGCCGGCGAGCAACTCCCTTACGCACAACAGGACATCACCCTCACCGGCCACGCGATCGAGGCCCGGATCTGCGCGGAGGACCCGGCCCGCGGCTTCCTGCCCTCCGGCGGCACGGTCCTCGCCCTGCACGAACCGCAGGGCAACGGCGTACGGACGGACTCCGGCCTCGCCACGGGCGGCGAGGTGGGCAGCCTGTACGACCCGATGCTGTCGAAGGTCATCGCGTACGGCCCCGACCGGCCGACCGCCCTGCGCCGGCTGCGTGCGGCGCTCGCGGACACTGTGATCCTCGGCGTCCCGACCAACGCCGGATTCCTGCGCCGGCTGCTCGCCCACCCGGCGGTGGTGGCGGGCGATCTGGACACGGGCCTGGTGGAGCGCGAGGCGTCCGGCCTGGTCCCGGAGGGCGTCCCCGAGGAGGTGTACGCGGCAGCGGCCCTGCTGCGCCGCTCCACGGCCCCCGCCGCCTCCGACGCCTCCGGCTGGGTCGACCCGTTCTCGGTGGCCGACGGCTGGCGGCTCGGCGGCACCCCGGCCCGTACGGTGCTCGACTTCCGGCTGCCGGGCCGCGACCCGGTGCAGGTCTCGCTGCGCTCCTGCCCGGCCGGTACGGAGCTGACGTTCGGCCATGTCGGGGAGGGCGCCGAGCCGCCGCAGCCGGTGACGGGTGCCTGCGGCCCGCTGGCGCCGCTGCCCGGTAGCAAAGAGACGGCCAGGCCGGTCGAGGTCTCCGGTCCCCGCCTCACCCTCGAACTCGCCGGTTTCACCCACACGTTCAGCCATGCCCACTCCCCGGAGGGCGTGTGGCTCGGCCGGGGCGGCGACAGCTGGCACGTACAGGATCACGACCCGGTGGAGGCGTCGCTGGCCGGCGCGGGCCGTTCCGGGGCGGACACCCTCGCCGCGCCGATGCCCGGGACGGTCACCGTGGTGAAGGTGGCGGTCGGTGACGAGGTCGTGGCCGGCCAGAGCCTGCTGGTGGTGGAGGCCATGAAGATGGAGCACGTCATCTCCGCCCCGCACGCCGGGACCGTGACCGAGCTGGACGTCACCGCCGGCGCCACGGTCGCCATGGACCAGATCCTGGCCGTGGTGGCCCCCGTGGAGACCCACGCAGATGCCCCCGGGGAGCAAGCATGACGACATCCCGCCCCCTCCCCATGACCGTACCGGCCCAGGATCTGCCCGCCCGGGTCCGTATCCACGAGGTCGGTGCCCGCGACGGGCTGCAGAACGAGAAGGCCGTCGTACCGACCGAGGTCAAGGCGGAGTTCATCCACCGGCTGGCCGCGTCCGGCCTGACCACCGTCGAGGCGACCAGCTTCGTGCACCCCAAGTGGGTGCCCCAACTGGCCGACGCCGAGGACCTGTTCCCCCGGCTGGCCGACATCGAGGGCGTCGCCCTGCCGGTCCTGGTCCCGAACGAACGCGGCCTGGACCGGGCGCTGGCGCTCGGCGCCCGCCGGATCGCGGTGTTCGGCTCGGCGACCGAGACGTTCGCCGCCCGCAATCTCAACCGCACCGTCGACGAGTCGCTCGCCATGTTCGAGCCGGTCGTCGCCCGCGCCAAGGCCGACAAGGTGCATGTGCGCGGCTATCTGTCGATGTGCTTCGGCGACCCGTGGGAGGGGCCCGTCCCCGTCCACCAGGTCGTCCGGGTCGCCAAGGCGCTGATGGACCTCGGCTGCGACGAGCTCTCCCTCGGCGACACCATCGGCGTGGCCACGCCCGGCCACGTACAGACCCTGCTCTCGGAGCTGAACGAGGAGGGCGTACGCACCGACACCATCGGCGTGCACTTCCACGACACCTACGGCCAGGCCCTCTCCAACACCCTCGCCGCGCTCCAGCACGGGGTGACCACGGTGGACGCCTCCGCGGGCGGCCTCGGCGGCTGCCCGTACGCGAAGAGCGCGACCGGAAACCTCGCCACCGAGGACCTCGTGTGGATGCTCGAAGGCCTCGGCATCGAAACCGGGGTCGATCTCGACGCGCTCACTGCCACCAGCGTGTGGCTCGCCGAACAACTGGGCCGACCCAGCCCGTCCCGTACCGTCCGCGCGCTCTCGGTGCGATAGGACCCCCGTTCCCACAAGGAGTGACCCCTGCCATGTCCCTGGACCACCGGCTGACCGCCGAACACGAGGAACTGCGGCGCACCGTCGAGGAGTTCGCGCACGACGTGGTCGCGCCGAAGATCGGCGACCTGTACGAACGGCACGAGTTCCCGTACGAGATCGTGCGGGAGATGGGGCGGATGGGCCTGTTCGGGCTGCCGTTCCCGGAGGAGTACGGCGGCATGGGCGGCGACTACCTCGCCCTCGGGATCGCCCTGGAGGAGCTGGCCCGGGTCGACTCCTCCGTGGCGATCACCCTGGAGGCCGGGGTCTCGCTGGGCGCGATGCCCATCTACCACTTCGGCACCGAGGAGCAGAAGCGGCAGTGGCTGCCGAAGCTCTGCTCGGGCGAGGCGCTCGGCGCGTTCGGCCTGACCGAGCCGGACGGCGGCTCGGACGCGGGCGGCACCCGGACCACGGCGGTGCGCGACGAGGCGACCGGCGAGTGGGTGATCAACGGCTCCAAGTGCTTCATCACCAACTCCGGTACGGACATCACGGAGCTGGTCACGGTGACGGCGGTGACCGGCCGCAAGGAGAACGGCGCCCCGCGCATCTCCTCCATCATCGTGCCGTCCGGCACCCCCGGCTTCACGGTCGCCGCCCCGTACTCCAAGGTCGGCTGGAACTCCTCGGACACCCGCGAACTCTCCTTCACCGACGTCCGGGTCCCGCTGGCCAACCTCCTCGGCGAGGAGGGCCGCGGCTACGCCCAGTTCCTGCGCATCCTGGACGAGGGCCGGATCGCCATCTCCGCCCTGTCCACGGGCCTGGCGCAGGGCTGCGTGGACGAGTCGGTGAAGTACGCCGCCGAGCGCCACGCGTTCGGCAGGCCGATCGGCGCCAACCAGGCCATCCAGTTCAAGATCGCCGACATGGAGATGCGGGCCCACATGGCCCGGATCGGCTGGCGCGACGCCGCCTCGCGCATGGTCTCGGGCGAACCGTTCAAGAAGGAGGCCGCGATCGCGAAGCTGTACTCCTCGACGGTGGCGGTGGACAACGCCCGCGACGCGACCCAGATCCACGGCGGCTACGGCTTCATGAACGAGTACCCGGTCGCCAGGATGTGGCGCGACTCCAAGATCCTGGAGATCGGCGAGGGCACGAGCGAGGTCCAGCGGATGCTGATCGCCCGCGAGCTGGGGCTGCCGGCCTGACGTAGGGGTGACATGGCGGCGGGGCGGGGTCGGTGGGGCGAGCAGACGGAGGTCGGCTCACCCGGCCGGCCCCGGAGCGCTTCTCCGGAGCGCTTCTCCGGGCCGGCGGCCGCGTCCGGCGCGTCCGTCGCGCGGGGCGCGGCGCGGTGGGTCAGTAGTGGTAGCCGGGCCAGTGGGGGTCGTCCCAGCGGGCATCGCCGGTGAGGCCCAGGAGTCTTATCCGGTTGAGGAGTTCGGCGGGTGCGCCGTGGGCGACGAGGCGGGGCCGGGCGTGGCTGATCAGCCAGGCCGTCAGCTCGGCGCGCTTCTCGCCCCCGTGATCCTCGCTGTCCCAGGCGTCCCAGGGGAGTTCGTCACCGAGGAGGTCGTACTCCCAGTCGTCGACGGCTGCGGCGAGGTGCCGGTCGGCCGTGGTGCCGGTCTGCGACTCCCAGTGGGCGAGCCACGGGCGGAGTTCACCGGACGCCTCGGTGATCAGGGCCAAGAGGTCGTGGGCGGGGAGGACGGGGGCCGGGTCGGTGAGCGTGTCGGCCCACCAGGCTTCGAGGAACTCCCGTACCGCTGTTGCTTGTTCGGTGGGCCACTGCTGCCAGCGGCCACGGGCGAACGAGCGGCCGATGTCGTCCGAGTCGCGGTACCGGCCGGTGTGGCCCGCCACGAGGGACCGGGCGAACTGAGGGAGTATCCGACGCAGTACGGAGGGGTGGTCGCTCCAGTCGGGTGCGCTCCAGGTGCGGCGCAGCAGGTCGGGGTCCAGCTCCCGGTCCGCCACCTTGAGCCGGGCGAGTTCCTCGGCGCTGCCCCAGTGGCACTCGCAGTTGTTCTCGTCGGGGTGGGCGGTCATTCCTCGGAAGGTGACCGCGAGGCCGTCCAGCGCGGCATCGAGGCGGCGGGTGGGGCGCGGCGCGGAGTGTGTCATGGGCGTTCGCCTTCAGGGCTCCGGAGGCTGACGCCGGCCGAAGATTGCCACCTTACCGGGAAGGGGCCGGGCGAGGTGCTGCCGGCCGATCCCGGCGTGACGAACCGGAGCGGCCCCGTCAACCAGTGGCAGTGCGTGGCTGGTTGACGGGGCCGGCGTGCCGATGCGTTGCCGTCGGCTCGTGGCTCGCATGTTGTCCGGGCGCCCGGACAGGGGTCCCTCGTTCCCGGCAGGTCAGGCCTTGACCGCGGCCTGTTCCGCGGCGGCGTCGGCGGCGGTGCCGGGTTCGGCGCGGCGCGCGGCCGGGATGGCGGCGGCGATCAACGCCGCGACCAGGGCGACGCCGCAGCCGACCATGAGACCGGTACGGAAGCCGTTCTCGGAGGTGAGGTCGTAGCCGCCCATGGAGACGGTCATCTGGGAGAGGACCACGCCGACCACCGCGGCGCCGATCGACGTACCGAGCGAGCGCATGAGCGTGTTGAAGCCGTTGGCGGCGGCGGTCTCGGACAGCGGGACCGAGCCCATGATCAGCGCGGGCATCGCACCGTACGCCAGGCCGACACCGCTGCTGGTCACCATGCCGACCACCATCAGGCCCCACGCGGAGCCCATGAGCACCAGCGCCAGGCCGTAGCCGACCGCGATGACCAGGATGCCGCACACCAGGGTGAACTTCGGCCCACGGGCGTCGATGAGCTTTCCGCCGAGCGGGGAGACGATCATCATCATGATCCCGCCGGGCGCCAGCCACAGGCCCGCCGCGAGCATCGACTGGCCCAGGCCGTAGCCGGTGGCGGAGGGGAGCTGGAGCAGCTGCGGCGCGATCAGCATGCTGGCGTACATGCCGAAGCCGACGAAGACGGAGGCGAGGTTGGTCATCAGCACCCGGGGACGCGCGGTGGTGCGCAGGTCGACCAGCGGGTCGCGGGTACGCAGCTCCCACAGGCCCCAGGCGAGCAGCACCACGACGGCGGCGGCGAACAGGCCGAGCGTGGTCGCCGAGCCCCAGCCCCAGTCGGCGCCCTTGGAGACCGCGAGCAGCAGGCAGACCAGGCCCGCCCCGAGGCCGAGCGCACCGAGCACGTCGAACCGCTGCCCCTTGGCGCCGGCCGGTACATCGGGGATCAGGAACCAGATCAGCACGGCGACCACGGTGGCCAGGCCGGCCGAGCCCCAGAACAGCACCCGCCAGTTCGTGTACTGGGCGACCGCCGCGGCGATCGGCAGGCCGAGTGCGCCGCCGATGCCCATGGAGGCGCTGACCAGCGCGATGGAGGAGCTGAGCTTCTCCGCCGGGACCACGTCACGCAGCAGGGCGATGCCGAGCGGCAGCACGCCCATGCCCATGCCCTGCAGACCGCGGCCGACGATCATGGGGACGACGGACGAGGAGAGCGCGCACACCACCGAACCGGCGATCAGCGGCACGGAGCACACGAGCAGCATCCGGCGCTTGCCGACCATGTCGCCCAGACGGCCGGAGACGGGCACGCAGACGGCGGACACCAGCAGGGTGACGGTGATCACCCACGCCGCGTTCGAGGGGGTGGTGCTCAGGATCTGCGGCAGCTCCGCGATGAGCGGGGTGACCAGGGTCTGCATGATCGCCGCCGTGGTGCCGGCGATGGCCAGCGTGGCGACCACACCGCCGCTGCGGGTTGTTGGCTGGGGCGCGCCCATCCGGGACTCCTCGGGTATGCATCGGAAGAAGACTATGCATCGTACACACTTCATGCATCGAGCACGTTATATGTATGTTGCATAGACCTGTGGGAGAATGAGGGCCGACATCCGGAAACACGCCGGGACGCCCGGACGACAACAGGAGGCCGCAGGCGCATGACCAGGCCCACACACGAGGTCGAGTACGAGCAGATGCTCCTCAGCCGCCACGGCCTCCTGCAGAACAAGGGCGGGCGGCGCAAGGACGGCCTGATGGACCGCAGCGCCTACATCCTGCTCAGCCGCGTCCGCGTCCAGGGTCCGATGTCGATCGGTGAGCTCAGCGACGCCTTCGGGCTCGACGCCTCCACCCTCAACCGGCAGACCGCGGCGGCCATGCGCGCCGGACTCGTGGAACGCATCCCGGACCCCGAGGGCGGCATGGCCCGCAAGTTCCGGATCACCGACGAGGGCGCCCGCATGCTCGACGCGGAACGCGAGGGCCTCGTCGACTCCCTGGAGCGGGTCATGACCAACTGGTCGGACGAGGACATCTCCGGCTTCGCCGCCTACCTGCGGCGCTTCAACACCGACATCGAGCGCCTGGCCGGCCGCCCCTGGCCACGCCCCTGACCGTTCGCGGGCCGCCCGGGAGATCGGACGGGATGCGACGGAATCCGTTCGACAGCGCGCCGCACCGCGCGGCAGAGTCCGTCCATGAAGCCACAGCACTGGCCCCTGTACGGGCTCCGCCTCCGCACGCCCCGCCTGGAACTACGCCTCCCCGACCTGGAGTTGCTGAACGACCTCGCGTCGGTCGCCGCCGACGGGGTGCACGCACCGGAAGAGATGCCGTTCACCATCCCCTGGACCGACGTACCGCCCGAGGAGCGCGGCAGGGCGACGTTCCGGCATGTGCTGTCCACCGTCGCCGACTGGTCGGTCCAGGACTGGGCGTTGGGCCTCGCCGTGCTGTACGAGGGCAGGGTGGTCGGGCGGCAGGACCTGACGGCGA
This sequence comes from Streptomyces sp. ADI95-17, assembly GCF_003846175.1. Taxonomy (GTDB): domain Bacteria; phylum Actinomycetota; class Actinomycetes; order Streptomycetales; family Streptomycetaceae; genus Streptomyces; species Streptomyces sanglieri. The sequence goes on along the minus strand of NZ_ML123045.1, from coordinate 107,369 downwards.
GGGACTTCGCCGTGACCGGCCAGGTCAGCACCGGGTCGTGGCTGGGCCTCGCCCACCAGGGCCGGGGCATCGGCACCGAGATGCGGGCCGCCGTCCTGCATCTCGCCTTCGCCGGCCTCGGGGCCCGGACCGCGGTGTCGTCCGCGATGACCGACAACCCGCGCTCGCTGGGCGTCTCGCACCGGCTCGGCTATCTGCCGGACGGCACCAGCGTCGCCGCCGTACGGGGAGCGCCGGTCACCCTGCAACGGCTGCGGCTGGACCGGGCACGCTGGGAGGAGTGCCGGAGCATCGAGGTCACTGTCGAGGGACTCGACGGCTGCCGGGCGGAGTTCGGGGCATGACGCTGCTGGTCCACACCTTCGTCCACGACGAGCGGGGGAAGCTGCGGCTGCTCGACGACCCCGAGGACGGAGGCGACATGGCCGGGTTCGAGAGCAGCCGGACCAGACTCTGGGGCTCGGAGCCCGCCCGCGCGCTCGGGGCCCGGTTCCTTCCCCGGCTGGCCGACGACGACCTCTACGTGCAGCCGGAGGACGTCGAGGAGTTCCTCGCCGAGTGCGAACTGCTGCGCGGGCACACGGCGGAGCTCGGTGCGCACAGCGGCTACCGGGAGGACTACGTGGCGGACCGGCTCGCCAACATCACCCGGGCCGCACTGCGGGCCCGGTCGGTGGGCGGCGGGGTGCTGGTCTGGTGAGCGGCGACGACAGGCCGGGGACGAGTGGAGCGCGAGCACCGGTTCCGTCCGGCGACCGGAGGCGCGTGGTCGCCGGACGGGCCCGGTCAGCTCATTCCGCCGCCCACGGCACCTGCGGCGCCCGGTAGTAGTCGATGCCCAGCGCCGAGAACCTCGGCCCCTGTGCCCCCAGCCGCACCTTGTACGTGTCCCAGTCGTGCGTGGCCGCGGGCGACCAGCCGAGTTCCGCGACCCCGGGCAGCCGGGGGAACGCCATCTGCTCGACCTCGTCGCTGTCGGTCAGGGTCTCCGACCAGAGCGGCGCCTCGACGCCCAGGACCGAATCCGCCGGGGCGCCGGCCAGGTACGTCGCCGGGTCCCAGTCGTAGGAGCGCTGCACCGAGACGTAACCGGCCCAGGCCAGGCCCAGCACGGTGTCCTTGTCGTACTTCATGTCGAGGTAACTGCGGTCGGCCGGGGACAGCACCAGCTTCGTCCCGTTCACGGCGGCGTCCGCGACCTGCTTGCGCTCGGCGTCGCCCGTCCTGTCGTAGCCCCAGTACTGGGCGACCGCGCCCTTCACCGGCGTACCCCCGGTCAGCTGGTGCCAGCCGACCACGGTCTTGCCGTACTTGCCGACGATGGCCTGTGCCTTGTCCATGAACGCCACATAGTCCTCGTGGCTGGTGGAGTGCGCCTCGTCGCCGCCGATGTGGAGGTACTTGCCGGGGGTGAGCTCGGCCAGTTCACGGACCACGTCGTCCACGAAGTCGTACGTGACGGGCTTCGGCACGCAGAGCGAGCTGAAGCCGACATTCGTGCCGGTGTACAGCGGCGGCGCGACCCCGTCGCAGTTCAGCTCCGCGTACGAGGCGAGTGCCGCGTTGGTGTGGCCGGGCAGGTCGATCTCCGGTACGACCTCCAGATAGCGGGAGGCCGCGTACCGGACGATCTCCTTGTAGTCGCTCTTGGTGTAGTAGCCGCCGGGGCCGCCGCCGACCTCCGTCTGCCCGCCGTACGTGGCCAGCCGCGGCCAGGAGTCGATGGCGAGCCGCCAGCCCTGGTCGTCGGAGAGATGCAGATGGAGCTTGTTCAGCTTGTAGAGGGCGAGCTGGTCGATGTAGCGCTTGACCTCGCCGACGGAGAAGAAGTGCCGGGAGACATCGAGCATCGCGCTCCGGTACGCGTAGCGCGGCGTGTCCGTGATCGTGCCGCCCGCGACCTTCCACGGGCCCTTCTGGGGGCTCTTCTTCTCCACGTCGGCCGGGAGCAGCTGGCGGAGCGTCTGGACTCCGTGGAAGAGCCCGGCGGGGCCGCGGGCGGTGATGGTGACCGAGCCCCGGGCGGACTTCAGGCTGTAGCCCTCGGCGCCCAGTCGGCCGTTGCCGGGTTCCACGCGCAGCCGGATGCCGCCGGCGCCGTCGCCGGTGACCGGCAGCGGGTATCCGGTGGACGGGCGCAGCACGCCCGCCAGGTAGTCGCCGACCTTCCGGGCCTCGGCGGAGCCGTCGACGCGGATCCGGGTGTCCGCGGTGACGGTGTACGCGGAGCCGCCGGGCTTCACCTCGGCGGGGGCGGGCACGATCTGACCCAGCGGACGGGGGGAGGCGGCGGCCGGGGCGCTGTTCACCGCCGGTCTCGCCGGGGCCGCGCCGACGCCGGCGATCCCGGCCGCCGTGACGAGCAGCAGCGAGCCGAGAAGGCGGGGAAGGGCGGTGCGCTGTGTCCTGTGCAGTCTCACGAGCCGGGTCCCTTTCGACGGGTTCACACCTGTGGGTCTCCTGAGCAACCGAACCATCACCATGCGTATCGCCTGTCTCACGCATGGTCAAGGTGTAGACCACTTCTCCGTTCACGGGGCTGGCAGAATCTGCCGCATGGCGGAAATAATCCAGCGCGACGGCACCTGGACCTTCGACGGCGAATCGGTGCGGATCGTGCCGGGCAGGGGCAAGGGCATCCACCCGCTCCGGGAGGGGCTGGGTGAACGCGTCGTCCCGCTGCGGGCGTTGGCGGGCATCTCCTTCGAGCCGGACCGCAAGGGCGGTCGGCTGCGACTGCGGCTGCGCGACGGCGCGTGCCCGGTCCTGCGCGCGGCCGGCGGCAGGCTCAAGGACGCCGCGGACCCCTACCAGTTGGCCGTGGAGAAGGACCGCGGCGGGGTGGCGGAGTACTTCGCCGACGAGGTGCGCAACGCCCTGCTGATCGAACAGGTGCCGGCCGACGCGGTGGACGGCTTCCTGCTGCCGGGGCCCGCGGTGCCGGTCGCCGGCGGCGGCGGGGACGGCACGGCCTCGTTCGACGGGGAGACCGTCCGTCTGACCTGGAACTGGAAGGCCAAGGAGGTCAAGACCTCCGGCGGCCCGGTCTCGTTCCCGGTGTCGGAGGTGACCGGCGTGCACTGGGTGCCCGCCATCGGCCTGGAGAACGGGCACCTGCGCTTCGTACGGGGCGACGGGACGGCTCCGGTCCGGGCGGCCGAGTACGACCTGTACTCGCTGGACCTGTGGGGGCTGTCCAAGAAGGAGTACACGGCGGTGCTGGTCGCGGCGGCGGTGCTGGTGCGGCTGCCCGGGGCGGCGGGGAGGACGGCCGGGCCCGCACAGATCGCGGCCCCGGAGGCCACGGCCCCGGCACCGGCCGCACCCCCCGCCGACGATCACGACGTCCTGCTGCGCCGGCTGCGCGAGCTCGGTGAGCTGCACCGGTCCGGAGTCCTCACCGACGACGAGTTCGCCGCCGCCAAGCAGGCCGTCCTCAAGAACCTCTGAGCCAGCGCCCCGACCCGTTCGAGGCTCTTCGAGACGGCAATCACACGCATCCCTGCCCGATATCGGGCAGAATTGTTGCGTAAGCGCCCCGTCCGCCGCAATATCAACGAGTGCTCGAACGCCGCCCGTCGCATGACGACCTCATCGATCACCTGGTGCGCAGCACCGCGCTCCAGCGCGGTGAAGCCGCCCGGGTGATCCTCGACGTGCTGGCGTACTTCGACGAGACGACCGACGACTTCGTCCGCCGCCGCCACCGCGAACTGCAGTCCGGCGGCCTGGTCAACGCGGAGATCTTCGAACGGATCGCGGCCGAGCTGCCGCACCGGGCGGTCGCGCCGCCGGAGCTCTCGCTCCGCCAGCTGCGCCGCATCGTCTACGGCTGAAGAACCCACGGCCGGGCAACGGGCACCACAGGTACGTCGATGGAGGGGCAGAGAATCCATGTGCGGAATCGTCGGATATATCGGGAAGCGTGATGTGGCTCCGCTGCTGCTGGAAGGGCTGCAGCGGCTGGAGTACCGGGGTTACGACTCCGCGGGCATCGTCATCACCGGCAAGGCGTCGGCCGGCAAGCCCGCCGCCCTGCGGATGGTCAAGGCGAAGGGGCGGGTCCGCGAGCTGGAGGCCCGCGTCCCCAAGCGTTTCACCGGCACCACCGGTATCGCCCACACCCGCTGGGCCACCCACGGCGCCCCGAGCGACGAGAACGCCCACCCGCACCTGGACGCGGACAACAAGGTCGCCGTCGTCCACAACGGCATCATCGACAACGCCTCCGAGCTCCGTGCGAAGCTCGTCGCCGACGGTGTCGTCTTCCTCTCCGAGACCGACACCGAAGTGCTGGTCCACCTGATCGCCCGCGCCCAGGCGGACACCCTGGAGGAGAAGGTCCGCGAGGCGCTGCGCTCGGTCGAGGGCACGTACGGCATCGCGGTCATGCACGCCGACTTCAACGACCGCATCGTGGTCGCCCGCAACGGCTCCCCGGTGGTGCTCGGCATCGGCGAGAAGGAGATGTTCGTCGCCTCGGACGTCGCCGCGCTGGTCGCCCACACCCGCCAGGTCGTCACCCTGGACGACGGCGAGATGGCCACCCTCAAGGCCGACGACTTCCGTACGTACACCACGGAGGGCTCGTCCACGACGGCCACGCCGACCACCGTGGAGTGGGAGGCCGAGTCGTACGACATGGGCGGCCACGACACGTACATGCACAAGGAGATCTCCGAGCAGGCCGACGCCGTCGACCGGGTGCTGCGCGGCCGGATCGACGACCGCTTCGCCACCGTGCACCTGGGCGGCCTCAACCTGGACGCCCGCGAGGCGCGCGGGGTCCGACGGATCAAGATCCTGGGCTGCGGCACCTCGTACCACGCGGGCCAGATCGGCGCGCAGCTGATCGAGGAGCTGGCCCGTATCCCCGCGGACGCCGAGCCGGCCTCCGAGTTCCGCTACCGCAACCCGGTCGTCGACCCGGACACCCTGTACGTCGCGGTCTCGCAGTCCGGTGAGACGTACGACGTGCTGGCCGCCGTCCAGGAGCTCAAGCGCAAGGGCGCCCGGGTGCTCGGGGTCGTCAACGTGGTGGGTTCGGCGATCGCCCGGGAGGCCGACGGCGGCACGTACGTCCACGCCGGCCCCGAGGTCTGTGTCGTCTCCACCAAGTGCTTCACCAACACCGTCGTCGCGTTCGCGCTGCTCGCCCTGCACCTGGGCCGGATCCGGGACCTGTCGGTCGCCGACGGCAAGCGGATCATCGACGGGCTGCGCAGGCTGCCCGCCCAGATCAGCGAGATCCTGGCGAACGAGGACGAGATCAAGAAGATGGCGGCCGAGTACGCGGACGCCAAGTCGATGATGTTCATCGGCCGGGTGCGCGGTTTCCCCGTCGCCCGTGAGGCCGCGCTGAAGCTCAAGGAGGTCTCGTACATCCACGCCGAGGCCTACCCGGCCTCCGAGCTGAAGCACGGGCCGCTGGCGCTGATCGAGCCCGCGATGCCGACGGTCGCGATCGTGCCGGACGACGATCTGCTGGAGAAGAACCGCGCCGCGCTGGAGGAGATCAAGGCCCGCAGCGGCCGCATCCTCGCCGTCGCCCACCAGGTGCAGGAGAAGGCCGACCACACCATCGTCGTGCCGAAGAACGAGAACGAGCTGGACCCGATCCTGATGGGCATCCCGCTCCAGCTCTTCGCCTACCACACGGCGCTGGCCATGGGCCGTGACATCGACAAGCCGCGCAACCTGGCGAAGTCCGTCACTGTCGAGTAGCCGCCGCGCACGGCGGCTGTCGGGCACCGTCCCGCGTGCGCCCCTGCCGGGGGGCCCCGTACCCGCAGAACGGCCCCGTACCCGCCGCCACCGCGGGTACGGGGCCGCTCCGCTGCCGCCGGCGGCTGCCCCGGCGCACCGGCCCGGCCGCTGTCCCGGCCCTGGCCGTCACGCCCCGGCCGGCAGCACGTGCACCCCGGTGCGATCGATGCCGAACGCCATCCGAGTGACTGTCATATACCCTTCACAAGCACGCAATTCACCTCTGTCGGACATCAAATGCCGGTTTCTGCAGGCGATTTGACGCCACATTGAGCGAGGACGCCACAACGGGCCACCGGAGTGACGGAAGAGGCTTCCGGGGCGCCTGGTGCTCAGGGGATGACGACGACCGGGCGCTGTGCGCGCCGCGCGAGGCGCCCCGCCACCGAGCCGAAGATCCGGCCGACGATGCCGTGCGTGGAGCCGACGACGATGGCGTCGGCCGAGTACTCCCGGCCGACCTCCTCCAGCTCGTGGCAGATGTCCCCGCCGCGCTCGACAAGGACCCAGGGGACCTCGGAGAGGTAGTCCGCGCAGGCGAGCTCCAGGCCGAGCACCTCGGTGCGGTGGTCGGGCACATCCACGAAGACGGGCGGCTCGCAGCCTGCCCAGACCGTGGTCGGCAGCCGATTGGCGACATGGACGATGATCAGGCCGGAGCCCGATCTTCGGGCCATCCCGATGGCATAGGCGAGGGCGCGCTCACTGGAGGTCGAGCCGTCGAAGCCGACGACGACCCCATGGCGGAACGCGGGGTCGCATGAATGACGTGTTTCTTCGACCGTCTGCGGGTCCGACACGGGGTCGGCCACCTGCTTGCGGTCGGCGGGTTCGGGGATTTCGTGACCGGCCATCGGTGTCTCGGCGAAGAGAGTCCTCGTGAGGAGAGCGACTTGGGGAAGGTGCGTCAGCGGGCGGTGTTGCGGTGTCCGGGAATCATCTTCCCAACCCCTTACCCCCAAGGGTACGGCGCCACTCCTCCACTGCCCAGACCCGCGCAAAGCGCGCGCGACGTTTCACGGAGCATGCCCGAGGCGGACCCGGATGGCAATGCCGCTTGTGCCGTACACCGACGCCGCCGGGCCCGGACGACCGCCCTCGGTGACCGGACGGGTCCGTATCCGTCACCCGTACGGGACACCGGAGGATCTCCGCTCCCCCCGCGCGGCGCCGCAGTGATGATCACCCCGACGCCGGCCCCGGGGCGGCGACCCGACCCCGTGCGTCGCACCGCACCCGTTCCGGACCGCCCGCCCCGTTCCCGGTGAGCCGCCGGCCGGCGACGGACACCGGCCCGCCCGGCGGAATCCGATCGCATTCGGTTGCCACCGGTCCGATCCGTACGATCAGCCGTCCGACCTGCCCAGGGGGCGCAAAGAAGCGGTTGATCACCCGGGTTGTGCGCCGGTTCAATGACTGAATCACACATGCACAACCAGCTATTTTCAGCCAACTTCATACCCCTACCGACACCTTGCCGATTTGGCCGATCAACCCCCTTGTCACCAGGCAGGAAGAGACCGCGCGGTACGCTTCCACCCGACGGGGACGGGCCATGAACGCCAGGCGCACTTCCCTGGGCGTCCACCGGATGAAACGCTTCGTGATCGAATGCATCCCGCCAAGTTGCCTTGTCGACATAACGCCGGTTGGTGAACTTGTCACGCCGGCACCACGGGACGCAGTAGATTCGATCTTGGGCATCGAAGTCTGGGGAACTCGTGCAGGACCGAGGGGAAAAGTGCAGGAGCGACAGGCCCGTAAGGACCAGGGAGACGCGAACACCGAGGGGGGCTTAGCGTCATGAGCCAGGACTCCGCCGCCGCAACGGAGGCTGTACGGAAGCTCAGTGGCCGTCGACGACGAGAAGTCGTCGCCGTGCTGCTGTTCAGCGGCGGCCCCATCTTCGAGAGTTCGATCCCGCTCTCCGTGTTCGGAATCGACCGCCAGGACGCGGGAGTTCCGCGCTACCGACTCCTCGTCTGTGGCGGGGAAGAAGGGCCGCTGCGGACCACCGGGGGACTCGAACTCACCGCGCCCTACGGGCTGGAGGCGATCAGCAGGGCCGGCACCGTCGTGGTGCCCGCCTGGCGTTCGATCACCTCGCCGCCGCCCGCCGAGGCGCTGGAGGCGCTGCGCCGCGCCCACGAGGAGGGCGCCCGCATCGTCGGGCTGTGCACGGGTGCGTTCGTGCTCGCCGCCGCCGGTCTGCTGGACGGCCGTCCGGCGACCACGCACTGGATGTACGCACCGACGCTGGCCAAGCGCTACCCGTCGGTCCACGTGGATCCGCGTGAGCTCTTCGTCGACGACGGCGACGTGCTCACCTCCGCCGGCACGGCCGCCGGCATCGATCTCTGTCTGCACATAGTCCGCACGGACCACGGCACGGAGGCCGCCGGGGCACTGGCCCGCCGGCTCGTCGTGCCGCCGCGGCGCAGTGGCGGTCAGGAGCGCTACCTCGACAGGTCTTTACCTGAGGAGATCGGCTCCGACCCGCTCGCAGAGGTCGTGGCCTGGGCACTGGAGCATCTGCACGAGCAGTTCGACGTGGAGACGCTGGCCGCGCGCGCCTACATGAGCAGGCGGACCTTCGATCGCAGGTTCCGTTCGCTCACCGGCAGCGCACCGCTCCAGTGGCTGATCACTCAGCGGGTGCTGCAGGCGCAGCGGCTGCTGGAGACGTCCGAGTACTCGGTCGACGAGGTGGCGGGCCGTTGTGGCTTCCGCTCGCCGGTCGCGCTGCGCGGACACTTCCGGCGCCAGCTGGGCTCCTCCCCCGCCGCGTACCGGGCCGCCTACCGGGCCCGCCGTCCGCAGGGCGGTGGCGCGGAGCCGGTGGCCCCGGTGATCGAGCCGGTCGTGCCCGCCCAGGGCAGTCCGTCGATCCGGCGTGCCACGGCCACGGCGACCCCGCCGGGCCCGCATGTCATCACGTCGCCGACGGCCGGCCCGGTCCAGTCGGAGCAGGGGAAACCCGGCCCCGACGCGTACACGACCGGGCGCCCGACCCTGCCGGGTCAACGGAGCGCCCCGTAGGGTGGGGCCATGAACGACCGCATGGTGTGGATCGACTGCGAGATGACCGGGCTCTCGTTGACGGAAGACGCACTCATCGAGGTGGCCGCACTGGTCACCGACTCGGAGCTGAACGTGCTCGGTGAAGGGGTGGACATCGTGATCCGCCCGCCGGACGCGGCCCTGGAGACCATGCCCGAGGTGGTGCGGCAGATGCACACCGCCTCGGGCCTCCTCGACGAGCTGGCCGGGGGCACCACCCTGGCCGACGCCGAGGCCCAGGTGCTGAACTACGTCCGCGAGCATGTGAAGGAGCCCGGCAAGGCCCCGCTCTGCGGGAACTCGGTCTCCACCGACCGCGGATTCCTGGCGCGGGACATGGCGGCCCTGGAGAGCTACCTGCACTACCGGATCGTCGATGTCTCCTCGATCAAGGAGCTGGCGCGCCGCTGGTACCCGAGGGCGTACTTCAACAGCCCGGCCAAGAACGGCAACCACCGGGCGCTCGCGGACATCCGTGACTCCATCACGGAGCTGCGTTACTACCGTGAGGCGGTCTTCGTGCCGCAGCCCGGCCCGGACTCGGAGCGCGCGAAGGCCATCGCGGCCCGCGTCGCACCGCCCGCACCGTAGGACCCTGTGAAGCCGCTGGTCATAGCCCTTTCGGGGGTCGGGACCGGCGGCTGAACAACTGGGGCGCGAGCACCCTCTCGGACCCTGTACACTTTTTCTCGGCCGGTCAGAAAAAGACCGGGCATGGTGGGTATAGCTCAGATGGTAGAGCACCTGGTTGTGGTCCAGGATGTCGCGGGTTCGAGTCCCGTTACTCACCCTGAATGATCAAGCCCTGACCTGTGAAAACAGGTCAGGGCTTCTTCATGCCCAGAGACTTGGGAACATCACGGGAACACAGGTGTCCGACCCGAGCCGTATCGTCCCCTCATGGCGAGCATCGTGGAACGGCCCAAGAAGGACGGCACCACCACCTATCAGGTGAAGTGGCGCCAAGACGGCGAGTGGCAGTCCGAGAAGTTCGGCGACCCCGACGGCGCCAAGCAGTTCAAGGACCTCGTGGAAGCCCACGGCGGGCAATGGCCCCATGGCTGGGTTCGCGGGGAGGGGTTCGTCGCAGAGCCCGCCATCCCCGGCGACATGCCGTTCGAGACGTGGGCCGCCCGCTACATCAACCGCCTCACCGGCATCGAGGAGCGGACCCGCGAGGACTACCGCCGAGACCTGCGCATCCACCTTTCCCTACTCCGGCACACCGACGCAGCCGGGCGCGAGCACCTGGCCACCATCGGCAACCTGGTCCAGGACGACATCAGCGACTGGGTACGCGCAGAAGAGAAGGGCGAGCCGGACCCGGAGAAGCCCGACGCGTGGCTGCGGCGGCCGGCCGACCCGAAGAGCATCGCGAACCGGCACGGGCTCCTGTTCTGCATCGTGCAGGCCGCGATCGACGCGACGCCGCAGATCCGCACCACGAACTGCTGCAAGCGGACACGGCTCCCCCGTGTCGACGATCACACCGAGGAGGAAATGACGTTCCTGGAGCGGGACGAGTACCAGCGGATCGCTGCCGAGATCACCGACCCGGACGCGCGAGCCCTCGCTGACTGGCTTGTCGGCACCGGAATGCGCTGGGGCGAGGCCACCGCCCTCCAGGTCCGAGACATCAACCTCGCCTCCGACCGCCCCACAGCATCGATCCAGCGGGCATGGAAGAAGGCCGAGAAGGGGAGCAGCGGCGGCGCGTTCTACCTCGGGCCGCCGAAGACGAAGAAGGCGCGGCGCCTGATCGCTCTCTCCCCCGTCCAGGTCGACATGGCGCGTCGGCTGGTGGCCGGCCGCCGTCCCGAGGACTTCGTGTTCCACGCGAAGATGGGCGGCGAGTGGAGGCATGCGAACTTCTACAACCGGAAGTGGAAGCCAGCCGTGGAGGCGGCAGTCACGAAGGGCCTGCCGAAGAGCCCGCGGATTCATGACCTGCGGCACACTCACGTTGCCTGGCTGATCGGGGCGAACGTCCCGCTGCCCGCGATTCAGCTCCGGCTCGGCCACGAAAGCATTCAGACGACTGTGGACCGGTACGGGCATTTGGTGCGTGCCCTCGACGACGACATTACGGCCGCCGTCGAGGCCGCGATGGGCGTACCGGCCCCGCGGGCTGGTCTCCGGTCCGTGCAGTCCGCCTAGCGGGAGGGCTGGGGCGGTCCGTCGGGGCCGTCCCAATCCTGCTTCCACCGGCCAGTGCGGGTGACCTGGGTGAGGGCCCGGTTGATTTCGGCGCAGAGTGACAGGCTCATGTGCCCCTCTCGTACGAACCAGGTGATCTCGCCGCGTCTTTCCACGGGCAAGACATCGCGCCCGGTGGGCATGTCCGCGTCCGGGACGATCTCAAATCGTGCGCTCGCCGATCCTTGCGTGTCAGCCATCTGACCCCCAGTGCGTGGCCCGCTCTTCGCTCGTATGTTCGAATCGAAGGGCATGGGCAGGCTATCGAACTCTGCGCCCCCAGGCGGAAGAGCCCATGCTGCCACTCCGCAAGGATCTTGACTACGGTGCGCACACGGAAACTACACACCGTACAGGCGATGGCCAACGGAATATGCCGGGGCGCTACTCCGGCGGCGCCATCGTGTCCATCAGTCGCCGAATCTGCTCGCGCTGCTCAGCCGTAAGCCTGTCCGCACCTTCAAGGAAGGCGCGCGCATCCCCGGACGCCGACCACTCCGTGTCGATACCAAAGAACTCGGCGCCGGCCGCGTCCTGCACTCGGTAGAGGGGGACCTGAAGGCCGACGGCGAGTGCGCGCAGCTGCGGAAGATCCGGGGCTTGGACAGGGAGATCGGTGGCCAGCCGGTGAAGCCAGCTCGCCTTGATCGTCTGCTCACCGGTCTCGGGATCAATGCAGCGCTGGGCCAACTTGTCGAAGCTGAGCCCGAGTGCAGCTTTCCGCTCGCGTACGAGGTTTCTGAGCTGGGCCCGCCCGCCGGGCGCGGGCGCGTCCTTTTCAGCAGCCATGAGGCTCATCCTGCCACTCCGTGTCTATTCATGGGCCGTGGGGTGTCCATGGGGCCAGCGAGGCATTCAGTACATCCCCCCTGGTGACGCAAGGCCCCCATCCCGTGCGCTGGACAGAGTGTCCATGCAATGACACGGCGCGCGCCAGAGCGCACGGCCCATTTGACGAAATTGAGGCTCATACCCAAGACGCTGGACGCTTCGTCCAAGCTATGCAATGCTTCACCTATCCAAGCAATGCAATGACCTACTGCACGAGGTGGATGTGACTACTCACGCCTCCCTGTACAAACTCGTCGATCCGAGCCTTCTCCGGACCCTCATGAAGCGCACCGGGACCGGCGCCGCGGTCAGCGTGCGAGAACTTTCGGCACTGACCGGAGTACCCCGCAGCACCATCGGAGCCCTGCTGACGGGGGCTCAGCAGGCGGTCCAAGACACTGCCGCCCATTCCATCGTCGAGGGACTCGGAGTAGACCTCCTGATCCTTTTCGCTCCGGTCGGCCGGAGCGTCACCCTTACCGCCGTGCCCAAGGCGGAGTCAGCATGACGACCCGCCGGTACAAGTACGCCGAAGCCGCAGAGGCGCTGCGCGTCGAGGAACGGTGGCTTCGGCGCAACATCCGCCAGCTGCCGCACTCGAAGAAGGGCCGCGCCGTGACCTTCACGGACGCGGACTTGGAGCGCATCGATCAGATGCACCACCACGAACCAACGACAGGCCCTCTGGCCGTCGTTGCCGCGCCGGCCTCCGGCGCTCACCCGATGGCGCACCTGAAGCCGTTGCCCTCGCGCGGCGCTCTTCGGTCCGCCTGATCAACGCAAGACGGGGCCGCTCCGACTTCCCGGCCCGAGCGACCCCGGACGACCAACCCCACTCACGAGAAAGGGCCGATCGCCATGCGCGCTCAGCCTATCGAAACTCCCCCGCCCGACACCTACGCCGTGACCAGTGACAACCGTCTCGCCGTGCAGGTCGTCGTCGACAACTTCGCGCTTCCGGCGCCGACGTTGGTCGCCCGGCCGGACGCTGTGCACATCACCGTCGCCGACGTCGACGACCTCGGCCAGTGGCTGTACCACCTCGGCGGCGAGGTGCGTCGCGGCGTCGAGATCAGTGGTGCGTCGCTGTGGACGCTGCACACCGAGACCCCGGTGCGCCTGAACGGTTCGACGGTCCGGATCCGGGTGCACGTGCCGGTCGTGTCCGGTGAGGACGTCCTCGCCGAGATCCGTGGGGCGGTGGCCAAGTGACTACGCTCACCGACCCGTTCGCGGCCCCCGGCCGCAACCGTCCCGCCCCGTCTCCGGCCGCCGTCGCCCTCGCCGCGCAGTGCCGCAAGGCGAAGACCATCGCCGACACCGCGCCGGCCCGGTTCGAGGAGATGCCGACCCCGCCCGCAGCGAGCGCCGCAGGTGGCGAGGTGCAGCTCGTCGTACACCCCCGGTCGCTCACCGACTGGGCCCGCTGGACGACCGAGCTCGGCATCGACGTCCGCCGGATGACGAACGTCGGGCCGGCGACGGTCTGCCGGTTCGAGCTCGACGGTGTGCGCGCCCGGCTGATCGGTATCGGCGTCCCCGCACTGCTCGCAAAGGTCTACGGCCCGAAGGGAGCCCACCATGCCTGATGAGAAGACGATTTCGGCCCCGATCCCGGTTCGGGTGCGGGCGATCCCCGGCGGCAGCCGGCTCGTTCTCGACGCGTTCGCGCAGACCGTGATCGAGGACGTCCTCGACGCTCTGCTGTCGACGGACCGCGAGAGCGACCTGTTCGAGCGGCTCGTCGCGCTCGCCGAGCTGGACCCGGAAGAGCGGGCGCTGCTGCCCGAGCACCGGCAGCCGTACGAGGAACTCGTCGCGGACCTTGCCGAGCGGGCGTCGAAGTGGACGCCGTTGTACGGCGAGCGTGGCCTCGACCTCGCCGAGCAGCTCATGGCGAACGGGGCGCGAGCGCTGCCGGTCGGTCACTGGGCTGCGTGCGCGTGGCGGGCGTGGCAGTCGGTCAAGGCCGACGCCGCGCGCGAGGCGCTGAATGGTGGTGCTGCCGCATGACTGCATCGACTGCCGCCGCGGCGCTGGCCGCGTTGATGGGTGACGCCCCCGCGTGGGTGCCCCCGGTGAATTACTGGGAGATCGCTCGGGACGGCGAGCGCTGGATCGTAAGCGGGCAGCTCGACACCGACGGCGACACGCTCAGCGAGAGCGACGCGTACCGGCTGCTCGGCCCGATCGTCGAGCAGTCCGGGCAGCAGCTCGACGACGACGGCCGGCTGATCAGGGCCCGGTTCGCACACTTCGATGTCCCCTGCGACGTGTGGTTTCTCCGGCCGGTACTTCGGTGGGTTGTGCCCGAGCAGTGCGCGACGTGCCCGACCAAGCTCGGCGCCCCCGACGTCAAGTTCGTGCGGCTCGGCACGCGCGACCGCAAAGCGCCCGTGATCTGCGTGCCGTGCCGTGACCGCATGCAGGCCTATTGGGTGGCGCTGCACCGGTCGCCGCTCGTCGCTGCGCGGCAGGAGGTGCGCGAGCTGCTGCTCGCCGAGACCGGTGAGACCCGCCCGATGTGGCGCACCATCATCACCGATAGCGAGTCGCCGACCGGGGTTGCTCCGGTATGCACCACCGAGGGCAGCGACGACGAGCACCACGTGCTCGCTGACCATCCCAGCGGGCCCACGCGTGATGACGAAGGCATCTACGGCTGCTGCCCCTGGCCGCAGATCGAGACCGACTCGGCAGCCGTTGCCGCGTACCTGATCGAGCTGCTGAACGCCGACGCGCATGTCGACGCCGAGGGCGGTGAGTCGGCATGAGCGACGCCACGCACACCGCAGCAACGCCCGACCCCGCAGAGAAGGACACCCGCGGCAGCGCGCCGCATCAGGGCGAGTCCACTCGTGCCGGGCGTCCGGCGTCAAAGGTGGCCGCATTCCTCGCCGGCGCGCGGAACGGTCGAGCGATGACGGGCGGCGCACGGTGACTGATCCTCGCCACGCTGTGGCAACCGAGCGGGGTCGCTACTACCGCGACCCCGCCGGGGGCCCCGACCTGATCAGCGTCACGAACGCGCTCGGCAGCATCGCGAAACCGGCGCTCGTCCCGTGGGGCGCCGGGCTCGTCGCCGACCATGTCATCGGCGACCCGATCACCACCGCCCGTCGCGCCCGCACCGAGCCGACCCGGCTGCGCCGCGAGCTTGTCGCGCTGCCGACCGGGAACGCGGACCGTGCGAAAGATCTCGGCACCCGCGTGCATGAGCGGGCGATGTCGCTCGTCCTGAACACCCCGTACCCGGCCGACCCGGAAGTCGAGCCGTACGCGATCGAGCTCGCCCGCTGGTTCCGGCTGTGGCGCGTCGATTTCGACCGTGACGTTGAGGCGATCGAGACGACCGTGCTGCACCGCCGCTACGGGTACGCCGGTACCGGCGATCTGTGGGTGTGGCTGCCGACCGGCCCGCACGGGCGCCGGCAGTTGTGGCTCATCGACTACAAGACGTCCGCGAAGAAGCCCGACACGGTCGTCTACGGCGAGCAGCCGCTGCAGCTCGCTGCGCTGCGGCACGCCCCGGTGTTGCTGCTGCCGGACGACACCGATGGGCCGGCGTTCAAGGTGCGCCGTACCGGGCTGCTGAATCTGCGGCGGCGTTCGCATCGGCTGATCGAAGTTCCGTCCGGCCGCGAGCAGTTCCGGGCGTTCCTCGCCGCTACGCGGACCGCTCGCTATCTCCACAACGCGCCGAGCGCGTACCCGACGATCCTGCCCGACTGGGCGCCGGGATCCCCTGAACGAAAGGCAGCCTGATCATGGGTAGCCGAATCCTGACGATGAAGCGGCAGGCCGCCGAGCTCGGTCGTATCCGCACCGGCTACAGCCGGCCGAACCCGAACGCTGGCAAGGGACCGATCCCGGTCAAGAGCAAGACGTTCGTACTCACGTCGCACTCGCGCGAGTACATTGCCGCGGCGGCCGAGTTGTACGGCGGCCGGGTCGAGCAGTGGACGCCGCAGCGGTCGAGCGTCGCGCAGTGGCGGGTGATCACCGAGGCGACAGAGCTGCGGGCGATCCTTCCGGCCGGCGACGTGCTGAACCAGTCCTACGAGATGTGGGGCGGGGGCGGCTGCGAGCGGCGATGTGACGGCGTGACCGAGTCGATCGGCCGACGTCCGTGTGTCTGCCTCGCCAAGTACGGCGAGGAGTGGCACAAGCGGCCGCCGACGCAGGTGTGCCGGCCGACCTCGCGCATCGGTGCGTTCCTCCCCGACCTACCCGACCTTGGCGTGTGGCGGCTGGAGACGAAGAGCTATTACGCGGCCGACGTGCTCGCTGGTGGGCTCGACACGGTGCTGCAGGCGACCGGCGGCACGGGCATGATGCCGGTCCGCATGTGGATCGAGCAGCGCTCGCGGGTCGCCGACGGCAATACGAAGCAGTACCAGGTCGTCATGGTGGTGCCGTCGCTGCCCAAGCTGCGGCACGCACTGAACGGGCCGATCTCGACGGCGGCCGCGCTCGACCCGAGCACCCTCGACCGCCCGGCGATCGCGGCGGCTCCGGCCGAGCTACCTGACTACGTCGCCGAGGCCCGGCAGTGCCGCACCGTCGAGGACGCCCGCGCCGTCTGGCACCGGGCGAACCGTGCCGGGCACGTCGACCCGAAGGGGGCCGACGAACTGTCGCAGCGGCTCGTACAGATCGCGCAGGACATCGCGGCCGGCGTCGACACGCAGACCGGTGAGACCGCCGACCAGGACGACGAGCACGGGCCGGACGACGACGGGGTGTACGACGTCGAGGTCGTCGACGACCAGGGCGACGACGAGCCGCCGACCGCGTACCCGTCGGCCGGGTGGCCCCAGGTTGCTGCGCCGGGCGGGGGTGGCCGCTGATGTGGCACCAGTCCCGCATGGTCGCGTTCGACCTTGAGACGACCGGCACGAACGTTGAGCAGGACCGCATCGTCACCGCCGCAGTGATCGGGCTCGGCGGCAACAAGCCGACCGAATCGAATGAGTGGCTCGCCAACCCCGGGATCGAGATCCCGGCCGACGCGACCGCCGTGCACCACATCACGACCGAGCACGCCCGCGAGCACGGCGAGCGCGCGCACGACGTCGTCGATCAGATCACCGAGTCGCTCGCGATCCATGTGCGAATGGGCGACCCGATCGTCGGCCACAACGTGCCGTATGACCTCACACTGCTCGACCGCGAGTGCCGCCGCCACGACGTCGAGCCGCTGCTCGACCGGCTCGGCGAGACGCCGCTGCGGGTCCTCGACACCCGGGTGCTCGATCAGCAGGGCTTGCCGTACCGCAAGCGCCCGTCGGAGACGCAGGGGGCGCGGCAGCTCATCACGCTCGCGCAGGTCTACGAGCTGCCGTGGCAGGAGAGCGAGGCTCACGGCTGCTCGTATGACGCGCTGATGTCGGCCCGGATCTTGTACCGGATCGGGACGCTCGCGCACATGCCGCGCATGGAGTGGCCCGAGCGAATCAAGTTCCACAAGAAAGCGCAGCTCCACCACCTGAAAGACCTCGACCTCGCCGAGCTCCACGACCGGCAGATCGGTTGGGCCGCCGAGCAGGCGGCCGGGCTGCAGGAGTGGTTCCGCAAGACCGATCCGGCCGCCGTCGTCGACGGGTCGTGGCCGCTGCAGCCCTGGGGGGACGCGTGAACATCCGACTGATCGACTACGACGAGCAGGCGCTCGTCGTCACCGTCGCCCGCGACGGCGTCACCATGGTGGCGGCCCCGCGGATGTGCGACTCGGCGGCCGCCGACCTGTTGCGGAGCATCGCCGACCAGCTCGACGCCGGGCACCCGCCGTACCCGTGCGACCCGGCCGCGACGCCCGAGCAGCACAGCCACGCCGAGCCGCTCGGCCACGGCGGCGCCCTCGACGCCGACCGGCGGGTGTGGACGGACGGCACCGGGCATGTGTGGGATCTGTCCGGCCGGTGGACGGCTGCGGAGACGTCCGGCGAGTGGGAGTGGTCCGGCCGGCTCGACAGCTCGGGTACGCCCGTGATGACCGTGGTCGGGTCGCCCGAGGTGTGCGAGTCCCTCGACGTGCTGCGCGCCCTGTACGGGCCGATCTCTCCGTCGGTCGGGGGTCGCTCATGAGCGCCGACCTCGCCCCTTACGTGGGCGCCGCCACGGTGATCGGGGCCGCTGCGGTCACGTGGGCCGCCCGGCTCGCCTCGACCGCCCGCACGACGGAAGCCGCTGTGTTCACCGAGCCCGAGCCGGGTGTTCGGTACCTGCGCTGTGACACGCCGCGGTGCGCGCACATGACCCGTCCGCACCGCCCGCAGGCCGACGGCACATGGGTCTGCTCGAACTGCGGCGACGAGAAAGGGGGGTCGCTGTGACCTCGCTCCGATCAATCAGCTTTGGCGGCGGTGTGCAGTCCACCGCTCTGCTCGTCCTCGCGGCGCAGGGCCGCATCGACTTCCCACTGTTCCTGATGGCGAACGTCGGCGACGACTCCGAGAACCCCGGAACGCTCCGGTACATCGAGGAGTACGCCAGGCCCTACGCAGCCGAACACGGTATTGAACTGGCCGTCATCGACCGGGTGAAGCGAGACGGCAGTACCGAGACACTGCTCGGTCGTCTCACCCGTGAAGGTTCCCGGTCTCTCCCGATTCCGGTCCGCATGTCCAACGGGGCTCCTGGTACGCGCAGTTGCACCGCTGATTTCAAGATCAAGGTCATCGGGAAAGAGCTGAAGCGGCGCGGGGCATCCTTTGCGGACCCGGCCACGATCGGAATCGGCATCAGCGTGGACGAGATCCACCGGGCCAATAACCGGCGCACTGAGCCGCACGAGAACATCACCTACCCGTTGCTCGACCTCGGTCTGCGCCGCACAGACTGCGCAAGGGTCATCCGCGAGGCGGGGCTGCCCGTACCGCCGAAGTCGTCGTGTTGGTTCTGCCCGTTCCACCGGCCCGAGACGTGGCACGACCAGCGTCGCGACGCACCCGAGCTGTTCGAGAAGTCGTGCCAGCTCGAAGAGCTTTTGAACCGGCGCCGTGACGAGTTGGAAAAGGATCACGTCTATCTCACCCGGTTCGGCCGGCCGCTGCGCGAAGCGATCCCGGACGGTGTGGATCTGCTGCCGATGTTCGACGAAGCCGACGGCGCATGCGATTCCGGGTGGTGCATGACATGACAATCCCCGGACTCATCGCCCCCGGCGCGTTGTCGCCGCTCGCCGTTCCGATCACCTCGCCCGAGGGCGGGCTGCGGATCATCGGGCTCGACCTGTCACTGACCTCGACCGGCGTCGCGCTGCCGGACGGCACGACGTACCGGATCAAGACCCGGTCCGAGACCGGCGACCGTCGGTTGCTGCACATCCGCGACAGCATCCGCGATGACCTTGCCGAGCATCGGCCGCACCTCGCGGTCGTCGAGGATCTGCCGAAGCACGCCATGGCGGCCGGGATCACGGCGAAGGTGCACGGCATCGTCCTCGGCGAGCTACTCGACGCGGGTGTGCCGTACGCGTACGTCGTCCCGGCGACGCTCAAGGCGTTCGCGTGCGACAACGGGCGTGCGGACAAAGCGCAGATGGCTGCGGCCGCATATCTCGCGGCCGGCGCCGAGTTCGCCGACGACAAGGGCGGCGACCAGGCCGACGCGTGGTGGCTGCGCGCGGCCGGGCACGACGCCCTCGGCGCGCCGCTGTTCGGGATGCCGCAGGCGCAGCGCGACCGGCTGCGCAAGGTCGATTGGCCGGAGTCCCCCGGTAGCGGCCGCGCCCCCGAGGCGACGGCGGCATGACCGGGATCGGGCCGACGATCGGCAACCCGGCACCGGGCCCCGGCCTGCGGGTCCGCTTCGACGGCCCGAAGTCGATGGTGTCCGCCGACTGGTCGTGCGCCTGCGGCGCCCCGGGCGAGGACGCCATCGGCCCCGACGCGGTGCAACAGCTCGTTCTTCGGGCCGAGCGGCACCGCCGGGACACCTGCCCCAACGACGACGTACGTACGGCGGCCGCGATGCGCGATCACCGCCGCAAGCACCCCAGCAAGAGGAAGTGATCAGGATGCCGAAGCTCCACACCGACGCCGAGGTCGAGATCAAGCTCGACGGCGCAGCCGGACCGCTGCAGGCCACCACGACTCAGCCGCAGCGCCGCGGGCTCTTCGAGCACCCCGGGACGAGCGTGTTCGCCGTGGTCGAGCTCACGAGCAAGGCGTACACCGGGCACGCCGACGGCGAGGACAAGCAGCCGCAGGTGAAGATCCGCGTCACGCTCGCCGAGGTCGCGCAGGACAACGAGCAGGCGCAGATGGTCGCCGAGGTCATGCGGGCGATGTACCGGCAGCGGAAGATGAACGGCACGTTGGACGAGATCGGGCCCGGGTCGCGCGACGTCGAATCGGCGGTGTCCGAGGCCCTCGGGTCTCTGCCGACCGAGACCGAGTTCGATGTCTACCAGGAGCGGCAGCAGGCCCGCCGCGGCCGGGTCGAGCAGCACGGGTGACCCGCCCCTCGGCGGCCGCCGGCAGCGGGGCGCGGCGTACGCGCTGCCCCCGCTGCGGGTCACCGGTGCTCCGGCAGCTCGTCGGCCGCCGCGCGGCGCTCGACGTGGCTGCGGACGACACCCGGTACACGGCGGCGGCCGCCGAGGCGCTGCGCGAGCCGAACCGCCTCGACTGGTGCCTGCGCCAGACCCGCGACGGGCTCGACCTGCGGTGGGCCGAGTGCCACCGCCGCAGCAGCCCGTGCCCTCACGAGCACGTCATCGACCACCAGTGCACCGCCCCGCCGGCCTCACAGGGTTGGTCCCGTAAGACATCGCCCGCCCCCGCCGGGCAACTCACGCTCTGAGCACAGGAGATACCCGATGCCGTTCTTCGTCGTTGACGATGGGGCAGACAGCCACCCGAAGATGATCCGCGCGAAGAACGCGGCCGTGGGGCTGTGGACGCGTGTCGGCTCGTATGTGGCACGCCAGCTCACCGACGGGCATGTGCCCGGCGAGGTCGCCAAGATGTACGGCAGCGCCCCGCAGATCACGAAGCTGCTCACGGTCGGGTTGTGGCACGAACACGGGCACACCTGCCCGCGCTGCCCGCAGCCCCGGCCGGGCGACTACTTCATGCACGACTACCGCGAGAGCGGAAACCCATCCCGCGCCGAGGTGCTCGCCCGGCGGAAGCGCGCCGCGGACAAGAAGGCGAAGCAGCGCGCGGCGCAGGCCGGTTTCGGTGCCGATTCTGCTGAGAATCCTTCGCTTTTCGGCGAGGAATCTTCGGGGAATCACAATGGATTCGACGAAGAAACTGACGCGAATCCAAGTCAGGATCCGGGCGATTCCGCAGGTCACGGCGATGTGTCCCTAGGGGACTCCCCCGGGACCTCACGCGCGCGCGTTCCACTCCACTCCACTCCACTCCTTAAAGAGGGGGCTGAGGAGAGAGAGGGATCTACAGGTAGTAGCGCGCGGGCGGCTCTCTCTCTGATTCCCGCCAATTGGGAGCCGAGCGACGCCGACGTGCGCGCCGCGCAGCTCGCCCGCCTCGACAGCGGCCGCGAGCAGCTCACCCCGCAGCAGCTCGACGTCGTCACCCGCAAGTTCGTCCGCCGACAGCTCGACGACGGCAAAACCGCCGCAGCGTGGGGCGGCCGGTGGCGGCAGTGGGCCGAGACCGAGCGCCCCGAGCAGCCGGCCGCGGGCGGCGTCGTCGTCCCGTTCACCAACGGAGCGCAGCCACAGACCAAATCGCAGCAGCAGCGCGCCGGACTCGCCGCGCTGCGCGAGCGCCTGCAAGGAGGCAGCAGCGCATGAACATGGAACAGACGCTGGATCTGCTCGATCAGATCGCTCTCATCGATGACCGGGTCGTGAAGACCGGCGAGACCGAGCAGGCTGCTCAACTCACCTTGTGGGCCCGTGTGCTGCGCGACGTTCCGCTCGAATTCGCGGGCGAGGCGATCGGCGATCACTACGCCGAGAGCGCGTGGCCGATCCTGCCGAAGGACATCGCCGCGCGGTGGCGGAAGGCTGCCCGCACCCGACTGGACCGGCACACCGGCACGTTCGAGCCGACCTCGCACTCGTACCTCGACCCCGACGACATCGCCGGGTACCGGGCCGCGTTGCGCGCCGAGCGTGACGCCGTTCGCACCGGGTGCGAGGCGCCCCTCGAACTGCGGGCGATCATGGCCGGCTCGGCGGTCCCGGAGAGTGCTGGGCAGCCGAACGACGAGTACCTCGCGGCTCGCGCGCAGTGCCGCGCCGCCCGGGTCCAGTCGAGCGATGAAGAGCGGGTGGCGTCATGACGTACCCGAGCACTGAGCGGTCGCGGATCCCGGATGCCGTCGCTGCGGTCGTCGCCGCGGTGGTTGAGGAGCACCCGCTTGCCGGGCCGGACGCGATCGGCCGGCTCGCCGTGGCTGCGCTGTCGCGTGAGGGGTGGCACTGGCACCTCGGTCACGAGGTGCTGTGTGCCCCTGTGCGGGCCTCGCGTATCCCTGCCCGATCAGATTCCCCGTCCGTACCTCAGTAGCCCGTTACACCCTCACAGGAGCACGACATGCCTCGCTTTATCGGGCTCGTATCCCTCACCACCTACATCGCGTCGATTGCCGCCGCGAACTGGCTCACCACCCGCTACGGCATGGTTCACGTCGCCCCCGGGCTGATGACCACCGCCGGCACATTCGCTGCCGGGGCTGCGCTCCTCGCGCGCGATGCTGTGCAGGACGCTCTCGGCCGGGCGTGGGTGCTCGTCAGCATCGCATCGGGAGCTGTTCTCACCCTGGTAGTGAGTCCCGCTCTCGCAATGGCTTCGGCAACTGCATTCCTCGCGGCCGAAGTCGCCGACATGGCGATTTACACGCCGCTCCGCTCTCGCGGCTGGGCCCGCGCCGTGCTCGCTTCGAACCTGGCCGGCGCCATCGTCGACACCGTGCTGTTCCTCTGGCTCGCCGGATTCCCCATCACCACCGCAGCAGTCGGCGGGCAACTCGCCGGGAAACTCGCCTGGGCCACCCTCCTGCCTGTCCTGGTCGTCCTCACCCTTCGGCAGGTGCGCCGTGCTGTACCTCGGCACCCCATCGGGGCCTGACGTGCAGAACGCGATGCGCGCCGGACTCCTCGGCTGCATGACGACACCTGCGCAGGGCAACGTGATCCCCGACGGGACACCGATCGGCGCCGACAACGGATGCTTCGGTAACAACTACCCCGGCGACGACGAGTGGTTCGACTGGCTCGACAGTCGCATCGTCCGGTACGGCGCCGACCGGTTCTTGTTCGCTGTCGCCCCTGACGTCCCGTTCGACGCCGCGGGCACGCTCGCAAAGTCTCTCCCATGGCTCGGTCGCATACGCGGGTTGGGCGTACAGGCCGCGTTCGCCGCGCAGGACGGATGCGACGAACTCGGCGTGCCGTGGGACGCGTTCGACGTCCTGTTTCTGGCTGGCTCCACGGAATGGAAGATCGGCCCGATCGCTGAGCGTCTGTCGCGCGAAGCGAAGGAGCGAGGCAAACGCGTGCACATGGGGCGCGTCAACAGCCTGCGCCGGTTACGCATCGCCGAATGGTTCGGCTGCGACACCGCCGACGGCACGTACCTCGCGTTCGGCCCCGACAAGAACCTCGCCCGTCTCCGTGGCTGGCTCGATGAACTGCACCACACCCCGGCTCTTTTCGCCTCTGACACCTCGCTCGCATCCAAGGAGATAGGCGCGTGACCGGCCCGAGCAGCAACCCGCGCGGCGAGCGAGCCGGTACCCCCGGCGTCCGCTGGCAGGTGATCAGCACGACCGACGAGCAACTCGTCAACGACGACGCACCCGACCCCGCACCGCCCCCGAACCGAGCAGCCCGTCGCGCGGCCGCCCGCGTACTGAAGAAAGGCAACCGCCGATGACCGACACCCCGCAGACCGCCCTCGACACGCTGCGCGGCCTCGCGCTCCGCAGCGCCGACGGGCCCACCGTGCAGCAGCTGCTCGACGACGTCACGACCGAGCTCACCGGCCGGACCGTCGTGCACCGCGACCAGGACCGGCGGCCGCGCCGGTTCGTGCTGCGCCGCAGCGTCGACGTGTCCGGTATCAGCGGGCTCGGCGACGTCGCCGACGGCGTGCTGTGGCCCGACGGCACCGCGTCCGTGCGGTGGCGCGGCGAACACCCGAGCTCGGTGTTCTGGGACCGCGGCCGCGCGTCCGTCGAGCTCATCCACGGGCACGGCGGGGCGACCTCGGCCGTGTTCCTCGACGCCGCCGACGGGTCGGCCGGCTCCGTCCCGGACATCGAAGCCGCGCCCCTCGCGCTGCGCCGCGCGGTCGACCGGGCACTGAACGCCCCGGTCGCATGCTCCGACTGCGGGCGAACCATCGCATGCCCGTGCGCCTCGGACCGGCGCGAGGGGCGGGTCGACGCGATCCTCGCCGCGCTCGCCCCCTGGATCGCAACGGGCGACCGCACCGCCATCCCGTCACAGACCGACCGCACCTGACACGACGAAGGGGCGCCCCCATCCGGCCAGATGTCCGGGGCGCCCCACGCGGTGAGATCACCCTACGCACCGCAGGAGACACCCGCCATGACCCACACCGCCCGCACCACCGCCGAGAACCTGCAGCACATCGTCAACCACTGGCACCAGTTGCGCGCCGCCCTCGACACCACCGGCCCCGGCACCACGTGGCCCCCGGCCCGGCCGGGCGCCGAGTACCTGCGCGCACTCGACGATCAAGACGCCGCCGAGGTGTCCGCCGAGCAGTCCCTCGCCGCCGCGATCGCGCACTCCCTCGACCACCCGCAGCGGCTCATCACCACCCGGCACCACACCGGACAGCTTTACTACCGGTGCGCGTTCTGCGACCACGTCGGCGAGGGGCTGCCGCACCCTGTGCGTGAGGACCGCGACCCGGCGCAGCTCGGCGAGCGGCCGGTGCCGGTCCGGCTCCACATCGTCGACGCATGCCGGGCGATCGAGATCGCGCTCGTCGCGCTCGCCGACTCGATCGCGGCCCGGGACGCCGCCGACCCCGCGGACTGGTACCGCGCCGACCGCGAGCAGCGCACCGCGCCGGCTGCCGCCCGGTGGCTGCTCACCCGGCTCGGCGACGACGGCGCGTGCTGCCCGACCCACGATACGGACCGGGCCAGGATCACCGAGTACGCGCGCGAGGCGGCCGCCCGCCTCGACAGGGTGCTCGGCATCGGCCGGCGGTCGGTGCAACTGCCGGGGGTGCCGTGCCCGTGGTGCGGTGGCGACCTGGTGATGCACAGCGAGGCGGGCACGGTTATGAGCGTGACGTGCGCGACCGGCCTGATCGACTGCGACGCCCCTGTGCCGTTCGATGTGGACCGGCGGGCGCGGGTGTGGTCGTCGGCCGAGCAGCTCGCGGCGCTGCAGCGGGCACTCGACGCGGCCGAGCAGCAGCGGGCCGAAGCGGAGCACCGGGCGAAGCGGGCCGAGGATCGCCGCCGGCAGCGGGCTGCCGCGAGGGACCGGGCCGCGGCGGCGTAATCGTCAGGGGGCGGACCACACCTCGGGCCCGCCCCCTCGCCACTCAATCAGCGCCGATGTCTCGACATCGGTCTCGTCGAAGTCGTCGAGCCCGGCACGGCGCAGAAACTCGGCAATGTCCCGCGCGTTGTAGGCAAGGCCGAGAATCGTGCCGTCGACGCGGACACGGCGCCCGCCGGTCGGCGATGGTGGGTGAACGATCACGGGCAGCACTCCGGACATGGGACCACCCTGCGGCCGGACGGCGCCGGACGCATCCGGACAGACGCAGACCCCGCAGGTACGGGCCGGCGGGGTCTGATCGAGGATTCGGCTACTCGCCTGTTTCGAGGTCTGTACGCCGCCCGGGGCGCAGCGGGTGATCGGCAAAGTACGCGGCGACCGCCTTGCGGGGGTACTTCTGCCGGGTGCTGCCCGGCTCGATGACGGCGGCCGGAAACCCGCTGTTGGGGTTGGCCCGGATCGCATGCAGGGTCTGCCGGCTTACGCCGTGTTCGGCACAGATCTCGGTGATCGTCATCGGCTGATCGCCGGTTTCGGGTGGCGGCTGCTCGTCGGACACGTTCGCATCCTCTCTCAAACCTCTTGACAATGTAAAGAGGTCGCTCTTACGTTGGTCCAGCTACACGAAGACCCCGACCGGTGCTGACACACCGACGGGGCCGCAGTACGGCCGGGCCCGGCGCTGACAACACCGGACCCGACCGCCCCGACAGGTGCTGACACACCCGACGGGATGCCCGACCCCCTGCCACTAACAGGAGAGTCAAACGTGAACGATCGTATCCGGGGCCCGCTCAACAGCGCCCCCACCCGCAACAACCCGCCCGAGACGGCGCTGCTGCAGGACGTACTCGCCCTGCCGAGCCTCGCCTCGCAGGTCCTCACCGCGGCCGCCGACTACCTCACCAAGCACAAGCCCGACGCCGAGCTCACCGTCGCCGGATGGGGCCGAGCCCTCGCCCTCGCCGACGCCCGCGTGCTCAACGGGTACCCGCAGGTCGTCGCGCAGAACGCCGGCCGCCGCGCCATGTCCGCGATCGCCCCCGAACTCTGGAAGAGCTCCCGCACCCGCGGCGAGTGGGCCCTCGCGCTGCGCTCCGTCGCCCGGACCGTCTGATGATGGGCACCCCGGCGCCCCTCGACGGGCCGACCCTGGAGTTCCTGCAGACGATCCTCGACGCGATCGACATCCCCGCACCCGCCACCCCCGACGACGCCGCGGCGTACAGCCGTGTTCTCGCCGACCGGGCCGGACACGCCGCCGTCGCGCTGCGGGACGTCCTCGCGGGCGCCGCGCAGTTCGGTCCCGGCTGGATCACCTACTACCTGCGCGCCCGCCTCGACGAGACGCCCGCCACCGGGTACCGGACCCTCGACGACACCGCGAGCACCACATGAGCGCCGACGAGCGGCCCGAGGACGAAACCCCGGACCGCGAGCCGCGCCCGAACCGCATCGTCGCCGAACCGGCCACCGTCGCCGCGTGCGCCGAGGACTACCGCACTGGCGCAGACGTACGTGCGACCGCGGCCAGGCAGCACGCCCGCCGCGGCTGACCGCCAAGCCGGCCGGACCTCACGCCACCCCGTCGAGGGGTCCGGCCACCCATCGGGAGATATCTCCGTGCACCGCACTGCCCTCACACCGCTGCAGCGCCGACTCGTCGCCACCGTGGCCGGCGGCGCCGTACTGATCGCCGGGATCGGATTCGCCGGGTCGTACGCCGCCGTCCGCAGCCTCGCCGAGCGCAAGCACTTCGGCGAGTTCGCGCTCGTGTTCCCGATCGGCATCGACGCCGGGATCATCGTCCTGCTCGCCCTCGACCTGCTGCTGTCCTGGCTGCGCATGCCGTTCCCGCTGCTGCGCCACACCGCGTGGCTGCTCACCGCGGCAACGATCACGTTCAACGGCGCAGCAGCCTGGCCGGACCCGCTCGGCGTCGGCATGCACGCCGTGATCCCGGTGCTGTTCGTCGTCGTCGTCGAGGCGGCCCGCGCCGCCGTCGGCCGGCTCGCGGACATCACCGCCGACCGGCACATCGAGCCCGTGCGTCTGTCGCGGTGGCTGCTCTCCCCGGTTCCGACGTTCCGTCTGTGGCGCCGGATGAAGCTGTGGGAGCTGCGGAGTTACAAGCAGGTCATCAAGCTCGAACAGGACCGGCTGATCTACAAGGCGCAGCTGCAGGCGCGATTCGGGCGGCGGTGGCGGCGGACTGCACCCGTCGAGCTGCTGCTGCCGCTGCGCCTCGCCCGGTACGGCCGGCCGCTGCCCGGATCGGATGCGCAGCCGGACCCGGCCGAGGACGAACAGCCGGATGCATCCGACGAGTTCGACCGGGCTGCATCCGAGGCGCTCGCACTCGCACCCCCGACCCCGGCCGCACTCACCCCCGCACCCGCATCCGAGCTGCCGACACCGGATGCAGATGCGGATGCGCAGCCGGACCCGGATGCGGGTGCACTCGACCCCGTACCCGAACAGCCGGATGCAGATGCGCAGTCGGATGCGGACGCGCCCGCCCCGCCGTTCTGGTGGCTACCGCCCCGCGAGTTCGTCCTCGACCTCGCCCCCATGGCCCCGGCGATTCCCGAGGTCACCGCAGATGCGCAACCGCCCGCGCCCCCGCAGCCGCCACCCGCGCAGCCGATTGCGCGCGCATCCGACGAGCAGCTGATCGCGGCCGCGGTCGAACTCGCCCGCACCGGGCCGCTGTCGCTCCGGCGCCTGCAGACCGAGCTACACATCGGCCAGCCCCGGGCCCAACGCATCATCCGTGCAGCCGAATCCCGCATCCGCGCAACCACAGCTGCGCAACCGCAACCCACCGCAACCGCATCCGGAGTGCACTGATGACCAAGCCCGACGACGGCGAACACCGCATCCGTCAGTGCCGTTGGCGTACAACGGGAGCCGAACTCACCACTCGTAAGCAATCAACTGGATTAGGTCATATCCCTGCACCAACGTGCTGACGATAGCGAATGGCGCCATCACAGCGAGAGCCACCCAGCGGCTCCGGGCTGAAGCTGCTCGCTCCGTGCCCGGCGATGGCGGATCCCTCCGATCGATCGAGGCGTTCGTCAAAGACGCTCGGAGATCGATCACGGGATCCACCCCATCCACGAGCGCCACGTAAGTCAGAACCTGTCCACGATGAAACGGTGTAGCCGTAGCAAGTGAGAGCCCGTGGCTCGACATCGAGGCCGGGAGTACGCGCTGAACAGTCGGTTCGGACCGTTCCTGGAGCAGGGCTACGACGGGCGTCGTGCATGTGACCTCAACAGGCAACGAACTGAAATGTGTTGGCTCCAGGTCTTTGTTGCCGATATTTGTCAGCTCGATCTCAATGACGTGAGGTCTCAACAGGGATGCGCCTGACCATTGGACGTTCAAACCTCCCCCGTGAGCTGCGCTGTGGCTCATGAGCGGGCTGACGCGCGCAGACCACCGCACCTTGCGACGTGGCCAGACGGCTCGATAGGCGATCCAGCCGACCAGGAGAGCTGTCGGGACCGCCAGCATGGTGCCGATGGCACCAACGACCGCCCAGATATCAGTTCCGGACTCTTCGCCTGCGAGTATCAACATGGCACCGACTTATACCGTGTATCAGCGTTGCCTCTCCAGGGCGAGGACGGCTCTCGCGAATGACGTCACCTGGTTCGGGGCTGATGCGTGACCTGCGGAACATCTGCCAGCACTTCAGCCGTGCCATGCCGCGTTCGACAGGGCGCAGGGCCTGGGTGAGGAGCCCGTTGATGCTGCGCCGGGTGGGGGCGAGTTCACCGCCTGGCGGGCGTTTGAAGCTCATGGTCACCCAGTGGCCACGCTGAAAGAGCTCAGTGATTCCGCACCCGCCGCGTCCCCTCAGGGCGGGGGGACACTCCTCTTCTGATGCGTTTCGACGCAGAATCAAGCGCGAACCCTCAACCAATCGTAAAAGAAACGCGATCGATTCTCCGTCTACTTTTCCACATATCCCCAGGTCAACGCGTTCTGTCCCCGGGGGACTCCCCCGGGACTCACGCGCGCGGGGTCCACTCCACTCCACTCCAACTACATAAGGGGGGCTGATCAGAGAGAGCACCCACAGGTAGTGGCGCGCGAGCGCACACCCGCTCTCTCTGGCCACAATCCCGCTTGACGCCACACGATCACGTGTCGCAAGATTGGCCGCAGTTCCGCATGCCCGGAATCAGAAACCACCCGACAGCCCCCACCACATCACGGGGGCTGTTCGCATGTCCGGCACCCCCGACCCCGCTGTCAGTGCAGCAACATAGATTGCC
Source organism: Streptomyces sp. ADI95-17 (assembly GCF_003846175.1). Taxonomy (GTDB): domain Bacteria; phylum Actinomycetota; class Actinomycetes; order Streptomycetales; family Streptomycetaceae; genus Streptomyces; species Streptomyces sanglieri. The sequence goes on along the minus strand of NZ_ML123045.1, from coordinate 77,756 downwards.
TGACATGCCGACGAATGAACTCCACCTCGCCCCCGACCTGATCACCACCCGTGCCGCTGTCGCAGCCGTCTACGGCGGCGCCACGCAGGGCGGGATCATCGGCTCGCGCCAGACACCGAACGTCTTCATCTACTCCGACCCTGACGAAGGCGAGCAGTACGGATACACCTTCGACGGATGGACCGAAGACGACGACGGCACCCCCATCTACCACTACACCGGCGAGGGCTCCGCCGGTGACCAACAGCTCACCCGCGGCAACAAGTCGATTCTTGAACACGTCGACCACGGCCGGGCGTTGCACCTGTTCCTCGCCAACGGCTACGTACCGGGCAGCCGCACAAAGTATCAGCGCTATATCGGCGAGGTCGTCGTCGACTCTGTCGAGCCCTACCTCGAACGCTGGAATCACGATGGGGACGGCACACTTCGATGCGTCTACGTCTTTCGCCTGCGGCCGACCGGCCGAAGCGCCATCGACGTCCGCGACGAAGACCGGATTCCCCCGGCTGTCGAAACAGCAGCAATCCGTGTCCCCGCGGCCGAGACGTCGTCAGCGCTGTTGGCCCCGGAGCAATACGGCACCCCGGAGACGACCTACACGCCCTCCGCCGGGCCCCGCACCGTAACTCGCCGCGAGTCCAAGCTGTCGACTCTCTTCGAGACTCACCTCGTCGGCCTGGGGCACGAAGTCGGCCGCTACCAGCTGACCATCAAGGGATGCCGCGGGGCACTGCTGACCGACCTGTATGACTCAACCGAAAACGTGCTCTACGAAGTCAAGGGACGCAGCCGGCGCATCGATGTACGCATGGCCGTTGCGCAGTTGCTCGACTACCGCCGTCATATCGGCGCCCCGGGCCTTCGCACTGCAATTCTGATTCCGACTGAACCCGAGGCCGACGTGCGCGACTACGTTGAGAGTTTGGGAATCGCCCTGGTCGTGAAGAACGGCGATCACTTCAACGGATACCCGCTCGCGTAGCGAGATCCCCTCGGGCGATCCGGCAACTCCCGCCGCCGACCGCCCGACTGCCGCCGCCCGCGCTGGTGGGGCGGCGGCACCCCAAACCAGCGCAACGCCCCACCCCGACACAAGGTCACAGCCTCATGTTCGTAGACCTCGCCCGACGGGACACGCAAGGTTAACGAGCTACCTCTCGTCGCCCGACGGTTCCTTATCCATCCGCGGCGCCGGCACTACCGGAGCATCGCGGAGCGCCGGCATCTCCGAACCCGCGAACCTCATGATCAGACCGGCCTGCAACCGCGCCTTGATCTCCGGATCGTCAACCTCGGCAAGAAGCAAGATCGCTTGCTCTGCAGACCGCTCGGCGCGCATGTCATCCCGCAACGCATCCGTCTCCGACGCCATGTGCTTCAAAGCCTTATCCGACTCACGGTGAAACAGACGCCCGATCACCGTCGTCACGATCCCGGCGGTCGTCGTCACCATGGACGCGTACAGATCGCCGCTCGTCTCGGCGCGCCAAATTGCGAGGCCGATCCCGATCAGCAGCACACCGCCGCCGAGCACCGAGAACACCTGACTCGTAAGGAAGCTGCGTTGCGACTGCGTGAGGCCGTATGCGTAACGCTGCACGAGGAGCTCGGCAAAACGATCATCATCAACTCTTTGTTGAGCTGCCAACGGTCGCTCTCGTGTGGCGCCCTCGTCTGGTTCCTTCGGACCACTGACAAATGCGGGCGCATACACATCACCGCCTACAGCGATCTGTCCGCCGGAACCAAATACGGCACCACGCAGATCTTTTGCCACCTCTCGCCTGTCGCGCTCCAAACCCTTCCGGGCACGCACCAAGGTCGCGCCCGCCACAGGGATCGTAATGAGCGTGGCTACGATCGCGAGCACCTGATCTAACGTCATATACCCCAGCCCCGTGACTTTGTGAGGGTGGCACAGTACCGCCTCACCCCCGCCCACACCCCCACCCGGCCGAGAGGGGTACCCCGCCATGCGCGTACGCCTCACGGACGGGACATGAGAGGTCGAGATCAGGACCGACCCCGACGAGCAGCAGCCCACGCTCGATCAGGTCGAGGTCACAGCCGTACGACTGCTCACCGCACTCGACCGCGAGCTAGCCGACGAACCGAACCGCACACCGATCGGGTTCACCGCGCAGTACGACCTCGACCGCGTCTCGCTCGACTCGCTCGTCGAACGCTCCGACCAGGACGACGAGCCCGAGCAGTACGACGAACCCGAGGACGCCAGAGCATGAGTGGAGGATGGGCCGACAGCACGAGACGCGACGAGCTGCCGCCCGGCTGGTACACCGTCATCCGCCCATATGTTCTGCACCGTGACGAGTACCGATGCAGGTGGCGCGAGGGACGCGTCGTGTGCGGGCACCACGCGAACCAGGTCGACCACATCGTGCCCGGCAACGACCACCGGTACGAGAACCTGCAAGCGCTGTGCGCACACCACCACGCCGTCAAGAGCAGCCGCGAGGGCAACGCCGCGCGGTGGGCGGTCCGCACGCAGCGGCCGCCGGAGCGCCATCCGGGGATCATCTGACTCCGTTCGGCGCACCCCCAGTGGCCGCGGCTACTCCCCCACGATTCCTTGATGGAAACAGCACGACGGCAGGAGGACGCACGTGAGCAAGGTGACCGGCGACATCGAGGCAATGAGATGGATCAATACAGCCTTCCAGATCCTCAGCATGGATGACGTGTGGACTGCGCACCTTGCGGGCGAAAGCCTGACGCATGAGGAAATGAACGATCTTGTGGAGCTCGGCGAATCGTTGCGCAACGCGTGGGAGTGGTTTACCTACGAAGGCACGCTTCACAGTATCGGGAAGTACATGAAGCAACACGCCGAGCGGGGAGCTCAGGCAGCTCGCGAAGCGGGGTCTCGCCTGGTATCGGATACTCAGACCCTGCAGGAATTCATGAGCGATACCGTCGCGGCACTCGAAAACTCTCGTGATCCGCAAGCGGAGCAGCTCGAAGCCAAAACCGGGGCACTCAGAGCGGGCAAATGGGTGCCCGGCGATCTTCTTCGTGACACACGCTGCTTGATTCTCGCCAGCGTGGTTGGTGGTGCGTATTTCACTCATCACCACGACGTCGCCAAACCCTTGGAAGACTGGTTCCTCGCCTCGGGATGCCTCGCGGTGCTGTTACGAATGGGTGTGGTCAAGGGGAAGGCGGATTCCGATACGACGTCCGGCCCTGGGGGGTGAATCCCCCTCCCCGCCCCTTACGGCGCTCGGGAGGTGCTGCGGGGCTGGTTCTGTACGGGTCTGGGGAAAACGGCCACGTGGCGGCACGTGGGCGGTCCGCTGGCGGGCGGGCAGGGGTCGGGCAGGGTGATTCGATGGCGAGCGGTTGAGGGCCCGCATATCGCCTCTCACCCGCCCGACCCTCACAGCATTCACTCATATTCGCAGGTCAGAGACCTATATCCGTTACATCTGCGGTATCATGGGGGCATGTCGACGCGCACCTGCGAGCACTGCCCCGGACCGATGCCGATCACGGCTCGGGCCGACGCACGGTACTGCTCGGGCCGCTGCCGAGTCGCTGCACATCGTGCTCGTCGTACGGCCCCGGCCGAGCTCACGAGCCGCCCGCGCTGGATCCGGCACACCTCGCGCAAGGTCCCGCTGACGGTCGGCGGTGCGGTGGCGAGCAGCACTGACTCGTCGACCTGGTCGCGCTATACCGAGGCCGCGGCGAGCAGTGAGGGTGTCGGGATCGGGTTCGTTCTCAACGGGGACGGCATCGTGTGCCTCGATCTCGACCACTGTCTCGACCCGGACGGCGAGCCGCTGCCGTGGGCGCAGACGATCCTTGACGCCGCAGCCGGCACGTGGGTCGAGGTGTCCCGGTCCGGCGAGGGACTGCACGTGTGGGGGCTCGGCAAGCTGCAGCACGGCAGGCGCATCACGGTCGGCGGTGGCGGCTCGGTCGAGCTGTACGGGACCGGCCGGTACATCGCGGTCACTGGGCGGACGCACGGCGGCACGCCGCGGCGGCTCGGCGACCTGCAGCACGTAATCGACGCACTGCTGTAGCGCCCCGACACGGGTGTGCTGCGGCGCACCCGACACGGGAGGTACAGCCATGCCCCGACTGCAGATCCTTGAACTGCCCGAAAGTGCGGACGACGAGCGGCCGCAGTTCGTGCTCGTCGTCGACCAGTGCCTGCCGCAGCGCATCGCGCTCGGCATGGACCAGTCTCCGGTACAGAGCTACTGGCACATGCTCGCCGATGAGATCGGCGCGCGGGGTGTGATCGTCACGGCCGAGACGGTTGAGATTCCGGCGAACGAGGTACCGGTCGGCCCCGACGGCTACTCGGTGCGGCTGCGGTTCGAGGCCGACCTCGACGGTTTCCGCGACCAGGTCGCGGCCGCGATCGCCGAAGTTCGGCAGATGGTGGACCATGCGGCGATGGGGGGCGAGTGATGGCAGGCATGGGGCCGGCGCCGAAGCCGGCCGACCGTAAGGCGCGGCGTAACAAGGATGCGATCCCGCAGACCGTGCTCAGGTGGGAGCACGCCGCCCCGCCCGAACTCCCCGACTTCCGCGTCGAACGCGACGAGCAGCTCGTCGAGTTCGTGTGGCCGGAGCGCACCCGCGAATGGTGGCAGACCTGGATCGACTCGCCGCAGTCCGAGCACTTCGGGTCGTCTGACTGGCAGTACCTCCTCGACACCGCGCTGATCCATGCCCGGCTGTGGCGCGGCGATCTGTCGGCCGCGGGCGAACTGCGGCTGCGCGTCGCTGCGTTCGGGGCTACCCCGGCGGACCGGGCCCGGCTGCGCATGGTGTTCGCCGAGGCGGACGGCGCCGACGGCGGCAGCGGCCGGTCGGGAGGCCCGTCGGCGCGCGAGCGGTACGGGGCGGCGAGGCTGCGTTCGCTTCCGGGCGGGAAGTCCTCGGCCGGCGACGAGTAGGGGGCGTTCATGCCGTGGCGTGGCCCTGAGTTCGAGGGCGAGCGCCCCACGCTGGGTTGGTACGTCCTCGATTGGATGATGGAGAACTTGGCCCAGCCCGGCCGGGACGACGGCGCCCCGTTCGTGCCGACGCAGGAACAGGCAGAGTTCCTGTGCGGGTACTACGAGCTGCACCCGGTGACCGGGAAGCGGCTCATTCACCGGGCGCTGCTCAGCCGGCCGCGAGGGTGGGGGAAGAGTCCGTTCGTCGGCGCGATCGCGCTCGCCGAGGCGTGCGCCGACGTCGTGCCGGACGGATGGGATGCGTACGGCGAGCCGATCGGCCGGCCGTGGCACTCGGTCCGGACGCCACTCGTACGTATCGCCGCGGTGACCGAGGCGCAGACCGACAACACGTGGCTACCGCTGCTGGAAATGGCGCGGGGCGGGTCGCTGTCGACCGACTACGGGCTCGACGTCCTCGACACCGTGATCTATCTGCCGCGCGGGAAGATCTCCCCAATCACGTCATCGGCAACGAGCGTCAAGGGTGACCCGGCGTGCTTTGCGTCGCTCGATCAGACGGAAGAGTGGACGGAGTCCAACGGCGGGATCAAGCTCGCGAAGACGCTGCGGTTCAACGCAACGAAGCTCGGCGGCAGCATCATCGAGACCCCGAACGCGTTCACGCCTGGCGAGGGCAGCGTCGCGGAGAACTCGGCGGCCGACTATCAGGCGATCATCGACGGCCGGTCGCGTGCGCGCGGCATCCTGGTAGACCACCGCGAGGCGCCACCCGAGACGGACATGACCGACGTGCGGTCGCTCACGGCCGGGCTGCGGTACGCGTACGGGGACAGCAGCGATCACCCCGACGGTTGCGTGTTGCACGATCCGCCGTGCACGCCCGGTTGGTCGCCGATCGAGGGCATCACCGAAGCGTTCTGGGACACCTCGAACGACGTCCAGGACTTGCGCGCCGACTTCCTGAACCAGATCACGCACGCATCGGACGCATGGTTGTCGGCGCCCGAGGTGCGGGCGGCGTCCGACCTTGACCGCGAGGTGCTGCCGGGCGACCGGATCGTGCTCGGGTTCGACGGCAGCCGGAAGCGCTCGCGCGGCGTCACTGATGCAACAGCGCTGATCGGGTGCCGACTGTCCGACGGGCACCTCTTCGAGATCGGGGTGTGGGAGCAGCCGAAGGGGTGGAAGCCGCCGGTGGGCGAGCCCGGTGAGGGCTGGCAGGTTCCGGTCGTCGAGGTGCTCGCCACGATCGCCGAGACGTTCGACCGGTACGACGTCGTCGGGTTCTACGCCGACCCCGCGAAATGGGAGTCGCACGTAGCGGACTGGGAAGCGGCGTACGGGCCGCGGCTGCAAGTGCAGTCGACCCGGAATCACCCGGTGGAATGGTGGATGACCGGCGGGCGCAGCACGTTGATCGTGCGGGCCCTGGAGAAGTTCCACACGGCCTTGACGGAGCGTGAGTTGACGCACGACGGGGCGTCGGCGCTGGTGCGGCATCTGCTCAACTCGCGGCGCCGAAAGACCCGGTCGGGGATTCAGATCATGAAGGCCAACCCCGACAGCCCCGACAAGATCGACGCCGCGGTCGCGGCTGTCCTCGCGTGGCAGTGCCGACTCGACGCGATCGCCGCCGGCCTCGCCGTCGAGGTCGAGGAAATGGGCGGCTACACCTTCTGACAGCCCGAGAGGGGGCGACGTGCTCGACGAGACACCAGAGATCGGTAACCCCGACTACTGGCTGCTGCGCCTCGGCCGGCAGATGCGCAAGCGCGAGCGGGTGCTCGACGAGTGGTGGCGGTACTACCGCGGGCGGCCGCCGCTTCCCGAGCTGCCGCCGAACGCGCAGCAGGCGTTCATCGACTTTCAGCGGAAGTCGCGCACGAACTTCTGTCAGATCATCAGCAACGCATCGGTGCACCGGCTCACCGCGCTCGGCGTTACCGCGCCGAACGGTGAGCCGGACGACCGGGCGTCGCGGTGGTGGCAGCAGAACCGGCTCGACAGCCGACAAAAGCTCGTGTGGCGGGTCGCGATGTCGCAGTCGGTCGGGTACATGCTCGTCGGCGCGCACCCGACCCGGACCGAGGAGAACGGCCGGCCGTCGCCGCTGATCACTGCTGAGCATCCGCGCGAGTGCATCGTCGGGTGCGACCCGGAGACGGGCGAGCCGTACGTCGGGCTCAAGGCGTGGCACGACGATGTCGACGGCTTCGGGCACGCGCGGGTGTTCTTCGACGACCGGTCGTTTCCGTACCGGACTACGGAGCGGTGCGGGCGCCGTCTGCCGTGGGGGCCCGACTCATGGGTGTATGTCGGAGACCTGGACGACGGTGAGCCGCACGACCTCGGGATGCTGCCGCTTGTTGAGTTCGAGCGCATGCCGGATTTGGGCGAGGATCCCGAGCCGGAGTTCGCTGGAGTGCTGGACATTCAAGACCGCGTGAACATGGGGATCTTGAACCGTATGGCGGCAAGCAGGAACTCGGGCTTCCCGCAGAAATGGATCAAGGGGCACCGGTTCGCGAAGCGGAAGGACCCGGCGACCGGGATCATCACGGTCGAGCAGCCTTTCATCCCCGGTCCGGGTGTGGTGTGGGCGAGCGAGGGCGAGAACGCGCAGTTTGGGCAGCTGTCGGCCGCCGATCTGTCGGGGTTCCTGAAGGAACACGAGAGCGATGTGCGCGACATGCTGATCTTGTCGCAGACTCCCGTGTACTACTACGGCGGCGACCTGGTGAACATTTCGGCGGACACCATCGGGGCGCTCGACATTCTGCACGTGGCCAAGATCCGCGAGCACATCGCCAGTTTCGGCGAAGGGCTGGAGTCGGTCATGTCTCTCTGCGCGGCGCAGGCCGGTGTAGCCGAGGACTACACCGAGGCCGAGGTGCGATGGGCCAATCCCGCGCACGCGTCCCTCGCGGTTAAGGCCGACGCGGCGACGAAACTCAAGTCGATCGGGTACCCGCTCGACGTCGTCGCCGAAGAGATGGGCGAGACACCGGCCATGGTCCGCAGGATCACAGCCGGTGCCGCGTCGCAGGCCCTGCTCGCCGCGTCGCTGCTGCCGGCCCCGGCCACGGCGCCGACGGCGGGCAACCTGCCGGACACCGGGGGCGGGTCGCTCGATGGGTGAGGCCCTGCAGACGGCGCTCGCCGACCGGTACGACGCGCTGTCGGGCTCGCTCCGCGATCGGCTGATCTCGTTCGTTCTGTCCGCGTTCGACGGCCTCGGTAGCTACCGGGACGCCGACGCTGCGGCGTTCATCGAGCGGGTGCTGCCGGTCGTTCTCGCGACGCAACAGCAGATGGGGCAGATTACTGACGCCTACCTGTCGGCGGTGATCGCGGACATGCTCGGCGGCGCTGCGGCCCCGGCCGGTGTCCAGCTCGACGCGGCGCTCCGCGGCGTCGCCCCGGCCGAGGTCTACACGCGCCCGTTCGTCACCACCTGGACGGCGCTCAGCAAGGGCAAGGCGTACGCCGACGCGGTCGCCGAGGGGCGTACGCGGCTGCTCAGCATCACCGAGACCGACCTGCAGCTCGCCCGCACCCATGCCGCGCAGCAGTCGATGCAGCGGAGCGGCGCCCGGTACTTCCGTCGTCGTCTCAGCAGCGGGAAGAACTGCGCGCTGTGCACGATCGCGTCGACACAGCGGTACCGAGTCGAGAAGCTGATGCCGATCCATCCGGGCTGCCACTGCAAGCCCGAGCCGCTACCCGGCACCCGTGACCCGGGGCACGTCATCGACGAGCGGCTGCTGAGAGAGGCGCACGACGCGATCGCGCGTGACCTCGGCGAGTCCGACCGCGGCGGCCGCGCCCCCGACTATCGCAACGTGATCATCACTCGCCAACACGGCGAGTACGGGCCGCTGCTCGCAGTCCGGCGACACGAGTTCACAGGCCCGGAGGAGATCGTCAGGTAAGGGCAGGCTGACACGCCAGATCACAGATGGGCGCGCGCCATGAGCGATACGCGCTGTGCCTGGTCAGCAAACATCAGGCACTCTTGTCGCCCTTCGGCGTTGACCGAGCTGATCGGCAGGGTCTTGATCCGGATACTGAGATCCCAAAGCGCGCGGGACAGTTCCGGACTGTGAACCTTCCTGCTCAACACTTCCAAACGGTCATCGTGCCGCGCCTCGACCCAACCAGTCAGATCCTCATCACTTGCGGAATTTGGTACCGCGAACTTCAAGGCAGCTCGCTCTACTGCAAAGAGGGCGTCGAACAACTCGGCAGGTGGTCTGCGGTTTGCCTTGTGCTGGTTCCAAGCTGCCCAAAGTCCAGCAGGGCCCCCGACTGCGCCCACGATGCCGCCTGTTGCTGCAAGCCAATCAGTTACGTCTGACACCTGTAGCTCCCCCTGCTAGACCAACGGCTGCTCAGGCTATCCAACGACGATCGCGTCGGCGCGGGGCGTCTGCTGCTCGGCTGCGCCCCGGCGTTTGACGGTTCGACGGCGCCGACACGGCGCACAACACCACTGCTCACCCTGACCCGACACGGGAGACATCACCATGCGCACGCGTACTCTGCCCCGTCACGCCCGGACCGGGCAGCTCGCCGTCGGCTGGCGCAAGCCGCGCCCCGGCGAGGACCCGGCCGAGCTGTACCCGGTGTGGCCGGTCCTCGGCGGCGCCGAGGGTAACGACTCGGGAGACACCGCCGACGGCGACCAGGACGACGACGCCGACAAGTCCGACACGGACGACAAGGGCGACGACGACACGGTCGACCACAAGGCCGACGCCGAGAAGTGGAAGGCGCAGGCGCGCAAGCACGAAGCACGGGCGAAGGAGAACGCCGCGGCGGCGAAGGAACTCGCGCGGGTCAAGCGCGAGGGAATGAGCGACATCGACAAGAAGGTCGACGAAGCGGTCGCCGCTGCCCGAGCCGAGGAACGTACCAAGGCCGGTGAACGGGTTGCCAAGTCGGCGTTCCTCGCTGCGGCAAAGGGGCGGATCGACAAGGCGAAAGACGTCCTCGACGACATCAACCTGCGCCGCTACGTCAACGACGACGGCGAGGTCGACGACGACGCGATTGCCGAACTGGTCGACAGGCTCGCGCCGAAAAAGTCCGACAAGGACGACGGCCAGGGCGACGAGCGCGACACGCGCCGCCGATCCCGCAGCGGGGGCTACCAGGGCACGCGGCAGCGAGGCAGCAGCGGCGGCAACGGGGGCGGTTCGCTCGCCGAGGGCGCCGAGCTCTACAAGTCGCTGCTCGGCGGCGGCAACAAGACCTGATGATCCGGGAGGGATCACGATGAACCTTGCACAGACGACCGAATGGTTCGGGACCGACGATCAGTCGTGGCTCGGATCTGAGCACGGAACGCAGGCGACCGAGACGATCGTGCTCGACACCTCGACGTTCACCCCGGCGACGCACTACCCCGAAGGATTCTTCAAGAGCGGCATCCCGCTCGGGAAGATCACGGCCGGTGGGAAGTACGGGCCGTACGACGGCGCCGCTACGGACGGCCGCGAGGCGCTCGTCGGATTCCTGTACTCCGCCGTCGGCGCTCCGACAGTCAACACCATCGACCCGGCCGGCGCGCTGCTCACACACGGCAAGGTGCGCGAGTCGCGTCTGCCTGTTGCTGTCGACGCCGCCGGTAAGGCTGACATCGCCGGTTCGATCCGGTTCGTCTGAGAGGAAGTGATCTAGATGAGCTGGACCCTGGACACCGAATTCATCGAGCCCACGGCACTTACCGGGCTCATCCGTGCCGCGCTCGCTGATCTGCAGACCAACCGGTTCACCTTGAGCCGGTGGCTGCCGAACGTCCAAGTCGACGACATCGTGTACGAGTTCACCAAGGGCGGCGGCGGTCTCGCCGAGACGGCGTCCTACCGGTCGTGGGACACCGAGAGCAAGATCGGTCGTCGCGAGGGGATCGGCAAGGTGATGGGTGAGCTCCCGCCCATCAGCGAGAAGATCCCGTTCAACGAGTACGACCGGCTGCGGCAGCGGAAGCTTGGCCGCACGGATGCGCTGCCGTTCATTGCCCGGGATGCCCAGCGGATCGCCCGGAACATCGCCGCGCGTTTCGAGGTCGGCCGCGGCGCTGCGCTTGTGGGCGCAGCCGTGCCGGTTCCCGAGCTGAAGACGACCGTCGACTTCGGGCGGATCGCCACGCACTCGGTCGTCGCGGCGGTGCTGTGGTCGGACCACGAGAACGCGAAGCCGATCAATGATTTGCGGGCGTGGGTCCACACGTACGAGGACACGAACGGCGAGCGCCCGGCCGTGATCCTCGCCCCGGCCGCGGTCGTCGAGAACCTCGCGATGTGTGACCAGATGATCCGCCAGGCGTACCCGCTGGCCCCGGCTGGCACAGCGCCGATGATCACCGGCGACCAGGCCAACTCGATTCTGCGGGCGCTGAACCTGCCGCCGATCGAGATCTACGACGCCCGGGTCAAGGTCGACGGCGTCGCGACCCGGATCACCCCGGGCAACGCGATCGCGCTGCTGCCCGAGCCCGGCGCCACGACCGCGGCCGCGCCGACCGACCTCGGGGCGACGCTGCTCGGCACGACTGCCGAATCGCTCGAAGAGGAGTACGCGCTGCAGCCCAGCGAGCAGCCCGGCATCGTCGCCGCGCAGTGGAAGACGAAGGACCCGGTGCGCGTGTGGACGCACGCGGCCGCGGTCGGTATCCCGGTGCTGAGGGAACCGAACCTCACATTCAAGGCGCAGGTGCTCGCGTGAGTCGGCGGCTGATCGCGTACGTGCACGTCGCCGGGGTCGCGTACGGCCCCGGCGACGACGTGCCCCCCGAGGCTGCGAGGCGGATCGGCGCCCATGCGTGGGCAGGCGAGGACCAGGACGACGGCGACCAAGCCCCGCGCCTGAGCAACGCGCCGCCCCGCTCGGGCCGCGGCTCGGGCGTCGAGGCGTGGCGGCAGTACGCCGAGCAGCACAACGTCGAGGTCGCCGCCGACGCGAGCCGCGAGGACATCATCGCGGCGTGCGAGGCGGCCGAGCTCGTCGAGCGAGAGGAGTAACGGGGATGGCGGCAGCGTTCGCGACGGTCGAGGACTACGAGGCGCGCGCCGCCGTCACCCTGCCCGAGGGCAGCCCGCGGCGGGCGCAGGTCGAGGCGTACCTCGACGACGCGTCGGCACTGATGCGGCGGCACATCCCGACCGGCTACACCCCGGCCCCGGAGACAACGCGGGCGATCGCCGTCGCGATTACCCGCCGCGCCATCGCGAACGGCGGCGGGTACCGGCAGCGCACGATCGGCCAGTATTCCGAGACACTCGGCGAGAACGGCGGGCTCTACCTCACCGACGACGAGATCGAGCAGCTGCAGCCCGAGGACGAGACCGACCCGGATGCCGACGCCGCGTACTCGGTCATGCTCATTGACCACGGCGGGTGGCGTGACGACCCGGCCGACGTCTGTCGGCGGCTGCTGTGATCCCCGATGATCTGCTGCCTCACCTCTTGGACATCGAGCACCCGGGGCGTACAACGGACCGGTACGGCAACGTCGTCGACGACTGGTCGGCGTCGACACACGTTGCTGTGCAGGGGTGGATGCAGCAGAACACCGGGGCCGAGGACACCGACCAGCGCGACGCTCAGATCGGCGAGTGGCTGCTGATGTGCAACCCGTGGGCGACCAGCGGCACCCCGCTCACGGTGCACGGCTCGGCCCGAGTCCACTGGAACGGGAAGCAGTTCGAGGTGATCGGCCCGGCCGGTCCGGCGTACGAGCCGGCCGAGCTCCATCACTACGAGATCCGGCTCAAGACCGTGGAGGGGTGACCATGGCCCGAATGAGGGTGGTCCCGAACCGGCGCAACATCGCTGGATTCCTCAAGAGCGACGGGACACGGGCGCTGATCGAGCGAAAAACCAGGGCGGCCGAGCGGGGCGCAGCCTCGGCGAGCACGGCGGCCGGGCAGTTCCGGACCGATGTCGAGGTCGACGACCACCGGGTGCGCGGCGCCGTAATCGGCGACTACTCGACCGATGACCCCGCAGTGTCCAGGGCGGCACTGCTGCGCGGCCTCGACGCGGCAAGGGGGACTGACTGATGCCCGAGGCGATCAGGTTCCCGGACGCCGCCGAGGTGTACACCCGCTACCTGCGCGAGCGTCTCGGCGCCCGCGGCGACCCGGTGCAGGTCGGCACCCGCGTTCCGAATCCCCGGCCGGCTCGGCTCGTCCGGGTTGAGCGGATCGGCGGCGCGCAGCTCGACGTCGTCACCGACCGGCCGCGCCTCGATGTGCATTGCTGGGGCGCGACCGAGGCGGACGCCGCCGATCTGGTGGCGGTCGTCCGGGCGCTCACTCTCGCTATGCCGGGGTGGCGGGGCGCCGTGGTGTACGACGTTGTCGAGGTCGGGGGCCCGAATCTGCTGCCCGACGCTGCGACGTCGTCGCCGCGGTACGTGTTCGCCGTTGAGCTCTCCATTCGAGGGGCGACCCTCCCCGTCTGACCGGCTCACCCGCCGTTGACCGCACGCCCCCGCGCCGCACTGGCCGGGGGTTTCTTCATGGAGGCAAGCCCATGGGCACCCCGACCGAGCCGGTCTCGCTTGAGACTGGTCTGCACAACGAATTCATCCGCAAGCAGCTCGTACAGGCGGTGTACGCCGCCGACTACACCGCGGCGGCGATCGATGCCCCGTTCGCCACGGCTGATGGGAAGTTGCTTCCGATCCCGGCCGGGTACGTCGCCGTCGGGTACACCACAGACGACGGGCTCACGTTCACGGGCGATCTGTCCATGACGGACGTCACGAGCTCGCAGTCGGTCGAACCGACCCGCTCCGATGTCGAGTCGGATGTGCTGAGCGCGCAGTTCGCCCCGCAGGAGACGAACCCGGCGACCCTGGCCCTGTACGAGGGGCTTCCGCTGTCCGGCGTGGGGGCGCTGCCTGCCGTGGGTACGGCGTGGCAGTGGGACCGGGCGGCGACGCCGAAGAACCCGTACCGGCGGCTGCTGTTCATCGGTCTGGACTACGACGACAGCGGCGCCGAGATCTACATCGTGAAGTTCTTCCCGCGTGCCCGCATGACGTCCCGTGACGACGAGCAGTGGGCCCGGTCGACGGAAACGCAGCGCCCGGTGACGTTCAACGCGTTCCGCGACAGCGTGCTCAAGACGTCCTGCCGCAACTGGGTCGACGGCCCGGGATGGCGAGCGTTCGCCCCGCCCGAGACGCCGTGACCCGCCCCTGATCGAGCGGGGGGCGGCGGTTCTGGGTGAGCCCCACCGCCCCCCGCTCTCCAATGCTCACCCGCAGCTCACCCGAGAAAGAGAGACATCACCATGAGCAAGCCCGGTAAGGCCCGTTACCGTCTGTCGGCCGTCAAGGCGTCGTACTCCGAGGCGGTCGGCGGCACTGCCGTCGAGGTCGAGACCGACGACGGGAAGATCTACACGTTCCCTCACCCCTTGTTCGCGGACGACGAGACGAACAAGGCACTCGACGCCGCCGAGGGCGACGCGGGTAAGGCTCGCGTGCTGCTCGGCGACCAGTGGGACGCGTACGTGAAGAGCGGCGGCGACGCCAACGGGGTCATGCTCGTGTACCTCGCGGTCCGTGCTGAGATGCAGGACACGATGGGAAAGCACCGGCCGCCGAGGCAGTAACCGGCGGCGACTCCGAGGACGTCGAGCAGCTCGTCGAGTACACCGTGCTCGATGTCCTCGGCGAGCATCCCGAGGCGGTCGAGGCCGACCTCGCGCACCACTATCCGGGCTACGGGCCCGGCGGTCCGGTCGCCGCTTTCTGGCGGGGCGAGATCACGCTGCGTTGGCTGCGCGTCATGGTCGAGGGACTGCCGCCCGACGGCGCGGCCGCTCGCGCGGTGGCCGGTCACCACTGGACACATGCCGACTGGGCCGCGGTCGACTCGCAGGATCTCCTCGCGCTGCTGTTCACCGCGTTCTTGAACGCCAACCGCGACCCGAAGAAGCCGCCCGCTCCGTGGCCCGAGCCATCGTGGCGGCCGGGTGACCCGCTGCCCGAGGACACAACGGCGGCCGACGCCGAGAAACAGGCGCAGGCTCGCGCCGCGTACGAACGAATCAATTCGCAGGTACTCCCCGGGGGGTGATCCGTCGTGCCGGTCGAGGTCGGTGTCGGGTACGTGTCCGTCGTTCCGTCGACCCGGGGGTTCGGGCCCGAGCTGCAGCGGCAGATCACGGGCCCGTCCGGCGACGCCGGGCAGCGCGCCGGCCGCGAGTCGGGCAGCGGGTTTCTGTCCGGGATCGGCGGAGTCCTGAAAGCGGGCGTGGCCGGAGTCGCGGCCGGGGCCGGCGTGCTGTTCGCCGCGGGGTTCGCTAAGGCGGTCGAGCAGGACAAGGCGACCGCGAAGCTTGGCGCTCAACTTGGTCTGAGTTCCAAGGAGTCGGCGCGTCTCGGAAAGATCGCGGGGTCGGTCTACGCGAAGGGGTACGGCGAGTCGATCGACCAGATCAGCGACTCGCTCAAAGCGCTCGCGCAGAACGGCGTCGCCGCGGTCAACGCCCCGCAGAAGGATCTCGCCGCTCTCAGTAAGAGTGCGGTCAACCTTGCCGAGACGTTCGACGCCGATGTCAGCGACTCCGCGCGGGCGGCCGGGCAGCTCATCAAGACGGGGCTCGCGAAGGACGGCAAGCAGGCTTTTGACCTGATCACCAAGGGGTTCCAGTCGGGCGCCGACAAGGCGGGCGATTTCCTTGACACGATCAACGAGTACTCGACGCAGTGGCGTAAGGCCGGAATCGACGGGGCGACCGGGATCGGGCTGATCAATCAGGCGCTCAGGGCGGGCGCCCGCGACGGTGATGTCGCCGCCGACGCGATCAAAGAGTTCTCGATCCGCGCAGTCGACGGCAGCGACACAACTGCGAGCGGATTCAAGGCGCTCGGGCTCAACGCCGACAACATGGCGAGCAAGTTCGCCAAGGGCGGCAAGGTCGCAAACGGGGTACTCGACCTCACCCTCGACAAGCTGCGCGGGATCAAGGATCCCGTACGGCAGTCGCAGATCGCGGTCGAGCTCTTCGGAACCCAAGCCGAGGACCTCGGGGCGAGCTTGCTCGCAATGGACCCCTCGACGGCGGCCGCCGGCCTCGGGCAAGTCGGCGGAGCGGCCGACAAAATGGGCAAGACCTTGCACGACACCGCGACGAATGGCATCGAGGTGTTCAAGCGGCAGGCGCTGCAGGGCCTCGCGACTGTGGCGGACAAGTACGCGCTGCCCGCGGTCACACGGCTCGGGCAGTTCCTCAACGATCGTGTTCTGCCACCTGCCAAAGCGGTTGGCTCCGTCATGCTCAGCACGCTCGTCCCCGCCGTGACGGGCACGGCGTCGGCGTTCGCCGCTGGTGCTCAGTGGGTGCAGGACTACGGGGCGTGGCTGCTGCCGCTCGGTGTCGCCGTCGGCGGTCTCGCTCTCACGATGGGCGCCTCGGCGATCGCGACCGGCGCAGCGACAGCGACGTTCTCGATCTATCGCGGGGTGATCCTCGCTACGGCGGCGGTCACCCGCGGGTATGCCGTTGCGCAAGGAGTCCTCAACGCGGTGATGAACGCCAACCCGATCGGGTTGATCATCACGGGTGTTGCGGCTCTCGCGGCGCTGCTCGTCGTCGCGTACAAGAAGAGCGACACCTTCCGGAGCATCGTTCAGGGCGCGTGGGCTGGCATTCAGGCTGCGGCCTCGGTCGCGTGGAACAGTGCGATCAAGCCGGTCGTGGACGGCTTCATGACAGGGCTCCGGGCGATCGGAACGGCCGCGTCGTGGCTGTGGTCGACCGTGCTGTCGCCCGTGTTCGGATTCATCGGCACAGCCGCCAAGGTGCTGCTCGTCGTGGCGATCTTCCCGATCGTCGCCGCTTTCAAGCTGCTCGCCGCTGTCGGATCGTGGCTGTGGTCGACAGTCCTCGGGCCTGTTTTCGGGTGGATCGCGGACAAGGCAATTTGGCTGTGGACCGTGGCGATCAAGCCCGCGTTCAACTCCATCGTCGCGCAGATCAAGGCAGTTGGTGCAGTTGCATCGTGGCTGTGGAAGAACGTGTTTTCACCAGTGCTGGGCTGGATCGGCGACAAGGCCGTTTCGCTGTGGAACAACAGGATCAAACCGGCGTGGGACCTGATGCGGATCGGGATCGGGCTCCTCGGCGACAAGCTGAAAGACCTGTGGGAAACCAAGGCCAAGCCCGTATTTCAGTGGATCGGCGACAAGGCGTCATGGCTGTGGAACAAGGCCACGAAACCCGCATTCGACGCGCTGAAGCTGGGCGTTAAGGCCGTCTCCGACAGCTTCGGCAAGGCCAAGGATGCAATCAAACTGGCCTGGGACAAGGTCGAGGGGATCGCGAAGAAGCCCGTAGCGTTCGTGATCGATACGGTCTACAACAAGGGCATTCGCGGCGTCTGGAACCAGATTGCGGGCGCGTTCGGGGCTCCGAAGTTGCCCGCTTTCAAAGGATTCGCGGGCGGCGGGATCCTGCCGGGCCAGTCGTCTTGGCGGAACGGCGACGACCAACTCGTGCCCATGCGGCGCGGCGAGGGCGTATACGTTTCCGAGGCGATGCGCGACCCGTACGAGCGGGCGCGCCTGCACGCGGTCAACCAGGCCGCGATGCACGGGCGTTCCCTGTCGGCGTACCAGGGCGGAGGGTTCGCCAAGGGCGGGATTTTCGGGTGGGTCAAGTCGGCCGCGTCGAAGGGTGTCGACCTCGCGTCGTCCGGGATCTCTTGGCTGAAGGACGGCGTAAAGGCGTCGGCCGAGGCCGGGCTCAACAGCGTGGTCAAGCCGCTGATCAACAAGATCTCGGGCTCGACGTCGCTGTACCGGGACATGATCACCGGCATCCCGAAGAAGATGATCAAGGACATCCTCGGGTACTCCGGCAAGGCCGACTCCGAGATGGAAAAGGCCGGCGTCGGCGGCAAGGGCTACAAGGCCGCGCTGTCCTGGGCGCGCACGCAGAACGGCAAGCCCTACCAGTGGGGCGGCAACGGAAACCCGAGCTGGGACTGCTCGGGTCTCGTGTCCGCAATCGAGTCCGTGATCAGGGGCGAGCGCCCGCACCGCCGTTGGGCGACCGGGTCGTTCAGTGGGGCGACTGCACCCGCAGGATGGGTTCGTAACGCTCGCTCCCCGTACATGATCGGCATCACGAATGCTGGCGTTGGCCACACCGCAGGCACGCTCAACGGTGTCAACGTCGAGTCGCGTGGCGGTGATGGCGTCGTGATTGGCAGTCGTGCCCGCTCGTATCACGACCCGCTGTTCACCGACGTCTACGGGTTCAAGGGGTACGCCGACGGCGGGTCGCCGCGCCCCGGAGAGATCGCATGGGTCGGCGAGAACGGGCCCGAGCTGATCCGTTTCTCCGGTGGGGAAGTCGTCTACTCCAACCGGGACTCCATGGCTATGTCGGCCGGCCTCGGTCCGGTGCGCGGGTTCGCCAAGGGCACCTCCAAGGCGCGGAAGCCGAGCAAGATCGGCACTGACCTGACAGGTTTCCAGAAGAGCTTGACCGGGTCGGCGTCGGCGATCGCGTCGGCGGCGAAGCGGCTGACGAAGGATCTCGGCGCGGCGGGCAAGGCGGGGCGGTCGCTGGTCAAGTCGACCGAGAAGGCGTCGGCCAAGCTGCAGGCGATGGCGAAGCAGCGCGATGCCGTCGCCTCGAAGATCACCGCTGCAAGGGGGTACGCCTCCGACAAGTCGAAGTCGGCGGCCGACTACCTGAACGTGTCCAACTTTGCCGACGTCGGCAGCGTCGGCGACCTGATCGCCGGAATGAAGGACCGGCAGGCGACCGTGAAGGGGTTCCAGTCCGCGATCGCCACGGCGCAGAAGCGGGGCGCGTCTAAGACTCTGATCAGTCAGTTGATCGAGATGGGGCCGGATTCGCAGCTTGCCGGACTTGTATCGCGTGCGACTGGCGGCGACATGAAGCAACTCAACGCCCTGGTTTCCAGCGGCTCGAAGCTGTCGACGTCCTACGGCCGGTCGATGGCTGACCTGATGTACGACGCGGGCAAGGACGCGTCGAAGGGGTTCCTGGCTGGTCTGCTCGGCGAGCAGAAAGGCATCCAGGACGCCATGGCCAAGCTCGGCGCCGGAGCGATCAAGGCGATCCGGTCGAAGAAGGGCATTGACGCCCACTCGCCGAGCAGGAAGGGCGCGCAGGCCGGTGCCGATGTCGGGGCTGGAGTCGTCGCCGGAATGGCAGCGATGGCCCCCGCGGTCGCCGCGCAGGCTGCCCGGCTGGGCAAGCACGCGGTACCGGCCGCCGCGGTCGTCCCGGTGACGTCGCAGCGGGCGGGATCCGATCCGCTCGCGTCGCTGGACGGTATGGCCGTTGCCCTGGTCCTCGATGACGGCCAGGCCCTGGCTGCTCATTTCGATACCCGCGTGGATGCGCGGCTGAGCACCGTCCGCCGCAGTGCGCGGGCGGGGGCAAGGAGGTAGGCCGTGCCGCTGATCGTGGATCCGTCCGCACCACAGGTGACACCGCCAGAGCGGGTGACCAGCCCGGAAGGATGGCTGTCCGCTGTCGTGGACGAGCAGTGGTCGGGGGTGGTGCTGTCGTACGACGGTGCCACCCCGCCCGACACCGCCCGCAATTTGGCGCTGAACCCATCGTTCGAGCAGACGCTCACGACCGAGACAACTGGGTACGGCACCACCAGCACCCGCTCCCGCGTCTCCGCCGAGTCGCATGTAGGCGGGTACAGCGTGCAGCACGCCATCAGCATGGCCGGGGCGCAGGGTGGCACAAACTGGAACATCGAACCGGTTGCTGCTGGCCAGGTTGTGCAGTTCGGGGTATGGGTGAAGATCCCCACGACGGGCGTCACGGACCTGGAACTGTGGTGGCGGAACCAGACGACGACCCTGGCGACGGCGTCGGTCATCGCGCAGGCGCAGCCCGGTGCATGGGCCCATGTGTCCGGCTCGTACACCGTCCCGGCCGGGCAGAGTATCGACCGCGTTTCCGCAGTCGCCACAGCCGGGCCGAGCCCGGTTACATGGTGGGCTGACGCAGCCATGGCCGAGACCGGGCCCGTCGCGCACCCCTACGTTGATGGCGATCAGCCCGGGTGCGTGTGGGACGGGACACCCAACGCATCAACCAGCCGTCGCGTCACCACGGCACTCGACCCGGCCAGGATCCGCAAGGTGCGGATCCTGCGGACCGATCCGGGCTCCGCCCCGGTCCCGGTCCGGTCCGCCGACCCCGCATGGGCGATCGGCGGCCGCGGTACGGCGTACGACCATGAAATGCCGCTCGGCGTGCCCGTGATCTACACGGCGACGCCGGTCTACGCGGACGGGTCCACGGGCCCGGCGACCTCGCTCGCGGTGACGGTGCCCGCCCCCGAACCGGGGCAAGACCGGGATCTGTGGCTGAAGTCCATCGACCAGCCATCGTTGTCGTTGCGGGTGATGCTTGTGGAACGTCCGGAGCCGAGCAGTGCCGGACGGCAGGACGTAGCCGATGTCCCCGGTAGCCCCTACCGGGTGGTGGCTTACGACGAGCACGCCGCCGAGTCGTACACCGTCACGATTGACGTGCCGCCCGAGCAGGTCGACCAGGTACGGAAGCTGCTGCGGTCCGGGGTGCTCCTCGCTCAGACCCGCCCCGGGTACGTAATCACGCCGGACGCGTACCACGTACCCGCGGACATCACCGGCCCGACGCCGACCGGCCGACTCGGCTCGTCGGAGGGCTATCAATTCAGCTGGGCAATCGAGCCCGTGGGCCGCCCGGCGACAGCAGACGCGCCGATGCGGATGCCTGGCTGGTCGTGGGACAAGGTGGCCGCGCGATTTGCTACCTGGGACGCGGTGGCCGCGTCGTACAGCAGTTGGGCGTCGCTCAGCACGAACGGGATCACCTGATGCTGCCGATCTCCGCGCGGGCGCTCGCCGCTCTCACCGGGGCCGCGCGCCGGCCGATCCGCGCGGACTGGAGCAATGACGGCGGCCGGACGTGGACGCCGGTACCGAAAGTGGCCGCGGCCGAAGTCCAGCCGGACCGGACGGCGGAATGCCGGTACTCCGGCACCGCCGAACTGCTCGGCATCCCGCTCGGCGCGTCCGGGGTCAACGCCGTTGTCACGCAGGTGCGGTTGTTCCAGGGTATCCAGGGGCCGCGCATGGACGTGGAGTGGATCCCGGCCGGGGTGTACGTCGTCGACCGGCTCACCCGCACCCGATACGGCGCGAAAGTGGATCTCCTCGGCCGCGAGGAAGCGGTGCGGGCTGCCAAGTTGCCCGTACCACGGACCGTCGGCCCGGACGCTGCGGGCCCCCTGGCCGAGACCCTGCTCAGCGAGGCCCTACCCGGGGTGCCGGTCGCGTGGGTGGCCGGCGCCGACCCGGGAACCCCGGTTCCGGCTTTCGTCGTGGAAGAGGACCGGTGGGCAGCGCTGTCCGGCGGCACGGACACGACGGGCGTCGGTACCGGGATCGCTGCCGCGCTCGGCGCCGAACTGTACGCCGACGCGTCCGGCATCATGACCGTCGCCCCTGTCCCGACCCTCGACGACCCGGTCGTCTGGCGGATCCCCTACGGCCTCGCCCTGGTGGAGCCCGCCGAGCAGGAGTCGGCCGAGGGGCTCGTCAACCTCTGGTCAGTCAGTGGAGACGGCGGGGACGGGTCGGCCGTCGTCGGCCCGGTCTATGTCTGGGACGACGACCCGGCGTCGATCACGTACGCCGGCCCCGATCCGGTGGCCGATCCCCTCGCCCCGCAGCGCGAGGGGTTGACCGGTGTCCGGATACGGGCCGAGCGGTACGCATCCGGTCTGATCACCACCATCGGGCAGGCGTACGACGTCGGCCGTGCCCGCCTCGCCGACAGCCTCGGCATCCAAGCGTCGCTGTCGTTCACCTCGGTCTGCAACCCGGCCTTGGAGCCCGGTGACATCGTCGAGGTCGAGGTGCGGCCCGGCGAGTGGCAGCGGCACCTTATCGACTCCTGCCCGTACAGCCTCGGGTCGGCGACACAGTCGTGCACCACCCGCACCACCACGAGGAGAGTGACATGACCGACCCCGCCGCCGAGCTCGGCGCGCTCCTCGCCCCCCGGGCCCCGGCCGGGCTTCAGACCCGCAGTGCACAGGTAGACGGCGTCACCGATCGCGGCGTCAACATCAGGATCGGCGACGAGCTGCTGCTCGACATCCCGTGCTCCGAGGGCTACCGCAACCGGAAGGCCGGCGACTGGGTCGCCGTCACCAAGGGCGCCCGGCCGGTCGTCGTGTGGCGGTTGGGAGACGATCCGGGCGAGGCGACCGAGGACGAGATACGAGAGATCGCCGCTGACACCGCATCCGACATACAGGTCGTCCGCGCGGTCACCTGGGGCACCGCCGCCCCTTCGGGCACCGGGTGGCAGGCCGGGACCACCGTGCACGCCAGGAAGACCGCCGCGGGCAAGGTCGAGCTGTACGTACAGCTGTCCAGCGAGACCGACCCATCACCACCCGTTCCACCCGGCCGCGCACCGAGCCCGATCACGGTCACCCCCAACTCCTCCGGTTCCTGGCGCAACGGCCGGCCGGACGACTACGCGTCCGGCCCGATGCAGGGCGATTGGACCGGCGGCGGCGACCGCCGCGGGGCGTGGTTCTACGGCGGGAAGATCGCTGCCGCGTGCGCAGGCAAGAGCGTTTCCTCGATGAGCGTTGCACTCACTCGGTCCCGCGGTTCCGGTAGCAACGACAAGCGGCCGCTACATCTGTACCTGCACGGCTACCAGTCCGAGCCGGCTGGGCAGCTCAACCTCGGCGACGGCCCCGAGGAGTTGCTACGCCTTTCCGTCGGCGCCCGCGGGACTACGGCACTGCCCACCTCCTGGCGGACCGCGCTCGCGTCCGGTGCCGCCCGGGGCCTGGCCATCTACGCCCGCGGCCGCACCGACTACATGGCCGTGACCGGCGGCGCGATCACCATCCGATTCTCTGCGTAAGGAGCCCGATGGCGACCATCGGAAATGCCCAACTACCAGTCCCGGACGGGGGCGATGCCCCGCTGGGACCGGCCGCACTCGCGAACCTCGCCGGAGCCGTCGACCCGCACCTGACACAGCACGTCACCAACCGCGCGCAGCGCGACAGCCTGTACTCCGGCGCCCCGCGTCACACCATGGTGAGCGCGGACGACGGGTCACTCTGGCTCAAGACGAGCGGCACCGCGAACACGTGGGCGACCGTCTACGAACCCGTGGCCGCGTGGCGTGCGGTCACTCCCGCGTCCGGCTACCAGGGCTCGGAGTTCGCTCCGCTGTGCCGCATCGTCGGCGGTCAAGTCCACCTGCAGGGCCGTCTCCAACGCGTCGACGGTGGGGTTTTCCCGACCGGCGGCGTCAAGATCGGCAGCGTCCCGGCCGACTGCCGCCCCGTCAAGTACGGCTCATGGGCCGGCGGGTCGGGGCTCACTGGCGACCCCATGGTCGGTGTCGGCCGTCTCGAAGTTCTCGGCGCGGCGTCCTCCACGTCGACCGGCACCATCGGCGACATCCTTTGGTACTCCCAGGACGGCAGCGGCGTGCCCTGGGTGGACCTCTCCGGTTCGTACTGGCTCGACTGAGAGGACGTCATGCCCCTGTACACCTATGGCGGATCACCGTCCGAGGTACTGACCACTGCGACGGGCGATGTGGTCCCCGACTACCCCGTCAACATCAGGGTGGCCGGCAGCGGCGAGCTGGTGACCGCCCTGTATGAAGCGGACGGCACCACCCCGATCGGCCAGCTGCGATCCAACCCGATCGGCTCGACGGCCCCGGGCGCTATCCGTCAGTGGATGTGCGAATGGCCGCAGGTTGAGTACGAGTACAACGCGACTGGGGGCCGTACGGTCCGCTGGTACGCCACTGGTCGGGAAGTCGCGACCGAAGCGATGCAGGCCGCGACGACGGCCACCGCGACGGCGACCACGGCGGCCGAGCAGGCGTCGGCCGCACTCACCGCCTCGGCCAACGCGTCCGCGCTCGCCGTGACGGCCGCGGCCAAGTCTGACGCTGCGTCGGCGGATGCTGCTGCCGCGATCGCTGCTGTGCAGTCCCGGCTCGGCGAGGCTGCCACCGTCGACAACCTGCCGGCTGTCGTCATCGACGCCCACCGCGGCGGTGCGGGCGAGGCGCCCGAGAACACGCTCGCCGCGCTGCGGGGCGCGATGCCGTGGGCCGATGTCCTCGATCTGGACTCGCAGGTGATCGGCGACGGTACGCCGGTGCTGATGCACGACGCGACGGTCGACCGGACGACCAAGGCCACCGGCAACGTGAGCTTGTTCAACGCCGCGCAGTGGGGGCTCATCCGGTCGGACCCGTCGTCGTTCTTCGCCGCGGCCGCACCGGATCTGCCGCTGCACACCGTCGAGCAACTCCTCGACGAGCTCGGTGGCCGACGGGTGATGACCGTCGAGGCGAAGAACTCGGCCGGGGTCGCCAAGATCGCTGCCATGATCAAGGCGCGGCGCCTCGAACGCTCCGTATTGATCAACACGAACGACCCGGTAGTCGTGCCTACGATCAAGAACTCTGGCTGCCTCGCGCATCTGTGGCGCAGCGCCTCGCAGATGGCGACCGACAACGCCGCGACGATCAAGGCGACCGGCGCCGATCTGCTCGACCTCGATATCAACGGCACCGATGCACAGATCACCGCAGCGATCGCGCAGCAGTACCCGCTCGGTGTGTGGGCGCACACGCTGACCCGGCGGGTCCAGCGCGACCGCGCTCTCGCGCTGGGGATGCGCGGGATCATCACCGACTACCCGGGTTACGTGTCCGGGCGGGTCGCACGTCGCACGACGTCGTCGTTCGGTACTGGTCAATGGGGGTATGGGTACGTTCCGTCAGGCAGCATCCGCCCGGTACTCGACGCGTCCGGACGCATCCCGTTGCCCGCCCCGACGAGCAGTGCCGACGTGCAGGTGCTGCTCGCCGGAGAGGTGTCCGGCGCCCCCGCGAACGGGACGTTCGACGTGAAGTTCTCTGTTCCGACGGCGGGCTCGGCAGGGTGGTCTCTGCTGTCGCTGCACCTCGGCGCGGACGACGGCCCGACTGAGCTGTCGTCGAGCGCGATCGTCCACAACGGGTACACGGTGCAGGTCAGCAACAACTCGTCGTTGCGGATCTACCGCGATGACAAGGCTGCTGGCACGTCGACGCAGCTCGCGAACACCGCGACGGGCGCAACCCTCGCCGCGAACACGACGTACACCCTTCGGTGCGTGCTCACAGCCGCGCAGATCACGGTGTCAATCCCCGAAGTGGCCGGACTGACCACCACGATCACCGACAGCACGTATCGCGTGCCGTGGTCGATCTTCGTCGGCCGCAATTACAACGCGACCGCGTTCGGACTGATCAACATCATCAGTATCTCGGCCCCCTGATTGGAGCTCGATGCCTGCCATTCCGGAAGTCGGCGACGTCGTGTTCGTCGCCATGCTCGACACCCGTAACAACGGACTCGCGTACTCGCCGGGGCTAGTTACGCATGTCTGGACGGCGACGACGATCAATGCTCGCGTGCTGGCCGACGACAACACGGTGCCATGGATGCAGAGCCTCGAATACCTCGACGATCTCAGCGGGCTCGCCCGCGGTGACCTCGGTTACTGGTCGTGGAACCGGCCCCCGCCCCTGCCGGGAAACGAGATCCCCGAGCCAGAACCGGACCCGGAGCCCGAGCCGGTGCCGGACCCGACGCCCGAACCCAACCTCACCTGATCACCGTTCCAACGACGCCCCGCGCTACCGGCCGGGGCATTTTTCATGCCCGCGAAAGGGGCTCACCCATGGGTAACGAACGACCGGTGCCCGACCAGCTCGGCGACCAGGACGAGCAGGCGCAGCACCTCATACGCACCGGCAACGGGCCGACCGTCGACGACGAGCAGGCGCTGCTCGCCGCTCAGCACGGCGCTCCGGACATGGCCGGCTTCTACGTCGGGCCCGAGGTCGGCGACCAGGTCGCCGCCGCCGAGGCCCCCGTCGACAGCGCCGCCCCGGCGGCGGACGGCATCGAGGACGGGGGCGAGTCCGAATGAGCGTCGACGGCATGATCAAGGCCATGGAGCGCTGGATAGGAACCGGCGAACCGAACACCGTGCAGGAGTGGTACCGGCAGCGCAACGGCGCCGCGTACAACTACAACTTCCCCTGGTGCAACGCAATGGTCACCCGCGCTGCCGTCGAGTCCGGCGAGTACGCCGCGGTCTGCTTCGGCACCGACTACGCGTACACCGTCGCGCACGCGCAGCGGTTCAAGGAAGCCGGACAGTGGACCGCGATGACCAACGGCATCGCCGGGTCCGGCATCCGGCGCGGCGACATCGTGTTCTTCGACTGGGACGGCTCATCCGAGATCGGCAGGATCGATCACGTCGGCATCGTCACCTCAGTCTCTGGCGGGTACGTCTACACGATCGAGGGCAACACCGCGAACGTCTGCGCCCGACGAGTTCGCAACGTCCACGAGATCGCGGGGTTCGGCCGGCCGAAGTACAAGCCGGTCGCGCCGACCGCGGGCAGCGGCTCGGGCTCGAAGCTGCCGCAGGTGTCCCTCGCGAAGCTCATCACGGCGGCGAAGACCGACCCGCCGAAGAAGGGCACGCCCGTCTCGTATGCGGGTGTCGCGATCGTCGAAAAGGCGCTCGTCGCCGAGAAGCTGCTCAGCGCCGGATACGCGGACGGACATTGGGGCACGGCGACGCTCAGCGCGTACAGCCTCTATCAGCAGCGGCTCGGATTCCACGGGACACAGCCCGGCGGCGACGCCGACGGCCGGCCTGGGAAGACGACGCTCACCAGGCTCGGCAAGGCGCACGGCTTCACCGTCACCGCTTGACCACGAAAGGACATACGGACATGAACACGAAGCTGCTCGCTGACGCTGCGGAGCGCGCCGGCTGGACCGGTGTGCAGGCTGCGCTCGGCATCCTGATCGTCGATCTCGCGAACATCGATCTGTGGTGGGCCGCGCCGATCGGGCTTGTCCTCGCGTCGGCAAAGGGGTGGGTCGCCGGGCGGCTCGTCGGCCGGGCGGGTACCGCCTCGACGCTGCCGGCGGCGAAGGATCCGGCGACCCCGCCGAACCTCACTGCGTAGCGCGACCGCCCCATCTGTACGACCGGAGGTATCCCGCGTGGACGCTGCGACGCTCGGCGCCGTCGGAACCATCGTCGTCGGGCTCGCGGCGGCCGCGGCCGCGATCGTCGGACAACGGGGCGCGAACCGCGCGTCGCAGTCCGGCGCCGTGCTCGGCGGCTACTCGTCGCTCGTCGACAACCTGCAAGAAGAGCGGGACAAGGCGCAGCAGAAGCTCGCCGATACCGAGGTGCGGCTCGCTGCGGCGTACGCCGAGCTCGCCAGTGAACGGGCCAACAAGACGGCGCTGCAGACGCAGATCACCGCGCTCACGGCCGAGCGGGATCGGCTGCACTCTCGAATCGCCGAGCTGGGAGGGAACACGCTGTGATGCATCGCCGACCTGACGTTCTGGTGCGGCAGTGGCGCACATTCGCGCTCGCCGCGGTGCTGCTCGTCCTGTCCGGTGCCGTGCTGCTCGTGTGGCTGCGGATCGGCGCTGCAGACCGGCGTGCGGATGACCTCGCGGCCGAGGCGGACCGGCGCGGAACGGCTGTGTCGACGCTGGCGGGCGATGTGCGGGTGCTGCGCGCGCAAATCGCAGCGAAGGGCGAGACACCTGCGGCGCCGGATCCCGGGCGTGCTGTGACGGATCTGCCGGACCGGGCGCAGGTGCCGGTGCCGATTCCAGGGCCGGCCGGTGCCCGAGGTGAGCGGGGTGCCACGGGGCCGGCTGGCAAGGATGCGCCGACGCCCACGCCGGTACCGGGCCCGGCCGGTCCGCCGGGGGCGGATGGGGCGACGGTCACCGGGCCGCCCGGTCCGGCCGGCGCGGATGGGAAGGACGGGGCCGACGGTTCCGATGGGCGAGACGGCGCGGACGGGCAGACCTGCCCGGCCGGGTACAGCCTGCAGCCGCCGCCGGATGACCCGGACGGACTGATGTGCCGCCGGAACGCACCGAGCGGCCCGGACTCCTCACCGTCCCCGACCGTCTTCGGACTCCCGGCGGAACGCCGCCGCTCATGAACTACGCCCCCTGCCCGGCTTCGGCCGGTGCAGGGGGCGGTTTCGTGTGTCCAGGGTCAGTCGAGCGGCGTGGCCTGGTGCGCTTCGGCAATGGCGTCGATCCGGGCTGCGAGGTCAAAGTCGGCCTCGGTCAGCTTGCAGTCGGCGTCATGTGTCGTGACAGCAATGTGCAGGTGGTCGATTCTGAGGTTGATGTCTGCGTGGTGGCCGATGCGGCGTTCCCGGTCGGCGATGTGCACGATCAACGCCACCCCCGCGTGATACCGGATATCCACCCTGCGGTGAATCTCGTCCCCGTCACGGTTCCACTTCGGCAACTTGGCCAGCCGCGCTTCGATCTCCTCGTCCGTCAGCGGCTTCGGTACGCCTGCCACGTCATCCCCTCTCGGTCACGGGCCCCAGGATCTCCGCAAGATCCCGGCCGACCGGGGCATCCTGCCACGCCCGCATAGCCCGCTCCAGGGTGACCAGTTCCCGCCGCATCCTGGCCGAGCGGGTCTCTACCGCAATCGTGGCCACGGTCCGGGCGATCTCGACCGCCTGGTCCGGCTCCCGCGCAGCCGCCGCAGCTGTCGCCTGCCGAGCCATGTACACCCCTCGGTCGCGGCGGGCGGTCTCCGGAACGATGGCGAGGACTTGCGACCACAAGGCACCGGCCTCTGCGCTGAGACCGAGCCGCCCGTAGCAGGTGGCCCGCTGCACCTCCAGGTATCCCGGCGTGCGCCGACACGCGTTGCCCCAGGGCAAGTCGTCGTCAACGCGGGGCAACAGCCGGTCGGCCTGGTCAATAAGTTGGTCGACCAGGCCGCGTTCACCGGTGAGACTGGCGCCATGTGCCTGCTGCTGCATGGCCATGATGCGCACCTTCGGAACGAGCTGGTCAGCGTCGTCAAGTGCGGCTTCGCACAGGTCGACGACTGCATGCCCGTCGCCGAGATCGGTGCGTACCTGGGCCTGGTTGACGAGCGCGTACCCGATGAGGTGCGGGTCGCGGGACCGCATCGCAATCTCTTGGGTGACGCCGCGCCAGAACGCTGCTCCGTCCATGTCTCCGGCGTCCTGGTACAGCCAGCCAACGAGAGCGGCATAGGCCGCGCCAACCCGCAGAAGACCGCGGCGAGTCTCGCCCTTTGCCGAACGCACCAGCTTGTCGATGAGCTGGTACTGAGCAGAGACAGTGCCGATCAGGTCGTGAGGACCGAGGAACATGTCGGCCCGGTAGTGGCCCTCCAGCTGCTGCTGGAAGTAGTCGATAAGGGCAGGGTCAACGTGCTGCGGCGCGACCGGTCCCGCAACAAGTGCGGCTGCGGTGACGGAGGTGAAAGCTTGGCGGCGCACCTGCTCCTCTTCGTGGTGCTCAGGCCGGATCCATCCCGGCGGAGTCGTAAACCCGAGGTCTTCCGGCCAGCGGCCGAGCGCGTCGTGGATGACGATCGCAGTCTCCTCGGCCGGCCACCCGGGCCGGTCGCCCTCCCAGCGCCTCCAGGTGCGAGAGGAGACGGTGAACTGGTGGTCGTCGAGGAGCTGTTGCCCGTGCTCTGTGAGGGCTTTGGCGGCTGCCTCGATGGTCCGCCAGCCCGCGCGCAGCCGTGCGGCCCTTAGCGCGTCGTTGCGGCTCATGTGCCCAGTCTGAGGTGTCATCGTCCGCTCTTTTGGCCGTGACCGCTACGTGGCCACGCGTGGCCATTCGGCGGCCTATTCGCTGCTCACCGTGCACACACATCATCAGGGTGTGAAGGCGGGCGGTACAGCGAACTGGCTGGATGCCCCTCAATCGACGTAGGCCGGGGGCCGATCCGCATGACTACCAAGCTGATCGACCTTCCACCCGTGGCGTCGCTGTCCGCTGCGCAGCAGCGCGGCGCGCATTGCGTCTGGTGCGCGGTCACGCTGGCCAACGGAACGGCGCACGACCTCGGGCCGCGCCCCGTCGACGCGCACGGAACGGCTGCCCACTGGTTCCCTCGGTGCTGCCGCCGCTGTTGGAACAATCGGGGGCTGTCCGAATGGGAATGACGATCACGGTGTACGAGGTCGACCGGCACGGCCAAACGCGGGTCATTCGTCCGACGACGCAGGTTGTCCCGCTCAAGGATCCGCCCCGGACATCCAGGTACCCGCCTTGCGAGTGCGACCGGTGCGGCAACGGCACACCCCGCCACATTGCAGAACCAACCCGCTACAGGAGGAACGACACATGATCACCCTTGCGGATCCGCGGGAAGCCTTCCCGCTCGCATCCAAGCTGCCGCGCGCCTTACACGGCAGCGAGTTGCCGAGCAGCGTGAACACTCGCCCGTGGGTTCTCCGATTCGCACGGACCCCGGACGCGACAAAGGCCATCGTGATGCCGCCGGCCGTCTACGACAACGAGCTGCAGATGTCCGTCGGTCTCTACGAGGGCCCGCTGCCCTACATGCAGACCCACCAGCCCACTGTCCCCGACGGCAGCATGACCAGCCCGCCGCCGCTCGACGAGGGCCCGAAGGACTGACTGCCCCATGTCCACCGTTCTCGTGATCGCAGCGCGCGACGACTGGCCGACTGATCGCGTCGTGAAGGCGCTCGCGGACGGTGGTGCGGAGGTGTTCCGCATGGACACCGCCGAGTTTCCGCAGGAACTCACCCTTGCCGGGCGCATCGACGCCCGGCGGGGGTGGGCCGGCGGGCTCACCACCGCCCACCGCGCCGTTGATCTCGCCGACATCGAGGCCGTCTACTACCGGGCCCCGAACCCGTTCGTCTTCCCCGTCGCCATGTCGGAGTCTGAGCGCCGGTTCGCCGCCGCTCAGGCCCGTGCCGGCCTCGGCGGCGTCATCACGGCGCTCGACTGCCGGTGGGTCTCCCACCCGGCCGCGATGTCCCGCGCCGAGTACAAGCCGCTCCAACTCGCCACCGCTCGGCAGGCCGGTCTCACTATTCCGCCGACGCTCATCACCAACACTCCCGATGCCGTCCGGGCGTTCGTTGGCGACGTCGGCGGACAGATGATCTGCAAGCCGGTCGCCACCCCCGTGTTCGTCGAGGGTGACCAGCTCAAGACCGTGTACACCCACCGCATCACCGAGGCCGACCTCGACGACCTGCGTGGCATCGACACCACCGCCCACCTCTTCCAAGCATGGGTAGACAAGGCACACGAGGTACGTCTCACCGTCGTGGGCGATCGCCTGTTCGCCGCCGAGGTGCACGCCGGCAGCGCTGCCGCTCACACCGACTGGCGCAGTGATTACGCCTCGCTCACCTACCGCCCGACGACGACGCCCGACGACGTCGCCGAGGGCGTG
This sequence comes from Streptomyces sp. ADI95-17, assembly GCF_003846175.1. Classification (GTDB taxonomy): domain Bacteria; phylum Actinomycetota; class Actinomycetes; order Streptomycetales; family Streptomycetaceae; genus Streptomyces; species Streptomyces sanglieri. The sequence goes on along the minus strand of NZ_ML123045.1, from coordinate 46,405 downwards.
CGCCGCTACATGTCCGCCCTCGACCTGCGGTTCGCCGCCGCCGACTTCATCGTCACCCCGGGCGGCGAGTGGGTCTTTCTGGAGGCGAATCCGTGCGGTCAGTGGGACTGGATCGAGCACGCTACCGGTCTGCCCATCGCGTCGGCCATTGCTGATGAACTGCAAGGAGTCCCCGTATGAGCGCTCCGACCATCGATCAAGTCCGCCCCCACATGTCCGCCCTCGCCGACGAGCTGACCCGCTCCCGCGCCATCCGCACACCCCCGTGGGCCGAGGCGTTCCGCACCGTGCCCCGGCATCTGTTCGTGCCCCGCTGGTTCGCTCAGGAGACGAACGAGCGCGGCATCGCTGTCTGGCGCGAGCACCAGGGCACGGAAACGGCCGACGACCTCGCCGCCGTCTACCGCGATCAGACGCTCGTGACCGCCCTCGACCCGGACACCGCCGAGCAGGTCGACGACACCGCGTGGACCGGCATCCCCACCTCATCCAGCACTTTGCCCAGCCTCATGGCCGGAATGCTCGAAGACCTGAGCGTCGAAGACGGCCACCGCGTTCTCGAAATCGGTACTGGCACCGGCTACAACGCGGCCCTGCTGAGCGCACGCCTCGGCGAGCAGATGGTGTACTCCGTCGACATCGACCCCGGTCTCGTCCGCGCCGCTCAGGACCATCTGTCGTCCGCGGGGTTCATGCCGCAGGTTGTCCCCGGCAACGGAGCCCAACAGGGTTACCCCACCGGAGAGACATTCGACCGGATCATTGCGACGTGTTCCGTCCCGGCGATCCCGGCTGCCTGGATCGAGCAGAGCAGGCCCGGCACGGTCCTGGTCGCTGACATCGCGCTCGGTATCGAGGGCGGGCTCGTCCGTCTGGAGGTCGACGAGCAGGGTTGTGCCCGCGGCCGCTTCACCGAGACGGCCGGCCGATTCATGGCGGCGCGCAGCGCGGCCCGCACGTACCCGGTGCCGCAGCGGCCGGAGCGAGCTGCCGAGACGGGCACGTGGCCGTCAGCCCTCACCGCCGCAGACGTGCGCGGCAATTACGCCTTCCGCTTGCTCCTCGCCCTGCGCCTGCCCGGGGCAGAGCTCGTGTACCACGTCGATGACTCGGGCGCGATGGCTCTGCAGATCCAGGATCCCGCCGGGTCATGGGCCCGGTTGCCTCTCGGCGGCGACGATGTGGGGGCGGTTACGTACGGCGGCGATCCTGGGCTGTGGACCCGGGCCGAGGACATGTGGCGCTGGTGGAACGATGCGGGCCGCCCCTCACACGACCAGTTCAGCTATGTCCGCAAGGCGGACGGCAGTACGCATATCTGGCACATCCCCGACGGCACCCGGTTGGACGTCTCCGCCTGACTGTCGGCACTGATCTCCCGCCCACGGCTGCGAGCTCGCGCAGACCAGCCGTGGACGGGCCCCGCCCGCACCCGAGGCCGTCGGCGGCCGAAGGTGCGGGCGGGTTTCATTCCACCACTACACAAGGCCTCAATATGATCGCCATCTTTGCAATCTTCTTCTGCCCGTGTGGCGGGACCACTCGCCATGAGGAAGGCAAGCAGGTCTGCCAGAAGTGCGGCGCTGAGTACCCATCATATTGAGGGGAGGCTGAGCTACTCCCGTACGAGGTCTGCGAGCGCTACACCAATCGCATCGGCGATGACAATCAAGGTGTCAATAAGTGCGGCCCGGTGCCCCTGCTCGATCTCGCTGTAGGTCGCGATCCGAATACCGGCCCTGAGCGCGACTGCTTCCTGCGTCAAGTTCGCGTGAAGTCGGGCGGCCCGCATGCGGTCGCCGATGGCCCGGCGTCGAGCATGGACGCGGTCGGGGGGCATCGGCTGGTGGTGCACCTGCCCACGCTCGCGGGCAGCATGATCGTTTGTCTTTACGGTTGACCGTAAAACGACTGATCATGGATGCTACGGAATGCGTCACTCCCCTTAGCGGCCCTCCGCGCACTGCCCCCAGGCGGCTCGGAGGGACCGGCAGCGCCCCTGCTTCGGCGGGGGCGCTGTTGCGTTCCCGGCCATGGCGGTTACGGAGTTTGCTACTCAGCCCCTGCGGGGCATGGGGCAGGCCCGACAGGGACTGTTCCCGTGGGAACACGAGCGGGAACGGGGCGGCATTCAGTGGCTCGCACTGGTATCGAACTGACCCGATTTGGTGTGGTTTTCGGCGTCGTCGCAGGTCAAAAGTGGGTAACAAAACAGGTTCGAGTCCCGTTACTCACCCTGAATGATGAAGGCCTGACCCGTGAAAACGGGTCAGGCCTTCATCATGTCCAGGGCCTTGGGGCCTCAGGACCTTGGGCTGTCGCCTCGGGGGCGTACGGGCCGCTGGGCCTCCGGCGGCTCCGGCGCGCGCGAGGGATCACGGCCGGGAAACGCAACGGGCCGGTGCGCCTGTATGCGACACAGGCGCCGCCGGTTCATCCCCGCCGTCTTCCCGGCGGGTCTCGCCGAGCATCCGGCGGCCGTCACGAGGAGTCGCGGACGACCAGTTCGGTGGGGAGCACGATCTGGGGGCGTTCCTGGGTCTCGCTCGCGATCTCCTTGAGCAGCACGCGGGCCATCGTGCGGCCCATCTCCTCGATCGGCTGGCGGACGCTGGTGAGGGCCGGGTCCATGTGGCGGGCCACCGCCGAGTCGTCGAAGCCGATGAGGGCCACGTCGTCCGGGATGCGGCGGCCGGCCTCGCGCAGGACCTGGCGGGCGCCCGCGGCCATCACATCGGAGGCGGCGAAGACCGCGTCGACGTCGGGACGGCGGGCCAGCAGCTCGCGCATGGCGCGGGCGCCGCCCTCCTCGGAGAAGTCGGCGGGGCCGATCAGCCGCTCGTCCGGTTCGAGACCGGCCTCGTGGATCGCGGCCCGGTAGCCGTCGAGGCGGCGCTGCGCACCGTGGACGTCCCCGGGCCCGGTGATCGTGGCGATGGCGCGGCGGCCCCGGGTCACCAGGTGGCCGACCGCGGCGCGGGCGCCCCCGAAGTTGTCGGAGTCGACCGCGGCGAGCGTCTCGGAGGCCGATCTGCGGCCGCCCATCACGGCCGGCATGCCGAGCTGTTCCAGCAGGTCCGGCAGCGGGTCGTCGGCGTGGACGGAGACCATCAGCACCCCGTCGACGCGGTGCGCGGTCAGGTACTGGGCCAGCCGGCGGCGCTCGCGGTCGTTGCCGACGAGAGTGAGCAGCAGCTGCATCTCGGTGTCGGCGAGCGCCGCTCCGACACCGCGGACGATGTCGGAGAAGTACGGCTCGGCGAAGAAACGGGTCTCCGACTCGGGCACCACCAGGGCGATGGCGTCCGTGCGGTTCCCGGCGAGGGCGCGGGCCGCGCGATTGGGTACGTAGCCCAGCTCGGCGACGGCCGCCTCCACCGCCTCGCGGGTCTGTGCGCTGACCCGCGGTGAACCGTTGATCACCCGCGAGGCGGTGCCGCGCCCCACCCCTGCCCGTGCCGCGACTTCTTCGAGCGTGGGCCGGCCACCGCTCCGTACTCGCGCTGCCGTCATGGCTGCCTCCCGTTCGCGGTCAATTTCTCACAGCCGGGTGGCCGGGCCAAGTCCTGTGATCGGCTCTTCCGGCAGCCCGTCCGGGGACGGGCCGCCGCTCCGCATCACCCCTCTGGGAGCGCTCCCATCCTACGCTGGCGGCGGATGAGGTCGGCGTACCAGTGGGCGCTCGCCTTGGGGATGCGGCGCTGGGTGGCGTAGTCGACGTAGACGGCGCCGAAGCGCTTGGAGTACCCGTAGCCCCACTCGAAGTTGTCCATCAGGGACCAGAGGAAGTAGCCGCGTACGTCCGCTCCGGCGGCCACGGCCCGCCGCACCGCGTCGAGGTGGCCGCGCAGGTACTCGACCCGCTCGGGGTCCTCCACCCGGCCGTCGGGCGAGACGTGGTCGTCGAAGGCCGCGCCGTTCTCGGTGACCATCAGTGGCAGGCCGGGATTGTCCCGGGCCACGTCCATGAGGAGCTCGTACAGCCCGTCGGGGTCGATCGCCCAGTTCATGGCGGTGCGCTCACGGCCCTCGGCGAGGTGGAAGGCGACGTGTTCGGAGCCGGGCCACGGGGAGTGGTCGCTGTTGCCGTGGCCGTCGTCGCGCGAGTCGCCGGCGCCGTCGGCGGGCGTGGAGACCAGTGTCGGGGTGTAGTAGTTGACGCCCAGGACATCGACCGGGCGGGAGATGACCGCCGGGTCGCCGTCGTGGACCAGCTCCGACCAGTCGACCAGGCGCACGGTGTCGGCGATCAGGTCCTCGGGGTACGCGCCGTGCAGCATCGGGCCGGTGAAGATCCGGTTGCCCACCGCGTCGATCCGGCGGGCGGCGTCCGCGTCGGCGGCGCTGCCGGTCAACGGGCGGACGTGGTGGAGGTTGAGGGTGACCGAGATCTGCGCGGTGGCGGGGAGGCGGTCGCGCAGGACCTCGGTCGCCCGGCCGTGGGCGAGGTTGAGGTGGTGGGCGGCGCGCAGCGCGGCGGCGGGCTCGGTGCGGCCGGGGGCGTGCACGCCGGAGCCGTAGCCGAGGAAGGCCGAGCACCACGGCTCGTTGAGGGTGGTCCAGGTGGTGACCCGGTCGCCCAGGGCCCCGGCCATGATGTCGGCGTAGTCGGCGAAGCGTTCGGCGGTCACGCGCTCGGGCCAGCCGCCCGCGTCCTCCAACTCCTGGGGCAGGTCCCAGTGGTAGAGGGTGGCGACGGGTGCGATGCCTGCTTCGAGGAGTTCGTCGACGAGCCTGCGGTAGAAGTCCAGGCCGCGTTCGACGGCGGGGCCGCGGCCGGTGGGCTGCACCCGTGGCCAGGAGACGGAGAAGCGGTAGGCCGTCAGGCCGAGCCGCTTCATCAGCGCCACGTCGTCGCGGTAGCGGTGGTAGTGGTCGGCGGCGATGTCTCCGGTGTCCCCGCCGAGGACCTTGCCCGGGGTGTGGCTGAAGGTGTCCCAGATGGAGGGGGTCCGGCCGTCCTCGGCGGCGGCGCCCTCGACCTGATAGGCGGCGGTGGCCGCCCCCCAGACGAAGCCGGTCGGGAATTCCGCCGCTTCGGGTGCGGCCTTCGGGGCGGTGTCGGGTCGTACGGCAGTCATGCGGGAGCGCTCCCAGGGTGGATGGGCGGGGGAAGGAGGTGGGTGGTGCGGTGTCGGCCCTTGGCGGCGGTATCAGCCCTTGACGGCGCCGGACATGATCCCGCCGACGATCCGTTTGCCGAAGACCACGAAGACCACGAGCAGCGGCAGTGTGCTGATCAGCGCGCCCGCCATCACGATGCTCTGGTCGGGGACGTAGGAGGCGCTCAGCTGGCCCAGGGCCACCTGGAGCGTGGGGTTCTCCTGGTTCAGGGCGAGGTACGGCCAGAAGAAGTCGTTCCAGGCCTGTACGAAGGTGAGCATGCCGAGCACCATCATGGCCGGGCGGGCCACCGGGAGCACGATGCTCCACACGACGCGGAGGTTGTTCGCTCCGTCCACCTTGCCCGCCTCGATGAGTTCGTAGGGCAGCGCCTCGCTGAGGTACTGCCGCATGAAGAACACTCCGAACGCGCTCACCAGCGTCGGGAAGATCACCGACTCCAGCTGACCGCCCCATCCGATGTCGGACATCATCATGAACAGCGGTACGACGCTGAGTTGGGGCGGGATCGTGAGCGTGGCGACGACCGCGGTCATCAGTGCGCCGCGGCCCTTGAAGCGCATCTTGGCGAAGGCGTAGCCGGCCAGGGTGCAGAAGAAGAGCGTCGCCGCGGTGATGCTCGCGGACACGACGAGCGTGTTCCAGATGGCCTTGCCGAGATGGGCCTGTTCCCAGGCCGCTTCGAGGTTGTTGAACAGGTTGCCGCCGGGGACGAACGGCGGGGTGGTGTCCAGTACCTCGTCCTGGGTACGGGACGCGGCGACGAGTGTCCAGTACAGCGGGAAGAGGGAGCCGATGCCGACGACGGCGAGGGCGAAGTAGGCGAAGGGGCCGGCGTGGTGCTGGCGGCCCGCACCCTGCTTGAACCTGCTGCGCCGCGAAGGAGTGCCGGGGACTGCGGCCCTGGACGCCTGACGGTGGTCCGGGGCGGTGACGGGGCTGGTCGTGGTCATGGGTATCGCTCCCGGTCAGGCCGAGGTCTTGCGCACGGAGCGCCCGACGAGCCAGTTGATCGCGGCAATGAGCAGCAGCAGGGCGAGCATGGCCCAGGCGACCGCGGCGGCCGGACCGAGGTGTCCGAGCTTCCAGCCGTAGTTGTAGAGGTAGACGCTGAGCGTCTCGTACTGGTGCTCGTTGCCCCCTTGCGCTCCGATGGTGCCGCCCTCCAGGAGCAGCGGCTCGCCGAACAGTTGCATCGACCCGATGGTCGAGATGACGATCGTGAAGAGGATCGTGGGCCGCAGCGCCGGGATCGTCACATTGCGGAACTGCTGCCAGCGCGAGGCGCCGTCGAGCGAGGCGGCCTCGTAGAGGTCGGACGGGACGGCCTGCATAGCGGCCAGGTAGATCAGGGCGTTGTAGCCGGTCCAGCGCCAGATCACGATGACCGAGATGGCGATCTTGGACGACCAGTGGCCATTGGCCCAGTTGGTGTCGCCGAGACCGATGAAGTCCAGGGCCCAGTTCAGCAGGCCGCCGTCGGCGCGGAAGACGAGGGCGAAGACCAGTGCGGCGGAGGCCACGGAGGTGGCGTACGGAGTGAGGATCACCGTCCGCCAGAAGGTGCTGGCGCGCAGCTTGTAGTTCAGCAGGTGGGCCAGGCCCAGCGCCACCAACAGCTGCGGGACGGTGGAGATCACACCGATGACGAAGGTGTTGCCGACGGTCGTCCAGAACTCCGGGTCCTGGAGGATCCTGCTGAAGTTCTCCCAGCCGACCCATTCCGTCCGGTCGAGGCTGATCATCTCCACCCGGTGCAGGGCGATCCAGCCGGTGTAGAGAAGGGGGTAGAGCCCGAAGGCGCCGAAGACGAGGAAGAACGGTGCGATGTAGGCGTAGGGGGACGCCTTGTCGTCGAATCGCCACAGCCGGCTGCGCCATGCCTGGCGGCCGGGGGACATGGCCTTCGGGACGCGACGGCCCGGCTTCGAACCGGGTGCGCCCCGGGCGGGGATCGAGGTTGCCACGGGTGGGAGTCCTTCCCTGGGGTGTGCCGACACCGCAGGGGCAGGCCGGTGTTCCGGTCAGGTGCGGCGGTGGTGTCGGAGTCCGTGCGTGGGGCAGACCCTGGGGGCGGCCCCGGTGCGGGCGGGCCGGGACACGGATGTGGGGTCCCGGCCGCCCGCATCGATGGGTGTCTCAGCCGATCACCTTGTCGATGGCCTCCGTGGCGGCCTTCCAGGCGTAGTCGGGCTTGGTGCCCCGCTGCTCCATGTTGTTGATCTGGGTGGAGATGCTGTCCTTGATGATGCCGTCCTTAGGGCCCAGCACGGCTGCGGGGATGACCTGGGCCTCCTCGGCGTAGATCTCACCGATGGGGGCGTTGTTGAAGTACGCGAGCTTGGCGCTTTTCACCTCGGGGAGCTCGTAGGCGCCCTTGTTCGACGGGAAGACGCCGACGGCCTTGAACACGGCGGCCTGCTGCTCGGGGGCGGTCAGCCACTTGACGAGCTTCTGCGCCTCCTCGACGTTCTTTCCCTTGGCGGGCACGGCGAGGAAGGAGCCGCCCCAGTTGGCCGCGGTCTCGCCCGGGGTGCGGGCGATGTCCCACTTGCCCTTGAACTCGTCACCGGCGTACGTGGCGATCTGCGCGGCCATCCACGCGGGGCAGGCGACCGTGGCGACCGTACCCTTGCGCAGTGCGGCCTTCCACGGGTCCTGGAACTGGGCCAGGCCGGCCGTCAGATCCTTCCCGGCGGCCTCGGCGGCGAGGTTCCAGCCCGCCTTGACGCCGGCGCTGTCCTTGTAGATCGCCTTGCCGTCCTTGGCGTAGTACTGCTCCTCGTTGGAGGAGACCACGCCGTTGTACATGGCGCTGGCCGAGTCCATGTAGAAGGTGCCCTTGGGGGCCTTCTTCTTGTACTCCTCGCCGAGCTTGAGGTAGTCGTCCCATCCTCCGGCGACCTTGGCGGCGACCTCCTCGCGGTCGGCCGGCAGACCGGCCTGCTCGAACAGGTCGCGGCGGTAGCAGAGCGACATCGGGCCGATGTCGGTGCCCGCGCCGATGACCTTGCCGTCGTTGGTGGTGGCCTGCAGCGCCTTCCAGCCGACCCACTGGTCGGCGTCGATGACCCCGGCCAGGTCGGCGAAGGCGTCCGCCTTGGTGTCGACGAGCTCCTTCACCCGGCCGACCTCGATGCCCTGGATGTCGGCCAGCCCGCTGCCCGTGTTGAGCTGCTGGAGGAACTTCGGGTAGTAGACCTGCTCGTCGGCGGTGACGTTCTCCTTGACCGTGATGTTCGGGTGCAGTTCGTGGTACTTGGCGAAGAGCCCGGCCTCCTTGTAGCCGAACTGCCCGAAGTCGGCGACGGTCAGCGTGACGTTCCCGTTCGCGTCGGGGCCGGTGCTGCCCGACGGGTCCGAGTCGCTGCTGCAGCCGGTCAGCAGCAGGGCCGAGACCGTCAGGCCCGTGGTGGCCAGGACCGCGGCTCTGCGGCTCCGGCCGGTGACGGTGCGGGTGATGCGCATTCCACTACTCCTTGTTCCGGGGTGGGACGTTCCGGGGTGACGTTCCGGGCGAGCTGTTCCGGGGCGGGGCGTTCCGGATGTGTTCCGGGTGTGTTCCGAGTGAAGGGGAGGCACGCGCGGTGCCGTTCGGGCGGGAGTGCCGTCCGGCGTGGGAGCGCTCCCACGCGTCGATGTCGGAAGGTTCCTGCCTCGGAGGGGTGGGTGTCAAGAGTTGAAGGCGCTTCCGTTGCCCGAGCGTGTCCGGCAAGTCACGGGACCGTGTCCTGCCGAGGTCTTGCCACAACCCGTATACGCCGCCCGGGATTTCACGCCGTCCGGGGAATGCGCAGGTCGGGGGCGTGGCGGGCAGGACGCACCGCGCGCCGGTCGCGCCGGACCCCACAGCCGTGCCCGCCGCCGGCAGCGGTTCCCGTCATCCGTGGTTCACACCGGCCCGCCCTCCGGAAGGTGAACGGGTCACCGCACGGCGGGGCGACCGCGGGCACGTCCACCTTCTCTCTCCGAAGCCGTTCTCCCGCGCCCTTGGGAATCGGCCCGCGCCACGCGCAGCCGGGAACCCAGAGCCACGCAGCCCGAACCCAGAGCCACGCGCAGCCCGGAGCCGCGCCACTCGCAGCCCCGCCCTACGCCGCCCGCAACCGGGCCAGCGTGGCTTCGAGTTCCGTCTGCGCGGCCCGGCCCGCCGATTCCGCGTCCCCGGCCACCACGGCCCGCACCAGCGCGTCATGGGTGGCGTCGCCGTGGTCCGGGTCCTCGCGGCGCAGGCCGAAGAGCTCCACGAGGTCGATGAGCCCCTGCCGCAGCGCGGGCGCGAACTCGCCGAAGAGATCGGTGAGTACGGGGTTGTGCGCGGCGACCACCACGGCCCGGTGCAGCGCGATGTCCGCGTCGACGAACTCCGCGTCTCCCCCGGCACCGGCCGCCCGCCGCGCGGTGAGGGCCGCGTCCAGCGCGGACAGGTCCTCGTCCGTGCGGCGCCGCGCGGCCAGCCGGGCGGCCTGGACCTCGATCAGCATGCGCACCTCGTACACATCGGTGATCGCGGCCCGGCGCAGCCTCGTCGGCCAGCCCTCCGTCACCCGGTCGGCGATGACGAAGACGCCCGCGCCCTGCCGGGACCGGAGCAGCCCGAGGGTGGCCAGGGTGCGCACCGCCTCGCGGACCGTGGAGCGGCCCACGCCGAGCGTCCTGGCCAGGGTCGTCTCGCCGGGAATCCGCATGCCGACCGGCCAGTGGCCCTCGGTGATCTGCTCGCGCAGATGGTTCGTGGCCTGTTCGACCAGGGGGCTGGGGCGGAGCGGACCGAGCGAGGACACCGGATTCACCTGTCAGGTTGTCTGAGGACTTGCTTTCTGGCTACTCTACCGGCCATGACGCACAGCGGTCTCCTTCTTCTCGGCTGCCGCGGCGGGGCCTGAAGCGACCGGCACCCCGCCGCGGGATGCCGTGCTGCGCCGGTCGCATCCGGCGATCCGAGAAGAGCCCTCTTCATGTCCGACCGTCTGTCACCGATGCACGGCTTCCCCACCGTCTGCACCCCGCGCGGGCCCGTGCCCGCCGACGCACCCCGCTGGAATCCGCAGCGGGCGAGCTCCATGCCCTCGCACCGCTACCGCTCGGCGTTCGACCGCGTCGAGGTCCCGCTGACCGGCCGCACCTGGCCGCAGGCCCGTATCGAACGCGCCCCGCTCTGGGTGCCGGTGGACCTGCGCGACGGCAACCAGGCGCTGGCCGAACCCATGGACACACCGCGCAAGCGCCGGATGTTCGATCTGCTCGTCGCCATGGGCTTCAAGGAGATCGAGATCGGCTATCCCTCCGCGAGCCGCACCGACTTCGACTTCGTCCGGCATCTGGCCGAGGGCGACGCGGTGCCGGACGACGTCACCGTGGTCGTCTTCACCCCGGCCAGGCCGGACCTGATCGAGCGGACCTTCGAGTCCATCGAGGGGGTGGACCGCGCGGTCGTCCACCTGTACATCCCGACCGCGCCCGTCTGGCGCGACGTGGTGCTCGGCCGCAGCAGGGCCGAGGTGCACGGCACCGTGATGGAGTCCGCGCGGCAGATGGAACGGCTGGCGCGGGCACGGCCCGGGGCGGACATCAGGTTCGAGTTCTCCCCCGAGGTGTTCATCCTCACCGAGCCGGATTTCATCCTGGAGATCTGCAACAGCCTCACCGAACTGTGGGACGCCTCCCCGGACCGGCCGGTCATCCACAACCTGCCCGCCACGGTGGAGATCGCGACGCCCAATGTGTACGCGGACCAGATCGAGTACATGCACCGCCATCTGGACCGGCGGGACTCGGTGATCCTCTCCGTCCATCCGCACAACGACCGCGGCACCGGCACCGCGTGCGCCGAACTCGCCGTCCTGGCGGGCGCGCAGCGGGTGGAGGGCTGCCTGTTCGGCAACGGGGAGCGCACCGGCAACGTCGACCTGGTCAACCTGGCCCTCAATCTGCACGCCCAGGGCGTCGACCCGATGATCGACTTCTCCGACATCGACGAGATCCGCCGCACGGTCGAGTACTGCAACCGGCTGCCGGTGCCGCCCCGCCACCCCTACGGCGGCGATCTCGTGTACACCGCGTTCTCCGGCACCCACCAGGACGCCATCAGCAAGGGCTTCGCCCATCACGCGAGCAGCGGCTCCGAGCTGTGGTCGGTGCCGTATCTGCCGATCGACCCGGCGGATGTGGGGCGTACGTACGAGGCCGTCATCCGGGTCAACAGCCAGTCCGGGAAGGGCGGCATCGCCCATCTGCTGCGCAGCAACTACGGGGTGGACCTGCCGGCCCGGCTGCGCGCGGACTTCTCCCGTACGGTGCAGGCCGCGACCGACGGCAGCGGCCTGGAGGCCACGCCGAAGGATCTGTGGGAACTGTTCGACGCGGCGTACCTGGCTCCCGGGCGGGCCGGGGACGTGGCCCTGACCTCCTGGTCCGCGGACCGGAACCCGGCCGGTGAGCACCGGTTCATCTGCACGCTGCGGGTGGACGACCGGGAGGGTGACTACGAGGGCACGGGCAACGGCCCGGTTTCGGCGTTCACCCGTGCGCTGGCCGCCGCGGGCATCGAGGTGGACATCCTGGACTTCACAGAGCAGGCGACGGGTTCGGGGCAGGGCAGCCCGGCGATGGCGTACGTGGAGTGCCGGGTGGGCGGTGAGCTGCGCTGGGGTGCGGGCCAGGACACCTCCGTCCTCACGGCCTCGATCCTGGCGGTGCTGTCGGCGGTGAACCGGGCGGGCTGAGGGCGGTCCGGGGACGGAAGGGGGCGCGCGTCCCGGCCGGTCGGGGGGAGTTGGCCGGCCGGGACGCGCGGGCTGGGGGTGGAGGACGGAGGACGGAGGACGGAGGAGGGTAGTTACGGCCCCCGGGGCGAGGGGCCTGCGCGTACGTGTGGTCGTGGACTCGGTGGTCGTGGACTCGGTGGTCAGGGACTCGGTGGTCGGGAACTTCAGGAGCACGCTAGCCGCAGCGGAACCGGCAAATGCCGCCCTTCGGGCCTTGGCCGGACTTCTTATGAACGCCTTAAGGAGCGCATCGGCAGCCTTTAAAGGCCCGGCCGGAGGTCAGGCGAAGCCGCGTACGAAAGCCGGGCGAAACCTCCGCCGGAGGTCAGGCCCTCAGCCCTTCCCCGAGCGGAATCGGAGCACCGCGTTCCGGCGCGCCGCTCCGCGTCGCCGCCGCCCGACCCGCCGCCCCACCCGGTGCCCGTGCCGGTCCCGTTCGGGCCGTTGCCCTTCGAGGCCGATCCAGACGCGCACCTCCGTGCCGCCGAGCACCGAGTGCCCGATCCGCACATCGCCGCCGGTGGACTCCGCGACGCGGCGGACGATGTCGAGGCCGAGCCCGGTCGATCCCACCGCGCCCTTCGAGCCTCCCGCCCGGCCCCGGCCACTGCCGCCCCGGGCCAGGGCCGCCGCCGGGTCGGCGATCCCGCCGCCCGCGTCCGAGACCAGCACGATCACCGCGTCACCGCTGTGGTGCACATCGACGGCGAAGGCGGTCCCCTCCGGGGTGTGCCGGAAGACGTTGCCGAGCAACGCGTCCAGGGCGGCGACCAGTTCGGGCCTGGCGACCGGGATGCGTACCGTCCGGTCCACCCCGGCCAGGCGCACCTCCCGGCCCTCGTCCTCGGCGAGCGCCGACCAGAACGCCATCCGGTCCCGGATCACCTCGGAGACGTCGCAGCCCGCCCCGGCCGCGCCGTTCAGCCCCTGGGACTGCGGGCGCTGTTCGCGGGCGGTCCTGATGATGATGTCGACCTCGTGCTCCAGCTGCTGGACCGCGGCCCGGGTCTGTTCGGCGGCCGGCCCCTCGCCGAGCGAGGCGGCGTTGAGCCGGAGCACGGTGAGCGGGGTGCGCAGCCGGTGCGAGAGGTCGGCGGCCAGCTCCCGTTCGTTGGCGAGGAGCTGGATGACCTGGTCGGCCATGGAGTTGAACGCGGCGGCGGCCGACCGCAGTTCGGCCGGGCCCTCCTCCGCGACCCTGGTGCCCAGCCGGCCCTCCCCCAGGTCGTGGGCGGCGCCCGCGAGCCGCTGGGCGGGCTCCACCATCCGTACGCCGAGCCGGTCGGCGACCGCGACGGAGCCGACGATCAGCGCGACGCCGACGCCGGCCAGCACCAGCCAGGCGGTGGCGACGCCGTTGGAGACCTCGTCCTCGGGCACGAACACCTCGACGACGGCCGTGTCCCCGGAGCCGAGCGCGGTCGGCTGGAGCAGCGCGGAGCCGCCCGGCACCGCGGTGATCGCGGCGCGCCCCGTCTCCCGTACGGTCTCCAGGTCCTCGCGGGTGGCGTGCCCGGTGCCGATCTCCAGCGGCCGGCTGTCCGGCTCGTCGGCGGCGGGGATGTGCACGGCCATCCGGCCCGCGCCGCCCGGTTCGGTGGTCTGGACGGCGGTTTCGAGCTCATCGCGGTCGGTGGTGATGGAGAGCGTCGGGCCGATGGTGGCGGCCTGCCGTTCGGCGTCGGAGAAGGCACGGTCCCGGGCCATCTCCTTGACGACGAGACCGAGGGGCACGGCGAAGGCGACCACAACCATCGCGGTGACGGCGAGACAGACCTTGACCAGGGCCCATCTCATGCAGGCTGCTCCGGGGCGGGCGGCTGCAGCTTCACGCCGACGCCGCGCAGGGTGTGCAGATAGCGCGGCCGGGCGGCCGTCTCGCCCAGCTTCCGGCGCAGCCAGGAGAGATGGACGTCGATGGTCTGGTCGTCGCCGTAGGACTGCTGCCAGACCTGGGCCAGGAGTTCCTTGCGGGGCACCACGACGCCGGGCCGGCCGGCGAGGAAGGCGAGCAGGTCGAACTCCCGGCGGGTCAGGTCGAGGGTGGCGCCGTCCAGTTCGGCCTGGCGGCGCAGCGGATCGATGGCGAGCCCGCCGACCCGGAGCACGCTCGGCGGCGGCGCCTCGTTCCCGGCGCCGCGCGCGCGGCGCAGCACGGCGGCCATCCGCGCGGACAGGTGCTCCACCGAGAACGGCTTGGTCAGGTAGTCGTCGGCGCCGTCGTTGAGCAGCCGGACGATCTCGCTCTCGTCGTCCCGCGCGGTGGCGATGATCACCGGTACGTCGGTGATGCCCCGGAGCATCTTCAGCGCCTCGGCGCCGTCGAGGTCGGGCAGGCCGAGGTCGAGGATGACCACGTCGAAGCGGAAGTGGGCGACCTCGCGCAGCGCTTCGAGCGCGGTGCCCACGCTCCGCACCGTATGGGACGCCTCGGTCAGGTGCCGGATGAGGGCGGAACGTACGAACTGGTCGTCCTCGACCACGAGCACACTTGCCATGGGCGGCACCGTACGCCATCCGGGGCCGGGCGGTGCCGGCCGCGGGGGTAACGCGACGGCGGGCGGCCCGATGGTGCAGGATGTGCCGGTTACGGTGAACTCGTGCGGCCGCTCAGCCGAAGGCCGAGGGGGGCGGTGCCGGGGACGGCCTGGCGTCCGCGTCGTTCACCGCGGCCGCGCCGCCGGTGAAGTCGGCCAGCGCCCGGCCGTGTTCGACGCGTCCGGGATGCGGATCGGTCGCCACCCGGCGGGTCAGTTCCGCGACCTTCAGCGGCAGGTCCGAGGCGAGCAGCACGGCGTTGCCGAAGCGGCGGCCGCGCCACACGGTCGGGTCGGCGGCGAGCGCCAGTTCCGGGAAGACGGTGGCCGCGGTGGCGATCTGGCCGCGCAGATGGGTCAGCGGCGGCCCGTCCGCGAGGTTGGCGACGTAACTCCCGCCGGGCTTCAGGACCCTGCGGACCTCGGCGAGGAATTCGGTGCTGGTGAGGTGTGCGGGGGTACGGGCCCCGCTGAAGACGTCGGCGATGACGAGATCCGCCCAGCCGTCCTGGATCTTCCCGAGCCCGGCGCGGGCGTCGGTGGCCCTGACCCGGATCCTGGCCTGCGGGTCCAACGGCAGTTCCCGGCGTACGAGTTCGACGAGGGCGGCGTCCACCTCGATGACCTGCTGGGTGGAGCGGGGCCGGGTCGCGGCGATGTAGCGGGCGAGCGTGAAGGCGCCGCCGCCCAGGTGCACCACGTGCAGGGGCTGTCCGGGGGGTGCGACGAGATCGGCGATGTGGCCGATCCGGCGCTGGTACTCGAAGGACAGGAACGTGGGGTCGTCCAGGTCCACATGGGACTGCGGGGCGCCGTCCAGCGTCAGCGTCCAGGCGTGCGGCCGCTCCCGGTCGGGCACCAGCTCGGCGAGGGAGCCGTCCACCGGTTCGGCGAGGGGTTCCGTCCTGCGCCCGGCGCGCCCGGCACCGCGTTCGGTCCTGTGCTCGGCCTTGCGGTCGGACCGCTTGCGGGCGCCCGCACCCCCGCCCGAACCTCCTCGACGTGCCACCGCTGCTCGTGCCTGCTCACTGCTCTTCGCTCCGGACCGGCGTGGAACCGGCCGTGCCGGGGAAACCCGCCCACCTGCCCATTATGGGCGCGCGGCCGGGGAGCCGGCGGTCAGCGGCAGCTGTCGGCCGCCTCGATCAGCCGGGCCGCCTGGTCGAGGGCGGCCCGCAGCACGGCCGGGTCGGTGACCGGGGCGTCGTCCTCGGGCGGCAGCAGCCAGCCGCTGCCGGTGACCGGCGGCTCGGCGGGGATGCGCAGCCCGCGGCCCGCGGTCCGGGTACAGGCGCTGCCCGGTACGTCCCAGGCCTCGGCGGTCCCCGGCGGCACGAGGAAGCCGAGGGTGTCGCAGGTGCCGTCGTGCAGGACCGGGCCGATGTCCTGCTCGGTGTCCCGGCGCAGGATGTCCACGGCCTCCAGGCCCTGGCGGGCCGGGACGGTCACCAGGTCGCAGGGCACGGCCCCGTGGTCCTCCGTGGATGCGGGTGCCGCGGCACCCGTCGCGGCCGGGGTCGTCGCAGTCGTCCGTGCGTCGGTCTCCGTGCCGGGATGCAACAAGGGACCTCTCCTCTCATCGCCGGGCGGAGCCGGTTTCCGTCTCCGCATGGACCAACGCGCCGACTGCGTCAAGGGCTACGGTGCCACGCCGCCGCAAAGGGTGGCAGTTCATGGCGGATTGCGGGCGAGATGCCCGCCTTTGATGGCAAACGCTCCGTGTGTGACCTGTCACAGCGGGTACGTTCTTGCTCCGCCGGGACACCGGAAGCAGGAACCCCGGCTGCGGAAGAGAGGTTCCGGTCCATGGTGTCGACAGGGGCAGTTCCCAACCTCGCCTTCCGGCGGCTGCGCGGACAGCGCTCCGCCGGGGAGTTCGCTGCCGCGGTACGCAGATCCGCCCGCGAGATCGGTGAGCAGGTCGCGTGCGACGCCCGGTACATCGGACGCGTGGAGTCCGGGGAGATCCGCTGCCCCAACTACGCGTACGAGCGGGTCTTCCGGCACATGTTCCCCGGGACGACCCTGGCGGACCTGGGCTTCTCGCCGCGCGAAACCGTGCGCGGCCGGGCGGCGCGGGCCACTGCCGAAACCCCACCGCCCCCTGTGCCCCACAGCGACACCGACGAGGAGAGCGACGTGCTGCGTCGCGTATTCATGACGAGCGGCACCACCGCGATGGCGGCCGCGACCCTGGGTCCGGGCGGCACATCCGCCGCGGCCGCCGCCCCGCCCGACCCGCGCCGGGTCGGCGAGAGAGAGGTCGGCGCCGTCGAGAAGGCGGTGCGGCAGATCCGGCTGCTCGACGACCGGCACGGCGGCGACGGCCTGTACCGCAGGGCGTCCGGCCCGCTGCGGGCGGCGTACGCGCTGCTCGACTCCGGGACGGCCACCAGACGCTCCACCGTCGACCGGCTGCATGCCGGAGCGGGCGAACTGGCCATCTCGGTGGGCTGGCTGGCCCATGACTCGAGCCGGTTCGAGGACGCCCGCTCGCACTACGCGGAGGCGCTCGCGACGGCGCGGGTGGCCGGTGACACGGCGCTGGAGGCGCACGCGTTCTGCAACACCTCGTTCCTTGCCCGGGACACCGGGCGGCCCCGTGAGTCCGTGCGCGCGGCGGAGGCCGGGCAGCGGGCGGCGCAGCCGCTGGGCTCGCCCCGGCTGCTGGCCCTGCTCGCGCTGCGCGAGGCGGGAGGCCGGGCGGGGCTCGGGGACCGTACCGGCTGCGAACGGGCGATCGGCCGGGCGCACACCGCGTTCGGGCGCGGGCCCCACGACGCCGATCCGGAGTGGATGAGCTTCTTCCGGGAGGCGGAGCTGGAGATGCTGGAGGCGCAGTGCTGGTCGGCGCTGGGCGACTGGTCACGGGCGGCCCGGCACGCGCTGCGGGCCATCCGGCTCCAGGACCCGCACTTCACCCGGAACCTGGCGCTGTACCGGGCCGAGCTGACCTGGGACCTGGCCCGCGCGGGCCGGGCCGCGGAGGCGGCGACGGCGGGCCATCAGGTGCTGGACCTGCTGGACCGCGTCCGGTCGACCCGCATCCGGGCGATGCTGGCCCGGGCGGCGGAGGTGCTGATGCCGCAGCGGGGCGTGGCGGAGGTACGGGACTTCCTGGAGCGGTACGCGGAGCTGACGAAGGCCGCGACGTAGGACGCGTCCGGTCCGCCGGTCCAGGTGGCCGGTGTCGCTCCGGCGCCGGACCGCCACGTGGCTCCCGGCGGCCTACCGGTCCAGGTGGCCGGTGTCGTTCCAGCGCTCGATCGCGGGTGCGCCGTACGCCCACCCCAGAACCGACAGCGACGTGGGATCGAGCCGGACGCGCGCCGCGAACGACACGTCCTCGCCGAGCCACCGCGCGCCCAGCGCCCGCAGGATGTGGCCGTGGGCGAAGACCAGCACATCGCGGTCGGCGGAGCGGGCCCATGCCACGATCTCGTCGGCACGGGCGGACAGCTCGGCCAGGGTCTCGCCCTCCGGCACCCCGTCGCGCCAGATGAACCAGTCCGGGCGGATCGCCTTGATCTCGGCCGGGGTCATTCCCTCGTACGCCCCGTAGTCCCACTCCATGAGCGCGTCCCACGGCTCGGCCCGGTCCCCGAATCCCGCGATCTCGCAGGTCTCCCTGGCGCGTACCAGCGGGCTGGTGCGCACTTCGAGGCCCGGCAGCTGCGCCCACGGCCCGCGCCGCAGCCGTTCGCCGAGGAGCTTCGCGCCCGCACGGCCGGTGTCGAGCAGCGGGATGTCCGTCCTGCCGGTGTGATTGCCCTTGACGGACCATTCGGTCTGGCCGTGCCGGGCGAGCAGGATACGCGGTGCCATGACGGCTCTCCCTGAACTGAGAATCTGAGGCCGGAGATCGGGACGCGGCGGATCATCCGGTTTTCCCATCATCTCGCACATGATCGCGAGGCAACCTCCCGGGCCCGGCCGGCGTCCCACTCTGCGCGGAGAAATCTCTGCGCGCACGGGGCCCCGGAACGGACCCCGGGGGAACCCCGACCGATCCACACCGTACGGTTGAACGCCCGCCGTCGGTCGCATGAACACATGATGGAGAGCTTCCGGATGCAGCATGCCAGCACCGCACCCGTGCCGCGCCCGAGGCCCCGTTGGTGGACCGAGCTGCCCCTGCTGGCCCTGGTGTACGGGGCCTACTCGGCGGGCCGGCTGGTGGCGCGCGGTGACGTGTCCACCGCCATCGACCACGGCCTGAGCATCCTGAGCCTGGAGCAGACGCTCCACATCAACCTCGAACACCCGCTCAACCGGCTGCTCACCGCGCACCCCTCGATAGGCATACCCTCCGACTTCGCGTACGCGTCCCTGCACTACCTCGTCACCCCTGCCGTCCTGATCTGGCTCTTCCGCCGCCGCCAGGAGGTGTACCGCCGGGCCCGCACCTGGCTGATGACCTCCACGCTGCTCGGTCTGATCGGCTTCACGCTGCTGCCGACCTGCCCGCCCCGGCTGCTGGAGGCCCGGTACGGCTTCGTCGACACGATGGCCCAGTACAGCTCGTACGGCTGGTGGGGCACGGAGGCCAGCGCCCCGCGCGGCATGGGCGGGATGACCAACCAGTACGCGGCGATGCCGAGCCTGCACGTCGGCTGGGCGCTCTGGTGCGGAATCCTGCTGTGGCGCCACAGCAAGAACCCGTACGTCCGGGCCGCGGGCGTCGCCTACCCCCTGATCACCACGTTCGTGGTGATGGGCACGGCCAACCACTACCTCCTCGACGCGGTCGCGGGCGCCGCCGTGATGGGCGTCGGAGCCCTGCTGGCCCGGCCCGTGATGCGTCTCGCGGACCGGGTCCGGGACCGGGTCGGCGCCCGCTTCCCGCGGATCGCCCCGGGAGCGAAGTCCCCGATTGTCAGTGCCGGATGCAAGACTTCCGCGGGTGAGCGAATCCCTGGCCAGCGGACCACCTCCGCAGACTCCACCGATGCCGCGGCATCGGCCGACGCAGACACCTCGGCCGGTCGCGCACCCCGGACCGGTCCCGGCGCCCGCGCAGGAGCGGGAACGGCCGGCGACGACGCTCCGGCAGCGGCTCGCTGAGCTGCGGGGACCGACCGTCCCACCGCGTCCGCTGGACGCCCGCGCGCTGGCCGCCCTCGCCGCCAACCCCGGCTGCCGGCGCCGCGCCCTGCTCGACGGCGCCGGGGTGGACAAGGGCGCGCTGGCCGAGGCGCTCGGTTCGCCCGCCCCCTTCGGCCAGTCGCAGTTCGCCCTCGTCCGGGGCAACGCCTTCGAGGCCAGGGTCAAGGCCGACGGCGGTACGGAGCTGATGCGGCTGCTGTACGAGCGCCTCGGCGGCGGTGGCCCGGCGCCGGACGAGGTCTCGGTGCCCGATCTGACCGCGGCGGGCCCCGAGGGCCGCGCCGCGCGTACGGCGCTGGCGCTGCGGGAGGCGACCGCGGCGGGCGGCTGGGCGCTGCTGGACCACCCGACGCTGGCCCTGGAGGTGGCGGGCTCCCCCGCCTATCTGGAGCCGGACGCGGTGGTGGTGCACCCCGACGGCACGTGGACGGTCGTCGAGATCAAGTCCTTCCCCATGGTCGACGGCTCGGCCGACGCGGCGAAGGTCGGCGCGGCGGCCCGGCAGTCCGCCGTCTATGTGCTGGCGCTGGAGCGGATCGCGGAGCTGACCGAGGGCGCCGAGGTCGGCCACCGGGTGCTGCTGGTCTGCCCGAAGGACTTCTCCAACCTGCCCACGGCCTCGGTCGTCGACGTGCGCAAGCAGCGCGCGGTCACCCGCCGCCAGCTGACCAGGCTGACCCGGATCGAGGACATCGCGGCGGCCCTGCCCGAGGGCACCACCTTCGATCCGGAGTGCCCCCGGCCGCAGCTCGACGCCGCGGTGGAGGCGGTCGGCGCGGCGTACGCCCCGGAGTGCCTGGCCGCCTGCGAGCTGGCCTTCCACTGCCGGGCGAAGGCCCGTGCGGCCGGTGCGGTGGAGGCGCTGGGGCGGAGTGTGCGCGGTGAGCTCGGCGGGCTGACCACGGTGGGCGAGGTGCTGGCGGCGGCCGCGGGCAAGGAGGGCGACCCGGCGGACCCGACGGTCGCGGCCCTGCGGCGCGCGGCGGACCTGCGCGCCGAGGCGCTGGCGGGCGGTCCGGCATGTCGCTGATCAGCACCCTGGCCCGGCTGGAGGCCGTGGAGAGCGGCCTCGCGCAGCCGATGGCGACGTTCCGGCACCGCCATCTCACCGACCGGCCGCTGGTCCTGGTCCCGCTGACCACGGCCGGTGAGGCGGGCGCCCCGCTGGGCGCGCTGGTCGGGACGGACCGGGAGGCGCCCCGGCTGCTGGCGGTCTCGCAGCCGCGCGACCGGGATCTGCGGTTCGCGTTCCTCGCCGAGCTGGCCGAGGCGGTGCTGCCGCACATCGAGGCGTACGAGGACGTCGTCGAGCCGGCCGAGCGCAACGAGACCGATCCGGAGACCGGCAAGAAGGTCAAGGTCGAGGTCGAGCTGTGCGCGGACGCGCCGCAGCTGGTCGTGCCCAGCCGGGCGGGCATCGAGTTCGTGCGGCTGCTGGGCCGCTCGATGCGGTTCCGGCGTACGGCGGAGGACGATCCGGACACCCCGTATCCCGCCCCGGCCCGGGTTCCGCTGCTGGGCCGCTGGCTGACGCACTACGGGGAGCGGGCCAGGGTGCCCGGCTCCTCGCTGCTGCTCGCCGCGACCGATCTGCTGAACCGGCACTGGGCGACCGGGCAGAGCAGCCTGGAGGATCAGCATCTGGGCGCGCTGCTGGCCTGGATCGACACCCCGGCGGGCGAGTCGGGGGCTGCGGCGGCGCTCCGTGCGGAGCTGGACCGGGACGCCGGCGGGCAGCTGCTGTGCCCGCCGGCCGGTCCGGCCACCGACCCGGCGTTCGACAACCGGCTGCTGGCGCCCGCCATCGAGAAGTACGACCGGGCGCGCACCTCGCTCGCGGCCGCCGAGGACGGCCTGGCGGCCGATGCCCGGCTCGGCGAGCTGACCGCCGCCGAGCGGGAGATCCGGGCGCTGCTGGCCGACGTGATGCGGCCGACGTGGGACGCGGTGTGGCGGGGGCTCGACCTGCTGAGGGAGCTCCCCGAGGGGTCCAGGTCCGAGGACCGCTGGACCAGGGACCGCTGGTCGTTCACCGGTCACCGGGACCGGGTGCGTTCCGGGGAGCCGCCGCAGCCGCGCCGGGACGACGCGGTGACGGCGGCGCAGAAGCTGGCCTCGCGGGAGACGGCGCAGGCCCAGCTGGAGGCCCAGGAGGCGCTGGACGATCTGCTGGTGCTGGCCGGGCGGCGGCTGGCAGGTGAGGCGTTCGTCGGTGAGGTGACGGAGGTGGTGATGGCGTACAGCGAGTCGAAGCGCCCCTCGCCGCGCCCGCTGGTCACGGTCCGTACGGACGAGCGCCCGCATCTCGGCGAGCGCACCAAGGTGTACCGCTCGCTGGACGGCAAGCCGCAGACCGCCGAGTTCGTGGCGTACGCCGAGCCGGAGGACGGGGGCGCGCCGCCGCTGGTGCTGCGGATCACCGACCGGATGGGCCGGAGCAAGGAGCCGGCCCCGGGTTCGGTGCCCGAGCCGGGCGACCGGATCGCCTGGACGCTCTTCGAGCACGATCAGCGCGGCGGCCCGAAGCTGCCGGACCCGGAGGAGACGCCCTGGACACACGGCGGCCCGCCGGGCGCCGCCGCCGGGCATGCCGAGAACCCCGATCCCGTGACCGCGGAGGACCTGCTGTGACGGCCGTATTCGACCCGGGCGCCCAGGCCGCGCGGGCGACCGACGCGATCCTCGCCGACACCCTGGGCGGTACGTCGCGCGGCATCGTTGTGGACTCCCCGCCGGGCGCGGGCAAGTCCACGCTCGTGGTGCGCGCCGCGCTCGAACTCGCTTCGGCCGGGCATCCGTTGATGGTGGTCGCGCAGACCAACGCGCAGGTCGACGACCTGGTGGTCCGGCTGGCCGAGAAGAACCCGGAGCTTCCGGTGGGCCGGCTGCACAGCAACGACACGGACCCGTACGACAAGGTGCTGGACGGCCTGGCCAACGTACGGAAGTCGGCGAAGGCCGGCGATCTCGCCGGGCTCGACGTGGTCATCTCGACGGCCGCGAAGTGGGCGCACGTGAAGAACGTCGAGCCGTGGGGCCACGCGATCGTGGACGAGGCGTACCAGATGCGTTCGGACGCGCTGCTGGCCGTCGCGGGGCTCTTCGAGCGGGCGCTGTTCGTCGGCGATCCCGGCCAGCTGGACCCGTTCTCGATCGTCGGCGCGGACCAGTGGGCGGGGCTCTCGTACGACCCGTCCGCGAGCGCCGTCTCCACTCTCCTCGCGCACAATCCCCGGCTGCCCCAGCACCGGCTGCCGGTGTCGTGGCGGCTGCCCGCCTCCGCCGCGCCGCTGGTCTCGGACGCGTTCTACCCGTACACCCCGTTCCGCAGCGGTACGGACCACGGCGACCGGCGGCTGTCGTTCGGCGTCGCGTCCGACGGCTCGGCCCCCGACCGGGTGCTGGACGAGGCCGCGGAGTCCGGCTGGGGCCTGCTCGAACTCCCGGCCAGGCACACCCCGCGCACCGACCCGGAGGCGGTACGCGCGGTGGCCCTGGTGGTGCGCCGGCTGCTGGACCGGGGCGGCGCGGCGACGAGCGAGCGCTCGCCGGACCCGGTCCCGGTGACGGCGGACCGGGTCGCGGTCGGCACCGCCCACCGCGACCAGGCCGCGGCGGTACGGGCGGCGCTCGCGGAGCTGGGGGTGACGGGCGTCGCGGTGGACACGGCGAACCGGCTCCAGGGCCGCGAGTTCGATGTGACGGTGGTGCTGCACCCGCTCTCCGGCCGCCCGGACGCCACCGCCTTCCACCTGGAGACGGGCCGGCTCTGCGTACTGGCCTCGCGCCACCGGCACGCCTGCATCGTGGTCTGCCGGGCGGGCGTCACCGAACTGCTGGACGAGCACCCGTCCACGGAGCCGGTCCAGCTGGGCGTCACGGTGAAGTTCCCGGACGGCTGGGAGGCGAACCATTCGGTGCTGGCGCATCTGGCGGAACACCGGGTCACCTGGCGCCCGTGACCGCCGCGCCTGCTCCGGCGCCCTGACCGTCCCTCCGGGCCCTCTTGCGGGACGTTGGACAATGGAGGGTGGCCATCGGGCCCGTCCAAGGAGGAAACACCACATGCCACAACCCGAGCGGAACGAGCAGCAGCGGCTGCGCCCCGCGCCCCTGCTCTTCGAGCCGTCGGCCGCCGTCGCCGATCCCGAGCACTTCTTCGATCTGGAGTCGATGGACGATCCGAAGGAGTTGCTGTCCCGCGCCACCGAGCTGTCCCTGGCGTTCCGTGCCGCGACCGACCGTGCGGTCGAGTTCCAGGCGATCGCCGCCGCCCAGCTCGCCGATCCGCGCCGGTTCGACCGGCTCACGACCGCGGACATCGCCCAGCGTGCGCAGTGGACCGAGGACTACGCCAAGAAGATGGTCGAGTTCGGCCGGAGCCTGCTGGGCGGTGCCGCCCCCTGACAGCCGCAGGGACCCGGGGCCGGGCCGCCCGGCCCGGCCGGTCCTGACTCCGGGTAGAACCGCTGGCATATGCCCGGGCGCAAGATACTCCTCCTCACCCTGACCTGTCCCGGTTTCCGGCAACTCTCGGAATCCGCTCGATCACTCCCGGTAGATATGTCGGCATGACCGCATGGCTGCCAGACGAATCGACCCTGCACCACGGCGACGCCCACCAGAGCGCCGACCTCTTCGCCGTTCTGCGGAACCAGGCCACGAACCAGACGGCACACGTCACGGCGGCCGGTGCCGCCTGGCTGGCCGGCGCCGCCGCGTATCCGCGCAGCACCCTGGCCCAGTGGGAGGCCCACCCCTCCTCGCCCGGGGTGCTGCCGTGCGGGTCGGCCTTCGACGTGGTGAACGTGCCCACTCTGTTCGGGCGCCGGATGCTGGAGCACCTGTGGTCCGACGGCCCCGGCTCCGGGCCGGTGGCCACGCACCGCGGCCGGATGCTGCTGTTCGCCTCGCCCGGCACCGCCCAGCGACTCCCCTCGCTGCTCGACTGGGAGGAGTGGGGCGGCGGCCCCGAGCCCCGGGCCGCCATGGGCCCGCGCGGGCACGACGACGGGGTCGACGGTGACAGCAAGGTGCCGCCGCTGCTCTGCCACGGCACCGGGGACGCGGTGACCGTCCCGCCCCTGACCTGCACCTCCACCACGCCCGGCCCCCGCTGGCTGGTCGCCCCCGACACCCGCAGCCCCTGGCTGCCGGGCCCCGACGTACTGCTCTGGGCCTGTGTGCGGGTGACCAGGTCTGCGCCCTCGTCGGCGGCCAGGAATTCGATTTTTCCTACCGCCGATCCGGATGCTAATGTCTACGACGTCAGCAGGCGCCGCTAGCTCAGTTGGTTAGAGCAGCTGACTCTTAATCAGCGGGTCCGGGGTTCGAGTCCCTGGCGGCGCACAGACGGGAGAAACCCCCTCGCGAGAGCGAGGGGGTTTCTTCGTTCTCGGGGCGGGCCCCTACGTTCCGGTGGTGATCCGGACGGTCCAGGCGCCCGACGGCGTCCGGTCGGCGACCTCGACCTTCGTGCGCCCGCCGGGGATGCTGTATGTCTCGCCGACCCGCAGCGGGGCGTCCGCCAGCGGCGCGTAGACCGAGCGGTCCCAGCAGGCGTCGGTGCGGGGGTGGGTGTCGAGCACCTCGACCGGGCCGCCGCCGGACGGGGTTTCGTTGCGCACCCGGTAGAGCAGGACCCCCTCGGTGCACGTCGTGCTGTCGTTGCCGGTGGCGCTGCGGGCCTCGATGGCCACGGCGCTGTTCTCGCCGGTCCTGATCACCGCGAGCCGGGTGCCGATGGAGGCGCCGGGCTCGGGCACGGCGGCCATCGGTTCCAGGGTGATGTGCCGGCTGCTCTGGACGCAGATCACCTGTCTGCGGTCCAGCCAGCCCAGCTTCCACTTGTGCCAGCCGAAGAAGTCCGGCGCGAGTCCGAACTGGCTGCCCATCACGTCCCAGTCGCCGACGTAGGTGTCCCAGTCGCCCTTGCCGTCGGACGGCCGGTGGTAGAGGTCCGGCAGGTCGAAGACGTGCCCGGTCTCGTGGGCCAGCACGTTGTGGTCCGGCGGGTGCTGTTCGAAGACGGTGACGACGCGGCGGATGTCCGTGCCGTCGGCGCGCAGCGGCTGGTCGAAGTTGACGACCTTGGTGGCATCGGAGTCGACGCCGGGGGCGTCGGGGTCGGCGATCAGATAGACGATGTCGTACCGGGAGAAGTCGATCTTCGGGTCGGCGGTGGCGACGGCGTCGCGCAGATAGCTGCTGCGGCGCTCGTTGTCCCAGTCGCGTCGTATGCCGTACTGGTCGGAGGTCTTCGGCATCTGGATCCACTGCCGCATCGGGTGCGGGCGCAGGTCGAACTTCCCGTACGAGGCGCGCCGGAAGAACTGGCTGGTGGCGGGGAAGTAGTCGGCGGTGAGCTGGGCGGGGGTGACCGCGGGACGGTGGTCCGGGAAGGAGAGGAAGACCATGACCGCGTCGAGGGCGTGGTCGGGGCGGGGGTAGGCACCGTTCCAGTCGCTGACGCCGAGCGAGTGGTGCGCCTCGGTCCGGGGCAGGGCGCAGGGGCCCGCTTCTCCGGTGGCGGCCACGGCGGGCCCGGCGACGAGGGAGGTGGCGACGAGCGCCAGGAGAGAGGTCGTGGCGGCGGCCACACCGCGCAGGCTCGGTCTCTCCACTCCCCCGGTCCGTCGCTGGCGCGGCACATCCACCTCCGGGTGCGAGCTGCGGTCACCCACTCACCCTGTGCTGGTTCGAAGCTTTCGTCCTGTTGAGCTGCCCCAGTCGAGTCAGCGGCCGACCGGGGCCCCAACCCTCACAGAAAGTCACAATCGATCAACGAGGCATCACGGGGAAAAGTAATCACTCGGAAATGATCGGTTATGGGCAAATCGGAACCATGCGCGAATGACCCATGCGGGGCGCACGCGGGGCGTGGAAGGGTCTGGCGCTGGAACGGCCGACGCACCAGCCTCTATGCTTCACCAGGCTTTCCCACGTGGTTTCCGCCTCCGACCCAGGCGATCCACGCGGCGGGCCAGTCCGGCCACACCTGTTCAGGACAGAACTGCACGGCGGGAGCGAACGGTGAGCGGAACCCCCGAAGGGCCCGGGCCCACGGCGGGCACACCCAGGCATTCCGCAGGACCGGCGACCACGGAGCGTCACACTGCGTGGCCTCTCGCCGGGACCGGTGGATCCGAGCCGTACGGCTACCGGGCCGCGTTCCTGGCCGCCACGCTGCCGATGGCCGTCGTCGATCACGAGGGCCTGGTCGTCACCGCCAACGAGGCCCTCGGCGTTCTGCTCGGCCGCCCCGCCGCGGCACTGGCCAGCCAGTCCGCGGCCGATCTGCTCGACCTCGCGGCGGACGGCCGCACCTGGCACGCGTACCGCGAGGTGCTGCACGGCCGGCGCTCACGGTTCCGCCGCACCCACCGGCTCAAGCACCCCGACGGGCGGGCACTGTGGGCCGAGGTCACCGTCGTGCCGATGCCCGAGCAGGAGGCCGGCGCATCCGACGGCGCCGGGCCCCGCCGGATGCTGCTCTCCGTCTCGGACATCAGCGACCGGCGCGAGTTGCAGAAACGACTGCGCCACCTCCAGATGCACGACCCGGTGACCCGGCTGCCCAACCGGACGCTGTTCTTCGAACGGCTCTCGGCCGTCCTGGAGACCCCGCCGTACGGCGACGGCGCCTCCGGCCACGGCCGGGTCGGGCTCTGCTACCTGGATCTGGACGGCTTCAAGGCCGTCAACGACACGATGGGCCACCGGATCGGCGACCGGCTGCTCGCCGCCGTCGCCGCCCGGCTCACCGACTGCGCGGCCCAGGACGGCCCGCACCGTGACGGCGCCCATCTCGTGGCGCGCCTCGGCGGCGACGAGTTCGCGATCCTGGTCGAGGACTCGGCCGGCACGCAGCAGCTCACCGACCTGGCCCGCACGGTGCTCGCCGCACTCCAGCAGCCCTTCGACCTGGCCGGGCACCGGATCTCCGTCTCCGCCTCGATCGGGGTGGTGGAACGGGCCGTGACCGGCACCTCGGCCACCGGTCTGATGCAGGCCGCCGACACCACGCTGTACTGGGCGAAGGCGGACGGCAAGGCCCGCTGGACGGTCTTCGACCCGGAGCGCAACGCCCACCGGATGACCCGGCAGACGCTCTCGTCCACGCTGCGGCCCGCCGTGGAGCGCGGCGAGTTCACCATCGAGTACCAGCCGCTGGTCGGGATGGCCGACGGGGTCGTGCGCGGGGTGGAGGCCCTGGTCCGCTGGAACCACCCGCAGTTCGGCATGCTGTCGCCGAATCGGTTCGTCGCGATCGCCGAGGAGGACGGCTCGATCGTCCAGCTCGGCCGGTGGGTGCTCCAGTCCGCCTGCCGCCAGGCCCGGCGCTGGCAGCTGGAGCACCCCGCCGATCCGCCGTTGTTCATCAGCGTCAATGTCGCCGTACGCCAGGTCTGGGACTCCGACCTGGTCACCGATGTCGCGGAGATCCTCGCCGAGACCGGCTTGGACCCCTCGCTGCTCCAGCTGGAGCTGACCGAGTCGGCGGTGATGGGTTCGGCGGGCCGGCCGATCCAGGCTCTCCAGTCGCTCAGCGAGATGGGCGTGCGGATCGCCATCGACGACTTCGGGACCGGCTACTCCAACCTCGCCTATCTGAGCCGGCTGCCGGTCTCGGTGCTGAAGCTGGACGGTTCGTTCGTACGCGGCTTCCGCTACGACGACGGCGCCCACCCCTCCCCGGCCGACGAGACGATCGTCGAGGCGATGGTGCAGCTGGCCCACCGGCTGGGCCTGACCGTCACCGCGGAGTGCGTGGAGACGGCCGGCCAGGCGGAACGGCTGCGCAGGATCGGCTGCGACACCGGGCAGGGCTGGCTGTACTCGCGCGCGGTCGCCCCGGAGCGGATCGCCGAGCTGATCGGCGCCCGCCCGATGACGCACTGACGCACCGACGCCACCGGAGCCGACGCGCGTCACGGCCCCCGAGCCGGATCAGTCCGTGGGCAGCCCGTACGCGTCCGCGATCAGTTCGTAGCTGCGCAGCCTCGCCTCGCCGCCGTGGGCGTTGGCGGTGATCATGAGCTCGTCGGCGCCGGTGCGCTTGGCCAGGTCGTCGAGGCCGGTACGGACCTCGTCCGCCGTGCCGTGGACGATGTTGGTGAGCCAGCCGTCGACGAACTCACGCTCCATCGGGCTGAAGGCGTACGCCTCCGCCTCCTCGGGCGTCGGGACCAGACCGGGGCGGCCGGTGCGCAGCCGGACCATGGACAGGGCACCGGAGAGCACCTGGCGGCGGGCCTCGCGTTCGTCGTCGGCGGCCAGGGCCGCGACGCCGATCAGGGCGTACGGGGCGTCGAGCACCGCGGACGGCCGGAACGACTCCCGGTACAGGTCGAGCGCCGGGATCGTGTTCTGGGCCGAGAAGTGGTGGGCGAAGGCGAAGGGCAGACCGAGCACACCGGCCAGCCGGGCGCTGAAGCCGGAGGAGCCGAGGAGCCAGAGCGGCGGGCGGGCCGGCGACTGCACGCCGCCCTCGGCCGTGGCCTGGACCGGGCCGGGGACCGCGTGGATACGGGCGTAGGGGTGCCCGTCGGGGAAGTCGTCGTCCAGGAACCGGGTCAGCTCGGCGAGCTGCTGCGGGAAGTCGTCCGCCCCTTCGTTCAGCCGGTCGCTGCGGCGCAGGGCGGCCGCCGTCGCGCCGTCGGTGCCGGGGGCGCGGCCGAGGCCGAGGTCGATGCGGCCGGGGGCCATGGCCTCCAGGGTGCCGAACTGTTCCGCGATGACGAGCGGTGCGTGGTTGGGCAGCATCACGCCGCCGGAGCCGAGCCTGATGCGCTCGGTGTGCGCGGCGAGGTGGGCCAGGATCACGGCGGGCGAGGAGGAGGCGACACCGGGCATCGAGTGGTGCTCGGCCACCCAGTAGCGGTGGAATCCGCGGCGCTCGGCGAGCCGCGCGATGTCCACGGAGGTGCGCAGCGCCTGGGAGGCGGTGCGGCCCTGCCCGACGGTCACCAGGTCCAGCACGGAGAGCGGAACGGTGGCCGTTCCCTCCGCCTTGCCACGGATCTCGTCGCCTCGAATCTCGTCCACGTCCTGGCCTCTTTCGGTGATGCGCCTGCGTCGGGCTCGTACGTCCGACCCGTACGTCCTGCTGTCCTGCTGTCCTGTGTCTTCAAGCGCCTAACAGGAGGTTGTCTCCGGTTATTCCCGTACGCCTTATTCCCGTACGTCTCCGGGCAGGGCCCGCCTCCCGCTGTGTGCGCGTTCCCGGCCCTCGCCCCAGGCGGCGACCGGGGCCGGGGGCGCCTCCCGTTCGGCGAAGAGCCTGCCCAGGCTCGGGGACCACGCGCGGCGGCGGGCCAGGCGGAGGCCCTCGCGGACGGTGACCTGGTTGCCGGTGAGGACCGGTTTGCCGAGGAGCTCCTCCAGCTCCGCCTCGTGCCCCGCGGTGTGCAGTGCGGTGTCGGGCAGCAGCACCACGTCCGCCTCCGGCCGGTCGGCGGCGGCGGCCAGCTCCTTCACCCGGTCCAGGTCCCAGGCGGCGGCCTCGGCGGCCGATTCGAGCCCGGCGGCCCGGGTGACGGCCACGCCGAGGCCCGCGGCGTGCAGGAACTCGGCGAACAGGGCGGTGATCCGCTCGGGATAGGTGGAGGCGACGGCGACCCGGTCGGCACCCAGCTCCCGCACCGCGTGGGCGAAGCCGAACGAGGTGCTGGAGGCGGGCACACCGGCCGCGCGGGCCAGGGCGGCGGTCTGTTCATGGGCGCCCTCCCAGCCGTACAGGAAGCTGCCGGCGCCGCTCGCCCAGACGACGGCCTCGACGCCGGCGCGTTGCAGCTCCTCCACCCCGGCGGCCAGGTGCTCGGGCGCGCCGGTCCGGATCAGCGCGTCGATCCGGTAGGCGTCGTCGTCGACTTCGGTGCGGTTCACCACCAGCCGGACGGCGTCGAGCAGGATCTCCATCCGCGGGAAGTCGTCCTCCGCGAAGTGGCCCGGGTAGAGAAATCCGACGGTCGTCATGTCCGCCCTTCCTGTTGCTGTCCGGCCTTCCTGGCGCTGTCCGGCCTTCCTGGCGCTGTCCGGCGCTCCCGTTCTCTTTCCGGTCGTCGGCTGCGACCTTTCACCCCGCTCCATCCAAGTATTCCCCCATATGTCGTGACCTCTGCTGTGACCTGTTGACGGGGCCGGAGGCGAGTGCGAGCGTGGTCGCACCGCACCTCCCCAGACGCAGCGGAGCGACCGTCTCTCATGCCAGAGCCCACCCTGCTCGTCCTGGACACCGACCCGTCGCCGCGTCTCGGCCGGCTGACCGGCCGGGCCCGCATCCGGTACACGGACGAGGCCGGACTCGCCGCCCGGCTCCCGGAAGCCGATGTGCTGCTGGTGTGGGACTTCGCCTCCGAAGCGGTACGGAAGGTCTGGCCCGGCAAGGGACCGCGCCCGGCCTGGGTGCACACCGCGAGCGCGGGGGTGGACCGGCTGCTCTGCCCGGAGCTGACGGCCTCGGACACGGTCGTGACCAACGCCCGGGGCATCTTCGAGCGGCCCATCGCCGAGTACGTGACCGGACTGGTGCTGGCGTTCGCGAAGGATCTCCCCGGCACGCTGGAGCTCCAGCGACGACGGCAGTGGCGCCACCGTGAGAGCACCCGGCTCGCGGGCAGCCGCGCGGTGGTCGTCGGCGCCGGCCCGATCGGGCGGGAGATCACCAGGCTGCTGATCGCGCTGGGGGTACAGGTGGCGCTGGTGGGGCGCACCGCGCGGCGCACCATCCACGGCACCGAGGACCTGGACCGGCTGACCGCCCTGGCCGACTGGGTGATCTGCGCGGCCCCGCTGACCGGGTCGACCCGCGCCATGTTCGACGCCCGGTTCTTCGGGCTGATGCAGCCCTCGGCCCGCTTCATCAATGTGGGGCGCGGGCCGCTGGTCGTCGAGGACGATCTGGCCGAAGCGCTGCGCAGGCGCTGGATCGCGGGCGCGGCGCTCGATGTGTTCGAGCGGGAACCCCTGGGGCCGGAGAGCCCGCTGTGGGACGTACCGGACCTGATCGTGTCGCCGCACATGAGCGGCGACACGGCGGGCTGGCGGGACCGCCTGAGCGAGCAGTTCGTGGCGATGTACGAACTCTGGGCGGCCGGGGAGCCCCTGCCCAACGTGGTGGACAAGCAGCGCGGTTACGTCCCCGTACGGGAACCGGGCGAGCAGCCGGGCGAGTAGCCGGCCACGCCCGTCCCTGCCCTGCCCGGCCCGGCCCGGCCCGGCCTGGCCCCGACCGGACTCGGGAAGGTCACATTCCGGCCACCTTTCGATTACATGCTCTCGCTCCCTGCATAGACGTCCGGGATCGGGCAGGCGCCTCCCCTGTCCGGACTGTTCGATCCCTCCAGGAGATTGCGAACCATGGCTGACTTCCCGAACCTGTCCCGCCGGGGCTTCCTGAACCGATCGGCGGCCGTGGGCGGCCTGCTCGTCGTCCCCGGCCTGCTCTCCGCGTGCAGCAAGACCGCCGCCGGCTCCGCGGACGGTGCGGGTGCGCTCGAAAAGCTCCGCAAGCAGGGCTTCGTCCGGGTCGCGTACGCCAACGAGGCCCCGTACGGCTACCTGGAGGGCAAGCAGCTCAAGGGCGAGGCGCCCACGCTGCACCGGGAGATCTTCAAGGCGCTCGGCGTCGATGAGCTCAAGCCCACCCTCTCCGAGTGGGACGGTCTGATCCCCGGGCTCCAGGCGGGCAAGTACGACGTGGTCAGCGCCGGAATGGCGATCACACCCGAACGCTGCGCCAACGCCCTGTTCTCCGAGCCCGAGTTCATCTCGCCGACCGCGCTGATGGTGAAGAAGGGCAACCCGAAGAAGGTCACCGACCTGGCGTCCGCGAAGGCCGCCGGGATCACCGTCGGCGTCATGTCGGGCGCCGTCGAGGGCAAGTACGCCGAGAGCGCCGGCATCGCCGGCGACAAGGTCAAGACGCTGCAGAAGCCGCAGGACGGCGCCGACGCCGTCAAGGGCGGCCGGATCGACGCGTTCCTGCTCACCGGCATCTCGCTGCGCTGGCTGGCGAAGACCAACCCGGAGACCGAGGTCACCGAGCCGTTCGTGCCGGAGCTGGACGGCACCAAGCAGTACAGCCCCGGCGGCGCCGTCTTCCGCAAGGGCAACGAGGACCTGCGGGACGCCTTCAACCGCGAGCTGAAGAAGATCGTCTCGGACCGGTCCCGCTATGTGTCGCTGCTCCAGGAGTACGGCTTCTCCGCCACCGAGCTCCCGCCGGCCACGCTGAAGACGGCCGATCTGTGCAAGGGCTGACAGGGACGGACCGCACCGCATGAGTGATTTCTTCTCCGCCTTCTTCGACGAACTCCCGCAGGTGCGCTCGGGGTTGTGGGTGACCCTCGAAGCCACCGTGCTGGGCGCGCTGGCCGCGCTGCTGCTGTCGTTCGTCCTCGGTCTGATGTCGATCAGCCGGCTGCTGGTGCTGCGCGGCACCTCGCGGGTGGTCGTGGAGTTCTTCCGCGGCACCTCGCTGTACATCCAGCTGTTCTGGCTCTACTACGCGATGCCTACACTGACGGGCTATCAGCTGGACCCGCTGCTCTGCGGCGTCGTCGCCTTCGGGCTCAACTACGGCGCGTACGGCGCCGAGGTGGTGCGCGGGGCGATCGGCTCCGTGCCGCGCGGCCAGTACGAGGCGGCCGTCGCGCTGAACATGTCGCCGCTGCACCGGATGCGGAAGGTGGTCCTTCCGCAGGCCTGGGTGCAGATGATCCCGTCCTTCACCAATCTGCTGATCCAGCTGCTGAAGTGCACCCCGCTGCTGTGGCTGATCTCCGCGGCCGACCTGATGACCGTGGTCCAGCAGCTGCGCGACCGTACCGGTGAGACGCTCACCGCGTACCTGACCCTGCTGGCCGTCTACTTCGTGCTGGCGTACGCGCTGACCCTGCTGATGAACCTGCTGGAGCGGGGCGCCAAGCGGCGGCTCGGGCTGCCCACCGGCGCGGGTTCGCTGCTGCGCAGCCGCAGCGCCACCGAGGCCGTCGCCTCCGTCCCGGGAGGTGCCCGGTGAACGGTTTCGACTGGAACGCGGCCGGTGACGCCCTGCCCCTGCTGCTCGAAGGCTTCCGGGTCACGCTGCTCGCGACGGTGCTCGGCACACTCGTCGCCGCGGTCCTGGGGCTGGCCGTCGCGGTCGCCGGCCGGGCCCCGAGCAGGTTCGTGACGGTGCCGGTGCGGGCCGTGACGGAGTTCGTCCGGTCCACCCCGCTGCTCGTCCAACTGGTCGGCGCGGCGGCCCTGTTCACCTCGGTGGAGCCGCTGACGATCGGCATCGTGGTGCTGGGCATCCACTACGCCGCCTACACCTCCGAGGTGTACCGCGCCGGGATCGACAGTGTGCCGAAGGGCCAGTGGGAGGCCTGCCGGGCGCTCTCGCTCGGACCCCGGCGGACCTGGCAGGCCGTGATCCTGCCGCAGGCGGTGCGCAATGTGCTGCCCGCCCTCGGCAACTACGCGATCTCGATGTTCAAGGAGACGCCGTTCCTCGCCGTGATCACGGTGCAGGAAATGGTCTTCGAGGCCCGTAAGTACGGCGCCGACCACTTCGCGTACACCGAGGCGTTCACGCTCGCCGGCCTGGTCTTCCTGGTCGCGAGCTACCCCACCTCGCTGCTGATGAGAAAGCTGGAGAAGCGTCTTGGCCACTGAACCCCTCCCCCTGCAGAAGACGGCGGACGTGGCGCCCGCGGACGCCGCACCGGGCGCCGCGCCGGCCGTCGCGCCGGAGACCGGCCATCCGCTGGTCCGCTTCGACGACGTGGTGAAGCGGTACGGCGACCATGTCGTCCTCGACGGGCTGAACTTCTCGGTGCGGCGCGGCGAGCACATCACCCTGATCGGGCCCAGCGGCTCGGGCAAGACCACCATCCTGCGGCTGCTGATGACGCTGGAGAAGGTCAGCGACGGCGTGATCTGGGTGGACGGCAGTCCGCTGTCCCACGTCAGGACGCCTGCCGGGGTGCTGAAGCCGGCGCCGGAGAAGCATCTGCGCGAGGCCCGGAAGAAGATCGGCATGGTCTTCCAGCAGTTCAATCTCTTCCCCAACATGAAGGTGCTGCAGAACATCACCGAGGCGCCGGTCAACGTGCTGGGCAAGGACCGCGAGGAGGCGGAGGCCCGCGCCCGGGAGCTGCTGGACCTGGTCGGGCTCTCCGCGAAGATCGACGCCCATCCCTCCCAGCTCTCCGGGGGGCAGCAACAGCGGGTAGCCATCGCGCGCGCCCTGGCGATGGAGCCGGAGATCCTGCTGCTGGACGAGGTGACGTCGGCGCTCGACCCGGAGCTGGTGGCCGGGGTGCTGGAGCTGCTGGGCGATATCGCCAGGAACACCGACATCACGATGCTCTGCGTGACCCACGAGATGAATTTCGCCCGTGACGTCTCGGAGACGGTACTGATGTTCGACTCCGGGCAGGTGATCGAATCCGGCCCGCCGGAAAAAATCTTCACCGACCCGGAGCACGAACGTACGCGCGAGTTCCTCGACGCAGTGCTGTGACCTCACCATTTGTTCAACGCCAATGACGCTGGCATATGCCGGACGGATGCGCCCCAGCTCACCGGGCCGGGGCGCCCGGCCGAGTCGCCAACAGCCGCCCCGGAAAGGGGCCTTGGCGGCTATCGTGAGGTCAGAGCTTGCGGTCACAACCTGGTAGGGGGAAACCGTGGCGTTGAAGCCCGAACCGACGGCACCGTTCCATTCGGTGCAGTACGCCCTTCGTGTTCTCGAAACGGTCTCCAAGCACGGCGACGGCGTGACGGACACCCAGATCTCGCGGGAGACGGGACTGCCCATCGGGCACCTCACCTCCCTGCTGCTGACGCTGCGCCGCGAGGGTTACGTGGAGCAGGTCACCGACGGCGCGTATGTGATCGGCGCCTCGCTCCTGCTCATCGGCTCCGGCCCGGCCCGCAGACAGGCGCTGGAGTCCAAGCTCCAGCAGACCCTGGCGCAGCTGCGCGATTCGGTCGGCGCGGCGGTCTACATCAGCCGGTACGTCGACGGCGAGATCCGGGTCACGCAGTACGCCGACGGCCCGCTCACCCCCGCGGTCAACGAGTGGGTGGACTTCCGGTCGGCGGCGCACGCCTCGGCGGTCGGCAAGTGTCTGCTGGCCCAGCTGGACCAGAACGGCCGCCGCGACCACATCTCGCGCCACAAGACTCCCCGGCTCACCTCGCGGACGATCACCAACGAGAAGGTGCTCTTCTCCAAGCTGGACAGCCAGCCGGCGACGGTCCCGGTGCTCGACCTCCAGGAGTACGCGGTCGGCACGGTGTGCGCGGCGGTGCCGCTGACGGCCGGATCGTCGGCGGGCTGCCTGGCGCTGTCGCTGCCGATCGAGGACGCGCACCGGCTGCGCTCGGCGGCGGACACACTGAACCGGCGGGCGGCTCCGGTGCTCCTGTCGCTGGCGCTCTAGGCGTATTGCCCCGTCCGGCGGGGCGCCGGACGGGGGTGTCATCAGCACCCTTCGGGAGCAGGTATTATTTTCGAGTCAGCAGGCGCCGCTAGCTCAGTTGGTTAGAGCAGCTGACTCTTAATCAGCGGGTCCGGGGTTCGAGTCCCTGGCGGCGCACAGACAACGCACTGGGCGGTTCACGTACACACGTGAACCGCCCAGTGCGTTTTTTGCTGCCCGCGGAGATGTACGAACGTTTTACACATCCGTACTAGACAAGCGTTTTAAACGCTCGTACATTTCCTGGCATGACGAACGCTACGAGCACCACCGCCGAACGCGGCGACCTCGCCGGCCGCCGGGAATGGACCGCCTTCGTGGTCCTCCTGCTGCCCCTCCTCCTCGTCTCGATGGACATCTCCGTCCTCTTCTTCGCGATCCCGTCCATCGACCGGGACCTCGCCCCCAGCGCCACCCAGCAGCTCTGGATCTTCGATGTGTACGCCTTCGCCCTGGCCGGCCTGCTCATCACGATGGGCTCGCTCGGCGACCGCATCGGCCGTCGCAAGCTTTTGCTCCTCGGCGCCTTCGCGTTCAGTGCCGCGTCCGTCGCCGCCGCGTACGCCGACAGCCCCGAGATGCTGATCGGGGCCCGCGCCCTGCTCGGGGTCGGCGGGGCGACGCTGATGCCGTCGACCATGGGGCTGGTACGGAACATGTTCCGCGACGAACGGCAGCGCGGCCGGGCCGTGGGGATCTGGTCGGGTGCCATGGCGGGCGGCATCGCGCTCGGCTCGGTGCTCAGCGGGGTCATGCTGGAGCACTTCTGGTGGGGCTCGGTCTTCCTGATCAATGTGCCGGCCATGGTGCTGCTGCTGGTCCTGGTGCCGGTGCTGGTCCCGGAGTTCAAGGACCCGAACCCCGGACGGTTCGACTTCCTGAGCGTGCCGCTGTCGATGGGGGCCGTGCTGCCGGTCGTCTACGGCGTCAAGGAGAGCGCCGCCCATGGGCTCGACGCGAAGAACGCGCTGATCATCGCCGCGGGGCTGGTCGTCGGGCTGTTCTTCGTCCGCCGCCAGCGCGGCCGTGCCGACGCGATGATCGGCCGGGAGCTGTTCCGCCACCGCGGCTTCGCCGCCGGGATCGGGCTGAACGCGCTGGCCGCGTTCGCCATGATGGGCTCCTCGTTCTTCACCACGCAGTACCTCCAGTCGGTGCTCGGGATGAGCACGATGGAGGCCGCGCTGTGGAGCCTGGCACCGTCCCTGGCGGTGGGCGCGGCGGCCCCGACGGCCACCGCGATCGCCCAGCGGACCGACCGTGCCCGGGTCATCTGCGCCGGGTTCGTCATCGCCGCCGCCGGATTCGCGATCCTGGCCCTGGCCGGTACGGACTCCCTGTGGCTGCTGCTCGGCGGCTGCGCCGTGATGAGCTCCGGCATCGTCACCGTGATGGCGCTGGTGTCGGACCTGGCGCTGTCCACGGCCCCGCCGGAGAAGGCGAGTTCGGCGGCCTCGCTGCTGGAGACCGGCCAGGAGTTCGGCGGTGCGATGGGGATGGCCCTGCTGGGCGCGGTGGCCACCGCGATCTACACCGCGGACATGCCGGGCTCCGCCCCGGAGGCCGCCCGCAAGACCCTCGCCGGTGCGGTGGCCACGGGGGACGGTTCGCTGATCGCGGTCGGACGCGAGGCCTTCGTGCACAGCATGCAGTACGCCTCGGTCACGGGAGCGGCGCTGCTGCTGGCCGGAGCGGTGCTGGCCGCGGTGCTGCTGCGGAGGATCCCGGGGGCGGCGGACACCAGGACCGCGGCGCCGACCGAGCCGGCGCTGACGAGTTAGCGCGATCCGGGCGCGGGATGCCCGTGCGCCTCGTACTCGCCCAGCAGCGCCGTCAGCAGCCCGTCGTCGAGCGGGGCGTACGTGCCGCCCGGCCCCCGGCGCCACACGGATCCGCCGTGCCAGAACCCCTCCCGGCGCAGCCGCACCCGGTGCACCTTGTTGGTCGCCGTCACCGGCATCGCCGGGACGATCCGTACGAAGGCGGGGGCCATCTTCGTACCCAGGTCCGGCTGCGCGGCGAGGAACGCGGCGAAGGCGGACGGGTCGAAGGCGGCCCCCTCCCGCAGGGCCAGCGCCGCCATCACCTGGTCGCCGGCGACCGGGTCCGGCACCGCGTACACCGCCACGGCCGCCGCTTCCGTCCAGCGGGCCAGGATGTTCTCGATCATCGCGGCGGCCAGGTTCTCGCTGTCGACCCGCAGCCGGTCGTCGGTACGGCCCGCGAAGTAGAGGAATCCCCCGGCGTCCCGGAAGAAGAGGTCCCCGGTCCAGTACCAGCCGCCGCGCACCCGCTGGGCCTCCGCCTCCTCGTTGCGCCAGTAGCCCTCGAAGGGCGTGCGCCCCCGGTTGACCAGCTCCCCGATCGCCTCCGCCCCGTTGGTCAGCCGACCCGCCCCGTCGAAGACGGCGGCGGGCCGTTCCTCGCCGGTCTGCGGGTCCACCACCGCGAGATCGTCCCGGTCCGACGCCCTCCCGATCGCCCGCTCCGGGGTGTCCGGGGTCCGCTGGATCGCCGCGCCGCCCTCGGAGGAGCCGTAGCCCTCGACCAGCCGCACCCCGAACCGCTCCCGGAACCGGGCCGCGTCCACCGCCCCGGCCTCGGTGCCGAAGCCGAGCCGCAGCGGGTGCTCGCGGTCGTCCGGGCGCTCGGGGGTGGCCAGCAGGTACTGCACGGCACGGCCGACATAGGTGAAGTACGTCGCCCCGTGCGCCCGTACGTCGTCGAGGAATCCCGAGGCGGAGAAGCGGCGGCGCAGCGCGACGGCGGCCCCGCCGGCCAGTGCGGGCGCCCAGTCGGCGATCACCGCGTTGCCGTGGAACATCGGCATGCAGATGTAGTGGACGTCCTCGCGCCGGACGCCGAAGTGGTCGACGAGCGACTGTCCGGCCGTCGCCAGCCGCCCCTGGGTGCAGATCGCGGCCTTGGGCGCGCCGGTCGATCCGGAGGTGAAGTAGAGCAGCAACCGGGTCGCGGGTCCCACGCCCTTGCGGGCCGTGTCGCCGGGTTCGGCTCCGGCGTACGGGGCGAGGAGTCCGGCGTACGCGTCGGTGTCGGTCACCAGCATCCGCACACCCGGGAGGTCCAGGCCGTCGAGCAGCGGCAGGTGGGTGCGTTCGGTGACCAGGACCCGGCAGTCGGTGTGCAGGATGTCGCGGGCCAGTTCGGCGCCGCGCCGGGTCGGGTTGATCCCGGCCACGGCGGCCCCGGCCAGGGCCGCCGCGCTCAACCAGAGTGGAAATTCAGGGGTGTTGTCCAGCAGCACCCCGAGGTGCGGTTCGCCGCCCGCCGACAGCAGATCCGCCAGGAGCGCGGCCCGTACGGCAGCGCCCGAGGCGACCTCGTGATGACTGAGGACGGTGTCCTGGTACCTCAGTCCGGGCCGGTGGTCGCCCCATTGGCGCTGTACGAGCTCCGCGACGGTGCCTGCGCTCCTCATGGCGCCGCACGGTAACTGACTAGACGTCAGAACTGAACATCGGAGCAGGCGTAGAACGCGTTCGCCGTGTCGGCGACGTTCCAGACACTCAGGATGATGTGCTTCCCGCTCTTCTGGGTGGGGATGGTGCCCTGCTGGGTCAGGGTCGCCGGGGGCTGCTTGCCGCCGTACGGCACCGTCATGAAGGGCTGCGACTCCAGGTCTGCCCTGGTGAGCGGCTTGGTGGGGTCCCAGCCGTCCTTGGTGATGTAGTAGCGGAAGTCCGAGGTGGCGTGCCGTGCGGTGAACTGCCAGCGGAAGCTGAAGCCCTGACCAGCGGTCACGTTCGTGGCGGGCCAGTTGCCGCCGCGCGGGTCGTCGAGCTGGGCGAATTCGCCGTGACCGCCGGAACAGATCTTGCCGTCGGCCGGGCCCGCCGCCGGGAAGCCCTTCGGGCCCTCGACGCTCTGCGGCTCCCACTGGATGTTGCCGCAGCCCGTCACCGTGCCGTTGGCACAGAGCTTCTGACGACTGATGGGGTTGTCGGTGTAGCCGTGGCTGCTGGCGCTGCTGGTCGCGAACATCGAGACGCCCGCGATGGCCAGGCCGACCACGGCCGCGCTTGCCCTTTTACGCATTGCTGTCGCTCCTCAAGAACGTGGGGGAGGTTCCATGAGCCGTGCTGCGCGCGTGTTTTGCGGTCTAGACCAAGACTTAGATTATTGACGGGATATGAACATGTCCAGACCAATGAGAGTTGGATTCCGCTTGGCCGCGCGGCCTCCCCCGGGGCTCTCAGGCGCCCTCCCCACCGCTGCGTCCGGTGTAGAAGGCCACCGTCAAGTCCTTGACCAGGGACTTCCGTTCGTAGTCGTCCAGCTCCACGATGCCCCGCGCGGTCAGCCGGTTGACCGTGTCGTCGACCGCGTCGACCACCGAAGTCAGCACGCTGTCGCGGTGCTTGGCGTCGATGGCGGCGATCCGGCGGCGCTGCATCGCCGCGGCGACTTCCGGCGCGTACTCGATCCCGGTCGGCTGGGCCGAGTACACCTCGATGCCGACCGGCTCGCAGTCCGCCTTCAGCATCCGGGTCAGCGCGTCGCCGACCGCCTCGGCGTTGCGCAGGGTGTGCGCGTCCTCGTGGAAGGCATCGGCGGGCAATTGCGACAGGACCCGGGCCATCGCCGCCTCGACCTGTTCGCGCAGATACTCCTCGTGGTCGGCGACCCCGAGCGCCGCCCGCACGGTGTCCTTGATCCGCCACACCACGAGGACGACGACGCGCAGCGCCGTGCCGTTGGCGTCCACGGCGGGGAGCGGTTCGCTGCGCCAGTGCCGCAGGCGTACGTCGACCCGGCGGCGCAGCAGCAGGGGGCTGATCCACATCAGCCCGGTCCGCCGCACGCTCCCCCGGTACTCGCCGAACAGCGTCAGTACCCAGGCGTATCCCACCCGTCCGCGGCTCAGGCCACCGAGCGCGAAGAGCACCACCGAGACCAGCCCGGCGAGCGCCGCCCAGGCGCCGAGGCCGATCCCGTCGTACGGCCGCGAGCCGATCCCGAACCGGGCGAGCGCGGCGGCGGGCAGCGCGCCGATCCGCCAGAGCACCACGCCACCGGCGGCGACCCCCAACAGCCCGGCGAGCAGCGCCAGCCAGCCCGGGAGCGCGGGCCCCGGCCGCTCGGTGAGCCGTGGATCGGCGACCGGTGCCGGCCGGGTCGAGGGCCGGACCTGCGGCCCCCTCGGCACGGGCGGCCGCCGCACCCCCGCCTGCGGCTGGTCGCCACCGGCTCCGCGCCGCAGCACACCGGCGGGCAGCGCGGCGGCGTCGGCGCGCTCGGCGTCCTCGCGGAAGAGCAGGTGCACCGGGATGGTGGCGGTCTGCTCGTTGGCGATGACCGCGTGGTGCCGCCCGGTCCCCCACAGTGATTCGCCGGGCTGTTCGCCGCCGTCGCCGGAGACGGGGAGCGAGTCGAAGACGGTGTCGGGAGCCACGCGGTGCCGGGGCGGCGACGGGGACGGGGCGTCGGCGACCGGGTCCGCGCGACTCCCGGCCACCTCCGCGCGGCTCCCGGCCGGGTCCGCGCGGCTCCCCGCCGGGTCCGCGCGGCTCCCCGCCACTTCCACGCGGTTCCCCGCCACGACCGGGACGGGGGCGACGACCGGCGCCGGCACCGGCACCGGCACGCCGACCGTCGCCGCGGCCGGGACCGACACCGAGGCCGATGTCGCGCCCAGCGCCGGATCCCGGTCCTCGCCCGGGACCAGGTCCAGCACCAGGTCGACCACGGAGTCCGGCCCTGGCTCCGCCCCGGCGGCCGGTCCCGGCTCCGGAGCCGCGCCGTCTCCCGGAACCGCCGCCCCGGCGGGCCCGTCCGGGCCGGCCGCCCCGAACGGTTCCCGCTCCTTCTCCCGTCGCCCGTTCTCCGGGGATCCGGAGCTGTCCGACACCGTGGATCGCATACCCGCCTCCGTCATGTCCGTCGTGTCACCCGAAGAGTCGCCGCCAGGTCTCCGGACCGGGGTAGCCGTCGGCCGCTCCGCCCCGCCAGCCCTGAGCCCGTTGGAAGGCCTCGACATTGCGCCGGTCCGCCTCGGTCCACCGGGGTCCGGGCCCCGAGGTGTAGTACTTGCCGAAGCCCTTCTTCACCAACTGCCTGCCGAGCCTGTCGACATGGCTGTTGGACTGACCGGGCCGGAAATAGCCCCGCCCGGGGAACTTCGAATCCGGGTTCGAGTCGCCGTGGCCGGCCCCCGTTCCGCTTCCGCCCCCGCTCCCCTTTCCGGTGCCGGGGATGTCATGGCCGGTTCCGTTCACCAGGAGCCGCCAGGTGTCGGGGCCGGGGATGCCGTCCGCCTCCTTGCCCTTCCAGCCCTGGGCCTTCTGGAACGCCCGGGTCGCCAGCCGGTCGGCCTCGCCCCAGCCCGGCCCGGGGCCGACCCTGTAGAAGCGCTTGCCGCCCCGCTCCACGAGCATCCTGCCGAGCCGGGTGACGTAGGCGTTACTGGCGCCGGGGCCGAACTTCCCGGCGCCCGGGAACCCCGTCACCGACGAGCCGCTGCCGGCACTTCCGCCGCTGAGCCCCTTGTAGCGGTAGGCGACGTAGTTGCCGGAGTTGGTCCAGTACGCCATGGGCGTCGTCTTCTTGCGGGTGTGCGGCTTCGTCTGCTCGTACGCCTTGTAGTGGGTGTGCGTGTAGTCGGTCCAGCCGCCGAAGATCGTGACGTGCGAGCCCTTCGAGGGGTCGGCCGGGTTGTGGAAGAGCAGGATGTCGCCGGGCTGGAGCTCCTCCCGCGCGATCCGCGTGCCGAACGCGGCGAGGCTGCCGGTCCATTCGTTGCCGGGCAGGTTCCAGGCCATCGAGACGAAGCCGGAGCAGTCCTGCCGATAGCCGTCCGGCCAGTACTTGGTCATGCTGTACGGGACCTGCGCGGACACCCACTTCTTCGCGCGGTTGATGATGTCGGCCCGGCTGCTCTTGCGCAGCTTGGGCGTGGTGGTCGTGGACGAGGGCGGGCCCGAGGCGCCACCGCCCTGCAGTGGTCCGGGGCCGCCCTGCGGGCTGTCCCCGTCCGCGTCGGCCCGGACGGCTCCGGCCGCCTCCGCCGCCCGGTCGCCCGTCGCTCCCGCCGCGCTCGCCGCCTCGACGGCGCCGCTGCCCAGCACCACGCCGGCCGCGGTGACCAGCACCAGTGCGCGGCGGGCGCCGTGTGCGGCCGGATGACCTCCGTACCGCACGGGCGGTGCACTGGCGGCGGTCCGCCGCTGCGCGGCGCACCCCGCACAGATGCAGTCGATGGCGGGCACGTACTCCTCGAAAGCCGGCACAGTCATGCGATTCCCCTCCGCACTCGTCAAGATCTTTGGGCGCATCTGCACGGGCGCCAGTGTCTCAACTCTCCTGACATATCGCATTTTGACGGACAGAAGTGAAAAAACGACCATCCGACAGGCCGTGATGGACAG
>NZ_ML123045.1:0-2682 GCF_003846175.1 Streptomyces sp. ADI95-17 | reverse complement strand
TAAATGGTCAGGAGCACCCCCCACCTTCGGGTAGAGTTCTCCTGGTCAGCAGGCGCCGCTAGCTCAGTTGGTTAGAGCAGCTGACTCTTAATCAGCGGGTCCGGGGTTCGAGTCCCTGGCGGCGCACGCAGAGTCAAAGCCCCCTCACCACGCGTGAGGGGGCTTTGCTCGTTCGTGAACCTCTCGCGCCGAAGCCTCCCGCACCGAAGCCTCGCGTCGGGCCTCCACCCCCGTGACGCCGCCCACAGCGCCACCTTCAACCACTACCCGCACAGGCGGCGCACAGTCTTCGCACAGATGCCACAGAGTCACCGAACGGTCACCCAACGGCGCGAAGTCCGTTTCCGTACGCCTCCGTACACCCCCTCCGCAAGGGGGCCACAAATCGTACGTATGACTGGTAACCCACTCGTTTCACCCTTGCGATCGGGACCGGGGTCGGACAACCTGTCTAGTGGTCATCGGCTCCAACCAGGCCGATGAGCCGTGCAGTTGGGGGCTGCAGAGGGGGAAGTTCCGGTTGTCCGCAACGCGGGGTGGGGGCCCCGCTCGGGGACTGGTGTCGAGGGGGGCGCCAGAGACAGCCGGAAGGGCGACGTTCCGTATCTGAGCGGACGGCCGCCCGCCATTGACGTCGTCCGCGGAGACCGACGGGGAACCGCCGCGGCCGAGACGACCTATCAGTCACGCACCGACCATGCGTGCAGGGGGATGACCCATGACGTCGACGCCGACCGGCGCCCGGCAGAACAACGATCTTTCCCGGACCGCCCTGCTCCGGATACCGGCGCGGCCGATACCGGGGGAACAACGTCGGCAGCCGAAGGAGCCGTTGCCGCGTTACGACTACGAGCACTACAGCCGGCTCGCCGGGCCACTGACCGGGCCCGGCACCGGACTGCCGTACCGGGTGCAGTACCGCTCACTGCTCTCACAGGAACCGCACAGGATCCGTGCGGCGCTCCTGCTGGGTGCCGCACCGCTCGTCTCGATCGGCCTGTTCGTCTGGCTGATGCAGCCCGACCACTGGACCCGGCGCGACCCGGACCTCAAGAACGGCACGCTGCTGGTCCTGGACATCGTGATGCTGGTCTCGATCGGCCTGATCGAGCTCTTCCGGACACTGAACGTCCTGTCCAACGCGCACGCCACGCTGGTCGCGCGCGACCCGGTCCCGGTCGTCCCGGAGACCGGCACCAGGGTCGCCTTCCTCACCTCCTTCGTCCCGGGCAAGGAGCCCCTGGAGATGGTGACGAGGACCCTGGAGGCCGCGGTCCGTGTCCGGCACCGCGGACCGCTGCACGTCTGGCTGCTCGACGAGGGCGACGACCCGGCGGTCAAGGAGGTCTGCGCCCGGCTCGGGGTGCACCACTTCTCCCGCAGGGGCGTCGCGCACTGGAACCGGGACCGGGGCCCGCACCGCGCCAGGACCAAGCACGGCAACTACAACGCCTGGCTCGACGCGCACGGCGGCGACTACGAGTTCTTCGCCTCCGTCGACACCGACCACGTACCGCTGCCCAACT
Organism: Streptomyces sp. ADI95-17; assembly: GCF_003846175.1. GTDB lineage: Bacteria > Actinomycetota > Actinomycetes > Streptomycetales > Streptomycetaceae > Streptomyces > Streptomyces sanglieri. Next base: position 1,156 of record NZ_ML123045.1, on the reverse strand, counting down.
ACCTGGAGCGGATGCTCGGCTACTTCCGCGACCCGGACATCGGCTTCGTCATCGGCCCGCAGGTCTACGGCAACTACGACACCTTCGTCACCAAGGCCGCCGAGTCCCAGCAGTTCCTCTTCCACGCGCTGATCCAGCGCGCGGGCAACCGCTACGGCGCCCCGATGTTCGTCGGCACCAGCAACGCGGTGCGGATCTCGGCCCTCCGGCAGATCGGCGGTCTGTACGACTCGATCACCGAGGACATGGCGACCGGATTCGAGATGCACCGCGCCCGCAATCCGCGCACCGGCCGCAAGTGGCGCTCGGTCTACACCCCGGACGTACTGGCCGTCGGCGAGGGCCCGACCGCGTGGACGGACTTCTTCACCCAGCAGCTGCGCTGGTCGCGCGGGACGTACGAGACGATCCTCAAGCAGTACTGGAAGGGCTTCTGCTCACTCCCGCCGGGCAAGCTCCTCAACTACACGCTGATGATCGTCTTCTACCCGATGTCCGCGCTGAACTGGATCCTCGCGGCACTGAGTTGTGCCCTGTTCCTGGGCATCGGCGCCTCGGGCGTACAGATCGACCCGGTCGTCTGGATGATGCTGTACGGCAATGCCTCGGCGCTCCAGATCGGGCTGTACACCTGGAACCGCCGGCACAACGTCTCGCCGCACGAGCCCGAGGGCTCCGGCGGTCTGGCCGGCATGATGATGTCCGCGCTCTGCGCCCCGGTCTACGCACGCTCGCTGCTGGATGCCGTGCTGCGCCGCAAGAGCTCGTTCGTGGTGACGCCGAAGGGCGACTCGTGCAGCCCGGACACGCTCTTCGGCACCTTCCGGATCCACCTCTTCTTCCTGCTGGTGTTCGGCGGCTCCATCGCCGCCTCCTTCGTCTTCGGCCACGGCCATCCGGCGATGCTCACCTGGGCCGCCATGGCGATGCTGATCACCGCGGCGCCCGTCCTCGGCTGGCGGTACACCGTCCGCGCCGAGAAGCGGCGGCGCCGGACCGACGCCGGACAGTCCCCGCAGGCCGCCCTTGGGAGCCGTGAACGATGAAGTTCCGTCCGAGCCTCCGTACCCGCCGGATGGCGATCGGTACGACGGTGGTCCTGGCGTTCTCCGGGGCGAACGGCCCCTGGCTGTACCGCGAGAGCACCGAGCGCTAC
>NZ_ML123044.1:1734639-1759228 GCF_003846175.1 Streptomyces sp. ADI95-17 | reverse complement strand
CCGTCCGCCCTGTGTCCATGGCGTACAGCCTTGCGTCGCACAGGAGTGCCGGGGTTTCTCTGCCCCCATATGCGAGCCATACGCATGACATGTGACGGTTTGAAGCCATTCCCACCGCATGGCAACCAGTTCGTAACCGCCGACACCTGTCGCGCTACGCGCGTTGACCCTAGGCTGCGCACGAAGTCTCCAGACTCGTCACCACTTTCGAACCTCCGCTGAACTCACAAGGGGACCGATGTCAGCGACACCGCAGAAGAACCGCGCGTCCCGGCGGGTGCTCGCCGCCGCGGCCGGGCTCGCCACCGTCGGCGCGCTCGTCGCCGCGATGCCGGCCGGCGCCCAGGACCGCCACGGCCACGGCCACGGACACGGGCACGGGCACGGGCACCACAAGCCCCGCACCGTCGACGTGCAGCTGCTGTCCTTCAACGACCTGCACGGGAACCTGGAGCCGCCGGCCGGCTCGGCCGGCACGGTCACCGAGACGCAGGCCGACGGCACGACCAAGGCGATCCCGGCCGGCGGCGTCGAGTACCTCGCCTCCTCGCTGCGCACCGCGCGCAAGGGGCACCCGTACTCGATCACCGCGGCCGGCGGTGACATGGTGGGCGCGAGCCCGCTGCTGTCCGGTCTCTTCCACGACGAGCCGACCATCGAGGCGCTCAACAAGATCGACCTCGATGTGACGAGCGTCGGCAACCACGAGTTCGACGAGGGCGCCACCGAGCTGGCCCGCCTCCAGAACGGCGGCTGCCACCCGGTCGAGGGGTGCTACGAGAAGGACAAGAAGTTCAAGGGGGCCGACTTCCCCTACCTCGCCGCCAACGTGACGAGCGAGAAGTCCGGCAAGCCGATCCTCAAGCCGTACACGGTGTGGAAGAAGAACGGCGTCAAGATCGGCTTCATCGGGGTGACCCTGGAGGGCACGCCGAACATCGTCACGGCCAACGGCGTCAAGGGACTGAAGTTCCACGACGAGATCGAGACGATCAACAAGTACGCCAAGGAGCTGGACCGCCAGGGCGTCAAGTCCATCGTCGCGCTGATCCACGAGGGCGGGGCCCCCGCCTCCACCTCGTACAACTACGACTGCGACAGCTCCGGCGCCGGTGACGGCATCTCCGGGCCGATCACCGACATCGCCAAGGGCATCACGCCCAAGGTCGACGCCCTGGTCACGGGCCACACCCACCAGGCGTACGTGTGCACCATCCCGGACCCGGCGGGCAACCCGCGCATGGTCACCTCGGCGTCCTCCTTCGGCAAGCTCTACACCGACACGACGCTCACGTACGACCGCCGCACCAAGGACATCGTCCGTACGTCGGTGAAGTCGGCCGGTGCCAAGAACCCGAAGTCGGCGAACCACGTCGTCAGCCGGGACCAGCCCAAGGCCAATGACATGACGGCCCTGATCGCCCGCTGGAACACCCTCGCGGCACCCATCTCCAACAAGCCGCAGGGCTACATCACCGCCGACATCAACGGCCGCGGCTCCACGGCCCCCGAGAAGCCGCTCGGCGACCTGATCGCCGACGCCCAGCTGGAGGGCCTGGCCCCTGCGGACAAGGGCGGGGCGGTCGTCGCCTTCATGAACCCGGGCGGCATCCGCGCGGACCTGGTGCACAAGGCGAGCGGCGCCGAGGGCGACGGGGTGGTGACGTACGGCGAGTCCTTCACCGTGCAGCCCTTCACCAACATGATGAACGTCGTCGACCTGACCGGCGCCCAGCTGGTCACCGCGCTCCAGCAGCAGGTCAGCGGCTCCAACGAGGCCAGCCCGAAGATCCTCCAGGTCTCCAAGGGCCTCACGTACACCCTGGACATGACGAAGACGGGCGCGGCCCGCGTGGTCACCGACACCATCAAGCTCAACGGTGAGGCGATCGACCCGGCCAAGACCTACCGCGTCGCGATGAACGAGTTCCTGGCGGGCGGCGGCGACGGCTTCGCGGCCCTCGGCGAGGGCACGAACAAGCTGGTCGGCCCGTCCGACCTGGACGTCTTCAACGCCTACCTGGCGGCCCACTCCACGGCCGCCGCACCGCTGGCCCCGCCGGCGGCGGACCGGATCACGGTCATCCAGTAACTCCCGTACGCGGGTGAGCGGGGCGGTGGGCCGGCGGGCCCACCGCCCTTCCGCGTTTTCCCGGCGCGTTCAGGGCGCCGAACCGGCCCGCGAGAGCGTGAACCAGACCGCCTTCCGGTACGGGAAGCAGCCACCCAGCACGGTCATCCCCCAAGCGGACGCCAGCCGCTCCACAAGCAACAGCCCACGCCCGCCCTCCTGTTCGCGCACCTCGCGGAAGGCCGGTGGCTCGGGCAGGGCCCAGTGGTCGTCGTCCGCGACGGAGACGGTGACCAGCTTGCGCTGGACGGTCACGCGGACCCGGATCAGGGACGTACGCGTGTGACGGTGGGCGTTGGTGACCACCTCCGTGACGCACAGACGCGCGTCGTCGACCAGCCCGCGGTGTCTGCTGACGGTCAGCAGCGACGCGATGAAGTCACGCGAGAGCTTCGCGGCGCCGGCCGTGTTCGGCAGGGCGAGCCGGTAGATCTCGCCGCCCTGTGGGACCGGTGGCGTGGAGTAAGCGGTGGCGTGGACGTGGGTCATGTCGTTCTCCCAACGCGGTGGGGTGCGGTGCGAACGGGTGCGTCGCTCGTCGTCCGTGGCGATGGCCGTATGCAGGAACTGGTCAACATGCCTGTGTACGGCTGCACTTCGGTCTGTCGACGTGTGGCGCGGCGGTGTGGCGACCATAGCCGATGCACCTCACGTGTTGGACGCGTTTGTGTAATGTCATGAACGATGTGCGGCTCGATGGGTAACGGGGCCACACTGACCCGGGGAGAGGAGAATGTGATGCCATCAAGGAAGGCGCCCACGGTGCGCCAGCGTCGACTGGGTGCCGAGATGCGCAAGATGCGGGAGCGCACGGGGCTTTCGCTCACGGAAGCGGGTGCGATGCTCAGCACGGACCGCACCACGGTGAGCAACATCGAGTCCGGACGGTTCGGCGTCAGCACGGAGCGGGTGCGCACATGGGCGGAGCACTACGGGTGCTCCGACGACGCGTACATCGATGCGCTCGCGGAGATGGCGCGGGAGCGCATAAACGGCTGGTGGGAAGACTACCGGGGCGAATTCGTCGGCGACGCCCTCGACCTGGCCGAACTGGAGTATCACGCCGCCGGCTTCAGGTCGGTCGAGATCATGCACATTCCTGGGCTGCTTCAGACCGAGGACTACGCGCGGGCCGTGTTCGCGGAGACTGTCCCGCCGTCCAGCCCGGCGCGTCAACGGCGCCTGCTTTCCCATCGGCTGAAGCGCCGGGACGTGCTCGATCGGGTGGATCAGCCCCGTTGTGTGTTCCTGGTCCACGAGGCCGCACTGCGGATGGTCTACGGCGGCTCCGCCATTGCACGCAGCCAACTCGACTATCTGCTGCTGCAGTCGGAGCGGGACAACGTCGTCATTCGCGCGATCCCGTTCGCGGCGGGCGGTTTCCCGCGCGCCAACAGTTCGGCACAATACCTCTACGGTCCCGTGTCGCAGCTCGACACTGTGCAGATGGACACCGCGACCGGACCGAAGTTCCTGGATGCCGAGACAGTCCTTGAGAACTGGCGGGTCGCTCTGAACCGGACCGAAGAGCGTTCTCTCGATCCGGAGAAGACGCGGGACTTCATTCGTACCATCGCACTACAAGTATGAAGGCGTGAGAACAATAGAAATCCAGTGGCGAAAGTCGTCGAAGTCATCGGATGGCGAGGGCAATAACTGCCTTGAGCTGGCCGAGCACGGTGGCGAGATCCTGATGCGCGAGAGCGACAACCCGGGCGTGGTCATCCGTACGACCCGTGCCAAGCTCCGTGCCTTCCTCGGTGGCGCCAAGGAGGGCGAGTTCGACGATCTGGCCTGAGCTGTCGCGCTCCTGCCTCGGGCGGCCTCCTGGGCTCCGCAGTTCGACCCGCTGAGATTGCAGTCCAGCTCCGCAGCTTGATGCCGCGTCGACGGATGTCCTGCTGGTTTCGGGGTTCGTCGACGCAGCGGCGCGGCTCCGGTGAATTTCGGGCGGTGCTCGACCGAACAGAAGGGCGATCGCTCGATTCGCATAGTTCGAGAGACTTCATCAAGGAAGTCACAGAGCGCATGTGAGGGCATGAGAATGATGGAAATTCAGTGGCGTAAGTCATCCAGGTCGGCCGATGCCGATGGTGACAACTGCCTTGAGCTGGCCGAGCACGGTGGCGAGATCCTGATGCGCGAGAGCGACAACCCGGGTGTGATCATCCGTACGACCCGTGCCAAGCTCCGCGCCTTCCTCGGTGGCGCCAAGGAAGGCGAGTTCGACGATCTGGCCTGATCTCTAGTGCTTTCGCTTCGGGCGGCTCCCATCGGCGCAGGTGGGGGCCGCCCTTGGTGTGTCCGGGGGGCTTGGATTAGCTGGTCGGGCTGCACGTGTCGACTATCTACACCTCACTCGTTAGACGTCAAACGCTTGAAACGGGCTCGCTTAAAACGCTAGCTTCGGGTGGTGCCTCCAGCCGGCCCGGCTCCCCGGTGAGTCGTGCCTGGAGTGCCCAACTCCGGTCAATTCTGCGCCAGTTGAACGGAGTTCCGAAGGGTCGTCCCGCACCTGCCGCTCGTCACGCCGGCCGCAGGTGCGGGGCGGTCCCGATGCGGCGCCAGGAGGAGTTCTGTGCGCGAGCAACAACCCGTACCCTCCGCAGCGCGCGTGTTCCGGTGCGAGCGGGTCACCTACCGCACGATGGAGGCCGACGAGATCACCGAGGTGTCCCGGCACATGGCGCTCGACCCCGCCGAGGCGATCCGCTTCATCCGGCTCAACGTGCGGGCGCTGGCCGCTGATCTGCCGCCCATGGAGCGGCATCGGGCGCTGAGTTGGGTCGACGGAGGTGGATGCGTCGGTGCCGTCGGCGCGCTCCATCGCGGCGAACCCTGCGGCTTCTCGCTGAGTCACCGGGGGGCCTGGATCGAGTGGACCGTCCGTCCTCAACTCTCCGTGCCCGTCTACGGTGCGGAGGACGCGGCACCTACGACCGGGGCGTGACCGGGATCGACTGCGGGGCTCGACGCCAGACCGGTCACGGACAGGATCGCTTCGACCGTCTCGTCGACCGTCTGCGCGGCGTTGTCGATCCAGGTCCCCTGCTGCGCGAGCTCGGAGCGCATCGCTTCGTCCAGCGGCGACCAGTCGGTGGCCAGGGCCTTCTCCCGCGCCTGGTTGCGCCGCCACGCCTCCGCCGGGCCGGGAGCCAGGACGACGATATGGAGTGGCACGGCCGCCAGCGTCGTGCGGTAGAAGTCAAGGTGAGAACGGCGGACCACGACATCATCGAGGACCGGTGTGAAACCGGCCCGCGCGAAACTGCCCGCCAGGAGGCACGCGTTGCGGGCCCGCAGGAAAATCTGCCGGTCGGCCTCCGGGTTCGCGGCCGGCGAGGGCCACTGCCCACCGCTGACGATCATCTCCTGGAGTGCATCCACCTCGATATGGGCCGACATCCGGAGCGTGGCGGCCAGGGCGGCTGCCACCGTGGACTTCCCACTCCCCGGGATGCCGGTCAGCAGGACAGCCCCGGCGGCCGGGGCGCGGTCGACGGGCACCGGATTCAAGCTCATGCGAGTTCTCCAAGCGCGAACGATCAGGGCCTTGAGGGTATGTGCCGCCCCCGCACGCCGAGTCGGCGACCGCTTGCTCCACTCTCAGTACACCTGGCACGGCGCCCATGCCCTCGGCGCGGGGAATCGGCCGTCCCGCCATGTGTGAGGGCGGGACCGTCTCACCAGGGTCGTGAGGTCGGCCGTGATGACGACGGTGTCGGAGGCGGCGGGTACGGCGGTGCCGGGTCCGCAGGCGGTCACGCATCTTCCCGCTGCTCGAAGCGGTCATCTGCCGGCGCCGGCCGGTTGCAGTTCAGCGCCGCCACTCGTAGGCGCCCGGTGACGTTTCCAGAACCTCGCTCGGCCACTCCCGACGCACCAGTTGGAGCAGCTTCCGCTGGTCGTCGATCCATCCTTCCTCAAGGCACAGGGGAAGGAAGACGGAGATGCTGGAGCGGGCCACGTCCTCCACGTGCACAGCCGGGGTCTCGTGCTCTTCATTGAGCGCCTGGACCCGGATCTCAGGGCTTCGGTCGTCATCTCTCCAGCGGACATCACCGCCCGTGGCAAGTACACCCAGAGCAGATGACCAGTCGTCCAGGTCGCTGGGGAGCAGAGACAGGTCCAGCCGCCCGTTCACGAAGCCACTCTCGATGAGCACCTCAGCATCGAGCCGGTCGTGCAGCGGCAGCACCCCCGGCATGCGGCGGCCCAGCACACGCACCCGGAAGCTGTTGTCCCCATCCGAGAGACGAATCAGATCCACCGCGCACCCCTCCTTCTCACCCGTCAACGGTCGCGGCCCATCGTGTCGGACGAGCCTCCCCATCACCACCGAATAGTCCAAGCGTCGTCCCGTCAGGAGTTCTGAGCCCAGGACGCGACCGAGGGCGAGATTACGTACGCCGGAGCGACCCTCGAATACTTCAAGACCCGAGCCTGGCACGGGAGATCAGCGGCTAAGTGGTCGGGGCCGGAAGTCCCTCGGGGGTTGACGCCGAAGCAGCGACCGTGCATGTCGCTGCGGCAGATGTCGGTGGTCGCGAGATAGGGAGTGTCCGATTAAGTGCTCGATCACGTCTGCTCGGGAGTCCGCGGGGAGAGCGGCCGCTCGAAGAAGGTCTCAAGGACCACCGTGGCCTGCGTCCTGCTGATCCCGTCGATGGCGTAGATCCGGCGCAACACGTCCTGCAGTTGCTCGGTGGATGCGGTTCTGACCTTCACCAGCACCGAGGCGCTGCCAGCGATGATGTGCGCCTCCAGGATTTCGGGGAGCGCGGCGAAATCCTGTGCCGCATCACCCATCCAGGAAGTCGAGTCGACCATCACATAGGCCAGGACGGCGCCGCCCAGCGCGGCCGGGTCTGTCTCGACGGTGGTGCGCCGGATGACGCCGCGCTCCCGCAACTTGCGCACACGTTCGTGAGCGGCGCCGGCCGAGAGACCGGCGGCCTGGCCCAGCGCGGCGTAGGACTGGGTGGCGTCTCGCTGGAGCTGCGCCAGCAGGACGCGATCGACGTGATCCACAACTCTCCGTTCGGAATTCTCTTGTGCTGACCATACCTTGTCCTGTTGTCTAGGCTCTTAGTCAAAGCATGTTCAGTGTGCGATGCCTACCGAAGGGAAGACCTCATGACCGGCGAGCGCCCCGGACTGTACGAGATGCTCGACGACCGGTTCCGTACCGGGCGATGCATGAACGGTGACGAGGCGCTGGAGGTCCTGTACACCGGCTGCCGCTGGGCCGAGGGGCCGATCTACCTGCCTGCCTGGCGGCAAGTGGTCTGGAGCGACATCCCCAACGACCGGATGCTGCGCTGGGACGAAGAGACCGGTACCGTCAGCGCCTTCCGCCACTCCGCCGGGCACACCAACGGCAACACTCTCGACTGTCAAGGCCGGCTGATCACCTGCGAGCAGGGCAACCGTCGAGTGACCCGGACCGAACACGACGGCACCATCACCGTGTTGGCGGACCGGTGGAAGGGCAAGCGCCTGAACAGCCCGAACGATGCGGCCGTCAAGTCCGACGGTTCGATCTGGTTCTCCGACCCGGACTTCGGCATCACCAGCGACTACGAGGGCTATCGTGCGCTGAGCGAGATCGGCTCCAACAACGTCTACCGCATTGATCCGGCCACCGGCGAAGTGCGGCTGGTCGCCGACTGTTTCGGCGCCCCGAACGGCCTGGTGTTCTCACATGACGAGCAGCAACTGTTCGTCTCCGACACCCGAGCAGGCTTCATCCGGGTCTTCGACGTACACGAGGACGGCACGCTGTCCGAGGGCAAAGTCTTCGCTGAAGCGGAGGCCCGCAAGGCCGCCCGCTTCGACAATCTCCGCTTCGACGACGCCGGTCGGCTCTGGGCCGCCGCGATGGGCGACGGAGTGCACTGCTACGACCCCGATGGCACGCTGATCGGGCGGCTCAACGTCCCCGAGGCAGTTGCCAACATCTCCTGGGGCGGCGCCAAGCGCAACCGTCTCTTCATTGCCGCAGAGACCAGCCTCTACTCGGTGGTCATGGGCGTCACAGGCACGCACCCGACCGGACCGGGCCGCCGGCCCTGGCTCTGAGCGATCGGCTCCGGAAGTCCTTCGGGGGTTGATCATGCGGCGAGGCGGAGCGAGGATTTTTCCCTGGTGATCGGTGGTGTGCCGGTCGAGCCTGGCCAGCAGATCGTCCAGGTCGGAGGTGGTGAACTTCCACTGGAACGGCTGTGCCGTGGCATTGTAGCGGTCTTCGAAGGCTCGGAGCCGGTTCCTGACCTCGGTGAGGTCGGTGAAGTCGTTGGGTGAGACGACCTTGCGCTGGACGACGGAGAAGTAGATCTCCACCTGGTTCAGCCAGGAGGCGTGGATGGGCGTGTGGACCATGACGGCGTTCGGGAACGCGGCGGTCAGCCGGTCGGCGGCCTTCTTGCCGCGGTGGGAGGAGCCGTTGTCGACGATCCAGAACACCCGTCTGGCGCTGGCGTAGGGCTGTTGGGTCATGACCTGGGTGACCAGGTTCATGAAAGGCTCGATGCCCGTGCGTGGTTCGGTGCGGCCGGACACCCTGGCGGTGTGGACGTCGTAGGCGGCCAGGTAGGCCACGGCGCCGCCGCGCTCGTAGGTGTGGTTCACGCGCATCGCTCTCGCCCGGCCTGGTGCGAGGGTGGGGTGGCAGCGGCAGCGGGCCTGGATGGAGGTCTTCTCGTCCGCGCTGATCACGTACTCGTCCTCGCCGAGCGGGACGCCCGGCCTGGTGCGGGCGTACAGATCCAGCACGCGCTGGGCCCTGGTGCGGAAGTCGGGATCGGTGATGAAGATCCAGGAATGGTGCTGCCAGGGTTTGAGCGCGTCGTTGGCGAGCCAGCGGCGCACGGTGGAGGCCGACACGAACGTGGCGATGCCCCGGGCCATCGCCTCGTGGGCCAGTTCCGGGCACGACCAGCGCGACAGCGGCACACCACTCTCGGCGGGTAACCGGCAGGCCAGCGCCTTGACTTCGGCCATCTGCAACGCGGTAAAGGCCGGCGGGCGGCCGGAACGTCGACGGTCGGCGAGCCCGGCCAGGCGCTGCTCGGCGAATCTGCCCCGCCACCTGCGCACCGTGTCCAGATGCAGGCCGGTCTCCCGGGCGATCCGAGCGTTGGAGCGTCCCCTGGCCGCGTGCAGGACCACCTGCGCCCGAGCCCGCAGCCGGTACTCGGTCTTGTGACCGTAGGCCATCTTCTTGAGCCGCCCACGCTCGGAGGCGGTCAGGGCGATCAGGCGGGCCGGGACAACAGGCATGGAGCGGGAGCCGATCATGAGAGAGACAGAGCACGACAGCCGTAGCCTGCCGTCTCTCGGCCCCGGCCCGGCGGGCAGGATGGTGCCATGCCCGCACCCTCGGAACACACCAGGCTCTCACTCGAGCAGCGCCTGGGCGACCACGCCCGCACCGCCTGGCCGCAGCTGACCCGCCTGCACGTCCGCCACCGCGGCACCTTCGCCTACGTGGCCGGGCAGCTGGCCGACGGCGAACAGGTCAAGCTGATGCGACTGCGCTACAACGGCACCGCCGCCACGTGGGGCTTCACCCTCTACCTCGCCAGCAGCGACACGTACGAGAACACCGTCCTGCCCACCGGCTCACTCACCGGCACCCCCGCACAGGCCCTCGACTGCGCCCACCTCCACCTCGCCACCCCGAGCACCTGACCGGACGCCAGCCACGATCCCGCCTTCGAAGTCAACCCCTGAAGGATTTACGGAGCCGACCACTAAGAGAGTGTCCCGCCAGAGCTACCTTGTGGCCGCGATGGAGAAGGTTGTGCCGGTCGCTGACGGCGTCCCTTCCTGCGCAAGGACCATGCCGGGTTCAACCAGGCGCTCGCGGAGGCTCTGGAACTCCACAAGGCGTACTGGAGTACGCCGGAGCGTTCGGGGGACATCGCGGGGTTCCTGGCCCTCGTCGGGCCGCTGGCCATCGCATGCCTCGCGTACGACGCAGGCTTCCCCGTCGAGGTCGAGTCCGAATACCTGCCCGTCCGCCTTCTGGACCGTTCCTGGGCGGGCCCGATGCCGCAGCTGGGTGCGGCCCTGCGAGCGAGGGTTCGGTCGAGTGCTCCGGTCCCGGGACGGCCGTCGGTCCTGTTCCCGTCGTGACGCGTACCCGTCATAATCCCGGGGTAGACCCCCCACGGCAGACGGAGGCACGTCCCGCATGAGCCCGTACACCGCCACTCGCCGGAACTTCCTGGCCGGCGCACTCGCCGCCACCGCCACCGTCCTGATCGGCACGGGCCCCGCGCGCGCCGCCGACCGCCAGGTCCGCACCACCCAGGACTGGATGGGTGCCGTCCCCGACGCCACCGCGCTGCAACGCCTCACGATCCCCGGCTCGCACGACTCCGGCGCCCGCTACGGCGGACCCTGGACCGAGTGCCAGAACACCACGATCGCCGAGCAGTTGGACAGCGGCATCCGCTTCCTCGACGTACGGTGCCGGGTCACCGGTGGCTCGTTCGCGATCCATCACGGGGCCTCGTACCAGAACCTGATGTTCGGCGATGTGCTGGGCGCCTGCTGGGACTTCCTGGCGGCGCACCCCTCCGAGACGGTGCTGATGCGGGTCAAGCAGGAGTACTCGGAGGAGAGCGACGCGACGTTCCGGGCGGTCTTCGACGACTACCTCGACAACCGGGGCTGGCGGCCCCTGTTCCGTATCGATCCGGCGCTGCCCTCGCTGGGAGACGCGCGGGGCAAGGTCGTGCTGCTGGCCGACAACGGCGGGCTGCCCGGTGTCCGGTACGCCGACTCGGCACTCTTCGACATCCAGGACGACTACATGGCGGAGCCGTTCGCCAAGTACCCCAAGATCGAGGCCCAGTTCCGCAAGGCCGCCCAGCAGCCCGGCAAGCTGTTCATGAACTACGTCAGCACCGCCGCCCTGATGCCGCCCCGCTGGAACGCGGACCGGCTCAACCCGCAGGTGCAGTCGTTCCTGGACGGCTCGGAGGCGGCGGGCTGGACCGGGCTCGGGATCGTCCCGCTGGACTTCCCCGCCACCCGGTCCGGCCTGGTCGAGTCGCTGATCCGGCACAACCCGGGGGTCTGAGCTTCCGCGGCCTCCGGCCTCCGGTCTCAGGCTCGTTTGTAGTAGTAGCCGTCGCCGCTGGCGGGCCCGACGTTGTGCCGGATGCCGCTGCCGTTGAGGACGTAGAACGACGGGTCGACAGTCGTGTAGCAGTAGCCGGGGTTGGGCCCGATGAGCTTGGAAGTGCCTACGTTGATACGGCTCTTGCCGTTCGCCGTGGAGGTCACCTTGGCCTCGTACGGGCAGTTGTTGTACGGGAAGTCGGACATGCGCACCACACCCGACCGGGAGATGGTGATGGTGCCCGGCTGCCCGGTGTTGTACGTCTCGCCGAACTTCCAGGTGCCCACGAACGACGAGGGCACCGAACTCCCGCCGCCCGAGCCGCCCGAGCCGCCCGAGCCGCCCGAACCGTTCGTGGAGCCCGAGGTGCTGCTCGAACCTCCGCCGCCCGTCGCGTCGGACCCTCCCCCTGACGGCGATCCGCCGCCGGACGAGCTGCTGGACGAGGACCCGCCCGTGGACGATGTGCCGCCCGCGCCGGATGATCCCGAGCCTGTGCCCGGGTTCTCGGCGTTCTGGCCGTCCCTTCCGTCCCGGCCGTCCTCGCCGGCGTCGCCCTTCCTGTCCTCCTTCTTGTCCCCCTTCTTGTCCTTGCCGCCGGAGGTGTCGGGACTCTTCTCCCCCTGGGAGGGTGTGCCCGCGGGCGATGACGGCGATGTCGGGGCGGCCGGGCCCGTCGCGCCGGCGGAGGGCCGGGACGCGTGGTTGCCGCTGTCGCCGCTGAACGGTTGCAGCACGGCCATCGTGCCGCCGCCCCCGGCCAGGACCAGGACCACGGGGACGGACACGATCAACGTCCGGCGCCGCTTCTCCCGCTTGCGCTTCGGTTCGGCCGCCCCGCCGATGAGAACGGCCTCGGGGGTGGCCTCGCCGGCGGCCCCGGGAACGGGCCCCGCCGGCCGCAGGCCGACCGTGCTGCGGTCCACACGCTCCTGCCGTACCGGCGCCGCCTCCGCGTCCAGAAGCTGCGCCGACTGCCGTGCGAGGTGACCCACCACGTCCGCCGGCAGCCACGACGCCGCCGCCGGAGTGAGGTGTTGCCGGCCGGGCTCGGCCAACAGCTCGTCCACGGACGGGCGTTCGTCGGGCGACTTGGTGAGGAGGCGGGCTATCAGGGTGCGCAGACCCTCGTCGCGCACCCGGTCGAGAGCGGGGGCGGCCTCGACTATGTGGTACATCACCGCGTGCTGGTTGCTCACCCCGTGGCCGAAGGGGAGCGTGCCGGTCGCCGCGTAGGTCAGTACGCAACCGAGCGTGAACACATCGCTCTTCGGGCCCGCGCTCTCGCCGCGTATCTGCTCCGGGGCCATGAAGCCCGGTGACCCGATCACCATCCCCGTGCTGGTGAGCAGCGAGTCGACCGAGGTCTCGACGGCACGGGCGATACCGAAGTCGATGACCTTGGGGCCCTCGACCGTGAGCATCACGTTCGACGGCTTGAGGTCGCGGTGGACGATGCCGGCCGCGTGGATGTCCTTGAGCGCCCGCAGCAGCCCGTCGGCGAGGGCGAGCACGGACTCGGTGGGGAGCGCGCCGTGGCCGCGCACGATCTGTTCGAGGGAGAGCCCCGGTACGTAGCCGGTGGCCACCCAGGGGTACTCCTCGTCGGGTGCCGCGTCCAGCACGGGTGCGGTGTAGCGCTCACCCACCCGCCTCGCCGCGTCGACCTCGCGGCGGAAACGGGCCCTGAACTGTGGATCCGCGACGTGCTCCGCGTGCACCACCTTGACCGCGACGGTGCGGCCGCCCTCGGAACGGGCGAGATAGACCCGGCCCATGCCGCCCGCGCCGAGCCTGCCGAGCAGCAGATAGGGCCCGATGCGGGCCGGGTCGTTCGCGGTCAGCGGCTTGATGCCGCCGTCGACGTTGTCGTCACTGCTCTCGTGATCGTCGTTGTGCACGCTGGCCATGTTCGAGCGCTCCCCCGAGCGTCCCGCGTCGCAGCCCGTGGGACCGTCTCAGTCATCCGAAATCCGTTTGTTCTGCTGCGACTTGGCGAGATCGGTGTTCAGTCTGAGGTACGGCGCCCAGTAATTGAAACTACTTCCGGAAAGAATTCCAGAAACTTCACTACGCTGTTCCGGGAGACATTCCACAAGGAACCTCCGGTTCCGGGAACGGGGACGGGGACGGCATCGATGAGCCCGAAGCAGCAACGCGGTGAGGCCACTGCCGCCCAGGTGCTCGACTGCGCACTCGACATCTACGTGGCGCAGGGCGAAGCCGGTCTCACGCTCTCCGCGATCACCTCGGCCAGCGGGGTCAGCGCGGGGAGCATCTACCACCACTTCGGCAGCCTCCAGGGAGTGGCGCTTGCGCTCGCGCAGACCTGGTTGAACCGGCTCCTCGACGAGCTGGGCAAGGCGCTGGAGCAGACGGACGACGCACGCTCCGGCGTCCATGCCGTGGTGCGGGCCTACCTGGGCTTCGCCCGGCTCAACCCGGACGCGGCACGGCTCATGCACTCCGTCACCGCGGACCGTGAGATCACGGCACACGCCCATCGGGTCCGGGGCGCCCAGGAGGCCCGGCTGGCCCCGATCGCGGCCTGGCTGCACGCCCATCAGGCGTCAGGGCAGCTCGTAGACCTGCCCCTGCCCGTACTGGAATCACTGATCCTGGGCCCCGTGACGGGCATCGTGCGCCGCTGGCTCTCCGTCGGGGACATCGACATGGAAGAAGCCGCGCGGACGGTCCCGGAGTACATCTGGCGCTCGGTCGGCCGGTGAACGGCCCCGGGGCGCCGTCCGGCCTGGTCGAATCCCTGATTCGGCGCAACCTGAGGGCCTGAGTCCTGGCCTGAACGGCGCTTGCGTTTCTTTCGAATTGTGCGATGCTGGGTCTACTCTCAAAGGAGACAGAGCTATGCACGGCACTACTGAAGACCGAACTCTGCTGCCCGAGCACCGCGCGGAGATCGCTGAGCTCTGCGCCTTCCTGGACCGGACCCCGCAAGCTGTGGAGCCGGCTCTGCTGCGCGGCCCCGACGGCGCCACGCGCACGCTGCCCCCGGAGGTCTACGAGGCGCTGATGGTGGTGGTGCGGGCCCTGTCGGAGGGCAAGGCCGTGACGGTCGCACCGGTGAACACCACACTGACCACGCAGGAGGCCGCCGATCTCCTGGGGGTGAGCCGACCGACCTTCGTCAAGATCCTCGATGAGGGCGGGATTCCCTTCTCGCGGCCGGGAAGGCACCGCAGAGTGCTGTTGGCCGACGTTCTCGACTACAAGGAGAAAAGACGCTCGCAGCGTCGCCGGGGACTGGACGAACTGGTCGGGCTGACCGAGGACGCCGGTCTCTACGACAACTGATCAGCTGAATCCGCCCGAGCCGACTGGAGCGATGTGCAGCGCGTCGTCCTGGACACCTGTGTCCTCTTCCCGAACTACCTCAGGGACACCTTGCTGAGACTCGCCGAGGCCGAGCTCTACGAACCGCTCTGGTCCACCGACATCCTGGACGAACTGACCAGGAACGTTGGTGAGCGTATCGGGGCCCTGAAGGCCAAGGGAATCGTCGAAGCCATGGCGGGCACGTTTCCTGACAGTCTCGTGTCGGGATACGAGGTGCTCATTCCTGCCATGGCCAACGACCCCAAGGACAGGCATGTGCTGGCGGCGGCGGTCCGGGGACAGGCGCAGGCCGTCGTCACGCTGAACGTGAAGGACTTCCCGGCCGAGGCCTCGGATCCGTACGAGATCGAGGTGATGCGTCCCGACGATTTTCTGTTGGACATGCTCGATCTCGCCCCGGTGGAGATGAACTCCGTGCTGCGCGCCCAGGCCGGCTCCTACCGGCGGGAGCCCCGCGATCTGCACGGGCTGCTGGACCGGTTGGACGCGGGAGGCGCCCCGCAGTTCGCTGCCGAGTTCCGGCGCCGCCCTTGACTTCGGCCCGCCCCGCGCTCACAGCCCCGGCGGCGGCTGCGGTGCCCCCGGCAGCCGGATCGAGGCGACCGTGCCCGGACCGTCCGCCGCCGGGCGCAGGGTGATCTCGCCGCCCGACTGCTGGACCGTGCGGGCGACGATCGACAGGCCCAGGCCCGAGCCGGGGAGCTGGCGGGCGGAGGGGGAGCGCCAGAAGCGTTCGAAGACGTGGGGGAGTTCGTCGGCGGGGATGCCGGGGCCCTGGTCCCGGACGGTCAGTTCGCCGTCGCGCAGGGCGATCTCGATCGTGCCGCGGGACGGGCTGAACTTGACCGCGTTGTCCAGGACGTTGACCACCGCCCGTTCCAGCGCGGCGGGCTCGGCCCGTACGTACCAGGGGGTCAGGTCCGCCCTGATGGTCAGCTCGGGGCCGCGCAGCCGGGCGCGTTCCAGGGCGGTGTCCGCGATGTCGTGCAGCGCGACGACCTGGAGCGGGCCGGGGGTGGGGGCGTCGGGGCGGGACAGTTCCTGGAGGTCGCCGATGAGTGAGGCCAGCTCGGTCATCTGGGCCTTGACCGACTTCATCAGGGCCTTGCGGTCGTCGGGCGGGATGGCCCGGCCGGTGTCGTCGCTGCGGGCGAGGAGCTCGACGTTGGTGCGCAGCGACGTCAGCGGGGTCCGCAGCTCGTGGCCGGCGTCGGCGATCAGCTGGGCCTGGCGGTCGCGGGAGCTGGCCAGCGACTCGGTCATCGAGTTGAAGGAACGGGACAGCCGGGCGATCTCGTCCTCGCCGTCGACCGGGATCCGGACGGTGAGGTCCTCGGTGCGGGCGACGTGCTCGACGGCCTCGGTGAGCTCGTCGACGGGGCGCAGCCCGGTACGGGCCACCCAGAGACCGGCCGCGCCCGCGCCGACGGCGCCGATGCCGGCGACGGCCAGGAGCACCCAGGCGAGGGTGGAGAGCGGGTCGTCGATCTCGCTCATCGGACGGGCGATGGAGACCGCGAAGCTTCCCGGGACCAGGCCGGGCGCCGGGTTGCGGGTCTCGTACGCGTAGGTGTACACGCGCATCTTCTTGCCGCTCTTCGTGCTGGCCGTGTGCAGGACGTTGTCCCGTACACCGGCGGCCACGGCGATGTCGGCGGCCGTCACACCGATCGGCGAGGCCCCGGCGGAGGTGCAGGTGCTCCCGGACGCGGTGACGAGCTGCACGGTGTACGTCCCTCCGATCGGCGGGACGGTCGCCTGGTCGGGGTGGGTGCAGGCGATGAACAGCTTCTGCATGTAGTCGTTGCTGACCGAGACATTGCGCAGCGAGGAATCCAGCTGACTCTCCAGCTGCGCCTTCGTCGCGAACCAGCAGGCCGCCGCGACCGCCGCGACCGCGATCGCCACCGCCGTCGCCACCAGCAGCGCGAGCCGGGAGCGCAGGGGCAGGGCGCGGAGCCGTCGCAGGGCGCCGGTCATCCGTCACCGCCGCCGGAGCGGAGCGCGTAGCCGACCCCCCGCACCGTGTGCACGAGGCGCGGCTCACCGCCCGCCTCCGTCTTGCGCCGCAGGTACATCACGTACACGTCCAGGGAGTTGGAACTCGGCTCGAAGTCGAAGCCCCACACCGCCTTGAGGATCTGCTCGCGGGTCAGCACCTGGCGCGGGTGGGCCAGGAACATCTCCAGCAGGGTGAACTCGGTACGGGTCAGCTCGACCCGGCGGTTGCCCCGGGTGACCTCGCGGGTGGCGAGGTTCATCCGCAGGTCCGCGAAGGCCAGCACATTGTCGTCGGGGACGGCGCCGCCCGCCGCGGCCGCGTACGAGCTGCGGCGCAGCAGGGCCCGGATGCGGGCGAAGAGCTCGTCCAGTTCGAAGGGCTTGACCAGGTAGTCGTCGGCGCCCGCGTCGAGACCGGTGACCCGGTCGCCGACGGTGTCGCGGGCGGTGAGCATCAGGATGGGCGTGGTGGTGCCCGTGGAGCGGAGCCGGCGGGCGGCGGTCAGGCCGTCCATCCGGGGCATCTGGATGTCGAGCACGATGAGGTCGGGGGCGTACGACTCCGCCCTGGCCAGGGCGTCGAGGCCGTCGACGGCCACCTCGGTGCCGTAGCCCTCGAACGCGAGACTGCGCTGCAGGGCCTCGCGTACGGCGGGCTCGTCGTCGACGATCAGGATGCGCTGCGGATCGTCTTCGGCGGGGCTCATCGCTCGTTGTCCTCTTCTCGTGCCGTGCGGTCCCGGGCGTTCCGGGACGTCGTGCTCTCAGCCTCGCACGGCCGTGGCGCGTCGTCGTGCGGCCCGGCGCTTGCGGGCGGCGGTGGTACCGACCTCCGGAGCGCGGTCCGTACCGTGCGTGGCCTGTTCGCTCACGAGCGCGAGGGGCAGGGCCAGGTCGGCCGGGCCGGTGGGGGTGTGGGCGGGGTGGTGCATGTGTCGGTCTCCTCGGGAGCTTCAGGAGTCTCAGGAACTGTTGCCGGCCCGCAGGGTGTCGAGGTCGGCCTTGAGCGTGTTGACCGGGATGGCGAAGCCGAGGCCCACGCTGCCGGCGCTCGAACCACTGGAACCGTTGGACGAACTCGCCGAGTACATCGCGGAGTTGATGCCGATGATCTCGCCGTTCATGTTGATGAGCGCGCCGCCGGAGTTGCCGGGGTTGAGCGAGGCGTCGGTCTGGATGGCCTTGTACGTGGTGGTGGACTCGCCGGTGTCGCCGTTGAACTGCCGGCCGCCGAACTCGAACGGCCACTGCTCGCCGCCGCCCTGCCCGCCCTGACCCTGGCCGCTGCCGTTCTCCTTGGCGACGGTGACATCGCGGTCGAGGGCGGAGACGATGCCGCTGGTGACGGTGCCGGTGAGGCCCTCGGGCGAGCCGATCGCCACGACCTGGTCGCCGACGGCGACGGCGGAGGAGTCGCCCAGCGTGGCCGTCTTCAGCCCGCTCGCGCCCCGGAGCTTGATCAGCGCGAGGTCCTTGTCGGGGTCGGTGCCGACGACATCGGCGGTGTACGTCCTGCCGGTGCTGAGCGTCACCTTGATCGACGAGGCGCCGGAGATGACGTGGTTGTTGGTGACGATCTCGCCGTCGGAGGTGATGACCACGCCGGAACCGGTGGACTCGCCCGCGGTCGAGGTCGCGTTGATCTCGACGATCATCGGCGAGACGGCCTTGGCGACACCGGAGACGGTGCCCTTGCTGCTCTGCGAGACGGTGGTGCCGGGGACGACTTCGGAGGCCGCGCTGTTCGTTCCGCCGCCGGTGAGCTGCTCGACGACGGTGGCGGTGCCGCCGCCGACGATCGCCGCCGCGATCGCCACGGCCGCCAGCAGGGCGACCGGCCGCCTGGCCCGCTGCCGGGGTGCGGCGGGTTCCTGGGGTGCGGGCGGCGGGAAGTCCGGTCCGCCGGCCCCGTTGCCGCCGCTGCCGCCGCCGCTGCCGTCGTTCCCGCCGGGCCACACGGTGGTGCCGGGGCCCGTCGCGATCGGCTCCGCGGGCCGGTATGACGGCGGCGGCGGGTAGGCCGCGTCGCCGTTGCCGTACGAGGGGTGCATCGGGTACTCGCCGCTCGGGCGCTGGCTCTCTGTCATGTATATGAGCCTGTCCGGCGAAGATGAGAGAAGCCTGAGCACCCGCTGAGAAGCCCGGCAGAAGCTCGTATGCCCGATATAAGGAACGGCCCCGGCCCGAGACAGGAGCGGCTCCGGCCCGACAGGTGCGGCTCCGGCCCGACAGGTGCGGCCCCGGCAGGACGGGGGCGGCTCCGGCCCGACAGGTGCGGCCCTGGCAGGACGGGGGCGGCCCCGGCCCGGGGGCCGGTCCGCCACCCGATCGTCCGCTACCTGACCGTCGGCTCCCCGCAGCCGCACGAGCGCCGTACCACCAGCGCCGACGGGAACTGCTTCAGCCGCTCCCGCCGCGACCCCGACACCCGCAACGAGTCGTCGAGCACCAGGTCCACCGCGGCCCGTGCCATCGCCGGGCGGTCCGAGAAGACCGTCGTCAGCGGCGGATCGGTCAGCCCGGCTTCCTTCACGTCGTCGAAGCCCGCGACCGCGAGTTCCCCGGGCACATCTATGCGCAGCTCGCGCGCGGCCCGCAGCACCCCGATGGCCTGGTCGTCCGTCGAGCAGAAGATGGCCGGCGGCCGGTCCGGCCCGGCGAGCAGCTTCAGCGCCACCTGATAGGCGTCGTAACGGTTGTACGGGGCCTGGAAGAGCCGGCCCTCCGTCGAGCGCCCCGACTCGTGCATCGCACGGCGCCAGCCCTCGACGTGGTCGGCGACCGGGTCACCGACCGCCGGGGTGGACTCCACGCCGCCGAAGCACGCCACGTACTCGTTGCCGTGCTCCAGCAGGTGCCGGGTGGCGAGCTGGGCGCCGCCGACGTCGTCGGTGACGACCGCGACGTCCTCGATCGCCTCCGGCCGCTCGTGCAGCAGCACGACCCGCGCGTCCCATGCCTCTATCTCGGCGGCCGCCCGCTCGCTGGGGCCCTGGCTGACCAGGATCAGGCCGGAGACCCGCATGCCGAGGAAGGCCCGCAGATAGTGGACCTCGCGCTCGTCGCGATAGTCGGAGTTGCCGACGAGCACCATCTTTCCGCGTTCGGCGGCGGCCTGTTCGACCGCGTGCGCCATCTCCGCGAAGAACGGCTGCCGGGCGTCCGGCACGATCATCCCTATGAGATCGGTCCGCCGCGAGGCCATCGCCTGGGCAACCCGGTCGGGCCGGTAGCCCAGCTCCTTGATCGCGGCGAGTACCCGCTCGCGTGTGGCCGGGGCGACCGGCCTCGGTCCGTTGTTGATGACGTAGCTGACGACCGCGGTCGACGTCCCCGCCAGTCTCGCCACATCGTCCCGCGTCACCTTGGCCACGCGCGGCAGTCTACGCGGATATACCTATCTCCCGGCAGGCCGGACCGGGGCTTCTTCCTTCATCCCGGAAGTCCGCGACTGCTCCGAACGGGTTACGGGTTCGGCGGCCGCCTTGGCCGAGGACCGGTCCTTGGCCTCCTCGGCCGCGCGCTCCACCTTCTCGGGCACGACGAAGCGGTAGCCGACGTTGCGGACCGTGCCGATCAGCGACTCGTGCTCGGGGCCGAGCTTGGCGCGCAGCCGCCGCACATGGACGTCGACCGTGCGCGTACCGCCGAAGTAGTCGTAGCCCCAGACCTCCTGGAGCAGCTGGGCGCGGGTGAAGACCCGGCCCGGGTGCTGCGCCAGGTATTTCAGCAGTTCGAATTCCTTGAAGGTCAGGTCCAGGACCCGCCCCTTCAGCTTCGCGCTGTACGTGGCCTCGTCGACCGAGAGGTCGCCGTTGCGGATCTCCATCGGGGAGTCGTCGGAGGAGATCTGCTGCCGTCCGGTGGCCAGCCGCAGCCGGGCCTCCACCTCCGCCGGTCCCGCCGTGTCCAGCAGTACGTCGTCGATGCCCCAGTCGGCGGTGACGGCCGCGAGGCCACCCTCGGTCACGACGAGGATCAGCGGACAGCCCGGTCCGGTGGACCGCAGCAGCTGGCAGAGCGACCGCACCTGCGGGAGGTCGCGGCGGCCGTCGATCAGGATGACGTCGGCACCGGGGGTGTCGACGAGAGCGGGGCCTTCGGCGGGTGCCACCCGCACGCTGTGGAGCAGGAGACCGAGGGCGGGGAGCACCTCCGTCGACGGTTGAAGGGCATTCGTCAGGAGCAGCAGTGAACTCATCGCCGCCCACCTGCCTGGGTCGTCGGTCGATGATCGTGCACGGTTCGCTCGCCCATTACGTCGGTCCTCCTCGTTCCCTGCGAGAGGGGCACTCCCGGGCCGGGCCCGGGGGAGTATGCGGCACTTCTTCGTACGTATTCGTGCTGGTCCCACGGTGCGGTCCCGCGCCCTGGGACCGCTGAGCTTGTGGAAACGTCGCCGTAACAACGCCTGGAAAGCACAAAAGGACCCGGGGGCTTCTCTGCCCGGATCCTCTTCCCAGCACAATAGCCCACATGAGTTCTGTGTCCGAGGGGCGATTTCGGGGTTCTGCTGTTCCCTTGATCACGCCGGGTCCCCTGCGCACCACATTGCGTACCGATGACGGGGTGCGTATCGAGGCGGTGTACGAGCCGTGCACGGCAGGTGCCGGGGCCGTTGCGGAATCATCCTTCGACGGTACTGCGATCGTGCTCGCGCACGGTTTCACCGGTTCGGTGGACCGGCCCGCGGTGCGGCGTGCCGCCGGGGTGTTCGCGGGGCGTGCGGCCGTGGTCACCTTCTCGTTCCGGGGGCACGGCGGGTCCGGCGGGCGGTCGACGGTGGGCGACCGCGAGGTGCTGGATCTGGCGGCGGCGGTGGCGTGGGCGCGCTCGCTCGGGCACCGCCGGGTGGTGACCGTCGGATTCTCGATGGGCGGCTCCGTGGTGCTGCGGCACGGGGCGCTTTACGCGGGCCGGCCGGTGGACGCCACGGGCGCCGGTGACGTCGTGGAGCTTACGGAGCGCGAGGGGCGCGTCGGGGCGCGTGCGGAGGCGCACGCGGACGCGGTGGTGGCCGTGAGCGCCCCCGCTCGCTGGTACTACCGGGGCACGGCCCCGATGCGCCGGCTGCACTGGGTGGTCACCCGGCCCCTGGGCCGGCTGGTCGGCCGGTACGGCCTGCACACCCGGATCGACCGCGACGAGTGGAACCCGGTGCCGCTCGCGCCGGTCGAGGCGGCCGGGCTGTTCGGCCCGACGCCGCTGCTGATCGTGCACGGCGACCGGGATCCGTACTTCCCGCTGGACCACCCGCGGTCGCTGGCCGACGCGGCGGGCGACGGCGCCGAGCTGTGGCTGGAGCGCGGCATGGGGCACGCGGAGAACGCCGCGGACGAGACCTTGCTCACCCGCATCGCCGACTGGGCGGTGACGCCGTGACCCATCATGGACAGCTCACGAGAGACGAGAGGAGTGGCGCCATGCCTGCGGGAACCATCCGCTACTGGGCCGCCGCCAAGGCCGCGGCCGGGACCGCGGAGGAGCCGTACACGGCTGCGACCCTCGCCGAGGCGCTCGACGCGGTGCGTGAACGGCACCCCGGAGAGCTCACCCGAGTGCTGCAAAGGTGCTCGTTCCTCATCGACGGTGACCCCGTGGGCACCCGCGGCCATGAGACCGTACGCCTTGCCGAGGGCGGCACGGTCGAGGTGCTCCCGCCGTTCGCAGGAGGGTGAACCGCAGAACATGAGCAGCAACGATCAGCAGCATCCGTACGGACAGGACCCGGGCTACGGGTACGTCCCCGGCCACGACCCGTCGAACGGTCAGCAGCCACAGCCGGCACAGCCGCAGCCGCAGCCGCACTCGTACGGTGATCAGCAGTCGTACGGTGCGCAGTCCTACGGCCATCAGCAGTCCTACGGCGATCAGCAGTCGTACGGCGACCAGCAGTCGTACGGCCATCAGCAGTCGTACGGCGATCAGTCGTACGGCCACCAGTCCTACGGTGCGCAGCCGTACGGTCAGCAGGCGCAGGGCCAGTACGACCCGAACCAGGTACCCCAGACGCCCCAGACACCCCAGACGCCCCAGGCGGGCCCCGAGCAGGCGTGGCCGGCCGGGTATCCGCAGGAGCCCGCCGCGCCCGTGGCGCACGGTCCGCAGGACCCCGGCGTCGCGCAGACGTGGGAGGGCCAGACCTGGGACACCCAGTACCAGCCGGTCATCCAGTCCGCGCAGCCGGCGCAGCCCGCGCAGCCGGACCGGTCCGTGCAGCAGCCCGTTCCGGCCGCCGCCGAGACCACCTACCTGGCGCCGCAGGGCGTCACGGGCGGGTACCCGCTGCCGCCCGAGGCCGCGGCGGCCGAACCCGCTCCCGCTCCCGCTCCCGCCTCCGCCCCCGGGCACGACGCGGACGGCTACAGCGCCCCCACCACCCTGGGCAACAGCCGCATCACCGATGCCCAGCGGGCCCGCGCCGAGGGCCGCTCGCCGATCATCGCGCCGGGCATGCAGCCCGCCGCGATCACCGCCGGGCTCGGCCTGCTGCTCGCCCTGGGCGCCGCGATCGGGTCGTACGCCCTGGTCGTGCCGCTGGTGCTGCTCCAGGCCGTGACCGCGGCCGGCTGGTTCCGGCTCAACGGCATGTGGCCGGCCCGGCAGGGCATCGCGCTCGCGTTCGCGGGCGGCCTGGTCGCCGACATCGCGCTGCTCGCCGCGGGCCGGGAGAACGGCCCGGCCGCCATCCTCGGCACCCTCGGCGTCTGGGTGCTGCTCACCGTGGTCCTCCAACTGCGCAGCCACGCGAGCGCCGACGAGCGGATGCAGGGGCTGATGGCCACCGTCGCCTCGGCCGCGCTCTCGGTCCTGGCCGCCGGACACCTCGCGGCGGTCCCGGACGCGGTGACCGTGGGCGGGGTGGCCGTCGCGGTCGCCGTGCTGGTCCGCGCGCTGCCGCTGCCCGGACCGGCCTCGGTCGTGGTGGCGCTGCTCGCCGCGGCGGGCGGCGGCGCCGTGGCCGGGACGCTCACCGACCTGGGCACGAAGGGCGCGCTGCTCGGCCTCGCGGCGGGCGGCTGCGCACTGATCGGGCTGCGGGTGGCGAGCTACGACTACCCGTCGCGCTTCGTCCACATGACCGCCGGTGTGGCGCTGCCGCTCACCGCCGCGGCGCCCGCCGTCTACCTGATCGGCCGCGCGATCTCGTAGCGTCCGGCCCGGCGCCCCGGGAACCGAAGAGGGGTGCCCGCTCGTCGATCACCCGGGGCGCCGTGCACATTCGGTGGACGTGCGGGGCGCCAGGGGTCGGGCCGGATTGCAGGGTGGGGGAAAGAGCGGGCATGCGTGCACTGCGGATACTGCTGGTCATCGTGGTGGTTCTGGGCGGGATCTTCGTCGCCGTCGACCGGGCGGCGGTGTACTTCGCCGAGTCGGAGGCCGCGGGGCGGGTCAAGGTCACCGGTGCCACGATCGGCTCGACGGACATCTCCATCAAGGGATTCCCGTTCCTGACGCAGGTCGCCGGGAATCAGCTCGACGAGGTCGACGTGGAGATCACCGGCATCGAGACCGACGCCAACGGCCACCGGCTCCGGATCAGCAGGATGAACGCGGCGCTGCACGACGTGAAGCTGTCCGAGGGCTACTCCAGCGCCACCGCCGCCCGCGCCACGGGCACCGCCGTCATCTCGTACAAGGACCTCACCGAGGCCGCCAGCGAGGGCGTCGCCGTCGAGTACGGCGGCAACAACAAGGTGAAGGTGACCGGCACGGTCGACGTCCTCGGCAACCCGATCTCGCGCAGCGTCCTGTCCACCGTCACCCTGGTCGACGGCCACACCCTGCGGGTGCACGCGGACGAGGTGCCGGGCAAGGGCATACCCGGGCTGGAGGGGCTGGTGCGCAAGAAGACCGACTTCGACCGCGAGGTCGGCGGCCTGCCCAGCGGTCTCAAGCTCCAGAAGATCCAGCCCACCGAGGACGGCCTGGAGATCTCGGTCACCGGCACGGACGTACAGCTCGCCGGC
>NZ_ML123044.1:1647426-1734426 GCF_003846175.1 Streptomyces sp. ADI95-17 | reverse complement strand
TTTGCGGGACAGCCCTTAGGGCCTCTCGTTCGGCCCATTGCCGCAGGTCCCCGGCCTCCCCGTGCTCGGCCGGCACCCCCGCATGCCTCGTACGCAGCACCACGGCAACGCCACGCAACACCACGCAACGTCGCGCCACATATTGAGACGGCTGTGTCCGATCCGTAGATGGCCGGTGCCCGCCCATGATGCGGGAGTGGCGTGAGGGGTGATTCGCCCCCACTCACGTCCCGCATTGCGGACGATCGTGTCTCAGGATGCGACACGGCGGTGACATGTCCGCCCGCACCTCCCTACGATCGGTCCCATGCAGTGCTCTATTGGCGGTCTCCCACAGCGGGGACGGGCGGATCTCACGAAGCGGCGGGCAGTGGACCTGTGCCGCGTCGCCGCCATGCTCTGTCGCACTGTCTGAGCGGGAGCCTTCGGCACCCCGCGTTCCCCCCGGCCCTTCGACCGAAGTCAGGGCC
Source organism: Streptomyces sp. ADI95-17 (assembly GCF_003846175.1). Lineage (GTDB taxonomy): Bacteria > Actinomycetota > Actinomycetes > Streptomycetales > Streptomycetaceae > Streptomyces > Streptomyces sanglieri. The sequence continues at coordinate 1,733,956 of NZ_ML123044.1, read as the reverse complement.
CATCCCGATCGCCGCTGTATGTGCGCCGCACGCCGCGCCGGCGTACATCCGCATCACGCACCGTCTCGCATCATCTCGCCGCAGACTGCCCCGGAGGAGAACAGAATGAGCCGCAGTGACGTCCTGGTAGACGCCGACTGGGTCGAGGCCCACATCGACGACCCGAAGGTCGCTCTCGTCGAGGTCGACGAGGACACCTCGGCGTACGAGAAGAACCACATCAAGAACGCGATCCGGATCGACTGGACCAAGGACCTCCAGGACCCGGTCCGCCGTGACTTCATCGACCAGGCCGGGTTCGAGAAGCTGCTGTCCGAGAAGGGCATCGGCAACGACACCACGGTCGTCCTGTACGGCGGCAACAACAACTGGTTCGCGTCCTACGCGTTCTGGTACTTCAAGCTCTACGGTCACCAGGACGTCCGCCTGCTCGACGGCGGCCGCAAGAAGTGGGAGCTCGACTCCCGCGACCTGGTCGACGGCGACCAGATCCCGTCCCGCCCGGCCACCGAGTACAAGGCCCAGCCGCAGGACGAGTCGATCCGCGCCTACCGCGACGACGTCGTGGAGGCGATCGGCAACCAGAACCTGGTCGACGTGCGTTCGCCCGACGAGTTCAGCGGCAAGCTGCTCGCCCCGGCGCACCTCCCGCAGGAGCAGTCCCAGCGCCCCGGCCACGTGCCGAGCGCCCGCAACATCCCGTGGTCGAAGAACGCCAACGACGACGGCACCTTCAAGTCGGACGACGAGCTCAAGGCCCTCTACGAGGCCGAGCAGGTCGACCTGGCGAAGGACACCATCGCGTACTGCCGCATCGGCGAGCGCTCCGCGCTCACCTGGTTCGTGCTGCACGAGCTGCTCGGCCAGGAGAACGTCAAGAACTACGACGGTTCGTGGACCGAGTACGGCTCCCTCGTGGGCGTGCCGATCGAGCTCGGCGCCAACAAGTAACCCCGCACGACCCGGACCGGCACGACCCCCGACCAGAAGGACAGAACACCATGTGTGGAGCAAAGGCCGGCGGCCCCGACGCTTCGACCATCAAGCCCGGTGAGACCACCATCCAGGGCAGCGTGACCCGCGACGGCGAGCCCGTCACCGGCTACGTCCGCCTGCTGGACTCGACCGGCGAGTTCACCGCCGAGGTCCCGACCTCGGCGACCGGACAGTTCCGCTTCTACGCGGCCGAGGGCACCTGGACGCTGCGCGCCCTCGTCCCCGGCGGCAGCGCCGACCGCACGGTCGTGGCACAGACCGGCGGCCTCTCCGAGGTCGCGATCGCGGTCTAGCGCCTCGCGCACCGCGACACGGATCGGCCGAAGGGCCGTACCCCAGGGGGTTGGACGCCTTCCTGAACGGGGTACGGCCCTTCGTGCCGTTCGCACGGGCGGAAACCGGGCCTGCGCCATGGGCCGGGGCGGGCCTACGCTGGAGGTATGTACGCCCGACGCCGGCGTGGCTATTTCCTGATGATGGGCGGTTGCATCGTCCTGTTCGTATCGGCCTGGGCCTTTGTCAGGCTGTGGTCGATGCCCGCCGCGATAGCGATGTGCCTCGTCGCGATGGTGATCCCGCCCATCGCGGCCATGGTCGCCAACCGGCGGGGGCCGGAGGACCGCTGGTGGGACGATCCGTCCGGCGACCCGAAGTCCGACGAGTGGTGGGACGAACTCGACGGCAAGAAGCGGCGGTAAGGGGTTCCCGGCGCTTTCGCGTCAGTAGACGAGGGCCTGGACGCCGTCGGCCATGATCTCGCTGACGAAGACCTGGGCACCGGCGATCCGTACGCCCTCCAGGACGTCCTGCTCGGTGATGTCACGACGGGCCGCGCACTGCGTGCACAGGGTGATCCGGCCGCCCGCCTGGATCGACTCGATCAGATCCGGCAGCGGCGCGGCGTGCGGCAGTTCGAATTCGGCGGCGCGCCCCGGCAGTGCGAACCACGAGGACTCCCCGGTCAGCCAGAGCGAGACCTCGACCCCGCTGGCGACGGCGACCGCGGCCACCGTGAACGCCTGCGAGCAGCGCTCGGCGGAGTCGGCACCTGCGGTCACCTTGATCACGAGCTTCTTCGGCATATGCCGAACTGTAATCGTCGAGCGGGCAACCTCCTCTTATCGGTGGCAGTCGGGTAGGTGCGCGGATAACGGAATCAGCGCTTCTGGTCTCGTGGGGGGACCCCAATTGGAAACGAAAGACACCATTTCTGACGGGCCGGCGCCCGAGGTCGAGCCCGATCCCGTGGCCGAGCCCGACGTCGCACCGGCCGTCACACCGCCTGCCGCGCCGCCCGTCACACCGGCCGCCACGCCGATGGCCGCCGCGCCCGTCGCGAAGCGCCCGCGCGGTCGTACGGCGCTGCTCATCGCCGCTGCCGCGGTGCTCGGCATCGCGGGCGGCACCGCCGTGGGCTACGACGTGCAGGCCAAGCGGGCCCCGACCCCGCTGCCCGCCCTGGCCCAGCCCGATCTGGCGTATCCGGCGAAAGCACTGCCGCCGGGCAAGGCCCCCGACCCGCTGCCCGCATCCCAGGACCACCAGGTCAGGACGGACGGCGACCTGCGCAAGCTGATCGTCGACCGGCCCGCGGGCTGGAGCGACGACGACAGCTCGGTGCCGGGCATCGGCGACGGCTGGCTGCGCCCGGACGTCTACGCCCGTTCCTTCAAGGAGGAGGGCTCCATGTACGAGTACTTCCTGGAGACCGACATACGCCGGATCGCGAGCGCGGCCTGGAAGCGTGGGCAGTACCGCACCGCCGAGATCAATCTCGTGCAGTTCGGCTCGTCGACCTTCCCGGGAGCCCAGGAATTCGCCGAGGGCCAGCTCGGGTACATGCCCGGAACCGAGATCGGCGCGGGCAACAGCGGCGATCCGATCAAGGGCAGCGGCAACGGCCGCTACTTCCTCTACGAGGTCGAGCGGAAGCCGGGCTATCTGCCGTCGTACCAGGCCAGGGCCACCGTGTACCGGGGCGACATCGTGGCCGACATCCACCTCTACGACACCGTACCGATCAGCAAGAAGGACATCCGGACGTTGGCCGAGAGACAGCTGGAGCGCCTGTGAACGACGTGACCACGCAGACGACCGCTCCCGACGTGAACGCCGACGTGAACGCCGACGCCGCCGGGACCGCTGCCTCCGGCCGTCCGCGCCGGGCGGTCCTCACGGCGCTTCCCGTCGTGCTGGTGGTCGCCGCGGTCGCGGGCGCGGCCGTGTACACCAAGAACTCGGTGGACGGCGCCGACCGCAGCGTCAGGACCCGCCTCGTGGCGGAGCCCGAGCACGAGCCGGGCAAGGACCCGGCCGGTGACGTGACCCGGGGCCGGGCCTCCACCGCGCTCAGCAAGCTGCTGCTGCCCGTCCCGGCCGGCTACCGGCTCGGCCCCGACAACGGGGAGCTGGGCAACGACGGCGAGCAGAGCGGCAAGAAGGCGACCGCCGCCATGAAGCAGAACGCCCGCGGTCTCGCGGGCAGGGAGCGCCGGGCCTACGAGAAGCGGATCGACAAGCTCCGTATCGAGGGCATCGCCGCCCGTTCCTACACCGTGGACGCCAACAACCTGACGATCAGCACCGAGATCATGCGGATGAAGGACAAGAGGGCCGTCCGGAACCTCTACACCTTCAGGACGGGCCTCTTCGAGTCCATCGGCATCTTCCGCACGGAGCCGAAGATCAAGGGGCACACGCGGAACGCCAGGTGCTACGTCCTGCGCAAGGACAGCAAGGACAGCAAGGACGCCATCGAGTCGATGAACTGCCTGGCGTACGACGGCGAGCTGAGCATCGGCCTCTCGGCGTCCGGCACCAGGCCGTTCGACCGGAAGGCCGTCGCCGAACTCCTGAAGGACCAGCTGAACCACATCGCGTCCCCGGGGGAGTACGTATGACCGAGCAGACGACGGAAACACCGGCCCAGGCCGTGCCCGCCGCACCCGCTGTGCCCGCCGCACCCGCCGCACCCGCCGTGCCCGCCGCACCCGCCGTGCCCGCCGAGGCCACCCCCGTACCGCCCCAGGCGCCGAAGCCGCCGCGGCGGGTGCTGCGGGCCGTCGCCCGGTGGACCGCCGCCGCCCTGGTCCTCGGCGGGCTCGGTGCCGGTACGGCCTTCGGGATCACCTCGATGGAACGCACCGACGTGCCCGGTCTGGCCACCGAGAGCGACGGCCGCTGGGACTACCCCCGGCTCGGCCTGCCCGCGCTCCCGGCCGGCTCGCCCCGCCCGTACAGCGACGGCAACGTCGCCGAGATCCACCACGCCGACCTGCGGCGCCTGCTGCTGCCCGCCCCGGCCGGAGCGGTCGTGGACAAGAAGCTCGACGGCGGCTGGGTGAGCACCGGGCGGTACCTCTCCGAGTACGCGAAGGGCGGGCGCTCCGACCTCGCGCAGACGCTGAAGGACTCGGCCCCGCGGCACGTCGCCGCCCGCGGCTGGACCATGCCGGACGGCACATCGACCCGGATCTATCTCGTCCGGTTCAACTCGACGGCCTTCGCCCAGTCCTTCCTGGACGGGATCATCGTCAGCGGATCACCGGTGCCGCTCGCCGGGGCGCCCGAGACCGTTCTCGACGAGGACTGGAACGGCGGCGGCAAGGTGCCGGGCACCTCGTCCTACGTGTACGACGAGGCGAAGCCGTACGGCGAGGCGCAGGTGCGCCACGGCTACCTGGTCGCCGGCGACACGCTCGCCCTCGTCGTCCAGTCCCGCAAGGGCAAGGAAGGCACCCGGAGCGTTCCGTTCCACCAGACGGTGATCCTGCAGAATCAGCTGCTGGGCTGACCCGTCCCCCGGCGGCCCCCGGCAAACCCCGAACCGGCGGGGCCGGCCCCAACCCATTAGGCTGGGGCCGGCCCCGTACTGCTGCCATAACGCTCGTTGCAAGGAGTTCCCGTGCTTGAGGCATTCTTCTCCGCCCTGCTGGTCCTGGTCTGCGTCGGCGTTCTCGCCTTCGCCGGGCTGACCGTGAAGAAGCTGTACCAGGGTCAGCGCTGACACCTCCCCTGTCCCACCTCACAGATCGTCTGAGCCGCTCATGATCGAGATTCCGTCCGACCTCCACCCGGACCTCGTCCCGCTGGCCTTCCTCCTCGGCAACTGGGCGGGCGCCGGCGTCTCCGACTTCCCCGGCGCCGAGCAGTGCAACTTCGGCCAGGAGGTCTCCTTCACCCAGGACGGCCGTGACTTCCTGGAGTACGTCTCGCACACCTGGGTGCTCGACTCCGAGGGCAAGAAGGTCCGGCCGCTGGAGTCCGAGTCCGGCTACTGGCGCATCGACAAGGACCGCAAGGTCGAGGTCGTCATGGCCCGCGACCAGGGCGTCATCGAGATCTGGTACGGCGAGCTGGCCGATCAGAAGCCGCAGATCGACCTGGTCACCGACGCGGTGGCGCGGACCGCGGCCTCCGGCCCGTACACCGGTGGCAAGCGTCTGTACGGCTACGTGAAGAGCGACCTGATGTGGGTCGGCGAGAAGGCCACCCCCGAGGTGGAGCTGCGCCCGTACATGTCGGCGCACCTGAAGAAGGTCGTCACCCCGGAAGAGGTCGAGGAGATGGCGAAGAGCCTCGGCGACCTCCCGGACGACGGCATCGCCTTCTTCAAGTAGATCGCCTTCTTCAAGCAGTCCGCGGGCAGGTGCTCACCCGGTCCTACACTGGGCGTGTGGTGAGCACCGACTGGAAGTCCGACCTCCGACAGCGCGGCTATCGGCTGACGCCGCAGCGCCAGCTCGTCCTGGAAGCCGTCGACGCGCTGGAACACGCGACACCCGACGACATCCTCTGCGAGGTGCGCAGGACCGCGTCCGGCGTGAACATCTCCACCGTCTACCGGACGCTCGAACTCCTGGAGGAGCTCGGGCTCGTCAGCCACGCCCATCTGGGGCACGGGGCACCCACGTACCACCTGGCCGACCGTCACCACCACATCCATCTGGTCTGCCGGGACTGCACCGACGTCATCGAGGCCGATGTCTCCGTCGTCGCGGAGTTCACCGCGAAGCTCCGGGACGGCTTCGGGTTCGAGACGGACATGAAGCACTTCGCGATCTTCGGCCGCTGTGCCGGGTGCACGGCGAAGGCCGCGGCCGAGAGCACCGAGGACGCGGCCAATGCGGCAGAGGGCGCGGCGAGCACCGAGGGTGCGAAGGACGCCGGCCGGCCCTAGCGCCCGGCCTCTCCGGTCGTACCATTCACACCGCGTCGTACGCTGGTCGCATGAAGAGCCCCTTGCTGTCCCTGCCCGGCGCCGTCCCCGCCGAAGGCCGCGACGAAGGCGTCGCCGCGCACTACGGCGACCTGTTCCGCGAGCAGCGCGCCCTCGCCGACGGCTCCGGCCTCGTCGACCTCTCGCACCGCGCCGTCGTTACGGTCACCGGCAGCGACCGGCTGGCCTGGCTGCACCTGCTGCTCACCCAGCACGTCAGCGAACTCGCCCCGGGCCAGGCCACCGAGGCCCTGATCCTCACCGCCAACGGCCACATCGAGCACGCGCTCTATCTCGTCGACGACGGCGAGACCGTGTGGATGCACGCCGAACCCGGCACCCAGGGCGACCTGATCGCCTATCTGGAGTCCATGAAGTTCTTCTACCGGGTCGAAGTCGCCGACCGCACCGAGGACTTCGCCGTCGTGTACCTGCCGGCCGGCTCCATCGCGGAGGTCCCGGACGGTGCGACGGTACGGGAGACGGCGTACGGCCGGGACCTGTTCCTGCCCCGCGCCGATCTGGAGGCGTACGCGGCGGCGAACGGCCCGGTGGCCGGCATCCTGGCGTACGAGGCGCTGCGCGTGGAGGCGCACCGCCCGCGCCTCGGCTTCGAGACCGACCACCGCACCATCCCGCACGAGCTGGGCTGGATCGGCACCGCCGTGCACCTCCAGAAGGGCTGCTACCGGGGCCAGGAGACCGTGGCCCGGGTGCAGAACCTGGGCAAGCCGCCGCGTCGGCTGGTCTTCCTGCACCTCGACGGCAGCGAGGTCCTGCTGCCCGGACACGGCACCCCGGTGCGGCTCGCCGCGGACGGTGCCGAGGGGCGCCAGCTGGGCTTCATCACCACGTCCGCCCGCCACCACGAACTGGGGCCGATCGCGCTGGCCCTGGTCAAGCGGAATGTCGCGGTGGACGCCGAGCTGCTCGCCGGGGACACGGCCGCGGCCCAGGAGACGGTCGTCGAGCCGTAGGGCCGGTGCGGTCCGGACCGGGCCGGTTCAGACCTCGACGACGACGGTGAACGGGCCGTGGTTCGTGAGCGAGACCCGCATGTCCGCTCCGAACCGGCCCGTCTCCACCTGCGCGCCCAGCGCCCGCAGCTGCTTCACCACCTCGTCGACCAGCGGTTCGGCGATGTCGCCGGGCGCCGCCGCGTTCCAGGTGGGCCTGCGGCCCTTCCGGGCGTCCCCGTAGAGAGTGAACTGTGAAATCACCAGAAGTGGTGCATTCACATCGGAGCAGGACTTCTCGCCCTCCAGGACGCGGAGCGACCAGAGCTTGCGGGCGAGCTGCGCCGCCTTCTCCGGGGTGTCCCCGTGGGTGACTCCCACCAGCACACACAGTCCTTCGCCGACGATCTCGCCGACCACCTCGGGGCCGCCCGCCCCGTCCGCGCCGTCGGCCACCGTGACGCTCGCGCCGTCCACCCGCTGTATCACTGCACGCATACAGACCAACCTATCTTGGGCTGAACGGGTACAGAGCATCCACATGGGCCGCACCCAAGTGGCACCATGCTCGGGAGGCGGTGTGCCGACGCACCGGTCGAGGGGATGGACACAAGCATGAGTACCTATGGAACCGGGCAGTCCCCCGGCGCCGTACCGGTCACGCGAACCGGCGCCAGTACCAGCACCAGCACCATGCGGCCACCCGTGCAGCGAACCGGTCACGGTCTGGAGGACAGCCTGTCCGCCGGCCCGCAGCCCGAGCTGGACACCCTGCGGCTGCCGGAGCTGCGCACGCTGCGCCGCGAGTCGCAGCGCGACGAGGCCGACCTCAGCTATGTGCGGCGGCTCGTCCAGGGCCGGATCGACATCCTGCGGGCCGAACTGGCCCGCCGGCTGGACCCGGAGACACCGGTGGTGGACCGGCTCTCGGAGATCCTCGCCGATACCCCGTCCCAGCACCGCTCCTCCGCCCGGCACGTCACGCTGACCACGCCCCGCAGCGACGAGTACCGCCGGCTGGCCGCCGAGACGCTCGCCGAGGTCGAACTCTCCGACCTCGACGCCCGTACGGACGAAGAGCTGCACACCGCGATGGGGCGCCTGGTCCGCTACGAACAGCAGGTCTCCCGCCGCCGTCACCAGCTGCAACGCACCACCGACGATTGCAGTGCGGAGATCGCCCGCAGGTACCGTGACGGTGAAGCACAAGTAGACGACCTGCTCGCCTGAAGCGATCCTTCCGGGGGCGGGTTCCGCCCGTCCCCGGAAGGCCACCATGACCTCCAGCGCCGCCCCCGCCGCACCCTCCGTCATACCCCCCGCTCTCCCCGTCCTGGCCGAGGTCGTACGGTCCGGCTTCGTGGAGGGCCACCACCGGGGCTCGCTGGTCGTGCTGACCGCCGACGGCAGCGTGGAACGGTCCCTGGGCGATCCGGCGGCACCGGTCTTCCCACGCTCCTCCAACAAGCCGATGCAGGCCGCGGCCGTGCTGCGGGCCGGGCTCGATCTGTCCGGGGAGCGGCTGGCCCTGGCCGCCGCGAGCCACTCCGGCGAGGGCTTCCACCTCGAACTCGTCCGCACGATGCTCGCCGAGCACGGACTGACGCCCGCCGATCTGCAGACCCCGCCCGATCTGCCGCTGGACCCGGTCGAGGCGGAGACCTATCTCGCCGCGGGCCACGTCCGGGAGCGGATCACCATGAACTGTTCCGGCAAGCACGCCGCGATGCTCGCGGTGTGCGCGGCCAACGGCTGGGACCGGGCGTCCTACCTCGACCCGGCGCACCCGCTCCAGCAGCTGGTCCACCAGGTCGTCGAGGAGGCGGCCGGCGAGCCGGTCACGGCGGTCGGCACGGACGGGTGCGGGGCGCCGCTGATGGCGATCAGCCTGGTGGGCCTGGCGCGGGCCTTCCGCACCTTCGTACTGGCGGAGCCGGGGACGGCGGAGCGCCGGGTCGGTGACGCGATGCGGGCCCACCCCGAGTACGTGGCCGGGACGCGCCGACCCGACACCTGGCTGATGCGGGAGGTGCCGGGCGCGCTCTCCAAGATGGGTGCCGAGGCGGTGCAGGCGGTGGCGCTGGCGGACGGCCGGGCGCTGGCCTTCAAGGTCGACGACGGTGCGACGCGGGCGCTCGGTCCGGTGCTGGCCCGCGCGCTGCGGCTGCTCGGCATCGACGCCCCGGTGGTCGCCAGGATCGGGCACGCGCCGCTGCTGGGCGGCGGCGGCGAGGTCGGCGAGATCCGGGCGGCCTTCTGACCCGTCCGTCCCACGGCGGCGGAGGACGGCAGCAGGCCGCGGAAGGTCTCGGAAGGCGGCGGAAAACTGGGCGACATCCCGTGATCCGTGTGCATAGCGTGGCTCGTATGGCTCTCGACATCCGCACGGTCACCACCGCCGAATTCCCCGACTGGCTGCGCGCCAAGCACACCGGCTTCCTGCGCCCGCAGACGAGCACGGAGGAAGAAGCGGAACGTCGCCTTCCGCACACGGACCTCTCCCGGACGCAGGGCGCGTTCGACGGCGGGCGGTGCGTGGCCACGTTCCGCTCCTTCGCCCAGGAGCTCACGGTCGTCGGCGGCGCCGCGGTGCCGGCCGACGCGGTCTCCAACGTCACGGTGTCGCCCACGCACCGCCGCCGCGGGCTGCTCAACCGGATGATGGCCACGGACCTGGCGGCGGCGAAGGAACGCGGCGAGGTGGTCGCCACGCTGATCGCCGCCGAGTACCCGATCTACGGCCGGTACGGCTTCGGCCCGGCGACCTGGACCACCGAGTGGGAGATCGACGTACCGCGGGCGGGCCTCGATCCGCGCTGGTCGGGCCCCTCGGGACAGGACGGTGGCCGGATCGACCTGGTGAGCGGCGCCGACGTACGCAAGCTGGGCCCGGCCCTCCACGAACGGCTGCGCGCCCGGCAGCACGGTGTGATCGACCGCGACGCGCGCTGGTGGGCCGTGAACACCGGAGAGGCCCAGCCGGGCCCCGGGGCGCCGGGTTCCGGGGCCTGGGCGGAGCCCTTCTACGCGGTCTACAGCAACGCCGCCGGCGAGGTGGACGGCCTGACCGTCTACCGCGCCGACGGCAGCTGGGGCGACTCCAAGCAGCCGATGAACCGGGCCACCGTGGTCAGCCAGATCGCCGTCACCCCGGCCGCCGAGCGCGCGCTCTGGCACTTCGTCTGCTCGATCGACTGGATCACCACGGTCCGCTCCGGCCACCGCGCCCCCGACGACCTGCTGCCGCTGTTCCTTCCGGACCCGCGCGCGGCCCGCGTCGTCACCCAGGCGGACTGGCTGTGGGTGCGGCTGCTGGACGTCGTACGCGCCCTGGAGGCCCGCACCTACGCGGTCCCCGGCACGCTCACCCTCGATGTCCACGACACCACGGGCCTGACCGCCGGCCGTTACCGCCTGGAGGCCACCCCGGCCGGCGCGAGCTGCACCCCCACCACGGCCGGTGCCGATCTCGCCCTGGACGTAAGGGAGTTGGGCACCCTCTACCTGGGCGACGAATCACCGTTCCGGCTGGCCGCCCTGGGCCGGATCGAGGAGCTCACGCCGGGTGCGGTCGCGACGGCGGAGGGGATGTTCCGGGCGGGGCGGCGGGCCTGGTGCCCGGATGTGTTCTGAGCCGGAGCAGCCGCACGAGTGATCCACGAAACTAGGATGGAGGTCGAGGGCGGGACGTCGCACGGGCGGGGGCTCGTGGGCCGGGCGGCGATGGGCACCACCCGGAAAATGGGGTTCAGGTGACTGAGGAGAAGGGCTCGTCGGGCGGTACGGGCCTGCCGGCCAGCATCGAGGCCGCCTGGGGGCTGCGGGCGCGGCCGGTCAAGGGCCCGAAGCCGGGGCTGAGTCTGGCCCGCATCGTGGACGCCGCGGTGGCGGTGGCCGCGTCCGAGGGGCTCGGCAGGGTGTCGATGGGGCGGGTCGCCAAGGACCTGGGGGCGTCGACGATGTCGCTCTACCGGTACGTGTCCGCCAAGGGTGAGCTGTACGTACTGATGCAGGAGGCGGCGATGGGCCCACCGCCCCCGCTGCCCGCGCCGACGGGCGGCGGCTGGCGGGAGGCGCTCTCCCGGTGGGCGTGGGCGCAGCGCCGGGTGTTCCACCGCAATCTGTGGATGCTCCGCATCCCGGTCTCGGGCCCGCCCGCCAGTCCGAACTCCGTCGCCTGGTGGGAACAGGGTCTGAGGGCCCTCGAAGGCACCGGTCTGGACGCGCGCGACGAGGTCTCCGTCATCCTGCTCGTCAACGGGTTCGTACGGAACGAGGCGCTGCTGATGAGTGATCTCGCGGCCGCCGTCGAGGCGCGCGGCATTCCGGCGCAGGAGGTGGCGGACGGGCACACCCGCACCCTGAACCGGCTCGTCGACCCCGTACGCCATCCGTCGCTCTCCCGGGTACTGGACTCCGGGGTGCTGGGGGCACCGCGCGGTCCCGACGAGGAGTTCGCCTTCGGGCTGGAGCGGGTGCTGGACGGGATCGAGGCGCTGGTGGAGGTGCGGGCCGAGCCGGCCGGAAGGCGGGTGCGGCCGCTTCCCGAGGTCAAGTCCGGTTGAGGCCGGGAGCGTACGCTTCGTGGTCATGGACGGAGAGAAGCCCGGGAACGAGCAGATGAGCCTGCGGGAGCGGAAGAAGCGGCTGACCTACCAGGCGGTCTCCGAGGCCGCGATCGCGATGTTCCTGGACCGGGGCTTCGACAAGGTGTCGGTGGCCGAGGTGGCGGCGGCCGCCGACATCTCGAAGCCGACGCTCTTCCGGTACTTCCCGGCCAAGGAGGACCTGGTCCTGCACCGGTTCGCCGACCACGAGGACGAGTCCGCCCGCGTGGTCGCCACCCGGGCGGAGAACGAATCCCCGCTGGACGCGCTGCGCCGCAACTTCCTGGACGGGCTGGAGCGGGGCGACCCGGTGACCGGGCTCTGCGATGTGCCGCAGGTGCTGGCGTTCCAGCGGCTGCTGTACGGGACGCCGTCCCTGGTGGCCCGCCTGTACGGCTACCAGAGCCGCTCGGAGGCGGCGCTCGCCCGTGCGCTGGGCGACCGGGTGGCGGACCGGCTGGCGGCGGGCCAGATCGTGGCCGTACTGCGCATCCTCGCCCTGGAGAACTGGCGGCGGATCGACGCGGGGGAGAGCGCGCGGCAGGTGTACGCGGACGCGGTCGAGGCGGCCGAACTCGCCTTCGCGCAGCTGCGGTCGGGGCTCGGGGAGCAGCGGTAGCTCAGGAGACCCGGCCGTCCTCGGCGTGCAGCACCGCTTCGGCGATCTCCCGCACCCGGTCCCGGGTGATGCCGGTGCGCTGTTCCACGGCGAGGGGGTGGTCGGTGTGCTCCAGCTCGATGCTGGGGCGGCGGCCGATCGGGCGGGTGTGGGCGTTGGTCCGCAGGTTGGTCGTGCGGGGCGAGTACAGCCCCAGCTCGGTGCTCAGCCAGCCGAAGTACGGCTGCTCGGACTCGCGGCCGGGGGTCTCCCACACATCGAGGGCGCGGCCGAAGTTCTCCCGGCTGAGCGAGACCCAGACGCCCCAGGAGAAGGGCTCTTCGCTGCCGGACACGGGTATCTCGATCAGGCCCTTGATGAAGTAGTGCTCGTGTCTGACGATGCACTGGTCGGAGGAGAGCATGCTGTCGGGGTCGCTCTCCAGACTCGCGTCCCAGACGTCGGGTGCCATGGTCGAGTACCCCATCGGGAGTTCCGCGTGGTGTTCGCCGCAGCGGGAGCAGATGTAGCCGGGGTCGATAGCCATGGGCGGGATCCTAACGAGAGGCGCTGGGACCGTGGTCGGACTGCTGTCCGCTTCGTTCCGTCACCGTTCGCTGTCGGGCCGTTCCCCCGAGTACGTCCTCGCGTACCGCGGCCCATTCCAGGGAGTGGCGGATGCCCTCCGTCAGTGAGTGGCGCGGACGCCATCCCAGCAGCCGTTCCGCCCGGTCGCTCCGGGTGTACGCCCCCGCCGCGTCGCCCGGCCGCGCCGCCGCCTCGACCGCCGGGACGGGGGTGCCGGTCACCTCGTTGAAGGCGTCCAGGAGTTCGCGCACGGTGGTGCCCGTGCCGGTGCCCAGGTTGATGACCATGGAGCCGGACCCCGGCTCCTCGCCCCCTTCGGGCAGGAGGGTGTCGAAGGAGTGCAGCGCGGCCACGTGTGCGGCGGCCAGGTCCCAGACGTGGATGTAGTCCCGGATGCCGGAGCCGTCGCGCGTCGGGTAGTCGGTCCCGGTGACCTGGAACGGGACACCCTCCTCCCGGGCCTGGATCATCTTGCCCAGGGCGTGGCTCGGGTGCCGCAGCTGAAGACCCGTGCGCAGCTTCGGGTCCGCGCCGACCGGGTTGAAGTAGCGCAGGGACACCACCCGGAGCGGCCGGCCGGCGGCGATGTCGGCGAACATCGCCTCGCACACCGCCTTGGTGCGCGCGTACGGGCTCTGCGGGGCGAGCGGGGAGTCCTCGTCGACCGTCAGATCCGCACCGGCGGCGTAGATGGAGGCGGAGGAGCTGAAGATCATGCGGGTGCAGCCGTTGCGCAGCAGATGGTCCGCGAACTCCAGGCTCTTGGCCACGTTCGCCCGGTAGTAGCCGACCGGGTCGGCGACCGATTCCGGGACCACGATCAGCGCCGCGCAGTGGACCACGGCATCGATGTCCGGATGCTCGGCGAAGACCCGGTCGATCAGGGGACCGTCCGCGATGTCGCCCTCGTAGAAGGGGCGGCCCTCGGTGAACTCCCGCCTGCCCGTGACCAGGTTGTCGAGGACGACGGGAGTGATGCCGGCGTCCGCGCAGGCGGACGCGACCGTGCTGCCGATGTATCCCGCGCCTCCGGCGATCAGGACCTTCATGCGATGTCCGCCTCTCTATCGGTGAGTTCGTAAAGGATCGCAGGCCGAAGCGGGGGACCGGGAGCCGCGTCTCCCGTGCCGGGGCGTGCGGTTGGCCCCGGTCTCCCCGTGAGCATCCTGCGGACCCTCCATGACGTGCTGCCCGTGCTGATGTGCGCCGAGGAGCCGGGGGAGCGGCTGAAGAAGTGGCGCGCCCCCGCCGGACCGTACCGGGACGCATGAGCCCGGCACGGTCCGGCGGGAGTGCCGCCGCGGCGGTACGGTCCTCAGCCGTGACGCCCGAGCAGTGCCATGTCGTCCTCGTCGAGGACCAGGCGTCCGGCGGCCATGTTCTCCTTCAGGTGGGCGAGCGAGGCGGTGCCGGGGATCTGGACGATCGAGGGCGAGCGGGCCAGGCCCCACGCGATGGCCACCTGGTGCACCGTCGCGCCGTGCCGCTCGCCCACCTTCCGGAGGTTCTCCTGACCGAGGTCGGTGTGACCGCCGCCGAGCGCGAAGAACGGCATGTACGCGATACCGGCGTCCGCGCACTCGTCGACGAGCGCGGCATCGCCCTGGTCGAGCACGCCGAAGCGGTTCTGCACGGCGGCGACCGGTGCGATCGAACGGGCCTCCGCGAGCTGCCCGCTCGTCACATTGCTGACGCCCAGCTGCCGGATCAGCCCCTCCTCGCGCAGCGCAGCCAGTACGGCGAAGCGCTCACCGAGCGACTCGACGACGCCGCCGCCCAGCCGGCCGACCCGCAGATGCACCAGGTCGAGGGTGTCGACCCCCAGGTCCTCCAGATTCCGCTCCACCTCCGCGCGCAGCTGATCGGGGCGGGCCTCGGCGTACATCTCGCCGGTCTCGTCCCGCAGCGGGCCGACCTTGGTGGCGATGGTGACGTCGGAGGCGTACGGGTACAGGGCCTCGCGGAGCAGGTCGTTGGCCCGATGGGTGGGGGAGAAGTAGAAGGCGGCGGTGTCGATGTACCGCGCCCCCAGTTCGACGGCGCGCCGCGTCACGGCCACGGCCTTCTCCGTGTCGCCGGCCGGTCCGCTCCACCGCCCCGGCAGCTGCATCGCCCCGAAGCCGAGCCGCGGGACGGTGACGGTGCCGCCCAGTTCGAAGACGCCGGGGCCCGAAGTGCTGTCGGTGCTGCTGGTGGTGGTGCTGGTGGGGGAGGTGGGACCGGAGTCCGGGGCCGGTTCGGCAGATGAGGAGGTCATGGGGGGCAGCATCGCGCCCGTGGGGCCGGATTGCCACATCCATTTCTTCCGCAGCGGCTCGGTGACCCGGAGGAACCCGGCGCCGATGCCCTCGGCGGACGGAACCGGTCTCCTGACGCCCTGCCCTGCCCTGTCGTTACCTTCGGCTGCCGTCCGGCGGCCCTGCACAAGGGTCGCGCAGCCGAAGCAGGTACGTCGCGGTCAGCGCGACGGCGCGGTCCTCGTCGTGCGACAGCTCCACGAGGGCGCGTGACGCCGTCGGCCCAGGGATGCCCGCGAGCGCCTGGGTCAGCCGTCCGCGTGCAGGTGCCTCGCCGGTGCCGTGGGCGAGGCGGTCGACGAGCCCGGTCGCGATCCGGTCCGCCGTCGCGGTGCCGTCCGCCGCCAGCACGCTCAGCGCATCGGCCGCGTCGGTGTCGTTCCTTCCCACCGCGATCATGTCGATGAGCGTCGGGACCGCATCGGCCGCGCCTCGTGTCCCGAGTGCCAGAGCCGCGTACCCGCGGACCACGGCATCGGGGTGCGTGAGGGCCTCCCGCAGCAGCGCGGCAGCCTCGCCGCCGGGCATCTCGGCGAGGGACCGAACAGCACGTTCCCGCACCGCGGCCACCGGTGAGCCGAGGCCCTTCGCCAGCAGTGCTGGGCCGCCGCCGCCCGATCGGGCCAGCGCCCACCGAATGGCTCCGGCGACGTTCGGCTCCGTCTCGCTCAACGCCGCCTCGACCAGGGCCTCCACCGGCACCGGGGTCTCGTCGACCGAGGAGAGGGCCGCGCGCTGGCGCGCGTCGGGGCTCTTCGACCCCAGCGCCTGGAGGAGCGCGACGACCTGGAGGACGTCCTCCCAGCCGGCCGGGTCCGCGGCATCGATCCGGCGGAGCCGCGTGAGCAGTTCGGTCTCGGCCGCGATGCGCTCGTGTGTCTGACGGATGAGGTCGCCGACGAGCGCCGAGGGTACGAAGCCGGGATCGTCGAGCGCACGCCCGATCTCACGGAGCGTCAGCCCCAGCGACCGCAGGCTCTCGACATGGAAGATCCGCCGGATGTCCTCCTCGGAGTACTCCCGGTACCCGGAGCCGGTACGGCCCGAAGGCCGCACCAGGCCGAGCGACTCGTAATGCCTGAGCATGCGGGCACTGACCCCGGACCGCCGCGCCACCTCACCGATCAACACGCCTCATCGTCCCTCCCGGCCGGACCCGCCGAGGGCCACGACGCGCTTCGCCTCCTCGATGGCGAACTCGAACCCGGTGTCCGGGTCGCGCAGCAGCCGTCGGGTGGCGAGCGCGTGCGCGTGCGTGCCCGGGTCGGGGGACGACGTCGCCGCGTGCAGGGCCGGCACGATCACTTCGCCGAGCGCGACCAGCGCCCGGCTGAGACTCAGCTGCGTCTCCCGCTCGCCGCGCCCGAGCTGTGTCGCCAGCACCACGGCCAGGGCGGACTCCTCGCCTTCCGGTACGAGCAGGACCGCGGTCCGCCAGGCGCTCCGTGCCACCTCGTCGTCGGCGTCGGTCAGCAGTGCCCGTGTGATCACCGGCCAAGCCCGCCGGTCCCCGATCTTGGACAGCGTGTGCAGCGCCTGGCTCCGTGCCTGCGCATGCTCCGAGCGGACTTCGCGGACCAGCGGGGGGAGCGTCAGGGACACCGGGTGGCGGGTGAGTGCCCAGGTCAGCATGTCGCGGACGAAGAACTCGGGCTCCACCGCGCATCGTTCGACGAGCTTGTCGACGAAACGCGGGTCGGGCGTCGTACCGACCGCCATGGCGGCCCGCAGTCGCACCGACGCACGACCGTCCTCCAGCGCCCCGCGCGCCCGCACCACATCCGTGTCCTGTCCCGTGACCGTCATCGAGACCACCTCCTCGGCAAGCAGTGAAGGCCCTGTCACAGTGTCAAGGTCAAGCGGCGTCCGCTGTGCACGGGACGCCCATAGGAATTCCCTATGGCGCCTGCTGGTATTTCGTCTTTGCCTCTCGCTCTTTTCCGTACGTACCGTGAAACAGCTCGGCGAGGCGGTTATTTTCCTCATTCCGCCGGGTGGACGACTACGCGATCGAGAGGACCGGTGGCATGCCCACAATCGGAAACGGATCGGGAACGCGGGAATTCACGGGAAAGCGGGCCCTGGTCACAGGTGGTTCCCGCGGTATCGGAGCGGCCGTCGTGCGCCAGCTGCTGGACGCGGGCGCCGAGGTGCTCACGACCGCCAGGTCGGCGACGAGCACGGTGCCCGAGGGGGCCACCTTCGTGGCGGCCGACGTGCGGACCCGGGCCGGAGCGGACACGGTCGCCGCGGCCGTGCGGGAGAGCCTCGGCGGGGTGGACATCCTGGTCCACAACGCGGGCGGGGCGCGGCCCCACGCAGGCGCCCTGGCCATCCCCGACGAGGAGTGGCAGGACGCGCTGGACCTGAACTACCTGGCGTCGGTACGGCTGGACTCGCTGCTGGTCCCGGGGATGCGGGAGCGGCGTTCGGGGACGATCGTGCACGTCTCCTCGGCCGCGGTCCTCACCCCCGTAGGACCGTTCCTGCACTACGTGGCGGCGAAGGCGGCGCTGGAGACGTACAGCCGGGGGCTGTCCCTGGAACTGGCCCCGTCCGGAATCCGGGTCAACACCGTGACTCCCGGCAGGGTCGCCACCCCCGGAGGAGAAGAGACGCGGGAGCAGTGGGCGCGCCTGGACCCGGCGCCGGGCCGGACCAGCGCCGACGCCACCGTCCCGCTGGGGCGCGACGGCCGGCCCGACGACATCGCGGACGCGGTGCTGTTCCTCGTGTCCGACCGGGCGGGCTGGCTGACCGGGAGCAATCTCGTCGTGGACGGCGGTGAATTCCCGAGGGGCTGACGTAATTCCCGAAGAGATTACGTGGATTACCGGGGAAATGCGGCGGCGACGGCGCCCGTCCCTTTTCCGGACCTCAGGAGGCCGGCGAGGGGAAATCGGAACCGGACCAGGTCTCCTTGCGCAGAAGTTCGAGCAGGGCCGTCTCCGCCGGGCCCGCGCCGGCCTGGAGCACGGCGATGACGGGCTGGGACACGGCCGGGAGCACCGGGCGCACCAGGTGCTCGTGACCGTGGGGCACCGCGGAGGCCGGGACGAGCGTCACCCCCAGCCCGTGGGCGGCCCAGCGCACGGCCGTCGCCGTCTGGGACGCGCGGGCGGCCGTGACCGGGGCCAGACCGTTCTCCCGCAGTACGTTCCGCAGCACGCCGTCGAGCGCGCTGTCGCGGTCGAACCGCACCCACGGCTCCCCGTCCAGTTCGCGCAGCTCGACCCGGTCCGCGGCGAGCTGCCGGTGTCCGGCGCCCACCACCACGACGAACTCCTCGTCGCCGAGGTGGTGGGCGTCGGCGGGGCTCCGCTCGCACGCCGCCATCAGGGCGAGCCCCAGCAGGCCCCGGCGGCACAGCCGCTCCAGCTCGGCGGAGCTCGGCTCCTCGAAGACGGTGACCTCCAGCCGCGGGAAGCGGCGACGCAACGCGCCGAGCGCTCCCGGCAGTTGCCGGGTACCGAAGCCCATCTGGACGGCGACCACCAGCTCGCCCACCAGCTCGTCGGCGCCGGCCCGCGCCGTCGCCCTCGCCCGCCGTGCCGCGCTCACCGCGGCCTCGGCCTCCCGGAGGAACGCGCGGCCGACCACGGTGGGCACCAGCCCGGTCGGCGTACGGGCGAACAGCTCCACGCCCAACTCCCCCTCCAGTCCGCGGATCTGCTGGGACACCGATGGCTGAGCGACGTGCAGCAACTCCGCGGCCGCCGTCACCGAGCCCTCCTCGGCAACGGCCAGGGCGTACTCGAACTGACGAAGGCTCATCGGCTCCGGCTCCCTCGTCGTAATCGCTGTAGTAGCAAGCAACTCGGTGCCGCCACCAAAGATTCCTGACGGCCGACATCCCGACAGGCCGACCGCCCGGCAGCCGGGTCAGGCGTGGAGTTCGGGCGGGAAGTCGGTCCAGCGCAGTTCCGCGGGCAGGTGCCCCATGTCGTTGTGGAACAGCACGGAGGACGGCCTGCCGGGTGCGTAACGGATCACCGTCAGAGCCGCGTTGCTGTGGTTGAGGCCCAGCCAGCGCCACTCGGGCGCGTCGAGGGCGGCCCGGACCAGCCAGCCGATGAGGAAGTTGTGCGTGACGACCAGTTCATGGCGGGGACGGTCCCCTTCGACCGGGCCGGTGAATTCCGCGAGTGCTCTCCGGGCCAGCGCCGGACCGGGATCGCGCTCCTCCTCCGGAACCTGGGCCAGGAAGCCGAGCAAGACGTCGGCCGCGTCCGGCGGCAGCTCCTCCTTCGTCGGCAGATAGGGGACGTAGTCGCCGGCCGGCTCCGACCGGTGCAGCGGGACGCCGTCGAGCTGCGCGCCGATCAGCTCGGCCGTCTGCTGCGCCCGGGGCAGCGGCCCGTGGTGGATCACCGAGAGCGGGGTGCTCCGGAGCCGTTCACCGAGCAGAACGGCCTGGCGCCGGCCGTTCTCCGTCAGGGTCGTCTCATCTTCCGACGCCTCCCCGTGCCGGGCGAGGTAAAGGTACCGAGCGGCTGTGTCCGTCATGTCACGTGTCTCCGTCGCCATCCGTGATCTCGTACGTCAGAGAGACGCGTAGCTCTTCGCACCCAGTTCCGTCGCGGCTGACCCTGACCCGGGGTGTCTCGGTGTGCGCCGCCGATCAACCCCACTGTCATGGGGCGGTGTTCTCCGCGCGGGCGTCCGAGGTCATCCGGACCGGGGCAGCGGCGATCAGCAGTGCGGCGAACAGGATGGGGGCGGCTGTCTGGTACCCTACCCAGACTTCGCCCCCGGCGCCGCTGCCCTGCCGCGCCATCAGGAGGCCGGCCAGGGCCGCCGATACCCAGCCACTGTCGTAGGCGATCATGAGCCGCGTGTACGTGCGCATCGACCGGCTGCGCGTGTATCCGATCTCGATGCCGCCGCCGATCAGCAGGGCCACGCCGGAGACGGCCATCAGCCAGGCCGGCGTGCCGAGTAACCGGCCGAGCGGGGCAGCGCCGGCGATGCCGGCAGCGCCGAGCAGCACCTTGAAGGCGCCGTCGGCGACGGCGCCCACCGTCCGGCGGGTCACCCGCGATGCCACGAGCTGGGCCACGATCCGGGCCATGAGCGTCCTCCTCGAAACTTGCCCCGACTGGTTCCGTAATGAGATTACGGCAATAATGAAATTATGAGAATGACGAGAGCAGAGGCCAAGGAGCGCAACCGCCGCGCCTTGCTGGATGCTGCGTTCCAGGTCGTCTCCCGGGACGGGTACCGGGCCAGGCTTGAGGAGATCGCCGAACGCGCGGATGTGACCACCGGCGCCATCTACTCACTGTTCGGGAGCAAGAACGGCCTGGTGGTCGCGGTGGTCGCCGACCATCTGCGGCCGTACTACGAAGAGATCGAGCAGGCGGTTCCCGCCGGACTCGATCTGCTGGAAGCGGTGGACGCCTTCGCCCGGCACTACCGGCGCGGCTGTGACGCCCCGGACGCGCTGCCGCGTCTGTCCCTCCAGATCACCTTGCTGGACATGGCCCTGCATGACCCGGACCTGAGGTCCCGGCTCGCCGGGTCCATCCGGGAGCAGGAGAACCATCTGATCGCGCTGTTCACCGGAAGGCGGCACAACGGAAGCACCGTGACGTCGCAACAGGCGCAAGCCCTGACCACGGCGCTCAGGGCACTGTTCGTCGGCCTCGGCCAGGGCATCCCTCTCGGCCTGGCCCCTGGCGCCGACGAGCAGTACTTCGCCGACACCGCCCGCGCCCTGGCATCCGGGATGCCCCTCGTCGATCACGACGCGGACACATCGTGACGGCCGGTCGAGACGGTCTCCGCCACGTGCGTTCCGCGCCCGCGAAGCCTGTCCGGCACGTGCGTTCCGCGCCCGCGAAGCCTGTCCGGCAGGCCCGGGTCAGGAAACCGGGCCGGCCGCGTAGGGACAGCCGATCGCGGCCGCCGCGTCGGCGACGCCCGCCAGGGATGCCTTGTGGCGTGCGCTTGGACGGGCGCCATGACGGCAGGCGCCATGGAGTCGGTACGACTCGAAGCACATGCCGCTCGTTCCTACTGCTGGAGCTCCACGATGTCGGCGACCACGCAACTGGTGTTGTCGGGACCGCCGGAGCCGTTGGCGAGGGCGATGAGTTCGCGGGTGGCCTGCTCGGGCTCCCCGGTGCCGGTGAGCACGCGGCGGATTTCTTCCGCCGGTACGACAGTCGACAGGCCGTCGGAGCAGAGCAGGTAGCGGTCTCCCTGCCGGGCGTCGTGGAGGCGTACGTCGGGGGTGCCGTCGGCTCCTCGGCCCAGGGCTCGTATCAGCAGCGACCGTTGGGGGTGGGAGGCGGCCTCTTCCGGGCTGAGACGTCCTTCGTCGACCATCGACTGCACCATGGTGTGGTCCTGCGTGATCTGGAACAGCTCCCCGTCGCGCAGGAGGTAGACGCGTGAGTCGCCGATGTGGACGAGGGCCAGCTGTGATCCGGTCCAGAGCATCGCGGTGAGTGTCGTGCCGGCCTCTTCGGGAGAGGGGCCGGTCCCGGCGATGCCGCGCACGGCTTGCCCGGCCCGGTCGATCGCGTCTTCGAGGACGTTGAGGAGACCGCCTGCCGGGATGCTGTCCGTTTCGAGGCACTTGAGCGCGTCGACGGCGGCCGCGCCGGCGGGCGCTCCCTGAGGGCCGAAGCCGTCGGCGACAGCGAGCAGGCGGGATCCGGCGTAGGCGGTGTCCTGGTTGCTCTCGCGGACCAGGCCCTTGTCGGACAGAGCGGCGTAACGGATGCCCAGAGGCTTGGTGTTCGGAGACATGGCGGGGTCCTTCCAGGACAGATGGCCGATGAGGAAGGAAGCGAGATCCCGCCGTGCGGCGGTTTCGGCCTCGACCTGGGCCCAGTACGTGCGGACCTCCTGGGCCGCCGGGCCCGCCTCCAGCGTGCAGACGTGCCGGATGCGGGCCAGGGGCATCCCCAGGCGCCGGAGCCAGGCGACCAGCCGGGCCTGCTCCAGCTGTTCCGGGGCGTAGAGCCGGTAGCCGGTCACCGGGTCGACGCGAGCGGGGGGCAGCAGACCGAGCTCGTCGTAGAGACGCAGCGCCTTCGGCGACAGCCGGGACGCCTTCGCGAACGCCCCGATGGTCAGCAGCCCCATGCCCGCTCTCCTCCTCGTGCCGAGCACCTCGCCCGGCCCCACCGATGCTGTGGCTTCCCCCAGGGTGAAGGTCAACCAGGGGGCCAGGCATGACGGAGAGCGGCCTGCCTGGTGCGGTGGGCGAGGATGCTCAGCGCCTCCCGCCAGTCACCGGGCTGTTCTTCGGGGAGGATCCCGGCCTGGATCTCGTCCACCATGAGGTCGAACAGCTCCTCCTTGGTGGAGATGTATCTGTACAGCCGCATCGGGCCGGCGTCCAGGCGGGCGGCGACCTTGCGCAAGGACACCGGTGGAGGACGTACGCGACGCTCCTGACCGGCCAGGCAAGGAGTTCGTCTTCGTCGCGCGACGTCCGTAGCTCAGCCCACGGGAGACTTCGCTGTCCCGCCTCGCTGGAGCTGAGGCACGGCGGCCGTCTGACCTGGTGTGTCTCAGGTTGAGTGAGATGCCGAGTGTCCGTCTGCCTCGCCCAACTGACGTCTGACTTGCGCCTCTTAGAGCATCTGCGTCCGGATCCAGGCTTGCTGGAAGGACTGAGCCGCACGGCCGTCGGTACCTGCAAAAGCCTTCGCCCGTGCCGCCGCCCGGATGATGAGGTGGCACGGTGATGAACCACGATGAGACCGCGACCGTTCGACCGTTGACGCTGGTTTGGGTGAGTCGGCACCTGGAAGCCGGCGAACGGATCGTCAAAGCCGAGGCGCTGCACGGCGGCATCACCGCCGAGATGCGGAGGCTGATCATCGGCACACGGGACGGAGGCACCCGTGACCTGGTGCTGCGGAGCTACGTCGACCCGTTTTACATGGAGAACGCCGAGGACGGGCTGATTGGGGAGGCCGGCGCTCTGACCTTGCTCGCGGGGACCGCCGTGCCGGCTCCTTCACTGGTCGCGGTTGATCCGACCGCCGCGCAGTGCGAGTATCCGTCGCTCCTGATGACCCATCTGGCGGGCCGGACGGTCCTTGACGACATGGGAGTGGAGGCGCGTGTGCGCCTGCTGGCCCGTCAACTTGTCGCGATCCACGCGGTGTACCCCGCTGAGCGGCCCGGGGAATATACGACGTTGACGACCGCCGACACCGTCGTGGTTCCCAAAGGCGCCGACGCGGCCGTATGGGCCGCGGCTATCGAAGTGATCCGCAGACCCGCGCCACCCTATGAAGGGCGCTTCCTGCACCGGGACTTCCAACCCGGCAACGTGCTGTTCGACGTGTCGCCTTCGAACCCGGAAGGCGCTCGGATCACCGGCGTCATCGACTGGGCAGGAGCCTCCTGGGGCCCGGCCGATCTCGATGTGGCGCACTGCTCCGTCAATCTCGCGCTGCTGCACGGCCCGGCTTGGGGGCTGCGGTTCGCCGAGGCGTACGAGGAGGCCGGCGGTGTGCTGGCTGCGAGCGTGAGCGAGCGGCTGTACTGGCGGGTGCGGGACGCGCTGGCCGCCTCGGAGGAAGTGCAGTCGGTGTCGCAGCCGTGGCGGGAGGCCGGGAGAACAGAGCTGACGACGCGAGCTGTGGAGGAGCGGCTGGATGCCTATGTCACCGCCCTGATGGACACGCCGGGCTGACACGCGAGACACAGGGGCAGTTGCCCGAGATTGAGCGAGACGTACAGCCCGATGCCTCACATCGACCGAGACTGCTTCGGCTTCAGCGAGACAGGACATTCGCCGCGCAGATTGATCGGGACTCGATCACTTCGCCGAGCAGATCCAGCGGGAAACCCTCACAAGCACTGGGAACGGACAGCGGACACCCGTTCCGCGCAGGGCCGTGCGAGTGGCGTGGCGCACTTTTGCAAGCGTCTGCTTGCAAAAGTTAGCAAGGGTGGCGCACCATCGGGGTATGGCATCCCTCAACGTCGGCAATCTCGGTGAGTACCTGCGCGAGCAGCGGCGCAACGCGCAGCTGTCGCTGCGGCAGCTCGCCGATGCCGCCGGGGTGTCCAATCCCTACCTCAGCCAGATCGAGCGCGGGCTGCGCAAGCCGAGCGCCGAGGTGCTGCAGCAGGTCGCCAAGGCGCTGCGGATCTCCGCCGAGACCCTTTACGTAAGGGCCGGGATTCTGGACGAGCGGGAGCGGGAGGATCTGGAGACGCGGGCGGTGATTCTGGCCGATCCGTCCATCAACGAGCGGCAGAAGAGCGTGCTGCTGCAGATCTACGACTCCTTCCGCAAGGAGAACGGGTTCGAGCCCGGACCGGAATCCGGCATCGCCGCCGGATCGGAGACCGGCGACGAGTCAGGGCCCGACGCCGGTGCGGACGGCGGCGGTGCCGGCGCGGCTGAGGAGTCCTCGACGCCTTCGGAGCGTTCGACGTCTTCCATACCCTCCGCGCCCTCAACACCCTCCGCGCCTTCAAAGCCTGAGAAACCCTCAAACTGAGTCTGATGATCCGGGAGGACCACAGTCATGGCCATCACCGATGACCTGCGCAAGACCCTCACCGACCCGACCCCCCTCTACTTCGCCGCCGGTACGGCCGACCTCGCCGTCGAGCAGGCGCGCAAGGTCCCGGCGCTGATCGAGCAGCTGCGTGCCGAGGCGCCGGAGCGTATCGAGGCCGTGCGCAACACCGACCCCAAGGCCGTGCAGGAGAAGGTGACCTCGCAGGCCAAGGAGGCGCAGGCCACCATGCAGGCCAAGGTCACCGAGGTGATCGGGTCGTTCGACAGCGACCTGCGGAAGCTGGGCGAGAACGCGCAGGACCTGGCGCTGCGGAGCCTGGGCGTGGCCGCGGAGTACGCGGTGCGGGCCCGGGAGACGTACGAGAAGGTCGCCGAGCGCGGCGAGCAGACCGTGAAGAACTGGCGGGGCGAGACGGCCGAGGAGATCGTCGAGATCGCCGTCGTCGTGGAGCCGCGCAAGGAGTCGAAGCCGACCGGCACCGCGAGGACCCAGCCGGCCGCCAAGCCCGGTCCGGCGAAGGCCGCACCGGCGCCGAAGCCCGCGCCCAGGGCCGCCAAGCCGGAGAACAAGGCCCCGGCCGCGCCCGCCAAGAAGGCGCCCGCGCGCAAGCCCGTCGCGAAGAAGACCACTCCGCCGAGCGCGAAGTAGAAGCAGCAGGGGCAGTAGAAGCAGAAGCAGGAGACTGTCGGCGTCACGGCACCCCACGGCGGAGCTGTGGCGCCGACAGGCGTGTGGCAGGGCGGGGGCCGGGCACCGTACGGGTACCCGGCTCGTTCTCCCGGTACCTTGGCCGCGAGGCGCTCATCCATTTATTAGGCGGTGCACACCATGTTGCTCACAGGATTCAACAAATTCGTCCTGCTGCTCTACGTGGGCATGATGGTGCTGGCGGTGGTCGCGCTGGTCATGGCCGCGGTGGCCCGTGAGGACGCCTACCGGGCCGCGGACAAGCAGAAGAAGTCCTTCTGGCTGCTCATCCTCGGCCTCGCCGTCGGCGTGAACGTATTGGGCCTCTACATGTCGGTGCTGTTCCTGCAGATCGCGGGCGTGGTCGCGTCCATCGTCTTCCTGGTGGACGTACGGCCCGCGCTGCGGGCGGTCTCGGGCGGCGGCAGCGGCCGGCGCGGCGGCTCCAGCAGCGACGGGCCGTACGGGCCCTACAACGGCGGGCGCTGAGCCCTCGCGGGGTTCGCGGCGCGGGGCCGGAGGACGTTCCGGCCCCGTTCGCCGTCCGGGGTCCGGCGGCGGACGGCGTTCTGGTCGCGGTCGAGCAGGAGGACCGCCACGTCGTCGGTCAGTTCGCCGCCGTTCAGCTCCCGCACCTGGGCGACCGCGGCCTCCAGGAGATCCTCGCCGGCCAGCCCCTCCGCCAGCTGCCGGTTGATCATCGCGACCATGCCGTCCTGGCCCAGCCGCTGGGTGCCGACCGGGCCGACGCGCCCTTCGATCAGCCCGTCCGTGTACATCATCAGGCTCCAGGTGCCGCCGAGATCCACCTGCCGGCGCGGCCACCGGGCGCGCGGCAGCAGGCCGAGGGCCGGGCCGCCGTCCTCGTACGGGAGCAGGTGCGCGGCCCGTCCCTGCCGGGCGATCAGCGGGGCGGGGTGGCCCGCCAGGCAGAGGCCGGCGCGCCGGCCGTCAGGGGCGATGTCGACGGTGCAGAGCGTCGCGAAGATCTCCTCGCTCTCCCGCTCGTGCTCCAGGACCTGCTGGAGGGTGGAGAGCAGTTCGTCGCCGCAGAGCCCGGCCAGGGTCAGCGCCCGCCACGCGATGCGCAGTTCCACGCCGAGCGCCGCCTCGTCGGGGCCGTGCCCGCAGACGTCGCCGATCATCGCGTGGACGGTGCCGTCGGGCGTACGGACCGTGTCGTAGAAGTCCCCGCCGAGCAGCGCGCGGCTGCGGCCGGGGCGGTAGCGGGCCGCGAAGCGCAGATCGGAGCCTTCGAGCAGCGGCGTCGGGAGCAGGCCGCGTTCGAGGCGGGCGTTCTCCTGGGCGCGCAGGGCGGACTCGGTGAGCCGGAGCTGGGCCGCGTCGGCGCGCTTGCGCTCGACGGCGTACCGGATGGCGCGGCTGAGGAGCCGGCCGTCGAGCTCGTCGCGGAAGAGGTAGTCCTGGGCTCCGACCCGTACCGCCTCGGCGGCCAGTGCGGTGTCGTCCTGTGCCGTGAGGGCGAGGACGGCGTGGCCCGGGGCGATCCGCAGGACGTGTTGCAGGGTGGCGAGCCCGTCGGGTCCGGCCGCGTCCCCGGCCCCGGAGGCGCGGGTCTCGCTGCCGGTGGGCAGGGCCAGGTCCAGCAGTATGCAGTCGACGTCGTCCGTGAGGAGCCGGCCCGCCTCGGTGAGATTGCGGGCGGTGCGTATGCGCACCTTCGTGCCGGCCGCGGCCGGCAGCTCGGGGACGGTGAAGGT
The DNA here is from genome assembly GCF_003846175.1 of Streptomyces sp. ADI95-17. Taxonomy (GTDB): domain Bacteria; phylum Actinomycetota; class Actinomycetes; order Streptomycetales; family Streptomycetaceae; genus Streptomyces; species Streptomyces sanglieri. Next base: position 1,706,785 of record NZ_ML123044.1, on the reverse strand, counting down.
GCCCGCCGGGTCGTCCTCGATCACCAGGAGGGTGAGGTCGGCGCCGTGGGAGGCCTCCGCAGCGGCTTCGGCGCGTTGCTGCGGTACGGGTACGGGCATCGGTTCGGGTTTCCTTCCCTCCCCCCGAGGGCGCGGCGGACCGACGATCGACGATCCGCCAGACGGGGACGATAGCGGGCCGTGGCGGTGGAACGGAATGGCGCTCGGGGATGGGCCTCCGGCATATGTACAGTCATAAGCCGCGTCAGGTCACGGATCCGGCGAGATGTGCCGGGCCCGGGTGGGTATCGGACATGACAAAGGTCACGCGGGCGGTGGACGGCGGGTGGCGCGGGTCACGCCCGTGCGGGTGCGGGGTGTCCGGAGCGGTGTTCGGAGCCGCTCGCGTGGCGGGGCGCGGAGTGCCTCCGCGGGCACCTCCCGGATGCCCCGTGAAGCCTGCGCCGGTCATCGCCCGCACCCCGCGCACCCCGCGCCCCCGGTGCCTACTTGTCTGGGCGGACGACCCCGAGTATCTGCATCGAACCCGCGCCCGCCAGCGTGACGTTGCGGCCGGGGCGCGGGGCGTGCACGATCGCGCCGTCGCCGATGTACATGCCCACGTGACTGGCGTCACTGTGGTAGATGATCAGGTCGCCGGGGCGCATGTCCTTGATCGCGATGTGCGGCAGCAGCCGCCACTGCTCCTGCGAGGTGCGGGGGATCGGCCGCCCCGCCGCCAGCCAGGCCTGTGACGTGAGCCCCGAGCAGTCGTACGACTTGGGGCCCTCGTCCCCCCAGCCGTACGGCTTGCCGATCTGCGCGGTCGCGAAGGCCACCGCCTTCTTGCCGCGGGCGCTCGCCTCGCGGTTGATGTCCTTCAGGGCGCCGGAGCTGAGCCAGGCGGTCTGCTGCTGGTACTCCGCCTCCTGCTCCAGCTTGAGGAGGCGGGCCCGCTCCTCCTTCTTCAGCCGGGACTCCAGCTTCTTCGCCGCGGCGATCTGCGCGTTGATCTTCTTCTTGGCCTTGGCCTGCTTGACCCGGTTGGCTTCGAGCTTCTTCCAGTTGGTGCTCGCGTCCTTGGTGTACGTCTCCAGGTCCTGCTGGGTCCTGGTCAGTTCGCCGAGCACGCCCTGCGCGGCCTGCTGGCCCTCCCGGACCCGGTTCACCCCGTCCAGGAACAACTGTGGGTCGTCGCTGAGCATCAACTGGGCGCCGGGCGGCAGCCCGCCCGTGCGGTACTGCTCGCGGGCCTGGGCGCCCGCCTGGCTCTTGAGCTCGGCGATCTTCGACTGGCCCACGACTATCGCGCGGGCCAGCTTCACGATCTCGCCGGACTGCTTCTCGGCCTTCTCCTCGGCGAGGTTGTACGCGTCGGTGGCCGCCCCCGCCTTGCGGTAGAGGTCGTCGATCTCCTTGCGCACCTCTTCGAGGCTCTTCTTCGGCGCCTTGGAGGCGGCGGACTTCGCGTCGGAGGGGGATGGCGGCGCGGGCTCGGCGAAGGCCTGGACCGGAGTGATGAGCACGGTCAGCGCGCAGACCAGAGTGATCGCGGCCGAGGCACAGTGACGTCGGTTCACGAGATTCCCCCCGAATGAATCTGATTTACCGTCAGTAACTTTTCGCCGATGTCGAGATCGTGCCATGCCGTACCGAAAAGCAACAGGGGCGCACGGCCTCCGTCCTGACGGTCGCACACGCGGATCGGCGCTCCTCGCCTCCCCGGCTTCCCTCTCTCTGGACGAACGATGCCCCGTCCGCGTTCCCGTCCGCCTCCCCGTGCCCGGTCTCCCCGCGTCTGTTCAGCGCGAGTTGGGCTATGGGTTGGGCTGGAGGGCCGCCCATTTCACCGTGACTTCGCCCTGGCGCCACCGCCGTACCCCGTCGGCCAGCGGCCAGTCGCCCGACAGCGCCCGCACCGCCGTGATCCAGCGCTGCCGGGCGCCCAGTGAGGCGTACGGGGCCGCGGCGGCCCATGCCCGGTCGAAGTCCCGCAGGAAGGCGTGGACCGGTTCGCCCGGAACATTGCGGTGGATCAGCGCCTTGGGCAGGCGTTCCGCGAGGTCGGAGGGGCGGTCCAGGGAGGCGAGCCGGGTCGCGAAGGTGACCGTGCGCGGACCCTCCGGCCCGAGCGCCACCCAGACGTGCCGGCGCCCGATCTCGTCGCAGGTGCCCTCCACCAGGAGCCCGCCCGGCGCGAGACGGGCACACAGCCGCCGCCAGACCGCCGCGACCTCGCCCTCGTCGTACTGGCGCAGCACGTTCGCCGCCCGGATGAGGTCGGGGCGCTCGGGGAGCGGGATCTCGAACCCGCCGTGCCGGAAGGTCAGGCCCTCGCGCTCGTACGGCTTCGCCGCCGCGACCCGCTCCGGGTCGATCTCGATGCCGACCACGGCCGTGCGCGGCTCGGCGGTGCGCAGCCGGTGCAGCAGCTCGACGGCGGTCCAGGGCGCGGCGCCGTATCCGAGGTCGACGGCCACGGGACGGTCGGCGCGGCGCAGGGCCGGACCGTGGGTGGCGGCGATCCAGCGGTCCATGCGGCGGAGCCGGTTCGGGTTGGTGGTCCCGCGGGTCGCGGTGCCGATGGGGCGCATGACAGTGAGCGTAACGATCTCGTGGCGGCGGGTGGCGCGCGCCCGCGGGTGCCGGAGTGCGGTACCTGCGGGCGCCGGAGTGCGGCACCCGCACCGTAATGATTTGGTAAAGCGGAAATGAAAGGAGAGATTCCGCTGTTGCAGCCGTTCGCAGGGGCTCAGGTCCCTCAGCCGTCATGCCCTGAGTGAGGAGGACCGGACGACGTGAGTCAGTACGTCTCCCGGCTCGGCAGCAGCCGGGTCGCACCGCGCCTCAGATTCCCCGCCGCGTTCCCCGGCGGCCACCGCAAACCCCGACGCATCGCGATGCTCTCCGTGCACACCTCACCGCTGCACCAGCCGGGCACCGGGGACGCGGGCGGCATGAACGTCTACATCGTGGAGCTGGCCAGGCGGCTCGCCGCGATCAACATCGAGGTCGAGATCTTCACCCGGTCCACCACCGGCGGGCTGCCCCCGGCGGTCGAGCTGGCCCCCGGCGTCCTGGTCCGGCACGTCGACGCGGGGCCGTACGAGGGTCTGGCCAAGGAGGAGCTGCCCGCCCAGCTCTGCGCCTTCACGCACGGCGTGATGCAGGCGTGGGCCGGCCAGCGCCCCGGCTACTACGACCTCGTCCACTCCCACTACTGGCTCTCCGGCCACGTCGGCTGGCTCGCCGCCCAGCGCTGGGGCGTCCCGCTCGTCCACGCCATGCACACCATGGCGAAGGTCAAGAACGCGGCGCTCGCGGAGGGCGACACCCCCGAGCCGGCGGCCCGCGTCATCGGCGAGACCCAGATCGTCAGCGCGGCGGACCGGCTGATCGCCAACACCACCGGGGAGGCGGACGAGCTGATCCGCTTCTACGAGGCCGATCCCGGGTCCGTCGCCGTCGTCCACCCCGGGGTCAACCTGGACCGCTTCAGCCCCGCCGACGGGCGGGCCGCCGCGCGGGCGCGCCTCGGGCTGCCGAAGGACGCCCTGATCCCGCTCTTCGCGGGCCGCATCCAGCCGCTGAAGGCCCCGGACGTGCTGCTGCGGGCGGTCGCCGTCCTGCTGGACCGCGACCCCACGCTGCGCTCCCGGATGGTCGTACCGGTCGTCGGCGGCCCCAGCGGCAGCGGGCTCGCCAAGCCGGAGGGGCTGCAGAAGCTGGCGGCACGGCTGGGCATCGCCGACGTCGTACGGTTCCAGCCGCCGGTCGGGCAGGAGCAGCTCGCCGACTGGTTCCGGGCCGCTTCGGTGCTGGTCATGCCCTCGCACAGCGAGTCCTTCGGCCTGGTCGCCATTGAGGCGCAGGCGGCGGGCACCCCCGTCGTCGCGGCGGCCGTGGGCGGACTGCCGGTGGCGGTGCGGGACGGGGTCAGCGGCTTCCTGATACCCGGGCACGACCCGCAGGCGTACGCACAGGCGCTGGCCCGGTTCGTCGACGCGCCGGAGCTGGTCGCCCGGATGGGTGCGGCGGCCGCCGCGCACGCCCAGGGCTTCGGCTGGGACACCGCGGCGTCGGCGACGGCCGACGTGTACACGGCCGCGATGCACGAACACCGCCGTCGCGTACGCTCGAACCATGGCTGACGTACCCGATGGCGTACCCGATGGAGCGGCACCGTCCGAAGCGGCGACGGTGCGGGCCGCGCAGGTCATCGAGGCGACCCTGAAGGACGCCGGGCTCGAATGGGAGAGCCCCGAGCCGGGCGATTACGTCGTCAAGCTGCCCGGCACGCGCAAGCTGTCCACCACCTGCTCGCTGCGGGTCGGCAGGCACTCGCTCTCCCTCAACGCCTTCGTCGTCCGGCATCCGGACGAGAACGACGCCGCGGTCCACCGCTGGCTGCTGGAGCGCAACCTCCGTCTCTTCGGCGTGAGTTACGCGATCGACCCGCTCGGCGACATCTATCTCGTCGGCAAGCTGCCGCTCTCCGTGGTCACCCCGCAGGAGCTGGACCGACTGCTCGGCACGGTCCTCGAAGCGGCCGACGGTTCCTTCAACACCCTGCTGGAGCTGGGCTTCGCGAGCGCGATCCGCAAGGAGTACGAGTGGCGGGTGTCGCGCGGCGAGTCCACGCGGAACCTGGACGCGTTCACGCATCTGACCCAGCGTCCGGCCGACCGGACCGGCTGACCGGCCCGCCTGCCCATTACCGACCGCCCGTCACCGCACCGCCGACCGAGGATTAACGCCCGAAGATTCCCCGGTGCACGCCTCTTTCGGCATGCCCGGGGGCCGTGGCATGCTCGCCGCCGACGCAGATATGAACGTCGTTCACATGGATGAAAGGCGGCTCGGATTCATGGCGATCGGATTCATCGAGAACAACAAGGGGAGCATCAGCAGGCGCGGGCTGCTGGCCGGTGCCGTGGCGGTCGCCGCGACGGCGATCGGCACCACCGCCGCCGGCAGCGGCCCGGCGTCCGCCACCGCCCGGGCGACCGCGGCCGGTGCCCCGCGAGCGGCCACCCCGCTCTGGCGGGAGTTCGCCGCCGCCCCGTTCACCCACCCGCAGATCCCGTTCATCGGCCGGGCCGGCCACCGCGGCGGCTCCCGCCTGCCCCGCCGCACCGGCCGCGGCTTCGTCGTCGACGTCCGGCGCCACGGCGCGAAGCCCGACGGCTCCGCCGACGCCGCCCCCGCGATCAACCGCGCCATCGCCGCAGTGGGAGAGCGCGGCGGCGGCACGGTGCTCATCCCCGAGGGCACGTACCGGATCGACGACATCATCCGGATCGGCCACAGCGACGTGGTGGTGCGCGGCGCGGGCAGCGGGCGCACCAAGCTGTACGCGACCAGGAACCTCACCGAGCTGATCGGGACGTACGGCAGCCGGTACGGCGGCGACAAGTCCAGCTGGTCCTGGGCCGGCGGCCTCATCTGGCTCTGCCCGCAGGATCGTTGGGCCTCGCTCACCGACGCGATCCGGGCGAAGGCCTGGCCCTTCGAGGGCTGGACCGGCAACCGGCGCGACGAGTGGCGCACCCTGACCACCGTCGCCCCCGCCCGCCGGGGCGACCGCTCGATCACCGTCGACGACACGACGGGGCTGCGGCGCGGCGCACTCGTACTGCTCCGCCTCGCCGACGACGACGGCCACACGCTCCTGGAGCACATGGCGGGCGGCGGCCCCGGCCCCGAGGCGTACCACTGGGACGACAAGACCAAGCTGACCTCGTACGTCCCCTACGAGTGGCCGGTCCGCGTCATCTCCGTACGCGGCCACCGGGTCACGCTGGAGCGCCCGCTCCCGCTCGACGTCCGCCCCGAGTGGGATCCGCGGCTGACCACCCTCGTCACCCCGCTCACCGGCTCCGGCGTCGAGGGCCTCACGCTCGAAGCGGTCGAGACGCCGCAGTCGCCGCATCTGCTCGACAAGGGGTACAACGGGGTCGCGTTCCAGTGCGCGTACGACTGCTGGGCCGACGACATCACCGTCCGCCACGTCGACAACGGCTTCGGCCTGATCGCCGCCTCCGCCTGCACCCTGCGCCGCACCCGGGTCGCGGGCCGCGGCTCGCACCATCCGTACTACTGCCGCGAGGGTTCGCACGACAACCTGATCGAGGACTTCACCGTCGAGCGGCGCACCGTACCGGCGCCCGCCGGGACGCAGCTGCACGGCATCAACGTCGAGGGCCTGTCCAGCCACAACGTCTGGTCGCGCGGGCTGATGGAGATGGGGACGTTCGACTCGCACCGGGGCATGCCGTTCGCCGACGTCCGCACCGACATCACCGTCGAGAACAACGGGCGGCACGGCGGCGACGCGAGCGCGGGGCCGCTCTTCGGCGCCCGCTTCACGCACTGGAACATCCGGGTCACCAACGGCCGGGCGGGCCTGATGCGGATCGACGGACTCGCCCCGTACAGCGCGACGGTCGGCATCAGCGAGGTCACGGAGTTCGACCAGATCGACGTCCCCGACTTCACCGGCGATCTGCACACCAGGCTGGAGGCGTACGGCACCCCGGAGGCGGTGTGGCCGCCCAATCTGTACGAGGCCCAGCGGGCCCTGGCCGGCTGAGGACGACGGGCGGCGGGCGGGGGACTCAGTCCCCGGCCCGCGGCTCAGACCCGGTCCGCGGCTCAGCCCCCCGCCCGCAGCGCCGACTCCACGTCCGCCAGGGCCGATTCGAGCTGCGGGGCTACCTGCGTCCACGCCCAGTCCAGATCCTCCTGGGGAGCGCGGCGCGGGACGGTCTCCACCAGCATGATCAGGTAGAGGTAGCAGCGGTAGAGCGCGAGCCGCAGCCGCACCGACGCGTCGAACTCCACCGGCCGCCCGCCGCCGTCCGCGTACCCGGCGAGGAAGTCCTCGTCCTCCGCCATGTTCCCGAACAGGGCGAGCGATACGAAGTCGGCGACCGGGTCGCCCCAGAACATCCGCTCGCCGTCGACGATCCCGCCGATGGTCCGCGCACCGGGCCCGCCGTCGACGAGGAGGTTGCCCTGCCACAGGTCGAAGTGGACCAGGGCGGGTCGTACGACGTCGTCGAGCACCGGCGACGCGGCGGCGAGCAGGGCGCGGATTCCGGCAGCCGGGCGCGGCAGCCGGGCCCGGTAGGTGTCCGCGTCGTCCAGGACGGCGTCGGTCATCGCGGTGAACGCCTGACGCCAGGACGGGGCCAACGGGCCCACCGCCAGGGAGGGATAGCCGAAGCCGGCCGGGTTGGTGACGGTGTGCAGCCGGGCGACGATCCGCCCCAGGTCCTCGCGGAGCCGGCGCCCTTCCGCGGCCGGCAGCGAGTCGGCGGTGAACTCGCTCCACGGCCGCCCCGGACAGGCCGACATGATCACGTACGGGCCGGTCGGCGCGGCCGGGTCGAGCTCGCTGTGCAGGACGCGGGGGACCGGTGCCGAGCCGGCCGCGCAGGTGTAGAACGTGGCCTCGTTGACCAGCAGATCGCGTTCGTAGCCCATCAGGGTTCCGGGGGTCGTGGGCGGCGGTATCTTCACCACCCAGTCGGCGCCGTCGGTGAGAGTCACCCGGGAGACCGTGTTGAACGTGCCTCCGGTGAGCGGCGCGCATCGGGCGATCCGGTCCTCCGTCAGGCCAACGGAGCGGAGAACGGCCGAGGTTGTTCCGTCTGTCTGCATGGAAGCGATTGTGTCCCCGCGCCGGGTTCCGGTGTGGAGCCCGGCGGCCACGGACGACGCCTTCACAGGATGATCACAGCGCCGTCACGATCACATCCCGTGACCGACTTGATTGATCATCAAACCAATTTCTGCTCATAGAGTGAGCAAAACCGAACACCTGCTCATAGAGACGGACCGGACCAATGCGTTCCACCGCCATACGCCGTACCGCTGTTGCCGCCACCGCGGTGTCCCTGGCCCTGTTCGCCACCGCATGCGGCGGTTCGGACTCCGGTTCCTCCGACAAGGGGGACAAGGCGGCGGGTGCCAAGGGCAAGGAGTCCGCGGCCGCCGCTCCCGCGGCCAAGGCGCTGAGCGCCGCCGAGCTGGAGAAGGCCGCGCTGGCCCAGGGCGACGTCAAGGGCCACAAGATCTCCAAGGCCGCGGCCAAGGACACGATCGCCGTCGACGACATCAAGACCGGGAAGACGGTCTGCGCCCCGTTCGCCCATGCGCTGATGGGCGCGCAGGTCGGCGAGCCGGGCGCGTTCACCAAGCGCACGGTCGTCAGTGAGCCGAAGAAGGGCGACCTGGCGAAGCAGGACAGCGGGGACGCCGAGGAGGCGTTCAAGGCCGCGTTCGACATCACGACGACGCAGCTGGCCCTCGGTTCGTACGACGGCAAGGGCGCCCAGGAGTCGGTCGCCTCGCTGCGCACCGCGGCCACCGAGTGCGCCGGCGGCTTCGAGTTCACCGCGGCCGGTGAGAAGCAGAAGGTCGCCAAGATCACCGAGGAGCAGGTCAAGGGCGGCGAGGAGGCGGCCGCCTGGACCGTTCAGATGGAGCAGGGCGGGGAGAAGGTCGAGTTCAAGCTCGTGGCCATGCGCCAGGGCGCCTCGTTCGCCTCGTTCTCCTCGATGAACCTGGCCGCGATGGGCGGTGGCGGGGACTTCGAGCTGCCGACCGCGGTGGTCGAGGCGCAGGCCGCGAAGCTGGCGTAGGGCCGGGTGCGGGGCGCGCGCGAGTATCGGGCGCCCCGCACGTGAGTATTCGTACTCATGATCGGTGTTTCGCGCTCCGGGCAGGCTGGTAGTACCAGTCAGCAGCGAGGAGCAACCATGTACGGGATCAGCCGAATCAGCCGGGCGGCGTCCGCGAGGCGCGGGCGTCGCGCGAGCCGTTCCGCGGCGGGGCTCGCCCTGGCCGCCGTGACCACGGCGGTACTGGCCACGGGCTGCTCGATGCAGGACGCGATCTGCGGCGGCGGCGAGTACCCGGTCATGACGATCGGGGCCACCGGATCGGCCTGCGTGTCCGACGACGAGGACCCGCCGAAGGGGTACGTCCGGTACCCGAAGGGCAAGGTCCCCGAGCACGTGGACGACAAGTGGGACGTGTACTGGCGGACCCACAGCGTGGACAAGGACGGCCGGATCATCGAAGTCCCGGCCGGTTCCTAGGAGTCGGGCCGCCGGCGGTTCAGGGCAGTGGGACGAGCCTCACCACGGTGACGATCAGGACGGACCCGGACACGTAGTAGAGCACGATCGCCCCGGCCACGGTCGCCTCGCGGCGGTCGCGCTCGCTCTTGACGGCCGACGAGCCGTGTCCGTACGGGTCGAGGCCCAGGGTGCGCGCCATCTCGGTGCGGAAGGTCTCGCCGTCGCGCATCTTGGCCAGGGAGTCGTCGGCGGGCGGTGCGTAGGAGATGCGGAAGCTCAAGCGACGCTCCGCCTCTCGGCCTCGTCCTGCGCCAGTCGGTCCAGGATCTTCTCGGCCTCCGGATCGGGTACGGCCTCCAGCATCCAGTGCCGCATGACCGCCTGGATCTCGCCCACACCCGCGTCGTTGATGGCGCGGTCGAACTCCTCGCGTCTCTCCTCGGGCAGTGCGGCACGGATGGCCGGAATGCTGTTGGGCACGTCGACCTCGGCGCCGCCGACGAAGGTCTTCAGGGGCTCGCCCATGATTGCTCTCCCCGCTCTCCTTGCTTCCTCCGCACGGCCCGTACGGTCGGTTCCGCCGTCGCGCGGGCCGGTGCTCGGGACACCGTAGCGCCAGTGCCGACGACGAACACGCAACCCCACGCGATACGTTCGCCCCGTGACAGCGACATCATGGGACATATTGCTGATCGGTGGGGCTTCGGGCGTCGGCAAGAGCCGGGCGGCCGCCCAACTGGCCGGAGAACCAGGTGAATCGAAGGGGTTCGTGGTCGAGTTCGACGACGTCGTCAGCGCCGTCGAGGCCATGACGACGCCCGAACACCACCCCGCACTCCACCACTTCGACGGCATCACCGACACGGCGCGGCTCGGCGTCGACCGGGTGCTGGACCTCCAGATCGCCACCGCCAGGGCCCTCGAACCCGCGGTGCTGGGCGTGGTCCGCAACCGCCTGACCGTCGACGTACCCGCCGTGATCGAGGGCGACTACCTCACCCCGGCCGCCGCGGCGGCAGCGATCCGGGAGGGACGGGCGGCCGGTCGCCGGGTGCGGGCGGTGTTCCTGCACGAGGGCGACCCGGACCGGATCACCGCCAACTACGCCGCCCGGGAACCCGCCAGCGGCGAACAGCGGCACCGTGCGGAGGTCAGCGCCGCGTACTCGCACTGGCTCGCCGACCAGGCGGCCCGGCACGGACTGCCGGTGGTCGAGTGCCGCCCCTGGGACGGCCTCGCGGGGCGCGTGGAACGGGCGTTGGGGCAGGACGGGCCGACGATGTCGGACCCCGGCCGTAGGCTCGGACCATGAGTGTTTCCCTCTACTACACAGCCCGCCGGGCACAGCCGCTGACCGGCGCCGAGTCGGCCGCCGTCGAGCGCGTGGTCGCCGCGCGAGCGGAGTCGTTCCCGTACGACGACGAGGAGGGCCTGTATCTGTACGGCCCGGGCGACGACGACGGGATCATCGCCGGTTCCACGAAGCTGCCGGGCGGCGACCCCGGTCGGTGGCTGCCGGTGACGGCCCATGTGCTCGACTCCGTCACCGAGCTGCGCCGCGCCGTCGGGGGAGCACAGTGGCACGTCCACATGGACGACCTCGACGTCCCATGGGACGAGACCGAGGGCTACGCCCTGCCGGGCATGCGGGACGAGGCACTCGCCGCCGAACCGGGCGGCCTCTGCGACACCCCGGGCGAACAGGACGGGTGAGGGGGGCCGTCCGGCCGCCGTCCGGCCTCATCGGGGTGGGCCGAGTACCTCGTCGGCGCTGCGGGGTTCCGTGCGCGGCTGCTGGTTGAGCTTGTGGCGCTCGATGGAGGATCGCCGGTAGACCTCCTTGCGGGCCCGCATGATGTTGCCGAGGGGCGCGTGTTCGGCGGTGACCCGCCAGGGCGTGAAGGACAACGCGTCCATCTTCTCCAGGTTCTCCGGGCCGGAGATGTCCTGCCGCGGCAGCCGCAGTTTCGCCACGGTGGTGGACGGTGAGAGCTGCTCGGGCCACTCCACGGTGGTGTCCTCCACCGGCATGCGCTCCAGATCGGTGCAGAGCTGGACCTGGATGTCGAAGGTGTAGGGCCGCTCCAGCAGTTCGGCCTGCAGGGCCGGCCGGAAGACCTCCTGCGCGGAGGCCGGGTCGATGTTCCGCCGGACCACCGCGGCGGCGGCGGACGGGTCGGGGGTGATACGGACCTTGGCGATGTACTTCCCGTGCCGGACCGCGCCCATCGTCCAGTAGCTCGACAGCAGCAGGTTCGCCGGAGGAGTTTTCGACAGACGCAGGAAGGCCAGGAACTCGTCCCACGCCCAGTCGTTCTGGTCGAGGGTTCCCTTTCCGGTCACGAAATCGGTGAAGAAGCGACGTGCGCCGGGTCGGCCCTGGGCGAAGTAGGACGGCGCGTTCAGGAACAGCTCCTGGATGAACAGGTAGTGCTCGACCGTGTTGCAGAAGAAGACCGGGCCGTTGATGTTGGCGTAGTCGAATGTGCCTGTGTCCGGTTCGTCTTCCAGCAGGGTCGGGCCGGGAATGCCGAAGATCTTCAGCGCCAGTCCGGTGGCGGCGCCCAGCCGCGCGTCGGCTCCGGCGTGCGGCGAGCCGTTGGAGAAGCGGATCAGCGCGTCGTGGGTTCCCGGAGTCGCGTAGATCCCCTGGGCGTACTCGGGTGGCAGCCCGTCCAGGATCTCCACTTCCCCCCGGACCAGCCCGTAGCCCTTGGCGTGGGCGTCGCGCAGTGCCCGTCCGGTACCGCCGGCCTCGACCGACTCGGCGATGTAGCTCTCGGTCTTCTCGATCACCGTCCGCAGGTTCTGGTCGAAGTGTGGATCGTCGTCTTCGACATCGGGCGTGTAGCGGACGAACTGTGCTGGCATGACCTCGGCCTCTCCTCGGAGAGCGTGAACGGATCTCAGGGGGTGGGAATCGCCGTCAGTCCTCCAGTTCGGCGAGCCAGCGCAAGGCACGCAGACCCGGCAGGAAGCAGTACTCGCCGCCACGGGTGACCACGAAACTGGGCAGGTTCTGCAGGCGGCGCCGGACCGGCTTCTCGGGGATGGTGACGCTGCCGGTTCCGCCGTGATGCCCGGCCACCGGGTCCTTCTCGCCGGGGTAGCCGATGAAGTTGCCGTCGTTGACCCACTCGGCCTTGATGAACTCGAACTGCCGTTCCAGGTGGGCCCCGATGAAGGCTCCGACCAGGCCGCGGTCGGCACCGTCGTCCTCCAGCACGCCCTCGGGCAGCGGCGGCCCGTAGGTGGTGCCGCGACGGATGAGACGGTGCATCCGCGCGTCGCCGATGATGGTGGAGTCGCGGGGGTTGGTGCGCCGGATGTGCGCACCGGCGGGGCACCGGTAGCCGCGATCGTCGTTCTCCCGGTACAGGAAGTTGTTGACGCGGTGCGGATCTGCCGCCAGCTCCGGATCATCGTGCTCCGGCGCCAGTGTCAGGGGCGCACCGCTGGGCCAGCGCCCGACCATCTTCGCCGCCAGGAGCGCCTCCTCCTCGGCGCCGGAGCTGTTGGCGCGCAGGTACCGGCGCCAGGCCGCCACATCGGTGCGGACCTTGCGAACGGCCACGTAGGTCCCGTTGCGCCCCAGCACGTCGGGGCTGGGCATGGGCGGCAGGCTGCCGGTCTCGTCGGGGTAGCCGAGGATGAACTCGCCGGCCTTGATGGGCGTCTCCTGCGGGTTGGAGCCGGGCAGTCCGACGCCCTCGATGTTCGGATGGCTGATGCCGTCACGGAAGCCGAAGGTGGTACGCCCGGTCGGGAGCTGATGTACTTCCTGCTGCCAGACCACCCGGACGCCGGGGGTGTCCTCGTAGGCGACCCGGGCCCGCTCCAGTTCCCTGGCCAGCTGGGCCGTGTCCGAGGAGAGGGCGCTCAACGCGATGTGGACCTCGCCCGTTCCGAACGGTGCCTCCCAATGGGCCGGTGCGCTCTCGCCCACGTCGCCGATCATCTCCGCCCGGGCGGCCATGCCCTCACGGAACGCCCGCGGAAAACTGTCCAGCGAATCCTGGGGCACTCCCAGGGCCTTCAGCCCCTGGTAGGTGAATGCCACGGCCACCCAGGCGTCCTGGCTCCGGTCCGCGCCGGGCAGACCGCCCGAGGTCACCGGGAGCAGCCGCCTCAGCAGGGCGCGTCCGGCGTGACGGTCGTCGACCCGCAGGAAGATGAACTCTCCCTCGTAGGGCACGGGCCGTGGGCGCAGTGCCCCGCTCTGGACGTCGTCGATCTCGACACGCACGTCGGCCGGGCCGCTGCTTCCTGTCGCATTCATGATTTCTTGTGCCTCCACATCGGTCTCCGCCCGGAAAACCCCGGCAGCGACCGGTCCGCGCCCGCCGACGCGGTCCACGGATGTGGGGTCGGCTCTGAGAGTTGGTTGTGTCCTGGTTCTAGGCCGAGGCTTCCGCCAGCAGCTTCTGGAAGGCCGGGGTGGCCACCAGCTCGGCGTTCGCCGGGTTGTCCAGCGCTGCCCGGAACTCGTCGGTGTCCAGCACGTCCTGGAACGCCTCGTCCACGCGCTGGTCCTTGTAGATCTGCTGAACGGTCAGATCGGGGTAGGCGCTGACGAAGACTCCCGCGGGCGCCTGATGGGCCACGAACCAGTCCTTGGCTCCCGGATCCGCGACGCCGGGGAACCCTTCGCTGTGCGAGAAGACCTTGTCGAAGCGGGACCCGACCACCGTCTGGGCGAAGTCGTCGATGTAGGTGTCCCAGGAGCCGTCGAACACACTGGCGAACATGAACCGGGTGTCGTCGTCGAAGATCACATGCCGTGCGTCGTGCAGGGTGCCGATCTGGCGCACCGCTGCGTGGACCCTCTCGTCGTCCGCCGCGTCGGAGAGGGCGGCGAGATCCTCACGCAGCGCATCGGCCTCGCCCGGCTTGATCCTGGTGAAGACGGTGAACTCGCTGCTGACCCCGTCCGACCTGCCGGGCCGTTCGGGGTGAGCCGTCCGGGCTGCACCTGTCGCCGCAGTCATCGTGAGATTCTCCTGCCACGGATCGATGCGAGGGTCGCCAAGCGCCCGGTCACGGGGCGCCATCGCCCTCACACATCAATCCTCACCACGGATGCGCTGCCTCGCACGTCGGGCTCCTGGGGCGGACGCGGCACGGAACGCGATCGGGCTCCCGAGGACAGATCGGGCCGGGCGCAGGAAGATGGAACCGGGACATGCCGGGTGCGTATGCGTCACCACTCCTAGCAGCCCCTTTCGCCACCCTGACTCCCGTACGGAGGCAACCATGGGCGAAGTTCTCGGTGACGTACTGGGCTTCTCGGCCGCCGTGGCGGTCAGCCCGCTCCCGATCATCGCCGTCATCCTCATCCTCGCCACGCCCCGCGGACGTCTCAACGGAGTCCTGTTCACCATCGGCTGGATCCTGGGACTCTCGGCGCTGGGTGCGGTGATGCTGGCGATCGCTTCCCCCGCAGGCGCCTCCGCCCACAACCAGCCGGCCACCTGGGTGGGAGCCCTCAAGCTCGCTCTGGGCCTGTTCCTCGTCCTCTTCGGTGCCCGGCAATGGCATCGGCGCCCCAAGGACCCCTCGCAGGCCCAGCTGCCGAAATGGATGAGCGCGATCGACCGCCTCACGCCGGTCAAGGTCTTCGCCCTCGGGCTGGCCCTGGCCGCGCTCAACGCCAAGAACGCCCCACTGACCATCGCCGCGGGCGCCGCGATCGGCTCGGCGGGACTGCCGGTCGGGCAGCAGATCGCATCGCTGGCGATCTTCGTCCTGATCGCGACCCTCGGCCTGCTGGCCCCGCTGGGGGTCTTCCTGCTCGGCGGAGAACGGGCCAAGACCACGCTCGGCAACTGGAAGGACTGGGCAGCTCAGCACAATGTCGCGGTGATGGCCGTCCTGTTCTTCGTTCTCGGGCTGAAGCTGCTCGGAGACGGCATCTCCATCCTCGTCTCCTGACGGAGTTTCCCGACAGGGTCTCTTGGAAGAGTCCCCCGACAGACCTGCCGCCGTCCTCGATACGGCGGTCCCGGGACAGCGACAAGCCCCCTGCTCGCGGGCAAATCCGCAGGCAGGGGGCTCGACCGTTCGGGGCTACTTCTTGCCCTGGGCCTGGCGGGCCCGTATTTCGCCGCTGGTCAGAGAGGTGTGCGCCCCAACTGACCTTCGTTTGGGCGGTCGTTGGTGGCCGTTGTCTGTCGTCGTTGGTCCTCCTCGGAGGGCCCAGAGAGGGCCCAGTGAGGGCCCGGCGGTGTCGCCCCGGACCCTCACTCACGAAGAGGAGCAGCCTCCCACCGGGCTTGCGAGCACGGCCCCCTCCGCCCGCCGGGAAACGCAAGAGGCTCCGGATCTCTCCGGGGCCTCTTGTCTGTTTGCACTCGGCAGGGATTCGAACCTGCAACCTTCTGATCCGTAGGCGCGTGCAGGTCGCAGTCGATCAAGTCGCAGAAGCCATCCAATGCATCAACGTCGCACCTTGCTTCAGGTAACCGTCCGTGACTATGCACCGCTGTCCGTGCTTGTCGATGTCAGCTGCTGATGTCAGCACCGCGCGTCCGCGCCGAGGACCGCATCCGCGCCGCCCGTTCCACCGGCCTGCGCAACCTGCCCTGCACGACACGCCCCAGAGCCAGATCTGGCTGGAGATCATCCAGATCGCCCTCGACCGGCTCGAAGCTCTGCCCAACCCTGGCTGACCAGCAGCATCCCATACCTGCTACCAGCACCATCACAACCGGAGCCGTGGAACCCGGCGCCCACCCGGCACGACAGCCGGACCATCAGCCCTGCCCGCAAGCAGAAATCTTCACTCTGAACGAGCAAAGGGATCGTCAGCAAGCTGACGATCCCTCATGCAAGATCGAGGCTAACGACACCCCTTCGACTGCGTCGGTCCCTTCTGCGTGAAAGGCCGAGCCTGACCGGGGCCGGGCCCCGACGGCGAACTGTCGATCAGCGTGACGCGGGCGGGATGCTCTGCTCGTACTGGAAGACGTTGCAGGGGTCGTACTTCGCCTTGATCTCGCGCAGCCGCTCGAAGTGGCGTCTCCCCCAGTAGGCGGTCTCCCACTCCTGCATGCCGACGTTCGGCACATTGACGTAGGCGCCGTCCACGAAGCTGCGCATCGCCTGGCTGAATTCGGCGGTCCAGGCCTGGCACGTCGAGGTGAGCGGGTCGCAGACGCCTGGTGTCGTTGAAGGAGTCCCCCAGGCTGCGCCGATCTCGCCGTAGAAAATCGCGTTGCGGTGCACGAAAGCGGTGCCGCCGCGGGGCTCCTTCTTGATTGCCCCGCCGAAGGCATCGACGAAGTAGTTGCTGTCCTCCGTGGGAGCGTTTCGCATGTAGTAGCCGATGACGTCGATCGCCTTCTTCGGGAACAGCTTCTTGGCGAACTGTGAGAAGAACTTCACGTTGGCGGGCTCCTGCGAGCGCGGGACCTGGGCTCCGGCAAAGATGGGGCCCCAGTTACCGACCTGCATCTTCACATCGGGCGTGCCGATCGACAGGATCGGGGCCAGCATCTTTCTGGCCTCTGCCGCCGTGCCCTCCGCGAGCCACGCGAACAGCAGGATCTGGGACTTGTGGATCTCGACTTCGGATCCGAGGCGGTTGTCGGCGAACGGTACCGTACGCTGCCATGCATCGAAGATCCCATGCAGGTCCGTAAGGCCGTCCCAGGTCGCCTGCACATAGGCGATGCGCTTGAGCGGGTGCACCTTGTAGGTGAGTTGCGTGACGATTCCGAAGTTGCCGTTTCCCGCCCCACGGAGCGCCCAGAGCAGGTCTGAGTGGTCCTTCAGGTCGGCATGGATCACCTCGGCGCAGTCGCGACCCGACGGGACGACGACCTCGGTCCCGATCAGGCTGTCACAGGCCATGCCGAGCCAGCGGTTGAGGGGGCCAAGGCCGCCGCCGACCGTCGCACCGACCAAGCCGACGCTGCCCTCGCTTCCGGTCGTGACCGCGAGGTCCTGCTTGGCGAGCGCCGTCACCGCTTCCAACTGGGTCAGGCCGGCGCCGACCGTCGCGATACGAGCGTCGGTGTCGATGTGGACCGACTTGAGCTGGCTGACGTCGATCACGATGCCGTTGTCGATGTTCGACCAGCCCTCCAGGGCGTGGCGGCCGCTGCGTACCCGCAGTGCGACGTTGTGCTGCCGCGCCCAGGTGAGGGCGTTCACCACGTCCTGGGTCTCCTGGGCGAAGACGATGACCAGCGGGTAGTGAGAGAACAGCTGGTCGTAGTCGATGCGATCATCCGTGTACGAGGCGTCACCGGGGCGGACGACGCGACCGGTCAGCTTCGCCGGCGGACATCCCGACGACCCTTTAGTCGGGTCGCTCGCGGCCAGAAGGCCCGAGGTGCTCGCGGCCGCAATGTCCGGCGCGCCCGCGGCCGTAAGGCCCGGGATGACGATCGCCCCGGCGCCGGCGGCCGCTGACGCCCTGAGCAGGTAGCGGCGGGAAAAATCGCTCAAGGTCCAGATCCTCTCGATCGGGCTACGCCGCTACGCGGCTGGCGGAGCCCTTACCCGCCAGCCGCCGGGCAGTCCTTTGTGGTCGACCCCCGCACGGTAACGGGGCGACCATGCGGTGTTTCCCGACACGCCAATTGAGGACGATGACGACAGCCTGAAGGAGTAACTCAGCGGGATCCCGTCATAACCGGTTTGGGATGCACCGCGTCCTGCTCGAAGCTATCCCTTGGTCCAAGCGGTCAGAATACGCGGGTGCTCTCAAAGATGATGGGCTCGCCGATCTTGCTAGTCAGGTCAGCATCTCGCAATGGCCCGACGAACCGCCTTTCTGATAAGAATTTGTGGGCGTGCCCCCGTAATCACCACTCTCCGTCTGGAGAACCCAGCTGGTCACTCGCGGGACTCATCGTGCGAACGGTGAGCCGCTGTGCGCACGTGTACGCCGGTTGGTGTCGGCCGCTGATGTCAGGCCGCCCGCCTGTTTTTCCTGGCCACCACTGGCAGAAGGCCACGGTCGCGGCATCACCGGATTTGTAGGCGTTTTTACCTCGGAAGCCCGCTTCCTCGACCAGCTATTCAACGCGGTCGGTCCACGATGACGGGCCCTCATCGGTACGTGGGTCTGGCAGGCCCGTTTTCCGCCCCTGGTCGGAGCGGCGGGCACCCCGGCTGAGCTGCGGTCGAGCGGTTGTTGATGGCCGTTGCCTGTCGTTGTTGGTCGTTCCCGGAGGTCCCACAGAGGGCCCAGAGCGGACCGCCTTCGGCGGACGACCTTCGGCGCCTCAGCCGCCGGGGGCTCCGCCGGATGGCGACTGCGGCTGTTGGCCCGCACAAGCAAGAGGAGCACCCCGTCGGGCGGGCGTGCTCCTCTTGCTGTTCGGCGGACGCCGGGCGGTAGTCGCGCCGCGCAGCGGCTCCTTCCTCACGCTGTGAGGCGCACCGAACTACAACAGACACCCTCTCTTTTTTCTTAAGTAATGAAAGTCTGCGTCACAGCGTCACCAGCAGACCCGAAACGGCCCCTGAGCTGCTGCGATAGGCGTGACGCAGAGCGGATTCGGCTGCGTCATCCTGCGTCACCTGCGTCACCACGTGCGTCATCGGTGACACACGCCTGCGTCACCGATGACGCACCCCCACACCCCTGCGTCACCACAAAACCGCAGCTCAGCGGCCATGCGCGACGCAGATGACGCGGTGACGCAGAAATCCAGTCCTTGGACAGGTGCGAACCTCCAAGTAGGCCCGCTTCGGAGTACACGCGTCTTACCCTTCCGGCGGGACACCCGCTGAACGCCCCTGCTAGACCTAGCAGGGGCGGGTGCTAGGTCTAGCAGGGGCACTAGCAGCCAAATGGCCCTCTGATCAGGGGCCTAGCGTCTAGCACTCAGTTTTCAGTCCGGCCTCTTCGAGAGCCTTCAGCACCGAATTAGGGTCACCGCCATAGGTGATGTGAGGCTCATCATCCTGAGGCGGGACGAACCGTGTCCGGTAGCGGGCCAGGTCGCTCTCCGAGAAGAAGATCGAGTTCGGATCCGCTTCGTGCTGAGCGTTTCGTTTGCTCACCCGCGTCCAGAGTTCAGATCCTGCAGCGCCACGAGCAGCGGTTCCCGAAGACGGGGCGGCTGGCTGTGGCCGATCAGCAGGCGTCGAACAGTGTCTTCCGTGACGGCATGAGCGAGGAGACGAGGCTCCGCAACGCTACCGCCGCAGTCGACGGCGACTGCCCGTGCAGGGGTACCCGCCGCATCCGCGCCGTCTACGAAGAGGGCAACGACCAGCCCGCCATGCTGTGCCCGGTCCACGCCCAGGCGACGATCCGGGCCCACCGCTTGGGCTTCCAGCTTTGACCAGCGTGACGACCCGCGTCACACCCCGCGTCACGCCCATTCGTACACCCCTGGCAGTCACCCGCGCGGCCACCCGATCGCCTGAACGGCCGGGGTGTGACCTGCTCATACGCCGTGGCCACACGGCCACCTGCGCGGCCACCCCGCACCCGCATGCCGCCGGGAGGACCGGCGGCATGATCCCGCCCAAGACGACCGACCCCCGCGCGACCCTCCGTGCCGGACTCCCGGACCGCTACCTCACCCCCGAAGACCTGGTCATCATGTTCAGCCTTCCGAGCGTCGAGACCGTCTACCAGTGGCGCCGCAAGCACATCGGGCCGCCGGGGTTCCGGGTCGGCAAGCACCTGCGCTTCGACCCTGCGGCCGTCCGCGCCTGGGTCGACCAGCAGACCGCATGCGACGCCGGCTGATCCACCCCGGGGTAAAGGCCTCCCCCTCTACCCCGGGCCCCGATCCACCGCGCGAACTGGCCGTCGCCGACGGCTCTACCCGGCGCTGGCCGGTAGAGGGGGCCCTTTACCCCGGCAGAGGGGTAGGTAATGGCCTCTGACCTGCGCGGTAAGGGCGGTAAAGGCGGGTACCGCGCCTCTGCGTCAAGCCCCCGTCCAGAGGGGCCGGACGCACGGGGAGGGACACCCTCGCCATGCGGGGAGGCGGGGAGAACACCCCAACCGCCTCCCCGCGCTGCCTCCCCCACACCGACCAGCGGAAACAGCAATTCGGGGAGGCGGGGAGGCGCCACCAAAAGCCCCCGGAACCCCGGCGGAAAGCCGCCCAACACACCCCCTGCCCTGCCTCCCCATCGGACCGTGAAGAACACGACAGCAGGCCAGGGAGGCAGCCCCTCCGACCGAGGGAGGCGGTCAGGGAGAACGCCCTGACCGCCTCCCTGCCGGTGACCAGCGCAAACCCCCATCCAGGGAGGCAGGGAGGTACCTTTCTCAGCCACCCCGAAACCCCCTCTACAGCCACTTCCACGACACCCCCTCTGCCTCTCTCCCTGACAAGGGCAGGCACCACCAACCGAGAGGCCGCAGCCCACATGGCAGGCAGCATCCAAGACCGCTGGTTCAGGACCGAGAGCAACGCGGACGGCAAGTCAGTCCGCGTCAAGACCGAGCGCCATGGGACCGGCCTGCGCTACCGGGCCCGCTACTTCGCGCCCGACGGCAAGCGCAAGGGCAAGTCGTTCCCCGACGGACAGAAGCGGCTAGCTGAGCAGTGGCTGAGCAAAGTTACGGCGGACGTGGCCCGCGGCGACTACATCGACCCGAACGCCTCTCGTACGTCGTTCCAGGAGTTCGCGGAAGGATGGCTCGCGAGCCAGAGCGGGGATCCGAACACCCGCGCATCCATGCAGTCCCAACTCACGCGGCACGCCCTCCCGCGTATCGGGTCGCGCCCCCTCGGGTCCTTCCAGCCCAGCCACATCCGCGAGTTCGTGACCCAGCTCGAAGCGTCCGGCATGTCCGGCGCGTATGCCCGCGTGATCTTCTCCAACGTCCGCGCCGTGCTCTCCGCAGCCGTGGAGGACGGATACCTTCGCCGGAACCCGTGCAACTCGTGCACGGTGACGCTCCCCGAGATGGGCACGCGCCGCGTCGTTCCCTGGCAGCCGGAACGCGTCTTCGCCGTGCGGGCCGCCATGACCGAACGCTTCCGGCCCATGGTCGACGTGGGCGCCGGCTGCGGGCTACGGCAAGGCGAGATCCTCGGGTTGTGTGTCGATGAGGTGGACTTCGACAGCGGCACCCTGCATGTGGTGCAGCAGCTCAAACTCAGCCTGAGCAAGCCCGTGTTCGCGCCTCCGAAGGGCGGCAAGCTTCGCGACGTACCTCTGCCCGATCCGGTGGCGGAAGCGCTCAAGGGGCACATCGAGCGGTTCCCGCCCGCAGAGATCACGTTGCCGTGGATGCGGTCGAACGGCCAGCCCGTGACCAAGCGCCTGATCTTCAGTGGGCCCAACGGTGGCCACGTCTGGCGTACGTCGCTGAATGAGGACCACTGGAAGCCCGCCCTGGCGTCCGTGGGCGTTATCCCGAAAGCCAAGAGTCGGGAGCACGCTGCCGCACGGGAGCACGGCATGCACGCCCTCCGGCACTTCTACGCGTCCGTGCTCCTGGACGCGGGCGAGAGCATCAAGGCCGTTAGTGAATACCTCGGGCACTCCGACACCGGGTTGACGCTGAAGGTGTACGCGCACCTCATGCCCAGCAGCCGGGACCGTGCCCGGAAGGCACTTGGCCAAGCGCTTCGGCCGTCGCAGGATCCGCCGCACTGAGGGCCCACAGTGGACCCGGGGCGTGAAAATGCCTCCCACCGGCACGGAAAATGCAGGTGGGAGGCATGATCGCTTTTCCCGTTACTTCTTGCCCTGGTTCTTCACGGCCTCGATGGCGGCCTTCGCCGCGTCCGGGTCGAGGTACGTGCCGCCCGGCTTCAGCGGGCGGAAGTCGGCGTCCAGTTCGTAGACGAGCGGGATGCCGGTCGGGATGTTCAGGCCCGCGATGTCGGCGTCGGAGATGCCGTCGAGGTGCTTGACCAGGGCCCGGAGGCTGTTGCCGTGGGCGGCGACCAGGACGGTCCGGCCGTCGAGCAGGTCCGGCACGATGTCGTCGTACCAGTACGGCAGCATGCGGTCGACGACGTCCTTGAGGCACTCGGTGCGCGGGCGCAGCTCCGGCGGGATCGACGCGTAGCGCGGGTCGTCGCTCTGCGAGAACTCGGTGCCGTCCTCAAGGGCGGGCGGCGGGGTGTCGTAGGAGCGGCGCCAGAGCATGAACTGCTCCTCGCCGAACTCGGCGAGCGTCTGCGCCTTGTCCTTGCCCTGCAGGGCGCCGTAGTGGCGCTCGTTCAGCCGCCAGGAGCGGTGGACCGGGATCCAGTGGCGGTCCGCGGACTCCAGCGCGAGCTGCGCGGTGCGGATGGCGCGCTTCTGGAGGGAGGTGTGCAGGACATCGGGGAGCAGACCGGCGTCCTTGAGCAGCTCACCGCCGCGGACTGCCTCCTTCTCGCCCTTCTCCGTGAGATTGACGTCCACCCAGCCGGTGAACAGGTTCTTCGCGTTCCATTCGCTCTCGCCGTGGCGGAGGAGGATCAGCTTGTACGGTGCGTCGGCCATGGGCCCGAGCGTAATCGAACCCGTACGGGCGCCGCGCGGCCGGTCACAGGGCGGACAGCGGGCGGGCCCGGAGGCGACAGAGCGGGCCCTCCGGCGGCCTGGAGCGGCGACGATTGACGGCAGGCGTCAATTGAGTGGCGTACCGGAATCCGGGATTCGTAACGTTCGGACAGCAGCCGGGCCACTTACCGGCGCTGTCCGTTCCGTACTTCCCTGGGGGGATTCCGTATGTCTGTCGCCGGGCTCAGACGGGCCGCACGCGAATCAGTGTCCGGGCTCCCCAGGCAGTTCTGGTGGCTGTGGACCAGCACGCTGGTCAACCGCCTCGGAGCGTTCGTCGCCACCTTCATGGCGCTCTACCTGACCCTGGACCGGGGCTACTCGGCCTCGTACGCCGGTCTGGTCGTCGCGCTGCACGGGCTCGGCGGGGTCGTCTCCTCGCTCGGGGCGGGGGTGATGACCGACCGGCTCGGCCGCCGGCCCACCATGCTCATCGCGCAGACGTCGACGGCCGTGTCGGTGGCGGTGCTCGGGTTCATGGTCCACCCGGTGGCGATCGCCACGGTCGCCTTCTTCGTGGGCATGGCCAGCAACGCGTCGCGGCCCGCCGTGCAGGCGATGATGGCCGACATCGTCCGGCCCGAGGACCGGGTGCGGGCCTTCTCGCTCAACTACTGGGCCATCAACCTCGGCTTCGCCGTCTCCTCGGCCGGTGCCGGGTTCGTCGCCGAGTACAGCTATCTCGCCGGGTTCCTCGGCGAGGCCGCGATGACGCTGGTCTGCGCCGTCGTGGTCTTCATGAAGGTGCCCGAGTCGCGGCCCGACAAGCCGGTGGTGTCCGGACGCGTGGTCGACGACGGCACGGACGAGGTCCGGCTCTCCACCGTGCTGCGCGACGGCCGGTTCATGAGCGTCGTCGGCCTGTCCTTCGTCATCGCCCTGATCTTCCAGCAGGGGTACGTGGGGCTCCCGGTGGCCATGGGGGCGGACGGGTTCTCCAGCTCCGACTTCGGTACCGCAGTCGCCGTCAACGGGGTGCTGATCGTGGTGCTCCAGATCCCCGTCACCCGCTTCATCCAGCACCGCGATCCGCGCCGGCTGCTCATCGTGTCGTCGCTGCTGGCGGGGTACGGGTTCGGGCTGACCGCGTTCGCCGGGTCGGTCGCCGTCTACGCGCTGACCATCTGCGTCTGGACGGTCGCCGAGATCGTCAACGCGCCGATCCAGAGCAGCTTGGTGGTCCGGCTGTCGCCCGCCCGGGGCCGGGGCCGCTACCAGGGCATGTACACGATGTCGTGGTCCGCGGCCGCGCTGATCGCGCCGCTGATGTCGGGCCTGGTGATCGACCGGTTCGGGGCCCAGTGGCTGTGGAGCGCGTGCGCCGTCCTGGGGACCGGGGCCGCGCTGGGCTACTGGCTGCTGATGCGGAACCTGCCGGGGGAGGACGTGGCGGCGCCCGAGGGTGGCAGCCGGGTGGCGGAGGGCGGTGCCGCGGTCGCTTCCGGGGCCGATGAGGCCGCCGGCACCGGGCCCGCCGTCGAGCGGACGGGCTGAGCGCCGCGCCCCGCACACGGGGGCGCCCCGCGCGGAGCCGTCCGGCTCCGCGCGGGGCGCATTCGGCATTCCGTGGCAGCCGGTCAGCCGGAGCAGCCACCGCACTGGCACGGGGCCCCGGACTGGCAGCCGCAGCCGCAGCCCGAGCCGCAGCCGCAGGCGCCGAGCAGGGTCAGGTGCACCACCTCGGCGGGTGCCTCCTGCTGTGGGTCGGTCGTGGGGGAATCGGCCATGGTTCCTCCTCAAGGCGTACGACAGGCCGCACGCCACGAGAGCGCGCGTACGACCGGGGGGTACGGACAAGGCGTGCCGCCCCACCCCATTGCATGCCCAACCCGGCGGGCGCATCAACGGCGCACATGCGCAGAAACACTTGTGCGACCCGATGCGCCCACGCACGCCCGTACGCGCCTCCGTTACGCGCCCTGGTCACGCGCCTCCGTATACGAGATACGAGCCCTGGTCACGCGCCTCCGTTTACGAGACACGAGCCCTGGTCACGCGTCTCCGCTTACGCGCCCTCCACCGACGCCTGCTGCTGGATCTCGTCGGCGTGCTCGCCCGTCACCAGGTACACGACCCGCTTGGCGACCGACACCGCGTGGTCCGCGAAGCGCTCGTAGTAGCGGCCGAGCAGCGTCACGTCGACGGCCGTCTCGATGCCGTGCTTCCAGCGGTCGTCCATCAGGTGCTGGAACAGCGTGCGGTGCAGCAGGTCCATCTCGTCGTCGTCCTGCTCCAGCTGGAGCGCCAGATCGACGTCCTTGGTGATGATCACCTCGGCGGCCTTGGCCATCAGGCGCTGCGCCAGCTGCCCCATCTCCAGGATGGTGGCGTGCAGGTCGTGCGGGACCGCCGACTGCGGGAACCGCAGCCGGGCCAGCTTGGCGACGTGCTGGGCGAGGTCGCCCGAGCGCTCCAGGTCGGCGCTCATCCGCAGGGAGGTGACCACGATGCGCAGGTCCGTCGCCACGGGCTGCTGACGCGCGAGCAGGGCGATGGCCCGCGCCTCCAGGTCGTGCTGAAGGTCGTCGACCTTCTGGTCCGCGGCGATCACGCTCTCCGCGAGCTTGAGATCGGCATCGAGCATGGACGTCGTCGCCCGGCCGATCGCCGACCCGACGAGCCGGGCCATCTCGACCAGCCCTTCTCCGATCGAGTCGAGTTCCTCGTGGTACGCGTCACGCATGGAAGTCCCTCTCCAGTCCTCTGTGTAAGGCCGGGGCCAGGTTCGAACCCCACGCTGCCACCCTGAGTGGCGTACGCGTCGGGTTCCGGCCGCCCAAGTGAACCAACCCTTGCTCCTCGGTGAACTCTGGGCGACGAGTGTTCGGATACGCACCCGGATGGCTGGGAGAGTCGTCCGGTACCCGCATAACCTTGACGTATGGACGTGAACGCGGCAGTCGCCGCAGCTGCGGCGATCGGCGGTGCGTGTACCGGCGTGATCGCCATGCTTGCGTTCCGCTGGAGCGAGCGCGACCAGAAGAAGCCGACGCGAACCTCCATGCGGCCCGACAGCAACGCACCCCTGCCGCCCGGGGTGGACACGGTCCTGTCCGTGCTCAGCTCCTCGGCGGTGGTGCTCGACGAGAGCGACAGCGTCGTCAAGGCCAGCTCCGCCGCCTATGCGCTGGGACTGGTCAGGGGCGGCCGGCTCGCCGTCGAGGCGATGCTGAACATGGCCAGGGACACCCGCCGCGACGGTGAGATACGACAGGTGGAACTGGACCTTCCGCGGCGCGGTACGGGCCGCGGAGAGGCCCTCGCGGTCTCCGCCCGGGTCGCCCCGCTCGGCTCCCGGCTGGTGCTCCTGCTGGTCGAGGACCTCACCGAGGCCCGCCGGATAGAGGCGGTACGGCGCGACTTCGTCGCCAACGTCAGCCATGAGCTCAAGACCCCGGTCGGTGCGCTCTCGCTGCTCTCCGAGGCGGTGATGGACGCCTCGGACGACCCGGAGGCGGTGGAACGCTTCGCGGGCCGGATGCAGATCGAGGCGACCCGGCTGACCAACCTCGTACAGGAGATCATCGACCTCTCGCGGGTGCAGAACGACGACCCGCTGGAGGACGCCGAGCCGGTCCGGGTGGACGAGCTGGTGGCCGAGGCCATCGACCGCTGCCGCCAGCAGGCCGGCTCGAAGCAGATCACCATGGCGGCGGGCGGCACCGCGGAGCTCCGTATCTGGGGCAACCGCGGCCAGCTCGCCGCGGCGCTCGGCAATCTCGTCGAGAACGCCGTCAACTACAGTCCCGCCCGCACCCGAGTGGGCATCGCCGCCAGGCGACTGTCCGTGCCGGGCGGGGACCAGATCGAGATAGCCGTGACCGACCAGGGCATCGGTATCTCGGAGAAGGACCGCGAGCGGGTCTTCGAACGCTTCTACCGCGTCGACCCGGCCCGCTCACGGGCCACCGGTGGCACCGGCCTCGGCCTCGCCATCGTGAAACACGTGGCCGCCTCGCACGGCGGGGAGGTCACGGTCTGGAGCTCGGAGGGCCAGGGCTCCACCTTCACCCTGCGGCTGCCCGAAGCGTCCGTACGGGAACGGGACCGCAGCTCGGACGGACCGCCCGTCGTCAACGGCGACGAGGGCGGCTCCCATGGACCCGCTCACCCCGACACCCTTGAACCATTCCCTGCCCCGGAGGTCCTTCCGTGACCCGAGTGCTCGTCGTCGAGGATGAGGAATCCTTCAGCGACGCCCTGTCCTACATGCTCCGCAAGGAAGGCTTCGAGGTCGCCATCGCGGCCACGGGCCCGGACGGGCTTGACGAGTTCGAGCGCAACGGCGCCGACCTCGTACTGCTCGACCTGATGCTGCCCGGCCTGCCCGGCACGGAGGTCTGCCGTCAGCTGCGCAGCCGGTCCAATGTCCCCGTGATCATGGTCACGGCGAAGGACAGCGAGATCGACAAGGTCGTCGGCCTGGAAATAGGAGCCGACGACTACGTGACCAAGCCGTTCTCCTCGCGGGAACTGGTCGCCCGGATCCGCGCCGTGCTGCGCCGCCGCGGCGAGCCCGAGGAGGTCACCCCGGCCGCCCTGGAGGCGGGCCCGGTGCGGATGGACGTGGACCGCCACGTCGTCACCGTCGCCGGCGGCAAGGTGGACCTCCCGCTCAAGGAGTTCGACCTGCTGGAGATGCTGCTGCGCAACGCGGGCCGGGTCCTGACCCGCATGCAGCTGATCGACCGGGTGTGGGGCGCGGACTACGTGGGTGACACCAAGACCCTCGACGTCCACGTCAAGCGCCTGCGCGCCAAGATCGAGCCCGACCCGGGCGCGCCGCGCTTCCTGGTGACGGTGCGGGGCCTGGGCTACAAGTTCGAGCCGTAAACCGTCAGGTGTGCGAACGGCGGAGGGCGCCCCCGAAAGGGGGCGCCCTCCGCCGTTCGCAGTGGGTCCGCGTGGCGCTGTCCGGGTGCGGTCAGCGGGCCTGTGTGGAGGCGGACGCGGAGTCGGTCGGGGTGACCTCGTCGCTCTCCGACTCCGAGGGGGTACCGCCCTCCGACCCGGAGGTGGTGGTGGCGGTGGCGGAACCGGTCGGCTTCGTCTCCGGCGTCTCGGGCAGCGTGCTCGGACCGAAGCCCGTGAAGTAGCTCGTCGCCGGTACGACGAACGCGCTGAGCGGGACCTCGCCGGCCTTGCTGAACTTGAAGACGATCGCCTGCACGTTGCCCGCCCGGGCGGCCTCGCTGCCGCTCTCGATCACGGCGGAGGCGTTGCCGGGCCCGCCCAGCAGCACCGCGCCGCCGGCCGGGACGACGACCGGTCCGGCGCCCTTGGCGGCGTGCAGCTGCACCGAGGAGCTCGAACCCGGCAGCGTGACGGCTTCCAGGGTCTGCGGCTTCGTGCCGTTGTTGAACAGCGTCGCGACGACGACCGCCGGGCCCGTCGCGGTGCGCTCGGGCTGGGTGACGATGTTCGCGTTCTGGATTCTGATGTCACCGATGGTGGTGGCAGCATTGTCCGGCCTGACCTTGAGCGTCGCGGCGTCATTGCCCGCGCCGCACGCGGCGAGCGAGGCGATCGAGAACACGATGGCTGTGGCGGCGAGGGCGCCGTGTCGAAGGCTGCGGCTCACGGCGGCGGCAACTCCTTGAACGTTCGGACTGCGGACGGATGGGGAGCGACGTAAAGCCGCCCTAAGGGTGTGTCAGCGGCTTCAGGCTACCGAGCCGCCCGCCCGGCCCCGCACCCGACCCGCCCCTGAGAGTGATCTCGGTCCTCCCGGCCTCTCCCGGAACTTCCCGCGGCCATGGCCTTCGCAGGCTCCCGCCCGACAATGGTTTGCGGCCCTTGCCGGCTGCCGAAACGGCCCGACACATGCCGTTCACATATCGCCGGTGATCAATTCATGGAGCGTGGCGCATTCCGTGCGCATAAGCGATCACGCCGGGCCGTTGATCAATTCCGTTGATCAACGGCACTTACCTCCGTACGGGTGATCGATCTCCGAACGGAGTACGGAAACTTCAGCATCCGGAATCAGGCAAAACGGGACGTTCGACCCCTGCGGAGAGTGGTCCGGATGTGTGAGACGTGTGTGTTTCGCCCTGCCCGCACAACGGCTCCGACCTGCGAATTCCGTCCCCCGTGAGCCTTCCGCAGCACGTGCGTGTTGCTGTTGTCAAGCCCCGAGATATGCCCTGACCTGCGAAAACGTCATTCAGGAGAAGCAGTTCTCGTGTTACTCTTGATAGCCACGGAAGGGGTACCTGTCACATGACGTTCAAGGTTGGCGACACCGTGGTCTATCCCCATCACGGGGCCGCGCTGATCGAGGCTATCGAAACTCGCCAGATCAAAGGCGTGGACAAGACCTACTTGGTGCTCAAGGTCGCCCAGGGCGACTTGACGGTTCGTGTGCCGGCGGACAATGCGGAGTTCGTGGGTGTGCGCGACGTGGTCGGGCAGGAGGGGCTGGACCGGGTCTTCGAGGTGCTTCGCGCACCGTATGCCGAAGAGCCGACGAACTGGTCCCGGCGCTACAAGGCAAATCTCGAGAAGCTCGCCTCCGGCGATGTCATCAAGGTCGCCGAAGTGGTTCGCGACCTGTGGCGTCGTGAGCGCGAGCGTGGACTCTCCGCAGGTGAGAAGCGCATGCTCGCCAAGGCTCGCCAGATTCTGGTGAGCGAGCTCGCTCTCGCGGAGAACACGAACGAAGACAAGGCCGAGGCTCTGCTCGACGAGGTTCTCGCGTCCTGAACCGGCTCGCGCCGGTCGTAATCAATGTGCCGCGGTGCCCGCTGACAATCGTATTCACGGTATGTCGTCGGGCGCCGCGGCATGTCTGTATTCAGCCACGGCGTGGCTGGAATCAATGCACAGCCTGTCCGGATTGCGTCCCGACTCACCGATGCGTTGGCTTCACCGGTGATACCCCCGATACGTTGCTCGCGATCTTGCGCAGCCGATCCCGAGCACCGGTGCGGCTTGTCCGACTTCGACGGGGTGTCACGGAAAGGGTCCCGTCGAGTCAGGGCACGGCGCCCGGCTCGCTTGTGGCCATACCCACGTCGGCTGTGGAAACAAACATGCCGAAGCCCCGGAGTGCAATCGATGTCTGATCAATCGCGTCCGTACCGCACGGCCGCCGTGATTCCCGCAGCCGGCCGCGGCGTACGGCTCGGGCCGGGTGCCCCCAAGGCGCTCCGCGCGCTGGGTGGCACGCCCATGCTCATCCACGCGGTACGGGCCATGGCGGCGTCCCGTGCCGTCTCCCTGGTCGTGGTCGTCGCGCCGCCGGACGGCGCCCACGAGGTCAAGAACCTGCTCGACGAGCACGCCCTGCCCGAGCGCACCGACTACCTCGTCGTGCCCGGCGGCGACACCCGCCAGGAGTCGGTGCGGCTCGGCATCGACGCGCTGCCCGAGGACGTCTCCGTCGTCCTCGTCCACGACGCGGCGCGCCCGCTGGTGCCCGTCGACACGGTGGACGCGGTGATCGAGGCGGTACGGGACGGGGCGCCCGCCGTCGTCCCCGCGCTGCCGCTGGCCGACACCGTCAAGGAGGTCGAGCCCGGTGCGCCGGGGGAGCCGGAGCCGGTGCTCGGCACGCCCGTGCGGGCCAGGCTGCGCGCCGTGCAGACCCCGCAGGGCTTCGACCGCGACACGCTCGTACGGGCGCACGGGGCCGTCGCCGTCAGCGGCGAGGGTGCCACGGACGACGCGGGCATGGTGGAGCAGCTCGGGGTGCCCGTGGTGGTCGTGCCCGGGCATGAAGAGGCGTTCAAGGTGACCCGGCCGCTGGATCTGGTGCTGGCCGAGGCGGTACTCGCACGCAGGAGGGCGAACGATGGCTTCTGAGGAAACGACGGCTCCCGTGGAACGGACCGGGCCGGTGATCCCGCAGGTCGGGATCGGCACCGACATCCACGCCTTCGAGGAGGGCCGTGAGCTGTGGTGCGCGGGGCTGCTCTGGGAGGGCGAGGGGCCCGGGCTCGCCGGCCACTCGGACGCCGATGTCGTCGCGCACGCCGCGTGCAACGCGCTCTTCTCGGCTGCCGGGCTCGGCGACCTCGGGCAGCACTTCGGCACCGGGCGGCCCGAGTGGTCCGGCGCCGCCGGGGTGACCCTGCTGACCGAGGCGGCCCGGATCGTGCGGGCCGAGGGCTTCGAGATCGGCAATGTCGCCGTCCAGGTCGTCGGCGTGCGGCCGAAGATCGGCAAGCGGCGGGACGAGGCGCAGAAGGTGCTGTCGGCCGCCGTGGGGGCGCCCGTCTCGCTCTCCGCGGCCACCTCCGACGGTCTCGGCTTCACCGGCCGGGGCGAGGGCATCGCCGGGATCGCGACCGCGCTGGTCTACCGCACCGGCTGACCCGCACCCGGCCCTGACCTGCTGGGACCTCCGGGGCCACGACCTTGTTGCACAACGCTTGCACGTACGCTGGTACGGCAAGCGATGTGTCGTACGAGGACGGTGGGCTCACGGATGAGCACGACGACGGTGGCGCCGGTACGGGCCGGAACCGACGGATACGTACTGCGCACCGCCACCCCCGCCGATCTCGGCGGGGCGCGGGCCGTGATGCTCGACACCGTCTACCGCGACCTGCGGTCCGGTTACGTACCGCGCTGGCACGCCGACATCATCGATCCCGAGACCGCCTATCTGCGCCCGGACCGCTGCACCCTGCTGGTCGTCGAGTGCGACGGCGAGATCGTCGCCACCGGCGCGGTGCGCGACCGCGGGCCCCAGGCGCCGCCCAATCCGCAGTGGGTCGCGGACCGCTTCCCGTCCGGGACCACCGCCCAGCTCTGCCGGATCTATGTCGCGCCCGGCCACCGCAGGCGCGGGCTGGCCCGGCGGCTGGTGCGGGAGCTGTGCGACTTCGTCGCGGCGGCCGGCGGGTACGAGGCGGTCTACCTGCACACCGACCCGGCCGTGTCCGGCGCCGAGCCGTTCTGGCGGTCGCTGGCGGACGAGGTGTGCGACGAGCGCGCGTTGCCGGGCGGCGGTCAGGGCATCGTCCACTTCGAACTGCCGATGCCGGTGCCCACCACCCCCGCCCGCTAGATGACAATCGTTTTCATATAAGGTCGCAGTCATGTCCTCGCCCCGTCGCCGTCGCCCCGCGCTGCCCCTGACGCTCTCCGCGGCCGCCCTCCTCGTACCGCTCGCCACCGCCTGTTCCTCATCGGACGGCTCGGGCGGCTCCGCGGACGGGCAGCGGCTCCGGGTCGTCATGGCCTTCCCGCCCGCCCAGGCCATGTCCCCGTACGGCGACGACGCCGTCACCCTCAGCCGCCTCGCCGTTATCGAGGGCCTCACCACCCTCGACAGGAACGGCGACGCCAAGCCCGCGCTCGCCACCTCCTGGAAGCGCGACAACGACCGCACCTGGACCTTCACGCTGCGCGACGCCGCCTTCCAGGACGGCAAGAAGGTCGGGTCCGCCGATGTCGCGCGCTCGCTGCGCGCCGCCGAGGAGGCGTCCCCCAAGCCCCGGGTCCTCAGCGACACCCGTCTCGACGTCACCACGCCGGACGCCAGGACCGTACGGATATCCACCCGGACCCCCGACCCGCTGCTGCCCCAGCGCCTGGCCAACCCCTCGCTCACGATCCTGTCCGAGGGCGCGTACAAGGGCGGCAGGGTGAACCCCGCCGGGCACGCCACCGGACCCTTCACCCTGACGAAGGTGAACGGCGCGCTCAGCGCCACGCTCCAGCGCAACGACAGCTACTGGGGTGACAAGGCGAAGGCCCCCGGCGTCGACGTGAAGTTCGTCGCCGACGGCACCGCGCGCGCCAACGCGC
Organism: Streptomyces sp. ADI95-17; assembly: GCF_003846175.1. GTDB lineage: Bacteria > Actinomycetota > Actinomycetes > Streptomycetales > Streptomycetaceae > Streptomyces > Streptomyces sanglieri. The sequence goes on along the minus strand of NZ_ML123044.1, from coordinate 1,674,473 downwards.
TGCGCACGAAGACCGTCGACGTCGCCGAGTACGTACCCATCTCCCAGGCGTCCCTCCTCGGTGACGGGCTCGTCCACGAATTCCCCTCCGCCCGCACCAACGGCCTCTCCCTCAACACCCGGCACGGGGTCTTCGCCGACCCGGCGATGCGTGCCGCCGCCCGCGAGGCCATCGACTCGGCCGCCCTGGTCAAGGGCGTCTACGAGGGCCGCGCCGACACCGCGAAGGGCCTCCTCGGCCCCGGCGTGCCCTGGGCCGCCGCCGAGCGCACCGCCCCCACGAACCGGGCGAAGGCCGCCGCAAAGGCGCAGGTCGCGAAGACGAAGCAGATCGTCCTCGCCACGTACACCAACCGGCCCGAGCTGCCCGAGGTCGCCACCGTCGTCCAGCAGCAGCTCACCGCGCGCGGCTTCACCGTCAAGCAGGTCGTACGCGACTACGCCCAGCTGGAGGCCGACGCACTGGCCGGCAAGTACGACGCGTTCATCCAGGCCCGCAACACCCTCCTGGACACCGCGGACCCGGTCTCCTACCTCGCGTCCGACTTCACCTGCGACGGCAGCTTCAACATCTCCCAGCTCTGCGACGAGCGGGTCGACGCCGCCGTGGACAAGGCCGCCGGCCTCGCCGACACCACCGCCCGCCACCGCGCCGAGACGGCCGCCGAGGCCGGCATCCTCGGCACCGACGCCCTCGTACCGCTGCTCCACGAACGCTTCGTCCAGGGCTACGACGACAGCCGCGTCCACGGCGTCTCGCTCGACCCGATGGAACGCACCCTGATCACCGCCGACACCCGCGTCGGGTGACCGGGTGAAGCACCTGGCGGGGCGGCTCGGCACGCTCCTCGCGGTCCTCGCCGTCATCGGGCTGCTGCCCACCCTGACCCGGACCGACCCGGCGCTCACGATCCTGCACGCCCGGTACGCCGACCGGCCGCCCACCCCCGAGACCCTCGACGCGATCCGCGCCGAGACCGGGCTCGACGGCGGGGCCGCGCACGTCCTGGGCGACTGGCTGGGCGGGCTCCTCCACGGCGACCTCGGCACCTCCTGGGTCTCCGGACAGCCCGTCGCCCCCGATGTGACGGCCGCGCTCGGCGTCTCCCTGACCCTGATGGGCGCCTCGCTCGCGGTCGCCGTGCTGCTGGCCGCCGTGCTCTGCGCGGGCACGCTGCGGCGCGGGGCGCGGCGCCGGATCGTCACCGCACGGGCCGGGGTGAGCGCCGCCGTCCTCGCCGCACTGCCGGAGTTCCTGCTCGCCGCCGTCCTGGCCGCCGTCGTCGCCGTGCAGCTGGGCTGGCTCCCGGCGCTCGGCTGGGGCGGGCCCGAACAGATGGTGCTGCCCGCGCTCGCCATGGGCATCCCCGCGGGCGCCCTGCTCGGCCGGCTGCTGGACGACGCGCTGCCCGCCGCGTTCGCCGAACCGTGGGCGAAGGCCGCCGTCGCGGGCGGACTGCCGGGACGTCGCATCGTGCCGCACGCGCTGCGCCGCACCCTGCCCGGACTGCTGCCGCAGCTCGGCCTGGTCGTGGTCGGCCTCACCGGCGGCGCCGTCGCCGTCGAGACGCTGTACGCCGTCCCCGGGCTCGGCGGTACGGCGCTGGCCGCGGCCCTCGCGCAGGACCTCCCGGTGCTCCAGGCGTGCGTGCTGTTCCTGCTGCTCCTGGGCGTGGCCGCGGGCATCGCGGCCCGCCTGGCCGGCCGCGCCCTGCTCGGGCCCGCCCTGGCCGACGGGGCCCTCCCGGCCCTGGTGCCCCCGGCCCTGCCCGCCCGCCGGCTGCTCACCGCCGGTGCGGTGGTGCTCGCCGTGCTCTTCGTGGCCGTGACCGTCGCCGGGCTGCTGCGCGACCCGCTGCACGTCGACGCCGCGGCCCGCCTCGCCGGTCCTTCCGCCGCGCATCCCTTCGGCACGGACTCCCTCGGCCGTGACGTGCTGGCCCGCCTCGGCCACGGAGCGGCCCGTACGGTGCTGACCGCGATCGCCGTCTCCGCCGTGACGCTGCTGCTCGGCCTGGTCCTCGGAGCGGTACGGGCCGGGGCGCTCACCGAGACCGCGAACGCTCTGCCGGCGATCCTCTGCGGCCTGGTCGTCGCGGGCATCGCGGGCCCCGGCCCCCTGGGTGCCGCGGCCGCCGTGGCGGCCGTCGCCTGGGCGCCGCTCGCCGCGCACACCTCGGCCCTGTACGCGCAGGAGCGCGCCGCACCGCACATCGCGGCGGCCCGTTCGATGGGCGCCGGGCGGTGGCACCTGGCCCGGCGCCACCTGCTGCCCGCCGTCGTGCCCCCGGTCCTGCGCCACGCGGTCCTGCGGATCCCGGCCGTCGCGCTGGCCCTCGCCTCGCTCGGCTTCCTCGGCCTGGGCACACAGGCACCGGCGCCGGAGTGGGGCCGGATGCTCTCGGAGAACATGCCGTACGCGGAACGGGCCCCCTGGTCCGTACTGGCTCCCGCCGCCGCGCTCGCCGCCCTGGGCGCACTGGCCGTCCTCACGGCGGCAGCGGTGCGGGGGCGTGCCCGCACCAGGGCAGGCACGGCATGAACGGGCGTACCAGTACGGCGGACAGGCGTACCAGGACGGCCTCGAACGGGCGTACCGAGACCGGACCGCGTCCCGGCACGGGCACGAACGGGCGTACCGAGACCGGACCGCGTCCCGGCACGGGCACGAACGGGCGCACCGAGACGGAATCGCGTACCGGGACGGGCCCCCTCCGGGCACGGCCCCACCGCCACTCCCGCACGCCCGAGGACGCACGACGGCCCGGTCCGGGGCCGTGCAGGGGAGTCCCCGCAGGACGACGAACGGATACCCGGGTTCTCCCGCGTACCCGCGGAACGTTCGTCGTTCGAGGAGACGCCCCGGAGGGGCCCCGGACCACCCCGCCGAAACCCGTCGGCGGGGTGACCCCGTGACCCCCGCCGCACCCACCCTCGTGGCCGCGACGAGGACCACGCCCTACCTGCGGCTCCTCACCGCCACCCAGTTCGCCTTCAACATCGGCTTCTACGCCGTGCTGCCCTACCTCGCGACCCATCTCGGCACCGGCCTCGGCATGGCCGGATGGCTCGTCGGGCTCGTGCTCGGTCTGCGTACGTTCAGCCAGCAGGGGCTCTTCGTCGTCGGCGGCGCCCTCACCGACCGGTACGGGCCCCGGCCCGTCGTCCTCGTCGGCTGCGCCCTGCGGATCGCCGGCTTCGGGTGGCTGGCCTTCGCCGGGTCCACCGTGAGCGTCATCGGTGCGGTGGTCCTCATCGGGTTCGCCGCCGCGCTGTTCTCGCCGGCCGTGGAGTCCGAGACCGCCCGCGAGTCCGTCCGGTACGAGCAGGACACCGGGACCCCGCGTGCCCAGGTGCTGGCCGTGTTCTCCGCCGCCGGGCAGGCCGGCGCCTTCATCGGGCCGCTGCTCGGCTCGCTGCTCCTGCTGCTCGGTGCCGGATTCCGGGCGGCCTGCCTCGCCGGTGCGCTGGTCTTCGTCGGGGTCCTCGCCGGACACGCCCGGCTGATGCCGCGCCGGGCTCCCGTCACTCGGACGGCCGAGTCCCGCGGCTCCGTTCGCGAGGTGTTCGGGAACCGGCCCTTCCTCCTGCTCTGCCTCGCGTACAGCAGCTACCTGATCGCGTACAACCAGCTCTACCTCTCGTTGCCGGCCGAGGTGGCGGAGGCCACCGGCGGGCAGGCCGCGCTCGGCTGGCTGTTCGCGCTCTCCTCGCTCCTCGTGGTCTGCGCCCAACTGCCCCTGACCCGCTGGGCCGCCCGCCGCGTCGCCCCGCGCACCGCGCTCGTCACCGGCCTCGGGATCGTCGCCGCCGGGTTCGCCGCCGTACCGCTCACCCCCGGCGGCCCCGCCGGACTGCTGCCCGGCGCCACCCTCGTAGTTCTGCTGACCCTCGGGCAGATGCTGCTGGTCCCGGCCGCGCGCGGGCTCGTACCGGATCTCGTCGACGACCGGCGGCTCGGGCTCGCCACCGGGGCGCTCTCCTCCGTCTCCGGGCTGGCCGTGCTCGGCGGCAGCGCCGCCACCGGGGCGCTGCTCCAGGCACCCGGACCGGTCCGGTGGGCGGTGCTCGCCGCCGTGCCGCTGGCGGGTGCCGCGCTCGCCCTCACCCTTCCGGTGGGCGGGAACGGGAAGCGGGAGCGCCGGGCCGGGGTTGGGGATACGTAGAGGCACCACCGAACCCACTGGAGGACGTACGCCATGCCCGCCGCACTCCCCGCAGAACTCAAGGCGCTTCTCGACAGCCCCGTCTTCGTCACCGTCGCCACCGTCCAGCCCGACGGCAGCCCCCAGGTCTCCCCGGTCTGGGTGAAGCGCGACGGCGACGACCTGCTCGTCTCGACGTCGGTCGGCCGCCGCAAGGAGCAGAACCTGCGCCGTGACCCGCGGGTCTCCGTGGTCGTGCAGCCCTTCGACGCCCCGTACACGTACGCCGAGATCCGCGGCACCGCCACCCTGACCACCGAGGGCGGCGACGAGCTCATGGACGAGCTGTCCGTGAAGTACACCGGCAAGAAGTTCGCGGAGTTCAACCCCTCCCTCGACGACGCCGAGCGGGTGGTCGTCCGGATCACCCCGCGCAAGGTCGTCGGACGCGTCTGAAAAACACCCCCTCGGAGGACCCCTCGACGCAGGCGGAAGCGACCCGCTGTAACAAAGTTGTCCCCGCGATCCCCAAGGGGTCGCGGGGCACTGGTGCGCGCCCACTACCCTTGAGGCGTGACTATTCGCCTGTACGACACCAGCGCCCGGCAGATCCGTGACTTCGTACCGCTCACAGCGGGCTGTGTCTCGATCTACCTCTGTGGCGCGACCGTCCAGGCCGCCCCGCACATCGGGCACATCCGGTCCGGGCTGAACTTCGACATCATGCGCCGCTGGTTCGCGTACCGCGGCTACGACGTCACCTTCGTCCGGAACGTCACCGACATCGACGACAAGATCATCGCGAAGTCGGCGGAGCAGGGCCGCCCGTGGTGGGCCATCGGCTACGAGAACGAGCGGGCGTTCAACGCCGGCTACGACGCGCTCGGCTGCCTCCCGGTCACCTACGAGCCCCGCGCCACCGGCCACGTCCCCGAGATGATCGAGATGATGCGGGGCCTGATCGAACGCGGTCACGCCTACGCGGCCGACGGCAACGTCTACTTCGACGTGCGCTCGTTCCCCGGCTACCTGGAGCTCTCCAACCAGGACCTGGACGATCTGCGCCAGCCGTCCGGCGACGGCGAGACCGGCAAGCGCGACCAGCGCGACTTCGCGATGTGGAAGGCGACCAAGCCGGGCGAGCCCAGCTGGGAGACCCCGTGGGGCCGCGGCCGCCCCGGCTGGCACCTGGAGTGCTCCGCCATGGCGCACAAGTACCTCGGCACCGCCTTCGACATCCACGGCGGCGGCATCGACCTGATCTTCCCGCACCACGAGAACGAGATCGCCCAGGCCAAGGCGTACGGCGACGAGTTCGCGAAGTACTGGGTGCACAACGGCTGGGTCACCATGTCCGGCGAGAAGATGTCGAAGTCGCTGGGCAACTCGGTGCTGGTCAGCGAGATGGTCAAGGCGTGGCGTCCGATCGTGCTGCGCTACTACCTCGGCACCCCGCACTACCGGTCGATGATCGAGTACAGCGAGGAGGCCCTGCGCGAGGCCGAGTCGGCGTTCGCGCGGATCGAGGGCTTCGTCCAGCGCGTCACCGAGAAGGCGGGCGAGACGGTCGAGCCCGCCACCGAGGTGCCGCCGGCCTTCGCCGAGGCGATGGACGACGACCTGGGCGTCCCGCAGGCGCTCGCGATCGTCCACACCACGGTCCGCCAGGGCAATTCCGCACTGGCCGCCGACGACAAGGAAGCCGCCGTCGCCCGGCTCGCCGAGGTCCGCGCGATGCTCGGCGTCCTCGGCCTCGACCCGCTCGACGAGCACTGGGCGGGCGAGAGCGACCGCGGCGACGATCTGCACGGGGTCGTCGACACGCTCGTACGCCTCGTCCTCGACCAGCGCCAGTCGGCCCGCGAGCGCAAGGACTGGCCCGCCGCCGACGCCATCCGCGACCAGCTCAACCAGTCCGGACTCGTCATCGAGGACAGCCCCACCGGACCGCGGTGGACACTCGGCCCCCGCCAGTAGTCCCCACCGTGTGCCGCCCGGCGTTCCGGGCGGCACACTTCACTTACGTACGCATGTCTGAGAAGCAACGAAACAGGTAGGTCATGGCCGGGAACAGCCAGCGCAGGAACCGCCGCACGTCCAACAAGAAGGGCATGCAGGTCGGCAGCGGCGGGCAGCGACGCCGTGGCCTCGAAGGCAAGGGACCGACGCCGCCCGCCGAGGCCCGCAAGAAGCACAAGAAGAACCGCATCGCGACCGCCAAGGCCAAGCAGGCCGCCAACCGCCGCCCCGCCCCCCGGCGCGGCGGCGTCAAGGGCACGTCCGAGATGGTCGTCGGCCGCAACCCGGTCTACGAGGCCCTGCGCGACGGCGTCCCGGCGACGACCCTGTACGTCCAGCAGTACATCGACAACGACGAGCGGGTCCGCGAGGCGCTCCAGCTCGCCGGCGCGCGCGGCAACATCAACCTGATGGAGGCCCCGCGCCCCGAGCTGGACCGGATGACGAACGGCCTGAACCACCAGGGCCTCGTCCTCCAGGTCCCGCCGTACGAGTACGCGCACCCCGAGGACCTCACCGCCGCCGCGTACGACAACGGCGAGGACCCGCTGATCGTGGCCCTCGACGGCGTCACCGACCCGCGCAACCTGGGTGCGATCGTCCGGTCCGTCTCCGCGTTCGGCGGCCACGGCGTGGTCGTGCCCGAGCGGCGTGCGGCCGGGATGACGGCGGGCGCCTGGAAGTCCTCGGCCGGTACGGCGGCCCGTACGCCGGTCTCCCGGGTGACCAACCTGACCCGGGCGCTGGAGGGCTACCAGAAGGCCGGTCTCACGGTCGTCGGCCTGGCCGCCGACGGCGAGCACACCGTCGAGGACCTGGCGGAGCTCGCCGGGCCCGTCGTCATCGTCATCGGCAGCGAGGGCAAGGGCCTCGGCCGCCTGGTCGGCGAGACCTGCGACTACCGGGTCCGCATCTCGATGCCGGGCGGCGCGGAGTCGCTGAACGCGGGTGTCGCGGCCGGGATCGTGCTGTACGAGGTCGCGCGGCGCCGGGCCTGAAAGTCCACCCGGCCGGGGGGCGGCCGAGTGGAGCCTCCCCCCGCCGGACCCCATTGACGGGCCTCGGACACATCGGGCCCGTCAAGGCAGTGTCCTAAACACAGATCACTCGGTTAGATGAGTGTGGACACCAGAACGCCTCGGTTCGACGAACAACCCCCCCTGAGCATGACCAAGGTGGACTGCGACCCTGCGCAGGTCATCGTCAACCACGCCAGCTTCCGGGTGCAGCTCGCACCGGGCCAGCGCCCGCGGCTGCGCGGTCCGGCCCCCGCCGGCGCGCCCAGGATCCCCGCCATGAGCGGAGCAGGAGCGGCCCGCGGCAGGCGCTCGCCCGTCGTGTGGAGCGGCAGGTCCGCCCCCGGCGACCCCGGCGCCACCGGGCTCCTCCAGGCCATGCGGAACTCCACCGCGGGCCGCCCGGCCCCGGCCGGGTACGACCCCTACGCGGCCCCGGAGCGCGACGGCGGCCCCGGCACGGGCGGCACCCAGCTCATGGACCTCCTCGAAGAGACCCAGCCCAACCCCGTCGTCACCGCCCCCCACCAGCCGGGCCACTACGGCAACGGACCGCTGCTGCCGCCCATGCGCCGGGCGGTCGGCGCCTTCGACGACTACGGCGCGCCGTACGCACCGGAGGCGTACGACGACGAGGACGGGTTCGACGAGGAGAGCGAGGCCCGGAGCGGGCGCCAGAGCACCGACTCGGTCCGGCACGCGTACTACCCCGGCCGCCGGATGAACCTCGGCGTCGTGCTGCTCCCGCTGCGCGTCTTCCTCGGCTTCATCTCCATCTACGCCGGCATGGGCAAGCTGTGCGACCCGGTCTACTTCGACGGCGGCGACCGCGGCTCCATGGTCAAGTGGCTGAACTCGCTGCACCCCTGGGCGCTGGCCGAGCCGCTGCGCGACTTCGCGCTCTCCCACCCCGTCGGCGCCGGACTCACCGTCGCCTTCCTCCAGGTCGTCGTCGGCGTCCTCACCGTCCTCGGCCTCTGGCAGCGGGTCGCCGCCTCGTTCGGCGCGCTGCTGTCCGCCGCCCTGCTGGTCACCGTGAGCTGGCGCACCGTCGCCGCCTACGACGCGCCCGACATCATCTACCTCGCCGCCTGGAGCCCGCTGATCATCGCGGGCGCGCCCGTCTACTCCGTCGACGGACGGCTCGCCGGCGAGGCCTGGCGCAGGCTCGGCCCGCGCTCGGCGATCTGGGACCTGCGCCGCCGGGTGCTGCGCCGGGGCGCCGTGGTCGCCTCCGTCGTCGTCGGTCTCACCCTGCTGGTGGGCGCGGTGCTCGGTGGCGCGGTCCGGTCCTCCGGGGTGGTCACCGTGCCCGGCCCGAACACCGACCCGACCAACCAGCTCCCCGGCTCCCCGCTCCCGCAGGAGTCCCGCGGCGGCCGGGCCTCGCACTCCCCGGAGGGGCAGCGCCCCGTGCCGTCCCGGAGCAGCGCCGCCACGACGCCGTCCACCGCGCCGTCCACGCCCGCCGCGGGCACCGTCCGCGAGTCCGGTCAGGCGGCCGGCGCCGGCCAGCCCAGCCAGACCCAGGGCACCGGGCGGCAGGTCCCGCAGCAGACGGCCCCGCAGCCGCCCCCGTCCAGCAGCTCCGGCCCGTCGTCGTCCGGTTCCACCGGCACGGGCGGCGGCTCCACCGGCGGCTCGGACGGCGACGGTACGTCCGGCGGCACGTCGGGCGGCGGGCAGAACCCCATCGGCGGCCTGCTCGGCTGAGCCGCCGGCCGTACGGGACGGAAGGGGCGGTCACCGGTATCCCCGTACCGGTGACCGCCCCTTCCGCTGCGAAGCGTGGTGCCGTGGTGCTACTGCCCGAGTTCCTTGGCGGCCTCGGTGAGGTCCTTCGCCGTGTCGATGGCCCGCCAGTAGGCGCCGTGCGGGAGCGGGTACCCGGCCAGCCTGCGCTCGCGGGCCAGCCGGGGGAACGTCGTCCGCTCGTGGTCGCCCAGGTCCGGCAGCAGCGTCGTGAATTCCGGGGAGAAGACGTACACGCCGGCGTTGATCAGATACGGCGACGGCGGCGACTCGATGAAGTCGGTGATGTGCCCGAACGCGTCGGTCTCCACGGCACCCCAGGGGATGCGGGGACGGGCCAGGGCCAGGGTGGCGGTCGCATCGCGTTCGGTGTGGAACGCGGCCATCTCGCGCAGGGAGAAGCGCGTCCAGATGTCGCCGTTGGTGGCGTACCAGGGCTGTTCGGGGTCGGGGAGCCGGGCGGCGGCGTACTTCAGCCCGCCGCCGCGGCCCAGCGGCTCGGACTCCACGACGGTCGTCACGCGCAGCGGCAGCACCGCCGAGTCCAGCCACTCCTGCAGCACCTCGGCGAGATGACCGCACGACACCACGGCGTCGGTCACGCCTTCGGCGGCCAGCCAGGAAAGCTGATGGCCGATGATCGGCGTCCCGGTGCCCGGGATCTCGACCATCGGCTTGGGGCGGTCATCGGTGTACGGGCGCAGCCGCGACCCCTGGCCACCTGCCAGGACCACGGCCTGCGTCGGATACGTATGCATGCCAGGCACGATATGCGGTGCCCGGAGCGGTCGGTCAGCTGAACTGGGCGACGCCCGAGGCGAAGGACGTGTCGCAGACGGGGCGCGAGAAGCGGTGGGCGTGGGTGGGGCCGTACTTCTCGACGGCGGCGCGGCCCAGTGCTTTGGCGATCGACATGCAGTGCCGGGCGAGCGAGGGGCGGCCCTCGACGGAGCGCTGGAGGTCGGTGAGCGCGACCGTCGGGTCCTTCTCCCGGAGCTCCAGGAGCAGCCGGTCGCGGAGGGCGTCCTGCGGGGTGCGCGTCTTGGCACGCTTGGAGATGTCGTGGGCCGAAGCGGTCAGCACCTGCGGCTCGGAGCCGTGCGCTGCCCACGGCACGCTGGTGACGGCGAGGGTCCCGGAGAGGACCATCACGACGGGCAGGACGAAGGCGAGGGATCGGCCGATGCGGCGCGCAGTGTGGGTCACGCAGCGAGCGTAGCGGGCAGTGATGATATGGCGACAATTCGTCACTCTTGAGAGGGATGGTTCGAGGGTGCTTTTCGAATTCGGCGTTGACGAACCGAGCCGAAATGACCGGTGTGCCGGGGAATCCGGCGCCGTACGGGTCCAAACCCCCGGGCGTCCCGTGGCGCGCGAACGGCCCCGCACGAAGAACGTGCGGGGCCGCCGTGGTGCGGGTGCGCGGGGCGTCAGTCGGTGAGACGGGCACCCGTCGAGGTCGAGAAGACGTGCAGCTCGTCCGGGCGCGGCACGACGTGCAGCTTGGTGCCCTTCTCCGGGACGGCGCGGCCGCCGACGCGGACGACCAGGTCCTTGTCCTCGCCGCCGACCCGCGCCGAGCCGTAGACGAAGCCGTCGGCGCCGAGCTCCTCGACGACGTTGACCGAGACGGCGAGGCCGGCCGGGGCGTCGGCGCTGTCCTTCGAGAGGGACTTCGCGGCGGCACCGCCGTGCTCGACGATGTCGAAGTGCTCGGGACGGATGCCGACCGTGACGGTGGTGTCACCCTTGTCCGCGGCGGCGGAGAGCGCCTCGCGGGAGACCGGGACGACGCTGTTGCCGAACTTCACACCGCCGTCGGTGATCGGGACCTCGATCAGGTTCATGGCGGGGGAGCCGATGAACCCGGCCACGAAGAGGTTCGCCGGCTTGTCGTACATGTTGCGCGGCGAGTCGACCTGCTGGAGCAGACCGTCCTTGAGGACCGCGACCCGGTCGCCCATGGTCAGGGCCTCGACCTGGTCGTGCGTGACATACACGGTCGTGATGCCCAGGCGGCGCTGGAGCGAGGCGATCTGCGTACGGGTGGAGACACGGAGCTTGGCGTCGAGGTTCGACAGCGGCTCGTCCATGAGGAAGACCTGCGGCTCACGGACGATGGCACGGCCCATCGCGACACGCTGGCGCTGACCACCGGAGAGCGCCTTCGGCTTGCGGTCCAGGTACTCGGTGAGGTCCAGCATCTTGGCGGCCTCTTCGACCTTCGCCCGGATCTCGGTCTTGTTGACACCGGCGATCTTGAGCGCGAAGCCCATGTTGTCCGCGACGGTCATGTGCGGGTACAGCGCGTAGTTCTGGAACACCATGGCGATGTCCCGGTCCTTCGGGGGCAGGTGCGTGACGTCGCGGTCACCGATGCGGATCGCGCCGCCGTTGACGTCCTCAAGACCCGCGAGCATGCGCAGGGAGGTCGACTTGCCACAACCGGAAGGACCGACGAGGACGAGGAACTCACCGTCCGCGATGTCGATCTCAAGCTGGTCCACGGCCGGCTTCGTGGAGCCGGGGTAGACGCGGGACGCCTTGTCGAACGTGACACTGGCCATGCTGAATCTTCTCCTCCACCGGCAGGAACGTGCCGGACGATCCGAGTGCGGGAGTGGTCTGGTCCACTTGAACGAACCTTCAGCGACGCTACCTGGCCATTTCGAATCTGTCAGTAGTTCGACGCCCGCGAAATTTCGGGACCGCTCGGGTGCGGTGTTGGTTACACTGCTCCGGCACGCCTCCTTAGCTCAGTTGGCCAGAGCAACGCACTTGTAATGCGTAGGTCGTCGGTTCGAATCCGACAGGGGGCTCCATGAAGGCCCAGGACAGAGCACATCTGACCTGGGCCTTTTTGTGTCCCTCGGCCGAACCCCATGGGTGTGAGCCGGATCACGGTTGAGGTTGACCTCGGGTCAGGGTGGACGCTCGGCGCATCGGCAGGCCGCTACGGGCGCCGATCCGGGTACGGCGGATCCAAGGGAGCAACCACCATGTCCACCAACCTTTCCGGCCAGAACAGAAGCACGCTCGATGCCGATGCCGATGCCGATGCCGATGCCGATGCCGGGCAGGAGCGGCCGGGGCTTCGGAAGGTCCTGGAGGAGATCGTCGACTCAGGTATCACCGGGATCACGCTGCGCGTGCACGACGAGCGGGGTGAGTGGGTCGGCAGCGCCGGAGTGAGCGAGCTGGGCGGGCCCGCGAAGCCGCCGGTGGACGGGTACGTCCGGATCGGCAGCAGCACCAAGACCTTCATCGCGGCCCTGGTGCTGCGGCTGGTGGCCGAGGGCAGGGTCGAGCTGGACGCCCCGGTGGCCGGTTGTCTGCCCGGGTTCGGGGTGGACGGGCGGATCACGGTGCGGATGCTGCTCCAGCACACCAGCGGGATCTTCAACTTCACCGGCGAGTACTACGAGGACGGGACGGTGGTGGCGGGGATCCCGGCCACCACCGCGGGCAAGGAGTGGGTGGACAACCGCTTCAGGACCTATCGGCCGGCGGAGCTGGTGCGGCTGGCGCTGTCCAGGCCGGCGCGGTTCGAGCCGGGGGCGGACTGGAGCTACTCCAACACCAACTACGTGCTGGCCAGGCTGCTGATCGAGCAGGCCACCGGCCGCTCGGTCACCGAGGAGATGCGGCGGCTGATCCTGGGACCGCTCGGGCTGTCGGGCACCGCGGTGCCCACCACCGGAACGGAGATCGCAGAGCCGCACGCCCACGCCTACTACCGGTACGAGGACGCCGGTGAGGAGCGGACGGTCGACGTCACCAGCCTGAATCCCTCCTGGATCTCCAGCGGTGGCGACATGATCTCGACCTCCCGGGACCTGCACACGTTCATCTCCGCGCTGGTGAGCGGCAAGCTCCTGCCGGCCGAGCTGCTGGCCGAGATGTGCACGCCGCACCCGACGCCCATTCCGGGCATGGGGTACGGCCTGGGGGTGTTCGTGCAGGACACGGGCCGTGGTGGCACCGTCATCACCCACAACGGCGGCGCCGCCGGCCATGCGGCGCTGATGTACAGCACGCCCGACGGCAGCAGGACCCTGACCGGCACGCTGAACTACGTGGACGATGCCGCGCTGTCGCACGCCGTGGCATTCCAGCAGGCGACGCAGCGGCTCGTGGACGAGGTGTTCTGCGACGGGCCGGCCGATCCGGCTCGGCCGGCGGGCTGAACACCTGTGCCCCGTAAGCCTGGAGAGGTGTTTCCTCGCGGACTCGCGTCGGGCGGCAGGCGAATCCGTGCCACGCCGGGTCCGGGCGCGAGGCAGGCTTGGCGGATGAGCAATGGAGTCACGATCGGGCAGGCGGCGGCCTTCGTCGGCGTCACGGTGAAGACGGTGCGGCACTACCACAAGCTCGGCCTGGTCGAGGAGCCGGAGCGCGACAGCTCCGGCTATCGACGCTACGGCTCGGCCGACTTGCTGCGACTGGTGCAGGCCCGCACGCTGGCCGCCGCCGGGGTCCCGCTGGCCGAGATCGGGGAGCTGCTCGATGCCGACGCCGCGCGGTTCGCCGCCGCGCTCGTCGATGTCGAACGGCAACTCACCGAACGGATAGAGGAGTTGGCTGCTAGGCGCGACACGCTGCACCGGTTCGGCGACGGCAACCGGGCGCTGCTGCCCGACCGTGCCGTGGCACTGCTGGAGCGGATGCCCGGCCTCGGCTTCACCGCGGAGGAGGTGGCGGCCGCCCGGGAGGGCCTGGTGCTCGCCAGGGCCCTGGTTCCCGAGGGCTTCGACGACCACCTCGCCCATGTCGAACACGCCCTGCGGGACCCCCGGTTCGTCGCCCTGAGCAAGCGCGCCGCCGAATGCGCGGCCTGGGAGCCCGATGACCCCCGCATCGCCGAACTCGCCACCGCCATGGCCGACCACTATCTCGCCAGCCCCGCACAGCTCAAGATCGTGACCGGCCTGCAGGCCCGTACCGAGTCCGCGACCCGGTACGAGATGATCGCCCGTCACGGTGAGGAAGAGGCGCCTGCGGCGGCCCGGCTGGCCACGCTCGTCGAGGCCAGGCTCCGCGCCGCAGGCGTCCGTATCCCCGGACCGCGCCCCCGCTGACCTCAGTTGGCGTATGCGGACTGTTCGCGGAACTGTCCGAAGCGTTCGGTGACGACCGGGAGCCGGTCGGCGGCCAGGGCGTGTGCGGCGGCCCGGGGGGTGCTGTTCCCGGCCTCGGCGCGGGCCAGCATCTGGTCGACCAGGGCGCGCATCGACCGGCGGGTGTAGGCGAACGCCTCGTCGGCGTCGGCGCCGATGTCACCGAACAGGGTCCACCACCACCAGGCGTTCGTACCGGAGTTGACGACGACGTCCGGCAGTACGGTGATGCCGCGGGCGGCCAGCAGCGTCTCCGCCTCCGGAACCACCGGCATGTTGGCGGCCTCGACGATCCAACGGGCGGTGATGCCCGCCTGGTTGGCGGCGTCCACGGCGTACGAGACGGCGGCCGGCACCAGGACCTCGGCGTCGGCGGTCAGCCAGGCGTCGGCCGGGAGTTCGCGGTCCTCGGCGCGCAGGGCGGCGCGGTCCACGGTGCCGTGGCCGTCGCGGGCGGCGAGCAGTGCCTCGACGTCCAGGCCCGCGGGGTTGGCGATGGTGCCCTTGATGTCGGCGACGGCGACGACGCGCAGCCCGGCGCGGGCCAGGAAGCGGGCGGTGGCGCCGCCCATGGTGCCGAGGCCCTGCACCGCGACGCGGGTGTCCCGGTGGGCGACGCCGGCCCGGTCCAGGGCGGTGAGCACCGATTCGGCGACGCCGCAGCCGCCGACCAGCTCGTCCAGGCCGATGCCGTCCACGTCGATGGCGAACGCGTCGGCGAGGCGCCGCCGGGCGGCCTCCTCGTCGTCCAGGAGCGGGTAGACCGCCTGGATGGACGAGACCAGGCCCGCCTCGGCGGCCGCCCGGTCGACCAGGTCCTGGGTGAGGCCGAGGTCCTCGCCGGTGGTCCAGAAGTGCTCGATGTAGGGGCGTACGGCGCGCAGGTAGCGGACGAGGACGCCGTAGGCGGCGGGGTCGCGGGGGTCGCAGTCGATGCCGCCCTTGGCGCCGCCCAGCGGGATGTAGCGGCCCTGCGGGTCGTAGTGCAGTGCCTCCTTCATCGTCATGCCGCGGGCCAGGCCGGTGACCTCCTCCAGCGTGCAGCCGGAGCGCATCCGCAGTCCGCCGCTGGAGACGCCGCGCACCAGGCGGTCGATGACCAGGTGCCCCTGGCGTCCGGTCTCCTGGTCGGTCCAGGTGAGGGAGATCAGGGGAGGGGTGGTGGTGGAGGCGTTGGCGGAGGCGGTCATCGGGGGAGCTCCTCGGAGGCGGGGACGGGGGCGGGGGTGAGGGGGACGGTGATGAGGGTGGGGCCGGGGGTGTTCAGGGCGTGGCGCAGTGCCCCGGCGAGCGCCTCGGGCGAGTCGGCCCGTACGCCGTGGCCGCCGTAGGCGCGGGCCAGGGCGGGCAGGTCGACCGGCGGCAGGTCGACCGCGGTGGGGTGGTCGCCGCGGGACACCATCTCGTCGCGGATCTCGCCGTAGCCGCCGTTGTCGAAGACCACGACCGGAAGGGGGAGTCGCAGCTGTACGGCGGTGGCCAGTTCCTGTACGGAGAACTGGAGGCCGCCGTCGCCGCTCAGGGCGACGACCGGACGGGCGGGGTCCGCGGTCTTCGCGCCGATGGCGGCGGGCAGCGCGTAGCCGAGCGTGCCGAAGCCCGTCGGGTGCAGATAGCGGCCCTCCGGGGCGACGGGCAGGTGCGGGATCGCGCCGTAGTAGCAGCACTGGGCGCTGTCGGAGGTGAGCACCGCGTCCGCCGGGAGCACCGCCCTGATGGCCGCCAGGTACGGCAGCAGGGGCGCGTCCTCGCTGCGGGTCTCGGCGTTCCGTTCCTCGCGCAGTGCGGCGACGGCCCGGTGAACGGTGTCGGTGGCGGGCGCCGGGACGCTCGGCAGGGCGTCGAGGAGGGCGCGCACGGTGTGGCGGGCGTCGCCGAGCAGGGGGATGTCCGCAGGTGGTCCCGCGTACATCTGGGCCGGATCGATGTCGGCCCGGACGAGCGTGCCGGGGAGCGCGGGCAGGGGCTCCCACAGGTCGGACTCGGCGAGTTCCGTGCCGACGGCGAGCAGCACGTCGCACTCGGCCAGCCGGCGCCGGACGGCCCCGCTGTGCAGCGAGACGCCGAGCGACAGCGGGTGGGTCTCCGCGACGATCCCCTTGCCGTTGGCGGAGGTCACCACGGGGGCGCCCAGTTTCTCGGCCAGCCGCAGGCACTCGTCGGCGGCGCCGCGCGCACCGCCGCCGAGCATGATCACGGGCCGGGCGGCCGAGCGCAGTGCCTCGGCGGCCGCCGCGAGGGCGTCCGGGTCCGCCGTCGCGGGGGAGGCCGGCGGGGCGGTGCGTACCGGGCCGGCCGGTTCCGCGGCGGTGAGCAGGTCCAGCGGGACCTCGATGTGCACGGGGCGGGGGCGCCCCGAACGGAAGAGGGTGAAGGCGCGGGCGACCGCCACGCCGATCTCCTCGACCGAGGACACCCGGTGGCTGACGGCCGCGATGCCCCGCAGCGCCTCGGTCTGGCTGCGCATCTCGTGCAGCAGGCCGGTCGACTGCCGGGGGTGGCGCAGCGGCATGCCCGGTGAGACGACGAGCAGCGGGACGCTGTCGGAGTACGCCTGGCCCACGGCGGCCGCGATGTTCAGCAGGGCCGGTCCGGTGGTGGTGATCGCCACGCCGGGCCGGCCGCTGACCCGGGCGTAGGCGTCGGCGGCGTAGCCCGCGCCCTGCTCGTGGCGGGGGTTGAGGTGCTCGATCCGGTGCGCGGCCAGGTGCCGGTAGATCTCCAGGTTGTGGGTGCCGGGGATGCCGAACGCCCTGGTCACGCCGTGTGCGGCGAGCGCCCGGACCAGGGCTTCCCCGCCGGTGGTCAGAGTGGGGGCGGTGGGGTCGGCGAGGGAATCCGACATGGTGGCTCCAGGCACTGCACAGGCTCCTTACTGAATGAGTAGTCAGTATTTGGAGTGGGGGCCGCCTGTGTCAATGCACGCGGGTACTGAACCTTTGTTCAGTTGTCGGAGGTCGTTGCCGGGGTGGTCGTCGGGGTGGCGGTCGGGTCGGTTGCCGGGGTTGCTACCGGGGCGGGAGTCGCATCGCCAGTCCGTCCAGGACGACCTCCAGGCCGTAGGTGAACTTCGCGTCGCGGATCTCCTCGGGGTCGGTGTCCGAAGGGGTGGCGAAGGAGTCGGCGAGGTGGTCGTGTTCGGCCGCGGCCTGCTGGGCGGCGGGCAGGAGGCGGGCGATGAAGCCGGCCTGATCCGGGCCGCCCGGGACGTCTTCACCTCCTCGATGTCGACCCCCTTCACCATCAGCGCGATCAAGGTTCTCGCGGCCGCGGTCCTGGCCGCCCTGGTCATGCGCGACACCCGGCCCGAGCCCGGCGCCGAGTCCGGGACCGCCGCGGCTCCGGCGGAGGAGGAGCCCGGGCTCGTCGCCTGATTCCGGCGGGACGGCCGGTGTGCGGGTGCCCCACCCTTGAGGGCGTCCGCACACCGGCCGTCACGCGTTGTGTCTGGGAAGAAGGCGACGCGCGGCCGCACCAGGGCGGGCGGATTCGCTTAACGTGCAGTCCGACCGGGACAGTTCGAGGGCTCGGAGACCGGAGGAACCGTGGAAAGCCATGTCCGTCCGCGCGTATCTGCGTACGCGATCGCCACCGTGCAGGAGCAGTTGCTGCTGACCCGGCTCTCCGCGGCCTCCCCGGTCTTCGAGCCCGGCCTCTGGCACCTGCCCGGTGGCGGGATCGACCCGGGTGAGCAGCCGCGGGAGACATTGGAGCGCGAGCTGTACGAGGAGACCGGCCTCGAACTCCTCGACGCCCGGCTGGTGGACGCGCGGGCGTACACGGCCCACCGGCTCGGGAGCGACTGGAATCTGGTGGGGCTCTTCTACCGTGTCGAGCTCAGGCCCGGCCCGCCGGCCGTCACCAGGACCGATGACTCGACGAGCGCCGTCGCCTGGGTGCCGTTGGCCGGACTGGACGACTCGATGCTCTCCCCGGCCACGATCGACGCACTCGGCATGATCGGCGCACGGGGGGACGGGCAGCGGCCGGGCACGGGGACGGGCCGCTGAGGCGGGCGCCGGAACGGGCCGCTGGGGCGGGCGAGACGTGGAGCGCATCGCCGGTCCACGCCGCGTCGCCGTCGACCCGGCCGGGTTCGTCACCGCCCTGCACGCGATCGCCGCGCCGGCGGGGGCGATCGACACCGACGCGGTGACCCCACCTGCGGCCTGCTCGTCGCGTTGATCCAGTTGCCCTGCTGCCGGCACACGGATCCCCGGCTCGCCGCCCCGCTCGCGGCACGCGATCGGGGAGGTACTGGCGGATCACCGGTCCGGTGCGTGCCCCCGGCCCCCGGCCCCTCGTTCCGCCGTTCGCCCGTCCCCGGAGTCCCCGCAGTCCCCGCAGTCCCCGAGGTCCACGGCCGGCCGATGGCCGTAACTCGGATGCGTACGCCGGTGGGAGGGCGGACGCCGCGCGGGGGACGGTCGTCAACATGGCCGCCGCGCACGGGCGGTCCGGCTCCCGGGAGGTGGAGTCGGAGCCGGACAGCGTCCGGCTGCGGACCGAGGCCGAGACCGAGCCGGGGCTGCTGCTGACGAAGACGGTGGACGACTCGCACAAGTACGAGGTGGGCGACGAGGTGACGTACGCGTACACCGTCACCAACACCGGTTCGCAGGAGCTGACGGGGGTCTCGGTCACCGACGACCGGGTGACCGGTGTGACCTGCGAGGCGACCACTCTCGCCCCCGCCGGGCGGTCCGGTGACAGCACCACCTGTACCGGCACCTACCGGGTCACGGCCGCCGACGCCCGGCGCGGTGAGGTCGTCAACCGGGCGGTGGCCACCGCCGAGAACGGGACCGTGCGGTCGAACCAGGACCAGGCCTGCATCTCTGTCGCGAAGGACGCGAAGAAGCCGTGCGACAGCAAGCACGACAAGAAGTGCAAGCCGAAGCCCAAGCCGTGCCACGACAAGCACGACAAGTACGACAAGAAGTGCAAGCCGAAGCCGAAGCCCAAGCCGAAGCCGAAGCCCAAGCCGTGCCACGACAAGCACGACAAGCACGACAAGAAGTGCAAGCCGAAGCCGAAGCCCAAGCCGTGTCACGGCAAGAGCATCTGCCACATGAAGTGACACGGCTCCCTCGGAGCTGACCGAACGAACCACGGGCACCCGTCACCAACCGGTGGCGGGTGCCCGTCCGTGCTTCCGGTCAGTGGCGGCCGGCCAGCCGGTCCGCGGCCTTCGCGACGGGGTCCGTGCCGGGGCGCGGGGAGGTGAGTTCGCGGCGGTCGGCGGCGCGGTAGGCCGCGTACATGCTGTGGACGCCGAGCCAGCGGAAGGGTTCCGGTTCCCAGCGGCGGACCTTGTGGCCGACCCAGGGGAGGGCGGTCAGTTCGGTGGGCCCCGACTGGCCGGAGTCCTGCTGGATCAGGTCGCGCAGGGTGCGGGCGGCGAGGTTGGTGGTGGCGACGCCGGAGCCGACGTAGCCGCCCGCCCAGCCGAGCCCGGTGGAGCGGTCGAGGGTGACGGTGGCGCACCAGTCGCGGGGGACGCCGAGGACCCCGGACCAGGCGTGGTCGATGCGGGCACCCGCGGTGGTGGGGAAGAGGCGGACGAGGATGTCGCGGAGGGCCTCGATGGTGGCGGGCTGGGTGCGGCCGTCGTTGTCGGTGCCCGAGCCGAAGCGGTAGGGGACGCCCCGGCCGCCGAGCGCGATGCGGTCGTCGGCGGTGCGCTGGGCGTACATGTAGGCGTGGGCCATGTCGCCGAGGGTCTCGCGGCCGTCCCAGCCGATGGTGTCCCAGACGGACCGGGGGAGCGGTTCGGTGGCGATCATCGAGGAGTTCATGGGGAGCCAGGTGCGCCGCTGGCCCTTGAGGTTCGCGGTGAAGCCCTCGGTGCAGCGCAGGATGTACGGGGCGCGGACGGTGCCGTACGGGGTGTGCGCGTGCTTGGGCTTGATCTCCGTGACGGGTGTCGACTCGTGGATGGTGACGCCGAGCGCCTCGACGGTCGCGGCGAGCCCCTTGACGAGCTTGACCGGGTGCAGCCGGGCGCCGTGCGGGGTCCAGCTGGAGCCGACGGCTCCCGTGATGTTGACGCGTTCGCAGGTCTCGCGGGCGCCGCGCAGGACGCGGTCGGTCTCGCCGAAGGCGATCTCGACGGAGTGGAAGTCCTTGAGCCTGGCCAGCTGCGCGGGCGTGTAGGCGACTTCGAGGACGCCACCCCGATGGATGTCGGCGTCGATGTCCTCCTCGGCGGCCACTCGGACGACCTCGTCGACCGTCTCGTTCATCGCCTGCTGGAGCCGGACGGCCGCCTCGTGGCCGTGGAGTTTCGCGTAACGGTCACGGCCCGCGATGCCGTTGTAGAGCCAGCCGCCGTTGCGCCCGGAGGCGCCGTATCCGCAGAACTTGGCTTCCAGCACGGTGATGTTGAGGAAGGGGACGGCCTTCTTGAGGTAGTAGGCGGTCCACAGGCCGGTGTATCCGCCCCCGACGATGCAGATATCGGCGGTGGCGTCGCCGGGCAGCGGCTCCCGGGCGAGCGGGGTGCCTTGGTCCGCGTACCAGAACGATATGCCGCCGTTGACTGTGCTGACGGTGCTCATGTTGCCCCTGCTTTGTCCGGTGTGAAGCCCTGTGGTGTGTGGCCTGGCTCTGGGGTGTTCCTGGCTCTGGGGTTTCCCTGGCTCTGGGATGTCCCCGGCTTTCACTGCGTTGTCCTGCGGCGGGACGTTACTGCGCCTTCGGTGCTTCCGTCCTGTGCCGGGACGTTACTGCGCCTTCGGTGCTTCCGTCCTGTGCCGGGGCCTGGCCGGTGTCAGCGGGTAACAGGCGAGGCCGATGAGCACGGCGGTGAAGTGGCCGAGGTCGGTGAAGGAGCGGCCGGTGACGAGCGGGATGCCGTAGAAGACGAGTACGGCGAAGAGGTACACGTACCGCCAGGGCTGCGGGATGCGGTACGTGAGCACGGCGATGACCCCCGCGAGCGCGTAACTGACGCCGACATCGAGGGTGTTCGCCGCCGACCAGGGCACGTGCCCGTGCCGGATCGCCCAGGCCAGTACGCCTTCGCTGACGAGGGAGGCGAGGACGTGCGCCAGTACGACGACGGCGAGCCAGCGCAGGGTGCCGAGCCAGCGCTCGGCGGGGGCGTGGAAGACGGTGTACAGCACGGCGTACGGGATCCAGCGGCCGCCGTCGATCCAGAACGCGCTGGTGGCCAGGACGCGCAGCGGGTCCTGGGTGAGCTCGTGGATGTTGGTCGAGCGCTGGCGCAGGAAGTCCTCTTCGAAGTCCGGTGACATCTGGTGGACGATGACCGTGGTGACGAAGAGCGCGACCAGCCAGATGTACGTGCCGGGCGCGCTGCGGATCCATGATCCGACGCTGCGGGGCCACGAGCCGGCGGTGGTGCGTTGCCGGGTGGGCGGTGCGGGGCTGCTCGGAGTCATATCCGATTGACGCACGGCCCGGTGGTCGTCGGCGTGATCGACATTCCGGACGGGGCGGGGTCGGCGGCGTACGGGCCGGTGCTTACGCTGCCCCCATGATTCGTACCGCTGCCCCCGCCGATGTCCCCGTCATCCACGCCATGGTTCGTGAGCTGGCCGAATACGAGAAGGCCCTGCACGAGGCCGAGGCCACCGAGGAGCAGCTGCATGAAGCGCTGTTCGGCGAGCGGCCCGCCGCGTACGCGCACATCGCGGAGTCCGACGACGGCGAGGTGGCCGGGTTCGCGCTGTGGTTCCTGAACTTCTCGACCTGGCGCGGGGTGCACGGGATCTACCTGGAGGACCTGTACGTGCGTCCGGAGCGGCGCGGCGGCGGGCACGGGAAGGCGCTGCTGGCCGAGCTGGCACGGATCTGTGCGGAGCGGGGCTACGGGCGTCTGGAGTGGTCGGTGCTGAACTGGAACGCCCCGTCCATCGCGTTCTACGAGTCGCTGGGCGCGCGGCCGCAGGACGAGTGGACGGTGTACCGGCTGACGGACGGGGCGTTGGCGGAGCTGGGCGGTGCGTCCGGCGGCCGCACGTCTGCTTGAGACCAGGCTGCTCCCTGTCCGTGAAGCTGCCGGGCGCTTCGCCTGCGGAGCGGCCCGGGGGCGTTGTCAGTGGCATGGGTCACGATGGAGGGCATGGCACGCAGCAACAGCAGCAGGAAGACGGACACCATCGCGGCGGCCCGGCGGCCCCAGGTGCGGCTCCCACCGCTCGTTCCGTACGACGGGGGAGGGCTGGAGCCGGACGGCGACTACGACGGTGTGCGGTTCGACGGGGCCGATCTCGCGGACGAGTCGGGTCCGGGGGCCCGGTTCATGGACTGCGCGCTGGACGGCTGCGCGATTGACCGTACGGAGCTGGTCAGGGCCCGTTTCATCGATTCGGTGCTGACTGGCGTACGGGGCGTGGGCACCGATCTCGCAGGGGCGTCGCTGCGCGATGTGGAGGTGGTGGACGCACGGCTGGGCGGGGTGCAGCTGCACGGTGCGGTGCTGGAGCGGGTGCTGGTGCGCGGCGGGAAGATCGACTACCTGAATCTGCGGAAGGCGCGGCTGAAGGACGTGGTCTTCGAGGGCTGTGTGCTGTCCGAGCCGGATTTCGGGGACGCGCAGCTGGTGCGGGTGGAGTTCCGCGACTGTGTGCTGAAGCGGGCCGACTTCAGCTCCGTACGGATGGAGTCGGTGGACCTGCGCACGGTCGCCGAGCTGGACATCGCGCGTGGGGTGGAGCGGCTGGCCGGTGCGGTGATCAGCCCGGCGCAGCTGATGGAGCTGGCGCCGGCGTTCGCGGCGCAGATCGGGGTGCGGGTGGAGGCATAGCCCGCCGGGCCGACCCGGACGCGGGGTCCGGATACGGGGTTCAGATACGGGGGAAGCGGGCCTGGAGGTCCCAGATCACGGGGTTGTCGGCGAGACCCTCGTGCATGTCGGCGAGGTCGGCGATCAGGTCGTGCAGGAAGTCGCGGGCCTCGCGGCGCAGCAGCGAGTGGCTGAAGGTGAGCGGGGGCTCCTCGCCGGGCATCCAGTCGGCCTCGACGTCGACCCAGCCGAAGCGGCGCTCGAAGAGCATCCGGTCGGACGACTCGGTGAAGTCCAGCTCGGCGAACTGCTGTCGGTGCGAGCGGTTGCCGCGCGGGTCCTGGTCGATCTGCTCGACGATGTCGCACAGCGCCCACGCGAAGTCGAGCACCGGCACCCATCCCCAGGCGGTGGACACCTCGCGGTCCTCCTTGGTGTCCGCGAGGTAGACGTCCCCGGAGAACAGATCGTGCCGCAGGGCGTGGACGTCCGCGCGGCGGTAGTCGGTCTGCGGAGGATCGGGGAAGCGTCGGGAGAGGGAGTAGCCGATGTCGAGCACGCTTCGATGGTGTCATGCCCGAAGGCGCGCCCGCGCCGGGAGGCTTCGGCCCCCACGGCAGCAGCCTCGCCGGGAGGCTGCGGGCCCTACGGCAGCAGCCGCGCCGGGAGGGCTGCGGGCCCTACGGCAGCAGCCGCTGTTCCTTCGCCACGGCCACGGCGCCCGCCCGGGTGTCGACGCCGAGCTTGTCGTAGATCCGGCCGAGGTGGGTCTTGACCGTGGCCTCGCTGATGAACAGGGCGCGGGCGATGTCGCGGTTGCCCAGGCCCTGGGAGAGCTGGGCCAGGATGTCGAGCTCGCGTTCGGTGAGGGTGGGCAGGGGCTTGCGCATCCGGGCCATGACCCGGCTGGCCACCGGCGGGGACAGCGTCGTGCGGCCCTGGGCCGCCGAGCGGATCGCGGCGAAGAGCTCCTCGGGGCGCTCGGCCTTCAGCAGATAGCCGGTGGCGCCCGCCTCGATGGCCCGGGTGATGTCGGCGTCCGTGTCGTACGTGGTGAGAACCAGCACGTGGACGCCGGTGGCGGCGATGCGGCGGGTGGCCTCCACGCCGTCGATGCCCTCGCCGAGCTGGAGGTCCATCAGGACGACGTCCGGGGTGAGCTTGGCGGCCAGGGCGACCGCCTCCTCACCGCTGCCGGCCTCGCCGACGACCTCGATGTCCGGTTCGCTGCCGAGGAGGGCGAGGAGGCCGGCGCGTACGACGACGTGGTCGTCGCAGAGCAGGATGCGTACGGGCGGCGTCGCGGTCATACGAGGTCCTCCGGGGGGGTCGGCGGGCTGGTGGCGGTGACGGGGACGGCGGCGGACAGCACCGTACCCTCGCCCGGCACCGACTCGATCGTCAGTGTGCCGCCGAGCTGGTGCAGCCGGGCCCGGATGGCGGGCAGCCCGTGACCGCGCACGCTGCCGGCGGTCCCGGTGCGTCCGGTGGGTACGAAGCCCTGCCCGTTGTCGGCGATGTCCAGGACGACCCGGTCGTCGAGGTGGGTCAGCGTCAGCGCCGCCTCCGTCGCGTTCGCGTGCTCCTTCACATTGGCCAGCGCGCCCTGTGCGATGCGCAGCAGCGCGGACTGCACCCGGTCCGGCAGCGCGGTGTGCCGCTCGCCCTCCACATGGCAGCGGACGGTGAGCCGCCCCTGCCCCTGCGCCGTCTCGCGGGCGGCCAGCGCGTGCAGGGCCGCCTCCAGGCCGCCGCCCTCCGCGAGATCGGCCGGCGCGAGGTCGTGGACGAAGCGGCGGGCCTCGGCCAGGTTGCGTTCCGCGATGCCGGTGGCCGTACGGACATGGCGGCGGGCGGTCGCCGGGTCGGCGTCCCAGGTGCGGTCGGCGGCCTGGAGCAGCATCTGCTGGCTGGACAGGCCCTGCGCGAGGGTGTCGTGGATCTCCATGGAGAGCCGCTGGCGTTCGGCGAGGGTTCCCTCGCGGCGTTCGGTGGCGGCCAGTTCGCGGCGGGTGCGCAGCAGGTCGTCGATGAGTTCGCGCTGCCGCTCGGACAGTTCGCGCTGGCGCACGGCCTGGCGCTGCATATGGACGAAGACCGCCGTGGCGACCGCCGCGACGGCGGGCGGGGCGAGCACCAGATTCGGGTCGAAGCCCTCGGCCAGCCGGAGTTGGGCGGCCACGACGAACAGCGTGAGCAGGGCGACCAGCGCGAGTGCGGCGCGCGGCGGGAGGATGCGCAGCCCGGTGAAGAAGAGCGGCACCGCGCACCACGCGAAGCTCGGCGCGAGGACGACCAGCACCATCCACACGGCGACCAGTACCCCCAGCCACACCAGCGAGCGTGGCGTCGGGCGCGAGCCGAGCACCGGCCCGATCACGTACAGCACGGCGATGGCGACGGAGAGCGCGATGATCCACGGGGTGCGGGCCTCGCCGGGGTGGCGCAGCAGGAAGCGGGTGAGCGAGGCGCCGAGCAGCAGGAAGAACGCGGCGTGCATCAGAGCCGTGAGCCACCGGGCGTCCGGGTCGCCGGCCCGGTCCCGGACCGCGTTCCCGGGCGTTCTGCCCGCTTCCGGGGCCAGGCCCGTGTCCGTGCCCGCGCCGGGTGCCGGTCGGCTTCGGTGCTCCACGTCGTACCTCTCGCTCCTCACCGTCAGCGGCGCCGCCGAGCTGCACGGATGTCCTCATGGTCACCCCGGATGTCCCCATGGTCACCCCGGACGACCACCCCCGCATCAGCCGATCGGCTGATGGGGCCGTCGACCGTCCCGCGTGCGGCGTCGAGCCGGTCCGTCGACGGTGCGGTGCCGGTCGCGGCCGGAGGATTGGAACCGGGGCCGAACAAGCTCGTCCACCGCCCCACACACACCCTGATCCACCGCTGCTGAGGAGCCCACCATGAAGAAGCTGTCGCTGCGCACCCGCGTCCTGACCGGTGCCGTCGCCGTCGCCGCCCTCGGCGCGGGCACCTTCGGCGCCATGTCCGCCAACGCCTCCACCCCGGCCGCCGCCCCCGCCGCCGCCGTCAAGGCCGACGCCGCGAACGACAACCTTCAGCAGACCACTCACCTGACCGTGGCCGCCGCCACCAAGGCCGCCCGGGCGACCCTCGACGCCGCGAAGAAGGAGAACCAGCGGGTCTCCGTCGCAGTCGTCGACCGCAACGGCAACACCGTCGTCACCCTGCGCGGCGACGGCGCCGGCCCGCAGTCCTACGAAGCGGCCCAGAAGAAGGCGTTCACCGCCGTCTCCTGGAACGCCCCCACCTCCGAGCTCGCCAAGCGCCTGGCCAACGCCCCCACCCTGAAGGACATCCCCGGCACCCTGTTCCTCGCCGGCGGCGCCCCGGTCCAGGTCAGCGGCGCCCCGATCGCTGGCATCGGTGTGGCCGGCGCCCCGTCGGGCGACCTGGACGAGAAGTTCGCCCAGGCCGGCGTCGCCTCCCTCGCCCGGTAGCGGGCAGTCCACCCCGTCGAGCACGCCCCGCAACAGGAGTACGAGATGAACGCCCTCGATCGACAACTGCTCGACGCCGCACGCACCGGTGACACCCACCGGGTGCGGTCCGCGATCGAGGGCGGCGCCCGGGTCGACTGCCGCGACGAGGAGTTGCGCACCCCGCTGCTCCTCGCCGTCCACGGCGACCACGTCGAGGCCGCCCGGCTGCTGGTCGGGGCGGGTGCGGACCCCGACGCCCAGGACCGGCGCGAGGAGAGCCCCTGGCTGGCGACCGGGGTCACCGGCAGCGTTCGGATGCTGCACGTGCTGCTGCCGGCCGGCCCCGATCTGAAGCTCCGCAACCGCTTCGGCGGCATCGTGCTGATCCCGGCGAGCGAGCGCGGCCACGCCGCCTACGTACGGGAGCTGCTCCGGGTCACCGACATCGACGTCGACCACGTCAACCGGCTGGGCTGGACGGCCCTGCTGGAGGCCGTGATCCTCGGCGACGGCGGCCGCGCGCACCAGGAGGTCATCGAGCTCCTGCTGGCGGCCGGTGCCGATGTGGACCTGCCGGACGGCGACGGGACGACCGCGCTGGAGCACGCGGAGCGCCGCGGCTTCGCGGACATCGCCGCACGGCTGCGGGACGCCCGGTGAAGGTGCGCCACGCGGTGGTGGCACTCGCCGCGGGCTCGGTCCTCGCGGGCTGCGCGGGCGGCGCCCCGGCCTCCCCGGCCACGCCCCGTACGCCGGGCAATACGCCCGGCAGCGCCCCGGCTTCCCCGCCCCCGGCTTCCCCCGCCC
>NZ_ML123044.1:1637087-1647401 GCF_003846175.1 Streptomyces sp. ADI95-17 | reverse complement strand
CCCCGCCCCGTCGAAGCCCTCCGCCGCGGCCACCCCGCACGGCACGCTCCTCGTCGCCGACTTCGGCGCCGACACCGTGACCTTCGTCGACCCGGACCCCGGCCACGACCGGCACACGCTCGGCTCCGTCGAGGTCGGCACCGCCCCCTACGGCCCCTGTCGTCGACGACAGGGGCACCGCCTGGGTGGCGACCGCCGAGGGCGTCGCGGTCGTCGACACGGCGACCCGCACCCGCCTCACCCGGATCCCGTACGAGACGCGGACCGGCCCCGTCACGACCGGCGAGTACCGGGGCGGCGGCATGGGCATCGCCCTGGCCCCCGACGGCCGGACGGCGTACGTCACCGAGGGCTTCATCCGCGACGGGTACGGCAACGGCATCACCGTCGTCGACCTCACCGGCAGGAAGCGGCCGTTCGAGGTGGTCGCGGGCGCCCGTCCGCTGGGGATCGCGATCCTCTGATCGAGACCCTCGGACTGGACATCCCCAGAACCGGACATCCCCAGAACCGGGCACCCCCTCGAACCGGACACCCCCAGAACCGGACACCCCCAGAACCGGACACCCCTGGAACGGGACATCCATCGAATCGGACATTCCATGTCTAGGATCGCCGGTGTGGATCAGCGACCGGCCAGTGAGCGAACACCCGTCCGCCGCACGGCTCGTGCCGCCGCTCTCGTCCTGCTGGTGCTGACGACCTCCACCGGCTGCACCGGCGGCGTCGAGGGCAGTCCCGGTGCCGCCGGTCTGCGGGACCCGTACTTCCCGAAGCTCGGCAACGGCGGCTACGACGTCACGCACTACGACCTCGTGCTCCACGTGGACCCGGCCGCCCGACGGCTGAGCGGCACCGCCACGATCACCGCGCGCGCCACCCAGGACCTGAGCGCCTTCAACCTCGACCTGGACGGCCTCACCGTGCGCTCCGCGACCGTCGAGGGCCGTCCCGCCGCCGTCAACCGGGCGGGCCACGAGCTGACGCTGCGCCCGGACGCCGGGGTAGCCGACCGTCTGCGCAAGGGCCGCACCTTCCGTACGGTGGTCCGCTACTCGGGCTCCCCGAAGACCATCACCGATCCCGACGGGTCGAAGGAGGGCTGGCTGAGGACCGCGGACGGCTCGGTCGCGCTCGGCGAACCGACCGGCTCGATGGCCTGGTTCCCCGGCAACAACCACCCCAGCGACAAGGCGTCGTACGACATCGCGGTCACCGTCCCCGCGGGGCTGACGGCGGTGTCCAACGGCGAGCCGGCCTCCCGGCGCGGTTCGGGCACCACCACCACGTTCCGCTGGCACGTCCCCGAACCGATGGCGAGCTATCTCGCGACCGTCGCCATCGGCCGCTTCGACACGAAGTCCTCGACCACCGCGGACGGCATCGAGGTGTTCACCGCCGCGGACACGACGGTGGCGAAGGACAGCGCGCGGATCCTCGCCCGGGTTCCCGAGGTCGTGAAGTGGGAGGCGGAGCGGTTCGGCCCGTACCCCTTCTCCGCCACAGGCGCGATCGTCGAGCGCCACGGGGACGCCGGGTACGCCCTGGAGACCCAGAACCGGCCCGTCTTCGCCGGGCCGCCGGACGCCGGGCTGCTCGTCCACGAGATGGCCCACCAGTGGTTCGGGGACTCGGTCACGCCCGAGAGCTGGCGCGACATGTGGCTCAACGAGGGCTTCGCGACCTACGCGGAGTGGCTGTGGGAGGCCGACAAGGAGGGCGTCCCGATCCAGGACCTGTTCGACGCCGCCTTCGAGGACGACGACAACTGGGCCTTCCCGCCCGCCGATCCGCCGACCGCCGCGGACATCTCGCAGCCGCCGGTCTACGGGCGCGGGGCGATGGTCGTCCACAAGGTCCGGCAGGCTGTGGACGACGACAGGCGGTTCTTCGCCCTCGTCAGGGGCTGGACGAAGGCGCACCGGCACGGCAACGCGACGACCGCCGACTTCACCGCCTATGCGGAGAAGGCGACCGGCAAGGATCTGACGGAGCTGTGGGACACCTGGCTGTACGGCAGGAGCCGGCCCGCCCCGAAGGACTGACCGGCTCCCGGAGTACCGCGCTGTTCGGGCTACTTCACGTTGACGCCGCTCCAGGCGGCCTGGACGGAGGTGAGCTCGGCGCTGTCCGCGCCGTACAGGTCGGTCGCCGCCTTCTCGGTCGCCTCACGGGCGCCCGCGTAGTCGGTGGACGACGTCATGTACTCGGAGAGGGCCTTGTACCAGATCTGGACGGCCTTGTCCCGGCCGATGCCGGTGACGGTCGAGCCGTCGGAGGTCGGGGAGTCGTAGTCGACACCGTTGATGGTCTTCGCGCCGCTGCCCTCGGACAGCAGGTAGAAGAAGTGGTTGGCGACGCCGGAGGAGTAGTGCACGTCGAGGTCGCCGACGCTGCTGTCCCAGGAGTCGGCCGAGGCGCCGTCCTTGCTCGGCTTGTCCATGTAGCGCAGCGGGGTGCCGTCGCCGTTGATGTCGATCGCCTCGCCGATGAGGTAGTCGCCGACGTCGGTGCTGTTGTCGGCGGCGAACTCGACCGAGGTGCCGAGGATGTCGCTGGTCGCCTCGTTCAGGCCGCCGGACTCGCCGTAGTAGTCGAGGTTGGCGGTGGACGCGGTCAGGCCGTGGCTCATCTCGTGGCCCGCGACGTCGAGGGCGGTCAGCGCGCTCTTGTTGTCGGCGCCGTCGCCGTACGTCATGCAGAAGCAGCTGTCGTCCCAGAACGCGTTGACGTACGCGTCGCCGTAGTGGACCCGCGAGTACGCGGCCTTGCCGTCACCGGCGATGCCGTCGCGGCCGAACGCCGACTTGTAGAAGTCCCAGGTCTGCGCGGCGCCGTAGGCGGCGTCGACCGCGGCGGTCTGGCGGTCGTTGCCGGTGCCGTCGCCCCAGGTGTCGTCGTCGTCCGTGACGAGGTCACCGGTGCCGCTCTCGCCCTGGTTGAGGTCGTACGTCTTGTGGCCGCCGCGGTCGCCGTCGGTCAGCTCGAAGCCGGAACCGGACGCGGTCGTCGACAGCTCGACCTCGCCGCTGTACTGGCTGTTGCCGACACCGGTCTCGACCGCCTCGTAGCTCTGGAGCTTCTTGCCGGTGATCGCGTCGGTGATGGTGTGCAGCCGGCTCGGCGTGCCGTCCTTCTGCTTACCGGTCTTCACCGTCTCCAGGGCGAGGACGGGCTTGCCGGAGCCCGCCCAGATCACCTTGCGGGCGGCGGCCGCGGTCTTGATCTTCGGCGTCGTGGACGGCACCGATATCCGGGCCTTGGTCGCCTTGGTGACGCCCTTGAGCTTTCCGCCGGGGGCGGTGTGGGTGACGAGGTCGCCGCCGAGGACGGGCAGACCGTCGTAGGTGCGCTCGTAGCGGGTGTGGACGGTGCCGTCGGCGTCCTTGATCACATCACGGACGATCAGCTTCTCCTTGCCGCCGAGGCCGAGGGAGTCGGCGGTGGCGGAGGCGTCGCTCTGTGCCGACTTGATGGCGGCGGTGCGCACCGAGGCCTTGTTCGCGCTGAAGGGGACAACGCTGCGAGTGGCGGAGGGGCCGTTGTTTCCGTTGTCCGGCACGGCGTTCGCCGCACCGGTCTGCATGCCTACGACGACCATCGCGGCCACGGCGGCCAGGGCTGCGGCGCGACGGGTGTTCATGTGGGGGGTCATGCGCTCTCCGTTGCTCGTTCCGTGGGGGGTTACGAGCCGAGAGCGTGCCACTGAATGAGCGACATTGACGGAGTACTAACAATTACCTCACATTTATTTGACTAGTTCTTGTCCGAATGGAATACACATGTGTCCGCTATTCGGCGGGAGTTGGGCGTTCGTGTCCGATGAGGCCGCATACCGGATGGTGTGTACGGTCCGGTCGCAGCGCGCACGCAGAAGCCCCCGGCCGCAACGGCCGGGGGCTTTTGGGGTGGTGCCCGTGCGTCAGAGGTTGACGCCGAAGTCCTGCGCGATGCCGCGCAGACCGGAGGCGTAACCCTGGCCGACGGCGCGGAACTTCCACTCCGCGCCGTTGCGGTACAGCTCACCGAAGACCATGGCGGTCTCGGTGGCGGCGTCCTCGCTCAGGTCGTAGCGGGCGATCTCGGTGCCGCCGGCCTGGTTGATGATGCGGATGAACGCGTTGCGCACCTGGCCGAAGTTCTGGCTGCGGGTCTCGGCGTCGTAGATCGAGACCGGGAAGACGATCTTGTCGACGTCGGCCGGCAGGCCCGCCAGGTTGACGTTGATCTGCTCGTCGTCGCCCTCGCCCTGGCCCGTGACGTTGTCACCGGTGTGGACGATGGTCTGGTCGGGCGTCGACTTGTTGTTGAAGAAGACGAAGTGGCCGTCCGAGACGACCTTCCCGGCGGGGTTGACCGCGATCGCCGAGGCGTCGAGGTCGAAGTCGGTGCCGGTGGTGGTGCGGACGTCCCAACCGAGGCCCACCGTGACGGCGGTCAGGCCCGGGGCCTCCTTGGTGAGGGAGACGTTGCCGCCCTTGGACAGGCTTACAGCCATGGGAAGTCCCTTTCATCGTCGATCGCGGGCTTCATGCCATCACGAAGCTACCGTCACAGGTCATAACGCGGGCAGAGGACCAGGAGGTTCCTGCTCCCTTTGCTTTCTTTACCTGAATGCTCCGGACGGCCCGACGGCCGGTACCGCAAAAGAAGGTGACGAACACCCTCCGGTGCGGGGAACATGGGTGCCATGTCCGGGCCCTATGTCATCCGCGGTTCGGTCTCCCTGCCGGAGGCCGAGCTCATGTGGCGTTTCTCGCGGTCCTCGGGGCCCGGCGGGCAGCACGTCAACACCAGCGATTCCCAGGTGGAGCTCCGCTTCGACCTCGCGGCGACCGAGTCGCTCCCCGAGGTGTGGAAGGAGCGGGCGCTCCAGCGCCTGGAGGGCAGGCTCGTGGGCGGGGTGCTCTCGGTGCGCGCCTCCGAGCACCGCTCCCAGTGGCGCAACCGCGAGACCGCTCTCGTACGGCTCGCCTCGCTGCTCGCCGAGGCGACGGCGCCGCCCCCGCGGCCGCGGCGCAAGACCAGGATCCCGCGGGGCATCAACGAACGGCGGCTGCGCGAGAAGAAGCAGCGCGGCGAGACCAAGCGAGGCCGCTCCAGCCGCGACTGGTGACGGTCCGGCCCCTGCGCCGACCCCCGTTCCCGGTCTCAGTGCGCCTCACCCCAGCTGCCGGTACCGCCCCCGGAAGTACGTCAGCGGCGAACCGTCCCCGCTGGGCAGGGCCGCGCTCAGCACCCGGCCGATCACCAGCGTGTGGTCACCGGCCACGACCCGCTGCTCGGTCCGGCACTCCAGGGTGGCGAGCGCCCCTCCGATCAGCGGCGCGGCGGTGACCTCGCCCCGGGTGTAGGGGATGTCCTCGAACAGCAGCCGGTCGCTGATCCGGCCCTTCATCGCGAACCGCCCGGCGACATGCCGCTGGCTCTCGGCGAGCACGGACACCGCCCACAGCGGCTGCTCCGACAGCAGATCGTCCATCCGGGAGTCGTTGCGCAGGCTGACCATCACCAGGGGCGGGTCCAGCGACACGGACATGAAGGCGGTCGCCGTCATGCCGACGTCCTCGCCGCGCCCGTTCTCGTCGAGCGGCGGCTCCTGGGCGGTGATCAGCACGACACCGGCGGCCAGCCGGGCGAGGGCGCCTCGGAACTCATCGTTGCTCACCCCCTCAGCATGGGGGATGGGCCGGGGACGCGGGGCGGGGGTCTTCGTCTGCTGCAACACACCGGGCACGCTAATCGCGGCACGCGCACCTCCGCATCGGGCCAGGGGACCAGTCGGGTCCTAGGACCCGCGGTCCGCCCGCGACGGGCACCGCGACGTACGGATTTGCGTTCAAGAAAACGACGGGGCGAATTCGCGGGCCACCCCCAACCCTTCACCATCTGTTGTGACTTGAGTCACAGAGCGCAATATTTGTTGACCCTGTGTACCGGCTGCGCAGCGCACTGTGATTCAGTGGCCGTGACACTGCAGTAAGTACGTCGATATGAAACCTGGAGTGCTGTCGAGGTCTCGGGGAGTGCGAGCAATGGAGGCCGAGTCGGAGCCGTACGTCCGTCTTGCGACGATGCGGCAGCTGCACCAGGCCGTCGCCGATCTCAACACGGCGCGGAGCCTGGCCGACACGCTGCAGACCGTCGCCGACGGAATCGTCAACGGTCTCGGCTACGAGCTGGCCTGCGTGAACCTGGTCCGCCCCGACGGCGATCTCGTCGTCGCCGCCTTCGCGGGCAACAGTGCGGCCGAGGCCCTGATCACCGGCCGGGTCGGCTCGCGCACCTCCTGGGAGCGCCGCCTGTCGATGGGGCAGGCCTGGGACGAGCTCCGTTTCATACCGCACACCGACGGCTGGGTCCTCCTCGACGACGACGTACCGCAGTGGCACACCGACGGGCCGGACCCCCGCTTCGAGGACGAGTGGCACCCCCAGGACCGGCTCTACGCCCCGATGTACGCGTCCGGCGGCGGCGCCGATCTGCTCGGCGTGATTTCCGTGGACCGCCCGCGCAACGGCCGCCGCCCCGGCGCCTGGGGCCGTGAGGCGCTCCAGATGTACGCGTCGCAGGCGGCCATTGCGATCAGCAACGCCCGGCTGCGAGCAAACATGCAGCGGGCACTGGTCCGGCTGGAGCGGGAGCAGCAGGCGCTGAGGGCCAGCGAGGAGTCCTTCCGCCAGGCGTTCGAGTACGCGCCCAGCGGCATGGCCATCGCCGAGATGGGCGGCGACCAGCACGGCCGGCTGCTGCGCACCAACGACGCGCTGTGCCGGCTGCTCGGCCGCCCCGCGTCCGTCCTGCGCCGCTACTCCTTCGCCGACCTGGTCCACCCCGAGGACATCGGCACACTGCTGCGCACCTCCGCCGAGGGCGGTCGCGCCGAGCTGCGGCTCGGGCGGCGGGACGGCACCTACCTCTGGGTCTCGCTGCGCAACTCCGTCGTCGCCGACACCGCCGACGGCCCGCGCTTCCTGCTCACCCACGTCGAGGACATAGAAGAGCGCAAGCGCCACGAGCTGCATCTGGCGCACCGCGCCTCGCACGACGCGCTGACCGGCCTGCCCAACAGCGCCGAGCTGCGCTCCCGGCTCAGCGCCCGGCTCTGCGAGCGTCCGAACGCGGCGGTGACCACCCCGGTGGAGGCGCTGGACGCGGCCTACGGCGACGTCGACGATCCGGACGCGCGGACCCACGGCTACGAGGTGGACCCGGCGCCCGGCGGCCCGTACGACCACCATGTGCACTCCGTCGCGCCCGACACCGAGCACGACGACGGGGCGAAGGGGCTCGCGGTGCTCTTCTGCGACCTCGACGGCTTCAAGTCGATCAACGACCGCTTCGGCCACCACACCGGTGACGCCGTGCTGATCGAGGTCGCCCGGCGGCTCACCACCTGTGTCCGCGACGGTGACACCGTGGCCCGGCTCGGGGGTGACGAATTCGTCGTCCTGGCCGACGGGCTCGGCGACGCGGACGCCGCGGACCTGGCCGTACGCCTGCGTAACGCCATCATTCCGCCCATCCGGGTCGACGGCCGGGCGGTGCGGGTGGGGGCGAGCTTCGGCATCGGCTGGGCCGCCTGCGGGATGACGGCCGAAGAGGTGCTGCGCTCCGCCGACCAGCGGATGTACGTGGAGAAGCGGTCGCGGTCGAAGGTTCACCGCAGGGCCGGCTGACGTTCACGGCGGCGCGGCCCCGGTGCTCCGCCGCCCTTCCGGTACCGCCGTCGGCAATTCTCGGTGTCGTCCGTTCGGGGTAGGCTCGGCCGGTCGGCCACGGCTGGCAATATCAGGCGACGGCTGGCGACATGGTGAGGAGTGACCCAGGGATGACGGCCGGCAACAACGGCGCAAACAAGCCCGAGGACGACGATCCGTTCGGCTACCTGTACGAGGACGGACAGGCGGCGGGCGCCCAGCCGCCGAGGCAGGGCGGCTACGGCTACCCGGGGCCGGCGGCACCGCAGCCGGGTGTGCCCAGGACCTCGTACAACCAGGTGCGCACCGTCGGCGAGCGCCAGTACGGCCAGCAGGTGCCGCAGCAGCAGCCGTACGGCCAGCAGCAGGCGTACAGCCAGCCGAACGCGCAGTACGCCGCCCCCGAGACGTACCCCGGTGCCCCCGGGCAGGTCCCGCAGCAGGGCGGCCGCGGCCGGTCCGGCGGTTCCTCCGGCAGCGGCGGGCCGAACACCAAGGGCCTGCTGATCGCCGCGGTCGCGGTGGTCCTGGTCGTGCTCATCGGGATCGGCGCCGCGCTGATCACCGGTGACAAGGACAAGGACAAGAAGAATGACGAGGCCACCTCCTCGGCGGGCCCCGGCAACCAGGTCGAGGAGTCCCCGAAGCCCGAGCAGTCGCCGAGCTCCGAGGACCCGGCCGATCTGCCCGAGCAGGACGCGGCGACGCTGAAGCTCGGTGGCACGGCGGTCCTGGGCAACAGCGTCAAGGGAGCGAAGGGCGCGGGCGGCTCGTACGTCGACCTCAACGAAGTCGGCCGGTCTGCCACCTGGGCGGTCGAGGTGCCGAAGGGCGGCGCGTACACGGTTTATGTGACGTACTCCGTGCCCGGCAAGGACGCCAAGACGTCGCTGTCGGTCAACGACGAGAAGCCCCGTTCCATCAACATGGAGAACTACGCGGAAGCGGCGGAAGGCGACTGGGAAAAGGGCTGGACGACCACGTTTGGCTGGATCAATCTCAGGGAGGGCTCGAACACCATCAAGCTCTCCTGCGAGCAAGGAGATTCGTGCGAAACGTATCTCGATCAGCTGTCGCTCAAGCCGGGGCATCTCAAAAGGTGATCAACTGCTCGTTGGTGGCGCGGGAAGCGCCACCAACGAGCAAACAGTCTGTTCGGCGGTTACCAGTCCGAGCAGGCGTTCTGCATCGTGTCGCCCTCGAACGTGGCCACATCCACACCGAGATCAAAGAGGCCGTTGGTGTGTGAAGCGGTGGTCTTCCAGGTCTTGCCGTTGCCTTGGCCGTCATAGTTCATCCGCCACGGCCAGTTGTGCCTGTTGCCGAATGTGTCCTTGGACACGAGTCGGATCCGTGAGTGGTGACCGTCGGCGGCAGTGTCGTACAGGTTGATGGACAGTTTCACCGTGGCGCCGGGGCCGGTCCAGTTTTCGATCGTGATCGCGCCGGACGAACCGGCTGTGCTGCAACCTCGGATCACCGGGTCGACCGAGCTTGCGGCCTGCGCGGGGTTTGCAGCGGTGGCGGTCAGCAGGGCGGCGGACAGAATCGCCCCTCCCAGAGTGGTTCTTCTCACTGTGCTCCTTCTCCGAAGTGCCGGTGGATTGAACCTATTTCGCGATTGATCAAAATCGAACATGCATTTGAGTCACGTGTCGGCTGAATCTATCAAGATCGCCAGGAACCCCGCCACCGTCGCGGCCATCGCCTCGCGCCCCGGAGCGATGTACTTCCTCGGGTCCACGCCCGTGGTGTTCTCGGCCAGGTACGCCCGTACCGCGCCGGTGAACGCGGTGTTCAGCGCCGTGCCGACGTTGATCTTGACCATGCCGGAGGAGGCGACGGCCCGGCGGATCTCCTCGTCCGGGACGCCGCTGGAGCCGTGCAGCACCAGCGGGACCGGGACGGCGTCGCGGAGCCGGCCGATCAGCTCGTGGTCCAGGGCGGCGGTGCGCTCGGTCATGGCGTGCGAGGAGCCGACCGCGACGGCCAGCGCGTCGACGCCGGTGTCGCGGACGTACGCGGCGGCCTCGGCCGGGTCGGTACGGACGCCGGGGGCGTGGGCGTCGAGCGGGGCCTCGCCCTCCTTGCCGCCGACCTTGCCGAGCTCGGCCTCGATCCAGATGCCGTGCTCGTGGCCCCAGGCCACCGCGGCGGCCGTGGCCCGCACGTTCTCCTCGTAGGGCAGCTTGGAGGCGTCGAACATGACGGAGCCGAAGCCCTCGGTGTGCGCCTGGTGCAGCAGCTCCACGGACTCGACGTGGTCGAGGTGGAGGGCGAGCGGGGCGCCGGAGGTGCGGGCCACGGCTGCGGCCGCGGCGGCGACGGCGGAGAGCCGGCCGCCGTGGAACTTCACGGCGTTCTCGGAGATCTGCAGGATGGCGGGCGCTCCGGCGCGCTCCGCGCCGGCCGCGATGGCCTCCGCGTGCTCCAGCGTGATGACATTGAAGGCGGCGATCCCGCGTCCCTCGGCCTGGGCGGCGGAGACGAGTTCACCGGTGCTGACGAGCGGCATGCTGACCTCTTGCTACTTCTTTCGAACCAGCGATCGCGCGGGTTCGGGACGGGCGCGGCCTCTCAGAGGCTGTCGGGTGACCTCCGGTCGGAGGTCACC
>NZ_ML123044.1:1599498-1636897 GCF_003846175.1 Streptomyces sp. ADI95-17 | reverse complement strand
CTCCGGTCGGAGGTCACCCGACAGTCATCGGGCCGCCGGTGCGTGTTCCTCGATTCCGACGCGCGGCAGCAGCTCCTCGTAGGCCGCGCGGTCGAAATCACCGGCCGTGGGGGAGAGCACGGTCGCCGTCGACAGTGCCACCGCCCGCCGCAGCCGGTCCGGCCAGCTCAGCCCCTCGACGAGTCCGGACAGCAGCCCGGCCACCGCGGAGTCGCCCGCGCCGGTCGGATTGCCCGGGACCCTGGCGGGCGGCGCTGCCTGCCAGATCCCGTCGGGGGTGACCGCCAGCATGCCGTCCGGGCCCAGCGAGGCTATGACCCCGTGCGCGCCGCGGCGGCGGGCGTCGCGGGTGGCACGCATCGGCTCGCGGGACCCGGTGAGCTGGGCGAGCTCGTCGGCGTTCGGCTTGATCAGGTCGGGGCGGGCGGCGATGCCCCGGCGCAGCGGTTCGCCGCTGGTGTCCAGGAGCACCGGGACGCCGGCGGTGCGGGCCGACCGGACGAGTTCGGCGTAGGCGCCGACGTGGATGCCGGGCGGCAGGCTGCCGCAGAGCGCGACGGCGTCGGCCTCGGCGAGGAGCTCCTCGTACCGGTCGAGGAGGGCGGCCCATTCGTCGGCGGTGACGAGC
The DNA here is from genome assembly GCF_003846175.1 of Streptomyces sp. ADI95-17. GTDB lineage: Bacteria > Actinomycetota > Actinomycetes > Streptomycetales > Streptomycetaceae > Streptomyces > Streptomyces sanglieri. Next base: position 1,636,269 of record NZ_ML123044.1, on the reverse strand, counting down.
GGGCCGGGTTCGTTGAGCTGGGTGGTGTCGCCGGTGGCCCGGTCCACGACGGCGATGGTGCGGCGGGTGTTCCCGGCGACGGTGACGAGGGCGTCGGTGACCGGCGCGGGGGCCGTTGCCGCGGGGGCCGTCGGCGCGGGGGCGGTCCCGGGCTCGGGTGCGTGCGGAGCGTCCGGGCTGCCGGTGCCCGGGTCGGTGGGCTCCTGCGGTGACAGGTCTGCCAGCAGTTCGCGGAGCACCGCCCCGGTGGCGCCCCCGGCGAATCCGGTGACCACGGTCCGGTGGCCGAGAGCGGAGAGCACCCGGGCCACGTTCAGTCCCTTGCCGCCGGGTCGCTCGGACATCTCGCTGACGCGGTGGCTGGCGTGCGGGACGAGTTCCGGGACGCCGTACGTCAGGTCGAGTGCCGTATTCAGTGTCACCGTGAGGATCACCGCGGCCGCTCCCTCGATCCCTGCTCCGAAGCGCGAGACCTTGGGGGGAATGCGCTTTCTCCAGCTGTTTTCCAGGCGATCATGCCAAAGAGGTGGCGGTCGGCCCAGAGCCGTGGACCAACCGCCGTCTCTTCGTTACGTATTCGACTCACCGTCAATAATGGGACGGATCAGCCGATTTGCGGCTCCTCGATCCATTCGCCCTTGCGCATGACGCCCTTGAGCCCGAAGTCCGCGTCCAGGACCACCAGGTCGGCGTCCTTGCCCGGTTCCAGCGAGCCGACCCGGTCGTACACGCCGAGCAGTCGTGCCGGGTTGGCGGAGATGGACTGCACGACGTCGCCGACCGGGATCCGGTCGACGGTCACGGCCCGGTGGAACGCGGTGTCCAGGGTGAGCGTGGAGCCCGCGATCGAGTTGCCCTCGACCAGCCGCGCGACGCCGTCCTTGACCTCGACCGCGAGCGGGCCGAGCTGGTAGAGCCCGTCGCCGAAACCGGCCGCGTCCATGGCGTCGGTGATCAGCGCGACGCGGTGGGCGCCCGCGTGGTGGTAGGCCAGTTGCAGGGCCGCGGGGTGCAGATGGGTGCCGTCGTTGATCAGCTCGACGGTGATCCGCTCGTCCTCCAGCAGCGCCGCGATCGGGCCGGGCTCGCGGTGGGCGAGCGGCGGCATCGCGTTGAAGAGGTGAGTGGCGACGGTGGCGCCGGCGTCGATCGCCTCGACGGTCTGCTCGTACGTGGCGTCGGTGTGGCCGATCGCGGCGATGATGCCGTGCTCGGCGAGCAGCCGCACCGAGTCGATGCCGCCCGGCAGTTCGGTGGCGAGCGTGAACATCTTCGCCGTGCCGCGCGCCGCGTCCATCAGCTTGCGGACCTCGGCCGGGTCGGGGTCGCGCAGCAGTTCCTCGCTGTGCGCGCCCTTGCGGCACGGCGAGATGAACGGCCCCTCGAAGTGGATGCCGGCCAGGTCGCCCTGTTCCACCAGCTCGGACAGGACGCCGGCCCGGTGGGCCAGGAAGTCCATCTCGCCGGTGACCGTGGAGGCGACCAGGGTGGTGGTGCCGTGTTCGCGGTGGGTCCGGATGCCGGTGAGGACCTCGTCCACGGTGCCGGAGGTGAAGGAGGCGCCGCCACCGCCGTGGTTGTGCATGTCGACGAAGCCGGGGACCACCCAGTGGCCGCTCAGGTCGACGGTCGGTGCGCCCTCCGCCGCGGCACCGGCGATCCGGGTGCCCTCGACGATCACCCGGCCGTTCTCGACCGTCCCGGTGGGAAGCACCACCCGGGCACCTGCGAGAACTGTGCTGTCTGCGCGTCCGGCCATCAGGCGGATACCTCCGTGGAGAGAAGATCCCAGGCGAGCAGCCCTGCGCCCAGGCATCCGGCGGTGTCCCCGAGGGCCGCCGGGACGATGTGGGGCAGCTTCTGGAACGTGACCCGTTCCTCGACGGCCGCACGGAGTGGTGTGAACAAGGTTTCCCCGGCCTCGGCGAGACCGCCACCGATGATGATCGTGCGCGGGTCGAGCAGCGTCAGCGCGGTGACCAGCCCGGCGGCGAGCGCGTCGACCGCGTTCTGCCAGACCGCGACGGCAGCCGGGTCGCCGGACTCGACGGCCTTCGCACAGTCCGCGGCGTCCGCCTCGGGGTCGCCGGAGGCGGCGGCCCAGGCGCGGCTGACGGCGGACGCGGACGCCAGGGTCTCCAGACAGCCGCGCTGGCCACAGCTGCAGTCCGGCCCGTCCGGCCGGACCACGATGTGCCCGATCTCGCCCGCGTATCCGTGCGCGCCCGCCTCGATCGTGCCCGCGATGCCGATGGCCCCGGCGATGCCGGTGCCCAGCGGTACGAAGACGAAGCGGTCGGCGTCCTTGCCCGCGCCGATCCGGCCCTCGGCGAGCCCGCCGGTGCGTACGTCGTGGCCGAGTGCGACGGGAACACCGCCGAGCCGCTCGCCGAGCAGTTGCCGCATGGGCACGTCGCGCCAGCCCAGGTTCGAGGCGTAGACCGCGATCCCGTTCTCGGCGTCGACGATGCCGGGCACGGCGACGCCGGCCGCGACCGCGCTCTCGCCGAGGTGCTCCTCGCCGTACGCCCGCAGATCGGCGGCGAAGTCGAGGATCGACTCCACGACGGCTTCGGCGCCGCGCTCTCTGCCGGTGGCCCGCCGCGCCTCGTACAGCAGGGTGCCGTCGGCCCCGACCAGTGCGGCCTTCATTCCGGTGCCGCCCACATCGAGGGCGATGACGTGTTTCACGGGAAACAGTTTCGCCCGCGGAACCAAAAAGGTCTAGTCCACTATCCCGGTTTGTTGCGGATCCATACAAAATAGCGGCCACGATTTCGCGGCCCGGGGTCCGGCCCGGTCCGGAAGGACTTCAGGAGGAAAGGATCACCGGGAAAGGCTCCACGCGACATGCCGGACGGCTCCTTGCGGCGTGGGGCGTAACGGTGCGGGCGGTACGGCACAGCGGTGGGGCGGGGTCCGGATCCCGGAGGATCCCGCGCCGGAGCCTACTCAGCGGTAGGCGTGCGGCGGGGCCCTGCTCTCAGGCCCGGCACGACCGGGTACGGGCCCGGTTACGTTGCGAAAGCGATACCCGTTCTGGTGTAGACCATCGGCAATGGGCTGGGGGACGATCGCACCTCGTCCGCAGGGCCCCACGACGGCGTGGCGGGTACGGGCGACTCGATGGATGAGGACGGACTGGGCTGTGCGATTGCGCCACCGGGTACTGATCGCGGCAGTGACCGCACTGGGCATGACAGCGACGTTGTCGGCTTGCGGCAACACCGGCAGCGGCTCGGGGGACATCACCCTCAAGCTCGTCGCGGCCGACTACGGCAACGGCCCGGCCAACAGCTCCGAGAAGTACTGGGACCGGCTGGTCAAGGGCTTCGAGGCGTCCCACCCCGGCATCGACGTCGACGTCAGCATCTACTCGTGGAAGGACATCGACCGCGAGGTCGCCGCGATGGTGAAGAAGGGGCAGGCCCCCGACATCGCCCAGATCGACGCGTACGCCGACTACGCCAAGGCCGGCAAGCTCTACCGGGCCGACGAGATGCTCTCCATCCGCACCCAGGCCAACTTCCTGCCGTCCCTCGCCGAGGCGGGCAGTCTGGACCGCACCCAGTACGGACTGCCGTTCGTCGCCAGCACCCGGCTGCTCTTCTACAACAAGAAGCTCTTCGCGCAGGCGGGCCTGGACGCCCCGAAGACCTGGGACGACATACGCGACGACGCGGCGCTGCTCAAGCAGCGCGGGGTGAACTGCCCGTTCGCGCTGCCGCTCGGCCCGGAGGAGTCGCAGGCCGAGGCCACGATGTGGATGCTCAGCGGGGGCGGCGGCCTGATCGACGACAGCGGCTCGTACGAGATCGACTCGGCCGAGAACGTCCGGACCTTCGACTGGCTGAAGACGAACCTGGTCGACAAGGGCCTCGTCGGCCCCGTCGCCCCCGGCAGGCTCGACCGGCAGAAGGCGTTCGACGCGTTCACCGACGGCGAGGTCGGCATGCTGAACGGCCATCCCACGCTGATGCAGGAGGCCGAGCGCAAGGGCGTCTCCGTCGGCATGGTGCCGCTGCCCGGCACCGACGGCCCGAGCGAGGGCTCGCTGGGCGTGGCCGACTGGATCATGGGCTTCAAGCAGAACGGCCACCGGGTGCCGCTGGGCAAGTTCTTCGACTATCTGTTCACCGACAAGAACGTCATCGACTTCGCCGACGAGTACGACCTGCTCCCGGTCACCGACAGCGCCTCCGCGGCCATGGAGTCCGACGCCAGGTTCAAGCCGCTGTGGAAGTTCCTGGCCGCGCTGCCGAACTCGCAGATCTACCCGTACGGCAAGACGTCCTGGGCCCGGTCCAGCGAGTCGTTCAAGAAGAACATCGGCAAGGCGGTCGAGCCGAACGGCAGCCCCGAGAACGTGCTGGGGAAGATCGCGCGCGACTCGGCGGCGGCGGAGCACACGGAGTAGCGGGCGGCGGCCTCCCGGGCCGGCCCCTCAGGGCGGTCGGCCCCTCAGGGCGGTCAGCCCCTCAGGGCGGTCGGCCCTCCGAGCCGTCGGCCTTCCGTGCGGGCGATATGTTGGCTGATATGACCGCCCCCACGCCTGGCCCCGACGACACGGACGGCCTCTCCGACCGTGACCGTGCCGTGCTCGCCGTCGAACGGCAGTCGTGGTCCGGCCCCGGTGCGAAGGAGCGGGCGATCCGCGAACAGCTCGGCATCTCGCCCACCCGCTACTACCAGCTCCTCAACGCCCTGCTCGACGACCGCCGCGCACTGGCGGCGGACCCGGTGACAGTGAACCGCCTGCGCCGGGTGCGGGACGCGCGGCGCGAACGGCGCTAGCCGAACCGAGCCCCTCGGCTCGGCGAGGCCCTTCCGGCAGTGCGGAATCAAGCCCCTCCGGCGATCGAGGGGCGGGGGTCCGGGGGCAGCGCCCCGAAAATGCCCGCACCGCCCCAACTCCCCGCCCCGGCTATAGGCTCCCCTCATGGGCAGCAACCCGGAAGCACCCGCACCCGAACCCGCACCCACACACGCATCCGCGTCGGCACCCGCACCCGCGCCGAGCGAAACCCCGTCCGAGCTCCCGACCCCCACCACCGCGCCCGGCCGCGAGGCCCTCGCCGCGATCCTCGCGCGCCCCGACCGCGCCGTGATCGCGCTCGATTTCGACGGCACCCTCGCCGACATCGTCCCGGACCCGGAACAGGCCCGCGCCCACCCCGGCGCCGTCGAGGCCCTCGTCGCGCTCGCCCCGAAAGTGGCCTCCATCGCCGTGATCACCGGCCGCCCGGCCGGCGTCGCGGTCCGGCACGGCGGCTTCGCCGGAGTCGCGGGCCTCGACCACCTCGTCGTCCTCGGCCACTACGGCGCCGAGCGCTGGGACGCGGTGTCCGGCACCGTCCACGCCCCCGCCCCGCACCCCGGCATCGCCTCGGTCCGCGCCGAACTCCCCGGCGTGCTCGACCGGTCCGGCTCCTGGCACGGCACCTGGGTCGAGGAGAAGGGCCGGGCGATCGCCGTCCACACCCGCCGGGCCGCCGACCCGCAGGCCGCGTTCGAGGCGCTGGGCGGCCCGCTCGGCGAGCTCGCCGCCCGGCACGGACTGATCGTCGAACCGGGCCGGCTGGTCCTGGAACTGCGCCCGCCCGGCATGGACAAGGGCGTGGCGCTCGCCCAGTACGTACGGGAGACGGACGCCGAGTCCGTGCTGTACGCGGGCGACGACCTCGGCGACCTCGCCGCCTACGCCGCGGTGGAGAAGCTCCGCACCGACGGCGCCGACGGCATCCCCGGCCTGCTGGTGTGCAGCGGCAGCGCGGAGGTGCCCGAACTGGCCGAGCGGGCCGATCTGCTGCTGGCCGGACCGGGCGACGTCGTCGCCTTCCTGGCGGCGCTGGCCCGGCAGATCTGACGCCCGGGCCCCGACTCAGTCCCGCCGCAGCGCGTCCAGCTGGTCCAGGAACCACTGCTGCGGCGGCAGCGCGACCGCCGCCGCGGCCAGGCGTTCCGTGCGCGCCGCCCGTTCGTCGTCCGCCATCGTCAGCGCCTCGTGCAGCGCCGCCGCCGTCGCGGAGACGTCGTACGGATTGACCACCACCGCGTCGCTGCCCAGCTCCTCGTAGGCCCCCGCCTCCCGCGACAGCACCAGCGCGCAGCCGTGGTCGGAGACGACCGGGATCTCCTTGGCGACCAGGTTCATGCCGTCGCGGATCGGGTTGACGAGCGCCACGTCGGCCAGCCGGTACGCGGCGAGCGAGCGGGCGAAGTCGTCCTTGACGTGCAGCACCACCGGCGTCCAGCCGGGCATGCCGTACTCGGCGTTGATCTCGTCGGCGACCCGCCGCACCTCGGCCGTGTAGTCGCGGTACACCGCCAGGTCCTGCCGGGAGGGGTAGGCGAAGGCGACATGGACGACCCGCTCGCGCCACTCGGGCCGTTCGTCCAGGAGCGCGCGGTACGCGAGCAGGCCGCGCACGATGTTCTTGGACAGTTCCGTTCGGTCCACCCGTACGATCGTCCTCCGGCCGGGGCCGGTCTGCTCGCGCAGCGCCGCCATCCGCTCGTCCACATCCGCCTCGTGGGCACGGCGGCGCAGGAAGTCCGCGTCCGCGCCGAGCCCGTGCACCCCGATCCTGGTCCGCCCGGTGCCGCCCAGGATCTGGGTGCAGCAGCCGATGAACGCGTCCGCCCAGCGCCGGGTCAGGAACGCCGCCCGGTCCGCGCCCAGGATGCCGTGCAGCAACTGCTCGGCGATGTCGTCGGGGAGCAGCCGGAAGTAGTCGACGGGCGCCCACGGGGTGTGCGAGAAGTGGCCGATCCGCAGATCGGGGCGCAGCTCGCGGAGCATGCCCGGCACCAGCGCCAGGTGGTAGTCCTGCACCAGCACCGCCGCACCCTGCCCCGCCTCCTCGGCGAGCGCCTCGGCGAAGGCCCGGTTGTAGGTCTCGAACGACGCCCACTGCCGCCGGAACTCCGCGTCGAAGACCGGCTCCAGCGGCGTCTGGTACAGCATGTGGTGGACGAACCAGAGCACCGAGTTGGCGATGCCGTTGTACGCGTCGGCGTGCACCTCGGCGTCGATGTCGAGCATCCGTACGCCCTGCTCGGCGACCCCGCGCCGGACCGCCTCCCGGTCCCCGGCACCGAGCGCGGCACACACCCACAGCTTGTCGTCGACGGCGCTCAGCCCGGAGACGAGACCGCCGCCGCCGCGTCTCGCGTCGAGCGATCCGTCCTCTCCCAGGGTGTACGAGACCGGGCCGCGGTTGGACGCGACGAGGACCTGGGCATCGGACCGGACGCCGGACCGGGCAGCGGGCTGGGCATCGTGCTCGGAGACCATGTTGCGGAATCTAGCCAGATCACGAACCGCCCAAACGTGCGAAGTCAGGCCACGTCAGGCCGCGCGGCGCGAAACGTACTCCTGGATCTCGCACATCGGCGGCCGCTCCTCGGTGTCCACGGCATGGGTGCGCGGTACGAAGCCGTTCTCGCCGCGCTCGAACTGGGTGAGGACCGGGCGGATCAGGTGGCCGCGGGAGAGCCGCAGCTGGGCGGTGCGGTAGATCGCCGCCGCCATCCGGCCGAGCGCCTGCCCGTCCTGGTGCCGGTGCTTGCGCACCCCCACGTCGACCTGGGCCAGCGCGTCCAGCCCCACCGTGTGCAGCGCGTCGACCAGCAGGCCCAGCTCCACGCCGTAGCCGACAGGGAAGGGCAGCCGTTCGAGCAGCGAGCGGCGCACGGCGTACTCGCCGCCCAGCGGCTGTACGAAACCGGCCAGCTGCGGCCAGTGCAGATTGAGCAGCGGACGGGCCACCAGCTCGGTCACCCGGCCGCCCTGGCCCGTCGTGTCCCCGAACGGGCGGTCGTACATCGCCTTCACGAACTGCACGTCCGGTTCGGTCAGCAGCGGGCCGACGATGCCGGAGACGAAGTCCGCCGAGAAGTCCTTCAGATCGGCGTCGATGAAGCAGACGATGTCGCCCCCGGTCACCAGGAGCGAACGCCACAGCACCTCGCCCTTGCCGGGTACGGCCGGGATCCGAGGGAGTATCGCGTCGCGGTGCACCACCCGGGCGCCGGCCTCCCGGGCCACCTCGGCGGTGGCGTCGGTGGAACCGGAGTCGATCACCACGAGCTCGTCGACCAGCCGGACCTTCTCCATCAGCTCGCGCCGGATCGTCGCGACGATCTCGCCGACCGTCGCCTCCTCGTTCAGCGCCGGCAGTACGACACTGACGCTCCCGCGGCCCGCCTCCGCGGCCCTGGCGGCCAGCAGGCGCTCCATCGGACGGTCGGCGGCCGACCAGGAACGCCTGGCCAGCCAGCATTCGACCTCTTCCAGCACGGTCGATACTCCCTGTATGTGATCCATCTCGCGGTTCGGACGACTATCTCAACAGTCCGGTGCTTCGGTTACAGTCTTGAACAACGCGGACGACCATCGCATGCCGGGGTCCGTCCGCCGATAAATGCCCGGATCGAAGATCCGGTGCCACAGCGCTCATCCAGAGGGACTGAGGGAACGGCCCGTTGAAGTCCCGGCAACCCCCCCACCGACCGTGAGGTCCGGTGAGGAAGGTGCCAATTCCGTCTCGTGGCGAAACGCGCCGCGAGGAAGATGAGGAGAAAGGGCCTCGCCACCATGGCTGCGCAGACCGTTGCAGTAAGCACCGATTCTTCCGTCGACGCCGAAGCCGTCAACGTTGAAGCCGTCGACCTCGGCCCCGCTTCGGGCCTTTCCTGCCGCGAGTGCGGCGAGCGGTTCGAACTCGGCCCCATTTTCGCCTGCGCGTCCTGTTTCGGGCCGCTCGAAGTCGCGTACGACCTGCCGAGCGGCTCCCCCGAAGAGCTGAAGAAGCGCATCGAGGCGGGCCCCGCCAACATCTGGCGCTACGCGCCGCTGCTGCCGGTCCCCGCCGACGTCGCCGAGAAGCCGAACCTGAACCCCGGCTGGACCAAGCTCGTCCAGGCCGACAACCTCGCCCGCGAGCTCGGCGTCGAGCAGGGCAAGCTGTTCGTCAAGGACGACTCCGGCAACCCCACGCACTCCTTCAAGGACCGCGTCGTAGCCCAGGCCATCGAGGCCGCCCGCGCCTTCGGCTTCACCACCCTCTCCTGCTCCTCCACCGGCAACCTCGCCGGTGCCGTCGGCGCCGCCGCCGCCCGCGCCGGCTTCCGCTCCTGCGTGTTCATCCCGCACGACCTGGAGCAGGGCAAGGTCGTCATGGCCGCGGTGTACGGCGGCGAACTGGTCGGCATCGAGGGCAACTACGACGACGTCAACCGCTTCTGCTCCGAGCTCATCGGCGACCCGCTCGGCGAGGGCTGGGGCTTCGTCAACGTCAACCTGCGTCCGTACTACGGCGAGGGCTCCAAGACCCTGGCGTACGAGATCTGCGAGCAGCTCGGCTGGCGGCTCCCGGACCAGCTGGTCATCCCGATCGCGTCCGGCTCGCAGTTCACCAAGATCGACAAGGGTCTCCAGGAGCTGATCAAGCTCGGCCTGGTCGAGGACAAGCCGTACAAGCTCTTCGGCGCCCAGGCCGAGGGCTGCTCCCCGGTCTCGGTCGCGTACAAGGGCGGCCACGACGTGGTCCGGCCGCAGAAGCCGAACACCATCGCCAAGTCCCTGGCGATCGGCAACCCGGCCGACGGCCCGTACGTCCTGGACATCGCCCGCCGCACCGGCGGCGCGGTGGAGGACGTGAACGACGAGCAGGTCGTCGACGCGATCAAGCTGCTGGCGCGCACCGAGGGCATCTTCGCGGAGACGGCGGGCGGTGTGACGGTCGGCGTGACGAAGAAGCTCATCGAGGCCGGTCTGATCGACCCGTCGCTGACCACCGTCGTACTCAACACGGGTGACGGCCTCAAGACCCTCGACGCGGTGGCCGAAACCTCTCAGGCGACCGCGACGATCCGCCCCAGCCTGGAGGCGTTCCGCGCCGCCGGCCTCGCCACCAGCTGACCACCGAGACTTCAGGAAGGGCACCCACCATGAGCGTCAAGGTCCGCATCCCCACCATCCTCCGCACCTACACGGGCGGCCAGGCCGAGGTCCCGGCCGAGGGCTCGACCCTCTCCCAGGTCATCGAGTCCCTGGAGCAGAACCACCCGGGCATCGCCGCCCGCGTCCTGGACGACCAGGGCAAGCTGCGCCGCTTCGTGAACGTGTACGTCAACGACGACGACGTGCGCTTCGAGGGCGGCCTGGAGACCGCGACGCCCGACGGCGCCGGCATCTCGATCATCCCGGCGGTGGCGGGCGGCTGCTGACGCCCCGTCCGGCCGTATCGCGTTATCGAATTGCCCCCTCCGCGTTTGAAGCGGAGGGGGCAATTCTGCATGGTTGAGCGGGGTACAGTGTGGGAAGTCCCCCCAGCTGCCCGCGCCGCCCGCATATGAGAATGCGCCCGGCCGCGACAAGATGCAGCCAAAGTGTGTGTTGTCCTTGCGGCATAAGTCGCCTTTGCCTGGCCCGACTTGCCCAGGAATCTCATGAATCCCGCATATTCGGGCGTTCGGCGCGGCCGAGAATTCTCGTCCGATTGACCTGTTGCAGAGGGCAGTTGGGCAGATACATTCAGCCGCGGTCGACGCGTTCCGGCGCACCCACCCTCTCCTGTCGGAGGGTGAGTTCTGACCCGGGTCCGCGAAGTGCGGTCCTGCGCAAGGGCCAGTAATAGGGGAGTTAGGCATGGCTCAGGGCACCGTCAAGTGGTTCAACGCGGAGAAGGGGTACGGCTTCATCGCGGTCGACGGTGGTGCGGATGTTTTCGTCCACTACAGCGCGATCCAGATGGACGGGTACCGCACCCTCGAAGAGGGTCAGCGAGTTGAATTCGAGATCTCGCAGGGCCAGAAGGGGCCGCAGGCAGACATGGTCAAGCTCGCCGTCGGCTGAGTTCGGCGCGGTCGGCCAACGACACCACTCACGCGCTGAGGGCCCGTACCCCGGGGGTACGGGCCCTCGGTGCGTCCTGACGCGCCGCCGGGCGTCGGCCGGCGTCGTCCACAGCCGGCCGGCGTCGTCCACAGCTGTCCGCGGCCCCGTCCACAGGCGTCCACCGTTGTCCACATCCGGAGGGGGACGCTTGCACTCTCGGGGGTCGAGTGCTAATCATTGCGTTAGCACTCTCCAGGTGAGAGTGACAGAACTTGGACCGGGCCGGTGAGGCCCGCAGGTCGGTGGGGCAAGGAACCACCGGTCACGCAGGCCGTCCGTCGCGGGCGCCACTCGGTCCGGAGAAATCCACCCCTGTCCGGGAGGACCACTTCACATGGCCAAGATCATCGCGTTCGACGAGGAGGCCCGGCGCGGTCTCGAGCGCGGCATGAACCAGCTCGCCGACGCCGTCAAGGTCACCCTTGGCCCCAAGGGTCGCAACGTCGTCCTTGAGAAGAAGTGGGGCGCCCCCACGATCACCAACGATGGTGTTTCCATCGCCAAGGAGATCGAGCTGGAGGACCCGTACGAGAAGATCGGTGCGGAGCTGGTCAAGGAGGTCGCCAAGAAGACGGACGACGTCGCCGGCGACGGTACGACCACCGCCACCGTTCTCGCCCAGGCTCTCGTCCGCGAGGGTCTGCGCAACGTCGCCGCGGGTGCCAACCCGATGGCCCTCAAGCGGGGTATCGAGAAGGCCGTCGAGGCCGTCTCCGCCGCCCTCCTGGAGCAGGCCAAGGACGTGGAGACCAAGGAGCAGATCGCTTCGACGGCCTCCATCTCCGCCGCCGACACCCAGATCGGCGAGCTCATCGCCGAGGCCATGGACAAGGTCGGCAAGGAAGGCGTCATCACCGTCGAGGAGTCCCAGACCTTCGGTCTGGAGCTGGAGCTCACCGAGGGTATGCGCTTCGACAAGGGCTACATCTCGGCGTACTTCGCCACCGACATGGAGCGCATGGAGTCGTCCCTGGACGACCCGTACATCCTGATCGTCAACTCGAAGATCAGCAACGTGAAGGACCTCCTTCCGCTGCTGGAGAAGGTCATGCAGTCCGGTAAGCCGCTGCTGATCATCGCCGAGGACGTCGAGGGCGAGGCCCTGTCGACCCTGGTCGTCAACAAGATCCGTGGCACCTTCAAGTCCGTCGCCGTCAAGGCCCCGGGCTTCGGTGACCGTCGCAAGGCCATGCTCGGCGACATCGCCATCCTCACCGGTGGCACCGTCATCTCCGAGGAGGTCGGCCTCAAGCTGGAGAACGCCGGTCTCGACCTGCTCGGCCGCGCCCGCAAGGTCGTCATCACCAAGGACGAGACGACCATCGTCGACGGCGCCGGTGACAGCGACCAGGTCCAGGGCCGGGTCAACCAGATCCGCGCCGAGATCGAGAACTCCGACTCGGACTACGACCGCGAGAAGCTCCAGGAGCGCCTCGCGAAGCTGGCCGGCGGCGTGGCCGTCATCAAGGCCGGTGCCGCGACCGAGGTCGAGCTCAAGGAGCGCAAGCACCGCATTGAGGACGCGGTGCGCAACGCCAAGGCCGCCGTCGAGGAGGGCATCGTCGCCGGTGGTGGCGTGGCTCTGCTCCAGGCCTCGGCCGTCTTCGAGAAGCTGGAGCTCTCGGGTGACGAGGCGACCGGCGCCAACGCCGTCAAGCTGGCGCTGGAGGCCCCGCTCAAGCAGATCGCCGTCAACGGTGGTCTTGAGGGCGGCGTCGTCGTCGAGAAGGTGCGCAACCTGGCCGTCGGCCACGGTCTGAACGCCGCGACCGGCGAGTACGTCGACATGATCGCCGAGGGCATCCTCGACCCGGCGAAGGTCACGCGTTCCGCTCTGCAGAACGCCGCGTCCATCGCCGCGCTGTTCCTCACCACCGAGGCCGTCATCGCCGACAAGCCGGAGAAGGCCGCCGCGGCCGCTCCGGGCGGCATGCCGGGCGGTGACATGGACTTCTGATCCTGACGGATCGGCAGTCCGGCACAGCTTCCCAGCTCTGCCGCGTGGGCCCCGGGACCATTTCGGTCCCGGGGCCCACGTGCGTCTCCCGCCCGTGGTGCTACCGGGTGAACACCATCTCCGGGAAGCGTTCGGAGGGCCCGTCGAGCAGCTGGTCGTCGCGCCCGCGCAGCCACCGGTCGAAGAACGACGCCACGTACGCCCGGTTCGCGGCCAGGGCGCGGCCCGGCGGCACCGTCCCGACCGCCGCGGCGAGCCCGCCGTCCGGCACCGCGCCCTGCCGGGCCAGCCGAGGCAGCAGCGCCTCGGCGTCCGTGTACGAGGCGTGCCGTGACCCGGTCAGCGTCACATCGGCCTTCCAGCCGCGGGTGTTCGCCCAGAACGCCGCCCAGGACGGCTGCTGCCGGTAGTCGCCCGAGCCCTCACTGCCGGTCCCCATCAGCAGCAACGGCCGGTCGAGCCCGTCCAGGGCCACGCTGCTCAGGTGGGTGCCGTCCGGTTCCCGGCCGCCGACGTAGTCCATCTCGCCGTCCATGTTGATGCCCGCCAGGAAGCGCCGGTCGTCGTGCATCGTCTGCGCGGCGGTGAACCCGCCCGCGGACTGGCCGAAGACGCCGACCCGGCGCAGATCGAGCTCGCCGCCGAACCGGGTCCGGTTCAGCCGGGCCAGCTCGTCCAGCACGAACCGGGTGTCGGCGACCCGGACCGCCACGACCTTCTCCAGCAGGGCGCTGATCGCCGCCGGGTCGGTGGGCGGCGCCCCGTCGAAGATCCGCATGGTGGCCAGCCGGCCGTCCGGGAACTCGACCTCGGTCGCCTCGTGGGTGTGGTCGACCGTGACGACGGCGTACCCCCGGCTCGCCAGGTCCTCCACCAGCGCGGTGTTCCAGGTGCGGGGGTCGCCGAGCCCGGGGGAGTACAACACCACGGGCAGCCTCCCGGCCCGGCGGTCGACGGGGGCGTCCCGGTACGCGTGGGTGAGCGTCGCACCCCAGTCGACGCTTCCGGGCGCCATCCTCAGGTTCATGGCGGCGGCCCCCTCCGCGCTGCCGAAGTGGGCCGCGGCCGCCGCCGTCATCTGCGGCACGGCACGCGCCGCCCCGCCCGGCCGGGCCGGATACCAGAGGCTGACCATCAGCTCCCGATGGGCGGAGGTGCCCGGCACCCAGGGCTCGGTCCGCGAACGGTCGACGAGGTGGAGCGCGACGGTGCCGACGGCGAACGGGCCGGTGGGGCGCGGCAGTACGGCTTTCGGCAGCACGGCCTTCGGGAGTGAGGTGCGGCGGGCCGGGCCGGCCGCCGCTGTGGCGGGTGACGGCAGGGCGTTCGTGGCCAGCAACGCCGAAGCCGCCAGCCCGGTGACGAGCACCTGACGACGGCTGTGGCCACGGCTGCGGTCACGACCGGGATTGTGCGGAACGGCTGTCACGTGGGGCTCCCCGTAGGTCTGCGGTGGACGCACCCACGATGCCCGCCGGAGCATCGTGAGCGCGTGATACCGCAGTCCCCATTCCGTCATGAGCCCTTGGCTCCCCGGTATGAGGCAGGGGGGCATGGGGCGACGCGCCGTGCTACGGCAGGCGGTCGAGCAGCCAGGTGCAGAGTTCCTCGGTCACCAGGGTGTGTCCCTCGTTCCGGGAAGCGAACTTGAACTCGTCCAGCCCGCTGGTGCCTTCCGGGAGCGAGGAGATGTCCTGGTACAGGTTCTCGTCCGTGTCCGGGTCGGCGACGTCGACCGCGCTGACGGACGGCACGAAGCAGTGCGACCGGATGCGCACATCGGTCTTGAAGCCGAGGATCGCGTTGAGGGCGTTGAGCCCGTCGGCGAGGATGCCGAAGCCTTCCAGCGAACCGCCGGGGGCACCGTCGATCGACGGAAGCCCGTTCGTACGGACCTCGTTGGTCTTCAGCGTCACCACCCGCAGCTTCGCGACCAGCTCGTCGGGGCCCGGCGCCTGGGTGTAGAGCTTGGTGCCCACGACCGACAGGCCCTTGCCCTCCAGCGCCAGTTCGCCCGCCCGTACGTCGGTGCCCTCGCCGTCGCCCCTGCCGTTGGCCACACCGATCAGCCGGGGCCGGCGCGGCCATTCGCCGACCGCCTGCATCTCCGCCAGGAAGGCGCCGCGCTCGTCGCTCTGGTCCGGGGTGCTGTCCCACTTCTCGATGTGGCGCCACAGCAGCTGGCGGGCGGCCGGGCTGTTGATCTGGTCCGAGAACCGGCTGTCGAGATCCTTGACGTAGTGCGCGAACGCCTGGAGCGCGATCGGGATCCAGGCGCCCCGGTGCGGGCTGTCGTAGGAGAAGTACACCGCCGTCCGGTGGTCCATGCCCTTCTGCTCCATCTTGGCCAGCGCGTGCCGGGTGACGAGCCCGCCCATGCTGAACCCGCCGACCGCCAGCGGTGTGTCGCTCTCTCGTTCCGCGATGGCGCGCATGATCGCGGCCTGCGCCGTACGGGAGTTGTCCAGAATCGACGCACTGCGCTCGTCGAAACCGAGGAGGACGACATCGTGGCCGCGTCGGCGCAGCTCGCTGATGAGCGCGTAGTCGCCGAACTCCATGATCTGCCAGGAGAATTCCAGCTCGCTCGGCCCCGTGTTGAAGCCGTCGGCGAAGATGACCGGCCGCACGAGACCGGTGTTCCCCTCGCCGTAGTAGACCCAGGCGGTACCGCCCGGCAGATCCCACACCTCGCTGGGCTGCAACGGGAGGGAGCTGGGCTTCTCGGCGTCCAGGCGGGGGCCGGGGGCCAGCGCGATGGCGGGCCGGTCGTGGAGCCCGGAGACGATCTGCTCGTGGGTGGGTTCGGACATGGTTCGTTCCCCTTTGGGTGGTTCGTAACAGCCGGTGCCAAGAGGAACACGGGGAGTAGTCGACCGGTAGGGAATGTGGATCAAACCACCCCCAGGTGGGAGCCGGTTTCGAACATGGGGAGGCCTGATCCTGCGAGTCGGCCGGGGCCTGGTCCTGCGAGTCGGCCGGGCGGCCCGGTCCTGCGAGTTGGCCGGGCGGCCTGGTCCTGCGAGTTGGCCGGGCGGCCCGTTTCTACGGCTTGGCCAGGCGGCCCGTCCGTACAGTTCGTCGGGCCAGCCCGGCCCGTACGTCGTTCATCCGGCTGCGCACGCCGTCCGCCGGTACGGCTCCGCCGGGTCCGGCCGGTGCGGCGATCTCTTCGCCCCGGCACGGCCTGCACCTGCCGCCGATCAGGGCTTCCGCGCTGCCCGGTGTGCGGCACTCGCTGCATTCGAGGGTGCGCAACACCGTTCGCCGTTGCGTCGGAGTGACCCGTTCGGGTGGCATCTTGTCGATGAGCCGCCTGCGGACGAGGGCCGCCGCGTGGTGGACGGGGGTGGGCAGCCCGTCGGTGAGGGCGTGCAGGAGCTCCGGTTCCGTGGCGCCGCGCTCGAACCAGGCGCCGACCTGCGGTTCCAGCGAGGTGCAGTCCGCCGCCGACAGGGTGAGTGAGGGGGCGGTGCGTCCGAGCGCGGCGAGGAGCATGAACGCCCGGGAGCGGGTGGGGCGTTGGGGCTGCTCGGGCGGTGCGTCGCCCCGGGTGAACGCCGCCCACCACTCGTCGTCCCGCGCGGTCCGGGAGAAGAACGTCCGGGTCACCCAGAGCAGCACTTCGTCATTGGCGACGCACTCGCTGCCGCGCCGCAGATGCCCGGCGTCCTGGAGCCTGTTGAGGGCGGTACGCAGCGCGCACTGCCCGTACGGGAGGTGTTTGGCCAGCGTCTTCACGGAGATGTCGGCGCCCTCGGGTAGCCGGTCGATGTACGCGGCGATGGACGCCTCGCGCGGCGGAAGGTGCCCGAACTCGCGGTCGGCCGCCGGATGTTCACCCGGCGCGGAGCGCTTGCCGTACCCCGGATTGGCCATCGGGTGCGGGGGTGTGGGCGGGGGTGCGGGTAGCGATACACGCGGCGCGCACGGGGTAGCACTAAGCTGACTGACAGCCATCGGATCGCTCTCTGAAGCGGTCGAAGTGGTCAGGCCCCTGTTTTGGTGTTGGTAGCACCGGCAGGGGCCGTTCTGCGTCACGGAGCATCGCCCCGCATTCGGCACGCTAGAGCGTAACCACGGTCGGTGGCAAGTCGGTCACGAAAGGTCAACTCGCTGCTCGGGCGGGGTGGGTGGAAGGTGTCCCACCTCCCCGTCCTTGGAAAGAGCGCTCGGACTTCGCGGCTTGAGCCTCGGGGGCGGTCCGGGGGCGGTCCGGGGGAGGTTCGGGGTGCGATCCGTCCCCCGTCGGGGCGTGCGAATGATGGGAGTGCGCCGTCCGTGATGCGTGAGCGCCCCCTGCTGTTGAGGTGGAGAAACGGGCCGCGGGGCCAGGGGGCGTGCGGTCGGGCGCGGGTGTTTGTGATCTTGATCCTGCGGGCCGTCGGCCCGCATTCCCGTTCCTCTCTCCTGCACTTCCCGGAGGATCCCCGTGCGTATCCGTTCGATCCTGTCTCTTGCCGTGTCCGCCGTCGCGGCCATGGCGCTCGCCACCCCCGCCCAGGCCGCCGACGACGGCTCCTACTTCATCCGTGACGTACGCGGCGGCGCGTGTCTCGCGGGCGGCAACGGCCCGCTCGGGGGTCACGTCGAGCCGTGCAACCCCGGCACCGTGTGGGAGATCCGCAACCAGGGCAACGGCCTGGCCCGGATCGTCGAGGCCCGGGGCGAGGGCCGCTGCCTGGCGCTCTCGCCGGTCCGGATCTACCCGCCGGCGGTGTGGGTGGACCAGTGCGGCAACCAGCCGGACCAGTGGTCGATCCAGGACACGGGCGACGGTCAGCCCGCCGTCATCGCCCTCGGCCGGGGCGAGTTCGGTTTCCTGTCCACGCAGGACGGCCGTGCGGCCCTGCTCCCCGAGCCCCGCCCCCAGTGGATCCTGCAGCGGCTCGGCTAGTCCGCCGCACATTCCGTGACCGGGCCCGGGGCTTGAGCTCCGGGCCCGGCCACGTTTCCCGGCCGCCGCAGAGCCCGGGTCACCGCTGTCGCGTGCCCCCGTGACCGGGAAGCCCACCGGCCCGAAGGCCCGTGCCGCGGTCCACCTCTTCGAACAGTGCCGCCGCTCGCACGGCGGTGCCCAGGGCCCGGCGCCCGGTGCTGAGCAGCCCCAGGGCCGCGATGCCGACGCCCAGCCCGAGCACCATCCACCACACGCCGTGCTCCGCGCCGACGAACGCCGCCCCGCCGTCGGTCGACGCCGATCCCGCGATCGTTCCGGAGAGGGCGACGCCCAGGGTGGTGCCGGTCTGCCGGCCGGCGGAGGCGAGTGAGGTGGCGACCCCGGCCATCGAGCGGGGCATTCCGGAGACCGCGGTGTTGGTGATCGGCGGGTTCACGGTGCTCAGGAAGACGCCGAACAGCAGGTAGACCGCGAGCACGGCCGGCAACGGGGTGTCCGGTGTGAGCCGGAGCGATGCGCCGCCGCCCAGCGCCAGCGCGCAACCGGCGACCACCAGCGGCATTCTGGGGCCGCGCGCACCGACCAGCCGGCCGGTGAACGGAGAGACCACAACGACCAGTGCCCCGACCGGGAGCAGGCACAGTCCGGCCGTGAGCGCCGACATGCCACGCACGTTCTGCAGGTACTGGGTGGTCATGAAGAGGAAAGCGCTGAACCCGCACAGGGCGAAGAGCGCCACCAGGATCGCCGAGCCGAACGGCACGCTGCGGAACAGGCGCAGCTCCAACAGCGGGTCGACGCGGCACGATTCGTAACGGAGGATGCCCAGTCCGCCGAGGACGGAGGCGGCGAGCAGGCCGAGGATGAACGGCGAGGTCCAGCCCGATCCCCGGGACTCGGTGATCGCGAGGACGACGCCACCCAGTACGAGGACCACCAGGATCTGGCCGACCGGGTCGAACCGGCGTACCCGCGGGGCCCGGGACTCGGGCACGTACAACGCGGTGCACATGATCGCGGCGGCCACGATCGGCACGTTGACCCAGAAGACGGAGTGCCAGCCGAAGCCGTCGACCAGGGCGCCGCCGAGGATCGGCCCCAGTACCAGCGACAGGCCGGTCATCGAGCCGAACACACCGATGGCCCTGGCCCGCGCGGCCGGTTCGGGAAAGGTGGTGGCGACTATCGCCATCGCCACCGGATTGAGCATCGTGCCACCGACGGCCTGCAGCACACGAGCCGCGATCAGCCAGCCGATGCCCGGCGCCAGGCCGCACAGCAGCGAGCCGAGACCGAAGGCGACAAGGCCGGCCTGGAAGACGCGCCGACGGCCGAACCGGTCCGCGGCGGACCCGGCCGCCACCAGGAAGCCGGCCAGCACCAGGGTGTACGCGTCGACCGTCCACTGCAGGCCGGACACCGAGGCCCGCAGGTCGCGGCGGATCGACGGCAGGGCGACGTTGACGACGGAGATGTCCATCACCACGACGATCACGCTCGCGCAGCAGATCGCGAGCACCAGGAGCCGACGGCGTGGACTGAGTACGGGCACGGATTCAGGCATGCCCGGGACGCTAGATTTGAGAGCGTGGTCGAAGTCAACCAGCAACTTCCCGAACCCGTACCCGAGTCGGGGCTGAGCATCGCCGAGGCTGCCCGCCGTACCGGAGTGAGCGCACACACCCTGCGCTACTACGAACGCGCCGGCCTGGTCGTCTCCCCCGTCGGCCGGACCCACGGCGGCCGGCGCCGCTACCGCGAGTTCGACCTGCAGTGGATCCACATCTGCACCAGACTCCGGGCGACGGGCATGCCCATCAGGGGAATCCGGCGCTACGCCGAACTCGTCGCGGCGGGCCGGGGCAACGAGGACCAGCGGCTGGACCTGCTCGAATCGCACCAGGACCAGGTGCTCGCCAGGATCGCCGAACTCCAGGAGAACCTGAAACTCATCGCCCACAAGGTCGACGTCTACCGGGGCAGGCTCGCCGTCGGTGACGCCGACCGGCTGTGGGCACCCGCCCGCACCCCGGCCGACCGCTGAGCAACCCCACCGGGCCCGGGGCCTGAGCTCCGGGCCCGGCCGGTCCGGTCAGTCTCGGCCGGTTCGGTCAGTCTCGGCCGGTCCGGTCAGTCGCGGCGGGGGCCGATGACGGTGTTGCCGTCGTGGACGGTGATCGCCAGGGCCGGGCAGATGTCGGCGGCGTCCAGGACCCGTTCGTCGGGCTCGATGCCCTCCGACCGGGCGCGGGCGTGCTCGCCGTCCAGGGCGAACACCTCGGGGACGGTCCCGGCGCACATGCCCGAGCCCTGGCAGAGCCGTTGGTCGACGCGTACGTTCCAGGTCATGGCGGTCACCACTCCACCGGCATCACGCGCGGGCCGCGTACCAGCATCTCGGACTTCCAGGTCACGTCACCGGCCAGCCGCAGGCCCGGGAAGCGGGTGATGAGGGCGGCCATCGCCTCCTGGAGCTCCAGCCGGGCCAGCGGGGCGCCCAGGCAGTGGTGGACGCCGTGGCCGAATCCGAGGTGCTGGTTGCCCTCGCGGGCGATGTCGAGGACGCCCGGGGCGGAGAACCGCAGAGCGTCGCGGTTGGCGGCGCCGACGGCGACCAGGACCGGGCTGCCGGCCCGGACGAGCGTCCCGCCGACCTCGATGTCCTCGGTGGCGTAACGGGGTTGACCGGCGCCGCTGCCCAGGGGCACGAAGCGCAGCAGCTCCTCCACCGCGTTCGGGACGAGCTCCGGCTCGGCCCGGAGCCTGGCGAGCTGGTCCGGGTGGTCGAGCAGGGTGAGGACGAAGTTGGGGATCTGCGAGGCGGTGGTCTCGTGGCCCGCGACCAGGATGCCCACGCACAGATCGACGAGTTCGAGCTCGGAGAGCCGGTCGCCGCCGTCCCGGGCCTCGATGAGCGCCGTCATCAGGTCGTCCTGCGGTGCGCGGCGGTGCTGGTCGATCAACCCGGCCATGTAGGCGCGCAGTTCCTCGCGGCTCGCGTCGAACTCCTCGGCGGTCAGGGAGCTGGTCGACAGCGCGTCGTCGCTCCACACCCGGAAGCGCGGCCGGTCCTCGGTGGGTACGCCCAGCATTCGGCAGATCACGGCGACCGGCAGCGGCAGCGCGAACAGGTCGACCAGATCGGCGGGCGGCCCCGCGGTCTCCATCTCGTCGAGGAGGGTGGCGGTCAGCTCCCGGACCTGGGGGCGCAGCTTTTCGACCTGGCGGACGGTGAACGCCTTGGCGACCAGGGAGCGCAGCCGGGTGTGGTCCGGCGGGTCCATGCCGAGGATGCCCCCGTCGCGCTGGCCCTCGGACTGCCGGGGCTCGTCGTGCGAGGCGGCGGCGGCCCGGCTGAAGCGCTGGTCGCCCAGGACGAGCCGGGCGTCGGCGTAGCGGGTGACGAGCCAGGCCGGTTCGCCGTACGGCAGCTGGACCCGTAACAGCCCCGGCCGTTCGCGTACCTGCTCGTAGGCCTCGGCCAACTGGAGCCCGTCGGGGGTGTTGAAGGGGTAGGCGAGGGGTGCGACATCTGCTGTGGTCACTGCGGCCTCCCGGATGTAAGCAGCTGCTTACAACGGTAGGAGCGGCTCTCGTGGGGAGTCAACGACGCTTTACGGCCGTTATCCTGACGGGCCGTTCGAGAGGAATGCCGCCATGGAGACCGCTTCCGCCCCGCCGCCGGAAGAGCGCCGCAGGGACGCCGCGGCCACCCGCCGACGGTTGCTGGAGGCGGCCCGGGACCTGTTCGCGGAGCGGGGTTACGAGGGGACCACGGTCCGGGTCATCGCGGCGCGGGCCGGTGTCAACCAGGCCCTGCTGTTCAGGTACTTCGGCTCGAAAAGGGGGCTGCTCACGGAGGTCGTCGCGCTCGGCGGCCTGGAGCAGCTGCGGGCGACGCCGCCGGAGGAGCTGTTCGAGACCGCGCTGCGCTCGATGCTGACCCGGAGCACGGAGGGGCCGGAGGACCGCTCCCTGGAGGTCTATCTGCGGTCGGTCGGGCGGGGCGACGAGGCGGCCGGAACGTTGCGGGAGCTCGGCGAGGCGTACCAGAGCGCGCTGGCCGGGCTGTCCGGAGCGCCGGACGGTGCGCTGCGAGCGGATCTCGCCATGGCCTGGCTGCTGGGAATCGGCCTGATGCGGACGGTCGTCGCCCGGGAGCCCCTGGCCGGGGCCGACCCGGACGAGGTCTGCCGGCTGGTGCTCGGGACGCTCGGCCATCTGTGGGCGGAGCCGAAGCCGGGCGAGGACGGCGAGTAGCGCCCGTACGAAGGGTGCGGCCGGGCGAGGGCGGCGAGTGGCTCTTGTACGGAGGGTGCGGCCGGGCGGGGGCGGCGAGTGGCGCCGGTACGGAGGGTGCGGCCGGGCGGGGGCGGCGAGTGGCGCCGGTACGGAGGGTGCGGCCGGGCCCGGGGCTCAAGCCCCGCACCCGGCCCGGGGTGTTCGGGTCAGCGGTTGTTGCGCTCGAAGACGGCGAAGGCCGCCTCCTGACGCCACTCGGTCGCCGCCTTCGGGTTGCCGGCGAGGTAGCGGGCGCAGCGCGTGCTCGGGTGGTCGGTGCCCGGCTGGTTGCCCTGGCAGGCGGAGACCGGGCGGTAGCCGGACCGGGCGGAGCCGGTGGCCCACAGGCTGCGGCCGTCGCGGAAGGCGTACTCCAGCGAGGCGCGGGCCAGGTCCTTCAGCTCGGTGTAGCTGAGCCCGTACGTCTTGGCCGCGTACTGGTACTCGTGGCTGATGTCGATCCGGGAGACGCCCGGGTCGTCGGTGGCCAGCACGATCGGGACGCCGTAACGGCGGTAGGCGTTGAACGGGTGGTCGTTGCCCGCGATGCCGAGGATCTGCTTGTTGCTGGAGAACGGCACCTCGACGGCCACGTTGCGCCGCGCCATCGTGCGGGCCAGCTGCCGCCAGTCGTTCTCGTGGACCAGGTCCACGCCGTGGCCGATGCGCTCGGCGCCGGCGACGAGGACGGCCTCGCGGATGTGGAAGGTCAGGTCCTCCGGCTTGACCAGGCCGGGGGCCAGCTCACCGGCGTGCAGGGTGAGGTGGGAGTCCGGGTACTGGCCGCGCAGGTACTTCAGCATCCGCATCTGGAGGCTGTAGTTGGCCAGCGCGCTCTCGCCGTCCTCCGGCTGTACGAGGTTGACCGCGAGGAACCTCGGGTCGCGCTCGGCCAGCCGCATGCCGACCGCCATCTGCGTGAACACCCGTACCGGGGAGCTGCCCCGGGACACCTGGGAGATCCACCTGACGGGGAGCTTGCAGCCCGGGTCGGGGCGGGGCGTGTCGCAGTGCGCGGCCGCCCGGAACTGTACGTCGGTGTCGTCGGCCTCCTTGACCGCCTCGTCCACCACCCGGTCGAGCTGGCCACCGGCCACGAGCTTGCGGTGCAGGGCGGCCAGGTCGGCGTCGTAGCCCACCTTGTCGGCGAGCGCCCTGCTGGCGTCCGAAGCGGGGGTGACCAGGGTCTCCAGGTAGAACTGGTTCTGCTCGACCACGGTGTTGGCCACGTTCGCGAGCATCTTGCCGCGGGTGTACCAGGTGGCCATGCCGAACTTGCCGAACGTGTCGAAGAAGTGGTCGTGCCCGGACTGGTCGGCCGGGAAGTCCTGCATGGACCAGGCCCGGATGATCCGCTGGCGGAACGCGGCGTCGTGCTGCGCGTCGGCGGCCGGCCTCGTGCCCGGTCCGCACGGCGGAGCCACGGCGGTGTCCGTCGCGTCGATGCACAGCCCGCCCTCGGCGGCGAGCTGGATCAGGTACTCGGTGGTGACCGCACCCGACAGGTGGTTGTGCAGGTCACCCCCCTTGGGCAGGGCCTTGAAGAACGCCTTCAGCCGCTCCGGCCGGCCCTGCAACGAGGCGAGGCGTGCGGAGGTCCTGGCCTCGGCCGGGGTCGTGGGGCGGTGCAGCGCCTGCGCTGCGGGCCGCGGCGCCGGGTCCTTCGCGGTGGAGGCGGCGGCGGCCGGGATCGCCGGGAGCAGAGTCAGTACGGCGAGTGCGCCGAACCCGGCCGTGCGCAGTGACTTGGGACGGTGGGCCGTCCGGAATGTTGAGATCACCGCCGAATGATGGCGTCCGGCGGGGCCGCTCCTCACCTAAATCGCATATATGGCCTGAAACGTCTACACGATCGGGTGGAAGGGTGGGGGGAAAGTACTTTCCTTTCGGGAAAGTAAATGTCAGGATGGGCGGGCGGGCCGCATACGCGGTGGTGAAGTTTTGAGCATTCCGGGAGGAACACACATGGACGCCGATCTGGCAGCCGAGGCTCTGCAGGGCATCGAGGCGTCCAGGGAGCGGGCCCGCCTCACGGCCGGGCTGACTCCCGCCTGGTACGGCCCGGCGGCGGCCGTCGCGGGGATCGTTCCCGCCCTCGTCGACGTCTGGGCCCAGGAGCGGGGCGGCTGGGCGGTGTTCCTGTCCCTGCTGGTCGCGCTCGCGGGCCTGGCCGTGATGGTGGCGCTCGTCAACCTCGCCAGGCGAAGGACGGGCGTGATGGTGACATTGCCCTGGTCCGCCCGCCTGCGCCGGGCCGCGGTTCCCCTCGTGACCGTCCTCGCCGCGGGGGGTGCGGCGTACGGGCTGTGCCGGCAGTTCGGGGCCGATCACGCGGTCGCCAAGGTCGCGCTGTTCGCCGTGCTGGGGATCGGCGCCTGGACGGTGTTCGTCATCCGGAACGCGAAGATCAAGCAGAAGCTCCGGGCGGCCGGATGACCGCCGCCCTGGTACCGGACGAGCCCGCGATCGACCCGGCGATCAACCACCCCACCCGGCTGGCGGTCGTCGCGTTCCTCTCGGCCTGTGACGAAGCGGAGTTCGCCGCGGTGCGCGGTGGCTGCCAGGTGTCCGACTCGATGCTGAGCAAGATCGCCTCCGCCCTGGAGGCGATCGGATACCTCGCCGTCCGCAAGGGTTACGTCGGCAAGCGTCCCCGGACCTGGCTGTCGCTCACCCCGGCCGGGCGGCAGGCCCTGGCGCTGCACATCGCGGCACTCCAGGGCATCGCCGCCACGGCCCGGAAGGCGGGCGCAGAAGCGGGGGAGGCCCCGCCCGGCGCGACGGACTCCTGAGCGTTGATGCTCCTCCTGCTGTCAGTGCCGGCTGGTATCTGTTCTCCATGAATACCGATCAGACCGATCCGGCGGAACTGGCCCTGCTCCGCAGCACGTTCAGGAGCGGGGCGTCCCCGCTCGGCTGGGACGCGGTTCGGGCCTTCGAGGCCCAGCACGGCATCGTGCTGCCGGAGCCGTACCGCACGTGCGTGGCGGAGATGTCCGACGGCTGCGAGCAGGGCCCGCCGGAGTACGGCCTCATACCGCTCGCCGAGCTGCCCCGCGACTGGGGCGACGGCCGCGACGAACGACAGCTCGCCCTGCCGTTCCCGCTCACGAAGGCGTGGATATGGGACACGGACGAGGACCTGGACCCGGACGAAGGTGTTCCCGGCTCCATCTTCGACCATGGCTCGATCGTGCTCGGCACCGATGGGTGCGGCATGTACTGGCACCTGATCGTCACCGGCCCGCAGCGCGGGCACATCTGGTGGATCAGCGGCGAGGGGGCCTACCCCTTCTCCGGGGACGGATCCGGTTTCGCCGCCTGGGTGAAGCACTGGGCCGACGGCAAACCCTGGTAGCGAGACCGGTTGTCGGACGTCCTGCGCGTGAATGATCCGCTCACGAACAGCGGCCGGCCCAGCTCCTCCTGAGACAAGCCCGCGCCCCCTCCGGTGACGGAGTTCCGCACCGGGCAGTGCGCGTGGAGAGGAGGAGGGATCGAGCTTCTTGGGACCCGGCATGACAACTCCCTGTGACACATGTGCGGTTGTTGGTTCTGCCCTCTTCCAGGTTGGAGACGCGTTGGACACGCTGGGTATGCATTGTCATTACTCAGCGTGGAAAGGAATGGATCATGACGATCAAGGAACGGCGCAGGACGGCGGAGGGCAGAGTGCGGGCAGCGGAGGACGCGGTGACGCGGTTGAAGGAGGGGTTCTCGGGTGTCGGGATCACGCTCCCATCGCTGCGGATCGACCCGGTGTCATG
The DNA here is from genome assembly GCF_003846175.1 of Streptomyces sp. ADI95-17. Lineage (GTDB taxonomy): Bacteria > Actinomycetota > Actinomycetes > Streptomycetales > Streptomycetaceae > Streptomyces > Streptomyces sanglieri. Next base: position 1,610,461 of record NZ_ML123044.1, on the reverse strand, counting down.
TGCGGGGAACGACCCGGTGACACCACTGGTGGACCTCGGACGGTGCAATCTCGACACGGCGCTGCGGTTGAGCGTGGTGCTGGAGGCGCAGGGACTGGCCGGTCATGAACGGTGAAGGGCGCGAGTCGAGCGCGCCGGAGCCGGGTTCGTTCGCGGTGGACACCCGGGACGGGCGGGTGGGACGCGTGATGGGGCGCGTCGGACCGTACGTACAGCTGCGGGCACCGGGTGGTGGGGCGGAGTGGGACTGCCCGCCGGAGTCGGTGCGCCCGGCACCGCTGGGGGAGGTGTTGCGGGCCCGGGTCCGGGAGGTCAACAGGGAGGGGAGGCTGCCGTGAAGGCGTTGTTGCGCCGGGTGTGACCCGGCTTTGGATACACGGAAGGGCGACACCCGGGTCGGGTGCCGCCCTTCGATCGGGGCGATGAGGCCGGCCGTCGGCGGAGGGTCGCTGCCTTTCTCACACGATCGTGGGACGCTGGTGGGAGCGGCGAACCGCCGCGGAACCGTCGATCTACGCTCCTCTGACAGGCCACAGGAGAAGGGACTCGCGATGACTGCCGCGATGGTCGAGAACGACCAGACCTCTGAGGGCCGCCCGTGGGATTACCTGCTGCAGACGTGGCGTGAACTGGACGTGCCCGAGGGGTGGCGCGCCGAGATCGACGAAGGGCAGATCGTCTTGGTACCTCCGCCTCATGCGCATCACAACGGCATCGCCGAATTGGTGCAGGACTGCCTGTACCGGGTACGCCCCGCAGGGGTGGGCGTCTACCAGACCCTCGGTGTGCATGTCGTGCCTCTCGACAAGCTCTACGTCCCCGACCTGGTCGTCATGGAGCGCGAGCTGGTCATGGCCGCCGACTCGGAGACCAGTGCCCCCATGGACGCGGCGGACGCGCTGCTCATCGTCGAGGTCACCTCGAAGGGCAATGCCCGGGACGACCGGACGAAGAAGTACCGCGCCTATGCCCGCGCCGGCGTGCCGATGTATCTGCTGATCGACCGGTTCGACACGCGCGGGGCGATGGCCACGCTGTTCACGGAGCCCAATGAGGACGGGACGTACAAGCACTCCGACCCGGTGCCGTTCGGAAAGCCGCTCACCCTGCCCGAGCCGTTCGGTACGACGCTGCTCACCGATGAGTTCCCGGTCTGAGCGGACGCGGATGAGGGCGACACCCGGGTCGGGTGCCGCCCTCGGTCATGTCCGCGGGCCGGATCAGACCCCGGCCGGTTCCTTCGCGGGGGCGTCGGGCGTCGACGGGCCGCCCGTTGCCGCGACCGTGGATTCGGCGGGTTCCTGGGAGACGTTGAACTCCGTCAGCAGGTCCTTGCTGAAGCCGAAGAAGTACGTCGCGAGGAATCCGGCGAAGTAGCCGACCAGCAGGCCGCCCGCGTAGATCGCGGCCGTGGTGCCCAGGCCGTGGTTGCCGTCGAGCAGGGGGAACAGCGCCCAGCCGGACGGGCCGATGGCCGTGGAGCCGACCTTGTCACCGAGCTGGTTGAACAGGCCGATGAAGCCGCCGCCGAACGCGCCGCCCACGCACGCCGTGATGAACGGTCGGCCGAGCGGGAGGCTGACGCCGTAGATCAGCGGTTCGCCGACGCCCAGCAGGCCGGCCGGGAGGGCGGACTTGATGGTGCGGCGGATCGACTCGTTGCGCGGGAGGCGGAAGTAGACCGCCGCGGCCGCGCCGACCTGGCCGGCGCCCGCCATCGCGAGGATCGGGAGCAGCACGGTGTAGCCCTGCTGCTCGATCAGAGTGGTGTGGATCGGGATGAGCGCCTGGTGCAGGCCCAGCATCACCAGGGGCAGGAAGAGACCGCCGAGCACGAAGCCCGCGCCCGCGCCGCCGTTGGAGAGCAGCCAGTCGGCGAACGTACCGATGGCGGTGGAGATCTCGCCGGCCACGTACATCAGGCCGAAGATCGTCACCAGGCCGGAGACCAGGACCGTGAGGGTCGGGGTGACCAGCACGTCCAGCGCCTCGGGCACCCAGCGGCGGCACCACTTCTCCACGTACACCGCGAGCACCGCCGCACCGAGCGCGCCCAGCACACCGCCCTGTCCGGGGGAGAGCTTCTGGCCGAACGCCTCGATGTTCGCGACGCCCGGGAAGACGATGATCGCGGCGACCGCACCGCCCAGGATCGGCGTACCGCCGAACTCCTTCGCCGTGTTGTAGCCGACGAAGACGGCGATCAGCGCCATGAACCCGGACGCCATCGCGGCCAGGGCGGGGGTGACCGAGGTCAGCCAGCCCAGGTTCACCAGCAGGCCGTTGAGGCCGGCGATGATGCCGCAGCCGATGAGCGCCGGGATCAGCGGGACGAAGATGTTGGCGATCCGGCGCAGGAACAGCTTGAACGGGGTGGCGTTCTTCGCCTTCCGGGCCGCCTTCATCGCGGCGCCCTGGGCGGCCAGTTCCTCCGCCGAGACGGAGGGTGCGGCTTCGCCCGGTTCGGGAGCCGCCGCCCTGCCCTCCTCCACCAGCTGCTCGAACTCCGGCGTGACCCGGGCGACGGTGCCCGGGCCGAGGACGATCTGGTACGTGTCGTCCTCGACCACACCCATGACGGCGGGGACCGCCTTCAGGGCCTCGTCGTCGACGAGTGAGCGGTCGTGCAGACCCAGCCGGAGCCGGGTCATGCAGTGGGCGATGGAGCTGACGTTCGCGGCGCCACCGACGAGCGGAAGGATCGCGGCGGCGGTGGCGCGGTTCTTGTCTTCTGTTGCCATGGTGCGTGGTGCCTTGCTGTGCGGGGGTGCGGAGGTGGAGCCGGTGGGTCAGGTGGTGCGGGGGGCGGCGGCGAGGGCGGCGCGGAGGTGGCCGTCGGACGCGGCCAGCAGGGCGGCGGCGGTGGGGCCGTCGACCTGGCCGAGGATGGTGAGGATGGCGTTCTTCACCTCGCCGTCGGTCGCGGCGAGGGCGGCCTCGATCTCCTCGTCGGAGGCGCCGGTGGCGAGCGAGACGATCCGGCGGGAGCGGGCGCGCAGCTTCTCGTTGGAAGCGCGGACGTCGACCATCAGATTCCCGTACGTCTTGCCGAGCCGGATCATCGTGATCGTCGAGAGCATGTTGAGGACGAGCTTCTGGGCCGTGCCCGCCTTGAGCCGGGTGGAGCCGGTGAGCAGCTCCGGGCCGACGACGACCTCGATGCCGTGCTCCGCCGCGGCGCCCAGCGCGGAGTCCGCGTTGCAGGACAGGCCGATGGTCAGCGCTCCCTTGCTCCGGGCGTGCTCGACGGCCCCGATGGCGTACGGCGTGCGGCCGGACGCGGAGATGCCGACCACGGTGTCGTCGGCCGTCAGGTCCAGGGCGTCGAGGTCGGCGGCGGCCAGCTCCTTGCTGTCCTCGGCGCCCTCGACGGCCTTGACCATGGCGGTCGGGCCGCCCGCGATCAGGCCGATGACCTCGGAGGGGTCGGTGTTGAAGGTGGGCGGGCACTCGCTGGCGTCGAGCACGCCGAGCCGGCCGGCGGTGCCCGCGCCCGCGTAGATCAGCCGGCCGCCGCGGGCCATGCGCTCCGCCGTGCCGTCGATGGCGGCGGCTATCTCGGGCAGCCGGGCGCCGACGGCGGCCGGGACGGACTGGTCCTCGCCGTTCATGATGCGGGCGATCTCGATCGTGTCGAGCTGGTCGATCTCGGCGAGCTCGGGCCGGAACGCCTCGGTGGTGAGCGTCGCGAGCTGGGCACGCAGCTCCCCGTAGCCGTCGGAGGCGGTGTGGTCGGCGTCGGTGGTGGAGGTCATGGAGGGCGGCTCTGCTTTCTCGGTCTCGTGCGGTTCAGCGGGTGCGGGGGGTTCGCGGATCGGCGGGCCGGTCAGCGGGGACGCGGGGTGTGGCGGTGGGCCAGCGCTTCGTAAGAGGCGGCGAGGGCCGGTGCGGCCGTCTCGTACGTACGCTGCGCGACGCCTATGAACAGGCAGTCGACGACGAGGAGCTGGCTCGTACGGCTCGACATGGCGGCGGGCCGCAGCTCGCTCTCCCGGGCGGTGGACGTGGTCAGTACGTGGTCGGCGTACTGCGTGACCGGGCCGTCGGGGCGGCCGGTGATCGCGATCGTCGTCGCGCCGCGGTCGAAGGCGACCCGCAGCGGCTCGATCACGTCGACCGTGGAGCCGGAGTGCGTGATCGCGATGGCCACATCGCCGGAGCGGAGCTGCACGGCGTTGGTCACCGCGAGGTGCGGGTCCGTGTGGGAGTGCGAGATCAGGCCGATCCGGGCCAGCTTCTGCGCGAGGTCCTGGCCGACGAGGGAGGAGGCGCCCACGCCGTAGATGTCGATGCGGCGGGCGGTGGCGGCGGCGGCCACGGCGGCACCGAGCTGGACGGTGTCGAGCCCGGCGGCGGTGTCGGCGAGGGTCTGCTGCTCGTCGTAGGCCAGCTTGGCGACCACGTCGGCGATCGGGTCGTCGACCGCTATGTCGGCCGTGACGGAAGGGGCCCGGCCGGACTGCTGGTGCGCGGCGAGACCGGCGAGGGCCAGGCGCAGATCGCGATAGCCGGGGTAGCCGAGCAGGCGGGCCGTGCGGACCACGGTCGCCTCGCTGGTGCCGGTGAGCTCGGCGAGACCGGTGACCGTCAGAGCTGCGCAGCCGGCCGGGTCACCGGCGACGGCCTCGGCGACGCGCTGCATGGAACGGGTCATGGACGGCGCGAGCGTACGAACCTTGGCCGCGAGGGCCGCCGGGGCGGGCGGGGAGTCAGCGTTGAAACTTTCCTTCAGGTCGTGGGTCACCTTTGAAAGATATTTTCAACCGGGTTGGCCGTCAACCCCCCTTTGGTCCCCTTCTTCACCGGTCCGCAGCCGCCGCCTCCGGCAGCGCGGAAACCTGCGACAGCGCGGAAGCGGTAACCCCCGACAGCGTGGAAGCGGTAACCCCCGACAGCGTGGAAGCGGAAACCTCCGACAGCGCGGAAACGGTGATCGCGAGCGCGCGAGGCGTATTCACGGGCCGGGTGACAATGGGCCCATGGAGATGAACCCCTTGGAACAGGCGCTGCACACGGCCCGTGCGCTGGTCATGGCAGATCTCGCCGCAGGTGACGTCGCCGAGGCCGGGATCGTCTCGCTGGTCGAGGACGCGGTGACGCACCGCCGCTGGTGGGTCGAGCAGTGGCCCGACGGTGTCGCGTTCGTGGTGGGCCTGGTCGCCCAGGACGTGCAGGACGCGCTGCTCGAACGGTACGGGCGGTGGCCGCTCTGCCCGGTCTGTGACGCGGGCGACCCGCACGCCCTCGACGTGGAACCCGAACTGGGGACGGACCCGCACTGGGTGTGCAGCAAGGCCGCGGTGGCCGTGGCGCCGGTCGGTTCGCTGAGCGGGATACTGCGGCGGTGACGCTCTACATCGACCCGCCCGACTGGCCGGGGCACGGGCGGCTCTGGTCGCACCTGGTCAGCGATGTCTCCTTCGAGGAGCTGCATGCCTTCGCGGCGTCCATCGGCTGCCCGCCGCGCGCCTTCGAGCGGGACCACTACGACGTACCGGAGACGCGGTACGAGGACGCGGTGCGGGCCGGGGCCCGGCAGATCGGCTCGAAGGAGCTCGTCCGCCGGATCACGGAAGCGGGGCTGCGACGGCCCAAGGGGCGGCCCGCACCGGGGTGAGGACGCTCAGGCGCCCGCGGCCCGCACCGGGGTGAGGACGCTCAGGCGCCCGCGGCCCGCACCAGGGTGAGGACGCTCAGGCGCCCGTCGAGGGGGCGCACGCCTCCACCGGGGCCTGCGACGGCACGGCCGGGGCACCCGCCACCAGCCGGGACGAGGTGGTCCGGCTGCGCTGGAGCCGCAGCGAGAACACCACGGCCACCAGCGCCACTACCGTCATCGCCGCCCCGGCCCACGCGGTCGCCGCGAAACCGAGGTCCGCGTCGATCACCTTGCCGCCCAGCCAGGGGCCGCTCGTGTTGCCCAGGTTGAACGCGGCGGTGGTCGTCGCACCGGCCAGCGTCGGGGCGGCGCCCGCGACATTGAACATCCGGGCGTTCAGCGCCGGGGCCGTGTAGAACGCCGACAGGCCCAGCAGGAACGACAGCCCGACGGCCGCGACCTGGCTCGACGCGAACAGGGCCAGCGCGGCCAGGAAGACCGTCGAGGCCGCGATACCGCTCATCAGCACCCCGAAGAGATGCGCGTCCGCGACCCGGCCGCCGATCGTCGTACCGACCAGCGCCCCGATCCCGAACAGCGCGAGCACCGTCGGCACCCAGCCCGAGTCCAGCCCGGCGACATCCGTCAGCAGCGGGGCGAGATAGCTGAACGCGCAGAAGACACCGCCCGCGGCGAGCGCCGTGATCACGATCGACAGCCACACCTGGCGGTCCCGGTAGATGCTCATCTCCTGCTTGAGCCGGGGCTTCTGCTCCGGCAGCGGAATGCGCGGAATCAGCGTCGCCACCCCGACCAGCGCCACGGCGGACGCCGCGCCCACGGCCCAGAACGCCGACCGCCAGCCGAAGTTCTCACCGAGGAACGCGCCCAGCGGCACGCCCAGCACATTGGCGATCGACAGACCGCCGATCATCACGGCCATCGCACGGGCCCGTGAGTTCACCGGCACCATCGCGATGGCGACGGCCGCCCCCACCGCCCAGAACCCGGCACAGGCGAACGCGCTCACCACCCGGGACGCGAAGAGCACCTCGTACGTCGGGGCCAGCGCGCCCGCGACCTGACCGAGGCCGAAGACGGAGATCAGGGTGATCAGCGTGGTGCGGCGGGGCAGCCGGAGCGTGGCGACGGCGAGCAGCGGGGCGCCGATCACCATGCCGATCGCGAAGGCGGATATGAGAAGTCCGGCGCGGGGTATCGACACGTTCATGTCGTCGGCGAGGGGCGGCAGCAGCCCGGAGAGCATGAACTCGCTGGTTCCCAGGGCGAAGACCGAGAGACCCAGGATGTACACGGCAAGGGGCATGCGGGAGCGGCGAGCGGCAGAGTCGGGCATGACAGCTGCCAACAGCGATCGAGGCCCGCGCATTCCCCGCTGCTGTGCATTCCCCGCTGCCGCGCATGCCCGGCTGCCGCGCATTCTCCGCGGCCGCACGTTCCCCGCTGCCGCGGGCCGTGGCCGGTCCTAGTGGCTGAGCAGCTCCAGCTCGGTCAGCAGGTTCTGCCGCGCGCGCGGCTCCCAGTGCTCCGCCCCGTACGGCGTACGGAACAGCCGGGGCAGCCCGAGCAGCTGGCGCAGCACGGTCGCCCGCCCCTCGCGGAACGCGTCGTCGGGCACGAAGCCGTACTCCTCGCGGACCTGCGCCGCGTAGGCCGCGTACTGCCTCGGGGACGCCGCGAGGATGGCCAGGTCCGCATCGCAGAGCACCTCGCCGTCGGTGTCGCCGGCCGCCGGGTCGTGGGTGACGGTGAGCCGTACGAGACGGGCGACCTCGGCCGTGACGGCGTCCGGCACACCGGCCTCCGGGAGGGCGCGCTCGGCCAGCGCCGCGCTGCGCTCCTCGTTCTCGGACCGGTCGGGCCGGTACACCGCGTCGTGGAACCAGGCGGCGAGGCGCACCGCGTCCGGGTCGGCCGCGTACTCGGCGAGCGTGTCGATGTGATCGAGCACCGCGACCAGGTGCGCGGTGGTGTGGTACTTGCGCTGCGGTTCCGCCCAGCGGGCCAGCAGATTGGCGGCGTACGGCAGCGGGTCGGGGTCCTCGGCGCCGCCCCGGGCGGCGACGAGACAGGCGCGCCAGCGGTCGCGCAGAGCGTCGTCGGTGCTGCTGCGAGGGGCCCGGGCCGTGTCGTCCATGCCCCGAGGTTAAGGCGTCGGGCCCCGGGTTTCAGGCATCCGGCCGCTTCGGGGGGACGGGAGCAGGAGCGGTATCCGCTAGCGTGCGCCCGTGACGGACACGATGGATGTGATGGATCCGACGGACCCGGAGGGCCGGACGGCCCCGATGGATCTCAACGCGGATCTTGGTGAAGGGTTCGGGCACTGGACCCTCACCGATGACGACGCGCTGCTCGACTGTGTCACGAGCGCCAATGTGGCCTGCGGCTTCCATGCGGGCGACGCCTCCGTGATGCGGCGGGTCTGCGACACCGCGGCGGCCCGGGGCGTACGGATCGGCGCCCAGGTCGCCTACCGGGATCTGGCCGGCTTCGGGCGCCGCTCGATGGATGTGCCGCCCGCCGAGCTGACGGCCGAGGTCGCCTACCAGATCGGCGCTCTGCGGGTGTTCGCCGAGGCGGCCGGTTCCGCGGTCTCGTACGTCAAACCGCACGGCGCCCTCTACAACCGCGCCGTCTGGGACGACGACCAGGCCGCCGCCGTGATCGAGGGCGTCCGGCTGGCCGGCGGGGAGCTCGCGGTCCTCGGGCTCCCGGGGTCGCGCCTGCTCGCCCACGCCGGGGCCGCGGGCCTCACCGCCGTGACGGAAGCCTTCGCCGACCGCGCGTACACGCCCGAGGGCACGCTGGTCCCGCGCGGCGAGCCCGGCGCGGTGGTGCACGACGCGGACGAGGTCGTACGCCGCAGTGTCGGGATGGCGGTGGACGGCGGCGTCCTCGGCGCGGACGGCAGCCGGACAGCGGTCGCGGCGCGCTCGCTCTGCGTCCACGGCGACACCCCGGGCGCGGCGGCACTGGCGCGCAGGGTCAGGGCGGCGCTGGAGGCGGCGGGCGTGACCGTGCGGGCATTCGCATGAGCACGGGCGCGGGCGCGGGCGCGGGTACGGGCATGGGCGCGAGTGCGGGCGCGGGCGCGAGTGCGGGTTCGGGGGGTCACACGGGCGCGGGCATCGAGGTGCTCCCCGCCGGGCCCGGCGCGCTGCTCGTCGAGCTGTCCTGCGGTGAGCACGCCGAGGCGTTCCACGCCGAGTTGCTGCGGCGCCGGGCGCTCGGTGAACTGCCCGCCGTGCGCGAGATCGTCCCCGGTGCCCGGACCGTCCTCCTCGACGGCATCGCGGACCGCACCCCGGACGGCCGTGCGCGGCTCGCCCGTGAACTCGCCTCCTGGCGGATACCGGCGCTGCGCCGCGACACCGGGGAAACCGTCGAGATCCCGGTGGTCTACGACGGCCCGGACCTCGCGGACGTCGCGGCGGCCTGGGGCGTCACCGTCGCCGAAGTGCCCCGAATCCACGCCGGGACCGAATTCCGGGTGGCCTTCTGCGGATTCGCCCCCGGCTTCGGCTACCTCACCGGGCTCCCCGAGCACCTGCACCTGCCGCGCCGCGCGACCCCGCGCACCCGCGTCCCGGCCGGTGCGCTGGCGCTCGCCGGGGCGTACACCGGGGTGTACCCGCGCCCGTCGCCCGGCGGCTGGCAGCTCATCGGGCGGATGCCCGAGCCGGGCGGGCTGTGGAACCCGGCCCGCGAACCGGCCGCGCTGCTGAGTCCCGGGGTGCGGGTGCGCTTCGTCGCGGCGGAGGTGCGGTCGTGAACGGCGCCGTCGAGGTGGTCCGGGCCGGTGCGCTGACCACCGTTCAGGACGCCGGCCGCATCGGCTGGGCGCACCTCGGGGTGCCAAGGGCCGGCGCCCTGGACGCCCCCGCCCGGCGGCTGGCCAACCGGCTGGCCGGGAACGGGGCGGACGCGGCGGTGCTGGAGACGACCGTCACCGGCTGCGCGGTCCGCCCGGACCGGCCCGTTGTCGCCGTCGTCGGCGGGGCACCCTGCCGGGTCACCGTCGACGGGCGGCCGGTGGCCTGGGGAACTCCGGTACGGGTACCGGCCGGCGCGGTGCTCGACGCGGGGCCCGCGGTCCGGGGCCTGCGCAGCTATCTGGCGTTCGGCGGCGGCCTGCTGCCGGAACCGGTGCTGGGCAGTAGATCGGCCGACCTGCTCTCCGGGCTGGGCCCGGCCCCCCTGCGGGACGGGGACGTACTGCCCTTGGGACAGGCCCCGGCAGGGCTCCCGGGCGCCGATGCCGTGCCCTGGCCGGGCGCGCCCGCCGAACTCGTGCTCCCGCTGCACCTCGGCCCCCGCCACACCTGGTTCACCGACGAGGCGCTGCGCACGCTCACCACGGCCGAGTACCGGGTCTCGGCGCACAGCAACCGGATCGGGCTGCGCACCCGGGGCCCGGCCCTGAACCGGGCCCGCGAGGGCGAGCTGCCCAGCGAGGGGATGGTGCTCGGCGCGGTCCAGGTGCCGCCGGACGGGCGGCCGGTGGTCTTTCTCAACGACCATCCGACGACCGGGGGTTACCCGGTCGTCGGCGTGGTGCACGAAACCGCACTCGCGGGGGCGGCACAGGCGGTGCCGGGAACCCGGGTGCGGTTCGTGTGTGCGGGTCGAGACGCGGGCAGGTCGGGAACAGGTGCTACGCCGCTGCCCTGAAGCCCCGCAGCCGCAGCGAGTTGCCGACCACGAAGACCGACGAGAACGCCATCGCGGCGCCCGCGATCATCGGGTTGAGCAGTCCGGCCGCGGCGAGCGGCAGAGCGGCCACGTTGTAGGCGAAGGCCCAGAACAGGTTCGTACGGATGGTGCCGAGGGTCTTGCGCGACAGCCGGATCGCGTCCGCCGCGGCCCGCAGGTCCCCGCGCACCAGCGTCAGGTCACCGGCCTCGATCGCGGCGTCGGTGCCGGTCCCCATCGCCAGGCCCAGATCGGCCTGGGCGAGGGCGGCCGCGTCGTTGACGCCGTCACCGACCATGGCGACCGAACGGCCCTCCGCCTGGAGGCGCCTGACGACGTCGACCTTGTCCTCCGGCATGACCTCCGCGTACACCTTCTCGATACCGACCTCGGCCGCGACCGCCTCGGCCACCGCCCGGTTGTCGCCGGTGAGCAGGATCGGGGTGAGCCCCAGGGCCCGCAGCCGCTCGATGGCCTCCGCGCTGGTGTCCTTCACCGCGTCGGCGACTTCGAGCACCGCCCGTGCCTCGCCGTCCCAGGCCACCGCGATGGCCGTCCGGCCGGCGGCCTCCGCCTCGGCCTTGCGCCGGGCCAGCTCCACCGGGAGGTGGATCTCCCACTCGGCGAGGAGCTGTTCGCGGCCGACGAGAA
>NZ_ML123044.1:1524534-1599473 GCF_003846175.1 Streptomyces sp. ADI95-17 | reverse complement strand
AGGCCCCCGCCGTTGCCGAGCCAGAAGCCGAGCGTGCCGAGCGCCAGGGCTATGACGACGGGTACGAAGACGGCGGAGATCCGGTCCGCGAGGCGCTGGGCCGCCGCCTTGCCGTTCTGCGCGTCCTCGACCAGCTTCGCCATCCGGGCCAGCTGGGTGTCGGCGCCGATCCGGGTGGCCTCGACGACGAGCCGGCCGCCCGCGTTGAGCGTCGCCCCGGTGACGGAGTCGCCGACGCCGACCTCCACGGGCACGGACTCACCGGTCAGCATCGACGCGTCCACGGCCGAGGCACCCTCGACGACGGTGCCATCGGTGGCGATCTTCTCGCCGGGGCGGACCAGGAACCGGTCCCCGACCTGGAGTTCGGCGGTCGGCACGGTCACCTCGTGGCCGTCGCGCAGCACGGTCACTTCCTTGGCGCCGAGTTCGAGCAGCGCCTTGAGGGCCGCGCCCGCCTTCCGCTTGGACCGGGCCTCGAAGTAGCGGCCGGCCAGGATGAACGCGGTGACCCCGGCGGCGGCCTCCAGGTAGATGTTGCCCGCGCCGTCGCTCCGTCCGATGGTCAGCTCGAAGGGGTGCGTCATCCCGACCATGCCCGCCGTCCCGAAGAACAGCGCCCAGAGCGACCAGAGGAACGCGGCCGTGGTGCCGACCGAGATCAGCGTGTCCATCGTCGCCGCGCCGTGCCGGGCGTTGGTGAACGCGGCCTTGTGGAACGGCCAGGCGGCGTATGCGACGACCGGCGCCGTCAGGGTCAGCGAGAGCCACTGCCAGTAGTCGAACTGGAGCGCCGGGACCATCGACATCGCGATCACCGGCACGGCGAGCGCGACGGCGGTCAGCAGCCGCTGCCGCAGGGGCCGCAGCTCGTCGGCCTCCGCGGCCTCGGGGGCGCCCTCCTCGGTGGTGTGCACCGGGGGAGCGGGCTCGTGCGCGGTGTAGCCGGTTTTCTCGACGGTGGCGATCAGGTCCTGTACGGAGATGTCCTCGCCCCGGTAGCTGACCTTGGCCTTCTCGGTGGCGTAATTGACGGTGGCCTCGACACCGTCCATCCGGTTGAGCTTCTTCTCGATGCGGGCCGCGCAGGAGGCGCAGGTCATGCCGCCGATCGCGAGCTCGACCTCTGCGGCGGTGCCGGTGGCGGTGCCGGTGCCGGTTGTGGCGGTGTGCGCGGACACGATGTCCTCCCTGGCGGTGGCGTTCGGAGCATTCATACCCCTGGGGGGTATCCATTGATGATTCAGGTATACCCCCCTCCCGTATAAAACGCAAGGGTGGGTCTGCCACCCGGGCTGGGATCGTGAGCGTTCGATCACGCGGCGTGCGGCCGACCTCACGTATCTTCACCTGGCATTGAGGCTGCGTCCTCGATGTACTGACCCGTAGGCTGGCCATTGGACTAGACCTATTGATGCTTCCTGGAGGATTGGGATCCCATGAGCAACCGTGCAGTCCTGGAGGTGATCGCTCTCGACGCGGAGGACGCGATCGCGGCCCAGGCGGGTGGTGCAGACCGGCTTGAGCTGGTCACCGACATGGCGGCGGACGGCCTGACCCCGTCCTGTGCGACCTTCGCGGAGATCCGGGCGGCGGTGGACATTCCGCTGCGGGTGATGCTCAGGGTGGCCGACGGCTTCGCGGCCGGCGACATCGAGGTGCTGGTGGCGAAGGCGCGCGAGCTGCGCGCGGCGGGCGCGGAGGAATTCGTGCTCGGCTTCCTCGACGCCGAGGGGCACCCGGACCTGGTCGCCGTCGAACGGCTCGTCGCCGAGCTGGACGGCTGCCGCTGGACCTTCCACCGCGCGATCGACCGGGCCGTCGACCGGGACGCCCTGCGCAAGCAGCTGGCGGACCTGCCCGGCCTGGACACGTACCTCACCGCCGGTTCGGCGAAGGGCGTCGACGACGGCATCCCGACGCTGCTGGTGGAGGCGGCGCGCAAGGGCGAACCCGGGTACGAGCCGCAGATCCTGGTGGGCGGCGGGCTGCGGCTCGAACACCTGCCGGAGCTGCTGGCCGCGGGCATCGACGCGGTGCACATCGGCGGTGCGGCGCGTCCGCACGGGTGGTCGGGGCCGGTGGACGCGGCGGCGGTGCGGGAGTGGCGGACTGTGCTCGACGCGTAGCGGGGTGGGGGGTGGGGCTGGGGTCCGGGGGCAGCGCCCCCGGACCCCAGCCCCTCAGACGCCGGAGGAGCTCACGGGCGCAGCTCGGCCGGCAGCTCCGCCGCGTGCACCACCGTCAGGCCCGACACCGCACGCGTCAGCGCCACGTACAGCCGGCGCAGGCCCGTCCGCTCGTCCGGTTCGCCGTCGACCACCGCGGCCGGCTCGTCCAGTACCACGTAGTCGTACTCCAGGCCCTTCGCCAGCGACGCGGGGACCAGGGTCAGGCGGGAGTCGGCGGTCGTCTCCTCGCCGGGGGAGAGGTACGTGTGCCCCGCCGCGGCCAGGGCCTGCGCCAGCGCCGGGATCCGGGCGTCGGCCGCGATCAGGCCGATCGAGCCCTCCCGCGTCAGCGACTCGTCGCACGCCGCGAGCACCGCCGCGTCCAGCTCCGCCGGGCCGGCCACCCGCCGTACCTCCAGCGAGCCCGGCGACTCACGCACCGACTCCACCGGGGCGAGGCCCGGCGAGATCGCCGGGAGCAGCCGGGAGGCGTACGCGATCACCTCGCGCGGCACACGGAAGCCCGCCGTCAGCTCCTCCACCACCGCGTCCGACTTGCCGAGATGGTGCAGCGCCTGTGCCCAGCTCTCCGTCGACCACGGCGTCGTGCCCTGCGCCAGGTCACCGAGGACCGTCGCCGAACCGGTCGTGCAGCGGCGGCCCACCGCCCGGTACTGCATGGGGGACAGGTCCTGCGCCTCGTCGAGCACCACATGGCCGAGCGAGTGCGTACGCGCCACCAGATCGCCGGCCTCGTCGATGAGCACCGCGTCCGCCGCCGACCACTTCGCCGACTTCACGCTCCGGGCCGGCTTCTCCCACAGGATCGTCTTCTGCTCGTCCTCGGTGAGCAGACCCTCCGCGTGCGCGGCCAGGAACTCCGCGTCCGACAACAGCCGCAGCACCAGCTTCGCCGGGTCGACGGCCGGCCAGATCGCCTTCACGGCCGCCTTCACGGCGGGGTTGCGGGCCACCGCGTTCTGCACCCGGTCGTCGGGGGCCTCGCCCGCCTCCTCCATCCGGACCAGGACGGCGTGCGCGATGCGCTGCGGAAGCGCGTCGTGGGCGGCCCCGTACCGCATGTCCCGGGCCAGCAGCTCGTCGACCATCTCCGCGACCTCGTACGCGGGCACCCGCCAGCGCCGCGAACCGCGCACCACCACGACCGGCTCCACCGGGGGCGTCACATGCGAACGGATCGCCCGCCGCAGCACCTCGGCCATCCGGGCGTCGCCCTTGACGACGGCGGCGGCCGCCGGGTCCGTACCGCGCACCTCGACGCCGGCCGTGACCAGGTCGTCGACGGTCGCCTGCTGCACCGCCAGCTCGCCCAGGGCCGGCAGCACCTGCTCGATGTACTGGAGGAAGGACCGGTTCGGCCCGATGACCAGCGTGCCGGTACGGGCCAGCCGCTCGCGGTGCGCGTACAGCAGATACGCCACCCGGTGCAGGCCGACGGCCGTCTTGCCGGTGCCGGGCCCGCCCTGCACGCAGACCGTGCCGCCCAGCTCGCTACGGACGATCTCGTCCTGCTCCGGCTGGATCGTCGCGACGATGTCCCGCATCGGGCCGACGCGCGGCCGCTCGATCTCCGCCTGGAGGAGCTTGCTGGTCTGCGCGGCCTCGGTGGGGTCGGTGAGGTGCTCGTCCTCGTACGCGGTCAGCTCACCGCCGGTGTAGCCGAACCGGCGGCGCTGCCCCACGTCCTGGGGGTCCTTCCTGGACGCCCGGTAGAACGGCTGCGAGACGGGCGCGCGCCAGTCGATGACCATCGGGTCGCCGTCGGAGTCGTGGACATGGCGGCGCCCGATGTAGAACTGCTCGCCCTCCGCCCCCTCGGCCTGCTCGGCACCGACCCGGTGCAGATAGTCCAGGCGGCCGAAGAAGAGCGGGGTGTGGGCGAGATCGGCGAGCGACTTGATGCGCTCGTCGATCTGGGCCTGAAGGACGGCCGCGTTGACCCAGTTCGCGGTGACGTCGCGGATGTCCAGGGCCTGGGCGTCCTCGCGCATGGCGCGCAGCGCGGCGCGGGACGCGGTGAGATGGGCGCGTTCGCGAGCCAGTGGATCGGTGGTGGTGTCGCTTTCGTGTTCGTGCGCGGGCACGGTGTTGCCTCCGGCTGTTCAACGCAGGACGGCGGACCGCATCCGGCCCCGGTCGGTGCTCGGGGGCGATGCGGTCCGCTCGGGGATCGATCACGGGTACGCGCAGCAGGTGCGCGTACGGCTGTCGGCCGGTTTCCGTCCGGTCGGCGGCGCTCCCCCGGCTGCCGGCGCGGGCCCTGGCGGGCCGCCGGTACCACGGTGCGGGAGGCGGGCAGACCGGCGATTGTATCGACCGCGTCCACCGGGGGCGAACGAATTGATTTCGGGTCCATCCCGTAGGGGACGGCATGCGACCGCAGACCTACTCGGACCGCCGCCGGGTTCCGCCCGTGGGTCTACCCGGGCCTCCGCCGGATTCAGCCCGCGGGCCGATGCCCGTACCGGCCGGGCGCAGGACCATGGATACATGAGCACCGTCCTTCTGAACCCCCGCAGGACCGGCCCCGCGCACGGCGCGACCGCGGCCACCGGTCACCACCGCAGCCACCGCGTCGGCGACGCCGTGCGCGCCGTCAAGGTCTTCACCCGCGCCGCGTTCGGCGTGCTCGTGCTCGGCGAGTACGCGGAGGAGGCGGAGAAGGCGGGCGTCCGCCGCCGCGAGCACTGAGCACCCACAACGGTGGGCGGCCCGGCCCTGCTCCTGACGCTCGGCGGCTGACCCGGTCAGGACGCAGCAGGTCCGGACGCAGCAGGTCAGGACGCAACCGCTCAGGACGCGGCTGGTCAGGACGCGCGGCCGGCCCGCGTACACGGACCGGCCACCTGCCTCAGTTGTCCGTCAGCAGTTCGTCCGCGTCCACGATCCGGTACGCGTACCCCTGCTCGGCCAGGAACCGCTGGCGGTGCGCCGCGAAGTCCTGGTCGATCGTGTCGCGCGCGACCACCGAGTAGAACCGCGCCTCGTGCCCGTCAGCCTTCGGCCGCAGCACCCGGCCCAGCCGCTGCGCCTCCTCCTGGCGGGAGCCGAACGTTCCCGACACCTGGATGGCGACGGTCGCCTCCGGCAGGTCGATCGAGAAGTTCGCGACCTTCGAGACCACCAGGACGTTGAGCTCGCCCTCCCGGAACGCGTCGAAGAGCTTCTCGCGCTGGGCGTTGCTCGTCTCGCCCTTGATCACCGGTGCGTTCAGATGCTCACCCAGCTCGTCGAGCTGGTCGATGTACTGCCCGATGACCAGGGTCTGCTCGCCGCGGTGCTTGCGCACCAGCGCCTCCGTCACCTTCCGCTTCGTCGCCGTCGTCGCGCAGAACCGGTACTTCTCCTCGGCCTCCGCGGTCGCGTACGCGAGCCGCTCCGAGTCCGTCAGATTGACCCGTACCTCGACGCAGTCGGCCGGCGCGATGTAGCCCTGCGCCTCGATCTCCTTCCACGGGGCGTCGAACCGCTTGGGCCCGATCAGCGAGAAGACGTCCGACTCGCGGCCGTCCTCACGCACCAGGGTCGCCGTCAGCCCGAGCCGCCGCCGGGCCTGGAGATCGGCGGTGAACTTGAAGACGGGCGCGGGCAGCAGGTGCACCTCGTCGTAGATCACCAGCCCCCAGTCGCGGGAGTCGAACAGCTCCAGGTGCGGATAGACGCCCTTGCGACGGGTCGTCAGCACCTGGTACGTGGCGATGGTGACCGGCCGGATCTCCTTGCGGGTACCGCTGTACTCGCCGATCTCGTCCTCGGTCAGCGAGGTCCGCTTCACCAGCTCGTGCTTCCACTGCCGGGCCGAGACGGTGTTCGTCACCAGGATCAGCGTGGTCGCCTTGGCCTCGGCCATCGCACCGGCCCCGACCAGCGTCTTGCCGGCACCGCAGGGCAGCACCACGACGCCCGAGCCGCCGTGCCAGAACCCCTCGACGGCCTGCTTCTGGTACGGCCGCAGCGCCCAGCCGTCCTCGGCCAGCTCGATGGGGTGCGCCTCGCCGTCCACGTAACCGGCGAGGTCCTCGGCCGGCCAGCCCAGCTTCAGCAGCGTCTGCTTGATCTGCCCGCGCTCGGACGGGTGCACGGCCACGGTGTCGGGGTCGATCCGCGCCCCGACCAGCGGCTGCACCTTCTTCGAGCGGAGGATCTCCTCCAGCACGGGCCGGTCGGTGGAGGTCAGCACCAGTCCGTGGACCGGGTGCTTGGAGAGGGTGAGGCGGCCGTACCGGGCCATCGTCTCGGCGATGTCGACGAGCAGCGCGTGCGGAACGGGATAGCGCGAGTACTGCACGAGTGCGTCGACGACCTGCTCGGCGTCGTGCCCGGCGGCCCGCGCGTTCCACAGCCCGAGCGGGGTCAGCCGGTAGGTGTGGATGTGCTCGGGCGCACGCTCCAGCTCCGCGAAGGGCGCGATCGCACGACGGCAGGCATCGGCCTGGTCGTGGTCGACCTCCAGGAGGAGTGTCTTGTCGCTCTGGACGATGAGGGGTCCGGTCACGCGCGTCGGCCCTTTCTGCGGGGTGCGGCCGCGGCATGCGGCCAAACGTCCAGTGTGCCGCATGCCGCGGCCGCGGCGCGTGTGTTGTCGGGCACGGGCACGGCCCTGCCGGCCCGGTACGCCGGTGGTGGTCGCGTTCGCCGGTCGGCCCGTCCGCCGGTCAGCCCGCCGGTCGGCCCCTCCGCCGGTCAGTCCGTCCGGCGGTGGCCCCGTCCTTCGGGGAGCCGGCCCAGGTGCACGGCGGCGTGGGCGGTCAGCGCCAGTTGCCGGACGTCCTCGGTGAAGGTGTCGACGCGGATCCTGCGTCCATCGGTCAGAACGATGTTGCAGGTGAAGCCCATCCCGCGGGCCTCGGCCAGTGGTCGGCCGTCCTCGCCGTGCGCGCCGACGGACGCGATGTCCTGCCACGGGATCAGAGTGGCGGTGCCCGCCACGCGGTGGGTGAGCCCCCGTTCGTGGACGTCGAAGCACTGCTCACGGGTACGGAACCCCTGGACCAGCCGCCAGATGCCCAGGCCCAGCCCCACCAGCCCGACGCCGAGCAGCAGCCCGGCCAGCTCCGGGGCCCCGTCGGTGGTGCCGATCGACGCGACGGCGACCGGCACCCCGAAAGCCGTGCCCACCGCTCCGACGAGGAGCATGATTCCGGCGTGCCTCAGCCGTCTGCTCCCGTCCGTACGGTGCTCGCGGACGAATCCCCCCAGCTGTCTGGCCGCTTCGGTGCGCCGCATGACATCCCCCTCCAGCGTCGTGAACACGTCAGAGTTTGCCCTGCGGCCGCCCGGCCCACCCCCGATTCGCACGCATCTCCATGCCCGGCGGTGACCGATGGGGATGGGGTACGTGCCGCGGGTGCATGCGGAAGCGAGTCGTCGTGTGGAGGGCGACGCAGGCCGGGGTAATCACTCCGGCCCGAAGGGGTGACAACTCTATGCAATGTCGTTTGACCGGAAGTATTGTCGTTTACCGACGAGAACGCCCAGTCAGCGACACCATTCGATGCTTGGAGGAGTGCCGTGCTGCTTCGGTTCCAGGTCACGAATCACGCTTCGCTCCAGGATGAGCAAGAGCTGTCGCTCGTCGTCGGGGACCATCACCCGGAGCGGGCCGAGGCGGAGCTGCCGGACGGCAGTGTGCGTGTGGTCCCTGTCGTCGCGGTGTACGGCACCAACGCCTCGGGGAAGTCGAACCTCCTCGACGCGCTCCGCTGGATGCGCTCGGCGGTGCTTTCGTCCTTCCGCCGTTGGGATCCCAATGGCGGAGTTCCGCGGCGGCCGTTCGCCCTTCGTCGGGAGGCCGCCTCGTATCCGAGCTCTTTCGCCGTCGACTTCGTCGTGGGCGGTGTCCATCACCAGTTCGGTTTCTCGGTCGATGACGACCAGGTGACCGAGGAGTGGCTCTACTACTACCCCGAGGGCCGGCAACGCCGCCTCTACGAGCGCGGTGCGGACGGCAAGGTGACCTTCGGACGCTGGCTCACCGGGAGGCGCAAGCTGATCGCTGAGCTGCTGCGGCCAAACAGTCTCTATCTGTCGGTCGCCGCTGCTCAGGGCCATGACCAGCTCAGCGAGGTGTTCCGCTGGTTCGGGTTCGGGCTGCGCATGGCGACGGATCACGATTTTCCGCAGCGGCTGGACCAGACGGTGCAGCTCTGCCTCGCCGACGAGGGGGAACACACCGCGGCATCGGCGATGGCTCTGCTCCGGTTCGCGGATCTCGGTGTTTACGGGCTGGAGATCAAGGAATGGGACGAAGCGGCCCGGGAGGACCACAAGCGGATCACCCAGGCGCTCCGGGACGCGCTGGGCGACAAGGTCCGTGTCCAGCAGGAGCAGGCCCGACGTGTGCGGGTCGAGCACCGCACGGCCGATGGGGTCTTCCCACTCGATCTCGCCTACGAATCGAGCGGAACACGTACCTGGATCGGCCTGATCGGTCCGGTGATCACCACGCTGGAGACGGGAGGAGTCCTCTGCGTGGACGAGCTGGACGCCCGGCTGCATCCCTACCTCGTCGATGCCTTGGTCGGTATGTTTCAGTCGCCCGAGATCAACCGCGCCGGAGCTCAACTGGTATTCAGTACCCATGAAGCGGCGCTTCTCGGCCGGAATGTGCGGACAGAACTCTTCAGGGATCAGGTGTGGTTCACCGAGAAGGACCCGCATACGCTCGCGACGCGGTTGTTCCCCATGACGGAGTTCTCGGTGCGGGATTCCGCCGACAACCTGGAAAAGCGGTATCTGGGTGGGCGTTACGGGGCTGTGCCGCACTTGGACGACGAATTGCTGCGGGACATGAGCGTGGCATTCAGGCATGGGGGTGGGCGTGAATCGGGGAAAGCCGCTGAAGCGGACGAAGGGCGTACGCCCGGAACAGCGTAGGTTCCTGATCTACTGCGAGGGGGCGTGTACGGAGGACCAGTACTTCAAGGGGCTGAGGACCGACCTGCGTTCTCTTCCGGTGGCCATCTGTCTCGGTGGTGAGCACGGTGAGCCGAAGTCGCTCGTCCGCGCGGCGATCGACCATCAGAAGCGCGCGCCCCACTCCGCGGGCGACCGGTGGACGGAGTACGACGAAGTCTGGTGCGTGATCGACGTCGAAGCGCCGGTTCCGCATGAGGGTCTGACAGCCGCGTTGAAACTGGCCCGACAGCACGGTGTCGAAGTGGCGCTCAGCAACCCCTGCTTCGAACTCTGGCTCCTGCTGCACTTCAAGGACATGTCGGGGTACTGCACATCGGCCGCTGCGCAGCGTGCTCTGGAAAGGCTCGACACCTGCGGCTACTCCGTCGACCGCAAAGTCTGCGCGCCGGACATGGGCAGGCCGAGCAGCGCGCGCAGGTGTTGCGGCAGCGGGCGACGAAGGGGCATGCGGACAAACCCTGGACGGACGTCGACCGGCTGGTCGGGCTGTTGAGAGCGGCGCGGTACGGAGGACGCCCGGGGAGCCGGGAGCGCGGCAACCGCTGACGCGCTCCGCCCTTGGGCCGTGGCGTCATCACCGTCGCTCTACGCGATGACATGGCGTGCGTCGGTGTACGTGCGGAGGGCGGCGCGGGACGGTCGGCATCCTTCGGAGCGTGCTGCGGACTACGAGGATCCCGCCGAGTCCTGGAGAGCCGCAAGTGCCCAGCGGCGTGTCTGCGGCCCGAGGGCGGGGCCGAGAGCGGAGCTGATCCCGCCCGATTGCGTACAGCGCATGCAGCACCCACCAGGAGCCCTGCGCGGGATGGGAGAGCCAGTGGTTGCCTCCCGCGGGGAGGCGATACGTCCTGGGCAAAGGCCGAGAGCGTCCCTGGGAGCGGCGCGCGCCCGCCGACGCGGCAGCTATTGGCGCATTCTCCGAGATTGTTCCTGAAGACGTGCGGCGTGGGCGACCAGCTCCGTGTCGCCAGTTTCCCGGAACGCGGCTGCGGATTCGCCAAACGCGATGTGCGCCGCAGTCGGATCGCCGGTGCGCAGAACGGCGAGTCCGAGGTTGAGCAGAGCACGGGCCTCATGGTGCCGCTCGCCCAGACGCCTGTACAGAGCGACCGCCGCCGACTGGTTCTGTACGGCATCGGCGTAACGGCCCGACAGCTCGAGAGCTGTCCCCAAGTTGGTCAGCGTCATTGCCTCCGTGTGCGGATCACCGTTCCTACGGCTCCCTTCGACCGCCGATTTCAGCGGGTCGATTGCTCTGTCCGGCTGCCCGGCCTGGATGAGAATCACTCCGAGATGGTTCTGTGCTTGAGTGACCATGTGCTCGTCGCCCAGTGAGTCCATGATGTCCAATCCATGGGTGAGCCGGCGGATCGCTTCCTGCGGGCCACGTGCGTCACGGTTCATGGCCAAGGCCAGCCCAATGTTCGACTCGGCCAGGCCCTCGCTGTACAGATCCTTGGTTTCCCTGGCGGCTGCCAGCGCGTGTTCATGGGCATCGAGGGCGCCCAGAAGGTCTCCCATGTCGCGCAGGACCATCCCCAGATTGTTGAGCGCTACGCCCTCACCGCTGCGGTCACCGGCGGCTTGGCAGATGGCGATGTCCTCGGTGAAGGCTTCGGCGGCCTCCGGCAGTCTGCGCAAACTGTGCAGCGCCTTGCCAAGGTTGGTGTGGGTCATGCCGACGAGACGACGGTCGGTCACCGGCGTGTACAGGGCCAGAGCCTGCCGGAGTACGTTCACCGCCTCGTTCGGCAGGTTCATCTGCTGATAGGCCAGGCCGAGGTTGTTCAGGGTAGCGGCCACGGCATTGGAGTCACCGTTTTCTTGCTGCAGACGCTGTGCTTCTCGGTACGAAGCTACGGCGTCGTCGAATCGGCGCAGCTCACGCTGTGCTGTGGCCAGGTTGTTCAGCACGCTTGCTTCGGCGCTCTCGATCACGGGATCGCTCAAGGCGCGGATCGTCTCCAGCGCTGCGAGAGCCAGCGCGACGCACTCCTCGAAGCTACGCCGCCAGCGCTGGTAGTCGATCAGTGAATAGTGCAGCTGAAGCAGCACTTCGGGCCGCCCTGTCTGCGGACCGGTGACGGCAGCGGCGAGGAGGTTGGCATGTTCTGCGTCCAACCAGGCCAGGGCGGCGTCCCGGTTCGGGAACAGGGGATCGGGGGCGGACCCTGCGTCCATGTGGGTGTCAGCGGCGTGCGCGGTGGTGACGTAGTGCACGAACAGCCGCTCCAGGGCGGCTTCTCGTTCGTGTGGAGCATCCTCTGCGTGACACAGCTCGTCCGCGTACAGGCGCATGAGGTCGTGCATGCGCCAGCGCCCGAAGGATGATCCGGGTTCGATGAAGTGTCCTCGAACGAGCAGGAGCAGGAGCCCCTCCGCATCGTCTGAAGTCATGTCGGCCAACTGCGCCACCGTCTCGGTCGCGAGGTCCGGACCGGGATTGAGCGGCAACAGCCGGAAGAGCCTGGCCTGGTCCGGCCGCAGCTGTCGGTACGAGAGGTCGAAGGCCGCACGTACGGCGAGGTCTTCGCGGCTGAGCCGTTCCAGACGGCGGTGCGCGTCACTCAGCGCATTGGCCATGGAGCGCAGAGGCCGGGAGGGTACGTCGGCCAACAGGGAGCCGACGATGGACAGGGCCAGGGGCAGCCCGCCGCACAAGGATGCAATCTCGTCAGCTGATGTGGGCTCATCCGCTACCCGGGTGTCTTCCGGGCCCACCAGCCCGTGCAGACTTCGGGCCACGAACTTCACGGCATCCTGTTGTTCGAGAACTGACAAATTGAGCATCCGGGCGCCCAGGTCGCTCAGCGTGTGCCGAGTGGTGATCAGCGCGGGGATGCGCGCATCGCCCGGGAGGAGTGGGCGGACCTGGGCGCTGTCCATAGCGTTGTCCAGCACCAGCAGGATCCGTCGCTGCTCTGCCGCGTAGGTTGCGAGGACGGAGCGGTACAGACGTTCCCGATCCGCCATGCCCTCCGGGACGTATTCGTCCGGTACGGCCAGGGATCGCAGCAGCGAGCCGAGAGCGCGGTGCGGGCTGATACGGCGTCGCTCGTCGTACCCGAAAAGGTCGATGAAGAGAACCCCGCCCGGCAGCAGGCCCGGTGTACCCAGCGCCCGGTGTACCACTTGTAGAGCGAGTTCGGTTTTGCCGACGCCGGGAAGACCGGAGATCACGTGTTTCGTGCCCGTTGTCTCAGGGGCATGGCGCATCGCCTCCAGCAATGTGCTGGTCTCCGACTCGCGGCCCGTGAAGGTCGGATGGGCGGCCGGCATGCCAGTGAGGGAGGGCGGAAGAGTCGAGGGGAGTTGGAGAGTTACCTGGGCGCCTTGGACCACCGTGCTGAAATGGAGCCTGCCGCTGATCTCGTTGCGGACATCCTGCCTGTTGTACGAACCGGTCACAGATTCCTCGCCCCCATCCACTGCTGCAGCCTCGCAGCAGGGACGCTCGCACGCTTCCCCGACAGGCGCCGGTGACGCGTGGCGCGCACCCTGACACGCCGACCCAGCTCCTCGGACCGAATGAGCCAGCGTATCGATCAGGTTGCCGGTCGCGGGGTCAAGTCGTCTGGTCGTCCGCCAGTTCCGCGACGCCCGTGATGCGGTGCAGCGGGTACGTACGTACCTCGTCCGCCGTGTGGTCGTACGCCGTGACGAAGCCGCCCTCGACCCGGACCGGGGCGATGACCCGCTGGCTGGCGGCGCCGTCCGCGTTCACGTAGCCGATCCAGAGCGCCGAGCCGGTCATCGCGGCGGCCTGGACGGTGGCGAGGGTCTCGGCGGAGGTCGTACGGGGCAGCGAGCCGGGCGCGGCCGCGGTGGCGCCGGGGGACTCCGGGGCGTCCTTGCGGACCACCGTGGCGGCCGTGTCCCCGGCCCGGATCGCCCGTACCGCCGCGCCGAGCAGGGTGGCGTCCGGCACCGGAGGGCCCTCGGGCACGGGGACGGGGGCCGTGCGGGGCGGGGTGCGGCGGGCGCCCGCGCGGGTGATCAGCACGTCGCCCTCGGCGGACTCGGCGGCCGGGGCGTAACCCATCTCGCGCAGCCCTTCGAGCAGGGACGCCGGGTCGACCTGGGCGGCCAGGGCGGTCGGCGCGAGACGGCGCAGCCGCAGGGTGACCGAGCGCTTGTCGGCCAGGATCTCGTTCAGCACGGCCTCGTCGTCGCAGCGCACGTACGAGGAGGCGGCGCCGATCCGCAGATGGCCGTGGCGGCGGGCCACGTCGTCGATGAGGTAGCTGAGCGGCTGCGGGACGGGCGTGCGGCTGTGCGCGGCGAGGAAGGCGTGCAGGTCGGCCGCGGACTGCCCGGCGTCCAGAGCGCGGCGCACCGAGCCGGGGGTGAAGCGGTAGACCGTCGCGCCGCCCTTCGACTCGATGTCCGCCAGGGCGGAGAGCATGTCGGCCAGGGGGCGTTCCAGCGGGCCGGGGGCGACGGCCGTGAGGTCGGCCTGGAGCAGGACGTGGTCCAGCGGCTCCGGGATGAGCGGCGCGAGCAGCGCGGCGGCCTCGGCCGGTCCGGCGTCGAGCAGGGCGCGGGTGTGCGTGGCGAGCGCGCCGCGGCCGGTGATGCCGAGCAGCTCGGACTCGTTGAGCGTCCACAGGGCGATCCGGGACCGCAGATCGGTGGTGTCCCCGGCGGAGACGGAGGCGCCGCGCAGGGGGCGCTCCCAGCGCATCCGGGCGAGGACGGTCTCCGGGTCGGGGGCGGTGCCGGGCTCCAGGGCAGCGAGCAGGGCGAGGACCCGGTGCCGTACCTCCGGGGCGGCGGAGCGGTCGAGCTCGGGGCCCAGCGCGGACAGGGCCCGGCCCTTGGCGTCCTGGCCGCCGACGAGGCCCGAGGTGCGGGTGGCGGCGAGCCAGGCGGTGGCGAGGTGCGTCCAGCGGTCCTGCGCGGGGAGTTCGGCCCAGTCGTCGTACGCGGGCGTCGGCGCGTACCGCTCGTCGGCCTCGCCGTCGGAGGCCAGCAGCCCGGCCGCGAAGGCGAGTTCGGCCCAGAACGCGGCGACCGGCTCGGGGACCTCCAGGGCGGTGGCGGTCCGCTTCAGCTCGCGGACGCTGAGCCCGCCGGCCCGCAGTATCGGGGGCCCGCCGCCGTTCCAGCTCTTCAGCAGCTCCTCGACGGTGTTCACGGCCAGCAGCGCCTGACCGGCCGCCGCGCTGTCCACAGCCTGTGGATCGCGGTTGGCGACCGCCTCCACGGCCGGCGGCCGCGGCTCCGGTACGCGGTGGGCGCGTCCCGCCCGCAGATGCAGGGCGGCCTCGCGGGGCAGCACCACGGTGCGGGTCGACACCGGCAGCAGCAGCCCGTGGTCGCGCAGCCACTTCACCGGCGGGGTGGGGTTCGGGGTCACCTCCCCGTACGGCGGCCCCCACACCAGCCGGTCCAGCACGGACAGGGCCTCGGCCGGGGCGGAGTCCAGCAGCTCGCCCATCCTGGCCCGGTCGGTGAAGAGCGCGGCCAGGGCGGTCACGGCGGAGACCGGGTCGTGCGTGGCGGGCAGCCCGGCCGCGGCCAGGATCTCCTGGAGGCGGCCCGGGGACATGCCGGAGGTCGCCTCGGCGACGGTCGGCCCGAGGCCGGTGGGCGAGGCGTGCTGCGGGGACGGCGCGAGGATCTCGCGCGCCGTGCGCACCAGCCGCAGCCGCTCGTCCTCGCCCCAGACGAGGGCCTGTTCGCGCAGCGTGGCCAGGGCACCGGGCAGCGCGTCGGAGATCGCCGCGCCCGCGTCGTCACGGTGCTCGCCGTCGTCCCGGCCGTCACCGGTGAGCAGCCCGAGCAGCGTCTCGTACGGGGCGGGGTCGGCGGCCACCGCGAGCGCCTCGGCGGTCTGCAGCGCGAACCGGTCGAGGTGCTCCAGCGCGCGTACGACCGAGGCACGGGTGCCGGCCCTGGTCGCGAGCTGGGTGATGTCGCCCGGCACCGGGTTGAGGAGATCGGGGCGGGCGCGCAGCAGCCCGGCCAACGACTCGTCGTCCCGGGCCCGGAGAGCTTCGGCGAGCGTCCGCGGTGGTGTGGTCATCCCCATCCGTCCCACGGTAGTCGCTCCGGACAGGCCCGAGGGCGCTACCGTCGGTGCAGGGCGGTAGAGGGGAACGATCGCGTGGGGATCGAGAGCGACCAGCTGGTCTACGACTATCTGAGCCGGGTCGGGGACCTGGCACAGCAGCAACAGCTGTCCTCGGCTGCCCGGATGAGGCTGGTCTCGACGCTCCGGGGCGAGATCGACCGGCAGCGCGGAAAGCAGTCCGGGGACAGCCCGGCGGCGGTCCGCCGCATCATCGGGAGGCTCGGCGAACCGGACGAACTGGTGGCCGCCGCGGCCGCGTCGGGCGACGGCACGGTGGAGCTCGCGGGGCGGCCGGAGCCCGCGCCGGAGGAGGCGCGGGGCATTCCGCGCCCACGCAAGGGGATGCTCCGCAAGGACGGCCGGAAAGACGGTTCCGGCAAGGGCGCGTCGCGGCCGCGGGAACCCGGACCCGATGCGCCGGACGCACCCGGTGCGCCCGATGCACCCGGTGCGCCCGAGGTGTCCGGCGTACCAGGGGCACGGGGCGGCCGGGTGCCGTCGCCGCCGCACATGGCCGGTACGGACGAGCTGGGTCCGTCCGGGAGCGAGCCCGACTGGTGGCGGGTCGAGCCGGGGCCGTTCGGCGAGGGCGTCGATGTACCGGGGTTCGTCGGCGGCGTCGAGATCCCGGACATGATGCAGCCGCCCCCGTCCCGGGACGCGGTGCCGCGCCCGCGCACGGCGGAGAACGGACCGGCGGACGGTGACGGGGACGAGGACGGCGGCCCGGAGGAGGACGAGGAGGAGGCGCCGAGGCGGCGCCGGCTTCCGGGACTGCGCCGCCGCGCCCCGCGCGAGCGCGGGGCGGGCGGCCACGGCGTCTCCCACCCGCTGCTGCTGCTCGCCGCCCTGCTGCTGGTGGCGGGCGTGGTGACGGGTTCCTGGCTGGCCCTGGCGGGCGGCTGGCTCCTCGCGTACAGCTCGCGCACACTGTCCCGCGCGGAAGCGAAGTGGGCCGCGATGGGGCTGCCGGGCGTGGTCGCGGCGGGCGCCCTGGTCTGGCTGTGGGGCCGGACCGAAGGCCGCTGGGGCGAGCCCATCGGTACCGGGCAGCTGGGCGACGCGATCGGCGAGATGTGGCCGTGGGTGGTGCGGGGGGCGGCCGTCGCCTCCGCGCTCTACCTGGTGTGGCGGTCACGGCGGCCACGCACCTGACGGCCGGGCGCTGAGCCGCCCGCCTCCGGCCGCTGGGCACGGCCGGTCGTCGCCCGTAACTCGCAGGGCCCGAGCCGGCCGTACCCGCCTGGGGGTCCGCCCGGCCTGAGCTGGCAGGCCCCGCCCGGGGCGCTGGGCCTGAGCCAGTCGCCCCCGCCCGGGGGTTCGCCAGGCCCGAGCCAGCCGTCCCCGCCCGGGGGTCCGACCGCCCCGCCCAGAACCGCCCCGCCCAGAACCGCGCCCCCGACTCAGCCCGCAATCTCAGCCCGTCGTCTCAGCCCGTCATCTTCGCCTGGAACTCGTCGAGGATCTTGCCCGCGGCGGTGTAGCCGATGCCGGCGATCCACAGTCGGTCGTCGACCTTGAAGACCTTGCCGTCCTTGGACGCCTTCAGGCCCTTCCACAGGCCGCTGTTCATCGTCTTGGTCGCGCCCGCCTTCGCCGGGTCGCCGTACGTCGACGTGAAGACGACGTCCGCGTCCGCGAGGTCGATCTTCTCGGGCGACACGTCGTACGAGAAGCCGTCCTTGGCCTTGTCGGTGATCGCGGGGCGGCCCATGCCCAGGTCGGCGAGGATCGAGCCGATGTAGTTCTGCTTGCCGTAGATGCGGATGTCGGCACCCTCGACGAAGCGGACGAAGTTGACCTCGGTGGCGGCGGCCTTCTCCTTGCCGCCGATCGCCTCGGTCACCTTCGCGACATGGGCGTCGTAGTCGGCGACGACCTTCTTCGCCTCGGCCTGCTTGCCGAGCGCCTCCGCGTGCAGCTGGAAGTTCTCCTTCCAGGCCGTTCCGGTGGACTCCGTCATCACGGTGGGGGCGATCGCGCGGAGCTGCTCGTAACGGTCCCCGTCCCGCACCTTGCTGGTGAGGATCAGGTCCGGCTTCAGCGAGGCGACGGTCTCCAGATTGGGGTTGGCGATCTCGCCGACCTGCTTGATGTTCTTCGTCCGGCTCGCCGGCAGGTACGAGGGGAAGCTGTCCTCCGACGCCGAGTGCGTCCCGCCGACCGGCTGCACCCCGAGGGTCAGCGCCGAGTCCAGCTCGCCGGTGTCCAGGACCACCACGCGCTCGGGGTTCACCGGGACCTTGACGTCGCCCATGGCCGTCTTGACGGTGTGGGTCTTCGCGGGGCCGGAGCCGCTGGCCTTGTCACCGGAGTCGGACGAGCCGCAGGCGGAGAGCGTGAGCGCGCCGGCCAGGGAGAGGGCGCCGAGCGCGAGGCCGCGGCGGCGGAGGGAGGTGGCCATGGGATGCCTTTCGTGGGGATCGGGGTGGTGGACCGGCACGGATGCGCCGGCGGGCCGGTCGCCGGGGTTACGGGGTCACGGCGCCGGGGTGGCCTGCCACGGTGCGCCCGGCACCACGAGCGGCGAACCGGTCACCGGGTCCGGGACGATCACCGCCTCCAGGCCGAAGACCTCGCGTACGAGACCGGCCGTGACGATGTCGTCGGGGCGGCCCTCGGCGACGATCCGGCCGGCCTTCATGGCGACCAGGTGGTCCGCGTACCGGGCGGCCTGGTTGAGGTCGTGGAGCACGGTGACGACGGTCCGGCCGCGGGTGCCGTCCGCCGCCCGGGCGGTGAGCCGGCGCACCAGGTCCAGGACCTCCACCTGGTGGGCGATGTCGAGGTACGTGGTCGGCTCGTCGAGCAGCAGCAGATCGGTCTCCTGGGCGAGCGCCATCGCGATCCAGACCCGCTGGCGCTGACCGCCGGACAGCTCGTCCACGGACCGGTCGCCGAGCGCGGAGACGTCCGTACGCTCCATCGCGTCGGTCACCGCCCGCTCGTCCTCGTCCGACCACTGCTGCCACCAGTGCTGGTGCGGCTGGCGCCCGCGGGCGACGAGGTCGCTGACGGTGATCGCCTCGGGGGCCACCGGGGTCTGCGGCAGCAGCCCGATCGACTGGGCGATCCTGCGGGTGGGGATCTTCGACAGCTCGGTGCCGTCGAGGAGGACCGCCCCGCCGCGCGGCTTGAGGAGCCGGCCGAGCGCGCGCAGGGTGGTCGACTTGCCGCAGGCGTTCGGGCCGACGATGACCGTGACCCGGCCGTCCGGGATGTCGAGGTCCAGCGAGTCGACGACGGTGCGGTCCTCGTACGCGAGCGTCAGCTCCCGTGCGGTGAGCCGGCCGGTCTCCGCGGCCTTCGCCGTGGCGGTCTCCGTGCTGCCGGACGTCGGGATCGAACTCATGCTGTGCCTCCACTACGGCCGCGACCGCCGCCCTGACCGCGGATGATCAGCCAGATCAGATACGGGGCGCCGACCGCCGCCGTCAGTACGCCCACCGGCAGTTCGGTGGGGGAGAAGAGCCTGCGCGCCAGCAGATCCGCGAACACCACGATCACCGCGCCGAGCAGTGCCGAGGAGAGCAGCGGGATCTGCGCGGTCCGGGTCATCCGGCGGGCGATCTGCGGGGCGAGGAGCGCCACGAAGTCGACCGGCCCGGCCGTCCCGGTGGCCACGGACGCCAGGACCACGCCGAGCGCGACCAGACCCAGCCGTACCCGCCCCAGCCGTACCCCGAGCGCGGTCGCGGTGTCGTCGTCCATCGATACGGTGCGCTGGGCGCGGGCCGCCCACAGCACGGCGGGCAGCAGGATCAGCAGCGTCCAGCCGATCGGCGCGGCCTCGGACCAGCCGCGGCCGTTGAGCGAGCCGGTCATCCAGATGTGTGCCTGCTGGGCGACCAGGTAGTCGCCCTTCGTCAGGAACAGTGTGGTGACCGAGCGCAGCGCGATGGCGAAGCCGATGCCGATGAGGACGAAGCGGGTGGCGTGCAGCCCGCCCCGCCAGGCGAAGACGTACACGAGCGCCGCAGCGGCCACCCCGCCGATCACGGAGAGGTAGGGCAGCACGGTGTACGAGGTGATGCCGAAGGTCATCGCGCCGACCGTGAGCGCGCTCGCGCCCTGGCTGATGCCGATGATGTCGGGGCTGGCGAGCGGGTTGCGGGCGACGGTCTGGATCAGCGCACCGGCGATCCCGAAGGCGGCGCCGACCAGCAGCCCCACCGTCATCCGCGGCAGCCGCAGCGTGCCCACGACCAGTTCGTCCGGGGACGGCTGCCCCAGCACCACCTTCACGACCTCGCCGGGCGCGACGAAGCTCTCGCCGACGCAGAGGTACGCGACACAGACGGCGGCCAGCAGCACGACGAGGGCGGCGGCGACCAGGGCCGCCCGCCGGTGCAGCAGGAACCTCCCCCGCGTCCCGATCCGTACGACCTGATACCCGGCGGGCCGCACCCGGACCTTCGTACCGGCGCTCATGCGGGCACCGCCTTTCGGCGTACGAGGGCGACCAGGAACGGCACCCCGATCAGCGCTGTCATCACACCCGCCGGGACCTCGCTCGGCGGGAACACGATCCGGCCGATCACATCCGACACCAGCAGCATCACGGGCCCGATCAGCGCCGCCATCGGCAGCACCCAGCGGTGGTCGGAGCCGACGACCGCGCGGGCGATGTGCGGGACGGCGAGCCCGATGAACGCGATCGGCCCGGCCGCCGCGACACCGACACCGGTCAGCACCGTGGCACCGACACCGCCGACCACCCGTACCATCGCGACGTTCTGCCCGAGCCCCTTCGCGACGTCCTCGCCGAGCGCCAGCGCGTCGAGCCCGCGGGCCACGGACAGCACCAGCACGACCCCCACCAGCAGGAACGGCCAGATCTGCTGGGCCACATCGGCCTCGCGCCCGGCGATCGATCCGACCTGCCAGAACCGGAACTCGTCCAGCGCGGACGCCTTGGTCGTCAGCACCGCCGAGACCACCGAGACCAGCAGCGCGTTGATGGCGGCACCGCCCAGCGCGAGCTTCACCGGGGTGGCGCCGCCGCGCCCGCTCGACGCGATCGCGTACACGGCGACGGAGGCGATCGCCGCCCCCGCGAAGCCGAACCACACGTACCCCGTCAGGCTGTGCACCCCGGCGAACGCGATGGCCAGCACCACACCCACCGAGGCGCCCTGGCTGATGCCGAGGATGCCGGGGTCGGCGATGGGGTTACGGGTGATGCCCTGGAGAACCGTGCCCGCGATGGCCAGCGCGGCGCCGACCATCAGCCCGATCAGGGTGCGCGGCACGCGCATGTTCCGGATGACTTCGGCGTTGTCGGAATGCCCGCCGTGCAGCAGCACGTCGAACACTTCGGACGGGGGTATGGAACGGGCCCCCACGGCCAGGCTGAGGAGTACCGCCACGAGCAGCGCCACGACGGCCGCCGCCGTCGCGAGTGCGCGTCTGGAGCGGCGTGGTGCGGCGGCTGACATCGGACCCAATCAGATGGCGAAGAACATCAAATGGCGAATAACAATGCGAAGGTAAGGCTTGGCTAAGTCTAAGCACCGTCGTTTCGGGCCCGAAGGCCGCACCGGGGGACGGACCCGGCGCCCGCTCCCGCGACAATGGACGTCATGCCCTCACACCCCCTGACGGTCGGCTTCGACCTCGACATGACGCTCATCGACTCCCGCCCCGGAATCAAGGCCGCCTACCTGGCGCTCTCCGCCGAAACCGGGACGCCGATCGATGCCGACCTGGTGGTGAGCAGGCTCGGCCCGCCGGTCGAGGACGAGCTGCGGAACTGGTTCCCGGCCGACGCGGTGGCGGCCACCGCCGACCGCTACCGGGAGATCTATCCCACACACGCCATCACCCCGAGCCCGGCGCTGCCGGGCGCGCGGGAGTCGATGGCGGCGATCCGGAAGCGCGGCGGCCGCGCCATAGTCGTCACCGCGAAGCACCACCCCAACGCGGAACTCCACCTGACCCACCTCGGCATCGACCCCGACGCGGTCATCGGCGGCCTGTGGGCCGAGGCGAAGGGCCACGCCCTGCGCGAGCACGGCGCCCACATCTACGTCGGCGACCACACCGGCGACGTACGCGGCGCCCGCACGGCCGGCGCCCTGTCGGTGACGGTCACCACGGGCCCGTGCGACGCGGCGGAACTCCGGGCGGCGGGCGCGGACGTCGTCCTGTCGTCTCTGACGGAGTTCCCGGCTTGGCTGGAGGAGTACGAGGAGTACAGGGGGTAGCGCCTCTCCGGCGGATCAGGGGCGGGGTCGCTGCCGCTTCCGGTGGCGGCTGCGGCTGGCGGCTGCGGCTCATCGCTGTTCGGCCGGGGCGGATCAGGTCCTGCTGTCGGCGGGGTCGCCGGACGTGGCCCGGCGCAGGAGTTCGATGCCCAGTTCGTCGGTGCG
This sequence comes from Streptomyces sp. ADI95-17, assembly GCF_003846175.1. Lineage (GTDB taxonomy): Bacteria > Actinomycetota > Actinomycetes > Streptomycetales > Streptomycetaceae > Streptomyces > Streptomyces sanglieri. The sequence continues at coordinate 1,577,916 of NZ_ML123044.1, read as the reverse complement.
GTCGGCCTGACCGGTGAGGCGGTGGACCAGCACCCATCTGCCGTCCGGCACGGCCCCGGCGAAAACGGAGGCGTCGCCGGTGGCGCCGTTGTGCCAGAGCAGGGTGCCGGCCCGCTGCCAGGACAGGGCGGGCTCCCCCAGTTTCCGGTCGATGAGGAGCGCGGTCACCAGATCGGCGGTGGCCCGCGGGGTGGCCCAGAGCCCGCCGGCGGGGAGGACGGCGCCGCTCATGGTCCAGGGCCGGCGCGGGCGGCCGAACAGCCCGCGGCTGCACAGGCGTCTGTCCGGCGGCGGAGCGCTCGTCACCTCGGTGATGCCCAGAGGGGCAAGGACGTAGTGGTCCATAAGCTCCTGGTAGGGCATACCCGCGGCGGAAACCAGCGCGGCTCCGAGGACGGCGTACCCGAGGTTGGAGTACTCCTCCGTATCGCCCGGGGCAGCGGTGGCGAGGGTGTCCAGCCCCTGGAGCACGGCGTGCAGGGCGGCATCGTCGAAGGCGGCGTACGGGTCGCGCCGTCTCACGCGCGGCGGGAGTCGCGGCAGCCCCGAGGTGTGCCGGGCGAGGTGCTCCAAGGTGATGCCGGTGCCCCGCGGAACGGGCAGGAACCGCTCCACCGGGTCATCCGGCCGCAGCACCCCCGCGGCGGCCAGCCGGGCCAGCGCGGTTCCGGTGAGCACCTTGCTCAGAGACCCGATCTGGACGTACGCGTCGAGGGCATGCCCATGCAGGACCTGAGGGGCTTCGCTGTTGCCGAGGATGCAGGTGGGGACGGGACGCATGTCCAAGTACTCCTTTGTTCCGGCTCCTTGTGCCTGGCAGGTCCCGGGCGGTGGCCGATTCCGGAGCTCCCGAACGTAGTTGGGCTCTTGAACCATGCTGCCCAGTTCGAGCCACGCACCAGGCGCGGGACGACAAGCGGCAACAACGAACTGCGACTGTGGTGCCTGGCGTACTGCCCATGAGGCCCGGGACGCGGTTGGCGTGTCGGCGGATCCTCTACACCTTCGCCGCACACTCCACCCAGAGCAGCTTCCCGCCCTGCCCCGGCAACCCGCCCCGCATGGGGTACGCGCCCCAGCACTCCGCGTACAGAGTGACGAGGTACAACCCCCGCCCCCGCTCGGCCAGTTCCTCCGGCGGAGGCATGCCCCACCGGAACGGGGCGGGGATGCGCGGATCGGTGTCCCACACGCTCAGCCGGACCCGGCCGCGCCCGGCATCGCGCAGGCGGAGGGAGTACGGGCCCGAGGAGTACAGATACGCGTTGGTGACCAGTTCGCTCGCCAACAGCTCGGCGACCTCGGTGAGTTCATGCATGCCGTGCACGCGCAGGACGTTGCGGAGGGTGGCGCGGGCGACGCCCGGTGCGCGGGGATCCTGCGGGAGTTGGAGGGTGTATGTCCAGGGCGGGGATACCGTGGAAGCGACCATGGAAGTCTCCGTTCACGGGAGGAAGTTGGATCGCGGATTTCCTGCTGCCCGGTGACGAGGCCGCTCCGTCGAGCGGGGTACTTCCGGGCGGGTGGCCTGGGACTGAGAATAGGGTCTCCGCAAGTTCTATTTGCAGCGCATGCGTGAAATGGCATGCAGATTCCCTCGCGTGAGTGATGAGTCGAACTCGACTCCGCCAAGGAGGAGTTACATGGCTGGCAGGTCTGCCCCCACTGGTCGGCGCATCCGGATCGCCACCGAGCTGCGCAAATTGCGCGAGCGCGCCGGTCTCACCGCCACCGAGGCGGCCCGCGTGCACGGCATAGGCCAGGGCCAGCTGAGCAACATCGAGACGGCCAGGTTCGGGGTGAGCGGCGAGCGGCTGCGCACCATGGCGCAGAACTACGAGTGCTCCGACCGTGCCTTCATCGAAGCTCTGGTCGACATGGTCAATGACCGGAAGCGCGGCTGGTGGTCCGATTACCAGGAACTCCTGCCGACCTCTCTCCTGGACCTTGCAGAGCTGGAACACCATGCAGAACGACTACGCGGCGCCATTACTGCGCACATTCCCGGGCTGCTCCAGAGTGCCGACCACGCGCGGGAAATCTTCCGACAGCACGTCCCGGAGCTCCCGCCGTCGGACATCGAGCACCGCGTCTCCTTCCGGATGAAGCGCCAGGCCGTGCTGTGCGGGGCCGGGCCGGCCTCGTACCAAGCACTCATCCACGAGGCCGCGCTCCGCACCGAGGTCGGCGGTCCCGAGACGGCGCGGGCGCAGCTGTGGCACCTCCTCGACATGAGCGAGCAGGACCATGTCACCATCCAGGTCATCCCGTTCAAGGCAGGCGCGGTCCCTGGCTCCGGCCAGTCCATCTACTACGCGTACGGCCCGGTCCCCGAACTGGACACCGTCCACCTCGATCAGTCCCACGGCCTCGCGTTCCTCGACGCAGAGACCCAACTGCGGAACTACCGGACCCTGTTCAGCAGGATTGAGGGTGCCGCACTGTCGCCCCAGGACACCAGGGATCTGATCCACCACATCAGTCAGCAGCTATGAGAGGAATGCCGATGCCCGCACACGACCATTGGCAGAAGTCGTCCTACTGCGCCCAGGGCGACTCGTGCGTACATGTCGCCACGGATGTCGGCGGCGGCGTCAAGCTCACCGAGAGCAGCGACCCTACCGGGGCGATACTCCGCACCACACCCGCTGCCTGGGCCGCCCTTGTACGCACCCTCAAGCCGGGCCACCGCAAGGACTGACTCCCGCATCCCACCCGCTTCCCCCTGGCGCGGGCACCATGCCGAGTCGGCGTCAGGAGACAGTCCGTTCCTGCTCGTTCGATGAGATGAACGCTTGGGGTCCGCACGCTCCGGCCGGGGGATCAGGCTCCACTGCTGCTGGCTGCCAAGTGGTCGTTGATCTGCCGCAGGCGCTGCCAGGCGGCGAGGTCGGTGCCGTCGCCGAGCGTGTGGTGCAGGGCGGGCCGGGCGGCCGGGCCGAGGCGGGTGGGAGCGGTGCCGGCGAGGGCCCGGCGGACGTGGTCGAGGCCGAGGTCGGCCACGGCGTCGGGGCCGAGGGTGAAGGAGAGCGGCACCGGGGGTCGCTCGTGGTGGGCGGGGGTGGTCAGATCCGCGCGTGCGGTGCGCAGTTGGCCGATCATCGTGGCGAGGTTGTGCCTGGCGACCAGGGATTCGGCCAGCTCGGGCATGGCGTCCACCGGAGTGTGCTGATCGGCGCGGTAGCCGATGGCCAGCGTGATGTGCTCTTCGACGCCGAGGTGGGTGCGGGTGGTGCGCATGGCGGCGATCGCCGGGCGGTCGGGGGTTCCGATCGCGACGGCCCAGGTGGGCAGGGATTGCTGGGCGCGGGTGCGGGACAGGTCGGTCAACTGCCTTGGTGACCAAGGGGCGCTGATGGGCTCGGAGGTTGCCCATCCGGCGGGCGGGGCTCCGGTGAGCGTGCGCCATGCCTGTTCCAGGGCGCCGCCCAGGACGAGATGCTCGTCGGCGGGGTGGACCGTACGGATGGAGAGCAGCAGTTGCCGTTCGCCTCCGGTGCCGGGTCGGGGCCGGAAAGCATCCGCTGTCTGGGGCTTGTCGCCGGTTGCGTGGGTGAATCGCCCCTCGTGCCAGTGCAGTACGGCTCCGGAGAGGCCGTCGTAGTAACCGCACCCGGGGTCGCTCACGACCCAGCGGGAGGGCAGCCCGTCCAGCAGTGTGCGGGCGGGGAACGTGAGCCGGGTGCCGGGCGGGGTGACGATCTGCAGTTCGCGTTCGGTGCGGGCCGCGTTGCGCACCACGTCGGTCAGCCAAGTCGTGGCAGCGATCACGGGGCGGCCCTGGATGACGACGGCGGCCTTCTCGGTGAGCAGGTCGACGCCCAGGGGGACGGTGTCCGCGGCGGCGTCGGCGAGATCGGCCACGACATCGGTATGACCGGCCTCGCGTGGCCAGACGTCACCCCCGTGCACGGCGACCAGCCGCCCGGCGACGGACCCGGCCAGCTCCGCGGCCCCCTCCACGGAACTGGTCGCCCGCGCTTCGGTCCACCACACGGGCGACTCGGCCTGCGTGGCCGGCCCGAGCAACCGGGCGACCTCGCCCGGCACTTGGACGTACCGGGGCGCTTCGAGCGACACCAGCGCCTGCCCGGCGGCCGTGCACAGCTGAGCGACGGAGCCGTCGCCCGCCCGGTTCACGAGCAGATCGGGACCGCCGGCGAGGAGCCCGGCCAGCAGCGTCCTGGTGTCCGGCATCTGCGGGGTGAGGGCTATGACGTCCTGGGTCATGTGCTGCCTCGCTTACTTCGGAATCAGTTCTTGTCCCACGGCAAGGTGAGAGGCTTGCGGTGCCACCACCAACCACGTCCGCCGAGATCAGCGGGAGATCCGGGGACTTCTGCCTCAGCCGCCCAGGTGTCGTCCGGCGCGGTGCACTTCTTGAACGCCTCGTCGAGTTGCCCGACGGACTGGCGCAGGAGATCGGCCACCGGCCTGGAGAGTTCCTCCGGCAGCTGCTCGATCCGGTCTCGTGCCAGTAGAGCTTCGCAGTACAACTCGACCGGGTATTTACCGGTGGGATGCCAGCCTGATTCCATACGCCGCACCATTCTCTCCCATTCTGCAAGATAAGCCCGAGAATGGTACAGATGAGATTCTGATTCATCAGCGAGTGCAGGGTTTGCGGGGATTTCCTGCGCTTTTCTGAGGAGCTCCGTGGCGTGAACGAATTCCGAGGTGGTCGGCGTGGGGACATGTTGTTCCCGGACGATCTCCGGAAGCTGCATGACACGAATTCCGGGAAGCTGAGGGACGGCAGCCTCAACAGCATCGATGGAGTACTCGGGTCGCTCGTCGTCCGACGCCAAGAGGCGTGCGCGGGTCACCAAACCGGTTGGAGTCACCAGCCAATATGCGCTGGGGAGGTGCTCTTCTGCGGGATACAGGACCACGGTCTGCGCCGCAACAGCGAAACGCGAAGCGAATTCCGACTCGGGCGGCTGCTGGGAGACGGCATCCTGGACGAAGATGTCCAGAGTCAGTGACACATCGCCAAGGACATCCGAGTAGTCGCACAGGGCAAGAGCATCCCAGTTGCGGATGTCCTGATCGGCGTCGACGTCGGCGACATCGACGGAGTTCGGCTCAACGCACAGGCATGAAGCCAGGGCATCGGAGACTCGGGGCGGTTGCAGGCGATCGGTGGTGAAGAGGTTGTATGTCATCGGTAGGTCCCGTTGTAGAGGTCCAGCGCCTTTTGGACGGCTTGCGGGTTGTTGACGAACCGAGGGTTCCGCGTCAACTGGGGCGCGGCATCAATGTCACCCTTGGCCTTCACTACCTGCTGCAATGCGGCGTATTCGTTCCTGTCAAGATTGACGATACCCGGCCCTGATTCAGGGTAGACGCGGCCGCCCGGCTCCACTCCGTAGGTACGGCCATTAATTTTATAGCGGTTCCCGTCCGCGGTGAGTTTTGCTCGCCCCTCCGCGATACCGGCGATGTCTTTTCCGATCTCGCGGGAGTATCCACGCAAGATGATGCTGTTTTTCTCCTTGATTTCCCTCCCGGCGGATCCACTGATCGTGTGTCTGGCGTTGGGGGGCTTCAGTTCTTCTCCGGCAGCCGGTCCAGGGATGTCACTCCTGGCGGGCCACACGCCCTTTTTGTGTGCTGAAGAGTCCCAGGTGCTTCCTCGGCCGTCGGCACCGCCTGACGCGGGAGGGGTGTCGTTCATGCCGTGGTCATGGGCGTGCTCGCCGGGGCCCGGAATGTGCTCCGGATGGGCACCACTCCTGCCGGGAGTGGGTTCGTCACTTCCTGAGCCACCGTGTGTACCGTGATCAGCGCTTGCGTGGCCGCCGCTTCCGTGAACCGCGCCACCGTCTGCTTCAAGACCGCCGCGCGGCGGCAGGCCGTCGCCCGCGTGGGCGGTCGCTGCGGGCGCGCGGCCTCCGACGCCGACCGGTTCGCGATCGCCGTGCGGTTGGCCGGCGCCCCGTTCGGCGGCAGAGGGTTCGTGTCTGGCCGGGGCCAGGTCGGGAGTGCCGTCCCGGCCGAGCGGGATGAAGTTGCCGTCCTTGTCGACCCGGAAACGGTCGCTCAGGTCGAGGGCGCCGTCGGGGAACCTGGTCTTCGGTAGCTGGAGGTGGTCGCTGACGTTGGCCAGGACCTGGGAGACCTTGGGCAGACCCGAAAGCGCCTTGGCGGCCTTGAACGTGCCGGAGAGTGGGTCGAGGGCGTCGCCGATCTTCGCCATGGTGCCGGCGGCCTTCGCGATCGTGCCGCCCTTGCCCAGCTTCGCGGCGGCGGCGAAGGGGCCGGTGGCGAGGGTGAGGATGTTGAAGGAGAGCACGGCGTGGGCGCGGGCGGGGTCCTCCTCCGCCATGTCGTACGCGATGAACTGCTTGCCGAACTCCTTCGCGTACGCCTTGCTCTCGCGCTGCCAGCCGGAGAGGTGCTCGTCCTGGCCGAACAGGTCCATGCCGTAGGCGTAACCACCGACGGCCGTCCGTCGCAGACCGTCCCATGCCTGGTCGCGCGCCTCGCCGCCGTGGAAGCCGATCAGGGTGCCCAGGCCGTCGATGCCGCCCCAGATGCTGTCCTTGGCTATGCCGTCCCACGCCCAGCTCTTGGCCCCGTGCCCCCACCACTCCAGGCTCCACCGCTCGTAGGTGCGTCCCTCCGGACTGCCCCACGGCAGGTCCTTCATGCCCTTTGAGCGTGTCGGCGTTCTGGCCGTACATGCCGAGTCCATGGGTGCCGTCGTCCACGATCCAAGCGGGGCGGCAGGCTCCCGGACTGAGTGCGTTGATCTTGTTGGCCGCGCTGCGTTCGGCTTCCTGGAAGCCGTCGCGCGCCGCGGCCACGCCGTCCATCAGTGCCTGGTGCTTGTCGGTCTTGTTCTTGTCCTGGGTCCAGTCGTCATGGCCCCGGACGCTGTCGACGAAGGCGATCGCGTCCAGCCTCAGCTGCTTGAGCCGGTCGGCGTGGGGTTTGGCCTCGAAGACGAACGTGTCCAGGGCGTCGGCGAGCGACTCGATGCTCCCCGCGAATTCGTCGGCCGTGTCCATGACGGGCTGGGTGGAGGAGAACAGCTTTTCGGCCTCGGGCGCCTTGTAGTACGCGGCCGTCGCCTGGAAGCGGGAGTGGACGTCCTTCCCGCCGTTCCGGATGCCCGTGGCCTGCGTACGCAGGCCGGACGCGGCCTTCTCCAGCTGGCCGAAGTCACCGGTGTACTGGGGTATCCCGCCCGGTTCGATCACGTCGGCTACTCCCCGCCCCGGTGGCCGGGCTTCTGGCCGACCGCCCTGATCTCGGCGGGGGTCGGGGCCTTCGACGCCTCGCGCTGGGCGCGGGCGGCCATGGCCAGATCACCCTCGATGTACTCGGTGGTGGCCTTGACCGTTCCGTCCATTGACTTCTTCGTGCGGGCGGCCATGAACCTGATCTGCTGCTGAGTGTCCGAGATGAAGTTCGCGACCGCGGCGCCGACCGGTCCCGCCGGTGCTTCGCCGCAGTACGGCCCGCTGATCGTCCCCGCGTGCAGCGCGGCGTCCTCCACGTTCTCGCCGTAGCCCCTGACGCCCTTGCTCAGGTCCTCGGCGGCCAGACCCACCAACGACAGAACGGACTCCACCCCGCTCGGCCTGATGTCCCACCCCGTCATGCGTCCCCCGCATCCCCCGGCCCATACGTTGCGTCAACTGCGTCCGGCGATATGCGCGCAGCCGACGACAGGATCTTCATCTGTATCAAGGGGCCCGTAGCAGTGGCAACGCACTTCAGGCCAAACACGTATTGGATTGAACACGGGGCGTGGTGTCGGGGCGTTGTGGCGATCGGGCGGCATTACCTCGTGAGCAGCCCAAAGCGCCTTCGCCGACTCCGGCCGCCGCCCCTGCGAGGTTGCGGCCGGATGGCTGAATGGAACGGCCGGTGATGTTTGCGGCAGGGAAGGGGTGAGCCTTACTGCTTCGCCGCCCCCGCGCGCACCGACCGGATCACGCCTGCCGCGGCGATCAGGAAGCCGACGCCCATCAGCATGCACAGTGACCAGGCGATGGACGGCAGCGGGTGGGTGCCGAGGAAGAGGGGCGCCATCGTGACCAGGGTGGACAGTGCGCCGAGGAAGAAGACGATCGCGCCGATCCGGACCAGCCGGTCACCTGCGCCAGAAGGTGTAGTACTCACCCGGCCAGGGTAGTTCTCGGCGGCGGCGAACCGCCCCCCGGCCACCGGCGCGGAAAGCAAGCGCCGTTTCCGGACAGAGTCCGGATGACCAGGCTTGACGAGGGGTACTCCCCCTGGGGAGGCTGCTGCCAGCAGGGGAGCACCACCACTGGATAGCCTGACCTGCTGAGGCTTTGTTCCGGGTTCCGGCATACAGGTTGCATACGGGTTGAGATGGGGTGCGTGCTTTGCCGACTGGCAAGGTCAAGTGGTTCAACAGCGAGAAGGGCTTCGGCTTCCTCTCCCGCGACGACGGCGGCGACGTCTTCGTGCACTCCTCCGTGCTCCCCGACGGCGTCGACGCCCTCAAGCCCGGCCAACGCGTGGAATTCGGGGTCGTCGCAGGTCAGCGAGGTGACCAGGCTCTCTCGGTGGCGATCCTGGACCCGACCCCGTCCGTCGCGGCCGCGCAGCGCCGCAAGCCGGACGAGCTGGCGTCCATCGTGCAGGACCTGACCACCCTGCTGGAGAACATCACGCCGATGCTGGAGCGCGGCCGCTACCCTGACAAGGCGGCCGGCAAGAAGATCGGCGGCCTGCTGCGCGCGGTCGCCGACCAGCTCGACGTCTGAGAACCAACAAACTCGACGTCTGAGAACCAACAAACTCGACGTCTGAGAACCAACAAACTCGACGTCTGAGAACCAACAAAAAGGCGCAGCTCAGACGAACGACAGCGCGTCGGGGCCGAGGGGCGGTACCAGTCCCTCGGCCGCGGCGCGGGTCAGCAGTCCGCGGATCGCCGCGTAGCCGTCCTCGCCCAGGTCGGCGGTGAACTCGTTGACGTACAGCCCGATGTGCTGGTCCGCCACGGCCGGATCCATCTCCTGGGCGTGCGCCAGCACATAGGGCCGGGACGTCTCCGGGTCGTCCCAGGCCATCCGCACCGAGGTCCGCACCGAGTCGGCGAGCAGCTTCAGCGTGCCCTCGCCCAGCGAGCGCTTGGCGATGATCGCGCCGAGCGGGATCGGCAGCCCGGTCGTCTCCTCCCAGTGCCGGCCCATGTCCGCGAGGTTGTGCAGCCCGTAGTTCTGGTACGTGAACCGGGCCTCGTGGATGACGAGACCGGCGTCCACCTTCCCGTCGCGCACGGCGGGCATGATCTCGTCGAACGGCATCACGACGATCTCGCCGACCCCGCCCGGCACCACCTCGGCCGCCCAGAGGCGGAACAGCAGATAGGCGGTGGAGCGCTCGCTCGGTACGGCGACGGTCTTCCCCGTCAGGTCCGTGCCCGCCTCCTTGGTGAGGACCAGCGGACCGCAGCCCCGGCCCAGCGCCCCGCCGCACGGCAGCAGCGCGTACTCGTCGAGCACCCACGGCAGCACCGCGTACGAGACCTTGAGGACATCGAGCTCGCCGCGCTCGGCCATGCCGTTGGTGATGTCGATGTCCGCGAAGGTGACATCGAGGGCGGGCGCGCCGGGGACCCTTCCGTGCGCCCAGGCGTCGAAGACGAAGGTGTCGTTCGGGCAGGGCGAGAAGGCGATCCGCAGCGGGGCCGACGAGGCGTCGGACGGGGTGCCGGACTGGGCGCCCGACAGGCTGTTCGGCAGATCGTTCGACGGGTCAGGAGTCGTGTCGGTCATGGTGGGTCCAACCTTCCAGTACGGGTACGAGCTTCCCGAACGCCTCGGTGAGCGCGGCCAGCGCGTCGCCGATGCGCCAGGCGTCCCGGTCACGCGGGCCGACGGCGTTCGAGACGGCCCTGATCTCCAGGGCGGGCACGCCGATACGGTCGGCGGCCTCGGCGACCCCGAAGCCCTCCATCGCCTCGGCGGCGGCCGCCGGGTGCGCGGCGAGCAGGGCAGCGGCGCGGTCGGCGGAGCCGGTCACGGTGGAGACGGTGAGGATGTCACCGGTGAGCGCGCCGGTGGCGGCGGCCACCTCCCGTACCAGCGATCGGGGCGGGAGATGCCAGGTGCGGCCGAAGCCCAGCTCGGTGACCGGCACGAAACCCGTCGCGGTCTCGGCGCCCAGGTCCGCCGCGCCGATGCGGGCGGCCACCACGAGGGAGCCGACCGGTGCGACACCGGCGAACCCGCCGCCGATACCGGCCGAGATCACCAGGCCGTAGCCCCTGTCCGAGGCCAGAGCGAAGGCCGCCGAGGCCGCCGAGGCCGCCGGTCCGGCGCCGCCCGCGAGGACGTCGAAGGGGCCCGCGCGGTGGAGTTCGGCGCCGAGGACATGGTGCACCCGCGCCTCGGGAACGGCCCCGAACGCACGCGTGACCGCGTCCCGTTCTGCGGGGACAGCGGTCACGACGAGCACACGCACGGGGCGAATCCTCCGAGGTCAGGAGGGGGAGGGGATCAGGAGGTCTTCTTCAGCTCGAAGTGCCAGATGCCGACGAGCTCCTTGCCCTTGGTCTCCACGATGCTGATCTGCGTCTTGTTCGTGGTCTCGCCGGTCTGGCTGGAGAAGAAGGCGCTGCCCGGGATGGACCGGTAGGTCTTCTTGTACGGCTCCTGCTCGGCCTGCTGACCGTTGATGAACAGGGTCCAGCCGTTGTCCGCGACCTCGGGGTCGACGCCGAAGCGGACCTTGTCGTCCATCGCGACCTCGACGGACTTCTCCGCCTTCTTGTTGAGGCAGCTCTGGTACTCGGACTTGTCGAGGGCCTTGCCGTCGTTGTAGCAGGACGCCTCGGCGCTCACCGAGTTGCCGCCGACCGTTACGGTCGCGAGCGGCGTCGGCTTGTCGCAGGCGGAGAGGACAAGGAGTCCCGCGGACACGGCACCAAGAGCGACGCCGATTCGGCGGCCCTTACCGGAGAAGAACGCAACGGTCATGGGCCGAAGGCTATCGGTCGCTCCGGTTCACGCCACGCGGGGGTGCGGCGAGCCGCGGCGCGCCGCGCTCAGCAGACCCCGTACGGACGTTGCGGCGCCGAGGGCGAGGATGCCCGCGGCGACCGACATGCCCAGTACGCCGTTGAGGGGGAGGGCGATGCCGATGCCGCCGCCGACCACCCAGGCCATCTGGAGCACGGTCTCGGACCGGGCGAACGCTGAGCTGCGTACCTCTTCGGGTACGTCGCGCTGGATCATCGCGTCCAGCGAGAGTTTCGACAGGGCCAGCGTGAAACCCGCGGTGGCGCTGAGCGCGGCGACCATGACCGTGCTGAAGAAGAGCGCGGCGAGCACCGCGACGAGCAGGGCCAGGGCCAGCACGGAGACGACGATCATCTCGGGGCCGCGGGCCCGCAGCCAGGAGCCGACGGCCGTGCCGGACGCGTTGCCCACGCCGGCCGCGACGCCGGCGATGCCGAGTGAGACGGCGGCGCTCTGCCCGGCGAGCGGGTGCTCGCGCAGCAGGAACGCCAGGAAGAAGATCAGGAAGCCGGAGAGCGCGCGGTGCGCGGAGTTGGCCTGGAGCCCGTTCAGTACGGACGGGCCCACGGACCGCAGACCGGGCCGCTTCTCGCCGTTCCGCTCCCGGCGCCGCGCCCGGCCCGGCCGCCTGCCGGCGCCCCCCGGCTCGCTCAGGGAGACCGCCACGCCGTGCGGCTCCACCAGCTGGGCCTTCCGCTCGCCCTTCGCGGAGTCGACCTTGTGCGGCAGCGTGAAGGCGAGCACGGTCCCGCCGAGGAAGATCACGCACGCGCCGTACAGCGGCCAGCCGGGCCCGACGGTCTGGAGCCCCGCCCCGATCGGTGCCGCGATCCCGGTCGCCAGGAGCCCGGCCAGGGTGACCCGGGAATTCGCCTTCACCAGGGAGAAACGCGGCGGCAGCAGACGCGGCACGACGGCGCTGCGCACCACCCCGTACGCCTTGGAGCAGACCAGGACGCCCAGCGCGGCCGGATACAGCTCCAGGCCGCCGGTGGCGACCGCGCCCGACATGGTGAGCGCCAGCACCGCACGGGCCAGCATCGACCCGGCCATCGCGGCGCGGCGGCCGTGCGGCAGCCGGTCCAGGAGCGGGCCGATCACGGGGGCCAGGAGCGTGAAGGGGGCCATGGTGACGGCGAGGTAGAGGGCGACCCGGCCGCGGGCCTCGTCCGTCGGTACGGAGAAGAAGACCGTCGAGGCGAGCGCGACCGTGATCATCACGTCGCCCGCGCCGTTCACGGCGTGCAGTTCGATCAGTTTGCCGAGCCCGGACTCACCGGCGCCGTGCGCGTGCGTTGCTTTCCGGATGCCCTTCGCGGTGCCGGTGAACGGCTTGTGGAGGGCATGACCGACCGCCCGGCCCGTCCTGCGGAGCGGGCCGGATTCTTCGTGCGACCTGGCGGAAGTCACTTCGTCATAGTGCCCCAGCCGTGGTGGTGCCGAACCGGCATCGGCACGGGGCGCGGCACACTTGGCCCTGTCGGGTCAGTGATCCGCCCCTGCCTGACGGGGCCGGGGCGGGCCCGGGGCGGCGGCCGGACGTGGGCTCCAGCAGGCGTTCCGCGTGTTCTCCGGCAGGCATTCTGGGTGGGCTCCGGCGGGCGTTCTGCGTGGGCGACGCGGCATCGGACACGGGTTGTTCGCCACCGGATCCGGCGTTGTTCGGCACGGGATCCGGCGTTGTTTGGGACGGGCAGGTGGGCGGGGGGCGGCGGAGAGGGTAGCGTGCGTAGCGCGCCACCGGCGGTTGTTCTCGGCCGCGCGCCTCTCGGCGATCCCGCAGAATGGGTTGCAGAAGGTGTGCCCGAGGCAGGCAGTAACGGGTGTGGACGTCGACGCGGCCCCCAGGTCCGCTCCGCCCCCACCCGTCATGGCCGAAATCGATGGATGTGCTGGCGCGCTCGTGAGACTGGCGTAGGAGAGAAGCGAGACCTGTGAGTGCTGCGACGACGCGAAGCCGTACGGCCCGTACCCCTGTTCCCGACCGTCTGTGCGCCGAGGCGGTAGACCTGGCCCGCGCGGCGGCCGAGGAGGCAGCCGCGCCGGGGGTCGTCGGTGAGCATGTGGCCGTGGTCTCCGAGGGGGACCGGGTCGTCACGCACTTCTTCGAGTGCAAGAAGCCCGGCTACCGGGGCTGGCGCTGGGCGGTGACGGTCGCCCGGGCCTCCCGCGCGAAGAACGTCACCCTCGACGAAACGGTGCTGCTGCCCGGCAGTGACGCGATCCTCGCCCCGGAGTGGGTGCCGTGGAGCGAGCGGCTGCGCCCGGGCGACATGGGACCGGGCGATCTGCTGCCCACCGAGGCGGACGACATCCGCCTGGAGCCCGGCTACACCGGTGAGGACGAGCCGCCGCCGAACTCCGCGGTCTCCGAGGTCTCGCAGGAGATGGCCGACCTCGTCGACGCGGAGGACGCGGAGCTGACGACCCGCCCCGCGACGACGAGCCGGGGCTCGATCGCGGCCGTCGCGGACGAGCTCGGCATGCGGCGGGCGCGGGTGCTGTCCCGGTACGGGCTGCATGCGGCGGCCGACCGGTGGGACGAGGCGTTCGGCGCGAAGACGCCGATGGCCCAGGCGGCCCCGGCCTCGTGTGTGACCTGCGCGTTCCTGGTGCCGTTGGCGGGCTCGCTGCGGCAGGCGTTCGGGGTGTGCGCGAACGAGTTCGGTCCGGCGGACGGGCGGGTCGTGTCGCTGTCGTACGGGTGCGGTGGGCACTCGGAGGCGGCGGTGATGCCGAAGCCGCCGAAGCCGGCGCCGCATGCGCTGGACACGATGCAGGTGGACGAGTACCCGTTGCGGCCGGCCCGGGACTCCGGCTCCGTCCCGGCGGAGGCGGACGCGCCGACGGAGGACCTCGGCCACTCGTAGGCGGGGGCCGGGGCGGGGTGCGTGGGGGTGCGGGTTGCTCCGGCGGGCCGGTTCCGTCCTCAATCGCCGGACAGGCTTGAGCGGGATGCCGGGTGCCCCCGGCGCACCGCTTTGTCCTCAATCGCCGGACGGGCTTGATCTTGTCGCTCGTCCGGGGACCGGGCTTTCTGCGGGCCCAGGGTTCTGCCGTCCGTCCGGAGATTCGCCGAGGGCTGGGATTTCGACGTCCGGGGGTCTTCCGCCGGCCGAGGGGCTTACGTCGGTTCGGGGATCCTCCGGCGGTTTGAGGGTCTTCCGCCGGCCGAGGGGCTTTAGGTCGGCCCGGGGATCTTCCGTACGTCCGAGGATCTTCCGTCCGGGGACCTTCCGTCCGTTCAGGCAATCCGCGTCGGCCTGGCAAACCCGGGCCGGGCGACCCGTGCCGGCTCACCAAACCGGGGCCGGATGATCCGCGCCGGCCCGGCAAACCCGGACCGGACGATCTGCTCCAGCCCGGCAAACCCAGCCCGTCCGGCGATTGAGGACGGAACCCTTGCCGTGGAGGGCGGTGCGGCAACCTCCGGCCAACGCGGAAGCCCTCGCGGGAGCCAAACGCGGAGCCCAAGGGCCCGAACCGGCCGAAGCGCTGTTCGGCGGGCCCCGTCCGGTGCGAGGACCCGGTACCTTCGGGCGCACACTTGGCGGCACGGGCAGTGCGCTATCGGAAAGAGCGGAGTCAGAGCGTGAGCATGAATGCGACCGAGGGGGCCGATCCGTTCGGGACCGCACGGCTGCGGCGCGGTGTGCTCGACGCCTGGGGCGCCGGTCCCGCCAGGTTCCGCGAGGACGCCAACGCCGAGGAGGACCTCGCGCTCGGCGGCTACCGCGACCGCCTCGTCGTCGAGCTGGCCCAGAACGCCGCCGACGCCGCCGCCCGCGCACAGGTCCCCGGCCGGCTCCGGCTCACCCTGCACCCGGCGACCCCGGACAACCCCGCCGTCCTCGCCGCCGCCAACACCGGCGCACCCCTCGACGCCACCGGCGTGGAGTCCCTGTCCACCCTGCGCGCCTCCGCCAAGCGCGAGGGCCACGAAGGAGCCGTCGGCAGGTTCGGCGTCGGGTTCGCCGCCGTGCTCGCGGTGAGTGACGAGCCCGCCGTCGTCGGCCGGCACGGCGGCGTCCGCTGGTCGCTCGCCGAGGCCCGCGACCTCGCCGCCCGGGCGGCCGTCGCCAGCCCCGGCCTCGGCGACGAACTGCGCCGCCGCGACGGTCACGTACCGCTGCTCCGGCTCCCGCTGCCCGCCGAGGGCACCGCACCCGACGGGTACGACACCGTCGTCGTCCTCCCGCTGCGCGACGGCGGCGCCGAGGACCTCGTGGCCCGGCTGCTCGACGCGGTCGACGACGCCCTGCTGCTCACCCTGCGCGGCCTCGAAGAGATCGTGATCGAGACCCCGGACACCGTACGGACGCTGCGCCGCTCGCAGCACGGCCCGTACACCCACGTCGAGGACTCCGCGCACGGTACGAACCGCTGGCGCACGGTCGCCCACCACGGCCCCGTCGAGCCCGCGCTGCTCGCCGACCGCCCCCGCGAGGAGCGGCTGCGACCGCACTGGTCGGTCACCTGGGCGGTCCCGGTGGACGCGGAGGGCGCCCCGGTACGCCCCCGTACCCTCCCCGTCGTCCACGCGCCCACCCCCACCGACGAACCGCTCGGCATCCCCGCCCTGCTCATCGCCTCGCTGCCGCTCGACACCGCCCGCCGCCACTTCGCGCCGGGACCGCTCACCGAATTCCTGGTGCAGCGCGCCGCCGACGCGTACGCCGAGCTGCTCGCCGGCTGGCAGCCGGTGTCCGTCGACACCATCGACCTCGTACCGGGACCGCTCGGCAAGGGCGAACTGGACGGTGCGCTGCGCGGCGCGATCCTGGAGCGGCTGCCGCGCGTCGCGTTCCTGGCCCCCGCCGCCCCGCGCGACACCACCGCCGAGGCGGACCGCTGGGACACCTGGGACGCGCAGCCGGACGGCCTTCCCGCCCCGGCCACCACCGCGCTGCGGCCCGTCGAGGCCGAGGTGCTGGAAGGGGTCGGCGCCGAGACCGTACGGGTGCTCGCCGAGGTCCTGCCGTGTCTGCTGCCCGCCGGACTGGAACGCCGCAGCGAGCTGCGTACGCTCCAGGTCGCCCGGGTCCCGCTGACCGAGGCGATCGACCGCCTCGCCGGTCTGGAGCGCGACCCCGGCTGGTGGCGGCGGCTGTACGACAGCCTCTCCGGCATCGACCCGGACCGCCTCTCCGGCCTGCCCGTACCGCTGGCCGGAACGGCACAGGACGCGGACTCCGGCGCCCCGGCCGTGCCCCGCACCACCATCGGGCCCCGCCAGGTGCTGTTGCCGCTGCCCGACGCGGCCGGCGGACCGGTGCTGGAACGCCTCGCCCGGCTCGGGCTGAAGGTCGCCCACCCGGACGCCGCCCATCCGCTGCTGGAGAAGCTGGGCGCCCTGCCCGCCACCCCGCGCGCCGTGCTGACGACCCCGCAGGTGCGGGCCGCCGTCGCCGGGTCGCTGGACGCGGGTGAGATCTGGGACGAGGACGCGCTGGACGGCGACGAGCTCGCCGAGACCGTGCTCACCCTCGTACGGGACGCCGATCTGGCACCCGGCGACGAGCCCTGGCTCGGCGCCCTCGCCCTCCCCGACGAGGACGGCGAACCGGCCCCCGCGGGCGAACTGGTGCTGCCCGCGAGCCCGTTCGCCGCCATCATGCGCGAGGGCGAACTGGCGCTCTGCGACCAGGAGCTGGCCGACCGCTGGGGCGAGCAGCCGCTCACCGCCTGCGGTGTGCTCGCCACCTTCGCCCTCGTACGGACCACCGACGTGGTGCTGGACCCGGACGAACTGGAACCGCGCGAGGGCGACTTCGCCGAGCCCGACGACGCCGGGCTGCTGGACGCCGTGGACGTGTGGTGCGAGGACATCCTCGACCAGCTTCCCGACACCCCCGTGCCGCCGGTCGCCACCGAGATCGTCGCGGTCCGCGATCTGGACCTGGTCGACGACGACGCCTGGCCGCAGGCGCTCGCCATGCTCGCCCGGCCGCCGCTGCGTGACGCGCTGACCCAGCCGGTGCGGGTGCTGCTGCCGGACGGCACCACCCGGTCGGTGCGCCCGTACACGGCCTGGTGGCTGCGCGACCACCCGGTGCTCGACGGCCGCCGCCCCGCCGGGCTGCGCGCCGCGGGCGGCGACCCCCGGCTGGCCGGGCTGTACGACTCCGCCGACGCCACCGGCTTCGACGACGCCCAGGTGCTGCGCGCCCTCGGCGTACGGACCTCCGTGGCGGCCCTGCTCGACGAGCCGGGCGGCGCCGCCGAACTCCTCGGCCGGCTCGCGGACGACGAGCGCCCGGTCGGCCCCGTACAACTGCACTCCCTGTACACGGCGCTGGCCGAGCTCGACCCGGAGCAGGTCACGCTGCCGGACGAGCTGCGGGCCGTGGTCGACGGCGAGGTACGGGTCGTCGACGCGGCGGACGCCGTGATCGCGGACGCCCCCGATCTGCTGCCGCTCACCGACGGGCTCCCGCTGCTCCCGGTCGCCCCGACGCGTGCGGCGGAGCTGGCCGAGCTGTTCCAGGTGCGCCGGCTCGGCGAGAGCGTCGAGGCGGAGGTGTCGACGGAGGGCGAGGAGCACCGGGTGCCGGACGCGGTGCGGGTGCTGCTCGGCGCCGGGACGCCGGACGCGTACGTCGAGCACGGCGAACTGCGCGCGGGCGGCGTCGAACTGGACTGGCGCCGCACCCCCGACGGCACGGTCCACGCCGCCACGCTGGAGGGCGTCGCGGCGGGCCTGGCCTGGGCGGCGGGCCAGTGGCCGCGCCGCTTCGAGGTCGCGGCGCTGCTGGAGGACCCGTCCCGGACCCAGGAGCTGGCCCGGGACCGCTGGTTCGACTGACAGACGGTCACGGACGTCGGTGACCGCTGGTTCGACTTGCAGACGGTCACGGACGTCGGTGACCGCTGGTTCGACTTGCAGACGGTCACGGACGTCGGCCGGCGTGGTCCGGGGCCCACCGGACTGCCCCGTCCGAAGGATCTTCGCGAGAAGTTCAACTTCGTGTACAACCCTTCACATGCGTTGCGGGTCTGGTCTGTCGAGTCAGCAGACTCACAGTCCGAACCAGCTCCGCGCGCGGCACGTCATGTGCCCGCGGGGCTCTTTCTCCACTGGGGAAACACATGCGTATTCGTGCCACTGTTGCTGCCGTTTCCGGCGCCCTGGCCCTGTCTGCTCTGGCTGTTCCGGCCGCCCACGCGGGCGACCACTCCGTTCCGAACCTGAACAAGCCGACGTCGGGTGCCGAGGTCTTCGGCACCGCCGCCGCCCGGGGCGCCTCGAAGGCCGCCGCGGCCACCGCCGCCGACGCGTCGGAACCCGTCATCTCCAAGGTCGTCGTCAACGGTGGCAAGGACGTCGTCCTGGGCACCACCGCCAAGAAGACGATCTCCATCTCGGTCACCGCGTCGCACGCGTCCGGTGTCGTCGACGCCTACGCCGACCTGTGGCACGGCACCAACCCGGACTCGCCGGACACCATCGACGGCGCGATCCTGCCGAACGAGGACGTGTCGACGTGCACCAAGGTCAACGCGACGACCTCGACCTGCAAGCTGACGTTCACGATCGACCCGCGCTACGACCTGTACAAGAACGCGCTGGCCGGAACCTGGCACGTCTCCGCGGGCGCGCTCGCCGGTAACCAGACCGACATCGCCTACACCGACTTCTACAGCACCGCCCGGGTGCAGCGGCTGTCGAAGCTGACGGTCAACGCCGCCCCGGAGCCGGTCAAGAAGGGCGGGACCATCACGGTCACCGGGAAGCTGTCGCGGGCGAACTGGGAGGACCACGCGTACCACGGTTACGCGACGCAGTCCGTGAAGCTCCAGTTCCGCAAGAAGACCAGCTCCACGTACTCCACGGTCAAGACGATCAAGACGAACAGCACCGGGAACCTGAAGACCACGGTCAAGGCCTCGGTCGACGGCTACTGGCGCTACAGCTTCGCGGGTACGTCCACCACCCCGGCCGTCACCACCGCCGGCGACTTCGTCGACGTGAAGTAGTTCCACCCGGCACCGTCACGGCCATCCGTGGCCACCCGTGAACAGCGGGATCCCTCCGCGAGGGGTCCCGCTGTTCACGCATCCGTCCCGTGCAGTCCCGTCCGGCCCCCAAGGCCTTTCTCCACGGAGAAAACCATGCGCTTTCGCGCCACCGTCGCCGCAGCCTCCGGCGCCCTGGTCCTGTCCGCCCTCGCCGTACCGGCGGCGCACGCGGCATCGGCCGATCCCGTCATCTCCAAGATCACCGTCAACGGCGGCAAGGACGTGGTCCTGGGCACCACCGCCAAGAAGACCATCACCGTCTCGGTGACCGCCTCGCACGCCTCCGGCATCGAGACCGGCTGGCTGATCCTGTGGCACGGCAAGGACCAGGACGAGGGCATGGACGGCGCGCTGCTGCCCAACGAGGACGACGCGACCTGCAAGGCCGCGAGCGCGACCACCAGCACCTGCTCCCTCACCATCACCATCGACCCCAGGGTCGACCTGGACAAGAACGCGCTGGCCGGCTCCTGGCACGTGCTCGCGGGCGCGGAGGCCAAGGACGGCTCCAGCTACTACTCGGACTACGCCGCCACGGCGAAGATCCAGCGGCTGTCGAAGCTGACGGTCAACGCCTCGCCGGAGCCGGTGAAGAAGGGCAAGACCATCACGGTCACGGGGAAGCTGTCGCGGGCGAACTGGGAGGACCACGCGTACCACGGTTACGCGACGCAGTCCGTGAAGCTCCAGTTCCGCAAGAAGACCAGCTCCACGTACTCCACGGTCAAGGCCTCGGTCGACGGTTACTGGCGCTACAGCTTCGCGGGTACGTCCACCACCCCGACCGTCACCACCGCCGGCGACTTCGTCGACGTGAGGTAACGGCGCGAGGCAACGGGGCGCGGGTCCGCGCAGCTACACCGGGAAGCGTCGGCCGACCAGCCGCCAGGCGTACTCCAGGCCGGCCGACGCCACCACCGCGATGCCCACCGCCGCCCACGGCATCGTCGTCCCGACCAGCTTCAGCGCGAAGAAGTCCTGGAGCCACGGCACCACCAGCACGATCAGGAACGCCAGCCCCATCGCCGCCACCAGCGCGATCCGCCACCAGGTGTACGGGCGGGCGATGATCGCCAGCACCCACATCGAGACCAGGAACAGCGTGAGCGTGGCCGCGCTGGTCTCGGCGTCGAGGGCGCCCGGACCGGAGTAGTGGTTCCGGGCGATCAGATACGTCGCGAAGGTGGCGACGGCGGCGATGACGCCCGACGGGATCGCGTACCGCATGACCCGGCGCACGAAGTGCGGATGGGCGCGCTCCTTGTTGGGGGCCAGGGCCAGGAAGAACGCCGGGATACCGATGGTCAGCGTCGACAGCAGGGTCAGATGGCGGGGCAGGAACGGGTAGTCGACCTGCGTGCAGACCACCAGGACCGCCAGCAGCACCGAGTAGACGGTCTTGGTCAGGAACAGGGTGGCGACCCGGGTGATGTTGCCGATCACCCGGCGGCCCTCGGCGACCACGGACGGCAGCGTCGCGAAGCTGTTGTTCAGCAGCACGATCTGGGCGACGGCCCGGGTCGCCTCGGAACCCGATCCCATGGAGACGCCGATGTCGGCGTCCTTCAGCGCGAGTACGTCGTTGACCCCGTCGCCGGTCATGGCGACGGTGTGGCCGCGGGACTGGAGGGCGGCGACCATGTCCCGCTTCTGCTGCGGGGTGACCCGGCCGAAGACCGCGTTCTCCTCCATGGCCGTGGCCATCTCGTCCGGGTCGGTGGGCAGCCGGCGGGCGTCCAGGGTGTGCTCGGCGCCCGGCAGGCCCAGCTTTCCGGCGACCGCGCCGACCGAGACCGCGTTGTCGCCGGAGATGACCTTCGTGGCGACCCGCTGGTCGTCGAAGTAGGCCAGGGTCGCCGCGGCGTCGGGCCGCAGCCGCTGCTCCAGGACGACCAGCGCGCTCGGCACCGCCCCGGCCGCGATGTCCGGCCCGTCGAGCGCCCCCTGCGCGCGGGCCAGCAGCAGCACCCGCAGGCCCTGCTCGTTGAGCTGCTCGATCTCGGTGAGCGCCGGGTCCTGCTCGGGCAGCAGCACATCGGGGGCGCCGAGGAGCCAGGACGACTCCCGGCCGCCGCCCTCGTCGAACGCGGCGCCGCTGTACTTACGGGCCGAGGAGAACGGCAGCGTCTGGGTGCACAGCCACTTCTCGCCGTCCGGGTAGGCGTCCACGATGGCCTGGAGGCTGGCGTTGGGGCGGGGGTCGGACGAGCCGAGGGCGCCCAGCACGTCCCCGATGTACGCGTCGTCCGCCCCGCCCAGCGTCCGGACCTCGGTGACGTCCATGCCGCCCTCGGTGAGGGTGCCGGTCTTGTCCAGGCAGACGACGTCGACGCGGGCCAGCCCCTCGATGGCGGGGAGCTCCTGCACCAGGCACTGCTTGCGGCCGAGCCGTACGACGCCGATCGCGAACGCGACCGAGGTGAGCAGCACCAGGCCCTCGGGGATCATCGGGACGATGCCGCCGACGGTCCGGGCGATCGATCCCTTGAGGTTGTTGTCGTTGACGACGAGCTGGCTGATGACCAGGCCGATCGCGGTCGGCACCATCATCCAGGTGACGTACTTGAGGATGGTGGAGATGCCGGTGCGCAGCTCGGACTGGACGAGGGTGAAGCGGGACGCCTCCTCGGCGAGCTGGGCGGCGTAGGCCTCGCGGCCGACCTTGGTGGCGGTGAAGGCGCCGCCGCCGGCGACCACGAAGCTGCCGGACATCACGGGGTCGCCGGGCCGCTTCAGTACCGGATCGGCCTCGCCGGTGAGCAGCGACTCGTCGATCTCCAGGCTGTCGGCCTCGGCGACCGTGCCGTCCACGACGGCCTTGTCGCCGGGGCCCAGCTCGACGAGGTCGCCGAGGACGATCTCGGAGGTGGAGATCTCGGCCGCGACCCCGTCGCGGCGCACCGTGGGTTTCGCCTCGCCGATGACCGCGAGGCTGTCCAGGGTCTTCTTGGCCCGCCACTCCTGGACGATGCCGATGCCGGTGTTGGCGATGATCACGAAGCCGAAGAGGCTGTCCTGGATCGGCGCGACGAACAGCATGATCAGCCAGAGCACGCCGATGATCAGGTTGAACCGGGTGAAGACGTTGGCGCGGACGATCTCGCGCACGGAGCGGGACGAGCGGACGGGTACGTCGTTGACCTCGCCGCGGGCGATCCGCTCGGCGACCTCGGCGGCGGTCAGCCCGCGTGGGTCCACGGCCGGGGCGGGCAGCTTGACCGGGTGGACCGGATCGAGCTCGGCCCCGGCGTCGATCATGGCCGGACCCGGATGGCCGGTGGAGCCGCTTGCTTCGGGGGTCTGCTCGCCGAAGGGATGGGATGCCCGCTGCGTCATGGTTCCGACGGTACGGGTGGATGGTCCGATTCACCCACTGGGCGGTCCGAAGATCAGACCGGGGGAGGAGGGCAATGGTCCCGTGGGGGTACGGGACCGGTGCCGGACCCCTAGGGCCTTTCGGGCGACGCCTCGGCTTCGGCCTCGGCCGCCGCCCGCTTGATCGCCGCGTCGCGCCCCCGCACGTACCAGATGCCGATCAGACCGAGCCCCGCACCGGCCAGACAGGTCCACACCCACCACAGGTGACCGTGGTCGTCGAACCAGCCGTAGAAGGGGAGCTGGACCAGGAAGAGGACGAACCAGAGGATCGTGCCGCCGGTGATGGTGGCGACGACGGGCCCCTCCAGGGGCTCGGGTGCCTCGTGTTTCGGTGTCCACTTCGCCATGGGCTCAGTGTATGGGGCCCCTGTACGAAGCCCGCTCGGCCCAGGTGGCCCATGGGTCTACGCGCGGAGATAGCGATCTTCGCCTTATGTATTCATACTGAATCTGCTTAAGACTGACTCGAATTATTCGTGTGAAAGTCCAAAGCTGACCACTTTCTTCCCCCTCTACGTACGACTGAGGTCATACATGTCCCCCTCGGCCACCGCTCCGGTCGATGCCCAGCAGCCTGCGGCCCCCCAGCCGCGCGGCGGCGTGGATCGTTTCTTCAGGATCTCCGAGCGGGGGTCGTCGGTCGCCCGCGAGATCCGTGGCGGATTCGCCACGTTCTTCGCGATGGCGTACATCATCGTGCTGAACCCGATCATTCTCGGCAGCGCCAAGGACATGTACGGGCATCAGCTCGACGGTGGCCAGCTGGTCACCGCCACCGTGCTGACCGCCGCGTTCTCCACGCTCCTGATGGGCGTCATCGGCAATGTGCCGATCGCGCTGGCGGCCGGCCTCGGCGTCAACACCGTCGTCGCCCTCCAGCTCGCCCCCCGGATGAGCTGGCCGGACGCCATGGGCATGGTCGTCCTCGCGGGCATCGTGGTGATGCTGCTGGTCGCGACCGGGCTGCGGGAACGCGTGATGCACGCCGTGCCGACGTCGCTCCGCAAGGGCATCGCGATCGGCATCGGCCTCTTCATCCTGCTCATCGGCCTGGTCGACTCGGGCTTCGTCTCCCGCGTCCCGGACGCCGCGCACACCACCGTGCCGCTCCAGCTCGGCAGCGACGGCCACCTCAACGGCTGGCCGGTCCTGGTCTTCATCATCGGCGCGCTGCTCACCCTCGCGCTGATCGTCCGCAAGGTGCCGGGCGCGATCCTGATCTCCATCGTCGCGATGACGGTCGTCGCGATGATCATCGACGCGATCGCCGATCTGCCGGCCGGGGCGTGGGGCCTGACCGTCCCGCAGTGGCCGGGCAATCCGGTCGCCACCCCGGACTTCGGGCTGTTCGGTCAGGCCAGTCTGTTCGGCGGCTTCAGCAAGGTCGGCGTGCTCACCGGCATCCTGTTCGTCTTCACCGTGCTGCTGTCCTGCTTCTTCGACGCGATGGGCACCATCCTCGGGGTCGGCGACGAGGCGAAGCTGACGGACGAGAACGGCAACTTCCCCGGCATCAACAGGGTGCTGTTCGTGGACGGCATCGCGGTCGCCGCGGGCGGCGGGACCTCCGCCTCCGCGGGCACCTGCTTCGTGGAGTCCACGGCGGGTGTCGGTGAGGGCGCCCGCACCGGCTTCGCGAGCATCGTGACGGGTCTGCTGTTCACGGTGGCGCTGTTCCTGACCCCGCTGGCGACCATGGTCCCGTCGCAGGCGGCCACCCCCGCGCTGCTGGCGGTGGGCTTCCTGATCATCTCGGGCTCGGTGCGGGACATCGACTGGAGCGACTACACGCTCGCCATCCCGGCCTTCCTCGCCATGCTGATGATGCCGCTCACGTACTCGATCACCAACGGCATCGGCATCGGCTTCATCGCCTTCTCCGTGCTCCGCGTGGTGGCCGGGCGCTGGCGCGAGGTGCCGGTGCCCATGTACGTGGTCTCCGCGGTCTTCGTCTTCTACTACGCGATGCCGGCCCTCGGCCTCACGTGACCTCTTCGGCCCTGATCCCCGCGGTCCCCTCCGGGCCGTAGAACCTCTCCGTCTCGTCGACGGCCGCCTTGAAGCGCTCGTCGAAATCATCGCGAATGAGCGTCCGGACCACATAGTCCTGGACGCTCATTCCGCGTTTGGCGGCATGCTGCCGGAGCCGGTCGAGCAGCTCACCGTCTATCCGCAGGCTGAGCACAGTCGATCCCATGGCAAGCAGGGTTACGGTCCAGCGGCCCGTTTCGCGTCACTTTACGGATCCGACTCACTCGTTCGGGTGATCGATTGGGTGAAGTGCCTCTCGCGCGTGTAACACGAATGGTCTTTAGGGCGACTAATGAGTTACGCTAATAAACATGCCTGACCTGATCCACGACGGCGACAGTGCGGCCGCCGTGAGCTCCCTTCGCTCCGCCGTGATGCTGCTCAGCCGGCGCCTCAAGCACCAGCGCGTCGACGAGTCGCTGAGCCCCACCGAGATGTCGGTGCTCGGCACGCTCGCCAGGTGCGGCTCGGCCACGCCGGGCGAGCTGGCCCGCAAGGAGCATGTGCAGCCTCCGTCGATGACCCGCATCGTCGCGCTGCTGGAAGCGAAGGGGCTGGTCAGACTGGAACCGCACCCCGATGACCGTCGCCAGAAGGTGGTCAGCCAGACCGAGCAGGCCGAAGCCATGCTCGAAGAGAGCCGCTCCAAGCGGAACGCCTGGCTGACCGCCCTCGCCGAGGGCCTGGACGAGGACGAGTGGGAGACGCTGCGCAAGGCGGCGCCCGTGCTGGAGAAGCTCGCCCACCTGTAGCGGTACGGGCCGCGCCGGACCGTGTCCGGCGCACCGCCCGCCCCGCCGCACCCCGTCAGTCAGCGAAACGTATACGCCCGAGGAGGCGAACCCTTTTGAGTACGGGATCCGGAGCAGACTCCGCCCCCGCACCGACTTCCACCCACGAGAGCAAGCCCGGCGGGACCTTCTCGTCGCTGAAGATCCGTAACTACCGCCTGTTCGCCACGGGCGCCGTGATCTCCAACACCGGTACCTGGATGTCCCGCATCACGCAGGACTGGCTCGTCCTGAGCCTCACCGGGTCCGCCGCCGCCGTCGGCATCACCACGGCACTCCAGTTCCTTCCGATGCTTCTGTTCGGCCTCTACGGCGGTGTCATCGCGGACCGCCTCCCGAAGCGGAAGCTGCTTCTCTTCAGCCAGGCGGCGCTCGGCCTCTGCGGGATCGCCCTCGCGGTGCTCACGCTCTCCGGTGTCGTCCAGGTGTGGCACGTCTACCTCATCGCGTTCCTGCTCGGCATGGTGACGGTGGTCGACAACCCCGCCCGCCAGTCGTTCGTGTCCGAGATGGTCGGCCCCGCCCAGCTGCGCAACGCGGTCAGCCTCAACTCGGCGAACTTCCAGTCCGCCCGGCTCATCGGCCCGGCCGTCGCCGGTGTCCTGATCACCACGGTCGGCAGCGGCTGGGCCTTCATGTTCAACGGCCTGTCGTTCGCCGCCCCGCTCATCGGCCTGATGCTGATGCGCACGAGCGAACTGCACAAGGCCACCGTCGTACCGCGCGCCAAGGGACAGCTGCGGGAGGGCCTGCGTTACGTCTCCGGCCGCCCCGAGCTGATCTGGCCGATCGTCCTGGTCGGCTTCGTCGGCACGTTCGGGTTCAACTTCCCGATCTGGCTGACCGCCTTCGCGGACGAGATCTTCCACGGCGGCGCCGGGATGTACTCCTTCTTCAACATCCTGATGGCGGCCGGCTCCCTGGCCGGTGCCCTGCTCGCCGCCCGCCGCCGCTCCTCCCGGCTGCGGATGCTGGTGGCCGCGGGCACGGCGTTCGGCGTGCTGGAGATCATCGCGTCGCTGTCCCCGTCCGTCTGGCTCTTCTCGATCCTGCTGGTCCCGATCGGCATGATCGGCCTGACGACCAACATCAGCGCGAACACCAGCGTCCAGATGGCCGCCGACCCGGCCATGCGCGGCCGGGTCATGAGCCTGTACATGATGGTCTTCGCCGGTGGTACGCCGGTGGGCGCCCCGATCGTCGGCTGGATCAGCGACGCCTACGGGGTCCGTACCGGCATGGCCGTCGGCGGCGCGTTCTCGCTGGTGGCCGCACTCGGTGTCGGCCTGATGCTGGCCCGAGTCGGCGGCCTGCGGCTGCGCGTCGACCTCCGCCCGGGCCGCCCGCACCTCCGCTTCGTCCCGCGCGAGGAGCTGGCCACGGCGGCGTGAGCGCCACCCCGTGAAGAACGGGACACGGCCCCGACCGGGTGGGTGACGGCCGGGGCCGTGCCATGTGCCGAGGAGAGTGCGGAGCTGTCTCGCGACGGTGCGGAGCTGTCCCGGGACGGTGCGAAACTCGGCGCATGAGCCGTCCCAGACTCTTCGTCGCCGTGCTGCCGCCCGCCCCCGCCGTCGAGGAACTGCGCCGTGCCGTCGCCCCGCTGCACGCGCTCCCCGAGGCCGAGGGGCTGCGCTGGACCGGGGTGCCCGGCTGGCACTTCACGCTGGCGTTCCTCGGGTCCGTGGACGAGGAGCTGCTGCCCGAGCTGGAGGAGCGCCTCGCTCGGGCCGCCCGGCGCACCGAGCCCTTCCCGCTGCGCATCCACGGGGCCGGCCGGTTCGGCGGGCGGGCGCTGTGGGCGGGGGCCGCGGGGGCGCTGGACACGTTGCGGCTGCTCGCCGAGCGCGCCGACGCCGCCGCCCGCCGCACCGGCATCCCGATGGACGAGCACCGCCGCTACCACCCGCACCTCACCCTCGCCCGCAGCCGCCGCGCCGAGATCGACCTGCGCCCCTGCGTCGAGGCGCTCGGAGGCTTCGAGGGCACCGGGTGGGAGGTCGGCGAGACGGCCCTCGTACGGAGCGATCTGCCGGACAGCGGGGTGCCGGGCGAGCTGCCCAGGTACGAGGTGGTCGCATCCTGGTCGCTGGGGCACTGAGGGCGGCGGTTACGCTCAAAGGGTGGACCCGAAGACCAGAAACCGCATCATGGCGGCCGTGCTCGTGCTGATGTTCGTCGTCGTCGCCGTGGCGGCCGCCGTCGGGGCGTGACCGGCGGGTGACCTGACCTGACCGGACGGGGCTCAGCGGCCGCGGCGCAGCCGGCCGAACCGGCGCCGCAGCCCCCGCAGCGGCCTGCGTGTCGGCGGCCGCCCACGGCGTACGCCCTCCGCGCCCGGCGGCAGCGGCCGCCATCCGCCGTCCGGCGAGAGGACCGGCACCTGGCGCTCCGCCTGGGCCCGGACCTCGTGGTACGCCTGATGGGCGGTGCCCTGGTACGCCTCGTTGTACGAGGCCAGGGCGGCGCTCAGGGCCGAGCCCGCGACCCCGTGCCGGCGGGCGACGACCGCGAGCCAGGTGAAGAAGCCCATGACCACGGCCAGGGCCGCGACCATGACCAGGAGCGGCACGACTTCGTCCATGCGACGAGCCTATGACCTCTCCGCGCTCATCGGACAGTGAGCGCCGACGCCGTCTCCCGGGCGAACGCCTCCGGGTTGTCCAGCATGATGTTGTGCCCGCAGTCCGGGACCGCCACGACGCGTACCCCGTGCTCGACGAGCGCCTCCTCGCCGGGCAGCGGGCCGTCCGCCGACGGGCGCAGGAACGTGCGCGGGATCTTCAGGCCGAGCAGCAGCTCACGCATCGTCGGCGTCGTCCCGGCGGCGAGGTGCACCGCGCTGCGGTGCAGCGCCTCGTGGCCCGCCAGGCGCATGGTCGCCCACCAGTGCGGCCCGACCCGGTCGCGCACCTCGGACCGGCCGTGCGCCAGGAACTCCTCCTCCGAGTACGCCGCGATGCCGCTGCTGCCCGGCCGGGCGGGGCCGGGCGCGACCGGGTCCAGATTGGCGTCGACCAGGACCAGCCGGCCCACCAGGTGCGGATGGCGCGCCGCGAGCACGATGGCCACCGCGCCGCCCATGCTGTGCGCGATCACGTCGGTGTCGTACGCCTCGGCCGCCTCCAGCGCCGCCGCCACCGCATCGGCGTGCTCCTCCAGCGTGTAGCCGAACTCCGTGGGGCGGTCGCTGATCCCGAAGCCGAGCATGTCCATGAGCAGCGAGCGGCCGTCGGCCAGCAGCGGATGGGCGGCGCTCGCGGTGAAGTACGGGCCGGACGAGGCCCCGAGCCCGTGCAGATAGACCCGGGTCCGGGCACCGCCGCCGGTCCGGCCGGGAAGCTCCACCCACCTGATACGCGCGCCGTCCGCCGTCACCCGGGCGTTGTGCATGACTCCTCCTCCGCTCACTCTTCAACCATCGGCGAGACTATACATCGATGCCGAGGTATATCTAGAGGCATCGGAGAGGATACGCACATGCTGGAACTGGCCATCCTTGGATTTCTGTACGAGCAACCGCTGCACGGCTACGAGCTGAAGCGCCGGGTCGCCCACCTCACCGGGCACGTCCGCCCCATCGCGGACGGCACGCTGTACCCGGCGATCAAGCGCCTGGAGCGCGCCGGATGGCTGGAGCGCCGCACCGAACCCGGCAGCAGGGCCGCCCCCCGCCACACCCTCACCCTGACCGGCCCGGGGCGCGAGGAGCTGCGGCGACGGCTGCGGGAGGCCGACGAGGTGGACATCAGTGACGAGAACCGCTGGTTCACCGTTCTCGCCTTCCTGCGCCACCTCTCGTCCCCGGCCGAACAGGCGGACGTACTGCGGCGCCGGCTCGCGTTCCTGGCGGAGCCGAGCAGCTTCTTCTACGAGGGGGAACGGCCGCTGGGCGCCGAGTCGTTCGACGACCCGTTCCGGCGCGGACTGCTGAGGATCGCCCGCGCGACCAGCGAGGCGGAGCTGGACTGGCTGGCGGCGACGCTGGAGGAACTCGACGCGTCCTGAACCGGCGTACGCGAGAGGGCCGCCGCCGCCCCGCCGGAGGCGAGGGCGACAGCGGCCCGTCGGACGGCGCTCACGAGCAGGCCGTCACCAGGCGAACGCCTCCGGCGAAGGCCCGGGCCCCGGGAAGATCCTGTCCAGCGACGCCAGCAGCTCCGCCGACAGGTCGAGCTCCAGCGCCCGCAGCGCCGAGTCCAGCTGCTCCCGGTTGCGCGGCCCGACGATCGGCCCCGTCACCCCCGGCCTGGTGAGCAGCCAGGCCAGACCGACCTCGCCCGGCTCCAGGGCGTGCTCGTCGAGCAGGTCCTCGTACGCCTGGATCCTCTCGCGCTGCGCCGCGTCCTTCAGCGCGTCCGCGCTGCGGCCGGAGGCCGACCGCCCGGCCGTGCCCTCGCGCTCCTTCCGGAGCACACCGCCCAGCAGCCCGCCGTGCAGCGGGGACCACGGGATGACGCCGAGGCCGTAGTCCTGCGCGGCCGGGATGACCTCCATCTCGGCGCGGCGCTCGATCAGGTTGTAGATGCACTGCTCGCTGACCAGGCCCAACGAGCCGCGTCGGGCGGCCAGTTCATTGGCCTGGGCGATCTTGTAACCGGCGAAGTTGGACGAGCCCGCGTAGAGGATCTTGCCCTGCTGGACCAGGACGTCGATCGCCTGCCAGATCTCCTCGAAGGGGGTGTTCCGGTCGACGTGGTGGAACTGGTAGAGGTCGATGTGGTCCGTCTGGAGCCGCTTCAGCGAGGCGTCGACGGAACGCCGGATGTTCACGGCCGAGAGCTTGTCGTGATTGGGCCAGGGCTCGCCGTCCGTGCCCATGTTCCCGTACATCTTGGTGGCCAGGACCACCTTGTCGCGGCGTTCGCCGCCCTTGGCGAACCAGGTGCCGATGATCTCCTCGGTGCGGCCCTTGTTCTCGCCCCAGCCGTACACGTTCGCGGTGTCGAAGAAATTCAGCCCCGTGTCCAGCGCCGCGTCCATGATGGCGTGGCTGTCCACCTCATTGGTCTGCGGGCCGAAGTTCATGGTGCCGAGGACGAGGCGGCTGACCTTGAGTCCGGTGCGTCCGAGCTGTGTGTACTCCATGGGAATCAAGCCAACGCCTTCGAGCCCGCTCGAAGCAAGGGTGGCCGTACGGGACCGCCCCCGGCAGAGGGGCCGGGGGCAGTCCCACGGCGCGGGCTACTTCAGGTACACGATGCCGTCGGTGGTGATCGTCGGCCGGCCCGAGGTGGCGACGACAACGATCTTGACGGTGTGCTTGGCACTGGACGACCAGCTCTTCGTCCACAGCGCGTCGCGGTACTTGGTGGTGCTGGACTTCAGATCCACCGTGGACACCTTCACCCCGTCCACATAGACGTACGCCTGGCCGGAGGTGGTCGCCCGGGACGCCACCAGGGCGACCGAACGGCCGGTGAACGTCCAGCTCAGCGAGGCACCCTTCGACGAGCTGGAGTACGACTTGCCGCCGAGGTAGCTCGACGAGGACCGCGTCGTCCACGTACCGGACTTCGTCGCCGAGCTCTCCTGCACGACGACCGGCGTACCGGCGACCGAGGCGGTGGCGGTGTTGCCGGCCCGGTCGTACGCCTTCATGGACCAGGTGGTCGCCACGCCGGACTTGGCGGTGTGCGAGGCGCTGGTGGTCGTCGGGCCGTAGGTCTTGGCCACCGGTGCGGTGAGCCGGACCTCCTTGAGCGAAGCGGCGTCGGTGGCCTTCCACTTGAGGGTGAGCGGGACGGCCGTGGTGTTCACCGTGCCGGTGCGCAGTGCCAGGTTCGGCTTGGTGGTGAACGTGGGCGCCGTCTGCTCGGCGACCACGGTGGCCGCCGCCGACGTGGTGACCTTGCCCGACTGATGGGTGGCGCGGACCTGCACCTGGTGGGTGCCGACGGCGAGGGTGGCCGGCGCGGAGGCGGTGGTGCCCGCGGTGGTGGCGACGGACCTGCCGTCGACCAGCAGCTCGTACTTGGAGACGAACGCGCTCGGGGTGCTCGCCGACCAGCCCACGGTGATCGCGGACCTGGTGTAGTACGTGGTGCCCGAGAGCCCGGCGCCGGTCACCGACTTGACGGCCAGCCCGGTGACGGGGCCCGCGGCGAGATCGCGGATCGACTTCAGCTGCCCGTACAGCATGTTGCCGGGGCACTGGGTGTTGAAGCCGTCGCGGTGCCCGGAGATCTGCTTGAAGGAGTACTTCGTACCGGCGGTGAACTTCGTGCCGAAGTAGTTGCCGCCGGTGGCGCCCGCGGTGAGCATGGTGCTGCCCGCCGGGTCGCCCTTGTACTGGCCGAGCTTCCACGCGGCGACCCGGGCCACCGCCGTGGTCACCGCGGCGGGCGCGGTCGCGTCCGTGTACGTGCCGATGACCGCGATGCCGGCCGACTCCCGGTTGAAGCCGTAGGTGTGCGCACCGAACACCGGCCGGTCCACACCGCCCTTACGGCCCTCGAAGACCGTCCCGCACCTGTCGACCAGGAAGTTGTAGCCGATGTCCTTCCACTTCTCGCTCTGGACGTGGTACGCGTACAGGCTGCGCACCACTGCCGCGGAGTCGGCGCAGGAGTAGGTGTTGCTCCCCGCGGTGTGGTGGACGAACACGGCCTTGACACCGTCCAGGTACTCCGGCGCCTCCGGGCTGATCGACTCGTCCGCGCCCCAGCCGGCCCGCGAGACGATCGGCGGCTTCGGCACGGTCGACGGCGGCGCGGGCGGCAGGGTCTCGGCCGGGGAGGAGCTCGGCGACGCCGAGGGGCTCGGGCTCGCCGGGGGAGTGGGCTCCTCGGTGGCCGGTTCGGACGGGGCCGGTGACTTCGGTTCGGTCGGCGTGGGTTCGGCGGGCGTCTCCGTGCCGTCGCCCGGCGCGGCCGGGTCGGACGGGACCGGCTCCACCGGGTCGGTGGCGGGCGTGGCCGAGGGGTCCTCGGCGGGCAGGTCGGCCGCGAAGGCGGCCGGTTCCGCGGCGGTCGAGCCACCCCGGCCCGGGTCCACGGTGTCCAGCCGCAGCCCCGCGGGCAGCTTGGCGGAGACCTTGCCGCCCGCGTTGATCCGTACCTCCACACCGTTGGAGGGCCCCACCCAACGGGGCTCGGTGCTTCCCCGGACGCCGGCCCGGCCGGTCTCCGTGCGCCCGTCCAGGTCGGTTTCGAGCGGCACCCAGGGCGTCCAGTTCCCGTCGGCCGCGGACTTGGTGCGGACCTCCACGGCTCCGGTGACCTTGGCCGCCGGGTCGGTCCAGGTGATGCCCAGCATGCTGAACGGAGCGGTGTCCCGCTTGCCCAGGACGGCGGACGTGCCGTCGTCGCCGACCTTCAGCGAGGTGGCGCGCACATCGGTCTTCGGCGGGCCGGACTTGGCGTCGGTGTCCACCGAGGGGTTGCCCGTCACCCCCTCGAAGACCAGGACACCGGCGACGGCCGAGGTCGCCACCGCGGCCGTGATCCAGATTCTTCGCTTCGAAAAGGGCTGGTCTGTGATTCTGCGCTTCGATCTCAAGTCGTACCCCAAGGATCGTCTTCGATGTTCGGGTCATGAACCGCTGGGGCAGGCGACGGCACAGGTCACAGGTGACCGGTGGGGGTACGAGTACCGGAGCGCGCACACAGCGGAAGCACAGCTTCCCATGGCTGTGCGACACCCCGGCACGGCCCCCCGGCCGGGCGTAGCCTGGCTGCCGTGACTTCCGTACCGCGCGTTCTTGCCGTATTCGACGAGCTGCTCCGCGAAGCGGCCCCCGACCGGCGCGGTGCGCTGTGGCAACTGGCCGAGCAAGGCCGGGAGTTGGACGCCAACCTGGTACGTCTGCCGCCGGGCGGCGCGGTCGGTGCGCATCAGGAGGACGTACTGGACGTGCTCCTGGTCGCCGTCGCGGGCGACGGCCGGATCGAGGCGGGGGGCGAATCGCTGGAGCTGACCCCCGGCACCGTCGCCTGGCTGCCCCGGACCTCCCGCCGCGCCCTCGCGGCCGGCCCGGACGGCCTCGCCTACCTGACCGTCCACCGCCGCCGCCCCGGCCTCACCATCAAACCCCCGGCCTCTGCCCCGGCCGTGCCCGCGCCGGTGCGCGCTCCGTCGTACGAGGGCGGCGAGGCGCCCTGCATGCTGGACCTGGTCTGCCCGGGGTGCGGCAGGCTCTCGCGGGACCCGGAGTTCTGCAGCCGGTGCGGGGAGCGGTTCGCGCAGGGGTGAGCGGCGGGGCGGCGGCGGGGAGGCGGCGGGGTCCGGACCACCGGTGCGGCCCGCCGGAAGTGACCGAATCGCAAGTGCCGTGAGCAGGCCCGAATATGACCGAGCGTCTAGTCTGTTGCCTCCATGTAGTCCACAGGGGGTCGCATGCACAGCGAGGGTACGGCCGGTCGCGATTCGGACCACGGACAGGGCGACGGCTCCCCCCGTAGGGCCGGTGACTTCCTCCGGAGCGACTCCACCGAAGACGCCCGGCCGTGGCCGGAAACGCAGCCGACGCCGGAGCCGTCCGAGCCCTCCGGCCAGGCGGCCGCCCCCGCACCGCACAAGGTGATCGACGGCCGTTACGAGCTGCTGCACAGCCTCGGACGCGGTGGCATGGGCGAGGTCTGGAAGGCCCTGGACACCCGCCTCGACCGGCACGTCGCGGTGAAGGGTCTGCTCGGCCGGGACGCCATAGGGGCGGCCACGCAGGAGAAGATGATGCAGCGGGCCCGGCGGGAGGCCGCGGCCATCGCCAAGATCAGGCACCAGAACGTGGTGGCGGTGCACGACAGGGTCGAGTCCGGCAACCAGGTCT
The DNA here is from genome assembly GCF_003846175.1 of Streptomyces sp. ADI95-17. Classification (GTDB taxonomy): domain Bacteria; phylum Actinomycetota; class Actinomycetes; order Streptomycetales; family Streptomycetaceae; genus Streptomyces; species Streptomyces sanglieri. The sequence goes on along the minus strand of NZ_ML123044.1, from coordinate 1,543,921 downwards.
GGATCGTGATGGACCTGCTCAACGCACGCTCCCTGGCGGACCTGATGCGCGAGGAGCGGCGGCTTCCGGTGCGGCGGACGGCCGCGATCGGGCTCCAGGTGCTGGGCGGGCTGCGGGCGGTCCACGAGGCGCGGGTGGTCCACCGTGACGTGAAGCCGGCCAACATCCTGTTCGCCAAGGACGACTTCGCGATCCTGGCGGACTTCGGCATCGCGACCTTCGACGGCGCCGTCCCGCTCACCAGGGCCGGTGAACTCATCGGCACCTTCAAGTACCTGGCGCCCGAACTGCTCGGCCAGACGTCGCAGGAGAGCGCCGCGACCCCCGCGTCCGACCTGTGGTCGCTGGGCGTCACGCTGTACGAGATGGTCGAGGGCCGGCACCCCTTCGACCGGCCGAACGAGTACGAACTCCTGGTCGCCGCCTGTCAGTCCGACCCGCTCCCGATGGAACACGGCGAGGAGCTGGCCGAGGTGGTGGGGCAGCTGATGCACAAGGACCCGGGCCGGCGGCTGGGCGCGGAGCGCGCGGAGGAAATGCTTCAGGAGATCCTCCGCACCTCCACCGCGAAACCGGATCCGGTACGCCCGCCGGCCCCGGTGAAGGAGAAGGCGACGAAGCCGCAGCCGGAGGCCGGGGAGGCGGAGGCCGGAGAGTCAGAGGCCGGGGAGGCAGAGGCCGGGGAGGCGGAGGCGCCCGCCCCGGTCCCCGCCCCCGTACGGCCGCAGGCGCCGCCCCCCTCCCCGCCGCAGGCATCGCGCAAGCGCGTCCCCGGCCGGCAGAAGCTCCTGGCGGTCGCGGTGTGCGCGGCGCTGGTGGCCGGTCTCGGATGGTTCGCCGTGGAGCAGCTGCGGGGGGACGGCGATCCGGGTGCGGGTGGCCGTCCGGGCCAGGGACCCGTGTCGGAGCCGTACATCAAGACGCACCCGGTCCTGAAGGTGGGCGTCAAGGCCGACCAGCCCGGACTGAGCGAGAAGACCAAGAACGGGAAGTACCGCGGGTACGAGATCGACGTGGCCTACGCCATCGCGCAGGACATGGGCTACAGCCGCGACAAGGTCACCTTCGAGCCCGTGAGCAGCGAGAACCGGAGCACGATACTGCAGAAGGGCGATGTGGATCTGGTCATCGCCACCTACAGCATCACGGAGGAGCGCAAGCACGCCGAGGCCCCCGACTACAGCGTCGCGTTCGCCGGTCCGTACTACGTGGCGAGCCGGAGCTTCATGGTCCGCAAGAAGGCGAAGGCGGTGTCGATCGACGACACCAGGGTGCTGGAGAAGAAGAAGCTCGAAGTGTGTACGGCGAGGAGTTCGACGTACGAGGCGTGGCTGCCCAAGGCGGGCTACAACATGACGGAGTCGCTGCCGAGCGGCTACGACCGGTGCGTACACGACCTGCTGGACCCGATGTCGCCGGTCTACGCGGTGAGCACGGACGACGTCATCCTCGCCGGATTCGTCAAGAACAACCCCACCGAGCTGAAGCGGCTGGACAGCGGTCCGGGTGCGGAGGGCTACGGCGTCGCGATGAATCCGGACGAGAAGGGGCTGAAGGGGGAGGTGTGTTCGTCGCTGAGGAAGATCATGACCGACGGCGTCTGGGAGAAGCTGTACGCCGACCACCTCGCTCCGCTGCTGAACAGGGTGAGTCCGCCGAACAAGCCGAAACTGACGGAATGCCCGTCCTGACCCTCCGCCAGGGCATCGGACGACGGCGGCCCGGCCGTGCTCGGTAGCCTCGGACCATGGGTCTGGACATCACGGTGATGATCGTCGACTGGTCGTGGCTGGGCGAACGCCCCGAGCGTGACCGGCTGTTGCGATTGCGGGATGCCTGGTACGCCGACGAGACGGGGCTGTGGGAGTACGACGCCCCGGTGGTCAAGGGCGACTGGGAGTGGCCAAAGGGGCCGGACGGGGCCCGCTTCGCCGTCTACGAGTTCCTGCAGACCCTCGGTTCGTACAAGCCGCACTTCTGGGCCACGCACTACTGGGAGCGGGTCCGCGACCACGCCGATCCGCTGTTGCGGTCCGATTTGGACACCTTGCTGCTCGGGCTGATCTGGGGCGGCATGGACGGCGAGTCGGGACGGACGGACCGGGAATTCTTCTCCGACGACCCGGAGGTCTCGTACGGCCTGCTGCTCGCCCGGTCGCCGGACAGCGTCCGGGAACTGGCCGCGACCTGGGAGGGCGTACGGCTGCGGCTCGGCGGATTGCGCGAGACCTTCACCGTGTACTCCGCCGTCCCCGACGGCCGGGGCGGCGACTTCGACGCGTTCGCCCTCCTGCTGGAGGAGTGGGGGCGCATCCTCACCGAAGCCGCCGGGCGGGGCTGGGGAGTTGTGGGACTGAGCGAGTAGGGCCGCGTTCCGCCCGGCAGCCTGCGGGGACGCCCTCCGGTTCAAAACGTGTGGAGGCGCACCGGTGCCCGCGGACATGATGACGGCATGAGCGATCACGCACTCCCCGTACAGGCACTGCTCGTTGTGGACGTCCAGGCGGACGCGGTCGAGGGGGACCGGGCGGTGCCCGAGGCGGCCCGGCTGCTGGACCGGACGGCGGATCTGATCGCGCGGGCGCGCAGCGGCGGGGCGCTCGTCGTCCACGTACAGAACGACGGGCAGCCCGGCGCGGGGGACGAGCCGGGTACGGCCGGGTGGGAGCTCCACCATCACGTCGATGCCTCGGCCATGGAGGTCGTCGTCCGCAAGACCCGGGACGACGGGTTCCACGGGACGCCCCTGGGCGGCCTGCTGACCGGTTCGGGGGTGCGGGCGCTCGCCATCTGCGGGGTGATGTCGGAGATGTGCGTACAGGCGACGGCCCGTACCGCCCTGGAACTGGGGTATCGGGTCGTCATGCCGCACGACGCCCACGCGACGCACGACATCCCGGCCGCGCCCGGAATCAGCGACCGGATCCCGGCCGCAGCGGTCTCGCGGGTCGCCGAGTGGGCCCTCGGCAGTGACCTCGAAGTCGTCGCGCACGCCGCGGACGTGGCCTTCACCGCACCGCCGGCGCGAGTGGCCTGAACCCGGTCGGCGCGCGCCGCGTACCGGCGGATCGGACCGGTCGGCGCGGTCCGGGAACCGCGGTGCCCGCTCCTGTCGTCATCACGCCCGCGCCACCAAGCGCGGACCCGCACCGAGTGCCGTGCGGGCCGTGCCCCACACACGGACCAAGGAGCAGCATGAGCGTTAACGGCAGCACGCGCCCCCTCAGCGGCAGCCGAAGAAGCACCGTTTCCTCGCCGCGCCGAGGCTCTCGTGCGACTCTCCTCAACGGCTCGAAGGCAGTGCTGGCCCTCGCACTCGTCCTGGCGGCCGCCACCGCGTGCAGCAAGTCGTCCGACGACGGCTCGCACGAGGCCAAGGACTGGAAGGTCGGCGACTGCGCCGGGCCCGACAGCAGCAAGAAGGACGCCTACCAGCCGCTGGACTGCGACGACTCCAAGGCGACGCTCAAGGCGTTGGAGATCAAGGACGGCGCCATCTTCTCCGACTCCATCCAGTGCCCGGCCGGTACGGACGCGATCATCTCGGTGAAGGTCTCCTTCGGTTCGGGCGACGCCAGTACCGGCATCCCCAGCAAGACCATCTGCGGCCGCAATCTGAGCGGCGACCACCCCGGTGACGCCGGTGCGGGCGGCGGCCAGTTGGTGAAGGGCGACTGCGTGGACGACCAGGCCAAGGAGGTCGCCTGCGGGAGTGGTGGCAGCGGTGTGACCAAGGTGCTCGACCTGACGAAGACCGCCAAGGAGTGCCCGGTCGGGAGCAAGCCCCTGGAGCTGTTCCCGAGCCCCGGACGGCCCTACGACGCGATCTGCACCGGCAAGGCGTGACATGCGGTGGCGTGACGCGCAGGGCGTGACGCACAGGGCCTGACGGACAGAGCTTGACGGACGAGGCTCGATGCAGACACCACGGCCGGTGGAGCGGGTGCTCCACCGGCCGAGGCATGTCCGCGGGACGGGTTCCCGACTCTGTCGTTTCCCGTCCAGGAAGCCCTCGTTGATCCGATCGCCCTCTGCGTCTGACGCCCCGGCGGGCCTTTCGTCAGGCGGGCCTTTCGGCGGGCCGGCGGAACAGGGCCGTCCAGAGGAAGGGTTCGCCGAAGAGCGGGGAGTCGGACGGTTCGTCGTGCATCCGGCGGAGTTCGATCTCCGTCAGACCGGAGAAGATCCGGCGCAGCGACTCCGGCGTGTAGGCGAGGCCGCCCTGGAGCCCGCCCCTCTCGTAGAAGGCCGCGTCGGGGAGTTCGGAGCCCATGCCGCCCTCGCCGGCCGCGAAGCAGGTGAGGGCGAAGCCGCCGCCGGGGGCGAGGACCCTGTCGAGCAGGGCGAGATAGCTGACGCGGCGGTGCGGCGGCAGGTGGTGGAAGCAGCCGGAGTCGTACACGAGGTCGTACGGCCCGGTCAGCTCCGTCGCCGTGAGGTCGAAGATGTCGCCGTGGTGGAACCGGACGTCGGCCCCCGCCTCGCGGGCCCGGTCCTCGGCCCAGGCGAGGGCGGACGGCGACAGGTCCACCGCGTCCACCTCGAAGCCCAGCGACGCCAGATGGATGGCGTTGCGGCCCGGCCCGCAGCCGAGTTCCAGGACCCGGCCCGGGGCGATCAGACCACGGTCCGCGTACGAGGCGAGGTTCTCGTCCGGCTTCGCCACGAAGAACGGCACGGGCCGCTCCCGGTCCGCGTAGAAGCCGTCCCACCAGGAGCCGGCCTCGGCCGTCCACCGGTCGCCTTCCTGTGCGAACAGGCCGTCCATGAGCCGCAGTACGTCATCCGTCGTGCATATGTTCCGGTCCACGTGGACCCCCTTTCCACAAGTTCGAATCGTAGATTCGCAGGGCCTCCGGGCCCAGTTGGACGGAGGCCCGCGAAACCTTCCGGCGGGAGTCTGGCGGGCGGGAACGGGCGGGGTCGACAACCCCGGTCGCACCGGCCCGCATCGGGGGTGGGGGCGCCTGCGCCGAGGCGTGAAGGGGCAGGTCTCGCGCCCCCCGAGGGTTGTTTCTTGGGGTGTTCCGGAGGCGGGGGAGCGCGGGAAGTGATGGAGTCCGGAGTGCGTGGCGGACCCACCACCGACGTGGCGGAGCGGGAAGAGTGGCAGCAGCGGTAAGGACGACGAAGGAGGACCGATGGCGGGTGTCGTGGCGAGCCGACGGAAGAAGACGGTGCGGCAGCCCATGGAGCTCCTGGGAGCACGGGACCGACTCCTGAGGGCGGGGCGCGAGTTGTTCGGCGCGTACGGGTACGCGCACACCGGGGTCGAGGAGTTGTGCGCCCGCGCGAAGGTGCCCACCCACGTTTTTCAGCAGGAGTTCCTCTCCCGGGAGGTGCTGCTGATGGCGCTGTACGACGAGGTGGCGACCCACGGGCTGCGCGCGGCCGAGAACGCCCTGATGGCGGAGGGCATGGAGGACTGCTCGACGGCGGAACGGGTCCGGCTGCTCTTCGCCGCCTATGTGAAGGCGGTCACCGAGGACCGGTGCGCGGCCCGGGTCGCCTTCGTCGAGGTGCTCGGGGTGAGCCGGGAGGTGGACAACCACCTCGCGACCTGGCGGGCGATGTGGATCGAGTTCCTGACGTCCGAGGCCGAGCGGGCCGTGCGCCGGGGCGAGGCGGAGCCGAGCGACCACAAGGTGACCGTCACGGTGCTGAACCACGCGGTGGACGAGCTCATGGCCCACCACGGCCGCCGCCCCCGCCAGGTCGACGCCGAGTGGCTGACCGACGAGCTGACCCGGCTCTCGCTGGCCATGATCCTGCCGTCCTGACGCGTCGGCTTGCCGGGACGGCAAATAATGGGCGGATGGACGACGGCGCACAGCACGCGGAACAACCGGACGACGAGATCACGACCGTCCTGACAGGCGTGGGCCCGCGCCTGCGGGCCCTGCGCCAGGAGCGCGGCACGACCCTGGCCCAGCTCAGCGAGACGACCGGGATCTCGCTGAGCACCCTCTCCCGCCTGGAGTCGGGCGGCCGCAAGCCCACGCTCGAACTGCTGCTGCCGCTGGCCAAGGCGTACGGGGTCCAGCTGGACGAGCTGGTCGGCGCCCCGGCCACCGGCGACCCGCGCATCCACTTCCGCCCCTTCGTCCGTGACGGCATGACGTTCGTACCCCTCACCCGGCACCTGGGCGGGCTGCACGCGTACAAGCAGATCCTGCCCGGCGGCCGTGGGGCCACCGGGCCGCTGGAGCAGCGGGTGCACGAGGGTTATGAGTGGCTGTACGTGCTGGCGGGGCGGTTGCGGCTGCTGCTGGGCGAGCACGATCTGGTGCTCGCGGCCGGTGAGGTCGCCGAGTTCGACACACGTACACCGCACGCGTGGGCCAGTGCCGGGCCCGAGCCGGTCGAATTTCTCAGCCTGTTCGGACAGCAGGGCGAGCGGATGCACGTACGGGCCCGGCCCTCTTCGGACCGTTAGAGGCCCTGGAGCCCTTCGTCCCGGGCCGTGCCAGGTCTTCTCACGGCCGGGGCGTGTACGGGCCGCCCAGCCCCCACGCCTGGTGCATCGCGTCGGCGAACGCCGCCGCCAGCGCGTGCTCGCCGGTCGGGCCGGGATGCGTGCCGTCGTACGTGTCCTCGTGGATGTCGTACCCCGGCGGGCGGGAGGCCAGCAGGACCGGGGACATCGGGTCGTCCAGGTCGGCGACGGCCTTCGCCAGGAGCTCGTTGAAGCGGTCGCACTCGGCGGCGAACGGGGCGTCCGACTCGGCCCGGATGTTCGGTATCACGGGCATCAGGGCCATCTTCACGTGCGGGTTCGCGGTGCGCGCCGCCGCGATGAACGCCCTTGCGTTCAGGGCGGTCTGGCCGCTGTCCGTGTAGAACCCGAGGTCTATCAGGCCGAGCGAGACGAGCAGCACGTCCGTGCCGTGCGCGGCCACCGCGTCGGCGATCACCGGGGACATGTGCAGCCAGCCCTCGCCCCAGCCGGCCAGATGGGTGCGGGCCCCGGCGGGGAAGTCCGGCGCGCCGTACTCGTACGAGACGGGCCCGCCCGCCCCGGTGTCGTACAGCTCGCTGCGCGGTCCGACGATCGAGAACGGAGCACCGAGAGTGGCATCGAGGTGCTGCCACATCCGGTAGCGCCAGGTGAAGTCGCCGGCGCAGCCGATGGTCATGGAATCGCCGACAAACGTGAACCGCATGGCGTCATCATCGCGGATCACTCCCACCGCCTGCGACGTGACGATGGACACTTGTGCCATGCGTTCGTACCTGACTGTGTCCGGAGCCGCCGCGCTGCTCCTGTTCGCCGGGACGGCTCCGGCCGTGGCCGACGACGGAGCCGACCGGAGCTTCACGATCGAGGACCCCCGGATCACCGAGTCCAGCGGCCTCGCCGCGAGCCGTGCCCACCCCGGCATCTACTGGACGCACAACGACAGCGACGACGGGCCGTACGTCTACGCCGTCGACTCCCGGACCGGGAAGACCGTCGCGACGATCACCATGAAGGGTGTGGGCGAACCCCGCGACGTGGAGGCCATCTCGCTGGGGCCGGACGGCGATCTGTACGTCGGTGACATCGGGGACAACCTGAACGGCAGCTGGGACCACGTCTGGATCTACCGCTTCCCGGAACCGAAGGAGCTGAAGGACGCGACGGTCCGGGCCACCCAGTTCGACGTGAAGTACGCGGACGGCCCGCGCAACGCCGAGGCGCTGATGGTCCACCCGAAGACCGGACGCGTCTACATCGCCTCGAAGAACGAGGACGGCGGCGGGCTGTACGAGGGCCCCGCGAAACTGACCACCGGCGGTGCCAATGTGTTCCGGCGGGTGGGCGAGGTGCCGTGGGTGACGGACGGGGCGTTCTCGCCGGACGGCAAGGAGCTGGTACTGCGCTCCTACTTCAGCGCCCGCGGCTACGTCTTCGAGAACGGCAGGCTCGGCGCCGACCACGCGGTCCGGGCGCCGATCCAGCGGCAGGCGGAGTCCGTGACGTACACGGCGGACGGCTCGGCGCTGATGTTCGGCTCGGAGGGGGAGCAGAGCGACGTGGAGCGGGTGGACGTGGAGGGCGGCGGGGGCGGAGGGCAGTCGCCGGCGAAGGGCGGCGACTCGTCGGCCTCCTCCGCCGGAGCGGGAAGCGGCGGCACCGGGGACGTGAAGGGGACGACCCTGACCGGGGTGCTCGTCCTCGCCGGGATCGGCTTCCTGGTGCTCATGGGGCGGCGGCGGAAGGGAAACTGAGCGAATGAACATTGAACCCGAACCTTTCACCACCGCACGGCTGGACGCGCTGCCGCTGCGGGTCGCGTACGCGGACGAGATGGCGGCGGTGCTCGGCGACCCGGCCCTGCACACGTACACCGGGGGCGCCCCGGAGACCGCCGACGAGCTGAGGGCCCGCTACGGACGCCAGACCGCCGGTTCGCCGGACCCCGGGGCACGATGGTGGAACTGGGTGCTGCGGGTACGCGACGAGGGCCGCCTGGCCGGATACGTCCAGGCGACGGTGGACGTGCCGGGCGCGGAGGCGGAGATCGCCTGGGTGGTCGGGACACGGTGGCAGGGGCGCGGGTACGCGAAGGAGGCCGCGGAGGGGCTGGTGACGCACCTGCTGGCGGGAGCGGGGACGGGTGCGGGGACGGGGGTGGTGCGTACGGTCCTCGCCCACATCCATCCGGACCACGACGCCTCCGCCGCCGTGGCCGGGGCGGCGGGACTGGTGCCGACGGAGGAGTGGTGCGACGGCGAACGGCGCTGGGAGCGGGGCGTGGGGGAGGACTGACCCGCCGTTGTCAGTGGTCGATGCCAGAGTGGCGTACGTAGGCACAGCACTTGCGGAGGGGACCTCATGGGCACCTGGGACACCGGCCATTTCGACAACGACACCGCTGCGGACTTCTCGGGGCGGATCGACGACACACCGGAGGCCGATAAGGAAGCGGTGATTCGCAAGGCGCTGGAAGGAGCGATCGCCCCCACGGACTACCTGGACAGCGACGAGGCCGTGATCGCCGTCGCGTCGGCCGCCCTGGTCGCCTCCCAGTGCCCGGGAGGTGAGCCGGTGACCACCGCGTACGGCCCCGACAAGCCGCTGCCCGTACTCGCGACGGACCTGCGGCCCCTCGCGGTGAAGGCCCTCGACGCGGTGCTGGGCGAGGACTCGGAGCTGCGCGAGCTGTGGGACGACGCGGGGGACAAGGAGTGGGCCCCGGGCATAGCCCGGCTCCGGGAGGTGCTGGTGGCAGCGGCCGGGTGATCAGGTGCGGGGGCGGCCGGCGCGGACGAGCTCACCGCCACAGGGGTGCTCGACTGCTGCTGCGGACATTGCGGCCCTCCTGAAGGAGTGATGTCGAGGTCACCCTCGTAGGCCGGTCCGATCGCCCGTGCCCGAAAGCCGTTCCGCCACTCGACCGAGTGAACGACGAAGGGCCCCGCGCACCGGCGCGGAGCCCTTCTTCGTACGAGTACGCGTTACAGCTTCTCGATCACGTAGTCGATGCAGGCGGTGAGCGCCTGGACGTCCGACGGGTCGATGGCCGGGAACATCGCCACACGCAGCTGGTTGCGGCCCAGCTTGCGGTACGGCTCGGTGTCGACGATGCCGTTGGCGCGCAGCACCTTGGCGACGGCGGCGGCGTCGATCTCGTCCGCGAAGTCGATCGTGCCGATGACCTGCGAGCGCTTCGCCGGGTCGGTGACGAACGGGGTCGCGTACTTCGACTCCTCGGCCCAGCCGTACAGGTTCTGCGCCGAGGCGGCCGTGCGGCCGGTGGTGAAGTCCAGGCCGCCCTGGGTGTTCATCCAGGTCAGCTGCTCGTTCAGCAGGAACAGCGTGGCCAGGGCGGGGGTGTTGTAAGTCTGGTTCTTCAGGGAGTTGTCGATCGCCGTCGGCAGCGAGAAGAACTCCGGGATGTGCCGGCCGGAGGCGTGGACGCGCGCGGCGCGCTCCAGGGCCGCCGGGGAGAAGACACCGATCCACAGGCCGCCGTCGGAGGCGAAGGACTTCTGCGGGGCGAAGTAGTAGACGTCCGTCTCGGCGATGTCGACCGGCAGGCCGCCCGCGCCGGAGGTGGCGTCCACCAGGACCAGGGAGCCCTCGTCGGCGCCCGCGACGCGCTTGACCGGCGCGGCGACACCGGTGGAGGTCTCGTTGTGCGTGAAGGCGTAGACGTCGATGCCCGCCTCGGCCTGCGGGTCCGGGTGGGTGCCCGGGTCGGAGGCGATCACGGTCGGGTCGGCCAGCCACGGGGCGAGCTTGGCGGCCTTCGCGAACTTCGAGGAGAACTCGCCGAAGTTGAGGTGCTGGGACTTCGTCTCGATGAGCCCGTGCGTCGCGATGTCCCAGAAGGCGGTGGAGCCGCCGTTGCCCAGGATCACCTCGTAGCCCTCGGGGAGGGAGAAGAGGTCGCGCACGCCCTGACGCACCGCGCCGACCAGGTTCTTGACCGGGGCCTGGCGGTGGGACGTACCGAGAAGAGACGTGCCGGTGGCGGCCAGCGCGTCGAGCGCCTCCGTCCGCACCTTGGAAGGACCGGCGCCGAAGCGTCCGTCGGCGGGCTTGATGTCAGCGGGAATCTGGATATCGGCCACGAACCGGAGCGTAGTACCTCACGGACACGGCCGAGCACCGTGTCCGTCGGATGAGACGCCCGCTCCGGTCCGTGGACCGCGTACGGGAGTGGTGCTCAGCCCAGCTCCACCGGCAGGTCGTGCAGGTCGTTCTGGGTGACGATCGGCTTGTTCCGCAGCTCGGACGCGGGTACCGCGAGCTCCAGTTCCGGGAACCGCTCGTACAGCGCGGGCAGTGCCACACCCGCCTCCAGCCGGGAGAGCGCCGCACCCGGACAGACGTGCGGGCCGTGGCCGAACGCGATGTGGCGGTTGGGGGAGCGGGCGATGTCGAAGTCACCGGCCGTCGGACCGTGCTGCGCCTCGTCGCGGCCGAGCGCGCCGAAGGAAACGATCAGCGCCTCGCCCTTCGGCAGGACCTTGTCGCCCACCTCGACGTCCTCGGTGGCGAACCGGATCAGGACGTGCGACGTGGGGGTGTTCCAGCGCAGCGTCTCCTCGATCACGTTCTCCCACGGCACCTCCCCGCTCAGCACCTGCTTGCGCTGCTCGGGGTGGGTCTGGAGCGCGACGACCGAGTTCACGATCAGACTGATCGTGGTCTCGTGACCGGCCGCGATGATCAGCTGGAGGGTGTTGACGATCTCCTCGTCGGTGAGCTGGTCACCGTTCTCGGAGGCCGCGATCAGGGCGCTGGTGAGGTCGTCGCCAGGGTTCTCCCGCTTGCCGTCGACGATCTTCGTGAAGAGCGCGCCGAGGTCCGCCATCATCTGCGGGACCTCTTCCGGCGGGGTCTGCGTCGAGAAGAACTTCTCGAACAGCTCCTTCAGCCGCGGGTGGTCCGCGCTGTCCACGCCCATCAGCTCGCTGATCACGTTCATCGGCAGCGGGTAGGCGAACTCCGCCTTCAGGTCGACCCGCTCGCCCTTCGGCAGCGCGGCCAGCCGGTCCAGGCTCGCCGTGGTCAGCGCCTCGATGCCGGCCCGTAGCCGCTCCACCCGCTTCACGGTCAGCGCCTGGGCGACCAGGGTGCGCAGCCGGCGGTGGTCCGCGCCGTCGACCGTCAGCATGGAGCGGCCCGGGTTGGCGAGCCCGATCAGCGGCCAGTCCATCGGTATCTCGCCGCGCTGCCAGGCGTTCCAGACGTCGATGTCCTTCACGATCCGGCTGTCGGTGAGCAGCTGCCGCGCCTCGGCGTGGTGGGTGACCGCGTAGCAGTGCACCCCGCCGGGCAGTTCCACCTCTGCGAGCGGGCCCGCGGCCCGCAGCCGGGCGCTCTCGCCGTCGAGGTCGGCGACGAAGGGGTCGAGGGCGATCCGGGTCATCTCTGGCCTCCGGTGGCGGTTCCCGCGGCGGGTCCCAGGGCGAGGGTGGGCGTGAAGGTCAACGGCAGATCGGTCAGCCCCCGCAGCCACGGGGACGGGCGCCGGGTGAGCTGTTCGGCGGGGACGGCGAGGTCGATGTCCGGGAGCCGGTCGAGCAGTACCTCGATGCCGGTACGGGCGATGACCTCGGCGGTCTCCTGGGCGGTGAACGGGCAGCGGTGCTCGCCGTGGCCGAAGGAGAGGAACGCGTTGTTGCCACCGGTCAGGGTGGAGCCGTCGGTGCGGACCTGCGGGTCGGCGTTGGCGGCGGCGATGCCCAGCAGCAGCAGGTCGCCCGCCTGGATGTGGCGGCCGCCGAGACGGGTGTCGCGCGAGGCCCAGCGCCCCGCGACGTTCTGCGTCGGGGTGTCCTCCCACAGGACCTCGTTCATGGCCTCGGCGACGCTGTGCCGGCCGCCCGAGAGGGAGGCGGCGAACCGGTCGTCGGTGAGCATCAGCCGCAGCGAGTTGCCGATCCAGTCGGCCGTCGGCTGGTGGCCGGCGGCCATCATGACCATCAGGTCCTGGGCCACCTCCTCGTCCGTGAAGCCGCCGCGGTCGGCGAGCATCCGCGAGGCGACGTCGTCGCCGGGCTCGGCGTGCTTGTCGGCCAGCAGCTGGAACATGGACGAGGCCAGGTGCTGCTGGCCCGCCAGGGCCCGCTCCCGGCCGTCGATCATGTCGTTGAGCGAGCCGACGAGCGCATGGCCGATGGTGTCGCTGAAGCCGTAGATCTTCGCCAGGACGAGGGCGGGCAGCAGCATCGCGTACTCGGCGATGATCTCGGCGCCGCCGGTGGCGCAGAACCGGTCGATGAGGTCGTCGGCGAACTCCTCCGCGTACCGCTTCAGCGCGAACGGGTCGACGGCCTCCAGCGCGTTGCTGATCATCGCGGCGCGCTCGGTGTGCCGGGGGCCGACCGTGTACAGGATCGACGGCTGCTTGCGGCCGATCATCGGGAGCAGCGGCCAGTCGTCGGGGATCCGGTCCCACTGGTTCCACAGGTCCGAGTCGCGGCTGAACAGCACCGGGTCGGCGGTGACCTGGTGCAGTTCGCGGTAGCCGAGCACGAGCCAGGCGGGGATGTCGCCGTCGAGGACGACCGGGGCCACGGCCCCGTGGTCGCGGCGCATCTCCCGGTAGAGCCGGGTCGGGTCGGTCTGGAACCGGGGGCCGGACAGCGGCACGCGGCCCTGGGAGACGGGGCAGCCGGAGGGCGGCGCCGGGGGCTGGGTCACGGGGTGGGCTCCGGGGTCTTCGCCGGCGCGAGCCCCGTACGGGCGGCGGCGGACGGGGCGGTGTCGAGGGCGCCGGACCGGGCACCGGCCCCGCGCTGCGAGAGGGCGTGGAGGTACTCGACCAGCGTGATCAGTACGTACTTGCTGGACGAACGGTCCCGGGCGTCGCACTCCACCAGCGGCACGTCGTCCGAGAGGGCGAGCGCCTCGCGTATCTGCTGCTCGGTGTGGAGCGGGCCGCCGAAGTCGTTGCACGCCACGATGAACGGCGTGCCGTGGTGCTCCAGCCGGTCGATCGCGTACCAGGAGTCGGCGAGCCGGCGGGTGTCGACGAGCACGACGGCGCCGAGCGTGCCGGAGAACAGCCGGTCCCACAGGAACCAGAAGCGCTCCTGGCCGGGGGCGCCGAAGAGGTACAGCACGGAGCGCTCGTCGAGCGAGATCCGGCCGAAGTCGAAGGCGACGGTGGTGGACGTCTTCGACTGCACACCGTCGAGGTGGTCGACGGCCTCGCCCGCGCGGGTCATGGTCTCTTCGGTGTTCAGCGGACGGATCTCGCTGACGGAGCGGACCATGGTGGTCTTGCCGACCCCGAAGCCGCCGACGACGACGATCTTCAGTCCGTTGTCGGCCGTCGCCTGCAGGGCGGCACGGTCAGAGGTTGCGGAGTCCAACGAGCACCTGTTCCAGGATGTCGGGGTCGGGGAGCCGGTCCGCGACACGGGCAGTACGGGGGTGACGGGCGCTGATCCGTCCGGTGTCCAGCAGGTCGGACAGCATGATCCGGACGATGCTGACGGGCAGGCCGAGGGCCGCCGAGATCTCCACGACCGCGGTGGGCAGTTGGCACATCCGCAGGATCGTGGCGTGCTCCGACTGCATGCCGGGGGTCGGCTCGCACTCGGACACCACCAGCGTCACCAGGTCGAACGCGTCCGAGTCGGACCGGCTGCGCCCTCCGGTGAGGGTGTACAGCCGGTCCGGATCGTCGTCCCGGCCGGGGCGGCGGGGGCGGGTCATACGGCCGCGTTCGCGTCGGCAGTGGTGACCTCGGAGGCCGAGGGGGAGCGCGGCGGGGCACTGAGGTGCTCGCCGAGCTGCTCGACGAGCTCGCTCATGTTGTGGCCGATGAGGCCGACGTCGGATTCCTCGGAGGCGACGACGGCGAGATGGGCGCCCGCGCCCGCCTCGACGATGAACAGCACGCCGCCGTAGAACTCGGCCATCGCGGACCGTACGCCGCCGGTGCCGTCACCGAACTCGACGGACGCGCCGTGCGACAGGCTCTGGATGCCGGCCGAGATCGCGGCCAGCTGGTCTGCCTGGTCGACGGAGAGCTCGGGGGTACGGCACAGCTTGAGCCCGTCCCTGGAAAGGACGAGGGCATGACGAGTGCCGGGGGTGCGCTCCAGGAGCCCCTCCAGCAGCCAGTTGAGCTTCTCGTCGGTGGTCGCGGTCATCGGGTGTTGCCTTCTTCCGGGTGCGGGGAATTGGCCCGAACAGCCTGTCGGAAGCTGCTGAAGCGGGCTGCCTGTTCCTTGGGATCGGAGGTGCGGGGCCGGGGGGCCGCGGCGCTGTCGGTGTGGGCGGCGGCGCGGGCCTCGGCGGCGGCGAGGGTACGGCCGCGGGGGCGCTTGGGCAGCCCGCTCTCGCCGAACCGGGGCAGGTTGCCGGTGGTCTCGGAGGCGGGGGAGTCCTCGGCGGGGGTGGCCGAGGGGTTCGCCGGGGCGGGGTCGGCCGGCTCTGTGGCGTACGGGGCGTAAGGGGAGTGCTGAGTGTGCTGCGGCTGCTGGGAGTGCTGCGGCTGCTGTGCGTCGGCCGTGGCGGTCGGCGTGGCGGCCGTGGTGGTGGTGGCGGTGGCCGTGGTGGCGGTCGCCTGCGGGGCGGCCGGCCGGACCGCCGACGCGTTGCCGTGCGCGGGCTCCGGCTCGGGGGCCGGCCGGGACGCCGGGACCGGGGCCGGTGCGGAGGCCCGGGTGAGGAGCTCCTGAGGGAGCATCATCAGGGCGCCCGTGCCACCGCGCGCGGACGGCCGGAACGAGACGGTCAGACCGTGCTTGCGGGCCAGCCGGCCGACGACGGCGAGGCCGAGCCGGGTGCCGGACAGTCCCGTCAGGTCCTGGACGTCGGCCGATACGGCGCGCTCGGCGCGGCGCAGCTGCACGTCGCTCATGACCAGGCCGCTGTCCTCGACGGTCAGGACGATGCCGGCCGGCACCTCCTCGACGTACACATGGACCTCGGCCGTGGGCGGCGAGAAGTTGGCGGCGTTGTCGAGGAGTTCGGCGAGCGCGTGCATGACGCCCTCGGCGGCGTGCCCGGCGACCGCGACATCACTGGTCGAGTGGAGCCGCACCCGCTGGTAGCCGCTGATCCGGCCCATCGCGCCGCGCA
This sequence comes from Streptomyces sp. ADI95-17, assembly GCF_003846175.1. Classification (GTDB taxonomy): domain Bacteria; phylum Actinomycetota; class Actinomycetes; order Streptomycetales; family Streptomycetaceae; genus Streptomyces; species Streptomyces sanglieri. Next base: position 1,528,386 of record NZ_ML123044.1, on the reverse strand, counting down.
GGATCGACTCCATCACGATCGGCTTCGCCCAGCGCCGCCCGGAGCGGGCACCGGTCAGCACGGCGATGGAGTCGGCGAGCCGGCCCGCCTGGGCGGTGCGGTGGTCGAGGTGGAGCAGGTCGCCGAGCACGTCCTCGGAGGCGTGCCGGTGCTCCATCTCGCGCAGGTCGGCGAGCATGCTGGTGGACAGGGCCTGCATCCGGCCCGCGGCGTTGGCGCAGGCGGCGACCGCGGCGGAACGCTCGGTCTCGCTGCGGGTCGCGCGGGCGGTGAGCCGCTTGTTGTCGGCGGTGAGACGTTCGGTCTCGGCGGCGGCCTGCGCGGTGATCCGTGCCGTCTCGGCCTCGGCCGCGGCCCTGAGCCGTGCCGTCTCGGTCGCCGCGGCGGACTTGATCCGGGCGGTCTCGGCGGTGAACCGCTGGCCCTCGGCCGCGGAGGTGGAGACGAGGCGGCTGATCTCGCCGGTGAACCGCTGGGTCTCCGAGGCGAGCCGGGCGCGCAGACGGTTCGCCTCGGCGCGGGCACGGACGGCGACGGCGACGGCGGCGGACAGCAGTACGGCGCCGGCCCCCGCCCCCCAGGCCAGCTCGGGCCGTGCCGAGTCGGGGGCCGCGGCGACCGCCCACAGACACAGGGATCCGGTGACGGCCAGCGATATCAGCAGGGCCACTGCGGTCGGCCGAGATGAGGGGCTCAAAGGGAGTCCTTGGGAGCGGACGGGTACGGACGGATCGGGCAAGCGGGGCGAACCGAACCGCTCAGATCGGGACAGTTCGGAACAGTGGGACGGGGCGTGGTAACTGGAGCTGACAATTCCAAGGTAAGTCCTGGTCACTATATGAGAATTGACGCTCCCTTTGGGAAGACCTTGTGGCGTTCTCTGTTACGTATGTGACTACGCGTCCGACGTATGCCGACGTATTGGCGTATTCGGGGGAAACGTGCAGCGCCGAGCGACCGATTGGCCCGATCAACGGCATCCTGGGCCGCATGGCCGCACCCCAGAATCCGACGGAACGCGCCGAACTCGCACAGGCCCTGCGCACCGCGGTCCGTGGCGAGGTCGACCTCGGTGCCACCGCCCGGGCGTTGACGACGATGGACGCCTCCAACTACCGCCGCGTACCGATCGGCGTCGTCACCCCGCGCGACGCCGACGACGTGGCCGCCGCGCTCGCGGTCTGCCGCGCGCACGGCGTGCCCGTGGTGCCGCGCGGCGGCGGCACCTCCATCGCGGGGCAGGCCACCGGCACCGGCATCGTGCTCGATCTCACCCGGCACCTGCGGAAGATCGTCGAGCTGGACCCGGTCGCCCGCACCGCCGTCGTCCAGCCGGGCGTGATCCTGGACGAGCTGCGCACCGCCGCCGCCCCGCACGGCCTCACCTTCGGCCCCGACCCGTCCACGCACAGCCGCTGCACGCTGGGCGGCATGATCGGCAACAACTCCTGCGGCGCGCACTCGGTCGCCTGGGGCACCACCGCCGACAACACGCACGCCCTGACCGTGACCCGCTACGGCGGCGACACCCTGCGCCTGACCAGGGGCACCGTCCCCGAGGCACTGACCGGCCTCCCCGAACTCATCCGCACCCACCTCGCCCCGCTGCGCACCGGATTCCCCGAGCTCCCGCGCCGCATCTCCGGTTACGCCCTGGACGCCCTCCTGCCCGAACGCGGGACCGACCTCGCCCGCGCCTTCTGCGGCAGCGAGGGAACGCTCGGCGTGGTGACGGAGGCGACCGTACGACTGGTCGAGGCGCCGGCGGCCCGCGCGCTCGCCGTACTCGGCTACGCCGACGAGGCCGCCGCCGCCGAAGCGGCCCCCGGCCTGCTGCCGCACCACCCGCTCACCGTCGAGGGCATGGCCGCCGACCTCGTACGGGCACCGGCCGGGCTGCCGCGCGGCGGTGCCTGGCTCTTCGCCGAGACGGGCGGCGCCACCCCCGCCGAGGCGCGGGCGCACGCCGAGCGCATCCTGCGGGCGGCCGACGCCCTGGACGACACCGTCGTCACCGACCCCGCCGGACAACGGGCCCTGTGGCGCATCCGCGAGGACGCCGCGGGCACCGCGACCCGGATGCCGGACGGCACCGAGGCCTGGCCCGGCTGGGAGGACTGCGCCGTACCGCCCGGCCGCCTCGGCCCGTACCTCCGCGACTTCCGTGCTCTGCTCGCCGAACACGGCCTGCGCGGCACCCCGTACGGGCACTTCGGCGACGGCTGCATCCATGTCCGCATCGACTTCGACCTACTGAGCCCGCCGGGCGTCGCCCGCTTCCGCCGCTTCTCCGAGGAGCTCGCGGACCTGGTCGTCGCGCACGGCGGCTCACTGAGCGGCGAACACGGCGACGGCCAGGCCCGCGCCGAACTGCTCCCGCGCATGTACGGGGACGAACTCTTCGCCCTCTTCGCCCGCTTCAAGGACATCTGGGACCCGGACGGCGGCATGAACCCCGGCATCCTCGCCCGCCCCGCCCGGCTCGACGAGAACCTCCGCTTCGAGGTGCTGCCGAAGCGCCCGGTGGACGTCGAGTTCGGCTACCCGCATGACGGCGGCGACTTCTCGGCGGCGGTGCGGCGGTGCGTGGGCGTCGCGAAATGCCGTACGGCGGAGCCGGCGGGCACCGGCGTGATGTGCCCGTCGTTCCGGGCGACCGGCGAGGAGGCCCACTCCACCCGGGGCCGCGCCCGGCTGCTGCACGAGATGCTCGCGGGCGATGCGGGCGATGCGGGCGACACGGGCGACACGGCTGGGGTGATCACGGGCGGCTGGCGGTCGACGGAGGTACGGGACGCGCTGGACCTCTGCCTGTCCTGCAAGGGCTGCCGCACCGACTGCCCGGTGGGCGTCGACATGGCCACGTACAAGGCGGAGTTCCTGCACCACCACTACCGGCGACGGCTGCGCCCGGCCTCCCACTACACGATGGGCCGGCTGCCGACATGGCTGCGCCTGGCGTCCCGCTTCGCGCCCGCCCTCAACGCCCTGGCCAGGGTCCGCCTCCTCGCCGCCCTCACCAAGCGGCTGGCGGGCATCGCACCGGAGCGCGAGATTCCGGTCCTGGCGCGGGAGACGTTCACCCGGTGGCTGAACCGGCGCTGGGGCAAGGGCACATTCATCTTCTCGAACGACGAGGTGGCCATGGTCTGGCCCGACACCTTCACCGAACACCTCTCGCCCGAGGTGGGCCGGGCGGCGGTACGGGTCCTGGAATCGGCGGGCCGTCACACGATCCCCGCCGGGCGCGGGCTGTGCTGCGGCCTCACCTACGTATCGACGGGCCAGCTCGGCAAGGCCCGCAAGGTCATGCGCCGCACCCTGGACCGGCTGGGCGGCACGCTCGGCACACCCTTGGTCGTCCTCGAACCGAGCTGCGCCGCCACCCTCCGTACCGACCTGCCCGAACTCCTCCCCGACGACCCGAGGGCCGCCGAACTGGCGTCGTCCGTCCGGACCTTGGCCCAATACCTGGAGGAGTACGCCCCCGACTGGCAGCCACCCCGCCTGGACCGCCCGGTCACCGGCCAGACCCACTGCCACCAGCACGCCGTCCTGGGCGACGCGGCAGAACGCCGACTGCGCGAACGAGCGGGACTGACGGGCGAGTTGAGCGGCGGCTGTTGCGGCCTGGCCGGGAACTTCGGCTTCGAACGCGGCCACTGGGACGTGTCGGTGGCCTGCGCGGAGGAGAGCCTGCTGCCCTCGGTACGGGCGGCCGAGCCGGGCACCGACGTCCTGGCCGACGGCTTCTCCTGCCGGACCCAACTGGAACAGCTGGGCGGCGTACGGGCACGGCACCTGGTGGAGGTGCTGGCCGAGGGGCTGGGGGAGGGCCTGGGGGAGGGCCTG
>NZ_ML123044.1:1514701-1524509 GCF_003846175.1 Streptomyces sp. ADI95-17 | reverse complement strand
AGGGCCTGGGGGAGGGCCTGGGGGAGGGGACCGAGTGACTACGAGGCGTGGCGCGGGGTGAACCTCGCGACAGCCTCCGGAGTGACGGGCGTGAAGAAGTTGACGAGGTTCCCGTCGGGGTCGCGGAAGAGCAGCGCCCGGTTCCCCCACGGCATGGTCGTCGGCTCCTTGACGAACTCGGCGACGAACCCGGTCAGGTTCCGGTGGATGCGGTCCACGTCGTCGACGAGAAACTCGATGATGACGCTGCTGTTCGCCGCAGGCCGGGCCGAGCCGGGGGCGAACAGCGGCACGGTGCGTTCGCTGCCGATCGCGAGCGTGGCATGGGGCAGGCGCAGTTCCGCGAAGTCCTCGGTGGCCCGGTCGGCCTGGACCCCGGTGATCCGCTCGTAGAACGCGACGAGGCGCGCGACGTCGGCGGTGATGATGCGGATCGAGACGAAGTCCATGGCGTGTTCCTCGGGGTGGGTGCTCGGTTGAAGGCGTCGTTGCACGGCACACCGTAGGACCGATATCGGACAGATTCTGTCCTAGTGCCCGCCCTGGGCGGGCCCGAAGCCCGACTCCCGAAGCTCGGGTTCCGGACCCCGGGTTTCGGAAGCCGGGTTTCGAGCTCCGGGACGGCCCGTTCACTCTTTCGTGGGTACGCGGAGAGGTCCGGATCCGGGACTTGAGCTTCGGGCTTCGGGAGCCGGGATCCGGACGTCGGGATTCGAGCGATGCCGTACAACCTGGGGGTAGATGAAGGGGTTTGGGGAAACCCTCCCACCCTCCCCGACCCGTCACGGCCAGCAAGTATGACTAGTCGTGACCAACTTGCGGCGGCGAGTCGCGGCTGCTTACGGTGCCCAACGTAACGACCCCGACGCGGTGTTCTCAGCACCGGCCGGGGTCTGACCCCAAGATCGAATCAGAGGCGATCCCGTGGCTGCCCCAAACCTTAGCCCTGCCCTGCGCGCGCCCGCATCCTCGCGCGCCCACCCGAAGGCCAAGCCCGGCTACGGAAAGCGCTCCGTACCGAAGCAACGCCACGACGGCGAGGGCGACTTCACGCTCCTCCCCGAACGCGAGCGGCACATCGCCGGTTACGTGGACGCGCTGCCCGAGGGTGCGGCGATGGACATCAAGTCGCTGGCCAGGAGCCAGCCGTTGTACGGACAGATGGCCGTCGGCAGCGCGCTGCGGGCCCTGGGTGTGGCGGGCCACCTGCGACACGTCCGCTGCCTGAGCGGCGAGGGCGACCAGGTCCGCTGGGTGACCCGTACGTTCTGGTCCCGCACCGCCCATGACAACGAGTGGTGGACCGCCTTCCTGGCCGCCGAGGAACACCACCCCGCACCGCAGGAGGCCACGGAGAAAGTCGTGCCTGCCCCGGGCGAAGCACCCGAGCCCGAGCCTGCGCCAGCGCCCGTACCCGTACCGGCGCAGCCACCCGCCTTGGTGGTACCGCAGCAGCGCACTGCGCAGCCGCAGCCGCAGCCGCAGTCCCGGCCGGGGCTTTCTCCTGCCTTCGCCGCCCTGGCCCGCCTCGGCCGTACCGACTCCCGCCTGGCCCTCTCCGCAGCGGACTGCGCGGCGCTGGAGCAGGCGGCTGCCGAGTGGTTCGCGCGCGGTGTGGACGCCGACTACCTGACGCACGCCCTCACCGCCGGGCTTCCTGCGTCCGTCGACTCACCCTTCGGCTTCGTCCGCCGCCGCCTCCACGACAAGCTCCCGCCCCGCCTGCCCGCCACGACCCCCGCCACGCAGGCAACTCCCGTACGCCGCCTGATGGTCGAGTGCACCGAGTGCGGTGCGCCCGGGAGGCCCGAGGCGTTCCGCGACGGCCTGTGCAGGCCCTGCCGCGAGCTCGAACCGGCCTGACGGGGGAGTCCGGCGCCCTGTTGTGCCGCTGACGCGCGCGGCTACGGTGCGCAGCAGATCACCAGCCACAGGAGGACACCATGGCTCGAAAGCTGCGCAAGGTCGGCACCAACTCGGGCAACGACGGATGCCCGACTCTGTACGAGATCCCGGGCACCGATCGATACGTCGTTCAGGGTGACCGTGTCACTGACGCAGCCGAACTCGACCAGCTCGACAACCTCGCCCCCGAAGAGGGTGCTGTCACCGTCCCGCGCGAACTGCTCGCCAACTTCGGTCCCAAGGAGCCTGTGCACGTGCCCCAGTTCATCACCTTCGACGCGTTCGGAGGCATGTTCGCCAAGCTGAAGCACTCGGCTTGGAGGCTGGAGACACGCTGTCGCTACGCCTCGGACGAGGAGACCGACACCTATCGGCAGTTCCTCGCCGAGGGCCACGTCGACTGGGACCTCGACGACCCGTGGTGCGCCGGACGGCGCGATCAGTCCGCGCTCGGCAAGCGGTTCGAACGCGTCCGCATTCTCGACGAGCCGCCCACCCCCGGGCAGCGCTACCTCCTCGACAACGCCCGTCGCAACACTGCGGTGGGCGAGAACATCCGCGTGCTGCCCCGCAGCAGGGCCGACGAACTCAAGTTGCTGCAGAAGGACTTCTGGATCTTCGACAGCCGAGTTGTCGCCCTGCTCCACCACAACGACGCTGACGAGATGACCGGGGTCGAGCTGATCACCAACCCCGTGGATGTCCTGCGATACGCGCAGGTCCGCGAGGCCGCCTGGCACCACGCCGTGCCCTACGACCAGGTGCAGAGGTAGCTTCGCCGTGTGAGCACTGACTTCCAGCACGCCCGTGAGGCGCTCGGCCGTCGGCTCCGCGAGCTGCGTGGTACGACGACGCAACGAGCACTGGCGGCCGAGTTGGGGTGGCCACAGGCCAAGGTTTCCAAGCTGGAGACCGGCCGGCAGACGGCCACCCCGGACGACCTCACAGCGTGGGCCGTGGGCACGGGGCACCCCGAGACCGCTGAGGAGCTCCACGCCCACGTCCAGGGTCTGGAGACCCGCACCCGCTCTTGGCGCCGCCAGCTGAGCGCTGGTCATCGCCCGGTGCAGGACACCCTCACCGTCGAGTACGAGCGTTCATCCGAACTGCGGGCGTGGCAGGGGGCGATGGTTGTCGGAATGCTTCAGACCCCGGACTACGCCCGGCACGTCTTCACCGGGTTCGCCGCGCTCTACCAGTCGCCGCGCGACATCGAAGCGGCGGTGCGGGCCCGCATGCAGCGCCAGGACCTGCTTTATCGGTCGGGCCGAACATTCGACATCGTCATGTGGGAGGCCGCTCTTCACGCCGGAGTGTGCCCTCCCGAGGTGCTCTCCGCCCAGCTCGACCGACTCGTCGGCGCGATCGGACTGGACACCGTCCGGCTCGGCATCGTCCCGCTCGGCGCGCGGGTGACCATCCCGCCGGGGCCGGGGTTCTGGCTGTATGACGACCGGCTGGCCATTGTCGAGGACTGGCACGCCGAACTCTGGATCGACGACCCGGAGAGCACTGGTGTGTACCGACGGGTGTGGAACAGCCTCGCGGAATCAGCCGTGTACGGGACCAGCGCGCACCGGCTGATCGCACGGGCACGGGCTCAACTGAATCTCTCGTGAGCATCCTCGCGAATCGTGCCTGGCAGCCGGGGAATATTCGCGAATCGCGGCACACACTGATTCTCCCGAGCTCCTAACCTGCTGGTCATGGCCTTACGGACACATGATCCCGGCGCGGACCGGCCACTCTCCCGCGCCCCGGACCCGGTACTGATCCACCGTGAGCACGCAGTCAGCGGACTCGACGTATTCGGTCCACCATTCGTTGGTTCCCCATCCCTGTCGGAGGGACATGCCGACGTGATTCCCCTGACGAAGGCCGTCCGCCCGCGCGGAGAAACGGCGTACCGCGCGCTCCTCGGTCACACCTGCGTATGCGCCGCCTGCCGGTGCGCGCCGTGCCCGGTCGCGGTCCGGCTCACCCGAGTGTGGCGGGAGGGTCGCCAGTGAGGGGCGACCACTGCCAACAGCAGGTTCCCCTCGGGGAGTCGAAGACGTACGACGTTCCCGGCGAGCCCTGCACGACATCACCGTAGGAAACGGCTGAGGAGAAAACTTGCGAACGAGCCTCGAAGGTACGGAGACCGCCGCGCAGACCCCGTGGGGGCTGCGCCGAATGGTTCCGCTGCGCAACGGCTCTCCCTCGCCGTGGCGGTACGCGGGCGTCGACCCGGCCACGCAGACCGGCCGGTGGGTCGGGGAGGACGGGGCGATGACACCGGCCGAACTCGGCAAGCACGGCACAAGCGTGAACACCTACCCGCCCACTCAGGTCGGCAAGGACGGCAAGATGGACGCCGACTCCGGCCACGACGCGACGCAGGACTAGGGAGCAGCGCCATGGACGGACGCCCGGTGCTGGTCTGCACGGAGCGCGAGGACGCGACCGCTGATCTGGTCATCGCGGAACTGAACCGCCGCCGGGTGCCCGTCGTCCGGTTCGACCCGGGGCGTGACTTCCCCGCACCTGCCGTGCTTGCCGCACACATCGGTGAAGGGGGATGGGCCGGGAGACTGACGGTCGGGGAGCGTACGGCCCACCTCTCCGCCGTGCGTGCCCTGTACCACCGTCGGCCGAGCCCCTGCCGGACGGACGGCGGTGCACAGGCGGCCCGGTTCGCCGCACAGGAGAACCGGCGCGGACTGGGCGGCGTGTTGGGCGCGCTGCCGGGGTGCCTGTACCTGAGTCATCCGCAGGCCATCGCGCGGGCGGAGTACAAGCCCGCGCAGTTGGACGCGGCGACCCGGGCAGGACTCACTGTCCCGGCCACCCTGATCACCAATGACCCGGGGGATGCCGCGCAGTTCTGCGCAGGACAGCCCACGATCTACAAGCCCCTGCACGCGGGGGCTTACGACGTCGAGGGTGAGCCTGCCGGGATCTGGGCCGCCCAGGTCGAGGCCGGCGAGATCGACGGCGCGGTGAGCCGTAGCGCGCACCTGTTCCAGGCGCGGGTGCCCAAGGTGGCGGACGTGCGGGCGGTCGTGGTCGGTGAGCGGGTGTTCAGCGCCCGGATCACCGGGCCGCCGGGGGTCGTGGACTGGAGATCCGAGTACCGGAACCTCGCCTACGAGCCGGTCGCCTGCCCGGAGGAGACGCGTGAGGCACTGGTGTGCTTCCTCACCGAATTCGGGCTGGACTTCGGAGCCTTCGACTTCGCCGTGACCGGCGACGGCGCTTGGTGGTTTCTGGAGTGCAACCCTAACGGCCAATGGGCGTGGCTCGAAGACGCGGCCGGACTGCCGATCACCGCCGCAATCGCGGACCTGCTGGAGAACGGAGCGAGCCGCCATGACTGACCTCCTGACCTCGAAGGGCCTGCGCGCCGATCTCGCGCGGCGTCTGTCGGACTCCGGCACTCTGCGCACCCCGGAGTGGGAATCGGCTGTCATGACGGTGCCCCGCGAGGCATTTCTCGCGCACGGCTGGTTCGAGTACGAAGACGGCGGCTGGTACCGCCCGGCATGCGGGGGCTCCCCGGGAGGACTCACCCGGATCTACCAGGACGACACCCTCGTGACGCAGGTGGCCGGTGGTGTTTTCCCCGACCAGGTCGAGGGGCGCATCGCCTCGGCCCCCTCGTCGTCTTCGACCCTGCCGAGCCTGGTCGTGCGGATGCTCGAAGACCTGCGGGTGTCCAAGGGGGCGCGCGTGCTTGAGATCGGTACGGGCACGGGCTACTCGACCGCGCTGCTCTGCCATGTCGTCGGCGAGGACGACGTGACCACGGTCGAGGTCGATGCCGAGGTGTCCGCCCGCGCGGGAACGGCCCTCGCGGGGGCCGGGTACTGGCCTTTCCGTGTGGTCGGTGACGGCCTGGCGGGCTACGAGGAAGGGGGCCCGTACGACCGCGTGATCGCTACGTGCGCGGTGCGCACCGTGCCGGCCGACTGGCTCGCACAGACCCGGCCGGGCGGCGAGATCCTGGTCACGGTCGGCGGGTGGATGCACGCATCCGAACTCGTACGGCTCACCGTCGCCGCCGACGGCACGGCCGACGGCCCGGTTCTCGGCGGACAGGTCTCGTTCATGCTCGCCCGGCCCCATCTTCCGCCCCCACTGGGCATCCTGCCGAACCTCGGCGAGGGCGACGCGGTGCCCGCCGAGCTGGGCGCGGACGCGCTCGACGACTGGACGGCCCGTTTCGTCGCACAGTTCGCCGCGCCCCGCGCGCAGCGGCTCACGCTGGAACGTGACGGCCGGACGGAACACCTCGTGATCGACGTGAACGCCGGATCCTGGGCGTTCCTCTTCCGGGACGGCGGACGATGGATGGTTCGGCAGGGCGGCCCGGTGCGTCTGTGGGACGAGATCACCGAGCGTGTCTCGCAGTGGCAGACGGACGGTCAGCCGTCGCCCGACCGCATGCGGCTGCACGTCGGCCCCGACGGGCAACGCCTCACCTGGGCGTGACCGCAGACTGACAGCCTACGAGCCACGCCACTTCAGCCGCTGCCTCCCGCCCCACCACCTCGCGCGCCGGTGGGGGTGGTGGGGCGAGGGCCGGATACTCGGGGCCGGTCATCCGTGGTGCTTGGCGAACTCCACGAGACCGGTGAACCCCTCGTTCGTCAGGGTCAGGTGCGGGCCGTCCGGCGTCTTGCTGTCACGGATCAGGAACTCACCGGTCGCGTGCGCGTGGTCGGGCGCCCACTCGACGCACTGCCCCTCACCGCCGCTGTAGGTGCTCTTGACCCACCGTATGGACCGAGGGTCGGGCGTGCTGCTCATGTGGCGTGATCCTCCATGATCTTGCGAATCAGGGTCAGTGACTCTTCCTCGGACAGCGCCGCCATGCGAAGCCGGTCGAACATGCTGACGGCTGTCGCCACCACGCTAGAGGTGTCGTCCACCTGTCCGCCATGGGTGGGAGTCTCGGCGTAGACCGCGTGGGGGGTGTCGTTCAACGAGAGCAGCGTAAACGGCAGGTGGCTGGGCGCGGCACCCGCTTTGTAGGGCAGTACTTGGACCGTGACGTGGGGTGATGTCATCTGCGCGATCAGGTGCTCAAGCTGCCCGATCATGACGGCCCGGCCGCCGACGCATGCGCGCAGAACGGCTTCATGGATCACCACCCACAGGAGCGGCGGTTCGTCGCGTTCTATGACGACCTGCCGCCTGATGCGCAGCTCGACGCGCCGTTCGATTTGCTCCGCCGTCTCGCGAGGGAAGGCGGCGCGGATGACGGCCCTCGCGTACTCCGGCGTCTGCAACAGGCCCATGAGAAACGTGCACGAGTAGTCAGTGATCCCGCTCGCGGACTCCTCAAGGGTGATGTACGGCACGAACCATTCGGGATGCCCCTGCTTGCTCAGCTTGGCGCGCAGCCGGGCGTACACGCCGGGCGTTCCGGCCACGCGATCCATGGCCTCCGCGAAGGGGCCCGACGCGAGCACGGCGCCGTTCTCGACCTTGCTGACCTGTGCCTGTCGGTAGTGCAGCTTGTCCGCGAACTGTTCCTGCGAGAGCACCAGGGCTTCACGCAGTGCTTTGGTCTCCTCGCCGAAGTACACGGCACCGTTCGCGGGCTCCCGTGCCTGGTCAGCGCCTTCGCTCACCTGTTCAACTCCCTGGTATTCCGCCTGCGTTGGAATGGGTCCAGATCTATCGAGCGTGCGTGGTTCCAAGCCATGGTGTGAGCAAGGAGTTACGCAGAGCAGTGGGGCCGAAGGGTCAATGGCGTACGGAGTGGCAGACATGGCGACGAAAGACAACGGGCGGCAGGCGGCGGGAAACGGGATCGGGGACGCCGAGCGGGCGCGCGACGAACTGAGCGACGCGCTCAAGGCGGTGGGGGTGAAGCTGCCGTCCCTGTCCCTCGACGCCGTCTCCTGTGCCGGGGCCGTCCCGCGCGTGCTGATCGACCTGGGGCGCTGCAACGTGGCGACGGCCCACGCGCTCGCCGCCGCGCTCCGGCTCCGGGGCGCCGGACGCCGGCAGGAGGCGGCGCGGTGACCCGGCGGGTGTTCCGCTACGTTCCGTTCTCCGTCGAGCAGGACGCGACGGCGGAACCGGAGTACGAGGCCCGTTGTGTGTCCGGCGACGAGATCGAGTGCGGCGTGGAGTCGGGTGCGTACAACGACCCCGGACCGGTGGAGGAGTGGCAGCGCAGGCACACGCAGGAGACGGGGCACCGACGCTACCGCCGGAACTTCGGCGACTACGCGGTGCTGCGGCCGTTGGTGTGCGGAGGTGCGTCGTGATGCTCGCCCCCGCTGCCGGACGGCCGTGGCGGGATGTGTGGCCGCTCGTCGCGCAGACCGATGACGGCAACCCATGGGGGACGGGCGCCTGTTGGCTGTACTGCCGACGCGATGGCGTGCGCGTGCTGTGGGTCGGCTCCGTGAAAACCCCCGGCGCGACGGGCGACGTGTACGCGTGCGGCCCATGCCTGGTGGAACTCGACGCCATAGTGCGGGCCCAGGCGCACGGTCGGGACGGGGCCGGCGGCCGCGCCATGCAGGCGGCGGCGCTCGCCGTGCCCACTCATGCGCCCTCGGACGGGCCCGGGACGGCGGTGTGCGAGCACCGGCGGACCGTGAGTCGCCACGGCAAGACCTTCTGCCGGGCCTGCGAGCGACAGCTCTACCTGTGACAAGTCCACCCCTGGGCCGCAGCCCGTCACCGGTGCCCGGAGGGGGCAGGTTCATTGCGCCCGATTGCGCCGCCCGTCATGCAGCCACTCGGGGAGGAGGAACTGTGGTTCACCAACGACGAGGAAGTACGCCTGTATGAGCGGGCGTGGGAATGGTTCGCTCCTCGGTCACACCTGCGTGTGCGCCGCCTGCCGGCGCGCGCCGTGTCCGGTCGCGGTCCGGCTCACCCGAGTGTGGCGGGAGGGCCGCCAGTGAGTGGCGACCGCTACCGGCGATCCATGGCCTCAGGATCGACAGAAGTGCGTTTGTAGTGACATGGGTAGGGATAGGGGTCCCCACCGTCCGCGTAGACAGTTCCGTCCATCTGCAACTCCCCATGCTCCAAAATGAATTGCAGAGTCTGGATGTCGTTGTGATTCTTGAATTTGAGTACCAGATAGGGCGGTAGGCCAGGGTCTTTGTTGACCCCATGTCACTTCCCGTCGGATGAACGGCGTGTCACCTGCGCGTCCGGCACGGGGCCGTCCCTCCAGATCCTCGGCGACCTCACGCCGCAGTGACATGCCGCCAGGAGGTGGTGCAGCTCAGGAGCGACCTCAGGTGATCGACATCGGTGCAGCACTGGCCGATGACCGAACGGTCGTCGTTGGTCGTCGTGGGCTGCCCTTCGACGGCCTCGGATGGCCCGCGGACCGCTTGGTCCGGAAGCGACTTGAGTGAGCCCTCGCTCTTGGTCCGGTATGCCTCTCACCTGCTGCGATGGCTGCTGCGAGCCAAGATTGGAAGTCCATTCAGGGCGCTGGGGCATAAGTAGACATATCACTCTTCGCTCGATACGGTCGAACTTACGAACGCCATAACTGCAGCAGTACCAGCGAGCAGAGAAAATGGCGTCGCGCCAGAGGGCGCATTCATCGGCCCGAATGGTGCCCAGCGCAGAGTCTAGATTCCAGTTCTCCGGTCCAGCGGAGCTAGCGATGCTCCCGGCCGAAGGCTGGGTGCCGTCGGCGCCTACCAGTCGCGAAAGGGAAGACAGCTATGCGCGCAAAGCGAACCATCGCACTACTGACGTGCCCCCTGCTCGGAGCCGCCGCCCTTACGCTCTCACCCGCGGCCGTGTCGCAGGCCTCGGAAAACTCGGTGGCCCCCGCTTCGGTAAAGATTGACCCTCCCCCTCCCCCTCCCGCCGCGCAGCAGGGAACGCAAGACGGACGGGCGGACGGGTCAGCGGACGGCGACAACTGCAC
>NZ_ML123044.1:1484909-1514319 GCF_003846175.1 Streptomyces sp. ADI95-17 | reverse complement strand
GAGGCCACCTGCGATGAGGGGTAGGTGAAATCGCCTGGCGTCGGATAGCCGGGGTCTGTGAAGGAGGCTCCGGCATTCGACTGCGCTGCACGTCAGTCGGCCGTTGCTGTGTTCGCCGACAGCACCGGTCACGAGCCGACGGCCGCGGAGTTGGACGCGGTCGAACGGGGGCCCTCCGATTCGGGCGGAACCGGCAGTAGCCTGCCGGTTCCGCCACCTCCTGTTTGACGGCGCCGGCGGAGGCATCGAAAGAACCGAGGTTCCCGAGGCGGCCGACCCACCGGTTTCGACAGCGAGCGCTACAGGAAACGCAACACAGTCGAACGCGCCATCAACCCCGTTAGGCCGGGCGGGATCCGTCGGAAGGGTCCTGGGGCAGGGGGGCAGGCCCTGCGCGCCGGCGGCGTACGTCGGGCGGATCGCCGGGGCCTGCCGCTGGGGCTTCCGGTGGGACTCACCGCTTCCGGAGAGCGCTCACCCGGCTCGGGTGGGGCGGCCTTGGCCCGCCGGTCCGCCGGAGCCGCCCCATTGTCGTTCCGGGCCGTGTGAGTACCGGCTCCGTGTCTGGAATCCTCAGCCGCCACCGGCATCCCGCCCCACGACCTCGCGCGCCAGCGCGACCAGGTTCGGCAGTGCCGGATGCCCCGGGACGTCCCGCCGGGCGAGGATTACGGGGACGGGCGGGGCGTCGAGCAGCGGCCGGTAGGTGACTCCGGAGTGCGGGTGCATGTCGGTGGTGGAGGCGGCCGAGATGCCGACGCCGCGGCCCGCCGCGATGGCGGTCAGCCAGTCGTCGGTGTTGGCGACGGTGAGCGTCGCGGTGGGGCGGGCGGACGGGGGCCACAGGTCCACGGTGGTGGTGCCCGAGACGGTGTTCAGGACGACGGTCTCGCCCGCCAGGTCGGTGAGGCGGAGTGCCGTGCGGTCCGCGAGCGGGCCGTCCGCCGCGACCGCCGCCACCCGGTCCTCCTCGAACAGCACTTCGGTGACGAGGCCGGGCGCCTCGATGGGCCCCCGCAGCAGCGCGGCGTCGACCTCGCCGCGGGTCAGGCCGGCGGTGCGGTCGTCGATCCGCAGCAGTTCGAGCGGGGTCTGCGGATACAGCTCCTGCCAGCGGCGCAGCAGCGGTGTGGTGTACGGGCCGAACGCCGACCAGGCGTGCCCGAGCCGCAGCGGCCAGTGGCGCAGCCCGCCGGGGTCGAGTGCCGTATCGAAGGCGGCGACCGCGGCGGCGGCCTTGTCCCGGAAGGCGACGCCTTCGGGGGTGAGGGCGAGATGGTGGGTGGACCGGTCGACCAGGCGGATGCCGAGGTGCCGCTCCAGAGCGGCGAGGGTGCGCGAGACCGCGGGCTGGGTGAGGCGGAGACGGGCGGCGGCGCGCGTGACATTGCCCTC
Organism: Streptomyces sp. ADI95-17; assembly: GCF_003846175.1. Lineage (GTDB taxonomy): Bacteria > Actinomycetota > Actinomycetes > Streptomycetales > Streptomycetaceae > Streptomyces > Streptomyces sanglieri. The sequence continues at coordinate 1,512,924 of NZ_ML123044.1, read as the reverse complement.
GTCGGCCACGGCGAGAAAGGCGCGCAGATGCCGCACTTCGATGCCGCGACCAGCGCTTTGTCCGGAACGCCCGATGCTCATGCGCGGGGAGCATAACCGGAGCTCGATCGACATTTCACGTGCCACGCGGAGGTACCTACCGTAAGAGGACGTACCGCACGAGCGAAGTACAGTATGTTCAATCGAGTAGTGCATTGGATTGCACTATCGGATTCGGGAGGAACACCGCAGGTGAACGACCAGCGCAGTGCAGCAGGGGTGGCGGCCGCCGCCGAGCAGGCCGTGGCCGTCGCCGTACCCGAGGTGGCTCCCGCCCTGGGCGACGCGGCGGGCCCCGCACGCCCCAAGGGCCGGGGCGCGGCGCTCGCCCCGGTCGCGCTGGTGGTCGCGGGCGGCCTCTCCGTCCAGTTCGGCTCCGCCGTCGCGGTCCTGCTGATGCCCCGGGCCGGTGCGCTCGGCGTCGTCACCCTGCGCCTGGCCGTGGCCGCGCTCGTGATGCTGGTGGTCTGCCGCCCGAAGCTGCGCGGCCACTCGCGCGCCGACTGGGGCACCGTGCTCGCGTTCGGGCTGGCCATGGGCGGCATGAACACGCTCTTCTACCAGGCGGCCGACCGCATCCCGCTGGGCGCCGCCGTCACCCTGGAGGTGCTGGGCCCGCTCGCCCTCTCGGTCTTCGCCTCCCGCCGCCTGATCAACGTGGTCTGGGCCGGGCTCGCGCTGGGCGGCGTCGTGCTGCTGGGCGGGGGAGGCTTCGACCGCCTCGATCCGGTCGGCGCCGCCTACGCGCTCGGCGCGGGCGCCATGTGGGCGGCGTACATCGTCTTCAGCGCCCGCACCGGCCGCCGCTTCCCCCAGGCGGACGGCCTGGCCCTGGCCCTGGTCGTGGCCGCGCTGCTCTCGCTGCCCCTCGGCATCATGGAGTCGGGCTCGAAGCTGCTGGTCCCGTCCACGCTGGGGCTGGGCGCGGCGGTGGCGTTGCTGAGCTCGGTGCTTCCGTACACCCTCGAACTCATGGCGCTGCGCCGACTGCCCGCGCCCACCTTCGCGATCCTGATGAGCCTGGAACCGGCGATCGCGGCCACGGCCGGCTTCCTGATCCTGGACCAGGCGCTGACGACCACCGACGCGCTGGCGATCGCCCTCGTCATCGGGGCGAGCATGGGCGCGGTACGGAGCCAGACGCGGCGCCTGAGGCCCCGGGAGCGTTGACGCAGCGGGAGCGTTGACGTACTGGGAGCGTTGACGCAGCGGGCCCTTGTCGGCCCGCCCCGCAACGCGGGATCATGGCGGTCCATCACGTGAGAGCCCGCCGGGGGAAACCCATGATCATCGCCGCCGTCTATTTCGTCGTCGCCGTGGGCGCGGCCGTGATCTCCGGAAAGAACCTGGACCGTCACCTCCAGGGCCCCCGGCTCCGGGCCGCCTGGGCCGAGGGGCTCACCGCCGAGGCCCGGTGCGTCTCCCTGCGCACCGAGGAGGTCCAGAGCCCCGAGGGCGGCCCCCTCACGCACACCCACCCCACCCTGGAGTTCCGTACGGCCGACGGGCACACCGTCAGCTTCGAGGAACGCCAGTCGCGCCTCGCCCCGGCCCTGGGCGACTCCGTGACCGTCTACTACGGCGCCGCGAACCCGAAGGAAGCGACCACCCGCGCCCCGTCCTTCGGAATGCGCCACGCCAGGACCGTGATCACCGTGGCGGGCAGCTTCTTCGCCCTGGTCTCGGCGTTCGTCATCGCCCTCGTCCCCTGAGCACGGCCCGGCACCGCCCGGCCGCCGGGGCACCGCGCATCCGGGGCTGACGCAGTACCGAAGAAACGGCGTGACCGGCAGGGGCGGGCGACTGTACGCCCCCGCCGGTCACGTTCTTGCCCCAGGAGGAAGAGCGGAATGCCTGACGTCGCAAGCGAGCACCCCACCAGCGGGTCGGCCGGGGCCCACCTCCCCTGGCACCGGGCCGCCACCCTGAGCGAAAGACTCGGCGGGACTCTGGATCGGGCTGGACCTGGTCGACGAGAAGTACTGGCAGTACGCGCCCGCCCCGATCGGCCTCTACACCGGGACCGCCGGCATCGCGCACGCCCTGGACGCCGTCGCGGCCGTGACCGGCGACGAGCGGACCGGCGAGCTGGCCCAGGCCGCCTTCGACCAGGTGGCGAAGCGGTCGGTGCTCATCGCCGAGACGCTGGCGAGCCTGGCGAAGAAGCCGGGAGCCGCGGAGTTCGGCATCGGCGCGTTCGGCCCGTTCGGCGGTGCCGTCTACGCCCTGGCCCACGCCGCCGTACGCCACGACCGGCCCGAGTACGCCGAAGCCGCCGCCGCGCTGCTGCCCGCCATCGACGAACTCGTCGACGAGGACCCGCTCCTGGACATCGTCTCCGGCTCGGCCTGACGGTACCGACCTCCGGCACCGCGACCGTCGGCGGACGGCCGTACCGGGACCTGGCACAGCCGCTCAGAACCGTCGGCGCGATGCTCGACGAGTCCGGCACACACCGCAGGCGGACCGGCCGTGACCACCTGCGGGTGCAGCGCGCGGCGACGGGTCTGCCGGCCCGCCGGGCCGACGAGGTGCTCGACCACGTCGGACTGGCCCGGGCGGGCGGGCGGCGTTACGGCGAGTACTCGCTCGGCATGCGGCAACGCCTCGGACGCGGTGAAGAGGTCCTGATAGGCGTCCAGCCGGGCGTTGTTGAGCCCCGCTATGTGGGCATTGAACCACCGAGTGGGCGGGAGGTCCTGTCCGAAGGGACCGTTCCAGAGGCCCACGGCCTGTTCCAGGGCGTCGACCGCCGATTTGTGGGAGCCGCTTAACAGCCAGTTCCGGCCACGCTGGACCGCGGCGGTGAACCGGGGCAGGTCGAATTCGTCGGGCGCGATCTCCAGTCCGTACCCGCACTGGGCGCCGCGGTAGGTCCGCATCCGGTCGCCGAGCCCGGGCTCGACCTCGTCGAGGTCCCGGCGCAGCCCCGTCACATGGCTGCGGAGGTTCGCCGTGGCCGAAACCGGTGGGTCGTCCCAGAGGATCTCGCTGAACTCCGCGATGCCGATGGGCCGCCCGTACCGGAGGAGGCAAGCGGTGAGGACCGCGCGCCGGACGGGTGAGGTGACCGACATGGTCCTGCCGTGGACCGAGAGCTGCCCGAGGACGCCGAAGCGCGGGTCAGGGCGTTTGTCGTGGGCGTCGGGCGGTGTCGCCCGGGTGGTGTGGCCGGCCGGGGCCGGTTCGTTTCCGACGGCGTGGGGAGCGGATCCGTCGGGAGAATCGGTCTGTGGGGACTGGATCAACAGGAGTCCTCTCACAGATACGCAGTGAGAGGCGTGCCGGTGGTGAGCCGCGGAACCTCTGTTGTCCGATTCTCGCCGCCGAACCGGGCCGGGAGGAGGACCCTTCGTGCGATGTCTGGCGAGATCCGGCTCAAGTGCGTCATATCGTCTCCTGCGTGGTCAGGGCAGGGGGAACGCACATAGGCGTCAGTCTTTTGTTCCCCCGTTGGAACTGCGTTCGCGCTTTCAGAGGGAATGAGATCCGGCTAGTAGCTGCGCGTAATTGACTTGATTCCTGCGGTTGGAAATCTTCCGATCGGTGCTACTCGAAGGTAGGATCCTGCGCTTCCGTTCATGGAGGCCCGGCCGATCGGTTCCCGCCAAATCGAGGCAGTTTTGCGGGCGGAAAATCATGCAAGCATGCTTGATTGTTTATTGGTCCGCTGCCATGCTCCTGGGCACACCGCCACGCCCCGAGGGAGTGCACCGTGTCCGATGCTTCGGCCGTGACCGCAACCGTGCTCGACGACCTGCGTCAGGAGAGCGAGGAACTCGACCGGTTGGTCGCCGGGCTGGACGCGGCCCACTGGGCGAGGCCGACCCCGGCCGAGGGGTGGACCGTCGCCCATCAGATCGCGCACCTGAACTGGACCGACGAGGTCGCCCTGATCGCCGTCACCGAACCGGACGCCTTCGCCGCCGAGGTCGAGAAGGCGCTCGCGCACCCCGAGACGTTCGTCGACGAGGCCGCCGGGGAGCTCGTCGCGCTGCTGTCGGCCGAGGAGCTGCTCGTCCGGTGGCGCGAGGGCCGGGCCCGGCTGCACGAGGCCCTGGGTGCGGCCCCGCCGGGTGTGAAGTTCCCCTGGTACGGGCCGCCGATGAGCGTCGCGTCCATGGCGACCGCCCGGATCATGGAGAGCTGGGCGCACGGCCAGGACATCGCCGACGCCCTCGGGGTCACCAGGACCCCCACCGCCCGGCTGCGGCACGTCGCCCGGATCGGGGTGCGGGCCCGCGACTACGCCTATCTGGTACGGGGGATCAAGGCGCCCTCGGAGGAATTCCGGGTCGAACTGCACACCCCGGACGGAGAGTTGATCGCCTTCGGGGCGCCGGACGCACCGCAGCGCGTCACCGGGCCGCTCGTCGACTTCTGCCTCCTCGTCACCCAGCGCGCACACCGCGACGACCTCGCCGTCCGGGCCGTCGGCCCCGACGCCGACCGGTGGCTCGACATCGCCCAGGCGTTCGCCGGACCCGCCGGACCGGGCCGCGCACCCCGGGGAGACGGCAAGTGACCGCACCGCTGCGGATAGGCAACGCCTCCGGGTTCTACGGCGACCGCTTCGACGCCGTGCGCGAGATGCTCACCGACGGCCCGCTAGACGTCCTCACCGGGGACTACCTGGCCGAGCTGACCATGCTCATCCTCGGCCGGAGCAGACTCAAGGACCCGACGCGCGGCTACGCCACCACCTTCCTGCGCCAGCTCGAAGAGGGGCTCGGGCTCGCCCACGAGCGCGGGGTCAGGATCGTCGCCAACGCGGGCGGCCTCAACCCGGCCGGACTGGCCGACGCCGTACGGGAGTTGGCGGCGAAAGTCGGTGTCCCGGTGCGGGTCGCCCATGTGGAGGGCGACAGCCTCCCCGTGCCCGAGGGGTTCCTCACCGCCAACGCCTACCTCGGCGGCGCCGGGATCGCCGCCTGCCTCACCGCCGGCGCGGACATCGTCGTCACCGGACGGGTCACCGACGCGGCCCTCGTCACCGGACCCGCCGCCGCACACTTCGGCTGGGGGCCCGGCGACCTGGACGCACTCGCCGGGGCCGTCGTCGCCGGACACGTACTGGAGTGCGGAACCCAGGCCACCGGCGGCAACTACTCCTTCTTCCGGGGCCACGACCTGCGCCGGCCCGGCTTCCCCGTCGCGGAGATCCACGCCGACGGCTCCTCCGTCATCACCAAGCACGACGGCACCGGCGGCGTCGTCGACCTCGGCACCGTCACCGCGCAACTGCTGTACGAGACCGGTGGCGCCCGGTACGCCGGACCGGACGTCACCGCCCGGCTCGACACCGTACGGCTGGAGCAGGACGGACCCGACCGGGTCAGGATCTCCGGGGTGCGCGGCGAGGCCCCGCCACCCACGCTCAAGGCCGGGCTGAACCGGCTCGGCGGCTGGCGCAACGAGGTCGTCTTCGTGCTCACCGGCCTCGACATCGAGGACAAGGCCCAGCTGGTGCGGGAGCAGTTCACGGACGCGCTCGCCCGCTCCGGCGCCGAACCCGACGAGGTGCGCTGGGAGCTGTCCCGGACCGACCGGGCCGACGCCGCCACCGAGGAGAGCGCGAGCGCCCTGCTCCGGCTCGTGGTCCGCGACCGGGACCAGGAGGCCGTGGGACGCGCGGTCTCCGGCGCCGCGATCGAGCTCGCCCTCGGCAGCTACCCCGGCTTCCACGTCACCGCCCCACCCGGCAAGGGCGCCCCGTACGGGGTGTTCGAGGCCCGGTACGTACCGGCCGACGAGGTCCTGCACATCGCCGTGCTCCCCGACGGGCAGCGGCTGAGCCTGGCCCCGCCCACGACGACGCGGCCGCTCCAGGACGTCGCCGAACCGCCGCTGCCCGCCCCCCTGCCGGACCCCGGGCCCACCCGGTCCGCCCCGCTCGGCCGGATCGCGGGCGCCCGCAGCGGCGACAAGGGCGGCGACGCCAACGTGGGCGTGTGGGCCGTCGACGACGACGCCTGGCGGTGGCTGGCCCACGAACTGACCGTCGAACGGTTCCGGGAACTGCTGCCGGAGACCGCCGCCCTCACCGTCGTACGCCACCTCCTGCCGAACCTGCGCGCCCTGAACTTCACCGTCCACGGGCTGCTCGGCGAGGGCGTCGCCGCCCAGCACCGGTTCGACCCGCAGGCCAAGGCGGTGGGGGAGTGGCTGCGCTCCCGGCACCTGCCCATCCCCGTATCGCTGCTGGAGACCGTCCACGCACCGGAGGCGCACGCATGACCGTCCACGTACCGGAGGCGCACGCATGACCGTCCTGCCCACCGCGCTCGACACCGCGAGCCCCGAATACGCCGCCAACCGCACGGCCATGCTCGCCAAGCTCGACGAACTGGCCGGCGAGCACACCAAGGCACAGGCGGGCGGCGGCGAGAAGTACGTGGCGCGGCACCGCTCGCGCGGCAAGCTCCTGGCCCGCGAGCGGATCGAGCTGCTGATCGACGAGGACACCCCGTTCCTGGAACTGTCGCCGCTCGCCGCCTGGGGCGGCGATTACGCGGTCGGGGCCTCGCTCATCACCGGGATCGGGGTGATCGAGGGCGTGGAGTGCCTGATCACCGCCAACGACCCGACCGTACGCGGCGGCGCCTCCAACCCCTGGACCCTCAAGAAGGCCCTGCGGGCCAACGAGATCGCCTTCGCCAACCGGCTGCCCTGCATCAGCCTCGTGGAGTCCGGCGGCGCCGATCTGCCGTCCCAGAAGGAGATCTTCATCCCCGGCGGGGCGCTGTTCCGCGACATCACCCGGCTCTCGGCGGCCGGCACCCCGACCGTAGCCGTGGTCTTCGGCAACTCGACGGCAGGCGGGGCGTACGTACCCGGCATGTCCGACCACACCGTCATGATCAAGGAACGGTCCAAGGTCTTCCTCGGCGGACCGCCCCTGGTCAAGATGGCGACCGGTGAGGAGAGCGACGACGAATCGCTCGGCGGCGCCGAGATGCACGCCCGCACCTCCGGGCTCGCCGACCACTTCGCCGTCGACGAGCAGGACGCGCTGCGCCAGGCCCGCCGGATCGTCGCCCGCCTCAACTGGCGCAAGGCACACGCCGATCCGGGCCCCGCAGAGCCGCCGAAGTACGACGAGGACGAGCTGATCGGCATCGTGCCCGGCGACCTGAAGGTGCCCTTCGACCCGCGCGAGGTCATCGCCCGGCTCGTCGACGGCTCCGACTTCGACGCCTTCAAACCGCTGTACGGGACCAGCCTGGTCACCGGCTGGGCCAGGCTCCACGGCTACCCCGTCGGCATCCTCGCCAACGCGCAGGGTGTGCTGTTCAGCGAGGAGTCGCAGAAGGCCGCCCAGTTCATCCAGCTCGCCAACCAGCGCGACATCCCGCTGCTCTTCCTCCACAACACCACCGGCTACATGGTCGGCAAGGAGTACGAGCAGGGCGGCATCATCAAGCACGGCGCGATGATGATCAACGCGGTGTCGAACTCCAAGGTCCCGCACCTGTCCGTGCTGATGGGCGCCTCGTACGGGGCCGGGCACTACGGCATGTGCGGCCGGGCCTACGACCCGCGCTTCCTCTTCGCCTGGCCCGGCAGCAAGTCCGCGGTCATGGGACCGCAGCAGCTCGCCGGGGTGCTCTCCATCGTCGCCCGCGCCTCCGCCGCCGCGAAGGGGCAGCCCTACGACGACGAGGCCGACGCCGGACTGCGCGCCATGGTCGAGCAGCAGATCGAGTCCGAGTCGCTGCCGATGTTCCTGTCCGGGCGGCTGTACGACGACGGGGTCATCGACCCGCGCGACACCAGGACCGTCCTCGGAATGTGCCTGTCCGCGATCCACACCGCCCCGGTCGAAGGCGCCCGCGGCGGCTTCGGCATCTTCCGGATGTGAGGAAGACATGATCAGCACCCTGCTCGTCGCCAACCGGGGCGAGATCGCCTGCCGGATCTTCCGCACCTGCCGGGCGCTCGGCATCGCCACCGTCGCCGTGTACTCCGACGCGGACGCCGACGCCCTCCACGTACGGGAGGCCGACACCGCCGTACGGCTGCCCGGCGCCGCCCCGGCCGACACCTACCTCCGCGGCGACCTCGTCGTACGCGCCGCGCTCGCGGCCGGCGCCGACGCCGTCCACCCCGGCTACGGCTTCCTCTCCGAGAACGCCGGATTCGCCCGCGCCGTGCAGGACGCCGGACTCCTCTGGGTCGGCCCGCCGGTCAAGGCCATCGAGCTGATGGCGTCCAAGACCCGCGCCAAAGAACTGATGGCCGCCGCCGGGGTGCCGCTGCTCGCCCCCGTCGACCCGGCGCAGGCCACCGCCGACGACCTGCCGCTGCTGCTCAAGGCGGCGGCCGGCGGCGGTGGACGCGGAATGCGGATCGTACGCGAACTCGCCGAACTGTCCGGGGAGTTGACGGCAGCGACCGCGGAGGCGGCGTCCGCGTTCGGGGACGGCGAGGTCTTCGCCGAGCCCTACGTGGAGCGCGGCCGGCACGTCGAGGTCCAGGTCATGGCCGACGGACACGGCGGGGTCTGGGCGCTCGGCACCCGCGACTGCTCGCTCCAGCGACGCCACCAGAAGGTCATCGAGGAAGCACCCGCCCCCGGACTCGACGACGCGCTGCGCACCCGGCTGCACGACGCCGCCGTGGCCGCCGCGCACGCCGTCGGCTACCAGGGAGCGGGCACCGTCGAATTCCTGCTCGCCGCCGACGGACGCCCGTACTTCCTGGAGATGAACACCCGCCTCCAGGTCGAACACCCCGTCACCGAAGCCGTCTTCGGCCTCGACCTCGTCGCCCTCCAGCTGCGCATCGCCGAAGGCGAACCCCTGCCCGCCACCGCACCCCCCGCACCGCACGGCCACGCCGTCGAGGCCCGCCTGTACGCCGAGGACCCCGCCCACGACTGGCAGCCCCAGACCGGCGCACTGCACACCTTCCGCGTACCCGACGAGCCAGGGCTGCGCCTCGACACCGGGTACACCGACGGCGACACCATCGGCGTCCACTACGACCCGATGCTCGCCAAGGTCGTCGCCCACGCACCCACCCGCACCGAAGCCGTACGCCTGCTCGCCCGCGCCCTGGAACGCGCCCGCATCCACGGCCCGGTCACCAACCGCGAGCTGCTCGTACGGTCCCTGCGCCACCCCGACTTCCTCGCCGCCCGCCTCGACACCGGCTTCTACGACCGCCACCTGGACGCCCTCACCCCGGCCCAGGGCGATTCCGGACCCCGCCTCGCCGCCCTGGCCGCAGCGCTCGCCGACGCCGCCGCCCGGCAGCACGCAGCCGGCCCCGGACCGGCCCGCTTCGGCGCCTGGCGCAACATCTCCTCCCGGCCCCGGACCAAGCGCTACCGCGCCGAACCCGACGGCACCGAACACGAGGCCGCCTACCGCACCACCCGCACCGGCCCCGTCCCCGAGACCGGCGAACGCGTCGTCGCCACCGCCCCCGACCGCGTCACCCTCGAAACCGGCGACGGCCTCACCCGCCACTACGACATCGCCGTCCACGGCGACAAGGCGTACGTGGACACCGCCACCGGCTCGTACACCCTCACCGCCCTGCCCCGCTTCACCGACCCCACCGACCGCACCGAACCCGGCTCGCTGCTCGCCCCCATGCCCGGCACCGTCGTCCGCCTCGCGGACGGGCTCGCCGAAGGGACGGCGGTCGAGGCCGGACAGCCACTGATCTGGCTGGAGGCGATGAAGATGGAACACCGCATCCTCGCCCCCGCGTCCGGCACCCTCACCGCGCTCCACGCCGCACCCGGCCTCCAGGTGGAGGTCGGCGCCCTGCTCGCCGTCGTGCAAGACGTACAGGAGGAACCGAAGCAATGAGCACCGTCCTCGAAACCGAAGAGCACCAGGCACTGCGCGCCGCCGTCGCCGCCCTCGGGAAGCGCTACGGACGCGACTACATGACCTCCGTCGTACGCGACGGAGACCACCCGCGCGAACTGTGGGCCGAGGCCGCCAAGCTCGGCTACCTCGGCGTGAACCTCCCCGAGGAGTACGGCGGCGGAGGCAGCGGAATGGCCGAACTCTCCATCGTCCTGGAGGAGTTGGGCGCCGCCGGCAGCCCGCTGCTGATGATGGTGGTCTCCCCGGCGATCTGCGGCACCGTCATAGCCCGCTTCGGCACCGACGCCCAGAAGCGGCAGTGGCTCCCCGGCCTCGCCGACGGCAGCCTCACCATGGCCTTCGGCATCACCGAACCCGACGCCGGATCCAACTCCCACCGCATCACCACCACCGCCCGCAGGGACGGCTCCGGGGCGGACGCCGACTGGCTGCTCACCGGGCGCAAGGTCTTCGTCTCCGGCGTCGACATCGCCGACGCCACCCTCGTCGTCGGCCGCACCGAGGACGCCAGGACCGGCAAGCTCAAGGCCTGCCTCTTCATCGTCCCCCGTGACGCCCCCGGCTTCGGCCGCTCGCAGATCGACATGGAACTCCAGGCCCCGGAGAAGCAGTTCGAACTCGTCCTCGACGACGTACGCCTCCCCGCCGACGCCCTCGTCGGCGACGAGGACGCCGGACTCCTCCAGCTCTTCGCCGGGCTCAACCCCGAACGCATCATGACCGCCGCCTTCGGCATCGGCATGGGCCGCTACGCCCTCGCCCGCGCCGTCGAGTACGCCAAGACCCGCCAGGTGTGGAAGGAGCCCATCGGCTCCCACCAGGCCATCGCCCACCCGCTCGCCCAGGCCCACATCGAACTCGAACTGGCCCGGCTGATGATGCAGAAGGCCGCCAGGCTCTACGACGACGGCGACGACATCGGCGCCGGCGAGGCCGCCAACATGGCGAAGTACGCGGCCGGCGAAGCCTGCGTCAAGGCCGTCGACCAGGCCGTGCACACCCTCGGCGGCAACGGCCTCACCCGCGAGTACGGCCTCGCCTCCCTCATCACCGCGGCCCGCGTCGCCCGGATCGCCCCCGTCAGCCGGGAAATGATCCTGAACTACGTGTCCCACCAGTCCCTGGGCCTCCCCAAGTCCTACTGACAGAAGACAACCTGTCCCTCCACACCGCGGACGCGGCGGTGGCGCGGCTCCCCGGCACCGCCGCACCACCGCCCTTCCGCAGCCCGCCGCACCTGCCGCTTCGACCCCACCGGTGGTGAGGATCCGCCGGCCGGGGCTGTCCCGTGACCACTGGTCGTCACCGCGGATCGTCGCGCAGGTCCCGGACGTACCAGTCGAACCATGTGCTGCTGTTGCCGGGCGGCTGCCCGACGGGGCTGAACCCTGCCCGCCGCGCGACTGCGGCGGATGCGCGATTCTCCGGTTCGACCTGGATCACCGCCTCCTCGCCACCCGCGGTGGCCGCGTAGTGCGACGCCAGCAGGACCGCGCGGGTAGCCAGGCCCCGCCCCCTCCAGGAGGGGTAGAGGCCGTAGGCGACATTCACCTGGCCGGGGGCCAGGCCCTCTTCCGCGAAACGCAGGTCGACCGTTCCCGCCAGCGCCTCGTCGGAGCCCACCCGGATGCCGAAAGCGCGGAGCGGCCCGCCAGCGCCCCACTGCTCCCGACAGTGCCGGAAGTACGCTTCAACGCCCTCGCGCGTGCCGGGGCCGTCGTTGAGCCAGCGAACCAGCAGTTCATCCTCCCCCGCGAGATGCGCCTCCACATCGTCCAGGCGCAGTGGCGACAGAGTGATGGTCCCGTCGGTCAGTCTCACCTCATGCATCCGACGATCCTCGACGTCGAAGCCGCTTCGCACCATCGGATTCCGGGGGACGCCGCCCGGGGCCGCCCACCACAGAGAGCGATCGCGGAGGGGCCGCGGGGCACCCCAGCACGGCCTGGGTGACCCGAAGAACGATTCCGGGAGGCCTTGGAGCAGGCGGGCGTGCGTGCGGAATCCCGGTCGCGCTCGCGAGGCGCCGGAAGGTACGAGGACAGAGGTAATCATGCAAGCGTGCTTGATTGTTCTTGCTCCCGCTGCCACGCTCGACGCGACGTCCCCGCAGCAAGGAGAGTGACCGATGAGCCGGCTCGCCCCACCCACCCACGACCGGGGCATCACCACCCTCACCCTCGACTCGCCCGCCAACCGCAACGCGCTCTCCGCCGCCCTGGTCGACGAGCTCGCCACCGCCCTGGACGACTGCGCGGCCGACGACACCGTACGGGCCGTCGTCCTCACCCACACCGGCAACACCTTCTGCGCCGGCGCCGACCTCACCGCACCGCCCGACCCGCACGCCCTCGTCGCCCTGATGCGGCAGATCGTCGCCGTGCCCAAACCCGTCGTCGCCCGGGTCACCGGCCATGTACGGGCGGGCGGCCTCGGCCTGCTCGGCGCCTGCGACATCTCCGCGGCCGGCCCCGGAGCCACCTTCGCCCTCACCGAATCCCGCCTGGGCCTCGCCCCCGCCGTCATCTCCCTGCCCCTGCTGCCCCGCATCGACCCCCGGGCCGCCGCCCGCTACTACCTCACCGGAGAACGCTTCGACGCGACCGAGGCCGCCCGCATCGGCCTGATCACACTCGCTGCTGAAGAGGTGGACAAGGCCCTCGCCCCCGTCCTGGACGGCCTGCGCAAGGCGTCCCCCCAGGGGCTGGCGGCATCGAAGGAGCTGGTCACGGCTACTGTGCTGAAGAATTTCGACCAGCATGCCGAAGACCTCATCGCCCGCTCGGCGGCCCTCTTCGCCTCCGCCGAGGCACGGGAAGGAATGACGGCCTTCCTCGAACGACGGGAGCCCGCATGGGTGTCGTGACGCCCCCCACCGACCGGACCCCCAAGCAGGACCGCAGCCGGGCCACCCGCCGCGGACTCCTCGAAGCCGCCGTCGCCTGTCTCGCCGAACACGGCTGGGCGGGCTCCACCGTCTCCGTCGTCGCCGAACGCGCGGGCGTCTCACGCGGCGCCGCCCAGCACCACTTCCCCACCCGCGAGGACCTGTTCACCGCAGCCGTCGAATACGTCGCCGAGGAACGCTCCGCCGCCCTGCGCGCCCTGCCCGTCCAGGGCCGCACGGATGTCGTCGCCGCCCTCGTCGACCTCTACACCGGCCCGCTCTTCCGCGCCGCCCTCCAACTCTGGGTGGCCGCCTCCAACGAGCCACAACTGCGCCCCCGCGTCACCGAACTCGAAGCCCGCGTCGGCCGCGAGACCCACCGCATCGCCGTCGAACTCCTCGCCGCCGACGAGACGAAGCCCGGCGTACGCGAAACCGTCCAGGGCCTCCTCGACATGGCCCGCGGCCTGGGCCTGGCCAACGTCCTCACCGACGACACGGCCCGGCGGCGGAGGGTCGTGGCACAGTGGGCGCTGCTGCTGGACGACGTACTCGACTGACCGTGGGGGACCTGTGGGCGACTACTTCCAGACCATCGTCGACCTCGACGCCACCGAGCAGGACGCCGCACAACTCGGCGCCGGGCTCCTGGACTGGCTGATCGCCGACGGGATCGTCGGCGCAGAGCGCACCGATTGCGTCCTCGGCGGGGACGGCCATGGCAACCCGCCCGGCCCGCACTACGCCAGGGCCGTCGACGACCCGGAACCGGTCGACCTCTGGAGCAACGGCCTCGACATCACGACCGGAAGGACCGTCTTCGACAGTGGCCAGGGCGAGGCTGGAGCCGCCACCTGCCCGCTCTGCGCCACCGCGATCCGCCTGGTCGACGACACCTGGTGCCCGATCGACGACGCCTGGGAACCGTTCGCGGGCCGGTTCGCGGACTGGGAGAAGGGCAGCGAAGGGACCGTGGAATGCCCCTCCTGCCACCGGCCCTCCGGCATCGACCGATGGAGCTGGGAGGACGACTACTACGCCTGCGGGCGGCTCGGCCTCACTTTCTGGAACTGGGCGGAGCTGACCCACACCTTCGAGCAGGAGGTGCGGCGCCGCCTCGGCGGACACCGCACTGTCACTCTCTGCGGCAAGCTCTAGTAGCGCTTCGTCGGGTTGCGCTTCTGTGGCTGTGGCGGTGTTGTTGTGTGTGGGGTAACTCGCGTTGGCAGGTGGGAAATTCGCCGGTCCAGGCCCGCACCGGGCCTTGGGTGATGTCGAGGACTTGAGCAGGGCAGGGTGCGTCCGCCTGCGCCGCCGCAGGCGGGCGTCACCGGTTTTGCGTCGAAGCGATGGGCGTCTCGTCCCCACGCACGGCGACGATGTAGCCCAGGCACCGGGAGCGCAGAACATGGCGAAAGCTACGGACTGGCCGTAGCCGGCGTCAGCGACGACGACCTGCGGAGCAAGCCCCCAGGCGATCGATTCGTCCAGCATGCCGATAGCAGGCCGCCACTTCTCGACGTGCCCGGCCTCCGGCGGGAGACCGGTCCGCTCCCTGCGGACATCGTCGCGGTCGCCCCACTCCGGTGGCACGAACAGCCGCCACGACAGCGCGCACGAGGCCTGGTCGATGACGGCGTGGGCGCTCACCCCGACCTGGCAGGGTGAGCGTTTGCCCAGGGCGCCGCAGTACTGCCGGGACAGGGCCACCGAGTGACGGCGAGCGAGGCAGCCACAGCGGTTCGAGGTGTCCGGCAGCCTCACCCGGTCGAGCGGTTTTCATACACCGTCACCCTTCGTCCGCGAACCTGCTCGTCAGCCACGGCCCTGAAGTACTTCTTCAGCACGTAAGTCTTCATCTTGTCCCGCTCGGCTGTCACCGGTCTCGCTACCTGAGGCGTGTCCGTCACCAGCAGGATCCGGTGCTGGGCCAGCATCGCTGCACGGATCTGATCCGGGGTCGCCTCCACGCCTTTAAGGGTCCCGGACTTCTCCGGGCTCTGCGCCAGAGCAATGTCTTGTAGACCAGAAAAGACGCTCGGGGAGACGGATTTGGTGTCCCGACGCGCCGACGGAATGAAGAGCACCGCATCCCCGGTCTCCTGCAACTGCCGCACGCTCGAGGCTACCGCCAGGACGTCGTCCACCCGGCTCGAAGGGGATCGCTTGGCCAGCGACTGAGGCAACAATGCCACCATCGCCACGACGAGCACTGCGGGGAGAACTGCCATCGCCGCTCTCGGGTGCCGAGGCTTCACTGCCTGTACCGCCGTGCCGATCACCGTGCCGATCAGCAGCGCCAACCCCAGCAGGCTGAAGAGGACGTACCGGTCCAGGAACAACGGCTGGATCAGAGAAAGCCCGATGAGGCCGATCTGCGGGACCGCCAGCAGCGGTAGTGCGACGGCTGCCACCGACAGTCGGCCTGCCCGGGGCAGATCCAGTAGTGCGCCGACTCCACCGATCGCCAGCAGGACCGCCGGGCCGATGAGCATGTGCCAGGTCAGCGGTGGGATCCAGGAGATTTGGGCGGACTGGCCGCGACTGAAAACGACCAAGGGTAGGACACAGGCCGTTGCGCTCGCGGCAGCGGTAGTCCAGCGTTTCCACACTGCGTGGTCGGCCCGGCTCCAGACCAGAGTCGCCAAGTGCGCTGGGAGAATCATGAGCGAGAGCCAGTTCAAAAGCCCACTCATCACGATAATGCCGCCGTAGGCAGCCCAGTACACCGTGCGGTCGCGTCCCTGCAGCAGGGTCACGAGTAGCAGGGTGGAGATTCCGGCCCCGGCTGCGACCAAGGCGTACGGCCGCCCCTCCTGGAGATAGAACTGCACGGCCGGAACCAGCCCGAAAGCCAGTCCTCCGGCCAAGCCCACCCACATACCGGCCAGCCGTTGGCCAATTAGCCCCACACACGCCGCCGCTACTCCCGTGGCGATAACTGAAGGCAGCCGCAGGACGGTGGTACTGGGGCCGAAGCATTCAAACAGTGCGTGCATCAGCAGGTAGTAGCAGCCGTGCACGACGTCGACGTTCCCCAGCATGTGCCAAATCTCAGCCGTGGAGCGCTGGGCTACTTGCCAGGTCGCGGCCTCGTCCCGCCATACGCTGCCCTGCCGTGACAGGCCCCATAGGCCGAGGGAAAAAGTCCACAGCATCGGTATCAACCAGGTGAGAGTACGGCGACGCTCGGGGCCGGCTGGAGATGTCACGGACAGCGTCCCGGTCCCCGAGGAACGGGGCGACGAACGCAAGGTGCGAGCAGTGGTCATCAAGGAGGGTTTCTGGAGTGGCTGTCGAATAGGGCGGAGTACCAAGCGCAGGAAGGCAACTCACCGGCCAGGAATCGTATGCACCGCAGTACCCCCGTGTGCGGCCCTCTCGAAGGCAGTCGTGATCAAGGTTGCCAGCGCGGGACCGGCTTGTCTCGCTCTTTTCGGCCAATCGGTCAGGACCACGCTCTGTGGCGGCGAAAACTGCCGGGTCGAGCCGAGTGGCCGGGCAGGTGCGCAGCTCCACCAGGGCGTTCTCGCAGCCCGGGACGACTTTCTCCCCATTCTCGTCCCGCGCGGCTATCATTGCAGCATCGGTGGCACGTGGCGCTGATGCGCCAGGAAAACCAGGACGTCTACCGCACCGCAGGAGATGCGGTCTCGATCCGTATCAACGGCGCCTTCGCCGTGGACATGGACCAGGTGGACAAACGCGTGGGGCCATGGCTGCGCCAAGCCGACAGGCAGGGCAAAGTCATTCTTGCCGGGCGCAGAGATCTCCAGATCTCCGCACCGGACGCACATCTGCCGACCGGTGAGATCCTCATCGTCAATGACGCCTATCTCGGCAGGCAGCCAGTCACCGATCCGGCGGGACGCCGATACACTTCTGCAGCCCAGAGCGATGAGAAGCCCGACACGCGACCCGTGCGGGTCATCGTTCCCGAATCCCTGAAGGCTCACGCGCCGACGATCAGCAAAGCAGCTTCCCGGATCATTGATCCGAATCTCAATCAGCACATCGCGCTCGAGACGCTGACGAGCAAGGCGGGGCAACATCTCTTCGGCTACAACACCGGCGCCTACGTCTACAACGCCGCACACGGACCGGACGAAGACAGATCCCTGGTGCGCGACCCCGCCCTAATCGTCGTCCCCAACGGATCGCTTTTCCTCACGGATAGTGCCTACACCGCCTACGCCACTCAGGCCGGCGTGGTCTTCCCTAACCCCGATGATGTACTGAACGGCATAGAGACGGAGAAGCTGCAGAACTATATAAACGCCGTCAGTCCGGTCGCTCAGAAGACCGCCCTGGACCTCAGAAATTCAGTCAGTGAACTCCGGCTGCAGATCTTCAACCTCATCGTTTCCGTGATCGTCATTCTTGTCGCTGGTGTGGGTGTCTGTCTCATCTATGCGCGCAAGAATGCACAGGTCATATTTGCGAAACGCATCAGCGGCTGGCGATACATCTCCACCCACCGCTTCATCCTCGCCGTCGAAGCGGCAATTGCGGTCATCTTCGCCACCCGGGTTCCTTTCGTCGCATGGCAGCAACATCAGGAACTGAAAAAGTATGCTGCCAACGGCGCGCCCGCCCCCTTTGAGCCCATCCGCATCACTGCACTTGACATCAGTGTCATCGCCGGGCTTGTCGCTTTCGAATTCGGGGCTGTGCTACTTGCCCTTGCATTCTTCCACGGCCGCATCATGCGGAGAGGCGCAACCGAGGTCTGAGCTCTTCATGCGTGAAATCCCTCCAGTCAGTCGGAGTATGCTGTGATCGATATCGAGAATCTGTCGAAAGTTTTCGATGCCCGGACTTTGTGGCGCGATGTCAACTTCACCGTCAAAAGTGGTGAAATGCTCGCGCTGGTCGGCCCCAGTGGATCAGGTAAGTCGACCCTCCTTAATTGTCTCGGCTTGCTCGAAAAGCCAAGCGGCGGAAAAATTCACTACGAGGGGAGCGATATCACTCGATTCGGGCGACGCGATATTCTCCGGTTCCGCCGCGATACTCTCGGCTATCTGTTCCAGCAATACGCCCTGATAGAGAATGCGACTGTCGATGAAAACTTGGAAGTAGTCACAAGGCTGCAGAGGTCACTGCGAGGCACAGCCGCCACGGCTGTCGCTGAAGCCCTTGATCGCGTCGGTCTGGCAGGGCGGGGGAGAGAGAAGATCTGCCACCTCAGCGGCGGAGAGCAGCAGCGCGTGGCTCTGGCCCGTCTCGTGGTTCAGCAGCCGGACCTGGTGCTGGCAGACGAGCCGACCGGCGCCCTCGACGATGCCAATGCCTCCATGGTTGTCGACATCCTTCATGAGATGAGCCGGGGCGGATGTGCTGTGGTCATTGCCACCCACGATGCCGGCGTCCGAGACCGGTGTGATGCCGTATTTGCAGTGGATGAGTCCGCACTCGTTACCCTTCACGACGCGAGATAGCCCATTCCATGGGGTATCGAACTGACGCCTTTCGGCAGGTAGCACAGGCTCCGTTCGCGCCGGCTGTTGCAGACCGTGCGGGAGACGACCCGACCGGCCCGTGGACGCGCCGCCGCCGTCACGGCTTCGCAGACATGACAGCGCCCCCCACTGCACCAGTGAAGGGCGCCGTCGTTCCAGTACCAACGCCGTGTAGTCGGTCCAGGCGTATGGACACGCAGGCCAGGTGAGACCTTGCGGACCTGCCCGGGGGCCGGTCCGGCCCTCAGTTCCCCAGATCCGCGAGCTGGTCGTACCCCTCGATCTCCCGCGGATCCCGCGAGCCCGGACCCACGTAACGCGCCGAAGGACGCACCAGCCGCCCCGTCCGCTTCTGCTCCAGGATGTGCGCCGACCAGCCCGCCGTACGCGCACATGTGAACATCGACGTGAACATGTGCGCCGGCACCTCCGCGAAGTCCAGCATGATCGCCGCCCAGAACTCCACGTTCGTCGCCAGCACCCGGTCCGGGCGCCGCGCGTGCAACTCCTCAAGAGCGGCCTTCTCCAGCGCCTGCGCCACCTCGAAGCGCGGCGCGCCCAACTCCTCGGCCGTGCGCCGCAGCACCCGCGCCCGCGGGTCCTCCGCCCGGTACACCCGGTGCCCGAAGCCCATCAGCCGCTCGCCCTTGTCCAGGGCCTTCTTCACGTACGCGGTGGCATCGCCGGTCCGCTCGATCTCCTCGATCATCCCGAGCACCCGGGACGGCGCACCACCGTGCAGCGGCCCCGACATCGCGCCCACCGCGCCCGACAGCGCCGCCGCCACATCGGCACCGGTCGACGCGATGACCCGGGCGGTGAACGTCGAGGCGTTCATGCCGTGCTCGGCGGCCGACGTCCAGTACGCGTCGACGGCCTTCACATGCTTCGGGTCCGGCTCCCCGCGCCAACGGATCATGAACCGCTCCACCACGGAACCGGCCTTGTCGATCTCGCTCTGCGGAACCATCGGCAGCCCCTGCCCGCGCGCCGACTGGGCGACGTACGACAGCGCCATCACGGCGGCCCGCGCCAGGTTGTTGCGCGCCGTCTCCTCGTCGATGTCGAGCAGCGGCTTCAGACCCCACACC
Source organism: Streptomyces sp. ADI95-17 (assembly GCF_003846175.1). GTDB lineage: Bacteria > Actinomycetota > Actinomycetes > Streptomycetales > Streptomycetaceae > Streptomyces > Streptomyces sanglieri. The sequence goes on along the minus strand of NZ_ML123044.1, from coordinate 1,493,600 downwards.
GGGGCGAGCATCGCCAGCGCGGACTGCACATCGACCCGGATGTCCCCGGAGTGCACCGGGATCGGGAACGGTTCGGCCGGCGGCAGACCGGGGTTGAACGCCCCGTCGACCAGCAGGCCCCAGACGTTGCCGAACGACACATGGCCGACGAGGTCCTCGATGTCGACACCCCGGTATCGGAGCGCACCGCCTTCCTTGTCCGGTTCGGCGATCTCCGTCTCGAACGCGACGACTCCCTCTAGTCCCGGTACGAAGTCGGACATGGCGGCTCCCTCGGTCGACGGCTCTGCGCGGGCCACAGTGGCCTGCCTCAGATACTGGCGGGTCACCCGGGACGCGGGGAAGCGTGACATCCGGCACAGCACCCCGAATCGGCCCCGCCCCACGACACCCCTCCTTGCCGGGCCGCTCCTGCCCCTGCGGCAGGATGACCCCGTGCCCACCGCAGATTCCCCCTCCGATTCCACCACCGATCCGGCCGCGATGCGCGAGCAGTACCGCTCCGAGGGCTTCACCGAGGACACGCTGGCCGCCGACCCGATGCAGCAGTTCGCCCACTGGTTCCGGCAGGTCGCCGTCGGCGGGCTGCTCCACGAGCCCAACGCCATGGTGGTCTCCACCGCCACCCCCGAGGGCCGGCCGTCCTCGCGCACGGTGCTGCTGAAGAAGTACGACGAGCGCGGCTTCGTCTTCTTCACCAACTACGAATCCCGCAAGGGCCGCGAACTGACCGACAACCCGTACGTCTCGCTGCTCTTCCCCTGGCACCCGATGGCCCGCCAGGTCATCGTCACCGGCCGGGCGGACCGCACCGGCCGCGACGAGACGGCCGCCTACTTCCGCACCCGCCCGCACGGCTCCCAGCTCGGCGCCTGGGCGAGCCCCCAGTCCACGGTGATCGGCTCCCGCGACGAACTGCTCGCCCGCTACGAGGAGCTCGCGGCCCGCTACCCCGAGGGCGAACAGGTCCCCGCGCCCCCGAACTGGGGCGGCTTCCGCGTCGTCCCCGACACGATCGAGTTCTGGCAGGGCCACGAGAACCGGCTGCACGACCGGCTGAGGTACGTGCGCGAGGGCGACCAGTGGCGCGTCGAGCGCCTGTGCCCGTAGCGGCCCCGCCCGGACATGCGGAGACCCGCAGGCTCTGGTCCCTCCTTGCGGAGGAGCCGGCCGGACTTACCGGCGAGCCTGCGGGTCGGTGACTGCATTGGGATTGGCCGACGACCGGCCTGCACTGCAAAGTGCGCGACAACGGGCGTCAGCCCGCAGCCACCTCACGAGTCCGAGAAGAAATCACTTCTGGAACACCTCCTTTCGCGTGTGGCAGCAGCCTAGGAACGCCTCTGGCACCGCACAAGCGAATTAATGCGACGGCTGATTTCCGGGAAGTCGACGTGGGCCGGGGCACCTTCGAGTTCAATGGTCTGACGTGCGGAAATGCCGGATGCGTCCTGCGGGAGGTACGGGGTGAGTGCGTCCACAAGCAGTGGAACGGCCGAGGCGCTCGGGCCCGACGAGGGGCCGGAGGGCGGGGCCGGGGCCGTATTGCTCGCCGCGTTGCTCGACGGGATGGACGCCGCGCTCTGCGCCTTCGACGCGCACGGCACGATCACCCACTGGAACCGCGAGGCCGAGCGGATTCTGGGCTGGTCCGCCGGGGAGGCCGTGGGGCGGGCCGGGTTCGCGGGGTGGGCGGTGCGGCGGGCGGACGCCGAGGAGGTGCAGGGGCGGCTGATGGCGGTCATGGACGCGCCGGGGCGTCAGGTGCATGAGTTCGCGCTGCTGCGGAAGGACGGCGGGCGGGTGCTGGTGCGGACCCAGTCGGCCGGGGTGCGGGGTGCGGACGGCAGGCCGGCCGGGGTGTACTGCGCGTTCGGCGAGGTGCACGCGCAGATCGACCTGGAGCGGTCGATCGCGCTGAGCGAGGCGCTGTTCGAGGACGCGTCCTGGGGTGTGGTGCTGGTCGACGCGGATCTGCGGCCGACGGTCGTCAACGCGCATGCGGCGCGGGCGCTGGGCGGCGGCCGCAGGACGCTGCTGGGGCGCCCGCTGGGGGAGCTGATCGGGCAGGGCGTGGAGGATCTGGAGGGCGCGTTGCAGCATGTGCTCGCCGAGGGCGCACCACCGGCGCCCGCCGAGCTGTGGGTGACGCTGCGGACCGCGCAGGGGGAGCGGCGGCGGTGCTGGCGCAGCGGTTTTCTGCGATTGGACTCGCCGTTGGCCCAGGAGCCGGTTCCGTTGGGGGTGGGCTGGCTGTTCCAGGACGTGACGGACCAGAAGCTGGCGGCGCAGGAGGCGGACCGGGTGCGGTTCCGGTCGAACCAGTTGCACCGGGCCTCGCGGTCGGCGTCCGAGTGCGAGGACCCGATGGAAGCGGCGACGTCCTATCTGGACTACGCGCTCGCCGGTTTCGCGGATCATGCGCTGGTCGATGTGGTGGCGGGGGAGCGGCTGGTGCGGGTGGCGGCGACGCCGTCCGGTGAGCCGGGGCCGTGTCTGCCGGTGGCCGGTGGTTCGATTCCGCTGCGGTACGCGGCGGGGCACCCGGCCCTCCAGGCGGTGGACCGTACGGGGTCGGTGCGGGCCAGCGCGGGTGCCGGGTCGGGGGCCGGGGTGTGGGCGGCCGAGCGGCAGTGGCCGGGCGACGCCGTGCACGCGCTGTGCGCGGTGCTGCGGAGCCGGGGGCGCACGCTGGGCGTGGTGACGTTTCTGCGTTCCGCCCACCGCGCCGCCTTCGAGCACCCGGACGCGGCGTACGCGGAGAGCGTGGCGGTGCGGGTGGCGGCGGCGGTGGACCTGGCGCAGGTGCTGGCGACGACGAGGTGAGGGGCGCTGTCGGGTCCACTGCCCGTCACCGCTGTGCTTCTACTGGCGGTAGAAGATCCGGTCCCGGTACTCCGTCATGACCCGGCCGTTCCATTCGTGGCCGCCGTCGACGTTGCCCGAGCGCAGCAGGGGCGGCTCGATCCCCCGGGCCACCAGCTGTTCCGCCGCGGCGGCCATCATGGCCTGCATCAGCGCGCTGGTGACGACCGTCGACGCGGGGGCGAACGGTGCCTCGATCCCGTCGAGGGTCAGCTCCGCGTCGCCGATGGAGATCTTGCTGTCGAGCACGATGTCGCAGTGGTCCCGCAGGAAGCCGCCCGAGGTGTGCCGGGAGCGGGTGCCTTCCGCGTACGCCACCGAGGTCACGCCGATGACCTTCAGGCCGAGGGCCCGTGCGTTCAGCGCCATCTCCACCGGGAGTGCGTTGCGGCCGGAGAGCGAGATGATCACGAGGACGTCGCCGGCGGTGGCGGGGCTGGAGTCGAGCACGGCGCCCGCCAGTCCGTCGACCCGCTCCAGGGCGGAGCCGAGCGTCGCCGGCATGACGTCGACGCCGACCGTTCCGGGGATGGCCATCAGGTTCATCAGGGCGAGGCCGCCGGCCCGGTAGACGACGTCCTGCGCGGCGAGCGAGGAGTGCCCGGCGCCGAAGGCGAAGAGCCTGCCGCCCGCCTCCACGGTGTCGGCGATCGCGGCACCGGCGGCCGCGATGTTGCCGGACTCCTCGTCGCGTACCCGCTCCAGCAGGCCGATCGCTGCGTCGAAGAACTGACCGGCCAGCTTGCTGTCGCTCATCGAGGAGGCCCTTTCCGGCGGGAAGAAGTGTGCAACGGGTGTCCGTGCCGCGGATCACGTTGCGGTCTGGACCAGTGACATGTCAATACCGCCTGCGGGGCTCCGGCGCCCGGGGTTCGACCGGCCCGGCACGGTTGTCGGCGGTATGCGTCAGAATTGGGGGAGGGCCAGCGCACAGCGCTTACGACGTTTTCCTGTCACAGCATCGAGGGGCACGAATGTCCGGACTGATCGACACCACGGAGATGTATCTCCGCACCATCCTCGAACTCGAAGAGGAAGGCGTGGTCCCCATGCGCGCCCGGATTGCGGAACGGCTGGACCAGAGCGGTCCGACGGTCAGCCAGACGGTGGCGCGGATGGAGCGTGACGGTCTGGTGCGGGTCGCGGGCGACCGGCACCTGGAGCTGACCGACGAGGGGCGCCGCTTGGCGACGCGGGTGATGCGCAAGCACCGGCTCGCCGAGTGCCTGCTGGTCGATGTGATCGGCCTGGAGTGGGAGCAGGTCCACGCCGAGGCGTGCCGCTGGGAGCATGTGATGAGCGAGGCGGTGGAGCGGCGGGTGCTGGAGCTGCTGCGTCACCCGACGGAGTCCCCGTACGGGAATCCGATCCCGGGCCTGGAGGAGCTGGGCGAGAAGGCCGAGGCCGACCCGTTCCTGGACGAGGGCATGGTGAGCCTGTCGGAGCTCGACCCGGGTGCGGACGGCAAGACGGTGGTCGTGCGCCGGATCGGTGAGCCGATCCAGACGGACGCCCAGCTGATGTACACGCTGCGGCGTGCGGGCGTGCAGCCCGGTTCCGTGGTCAGCGTGACGCAGTCGCCCGGCGGTGTGCTGGTGGGCAGCAGCGGTGAGGCGGCGGAGCTGGACACCGAGGTCGCCTCGCACGTGTTCGTCGCCAAGCGCTGAGTGCCCCGCCGCCGAGGTCCGCGCGTCGGCCGGGCTCCCCGGGCGGATGCCGCCGAGGGGCACCGGCCGGCGGGTGCCGCGGGGCTGACGTTCTTGGGCAGGATTCCCGCCTCCGGGGCGCTGCTTGGCCGGATGTCGTTGCCGGGGCGCCGCCGGAGCGTTGAAGCGAGGCTTCCGCTTACCGATTTCCGTCCGGAATTGCAGCGCCCGGACGGATCGCGTGCCAGGCTGTGGCTGAGGCATACCTGAGAGTGTCGGCCAACTGGTCGCGCGGTCGGGGAGGGAGCAGGTGCATGCGCCCGTCGTATCTGCGTGTGCGGCATGTCCGGCACGCGCACCGGAAGGTGGCTGCCACGGTCCCGGCCGCCCGCGCATCGCGCGCCCATGCCCATGACGCGCCGCGCGCCCGTGCCCATGAATCGCACTCCGCCGTCCGGGGGACCGGTGCCGCCGCCCGCCGACGCGCATCGCCGCCGACGGCTCCCCGGAAGACAGAGGGCCCCGGCGCCTCGCGGCGCCGGGGCCTGTCCTCCCCTGCTCTGACCTGGAGCCCCGAGCTCTCAAGGTCAGTCCCCACGGGCCCTCATCCCCGAGTGGCCCGCCTCCCGGAGAAGGTCTCCCCGCCGCCGCCGCGGTCAATCCTTGGGGCCGGTCACTCGAACGAGCGGTGTTGGGTGGCAGATCCCGGTTTTCGAATACAAGTTCGATAGTCTGGCGTGACGCGACCACGCGGTGATCAAGGCAGTGATCAAGCGGTGATCGAGGACCAGAAGGGGGTGCCAGGACATATGGTGCGGCGCATCGATGTGACCGGGACCGACGGCTTACGACTCGCGGCCTGGGAGTTCGCCGACCCGCCCAAGGGGCGCACGGAGGGCGAGCGCGCCCCCGGGGTCTTACTGCTCCACGGCCTGATGGGCCGGGCCGCACACTGGGCCCCGACCGCCCGCTGGCTCGCGGAGCGGTACCGGGCCGTCGGCCTCGACCAGCGCGGGCACGGCCGCAGCGACAAGCCGGCCGAAGGCCCGTACACCCGTGACGCGTACATCGCCGACGCCGAGGCCGCGATCGAACAGCTCGGCCTCGCCCCCGTCACCCTCGTAGGGCATTCCATGGGCGCGCTGACGGCCTGGCAGCTCGCCGCGAAGCGCCCCGACCTGGTGCGGGCCCTGGTCATCTGCGACATGCGGGCCTCCGCGCTCGGCGCGGCCTCGCAGCGCGAGTGGGAGGACTGGTTCAAGTCCTGGCCGGTGCCGTTCGCGACGCTCTCCGACGTACGCAAGTGGTTCGGCGAGGACGACCCCTGGGTGGAGCGGCCCAACCCGGCCCGCGGCGAGTTCTTCGCCGAGGTGATGGCCGAGCGGGCCGACGGCTGGCGCCCCGTCTTCTCCCGCCGCCAGATGCTCCGCTCCCGTGCGACCTGGGTGTTCGACGCGCACTGGGAGGAGCTGGCGCAGGTCCGCTGCCCGACCCTGGTGCTCCGCGGGCTCGACGGCGAGCTGGGCCGGGCGGAGGCCCAGGAGATGGTCCGCGTACTGCCGCGCGGGCAGTACGCGGAAGTGGCCGACGCCGGCCATCTCGTCCACTACGACCAGCCCGAGGGCTGGCGCGCCGCGGTCGAACCCTTCCTGGAGCAGTTCGCCGAGGACCCCCAGGAGGAGCGCGAACCGGTCCCGTCGTGACCGGGCGGCGCGACGGAGCGGCGCGGCCGGGCCCGCGGGCCCGGCCGCGGCCGCCCTCAGCCCTTGCTGACCGCCGCCAGGATCTCCGGGAGCCGGTCCGCCGTGCGCGGGGCGGCCACCCGCAGCCCCGCCCAGGAGATCAGCGCCCCGTACACCGCCCCCACCGGCAGCAGCAGCCACAGCCACTGCTCGTGGTCCGCGACGTGCAGCCAGATCGTCGCCGCGATCGCCGGTGCGCAGAGCAGCCCCGCCGAGACCATGCCGCCGAAGATGGAGATCCAGGCGAGCCCGGCCTGCCCCGGCGCCACGTTCTTGAACGCCCCCTCCTGCGGGATCGAGTACGGGAAGTTCGCCGACGCCACCGCGCCGGTCGCCAGCATCCCGCCCAGCAGCGCGAACGACAGCCCCATGACCTCCGGCAGCGCGGCCCAGTCGTCGAGCAGCGCGGCCGTCACCACCGTCACCACGATCGTGTAGGGCAGCGTGATCAGCAGCAACGCCAGGGCCCGCGCCCGCAGTTCCAGATAGGCGTCACGGGTGGAGGAGATCGTCAGCGCCACCATCCAGAACGCCGAGGTGTCCTGCCCGAACTGGTTGTACATCTGGATGCCGAGCATCCAGGCGGCGAAACAGGCGAAGTAGACCGAGCCGGTGCCCTGGAGCGCGTTGAGAATCGGCACGATCAGCCCGATCGCCAGCGCCGTGACCCAGGCGGCCTTGGTCTTCGGGTCGCGCGCGATGTACCGCAGGCTGCGCTCCATCACCGTCCCGGTACGCCCCTGCGGCAGCAGCGCGGCGAGCCCGGAGCCGCCCTTGCGGGCCTTCTCGTGGCCCGGCCCGGCGGCCGCCAGGGTCGAGCCGTCCGGGGTCGTCATCAGCTTCACCAGGCTCCGCTGCCACAGCCACAGCAGCGCGACCAGCGCCGCGACGGAGAGCAGCAGCTGTGCGAGGGCCGGTCCGTACGAGCCCCGCGACGCCGAGTCCACCGCCCCGATCGCCGAGGCGGGCGGCAGCCAGCGCACCACGTCCGCGACCGGGTCGAGCGCGGACAGCCCGCCCGCCCGGCCGAGCCGCTGGGCGCCGAAGTTGACGACCTGGAAGCCCACCGCGATCACCAGCCCGCTGAGCACCGCGAGATCGCGGCCCTTGCGGGACGTCAGCAGCCGGGTGTTGGCCGTGGCCACCGCCCGCGCCAGCGCCACGCACACCAGCAGCGCGAGTGGCGCGGCCACCACGGCGAACACCGCGCCGGCCGCCCCGCGCGCCACCGCGAACACCGATCCGGCCGTCAGGCAGAGCGTGAACAGCGGACCGATCCCGACCAGCGAGGACGCCAGCAGCGCCGAGATCAGCGGGCGCGGCCGCAGCGGCAGCATCACCAGCCGGCTCGGGTCCAGAGTCTCGTCACCGCTGGGGAAGAACAGCGGCATCACGGCCCAGCCGACCGCCAGCACCGCCGCCAGCAGCACCACGAGGGAGCCGGTGTGGGCGTTCCCGCGCAGCGCGATCAGCCCGATCAGCTGGCCCGCGGCGAACAGCAGGGTGACGACGACGGAGGCGATGTACGCGGCCCGCCGGCCGGCCGACTGCCGCAGCCCGTTGCGCAGCAGGGTCAGCTTCAGCCGTACGAAGACGGGGACGAGGTTCTCGTTCGCGGCCCGTCCGGGGGCGGCACCCACGGGGGCGTCGAGCACGCTCATCGCTTGCCGCCCAGCCAGTCGAGGGAGTCGTCGGTGGCGCGCGAGCCGGCGCCGACGAGTTCGAGGAAGGCGTTCTGCAGCGAGGGCGCCTCGCCGCGCACCTGGGCCAGGGTGCCCTGGGCCCGGATCCTGCCCGCTGCCATGACGGCCACCCAGTCGCAGAGGGACTCCACGAGCTCCATCACATGGCTGGAGAAGACGACGGTCGCCCCCGAGCGGGTGTACCGCTCCAGGACCTCGCGGATGGTCTGCGCCGAAACCGGGTCGACGCCCTCGAACGGCTCGTCCAGGAACAGCACTTCGGGGTTGTGCAGCAGCGCGGCCGCGAGCCCGATCTTCTTCCGCATGCCGGTCGAGTAGTCGACGACCAGTTTGTGCTGGGCGCCCGCCAGACCGAGAACGTCCAGGAGCTGGGTGGCCCGCTTGTCCACCTCGGCGCCCGGCAGCCCGCGCAATCTTCCGGTGTACGCGAGGAGTTCGCGCCCCGAGAGCCGCTCGAAGAGCCGCAGCCCCTCCGGGAGCACGCCGATCCTGGACTTCACCTCGACCGGGTCGCGCCACACGTCGTGGCCGGCCACCTCGACCTTGCCCTGGTCGGGCCGGAGCAGCCCGGTGACCATCGACAACGTGGTGGTCTTGCCCGCCCCGTTGGGCCCGACCAGACCGATGAACCTGCCCGCGGGCAGCTCCAGATCGATCCCGGCCACCGCGGTCTGTTCCCCGAACCGTTTCCACAGCCCCTGTACGCGAACGGCGGGCGCCGCCCCACCGGCTTCG
>NZ_ML123044.1:1481371-1484789 GCF_003846175.1 Streptomyces sp. ADI95-17 | reverse complement strand
CGGCTTCGCCCGCCGCGTCTGCTCCGTCCGCCCGTACCGCTCTGTCGGTCTCTGCGCGGTCACGCATGATCCTCTGCCTTTCGGTGGCCCCGTGTTCCGGGACCAGCCTACGAAAGGGCGTTCCGTCAGAGGCGGGTCCGCGCGTCGGCCGCTTCCCTGGCGCAGGCGTAGGCGAGCGGGCTGATGAGCTCCTGCGCGTCCGGCAGCCAGCGGTTGGCGGTGGTGGGGCGGCGGGCCCACTGCACCGCGCCGCGACCGCCGACCCGGGTCGGCGGACCCGTGACGTAGTGGCCCTCGCCGCGGGCGACCAGGTCGATGGCGGCGGCCCGCCAGCCCAGCTTCCGCACGAGGTCGTCCGACCTGGCCGCCGCGCCCGGCAGCACGAAGAAGAACATCCGCCGGTCGGGGCTGCAGGTGACGGGGCCCAGCGGCAGGCCCATCCGCTCCATCCGGGCCAGCGCCAGGAAGCCGGCCGACTCCGGTACTTCGATCGCGTCGAAGCTGCGGCCGGTGGGCAGCAGGATCGACGCCTTCGGGTGCCTGGACCACATCCTGCGGGCCGCGGCCCCGCTCCCGGTCGCCTGGCCCGCCCAGTCGGGGCCGGTGGGGTGGGCACCGGGGGCGGCGCAGCCGGCAGCGCCGCAGGAACACCGCTCGGTCCCCTCCGCCGCCTCCAGCCAGGTGCCCGGGCACACGTCCCAGTGCCGCTCCTCCGCGTACCGCACCGCCGCGTCGAGCAGTTGCTCGCCCCGCTGCTGGGGGACCTTCGCGGCTTCCATGACTCCGACGGGCTCTTCGACTGCGATGGGCTCTTCCACGCTCAGCACAACTACGGCCAACACTTGGGGTTACGGGCGTGACGGGTGTGGTCCCGGCGTATCGATCCGGCATACGGGGCGCATGGATGCATGGGCGGGGGCGCGCGTGAGGCGGTGCCCGGCAGGGCGGGTAGCCACATACGGGCAACCGCCGGACCGCCCCTGTGCGGGTCCGTAACCGGTCGGCCTCTGTCATATGCCGACATGAATGACAAGGAACAAGACGCACGTGACGAACACGATGAATCTGTGCATTTTCCGCGTATTCGCCGGGCAGTGATCGGCCCAATGATCACTGCGGCCTCAGGGGGAAACATGGCAGCCAGGCCTCTCGTCGCACGCCAGCCGAACGAACGGCTCCAGACGCTCATCCAGGAAGCCGGATGTTCCAACGCCGGCCTCGCCCGCCGCGTCAACATGGTCGGCGCGGAACGCGGGCTCGACCTGCGCTACGACAAGACGTCCGTGGCCCGTTGGCTACGCGGACAGCAACCACGCGGCAGGGCGCCGGGGATCATCGCCGAGGCGCTCGGCCGCAAGCTCGGCCGTACGGTCACGATCGACGAGATCGGGATGGCCAACGGCAAGAATCTGGCGTCCGGCGTCGGCCTCCAGTTCGCCCCGACCGTGATCGGCGCGATCGAGCAGGTCTGCGAGCTGTGGCGCAGCGATGTCGGCCGCCGGGACTTTCTCTCCGGATCGGCGGTCGCCTCCTCCGCGCTCGTCGAACCCAGCCGTGACTGGCTCATCACCGGCGCCGACCCGCAGGTGGCACGGGCCGCCGGGGCCCGCGTCGGGATGCCGGACGTCGAGGCGGTGCGGGCGATGACGACCGCGCTGGTCGATCTCGACCACCGGTTCGGCAGCGGACACGTCCGGCCGGTCCTGGTGCACTACCTGAACAGCGTGGTCTCCGGGCTGCTCTCCGGGGCGTACCGGGAAGCGGTCGGCCGGCAGCTGTTCGGGGCGGTCGCCCGGCTCACCGAACTCGCCGGGTACATGGCGGTCGACACCGGCCAGCCGGGGCTCGCCCAGCGCTACTACATCCAGGCGCTGCGACTGGCCCAGGCGGCGGGCGACCGGGCGTACGGCGGTTATGTGCTGGCCGCCTCGATGAGCCATCTCGCCGCGCAGCTCGGCAACCCCAGGGAGATCGCCCAGCTGGCCCGGGCCGCGCAGGAGGGCGCGCGCGGGCGCGTGACCCCGCGGGCGGAGGCGATGTTCTACGCGGCGGAGGCGCGCGGACACGCCCTGCTCGGCGACTCCCGCTCCTGCCAGGCGGTGACGGGCCGCGCGCTGGCCGCCATGGAACGGGCCGAACCGGGCACGGGCGACGACCCCGACTGGATCGCCCACTTCGACCGCGCCTATCTCGCGGACGAGCTGGCGCACTGCCACCGTGACCTCGGCCAGGCGGAGGCCGCCGCGCGCCGCGCGAAGGAGTCGCTGGCCGGCCACCCGGAGTCCCGGACCCGCCGTCGCGGCATCGGCCTGGTGCTGCTGGCCACGGCCCAGGTCCAGATGCGCGAGGTGGAGCAGGCGTGCCACACGGGCACGCGGGCGATGGAGCTGCTGGGGTCGGTGCGCTCCAGCCGGGGAGCGGAGTATCTGGACGATCTCCAGCAGCGGCTGATCCCGTACGGGGACGAGTCGGCGGTGCGCGAGTTCGGTGCCCGGCTGGAGCTCCAGGCGGCCTGACCGGGCCCGGGAACGGGGGCCCGGCCGGCGGGCGCGTCAGGGCGTTCCATTAACTGCGTCTTAAGAGCGCTGAGCGTTACAGCGCGTGTGAAGGGCTGGTGAGTGACAACACACGCTTGGCGAACGGCGGCAACCACCCGATAGCGTGAGCCGACGATTCCGTAGGTTCACACGTAGGAGTCCCGGTGACGCAGAGCGGACAGGGTGACGAGCAGCAGCTCCCTGCTGTACGGCCCACGCACGAAGGTGTCGTGCTGCCCGCGGGTGGCGGCGAGCCCTGGATACCGGGGGGCCCCGCGGATCAGGCCGCCCCGGCGGGCGGCCAGCCGTGGGGGCAGCCCTGGGGGCCGCAGGCGGCGCACCAGGACCCCTCGCAACAGCCCCAGCACCAGCCCCAGGGGCACGCCCAGGGCCAGGGGGCGTACGGGCAGGGGCAGTACGGCCAGGGGCAGCCGGGCCAGGGGCAGTACGGGCAGCCGCCCGCCCCGCAGCACGCCCAGATGCCGCAGGCCCAGCCGCTGCCCCCCGTGCAGCCGCAGCAGATGCAGCCGCCGCAGCAGATGCAACAGCCGCAGCAGATGCAGCAACAGCCGCAGCCGCCGCAGTCGTTCGCGCAGCCGTTGCCGCCCGAGGCCGTGCCCGGGATGAGCATGGGCGGGGACGCGGAGGCCACGCAGTACATCGCGCCGGTGCCCGGTGGGCCCGTGCCGGGCGGGCCGCCGCCGGAGAGCCCCGCGGAGTCGACGACGTTCCTCGGCCACGGGGTGCCGCCGCAGCAGCAGGCGTACCAGCAGCAGCCCGGCAACGGCGGTGACGCCGAGGCGACCCAGTTCATCCCGCCGGTGCCCGGCGGTACGCCTTACGGCATCAGGCCCGGCGCCCCGGGCGACCGGCAGCCGCCC
>NZ_ML123044.1:1332738-1480988 GCF_003846175.1 Streptomyces sp. ADI95-17 | reverse complement strand
AGCCGCCCGCCGAGTTCGACAACCTGTTCCGCAACGACGAACCGGCGGGCGCCACCCAGCAGATGCCCCGGCTCGACCCCGGCCAGCACGCCGGTCAGCACCCGGGCCGGCAGTTCCAGGGCGCCCCGCAGTACCAGGGCGCCCCGCAGTACCAGGGCGCCCCGCAGGCGCAGCAGCCGCCGCAGACCGCGTACCAGCCGGTGGGCGAGGAGCCGCAGCCGCCGCGCAGGAAGCGGGCCCACGTCACGCTGATCGCGGCGGTCGTGGTCGGCTGCGCGGTGGTCGGGCTCGGCGCCGGTGCGCTGCTGAGCGGCGGCGACGACAAGGGCAAGGACGACAAGCAGCCGGTCGCCGCGGCGAGTTCACCGGCCGGGAAGCCCTCCACGCAGGCCGCCGCCGACCCGGCGAAGCCGCAGGCCGAGGCGCTCGACAAGCTGCTCGCGGACAGCAACAACAGCCGTGCCGCGGTCATCGGGGCCGTCGAGAAGACCAAGAGCTGCACGGATCTGGACCAGGCCGTGACCGATCTGAAGGGCGCCGCCCAGCAGCGCCGCGATCTGGTGACCCGGCTCGAAGAGCTGTCCGTCGACAAGCTGCCGGACCACGCCCGGCTGACCGCCTCCCTCACCAAGGCCTGGCAGGCCTCCGCCGCCGCCGACGAGCACTACGCCGCCTGGGCCGCGCAGGCCAAGAACGGCAAGAAGGTGTGCAAGCACGGGAAGGCGCGTACGACCTCCGAGACGCAAGCGGCCACCGTGCAGAGCGGCGAGGCGAGCAAGGCGAAGCGGCAGGCGTCCGGGCTGTGGAACTCGATCGCGGCGAAGTACGGACTGACCCGGCGGGCGGCCACGCAGCTCTGACGGCCCGTCCCGCGGCGCCCGTCCGGCGAATCCGGGCGGGCGCCGCGGATCAGCTCCTCGCGCTGGCGTCCGACAGGGTCTTCGAGACGTCCATGAAGCCCTTCCGGTCCGCGACGAGCCGGCCGTCGCGCACCACCTGATACGTCACCCTGGTGTTGACGATCCGGGGATACGAGGACGAGCCCAGCACGTCGGTGAAGCCCCAGCGCAGCACCGGGGTGAGGCCGCCGGTCTCCGCCGGGGTGCCCTGGTTGAGGGCGGAGGTCAGCTTCCAGGAGGTGATCTGCGCGGAGTCGACCGACTCCACGATCTCCTTCAGCACGGTGTACGCGATCCAGGTGGTCTGCACGCCCGTGTCGTCCGGGTCGATCCGGTTGTCGCCGAAGGCGTGCTTGCGGATCACGTTCCGCATCGCGTCCCAGCGGGCGTCGCCCGCGTCCGGGTACCAGCCGGTGATGTACGCCCCCTCGAACGGGCTGTTCCGGCCGCCGGTGCTGTCGATCAGCGGCTGGTCGACGCTGCCCAGCACGGAGGAGATCCGGACGTTCCCGTACGACGGTTCGAGCCGCCGGAAGGAGTCGAAGAAGGTCTCCGTGCGCTTCCCGAGCACCGCCGTCACACAGCCGTCGGACGCCCCCGCCGCCTGGAGCGCGGGGGCGGCGGCCTCGTCGTACGAAGTGGCCGACTCGGGTGCCCGGATGTCGGCGGGGGCGGGCCGGCCGGCCTCGGTGAGGCCGGTCCTGAGGAGCCAGGCCTGGCCGTCGCCGGCCAGGGTGTCGGGGCGGACCACGGACACCCGCTCGCAACTGCGGGACAGCTGCCGGGCGTTGCCCGCGAGCAGGGCGGGCTGGCCCCCGTTGACCGGGAAGGAGATGTAGCTGCTGAACTCCTCGTCGGAAGCGCCGTACCCGCCGATGTAGGGGATTCCGGCGCCCTCCAGTGGCGGCATGAACGCAGTGCCGTGCCGGCTGTACGAGCCGACCACCGCCACCGCCTTCTGCTTGATGGCCAGCCGCGCGCAGTTCGCCGCCCCGATCGAGGTGTCCTGTTCGTCGCAGGTGACGACCCGCAGCTTGTGACCGGCCAGCCCGCCGTTGTCGTTGGCCCAGCGGGCGTAGGTGCGGGCCATGGCGGTCATGCCCGCCATGTTCACCGCGTCCGGCACCGTGACGCCGCCGGGGGCCCATGTCATGACGGTGATGGGCTCCCTGGAGCCCCCCGTGGCCCCAGGGAGTGCGCCACAGCCGGTGACCAGCAACGCCCCGGCCGCCGCACTTGTGAGGAGTTTGTAGGGGCGGGGGAAGGTGAGGCGTCGCCGTCCGGTCATGGTCACGAACATTTCCGGCCGCGGGGTAACGCCACAGTGTGACCCGCTCAACGCTCAGTGACATCGAGGTGAATTGCAGGGGCCGGTGCGGTCGGCGGAAAAGGGAACGTACGATCGATGACCGTGCAGCAAGGTTCGGAGAACTCTTCCCGTCGCGGCCGTCGCTCCTCCACCATGGGCGGCATGCCGCTGAATGACATGCCTTGGTGGCGCTGGCGCAGCAACGTGCGCTCGGCGCTGCACATGCTCTCCGACCCCGTCTTCCACCACGAGTGCTGGCTGGCCGGCCGGGAGGGGTACGGCGACGTCACCGACGCCGTGTACCGCCTGGTCGAGGACACCTGGCTGGACAACTGGTCCGCCGAGAAGTACATCGGGACGATCTTCCGCGACACCAACGAGGCCGCTCTCGTCGACGTCGCCGTGCTCCGGGTGCTGCGCATCATGCACCAGGTCGGCGCGGACGCCCCCGTCTCGGCGTATCTGGAGCACCACGGCTGGCAGGAGGCGGTACTGGCCGCCCGCGAGGCCCATGTGCTGCTCGCGGGCAACGACGGCGAGGACCCCGACACACCGCCGCGCTCCCTCGACGTGCTCCGCATCATGACCAGATCTGCCTGATTCCCGGCCGGTGTGGCACGCTACGAGGATGACTGTGCCACGGCCTGCCGACGCCGCCCCCGAGCAGTACGTCCTCACTCTTTCCTGCCCCGACAAGCAGGGCATCGTGCACGCCGTGTCGAGCTATCTCTTCATGACCGGCTGCAACATCGAGGACAGCCAGCAGTTCGGCGACCACGACACGGGCCTGTTCTTCATGCGGGTCCACTTCTCGGCGGACGCCCCGGTGTCCGTGGAGAAGCTGCGGGCCAGTTTCGCCGCCGTCGGCGACTCCTTCCGGATGGACTGGCAGATCCACCGCTCCGCGGACCGGATGCGGGTCGTGCTGCTGGTCAGCAAGTTCGGGCACTGCCTCAACGACCTGCTGTTCCGTTCCCGGATCGGTGCGCTGCCGGTCGAAATCGCCGCCGTCGTCTCCAACCACACGGACTTCGCCGAGCTGGTCGCCTCGTACAACGTCCCCTTCCGGCACATCCCGGTGACCAGGGACAACAAGGCGGCGGCCGAGGCCGAGCTGCTGGAGTTGGTGCGCGAGGAGAACGTCGAGCTGGTCGTCCTCGCCCGCTACATGCAGGTCCTCTCGGACGACCTCTGCAAGCAGCTGAGCGGCCGGATCATCAACATCCACCACTCCTTCCTGCCGAGCTTCAAGGGCGCGAAGCCGTACCACCAGGCGCACGCCCGCGGTGTGAAGCTGATCGGTGCGACGGCGCACTACGTGACCGCGGACCTCGACGAGGGGCCGATCATCGAGCAGGAGGTCGAGCGGGTGGGCCACGACGTCACCCCGGACCAGCTGGTCGCCATCGGGCGCGACGTGGAGTGCCAGGCGCTGGCGCGGGCCGTGAAGTGGCACGCGGAGCGCCGCATCCTGCTCAACGGCCACCGCACGGTGGTCTTCGCCTGAGCACCCGGCACGAAGGGAACTACAGGCGGCTCAGCGAGGCCGCGGCGGAGAGCACGTCGCGGATCGCCTCGCGGTCGCCCTCCTGACCGGCCGCCGCCTCGACGGGCGGCACGTGCCCGGCCACCAGCTGGCAGAACTCCACGCCGTCCAGCGCGACCTGCGCCACGGTGTGCGCGGGGGATCCGAGCGCGGCCGGGGAATCCAGCGGGATGTACCAGTCGCCGCCGCCCGAACCCTCGACCTCCAGATGTAGCGAACGGCCCGGCGAACCGGCCGTCACCAGATGGCGGGCGGGCCCGGCAAGACCGGTCCTGCGGCGCTCGGCGAGGGCGGCGGGCAGCAGCCGGGCCGCCAGGTCGATCATCCGGTTGAGGTGGGCGGCGGACGGCGGCTCGTACGGATAGTCCACCGCCTCCGCGATGTCGCCGCCGTGCACCCAGCACTCGAAGGCCCGGTCCAGCAGGGCGTCGTGCATCGGGAGGGCGAAGTCCCCGTACGAGACGGAGAGCTCGGAGACCCCGCGGCCGGCGAAGGACACCGTACGGATGAGGGTGTGGCTCTGCGCCCGCCACGGCTCGTGGACCGCGCGGGTGGGCGGCCGCAGCGCGGCGGACCAGTACCGCTCGGTGCGTGCGGTGGGCGAGAGCGGCCAGTCGGCGCCCCGGCCCAGGACTCCGTCGCCGAGCGGCACATCGAGGTCCAGGGCGGCGCCGATCAGTCCGTCGACGGCCATGAGATGGCCGATGACGCCGGCGACCGTGGTCTTGCGGCCGGCCTCCTGCTCGTCCTCGAACCACTTCAGCCGTACCGGGGCGTGCCACTCCGAACTGCCGATGTCACGGAGCAGCGCGTCGAGCCGCGCGGTCTCCGCGTCGTACGGAGCGGCCCAGTCCGGCACCGGGATGTCGGCCGGGCGGCGGCTCAGACAGGCGTCGATCACCCGGGTCCGCAGCGTCGGGTCGAGATCCAGGCTGCGGTCGGTGTGCAGCAGCCCGACCGCGTCCCGCAGCCGCAGGGCCTCGTCCGCGCAGGTGGCGCACTCGGTCAGATGCGCCTCGACGGCCTCGGTCTCCTCCGCCGAGCAGGCCGCCAGGGCCCACGCGCCGAGGAGCGCCCTGAGGACGCGGTGCGCCGGCACCGGCGGGTCCGACGGGGGCGATGGGTCCGATGGGGCCGGTGGTGCCACGGCGGATTCCGGTTCCGGTGCTGTCGGCCGCGGGGGCGTGCGCGGCTCCTCGGGCGGGCTCGCGGGGACGGGCGGCGGCAGGGGTACGGCGGAGAGGTCGAAGTCGTCCGCGGCGGCCCGGGGTCCCGGTATGCGCGGTGCGCCCCGGACCTCGTCGTCGTGTCCGCCGTCGCCGCGGCCGTCCGCCTCGTCGTCGGTCACAGGGGCCGTCCGTATCCGGGCGGCGACATCCCTTCGAGCGGGCGGGTGTGCGCGGTGGAGAGCAGTTGCAGCCCGAGGCGGAGCCGGCGGCGGGCCTCGTCCTCGGTGACCCCGAGGTCGGCCGCGGTCTGCCGGTAGTCCCGGCGCTGGATGTAGGCGAGCTCCAGGGCGGCCCGCAGCGGGGCGGGCATGGACGCGACGATGTAGTCGGCCCGGGCCGCGACCGTGGCCCGGTGCACCCGCTCCTCCAGACCGTTCCCGTCCTCGTCCGGGTCGTCGCGCGGGCCGTTCTCCTCGCGCAGCCGCCGCACGGACTGGCGGCGCGTGAGCCGGGCCACCCAGGAGCGCATCGAGCCCTCCTTGGGGTCGTACGCGTTCGGGTTCTCCCACACGTAGCCGAAGACCTCGCGGGTCACCAGGTCGGCGGCGGTCTCGTCGTCCAGCATCCGGTGGGCCTGGCTGTGCACGAGCGAGGCGAACCGGTCGTAGAGCTCACCGAGAGCCGCCGCCTCACCGCGTGCCAGCCGCTGCTGCATCTTGCGGTCCCAGCGGGGTGGTGCGTTTTTGGCCATGCGACCCCCGACCCTGTTCCCTCTGCTCTGTTCCCCTCGTCACATCGAATGTAGTCGGCGGTGCCGGCCATGTGCCTCTCTTTGCGGCAAGTACGCCCGTCAAGAGGCCCGGGATGATAGGGAATGCGTCAGTCGGCTCCGATGGAAGCGGACCTGAACCGATCATTTCTGTTCGAATCCGGCTGCGTCCTGTCAGGGCGCCCGGTGTTTCATAGGGGTGCGGCTGGGGCAGCCGCGAGAAGGAACGGAAACTTCCGGATCGTCGGAAGCCCCGGAACGAGAGGCCCAGTGGCGTGACACTAAAAGTGGCCGAGACCGTGCAGGGTGAATGGACCGTACTGCACATACGCGGCGAACTGGATCTGCTGACATCGCCCGCGGTGCGCCAGTCCGTCCATGACGCGGTCGCGGTCGGCCGCCACGATGTGGTGCTCGACCTCTCCGAGGTGCTGTTCTGCGACTCCAGCGGGGTCGGTGTGCTGATCGCCTCCCGCCGGCTGATGCGTTCCTGCGGAGGCCGGCTGCGGCTGATCCTGCCGGCCCGGGGCGCGGAGGAGGGCTCGCACGTCAACCGGGTGCTCGCCGCCCTCGGCGTACGCCGGCTCTTCGAGGTCTACCCCGACTGGGACACCGCCGTCGACGACCGGGCCCGGCCGCTCTCCGCGTGAAGCCGCTCCGGGGCGCCGTCCGCGGGGGTGGCGGCGGGCGGCGATGACCGGGTCGTGACACCGGTGGAGCGCGTAAGTGACACGTGACGCCTTCCGGCGTCGTACGCTCCCCGCATGGACAGCGCAGAGTATGAGCGCAAGATCGCTTTCCGCTTCGCCGCCTTCGACCAGGACGGCAACGGATACATCGATCGCGCGGATTTCAGTGCCGCCGCGGCCCGACTGCTCGCCGAATTCGGTACGACGGCGCGCTGCGACAAGGGCCAGGCGCTCTACATCGGGGCCGAGGCGTTCTGGCAGGGCATGGCGGGCATCGCCGATGTCGACGGGGACCAGCGCGTCACCCGTGAGGAGTTCGTGGGCGGGGCCGTGAAACGGCTGCGCGACAACCCGGAGCGCTTCGCGGAGATCGCCCGCCCCTTCCTGCGCGCGGCGATCGCCGTGGCGGACCCGGACGACCGGGGCAAGGCGGCCGTACCCGCCGTGGAACGGGCGCTGCAGGTGCTCGGCGCGGACGCCGGGACGGCGCGGATCGCGGCCCGGAGCCTGGACGCGGACCAGGACGGCAGGATCGCGGAGGACGAGGCGGTGTCGGCGTTCGCCGACTACTTCACGGTGATCGCCCCGGACGCGTAGGACCGACGGGGGTGCGGGGCGACACCCGCACCCCCGTCGGGCCCTCAGGCGAACTGCTCCCGCAGCCGGTACTTCAGCACCTTGCGCAGGGCTTCGTTGCGCGGCAGCGCGGCCACCACCTCCAGCCGCTCCGGCAGCTTGTGCACGGAGAGCCCCTCGGCCCGCAGATACCCCGTGAGCTGCGTCAGCGTCAGCGGCGCCGCACCCGCCGGCTGCTCCACGACCGCGCAGACCAGCTCGCCCCGCTCCGGGTCCGGCAGCCCGATCACCGCCGCGTCCCCGACGTCCGGGTGCCGGTGCAGCAGGTCCTCTATCTCCTTCGCGGAGATGTTCTCGCCCTTGCGGATGATGATGTCCTTCAGCCGCCCGGTGAGCACCAGATGCCCGCTCTCCCTGACATGGCCGACGTCGCCGGTGATCAGGAACCCCTCCGCGTCGAAGACCGAAGCGGACGCCGCCGGGTCCAGATAGCCCTTGCAGACGGCCTCCCCGCGCAGCCGCACCTCACCGTCCGTGCCGTGCGGCT
Organism: Streptomyces sp. ADI95-17; assembly: GCF_003846175.1. GTDB lineage: Bacteria > Actinomycetota > Actinomycetes > Streptomycetales > Streptomycetaceae > Streptomyces > Streptomyces sanglieri. Next base: position 1,473,484 of record NZ_ML123044.1, on the reverse strand, counting down.
GCGGCTTGCCGTCCTCGTCGGTGATCCGGATCTCCATGCCCGCCGGCGGCCGCCCCTCCGTCCCGGCGAGGTGCTCCACCGTGTCGTCGGGGGCGCCCATCGTGATCATGGGGACCTCGGTCATGCCGTACCCGTGGGTGAGCTGGACGCCCATCTCCCGGACCACCGCGTGGTAGATCTCCGGCGGCTTCGGGGCCCCGCCGCCCGCCAGCAGCCGCAGGCTCGGGATCAGCCTGCGGTCCGGGGCCTTGCGCTGTTCGGCCAGGAACATCGAGTAGAACGCCGTGGACCCGCCCGCGACCGTCACCCCGTGGCGCCGGTAGCCCTCCAGCGCGTCCGGCATCGCGAAGTGCTCGAACAGCACCGCCGGGAAGCCGTACAGCAGCAGCATCATCGCGTAGTCCGGCCCGGCGACATGGGCGAACGGGAAGGCCATCGAGCCGATGTCGTCGGCCGACAGCCGCAGCGCGTGGGCCAGGCAGGAGCCGCCCGCGATCAGGCTGCGGTCGGTGTGCAGCACCCCCTTCGGGTCGGAGGTGGTGCCCGAGGTCCAGTAGATCCAGCGCACCTGCGTGCCGTCGCCGGGCGGCGGCGGGAGCACCGACGGATCGCCGTCCGGCAGCGAGGCGTACGCCTCGAACACCGTCACCGGCCGGTCCGCCGTCAGCCGTCCGGCCATCGCGGTGTGGTCGAAGCCGCGCCAGGTGCCCGGTACGGCGAAGAACTCCGCCTTCGACTCGCGCAGCGCGAACCCCACCTCGCGGTCCCGGTAGAACGGGATGACGGGCGACTGCACGGCCCCGATCCGGGTCAGCGCGAAAGACAGCAGCACCGTCTCGATCCGGGTCGGCAGCTGCCAGGCGACGACGCTGCCGGGGCGTACGCCCATCTCCCACAGCCCGGCCGCGACCCGCTCGCCGCAGTCGCGCAGCTCGCCGAAGGTCAGGGTGCGGTCGTCCTGGATCAGGAACGGGCGGTCCGGGGTCAGGCCGGCCCGGCGTTCGACGAGTTCCCAGAAGGTGCCCGATGCACCCAGGGCGTGCGCGGTCTCGGTCACGGCGTACCCCTCACAGCTGACGGACAGTCAGATAGTGCGCAGAGCGTAGAGCGCTGCGCCTTGTCGGTCCAGGGGTGCGGGGCTAGCCTGATGGCGACATATATCTGACGGGTCATCAGAAAATCGCGCGCCGGAGGGGACACCATGACGGAACTGCCTCGGATCGTCAGCGTCGACGACCATGTGATCGAGCCGCCGCACCTCTTCTCGACCTGGCTGCCCGCCAAGTACCGCGAGCGCGGCCCGCAGCCGCTCACCGCGGGCATCGGCGAGCTGGCCTACACGGGCGGCAAGTACGTCATCACGATGGACCCGGACGGCCCGCCCACCGACTGGTGGATATACGAGGACCTGAAGTTCCCGTACAAGCGCAACATCGCCGCCGTCGGCTTCGACCGCGACGACATGACGCTGGAGGGCATCACCCGGGCGGAGATGCGGCCCGGCTGCTGGGATCCGGTCGAGCGGCTCAAGGACATGGACCTCAACCACGTCGAGGCGAGCCTCTGCTTCCCGACCTTCCCGCGCTTCTGCGGCCAGACCTTCGCCGAGGCGCACGACAAGGAGGTGGCGCTCGCCTGCGTGCGCGCCTACAACGACTGGATGGTGGAGGAGTGGTGCGGCGACAGCGGCGGCCGGCTCATCCCGCTCTGCATCATCCCGCTCTGGGACATCGGCCTGGCGGTCGCCGAGATCCACCGCAACGCGGCGCGCGGGGTGCGCGCGGTGACCTTCTCCGAGATCCCCACCCACCTCGGACTGCCGTCGATCCACACCGGGTACTGGGACCCGTTCTTCGCGGCCTGCCAGGAGACCGGCACGGTCGTCAACATGCACATCGGGTCCAGCTCGCAGATGCCCGCCGCGTCGCCCGACGCCCCGCCCGCCGTACAGGCCAGCCTCTCCTTCAACAACGCCATGGCCTCGATGATGGACTTCCTGTTCAGCGGGGTCCTGGTGAAGTTCCCGCAGCTCAAACTCGCCTACAGCGAGGGCCAGATGGGATGGATCCCGTACGCCCTGGAGCGCGCCGACGACGTCTGGGAGGAGCACCGGGCCTGGGGCGGGGTGCGCGATCTGATCCCCGAGCCGCCGTCCACGTACTACTACCGGCAGATCTTCTGCTGCTTCTTCCGGGACAAGCACGGCGTCGCCTCGCTCGACGTCGTCGGACGGGACAACGCCACCTTCGAGACCGACTACCCGCACGTCGACTCGACCTTCCCGCACACCAAGGAGGTCGCCCTGGACCACGTCAAGGGACTGGACGACGAGACCGTCTACAAACTGATGCGCGGAAACGCGATCCGGATGCTCGATCTGGACCTCGACAAGTAGGCCCGCGATGGACCTCGCGTACACGGAGGAGGAGCGGGAGTTCCGGGCACGGCTGCGGGAGTGGCTCGGCGGAGTGCTGCCCGGACTGCCGCCGAAGCCCCGCCCCGACGACTGGCCGGGCCGCCGCGCGTACGACACGGCCTGGCAGCGGATGCTCCACGACGCCGGCTACGCCGGTCTGCACTGGCCCGTCGACGCGGGCGGCCGGGGCGCGACCCCGACCCAGCACCTGATCTTCCTGGAGGAGACGGAGAAGGCCGGCGCCCCGTACGTCGGCGCGAACTTCGTCGGGCTGCTGCACGCCGGCCCGACGATCGCGGCCGAGGGCACCGCGGAGCAGCGGGCACGCTGGCTGCCCCCGGTGCTGCGCGGCGACGAGATCTGGTGCCAGGGGTTCAGCGAGCCCGATGCCGGGTCCGACCTCGCCGCGCTGCGGACCAGGGCGGTGCGCGACGGCGACCACTACGTGGTGAGCGGCAGCAAGATCTGGACCTCGCACGCGGAGGTCGCCGACTGGTGCGAGCTCCTGGTGCGCACGGACCCGGCGGCGCCCAAGCACCGCGGGATCACCTGGCTGGCGATGGAGATGGACGCGCCCGGGGTCACCGTCCGCCCGCTGCGCACCCTCGCCGGGTCCACCGAGTTCGCCGAGATGTTCCTCGACGAGGTGCGGGTGCCGCTCTCGCACCGCGTCGGCGCGGAGAACGACGGCTGGCGGGTCACCATGGTCACCCTCTCCTTCGAGCGCGGTACGGCCTTCGTCGGCGAGGTCGTCGCCTGCCGCCGCACCCTGGACGAGCTGGCCGCCGAGGCCCGGCGCAGCGGACGCTGGGACGATCCGGTCCTGCGCCGCAGGCTGGGCAGGCTGAACGCCGAATTCCGGGCGCTGTGGCGGCTCACCCAGTGGAACGTCAGCGAGGCGCAGCGGGCCGGCGGCGGCGGTGTGCCCGGCACCGGCGGCTCGGTCTTCAAGCTGCGCTACTCGCACGCCCGCCAGGAGCTGTACGAGGCGGCCGCCGAGGTGCTCGGCGCCGACAGCGCGGACCTGGACCGGGAGTGGGTCCTGGACCGGCTCTCCTCGCTCTCGTACACCATCGCCGCGGGCACCTCCCAGATCCAGCGGAACATCGTCGCCGAACGCATGCTCGGCCTGCCGAAGGGGCGCTGACGCACTCATGGACTTCCAGCTCTCGGACGACCAGCGGGCCCTGCGGGCGGGGGTGCGGGAACTCCTGGCCGGGCGCTTCGGCAGGGACCGGATGCGGGCGGCGCTCGACGACGGCACCGGCGTCGACCGGGCGCTGTGGCGGGAGCTCGGCGAGGCCGGGTTCTTCGCGCTGCGGCTGCCGGAGGCGGAGGGGGGCGTCGGGCTCGGGCTGCCGGAATCGGTGCTGCTCTTCGAGGAGGTGGGGCGCTCGCTGCTGCCGGGGCCGCTGATCGCCACCCACCTCGCGGCCGGTCCGGTGAAGGGCGCGGCGCAGGGCGGGACGGTGGTCGCCGTGCTCGACCCGGGGCAGCCGGTGGCGCACCTGGGGGAGGCGGACGCGCTGCTGGTGCTCGGCCCCGGCTACGGGCCGCGGGCGTCCGCCGCGTCGGTGGACGTCACCCGGGTACGGGGCGACGCCACCCCCGTACGTTCGATCGACCCGTTCACGCCCCTGTGGCGGGCCGGGGACCCGGAGGAGACCGGCGAGCGGCTGCCCGGGGGCGGGCGGCTGCGCGACGAGGGGGCCCTGCTGACCGCCGCCGAACAGCTCGGCAGCGCCGCCCGGACGACCGAGATGGCCGTCCAACACGCCGGTGAGCGCGAACAGTTCGGATCGCCGATCGGGTCCTTCCAGGCGGTCAAACACCTGTGCGCCGGAATGCTGGTCCGGGCCGAACTGGCTCGCTGCGCCGTGTACGCGGCGGCCGTGACGGCGGACCCGGTCGAGATCGCGGGCGCGAAACTGCTCGCCGACGACGCGGCGGTCCGCAACGCGCGGGACTGCCTCCAGGTGCACGGCGGCATGGGCTTCACCTGGGAGGCAGATGTTCACCTGCACCTCAAACGGGCCTGGCTGCGGTCCGGGCAGTGGCTCACCGCGGCGGCGGCCGAGGAGGTGCTTGCGGGGGACCTGTGCTGAAGCCGGAGGGTTTCCGTGCAGGCTTCCGGCACCCGGCGGCGGGTGAATGTACGGTGCACGGAGGTGACAGGCAGGGCCACGAGCCTCACGCTGCGGAGTTACGCAGTGCAGTCGGCGGGCGCGGGGGCCGGTCTCCGGCCTTCACGTTCTTTGTCACGGGGTGGAGTCGGCGCCGGGCTCGGGTACGCTCCGTTGGATGCGACAGGAACTGGAACCGGGCGATCCGGAAGTTGCCCCTGCGGTGACTCCGGGTCCGGAGCGGTGTCCTGCTCGTGTTCCTGGCAGAAGCGCCGGGAGCGCCCGGGAGGCGGTTCGGGCGGCCTTTGCGTGCCTCTGTTCGACTCCCCGCAACGTGCGTCGCACAGTATGCATCACGCGTACTCCTTGGCGCTGGAATATGCCCGAAGCGCTTGTTGCGGTGACTGTACGTCAACCATGCTGTCTCGCAGGGGAATCACGTTCCGTGACCCCGAGGAGGCGCGAGGCGATGTGTCCGCCGGTTCGGATGGTGTGAGCGGTGCAGGTGCTTCAGGTTCAGCTGGAGGTCGGGCCGGATCCCGCGGAGGTCGGGCGGGCCCGTAGATGGGCCCGATCGAGACTGGTCGGGTCCGGGATAAGGGACGACGAGCCACTGGCCGAGACGCTCATCCTGCTGATCTCGGAGCTGGTCACCAACGCGGTGGTGCACACCGGGTGCCCGGCGGTGCTGCGGATGCTGTTCGGTCTGACCGGCTCGGCCGGTGCGCCCGGGACCGTCCGGGTCGAGGTGGCCGACGCCAGCTGCCGCCCGCCGCAGCAGCGCCACGCGGCCGGCGAGGACACCAACGGCCGGGGCCTGGAGCTGGTCGACGGCCTCGCGGACCGCTGGGGCTGGCAGCCGGAGGGCGCGGGCAAGCGCATCTGGTGCGAGGTCGACCGCGGCGCACCGCTGATCCAGCTGCCGCTGCACTCCGGCGCACAGGGCACCGCGCCCGGCGTGGGGGACGCGGGCCGTGATGCGCGCAAGGCATCACAGGCCATGACGAACTTTGCATAAAGGTTAAAGCAGTCCGTCCGGGCTGCTGTCCGGCGCCGGCCGGTCCCGTCACAGGACGGCGACCGGCGCGACCGGGGTGCCGGTCGCGCCGACGAACGGCTCCGGCATCGCGGAGAGCAGGAAGGCGTACCGCTTCTCCTGTGCACAGGCTGTGGACAGCGCCTCCAGATTCCAGTTCTGGCCCTGGAGCATGCCCATCTCGACGAGGTCCAGGGCGTGCACCCCCAGCCACAGGTCCTCGATCTCCGGCGGGAAGATCTCGAAGGTCAGGGTGTCGTTGGCGACCGCCGCCGCGTCGCGCGCGCGGAACCATTCGGGCGTCCGGATCGACAGGCCGGGCGACGGATAGCCGTACGCGTGCTTGTCGCCCGACAGATACACCTGCACCTGCCCGGTCCGTACGAGCACGATGTCGCCGGAGCGGACCCGCACCCCCGCCAGTTCCTCGGCCGCGTCCAGGTCCGCGGGGGTGACCGCGTGGCCGCCGGGCAGCCGGTCCACGCCGTGGGCGCGCGCCACGTCGAGCAGCACCCCGCGCGAGACGATGTGCGGCGCCTTGTCGATCCCGCTGAACTGCGCGCCGCCGTGGGCGGTGATCGTCGCGGCCGGGCGGCCGTTGTAGATCTTCCCCGAGTGCGAGGCGTGGGTGAGGGCGTCCCAGTGGGTGGCCGTCTGCAGGCTCAGTACGGCCGTGTCGTCGCTGGTGGCGACGGTGCCGGGGCCGAAGAGCTCCTGGTTTATCTGGATCATGGTGTGCAGCGGATTGATCCGTCCCGGGATCAGTCCGCTCTGCACACCGTCCTGCTGGAGCGGGAGCGCGAGCGGGATCCGCAGACCGCTGCGGACGGTGGCGGCGGCCTCGCGCACCACGGCGTCGGTGATCAGGTTGAGCGTCCCGATCTCGTCGTCGTCGCCCCAGCGACCCCAGTTGCTGACCCGCTTCGCGATGTCGTGGAACTCGGCCGGCAGTGACATGGCGCCTCCTGGGGCTTGTGCTCGTGGACCTGATGACCCATAAAATCTAACGGTCCGTCAGAAACCGCGGGAAGGGGCCGGGCATGGGGAACTTCTTGGCAGGCAAGGTGGTGGCCGTCACGGGTGCCGGGCGCGGCATCGGGCGGGCGGTCGCGCTCGCGGCGGCGGCCGAGGGAGCGCGGGTGATCGTCAACGACTACGGCGTCTCCATCGAGGGCGGCGAGCCCAGCAGCGAGGTGGCCGAGTCGGTCGTCAAGGAGATCGAGGCGGCGGGCGGCGAGGCCGTGGCCGTCGCCGACGACATCTCCACGATGGCGGGCGGCCAGCGGATCGTGGACACGGCGCTGGCCCGGTTCGGGCGGATCGACGGGGTCGTCTGCGTGGCCGGGATCCTGCGCGAACGGATGCTGTTCAACATGTCCGAGGAGGAGTGGGACCCGGTGGTCGCCACCCACCTCAAGGGCACCTTCACCGTCTTCCGGGCCGCGTCGGCGGTGATGCGCAAGCAGGAGGGCGGCGGCACCCTGATCGGCTTCACCAGCGGCAACCACCAGGGCAGCGTCGCCCAGGCCAACTACAGCGCCGCGAAGGGCGGGATCATCTCGCTGGTGCGGAGCGCGGCCCTCGGCCTGCACAAGTACGGCGTCACGGCCAACGCCGTCGCCCCGGTCGCCCGCACCCGGATGTCCGCCAACGTGCCCATGGAGCTCAAGGAGATCGGCGAGCCGGAGGACGTGGCGGCGCTCGTCGTCTACCTGCTCAGCGAGCGGGCCCGTCAGGAGAAGATCACCGGCCAGGTGTACACCGTCGCGGGACCGAAGATCGCGGTCTGGGCCCAGCCCCGGGAGCTGCGGGCCGGGTACGTCGAGGGGGCGTGGACCCCGGAACGGATCGCGGACTTCCTGCCGGGGACGGTGGGCACCGACCCGATGCCGATGCTGGCCCGGCTGGAGGAGATGGCCGCGGCGGCAGCGGCGAAGGCGCGCCCCAACGCGTGAGCCCCGCACGGCGAGCGGCAACGGTCAGGAGACATCGTGGACTTCACCTTCGGCCCCGACGACACCGCGTTCCGCGCGGAGGCACGCGGCTGGCTGGAAGCGCACCTCGTGGGCGAGTACGCGGCGGCCGCCGGCACCGGCGGTCCCGGCAGCGAGCACGAGGGCGTCGCGGTCCGCCGTGCCTGGGAGCGCGAACTGGGCCGGGACGGCTGGATCGGCCTCGGCTGGGACGACCACGGCAGCGGCCACGGCAACCGCCGCGCGAGCCTCACCCAGCAGGTCGTCTGGGCCGAGGAGTACGCCCGTGCCGCCGCCCCCGCCCGGGTCGGCCACATCGGCGAGAACCTCCTCGCCCCGACCCTGATCGCCTACGGCAGCGAGGAACAGCAGCGGCGCTTCCTGCCCGCCGTGGCCCGCGGCGAGGAGCTCTGGTGCCAGGGCTACAGCGAACCGGACGCCGGATCGGACCTCGCCGCGGTGCGCACCGCCGCCGTGCCCGACCGGAGCGGCGGCCACCGGGTGACCGGGCAGAAGATCTGGACGTCACTGGCGAAGGAGGCCGACTGGTGCTTCGTGCTGGCCCGCACCGAGCCCGGCTCCAGCCGACACCACGGCCTGTCGTTCCTGCTCGTACCGATGGACCAGCCCGGCAGGATCGAGGTGCGGCCGATCCGCCAGATGTCCGGGACCAGCGAGTTCAACGAGGTCTTCTTCGACGGGGCGCACGCCGCGGAGTGCGTCGGCGGCGAGGGCAACGGCTGGGCGGTCGCCATGGGCCTGCTGGCCCTGGAACGCGGCGTCTCCACGCTCGTCCAGCAGATCGGCTTCGCCGCCGAGCTGGGCCGGGTGGTCCGGGCGGCCGTCGACAGCGGCGCCGTCACCGACCCGGTCCTGCGCGAACGTCTCGTACGGCAGTGGGCGCAGCTGCGCACCATGCGCTGGAACGCCCTGCGCACCCTCGGCTCCACCGGAGACCCGGGCGCGCCCAGTGTGGCGAAGCTGCTCTGGGGCGGCTGGCACCAGCGCCTCGGGGAACTGGCCGTGCAGGTCAGGGGCGCGGCGGCGGCCGTCGGCCCGGACGACTGGTCGGCGAAGGCACCGTACGGACTCGACGAGGCACAGCGCCTGTTCCTGTTCACCCGGTCCGACACCATCTACGGCGGCTCGGACGAGATCCAGCGGAACATCATCGCCGAGCGGGTGCTCGGCCTACCGAGGGAGCCGAGATGAGAGGCGTCGTCTTCGACGGCAAACGGACCGAGGTCGTCGACGATCTGGAGATACGCGATCCGGGCCCCGGCGAGGTGCTGGTGGCGGTGGCCGCGGCCGGGCTGTGCCACAGCGACCTCTCGGTGATCGACGGGACGATTCCGTTCCCGCCGCCGGTGGTGCTCGGTCACGAGGGCGCGGGGGTGGTCGAGGCGGTCGGCGCCGGCGTCCGTCATGTGGCGCCCGGCGACCACGTATCGCTGTCCACGCTCGCCAACTGCGGGGCGTGCGCCCAGTGCGACCGGGGGCGCCCGACGATGTGCCGCAAGGCGATCGGGATGCCGGGGCAGCCGTTCTCGCGGCGCGGGAAGCCGCTGTACCAGTTCGCCTCCAACTCGGCCTTCGCCGAGCGGACCCTGGTCAAGGCAGTGCAGGCGGTGAAGATCCCGGCGGACATCCCGATGACCTCCGCGGCGCTGATCGGCTGCGGGGTGGTGACAGGAGTCGGAGCCGTACTCAACCGGGCGAAGGTCGACCGGGGCGACTCCGTCGTGGTGATCGGCACCGGCGGCATCGGGCTCAACGTCATCCAGGGTGCCCGGATCGCGGGCGCGCTGACGATCGTCGCCGTCGACGCCAACCCGGCGAAGGAGGCGGCGGCCCGGCAGTTCGGCGCGACCCACTTCCTGACCTCGGCGGACGGGGTGCGGGACATCCTGCCGAGCGGCGCCGACCACGCCTTCGAGTGCGTGGGCCGTGCGGAACTGATCCGTACCGCGATCGACCTGCTGGACCGGCACGGCCAGGCGGTCCTGCTGGGCGTCCCGGCGGCCACGGCGGAGGCGTCGTTCCTCGTCTCGTCGCTGTTCCTGGACAAGTCGATCCTGGGCTGCCGGTACGGCTCCTCGCGCCCGCAGCGGGACGTCGCGCTCTACGCGGAGCTGTACCGGGAGGGCCGGCTGCTCCTGGACGAACTCGTCACCACCACCTACCCGGTGGAGGACTTCGACAGGGCGGCGGACGACGCGCACGAGGGCCGGGTGGCGCGCGGAGTGCTGGTGTTCTGAGCCCCCTGGCCGGCCGGGCCTTCCGGTCAGCCGCTCCCGGCGGCCCGGAACGTGCGCCGGTACACCGTCGGGGAGACCCCCAGCGCCGCCTGGAGGTGCTGCCGCAGCGACGTGGGCGTGCCGAAGCCCGCGTCCCGGGCCACCTGGTCGATCGACAGGTCCGTCGACTCCAGCAGTTGCCGGGCCCGTTCGACCCGCTGCCGGGTCAGCCACTGGACGGGGCTGACCCCGACCTCCTCCCGGAACCGGCGGGTGAAGGTCCGGACGCTCATCGACTCCTGCTGCGCCATGTCGCGCAGCAGGATCGGCCGTTCCAGCCGCCCGAGCGCCCAGGTGCGTGCCGTGGTCGTGGTCGCGAACTGGGTGTCGGGCACGGGGCGTCGGATGTACTGCGCCTGCCCGCCGTCCCGGTGCGGGGGCACCACCGTGCGGCGGGCCACGTCATTGGCGACGGCGGTGCCGTGGTCGCGGCGCACGATGTGCAGGCAGAGGTCGATCCCGGCGGCGACCCCGGCGGAGGTCAGCACCTCCCCGTCGTCGATGAACAGGACGTCCGGGTCGACCCGGACCTCGGGGAAGAGCCGCTGGAAGTGGTCGGCGTGCGACCAGTGGGTGGTGGCGGGGCGGCCGTCGAGATATCCGGCGGCGGCCAGTACGTAACTGCCCGTGCAGATGGAGACCATCCGGGTCCCCGGCCGGATGTGGGCGAGAGCGGCGGCCAGTTCGTCGGTGAGCCTGCCCTCGTCGAAGACGGGGCCGAGTTCGTAGCTGGCGGGAATCACCACCGTGTCGGCGGTGGCCAGGGTCTCGGGGCCGTGCTCGACGGTGATCGTGAAATCGGCGTCGGTGCCGACCGGCCCCGGCGCACGGACGGAACAGGTCACGACTTCGTACAGGCTGCGGCCCTCTTCGTGCGGCTCCTGACCGAACGCGCGGCCGAATATCCGCTGGGGGATGCCCAGTTCGAAGGGGAGCAGCCCGTCGAGGGCCAGGACGGCTATGCGGTGCGGCATCGGCGGACTCCCTTCACCCCTAGTGGTATAGACCTCAACCCTGATACATGTCACTCCTGTGAAGGAAAAGTCAGCGGAGCACCCGCGCATTCCCGCCGCCGAACGTGACGATGTACGGCACCCTTTGCCCGGTTCGTCCTCCGTGCGGCTGATCGGCGACGGCCGGCCGGACGGGCTCTGGAACCGTAACTTCCGGCTGTTCTTCGTCGCCCGAACCGCGGCGCTCTTCGGTGACGGCATGATCCCGGTGGCGCTCACCGCGGGCCTGCTGGGGGCCGGCCGCCCGCACTCCTCGGTGGGGTTCGCGCTCGCGGCCTGGATGGGGCCGCTGGCGGTCTTCGTGCTCTTCGGCGGCGTACTGGCGGACCGGTTCACACCCCGCCGGATGATGATCATCGCGGACGCGCTGCGACTGGTCGGCGCCTCCGCGCTGGCGTTCTCCTTCGCCACCGGGAACCCCCCGCTGTGGGCGGTGTACACGCTGAGCTCGGTGGCCGGGGTGGGTGCCGCGCTCTTCCAGCCGGGCGTCGCCTCGACCGTGCCCCGGGTGGCCTCCGACGTGCAGCGGGCCAACGCGGTGCTGCGGGTCTCCGAGGCGCTGATGACCATGGCGGGCCCGGCCTTCGCGGGCATGCTCGTCGGGCTGGCCAGCGCCGGGGCGGTCTACGCGGCGAACGCGTCGACGTTCCTGGTCTCCGGCGTCTGCCTGTTCCTGCTGCGGCTCGCCCCGGCCCCCTCGGACGAGGCGCAGCGCGGCGGTTTCGTCGCCGAACTGGTGGACGGGTGGCGGGAGTTCCGGGCCCGAAGCTGGCTGTGGGGGGTGATCGCGATCTGGACGGTGTACGGCTTCACGGTGCTCGGCCCGATGCTGCCGCTCACCGCGGTCGAGGTCACCGAGGCGCACGGCTCGGGGACGTACGGCGTGATGATGGCGGTGAACGGCGCGGGCAGCGTCGTCGGCGGGCTGCTCGCCCTGCGGCTGAGACCCCGGCGCCCGCTCGCGGCGGGGGCCGTGGCGCTGACCGGGGTCTGTGTGAACCTGGTGGCGCTGGGGCTCGGGATGCCGGTGCTCGCGCTCGGGGTGGGGCAGTTCGTGGCGGGTTCGGCGTTCGCGTTCTGGCTGGTGATGTGGTCGACGACGGTCCAGACCCATGTGCCGCCGGAGGCGCTGAACCGCCTGCACGCGTACGACGTGGCGGGCTCGTTGCTGATGCTGGCGGCGGGCCGGGCACTGGCCGGACCGGTCGCGGACCGGGTGGGGGCGCCCGAGGTGCTGCTGGCCGGAGCGGTGATCAACCTGCTGGCGGTGGCGGTGCTGCTGGTGGCCCGGCCGATCAGCCGGCTGGAACGGATCCGATGACGGGGGACGGGGGAGCGGCGGCGCCGTCCCGCAGGGCCCCGAGCGCGGTCGCGGCCCTGCGCGTACGCGCGGTCGCGGCCGGGGCCGCGGTGCTGACCGTCCTCGCCGGGCTCGGGGTCAGGGCGTTCGCAGACGGCGACCTCGCCAAGTACGCCGGGGACGCGCTCTACACCGTGCTGGTCTGCGCCCTGGCCGCAGTGATCGCGCCCGGCGCACGCCCGGTGGTCAGGGCCGGGGCGGCGCTGGTGTTCAGCTGGGCGGTGGAACTGCTGCAACTGACCGGGATGCCTGCGGACCTCTCCCGCCACAGCGCGGTGGCCCGGCTGGTGCTCGGCTCGACCTTCAACGCCCCCGACCTGTTCTGGTACGTGGTGGGCGCGGGCTTCGCCTGGGCGGTGTCGGCGGTGGTCGGTTCCGCGACTACTTCTGCCGGCTGCGCTCCTCGGACTTCTGCATCTCGATGACCTCGAAGACATGGGCGCTGGTCTGCCTGCGCACCGTCCCGGCGACGAGCAGGCCCGCGCCGACGACGGACAGGGGAGCGGAGATCCCCAGCACGGTCAACTGCTTCGGCAGGCCGGTGTCCACCTCGCACGACCCCGACATGGTCCGGTAGCAGTACATGTCCTGCTGACCCGCCAGCAGGAAGCCCAGCCAGACCCACAGCGCACAGGCCACGAGCAGCAGTACGGCGCCCCAGGTCTGCATCAGCGCGGAACGGTGGTGGAAGTACTGGCGTGCTGCCCACTGCATGGAGTCCCCCGGATTGGTACACGGCGAGGCCGGCGGGCCCGGCTCCTCGGCCGACTGGAGATCGTACGCGCATCCGGGTCTGTCCGTCCGGGCCGGAAAGCGACGGTCCCGGTGGCCCGATTCCTGCGAACGGTGTCCCTCCGGCCACTCGTGGGGAGGTGCGCCCTGCCCCGATGCTGAGTGATGTGACCCAGACAACCGAAAGCGCCGCCGCCCGGGACGACGACCGGCCGACAGCCCCCGCAACTCCCCCCGTGGTCCCCGCAGTCCCCGCGGCTTCCGCGGTTTCCGGGCGTCTCTCGGGCCGACGTGTTCACCGCGCCTGGATCGTCGCCGCCGTCACCTTCGTGACGATCATCGGCGGCGCCGCCTTCAACGCCCTCCCCGGCCTCCTCATCGACCCGCTCAACACGGAGTTCGGCTGGTCGCGCGGGGAGATCGGCCTCGCCGTCTCCATCGACATGGCGCTGTACGGGCTCACCGCACCCTTCGCCGCCGCGCTGATGGACCGCTTCGGCATCCGCCGGGTCGTCGTCGTGGCGCTCAGCACCGTGGCCGCCGGGGCGCTGGCCAGTGTGTGGATGACGGCCGCCTGGCAGCTGATGATCTACTGGGGCCTGCTCGTCGGGCTCGGCACCGGCGCGATGGCGATGTCCTTCTCCGCGACGGTCACCAACCGCTGGTTCGTGGCCCGGCGCGGCCTGGTCACCGGCATCCTCACCGCGGCGGGCGCGTCGGGGCAGCTCGTCTTCCTGCCGCTGTGCGCCTGGATCGTCGACCGGCACGGCTGGCGCCCGGCGTCGGTGACCGTCGCCCTCGCCGCCCTGGCCGTCGTCCCGTTCGTCTGGCTGCTGCTCCGCGACCACCCGGCCGATGCGGGGCTGGCCCCGTACGGCGGGGAGTACGCGGACAAGCCGGCGCCGGCGCGCGGGGCGGCGAGGCGGACCGTGCGCGTCCTGATCGACGCGGCCCGCACCGGACCGTTCTGGCTGCTGGCCGGGTCGTTCGCGATCTGCGGGGCATCAACCAACGGCCTGATCCGCACCCATTTCGTGCCGTCGGCGCACGACCACCACATGCCCATCACGGCCGCCGCCTCGCTGCTCGCCGTCATCGGGATCTTCGACATCGTCGGCACCGTCTTCTCCGGCTGGCTCACCGACCGCTTCGACGCCCGCCGCCTCCTCGCCGTCTACTACTCGCTGCGCGGCGTCTCGCTGCTGTTCCTGCCGTTCCTGATGCAGCCCACCGTGGAGCCACCGATGATCTTCTTCATCGTGTTCTACGGACTGGACTGGGTCGCCACCGTCCCGCCGACCCTGGCCCTGTGCCGCGAGCAGTACGGGGAGGACAGCGCCATCGTCTTCGGCTGGGTGCTGGCGTCCCATCAGGTGGGTGCGGCGCTGGTGGCGTTCCTGGGCGGGGTGGCGCGCGACGTGTTCGGTACGTACGACGTGGTCTGGTACGCGTCCGGGGCGCTGTGCGCGATGGCGGCGCTGATGGCGCTGGTGATCCGGCGGGTCCGGGAACCTTCGGACGCGGTCGCCGGACTCGGCTGACGGTGCGGGGGCGGCGGGCCATGGCCGGCCGCCGGGCGGTGGCCCGTGGTCAGGCCGCCGGGCGGTGGGTGTGGAGGTGCTCGGCGACGGCCAGGAAGACGTGCAGGTTCGCGATGTCGCTGACGGCGGAGTTGCACCAGGCGCCGGAGCCGCCGGTCCCCGCGACGAGGATCCGGCCCGCCCTGACCTGGATCTCCCGGACTTCGGACCAGGGGAGCAGGCCCTTCGCCCTGGCGGTCAGGCCGGTGGCGGAGAGCGAGAGGTCCCCGAAGTTCACCGTCTCGCCCGCCAGGACCGATTCCAGGGCCGCCGGCCCCTGGGCCCGGAGGACGGCCTGCTGCATATGGGGTCCCCAGGTCTCGGGGCCCTCGTAGAAGTGAGTGATCGTCGCGTGGTCCCGGCCCGGACCCACCGCGGAGTAGACGTACTCGGTGGTCGACGGGATGCCGTTGATGATCTTCTGGGTGATGTTCTGGTAGAGCCGTACGGAGTCCCAGCGGATGACGACCACGCCGTCGCCGGACTGCGGGTGCACCATCAGACCGTGCTCGAACAGGTGGAGACGCTTGGCGGCCTGTCTTCGGCTGAAGTCCGGGGTCCGGCGCAGCCACCAGAAGAACAGCACGCCGGGGATCACGAATATCGCCAGAAGGTGGATCGTCGTGAAGATGTAGAGGGCGAAGAGCAGCTTGTTCAGGCGCTTGGGAGTGAAAGTGCCTTGCAGGGACCCGAGTCGATGGGTGGCGGCCAGTTCGGCGGCCTCGGGCGGCAGGGTGTTCGGTGCAACTGCCATGGACGTGTCCCTCGTCTCGAAGCTCGTCAACTCGTTCTGAAACTAGGGCCGGACAAGGCATTCCACCAGCGACTAGATTGCATGTGAGCCATGCATGGGGGGAATGTGTTCGAGATCGACGCGCTGCGTCTGCTGGTGACCGTGGCCGAGACCGGATCGTTCACGAAGGCCGCGGTCCGGCTCGATTACACGCAGTCGGCGGTGTCCCGGCGGATCGCCTCGCTGGAGAAGGAGACGGGCGGGCCGCTCTTCGAACGGCTGGCCCGGGGCGTGCGGCTGAATCCGGCCGGCCGCGCCCTGCACCGGCACGCGGTGGAGGTGCTCGCGCGGCTGGCGGGTGCGCAGGACGAGATGGCCGCGATCCGGGCCGGGCGGGGCGGCCGGCTGCGGGTGGGCGCGTTCGCCACGGCCAACGTCTCACTGGTGCCCGCCGCGCTACGGGCGTTCGCGCGGTCCAGGCCGGAGGCCGAGATCGTCGCGGTGGAGGGCCGGACCGGCGAGTCGATGCGGCGACTGGCGGAGGGGGCGCTCGACCTGGCCGTGGTCAGCGACTACCCGTCCGGTCTGCCGCCGGTCGACGGCGTCACGACCGAGGTGCTGCTGGAGGACGAGCTGTTCGTCGTCCTTCCCCGCGACCACCGCCTGGCCGGAGCCGGGACGATCGATCTGCGCGAACTGCGCGACGAGACCTGGCTGCAGGACGTCTCCGCCGACCGGCCCCTGATGCTCGCCGAGGTCTGCGGCCGGGCCGGCTTCCGGCCGAGGCGGATCACCAGGATCGGCGAGTGGACCGGCAAGTTCGGCTACGCGGCGGCCGGACTGGGGGTCGCGCTGGTCCCCTCGCTGGCCGCCTGGGCGGTCCCCGCCGAACTCGCCGTATGCCGGTTCGGCGATCTCGCCCCGCACCGGACCGTACATGTCGCACTGCCCGCCACCGCGCCGCTCCCGGCGGCACTGGAGCTCCGGGACCTGCTGCGCGACGCGGTCCCGGGCGGCACCGTCGGCTGAGCGGCCGACGCGCTCACCCGTCGAGCGGCCCGAACCGTCCGAACGTCCCCCGGTGAAACAGCAGCGGATCGGCCCCGTCCACCGCCCCCATCGCCGCCACCCGGCCGACGACGATCAGATGGTCGCCCCCCGTGTGGACGGTCTGGACGCGGCAGTCGATCCAGGCCGGTACGGAGTCCAGCAGCGGCGAACCGGTCGCCGGGGCCGCCTCGTACGCCACCCCCGCGAACTTGTCCGCGCCGCTCACCGCGAAGCTCCGGCACAGCGCGCCCTGGTCCGCGCCGAGGATGTTGACGCAGAAGGCCCCGGCGCGTGCGATGCGCGGCCAGGTCGTCGACGTACGGGCCACCATGAACGTGACCAGCGGCGGATCGAGGGAGAGCGAGGCGAACGACTGGCAGGCGAAGCCCGTCGGGCCCGCCGCGTCGTCCGGGTCGTGCGCGGTCACGATGGTGACCCCGCTGGCGAAGTGCCCCAGTACGCGGCGGAATTCGCCCGGGTCGACGGGCGGCCGCTCCCCGTCGGCCACGGCTCGCAGATGCGGGCGCGGCAGTGGATCGACCGGCGCCGGTCCGGCGGTCGTGGCGGCGCCGACGGACCTGAGGTACCGGACGGCGATGGCGGCCATGCCTGCGTGTCCCATCACCCCTCGATTAGAACTGACGTGTCGTCAGTTGTGAAGGGCCGGGGACCGGCGGCTTGGACATGCCTGTGCGTCGCAAGGTACATTGCATTGCATGGAACCAGGTGATCCGAGCAACCGCACCGCGAGCAAGGCCGAGAGCCAGCTCCGCAAGGGGGTGCTGGAGTACTGCGTGCTCGCCCTGATGCGCGACGGGGCGCGGTACGGGGTCGAGCTGTTGCGGGAACTGGAGGAGACCGGCGCGCTGGCGACCAGCCAGGGCACGGTGTACCCGCTGCTGTCGCGGCTGCGGCGGGACCGGCTCGTCGACACCACCTGGCAGGAGTCCGCCTCGGGGCCACCGAGGCGCTACTACGAGCTGACCGAGGCCGGACGCGCCGCGCTCGCGGAGTTCACGGGAACGTGGCCCGTTTTCCGGGATGCCGTCGACCACCTTCTCGCGCCGAAGGCGCAACCGCAGGCATCTGGAGAGACCGGACGATGAACACGAAGAAGTCGCAGAGCGTCGGAAACAGTGCTGGGAACAACACCGGAAACAACGCCGGGAACAGCACCGGGAGCGAACTGGTCCGGGACTACCTCGCGACGGTCGAGCGCGAGGCGTCGGCGCTTCCCGCCGAACGCCGCCAGGAACTCGTCGCCGATCTCGCCGAGCACATCGAGATCGCGCTCGCCGAGCGGCCCGGCGGCAGCGACCGGGAGATCCTGCGCGAACTGGGCGACCCGCGCACCATCGCCGCCACCGCGCTCCAGGAGTCCGGGTTCGGCCCCGGGGTCCTTCCCGGTGCCGGGGCTGTCACCGGCGCCGGCGCGGGGGAGGCGCCCGGTCGCCGCTCGCCCGCGTGGCTCGTGGTGCTGCTGCCGGTGCTCGCCTTCGGTCTCGGCTATCTCTGGGTACCGCTCGGCTTCGCGCTGAAGGTGGCCGGAGCCGTCGTGCTGTTCAGGTCCCGGCACTGGACGAAGAGCCAGAAGTGGACCGGCTTCGGCCTGACCACGCTGGCACCCTCGCTGATGAACGTGGCCTGGTTCCTCTTCAGCTACCCCAACGACCCGTCGCAGACCGAGTACTGGACGGCGATCGTGGCGGTGGCCGTCGTGACGGTCGCCGGGGCCGGTTGGCTCTGGCGGGTGCGGAGCGACGCGAACGCCGGGCAGCGGCAGTAGTCCCGGACAGGGCCCACCCCCGACGATCGTCGGGGGTGGGCCCTGCCGTTCGGCCCGGGTCCGCCGCTCCCGCCGCTCCTAGGTTCACGTTCATGAGACGAGAAACCGGAAGCAGGACCCGTACCCGTACCCGGACCGCACGGCCGCTGTCGGCCTGCGCCGTACTGGGCGTGGGCGCGGCGGCCGTCGTGGGGCTCGCGCCGGGCGGGCTGGGCGCGGCCGGTGCCGTGGAGGTGACGGGCGGCGCGTCGGCGTCCGCGTACCGCTCGGTGACCGGGGCGGTGGCCGACGCGCCCTCCTGGGCGGGACCGCTGCTGGAGGCGGCCACCGACGGCACCCTGGTCGTCCTCGGCCTGCTGCTGGCGTGGGTCTGGTGGAGCGCCGTACGACGCGGGGACACCCGGGTCTCCGCGGGCACGGTGCTCACCGGCATCGGCACGGTCCTGGCGTACGCGGTGAGCGAGGCCGTGAAGCTGGTGGTGGACGAGGAACGCCCCTGCCGGGCCCTGCACGGCATCGCGGAGACGGCCGCCGAGTGCCCGCCGCCCGGCGACTGGTCCTTCCCGAGCAACCACGCCACCCTCGCCGTCGGCCTCGCCGTGGGCCTGGCCGTGCTGCGCCCGCGCCTCGCCGCCGTCACCCTGCCGGTGGGCGCGGCGGCGGCGCTGCTGCGGGTCGCGGTGGGGGCGCACTACCCGCACGACGTGCTGGCCGGCGCGGTCCTCGGGGCCTCGGTGGTGGCGGCCGTGCTGCTGGCGTTCCTGCCGCTCGCCCGGCGTGCGGCGTCAGCGATCGAGCGGCGGCTGCGCGGGCGCCACGATTCCGGCCTCGTGGGCGACGACGGCCGCGGCGGCCCGGTTGTCCACGCCCAGCCGGGCCAGGATGGAGCTCACATGCGCCTTGACCGTCCCTTCCGCCACGTGGAGCCGCCGGGCGATCTGCCCGTTGGACAGCCCGCTGCCGAGGAAGGCCAGTACGTCGCGTTCCCGGCCGGTGAGCGCACCGACCCGTTCCCGGGCGGCGGTGCGGCGGCCGGCCAGGGCGCCCGCGCCCGTCGCCGAGAGGTGGGCGACGACCCGGGCCGCGACCTTCGGTGACAGATAGGCGGCCCCGTCGGCCACCGCGCGGACCCCCGCGATCAGTTCCTCGGGCTCGCCCGACTTGATCAGGAAACCGGCGGCGCCGCCTCCCAGCGCCTGGAGGATGTAGTCGTCCTCCCCGAAGGTCGTGAGCATCACGACCCCCGTCTCCGGCACGGTGCGCCGGATCTCGGCCGCCGCCTCGATGCCGTTCGTCCCGGGCATCCGGATGTCGAGCACGGCGACGTCCGGGCGGTGGCGGTGTACCAGCTCCACCGCGTCGCGCCCGTCGGCGGCCTCGGCGACGACGTCGATGTCCGGATCGGTGGACAGCACGGAGCGCACCCCCGCGCGGATCATCGGCTCGTCGTCCGCGATCAGTACCCGGATCACAGCCCGCTCACCTCCCCGGGGCGGGCAGCACCCGCGGGACCGCCCGGCCTCATGGCGTCAACGCCTCCTTGGACATCAGCCGGCCGTCCCGGAAACAGAGCCGGTAGGCGTCCCCGGACCGGTCGTCGAAGCGGTCCGCGGTCATGGCGTAGTACCTGCATGTGATGCCTTCTCCCTTCGGTTCCCCGGCCACCGGCCGCTGCGTGGTCTCGCGGTCGGGCAGCAGCCGTCCGACGCTCTCCCGATCCTGACCCACCCGCAGCCTGGCGTAGTCGCCCGGGTCCAGTACGGACAGCCGGGCCGAGCGGATGTCCCAGGCCATCAGCGCCGCGCTCAGCAACGCCCAGGCCACCAGGGGCAGTACGACCGCGACGGCCAGCGCCCGGCGGGCCCGGCTGCGGGCGTGCCGGTGTTCCGGGGGCAGCGCCGCCGGGGGAGCGGCCCGGGGCGTGGCGGGTGCCCGGTGGACGAGTGCGGCGGGCGGGGCGTGCGGGATCCGTGCGGTGACCGAGAAGCCGCCCTCGTGCGGACCGCGCGCGAAGTCCCCGTGCGGGCCGTGCGCGAAGCCGCCCTCGTGCGGGCCGTGCGCGAAGTCCCTGTGCGGGCCGTGCGCGAAGCCGCCCTCGTGCGGACCGTACGCGAACTCGCCGCCGGTCAGCCGTACCCGTTCGTCGAGCCCGATCAGTCCCCGTCCGGTGCCCGGGACGTCCTCGGCGCGGGCCGGTGCGGGCGCGGGCCCGTTCTCCACCCGGACCGTCGTCTCCCCGGCCGCATGCGTCACCCGTACGTCCACCCGCGCCCCCGGCGCGTGCTTGGCCGCGTTGGTCAGGGCCTCCTGGACCACGCGATGGGCGGCCCGCGCGGCCGCCGGGGAGATGGCGCCGGCCTCCCCCTCGACCCGCAGGACGACCGGGAGCCCGGCGGCCGCGGCCTCCTCGACCAGCCGGGCGATACCGGTGCCGGACGGTTGCGACGGCTGCGACGGCCGTGGCGCCTCCTCGTCCGCCTCCTCGCGCAGCAGACCGATCACCTCGCCGAGCCGCTCCACCGAGGCGGCCGCCCGGGCCCGGATCTCCCCGGCCGCGGCCCGGTGCGCCTCGTCGAGACCGGGGGCCAGTTTGAGGGCACCGGCCGACAGGGCGATGAGGCTGAGGTCGTGCCCGAGTACGTCGTGCATGTCCTGGGCGATCCTGGCCCGTTCGCGGGACCTCGCCTGCTCGGCGACGAGCCGCTGTTCGCGCTCCAGCCGGCCCGCCCGCTCCCAGCCGGCCCGGACGAGTTCCTGGTACTGGCGCCAGAAGCGCCCCGCGAACCACGGCAGCATGGCGGCCACCGCCACCACCGCGACGAACCGCCCCGCCATCAGCAGCCAGGAAGGCACCAGGGCCACCGCCACCACGCCACCGGCCAGCACCGCCACCAGCACCAGGACCGTGGGCCCGGTCCTCCCGGGCTCCCGCCCCGCGAAGAACGCCGCCACGGCGGCGGGCAGCGCCCACCACATACTGACCGCGCTCAGCCCGACACAGACCGCCGCCCCGACCGCCAGCAGATTCCCCGGGGCGACGAGCGCCCGCCGCACCGCACCGCTCGACATCACTCGCTCCGCCCCTCCACCTCTCCACCTCTCCGCCTCTCCACCCGGACGACCGTACGCAGCTAGGCAGCGCCCCGACACTGCCGAAAGTCACCGTTGCCAATTGCCTGGCGCGGGGCGGGCGGGGACGGCTAAGCTCCGTAACGAGACGGACCGTCCCGTCTCGTTCGTCTCGTACCGTACTCACGAAGGAGCGGCATCCCGTGCCCAGCACCAGAACCTGGTTCATCACCGGCGCCTCCCGTGGCCTGGGACGCGCCTTCGCGGAGGCCGCGCTGTCCGCCGGGGACCGGGTGGTGGCGGCCGCCCGCGACGTCGGCCCGCTCGCCGGCCTGGCGGAGAAGTACCCGGACCGGCTCCTCGCACTGCCCCTCGACGTCTCCGACCGCCGGGCCGTGTTCGAGACCGTGGAACGCGCGGCGGCGGCCTTCGACGGCCTCGACATCGTGGTCAACAACGCCGGCGGTCTGCTGTACGGCATGGTGGAGGAGGCCACCGAGAAACAGATCCGGGACCACCTCGACGTCAACTTCTTCGGCGCGGTCTGGGTCGCCCAGGCCGTACTTCCCCACCTGCGTGCGCGCGGCTCCGGGCGCCTGCTCCAGGTCACGTCGATGGGCAGCGGCGGCGGCATGGCCGGGGTCGGCTTCTACGCGGCGGGCAAGGCGGCGCTCGACTCGGTCAGCGAGGCGCTGGCGATGGAGGCCGAGCAGTTCGGCGTCAAGGTCACCATCGTCCAGATGGGCGGCTATGCCACGGGCCTGTTCACCTCCGGCACCACGGCGACCGAACCCGACCCCGCCTACGCCGAACTGCGCACCCGGCTGGAGGAGATGTGGGGCGACGACGCGGGCCCGGACCCGAGCGAGGCGGCCCCCGTGCTCCTGGAACTGGCCGCCCTGCCCGACCCGCCGCGCCGCCTGATTCTCGGCAACCGGTCCTTCGACATCGTCCTGGAGATGGACCGGGCCCGCGCGGAGCAGTACCGCGCCTGGGAAACCCTCAGCCGCATGGCACCTGGGTGAGCACACCGGACGGCGACCGCACCCGGTCGCGGGCCGCTACTCTGAGTCGTCGGACCGGCTGAGCGGGAGGAGACACCGAATGACCAGTGCGCCCGACTACAGCCAGGGCATCGATTCCGAACGCGCCCTGAAATTCGCGGTACAGCGGATCCGCGGAGACCGTGCCCAGATCATCGAAGGGATCATCGAGCCCGTGACTCCGACCTGGGACCACGAACGGGCGGCCCGGGTCGTCCGAAGGCAGATCGAGGACCGTGTGGACGAACTCGGCTGCGTCGAGGGCTCGGGCAACCTGGACCTGCCCGGTTCGTCGAACTGGTACGTCCCCGACATCGCTGTCGTGCCCGAGGCACTGGCGAAAGGGGGCGGCGCCCTTCTCCCCGATCAGACACTGCTCGTCGTGGAGGTCACGTCGGAGTCGAATGCGGAGACCGACCGTGTTGTGAAGCGGCGTCGCTACGCCGAGTACCGGGCCCCGCTGTACCTCCTCGTCGACCGGATCGAGGGCAGCGTGACGCTGTTCTCCGAGCCCGGACACCTGGGCTACACCCACGTGGACGGCCCGCACCCGTTCGGCGCGGTTCTGAGGCTGCCGCATCCGTTCGACCTGGACCTGGACACCGGTGCTCTGTCACCCGCCTGACGGTTTCTAGACCCCCCGGTACTTCGGCGCCCGCCGTTCCACGAAGCTCGCCACGCCCTCGTTGGCGTCCTGCGTGGTCATGTTGATCTCCTGCGCCATGGCCTCGGCGGCGAACGCCGTTGCCCGGTCGGCGTCCAGCGACGCGTTGACGAGCTGCTTGGTGAGGGCGATCGACCGGGTCGGCCCCTCGGCCAGCCGCTGGGCCCACGCCCGTGCCGTCGCCGCCAACTCCTCGTCCGGGACGACCCGGTTGACCAGCCCCAGACGTTCCGCCTCCGCCGCCGGGAGCGAGTCGCCGAAGAACATCAGCTCCTTGGCGCGCTGCGGGCCGATCAGCCGGGGCAGCAGATACGCGCCGCCGCCGTCGGGTACGAGGCCGCGGCGTACGAACACCTCGATGAACTTCGCCGACCCGGCGGCCAGCACCAGATCGCAGGCGAACGCGAGATGGGCGCCGATGCCGGCCGCGGTGCCGTTGACCGCCGCGATGACGGGCTTCTCGCAGTCCAGGACCGCGGCGATCAGACGCTGTGCGCCGAGCCGGATCGTACGGGCGACATCGCCCGGCACCCGCTCGCCGGTCGCCGGGGCGCCGCGCAGGTCGGCGCCCGCGCAGAAACCCCGGCCGGTGGCGGTGAGCACCACGGCCCGGACCGCCGGGTCGGCGGAGGCCTCGGCGAGCAGGCCGATGACGCGTTCCCGCTGCTCCCAGGTGACGGCGTTCATCGCCTCGGGGCGGTTGAGCGTGATCCAGGAGACGCCGTTGTCAGTGGCGTGGAGTACCAATGAATGGAGCGGGTCGGCGGGCTCGGCCGGTTCGGTGGACTCGGTGATGTCTTCGGGGGAGGACGGCATGGGGCAGCTCCTGGGTGGGCGCGGTGGCGGCGGCAGCGGTCGTGGTGGCGGACGGTTCGAGCGATGGCTCGGGCCATGGTGCGAGCGGTGGCTCGGGCCATGGTGCGGGCGGTGGCGCGGGCCATGGTGCGAGCGGTGGTGCGGGCGTTGGTCCGGGCGACGGTGCGAGCCGTGGCGCGGGCGGTCGGGGGAGCGGCGGTCAGCGGCAGACGGCGAGCGCGTCCAGCGCCACCGCGCCCTGCCCCCGCCCGAGCACCATCAGCGGGTTGATGTCCAGCTCGGCGAGGTCGTCGCCCAGTTCCAGCGCCATCCGCTGCACCCGCAGCACGACCTCGACGAGCGCGTCCACATCCACCGGCGGACCGCCGCGCACGCCCTCCAGCAGGGCCCGGCCGCGCAGTTCGCCCAGCATCGAGCGCGCCTGGTCCTCGCCGAACGGCGGCACCCGCACCGCCGCGTCGTGCAGCACCTCGACGAGTACGCCCCCGAGCCCGACCGTCACCGTCGGCCCGAAGAGCGCGTCCTGGGTGACGCCGACCATCATCTCGACGCCCCGCTCGACCATCTGGCAGACCAGGATCCCGTCCAGCTCGATGCCCTCGAACCGCGCGATGTCGGTCAGCTCGCGATACGCGTCCCGCACCTGGCTCGCGGAGGTGAGGCCGACCTTGACCAGGCCCAGTTCGGTCTTGTGGGCGAGCCGGGCGCCCGAGGCCTTCATGACGACCGGGTAGCCGACCAGGGCCGCCGCCCGGACGGACGCCGCGGCGCTGGTCACCAACTGCTCGCGCGGC
This sequence comes from Streptomyces sp. ADI95-17, assembly GCF_003846175.1. Lineage (GTDB taxonomy): Bacteria > Actinomycetota > Actinomycetes > Streptomycetales > Streptomycetaceae > Streptomyces > Streptomyces sanglieri. The sequence goes on along the minus strand of NZ_ML123044.1, from coordinate 1,448,999 downwards.
ACCCGGATCCCGTACGCCCGCAGCAGCTGCTTCGCCGCGTGCTCGCTCAGCTGCCGGCCCGGGCGCATCAGCGCCTGCGCCTTGCGGAACGAGGGCGAGGGCGTGCGCGGCGCCTCGTCGAAGGGGGAGCGGTAGGAGGCGGCGAACCGGTGGTGGTCCAGATAGGCCTTCACTGCGGTGATGCAGTTGCCGAAGGTACGGAAGGTGGCGACGCGCGACGAGCCGAGCAGTGTCGTGCGGTACGCCTCCTCCGTACCGACGGGCGAGCCCCACACCACGCACACCAGCTTGTCCGTGCTCTCCGCCGCGTCCACCAGGTCCTGCGCGAGCTTGTCGCTCATCGGCGGGAAGGGGCCGGTGATCGGACAGATCAGCACCCCGACGTCGGGGTCGGCGAGTATCGCGTCGATGATCTTCCGGCCGCGCCAGTCGCCGACCGGATGGCCGCCGTTGTCGACCGGGTTCGCCACGTTCAGATAGTCCGGGATCCACTCGTGCAGCTCGCGCTGCTTCGCCTCGGACAGGGTGGGCAGGTTCAGCCCCGCGCCGGTCGCCAGGTCCGAGAAGTGTGCGCCCGTGCCGCCCGAGATCGAATACACCACGACCCCCTCGGCCTGCGGCTTCCGGGCCCGCGCGAGCAGCGCCGCGGTGTCCTGGAGTTCGTCGAGGCCGTCCACCCGGATCACACCGAACTGCCGCATCGCCGCGTCCACCACCTGGTCGGCGCCGGTCAGCTTGCCGGTGTGTGACGCGGCCATCCGGGCCCCCGTCTCGGTACGTCCCACCTTGACCGCCACGACCGGAACCCCGGCCCGCGCCGCCCGGTCCGCGGCCAGCAGGAAGGAGCGCCCGTCCTTGAGCCCCTCCACGTAGCAGGCGATGGCCCCGACCTCGGGGCGCTGCGAGAAGTACGAGATGAAGTCGGCGGTCTCCAGATCCGCCTCGTTGCCCGTGGGCGCCCAGTGCGAGAGCCGCACGCCCAGCTCCTGGAGGGTGTAGACGGGGCGGCCCTGGTGACCGGACTGGGTGATCAGCGCGATGGCCGGCCCGTCCAGATCGTCCCGGAACTCCTCGAAGGCGTTGAGGTTGGTGTTCGGCCCGAGCAGCCGCAGCCCGGACCGCTCCACCGCGGCGGCCAGCCGTGCCTGGGCGGCGGCCCCCTCCTCGCCGGTCTCGGCGAACCCGGAGGCGAAGGCGACGGCGAACCGCACCTTGGCCTGCGCGAGTTCCTCGATCACCGGGAGCGGGTCGCCGACCAGCAGCACGGCCAGATCGACCTGCTCCGGCAGCTCCGCGACGGAAGGAGAACAGGCCAGCCCGAACACGGACTTCCTGGTGGGGTGCACGGGATACAGCCGCGCCCCGACCCGCTCGGCCCAGCGGATCAGCTGCCGGGTGATGCCGGTGTTGGGCCGTCCCTCGGCGTCGGACGCGCCGATGACGGCCACGGACCCGGGCCGGAAGAACCGGTCCAGATCCGGCACGGCCGCGTACAACGGCCGGCCGCTGACGTCCAGCACGCCTTCCGTGGCGGCGGCGACCGTCATGCTGTGGACGGCGGCGTGCGGCTCCTCGCCGCAGGCCACCACCCTGGCGCGGAAGTCGGTGGTGAGGGTGCCATGAGTCGATCCAAGCATCGTTCCGCCCACTCCTGCTCGGGGTCCGTCGGGTGATCGTGCCCGGCCAGCTCCCAAAAGCTGACGCCCTGTCAGGTTACTGAACTGACGGCGCGTCAGGAATGGGTGTGCAGGCAAAGCCTGTAAGAGCGGGTCGGCGGCGACGGACGGAGCCGTACAACCTCCGGGTGATCTTGGACGTCCAACGGTCGGGCCGGACACACCGGCCGTCGCCCGCCATCCGTGGCCCACCCCTGGGAGAAACATGAGACCCGTCTCCGCCCGGCGCACCGTGCGCCTCGGTGTCTGTGTCGCCGCAGCCGCCGGACTGCTGACCGCCGGCCTCGCGGCCCCCGCGTTCGCCGAGGAGCAGACCGACCAGCTCTGGATACAGGCGCCGAGCGAGCAGAAGCTGATCCCCGGCGGCAGTACGTCGGAGGGCAGCCCGCTGGACATCGGGCTCTACCACGACAACGACAACTTCGCCGTCACCGACGGCCGGCTCTCGGTCGACATCTCCGGCATCGCCGGGGTGGCCGATGTGACCTGGCCCGACAACTGCGCCCCGACCGGGACCACGGCCGTCTGCACCGTCCCCGAGGTGCCCGTCATCGGTGACGCCTACAGCCCGCAGGTCCACCTCACGGTCCGCGCCGCCGACGGCGCCGCGACCGGGGCCCAGGGGCGGATCACCTATGCCGCCGTGGCCACCGGCGGCCCCGACGGCACGCTGGAAGCCCCGCGCGACTCGTTCGACACCACGGTCTCAGTCGGTTCGGGCCCCGACCTGTCCCTCGGCGAGATCACCCCGGTCAAGAACCTCCAGCCGGGCGCCGCCCGGACCGTGCCGTTCGCGGTGACCAACAAGGGCAGCGAGCGCTCCGAGGGTGTCACCGCCACCTTCACCGCTTCGTACGGGCTCGACTTCCTCACCGAGTACCCCGAGTGCACCTACAGGACGACCGGCGGCGACTACGCCCCGATGTCCCACGCCACCTGCTCCTTCGACCAGGTCGTCGAGCCGGGTGACGCCTTCACCCTGCCGTCGCCGCTGCGGGTCGCCCTCGCCGCGCACGCGTACGCCGAGCGCCTCGACATCAGTGTCGAGCCCGGCAACGGAGCCACCGACCTCTCGGAGGAGGACAACTACACGATCGCCGCCTTCGGCGCGGTGAACACGGCGGACTTCGCGGCCCAGGGCACCCAGGTCACGGGCGGCGTCGGCGAGACCGTCACCGCCGAACTCGGCTTCCGTAACAACGGCCCGGCCTGGATCGGCAACCTCGGCTCCGGCGACCCGGTCGCGGCGGTCGACGTCACCGTCCCCGAGGGCGTCACCGTCACCTCCGCCCCCGCCGACTGCGAACCGCGCACCCTGAGCGGCGGCCACTACCCGCAGCGGACCGGCGCCCCGCGCTACAGCTGCGAGATGCCGTACTGGGCCCTGCCGGACGAGACGCGCTCGCTCCCGTTCCAGCTGCGCATCGACCGAGTGGTCCCCGACGCGACCGGCCGCGTCATGCTCACCACCGGTGGCTCCAGCCCCGCGACCTTCCCGTTCGACCCGCAGCCGGCCAACAACACGGCCCAGCTCGTGCTGAACGCCACGCCCGCAGCCTGACCCACGTCCCCCCTCGACACGAGCGCGGGACGCGACCGGTCCTCCCGGCCGCGCCCCGCGCGGGTCAGCCACCGACGCCCGTCAGCTCGCGGACGCGTAGTTCACGAAGTCCGCCCATGTCGTGGGTGTGACGGCGAATCGGGGGCCGGGCACGTGCTTCGAGTCGCGGACGTGGACCGTGCCCGGGGTGGCCGCGACCTCGACGCAGTCGTTTCCGCTGCTGCTGTCGCTGTAGCTGCTCTTGAACCACTTCAGCTCGGAAGTGTCCCGGGCGGAGGGCTTGCGGATCATGTGTCTCCCAGCGCTTGCGTCGCGGGCGCGGATGATGTCGGTCAGTTCGTGGACGCGTAGTTCACGAAGTCCGCCCATGCCGTGGGCGTGACGGCGATTCGGGGGCCGGGCACGTTCTTCGAGTCGCGGACGTGGACTGTGCCCGGGGTGGCCGCGACCTCGATGCAATCACTGGGGTTGCTGCTGTCGCTGTAGGTGCTCTTGAACCACTCCAACTCGGGGCCATCCCCGGCGGATTGCTCGTGGATCATGTTTCTCCCAGCACTCGCTCGATGAAGGCCAGTGACTCTTCTGGCGAGAGAGCCCGAGCCCGGATAATGCCATACCGCAACTCAAGAATACGGAGCTGTCGCGGGTTGGAAACCGGGCGGCCCGCGAACTCGTCGTCGGTCCGTCCGATCGCAGAACCGTCAGCGAACTTCAGGACCTGAATGCGTCCGCCCGTTCCTGGGTGGTCCCATTGAGACGTCGGCATCACCTGAATCTCCACGGAGGGCAACCTGCCGACCTTGAGCAGGTTCTCAAGCTGCTGGCGCCACACCGCCAGACCTCCGGTCGGGCGGCGCAGCGATGTCTCCTCCTGTACGAAGCTGAGCTCCGGAGCGGGCTCCCGTTCGAAGATCGATTGCCGCGCCATGCGCGCGGCCACTGCTCGCTCCAACTCATCCCGGGACAACATGGGGCGCCGAGTGCCGAGCAATGCCCGGGCGTATTCCTCGGTCTGCAACAAACCGTGCAGGTTTTGGCTTCCGTACGACGCGAGCTCCACTGCTCGGGATTCCAGCTTGGCCAGCGCCCGGATCTTCTTCGGGTACCGGACCTCCGCCACGTCCTGCTTCATCGCGGAGAGCTTCCCGCTGGCCCCCAGTACCCTGTCCGCTCTGTCCAGGAGCTCCGGCCGGGGGATGCGACGGCCGCTCTCCACCTTGTAGACCAGGTCCTCCCCGTACCCGATCGCCGTGCCGAACTCGCAGGCCCGCAGGCCCGCCGACTCCCGCCATGCCTTGAGCTGGCGGCCCACTGCGGCGAGCACGGCCAGGCCCGACTCGTCATCGGGATCCACGTCCCAGCCGGACTCGTCCGCTCCGCCGTCAGCGCGTTCCGTACCGGCCCCATCCACGCTCATCCGTGCCCCATTTCCGCTGTGCGTGCCGTTCTCTTCCTCAACCCCTTCTGTCCCCGGCCCGTCACCCCGGACAGCCAGGACAGCGCTGGACAAGCCCCGGACAGTTACCGTACGCAAGAGCTTTGTCACTGTTCACGGTATGCGGGCCCGGCCACGCTGAGTGACGTGAATCGAGAAATCGCTCAACCTCAACTGGCCTCCCCCACCCGCGCGTTCACCGTGCTGCTCTCGCCCACGCGCCGGGGCGCCCGCCTTGCCCGGCTGCTGGCCACGGCGCATCTGGGGGACTGGGGCATCGTGCCCGGCCCGTTCCCGCGCAAGACGGTCTGGGCCGAGCTCGACCTCGTACGGTGAGCGGCCGCACCGGATCGTGACAGCCGCGACCCGGTGGACCGCGATCCGGTGAACGACGACGCGGGGGACCGCGACGTGGTCGTGCACGACGTCAAAAGATCTAAGAACCGGGGAGAAAAACCCTTCCCAACCCAACCCCACCCCGCCCCGCCGCACCCCACTTCACGCCCGTCACTCACACGGGTGAGCTTCCCCAACTCGGCTGGAAGTGAGGCCGGTTGTCCGGCATATGCTCGCCACACAACCCCAGACGCGCGACGGCCCTCGCCAGGACGGCAATCCTGAAACGAGGGCCTGACCAACAAGGAAGAAGCAAGCTTCCTGATGGATACCCCGCAGATTAGCGCGCCCTCGCGCGCCCCGTCATCCGGTGTCGTACATATCGACACCCGGCACACCGGTCGCTTCACGGTCGTGGGCAACCACCTCGCCCAGCACCGCGAACTGTCCCTCGTCGCGATCGGGCTCGCCGCCCACATCCAGTCGCTGCCCGACGGCGCCAGGATCGGCATCAAGCCCCTCGCCGACCGTTTCCCGGAGAGCGAGGCCCGCATCGCCGCCGCCCTGCGCGAACTGGAGGCCCACGGCTACCTGAAGCGCACCCGGGAGCGACTGCCCAGCGGCAGGGTCGTCACCCGCACGGTCTCGTACAACCAGCCCCTCACCGGTACGAGGTCCGCCGCAGCGCCGCAGCCGCAGCCGCAGACCCGGCCGACGTCGGAGTCCGGGCCGCGACCAAGGCCCGTCCGCCCGGTCCCCGCGCCCCGCCCGGAAACGGTCACGCCCGCCCCCGCGCCCTCGGCTCCCACGCCCGCTCCCGCGCCGGAGACGCCCAAGACGGACGAACCCGCCCCGGCCCCCGCGCCGCCGCGCCCTCCGCTTCCCCGCCCGCAGGCTCACGACCTCGACCGGCATCGCGTGGCTGTCGAACTCCTCGCGGACCTTCGGCGCCACGAATCCCGGCTGCTGCTGGGCGAGGCCGACATCCGCCGGCTGGCCCCCGCCGTGGCCGCCTGGCTCGAACGGGACGCGCGGCCCGACGCCGTACGCCGCACCCTCGTCGCGGACCTGCCCGAATCGCTGACCCGTCCGGCGGGACTCCTCGCCCACCGCCTCACCGTGCTCCTGCCTCCACCCCTGCCCACCGCCCCGGCCGACGAGGCCGCGCCGTGCCGTGACCCCCTCCAGAACTGTGACGGCTGCGACCGGGCCTTCCGTGCCCCCGAGCCGGGCCACTGCCGCGAGTGCCGAACCGACCTGAAGGAGGCCGCCTAGCATGAACGTGACGACCCTTGCCCCCAGGCGCAGACGAGGAGCGCACGCCATGGCCAACGCCCCGGACCACGCACAGCGGGATTCGCTCCACTACCGGGCCATGCGCGACATCGTCGAGCAGATGCAGGACGACGTTCCCGGGAAAATTGAGATCACCAAAGAAGGAATCGTCCACGACATGATGGCGCCCGCCGGACTCCACGAGCTGACGGCACTCCGTCTTCGGAAGCGCCTGGAGAAGGTGATGCCGGAAGAACTGGCAGCTCACACCGGGACCCCTGATGTGGAGAACGTACCTCAGGGCATCATGCGCCACCCCGACATCATGGTGATCGCCGAGAACGACATGGAGGTTGACGGCTCCCTCGACCCCCTTACGCTCATCGCCGCCATCGAGGTCGTCTCCCGGTCCAACCCGGACAACGACTGGGTGAGCAAGCTGCGGGACTACCCACTGCTCGGCGTCCCCGTCTACGCGATCTTCGACCCCCGTACGGGCACGGGCGCCGTCCTCTCCGAGATCCACGCGACGCCGGAAGGCCCGAGGTACGCGATCCGCAAGGACTTCGTGTACGGCGAGGACGTCACCATCGGCGAGTGGACGATCTCGACCGACGGGCTGCCGCTGTACGCCTGAGCCCACGGGCGGAACCGGCAGCCCGCGCCCCGCCCCGCGCGGGCTCAGCGCCTGCGTGCCGCCTTCTTGGCGATCTTGCGGGCGTCCAGGGCCAGTTCGCGCAGCATGCCGCTGATCGGGTTGGTGAAGCCGGTGAAGTACAGCCCCGGGGCCTGCTTGGGGGTGCGGGCGCCGTGGACGACCGGGCGGCCCCGGGCGTCCAGCACGCCGAGGTGGCCGACCAGGCCCTCCAGGGACCGCCGGTAGCCGGTCGCCGCGATCACCGTGTCCGGGGTGATCCGGTCGCCGCCCGCCAGTACCACCGCGTCCCCGTCGAACGACTCGACGGCCGCCACCGGCACCACCCGGCCGCGCTTCACCGCGTCGATCAGTCCCACGTCCTGCACCGGGATCGCGCCGTCCTTGACCCGTGAGTACAGGCCGGTGTCCGGGCGGGGGAGGCCCTGCGCGGCGAGGTCGGGCACGGCGATCCTGGCCATCAGGCGCCCGGCCCGGTCGACCAGCCGGACCGGCAGCCTGCGGACCAGGATGCCGGTCAGCTGCGCGGGCCAGCCCGCCGTCGAACGGCGCACGATGTGCGGCACGGTGCGCACGGCGATCCGTACCCGGGCCGCACCGCCCTCGACCAGGTCCACGGCGAGCTCCGCGCCCGTGTTGCCGATGCCGACGACCAGGACGTCCTTGCCCGCGTACGGGGCGGGGTTGCGGTAGTCGCAGGCGTGGACCAGGTCGCCGGTGAAGGTGTCGCGGCCGGGCCAGTCGGGGATGCGCGGGGTGTGGTTGAAGCCGGTGGCGACGACGACCGCCCGGCCGGTCAGCACCCGGCCGCCGGTCGCGGTCAGCTGCCAGCTCCTGCCGTCCGGGGCGCGGTCGATCCGGGACACCTCGACGCCCGTCACCACTTCCAGCTCGTGGTGCTCGGCGTACTTGTCCAGATAGCGCACCACATCGTCCCTGGACACCCAGCGCCCGAACCGGCGCGGCATCGCGAGCCCCGGGAGCGCGGACCGGCGCCGGGTCGTGTGGAGGTGCAGCCGGTCGTAGTGACGGCGCCAGGACGCGCCCACGTTCCCGGACTTCTCCAGCACCACCGCCCGTACGCCCAGCTCGCGCAGGGCCGCTGCGGCGGCGAGGCCGCCCGGCCCGCCGCCGATGACGTAGACGGGGCGGTCCTCGGTGAGGTCGGTGGGGGCCGATATGGGGATACCGGCGGTAAGTGCGCTGTCGGACATGGTTCGGAGCGTAATCGCGCACCTGGTTGATGGGTCTCGGTCAAGACCGGAATCGATTGCGAATTGATCACGGGTGCACTCTTTCTGCTCGCTCTTCGTCCATCTCCGCCCGCACTCCGTGCGCACCCCTTGCGCGAGTTGCCCGCCATCAGGTGAACTGACGTACCGTCAGATTCAGTGAACGGGAGGCCACGGGAGGCCCCATGCAGACGATCTGGCTCGGTGGAGCCGAGTGGCTCGCCGTTCTCCGGATAGGCCTCGGCCTGTGGTGGCTGGAGAGCTGGCGGCACAAGGACAAGAAGGGCTGGTTCGAGCGCGGCACGGGCATCGCCTGGGCCTCGGACGTCGCGGGCAAGCACCGCTGGCCGGCCGTACGCACCGGCTTCCGGCGGATTGTCGCCCCGCGCCCCAAGGTCATGGCATACGTCGTCGTGTACGCCGAACTCGCCCTGGGGCTCGGCCTGATCACCGGGTTCCTCACGCCCGTCGCGCTCGTCGCCGGGCTGCTGCTCAATCTGCTCTACCTCGTGCTGATGATCCACGACTGGGCCGAGCAGGGGCAGAACGCGATGATGGCGCTCATCTCGTTCGTCGCGCTGTTCGCGATGTCCTGGCAGACCTGGTCCCTCGACAAAGCGATCGGACTCTTCCTGTGACCTCGCCCGTCGTACGCTTCGACCGTCCCGAACCCGACGCCTTCACCCGCCCGTACTGGGACGCCGCCGCCCGGGGGCAGTTGCTGCTGCGCCGCTGCCGCGACTGCGGGCGTGCGCACCACTATCCGCGCGAGTTCTGCCCGCACTGCTGGAGCGAGGACGTCGCCTGGGAGCGGGCGAGCGGGGATGCCACGCTCTACACCTGGTCCGTCGTCCACCGCAACGACCTGCCGCCGTTCGGCGCCCGCGTCCCGTACGTCGCCGCCGTGGTCGACCTGGCGGAGGGGCCACGGATGATGACGGAGATCGTGGACTGCGAGGAGTCCCGGCTCGCCATCGGCATGGCGCTGCGGGTGGCCTTCCGGCAGGAGGACGGGGAGGAGGCCGTTCCGGTCTTCCGTCCCGGGGACTGCTGAGCGCGCCGCGCCGGGCGGGCCCGTTCTACTTCTTCCGCTGCGCGGGGCCGAGAGCGGGCGGCCTCTGGTCCTCACCGGGGAGGCCCGCATCGCCGTCCTTCCACTCGGGGGCGTAGGCGCAGGGTACGGAGGCGCCGCCCCTGAAGTAGTCACGGTCCGGGTACCAGACGAAGGACATCCGTTCGTCCCCGTCGTCGCGCTGGACGTACAGCTCCCAGTCCTTGCGCTTCCCGCCCTCGCGGTAGGAAGTGACCTTCCAGCCGTCGTCCTTGAGCTGTCGGTGCAGTCGGCGGAGACCGGGGACGGCCTGGCTCGCGGGCACGTGGTCGAGCGCCCATCCGTGGCTCATCCGGTAGGCGCCGTCGACGGTCTTGTCCTCCAGCCCGAGCAGACCCCCGTCGTAGCAGTAGCCGGAGCTCAGGGTGTTCTCCGTGCTGACGCCGATCTTCTCGACCCCCGGCTCCACGGTGCGCTCGAACCCCATGAGGCCGTACGCCTCCCGGGAGCGCTGGAAGGCGCGGTCCGCCATCTTCTCGGGGGCGGCCCGGGGAATGTCCGTGGACCCGGACGAAGCCCGTGCGACCAGGGCGACCAGGGCGATGACGGGTACGAGGAGGAGCGCGGCGCAGCCGCATCCGAGAGCCCCGAGAAAGGAAGAGGGGGACTTCGATCCGGCCGGGGCCGGTTCGGGCGTGGTGTCGGTGGGTGCGGTCTCCTCGGGCATACGGGGGACGGTATGCCGCCGGGGGAACGTGGCGGATGGGTACGGTCACCCGGCCGGGACCGGGTACGCGTACTCAGGGCTCGATGCTGCGCAGCTTGCGGCGCTCGCGGAAGTTCGGGTGGCGGACGACCACACCGCCCATGCCGCAGGAGCCCGTCAGCCGGAGGAGCGGGGCGCCGGGGGTCCGTGCGTCGGTGGTCTTGTCCTTCAGGCCGCCGAGGCCCCGGTCCAGGCTGTCGCTCTCCACGGTCCAGCCCTCCGGGACCACGATCTTCACCCCGGCCATCTCGCCGCGCACTTCCAGCGAGATCTCGCGCAGCCGGCACTCGGCGCGGGTGAAGTCGATCCGGACACCGCCGATGCCGCCCTGGGCGCGGATCACCGGCGGGACCTTCCAGACGCCCGCGCGGATCATGCCGTGCACGCCGCCCTTGAGGACCAGCGGCTCACCGGTGGCCACCTCGATCGGGACCAGGTCCTCGGTGAGGGGCGCCAGTTCGGCGTAGGTCTTGGCGGACAGCGCCTGCCCGAGCCGGGTGTCCAGCTCGTCCATGTCGATGCGGCCCTCGGCCGCCGCCTCACGCAACTGCTCGACCACCGCCTCGCGATCGGCATCCGAAGCGCGCATACGGGCGGCGGAACGGGCGGGCTCTGCAGTCATGGAGGTGATGATACGGGCGGGGGCCGCACCGGGCTCCCCGCCGTTTCCCCCGTCGCCCGCCCCGGCTGCTTCACAGCCCCGGCGCCCCCCACACCGGGAACCACCGGGACAGGTCCTTCTCCACCCGCAGGTCGTCCCCGAGCACCGCTCTGACCTGCAACTCCAGCTGGTTGTCCCGCTGCTCCGCGCCGCCGGGCAGGGGTGCGAACGGGTAGAACGTGCCGCGCTTGTAGAGGTAGACCAGGGCCAGCGGACGGTCCCGCGCATCGCGGAAGCCGATCAGGGAGCAGAGCAGGTGCGGCCCGAACCCGCCGTCCTGGAGCAGGGTGTTGACCGCGTGCAGGTCGTTGACCAGTGCGGCGGTGTCCTCGGCAGGGCGGCGGGAGAGCAGCCAGGTGTAGCCGTACGCGTCCTGGCTGAACTCCACCGGGATTCCGTCGCGGCCGGTGTCGGCGTCGAGCAGTTCCCGTACGTCCTGCTGGATGCGGGCGAAGGTGCCGCCCTCGACCCCCGCGAAGCAGACCGAGCCGAGACCGGTCGGGGTGAAGCCCGCGCCCGCCTGGAGGGTGAGGGCCGCGGAGGGCACGGCGAAGAGCTGGTCGAGGTCGGGGCGGACCGGCTTGCTGCGGCCGAGGATGGTGTCGAGAAGGCCCATGGGCGTTCCTTACGGACGGGCGAGGTCGGCGGAGATCCGGGCCAGCTGGTCGAGGCGCTGTTCGAGGGTCGGGTGGGAGGAGAGCAGCCGGCTCAGGCTCTCCTTGGAGGAGAACGCGGGGACGAAGTAGAAGGCGTTGTACGGCTCCGCCTTCCGCAGGTCCTCGGTCGGGATGCGGGCCATCTGGCCGCTCACCTTGGTGAGGGCGGAGGCGAGTGCGGAGGGGCGGCCGGTGAGCAGGGCGGCGGTGCGGTCGGCGGAGAGCTCGCGGTAGCGGGAGAGCAGCCGGGTCAGCAGGAAGCTCAGGGCGTACACGACCGCGCTGACCAGCGGGATCAGCATGATCGCGATGCCGACGGGGTCATTGCTGCGGCTGTTGCGGGAGAGCCCGCCCCACAGGGCGACCCGGGTGATGATGCCGGCGAGCACGCCGAGGAACGAGGCGATCGTCATGACGGCGACGTCGCGGTGCGCGACATGTGACATCTCGTGCGCGAGCACGCCCTCCAGCTCCGGGGGGTCCAGTCTGCGCAGCAGCCCGGTGGTGGCGCAGACGAGAGCGGTCTTCTCGCTGCGGCCGGTCGCGAAGGCGTTCGGTACGTCGCTCTGCGCGATGGCCACGCGCGGTTTCGGCATGTCGGCAAGAGCGCAGATCCGGTCGACGGCGCCGTGCAGCTCGGGCGCCTCCTCCGGGGTGACCTCACGGGCCCCCATGCTGAACGCCGCGATGCGGTCGCTGAACCAGAACTGGGCGATGAACATGCCGCCGACGAGGATCAGGATGATCGGCCAGGCGCCGCGCAGCACGGCGAGCAGCACGCCGACCAGGACCACGTACAGCAGGCCGATCAAGAACATGGTGCCGACCATGCGAGTGGTCAACCCGCTGTCCGGGGCGTAGCGCGAACGGGAGCGGGCGCGGGAACGGGTCTGGCTCATCGTTGCCTCCAGTCGCCCTGAGGGACAGCCCTAGGTGCCTTCCATATTGCCCCTTTCACGTGGAAATCGGAGACAATTGATCCGGGCCCGGAGAACGACGCCGGCTCGAAACGTCCGCCCGTCCGGGCGGACGGCAAATTGATTCCTCAACGGATCTGATTGATCTCTCAATGGATCTGTCCGAGGGCGATTCCGAAGACATTTGGCCGAACTACACCTGGACCCATTAGGTGCCTGAGGCATCTAGTGGTGGAGATCGGTAGGACTCCCCCATCTCTTGCGAGGTCCGCCATGGCAGACGCCGAGACCGTCTCTTTCCCGCAGAACCGCACCTGTCCCTACAACCCGCCGACGGGATACCGCAGCGAGCATCGGGGGCCGCAGCCGGTGTCCCGGGCCCGGCTCTTCGACGGCCGTGCGGTGTGGCTGGTGACCGGGCACGCCGAGGCGCGTTCGCTCCTGGTGGACCAGCGGCTTTCGTCCGACCGGGAGAACCCCGCCTTCCCGTTCTTCGCCGAGCGGGTGGCCGCCAGCACCCTGCGGCGCGTCGAGCTGCTCGGCGTCGACGACCCGGAGCACAACGTCCAGCGCCGGATGCTGATCCCGAGCTTCACGGTCAGGCGGACGGCCTCGCTCCGGCCGCAGATCCGGGCGACCGTGGACCGGCTGCTCGACGCGATGGTCAAGCAGGGGCCGCCGGCCGATCTGGTCGACTCGTTCGCCCTGCCGGTGCCCTCCATGGTCATCTGCGCGCTGCTCGGGGTGCCGTACGACGACCACGAGTTCTTCGAGGCGCAGTCGCGCAAGCTGCTCCGCGGCCCGGCGGCCGCGGACGTCGAGTCCGCGCGGGACGCGCTCGACGAGTACTTCCGGGTCCTCATCGAGCAGAAGCAGGCCACCCCCGGCGAAGGGCTGCTCGACGAACTCATCGCCAAGCAGCTGGAGACCGGGGCCGTGGACCAGCAGGAGCTGGTGCGGCTGGCCCAGATCCTGCTCATCGCCGGGCACGAGACGACCGCGAACATGATCTCGCTCGGCACGTTCACCCTGCTCCAGCACCCCGACCAGCTGGCCCGGATGCGCGAGTCCGACGGCCTGATGCCATCCGCGGTCGAGGAACTGCTCCGCTTCCTGTCCATCGCCGACGGGATCTCGCGGGTCGCCGTCGACGACATCGAAGTGGGCGGGGTGACCATCCGGGCGGGGGACGGCGTCCTCCTGACCACGTCGGTGATCAACCGGGACGAGACCGTGTACCCCTCACCGGACGAGCTGGACCTCGGCCGGAACGCGCGCAATCATGTCGCGTTCGGCTTCGGAATTCACCAGTGCCTGGGACAGAACCTGGCACGGGCCGAGCTGGAGATCGCGCTGCCCGCACTCTTCGACCGCCTGCCGGAACTGCGGCTGGCGGTCCCCGCCGAAGAAGTCCCGTTCAAACCCGGTGACACCATTCAGGGTCTGCTCGAAATGCCCGTGATCTGGTGACCGGAATCCGACCGGAAGGCCCCGCCGCAATGAAGATCGATATCGACAGGAACCGGTGCATCGGCGCGGGTCAGTGCGCGCTCACCGCTCCGACGGTGTTCACCCAGGACGACGACGGTTTCAGCGAACTGCTGCCCGGCCACGAGGACGCCCTCGACGGTGCGGCGGTGAAGGAATCGGTGAAGGTGGCCGTCCGCGTCTGCCCGGTACAGGCGATCACCATCGAGTGACCGGCCCGCCTGCCGGGTCGTGTCCGTCCGCGTACGCGGGTGTACGGAACGGACACGACCCGGCACGGGACAGCCCTCAGGGCCAGAGCAGTTCCCGGACCCACGCCGCGTCGCCCCCGGCCGCGTCCGTCCTGCGATAACGCAGTCGTACGTGCCTGCGCGCGGCGTCGCCCTGGAAGAACTCGACCTCCCGCGGCTCGGCCACGTACCGGGTCCAGCTCGCCACCTCCGCGTCCGGCTCGGCCCGGGCCCGTTCCCAGGCGGCGTCGGCGGTACGGACCAGCTCCTCCCGCGAGCCCAGCACCTCGCTCTGCGAGCCGGTCAGCGCGGAGGCGAGCGCCCCGGTCGAGCGGGCGCGCAGATCGGCCCGGCTCTCGGCGGGCGCGCATTCGGTGACCGGACCCCGCACCCGTACCTGCCGGCCCTGCGCCGGCCAGTAGAAACCGAGCGCCGCGTACGGCCGGCCAGCGAGCTGGTGGCCCTTCGCGCTGGTGCGGTGGGTGGCGAAGTGCCAGCCCCGCTCGTCCGCGTCGTGCAGCATCACCGTCCGTACGTCGGGACGCCCCTCGTCGTCCACGGTGGCCAGCGACATGGTGTGCGGCTCCACCTGCCCGGCGGCCACCGCCTCGGCGAACCAGCTGTGGAAGAGGGGAAGCGGGGCCGGGGGCGCGGCGGCCGGGTCGAAACCGGGAAGCTCCACGTCCCAGACACGCTGGGCGTGGAGCAGGTCCAGGAAGCTCTGGTGTGCGTCGGTCATGCCCCCATTGCAGCGCATGGGGCGGCACGGGCCGGGCGGGGCAGGCGGGGTGATCCCCGGCCACGGCGCATGGACCTGATGATCGCGTCCATCGCCTCGGTCAGGGGGCTGCCGCTCTACACGCGCAACGCGGACGATTTCAAGGGACTGGAGGGGGCGCTCACCGTCGTCCCGGTGTGACCGGCCTGCCGCGCCGGGACGCGCCCCGCTCCTCATCCTCGCCCCAGCACCACCGTCCCCGACGAGCAGAACCAGCCGCCCGTGCCCGATGCCACCGCCAGTTCCGGGAGCCGGCCGCCCGGGCGGCGCACCTGGCGTTCGCCGGCCTCGCCGCGGAGTTGGCGTACCGCCTCGACCAGCAGGAACAGCCCGCGCATCCCGGGGTGGCAGGCGGACAGGCCGCCGCCGTCGGTGTTCACCGGGAGCTCGCCGGTCAGCCCGGTCCGGCCCTTCTCCACGAACGCGCCGCCCTCGCCCTTCGCGCAGAAACCCAGGTCCTCCAGCGTCACCAGGGTCATGTAGGTGAACGCGTCGTAGATCTCGGCGAGGTCGATCTCCGAGGGCCGCACCCCGGCCCGTTCGAACGCCAGGCGGCCGGAGACCGCCGCGGGGGAGACCGTGAAGTCGTCCCACTCGGACATGGTGGAGTGCGAGACGTGCTCGCCCGTGCCGAGGATCCACACCGGCGCCTTCGCGGTGTCCGGTACGTACTCCTCGGCGGCCAGCAGCACCGCGCAGCCGCCGTCGCTGCGGATGCAGCAGTGCAGTTTGGTGAACGGGTCCGCGATCATCGGCCCCGACAGGACGTCGTCCACCGTGACCGGGTCACGGAACATCGCGTCCGGGTTGGCCGCCGCGTTCGCCCGTGCCTGGACCGCGACCTCGGCGAGCTGCTCCAGGGTCGTCCCGTACTCGTGCATGTGCCGGCGGGCGGCCATCGCGTACTTCGCGATCAGCGAGTGCCCGTACGGCACCTCGAACTGGAGCGGGCCGCGCGCGCCGAAGGAGAGGTTGGAGGTCCGCCGGCCCGCCTTGATGTCCGCGCGCGCCGTCGACCCGTAGACCAGCAGTACGGCATTGGCGTGCCCCGCCGCGATGGCGTCCGCCGCGTGCGCCGCCATCACCTCCCAGGTCGAGCCGCCGACCGAGGTGGAGTCCACCCAGGTGGGCTTCAGCCCCAGGTACTCGGCGACCTCGACCGGGGCGAGCGTACCGAGCCCGGCGGAGGCGAAACCGTCGACGACGGACCGGTCCAGCCCCGAGTCGGCCAGCGCCCGGCGGGCGGCCTGGGCATGCAGGGCGTACGGCGTGGCCGTGTCGACGCGTCCGCAGTCGGCGAGGGATATGCCGACGACAGCGACCTTGCGGTGGGAAGAAGGCATGAATCTGACGGTACATCAGATACGGCGGGGGTGGACCGCCCGGTGCGGTGCGGATCCTCGCTTCCCGCCTGGCGCGGATCCCCTTTCCGTCGGGCGCGGATTTCCCTTCCCGCCGGGCATGGATCCTCCGCTCCCGCCGGTGCGGGACTCTGGGCATCTGGTGGATTCGCCCCTAACATGACGCACCGTCAGATCAGGGGCCGGAGGCCTCTGAGGGGAAGGAGTCCGACGATGGATGCCGCCTTCACCGCGGAACAGGACGAGATCCGCCGCACCTTGCGCGAACTGCTGGCCGAACACTGCGCACCCGACGACATCAGGTGCGCCGTGCGCACCGCCGACGGGTACGACGCGGACCTGTGGCGACGGCTCGCCCAGGACCTCGGGCTGCCTGGACTCGCCCTCCCGCAGGAGTACGGGGGCGTCGGCTGCGGCCGCACCGAGCTCGCCGTCGCCTGCGAGGAGACGGGCCGCGCCCTGCTGCCCTCGCCGCTGATCGCCACCGCCGTGCTCGCCGCGCCCCTGATCGCCGCACTCGGCACCGACGCCCAGCGCACCGCCCTGCTGCCGCGCATCGCGGCCGGTGAGCTGACCGCGACCCTGGCCGTCCCCGGCGGCTCGCTCGCCACCGCACTCGGTCTGACCGGCGACCCCGCCGACGGCGCCTGGGCGGGCGGCGGCCGGGCCGGCGGCGTACAGGCCGGGCCGGGCGCCGGCGAAGGGGGCTGGCGGCTGTACGGGGAGGCCACGCAGGTCCTCGACGGGCACAGCGCCGAACTGCTGCTGGTCGCGGCCCACGCCGGGGGCTTCCCGCGCAGCCGTACGCTCCTCTTCCTGGTCCGTCCCGACGCGGCGGCCGGAGTCGTCCGCACCCGCCGGACCTCGCTCGACGAGACCCGCCCGCTGGCCCGGATCGAACTCCGCGACACCGAGGCCGAACTCCTCGGCGCCGACGACGGCGCCGACGTCACCGGCGCGCTCGCCACGGCCGGGCACCCGGTCGCCGCGCTGCTCGCCGCCCAGGCGGTGGGGGCGGCGAGCAGCGCGCTGGAGCGGACGGTCGAATACGTCAAGGCGCGCGAGCAGTTCGGCCGGGCGATCGGCTCCTTCCAGGCGGTGAAGCACCGACTGGCGGATCTGTACGTACAGGTGCAGGCGGCCCGCTCCGCCGCGTACTACGCGGCCTGGGACCCGGCCGACGCCGGGGGACTCGCCCTGGCCCAGGCACTGGAAGCGCTCCGGATCACCACCGCCGAGGCCGTCCAGCTGCACGGCGGGCTCGGCTTCACCTGGGAGCACGAGGCGCATCTGTACTTCAAACGGGCCGCGGCCGACGAACTGCTCTTCGGCCCCGTCCACCGGCTCCGGGACCGGGCGGCGCAGCTGGCCGGGCTGTTCGCCGGTGCGGCCGTGACCGCACCGGCCGAGCGGGTGGCGGTCTGATGGCGCCCGGCGTCCGACTGGTCCAGAAGGTCTCCTCCACCCGGGCGTTCGCGAAGGTCGCCCCGCACGTGGTTCCCGTCATGGACCGTACGGTGCACCGGCTCACGCGTGGAAAGGTGCTGCTCAGTGCCCGGATGCTGCCGGGGCTGATCCTGACGGTGCCGGGGGCGCGGAGCGGACGGCTCAGAACCACCCCGCTGGCCTGCATGCCGGAGAAGGGGACGGAGCAGAGCTGGATCCTGGTCGGCAGCAACTTCGGCCGGTCCGGGCACCCGGCCTGGACCGCGAATCTGCTGGCCGGTCCCGACCGGGCGGTCGTGAACTGGCAGGGCCGGGACATCCCGGTGCGCGCCACGCTGCTGGAGGGCGAGGAGCGGGAAGAGGTGTGGCGGGCGGCGCTGAAGTTCTGGCCGCCTTACGCGACTTACCAGGCGCGGGTGGAGCGGGAGATCCGGCTCTTCAGGCTGCGCGGGCGGGACGACGCCGCGTCCTGAGCCGGCAGAGCAGAGGGGCGGAGCGCGGGGAGGAACCGTGTGCCGTGGACATGGTCCGGGTGCACCGACGGCGGGCCACAATGCGTGGCCCGCCGTCGGTGTGACAGGACCTGGGGCGCCCGGGACGGCCGCGCGAACCCGGTGGGGGAGGGGCCGTCGGCGCCTGTGCTACCTCGTGGGCTTCTTTCCGGTGATGCCCAGATGCACCAACAGGGCGAGGTTCGGCTTGAGTTCGGCCTGCTTGACGCCCCAGGTCGTGAAGCCCTTCTGGTGCGAGGCGACAGCGGCCAGCATGGCGACCAGCGAGCCCGCCATCGCGGCGGCGCTGACCTCCTTGTCGACCTTGCCCTTGGCCTGGAGTTCCTTCACCGAATCGGTGAGGGAGTTGGTGACCGAGTTCAGGATCTTCATGCGGATCTTGTAGAACCGCTTGTCGCCCTCGGCCGCACCGAGGTCGACCACGCGCAGGATCGCGTCGTGATGGCGCCAGAAGTCGAGGAACCCTTCGACGAGTTCCTCGGCCGTCTGCCAGCCGGCCTTGCCGACCCAGGAGCGGCCGGCGACCAGTTCGGTCAACCCGGCGCCCTCCTTGGCCATTTCCTCGGCGATTTCGAGGACGGCGCCCTCGACATCGGGGAAGTACTGGTAGAAGGTCGCGGGTGAAGTCCCCGCCTTCCGGGCGACGTCGATGACTTTGACGTCCCGGTACGGCGAGGAGCTGAGCATTTCGCTGAGGCAGTCGAGCAGCTTCTGCCGCGTCGCCTGTCCGCGTCGACCGGCCACGCGGCCGTCGACGGTGCGCACTTGTCCTGTCATGCCGTCAGCTTACCGAGGGGTGATCGGAGCGCGATTCGGCCGACTGCAAATGGGGATCACCGCAGACGCGGTGGGGGGAGTGGCCGGATTTCGACGTATGCGCACCACAGGGCGATAAGTGTTATCAACAGCCTGTGGATAACTTCCGTGGATAACTTTCCGTGATGCCGTGAGCATGGAACTCTTCTTTCGAAAATGAGTTCGATGCGGAGGGGTCGGGGCGCGGTGTGGGCGACCCGCGGTTACGTTTGCTGTGACGAGTGTCACTGCCACGAACTTCGACCGCCACGAACCTGCGCCGCCACGAACCTGCGCCGCCACGAACCTCTGCCGCCACGGACTCCGAGGGCCGCGGACGGTCGAGCGCCGCGTGCACCGTACGACCGCCGCAAAGGGAAGGACCAGGGCCCATGGCCGCATTCGCGCGATCCGCGCCGTGCTGGGTGGATGTGCAGCTGCCCGACCTGGAAGCGGGCAAGCGCTTCTACGGCGAGCTGTTCGGCTGGACCTTCCGGGCCGGCGAGGGGCCGTACGCGGACGCCTTCAGCGACGGGAAACTCGTCGCCGCGCTCGCCGCCAAGCAGGACGGCCGGATGCCCACCGCCTGGGGGATCTACTTCGCCACCGACGACATCGCCGCGTCCGTGGCCCGGATCAGGGAGGCGGGCGGCCAGGTGATCACCGAGCCGGTCCGGGCCGGCCGGGCCGGAGTGCTCGCCCAGGCGGCCGACCCCGGCGGAGCGGTCTTCGGGCTCTGGCAGGCCGGTGACCGCGAGGGCTTCCAGAAGCAGAACGAACCCGGCTCCTTCTGCTGGACCGAGGTCCACACCCGGCGGAAGGACCGGGTGGACCCCTTCTACGAGAAGGTCTTCGGCTTCCAGGGTACCGACCTCGAAGCCTCCGGTCCCGATGCCGCCCGCACGGGCCCCGACGGCTCCCCTCCCGTCGGCTTCCGCATGTGGTCCCCGGCGGGCACCGAGCCCGGTCCGGACACCGCGGTCGGCGGCCGCAGCGTCATCAGCGACGCGTTCCCGGCGGAGCTGCCCAGCTACTTCCTCAGCTACTTCGCGGTCGAGGACTGCAACTGGACCGCCGGGAACGCCGTACGCCTCGGCGGCCGGATCTCCGCGCCGCCCTTCGACATTCCGTACGGGCGGATGGCCGTCCTCCAGGACGATCAGGGCGCCGTGTTCGCCGTACTTCAGCCCCCTGTGTCCGAGAACGGGGCAGAGTGAGCTGTGACACCCCGATCCGCCCCCGGGTTCGCAACCAGGGCCTCAGCCAGGAAGAATCGGGGGTGCGCACCGCCGGGTGGTGCCCAGTGGTGAGACGCCGTACAGGGCGGGTTTTCGCGGGCTTCTGTTCCTGAGGCTCGTACGGGGAGGTGGCAGGGCAAGTGGTGGAGCAGCTGACGCAGCACGACCCGAGGCGGATCGGCCCGTTCGAGGTGCTGGGACGGCTCGGTGCCGGCGGCATGGGGCTGGTCTATCTCGCCCGCTCGGCTTCGGGCCGGCGCGTGGCGATCAAGACGGTCCGTACGGAGCTCGCCGAGGACCAGCTGTTCCGGGTCCGGTTCACGCGTGAGGTGGAGGCCGCCCGCGCGGTCAGCGGCTTCTACACCGCGGCGGTGGTGGACGCCGACCCGCGTGCCGCCGTGCCGTGGCTGGCCACCGCCTATGTGCCGGCCCCCTCGCTGGAGGAGATAGTGAGCGAGTGCGGGCCCATGCCCGTCCAGGCGGTGCGCTGGCTGGCCGCCGGCATCGCCGAGGCGCTCCAGTCGATCCACGGCGCGGGGCTGGTCCACCGCGACATGAAGCCGTCGAACGTGCTCGTCGTCGAGGACGGCCCCCGGGTGATCGACTTCGGGATCGCGTCCGGGGTCTCCAACACCCGGCTGACCATGACGAACGTCGCCGTGGGCACGCCCGCCTACATGTCGCCCGAACAGGCCAGGGACTCCCGTAGCGTCACCGGCGCCAGCGATGTCTTCTCGCTCGGCTCCACGCTGGTCTTCGCCGCCACCGGCCACGCGCCGTTCCACGGCGCCAACCCGGTCGAGACGGTCTTCATGCTGCTGCGCGAGGGCCCCGACCTGGAGGGCCTGCCCGGCGAGCTGCGGCCGCTGATCGAGTCCTGCATGCAGATGGACGCCGCTCTGCGGCCCACCCCCGCCGACCTCCAGGCCCAGCTCGCCCCGCACCTCTTCGCCTCCGGCGGCGACGACAGCGGTACGGCCTCCGCCTGGCTGCCGGGCTCCGCCACCGCGATGATCGAGCAGCGCCGCGGCGGCCGGAGGCCCACACCCCCCGGTCCGCCCGCCGGTCCGCCCGCCGGCCCGCCGCCGGGCATCGACCCCGGCTGGCGCCGCAACACCGACCCGCGCCCCCCGGCCCCCGATCCGCGCCCCCAGGCCCCCGAGCCGGTATCCGTCCCCGACGCGGGCGGTCCGGTGCGGCTGCCCGGCGCGAAGGTGCCGATCGGCCCCGGTCCGCGGGCCCAGGACGTCCGGGCCACCTCCACGGCCACCGGGGAGACGGGCCCCGCGACCGGCTGGGTGCGCCCGCCCGCCGGAGTGAACGGTTCCGCCCCGACCGCGCCGGTACCCGGCCCCGCGCAGCCGCCCGAGCCGCCGCCCGGCCCGGACCGCTGGCGGCCCTGGCGGTTCCGGATGTCCAACGACGTCTGGGGCACGCCCGTCGTCGCCGGGGACCTCCTCTACGTCACGTCGTTCGAGGTGCACGCCCTGGACGTCGGCAACGGGCGGCGCCAGTTCAAGACCCGCGACGTGGCCTGGGTGATGGCCGTCGAGGGCGGCCGGATCCACGCCTCCGACGGGCCGTCCCTGTACGCCCTGGACGCGACCACCGGCGCCGAGCGGTGGCGGCTCCAGACGGACGCCTGGGTCTACTCCCTCAAGGCCGACCGCGGCACCGTCGTCACCGGCACCCGGGGCGGCGGAGTCCAGGCGTGGGAGGCGTCCACCGGTGAGAAGCTCTGGGAGAGCGGCGGCGTACAGACCGACTTCGAGACGGCGGAGGCCGGGCCCGTGGTCCACGACGGCACCGTCTACCTCTGGCAGGACGCCCGGTTGCGCGCCGTCGACGCCCGTACCGGCATCGAGCGCTGGTCGTACCCCATCGGCGACGCGGCCTCCTGCGGCGGGGTGCCGGTCCGGGTGACCGCGGCGCCGGACGGCTTCGTCTACGTCAGCGCGGGGGCCCGGGTCCTCGCCGTGGACAACGCGTCCGGCCATGTGCGCTGGCACTTCGAGTCGCCCGCGGTCTTCCTCTCCCCGCCCGCGTTCGCACCCGGCCCCGCCGTCACCGGCGGCGGGGTGTACCTCGCCGACTACCTCGGCACCGTGTACGCGCTCGACGCCTCGACCGGCAAGGACCGCTGGCGCATCGCCACGGAGGCCCGCCAGTCGATCGAACCGGTGCTGGTGACGGCCGGGAACGTCCATGTCGGCAGCGGCAGCGCGCTGTACACGCTCGACGCGGTCACCGGCACCCCGAAGTGGCGGTTCGCGGCGGGCGGCGAGGTGGTGGGCGCCCCGGTGGTCGCCGACGGCCGGGTCCACTTCGGCTCCGCCGACCACGTCCTGTACACCCTGGACGCGGCGGGCGGCCAGCTCCGCTGGAAGCTGGCGACCGGCGGCGAGATCACGGGTTCGCCGGTGGC
Source organism: Streptomyces sp. ADI95-17 (assembly GCF_003846175.1). GTDB lineage: Bacteria > Actinomycetota > Actinomycetes > Streptomycetales > Streptomycetaceae > Streptomyces > Streptomyces sanglieri. The sequence goes on along the minus strand of NZ_ML123044.1, from coordinate 1,426,505 downwards.
GCAGGGCGGTGTCGTGTACGCGTGCAGCAAGGACCGCTGCGTGTACGCGCTGGACGCGCTGAAGGGAACGGGAACGGGCAGCCGCGCCAGGACGTAGGCCGGGACGCGGCGAAAACCGGGCCGTCCGGCGAAAACCGGGCCGTCCGGCGAAACCCGGCCCGTCCGGGGTCAGGCCGGGACGTGGGCCGGGCTGCGGCGAAATCCAGCCCGTCCGGGATCAGCAGAATCCGGCCCGTCCGGCAAAATCCGGCCCGTCCGGCGTTTGAGGACGGAACCCCGGGCGTGGAGGGCCTCAGCCCTGCGGGCGCCCGTCCGCATCCGGGGCGGAGCCCGTGCCGGGGGCTGAGCCGGGGGCCCGACCCGGGCCCGGGACCGGGCGGTGCCGTTCCGCCGGATCCGGCCCCGTGTACAGCTCCGGCTCCGGCTCCGGCAGGGTGCTCGTCTGCACGGACGGCCCCGGCTCCTGCGTCGGCGGCCAGGTGTCCGGGTTCTCCGAGCCGGGCGCCGCGTACGGCCGGTCGTGCCCCTCATGCACGGACCGGTGCCCGGCACCGCGCCGCCCGGACATCACCGCCGCGCCCGCCAGCAGCAGCACCCCGCCCGCCGCCGCCCCGGCCACGCCCCACCCCAGCCCGGAACCGTCGCCCGCGACCGTCAGACTGCCCACCGACTCCCCCTGGCGCACCATCCACAGCACGGTGAACCCGAGCACCACCACACCCGCGGACGCCACCAGCAGCCGTGACCGCAGCACCACACCGACCACCGCCAGCACGGCGGCGAAGAGGAACGCGACCAGGATCGACCCCAGCGGTCCGGGCCGGCCGGCCGTGATGCCGGTGAACAGTTCGTCCACCCGGTAGTGACGCCCGAGGCGACCGTCGTACCAGTCACGGAAGGGGCTCAGCACGGCGGCCGCCGCTCCGGCGAGAGCGAGGACCGAGCCGAGGACGTTGCGGATCATCATCGGCCTCCTGCGTGCCACGGACCGGCGTCACAGCTCTGCACCGCTCTCGGCCTCGACGCTACGCCCGGCCCCTGGCCCTCGCCACCTTGCGCTAGCGTGACGCACGGTCGTTCGACAACTGCAGAGACGGACAACAACACAAGGGGGGCTGCATCGATGATGCGGCAGCACATAAAGCTTTCCGCGGTACTGGTCGTGGTGGTGCTCGCGCTCACCGGTTTCTCGACCTCCAGCCACGGCGGCCGCAGCGGAAAGAGCAAGAGCAGCGGGTCGAGCAGCGGCGGCGGCTGCTCCAACTCCAAGAAGAGCAACAACGGTTACCACAGCAGCGACTACGACGACGATGACTACGACTCGTCGAGCAGTTCCTCCGGCTCCACCGACTACGGGACGCCGACCCCGACCGCCACGGCCTCCGACGAGCCCGAGGCGTACGCCGTGCGCTGCGCCCAGCCCCGCAAGGGCAAGCGCAAGGCCGTCACCGCCTCCACCGTGAGGCTCACCGCCGACGCCGGTGCCACCGGCTCCCACACCTACGAGGTCGACGTGACCTTCCTCGACGCGCGTGGCAACACCGTCGACACCGGTGACGCGACCGTGGACGCCGAGGGCGGCGAGACCAAGACCGTCTCCGTGCGGATGGACAACCCGCGCAAGGTCTCCAAGGTGAAGGACTGCCGCGTGGACGCCGAGCTGAGCTACTGAGCCACCGGCCGGCCCGTCAGCGCGTCCGGAACCCGCCCGCGCCCCGCCCCCGGAACAGTTCGGCCTGCCGCTCCGGCGGCAGATTGCCGAGCGCGACGAGGTGCGGGGCGTGGGCCATGGCCTGCGACCTGGCCGCCTCCCGCGCGGACCACACCGCCCGCACCGTCCCCTGCACCGCCCCGGTCGGGTACGAGGCGATCACCGCCGCCGCCCGCAGCGCCGCGGCCACCGCGCCCCCGGGCGCCGTCAACTCGCTGACCAGCCCGGTCTCGTACGCACGACGGGCCGAGACCCGCTCCGCCGTCCCCATCAGCGCCATCCGGGCCACCTCGCCGAACGGCATCCGCTGCGCCATCGAGATCGCCTCGAACGCGCTGACCATGCCGTACGTCGTGTGCGGGTCGAAGAACGTCGCCTCCTCGGACGCGACCACGAACTCCGCCTCGCCCAGCAGATAGAACGCCCCGCCGCAGGCCATCCCCTCCACGGCCGCGATCACCGGCTTCCACAGGTCGTTCGCCTTCGGCCCGATCGCGATCAGCGGATCGTCGATCGTGTACGGGGACGAGGGCTGCGGCACGTCCACGCCCCGGTCGATCCCGGTGCAGAAGGCCCGGCCGCCCGCACCGGTGAGGACCACGGCCCGCACCTCGTCGTCGAAGCGGAACGCCCGCCAGGCGGCGGTCAGTTCGGCGGCCGTGGCCAGGTCGATCGCATTGTGCTTCGCGGGCCGGTCGAGGGTGACGAGCGCGACCCCGGTCTCCTTGTCCGTCTCCGTGCGCAGCGCCATCGCCCCTCACCTCTCCAGCAGCCAGCGCACCAGGGTCACCCCGGGACCGGCCGGGCAGAACACCGCCCGGACCGGCGCACCGATCCGCAGCCGCTCCGGATCGACCGAGTCCAGCGGGGCGTCCGGACCGCTCACCACGTTCCCGACCAGCCGGATCTGCGGGGCGTCCGCCAGCTCGACCACCACCGCGTTGTACGGGGCCTGCGCGGCGTACTCGGGCAGCAGCGGCGGATGCGGCCGTACGTAGGACCAGATGCGGCCGCGTCCGCTCATCGGCCGCCACTCGCTCTCGAAGGACTGGCAGTGCGGGCAGCACGGCCGGGGCGGGAAGCGGAGCCGTCCGCACTCCGGCGCGGCGCACGCCTGGACGCGGAGTTCACCGCGGGCCGCGTACTCCCAGAAGGGGGCGCCGTCCTCGTCCACGACGGGCAGCAGCAGAGCATCCATCCCGGTCAACTCCCTCAGCTCCTCAGCAGTACGGCGGATGTGGGAACGCCCTCACCGGCGGTGACCAGGCACGTCCCGGCGTCCGGGACCTGGGCGGTGGAGATGCCGCGCAACTGCTTGACGCCCTCGTTGATCAGGTTGAAGCCGTGCACATACCCCTCGCTGAGCCCGCCGCCCCCGGTGTTGATGGGCAGCCGCCCGCCGCTCTCCAGCGCCCCGCCCTCGGTGAACGCGGCGCCCTCGCCGCGCCCGCAGAAGCCGTAACCCTCCAGCGAGAGCGGAATGAGCGGGGTGAACGCGTCGTAGATCTGCGCCACATCGACATCTTCCGGGCCGAAGTCGGCCTGCTTCCACAGCTGCCGGGCGGCCGTCCAGGCCGGGCCGGTGAGCGGGTCGTCGTTCCAGTAGTTGACCATCCCGTGGTGCTGGGCGGGCAGCCCCTGGGCGACGGAGTGGATGTACACGGGCTTCCGCCGGCAGTCGCGGGCCCGCTCGGCGGAGACGATGACGCAGGCCAGCGCCCCGTCCGTTTCCAGGCAGTTGTCGAAGAGGCAGAGCGGTTCACTGATCCAGCGCGAGGTCATATACATGTCGCGGGTCAGCGGCCGTTCGTACATCACCGCGTCCGGGTTCTGGTTGGCGCGGTTGCGGCAGGCCAGGGCGACGTTGAAGAGGTGGTCGCGGGTCGCCCCGTACTCGTGCATGTACCGCCGCGCCAGCATCCCGATCTCGTCGGCCGGCCGCAGCAGCCCGTACGGGCGGGTCCACTGGGCTGGGGTGGGCAGTTGCACGGCGGTGTTCTTCCAGGGCCGGGGCCCCGACCCGCGCTTCCGGGACCGCCAGGCGACCCCTACGCTCGCCTGCCCGGTCGCCACGGCGGCGGCGAGATGCGCGATCGTCGCGCAGGAGCCGCCGCCCCCGTAACCCACCTTGCTGAAGAAGGTGACGTCGCCGGCCCCGATGGCCTTGGCGACCTCCACCTCGTCGGTCTCCTCCATCGTGTACGAGGCGAATCCGTCCACCTCCGACGCGGCGATGCCCGCGTCGTCGAGCGCCGCGACAATGGCCCGGCAGGCCAAGGTCTTCTCGGACTCCGGCAGTTGTTTCGCGAAGGCCGTCTGTCCTATGCCGGCTATCGCCGTCGCGTCCTTGAGTGCCGTCACCGCCACCTCCCAGGCCGTCATGACTGCTGACAGCGGCTGAGGCTACAGCTAATCTGACGGATAGTCAGCTACTGCGTCAGGAGGGCCAATGATGCGCGGTGACGAGGAGTGGGGCACCATCCCGGGGCTGATCCGGGCGGCGGCGCGACGGTACGGGGACCGGGAGGCGGTCGTCGAGGGCCGCACGCGGGTCTCGTACGCCGAGCTCGGCGACCGCGTGGAGCGGGCCGCCGCCGCCTGCATGGCCTCGGGCGTGGAACCGGGGGACCGGGTCGCGGTCTGGGCGCCGAACACCCTGGACTGGATCGTCTCCGCGCTGGGGGCGGTGACGGCCGGCGCGGTCCTCGTCCCCCTCAACACCCGTTTCAAGGGCACCGAAGCGGCGTACATCCTGCAACGCAGCCGGGCGAAACTCCTCTTCGTCACCGGCACCTTCCTCGGCACGTCGTACGTGGCGTCCCTGCGCCGGGCGGACGTACGGCTCCCGCACCTGGAACGGGTGGTGGTGCTGGCCGACGCCGCCCCCGACGACTACCTCACCTGGAAGGACTTCCTGGCGGCGGGGGAGGGCGTGTCCGGGGCCGAGGTGCGTAGCCGGGCCGACGCGATCGCCTCCTCGGCCCCCTCCGACATCATCTACACCTCGGGCACCACCGGCCGGCCCAAGGGCGCGGTCATCACCCACGCCCAGACCCTGCGCTGCTACGCGATCTGGAGCGAACTGGCGGATCTGCGCGAGGGCGACCGCTATCTGATCGTGAACCCCTTCTTCCACACCTTCGGCTACAAGGCCGGCATCATCGCGTGCCTGATGCGGGGCGCGACGATGGTCCCGCAGCCGGTCTTCAACGTGGACACGGCCCTGGCCAACATCGCCGCCGAACGCATCTCGGTGCTGCCCGGCCCGCCCACCCTCCACCAGTCCCTCCTGGACCACCCCGCACGCTCCACCCACGACCTCTCCGCCCTCCGCCTGGTGGTGACGGGCGCGGCGGTGGTCCCGCTGAAACTGGTGGAACGCCTGCGCACGGAGCTGGGTATCGCCACGGTCCTCACCGCGTACGGCCTCTCCGAGGCGAGCGGCATCGTCACGATGTGCCGGCGCGGCGACCCGGCGGAGACGATCGCCTCGACGTCCGGCCGGGCGATCCCGGACACCGAGATCCGCGTCCTGGCCGACCCCGGCACCCCCGGCGAGGTCCTGGTCCGCGGCTTCAACGTTATGCGGGGCTACTTCGAGGACCCGGAGACCACGGCCGCCGCGATCACCCCCGACGGCTGGCTCCACACCGGCGACGTGGGCGTCCTCGACGAAGCGGGCAACCTCCGGATCACCGACCGGATCAAGGACATGTTCATAGTCGGCGGCTTCAACGCGTACCCGGCCGAGATAGAACAACTCCTCGGCCTGCACCCGGACGTGGCCGACGTGGCGGTCGTCGGAGTCCCCGACCCCCGCCTCGGCGAGGTCGGCAGGGCCTACGTGGTACGCCGCCCCGGCGCGACGACGACCGCCGACGACCTGATCGCCTGGTCTCGCCGCGAGATGGCCAACTACAAGGTCCCGCGAGCGGTGGAGTTCATGGAACAACTGCCGCGCAACGCGAGCGGCAAGGTGGTGAAGGGAGAGCTGCGGGGGCGGGGGCAGGAGTCTGCGGGCTGCTGACCGGTCAGACCTTCTCCGCCGCCAGCCGGGGGTGGCCGGCGGTGAGCAGCCTGATGTCCTCTACGTCGGAAGTCAGGACCGTTACCCGGCCCGGGTGTGCCAGGGCGGTCGCGCAGAGCATTGCGTCGATCGCGTACTTGTGGCCGTGCAGTCCGGCATCCCGGAGCAGGGAGGCGGCTGAGTGCGCGAGGGCCTGGGTGACCGGTTCGACGCGTAGGCGCGACAGCGTCCACTGGAGCGCGGCGTGGTTGACGCGTGGATGGATCACTTCGACGAGCACCGCGGCCGAGGTGATGACGGGAAGGTCCGCGTCGCGGGCCGCCGTCAGCCATTCCTGGACCTCACGGCCTCGTTGAACCGCCTGTGCGAGCCCCTCGCTGTCGAGGATCAATGCACTGCTCACGCGGCTGCCCCGGCATGGGGTGTGCCGCCCGTGAGCTTGGCGCGTTTGTCGCTCACGGCGTCAGGATCGGCCGGCCCGTTCACCGTCTCGAAATCGGCGAGGAGCTCGTCCAGGTTGTCGCGCTCGATCTGGCGTTGCGCGGCCATCTCCAGGTACGCGGAGACGCCCCGTTTTCCGACCCGCTCGCGGATGGCGCGCAGGGTTCCGGCGGTGAGCGTGACGGAGATGCCGCTGCTGGGGCCGTCGCCGGGTGGGAAATCGGAGTTCTCGTCCATTTGTTTACTATGGCATTGAAAATGCCATAGAGCAATGAATCTCGGCCACGCGCGGCCGGGCGGGCGGCTCTCAGGAGCTTGCCGGGAGGCGTGCGGCACGCCTCGGGCAAGGGTGGCGTGGGTGAGGCTGCGCGGGGCGCGGTTGCTGATTCGGGGAAATGCGAGAAGGCCCGGACGGCGGCTCGGTCTTCTCTGCGCGTGCGGATGTGACTCGGTCGGCGCGGCTCGAATGCGCTGATCGCGCGCATGCAGACATGCAGCGACCGCGACGGCTCCCCCTCCGCGCCGCCGCGGCCGCTCCCCCCGTACCCCGTCGACTGCAGCTTTAGTTGGCCGGCTCGCTCGTGGCGTGGGTGTCCAGCGGCTTGGTGCCGCCGGTGGCATGGGTGTCCGTGAGCTTGATGTCGCCGCCGGTGGCGTGCGTGTCCTGGGTCGTCACCGATCCGGTCTCCGCGCCGGTGGCGTGGGTGTCCTGCGGCTTGACGATCGGGTCGGTCTTCTTCTTATCGCCCATGATGGTCATCTCCGTTGTGGCTGGCATGCTGCGTCGGAGGGGCCCGCCCAGCTGTTCCCCCGTGGACTGCCGGACGGGCCCCTGTCAAGGCCGCTCACCCTAATGGCTTGGCCGCTCGTCGCCCCGTCTGCCCCCCGACACGACGGATCGACAGAGATGAGCTTGCCGTCCGGCGATAAACGAACGATGAACGACCGGGCCGACCCGGCGTCATCCCCGCTCCGGAGAGACCCGGGCCAGGAGGGCGTGAATCCCTGCCGCCTCGTCGGAACCGAGGTCGTCGTAGATCGCGAGGGCTTCGCGCCAGCAGACCACGGCCCGTCCCGACTGGCCTATCCCGTCGAGGGCGTGCCCGAGGACGGTGAGGACGTTTCCCCGACGCCATTCCCCGCCGATGCCGCGCAGGACGGTCAGCGCCATTTCCGCCTTGGAGGCTGCCTGGGCCGCGTTGTCCCCCGCCAGATCCGCTTCTGCGAGGCGGAACAGAGTCATTCCCTCCCAGAGCCGCTGGCGGCTGTCGCGGAAGACCTTCAGGGCTTCCAGGAAGCTGTCGGTCGCCTCGGTGAGTTCCCCGCTGCGGGTCAACGCGATGCCGAGGGCGTACCGGGCATTGGCTCCCCGCAGCGAGTGCCCCATGCCGTCGTAGATCTCGATACCCTTGCGGGCCAGTGCCACAGCGCTCGCCGTCCGGCCCATGGCCAGGTGGATCCGGGACAGGTTGCACAGCGCGGAAGCCTCTCCCGGGAGGTTCTCGCCGGTACGGAAATCCTCGATCGCCCGAGTCAGGTACTTCTCGCCGTCCTCGTGGCGGCTCTGGTAGATGGCGATGACCCCGAGGTGGTTGAGCGCCCAGCAGTTGGCGAGCGGGTCGCGCGCGTCGTGCGACAACTCCACTACCTGGAGCGCCTCCTGATCGGCCTGGGTGAACCGGCCGGCGCCCAGGTGGGCGTTGCTCAGTGTGACCAGGGCACGCCGTTCGGCCCGGAGGTCGCCGCACGTGCGCGCGGCACCCAGCATGAACGAGGCGGCGGCCTCGTACTGCTTGGAGTTCGCGCCGGATTCGGCGAGATCCAGGGCGGCCCACAGAAGGTCGATCGCCCGGCGGAGAACTTCCGGGGCGGAGGACTGGCGTACGCATGCCAGCAACGGGCCGGCTTCCGAGTAGAGCCAGTCCTGGGCGTCGTGCCGGTCGGTGAACGACAGCCCCGCCTGCCCCGTGGGCTCCAGGTGGTCCACCAGGCGGTCACCCGGCCGCTCCAGCGCGTACACCCCCGCCGCCGTCGCCAGGTAGAAGTCCAGCAGTCGCGACAGCGCCGACTCCCGTTCCTCCAGGGGCTCCTCGCCCCGCTCCGCGCAGGAACGCGCGTAGAGGCGCACCAGGTCGTGGTAGCGGTAGCGGCCGGGGGCGGCCGACTCCACGAGGCTGGTGTCCACCAGGGCCTCCAGGAGGTCCTCCGCGTCGTGTTCGTCCAGGTTCAGCAGGGCGGCCGCGGCGGCCAGGGAGATGTCCGGGCCGTCCGCCAGGCCGAGGAGGCGGAAGGCGCGGGCCTGGGCGGGCTCCAGCTGGCCGTAGCCGAGTTCGAAGGTGGCCTTCACCGCGAGGTCGCCGGCCTGGAGCTCATCGAGGCGGCGGCGTTCGTCGGCGAGCTTGGCGGCCAGGACGGAGACCGTCCAGGTGCGGCGGGCGGCCAGGCGGGAGGCGGCGATGCGGATGGCCAGCGGGAGGAAACCGCAGGCGGCGACCACGTCGAGGGCGGCCTCCCGCTCGGAGTTGATCCGCTCCTCGCCCACGATGCGGGTGAAGAGCTGGAGCGCCTCCTCGGGGGACATCACATCCAGGTCGACGAGATGGGCACCGGCCAGGTCGACCATGCGGACGCGGCTGGTGACCACGGCCGCGCAGCCCGCGGTGCCGGGCAGGAGGGGGCGGATCTGGGCCGCGTCGTGGGCGTTGTCGAGGAGGACCAGGATGCGGCGGCCGTCCAGCGTGGACCGGTACAGCGCGGCGCGCTCGTCCAGGGAGTCCGGGATCGCCGAGTCCGCCGTGCCCAGGGCGCGCAGGAACGCGCCGAGGACCGTCTCCGGCTCCGCCGCCCGCGCCCCCGCGCCCTGGAGGTCCACGTACAGCTGGCCGTCCGGGAAGTGCTGGCGTGCCTGGTGGGCGACGTGCACGGCGAGGGTCGTCTTGCCGACGCCACCGATCCCGGCCAGCGCCGAGACGGCCATCACCGACCCCTCGGCGGTCGCCAGCCGGTCGCCCAGCTCGCGTACGAAGGAGGCGCGGCCGGTGAAGTCCGGGACGGTGGCCGGGAGCTGGGCGGGGCGCACCGGGGCCGGGGCGGGGGCCGGTTCGTCCGCGGGGCGGGCGAGTTCCTCGTCGGCGCGCAGGATGCGCTGCTGGAGCTGGGCGAGCTCGGGGCGCGGGTCCACGCCCAGTTCGTCGGCGAGCAGCCGGCGGGTGTCGGCGTACACGGCCAGCGCCTCGGCCTGGCGGCCGCTGCGGTACAGGGCGACCATCAGGAGCTCGCGCAGCCGCTCCCGCAACGGGTGCGCGGCCGTGAGCGCGGTCAGCTCGGAGACCGCCTCCGCGTGGCAGCCGACCTCCAGGTCCAGGTCCAGGCGGGTCTCGGTGAGCTGGAGGCGCCATTCCTCCAGGCGGGTGCGCTGGTTCTCGGCGTACGGTCCGGGCACCGAGGCCAGCGCCTCGCCGTCCCACAGCCCGAGCGCCTTGTTGAGGAGGGTCCGGGCCTGGCAGCGGTCGCCGGAGGCCCGCGCCTTGTCCGCGTCGGCCGCCAGCTCCTGGGCCACCGTCACGTCCAACGCGTCGTGGCCGGCCCGGATCGCGTACCCGCCGGCATCGCTGGCCAGCGTCTGCGGGTCGAGCACCTTGCGCAGCCGGGACGCGTACGTACGTATCGTGGCGAGCGCCTGGGAGGGCGGTTCGTCGCCCCAGATCGCGTCGATGAGCTCCGAGGCGGTGGCCGTGCGGCCACCACGCAGCAGGAGTGCCGCCAGCAGGGCGCGCTGCTGGGGCGAACCGGACGACAGGGCTTCGCCGTCCCGCCATGCCCGTACCGGACCGAGTACGGAGAAACGCAGATCGACGCCGCCCGCCGACCGCTGTTGTGGAGCGCGCTGCTCCGGAACACGCACGTGTGGCCCGATGTCACGGTCCATTGCCGCCCCCTGCCCTGCTCGCCCCGCCTGTGCTGCCCATCGTGCTTGATGCTGCCCGCCTGGATTGCCCGCCCATGTGCCGTCCGGGGCGGGGGGATCCGGATTGGTCGGTACCGCTGGTATCGCGCTCAACAGTCTGCCTTGTCTTGGGTGGCACGTCAGCAGTGGGTGACTCTCTGCACAAGCCCTCGACAACGATTACCGCACGGGGTCCGGTCCGGATAGCTGACGGTTCGTCAGATCGGCGCTACGGTGTTGTACATGGAGACCTTCCCGAAGATCATCTCGGTGGACGACCACACGGTGGAGCCCGCTCATGTCTGGCGGGACCGGCTCCCGTCCAAGTACCTCGACAGCGGCCCGCGGATCGTCCGCGCACCGCTCAAGGAAATGACCTTCATGGGCGGGAAGTTCGCGCCCGTGATGGGTGCGAAGGGCGACGACGGGCCGATCGGCGACTGGTGGGTGTACGAGGACCTGCACCGCCCGCTCACCCGGCTCGACACCGCGGTCGGCTACGACCGGGACGAGATCAAGCTGGAGATCATCACCTACGAGCAGATGCGTCCGGGTTCGTTCTCGGTCCCCGACCGGCTTGCCGACATGGACGTCAACCACGTCCAGTCCGCGCTCTGTTTCCCCACCTTCCCGCGCTTCTGCGGCCAGACCTTCACCGAAGCGAAGGACCGCGAGCTGGGGCTGCTCGGAGTGCGCGCGTACAACGACTGGATGGTCGAGGAGTGGTGCGGGCCCGAGGCGCACGGCCGGCTCATACCGCTCACCCTGATCCCGCTCTGGGACGCGGAGCTGGCCGCGGCCGAGGTCAGGCGCAACGCGGCGCGGGGGGTGCGCGCGGTGGCGTTCTCCGAGATACCCCCGCACCTCGGACTGCCCTCGATTCACACGGACGAGTGGGATCCGTTCCTGCGGGCCTGTGACGAGACCGGGACGGTGATCGCCATGCACATCGGCTCGTCCTCGAAGATGCCGTCCACCTCGGCGGACGCCCCGCCCGCCGTCGGCTCCACCATCACCTTCGCCAACTGCTGCTTCTCGATGGTCGACTGGCTGATGAGCGGCAAGTTCGAACGGTTCCCGAACCTCAGGATCATGTACGCGGAGGGACAGATCGGCTGGATCCCGTACATCCTGGAACGCGCCGACGTGGTCTGGGAGGAGAACCGGGCCTGGGGCGGCGTCGCCGACAAGGTCCACCGCCCGCCGTCGGAGCTGTTCTCCGAGCACGTCTTCGGCTGCTTCTTCGACGATGCCTTCGGGCTGAAGAACCTGGACTCGATCGGCGTCGGGAACGTCCTGTACGAGACGGACTACCCGCACTCCGACTCCACCTGGCCCAAGTCGCGCGAGGTCGGCGAGGCGCAGATGGGGCATCTGGACGCCGATGTGGTGGACCGGATCGTGCGCCGCAACGCGATCGATCTGCTGGGGCTGACGGACGACGGGCTGTGGGCGGGGCCCGGAGCGTGACCCACCCGGGCCGGAAGGCGACGCGGCAGACGCCCTTCCGGCCCGGAGCCACCGGAGCTACCGGAGCCACCGGATCCATGCGGCGGCAGCGGGCCCGGTGGCGCCGGGCCCGGACGACCGGTTCTGACGGTGTCGGGCCCGGGTGCCGGTTCCGGCGGTGTCAGACCCGGACGACGGGCTCCTGGAGCTCCGTCACCCACTGGTCCCGGTCCTCGGGGCACTCCAGGCTGATCTCCCGGGCGTACCCCGCGGACCGGTAGCCGTTGGCGTCGATCCAGCGGGCCAGGGTCTGGGACGTCGGCAGCACGCCGTCCATCGAACCCCGGTGGACGACGGTCGCCGCCTCGAACGGGGGCAGTTCGACCACCGTGATCCCGGTGTCGCCCAGCGGGCCCACCGGGGCGGACACCGTGACCCCCGCGTGGACGACGACCGCGCCGCCGCCCTCCGGGGCGTCCTCGTAGTGCGCGATCCCGGGACCGCTCGGAGCGACGCCCGCCTCGCCCAGCAGCGGGAACAGCCGGTCGTACAGCGGCCCGATCACCGGAGTGATGTCCTCCGGCTCGTAACCGACCGCGGTGCCGGTCAGCTCGGCGACCCGTACCGCGGCAACATTCTTGACGACGACATCGTCCACGGACATGCTTCCCTCGCTCTCGATCGACCGGAGCCTCGCCTCGACCTGCGTCAGCCTCGCGGCCGCCGCCCTCATGGCCTCCTCCAGCTCCGCCCGGCGCAGCCGCAGCATCCCGCGCAACTCCTCCGGCCCCACCTGCTCGTCGAGGATGGCCCGCACCTGCTGGAGCGTGAAGCCGAGATCCTTGAGGGCGATGACGCGGTTGAGACGGGCGAGCTGGGCGGCGCCGTAGAAGCGGTAGCCGGTGGCGGGGTCGGTACGGTCCGGGCGCAGCAGCCCGATGGCGTCGTAGTGACGCAGCATCCGGGCCGACACCCGCCCGTACCGGGCGAAGTCTCCGATGGTGAACATGATGTCTCCGAGCCCACCGCCTCACACGGTGTCAAGGTCAAGCGCCGCCGCCCTGCGGGCCCGCAGCGGAAGAAAAGAGGAGCGGGGGAGAGGAGGAGGAACGGAAAAGGGGAAAGGCGGCGGAAAAGGCAGGAGCCCCGTTCCCCGCCGAAGCGGAGGAGCGGGGCTCCTTGGGTACTACTAGCCGGCCGCGATCGGCCGACCCGGGCAACTAGGCCGGGGTGACGTTCTCAGCCTGCGGACCCTTGGGTCCCTGAGTGACGTCGAAGTTCACGACCTGGTTCTCCTCAAGGGAGCGGAACCCGGACGCGTTGATCGCGGAGTAGTGGACGAAGACATCCGGGCCGCCGCCGTCCTGGGCGATGAAGCCGAAGCCCTTTTCAGCGTTGAACCACTTGACGGTTCCGGTAGCCATAAGCCCTCCTTGGGCCAAAGGGTTGCCCTGCTCCAGAACCTGCAAAGAAGTCTGAAAACTACAAAAGCCTGCGGGTTACATGCTCCGCAGGCTCTGTACTGCAAGGGAAACCAAACTGCAACTTGCGTCGAGCCTAGCACGCAGCGTGTATCGAAGGGTAGAGGGAAAGATCACTTCACTCGGATGTTTGATTGCCGCGCTGATGAGCTGACGAAGTGGGCGTACGGGAGGGTGTCGTGGGGGCGACTTCCAGGCGTACGGCGGGGGCCCGAGGAGCCTTCCGGGGCGCCCCGGAAGTGAGATCGGGTGAGCCCCGCGCCCCCGGTGCCGTCAGGATCGCGCCACGGGTCTAGCCTCGCGATGTGGACAACTCAACCGTCTCAACCGTCGCAGGCGACGACCGTCGCAGCCGGCCGCGCGTCGGCCACATCCAGTTCCTGAACTGCCTTCCCCTGTACTGGGGACTGGCGCGCACCGGAACCCTGCTCGACCTGGAGCTCTCGAAGGACAGCCCGGAGAAGCTCAGCGAACAGCTGGTCAAGGGCGATCTGGACATCGGCCCCATCACCCTGGTCGAGTATCTGCGCAACGCCGACGACCTGGTCGCCTTCCCCGACATCGCGGTGGGCTGCGACGGGCCCGTCATGTCGTGCGTGATCGTGTCGCAGGTGCCGCTGGACCAGCTCGACCGGGCCCGGGTGGCCCTCGGCTCGACCTCGCGCACCTCCGTCCGGCTGGCCCAACTGCTGCTCGCCGAGCGGTACGGGGTCAGCCCGGACTACTACACCTGCCCGCCGGACCTCGGCCTGATGATGCAGGAGGCGGACGCCGCCGTGCTGATCGGCGACGCCGCGCTGCGCGCCAACCTGCACGACGCGCCCCGGCTCGGCCTCCAGGTCCACGACCTGGGGCAGATGTGGAAGGAATGGACCGGGCTGCCGTTCGTCTTCGCGGTCTGGGCGGCCCGCAAGGACTACCTGGCGGCCGAGCCCGAGCGGGTGGGCAAGGTGCACGAGGCGTTCCTGGCCTCGCGGGACCTCTCCCTGGAGGAGGTCACCAAGGTCGCGGAGCAGGCGGCGCGCTGGGAGGCCTTCGACTCGGAGGTGCTGGAGCGGTACTTCACGACCCTGGACTTCCGCTTCGGACCGGACCAGCTGGCGGGCGTGCGGGAGTTCGCGCGCCGGATCGGTCCGACGACCGGCTTCCCGGCCGACGTGAAGGTCGAACTGCTCGGCGGCTGAGGCCCGCCGGGAGCGGGGGCCGGGAGTGGAGTGCGGGGCGCGGGTTCGGGGGTAAGAGAGCCGGGCGTGCGCCTGACGCGGGAATGGACCGGGATATAGGTGAATCCCGTACCTTTCGGGATCGCTTATCCCTTCCCGTCCCGCGCGTTCTCCCGCCGCATCTCCCGCCGCCTCTCGCTATGCGTTTCTGCCGGTACGGCCTCGATTCGGGTTAATACGCGTCGAATAGCCGATTCCCGGACGGGGGTCCGCCGGGCGTCCCGGCCGGCCCCGGAATCGCTCGGGTGAACGACGCATTCACGCCTTTTGTTGTGTCGAAAGCCGTTGTTCGTTCCCATAGGGGCGAAATAGGCGGATGGTTTCCTCTGTGACTCGATGACCTTCGCCCCCTAGGCTTCGGTCGGAGGTCAGGCCGGTCCACAGGGGGAGTGTCCATATGCAGCCGCTGGAAGCCGGCGAACCGCTGACCATCGGTGCCTACCGATTGCTCGGCAGGCTCGGTGCGGGCGGCATGGGCCGGGTCTATCTGGGGCGCAGCGCGGGCGGACGCACCGTCGCGGTCAAGGTCGTGCACCCCCATTTCGCGCTGGACGAGCAGTTCCGCGCGCGCTTCCGGCGCGAGGTGGACGCGGCCCGGCGGATCGGCGCGCAGTGGACGGCCCCGGTGCTGGACGCCGACCCCGACGCACCCATTCCGTGGGTCGCCACCGGTTACGTGGCCGGCCCCGCGCTCTCCGCCGCCGTCGCCGAGCACGGCCCGCTGCCCGAGAACGCGGTACGGACGCTGGGCGCCGGACTCGGCGAGGCGCTGGCCGCGGTGCACGGACAGGGCCTCATCCACCGTGATGTGAAGCCGTCCAACGTACTGCTGGCCCTGGACGGCCCCCGGCTGATCGACTTCGGCATCGCCCACGCCATCGGCGCCACCGCCTCGCTCACCTCCACCGGGGTCTCGGTCGGCTCGCCCGGTTACATGGCGCCGGAGCAGATCCGGGGCGTCGACATCTCGGGCGCGGCCGATGTCTTCTCGCTCGGCGCGGTGCTCGCGTACGCGGCGACCGGTACCGCGCCCTTCCTCGGCGACTCCTCCGCCGTACTCCTCTACAAGGTGGTACACGAGGAGCCCGAGCTGGGGGAGTTGGAGGGGGATCTGCGGGAGCTGGTCGCCGGGTGCCTGGCGAAGGAGCCCGAGGACCGGCCCACGCCCATGGAGCTGGCCCGGCGGCTGGCGCCGGGCGGGGCCGCCGCGCTGGTGGCGGCCGGCTGGCTGCCCGGACCGCTGGTGCGCGAGGTAAGCCGGGCCGCGGTCGCGCTCCTGGACCTGGAGCCGCAGGACGCGCCGGCGCAGTCGGGGCCGGTGCCGTTCAGCGGGGCGGAGTGGGGTGCCGACGGGGCCGGTGGGGGCAGCGGTCCGAGCGGGTCCGGGGGACTGGGCGGCGGGTTCGGATCACCGGCCGAGCCCTTCCCCACGCACGACCCGACCCGGCTGTCCCACCCGGGCGTACTGCCCTCGTGGCCCGCGACCGCCGGCGCGGCCCAGTCGGCCAGGACGTCGGGGGCGTTCGGACCGCCGCCGCGGACCGGGCCCTCCGGGCTGCCCGGGCAACGCGCGTCCGACCCGCATTTCTCCGTCACCGTCAGCGCGGACTCCGGCCCGGCCCGGCCGGACGCGAACCGCGGCCGACGGCTCAGCTGCACCGTCGCCCTCGCGGTGGCGGGCGCGCTCGCCGCGGTGACCGTGGGCAGTGCGTTCATCTTCGACCTGATGCCGGGCGGCGGCGGGAGCAGCGCCGAGCACGGCAACGTCGGCAGCACCCCGCCCGCCGCCACCGGGTCCGGCCGGCCGTCGCAGCCCGCGGACCCGGGGACCGCGACCCCGGAGCAGATCGCCGAGCTGCCGAAGGAGTTCATCGGCACCTGGAAGGGCCCGGCCACCGAGAAGACCACCGGGGCGCCGCACGGCACCCTCACCGCCGTCTTCACCGCGGGGAAGAAGGGGACGGACGTGGTCCGGATGAACACCGAGATCAGCAACCTCGGAGTCACCGTCAGCTGCAACAGCGTCGCCAGCCTCACCTCCGGCACCGCCGAGGAGCTCACCCTCCACGAACGCGTCGACCCGGACCGTCCCAGCACCCCGGCCCTGTGCACCTCCACCACCACCGACGTCCACTTCACCCTGGCCTCCGACGGCACCCTGCGTTTCCGGTCCGAGGAGCGGGGCGCGGGCCTGCCGTACGCCACGCTCACCAGGTCCGGCGGCTGACCCCGAGAGGGGCTGGCGTACGCTGAACCGGTCCGTAGATCCGTTGAAAAACCGCCGAAAGGTGACAGCCCGGTGACCGAGAAGGCCGACCTTCAGCCCATCCTCGACCGAGCCGCCGAGGGCGGTCGGATCTCTCCGGAGGAGGCGCTCGACCTCTACCGTTCGGCGCCGCTGCACGCACTGGGTGCGGCCGCGGACGCCGTCCGCCGACGCCGTTACGCCGGTACGGAGCACATCGCGACGTACATCATCGAGCGCAACATCAACTACACGAACGTCTGTGTCACGGCCTGCAAGTTCTGCGCCTTCTACGCCGCGCCGAAGGACACCGCCAAGGGCTGGACGCGCGACCTCGACGACATCCTGCGCCGCTGCGCGGAGACCGTCGAACTCGGCGGCACGCAGATCATGTTCCAGGGCGGGCACCACCCGGACTACGGCGTCGAGTACTACGAGGAGCACTTCTCCGCGATCAAGAAGGCGTTCCCGCAGCTGGTCATCCACTCGCTGGGCGCCTCCGAGATCGAGCACATGGCCCGGATCTCCAAGGTCTCCGTCGAGGAGGCCATCCAGCGCATCCACACCGCCGGTCTCGACTCCTTCGCGGGAGCCGGCGCCGAGCTGCTGCCGGCCCGGCCACGCAAGGCGATCGCCCCGCTCAAGGAGTCCGGCGAGCGCTGGCTGGAGATCATGGAGGCGGCGCACCGCCTCGGTGTCGAGTCCACCTCCACCATGCTGATGGGCACCGGCGAGACCAACGCCGAGCGCATCGAGCACCTGCGGATGATCCGCGACGTACAGGACCGGACGGGCGGCTTCCGCGCGTTCATCCCGTACACGTACCAGCCGGAGAACAACAAGCTGAAGGGCCAGACGCAGGCCACGCTCTTCGAGTACCTGCGGATGATCGCCATCGCCCGGATCTTCCTGGACAACGTCGCCCACATCCAGGGCTCCTGGCTGACCACCGGCAAGGAGGTCGGCCAGCTGTCGCTGCACTACGGCGCCGACGACCTCGGCTCGATCATGCTGGAGGAGAACGTCGTCTCCTCGGCCGGTGCCAAGCACCGCTCCAACCGCCTGGAGATCATCGACCTGATCCGCAAGGCGGACCGGGTGCCGGCCCAGCGCGCCACCACCTACGAGCACCTCGTCGTCCACGACGACCCGGCGAACGACCCGGTCGACGAGCGCGTGGTCTCGCACATCTCGTCCACGGCGATCGACGGCGGCACGGCCCACCCGGAGCTGAAGCTCCTCAGCGCCAACTGAGGCCGCCCCCTTGCTGACGGTCCATGCCGCCGACGCGGTCATCGGCGCCCCGGACGGGGCGGACTCGGTGGCCGTGGACGGCGGCGCGGTCGTCGCCATCGGCCGGTACGCGGAGCTGACCGCGGCCCGTCCGCAGGCCGGGGTCAGGCGCTGGTCCGGGCTGATCACCCCCGGGCTGCTGAACGCGGCGGCTCCCGCGCTGCTGGAGGCCGCCTACCACCCGGACCCGCGCGAGGCCGACGAGCACGGCACCGAACCGCTCACCGGTGACGCGCTCACCGCACTCGGCATGGACGACGCCCGCTGGGGCGCGAGCGCCCGGCGCGGGCTGCAACGGATGCTGCGGCACGGCACGACCGCCGTGCGGGGCCCGTTCACCCGCCCCGCCGTACGTACCGCGGTCGCCCGCTCGGGGCTGCGCGTCCACGCCCCCGGCCCGGCGCCGGAAGCGGCGTCGCTCGACCCGCTGGCATCCGTGCCGGAGCCGGGCGACGCGTTCGCGGCGGCGCTGACCGTCGGCGGCCCCGCGGACCTGGCGGTGTTCGACGTACCGGACCTGGCGGCCCTGCGGGCCGAGGGCGCCGGGAGCTGCACGGCGACGGTGCTCGGCGGCCGGCTGGTCTTCCGCCGCAGCTGACACCCGCGGTCGATACGTACGGCGGGCCGGCTCACGGGACCTGCGGGCCGCCCAGATAGCGGCCCTCGGTGTCGTACGGCCAGGCGTTGGAGACGCACCCCTTCAGCCCGTATATCTGCTGCATCATCGCGGGGGCGGGGCGGCCCTTGCCCGGGCAGGTCTCGTGGCCGTGGCCCAGCCAGTGGCCGACCTCGTGATTGATGATCAGGGCCCGGTACTCGGCGAGCGGGCCGTGGAACTCGGGCGATCCCCGCTGCCAGCGCTTGAGGTTGACCATGACGTCGGTGCCGACCCGGCAGTTGACCTCGCCGTGGGTGTCGAGGCCGCTCCTGCCGCAGATGGCGTCGGTGGTTTCCGGCGTGGCGATCCGGACGACGAGCCCGGCCGGTCCTTCGGAGACCCGGAGGAAGGTGTGTTCGCCGTGGTGCGACCAGCCGCGTGGTGCGGCCAGGATCCGGGCGATCTCGGCGGCGGCCCGGTCCGGGTCGACGCCCGATCCGTTCTCCACCTCGACCCGGTACGCCATGCCCTTGCTCCGGCCCGCGCCCTTGTCCTTCTTGGCCTCGCCCCTGTCCCCGCCGGCATCGGGCGCATCGGCGACGGTGAACGTGCCGGTGCTCGGCGAACTCCCGGACGCGGACGGCGCGGACGCCTTCCCCTCGGCGCCGGTGCTCTCCCGCGGCCCCAGCACGGCGGCGGCACAGAGCAGCGCCACCGGGACGGCGACGGCCACGAGCAGGCGCCCTCGGCGGCGTTCCGGCTGTGACCGGACGCGTGCGTCTCGTACGGACATCTGGGCTCCCCCCTGGATCCCGGTGGCTCGGTGCCCCCTCCAGTCTGACCGTCGGTGGAACGGATTGGTTCAGTCCACTCGGGTAACGACTTGCGACCGGCGCGGAGCGCCCGGGACCGGGCTGCTTGAATGGGTGGGTGACCCGAGCATCCCTGGACAAGCAGCCGCACGAAGTCGCCACGATGTTCGACGGCGTGGCGGCGAACTACGACCTCACCAACGACGTGCTGTCGCTCGGCCAGGCCCGGCTGTGGCGCAAGGAGGTCGCGAAGGCGGTGCACGCCCGGCCCGCGGAGAAGATCCTCGACCTGGCCGCGGGCACGGCGACGTCGTCACTGCCGTTCGCCGCCACGGGCGCGTACGTCGTGCCGTGCGACTTCTCCCTCGGCATGCTCCAGGAGGGCAAGAAGCGCAACTCCTGGCTGCCGTTCACCGCGGGCGACGCCACCAGGCTGCCGTTCCGCGACGAGACCTTCGACGCGGTGACGATCTCCTTCGGGCTGCGCAACGTCCAGGACACGGACGCGGCGCTGCGCGAGCTGTACCGGGTGACCAAGCCGGGCGGCCGGGTGGTGATCTGCGAGTTCTCGTCGCCGACCTGGGCGCCGTTCCGCACGGTCTACACCGAGTACCTGATGCGGGCGCTGCCGCCGGTCGCCCGCGCGGTGTCCTCCAACCCCGACGCGTACGTCTACCTCGCCGAATCCATCCGCGCCTGGCCCGACCAGCCCGGACTCGCGGCCGCGCTCCAGCGGGCCGGCTGGTCGAAGGTCGCCTGGCGCAACCTCACCGGCGGTGTGGTGGCGCTGCACCGGGGCGTACGCCCCTGAGACAACGGTTCGGCGACTTCCGAGACGGACCGGGCGGCCCTGCCCACCTGGTCCCTCGACGACACCGACCGAGGCCCGCGTTCACGGCGCCGGGGTCACAGGGCCAACCGGAAGCAGACCACCTCCCGGCCCGTCCCCGGCGCAGTGAAGCTCTCGGCCCGCTCCATTCCGAGCCGCCGGGCCACGGCCAGGGACCGTTCGTTCTCCGCGTCGATCGTCGCCACCACCCGCTCCACCCCGGCCGCGCGCAGCCGCTCCAGCGTGAGGCGCGCGGCGGCGGTGGCGTAACCCCGGCCCCAGGCCGACCGGGCCAGCCGCCAGCCGATCTCGATCTCGCCGACCGGGCCGTGATCGGCCCGCGGCCACGGCTGGGCGCCCGTGAAGCCGGCCACCTCGCCGTCCGCGCCCAGCACCGTCCACAGGCAGTAGCCGAGCTCGGCGTCGAGCCTGCGCTGGCGGGCGGTCCACTCCTCGTACATCGAGAGCTCCTCCGACGTACCGCCGAAGAACTCCATCACCTCGGGATCGTCGAACGCGCGATGCCAGGACAGCGTGTCCTCGTCGATCGGCACGCGCAGCTGTACGGAGGGAGCACCGGGAAGCACGGTCGACATCTGGGAGCCCTTCGGAGAGTTGATCGGCGGACCCCAATAGACTGCACGGGACAGGTGCCGCGCGGCACGTGATTTCGAGTCTTCGGGAGATCCGACCGTGACCGAGCAGCCCCTCTCCGAACACAGCGCGGATGTGATCGTCGTCGGGGCAGGCCCGGCCGGCTCCACGACGGCGTACTACCTGGCCAAGGCCGGACTGGACGTCCTGCTCCTGGAGAAGACGGCCTTCCCCCGCGAGAAGGTCTGCGGCGACGGCCTCACCCCACGTGCCACCAAGCAGCTCGTCTCCATGGGCATCGACATCTCCGAAGAGGCCGGCTGGCTGCGCAACAAGGGCCTGCGCATCATCGGCGGCGGTGTCCGCCTCCAGCTGGACTGGCCCGACCTCGCCTCGTACCCGGACTACGGACTGGTCCGCAAGCGCGACGACTTCGACGAGCAACTGGCCCGCCAGGCGCAGAAGGCGGGCGCGCGGCTGTACGAGCGCTGCAATGTCGGCGCCCCGGTCATCGACGACCGCACCGGCCGCATCACCGGCGTCAACGCGAAGCTCGGCGAGGAGAAGACCCCGGTCACCTTCCACGCCCCCCTCGTCGTCGCCGCCGACGGCAACTCCACCCGGCTGTCGCTCGCCATGGGCCTGCACCGCCGCGAGGACCGCCCGATGGGCGTCGCCGTCCGTACGTACTTCACCTCGCCCCGCCACGACGACGACTACCTGGAGTCCTGGCTGGAGCTGTGGGACCGCCGCGGCCCCCAGGACCGGCTGCTGCCCGGCTACGGCTGGATCTTCGGCATGGGCGACGGCACGTCCAACGTCGGCCTCGGCATCCTCAACTCCTCCTCCGCGTTCAAGGAGCTGGACTGGCGCGAGGTCCTCAAGGCGTGGTGCGCCTCGATGCCGGAGGACTGGGGCTACACCCCCGAGAACATGACGATGCCGATCCGCGGCGCCGCCCTCCCGATGGCCTTCAACCGCCAGCCGCACTACACCAAGGGCCTGCTGCTCGTCGGTGACGCGGGCGGCATGGTCAACCCGTTCAACGGCGAAGGCATCGCGTACGCCATGGAGTCGGGCCAGATCGCCGCGGACGTCATCGTCCAGGCCCATGCCCGCGCGACCCCCGCCCAGCGCGAACTGGCCCTGAACAACTACCCGAAGGTGCTCAAGGAGACCTACGGCGGCTACTACACGATGGGCCGCGCCTTCGTGAAGCTGATCGGCAACCCGAAGGTCATGAAGATCGCCACCCAGCGCGGCCTGACGCACCCGCTGCTGATGAAGTTCACCCTCAAGATGCTCGCCAACCTCACCGACCCCACGGGCGGCGACGCGATGGACCGCGTCATCAACGGGCTCTCGAAGGTGGCCCCGAAGGCCTGATCCTCCGCGACGGCCACCCCGGGCCCGCGGTCGCCTCCTGCTCCCGATCGACGTCACCGGCGCGGTGCCGGCCCGTGGTCCTGGTTCACTGAGTGGTGTTCGACCAGGACAGGGAAAGGCCCGGGGCTGCAGCGATGGTGTATCGGCATACGGAACGTACGAGGCGGAACGCCCAGGAGAAGGAGGAGGCATTCCTGCGCGCGGCGCACGACCTGGTGGCCCGCCACGGCTTCGCCGGGGCGAAAGTGACCGCGGTGGCCGGTGCGTGCGGAGCGAGTGCCGGCTCCCTCTACTCGTACTTCGGCAGCCGGGACGAACTGCTCGCCCGGGTCTTCCGGCGTGCTGCCGACCGTGAACTGGCCGCTGTACGCGACGCGGTGTCCGAAGCCCCTGCCACTGCGCCGGCGCGTCTGGACGCGCTCGTCAGTACCTTCACGCGGCGGGCCCTGCTGGGGCGCCGACTGGCGTGGTCATTGCTCTTCGAGCCGGTCTCCCCGTTGGTCGAGGAGGAGCGGCTCCGCTACCGGCGGGAGTATGTCGCGCTGGGGGAGAGCGTCATCGGCGAGGGTGTCGCGGCGAAGCTGTTCGCACAGCAGAACGCCTACGTCGCGGCCTCGGCGGCGATCGGTGCCATCGCCGAAGCACTGATCGGGCGGCTCTCGCCGGTCGTCTCCGGCGGGACGGGGACGGATCTTCCGGATGTGCAGTTGGTGGCGGAAATCCGCAACTTCTGCTTCCGGGCGCTGGGTTACGCGCCAGACGGATCGTCCACACCTGCTTCGGAGGATCGTTGCCCCGCTCCTGCATCGTCCGTACCATAAATTGAACAATGGTTCATGGCTTGATCTGGACGTGGGGGACAGATGCAACACGGGGAACAGGTAGACATGCTCAAGCGCCTTCTCGCGCTGCGCGAGACGCGCCGCGACGAGAAGATGCTCGATGAGGTCGTCAGACTTCCGATCACCAAGTACACGGACGAGGGGCTCCTGGAGCAGGAGATCGCCTCGGCCTTCTCCCAGTACCCGCTGATCGCGGGTCACGCGTCGACGCTGGCCGAACCCGGGGCCTATCTGACCAGTGACTGGGACCAGTTCCCGTACTTCGTGGTCAGGGGTGAGGACGGCCGGGTCCGCGCCTTCTACAACCAGTGCCGCCACCGCGGTGCCCGGATCGCGGAGGCGCCCGCCGGCACGGTGAAGAACTTCGTCTGCCCTTTCCACGGCTGGGTCTACGGGCTCGACGGCGCGCTGAAGGGCATCACCCGGGCACACGACTTCCCGGGAGTGAATCCGTGCGACTACGGGCTGGTGGAGCTGCCGGCCACGGAGGCCGGTGGCCTGATCTGGGTCGGCCGGACACCCGGGGCGGAGCTCGACATCCCCGGCTTCCTGGGGACGTTCTTCGAGGACCTCGTGAACTTCGACGTGGCCTCACTGATCCAGTACAAGAAGACGAAGGTCGTCAAGGAAGCCAACTGGAAGCTGCTGATCAAGACGTACCTGGAGGGCTACCACGTCCCCTACCTCCACCGGGAGACGCTCGCGGCCGCCTTCAAGAGGGGCGTGATCGCCCACGACAGCGACGGGCCGCACATCCGGCTGTCCGCGGCGCGCACCAACATCGGCGAGTGCGCCCTCAAGCCGGAGGAGGAGTGGCGCATCCTCGACTACGCCTCCGTGTACTACACGCTCTTCCCCAACACCTTCTTCATCCTGCATCCCGACTACGTGTCCATCAACACGTTCTGGCCGCTGAGCCCCGACCGGACGATCTGGACCCACGAGATGCTCTACCGGGCCGAGGACTTCGCCGGTTCCGCCGGGCAGAGTTCCCTGGAGAAGCGGTTCCGGTTCACCAACGACACCGTGTTCGACCAGGAGGACTTCGCCATCGCCGAGGACGTGCAGCGCCACCTCCTCCACGGCGGCAGCGATCACCACGTGCTGGGACTCGCGGAGGGCCTGCTCTCGATATTCCAGAACAACATAGATGAGCGGCTCACCGGTCCGGGCGAGACCGCCGGCACTCCGTCCACCACCCGCGCGACGACAGGACAGCACTCATGACCACGGACCTCAGCGACTTCGCGCACGGCATCTTCAAGGCCCAGCCCTTCAGCATGTTCCTGGGCGCCGAGCTCACCTCGGTGGGGCCCGGCTCGGCCGAGATCCGCATCTCCAACCGGCCCGAGATCCAGCAGCAGCACGGCTTCGTGCACGGAGGCGTCCTCAGCTACCTGGCGGACAACGCGCTGACGTTCGCGGGAGGACTCGCCCTGGGAGGCGACGCGCTCACCGCCGAATACAAGATCAACTACATCAAGCCGGCGGTCGGCGACGTCGTCATCGCCCGCGCGCAGGCAACGGCCACCACCCGGCGGCAGGCCGTGTGCCAGTGCTCCATCTACGTCGCGTCCCCGGAGGGGGACGAGCGCCTGGTCGCCGTGGCGCAAGGGACGATCGTGACGGCGGGCGAGCGCCCGGCACAGGAGGACTGACGGCGGACGGCCGCCCACCGCCGCCTCCCCGGCCCCTGGCGAGGGGACACCCGTCCTCGCGTCAGGGGCCGCCCTGTTCAACCGTGTGGGTGCGGCGCAGTGCGGTGCGGTGCGGTCAGTGCTCACCCGGCAGCGCCTGCTCGCGCAGGACGTGTTTCATCACCTTGCCGGAGGGCGTGCGGGGAAGGGACGGCAGGACCACCAGTTCCCGGGGGATCTTGTACTTGGCCAGCGTCGTGGCGAGGAACTCGCGCAACTCATCGAGTGTCACGGCCGCGTTCGCCTCCACGACGGCCACGACGGTCTCTCCCCACTCCTCGTGCGGCCGGCCGATGACGGCGCAGTCCTGGACCGCCGGATGCTGGCGCAGCGCCTCCTCCACCTCGGGGGAGAAGACGTTCTCGCCGCCGGTGATGACCACGTCCTTGAGCCGGTCGACGATGAACAGGTAACCGTCCTCGTCGACGCGTGCCAGATCCCCGGACCTGTACCAGTCGCCGTCGAACGCGCGCTCCGTCGCCACCGGGTCGTCGAGGTAGCCGATCATCCGCGTGCCCGAGCGCAGCCACAGCTCCCCGGTCTGGCCGGCGCGGGCATCGGAGCCGTCGGGCCCGACCACGCGGATGTCCACGCCGGGCATTCCCCCCGCACCGATCGACCCGGCCTTGGTGACCTGCTCCTCGGGGTAGAGGGCGGAGCCGACCGGGCCCATCTCGGTCATCCCGTACACCTGGTAGAAGCGGTCGGATCCGTAGGCCTCCTGGAGCATCCGTACGGTCCGCGCTCCCAGGGGCGCACCGCCGTAGGCCCACAGCCGCATGCTCGACAGATCGAAGCCGGACAGGTCACGCCCCGCCGCCTCCAGTGTCTTCAGCGGGGCGAGGTAGGCGATGGGGGCGCCGAAGAACGCCGTGGCCCGGTGCTTCTGGACGGCTTCGAGGAAGGCGAGGGGCTGGTACTCCTTGAGCAGGACCACGGTGCCGCCCAGGTACATCATGGACAGGAACCAGTTGTTCAGGGGCGCCGCGTGCCAGATCGGCATCGCGATGAGGAACCGGTCGTCGCGGCGCAGACCCGTGGCCGCGGTGGTGTACGCGGGCACACTGGACAGGCCGCGGTGCGAGTGGAGACATCCCTTGGGCGCACTGGTCGTTCCGGAGGTGTAGAGCACCTGCGCGACGGCGTCGGGCCCGACCTCCACGCCGTTCCACTCCTGTGCCTGCGCGACGCACAGGTCGAACTCGCCACTGCCGGTGTCGCTCGTGGTGAGAGCGACGGCATCGGGGGCCCCTTCGTGCACGCGCCCGGCCAGTTCCTCCGCCACGATCGCCAGGCGCACCTTCGCGTGCCCGACGACGTACGCCACCTCGTGTGCGGTGAGCTTGTGGTTGATGGGCACCAGTGCCGCACCGGCCCGCCAGATGCCGAACGCCGCCACGGCGAAGGCGGGAGTGTTGTACATCATCACGCCCACGCGGTCGCCCGGCCGCACACCGCGGTCACGCAGTACGGCAGCCGCGCGCTTCGAAGCCGAGAGCAGTTCGGCGTAGGTCATCGAGCCCAGGTCGGAGACCACGGCGGGCTTCGCGCCGGAGGTACGAGCCGACTTCTCCAGCATCCACGTCAGGTTCACTGCAGGATTCTCCACATACGGTCGCGGCCGTGGCTCGACGAAGCGCGGCCCTGCCGCGACTCCTGGGTGGCGCTCCAACCGGCTCAGCAAGGATTGAATCATTGTTCAATATCCTGGGGAAGCCCCAACAACCCCTGGTGTGAGGGCGGATGAGTGCAGTGTCGCGTCAATGGCTCCCCGTAGCTGTGGCTGGTAGGTACGGATACTCAGGGCCCGTTTGGGTGACCGTACGGACGTGACGATGAGCGCCTCGTCGGTAACTTCTGTGGCGACCACCTCCGGCGAGTACAGCAGACACGGCCGGAGAATTCACCCGGGTGGTGGCCCGGGTCGCGGGGGAAGGCGTGTGCATGGCGTGGGACGAGTGGGAACAGGTAAAGGCGCAGGTGGCCGAGCGGCACACCGCTCGGTTACAGCTCAACGGCCTTCCGGGGGAGGGCGGCCACGCCGATCCGTCCGGTGGCGGTGGCGGTGCCGGAACGCTCAGGCACAAGGGCGGCCCGTGGACGAAGGCGGCCGGCACGGCGGATGGCCTCCAGACCAGCACGATCACCGCGAAGGTCGACCTGCGCAAGGCTCATGACGGCATTTCCAGCGGTCTGGCCGGGTTGTCCAGCCTCGGGTCACTCAAGTCCGTTCTCACCTCGTGGGACGAACGCCTCGGTCGTGTCCGTGAGGAGTGCAGTTCTCTGGAGCCGAAACTGCGACAGGTGGCTGTGGACTTCGCCGAAGTGGATGCCGGGGTGGCGGAGAGAACGAAGGCGGTCGTGGTGCCGGGCACGAGGAGGGGCGAGTAGACCATGGCCACAGAACCCGGGCTGACATGGCAGCGGTTCCGCGACCTCAAGCTGTCGGAACTGACCGACGCCGCCGACGGCTGGCGTGCCGCATCCGCGTTCGCCGATGCCGCTCGCGAACGCGTCGACGGCGACATGGGCGGCAGGCTCACCAAGACCCAGGACAGCGAGTCCGCCCGAGCAGCGGTCAAGAGACTGAAGCGGCTGAGCGCGAACTACCACTACATCCGCACCGAGACGGGCCTCGTTCGAGGCGCCCTCGACGGGCTCGCCACCGAACTCGGCGCCCCACAGCGCCGGTTGCGCGACGCCCTCGATGACGCTGCCTCGCTCGGATACACCGTCAACGACAGCGGCAGCATCGACTACCCAGCCGGCGGTAAGAACGACCTGACCGGCGACCCGCACCCCGGCGGCTCTGTGGTGGGCAACAACGGCCTCATCGGTGCTGGGAATCCGGGGCTGTACCGCGACGCCAACGGCATGTTGGACCCCGCACCGGCTCCGGGCACACCCGCGCTGAAGAGTCCCAACCCGCACCGCGCCAAGGCCCAGGACGTCGCCGACCGCCTCGCCCATGCCATGCGGGAAGCACACGAGATCGACGCCCGGTACAGCTCGGCACTCCACAAGCTCAAGGCGGCTCCAGGCCTCACGGTCGACACCAGGACGTGGGCGGACGTGGGCTCGGATGCCGACGCGGTGAGCCAGGCCGCCCAGAACTACCTGGAGAAACAGCTTCCGCTCGACAAGTCTCCTGCTGAACGCAAGGAGTGGTGGGACCACCTGAGTCAGGAGCAGCGTGACGAGTATTTGTCTGCGTTTCCAGGGGTGATCGGGAACTTGGACGGGATTCCGGCGACGGCGCGCGATGAGGCGAACCGCGAGAATCTTCAGCTGCTCATCGGGCAACTCGGTGTGAAGCATGATGACGCTTCCCGAGAGATGCTGGGTGGTCTGAAGGGGATTCAGGAGAAGCTGGAGGAGGGCGGCGAGCCGCCGATGTACTTGCTGGGCATCGGCGATGAGGGAAACGGCCGCGCGATCATCGCCTACGGAAACCCCGATACCGCCGACAACGTCTCGGCGTATGTCCCTGGACTCGGCACCAAGCTGGACGCGGACTTCGCCGGTGGAACAGTGAACCGCGCGTTGCAGACAGCTCTCGGCGCACACCATGTCGATCAGTCCAGCAGAACCTCGTCGATCGTGTGGCTCGGATATGATGCGCCGCAGACGACACCTGGCGATCTGGCCAGCGGCAAGAGCGTGATGTTCACGAACGATGCCGAGGCGGGAGCCCCTGACTACAACGCGTTCATGGCGGGGATCTCCGCAACGCACGAGGGCGGCAACCCGCACGTCACCGCCATTGGGCACTCCTACGGATCCCTCACGGTCGGGCTCGCTGCTCAGGAGAAAGGCGGCATCCCCGGCGCCGATGACATCATCCTGGTCGGAAGCCCCGGCACCGGCGCGGACAACGCGCAGGACCTCAATGTGGGTAAGGACCACGTGTATGTGGGCGCAGCCGACAATGACATCGTCACCAAACTCCCGAACCATGCGGAAGCCTCCGGAATGGCTTCCGGAGCGGTCGGTGGAGGGTCGGCCGGATTTGTTCTGGGAGCCGGTATGGCCGGCCCGCCGGGAGCGCTTTTCGGTGGCGGTGTCGGCGCCCTCGTCGGAGGAATCGCCGGCTACAACGCGCAAGACGCACAAACCGACCCCAGCGAGCATTGGTTCGGCACCGACCCTGCAAGTGAGAGTTTCGGAGCCACACGGTTCATGGTGGACGACGGTGCAACCATCATCGAAGACCGTGGAAAGATGTCGGCGCATTCGAATTATTTCAACCCGGACGAAGACCAGGAATCGGCCGACAATATTGCCAAGATTGTGGCTGGGAAGTCTGAGGAGATCAAGTTGGAGACGCCTCGATGAGGGTTTCGAGGGCCATGGTGCTGATGGCTGGAGCCCTGCTCCTGGCTGGGTGCGGTGAATCGGGTGATCCGGCTGAACAGGAGGTAAAGATGGATATGCAGGAGGCGGCGGTTCGGGCGGATGAGATCCTCGACGGTACATTTGCCGCCATTAAGCCGGAGGTGCACTGGACGCACGAGCGGTCGACTGAGGGAAGCTGCGACGTGCAGAGGCGCCGGGCGGTCATGACGATCATCTCGGAGGAACGTCGGGGGAGCTTTCTGGGCTTGATCGAGCGCTACTGGGAGGGGAAGGGATACAAGCAGCTATCGGTGAACAACTCGGATATGCCGGCCATATACTACAGGACGCCCGACCAATTCAATGTGCGCGTGCTCATCGGCGGTGCAGGACAGGCATTTTTTGAGGTTGCGACGCCTTGTGTGAACGTTTCCGAGGTGTCTCCGCCGAAAGCGGAGACAGTCGGCCCGGACTATTCTGGAAAAATGACCCCCATCCCTGACGTCAAGTCGGATTTCTGGTCCGCGAAGAGCGCTCCCTCTTCCCGGACGTGACCCGTCGCCAGGGCGTCCCTCCCACCGACGCCTCTCAGCGGTGCCCCGCCCGCCCGTAGCACCGCGCCAGTGCGTGGAAGGCCTGCTTCGGTTCCCAGTGCCAGTCGGACTCCGGGTCGTCGAACCGGTCCTTGACCGGCTTCACCACGGCGTAGCTCGCCATGTCCAGGTCGTAGCGCGGGACGGGGGAGTGCGGGGCGTCGGCGGTGACGAACTCGAAGGCCATCGCGGCGTACAGGCCCATCTCCTCGAAGACACCCAGGAGTTCGGTGAGATAGGCGGCCTGGGTCCGCTCGCTGCGGACCAAGTCGCCTTTGATCTCCGGCGGTTGCTTGGTGTAGTCGATGGTGTCCCACCCCATGCCGCCCTGCTCGGGTGCCCCCGCGTACGTGCACGTGCCGAACTCCGTGATCGCCAGCGGCTTGCCCCAGCGCAGGTACGAGCGCAGCTCGCGCACGTAGTCCGCGCGGTCGGGGAAGTGCGAGTAGTAGTCGATGCCCACGATGTCGAAGAGGTTCCAGTCGACCTCGTCGTCCTGGGCGGCCGCGTACGACAGGTTGCCGCCGAAGACCGACCGTCCGACCGCGGCGGCCCGTGCCGTGAACGCGGACAGGCGGCGCATCATCTGCTCCGGGTCGAAGTTGCCTTCCATCAGGTTGCGGATCCGCTCCTGCGCGTCGGCGCCGGGCACGATGCCCGGCACGAACAGCCAGAACTCGCACCCCACGCTCAGATCGGCCCGCGCCCCCTGGCGGCGCAGCCGCTCCAGGTGCCGGCCGGTCTCCGCGAGGTGGTCGAGGATCTCCGACGGGGGGCGGTCGCCCAGGGTCGGCTGGAGCCAGATGTGCAGGCCGAGCTCGGCGGCCTCGGAAGCGGTGGCGTTGAGGCGGTCGACGCCGTCGCCCGTCACCTCGATCGACGTGGCGTGCATGTCGTGGCGGATGGCGCGGAGGTCCCGGCGCATACGGGCGGTGCTCCACGCGGTGCCGGGGGTCTCGCCCGCGCCGACCGTGTAGCAGACCCCTCGATGCGTCAGCCCTTTGTGGCTCCCGCGCCCGTCGCGCCGACCGGTCGTGGCCGCCGAGGCGGGGGCGCCGGTCAGGAGCGGTCCGGCGGCCGCCGCGGCCCCGATCGCCCCCGCCCCGGCCAGGAACCTCGCCCGGCTGATTCCCTCACTGCGTACGTCGCGATGCACCCTGACTCCCCGGATGGTCGGCGGTTCACGTGTCGCCGCCAGTCTGCCGAGCGGGTGCGGGGGCGGGCGTCCGCCGAAAGTCTCCGGGCGCGCGACCAAGGGATGAACCGCGCGCCCGGAACGACGACTTAGGTCGACGAACCGTGCTCGCGCTCCGTCCGGAGAGGGAGTCCGGGGCCCGTCACTGGCCCACTCTTCCGTCGACGCACTCGCGCAGCAGGTCGGCGTGCCCGCAGTGACGGGCGTACTCCTCGACCCGGTGCACCATCAGCTCCCGGACCGAGGTCCGGTCCTTCCCCAGACGCTCGCCCAGGTCCGGGTGCTCGGCCAGCGCGGCATCGGTCGCGGCCTGCTCGCGCTCCAGGTCGGCGTACGCGGCGTCGACCAGGGCCTGATCGGCGACGGCTTCGTCGAAGTCCGCGTCACGCCTGCCGTACAGCCTCGGCAGCGGCTCGTCGTCGCTGATCCAGTTGCGCCAGTCCCGTTCCACCATGGCGAGGTGCCGGATCAGGCCGAGCAGCGACATCGTCGACGGCGGAACCGAACGACGGGCCAGTTGCTCCGCGTCCAGGCCCTCGCATTTCATCCGCAGGGTCAGGCGGTAGTCCGTCAGGAAGCCCTGCAGCGTCGCGAGCTCACCGTCCGGACCGGTTCCTTCGCTGTTGCGGGGGTCGTCGTCCGGGTCGGCCCACATGTCGGGGTAGACAGTGGCCTGGGTCCATCGTGCGGGTTGATCATTCATGTGCCCCATGCTCGCCGCCAAGTGCCCTGTCCCGCCAGGGGGTTTCGCCCGGGCGGCGAGCGGAGCACCCGGTCACGCGGTCGGCACCCGGCGTTCCTCGTCGGCCTCGGCGCGCTTTCCGCCGGAGGCGACCACACGCCCCCTGGACCCGCGCGGCAGCGGACGGCGGGTGAGGCGGAACTCGTAGCGGGGCTGGAGCAGCAGGACCAGGCCCACCGCACAGACGAACGCGACGCCGAAGAGCATCCAGGACTTGGCGCCCCGCGCCGAGTAGGCCACGATCCCGAACGAGAACAGCGCCGACCAGAAGTACATGAGCAGCACGGCCCGGCGGTGCGAGTGGCCGAGCTGGAGCAGACGGTGGTGGAGGTGTCCCTTGTCGGCGGCGAAGGGGGACATTCCGTTCCAGGTACGCCTGATGACGGCCAGCACCAGGTCCGCGACCGGCAGCGCGATGACGGACAGCGGCAGCAGCAGCGGAATGTAGACCGGCACCATCGCGGCCGAACCGGACCTGCCGTCCATCGACTGGTTGAGGAGGCTCGGGTCGACCTCGCCCGTCACCGAGACCGCGCACCCGGCGATGAGCAGACCGAGCAGCATCGAGCCCGAGTCACCCATGAAGATCCGGGCGGGGTGGGAGTTGTGGACCAGGAAGCCCAGGCACATGCCCGCCAGGATCGCCGAGATCAGCGTGGTGGACGCGGCGGCCTCGATGCCGTAGCCGTACCAGAGCCGGTACGCGTACAGGAAGAACGCCGACGCCGCGATGCCCACCGTGCCGGCGGCCAGCCCGTCGAGCCCGTCGACGAAGTTGACCGCGTTGATGGAGACGACGATCAGCCCCACGGTCAGCAGCGTGCCCTGCCAGTCGGAGAGGTAGATCCCGTCGGTGCCCGGCACCGGGAGCCAGAGGATTGTCAGCCCCTGGAACACCATCACCCCGGCGGCGAGCACCTGCCCGCCGAGCTTGACCAGCGCGTCGACGCCCCATTTGTCGTCGAGCACACCGAGCAGACAGATCAGTGCCGCGCCGGACAGCAACGCCCGTGGCGTCGAGCTCTCGGTGAAGATCTCTTCCAGATGCGGCAGATGGGAGGCGACCAGCAGTCCGGCCAGCAGCCCACCGAACATGGCCATGCCGCCCAGACGCGGAGTGGGCTCGCGGTGGACGTCGCGCGCCCGGACCTCGGGGACCACCCCGATGGAGATCGCGAACTTTCTTACGGGGCCGGTCAGGATATGGGTCACGGCCGCCGTGATGAACAGCATGAGCAAGTAGTCCCGCACGGGCGGCCTCACATTCCGGCCCAGCGGGCCGATACCTGAGCCCGATCGATGCCCTCGCTGCGCCCCGGCGAGCCTAACTCATGCGGATTTCTGTGCGACGGGGCGTGGGGCGGGGCGGTGGTGGGTGCGGGCGTCGAGCGATACGTACGTCAGTGGGCGGACGTGCCACTCGATGTGCCGACCACCCCGCAGCAGGAGCGTGAACCCGCAGGGTTCGCCGCGATGGAGTGCCCCCAGCGCCTGCACCCAGCCGCCCCGGTCCGCCCAGTGGTGGGCGCGGATCAGTTCGCGAGGTGTGAGACCGAAGAGGTGGTTCGCCCGGAGCTGGACGCGGATGGCGCGGACGGCCTCCTGGGGCGTGGCCATGATGCGCAGGACGACCGGCTCGGGGACGAAGCCGGTGGCGGGGCCGTAGCGGAGGGCCTCGAACCGGTAGCCGCGCTCGACGGCTGGTTGCAAGAGGGTGAGGGGCGTACGCATCGTCGACCGTCCGATCACGGCGGGCACGCCAAATGGCGTGCGGGCAGGGGGAGTTGTGGAGCGGCGCGGCAGGCGGGGGCGGGTGGTCTCCGTGGCGCGGCGACACAGAGCGGCGGTAGCGTTACGGGTGGCTGCGGTGCAACAGCGTGACGTCCCTATGTTGCGCCGGATATGTAGAAGGCCCCCCGGTGTTCGAACCGGAGGGCGCTTGCGGGCCGTGCTCAGATCAGGTGGTCGAACTCCCCGGCCTTCACGCCGAGCACGAATGCGCGCAGCTTGGCGACGCTCGTGGTGACGACGATGTCGGGGTCATCGCTCTCGCGCATCTTGATCGAGCCGTCGACAGGTGCCAGCTCGATGCAGCTCTGATTGTTGTCCGCTCCGGAGAACGAGGACTTCTGCCAGTTGATTGCGTCGGTCATGCGGGTGGACTCACATTTCCTGTGCGATGTGTTGAATGAATTGTGCGGACTCCTCCGTGTCGAGAGAGATGGACTCGATGGAGTCGAGGAGGGCTCGATATCGCGCCAGCTGGGCCTCGGCGTCCAGGAAGCCCGCGTCGAAGGCGCTGTCCAGCTGAACGGTGTCGAGTGCCGGAATTTCGGCCCCGGCGTACAGCGTCGAGTGCACTGAACCGGTGATCTGCCTGGTGAACGGGATGATGCGGATCGTCACGGACGGCCAGGTGGAAACCTCGTGCAGGAAGGTGAGTTGCGCCCGCATGGTCTCGGGGTCGCAGTACCGCATCCGCAACGCGGCCTCATGGATGAACGCCTCGAACGGGGTCGGCCTGGGGCGGTCGAAGATGTCGCGCCGTCTGGTGCGGTGCTCGACGCGGGCGCTCAGCTCGTCAGCGGGAAGGTCGGTGATCCCGCTCCGGATGATGGCTCGCGCATACGACTCCGTCTGGAACACTCCAGGGATGATGAGCATCTGGATGGCACGGATGTAGGACGCCTTGTGCTCAAGCTCCGCCAGGTCCAGGAATCCGGGCGAGAGTATTCCGCGGTAGTCGTCCCACCATCCCTTGGTGCGTTCCTCGGCCATCTCGGCCAGGGCATCGACCAGGTGCTTGTCGGTGGCCGAGTAGTGAGCTGCGAGCCGGCGTACCCGTTCGCTGCTCACTCCGTAGCGGCCGGACTCGATGTGGCTGATCTGGGCTCGCTCGCCGCCCAGGTACGCGGCCGCCTCGCTCCCGGACATCCCCGCACGCTCGCGCAGCTTGCGAAGTTCCGCACCCAACCGCCGCTGCCTGGCGGTCGGGTAGCTCCTTGGTGGCATGGACCCTCCCCTTCGTGCGGGTACGAGTGTGCCGCGCAACCGGGTCACTGGTCCACTCGTATGGGTGCTACGGGCGTCACACTGTTGCGCCGTCCCATTGTTGTGCCCTAGCGTCCCGTCATGCCGAGCTGAGGCTCGACCGGACCGAAGTGCAGCCACCTGCAAGCGAGTTGAACGCTCGTGGGAGTCGGCCAATGCCACGGACCGCGCCCACCGCACGACGCCCCGGAGCCCGCCTCACGCAGGGAGACCGCGCCATGACCCCCGTAACCGCCCCTCCGTCACCCACCCCCTACCTCCCCCAGCGCGGCGAGCGCTACCGGCTCGTCGCACCGAACGCCCCCACCGCCCCCAGGATCGTGCGGGACTTCGTGGCGACGGTGCTGTGGGCCGCCGGGCACGCCCCGCTCGTCGATGACGCCCGGCTCTGTGTGAGCGAGGTCGTCTCCAACACGTACTGCCATACGGACTCGCCGCAGGTCCGGGTGGAGGTCACCGTCAATCGACGGCAGGTGACGGTGTACGTGACGGACGACGAACCCGGTCGGCTGCCCGTGCCCCCGCCTCCGCGAGCCCCCGGTGCGGACGAGGGTGGCCGGGGGTTGCTCCTTGTCGACGCGCTCGCCGCCCGGTGGGGGACCACCGCGTACGGGGCACGGTCACCGCACTCGAAGACGGTGTGGTTCACCCTCTCCGCCGCGAGCGCGACTCACCTCTCCATTTGATTTGGACGACCGTCCAGGACTATCGTCCAAACAGACGGAGACTCCCGCACGTACACGTATCGGAGAGCGTGATGAACCAATCCTTGTTGGGGACCGTGATCGCGGCACTGCTGGTCTGGGAGGCGCTTCTGCTGATTCCCATGGTCCCGGGGAAGCTGATCGACACGAGGGACTTCTCCCCGCTTCCGCGGTGGCAGTACAACAGCTTCAACGTGTATCTGACCTCCCTGGGGCTCACCAGCTTCGTGGTGGCCGGGTTCGCCATGGCCGGTCAGCACTGGGCCTTCGTGGCGGCGCTGGTGCTGAGCCTCGGCTACATCGCGGTATTCGCGGCCGACCTCGGCGCGGTCTTCCCCGTCGTGCCCGACCCCCTGCCGGTGCAGTTGCTCGTCCTCGAAGCGATCGCGCTGGCTTCGGCCGGCGTGATCGCCGTGGCCGCGATCCAGGGGGTACGGCTGTGAGCGACGAGTCCACGGGTCCTTCGCGCCGGACGGATACGCGCGAGAAGATCATCGAAGCCGCGGCCTCTCTCATTCCCGAACTGGGCTGGGGCGATGTGAGCAGTCGGCGGGTGGCGGAGCGCGCAGGCGTGAACACCGGAGTGATCCACTACCACGTGGGGAGCATCGGCGAACTCCGGCGCATCGCCGCGGTGCGGAAGATCCGGACGTTCTTCCTCGACCGGATCGGCGAGGCGCTGGCGCAGGAGGATCCGGCCGTGGCCGTGGAAACCATGCTCCGTGCGCTGTCCGCCAACGATCCCCGTGATCCGGAACTGCTGCTGCTGTACGAGTCCCTCGTCGCCGCGAGCCGGGACGACGAGCTGCGTGCCGAAATCGCCGGCTTGCTGGCCGAGTTGCGGCAGCGGTTGTGCGACTGGTTCGCGGAGCGGGGGGTCGCGCGCCCGCTCGCCGTCGCGGTGACGCTCACGGCGGCGATCGACGGATACCTGCTCCAGCGGTCGCTCGACCCGTCCCTTGAGCCCGGCCCTCTCATCGACGGATTGGTCTGCCTGGTCCGGCAACAGCTCGCAGCCGACGGCTCATGAGACGCGGAAGCGGGAGAGCCGCCTCGCGTACGGGGCGCGCAAGCGCCGTACGCGAGGCGGCCCTCATCAGCTGCCCTGCCGGGAGAGAACCCGGGCACCTTCATGGCGTACCACCGGCTGAACGGGCACGGTGCGAATGCCCTGCGCGGCCTCTGCCTTCGGAGCGCTCTTCTCCCGTACGACGAGCAGCCCGGCCACCACCAGCGCCACGCAGAGCACCGGACCGAGCGGGTTTCCGGGGGAGATGAAACCCTGCGCGGCGAGTCCGAGGAGACCGCCGGCGGAAAGCACGGCCGCGAGAACGACCTTGCCGAGGCTCATTTCCGATGCCGCACCGGAGGGGCGACGGAATTCGAACCGGCCGAAAATTCGAGTGAAGCTGACCAGGAAGAATCCCGAAACGCCGACCCACAGCGGTGCCACCGCGAACCACATCGGGCTGCCGGGCGTCGGCGTCGCGAATCCGAGTCCGACAATTGCGATTCCCGCCGTCATCACGAGCGCGGGCATGTGCCAGAGATACAGCGTCATGAAACGGGCCCCGCACCACTGAAGTACGGAGGTGGCCATGGGGCGTTCCGCGAATCGCGTTATCGCCGGCTTGAGCGTAAGCCAGAGTCCGAGCTGGCCGATGGTCAGCGACATCATCAACGCGGTCGGCGGGCTCATGTTGGAGACCGGGGCCCCGGGCATCCCGATCATGGACGCCGGGTAGGGGCCGAAGAACACGGCGGCCGCGGTGAGTCCGAAGCCGACCGCGGCCAGACCCGACGACACCCACGCGCTCCGCATGCGCAGGCCGCCGTCGGCGTAGTGGAACCCGAACTGGTGGGCCGCCAGCCAGACGAACAGGGCGTTCAGGAAACCGATCGCGGGGCTGAACTCGAAGCGCAGCACATCGACGAGCAGGGCACAGGCGCCGAGGACTCCGATCACACGCCAGCCGTACCGGCGGTACAACTTGAACATCACCGGGGTGAGCGCCACCACGAGCACATAGACGGCGAGGAACCAGAGCAGTTGGCCGGCTATCTTGCCCGCCATCAGCACCGGCTGCTCCGGCAGCCCCGCGCCGATCAACACGTGGGGCAGCAACAGCCACACGGCTGCAAGGGGGACGACCGGCACCAGGAGCCGCGCGATTCTGCTCCGGAGCCAGGTGTTCACCGATTTCACAGATCGGAACGAGAAGAAATTGGCGGCGCCGCCGGCGAAGAAAACCATCGGCATGACCTGCGTCAGCCAGGTGACAATCCACCAGCCGGGGCTCGCGAGCGCATTCCCGGTGCTCAAATGCCCATTCTCGTAGGCCAGTACGGGCATGAGCCAGTGCTGGGAAATCACGGCCAGCACGCATAGCGCTCTGATGACGTCTATGAATGAATCGCGACCGCGACCGGGCGAATGAGCGTGGGTTTGCTGCATGTAAACATCGTGACGTCAGCAGGTGATACGCACAGTAAAGCGGCCCCCCTGATCCATCGGGGTGCCAGCACCGCACGCGGTGGTGGGGTTCTCCCCACCACGTACGGGGCATGGCCTCCGCTTGAGGACGGTGCGTTCATCGCCGCCCCCGGACACCGAGGCTCCCGGAGCGTGGTCCCGCCACGGCCACCGTGACAACCGCGAGAGCCGCGACCGCGCCGCCGAGCACCATGACCGCCGACACGGACACGTGGTCCAGGACGGCTCCGCCCGTCAGGGCGCCGAGGGCGAAGGTCGCCTGGAAGGAAGCGGTGAACAGGACGGACGCCGCTTCGGGTGCGTCGGGTGCGGCCCCGGCGAACCAGGTCTGCGAGCAGACCGGCACCGCACCGTAGGCGACACCCCAGACGATCAGCAGCGCGACGGCCCCGGCCTCCCACCTGCCCAGGACCGGGAGCAGCGCGGTCGCGGTGGCGATCAGGCCCGCGGCCAGGGAGACCGCGAGGCGCGGGCGGCGCGTCACGAGTGCGCCGCCGACGAAGTTGCCGACGATCCCGGCGGCGCCGTAGATCAGCAGGAACACCGTGATCAGCCCCGGACCGGCGTGTGTGACCCGTTCCAGGAAGGAGGTGACATAGGTGTACGTCGCGAAGTGGGACAGAACGATGAGAAAGGTGATGAGCAGGGCGAACCGGGTGTCGGGTCGGGCGAGCACGGTGCGCAGCAGGCTCGCGCGGGTGACCCGGGCCGGCGGAAGGGGCGGAACCACCAGGAGCATCAGGGCCAGTACGCCCACGCCGAGCGTCCCCAGGACCACGAAGGCCGTCCGCCAGCCGGCCAGGCCGCCGATGAACGTACCGGCGGGGACGCCGAGTACGGAGCCCAGCGGGACGGCCGAGAAGATCACCGCTGTCGCGCGGGCGGCCGACGCCGGGCGGACCAGCCGGCCCGCCAGTCCGGCCCCGATGGACCAGAAGCCGCCGATGGTGATCCCGACCAGCACCCGGGAGACCAGGACGAGGCGGTAGTCGGTCGCGGCGGCGACGAGGAAGTCGGCCAGGGTCAGCAGGAGCATGAAGGCACCGAGCATCAGACGCCGGTCGACGCGCGCCGTCGCCACCGTGACCAAGGGCGCGGAGACGGCGGCGAGGAGTCCGGGCACGGTCATCGTCAGGCCCGCCGTGCCGTCCGAGACGGCGAAGTCGGACCCGATCGACGTGAGCAGGCCGATGGGCAGGATCTCGGTGGTGACGATCGCGAAGATGCCCAGCATGACGGAGAGGACGGCGAGCCGGCCGCGTAAAGGGGTGCGGGCCGGGAGGGTGGTGTGTTCGGAGGGGGTGGTGGCCGCGGTGGGGTTCATGGCGGATGCCGTCCTGTGCTCGGTGACGCGAGGGCTGTTCGCCCCAGTTCACAAGCGGCGGTGGACGGTGTCCGGCAGGTTCGCGACGTCAACGGCTTCGGCCGGGGTCGACGTCGGTTTTTCGCCGGAGGCCGGGCGCTGGGGGCCACGCACTGGAGGCAGGGCGCTGGAAGCCGGGTGCTTCTCGCCGGACGACCGGAAACGTTGAAGGGCCGTCGCTCCCGAGCGGGGGAGTGACGGCCCTTCAACGGGCGCCGGGAAGGCGCTTGTGAATCCGTGAACCCAGAAGTCGCGCCGAATCAGAGAACGCGGACCGCGCCGGACGGCGGGTCGTAGGACAGCGGACGCTGCACCACACCGGTGCTGGAGTTCTGCGCGCCGACGAACTGGCCGTTACCCACGTAGATCCCGACGTGGTACGCGCTGCCCGCGCCGCCCCAGTACAGGATGTCGCCCGGCTGGAGGTTGCTCAGCGAGACCTGGGTGCCGGCGGTGGACTGGGACTGCGAGACGCGCGGCAGGTCGATGTTGACCGAACGGAACGCGGCCTGGACGAGGCCGGAGCAGTCCCACGAGTTGGGGCCGGTGCCGCCGGGCACGTACGCGTCGCCGACCTGGGCCTGCGCGAAGGCGATGACCGCGGCGGCCGAGCCGGTCGCGTTCGAGGAGGAGGAAGAAGAGGAGTACGTGGACGCGGCGGTACCGGTGTTGGAGCCGGAGGTCGCGCTGAGCGTCGTGCGGGCGGTGGAGCGGGAGGCGCGCTCGGCGGCCTCCGCCTTGGCCTTGGCGGCCGCCTCCGCCTTCTTCTTGGCCTCTGCCTTGCGGACCGCCTCGGCCTTGGCCTTCTTGGCGGTCTTGGCCGCGGTGGCGGCTGCGGCGTCCTCCTGGGCCTGCGTCTGCAGGTCCTGGGCGACCTGCTGCGTGGCCTGGGCGGACGCGGCGACGGCGGTGGAGAGCCCGGAGGTGATGGTGGGCATCTCGATGGTCTGGGTCACCGGCTCGGCCTGGGCCGGACCGGCGGCACCTGCGACCGCGATGGTGCTGAGGACGCCACCGGCAACTCCGGCCCGCAGCGCCGTCTTCGAGGCGTTTCGGCGGGGCTTCCGGTGGCTGGGTATGTGAGCGGTGTGGGACATGAGTACTAGCGCTATCAGGGCCTCGGGGCTCCCATCAAGAAACGTGTGTTGCGACACAGTTACGTACGGAATCTGTGAATCCGCTTTCCGCGGACCCTTATTGACGCCGTAACGGGCATAGCGGGCATGCCTGATCACGGCTGTGATCACGGGCTTTCGGCAATACGCCCGAATTGCCCGCCACTTACCATCCGTTCACACCGATGGCCAAGCCCGCTTTTGTCGGGGCCTTGATGGAGTGACGCAGGTCACAGTGTGACTGCGGGGTGAGGGGCGGATATGCGCCACGCGCTCAAGGTGGCGCCGGGTGGAGGGAGATGTCCCGTTCATGCCGAAGATTGGAAATGGTCTCGTGCGTCCACTTTGATCCCCCCGATCCCCCCTCCCGGGTGAGGTTCGGGCGACCGGGAGGGCGTGGGGCCGCCGGAGGGGGTGGGGTTCGCGGGGAGCCGGCCCGGAGGGATCAAGATCGAGTGGATTCCTCTATCACCCCGGGTTGTCCATCGCCAATTTGCTTGGCATGGCCATCTCTTGATAGGGCGACAGCCGTTTGACCAGCGGTAACAGCATCAGATGTCACGTCTCGTGATCACTCGGCCGCTTCGCGTGTGAAGATCACCGCTCATCCGACTTCATGATCCTTCGTCAGGTGGTGGAGATCACAAAGGCGTTGTCGTACCCCGTGTCGCAGATCACAGGATGGCGGGCATAGGATGCGGGGCAGTCGGGCTTGTGAACTGCCTCACATGTGCACGATCTTGGTGAGGCGGTGAGCCGGTCGCCCGATGCGGTCCAACGGTCAAGGACGACTGGAAGGAGCGAGGAGCGTGAATGCCTACGCGCCCATCCTCGTGCTCGGCGCCCTCGGGGCAGGGTTTGCGATCTTCTCCGTGGTCATGGCCACGCTTATCGGCCCCAAGCGCTACAACCGGGCAAAGCTCGAAGCGTACGAGTGCGGTATCGAACCCACACCCACGCCGGCCGGAGGCGGCCGCTTCCCCATCAAGTACTACCTGACGGCGATGCTCTTCATCGTCTTCGACATCGAGATCGTCTTCCTCTATCCCTGGGCGGTCACCTTCGACGCCCTGGGGATCTTCGGGCTCGTGGAGATGCTGCTCTTCGTGCTCACCGTCTTCGTCGCCTACGCGTATGTGTGGCGTCGCGGCGGCCTGGAATGGGACTGAGGGGCTGAGGGGCACACCATGGGACTCGAAGAGAAGCTGCCCAGCGGCTTCGTGCTGACCACTGTCGAGCAGGCCGCCGGCTGGGTACGGAAGTCCTCCGTCTTCCCCGCCACCTTCGGCCTCGCCTGTTGCGCCATCGAAATGATGACGACCGGGGCCGGGCGCTA
Source organism: Streptomyces sp. ADI95-17 (assembly GCF_003846175.1). Taxonomy (GTDB): domain Bacteria; phylum Actinomycetota; class Actinomycetes; order Streptomycetales; family Streptomycetaceae; genus Streptomyces; species Streptomyces sanglieri. The sequence goes on along the minus strand of NZ_ML123044.1, from coordinate 1,385,003 downwards.
CGACCTGGCCCGTTTCGGCATGGAGGTCTTCCGCGGATCGCCGCGACAGGCGGATCTGATGATCGTCGCAGGACGGGTCAGCCAGAAGATGGCTCCCGTCCTGCGTCAGGTCTACGACCAGATGCCCAACCCCAAGTGGGTGATCTCCATGGGGGTTTGTGCATCATCGGGCGGGATGTTCAACAATTACGCCATTGTTCAGGGTGTTGATCACATTGTCCCGGTTGATATCTATTTGCCGGGCTGCCCGCCGCGGCCCGAGATGCTGATGGACGCGATCCTCAAGCTCCACCAGAAGATCCAGGGCTCCAAGCTCGGGGTCAACGCGGAGGAGGCAGCCCGCGAGGCGGAGGACGCGGCACTCAAGGCACTGCCCCTGATCGAGATGAAGGGGCTGCTGCGATGAGCGGGAACGACAACCACGACGAACAGAGCAACAACAACGGTGTGCCCGCCCCGCGCGCGGACACCGGCGAGGTCATCGGCGTACGCAAGGGCATGTTCGGCGCCGACAACGGCGGTGACACCTCCGGCTACGGCGGCCTCGTCCGCACCGTGACCCTGCCGGGCGCCACCTCCCGCCCGTACGGCGGCTGGTTCGACGAAGTCGCCGACGAGCTCGAAGGGGCCCTGGAGGAGCAGGACCTGCTTCCCGCCAACGCCATCGAGAAGACCGTCGTCGACCGCGGCGAGCTCACCTTCCACATCGCCCGCGAACACCTCGTCCGGGTCGCCCGGACCCTGCGCGACGACCCGGCGCTGCGCTTCGAGCTCTGTACGGGGGTGAGCGGCGTCCACTTCCTCGGCGACAAGGGCCGCGAGCTGCACGCCGTCTACCACCTGCGCTCGATCACGCACGGCCGGCTCATCCGGCTGGAGGTGTCGGCCCCGGACAGCGATCCGCACATCCCGTCCCTCGTCGAGGTCTACCCGACCAACGACTGGCACGAGCGCGAGACCTACGACTTCTTCGGGCTCGTCTTCGACGGGCACCCCGCCCTCACCCGGATCATGATGCCGGACGACTGGCAGGGCTTCCCGCAGCGCAAGGACTACCCGCTCGGCGGCATCGCCATCGAGTACAAGGGCGCCCAGATCCCGGCTCCGGACCAGCGGAGGTCGTACTCCTGATGTCTACTCCCCACGCAACGCCCCGGGCGACGACCGAGGGGACTGTATATACAGTCACCGGCGGCGACTGGGACGAGGTCGTCGAGTCCGCGGCCAAATCGGACGATGAGCGCATCATTGTCAATATGGGCCCCCAGCACCCGTCCACGCACGGTGTTCTGCGGCTGATCCTGGAGATCGACGGCGAGACCGTCACCGAGGCCCGCTGCGGCATCGGCTACCTCCACACCGGCATCGAGAAGAACCTCGAATTCCGGAACTGGACGCAGGGCACCACCTTCGTCACGCGCATGGACTACCTGACGCCCTTCTTCAACGAGGCGGCGTACTGCCTGGGCGTCGAGAAGCTCCTCGGCATCGAGGACCAGATCCCCGACCGGGCCACCATCCTGCGCGTGCTCCTGATGGAGCTCAACCGGATCTCCTCGCACCTGGTGTGCATCGCCACCGGCGGCATGGAGCTCGGCGCCACCACGATCATGATCTACGGCTTCCGAGATCGTGAACTCGTTCTCGACCTCTTCGAGCTGATCACCGGCCTGCGCATGAACCACGCGTTCATCCGCCCCGGCGGACTCGCCCAGGACCTGCCGCCCGGCGCGATCGACCAGCTCCGCGAGTTCGTGAAGACCATGAAGAAGAACCTGCCGGAGTACGACAAGCTCGCCACCGGCAACCCCATCTTCAAGGCCCGCATGCAGGACGTCGGCTATCTCGACCTGACCGGCTGCATGGCCCTCGGCGTCACCGGACCGATGCTGCGCTCCGCCGGACTCCCGCACGACCTGCGCAAGACCGACCCGTACTGCGGGTACGAGAACTACGAGTTCGACGTCCCCACCGCCGACACCTGCGACGCCTACGGCCGCTTCCTCATCCGCCTGGAGGAGATGCGCCAGTCGCTGCGGATCGTCGAGCAGTGCATCGACCGGCTCGCCCCCGGTCCCGTGATGGTCGCCGACAAGAAGATCGCCTGGCCGGCCCAGCTCGCGCTCGGCCCGGACGGACTCGGCAACTCGCTCGACCACATCAAGAAGATCATGGGCACCTCCATGGAGGCCCTGATCCACCACTTCAAGCTGGTGACCGAGGGCTTCCGGGTCCCGGCCGGGCAGGCGTACACCGCCGTCGAATCGCCCAAGGGCGAACTCGGCGTGCACGTCGTCTCGGACGGCGGCACCCGCCCCTACCGGGTCCACTTCCGCGACCCGTCCTTCACCAACCTCCAGGCCATGGCGGCGATGTGCGAGGGCGGCCAGGTCGCCGACGTCATCGTCGCCGTCGCGTCCATCGACCCCGTGATGGGAGGCGTCGACCGGTGACCGAAGCACGTCAGGAAGTCAGTCTGGGGATGCCGCAGCTCCCCGCCCCCGCCTACCCGGCCGAGGTGCGCGCCAGGCTCGAAGCGGACGCGAAGGAGGTGATCGCCCGCTACCCCGGCAGCCGCTCCGCCCTGCTTCCCCTGCTGCACCTGGTGCAGTCCGAGGAGGGCTACGTATCCCGTACGGGCATGGCGTTCTGCGCCGAGCTGCTCGGCCTCACCACCGCCGAGGTCACCGCGGTCGCCACCTTCTACACGATGTACCGGCGCAAGCCGAGCGGTGACTACCAGGTCGGCGTCTGCACCAACACGCTGTGCGCGGTGATGGGCGGCGACGCGATCTTCGACCGGCTCAAGGAGCACCTCGGCGTCGGCAACGACGAGACCACCGAGGACGGCAAGGTCACCCTCGAACACATCGAGTGCAACGCGGCCTGCGACTTCGCCCCCGTGGTGATGGTCAACTGGGAGTTCTTCGACAACCAGACGCCCGAGAGCGCGACCCGCCTGGTCGACGACCTGATCGCCGGGCGCACCGTCGAACCCACCCGCGGCGCCCCGATCTGCTCGTACAAGGAGACCGCCCGGATCCTGGCCGGCTTCCCCGACGAGCGCCCCGGCGCCGTCGAGGCGTCCGGCGGTGCGGGCCCCGCCTCGCTGATCGGCCTCCGCCTCGCCAAGGGCGAGGAACCGCACCCGCGCGTCGTCGCCCCGCGCGGCGAACGCCCCGGCGGCGCCCAGCCCCACGACCCGTCGCCGTCCGAGCACCTCAGCTCGCACGACGCACCGCAGCAGACCTCGGCCTCCGACCCGGACCACCCGGCCGGCCCGATCGCCGAGGAGGGGGAGTGATGACGTTGGCGACCGAGATCAACGACAACGGAAGCGGCAACGGGAACGGGGGCAGCCCCGAGAAGCTGCTCGCCCCCGTCCTCTCCGCCTTCTGGGACGAGCCGGAATCCTGGACCCTGGAAACCTACCGGCGCCACGACGGATACGAGGGACTGCGCAAGGCCCTCGCCATGGCGCCGGACGACCTGATCGCCTACGTCAAGGACTCCGGCCTGCGCGGCCGCGGCGGCGCGGGCTTCCCGACCGGGATGAAGTGGCAGTTCATCCCGCAGGGCGACGGCAAACCGCACTATCTGGTTGTCAACGCCGACGAATCGGAACCGGGCACCTGCAAGGACATCCCGCTCCTGTTCGCCAACCCGCACAGCCTCATCGAGGGCATGGTGATCGCCTGTTACGCGATCCGTTCGTCGCACGCGTTCATCTACTTGCGCGGTGAGGTCGTCCCCGTGCTGCGACGTCTGCACGAGGCCGTACGAGAGGCGTACGAGGCGGGCTATCTGGGGACGAACATCCTGGGCTCGGGGCTCGATCTGGAACTCACGGTGCACGCCGGTGCCGGCGCGTACATCTGTGGTGAGGAAACCGCGCTGCTCGACTCTCTCGAAGGACGGCGTGGCCAGCCCCGGCTGCGACCTCCCTTCCCCGCGGTCGCCGGTCTGTACGCCTGCCCCACTGTGGTGAACAACGTCGAGTCCATCGCCTCGGTTCCCGCGATCCTGAACCGGGGCAAGGACTGGTTCAAGTCGATGGGCAGCGAGAAGTCCCCGGGCTTCACGCTGTATTCGCTCAGCGGGCACGTCGCCGGCCCCGGCCAGTACGAGGCACCGCTCGGCATCACCCTGCGCCAGCTGCTCGACATGAGCGGCGGCATGCGCCCCGGCCACCGGCTGAAGTTCTGGACCCCGGGCGGCTCGTCGACCCCGATGTTCACCGACGAGCACCTCGACGTACCGCTCGACTACGAGAGCGTCGGCGCCGCCGGATCCATGCTCGGCACCAAGGCGCTCCAGTGCTTCGACGAGACCACCTGCGTGGTGCGGGCCGTCACCCGCTGGACCGAGTTCTACGCCCACGAGTCCTGCGGCAAGTGCACGCCCTGCCGCGAAGGCACCTACTGGCTCGTCCAGTTGCTCCGCGACATCGAGGCGGGCAAGGGCCAGATGTCCGACCTCGACAAGCTGAACGACATCGCCGACAACATCAACGGCAAGTCCTTCTGCGCCCTCGGCGACGGCGCCGCCTCGCCGATCTTCTCCTCGCTGAAGTACTTCCGCGAGGAGTACGAGCAGCACATCACGGGCAAGGGCTGCCCCTTCGATCCCGCCAGGTCCACCGTCTGGGCCGACGACAAGAACGCTCACCAGGGGGTGAACGCATGACAGTCACCACGAGTGCGCCCTCCGGGGGCGGCGAGGCGGCCATCCCGCCCGAGGACCTGGTCACGCTGACCATCGACGGCATCGAGATCAGCGTGCCCAAGGGCACCCTGGTCATCCGGGCCGCCGAACTCCTCGGCATCGAGATCCCCCGCTTCTGCGACCACCCGCTCCTCGACCCGGCCGGCGCCTGCCGCCAGTGCATCGTCGAGGTCGAGGGCCAGCGCAAGCCGATGGCGTCCTGCACCATCACCTGCACCGACGGCATGGTGGTGAAGTCGCAGCTCACCTCGCCGGTCGCCGAGAAGGCCCAGAAGGGTGTGATGGAGCTGCTGCTCATCAACCACCCGCTGGACTGCCCGGTCTGCGACAAGGGCGGCGAGTGCCCGCTGCAGAACCAGGCGATGTCGCACGGCGGCTCCGACTCCCGCTTCGACGGCAAGAAGCGGACCTTCGAGAAGCCCGTCCCGATCTCCACCCAGGTGCTGCTGGACCGCGAGCGCTGCGTGCTCTGCGCGCGCTGCACCCGGTTCTCCAACCAGGTGGCGGGCGACCCGATGATCGAGCTGATCGAGCGCGGCGCGCTCCAGCAGGTCGGCACCGGCGAGGGCGACCCGTTCGAGTCGTACTTCTCCGGGAACACCATCCAGATCTGCCCGGTCGGGGCACTGACCTCGGCGGCGTACCGATTCCGCTCCCGCCCCTTCGACCTGGTCTCCTCGCCGTCGGTGTGCGAGCACTGCGCGGGCGGCTGCGCGACCCGCACCGACCACCGGCGCGGCAAGGTCATGCGGCGGCTCGCCGCCAACGACCCCGAGGTCAACGAGGAGTGGGTCTGCGACAAGGGCCGCTTCGGCTTCCGCTACGCGCAGCAGCGGGACCGGCTCACCACTCCGCTGGTACGCAACGCGGACGGTGTCCTGGAGCCCGCGGGCTGGCCCGAGGCGCTGGCCGCCGCGGCCGCCGGCCTCTCCGCCGCACGCGGCCGGACCGGGGTGCTCACCGGCGGCCGGCTGACCGTCGAGGACGCCTACGCGTACAGCAAGTTCGCCCGGATCGCCCTGGACACCAACGACATCGACTTCCGGGCCCGGGTCCACAGCAGCGAGGAGGCCGACTTCCTGGCCGCCCGCGTGGCCGGACGCGGCCGGGACCTGGACGGCACGGGGGTCACGTACACCTCGCTGGAGAAGGCCCCGACGGTACTGCTGGTCGGGTTCGAGTCGGAGGAGGAGGCGCCCGGCGTCTTCCTGCGGCTGCGCAAGGCCAACCGCAAGCACGGACAGCGCACCTTCGCCGTCGCCTCGCACGCCACCCGCGGTCTCGACAAGGCGGGCGGCACGCTGCTGCCCGCGGCCCCCGGCACCGAGACCGAGTGGCTGGACGCGATCGCGGGCGGTGTCGGCCTCGACGGCGACGGAGCCGCGGCGGCCGAGGCGCTGCGGAGCGACGGCGCCGTGATCGTGGTCGGTGAGCGGCTGGCCGCGGTGCCGGGCGGGCTCACCGCCGCGGTACGCACGGCCACCGCGACCGGGGCCGCGCTGGTGTGGATCCCGCGCCGGGCCGGCGAGCGCGGCGCGGTGGAGGCGGGCGCGCTCCCGTCGCTGCTGCCCGGCGGCCGTCCGGCGACCGACCCGCGGGCCAGGGACGAGGTGGCGGCCGTCTGGGGCGTCGCCGAACTCCCGTCCCGCTTCGGCCGCGACACCGACCAGATCGTGGAGGCCGCGGCCACCGGCGAACTGGGCGCGCTGGTCGTCGCCGGGGTCCAGACCGTGGACCTGCCGAACCCGGCACGGGCCCTGGAGGCCCTGGACCAGGTCGGCTTCCTGGTCTCCCTGGAGCAGCGGCCCAACGAGGTGACCGAGCGCGCCGACGTGGTGTTCCCGGTCGCCGCGGTGGCCGAGAAGTCCGGCACCTTCCTCAACTGGGAGGGCAGGGCGCGGATGTTCGAGGCCGCGCTGAAGCCGGAGCAGATGACGCGTGCGCTCGCGCCGGGCGACGCCCGGGTGCTGCACATGCTGGCCGACGAGATGGCCGCCGATGAGGCCGGCCGCTTCGCGCTGCCGGACCTGAAGTCCGTACGACGTGAGCTGGACCGGCTCGGCGGCTGGAGCGGTACGCACGCCACCGACCCGAACGAGCCGGCCCGGCCGCTGCCCAGGCCGGGCGACGGCGAGGCGGTCCTCGCGGGCCACCGGATGCTGCTCGACCTGGGCCGGCTCCAGGAGGGCGACGAGGCGCTGGCCGGCACCCGGCACGCCGCGGTCGCCCGGCTCTCCGCGGCCACCGCCGCCGAGACGGGCGTGAAGGACGGCGATCTGCTGGCCGTCACCGGCCCGGCGGGCAGCGTCGCATTCCCGCTGAAGGTCACCGACATGCCGGACCGGGTGGTCTGGGTGCCGCTGAACTCCGCCGGGCGGGGCGTGCCGGCCGACACCGGTGCCCGGCCCGGCGGTCTGGTCCGGATCGGCCCCGCCGCACCGGGTACTCCCGACGTCACACCGGAGGTGGGGGCGTGAGTGCCTTCGCTCAACTGGCCGCGGCACCGCACAGTGCCGTACTCGCCGCCGAGGACCTGTCGATGTTCGGCACCGACCCGTGGTGGCTCGTCGTCATCAAGGCGGTGTTCTGCTTCGCGTTCCTGATGGTGACCGTGCTCTTCTCCATCGTGTGGGAGCGCAAGGTCGTCGCCTGGATGCAGCTGCGCATCGGCCCCAACCGGCACGGTCCCTGGGGCATGCTCCAGTCGCTCGCCGACGGCATCAAGCTGATGCTGAAGGAGGACCTCGTCGTCAAGCGGGCCGACAAGGTCGTGTACGTGCTCGCGCCGATCGTCGCGGCCATCCCGGCCTTCATGGCGATCGCCGTGATCCCGTTCGGCCCGTCCGGCAACGAGGTCTCGATCTTCGGCCACCGCACCACGATGCAGCTCACCGACCTGCCGATCGCGATGCTCTACATCCTCGCGGTCGCCTCGGTCGGGATCTACGGCATCGTGCTGGCCGGCTGGTCGTCCGGATCGACGTACCCGCTCCTGGGCGGTCTGCGCTCCTGCGCGCAGATGATCAGCTACGAGATCGCCATGGGCGCCGCGTTCGCCTCGGTCTTCCTCTACTCCGGGTCGATGTCGACCTCGAAGATCGTGGAGGCGCAGCAGGACCGCTGGTTCATCCTGCTGCTGCCGGTCTCGTTCATCATCTACATCGTCACGATGGTCGGCGAGACCAACCGCGCCCCGTTCGACATGCCGGAGTCCGAGGGCGACCTGGTCGGCGGCTTCAACACCGAGTACTCCTCGATCAAGTTCGCGATGTTCATGCTCGCCGAGTACGTCAACATGGTCACCGTCTCCGCGGTCGCCACGACCCTGTTCCTGGGCGGCTGGCGGGCCCCGTGGCCGATCAGCACCTTCTGGGAGGGCGCGAACCACGGCTGGTGGCCGATGCTCTGGTTCGTCGTCAAGGTCCAGCTGCTGCTGTTCTTCTTCATCTGGCTGCGCGGCACGCTGCCCCGGGTCCGCTACGACCAGCTGATGAAGCTCGGCTGGAAGGTCCTGATCCCGGTCTCCGTGGTCTGGCTGATGCTGGTCGCGACGGTGCGGGCGCTGCGCAACGAGGGCTACGACTTCTCGAAGATCGTGCTGTACGTGGCCGGGGCCGTGATCGCGATCCTGCTGATCTCCTTCGTCGTCGACATCTTCCGCGACAAGAAGGGCCGGGCTGCCGAGGCGGAGGCCGGACCGGAGCCGGCGTTCGACCCGATGGCGGGCGGATTCCCGGTGCCGCCGCTGCCCGGACAGACCCTGCCGCCGGTGCCGCGCCGCAGGCCGCGGGGCGAGCGGGAGCTCGTTGTCAGTGGCGGGCCGGATACTCAGAGTGACGGAAATTCGAGTGACGGAAAGGAGGCTGACGGTGTCTGAGTCACCAGAGTCCTCGGGGACTTCGGGAGCCTCGGGGTCCTCGGGGTCCTCGGAGGAGAAGTTCCAGAACCCCGTCGCCGGCTTCGGCGTGACCTTCAAGGCCATGTTCAAGAAGCGGCTGACCGAGCAGTATCCGGAAACGCCGAAGGTGACGGCGCCGCGCTTCCACGGCCGGCACCAGCTCAACCGTCACCCGGACGGTCTGGAGAAGTGCATCGGCTGCGAGCTGTGCGCCTGGGCCTGCCCGGCGGACGCGATCTACGTCGAGGGCGCGGACAACACCGAGGAGGAGCGCTACTCCCCGGGTGAGCGCTACGGCCGCGTCTACCAGATCAACTACGCGCGCTGCATTCTCTGCGGACTGTGCATCGAGGCCTGCCCGACCCGGGCGCTGACGATGACCAATGAGTTCGAGCTCGCCAACACCACCCGCGAGAGCCTCATCTACACCAAGGACGAGCTGCTCGCGGGCCTGGAGGAGGGCATGGTCGACACCCCGCACGCGATCTTCCCCGGGATGGACGAACAGGACTACTACCGGGGCCTCGTCACCGAGGCGGCGCCCGGTACGGAGCCCCAGGTCGCCGTCTCCAAGGGCGAGAAGCCGGCCGACGGGCACAGCGAGAACAACGGCTCGGCGCAGGAGGTGGGCGCATGACCGGCCTGGCCGCCGCGGCCTCCCAGACCTCGACCGGCGAGGCCGTCCAGTTCTGGCTGCTCGGCATCGTCGCCGTGATCGGCGCACTGTCCACCGTGCTGATGAAGAAGGCCGTGCACAGCGCGCTGAGCCTCGCCGGGACCATGATCGTCCTGGCGGTGTTCTACCTCGCCAACGGCGCCTATTTCCTGGGCATCGTCCAGATCGTCGTCTACACCGGCGCGATCATGATGCTGTTCCTCTTCGTGGTCATGCTCGTCGGTGTCACCGCGGCCGACTCGCTGAAGGAGACCCTGAAGGGCCAGCGCTGGCTGGCCGCGGGCTGCGGGCTCGGCTTCGGCGTCCTCCTGATCGCCGGCATCGGCAACGCCTCGCTCAACAGCTTCAACGGGCTCGGCACCGCAAACACCGAGCACGGCGGAAACGTGGAGGGGCTGGCCAGCCTCATCTTCACCAAGTACGTCTTCGCCTTCGAGATCACCGGTGCCCTGCTGATCACGGCGACGGTCGGCGCGATGGTGCTCACCCACCGGGAGCGCACCGAACGGGCCAAGAACCAGCGGGAGATGTCCGAGGAGCGCGTACGCGGCAAGCAGCTTCCGCCGCTGCCCGCCCCCGGTGTCTACGCCCGGCACAACGCCGTGGACATCCCGGGTCTGCTCCCGGACGGCACGCCTTCCGAGCTCACCGTCATGCAGACGCTGCGCAACCGCGGCCAGATCCGCGACGTCTCGAACGAGTCGCTGGACCAGCTCAAGGCGCTGGAGCAGCGCTCCGGGGAACGGCTCGGCCGTGACAACGAAGAAGAGGAGGTCGCCAAGTGAATCCGGTCAACTACCTCTATCTCGCAGCCCTGCTGTTCACCATCGGTGCGGCCGGGGTGCTGATCCGGCGGAACGCGATCGTGGTGTTCATGTGCGTGGAGCTGATGCTCAACGCCTGCAACCTCGCGTTCGTGACCTTCTCCCGGATGCACGGCAATCTCGACGGCCAGATCATCGCCTTCTTCACGATGGTCGTCGCCGCCGCCGAGGTCGTGGTCGGGCTCGCGATCATCGTGTCGGTGTTCCGTTCCCGCCACTCGGCCTCGGTCGACGACGCCAGCCTGATGAAGCTGTAAGGGGACGTTGAATCGTGGAGAACCTGATCGCGCTGCTCGTCGCGGCGCCCCTGCTCGGAGCGGCGGTCCTGCTCTGCGGCGGCCGACGGCTGGACCGCGCCGGACACTGGATCGGCACCCTGCTCGCCGCCGCGTCGTTCGTCGTCGGCGTCGTGCTCTTCCTCGACATGCTGGGGAAGGGCGCGGAGGACCGGGCGCTGCACCAGAAGCTGTTCAGCTGGATCCCGGTCGAGGGCTTCCAGGCCGATGTGGCCTTCCAGCTCGACCAGTTGTCGATGACGTTCGTGCTGCTGATCACCGGTGTGGGCACCCTGATCCACATCTACTCGATCGGCTACATGGAGCACGACGAGCGCCGGCGCCGCTTCTTCGGCTATCTGAACCTGTTCCTCGCGGCGATGCTGATCCTGGTCATCGCCGACAACTACCTGCTGCTGTACGTCGGGTGGGAGGGCGTCGGTCTGGCGTCGTACCTGCTCATCGGCTTCTGGCAGCACAAGCCCAGCGCGGCCACGGCCGCCAAGAAGGCGTTCCTGGTCAACCGCGTCGGCGACATGGGTCTGTCGATCGCGATCATGCTGATGTTCACCACCTTCGGCACCTTCGCCTTCGGCCCCGTCCTCGAAGCGACGGGGGAGACCGGCGAGGGCAAGCTGACGGCGATCGGCCTGATGCTGCTGCTCGCGGCCTGCGGCAAGTCGGCCCAGGTGCCGCTGCAGTCCTGGCTCGGTGACGCGATGGAGGGCCCGACCCCGGTCTCGGCCCTCATCCACGCCGCGACCATGGTGACCGCGGGCGTCTACCTCATCGTCCGGTCCGGCGCGATCTTCAACGCCGCGCCGGACGCGCAACTGGTCGTCGTGGTCGTCGGAGCGGTCACGCTGCTCTTCGGTGCGATCGTCGGTTGCGCGAAGGACGACATCAAGAAGGCCCTCGCCGGCTCGACGATGTCGCAGATCGGCTACATGATCCTGGCCGCCGGGCTCGGCCCGATCGGCTACGTCTTCGCGATCATGCACCTGGTGACCCACGGCTTCTTCAAGGCCGGGCTCTTCCTCGGCGCCGGTTCGGTCATGCACGGCATGAACGACGAGGTCGACATGCGGAAGTTCGGCGGCCTGCGGAAGTACATGCCGGTCACCTTCATCACCTTCGGCCTCGGCTATCTGGCGATCATCGGCTTCCCCGGTCTGTCCGGCTTCTTCTCCAAGGACAAGATCATCGAGGCGGCCTTCGCCAAGGGCGGCACCGAGGGCTGGATCCTCGGTTCGGTGGCCCTGCTGGGCGCCGCGATCACCGCGTTCTACATGACGCGCGTGATGCTGCTGACGTTCTTCGGCGAGAAGCGCTGGCAGCCCGACGCGGAGGGCCACGAGCCGCATCCGCACGAGTCCCCGAAGTCGATGACCATCCCCATGATCGTCCTGGCGTTCGGTTCGGTCTTCGCCGGAGGCTTCTTCTCCATCGGCGACCGCTTCCTCAACTGGCTGGAGCCGGTCACCGGCCACAGCCACGGACACGCCCCGGTCAGCGCCACGACGGTCACCGCCGCCACCATGGTGGTGCTCGTCATCGGCGTCGCCATCGCCTGGGCGATGTACGGACGCAAGCCCGTGCCCGTCGTCGCCCCGCGCGGCTCGCTGCTCACCCGGGCCGCCCGCCGCGATCTCCTCCAGGACGACTTCAACCACGTGGTCCTGGTCCGCGGCGGCGAGCACCTCACCCGCTCCCTGGTGTACGTCGACCACACCCTGGTCGACGGCGTCGTCAACGGCACGGCGGCCTCGATGGGCGGGCTCTCCGGTCGGCTGCGCAAGCTGCAGAACGGCTACGCCCGCTCCTACGCGGTCTCGATGTTCGGCGGTACGGCGGTCCTCATCGCCGCGACCCTGCTGATGAGGGCGGTCTGATCACCATGTCCTTTCCCCTCCTGACAGCGACGGCGGCGCTCCCGGCGATCGGCGCGGTCGCCACCGCCGCCGTCCCGGCCGCCCGGCGCACCACCGCCAAATGGCTGGCGCTGGTCTTCTCGCTCGCCACCCTCGTCCTGGCGGGCATCGCGCTCGCCCGCTTCGAGCCCGGCGGCGACCGCTACCAGCTCACCGAATCGCACGCCTGGATCAAGGACTTCGGCGTCCGGTACGAACTGGGCGTGGACGGCATCGGGGTGGCGCTCATGGCGCTCACCGCCCTGCTGATCCCCTTCGTCATCCTGGCCGGCTGGCACGACGCCGACCCCCTGGAGACGAAGTCCTCGCGCTGGCGCCCGACCCAGGGCTTCTTCGCCCTGATCCTGATGGTCGAAGCGATGGTGATCCTCTCCTTCGAGGCCACCGACGTCTTCCTCTTCTACATCCTCTTCGAAGCCATGCTCATCCCGATGTACTTCCTCATCGGCGGCTTCGGGGACCGGGCGCACACCGGCAGCGACGAGAACGCGGCGGCGCAGCGCTCCTACGCCGCGGTGAAGTTCCTGCTCTACAACCTGGTCGGCGGGCTCATCATGCTGGCCGCCGTGATCGGGCTCTACGTGGTCGCGGGGACGTTCTCGCTCTCCGAGATCGCCGAGGCCCGCGCCAACGGCTCGCTCTCCATGGCGACCGGCACCGAGCGCTGGCTGTTCCTCGGGTTCTTCTTCGCCTTCGCGGTGAAGGCCCCGCTGTGGCCGCTGCACACCTGGCTGCCCAACGCGATGGGCGAGGCGACCTCCCCGGTCGCCGTCCTGATCACCGCGGTCGTCGACAAGGTCGGCACCTTCGCGATGCTCCGCTTCTGCCTCCAGCTCTTCCCGGAGGCCAGCAAGTGGGCGACGCCGGTGATCATCGTCCTGGCGCTGATCAGCATCGTGTACGGGGCGCTGCTCGCCGTCGGCCAGCGAGACATCAAGCGCCTGATCGCCTACGCGTCGATCTCGCACTTCGGCTTCATCATCCTGGGCATCTTCGCGATGACCAGCCAGGGCCAGTCCGGTGCCACGCTCTACATGGTCAACCACGGGATCTCGACCGCCGCGCTGATGCTGGTGGCGGGCTTCCTGATCACCCGGCGCGGTTCGCGGCTCATCGCCGACTACGGCGGGGTGCAGAAGGTGGCGCCGATCCTGGCCGGCACCTTCCTGATCGGCGGTCTGGCCACCCTGTCGCTGCCCGGACTCGCCCCGTTCGTCAGTGAGTTCCTGGTCCTGGTCGGCGCGTTCAGCGCGTACCCGGCGGCGGGCATCATCGCCACGACCGGCATCGTGCTCGCCGCGCTCTACGTCCTCGTCCTCTACCAGCGGACGATGACCGGCCCGGTGAAGGCCGAGGTCCAGGGCATGGCGGACCTCAAGGTCCGGGAGCTGGCGGTGGTCCTGCCGCTGATCGCGCTGCTGCTCTTCCTGGGTGTCTATCCGAAGCCGCTGACGGAGATCGTCAACCCGGCGGTGCAGCACACCATGTCGGACGTCCAGAAGAAGGACCCCCAGCCTGAGGTGGAGGCCGCCAAGTGAGCGCAACAGCTGTCCACAGCTTGTGGACAATGGCGGGCGGGGTGACATCGGCCGCCCCGGTCGAGAAGTTCAAGGCCCCGGTCATCGAGTACACCCAGCTGGCCCCGGTCCTCATCGTGATCGGTGTCGCCGTCGTGGGCGTACTCGTCGAGGCCTTCGTGCCGCGCCGGGCCCGGTATTACACGCAGGTCTTCCTCACGGTCGTCGCCCTGGCCGCCGCGTTCGCCGCGGTCGTCGGACTGGCGGCCGGCGGATACGGCACGACGAAGGCGCACATCGCCGCGATGGGCGCCGTCGCGATCGACGGGCCGACGCTCTTCCTTCAGGGCACCATCCTGCTGACCTCACTGGTCGCCGTCTTCACCTTCGCCGAGCGGCGGCTCGACCCCGCCGCACACGGCAACCACGTCGACTCCTTCGCCGCCCAGGCCGCCTCGGTCCCCGGCAGCGACAGCGAGAAGGCCGCGGTCAAGGCCGGCTTCACCACCACCGAGGTCTTCCCGCTGGTCCTCTTCTCGGTGGCCGGCATGCTGGTGTTCCCCGCGGCCAACGATCTGCTGACGCTCTTCGTGGCCCTGGAGGTCTTCTCCCTCCCGCTCTACCTCCTGTGCGCCGTCGCCCGCCGCAAGCGGCTGATGTCGCAGGAGGCTGCGGTGAAGTACTTCCTGCTCGGCGCCTTCTCCTCGGCGTTCCTGCTCTTCGGGATCGCCCTGCTCTACGGGTACGCGGGCTCCGTCTCGTACGCGGCCATCGCCGACGTGGTCGACGGCGCCGTCACCAAGATCGACCCCGCGCTCGCCGACACCATGGGCAACGACGCGCTGCTCCTGATCGGCGGCGCGATGATCCTGACCGGGCTGCTCTTCAAGGTCGGCGCCGTCCCGTTCCACATGTGGACCCCGGACGTCTACCAGGGCGCCCCGACCCCGGTCACCGGCTTCATGGCCGCGGCCACCAAGGTCGCCGCGTTCGGCGCGCTGCTGCGCCTGCTGTACGTGGTGCTGCCGGGCCTCGCCTGGGACTGGCGTCCGGTCATGTGGGCCGTCGCGATCGTCACGATGCTGGGCGGGGCGATCGTCGCCATCACCCAGACCGACATCAAGCGGCTGCTGGCCTACTCCTCGATCGCCCACGCCGGATTCATCCTCGCCGGTGTGATCGCGACGACCCCGGACGGCATCTCGTCGGTCCTCTTCTACCTGGGCGCGTACTCCTTCGTGACGGTCGGCGCGTTCGCCGTCGTCACCCTGGTGCGGGACGCGGGCGGCGAGGCGACGCACCTGTCGAAGTGGGCCGGGCTCGGCCGGCGCTCGCCGCTGGTCGCCGCGGTCTTCGCGGTGTTCCTGCTGGCCTTCGCCGGTATCCCGCTCACCTCCGGGTTCTCCGGGAAGTTCGCCGTGTTCAAGGCGGCGGCGGACGGCGGCGCGGGCGGACTGGTCGTGGTCGGTGTGATCTCCTCGGCGATCGCCGCGTTCTTCTACATCCGGGTCATCGTGCTGATGTTCTTCAGCGAGCCGAAGGCGGACGGCCCCACGGTCGCCGTCCCGTCCCCGCTGACGATGACGACGATCGCGGTGGGTGTCGCGGTCACGCTGGTGCTGGGCCTGGCCCCGCAGTACTTCCTGGACCTGGCGAGCCAGGCGGGAGTCTTCGTGAGGTAGCGCACCGACGCACAGCAGCGACCGCCGCCGGACGGGCTTGAGAAGTCAAGCCCGTCCGGCGTTGTCGTACGCGGCGCCTATCGTGGCAGGGGACGGCGGCAACACGGACCAGAGCGGGACGGACCCGGGGGACAGAGCGATGGGCACGACGGGCGGGACCATGGATGTGACCGAGAGCGACGCACGGCGGACGCTGCACAAGGTATTCGGGTACGACGCGTTCCGCGGCGAGCAGGAAGCGATCGTCGACCATGTGGTGGCCGGCGGCGACGCCGTCGTGCTCATGCCGACCGGCGGTGGCAAGTCCATCTGCTACCAGATCCCCGCCCTGGTCAGAGCGGGTACGGGCATCGTCGTCTCGCCCCTGATCGCCCTGATGCAGGACCAGGTGGACGCACTGCGGGCGCTCGGCGTGCGGGCCGGCTTCATCAACTCCACGCAGGACTTCGACGAGCGCCGCTCGATGGAGGCCCAGTTCGTCGCCGGTGAGCTCGACCTGCTCTACCTGGCCCCGGAGCGGCTCCGCCTGGACTCCACGCTCGCGCTGCTCTCGCGCGCAGAGATCTCCGTCTTCGCGATCGACGAGGCGCACTGTGTCGCCCAGTGGGGTCACGACTTCCGCCCGGACTACCTGACCCTCTCCGTCCTCGGCGAGCGCTGGCCCGACGTGCCGCGCATCGCCCTGACGGCGACCGCGACCGACGCCACGCACCAGGAGATCACCCAGCGTCTGGGCATGCCCGACGCCAAGCACTTCGTCGCCAGCTTCGACCGGCCCAACATCCAGTACCGGATCGTGCCGAAGGCCGACCCGAAGAAGCAGCTGCTTTCCTTCCTCAAGGACGAGCACCCCGGGGACGCGGGCATCGTCTACTGCCTCTCGCGCAATTCGACGGAGAAGACCGCCGAGTACCTCTGCCGCAACGGCATCGAGGCCGTCCCGTACCACGCGGGGCTCGACGCGGGCACGCGCGCCGTCCACCAGTCCCGGTTCCTGCGCGAGGAGGGCCTGGTCGTCGTCGCGACCATCGCCTTCGGCATGGGCATCGACAAGCCCGACGTACGCTTCGTCGCCCACCTCGACCTGCCGAAGTCCGTCGAGGGCTACTACCAGGAGACCGGCCGCGCCGGCCGTGACGGGCAGCCGTCCACGGCCTGGATGGCGTACGGACTCCAGGACGTCGTCCAGCAGCGCAAGATGATCCAGGGCGGCGAGGGCGACGAGGCGTTCCGCCGCCGCGCCGCCTCCCACCTGGACTCGATGCTCGCCCTGTGCGAGACGGTGCGCTGCCGCCGCGCCCAGCTCCTGACGTACTTCGGCCAGGAGCCCACCACGGCGGACTGCGGCAACTGTGACACCTGCCTCACCCCGCCCGAGAGCTGGGACGGCACGGTGGTCGCGCAGAAGCTGCTGTCGACCGTGGTGCGGCTGAAGCGGGAGCGCGGGCAGAAGTTCGGCGCGGGCCAGATCATCGACATCCTGCTCGGCCGCAAGACGGCCAAGGTCATCCAGTTCGACCACGACCAGCTCTCGGTCTTCGGTATCGGCGAGGAGCTGGCCGAGGCCGAATGGCGGGGCGTCGTACGGCAGCTGCTTGCCCAGGGGCTGATCGCGGTCGAGGGCGAGTACGGCACGCTGGTGCTCACCGAGGAGAGCGGCTCCGTGCTCGGCCGGCAGCGCGAGGTGCTGCTGCGCAAGGAGGCACCGAAGCCCGCGTCGCGTGCCACGAAGGCCGAACGCAAGTCGAAGTCGCAGGCCGCCGTCGCCGAGCTGACCCCCGAGGCCGTCCCGGTCTTCGAGGCGCTGCGGGCCTGGCGGGGTGCCCAGGCGAAGGAGCAGGGCGTCCCCGCGTACGTCATCTTCCACGACGCGACCCTGCGCGAGATCGCCACGGTGCGGCCGGACTCGGTGTCCGGGCTGGGCGGGATCAGCGGCCTGGGCGAGAAGAAGCTGGTGACGTACGGGGAGGGGGTGCTGGAGGTGCTGGCGGCGTTCGGCGACACCCCGGCGGCCCCGAAAACCCCGGAGGCGGCCGCCCCGGCCCCGGCTCCGGCCGACCCGCCGGCCCCCGAAGCCGACCCCGAGTTCGGCTGGGACGAGGAGCCGCCCGAGTACGAGTGAGCGCGGGGCCGGGCGGCGCTGCGGACCGGTCTACTCCGGGGCCGGGTCCGCCGCCCGGCGGCGAGCGGTGATCGCGGTGAGGTCGAGATCGACGGGGAAGGGGACGGAGACCTTCATCCGGTCGTGGAAGATGCCGGTGGAGGTGTAGGCCCCGGTCGACGGCTCCAGCTCGAAGACGTAGACCACCGCCCGGCCGTCGTGGTTCTCCACCCGCCAGTAGTGCGGGATCTTCGCCCGCGCGTACTTCACGGGCTTGGTCTCCCGGTCCCGGGTCAGGGATTCCGGGGAGACGACCTCGATGGCCAGCTGTACGGACTCGGCGGGGAAGCGGGTCTGGTTCGGGTCCTGGATGATCTCGCCGTCCACGACGATCACATCGGGCTCGGGCCGGTTGTAGCGGTCGATGTCGATGGTGAACTCGCGCACGACTTCGAATTCGTGCGGCACCAGCGACTGCAGCTGCCAATTGAAGAAATCGACCGTTCGCAGGTGGAAGAGGGTCTGCGGACTCACGAAAACAAGGCTCCCGTCGATCAGCTCCGTGTGCGGAGGCAGATTCGGGAGTGTGTCCAGGTCATCGGCGGTCCAGCCGCCCACGGGCGGAACCGCCCACCGCGGCTCGGGGGCCTCGGGTTCGACGCTCATCAGTGCTCCCATGACGCAGAGTCTCGTGGGACTTTCCAGCGTATCCGCCGGGAACGGGAGAGGGCTCCCCCGAACGTGTGAACGCCCGTGCGAAGCTGACCCGCCCCCCTCAGTCGCCCCCGGAGCTCCCGCCGCCGCTGCTGTATCTCATCCTGCGGTTGCGGTTGGCCCGGTCCTGGCGGACGTTCCGGTGCACCGCTTCCGCGGTCCACTCCTCGGTCACCAGGTTGTACATCGCCCAACGCTGCCGCAGGCCGCCCCGGGCGACCGCGCCCGACAGGCCGACCGCCGAGACCAGGGCGGCCAGGGTCCGGCCGCGCGGGTCCGGGAAGCCGGCGGCCTCGGCGGCCGTGAAGCGGTCGCGGACGGCGAGCGACAGGGCCGGGTCCGCCGCCGGGTGCCGGTGGTACGGCAGCAGGCCGAGGAAGCGGTGGGTCTCCCTGCGCAGGACCGAGCGGCGCACCAGGTGTTCCAGGCACAGTTCCTGGACGTACCGGCCGGTCTGCCGGACCCACCGCCGGGTGTCGGTGTCGCCCGCGGGCCCGCCCGTGCCCGGGGCCGACAGGCTCTCCAGGACGTGGGCGAGCAGCGGGTCCGGGGGAGCGAGCGGGTTCAGCACCCGTATCCGGCCGCCCTGACCGGTGACCCGGCCCTGGAACTCCAGCTCCCACAGGACCGCGCCCGCCGTCCCGTACTCCAGGGAACGGCCGGCGCAGTACGGCTTGCCGCGCAGCGGGTCCAGCGCGAGCAGCAGCAGTTCCTCGGGGAGCGTGAGTTCGAGGGCGGGCGGGGTCATGACGCGGGCACGATCTGCCCGGTGACCTCGCCGAGGCCGACCCGGGTGCCGTCCGGCCCCGGCGCCCAGGCGGTCATCGTCACCGTGTCGCCGTCCTCCAGGAAGGTGCGCTTGCCGTCCGGGAGGTCCAGCGGGTCACGGCCGTTCCAGGTCAGCTCCAGGAGGGAGCCGCGCTGTCCGGGCTCGGCGCCGCTGACCGTGCCGGAGCCGAACAGATCGCCGGTGCGCAGCGAAGCGCCGTTCACCGTCATCTGGGCCAGCATCTGGGCCGCCGTCCAGTACATGGTGGCGAACGGCGGCTCGGCGACCACCTGCCCGTTGATCGCGACGGAGATCCGCAGGTCGAGGCCGCCGTCCTCGTCCTCGTCGGCGTCCTCCAGATAGGGGAGCAGCGGGAAGTCGCGGGCCGGGGGCGCGATGCGGGCCGACTCCAGGGCCTCCAGCGGCGTCACCCAGGCCGATACGGAGGTGGCGAAGGACTTGCCGAGGAACGGGCCGAGCGGCACGTACTCCCAGGCCTGGATGTCCCGCGCCGACCAGTCGTTGAGCAGGCAGAGCCCGAAGACGTGGTCGCGGAAGTCGGTGAGCGGGACCGGGCGGCCCTGCTCGGAGCCCACGCCGACGACGAAGCCGACCTCGGCCTCGATGTCCAGCTTCACGGAGGGGCCGAAGACGGGGGCCGCGTCGGCCGGTGCCTTGCGCTGGCCGGACGGGCGCACCACGCCCGTGCCCGAGACCACGACGGTGCCGGACCGGCCGTGGTAACCGATCGGGAGGTGCTTCCAGTTGGGCGTCAGCGCCTCGGCGTTCGGCCGGAAGATCTGCCCGACGTTGGTGGCGTGGTTCTCGCTCGCGTAGAAGTCGACGTAGTCCGCGACCGCGTACGGAAGATGGAGCGTCACGGCATCGACGGGGTGCAGCAGGGGCTCGACGTCCGCGCGGTGGGCCGGGACCGTCACCCACGCGGTCAGCGCCCGCCGGACGTCCCGCCAGGCGGTCCGGCCGGCCGACAGCAGCGCGGTGAGGTCCGGCTGCGCGAGGAGCTGCGCGTAGGGCGAACCGAGCGCGTGCGCCGCGGCTCCGGCGTCCAGTACGTGGTCGCCGATGCGGACGCCGACCCGGCGGTCCTCGGGGTGATCGGGGGTGGAGAACACTCCGTAGGGAAGGTTGTGCGGACCGAAGGGGTCGCCCTCGGCCAGATCGAGCGGGCTGCTCTGCTCGGGCATGTGTTGCTGCCTCGCTTTCCAGGTCGCTTGGGGGACACGTTACGTCGGCGCCGCCTGCTCGCGGGAGAGCCCCAACTGCCCGTGATGCCCGGAAAGTTCCGCCGTGCCCCGGTGTCCGGGGCACGGCGGTGGGCGGCGGCGGGCGCTGTCAGCCCGCCGTGCGCGGGATCCGCTTCTCCCAGGTGCGGTGGAAGACGACCTCGCCGCCCTCCTTGCAGACCACCTCGTTGGAGGTGATGAAGTCGGTGTCGTCCGCACCGATCTCCGAGCGGGTCTCCACCCGTACGTCCCACGCCATCTCCGGCCGGTGCAGCCGGATCGCCCAGTCGGAGCGGGTGCGTGCGGAGAGCGGGTCGTTCTCCTGGATCGTGTACGTCTCCAGGGCGTCCTCGGTGAACTCAAGGCCGTCCGGGTAGACGCGGGTGCCGCCGTAGCGCGGGTCGACCTCCAGCCGCCATTCGCCCTTGGCGACATCGCGGACCACCAGCCGCTCCGGGCGCTGTTCGTCGAGCGTCACCGGGTACACGACGCCGAGCGGCTCCGACTGCTCCGGCTCCTCGAACCGGATCGCCGGGTCCTCGACGGGCCGGCGCACCGGCAGTTCGACGAGGCTGCCGTCGGCGTCCAGGGTGAAGCCCACCGAACCGGCCTGCGGCCAGATCCACGGCCAGTACGAGGAGGAGATCGCGAGCCTGATCCGGTGGCCGGGCGGGAAGGTGTGCCCGATGCCGTTCAGCTCGAAGGTCACGGCCTCGGTGGCGCCCACCGGCCAGTCCTCCGCGCGGTCGCGGCCGCCCCGGGCCGACAGGTTGAGCGCGCCCCGGGTGACCAGGGTGGATGAGCCGTCCGGTGCGACGTCGCAGAGCCGGGCGATCGCCTGGCCGCGCGGTACGTCCATCCGGATCCGCAGCTTCACCCGGGGGCGGCCCAGGATCTCGATCGGGGCGTCCTCGACCGGGAACTCGAAGCAGACCGACTTGGCGTCCTCGTCGCGCTGGTCGGGCGGCAGGTCGGCGTCGTTGCCGAACGGGAAGAACCGCCCGGCGTCCAGCCCGGTCTGCTGCGGCGAGTCGACGATCTGCGGGCCGCCGCCGAGGGCGTACGCGACCGGCGCGACGTTCGGGGAGGGCCAGCTGTTCTCGCCGACCCAGCGGCCCGGCAGCGTCTCGTACACCGTCGCGGGACGGTGCGACTTGCTGATCCAGGCCCGCAGCAGCGGCTCGGCCATGACCCCGGTGTCCTTGTCCTTCAGGTGCTGGTCCCACCAGCGCAGCGTCTCCTGGAGGAAGCCGATCGACGGCCCCGGCGGCAGCCCGCGGTCCGGGTACTGGTGCGACCAGGGCCCGATCAGCCCGCGCACCTTTCCGGGGCCCAGGTGCTCGACCAGCCGCAGGACGGTGTCGCGGTACGGGTCGTGCCAGCCGCCCACCGCGAGGACGTTCGCCCGGATCGCGGAGTAGTCCTCGCAGACGCTGCCGTGCTTCCAGTAGTCGTCGCGGGTCTGGTGCGCCAGCCAGGTGTGGATGAAGGGGTCCACGGTCTCCAGCCGCTCCAGCCACATGTCCTTCCAGCCGTCGCCGACCTGCGCCGGGTCCGGCGGCCGGGAGACGAAGGCGAGCATGGTGGCCGCCCAGGCGTGCATGTCGACGCCGAGCACCGAGCCGCCCTTGTAGTGGACGTCGTTGTCGTAGCGGTCGTCGGTCGAGCAGACGGTGACGATCGCCTTCAACGGCTCCGGGGCCAGCGCGGCGATCTGGAGCGAGTTGAAGCCGCCCCACGAGATGCCGAACATGCCGACCCGGCCGGAACACCAGGGCTGCTGGGCCAGCCAGTGGATGACGGCGACACCGTCGGCCAGCTCCGTCGCGTCGTACTCGTCACCCGGAAGGCCCTCGCTGTTGCCGTGTCCGCGCACGTCCACCCGGACGGAGGCATAGCCGTGGCCCGCGTACCAGGGGTGGCGCTGCCAGTCCCGCGGCGCCGTCCAGTCGCTCAGCCGGTAGGGCAGGTATTCGAGGAGCGCGGGCACCGGCTCGTCGGTGACGGGCCGCCAGATCCGGGCGTACAGCCGGGTGCCGTCCGGCAGCGGGATGCGGACGTCCTCATGGGTGGTTTCGTACGGGAATGCGGTGCGGATGTGCATGGGGGTACCTCAGTGGACGGGGTGCATGGTGCGCTTGAGCCAGGGTGCGGCGGCGATGACGGCCACACCGGCCACCACCGCGATCGCGCCATTGACACCGAAGTAGGCGGGGTTGGAGACCTCGCCGTACAGCTTCACGACTTGGGCCTGGATGCCGTTGGCGAGGGCCAGCGAGAGGAACCAGAGCGCCATCGTCTGGCTGGCGAACGCCTTCGGGGCGAGCTTGGTGGTCGCGGACATGCCGGAGGTCTCCAGCAGGATGTCGCCGAGACCGAGCAGCAGGTACGAGCCGACGATCCACCAGGCGGCCATCTTGTAGGTGTCGCCGGAGTGCCCGGAGGTCGGCAGCACCATCAGCAGGAAGGACAGCCCGCCGAGGATCACCCCGATCGCGATCTTGTTGGAGGCGTGCGGCTGGCGCGGCCCCATCCGGGCCCAGACGGTGGCGACCACCGGGGCGAGCGCGACCTCGAAGGCGCCGAGCGCGGAGGCGTACCAGCTCGCCGGGAAATGGAAACCGAAGATCTCGGTACGGGCGTTGGTCGACGCGAGCAGCATCATCGTCGAGTACGCCTGGAAGAGGATGAAGTTGAAGACGACGGAGGCCAGGAACAGCACCACGTAGGGGCGCAGCCTGCCGCGCTCCTCCGCGGTCACCTGTGGGCTGCGGAACATCACCGCGAAGTAGACGACCGGTGCGATCACCGAGATCAGGGTGAGCAGGTCGACGAAGCGGTCCATGGTGAGCCAGCCCGCCAGGGCGAGCGCGGTGGCGAGGGCGGCGACCACGACGGCGCCGACGGCGATCAGCCGAATGGCGCGGCGCATGGGTGCAGGTGCCAGGGCGAATTCGGCGCTGTGCTTTCGCCCGGCCAGGTGACGCCGGCCCAGTACGTACTGGATCAGACCGAGCGTCATGCCGAAGGCGGCGGCCGAGAAGCCCCAGTGCCAGCTCGCGTGGTCCCCGAGCCAGCCGGTGACCAGCGGGCCGAGGAACGCCCCGATGTTGATGCCCATGTAATAGAGGGCGAAGCCGGCGTCGCGGCGCTCGTCGTCGGTGCGGTAGAGCTTGCCGACCATGGTCGCCACATTGGGCTTGAGCAGACCGGTTCCGGCGCTGATCAGACCGAGGCCGACCCACGTCATGGTGTCGGTGGGCACCGCCATGGCGTAATGCCCGCAGGCGATGAGGATTCCGCCGTACAGGACGGCGCGGTAGGAGCCGAGGATCCGGTCGGCCAGCCAGCCGCCGGCGACGGAGACCAGGTAGACCAGGGTGCCGTAGGCGGCGGAGACGGAGGCCGCGGTACCCGGCTCCATGCCCATGCCGCCGCGGGCGACGGTGTCGGCGAAGTAGAGGACCAGGATCGCCTGCATGCCGAGGAACGAGAACCGTTCCCAGACCTCCAGGCCGGACAGGGTCATCAGCCCTCGTGGCTGACCGAAAAAGGCATGGTCGTCTTCGGGTGGCGGCTGACTCGGTTCGGTGTCGGTGGCCGTGTGGGACAAAGGGATAACTCCTGATCGTATGAGCTGATCCCGAACATACCGGCGGTGGCGGGAAGGCGCCCACGGTGATCCAAAGGGGACCGGATACGCTGACTTGAGTGATGACAGCGACACATCGACATTCCGTGTGATCGTCAGCAGACAGGAGATCCCCTCGTGACCGTCGTCGAGCCATTCGGGCTGAGCGCGCGGGACCAGGCATTTGAGGCCGATGTCCAGGCCGGGTTGGCTGCTGTCGAGTCCGGGCTGCTCGATGCGACCAAGAGCAGCGTGCCCTTCATCACGGAGGCCGCGCAGCATCTCGTACGCGCCGGGGGCAAGCGATTCCGGCCGCTGTTGGCGATGCTGGCCGCCCAGTTCGGCGACCGGGACGCGCCGGGCGTCGTGCCCGCGGCCGTCGTCGTCGAGCTGACGCATCTCGCGACGCTCTACCACGACGACGTGATGGACGAGGCGGACGTGCGCCGCAGCGTGCCCAGCGCCAACGCGCGCTGGGGCAACTCGGTGGCCGTGCTGACCGGTGACTTCGTCTTCTCCCGTGCCTCGCGCATACTGGCCGACCTCGGCCCGGAGGCCGTACGCATCCAGGCGGAGGCGTTCGAGCGCCTGGTCACCGGCCAGATCCTGGAGACCGCAGGACCGGGCGAGGGCGTCGACCCGGTCGAGCACTACCTGGAGGTGCTGCGCGGCAAGACCGGCTCGCTGGTCGCGGTGGCCTGCCGCTTCGGCGCGATGATGGCCGGCGCCGACGAGTCCGCGGTCGACATCCTCACCCAGTACGGGGAGCGGCTCGGCGTCGCCTTCCAGCTTGCCGACGACGTGCTCGACATCGCCTCCGACTCCCACGAGTCCGGCAAGACCCCGGGCACCGACCTGCGCGAGGGCATCCCGACACTCCCCGTGCTCCACCTGCGGGCGCAGGCGCTGGCCGACGGGAAGCCGGACGACCTGGAGCTCGTCGAACTGCTCGACGGCGACCTCAGCGACGACGCCCGGCACGCCGAGGCGCTGCGCAGGCTGCGCGCCCACCCGGCGCTGGAGCAGGCCAGGCGGGACACCGTCCGCTACGCGGAGGAGGCGCGCGCCACGCTGACACCGCTGCCCGAGGGCTACGCCAAGTCCGCGCTGCGCGAGCTGTGCGATGCGGTGGTGCACCGCGCGGGCTGAGCCCCGTAGTGGCCACCCCTGACGAACGGGGTAGGGCCCGTCCCGCGGTGTCATACCGAAGAGGTACGCGGAGTTGCTCCCGGGGGCTGACGCTTCCGAGCCACCGGTTTGGTCAGATGGAGAACAACCACTCCTGACCAAACCGGGTGAGAATGGCGGCACGGAGTGGACGAGTGCAACCGGACGGAAGCCGCCGACCACGGAGGTAGGGCACAGATGGCACCGAACGACAGCGCAGAGACCAACGGCGGGACCAACGGCGGGACCAGGGGCCCCGCCGCCGGCCGCCGCAAGGCGGCGCGCTACATCGTCCCGGTCGCGGTGGCGGGTGTGGCGGCCGCGACGATCGGGCTCGTCCCGGCGCTCGCGAGCAGCGGCGACCCCGATCTGCCGAAGATCAGCGCACAGAAACTCATCGAGAAGATCGCCGCCTCGGACACCGAGCAGCTCTCCGGCATGGTGAAGATCAGCACGGACCTCGGCATCCCGTCGCTCGGCGGCCTGGCCGAATCCTTCGCCCCGGGCGGCGCGGGCGGCAAGGGCGGCTCCAGCGCCGACCCGCAGGAGCGGATGACGGAGCTGGCGTCCGGCACCCACACCCTCCGGGTGGCCGCCGACGGCCCCGACAAGCAGCGCGTCTCGATCCTCGACGACACGTCCGAGTACAGCCTGATCCACAACGGCGACCAGGTCTGGGCGTACGACAGCAAGTCCGACCAGGCGTACCACGCCACCGAGGACCGGGCGGGCAAGGACGCCGGCCGGGACGCGGGCCGGGACGCCGGGAAGAAGTCCGGGCACCCCGTTCCCGAGGGCGTGCCCACCACCCCGAAGGCACTCGCCGAGCAGGTGCTGAAGGCCGCCGGCCCCACCACGTCGGTGACGGTCGACGGCACCGCGCAGGTCGCCGGACGCGACGCGTACAAGCTGGTCGTCAAGCCGAAGCAGAGCGGCTCCACGATCGGTTCGGTCACGATCGCGGTCGACGCGGCGAACGGTGTGCCGCTGAAGTTCACGATGCTCCCGAGCAGCGGCGGCAAGGCCATCGTCGACGCCGGGTTCACCAAGGTCGACTTCTCGAAGCCGGACGCCTCCTCGTTCACGTTCACCCCGCCCAAGGGCACCGAGGTGACCGAGGCCGACGACGCGAAGGCGGAGCACAAGGCCGGCAAGGGCCTCGGCGACCTGATCCCGGGCGCCGACGCCGCGCAGCTGGGCGCCGGCGGGAAGGGCGCCGGGAACACGAAGATCATCGGCGAGGGCTGGAGCACGATCGCCGAGATCACCACCCCGGGCGGCACCGGAATCCCGTCGAAGGCGTCGGGTGACGTCCCGGCCGAGGCCCAGCAGTTCCTGGACGCACTGGGCGACAAGGTCACCGGAAAGTTCGGCTCGGGCACGGTCTTCAAGACCCGTGTGGTCAATGCTCTGATGACGGACGACGGCAAGGTGTACGTCGGCGCGGTAACGAAGGACGCGCTGGTCAAGGCGGCGAACAGCGCCTCCTGACACCGGGGCGCGCCGCGCTTTCCCGCACCGCCGAGCCGCCCCGCCGTACGCTCCGTACGGCGGGGCGGTCCGCCGACGGGCCCGGCCCCGGTCCGCCGGACGGGCCCTGTCCGACCCATGGGGAGTACGCATGACAGAGTCCGGGACCGTGACCGGGCCGCGGGCGGTCACCGAACCCGAGCCCGGGGCCGTGATCGAGACACGGGGCCTCACCAAGCGGTACCGCGGCGGCCAGCTCGCCGTCGACGGCCTCGACCTCAGCGTCCCCGGCGGCAGCATCTTCGGCTTCCTCGGCCCCAACGGCTCGGGCAAGACCACCACCATCCGGATGCTGATGGGCCTGATCGATCCGACGTCCGGCACCGCCCGACTCCTGGGCCACCCCGTGCCGGCCGCCGCCCGCACCGTGCTCCCGCAGGTCGGCGCGCTGATCGAGGGCCCCGCGCTGTACGGGTTCCTGAGCGGCCGGGACAATCTGCTGCGGTACGACTCCGCCGACCCGACCGCCGATCCGCGCACCCGCCGGGCCCGGGTGGGGCAGGCGCTGGACCGGGTCGGGCTGGCCGCGGCGGCCGGCAAGAAGGCCAGGGCGTACTCGCTGGGCATGAAGCAGCGCCTCGGTCTCGCCGCCGCCCTGCTCCAGCCGCGCCGGCTGCTCGTACTCGACGAACCGACCAACGGCCTGGACCCGCAGGGCATGCGGGAGATCCGCACCCTGGTCAGGGAACTGGCGGCGGACGGCACCACCGTCTTCCTCTCCTCGCACCTCCTCGACGAGATCGAGCAGGTCTGCACGCACGCCGCGGTGATGGCCGGGGGCCGGCTGATCGTCCAGGGCCCGGTCGCGGAACTGGCGGCGGGCGCCCGCGGCCGGCTGGCCGTCACCACCCCCGACCCCGGCGACGCCGCCCGGGTCCTCAAGGAACTGGGCGTCACCGGAATCACGGCCGACGGCGACCGGGTGAGCGCCGAGGCCCCGCCCGGCGACGTCGAACTCGCCGACCTCAGCGCGGCGCTGGTGCACGCCGGCGTACGCCTGAGGTCCTTCGGCGTCGAACGTGCCTCGCTGGAGGACGCCTTTGTCGCACTCACCGGAGAGGGTTTCGATGTCGCAGGCTGAAGCCGCAGTCGCCGGGGCGGGAAGGGCGACGAGCCCGCTGTGGACCTTCGGGATCCTCCGCTCCGAACTGACCACCATGCTGCGCCGCTGGCGCACCCTCGCGCTGCTCGGCGTGCTGGCCGCCGTGCCCGTACTCATCGGCATCGCGGTGCGGATCGAGACGGGCGACGGCTCCTCGCCCGGACCGGGCGGCGGCGGGGGAGGCCCGGCGTTCCTCTCCCAGGTCACCAACAACGGACTCTTCCTGGTCTTCGCCGCCCTCGCGGTGACGCTCCCGGTCTTCCTGCCGATGGCCGTCGGTGTCGTCGCGGGCGATTCCGTCGCCGGCGAGGCGAACGCGGGCACCCTGCGCTATCTGCTGGTCGCCCCGGCCGGACGGACCAGGCTGCTGCTGACGAAGTACGCCTCGGTGCTGCTGTTCTGTCTGGTGGCGACCCTGGTCGTGGCGCTGTCCGCGCTCGTCGTGGGTCTGCTGCTCTTCCCGGCCGGTGAGGTCACCACCATCTCCGGAACGCGGATCGGCTTCGGCGAGGGGCTGCTGCGGGCCGGGCTGATCGCGGTGGTCGTCGCGGCGTCGCTGACCGGGTTCGCGGCGATCGGCCTGTTCGTCTCGACCCTCACCGGCAGCGGCATCGCGGCCATGGCGGCGACCGTCGGGCTGCTGATCACCGTACAGATCGTGGACGGCATCCCGCAGTTGAGCGCGATGCACCCGTATCTCTTCCCGCACTACTGGATGTCGTACGCGGACCTGCTGCGCGCCCCCGTCTACTGGGACGAAGTGGTGAAGAACCTGGGGCTTCAGGGCCTGTACGCGGCGGTGTTCGGCTCGGCGGCCTGGGCCCGGTTCACCACGAAGGACATCACCGACTGAAGCGGGGAAGCCCCGGTGCACGGGGTGCAACGCCCGCCCGCGCCGTCGGCCGGGCGAGCCGTCCCCCGATCGGCTCGTCGCGGCACGAACGGCACGGAACGGTGCGAATTGACGGAACGACACGACACGGCACGTTCCGTTTCCGCCTGGGTATTGTTCGACCTCTGGCGACAGGCTGTCAACAAGGGCCGGTTCGAACACGCCTATGCTCACCGAATGATCACATCGCCGAGTTCACTGCGCCGCAGCGAGAGATCACGGAGAGCGACCCTGGAGGCCGCTCTCGCACTGTGCACGGAGAAGGGGTACGGCCGCGTCACCATCGAGGCCATCGCGGCCAGAGCGGGCGTCAGCAAGAAGACGATCTACCGCTGGTGGCCGTCGAAGGGCGCGGTGATCCTCGAAGCGTTCACCGACGCGCTGGTCGGCACGACGCCGTTCGCCGACACCGGTGACATCGCCGCCGATCTGCGGGCCAATCTGAGCGGCGCGGTGAAGCTCATCTCCACGCCGCCGTTCGGCCCCGCGTACGCCGGGATCCTCTCCGAGATGCACCACGACGACGCACTCGCACAAGCCGTCCGGGCCAAGCTGGTCGACCCCCGCTGCGACGAGGCGGTCGCCCGCCTGCGCCGGGCCCAGGAGCAGGGGCAGATCCCGCCGGACGCGAATCTTCCGCTGGCCGTGGAGATGCTGTACGGCCCGATGTACTACCGCCATGTCCTGCGCAAGCCGATCCAGGACGAGGAGGAGATCGCGGCCCTGGTCACGCATGTGCTGCGGGCGATCGGAGTGCCGCCGGAGCCGTGAGGCCGGAGCGGCTGTCAGAGGGGCGTGCGAGCATGCGGTACATGGGAAACCTGTACGACTACTTCAGCGCACCGGACGACCCCGCGGCCCTGGCGGCCTTCGCCCAGGGCGTCGAGGAGGCCGGCCTCCCGCTGCTCCCGGTCAAGGGGATCGACCCGTACGTGCAGTTGGGCCAGGCCGAGAGCATGCTCACCGGCACGCCGTACGACGACGTCACCTCGCTCCCGCGCTTCAACCGGCTGCTCAGCTCGCCCGACGACGAATCCCGCTGGCTGGTCACGCTCACCGACGAGCTGCGCGACGCGCTCGTGGCCGAGATACCCGGCGGGTTCGCCGAGGTGGCCGAAACCTGGTCGCGCATCGAGGAGTTCGGCGGCGACTGCCCGCCCGGCGACCTGGCCGGCTTCCTCGCGCGCCTGGCGGACCTGGCCGAGGAGGCGCGGGCCCGCCCCGAGCCGCACCGGCTCTACTGCCTGATGTCGCTCTGAACGGCCTGCCGCCGTACGGAGCGGCCCGGTCCGGCCCCGAACACCCGCTCAAGCACCGCCGCGACCCCGTCGTCCTCGTTCGACGTCGTCACCTCGTCCGCCGCCGCCCGTAGCTCCGGGTGGGCGTTGGCCATGGCCACGCCGTACCCGGCGGCGCGGAACATCGGCAGGTCGTTGGGCATGTCCCCGAAGGCGATCGCGGAGTCCGCGGCCACCCCGAGGTACTCGGCGGCCAGTGCGAGACCGGTCCCCTTGTCGACGCCGTACGGCTGGAGTTCGACCGTGCCGGGGCCGGAGAGCGTGACGGTGGCGAGATCGCCGACGGCCCCGCGGGCCGCCTCGGCCAGCGCGTCGTCGGTCAGCTCCGGGTGCCGGACGAGCACCTTGACGACGGGCTCGGCCCACAACTCGTGCCGGTACCGGGTCCGTTGGGCGGGCAGCGTCGGATGGGGCATCGCATAGCCCGGCTCGATCAGGGTCCGGCCCTCGGCCCCGTCCTGGTCCACGGCCGCGAAGACCGGCCCCACCTGGGCCTCGATCTTGCCGAGCGCGGTGTCGGCCGCCTCCCGGTCCAGGGTGAGCGCCCGCACCAGCCGCCCGGACCCGGCGTCGTACAACTGGGTCCCCTGCCCGCACACCGCCGGCCCCCGGTAGCCCAGTCCGGCGAGCAGCCCGCGTATCCCGGGGACGGGCCGCCCGGTGACCACGAGATGCAGGGCCCCGGCGCGGGCGGCCAGGGCGAGCGCGGCGCGGGTGCGGGGGCTCACGGTGTCGTCGCGGCGCAGCAGGGTGCCGTCCAGGTCGGTGGCGACGAGGGCATATGCGGGTGGGATGGGCATGGCACCAGACTAGGACCGGCCGGCAATCGGGGGCGGCGTCGCGGGGCTGGGTGCGCGCATCTGCCGCGTTGTCGTCAATCACCATGGCTCCGCCATGCCTCAATCCTCCGCCTTGCAGCTGCACGCACCCAGCCCCGCTCCTTTTCCCACCCCCCGATCGTCGGCCGGTCCTAGCGTCCGCAGTGCGGACGGACGCGCGTTGACAGGCGCCCGCCGGGGTGCGTGTAATGAACCCGGTGTCGCGTGACGCCGGCCAAAGAGCAGTGGGCCGGCCGGTGCTCGGGCGAACACCCTTCACCGAGGGGCCCGTCATGAGTTCACACTCCGCGCCCTGCATCTGACGCAGCCGCGACCACCAGTCGCACTCCTCCACTCCGCATGCCCCGGCACCGTGCACCGTCATGGGCCCGCGCATCGCGCTCACCCGTTCCCACGGAGACACAGACGCATGCCCACACCTTTCAATGAATCCGTCATCGAGGAGTTCCGCGCCAACGGCGGGAAGGTCGGCGGCCCCTTCGAGGGCGGCGACCTCCTCCTGCTGACCACCACCGGCGCGAGGTCGGGGAAGGAGACCACGACACCGCTCGGCTACGTACGCCACGGCGACGCGCTGCTGGTCATCGGATCCAGCCTCGGCGCCCCGCACCACCCCGCCTGGTACCACAACCTGCTCGCCCACCCCGTGGTCCGGGTGGAGCTCGGCACCCGTACGTTCCAGGCCCTCGCGGTCCCCGCTCAGGGGGCGCGGCGCGAGGCACTGTTCGCGCACGCCGTGGAGGCGGCACCCGGTTACGCCGACTACCAGGCCCGTACCTCCCGGCTCCTCCCGGTCGTGGTGCTGGAGCGCGCCGAGCCGGAGGGCTGGGAGCCGCCCCGCGACGTCAGCACCCTCGCGGACAAGGTGATGGAGGTCCACACCTGGCTGCGGGGCCAGTTGCGCCAGGTGAAGGCGGAGGTGGACGCCCACTTCGCCGCGAGGGCCGCCCACCGGGGCCCCGGCGCCCCGCCCCCTCCGGGCCTCGGGCTCCAGATCAGGCAGCGCTGCCTGGCGTTCTGCCAGTCGCTGGAGTTCCACCACACCAGCGAGGACGACCATCTGTTCCCCGGCATCGCCCGGTACCACCCGCACCTGACGGACACCTTCGCCCGGCTCGCCGAGGAACACCGCACGGTCGCCCGCATCCAGGGCGAGCTGGTGGCCCTGCTGGCGGACATGGGCAGCACCGACCCCGAGCGCTTCCGCGTCGAGCTGGACAGGATGTCCACGGAGCTGAACGCACACCTCGACCACGAGGAGGAACAGATCCTGCCGCTGCTGGCCGGTGTCCCCTGGCCACCGGCGACCGACCGGACCGCCCCGACCGACTGAAAGGCTGTGCAGTGCAAGCGAGAGTGAAAGTGAAGGACTTCGACCACCTGGTGCTCAATGTGCGGGACGTCGAACGCTCCCTGGATTTCTACTGCGGTCCGCTCGGACTGGAGCCGATCAAAGTGGAGGAGTGGCGGGCGGGGAAGTTCCCGTTCCCGTCGGTGCGGGTCAGCCCGAGCATGATCATCGACCTGCTGGGCCGGCCGCGCCACGAGTCGAACGTCGACCACATCTGCCTGGTCGTCGAGCCGCTGGACTGGCAGGAGGTCATCGACGCGGGCACCTTCACCGTGCTGGAGGGCCCGGTCTCCCGCTCCGGTGCCCGGGGCGAGGCGCAGTCGGTGTACGTACGTGACCCGGACGGCAACACCGTCGAACTGCGCTGGTACCCGCAGGACGCGGCGGCGGACTGACCGGCCGGGCGGGAGCGGGGGCGGGAGCGGCGGGCCCCGGGCCCGCCGCACTACTCGCCGAGGGCGTGTCCGAGCGCCTGGTCGAGCAGTTCCCGCAGAGCCGAGGAGGACGGGGCGACAGCGGTGGCGAACAGTGCCGGGCCGCCTGCCAGCGGGGCGAGAACCGCACAGCCGTCCTTGATCCCTTCGCGGAGCAGGACGGGGGCACGGTCGGCATCCAGCTCCGGGTCCACGACGAGGAGTTGGCCGACGGCGCGGTGTCCGTCCAGGACCGAGGGGCCGTCCCACCCGGGCGCCGGGTCTCCGTAGGCGGTGTGCTGGTCGAGCAGCAGCCGGCCGGCGCGGTGGACCCGGATGCGGCTGACGAGGTGGCCCGGCTCCTCGTCGGCCCTGCCCAGGATCTGCTCCTCGCGCAACAGCAGTCGCGAGGTCGCGGCAAGGCTGACGGTGCAGGTCTGGCGCAGATTGCTGCCGGCGGCGCTGATCAGCTGCTGTGGCAGCCAGCGCAGGCAGGCGTGCTCCCCGGCGGTCAGCCGTACGTCGTAGGTGGCCGGCGCCGTGGTGGGGCCGCGGAGGGCGAGCGTGGCGGCGGCCGTGGTGACCTCCAGTTCGGCCCGGTCCTCGGCGGTGATGTCGAGGGCGAGCCGGTCGCCGCCGAGCGGGGCGCTCATCGCACCGATGATCCCCACCGTGGCGCCCCGTCCGCCGGTGCGGATGCGGCGCAGATGGAACGGGCCGTCACTGCGCAACTGCGGGAGCGTGGTGACGCGTCCGTTGTACGTGGCACGGATGCGGGCGGTGGCATGCACACCGTCCGGGTGTCCGCAGGACGCATCGGTGCCAGCGGCGGTGTTTGTGGCGGTGGCGGTGGCGGGGACGGTGGGATCGGGCGGGGTACCTGGCTCGGCGAGTCGGGAGCCGGAGCTCATGCCGCCGCCTTCGCGCGCCACCGGGCCAGGTGCCCGGTGATCCAGTCGGCGATCTCGCGGATGCCGTCGTCGGAGGTGAGGCTGGTGAAGACGACGGGAAGGTCGCCGCGTTGCCGTTCGGCGTCGGCGGCCATGGTGGCGAGGTCGGCACCGACGTACGGAGCGAGGTCGGTCTTGTTGACGACGAGGAGGTCGGCGGTGGTGATGCCGGGTCCTCCCTTGCGGGGGATGTCGTCGCCGCTGGAGACGTCGATGACGAAGATCTGCACGTCGACGAGGCCCTTGGAGAAGGTGGCGGTGAGGTTGTCGCCACCGGACTCGACGAGCACGAGATCGAGGGGGTCGAGGGTCTCGTCGAAGTGTTCGACGGCCTCCAGGTTCGCGGAGATGTCGTCCCGGATCGCGGTGTGCGGGCAGGCCCCGGTCTCCACCGCTGTGATCCGCTCGGGCGGCAGCACGGCCTCGCGCAGCAGGAACTCGGCGTCCTCACGGGTGTAGATGTCGTTGGTGACGACGGCGAGGGAGAGTCTGTCGCGCAGTGTGCGGCAGAGCGCGGCGACGCAGGCGGTCTTGCCGGAACCGACGGGACCGCCCAGGCCGACGCGGAAGGCGCGAGGGCTGCCGTCCGCGCGCAGCGGCTCGGCGCTGTAGGTGTGGCGGTGGGGCATCGTCACGGGGTGATCGAGGTGCATGGGAGCTCCAGGGGCAGGGGTGGGTTCAGGAGGCGAAGAGCCGCACGGTCCAGGCGGCGTGCTGTTCCGCGGTGATGTCCAGCAGCGGAGAGGACGCCGACGGCAGGGCGTCAGGACCTTCGGTCTCCACGCGGGCCGCCGCCCCGGCGGCGTTCGCAGCGACGGCGTCGGCCTCCGTGCTCAGGCGTGCCAGCAGCCACGAGGCGGCGAGCGGATCGAGGCTGAGCAGGCGCACCGCTGCGGTGGCCGGACCGCCGACGGCCTCGTACGCCGCGGCACACGCGGCGTCCCGAGGGGTGAGTCCGGCGGCCCGGGCGGCGACGCCCTGGACAATGGGCTGATGGGCGCCCTGGGGTCGCTCGGCGGCCAGGCGGTCGAGTTCGGCGGACGGGAAGGTGGCGCGTGCCGCGCGCATCATCTGCCGCCCGAGTTTGCGGGCCACGGCGCGCAGCGCGGGGACGGGGGTCCGTGCGTCGGCGGCGTCGTCCAGCAGCAGGGGGTCGCATCCGGCGGCGGCCGCGGCAGCCAGGCCGGCCGTGGTCAGACCGGTGGTGTGCAGGCGCCCGCGGCAGAAGGCTTCGAGGCTGTGGATGTCGTGTACGGCGTTGTGGGCGACCGCGGCTTCGACGCCGCCGGAGTGGGCGTACCCGCCGGCGGGGAAGCGTCCGTCGGCCAGCAGGAGCAGTGCGGCACGGCTCATGGGCGATCCGGCTGCCTTTCGCGGGGTCGGATGGTGCGGTGGTCCGGGCAGGCACGGGGGCCTGCCCGGACCACCGCTGCGGTGACGGCTTCGCCGTCCGGACGGAGGCCGGTCAGAAGAGGAAGTACCGCTGAGCCATGGGGACTTCGTTGACGTAGGACCGCGGCACGGTCATTCCGTTGAGTTCCGTGCGGGCGTCCCCCGTGGTGGCACCGCCGATGGTGACCTCGAAGCTGTTGTGGTCGACGTGGAGGCTCTCCGGCACCGTGTCGTTCAGCTTCATGTCGGCCTTGGTGACGTCCCGGATGCTCGTCGAGATGTCCATGAACTTCTTGCCGAGGCCGAGCCCACCGGTCGCCACCCCGGTGGCGTTCCCGCCGCTGTCCTGGACGGTGACGACGCGCGGGTTCAGCGCGTCGGCCACGCCCGGTGCCACGAAGTTGTACGAGTTGCTCCGGGGGGAAAGGCCGGTGGAGCCCCAGACCGCTCGCGGCAGGAAGGGCTGCGGGGTCGTGATCGACGCGTTGGCGTCGCCCACCTGCGCGTAGGCGAGCTGCCCGCCCTTGAGGACCATGTGCATCTTGACGCCGAAGAACTTCGGTTCCCAGAGCACCAGGTCGGCGAGTTTCCCGGTCTCCACGGAACCGACATGACCGTCGATGCCGTGAGTGATCGCGGGGTTGATCGTGTACTTGGCGACGTAGCGGCGCGCCCGGTAGTTGTCGTTCGGGATCAGCCTCTCCGCGTTGTGGGAGTGGTCGGCGTCGTCGGCGATCGGGCGGACCTTCGCGTTGGCGAGGTCCTCCTTCAGAGGGCCGTACCGGGACTTCATGACGTGTGCGGTCTGCCAGGTACGCATGACCATCTCGCCGATGCGTCCCATCGCCTGGGCGTCGGAGGACATCATCGAGATGGCGCCCATGTCGTGGAGGAGGTCCTCCGCGGCCATGGTGGACGGCCGGATGCGGGAGTCGGCGAAGGCCATGTCCGCTGGAATGTCCGGATTGAGGTGGTGGCAGACCACCATCATGTCGACGTGCTCCTTGACGGTGTTCACCGTCAGGGGGCGGGTCGGGTTGGTCGAAGCGGGCAGCACATTGCTCTCCTTGACCAGTTCGATCATGTCCGGGGCGTGGCCACCGCCCGCGCCCTCGACGTGGAAGATATGGACGGAACGCTTCTTGCCGTCTCTCGTGAAGGCGTCGCGGGTGCTGTCCAGGAAGCCGGATTCGTTCAGTGAGTCGGCATGCAGGGCCAGTTGGACCTGACGGCTCTCGCACACGTCCAGCGCCGCGTCGATCACGGCGGGCGTGGCTCCCCAGTCCTCGTGGACCTTGAACCCGATGACGCCTGCGTCGACCTGTTCGTTCAGGGCGTCCGTGTTCACCGTGCTGCCCTTGCCGAGCAGGCCGATGTTGACCGGGTACGCGTCCAGGCTCTCGAAGGCCCGGGTGATGTGCCACGCGCCCGGGGTCACGGTGGTGGCCGTGCTGCCCTCGGCGGGGCCGGTGCCGCCGCCGATGAGCGTGGTCACGCCCGAGGCGAGGGCCTCGTGGATCTGCTCCGGGCAGATGAAGTGGACGTGGGTGTCCACGCCCCCGGCGGTGAGGATCCGCCCGTTGCCGGAGATGACCTCGGTGCTCGGCCCGACCACGAAGTTCGTCGGCCGCACCGTCTCCGGCAGCTCGTCGCCCAGGGGCGTACGGTCCGGCATCTCGAACTCGTCGTCCGGGACCGGGTCCATCGTCTCGGGGTTGTACGCCTTGCCGATCGCGGCGATCGAACCGTCGCGGAGCCCGACGTCGGCCTTGACGACACCCCACCAGTCGAGGATCAGCGCACCGGTGACGACCGTGTCCACCGGCGTGCGGCCTTCGGCGTCCCCGTCTCTGGGGATGTGGGACATCCCCATCGATTCCCGGATCACCTTTCCGCCACCGAAGATCATCTCGTTGCCGCTGTGCTTCGGGCCGCCGCTCCAGTCCGCCTCGATCTCGACGGTCAGGGCGGTGTCGGCCAGGCGGACGCGGTCCTTGGCGGTGGGCCCGTACAGAGCGGCGTAATCGGCTCGCTTCAGCACATTGCCCGGCGGGGTGGATTTGTCGTCGCTCACCGGTGTGCCACCTCACGCGCTCCCTTGACCTGCCGATCGCCCTGGATCTCCACCAGCTCGACGCAGCACTCGTCGCCGGGCTCGAAGCGCACGGACGTACCCGCGGCGATGTTCAGCCGCCGCATCCGCGCCGCCTCGCAGTCCCTGAGTTCCTGGGGCGACTCCAGCTCCGGACCGGCGGGGACCTCGACCTTGAGGACCTTCAGCCCCGGGTTGACGTCGGCGAAGTGATAGTGGGAACCGACCTGGACGGGGCGGTCCGACATGTTCCTCACCCTGATCCTCGTCCTGCCCGCACCCGGCAGCGTGGTGGCGTCCTCCTGCAGGTCCGCGTTGAACGCGATCGCCTCGTACCAGGACTCCGCGTCCCGGCACCTGTCACAGCACGACGGCGAACCGTCGCCACCGCCGCCGTCGCAGTCGACCGGGCAGTCCGGCTTGCGGGGCGGCCGGGGGTGCTCGACCTTGCCCGGGTGGACCTCGGGCTCCTCCGCCGCCTCCGGGAAGGGATCGTGGATGGTGACCAGCTTGGTGCCGTCCGGAAAAGTGGCCTCCACCTGAACGTTCTTGATCATCTCCGGGACGCCGTCCATCACCTCGTCCCGGCTCAGCAACTGCCGGCCCGAGTCCATGACGTCACTGACGGTCCGGCCGGCCCGCGCCTGCTCGAAGACGTGCACCGTCAGCAGGGCCATCACTTCGGGGTAGTTGAGAAGCAGCCCGCTGCTGCGGCGCCGCTGCGCCACGTCGGCCGCCACATGGATCAGCAGGCGCTCCTGCTCATGCGGAGTCAAATGCACGATGAGCCATCTCTCTTGAGCGGACAGGGCCGGCGGCCGGGCTGCGGAAGGACACGGGGCACGTCCTCGGGCGGCGCCGGTCGCTCACCGATCATGAGCGGCGGAGTTCATCGAGCAGGACACGTCACGGATCGCGTACACGATCGGGTGAAGTCGAGTCGGGCGGTGCGCGGTCTCGGGCCTTCCTGTCGTATACGCCCGCGCTGTGGAGGCGGCTCCACGGTTCTGCTGATCTTCAAAGCGAAGGTCAAACACATGAACTACATTGCGGTATCGAACAGTTGATGGTGTTTGGATTCGCGTCGGAAAGCGGGGGCTCTTTCGTGCGTACAGCGCAGCAATCTGCCGTAGGTCTGGTGGTTACCGTGACAGCGGCTCTGACGCTGGTCACGGGTTGTTCAAGTGACGACTCGCCGCGTGCGGACGACGGGCGCCCGGTACGGGAGGAGGCCTCGGCCTCCGCGCCGAAGGCGTACGACCCGCCGCTCAGGTTCGGAGAGGGCGGGGTGCGGCTGGCCGTCGAGGACGACGACCGGACGGAGGTCGCGCTGCGCGGGACCACCGCGTATGTCCTGACGGAGACCGGTCTCGCGGCGTACGACATCCGGGGCGGGGGCAGGCAGTGGACCTCGCGGGACCATGGGATGTCCACCGGCGTGGAGGAGCGTGCGCGGGTGTGGGAGACCACGGCGCCGACCGCGACGAAGCAGGGCGGCCGGACCCTCGTGCTGTTCGCGCTCCAGAAGTACCAGCAGGGGGAGGGCACGGCCAAGGACGTGTCGACCTCGCACCTGCGGGCGGTGGACGCGGCCGACGGCAAGGAGGTCTGGACCGCCACGCTGCCCACCCCCAAGGGGATGGGCGTCGGGGACGACTCCAGCCCGACCGTGGTCGGCGTCGAGGGCGACACGGCCGTGGTCACCCTGCGCACCGCTCCCGAGGACGGAACCGACGGAGTCAGAAGCGCGGTCACCTACGGGGTGAACCTCACCACCCGCCACGTCGACTGGCAGGCGGACGGCTTCGGGGCGCGGATGCTCTCCGGCGGCGTGGTTGTCGGAGCGCAGCTCCCCGAGGGCGCGGAGATCGACTCCGAGCGGTGGTTCGCCGATGAGGGCGGCATCGCACTCACCGGCCGGTCCGTGAAGGACGGGGCCGTGAGCTGGAAGGACCCCCGCGACCTGTTCGGGCTGAAGATCGAGACCGTGGGCGCCGGCCTGTTCTCGGCCCGCATCAACCTGGAGTTCAAGGAGAACCGCCCTGACTATGAACTCCTCGACAGCGCGGCCGGCAGGCGTCCGGCCGGAATGACGGCGGACAGCGCCGCGGCCTTCTCCTTCGCCGGCCGTTCGTGCTCCTACGACGAACGTTCGGTCATCGTGTGCGGCGTGGACGGCGAACTCGCCGCACTGGACGCCCGCACGCACAAGGTGCTGTGGACGCTCGACGAGGACGATCCGGCGCGCGAGGTGCCCAGCCTCTACACGGCCTGGCACGGAGTCGTCTACGGCGGCGTACCCGGCCGCGGTGGCGTCCTCCTCGACGCGACAACCGGAAAGGACCGCGCGACCTTTGACGCGGGCCGTCCGGCCGTAGTGAACGAATACGGCGGCTTGGACATGGACCTGACGGTCTACCCGGCCACCGGCTGATACCGCAGGGACCACGCAGAACGCTCGGGCACCCGGAGCGAGGCGCAGTCCGTGTACGTCCGGGGCCCGGGCGGCAACGCCGTCGAGACGCGCTGGTATCCGCAGGGCGTGGTGGGGAAGTGACCGACCGGGTGCGCACCGCGCCGGGCCGCCCGCCGCGGACGCGGGGAGCGGCCGGGTTCACTCGCGGCGCAGCGCGGAGCGCACGGCCTCGCCGTCCGGGCTCTCGGTCCCGGCGAGGCCGACCGCCTGATCGACGAGCCACGTGCCCCGTCCGCCGGGGCCCGCCCGCGCGCTTGTCGGCGTCACTGCACGCAGAACTCATTGCCTTCCGGGTCGGTGAGCACCACCCACGTGCCGCCCTGCTCCGCCACCTCGCGGAGCACCGTCGCGCCCAGCCCCACCAGGCGCTCCACCTCGGCCTCGCGGCGCTCCGGGCCCGCGTGCACGTCCAGGTGGAGCCGGTTCTTCACCGTCTTGGCCTCCGGTACGCGCTGGAACAGGAACCGGCGCCCGAGGCCCGCCCCGCTGTCCTTGTCGTAGGGGTCGTCGGGGTGCCGGACCCCCGCGAGGTCGCGCCAGGCGCGGCGGTCGTGCGCGACGAGGGTGACGTCCTCGGGCACCGCGCCGAAGCCGAGCAGTCGCTCGATCAGGACGCTGTGGTCCTCGACGAGGTAGCCGAGGGCCTCGCCCCAGAAGGTGGCCTGGGCGTGCGGGTCGGTCGAGTCGATGACGACTTTCCAGTCCAGAGTCATGGAAACCGTTTATAGTGGTTACATGAGTGAGCCGTCAACGGGCACGCCGGGGCTGGTCCTTCGCACGCGGGAGGGCCGCCCCTACCGCTTCGATCCCGGGGCCCTGTGCCTGGAGCTGCTGCCCACCGGCGGGTACGCGCGATACGCGGCGTACGAGGTGCTGCACACCCCCGAGGACCTGGTGCGCTGGGCGGGGGAGAGCCGGCTGCCGGACGGTCTGTCGCCGGTGGTGAGCGAGGAAGAGCTGGCGCGGGCACACGAGTTGCGCGCCGCGCTGTGGAATCTGACCGGCGACCGGGCGCACGGCCGCGCCCTCGCCCGGTCCGATATCGCCGTGGTGAACGCCGTGGCGGCCGAGCCGCCGCTCGTCCCCCGTATCGACCCCGGCAGCGGGTCTCTCGCCGTGGCCCCGGACGCCACCGGAACGGCTCTGCTCTCGACGGTCGCCCGTGACGCGGTGGAGCTCTTCACCGGCCCGTACGCCGACCGCATCCGCGAATGCGGCTCCGACAGCTGCAAGTTGCTCTTCGTCGACACCTCCCGGCCGGGCAGGCGGCGCTGGTGCGCGATGGAGCACTGCGGCAACCTCCACAAGGTACGGGCGCACCGCGCCCGGCACGCCCCGAAGGAGGCGTGATGCCTGCGGGACCGACGCGGACCGGCTGGAAGACTCGTGGCGTGAGGGACCGGATCGAGACTTCTTCGGGGCTGCTGCTGCGGCCGTGGTGCGCGCGTGACGTGACGGCGGTGCTCAATGCGTTCGCGGAGCCCGTGATGCGGCGTCAGGCGGCCCGGCCGGTCGGATCGGCGGCCGACGCGGAGCGCTGGCTGGAGGAACGGGAGGCGAGCCGCGCGGCGGGCTCGTCCTTCGCGTTCGCCGTGGTCGGCGCCGATGGCGCGGTGCTGGGCAACGTCCAGGTGGCGGCGCTCGACCGTACGCACGGCACGGGCTGGGTCTCGTACTGGACGACGGCCCCGGCCCGGGGCCGGGGTGCGGCGACGGGTGGTCTGCGGGCCCTGGTCCCCTGGGCCTTCCGGGAACTGGGCCTGTTCCGGCTGGAGCTGGGGCACCGTACGGACAACCCGGCGTCGTGCCGGGTCGCCCGCGCGGCGGGGTTCGCGGTGGAGGGGCTCCAGCGGCAGAAACTCGCGTACGACGGTGTGCGGTACGACGTCGAGCTGCACGCCCGGCCGGCCACCGACCCGGAGCCCGCGCAGCGCCCGCGGCCGTAGGGGCGCCCCGCCGTCAGGCCGTACCGGCCAGGCGGTCGAGGTAGTCGCCGATCGCGCCGCTCTCCGCCGCCGGGGCGATCAGGGCCACGTGGTTGTCGGGGCGGATCAGGACGAGGAGGGCGGTGGCGGGGGTGACCCCGTACGCCGTGTGGGCGTGGCCCGCGTCGTCGGTCAGGTCGTGAGGGCCGCCGGCGTCCACGCCGTACGCCCGCACCGTGTCGCCGTACGCCGCCTCCGTCGCCCGTAGCGCCTCCGCTGTGTCCGGGCCGAACCCCAGGAGGGTGAAGTGCGGGCCCGCGAACGCCTCGAACAGGCGGGTCGGCGCGCCCGTCGCGGTGTCGCGGCAGGGGGCGTCGGGGGCCCGGTCGCCCGCCCGCAGCCGGGGGGTGGAGCCGGGGGCGGAAAGGGAACTCCAGGGGTGGCCGAGGCCCAGGCCCGTCGTGTCGGCGGACATCGCCGAGTCCAGGCCGCCGCCCGGCCGCCGGATCGCGTCCAGGGTCTCCCGCAGCCGCTCGGCGGTGATGTCCAGGGTCCAGGAGGCCACGGGCAGCCGCTCCTCCTCGTAGGTGTCCAGCAGGCCGGGGTCCGAGCGGCCGTCGACCACCCGGGCGAGCTTCCAGCCCAGGTTGTACGCGTCCTGGATACCGGTGTTCATGCCCAGCCCGCCCGCGATGGAGTGCACATGCGCGGCGTCCCCGGCCAGGAACACGCGGCCCACCCGGTAGCGGTCGGCCATGCGCTCGTTGACCCGGTACGTCGACAGCAGCGTGGCCCGCGTCAGCAGTCCGGCCGGCAGCCGGGTGTGCTTGGCGAACAGCCGCCGGAAGCTCTCCAGGGAGGGCGGTACGAGGGCCCCCGCCGCGCCGCGCTCCGGCCCTGCCTGGAACCACCAGCCCGAAGGTGTCCCCGGGATCGGGCACATCATCACGGCGCCGTCCTCGTCGAACCACTGGTGCCAGATCCCGCGGTCGAGGCCGTCCGCCTCCACGTCCCCGCAGACCATCGACTGCTCCTCGGCGGTCTTCCCCTCGAACGGGACGCCGAGCATCTTGCGTACCGGGCTGTGGCCGCCGTCGCAGCCCACCACGTACCGCGCCTCGATGCTCCGGCCGTCGGCGAGCGCGACGGTCACGGAGTCGGGGCCCTCCGACAGGGCGACCGCCTCGGAGCCGAGCTCCACCCGCACGCCGTACTCCGCGAGGCGGTCCCGCAGGATCTCCTCCAGCTGCCACTGGGCGATCAGCCGGCCGTGGGCGTACGGGGTGTCCGGCGTCGGGTGCGCGGACTCGAACGGGTCGGTGTCGGCGATCGCCTGCCCGTTCCGGTACTTGCGCATGGGCAGCGGTCCCGATCCGGCGGCCAGCACCCTGTCCACGACGCCCAGGTCCTCCAGTACCTCCAGGGAGCGGGGGTTCGGGCCCTTCGCCCGTGAGCTGCGCGGGAAATCGGCGGACTTGTCGATGATCCGCACGCCGATGGAACGGCGCGCCAGATCGCAGGCGAGCGTCAGACCGGTCGGGCCCGAGCCGACGATCAGCACGGGCGTGGCGACAGGCGTGGTGACAGGCGTGGTGACAGGCGGTGTTGCGGGCATGCGGGCTCCTCGGTCGCGGTTCCGTGGGCTCCCAGGAAAACGCAACCAAGTCAAAAAAGCAACTGGGTAACTAAATCTGTGCGTGCGGGGCGGGTTCGTCGGTCGACGGATTCGGGCGCGGTGCCTGTCGCAGCGCCGCCCGGCGGGCTTCGCGCACCTGGATGCTCGACCGCCGCGCCGTCCGCAACGCGTCCCACGTCAGCAGCGTGAGCGCCAGCCACACCAGCGCGAAACCGGCCCACCGCTCCGGCGGCATCGCCTCGTGGAAGTAGACGATGCCGAGGACGAACTGGAAGACCGGCGCCAGGTACTGCAACAGGCCCAGGGTGGAGAGCGGCACCCGGATCGCCGCCGCGCCGAACAGCACGAGCGGGACGGCCGTGACGAGGCCCGTCGAGGCGAGCAGTGCCGCGTGGCCGGCGCCGCCGGAGGTGAACGTCGACTCGCCCCGGGCGCCCAGCCACAGCAGATAGCCGAGCGCGGGCAGGAACTGCACCGCGGTCTCGGCGGTGAGCGACTCCAGGCCGCTCATGTTGACCTTCTTCTTCATCAGCCCGTACGTCGCGAAGGAGAACGCCAGGACCAGCGAGATCCACGGCGGCCGTCCGTAACCGATCGCCAGCACCAGCACCGCCGCGAAGCCGGTGCCGACCGCCACCCACTGCACGGGGCGCAGCCGCTCACCCAGGAGCAGGACGCCCATGGCGATGGTGACCAGCGGGTTGATGAAGTAGCCGAGCGACGCCTCGACGACATGGCCGTTGTTCACGGACCAGATGTACAGACCCCAGTTGACCGTGATCGTGGCCGCGGCCACCGATATCAGACCGAGCTTCCTCGGCTGCCGGATCAGCTCGCCGATCCAGGACCAGCGGCGCAGTGCCAGCAGCGCGATGGCGACGACCACGAGGGACCAGGCCATGCGGTGCGCGAGGATCTCGATCGCGCCGGCGGGCTTCAGCAGGGGCCAGAAGAGCGGGACGAGTCCCCACAGTCCGTACGCGCCGATGCCGGACAGAAGTCCCGCCCGCTGTTCGTCGATCCCCTTCACGGGCCCTCCAGGCATGTCTGTGTCAACTGCATGAAGGTAGCTCCAGGTAGGGCCCCGTGTCATGCCCGTATCGCAATACGGTCATGACACGGGGTCCCCGGGGCGGGAGGGGACGGTGTTACGCCGCTGCCACCGCGGCGGCCACCGTCTCGGCGAGCGGCGTCGTCGGGCGGCCGATCAGCCGGGCCAGATCGCCGCTCGTGGTGCCGAGCAGACCGCGCTCGATCGCCTCGT
The DNA here is from genome assembly GCF_003846175.1 of Streptomyces sp. ADI95-17. Classification (GTDB taxonomy): domain Bacteria; phylum Actinomycetota; class Actinomycetes; order Streptomycetales; family Streptomycetaceae; genus Streptomyces; species Streptomyces sanglieri. The sequence goes on along the minus strand of NZ_ML123044.1, from coordinate 1,340,689 downwards.
CGACGTCGACGAGGATCGCCGCGAAGCCCTCGGGCAGGCCGGCGCCGACCAGGATCTCCTGGTGCACGGCGGCCGGGACGTTCTTGTACTCGATCTCCTTGCCGGTGGCGGCGGCGACCGCGGCCGCGTACTCGGCGAACGACCAGGCGACATCGCCGCTCAGCTCGTAGACCGCGCCGATGTGGCCCTCGCCGGTCAGTACGGCGGCGGCCGCGGCGGCGTAGTCGGCCCGGGTGGCGGAGGCGACCCGGCCGTCGCCCGCGTTGGCGACGACGGCGCCGTGCTCCAGGACCGGGGCGAGGTTCGCCGTGTAGTTCTCGGTGTACCAGCCGTTGCGCAGGAAGGTGTGGGGCAGCCCGGAGTCGAGGATCAGCTGCTCGGTGACCTTGTGCTCGGCGGCCAGCTGGAAGTCGGCGTCGGGGCCGCCCAGTACGCCGGTGTACGCGAGCTGGGCGACGCCGGCCGCCTTCGCCGCGTCGATGACCGCGGTGTGCTGCGGCACGCGCCGGCCGACCTCGCTCCCGGAGACGAGCAGGACCCGGTCGCCGGCCCGGAAGGCGTCCTTGAGGGACTCCGGGCGGTCGTAGTCCGCGACGCGCAGCTCGATGCCGCGGGCGGCGAGCGGGGCGGCCTTCGCCTCGTCGCGCACGACGGCGGCGATCCCGCTCGCGGGCACGGTGGCCAGCAGCTCCTCGATGACGAGACGGCCGAGTGCTCCGGTGGCTCCGGTGACGACGATGCTCATGGGGTTTCTCCTCCTGGGTGGCACTTGTGGTGCTTGTGGCACTTGTGACAGTTGTTCGCGTTCGGGCTCGTACGACTCACTGTAGGGGGTGCACTAACCAATCGAAAGTACCCACTTTGAAGTAAGGTACTGGCATGAACGTGAGTGCCCCGGGCCCGCAGCCCGATGTGAACCGGCGGCCCGACGTGAATCGACGGCCCGACGTGAACCGGCCGATGTGCCCGTCCCGGCTGGTGCTGGAGCACGTCACCAGCCGCTGGGGCGTCCTGGTCCTGGCCGCCCTGCTGGACCGCTCGTACCGCTTCAGCGAACTGCGCCGCGAGGTGGGCGGAGTCAGCGAGAAGATGCTGGCCCAGACCCTGCGGACGCTGGAGCGCGACGGTTTCGTGCACCGGGACGCCAAGCCGGTGATCCCGCCGAGGGTCGACTACTCGCTCACCGAACTCGGCCGGGAGGCCGGCGAACAGGTGTGGGCGCTGGCCCGCTGGACCGAGCGGCGCCTGGAGGCGGTGCACACGGCGCGTGAGTCGTACGACGCCCGGGAGGCGCACACCCCGTAGCGACCGCGCCGTCAGTCCGGCTGAGGCGCGCGGCCCTCCTCCAGCGCGCGCAGCGCACGCGACACGTCGAACGGCAGGATCGTCACCGCCACGTGCGGCAGCTGCCCCAGCGCCTTCGCCATCTGCTCGCCCGTCCCCCGGTGCAGCAGTTTGCCCAGCACGTTGGTGTACATCCGCCGCGGCACCAGCACCGTCAGCGAGGTCCTGCCGTCCTCGGTGGTGCGGGCGGCCAGCTCCTTCATCGCATGGCGCAGCCGCCGGTCCGGGCACTCCACCAGCTCCAGGGACACGGACGTGGCGGCCGTCGCCTCCCACCGGGCGGCCAGCCGCCTGCCGTACGCCTCGTCGATCGCGAAGTGCACGGCCCGGATCTCGTCCGGGCGCAGCTCGTGCGCGTACCGCAGCGCCTTGATCGTCGCCAGGTCCAGCGTCTCGACGAGGACGAAGACCAGATGGCGCAGGTCCCGGGGCCGGTCGGCCCCCGGCGGCTGGAGGCTCTGCAGCGCCGCCGCCTCGCGCCGGTACTCGCGGTTGATCCGGATCAGCGCCCACACCCCGAGCGGGAAGACCACCACGACCAGCCAGGCCCCCTCGGTGAACTTGGTGACCGCGAAGATCAGCACGACGGCGGCCGAGATCACCGCGGCGAGCCCGTTGACCGCGATCTTCACCCGGCGGTACGGCTCGCGGCGTCGTAGGTGGTACGCGGTGAGACCGGCCCCGGCCATGGTGAAGGCGGTGAACACGCCGATCGCGTACAGCGCCACCAACTTGTCCACGCTGGCTCCGGTGACCAGCAGCAGCGCCAGCGAGACGACGGTCAGCGCGATGATGCCGTTGGAGAAGGCGAGGCGGTGCCCGCGCCGGGTCAGCAGCCGCGGCAGGAACCGGTCCTCGGCGACGAAACTGGCGAGGAACGGGAAGCCGGTGAACGGCGTGTTGGCCCCGGTGTAGAGGACCAGCGCGGTGGCCAGCTGTACGAAGACCAGACCGGCGGTCCCGAGCATCCCGCCGCCGAAGGCCAGATGGGCCTCCTGCGCGATGACCGTCGGGGTGCCGTCGGCGTAGGGGACGGCATGGGTGAAGTGCGCCAGCGTGGAGACGCCGAGCACCAGCACGCCGAGCACACAGCTCATCGTGATCAGGGTGCGGCGGGCATTGCGGCCCTGCGGTTCGCGGAACGCGGAGATGCCGTTGGAGATCGCTTCGAGCCCGGTGAGGGACGAGCCGCCGTTGGCGAACGAGCGCAGCACGATGAAGAGCGAGGCGCCGTACAGCCAGCCGTTGCCCGGGGTGCCGAGCGGAACGACCCCGGCGGCGTGCAGGTCGGCGTGCGGCAGCTCGCCGGTGAGCCCGCGCACCGCGGCGACGAGGAGGACGAGACCGACGGCGGCCATGAAGAGGTAGGCGGGCAGCGCGAAGGCCCGGCCCGCCTCGCGGATCCCGCGCAGATTCCCGTACGCGAGCAGCACGATGACCCCGACGGAGACCGGGATCTGGAGGTGGTCGAGGCCGGTGAAGTCGCCGCCGACCAGATGGGCCAGCGAGATCAGGGCGTTGGTGCCCGCCGAGACCTGGACGGCGACGGTGACGATGTAGTCGACGAGCAGCGCCACGGCGGCGATCTGCGCGATGTCCGGGCCGAAGTTCTCCCGCGCGACGACGTAGGAGCCGCCCGCCCGGGTGTAGATCATGACGACATCGCTGTAACAGAGCGTCAGAAGCAGCAGCACCAGCAGGATCGCGCCGGTCACCGGCATCAGCAGGGTGAAGGCGGCGGCCCCGACGACGGGCACGAGAACCCGGAGCATCTCCTCGGAGCCGTACGCGGACGAGCTGATGCAGTCGGAGGCGAGCACCCCGAGCGCCGTCCGGTTGTTCAGCTTCTCCTCGCTGATGCGCTCGGTGGTGAGCGGCTTGCCGAGCAGATGCCTCTTGATGCGGTACGCGGGACGGTCCAGGGTCATGGGCACATCGTGCGCGGCGGTCGGCCGCCCGCCCGGGACGCAAGCGCCGGACGGGCCGAAATTCAGCCCGTCCGGCGCTTGTGCGATCCGGCCCGGTCCCTCGGACAGGCTCTAGCCGGTGACGGTCCAGGTGTCGTTGCCGGCGAGGAGTGCGGCGAGGTCGCCCTTGCCGTGTTGTTCGACGGCGGTGTCGAGTTGTTCGGCCATGAGGGTGTCGTAGACGGGGCGGTCGATGTCGCGCAGTACGCCGATGGGGGTCTGGTGGAGGGTGTCGGGGTCGGCGAGGCGGGAGAGGGCGAAGGCGGTGGTGGGTGAGGGGTTGTGGGCGTCGTGGACGAGGACGCGGGAGCGGTTGTCGTCGGTGACGGTCACGACCTGGAGGTCGCCGGTGTCGGGGTCGCGGACGACGCCCTTGGTGTGGTCGGTGCCGAAGAGGATGGGCTGTCCGTGTTCGAGGCGGATGACCGCGTCCTGGGCGCGTTCCTTGTCCTTGAGGGCTTCGAAGGCGCCGTCGTTGAAGATGTTGCAGTTCTGGTAGATCTCCACGAGTGCGGTGCCGGGGTGGTCGGCGGCGGCGCGGAGCACGCTGGTGAGGTGTTTGCGGTCGGAGTCGATGGTGCGGGCGACGAAGGATGCCTCGGCTCCGATGGCGAGGGAGACCGGGTTGAACGGCGCGTCCAGTGAGCCCATCGGCGTGGATTTGGTGATCTTGCCGACTTCGGAGGTGGGGGAGTACTGGCCCTTGGTGAGGCCGTAGATCCGGTTGTTGAACAGGAGGATCTTGAGGTTCACGTTGCGGCGCAGGGCGTGGATGAGGTGGTTGCCGCCGATGGAGAGGGCGTCGCCGTCGCCGGTGACGACCCAGACGGACAGGTCGCGGCGGGAGGAGGCGAGTCCGGTGGCGATGGCGGGGGCGCGGCCGTGGATGGAGTGCATCCCGTAGGTGTTCATGTAGTACGGGAAGCGGGAGGAGCAGCCGATCCCGGAGACGAAGACGATGTTCTCCTTCGCCAGGCCGAGTTCGGGCATGAAGCCCTGCACGGCCGCGAGGACGGCGTAGTCACCGCAACCCGGACACCAGCGGACTTCCTGGTCGGACTTGAAGTCCTTCATGGACTGCTTGGCCTCGGCCTTGGGCACCAGGTGCAGGAGCTCGTTGGTGTCAGGCATCGATGGCCTCCTTGAGTGCCGTTGCGAGCTGTTCGGCCTTGAACGGCATGCCGTTGACCTGGTTGTAGCTGTGTGCGTCGACGAGGTATTTGGCCCGGATGAGGGTGGCGAGCTGGCCGAGGTTCATCTCGGGGACGATGACCTTGTCGTAGTGGCCGAGGACTTCGCCGAGGTTCTTCGGGAAGGGGTTGAGGTTGCGCAGGTGGGCCTGGGCGATGGGCTGTCCGGAGGCGCGCAGCCGGCGGACGGCGGCGGTGATGGGGCCGTAGGTGGAGCCCCAGCCGAGCACGAGGGTGCGTGCTCCGTCCGGGTCGTCGACTTCGAGGTCGGGGACCTCGATGCCGTCGATCTTGGCCTGGCGGGTGCGGACCATGAGGTCGTGGTTGGCGGGGTCGTAGGAGATGTTGCCGCTGCCGTCCTGCTTCTCGATCCCGCCGATACGGTGTTCGAGACCGGGCGTGCCGGGCACCGCCCAGGGCCGGGCCAGGGTGTGCGGGTCGCGTTTGTAGGGCCAGAACACGGCGGTGCCGTCGGCCAGTTCGTGGTTGGGGCCGGTGGCGAACCGGACCCGGAGATCGGGCAGTTCCTCGGCCTGGGGGATCTTCCACGGCTCGGAGCCGTTGGCGAGATACCCGTCGGAGAGCAGGAAGACGGGCGTGCGGTACGTCAGCGCGATCCGTGCCGCGTCGAGTGCGGCGTCGAAGCAGTCCGCCGGGGTGCGGGGCGCCACGACCGGGACCGGGGCCTCACCGTTGCGCCCGTACATCGCCTGGAGGAGGTCGGCCTGCTCGGTCTTGGTCGGCAGGCCCGTGGACGGGCCGCCGCGCTGGATGTCGATCACCAGGAGCGGGAGTTCCAGGGAGACGGCCAGCCCGATCGTCTCCGACTTCAGCGCCACCCCCGGCCCGGACGTCGTCGTCACCGCGAGGGAACCCCCGAACGCCGCACCCAGCGCCGCCCCGATCCCCGCGATCTCGTCCTCGGCCTGGAACGTCCGCACACCGAAATTCTTGTGCCGGGACAGCTCGTGCAGGATGTCGGAGGCCGGAGTGATCGGGTAGGAGCCCAGATACAGCGGCAGGTCCGCCTGCCGCGACGCCGCGATCAGCCCGTACGACAACGCCAGGTTCCCCGAGATATTGCGGTACCTGCCCGCCGGGAAAGCCTGCGAGGCCGGCGCCACCTCGTAGGAGACGGCGAAATCCTCCGTCGTCTCCCCGAAATTCCACCCCGCCCGGAACGCCGCCACGTTCGCCTCGGCGATCTGCGGCTTCTTCGCGAACTTCGCCCGCAGGAACGCCTCGGTCCCCTCGGTCGGCCGGTGATACATCCACGACAGCAGACCCAGCGCGAACATGTTCTTCGACCGCTCGGCCTCCTTGCGGGAGAGCCCGAACTCCTTCAGCGCCTCGATCGTCAGCGTCGTCAGCGGTACCGGATGCACGCTGTAGGCCTGAAGCGACCCGTCCTCCAGCGGACTGGTCGCATAACCGACCTTCGCCATCGGCCGCTTGGTGAACTCATCGGTGTTCACGATGATTTCCGCACCACGCGGCACATCACCGATGTTCGCCTTCAGTGCGGCCGGGTTCATCGCGACCAGCACGTTCGGCGCGTCACCCGGCGTGAGGATGTCATGGTCCGCGAAATGCAGCTGGAACGAAGAAACCCCCGGCAGGGTCCCTGCGGGGGCGCGGATCTCGGCCGGGAAGTTCGGCAGCGTGGACAGATCGTTCCCGAACGACGCGGTCTCCGAAGTGAAACGGTCACCGGTGAGCTGCATACCGTCCCCGGAATCACCCGCGAAGCGGATGATCACCCGGTCCAGACGACGGATCTCCTTCTCGCCGGCGCCCGCATGATCGGAGCGGGGGGCACGCTGTCCCCCGACGAGCGCCTCGCTGGCCTCATCGGCCTGTTCGGCTGGGCTACTGACCTGGCTGGTCACTGAACTGGACCTCCCTCGGGGCGGCGGCTCTGGTCCCGCCGGCCCGCCGACGGTCCCACTGCCCACCCTACGTCGGTAAGGGTCGCCTTCCCTGGACCGATCACATGGTGGACGCCATTTTGGGACGCGATTTGATACTGGTTTGTCATGTTTTGCAAGCCCCCCAGTCGTTCGATGAAGACGCTGTGCACTCATCCTTTGGTGCTAGGCCGTGCTCTCCGGTCCGGGGGTGTACCCACCCCCGGACCTGGTCGCCGCGACAGCCGCGACAGCCGTCACCGGCTCCCGAGGCGACCTCGATCAGATATCTGACAGGGTGTCAGTTCGTCAGGAGTTCAGGTAGGTCAATACGGCCAGTACCCGGCGGTGATCCCCGTCACTGGGTGACAGCCCCAGCTTCAGGAAGATGTTGCTGACGTGCTTCTCCACGGCACCGTCGCTCACCACCAGCTGCCTGGCCACCGCAGAGTTCGTCCGCCCCTCCGCCATCAGGCCGAGCACCTCGCGCTCGCGCGGGGTCAGCCCGGCCAGGACGTCCTGCTTACGGCTGCGGCCCAGCAGCTGAGCCACCACCTCCGGGTCCAGCGCCGTACCGCCCTGAGCCACCCGGACCACCGCGTCCACGAACTCCCTGACCTCGGCGACCCGGTCCTTCAGCAGGTATCCCACGCCCCGGCTGGACCCGGCCAGCAGCTCGGTCGCGTACTGCTCCTCGACGTACTGCGAAAGGACCAGGACCCCTATCCCGGGGTAGTCCTTCCGCAGCCGCACCGCCGCCCGGACACCCTCGTCGGTGTGGGTCGGAGGCATCCGCACATCGGCGACCACCACATCGGGCAGCTCGCCCTGCCCCGCCAGGTCACTCACCGTCTTGATCAGCGCCTCGGCGTCACCGACTCCGGCGACGACGTCATGCCCGAGATCGGTCAGCAGCCGGGTGAGCCCTTCCCGGAGCAGCACCGAATCCTCGGCGATGACTACTCGCACCCTGTCCTCCACCATGAAGCTGTTTCCCCCACTGTTTGCTGGTCCCGCCCGTACGCTCTCCAGCATCCCAGCATCGGCGGTGCGGTGTCCTCGGCCGCCGGGTGGACTTCATGGGTGGATCCTGCCCGCCCCCAGGTGGATCTCACGGTCGGAGACCGCCCGTCACCCGGAGTCCGCGTGTCGTCGCGCGGTCCGCACCCGTCCGGGGGCGGACTTTCTCTCCCCGCGCTGTGGATTCCGGTCTCCCTGCCTGTGGATTCCGGCCGTCCTCAGCCACGCCACGGCAGCTCGGCCGTGATCCGTGTCGGACCGCCCTGCGGGGAGTCCACGACCAGCACGCCGTCCACCGCGTCCAGCCGCTCGGTCAGCCCGGCGAGCCCGCTGCCCGCCGCCGCGTCGGCGCCGCCGCGTCCGTCGTCGGTGACCTGGAGCATCAGCCGGTCAGCCGCCCGCCACACGTCGACCGAGGCGCGGGTCGCCCGTGCGTGCTTGCTCACGTTCTGCAACAGCTCGGAGACCGTGAAGTAGGCGATCCCCTCGATCGCCTGGGCCGGCCGGGAGGCCAGATCCACCT
>NZ_ML123044.1:1331225-1332608 GCF_003846175.1 Streptomyces sp. ADI95-17 | reverse complement strand
CCGAGACGCGGGTCGCCAGCCGGGACGGCCCGAGCAGCCCGGCCACCATCACCCGGTCCACGCTCACCAGACCACGGATGATCCACGGCGTGACGAGCACGAACACCAGGCCGACCGCGCTGGTCAGAGCCATCTCGACGGAGGAGTCGAGGTGGACCTGGTGGCCCCGGTCCGCGTACAGCTGAATGCCGTTGCTGCCCACGTCCGCCGGGAAGATCCACCGCCACAGCGGGTAGGTGAACAGGGTCCACCCACACATCCAGAACGTCAGCGAGACGACGAAGGAGAAGGTCGCCCACGGGAGGTACAGCAGGGTGTAGAGCAGATGGCGCCAGGACGCCCCGCTCTTGAGGGCCGCGCCCATCCAGGACATCGGGCTGCCGGTCTTGCCGCGCACCGGAGCCGGGGCCGCCACGTCCAGCCACAGCAGTCCGCGCGCCCGGGCCCGCTCCATCGCGCCGAAGCCCCGGCACATGGCCAGCGTGCCGGCCAGGATCGGCACCCCGAGGAAGGTGATCAGCATGCCGATACCCAGCGTCGTCAGGGTGATCGAGAGGCTGAACAGGACCAGGGCGATCGGCAGGCCCAGCAGCAGATAGCCGAATTCACGCCAGGTCCGGCCCTCGACGGGCGCGCGCAGCGCGGCGGGGAAGAAGTGCTTCACCGGGGGATGGTCCCCGAAACCGACTCCGGACCGCTGGTGGTCCCGAGTGTCCGGTCCGTATGCCGTGGCCATGGGTGCTGTCCGTTTCGGTGGTCTACGAGTGCTGGGTGCCAGGTGCTCGGTGCCGGGCCGGCTGCTCGGTGCCTGTTCCGGCCGTCATGACAAGGGTGCTGTTTCGCGGTCCGGCGCACCATGAGGTGGGTATCCCTCTTCGACCGGGGGTTTTCCCCACCTTCGCGCGTCCGGCTCCGCGCGTCCGGCTCCGCGCGTCCGGCTCCGCGCGTCCGGGCTCCGCGCCCTGCTTCCTCACTTCCGCACGCGCATCCGCTCACGTCTCTGTTCACGCTTCTGCTCACGCTTCTGCTCACGCGTCTGTTCAGGCTTCTGCTCGTGCGTCTGTGCGTGCGTCCGCTCACGGTCCCGCCAGGGCAGCTCCGCCGTGACCGTCGTGGGTCCGCCGACCGGTGAGTCGAGTACGAACAGTCCGTCGACGGCGCCCAGCCGCTCGGCCAGTCCCGCCATTCCCGTACCGCCGTCCATCCGGGCCCCGCCCCGGCCGTCGTCGGTGACCTGGAGCAGCAGCCGGTCCCCGGAGCGCCACACCTCGACGGACGCCGAACGCGCCGCGCTGTGCTTGCTCACGTTCTGCAACAGCTCGGAGACCGTGAAGTACGCGATCCCCTCGATGGCCTCCGCGGGACGCCCCGGAAGGTCCACGC
>NZ_ML123044.1:1255930-1331071 GCF_003846175.1 Streptomyces sp. ADI95-17 | reverse complement strand
CGGCGATCCGGCGCTCCAGTTCGTCGGAGGGCGAGAGCAGCGCGCGCACCATCGCCCGGTCCCCGTTGCTGAGGAGCCGAGTGATGTGGGGCAGCAGCGGCCACAGCACGAGGAAGCTCACGAGCGTCACCGCGAAGGTGAGTACACCCCAGGGCAGCCGGACGAAGGAGTACAGCACCGCCCGCCAGCCCACCGGATCCTTGAGGCTCGACCAGAGCCAGGCGAAGAACCCCTTGTCCCGGCGGGACAGCTCCATCGGGCTCGGCTCGTCGACCGGCACCCCGAGCATCGCCCGCGCCCGGCCCCGCTCGGCCTTGCCGATCAGCCGCGCCCCGTGCAGTCCGACGGCGAGCAGCGGCAGACCGATCACCGTGACCGCGAGTGCCACACCGACGCCGATCATGAACACCGTGTAAACGAACCAGACGATGGTCAGCGGGAGATTGGCCAGAAGATGGCCGATCTCCTTCCAGGTCCACGGGTCGGGGATGAGTCTGGCGGGTGGTGGCCGGTCGTTGTCCGGCACCGTGGGGCTCATGGTCATATGCCCAGCCTGCCGGGCCGGACCGGCGCACGCCATGGGGTCCGTGGGTGAGGTGAAGTAGGGATAACCCCACCCCTGGTCCGACGCGGCTGCTTACCCTCTCTTTAACAGGGCCTAGACTCCCGTGCGTACGGATCACCGGACGGATTCGAGGGAGCGAGGGGCGGACGTGACGGAGCTGCCGGAATCGACCGTTCTCGCGGCGGACTACTTCCACGCCTATTCAGTGGTCGGACTGCTCGCCGTGATCGGCGTGCTGTTCGTCGCCGTCGCCTTCGGGGCCGGCCGGCTGCTGCGCCCCGTGGTCCCGACGCCGGAGAAACTCCTGACGTACGAGTGCGGCGTGGACCCGGTGGGTGAAGGATGGGCTCATACGCAGGTCCGCTATTACGTCTATGCCTTCCTGTACGTGATCTTCGCCGTCGACTCGATCTTCCTGTTTCCGTGGGCGACGGTATTCGCCGCACCCGGATACGGGGCGACCACGCTCGTCGAAATGTTCATCTTCCTCGGTTTCCTGGCCGTAGGACTGCTCTACGCATGGAAGAAGGGCGTCCTCGAATGGACGTGACCAGCCCACAGGCCGACGAGGGTTCCGAATCCCAGCCCGTGCCGACCTTCCTGCCGGAGCCCAAGCGGCTCGGCGTCCTGTCGCGCCTGGCGCCGGAGCCGATGAAGGTGGTCCTGAACTGGGGCCGCCGCTACAGCCTCTGGGTCTTCAACTTCGGGCTCGCCTGCTGCGCCATCGAATTCATCGCCGCCTCCATGGCCCGGCACGACTTCATCCGGCTCGGCGTGATCCCGTTCGCGCCCGGCCCGCGCCAGGCCGACCTCATGATCGTTTCCGGCACGGTGACCGACAAGATGGCCCCGGCCGTGAAGCGGCTCTACGAGCAGATGCCCGAGCCCAAGTACGTCATCTCCTTCGGCGCCTGCTCCAACTGCGGCGGCCCGTACTGGGACTCGTACTCCGTGACCAAGGGCGTCGACCAGATCATCCCGGTCGACGTCTACGTACCCGGCTGCCCGCCCCGGCCGGAGGCGCTCCTCCAGGGCATCCTCAAGCTCCAGGAGAAGATCGCCCGCGAGTCACTGGGTGAGCGGTACGCGACGGGCGGCGCCCGCCCCTCCACCACCGCACTCCGCAGCAGCCTGGTGGCCGCCCCGCCGGCCCCGGGAAAGGGCGACGCATGACCACCCCTCCGACCCCCGACGAGGCCCCCGAGGCCTACGACCGCCTGCCGGACGCCGCCGCCGAGCTCTTCGGCGATGACGCGACGGCGGAGTACGCGTACGACCTGCTGACCGTCGACGTACCGGCCGCCTCCTGGATCGCAGCCCTCGAAACGGCCCGCGACCGGCTGGGCTGCACGTATTTCGACTGGCTGAGCGCGGTCGACGAACCCGGCACCGGCTTCCGGGTCTGCGCCCATGTCGCGGCCCTGGCCGAGGGCCGGGTCCGCCGGCTCCTGGTCCGTACGACGGTTCCGCACGAGGCGGCGGTCCTCCCGACCGCCATCGACGTCTACGCGGGTGCCGCCTGGCACGAGCGCGAGACGCACGAGATGTTCGGCATCGGCTTCGAGGGTCACCCGCACCTGGTGCCGCTGCTGCTCCCCGAGGGCTTCGAGGGCCACCCGCTGCGCAAGGACTTCGTGCTGGCGGCACGCGTCGCGAAGGCATGGCCCGGCGCGAAGGAGCCGGGCGAGTCGGAACACGGCGGCCCGAAGCGACGCACGATGCTGCCGCCCGGCGTCCCCGACCCGAACGAATGGGGCCCCCTGAAGGGCCAGCTCCCACCCGCCCCGTCCCGTCCGACCCGCACCCCACGAGCAGCGGGCGACCGCCCGGCACGCCGTACCCGCAGCGCGAGCGAGGGATCGGCCGCCCAGCGAACGGCGGCGACTGCTGCGGGCGCGGGTACGGGTACGGATGCCGGCGCGGGGGTCAGCTCGGGTGCGGGCACTGGTACCGGCGCGGGCGTCAGTTCGGGTACGGGCGTAGGCCCGAGATCGCACCCCGGCCCTGCGACGCCCGGGCCCACGGCTCCCCGCTCCTCGACCCCGCGTCGTACCCGCAGCGCGAGCGAGGGCTCGGCGAGCCAGCAGCGGGCGCGGGCTGAGGCGGAGCCGGGTACGGAGACCGGGGCCGTTACCGGAGCAGGGCCTGGGGCCGGTACCGAGTCGCGGACCGCGCCGGGGACCGAGTCCGGGGCCGCGGCCGGGACCCAGCCGGGGGCCAGGACCGCAACCGGACCAAGGGCCGGGGAACGAACCGAGCCCGGTCCCGGGACAGGAACCCGGCCAGGGCCCCAGCCCGGCGCCGGGGCCGGGGCCGGGGCCGAGCAGTCGAGCCCCGAGGCCGCGACGAGCGACGCCCCGTGGCACCACGCCCGCCCGGCTTTCGACGCGGATTCCTCCGAGCCCCTCACGGATACCTCCCAGCCCCTCACGGGTACCTCCGAGCCCCTCACGGATTCCTCCGAGCCCGTCCCGGGTACCTCCCAGCCTCTCCGGCGTTTGAGGAGCGGGGGTCCGGGGGCGGAGCCCCCGGTTCGGGAAGGGGCGGGTAGGGGAGAGGCCCCGCGCAGCGGCACCCCCACCCCCGACACCGAAACCGACACCACCCCCGATACAGGCACCACCCCCGAGCCCGAGCCCGCCCCCTCGAAGACTCCGGAAACCGCAGAATCCCCGGAGACCCCGGAGACCCCGGAGACCCCGGAGACCCCGGAAACCCCCGCACCCAACAACCACCCCGCCGGAGGCGATACCGCGTGAACGACGTACTCGACGTCGCCCTCCGCCTGGTCATCGTCTTCGCCGTGTTCATGGTCCTCCCCCTCGTCGTGGGACAGACCGAGCACAAGGTGATGGCCCACATGCAGGGCCGCCTCGGCCCCATGTACGCGGGCGGCTTCCACGGCTGGGCCCAGCTCGTCGCGGACGGCGTGAAGTTCGCGCAGAAGGAAGACATCGTCCCGGCCGAGGCCGACCGCCGTATCTTCCAGCTCGCGCCGGCCGTCGCGCTGCTCCCGTACCTCCTCGTGCTCGTCGCCATCCCGATCGGCCCCAGCGAGGGCGCGGTCGGACAGGTCGTCGACGCGGGCATCTTCTTCGTGCTCGCCGTGATGGGCGTCGGAGTGCTCGGCTCGCTCATGGCCGGCTGGGCCTCGGCCAACAAGTTCTCCCTCCTCGGGGGCCTGCGCACCGCCGCCCAGCTGCTCGCGTACGAGCTGCCGATGCTGCTCGCCGCCGCCTCCGTCGCGATGGCGGCCGGCACCGTCTCCCTCCCGGGCATCCTCGACGCCTTCGAGTGGTGGTGGCTGCCCTGGCAGATCGTCGGCGCACTGGTCTTCTTCGTGGCCGGTCTCGCCGAGCTGCAACGCCCGCCGTTCGACATGCCGGTCGCCGACTCCGAGATCATCTTCGGCGCGTACACCGAGTACACCGGCCTGCGCTTCGCGCTCTTCCTGCTCGCCGAGTACGCGGGCATCGTCGTGCTGTGCGGACTGACCACCGTCCTCTTCCTCGGCGGCTGGCACGGCCCGTTCGGCGCCGACGGACTCGGCTGGGTCTGGACGCTGCTCAAGACCGCCGTACTCGCCTTCGTCGTCATCTGGCTACGGGTGTCCTACCCCCGGCTCCGCGAGGACCAGTTGCAGAAGCTCGCCTGGACCACGCTCATCCCGCTCGCTCTCGCGCAGATCGCGCTCACCGGAATCGTGAAGGTGGCGATCAGCTGATGGCCGTGCCGCCCCCGCCCCCCCGGCCCCGCATCCCCGGCTCCGGCCTCGCCAAGGGCCTGGCCGTCACCCTGCGGACGATGACGAGGAAGACGGTCACCGCGCAGTACCCGGACGTCCAGCCCGAACTCCCGCCCCGCTCCCGCGGCGTCATCGCGCTGTTCGAGGAGAACTGCACGGTCTGCATGCTCTGCGCCCGCGAGTGCCCGGACTGGTGCATCTACATCGACTCCCACAAGGAGACGGTGCCCGCCGCGACCCCGGGCGGCCGCGAACGCAGCCGCAACGTCCTCGACCGCTTCGCGATCGACTTCTCGCTCTGCATGTACTGCGGTATCTGCATCGAGGTGTGCCCCTTCGACGCGCTCTTCTGGTCGCCGGAGTTCGAGTACGCGGAGACGGACATCCTCGAACTCACCCATGAGCGCGACAAGCTCCGCGAATGGATGTGGACGGTGCCGGAACCGCCCGCGCTCGACCTGGGCGCCGAGGAGCCGAAGGAGATCGCCGCCGCCCGCAAGACGGCGGAGAAACTCGAAGCCCAGCGCGCCCAGGAAGCCCAGCAGAACCAGGAAGCGCAACAGGCCGACCAGGCCCAGCAGAAAGCAGAGGGGGAGGAGTGACACTCGCAGCCACCGCGGCGCACGCCGCTCTCGCCGCGCACCCGGCCCCCTCCGGCTTCCTCTCCCCGACCGGCGTCGAGATCGCCTTCCTCCTCGTCGGCATCGCCACCCTCGGCGCGGCCCTCGTCACCGTCACGACCAAGCAGCTGGTGCACGCCGCCCTCTGGCTGGTCGTGGCGCTCGGCGGTCTCGCCGTCGAGTACCTCCTGCTCACCGCGGAGTTCATCGCCTGGGTGCAGGTACTGATCTACGTCGGTTCCGTGGTCGTGCTCCTCCTCTTCGGGCTGATGCTCACCAGAGCCCCCATCGGCCGCTCCCCGGACGCCGACTCGGGCAACCGCTGGGCGGCCCTCGGCGTGGCCGTCGCCGCCGCCGGCGCGCTCGTCTGGGTCGTCGTCGACGCCTTCCGCACCACCTGGATCGACCTGGACGGACCGGCCCAGGGCTCGACCGAGGCGACCGGCTCCTTCCTCTTCCGGCACTGGGTGCTGCCCTTCGAAGCACTCTCCGTCCTGCTGCTCGCCGCCCTCGTCGGCGCGATCGTCCTGTCCCGCAAGCGCGGTAAGGAGCAGAGCTGATGCACCTCGCCTATCCCGCCGTGCTCGCCGCCCTCCTCTTCTGCACCGGGCTGTACGGAGTACTCGCCCGCCGCAACGCGATCCTGGTCCTGATGTCCGTCGAGCTGATGCTCAACGCCGTCAACCTCAATCTGGTCGCCTTCGACGTCTGGCTCCGTGACGCCCTGCACTCCGGCCAGGCCCTCACCCTCTTCACCATCGCCATCGCGGCGGCCGAGATCGGCATCGGTCTGGCGATCGTTCTCGCCGTGTACCGCAACCGCGGCAGCTCGGACATCGACCGGCTCCGCGACACCGCCGAGACCGACGCCGCCGAAGCCCTCCCGGACGACGAGTCCGGCACAGGCACCGAAGACCAGGCCACTGCTGCGGCAGGGAAGGCAAAGAAGGCAGAGGCCACCGCGTGACCACCACGACCCTCGCCGTCCTCGTCCCCCTCCTCCCGTTCCTGGGCGCCGCGGCCGGCCTCCTGCTCGGACGCACCGCCCCCGGCTTCGTACGGCCCCTCGCCGTACTGCCCACCCTCGCCGCGGCCGTCATCGCGGCCGTCGTCGCGGCCCGCCAGGGCGGCGGCCGGGCCATCGACGCCGCGACCCAGCTCACCCCCACCGGCTCGGTCCCGATCGACCTCGCCCTGCACCTCGACGGCTTCGCCGTCCTCGTCGCCGTGCTGGTCGGACTCGTCGCCACCTGTGTGCAGATCTACTCGACCGCCTATCTGCGCGACGACCCCCGCTACCCCTCGTACGCCGCCCTCGTCTCCCTCTTCACCTCCGCGATGCTGCTCGTCGTCTACTCCGGCGACCTGATGGTGCTGCTGGTCGGCTGGGAGATCATGGGCATCTGCTCGTACTTCCTCGTCGGCCACTACTGGGAGACGCCCGAAGCCCGCGCCGCCTCCCTCAAGGCCTTCCTGGTCACCAAGCTCGGCGACGTCCCCTTCCTGATCGGCCTGTTCGCGCTCGCCGCCGACACCGGCACCTTCCGCATCACCGGCATCCTGGGCGCCGTCGCCAACGGCGGCCTGGACCACCCCACGCTGATCGCGCTGCTGCTCCTCGCGGGCGTCGCCGGCAAGTCGGCGCAGTTCCCCCTGCACACCTGGCTGCCCGACGCGATGGCCGGCCCCACCCCCGTCTCCGCGCTCATCCACGCCGCGACGATGGTCGCCGCCGGCATCTACTTCGTGGCCCGGCTCCTCCCCGTCTTCGCCGAGTCCGGCGCCGCCCTCGTCGTACTCGCCGTGATGGCCGCGATCACGATGATCGGCTCGGGACTCGCCGCCCTCGCCCAGGACGACATCAAGCGGGTCCTCGCCTACTCGACGATCGGTCAGCTCGGCTACATGGCCGGCGCCCTGGCCGTCGGCGATCGCGGGGCCGCCGTCTTCCACCTCCTGTCCCACGGCGCGTTCAAGGCCGTCCTCTTCCTCGCGGCCGGCGTCGTCATCCACGCCGCCGGGACCAACTCACTGGCCGCCATGTCCCGCATGGGCGGGCTGACGAAGCGCGTCCCGGACGCCTACTGGACGATGACCGTCGCCCTGCTCGCGCTCGCCGCCATCCCTCCGTTCGCCGGCTTCTTCTCCAAGGAAGCCGTCCTCGTAGCCGCCGAGCACACCGCGCTCGGGGACCGGCACGTCGCCCCGGCCGCCGCCGGCTGGACCGTGCTCGTCGCCGGACTGCTCGCCGCCGTCCTCACCGCCGCCTACGCCACCCGCCTCTGGCTCCTCGCCTTCCGGGGCCGCGGTGCCGAGGCCCCGGACCACGGCAGGCAGCCCGTCGCGATGACCGCCGTCCTCTGGGTGCTCGCCGTCCCGACCATCGCCTTCGGGCTGACCGTCGGCACGATCACCGACTGGTTCGACGGACACGCCCTCACCCCGTCCGTGACCACCGCCGTCCTCTCCACGGGTGCCGGCCTGGTCGGCGGCCTCGTCACCTACGGCGCCTGGCGCCACACCTCGGCGCTCGCCGCCCGCACCCCCGTCGGCACCGTCGTCGCGCACCCCGACGCCGAACCCGCCCTCGTCGAGGCCCAGGCCATGACGGCACACACCGCCGCCTACGGAACCGCCGGGGACGCCCCCGACCCGGCCGACCCCGGCCGCCTGCTGCTCGGCCCGCTGCACCGCCCGGCCGCCGCGGGCTTCCACCTCGACGCCCTGTACACGGCACTGTTCGTCCGCCCCGTCCAGGCCGCGGCGAGCCTCGTCCGCTTCCTGGACCGCGAGGTCGTCGACACCTACGTACGCGGCTCCGGAGCCGTCGCACGCGGACTCGGCGCCGCCGTCCGCCGTGCGCAGACCGGCAACGTGCAGACCTACCTCAGCGCACTGCTCGCCGGTTCGCTGGTCCTGGCGATCGCCGCCGTCGTCTTTGCCAACGTCAACGCCGGGTCGTGAGCCGTGATCGATATCAGTGAATCCGTGATGCAGGTCCTTCTCGCGTTCATCGTCGTCATCCCGCTCGTCGGTGCCGTCGCCGCCCTTCTGCCGGCCCCGCCCGGGCTGAAGGGAAAGGACCCCGACCAGGCCGTGCTCCGCCACGGCGTGACCGTCACCGGCGCGATCCTCGTCGCCGCGATCGTGCTCGCCGCGGGCTTCGACCACGACCACCCGTCGAAGATGCAGGCCACCACCGACATCAGCTGGATCCCGGCGCTCGACGTCCGCATCCATCTCGGCATCGACGGCATCTCGCTCCCCCTTCTCGTACTGACCGCGCTGCTGACCTTCCTCTGCGCGCTCTACAGCTTCTTCAAAATGCCCGAAGGCCCCTCCCCGAAGGCCTTCGTCGCACTCCTGCTCGTCCTGGAGTCCGGCACCCTCGCGACCTTCGCCGTCCTTGATCTGCTGCTGTTCTTCCTGGCGTTCGAGATGGTGCTCATCCCGATGTACTTCCTCATCGCCCGCTGGGGCGGTGCGAAGAAGCAGGCCGCCGCCTGGAAGTTCATCCTCTACACGCTGCTCGGCTCGGTCGTCATGCTGCTGGGCCTGCTCCTCATCGGACTGAAGAGCGGCACCTTCGACATGGTGGCACTCGCCACTGACAACGGCCGTGGGCTCACCTCGTCCGTGCAGGTCATCGCAGTTCTCGCGATCGGCATCGGGCTCGCCGTGAAGACCCCGATGTGGCCGCTGCACAGCTGGCTGCCGGACGCCCACACCGCGGCCCCGACCGTCGGCTCGGTCCTGCTCGCGGGCGTCCTGCTGAAGATGGGCACGTACGGATTCGTCCGCATCCTGCTCCCCATCACCCCCGACGGGATGCACACCTTCGCGCCGTACCTCGCCGCCTTCGCGGTCGTCGGCATCATCTACGGATCGCTGGCCTGCCTGGCGCTGGTCCGCCCCGGATCCAAGGGCGACCTCAAGCGCCTGATCGCGTACTCCTCCGTCGGCCACATGGGCTTCGTGCTCCTCGGCATCGCGAGCATGACGCCCACCGGAGTCAACGGCGCGCTCTTCGCCAACATCGCCCACGGCCTCATCACCGGCCTGCTGTTCTTCCTGGTCGGCGCGGTCAAGGACCGGTACGGCACCGCCGACCTCGACACCCTCTCCGGAGCCACCGGAGCCGCGCTCTACGGCCGGGCCCCCCGCCTCGGCGGCCTGCTCGCCTTCGCCGCCGTCGCCTCCCTGGGACTGCCGGGGCTCGCCGGATTCTGGGGCGAGATGCTCGCCCTGTTCGGCTCCTTCGACCCCGCCGACGGCCTCAGCCGCCCGGCCTTCCTCACCTTCATGTCGATCGCCGCGTTCGGCACCCTGCTCACCGCCGCGTACATGCTCATGGTGGTACGCCGGGTCTGCATGGGCGAGAAGCGCGAAGAGCCGCAGCTCGCCGATGTCCAGACGTACGAGTTCGCCGCCTGGACCCCGCTCGTCGCGCTCACCGTCCTCGCCGGTCTGTGGCCCGCCGCCCTTCTCGGCCTCACCGACCCGGCCGTGCAGAAGCTCCTCGCAGGAGGCAAGTCGTGACCCCAGCCGTCGTCACCCGGGGCGTCGTCACCCCGGAACTCGTCACCACCGCGGCCGAGAACACCACCAGCCTCATCCAGTCCGTCGACTGGCTCGCGATCGCACCCCCGGTCGTCGTCGCGGCCATGGCCCTGATCGTCCTGGTCACCGACCTCTTCCTGCCCGAGCACCGCAAGCCGCTCCTCGGCACGCTGACCATCGTCGGGCTGGTCGCCGCCCTGGCCCTCCTCGTCCCACTGCGCGCCGGCGACCGCTCCACCTTCTGCCTCAACGAGGCGGCCACCGGATCCGGCGGCGCCGGTGCCTGCAGCTACACCGCAGACCACTTCGCCCTGGTCATCCAGGCCCTCGTGCTCGTCGGCGCCCTGCTCACCGCCCTGCTCTCGTTCGGCGACACCCGCAGACTCCCCGCCGGCGAGTTCTGGTTCCTGCTGCTGTCGTCCGCCTCCGGCGCCGCACTCCTGCCCGCCGCCCGCGACCTCGCCACCCTCGTCGTCGCCCTCGAAGTCGCCTCACTGCCCGCGTTCGCCCTCGTCGGCATCAAGCGCGGCGACCGGCGGTCCTCCGAGGCGGCGCTGAAGTTCTTCCTCTCCTCCGTCGTCGCGACCGCCGTCATGCTGCTCGGCGTCAGCTTCGTGTACGCGACCACCGGCACCCTGCACCTCACCGAGATCGCCTCCCGGCTCGACGACGTACCCGGTCAGCTGGACACCCTCGCCAAGGCGGGTGTCGTCCTCACCCTGGTCGGCTTCGCGTTCAAGACCGCCGCCGCGCCCTTCCACTTCTGGGTCCCCGACACCTACGTCGGCGCCCCCCTGCCGATCGCCGCCTACCTCTCGGTCGTCGGCAAGGCGGTCGGCTTCTCCGGTCTCATCCTCGTCACCGTGATCGCGTTCCCGGCGTACGCCGACGTCTGGGGACCGGCCCTCGCCGTCCTCGCCGCGCTCACCATGACGATCGGCAACGTCGCCGCGCTGCGCCAGAACGCCGGCCGGGCCCGCAGCGCCGTACGGCTGCTCGCCTGGTCGTCCGTCGGCCAGGCCGGCTACCTCCTGGTGCCGATCGCCGCCGCCGCGTACTCCAGCGACGAGCACATCGGCTCCACCGTCGCGTACGCCCTCATGTACGCCGTCGTGAACCTCGGGGCCTTCGCGGTCGCCGCCCTGGTCGCCCGTACCAGCCCCGGCAACCGGCTCACCGACTACCGCGGCCTGTACGCCACCCGCCCCCTCGCCGCCCTGGCGATGGCCTTCTTCCTGCTCTGCCTGGCCGGCCTGCCGCCCGGCATCATCGGCCTCTTCGCCAAGGTCACGGTCTTCTCCGCGGCCGTCGACGCCGGACTCGGCTGGCTCGCCGTCGTCATGGCCGTCAACGTGGTGATCGCGCTCTACTACTACCTCCAGTGGACCGCGACACTCTTCCGCGCCCCCGCGGAGTCCACGGCAGCGGCCCCGGGAGAAGCCCCGGCACAGCCGCGCGACGAGACCCGGCCGGAGACGGCCGCACCCGCTCCCACCAGGCACCGAGTCCCGGCATCCCTCACCGCCGCGATCGCGCTCACGGCCGTGGCGGGCGTGGTGCTCTCGGGCGCCCCGCAGACGGTCCTCCGGTTCGCCGCCGTCAATCTCTTCTGACATACCGAAGATCGGTTTGCCCGGAACGGCCCGTACAGGGCAAGGTCTTGCCCGCACGCCCCCCACACGTAGGCAATTCCAGAGGAGCAAGAGCAGTGCTGAACGGGTTCAAGGACTTCATCCTGCGCGGAAACGTCATCTCCATGGCCATCGGACTGGCTGTCGGAGCGGCGTTCACCGCGGTCGTCACCGGATTCAGCACGGCCTTCATCACCCCGCTGATCGGCCTCGCCACCGGTTCCGTCGGTGACTTCAGCTCGGCGGAGTTCTCGGTCGAGGGCACCATCTTCCCGTACGGGAAGTTCCTCGCGGCCGCCATCGCCTTCCTGATCACCGCCGCCGTTCTCTACTTCTGCGTCGTCGTGCCCATGGCGAAGGTCCAGGCCCGCTTCACCAAGGCGGAGAAGCTCGACATCAAGGCCGCCATGCGCGACTGCCCCCGCTGCTACACCGAGATCCCGGCCATCGCCTCCCGCTGCGCCCACTGCACCAGCGAGATCAAGCCGGACCCCGCAGCCCTCGAAGTCGCCGGGCTCCCCGCCCAGCGCTGAGCCGAGCCGGGGCCGGCCGGCACACGTACAGCCACTGACCCGTACGGCCCAGAGCCTGATCCGGCCCCAAGCGCCGGACAGGCCCGGCCCTGCGGCGGTGCGCACAAGGGAACTAGCTCCTCTCGCCTGGCGTTGACCGGTACGGGAGGCTCCACTGGGGGAGTGGAGACCACCAAGCAAAGGGTTCCCCTGCCGCACCACTTGGAGGGCGTACCGTGCACCGCCGGCACAACGGGCTGAGAACCGCCGTACTCCTCGGGGGACTGTCCGCACTCATCATCGTCATCGGAAGCTTCTTCGGACGTACGGGTCTGATCGTCGCGCTACTCGTGGCCGTCGGCACCAACGCCTACGCGTACTGGAACAGCGACAAACTGGCGCTCCGGGCCATGCGGGCCCGCCCCGTCAGCGAATTCGAGGCGCCACAGCTCTACCGCATGGTCCGCGAGCTCTCCACCGCCGCCCGCCAGCCCATGCCACGGCTCTACATCTCCCCGACGCAGGCCCCCAACGCCTTCGCCACCGGACGCAATCCGCGCAACGCCGCGGTCTGCTGCACGGAGGGCATCCTGCAGATCCTGGACGAGCGGGAGCTGCGCGGCGTCCTGGGACACGAGCTGAGCCATGTCTACAACCGGGACATCCTGATCTCGTCCGTCGCCGGAGCGCTCGCCTCCGTCGTCATGTTCCTGGTCAACTTCGCCTGGCTGATCCCGGTGGGCCGGTCCAACGACGACGACGGACCGGGCATCTTCGGGATGCTGATGATCATGATCCTCGGCCCGATCGCGGCCTCCGTCATCCAGCTGGCCGTCAGCCGCTCCCGTGAGTACGAGGCGGACGCCTCCGGCGCCCAGCTGACCGGCGACCCGCTGGCCCTGGCCAGTGCCCTGCGCAAGCTCGACGCAGGAACGAAACAGCTGCCGCTGCCACCGGAGCCGAGGATCGAGACCGCGAGCCACATGATGATCGCGAATCCGTTCCGCCCCGGCCAGGGCATGTCCAAGCTGTTCTCCACGCATCCGCCGATGGCGGAGCGCATCGCCCGGCTGGAGCAGATGGCCGGCCCCCGCTCCTGAGGCATCCGGAGGCCTCCGCTCCTGAGGCCTCCGGCTCTCTGGCCCTCGGCCCGCTGCCACTCAGCTCTCAGCGGGCTCCGAAGGCCTCGTCGCTCGGGACGATCTCGCGGCCCAGCGGCATGAGCGAGATCGGGATCATCTTCAGGTTCGCCCAGCCGAAGGGGATCCCGATGATCGACACGAACAGCGGGATGCTGGTGATCAGGTGCCCCAGCGCCAGCCACCACCCGGCGAAGACGAGCCAGATCACGTTGCCGGCGCAGGAGGGCGCCCCCGCGTCGGGCCGCTCCACGGTCGTGCGCCCGAACGGCCACAGCACGTAACCGGCGATTCTGAGGGAAGCGATGCCGAACGGAATCGTCACGATCAGCACGAAGCAGATGATCGCGGCGAGGAGGTAGCCGAGGGCCATCCAGAATCCGCAGAACACCACCCACAGGATGTTCAGGATCAGCTGTATGAGCTTCATGGTCACTCGCCTTCCGGGGTTTCCCGTCATCGCCCTGCATGGTCAGTATCAGCCCTGGTCACGGACAGGAGTAACCGGAGCGGGCCCATGGAGTGACCGGGGGCGCAGGCGATCGGCCCGTCCCCCTTCGGCCCCGCCCCACCGCCAGTGCCGTCAACAACCATGAACGCAGGAACGGCACCGGGCAGTTGCTCGCGGCCCTGCGCAAGTCCGCCCGCAAGTCCGCCCGCGCCGCTCGAAAGCCTGCCCGCAGGTCCGGACGCACAGCCCGTTCACAGGCCCCGCAGGCAACCGCCCGACCGGCGCGGGCGTCTTGGATTCCAGGAACGAGTGACGGGTAGGTTCGCACGCATGAGCATTATCGGATGGATCATTCTCGGGCTGGTGGCCGGAGTCATCGCCAAGGTCCTGCTGCCGGGCCGCGACCCGGGCGGCCTGGTCGGCACCACCCTCATCGGGATCGTCGGCGCCTTTCTCGGTGGCTGGATATCGTCGCGCTTCCTCGACCGCCCCATATCCAACGACTTCTTCGACATGGCCACTTGGGTCGCCGCCATCGGCGGTTCACTGGTCCTGCTGATCGCCTACCGGCTGCTGTTCGGGAACTCCCGCGAACGCCACTGACGCCCGTCCGCCCCGAAGGTGCCCAGCCCGGTCTCGCGCAGGGTCAGATTGAGCCGGCCACGGCTCATCCCCGTCGCGGGATCGGCGGTACCGGGGCAGACCTTCGGCACGCCGTGGAAAGCGAACCGCGACGGCCCGCCGAAGACGAACAGATCGCCGGAGGCCAACTCCACATCCGTGTAGGGCCTTCCACGGTTCTCCGTGTTACCGAAGCGGAAGACACAGGTGTCGCCGATGCTGAGCGACACCACCGGAGCACCGGACCGCTCCTCCTTGTCCTGGTGCATGCCCATGCGCGCCGCCCCGTCGTAGAAGTTGACGAGCGCGGTGTCCGGCGCGTACGTCCCTACCGGGCTCTCGTCCCCGTACGCCGCCACCAGCGCCTCGCGGCCCAATTCGGCCAGCCAGTCGGGGAACTCGGCCACCCGCGCCCCGTTCACGTCGTCGGCCGTACGCGAATACCGGTACGGCTGCCAGTGCCACCCCACACAGACCGTCTGTACGGACATCACCCCGCCGCCCGGCAGGACCGTGTGCCGCAGCGGCACCGGCCCGCGCGCCCACTCCCGGCAGGCCGCCACCAACTCCCGCTGCCGCTCCGGCGACAGCCACTCGGGCACATGCACGGCCCCCGGCGCGACGACGGCGCGAGGCCTCGGGAAGAGTCCGGTCATCTCAGCGCACCGCCGAGGCGCCTTCCAGCCGCAGCAGCCGCTCCTTGCGCTCCAGGCCGCCCGCGTAACCCCGCAGTGCCCCGTCCGAGCCGATCACCCGATGGCACGGCCGCACGACCAGCAGCGGATTGCGCCCGATCGCCGTACCCACGGCCCGTACGCCCGCCCCCGGGCTGCCGACGCGCTCGGCGATCTGCCCGTACGACACGGTCTCCCCGTAGGGGACGGCGTCCAGGGCGGACCACACCCGGCGCTGGAAGTCGGTGCCCACGCCGTCCGTGCACTCGATGTCGAAGCGGGTCAGCCGGCCCGCGAAGTACTCCCGCAGCTGAGCGGCGACACCCGCGAGCGCCTCCGGTGCGCGGACCCATCCGTCCTGGACGACCGCGGCGCCCTTCTGGCCGGGCAGCGAGAGCGAGGCGAGCGCCACCCCGCCGGTGGTCTCCTCGCCGACCAGCAGCAGTTCACCCAGCGGGCTGTCGACCGTTGCGTACATGGTCATGACTCGTCCCTTTCCTGCACTTCATGCCGGGGCCCGACCGGATCGCCGCCCGACATGGACAAGTCTGCGTGCCCCGCTCCGCCATGACCGGCGGTTTTCGGACATCGCACCCCGGGTGCGGAGCGGTGTGTCCCGCTCCGCACTCCGGCGAAGGGCGGGACCTACCGGTAGTTCACGAACTGCACGGCGAAGTCGAAGTCCTGGCCCTTCAGCAGCGCCTGTACGGCCTGCAGGTCGTCCCGGCTCTTCGAGCTGACCCGCAGCTCATCGCCCTGGACCTGCGCCTTGACGCCCTTCGGGCCCTCGTCGCGAATGATCTTCGCCACCTTCTTGGCGTTCTCCTGGGAGATGCCCTCCTCGATCGTGGCGAAGATCTTGTACTCCTTGCCGGACAGCTGCGGCTCGCCAGCGTCCAGCGACTTCAGCGAGATGCCCCGCTTGATCAGCTTGGACTGGAAGATGTCGAGGATCGCCTTGACCCGCTCCTCGCCGTTCGCCTCCATGAGGATCTTCTCGCCGGACCAGGAGATCGAGGCGCCGGTGCCCTTGAAGTCGTAACGCTGCGAGATTTCCTTGGCGGCCTGGTTGAGGGCGTTGTCGACCTCCTGCCGCTCGACCTTCGAGACGATGTCGAAACTGGAGTCGGCCATGACGTGTGGCTCCTTGTATCGGGGGTTCGGGAACGCGGTGCATAAGGGCGGCAACGGGCCTGACGGCCCCGCGACGCCGATCAAAGCCTAGCCACCCGCACCCGATCGGGCCGCTGATCAATCCGGTGGCGAAGCACCCCCGGGCATCGGGTATCGTTTACGTCGTTGCCACGGAGCGCCGCCGAAAAGCGGTTCTCGAAGGCAGCAATCCCTGGCGGTGTGCCCGAGTGGCCAAAGGGAGCAGACTGTAAATCTGCCGGCTCAGCCTACCCAGGTTCGAACCCTGGCGCCGCCACATGGTAAGGCCCCTGTCTCAGGACAGGGGCCTTCTTTGTTTTCTGCTGCGAGGGGCCGTGGACGTGGAATCCGTACTGGTCAGTGCCTGCCTGCAGGGCGTGCCCTGCCGCTTCGACGGCCGTGGCAAGGCCTCCGGCGCTGTGACCGCGGCCATCGGCGACCGCCGCCCCGTGGCCTTCTGCCCCGAGGTCTCCGCCGGACTGCCCACCCCGCGCCGCCCCGCCGAGATCGTCGGCGGTGACGGCCACGACGTGCTGGACGGCCGGGCCCGGGTCGTCGACGACACCGGGCACGACGTGACCGACGAGTTCGTGGACGGCGCAGAACGGGCTCTGGCGGCCGCGCGCCGGGCCGGATGCACCGAGGCGCTGCTGATGGCGCGCAGCCCTTCCTGCGGGCGCGGAACGGTCTATGACGGTACGTTCACCGGCGAGCTACGCGACGGCGACGGCGTCACCGCCGCGCTGCTGGAGCGCAACGGCGTCTCCGTCCGCCCGGCACCGCGCGACTGACCGCCGGGACCCGCGGCACCCGCGTACGGCTCTCGACGGCCGTACGGCGGTCAGTTCCCCGCGATGTCCTTCACCGCGACCGCCACCGGCACGTTCCCCGAGATGAGCTCCAGCGTCAGCCCCGCCGTCGCCGGGGTCTCCAGCAGCTCCAGCAGCGCCGCCGCCACGTCGTCGCGCGGCACCGGACCGCGGCCGGTCGACGCGGTCAGCAGGACCGTCCCCGTGCCCGCGTCGTTCGTCAGCATGCCGGGGCGCAGGATCGTCCAGTCGAGCCCGGTCCTGGAGCGCACATACGCGTCCGCCGCCCCCTTGGCCCGCAGATACGCGTCGAAGACCTCGTCGCCCGGGTGGTCGGGGTCGGCGCCCATCGACGAGACCACGACGTAGCGCCGTACGCCCGCCAGTTCGGCGGCGTCGGCGAGCAGCACCGCCGCCCCGCGGTCCACCGTCTCCTTGCGTTCCGCGCCGCTGTCGGGGCCCGCGCCGGCCGCGAAGACCACCGCGTCGGCGCCGCGCAGCACCTCGGCCACCTCCTGCGCGGAGGAGGATTCGAGATCCAGGACCACCGGCTCGGCACCCGCGTCCCGGAGGTCCTTGCCCTGGTCCGGGTTGCGGATGACGCCGACGGCCTCGTGCCCGCGCGCGGTGAGCAGCCGCTCCAACCGCAGCGCGATCTGACCATGTCCACCTGCGATGACAATGCGCATGGTCACGACCGTACGCCGCGGCGGGCCGCCGCGCTCAGGGCCCGCCGCAGGAACCGGAATCCGTTCTCCCCTGGCGCGGCAGACCGAGGGCGACGACGGTCTCGGAGTCGCAGTACTCGCGCACCGCGCTCGTCCGCGCCACCACCCGGCCGCGATGCACCACGACCCGGCTGCAGGCGAGCGAGAGCACCCCCGGCAGCTGCTCCCCGCGCACCGCGAGCAGCTCGGCCGGGAAGCCCGCCTCGACCCTGACCCCGGGCAGCCCCATCGCCGTCCTGGCGGCCGAGGACACCGCCTCGTAAGCCTCCGCGGCCGGCAGCCCGTGCTGCGAGGCCAGCAGGTAGGCGGCCTCCAGCGGATCACCGCGGCCCACGGGGTTCGCGAGGTCACGCAGCGCCCCGCTGCCCGCCGCGACCCGCACCCCGGCCGACCGCAGCAGCCGTACGGGTGCGGTGCCCCGGCCCTCCACGCCGCAGCAGCCGCCCTGGGGGAGGCAGATCACCGTCACCCCGGCCGCGGCCAGCTGGTCGGCGGCGCGGGCCGCGGCCTGCGGGGGAAGCCGGGAGAGGCCGGCGCACGGGCCGAGCGAGACGCCGGTCCGCAGCCCTCCGGCCATGGCGGCCAGCCGGCCGAGCCGGGCCGGGTCGTCGCTGTCCGTGTGCAGGTCGACGGGGCAGCCCTGCTCCGCGGCGACCTCCAGCACGGCCTCCGCGTACCCCGCCGGGTCCGGATCGAGGTCCGGGCAGCCGCCGACCGCACCGGCCCCCATCTTCACCGCCTCGCGCAGCATGGCCAGGTTGCCCGCGCCCGCGACGCCGGTGAGCAGCCGGGGAACCGCGACCGGGGTCAGGTCGGCCAGTCCGCGCAGCGAGCGGCGCGCCTGCAGTACGGCTTCGAGCGGGGCGAGGCCCTGGACGTCCCCGATCCGCACGTGCGAGCGCAGCGCCGTGGCTCCGTGGCCGAGCTGGAGCAGGGCGGCCTCGGTGGCGCGGCGCCGGATGTCCTCCGGGCGGTGCGACGCCGGGCCCGGGACGCCGGGGCCCGCGTCGTCGGCGGTGAGCGCGGTGTCGCTGTGGGCGTGGGGTTCGGCGGGGGCGGGGAGCAGCAGATAGCCGCGCAGGTCCAGCCGCGGACCGGGTGCGGCCAGACTGCCCGCCGTGCCGACGGCCTCGATGCGGCCGCCGCCGAGCCGTACGTCCACGACACGGCCGTCGGTGAGACGGGCGCCGCAGAGCACCAGGCCGGCCGGGGCGGCGGTGTCCGGGCTGCCGGCCGCACCGGCCGCGTCGGCGGCATGGTCGTCCGGCTGCCACGGCTGGCTGTCGGGCATCGCGCTCCAGGGAATGGGGACAAGATCACGCAGAGTGAGTCGAGCCTAGGGGCGTGTTCGGCCCGGTTCGAGGAGGAGCGGAATAGTCGTACCGGTGTGGCTCCGGGGACGTGTGGGGCGGGTGTGTACGACCGTGACAGTGGTGCCCGACGGGGAGACCGAGGCGCTGCTCAGGCGGCCGACGGGCGGTCCCGGGGGCTCTCGATCAAGGGATCGGCGGGGCGTCGATCAAGGGCTCCGGATGGGGGCCCGAAACGGATTTGGGCGATCGGCGAGAGACCGTGTAATGTCTTCATCGCTCGCCCCAATAGCTCAGTCGGTAGAGCGTCTCCATGGTAAGGAGAAGGTCTGCGGTTCGATTCCGCATTGGGGCTCTGGTGATCGGGAAACCCCGCTTCGGCGGGGGGACTCGTCATCAAAGCGGTGTAGCTCAGTCGGTAGAGCAAGCGGCTCATAATCGCTGTGTCACCGGTTCAAGTCCGGTCACCGCTACTTACGGTAGCCGATTGTGGGGTCGGTCCTTCGATCGGCTACTCTTTTTTGCGTTCATCCGTCCATCCGTCCGTCCAAGGAGCACTCACGTGGCTGCCACCGACGTCCGCCCGAAGATCACGCTGGCCTGCGTGGAGTGCAAGGAGCGGAACTACATCACCAAGAAGAACCGGCGTAACAACCCGGACCGTCTTGAGATGAAGAAGCACTGCCCGCGCTGCAACTCGCACACTGCGCACCGCGAAACGCGCTGAAACAGGCTCGTACACGAGGCCGTCCCCATTGGGGGCGGCCTCGTGTCGTTGTATGAAGGCTGTCCTTCGGCCTGTTCATCATTTCTTCGGCCTGTTCATCTTTCATCAGGAGGTAGCGAGCCCATGGCGCTCGACCAGTCCTTCGTGGGGCGGACCTATCCGCCCACCCCGCCGTACGAGGTCGGCCGGGAGAAGATCCGTGAGTTCGCCGAGGCGGTGGGCGACCCGAATCCGGCGTACGTCGATCCCGAGGCGGCCAAGGCGCTCGGCCACAGCGATGTGATCGCGCCGCCGACGTTCGTCTTCTCCATCACGTTCAAGGCGGCCGGGCAGGTGATCCACGACCCGCAGCTGGGTCTGGACTACAGCCGGGTGGTGCACGGCGACCAGAAGTTCGCCTATGTGCGTCCCGTGCGGGCGGGGGACCGGCTGACGGTCACCTCGACGATCGAGGCCATCAAGTCCCTGGCGGGCAACGACATCCTGGACGTCCGTGGCGAGGTCCACGACGAGTCCGGTGAGCACGTCGTGACCGCGTGGACGAAGCTGGTGGCGCGCGCCGCCGAGGAGGCGTGATGACGGCGAAGGTCGCATACGAGTCGGTCGAGGTCGGTACGGAGCTGCCGGCGCAGTCCTTCCAGGTGACCCGGGCGATGCTGGTGCAGTACGCGGGTGCTTCCGGTGACTTCAACCCGATCCACTGGAACGAGAAGTTCGCCCGCGAGGTCGGACTGCCGGACGTGATCGCGCACGGCATGTTCACCATGGCCGAGGCGATCCGCGTGGTCACGGACTGGGTCGGTGACCCGGGTGCGGTCGTCGAGTACGGGGTGCGGTTCACCAAGCCGGTCGTCGTGCCGAACGACGACGACGGCGCACTGGTGGAGGTCAGCGCCAAGGTGGCCGCCCTGCTGGACGACAAGCAGGTGCGGGTGGACCTGACGGCCATGAACGAGGGCAAGAAGGTGCTGGGCATGTCCCGCGCCGTGGTGCGGCTCGGCTGAGGCCGC
Source organism: Streptomyces sp. ADI95-17 (assembly GCF_003846175.1). Lineage (GTDB taxonomy): Bacteria > Actinomycetota > Actinomycetes > Streptomycetales > Streptomycetaceae > Streptomyces > Streptomyces sanglieri. Next base: position 1,310,817 of record NZ_ML123044.1, on the reverse strand, counting down.
CGAGCGTGGCGTAAGGGGCACCGTCCAATGGGCGGTGCCCCTTACGCATGCCGGGCGGACGCAGACCGGTTGACCAAGTTAGTAATTGAGCACTAACTTAGTCGCATGGCAAGGATGAGTGCAGAAGAACGGCGCGAGAGCGTCATCCGCGCGGCGATCACCGAATTCGCCCGCGGCGGGTACAGCGCCACCTCCACCGAGGCGATCGCCAGGCGTGTGGGTGTCTCGCAGCCGTACCTCTTCCGTCTCTTCCCCAGCAAGCAGGCCATGTTCCTCGCGGCCGTCGAGCGGTGCCTCACGGACACCCGCAAGGTTTTCGCCGAGGCCGCCGAGGGACTTGGGGGCGAGGAGGCGGTGCGGGCGATGGCCGCCGCGTACCAGCGGCTCATCATCGAGGATCCCGACAAGCTCCAGATGCAGATGCAGATCTACGCGGCCGTCGCGAGTGCCGATGCCTCGGGGGAGCGCGAGGTCGGCGACGCGGTGCGTGCCGCCTGGCTGGAAATGTGGGACGAGACCCATCTCACCCTGGGCGCCGACGTCAAGGAAACGACGACGTTCTGGGCGTTCGGAATGCTCATCAATACGTTGGCCTCGCTCGGCTTCCCGCCCGGCCACCGGGTCTGGTCGGGGCTCTACGACGAGGCCAGGCCGACCGGCTGAACAGCGCGGCCCGGGCTCTGCCCGGTTTTCTGCCCAGGCAAGTTAGTCATTGATAACTAATCCTCAGGGGGAGCAGTGAACCAGCACACAGCAGGCCGTTCGAGAGCGGTCTGGGCCCTTGTCATCACTGGCGTCGCCGGATTCATGGCGGCGCTCGACAACCTCGTCGTCACCACCGCCCTGCCTTCCATCCGCAAGAGCCTCGGCGGTGAGCTCGCCGAGCTGGAGTGGACGGTGAACGCCTACACCCTCACCTTCGCCGTCCTGCTGATGCTCGGAGCGGCGCTCGGCGACAGGTTCGGCCGCCGCCGGCTCTTCCTCGCCGGGCTCACCGTCTTCACCGGCGCCTCCGCCGCGGCCGCCCTCGCGTCCGGGATCAACGAACTGATCGCCTTCCGGGCGGTCCAGGGCGTCGGCGCGGCGATCATGATGCCGCTGACGCTCACCCTGCTCACCACCGCCGTGCCGCCCGCCCGCCGGGGCGCCGCGCTCGGCATCTTCAGCGCCGTCACCGGACTGGCCGTGGCCAGCGGGCCCCTGATCGGCGGCAGCCTCACCGAGCACCTGTCCTGGCAGTGGATCTTCTGGCTGAACGTCCCGGTCGGCCTGGCCCTGCTGCCGCTGGCCCGGCTGCGCCTGACCGAGTCGTACGCCCCGGACGCACGGCTCGACATACCCGGCACACTCCTGGTCAGCGGCGGGCTCTTCGGCATCGTCTACGGGCTGGTCAACGCCAACTCCGACGGCTGGACCAGCCCCACCGTCCTCACCTCGCTGATCGTGGGCGGGGCGCTCACCGCAGGCTTCGTACGTCACGGCTTCCGCGCGAAGCGCCCCATGCTGCCCATGCGGCTCTTCCGGGACCGGGCGTTCTTCGGGATCAACATGGCGAGCATGCTGATGTTCCTGGGCATGTTCGGGTCGATCTTCCTGCTCAGCCAGTACCTCCAGGGCGTGCTGGGCTACTCGCCCACCGAGGCCGGCCTGCGGATGCTGCCCTGGACCGGAATGCCGATGCTGGTCGCACCCGTCGCGGGGATGCTCTCCGACCGGTTCGGCGGGCGCCCGGTGGTCGTGGCCGGACTCGTCCTCCAGTCGGCCGGCCTCGCGCTCTTCGCGACGGTCATCGGGCCCGACGCCTCGTACGCCTCGCAGTTGCCCGGTCTGATCGTCGGCGGCGTCGGCATGGCCCTCTACTTCGCACCTGCCGCCAGCCTCGTGATGTCCAGCGTCCGCCCCGAGGAACAGGGCATCGCCTCCGGCGCCAACAACGCCCTGCGCGAGGTCGGCGGAGCCCTCGGGATCGCCGTGCTCGCCACGGTCTTCTCCTCGCAGGGCGGCTTCGAATCCGCGCAGTCCTTCACGGACGGGACCGTTCCGGCGGTGTGGATCGGCTCCGGTGTGGTGGCGCTGGCAGCCCTTGCCGCCCTGCTGATCCCGGGCCGCCGCAGCGCCCCGGCCCCGGAGCCTGCGGCGGCCGAGAAGCTCGTCCGCGCCGCCGCCTGAGCCGCGGGTCGCACGCGTACGGTCCGTGCCCCGCCCGAGCGGTGGGGGCGCGGACCGTACCCTTGTCCCCGTGCAGGAACTCCATGACGCCCCCCTCGCCCCCCTGACCACCTTCCGGCTGGGCGGCCCCGCCACCCGCCTCCTCACGGCGACGACGGACGCCGAGGTGATCGAAGCCGTGCGCGAGGCGGACGGGAGCGGCACCCCGCTCCTCGTCATCGGCGGCGGCAGCAACCTGGTCATCGGCGACAAGGGCTTCGACGGCACCGCCCTGCGCATCGCGACCAAGGGCTTCGCGCTGGACGGCACGACGCTGGAACTCGCCGCCGGGGAGATCTGGACGGACGCCGTGGCCCGTACCGTCGAAGCCGGTCTCGCGGGCATCGAGTGCCTGGCCGGAATCCCGGGCTCCGCGGGTGCGACCCCGATCCAGAACGTCGGCGCGTACGGTCAGGAGGTCTCCTCCACCATCACGGAGGTCGTCGCCTACGACCGGCACACCGAGGAAACGGTCACCATTCCGAACGCCGAGTGCGCGTTCTCGTACCGGCACAGTCGTTTCAAGGCCGAACCCGACCGTTTCGTGGTGCTGCGGGTCCGTTTCGAGCTGGAGGACGCGGGCGGTCTGTCCGCGCCGCTGAAGTACCCCGAGACGGCCCGTGCCATGGGCGTCGAACAGGGCGAGCGGGTGCCCGCGGCGGCCGCCCGCGAGACGGTGCTCGGGCTCCGCGCCGGCAAGGGCATGGTGCTGGACCCGGAGGACCACGACACCTGGTCGGCCGGCTCCTTCTTCACCAACCCGATCCTGACGGAGGCGGAGTACGAGGCGTTCCTCGCCCGCGCCGCGGACCGGCTCGGCCCGGGGACGACGCCCCCCGCCTTCCCCGCGGACGGGGGACGCGTCAAGACCTCCGCGGCCTGGCTCATCGACAAGGCCGGTTTCACCAAGGGATACGGCACCGGCCCGGCCCGCATCTCCACCAAGCACACCCTCGCCCTCACCAACCGCGGCGAGGCGGCCACCGAGGACCTCCTCGCGCTCGCCCGCGAGGTCGTCGCCGGAGTCCGCGAGGCATTCGGCGTCACGCTCGTCAACGAACCGGTGACGGTCGGCGTGAGCCTGTAGGCAGGGCAAGGCAGGGCAAGGCAGGGCAAGGCAGGGCAAGGCAGGGCAAGGCGGGCCCGTCCCGCTCAGTACGCCACGCCCACGCCCTGCTTCACCGTCGCCGGGTCGTCGATCAGCGCCAGCATCGCGTGCGCCACATCCGCCCGCGAGATGGTCCGGCCGCTGCGTGGAGTGCCGCCGACGGCCGTCCGGTACTTCCCCGTCAGCGGCCCGTCGGTGAGCTTCGGCGGCCGTACGGACGTCCAGTCCGTCGCGCTCCGGGCCAGCGCGGCCTCCATCAGCGTCAGGTCCGCGTAGACCTCCTTGAGGACCGCCCCGATCACCTTGCGGGCCAGCCGGTCCGGCAGCGGGTCGTCGGCCGGCCGGGGGCCGACCGGGGCCGCGCTGACCACCAGCAGCCGCCGCACCCCCTCCGCCTCCATCGCGGCCAGCACCGAGCCGGTGAGCCGCTCGGCGACCCCGTCCGCCTTCCGGCCGCGCGAGCCGAGCGCGGAGAGCACCGCGTCCCGGCCCGCGACCGCCTCGCGCAGGGCCTCCGGATCGTCCATGCGCGCGGCGGTGTGGACCTGTACGTCGGAGAGCGGGACGGGCAGCCGCGCCGGGTCGCGGACCACCGCCGTCACCTCGTGGCCCGCCGCCAGCGCCTGACGGACGATCTCCTGACCGACGCCGCCCGTGGCGCCGAACACCGTGATCCTCATTGCGCACCCTCCCAGGGTGAGTAAGTATTCACTCACCCCTAGAGTGAGTGGATACTCACCACCTCGTCAAGCCTCGTTGGAGTACGCATGGAGCAGAAGCCGGCCCGCGTCCGCATCATCGACGCCGCCCATCAGCTGATGCTCACCATCGGCCTGGCCCGCGCCACCACCAAGGAGATCGCCAGGGCCGCGGGCTGCTCGGAGGCCGCGCTCTACAAGCACTTCGCGAGCAAGGAAGAGCTGTTCGTGACCGTGCTCAAGGAGCGGCTGCCCAGGCTCAACCCGCTGCTGAAACGGCTTGTGGTGTCACCCGGGGCGGGGGAGCGGACCGTCGAGCAGAACCTCACCGAGATCGCCCGCCAGGCCGCGCTCTTCTACGAGCAGAGCTTCCCGATCGCCGCCTCGCTGTACGCCGAGCCCAGGCTCAAGGAACGCCACAACGAGGCGATGCGGGAGCTCGGTACCGGCCCGCACATGCCCATCAGGGGCCTGGACGCCTATCTGCGCTCCGAACAGGCGGCCGGCCGGGTCCGCGCCGACGCGGACACCTACGCGGCCGCGTCGCTGCTGCTGGGAGCCTGCGCGCAACGCGCCTTCGCCTACGAGGCCGCGGCGGGCGGAGAACCGCCGCAGCCTCTCGACGAGTTCGCCGCGTCCCTGGCGAGCACGCTGATGCGCGGCGTCGGGGCGTAACCGGAGACCTACCCCGCGGGCTTCGCCAGCCAGTCGTCGACGCCCGCCAGGAGCTGCGCCCGCACCGGAGCCGGTGCGGCGGAGCCCCGGACCGACTGCCGGGCCAGTTCCGCCAGCTCCTCGTCGGTGAACGCGTGGTGGCGCCGCACCAGGTCGTACTGCGCGGCCAGCCGGGAACCGAAGAGCAGCGGATCGTCCGCGCCCAGCGCCATCGGCACCCCGGCCTCGAACAGTTTGCGCAGGGGTACGTCGGCGGGCTTCTCGTAGACGCCCAGCGCCACGTTCGACGCCGGGCAGACCTCGCAGGTCACCTGGCGCTCGGCCAGCGTGCGCAGCAGCCGGGGGTCCTCGGCGGCCCGTACGCCGTGCCCGATCCGGGCCGCGTCGAGGTCGTCCAGGCAGTCCCGGACGCTGGAGGGGCCGGACAGCTCCCCGCCGTGCGGCGCGGCCAGCAGACCGCCCTCGCGGGCGATGGCGAAGGCCCGGTCGAAGTCCCGGGCCATCCCGCGGCGCTCGTCGTTGGAGAGCCCGAATCCGACCACGCCCCGGTCCGCGTACCGCACCGCGAGCCGGGCGAGCGTCCGGGCGTCCAGCGGATGCTTCATCCGGTTCGCCGCGATCACCACCCGGATCGGCAGCCCGGTCCCGCGCGAGGCGCTGTCCACCGCGTCCAGAATGATCTCGATCGCCGGGATCAGCCCGCCGAGCAGCGGCGCGTACGAGGTGGGGTCGACCTGGATCTCCAGCCAGCCCGAGCCGTCCGCGACGTCCTCCTGGGCCGCCTCGCGGACCAGCCGCTGAATGTCCTCGGGGGACCTGAGACAGGACCGGGCGATGTCGTAGAGCCGCTGGAAACGGAACCATCCGCGCTCGTCCGTGGCCCGCAGCTTCGGCGGCTCGCCGCCGGTCAGGGCATCAGGCAGGTGCACGCCGTACTTGTCGGCGAGTTCGAGCAGGGTCGTCGGCCGCATCGACCCGGTGAAATGCAGGTGCAGGTGGGCCTTGGGCAACAGCCGTACATCACGCTCCATTCCAAGATCCTGCCGCACACCCGGGGTCGAGCGGTAGCCGCTTTCCCCATCGAGTTGACCCCCGAACGCGCGAGCGGCCCCCCGGCCGGGGCCGGGGGGCCGCTCCACGGGAACGCGGGACGTACTAGGACTTGGCCTCGCCCAGCAGCTTCTGGAGCCGCGAGACGCCCTCGACGAGGTCGTCGTCGCCCAGCGCGTACGAGAGCCGCAGGTAGCCCGGCGTGCCGAAGGCCTCGCCCGGTACGACCGCGACCTCGGCCTCGTCCAGGATCAGCGCCGCCAGCTCGACCGAGGTGGCCGGGCGCCTGCCGCGGATCTCCTTGCCGAGCAGTTCCTTCACCGAGGGGTACGCGTAGAACGCGCCCTCGGGCTCCGGGCACAGCACCCCGTCGATCTCGTTGAGCATCCGCACGATGGTCCGCCGGCGCCGGTCGAAGGCGGTCCGCATCTCGGCGACCGCGTCCAGGCTCCCGGAGACGGCGGCCAGCGCGGCGACCTGGGCCACGTTGGAGACGTTGGACGTGGCGTGCGACTGGAGGTTGGTCGCGGCCTTGACTACGTCCTTCGGACCGACGATCCAGCCCACCCGCCAGCCGGTCATCGCGTACGTCTTGGCGACGCCGTTGACCACGATGCACCTGTCACGCAGCTCGGGCACGATCGCGGGCAGCGAGGTGAACTTCGCGTCCCCGTAGACCAGGTGCTCGTAGATCTCGTCGGTCAGCACCCACAGGCCGTGCTCGACGGCCCAGTGTCCGATCGCCTCGGCGTCGGCCTCGCTGTACACGGCACCGGTCGGGTTCGAGGGCGAGACGAACAGGACGACCTTGGTGCGCTCGGTGCGCGCCGCCTCCAGCTGCTCGACGGAGACCCGGTAGCCGGTGGTCTCGTCGGCCACGACCTCCACCGGGACACCGCCGGCCAGCCGGATCGACTCGGGGTAGGTGGTCCAGTAGGGGGCGGGGACGATGACCTCGTCGCCCGGGTCGAGGATCGCGGCGAACGCCTCGTAGATGGCCTGCTTCCCGCCGTTGGTCACCAGGATCTGCGAGGCGTCGACCTCGTAGCCGGAGTCGCGCAGCGTCTTCTCCGCGATGGCGGCCTTGAGCTCCGGGAGCCCTCCTGCCGGGGTGTAGCGGTGGTACTTCGGGTTACGGCAGGCCTCGACCGCGGCGTCGACGATGTAGCCGGGGGTCGGGAAGTCGGGCTCGCCGGCACCGAAGCCGATCACCGGACGGCCGGCGGCCTTGAGGGCCTTGGCCTTGGCGTCCACGGCGAGGGTGGCGGACTCGGAGATCGCACCGATGCGGGCGGAGACCCGGCGCTCGGAGGGGGAAGTTGCAGCGCTCATGGCTCCCATGGTTCCAGACCGTGATCCCTGTCGGCGCAGCGGTTTCAGGGACCGGACACGACTCGGACAGCATGCGGACAACATGCGACCAGGAGCGGTCGGGAGCTATCTGTTCGACGCCGGGCCGCTGAACACGTACACTCACCTGTCGTTGGCCTTCACCAGCCGCACTGTTCCTGCACCCGGGGCATCCGGGGAGATGCGGTAGGTTGGTGGAAACCACAAAGGGTCGTAGCTCAATTGGTAGAGCACTGGTCTCCAAAACCAGCGGTTGGGGGTTCAAGTCCCTCCGGCCCTGCTACACACTCCTTCGCCAGGATGTGTGCGCATGTACGTACTTCAATGCACCGCCGTGCGGCTCCACCGGGCGCGGCACGGCCACGACCCGGAATCAGGTGAGAAGCGTGACGGACGCCGTGGGCTCCATCGACATGCCTGATGCCGAGGATGAAGTACCCGAGTCGAAGAAGAAGACCCGGAAGGGCGGCAAGCGCGGAAAGAAGGGCCCTCTGGGCCGTCTCGCGCTGTTCTACCGCCAGATCGTCGCCGAGTTGCGCAAGGTCGTCTGGCCGACTCGCAGCCAGCTGACGACATACACCACTGTGGTGATTGTCTTCGTCGTCGTCATGATCGGTCTGGTTACCGTGATTGACTTCGGATTCCAGCGGGTCATCAAGTACGTCTTCGGCTGATCCCGCGGAGGGCGCCTCATGGGCGCCCCTTTCGCATGTTCCACCCATTTGTATCCAGGAAGAAGCAGCCACCGTGTCTGACCCGAACCTGAACGACGCCGTCGAGCCGACGGCGGGCGCCTTCGAGTCCGCCGAGGACGAGCTCGACATCGTCGAGGCGGCGGACGCCGAGGAGCCGGACCAGGCCGAAGCTGCCGACGCCGCCGCAGGTGAGCCCGCCGAGCAGGCCGCCCTGCACGTCGAGGATGAGGACGAGGAAGAGGCCGCGGAGGCCGACGCCGAATCCGAGAGCGACGAGGACGACGAGGAAGAGGCCGAGCCGGCCGAGCCCGTCGACGCCGTCACCGCCCTGCGCGACGAGCTGCGCGGCCTTCCCGGCGAGTGGTACGTCATCCACACGTACGCCGGTTACGAGAAGCGCGTGAAGGCCAACCTGGAGCAGCGCGCCGTCTCGCTCAACGTCGAGGACTTCATCTACCAGGCCGAAGTGCCCGAGGAAGAGATCGTCCAGATCAAGAACGGCGAGCGCAAGAACGTCCGCCAGAACAAGCTCCCGGGCTACGTCCTGGTGCGCATGGACCTGACGAACGAGTCCTGGGGCGTCGTCCGCAACACTCCCGGCGTCACCGGCTTCGTGGGCAACGCCTACGACCCGTACCCGCTGACCCTGGACGAGATCGTCAAGATGCTCGCCCCGGAGGCCGAGGAGAAGGCCGCCCGTGAGGCCGCCGAGGCCGAGGGCAAGCCGGCTCCGGCCCGCAAGGTCGAGGTTCAGGTGCTCGACTTCGAGGTCGGCGACTCGGTCACCGTCACCGACGGCCCGTTCGCGACGCTGCAGGCGACGATCAACGAGATCAACGCCGACTCGAAGAAGGTCAAGGGTCTCGTCGAGATCTTCGGCCGCGAGACCCCGGTCGAGCTCAGCTTCGACCAGATCCAGAAGAACTAGCGGTTTTCCGCCAGTCTCTGGACACATGCCTACCGAGCAGGTCAGACCGGCTGCAAAGCCCGTCTGACCTGCTCGGTTTTTGGTCGCGCAGCTATACCCGTTATCGTTGTGCGGTATGCCTCCATCCGGATGACCGGAAGGCGGCGAAACACTCTCACTAGGACCCGGAGAGAGCAATGCCTCCCAAGAAGAAGAAGGTCACGGGGCTGATCAAGCTCCAGATCAACGCCGGTGCGGCCAACCCGGCCCCGCCGGTCGGCCCCGCGCTCGGCCAGCACGGCGTCAACATCATGGAGTTCTGCAAGGCCTACAACGCCGCGACCGAGTCGCAGCGTGGCATGGTCGTGCCGGTGGAGATCACGGTCTACGAGGACCGTTCCTTCACCTTCGTGACCAAGACTCCGCCGGCCGCGAAGCTGATCCTCAAGGCCGCGGGCGTGGAGAAGGGCTCCGGCGAGCCGCACAAGACCAAGGTTGCCAAGCTGACGGCTGCCCAGGTCCGTGAGATCGCCACGACGAAGCTCCCCGACCTGAACGCCAACGACCTCGACGCCGCGTCGAAGATCATCGCTGGCACCGCCCGTTCCATGGGCATCACGGTCGAAGGCTGATTCAGCCCCTCACATCCTCAGTGGTAGGGCCAAGCGCTGGCCCGCACCACGACTCCACACCCTGAAACCAACAGGAGTAGAAGTGAAGCGCAGCAAGAACCTCCGCGCTGCGGACGCCAAGGTCGACCGGTCGCGCAACTACGCGCCGCTCGAGGCCGTCCGTCTCGCCAAGGACACCGCCTCCACGAAGTTCGACGGCACCGTCGAGGTCGCGTTCTGCCTGGGTGTCGACCCGCGCAAGGCCGACCAGATGGTCCGTGGCACCGTGAACCTCCCGCACGGCACCGGCAAGACCGCCCGGGTCCTGGTCTTCGCGACCGGTGACCGTGCTGCGGCCGCGGAAGCCGCTGGAGCCGACATCGTCGGCGCCGACGAGCTCATCGACGAGGTGGCGAAGGGCCGTCTGGACTTCGACGCCGTCGTCGCCACTCCGGACCTCATGGGCAAGGTCGGCCGCCTCGGCCGCGTGCTCGGTCCGCGTGGTCTGATGCCGAACCCGAAGACCGGCACCGTCACCCCCGACGTCGTGAAGGCTGTCAACGACATCAAGGGCGGCAAGATCGAGTTCCGCGTCGACAAGCACTCGAACCTGCACTTCATCATCGGCAAGACGTCGTTCGACGACACCAAGCTGGTGGAGAACTACGCAGCGGCGCTGGAGGAGATCCTCCGTCTGAAGCCGTCCGCCGCCAAGGGCCGCTACATCAAGAAGGCCACCCTGGCCACCACGATGGGCCCCGGCATCCCGCTGGACGCCAACCGCACCCGTAACCTCCTCGTCGAGGAGGACCCGGCCGCCGTCTGAGCCCCAGCGCTCGGCAGCAAGCCGCGTCACGTGTGACATTGACGGGCCCCGCAACCTTTCGAGGTGCGGGGCCCGTCCTTGTATCCGTATTGCCGGAGGCTCTGTCGGACCCGTGCGTTAGCGTGAGGCCCCGACAGAGCCGAACGAGGGGTGGAAGCTGACATGAGGACCAGTACCGTGCGACGCGTGTGTCTGTCGGTGGCGGCGGCAGCGGCGCTGACGTCGGTCGCGGCCTGCAGCGGATCGGACAGCGGCAAGAGCGACAAGAGCGACAAGCAGGGCAGCGGCGTCGTCAAGGCCGACCCGATAGCCGCGCTGCTCGACGTACAGAAGAAGACCGGTGGGGAGAACTCGGCGAAGGTCGAGGGCACCACTCAGATGGGCACCACCATGTCCATGAAGCAGACCGGTGTCATCGACTGGACCGACGGTCTCACCGGCACCATGGAGATCACGTACACCGGCGGCAGCATGGCGGACGCCATGAAGCAGTCCGGCGGCACCGGCACGATGCAGGCCCGGTACTTCAAGGACGGTTACGTCGTCAACATGGGCGACGGCTTCGCGAAGCAGACCGGCGGCAAGCACTGGATCAACTACGGCTACGCCGACCTCGCCAAGATGGCGGGCGCCTCCGGCGAGGCGATGAAGCAGCAGATGCAGAACACCACCCCCGACCAGGGAGTGAAGTCGCTGCTGGCCTCCGGCGACGTCAAGAAGGTCGGCAAGGAGGACGTACGGGGCGTCTCCGCCACGCACTACTCCGGCACCGTCGACGTAGCCGCTCTGACCGCGAAGAACTCCGAGCTCGACGCCGACCAGCTGGAGCAGCTGAAGAAGCAGCTGAGCGACGCCGGCATCACCACGGAGACGGTCGACATCTGGGTCGACGACAACGACCTGCTGGTCAAGAAGACCGAGCGCGGCCAGATGAAGACCGGCGAGCTCAACTCCACGGTGTTCTACAGCGACTACGGGACGAAGGTCTCCGTCGAGCAGCCGCCGGCCTCGGACACGGTCGACTTCGCCGAGCTCCTGAAGCAGCAGCAGGGGGCGGGCGCGGGCGCGTCCTGAGCCTCTCCCGCCGCGATGAGCGGGACGGATTTGCTCGCCGCGACTTCGGTCGCGTACTCTCCTACAGAAGCCAAAGACCGCTGGTCGTTGCTGTGCTCTCGCAAGAGGGGACAGTGACCGAAGGATCCGTTGAGTACGGGCGACCTGCGCAGGTGACTGTGGAAAGCTCCCGGATTCGTTCGGTCGAGCTACGCCCTGGCGCCTGCGCCGGGGCGTTTCGTCTTTCCCGGCCCCTTCTGAGCGGTCCTCATCACCCGGAAGGAGGCCGACGCTCATGGCAAGGCCCGACAAGGCTGCCGCGGTAGCCGAGCTCGCGGACCAGTTCCGCAGCTCGAACGCCGCTGTGCTGACCGAGTACCGGGGTCTCACCGTGGCGCAGCTCAAGACGCTGCGTCGTTCGCTCGGTGAGAACGCCCAGTACGCCGTGGTGAAGAACACGCTGACCAAGATTGCGGCCAACGAGGCCGGGATCACTTCGCTGGACGACCAGTTCACTGGTCCGACGGCGGTTGCCTTCATCACCGGTGACCCGGTGGAGTCGGCGAAGGGTCTTCGTGACTTCGCCAAGGAGAACCCGAACCTGATCATCAAGGGCGGTGTCCTTGACGGTAAGGCGCTGTCCGCCGATGAGATCAAGAAGCTTGCGGACCTCGAGTCCCGCGAGGTTCTGCTCAGCAAGCTGGCCGGTGCCTTCAAGGGCAAGCAGTCTCAGGCTGCTTCGCTCTTCCAGGCGCTGCCGTCGAAGTTCGTCCGCACCGCGGAGGCGCTTCGCGTCAAGCTCGAAGAGCAGGGCGGTGCCGAGTAACTCGGCTCGCGCAATGACCGCCGCCCACTAGGGAGACGGTCGCAGCGGGCCGAACGTACGCCCGCCTACATGTACATCCGGCACCTGCCGAATTAGTGGAAGGACGCCATCATGGCGAAGCTGTCCCAGGACGACCTGCTCGCGCAGTTCGAAGAGATGACCCTCATCGAGCTCTCCGAGTTCGTGAAGGCCTTCGAGGAGAAGTTCGACGTCACCGCCGCCGCGGCCGTCGCCGTTGCCGGCCCCGCCGCCGGTGGCGCTGCCCCCGAGGCCGCCGAGGAGCAGGACGAGTTCGACGTCATCCTCACCGGCGCCGGCGAGAAGAAGATCCAGGTCATCAAGGTCGTGCGTGAGCTGACCTCGCTGGGTCTGAAGGAGGCCAAGGACCTCGTCGACGGCACCCCGAAGCCGGTCCTCGAGAAGGTCGCCAAGGAGGCCGCCGAGAAGGCTGCCGAGTCCCTCAAGGCCGCCGGCGCTTCCGTCGAGGTCAAGTGACTCAGGGAGTCTGCTGACTCCTTCTGACGCCTCCTGCCGTACGGCACGGACGTCATCACACGAAGGGCGATCACCCATCCGGGTGGTCGCCCTTCGGCGTACCCGAGGCGGCTGCCTTGCTCTTCCCGCGCCGACGAGTATGGTGATCTTCGCCGTTGCCTCTCGGGGGCGGCCGACCGGCGCCGGGAGGCGGTCGGGTGAGGACCTCGGGGCTTTGTCCCCGCAGGGGGGCCTTGACGAACCGCACGCGGCGCGCAATTCTCAGGACGCGTCGTCACATCGATCCGAATCCGAGGCATGGATCGTGGGCGAAGCGGGCAGTAAAGAAGAGCGCACCACGCGCAAGGGCTAGCCATAGAGGTTGAGAACAGCTGTTGAGAGCAACGTGGGTCTCTGAGAACCCCGACTGGACATCAGTGTGCCGTTTGGCTACACTGACCCTTTGCGCTGCCTGTTAGCTGCCTCCTGCCCGTCACCAGGGGCATGCCCTCGCTTGAGCACCGATGACTGATCGTCTCTGACCTGGCCTTATTCGGTCGAATCAGGAACCGACTGTCACCGTGTCGGCTTGGGACCGGTACGCGCGTAGTGAGTCCGAGCCCTCGGAAGGACCCCCTCTTGGCCGCCTCGCGCAACGCCTCGACCGCGAATACGAACAACGGTGCCAGCACCGCCCCGCTGCGCATCTCCTTTGCAAAGATCAAGGAGCCCCTCGAGGTTCCGAACCTCCTCGCGCTGCAGACCGAGAGTTTTGACTGGCTCCTCGGCAATGCCGCATGGAAGGCTCGCGTCGAGGCTGCTCTGGACAGTGGACAGAACGTCCCGACCAAGTCCGGCCTGGAAGAGATCTTCGAGGAGATCTCGCCGATCGAGGACTTCTCCGGGTCGATGTCGCTGACTTTCCGCGACCACCGCTTCGAGCCCCCGAAGAACTCGATCGACGAGTGCAAGGAGCGCGACTTCACGTTCGCCGCCCCGCTCTTCGTCACCGCCGAGTTCACCAACAACGAGACCGGCGAGATCAAGTCCCAGACGGTCTTCATGGGCGACTTCCCGCTCATGACCAACAAGGGCACCTTCGTCATCAACGGCACCGAGCGTGTCGTCGTGTCGCAGCTGGTCCGCTCGCCGGGTGTCTACTTCGACTCCTCCATCGACAAGACGTCCGACAAGGACATCTTCTCTGCCAAGATCATCCCGTCCCGGGGTGCCTGGCTGGAGATGGAGATCGACAAGCGCGACATGGTCGGTGTCCGCATCGACCGCAAGCGCAAGCAGTCCGTCACCGTTCTCCTGAAGGCTCTCGGCTGGACGACCGAGCAGATCCTGGAGGAGTTCGGCGAGTACGAGTCGATGCGCGCCACCCTGGAGAAGGACCACACCCAGGGCCAGGACGACGCGCTGCTCGACATCTACCGCAAGCTGCGTCCGGGCGAGCCGCCCACCCGTGAGGCCGCTCAGACGCTGCTCGAGAACCTCTACTTCAACCCGAAGCGCTACGACCTCGCGAAGGTCGGCCGCTACAAGGTGAACAAGAAGCTCGGCGCCGACGAGCCGCTCGACGCCGGTGTGCTCACCAGCGACGACGTCATCGCGACGATCAAGTACCTGGTCAAGCTGCACGCCGGTGAGACCGAGACGGTCGGCGAGTCCGGTCGCTCGATCATGGTCGAGACCGATGACATCGACCACTTCGGCAACCGTCGTATCCGTAACGTCGGCGAGCTGATCCAGAACCAGGTCCGTACGGGTCTCGCCCGTATGGAGCGCGTCGTGCGCGAGCGCATGACCACTCAGGACGTCGAGGCGATCACGCCGCAGACCCTGATCAACATCCGGCCGGTCGTCGCCTCCATCAAGGAGTTCTTCGGCACCAGCCAGCTGTCCCAGTTCATGGACCAGAACAACCCGCTGTCCGGCCTGACGCACAAGCGTCGTCTCAACGCGCTGGGCCCGGGTGGTCTCTCCCGTGAGCGGGCCGGCTTCGAAGTCCGTGACGTGCACCCCTCGCACTACGGCCGCATGTGCCCGATCGAGACGCCCGAAGGCCCGAACATCGGTCTGATCGGCTCGCTGGCCTCCTACGGCCGGATCAACGCGTTCGGTTTCATCGAGACGCCGTACCGCAAGGTCGTCGACGACCAGGTCACCGACGAGGTCGACTACCTGACCGCCGACGAGGAGGACCGCTTCGTCATCGCGCAGGCCAACGCGCCGCTGACCGACGATCTCCGGTTCGCCGAGTCCCGCGTGCTGGTCCGCCGCCGTGGCGGCGAGGTCGACTACGTGCCCGGCACGGACGTCGACTACATGGACGTCTCGCCGCGCCAGATGGTGTCCGTCGCGACCGCGATGATCCCCTTCCTGGAGCACGACGACGCCAACCGTGCCCTCATGGGCGCGAACATGATGCGTCAGGCGGTGCCGCTGATTAAGTCGGAGGCCCCGCTCGTCGGCACCGGCATGGAGTACCGCTGCGCCACCGACGCCGGTGACGTGCTCAAGGCCGAGAAGGACGGTGTGGTCCAGGAGGTCTCCGCGGACTACATCACGGTCACGAACGACGACGGCACGTACACCACGTACCGCATCGCCAAGTTCATGCGCTCCAACCAGGGCACCTCGGTCAACCAGAAGGTTGTCGTCTCCGAGGGCGACCGGGTCGTCGCCGACCAGGTCCTCGCCGACGGTCCGGCCACCGAGTTCGGTGAGATGGCCCTCGGCAAGAACCTGCTCGTGGCGTTCATGCCGTGGGAGGGTCACAACTACGAGGACGCGATCATCCTGTCGCAGCGCCTCGTGCAGGACGACGTCCTCTCCTCGATCCACATCGAGGAGCACGAGGTCGACGCCCGTGACACCAAGCTCGGCCCGGAGGAGATCACCCGGGACATCCCGAACGTCTCCGAGGAGGTCCTCGCCGACCTCGACGAGCGCGGCATCATCCGTATCGGTGCCGAGGTCGTCGCCGGCGACATCCTCGTCGGCAAGGTCACGCCCAAGGGTGAGACCGAGCTGACCCCCGAGGAGCGCCTGCTCCGCGCGATCTTCGGTGAGAAGGCGCGCGAGGTGCGCGACACCTCGCTGAAGGTGCCGCACGGTGAGATCGGCAAGGTCATCGGCGTCCGCGTCTTCGACCGCGAAGAGGGCGACGAGCTGCCGCCGGGCGTGAACCAGCTGGTCCGCGTCTACGTCGCGCAGAAGCGCAAGATCACCGACGGTGACAAGCTCGCCGGCCGTCACGGCAACAAGGGCGTCATCTCGAAGATCCTGCCGATCGAGGACATGCCGTTCCTGGAGGACGGCACCCCGGTCGACATCATCCTCAACCCGCTGGGTGTCCCGTCCCGAATGAACCCGGGACAGGTCCTGGAGATCCACCTCGGCTGGCTCGCCAGCCGCGGCTGGGACGTCTCCGGCCTCGGTGACGAGTGGGCCAAGCGCCTGCAGGCCATCGGCGCCGACCAGGTCGCCCCCGGCACCAACGTCGCCACCCCCGTCTTCGACGGTGCGCGCGAGGACGAGATCTCCGGTCTCTTCGAGGCCACGATCCCGAACCGCGACGGCGACCGCCTGGTGCAGCCCTCCGGCAAGGCCAATCTGTTCGACGGCCGCTCCGGCGAGCCGTTCCCGGACCCGGTCTCGGTCGGCTACATGTACATCCTCAAGCTGCACCACCTCGTCGACGACAAGCTGCACGCTCGTTCGACGGGTCCGTACTCCATGATCACCCAGCAGCCGCTGGGTGGTAAGGCTCAGTTCGGTGGTCAGCGATTCGGTGAGATGGAGGTGTGGGCCCTTGAGGCTTACGGCGCCGCATACGCCCTCCAGGAGCTCCTGACGATCAAGTCCGACGACGTGACCGGCCGCGTGAAGGTCTACGAGGCCATCGTCAAGGGCGAGAACATCCCCGAGCCCGGCATCCCCGAGTCCTTCAAGGTGCTCATCAAGGAAATGCAGTCGCTCTGCCTCAACGTGGAGGTGCTGTCCTCGGACGGCATGTCCATCGAGATGCGCGACACGGACGAGGACGTCTTCCGCGCGGCGGAGGAGCTCGGTATCGACCTGTCCCGGCGCGAGCCGAGCAGCGTCGAAGAGGTCTGACGGGTTGGCCGGCCGGATCCCAGTGATCCGGCCGGCTCTCCCCGGACCCGTTCAGACCATTGCTGAAGTGCCCCGTTTTCTCGCCTGACGCGAGGGGGCTCGAACCCCCGAAAGAGGGATTGACGACAAGTGCTCGACGTCAACTTCTTCGACGAGCTGCGGATCGGCCTTGCCACCGCGGACGACATCCGGACCTGGTCCCACGGCGAAGTGAAGAAGCCGGAGACCATCAACTACCGCACGCTCAAGCCCGAAAAGGACGGACTCTTCTGCGAGAAGATCTTCGGTCCGACCCGGGACTGGGAGTGCTACTGCGGCAAGTACAAGCGTGTCCGCTTCAAGGGCATCATCTGTGAGCGCTGTGGCGTCGAGGTCACGCGCGCCAAGGTGCGCCGTGAGCGCATGGGTCACATCGAGCTTGCCGCTCCCGTCACCCACATCTGGTACTTCAAGGGCGTCCCGTCGCGTCTGGGCTACCTCCTCGACCTCGCGCCGAAGGACCTCGAAAAGGTCATCTACTTCGCCGCGTACATGATCACGTTCGTGGACGAGGAGCGCCGTACGCGCGACCTGCCGTCGCTGGAGGCGCACGTCTCCGTCGAGCGTCAGCAGATCGAGAACCGCCGCGACGCCGACCTCGAAGCCCGCGCCAAGAAGCTTGAGACCGACCTGGCCGAGCTGGAGGCCGAGGGCGCCAAGGCCGACGTGCGCCGCAAGGTGCGCGAAGGTGCCGAGCGCGAGATGAAGCAGCTGCGCGACCGTGCGCAGCGCGAGATCGACCGTCTCGACGAGGTGTGGAGCCGCTTCAAGAACCTCAAGGTCCAGGACCTGGAGGGCGACGAGCTGCTCTACCGCGAGCTGCGTGACCGCTTCGGCACGTACTTCGACGGCTGCATGGGCGCCGCCGCCCTGCAGAAGCGCCTGGAGTCCTTCGACCTCGACGAGGAGGCCGAGCGCCTCCGCGAGATCATCCGTACCGGCAAGGGCCAGAAGAAGACCCGTGCGCTCAAGCGCCTCAAGGTCGTCTCCGCGTTCCTGCAGACCAGCAACAAGCCCAAGGGCATGGTGCTCGACTGCGTGCCGGTCATCCCGCCGGACTTGCGTCCGATGGTGCAGCTGGACGGTGGCCGCTTCGCGACCTCCGACCTGAACGACCTGTACCGCCGCGTGATCAACCGCAACAACCGTCTGAAGCGGCTTCTCGACCTCGGCGCGCCCGAGATCATCGTGAACAACGAGAAGCGCATGCTCCAGGAGGCCGTGGACGCCCTCTTCGACAACGGTCGTCGTGGTCGCCCGGTCACCGGTCCCGGGAACCGCCCGCTCAAGTCCCTCAGCGACATGCTGAAGGGCAAGCAGGGCCGATTCCGTCAGAACCTTCTCGGTAAGCGTGTGGACTACTCCGCGCGTTCCGTGATCGTCGTCGGCCCGCAGCTCAAGCTGCACCAGTGCGGTCTGCCGAAGGCCATGGCGCTGGAGCTCTTCAAGCCGTTCGTGATGAAGCGCCTGGTCGACCTGAACCACGCGCAGAACATCAAGTCGGCCAAGCGCATGGTCGAGCGCGGCCGCACCGTGGTGTACGACGTCCTCGAAGAGGTCATCGCCGAGCACCCGGTGCTGCTGAACCGTGCACCCACCCTGCACCGCCTCGGCATCCAGGCCTTCGAGCCGCAGCTGGTCGAGGGCAAGGCCATCCAGATCCACCCGCTCGTCTGCACCGCGTTCAACGCGGACTTCGACGGTGACCAGATGGCCGTGCACCTGCCGCTCTCCGCGGAGGCGCAGGCCGAGGCCCGCATCCTGATGCTGTCCTCGAACAACATCCTGAAGCCGGCCGACGGTCGTCCCGTCACCATGCCGACCCAGGACATGGTGCTGGGCCTGTTCTTCCTCACCACGGACGAGGAGGAGCGCAAGGTCATCGGCCAGGGCCGCTCCTTCGGCTCCACGGCCGAGGCGATCATGGCCTTCGACGCCCGCGAGCTGTCGCTCCAGGCGAAGGTCGACATCCGCTTCCCGGTGGGCACCATCCCGCCGCGTGGCTGGGTGCCGCCGGTCGCCGAGGAAGGCGAGCAGGAGTACCAGCAGGGCGACACGTTCCGGCTGCGTACGTCCCTGGGCCGCGCGCTCTTCAACGAGCTGCTGCCCGAGGACTACCCGTTCGTCGACTACTCGGTCGGCAAGAAGCAGCTCTCCGAGATCGTCAACGACCTCGCCGAGCGCTACCCCAAGGTCATCGTGGCGGCGACGCTCGACAACCTGAAGGCGGCGGGCTTCCACTGGGCGACCCGTTCCGGTGTCACCGTGGCCATCTCCGACGTCGTGGTCCCCGAGGCCAAGAAGGCGATCGTCGCGGGCTACGAGGCGCAGGACGAGAAGGTCCAGAAGCAGTACGAGCGCGGTCTGATCACCAAGGACGAGCGCACGCAGGAGCTCATCGCGATCTGGACCAAGGCGACCAACGAGGTTGCCGAGGCGATGAACGCGAACTTCCCCAAGACGAACCCCATCTTCATGATGGTTGACTCGGGTGCCCGAGGAAACATGATGCAGATGCGTCAGATCGCCGGTATGCGTGGTCTGGTGTCCAACGCCAAGAACGAGACGATCCCGCGTCCCATCAAGGCGTCCTTCCGTGAGGGCCTCACCGTTCTGGAGTACTTCATCTCCACGCACGGTGCCCGTAAGGGTCTGGCGGACACCGCCCTGCGTACCGCCGACTCGGGTTACCTGACCCGTCGTCTGGTGGACGTCTCGCAGGACGTGATCATTCGCGAGGAGGACTGCGGCACCGACCGCGGCCTCAAGCTGAAGATCGCCGTCAAGGGTGCGGACGGTGTGCTCCGCAAGACGGAGGACGTCGAGACCTCGGTCTACGCCCGCATGCTCGCCGAGGACGTCGTGGTGGACGGCAAGGTCATCGCGCCTGCCAACGTCGACCTCGGTGACGTCCTGATCGACGCCCTGGTGGGCGCCGGCGTCGAGGAGGTCAAGACCCGTTCGGTCCTGACCTGTGAGTCCGCGGTCGGCACCTGTGCCTTCTGCTACGGACGCTCGCTCGCCACCGGCAAGCTGGTCGACATCGGTGAGGCGGTCGGCATCATCGCCGCCCAGTCCATCGGTGAGCCCGGTACCCAGCTGACGATGCGTACCTTCCACACCGGTGGTGTGGCCGGTGACGACATCACCCAGGGGCTGCCCCGTGTCGTCGAGCTCTTCGAAGCCCGTACGCCCAAGGGTGTCGCCCCGATCTCGGAGTCCGCGGGCCGGGTCCGGATCGAGGAGACCGAGAAGACCAAGAAGCTCGTGGTCACGCCGGACGACGGCAGCGACGAGATCCCGTTCCCGATCTCGAAGCGCGCCCGTCTGCTGGTGGGCGAGGGCGACCACGTCGAGGTGGGCCAGAAGCTCACCGTGGGTGCCACCAACCCGCACGACGTGCTGCGGATCCTCGGTCAGCGCGCGGTCCAGGTCCACCTGGTCGGCGAGGTCCAGAAGGTCTACAACTCGCAGGGTGTGTCGATCCACGACAAGCACATCGAGATCATCATCCGGCAGATGCTGCGCCGCGTGACGATCATCGAGTCCGGCGACGCGGAGCTGCTGCCGGGCGAGCTCGTCGAGCGCTCGAAGTTCGAGACCGAGAACCGTCGTGTGGTCACCGAGGGCGGTCACCCCGCCTCCGGTCGTCCGCAGCTGATGGGTATCACCAAGGCCTCGCTGGCGACGGAATCCTGGCTGTCGGCCGCCTCCTTCCAGGAGACGACCCGAGTCCTGACGGATGCGGCGATCAACGCCAAGTCCGACAGCCTCATCGGCCTCAAGGAGAACGTCATCATCGGTAAGCTCATCCCGGCCGGTACGGGCCTGTCCCGCTACCGCAACATCCGGGTCGAGCCGACCGAGGAGGCCAAGGCCGCGATGTACTCGGCCGTCGGCTACGACGACATCGACTACTCGCCGTTCGGCACGGGCTCCGGCCAGGCCGTTCCGCTGGAGGACTACGACTACGGTCCGTACAACCAGTAAGCGAGTCGCTTGACCGACCGGAGGGCGGTCACCCCGTTTCGTACGGGGTGGCCGCCCTCCGGCGTTTTCCGCCGGCGTGCCGTGCGGGCGGCCGCTCCTACAGATAGCCCCGCAGGTGATGCAGCCGGGTCGGGAAGTCGGGGTGGGTCGAGAGCAACCGTGCGTGTGCCGATCCCGGCTCCCGCTGTGTCCGCTCTCCACCGACAGCGAATGTCCTGCGCCGGGACTGAGCCCTGTTCGCATGCATGGTCTGGAACACCTCGGCCAGATTCGGTGCGAATCCGAGCTGGGCGGCGTGGCGATCGGCACGCAGTTCGGCACGGCGTCCCACCGCTGCCGACAGATACGGAAGTACGAGAAGCAGCGGAAGCCCGTACAGGATCGCGGCCGCGGTGGAGCCAAGTCCGCCGACCGCCAGCAGCAGGACACCTGTGGAGAGGTAGACGGCACACCGGGCCGGCGTGACGACGGAGCGGGCAACCACCCGGAGGGCGCGCCAGGCTGTCCGGCCGGGCAGCCCGTACCAGTGGCTCAGCAGCGACGACCACGCATGACCGCCGGCGTGGTGTCCGAGTTCGTGGGCGAGTACCGCGGCCAGCTGCCCACTCGGCAGTTGTTCCAGTGCGAACCGGGTGACCCCCACGATGTGACCCGCGGCGGCGTAGGCGTTGAGGTCGTCGCTCTCCTCGACCCAGAGCTGATACACCGCTCCGTCGACCCCGGCGACGGCCGTCACCTCCCGCCAGACGGGCTCCAGCCGTGCGGCCTCCGGGGGCATCGGGCGCCGGAGCCCGAGCAGGTAGCGGGCGAGCAGATCCTCCGTGGGCCGGTGGAAGGCCAGAGCCCCGGACACCAGCCAGAGCGCGGTCGGTATCCAGAACGGAAGCCCGAGAGAGCCGTCCAGGACCGCGCCCACGAGCAGCACCATCAACGTGCTCATCAGGAAGGTGGGCAGCGCCAGCACGAGCTTTCCGAGTGCGGTGACATCCACGCGCCGTTGGCGCGCGGCGTAGTACACGCGCCGGCCCGGCCCGTGCTCGTAGACCAGGTCGTCGAGCGGGGGCGGGGCGGCTGGGGCCGGGACCGGGCCCGGACCCGTGGGAGGTACGGTCCCGCTGCCCGGAGGGAACCGCCCGGGATCTCCGTCCACCGGCACGGGCCCGTCGCCCGGGTCCGGGGGTTGAGGCGCTGATCGATTCATGATCGTCCTTTGCGTGAGGAGCATCAGCCGAGGAGCAGCGAGGCGGGCAGCAGGACCGCACCCACGGAATAGGCGAGCAGCCCCACACGTATCCACTGGTGCTTTCGCACGGCGATCCGGCTGGTTTCGACCAGGGCTGTGACGAGCGCGGCGGCCGGGGCGCTCTCGGTGGCGTCGAGCGCTTCCGCCAACCGGTGCTGACGGGCGGCGCGCCGGATGTCCGCGAAGTAGGTGAGTGGGGCCCCGGGGGACCAGGTACTGGCGCGGTAGCGCGGGAGCACGGCCATCAGCATGGAGAGCAGCGCGACTGTCAGCCCTCCGGCGCCCGTCCACCACAGTGCTGTGGCAGGGTCGGAAAGCAGGCTCGGTCGCCACTCGCTGCCCGCAAGCCAGCCACTGATCACACCTGCGGTCATGCCGAGTGCGGCAACCAGTACGGACGCCTTGCTGTCGGCCCGTGCGATCTCGGACCGCAGATCGAGCAGGAGCCGCGCTCCGGCGTCGCTGTCCGTGGCCGGTGGGATGACGGTCATGTGCGGTGGCCCTCCTTGTCCGGTTCTTCGGCCGCTTCCGTGTTCCTGGCCGTGCCCACGGTTCTCGGCGCGTTCACGGCCCCGGCCGTGCCTGCTTCCCGCAGGGGAGCACTGCCATAGCCCGGTGGCGGCTGCCAGCCGGGGAAGGCGCTCAAGGAGGAGTCCGTCTCAGCATCGGCCTTGCGCAACGGTGTCGCGTCGATCGGGGCCGCGCCCCCACCGTCCGCGGTGTCGACGCCGGTCCGGTCGGGGCCCGGCACGGGTGTGTCCTGCATGACCGCCCCCGGCATCGACACTGTCAGCCGACCCGCGGCCGTGCTCTGCGCGGTGACCCCGGGCAGGTGTTGGTTCAGTACGTCGATCAAGGCCTGGAGGGCTCTCTTCTTCGGCGCCTCCAGCTCGTAGCTCTCCGCGCTGTCGCCATTCAGCAATTCGCCTGCCAGTTCCATCTGCGCCTTGATCATGTGCAGTTGGTCCTGACGCAGGCTGTTCACCACGAGCCCGGTGTCCTGCGGACGGTCGGCCAGATGGAGTGCCCACGCACGGACCCCGCCCTGTTCCAGGTGCTTTTCGTAGAAGGCGATCTTTTCCGCGTTCACCTGCTGCAGCTCCATCTGCCGGCGGGTCCGGTCGACCGCCTCCGCGTGTTGCCACTTCTGCTGCCGCAGCCTCAGTTCATGCTGCTGTTCCTCGAATTCGGCCGAACGCCCCCACTGCAGTGCGTCCTGTTCCCTGACGCGTCGGTCGATCGCGGCGTCGTGCTCCCTGCCGCGCTGCTCGGTGTGGATCTGCTCGGTGGCCGCGTGGTCGATGGACCTCATCCGCCGCACATGGTCGATGACTCCGAGATCCCCACGCATCCGGACGGTCCAGGTCACCGCGAGCCCCGCCCGGGTGCCGAGCGCACCCTGCGCGGGTACCTCCCGCAGCAGCGCCTGCTCCGCGTCCGCGCTCCGGGAGACGGGGTAGCCGCGGGCGACGGGGCGGGCTGCCTGCTCCAGCTCACCGATCAGCAGCCGCGGCACGTCGCGGTGCCGGCTCGCCACGAACCGTGCGGGATCGACGACCTGCCACGACAGCTCGACAGTCACCGCGAACTCGAAGGCGTCGTCGTCGCTGGGCAGGCCGAACTCCTCGCGCACGCGATGGACGCCCATGTCGACCTCGTACACCGAGGTGTAACGCTTCGCGGCCGCCCCGGCCCGGGTGGGGCGGACCGGTGGGAGATAGGTGTCGTAGCAGCCGTCCGGGGCCGAGAAGACCAGGGCGTGATCGATGCGGGTGAGCGGCCGGCGGGCGAATCCGAAGCGGGACAGCTGCCGGACCGTGACCACCGGGTCGGTCAACCGCGATCCGCGGTCGGCCTGCTGGTCCCATTCCGGTGGTCGGCGGAAGTCGGGCATGAGGCACTCTCCTGTGGCTGGGGGTGAGGTGGTGCTCATCGGAGGTGCGGCAGGACGGCCAGCAGCCGGCCTGCCACGGGCGGGGGATCGGTGCCGTCCTCGCCGGGCATGGTCCGCAGAAGATGGCCGATCCGCCGGCACTCCGACGAGGTGGTGACGAGCGAGGGCAGCAGCGCGGCGAGTGCCCACTCCGTAGCGGTGTCGTGGTCGGCCGACAGCACCCAGCGGCGCAGTACTTCGAGGGCGTCCCGGGTGTGGCCACGACTGCCCAGAGCAGTGCGCCACAGCTCACCGATGCCGGTGGCGGCCGGTGTTCGCGCGGCCGATGCCCGTGCGAACCAGGAGAGTACGAGCGGCTGCCCGTGGCGTTCGTCCTGCTCGGTCCGGCGGCAGGCACTGAGGAAGCCACCGAGTGCGAGTTCCGTTGCCGGACGGTCGTCGTGCAGCGTCCTGAGCAGCTCGGCGAGTACGTCGTCGTCGGCCGGCGAAAGCAGCAACAGCTCCACCGCCTCGGCCAGCTGCCCCGGCAGATCCTCGTCCGGGTCCGACTGCTCAGCCTGGTGCCGGGCCGCCGCGCGCAGCGCCGCCAGGGCTTCGGAGGGGCGCTCCGGCCCCATCAGGCCGTGGGCGCGGATGGCCACCCAGCGCAGCGCCGACTCGTCACTCTCGCACCAGGCGTCGAGAATGCGCGGCACGTTGGGGGTGCCCAGGAAGTGGGTGAGCGTGAGCGCGTTGACGGCGACGAGGCGGTGTCTGTACAGGCTGGAGGAAGCCCATGGCTCGATGATCAGCGCCATGGCGGACGGCAGATCGGTGTGGGCGAGGACGGCGACGGTGGAGGCGGCGCGGGTGCGGACGAACGGTCGTCCGTCCTCTGCCAGCTGTCGCAGCCAGCGTACGAGCGCGGGCCGTGCCGAAGGATGCCCGGTCCACATCTCGCGCAGCAGCACGAGCGAGGCCCGTTCGTCCAGAAAGGCGGCCTTCACCTGTCGGACCGGACCCCACTCGGTGGCCTCCTCGTCCTCGAACCGACGGGCGCGCGCCAACTGGAGCCGTTTGCCGATGTGGGTGCCGAAGACCGGGACCTTGGGGAACCGTGTCCCGTTCTCGGTCTCCTGGAGAAAGGCATAGAGCAGGTCACTCAGCTCCGCCGTGAGGGCGTACGGTCCCTCGTCGAAGGCGGCCAGGGCGACCAGGAAGGCTTTCTCCCGCAGATGCAGCACGGTTCCGTCGTCCTCGAACCACTCCTGGACCTGGTCCTGCAACGTGGCCAGGGAGAAGTCCCGGAGTCCTGCGGCGTCGACCTCCCCGGCCGCGTACCTTGCGAGAATCCGGGCGAAACCGGCGACCTCACGCGGCTGGTGGCTGCGTTCGAGGAATGCGGTCACGGCAGGCAGGGACAGCAGCTCGGCCGCGTCGTCCTCGGTCACCAACATGCCCAGGTGCGCGGTGAGGACGTCTCCCGGCAGGGGCGCCTGCCAGCTCACCACCGGTACGTCCTCCAGCAGTGCCGTCGGCCCCACGGTGATCACCAGATACGCGTTCTCGTCCAGCTCCTTGCGGGCGGCCAGCAGGTCCGCCTCGCGCAGCGGCCGGCCGGGCTCGGTGATCAGATCGCAGAGGACATGACCGGTTCGCCCGCCCCGCGCCTCGCCGCCGCCGAGGCCGGCCGTGAGCTGTCCGGGGGTGGTGTCCCGGCTGATCGCCCGGACCGGATGGGCGCCGACCCGGTGCAGCAGCACCAGCGCGGCCGTGCGCCGGCCCGCGTAGTACGGACCCGAGAGCACGAGGACGTGCTCCTCACGAAGCCGGTCGACCAGCGCCTCGAAGTCGGTGCACGCGGGCACGAAGCGGGCCGACAGCTCCTCCAGCGTGGACCGGGCGATCTCGCCCGACGCATGGAGCGAGGAGGACGTGCCGAACTGGTAGATGATCTCTGTCTTGCCGAGATGGATGTCCCCGGAGAAGGTGCCGCCGCCGATGCCGTGGTTGATCCCGCCGAAGACGCCTCCGTCGACCTGGCTGCCGTCCCCGAATCCCATGGTCCGGGGGGTGTGGTTCACCAGGTCCCGCCGGGCCGCCCAGGCGGGCTGCGGGTGGTCGGTCGCCTCGGCCGCCTCCCCGTCGCCCTGATGGTCGTCCTGGGTCTCAGGGACCTGGTCGCCCCCTGCCGTCGGCTGGGGGCGGTGCGGCTGCTCCTCGACGCTCATCGGCGGTCTTCCCCGCCGCCGTTGCCGAGATGGATGTCCCCGGAGAAGGTGCCGCCGCCGATGCCGTGGTTGGTCCCGCCGAAGACACCTCCGGTGACCGTGGCACCGCCGAAGTCGAAAGCCGGTGCCTGTGGGGCGGGAAGAGTGTTGCGGCCGGCCGGTGCGGTGTCCGTCCGCCCGCTCGCGGGACGCGGGTGCTCAGCCGGAGCCGGGCCGTGCAGCCACGCCGGGAGCGGGCCGTTCTTGCTGTCCACCGTGACGGAGCGGAACACCTCGGCCGGCACGCCGGTGTGGCTGTGCTGCACGATCCCCCGGTAGACCTGGTCGGACACACACAGCGCGAAGTCGTCCGCGCTCTCTCGCAGCGCGTTCCTCAGCACCTCCGCGTCCAGCAGCCTGCACGCGTGGTTGAGGTCGCTGCCGACCCAGCCGTCGAGCCCGTCCACGGCGACGTACCCCGAGGCGACCACTCCGCGCAGCCGCATCCGGGCCGAGGCGGAGGCGCGCCGGTTCCGGCTGTGCAACTGGGCCGGTACCTCGGTCAGCAGAGCGCGCAGCAGTGAGATCACCGAGCAGTTGGCGTCGATCAGCTCCATGACGGAGTCGCCACGGTCCGCCCGCCTGCGCCGGGTCTCCTCGATCCCGGCGGCCAGCAGTGCCCGGTCGGTGAGGTC
The DNA here is from genome assembly GCF_003846175.1 of Streptomyces sp. ADI95-17. Lineage (GTDB taxonomy): Bacteria > Actinomycetota > Actinomycetes > Streptomycetales > Streptomycetaceae > Streptomyces > Streptomyces sanglieri. The sequence goes on along the minus strand of NZ_ML123044.1, from coordinate 1,284,161 downwards.
GTAGAGCATGCGGCGCAGATACGCCTGCTCGACATCGTCCCGCTCGCTGTACTTCTCGATGTCGAGCAGCAGGATCGTGCTGTTCACGGGGTCGTTCATCGGGTGCCTCTCGCTCGGGTCTCCGGGGTCGAAGACACGAGCGTGGGGCCGATGGGACTGCGGTGGTGAGGACGGATGACTCACTCGCACTGTGACCGTGTGCACAGTGCCGGGCGGGGACGCGTTCCCTCACCGGAGTGTGCGGGGGCCGTTCTGCGGGGTCTGCGGGGCTTCATGGCCGACGGGCGGTCGAACGGAGTCCTGGGCCCGGGCGATTCGGCGGAGCGAGTCCGGACGCACGATCACCATCGCCCGCCGCCCCGTCAGCACGATGCCTCGTGCTCGCAGGTCCTTCAGCAGCCGCTGGACCATTTCCCTGGACGCGCCGACCGCCCCGGCCAACTCCTGCTTGCTGAGCGGTATGTCGAGTTCGATGCCTTCGTCCGTGCGGACGCCATGGGTGTGTGCCAGATCCAGCAACAGGACGGCGAAGCGCTCCCGTACCGTCATCGCCGCGAACTCAAGACTGCGCCGGTCCGCGGCGCGCGTGCGGTCGGCGGTCAGCGCCAGGAGGGTGAGGGAGATCTCGGCGGAGCCGGTCACGAACGCGCGGAACTTCTCGTGCGGCACGACCACGGCCCGAACGGGGGAGAGCGCGGTCACCGTGGCCGAGCGCGGCCGGCCGGTCAGCGAGGCGGATTCGCCCACGATGTCACCGGGGCCGCGCAGGGCGTGCAGAGCTTCGTAGCCGTTCGGCGCGGATGTGGTGACCTTCGTCCATCCATTGATGATCAACAGGATGTACGAGGACGGCTCGTCCTGTCTGAGCAGAGGCGCCCGAGAGGCGAAACTCAGCTCACGGCCCAGTCCGAGCAGAGACACCCGGTCCTCCCGCTCCAGGCGGGCGAGGAAGGGCACCCGGTCGTCGAGGCCGTCGCCGTCGGCCACGTACGCCGCCATACCGTCCCCCGATCGTCCGCCGCGCGGTTCAATGTACTGAGAATGCGTACGGCCGCACCGGCAAGGTCGTTTTCCTGCCGAGCGCCCGCGGCCGGCTGTCTCGATCCCGTCGGCCATGAGCTACGGAAGTCCGGCGTGTCGCGGCCGGTGGCATTTGTTTTGACCGGAGTCGACGAGGTAGGTACGCTCAGACCTTGTGCCTGGGGTGTGCCTGGGCTCGTGTGCGTGTCCTCAACCGCATGGCGAGTCCGTCAGTGGCTACCGCAATCTGCGCTCCTTCTGCCTTGCGGCAGAAGCCTGCAGTATTCGACACACCCGACCGCGTGGGTCGGTGACGTTCCAGGTTAGTTTCACGAACGGCACACAGAAACCGGAGAAGTAGTGCCTACGATCCAGCAGCTGGTCCGGAAGGGCCGGCAGGACAAGGTCGAGAAGAACAAGACGCCCGCGCTCGAGGGTTCGCCCCAGCGCCGCGGCGTCTGCACGCGTGTGTTCACGACCACCCCGAAGAAGCCGAACTCGGCCCTCCGTAAGGTCGCGCGTGTGCGTCTGACCTCCGGCATCGAGGTCACGGCCTACATCCCGGGTGAGGGACACAACCTGCAGGAGCACTCCATCGTGCTCGTGCGTGGTGGCCGTGTGAAGGACCTGCCGGGTGTTCGTTACAAGATCATCCGCGGCTCGCTCGACACCCAGGGTGTCAAGAACCGCAAGCAGGCCCGCAGCCGCTACGGCGCCAAGAAGGAGAAGTAAGAATGCCTCGTAAGGGCCCCGCCCCGAAGCGCCCGGTCATCATCGACCCGGTCTACAGCTCTCCTCTTGTCACCTCGCTGATCAACAAGATCCTGCTGGACGGCAAGCGCTCCACCGCCGAGCGAATCGTGTACGGCGCCATGGAGGGCCTCCGCGAGAAGACCGGCAACGACCCGGTCATCACGCTGAAGCGCGCGCTTGAGAACGTCAAGCCCTCGCTTGAGGTCAAGTCCCGCCGTGTCGGTGGCGCCACCTACCAGGTGCCGATCGAGGTCAAGCCCGGTCGCGCCTCCACCCTCGCACTGCGCTGGCTCGTGGGTTACTCCCGCGCCCGCCGTGAGAAGACCATGACCGAGCGCCTCATGAACGAGCTGCTCGACGCCTCCAACGGTCTTGGCGCTGCTGTCAAGAAGCGTGAGGACACCCACAAGATGGCCGAGTCCAACAAGGCCTTCGCGCACTACCGCTGGTAGTCGCTACCCACATCGAGACCGAGAGAAGATTGAGCCTTATGGCCACCACTTCGCTTGACCTGGCCAAGGTCCGCAACATCGGGATCATGGCCCACATCGACGCGGGCAAGACGACCACCACTGAGCGGATCCTGTTCTACACCGGCGTCTCGTACAAGATCGGTGAAGTCCACGACGGCGCTGCCACGATGGACTGGATGGAGCAGGAGCAGGAGCGCGGCATCACGATCACGTCCGCCGCGACGACCTGCCACTGGCCGCTCAATGATGTTGACCACACCATCAACATCATCGACACCCCCGGTCACGTCGACTTCACCGTCGAGGTGGAGCGTTCGCTCCGCGTCCTCGACGGTGCTGTCACCGTGTTCGACGGTGTGGCCGGCGTCGAGCCGCAGTCCGAGACCGTCTGGCGTCAGGCGGACCGCTACGGCGTGCCGCGTATCTGCTTCGTCAACAAGCTCGACCGCACCGGTGCCGACTTCCTCCGTTGTGTCGACATGATCGTCCAGCGCCTCGGCGCGGTCCCGATCGTCATGCAGCTCCCCATCGGTGCGGAGGCCGACTTCCGAGGCGTCGTCGACCTCGTGTCGATGAAGGCCTTCGTGTACCCCGAAGAGGCCGTCAAGGGCGAGATGTACGACACCGTCGAGATCCCGGACAACCTCAAGGAGGCTGCCCAGGAATGGCGCGGCAAGCTCCTTGAGGCCGTCTCCGAGAACGACGACGAGATGATGGAGCTGTACCTGGAGGGCGTCGAGCCCACCCAGGAGCAGCTGCACGAGGCGATCCGCCGGATCACCCTCGCATCGAAGGGCAGTGCCGACTCCGTCACCGTCACCCCGGTGTTCTGTGGCACGGCGTTCAAGAACAAGGGCGTCCAGCCCCTGCTCGACGCGGTCGTCCGCTACCTGCCTTCCCCCCTGGACGTCGAGGCCATCGAGGGCCACGACGTCAAGGACCCCGAGAAGGTCATCAAGCGCAAGCCCTCGGACGACGAGCCGTTCTCCGGCCTGGCGTTCAAGATTGCCAGCGACCCGCACCTCGGCAAGCTCACCTTCGTCCGGATCTACTCCGGTCGCCTCGAGGCCGGCACCGCGGTGCTGAACTCGGTCAAGGGCAAGAAGGAGCGCATCGGCAAGATCTACCGCATGCACGCGAACAAGCGTGAGGAGATCGCGTCGGTGGGCGCCGGCGACATCATCGCCGTCATGGGCCTGAAGCAGACCACCACCGGTGAGACGCTGTGTGACGACAAGAACCCGGTCATCCTGGAGTCCATGGACTTCCCGGCGCCGGTCATTCAGGTCGCCATCGAGCCCAAGTCCAAGGGTGACCAGGAGAAGCTGGGTGTCGCCATCCAGCGCCTCTCCGAGGAGGACCCGTCCTTCCAGGTGCACTCCGACGAGGAGACCGGCCAGACCATCATCGGTGGTATGGGCGAGCTTCACCTCGAAGTGCTCGTCGACCGCATGAAGCGCGAATTCCGCGTCGAGGCGAACGTCGGCAAGCCGCAGGTCGCGTACCGCGAGACGATCCGCAAGGCCGTCGAGCGCATCGACTACACGCACAAGAAGCAGACTGGTGGTACCGGCCAGTTCGCGAAGGTGCAGATCGCCCTTGAGCCCATCGAGGGTGGCGACGCGTCCTACGAGTTCGTCAACAAGGTCACCGGTGGCCGCATCCCCCGTGAGTACATCCCCTCGGTGGACGCGGGTGCCCAGGAAGCCATGCAGTTCGGCATCCTGGCCGGCTACGAGATGGTCGGCGTCCGCGTCACCCTTCTCGACGGTGGTTACCACGAGGTCGACTCCTCCGAGCTCGCCTTCAAGATCGCCGGTTCGCAGGCGTTCAAGGAGGGTGCTCGCAAGGCGTCCCCCGTGCTCCTGGAGCCGATGATGGCCGTCGAGGTCACCACGCCCGAGGACTACATGGGCGATGTCATCGGCGACCTCAACTCCCGCCGTGGCCAGATCCAGGCCATGGAGGAGCGCAGCGGCGCTCGCGTCGTGAAGGGCCTCGTGCCCCTCTCGGAGATGTTCGGCTACGTCGGAGACCTCCGCAGCAAGACCTCGGGTCGCGCAAGCTACTCGATGCAGTTCGACTCCTACGCCGAGGTTCCGCGGAACGTCGCCGAGGAGATCATCGCGAAGGCCAAGGGCGAGTAACTCTCCCGAGCTCACGCTTTAGGCTTGTCACCGGAGCCTGGTGGGGCATTCGTCGCAGAGCGGAAGTTCTGCGGTGAATGCCCCCGGCACCGGCATCCCAGCAAAGATCACCTGGCGCCGATGAAGCAAGGCGTACAGAACCACTCCACAGGAGGACCCAGTGGCGAAGGCGAAGTTCGAGCGGACTAAGCCGCACGTCAACATCGGCACCATCGGTCACATTGACCACGGTAAGACGACCCTCACGGCCGCCATTACCAAGGTGCTGCACGACGCGTACCCGGACCTGAACGAGGCCTCGGCCTTCGACCAGATCGACAAGGCTCCCGAGGAGCGCCAGCGCGGTATCACGATCTCGATCGCGCACGTCGAGTACCAGACGGAGTCGCGTCACTACGCGCACGTCGACTGCCCGGGTCACGCGGACTACATCAAGAACATGATCACGGGTGCCGCGCAGATGGACGGCGCCATCCTCGTGGTCGCCGCCACCGACGGCCCGATGCCGCAGACCAAGGAGCACGTGCTCCTGGCCCGCCAGGTCGGCGTTCCGTACATCGTCGTCGCCCTGAACAAGGCCGACATGGTGGACGACGAGGAGATCCTGGAGCTCGTCGAGCTCGAGGTCCGTGAGCTCCTCTCCGAGTACGAGTTCCCGGGCGACGACCTTCCGGTCGTCAAGGTCTCGGCGCTCAAGGCTCTTGAGGGCGACAAGGAGTGGGGCCAGACCGTCCTCGACCTGATGAAGGCCGTCGACGAGAACATCCCGCAGCCCGAGCGTGACGTCGACAAGCCGTTCCTGATGCCGATCGAGGACGTCTTCACGATCACCGGTCGTGGCACCGTCGTCACCGGTCGTATCGAGCGCGGTATCCTGAAGGTCAACGAGACCGTCGACATCGTCGGTATCAAGCAGGAGAAGACCACCACCACGGTCACCGGCATCGAGATGTTCCGCAAGCTGCTCGACGAGGGCCAGGCCGGTGAGAACGTCGGTCTGCTCCTCCGTGGCATCAAGCGCGAGGACGTCGAGCGCGGCCAGGTCATCATCAAGCCCGGTTCGGTCACGCCGCACACCGAGTTCGAGGCCCAGGCCTACATCCTGTCGAAGGACGAGGGTGGCCGTCACACCCCGTTCTTCAACAACTACCGCCCGCAGTTCTACTTCCGTACCACGGACGTGACGGGCGTTGTGACCCTTCCCGAGGGCACCGAGATGGTCATGCCGGGCGACAACACCGTCATGAGCGTCTCGCTGATCCAGCCCGTCGCCATGGAAGAGGGCCTGAAGTTCGCCATCCGTGAGGGTGGCCGGACCGTGGGCGCCGGCCAGGTCACCAAGATCGTCAAGTAATTACCTGACTGTCTGACCTGGTTGCTCCGCACAGAGCACCGAGAAGGGCCCCGGCCCGCCGCGCGAGCGGTGGACCGGGGCCCTTCTTCATGTGCGGGGGAGAGAGGGACCGTTCAGGGGCGCCAGATCCAGGGCCGGGCGTCCGGGCCCATCGCCACCACCGTCGGCCGTCCGTCCTTCCCGACGTGCAGGGCCGGCCCGTCCAGCGCCACCGGCCCGCGCCGCCGTACGAAGTGTCCTCGGGGCGTACGGAGCTGGAGGAGGCCCGAGGCGGTGCGGCCGAGCAGCACCGGGGCGCCGGGCGACCCGCCGGCGGCCACCGGTCCGTACCCGTCCAGGCCCGCCCGGCCCCCGGTCAGCCGCCCGTATCCGTCGATACCGGTCTCGTCGGCCGTCTCCCCGGTCCGTACGGTCGTCACGGCGGCCTTCGCCGCCGCCCGGTAGAACAGCTCGACGGTGCCGTCCGCCCCGGGCAGCGCGGCCGGTCCGTCCCCGGGCACCGGCACCCCGGAGATCTGGGTGCGGGCGGTCAGCGCCTCGCCGGGCGCGTCCTGCGTCCAGTGGTGCACCGCGAACCGGCCCGCCGCGTGGACATGGACGCACCCCTCGGCGTCCACCACGGCACTCAGCCCGTCCTGGATCTCGCCACCGCCCATGTCCTGCCACCCGCTCCACCGGCCGGCCGTGTCCCGTACCCGGGTGCTGACGCCCTTCTCCGCGTTCCGTACGAAGAGATGCGCCCGCCCGTCCGGCGCGGCGACCGCGACCGGGACGCCGATCCGGCGCCCGCCTTCGTGGCCGTGCACCGGGTTCCCCAGCCCCTGCCAGGCGCGGAAGGGGCCGCCGGGGGAGCGCTGCTCCAGCGCGACGATCTCGCGCTCGTTGTCCGCGCCGTGCCCGCCGATCGCCGAGAACCGCAGCCCGAAGAGCAGATGGCGCCCGTCCGGCAGCGTCGCGCTCCCGAGCACCGGTGCGAGCGGTCCGCCGCCGAGGTCGTCCGGCGCGTCCCACGCCCCGCTGCCAGGCGTGCTCTCGCGCCACCGCACCGCCCGCAGGCCCAGCACCCCGTAGGCGACGAGCCGGCCGTCCGGTTCGGCGGCGACGGCGGGGCGGGGGCCCGGGTAGCGGTAGTGGGTGGAGCGCACCCAGCCCTTCCGGTTGGTCAGCGGCCGGTCGCCGCCCACGTTGTAGTCCCCGCAGCCCGCCGGATTGCCGCACCGCCAGTCCGCGGAGCCGCCGTACGGCACCAGGTGCGACGCCTTCTCGGCCAGCACGGTGGGCGGCAGGTTCTTCGGCCAGTGCCGGTTGTAGTAGGCCCGGAACGCCGTGGTGGCGAAGCTCGGCACCTGTCCGCCGTCCCGGGTGGTCCGGGCCACCCACCGGATCAGCGACGCCCAGGTGAACAGCGCCGCGGCGGTGTGGTCGGGGTGGTCGGAGTAGCCCTGCTGCTCGCTGTCCCGGCGCCGGACGGCCTCGCTGCTGTGCTGGATGTCGGGGTCCGGGTCCATGGTGTGCAGGACGCTCGGCCGGTACCGCTCGAACAGTCCGGCCAGTACGTCGATCAGTCCGTCGTAGGTGTACGAACCCGCCTTCCTGAGCGGGGAGCCGTCGGCGACGACGGTCGGCAGCACCAGCCGCCGGTCCTGCCAGAGGCTGGGCAGGCCCAGACGCCCGTACGTGGTGTGCATGGCGGTGTTGATGAAGATCAGCTCGACCCGGCGGCCGCGGTTGGCGAGGGAGTCGATCTCGGCGCGGTGGCCGCCGTGCAGCTCGATGACGGACTTCTGCCACGGGGCGAACCTGCCGAGGCCCAGCAGGGTCGCGTACGCCTGGCGGAGCCCCTGGTGGCGCGAGGAGGAGTACGCGGCCTTGTCGGGCACGGGCACCGGGCGGCCCGGCATGCGGTTTATGCCGGTGGCCTCACCGCCGGTCAGATAGACGCAGACCAGCGGTGTTCCGGCGTCGAGGGCCTGCTGGGTGTCCGGGTTCATGAAGTACAGGTCGTCGTCCGGGTGGGCGAGGATCTGCATCATCAGGGCCGGGTGCGAGGTGCTTATCGGCAGTCCGGGCGTCGGGTCCGCGGCCGGATCGCGGCGGCGGGGCGGCGAGGGCGCCGTGCAGGCGCTGAGGGCCGCCAGGCCGGTCGCGCCGGCCGCCGCCAGCAGGGTGCGCCGCGGCATTCCCGGGCGGGCTGCGCGCAGGGCGGGTCGATCCGTCACACCGTGCTCCGTCCACTTCCCCCGCAGCGGACGGCCGGGCGGCCCTGTGCTGCGTACCGAATCCATGCAGGTCGCGGTAGGTGGCGAGCCGCTGCTGCGGGGGGATAGACGGAGATTCAAGAAGGCGGGTTGCCTGGATATCCGATGATGTGACCCGGACGGTTCAACGCGCGGGTGTACGCACCATGAACACATCGATCGGATCCTGCCGCTCCTCGGTGAACCCGTGCCGTTCGTAGAGCGCGCGGGCGGCGCTGCCCTGGAGCACGTCCAGCCGCACGGTCGCGCCCTGCTCGTCGGCCCGCGCGAGCAGCGAGCGGAGCACCGCGGTGCCGATGCCGCGCCCGTGGAGCGCGGGGGAGAGGCAGAAGTTCTCCAGCCGCAGCCCGCTGTCGACCGGGCGCAGGGTGACGGACCCGGCGAGCTCGCCGTCCACGACCACTACCGAGGTGTGCCCCGGTACGTAGCCGTCCCGCATCCGCCGGCGTACGCGGTGCTCGTCGTAACGCCCGAGCCGCTCCAGGTCGGGGCGCATCGCGGTGGCCCGGAGTTCGGCCAGGGCCTCGATGTCCTCGGGCAGGGCGGGGCGCAGGGCCCAGGTGGCGGTGGTGCTCGTGTTCATGGACGGATCCTCGCAGGCCGGGCGGGGCGGGCCCGCTCCGGCCGCCCTCACCGCAGGTCCGGTGCCTCGGCGCGGTCCGCCCGGCGCAGCCCCGCCTCCGGGATGCCGCGCAGCAGCTCCGCGCCGATCTCCGCGAGCCGGGTCCCGTCGGGCGGGGTGCGGCCCAGACCGATGGCGTACTGGACATGGGTCGGGTCGCTGCCGCACGGGCGGGGCCAGGCGTGTGCGTCCGGGGAACCGGCCTTGGCGAGGGCGGCGAGCAGGGCCAGAAGGCGGCCGCGCAGCCGTCCCTCGTCGGCGCCCTGCCGCACGGAGACGATCGCCCAGGCGGCGTGGCGCAGGCGCAGCGGCGGCGGGGTGCGGAGCAGGTCGCGCGGTACGGGGCCGGTGTCGTCGACGGACTCCAGGATCTCCCAGGCGCGGAAGAGCTCCTCGGCGATCAGGTCGCGGCCGGCGGGGGAGACCTGGGTGGTGCAGGAGCGGACGGGGGCGGTCGGGGTGAGGACGGTGAGGGGGAGCCTGCTGGGGCTTCCAGGGCTTCCAGGGCTGCTGGTGCCGTCGGGGTCGCTGGGGCTGCAGGGGCTGCTGGGGTCACCGGAGCCGCCGGAGCCGCTGGGGTCGCCGGAGCCGTTGGGGCTGCCTGAGCTGCTGGGGCTGCTGGGGCTGCTGGGGTCGCCGGAGCCGCAGGCCCCACCGGCCCCACCGGCCCTACTGGCCCCACCGGCCCTACTGGCCCCGCCGTCCCCACCGGGCCCGCCGTCCCCACCGGGCCCGCCGTCCCCACCGGGCCCGCCATCCCCGTCCGAGCCGCCGGTCCCACCGGAGCCGACCGGGCGGTCCCAGTCCCAGGTGGCCCAGGTCGCGAAGAAGTGCCTGAGCAGGGGGAGCGGAGGCAGGTCGCCCGACTCGTGGGCGGTACGGGCCGCGAGCACCGACCAGGCGAGGCCCGGCAGCCCGCCGCACGGCGCGGAGTCCAGGCCGCGCGCCCGCGCCCAGGCCTTCACCTCGCGGGCGAGGCCCGCGAACGCCGCCCGGTGCGGGTCCGCCGCCGCGAGCACGGCGTCCGCGTCGCTCACCGCGCTGAGCGCCGTGGCCGCCGCCTCGCCCAGCCCGGCGCGCCCGGCCACCGCCCCGGCCGGGGCGAGACCGCCCGTCGCCACGGTCACCAGGTCCACCTTCAGGCCGCCGAGGCCGAAGCGCAGCCCCGGTACGCGGGCGCCGGTCACCTCGTGCAGGTCCACGGCGTCCGGCAGGGCCGCGGCCAGCCGCTCCCGTACCGCGGGCGGATTCACCTCGCCGGGCAGCGCCGCGACCAGGTCCACGTCCGCGCCGGGCAGCGCACAGCCCATCCGCCGGGAGCCGGCCAGGTGGACACGGCCCTCGGGCAGCGCGGCGGCCACCCGGCGCACGACATCGACCGCGCACGCCTCCTCCGCGGCGTCCGCACGGACCTCGTCCGCCGCCCCGGCGGCCAGCTCCACGCGCACCCCGAAGTGGTCCGAGACATACAGCCCGTCCGCCGCCGGCACGTCGCCCAGCAGTACCGCCGAGACGGGCCGCAGCCGCTCCGGACGGACCAGCACCCGGTCCAGCCGGGACACCCGACCGGTCAGGGACGAGACCGCGGCCAGCGGATTGACCGACGGGTCGAAGGTGGGCGTCCGGTCGTCCGCGCCGCGCACCCGGCTCCAGGCGTCCGTCATCCCCAGCCGGTCCTGCGGGGTGTCCCCGCCGTCGTTGAAGTCGCCGAGCAGTGTCACATCGCCCTCGACCGCCGCCAACCCCGTTGCCAGATCGGTCAGTTCGGCATCGCGCCGGGCGGCGCCGTCGGCCGAGTGGTCGCTGCTGAGATGGGTCGCCGCGACCGTGACCGGCCCGTCCGGCCCGTCCACGACGACCGCCGCGACCGCCTTGTGCGGGCCGAGCGCGTGCAGGCCCGCCTCGCGAACCGGCACCCGGCTGAGCAGCAGCAGACCGCAGTCGGCGACGTCACGGCCCGCCGGATCGGCCCAGAACGTGTAGTCCTCGCGGACCCAGGGCGCCGCCAGCAGCATGGCGAGCAGGGCCGGTTCGGCCTCCTGGAGGGCGATCACATCGGCGTCCGCGGCGCGCAGCGCGTCGAGCAGGAGCGGCCGTCGCCGGGCGGTGTCGATGCGGTCGCTGTCGTAGCGGTCCCAGAGGGTGTTCCAGGTCAGCACGGTCAGCGGGGCGACCGGCGCGGGCGCAGGCGCGTCCTCGGGCACCGGAGCCCAGGCGGCCTCCGGCACGGAGAACGCGTGCGGCGTACGGGAGATGAAGTACGGGGACGGCAGCCGGCGCGGGGCGCGTATCCGCCCGGCGTCCGTGGCGTCGATCCGGTCCACGCCCGAGGACCGGTCCCACACCACCTCGCCGTCCGCCTCGAAGAACAGCACCCGGTGCCAGGGGATGTCCCCGCCGGGCGTGAAGCGGGGCAGCGGCACCCGCTTGGGCACGGTCCCGCGCTGCGCCACGCCCAGCACGAAGCGCGCCGGGTCGAACCGGGCGTCCCAGCGGACCCGGTGGTAGATCTCCTCGCTGGTACGCATTCAGGGGCCTTCCGTCCGGATCAGGCCGGGCTCGCGTGTCCCGGTGCCGCGCCTCGCGGCCTTGTCGTCACTCGCCACGGCTCAGCCATGACTCCCTCCTCCGCCCCGCGATCCACGGCACCGGACCCCGCTCCCCGGTCCGGCCCGATCCGGGCGAAGGGCCCTACGCCCTGTCCTCCACGGTCCCGCTCGCGCCGATGTACCAGGTGCGGTGCGCCTGGCCGGGGTACGGGGGCACGAATCTGCGCAGCTGCGAGGTGAGCACCTCGGGCGGTACGGGGTGGCTGCGGCACCCGTTGCGGCGGATCAGCTCCGCCTCGTCGACCAGCGCCACGGCATGGGTGAGCAGCGCGTCCCTGCGCCGGGCGACCCCGTGCACCAGGGAGCGCTGCTGGGTGTTGAGCGAGGTGGCGTCCCAGACGACCGTGGAACCCGCCGCGAGCGCGGCGTCCAGCCGGTCTAGCCCCTCGCGCAGCACGTCCCCGTTGGCCTTCTGGTCGGCGCGCGAACCCCGGGCGGAGCGCAGGTCGTCGAGCGAAAGATACGTGTCGACGCCGGGCAGGGCGCGCCCGAAGGTGCTCTTGCCGCTGCCGGACGGGCCGACCAGGTGGACCAGGCGCGGGAAGTCCCCGGCCCGCCGGCGCCAGGTCGCGGCGACCGCCTCCTCGGCGGTGGTGACCCGGCCCAGCGCGTACGCCTCACGGGCCTGCGCCAGACAGCGGTCGGCGGCATCCGGCTCCAGATCCGCGAACGCCTCCCGCAGCCCGGCGGGTTCGCGCACGCCCTCCGCGTGCAGCGCCGACCACTCCACCTGCTCGCGCGCCTCGGCGGTGTCCGCCACCGTGGCGGCCAGCGCGTGCAGCAGCGGCAGATCGGCGGCGAAGGACATCCGGACCAGTCCGGTGCGGCGCTCCTCGTCCGGGTAGGGGCGGTGCAGCGCGGGGTGCAGTCCGACGAGGTCCGCGACGCGGCGGGCGAGCGGCATCCCCAGCGCCGGGGCCAGCGCGGGCGCGAGCCCGGCGCGCCGGGACCGGTGCAGCAGCGCGGCCAGCACCCCGGTCAGCCGGTCCTCGCCCGTCCGGCCGGCCGCGTCGAGGGCGTCGCCCATCGCGGCGGCGGCCCCGGCGTCCCCCGTACCCGTCCCGGTGGCGGCGGCCAGCGCCGCCGCGTCGGCCGGGGCGCCGGACCGTACGGCCCACAGGGCGGCGGCCGGGCCGAGCCCGTTCGCCACGACGGCGGCGTGCATCCAGTGCGTATCGGTCTGTACGTGACCGGGCCGCACCCACTTGGCCACCAGCCGCCGGAAGTCCGCCGCGCCGAAACCGTCGGCGGGCCGTACGACGTAACCCTCCTGGCGCCCGGTGTCCGGCTTCAGCGCCCGCAGCGCCTTCTCGGCGCGGGCGTCGAACACCCCGCGCCACAGCACCGGCGGCACCGGTATCCCCAGATCCCGCAGGAACGCCACGGTCCGGTCCCAGTCCAGGCAGCGCTCCCCGTCCCAGACGGAGAAGCCGTAGAAGAAGGACTCCAGCTCCTCGTACGGGATCGAGTGGCGCGCGAACACGTTCTCGCCGCACACCCGCCATCCGTCGGGGATCCGCGCCCCGACCCGGCCCTGGAGCGCTTTCACCCAGCCCCGCGAGGGGTGGTGCGCGGAGTCCAGGGAGCGGGCGTGGAGCCCGTCGGCGTAGAGCGTGGTGTTCTCGCCGTCCAGCTTCTCGGTGACGACGACCTCGCGGCCGGTCAGCCCGGAGAGGTCCGCGATCCGTACGTCGTCCGAGGTGGCCCCGGGGGACCAGGGCAGATGGGCGGTGCGTGGATAGTGCGTACGCATGATCGATGCCCCTGGTGACGACGGTTTGCCCGGCCGGTCACTGTAGGGGCGGGGACTGCCGCGCTCGACCCAATTACGATGTGCGGTGCCCGGCACGGCCCCCCCGCAGCGCGCCCGCGTTTGACCGAGCGACCACGCGGGGTAAGATCCTCGGCCCGATTGGCCAGGCCCAGGCCCCGTATGGCACACTGACCAGGTTGCTCGGTTGAGTGTCAATGCTGCGCGCCTCCCGCCGGGAGGACCGGAAGCGAGTCCCACAGTACTCGTCGACCCCTTGCGGGTCGGACGTACGGGAATCTTCCGGGAAGCGTCAGTGGGGTACCGGCCAGGCACCCGGTGGGTGTTTCGCCCCCGGTCCTGCGGTCTTCGGGCCCGCACCCCCTTGGTTGGGAAATCCTTCGGGAGATCTGCGTAGAGGGGATGCGACACGCCCGACCGCGTGGGTCGGAGGTGGAGTTGTTAGAACTCCCGGGTTCCAGAGCGTTATGAGAGACAGGACTACTAGTAGCCATGGCGGGACAGAAGATCCGCATCCGGCTCAAGGCCTACGACCACGAGGTCATCGACTCCTCGGCGAAGAAGATCGTCGAGACGGTGACCCGCACTGGTGCGTCGGTCGCGGGCCCGGTGCCGCTGCCCACTGAGAAGAACGTGTACTGCGTCATCAAGTCGCCGCACAAGTACAAGGACTCGCGCGAGCACTTCGAGATGCGCACGCACAAGCGCCTCATCGACATCCTCGACCCCACGCCGAAGACGGTTGACTCGCTGATGCGTCTCGACCTGCCGGCGGGCGTCGACATCGAGATCAAGCTCTGAGGTGACGCGCGAGATGGCTAAGAACATTAAGGGCGTCCTGGGCGAGAAGCTCGGCATGACCCAGGTCTGGGACGAGAACAACCGGGTCGTCCCGGTGACCGTCGTCAAGGCCGGGCCCTGCGTCGTCACCCAGGTCCGCACCAACGACAACGACGGCTACGAGGCAGTCCAGATCGCCTTCGGCGAGATCGACCCCCGCAAGGTGAACAAGCCCCTCAAGGGCCACTTCGCCAAGGCCGACGTCACCCCGCGCCGCCACCTGGTGGAGCTCCGCACCCCTGACGCCAGCGAGTACACGCTGGGCCAGGAGGTCACTGCCGAGGTGTTCGAGTCCGGCGTCAAGGTCGACGTCACGGGCAAGAGCAAGGGCAAGGGCTTCGCCGGTGTGATGAAGCGTCACAACTTCAAGGGTGGCAAGGCGTCCCACGGTGCCCACCGTGTGCACCGTATGCCCGGCTCCATCGGTGGCTGTGCCACCCCCGGCCGTGTCTTCAAGGGCATGCGCATGGCGGGTCGCATGGGCAACGAGCGTGTCACCACCCAGAACCTGACCATCCACGCGGTTGACGCGGAGAAGGGTCTGCTCCTCATCAAGGGCGCAGTCCCCGGTCCGAACGGCGGCCTCGTCCTGGTCCGTACCGCGGCCAAGGGGGCTTGAGGTAATGAGCACCATTGACATCCTTTCGCCGGCAGGCGACAAGGCCGGTACCGTCGAGCTCCCCGCGGAGATCTTCGACGCGAAGACCAGCGTTCCGCTGATCCACCAGGTCGTCGTCGCACAGCTGGCAGCTGCCCGTCAGGGCACGCACAAGACCAAGACCCGCGGCGAAGTCCGTGGTGGTGGCCGCAAGCCGTACCGCCAGAAGGGCACCGGCCGCGCGCGCCAGGGTTCGACCCGTGCGCCGCAGTTCGCCGGCGGTGGCGTCGTCCACGGCCCGCAGCCGCGTGACTACTCGCAGCGGACCCCGAAGAAGATGAAGGCCGCCGCCCTGCGCGGTGCCCTCTCCGACCGGGCCCGTCACTCCCGCATCCACGTCGTCACCGGCGTGGTCGACGGAGCTGTCTCCACGAAGGCCGCCAAGACGCTGTTCGGCAAGATCTCGGAGCGCAAGAACCTGCTCCTGGTCGTCGACCGTGCCGACGAGGCCGCGTGGCTGTCCGCCCGCAACCTGCCCCAGGTGCACATCCTGGAGCCGGGCCAGCTGAACACGTACGACGTGATCGTCTCTGACGACGTGGTCTTCACCCAGGCCGCCCTCGAGTCCTTCGTGTCTGGCCCCCAGACCGCTGAGACCGAAGGGAGCGACGCCTGATGAGCGAGGCGACCGTTACCAGCAAGACCTACTCGGACCCGCGCGACGTTCTCGTCAAGCCGGTCGTTTCCGAGAAGAGCTACGCGCTGCTCGACGAGAACAAGTACACGTTCATCGTCGCGCCCGGCTCCAACAAGACCCAGATCAAGCAGGCCGTGGAAGCGGTCTTCTCGGTCAAGGTCACCGGGGTCAACACGATCAACCGGCAGGGTAAGCGCAAGCGCACCAAGACCGGTTTCGGCAAGCGCGCTGACACCAAGCGCGCCATCGTGACCCTCGCCGAGGGCGACCGTATCGACATCTTCGGCGGCCCGACCTCCTGACGGAGGTCGAGTCGTCCGGAATCGGACGAGGACTGAGAAATGGGTATCCGCAAGTACAAGCCGACGACCCCGGGCCGTCGTGGCTCCAGCGTCGCCGACTTTGTCGAGATCACGCGGTCCACGCCGGAGAAGTCGCTGGTCCGCCCCCTGCACAGCAAGGGCGGCCGTAACAACGCCGGTCGTGTGACCGTTCGCCACCAGGGCGGTGGCCACAAGCGCGCCTACCGAGTGATCGACTTCCGTCGTCACGACAAGGACGGCGTGCCGGCCAAGGTCGCGCACATCGAGTACGACCCGAACCGCACCGCGCGCATCGCGCTCCTGCACTACGCGGACGGCGAGAAGCGCTACATCATCGCGCCGCGTGGCCTGACGCAGGGCGACCGTGTCGAGAACGGCCCGGCCGCCGACATCAAGCCCGGCAACAACCTGGCGCTGCGCAACATCCCGGTCGGTACGACCATCCACGCCATCGAGCTGCGGCCCGGCGGCGGCGCGAAGTTCGCCCGTTCCGCGGGTGCCTCCGTGCAGCTGCTGGCGAAGGAGGGCACCATGGCCCACCTTCGTATGCCGTCGGGTGAGATCCGCCTGGTCGACGCCCGCTGCCGCGCCACCATCGGCGAGGTCGGCAACGCCGAGCAGTCGAACATCAACTGGGGCAAGGCCGGCCGCATGCGCTGGAAGGGCGTTCGCCCGACCGTCCGCGGTGTCGCGATGAACCCGGTTGACCACCCGCACGGTGGTGGTGAAGGCAAGACCTCCGGTGGTCGTCACCCGGTCTCGCCGTGGGGTCAGAAGGAGGGTCGTACTCGTTCGCCGAAGAAGGCATCGAACAAGTACATCGTCCGCCGCCGCAAGACGAACAAGAAGCGCTAGGAGCGGGTTTAGATGCCGCGCAGTCTCAAGAAGGGGCCCTTCGTCGACGGCCACCTCATCAAGAAGGTGGACGTACAGAACGAGGCAGGCACCAAGAACGTCATCAAGACCTGGTCCCGTCGCTCGATGATCGTCCCGGCCATGCTGGGTCACACCATCGCGGTGCACAACGGCAAGATCCACGTCCCGGTGTTCGTCACCGAGTCGATGGTCGGCCACAAGCTCGGCGAGTTCTCGCCGACTCGCACCTTCCGCGGCCACGTCAAGGACGACCGGAAGTCGAAGCGCCGCTAACGCGGGGTGACTGACTATGACTTACACCGAAGGGACAACCATGGAAGCCAGGGCCCAGGCGCGGTACATCCGCGTCACGCCCATGAAGGCCCGCCGCGTGGTGGACCTCATCCGTGGCATGGATGCCACGGAGGCTCAGGCGGTCCTGCGTTTCGCCCCGCAGGCCGCGAGCGTGCCGGTTGGCAAGGTGCTGGACAGCGCCATTGCCAACGCTGCACACAACTACGACCACACCGACGCCTCTTCGCTGGTCATCAGCGAGGCGTACGTGGACGAGGGCCCGACCCTGAAGCGGTTCCGTCCGCGTGCTCAGGGCCGTGCCTACCGGATCCGTAAGCGGACCAGCCACATCACCGTGGTCGTCAGCAGCAAGGAAGGAACCCGGTAATGGGCCAGAAGGTAAACCCGCACGGGTTCCGGCTCGGCATTACCACGGACTTCAAGTCCCGTTGGTACGCCGACAAGCTGTACAAGGACTACGTCAAGGAAGACGTCGCCATTCGTCGCATGATGACGAAGGGCATGGAGCGGGCCGGCATCTCGAAGGTCGAGATCGAGCGCACCCGCGACCGCGTCCGCGTTGACATCCACACCGCCCGCCCGGGCATCGTCATCGGTCGCCGCGGCGCCGAGGCCGACCGCATCCGTGGCGAGCTGGAGAAGCTGACCGGCAAGCAGGTCCAGCTGAACATCCTCGAGGTCAAGAACCCCGAGGTGGACGCTCAGCTGGTGGCCCAGGCCGTCGCCGAGCAGCTCTCCTCCCGCGTCTCCTTCCGTCGGGCCATGCGCAAGAGCATGCAGTCCTCGATGAAGGCCGGCGCCAAGGGCATCAAGATCCAGTGCGGTGGCCGCCTCGGCGGCGCCGAGATGTCCCGCTCGGAGTTCTACCGCGAGGGCCGTGTGCCCCTGCACACGCTCCGCGCGAACGTCGACTACGGCTTCTTCGAGGCCAAGACGACCTTCGGCCGCATCGGTGTGAAGGTCTGGATCTACAAGGGCGACGTCAAGAACATCGCCGAGGTCCGCGCCGAGAACGCCGCTGCCCGCGCAGGCAACCGCCCGGCCCGTGGCGGCGCTGACCGCCCGGCCGGCCGTGGTGGCCGCGGTGGCGAGCGTGGCGGCCGCGGTCGCAAGCCGCAGCAGCAGTCGGCTCCGGCTGCCGAGGCCCCCAAGGCCGAGGCTCCCGCCGCTGCCGCTCCGGCTGCCGAGAGCACCGGAACGGAGGCCTGACCGAAATGCTGATCCCCCGTAGGGTCAAGCACCGCAAGCAGCACCACCCGAAGCGCAGCGGTATGTCCAAGGGTGGCACGCAGGTTGCGTTCGGCGAGTACGGCATCCAGGCGCTGACCCCGGCGTACGTGACGAACCGCCAGATCGAGGCAGCTCGTATCGCGATGACCCGCCACATCAAGCGTGGCGGCAAGGTCTGGATCAACATCTACCCGGACCGCCCCCTGACGAAGAAGCCGGCCGAGACCCGCATGGGTTCCGGTAAGGGTTCTCCCGAGTGGTGGATCGCGAACGTCAAGCCCGGTCGGGTGATGTTCGAGCTGTCCTACCCGAACGAGAAGATTGCTCGTGAGGCGCTCACCCGCGCTGCTCACAAGCTTCCGATGAAGTGCCGGATCGTTCGGCGCGAGGCAGGTGAGTCGTGATGTCGGCCGGTACCAAGGCGTCCGAGCTGCGCGAACTGGGCGGCGAGGAGCTCCTCAACAAGCTCCGCGAGGCCAAGGAAGAGCTGTTCAACCTCCGCTTCCAGGCGGCGACCGGGCAGCTCGAGAACCACGGTCGGCTCAAGTCCGTCCGTAAGGACATCGCCCGGATCTACACCCTGATGCGCGAGCGCGAGCTGGGCATCGAGACGGTGGAGAGCGCCTGATGAGCGAGAAGACTGTGACTGAGACGAACACCGACCGCGGTTTCCGCAAGACCCGTGAGGGTCTGGTCGTCAGCGACAAGATGGACAAGACCGTCGTCGTCGCTGTCGAGGACCGTGTCAAGCACGCGCTGTACGGCAAGGTCATCCGCCGTACGAACAAGCTCAAGGCGCACGACGAGCAGAACGCCGCCGGCGTCGGCGACCGCGTCCTCCTGATGGAGACCCGGCCGCTGTCCGCCACGAAGCGGTGGCGCGTCGTCGAGATCCTCGAGAAGGCCAAGTAATTCCTGAGGGGCATTCCCCTCAGGCAAGTTCCGCCAGGCTCGGTGGGGCCCGCTCCGGTGACGGAGCGGCCCCCGCCGGGAACCGGCAGACGATCAGGAGATAGACGTGATCCAGCAGGAGTCGCGACTTCGCGTCGCCGACAACACGGGTGCGAAGGAAATCCTCACCATCCGTGTTCTCGGTGGTTCGGGTCGCCGCTACGCGGGCATCGGTGACGTCATCGTCGCCACCGTCAAGGACGCGATCCCCGGTGGCAACGTGAAGAAGGGTGACGTCGTCAAGGCCGTCATCGTTCGCACCGTCAAGGAGCGTCGCCGTCAGGATGGCTCGTACATCCGCTTCGACGAGAACGCCGCCGTCATTCTGAAGAACGACGGTGACCCCCGCGGCACCCGCATCTTCGGCCCGGTGGGCCGGGAACTGCGCGAGAA
Source organism: Streptomyces sp. ADI95-17 (assembly GCF_003846175.1). Lineage (GTDB taxonomy): Bacteria > Actinomycetota > Actinomycetes > Streptomycetales > Streptomycetaceae > Streptomyces > Streptomyces sanglieri. The sequence continues at coordinate 1,264,952 of NZ_ML123044.1, read as the reverse complement.
GAAGTTCATGAAGATCATCTCGCTCGCGCCGGAGGTGCTGTAAGCATGAAGATCAAGAAGGGCGACCTGGTTCAGGTCATCACCGGTAAGGACAAGGGCAAGCAGGGCAAGGTCATCGTGGCCTACCCCGCTCAGGACCGCGTCCTCGTCGAGGGTGTCAACCGGGTCAAGAAGCACACCAAGGCCGGTCAGACCGCTCGCGGTTCGCAGACCGGTGGCATCGTCACGACCGAGGCCCCCATCCACGTGAGCAACGTTCAGCTCGTCGTGGAGAAGGACGGCAACAAGGTCGTCACGCGCGTCGGTTACCGCTTCGACGACGAAGGCAACAAGATCCGCGTTGCCAAGCGGACGGGTGAGGACATCTGATGGCTACCACCACCACTCCGCGTCTGAAGACGAAGTACCGCGAGGAAATCGCCGGCAAGCTGCGTGAGGAGTTCTCGTACGAGAACGTCATGCAGGTCCCCGGCCTGGTCAAGATCGTGGTCAACATGGGTGTGGGCGACGCCGCCCGCGACTCCAAGCTGATCGACGGCGCCGTGCGCGACCTCACCACGATCACCGGCCAGAAGCCGGCCGTCACCAAGGCCCGCAAGTCCATCGCGCAGTTCAAGCTGCGCGAGGGTCAGCCGATCGGCTGCCATGTCACCCTCCGTGGTGACCGCATGTGGGAGTTCCTGGACCGTACGCTGTCGCTCGCGCTGCCGCGTATCCGTGACTTCCGTGGTCTGTCGCCGAAGCAGTTCGACGGCCGTGGCAACTACACCTTCGGTCTCACGGAGCAGGTCATGTTCCACGAGATCGACCAGGACAAGATCGACCGGGTCCGGGGCATGGACATCACCGTGGTCACCACGGCGACCAATGACGACGAGGGTCGTGCCCTCCTTCGTCACCTCGGCTTCCCGTTCAAGGAGAACTGACCGTGGCGAAGAAGGCTCTGATCGCTAAGGCCGCCCGTAAGCCGAAGTTCGGCGTCCGCGGGTACACCCGCTGCCAGCGCTGCGGCCGGCCCCACTCCGTCTACCGCAAGTTCGGCCTGTGCCGCGTGTGCCTTCGTGAGATGGCTCACCGTGGCGAGCTGCCGGGCGTGACCAAGAGCTCCTGGTAATTCTCCTTCGCCCCTTGGGCGTTGGGAATCACCGGAGACTCTCGGTAAGCATCTGGTCGGCAGGAGTCCGGCCTCACATGCCGTAGGCTTGTGGGGTTGGGCGCCTGCCGCCCAAGACCGACTTACTACGCCGTAGGTCCCCGCACCGCACCCGTCCTGCCTCTGAGTGGGGAGAGGGATGGCGCATACAGGAAACCCCGGCGAGAGAGGCCGAAGGCCAACTCATGACCATGACTGATCCCATCGCAGACATGCTCACGCGTCTGCGTAACGCGAACTCGGCGTACCACGACGATGTCGCGATGCCGCACAGCAAGATCAAGTCGCACATCGCGGAGATCCTCCAGCAGGAGGGCTTCATCACCGGCTGGAAGGTCGAGGACGCCGAGGTTGGTAAGAACCTCATCCTCGAGCTGAAGTTCGGCCCGAACCGCGAGCGCTCGATCGCCGGCATCAAGCGAATCTCGAAGCCGGGTCTGCGTGTATACGCAAAGTCCACCAACCTGCCGAAGGTCCTCGGCGGCCTGGGCGTGGCGATCATCTCCACGTCCCACGGTCTCCTGACCGGCCAGCAGGCCAGCAAGAAGGGCGTAGGTGGGGAAGTCCTCGCCTACGTCTGGTAGTCGGGAACGGAGGAATAGCTCATGTCGCGAATCGGCAAGCTCCCCATCCAGGTTCCCGCCGGTGTGGACGTCACCATCGATGGCCGCACGGTCGCGGTGAAGGGGCCCAAGGGCACCCTCTCGCACACCGTCGCGTCGCCGATCGAGGTCACCAAGGGTGAGGACGGCGTTCTGAACGTCGCCCGCCCGAACGACGAGCGTCAGAACAAGGCCCTTCACGGCCTGTCCCGCACGCTGGTGGCGAACATGATCACCGGTGTGACCCAGGGATACACCAAGGCGCTCGAGATCAGTGGTGTCGGTTACCGCGTCCAGGCGAAGGGCTCCAACCTGGAGTTCGCCCTGGGCTACAGCCACCCGATCCTGATCGAGGCCCCGGAGGGCATCACCTTCAAGGTGGAGTCCCCCACGAAGTTCTCCGTCGAGGGCATCGACAAGCAGAAGGTCGGCGAGACCGCGGCCAAGATCCGCAAGCTGCGGAAGCCTGACCCGTACAAGGCCAAGGGCGTCAAGTACGCCGGCGAGGTCATCCGCCGCAAGGTCGGAAAGGCTGGTAAGTAGCCATGGCATACGGCGTGAAGATCGCCAAGGGCGACGCCTACAAGCGTGCCGCCCTCAAGCGTCGCCACATCCGCGTCCGCAAGCACATCTCCGGTTCGCCGGAGCGTCCGCGCTTGGTCGTGACGCGGTCCAACCGCCACATGGTGGCTCAGGTCATCGACGACATCGCGGGCCACACGCTCGCGTCGGCGTCGACCCTGGACGTCTCCATCCGTGGTGGCGAGGGCGACAAGAGCACCCAGGCCAAGCAGGTCGGCGCCCTGGTCGCTGAGCGCGCCAAGGCCGCAGGCGTCGAGGCCGTCGTGTTTGACCGCGGTGGTAACCAGTACGCCGGGCGGATTGCCGCTCTGGCTGACGCCGCCCGTGAAGCCGGTCTGAAGTTCTGAGCCCGGTTCCTACGCACAGCGGACGTAACAGAGAGAGGTAAATCCAATGGCTGGACCCCAGCGCCGCGGAAGCGGTGCCGGTGGCGGCGAGCGGCGGGACCGGAAGGGCCGTGACGGCGGCGCAGCTGCCGCCGAGAAGACCGCGTACGTTGAGCGCGTTGTCGCGATCAACCGCGTCGCCAAGGTTGTGAAGGGTGGTCGTCGCTTCAGCTTCACCGCGCTGGTCGTGGTGGGCGATGGTGACGGCACCGTCGGTGTCGGTTACGGCAAGGCCAAGGAAGTTCCCGCGGCCATCGCCAAGGGTGTCGAGGAAGCCAAGAAGAACTTCTTCAAGGTTCCGCGCATCCAGGGCACCATTCCTCACCCGATCCAGGGCGAGAAGGCTGCGGGCGTCGTCCTGCTGAAGCCTGCTTCCCCCGGTACCGGTGTTATCGCCGGTGGCCCGGTGCGCGCCGTTCTGGAGTGCGCCGGCGTTCACGACATCCTGTCGAAGTCGCTCGGCTCCGACAACGCGATCAACATCGTGCACGCGACCGTGGCGGCCCTCAAGGGCCTGCAGCGTCCCGAGGAGATCGCGGCCCGCCGTGGTCTGCCGCTCGAGGACGTCGCCCCCGCGGCTCTGCTTCGTGCGCGTGCGGGAGCGGGTGCGTAATGGCTCGCCTCAAGATCACGCAGACGAAGTCGTACATCGGCAGCAAGCAGAACCACCGCGACACCCTGCGTTCGCTCGGGCTCAAGCGCCTGCACGACGTGGTTGTCAAGGAGGACCGCCCCGAGTTCCGCGGAATGGTGCACACCGTCCGCCACCTCGTGACGGTTGAGGAGGTCGACTGACATGGCGGAGAACAAGCCGCTGAAGGCCCATGACCTCCGGCCCGCCCCGGGCGCCAAGACCGCCAAGACCCGTGTGGGTCGTGGTGAGGCGTCCAAGGGTAAGACCGCCGGTCGTGGCACCAAGGGCACCAAGGCCCGTTACCAGGTTCCGGAGCGCTTCGAGGGTGGGCAGATGCCCCTCCACATGCGTCTCCCGAAGCTCAAGGGCTTCAAGAACCCGTTCCGCACCGAGTACCAGGTCGTGAACCTGGACAAGCTCGCGACGCTCTACCCCGAGGGTGGAGAGGTCACCGTGGCCGACCTGGTCGCCAAGGGTGCGGTGCGCAACAACCACCTCGTCAAGGTCCTCGGACAGGGCGAGATCTCCGTGGCACTGCAGGTTTCGGTTGACGCCGTCTCCGGCTCCGCCAAGGAGAAGATTGCCGCCGCCGGCGGCACCGTCACCGAGCTCGTCTGAGACAACTCGATGGCCTGAACATCCGACCGGGGATGCCTCTCATATGGGGCATCCCCGGTTGGTCGTTCCTAGGGGGGCATGGTCGCCGGTAAGGTGGCGTGCGTTGTTGTGTGGTACCCCTCTGGGCACCCGCCCCGGGGGCTTTGACTTTTACGTATTCGTCGATCCTCAAGACCGTCACCTCTACGCATTGCGCGGGGGTCGCAGGAGGCACCGTGCTCACCGCGTTCGCCCGGGCGTTCAAGACGCCCGACCTGCGCAAGAAGCTGCTCTTCACGCTCGGCATCATCGTGCTCTACCGGCTCGGGGCACACATCCCGGTCCCGGGAGTGAGCTACGAGAACGTCCAGACCTGTGTTGATCAGGCCAGCAAGGGCAACAACAGCCTCTTCGGCCTGGTGAACATGTTCAGCGGTGGTGCACTGCTGCAGATCACGATCTTCGCGCTCGGCATCATGCCGTACATCACGGCCAGCATCATTCTTCAGCTGCTGACCGTGGTGATTCCCCGACTCGAGGCGCTCAAGAAGGAGGGGCAGTCCGGCCAGGCCAAGATCACGCAGTACACGCGTTATCTGACCGTCGCGCTCGCCATCCTCCAGGGCACCGGCCTGGTGGCCACCGCCACCAGTGGCGCGCTGTTCAGCGGCTGCCCGGTCGCCGATCAGATCGTGCCGAACCAGTCGATCTTCACGACCATCGTGATGGTCATCACGATGACCGCGGGCACCGCGGCCGTCATGTGGCTCGGTGAGCTCATCACCGACCGCGGCATCGGCAACGGCATGTCGATCCTGATGTTCATCTCGATCGCCGCCAGCTTCCCCGGTGCCCTGTGGGCCATCAAGACCAGCGGCAAGCTGGCCGACGGCTGGATCGAGTTCGGCACCGTCATCCTGATCGGCTTCGTGATGGTGGGCCTCGTCGTCTTCGTCGAGCAGGCCCAGCGCCGCATCCCGGTGCAGTACGCGAAGCGCATGATCGGCCGCAGGTCGTACGGCGGTACCTCGACGTACATTCCGCTGAAGGTCAACCAGGCGGGTGTGATTCCCGTCATCTTCGCTTCTTCGCTGCTCTACATCCCTGCCCTGATCGTCCAGTTCTCCAACTCGACCGCGGGCTGGGCGACCTGGATCAAGGACAACTTCGTCAAGGGCGACCACCCGTACTACATCACGGCGTACTTCCTGTTGATCGTCTTCTTCGCCTTCTTCTATGTGGCGATTTCGTTCAACCCCGAGGAAGTCGCCGACAACATGAAGAAGTATGGTGGGTTCATCCCGGGTATCCGGGCTGGTCGACCTACTGCCGAGTACCTGAGCTACGTGCTCAACAGGATCACTTGGCCGGGCTCGCTGTACTTGGGTCTGATCGCTCTTGTGCCGACGATGGCGTTGGCCGGCTTCGGTGGTGCGAACGCCAACTTCCCGTTCGGCGGGACGAGCATCCTGATCATCGTGGGTGTGGGGCTGGAGACCGTGAAGCAGATCGAGAGTCAGCTCCAGCAGCGCAATTACGAAGGGTTCCTCCGCTGATGCGAATCGTCCTCGTCGGGCCGCCCGGTGCCGGCAAGGGAACGCAGGCTGCGTACCTTGCCAAGAACCTGTCGATTCCGCAGATCTCCACGGGCGATCTCTTCCGCGCCAACATCAGCCAGGGCACCGACCTTGGCAAGCGGGCCCGCGCCTTCATGGACGCAGGTCAGTTGGTGCCGGACGAGGTCACCATCGGGATGGCCAAGGACCGCATGTCCCAGCCGGACGCCGAGAACGGCTTCCTGCTGGACGGCTTCCCGCGCAACGTGGGTCAGGCCGAGGCTCTTGACGCCATGCTGAAGGACGAGGGCACCAAGCTCGACGCGGTCCTGGACCTGGAGGTCCCCGAGGACGAGGTGGTCAAGCGCATCGCCGGCCGCCGGATCTGCCGGAACGAGGGCTCCCACGTCTTCCACGTGACGTACAACCCGCCGAAGACCGAGGGCGTCTGCGACGTCTGCGGCGGCGAGCTGTACCAGCGCGACGACGACACCGAGGAGACGGTGCGTACCCGGCTGGAGGTCTACCACACGCAGACCGAGCCGATCATCGACTACTACCGGGCCCAGAACCTGGTGGTCACCATCTCCGCGCTCGGCAAGGTCACAGATGTGACCGAGCGGGCGATGGAGGCCCTCAAGTCCGACAAGGACTGAGCGCAGAACCCCGCAGTACTTGTGCAGTCGGCCGCGGCGTCCATGGGCGCCGCGGCCGACTGTTTGCGCCGTATCGTTGTGTGAGTACGCCGCAGACACCACCGTTCGATGCAGTCCGATGCAGAGAGGCGCCGCGCAATGGTGCAGATCAAGACCCCCGAGCAGATCGCGAAGATGCGCGAGGCGGGGCTGGTGGTCGCTGCCATTCACGCGGCCACCCGCGAGGCGGCGGTGCCCGGCGCCACCACGCTGGACCTGGACCAGGTCGCCCGCAAGGTGATCGCCGACCACGGTGCGAAGTCGAACTTCCTCGGTTACGGCGGGTTCCCCGCGACCATCTGCACCTCGGTCAACGAGGTCGTCGTCCATGGCATCCCGGACGAGAAGACGGTCCTCAAGGACGGCGACATCATCTCCATCGACGCCGGCGCGATCGTCGACGGCTGGCACGGCGACGCCGCGTACACGGCCTTCGTCGGCACCGGTCACGCACCGGAGCTGGTCGAGCTCTCCCGGGTGACCGAGGAGTCCATGTGGGCCGGCATCGCCGCGATGAAGGTGAACAACCGCCTGGTCGACATCTCGAAGGCGATCGAGTCCTACATCCGCCGCCAGCCCCGCCCCGCCACCGGCAAGTACGGGATCATCGAGGACTACGGCGGCCACGGCATCGGCACCGAGATGCACATGGACCCGCACCTGCTGAACTACGTCGCCCGCAAGCGCGGCAAGGGCATCAAGCTGGTCCCCGGAGTCTGCCTGGCCATCGAGCCGATGGTCTCGCTCGGTACGGCGCAGACCGAGGTGCTCCAGGACGACTGGACGGTCATCACGACGGACGGCACCTGGTCCTCCCACTGGGAGCACTCGATCGCCCTCACCGAGCAGGGCCCCCTGGTCCTGACCGCCCCCGACTGCGGCCGGGCGAAGCTGGCGCAGTACGGCATCGAGGCGGCGCCCGACCCGCTGGGCTGACGGTGCCCGGGGGATTTGACCCGCTTGTCGAGGTCTAAGGATCTCCTCCGGTGGGCAAACTTGACGGATTCGTCTTTTGGAGTCCGCTGACGTAGACTGACTCGTCGGCTGTCGTGCATCAGTGTGTCCGCATGCGATGCCGAAAGTCGATCAAGGTAGCCGATTCGAAAGGCGAAGCGTGGCCAAGAAGCAAGGTGCCATCGAAATTGAGGGCACCGTGATCGAGTCCCTCCCGAACGCCATGTTCAAGGTGGAGCTCCAGAACGGTCACAAGGTCCTCGCGCACATCAGCGGCAAGATGCGGATGCACTACATCCGAATCCTTCCGGATGACCGGGTCGTCGTGGAGCTCTCCCCGTACGACCTGACGCGTGGCCGGATCGTCTACCGCTACAAGTAGATCTTGCCTCCACCTCGCTTCCGCGTGGTGACGGCACTGACCCGGAGAACCTGACATCCCATGAAGGTCAAGCCGAGCGTCAAGAAGATCTGCGACAAGTGCAAGGTGATCCGCCGTCACGGTCGGGTCATGGTCATCTGCGACAACCTGCGCCACAAGCAGCGCCAGGGCTGACGCACGACCCCCTGCATCTCGCAGTACTTCGCGCGACGCACGTAAAACGTACATACGCAGAGTCCGTCCAAGCTTCGGCTGACGACACCTCCGGTGGGGGCCGGGGACCCGGGCGTACCATCTCTCGCCATGAGAGGTCGGCGGTCGGGAGCGGCACTGCGGAAGACCCCCGAATTAACAACTGGAGCCATTGAATGGCACGCGTTTCAGGTGTTGACATCCCGCGCGAAAAGCGCGTGGAGGTTGCCCTCACCTACGTCTTCGGTATCGGGCGCACCCGGTCCAAGGAGATTCTCGCCACCACTGGCGTGAACCCCAACACCCGCGTTCGCGACCTGGCCGAAGAGGACCTGGTCAAGATCCGCGAGTACGTGGACGCCAACCTCCGCACCGAGGGTGACCTCCGTCGCGAGATTCAGGCCGACATCCGCCGCAAGGTCGAGATCGGCTGCTACCAGGGTCTGCGTCACCGCCGCGGCCTGCCGGTCCACGGCCAGCGCACCAGCACGAACGCTCGTACCCGCAAGGGCCCGCGTCGCGCGATCGCCGGCAAGAAGAAGCCGGGCAAGAAGTAGTCCTCAGCGGACGCACTGCGGGCGTCCGGGCCACCGGTCATCCGCAGCAACCAGCGGTCTTCGCTGTAGGACCGATCACCTCCCCTCTCCATCTGGAGTCAAGACATGCCCCCCAAGGGTCGTCAGGGCGCAGCCAAGAAGGTGCGTCGCAAGGAAAAGAAGAACGTCGCTCACGGCCACGCGCACATCAAGAGCACGTTCAACAACACGATCGTCTCGATCACGGACCCCTCGGGCAACGTGATCTCCTGGGCCTCCGCCGGCCACGTCGGCTTCAAGGGCTCGCGCAAGTCCACCCCCTTCGCCGCGCAGATGGCCGCCGAGTCGGCCGCCCGCCGCGCGCAGGAGCACGGCATGCGCAAGGTTGACGTCTTCGTCAAGGGTCCGGGCTCCGGCCGCGAGACCGCGATCCGTTCGCTCCAGGCCACCGGCCTGGAGGTCGGTTCGATCCAGGACGTCACCCCCACCCCGCACAACGGATGCCGCCCGCCCAAGCGTCGCCGCGTCTGATTTTTTCGGGCTCTGCTCCAGGCAGTAGCTCGTGGGTCCGGGCGGTACGGCCCCTTCGGGGTCGTGCCGCCCGTACCCTTGTCAGTATCTGGGGGCGTCAAATAGTGGGCGCCCACGACTGAAGGAACGCAACATGCTTATCGCTCAGCGTCCGTCGCTGACCGAAGAGGTCGTTGACGAGTTCCGCTCCCGGTTCGTCATCGAGCCGCTGGAGCCGGGCTT
>NZ_ML123044.1:1202842-1255815 GCF_003846175.1 Streptomyces sp. ADI95-17 | reverse complement strand
CCCGTTCCGAGGCCGACCTGCTCGACATCCGCAACTTCGGTGCGAAGTCGATCGACGAGGTCAAGGCGAAGCTGGCCGGTATGGGCCTCGCGCTGAAGGACTCGCCTCCCGGCTTCGACCCGACCGCCGCCGCCGACGCCTTCGGCGCCGACGACGACGCGGACGCCGGTTTCGTGGAGACCGAGCAGTACTGATTCGCCTCCGGCCGGGGTGCCTGGGTTCTCCTGGGCGCCCCGGACCGGGGTGAGGCTCTGTCCTCAATCGCCGGACGGGCTTGATTTTCGGGCTGGGGCTCGATGTCGAGTGCGTGCGGCTGACGAAGACTTCCGGGCGGCGACCGTCGCACGGGAACTGACACCGGTACCTGATACGGCCGGTGCAGCACACAAGGAGAAAAACCATGCCTCAGCCCGCCAAGGGTGCCCGTCTGGGCGGCAGCGCTGCGCACGAGAAGCTTCTTCTCAACAACCTCGCGAAGTCGCTGTTCGAGCACGGCCGCATCACCACGACCGAGGCCAAGGCCCGCCGCCTGCGTCCGGTCGCCGAGCGTTTCATCACCAAGGCGAAGAAGGGCGACATCCACAACCGTCGCCTGGTGCTGCAGTCGATCACGGACAAGGGCGTCGTCCACACGCTCTTCACCGAGATCGCCCCGCGGTACGAGAACCGCCCCGGTGGTTACACCCGCATCACCAAGATCGGCAACCGTCGTGGCGACAACGCCCCGATGGCGGTCATCGAGCTGGTCGAGGCGCTGACCGTGGCCCAGCAGGCCACCGGTGAGGCCGAGGCCGCGACGAAGCGTGCGGTCAAGGAAGACGCCCTCAAGAAGGACGAGGCTCCGGCCGAGGCCGTCGAGGACGCCAAGCCGGCCGACGACGCCGAGTCGAAGGACGCCTGAGCGTTCTGAGACCACTGGACGGGCCCGCACCACCCTTCGGGGCGGTGCGGGCCCGTTCCGCATGTACCCGCGTGTGCCGCGTGCACCGGTAGAAAAGGACCCATGGGTGAGTGACGAGGTGGAGCCCGGCTTCGTACGGGTGCGGCTGGACCTGGCGTACGACGGCAAGGACTTCTCGGGCTGGGCGAAGCAGACCGCCAGGCGGACCGTCCAGGGCGAGATCGAGGACGCGCTGCGGACCGTGACGCGCTCCTCGCGGACGTACGACCTGACCGTCGCCGGCCGGACCGATGCCGGGGTGCACGCCCGGGGCCAGGTCGCGCACGTGGACCTGCCCGACGAGGTGTGGGCCGAGCACGGCGACAAACTGCTGCGGCGGATGGCCGGACGGATGGCGCCGGACGTGCGGATCTGGCGGATCGCACCGGCCCCCGAGGGCTTCAACGCGCGGTTCTCGGCGCTGTGGCGTCGCTACGCCTACCGCGTCGCCGACCGTCCCGGCGGGGTGGATCCGCTGTTGCGCGGTCATGTGCTGTGGCACGACCGGCCGTTGGACGTGGACGCCATGAACGAGGCGGCCGCCCGGATGGTCGGCGAGCACGACTTCGCCGCGTACTGCAAGAAGCGCGAGGGTGCGACGACCATCCGTACGCTGCAGAAGCTGAGCTGGGTCCGGGACGGGGCGAGCGGCATCATGACGGCGACCGTGCAGGCGGACGCGTTCTGCCACAACATGGTCCGCGCGCTGATCGGCGCCGCGCTCTTCGTGGGCGACGGGCGCCGCCCCGCCGAGTGGCCCGCCCAGGTGCTCGCGGCCCGCGTCCGCGACCCCGGCGTCCACGTGGTGCGTCCGCACGGACTGACACTGGAGGAAGTGGCCTACCCCGCCGACGAGTTGCTGGCCGCCCGCGCCCGGGAGGCGCGCAATGTGCGGACGCTTCCCGGGGGCGGATGCTGCTGAGGGCCGCGGCGCGGCCGTCAGCGCTTGCGTACGATCCGGGCGACCCGGCCGAGCAGGCGCGACCCGCGGGGCCGGGGCGCGGCGGCGGCCGGCTTCGGCGGCTCGGGGACTTCGACGCGCAGCGACAGGTCGCGGTGCGGATTGGTCCAGTACGGGGTGATGCGGAGGGCCTGCTCGGTGGGGTGCGCCACGGCGGTGAGCTGTGCGGGGACCTCGGGTGCGCGTACCTTGCCCAGGCGGCTGGACTTGGTCCAGCCGAGCGCGTTGAGGCGTACGGACAGGTCCCAGACGCCTCGGCCGAGCGGTGAACCGGCGACCGCGCGGGCGGGATCCAGTCCGGTGGAGCCGGTCACCTCCAGGCCGCCGTTGCCGCGGACGACGGTGCTCTCCGTGACCAGGCGGTACTCGGCGCCGCTGCCGCGCTCTCGCAGGACCAGGACCACGGACGCCTTGTCCGGGGAGGCGCCGCCGGTGAGCGGTTCGGCCGCGAAGCGATCGAGGAGGGGCCGGGGGAGGCCCGTCGGGGTGAGGACGTGCCGGTCCCCGTCGTCGCCGTCGTCGGTGGTGACTCCGACCGGGCCGTCGGCGGCGTGCAGCTGGGCGCCGAAGGCGATGTGCATCGTGCCGTCGTCCTGCCACGACAGCTCGGTGAGGGTGGGGCGGCAGGCGATGGAGTTCTCCCACTCGATGAGCCGCACCAGGGAGTCCTGGTCCCCGTCCTCGATCAGGCCGACGGCCACGCGGCGGGAGACCGGAAGGCCCGCCACCGCGGTCTCGGACACCCGGCCGCTCAGTGCCTCGCGGATCTCGTGGAGGACCTCGGTGCGGGCCTCCTCGTCCAGTTCCAGGAACTGTTTGCCGCCGATCCGGTCGAGCACCTCGACGCGCAGCCATCGCCGGTGCAGCCGGTCGCGTGCCGCTCCGGGACCGGCCAGGGTGTCGGCGGTCTCCAGGAGTGCGGGCAGCGCCGCGTAGAACTCGGCGGCCGGCACGGGGGCGGCGGGCCGCTTCGGGCCGTAGTGGTAGCAGACCTGGCTGCCGAGTACGGAGGCGTGGCCCGCCCGCAGATACGCCTGTGCGGTGAACAGCTGCTCGGACAGCGGGTGTCGGTCCTCCGGGAAACGGAGGGCGTGCTCGGTGAGGAAGGCCCGGTCGAAGAGCTTGTTGGCGGTGAGGCTGTCGGCGAGGGGGTCCTTGGCGAGCGTTGCCCGGGGCCGGTCCCGTACGAAGAGTTCGCGCGGCAGGGCACGGTCCTTGCCGGCGAGCTTGCCGACGACGATGTCGGCGTCGTGCTCCAAGCCGTAGTCGTACATCCGCCGCAGCGCCTCGGGGGCGAGACGGTCGCCGGGCTCCATGAACAGCACGTACTGGCCGGTGGCCGCGTCGATTCCGGTGTTGCGGGACGCGGCGTCGCTCGTGGGGAGCACCTCTCCGTCGCCGTCTCCGACGAGGACGACGTCGATGTCGTGGGCGGGCAGCGTCTGGGCGGTGAGCGAGTCGAGCGTTTCCCGGAGGGACTCCGGCGCGGCCTCATGGGTGGGGACGACGACGCTGACCTTGGGCGGGCGGAGCGCGGGGGTGTCGTCGGTGGCGCGTACGACGAGGGTGAGGCCGGTGTCGGTGTGGGCGGGGGTGATCCTGTGACCGGCGAGGATCTGCGGGGCGGGGACCGGGAGGCCGGCGGCCGGGGTGGCTTCGCCGAGTTCCGCGTACCGGTCGAGGCCGGCTCCGGACAGCCGGACCTGGACCTGCCACCGGCCCTCCCCGAGCGGTCCGCCACCCGCGGCACGCCGCGGGTCGATCGTCACGGTCCCGGTGACGAGGGGGCGTACGAGGATGTTGCCGTCGGCGCCGCGTTCTTCCTCAAGGACGAGGGACGTCCGGTGCGGGAGGACCCACACATGTGCGGTCTCCGTGTGGCGCAGCAGCACATCGACCTTGAAGGTCTTCAACTCGGGTGTCACGTCGACGGGTTCGTCGACGATGCCGTCCGTCAGGTACGGCGCGAGGAAGTGCCGGTCGCCGTCGCGGGAGAGTACGAGCCCGGAGCCGTCGGGTCTCTCTTCGAAGCGCGCGGTGAACGCGACCTTGAGCCGGTCGCGGTTCCAGGTCGCGGACTCCGCCGTGCACCGGGCCTTGAGGTCCGTCTGGCGGAGGGTGAACTCATCGAGTTCTCCGGGCCGGTTCTGCCGCAGCAGCGTGGAACGGACCCGCAGGAGCGGGGCCAGGCCGTCGTGCATTGCGTCGGTGACGAATTCCTCGGCCAGCTCGCGCACCGCCTCGAACGGGTCGCCGTCGAACCGGGGGTCCATGAGAGCGCCACGCGCCGGTACGCCGAGCCTGGACAGCATCTCCACCCGGTAGAAACGGCGGAGAAGGCGGTCGCGATCGGCCCCGGGTTCGGTGCCCGCGACCACGGTCGCCATGATCTGGCGCAGATTTCCGTAGTACCAGCGCGGGTCCATGAGCGCGGTGCCGGCGTTCTCCTCGTCCTCGCGCGCCCAGTACGAGTACGTGACGTAGTCGCCCACCACCGAGACGACGGACGCCTTGAGATAGCAGCGGACCATGAAGAGCTGGTCCTCCAGGATCCAAGGACCCTCGGGGTGTACGATGCCCTGCTTGCGCAGGAATGCGGTGCGGAACATCTTGTGCGGCGTCAGGCTGTCGATCAGCGGCGCGTTCCGGACGGTGCAGGACTCGCGGGTCCGGCTCATCAGGCCGTAGGGAACCCCGCGGCTGCGGAAGTTGCTCGCGACCTTCCCGATGACGATGTCGGAACCGTTGCGCTGTCCCATGGCGTAGAGCCGCTCAAGTGCTTCGGGTGCCATGCGGTCGTCGTGGTCGGCGAACTGCACGTACTCACCGTTGGCCTGCTCGACGCCGATGTTGCGGGGCCTGCCCGGCCACCCGGAGTTCGGGATGCGGGTCATTCGGAAGTGGTCGTGCTCGCCGACCAGGGCCTCCAGCCGCGCGGGTGTGTCGTCGGTCGAACCGTCGTCGACGAAGAGCACCTCGAACTCGTCCGCGGGCAGCGTCTGCCGCAGCATCGAATCGACCAGTGCTTCGATGTGGCTCCCCGAGTTGTACGTCGGGACCACCACCGTGACCTTGACCGCCATCCCACCCCACGCCTTCAGCTACACAGGACCGTCACTTCGGACCCGCAGACCCTACACAGGTGGGCTCGGAGGGGTCGCCACGAAGTCACCGTGGCGCAGCACGCGGGGAAGAGTGAGGAGGAACGGAAGTCGGACGGGATCCCCGGCCTGGGTCAGGAAGCGGGGGCGGTGGCGGCCGCCGAGGCCTGGAGTTCGCCGCGGCGGTGGATCTGCCGGAACGTGAAGTTCGTCAGGTCGTTGCCGGTGGTGTAGACGTTCTTGTCGGCCGTGGTGACGCTCTTGCCGCTGGTGAACCCGCTGATGGCGAAGTAGGCGTAACGGCCGTAGGAGTTGGCGGTGCGGCGGCAGACCGAACCGGCGGGGCAGAAGGCCGGCACGCCCGAGCCGCTCAGCGTGGCGACGCTGCCGCTCGCCTGCCGGGCCGCCTTCTTGGCCTGGGCCTCCGTCGGGAAGACCGCGAGGCCGACGGTGACGGCGACGCCGTCCTTGCTGTAGGTGGCCCGGATCACCTGGTCGCAGCCGTTGTTCACTAGGACGGAGCCGAGCGCGCCCTTCGTGGTCGCGGCGCAGTTCTTCGTCTGCTGCGTCGCGCCCTTGGCGTAGACGCGGTCGCCCATTGTCAGCTTCTTGCCGGGGAAGAAGGCGTCGACGGTGATCGGCGCCCGGTCCTTCTTGGCGTCGGAGATGTAGTCCTTCGGGTTCGGCGGGGGCGGCGGCGCCACCGAGGAGAAGGAGGGTCCGGGCTCGGCGGTCTCGCTCGGCAGGTCGCTCGGCGCGGGCAGTTCGCTCGCGTTCTTGCCGGAGCCGGTGGGACTGTTGTTCTTGTTGGCCGAGATGACGGCGGTGGCCACGATCGCGCCGATCGCCGCGGTGGCGAGCACGCCGCCGCCGATCAGCAGCCACCTCTTGCGCCGTTTGCGCGCGGCGGACTCGTCGGCCAGCGCTGCCCAGTCCGGAGTCTGTGTGCCCCCGGGCCCCCAGGAGGGCCCCCCTTGCCCAAAGCTCATGCCGCGATCCTAGAGGAGACGTAAACCGGTTGGGCCAGTGCTTCGCGGGCCGTGACAATGCTGTGTATGGGACATCTTGAAGCGGGCCATCTGGAGTACTACCTACCGGACGGGCGGGTGCTGCTCGGCGATGCTTCGTTCCGGGTGGCGGACGGGGCCGTGGTCGCCCTGGTGGGGGCCAACGGGGCCGGCAAGACGACACTGCTCAGGCTGCTCGCCGGGGACCTCCAGCCGCACGGCGGCTCCGTCTCGGTGAGCGGCGGGCTCGGCGTGATGCAGCAGTTCGTGGGCTCGGTGCGGGACGAACGCACGGTCCGGGACCTGCTCGTCTCCGTCTCCCAGCCGCGCATCAGGGAGGCGGCCCTCGCGGTCGACCGGGCCGAGGAGCTGATCCTCACCGTCGACGACGAGGCCGCGCAGATGAAGTACGCGCAGGCCCTGAGCGACTGGGCGGAGGCGCGCGGGTACGAGGCCGAGACCGTCTGGGACATGTGCACCATGGCAGCGCTCGGCGTCCCGTACGAGAAGGCGCAGTGGCGCGAGGTGCGCACGCTCTCCGGCGGTGAGCAGAAGCGTCTGGTGCTGGAGGCGCTGCTGCGCGGCCCCGACGAGGTGCTGCTGCTCGACGAGCCGGACAACTATCTCGACGTGCCCGGCAAGCGATGGCTGGAGGACCGGCTCAAGGAGACCCGTAAGACGGTCCTGTTCGTCTCGCACGACCGGGAGCTGCTCTCCAGGGCCGCCGAGAAGATCGTCAGCGTGGAGCCGAGCCCGGCGGGCAGCGACGTGTGGGTGCACGGCGCCGGCTTCGACACGTACCACCAGGCGCGCAAGGACCGGTTCGCCCGGTTCGAGGAGCTGCTGCGGCGCTGGGAGGAGGAGCACGCCCGGCTGAAGGCGCTGGTCCACCGGCTGCGGCAGCAGGCGGCGATCAGCCCCGACATGGCGTCCCGCTACCGGGCGATGCAGACCCGCTTCAAGAAGTTCGAGGACGCGGGCCCGCCGCCGGAGCCGCCGCGCGAGCAGGACATCAAGATGCGGCTGCGCGGCGGCCGGACCGGGGTACGCGCGGTGACCTGCAAGAACCTTGAGCTGTCCGGCCTGATGAAGCCGTTCGACCTGGAGATCTTCTACGGGGAGCGGGTCGCCGTCCTCGGCTCGAACGGATCGGGCAAGTCGCACTTCCTGCGGCTCCTCGCGGGCGAGCAGGTCGCGCACACCGGGGAGTGGAAGCTCGGCGCCCGGGTCGTACCGGGCCACTTCGCACAGACCCACGCCCATCCCGAGCTGCTCGGGCACTCCCTCGTCGAGATCCTGTGGACCGAGCACGCCAAGGACCGCGGCGGGGCGATGTCCGTGCTGCGCCGCTACGAGCTGGAACGGCAGGGCGACCAGCCCTTCGAGAAGCTGTCCGGCGGCCAGCAGGCACGGTTCCAGATCCTGCTCCTGGAGCTGGCCGGCACGACCGCGCTGCTGCTCGACGAGCCGACGGACAACCTGGACCTGGAGTCGGCGGAGGCCCTCCAGGACGGTCTTGAGGCCTACGAGGGAACGGTGCTGGCGGTCACCCACGACCGCTGGTTCGCGAAGTCCTTCGACCGCTACCTGGTGTTCGGCTCCGACGGGGTCGTACGCGAGACGACGGAGCCGGTGTGGGACGAGCGGCGGGTGGAACGGGCCCGGTGACGCGGTTGCTCCACGGTCCGGGGTGCGCCTTGCCCGGGTGGGTGGGGTGGTGACCCTCCGGGGAGACTCCTCGGAAACGGCGTGTTCACCCGGGTACGTGAGGGGCCCGGGTCGTACGCCATTTCCTGCGGGGACTCCCCTGCGGGTCCCCACTCGGGCCGTCCTGCGTCTCCACGCCGGCACATCCGCTGTCGCAGACGCGCGGCGGCCGGGTTCGGGGGCGTGCAGGGGAGTCCCGCAGGACGACGAGCGGACATCCGGGTGCGGCCGCGTCACGGCGGAGCGTTCGGACGGAGCCCCCGGCAGCGGGGCCGGCCAGGCCGGGGAACCCCGCTGCCGCCCGCCCGGGGGCCACGCGTTTTGACCCGTCCGGGGCGGGGCGGGTAGTCTCGTCGATTGTTATGCGTATTGGCTTCGTCGTTCTCACGCGTAGGGCCCTTACGTAGGTTCTCTGGAGCAGTTACCAGTGGCTCGCATACGGGCAGCGTCCCCGGCATTGTGAGCCCCAGCTGCATGATCGCTTCAGAGGTGCCATGTGTCTGGACCCCATCCACTGAAGAAGCGAAGGCTACGAAGTGCGTACGTACAGCCCCAAGCCCGGCGATGTGACGCGCCAGTGGCACATCATTGACGCGCAGGACATCGTCCTGGGTCGTCTCGCCACCACGGCTGCGAACCTCCTCCGCGGCAAGCACAAGGCGATCTACGCCCCCCACATGGACATGGGCGACTTCGTCATCATCATCAACGCCGAGAAGGTTCACCTCTCCGGCAACAAGAAGACCCAGAAGATGGCGTACCGCCACTCCGGGTTCCCGGGTGGTCTCCGCTCCGTCCGTTACGACGAGCTGCTCGCCAAGAGCCCCGAGAAGGCCGTCGAGAAGGCCATCAAGGGCATGATCCCCAAGAACAGCCTGGGCCGTCAGATGCTCTCGAAGCTCAAGGTCTACGCGGGCGACCAGCACCCGCACGCTGCTCAGCAGCCGGTCCCGTTCGAGATCACCCAGGTCGCGCAGTAGTTCCGGCCTCCCCCTAAGACCAAAAGAAAGATCTGAGGAGAATCGTGGCCGAGACCACTGTTGAGAACCCCATCGAGGGCACCGAGGGCGAAGAGGTCTTCGCCGAGGTGACCACCTTCGAGTCCGAGGTTCCCGTCGAGGGCGAGTACACCAGCGAGTCGCTGGCGTCCCGCTTCGGCGACCCGCAGCCCGCCGCCGGCCTTGGCCGTCGGAAGAACGCCATCGCCCGCGTCCGGATCGTTCCGGGCACCGGCAAGTGGAAGATCAACGGTCGCACCCTTGAGGACTACTTCCCCAACAAGGTGCACCAGCAGGAAGTCAACGAGCCCTTCAAGGTGCTTGAGCTCGACAACCGCTACGACGTCATCGCCCGCATCTCGGGTGGCGGCGTCTCGGGTCAGGCCGGCGCCCTGCGTCTCGGCGTGGCCCGTGCGCTGAACGAGGCGGACGTGGACAACAACCGCGCCCCGCTGAAGAAGGCCGGCTTCCTCTCCCGTGACGACCGTGCGGTCGAGCGCAAGAAGGCCGGTCTCAAGAAGGCCCGCAAGGCCCCGCAGTACAGCAAGCGCTAAACCGCCTGCTCATCTGCTTTACACGTTCGCCCCGGCGGCACTTCTCGTGCTGCCGGGGCGTTCGTTTATCGGAACCCTCGGGCGTATAACGGCATAAGACGTTCATAGGCTTGTTTGTGATGGCTTTGTGTTGCCCGGCGGTCGGTGCGCGGTGTTCCGCGCATCCTGTTGCTGTGTTGCTTTGCTTTGGTTGATTTGGTTTTGCGGTTTCGGAGCATCTTCGGAGGACACCAGTGGGACGACTCTTCGGCACGGACGGTGTGCGCGGTGTCGCCAATGCGGATCTGACGGCCGAGCTGGCGCTCGGTCTCTCGGTCGCGGCGGCGCATGTTCTCGCCGAGGGGAGCACCCTCGACGGGACCCGGCCGACAGCCGTGGTGGGCCGTGACCCACGTGCGTCCGGAGAGTTCCTGGAGGCCGCCGTCGTGGCCGGTCTCGCCAGCGCCGGCGTGGATGTCCTGCGCGTCGGTGTGCTGCCCACCCCGGCGGTGGCGTATCTCACCGGTGCGCTGGGCGCCGACCTCGGTGTGATGCTCTCCGCGAGCCACAACTCGATGCCGGACAACGGTGTCAAGTTCATCGCGCGCGGCGGTCACAAGCTCTCCGACGAGCTGGAGGACCGCATCGAGTCGATCTACCAGCAGCACCGCGCCGGCGAGCCGTGGGAGCGCCCGACCGGTGCCGGTGTGGGGCGCGTCACCGAGTACGCGGAGGGCTTCGACCGTTACGTGGCCCACCTCGTCGCGGTCCTGCCGAACCGGCTCGACGGGCTGAAGGTCGTGCTCGACGAGGCGCACGGCGCGGCCTCCCGGGTCTCACCCGAGGCCTTCGCGCGGGCCGGCGCCGAGGTCATCACGATCGGCGCGGACCCGAACGGCCTGAACATCAACGACGGCTGCGGTTCCACCCACCTGGAGCCGCTGAAGGCCGCCGTCGTCGAGCACGGCGCCCACTTCGGCATCGCGCACGACGGCGACGCCGACCGCTGCCTGGCCGTGGACTCCACCGGCGAGGAGGTCGACGGCGACCAGATCCTGGCCGTCCTGGCCCTCGCCATGCGCGAGGCCGGACAGCTGCGCAAGGACACCGTGGTCGGCACCGTCATGTCCAACCTCGGGTTCAAGATCGCGATGGAGCGGGAGGGCATCCAGCTCGTCCAGACCGCCGTCGGCGACCGCTACGTACTGGAGTCGATGAAGGCCGAGGGCTACGCACTGGGCGGCGAGCAGTCCGGCCATGTCATCGTCCTGGACCACGCCACGACCGGCGACGGCACGCTGACCGGCCTGCTGCTGGCGGCCCGGGTCGCCGCCACCGGCCGTACGCTCGCCGATCTGGCCGGGGTCATGCAGCGGCTGCCGCAGCTGCTGATCAATGTCCGCGACGTCGACAAGTCCCGGGTCGCCACCTCCCCGGAGGTCGCCGCGGCCGTGGCCGAGGCCGAGCACGAGCTGGGCTCCACCGGACGCGTACTGCTGCGCAAGTCGGGCACCGAGCCGCTGGTGCGGGTCATGGTCGAGGCGGCCGACATCGAGCAGGCCCGGGCGATCGCCGAGCGGCTGGCCGACGTGGTGAAGTCCGCGCTGGGCTAGCCCGCCTGCTTTGAAGACCCCTGATCGCCGGACGGGCCCGTGGCGAGGGCCGTCCGGCGGCGGTGGGCGGCCCACAGGGCCTTCTGGACCAGCAGGGTCAGGGTTCCCGCGACCACGATTCCGCCCAGGTTCGCCAGCAGCTGGGTCGTGGAGCCGGACATCTGGTGGTAGTCGCTGTAGCTGAACGCCACCGCCGCGTTGGCCGCGGCCGGCACGGTCGTCACCGAGATGGCGACGCCGATCAGCGCCCCGGACTTCGCCGAGGTGAGCGAGAGCGTTCCGGCGATCCCGGCCAGGAACGCCACCACGAACGACATCGCGTCCGGCTTCCAGATGAACGCCGTGTTGGGGCGGTCGGCCTCGATCATCGAGCGGGTGAACAGCCCGGCGGCGTCCATCAGCCAGGCGAACCCGGCGGTCAGCACCATCGCCACGGCGAAGCCGCCGATCAGGGCGTACAGGGAACGCAGCGCCAGTCGTGGCGCGCGCTGCACCAGGGCCGTGGAGATCCCGGCCAGCGGGCCGAACTCCGGGCCGACCGCCATCGCGCCCACGATCAGGATCGCGTTGTCGAGCATCACACCGCAGGCGGCGAGCATCGTCGCGACGGTGAGGAACGCCACGTACGTGACGCTGAACGTCGACTCCTCGTGGGTCGCCTCCGTCAGCTCCTCCCACAGCACCGCGTCCGCGCCCTCGCCCGGCGCGGCCTCCTCTGCCCTGTCGGCGTGCGCGGAGAGCGTCAGGTCCATGTTCTCGACGGTGATCGAACCGGACTTGTCGATCCCGAGGCGGCGCAGCGCGGAGATCAGCCCGTCGCCCGCCTCACGGGCCACATCGCACAGGATCATGTCGCCCGCCGGATCGCGGGCGGCCCCGGTCAGCACGACGAGATGTGTCGTACCGAGGGTGTCCTCCACCAGGCGCAGCACCTCGTCCGTACGGTCGGCGGGGACGATCAGGCGCAGATGCAGCACGTGGCCACTCCCGGGAGGCTCAGAGTTTGCGCAGGGACAGCCGCTGGACCTTGTGGTCCGGGCCCTTGCGCAGCACCAGGGTGGCACGGCCCCGGGTGGGTGCGACGTTCTCCACCAGATTGGGCTTGTTGATGGTCCGCCACATCGTCGCCGCGTACGCCATGGCCTCCTCCTCGGAGACCTGGGTGTACTTGCGGAAGTACGAGGACGGGTCCTGGAACGCGGTGTCGCGCAGCTTGCGGAAGCGGTTGAGGTACCAGGTCTCGATGTCCTCGGTGCGCGCGTCCACGTACACGCTGAAGTCGAAGTAGTCGGCGAGACCGACCCTGGTCCGGCCGTCGCTGCCGGGCATCGCGGGCTGGAGCACGTTCAGCCCCTCGACGATCAGGATGTCGGGGCGGCGTACGGTGAGCCGCTGGTCCGGCACGATGTCGTAGATCAGGTGCGAGTAGACGGGTGCGGTCACCTCGTCCTTGCCGGCCTTGATGTCGGCGACGAACCGGGTCAGGGCGCGCCGGTCGTACGACTCGGGGAACCCCTTGCGCGACATCAGCCCGCGGGCCCGGAGCTCCTTCATCGGCAGCAGGAACCCGTCCGTGGTCACCAGCTCGACGCGCGGATGCTCGGGCCAGCGGGCCAGCAGGGCCTGGAGGATGCGCGCGGTGGTGGACTTGCCGACCGCGACACTGCCCGCGACGCCTATGACGAACGGGGTGCCGCGCTGCGCGCCGTGGCCGTTGCCCGCGTCCCCGAGGAAGGTGTTCAGGGCGCCGCGCAGGCCCGAGGTGGCCTGGACGTAGAGGTTGAGGAGCCGGGACAGCGGGAGGTAGACGTCCCGCACCTCGTCGAGGTCGATGACGTCCCCGAGTCCGCGCAGCCGCTCCACCTCGTCGGCGGTCAGCGGCAGCGGAGTCTTGTCGCGCAGCGCGCTCCACTCGGCGCGGGACAGATCGACGTACGGCGTCGCCGCGTGCTCGGCGCGTCGGTGGGTGCTCCGTGGCGGCGAAGTGATCACGGGTTCATTGTCGCGGGAGTTCTGCCGCAGTGGGGGGTGGGCTCGGTCACGTGGGGAGGGGGACAGGGGTACCGCCGTCCTTGGTCACGGACGGGTGCCCGCCTTCTGCACCCGGGGTCACCGGCAGTTGCCGGCGGGGGCCGGTGTCCACACCCCTGTAGCGGACACCGGCCCCGGTTCGCCGCCCCGCGAGGTCAGGGCTTCTCGCCCTTGGCGTCGACGACGGCGGCCTCGGTCCGGGCCTCGCTCGTGAGGACCTGCCCGGCCTCGAACCTGAATGTCTGGCGCTCCACCTTGCCGTCGGAGAGTGTCTGCGCGTAGTCCTCGGCGACCACGAAGCGCTGACCGGCGTAGCCGAAGTCGTGCGGGTCGATCAGGATCTCCCGCTGCTCATGGCTGCCGTCCTCCTTCCGGGTGATGGCGATGGCCTCGCGCCCGGCCGCGTCCTTCACCAGATGGCCGGTGACGCGCACCCCGGGGATGGTGGCCATGGCGCGGTAGATCCGGGCGAGGGCGGCCGGTGCGACCGGGTACGCCTCGGCCATCAGTCCGATCGCGCGGAAGCTGTGCTGGGCCTCGCGCTCGGGAGGGTCCTCGGCCGTGTTCCCGGTCGGGTAGAAGGAGCGGATCTCCGCCAGCAGCCGCGCCGGGTCGTCGGGCAGGGCGTTCGCGGCCCGGTAGACCTGGCGCGCCGTGCGGTAGTCGGGGTCCTTGCCCTTCTCGGCCGCGGCGGAGTTGTCGTACGGAACCCAGCTGTCGGGGTCGTACGTCGCGGGGCCGAGGGACGCGCCGTTCTGGTCGCCCTGCGAGGCCCGCTGCGCCGTCCTGGTGTAGATCCACTGGTCGTCGCGCGGCTCCGGCCCGGCCGACTGCTTCTCCAGCGCGTCGGCGGCCTGGTTCAGCACCTCGGCCGGGCTGTCCAGCCGCAGGGTTCCGGTGGTCGACGCGGGCCCGGAGCGGGAGGGCGCGGCGGCGTCCCCGAGCTGGGTGCCGAGCACCGCCGCCACGGTGATCGCCGCGGCCGCGCCGACCGCGGCGAGCCGCCAGTCGGCCCGCAGCCGGCGGGCCCGGCGGCCCGAGGCCGCGGCCTCGGTGAGCCGCTGCCGGCCGGGGGCGAGCGTGCCGCGGTCAGGAACGGGTGCGTCCGCGCGGAGTTCGCGCAGCTGGGTCATTTCGTCCATGACGGGGTCAGCTCCATCGCGTCGGCGGGCGTGAACGAGGGGTCCGTGCAGAGGGCCTCGCGGACCTTGCGCCGGGCCCGGTTGAGCCGGGACCGTACGGTGCCGAGCGGGATGCCCAGCGCCTGGGCGACCTCCTGGTACCCGAGATCGGCCCAGGCGACGAGCAGCAGTACATGGCGGTCGCCGGGCGAGAGCGCGGCGAGCGCCGCCGCCAGCGGTGCCTGGGCGGCGATCCGGTCGTCGCAACGGTCGCTCCAGGACGCGGCCACCGGGTCCTGCCCGGTACGGGCCAGGGCCCGCAGCCCGCGCTCCTCGCTGCGCCGGTGCTTGCCGATGAGGTTCGCCGCGATCCCGTACAGCCAGGGGCGGGCGCTGCTCCGGGAGCGGTCGAAGCGGCGCCGGGAGCGGAAGGCGATGAGGAAGGTGTCCGCCGTGATGTCGTCCGCCGCGCCCTCCCCGAGGCGGCGGGCGGCATAGCGGTGGATGTCCGGGGCGTGACGGTCGTAGAGCCCGGCGAAGATCTCGGGTTCCTCCAGCGACTGCGCGATGACCTCGGCATCGTCGTCGGGGCTGGCCGGCGGTCCGGTCACATCGGCTCCTGGGGCTCGTCGGGCGGGCGTGTCACCCCTTGTTCCCCGCAGGGGCCGGAAAGGTTCACAGGGTAGGCGGAGCGGTGCGTGTGCCCGGATCCGCGGTGGGCTCGTACGCCACAGGAGCACGCCACAGGGGCACGCCCCCGACCGGGACGTGCCCCTGACGCCGGTGTGGCGGCCGGACCGCTCAGCTCTCCACGGGCTTCACGTCCGTGCACTTGGTGAACGGTTTCCAGGGGCGCGTGCCGTCGTCCTCGGGCTTCCCGGCGTACGTCGGGTTCCCGGTGATCGTCTGCTCGGTCTCCTCGTGCTCCACCGACAGGCCGAACAGCTTGAAGCCGAGGTTCACCGAGCCGGCGGCGACGCCGATGCCGATCGCGAGCGAGACGTCCCACCAGTCCTTGTTGACGTCGTAGTCGAGGCTGGTGACCTCGGCGTTGTCGTGGAGCAGCTTCTGTACGGGGCTCGCGTCGGCTGCGAGCGGATCCGCGGCGTCGCGCGGCGACGGGAGCGTGCCCTTCGCCGGCTGCTTGCCGCGACCGCGCAGCCAGTCCTCGACGGCGGCGCTCTTCTCGTCCGTGTCCAGGTCCACCGAGGCGGACTCGGTGTGCAGGGTGGACGTCGAACTGCCCGCGCCGCCCTCCACGCCGAGGGTCAGTCCGCTTCCTCCGGAGACCTCGACCTCCGTGGAGCCGTTGCCCTTGCCGGCGACACCGTCCTGCTGGCTCGTGGTGATCTCCAGCTTCTCCGGGTGGTGCGGCTCGTCGTCGTCCTTCTCCTTGTCGTACTTCTCCGCGTCGTAGGTGACGGCCACCTGCTGCATGTGGGTGCCCTCGCCGGACGCGCCCACCTTGCCCGCCGCGTCCGCCTCCAGCTTCCCGCTCATCGTGAAGGTGTAGACGAAGGTGATCTTCCCGGCGTCCTCGCCCGACTGGGCGCGCAGCACGGTCACGTCATCGCTCATCGACCCGGAGGCGCCCACGTTGGCAACGTTGTCGTCCTCGTCGGAGCCCTTGTGGGTGGAGAGCCCGAAGCCCACCTCGCCGGACGCCTCCGTGGTGGTCCTGCTGATGTCCACGTCCGGCGCCTTCTCCGGGTCCTGGTCCGGTACGAACCAGCTCGCCGCGGCCGAGCAGGCTATCTGCCCCTCGGGGTCGGGGTCGGTGGCGCACTCGTCGTTCTTGGCGAGGAGCTTGGCGTACTTCTTGGCGTCCTCGACGTTGTGCTCCAGGTCCTCCTGGAGCGAGGCGCCCTCCTTGTGGGCGTTGAACACCCACTGGCCGCCGCTGCCGGAGCTCCAGTTGTAGCCCCCGCTGAGCTCCGCCTGACCGCTCCAGTCGCCGAGCTTGCCGATGCTGGCGCTGACGCCGCCCTCGACGCCGGCGCCGACGTCCACGTTCCGGGAGAGGGTGACCGAACCGTCCGACCACTGCTCGATCGTCACCTGCTCCGAGCTGGAGATCTTGAAGAAGAGGATCTGGATCCGGGTGGTCGTCTTGCGGTCGTCCGAGGACAGCAGGCACTTGTCCGGCTCGAAGGGGTCCTCCTCGTCGTCCCCGGCATCGTCGCCCGACGAGTCGCTCGCGGCCGGAGTCGATTCGTCCGCCTCGTCGACATCGTTGTCAGAAGAGCCGTCGCCGCCGTCGCCCGGACCGTTGTCATCCGCGCCGGACCCGGCGCAGTCGCCCGCCTCGCCCGCGCCGATCGTGGCGACCGCCTCGCAGAGCCGCCCGCCGACGGCGACGCCCGCGCCGGACGCCTGGCCCGCCACCAGCATCGCCAGGATCAGGGCGAGGACGACGGCGCCGATGCCCACGTACTCGATCGCGGTCTGGCCCTCGCATCCCCCGCCCCTCCCGAACCGGCCCGTCCGCCACCGCATCCGGCCGCCGCTTCCCGTCATGCCGCCCCGCCCTTCGGTCAGCCCCCGTGCTTCTCCCGCGAGCTTTCGAGCGTAGGAACGGGTACGGACCGGAGACAGGGCCTGTGGACCCCATCGGGCGGCTGGGCCCCGGGCCCGGCCGCCCGCCGCACGCATCACGCCGTCCTCCCTGCCGCCCTGTTCGCCTTCTGCGACGATGCGGAGAAGAAGGGGGAGTGACCACGAAGGGAACGGTATGTGCGGAATCGTCGGTTACGTCGGTGGGCAGTCGGCGCAGGACGTCGTCGTCGCGGGGCTCAAGCGACTTGAGTACCGGGGTTACGACTCGGCGGGCATCGCGGTCCTCGCGGACGGCGGCCTCGCCGCGACGAAACGGGCCGGCAAGCTCGTCAATCTGGAGAAGGCGCTGGTCGAGGCGCCGCTCCCGGCCGGGACCACCGGGATCGGGCACACCCGCTGGGCCACCCACGGCGCCCCCACCGACTCCAACGCCCACCCGCACCTGGACAACGCGGGCCGGGTCGCCGTCGTGCACAACGGGATCATCGAGAACTTCGCCGCGCTGCGCGCCGAACTCGCCGAGCGCGGCCACGACCTGGCCTCCGAGACCGACACCGAGGTCGTCGCCCATCTGCTCGCCGAGGCGTTCTCCGCCTGCGCCGACCCGGCGGAGGCGATGCGGCAGGTCTGCCGCCGGCTGGAGGGCGCCTTCACCCTCGTCGCCGTGCACGCGGACGCGCCCGGCACGGTGGTCGGCGCCCGGCGCAACTCACCGCTCGTGGTGGGGGTGGGGGAGGACGAGTCGTTCCTGGCCTCCGACGTCGCCGCGTTCATCGCGCACACCCGCGCCGCGATCGAACTGGGCCAGGACCAGGTGGTCGAGCTGCGCCGGGAGGGCGTCACCGTCACCGACTTCGACGGACGGCCCGCCGAGGTCCGCAAGTACCACGTGGACTGGGACGTCTCCGCCGCCGAGAAGGGCGGCCACGACTACTTCATGCTCAAGGAGATCGCCGAGCAGCCGAAGGCCGTCGCCGACACCCTCCTCGGACGGATCGACGGCGCGGGCTCGCTCCGACTCGACGAGGTCCGCATCCCGCCGCACGAGCTGCGGGAGGTCGACAAGGTCGTCATCGTGGCCTGCGGCACCGCGTTCCACTCCGGGATGATCGCCAAGTACGCCATCGAGCACTGGACCCGCATCCCTTGCGAGACCGAGCTGGCCAGCGAGTTCCGCTACCGCGACCCGATCCTCGACCACCGCACCCTGGTCGTCGCGATCTCGCAGTCCGGCGAGACGATGGACACCCTGATGGCCCTGCGGCACGCCCGCGATCAGGGCGCGAAGGTCCTCGCCATCTGCAACACCAACGGCTCCACCATCCCCCGGGAGTCCGACGCCGTGCTCTACACGCACGCCGGGCCCGAGGTCGCGGTCGCCTCCACCAAGGCCTTCCTCACCCAGCTGGTCGCCTGCTACCTCGTCGCCCTGTACCTCGGGCAGATCCGGGGCACGAAGTGGGGCGACGAGATCCGCACCGTCATCCGCCAGCTCTCCGAGATCTCCGGCGCGGTCGAACAGGTCCTGGAGACCATGGAGCCGGTGCGCGAGCTCGCCCGCTCCCTCGCCGGTCACGACACCGTGCTCTTCCTGGGCCGCCATGTCGGCTACCCCGTGGCCCTGGAAGGCGCGTTGAAGCTCAAGGAACTCGCGTACATGCACGCCGAGGGCTTCGCCGCCGGTGAACTCAAGCACGGCCCGATCGCGCTCATCGAGGACGGCCTCCCGGTCGTCGTGGTGGTCCCGTCGCCGCGCGGACGGTCGCTGCTGCACGACAAGATCGTGTCGAACATCCAGGAGATCAGGGCCCGCGGCGCCCGCACCATCGTCATCGCCGAGGAGGGCGACGAGGCGGTCGTCCCGTACGCCGACCACCTGATCCGGATCCCCATTACGCCTACGCTGCTCCAGCCGCTGGTGTCGACGGTGCCGCTCCAGGTCTTCGCCTGCGAACTGGCCACGGCCCGCGGCAACGACGTGGACCAGCCGCGCAATCTGGCGAAGTCCGTGACCGTGGAGTAGCGAGGGATGAGGGAACGCGCGTGATCATCGGGGTCGGGATCGACGTGGCCGAGATCGAACGGTTCGACGCGGCGCTGGAGCGTACGCCGCAGCTGGCCGAACGGCTCTTCGTGGAACGGGAGTTGCTGCTGCCCAGCGGTGAGCGGCGGGGCACCGCCTCGCTCGCCGCCAGGTTCGCCGCGAAGGAGGCCCTCGCGAAGGCGCTCGGCGCGCCCGGCGGACTGCTCTGGACGGACGCCGAGGTGTACGTCGAGGACAGCGGGCAGCCCCGGCTGCGGGTCCGCGGCACCGTCGCCGCACGCGCCGCCGGGCTGGGCGTACGGCACTGGCACGTGTCGCTCAGCCATGACGCGGGGGTGGCGTCGGCCGTGGTGATCGCGGAGGGTTGAGCACATGCGTACCGCCTACAGCGTCCGGACCGTACGGGCCGCCGAACGGGCCCTGATGGCCCGGCTCCCCGAGGGCGCGCTGATGCAGCGCGCCGCCGCCGGACTCGCGGCGGCCTGCGCCGACGTGCTGCGGCGGCACGGCCGGGTCTACGGGTCACGGGTCGTCCTCCTCGTCGGCAGCGGCGACAACGGGGGCGACGCGCTGTACGCGGGCGCCCGGCTCGCCCGTCGCGGCGCCGGAGTGCGCGCCGTGCTCACCGCGCCGGGCCGCGCCCACGAGGGCGGCCTGGCGGCCCTGCTCGCGGCCGGCGGGCGGATCGCGGACGGCGTGGAGGGGTCGCGGGGCGCCGACGCCTGGGGCGGCCACATCGATCTCGTCGTCGACGGGATCACCGGAATCGGCGGCCGCGGCGGGCTGCGGCCGGACGCCGTCGAGCTGGTGCGGGCCTTCGCGGCGACCGGTGCGCCGCTGATCGCCGTCGACCTGCCCAGCGGGGTCGAGGCCGACACCGGCGAGGTGCTCGGCGAGGCGGTGCGCGCCGACGCGACCGTGACCTTCGGCACGTACAAGCCGGGCCTGCTCATCGACCCGGCCGCCGAACGGGCGGGCGCGCTGTACCTCGTCGACATCGGGCTCGGACCCGAACTGCCCGGCGTGCCCGAGCTGGAGGTGCTCCAGTACGCGGACGTCGCCGCGCTGCTGCCGGTCCCCGCAGCGGAGAGCGACAAGTACCGGCGCGGGGTCGTCGGCATCGTCGCCGGGTCCGCGCGCTACCCGGGGGCGGCGGTGCTGGCCGTCTCCGGGGCGCTGCGGGGCGGCGCGGGGGCCGTGCGGTACGTCGGACCGGGCGCCGGTGCGGTGATCGCCCGGCATCCGGAGACGCTGGTCCACGCGGGGCCGCCGTCGAAGGCGGGGCGGGTGCAGGCGTGGGTCGTCGGCCCCGGACTCGGTGACGGCGCGGAGGCCGCCGACGCGGTCCGCGACGTGCTGGCGGCGGACGTCGCGGTGCTGGTGGACGCGGACGGGCTGCGGCTGCTGGACGCCGGCGCCGTGCGCGAGCGCACCGCGCCGACGGTCCTCACCCCGCACGCCGGTGAGGCCGCCGCGCTGCTCGGCGTCCCGCGCGAGGAGGTCGAGGCGGGGCGGCTCGCCGCCGTACGGGAGCTGGCCGCCCGCTACCGGGCCACCGTGCTGCTCAAGGGGTCGACGACCCTGATCGCCACCGACGACCCGGACACCCCCGTACGGGTCAATCCGACCGGCACCTCCTGGCTGGCCACGGCAGGCAGCGGCGACGTCCTCTCCGGACTGACCGGCTCCCTGCTCGCCGCGGGCCTCGCCCCGCGCGACGCCGCGTCGGCCGGTGCCCATCTGCACGGACTCGCCGCCCGCCACGCCTCCGACGGCTCGCCCGTCGCCGCGCAGGACGTCGCGGAGGCGATCCCGGCGGCGTGGCGGGACGTGCGGGCCTGAGTGATCCTGGGCGCAGTCAGCACCGACCGCAGCCGACAGGAGGGCCGACCGTGGGCAGCAGCGACGTACGCGTACGCCGGGTGTACGAGCCGAAGGAGGACACCGACGGCACCCGTGTCCTGGTCGACCGGCTCTGGCCGCGCGGCGAGTCCAAGGAGAAGGCCGCGATCGACAAGTGGCTCAAGGACATCACCCCGTCGAACGAGCTCCGCGACTGGTACCACGAGGACCGCACCGCCACCCGCTACGACGAGTTCGTCGACCGCTACCGCGCCGAACTGGCCGACCCCGTCCACGCGGCGGCCGTCCACGAACTGGTCGAACTGGTCCGGGAGGGCGGCCCGGTGACGTTGATCACGGCGGTCAAGGACGTACCCCACAGCCATGTCCCGGTCATCGTCGACCACCTGGAACACGAGCTGCGCCATCACTGAGGGACGGCCGGGTGACCTGCCGCCCGAGGGCCCTGCCGTGCGCCTCTGAGAGACTGGGCGCGATGAACGAGACAGCGTCCTTGAGAGCCCGTGCCGAGATCGACCTCGCCGCGCTGCGCGCCAACGTGCGTGTACTGCGCGCGCGGGCGGCGGGTGCGCAACTCATGGCCGTCGTCAAGTCCGACGCGTACGGGCACGGGGCGGTGCCCTGCGCCCGCGCCGCGCTGGAGGCCGGGGCGACCTGGCTGGGCACCGCGACCCCGCAGGAGGCGCTCGCCCTGCGGGCCGCCGGACTCGGCGGCCGGGTGATGTGCTGGCTGTGGACCCCGGGCGGTCCCTGGCGCGAGGCGATCGAGGCCGACATCGATGTGTCGGTGAGCGGGATGTGGGCGCTGCGCGAGGTCGTCGCCGCGGCCGCGGAGGCGGGCGTCCCGGCCCGGATCCAGCTCAAGGCCGACACCGGCCTCGGGCGCAACGGCTGCCAGCCCGCCGACTGGCCGGAGCTGGTCGCCGCCGCCCGCGCCGCCGAGGACGCGGGCACCGTCCGGATCACCGGCCTGTGGTCCCACTTCGCCTGCGCCGACGAGCCCGGCCACCCCTCCATCGCCGCCCAGCTGGCCGTGTTCCGGGACATGGTGGAGCACGCCGAGAAGGCGGGCGTCGAGCCCGAGGTGCGCCACATGGCCAACTCCCCGGCGACGCTGACGATCCCCGAGGCCCACTTCGACCTGGTGCGTACCGGGATCGCGATGTACGGCATCTCGCCCAGCCCCGAGCTGGGCACCCCGGCCGACTTCGGGCTCCGCCCGGTCATGCGGCTCGTCGCGTCGGTCGCCCTGGTCAAGCAGGTGCCGGCCGGTCACGGGATCAGCTACGGACACCACTACACGACCTCCGCCGAGACCACTCTGGGCCTGGTGCCGGTCGGCTACGCGGACGGCATCCCGCGCCACGCCTCCGGCCGGGCGCCGGTCCTGGTCGGCGGCGTCGTCCGGCGGATCGCCGGCCGGGTGGCCATGGACCAGTTCGTCGTCGATCTCGGCGGCGACGAGATCGAGGTGGGCAGCGAGGCGGTGCTCTTCGGCCCGGGGGACCGGGGCGAGCCGACCGCCGAGGACTGGGCGCAGGCCGCCGACACGATCGCGTACGAGATCGTCACCCGGATCGGCACCCGCGTACCGCGCCTGCATCTGCACGCCACCCCGGCCGAGTCCTGACCGATCGAGCGCCGCTGACCAGGCACGATCGGATCACGACCGGAACGGACCGGCCCTGACCTGACGGATACGACCGACGAGGAGCGCGGCACGGTGAGCGAGATCGGTGCGGGGGACGCTGTGACGACGGCTGCTGCGGCGGTCGGCTGGCGCCGGGCAGGTATCGCCGGCGCCGCCATAGGCGTGATCGCGGCGGGGGCGGCGGCCGGTGTCGCGGTCGAGCGGCTCACCGTCGGCCGGGGCATGCGCAGAAGGGCCAGGCTGGCGCTGGACGCCACCGGGCCGTACGGCTCGCTGCGCGGACTGCCGGGCCGGGCCACGGCGGACGACGGCACCGAGCTGTACTACGAGGTCGACGAGGTCGAACCGGACGGCGCCGCGGACACCGGACCGGGCGGCGGGGGCGACGCAGCCGCCCCCGGCACCCGCCGCCGCAGGCTCTTCGGCCGCAAGGCCCCCGCGCCGGTCACCGTGGTCTTCAGCCACGGCTACTGCCTCAGCCAGGACTCCTGGCACTTCCAGCGGGCGGCGCTGCGCGGCCTGGTCCGCACCGTCCACTGGGACCAGCGCAGCCATGGCCGCTCCGAGCGGGGCCGGGCCCAGGCGGAGGGCGTGACGGTCGGCATCGACCAGCTCGGCCGCGATCTGAAGGCGGTGATCGACGCGGCGGCGCCCGAGGGCAGGCTGGTGCTGGTCGGGCACTCGATGGGCGGCATGACGATGATGGCGCTGGCCGACCAGTTCCCCGCGCTGATCCGGGACCGGGTCGCCGCCGTCGCCTTCGTCGGCACATCGAGCGGGAAGCTCGGCGAGGTCGACTTCGGGCTGCCGGTCGCGGGCGTGAACGCGGTGCGGCGGGTGCTGCCCGGGGTGCTCAGGGCGCTCGGCTCCCAGGCCGAGCTGGTGGAACGGGGCCGCCGGGCGACCGCCGATCTGTTCGCCGGGCTGATCAAGCGGTACTCGTTCGGTTCGCGGGACGTCGATCCGGCGGTCGAGCGGTTCGCCGAGCGGCTCATCGAGTCCACCCCGATCGATGTGGTCGCCGAGTTCTACCCGGCCTTCACCGAACACGACAAGAGCGGCGCGCTGCCCGCCTTCCGCGACGCCCCGGTGCTGATCCTGGCGGGCGACAAGGACCTGGTGACGCCCAGCTCGCACAGCGAGGCCATCGCGGACCAGCTCCCGGACGCGGAACTGGTCATCGTCCCGGACGCCGGTCATCTGGTGATGCTGGAGCACCCCGAGACGGTCACGGACCGGCTGGCGGACCTGCTGGTACGCGTCGGCGCCGTGCCGGCAGCGGCTAACGTTGGCGGACATGGAAGCACCGCACAACAGCCCGGCGACTGAGCTCGCCGAGGGCGCCGCGTCCGCCGCCG
This sequence comes from Streptomyces sp. ADI95-17, assembly GCF_003846175.1. Taxonomy (GTDB): domain Bacteria; phylum Actinomycetota; class Actinomycetes; order Streptomycetales; family Streptomycetaceae; genus Streptomyces; species Streptomyces sanglieri. The sequence goes on along the minus strand of NZ_ML123044.1, from coordinate 1,232,331 downwards.
TCACCCTGAACCTGGCCGTCGAGTCCCCCGAACAGATGCAGGCGCTCGGCCGCCGGATCGCCGGGATCCTGCTCCCCGGCGACCTCGTGATGCTCACCGGGGAGCTGGGCGCCGGGAAGACGACACTGACCCGGGGCCTCGGCGAGGGCCTCGGCGTGCGCGGCGCGGTCACCTCTCCCACCTTCGTGATCGCCCGTGTCCACCCGTCGCTGACCGGTGGCCCGGCCCTGGTCCACGTGGACGCGTACCGCCTGGGCGGCGGGCTCGACGAGATGGAGGACCTGGACCTCGATGTGTCGCTGCCGGAGTCGGTGGTGGTCGTGGAGTGGGGCGACGGCAAGGTCGAGGAGCTGTCCGAGGACCGGCTCCAGGTGGTGATCGACCGCGCGGTCGGCGACACGGACGACGAGCGGCGCGAGGTGACGCTGATCGGGATCGGCGCGCGCTGGGCGGGGCTGCGCGAGTTCTAGGCCGGGTCCGGCGGATCCTGGCCGGGGCTGCGCGAGTTCCAGGTCGTTTCCGGCGGATCCTGGCCGGGGCCTGATTCCGACAGGCTGTCGGCAAATTGTTGCGCCGGGCGGCACGGGCGTGGTCACATGGATGGCGAGAGCGGGTTAGGTCTGCCTAACCACGCCTTCCACCGGAGCCTCAGGAGGCATCCATGACGACGTCCGCCGAACGTGAAGTGCCGCCGCCGCCATCGATGAGAGACCTGCTGGCGGCCTGCGCCGCGGCCACGGCGGTCTCCACGCCGCCACCGTCCGCGGACCGGGACGACGAAGCCCCGGCCGCCGCTCCCGTACCCCGTTCGGGGTCCGGCCTCGAACGACGGGCGGGGTGACCCGGCGGGCCGGACGAGCCGCCGGGCCGGGCGTCCTACGGGAGGACGACCACCTTCGTGCCCACCATCGCGAAGCCCCACATGGCGTCCCCGTCCTCCCGGGACATCCGCACGCCACCCGTCTTCAGCGTCGGGTCCGGGCTCTCCATCGAGCCGTCCACCGCCGCGCTGAACCCGACGGACGCGTCGTCCACCATCGCGAACCGCACCACGTGCTCGATCATCACGCCGTCCGAGCCCTTGGTGGGGGTGCCCTGGCGGGTGCCCACCTTGTAGGTCCCGGGCAGCGGGTTCAGCGCGCTCGGCATGACCTCGAAGTTCCGGGTCGCCTTCCCGTCCGCGTCGACGAGCCAGACCCGGCGGTCCGCCAGGGCGTACACGACCCGCTTCCCGGTGCCGGAGCCCTTGGGGAGCGCGGCCGGGCGCGACTTCTCCTTCGGCTTCGCGTGCTCGGTGGCGGTGGCGGTGGCTGAGGCCTTCGGTTTGGGGGCCGCGAGGCTGTCGGGGGCGTTCGCCGATGCCTGGAAGGCCAGGACGCCGACGGCGACCAGCGCCGCCGCAGTGAGCCCGGCCACGATTCCCGAGCTGCCCCTAGACACCGTGCGCGCCCCTTTCGCTTCCGTATGTCGTACAAGCGTTTAGCGTTTACGTCGTACCCGTGTGTGCACGGTGACGGTAGCAGCCGGGGCCGGGCGTGCCGGGACGCCGTACGGGGCGCCGTGCCTCCGTCGGCGGAGCCGTAGGCTGTTTGCGTGCTCTTGCTCGCCGTGGATACCGCCACCCCCGCCGTCACCGTCGCCCTGCACGACGGGACCTCCGTCGTCGCCGAGTCCGGACAGGTCGACGCCCGAAGGCACGGGGAGCTGCTGCTGCCCGCCGTCGACCGGGTCCTGGCCCGGGCCGGGGTGAAACTCGACGCCGTGACGGACGTGGTCGTCGGCGTCGGCCCCGGACCGTACACCGGGCTCCGGGTCGGTCTGGTCACCGCCGCGACCTTCGGCTCCGCCCTCTCCGTGCCGGTGCACGGGCTGTGCACCCTGGACGGTCTCGCGTACGCCGCGGGCCTGGCCGGGCTGGAGGGGCCGTTCGCCGTTGCGACGGACGCCCGCCGCAAGGAGGTCTACTGGGCGAGATACGACGACGCGCGCACCCGGGTCACCGGGCCCGCCGTCGACCGGCCCGCCGACATCGCCGGGCAGCTCGCCGGACTGCCCGTCGTCGGCGCGGGCGCGGTGCTCTACCCCGAGGCGTTCCCGGACGCCCGGGAGCCCGAGCACGTCAGCGCCGGAGCACTGGCCGCCCTCGCCGCCGAGCGGCTCGCCGCGGGCGCGGAGCTGCTGCCCCCGCAGCCGCTCTACCTGCGCAGGCCCGACGCCCAGGTGCCGAAGAACTACAAGGTGGTCACCCCGAAGTGACGAGCACGACTGCCGTTCTGCGCGAGATGCGCTGGTGGGACATCGATCCGGTGCTGGAGCTCGAACACGAGCTGTTCCCGGACGACGCCTGGTCGGCCGGCATGTTCTGGTCCGAGCTGGCGCACTCCCGCGGCCCCCGGGCCACCCGCCGCTATGTCGTCGCCGAGGACCCCGTCACCGGCCGGATCGTCGGCTACGCGGGGCTCGCCGCGGCCGGCGACCTCGCCGACGTACAGACGATCGGGGTCACCCGCGACCACTGGGGCGGCGGTCTCGGCTCGGTGCTCCTGACCGATCTGCTGAAGCACGCCACGGCCTTCGAGTGCGCCGAGGTGCTCCTCGAAGTCCGCGTCGACAACACCCGGGCCCAGAAGCTGTACGAACGCTTCGGCTTCGAACCGATCGGCTTCCGGCGCGGCTACTACCAGCCGGGCAACATCGACGCACTCGTCATGCGCCTCCACGCACAGGAACACGTGCGAGAGCACGTACAGGGAACAGAGACTGACTGATGGCTGACGAACCGCTCGTACTCGGCATCGAGACCTCCTGCGACGAGACCGGCGTCGGCATCGTCCGGGGCACCACCCTGCTCGCCGACGCCGTCGCCTCCAGCGTCGACACCCACGCCCGCTTCGGCGGCGTCGTCCCGGAGATCGCCTCCCGCGCCCATCTGGAGGCGATGGTCCCCACCATCGAGCGTGCCCTGAAGGAGGCCGGGATCAGCGCCCGCGACCTCGACGGCATCTCCGTCACCGCGGGCCCCGGCCTCGCGGGCGCGCTGCTGGTCGGTGTGTCGGCGGCGAAGGCGTACGCGTACGCGCTGAACAAGCCGCTCTACGGGGTGAACCACCTCGCCTCGCACATCTGCGTGGACCAGCTGGAGCACGGCCCGCTGCCCGAGCCGACGATGGCGCTGCTGGTCAGCGGCGGCCACTCCTCGCTGCTGCTCGCGCCGGACATCACCAACGACGTACGGCCGCTGGGCGCGACCATCGACGACGCGGCCGGCGAGGCCTTCGACAAGATCGCCCGGGTGCTGAACCTGGGCTTCCCCGGCGGCCCGGTCATCGACCGGCTGGCGAAGGAGGGCGACCCGGCCGCGATCGCGTTCCCGCGCGGGCTCACCGGTTCGCGCGACCCCGCCTACGACTTCTCCTTCTCCGGCCTGAAGACCTCGGTGGCCCGCTGGATCGAGGCCAAGCGCGCGGCGGGCGAGGAGGTGCCGGTACGGGACGTGGCGGCGTCCTTCCAGGAGGCCGTGGTCGACGTGCTCACCCGCAAGGCCGTCCGGGCCTGCAAGGACGAGGGCGTCGACCACCTGATGATCGGCGGCGGGGTCGCGGCCAACTCGCGGCTGCGGGCGCTGGCCGAGGAGCGGTGCGAGCGGGCCGGCATCCGGCTGCGGGTGCCGCGCCCCGGGCTGTGCACCGACAACGGCGCGATGGTCGCGGCGCTGGGCGCGGAGATGGTCGCCCGCAACCGGCCGGCCTCCGACCTGGAGCTGTCCGCGGACTCCTCGCTGCCGGTCACCGACACCCACGTACCGGGCGCCCACCCGTACACCCACGATCACGACCACGTGCACGAGATCAGCAAGGACAACCTCTACTCATGAGCGGTACGACCGTCGCGCTGATGTGGGAGGCCCGGGCCACCGACGGCCGGGGCGCCGAACTCCTGGAGTGGGCGCGGGCCCGTTCGGCGGAGCTGGCCCGCGAGCCGCTCCGCCGCGAGCTGCTGCGCGCCCCGCAGGACCGGGTCCTGGTCATCACCTGGTGGGAGGGCGCCTACGGCGATGAGCTGCCCGAACTCCCCGAGCCGGACGCCGGGCTGATCACCCGTCCGGTGCACCGCTGGCGCTTCGAGTCGCTGGGGGACACCGGACCCGCCGGGGGCTGACCGGTTCACCGGCCGGCGGCGGACCCCCGGCCCAGCAGGCCCCGGATGATCGCGTCGAGTTCGTCCGCCACGTCGTAGTCGGCGGCGTACGCGCGCCAGTCGTCCTTGATCGCGGCGAGCCGGGGCAGCGCCGCCGTGTCCTGGTCGGTCACCATCTCGGGGAAGAAGCGTCTGCTCGGCGGGGTCTGCGCGCGGCGTTCGGCGGCCCGGCGGAATATCAGGTCGCCGTAGACGTAACTCCAGATCGTCCGGTACGCGCGTACCGCCTGGGCGGGGGAGAGGCCGCAGGCGAGCGCCGAGTCGATGATCTCCTCGACCATCCACAGCGCGTTCTTGTCAGTCAGCTCGCCCAGCGCCAGGATGTCCAGCACCCACGGGATCCGCTCCAGGATGCCGTGCATGTGCACGGCCACGGCCAGCAGCCGCTCGCGCGGGTCCTCGGGCAGTTCGGGACGGGGGAAGGCGGCGGCGGTGCCCGACAGGGTGAGCATCAGCAGCTCGTCCTTGTCCTGCACGTAGTGGTAGAGCGCCATCGGCGTGGAGCCGAGCTCCTTCGCCACCCGCCGCATGCTCAGGGCGTCCACACCCTCTTCCTCGATGATGCGGCGCGCGATGGCGACCATCGCGTCCGGGTCGAGCCTGCGCGGCCGCCCCACGGATCGTTTCGCAGGAGCCCGGTTCGCAGCCGGCGCCTGCTTCTTCTCTGTACCTGACACCTGGGCATTGTCTCCCCCGCCGCCGTCCCCGTGCCTTCCGGGGCCGCCTCCCCGCGCCTTCCCCGGCCCTCCCGCCGCTAATTTCTATATGCGTACAATAATTCGCGATCGGGTGACCGCGGAGGAAGGGAAAGTCGTGGACGAACAGTCACGGGACACGCGTTGGCTGCTGGTGGTGGCTCTCGCCGTGCAGTTCATGGTGGCGTTGGACATGTCGGTGGTGAACGTCGCGCTGCCGGACATGCGCAGCGATCTGGGCTTCACGCCCCAGGGGCTGCTCTGGGTGGTGAACGCCTACGCACTGGCCTTCGGCGGGCTGCTGATGCTCGGCGGGCGGCTCGCCGATCTGCTCGGCAGCCGCCGGGTCCTGATGGTGGGCCTGGTGCTCTTCGGCGTGGCGAGCCTGGTCGGCGGGTTCGCCGGTTCGCCCAGCATGCTGATCGCCGCGCGGGCGGTGCAGGGGGCCGGCGCCGCGGCGCTCGCACCGGTCGCCTTCGCGCTGATCGCCCTGGCCTTCCCGGCCGGGCCGGCCCGCTCCCGGGCCCTTGGGCTGTGGGGCATGGCGGGCGCGGCGGGCGGCGCGGTCGGCGTGCTCGCGGGCGGGGTGCTCACCGACGCGGCGGGCTGGCGCGCGGTGATGCTGGTGAACGTGCCGATCGTGGCCTTCGCGCTGGTGGGCGCCGTGCGCGCCGGACTGCCGGGCGACCGGGGCCGGACCGGCGCCCGGCTCGACGTGGCGGGAGCGCTGCTGGCCACCGCCGGTATGACGCTGCTGGTCCTCGGGCTGGTCCGCACCTCGACCGACGCCTGGGGATCTTCCCGGACGCTCGGCACCCTCGGCGCGGCCGTGCTGCTGCTGATCGCCTTCGTCGCCGTCGAACTGCGCACCAGTGCTCCGCTGCTCCGCCCCGGGCTGCTGAAGGGGCGGCCGGTCCTGGCCGCGAATCTCTTCTGCCTGCTGCTCAGCTCCGGGCAGTTCGCCTCGTTCTACTTCGTCTCGCTCTACATGCAGCAGGTGCTCGGCTACGGGCCGACCGCCGCCGGTGTCTCCTTCCTGCCGTTCACGGCGGGCGTGGTGGCCGGCTCGGTCATCGCCACCCGTACGGTCGCGGCGTTCGGCACCGGACGGCTGCTGGCGCTCGGCGGCGTCCTGGCCGCGCTCGGCCTCGCCGGATTCGCCGCGACCGCCCAGGCCGACGGCAGCTTCCTGTACTCGATCCTCGGCCCGTCACTGGTCTGCAGTGTCGGCGTCGGGATGTGCTTCGTACCGCTCGGCACGGCGGCCACGACCGATGTGGCGCCCGACGAGACGGGCATGGCCTCCGGGCTGCTGAACAGCGCCCGCCAGGTGGGCGGCTCGCTGGGGCTGGCGATGCTGGTCACCGTCGCCGCCCGGGTCACCGGCGACGGACACCGCCCGGCCGATCTGGCGGCCGGGTACTCGGCGGCGTTCTGGGCCTGTGCCGCACTGCTCGTGGTCGCGGCGTGCGCGGCCCTGCTGCTGCTCCCGAAGACCTCGGCGCGGGGCGCCGGGGCGGCTGCGGAGGCCACCCCCGGGGCAGCCGCGAAGGCCGCCCCGGATGCCGCTCCGATGGCTGGTCCGGTGGCCGGTCCGGAGAATCCTCAGAAGAATTTCCAGGAACCTGTCGATCCGGACCGGGCCCGTTCGACGCAAGGGTGAGAGACGGGGAGAGCCCCCGCCCTCCCGACCGAGGAGTCACCATGCCGCGCTTCATGTCGCTGATCCGCATCGACGAGCAGAACCCCTACGACGAGCCGGACCCCGGGTTCGAGGCCCGTATGGGTGCCCTGTTCGAGGAGATCACCAAGGCCGGCGTCATGCTGGAGACGGCCGGGCTCACCCCGACCTCCCAGGGGTCCAGGGTCACCTGGTCCGGCGGAAAGCTCAGCCAGACCGACGGGCCCTTCACCGAGACCAAGGAGGTCGTCGGCGGCTACGCCATCCTCCAGGCCAAGGACATGGAGGAGGCCCTGGAATGGACCCGGCGCTTCCTGCGGACCCACCCGGAGAACTGGACCGTGACCTCCGAGGTCCGCCAGATCGACGAGGCCACCATGGGCGCCTGACCGGCGCGCTTGCCGCCACCCGGCACGGCTGCTGTGATGAGTGATCATGACGGCAGCAAGCCCGGCAGCGGCGGTCGAAGCGGTCTTCAGGATCGAGTCGGCGCGGATCATCGCAGGTGTCACCCGCATCGTGCGGGACGTCGGCATCGCCGAGGAACTCGCGCAGGACGCCCTGGTGGCCGCACTGGAACAGTGGCCGGAGTCAGGTGTCCCGGACCGGCCGGGCGCCTGGCTCATGGCCACCGCCGGACACCGCGCGATCGACCTCGTACGCCGCAGGGAGACGTACGCGCGCAAGCTCGCCGAGGTGGGGCGGTCCCTGGCGGACGTGCCGCCGCCCGAGCCCGCCGAGCCGGACGCCATCGACGACGATCTGCTCCGGCTGATCTTCACCGCCTGCCACCCGGTGATCTCCACCGAGGCCCGGATCGCCCTCACCCTGCGGCTGCTCGGCGGCCTCACCACCGAGGAGATCGCCCGCGCCTTCCTGGCCCCGGAGCCGACCGTCGCCCAGCGCATCGTCCGGGCGAAACGGACCCTGGGCCGCGAGGGCATCCCCTTCGAGGTGCCCTCCGGGCCGGAGCGCGCCGCCCGCCTCGGCTCCGTGCTCGAAGTCATCTACCTGATCTTCAACGAGGGCTACGCGGCCACCGCGGGTGACGACTGGCTGCGCCCGGCGCTCTGCGAGGACGCGCTGCGGCTGGCCCGGGTGCTGGCCGGGCTGATGGAGCGGGAGCCCGAGGTCCACGGCCTGGCGGCGCTGCTGGAGCTCCAGGCCTCGCGCACCGTCGCCAGGACCGGGCCGGACGGTGCGCCGGTGCTGCTCGCCGACCAGAACCGGGCCCGCTGGGACCGCCTGCTGATCCGGCGCGGGGTCGCGGCCCTGGAGCGGGCCGTGGCGGCGACCGAGGAGGGGGCCGGGCTCGGCCCGTACACCGTGCAGGCCGCGATCGCCGCCTGTCACGCGCGCGCCGCGACGTACCAGGACACCGACTGGACCACCATCGCCGCCCTCTACGACCGCCTCGCCGCGATCGCGCCGTCCCCGGTGGTCGAGCTGAACCGGGCCGTGGCCGTCTCGATGGCGCGCGGCCCGGCCGCCGGCCTCGCCCTGGTCGACGCCCTGGCCGGCGAACCGGCGCTCAGGGACTACCACCTGCTGCCCAGCGTGCGCGGGGACCTGCTGGCCAGGTCGGGGCGTACGGACGAGGCCCGGGCGGAGTTCCTGCGGGCGGCCGGGCTGACCCGCAACGAACGGGAACGGGCGATGCTCCTGGACCGCGCGGAGCATCCGGCCCGCGACGGCCGATGAGTTCCGGCCACCGCACGGGTCTACCCTCCACGGCCTCCCGCACCACCCGACAGGAGCAGACCATGCAGAAGATCACCACCTTCCTCTGGTTCGACACCCAGGCCGAGGAAGCCGCGAACTACTACGTGTCCGTCTTCGGCGGCGACTCGCAGGTGCTCCGGACGACGTACTACAACGACGCCGCGCCGGGGCGGACGGGATCGGTGATGACCGTTCAGTTCCGGCTGGCCGGACAGGAGTACGTCGCGCTCAACGGCGGGCCGCAGTTCCCCTTCACCGAGGCGATCTCGCTCTCCGTGGACTGCGCCACGCAGGAGGAGCTGGACACCCTGTGGGCCGAGTTCACCGCCGAGGGCGAGGAGGGGCAGTGCGGCTGGCTCAAGGACAAGTACGGCCTGTCCTGGCAGCTCGTTCCCCACGGCTTCGAGGAGGCGCTGTCCGACCCGGACCCGGCCAAGGCGGAGCGGGCCATGAAGGCGATGATGGGCATGCGGAAGCTGGACATCGAGGCACTGCGCAACGCCTGAACCGGCCCCCGCGCGCGGTCGGTAGGGTCATGCACATGTCTCGCCGAGCGCAACTGCCGCCGCCACCACCGCCCGTGGAAATACGTTCCTGGCCCGACCGGGAAGCCATGCTCACCGACCGGGCCGCGGTGCTCGGGGCGCTGGTGAGGGCCCATGTCGCGCCGGGACGGCTGGCGATGCTGTGGCTGTGGGGCTCGATCTGCGCGCTCGGCTGGCTCCTGGTGGGCACCGCGCTCATGACCTTCGAGGAGTCGTACGACGTCATCAGCGTCGGGGTCGGCGTGATCATCGCCGTCATGGGCGTCGGCTGCATGGTGCCGGCGGTCGTCCTCGTCGTCGTCGGCCTGCGCCGCGACCTCAGGATCCGCCGACTGCTCGACGCCTGGGGCGGGCTGGACCGCGATCCGGCACGCGACGCGGCGCTGCGGATGCCGGGCGCCGGCACCGCCTGGCTGGTGATGTCCTCCGTGCTGTGCGCGGTCGGGCTGGTCACCTGCTTCGTCGTCCCGGCGGCCGCCACCGCGGAAAGGGACACCTACAGCCTGGTCGCCCTGACCATGGGGCTCGGGCTGGTCGCCTGGCTCGTCGGACTGATCGGCGTCGTCAAGGCGTTCGCCCACCGTCGCTGGGTGCGGCGGGTACTGATCGGGGCGCCCGCCCCGGAGCCGCTGATCTCCGTCGGGGGCGGTGCCCACCGCTGACCGCGGACCTATCCTGACGGGACCGGTGAGTCACACAGGGGGAACAGGGGGAGGCCGACATGGAGTGGTACTGGTGGGTGCTCATCATCTTCTGGACGGGCGGCTTCGGATGGGCCGTCGACAACGCCCGTACGGCGCTGCGCAATCGGCACACCCGCAAGCTGGAACTGATCGAGGCGGCCCGCCAGGAGCGGCTGGCCCTCGAATCGGCCAACCAGCCGCCGGAGCCCGTCTGCGGCTGCACGCACCACCTCGCCAAGCACGACAAGCAGGGCAAGTGCCACGAGCGGGTCGAGGTGCCGACGGCCTGGGACGAGACCAAGAAGCCGGTCCGCTTCGAGTCCGGGCAGTGCAACTGCCAGCAGTACGTGGGTCCTGAGCCGCTTTCGCAGGTGTACGCCCCGGACCTGACCGACCTCGCCTGAGGCCCGCCGGTCAGGCCGGGCCGGCGAGCGGGTGGCCGATCAGCATCGTCGGTGCGCCGGCCACCCGGGTCAGGAAGACCGTCGCGGAGTTGGGCCCCTGGAGCTTCATCCTGCGGCGCAGCTCCTCCGGTTCGACCGCCGAGCCGCGCTTCTTGACGGTCAGCACGCCCACCTTCCGCTCGCGCAGCAGCGCCTTCAGCTTCTTCATGTTGAAGGGCAGCTGGTCGGTGATCTCGTACCCGGAGGTGTACGGGGACTCGTACGGCTCGTCGCCGGTGATGTACGCGATCGTCTCGTCGATCAGCCGGCCGTCGCACCGGGCCACGAGGTCGGCGACCAGATGGGCGCGGATGACGGCGCCGTCCGGCTCGTACAGATAGCGGCCGACCGGGCCGACCGGCGGGGCGGGCAGCGGGGCCGCGGCCCACAGACCGGCCCCGGCCGGGAGTACGGTGGCGCGGAACGAACCGGCCGCGAAGCCCTCGCCGAACCAGAGCACCGCCTCCTTCACGTCGCCGCCGTCCGAGATCCACTCGGCCTCCGCCTGCGCCGGGATCGCCTCGTGCGGGATGCCCGGGGCGATCTTCAGGGCCGCGCGGGGGGCCGCGAGCGCGGCACCGGTCGCCCAGGAGAGCGGCGGGGAGTACGCCTCGGGGTCGAAGATCCGGCCTCTGCCGCCGCGCCGGGCCGGGTCGACGAAGACCGCGTCGTACGGCGAGGTGTCGATGTCGGCGACATCGGCGCACCGCACCTCGATCAGACCGTCCAGGCCCAGCGCGGCGGCGTTGGCGCGGGCCACCTCGGCGGTCAGCGGGTCGCGGTCGACGGCGAGGACGGACACGCCCGCCCGCGCGAGCGCGATCGCGTCGCCCCCGATCCCGCAGCACAGGTCGGCGAGGCTCCGCACCCCGCCCGCCGCGAACCGCCGCGCGCGATGGGTCGCCACCGACGTGCGGGTCGCCTGCTCGACGCCGTTCGGTGTGAAGAACATCCGGTACGCGTCCTCGGCGCCGAACTTCGCCACCGCCCGCTGCCGCAGCCGCGCCTGACCAAGTGCCGCCGAGACCAGCGGGGCCGGGTGGGAGCGGCGCAGCCGGGTGGCGGTGGCGAGTTCCCGGGAGGGGTCGTACGACCGCAGCTCGGCCAGCAGCGCGGCGCCCTCGGGGGTGCGCAGGGCGAGGAAGGCGGCGAGGGGATCGGGGGCGTCGGACCGGTCGTCGGCGGGCGGGTCGTTCGGGGCGAGAGCGTTCACCTGCCCCATTGTGAGCCAGCCGGGTAGACCGCCGGGCCGGGCGGCGGTGTCGGGCCGGGAGGCCGTTCCCGTACTGGCAGTATGCGGCGCCATGCAGCTTGTACGACAAAACGAAAATAACATCATGAAGCGGCGCGGATCGGTCATGCCCCGGTCCGGGCGCGGCCGGGGCTCGGGCGCGCACCGGCCCGTCTGCGCCGTCCTGGCCGCACTCCTGGTCGCCGCGGTCGGCTCCGGCTGCGTCTCCGGGTCCGGCGGGCAGCCGGGCGACACCGAGCACCGGGACCGGCCCCTGGCCGGGAACCCGGGCTCGAACCCGGAGCTGAACCCCGCCGCGACCCCCGGCACGAACCCCGCCGCCGGGCACCCGGGCGGCCCCGGACAGCACGCCGGCCGGGGCCGGGTGCCCGGCGGGGCCCATGAGAACGCGCAGCTCAGCCCGGCCGTACGGGCGAAGCTCGCCAAGAAGTGGGGGCTCGACAAGCCGCCGCTGATCGCGCCGCGACCGCCCGCCGTGAAGCCGCGCGTCACCACCCGCGAGGGGTTCGAGGTGGAGGGTGGCGACGACTCGCTGCCGCCGGTCTTCACCACCGTCCCGACCAAGGACCGGGTCGTCTTCCTGACGATGGACGACGGCTCCGAGAAGGACCCCGAGCTGCTGCAGATGATGGACGAGCTGGACATCCCGTACAGCGCCTTCCTCAGCGACTACGAGGTGAGCGACAACTACGGGTACTTCGGCGAGGCGCAGCGGCTGGGCGTCGGCATCAACAACCACACGCTCAACCACCCCTATCTGCCCGGACTCTCCTACGCCGGGCAGGAGCGCGAGATCTGCGGCGAGCAGGAGATCATCGAGAAGCGGTTCGGCAAGCGGCCCACCCTCTTCCGCCCGCCGTACGGCAACTACAACGGGGACACCCTGCGCATCGCGAAGTCCTGCGGGATCAAGGCCGTGCCCCTCTGGAACGCCGAGGCGTTCCCGGACCACATGGAGTGGCGCGAGGAGGACGAGGACCTGCACCCGGGCGACATCATCCTCACCCACTTCCGGGGCCGCGGTGAATGGGACGGCAGCATGACCGACCTGGTCCGGGCGGTCATGAAGACCGTCACGGACCGGGGATACGCCGTGGCCCGGCTGGAGGACTACGTATGAGAAGGGCGCGCCGGCTGCTGGCCGGACTGCTCGCGGCCGGTGCGCTCCTCGCCACCACCGGCGGCTGCGCGCAGTCGGTGGATCCGATCGAACGGCTGGGCCGCAAGGCCGCGCAGAAGGTGAACCATCCGTCGCCGACGCCGGCGGCGGGCCCGCCCGCGCTGCCGTGCGGAACGGTCCGGCCCGCCCGTACGTTGCCTCCGTGTTGTCCGGACTGTTGTCCGGACCGTGCCCCGGCGGTGACGCCACGACCGTCTGAATTGGCACTCCGCTTGACCGAGTGCTAATCCCGGTCATAGTCTCGGTGCTGGCACTCACCACTGGAGAGTGCCAGCAGTACTGCGCGACTGGCAGGTCCGGCACCCGCGACGACGGATCGACCTGGTCGCCACCCAAGACTGTTACCCCGTGAGATCTCCGAAGGGGGAGACCGGATCGTGTCGACCGCCAGCACCAAGGTTGCGATCAAGCCGCTCGAGGACCGCATTGTGGTCCAGCCGCTCGACGCCGAGCAGACCACGGCCTCCGGCCTGGTCATTCCGGACACCGCCAAGGAGAAGCCCCAGGAGGGCGTCGTCCTGGCCGTGGGCCCGGGCCGCTTCGAGAACGGCGAGCGCCTTCCGCTCGACGTCAAGACCGGCGACGTCGTGCTGTACAGCAAGTACGGCGGCACCGAGGTGAAGTACAACGGCGAGGAGTACCTCGTCCTCTCGGCCCGCGACGTGCTCGCGATCGTCGAGAAGTAATTCACCCACGTTTGCTTCTGTTCTGCGCCCCTGGCCCCCTGCGAATAACCAGCCGGGCGGTCGGGGGCGCAGTTCGTTCGAGAGGAAAGCTCAGCTCCCATGGCGAAGATCCTGAAGTTCGACGAGGACGCCCGTCGCGCCCTTGAGCGCGGCGTCAACAAGCTTGCCGACACGGTCAAGGTGACGATCGGCCCCAAGGGCCGCAACGTCGTCATCGACAAGAAGTTCGGCGCTCCCACCATCACCAACGACGGTGTCACCATCGCGCGCGAGGTCGAGCTCGACGACCCGTACGAGAACCTCGGTGCCCAGCTGGTGAAGGAGGTGGCGACCAAGACCAACGACGTCGCGGGTGACGGTACGACCACCGCGACCGTGCTGGCCCAGGCGCTCGTCCGCGAGGGTCTGCGCAACGTCGCCGCCGGTGCTTCCCCGGCCGCCCTGAAGAAGGGCATCGACGCCGCGGTCAAGGCCGTGTCCGAGGAGCTCCTCGCGACCGCCCGACCGATCGACGACAAGACCGACATCGCCGCCGTGGCCGCGCTCTCCGCGCAGGACCCGCAGGTCGGCGAGCTCATCGCGGACGCGATGGACAAGGTCGGCAAGGACGGTGTCATCACCGTCGAGGAGTCCAACACCTTCGGTCTGGACCTCGACTTCACCGAGGGCATGGCCTTCGACAAGGGCTACCTGTCCCCGTACATGGTGACCGACCAGGAGCGTATGGAGGCCGTCCTCGACGACCCGTACATCCTGATCCACCAGGGCAAGATCGGCTCGATCCAGGAGCTGCTCCCGCTGCTGGAGAAGGTCATCCAGGCCGGTGGCTCCAAGCCGCTGCTGATCATCGCCGAGGACGTCGAGGGCGAGGCGCTGTCGACCCTCGTCGTCAACAAGATCCGTGGCACCTTCAACGCCGTCGCGGTGAAGGCCCCGGGCTTCGGTGACCGCCGCAAGGCCATGCTCGGCGACATCGCCACCCTCACCGGTGCGACCGTCATCGCCGAGGAGGTCGGCCTCAAGCTCGACCAGGCCGGTCTGGACGTGCTGGGCACCGCCCGCCGCGTCACCGTCTCCAAGGACGACACCACGATCGTGGACGGCGGCGGCGAGCCCGGCGACGTCAAGGGCCGGGTCAACCAGATCAAGGCCGAGATCGACGCCACCGACTCCGACTGGGACCGCGAGAAGCTCCAGGAGCGCCTCGCGAAGCTGGCCGGCGGCGTGTGCGTGATCCGCGTCGGTGCCGCCACCGAGGTGGAGCTCAAGGAGAAGAAGCACCGTCTGGAGGACGCCATCTCCGCGACCCGCGCCGCGGTCGAGGAGGGCATCGTCTCCGGTGGTGGCTCCGCTCTGGTCCACGCCGTCAAGGTCCTTGAGGGCAACCTCGACAAGACCGGCGACGAGGCCACCGGTGTCGCGGTCGTGCGCCGCGCCGCCGTCGAGCCGCTGCGCTGGATCGCCGAGAACGCCGGCCTTGAGGGCTACGTCATCACCTCGAAGGTCTCCGAGCTCGACAAGGGCCAGGGCTTCAACGCCGCGACCGGCGAGTACGGCGACCTGGTGAAGGCCGGCGTCATCGACCCGGTCAAGGTCACCCGCTCCGCGCTGGAGAACGCCGCGTCCATCGCGTCGCTGCTGCTCACGACCGAGACCCTGGTCGTCGAGAAGCCGGCCGAGGAAGAGGCCGAGGCCGGCCACGGCGGCCACGGTCACTCGCACTGACGCGTAGCCGCTGAGGGCTTGTGGCTCTCGGAAGGCCGACAGCCGAAGAAGGCCCCCTGCCCCACCGCCGAGCGGTGGGACAGGGGGCCTTCCGGTTGTCCGGAGCGAGGTTCAGGCCGAGTGGCTCAGGCTCCCGGAGTGCACCGGGTCCGCGAAGGGCAGACCGGCCGCGAACCGCTCCAGCTCGTCCAGCGCCTGGTCCGCCATCCGGTGCAGCTCGACGCCCAGCGAACCCGCGACGTGCGGGGTGAGCAGCACGTTCGGCAGGGTGTACAACGGCGAGTCGGCGGGCGGCAGCTCGGGGTCCGTCACGTCCAGGACCGCCTGGAGACGCCCGGCCGTCAGCTCGGGCAGCAGCGCGTCCTCGTCGATCAGCGAGCCGCGCGCCGTGTTGATCAGCGTCGTCCCGGGCGCCATCGCGGCCAGCTGCGCCGCGCCGATCAGATGGTGGGTCTCCGGTAGCTGGGGCGCGTGCACCGAGACGACGGAGCTGCTCGCGCACAGCTCGTCGAGCGAGGTGAGCCGGACGCCGAGCCGGGCCGCCTCCGCGCCGTCCACGTACGGGTCGTACAGCAGCACGTCCAGGTCGAAGGGGCGCAGCAGCTCGATCACGCGCCGGCCGATCCGGGAGGCGCCGACGATGCCGACGGTACGGCGGTAGTTGCCGGTCCCGTCGAGCTCCGCGAGCCAGTCGTGGTCGGCGCGCAGTTCGCGGTAGCGGTCCGCGGAGCGCAGTATCCGCTTGCCGGCGAACAGGATCGCGGCGAGGGTGAACTCGGCGACCGGCAGGGCGTTGGCCCCGGCCGCCGATGTGACGGTGATGCCGCGTTCCCAGCAGGCTTCGGTGATGTGGTGCTTCACGGAACCCGCGGCGTGCACCACGGCCCGCAGCCGCGGTGCGGCGGCCAGTACTTCGGCGGTGAGCGGTGTCGCGCCCCAGCAGGTGAACAGCACCTCGGCCTCGGCGAGCGCGGCGGCCACCTCGGGCGTCGGGTCGGCCAGGTCGTGGGCGACGAGGGCCGGGTCGGTACGGGTGAGGGCGGCCAGCCTGGTGCGGTGGCGGTCGGCGAAGAGGCGGTCGGCGATGCCGGGCCCCATCGCGAGCAGGGCCGTCGGCCGGTTGTCAGTGGCGTGGGGCATGGTGGAACTCGTACTCCTCAGGGCTCGCGGTGAGGTCACTTGACGCTGCCGGCGGTCAGTCCGGCCTTCCAGTGCCGCTGCAGCGAGACGAAGGCGACGATCAGGGGGATGACGGCGAGGAGCGACCCGGTGACGACGAGCGGGTAGAAGCTCGGCTCGCCGTGGGTGTTGGTGTTCCAGGAGTACAGACCGAGGCTCAGCGGGAAGAGCTTGCGGTCCGAGAGCATCACGAGGGGGAGGAAGAAGTTGTTCCAGATCGCGGTGAACTGGAAGAGGAAGACCGTCACGAAGCCCGGCATGACCATGCGCAGTCCGATGGACCAGAAGACGCGCAGCTCGCCGGCCCCGTCGATACGGGCGGCCTCCAGGGCCTCGTTCGGTATGTAGCCGGTGCTGAACACCCGGGCGAGATACACGCCGAACGGGTTGACCAGCACCGGGATCAGCACGGACCAGTAGGTGTTGACCAGGCCGGTCTTGGAGGCCAGGAGATACATCGGCAGGGCGAGCGCCGTGGTGGGCACCAGCACGCCCATCAGCACGAGGCCGAACAGCTTCTCCTTGCCCCGGAATTCGTACTTGTCGAAGGCGTATCCCGCGGCGACGCAGATCAGCGAGCAGACGATCGCCCCGCCGCCCGCGTACATCAGGCTGTTGAGGTACCAGCGGAAGTAGATGCCGTCGCCGTAGGAGGCCAGGTTCGACAGGTTCTCGCCGAGGTTGAAGCCCTCGAAGGAGAAGGCGTTGCCCGCGAGCAGACCGCCGGTGTCCTTCGTGGCGGCGGTGACCAGCCAGACGAGGGGGAAGAGCATGTAGACGACGGCGAGCACGAGAAAGCCGTTGACGGCGGTCTTCGACATCCAGCGGCTGCGGGAGGCGGGGGAGTTCATGCTTTCTTGCCCTTCCGGCCGGTGAAGCGGGTGACGACGAAGGACAGCAGCGCGGCCGTGAGCGCCAGCAGGATGGAGGCGGCCGCGGCGAGACCGTAGTCGTTGCGCTCGAAGGCCGCGGTGTACGCGTACATGTTCGGCGTCCAGGTGGAGGTGACGGCGGAGCCGGTCCCCTTGTTGAGGATCAGCGGCTCGGTGAACAGCTGGAGCGAGCCGATGACCGTGAACAGCGCGACCATCACGACGGAGGCGCGGATCAGCGGAACCTTGATGCTGAGCGCGACGCGCCAGGCACCGGCCCCGTCGACCGTCGCCGCTTCGAGTACGGAGCGGTCGATCGCCTGCAACGCGGCATAGAAGATCACCATGTTGTAGCCGAGCCACTCCCACAGGGCGATGTTGACGATGGAGGGAAGGGCGCCTTCGGGGGAGAAGAAGTCGAAGCCGATCCCGCCCGACTCCATGGCGCTGACCACCGGGCTGAGCTGCGGTGTGTAGAGGTACACCCAGATCAGCGCGGCGATGATGCCGGGCACGGCGTGCGGCAGGAAGAGCGCGAGCTGGAAGAACCGGCGGGCGCGAGCCAGCGCGGAGTCCAGCAGCAGGGCGAGGGCGAGGGCTCCGATGAGCAGCAGCGGAATGTAGAACAGGCAGTATCCGAGGAGTACGCCGAAGCCCTCGCGGAACGCCCGGTCGCCCAGGGCCGCCGTGTAGTTGTCGAGTCCGCTGAAGACGGTCTCGGTGCCGCCGAAGCCCAGGCCGGACTGCTTCTCGGTGAACAGGCTGAGCCAGACCGCGTAACCGATCGGCAGCAGCATGGCCACGGTGAACAGTACGAAGAAGGGCCCCAGCAGGATGGCGGCGGCTCTGGTCGTCCGGGCGCGCTTCATCAGCCTGCGTCCTCGACCTTCAGACCGCGCTTCTTCAGCTCGGCGACCGTGGCGTCGTGCCCGGCCTTCACGGCGTCCTTGATGGTGGTGCCACCGCTGGCGACCTTGCCGAACTGGTCCTTCATGGTGGTGTTCGTGGTGCCGGTGGTCGGGCCCCAGTTCCAGTTCGGGCCGATCGACGTCGCGGCGCCCTCGAAGACCTGGTAGATGTCCTCGCCGCCGTAGAAGCCGGCGTCGAAGGCCTTCTTGGCGACCGGGCGCAGTGCCGACGCGGCCGGGAAGGCGCTCGAAGTGCCGGACTCGATCCGGGCCTTGATGCCGTCCTCGGTGGTCGACATCCAGGTGGCGAACTCGACCGCGGCCTTCGCCTTCTTGCTGGTCTTGGTCACCGCGAAGGTGGAGCCGCCGAGCATGCCGCTGGCGGGCTTGCCGTCCCAGCTGGGCATCGGGGCGACGGCCCACTTGCCGCTCTGCTCGGGCAGCGTTCCCTTGAGGACACCCGCGCCCCAGGCGGCGCCGAGGTAGCCGACCGTGCCGCCGTTCTTGAGGGAGTTGGTCCACTCGGGGCTGAACGAGGCGTTGGCGCGGATCAGGTCGTCGTCGAGCAGACCCTGCCAGTAGTCGGCGACCTTGTTGGTGGCCGCGTCGGCGGTGCTGACCTTCCAGGTGTCGCCCTCGGGCTTGTACCACTGGGCGCCGGCCTGCCAGGCCATCGCCTGGAACGTGGTCGGGTCATCAGGGAAGAAGGTGCCGATCCGGGCCTTCTTGTCGGCCTTCTTGACCTTCTCGGCGGCCTTGCGGAACTCGTCCCAGGTCTTGGGGACCTCGACGCCGTACTTCTCGAACAGGTCCTTGCGGTAGTAGAAGGACTGCGGCGAGGCGTCGAACGGAACGGCCCAGTTCTTGCCGCCGAGCGTCGTCAGTTCGACCGCCTGCGGCAGCAGCTTCTTGCGGATGTCCTCGGTGAAGTACTGGCCGATGTCCTGGAGCGCGCCCTGACTGACGTACTCCGGAAGCTGCGGGTACTCGATGGAGACCAGGTCGGGCGCGTTGCCGGCCTTGACCGCGTTGGAGATCTTGGCGTAGCCGCCCGCGTTGCCGGACGGGATCTCCTCGTACACCACCTTGATGTTCTTGTGCGAGGCGTTGAACGCGTCAACGACCTCCTTGGACCCCTTGGCCCAGCCCCAGAAGGTGATGCTGACGGGCTTGCCGTCGGTTCCGGTGGCTGCGGAGTCGTCGTCGCCGCTGCCGCCACAGGCCGTGAGAAGGGCGAGGGCGGTGGCGGTGCCGACAACGGCGAGGGACGTTCTGCTCGGACTGCGGCTCACAGCGAGGCTCCTGAACTGGCGGCGACATTGGCGTTGGCCGTGATCCTTGGACCAGTCGTGACCGAAGTCAAGAGCGAAAGATCGATTGATCGAAAAAAGATCAGATAAGTTATCTATGGACGTACGTGGGATACCCTGCGGAATCGGGCACGGAAGCCGCCCGAACCGCCTGCGGGAGGCGCCCGAACGCCTACGGGAGGGCGCGATCGCCTACGGGAGGGCGCGATCGCCTACGGGAGGGCGCGATCGCCTACGGGAGGCGTGCCCCGCACGATTCCCTGACCCTCAGCTGCGGCAGCAGCGTCAGATGGCGCCGGGGAGCGCCCTCGCTCTGCCCCAGCCGTTCCACCAGCAGTTCCGTGGCGTGCCTGCCCACCTCGCGCTTGGGCGGCGCCACCGCGGTGAGCGGGGTGTCCGCGAGGGCCGCCACCTCGTCGTCGTAGGCGATCAGGGCCAGGTCCTGCGGCACCCGCACGCCCAGTTCGGCCAGGCGCTGCACCACCTGGATCGCGTCCACGTCGTTGTGGATCAGCGCCGCCGTCGCCACCCCCGAAAGGACCGCCTCGCGCAGCGCCTGAACGGCCTCCTCGAAGGCGTCCGGGGCGAGTTCGGCCGGTACGGAATCGATCACGTCCTGCGGCGCGCGCAGCCCGAGCACGGACAGCGCCTCCTGGTACCCGGACCGCACCGCGACGGCGGTCGGGGAGTCCGCGCGGGCCATCAGCAGCGGCGCCCCGTGTTCGAGGTCCACCAGGTGGCGCACCGCCAGCAGCACGCCGTGCGCGTGGTCCGAGCAGACCCGGTCCAGGCCGTCCAGCGGGGAGCCCGCGGTGGGCCTGCGCTCCAGCAGGACGGTCGGCACGGGCAGCGAGGTGATCCAGTCGCCGAACGCGGCGGGGTCGCCCGGGTCCTGCCAGCCGGGCGCGACCAGCAGCCCCTCGGCGCCCGCGGAGAGCAGGCCCTCGGTGCGGGCGTGGTCCTCCTGCGGCCGGTAGTCGGAGATCCGCAGTATCAGCCTGGCCCCGGCCTTCGCGGCGGCCTCGTGGGCACCGCGGATGACCTCGGCGAAGTAGTACGTCGACGAGGGCGCGAGCATGCCGAGGACCAGTCCGCCGCCACCGGCCCCGGGACCGGCGGCAGCGCCCGGGGCGGCGTCCTGCGGCCAGGACACCGAACCGTGGACCCGGTCGAGCAGGCCGCGGCCGGCCAGCTCCTCCACGTCCCGGCGCGCCGTGACGGGCGAGACCCCCAGCAGCGAGGCCAGGTCCGAGACCCGGGCCGAACCCCGCTCCCGTACCAGCCCGAGCAGGCGGTCATGACGTTCAGCAGCACTTTCGCGCACGGCAGCAGTCCCCTCGCAGTGTGTGTGCCGGCCCCCGGTCCGGCCGGCGCCGGGGCCCTTCTTCCGACCCTAGACCAACGTGATCGAACGATGGGAGTTTCGATCATTCAAACGCAATCCATTGACGTTCGATCAATCCAAGTCCAGGATTCCCGGCGATGCGGACTCGTCCCCGTCCCGACCCCGACTGTTCGCCCGATCCTGACTGTTCGTACGGAGGAATTGTGAGACATCGCGTCACCGCTGCGGCGCTCGCGGCCCTGACCGCCGCAGGCGGCCTGACCGTCGCGAGCCAGACCGCCGCGCAGGCCGCGCCGGCCGGCCGCACCTTCCACGTCGACTGCGCCGCGGACCCGGCCGGCGCCACCGGCAGCAAGCAGCACCCCTGGACCTCGCTCGCCGAGGCCAACGCGCACACCTACGGTCCCGGCGACCGGCTCCTGTTCAAGCGCGGCGCCACCTGCACCGGCACCCTCGCCCCCACCGGCACCGGCTCCGCCCGCGCCCCGTTCACCATCGCCGACTACGGCAACGGCCCGGCCCGCGCCCGGCTCGACGGCGCGGGCGCCCATGACGTGGTCCTGCTCGCCAACACGCAGTACGTGCACCTCAAGGCGCTGGAGATCACCAACGCCGACAACCCCGGCAGCGAGCGCAACGGCGTCCGCCTCCGCCTCACCGACTACGGCGTGGCCCGCGGCTTCGACATCTCCGGCCTCTACATCCACGACGTGCGCGGCGGCGACTACAAGACGGTGTCCGGCTCCAGCGCGATCCACATCGCCGTCGAGGGCACGGCGAAGGCCAGCTGGTACGACGGCCTGGACATCGGCAACAACCGCATCGAGGACGTCGACCGAGAGGGCATCTACTTCAAGTCGACCTTCTCCAAGCGCGATCTGGTCGGCCAGCAGCAGGACCCGAACGTCTACCCGGGGGAGTGGACGCCCAGCACCGGCGTCCGCATCCACCACAACACGCTGAAGTCCCTGGCCGGCGACGGGATGAAGCTCGACACCACCAGCGGCGCCCGGGTCGACCACAACCGGGTCGACGGCTTCCAGCTCCGCTCGCCCTCCGCCAACGCGGGCATCTGGACCTTCAACACCGACGACACGACCGTCGAGTACAACGAGGTCTCCGGCGGCGGCAACACCCACGACGGAATGTCCTTCGACGCCGACGGCGCCTCCCGGAACACCGTCTTCCAGTACAACTACAGCCACGACAACAAGGGCGGCTTCCTGCTGATCTGCCCGTACAGCGGCGCCAAGACCATCGGCACGGTCGCCCGGTACAACGTCAGCAGCAACGACGGCGCCCGCCTCGTCCAGAACTGCTGGGGCCCGATCCTGGGCACCGAGATCTACAACAACACCTTCCGCAACAAGGAGCAGATCCCCGGCTACCTCGTCCAGGACGACGCCGGCAGCCCCGCCACCACCCAGCACGAACTGGCCATCCGCAACAACGTATTCGTGAGTGAGGGCACCGGCGGCTACGCCTTCAAGAACCCGACCCCCGGGCTCTCCTTCGACCACAACGCCTTCTACGGCATCGAGATGACCCGCCCGAACCCCGGCGGCATCACGGCGGACCCGAAGCTCCGGGCCGACTTCCGGCTCGGCGCCGGCTCGCCCGCCCTCGCCGCCGGAGCCGTCATCGACAACAACGGCGGCAAGGACTACTTCGGCAACCGGCTCAGGCCCGGCGCCCCCAACATCGGCGCCTACGCGGGCCGCGGGGTGCGGTAACCGACCGCTCACTGAGGACCGTACTTGCGGCCTGTCTTGGAGGTCATCCCTCCGAGCAGGCCGCGCGGCGTCACCTTCACGACCCCCATCAGCGCCTTGTACCGGGGATCGGGGACCGAGACCGACTTGCCGCGCGCCAGGTCCGCCAGGGCCGTGGCCACCAGCTTGTCCGCGTCGAGCCACATCCAGCCCGGAATGTTGCCGGTCCCCATCCCGGCCCGCTGGTGGAACTCCGTCCGTACGAAGCCGGGGCACAGCGCCATCAGCCGGACACCCGTGCCGGCCATGTCCTTCGCCGCGCCCTGGGTGAACTGCACGACCCATGCCTTGGACGCGCCGTACGTGCCGCGCGGCACGAACGCGGCCACCGAGGCCACGTTGACCACACCGCCCCGGCCGCGCTCCCGCATTCCGGCCGCCGCCGCCGAGGTCAGCCGCAGCACCGCCTCGCAGTGCACCTTCAGCATCTTCAGCTCGTCGGCCATGGGCACGTCCAGATAGCGGCCCTTGTTGCCGAACCCGGCATTGTTGACCAGCAGGTCCACCGGATGCCGACGGTCCGTCAACCGGTCCTCGACCGAGGCGATCCCCTCGTCCTCGGAGAGATCGGCCCTCAGTACCTCGGCCTCGATGCCGTGCCGGTCGTGCAGCTCCGTCGCCTGCTCGCGCAGCCGCTCGGTGTCGCGCGCCACCAGCACCAGGTTGTGCCCGTCCGCCGCGAGCCGCCGCGCGAAGGCGGCACCGATCCCCGCGGTCGCGCCCGTAATCAGTGCAGTCGTCATACGCGGCACGTTAGTGCCTGTCCGGCACGCGGCGATCAGCCGTCCGCCGCCGGCTTTCCGGCGTACTTCAGGGCGGCCCGCAGCGTCTCGGGATGCAGCGCGTCCCCGGCCGCGAGGAGCCCCGGCAGCAGATCCCGCCGCGTGGTGGTGGCCAGGAACTCCCTGCGCACGGTGACGTCGTGGTCCGGGCGGAACACGATCTCGACCGGATTCCCGGCCCGGACCGTGCCCGGCTCGATCACCCGCAGATAGGCGCCCGGAGCCGCCGTACGGGTGAACCTCCTGACCCAGCGCTCCTCGCCGACATGACCGGCGAACGTACGGCACGGAATCCGGCCCGACGTCACCTCCAGCACCAGACCGTCGCCGATCCGCCAGCGTTCACCGATCCTCGCACCGCTCACGTCGACCCCACGGGTCGTCAGGTTCTCGCCGAACGTGCCATTGGCCAGCGGCCGGCCGAGCTCCCGCTCCCACGCGTCGAGCTCCTCGCGGGCGAAGGCGTACACCGCCTGGTCGGAGCCGCCGTGATGGCGCAGATCGCACACCGAGTCCCCGGCCAGACCGCTGCCGCCGACGCCCTTGGGCCCGGGATCGGTGACATGCACCGGCCCCTCGGCAGGCCGCTTGTCGATGCCGGTCACGCCCCCGGGGGCGTCGGTGTGGGGGACGGCCTTCGGGCGCCCCGTGTTCACGGTGAGCAGCCGCATCGGCCCGGTCGGTTCCATGGACGTCATATCGAGAACGCTAACCACTCCGCCCTCAAAGATGTGCGGCAATAATGCGCAACCAACCCAAGAGTCGCTTATGGTTGAAGGGTGATCGAAGCCCGTCATCTCCGTGTCCTGCGCGCCGTGGCCGCCACCGGCTCGTTCTCCGCCGCCGCCCGCG
Organism: Streptomyces sp. ADI95-17; assembly: GCF_003846175.1. Lineage (GTDB taxonomy): Bacteria > Actinomycetota > Actinomycetes > Streptomycetales > Streptomycetaceae > Streptomyces > Streptomyces sanglieri. The sequence continues at coordinate 1,208,502 of NZ_ML123044.1, read as the reverse complement.
AACTGGGCTGCACCCAGCCCGCGGTCAGCCAGCAGATGAAGGCCCTGGAGGCTTCGGCGGGCACCACGCTGCTGATCCGCACCGGACGCGAGATGCGGCTCACCCAGGCCGGTGAGGCCCTGGTCCGCCACGCCTCCGGCATCCTCGCCGGTCTGACCGCCGCCGAGGAGGAGGTCGCCGCCATCGCCGGGCTGCGGGCCGGCCGGGTCCGGCTCGTCTCGTTCCCCAGCGGCAGCTCCACGCTGGTCCCCGGCGCCCTCGCCGCACTGCGCGCGGCCCACCCCGGCACCCAGGTCTCGCTGGTGGAGGCCGAGCCGCCGCGCTCCGTCGAGATGCTGCGCGAGGGCGACTGCGACATCGCGCTGGCGTTCCGTTACGGCACCTCCGGCACCGAATGGGACGACCTGGTGGTACGCCCGCTGCTCACCGACCGGCTGATCGGCCTGGTCCCCGAGGGGCACCGGCTGTCCCACTCCGCCGCGGTGGGCATCGCCGAGCTGGCCGAGGAGTCCTGGATCGCGGGCTGCCCGCGCTGCCGCCGCCAGCTCGTGGAGGTCTGTGAGGCGTCGGGCTTCACCCCCCGGATCGACTTCGCCACCGACGACTACCCGGCGGTGGTCGGCCTGGTCGGTGCCGGACTCGGGGTGGCCGTGCTGCCGGAGCTGGCGATCGAGTCGGTGCGCCCCAAGGGGGCACGCACCGTGACGGTGGAGCCGGCCATCGAGCGCGAGATCGTCGCGCTGACCCTGCCGGACCTGGCCCAGGTCCCGGCGGTGGCGGCCACCCTGGACCGGCTGTCCTTGGCAGCCGCCCGCTGAGGGCCTGCCTGTGACCCGGTCCCCAGGTGCGGCCGGGTGCGTACCGCCTTCACTGCGGAAACGTTTCTGTTGTTGGTGTACGTGGCGCCGGGATCAGCCGTGCCCCGACGGGGACGGCACACCCGACGGCGCCGCGGCCGCGATCAGCCGGCTGCGGGCCCGTCCCATGAGCTCCTCGCGCTCGTCCTCGGTCAGTCCGCCCCACACTCCGTAGGGCTCGCGCACCGCCAGGGCGTGTGCCGCGCACTCGGCGCGTACCGGGCATCGCATGCAGACCTCTTTCGCCGAGTTCTCGCGGGCGCTCCGGGCTGCCCCGCGCTCACCCTCCGGGTGAAAGAACAGTGAGCTGTCGACCCCTCGGCAGGCCGCCAGCAGTTGCCAGTCCCACAGATCGGCGTTGGGTCCGGGAAGGCGGGAGAAATCTGCCATTGCTTGTCCCCTCGAAACCATGCTGAGTCGGAAACGTCGTTTTCGTCCGTCATCGACCGTGCCCACGACCGTACATCTACGGTGTAAGTAGATGTAAATATGACTGATTGCGAATCTATCCACAGACACCAGCAAAAGGGAAGAAAACCCGCTAAATGGGGCATACCTTCATGTGAAGTTTCGGTTGACGATTGGATGATCCGCGTCGTTCTCCTCCGTGTGCGCCCCCTCACGTAGAGTGCCGAACCCGGTTCCCCGACCCGTAACTCTTTCGAGTGACCGTCGTTGAGAGGGCGGAGGCGGTTGACGGAAAAAGCGATCGGGCAGGTGTCCGAGAGTGTCAACCGCACAGGTGACGACTTGTAACAGCCTGGAGGCTCAAGGTGACGCGCATCGGCTTCGGAGGACGGTCATGACATCCGTCCTCGTCTGCGACGACTCCCCGCTTGCCCGAGAAGCGCTTCGTCGCGCGGTCGCGACCGTGCCCGGCGTGGAGCGGGTGACGACGGCGGCCAACGGCGAGGAAGTCCTTCGCCGCTGGGGCGCCGACCGTTCGGATCTGATTCTGATGGACGTACGCATGCCCGGTCTCGGGGGGGTGGAGACGGTCCGGCGGCTGCTCTCCGCCGACCCCGGCGCCAGGATCATCATGCTGACCGTCGCCGAGGACCTGGACGGTGTCGCGCTCGCGGTCGCCGCCGGCGCCCGCGGCTATCTGCACAAGGACGCCTCCCGCGCGGAGTTGCGCGCCACCGTCACCCAGGCGCTGGCCGATCCGACGTGGCGGCTCGCCCCGCGCCGGCTGCGGTCGGCCGAGATGGGTGCGGCGCCGACGCTCACCGCGCGTGAGATCCAGGTGCTCGAAGGAATGAGCCACGGTCGTTCGAACGCCGAGATCGGCCGTGAGCTGTTCCTCTCCGAGGACACGGTGAAGACGCACGCCAGGCGTCTGTTCAAGAAACTCGGAGCCTCGGACCGGGCGCACGCCGTCGCGCTCGGCTTCCGCTGGGGCCTGGTCCGCTGAGGGCCGGCAGTGGCCGGCAGTCGATCGATTCCCCGTCCGTGCAGCAGCGGACGGGGCGACGTGACCGACATGCGCGGTACGGGCTCCGCTCCACCGGCGGAGCCCGTCGCGCCGACGGTATGTGACGCTTCCCGGCCGATGCCGCATCCTTGAGATGTGGAGTTCCTCGGGAACGATTCGGTCGAGCGGAAGGGGAGGGCGCAGGACATGACTTCCGGCGCACCCGCTCATAACGCTTCGGTGCACAACTACGGACGCGGCAGCACGGATGACGCGGCTCCGAGGCACCATGGTCCGATGCGCGACGACGAGACGACGGCGATCGGTGCCCTGGTGCACCGTGCCGTCGAGGGCGACGCGCAGGCCACCCATGATCTGCTGGCCCATGTCCACCCCCTCGCGCTGCGCTACTGCAGGTCCCGGCTGAACCGGCTGCCGGGTGATGCCCGCCACTTCGTGGAGGACCTGGCGCAGGAGGTCTGTGTCGCGGTGCTGATGGCGCTGCCGCGCTACAAGGACACGGGCAGGCCCTTCGAAGCCTTTGTGTTCGCCATTGCGGGCCACAAGGTCGCCGATCTCCAGCGCGCCGCCATGCGGCACCCGGGATCGACGGCCGTGCCGTCCGACGAGATGCCCGAGCGGCCGGACGATTCGCTCGGGCCCGAGGAGCGCGCCCTGCTCAGCAGCGATGCCGCCTGGGCGAAGAAGCTCCTCGCCAACCTCCCGGAGAACCAGCGCGAGCTGCTGGTCCTGCGGGTCGCCGTCGGGCTCACCGCCGAGGAGACCGGACAGCTGCTGGGCATGTCGCCGGGCGCCGTCCGGGTCGCCCAGCACCGGGCCCTGAGCAGGTTGCGGGCCCTCGCGGAGCAGTGAGCGGACGCGGTCGCGGCCGCGAGCGGGGTTCCGTACGAAGCTTCCGTACGAAGCACGAAGCTCCCGTACGAAGCTACAGAACCTCTGGGTGATCTTGCTCGTGGAATGAGACACCCCCGGAGGCCGTTAGCATGGACATCCGCACCGATCAAGGCCATTTGGGGAAGGTGTCATGACTGCAAACGTCGACGGAGTGCCCGAGAAATTCGCGACGCTCGGGCTGACATACGACGACGTGCTGCTGCTGCCCGGCGCATCCGAGGTGCTGCCGAACGCGGTCGACACCTCGTCCCGTATCTCCCGCAACGTGCGCGTGAACATCCCGCTGCTCTCCGCAGCGATGGACAAGGTGACCGAGTCCCGCATGGCCATCGCCATGGCGCGGCAGGGTGGCGTCGGTGTGCTGCACCGCAACCTGTCGATCGAGGACCAGGTCAACCAGGTCGACCTGGTGAAGCGCTCCGAGTCCGGCATGGTGACCGATCCGATCACCGTGCACCCGGACGCGACGCTGGCCGAGGCCGACGCGCTGTGTGCCAAGTTCCGCATCAGTGGCGTCCCGGTGACCGACCCGGCGGGCAAGCTGCTGGGCATCGTCACCAACCGCGACATGGCGTTCGAGTCCGACCGCAGCCGTCAGGTGCGCGAGGTCATGACGCCGATGCCGCTCGTGACCGGCAAGGTCGGCATCTCCGGCGTCGACGCCATGGAGCTGCTGCGCCGCCACAAGATCGAGAAGCTTCCGCTGGTCGACGACGCGGGTGTCCTCAAGGGCCTCATCACGGTCAAGGACTTCGTGAAGGCCGAGCAGTACCCGAACGCGGCGAAGGACGCCGAGGGCCGGCTCCTCGTCGGCGCGGCGGTCGGCGCCAGCCCCGAGGCCCTGGAGCGCGCCCAGGCGCTGGCCGGCGCGGGCGTGGACTTCCTCATCGTCGACACCTCGCACGGACACAACAGCAACGCGCTGAACTGGATGGCGAAGATCAAGTCCAGCGTCGGCGTCGATGTCATCGGCGGCAACGTCGCGACACGTGACGGTGCGCAGGCCCTGATCGACGCCGGTGTCGACGGCGTGAAGGTCGGTGTGGGCCCCGGCTCCATCTGCACCACGCGTGTGGTCGCCGGCATCGGCGTCCCGCAGGTCACCGCGATCTACGAGGCCGCCCTCGCCGCCCGCGCGGCCGGTGTCCCGGTCATCGGGGACGGCGGTCTGCAGTACTCCGGCGACATCGGCAAGGCGCTCGCCGCCGGTGCCGACACGGTGATGCTGGGCAGCCTCCTCGCGGGCTGCGAGGAGTCTCCCGGTGAGCTCCTCTTCATCAACGGCAAGCAGTTCAAGTCGTACCGCGGCATGGGTTCCCTCGGGGCGATGCAGTCCCGCGGCCAGGGCCGCTCGTACTCCAAGGACCGCTACTTCCAGGCCGACGTGGCCTCGGACGACAAGCTCGTGCCCGAGGGCATCGAGGGCCAGGTGCCCTACCGCGGCCCGCTGGGCAATGTGCTGCACCAACTCGTCGGCGGTCTTCGGCAGACCATGGGCTACGTGGGTGCCGCCTCCATCGACGAGATGGAGACCAAGGGCCGCTTCGTCCGCATCACGTCCGCGGGGCTCAAGGAGAGCCACCCGCACGACATCCAGATGACGGTCGAGGCGCCGAACTACAGCCGCAGCAAGTAGCCGCCGACAGGGCCAGGGGCGGTCCCGGGACTCCCGGGGCCGCCCCTGGCGCATATGTCGGGGATACTGGAAGGCGCTGAAACGCAGAGGGAAAGGCCACACACGTGACTGAGATCGAGATCGGGCGCGGCAAGCGCGGCCGCCGGGCGTACGCATTCGACGACATCGCCGTCGTTCCGAGCCGCCGTACCCGTGACCCGAAGGAGGTCTCGATCGCCTGGCAGATCGACGCCTACCGTTTCGAGCTGCCGTTCCTGGCCGCTCCCATGGACTCCGTGGTCTCCCCGCAGCACGCCATCCGGATCGGCGAGCTCGGCGGCCTGGGCGTCCTCAACCTGGAAGGGCTGTGGACCCGGCATGCCGACCCGCAGCCGCTGCTCGACGAGATCGCCGAGATGCCCGTCGAGTCGGCGACCCGCCGCCTCCAGGAGATCTACGCGGCGCCGATCCAGGAGGAGCTGATCGGGCAGCGCATCAAGGAGGTGCGCGACTCCGGTGTCGTCACCGCCGCCGCGCTCTCCCCGCAGCGCACCGCGCAGTTCTCCAAGGCCGTCGTGGACGCGGGCGTGGACATCTTCGTCATCCGCGGTACGACGGTCTCCGCCGAGCACGTCTCGGGTGCGGCCGAGCCGCTCAACCTCAAGCAGTTCATCTACGAGCTGGACGTCCCGGTGATCGTCGGCGGCTGCGCCACGTACACCGCCGCCCTGCACCTGATGCGTACCGGTGCGGCCGGTGTCCTCGTCGGCTTCGGCGGCGGCGCCGCGCACACCACGCGCAATGTCTTCGGCATCCAGGTGCCGATGGCGACCGCGGTCGCCGATGTGGCCGGCGCCCG
>NZ_ML123044.1:1173448-1202602 GCF_003846175.1 Streptomyces sp. ADI95-17 | reverse complement strand
GCGCCCGCCGTGACTACATGGACGAGTCCGGCGGCCGGTACGTGCACGTGATCGCGGACGGCGGCGTCGGCTGGTCCGGCGACCTGCCCAAGGCCATCGCCTGCGGTGCGGACGCCGTGATGATGGGCTCCCCGCTGGCCCGCGCGACGGACGCGCCGGGCCGCGGTCGGCACTGGGGCATGGAGGCCGTCCACGAGGACGTGCCGCGCGGCAAGCTGGTGGACCTGGGCTCGGTCGGCACCACCGAGGAGGTCCTGACCGGTCCTTCGCACACCCCCGACGGCTCGATGAACATCTTCGGCGCGCTGCGCCGGGCGATGGCGACGACGGGGTACAGCGACCTCAAGGAGTTCCAGCGCGTCGAGGTCACGGTGGCGGACTCGCAGCACCGCCGCTGAGTGTTACGGACATGACGGGAGGGCCCGGACCGCAGCCGCGGTCCGGGCCCTCCCGTGTGTGCGGGGCGCTCGGCGACTATTCGCCGGCCTTCTTGGCGCCGGAGAACGCGGCGACCGCCGCGACGGCGAAGAAGAGGTACGAGATGAAGTCCGATTCGGCCTTCCACGCCTCGTTCAGCAGGCTGAAGTGGTCGAAGAAGAGCTCGGAGACGGTGACCGGGAGTTCCTTGGCCGCGATCATCGCCTCGCCGAGCAGCTGGCCGAAGTAGACGGCGACCAGCGAGAGCACGGCGCTGACGACCGGCAGCACGGGGTTGCGGCCGCCGACCTTGCCCGCCGCGAAGCCGACGATGAAGCCGACACCCACGGCCGCGTAGCCTATTTCGTGCTTGGTGGCGCCGATGATGGCGCCGTAGATGGCCGCGGCGACGACGGCCGCGACGAAGCCGGCGGCCAGGCCGAGGCCGAGGTTGTTGCGTGCCGGGGCCGGCGGGGCGAACGGCATGCCGGGCTGCTGACCGGCGAAGGGGTTGCCGCTCGGGTCACCGGGCTGCTGGCCGGCGAAGGGGTTGCCGGTCGGGGCGCCGGGCTGCTGGCCCGCGAACGGGTTGCCGCCGGGCTGGGCGTCGTGCGGCTGGTTCGGCGGCGGCACGGGCTGGCTCATGTTGATATCCCCCCTGGGACGGAAGCGCACGACTGTGCGAGAAGTGACGCCGCAGGCTAGCAGCAGCCTGTGACATCGCCTACCGAAATCCTGGGGGAGAGGTGCTACAGCCGGTGTGCGGCCCCCGCCGGGGTCGCGCCCCGGGTGTCCAGGAGGAGCTGGGCCTTCACGGCGAGGCCCTGGAGGTCGTACGTCCGGTGGTGCTGGAGCAGCACCGTGAGGTCGGCGCTGGACGCCGCCTCGTACAGCGAGTCGGCGCGCGGGACGGGGAGCTCGCGCACCCGCCAGTCCAGGACGTGCGGGTCGTGGTAGCCGATCTGGGCGCCCATGTCCATCAGCCGGGTGGCGATCTCCCGGGCGGGGGAGCCCTCCTGGTCGGCGAGGTCGGGCTTGTAGGTGACCCCGAGCAGCAGCACCCGGGCTCCACGGACGGACTTGCCGTGCTCGTTCAGCAGGGTGGCGCAGCGCTGGATCACGTACTGCGGCATCCGGTCGTTGATCTCCTGGGCGAGCGAGACCATCCGCAGGGGACGGCCGGGGGTGCGGCTGTTGTACGGGAGGTAGCCCGGGTCGACGGGGGCGCCGTGGCCGCCGACGCCGGGGCCGGGGCGGAACGGCTGGAAGCCGAAGGGCTTGGTCTCGGCGCACCGGATGACGTCCCACAGGTCGACGCCGAGGTCGTGGCAGAGCACCGCCATCTCGTTGACCAGGGCGATGTTGACGTGCCGGAAGTTGGTCTCCAGGACCTTGGTCATCTCGGCCTCGCGCGGCCCGCGGGCCCGGACGACCTTGTCGGTGAGCCGGCCGTAGAAGGCGGCGGCGGACTCGGTGCAGGCGGGGGTGAGGCCGCCGATGACCTTGGGGGTGTTGGAGTGGACGTGGGTCCGGTTGCCGGGGTCGAGGCGGCTGGGGGAGCAGGCCAGGTGGAAGTCGCGGCCGGCGCGCAGTCCCGAGCCCTCTTCGAGCAGCGGCAGCAGGTAGTTCTCGGTGGTGCCGGGCGGCACGGCCGATTCCAGCAGCACGGTGGTGTGCGGACGCAGCCGGGCGGCGAGCGCGCGGGCCGCGTCGCCGACGGCGGTGAGGTCGATGGTGCGGTCGGCGCCGAGGGGGGTGGGCGCGCAGATCACCGCGGTACGGACCCGGCCCAGCTCGGCCGGGTTGGTGGTGGGCCGGAAGCCCCCCGAGAGCATCCGGCGGATCTCCGAGGCGGTGAGCGATCCCTCGACGGGGGTGCGGCCCGCCGAGAGTTCCGTGCAGGCGCGTGGGTCGGTGTCGTAGCCGACGGTCTGCACGCCCGCGGCCACGGCGGCCTGGGCGAGGGGCAGGCCGAGGTGGCCGAGTCCGATGACTGCGAGGTCTGCGGGCATGTGGATGGGCCGTCCTTCCCGGTCGGACTATGACCATGAGGGCAGAAAGCGCAACCGCTGTGGACAGCGCAATGTCACACTAGGCTTAAATATGACCTATATGTCGCATTGCGGGCCTCCTGTCGTCCTGGTGTTGTCCACAGGCGGTGGCCGAAGTCGTGGACGACGGACAGAATCGAGAGGTGGGCACGGGCCGCACCGCCCGCCGGGCCGGGTCGGTTCCCGTGCCGGACCACCCCGATCTACCCGGGAGGCAGCAGTGAGGACAGCGACACTGGGACCTGCGGAGCGCGCCGAGGCGCTGGCCGCGATGGCCGAGCGCGAACTGGACGTGCTGGTCGTGGGGGCGGGCGTGGTCGGCGCCGGTACGGCGCTGGACGCGGCGACGAGAGGACTCTCGACCGGCCTGGTCGAGGCCCGCGACTGGGCGTCGGGCACATCGAGCAGGTCGAGCAAGCTGATCCACGGCGGGCTGCGGTATCTGGAGATGCTCGACTTCGCGCTCGTCCGCGAGGCGCTGAAGGAGCGCGGGCTGCTCCTGGAGCGGCTGGCCCCGCATCTGGTGAAGCCGGTGCCGTTCCTCTACCCGTTGCAGCACAAGGGCTGGGAGCGGCTCTACGCCGGCTCGGGCGTGGCGCTCTACGACGCGATGTCGGTGTCCTCGGGCCACGGCCGCGGCCTGCCCGTGCACCGCCATCTCTCCCGCCGCCAGGCCCTGCGCGTCGCCCCCGCGCTGAGGAAGGACGCCCTGGTCGGGGCATTGCAGTACTACGACGCGCAGATGGACGACGCCCGCTATGTGGCGACCCTGGTGCGCACCGCCGCCGGATACGGGGCACATGTGGCCAACCGTGCGCGGGTGATCGGCTTCCTCCGGGAGGGCGAGCGGGTCGTCGGCGCCCGGGTGGAGGACGTCGAGGCGGGCGGCGAGTACGAGGTCAGGGCCAAGCAGGTGGTCAACGCGACCGGGGTCTGGACGGACGACACCCAGGCGCTGATCGGGGAGCGCGGACAGTTCCACGTCCGGGCGTCCAAGGGCATCCACCTGGTCGTCCCCAAGGACCGCATCCACTCCTCGACCGGCCTGATCCTGCGGACCGAGAAGTCCGTCCTCTTCGTCATCCCGTGGGGACGGCACTGGATCATCGGGACCACGGACACCGACTGGGATCTCGACAAGGCGCATCCCGCGGCGTCCAGCGCCGACATCGACTACCTGCTCGAACACGTCAATTCGGTCCTGGCCACGCCGCTGAGCCGGGACGACGTCCAGGGCGTCTACGCCGGGCTGCGCCCGCTGCTGGCCGGTGAGTCCGACGCGACCAGCAAGCTCTCGCGCGAGCACACGGTGGCGCACCCGCTGCCGGGCCTCGTGGTCGTGGCGGGCGGCAAGTACACGACGTACCGGGTGATGGCCAAGGACGCCGTGGACGAGGCGGTGCACGGCCTCGACCAGCGGGTGGCGGCCTGCGTCACCGAGGAGATCCCGCTGCTGGGGGCGGAGGGCTACCCGGCGATGTGGAACGCCAGGGCGAGGATCGCGGCCGGATCCGGGCTCCATGTCGCCCGGGTGGAGCACCTGCTCAACCGGTACGGCTCGGCGACCGAGCAGCTGCTCGAACTGATCCTCGTCGATCCGGTGCTGGGCGAGCCGCTGCCCTCGGCGGACGACTACCTGAAGGCCGAGATCGTCTACGCCGCCTCGCACGAGGGGGCCCGCCACCTCGACGACGTACTGACCCGCCGGACCCGGATCTCCATCGAGACCTTCGACCGGGGCACGCGCAGTGCCCGGCTCTGCGCGGAGCTGATGGCGCCGGTGCTGGGCTGGGACGAGGGCCAGATCGACCGGGAGGTCGAGCACTACGAGAAGCGGGTGCAGGCGGAGCGGGAGTCGCAGCGCCAGCCCGACGACCTCACGGCGGACGCGGCGCGGCTCGGGGCCCCGGACATCGTGCCGATCTGAGGGCTGTCTAAGGGCTGCCCCCGGGAGCCGCGGGGCAGAACTCCCCTTCGAGCAGTGCGGCTTCGAGGGTGTCCGCGTCGGCCAGAGTGTCCGTGTCGATGCGGTACGTCAGGGTGTGCAGGCCGTCGCGCGTGGCGGCGGTACGGACGTAACTGCCCGCGATATGACCGTTGTGCCCCCAGACGGTGGTGCCGCAGGAGAGCTTCTGCGGATAGATGCCCAGGCCGTAGACGCCCTGCGTGGACTCGGTGTTCAGCAGGAGTGCGAGCTGGGCGGGCGCGAGGAGACGGCCGCCCAGCAGGGCCGCGTAGAAGCGGTTCAGATCGTCGAGCGTGGAGATCAGCTCGCCGGCCGGACCCGCCGTGCGGGGGTCCAGCGCGGTGACGTCGCGCAGGGTGCCGTCGGCCGGATCGCGGGTGTAGGCACGGCCGTGCGGGGCGGGCAGGGAGATCCGGGAGCCCGGGAGGGAAGTGCCCTTGAGGCGGAGGGGGGTGATGAGGCGGTTGCGGATCTCGGTGGCGTAGTCGTGTCCGGTGACCCGTTGAACGACGAGTCCGAGTACGGCGTAATTGGTATTGGAGTAGGCGTAGCGGCCGGGGGCGTTCGTCGGGCGGTGGGCCAGGGCGACGCGGACCGCCGCGGCGGGGGAGAGGGGGTGGGCGGATGGGTCACCGGTGTAGTCGTAGAGGCCGCTGGTGTGGCTGAGCAGGGTGCGCAGGGTGATGCGGCGGCCGTCATTGCCGTTGCCGCGCACCAGCCCCGGCAGCAGTCGCTCGACCGTGTCGGTCAGGTGCAGCCGGCGTTCCCGGGCCAGTTGGAGCACGACCGTGGCGACGAACGTCTTGGTGATGCTGCCCGCCCGGAACCGGTCCGCCCGTCGGATTCCGGGGCCTGCCGAGCGGAAGGTGTCGTACGGTGCGGTGGAGGGGCGGTGAGCCAGCAGCGCCGCCGCGGGTGCCCGGCCTTCGGCGACGAGCCGGGGGAGGTAGGTGGCCGCGGGGGTGAGGTGTGGTTCGCTGGGCAGGGGCACTGTTGCCAGGCCGAGCAGCGCCAGCAGCAACGGGGCGGCGAACAGCGCCCTGAGTATCGGCATGGCGGGGATTCCCTTCCTCGGGGCACATCATGGCGGGCCTGCGGACCCGGCACCATGACCGGCGCCGGGGTGAGGGACAATGAACGCTCTGCCAGGGCGGGTTGATCGCAGAGGGGACGCATGTCGGAGGCGGAGCAGGCACGGGAGCCCCAACGGGACAAGGAGGGACGCCTCCTTGCGGGGCGGTACCGGCTCGGGGAGGTGCTCGGCCGGGGCGGTATGGGCACGGTCTGGCGTGCTGTCGACGAGACGCTGGGCCGCACGGTCGCGGTCAAGGAACTGCGGTTCCCCTCGGCCATCGACGAGGACGAGAAGCGCCGGCTCATCACGCGCACACTGCGCGAGGCGAAGGCGATCGCCAGGATCCGCAACAACGGCGCGGTGACGGTCTACGACGTGGTCGACGAGGACGACCGGCCGTGGATCGTGATGGAGCTCATCGAGGGCAAGTCCCTCGCCGAAGCGGTGCGTGAGGACGGCGTGCTGACGCCGAGGCGCGCCGCCGAGGTCGGCCTCGCCATCCTCGACGTGCTGCGCTCGGCGCACCGCGAGGGCATCCTGCACCGCGATGTGAAGCCGTCCAACGTGCTGATCGCCGAGGACGGCCGGGTCGTGCTCACCGACTTCGGCATCGCCCAGGTCGAGGGCGACCCCTCGGTCACCTCCACGGGCATGCTCGTCGGCGCCCCCTCGTACATCTCGCCCGAGCGCGCCCGCGGCCACAAGCCGGGGCCGCCCGCCGACCTCTGGTCGCTGGGCGGACTGCTGTACGCCAGCACCGAGGGCTCCCCGCCGTACGACAAGGGTTCGGCCATCGCCACCCTGACCGCGGTGATGACCGAGCCGCTCGACCCGCCGAAGAACGCCGGTCCGCTGGAGGAGGTCATATACGGCCTGCTCGCCAAGGACCCCGAGCAGCGGCTCGACGACGCGGGCGCCCGCGCCCTGCTCAACGACGTGATCCACGCTCCCGAGGAGCCGGACCCGGTGGTCGTGCCGCCCGCCGACGCCACCCAGATCATGGCGCTGCCCGGGAAGGTCGACGAACCCCGCGCCAAGGCGACCCCCAAGCCCGCGGAAAAGGGCGAGGGCACCCGCGACCGGCTGCGCGGCGCGCTGCGCTCGGTACGGAACGCGAAGGCGGCACCGGCCGCGGCGGCGGCGACCACCACGCCGCCCCCGCCCTCGGCACCCCCGTCGGCCACCCCTTCGACGGCCGGAACGGCCACCGCCTCGACGGCCGGAACGGGCACCCCCGCCAAGCCCGCGGCCGCGACGGCCTCCGCCGCCGTGCCGCCGCCGCGCCCGGCCACGTCCCCGGCCACCCCGCCCCGGGCGTCCATCACGGACGTGGTGCCGCGCCGCACGCTGGCGATCATTGCGGCCGTGATCGTGCTCGCCGTGCTCGGCACGGTCCTCGCGCTCACGCTCGGCGGAGGCGACGAGAACGACACGGGCAAGGGCGGCGGCAACGGCGACAAGTCCACCTCGGCCGGGTCCTCGACGACGGCCGGCGGTTCCGCGGACACCGACAGCGGCAACGGCGGTGGCAGCGGCAAGGGCCAGGACCAGAACGGCAGCCAAGGCCAAGGCCAGGGGCAGGACAAGGGCAAGGGCAAGGACAAGACCGGCAAGGAGTCGGGCGGTTCGAAGGGCGACAAGCCGGAGGACGCCCTTCCCGCCGGATTCAAGCTGGTCACGAACAAGCGATTCCACTTCTCGATGGCCATGCCCGAGAAGTTCCGCTTCGACAAGGTGTCGGGCATCAACTCGGGCGCCATCTACAACGTCGACGGCGGCTTCCCGCGCATCCAGGTCGACTACACCGATTCGCCCGGCGGTGACGCCGCCGCGGCCTGGAACGCGGCGAAGGCCGCCGTCGCGGCCAGCAGCAACGGCTACCACCACCTCGGTATAAACAAGGTCCAGTACAAGGGCTATCCGACCGTCGCCGACTGGCAGTTCGAGCGCACCCAGCAGGGCCAGCCGGTCCGGGTGATCAACCGGGGCTTCAAGGTGGACGGCAACCACGGCTACGCGATCATGATCAGCTGCAAGGCCGATGAGTGGGACAGCGCGGAGTGCCGGACGATGCGGAAGGCCGCGTTCGACACGTTCAAGCCCGTCGACTGAACGTTCCGGCCCACCGCCTGATCCGTGGGCGGAAAGGGCCGGGATGCGCCGACCCGGCCGCGTGGCAGGCGCTTGCCACGTATCGTGAGAGCCTGAAGACCGTACGCAGCCGGAACGGTGGGTCAATTGCACGGTAGGTGACCGCAATTGACGGATCGGTGCGGTTTTTCATGGCCGGGGGTACAGCGCGCTCTGGGGAGGCGTCGTGGACGACTATGCGGGTCGGGTACTTGCCGACCGCTACCGCCTTCCGTTGCCCCCGGACGATGCGTACGAAACGGTCGAGACCCGGGCGTTCGACACCTATAGCGGACAGGAAGTCCTGGTCCGGCAGGTGCCGTTGCCCGAGGTGGTGGACGCCGAGGTGCTCGACGCCGAGGATCCGGTCCCGGCGGCCCGGCGGGCCACCGGAGGGGCCGTGCGGATGCCCGCCGACCCGGCGGTCCGGCGCGCCGTGGAAGCGGCGCAGGCGGCGGCCCAGGTGCCCGACCACCCCAGGCTCGACCAGGTCTTCGACGTGTTCGCCGAGGCGGGATCGCTCTGGATCGTGAGCGAACTCGTCGCGGCCCGCCCGCTCGCCTCCCTGCTCGCGGAACGCCCGCTCAACCCCTTCCGGGCCGCCGAGATCGGCTCCGACGTGCTGACCGCGCTGCGAGTGCTGCACGCCCACGGCTGGACCCACCGCAACATCACCGTCCGCACGGTACTGATCTGCGACGACGGCCGCGTCGTGCTGACCGGCCTGGCGGCCGGGGCGGCGGAGGAGGCGCTCTGCGGCTATGTGACGACACCGCAGATCGACGAGGACGAGGACGAGGACGAGGACGGATACGAGGGCGGATACGACGGCCGCGGCGGGTACGGGATCGAGCGGGACCACGGGTACGAGGGCGGCGGGTACGAGGCCGGGTTCGGCCGACCGGCGCTCGGTACGGGCTCTGCGGGCGTGTTCGCGCCGCCCCTGCCGCCCCTGCCGCCCTCTCCGGCCGAGGTCCCGGCCTCACGCGGCCCGGCGGCGATCGAGACGGGCCGGCCGGCCGGCACCCCGCCCACCGATGACGACGACGCCTCGTACGACGACGCCTCGTACGACGACGACCCGTACAGGGACGGCGGTCCGCGTAGGGGTGGTGATCTGCATGAGGACGACGATCCGCATGGGGACGGCGGTCCGCATGGGGGCGACGGTCCGCATGGGGGCGGCGATCCGTACGACGAGAGCGACCACGCCGCCGATGCCTCCCACGCCGACGACGTTCCCCGCGGCGGCACGGGAGACGCCGCGCAGTTGCGGGCCGGGCGCGCCGGAGCCATCGTCGCCTACCGCGAGGGCGCCCGCGCCGCCGCACGCGTCAGCGAGGACCGGCGGCGCGCCGAGGCGGGCGACGCGGAGGACACCGGAAGCCTGCCGGTACAGCGCTCCGCACGGCCGCACGACACGGACCTGACCGGCCCGTCGGACCCGTTGGACCTCACCGACGCATCCGACCCGTCCGACCCGTCCGACCCGTCCGACCCGTCCGACCCGTCCGACCCGTCCGACCCGTCCGACCCGTCCGGCCCGTCCGGCCCGGACCACAGCCGTCCGCAGTCCGCCGCCCCCTGGAGCCGCGCCGCCGACGACCCGTACTCCGACGACCCGTACACCAAGGACCGGTACGCCGACGACCCGTACGCGCCCGGTCCCCACGACGGCGACGGAGGCGACGGGGAGGGCGCTGACGACGACGAGGACGGCTATCCGCCCCCGCGGCGGCTGCATCTCACCGGTTCCTGGAGCGACGGCCCCGATTCCGGTCGTCCCGTTCCCGCCGGGGGCTCCGGCGAGGACGCCCTGCGCGCCGACGCCCGGCGCCACGGCGACTCCCCGGCACTGCCCGCGCACCGGACGGCCCCGCCGCAACAGCCGGGCCGCTGGGACGAGGCGGCCGGGAGCGGCCGTACGGACTCCGTCTACCGGGGCCCCGCCACCCCGCTGGCCGCCGAGCGCGCCCGGCAGACCCGGATCGCCGTGGTCGGCGCGGTCACCGAGCGCTGGGCGCCCGAGCAGGCCGGCCCCGTCCACGAGAACTGGCGGCTGGCGCCGCCGATCGGACCCGCCACCGACCTCTGGGCGCTGGGCGCGCTGCTCTACCGCGCTGTCCAGGGCCACGCCCCCTACCCCGAGGAGAACGCGGCCGAGCTCGTCCAGATGGTGTGCGGGGAGCCGCCCGCCTTCGCCGAGGAGTGCGGTCCGCTGCGCCCCGTCGTCGAGTCCCTGCTGCGTCAGGACCCCACCGAGCGGCCGGACTTCGAGGAGCTGAGCGGCTGGCTGCGCTCCCTGGTGCGGTCGGCGCCCGAGCCCGAGGCCGGTTTGGACGTCGTACCCCTGCCGTCCGCCGACACCGCCCGGCTCCCCGTCGTGCGCCGTCGCGGCGAGCTGGTCCGCAGGCGCCGCGGACGCAACGCGACCCATGGCCGCCACCGCCACACCAAGAACAAGCCCGACCGCCGGAGCATCCCCGATCGACAGGACGGATTCGACCGCCAGGACGGGCTCGACAGGCCGGGCAGGCTCGACAGGCCGGGCAGGCTCGACGGGCCGGACAAGTTCGACGCGCCGGACAGGTTCGACCGGCCCAAGGCGGAGCGGGTCCCCACCAGGCCGCCGCGGGAGCCCAAGGTCCCCAAGGCGCTGCGCACCCCGCCCCGCCCCCATGAGGGCGAGGGACGGGCGCCGCGGCGGCTCGGGCGGCTGCTCCTGGTGCTGATCCTGCTGGCCCTCGCCGCCGCCGTCGCGTACGCCGTGATGTTCATGCCCAGGTCGGACGACGAACCGGGCAGCGGCTCCACCGGCCCGGCGTCCTCGGCATCCGGCTCGCCGGATCCCGGCACGGGGGACTCCGGCGGTCAGGATTCCTCCGGATCGCCCACCGCCCAGCAGCCGCAGACCAGCCGCTCCGCGGTCGCGCTCGCCCCCGGCTACACCCTGCGCAAGGACCAGGAGGGCTTCGAGGTCGGTGTGCTCAAGGGCTGGCAGCGCAGCCCCGCCAACGCGGACCGTCAGATCCGCTACGGCAGCGACGGCTTCAGTCTGCTGA
Organism: Streptomyces sp. ADI95-17; assembly: GCF_003846175.1. GTDB lineage: Bacteria > Actinomycetota > Actinomycetes > Streptomycetales > Streptomycetaceae > Streptomyces > Streptomyces sanglieri. Next base: position 1,191,901 of record NZ_ML123044.1, on the reverse strand, counting down.
TCGTCCCGGGCCGCGACACCGTCAAGGCCAACGGTGACGACCCGCTGACCTACCAGGCCGACAAGGAGCTGGAGTTGCAGCCGTTCCGCGACTCCAGCTGGTCGGGGTCGAGCGGGTTGCGCCGGATCGACGTCGGGCGACAGGCCATGGCGGAGGGGCAGTTCACCTGGCAGGACGCGTCGGGGCGTGAGGTGTACGCCCGCAATCTGGTGATGGTCGTCGAGGGCCGCTACCACGTCGTCCAGGTCATCGGCCCGGAGAACCGGCGCGACAAGGTTTCGGACATCTACGAACAAGCCGTCGCTTCCTATCGTGTGACGCCCTGAACCCTCTCCGTACAACTCCCGGGCGGAGCCGGAGCGACAAGCATCACAGTGCGGTCTCGTGAGCGGTGCGAGGTTCCGTGGTCGTGCATCCCCTCCGTAATCTGGCACCCGAGGAACGGGGCGGGGATTACGTGGATCGATCACAGGGCACGGACGCGGGACTGGTGCTGGCCGGCAGGTACCGGCTGGGCGAGGTTCTCGGGCGCGGCGGCATGGGCAAGGTCTGGCGCGCCCACGACGAGGTGCTGCACCGCACGGTCGCGGTCAAGGAGTTGACCGCCGGTCTGTACGTCGCGGAGGCGGACCGGATCGTGCTGCACGCCCGCACACAGAAGGAGGCCCGCGCGGCCGCACGGATCACCCACCCGGGCGTGGTCACCGTGCACGACGTGATCGAGTACGACAACCGGCCCTGGATCGTCATGCAGTACGTCGACGGCCCCTCCCTCGCCGACGCCGCCAAGGAATCCGGCGAGATCGAGCCGCGCGAGGCCGCCAGGATCGGCCTCCACGTGCTGAGCGCCCTGCGTGCCGCGCACGGGGCGGGGGTCCTGCACCGTGACGTGAAGCCCGGCAACGTGCTCCTCGCCAAGGACGGCCAGGTGTTGCTCACCGACTTCGGGATCGCCGCCATCGAGGGCGACTCGACCATCACCAGGACCGGTGAACTGGTCGGCTCCATCGACTACCTGGCGCCCGAGCGGGTGCGCGGCGGCGACCCGGGGCCGGCCTCCGACCTGTGGTCGCTCGGCGCGACGCTCTACACCGCGGTCGAGGGCCGCTCGCCGTTCCGCCGTACGTCCCCGATCTCCACCATGCAGGCCGTCGTCGCCGATGAACCCCCGCCGCCCGGGCGGGCGGGTCCGCTGGCCCCCGTGATCACCGCGCTGCTCCGCAAGGAGCCGGACGAGCGCCCGTCCGCCGCGGAGACGGAACGGATGCTGCTGGACGCCATGGAGGGCCGCGCGCCCGTGGCCGCCCAGGCGTTCGTGCCGACGCAGAGCGTTCCCGACGAGGTCCTGCGCTCGCTGGGTCCGGACGGCCCCGCCGGGCCCGGAACCACCCAACTGCCCCACCCGGTGCCCCCGGCACCTGCCCCGGCCCCGGCGCCCCGGCGGAGCCGCAGCCGCTGGCGCACCGCGGTCCTGGTCATCGCGGCCGCGGCGCTGGTCGGCGGCGGCGCGGGGCTCGCCGCGATGAAGCTGGGGGACGGGTCGGACGACACCACCACCAGCGGCGGCACGGGCACGCACGCACGCGTCGACCCCGGCAGGCCCGACGGCAAGTCCGACGGCAAGTCCGACGGCAGTTCCGATGGCGATTCCGACCGGAAGTCCGACGGCAAGACCCCGCCCTCGGCGAAGCCCGACAAGCCGGTGAAGGACGTGCCCGACGGCTGGAAGCGGGTGGACGACCCCGAGGGCTTCAGCCTGACCGTGCCCGAGGGCTGGGAGCGCCGGGCGGACGGCAACCAGATCGACTACACCCCGGACAACGGCGTGCACTACATCCGGATCAGCATCGACCCGGCGCCCGACTTCGAGAACCCGTACATGCACATGGTGACGAGCCTGGAGCCCCAGCTCGCCAAACGGCTGCCCGGCTACGAGCGCAAGACCCTGCACTCCAACACGTACCGGGACCGGCCGGGTTCGCTCTGGGAGTTCACCTGGACCGAGACCAAGGACCATCCGGGCCCGCGCCACGCCATCGACCAGATGTACTTCGGCGAGGAGGGCGGTCCCGAGTACGCGCTGTACATGACGGGCCCGGCGGAGGACTGGGACACGACCCGGGCACAGTTCGACACGATGCTGCGCGGATGGCGTCCGCCGGACAGCTCCGGCTGACCCCGGCAGGGCCCTGCCGGACCCCGTCGTAACGGCAGGGCTCCTGATCAGGGGCTTTGTTGCCAGTGATCGCTGGCTCGTTTGTGGGGACTGTGAAAACCCGTTACCCACGGGTACCCAAAGTGTGCGGCTGGACGTACTCTCGCCCTCATGACGGACTCGCAGGCCTCCACATCCACCTCCGCAGCCCCGGTCGGCACCAACCCGGTGGCCGCCGCCCCCGCGGGCGTACGCACCGCCGCCGATGTGGTGACACCCGAGGTGGTCGCCCAGCTGACCCGGGGCGTGGCCGGTTCGGGCCGTACGGCCAACCACACCCCCTTCACCGGGGAGAAGCTGGCCGACCTGCCGGAGTCCACCCCCGAGGACGTGGCGAGCGCCTTCGAGCGGGCCCGCGCCGCCCAGCCCGCCTGGGCCGCGACCCCCGTCCGCGCCAGGGCCGCCGTACTGCTCCGCTTCCACGACCTGGTGCTCAGCCGCCAGGCCGAGGTGCTCGACCTCATCCAGCTGGAGACCGGCAAGGCCCGGCTGCACGCCCACGAAGAGGTGCAGGCCGTCGCCGTCGCGGCCCGCCACTACGGGCGCAAGGCCGGCTCGTACCTGAAGCCGAAGCGGCACACCGGGGTCGTGCCGACCCTCACCAAGGTCACCGAGCTGCGCCAGCCGCGCGGCGTCATCGGCCAGATCGCACCGTGGAACTACCCGTTCGAGCTGTCCGTGGGCGACGCGCTGCCCGCGTTCGTCTCCGGCAACGCCGTCGTGATGAAGCCCGACACGGAGACCGCGCTGACCGCGCTGTGGGCCCGTGACCTGCTGATCGAGGCCGGACTGCCCGCCGAGGTCTTCCAGGTCGTCCTGGGCGAGGGCCCGGTCGTCGGCCCCGAGGTCGTCAAGCACGCCGACTACGTCTCGTTCACCGGCTCCACCCGCACCGGCCGCGAGGTGGCGCAGGGCGCGGCGGCCCGGCTCGTCGGCGTCTCGCTGGAGCTCGGCGGCAAGAACGCCATGCTGGTCCTGAAGGACGCCGACGTGGAGAAGGCCGCCGCGGGCGCCGTCCGCGCCTGCTTCTCCTCCGCCGGCCAGCTCTGCATCTCCATCGAGCGGCTGTACGTCCACGAGTCGATCGCCGACGACTTCGTGGCCCGTTTCGCGGCCCGTACGAAGGCCATGCGGCTCGGCAACTCCCTCGCCTACGGCGCCGACATGGGCTCCCTGGTCGGCGAGCGCCAGCTGGAGACCGTCACCCGGCATGTCGCGGAGGCCGTCGAGAAGGGCGCCAGGCTCGTCGCGGGCGGTGTCGCCCGCCCCGACATCGGCCCACTGTTCTACGAGCCGACCATCCTCGACGGCGTCGAGGTGCCGATGGCGGTGTGCGGCGAGGAGACCTTCGGCCCGGTCGTCTCCATCTACCGCTTCACCGACGAGGACGAGGTCGTGGACCTCGCCAACGCCACTCCGTACGGCCTGAACTCCAGCGTCTGGACCAAGGACTCCAGGCGCGGCCACCGGGTCGCCGCCCGGCTGCGCACCGGCACGGTCAACATCAACGAGGGGTACGCCCCCGCGTACGGAAGCGTGCAGTCCCCGATGGGCGGCATGAAGGACTCCGGCCTCGGCCGCCGGCACGGCTCCGAGGGCATCCTCAAGTACACCGAGGCGCAGACCGTCGCCCAGCAGCGGCTGATCCCGCTCGCCCCGTCCTTCGGGATGGACGACGAGAAGTACGCGGCGTTCATGAGCGTCAGCCTCAAGGCGATGAAGGCGCTCCGCCTGCGCTGACACCGGGTACCGCGGCACTTCCCGGTACCGCAGCACTTTCCGACCGTTTCGCACCGAGGAGAGCCATGTCCCAGGACAGCCCTGCCCAGAATCGGCCCGTCGCCCCGGAGAAGACCGACGACGACGCCTACGACTACGACGTACTCGTGGTCGGCTCGGGCTTCGGCGGTGCGGTGTCGGCGCTGCGGCTGACCGAGAAGGGGTACCGCGTCGGGGTGCTGGAGGCGGGCCGCCGCTTCACCCGGTCCGAACTGCCCAGGAACTCCTGGGACCTGAAGAACTTCCTGTGGGCCCCGACGCTCGGTCTGTACGGCATCCAGCGCATCCACCTGCTGGGCAACGTCATGGTGCTGGCGGGCGCGGGCGTCGGCGGCGGTTCGCTGAACTACGCCAACACCCTGTACGAGCCGCTCGCGCCGTTCTTCGACGACCCGCAGTGGAAGGACATCACCGACTGGCGCGAGGAGCTGGGCCCGTACTACGACCAGGCCAAGCGGATGCTGGGGGTCCGGCTCAATCCGACCATGACCCCGTCGGACGTCCACCTGAAGGCGACCGCGCAGGCCATGGGCATCGGCGACACGTTCCACATGGCGCCGGTCGGCGTCTTCTTCGGGGACGGCGAGGACGGCGACGGCACGGCGAAGGCCCGGCCGGGCGGCGAGGTGCCCGACCCGTTCTTCGGCGGGGCGGGGCCCTCCCGCAAGGCCTGCACCGAGTGCGGCGAATGCATGACCGGCTGCCGACACGGCGCGAAGAACACCCTGAACGAGAACTACCTCCACCTCGCTCAGAAGGCGGGCGCGGTCGTCCACCCGATGACCTCGGTCGTCGCGGTCACCGAGAACTCCCGGGGCGGCTACGCGGTCAAGACCCTCCCCACCGACAACCGGAAGAAGGGCAAGGGCCGCACGTTCACCGCCCGCGAGGTCGTCGTCGCCGCGGGCACGTACGGCACCCAGACCCTGCTGCACCGGATGAAGGACACCGGCCTGCTGCCCCGGATCTCGTCCCGGCTCGGCGAGCTGACCCGTACCAACTCCGAGGGCCTGGTCGGCTCGCAGACCAGCGACCGGCGCTACCGGAAGAAGCACGGGACCGCGCGGGCCGACTTCACCCGGGGCGTCGCCATCACCTCCTCGATCCACCCGGACGAGAACACCCACATCGAGCCGGTCCGATACGGCAAGGGCTCCAACTCGATGGGCGCGCTGACCGTCCTCCAGGTGCCGTACGGCGCGCACCGGGTGCGCAGGTGGCTGCTCGAACTGGTCAAGCACCCCACGCTCGCGGCCCGGTCGCTCTCCAACCGCCGCTGGTCGGAACGGACCATCATCGGGCTGGTCATGCAGTCGCTCGACAACTCCCTGACGACGTACCGCAAGCCGGGCGGCGTGGGGAAGGGCCTGCTCACCGCCCGGCAGGGGCACGGCGCGCCCAACCCGACCCAGATCGAGGCGGCGACGCGCAGCGCCACACTGCTCGCCGAGGAGATCAACGGCTTCGCCGGTTCGAACGTGGGCGAGCTGATGGGCACCCCGCTCACCGCGCACTTCCTGGGCGGCTGCCCCATCGGCGCCACCGCCGACGACGGGGTGATCGACCCGTACCACCGGCTCTACGGACACCCCGGCATCTCGGTGGTCGACGGTTCGGCGGTCTCCGCGAACCTCGGCGTCAACCCGTCGCTCACCATCACCGCGCAGGCCGAGCGCGCCATGTCGCTGTGGCCCAACAAGGGCGAGGCGGACCCGCGTCCGGCGCAGGGCGAGGCGTACGAGCGGCTGGCCGCGGTCGAGCCGCGGTCACCGGCCGTGCCGAAGGAGGCGTTCGGCGCGCTGAAGCTGCCGTTCCTCGGGCTGCCGTCCGTACCGCCGAAGAAGCCACAGGAGTCCTAGCCGATCGGGACAGCAGAAAGGGGCTGCACCCCCCTCCGAGTGCAGCCCCTCCATGCTCACGGCGAGCCGGACGCGTCACGCGCCGGCATCACCGCTCCTGCGGCGCCGCACGATGAACATCGCGCCCGCGCCGAGTACCACGGCCGCGCCGCCCGCGGTGGCGAACACCGGCAGCGCGGAGGACGAACCGGTCTCCGCGAGGCTGCCGGACACCTTGCCCGCCGGGTTGTCGGCCGGCTTCGCGGCCGGGACCGGGGCGCTGCCACCGGTCTGCGGTGTCGAGCCGCTGCCGCCGGACTTCACGATCTTGAACCTGTACGCGACGTCGCTGACGCCCACGCAGTCCTCGTCACCCACGTACAGACCGGCACCGAGCGTGAAGCCGGCGCCTACGGGGGCGGTCGGCCGCACATTGATGCGCAGCGGGATGTCGACCTCGTAGCCCGCGGGGATCTCGTCGGACCGGCCGACGTAACCGACCGCGCGGCCGTCCTCGCTGAGCTCCACCCACCTGCCGGTCTCCGGGTCGAGGGCCTGGAGGCTGACCTTCTTCGAGCGGAAGAGGTCGTTGCCCTGCTTGTCGGAGGAGGCGCCCGCGAAGTAGTCGATCTCCTTCACGGCGGACTTCGAGGAGTTGTAGACGTTCATCTTGAACTTGTGCCAGCCGCTGCCCCGGGCGATCCGTCCGGGCAGGCCGTTGACGGAGATGTCCAGGTCGGACTTGGCGCACTGCGCCGGCTCCGCCGGGCCCTCGGACTCCGACGGGGAGGCGGACGCGGACGCCGAGGCGCTCGCCGAGTCGCCGGGGGTCGCTCCGGGGGTCTCGTCCGGCGCCGGAGCGGAGCTCTCGGCGGCCCCGGGGGTCTCGGGCGGACCGGGCTCGCCGGTCTCCCCGGCGGGGTCCTCGGCGGGCGTGGACGCGGACTCGGAGTCGGCCGGGGCCGGCTCGGTCTCCGGCGGTCCTGAGTCGCTCGGCGAGGGCGGGACGGTGGTCTCGGCGGCAGCGGTCCCGTCCGTCGTCACGGCGAACGCGGCGGGAGCGGCCAGGACCGCGGCAGGGGTGATGACTGCCGCGGCGGCGGCGAGCGCCAGGGTTCGGCGAAGCTTCAAGGTGACCTCGGGAGTCCGGCGCACCGCGATGGGCGATACGGGTTTCGGGACCGGCCCGTCGCGCGGCGGGCACGAGCGGGGCCGGTGGTTCCGCATGATTGACCCGTGGTCTGCCGCAATGGTTGTCCGGATGCTCACAGAACACTTATGTGACGCCACTCACGCGGAGGGCGGCCCGGGGCAGGGGAAAGGGCCCTGCGGACCGGGAGCGGGCCGGCGGGGCCCTCGTACGTCTGCGCCGGGACACGGCGCGCGTCGCGCGGGCCGCTTCGACCGGATTCCACCTGGATCCAGACCGGAAACGGCCGGCCCCGGGCGTCCCCGAAGCCGGCCGTTTCCTGGGGTGACCGGGCTGCTGTCCCCTGCCGACCGGTCACGCACGCCGGGGCGCGGTCCCACGGCGTACCTGCGGTACGCCACACGCTCCAGCGGAGCCACACGTGGTTTCTTTCCGGAGCCGCCCCTGGCTGGCACGGACACCGGGACCAACGAAGCCGCGCCGGACCCGGTCACGCGCCGTACGGGTGAGAGTCGGCCCGAACTGGGATACGCCGGAGTACCCCCGGCCCCCGGGGTGTCACGCCCGGCCGCGGCACAGCTCCAGCAGCGTCATGGCGAGGGAGGTGCCGGGCCTGCCGAGCGCGTCCCGGTACGAGCCGAGGATCTCCATCTCGCGGGAGAGGCTGATCCGGCGGCCGCCGGAGGTGATCCGGGCCTCCTGGATGACCGCCGAGACGGCCATCCGCTCCTGGACGAGCCCGATGATCCGGTCGTCGAGGGTGTCGATCCGGGCCCGCGCGTCGTCGATCAGCGCGGCGGCCTCCTCGGTGTGCGCGCCGGTCTTCTCAGCGGCGGTCTTCCCGGTGGTGTTCTTCGCGGGGGCGGTGCTGGTCATGGTGGTGACTCCTCGTGGTGTGTGGTCCCCGAGGCCGGCCGGTCCGTAACGCCAAGGCGCCCCGGGCCTTTCGGCCCGGGGCGCCTGGAACGTTGCTTGTCAGTGGATCAAGCAGCACGACCATGGCAGCCGGCGGGCCGGGTGCCATAGGTAAAGACGAAGGTCGTGTGCTGAAGCATGGAACCAGTATGGCCCGGCCGCCGCGGGCGGACCAACACGGCGACCGGATGCTGAGACGCCGTATCCGGGGACGGCGGTCCCCGCACCCCCGTACGGGCGGGACGACGGCGGACTCCGCAACCCCGGTAGAATCGACAAAACAGACCCCCCTTCACCGCCGGAAGGCCGCCCGTGCCAGCAGCACCCCCCGCCGCCCCCGACACCACCACCGACGTGGTCCTCGTTGTCGACTTCGGCGCGCAGTACGCCCAGCTCATCGCCCGACGCGTCCGTGAGGCCCGGGTCTACAGCGAGATCGTCCCGTCCACCATGCCGGTGGCCGAGATGCTGGCCAAGAACCCCCGGGCGATCATCCTGTCCGGCGGCCCCTCCTCGGTGTACGCCGAGGGCGCCCCGTCCCTCGACCGCGCGCTGTTCGAGGCCGGGGTCCCGGTCTTCGGCATGTGCTACGGCTTCCAGCTGATGGCCACCACGCTCGGCGGCACCGTCGACGACAACGGTGCCCGTGAGTACGGCCGTACCCCGCTCACCGTCTCCAAGAGCGGCTCCACGCTCTTCGAGGGCACCCCCGCCGAGCAGTCGGTCTGGATGTCGCACGGCGACGCCTGCTCCGCCGCCCCCGAGGGCTTCACGGTCACCGCGTCCACCGACGTCGTACCGGTCGCCGCCTTCGAGAACGACGAGAAGAGGCTCTACGGCGTCCAGTACCACCCCGAGGTCCTGCACTCCACGCACGGCCAGCAGGTCCTGGAGCACTTCCTCTACCGGGGCGCCGGCATCGAGCCGACCTGGACCACGACCAATGTGGTCGAGGAGCAGATCGCGCTGATCCGCGAGCAGGTCGGCACCAAGCGCGCCATCTGCGGCCTGTCCGGCGGAGTGGACTCGGCGGTCGCCGCGGCCCTCGTGCAGAAGGCCATCGGCTCCCAGCTGACCTGCGTGTACGTTGACCACGGTCTGATGCGCAAGGGCGAGACCGAGCAGGTCGAGAAGGACTTCGTGGCCGCCACCGGCGTCCAGCTGAAGGTCGTCGACGCCGAGGAGCGCTTCCTGACCGCGCTGGCCGGAGTCTCCGACCCGGAGCAGAAGCGGAAGATCATCGGCCGCGAGTTCATCCGGGTCTTCGAGCAGGCCCAGGCCGAGATCATCGCCGAGGGCGCCGCGGGCGGCGAGGAAGTCGCCTTCCTCGTCCAGGGCACGCTCTACCCGGACGTCGTCGAGTCCGGCGGCGGCACCGGCACCGCCAACATCAAGTCGCACCACAACGTGGGCGGCCTCCCCGAGGACATCGAGTTCTCGCTCGTCGAGCCGCTGCGACAGCTGTTCAAGGACGAGGTCCGGATGGTCGGCCAGGAGCTCGGCCTGCCCGAGGAGATCGTCCAGCGCCAGCCGTTCCCCGGCCCCGGCCTCGGCATCCGGATCGTCGGCGAGGTCACCAAGGAGCGGCTCGACCTGCTCCGCGAGGCCGACGCCATCGCCCGCGAGGAGCTGACCGCGGCCGGCCTGGACCGCGACATCTGGCAGTGCCCGGTGGTCCTGCTCGCCGATGTCCGCTCGGTCGGCGTCCAGGGCGACGGCCGCACCTACGGCCACCCGATCGTGCTCCGTCCGGTCTCCTCCGAGGACGCCATGACGGCCGACTGGTCGCGCCTGCCGTACGAGACCCTCGCCCGGATCTCCACCCGCATCACCAACGAGGTGGCCGACGTCAACCGCGTCGTGCTCGACGTGACGAGCAAGCCGCCGGGCACCATCGAGTGGGAGTGACCCTCCCGTCGGGCCCCGCCTGACCCCGGGTCGACACCGATGCCGCCGCTCGCCCGCCGAGCGGCGGCATCGTCGTACCGGCCGGGCGTCCCGCACCCCTGGCCACTTGCGGCAACCGGCGGTAACTTCCGATCCCGTACGCCCTGGGAGCCCCGAGGAGCCGCCATGTCCGAGCCCACACCCATACCCGTGGACCAGCTCCACTTCGCGCTGCCGCCCGTCCACGAGTCCGTGGCCGACGAGCGGGCGCACCGCAAGGAACGGCTGGCCGGGGCGCTCCGGCTGTTCGGTGAGTTCGGGTACGAGGACGGCGTCTCCGGTCACATCACCGCACGCGACCCGGAATTCGCCGACTGCTTCTGGGTCAACCCCTTCGGGGCCCCGTTCGCCGGACTGGCGCCGGACGAACTGATCCTGGTCAACGGCGAGGGCCAGGTCGTCGAGGGGCGCCACCACGTCAACCAGGCGGCGTTCGCCGTCCACGCACAGGTGCACCGGGCCCGCCCGGACGTCGTCGCAGTCGCCCACACCCACTCCCTGCACGGGCGGGCCCTGTCCGCGCTCGGCGAGCTCATCGAGCCGATCACCCAGGAGTCCTGCGCCTTCTACGAGGACCATGTGCTGTACGACGCCTACACCGGGGTCGTCGTGGACGAGGACGAGGGGCGCCGGATCGCCGCCGCGCTCGGCGGGCACAAGGCGATCGTGCTGCGCAATCACGGGCTGCTGACCGTCGGCGATTCGGTGGACGCGGCCGCCTGGTGGTTCATCGCGCTGGAGCGCTCCTGCCAGGTGCAGCTGGCCGCGCGGGCGGCCGGGAAGCCGGTGCCGATCGAGCACCCGGACGCGCTCGCCACCCGTGAACAACTGGGCAGCGACCTGGTGGCCTGGATCAACTACCAGCCACTTTGGCGCCGGATCAGTCGCACGTACTGACGATTCCTTCGCACATTTCGGCGATCCGCGCCCACGGACCGCCCCGATGCGGTCCCGAGCCCCTCCGTACGGCACAATTCGCAGCAATCACAGCCGAGTTGGCTGTACCGGGGGTTGAAAGGGCGGCGTTCCCAGTGGCGTTGGACGAGGCGAGGGCGGGCAGCACGCACGGCGGGGGCTGCACGTGCGGTGACTGCCCGCACGGGGCGCGCGAGGGCCACCGGCGCGCGGTGGCCGCGTTCCTGGCCAAGCGGGACGAACTCGCCGCCGGGCAGGGGCTGCCGCCCGGGGTCGCGCAGTCCGCATCGGCGACCCGCCAGTGGGTCTCGGACGAGCTGACCCAGTCCGCCAGGACCGTCGCCGAACGGGGCAGGGAGGCGGGCGAGGCCTGGCTGTACCGGGTCTGGCGGCGCACCCTGATCGCGGTGTGGGCAGGCGTCGCCCTGCTGGTCATCGGCGAGGCCGTCACCGCCATCGGCGCGGGCTGGACCAACGCCCGTACGGCCGGACTGGTCGCCGGACTCGTCACCGCGGGCCTGCTGACCGGCGCCGCCCATGTCCACCGCGCCCGGGGCGGCCTGCTCGCCCCGCTGATCGGCGAGGACCACCGGCTCTCCACCTCCCGGGCGGTCGCCGCCTCCTGGGTGCTGCTCGCGGTCTTCTCCGTCCTCGTGCTGGCGCTCCAGCTGGCCGGCGCCTCCGGCCACACCGAGCGGGACGAGCTGATCGAGGGGCTGGACCTGGCCCGGGGCGCCGGGGTGGTGACCGTGCTCGCGCTGGTCTGCGCCGTCGCCGTCGTCGTACGCCGGGTGGTGACCGTACGGACGCTGTCCGGGCGGCTCCAGAAGCTGCGGGCCGTCCGGCCGCGCGCCGCCGATCTGCTCACCGACGACTCGGGCCGGGGCAGCTTCACGGACGTGCAGTACGTGCTGGTGAGCACCGTCGCCGTGCTGTTCGCCGCGGTCCGCCTCGCCCGTCGGCCCGAGCAGCTGCCGGACCTGCCCTGGGGCCTGGCGCTGCTGGTCACCGTCTCGGCGCTCGCCTACTTCGCCGGGAAGTACGCGGAGGGCGGGCGCCCGGTGATCCTCTCGGTGGTCCGGGCCCGCGAGGCCGGGGACCTGGACGCGCCGGTCCGCACCGGCGACGACATCGAGATCCGCGGCGCGGGCTTCGTGCCGCCCGGCGCCGGGACACCGGAGCGGCTGGCCCGGCTGGTCGTCCGGATCGGCCGGGTCCATGTGCACGTGCCGCTGATCCCGGTCACCGGCGGCTTCGCCAACCCGGCGGACGGCGTGCTGACCGTGCCGGTGCCGGTGGAGGTCGAACCGGGGGTGGTCCAGGTGCAGGTGGTGACCGCCGCCGGAGTGGAGACGAACCGCGTCGAGATCGAAGTGACGGACTGACCCCGGCCCCCGCGCCCCCCGCTCCCGCGACCCCGCCCCCGGGCGGGCGGCGGAATCCGGCCGGACCACCCACCGGGTGAGCAGCCCGACAACCGCCTACGTATCGTCAGGTGACGGGTCTACGGAAGGTGGGGCAGCCACATGCAGGGATACGGGATGAACGTACGCGGTCTCGGGGAGTCGAAGGGGCTCAGGGACCTGGCGCGGGAGCACGCCCTGCTGCCCCTGCGGATCTTCCTCGGCGTCACCTTCGTCTACGCCGGGCTCGACAAGCTCACGGACAGCGGCTTCTTCAAGGCGAGCGGCGCCGGTTCCATCGGCGAGACCATGCACGCGGTCCGCGACTCGTCCGCGATCCCGGCCCTCGTCGACCTCGCGCTGAAGAGCCCCGGCGCCTTCGGGTACGCCATCGCCATCGGTGAACTCCTCGTCGGCCTCGGCACCCTCGTCGGGCTGTGGGCACGGCTCGCCGCGCTCGGCGGGGCGCTGATCTCGCTGAGCCTGTGGCTGACCGTGAGCTGGCAGGTCTCGCCGTACTACTTCGGCAACGACCTGGTCTACCTCATGGCCTGGCTGCCGCTGCTGCTCGGCGGGGCCGCGGCGTTCTCCGCGGATGCCCTTCTGGCGTCCCGGCGGCGACGGATCCGGTAGTTCACCCAGGTCGCGGTGGCGGCCAGCCAGAGGCCGCCGAAGAACAGCGGGAAGAAGAAGACCCACGGGGCGTCCCAGAGCCCCGCGGCGTCCGCCGCGTATCCCGCCGCCAGCGCGAGCATGACGACTCCCGCCACCGCACGTCCCGGACGGATCTCATGACGCAGCACGGGTGACCTCCACCTGTCCGACACCGACTTCGAGAGTGAGCTCGACCGTGCCCGCCGGTCTGCTGCCCGGGGACGGCGGCAGCGTCCGGTGCTCGTTCTGCGACGGCCTGATGTCCACCTCGGCCGGCTCCTCGGCGGCCGGGGGCTCACCGGGCCGGCTGACCGGCAGCGTGATGTCGCCGAACCCCGACCTCGCGTCCACCTTCACCGTCACCTCCTTCGGCACGACCACCACCACACGGCCGGCCCCGACCCCCACCCCGGTCCTGAGGGTGTCGCCCCGGGGGACCGTGATCCCGGTGAGGTCCAGCCTGGCCACCCCGGTGCCCAGCTGGTAGTGCGGCTGGACGGCGGCCACCGACGCGGGGCGCCACCCCTCGCGCACCCACTGCGTGGAGATGTCCTTGGGCAGCGCGGAGGCGCACGCCAGCAGGACGGCCGTGATCATCGACAGCATGACCGTGCCGAACCCGGTCCGCCCCAGGAACGCGCTGACCAGCATGCCGAGACCGAACACCGCGAGCGCAGCGGCCAGGCCGTACTGCAGACTCGTACCGAGCGGCTGCGACTCCCAGCTCAGCCCGGTGCCCAGACCGCCCGCGATCAGCGCGAACAGGAAGACCAGACCGCCGATCGAGGTCGGGCCCCTGGTGCCGGGCTCCCGCCGGGGCGGGCGGCGCAGCGGGTTCGGGGCCGCCCCCGCGGGACGCTCCGTCCGGCCCGGGAGCGCGGCATCGGCCGGACCCCACAGATAGCCGGCGCCCACCGGACCCGAGGTGCCGTCCTTGACGATCGGGTCCCGCCACCACGACGGGCTGCCCGGCGTCGGCGGCGCCTTCACCTCGGGGGGCGCGTCCGCCACCGCCTGCGCGGTCGCCGGATGCAGCGGGTCCTCGGGCGCCGCGGTCCTGCGGTGCTGCGTCCACACGGCGAAGCCGACGACCGCGAGCGACAGCATCGCGGAGAACGCCAGCGTGCCCCCGTTGCCCAGCATCGACAGGAAGAGACCGCAGCCGATCAGCGCGAGCAGCACCGCGATCAGCGACGCCCCCTCCACCCGGCCGGACAGCAGCCTGCGCGCCTCGTTCTCCTCCTCGCCGTCCGCGGGGACCAGCAGCCAGGCGAAGCCGTAGAAGATCAGCCCGATGCCGCCGGTCACGGACAGCACCCCGAGCACGATCCGGAAGATCACCGGATCGACGTCGCAGTACCGGCCGAGCCCGCCGCACACCCCGGCCACGACCTTGTGCTGCGGACTGCGCCGCAGCAGCGGAGCCGGTTCGGGGGGCGGAGCGACACCGGGGGAGGTGTCCTGGGGAACGGTCATGGCTCCATGGTGACTGGCCCGGAGCCCGTCCGGGACCCGCGCCGACCCTGGCCGATCCCTGATATTGGCCGGCCGCACCCCTGGGGCCCACCCCGGTACCGGGCTCTCAGGGTCGATTCGGGGGCCGACCCTGATGCCTTCACCCGTACGGACATGTGACGATCGGGGCATGCCAGCCGCCACGACCCGAGCCACCAGCTCCCGCAACCCCGCCCCGGAGGAGCCGCCGCTGCGCAGGCTCTACCGCAGCGCCGACGGACGGCTGCTGGGCGGCGTCGCGCGCGGTCTCGCCGGGCATCTCGGGCTGCCCGTCGTCTGGGTGCGGTTCGTCTTCCTCGGACTGTTCTTCGCGGACGGCCTCGGCGCGCTGCTCTACGCCGTGTTCTGGATCGTCGTCCCGCTCGGTGTCGGCGGCGTCGAGCCGCCCCGCTCGGTCTTCGAGACCGCCCCGGACGGCAGCCGCCGGCTCCGCAAACCCGACCGGGGCCAGATCTTCGCCCTGATCGCGCTGGTCTTCGGCGCCATGATCTTCGTCGGCAACGTCGACATGGGCAGCGGGGCCAACCGCTACATCTGGCCCACCCTGCTGATCGGCGCCGGTTCCGTACTGGTGTGGCGGCAGGCCGACAACGCCCGGCGCGCCCGCTGGATGGAGGTCGGCAGCCGCCGCCGGGTCCTGCACCTGGTCCGGGGGCTCGCCGGGGTCGCCCTGGTCGGCCTGGGCCTGGCCGTCTTCATGGTGGTACGCGGCTCCGCCGCCCAGCTCGGCAACGTACTGACCGCGGCCATCGCCGTCCTCACCGGCATCGCGCTGCTGGCCGGCCCCTACCTCGTACGCATGACCCAGGACCTCTCCGAGGAACGCCTGATGCGCATCCGTGCCCAGGAGCGCGCCGAGGTGGCCGCCCACGTCCACGACTCGGTGCTGCACACCCTCACCCTGATCCAGCGCAACGCGGAGGACTCCGGCGAGGTCCGCAGGCTCGCCCGCGCCCAGGAACGCGAACTGCGCAACTGGCTGTACAACCCCGAGGGCACCGGCAAGGACGAGGACGACGAACCCGAGACCCTCGCCGAAGCGGTCAAGCGCGCCGCAGCCGAGGTCGAGGACAAGCACGGCGTCCCGCTGGAGGTGGTCGTCGTCGGCGACTGCCCGCTGGACGAGAGGCTGACCGCACAGATGCAGGCCGCACGCGAAGCGATGGTCAACGCCGCCAAGTACGGTGGCGAGGGCGGCGCCGTGCAGGTCTACGCCGAGGTCGAGGGCCGCACGGTCTTCGTCTCGGTGCGCGACCGGGGCCCGGGATTCGACCTGGACTCCGTACCGGGGGACAGAATGGGCGTACGAGAATCGATCATCGGCCGGATGCAGCGCAACGGCGGTACGGCGCGGCTGCGTTCGGTGCCCGGTGGGGGCACGGAAGTCGAGCTGGAGATGGAGAGGGCGAGCGATGACCAAGACCACTGAGGCGACCGGGGGCCCGGAGCGCCGGGTACGGGTCGTGCTCGTCGACGACCACCGGATGTTCCGCACCGGCGTCCAGGCCGAGATCGGCCGCACCGAGGAGACCGGCGTCGAGGTGGTCGGCGAGGCCGCCGACGTCGACCAGGCGGTCACCGTCATCACGGCGACCCGCCCCGAGGTCGTCCTCCTCGACGTGCACCTGCCCGGCGGCGGCGGCGTCGAGGTGCTGCGCCGCTGCGCCCCGCTGATGGGGGCCGTCGAGAAGCCGGTGCGGTTCCTGGCGCTGTCCGTGTCGGACGCCGCCGAGGACGTCATCGGCGTCATCCGCGGCGGCGCCCGCGGCTATGTCACCAAGACCATCACCGGCACCGACCTGGTCGACTCGGTCTTCCGGGTCCAGGACGGCGACGCGGTGTTCTCGCCCCGGCTGGCCGGCTTCGTCCTGGACGCCTTCGCCTCCACGGACGCGCCGCCGGTCGACGAGGACCTGGACCGCCTCACCCAGCGCGAGCGCGAGGTGCTGCGGCTGATCGCCCGCGGCTACGCCTACAAGGAGATCGCCAAGCAGCTCTTCATCTCGGTGAAGACGGTCGAGTCGCACGTCTCGGCGGTGCTGCGCAAGCTCCAGCTCTCCAACCGCCACGAGCTGACCCGGTGGGCCACCGCGCGACGGCTGGTCTGAGCCGGCGGGCTGGTCCGAGCCGGCGGGCGGGCGCTCTCAGGCCGGGTCGAGCGAGATGTTCAGCTTCTCGCCGACCCTGCGGTAGCCGATGCCCGCGTAGATCCGCTCCACATCGGCGTCGCCCGGCTCCAGCCACACCACCCGGCAGCCGCGCCCGAAGGCGGTCGCGGTGAGGTGGGCGGAGAGCGCGGCGCCGATGCCGCGGCGGCGGTAGGCGTCGGCGACGGCGAGACCGGCCAGTTCGGTGAGGCCGTCGACGGGGACCGAGCAGCCGCCCGCGCCCACCGGTACGCCGTCGATCGTGGCGAGGGCCGCGACCCCGCCGCCGGCTGCCGCGGTGCGCAGCCACTCCGCCTCGCCGCCCTCGGGCTCGCCGGTCCCGCCGTAGCCGTGGTGCTGGACGAGCGCGGCGGCGTCGAACTCCGCGTCGGTGGCCGGTTCGGCGATCGTGAGGGATGCCACCGGCTTCGGCGTCAGCAGTTCTTCCGGTGCGCAGGCCATGACCGGGGCCCGGTTCTCCACGGTGAACCCGGCGGCGAGCAGCGCGGGTTCGACCGCGGGCGCCGAACCGGGCAGGAACTCCAGCCGGGGCAGCCGGTCGTGCTCGCGGAACGCCGCGACCAGCGCGTCGAGATCGGCCGGCGTCGGCTCCGCGTCCGGGTCGGGTATCGCGTAATTGGCGTACTTGATGGACCAGTTGGGGTTGTAGCGCACCGTGAAGGGCCCGATCCGGAGGTGGTCCGGGGAACGCAGGGCGAGCGTACGGGCATGGGTCTGGACATCGGCGTCCATGGGCATACGGGGTTGTCCTCCGGCCGGTTGGGCGACGGCGGGCCGGTCCGAGGGGGCCGGCCCGAAGGCGGTTGCTCCGATGGCCGGTTGCACCGGATCGGAGACGGGAGCCTATGCCACCCGGGTGGCCCCGGCGAAGGGCATTTGGTCGATCGGCGCGATCCGCACCGGTGACCCGGTGCGCGGGGCGTGGATCATCTGCCCGTTGCCGATGTACAGCCCGACATGGCTGATGCCGGAGTAGAAGAACACCAGGTCGCCCGGCGCGAGTTCGGAACGCGAGACGCGCCGCCCGGCGTTGATCTGGGTGTACGTGGTCCGGGGGAGCGAGACCCCGGCGGCGCGCCAGGCGGCCTGGGTGAGCCCGGAGCAGTCGAACGAGGAGGGGCCGGTGGAGCCCCAGACGTACGGCTTGCCGAGCGCCCCGTACGCGAAGGCGACGGCCTCGGCGGCGCGGGCGTTCGGCGCCCGGACGGCGCCGCGCGCGGTGTTCCGGTCGGCGCGTCCGGCGGAGGGCGTGCCGTCCGTCGAGCCGTGGTCGGTGTTCTCGTAGGCGGTGCGCTCGGGCGGGGTCAGCCGGTCGAGCAGCCGCCGCGCGTCGGCGAGCTTGGTGGTGATCGTCGCCTTGTGCTTCTTCAGCTCGGCCCGGCGGGAGGTCAGCGCGGCCAGCTCGCCCTTGGCCTGCGAGCGCAGCGTGGCGATCTGGGCGACCTGCCGCCGGACCTTGCCGAGCGCGGCGGCCTGGCGGTCGCCGATCCGGTCCGCGTACGACGCCCGCTCCAGGTACTGGTCCGGGTCGGAGGAGAGCGCCAACTGCACGGAGGTGGAGAGGCCGCCGGTGCGGTACTGCGCCGCGGCGAACGAACCCAGCGCGTCGCGCGCGGTGTTGAGGCGCTCGGTCCTGCGGGCGGCCTCGTCGCGCAGGTCGTCGAGGGCGTCCTCGGCGGCGTCCGCCTTCTCCTTCGCGCCGTTGTACCGCTCGGTGGCGACCTCCGCGTCGTGGTACAGCCGGTCCACCTCGGCCTTGACCTGGGCGGGGGTGCGCTGCGGATCGGCGTGCGCCGGGCCGGGCAGTACGGCGGCGGTGGCGGCCCCGGTGAGGGCGAGGGTCGCCGCGGTGCGGGCAGCAGGGCCGGTGCAAAAGCGCTGCTTGGGTTTTCGATGCGCTGCCACGAGGGCGTGCGTCCTTCCTGACGACTGCCCGCCGGGGGCTACCGGCGGG
>NZ_ML123044.1:1082630-1173423 GCF_003846175.1 Streptomyces sp. ADI95-17 | reverse complement strand
CCCGCCGGAACTCTCGGCGGGGCGGCCGGTGCGCCGTCCGCGTTCGGAGCGGAGGTGAGCCGGTCGCCGTCAGCGACGCTAATCCCGGGGCACGGGCAGGAGTCGTAATGACGCTTATTGTCTGAATTTGGCGTGGCAATGTCGTCGAGTGATCGGAAAAATTGCACCAGAGTAAGGCAATTGGTGCAGACGCGAGTGAAGCGACCAGGAAGGCACACCTGCCTGCCGAGGGGTGATATGGCCGGGGCTAGGCTGCGGCCTCATGGACGTACTCATTCATGTCTTCGTCGCCCTGCACATCATCGGAATCGCCTCCCTGCTGGGCGGTTTCCTGACCCAGATGAAGGCGATGGGCGCGGGCACGGCCCGGTTCGTCCCGGCGATGCTGCACGGCGCGCTGACCATGCTGGTCACCGGTGTCGCACTGGTCGGGCTCAACGAGGCCGACGGCAACCACGTCAACAACATAAAGATCGGCGTCAAGCTGCTGGTCCTGGTCGTCGTCCTCGCGCTCGTCTACATCAAGCGGGACGACGAGAAGGCCGACAAGGGCGCCTTCGCGGCGGTGGGCGGGCTGACGCTCCTCAACATCTTCATCGCCACGCTCTGGACCTGATCCCGCCCGCGTCGCGCCGCCCCGGCACCGGGGCAGCGCGACGCGTCGGGGCCCGTTACGCCGGGCGCACGCTGCCGTAGATCGGCATGTAGTAGATCGACTCCTCGCGGACGTTCGCCCCGGGCTTCGGGGCGTGGATCATCATCCCGTCGCCCTTGTAGATGCCGACGTGGCTGATGTCGTCGTAGAAGAAGACGAGGTCCCCCGGCCGCAGGTCCGCCGTGGCGACCCGGGTGCCGATCTTGACCTGGTCCCACGTGGTGCGCGGGATGTCGACCCCCGCCGCCTTCCACGCGGCCTGGGTGAGCCCGGAGCAGTCGTACGAGGCCGGGCCCGTCGCGCCCCAGACGTACGGCTTGCCGATCTGGGCCCTGGCGAAGGCGAGGACCTTCGCCGCCTTGGTGGTGGCGTCGCTGTCCGAGCCGGTCCCGGACCCGGTGCCCGTACCGCTGCCGCCCCCCGGCTCCTTCGCGGCCTCCTCGGCCTCGCGGTCCGCCTCGGCCTTCGCGGCGGCCTGCTGCTTCGCCAGCTCCTCGGCCTTGCGCTTGGCCTCCGCCTCCTTCTTGCGCTCGATCTCCGCGAGCCGCGCCTTCTCCTCGGCGGTCAGCTTCGACAGCAGCGTGCGCGCCTCGCCCAGCTTCTTCTGGACGTCCTGCTTGCTGGTGCGCAGCGTGGCCTGCGTCGTCGTCAGCGTCTCCAGGCTCCGCACCGCCTCGGAACGCTTCTTCGCCGCCTTGGCCTGCTGCGTACGGAAGTCCGTGATCGCCTTCTGCTGCCGGCTGGTCATCCGGTCCATCAGCTGGCTCTGGTCGAAGTACGACTGCGGGTCGTCGGCCAGGAAGAACGTGGCGCTCGGCGCTATGGAACCGTTGCGGTACTGCGCGGCCGCGTAGGTGCCGAGCGTCCTGCGGGCGTCGTTGAGCTTGTCGGCGCGCTCGGCGACGTCGTCCAGCAGGGCGTCGACCTTGGCCCGCTGGGTGGCGGAGGCTTCCTTCGCCTGGTTGTACTGCTGGGTCGCGGTGCCCGCCTGCCGGTAGAGGTCGTCGACCTTCTTCTGCACGTCCTCGACGCGGGGCTTCGGACCGGGCGCGGCCACCGCGCTCTGCGTGGAGAGCAGAGTCACGGACGCCAGGGCCGCTGTGGTGAGACCGACGGCCGGTGCGGTGGTGCGCACCCGGGGGCGCGGCTTGCGATGGGATGCCAAGGCCGGCATCTCCTTCCGTGGACCGCCTACCGGGTTAGCTGTCGGGTTCGGGCGGAACGGAAGGCTGCCCTACGGTCCGAGTGGGGGATAAGGACCGATTCACCCCGGTACTGCGTGTGGGTCCCCGGTTCCGAACTCCAGTGAAGGCAGCCCGGATTCGGCGGGGGCGCCCGCTCGGCGTGGTTCGCCTCAAGGGGGTACGGGCCGCCCGGTCGAGCACGCTAGCCAACCCATGGTGCTGCTGTGAAGGTTGATGTTCGATATGCCCGATACATTTTCGTGACCTTGCCGGGGCGGGGTTCCGGCGGCCGGATTTCCTCACGGGGAGTGGGTGTCCGCTCTCTTTGTGTGCCGTCGGCCGTGTGCGGTTCGCCATGCGGCCTCCGGGTGTCGGTGCGGCGGCCTAGACTCGACAAGCGATGAGCAGCCTCTTTGACGACAGCTTCCTGGCCGGCCTCCAGCACTCGGAGGAAGAGCCCCCGCCGCCCCCCGAGGACTCCGTACCCGAAGCGGTGCCGGAGGACCTCTTCGCGGGCGTGTTCGACGGGCCCCCGCCGCCCAGGGACGCCTATTACCGCGACGGCGCGCACCGCCCCGTCATCGACTCCGCGGCGCTCCTCGACGGGCTGAACACCGAGCAGCGCGCCGCCGTCGTCCACGCGGGCTCCCCGCTGCTGATCGTCGCCGGGGCCGGCTCGGGCAAGACCCGGGTGCTGACCCACCGGATCGCCCACCTGCTCGCGGAGCGCGGGGTGCATCCCGGCCAGATCCTGGCGATCACCTTCACCAACAAGGCCGCGGGCGAGATGAAGGAGCGCGTCGAGCAGCTCGTCGGCCCGCGCGCCAACGCGATGTGGGTCATGACCTTCCACAGCGCGTGCGTACGCATCCTGCGCCGCGAGTCGAAGCGGCTCGGCTTCACCTCGTCGTTCTCGATCTACGACGCCGCCGACTCCAAGCGGCTGATGGCCCTGGTCTGCCGCGATCTCGACCTGGACCCGAAGCGCTTCCCGCCGAAGTCGTTCACCGCCAAGGTCTCCAACCTGAAGAACGAGCTGATCGACGAGGAGACCTTCGCCGGCCAGGCCGCGGACGGCTTCGAGAAGACCCTCGCCCAGGCCTACGCGATGTACCAGTCCCGGCTGCGCGAGGCCAACGCGCTGGACTTCGACGACATCATCATGACGACGGTCCACCTGCTCCAGGCGTTCCCGGACGTCGCCGAGCACTACCGCCGCCGCTTCCGGCACGTCCTGGTCGACGAGTACCAGGACACCAACCACGCCCAGTACACCCTCGTGCGCGAGCTGGTCGGCCCGGCGGGCGAGGGCGACGCCCCGGCCGAGCTGTGCGTCGTGGGTGACGCGGACCAGTCGATCTACGCCTTCCGCGGCGCGACCATCCGCAACATCCTCCAGTTCGAGGAGGACTACCCGAACGCGACCACGATCCTGCTGGAGCAGAACTACCGCTCCACGCAGACGATCCTGTCCGCCGCCAACGCGGTCATCGAGCGCAACGAGAGCCGCCGCCCCAAGAACCTCTGGACCAACGCCGGCACCGGCGCGCGCATCACCGGCTACGTCGCCGACACCGAGCACGACGAGGCGCAGTTCGTCGCCGACGAGATCGACCGGCTCACCGACGCGGGCGACGCCAAGGCCGGTGACGTCGCGATCTTCTACCGTACGAACGCGCAGTCCCGCGTCTTCGAGGAGATCTTCATCCGCGTCGGCCTGCCGTACAAGGTCGTCGGCGGCGTGCGCTTCTACGAGCGCAAGGAGGTCCGGGACATCCTGGCCTACCTGCGCGTCCTCGCCAATCCCGAGGACACCGTCCCGCTGCGCCGCATCCTCAACGTGCCCAAGCGCGGCATCGGCGACCGCGCCGAGGCGATGATCGACGCGCTGTCCATGCGCGAGAAGATCACCTTCCCGCAGGCGCTGCGCCGGGTCGACGAGGCGTACGGCATGGCGGCCCGGTCGGCCAACGCCGTCAAGCGGTTCAACACGCTGATGGAGGAGCTGCGCACGATCGTCGAGTCGGGCGCGGGCCCCGCGGTGGTCCTGGAGGCCGTCCTGGAGCGCACCGGCTACCTGGCCGAACTCCAGGCGTCCACCGACCCGCAGGACGAGACCCGGATCGAGAACCTCCAGGAACTGGCCGCCGTGGCCCTCGAATTCGAGCAGGAGCAGGGCGCGGCCGGCGAGGACGGCGCGGACGCGGCCACCGGCACCGGCGCGGGGACGGGCACGCTCGCGGAGTTCCTGGAGAAGGTCGCGCTCGTCGCCGACTCCGACCAGATCCCCGACGAGGACGAGGACGGCTCCGGCGTCATCACACTGATGACGCTGCACACCGCGAAGGGCCTCGAATTCCCGGTCGTCTTCCTGACCGGCATGGAGGACGGCGTCTTCCCGCACATGCGGGCGCTGGGACAGGTGAAGGAGCTGGAGGAGGAGCGGCGGCTCGCCTACGTCGGCATCACCCGGGCCCGCGAGCGGCTCTATCTGACCCGGGCGGCGATGCGCAGCGCGTGGGGTCAGCCCTCGTACAACCCGCCGTCGCGGTTCCTGGAGGAGATCCCGGACCAGCACCTGGAGTGGAAGCGGAAGGGGCCGATGGCGGCACCGGCCGGACCGACGTCGGGGATCACCTCGTCGCTGTCCGCCTCGCGTTCGCGCTCCGGCCCCTCGGGCTTCGCGACCCGGCGGACCTCGGACAAGCCGACGATCACGCTGGCCGTGGGGGACCGGGTCACGCACGACCAGTTCGGGCTCGGCACGGTCACGGCGGTCGAGGGCGTCGGCGACCAGGCGAAGGCCACGGTCGACTTCGGGGACGAGCGCCCGAAGAAGCTGCTGCTGCGGTACGCGCCGGTCGAGAAGCTGTAGCCGGAACGCGCGACGAGCGACGGGCGGGGGCCGCGGCCCCCGCCCGTCGCGCTCGTCTCAGGTCGGGTTGACGCCGTGGCTGCGGAGCCAGGGCAGCGGGTTCACTGCCGCTCCGCCCCCGGGCCGTACCTCGAAGTGCAGGTGCGGACCGGTCGAGTTCCCGGTGTCGCCGGAGTACGCGATGACGTCACCGGCCTTGACCGGGCCCGAGCGGATCTTGGTGCCGCTGAGGTGGCAGTACCAGGTCTCGGTCCCGTCGGCCATGGTGACAATGGCCATGTTCCCGTAGGCGCTGTTCAGCTGGGTGCGCACGGTGCCGTCCGTCGCTGCCATCACGGGCGTGCCCTCGAAGACGGGGAAGTCGATGCCCGTGTGCACGGACATCCAGTTGACGCCCGCCTGGCCGAAGTACGCGCTGAGGCCGTGCTGCTTGACCGGCATGACGAACTTGGGGCGCAGGGCCTCCTTGCGGGCGGCCTCTTCCGCGCGCTTCTTCTTCTCGGCGGCCTGCCGCTCCCGCAGATCGATGCGCTCCTGGGTGCGGCTGGCGCGATCGGCGAAGTTCTCCGCGTCGGCGCTGAGGTTGGCGAGCTGGGTGTCCAGCTTGTTGTTGGCCACCCCCGCCTTGACGGAGCCGGGATCGGACGCCGCCATCGTGGTCTTGCTGTCGTCCTTCTTGTCCTCGCCGCCCAGCCCGCCGACGGAGGCCGCGGCGATGCCGGCCACGCTCATCACGCAGGCGGAGGGAATGGCGACGGTGAGGAGCGCGGAACGCTTCGCGGGGGAACGCCGCCGACTGCGGCCGGCGCCGCCGCCGCGGGTGGCGGAGCGGCCGAGAGGGCGGTGCGGACCGGGCGCGGCGTCCACGATGTCCATGACGTCCGTGGCATCCATGGTGTCCGGGGCGACTGCGACGCCCGCGTCATGCGCGTCGTCCGCTGCGCCGTCCGCGCTGTTGGTGAGGTAGGGCTCGTAGGGGTCGTACGAGGTGGCCGGGTCGGCGTAGGCCTCGTGTGTTTCGGGCGCCTGGTGAGCCTCGGGCGCCTCGTGTGCCGGCTGCGCCTCGTAGGACAGCTGTGCGGTTTCCGTGGGCTGCGCGATTTGCTGATCGTGCTCGGGCGTGGCGCCCGTGTTCCACGCGGTGGCGTCGTACGCGCCGGAGTCGTAGACGGCGGTTTCGCCGGTGGCCCACTGGTCGTTCGTGTGCCAGTTGCCGGTGTCCCACTGGCCCGTGGTGTCCGGGGCGCCGCCCTGCGCCGGGATGCCGGCGAACGTGGCAGTGGCGGTCGCTTCCGTGCCGTAGCCGGCAACGGGCGTCCAGGTGGCCGTGGTCTCGTACGTCTGCGCCGCCTCGTACTGCTGCTGGGGCTGCGCGGTGTACGGGGCGTAGGCGTCGTACGAGGTGGTCGGGTGCGCGCCGGTGTCCCACTGGGTGGAGTCGTACTGGCCGCTGTAGCCGGACTGCCCGGCGCCGTAGCCGCTGCCGTACGCGCCGTCCTGACCGCCGGGGAGCGATCCGAAGAGCGGGTCGCTGTCGAAGCTGCCGGTCGCATCACTGTCGTATCCGGCGTACCCGGCGTGGGGGTGCTGGTCGTTCACCAACTTCTCTCTCGCCTCGGCAGCAGGACCTGTGCTCTGGGGTCCGGCGTGGGGATCCCAGGGGGAGCAGTGGCCGCGACTGTACCCGGCGGTACGTGACGCCGACAATCTTCGGCGGGCATGGGCGGCTCAGGAAACGGGCAATCGGCCGTCTTTCGACGGACTGCTCACACAGCCTTGGCCTTATGTTCGAAACCCGTTCTATTTATGAGGTCTCCAGAGGCTCCACCGGCTGTTCGGCCCCACGGGTCCGTCGGGTCCCACGGGTCCGTCGGGTCCCACCGGGCCCGTCGGGTCCCACCGGTCCGCTTGGCCCCGCCGGTTCGTTCAGCCCCGCCGATTCACGCGGCTCCTGCCGTTCCGCTCGCCTCGGCCGTCGGTTCGCGGGACTCCAGCGCCTGCCGGACTGCGGCGGCGACGGCCGGGTGCACCGGCAGCGCGAGATGACCGATCCCGGTGACGCGTACGTTCTGCGCGTCGAGATCCGGATGGTCGATACAGGCCGCCTCGGCCGGGACGATCACCCGGTCGAGCTCGCTCCAGAAGCTCACGAACCGGGTGCGGCAGCCGGGCGCGGGCCTGCGCAGCTCCTCGATCGGTGCGGATCCCGTACGCATCTGCCGCACGATGGGGTGAGCGCTCGCCAGCGGCGCGACGGCCGTGCCCCCGTGAGGTGTGCCGAGGGTGATCAGTGTGCGCACCCGCTGGTCACCGCCGAGCCGCTGCACGTAGTAGCGGGCGATCAGACCGCCCAGGCTGTGCCCGACGATGTCGACCTCGCGGTGTCCGGTGCGGGCGCAGATCTCCTCGACATGCCGCCCGAGCAGCTCGGCCGCCGTCCGGATGTCGCAGGTCAGCGGTGAGTAGTTGAGCGACTCCAGATGGCGCCAGCCGTGCCGGGCGAGGGAGCGGCGCAGCAGGACGAAGACCGAACGGTTGTCGATGAAGCCGTGCAGCAGGACGACCGGGGGGTGGTCGTCGCCCTCGGCGGGCAGGGAGGGGGGCCCGGCCGGGGCGGTGGCGTCAGGGGGCGTGGTGTGCGGGGCGGACGGGCGGCCGGGCGGGCGGGGCGCGGTCCCTCGTTCCCCCGTGACGCCGGTGGGGCAGACGCTGGTGGGGTACATGCCGGTGGGATACAGGAGCACATGTCCGGCGAGCACTGCCAGCTCCAGTGCGGTGGCCTTCAGCAGCGCGGACGGCAGCAGCGCGGATGGCAGTAGGGCGGATGGCAGTAGGGCGGCAGGGCTCGGGCAGGGCCGGCGCAGCAGCGGGGGAAGAAAAGGCAGGTCCTTCATGGCCGACCTCCTGCTCCGGCAAGCGGGGGAGGCGGTTCCGGCCCCGGATGCCCTCTCATGGGGTGCTGTCACGGAGGCGCGGTCGGCCGGATGGCCGGTCGACCGGTCGACCGGTCGGCCGGATGGCCTGCCCGGCCGGGTGGCCCGTACCACCGTGCCGCGCGGCTGGCGGCGCGGTGGTACGGCGACCTCGTAGCGGCTCCCCTGGCGGCCGGTCCCGCACGGCAGGTGCGCCGCGTGATTACGGGAACGTCGCCCGGTGAACATGTCCCACGTGTGATTTCCCCCTCCCCGTCCACCGCGAAACGACGGCTTGCGGGATGCTGTAGATAACGTTCGTTCACATCCCCGGCCCTTCAGGCACGGGAGAGGCATGTGGAGGCAGTGATGGGTGTGACCGGTCCGATCCGTGTGGTGGTGGCGAAGCCGGGCCTGGACGGCCATGATCGCGGGGCCAAGGTGATCGCCAGGGCGCTGCGTGACGCGGGCATGGAGGTTATCTACACCGGGCTCCACCAGACGCCCGAGCAGATCGTGGACACCGCGATCCAGGAGGACGCCGACGCGATCGGCCTCTCGATCCTCTCCGGTGCGCACAACACTCTCTTCGCCAAGGTGATCGAGCTGCTGAAGGAGCGAGAGGCGGAGGACATCAAGGTCTTCGGCGGCGGCATCATCCCGGAGGCGGACATCGCGCCACTGAAGGACCAGGGCGTCGCGGAGATCTTCACCCCGGGCGCCACGACGACATCGATCGTCGACTGGGTCAACGCGAACGTCCGTCACCCCGCGGAAGCCTGACCCGCGCCTGCCGGGCCCTGTCCCCGTCCCGCCCGCGCCACGTCGCCGGGAGGGACGGGGCGCCGTCCTGCCGCGCCATGGTCTGTTCTGTTCTGCCTCGCGCTGCCTCGCGCTGCCCCGCGCCGCCTCGCCCCGCGCCGCCTCGCCTCGCGCTGCCCCGCGCCGCCTCGCCTCGCGCCGCCTCGCCTCGCCTCGCGCCGCCTCGCCTCGCGCCGCCTCGCGCCGTTCCGGCTCGTCCGGGGTCGGCTTCCCGTCCGCTGTCGGTTTCGTCAGACTGCCGGGGTCAGCTCCGAGTCCATCGCCGCGCGCAGCCGCAACGTGGAGACCAGCCGCTGGAAGGCCTCCGACCAGTAGCCGTTCGCGCCCGGTGAGGCGTCCTCCGGCTCGTCCGGGGTGGTGGTGAGGACCTCCAGGCGGTCCGCCTCGGCCGGATTCAGACAGCGTTCGGCGAGGCCCATCACGCCGCTGAAGCTCCAGGGGTAGCTGCCCGCGTCCCGGGCGATGTCCAGGGCGTCGACGACCGCGCGGCCCAGCGGCCCGGCCCAGGGGGTCGGGCAGACCCCCAGGAGCTGGAAGGCCTCCGACAGCCCGTGCGCGGCTATGAAGTCGGCCACCCAGCCGGCCCGTTCGGCCGACGGGAGTATGCCGAGGAGCTTCGACCGTTCGGCGAGCGATGCCGTACCGGGGCCGTTCGACGGAGGCAGGGAGGGGGCGCCGAGCAGCGCGCGGGCCCACTCGGGGTCACGCTGCCGCACCGTCGCCCGGCACCATGCCGCGTGCAGCTCCTCGGCCCAGCCGTCCGCGACCGGAAGGCCGACGATCTCCCGCGCGGAGCGGCCACCGAACCGGGCCGGCCAGGTGGCGAGCGGCGTCGCCTCCACCAACTGCCCGAGCCACCAGGACCGTTCCCCCCGCCCGGACGGCGGCGCCGCCACCACACCGTCCCGCTCCATCGCGGCATCGCATTCGTGCGGTGCCTCCACGGCGACCGAGGCTTCGTCGCCGGTGAGGTCCGGGCTCACGCAGGACAGCGCGCGGGACGCCATCCGGCCGGCGAGCGCCGACTCCGGCAGCGCGGAGAGCAGTTCGGCCGCGGTCGAGCGGACGTTGCGGCTGCGGTCGGAGAGCGCCTGTTCCAGGAAGGGCTCGTCCACCGAGGAGAGCCCGGTGCGCAGCGAGTCGAGGAACATCAGCCGGTCCTCGGCCCGCTCGGTGGTCCAGGTGGTCGCGAGCAGCGCGAGCGCCGCTACGGGATCGTGGGCCCGAACCGCCCCGAGCAGGGCGACCCGCTCGGCGAACAACCCCTCCTCCCACAGCCGGGTGACCGCCTCCGGCTCCGTCGGGCCGGGCAGCGACGAGCCGCCGGACGAACCGCGCAGCGCGAACTTCCACTCGGGGTTCAGCCCCGCCAGCCACAATCCGCGCGGCCCGGCGAAGGTCAGGGCCTGCGGCCGCAGATCCGTACGGGCCCTGGCCGCGTCGAGCAGGGCCGGGAGCAGCGCGGCCGGGGCCCGGAAGCCCTGCTGGTTGGCGGTGGCCAGCCACTGCGGGATCAGCTCCGTGAGATCGGGCGCCGTACCCCGACGGCCGACCGAGCCGGCTGATGCCGACCGGTCCGCCAGCAGTTGGGCGAGCCTGCGCCGCGCGGCCGGGGGCAGCGGCGGCCGTCGGTCGACGGGTGCCGGTTCGGGCCGGGCGGCGGGTGCGGCGGGCCGGAGCCCCGCCCTGCGCCGTACGGTGTGGAGCGCCGCCGCGTCCAGCAGCCCGGCCGCACCGCCGTCTCCCGCCGTCGGGCGGCGGTCGGTGCCGAGCAGCGCCGTGGTGACGAGCTCCTCCCACGGCGCGGGTGTGATGGTGCGAGGCATCGGTCCCCCTTGCATGAATCCCCCTTCGAGCTTCGGGCCCAACGTCAGATGAGCGGCACGATCCCGGACGCCGCCCCGGCACGGCCGGAACCGGTGTCGCTCCGGGCTGCGGCTGCGGCGACGCCCCTGGTGCCGGCTGCGGCTGCGGTCCCGTCCCCGGCCTCGGCTCCATCGCCGAAATCAGCCCCGACCTCGCCCTCGGTTCCGCCCCCGGCTCCGGTTCCGCCCCCGGCTCCGGCTCCGGTTCCGCCCCCGGCTCCGGAGTCGTCGTCGGACCCGGGGTCGTCGTCGGACCCGGTGGACCAAGCCGCGAACGGCTCGAAGCCGCGGTGGCCGCATTCGCCGAAGACCGTGACCGGGGAGCCGCCGGAGAGCGCGACGAGCTTCCACAGGCCGGGCCGGGACAGAGCCGCCGGGGCGACGGGCAGCGCCGCATCGCCCGCCGCGTCCACCAGCTGCCAGCCGTCCCCGGACGGCACGGGCATGACGTCGCGCAGGGTCACCGGCCAGGCATCCAGCCAGGGGTCCTCCCGCAGGGCGTCCCCGTAACCGCCGATCGCCTCCGCTGCCGTGCCGCCCGGTGGGGGCGTACCGGTCGGCGACGGCACACCGAACTGCCGGCCCAGCTCCGCCCGCAGCCGGCCGGAGCCCGGATGGGGCGTGATCTCGGCGTCGATCGTGACGCCGACCGGCAGCGCCAGGCCGGGGGAGCGCCCGGCCGCTCCGAAGGAGAGCAGCAGTGCCGTGCGGCCCGTCTCCCTCCCGTACAGCCAGATGCGGCGCGCGACGATCTTGCCGTCCGGGGTGTCGTACTGGGCGAGGACCAGCCAGCGGTCACGGACCGGCGGGCTCTCGGCGGGGGCAGTCAGCCCCACCCGGGTACGGACCGTGGCCGCCAGCGGCTCCGGCAGCCGGTCGATCCCCAGCCATGCGCTGTCCAGCAGATGCAGCAGCGCACACTCCTCCAGCAGCCGGGCCGGCCAGCCCGGACCGGACGACGGTATGGAGCCCAACTCCCGCACCCGGGCCGCCAGTCCGGGCGCCTGGGCGTCGACCATGCGGGCCGCCGTCTCCTCCCAGAGCCCGTACCCCGGCTGATCGGCCGCCGCCAGCCCCCCGCGCAGCAGATCGGCCAGCCGCTCCTCCAACTCCTTCGCGCCGCCGGTGATCCGCTCGGCGCGCCGCTCGGCCCGCCGCCGGGCGGCCTCCGGGTCGGCCGGGCCCGCGGACGGGGCGCCGTCCGTACCCGCGCGCTTCTCCGCCTGCTCCACCGAACGCCTGCGGCGGTCCGCCAGCCACTCACCGGCCCAGTCGGGCACCTCGCCCGCGGGCAGGGCCGATTCGCCCGACGCCCAGACCAGCAGCAGCCCCAGCGCGTGCTTGCACGGGAACTTCCGGCTCGGGCAACTGCACTTGTACGCGGGGCCGGTGATGTCGATCACCGTCACGTACGGCTTGCTCCCGCTCCCCTTGCACTGTCCCCACACCGCACCCGAACCGTCGCACCCGCCGCCCGACCACGGACCGGCCGAACCGAGCTTGCTCCCCGCCTTGCGTGACGCGTCATCGGGAGCGAGGGCCAGCACCTGCTCCACCGTCCAGCGCGCCACCGGAGCGGCGGTGCGCAAGGGTTCTCCCCCGTGAGATAGCAGCATGGGAACGACGGTAGAGCGACCCACTGACAATCGCCCCGACCTGCTGATTCATCGTCACGCACGCACCTCGGCCCGGCTCGCTCCCCGCGGCCCGCGGCCGATTGTCAGTGGCATGGTGCACGGTGGGAACCACATCGGGTCGACCGATCCGGAGGGGGATCCATGACCGTGTCCGAAACCACTGCCGACGTCGACGTACAGGCTCTGCGACCGCATGCCGAGGACGCCTTCGCCCATGAGCTGAAGGCCCTCGCCGCGGCCGACGACCGCCCGCGCCCCGCCCGTTGGAAGCTCTCGCCGTGGGCCGTCGCCATCTACCTGCTCGGTGGCGCCCTGCCGGACGGTACCGTGATCACACCGAAGTACGTGGGTCCGCGCCGACTCGTCGAGGTCGCCGTGACCACCCTCGCCACCGACCGGGCCCTGCTGCTCCTCGGCGTTCCGGGGACCGCCAAGACCTGGGTGTCGGAACACCTCGCGGCCGCCGTCAGCGGCGACTCGACACTGCTCGTCCAGGGCACGGCGGGCACCCCGGAAGAGGCGGTCCGCTACGGCTGGAACTACGCGCGGCTGCTGGCGCACGGGCCCAGCCGCGACGCCCTGGTGCCCAGCCCGCTCATGCGCGCCATGTCCGACGGCATGACGGCGCGGATCGAGGAGCTCACGCGCATCCCCGCCGATGTGCAGGACTCGCTCATCACGATCCTGTCGGAGAAGACGCTCCCCATTCCCGAGCTGGGACAGGAGGTCCAGGCGGTCCGCGGATTCAACGTCATCGCCACCGCCAACGACCGCGACCGCGGGGTCAACGAGCTGTCCAGCGCCCTGCGCCGCCGGTTCAACACCGTCGTGCTCCCGCTGCCGGCCACGCCCGACGCCGAGGTCGACATCGTGTCCCGGCGCGTCGACCAGATCGGGCGCTCGCTCGACCTCCCGGCCGCACCGGACGGCATGACCGAGATCCGGCGCGTCGTCACGGTCTTCCGCGAACTGCGCGACGGAGTCACCACCGACGGCCGCACCAAGCTCAAGTCCCCCTCGGGGACGCTGTCGACGGCCGAGGCGATCTCCGTCGTCACCAACGGCCTGGCCCTGGCCGCCCACTTCGGCGACGGGCTGCTGCGCCCCGGCGACGTGGCGGCGGGCATCCTCGGCGCGGTCGTCCGCGATCCCGCCGCCGACCGCGTGGTCTGGCAGGAGTATCTGGAGACGGTGGTCCGGGAGCGGGACGGGTGGAAGGACTTCTACCGCGCCTGCCGCGAGGTATCCGCATGACCCGGGCCGAAACGACCCAGGACGAAATGACCCGGGCCGAGCGCCCTGCGGGACCGCTGCTGCTGGGGGTGCGGCACCACGGACCGGGCTCGGCCCGCGCCGTCCGCGCCGCGCTGGACGCCGCCCGCCCGCAAGCCGTGCTCGTGGAAGGGCCGCCGGAGGCCGACGCACTGCTGCCGCTGGCGGCCGACGAGCGGATGCGGCCCCCGGTCGCGCTGCTCGCCCACGCCGTCGACGACCCGGGGCAGGCGGCGTTCTGGCCGCTGGCCTCGTTCTCGCCCGAGTGGATCGCGATCCGCTGGGCCCTTGAACACGGTGTCCCGGTCCGGTTCATCGACCTGCCCGCAGCCAACTCCCTGGCCATGACGCAAGGGAACGGGGAAGGTCACGAGGACGGGGGAGCCGAGGAGGACGAGGGAGCGGACGGTGAGGAGGGGGCGGAGGGCCCGGCCGCGCGGGCCCCGATCGACCCCATCGGTGTGCTCGCCCGTACGGCGGGCTACGACGACCCGGAGCGCTGGTGGGAGGACGTCGTCGAACACCGCACCCGGGACGGCGAGGCCGTCGACCCGCGGGCACCGTTCGCCGCCCTCGCCGAGGCGATGACCGCCCTGCGCGAGGTGTACGGGGACGGCGGCCATCCCCGTGACGCCGTCCGCGAGGCGCACATGCGCATTCAACTGCGCAAGGCCGTGAAGGAGTTCGGCGACGACATCGCGGTCGTCTGCGGTGCCTGGCACGTACCCGCGCTCGGCACGAGGACCACGCTCACCGCCGACCGCGCCCTGCTCAAGGGGCTGCCCAAGGTCAAGGCCGAGCTGACCTGGGTGCCCTGGTCGCACCGGCGGCTCGCCCGGCACAGCGGTTACGGCGCGGGCATCGACTCGCCCGGCTGGTACGGACACCTCTTCGACGCCCCGGACCGCCCCATCGAGCGGTGGATGACCAAGGTCGCCGGACTCATGCGCGACGAGGACCGGTTCGTGTCGTCCGCCCATGTCATCGAGGCCGTCCGGCTCGCCGAGACGTTGGCCGCCATGCGTGGCCGCCCGCTGGCCGGGCTGGGCGAGACGACGGACGCGATCCGTGCCGTGATGTGCGAAGGCTCCGATGTGCCGCTCGCGCTCGTCCAGGACCGGCTGATCGTCGGCGAGGCCCTCGGTGAAGTCCCGGACACCGCCCCCGCCGTACCCCTGCAACGCGATCTCACCCGTCAGCAGCGCACGCTCCGGCTCAAGCCGGAGGCGCAGGAGCGGGAGCTGGAGCTCGACCTGCGCAAGGACAACGACGCGGCCCGCAGCAGGCTGCTGCACCGGCTGCGCATTCTCGCCGTCGGCTGGGGCGAGCCCGCCGCCGGCCGGGCGAGCACCGGCACCTTCCGGGAGAGCTGGCGGCTGCGCTGGGAGCCCGAGCTGTACGTACAGGTCGCGGAGGCCGGGACCTGGGGCACCACTGTGCTCTCCGCGGCCACCGCCAAGGCCGGGGCGCAGGCGGCCTCGGCGACCGCGCTCGCCGAGGTCACGGCCCTCGCCGAGCAGTGCCTCCTGGCCGAACTGCCCGACGCGCTCCCCGTGGTGATGCGGGCCCTCGCCGACCGCGCCGCGCTCGACTCCGACGTCGGCCGTCTCGCCGACGCGCTGCCCGCGCTGGCCCGCACCCTGCGCTACGGAGACGTGCGCTCCACGGACACCGCCGCGCTGGCCGGGGTCGCGGCCGGGCTCGCCGAGCGGATCTGCGTCGGGCTGCCGCCCGCCTGCACCGGGCTCGACGCCGACGGTGCCGCCGAACTACGCGGCCGGGTGGACGCGGTCCACACCGCGATCGGACTCCTCACCGGGGCAGCACCGGCGAACCCCGGCCCGGCCACGGACACGAGCACAGAAACCGGCACGGACGCGGACACCAGCACGAACGCGAACGCGAACGCGGATACGGACACGGACACGGACGCGGACACCGGAACGGGCACCAGCACGAACGCGGACACGGGCGGACTGCGCGGGCGCTGGACGGCCGTACTGCACAAGCTCGCCGCCCGGGACACGGTCGCCGGAGTCATCCGGGGGCGCGCGACCCGCCTGCTGCTCGACGAAGGACGGCTCGCGGAGGACGACGCGGCACGGCTGATGGGCCTGGCCCTCTCGCCCGGCACACCCCCGGCCGACGCCGCGGAGTGGATCGAGGGGTTCGTCGGCGGAGCCGCCGGCGGCGGCATGCTGCTCGTCCACGACGAGCGGCTCCTCGGCCTGGTCGACGCCTGGCTCACCGGAGTGCCCGCCGACCGGTTCGCCGATGTGCTGCCACTGCTGCGGCGCACGTTCTCCGCGTACGAAGCGGGCGTACGGCGCACCCTGGGCGAGCTGGTGCGGCGAGGCCCGTCCGCCGGAGGGCCGGCGGCCACGGGTACGGGCGCCGGGGCCGGGGCGCCGGCCCCCGGATTCGGCCAGGGGCTGGACGAGGCCCGCGCCGACGCGGTCGAGCCGGTGCTGCGCCTGCTGCTCGGACTGCACAACGATCCGGGTCCGGACGGCGATGCCCGGTCCGGGCGGGCCGGAAGAGCCGCGAACGTCGAGGAACCGCTGGGGGCAACGGGATGACCACGAACACGACCGGCACCACGCCTCCGTCCGGCCCGGCGAGCGGCGAGCGGCTGCGGCGGTGGCGGCTGGTGCTGGGCGGGGACAGCGCCGAGAGCACCGGCTGCACCCTCACCGGCCGGGACGCCGCGATGGACGGCGCACTGACCGCGCTGTACGGCGACGGAGGCAAACAGGGCGGCCGGGGCAGGAACAGCCGCGCGGCCGGACTCGGGGCCTCCGCCCCCTCCGTGGCCCGCTGGCTCGGCGACATCCGCACGTACTTCCCCAGTTCCGTCGTCCAGGTCATGCAGCGCGACGCGATCGACCGGCTGGGGCTCGCCGCGCTCCTCCTGGAACCGGAGATGCTGGAGGCGGTCGAGGCCGACGTCCATCTCGTGGGCACGCTCCTCTCGCTCAACAAGGCCATGCCCGAGACGACGAAGGAGACCGCGAGAGCGGTCGTGCGCAAGGTCGTCGAGGACCTGGAGAAGCGGCTCGCCGCCCGTACCCGGGCCACGCTCACCGGCGCGCTGGACCGCTCGGCGAAGATCGACCGGCCCCGTCACCACGACATCGACTGGGACCGCACCATCCGGGCCAACCTCAAGAACTACCTCCCCGAGTACGGCACCGTCGTCCCCGAGCGGCTCATCGGCTACGGGCGGGCCGCCCGGTCCGTGAAGAAGGACGTCATCCTCTGCATCGACCAGTCGGGCTCGATGGCCGCCTCCGTCGTCTACGCCTCCGTCTTCGGCGCGGTGCTCGCGTCCATGCGCACCCTGCGGACGAGGCTCGTCGTCTTCGACACGGCGGTGGTCGACCTCACCGACCAGCTCGACGACCCCGTGGACGTGCTCTTCGGCACCCAGCTCGGCGGTGGCACCGACATCAACCGCGCGCTCTCCTACTGCCAGTCGAGGATCACCCGCCCCGCCGACACCGTGGTCGTACTCATCAGCGACCTCTACGAGGGCGGCATACGCAACGAGATGCTGAAGCGGGTCGCCGCGATGAAGGCCTCCGGTGTGCAGTTCGTGACACTGCTCGCGCTGTCCGACGAGGGCGCGCCCGCCTACGACCGCGACCACGCGGCGGCGCTCGGGGCGCTGGGCGCACCGGCCTTCGCGTGCACCCCGGACCTCTTCCCGGAGGTGATGGCGGCGGCCGTCGAGAAGCGGCCGCTCCCCGTTCCGGACATGGACGCCCATCGGTGAGCCGGGGGCGCGCGGTGCCGCCGCGGCCTGCTGCCGCGGCACCGCGCACCCCCGTTCGGGTCGTCACGACCCGCCACCGGCGTGATCTGTGACCGTAATCACCGCTCAGGTGTGATCTGTGATTTAGGGTCCTGCGGAGCTCGGGGATAACCTGCGAGATGGACATGCCGCGTACCCCGGGTCACCGTGTGCGCCTTCCTAGTGACAGAGCAGTCACGTTGCCCCTCGCGGCACGCCCACGCAGAAAACGAACCGCGAGACCATTGATTAAGGGACGGACGCGCGTGGACCTGTTCGAGTACCAGGCGAGGGACCTCTTCGCCAAGCACGGTGTACCGGTGCTGGCCGGTGAAGTCATCGACACGCCTGAGGCAGCCCGCGAGGCGACCGAGCGGCTGGGCGGCAAGTCTGTCGTCAAGGCGCAGGTGAAGGTCGGCGGCCGTGGCAAGGCCGGCGGCGTCAAGCTGGCCGCCACCCCCGACGAGGCGGTCGCCCGCGCGACCGACATCCTCGGCATGGACATCAAGGGCCACACGGTCCACAAGGTGATGATCGCCGAGCTCTCCCCGGAGATCGAGGCGGAGTACTACGTCTCGTACCTCCTCGACCGCACCAACCGCACCTTCCTGGCCATGGCCTCGGTGCAGGGCGGCATGGACATCGAGGAGGTCGCGGAGAAGACCCCCGAGGCCCTCGCGAAGGTCCCGGTCAACGCCGTCGACGGGGTCGACATCGTCAAGGCCCGCGAGATCGTGGCCCAGGCGAAGTTCCCGGCCGACGTGGCCGAGGGTGTGGCCGAGGCCCTGGTGACCCTGTGGGACACCTTCGTCGCCGAGGACGCCCTCCTCGTCGAGGTCAACCCGCTGGTGAAGACCAAGGACGGCCGCATCCTCGCGCTGGACGGCAAGGTGTCTCTCGACGAGAACGCCGACTTCCGTCAGCCCGAGCACGAGGCCCTTGAGGACAAGGCCGCAGCCAACCCGCTTGAGGCTGCCGCCAAGGCCAAGAACCTCAACTACGTCAAGCTCGACGGCGAGGTCGGCATCATCGGAAACGGTGCCGGTCTGGTCATGTCGACGCTGGACGTCGTCGCGTACGCCGGTGAGAACCACGGCAACGTGAAGCCCGCCAACTTCCTCGACATCGGTGGCGGCGCCTCCGCCGAGGTCATGGCGAACGGCCTGGAGATCATCCTCGGCGACCCGGACGTCAAGTCCGTCTTCGTCAACGTCTTCGGTGGCATCACCGCGTGCGACGAGGTCGCCAACGGCATCGTCCAGGCGCTCGCGCTGCTCAAGTCCAAGGGCGAGGAAGTCACCAAGCCGCTGGTCGTGCGCCTCGACGGCAACAACGCGGAGCTGGGTCGCAAGATCCTTTCCGACGCCAACCACCCGCTGGTTCAGCGCGTGGACACCATGGACGGCGCGGCCGACAAGGCTGCCGAGCTCGCCGCGGCTGCGAAGTAAGGGACGAGGGACTCCAACAGCATGGCTATCTTCCTCACCAAGGACAGCAAGGTCATCGTCCAGGGGATGACCGGTGCCACCGGCATGAAGCACACCAAGCTCATGCTCGCCGACGGCACCAACATCGTCGGCGGCGTGAACCCGCGCAAGGCCGGCACCTCCGTCGACTTCGACGGCACCGAGGTACCGGTCTTCGGCTCCGTCGCCGAGGCGATGGAGAAGACCGGCGCGAACGTGTCCGTCCTCTTCGTCCCGCCGGCCTTCGCGAAGGCCGCCGTCGTCGAGGCGATCGACGCCGAGATCCCCCTCGCGGTCGTCATCACCGAGGGCATCGCCGTCCACGACTCGGCCGCCTTCTGGGCGTACGCCGGTTCGAAGGGCAACAAGACCCGGATCATCGGCCCGAACTGCCCCGGCCTGATCACCCCCGGTCAGTCCAACGCCGGCATCATCCCGGGCGACATCACCAAGCCCGGCCGCATCGGTCTCGTGTCCAAGTCCGGCACGCTGACCTACCAGATGATGTACGAGCTCCGTGACATCGGCTTCTCGTCCGCCGTCGGCATCGGTGGCGACCCGGTCATCGGTACGACGCACATCGACGCCCTCGCGGCGTTCGAGGCCGACCCCGAGACCGACCTGATCGTGATGATCGGCGAGATCGGCGGCGACGCCGAGGAGCGTGCGGCCGACTTCATCAAGGCCAACGTCACCAAGCCGGTCGTCGGCTACGTCGCGGGCTTCACCGCCCCCGAGGGCAAGACCATGGGCCACGCCGGCGCCATCGTCTCCGGCTCCTCCGGCACCGCCCAGGCGAAGAAGGAGGCCCTTGAGGCCGCCGGCGTCAAGGTCGGCAAGACGCCGACCGAGACCGCCAAGCTGGCCCGCGAGATCCTCGGCGCCTGATCGCTCCACCGCGTCGGCGCAGTACCGCCGCACGCAGTATCGCGTCACCGCACAGACGGCGCGGGTCCGTACCCGATCAAGGGGTACGGACCCGCGCCGTTCCGGTTTCTCCGCCGCTCCGGAGCAGTTCAGCCGACGTCGGGTACCAGCCGCGCCGGGCCCTGCACGAGCTCGCCGTCGAGCCGCTTCTGCAGCTTGAGGTCCTGCGGCGTCAGCTTCTGCGGACCGCCCCGCGGCGGCACCCCGCCGACCTGCTGGGCGGGTGACTCCGGGGTCTCGTACCGCGTCGGGGCGGTGCCCAGCGTGAACAGCGTCAGCCCGATGATCAGCACCGTGAACGAGATGGCCGCCCGGGTCCACAGCTGGGCCCTGCGCTCGCTGTCCGTGCGGATCACGGCGGGCGGGGGCAGCGAGTCGGAGGGCTGGGCCAGGGCCAGCGCCCCGAGCCGTTCGTGCAGCAGCGCCGACTGCTCGGCGGGCGACGAGTCCTGCGCCAGTTCGGGCAGCCGCTCGGTGACCGCGGCACGCGCGTTCATCAGCCTGCCCGCCGCCGCCGGAGTGCTCGCCTCCGTCTCCGCCGCGGTCTCCGGCAGATCCAGGCCGACGCCGTCGTAGAGCAGCAGGGTGCGGCGGTACGAGGGCGGCAGCTCCAGCAGCGCGTCGAGCAGCGCCCGCGGCCCCGGATCGGCGGGTGGCGGGTCGAGCCGGCGGTGGGTGCGGCGCAGCCGGTGCCAGGGCGACATGGCGAACTCGTACGCGGCGGCCCGCACCCAGCCCACCGGGTCCCGGTCGACCGCGACCTCGGGCCAGCGCTCCCAGGCCAGCGCGAAAGCCCGTGCGACGGACTCCCGGGAGAGGTTCCGGCGCCCGGTCAGCAGGAACGTCTGGCGGAACAGTGCGGCGGCGCAGTGTTTGTACAGGGCATCGAATGCCTCGTCCGGGGAGAGCCCGTCGGGGGAGAGTACGCCGGAGGGTTCGGCGGCCTCGGCCGCCGGGGCCGGTTCGGGCATCGCGGATGTGCCGGGCAGATCGGGGGTGGTGCCGGGCTCGGTCGGGGCCATTGCGGTGCTCCCGGTGGCTTCGACGGGGGTCGGCGGACGCGACGGCGGCTTCGTCGACGTCACCGGCTTGGAGAGCCTCGCGACCGTCTTCGGCGCCGCCGGTCGGGCCGCACGTTTGACGGCGGCCTTCGGCCGGGTGTTCGGGGCGCCCGGTTTGGTCCGGGTGCTCGGTGGTGTGGCCTGCGGGCTGGGCCGGCCACTGCTGATCAGCCTGGCGTATGCCTCGCGTTTCCGCCCGCGGGGAGTGGTGCGACCGGTCTCCCAGGACCGGACCGTGGCGCGCGTGACGCCCACGGCCGCCGCGACCTGCTCTTCACTCAGTGACTTCGCCTCACGCAGTCTGCGTCGCTCCTTGGGGGAGGGGAGCGGGTGCGCAGAGGCTGTATCGGTCGAGCTCTGCGTCATGAAGGACCCCCGGCGGGGCTGCACTGGGTGGAAAAGTACATAAACGTATATTGAGCGACACAGCGACCATTCGCCTGTTACGCGGAATAGGCGCGTGTCGTTGGGAGCATGGCCGGGTGACCCAAGTGACCGGAAGCAGCCCGTCGTTGTCGGCCGAGCAGGGCCGGCCCGCTGTGCTGGCGTTCGCCCTTTTGCGTGGAGCGGTTGCGGCCGGGCTGGGAGTGGGCTCGATCACCGTCCTCGTCCTGGCGCTGTGGATCAGCTCCCCCGCCTCCGACAGCAGCCCCGGCGGCGCGCTCCACGCGGCGGCCGGGCTCTGGCTGATCGCCCACGGCGCGGAGCTGATCAGAGCCGACACGCTCAGCGGGGTCCCCGCCCCGGTGGGCCTCGTTCCGCTGCTGCTCGCCGTGGTGCCGGTGTGGCTGGTGCACCGTGCGGCGCGGGACGTCCTGGTGCCCGAGGAGGGACGCCCGGTCCCCTCGGCGGCGGGGGCGTTCGCCATGGTCGTCACCGGATATCTGCTGGTCGGGGCGGCCGTCGCGTACTACGGGCGGGGCGGTCCACTGTCCGCGCACCTGCCGTCGCTGCTCTTCCCGGCCGCCCTCGTGGTGGCAGGCGCGGCAGCCGCCGGGGTCTGGACGGCGGCCGGGCGACCGGTCGGTCCGCCGCCGTCCTGGGCGCCGGTGAGCCTGCACGAGGCGCTGGCGCGCGGCCGGTTCAGGGAGCAAGCGGGGACGGTGTGCCGGACGGCGGCGGCCGGGGTGTCGGTGCTGCTCGGCGGCGGAGCGCTGCTCGTCGCGGTGGCGCTGATGTGGCACGCGCACCCCGCCCAGGAGTCGTTCGTCCGGCTCGCGGGCGACTGGGCGGGCCGGGTCTCGGTCTTCCTGCTCGCGCTGGTGCTGGTGCCGAACGCGGCGGTGTGGGGTGCGGCGTACGGGCTCGGGCCGGGCTTCGCCCTCGGTACGGCGTCCACGGTCACCCCGCTCGCCTTCTCGGGGCGCCCGGCGCTGCCCGGATTCCCGCTGCTCGCCGCGCTGCCCGCCGAGGGCCCGGGGACGGTCCTGAACTGGTCGGCCGTCGCGGTGCCGGTCGCGGCCGGGGCGACGGTCGCCTGGTTCACCGTACGGCGGGCCGCGCCGCCGGGCGCCGCGCGGGAGGACGCCTGGAGCCCGCGGGAGACCGCGCTGGCGGCGGCCCTGGCGGCGGTGGGGTGCGGGGCCGGTACGGCGGTGCTGGCGGCGGCCGCCGGGGGGCCGCTCGGCACCCGGGCGCTGGCGGAGTTCGGGCCGGTGTGGTGGCTCACGGGTGCGGCGGCCCTGGCGTGGACGGCGCTGCTCGGTGTCCCCGGCGCGCTGCTGCTCAGGGCCTGGCGGCTGCGGGAGCCCGGCGCCTCCACGGACGAGGAAGGGGAGGCGGCCGGGAACCCGCAGCCGGAGCCGGTCCCGGCGCCGGTGTCCGTCTCCGTCCACGCCCAGGCCCGGGTTCAGGCCCCCGCCCACGAGGCAACGTCGCGCGCATCGCACGACAGTGACCGGCGGTGGTGGCTGTGGCCCGGGCGCCGGGGCGGCGGTGATGCGGCAGGGGCGGCACCGGGGAGCGAGCCCGACGCCGCGTCCGCAGGAGCTCCCGCCTCCCGTCCCGCTCCCGCCGCGGCGGCGTCGACGCCCGTGGCGCCGCCTGCCGCCCGGCTGTCCGTTCCGGACCGGGACGAGAGCTTCGAGCCGTACGACTTCCTGCCGACCGACCCCTGGCACGAGCGGACGGCCCGGCCCGAGGGGGCCGGGCCGTCCGGAAACAGCTGAACGCCCGAGGCGCGCGGCGCTCTAGTTCTTGACCCCGAAGAAGGGCTCCAGCGGCTTCGGCAGCAGGTCGTTGCAGGACAGCTGCCCGGTCTTGGTCAGGGCGTCGTTCACGCAGGTGTAGTAGTCGCGGTAGACCAGCTGCACCGTGTAGGTCGTCGCGACGATCGAGAGCGCGAGCAGCGCCGTCACCAGGCCGCTCACCGCGGCCGTGGTCTGCTGCCGGCCACCGGCCGGAGCGGCGGGGGCACCCGGCGCGGCCCCGGCCGGCGGAACCCGCCCGGGAGCGGCGGCACCGGTCGCCCGGGCAGCGGCGGACGCCTGGCCGGAGCCGTCGGCCGCCGCGGCGGACGCGCTCTTCGGCTTCGACCGCAGCGCGCTGATCGCCCAGTACACGGAGAGCGCGCCGAGCAGCAGGGCGATCTCGGGGAAGTCGAAGAGGGCGAAGAAGAAGGCCCACATGCCACCGAGCAGCGCGTAGCGCGCGCGGCGCTGGGCGGGGTCGGTCGGGTCCCAGCGCAGCCCGCCGGGGCTGCCCTCGGGTCCGCCCTGGCCGTTCGGACCGCCCTTGTTCCCGGGGCGGCCGCCGAAGCCGCCGCTCTGGCGGCCGGGCTGCCGGCTGCTCCACTGGCCGCCCCAGGCGGGCCGGTCGTCGGAGGAGCCGCCCTCGGAGGAACCGTTCCCGTCGCCGTTCCCGTCGCCGTTTCCGGTGTTCGAGGGGCGGCGGGGCTGCCAGGGCTGGTCGGGCCGGTTCGCGGGGGGAGCGGCGAAGGGGTTCTCGTCCGTCCGGCCCGAGGACCCGGACGAGTCGGGGACTCCGGAGGAGGAAGAGGAAGAGTCTCCGGAGGAGGAAGAGGGAGAAGAGGAGCCCGTGGGGGACTGGCGCTCCCGCATCAGCAGTGAGGTCCGCTCGGGCAGCGGCTGGCGGAAGGCGGTGCGGCGGCGTCGGTCCGGCATGTGGTGAA
Organism: Streptomyces sp. ADI95-17; assembly: GCF_003846175.1. Lineage (GTDB taxonomy): Bacteria > Actinomycetota > Actinomycetes > Streptomycetales > Streptomycetaceae > Streptomyces > Streptomyces sanglieri. The sequence continues at coordinate 1,149,824 of NZ_ML123044.1, read as the reverse complement.
CGTCTTCCCCATCTCGTCATTTCCGCCCTGTGGACGGTTCGCTGTCCCCTGACGCTACCTCCCGGCCAGGAGCGGCCGAAAGCTGGGAGCGGGGCCCGGGCAGCCGATGGTTCGCCCCCCGGGCCCGCCGTCGCTCCCCGGAGCCGGGCCGGCCGCCGTCCACCCCCGTCCCGTGGGGGTCCTCCGAGGTGCCGGTATCGTTGCTGACGGTCGGCTGGTTCGTAGAGTTCCCCGTATCGAGGGGCTCAGTTCTTTCGTACGACCATACAAATCAGCGTCGCTCTGCTCCACCACGCGAGAACCACCACGCGAGAAAGGGCCCAGCCGTGGCCTCCCCGCCCCCTTCCGCCGCCCCCGCACGCCTGGTCGTACTGGTCTCCGGTTCGGGTACGAACCTTCAAGCCCTGCTCGACGCCATCGGTGACGACCCCGAGGGCTTCGGTGCGCGGATCGTCGCGGTCGGCGCCGACCGCCCCGGCATCGTCGGTCTGGAACGGGCGGAGCGCGCCGGGCTGCCGACCTTCGTGTGCCGGGTCAAGGACCACGCCACCCGCGAGGAGTGGGACGCGGCGCTCGCGGCCGCGACGGCCGAGCACCGCCCCGACCTCGTGGTGTCCGCCGGATTCATGAAGATCGTGGGCAAGGAGTTCCTCGCCCGGTTCGGCGGCCGGTTCATCAACACCCACCCCGCCCTGCTTCCCAGCTTTCCCGGTGCCCACGGAGTGCGCGACGCGCTCGCGTACGGCGTGAAGGTCACCGGGTGCACCGTCCACTTCGTCGACGACGGCGTCGACACCGGTCCGATCATCGCGCAGGGCGTGGTCGAGGTGACCGAAGAGGACACGGCGGAGGGCGAAGCGGCCCTCCACGAACGCATCAAGAAAGTCGAGCGCAAGCTGCTCGTCGAGGCCGTGGGGCGGCTCGCCCGTGACGGCTATCGCATTGAGGGACGAAAGGTTCATCTCGGTCATGTCGGTGAATAAGCCCATCCGCCGCGCCCTGGTCAGTGTCTACGACAAGACGGGGCTCGAAGACCTCGCCCGCGGTCTGCACGAGGCCGGTGTGGAGCTGGTCTCCACCGGCTCCACCGCCGGGAGGATCGCCGCAGCCGGGGTGCCGGTCACCAAGGTCGAGGAGCTCACCGGCTTCCCCGAGTGCCTCGACGGCCGCGTCAAGACGCTGCACCCCCGCGTCCACGCCGGAATCCTCGCCGACCTGCGTCTGGACGCCCACCGCGAGCAGCTCGCCGAGCTCGGCGTGGAGCCGTTCGACCTGGTGGTCGTGAACCTCTACCCGTTCAAGGAGACCGTCGCCTCCGGCGCCTCGGCCGACGAGTGCGTGGAGCAGATCGACATCGGCGGCCCGTCCATGGTCCGCGCCGCCGCCAAGAACCACCCGTCGGTGGCCGTGGTCACCAGCCCCGAGCGGTACGCCGACGTCCTCGCCGCGGTCGCGGCGGGCGGCTTCGACCTGACCGCCCGCAAGCGGCTGGCCGCCGAGGCGTTCCAGCACACCGCCGCGTACGACGTGGCCGTGGCCTCCTGGTTCGCGGACGACTACGCCGCCGCCGACGACTCGGGCTTCCCCGACTTCTTCGGCGCGACGTACGAGCGCAAGAACGTGCTCCGGTACGGCGAGAACCCGCACCAGCCCGCCGCGCTCTACACCTCCGGCACCGGTGGCCTGGCCGAGGCGGAGCAGCTGCACGGCAAGGAGATGTCGTACAACAACTACACGGACACCGACGCCGCGCGCCGGGCCGCGTACGACCACGCCGAGCCGTGCGTCGCGATCATCAAGCACGCCAACCCGTGCGGCATCGCGATCGCCGACGACGTCGCCGAGGCACACCGCAACGCGCACGCCTGCGACCCGCTGTCGGCCTTCGGCGGTGTCATCGCCGTCAACCGCCCGGTGACCGTCGAGATGGCCGAGCAGGTCGCGGAGATCTTCACCGAGGTCATCGTCGCCCCGGCGTACGAGGACGGCGCGGTCGAGGTCCTGGCCCGCAAGAAGAACATCCGGGTGCTGCGCTGCCCCGACGCCCCGTCCGCCGAGGTCGAGGTCAAGCCGGTCGACGGCGGCGCGCTGCTCCAGGTCACCGACCGCCTCCAGGCCGACGGCGACGACCCGGCCAACTGGACCCTCGCCACCGGTGAGGCCCTGTCCGAGGACGAGCTGAAGGAGCTCGCCTTCGCGTGGAAGGCCTGTCGCGCGGTCAAGTCCAACGCGATCCTGCTCGCCAAGGGCGGCGCCTCGGTCGGCGTCGGCATGGGCCAGGTCAACCGGGTCGACTCCGCGAAGCTGGCCGTCGAGCGGGCGGGCGAGGAGCGGGCGCGCGGCTCGTACGCCGCCTCCGACGCGTTCTTCCCCTTCCCCGACGGGCTGGAGATCCTGACCGCGGCCGGCATCAAGGCCGTGGCCCAGCCGGGCGGTTCGGTCCGTGACGAGCTGGTCGTCGAGGCCGCGAAGAAGGCGGGCGTGACGATGTACCTCACGGGTACGCGGCACTTCTTCCACTGATACGAGTCGTACCCGGGGCAGCCCGGGTACGACGAAGGCCGCCGATTCCCACGAGCGAGTGGGGATCGGCGGCCTTCGCAGTGCGGTGAGGGTGGTTACACCTTCAGCACGGCTACTTCGTCTTGATGACGATCGTGCTGCCGGCGCGGTCGTGCCAGCCCTGGAGCTTGCCCGAGTTGTCGAAGAAGGGGGAGAGGTAGACCAGCAGCGTGCCGAGACCGCAGAAGAGCGAGCCGACCATCGGGATGATCCAGCGGATGAAGCCCGCACCCAGGCCGGGGGCCTGGCCGGTGCTCTCCTTGACGACCTTGACGTTGAGGACCATCTTGCCGAGCGTGGCGCCCCAGATGGAGACCATCAGCCACTCGTAGAGCAGCGCGATCAGCGCGAACACGGCGATGAAGCCGAAGAAGCCCGCGATGACGCCGACGCTGGCGTTGGCCGCGTCGTTCACGCACTGGTTGTAGGACTCGGTGCCGTACGAGTAGCTGCTGCAGTCGTCGATGGACTTCGAGGCGCCCACCAGGCTCGCGACGCCGATCGCCGAGAAGATCATGTAGAGGATGCCGTACGCGACGCCGTCCAGCGCACGCGCGCCCAGGCGACGCCCCATCGTGGCGAGTTCGACGGTGCCGAGACCCGGCACGTTTATGTAGCCGTTGTTGGCCTGGAGGGTGCCGCCCGGCTGCTGGGGCGGGTAGCCGTAACCCGGCTGCCCCTGCGCCGGCTGACCCTGCTGCGGGTAGCCGTAGCCCGGCTGACCCTGCGGGGGCTGCTGCGGGTAGCCGTAGCCGGGCTGACCCTGCGGCGGCTGGTTCGGCTGCTGGCCGTAAGGGTTGTTCGGATTCGGGTTCGGGTCGCCGAAACTCATCTGGGCGTTCCTCCAACGTGCGTGCGGGGACGATGCGGCCGCACGGAGGAAAGAAGAGTCAGTGGTCCGCCCCCCGGGTACTTCTGCGGCACTGCGGCCATAATCGTTATAAGCGGAATGTAAGTTTGTCCAGCCGTGACGTTGGTTGTTGCGCAAGTGCAACATCGCGCCATCGCCCGCGGCCTGAATTGGTATGCGGGCGGGGTCATCCGCGAGTATGGGGACATGACTGCCCAGATTCTCGATGGCAAGGCCACCGCAGCCGCGATCAAGTCCGATCTCACCGTCCGCGTGGCGGCCCTCAAGGCGCAGGGCATCACCCCTGGCCTGGGAACCCTGCTCGTCGGGGACGACCCGGGCAGCCGGTGGTACGTGAACGGCAAGCACCGCGACTGCGCGCAGGTCGGCATCGCCTCCATCCAGCGCGAACTCCCCGACACCGCCACCCAGGAGGAGATCGAGGACGTCGTACGGGAGCTCAACGCCAACCCCGAGTGCACGGGTTACATCGTGCAGCTGCCCCTGCCCAAGGGGATCGACACCAACCGCGTCCTGGAGCTGATGGACCCGGCCAAGGACGCCGACGGCCTCCACCCGATGAACCTCGGCCGCCTCGTGCTGAACGAGACCGGCCCGCTGCCCTGCACCCCGCAGGGTGTCGTCCAGCTGCTCCGCCACCACGGTGTGGAGATCAACGGGGCGCACGTCGTGGTCGTCGGCCGCGGTGTCACCATCGGCCGCTCCATCCCGCTGCTGCTGACCCGTAAGTCCGAGAACGCCACCGTCACCCAGTGCCACACCGGTACGCGTGACCTCTCCGCCCAGCTCAAGCAGGCCGACATCATCGTCGCCGCCGCCGGGGTGCCCCACATCATCAAGCCCGAGGACGTGAAGCCGGGCGCCGCCGTGCTCGACGTCGGCGTCAGCCGGGACGAGAACGGCAAGATCGTCGGGGACGTCCACCCGGGCGTGGCCGAGGTCGCCGCCTGGCTCTCCCCGAACCCGGGCGGTGTCGGCCCGATGACCCGCGCCCAGCTCCTCGTCAACGTGGTCGAGGCGGCCGAGCGCAACGCGGCCGCGGCCGTCTGAGCCGGCCGACCCGATCCGGAGGGAACCCCATGGGTGCTGGTACGAGTCCGGCCGACCCGTCCGCCGCGGCGGACGGCACGCCTGCGGCGTCGTCCCGGGTGGACGAGCCGGGCACGGGTGAGAAGGCGGCGGACGCGGCCGCACCGGACCGGACCGCGAACCGTGACGGCGACGCCCGTGGTGCCGGTGCCGGCGACGGCGGCGATCGCGAAGGCGACGTCCGTGACGCCGGTGACGGTGACGGCGACGCTCATGAAGGCGACGTCCGTGACGCCGGTGACGGTGACGCTCATGAAGGCGACGTCCGTGAAGGGGAGGGCGACGGCGGTACGGGCGCGGCCCCGCGCCCGTCGCGGCGCTTCCCGTCGCTCACCCGGGACACCGCGCGCCCCGAGGGCGGAGGCAGGGCCGCGTCCGGGGACGCGCCCGCCCCGGCCCGCCAGTGGCCGCTGCTCGCCGTGCTCTGCACGGCCGGGATCGGGCTGCTGATCGTGGCCGTCGACCCGTTCGCCGAGGCGTTCCGGGTCGGCACGATGCTGATCGGTGCGGCCCTCATCGGGGGCGCCGTGCTGCGGCTGGTGGTGCCTTCGGTGGGCATGCTGGCGGTACGTTCCCGCTTCACCGACCTGGTGACCTACGGGCTGCTCGGCTTCCTCATCGTGATGCTCGCGCTGGTGGCGCAGCCCAAGCCGTGGCTGGACATTCCGTTCCTGGAACAGGCGGTCCACTTCACCATCCGCTGAGCCCGCCCGCAGGGCCGGCGGCGCCTCGCGCATGCAGGCGCCTCACGAAGGAAAACGGTGTCCGTCCCCTCCCCCGAGGAGGGACGGACACCGGTGACGGGGCCCTCCGGAACGCGGAACGCCCCGGAATGCGGTGACTTGAGCGGCCTTGCCCCGTCCGGACTTCAGCCTGGTCGACGGGGTGATGCCGTTCAAGGGATGCCTGTCGCCTGTGGCACGGAAGTGACCATTCCGCCACCGTGTGATCGTCCGGCAACGAAGTGCCGGGACCGGGGGCGGGGAGCGGGGGCGCGAGGCAGTGGGGCGCAGGGCTCCGAGCACCCCTGTGCGCCCCGTACCGATGACCCGCCGCCCCGCGTTCGCGCCCGCTCCTGGGTAGTCCGGAACGGAAGAATCACCGGACCCGGGCAAGGGGGAACGATGCCTCGTTGGAAGGCACTGTCGGAGGAACTCGATCCGCAGATCAGGGAGTTCGCCGGCCAGTTGCGCAGGCTCGTCGACCGCAGGGGGCTGAGCATCGCCGCGGTGGCCGACCGCACGGGCTACAGCAGGACCTCGTGGGAGCGGTATCTCAACGGGCGGCTGCTCGCGCCGAAGGGGGCGGTCGTCGCGCTCGCCGAGGCGACGGGCACCAGCCAGGCGCACCTGACGACCATGTGGGAGCTGGCGGAGCGGGCGTGGAGCCGTTCCGAGCCGCGCCAGGACATGACGGTGCTGAGCGTCAGGATCCCCGGCACGGGCGATACGGGTGGCACGGGCGGCGAGGGGATATCGCCCGGTGACCCCGCTGCCTCCCTCCGCTCCACCGGCCGCCGGAGACGGCAGGCCGTGCTCCTGGCGGGCGTGGTCGGCGCGCTGCTGGTGCTGGCCGCGGTGGTGCTGCTGGCCGGGCCGGGGCACTGACGGCGGTCCGTACGGGGAGCCGCCGCCGGGTCACCGCCGGACCGCCGCCTCCCGGGTGATCCGGGATTCGGCCGGGTGAGCGCTGTGTGACGGGTTGTGTGCGGTGCCACAGGGGGCAGGGCCGCTCGGGGGTTCCGGGTCGGATAGCCTGATCGCTGGATATCTCTTCACATCAAGATTCAGATCAGGGATGTCCAGCACCAGGGGCAGGGACCCCCACCGCCAGCTGTCTAACGGAGATCGCCATGACCCGCACTCCCGTGAATGTCACCGTGACCGGCGCAGCCGGCCAGATCGGCTACGCGCTGCTCTTCCGCATCGCCTCCGGCCACCTGCTCGGCCCGGACGTGCCGGTCAACCTGCGTCTCCTGGAGATCCCGCAGGGTCTGAAGGCCGCCGAGGGCACCGCGATGGAGCTCGACGACTGCGCCTTCCCGCTGCTGCGCGGCATCGAGATCACCGACGACGCCAACAAGGCGTTCGACGGTGCCAACGTCGCGCTGCTGGTCGGCGCCCGCCCGCGTACGAAGGGCATGGAGCGCGGCGACCTGCTCTCCGCCAACGGTGGCATCTTCAAGCCGCAGGGCAAGGCCATCAACGACAACGCCGCGGACGACATCAAGGTCCTCGTCGTCGGCAACCCGGCCAACACCAACGCGCTCATCGCGCAGGCCGCCGCCCCGGACGTTCCGGCCGAGCGCTTCACCGCGATGACCCGCCTCGACCACAACCGCGCGATCTCGCAGCTGGCCGCCAAGACCGGTGCCGCCGTCTCCGACATCAAGAAGCTGACGATCTGGGGCAACCACTCGGCGACCCAGTACCCCGACATCTTCCACGCCGAGGTCGCCGGCAAGAACGCCGCCGAGCTCGTCAACGACGAGGCCTGGCTGGCCGACACCTTCATCCCGACCGTCGCCAAGCGCGGCGCCGCGATCATCGAGGCCCGTGGCGCGTCCTCCGCCGCCTCGGCCGCCAACGCCGCCATCGACCACGTGCACACCTGGGTCAACGGCACCGCCGCGGGCGACTGGACCTCCATGGGTATCCCGTCGGACGGCTCCTACGGCGTGCCCGAGGGCATCATCTCGTCCTTCCCGGTCACCACGAAGGACGGCAAGTACGAGATCGTCCAGGGCCTGGACATCAACGAGTTCTCCCGTGCGCGCATCGACGCGTCGGTGAAGGAGCTCACCGAGGAGCGCGACGCGGTTCGCGAGCTCGGCCTGATCTGATCCGTACGCCCTCCGAGGCGTACCCCGCCGCCCCCGGCCGCACCGCTGCCGGGGGCGGCGGCATGTCCGGGCGGCGGTGGCCGGGAACTGACCGCACCCGTTCCCGAGTCTGCGCTGTCATGCGCGTGACGATGATCCTTCCGGCACTGACCGAGGCGACCAGCCCGCTGTTCCGCCCCATCAAGTACTCGCTCTTCCCGCCGCTCGGCCTGGCGACCCTCGCCGGGTACCTCGACCCGGACGACGAGGTGACGCTCCTGGACGAACACGTCGAGCGGGTGGACATCGAGGCGCTCGACAGCCCCGATCTCCTGGTCGTCCAGCCGTACATCACCTCCGCCCGGCGCGGCTACGAGATCGCCGACCACTTCCGGGCCCGGGGCGTCCACGTCGCCATGGGCGGCCTCCATGTGACCTCGCTCCCGGACGAGGCCGCCGCCCACGCCGACACGATCTTCACCGGGCCGGGCGAGGACACCTGGCCGCTGTTCCTCAAGGAGTTCCGCGAGGGGGCGCCGGGCCGCCGGTACGACTCGAAGCTGCGCACCCTGGCCGGGCTGCCGCCGGTGCGGCGCGATCTGATCAAGCGGCAGCTGTATCTTGTACCGAACTCGATCGTGGTCTCGCGCGGCTGTCCGCACCACTGCGACTTCTGTTACAAGGACGCCTTCTTCGAGGGCGGGAAGTCCTTCTACACCCAGGCGGTGGACGACGCGCTCGCCGAGATCGAGCGGCTGCCCGGCAGACATCTGTACTTCCTGGACGACCATCTGCTCGGCAACCGGCGCTTCGCCGAGGCGCTCTTCGACGGGATGGCAGGCATGGGGCGGCTCTGGCAGGCCGCCGGCACTGTGAAGTCCGTGCTCCAGCCCGATCTGCTGGAGCGGGCCGTGGCGGCGGGGCTGCGCAGCCTGTTCGTCGGCTTCGAGACCGTCAACAGCGCGAACCTCGCCGAGCGCCGCAAGGACCAGAACATCGGCAAGGACTACGCGGCCGCCGTCCGCCGGCTCCACGACGCCGGGGTCATGGTCAACGCCAGCTTCGTCTTCGGGCTCGACCACGACGGCCCGGACGTCTTCGACCGCACGGTGGAGTGGGCCGTCGAGCAGGGCATCGAGACGGCCACCTTCCACATCATGACGCCGTATCCGTCCACCGGACTGTGGAAACAGATGGAGGCCGAGGACCGGATCGTCCACCGGGACTGGGACCTCTACGACACCCGCCATGTCGTCTACCGCCCGAAGGGCATGACGCCGCGCCAACTGGAGGACGGGTACTGGCGCGCGTACCGCGACTTCTACCGGTGGTCCAACATCTGGCGCGGCGCGGCCGCCCAGCCCGGCACCCACGAACGGCTCAGGCACCTGGCGTACTCGGGCGGCTGGAAGAAGTTCGAACCCGCCTGGGACGCCCTGATCCGTTCCCGCCGGGTGGTGCGGGCGATGCCGATGCTGGAACGGACCCTGGCGGCCTTCGGCGGCCGGAGCGCCTGAGCGCTCAGCCCCTGTGGCTCGGGCCTTGCCGCTCGGCCCTCGTCGCTCAGCCCTCCCGCAGCGCGTCCGCGATCTCCCGTACCGCCGCCATCGCCCGGCGCTGGAGCCCGGGGCCGAAGGTGATCCGGGTGGCGCCCAGCTCGCCCAGCCGGCGCGGGGACGGGCCGTCCGGGCGGGCGAAGACGTTGAGCGGGGCCGGGACGGCGGCGGCGAGCGCGGGCAACGCCTCGGGCGGCGCCATGATCGGGTAGACGCAGTCCGCGCCCGCCGCCACGTACAGCAGGGCGCGCCGGACGGTCTCCGTCTCCACGTCCGTGCCCTCGGGAACGCCCCGGACGTAGGTGTCGACGCGGGCGTTGACGAAGAGCGCGTCGCCCGCGGCCGCCCGCACCCGGGCGAGCCGGTCCGCCTGCCGCTCGGCGTCCACGAGGGCGCCGTCCGCCGAGTCCTCCAGGTTGCAGCCGACGGCCCCGGTTTCGAGGAGCCGCTCCACCAGCTCCGCCGGGGCCAGTCCGTACCCCGCCTCGATGTCCGCCGAGACGGGCACGGAGGCCGGGACGGCCCGCACGATCCTGGCCACGGCCGCGAACATCTCGTCGGCGGGCGTCGCCCCGTCCTCGTAGCCGAGCGAGGCCGCGACCCCGGCGCTCGGCGTGGCGAGCGTCAGGAAGCCCGCCTCGACGAAGACCCGTGCGCTCCCCGCGTCCCACGGGCCGGGAACGACCAGCGGGTCGCCGGGGGTGCGGTCGTGGTGCAGGGCGCGGAGGACGGATGCGGTCACGCGGGGCTCCTGTGCGGGTGTCGGGGAGTGGCGGTGCGTGGTGCGGGCCTGCGGGGGGTCAGTGCTTGATCTGGCCCGGCTGGTAGTGGCCGGGGACCATGCGGGTGGTCACGGCGAAGCGGTTCCAGGCGTTGATCGTCGTGATCGCGGCGATGAGATGGGCGAGCTCCGTCTCGTCGAAGTGCTTCGCGGCCTTCTCCCACACCTCGTCCGGCACGAAGCCGTCGGTCAGCACGGTCACGGCCTCGGTCAGCTCGATGGCCGCGATCTCCTTGGGCGTGTAGAAGTGCTGCGACTCCTCCCAGGCGCTGAGCTGGACGATCCGCTGGACGGACTCACCGGCCGCGAGCGCGTCCTTGGTGTGCATGTCGAGGCAGAACGCGCAGTGGTTCAGCTGCGAGGCGCGGATCTTCACCAGCTCCCCGATGACCGGGTCGAGGCCCTTACGGGACGCCGCGTCCAGCCGGACCATCGCCTTGTAGACATCGGGCGCGAGCCCGGCCCAGTTCTGCAGGCGGGGGGAGTGCTCGGGGTTGAGCTCGGAGGTCGGGTGGCTGTGCTCGTTCGTCGTCATGGGTACGACATTACGCGGCAGATGGCGCACCGGTATGGTCCATTTCCATGACTGATTCATGGGCCACTTTCGGTGCCGACCTGCATCTTGAGACGACCGGGGCGCCGCGGCTGCGGGCCGGGCTCATGGACGCGCTGCGCGAGGCCGTACGCACGGGCCGGCTGGCACCCGGCACCCGGCTGCCGTCCTCCCGCGGCCTCGCCGCCGACCTGGGCATCGCCCGGAACACCGTCGCCGACGCCTACGCGGAGCTGGTCGCCGAGGGATGGCTCACCGCCCGGCAGGGCTCGGGCACCAGGGTGGCGCAGCGGGCCGAGCCGCGCCCGCCGGCCGGCCGGACCGTACGGGCCCGCGCGGCACGGTCCCGGCCCGCCCACAACCTGCTGGGCGGGTCGCCCGACCTCTCGACGTTCCCGCGGGCCGACTGGCTCAAGGCGTCGCGGCGCGCCCTGTCCGCCGCGCCCAACGACGCCTTCGGGTACGGCGATCCGCGCGGGCGCATCGAGCTGCGCACCGTGCTCGCCGACTATCTGGCGCGGGCCCGCGGCGTGTACGCGGACCCGGAGCGGATCATGATCTGCGCCGGTTTCGTGCACGCGCTGAAACTGATGGGGCCGGTGCTGCGCAAGCGGCGGGTGCGGGAGGTGGCCGTCGAGTCGTACGGGCTGGACATCCACCGGAACCTGCTCGCGGACGCCGGGCTGCGGCTGCCCTGTCTGCCGGTCGACGGACTCGGTGCTCGGACCGGCGAACTGGCCGCCCTGCGTGGCGTGGGTGCGGTCCTGATGACGCCCGCGCACCAGTTCCCGACCGGTGTGCCGCTCCACCCCGACCGGCGGGCCGCGGCCGTGGACTGGGCGCGCGGCACGGGCGGGCTGATCCTGGAGGACGACTACGACGGCGAGTTCCGCTACGACCGGCAGCCGGTCGGCGCGCTCCAGGGCCTCGACCCCGAACGCGTGGTGCACCTGGGCACGACGAGCAAATCACTGGCACCCGGGCTGCGCCTGGGGTGGATGGTGCTGCCGGATTCGCTGGTGGGCGAGGTGACCGAGGCCAAGGGGATGAGCGACTGGTCGTCGAGCGCGCTGGACCAGCTGACGCTCGCGGAGTTCATCGAGTCGGGTGCGTACGACCGGCATGTGCGCTCGATGCGGCTGCGCTACCGGCACCGCCGCGACCAGCTCGTCGAGGCCCTGGCGGAACGGGCCCCCGGCGTCCGGGTCAGCGGCATCGCGGCCGGGCTGCACGCCGTGCTCGAACTGCCCGAGGGCACCGAGCCGTCGGTGCTCCGGGCGGCGGCCTGGCAGGGCCTGGCCCTGGAGGGGATATCCCGCTTTCGGCACCCGGACGCCGGTCCGGGCCGCGACGCGCTGGTCATCGGCTACGGGACCCCCACCGACAGCGCCTGGTCGGGCGCGCTGGAGGCGCTCTGCCGGGTGCTGCCCTGAGACCCGCAGGCTGCCGGAGGTCCCCCGGCAGCCCCCTCAGTCGCCGAGCGCCAGCCGGACGCCGAAGGCGGCGACGACGGTCCCGGTGATCCGGTCGAGCACCCGGCGGGCCTGCGGTTTGCGGAGCCAGCCGTGCAGCACCCGGGCGAAGCCGATGAGCACGGTCGACCAGGCCAGACCCATGACGATGTGCACGGAGGCGAGCAGGAGCCCCATCGTGAAGTGGCTGCTGCCGGCCGGGATGAACTGGGGCAGGACGGCGACGTAGAAGGCGCCCATCTTCGGGTTGAGGAGGTTGGTGAGCGCTCCCTGCCGCCAGCCGCCGGCGAACGAGTCCGCGCCGGCCAGGAGGGCGGGGTCGTCCGCCTCTTCGGCGGGCAGCCCGCGGAAGGTGTCGCGGAGCATGCGGATGCCCATCCAGACCAGATAGGCCGCGCCGACCCAGCGCAGCGTCAGATAGGCGAGATGGGAGGCGGTGAAGAGTGCGGTCACCCCGAGGGAGGTGAGCACACCCCACAGCAGGGTGCCGGACTGGATTCCGAGGACGACGCCCCAGGCTCTTCTGCGCCGGCCGAGGGCCGAGGTGCGCAGGATCAGAGCGGTGTCGAGTCCGGGGGTGAGAGTGAGGAGCCCTACGACGAGGGCGAAGGACCACAGCGCGGTGCTAATTGCCACGGAATGCCAGCGTACGTCACCGGGCCGGCGACGCGGACCGGCACCCGGCGCGGGTCACTTCTCGCAGTGGTCCCGCTCGGCCGCGTCGTCCGCCGGTCCCCGGGTGGCCGCCGGGGCCTCGCCGAAGCGGGCCAGGGCCAGCGCGCCCGCCACCGCGACCACGAAGCCGGCGACCGCCACCCACTCCAGGCCCTCGCGGGTCCGGTCGCCGAGCCAGACCACGCCCACCAGCGCCGGGCCGATCGTCTCGCCGAGCACCATGCCGGCCGTCGCCGTCGTCACCGAACCGCGTTGCAGGGCCGAGGTCAGCAGCAGGAACGCCGAACCGCCGCCCAGCAGCAGCGCGTACGCGGCCGGGTCGGCGAGCAGCGCGGCCGGGGACACGTCGTCGATCAGCCGGACCGTGACCTCCACCACCCCGAAGCCGCAGCCCGCGCCGAGCCCCAGCACGAGCGCCCGGGGCCGCTCCGGGAGGCGGCCGGCCGCCGCGCCGATCAGCAGGATGCCCAGCGCGATCCCCAGCATCGACCAGGCCAGGGCGGCCGAACCGGTCCCGTGGCCCTCGCCGCCGGACGCCAGCCCCAGCATGCCGAGGCCCGCGCAGACGACGCCGACCGCGCTCCACTCGACGCCGCTCAGCCGCACCCCGAGCAGCCGCGCGGCGACCACCGCCGTCACCGCGAGGCTCGCGGCCAGCGCGGCGCCGACCGCGTAGATCGGCAGGGAACGCAGGGCGATGATCTGGAGGACGAAACCGCAGCCGTCCAGGGCGAGTCCGGCGACGTACCGCCACTGGCGCAGGGCGCGCAGCAGCAGTGCCGGATCGACCCCCGCGTCCGACCCCGGCTCGGCGGCGGCCCGCGCGGCGACGGCCTGGAGGACCGAGGCGGTGCCGAAGCAGACGGCGGCACCGAGCGCGCAGATCATCCCGAGGATCACACAGTGACTCTACTTGTGGACGTCCGGTGCACCCGCTTCCCGCCGTCATCGGCAGGCATCTAATCTGACGGATGGTCGCATTGGCTTGATTCGTACGCACGGGGGAGTCGGGAACATGGCGCGCAGGCTGAGGTCGAGCACGGTCGTGCTCGGTGGCATGGGGGTGCTCGCGGCGATGATCACGTCCTGTGGTTCGGAGCCGGACAAGCGGTGTGTCGACCCGCTGACCCGGGACAAGCTGCCGAGCTACGAGTGCAAGAGCGGCAAGGGCTCGTACTACTACGGCGGCAGCAGCAAGAACGGCAAGGTGGAGGGCGGCAGTTTCGACAAGTCCGCGGTCGACCGCGGCGGTTTCGGCTGCTCGGGCACCGGCGGCGGCTGAACCGGCATGGAACGCCGCACCACAGAACCCCGCCCCGACTGGCAGCGGACGGTGGAGGAACAGGGCGTCGTCTTCCCGCTCACCCGCTACCCGGACGGATCGCTGCGCCCGTACTGGGACGAGAGCGCCTACTACGTCTTCTCGCTGCCCGAGGTCGAGGCGCTGGAGGACGTCGTCGAGGAACTGCACGCCATGTGCCTGGCCGCGGCCGCGCACATCGTGGAGCGGGACCGCTTCGCCGAACTCGGCATCACCGACCGGCGGTTGCCCGGTCTGATCACTCAGTCCTGGCAGTGGCGGGCCGAACTGCCTTCCCTGTACGGCCGGTTCGACCTGCGCTACGACGGCACCGGACCGGCGAAGATGCTGGAGTACAACGCGGACACCCCCACCTCCCTGGTGGAGGCCGCGAGCGCCCAGTGGTTCTGGATGGAGGACCGCTTCCCGGGCGCCGACCAGTGGAACTCGCTGCACGAACGGCTCGTCGCGGCCTGGAGACGCCAGGCACCCCTGCTGCCGCCGGGGCCGCTGCACTTCGCGCACTCCGACGGCGACGAGCTGGGCGAGGACCTGATGACGGTCGCGTATCTGCGCGAGACCGCGGAACAGGCCGGCATCGGGACGGAGGCGCTCTCCGTCGAGCAGATCGGCTGGGACCGGCTGAGCGGGCGGTTCGTCGACGACCGGCTCCGGTTCATCCGGAGCTGCTTCAAGCTGTATCCGTGGGAGTGGCTGGCGACCGACCGGTTCGGCCCGCATGTGCTCGACACCCTCGACAACGGCGGCGGTACGGGCACCACCTGCTGGATCGAGCCCGCCTGGAAGATGCTGCTGTCCAACAAGGCGCTGCTGGCGATCCTCTGGGAGCTCTACCCGGGCCACCCGAACCTGCTGCCCTCCTACCTCGACGGTCCCCGCGGACTCGCGGCGGACCCGGGCGACGGGGGCCGCGGCTACGTCGCCAAGCCGCTGCTCGGCCGCGAGGGCGACGGCGTCACGATCCATGAGCCGGGAAGCCCCGTGGTGCTGCGGGACGAGCCCTGCTGCTACCAGGAGCTGGCACCGCTGCCGGACTTCGACGGCAACCGCGTGGTGCTGGGCGCATGGGTCGTGGAGGACGAGGCGGCCGGGCTCGGCATCCGCGAATCGGCCGGCCCGGTCACGGACGAGTACGCCCGCTTCCTGCCGCACGTCATCCTCTAGACCGCCGCTCAGCCGACCGGACCGCCGCTCAGCCGACCGGACCGCCACTCAGCCGGCCGGACCGCCACTCAGCCGGCCGGACCGCCACTCAGCCGGCCGGACTGCCGCTCGGCCGGACCGCCGCTCAGCCGGGCAGCGGCCCGCCCGCGCGCAGCCAGCCGAGCAGATCGTCCGTGACCGGCTCGCCCGCCGCCCCGATGTCCTCGCCAGCCGCGCCCAGGCCCAGCCGGTACAGGGTGGTGCGGTCGCGGCCGTGGCGGCGCATGAAGAGCCCGTCGCCGCCGCTGTCGTCCCCGACCAGCACCCAGCCGGGCCCGTACCGGGGCACCTCGAAGGTCTCGTTGCGTTCCTGGATCAGGTGCGGGCCGTAGACGTGCACGCCGTTGTCGAGCAGCACACCGGGCGTCGACCGCCACAGCCGGGCGACCGCCGGATTGGGGCCGTCCCGCAGGCCGCGCGACAGCGCCGCCCGGACGGTCAGGAACCCGGCGAAGGATTCCGCGACCGGGTACTCGCACCCGTCCGTGCCGTCCCGCCCGAGCACCGGGTACTCCCCGTCCTCGCCCGCCCGGTCCAGGGCGAAGCGGAACTCGTCGCCGCAGTCCGGCTCGACGGCGAAGCAGAGCCGCTCGCCGTCCCGCCGCCAGCCCGCGGTGACGGCCTCGTACATCTCGCCCGCCGGATCGCCCGCCGGATCGCCCGCCGAGTCGTCGCCGGACCCGCCGGACCCGCCGGACCCGCCGGACCCGCCGGACCCGCCGGGCGCCACCGTGGCGATGTCCGCGTTCCCGGCCCGTCCGTGGCCGTACTCGGCCAGCCACCACCGGTACGACGGCGGCAGCGGCCCGACGCGCGCCTCGGCCTCGCGGATCAGGGCCTGCGGCACGCCGCCCGCGGGCCCGCGGCCGAACCCCGGTGACTCCTCGATCAGGTCGCGCAGCTGTGTCAGGTCGGGTCTCACGGTGCGGAGTCTGCCAGGGCGGGCCGGGCGGACGGCCCCCGGCCCGCCCGGCCGCCCGGGGCTCAGCCGCGCAGCACGGCCCGGAGCTGTTCGAGGCCCCAGTCCAGGTCCTCCTTGCTGATCACCAGCGGCGGGGCGATCCGGATCGTCGAGCCATGGGTGTCCTTGACCAGCACCCCGCGATCCATCAGCTTCTCGGAGATCTCCCGGCCGGTGCCGTGGCTCGGGGCGATGTCGACCCCCGCCCACAGCCCGCGGCCGCGCACCTCCTGCACCGCGCCGCCGCCCACCAGCAGCCCGAGCTCCTGGTGCAGGTGCTCGCCCAGCTCGGCCGCCCGCTGCTGGAACTCGCCGGTGCGCAGCATCGCGATGACCTCCAGCGCGACCGCGCAGGCGAGCGGATTGCCGCCGAACGTCGAACCGTGCTCACCGGGCCGGAACACCCCGAGCACGTCCTGCGACGAGACCACCGCCGACACCGGCACCACCCCGCCGCCCAGCGCCTTGCCGAGCACGTACATGTCCGGCACCACGCCCTCGTGCTCACAGGCGAAGGTCCGGCCGGTCCGGCCCAGGCCCGACTGGATCTCGTCCGCGATGAACAGCACGTTCCGCTCGCGGGTGAGCGCCCGCACCCCGGGGAGATAGCCGGGCGGCGGCACCAGCACCCCGGCCTCGCCCTGGATCGGCTCCATCAGCACCGCCACGGTGTTCTCGGTCATCGCCTCCCGGAGCGCCGTGAGATCCCCGTACGGCACGATCTCGAACCCCGGCGTGTACGGGCCGAAGTCCTCCCGCGCCTCCGGGTCCGTGGAGAAGCTGATGATCGTGGTGGTCCGGCCGTGGAAGTTGTTCGCGGCGACGATGATCTTCGCCATGCCGTCCGGGACGCCCTTCACCCGGTACCCCCACTTGCGGGCCGTCTTCACCGCGGTCTCCACGGCCTCCGCCCCGGTGTTCATCGGCAGCACCGACTCCATGCCGCACAGCTCGGCGAGCTGCGTACAGAAGTCGGCGAACCGGTCGTGATGGAAAGCACGTGAGGTGAGCGTCACCCGCTCCAGCTGTGCCTTGGCCGCGTCGATCAGGCGCCGGTTGCCGTGTCCGAAGTTGAGCGCCGAGTAGCCGGCGAGCATGTCGAGGTAGCGGCGGCCCTCGACGTCGGTCATCCAGGCCCCTTCCGCCGTGGCGACGACGACGGGCAGCGGATGGTAGTTGTGCGCGCTGTGCGCCTCGGCGGAGGCGATGGCGGTTTCCGTGGTCGACACGGGATCTCCGTTCGTCGTGGGGCGGGCGGGGGTGGTGCCCACTTTGTATCGTTGGTCGGATCAGCGGCGAGGAAACCTGTATTTCCCGGCGCGCCAGGCCGGTCGGGGCCTGCTGCCCGTACCTGAGACAATGAGTTCCATGGCCTCTGAACGCCCCCGTGTGCTCTCCGGAATCCAGCCCACCGCAGGCTCGTTCCACCTCGGCAACTACCTCGGCGCGGTCCGCCAGTGGGTGGCGCTGCAGGACTCCCACGACGCCTTCTACATGGTCGTGGACCTGCACGCGATCACCATCCCGCAGGACCCCGCGGAGCTGCGCGCCAACACCAGGCTCGCCGTCGCCCAGCTCCTCGCCGCAGGTCTCGACCCGGAGCGCTGCACGCTCTTCGTCCAGAGCCACGTCCCCGAGCACGCGCAGCTCGGCTGGGTCATGAACTGCCTCACCGGCTTCGGCGAGGCCTCGCGCATGACGCAGTTCAAGGACAAGTCCGCCAAGCAGGGCGCCGACCGCACCACGGTCGGTCTCTTCACCTACCCGATGCTGATGGTGGCCGACATCCTGCTGTACCAGGCCGACCAGGTCCCGGTCGGCGAGGACCAGCGCCAGCACCTCGAACTGACCCGCAATCTGGCCGAGCGGTTCAACGCCGGCTACGGCGACACGTTCACCGTGCCGGACCCGTACATCCTCAAGGAGACGGCGAAGATCTACGACCTCCAGGACCCGTCGGCGAAGATGAGCAAGTCGGCGGCCACCCCGAAGGGCCTGATCAACCTTCTGGACGAGCCGAAGACCACCGCCAAGAAGGTGAAGAGCGCGGTCACCGACACCGACACGGTGATCCGCTTCGACCGGGCCGAGAAGCCCGGCGTCAGCAATCTGCTGAGCATCTACTCGACACTCACGGGCACCGGTATCGCGGATCTGGAGCAGAAGTACGAGGGCAAGGGCTACGGTGCGCTCAAGACCGACCTCGCCGAGGTCATGGTCGAGTTCGTCACACCGTTCCGGACCCGTACGCAGGAATATCTGGACGACCCGGAGACGCTGGACTCGATCCTGGCCAAGGGCGCGGAGAAGGCCCGTGCCGTCGCGGCCGAGACCCTGGCCCGGACGTACGACCGGATGGGCTTTCTGCCCGCGAAGCACTGAGTCCAAGGACCCTGGCGGTTTCGCTGCCGCAGGCGTCACACTGGCGACGGGAAGCTGAACCCGGTGGATGGCCGAAAGCAGGCCATCGGCCATCGAGCATTGAGGAGGACGACGTGGGGACCGTAACGCTCGGCGTTTCGATCGCGGTCCCGGAGCCCTACGGCAGCCTGCTCCAGGAGCGGCGCGCGAGCTTCGGGGACCCTGCCGCGTACGGCATTCCCACCCACGTCACCCTTCTCCCGCCGACCGAGGCCGAGGCGGCCGACCTGCCCGCGATCGAGGCGCACCTCGCCCAGATCGCGACGGGCGGCCGCCCCTTCCCGATGCGGCTGTCCGGCACGGGGACCTTCCGTCCCCTCTCGCCGGTCGTCTTCGTCCAGGTCGTCGAGGGCGCCTCGGCCTGCACCTGGCTGCAGAAGCGGGTCCGGGACGCCTCCGGGCCGCTGGTCCGTGAGCTCCAGTTCCCGTACCACCCGCATGTGACCGTGGCGCACGACATCGCCGAGGAGGCGATGGACCGGGCGTACGCCGAGCTGGCCGACTACGAGGCGGCCTGGACCTGCGGTTCCTTCGCGCTGTACGAGCAGGGCTCGGACAGCGTCTGGCGCAAGATCAACGAGTTCCCGTTCGAAGCCGGGGGCAGCGCCCCCGCGGTGCCCGCGCAGGGCGGCTCCTCCGTGGACGAGCCCTCCCTGCACCCCTGAGCGACCCCCGTACCACCCCGGCGCCGCCGGCTCAGAGCGGCAGGCGCCGGAACAGCGGGCGCGGCACGTGCCGCAGCGCCGACATCACCGCACGCAGCGACCCGGGCACCCACACCGTCTCCGAACGCCGCCGCAGCCCCGTCACGATGGCCTCCGCGACCGCGTCCGGCGTCGTGGTCAGGGACGGCGCCTCCAGCGGCGCCGAGGCGAACCGGGCCGAGGCCGACCGTGCCGCGGTGATCCGGGCCGACGCGAGCAGCGCCACCCCGCCCCGGGCCGGCGCGGGCGACGGCGACGCGGCCCGCGCGGCAGGCACCGTCTCCGGGGCCGTCTCCGGGGCCGGCTCCGGGGCCGGCTCCGGGCGTACGAGGCCGGGGCGCACGACCATCACATGCACCCCGGTCCCGTGCAGCGCGTCCCCCAACCCCTGCGTGAACGCGTCCAGACCCGCCTTGCTGGACCCGTAGATGAAGTCGGCACGGCGTACGCGTTCACCCGCCACCGAGGAGAGCACCACCAGCGAGCCGTGCCCCTGCGCCTGGAGTGCGCCGGCGCACACCAGCCCGGCGGAGACGGCCCCGGTGTAGTTGGTCTGGGCGACCCGGACCGCGGCGAGCGGCTCCTCCTCGTCGCGGCCCTGGTCGCCGGCGATGCCGAAGGCGAGCAGCACCATGTCGATGTCGCCCTCGGCGAAGATCTCGCCGAGGGCGGTCTCGTGCGACTCGGCGTCCAGGGCGTCGAAGCCGACCGTACGGACGTCTGCGCCGCGGGCGCGCAGTTCGGCGGCGGCCGCTTCGAGGGCGGGGCCGGGGCGCCCGGCCAGCCGGACCGTACGGGTCCGCAGGGCGATCAGCCGCCGGGCGGTGGCCAGCGCGATCTCCGACGTGCCGCCGAGGACGAGCAGGGACTGCGGGGCTCCGAAGGCGTCCTTCACGAAGACACCCCTTTCAGACGTGGGCGGTTCGGGTGTGGGAGGTCGAGGGAGGCGGCGTCAGAGCGACAGACGGCGGGACAGGTCCGAGCGGAAGGCCCCGGCCGGGTCCAGCTCGGCACGGAGCGACCGGAAGTCGGCCAGCCTCGGATACATCGCGGCCAGCAGCTCCGGCCGGAGCCGGGAGTCCTTCGCCAGACAGACCCGGCCGCCGGCCGCCGCCACCTCCTCGTCCAGCGAGTCCAGGAATCCGGCCAGGCCGGGCAGGGCGGCGGGCAGGTCGAGGGCGAGCGTCCAGCCGGGCACCGGGAACGACAGCCAGCCGGGGTCCCCGGCGCCGAACCGTTTGAGCACGGCGTTCGTCGTCGGCCAGCGCCGCCGGGAGATCCGGTGCACGATCCGGCGCAGCGTCTCCTCCCGGCCGTGGCCGACGGCGAACTGGTACCGCACGGATCCGGCCCGCCCATGGATCCGGTTGCGGTGCGGCAGGCCGTCCAGGGGGTGGAAGAACGCGGCGAGCCGCTGGAGTTCACCGATCCGGTACCTGGGCGCGCCGCGGTACCGCACCTCGTTGAGCAGGGCGGCCGGGGCGCCGCCCAGCAGCGCCTCCGGCACGAGGGCGGGGGCGGCCGGCAGCGGCCCCGGGCGGAACGAGAGCGGTGTGCGCCGGGCGCGCGCCGGTAGCGCGTACCGGGGTACGTGCTCCCCCCGGGTGAGTACGGAGCGCCCCGTGGCCCGGCCGCGGGCGCGGAGGTCGATCCAGGCGGCCGAGTAGCGGTAGCGGTGGTCCCCGGCGCCGAGCCGTTCCAGCAGGTCGTCCAGGTCCACGGCGCGTTCGGTGTCGACCGACATCCATGAGCTGGTGACGCGGTGGCACCGGAGCGTGGCCGAGAGGATCACCCCCGTCAGGCCGAGGCCGCCCGCGGTCGCGTCGAAGAGCGCGGTGCCGGGGCGTACGGTGCGGATCTCGCCCTCGGCACTCAGCAGTTCCAGCTCCTGGACATGCCGGGAGAAGGAGCCCGAGATGTGCTGGTTGTGACCGTGGATGTCGGCGCCGACCGCGCCGCCCACGGTGACGTACCGGGTCGTGGGCGTGACCGGGACGAACCAGCCGAGCGGCAGCAGGACCTCCGTCAGCCGGTGCAGGCTGACCCCGGCGTCGCAGACCACGAGCCCGGCGGCGGCGTCCACGGTGCGGATCCGGTTGAGCGCGGTCATGTCGAGGACGGAGCCGCCCGCGTTCTGGGCCGCGTCGCCGTGCGCCCGGCCGAGGCCCCGGGCGATGGAGCCGCGGGGCCCGCAGCCGCGTACCGTCGCCGCCGCCTCCTCGTACGAACGGGGGCGGAAACGCACGGCGGTCGTCGGGGCGGTGCGGCCCCAGCCGGTCAGGGACACGGTGTCGACAGACATGACGGTGACCGTATCGCCCGGGAAAACCCTTTCGAGGTATTTGTTACAACACTCACCGATATGGGTGATTGAAGAAGTGTCAGCCCGTACGGCAACAGGGCCGGTTTCGGTTTTCCGGGCCGGGGAGGGTAGTCGTACGTCATGGACTGGCTCAAGAACCTCCCCGTCATCGGGCCGATCGTCTCCCGGCTGATGACGACGCACGCCTGGCGCTCCTACGAGACGCTGGAGCGGGTCCATTGGGCCAGGCTCTCCGCCGCGATCACCTTCATCAGCTTCCTGGCGCTCTTCCCGCTGATCGCGGTCGGTGCGGCGATCGGCGCCGCGCTGCTCTCCACCGAGCAGCTCCACAAGATCGAGGACAAGCTCGCCGAGCAGGTGCCGGGCATCTCCGACCAGCTCGGCATCGGGAATCTGGTGGCCCACGCGGGCACGGTGGGTGTGGTGGCCGGTGCGGTGCTGCTCTTCACCGGCATCGGCTGGATCGGCTCGATGCGGGACTGCCTGCGTGCCGTCTGGGACCTGGACGACGTGAGCCTGGGCAATCCGGTCGTGCGCAAACTCAAGGACACCGGGCTGCTGCTGGGGCTCGGCGGGGCGGTGCTCGCGACGCTGGCCGTGTCGTCGGCCGGCTCCGTCGCCGTCGGCTGGACGGCGGAGCTGCTCGGCATCTCGGACCGCGGCGCCGGCGGTGTGGTGCTCCAGGTGGCCACCCTGCTGGTGGCGGCGCTCGCCGGATTCCTGCTGCTGCTCTATCTGCTGACCCTGCTGCCCGGCGTCGAGCCGCCGCGGCACCGGCTGCTGGTCGCCGGAGCGCTCGGCGCGATCGGCTTCGAACTGCTCAAGCTGCTGCTCGGCAGCTACATGAAGGGCGTGGCGTCGAAGAGCATGTACGGCGCCTTCGGGGTGCCGGTCGCGCTGCTGCTGTGGATCAACCTCTCGGCGAAGCTGCTGCTGTTCTGCGCCGCCTGGACGGCGACGCAGAACAGCGAGGAGGCCGGCGACGCCGAGGGCGAGGCCACCGAAGAACCGTCCGGGCCGGTCAGCGGCGCGGGAGGCGACGGACCAGGTCCGGCAGCGGCCAGCGCCGGTTGACCAGGAACGCCGCGCCGGCCAGCAGCACCACGACCCCCGCGGCGATGCCCAGCGCGATCCCGGCGCCTCCTGCGCCGCCACCCTCGGACGCGGCGGCCTTCGCGCTCTGCGCGGGGCCGTTCTGCCCCTCGTCATTCCCGGGCGTGGCCGTCGATCCCTTGCCGGACCCGGTGCCGGTGGCGGCCGACTTCGGCGGCACCAGCTCGCCGACCGGGGTCACCTTGCCGCTCGCGTCGAAGCCCCAGTCGAGCAGGTCGGCGGCTTCGTCGTAGACGGCGTGGGGCTTTTCGGACGACGGGTTCATGACGGTGACGAGCAGCACCTTGCCGTCGCGTTCGGCGACGCCGGTGAAGGTGTTGCCGGCGTGCGTGGTGTAGCCGTTCTTGACGCCCGCGATGCCCTTGTACGGCTCGACGCCGCCGGCGCCGGTGAGCAGCTTGTTGGTGTTCTGGATGCCGAAGCTCTCGCGCTTGCCGTTCTTCTCCGCGCCGGGGAACTGCGCGTCGGCCGTCGAGCAGTACTCCCGGAAGTCCGCCTTCTGCAGCCCGCTGCGGGCGAACAGCGTCAGGTCGTACGCGCTGGAGACCTGGTCGGGTGCGTCGTACCCGTCGGGCGACACCACCTTCGTGTCGAGCGCCTGCAACTCCTCGGCGTGCGACTGCATCGCGTCCACGGTCTTGGGGACGCCGCCGTACATCGAGGACAGCACGTGCACCGCGTCGTTGCCCGACCGCAGGAACACCCCGAGCCACAGGTCGTGGACCGTGTAGGTGAGCTTCTCCTTGACGCCGACCAGGCTGCTGCCCTCGCCGAGGTTGGCGAGGTCCTCGTCCTTGACCGTGTACTTCTGGGTCTTCGGCTGGAGCGCGGGCATCACGGTGTCCGCGAAGAGCATCTTCAGGGTGGAGGCGGGAGGCAGCCGCCAGTGCGGGTTGTGCGAGGCGAGGACCTGGCCGCTCTCCGCGTCCGCGACGATCCAGGACCTGCCCGTGAGGTCCTTCGGCAGCACCGGGGCGTCCGGTCCCAGCTTGACCTGCGTACCGGCCCGGCCCAGCAGTTCGCCGCCGACCTTGGACATGCCCGCGGGCGGCTTCGGCTGTTCGTCGGAGGCGTCCTTGCCGACCGCCGACGCCGGGCTGACAACAAAAGTGGACAACAAGGCGGCAGAGATGACCGTCAGAGCGGTCTTTTTGAGAGCAGGCACGGTCGGAAACGTACAGGGAGAAGATATGAAAATGGGTGTGGACGGTTTGACCCGCCGGGCGTACCGCCGGGACAGCCCACCCCGGGCGGCTCTGCCGGAGCGCTGCGGAGATACTGAGTCCATGAAGCTCAGCCGCCCCGTCTCCTGGTTCCTGCTCGCCTTCGGGGTGTGGAGCTGGTTCATCTGGATCACTTTCGTCAAGAACCTGTGGAAGGACGGCAGCGGACTCGCCTTCGACGACGCGGGTGACCCGACTGCGTACTTCTGGGTGCATCTGCTGCTCGCCATCACGTCCTTTCTCCTGGGGACGGCAGTTGGAGTGATCGGGTTCCGTGGCGTCAAGGCCCTGCGCCGCGAGCGCGCATAACAGGCCGTACGGCAGGCCGAGGAGAGCGAGTGGCAGTGGCCGGTCTCGTGGTGATGGTGATCGTCGTGCTCGCGCTGCTGGCCGGCGTGCACCGCTATCTGTGGCGCCGCCTCGTCGGTGACACGACGGCCGAGGGCAGCGCGATGCGCAGGGCCGGCACGGTGGCCGCGTACGTACTGCCGCTGCTGAGCGTCGGCGCGCTGGTCTCCGGCCGCGCGGGCGCGCCCTTCTGGCTCCAGCGGGTACTGGCCTGGCCGGGCTATCTGTGGCTGGCCGCCGTGCTGTACCTCACGCTGGCTCTGCTGGTGGGCGAGGCGGTACGGCCGGTTCTGCGCCGGGTACTGGCGCGCCGGGCGGGGCGGCCGGACGACGCGGACACGGCGTCGGCGGACGGCGTGAACGACGCAGGTCCGGCAAGCCGTGCAAACGACGCAGACCACTCGAACCCCGCCGCGGATACGCCGGGCGCGGGGACTTCCGCCGCCCCGGCCACCCTCGTCGCCGAAGCCCCCGCCCCGCCCCGCCCCGACGCACCCAGCCGGCGGCTGTTCGTCGCGCGGGCCGTCGGTGGGGCCGCCGCCGTCGCGGGGCTCGGCACGGTCGGCCTCGGTACCTACGGAGTGCTGCGCGGACCGGGGGTCAAGCGGATCACCGTCCCGCTGGCCAAGCTGCCCCGCTCCGCGCACGGCTTCCGGATCGCCGTCGTCAGCGACATCCACCTCGGCCCGATCCTCGGCCGCGCCCACACCCAGCGGATCGTCGACACGATCAACCGGACCCAGCCGGATCTGGTCGCCGTCGTGGGCGACCTCGTCGACGGAACCGTCGCGGACCTCGGGCCGGCCGCGGAGCCGCTCGCCCGGCTGAAGGCCCGGCACGGGAATTTCTTCGTCACCGGAAATCATGAGTACTACTCCGGCGCCGCCCAATGGGTGGATCACGTAAAGGAGTTGGGTCTTCACCCGCTGGAGAACGACCGGGTGGAGATCGATGGATTCGATCTTGCCGGCGTCAATGACATCGCCGGGGAGAGCGAAGAGCAGGGTCCCGATTTCGCCCGTGCGCTCGGCGACCGGGACCGTACCCGCGCCGCCGTCCTGCTGGCCCACCAGCCCGTCGTCATCCACGACGCGGTCGCCCACGGCGTGGACCTCCAGCTCTCCGGCCACACCCACGGCGGCCAGCTCTGGCCCGGCAACTTCATCGCCGATCTGGCCAATCCCACCGGCGCCGGGCTCGACCGCTACGGCGACACCCAGCTGTACGTCTCACGGGGCGCGGGCGCCTGGGGCCCGCCGGTACGGGTCGGCGCACCGTCCGACATCACCGTCGTGGAGCTGGCCTCACTGCGGGCGTGACTCTCCGTCGACAACCGGTTTCGGACGTACAGATGCACCCAAGGTTTCAACTGCCGAACAAAAGGCTATGAGTCACAGTTTTGCTCTTCCAGATGTGAAAATCGTGTGATTGGCTGATCGCGAGCATGCGGTGATCTGCGTATCTGAGCGCAACGCCGAGGTGGGGCTGGTAAGGGAGAGCACGGCAATGCGGTCGATCCGGCTACGGATTCTCGCGATTCTCGCGGTTTTGGTCATCGCAGGCGTCGTCGCCTGGCAGTTGCTTCCCTCGGACGAGGTGAAGAAGGACCCGGTAGCCGTCGGCACGACGGACGTGGTCACGTCGCTCGACCCGGCAGGCGCGTACGACGCGGGTTCCTGGGCGATGTACAGCAACATCTACCAGTCGCTCATGACGTTCAAGTCCGGGGCGGTGGTCCCCGAGCCCGACGCGGCCGAGAGCTGCGGGTTCATCGGCCAGAAGCTCCAGACGTACCAGTGCAAGCTGCGTGACGACCTGACCTTCTCCAACGGCCGGAAGATCACCGCCGAGGACGTCAAGTACTCCATCGAGCGCATGATCAGGATCAAGACGGACGTCGGTCCGTGGGTGCTGTTCCCGAGCCTGAAGAACGTGGTGGCCGACGGCCGCACGGTCACCTTCAACCTCACCTCGCGCGACGCGACCTTCCCGCAGAAGCTCGCTACCGGAGCCGGTTCGATCGTCGACCGCGAGTCGTACCCGGCCGACAAGCTCCGCAAGGGGAACACGGTCGACGGCTCGGGACCGTACGTCCTGAAGTCGTACCGGTCGGGCGAGATCGCGGAGCTGATCCCCAACACCCGGTACAAGGGCGCGGTGAAGAAGGAGGGCGTCCCGGTCACCGTGCACTACTACCAGAAGTCCAGTGATCTCCTGGCCGCCTGGAACGCCAAGCAGCTCGACGTCACCCACCGCGAACTGCCGCCGGCCACGCTCGCCGAGCTGAACCCCGGCGACCCCGACCTGCGCGTCACCGAGGCGGACAGCGCCGAGATCCGCAACCTCGTCTTCAATGTCCGGCCCGGGACACCGCTGGCCGACAAGAAGGTCCGGCAGGCCATCGCCTCGATCATCGACCGCGGGCCGCTGGTGAGCAACATCTACAAGAGCACGGTCGAACCGCTCTACTCGCTGATCCCGCAGGGGTACATCGGGCACAGCACGCCGTTCTTCGACGCCTACCCGACGCCCGACCCGGCGCGCGCCAAGCAGTTGCTGAAGGACGCCGGCGTGCAGACGCCGGTCAAGGTCGACTTCGGCTACCGCGGCGGCGACGAGACGCAGGCGAAGGAAGCCGAAGAGATCCGCCGCCAGCTGGAGGAGGACGGGCTGTTCAAGATCGAGCTGCACGCCGTGGAGTGGACGAAGTTCCAGAAGGAGTACGCGGCCGGCAAGTACGACGCGTACACGATCGGCTGGCTCCCCGACTACCCGGACCCCGACACCTTCAGCCAGCCGCTCGTCGGCCGCAACAACAGCCTCCACAACGGCTACTCCAGCAAGAAGGTGGACAGCCTGATCGGCTCCACGCTCCAGTACGGCGACCGCGGACGCACCGCGGCCGACTTCAAGGAGCTCCAGGCGCAGGTCGGCGAGGACGTGCCGCTGGTCCCGCTGTGGCAGAAGAAGGACTACGTCGTCAGCACGACGGACGTCTCCGGCTCGCAGTACCTCTCGGACGGCACCGGCATCTGGCGGCTCTGGGAGCTGAAGCGGATCTGACGCTCCGCCGCACACAACAGCGGGGGCGGTCGTACCGGCATCTGCCGGACGGCCGCCCCCGTCGTCCTCCCGCCACCGGCTCCCGGCCGGCGGGCCCTGGGGTCTTTCGTTTGGATCAGGCCGATTCCTCGGACCGTTCCCCGCTCTTCGGCTTCGCGGCGCCGGGCAGGAACTCCTCCAGCACCTCGTGGACCTGCCGCACCAGCGGCCGCAGCACCCGGAACCGGGAGAGCGCGATGGCGCGGGCGCCGATCGGGGCGGAGCGCTCGACCAGGCGGCGGCTGCGTGCGGTGTGCTCGGTGCGGTCGTACACCCAGTACAGCACCAGGCCCATCTGCATCAGCCACATCAACTGCGGCAACAGCTCGGCCAGTTCGGGATCGGTCTTGGCGTCGGACCCGGCCAGGCACTGCCGGTGGATGGAGATCGCCGCCTCGCGGGCCGCGACCGACTCCGCCGAGAACGGGCTGAGCGGGCTCTCCGGGTCGGCGGCGTTCTTGAAGAACTGGGCGGCGAAGCGGTGGTACGGCTCCGCCACGTCCAGCCAGGTGAGAAGGACCCCGCGCATGCGCACCGCGAGGTCCTTGTCGCCGTCCAGGACCGGTTGCACGGCCGCCGCGTGCTCGGCCGCGAGCCGGTCGTAGAAGCCCTGGACGAGGTGTTCCTTGTTCGTGAAGTAGTAGTAGGCGTTCCCCACGGAGACGCCGGCCTCCTGGGCGATGGCCCGCATCGTCGTCTTGTCGTAACCGCGTTCCTGGAAGAGCCGGAGCGCCGTTTCGAGGATGAGTGTGCGGGTCTGCTCGCTCTTGGGAGCCTTGGTTTCCTTCACGTCCTTCACTTCCTTCACCACAGACCCGAGGGTATCCGGCGTGGTCAGCCCGCGGGTCCGGGGACCGTACAGGCGCCGCCCCCGTCCCCGTCCCGGCCGCACGGCGGCGCGGTCAGGGACCGGTACTTCGCGGCGGCGAGCACGGTGGCCCGGGCGAACGGGCGGCCCGCCGGGGTGGTCAGCCAGTGGGCCCTGGGCCGGTGCTCGGCCAGCGCCCAGAGGCAGACGATCCATGCGGAGGTCCCGCGGTAGATCTGCCCCCGGTCGCCGATCACCGTGATCTCGTCCAGCGTCCCGGCGTGGTCGAGCCCGGGGAAGCGGCGGCGCGCCTCCTCGGAGGCCGCCGGGACGAGGTCGAGCGGGACGAGCTGACGCTGCTTCATCAGCCACTGCCGCAGATGCAGGCAGAGCGGGCACCGCGCGTCGTACAGCACCGTCAGGCGCTCCACGGGGAGCCGCTGCCCGCCCGGTCCGCCCGTCATGGGGCTCAGGCCCTCGGGGCGGGCGCCGCCCACGGACCGGTGGCCGGTCCCGTCCAGCCCTGCGGGGCCACCGGCGGGGTCTGCTCACGCTCCATCAGGCCCCGGCGGCGGATCTTGTTGAGCACATAGACGTTGCCGAGGTGCATGACGCCGAGGACGAGCAGTACGACGCCGAGCTTCACCGACAGTGCCTCGAAGAGCCCGCGGGCGTCGGTGACACCGTCGGAGTTCCTCAGGTAGAGGGTGACGAAGCCCAGGTTGACCAGGTAGAAGCCGACCACCAGCAGGTGGTTGACGGCATCGGCGAGCTTCTCGTTCCCGTGCAGTACATCGGCGAGGAACACCTTGCCGTTGCGGCTGAGCGTGCGCGCGACCCAGACGGTCAGCGCCACGCTGATCAGCAGGTAGATGACGTACGCGACAACAGTGAGGTCCATGCCCCACCCTCCCTTGAACGCGTTCAAAAGCTGTTGTCATGGACTGTAGACCTGAAATTGAACATGTTCAAGCGGGGAGTCCGGCGGCTCGCTCCGGCTGCTTGTCCGGCGCCCCGAAGCGCCGTACGCCCGGCACCGCCGCCGTCCCCAGGCAGGCCACGCCGACGGCCACCGCGGCGATGGCCAGGGGCACTTCGGCACCCCAGGCCGAGGCCGCGAGCGGGGCCAGGGCGTAGCCGAGCGGCATCGCGCCGAGGGAGAGCAGCCAGTCGTACGAGGTGACCCGGGCCAGCGCGTGTGCCGGTACGGCCGACTGGACCGAGCTGTCCCAGACCGGGCCGAGGAAGCCGAGACCGGCCTGGGCGACGCCGTACGCGGCGATGGTGAGCGCGACGGGCGCGTGGGCGGCCAGCAGGCCGAGCGGCAGGGCGTACGTGGCGAGGCCCAGGTTGGCCACCAGTATCGGGCGGCGGGGGCGGGCCCGGCCGGCCAGCAGCGAGCCCAGGAGCAGGCCGACCGCGCCGGTCTGGAGGAGGGCGACCCAGACGCCCTTGCCGCCCAGCTCCCGGAGGAAGAGCGCCGGGCCGACGGTCATCAGGACGGCCGCCGCGCCGTTCCAGGTGGCGTGCCCGATCAGGCTCGTCCAGTACCAGTCACGGCTGCGGACCTCGCCCCAGCCCTCCTTGAGGTCGGTGAGCAGCGAGCGCCGGGGGACGGGTACGTGCCGGACCTCGACGGCGGACAGCAGTGCGGCGCTCACCGCGAAAGTGGCGCCGTCCAGCACGAAGGCCCAGCCCGGTCCCGCGGTGAGGATCAGCAGCCCGGCGAGGGCCGGGCCGCCGAGCCGGGTGGCGCTGTTGACCACCGCCATCAGGGAGTTGGCGCGCAGCAGCCCGGACTCCGCCACGGTGCCGCGGATCAGCGGTGAGGCGGTGGGCATCGCGAACGCCCCGGCGGCGCCGCCGACCGCCTCGGCGAGCGCGATCTGCCAGAGCGCGGGGGAGCCGCCG
Source organism: Streptomyces sp. ADI95-17 (assembly GCF_003846175.1). Taxonomy (GTDB): domain Bacteria; phylum Actinomycetota; class Actinomycetes; order Streptomycetales; family Streptomycetaceae; genus Streptomyces; species Streptomyces sanglieri. The sequence continues at coordinate 1,120,006 of NZ_ML123044.1, read as the reverse complement.
AGCAGCTCCGCGCCGACGAAGAGCTGGGTCGCACACCGTACGAGGTCCGTGGTGAGCGCGACGGTGCGGGCGTTGAAGCGGTCGCCCACGACGCCGCCCAGTGGCAGCAGGAGCAGCTTGGGGACCATCGCGCAGCCCAGCACCAGGGCGAGCGCCCCGGTGGAGCCGGTGGCCAGATAGACGGCCAGGGAGAGGGCGGTGGGGATGACGGCGTCGCCGATGAGCGAGAGGGTGCGGCCGATGAAGAGCAGGCGGAAGGCGCGCGTGCGCAAGGGGTGCGGCATGCGGGAGAACTTATTTCGGTACCGAACTATTCGTCAACGAAATATTTGGCTCCGAAGGGAAGTTGGCGGACCGGCGTACGATTTCCCCATGGAACGACGCGACTGGACCGACGGACACGTGGAGCGCTGGAAGCCCGTCCTGCCCGGCCTGGACCCCGACGTCGAGGGCGCGGTGACCCGCATGAAGAAGCTCTCCGTCCATCTGCGCCGGGTGCGCGAACAGTCCCTGGTCGACTTCGACCTGGACCGCCAGGAGTTCGACACCCTCCACAAACTGGCCGGACGCGGCGGGAAGGCGGCCCCCTCCGAACTCGCCGCCGACCTCGACCTCGCGCCCGCCTCCGTCACCGGCCGGCTCGACGCGCTCGAACGGCGCGGCTTCGTCCGCCGCACCCCCTCCACCACCGACCGCCGACGGGTCGACGTGGAGCTCACCGACACGGGCCGCTCCACCTGGCTGGGCGCGATGGACGTCCTCGGCCACGAGGAGTACCGGCTGCTCGGCGTACTCGGCCCCGACGAGCGCACCCTGCTCAACGACATGCTGCGGCGCATCATGGTGGTCGCCGAGGACCGGGGCGCCGCCGCCTGGGACTGACGGCCGCCCGGCGCGGGACACCCGCGGGACACGCGCGAGGCGCAGGCGTGGAGCGGCTCGCGCGGCCGGGGCGGGGTGTCCGTCAGATGCTCATCGCGCGGGCGGTGTTGAGCTGGGCCATCACCATGGGGAAGGTGTCCTGGCCGGCTGCCGGGATCATCGTCGAGTGGTGCCGGCCGCCGCTGGTCACCGAGACCTGGACGAAGCCGGTCGTCTGCTTCTCCTTCATCAGGAGGAACAGCAGACCGATCAGGCAGAACAGCGCGAAGACGATCGCCAGCACGATCGCGACCGTCGGGATCTTCTCCTCGGTACGGGTCAGGTCCGTCGCCGTCCACACCGCGCCCTTGAGCGGCATCGGACCGGACGGGGTCACGATCTGGTCCTGCATGACGGCGATGTCACCGAGCGTCAGGACCGGCATGCCGGTGCCGGGCTGGGCGCCCGGCGGCTGCGGGAAGCCCTGACCGGGCATGGTCGGCTGGGCCGCGACGCCCTGCGGGTAGCCGTAGCCGGGGCCGGGCTGGGCCGCGGACTCGGGCAGCGGCTGCGGGTAGCCGTACGCCGGGGCGGCGCCCGGACCGGGGTGTCCCGCGCCGTCCGCGACGGTGGGCGGGTTGCCCGGCTGCTGGGGAGCCGGCCCCCACTTGTATGAGTCGTCCGCGTACGGATTCGGATCGCTCAACGTTCCCCGCTCTCGATCAGACCTGTGCGCCCCGGACCCTGCTGGGCCGGCGGCGGCGAACCGGAGCCCGGTTCCGCACGACCGTACCGCCAAGACCCGCACGGCGCAGCAAGAGGCCCCGCTCCCGCAGGATCACTGCGGAGAACGGGGCCGGATGCGACTGCCGGGGCGGTCAGAAGCGGCGCGTGATCAGCGCCCGCTTGACCTCCTGGATCGCCTTGGTGACCTCGATGCCACGGGGGCAGGCGTCCGTGCAGTTGAAGGTGGTGCGGCAACGCCACACGCCGTCACGGTCGTTGAGGATCTCCAGGCGCTGCTCGCCGCCCTCGTCGCGCGAGTCGAAGATGAAGCGGTGCGCGTTGACGATCGCCGCCGGGCCGAAGTACTGGCCGTCGTTCCAGAACACCGGGCACGAGGACGTGCACGCGGCGCACAGGATGCACTTGGTGGTGTCGTCGAAGCGCTCGCGGTCCTCGGGGGACTGCAGGCGCTCGCGGGTCGGCTCGTTCCCCTTGGTGATGAGGAAGGGCATGACATCGCGGTACGCCTGGAAGAACGGGTCCATGTCGACCACGAGGTCCTTGAGGACCGTGAGGCCCTTTATGGCCTCGACCGTGATCGGCTTCTCCGGGTTGACGTCCTTGATCAGCGTCTTGCAGGCGAGCCTGTTCTTGCCGTTGATCCGCATCGCGTCGGAGCCGCAGATGCCGTGGGCGCAGGAGCGGCGGAACGTCAGCGTGCCGTCGATGTCCCACTTGACCTTGTGAAGGGCGTCGAGAACACGCTCCTTCGGGTCGATCTCGATCCGGAAGTCCTGCCACTGGGCCTCGTCGGAGACCTCGGGGTTGAAGCGGCGGATCCGGAGGGTGACCGTGATGTACGGGGAGGCGGCGGACTCCGCCTCGACCTTGTCCAGAGTCGGGGTAGCCATCAGTACTTACGCTCCATCGGCTGGTAGCGGGTCTGGACGACCGGCTTGTAGTCGAGTCGGATCGACTCGGTGCCGTCGGCCGAGACCTCGCGGTACGCCATGGTGTGGCGCATGAAGTTGACGTCGTCGCGGTTCGGGAAGTCCTCGCGGTAGTGACCGCCGCGGGACTCCTTGCGGGCCAGCGCGGAGGTCGCCATGACCTCGGCCAGGTCGAGCAGGTTGCCCAGCTCGATGGCCTCCAGGAGGTCCGTGTTGAACCGCTTGCCCTTGTCCTGGACGGACACGTTGAGGTAGCGCTCGCGCAGCTCGGCGATCTTGTCGACGGCCGTCTTGATGGTCTGCTCGGTGCGGAACACCATCACATTGGCGTCCATGCACTCCTGCAGCTCCAGACGGAGCGTCGCGACCCGCTCGGTGCCCGTCGAGGTGAGCAGCCGCTCGACCTGGTCCTCGACCATCTGCGCCGGGTTCTCGGGAAGCTCGACGAAGTCGTGCTTCGCGGAGTACTCGGCGGCGGCGATGCCGGAACGGCGCCCGAAGACGTTGATGTCGAGCAGCGAGTTGGTGCCCAGCCGGTTGGCGCCGTGCACGGAGACACAGGCGACCTCGCCGGCGGCGTACAGACCCGGGACGACGGTGGTGTTGTCGGCCAGCACCTCGCCCTCGACGTTGGTCGGGATGCCGCCCATGGCGTAGTGCGCGGTCGGCTGGATCGGGATCGGGTCCGTGTAGGGCTCGATGCCGAGGTACGTGCGCGCGAACTCGGTGATGTCCGGGAGCTTGGCGTCCAGCTGCTCCGGCGGGAGGTGCGTGAGGTCGAGGTAGACGTGGTCGCCCTCGGGACCGCAGCCGCGGCCCTCACGGATCTCGGTGTAGATGGAGCGGGACACGACGTCACGGGACGCGAGGTCCTTCATGACCGGCGCGTACTTCTCCATGAAGCGCTCGCCGTCCTTGTTGCGGAGGATGCCGCCTTCACCGCGGGCGCCCTCCGTCAGCAGGATGCCCATGCGCCAGATGCCCGTCGGGTGGAACTGGAAGAACTCCATGTCCTCCAGCGGCAGACCGCGGCGGTAGCAGGCGGCCTGGCCGTCACCGGTCAGGGTGTGCGCGTTGGACGTCACCTTGAAGAACTTGCCGGTGCCGCCCGAGGCATAGATGACCGACTTCGCCTGGAAGACGTGGATCTCGCCGGTCGCCAGCTCGTAGGCGACGACGCCGGCGGACTTCTTGACGCCGTCCTCCTCGACGACCAGCTGGTCCAGGACGTAGAACTCGTTGAAGAATTCCACGCCCTCCTTGACGCAGTTCTGGTACAGCGTCTGGAGGATCATGTGGCCGGTGCGGTCGCCCGAGTAGCAGGCGCGGCGGACCGGGGCCTCACCGTGGTTGCGGGTGTGACCGCCGAACCGGCGCTGGTCGATCTCGCCCTTGGGCGTACGGCCGAACGGCAGGCCCATCTTCTCCAGGTCGAGAACGGCGTCGATGGCCTCCTTCGCCAGGATCTCGGCGGCGTCCTGGTCGACCAGGTAGTCGCCGCCCTTGATCGTGTCGAAGGTGTGCCACTCCCAGTTGTCCTCCTCCACGTTGGCGAGCGCGGCGGCCATGCCGCCCTGCGCGGCGCCCGTGTGGGAGCGGGTCGGGTAGAGCTTGGTGAGCACGGCGGTGCGGCTGCGCTTCGTGGACTCGATGGCCGCGCGCATGCCGGCGCCGCCGGCGCCGACGATGACGGTGTCGTACTTGTGGATCTGCATGATTTCCTCTGGTCCCTCTGGCCCGGCGCCTAGCGGATGTTCGGGTCGAAGGTGAAGATCACCAGCGTGCCCAGCAGGACGGTGAACACCGTGGCGGTGTACAGCAGCATCTTCAGCCAGAAGCGGGTGTTCTCCCGCTCGGCGTAGTCGTTGATGACCGTACGGAGACCATTGGCGCCGTGCAGCATGGCCAGCCACAGCATCCCGAGGTCCCAGAGCTGCCAGAACGGCGAGGCCCAGCGGCCGGCCACGAAGGCGAAGCCGATCTTGGAGACGCCGCCGTCCAGCACCAGCTGGATCAGCAGGTGGCCCAGGACCAGGACGACCAGGACGATGCCCGACAGGCGCATGAAGAGCCAGGCGTACATCTCGAAGTTGGTGCGCGAACCCTTGGGGGTCTTGCCGGTCCGCTTGCGCGGCGGCTCGATGACCGGGGCCGGGTTGTCTACGTCGTAGAGGCTGACGCCCTCGACGGAGCCGATCGCGGCGGAGGACTCGGTGGACATTGGCCTCAGCTCCCGAATACTTCGCGTACGGCGTGGCCGAGGACCGGGTACAGCGCCCCGACCATCAGCACGACCCAGATGCCCACGACCGACCAGAGCATCTGCTTCTGGTAGCGCGGGCCCTTGGCCCAGAAGTCCACGGCGACGATACGGAGACCGTTCAGCGCGTGGAAGAGAATCGCGGCCACCAGGCCGTATTCGAGGAGCGCGACGATCGGCGTCTTGTACGTGGCCACGACGTCGTCGTAGGCCTCGGGGGAGACGCGGACGAGAGCGGTGTCCAGGACGTGTACGAACAGGAAGAAGAAAATGAGGACACCGGTGACTCGATGAGCCACCCAGGACCACATGCCTTCCCGGCCGCGGTACAGCGTTCCAGCCGGCACGGAAGAACCCTCCGGGAGCGGGGATTGGGGCCGGCCGGCTTGACTGTCGGTCTGACCCGGCCGGGTACGGTCCACCGGCCCCGGCCATCGTAGCGACGGTTTGTCGGTTCGTTCGCGCGGGGGCCCGCGGTGTGATCAAAGTGGCAATCAAACAGGCACGGACGGGCTAGAAAGGGCTGTCGGCCGCCCTCACCGAGCCCGTTCCGTTATGAACCCGATACCAGCTCGATGATGCGGCCCCGGGCGAGTCGCCGCATCTCCTCCGCGGTCACCACCCGCTCCTGGTCGGGTTCGTGCGCCAGCCTGGCCCGGATCCCGGCGAGCACCTGGTCCGGCTGCTCGGCCGGGGCGAAGCCGTCCAGACAGATCACGAAGACATGGCCGAAACGCGACTCGTACGCGGCGTGCGCGGCCTGCAGCGCCAGATGGGCGGAGTGCGGAGCGGCGTGGTGCAGGCCGGGGGAGACCTCGGCGGTGAGCGCCTCGGAGAGATCCGCCGGGGCCAGGTCGTAGCCCGCCTCGTCGGCCGCGGCCAGCAGCGAGTCCACATCGGGAAAGGGACGGTGGGCGGCCAGCCGCTGCGCCCAGCGGCGACTGCCGCAGCACTCCAGCAGGGCGGCCTCCGCCTCGGCGGACGGCGCGGCGTTGAAGCGGTCGAGGCCCGGGACACGGACCTGGGCCTGCTCGGCGGCGGAGTTCTGGACGGGTACGGCCGTCCGGGTGGCCGGTTGGCACAGTTGCTCCGGGAGGCCGGCGCGGGACTCGCTGGACCTGGTCAGCGTGGGCTCCTCGGATCAACGGCATCTGTGACCCTGGAGAGGGAAGCGGCCGGAGAGACCAGGCAGATGCAGGGTGAAGGGAGAGACGAATGTGCCTCAAAGCTAGCCAGGCGGGGCAACGGACGTCCGACAGATGCGCGAACTTCACCCGGACGGGAGAGTTTCGGATCGCCTGACGAACCGTATTCCAAGGAGAATGCCCGGCTGTCTCCCTGATTCTGCCTCGTTTTCCGTAAATGACGGAGGTTTCTGAACGATGTCGCCCTCACGAGGCGCTCTCGTGGCCGGTGCGGTTCTCACCGCGGCGGCCGCCGCGACGATCGCCGTGGTCGTCTGGCCGGAAGGCTCCGACAGCGGGCTCGCCGGACAGTCGTCGAACGCCCGCACCCCCGCGCCCTCCTCGGCCGCCCCCTCGCCGACCCGGAGCTACCCGCTCTCCACCGCCCCGCGCACCATCCCAGCGGTACGCGAGCACATCGCGGCCCGCGGCCCCGGCTGGCGCCCCGGCCCGGACAGCGGGGTCGTCGTGGCCCGCGGCAGCGGGACGCTCGCCGACGAGGGGCAACTGCTCGCCCAGGAGCTGAAGATCCATTACCGGGGCGAGGTCCCCGCCCGCACGGGCGACGTGGAGCTGGCCCTCGCCCCGGGCAAGGGCACCCCCGAGTCGTACACCCTCGACGTCCACGACGGACGGGTCACCATCGGCGGGCCGGACCAGGCCGGGGTCTTCCACGGGACCCGCACCCTGAAGCAGTCGGTGCGCGCCGACGGCGTGATGCCGGAGGGCGAGGTGCGCGACCGCCCCGACCGGCCGCAGCGCGGCCTCAACCTCGACATCGCGCGCAAGCACTACACCGCCGCCTGGATCGAGGACCGGCTGCGCGAGATGGCCGACCTCAAGCTCAACCAGCTCGGCCTGCACTTCTCCGACGACCAGGCCTTCCGTATCGAGTCCCGCACCCACCCCGAGGTGGTGTCGCCGCAGCACCTCACCCAGGCCGAGGTGCGGTCGATCGTCGGCCTCGCGAACCGGCTGCACATCGAGGTCGTCCCGGAGATCGACTCCCCGGGCCACCTCGGCGCGGTGCTGCGGGCCCACCCCGACCTCCAGCTGCGCAATGTGTCGGGCACCCGCTCGCCCGGGTCGCTCGACATCTCCGACCCGGGCTCGGCCAAGCTCGTCGACGAACTCCTCGGCGAGTTCACCGAGCTGTTCGGCGGCGCGTACTGGCACCTGGGCGCCGACGAGTACCTCGCGCTGATGGCGCGGAACCCGGCCGCCTCGTACCCCCAGCTGCAACGCGCCGCCCAGCAGAAGTACGGGGCGCAGGCGAGCATCAAGGACCTGACGACCGGCTGGCTGAACGACCGCGCGGCGGTGGTGCGCCCGCACGGCAAGCGGCCCAAGGCGTGGAACGACGGCTTCTTCCGCGACGGGACCGTGCACGCCGACAAGGACATCGAGGTGGAGTACTGGACGGGCAAGGAGTACGGCGCCCGGGAGCCGGAGGAGTACCTGCGCGAGGGGCGGCGCGTGGTGAACCTCAACGACGAGTTCCTCTATTACGTGCTCGGCCAGCCCAACCAGTTCGTCTACCCCACGGGCAAGCGGATCTACGAGCAGTGGACCCCGCTCGTGCTGCGCGGCACCGAGCCGGTCCCGGCGCGCTACTCCGGCCAGATCCTCGGTGGCCGGTTCGCGGTCTGGGGCGACCTCCCGCAGGCACAGACCCCGGCGCAGGTGGCGCAGGGCATCCGGATGCCGCTGCGCGCGACCGCCCAGAAGCTGTGGGCCCCGGGCAGGCCGGCGCTGAGCTGGGACGCGTTCCGGGCACTGGCAGCGCGGATCGACGGGACGGGCTGAGCGGGGCGGAGTGGACGGGACGGGCTGAGGTGGGCCGAGCGGCGGGGGGACGGGCTGAGGTGGGCCGAGCGGCGGGGGGACGGGCTGAGGTGGGCCGAGCGGCGGGGGGGACGGGCTGAGGTGGGCCGGGCGGCGGGGCGCCGGGTGGTGCCGGGCCGGGCGGAGGGGCGGGCCGCCGGGTGGTGCCGGGCCGGATTCCTCGTGGACAGCCGGGAGGCGGGGGGTTAGGTTCCGGATGCCGCGCGGTCCGGGGAGGGCCGCGCGTTCTCGCGTTCGGGCTCAGAACCTTGGGGGGTTCCGCTTCATGCTCTGCTCCACCTGCCGTCTCAGACCGCCGGTCACCGACGACGGACGCTGCCTGCTCTGCGCCGGCCCGGCCGGGGCGGCCGCCCCGATGCCACCGGCCCCGATGCCCCCGGCCTTCATCGCTCCGCAGCAGTACCTGCGTTCGCCCGAGGGGCTCGCGAAGGCCGTCGTCGTACTGCTGACGCTCGTCGCCGTGGCTGATGTGCTCGCCGTGGCGGCGGGCCAGAACACCCGCCGCGTCGTCGCGGCCGGGCTGGAGAACGACTTCGCCGCGTACGACGACGCGGCGGCGAGCCTCGCGGACAATCTGTACGCGACGGCGGGGGTGCTGCAGACCCTCGTGAGCCTGGCCACCGGGGTCGTCTTCATCATCTGGTTCCGGCGGGTACGGCTCAACGCCGAGGTGTTCGACCCGAGCATGCAGCCGATGAGGCCCGGCTGGTCCATCGGCGCCTGGTTCGTCCCGATCGCCAACCTGGTGCTGCCGCGCCGGATCGCGGGCGGTATCTGGACCGCGAGCGCCCAGACGAACACCGACGGCAGCTGGCGCACCGTCCCGGCCACCGTGATGAACCTGTGGTGGGGGTTCTGGGTCGTCTCGCTGGTCGTCTCCCAGTACGCGACCCGGCAGTCCTGGAAGGCCGCGCAGCCGCAGGAGATCCTCGACACGACGGCCCTGGTGATGGGGAGCGACGCCCTCGACATCGTGGCCGCGGTGTTCGCCGTCCTGTTCGTCCGCGCACTGACCCGGATGCAGGGGGAGCGGGCGGCCCTCGGCACGTATCCGCTGGGTACTCCGGGCGTACCGGGGCGCGCGGACTGGGGCCGCGCCCACTGAGCGAAGCTATTCGGCCTTCCGTAGTGACGGTTTTGAGCCATTCGGCGCTGAAAGCGGTAACAGGAAGCGCCTCGTCCCCATGCGCGTGCGCACGGGGGCGTGCCGACGGGAGACGCCGATGAGCCTGCTGGAACTGATCGCCGCCGCCGACGAGCGCGGGCTCGCCGCGAGCGCGGTCGCCTGCCTCGACCGCTGCCTGCCGCAGCCCGTGGACGGAGCGGACCCGGATCCGCTCCGTCCGCTCTGGGCGGGGTGCGCGGACGCGGCGGCCTGGCCGGAGCGTCTCGCGGAGGTCCGCGCGGCGCTGGACGCCGCGGCCGGCGAGGAGGGCGCCGCCCCGCGGATCCGGAAGCTGCTGGGCGAGGCGCCCGCGGACCGGGCGGCTCCGGAGCTGCGGGAGTGGGCCGACGCCTGCTCACTGCTGGCCCTGGAGGTCCACCTCGACCCGGACACGGCGCCGGGCGCCGGTACGGAGACGGCGCGACGACGGCGCGCGGGCGGTCCGGACGGGGCGGACCCGTTGCCCGCCGGGGAGCTGCGCCGGCAGATCCGGATCCTGGAGACGCTGGCCGCGACCGCGGACGCCGCGTCGGCGGGTGCCGGACTGCGCCAGGTGCTGGAGGCCTCGGCCGAGGGGCAGCGGGTACTGCGCGCCGCGGTCTCGCGGCGGGCGCGACGTGATCCGGACGAGCGGCCCCGGACCTGACCGGTGCGGCCGGTGCGGCGGACCGGGGCCGGCGCACTGCCTGCGCCGGTCCCGGTCCGGGGCTTCCGCCCGTTCCCGGCCGCGGTCGGTCACGTGTCGGGCACGTGACCGACCGCGGGGCCGGCTACCGCGGGCCGTCCCGGCGGAGGCGGACACCGTCGGCGAGCGCCTCCCCGGTCTCGTCCCGCAGCAGCCGCACGTACTCCCGGGTCCAGGTCTCGACCGTCGCCCGGTCCCACAGGTCGGCCGAGTACTCCACGGCACCCTCCAGGACGTCCCCGGCCGGGGTCAGCACCATGATGAACTCCGACCGGGACGCGGCCGGGGCGATCTCCGCCACCGTGGTGGTGAGCCCCGGCAGTTCGATGCCGGTGTCCAGCGAACTCTCGTACGCCAGGCCGATGGCCAGGCTGTCCGGTATCTCGACGCCCCTGCGCTCCCGCATCGCCGGCGCCACCTGGCGCGGCGGCATGGCGTGCTCCATGCCCAGGACCGTCGTACGGGTGACCCGGTCCGTCAGCGCCGCGAAGGAACCGGCGCGCGCGTCACGGACCCGCAGGGCGAACCCGGTGGCCGTGCAGCCCACCAGGGACTCGAACTCGCGGCTCTCCCGGCCCGCGTAGGAGATGTTCATCAGCACGTCCTCCTGCCCGGCCTTCGCCGCCAGCAGCCGGCCCAGTGCCGCCGCGGTCACCGCGAAGGGCGTGGTCGCCCGCCGGGCGGCCAGCCGTTCCACATCGGCCCGGACCTCGGCGGGCACGGTGAACTCGACGACTCCGCCGCGCCCGCTGAGGGTGCCGGGCCGCGGCCGGTCCAGTGGCAGATCCACGGTGAAGGGGGCGTCGGCGAGTTCGTCCAGCCAGTAGTCCGTGCGGCGCCCGCCGGTCGCCGCCTCGTGGGCGATCTGCCAGTGCGCGTACTCCACTAGCTGCGGCACCGCGGGTGACAGGCCGGGGCCGGTTCCGGTGGCGGCCGTACGGTAGAGCGCGGCGAGCTCCTTCAGCAGCGTGGTCAGGGCCCACCCGTCGCAGGTGCAGTGGTGCATCACAAGCAGCAGCACCCACTCCTCGGCGCCGGTGCGCAGCAGGCGGGCGGAGAGCACGTCCCCCTCGAAGAGGTCGAGCGGTGTCTCCGCCGCCCGCTCGGCGAGCCGTTCCACCTCGGCCCGCCGTTCCGGCTCCGGCCGTGCGGTGAGGTCGTCCACGGGCAGGTCGAGGGGGCGGGATTCGAGCACCTCCTGTCGCCAGGAGCCGGGGCCCTCCGGTACCAGGCGGGTACGCAGCGCTTCATGACGTTCGGTCAGCTGCTGGAGTGCGGTGCGGAGCGAACCGGGATCCAGCAGGCCGGAGAAGGTGATCCGCAGGGCGACGTTGAAGACCTGCGGCTTGGCGTGCCGGGCGTGCAGGGTGGCGAAGCGCGACTGCTGCCGGCTGGCCGGGCCCCGGCGGACGACCCCTCTCGATCCGGCGCCGTGCACGAACTCCGTCATGGCGCGCAGCGTGGGCTCCTGGTAGAGGCGCGAGAGCGGGTACTCGACGCCCCACGCCTCCCTGATCCGGTTGACCAGCCTCATCGCGGTGAGCGAGTGCCCGCCCAGGTCGAAGAAGGAGACATCCGGATCGACGTCCGGTGCGGTGAGGCCGAACTCGGCCGCCCAGAGTTCGCGAAGCCCGTTCTCCACCGTGGTGCGGGGTCCGGCCTCCGGCGCCGGGCCGCCGGCCCGGCGGGCCTCCTCGCCGTCCGCCGGGAGGAAGGGGGCGTCCGCCGGGAGGAAGGGACCGGCCGACGGGAGCCGCGTCCGGTCCAGCTTGCCGTTACCGGTCAGCGGCAGTTCGGTGAGGATCCGCCAGGCGCGCGGCACCATGTACTCCGGCAGGTGGTGGTTCAGCTCTTCGGCCCACCGGTCCGTGCGCGACCGTTGCTCCGCCGTACTGCCGCAGCCCGGCCCGGTGGGTACCACATAGGCGGCCAGGAAGGCCTCGCCGTTCGCACGGCGCAGGCCGACGACGGCCGCCCGGCGGACACCGTCGAGACGGCCCAGTGCCTGCGCCACCTCCTCCGGCTCGACCCGGAATCCGCGGATCTTCACCTGGTCGTCGGTACGGCCCACGAACACGAGTCGCCCGTCCGCCGTCCAGCGGACCAGATCGCCGGTGCGGTAGTGGCGGGCCTCCGTCCCGCCCTCCGGCCCGGCCGTAAACCTCTCCCCGGTGAGGTCCGGCCGGTGCAGATAGCCCGCGGCCACCCCCGGACCACCGACGAGGAGCTCGCCCACCGCGCCGATGGGCACCGGCTTGTCCGAGGCGTCCACCACGCGCAGGGCCACGTTGTCGGCCGGACGCCCGATCGCGATCACGTCCGCGCCCTCGTCCGCGCCCTCTTCCGGGACGGGCCCGCCGGTCCGGGGGGAGACCGTGTCGACGACGCACAGCACGGTCGTCTCGGTCGGGCCGTAGATGTTCACCGTCTCGTAGGGGGCCTCGGGCCGGGGGCGGCTCCGGAGCGCCTCGCCGCCCAGCAGCAGATGGCGCAGCGGGGGCTGATCGGCCACCGGCAGGCACAGCACCTGTTCGCCCAGGGCCGTCGGCAGGACGCCGAAGGCGATGTCCTGGTCCGCGTACCACCGGGCCAGGGCGAGCGGATCGCGGCGGACCGCCTCACCGGCCACGACGATCGTGCCGCCCGCCGTCAGCGCAGGCCAGATCTCCAGGAGTGAGGCGTCGAAGCTCTGGCTGCACACGACGGCACTCCGGTCGCCGCCGGTGAACGCGAAGCGTCCGTGGTGCCACTGGCAGAGATCCACCAGGCCGCGGTGCGTGAGCACGACACCCTTGGGCGTGCCGGTGCTGCCCGAGGTGTAGATGACGGAGCACGCGGAGAAGGGGGACGAGCCCCCGGCACCGGTTGCCGGCCGGGTGCCCGGCCCGGGGTCTCCCGCCGGGGCGGCGTCCGGCGCGACGACGGTCACCGATCCGGGCAGCCGCAGGTCTCCCGGTCCGTCCGCGCCGCTGATCACCGTGCGGGCGCCGCTCTCGGCGATCACCTGCGCGGCGCGGACTGCACCGAGCGACGGATCGAGCGGCACATACGCGCAACCGGCCCGCAGCACGGCGAGCAGCGCCACGACGAGCTCCGCGGAGCGTGGCAGCCACACCGCCACCAGGGGTTCCCGGTCCTCGTCCGCCCGGTGTTCCGCGAGCACGGCGGCGAGCCGGCCGGCCCGCTCGTCCAGCTCCCGGTAGGTCAGTACGGCGTCCTCGCCCTCCACAGCGGTCCGCGCGGGGTGCGCCGCCGCCTGCCGGGCGACCCAGTCGTGCACCGTGGTGTCCGCGACCGGCCGGACCGGGCCGTGTGCCCAGCTCTCCGGCACCTCGTCACCCTCGACCGCCGGACGCGCGAGCAGGGACAGCGGTGTGCCGGGCTTGTCGACCGCGGCGGCCAGGAGGTCGCGGAAGACCGTGAAGAACCTGTCGACGGTGCTCGGCTCGAACAGCTCCGCGTTGTACTCCAGATGACAGCGGACGCCCTCGGGCCCGTCGGTGAAATAGACCGTCAGATCGGTCAGCGCCTTGTCGGGGCCCGCGTCCAGCGCGACCGCCTCGATGCCGGGGAGGTCGAGGCGGAACGGCTCCGCCGACTGGAACTCGGCGCACACCTGGAACACCGGTGTGCGGTCCGTCCTGCGGGGCGGAGCCAGTACGCGCACCACCTTCTCGAACGGTGTCCCCGCGTGGTCGTACGCGTCGAGTGCGACGGTACGCACCCGGTCCAGCAGCGTCGCGAACCCGGGATCGCCGGTGAGGTCGACGCGCAGGGCGAGGGTGTTGACGAAGAAGCCGATCAGCTCCTCGGCCCGCTGCGGCCGGTCCGAGACCGGGATGCCGATGACGATGTCCTCCTGCCCCGTGACCCGTTGCAGCATCGCCGCCCAGCCGGCCACCAGGGTCATGAACAGGGTGGCGCGGTGGCCGCGGCTCAGCTGCCTGACCTGTTCGGACAGTCCGGGGCCGAGGGAGCGGAAGACGGCGCGGCCCGCGGAGGTCATCTCCGCCGGCCGGGGGCGGTCGGTGGGCAGTTCGAGGACGGGGAGGTCGCCGCCGAGCACGCGCCGCCAGTGGGCCAGGTCCTGCGCGGTGCCGGGGCCGTCCGCCGCCGCGCGTTGCTCCCGTGCGTGCTGGGCGTAGCTCCAGGTCAGTGCGGGCAGACCGGCCTCGGTGCCGTCGCGCGCCGCCCGGTAGAAGGCGGCGAGGTCCCGGCACAGGACGGTCGCCGAGGCCGCGTCGACCACGATGTGGTGGAAGGACAGGACCAGCACGTGTTCGTCGACCGCGGTACGCACGAGCCGGCTGACGAACAGCGGACCGTTCTCCAGGTCGAAGCGGCGGGTACTCTCCGCCGCCAGCGCCTCCCGCACGGCGGCCTCGGCCCGGAGCGTGCCGTCCACCACGCCGAAGTCGGGCTCGGCGGCCTCCCGCACCAGCTGGACCGCGGAATCGCCGGCCTGCCGGAAGACGGTGCGCAGCCCTTCGTGGCGGGCGACGAGCCGGCGCACCGCGGTGTGCAGCGCCTCGGTGTCGAGCTCACCGCGCAGGCGGATCGCCTTCACCTCGTTGTAGGCGGTGCGTCCCGGGAGCAGGCGTTCCAGGAACCAGATCCGCTCCTGGCCCGGGGACAGGGGCGCACCCGGGTCGGGTGTCCGCCGCTCCCGGTGCCGGCGGCGCAGGGCGTCCAGCCGGGGGAGACCGGCGCGCAGCTGGTCCGCGGAGACGCCGAAGTCGACCAGCGCGACGATCTCGTCCGCGCCCGCGTCGGCCACCGCCTCGGCCACCGGCAGGACGGTGTCCACGTCGCCTATCAGGGCCCGCTGGTCGCAGTAGCGGCCGTAGGCGCGCCGGAAGACCACGTCCAGATCGTCCTCGCTTAGCGATCTCAGGTCGGTGGTGACACCGAGGCTGTTGGTGACTCCGCTGAACAGGGACAGGGAGGCCTGCATGTAGCGGGCCATCGGTGCGAAGGCCTCGGCGCGGGCGGTGTCGTGGTCGTCGGAGAGATAGGTGTGCAGCAGGACGGCGACCCGCCCGGCGTCCGGGTCGAGGCCGTGGAGCGCACGGGCCCGGCGGTAGCGGGCGATGTTGTCCCTGAGCTGGTCGATGTCCTGGGTCATCAGATTGGTCACGATGCCCAGGTCGTGCGCGGCGGCGCGTTCGTACGACTCGGGGTTGGCGACCACCGCCGTGTAGAGCGGCGGCATCGTCTGGACGGGGCGCGGGAAGAGCCGGATCTCCCGTTCGCCGTCCCCGGTGGTGCGGCGCAGCGTCTCGCCCCGCCAGAGGCTCCGCACCTGTTCCAGCCGGTCGTACATCTCCTGCTTGTGCGGCCCGAAGCGCTCGGGGAAGAAGACGAAGTCGTTGGCGTTCCACCCGCTCGCGACACCGAGGCCGACGCGTCCGCCGGAGAGGTTGTCCGCCATGGACCACTCCTCCGCCACCCGGATCGGGTCGTGCAGCGGGAGCACGACCGAGCCGGCGTTGAGGCGGATGCGCCGGGTCTCCCGGGACAGCGCCGCGGCCAGGACGGCGGGGTTCGGGAAGAGGCCGCCGAACGAGTTGAAGTGCCGTTCTGGCATCCACAGCGCCTCGAACCCGTGCCGGTCGGCGAACCGGGCCGCCTCCATGAGCAGTTCGTAGCGGCCCTCCTTCGGACCGGGTCCGTCGTCGTCCGGGTAGTCGCCGAAGAAGTAGAGGCTGAAGTCCGCGTGGCGCGGCGTCGTGAGCGCCGCGGGAACGGGGGCGGCCACGGGAACGCGCGGCGCGTCGGGCATGGCATCGGCCACGGGAACGCGCGGCGCGTCGGCCGCGGTTCCGGCGCCGGCTCCGGCCGCCGGGACCGGGAGGGCCGCCACGGATTCGGCGGCTGCCCGGCGGGGAGCGGGCCGCCGGGACGGGGCCGTGCCGGTGCGGAAGAAACCGGCCTCGCGCAGATCCCTCAGCGACCCCCGCACGGCGTCGGCCACATGCTCGATGTCACCGTCGGTGTGAGCCGTGGAGAGGAAGAAGTTGCGCCACTCCCACACATGCACGCCGCGCAGCATCAGGTGGTAGTAGAGGAGCTCCATGTCGGCGCGGTGCTCGAAGCGGAACTGGGAGCCGAACCAGCCCATCCGCAGGGGGAATTCCTCGGCCTCGAAGAAGTCGTTGAGCCCGGTGGCCAGTTCGGTGGTCCGGGCGTTGAGCCGTTCCTGCAGGTGCGGACTGTGCTCCTTCAGATGAGTGAGTACGGCGTGCGCCGCGGTCATCGACACGGGATGCTGCAGGTAGGTGCCGCCGAAGAAGGTGGTGTCGGCGGTCGGACCGCTGTCGTCCCCGTAGCTCCAGTGACCGCCGTCGACCCCGTCCATGATGTCGGAGCGTCCGGCGATCGCGCCGATGGGGAATCCGCCGCCGAGGAGCTTGCCGTAGGTGGCGAGATCCGGGGTGACGCCGTAGAGCTCCTGTGCGCCACGGAGCGCGGGACGGAATCCGGTCAGCATCTCGTCGAACATCAACACGATGCCGTGACGGGCGGTCAGCTCACGCAACTTGCGGACGAACGCGGCCGGCTGGAGCGAGGGATGCCTGCTCTGCACCGGTTCGACGATGACCACCGCGATCCGCTCCGCGTCCCGTTCGATCGCGTGAAGGGCCTTCTCGCTGCCGTATTCGAGGACGGTCAGTTCGGCGACGGCACTGTGCGGGATGCCCCGGGAGACGGGCACGGTCCCCTCCTGGGCGCCGTGGCCCGCCTGCCGGCCCAGCACCTGGTCGGCATGGCCGTGGTAGGCGCCCTGGAAGGTGACGATCCGGTCGCGGCCGGTGGCGGCCCGGGCAAGACGGATCGCCGCCGCGTTGGCCTCCGTACCGGAGTTGGCGAAGGCCACCCGTTCCATCCCGGTCAGTTCGCACAGCAGCTCGGCGGCCGCGCCCGTCTCGACGCTGCGGGGGCCGAGCCGGATGCCCCGGGAGAGGTGTTCGCGTACGGCTTCCCGGACGAATCCGGGCTCGTGGCCGAAGAGGAGCACCCCGAAGCCCATGGTGATGTCGGTGTAGCTGTTGCCGTCGATGTCCTCGATCCGTGCGCCTTCCGCGCGACGGGCCGCCACCGGATAGAGCATCTCCTTGGTCGACCTGCGGAATCCGACGACCGCTCTGCTGTCGGCGAGTCTGTGGCGGTGGCGCTGGGCGAGTTGTCTGGAGGCCGCCGTACGCGCCGTGTACCGGCGTACGAGGTCGTCGAGATGCTCCTGCTGGGTGCGGGGCGAGGCGGAGTGGACCATGCCGGCATCGGGGGCGATCACCACGCGCGGCCCGTGCGCCTGAGGCTGTTGTGCACCGCCGGCCACGGCCGGTCCGGCGCCGATCTGTTCGGTGATGCGCCGCGCGAGTCGGTTCATGGCGGCCAGGTCCCGGTCCAGGGCGGCCGTGACGTTCTCCTGCTCGTTCACCGGACCACCTCGTCGTCCGTCAGGGCCGCCGTCGCGTCGCTCCGGGGCGCGAGCAGATCGGAGATCCGGGAGAGCTGGGTGAGCATCTGGAGCTGGATCTGTGACAGCTGCTGGACCCGTTGGGCCAGTTCCCGCAGCTCCTGCCGGGTGACGAAGCCGGTGTCCGCGACGGCGGTGTCCGCGACGACGGCGTGCGGGACGGCGTGGGGGACAGGCGGTGCGCTGTCGGATGCCGGTCGGCTGGGTGCGGGTGCGGGTGCGGGTGCGGCGGCCGGCCGGGGAACGGTCCTGGGCTGTTGGGGCTGCTGGGGCCGTGCGGGCTGTCGGGGCAGCCGCGCAGCGACGAGTTCGGCGAGGAGCCGGGGCGTTCCCGTCTCGTCGAACAGCTCTCGCATCGTGATCTTGACGTGGTGCTCCTGTTCGATCTCCCGGAGCACATTGATCATGAGGAGCGAGTCCGCACCGAGATCGAAGAACGGGGTGTCGGCCGGGACCGAGGTGAGGTCCTCTCCGAAGGCTCCGGAGAGGAAACCGAGGATGCTGTCCAGCAGGGGTCCGGTCTCCGTCGCTTCTGTCGTCATGGTGCGTTCCTCTCTCGCCGGGGAAATGGGTCCGAGGGGCCGGGGTGGGGCCCCGACCCAGTGCTGTCGGTGCTGGAAGCGGTAGCCGGGCAGCGGGACGCGCCGCCCTCCGGTGCCGGCCAGGAACGTCTCCCAGCGGACATCCGCTCCCGCGCAGTGCAGATCCGCCGCAGCGCCGAAGAGTGCCGTGAGTCCGGTGTTCCGGTGCAGGGAGGGAACCGCCCGCACCGCCGGCAGGGAGCGGCGGGCCAGGCTGCTGAGCGTGGTGTGCGGACCGATCTCCAGGAGCACGCCGGGCCGTTCGCCGGCGACGGCACGCAGCGACGCGTCGTAGCGCACCGGCTCGCGGGCATGGCGGACCAGGTGCTCCGGGTCCGGTACCCAGCCGGGCTCCCGGGTCCGGCCGTCGAGAGAGCTGATGAAGCGGGTCCGTACCGGTGCGAAGGGGATCTTCGCCAGTACCGTCGCGAACGCGTCGAGCATCGGCTCCGTGGCAGCGGTGTGGAAGGCCCGGTCCACCGCGAGGCGTTCGTACGGGGTGCCCCGGTCGTCGAGCGCGGCGCACATCCGGTCCACGCCCGCGACGGGACCCGCCAGCACGTGGGAGCGTTCCCCGTTGCTCACGGCGAGCTCCAGGCCGGGGTGCGAGGCGGCGAGCTCCGCGGCGGACTCCCGCTCCAGCGCCACCGCCACCATGGCGCCCGGCGCGCAGCGATCCCGCATCAACCGGCCGCGGTGCGCGCTGAGTTCCAGGCCGTCCGCGAGCGACAGGGCCCCGGCCGCGAAGAGCGCCGCGTACTCACCGACGCTGTGGCCGGTCACGGCCCAGGGCCTGATGCCCGCCTCGTCCCACAGCCTGACCAGGGCGCACTGCAGGGCGAACAGGGCCGGCTGCGCGGTCGCGGTCGGCCAGACGGCCCCCGGTGAGCCCGCCCCCTCGGTGAGGAGCCCGGCCAGCATCGGTTCGCCGGTGAGACGGCGATGCCACGCCTCGCACGCGTCGAGGACCTCACGCACGACGGGAAACCGCCCGTACAGGGCCGCCGCCGCTCCGGGGCGCAGCGAACCCTGACCGGTGAACTGGAACACCACCCGGGTGGGTGCGTCCCCCGGCGGCACGGGGCCCGCGGTGGTCGCGAGCGGTGCGGGGGCACGGAGCCAGGCGTCGAGGGCATCGGCCAGCGTGGACGGTGTGCCCGCCCGGACCGCGATCCGGTGCCGGCCGTGCGAGCGCCCGAGTGCGGCGGTCGTGACGAGATCCGCCAGGGGCAGGGCGGTCCGCCTGCGGAGCACGTCGCGCAGGGACCGTACGTTGTCGGCGAGCGCCTCCCGGCTCGTCGCGGAGACCAGGAGCACGTCCGGCGGGGCCGCGGTGGCGGAACGCGGCTCGGGTTCGGGGGCTTCTTCGAGGATCAGGTGGACGTTGGTGCCGCCGACCCCGAGCGAGGTGACACCCGCCCGCCGGGGGGTGCCGCTCTCGGGCCACGGATGCGCGGCGCGGGGTGCGTAGAACGGGCTGTCCTCCAGCCCGAGCAGCGGATTGGGATCGGCGAAGCCCGCGATCGGCGGGATCACCCCGTGCTTGAGCACCAGCAGGGCCTTGACGAGACCAGCCAGTCCGGACGCCACGTCGAGGTGCCCGATATTGGCCTTGACGGCTCCGAGAGCGCAGTAGCCGGTCCGGTCCGTGTCCTGCCGGTACGCCGCGCCCGCCCCCTCCAGCTCGATGGGATCGCCCTTGAGGGTGCCGGTGCCGTGGGTCTCCAGATACCCGATGGTGTCCGCCCCGACGCCCGCGTGGTCCAGCGCCCTGCGTACGGCGCTCTGCTGGCCCCGCGCACTGGGTGCCGCGAACGCCTGCTTGTCGGCGCCGTCGTTGCAGATGCCCCAGCCGCGGATGACGCCGTGCACGGTGTCGCCGTCCGCGAGCGCGCGGCTCAGCCGCTTCAGTACGACGGCCACGACACCGGTGCCGCCGACGGTCCCGTTCGCGGCCGCGTCGAACGCCCGGAGCCGGCCGCTCCTGGAGAGGATCGAGCCCTTGACGTAGTGGTAGCCGAGCACCTGCGGGACGTGGACGGCGCCGGCGCCGGCCAGCGCGATGTCGCATTCGTCAAGCAGCAGGGACTGGGCGGCCAGGTGCACACCCACCAGCGAACTGGAGCAGGCGGTCTGTACGTTGACGGCGGGGCCGGTGAGACCGAGCCGGTGGGCGACCCGGGTCGCGTTGAAGTCGGTGTAGTTGCCCACCAGGACCTGCATGCCGGCCAGCCAGTCGGCGATGTCCTCGTTCGGCAGGACGTTGTTGAGCAGATAGGACTGCATGCTGTACAGGTGGTAGCCGGTGCTGGCGTAGACCCCGATCCGCTTTCCGTCCCGCTCGTCGGGATAGCCGGCGTTCTCCAGGGCGTGCTGCGCGCACTCCAGGAACAGGCGGTGCTGGGGGTCGGTCAGACGGGCCTCGCGGGCACTCATCCCGAAGTGCCGGGCATCGAACCCGGCGATGTCGTCCAGGACGGCCGAGGCCCCGATGAAGTCCTCGCGCCGGTACAGCTCCTCGGGGACTCCCGCGGCCTTCAGCTCGTCCTTCGTGAAGCGGGTGAAGCGGTCCTCGCCGTTGCGGATGATGCGCCACAGGTCCTCCGGGGTGTCGGCCCCCGGCAGCCGGAAGGCCATCCCGACCACGGCGATGCGCGGGTCCTGCCCGCCCCCGCCCATCAGCCGCGCCCTTCGCGTACGGCGGAGTCGCCGGCCTCACGTAATCGCCCGGGCCCGTCCGGGGAACGGCGCAGCACGAGCAGCGTCAGCAGGGCGAGGCACAGGACGATGGCGAGGCCGTGCAGGGAGGCGACCACCTGGAACGGGGAGAAGGACTCCAGCAGCGATCCGCTGATCAGCATCCCCAGTCCGAACCCGGCGTTCTCGGCCGAGGCGGAGAGCCCGAAGAGGCGTCCGCGCTGCTCGTCCGGGACCAGCTGGAGCCGTGACACATAGACGACTTCGGTGACTCCGTCCGCCGCTCCGGCGAGGAGTGCGGTGGCGAGCGCCGGTACGGTGGGCAGCCCGCTGAACACGATGATGAACGCCCCTGACATGACACAGGCGCCGACCGCGAAGGCCCGCTCGCCCAGGGTGCGTCCGGTCCGGCGGTTGTGCCGGGCCAGCACCTGCTGGGCGATGATGGTGCCGACCGCCCAGGTGGCCCAGAACTGGCTGATGAAGGTGGCCGGATGAGCGGGGTCCAGCAGGCTGGAGTAGACGGGCAGCGCGACATTGTGCGAGGAGGATCCCAGCCCGTCGACGGCCCGCACGGCGATCATCGCCATCAGCACCGGCGCGCCGGCCCACAACAGCCGGAGGGAACGGCGCCCGGCGCCCGGCGCGCCCTCCTCGGCGCCCCCGGGCCCCTCGGACCGGGCCCTCGTGCGGATCGGCAGCACCAGCAGCACCGACGCGGACACCAGGAACGTGCCCGCGTCCAGGACGAACGCCGCCGTGTACCCGAGCTGCGCCACCACCACACCCGCCGAGGCGAAGCCCGCGATCATGGCGAGGGAACGGCCGGTGACCAGCAGGCTGTTGGCGCGGGTCCGGTGCTCGGCCCCCACGATCTCCGGGATGCTGCTGCGCAGGGCGACCTGCGAGAGCGTCGAGCAGCCCCCGGTGACCACGGCCAGGCAGTACAGCAGGGAGATCCGGCCGGCCTCCGGCGCCAGGAGCAGCACCAGGAGCGCCAGCGCCTGGCCGAGGTCGGCGCCGATGATCAGTCGCTTGCGGTCGTACGCCGAGACGAGGCGCCCGCTCACGAACCCCGCCCCCACACTCGTCCCCAGCCGTACCGCCATGAAGAGCCCCGCGGCCAGGGCGCTGCCGGTGACGTCGTAGACGAAGACGTTCAGCGCGACCATGTTCAGATAACTGCCGTACGCGGAAACGCCGTTACCGAGAACGAGCAGCCGGAAATGCTTCATGCGCACCCTTTCGGAACCACGAGGGGGAGTAGGCACCCGATCGCCCGCCGCCTCAGCCTCATGCGCCGGGTAGGTCTCCCAACACCCCGTCCCCCTCGCGGAGTTCAGCGGCCGCGCATGCACCTGCCAATCCCGTCAAGCCTTGCCCGCCTGTCACTTGCTTCACACCAGGTCGCTGACATTTCCGGGATTCGATCGCGCATGCGTTCCGTGGGGCATGGGTGATCGCGGCACGGGGGCGGTGCGGAGGCGGGTGAGAATCCGGTGGGCGTGAGTGCCGGGGTCCGGCGCCGCTTCCCGGGGCGCGCGATGTGCCGCCGGCGAAATCCGGATGAACCGGTTGGCGCGTTGGTCACGCGAGTGGTCTGCTCACGTCAAAGAGTGCAAGTCGGGGCCTGTGGGGAGGTCGAGGAGTACGCGACGCAGGACTGCGACGTGATGGAGTTCCGGTTCAACGTTTAGGTGTAAATCCGCCACGTCGCCTCTGCTGAATGTGCAGGTCAGAGGGGTCCGAATCGTCGGAGTCGGACCCCTGGCTCTTTTCCGGGCCGGGATGGTGCTGGGATCCTTGACGGGGTTGTCACTCATCGAGCCCCACTCTGGGCGGCCATCAGTGGTACCTTATTCGGTACCGCTTGGTAGGGAGTCAATCCATGTCGATAACTGCGAGCGAAGCCCGCAAGAGTCTCTTTCCGTTGATCAAGAAGGTCAACGACGATCATGAGGCCATCGAGATCGTGTCCAAGCATGGCAACGCCGTACTCGTCTCGGCAGAGGACTACGCGGCGCTGCGCGAGGGCTCGTACCTGCTGCGCTCGCCTGCGAATGCACGTCGCTTGCTCAAGGCGTACGAGAACGCCCTGGCGAACGTCAATGTCTCGGAGCGTGAGCTGATTGATCCCGATGCGGCGGATTCTGCTGAGGGTGCTGCGTGAGGCTGGTCTTCGAGGATCAGGGCTGGGAGGACTACACGTCCTGGCTCAAGAACGACCGCAAGATACTCGCTCGGATCAACAAGCTCATCGAAGACGTCAAACGCGACCCCTTCAGTGGAATCGGCAAGCCCGAGCCGCTGAAGTACCACTTGCCCGGGGCGTGGTCGCGGCGGATCGACGATGAGCACCGCCTCGTCTACGTGGTCACGGACAAGGAAATTGTCATTCTCGCGGCTCGTTATCACTACTGACATCCAGGACGTTCTCCTGTGGGCCACGGCCCGTGCGGCGCATGCTAGCGATGGAAGGCGCTGCTCGGATCACGGTCAGGGAGTTGTATCGCCTATGGCTTGCAGTGGTCGGGCGTTAAATCCTGAGCGGTCTGGGGTGCCCGGCAAAGAGTCAATCTGCCGGGCGCCGTCGTTCAGCCGGCACTCAACTTGGTCTCGACCTGGGTGACCAGGTCGCGGCACTTCGTGATGTTCTTGAAGAGCGGTGCGAGATAGTTGTTCGAGTACGTGCTCTCGATGGCCTCGGTTAGGTGGTCGAGAGTGATGCCGGTCACCTTGTGGATTCGCCTGATGTCCTTATCCCAGTCGTAGTTCGCATCGTTGACTTTGTCCATTCCGAGTTGGTTGAAGACCAGCTGTAGCACAAGCCGGTTCCCGTGTGCGGCCACGGCGAACTCCCTGTCGACAAGGTTCTTCCGGCGATTGGTCAAGTCTGCCTCGACCGCACGCATCACTTGAACGCAACGCCACACCCGGTGCGCACTGGTCCCGTTGTTGAACAGATTTGTGTATGGCGCACGTTCGGTGTTTTCGGACAGCCGGCCGACGGCGCTCTTCGCCAGAACCGTGTAGTACGGATTATTGTGGGCGCAGGCAAGGGCAACGATTGCGTCTTCGACTGTGCATCCGTCACTCTCTATGGGTACGCTTTCTCCGCGCTTGACGGAATACTGCTTGTGCAGTGACAGAAGCATGTCTCGACGAATGCGCTCCTGCTGTTGATCAAGTGCGACGAAGTCGCGGCTCTCGACACTGTTTTGCGTGTTCGTCGCCCGGGTCACATCCGTGGCGAAATCGGGTGGACACCCCTCGAGTGAGATGAATCTCACCCACACGCGGGCCTCTTCGAGGGACTTCTCCTCCTTCATTGCGGCCCGGTGGATGCTCGCCACGGTCTGCGCCCCGTTGACCACGCTCACACCCTCGATCGTGAAGTCCCCGTATGCATGGGTAGAGCCACCACGAGGCGTCTTCTTGATGGACTCGCAGAGTGCGGTGATTCCGTTATTGAAATACCAGAAGTTCTCGCCCTGGGTGAGTAGCGTGTGGGTCAAGCCCTCGTTTACCTCGGTATTGCCGAGCGACTTTCGTAGATTCTGCGAGAAGAGTCGATCACCATATTGTTCGAACCAAGAGGAGATTTCTGTTGCCTGAACAAGTCCGTAGTACGCCTGATAAGGAAGGTCGACCTTGCCCCACTGCTCAATAGGGACGGTCATCTCGATCCGTGGCCCTGTTGTTCCTTCAACCACCATGGAATGGAATTCTCGTAGGCCAAGTACTTCCAGAGTGACCACCGGATCATTTTCGTTGGCTTCTGCCAGGAAGTCGTCGAACACGTATTGTGCTTCCGTTGGCAGGGTGCTCTGGCCCGTAGTGGCGACAACCACGATGAAGGTGACCGCGGCATCACTCAGAGCCGCAGTGATTTCCGTGCGACGCGCTTGGAGTGCGGGGGAGAAGCGGTCGAACCTCATGTTGAACAGGTCGCTGCAGCCGTTCCGGATCTTGAGGGCGTCGGCCTGGGACAGCCCAGAGTTTCCTGAACTGTCTAGTTTGGACTGGACGATGACGATCCGACGATTCTCCTCATCAATGGCTAGAGCGTCGATCGCGTTGTCGTGGAACCCGTCAGTCACGGCGGCCGCGGCCTCGTCGAGGGTGCGGCCCGTGAAGCGCTGTACGGCGCGAGCTGCCAATGCCCTGCTGAGGAAGATCGTGTCGGACTGGGTTCGCTGACTGTCCGTCAGATCGCTCAAGTCGATCAGGCCGGTGAAGTCCTGCCTGAGTGAATCCTTGACGTGGTGAACATGCAGCGCGCGCACGGGGGTCCCGCCCCTCGTCGTCCTGTGATCCAGCGTAAGCCTTGGGAATGGCCCGGCCTTGGCCTTTTCGGCGGCGGCGCAAGAGGCCATCAGGCTCTCGCTCCGATCGGGATCCGAGACGGTTTTGGGCTGCGGCAGCGGTGGTGGCGCCGAGGGAGACAGGCCCGCGAGTGCCGCCCATCGCGGGGGGCAACTGCATGAGCTTGCCCGGCGCTGGGTGTCCGCCTGCTGGTCCTTCCTCCTGTCAGGCGGCAGACGGTGTGGGTGGCCCCTTCTTCGGGAAAGGAGCGGCGGATCGGTGTGTGCACCCAGGCGATGTCGCTATCGAGGTCGGGTCGACATCTCGCCAGCGTCGGCCAGAGCCTCGACGTGCTGAAGTGGCCGGGACAGAGCCCCGTCCGGAGTGCCGTGTCGAGTGTTCCGCTTCCGGCGGTCCAGGTGTGGTCGGGAGCGGTGAGATCGTCATCGGTCTGAGCGGCAGGAGCTGGGCCGGCCCGGGGATCGACGTGGTCGCGTTTCCGGAGGTAGCCGTTGGGCCACGCGGTTGCCTGTGCGCGCCATGAGTGCAGGCCAAGAAGAAGAAACTACTGAGGACGACCGGGGCCGCCACCCCCCACAGGAGAGGCCCCGGTCGTCTTCCGCGGGGCCGTAGGACGACCCCGTACTCCTCTCAGCGCCGTCGGTGCGTTTTCTGTCACACCGCACGGTGTCCGAGGAATGTTGCGGGTTGTACAAGTCATGGACGTGAGCCCCGCCGAGGACGTAGCGTGCTGAGTCGCGCAGGGTGGCGCGGCAGTGATGACCAGCTGCGATTCGGGACAGCAGGGCAGGTTGAGGGAGTGCTGGGGGACGACGCGGAGCTCACTGCCGCGGTACTCGCGGCACAGGACGGGGACGAGGACGCCTTCCGTACTGTGTACCGCGCTGTGCAGCCGAGGCTGTTGGGCTACATAAGGACACTGGTGGGGGAGCCGGACGCCGAGGACGTGGCGTCCGAGTCCTGGTTGCAGATAGCGCGCGACCTCGACCGGTTCAGCGGCGACGCCGACCGCTTCCGCGGCTGGGCGGCGCGCATAGCCCGCAACCGGGCGCTGGACCATCTGCGGATGCGCGGCAGGCGCCCCGCGATCGGCGGCGACGAGTCGGAGCTGTCCGAGCGGCCGGCCGAGTCCGACACCGCGGACGAGGCGATGGAGGCCCTGGCCACCGGCCGCACGATGTCGCTCATCGCCCAGCTGCCGCAGGACCAGGCCGAGGCCGTGGTGCTGCGGGTGGTCGTGGGCCTGGACGCGAAGGGGGCCGCGCAGACGCTGGGCAAGCGTCCGGGGGCGGTACGCACCGCGGCGCACCGGGGCCTGAAGCGGCTGGCCGAGCTGTTGCGCACGGACGGCGGCGACGGCGACGACGATGAGAACGGCGGTGCGGACAGCGGCGTGGACGGCGCCCCCGAAGAAGATCCGGCGGACCCGTCCGCCCCGCACCGGAGCACGGCTGCCCGGACGGCGGAACTCGACGCGGTGCCCGCCCAGCGCCCCGCCCGCAACGGTCTGGCGGCGCCGGCCGGTGTGACGCATTCGCGTCCGTGGACGCAGAGGGACATGTGATGGCCGACGAGCGGTACGAATGGCTTGACAAGGACGCCGCGGAGAGACTGCTCCGCGGCGAGCCGGTCGATCCCGTCGGCGGCCGGTCGTGTACGGACGCCGAGAGGCTCGTGGCCGCGCTGGAAGCCGCCGCCCGTGCCACCCGCCCGGCCACCGCCGAACTGCCCGGCGAGGCCGCGGCGCTCACCGCCTTCCGCACGGCCGGCCGCTCCGCGCGCGCGACGCGGGCGAACGCGCGGCCGACGGGCGCCGAGGAGGGCCGGTCCGCCGGTGCCGAGGCGCTCGACCCGGTCCTCATCGGGGCCGGCGCGGGCGGCTCCGTCCCGTACGCCACCGCGTCCGCGGCCACCGGACGCACCCGCTCCGCGCGCTGGAGCCGGCCCGTCCGCTTCGGCCTGGTCGCCTCCCTCGCGGGCTGCGCGCTCGGCGGGGTGGCCGTGGCGGCGGGAACCGGAATGCTGCCCGGACCGTTCGGCGGGAGCACTCCGCTGCCCGCGGCCTCCGTCTCGGCCGAGGCGACGCCCGAGGAGCTCGGCTCGGGGCTCACCACGGACGAGACCGCGCAGCCGCCGCCGTCGGCCTCCCCGAAGGGGAGCGCCTCCAAGCCCCCGGCCAGCCCCTCCGCCCCGGCCGAGAACCGGGACCACGACAGATCCGGCAGGACGACGGAGCCCGGCGGCGGCGACAAGCGGAAGCCCGGCGGCGGCGCGACCGGCTCCCCGGGCGGCACCCGCGGCGGCAAGCAGACCGAGAGTCCCTGGAACGAGGCCTCCGGCGACTGGTACGCCAAGGCGCTGCAGGCCTGCCGCGACTACCGCGACGGCAAACTGAACGAGAAGCGCAGACAGAAGCTCGAAGCCCTGGCCAACGGTGCCCGGAACCTGGACCGGTTCTGCGACCGTGTGATCGAGAGATCCGAGCCGGGCCGGAACGACCAGGGCGACGACGACGGCCAGGGCGAGGACGGCTCGTCCTGGAACAACAGCGGCTCCGCCGCCGGCCTGCCCTCCTCGGTCCGGTTCGCCGAAGGGGTGCGCATCCCCCCGGCCCCGGCCTCCCTGACGCCCTCGGCCCGGGCCTCCGGCACCGGTTCGCGGAGCTGAGCGAAGCCGTTCGCGACAGGCTTTTTTTCGGCCCTCCGCCACCAGGTGTGACGTTTTTCGAGGCCGCGGCGCAGTACAGAGTGAGCCGACTGGTCATCGGCAGCGCACAGAGCCGGGGTTCCCCCCGTACCTACGGCTCAGCGCACATGGCGCGGGCGGGACACGTTCCCCCGGTCCCGTCCGCGCCTCTTCTCCTTCTCCGGAAGCTCCGTCCTATCCGTAGACGACGACCTTGTCGCCGTTCTTCACCTGGGCGAAGAGCGAGGCGATCTTCCCCTCGTCCCGTACGTTGACGCAGCCGTGCGAGGCGCCGTCGTAGCCGCGGGCCGCGAAGTCCGACGAGTAGTGCACCGCCTGGCCGCCGCTGAAGAACATCGCGTACGGCATGGCCGTGTGATAGATCGACGAGACGTGGTGGCGGGACTTCCAGTAGACCGAGAAGGTGCCCTCGCGCGTCGGTGTGTACTGGGAGCCGAAGCGGACGTCCATCGACGACACGACCCGGCCGTCGATCATCCAGGACAGCGTCCGGCTGTTCTTGCTGATGCAGAGCACCCGGCCGGTCATGCAGCGCTTGTCCGGCTTGGTGACCGGCCGGGTGGTCGGCGGGTTCAGTTCGGCGGCGGTCGGCTCGTGCGTCATGCCGAGCAGCTTCTGCCAGGTGAGGGTGTCCGCCCTGCCCGTACGGGTCAGGCCCCGCTTGCCCTGGAAGGACTGGACCGCGGCGACCGTGACGGTGCCGTAGTAGCCGGTGGGGCTGCGGTCGAAGTGGCCGATCTGCCGAAGCCGGGCCTGGAGTTCGCGCACCTGCTTGCCCTGGGAACCGCTCGCCATCAGCGTCGTGCCCTGCGGGTCGGGCTTCGGCGTGGGCGACGCCGTGGCCGTCGGCGGCGTCGGTGACGGCGAGGCGGTGGGCGAGGACGGCGGTGCGGTCGGCTTGTTGTCGTCGGTGGCGGTGGCCCGCGGCGGCGCCGAAGGGGCCGCCGGTGCGCTGCCGGCGGCCTGCGCCTTGCAGCCGGCCGTCGCGGCGGCGACGGTGAGAACGGCGAGCACCGAGGCCCCCGCCCGAGCCCGTTTCACGTTCCGTTTCGCGTTCCGCGAGGTGCTTGCGGTGGTGCTGCCCATCATCTCGGCCCCCTGTGTGTCCGGTGTGTCCGGTGTCCCCTTGGACGGATTCCCGCTCTGCCCGGTTGCCAAAGCCCGCGCATGATGGGGAGAGCGGCGACGAGACCCCGGGCGGGGCTGTGAGCAAGGTCCCAGCCCGTCCCTCTCCAACGGTCTCGCGCCCACCGCTACAGTCCGTCGCGGGAATCGTGGTTACCAGTAAGTAGCTTTACTGAGCAGCTTCAGCGGGAGGCACAGCAGATGACGCGCGAGTCGGAGTCGGGACTGCCCATCGAACCGGTCTACGGGCCGGACGCACTCGACGGCTGGAGCCCCGGCGAAAAGCTGGGAGAGCCGGGTGCCTACCCCTTCACGCGCGGTGTCTACCCCTCGATGTATACCGGCCGTCCGTGGACGATGCGCCAGTACGCGGGTTTCGGTACGGCCACGGAATCCAACGCCCGCTACAAGCAGCTGATCGCCAACGGGACGACGGGCCTGTCCGTCGCCTTCGACCTGCCCACCCAGATGGGCCACGACTCGGACGCGCCGATCGCGTCCGGCGAGGTCGGCAAGGTCGGGGTCGCGATCGACTCGATCGACGACATGCGGGTGCTGTTCGACGGGATCCCGCTGGACCGGGTCTCCACGTCCATGACGATCAACGCCCCGGCCGCGCTGCTCCTGCTGCTCTACCAACTGGTCGGCGAGGAACAGGGCGTCCCGGCCCGGAAGCTCACCGGCACCATCCAGAACGATGTGCTCAAGGAGTACATCGCGCGCGGCACGTACATCTTCCCGCCCGGCCCCTCGCTGCGGCTGATCGCCGACATCTTCAAGTACTGCCGGGCCGAGATCCCGAAGTGGAACACCATCTCGATCTCCGGCTACCACATGGCCGAGGCCGGGGCCTCGCCCGCGCAGGAGATCGCCTTCACCCTCGCCGACGGCATCGAGTACGTACGTACCGCCGTCGCGGCCGGCATGGACGTCGACGACTTCGCGCCCCGCCTCTCCTTCTTCTTCGTCGCCCGCACCACGATCCTCGAAGAGGTCGCCAAGTTCCGCGCCGCCCGCCGGATCTGGGCCAGGGTGATGAGGGAGGAGTTCGGCGCCGAGAACCCCAAGTCGCTGATGCTGCGCTTCCACACCCAGACCGCGGGCGTCCAGCTCACCGCCCAGCAGCCCGAGGTCAATCTGGTCCGCGTCGCCGTCCAGGGCCTGGCCGCGGTCCTCGGCGGAACCCAGTCGCTGCACACCAACTCCTTCGACGAGGCGATCGCCCTCCCCACCGACAAGTCCGCCCGGCTGGCCCTGCGCACCCAGCAGGTCCTGGCGTACGAGACGGACGTCACCGCGACCGTCGACCCGTTCGCCGGGTCGTACGTCGTCGAGACGATGACCGACGAGGTCGAGGCCGCCGCCCTGGAGCTGATGGCCAAGGTCGAGGACATGGGCGGCGCGGTCAGCGCGATCGAGCGCGGCTTCCAGAAGAGCGAGATCGAGCGCTCCGCGTACCGCATCGCCCTGGAGACCGACAGCGCGGAGCGCGTGGTGGTCGGGGTGAACCGCTTCCAGCTCGACGAGGAGGAGCCGTACGAGCCGCTCCGCGTCGACCCCGCGATCGAGGCCGAGCAGGCGGCCCGTCTGGCGAAGCTCCGCGCCGACCGCGACCAGGGCGCGGTGGACGCCGCGCTGGCCCGGCTGCGGAAGGCGGCCGAGGGCACGGAGAACGTCCTGTACCCGATGAAGGACGCGCTCAGGGCCCGGGCGACGGTGGGCGAGGTGTGCGACGCGCTGCGCGAGGTGTGGGGGCGGTACGTCCCGTCGGACGCTTTCTGAGGCGGCGGGTACCCGGACGGGTGATCTCTCGCTGAATGTCCGCGACCCTGGATGAGCTCATGAACAGATGAGCTCATGAACAGTGGTCGAACCCCCTGGACGGAGTGTCGTACCCGCGTGCGACACTCCGTTTCATGCTGGGTGTCACCGATCTTCCGACCTATCTCGCCGGCCTGGTGCTGATCGTCCTGCTGCCGGGGCCGAATTCGCTGTACGTGCTCTCCGTCGCCGCCCGGCGCGGGGTGCGGACCGGGTATGTGGCGGCGGCCGGGGTGTGGACCGGGGACACCGTGCTGATGACGCTGTCCGCGCTCGGGGCCTCGTCGCTGCTGCAGACGACGCCGGTGCTCTTCGCCGTCGTCAAGTTCGCCGGTGCGGGCTATCTGACCTGGCTGGCGATCGGCATGCTGCGGGCCGCGGTGACCATGTGGCGCGAGCGGCACCGGCGGATGGCCGAGCTGACCGAAGAGGATGCCGGGCCCGCGGCCGTGGCGGCGATGGAGCGGCCGTACCGGCGGGCGCTGGTGGTCAGTCTCTTCAACCCGAAGGCCATCCTCTTCCTGATCTCGTTCTTCGTTCAGTTCGTCGACCCGCACTACGCCTATCCGGCGCTGTCCTTCCTGGTGCTGGGCACCCTGCTGCAGATCGCCAGCTTCCTCTATCTGTCGATGCTGATATTCGGCGGCACCCGGCTGTCCGCCGCGTTCCGCCGCCGCAAGCGGCTGTCGGCGGGCGCCACTTCGGCGGCCGGTCTGCTCTTCCTGGGGTTCGCGGCGAAGCTCTCGCTCAGCAGCGTGTGACCTCGGGGACCCCCAGCGGGGCCAGGTAGCGCGCCAGGCCCGAGGCGTCCTCGCCCGCCCAGCCGATGTAGCCGTCGGGGCGGACCAGGAACAGACCCTTGCCGTACGCCTCGCAGGCGTCTGTGCGGTGCACGCGCAGCTGTTCGCCGTCGAAGGCCGGGAGGCCGGTGTCCGTGCCGGCCGTCAGCAGGGTGAAGTGCGGGCCCCGGAAGAGGTCGAAGAGACGGCGGCCCCCGTCCGCCGGGCCGTCCGGGGCGCGGTCGCCGGAGTGCAGGGCACCGGCCCGGCCCACCGACAGCGGGCCCTCGCGGTAGCCGAGGCCGAGCTGCTGGGTCGCCGCGCCGCGCTCCTGCTCGCCCCGGTGGATCCGGGTCGACAGGCCGAGCATGGCGGCGGCGACCGGGCGGCGCTCCTGTTCGTAGCTGTCGAGCAGGGAGACGGGCGCACCGTGCCGCAGCACCTGGCCGAGCTTCCAGCCCAGGTTGTACGCGTCCTGGACGCTGGTGTTCAGGCCCTGCCCGCCCGCGGGGGAGTGGACGTGCGCGGCGTCGCCCGCCAGGAAGACCCGGCCGTCGCGGAACCGGTCGGCCAGCGCGGCGCGCGGCCGGAAGTCGGAGGACCAGCGGACCTCGGTGATGTCCCCGGCCGCCAGATGGGTACGGGCGGCGACCAGCGCGCGCACCCCCTCCGGAGACGTGTCGGGCTCGCCCTCCCTGAACTGGGCGACCAGCTGGAAGTCCGCCGTGCCGGGCAGCGGGCAGAGCGCGAGGAAGCCCTGCTCCCCGTTCATCACATGCCAGTTGAGCCGGTCCAGCGCACCCTCGGCCACCCGTACGTCGGCGACCAGCATCGGCGCCGGGTCCACGGTCTCGCCCGCCATGGCGATCCCAAGCTCGCGCCGGACCGTACTGCGTCCGCCGTCCGCCGCGACCAGGAAGGAGGCCCGGACCGGCCCGCCGGACAGGTGGGCCGTGACGCCGTCCGCGTCCTGGCCGAGCCCGGTCAGGGCGGTGGAGAAGGCGACATCGCCACCCAGCTCGCGCAGCCGGGCCAGCAGGATCTCCTGGGTGCGCCACTGCGGCAGCAGCCACGGCTCCCCGTACGGCTCGGCGTCCGTCGGGGCGGCGCGGCGGAACATGTCGTGCTCCCGCTGCCGCTCCCCGTCCTGCCAGACCATCCCGACCGGAGCCGGACCGCCGTGCTCGCGCACCGCGTCGCCGACCCCGAGGTCGTCCAGCACCTCCCGGGTGCGTGGCTGGATGCCCTTGCCGCGCGAGCCGGGGAAGAGCGCGGGCGCCTGCTCGACGACCAGGGCGCGCACGTCGCGGCGGGCCAGATCGCAGGCGAGGGCCAGGCCGCAGGGGCCGGCTCCGACGATCAGGACCTCGATTTCCTTAACGCTGTTAAGTTCCATGGTCGGGAGTGTGTGCTTAACGCTGTTAAATTGTCAAGGTGGGTACGACGAAGATCGACCGGGCACGGGTGGCCGACACCGGGCTGCGGCTACTGAACGAGGCGGGCCTCGACGGCCTCACCCTGCGCGCCATCGCCAGGGAGCTGGACGTCAAGGCGCCCGCGCTCTACTGGCACTTCAAGGACAAGCAGGCGCTCCTCGACGAGATGGCCACGGTGATGTACCGCCGGATGCTCGCCGAGGACCTGCCGGGACCGGGCCCGGAGCGCTGGCAGGACCAGCTCGTCGCGTACAACAGCGCGCTGCGCACCGCCCTGCTGCGCTACCGCGACGGGGCGAAGGTCTACAGCGGGGCCAGATTCACCGGCACCGACCACGCCGACGGTCTCGAAACCCATCTGCGGACGATGGTCGACGCCGGTTTCGAGCTGTGGCAGGCCGTCCGGGCCGGCACCACCGCTTACTCGTACACCATGGGCTTCGTCACCGAGGAGCAGGGCGTCCGGCCGATGCCGGACGAGCGGCGCGAGGGCTTCGACATCGACGAGCGGGCCGCACGCATGACCGCGTACCCGCTCGCCGCCGCGGCCGGTGCCGAGATCTTCGCCAACTACGACGAACGCTTCGAGGACGGGCTGCGGCTGATCGTCGCGGGCATCGAGGCGCGGTACGGGGTGCGCTGAAAGGCCTGTACCAGCGGGGTCGGTGCGCAGTTTCCGGTACCGAAAGGGCGAGTTCATCCGGTGGCCGTTCAGGTTTCTTAACGTGTCGCGGAACCGAACACGCGCGCCGAGCATCCGCCCCGCACCGGGGCGGGGCCCCGGCGCGCCCCGGTGACCGCACGCCCGGACACGCCCCCTTCCCCCACGGGCACAGACGCTTGGAGCGCCATGAGAGAAGCCCGCACCCGTTGGCCACGGCAACGCGACTCGGCCCCGCCCGGGAGCGCCGCGTCGCCGCTCGCCTCCGTCACCCCGACCGACATGGACGTGTGCCTGCGGGCCTGTGCCGCGCACAGCACCAAACTGGTGGCGGGGCTCGACCGGCGGCGTGCGGCACTCGCGGAGGCGCTGCGGCACCTGCTGGCCGTGCACGCCGCGACGCGGCCCGCGCCGTCCACGGCCACCGCGCCCTCGCTCCCGCTGATGCGGCGGTCCGGCAAGGCGGGCGGGAACTCCGCCGCGGCCCTCGCCGACGAACTGATCGACCCGCTGCTCGCGGTCGGCAACAAGGCCCTGGACTGCGGGTACGAGGACGAGCTGAAGCTCGCGGTGCTCATCGGGGACACGGTGCTGACCCAGCGCAAGGGCTCCCGGGCCGGCTGGCGGCTGCGCGCCAGGACGCTGGAGGCGATGGGCGCCGAGGCCGCGGCCATCGAGGCGTACGAGCGCTATCTCTCGTTCACCGAGGACGACGGCTTCGGCATCGCGGCCAAGGTCGTCGGGCTGCGCGCGGGCGCACGGCGCCAGGACGAGCTGCTGCGCAGGCTGGAGCACGACTGCCCGGCTGCCGTCGAGCACGCGGACCGCCCCGTCACCGAGTCCTGGGCCGAGGGACTGGCCCTCCAGGCGCGCGGCGACTGGGACCGGGCCGAGCCCCTGCTCGTCAGCGCCCTGCTCGCCCAGGAGCGCACCGGGGCCCCGGTCACCGAACTCCAGGAGGCCACCTCCCAGTACCTCGGACTGGCCATGGAGGCGGCCGGAACGGACCCCGCCGCCGTGGCCGGGCTCACCGGGACCGTCGGCCTCTACGCCGAACAGCGCCGCAGCCGGATGCGCGGCCCGGTCGCGGACCCCACCTTCGGCGGGGTCGAGTGGACCACCGTCGGCGAGTTCCGCAACCGGATCGCGGGAAAGTCGATCTGCCTGATAGCCAACTCCCAGCGCGTCGGCTCCAGTTCGATGGGCGCCGAGATCGACGGCTACGACCTGGTCGTACGGTTCAACTCGTACCGGATCGACCCGGCGGCCACCGGACGGCGCACCGACATCCACGCCACCATCCACAAGCACGGGTTCAACTGGGACCAGAAGGTGCACACCCGGCTGGTCTTCGGCGGAGTCGCCGGCGACTGGAAGCACTCCCTGCGCAACCGCCTCGTCCCCGGCGCCCAGCAGTACCTGGGCGACGAGTCGCTGCGCTGGCCGCTGCGCGACATCGGCCGCGTCGGCGCCGACGTCTGGCCGGCCATCCCCACCACCGGCTTCAACATGCTCTGGCTCCTGGACCACCTCGACGTCAGCAGCCGGCTCGACCTGATCGGCTTCGACTTCTACGAGAGCGGCGCCTACCGCCTGCCCGGCGCGATGCGGATGCCCATCACCTCCGTGCACGAGTACACCAGCGAAAAGGCGTGGGTCATGGAACGCGCCCAGAGCGTCACCGACATGAGGATCCGACTGCGATGACGACGACCGCCACGCCTCTTTCCGCCCCACCCGCCTCGCCCGCGCCCGCGAACCCGCTCACCGGCAAGCGCCGGATCGCCTTCGCGAGCTTCGTCGACGAGAACTACCTGCCCGGCTTCCTCGCCCTGCTGCGCAGCCTGGCCCTGTCCAACCCGGACGTCTGCGAGGACTTCCTCGTCCTGCACGACGGACTGCGCCCCGCCTCCGTCGCACAGATCCGGGCCCTGCACCCGCGCGTCGACTTCCGCCGCGTCGACGCCGGGCACTACGACTCGTACGCCAAGGGCGACCAGGACAACTACCTGGTGCGCAAGGCCTACTTCATCCTCGACGTCTTCCGGGTCCGCGACTACGACACCGTGATCACCCTGGACACCGACATGGTCGTCCTCGGCGATCTCGGTGAACTGCTCGGACTGCGCGAAGGACTGGCCGCCGTACCGCAGTTCTTCTACGGGCAGCACAAGCTCAACAGCGGACTGCTGGTCATCCAGCGCGAGTATCTGAGCGACGCGTTCTGCGCGCGGCTCGACGAGGTGGGGCGGGCCGGCACGTACGAGCTCGACAAGCACGACCAGGGCATCCTCAACGCCGTGCTCGACGGTGACTTCGTCCAGCTCGACGCCCGCTACAACTTCGTCAAGCGACGGCTGAGCGGCGACCTCCCGGTCCCCGACTCCACCGCGATCCTGCACTTCACCGGGCGGCACAAGCCCTGGCAGGGCGGCGAGGCCGGATACCGCGAGGCGGAGGACCGCTGGCACGAATTCGAGCTGTCCGACGCCGAGTTCCACGCCGCCTACCTGGCGCTGCCCGGTGCCAAGCACCACGACCTGCTGGTCCACTACGGCACCCCGCACGTGCGGCGCACCGGCTCCCCGGAGGACGCCCGCAAGGTCGCCGCCTCCCACATCGCGGCGGGCGAGTACCAGGAGGCGGCCGATCTGCTGGGCCGGGTCCGGATCCCCGTCGACGAATCCTGGCCCCACGAGGTGCTCGGCCACGCCCTGATGAGCGTCTCCCGCTACGAGGAGGCCCGAGCCAGGCTGCTGCTCGCCACCGCGTCGCCCAACCGGGCTCCGACCGCCTTCGCCCGCCTCGCCCAGATCGCCTGGATCCACGGCGACGACGACGCGGCGGCCGAGTACGCGCTCAAGGGCCTCGCGGTCGACCCCACCCACCGGGCCAACCGGCTGATGCACAAGCGCACCACCGACCTGACCCCGCCCGCGGAGGGCCCCGCCGCCGGCCAGCTCGCCCATGTCGCCTTCTACATGGAGCGCCAGGGCAACGCCGGGGACAAGCTGCTGCCGGAGAGCGTACGGCTGGCCTTCGGCCGGGACACCGGCCCGCAGCGGTGGCACTCCATCCACGCCCACCGGCTCTTCGACGAGGCCGCGCTGGAACGGGTCAACGAACGCCGGGGCCTGGTCATCGGCGGCGGCGGCCTCTTCATCCCGGACACCGCGCCCAACGGCAACAGCGGCTGGCAGTGGAACGTCCCGGACGAACTGCTCGACCGGATCGACGTACCCGTCATGGTCTACGCGGTCGGCTTCAACGCCTTCGACGGCCAGGCGTACGGGCACGGGCGGGAGAGGTTCCTCTCCAGCCTGCGCCGGCTCGTCGAACGGGCCTCGTTCTTCGGGTTGCGCAACCACGGCTCCATCGAGAAGGTCCGCGAACTGCTGCCCGCCTCGCTCCACGACAAGGTGCGCTTCCAGCCCTGCCCGACGACGGTCACCAGGCAGCTGGTGGACGGCTGGGCGGACCCGGTGCGGCGCGAGGACACCGTGCTGATCAACGCCGCGTACGACCGCTCGGGGCTCCGCTTCGGGCACGACTACGGGCACTTCCTGGCCGAGATGGCGACCGCGGTGCGGGAGCTCGGCACCCGGGCCGAGGTCCAGTGCGTCGCCCACTCGCTGGACGACGAGCGGATCGCCTTCGACCTGCGGCGCGAGCACGGCATCGCGCTGCCGGTGATCCCGATGTACGACTTCGACAACGACGCGATCCGGGACACCTACGCCCGGACCAAGCTGGTCATCGGGATGCGCGGGCACGCGGGGATGATCCCGTTCGGCTGCGGTACGCCGATCATCAGCCTGATCTCGCACCCGAAGATGGCGTACTTCCTCGCCGACATCGACCGCCCGGAGTGGGGCATCTCGGTCCACGACCGGCACCTCGGGGCCCGCCTCGCCGAACGGGCCGCCGGACTGCTCGACGACCACGCGGCGACCGTCGCCGATGTGCACGGCCGGCAGCAGGAACTCTGGAAGGTCACCGAGGCCAACGCGGCG
The DNA here is from genome assembly GCF_003846175.1 of Streptomyces sp. ADI95-17. Classification (GTDB taxonomy): domain Bacteria; phylum Actinomycetota; class Actinomycetes; order Streptomycetales; family Streptomycetaceae; genus Streptomyces; species Streptomyces sanglieri. Next base: position 1,082,705 of record NZ_ML123044.1, on the reverse strand, counting down.
GACCTGCGGGTGATCCAGGGCGGCGTCACGGTCTGACCGGCCGTGCGGCGGTGGGGCGGGGCGCGCCGGGTCCGG
>NZ_ML123044.1:1034161-1082605 GCF_003846175.1 Streptomyces sp. ADI95-17 | reverse complement strand
CCGGGTCCGGCGCCCCGCCCCCGCCTGTACGACAGCGGGGCGGGGCGCCCGTTCCGGCACCCCGCCCCCGTTCGCACGACAGTGGGGCGGGGCGCCCGGCCCGGCACCCCGCCCCACTCCGTCGCCCCGCTCCCGGCGCCTACTGCCGCACCACCCGGCGCCGCACCGACCGCGCCACCCGGCGCACCACCGCGTTGCGCGGCAGGAACGCCAGCTGGGCCGGCACCGCGCCCGGCAGCGCCAGCGAGGTCAGCCGCTTCCGCTTGAAGTACCGCCAGGTCGTGGTGTCCAGATGGGCGGCCAGATACCGCTCGGCGGCCGGCCGCAGCCCCGGGTAGATCCTCGGCTGCATCGCGAAGCCGACCGCGGTGACCAGCCCGGTCAGATCCGCCGCGTCCACCGCCGCCGTGCCCTCGGCCGTCCCCGCCCGCTCGACGGCCGCCCGGTCCGTGACCTCCGGCAGCAGCGCGTCCACCAGCGTGACCGGGACGCGGTTGCTGTTCTCGTACGGGGCGAGCCGGTCCAGCAGCATCTCGGTGCCGACCCGGGCCACCGGCAGCCCGTAGAACGCCGAAGCGGTGAACAGCGCCGTGGAGAAACAGCCGACCACCAGCGCCGGTCGCATCCGCTGGTAGAGCACCTCGGCCAGGACCGGCGCCGTGAGCACCCCGTCGTCCAGCACCGTCAGCTCCGCGCCCAGTCTCCCGGCCTCCTCGCCCATCGCCCTCGACCACTGCGCCGGGGCCGTGGGATGCGGCTTGAAGACGAGACGGGTGTGGCCGAGCGCGACCGCGCCCCGCATCATCCGCAGATGCAGCTCCTCCTCCTCGGCCGCGCTGATCAGCCCGAGCGCCGAGAGGTACTGGCCCAGCAGCAGCGCGGGCGCCTCCACGGCCGGAATCCCGTCCTGTGCCCCCGGTGCGTCCGCCAGCTCACCGAGCACCTTGAGGAACACCTCGCCCGGCACGATCTGCGGCGCCACCCCGAACTCCGTGAGCAGCAGCGGCTTCAGCCCCGGCACCAGGTCGAGGTGGAGCAGCCGGCGCACCCGGGTGCCGACCAGCGGGTCGATCTTGTTGCGGGTGGGTCCGTAGCTCATCAGCCCGTCCGCGTACACGTCGACCGGGGCCCCGGTGAAGATCTGCGCGACGGCCAGCGCGGGGTTGACCTGGATCGACTCGACGGCCAGCTCGATGTCGTCGTCGCCGAGCCCCCAGGCCAGCCGCAGGTGCCGCTCCCACAGGGGCACGTCGTCGGGGCGCGGCGCCCAGCCGCCCGGGTGGAATGGGGCGATCGTCGTGTTCCACGACACCACGTCGTCGAAACGGGCGCGCAGCGCGTCGAAGCCGGGCATCGCGTCGAGGGCGGCCGTCGTCTCCGGCACGGCCGCGTTGTTCGAGACGAGCAGGATGCGGCGGTCGGCGTCCGCGAAGCAGCCCGCGTCGAGCGCGGCGGCCAGCGTGGCGGTGCCGTAGAGCGTGGAGGCGAGGAAGATCTGCGTGGTGCGGGACGGGGCGGTGCTCACGCTGCCGACACCTCCTTGGTGCCGGCGGCGGCCGGGCGGCGGCGCAGCCTGCGCAGCAGGGTGGCGCGCTGCACGTCCATCGAGTCGAGGGCCTCGTCGAGCACCTGCTGCGGCATTCGTCTGAGTGCGGCGGCACTCATGGACTTCAGGGTGCGGGCCACGGCGGGTTCGAACCTTTCGATCGAGGTCATGTGATGAGAAATGATCGCGCAATAGGTACGGACCGCTTTCGGCAGCAGTACCTGCGCGTCGCGATCTTCCGAGGTTTCCCGAATGACCTGGTCGAACGAGCGAATGAAATCGAGCTGCCGTACGTCACCGATCTGCGTCAGCGAAGAAGCGACCCCGCGCCGGTAGAAAATTCCGAGAAGTCCCAGCACCGCGAAGGAATCGGCCTCGCGGTGCAGTCGCCAGATCCACGGGCGGTCCTCCGCGGTGCGCAGACCGTCCGTGAAATGCAGCAGTCCGCGGTCCAGCAGCCGACGGTGGTACAGCCCCGCCCAGGCGTACGGATAGTCCACCGAGGTGGACCGCTCGGCAGGCAGGATCGCGTCCCGCGGATCCATCACCTCGCCGCGCCTGCCGTGCGGGACGCGGTGCACACTGCGGTTGCGGCCCTCGACCTGGACATGGTCGGTACGGACGAAGTCGCAGCCCAACGCCTCGGTGCGGGAAAGGACTTCGGCGAAGTACCCGGGAGCGAGCCAGTCGTCGCCGTCCAGGAAGGCGAGGTACTCGCCGCGCGCGGCGTCCAGGCCGGTGTTACGGGCGGTGGCCAGTCCGCCGTTCTGCTTGTGTCTGCGTACGACCACCCCCTCAATCTCGTCCTCGGCGCGGCGCAGTATGTCCGCGGTCCCGTCGGTCGAGCAGTCGTCGACGAGGATGAATTCGAAGTCCTCGCGGGCGTTGGCCCGCAGGCTTCTCAAGGTGTCGGGGGCGTATGTCTGCACGTTGTAGAACGGCACGATGACCGAGAGCTTAACCACCCGTCTCACGCTAGGCGGGAGCCCGTCATTTGCCTTGGCGCCGGGAGGGACGGCGGGTGAACGGCGAATGTCGGAATGATGAACCGGGCCGAATCATGGGCGATTGCGTCCCCTTTGTGAAGGCGATTCGCCAAGCGTCGGCGGGCTGTTAACCAGCTGTTGCCGTCACGTTGGGCCGCGAATCGGAATGCCTTCCTAAGTTCTGGGACGTGCCCCCACGTACCGAAAAGACGACCACCCTCCGGGTAGCCGTACTCGCCGACTCCGACACCCGGTGGAAATGGGGCGCGCTCACCGCGCGCCGCCTCACCGCCGGTGCGTCCGGAACGTCGGCGCAGCGCGTCGAGATCAGCGGACTGCTGCTGCGCGGCCGGGCCACCCCGACCCCGCGCCAGCTCGCCGAGGTCGGCGACGTCGGTATCGAGGCCGGCCGGGTCCGCGAGGTGACGGCCGTCGAATTCCTGCACACCGTGCGGGACGAGGGGTACGACGTGATCGTCCTCGCGCTCGTCGGCGGGGCCGTCCAGGCGATGCTGCACGGACTGGCCGCACTACGGCTGCCCGCCAGGCCCGTCGTCGTCACCGGCTATGTCGGCGTCGTCTACGAGAAGCTCGCCGACGGGCTGCTGCTGCGGCACGGCGCGGACATCGTCCTCGCCAACTCCCGCCACGACGCGGAGCGTTTCCGCGCGGTGTACGAGGGAGTGGGCGCCGACGCCTCGGCCGTCACCGAGGCCGCGCTGCCCTTCCTCGGCGGCGAGCCGCACCGCCCGCAGGAGGGCCGCGACACCGTCGTCTTCGCCGCCCAGCCCTCCGTACCGGCCTCCCGCGACGACCGCATGTACCTGCTGCGCAGGCTCGTCGAGCACGCTCGGCTGCACCCGGACCGCGAGGTGCTGCTGAAGCTGCGCTCCAAGCCCGGCGAGCACACCACCCACATCGAGGAACTCCCGTACCAGCGGCTCGCCGAGAAGCTGCCCGGCGGGCTGCCGCCCAACTTCCGCCTGGTGTACGGGCACATGGGCGAGGTCCTGGACCGCACCGACCTGCTGGTCACGGTCTCCTCGACCGCCGCCCTGGAATCCCTGCACCGGCGTATCCCGACCGCGGTCCTCACCGACCTCGGCGTCCGCGAGGCACTGGGCAACCACCACTTCATCGGCTCCGGCCTGCTCACCTCCTGGGACCACCTGGACGGCGGCTTCCGCCCGGAGCCCGACCCGCAGTGGCTGGCCGGCCAGGGCGTCGCCGCCGACGGCACGTACGCCACCGCCTACGACCACGCCCGGGCCCGCGTCGACGCGCTGCTCGCCGCGGCCCGGCTGCCCGACCTCGCCCCGTACTACACACCGGCCACCGCCCCCGGCTACCTCCCCGGCATCCTCGCCCGCCACCACCTCGCCCCCGACGGCCACCCGCTGCCGGGCGCCGAGCGGCCCCGCGAGACCGGGGGAGTGCGCGGCGCGGTCCGCGAGGCGGTCCGGGAAGCGGCGCGCGGCGCGTACCGGCAGGGCGTCCAGCGGGTCGCCCCGGTGATCCGACGGATGGGCGAGCTGTGAACACCACTTCAGGAGCAGAGATGACCCCGACCCCCACCGTGCTCGCCGTGATCCCCGCCCGCGGCGGATCCAAGGGCGTCCCGGCCAAGAACCTCGCCCAGGTCGGCGGCGTACCGCTGATCGCCCGCGCCGTACGCGCCTGCCTGGCGTCCCGCGAGGTCACGGACGTCGTCGTGACGACCGACGACGCGGCCATCGCCGAGGCGGCCCGCGCCGCGGGCGACACCCTCGGCGCCTCCGAGCGGCTGCACATCGTCCAGCGCCCCGCGGCCATCGCCGGCGACAGGTCCAGCAGCGAGGACGCGGTGCTGCACGCCCTGGACGCCTACGAGGCGATGCGCGAGCGGACCGCCGACGTGGTGCTGCTGGTCCAGTGCACCAGCCCCTTCGTGCTGCGGGAGGACATCGACGGCGTCGCCGCCGCGGTCGCCCGCGACGGCGCCGACACGGCCGTCACCGTCGCCCCCTTCCACGGCTTCCTCTGGCGCGACGGCAGCGCCATCGAGGAGGACAACTACGGCGTCAACCACGACAAGTCCGTACGGCAGATGCGCCAGGACCGCCCCGAGGACCTCCTCGAAACCGGCACCGCGTACGCCATGGACGTGGCGGGCTTCCGCACCCACCGCCACCGCTTCTTCGGCCACACCGCCCTGGTGCGCACCGACGCCGCACGCGTCCTGGAGGTCGACGACCCGCACGACCTGGCCCGCGCCCGCGCCCTGGCACCGCTGCTCGACCCCTCGCCGCTGCCCACCCTCGACGACATCGACGCGGTCGTCCTCGACTTCGACGGCACGCAGACCGACGACCGGGTCCTCATCGACGCCGACGGACGCGAGATCGTCGCCGTCCACCGCGGCGACGGACTCGGCATCGCCGCCCTGCGCAAGACCGGACTGCCGCTGCTGATCCTCTCCAGCGAGCAGAACCCGGTCGTCGCCGCCCGCGCCCACAAGCTCCGCATCCCGGTCCTGCACGGCATCGACCGCAAGGACCTGGCGCTCAAGCAGTGGTGCGACGAACAGTCCATCGCTCCCGAACGTGTCCTCTACGTCGGCAACGACGTCAACGACCTGCCGTGCTTCGCACTCGCCGGCTGGCCCGTCGCCGTCGCCAGTGCCCACGACTCGGTACGGGCGGCCGCACGCGCCGTCACGACCACCCCCGGCGGCTTCGGCGCCATCCGCGAGATCGCGGCCTGGCTGCTCGGCCCCACCCTCACGACTCCCACTGCCCAGTCCCCCAAGTAATCCCCGGGTCCCCCAAACCCGCTCCAGCTAAGGAAACACACCTCATGAACGCCTCCCGTCTGCGCACCCTCGGCACCCGCACCGCCGGCCCCGGCAACCCCGTCTACGTCACCGGCGAGATCGGCATCAACCACAACGGCGACCTCGACAACGCCCTCGCCCTGATCGACGTGGCCGCCGAAGCCGGCTGCGACGCCGTCAAGTTCCAGAAGCGCACCCCGGAGATCTGCACCCCGCGCGACCAGTGGGACATCGAGCGCGACACCCCCTGGGGCCGGATGACCTACATCGACTACCGCCACCGCGTCGAGTTCGGCGAGGCCGAGTACCAGGCCATCTCCGAGCACTGCGCCAAGCGCGGCATCGACTGGTTCGCCTCCCCGTGGGACACCGAGGCCGTCGCCTTCCTGGAGAAGTTCGACGTCCCCGCCCACAAGGTCGCCTCCGCCTCGCTCACCGACGACGAGCTGCTGCGCGCGCTGCGCGCCACCGGCCGCACGATCATCCTCTCCACCGGCATGTCGACCCCGCGCCAGATCCGCCACGCGGTCGAGGTCCTCGGCTCGGACAACATCCTGCTCTGCCACGCCACTTCGACCTACCCGGCCAAGGCCGAGGAGCTGAACCTGCGGGTCATCAACACCCTCCAGCAGGAGTACCCCAACGTCCCGATCGGCTACAGCGGCCACGAGACCGGCCTCCAGACCACGCTGGCCGCCGTCGCCCTCGGCGCCGCGTTCGTCGAGCGCCACATCACCCTGGACCGCGCCATGTGGGGCTCCGACCAGGCCGCCTCCGTCGAGCCGCAGGGCCTGACCCGCCTGGTCCGCGACATCCGCATCATCGAGGCCTCGCTCGGCGACGGCGTCAAGAAGGTGTACGAGTCCGAGCTCGGCCCGATGAAGAAGCTCCGCCGGGTCGCGGGCGTCGTCGCCGAGGGCACCGAGGCGGCTCCGGCCGCCGAGCCGGTCGCGGTCTGACGGGCCGACCGGTGAACCTCGCCTTCGTCGAGAGCCCGGTCCAGCTCCTGAACGTCCTGGAGTGGGCCTACGCAGAGGGAGGCGACGACCGGGTCCTCACGGACATCACGGTCGTCGTCCTCCCCCCGGTCGACCCGATGTCGCGCGGTCAGCTGCGCCGGATGGCGGAGCTGGCCCGCGACGAGGGCATCACCGTCCGCTGGCAGGAGGCGCGCGGCGGCGCGGGCGCGCCCCTGAAGAGCCTGCGCGACCTGTCCGGACTCGTCCGCAGGGCGCAGCACATCGTCATCGGCGACCCGTTCTCCCGGTACGTACAACTCCTGCTCACCATGGTCCGCGCCCGCCGCCTGACCGTGGTCGACGACGGCACGGCCACCATGGAGTTCGTCGCCCAGCTCGCGCGCGGCGAACGCCTGGTGCGCTGGCACCGCAAGGGCAGCTCGGGCCCGCGCGAACTGGTCCTGGCCCCGGTCACCGCCCGCGCCCGCAGCCGCTTCACCCCGTCCGCCACCCGTACGGTCGAGGTCTTCACGGCCATGCCGGTCGAGGCTCCGCCCGGTGTGACCGTCACCCCCAACACCTTCGCCTGGACCCGCGCCCGCTTCGGCCCGCCGCTGCTCACCAAGGGCGCCGACCTGGTCGGCACCTCGCTGGTCGAGACGGGCGTGGTCGACCGGGAGCAGTACCTGGAGGCCGTGGCGTCCCTGTCCCGCACCCACGGCGCGACCCGCTACTTCGCCCACCGCCGCGAGTCCACCGAGAAGCTCCACGCCCTGGAGGCCGCCACCGGCCTGGAGATCGTCCGCCCCGACCTCCCCCTGGAACTCATCGCCCGCCGCGGCCCCATCGGCCGCACGGTCCTCAGCTTCCCCTCCACGGTCGTCCACACCCTCCCCCTGGCCCTGGCCGGCACCGAGGTGAAGGTCGCGGTCTGCGACATCGCCCCGGAATGGCTCCGCGACACGGCCTCCCCGCGCGCCCAGGGCTTTCTGAGCGGCGTCACGGAGACCGCCCGCGACGTCCAGCGCCTGGCACCCTGGCGGGCGACGGCGGTGACGGAGGCGTAGCCCGGGGCTCAGGGGTGACCCTGACGTTCAAGTGGACCGTCACCAGGGTTTGTTGGGGGCTCGCCCCGATGGTGGGCAGGGCCGGTCCGGCGCGAGTATTCGGTGCATGACGACGACGCAGGTGCTGACGGTACGACAGAACGGGACGGCCGCGACGGCCCTCCTCGTGGGGCCCGCCCTGATGGCCGGGTACGGAGTGGTACGGCTGGTCGGGCGGGCCGTGAGTGATTACGGGCCCGGGGTGTGGTGGACGACGGCGCATCTGCTGTTCCTGGCCGGGGTGCTCGCGTTCGTTCCGGTGTTCCTGGGGTTGCGGGGGCTCGCCGGGGAGCGCGGGGGCGGACGGGCCGCCGCCGAGGTGGCCGCCTGGACCGGGATGCTCGGTGCGGCGGCGGTGGTGGTGCAGGCGGTGATCGACCTGACGGCCGGGTTCGCCGCGGCGGACAAGCAGGCCATGAGCGAGATGTTCGACCGGGTGCAGGGCGTGCCCGGGGTGATGCCGCTGGTCTACACCGTGGTGCCGATGCTGTTCTGGCTCGGGCTGCTGGCCCTCGTCATCCTGCTCGCGTTCCTCCGCCGTGACGCGGTCCGGTGGTGGACCCCGGTGCTGGTGCTGGCGGGGACGGTGCTGATGGCCGTGAACCTGGATCTGCTGCCGGTCGGAGCGCTGTGCCTCGGGGTGGCGCTGATGCCGGTACGCCGGGGGCTCTCCGCCTGACGGAGCCCGATGGCCGGCCTGGGCGGTCGGAGTGGTCGGTCATGGTGCAAAAGGGGGCGAGTTTACCCGCCCCACCGTCACCTCACACGCCGCAGCGCAGTCATTTATTCGTCTATGTGGCTGAACTTTTCTTGTTTCATGGTCAGTTGAAGGGGGAAGGGCCTTACCCTTCACCAGGTGAACGAGTTGATGTCCCGCGAGTCCGACGCCGAGCCGACGCCCCACGACGAACCGCTCCCCGGCACCCTGCCCGAGGCCCTGCGTGCCGAGCTGATCGCGTTCCGGCGCGACCTGCACATGCACCCCGAGCTGGGCAACCAGGAGTTCCGAACCACCGCGGCCATCAAGGCCCGGCTGGAGAAGGCCGGTCTCGAACCACGGGTACTCGCCACCGGAACCGGGCTCATCTGCGACGTGGGCACGCGCGACGACTCCACCCGGCCCATGCTCGCCCTGCGCGCGGACATCGACGCACTGCCCATCCCGGACACCAAGACCGGCGTCCCGTACCGCTCCACCGTCCCCGACCGGGCGCACGCCTGCGGGCACGACATCCACACCACCTCGGTGCTCGGCGCCGGGCTGGTGCTCGCCGGGCTCGACCGGCAGGGGCTGCTCCCCAACCCCGTTCGGCTGATCTTCCAGCCGGCCGAGGAGGTGCTGCCCGGCGGGGCGCCCGACACGATCCTGTCCGGGGCGCTGGAAGGCGTCGGGCGGATCATCGGGGTGCACTGCGACCCGAGGGTGGACGTGGGGCGGATCGGGCTGCGGGTCGGGGCGATCACCTCGGCCTGCGACCGGCTGGAGGTCAGCCTGGACGGCCCCGGCGGGCACACCGCCCGGCCGCACCTGACCACCGACCTGGTCACCGCCGCCGCCAAGGTCGCCACCGAGGTGCCCGCGCTGCTGGCCCGCCGGATCGACGCCCGGTCGGGGCTCGCCGTCACCTGGGGGCGGCTGGAGTCCGGGCACGCCTGCAACGTGATCCCGCAGCACGCCGAGCTGTCGGGCACCGTCCGCTGTCTGGATCTGGCCGCCTGGCGGGAGGCCCCCGACCTGGTGCACGCCGCGATCGACGAGGTGGCCGGGATGTACGGCGCCAAGACGGTGATCGACTACGTCCGGGGCGTCCCGCCGGTCGTCAACGACGCCGCAGTGATCGATCTGCTCGCCACGGCGATGACCGCGCGCCGCGGATCGTATGCGATCGAGGACACCGAACAGAGCCTGGGCGGCGAGGACTTCTCCTGGTACCTGGAACATGTCCCCGGCGCCATGGCGCGGCTCGGGGTCCGTACGCCGGGCGACACCGCCCGGCTCGACCTGCATCGGGGTGATTTCGACGCCGACGAGGAGGCGATCACGGTCGCCGTGGAGCTGTTCACTGCCTCCGCGTTGCTCGACCGCAACCATCCGTGACCGGACTCGTCACCTCTGGTTCGCGACGATCCGATAACGGCTTCCGTACAGGGCTTTATCTGACATCTACGCGCGTTACGATCGCCGCGAAACCAGCGCCGGAAGAGGCGCTTCGGTCAGGTTTGAAGGAGCCTTCCCTTGCGCCGGGTATCCAAGATCACCGCTGCGTGTACCGTCACCGCGGCCCTCGCGTTCACCGCCACCGCGTGCGGCGAGTCGTCCACCGAGAGCTCCGGCTCCGACAAGGGCAAGATGAAGATCGGCATGGCCTACGACGTCGGCGGCCGTGGCGACAACTCGTTCAACGACTCCGCCGCGCGTGGTCTGGACAAGGCCAAGTCCGAGTTCGGTGCCGAGACCAAGGAGCTCACCGCCAAGACCGGTGAGACCCCCGCCGACCGTGAGCAGCGCCTGGAGTCGCTCGCCGAGGGCGGCTACAACCCGGTCGTCGCGGTCGGCTTCGCGTACAAGGACGCGGTCGACAAGATCGCCGCCAAGTACCCGAAGGTGAACTTCGGCCTCGTCGACTCGGTCGCCACCGCGAAGAACGTCGACAGCATCGTCTTCACCGAGGAGCAGGGCTCCTACCTCGCCGGTGTCGCCGCCGCGCTGAAGTCGAAGGACGGCCAGGTCGGCTTCATCGGCGGTGTGGACCTTCCGCTGATCAAGAAGTTCGCCGCGGGCTTCCAGCAGGGCGTCATGGAGACGAACCCGAAGGCCAAGGTGCAGATCCAGTACCTGTCCACCGGTTCGGACCTGTCCGGCTTCGGCAGCCCCGACAAGGGCATGGCCGCCGCCAAGGGCATGCTCGACAAGGGTGCCGACGTCATCTTCGCCGCCGCGGGCGGTTCGGGTGCCGGTTCGATCGAGGCCGTCGCGGGCAAGAAGGGCGCCTGGTCCATCGGCGTCGACTCCGACCAGGCCCTCGACCCGTCGCTGTCCAAGTACAAGGACACGATCATGACCTCGGTCGTGAAGAACGTCGACGGCGGTGTCTACGACCTGGTCAAGTCCGTCAAGGACGGCAAGCCGCTGACCGGTACGCAGACGTACACCCTGGCCAAGGACGGCGTCAGCCTGACCACCACGGGTGACCACATCAAGGACATCCAGGCCAAGCTCGACGAGGCGAAGAAGAAGATCGCCGACGGCACCATCAAGGTCAAGACCACGACCTGATCCACCGTCGATCGGGGCCCGGGTGAGCCGCTTCGGCTTCACTCGGGCCCCGATTTCACGTACCGGCCCGGCCGACTTGCCGTAGCCGTGCGCACACTGTCCGCCACCTGTCATCAGGTGGCCAACGATTCGGTGGCGCTACGCGCGTAGCGTCCGCCGGGCGCGATACCTTTCACGCTCCCACCGCCTCCGCCCTCCGCTCCTGCCAAGGAGAGTGCGCCATCAACGCGTCCAGCAGTCCCCATGCCGTGGAGCTCCGCGGCATCACCAAGCGGTTCCCCGGGGTCGTGGCCAACCACGACATCGACATCACCGTGCGCCGCGGCACCGTCCACGCCCTCGTCGGCGAGAACGGCGCCGGCAAGTCCACTCTGATGAAGATCCTTTACGGCATGCAGAAGCCGGACGAGGGCACCATCGCGGTGGACGGCGAGCAGGTCTCGTTCCACAACCCCGGTGACGCCATCGCGCGCGGTATCGGCATGGTGCACCAGCACTTCATGCTCGCCGACTACCTCACCGTCCTGGAGAACGTCGTCCTCGGCTCCGAGAAGCTGTACGGCATCGGCGACCGGGCCCGCGCGAAGATCAAGGAGATCTCCGACTCGTACGGTCTCGGGGTCCGCCCGGACGCCATGGTCGAGGACCTCGGGGTCGCCGACCGGCAGCGCGTGGAGATCCTCAAGGTCCTCTACCGCGGCGCCCGCACCCTGATTCTCGACGAGCCGACCGCCGTCCTGGTGCCGCAGGAGGTCGACGCGCTCTTCGACAACCTGCGCGAGCTCAAGGCCGAGGGCCTGACCGTCATCTTCATCTCGCACAAGCTGGGCGAGGTCCTGTCGGTCGCCGACGAGATCACCGTCATCCGGCGCGGTACGACGGTGGGCACCGCCGACCCGAAGCACACCACCACCAAGCAGCTCGCCGAGCTGATGGTCGGCAGCGAGCTCCCGTCGCCGGAGACCCGCGAGTCGACCGTCACCGACGTACCGATGCTGACCGTCGACGGGCTGCGGCTGAGCGCCACCGACCCGGACGGCGTGGTGCGTTCGGTCCTCGACGGCATCGGCTTCACCATCCACAAGGGCGAGGTCCTCGGGATCGCGGGCGTCGAGGGCAACGGCCAGTCCGAACTGGTCGACGCCATCATGGGCATGCGCCACCTCGACGCCGGGGTGCTCACCCTGGACGGCGCCGACATCTCCCGCACGCCGACCCGCAAGCGCCGCGAGGACGGCATGGGCGTCATCCCCGAGGACCGCCACCGGCACGGGCTGCTGCTGGAGGCCCCACTCTGGGAGAACCGCATCCTCGGCCACGTCACCGAACGCCCCAACAGCAAGGGCGCGTTCCTCGACCTCAAGGGCGCCCGCACCGACACCGAGCGGATCGTGCGCGAGTACGACGTGCGCACCCCCGGCATCGACGTCACCGCCGCCTCGCTCTCCGGCGGCAACCAGCAGAAGCTGATCGTCGGCCGCGAGATGAGCCACGACCCGAAGCTGCTGATCGCCGCGCACCCGACCCGGGGCGTGGACGTCGGCGCGCAGGCGCAGATCTGGGACCAGATCCGCGAGGCGCGCCGCGAGGGTCTCGCGGTGCTGCTGATCTCCGCCGACCTGGACGAGCTGATCGGGCTCTCCGACACCCTGCGCGTCATGTACCGCGGCCGGCTGGTCGCGGACGCCGACCCTGCGACCATCACCCCGGAGGAGCTCGGCTCGGCGATGACGGGCGCGGCCTCCGGCCACCTGGAAGCCCCGGACGACTCGGGTGCCGAAGGCACCGGAAGTGCCGACAGCACCGACACCGACCCCCGGAACGGGGGAGAGGACCGATGAAGAAGATCGACAAGGAGCGGCTGCTCCTGGGGATCGCGGCCCCCGTACTCGCGATCGTGGTCGCCTTCCTGGTGACCGCACTCGTGCTGGCCGCCACCGGCAAGGAGCCGTTCAGCGCCTTCGGCATCATGTTCGACTACGGGATGAAGTCGGACAGCCAGGTCTACATCCTCAACAAGGCGACGACGTACTACCTCGCGGGTCTCGCGGTGGCCGTCGGCTTCCGGATGAACCTCTTCAACATCGGTGTCGACGGCCAGTACCGCCTCGCCGCCTTCTTCGCCGCCGCGGTCGGCGGCGCGCTGACGCTGCCCGGCGCCCTGCAGATCCCGCTGATCATCCTCACCGCGATGATCGTCGGCGCGATGTGGGCCGGCATCGCGGGTGTCCTCAAGGTCACCCGCGGCGTCAGCGAGGTCGTCTCGACGATCATGCTGAACGCCATCGCGACCGCCATCATCGGCTACCTCCTCCAGCAGGGCCGCCTCGGCCACCTCGACGAGGCCGGCACGAAGATCTCCACCAAGCCGATCCCGGAGTCCTCGCACTTCTTCGAGTTCCCGACCACCCCGTCGCCCGTCTGGGGTTTCATCGTGGTCGCGGTCGTCGCGGGCGTCGCCTACTGGTTCACGCTCTCGCGCACCCGCTTCGGCTTCGACCTGCGCACCGTCGGCCAGTCCGGCTCCGCGGCCGAGGCCAGCGGCGTCGACGTCAAGAAGATGGTCATCACCTCGATGCTCATCTCCGGCGCCGTGGCAGGCCTGATCGGCATGCCGACCCTCCTCAACGACAGCTACGAGTACAGCGGCGACTTCCCGGTCGGCATCGGCTTCACCGGTATCGCCATCGCCCTCCTCGGCCGCAACCACCCCGTCGGCATCGCGCTCGGCGCACTGCTCTGGGGCTTCCTGGAGCGCGGCACCGGCAAGCTCGAATTCGAGGGCTACGACAAGGAGATCGTCGGCGTGATCCAGGGCGTCATCGTCCTGTGCGTCGTCATCGCCTACGAAGTCGTCCGCCGCTACGGACTCAAGCGCCAGCAGAGCAAGGTCGGCGCGGAACTCGCCGCACAGGCCGCCGCCCGTAACAACGACCAGCAGGAGGTGTCGGCGTGAGCGCCACGGCGACTTCCACCCCGCCCCCCGCGGCCCCCAAGGTCTCCGGCGGCAAGGGCGGCCGCACCCGCCTCTCCTTCCCCGTCGTCCTGCTGATCGTCGCGGGCGTGCTGCTCGCGCTGTCCGCCGTGCGCGCCATCACCGGCGCGGAGGACGTCACCTCGGCGGGCCAGATCAGCGCGGCCCTCGCGATGGCCGTGCCGATCGGCCTCGCCGGTCTCGGCGGCCTCTGGGCCGAGCGGGCCGGTGTGGTCAACATCGGCCTCGAAGGCATGATGATCCTCGGCACCTTCTTCGGCGCCTGGGCCGGCTGGCAGACCAACCCGTGGCTCGGCGTACTGGCCGGGGTCGTCGGCGGCATGCTCGGCGGTCTGCTGCACGCGGTGGCGACCGTCACCTTCGGCGTCGACCACATCATCTCCGGCATCGCCATCAACATCCTGGCGCTCGGCTTCACCACCTACTTCGCCAAGCTCTGGTTCAACTCGGGCGAGGCGGCGGCCAAGGGCGGCAGCCCGAAGCAGTCCCCACCGGCCGACGACATCACCTCGGTGACGATCCCGGGCCTCTCCGACTGGCTGCACTCCATCGAGAAGCACCACTGGTTCTTCGTCTCCGACGTGGCCGGAGTCATCGGTGGCCTGGTCACCAACGTGTCGCTGCTGACGATCCTGGCCATCGTCCTGTTCGTCCTCACGTTCTTCGTGCTCTGGAAGACCTCGTTCGGGCTGCGGCTGCGCTCCTGCGGCGAGAACCCGGTCGCCGCCGAGTCGCTCGGCGTGAACGTCTACACGTACAAGTACATCGCGGTGATCGTCTCCGGCGGCATGGCCGGCCTCGGCGGTGCCTTCCTCTCGCTGGTCACCTCGCACATCTACAACGAGGGCCAGACCGGCGGCCGCGGCTACATCGGTCTCGCCGCGATGATCTTCGGCAACTGGCGGCCCGGCGGGCTCGCCATGGGCGCCGGACTGTTCGGCTTCGCCGACGCGCTCCAGCTGCGCAACGGCGGCGAGTCCGTCCACGCGCTGCTCCTGCTGCTCGTGGTCGTGCTGGCCGTGCTCGCGGCCTGGAAGCTCTACCGCAAGAGCTTCGTCCAGGGCGGGATCAGCGCGGTCATCGCCGCCGCGGTGCTGGTCTGGTACCTCGCGACGGACACCGTGCCCACCGAGTTCGTGAGCGCCACCCCGTACATCGTCACGCTGCTCGTCCTCTCGCTCTCCGCCCAGCGGCTGCGGATGCCCAAGGCGGACGGCATGCGCTACCGGAAGGGCCAGGGCAAGTGACGGCCGCCGCGGAGGTCGACTGGGCGGCGCTGCGGAGCGCCGCACGGTCCATGATGACCCGCGCGTACGTCCCGTACTCGCACTACCCGGTCGGTGCCGCGGCGCTCGTGGACGACGGCCGTACGGTCGCCGGCTGCAACGTCGAGAACGCCTCGTACGGCATCGGGCTGTGCGCCGAGTGCGGCCTGGTCTCCCAGCTCCACGCCACCGGCGGCGGCCGGCTGACCCACTTCACCTGTGTGGACGGGGCGGGCGAGATCCTGGTGCCGTGCGGCAGGTGCCGTCAGCTGCTGTACGAGTTCGGCGGCCCCGAGCTGGTCCTTGAGGCGCCGGACGGGCTGCGCACGCTCGACGAGATGCTGCCGCAGGCGTTCGGCCCGAACCATCTGAAGTAGAACTCCGGTGGCCCTCCCGCAGGTCGGGAGGGCCACCCCCGTTTCCACCCTCTATGCGCGTAGAGTCATTCGGGACTCCTGCGTACGCACCGGCCGGAAGGAATTCCAGGACATGGACGCCATCTCCGTCATCCGCACCAAGCGGGACCGAGGCGAGCTGACCCCCGAGCAGATCGACTGGGTCATCGACGCGTACACCCGCGGTGAGGTCGCCGACGAGCAGATGTCCGCGCTGGCCATGGCGATCCTGCTGAACGGCATGAACCGCACGGAGATCGCCCGCTGGACCGCCGCGATGATCGCCTCCGGCGAGCGGATGGACTTCGCGTCGCTCTCCCGCCCCACCACCGACAAGCACTCCACCGGCGGCGTCGGCGACAAGATCACCCTGCCGCTCGCCCCGCTGGTCGCCGCCTGCGGCGCCGCCGTGCCGCAGCTCAGCGGCCGGGGCCTCGGCCACACCGGCGGCACCCTCGACAAGCTGGAGTCCATCCCCGGCTGGCGCGCCCACCTCTCCAACGAGGAGATGCTCAGCGTCCTGGACACCACCGGCGCCGTGATCTGCGCCGCCGGCGACGGGCTCGCCCCCGCCGACAAGAAGCTGTACGCGCTCCGCGACGTCACCGGCACCGTCGAGGCCATCCCGCTGATCGCCAGCTCCATCATGTCCAAGAAGATCGCCGAGGGCACCGGCGCGCTCGTCCTGGACGTCAAGGTCGGCTCCGGCGCCTTCATGAAGACCATCGAGGACGCCCGCGAACTGGCCTCCACCATGGTCGCGCTGGGCACCGACAGCGGAGTGCGCACCGTCGCCCTGCTCACCGACATGGCCACCCCGCTCGGCCTCACCGCGGGCAACGCCCTGGAGGTCCGCGAATCGGTCGAGGTGCTGGCCGGCGGCGGCCCGAAGGACGTCGTCGACCTCACCCTCGCCCTGGCCCGCGAAATGCTCGACGCGGCCGGCCTCAAGGACGCCGACCCCGAGAAGGCCCTCGCCGACGGCTCCGCGATGGACGTCTGGCGCCGCATGATCTCCGCCCAGGGCGGCGACGTGGACGCCCCGCTCCCGGTCGCCCGCGAACAGCACGTGGTCACCGCCCCGTCCACCGGCGTGCTGACCCGCCTGGACGCCTACGACATCGGCGTCGCCGCCTGGCGCCTCGGCGCGGGCCGGGCCCGCAAGGAGGACCCGGTCCAGGCCGGCGCGGGCGTCGAACTGCACGCCAAGCCGGGCGACACGGTCACGGCCGGACAGCCCCTGCTGACGCTGCACACCGACACCCCCGAGAAGTTCGACTACGCGTTGAAGGCCCTGCCCGACGCCTACGACATCGCCCCGACGGGCACGTCGTTCACCGCCACGCCCGTGGTGCGGGAACGTATCGCCTGACCTGCGGTTTCCCCGTACGGGTGAACGGGACCGGTGGACTGCCACCGGTCCCGTTCGGCATGTTGGACTCGGTGACGCACCGATAAGAGGAGACCGTCATGAGCGCACCCGGCGTCGACCCCGCGCCCATCTCCCGCCACGGCCAGGACTGGGACGACCTCGTCCGGATCTGGGAGGAGACGGACGCGCCCGAGGGCTGCAAGGTGGAGATCATCGAGGGGATCGTCACCGTGTCGCCACCGCCGTCCAAGGACCACAACACCACCGCGGCGCTGGTGCAGCGCAGGCTCTACAGCGTCATTCCGGAGGACTGGGGGATCTACCAGAGGCTCGGAGTCGCCATGCCCGGACGGGGCGGGATCTACCTCCCCGATCTCGTCGTCATGTCGTATGCCGTGGCGACCGGGCCGGGCAACCGTGTCCCGGCCGAAGAGGCCCGGCTCGTCGTCGAGATCACCTCGCAGGCCAACGCCAACCACGACCGCATCGGCAAGGTGCACGGATACGCGAAGGCCGGAGTCGAGCTGTTCCTGCTGCTCGACCCGTGGCACTCGGGCCGCCCCACCGCCACCCTGTACGGGGAGCCCGACGGCGGCACCTACCGCGTACTGGACACGGTCGAGTACGGGGAGAAGCTGACGCTGCCCGAGCCGTTCGGGCTGGTCCTGGACACCGGGGTCTTTCCGGTCAGCTGAGGGGCGAAGCGCACCGGTCCCTCGGCATGCGAACGGCCCGTCGGGGCGGAGGAACCTCCCCGACGGGCCGCTCTCGTGCGGTCGGTGCGCCTACCGGCTCACCGACGTGCCGCTCACTTGCCGAAGTACGCGTTGTAGATCGACACCGACGACTTGTTGCCCTGCTTGTCCGTGACGTCCGCCCGGTAGGAGATGGACTTCCCCTTGGCCGGGTTCTTCACGGAGAGCTTGCCCGCCTTGACCGTGGACTTCTTCCAGGTCTTGCCGGCGTCGTAACTGACGTACACCGTCAGCGACTTGAGGTTCTTGCCGGCGGCGGCGCCCTGCACCGTCACGGGTACGGAAGCGGTCCGGCCGGCCGTGACCCTGCTGTCGAGGGTGACGTTGGGCGTGAACCGCACCGTGGAGACCGGGAGCATGGTCGGGGCGGTGGTGTGCTTGGAGCGGAAGGTCCAGCTCGCGTCGATCCGGGTGGAGACCGCGGAGAGCTTGGCGCTGCGCCGCATCGAGGTCGTCAGCCGGTAGTCGGCGGCGCCGGACGGCACGGCCATCGGGACCACGCCCGACAGCGGGTCCTCGTTCTGTACGAGCTTCTTGCCGTTGCGGTACAGGACGGTGTTGACCGAACTGTACGCCGAATCACCGACGTTGCCGCGTCCGTCGGCCACCAGCGGCAGCTTGCCGACGATGTTGTCGCCGTCGCGCAGGACACCGAGACCGGAGGTGACCGCGGGGCCGAACACCGCGGTGTTGACCTTCTTCGTGTAGGACTTTCCGGCCTTCAGGGACTGCGGGGCGATGGAGTACAGCGACTCGGTCGCCGGGATGCCGTCCTCGTCGGCCGGACCGTCCTGGCTGAAGTCGAAGCCCCACCGCACCTTGTCGGCGGTGGAGACATAGGCGGTGACAGCGCCGGGGATCTTGTGCAGGGACCAGGCCGACCAGCCGCCGTCCACGCCGGGCAGTATGCCCGACGGGGCGACCTCACCGGTCTTGCCCTTGGCGGGCGAGCCGAGGGAGAGACCGACCTTGGCCAGCTGGCCGGTGGTGTACTTCCGCTCGAAGCCGGTGGCCGCCCCGGTCACCGGACCGCCGGCCACGATGTCGTACCGGGTCGAGGTGCCCTTGATCCAGCTGCCGACCCAGTTCTGGGAGAGCGAGCCGTCGGTGACCTTCGGGCCGAAGTGCGCGGTGCGGAAGTTCTTGTACGAGTCGAGGAGCCAGCCGTACCCGTAGGCGTTGTCCTCGGACGCGTACTGGAGCTCGGTCGTGGCCAGCAGGGGCGTTGTTCCGGCGGCGGGCAGGGTGATCGCCGACGGCGAGGTCATACCCGAAGAAGGCGAGCCCGAAGTGGTGTTCTGCATGGATGAGTTCGGCCCGCTGAACCTGATGCCCCACCCGGGCCGGCAATGGGCCGAGCGCGGTGGCAAGCACAAAGACCCCGACAGCGAGCCACGCCGACGACGGCGGGCGACCTACAACCGCTACGGCGGAGTACGGCACCTGTCCGCAGCCCTGGACCTGGCCAAGGACAAGCTCTACGGTCACATCAAACCGGTCAAGAAGCGGACGCAGTTCCTGGAGTTCTTCCGCTACCTGCGCAGCCTCTACCCGCCCCAGACCCGCATCGCGATCGTCTGCGACAACTTCTCCCCGCACCTGACCACGCAGAGATGCCAGCGGGTCGGCACCTGGGCGGCCGCGCACAACGTCGAGATCGCCTACACCCCGACGAACTCTTCCTGGCTCAACCGCATCGAGTCCCAGTTCACCGCCCTGCGCTGCTTCACCCTCGACGGCACCGATCACGCCACCCACAAAGAACAGGGCAGCATGATCCGCCGCTACATCATCTGGCGAAACCTCCATACCGACGACCAGCGCCTACAAGCCGTCGTCGACAGGGCAAACGTTGCCTGATACGGCACTAGAGGGGGAATCGAATGGACGGGTTCACAGGAACCGCACAAATAACGGGAGTTGACGCAAGCTCATCGGTCCGGGCGGTCCGGGGCCGCGTGGAGTGCCGGTGGCCCACGGCCTCCGGGGGAAAGTGCGGAACCGGGCAGCGATGAGTTTCGGCCGCCGGACCGGTCTCCCTGATGTGGAAGCCATGACCCCGATCGTTCTCGTCGTCACCGGCCGCGTCACCAGGGACGCGGTACCGGGACTCTGCGCCGAGCTGGAGGCGCTGCTGTACGGCCCCGACGGCGCCGCCCGTGCTCCGGGCGCCGGGGTGGACTGCGACGTGGGCGGGGTCGTACGCGCGGATCTGGCCCTGGTCGAGGCGATAGCGCGGCTGGGGCTCGTCGCACGCCGGGCGGGCGGCCGGAGACTGCGGCTGCGCAATGTGTCCCCCGAGCTGCGGAGCCTGCTGGATCTGGTGGGGCTGGCCGATGTGGTGGACCTGGGATACGGGACGGGGGAGGACGCAGGGAGCGGGACCGGTGCCGGGCCGATGCCGGAGCGGGGCGCCGGGCCCGGGGTGACCGTAGACGCAGACTGAGGGAAGCAGCCCCTCGGCCCGTGTCCCCTCGGCCCGCGTCCCCTCGCTCTCCCCTCGCTCTCCCCTCACAGTCCCCTCAGCCCCCTCAGTCCTCGCCCCGCCCCTCTCGGTCCGCAGGCCTGGCCACGGCGCAGACCGTCTGGCTGAAGCGGGCCGTCCCGCCGTCGGCCGGGCCCGCCGATGCCTTGAGCAGCGGGACCGGGGTGGCGGTGGGACGCGGCGACGCCGCGCTGACGATGTCGTCGCAGACGGACTCGGGCTGCGGCCCCGGCTCACCACCGGGGCCGGTGGTCCGGGCCACCTCGGGCACCGGACCGTCGGTGGCGGAGGGCTCGCCCAACCACTGAGTGAGCCCCCAGCCACCGGCCGCCAGCACCACCCAGCCGGCCACCAGCCCGTTCCGTATGCCGTGCTTCACGTCCGGTCTCACACCGCCGCGTCGTCGTCCACCGCAGCGTCGTCGTCGAGATGGTCCGGCAGGCCGAAGAGCGGGAACCAGCGCGGCGTGTCCAGGAAACAGTGCATCCCGGTGATGGCCCCGTCCGAGATGTCGATGACCTGCACCGCCCACGGCACGAACCCGGGCCCGTCCGGATTCGGCTTGTAGTGCGCGAACGCCGGGGTGCCGTTCGCCGAAGTCGCCACCAGGCGGGAGCCCGCGCAGCTCGCGCCGATGGAGAGCATGAAGCCGGTGATGTCGTCGTGCCCCTGGAGCCAGAGGTCGAACGGCGGCATGGTCATCACGGCGTCCTCATGGAGCAGCGCGGTCAGCGCCGCCATGTCGTAGCCCTCGAAGGCCGCCACGTACCGCTCAAGGAGCTTGCGCTGCTCCTCGTCGAGCGGATTCGCGGCGTCGGCCGGCCTGCCCTCGTGTTCGGTGAGGGTGGCCCGGGCCCGCTGGAGGGCGCTGTTGACCGAGGCGACCGAGGTGTCGAGCAGCTCGGCGACCTCGCTCGCCTTCCAGGCCAGCACCTCGCGCAGGATCAGCACGGCGCGCTGCTTGGGCGGCAGATGCTGGAGCGCGGCGACGAACGCCAGGCGCACCGACTCCCGCGCCACGGCGGCCTCCGCCGGGTCGGCCACCGTCGGCAGGATGCGGCCGTCCGGCATCGGTTCCAGCCAGGTGTTCTCCGGCAGGGGGTTGAGCGCCGCCTGGGCGAGCGGGGTCGGGCCCGTCAGATCGACCGGGCGGGCCCGCTTGTTGCCCGCGTTCAGCATGTCCAGGCAGACGTTGGTGGCGATGCGGTACAGCCAGGAGCGCAGCGAGGAACGGCCCTCGAACTTGTCGAAGTTGCGCCAGGCACGCACCAGCGTGTCCTGCACAGCGTCCTCCGCCTCGAAGGCCGAGCCGAGCATCCGGTAGCAGTAACCGGTCAGCTCGACCCGGTGTCCCTCCAGACGGCTGTCGACGTCCGTCGTCGCTGTCAGATCACTCATCGCTCCACCCCTGTTGCGCTGTGACACCGCTCACTTCGGCACTCTGGAAGCTACCGCAGGCCACTGACAACGGGGGCGGGAAGTGTCCAAGCCGCCCGGATTCCGGTCACGTTCCGGGCTTGCGCCCGTACACGTACACGTCGTCGCCGTTCTTCAGCAGTTTCCAGTACGACTTGGCGTCGGCGGTACGCATGTTGACGCAGCCGTGCGACCCCGGCGGGTTCCACATCTTCACGCCCACCGCGTGGAACGCCTGGCCCCCGTCGAAGAACTGGGAGTACGGCATCGACACGTGGTAGATCGACGAGACATGGTCGATGTGCCGCCAGTAGATCTTCTTCGACCCGGTGCGGGTCTCGTAGCCGTTGCGCCCGGTCCGCACCGGCACGGGCCCGAACTTCAGCTTGCTGCCGTCCTGGATCCAGCTCAGCTGCCGGGTCAGGTCCACGCACGCGATGCGCCCCTTGTTGGTGGGGCACTTCTTGTCCTTGTTCGGGTTCTTGCCGGCCGCCTTCTGGGCGGTGAGCGTCTTCATCGTGCGCCAGGTGACCGGACCCGCGTACCCGATGGTGGGGGTGACCCCGTAGGTGCTCTGGAACGACCTGATCGCCTTGCAGTCGGCGGCCGACTGCTTGCCGTCCACCGGCCGTTTCAGATACTTCTCGACCTGCTTCTGGTACGGCCCGGTGGACGTCGTGCAGGACGCCGCCTGCGCCGACCCGCCGGTGGCAAGCACCAGCGCCGGCACCGCGGTCAGCCCCGCGACCGACATCGCGAGCCCGCGCCGCAGCCGTGCTCCCCGTATGTTCCCCGCGACTCTCATGTACGCCAACTCCCCTTCGCGCGCCGTGAGGTGATTCCGCCTGCTAGACGCGCGTCGGGGAGTGGATGGTTGTGCGTCGTATGTCTCAGTTCTGTACGGAGGCCATGCCCCGGTGCTGTACGGACACCACCGGAACCTGCCGGCGCCGCTCGGCGCGGGCGGCCCGCGTCCCGTACAGCGTGATCGAGACGACGCCGAGGACCGCGAGCAGTCCCAGCGAGACGGTGCCGGCCCAGCCCCCGGCGTGGAAGGCGACCGCGCCCAGCGTGCCGCCCGCGCTGGAGCCCAGGTAGTACGCGGACTGGTAGAGCGCCGACGCCTGGGCGCGGCCCTTCGTCGCGGTGCGGCTCACGGACGAGGAGGCGACCGCGTGCCCGGCGAAGAAGCCCGCCGTGATCAGGACCAGGCCGAGGAGCACGGCGGCCAGCTGGTCGGCCAGCGAGAGCAGCAGACCGGCGGCCGTGGTGGAGACGGCGAGGTACAGCGCGCCCGGGCGCCCCAGCCGGGCGACGAGCTTCCCCGCCGCCGCGGAGGAGACCGTACCGACCAGATAGACGAGGAAGATCGAACCGACGACGCCCTGCGGGAGGTTGAACGGCGCCTCGACGAGCCGGTAGCCGATCACCGTGTAGACCGCGCCGAACACCGTCATGAACAGCGCGCCGATCGCGTACAGCCGGCGCAGCAGCGGATCGGCGAGGTGCCCGCCGACGGTCTTCGCCAGCGCCTTCGGGTTGAGCGTCCCCGGGGTGAAGTTCCGTGCCCGGGGGATCATGAAGTGGAAGACCACCGCGCAGGCCACGGCCAGCAGGCCGACCGCGCCGAGCGCCGCGCGCCAGCCCCAGAGCTGGGCGATCCAGCCGGTGAGGATGCGGCCGCTCATGCCGCCGATGCTGTTGCCGGCCACGAAGAGCCCGATCGCCGCGACCAGCGCCTTCGGCCGCACTTCCTCCGCCAGATACGCCATCGCGGAGGCCGGCAGACCGGCGAGCGCCGCGCCCTGGACGGCGCGCAGCGCGATCAGCCAGCCGAGCGAGGGTGCGAACGGCACGAACAGCCCGACCGTCACCGCGACCGCCAGCGAGGCGGTCATCATCTGCCGCCGCCCGAACCGCTCCGACAGCGCGCTCATCGGCAGCACACACAGCGCCAGTGCGCCCGTCGCGGCGGACACCGTCCAGCTGGCCTGCCCGGCCGTGGCGCCGAAGGAGGCGGAGACGGCGGGCAGCAGGGCCTGCGTGGAGTAGAGAAGCGCGAACGTCGCGACACCTGCGGCGAAGAGCGCGAAGCTCATCCGGCGGTAGCCGGGGCGGCCCGGTTCGAGCCGCTCCGGAGCGGTGGTGGCGGGGGCGGCGACGGGGGACGGCTGGGGCGAGGCGGCCACGGTGAGCGTGGACGCCCCGGTACTGGCAGGAGGCATGCTCCGAAAGTAGGCTCTCCGGTTTCATGCGTCCAATGCGCGAAGTGGCGATAATCAATCCCATGGCGCATGAACGCAGCTCACAGCCCCGGCTGTCACCCAGTAGTTACGAAGAAGACATTCGCGCAGTGCTCGCGCCGCGACTGGCCCACTTCGAGGCGGTGGCCCGCCACGAGCACGTCACACGCGCCGCGCAGGAGCTCGGCGTACCGCAGTCGACGCTGTCGCGGGCGATGGTCAGGCTCGAACAGGACCTGGGCGTCGCCCTGTTCGCCCGCAAGGGACGTACCGTCTCGCTCACCCCGGCGGGCCGCACCTTCCTGGGCTCCGCCGAGCGGGCCCTCGCCGAGGTCGAGAAGGCCGCCGACTCGGTACGGGCCGACGCCGACCCGGCCACCGGCAAGGTCGCCTTCGGCTTTCTCCACACCATGGGCTCGGAGACCGTCCCCGCCCTGCTGCGCGCCTTCCGCGCCGACCACCCCCGGGTCCGCTTCCAGCTCGTGCAGAACTACGGCGAGGCGATGATCGAACGCCTCCGGGCCGGCGGCCTCGACCTCTGCCTCACCTCACCCGTCCCCGACGCCCCCGACCTCGTCGCCCGCCGCCTGGACGAACAGCGCCTGCGCCTCGTCGTCCCCGAGGACCACCGCCTCGCCACCCGCCGCCGTATCCGCCTCGCGGAGGCCGCCGACGAAAAGTTCGTCACCCTCGAACCGGGTTACGGCCTGCGGCGGATCACCGACGACCTGTGCGCCGAGGCGGGCTTCACACCCCGGGTCGCCTTCGAGGGCGAGGAGGCGGAGACCCTGCGCGGCCTGGTCGCGGCCGGCCTCGGCGTGGCCCTGCTCCCACCGCCCGCGGTGGCCCGCCCCGGTGTCGTGGAACTGACGGTGACGGCCCCGAGAGCGGCCCGCGAGATCGGCGTCGCCTGGCTGGACGGCCACCCCGACACACCGCCGGTCGCCGCCTTCAAACGCTTCCTGCTGTCGCGACGGGGGCATCTTCTGCCGGACTGACCGGGCCCGCCTCACGCAGAGCACCACCCCCCCCGCTGGGTAGGACCACCCCCGCACGCGCGGGGACCACCGCCACGGCTACAAGAACTGGACCCCGGACGCGGGGCCACCCCCGCACGCGCGGGGACCACTCCACTTGTTGGGCCAGGGCGTCGCGCGCCTCGGGGCCACCCCCGCACGCGCGGGGACCACACGCCGCAGTGGCAGCCGTCGTGCGACCGGAAGGGACCACCCCCGCACGCGCGGGGACCACAGTTCGTGACCTGCGACTTTATCGAGAGAAGGTGCTGTTTTTCTTCACTTTCATTGAATCCGGCATACGCGGCATAAGCGTCATCGCTCCCTGTTCTCCCAAGCGCCCAGTCACCCCCGCAGCGACTTCCCGAACCCTGCCGCCAGCGGCATCCGCAGCCCCAGCGGCGGCGGCGCCGCCAGCGCGTCGGCGACCGGGCGTGCGTACGCCCGGCCGAACAGTGAACCGCACACGAAGTCCGCGGCCAGGGCCGTCACTTCGGCCCGGTGCTGGCGCAGTGCGTGGCCGTCCGAGTGGACCTCGAAGCGGCAGGTGTCGCGGTTGGTCTTCTTGGCCCGTTCGGCCAGCCGGAAGGACAGCTCGGGGTCGGTGCGGGCGTCGTTGGTGCCGTGGACGAGCAGCACCTGACGGCCGAGCAGGTGCTTCACCGGCTCCGCCCCGTCCGCCGCGTCCGATCCGTCCGCGTCGGCCTCGGGCAGCCAGGGGGCCATCGCCAGTACCGAGTCGACCGCGGCGTGGCCGCCGGCCCGGAGTGCGGCGCGGCCGCCCATGCCGTGTCCGGCCAGGCAGACGGGGACGTCGCCGTAACGCCGGACGACCTCCTCCACCGCCCATTCGGCGTCCGCCGCGAGCTGTGCGTCGGTGGCGTTCCAGCCCCGGCAGCGATAGCGCACCACATGCGCGGCGAGCCCGTCGTCCTGACCGGCGCGGGCCAGGGCGCGGGCCAGTGGCAGCTGGAATGCGTACGAGAGGGGGGACGGGCGACGGTGCGAGTCGGGCTCTCCGTCCGGGAGCAGCAGAACGACGCCGCTGACCGCGGTTGGAGCTCCGGCCGACCTGACGGCCCGTCCCAGCCTTGCGGCGGGCAGAGGGAGTGCGCGCTGTGCCATGACAGAACAGTGTCAGAAGGACGGGTGTACTCCACCCGTATTCGCGGTCACTGTTACGCATCGGCGAGCGACAATCTACGCGCGTAGGCGCTAGAGTGCGCAAATGATGAGCCCGACCCTTCATGTGCCCGGCCAGGATCAGATCCGGCGTGCCCCCAAGGTGCTTCTCCACGACCATCTCGACGGCGGTCTGCGCCCGGGAACGATCGTCGACCTCGCCCGCGAGAGCGGATACGAGGGACTTCCCGAGACCGAGCCCGACAAGCTCGGCATCTGGTTCCGCGAGGCGGCCGACTCCGGATCGCTGGAGCGCTACCTGGAGACGTTCGCCCACACCTGCGCCGTCATGCAGACCCGTGAGGCGCTGGTCAGGGTGGCCGCCGAATGTGCCGAGGACCTGGCCGCGGACGGTGTCGTCTACGCCGAGGTGCGGTACGCCCCCGAGCAGCACCTGGAAGCCGGGCTGACCCTCGAAGAGGTCGTCGAGGCGGTCAACGAGGGCTTCCGCGAGGGCGAGTCGCGGGCCCGCCGGGACGGGAACCGCATCCGCGTGGGCGCCCTCCTCACCGCGATGCGGCACGCCGCCCGCTCCCTGGAGATCGCCGAACTCGCCAACCGCTACCGCGACCAGGGCGTGGCCGGCTTCGACATCGCGGGCGCGGAGGCGGGCTTCCCGCCCACCCGGCACCTCGACGCCTTCGAGTACCTCAAGCGCGAGAACAACCACTTCACCATCCACGCGGGCGAGGCCTTCGGCCTGCCGTCGATCTGGCAGGCGCTCCAGTGGTGCGGTGCGGACCGGCTCGGCCACGGGGTCCGCATCATCGATGACATCGAGGTCGCCGACGACGGCGGGGTGAAGCTCGGCCGCCTCGCCTCCTACGTACGGGACAAGCGCATCCCGCTGGAGCTGTGCCCGACCTCCAACCTCCAGACCGGCGCCGCCGCCTCGTACGCCGAGCACCCCATCGGGCTGCTGCGGAAGCTGCATTTCCGGGCCACGGTGAACACGGACAACCGGCTGATGAGCGGTACGAGCATGAGCCGCGAATTCGAGAAGCTGACCGAGACCTTCGGATACACGCTCGACGACATGCAGTGGTTCACCGTCAATGCGATGAAGTCGGCATTCATTCCTTTTGATGAGCGTCTGGCGATGATCAACGATGTGATCAAGCCCGGATACGCCGAGCTGAAGTCCGAGTGGCTCTTCGAGCAGACCGCTGCGACCAGCGTTTCTTCCTCTTCCGTGGGCTGATCCCGGCTCCGCGGACAACGGCCGGGACGCCGAATTCCCGGCCGTTGTCCGCGTGTCGGCGTGTTTGCGGGAAGGGCGTCGGGCTGGCTACTTTTCGGAGCCCCCACATCCCTCTCCCCAAGGATGAATTTCACATGAAGCAGTCTGCTGTCAGGACTCTCGGCGTCGCCGCTCTCGGTGCCGCCTTCGCCGCCGCCGCCGCGGGCACCGCCTCCGCCGCCGTGCTGCCGACCGACGCCGCGACCACCGCTCTGCCGGTCGCGAGCGCGGCGCTGGGAACGGCGACCCAGAGCCTGCCGGTGCAGGAGACGGCCACCAAGCTGCTCGGCACCGACCAGCAGAAGCTCGTCGGCCAGGCCACCACCCCGGTCAAGGGTCTGCTCGGCGGCATGCCCGCGGGCGGCCTGCAGACCAGCGGCCTGTCGACCAACGGTCTCCCGCTCGGCGGCTGATCCCCGTACATACGCCTGTGGGGCGGACACCCGGTCCGGGTGTCCGCCCCACAGGCGTATGCGTACCGGATCACCAGGCGGTGGCCGACGACGTCTTCTCGGACGGGAACAGCAGCCAAAGCGCCAGGTAGAGCAGGAACTGCGGCCCCGGCAGCAGGCAGGAGACCAGGAAGATGACGCGCATGGTCCCCGCGGAGGTGCCGAAGCGCCGTGCCAGCGCTGCGCACACTCCGCCGATCATGCGTCCGTCACGGGGGCGGGCAAGTGCGGCCATGGTGGGCTCCTTCGCGAACCGTTGCTGAGGGAGCAGCTCCGTCGTGCTCCCGATGTCTCCATGGTGGCCCGGCGAAGGGGGGCAAAGCGTCGCTCTACGGTGCGATCCCGACCCTGGGAATCGTCGGGGTCGAACCCTGGCCCGCGTCGTTCCTCGGGTGGGGGAGCACCCCGACCCGATCCTGCTTCCGGCGGCGCAGCCGCGCCCGGCACATGGGCACCACGAGCAGATGGGCGATGGCCACACCGGTGGTGTTCAGCAGCAGCGAATCGACATCGACGACCTGACCGGGCACGCCGGTCTGGGCCAGCTCGATGCTCGTCGAGATCAGCGCACCCGCCGCGACGGTACGGGCCAGCGAGGCCCACGGGGAGACGGAGAGCCGGCCCCCGGCCATCGGCAGCAGCACGCCCAGCGGGGCGAGCAGCAGCAGCCCCTCGCCGATCCGGCGGGCCGCCTCGACCGGGCCGAGGGACAGATCCGCCCTGATACCGGCGAAGGGTCGGAGATTCGAGGCGCCCATCCACGGCACATCGAGCGGGCGCAGGGTCAGCCACCCGACAAGCAGCAGATGCGCGAGGAGCAGAGAGACCCCGGCCGCGCGGAAGCGGATGACGGCTGTACCGTCCGAACCTTGACGCACGCCACCCAAGACGCGGCGAACGGCAGGATCGGTTCCGCCGTCCCGGAAACCGGCCCGCCCGGCGACGGCGAGCCGCTCACCGGGGCGTTCAGTTCCCCGCGCCGACCATCGGCGTCGGTACCGCCTTGGGCCGCGCCTTCATCTCCGAGGTGCACAGGTACCCGCGCGGCGGGTAGTTCCCCGGCCCGCCCAGTACCACCGTGCCCTCCGGGGCGAGCGAGTCGCTCTCCGCGTACGTGCAGACGATCTGCGCCAGCGCCTCGGACCGCAGGTCCTCCGGCTGCTCGCTGAGCCGGAGCGTGCCCGCCCGGTCGCCGCCGCGGGCCCCGCCGACCCGCAGGGTCTTCGGCACGGTCGTGGAGTACCCCGCCTGCCGTTCCGCGGCGGGCGGCTTCTGCAGCAGCTCGCCCAGGAGCGCCTGCGCGACCCGGACCCGGTCGGTGCCGTTCTCGTCGATCTGCACCGTACGGTCCACCGTGACCAGCTGCGAGGAGCAGACCAGATAGATCTGTACGGGGATGCCCCGGGCGGCCTGTGTCGTGACGTTCTCCGCGGACATCGCGCACGGCACCTGGGACGGTGCGGCACCGGCGTCCACCGGCACGGTGGTGGACCTGATCCCGCAGCCCGCGGCCAGCACCGCTGTGACCACGGCGCCGGCCAGTGCCACGGCCGTACGGCGCGCCCGGCGGTTTTCGCTGCCCATCACGTCGCGTCGCCCTCCTCGTCCCGGTCCCCGGTATCGTGCCCACCGCCGGGCCGGGTGAGCTGCTCGGCATCGCGCGGCAGCCGCAGCACGAACACCGCGCCGTCGCCGTCCGGTGAGTTCGCGGCCGTGATGTCACCGCCGTGGATGTGCGCGTTCTCCATGGCGATCGAAAGACCGAGCCCGCTGCCCTCGGAGCGCGGGCGTGAGGCGCTGGCCTTGTAGAAACGGTCGAAGACATGGGGCAGCACGTCCCCGGGGATGCCGGGGCCGTGGTCCCGGACCTCGATGACGAGCTGGTCGCCCTCGGTCCGCACCGTGACCCGTACCGGCGAACCGCCGTGCTTGAGCGCGTTGCCGATCAGATTCGCCAGGATCACATCGAGCCGGCGCGGGTCCAGACGGACCATCATGCCGCGCTCGGCGCCCAGATCCACCGCGTCCAGCCACGCACGGACGTCGATGCAGGCGGTGACCTGGTCGGCGACGTCCACGGTGTCGAGGACGAGCCGGGCCGTACCCGCGTCGAAGCGGGTGACCTCCATCAGGTTCTCCACCAGGTCGTTGAGGCGCCGGGTCTCGCTCACCACCAGACGCACCGCGGGCGCGATCATCGGGTCGAGGCTGTCCGCCTCGTCCTCCAGCACCTCGGTGACGGCGGTCAGCGCGGTGAGCGGGGTGCGCAGCTCGTGCGACATGTCGGCGACGAACCGCCGGCTCGCCTCGTCCCGCGCGCTCATGTCCGCGACCCGCTTCTCCAGCGAACTCGCGGTCCGGTTGAACGTACGGGAGAGATCGGCCAGTTCATCCGTGCCGGACACCACGAGCCGGGTGTCGAGCTTGCCCTCGCCGAGCTTGCGGGCGGCGTCGCCGAGCCGCTGCACGGGCCGCAGCACGGTCGTCGCGGCGGCCTGCGCGAGCAGCGCCGAACCGATCAGCGCGAGCCCGGTGGCGATGCCCAGGGACCAGGCCAGGGAGTTGAGGTCCTGCCGTTCCTGGTCGAGCGACTTCAGCATGTAGCCGGTCGGGCCACCGCCGATGATCTTCGTACCGCCCACCAGGTACGGCGTGCCGCGGATGCTGGTCCGCTGCCAGAACAGGTGGTACTCGTACTTGTTGCCCGCCTCCACCGGCTGCCTCTTGTTGACCGCCTTCTGCAGCGACAGCGGTACGTTGTCGAGGGTGAAGGTGTCCAGGTCCGAGTTGCCGACGATCGGCTTGCCGGTGTCGCGCTCGTCGACCAGCAGCACGCTGTAGCCCGGCGAACTGCTCGCCATCTGCACCGCGGCGTTCTGCAGATCGTCCCTGGTGGGGTGGAGCGGCAGCGAGGCCGCCCGGCCCTGCATCTCCTGGCGGAAGTCCCCGAGCGCGGAGTCCTGGGTACGGGTCAGCACGGCCTCGCGGTTCAGCCAGTACGCGATCCCCGACGCGGACACCGCGGCGGTCAGCGCCACCAGCGCGAACACCACGACGAGCCGCAGCCGCAGACTGGTCCAGCGGAGCCCGGCGAGCAGGCTCCGTTTGACTGCATCGCTCACTGAGGCGAGTCCAGTCGGTAGCCCACACCCCGGACGGTACGGATCAGCGTCGGCGACGACGGCACGTCCTCCACCTTGGCCCGCAGCCGCTGCACACACGCGTCCACCAGCCGGGAGTCACCGAGGTAGTCGTGCTCCCAGACCAGCCGGAGCAGCTGCTGCCGCGACAGGGCCTGGCCCGGCCGGCGGCTCAGCTCCAGCAGGAGGCGCAGCTCGGTCGGCGTGAGCTGCAGATCCTCCCCGTTCTTGGTGACGGTCATCGCGGAACGGTCGATCACCACGCTCCCGAACGAGGCGGAGTCGGTGGACTCGCGCTCGCCCCGGCGCAGCACCGCGCGGATACGGGCGTCGAGCACCCGGCCCTGCACGGGTTTCACCACGTAGTCGTCGGCGCCGGACTCAAGCCCGACCACGACGTCGATGTCGTCGCTGCGCGCGGTCAGCAGAATGATCGGCAGCTGGTCGGTGCGCCGGATACGCCGGCACACCTCGAAGCCGTCGATCCCGGGCAGCATCACATCCAGCACGATCAGGTCCGGCCGCTGCTCACGCAGCAGTTTCAGGCCGTCCTCTCCCGTCGCCGCGGTGGCCACTCGGTGGCCCTGGCGTGACAGCGAGAGTTCGAGGGCCGTGCGGATGGCGTCGTCGTCCTCGATCAGCAACAGGAAAGGCACGCTGGTCATTCTGACCCATGGTGGCGTCCCAGTTCGACAGTTGGGGTCGACTCATACATCCCGCGCGCCCCAGGAGCACGCTCGGCAGGCCCTGTGACAGGCCTGTGACAGTCGGCGGACAGCGTCATGAAACTGCCCCGGCAAGCTCATTGGCACAAGGAACGGACGGACTCCACCGATGGGGGGCGCGAGATGAATGCAACTCACAGCACCACCGCAAGCGCAGTTGTCACGCGTCTCCACGACGTCGGCCGGAGTGTCGAGAAGTCCGGCGCCGCGAACGGGCGGGGGTGCGTTCGTGGCGCCGGGCGTCAGCACCTGTCGTACATGACGGTCGTTGACGTGCCTGTGGGGGGCAACGGGGGAAACAACGGGGGCAGCGCGTACGGGGAGGCCACAGGGGAGCGGAAGACCCCGGCGAAGGCCGAGGACGCCGAAGCGGCGTTCACGGCCTACGTCCGGGAGCGCCGCGCCTCCCTGTACGCAACCGCCTACCACCTGACCGGCGACCGGTTCGAGGCCGAGGATCTGCTGCAGAGCGCCCTCTTCTCGACGTACCGGGCATGGGACCGGATCAGCGACAAGGCGGCGGTCGGCGGCTATCTGCGCCGCACCATGACCAACCTGCACATCAGCGCCTGGCGCAGGCGCAAGCTCAACGAGTACCCGACCGAGGAGCTGCCGGAGACGGCGGGCGACACGGACGCGATGCGCGGCACGGAACTGCGCGCCGTGCTCTGGCAGGCGCTGGCGCGGCTGCCGGAACTCCAGCGCACGATGCTGGTCCTGCGTTACTACGAGGGCCGCACCGACCCGGAGATCGCGGCCATCCTCGACATCAGTGTCGGCACGGTGAAGTCCAGCATCTGGCGGTCGCTCCGCCGGCTGCGCGAGGACGAGGTCCTCAGCTTCGGCCGTGACGAGGAGGAGTCCTTCGGCGAGCTGGTGGCCTGAGGCGAGGGGGAACACGGGGGAGAACGGGGCCGCTGCTTCGGGGGAGGCGGCGGAGCACGGGGGAAGTGCTGCGGGGTCGGACGGGCCGGGGGGTCCTGTCCGGCCCCGTTCGCGTGTGTACGGGGAGGACCACTAAGCCGAACCGCGTGCGGCGGTCGCCCGCCGGCACCGCCCCGCCGCCGCGGCGGCCAGTCGGCCCAGGGCCTCCTCCTTGCCGCAGGGATGCGCGCCCAGGGCCGTCTGGCGGGCCACGATCCGGCGCTCCGCGCGCATCAGCCGCCAGCCGCGCCGCAGCAGGAACGGCACCGACTTGCGGCCCTCGCGCAGGTCCCGCAGCAGGCGGCGGCGGAACGTCGTGGTCGGGCGTCCGCGCAGGCAGAGCGCGTCGGCCAGGACGCCGAGTTCCTGGCAACGCTCGACTATGTCCGCCGCGAAGATCCCCTCGGCCACGAACAGCGGTGTGCGCTCGATGTGCAGGGCCTCCCGGTCGACCCGGGAACTGGTGGAGATGTCGTAGACCGGGACGTCGGTGCGCCCGGTGCGGCACAGTTCCATGATCGCGGCGACCGCGGCGTCGGCGTCCCAGGACTGTGCGGAGTCCCAGTCGATGTCCGTACTGCCGGGAACGAGCGGCAGCGTGGGGTCGTCGCCCTCCTTGTAGAAGTCGTCCAGGCGCAGCACCGGCAGGTCGGTGCGGGCGGCCAGGGAGGACTTGCCGGAGCCGGAAGGGCCCGCGAGCAGTACGACGCGGGTCGGGATCGGTTGGGAATTCACAGAACACGAGTGTGAGGCATTGACCCGCACAGGGGATCCCCCGGTGCCCTTGTTGGTATCGAGCATCACACCTCAACTACTCTACGCACTCAGATGATTACTCGATCGTCTCGATCAGGTGGGAATTCCATGGCACGTCATGCACTTTCCAAGTCCCGGCGCCGCGCACTGCTGCGAGCAGGTCTGACCGTCACCGCGATGGGTGCCGCGCTCGGTGCGGGGGGTGCGGCGGCCCAGGCGGCACCGCTGCCCCACGTACCGGTCGTGGGCGCCGACACCGCACTCGGCGAGGCAGGTGACGCCGCCGGTGGTGCGGTGACCGGGGCGCTCGGCCACTCGCTCAGGGGCGGTATCGCCCCGGTGACGCATCTGCGGCTCGACCCGCTGGCCGGCACGGGCACCGACCCGCTGAACAACGCGGTGGGGACGCAGATCGCCGACTTCAAGCCGCTCTCCACGGCCGCCGTCACCGACCCGGTGACCAGCGGTGGCGCGCTGAAGGACCTGCCGGTGGTCGGGCCGGCGGCGCAGGCGCTGCACGGCGGCTGAGCAGTCGGGAACGGCCTGTTCCTCCGGGTGCCGGAGGAACAGGCCGTTGCCGTGCGGGGGGCGTCAGTACGAGGAGCCCGAGACGCCGAGGGCGCCCGTCGGGTGCCAGACCGTCTTGGTCTCCAGGAAGGCCGTCAGGCGATGGGTGCCCGGATCGGCCGTCCAGTCCGCGGCGCCGTCCACAGGCTGTGGACGCAGGACGCGCTTCAGGTTGTCGGCCGCCGCGATCTCCAGCTCCTTCGCGAGCCCGGTGTCCGCGCCCGTCAGGTCGATGGCGTTGACGTCCTGGTGGGAGGCGAGCGGTGTCGCGATCTCCGCCGTCCTGCCGGACAGGACGTTCACCACGCCGCCCGGCAGGTCGGAGGTGGCCAGCACCTCGCCCAGGGACAGGGCCGGGAGCGGAGAGTCCGCCGAGGCGATGACGACGGCGGTGTTGCCGGTCGCGATCACGGGGGCGATCACCGAGACCAGGCCCAGGAACGACGACTCCTGCGGGGCCAGGACCGCGACCACGCCGGTCGGCTCGGGGGTGGACAGGTTGAAGAACGGACCCGCGACCGGGTTCGCCCCGCCCACGACCTGGCCGATCTTGTCGGTCCAGCCCGCGTACCAGACCCAGCGGTCGATCGCCGCGTCCACGACGGCCGCCGCCTTGGACTTCGACAGGCCCTCCGCGTCCGCCACTTCCCGTACGAACTGGTCCTTGCGGCCCTCCAGCATCTCCGCGACGCGGTAGAGGACCTGGCCGCGGTTGTACGCCGTGGCGCCCGACCAGCCGCCGAACGCCTTGCGGGCGGCCACGACCGCGTCGCGCGCGTCCTTGCGGGAGGACTGGGGGGCGTTCGCCAGCCACTTGCCCTTCGAGTCCGTCACCTCGTACACCCGGCCGCTCTCGGAGCGGGGGAACTTGCCCCCGACGTACAGCTTGTAGGTCTTGAAGACGCTCAGACGGTTATCGGACATCGAGGTACGCCTCCAGGCCGTGACGGCCGCCTTCGCGGCCGAAGCCCGACTCCTTGTAACCGCCGAAGGGCGAGGTCGGGTCGAACTTGTTGAACGTGTTGGCCCAGACGACGCCCGCCCGGAGCTTGTTCGCCACCGCGAGGATGCGGGAGCCCTTCTCCGTCCAGATGCCGGCCGAGAGGCCGTACTGGCTGTTGTTGGCCTTGGCGACCGCCTCGTCGGGCGTGCGGAAGGACAGCACCGACAGCACCGGGCCGAAGATCTCGTCGCGCGCGATGGTGTGCGCCTGGGTGACGTTGGTGAACAGCGTCGGGGCGAACCAGTACCCGGCGGAGGGGAGTTCGCAGGGGGCACTCCAGCGCTCGGCGCCCTCCGCCTCGCCCGTCTCGGTGAGCGCGGTGATCCGGGCGAGCTGCTCCGCGGAGTTGATCGCGCCGATGTCGGTGTTCTTGTCCAGCGGGTCGCCCAGCCGGAGCGTGGTCAGCCGGCGCTTCAGCGCGTCCAGCAGCTCGTCCTGGACGGACTCCTGGACCAGGAGCCGGGATCCCGCGCAGCAGACCTGGCCCTGGTTGAAGAAGATGCCGGTGACGATGCCCTCGACGGCCTGGTCGATCGGGGCGTCGTCGAAGACGATGTTGGCGCCCTTGCCGCCCAGTTCGAGGGTGACCTTCTTGTCGGTGCCGGCGACCTGGCGGGCGATGGCCTTGCCGACCGCGGTCGAGCCGGTGAACGCGACCTTGTTCACGTCCTCGTGCTCGACGAGGGCGGCGCCCGCGTCCCCGTACCCGGGAAGGATGTTCACGACACCCTTGGGCAGGCCCGCCTGGCGGCAGATGTCCGCGAAGAACAGCGCGGAGAGCGGGGTCGTCTCGGCGGGCTTGAGGACCACCGTGTTGCCGGTGGCGAGCGCCGGGGCGATCTTCCAGGCGAGCATCAGGAGGGGGAAGTTCCAGGGGATGACCTGGCCCGCGACGCCGAGGGGGGCCGGGTTCGGGCCGTAGCCCGCGTGGTCCAGCTTGTCGGCCCAGCCCGCGTAGTAGAAGAAGTGCGCGGCGACGAGGGGGAGATCGGCGTCCCTCGTCTCCCTGATCGGCTTGCCGTTGTCGAGGGTCTCCAGGACGGCGAGCTCGCGGCTGCGCTCCTGGATGATCCGGGCGATCCGGAAGAGGTACTTGGCGCGCTCGGAGCCGGGCAGCGCCGACCACTTCTCGAACGCCCGGCGGGCCGCCTTCACGGCCCGGTCGACGTCGGCCGCACCGGCCTGCGCGACCTCGGAGAGCACCTCCTCGGTGCTCGGCGACACCGTCTTGAAGACCTTGCCGTCGGCCGCCTCGGCGAACTCGCCGTCGATGAACAGCCCGTACGAGGGCGCGATGTCGACGACCGCGCGCGACTCGGGGGCGGGGGCGTACTCGAATGCAGATGCCATGGGGATCAGTCCACCGTCACGTAATCGGGGCCGGAGTAACGGCCGGTGCTGAGCTTCTGGCGCTGCATCAGCAGGTCGTTCAGCAGGCTGGAGGCGCCGAACCGGAACCAGTGGTTGTCCAGCCAGTCCTCGCCCGCGGTCTCGTTCACCAGCACCAGGAACTTGATCGCGTCCTTGGAGGTGCGGATGCCGCCGGCCGGCTTCACGCCGATCTGTACGCCGGTCTGCGCGCGGAAGTCGCGCACGGCCTCCAGCATCAGCAGGGTGTTGGCGGGCGTGGCGTTCGTCCCGACCTTGCCGGTCGAGGTCTTGATGAAGTCGGCGCCCGCCAGCATGCCGAGCCAGGAGGCGCGGCGGATGTTGTCGT
This sequence comes from Streptomyces sp. ADI95-17, assembly GCF_003846175.1. Lineage (GTDB taxonomy): Bacteria > Actinomycetota > Actinomycetes > Streptomycetales > Streptomycetaceae > Streptomyces > Streptomyces sanglieri. Next base: position 1,046,271 of record NZ_ML123044.1, on the reverse strand, counting down.
ACGTGGACAGCTCGCCGGTCTCGAAGATCACCTTCAGGCGGGCGTCGGGGCCGTCGGCCCGCGCGCACTCGGCCTTCACGGCGAGGATCTCCTCGTACACCTTCAGATAGCGGCCGGAGAGGAAGGCGCCCCGGTCGATCACCATGTCGATCTCGTCGGACCCGGCGGCCACGGCGTCACGGACGTCCGCGAGCTTCACGTCGAGCGCGGCGCGGCCGGCCGGGAAGGCCGTGGCCACGGAGGCCACCTTCACGCCGGAGCCGGCCAGTGCGGCGACGGCGGTCGCCGCCATGTCGGGGTAGACGCAGACCGCCGCGGTGCGCGGGGTCGTGCGGTCGGTCGGGTCGGGGTTGACGGCCTTGGCGGCGAGGGCCCGGACCTTGCCCGGGGTGTCCGCGCCTTCCAGCGTCGTCAGGTCGATCATCGAGATGGCGAGGTCGATGGCGTACGCCTTGGCCGTCGTCTTGATCGAACGGGTTCCGAGGGACGCGGCGCGCGCTTCGAGGCCGACGGCGTCGACGCCGGGCAGCCCGTGCAGGAAGCGGCGCAGCGCACTGTCGGACGCGGTCGCGTCGGAGAATGCGGGAGCAGTGGTGGGCATGGTCACCAGGGGAGCATATCTACGCGCGTAGCGACCTGTACAGGGGGACCACCTCTCCGCGCGGGACGCGGTTCCGGGGCGGCCGCCCCGGCGCCCCGCCGGCCCGTCAGGCAGAATCGGGCCCATGACGAGCCCCACACCACCCGCCGAGCCGGTCTACGCCGACCGGACCTTCCGCTCGCCCGCCGGGATGGTCGGGGGCGTCCTGCTGCTCCTGCTCATCTGCTGGATCGGCGGGGACGCAGCGTTGCGGGGCGAGGGCCGGGTGCCGTGGCTGGCGCTCGCCGGACTGCTCACCGCGGTGCCGATGGTCGTCGCGTTCACACTGCGGCCGGTGGTGCTCGCCAACGAGCACCGCATCCGGATCCGCAACCCGTTCCGGACGATCAGCCTGCCGTGGACCGAGGTATCGGACCTGCGGGCCGGTTATTCGTGCGAGCTGTTCACCGAGGGCGGTGCCAAGTACCAGCTCTGGGCGGTGCCGGTGTCGCTGCGGCAGCGGAAGAAGGCGGCCCGGCAGCAGTCCCGGCGGTCGCTGGACGACCCGTACGACCGCACGTCCGTGCACGCCGACGTCCGCGACACCAAGGCCCGGATGGCGACGGCCGACCAGACCATGGCGGACCTGCGCGAACTGGCGGAGCGGGCGAAGACGGGCGGCGCGGCCGCCGGGGAGTCCGCCGAGTCGTCGGTGTCGGTGCGCTGGGCGTTCGAGGTGATCGCGCCGACGGTGGTGGGCGCGCTGCTGCTGGTGGTGCTGCTCGCGACCGGCTGAGACCGGATCCGACGAAGCCCGCACCGGTCCGCCGGTGCGGGCTTCACCCGTGTTCGGGACCTACTTGACGTCGACGTAGTCCCCGGCGGCGGTCGCGCCGCCCGTCGTCGACGTCTCGCCGAAGGTCCAGCGCCAGTAGCCGTCCGCGGACGCCTTGACCGTGGTCTTCAGGCTGCCCGTGGAGCTCGCCCTGACGATCTTCACCGTGGAGTAGGTGCTGGTGCCCGCCTTGCGGAACTGCAGCTTCGCTGCCTTGCCGCCGTAACCGGTGTAGGAGTGCTTCACCCAGTCGGCGCGCGTGAGCCGTCCCGTCACGGTGAGCGTCTTCCCCTTCGCCACCGGCTCGGGCGAGGCGTTGACGCTCGCCCGCGCCGCGCGCTTCACCTGCGCGGTGCCGAGGGCGGGCAGGTACTCCTGGCTCTTCGGCTGCCCGTTGGAGCCCCAGATGCGGGCGGCCGCGCCGACCTTCCAGGTCGTGGCGTCGTTGTTCGAGTCCAGGGTGTAGCGCGGCTCGATGTACAGCTCGCCCTTGCAGTCGGCGGCGCGCGAGCCGTCCTCGTAACAGGTCATGCTGCTCAAGTAGATGCCGCCGTGGTCGGCACCCTTGCTCGCCGTGGTGTCGTGGTACAGGTACGGACTCGCCTCCACGTCGGAGAGCGAGTGGCCCGCGGACCACGTGACGTGGAAGCTGACACTCGGAAGCTTCTCCGCGGTGGTGCCCACGACGACGGGCCTGCCCGAGTTGACGACCATCTTCGACACCGTGATCCCGGTGTCGGCGGCTTCCGCGGCCGGTGCGGTGAACGCCGCAAGGGCGAGCGCTCCCGCGAGGACGGCCACGGTGCCGGTTCTGCCTGTGCGCATGCACGGCCTCTCACTGGTAGGTATGCGAGTCGCCGCAGACTACCGCCCCGGCACCGGGCGGAACGGCCCCGTGTATGCCGGGCGCACTAGGGGCAACTTCCGCGTGAAAGCCGACCGCTGCGGCGGTTTCCGGTCCCGGCGGCCAGGCCCCTCTCCATACATTGCGCGTGCCGCCCGACTTCCGAAGCGGGCGGCGGGGGGTGGGACGAGATGACGGACGAAGGCGGTTCCGGCAGAGCGGACGCCACTGGCGCGCGCTGCCGCATAGACATCGACACGGACGGCGGCTACGGCTGGCGGATGATCGCGCAGAACGGACGGGTGGTCGCGGTCTCCGCGCTCTCGTACGGCGGGCACGGCGAATGCCGGGCCGCCTTCGAGGAATTGTGCGCAGGGCAGCACGGGCTGACGGGCGGGGTGCAGCACACGCCCGGCGGCAACGGCTGGATGTGGTTATTGCGGGACCGGGACGGACGGGCCACCGTCGTCTCGGCACGGGCCTACGAGCGCCATTCGACCTGCCGGGCCGCGTACGAACGGTTCCGCGCGCTGCTCACCGAGATGGGAGGCGTCACCGGAAGTTGCCTTTAGGGCACACCTCATTCACATCTCGGTGCGGGCGTGTCCATGACGCGGCAGCAGCGTCGACCGCGTGACGAGAGATACGAGTGGGACCGCGGTGCGGGACGCGCCGCGGCGGCTGTACGCGGATCCGGGGCTGCCCGACCGCGTGTTCAGGGGCGTCGCCCGCGGCGGCGGCGGGCTGGTGCTCGCGGTCATGCTGCTGGTCGGCGGATTCCTGCTCTACCGGGCCTGGCAGGCGCTGTCCCGGGCGGGCTGGTCGTTCCTGACGACCGAGGCGTGGGAGCCGGACGCCGGCCGCTTCGGGATCGCCGCCGTGCTGGTCGGGACGGTGCTCATCGCGCTGGTGGCCGTCGCCGTCGCCGTACCGCTGGCGGTCGGCGGGGCGCTGTACATCTCCGAGTACGCGCCGCCCCGGCTGCGCCGCACGCTGATCAGCGTCGTCGACCTGATGGCGGCCGTGCCGTCGGTCGTCTACGGGCTGTGGGGGCTGTTCTTCTTCGAGGGGCAGATCCTCCCCACTGCCCGGTGGATCGCGACCTACCTGGGCTGGATCCCGCTCTTCCGGGTGGACGGCGCCGACCCGTCCGACCCGCTGGCACCGGAGAGCGTGTACACCTCCTCCACGCTGGTCGCGGGGGTCGTCGTGGCGCTGATGGTCGCGCCGATCGCCTGCTCGGTGATGCGCGAGGTGTTCTCGCAGGCGCCGGCCGGTGAGCGCGAGGGCGCGTACGCGCTGGGCGCCACCCGCTGGGGCATGATCCGCAGTGTCGTCCTGCCGTTCGGCAAGGGCGGCATGATCGGCGGCACCATGCTGGGCCTGGGCCGGGCCCTGGGCGAGACCATCGGGGTCTACCTGATCATCTCGCCGGTCTTCGAGATCCAGTGGCACGTGGTGCAGAGCGGGGCGAGTTCGGTCGCCGCGCTGATCGCCCTGCGCTACGGCGAGGCCAGCGAATTCGGCATGTCGGCCCTGATGGCCGCGGGCCTCGCGCTCTTCCTGATGACGCTCGTCGTCAACTTCGCGGCGTCGTCGATCGTCGCCCGCAGCCGGTCCGGCGCGGCGAGCGAGTGAGGGGATCCAGCAGATGACCATCGCACCCGAGAGGCCCGCCGCCACCGCGGAACGGGCCGTGCCGGTGGGGGAGCGGCAGCGCTCCCCGACCCTGCTGCGGGCCACCGACGTGTACGCGCTGCTCGGTGCCGCGGCCGCCGCCCTGTCGATCACCTGGCTGCTGTTCGCCCGGCTGCTGCCGTTCAGCGGCACCATCGGCTTCCTGGCCGTGGCGTACGGGCTGTTCCTCGCCCTGTACGCCCTGCTGGTCTCGTTCGACGAGAGCGGTCCCGCGGTACGGGACCGGCTGGCCGCCGTCGTGGTGCAGAGCCTCGGCCTGGTCATGGTCGTCGCGCTCGGCTTCGTCGTCGTGTTCACCCTGTGGGAGGGCCGCAAGGCGCTGCCGCACCTGAACTTCTTCACCCAGGACATGGCCGAGGCCGGCCCGCTGGACCCGCTCTCGGCCGGCGGGATCCTGCACGCGATCCTCGGCACGCTGGAGCAGATCACCGTCGCGCTGGCCCTGACCGTGCCCACCGGCATGGTCTGCGCGGTCTTCCTCAACGAGGTGCCGGGCCGCTTCGCCCGGTTCGTACGGACCGTCGTCGAGGCGATGACCGCGCTGCCGTCGATCGTCGCGGGGCTGTTCGTCTACGCGACGGTGATCCTCGCCCTCGGCTTCGACCGGTCCGGGCTGGCCGCCTCGCTCGCGCTCGCCGTGATGATGCTGCCGATCATCATCCGGGCGGCGGACGTGGTGATCCGGCTGGTGCCGGGGACGCTGCGGGAGGCCTCGTACGCGCTCGGCACCTCGCGCTGGCGCACCGTCTGGCACGTGGTGCTGCCGACCGCGCGGTCCGGGCTGACCACCTCCGTCATCCTCGGCACCGCGCGCGGCATCGGCGAGACCTCGCCGGTGCTGCTGACCGCCGGATTCACCGCCGAGATCAACGGCGATCCGCTGTCGGGGCCGCAGGTCTCGCTGCCGCTCGCCACCTTCGAGTTCGTCAAGTCGCCCGAACCCACGATGATCGCCCGCGGCTTCGGCACGGCCGCCGTCCTGATGGCGCTGGTCCTCGTGCTGTTCGTCGTCGCCCGCGTCATCGGCGGCCGCGGACCGGGCCGGCTGACCAGGCGCCAGGAGCACCGCCGGGTCCAGGCGTCGAGACGTGACGCCGAACGCTTCGCCGCCCGGTCCGGGCGGGCCGCGCCCCGGGACACACCCATGGATACGAGGAGTGAGTGACCAGTGAGACCGGCAACCGTCTCCCGACTGACCATGGCGGTGGCGGCACTGGTGTGCGCGCTGCTCGCCCTCCAACCGGCGACCGCCCGCGCCGCCTCGTACACGAAGATCAGCGGCGGCGGCTCCACCTGGAGCTCCAACGCGCTCGACCAGTGGCGCCGCAACGTCGCCGCCAACAGCGGCATGACCGTCAACTACTCACCGGTCGGCTCCTCGGTGGGCCGTGAGCAGTTCAAGAACGGCACCGCCGACTTCGCCGTCTCCGAGATCCCGTACGGACTGACCGAGTCCGGGATGCGGGACGCGCCGCCGAAGCGCGGATACGCGTACATGCCGATCGTGGCCGGCGGCACGGCCTTCATGTACAACCTGCGGATCGGCGGCCGGAAGGTCACCAACCTGCGGCTCTCCGGCGAGGTCGTCACCAAGATCTTCACCGGCACGCTCACGATGTGGAACGCCCCCGAGATCCGGGCCGACAACCCCGGTCTGGTGCTCCCGGCCCGCCGCATCATCCCCGTCGTGCGCTCCGACGGCTCCGGCACGACCGCCCAGCTCACCACCTGGCTCGCCAAGGAGCACAGCGGGCTCTGGGACGCGTACTGCAGGCGCGCCGGGCGCTCCACGCCGTGCGGGATGACCTCGTACTTCCCCGTGGTGCCCGGCTCCTCGACGATCGCCAAGTCCGGTTCGCTCGGCGTCTCCGGCTACACCAAGCAGGGGCACGCCGAGGGAGCGATCACCTACGTCGAGTACTCGTACGCCATCAAGACCGGCTTCCCGGTGGCGAAGGTGCTCAACGCCTCCGGCTACTACGTCGAACCGACCGCGTCCAGCGTCGCCGTGGCGCTGATGAAGGCCCGGATCAACGAGGACAAGAACTCCGAGAACTACCTCACCCAGATCCTCGACGGGGTCTACCGCTCGGCCGACCGCCGCACCTACCCGCTCTCCTCCTACAGCTACATGATCGTGCCCACCAAGGCCGAGTCGCCGTTCACCACCGCCAAGGGGAAGACGCTGGGCTCCTTCGCCAACTACTTCCTCTGCGAGGGCCAGCAGCAGGCCGAGGAGCTCGGCTACTCGCCGCTGCCCAAGAACCTCGTCGAGGCCGGATTCACCCAGGTCCGCAGGATCCCGGGCGCCCCGTCCGCGGACATCGACATCAAGAGCTGCCGCAACCCCACGTTCTCCTCCGACGGCTCCAACACCCTTGCCAGGAACGCCCCGTACCCCAAGGCCTGCGACAAGCGCGGCACCACGCAGTGCGCGGACGGCACGGCAGGCGCCAAGCAGCAGACCCGGGTGAACTCCGGTGCCGACGGCGGCGGTTCCGGTGGCGGCACCGGGGGCGCCGGCGGCACGGGTGCCGCGGGTGGCAAGGGCGGCGCCGGGACCGCGGGGGCCTCGGGCGGCTCCACCGGTACGGACGGGGCGTCCGGCGCCGCGACGGGCGGCGGCGGCGCGGCCTCGGGCGCCGTCGACCCCGACACCGGCGAGCCGATCGAGGGGTCGGCCGGGGGCGGGGACGCCTCCGTCGTCGGCAACCCGGTCACCCTCGCCGCCGGCGGCTCACCCGGGCTGCGCGGCGTACTGATGGCGCTCTCCGCCGTACTGCTCCTCGGCGTGGTCGTCGGGCCCCCGCTCACCGCGCGTGCCCTCGCCGCACGCAACCGTCGCAAGGAAGGGCCGCGATGACCCACGTACGACACACCCGTCGGCGCACCGTCACCGGCACCGCGGCGCTGCTCGCCGCGCTGCTGGCCGCCCTGCTGCCGCTGCCCGCCACCACGTCCCCCGCCGAGGCGGCGGCGGGCTCGGCGGTGACGGTGACCGGCCGCAAGGGCCCGTACGACGACTTCTCGAAGCTCAAGGTCACCGTCCACCAGACCGAACAGCTGCGCGGCCAGGGAGTACAGATCACCTGGACCGGCGGCAGGCCGACACAGGACGGCTTCACCTACGACTACCTCCAGATCATGCAGTGCTGGGGCGACGACCCCGGCGGGCCCACGCGCGAGCAGTGCCAGTTCGGCGCCCAGGGCAACGGCGGGCAGGGCGGCAACTGGACCGCGCTGCGCCAGATCGGGGCGGGCGCGGCCGACCCGGCCGAGAAGGAGTACGTGGGCAACGGATCCGGCGAGTCGTACGTACCGTTCCGCCCCGCCGACGGTGGACCGCGGACCACCGGGTCGCGCGACTGGACCTACTTCAGTTCGATCGACTCCAACGAGGAGCCCTACGCCGTCACGCACGCGGACGGCACCGGCGAGTTCACCTTCCAGATGCAGTCCGGGCAGGAGGCCTCCCAGCTCGGCTGCGGCGAGCGGGTGAAGCGCTCCGGCCGGACAGGGCCTCGCCCCTGCTGGCTCGTCGTCGTACCGCGCGGCGGACACGACGTGGACGGCGGCACCGGCTCCAACCACCGGCTGGAGACCTCACCGCTGACCACCTCCAACTGGGCCCAGCGCCTCGTGGTGCCGCTGCACTTCCAGCCGGTCGGCAACACCTGCCCGGCCGACCGCGCCGAGCGCCGGGTGACCGGGTCCGAGCTGGTCACCGAGGCGATCAGCTCCTGGCAGTCGACCCTCTGCGCGGGCGCCGGCAGCGCGAAGTTCGCGTTCAGCCAGAGCGGTGAGGCGAGCGCACGGGACACCCTCGCCCGGCCCACCCCGGGCTCCCCGCACCTCGCCTTCACCGTCGATCCGCTGCTCCCGCCGCAGGAGGGCACCGCCGGGAGCGCGGTGCACGCGCCGGTGGCGGTGAGCGGACTGGTGGTCGGCTTCTTCGTCGAAATGCCGGACTCCGGCCGGCTCGCCTCGATGAAACTCACCCCGAGACTGCTCGCGAAAATGCTCACCTCGTCCTACCAGAAGGACGTGGTGAGCCGGAGCAGGACCGCCCCCGAACACATCAAGGACAATCCGCTCAGCCTCTTCCACGACGAGGAATTCAAACAGCTCAATCCGGCTTTCAAGGACTGGGTTCCCTATCTGGCTCCGTCCAGCATCATGGTGCAGCTGGAAAGCTCCGACACCACCGCAATGCTGTGGAAGTGGCTGCGGTCCGACACCGAGGCACGGCAATTCCTGGCCGGTACCCCCGACCCCTGGGGCGCGAAGGTCAACCCGTACTTCAAGGAGCTGCACCTGGACACCGACACCGGTGTCGACGACTTCCCGAAGGCCGACCCGACCCGTACGACCGTGACCGTCGGCGAGGAGTCCCTGGAGTACGGGACCACCGAGATCGCCCCGTACGTCCAGGACATGCACGAGGGCGCGCTGCGCACCCGCCGGGGCAACAACGGATCCACCACCACCGCGGCCGCCGGGGGCAACGGCTCCCCGGCCAAGCTGGTCAACACGCCCCCGCTGGCCGGGCAGCGCATGGTGCTCGCGATCGTCGACGCCGCCTCCGCCGCCCGCTACGGACTCCAGACCGCCTCCCTGCGCAACGCCGACGGCGCCTTCGTCGCCCCGACCCCCGCCTCGCTGCTCGCCGGTGTCGCCGCGATGAAGGACTCGTCCCGGCCGGGCGTGCTCGCACCCGACCCGGCCCGCGCCCGGGGCGGGGCCTATCCCCTGGCCTCCGTCGTCTACGCGGGCGCCTACACCGGCACCCCGGCGGCCGAGCGCAAGGACTTCGCCGGACTGATCCGTTACGCGGCGCGGGCCGGCCAGACCCCGGGCGCCGCGGCCGGGCAGCTGCCGCCCGGATACGCGCCGCTGCCCGCCGCCCTGCGCGCCCGGGCACTCACCGCGGCGGACCGGCTGGAGCACGCGAAGAGCACGGCCGGGGACTCCGGCGACGGCGGACCGGAAGGCTCCGGCAACGCCGGTTCCGCCGGCGGCCAGGCCGCGGGAGCGGACGGCGGCGCGGGCGGTCCGGGCGGCGGTGCCGGCGGCTTCGGCGGGGACGGCGCGAACCCCGGCACGGGGGACAGGGCGGCGAACCGGGCGGACCTCGACGGTTCCGACCGGCAGAACACCGCCCACTCCGGCGGCCTGACCCCCGACACGGTCCTCGGAGTCGTCCGCTGGGTGCTGATCGGAGTGCTGCTCGCGGGCGGCGTCGCGGGCCTTTCCGGGCCCATTGCGCTCCGCCTTTCCGTACGGAAATCCGTCCGGGCCGGCTGAGTTCTCCAGGTGTCACCTCGTAAAGCATTTCGTAACCTGAACAACCGTCGCCGTTGGTGGCCGCCGGAGACCGGATACGGAAAAGTCATCGGTGGCCGGTCGACGGGCCGGTGGAAAAAGAATTCAGAATTCTGCTTGAGCGTCCATTCCTTCCATTCCTCGTTTCCGTATGCACGGAGGAGAACAGAAGTGAACGTCAAGTCCCGCGCACGCATCGGTGCCGTTGTCGGTACCGCCGCCCTCGCCCTCGGCGCCATGGCGGCCCCCGCCTCGGCGGACCCGGCCCCCGGCAACTACCGGGTCCTCGCCGGTGTCGGCTCGGACACCACCCAGGACGTCGTGAACGGCCTCGGCACCGCCGTCGACAGCGGCGCGCTGATCGCCTCGTACAACGCCCTCGGCACGGCGACGGTCAAGACCCGCGCCACCGGCTGCCAGATCGCCCGGCCCAACGGCTCCTCGGCCGGCATCAACGCGCTGCGCAACGCCGTCGACAACAACACCGGCTGTCTGGACTTCGCGCGCTCCTCGCGCGGCGTCGCGGACACCTCGTCCACCGACCTGACCTGGATCCCGTTCGGCAAGGACGCGGTCACCTTCGCGGTCCGCTCCGACAGCGCCCTGCCCAAGGCGCTCACCAAGGCGCAGCTCGTCTCGGTCTACACCTGCCAGACCACGTCCCTCAACGGTGTGGCGCTCACCCCGCTGCTGCCCCAGTCCGGCTCCGGCACCCGGTCCTTCTTCCTGGGCCAGCTGGGCCTCACCGAGTCCACCTTCGGCTCCTGCGTCGACGACACCGTCCAGGAGCACAACGGCGAGGCGCTGGACAGCGCGGGCGACATCGCCCCTTACTCCGTCGCCCAGTACATCGCGCAGAGCAACGAGCCGGGCGACGTCGTCGACCGGCGCGGCGCCTCCGTGCTCGGCTCGGTGAACGGTGTCGCCCCGCGCAACGCGGACGGCACCCTCAACACCGCCTTCCCCTTCAACCGTGACGTCTACAACGTCGTTCCGACCGCCAAGCTCACCGACCCGACGATCGCCGCCACCTTCGTCGGCTCCTCCTCCAAGGTCTGCGCGCAGAGCGGCGTGATCGCCACGTACGGCTTCGGCACCATCGCCGGCTGCGGCAGCACCGCCCTCCGGGGCGAGAGCTGACCACCACTCCCTGACCGCGCCACGGCCGGGCACCCCCAGGGTGTCCGGCCCCCCGGCGTACCCGCCACCACCACGCATCCCACTGGGGGACCGACCACCATGAGACACCTCGCACCACCGAGAACACCCGCCGCGCTGCAGCTGTGCTGCTCGCTCCTGCTCGCCGCGGCGGCCGCGGTCCTCGCCCTCGCGCCGACGGCCCGCGCCGCGGACGCGCTGGGCCGGCTGACGCTTCCGGTCACGTCGGGGAAGACCACCGACAACCCGGCCTTCCCCAAGGTGAGCACCGACGGCGCCTGCCCCGCCGAGAACGCGCAGCAGGTCTCACTGGTCCTGGCCAAACCGGCCGGCGGCACGGGCACGCTGGGCAAGACGGCCGTCGGCGCCCCGTTCGACCAGGGGCCGTTCAGCGCCGACATCCCCGCCGGGAAGTCGCTCGAATCCCTGCTGCGGAGCTGGATCCCGACCGGATCGCTGGACGGTACGTACGACATCCGGCTGATGTGCCGCGACGCCGGCAACGTGGGCGGCAAGTACTTCCCCGCGAAGATCCAGGTGACGGGTGACTCCTGGGCCGTCCAGGAGGCCGCGGCCACCACGACCGCGCTCACCGCCACCCCCGCGGCCACCGCCCCCGCCGGAGCCGCGATCACCCTGAAGGCCGCCGTCACACCCCCGGCCGCCGCGGGGAAGGTGGTCTTCCTGGACGGCACCACCGAGCTGGGCCGGGCCGATGCCGCCTCCGGCGCCGCCGGGTTGAGCACGAAGGCGCCGGCCCCGGGCGCGCACACGTTCACCGCGAAGTTCCTCCCGGCGGACTCCGCCGCGTACGCCGAATCCGTCTCCGCCGCCGTGCCGTACACCGTCACCGAGGCCGGCTCCTCGCCCTCCCCGGACCCCAGCGACACCGGCAGCCCCACCCCGGGCACGCCCGCCGATCTCGACGTCACCGACGCCGACGGCAAGGCCCTGGAGGTCAACCCGACGCTCACCGCGGGGCAGCAGGTCCTCATCACCGCCCGCGGCTACACCAGGAGCGCCAAGGTGAAGGTCACCCTCGCCGACAGCGAGGCCGTCCTGCCCGACGCCACCGCGAACGCCGAAGGGACCGTCTCCGCCTACGCGTTCACCGTCCCGGCGAAGATCGAGGACGGCTCGTACACCCTCACCCTCGCCGAGCCCGGCACCGGCGGCCACAGCGTCGAGTTCCTCTTCGCGATCGGTGACGCACCGGGCCCCGACCCGGGCCCGAGCGACTCCGCGGACACCGACGACGGCGGTACGACGGACGGTGCGGACGGCGGGAACGGCGGGAACGGCGGTACCACCACCGGCGGTTCGGGCGGCGGGGACACCGCCACCGGCCCGCTCGCCGCGACCGGCACCAGCGCGCTCGCGCTCGGCGCGACGGCGCTCGCGCTCTGCGGCCTCGGCACCGCGTTCGTGATGCACACCCGCCGCAAGGGCCTGCTCCGGTTCTGACGTACGGGGGCGGGGGCCCCGGCCCCCGCCTGCCCGTACCGGCACCCGTACCGGCACCCGTACCGGCACCCGTACCGGCACCCGTACCGGCACCCGTACCGGCACCCGTACCGGCACCCGTGCCAGCACCCGCCCCGCACCCCATCCCGCCCCGACGAGGAGCGCATCCGACGTGACGACCGTGCTGACCCCGCCGCCACCGGTGCCCC
>NZ_ML123044.1:1032132-1034126 GCF_003846175.1 Streptomyces sp. ADI95-17 | reverse complement strand
GCGGCACCCCGGCCCCCCGCCCGCCCCGGCCTCGCCCTGGCCGGAGCGGTGCTGTGCGTTCTCGCGGCCGTGCTCCTCGGCTTCGCCGCCAACCTCACGGTCGTCGGCCACCTCCAGCACGCCCGCGACCAGCAGACCGGCTATGCCGAGCTGCGCGGACAACTCGCGCTCGGCACCGCACCGGTGGGCCAGCGCACCTACGACAACAAGCCGCTCGCTCCCGGGGCACCCGTCGCGCTCCTGCGCATCCCGGCCCTCGGCCTGCGCGAGGTCGTCGGCGAGGGCACCACCTCCGGCATCCTGATGTCCGGCCCCGGACACCGCCGCGACACCCCGATGCCCGGCCAGGCGGGCACCAGCGTGATCATGGGCCGCCAGTGGGGGTACGGCAGCCCGTTCAACGGCCTCTCCCGGCTCCCGGCCGGGTCGCGGATCGAGGTGACCACCGGTCAGGGCAGGGCCGTGTACGAGGTGTCGGCGCTCCGGCGCTCGGGTGACAGGCTCCCCGCACCCGCCGGGGCCCGCGGCCGGCTCACCCTGATGACCGCGGCCGGCGGCCCGTACACCCCCGCCGGGGTGCTGTACGTGGACGCCGAACTCACCACCCCCGTACAGCCCAGCCCGCCCCGCCTCGTCCGACTCGGCTGGATCGGCCCCGCCGAGGAGGCTCTCGGCGGCGAGAGCGAGGAGGGCGGCGCCTGGCTCGCGGTCTTCCTGTGGTCGCAGGCCCTGCTCGCCGCCGCGCTCCTCACGGTCTGGCTGCACCGGGTCTGGGGGAACTGGCAGACCTGGATCACCGCCGGACCCGTACTCGCCGCACTCGGCCTCGCGACCGCCTCGGCCGCCACCCGCCTGCTCCCCAACCTGCTCTGAACTACCAGGAGTTGACGCATTCCGATGACCGAGACCATCCCGCTGCCCGCCGCCGCGCCGAACCGGTCGCGCACCGTAGCCGCCTCGCCCGCCACCCTCGAAGCCGAGGCGGTCTCCGCCTGGTTCGGTGACCACAAGGTCCTGGACCGGGTCTCCCTGCACATGCCCGCCCTGGAGGTCACCGCGCTGATCGGCCCGTCGGGCTGCGGCAAGTCGACCTTCCTGCGCATCCTCAACCGGATGCACGAACTGATCGGCTCCGCCTCGCTGGCCGGCCGGGTCCTGCTGGACGGCGAGGACATCTACGACCGCGGCCGCCGCATCACCCGCGCCCGCCGCGAGATCGGCATGGTCTTCCAGAAGCCCAACCCGTTCCCCGCCATGTCCCTGTACGACAACGTCCTGGCCGGCCTGAAACTCAACGGGATCAAGGCGGCCAGGGACGGCAGGGACGATCTCGTCGAGGAGTGCCTGACCAAGGCGGGCCTGTGGCGCGAGGTCAAGGACCGGCTCCGCCAGCCCGGCGGCGCGCTCTCCGGCGGACAGCAGCAACGCCTTTGCATAGCACGGTCGTTGGCGGTACGCCCCCGGGTACTGCTGATGGACGAACCGTGCTCCGCGCTCGACCCGACCTCCACCCGCCGGATCGAGGAGACCATCGCCGACCTCAAGGAGGAGGTCACCATCGTGATCGTCACGCACAACATGCAGCAGGCGGCGCGGGTCTCCGACCACTGCGCGTTCTTCCTCGCCGAACAGGGCACCCCCGGCGTCGTCGTCGAGCACGGGCCGACCGACGAGATGTTCGACTCCCCGCAGGACGGCCGGACCGCCGACTACGTGAACGGCCGCTTCGGATGACGTTCCGGTGCCCCGCCGGGCTCACCGCCCCGCTCCTGCTGCTCGCCCTGCTCACCGGGTGCGGCCGCGACACCGATCCGGCGGCCTCCCCGGAACCCCGGGCCGCCCGCCCGGCGCCGGTCGCCGGGTCCGACACCACCCCGTCCACGGCCCTGTCGGCCTCATCGGTCCCACCGGCCCCGGCGGCCGCACCGCCGTCCACGCCCGCGAGCCCGCACCCGGCCACCACCGCACCGGAACCCCGCACCCCGCCCCCCGTA
>NZ_ML123044.1:1018101-1032008 GCF_003846175.1 Streptomyces sp. ADI95-17 | reverse complement strand
CGCCGCCCCCGCTCCCGCCCGCACCCCGGCTCCGGTGGCCCGTACAGGCGGCGGGGGCGGTGGCCGCGACGCCCGGGCCACGGGCACGACGCTGCGGATCGGCGGCTGGTCGTCCGGGGTCGTCCGGGGCGGCCAGGAGACCATCGACGCCTGCCGGGACGCGGTGCAGTGGTCGGGCCCGGACTTCGGGCAGGAGGACGGCTACAAGATGCGCACGGTGGTGGTCGTCGGCCACGACTACTGCGGCTTCGGACAGTTCGCCACCCTGCCCGTCGGCACGGTGGTCACCGTCGAGACCCCGCGCGAGATCCTGCGCTACCGGGTCTACGCCCGCCATCTCACCCCGGGCCGCGGCACCCCGGCGCACGGCCTGTACTGGGGCGATCTGACGCTCCAGTCCTGCGTGGGCCCGGACACCGGCTTCAGCTACCTGGTGCGCACCTGAAGCCGCTGCCCGGTCCCGGCCGGACCGGGATCAGATCCCGGCGGCGGCCGCCAGATCGCGCTTGATCCCGTCGAGCAGCCGAGTGCCCTCGGCGCGGGCCGCCGGCAGCCCGTCCGCCGAGGCGACCGGCACCACGACCTCCAGGTAGCACTTGAGCTTCGGCTCGGTGCCGCTCGGGCGGACGATCACCCGGGCGCCTTGCAGGTGGTAGCGGAGCCCGTCGGTGGGCGGCAGCAGTTCCGTGCCCCGCGCCAGGTCCTCGGCCGAGGTGACGTCGAGGCCCGCGAGCGCGGTCGGGGGCCGCTCGCGCAGCCGCGCCATGGCGTCGGAGATGACCGACAGATCCTTCACCCGCACCGACAGCTGGTCGGTGGCGTGCAGCCCGTGCGCGAGCGCGAGGTCGTCGAGGAGATCGAGCAGCGTACGCCCCCGCTCCTTGAGCACCGAGGCCAGCTCGGCGACGAGCAGCGCGGCCGTGATGCCGTCCTTGTCGCGTACGCCGTCGGGGTCGACGCAGTAGCCGAGCGCCTCCTCGTACCCGTACCGCAGCCCGTCCACCCGGGCGATCCACTTGAAGCCGGTCAGCGTCTCCTCGTGGCCGAGCCCCGCCTTCGCGGCGATCCGGCCGAGCAGCGAGGACGACACGATCGACTCGGCGAAGACCCCGCTGACGCCCCGGTCCACCAGATGGGCGGCGAGCAGCGCCCCGACCTCGTCGCCGCGCAGCATCCGCCAGCCGCCCTCGGCGGCCGGGTCCGGGACGGCGACGGCACAGCGGTCGGCGTCCGGGTCGTTGGCGATGACGATGTCGGGGTCCGTGCGGCGCGCGGTCGCGAAGGCGAGGTCCATCGCGCCGGGCTCCTCCGGATTGGGGAACGCGACGGTGGGGAACGCCGGGTCGGGTTCGGCCTGCTCGGCGACGAGCACCGGCGCGGGGAACCCGGCCCGGTCGAACGCGGCGGTCAGCACCGACGTACCGACACCGTGCATCGCCGTGTACACGACGCGGGCGGTACGCGGCGACCCGGCGGAGAGCACGGCGTCCGTACGGGCCAGGTAGGCCGCCAGGACCTCTTCGCCGAGGGTCTCCCAGCCGTCGTCGGGGCGGGCCACGCCGTCGAGCGGGCCGACCCCGGCGATCGCGGCGGCGATCTCGCCGTCCGCCGGGGGGACGATCTGCGAGCCGTCGCCGAGATAGACCTTGTAGCCGTTGTCGCGCGGCGGGTTGTGGCTGGCGGTCACCTCGACGCCCGCGACGGCGCCCAGGTGCCTTATGGCGTACGCCAGCACGGGGGTGGGGAGCGGGCGGGGGAGCACCGCCGCCCGCAGGCCCGCGCCGGTCATCACGGCCGCGGTGTCGCGGGCGAAGTCGGCGGACTTGTACCGGGCGTCGTACCCGATGACGACGAGCCCGCCGCCCTGCCCCTGCGCCTTGAGATAGGCGGCGAGGCCGGCCGCGGCGCGGATGACGACGCAGCGGTTCATCCGCATCGGCCCGGCGCCCAGCTCACCGCGGAGCCCGGCGGTGCCGAACTGCAGCGTGCCGGCGAACCGTGCGGCGAGCTCGTCGAGATCCGCGGCCTCGACGATCCCGGCGAGCTCGTCGCGGGTCTCGGGGTCGGGGTCCTCCGCGAGCCATGCCCTGGCCTGCGCGATGAGGTCCTGCTGCACGGTGTCCGCCTTTCCGGCTGTCCGGGGTGTCTTCGTGGGTGGGGTGCGGCCCCGGGGTCCGGCCCCGGGGGAACGGCCGCGACCGGGTCAGATGCGTTCGAGGACCCGGGCCAGCAGCGCGCCCATGCGCGTCGCGGAGTCCCGGCCCGCCTGGAGCACCTCTTCGTGGTTGAGCGGCTCCCCGCTCAGCCCGGCCGCGAGGTTGGTGACCAGCGAGATGCCCAGCACCTCGGCGCCCGCCTCGCGGGCGGCGATGGCCTCCAGCACGGTGGACATGCCGACCAGGTCGCCGCCCATCACACGGACCATGCCGATCTCGGCCGGCGTCTCGTAGTGCGGGCCGGGGAACTGCACGTACACGCCCTCTTCGAGGGTCTCGTCGACCTCCTTGCACAGCGCGCGCAGCCGCGGCGAGTACAGGTCGGTCAGGTCGACGAAGTTGGCGCCGATGATCGGGGACGCCGCCGTCAGGTTGATGTGGTCGCTGATCAGCACCGGCTGACCGGGGCGCATGCCCTCGCGCAGACCGCCGCAGCCGTTGGTCAGGACGACGGTCCGGCAGCCGGCCGCGACGGCGGTACGAACCCCGTGCGCGACGGCGGCGACGCCCCGGCCCTCGTAGAAGTGGGTGCGGCCAAGGAAGACCAGGACCCGCTTCTCACCGATCCGGTACGAGCGGATCGTCCCGCCGTGCCCCTGCACCGCGGGCGCCGGGAAACCGGGCAGCTCGGTCACCGGGAACTCGGCCTCCGGAGCGCCGAGCGCATCGCCCGCGGGCGCCCAGCCGGAACCCATCACGAGCGCGACGTCGTGGGTCTCGGCACCGGTCAGCTCGCGCAGGCGGGCGGCGGCGTCGGCGGCGGCCGCGTACGGGTCGCCCTGGATGTTGTCCGGAATAACTGATGCGTTCACGCGGATGAGGGTAGCCGGTGATTCCCTACGCGCGTAGATGCCTATGTGCAGAGTCTGTACGCGGTTGCTCGTACTTTCACACAAAAGCGCTGGTCGGCCGGGTCAGCAGGGGCGCTTGCGGAGTTCCATCACATAGTCGTGCGGCGCACCCGCGGACTCCGCGGCGTCGGCGATCTCGCCCAGGTAGCGGGCGGACGGCAGCCCGCCCTCGTAGCCGTTCAGCACATACATCCAGGCCGGCTCCTCGCCGTCCAGGGTGTGCACCCGCACCCGCATCCGCCGGTAGATGTCGAGGCCGACGCCCTCCCACCGGTCCATGGAGTCCTCGTCCATCGGCGCCAGGTCGTACAGCGCCACGAAGACCTGGGAACGGGGCGCCTCCACCACCGTGGCCAGCGCGCCTTCCCAGCCCATCTGCTCCCCGCCGAAGGTCAGCCGCCAGCCGTTGAGCCAGCCGGTGCCGCGCAGCGGGGAATGCGGTGCGCGGCGCGTCATCAGCCGCGCGTCGAGGTTGCCGGCGTACGCGGCGTAGAGCGACATGGGTTCGAGGGTACGGGAGGTGACGGCGGGAACGTCGATTCCGGTGCGGAAGACCACTCGCGAGGTTCCGCTTCCCGCTCCCGGGCCCCGGCGCGCACGCCCCGGCGCACGTATGGAGGGCCCCGGGGCGAAGCACCTTGGCGCGTGCGGGACAATGAAGTACGTACTGCATTCCCCCGGGGCGTTCCCCCGGACCCCCGGCCGGGGCAGCAGACGGCCGCGGGATGACATACGCGAGGCGGACTTTTCGTGACCCGGATCGTGATCATCGGCGGCGGACCCGGCGGCTACGAGGCGGCGTTGGTGGGCGCCCAGCTCGGTGCGGAGGTGACCGTCGTCGACTGCGACGGCCTCGGCGGCGCGTCCGTGCTCACCGACTGCGTGCCCTCGAAGACCCTGATCGCGACGGCGGAGGTGATGACCACCTTCGACTCCTCGTACGAGGAGCTGGGCATCATCGTCGCGGACGACACCCCGCACGTGGAGCAGGCCGCCCGCGTCGTCGGCGTCGACCTCGGCAAGGTCAACCGACGGGTGAAGCGCCTGGCGCTCGCCCAGTCCCACGACATCACCGCCTCCGTCACCCGGGCCGGCGCCCGCGTGATGCGCGGCCGCGGCCGGCTGGACGGCCTCCAGGCCGCCGACGGCTCCCGCAAGGTCGTCGTGACCGCCGCCGACGGCACCGAGGAGACGCTCACCGCCGACGCCGTGCTGATCGCCACCGGCGGCCACCCCCGGGAGATCCCGGACGCGCTCCCCGACGGCGAGCGGATCCTTAACTGGACCCAGGTCTACGACCTCGACGAGCTCCCCGAGGAGCTCATCGTGGTCGGCTCCGGCGTGACGGGCGCCGAGTTCGCGGGCGCCTACCAGGCGCTCGGCTCGCGCGTCACCCTCGTCTCGTCCCGTGACCGGGTGCTGCCGGGCGAGGACCCGGACGCGGCCGCCGTGCTGGAGGACGTCTTCCGGCGCCGCGGCATGAACGTCATGGCCCGCTCCCGCGCCCAGGCCGCCAAGCGGGTCGGCGACCGGGTCGAGGTCACCCTCGCCGACGGCCGGGTCATCTCCGGCTCGCACTGCCTGATGGCGGTCGGCGCGATCCCCAACAGCGCGGGGATGGGCCTGGAGGAGGCCGGGGTCCGGCTCAAGGAGTCCGGCCACATCTGGACCGACAAGGTCTCGCGCACCAGCGCGCCCGGCGTGTACGCGGCCGGTGACGTCACCGGGATCTTCGCCCTCGCCTCGGTCGCCGCCATGCAGGGCCGGATCGCGATGTACCACTTCCTCGGCGACGCGGTGGCCCCGCTGGACCTGAAGACGGTCTCCTCGAACGTCTTCACCGACCCCGAGATCGCCACCGTCGGCTACACCCAGGCCGACGTCGACGCGGGCAAGATCGACGCCCGGGTGGTCAAGCTGCCGCTGCTGCGCAACCCGCGCGCCAAGATGCAGGGCATCCGCGACGGCTTCGTCAAGATCTTCTGCCGTCCCGGCACCGGCATCGTGGTCGGCGGCTGTGTCGTCGCGCCGCGCGCGAGCGAACTCATTCACCCCATCTCGATCGCGGTCGACAACAATTTGACGGTGGAACAGATCGCAAACGCCTTCACCGTGTATCCGTCCCTGTCGGGTTCGATCGCCGAAGTGGCCCGGCAGTTGCACACCCGTAAGCGCGCGGGCGAGGCGTAACCGCCCCCGGGAACCCGGCAATCCCCGGCAACCCCCGGCAACTCGGGCGGTCCGGCGACGGCCGTCCGATCAGTACGGAACAACAACGGGGCCGCCTATACCACTTGGCGGCCCCTTGTATGTACAACTTCCGTTATTCGGCGCAAAGCGCTGAAAACACTCGGGCAGTCACGTTACTGTCAGTTTCGTGTTCGCTGCAGAACGTCGTCAGTTGATCCTCGAAATGGTGCGTGCCAACGGGGCGGTATCGCTCCGTGAGCTCGCCCGCGTCGTCCAGACCTCCGAAGTGACCGTACGGCGGGACGTGCGGGCACTGGAGGCAGAAGGACTCCTCGACCGCCGGCACGGCGGTGCGGTACTGCCGGGCGGTTTCACGCGGGACTCCGGCATTCCGCAGAAATCCCATCTCGCCACCGCGGAGAAGACGGCCATCGCCGACCTGGCCGCCGGTCTCGTGGAGGAGGGCGAGGCCATCGTCGTCGGTGCCGGTACGACCACGCAGGAGCTGGCCCGCCGGCTCGCGCGGGTCCCCGGCCTGACCGTCGTCACCAACTCCCTGCTGGTCGCCCAGGCGTTGGCCCACGCCAACCGGGTGGAGGTGGTGATGACCGGCGGCACCCTGCGCGGTTCCAACTACGCCCTGGTGGGCAGCGGCGCCGAGCAGTCCCTCCAGGGGCTGCGGGTCTCGCGCGCGTTCCTCTCCGGGAGCGGGCTCACCGCTGAGCGCGGCCTGTCCACGTCCAACATGCTCTCCGCGAGCGTGGACCGGGCGCTGGTGCAGGCGGCGGCCGAGGTGGTGGTCCTGGCCGACCACACCAAGCTCGGCTCCGACACCATGTTCCAGACGGTGCCGACCGACCTCATCACCCGACTGGTGACGGACGAGCCTCCCGGCCACGACGACCGCGCCGCCACCGAGCTGCAGGCCCTCGCGGACCAGGGGGTGCAGATCGCGGTGGCCGGCTCGGGAAGCGGCACCACGACGGCCGAGAGCCTGCCGCACGGCCGCCAGCAGGGCCGCCGCGACATGCCGCTGCCCGGCCAGCGCCGTACGCCCGGGAGCGGGCCCGGGGGACCGGGCCCGCAGCAGCTGCGGAGCGCGGCCGTGGTGGCGGAGCAGGGGGACCGGGCGAGGGTGGCGGACCTGCGGCGCCGGTAGGAAACGGGTCCGCACATCGCCGGGGCGGCATTCCGGCCTCGGCGGCGTTTCCGGCATGGGGCACCGGTCGCGGTTTCAGGCGCGAGGTCCGGCGCGGAGCCCCGGTTGCGGGAAGGGGCGGGCAGGGGGACGGCCCCACGCAGCGGACGACAACGCACCGCCCCGCTTCCCGCTCAACCCTCTTCCTCACGCGCCCCCTTGAGTCCCTGCAAGGTCAGCATCAGCAGCCGCCCCGCCAACTCCGGGTCGTCCGGCGACTGTTCGGCGGCCAGTGCGATCGCGTTCGTCAGCTGCAGCAGGTCGCCGATCGACACGTCCGGCCGCACCGCCCCGCTCTTCTGCGCCCGCACCAGCAGCGCCGCCCCCGCCTCGCGCAACGGCACATTGCACTGCGAGAGGGCCGAAGAATCGTCCCGTGACGTCGACATGAGCGCCTGAGCCAGCCCCCGGTACTCACCCGCGTGGGTGATGATCGCGCCCAGCCACTCCACCAGACCCGCACACGGCTCCCGCGCCTGCGCGAGCTCCCGGGAACGGGTGATCAGGGACGTCAGGGCCTCCTGGAAGACCGCGTTCATCAGCGCGTGCCGGTTCGGGAAGTGCCGGTACAGCGTGCCGATCCCCACGCCCGCGCGCCGCGCGATGTCCTCCAGGGACGCGTCGGTGCCGTGCTCCGCGAAGGCGGTCCGGGCCTCGCCCAGCAGCCGGTCGTAATTCCGGCGCGCGTCGGCACGCATGGGCCGGGGCGGCGTCTGCGCCGTACTGGTCGCCATCGCGCAGCCTCCCTTCTTCCGCCTCGGGGTCCAGGATGCCATCGTGCGCCACCCGGGTGCGGCCGGACCGCCGCGTACGGCAAAGGGGCCCCCGCGGAGCCGTACGACTCCACAGGGGCCCCTGAGGCCGGATACCGCGTCGATCAGTCCTTGATCTCGCAGATGACGGCGCCGGAGGAGACCGAGCTGCCGACCTCGGCGGCGAGGCCCTTGACGGTCCCGGAGCGGTGCGCGTTGAGGGGTTGTTCCATCTTCATGGCTTCGAGGACGACGATGAGGTCGCCTTCCTGGACTTCCTGGCCTTCTTCGACGGCGATCTTGACGATGGTGCCCTGCATCGGGGATGCGAGGGTGTCGCCGGAGACCGCGGAGCCGGACTTCTTCGCGGCGCGGCGTTTGGGCTTGGCGCCGGCGGCGAGTCCGGTGCGGGCCAGGCTCATGCCGAGCGAGGAGGGGAGGGAGACTTCCAGGCGTTTGCCGCCGACCTCGACCACGACGGTCTCGCGGCCGGCCTCTTCGTCGGTCTCGGTGTCGGCGGTGGCGGTGAAGGGCTTGATGTCGTTGACGAACTCGGTCTCGATCCAGCGGGTGTGGACGTGGAAGGGTTCGCTGGTGAAGGCCGGGTCGGTGACGACGGCGCGGTGGAAGGGGATGGCGGTGGCCATGCCTTCCACGGTGAACTCGGCCAGCGCGCGGGCCGCGCGCTGCAGTGCCTGTTCGCGGGTCGCGCCGGTCACGACGAGTTTGGCGAGCAGGGAGTCCCAGGCGGGGCCGATGACGGAGCCGGACTCGACGCCGGCGTCGAGGCGGACGCCGGGGCCGGTGGGCGGGGCGAACGTGGTGACGGTGCCGGGGGCGGGCAGGAAGCCGCGGCCGGGGTCCTCGCCGTTGATCCGGAACTCGAAGGAGTGACCGCGCATCGCGGGGTCGTCGTAGCCGAGTTCCTCGCCGTCGGCGATGCGGAACATCTCGCGGACCAGGTCGATGCCGGTGACTTCCTCGGTGACCGGGTGCTCGACCTGGAGGCGGGTGTTGACCTCCAGGAAGGAGATCGTGCCGTCCAGGCCCACCAGGAACTCGACCGTGCCGGCGCCGACGTAGCCGGCCTCCTTCAGGATCGCCTTGGACGCCGCGTACAGCTCCGCGTTCTGCGCGTCGGACAGGAAGGGGGCCGGGGCCTCCTCGACCAGTTTCTGGTGGCGGCGCTGGAGCGAGCAGTCACGGGTGGAGACCACCACGACGTTGCCGTGGGTGTCGGCCAGGCACTGGGTCTCCACGTGCCGGGGCTTGTCGAGGTAGCGCTCCACGAAGCACTCCCCGCGGCCGAACGCGGCGACGGCCTCACGGACCGCGGAGTCGTACAGCTCCGGGATCTCCTCCAGCGTCCGCGCGACCTTCAGCCCCCGCCCGCCGCCGCCGAAGGCGGCCTTGATCGCGATCGGCAGCCCGTTCGCCTCGGCGAACGCCACGACCTCGGCCGAACCCTCGACCGGGTCCGGCGTACCGGCGACCAGCGGGGCCCCGGCGCGCTGCGCGATGTGCCGGGCGGCGACCTTGTCACCGAGGTCACGGATCGCCTGCGGCGGCGGGCCGATCCAGGTCAGGCCCGCGTCCAGCACGGCCTGCGCGAACTCGGCGTTCTCCGACAGGAAGCCGTAACCCGGATGGACCGCGTCGGCACCGGAGTCCTTGGCAGCCTGGAGCACCTTGGCCATGTCCAGATAACTGGCGGCCGGGGTGTCACCGCCCAGAGCGAATGCCTCGTCGGCCGCACGCACATGCAGAGCATCGCGGTCCGGGTCCGCGTAGACGGCCACGCTCCCGATCCCGGCATCCCGGCATGCCCGAGCAACACGGACAGCGATTTCGCCACGGTTGGCGATGAGCACCTTGCGCACGATGGCTCCCTCCTTGAAACAAGCTGAGTTTAGGGACTACCGACACGGCCCTACGACCCGTCCCCAATGGTGAGCTTGCCCACACGGAGTGTGATTCGAGGCTTGCTCAAGTCGCGAAATCCCTTGTGGCACCACGGTACGCCGGGTTTCATAACCGCACAGTAGCCACGAGGTGTGGTCCAGGTCTCTGTTCGTACGGGCTGCGACTCCGCGCGTTTCTTTGTCGAGTCCCCACTAATGGGTGAGCGATTCTTTGCCCGACGCACTTGAGGCGCGACAAGGGGTGTGCGGGGAGAGTGCGCCCGCGCACGCCGCGAGCGCGGGACGGAAGCGGAGATCGCCGGACCCTTGTCCGGAGCATTACTGGTTAGTAGGGTCCGCGCTATCGCTCGTACTGCAGGTAACAGGGGGTGGACACCGTGGTGCGCAGACCGGTGGCGTTCGTGGCCGCGATCGTGCTGTTCGTGGAGGCCGTGGGCATCGTGCTCATCAACGGCATCCTCGCGACGGTCGTCAAGAACCAGACCATGTCGCTGGCCGGGATGGACCCCGCCGTCATGTCGAACGGCACCTGGGCGATGGGCGGCTTCTTCGGCCTGTACCTGCTGCTGTGCGGGCTGTTCCTGCTGCTGGCCGGCATCCGCGACCGGGCCCCCGGCCGGTTCGCCCGCATCGTCCTGATCGTCTGCGCCGTGGTGCACGCGGTGCTGGGTGCGCTGACGGTCGGGCTGGTCGGCTGGGCCGCGTTCGCGAGCATGATGGTGGTGCTCGGGCTGATAGTGCTCACGCTGGTGGCGTACGGCACCCGGCCCGACGGTCCCGCCGACGAGCCCGCCGACGGCGCCGGAGCGGGCGCCCCGGCGCCGGTCTGATCCGGAGCGCCGGGGTGTCCGCTCGGACTCGGGCCGGGCTGTCCGCCGGTCCCCGGGCCGGGGGTGTCCGCCCGGACCCGGCCCGGAACCCGGATCAGGCCCAGAGTTCGGTGACGGAGATTCCCAGCTCGCCCAGCAGCCGGCGCAGCAGCGGCAGCGAGAGCCCGATGACATTGCCGTGGTCGCCCTCGATGGAGTCGACGAACGGTGCCGAACGGCCGTCCAGGGTGAAGGCGCCCGCCACGTGGAGCGGCTCGCCGGTGGCTACGTAGGCGGCGATCTCGGCGTCCGTCGGCTCGCCGAAGCGGACGGTGGTCGAGGCGGTGGCCGAAGCGGTGCGTCGGGTCGCGGTGTCGATCACGCTGTGGCCGGTCTGCAGCACCCCGGCCCGGCCGCGCATGGACTTCCAGCGGGCGATGGCCTCCTCGGCGTCGGCCGGCTTGCCGAGCGCCTCGCCGTCGAGTTCGAGCACCGAGTCGCAGCCGATGACCAGGGCGCCCGCCGCCTCCGGCCGGCCGGCCACCGCCGCTGCCTTGGCCTCGGCGAGCACCAGAGCCAGTTCGGCCGGGGTCGGGGCGCTCAGCGCGTCCTCGTCCACCCCGCTCACGATCACCTCGGGCGCGAAGCCGGCCTGCCGCAGCAGACCGAGACGGGCGGGGGAGGCGGAGGCGAGCACGAGACGGCGCTGATCAGTCATACGGGCCATCGTAGAAGAGCCGCACCGGCCCGGGCCCCGGCCCCGTACGGCGGCCCCCCTCGGCCCTCAGCGCAGCCCGAGCACGAACATCGCGACCACCATCGCGAGGGCGAGCACCAGCCCCGCACGGCGCATCATGTCCTGGGCGTCGCGCAGTTCCTTCGGGGGCTTGTTCTCGGGGTCGGACCACAGCATGGAAACGATCCTGCTGCCGCGGCGGGCGGCGCGCCTGAGTACGGGTACTCAGCCGCCGTGGTGCGTACCGGCCGGATCGCCCCCACACGCACCGGAGGTCCGGACCAAAAGGGCCCGGACCTCCGGAAACGCTGCAACGGGGATGCCCCGGCGACCACCGGGATCGCGGCTACCCGGGCCAGTACGTCCGGGCCCAGGCCCGCGGCCCCGGCAGATGACGTGTGCGCCGGGCGATGCGTCCCGGGTCGGACCACTGACCGGGCAGCGCCGGACCGCCGGCCGACTCCTCGGACGTCGTCGCCGCGGCGCGCGCCCGCACCACCGCCAGTGCGGCTGCCAGCTCCTCCGGGGTCGGGTTGCCCCGTACGACCTTGATCATGGCCAGGACCCTTTCTAGAGGGGGATGTTGCCGTGCTTCTTCGGGGGCAGCGACTCCCGCTTGGTACGCAGCTGGCGCAGCCCCTTCACGATGTGCGCGCGGGTGTCGGACGGCATGATCACCGCGTCGACGTAACCGCGCTCCGCCGCCACGTAGGGGTTGAGCAGGGTGTCCTCGTAGTCGGCGATCAGCTCGGCCCGGGTGGCGTCCTGATCCTCGGCGGCGGCGATCGTACGGCGGTGCAGGATGTTCACCGCACCCTGCGCGCCCATCACCGCGATCTGCGCGGTCGGCCAGGCGAGGTTGATGTCGGCGCCGAGGTGCTTGGAGCCCATGACGTCGTACGCGCCGCCGAACGCCTTGCGGGTGATCACGGTGATCAGCGGGACGGTCGCCTCGGCGTACGCGTAGATCAGCTTGGCGCCGCGGCGGATGATGCCGCCGTACTCCTGGTCGACACCGGGCAGGAAGCCGGGGACGTCGACGAAGGTCAGCACGGGCACGTTGAAGGAGTCGCAGGTACGGACGAAGCGCGCGGCCTTCTCGCTCGCGTTGATGTCCAGGCAGCCCGCGAACTGCATCGGCTGGTTGGCGACGATGCCGACCGGGTAGCCCTCGACGCGCCCGAAGCCGGTGATGATGTTCGGCGCGAACAGGGCCTGCGTCTCCAGGAACTCGCCGTCGTCCAGCACGTGTTCGATGGCGGAGTGCATGTCGTACGGCTGGTTCGCCGAGTCCGGGATGAGGGTGTCCAGCTCGCGGTCCTCGTCCGTGGTGGCGAGCTCCGCCACCTCGGGGAAGGCGGGCGCCTCGGACAGGTTGTTCGAAGGGAGGTACGACAGCAGCGACTTGACGTACTCGATGGCGTCCTTCTCGTCGCCCGCCATGTGGTGCGCCACCCCGGAGGTGGTGTTGTGGGTGCGGGCGCCGCCGAGCTCCTCGAAACCGACGTCCTCACCGGTGACCGTCTTGATGACGTCGGGGCCGGTGATGAACATGTGCGAGGTCTGGTCGACCATGACCGTGAAGTCGGTGATCGCGGGGGAGTAGACCGCGCCGCCCGCGCACGGTCCGACGATCAGTGAGATCTGCGGTACGACGCCCGAGGCGTGCACATTGCGGCGGAAGATCTCCGCGAACAGCCCGAGCGCGGCAACGCCTTCCTGGATCCGGGCGCCGCCACCGTCGTTGATGCCGATGACCGGGCAGCCGGTCTTCAGCGCGAAATCCATCACCTTGACGATTTTCTCACCGTAGACCTCGCCGAGCGAGCCGCCGAAGATGGTGAAGTCCTGCGAATAGACGCAGACGGGGCGGCCGTCGACCGTGCCGTAGCCGGTGACGACGCCGTCCCCGTACGGGCGGTTCTTCTCGATGCCGAAGTTGGTGGAGCGGTGCCGGGCGAATTCGTCGAGCTCCACGAAGGAACCCTCGTCGAGCAGCAGATCGACCCGTTCGCGCGCGGTCAACTTGCCCTTGGCGTGCTGCTTCTCGACCGCGCGCGCGGAGCCCGCGTGCGTCGCCTCGTCGATACGGCGCTGCAGGTCCGCGATCTTGCCCGCGGTGGTGTGGATGTCGGTCTCTTCCGGCTCGGACATCGGGTGGCGGCTCCCTGCCTGGTCACGGGGACGACTGTGCTGCTGAACAGGTACTGAAACACCTACTGATCCGTAGGGTATCGGCGCGGATACGGTTCGGCAGTGCGTCGTTTGCCACACCTAGTCTGGCTTGCATGACACCTTCGGATACGCCACAGAGCCGTTGGTCGGACCTGGACCGACCGCCCCTGAACGTCCCCGCGCTGCGCCGCGGACTGCTGCGGCCCGGCGGACTGTGGACCTCGCTGGACGTGGTGGAGACCACCGGGTCCACCAACTCCGATCTCGCCCGGCGCGCGGCCACGGGGCTCGACGAGGGCGCCGTGCTGATCGCCGAGGAGCAGACCGCGGGGCGCGGCCGCCTCGATCGCACCTGGACGGCTCCGGCCCGTTCGGGCCTGTTCTTCTCCGTCTACCTGAAGCCGGGCGACGTCCCCGCCGAACGGTGGGGCTGGCTGCCGCTGCTCACCGGTGTCGCCGCGGCGACCGGCCTGGCGAGGTCCGCGGGCGTCGACACGGCCCTGAAGTGGCCCAACGACCTCCTGGTCACGGTGGAGGGCGCGGAGCGCAAGGCGGGCGGCATCCTGGCCGAGCGCGCCGGGGACGGCGTGGTCGTCGGCATGGGCGTCAACGTCTCCCTGCGCGCCGACGAACTACCCGCCCCCACGGCCGCCTCGCTGGCCCTGGCCGGTGCGGTCTCCACCGACCGCGAGACGCTGCTGCGGGGCGTGCTGCGCTCGCTGGAGCACTGGTACGGCCAGTGGCGCGCGGCGGACGGCGACGCGGCGGCGAGCGGCCTGCAGGAGGCGTACGCGGCGGGCTGCGCGACGCTGGGCCGGACGGTACGGGCCCAGCTCCCCGGCGACCGCACGCTCACCGGCGAGGCCGTGGCGATCGACGGCGACGGCCGCCTGGTCCTCTCCACCGGCGACGGCCTCCAGGAACCCGTCTCGGCCGGCGACATCGTCCACCTGCGGGGTGCGGGGGGTGGACTGGTCTGAGGGCGGGGCGGTGGCCGTCCCGGGCGCGTACGGGCACACCGCACCGCCCCCGGCGCCTGCCCTGCCGGGCCCTGGCTC
>NZ_ML123044.1:1012527-1017724 GCF_003846175.1 Streptomyces sp. ADI95-17 | reverse complement strand
ACCCAGGAACATTCCCGGACGCCATAGGGGCGTGAGCTGCGGCACACCTGCCGTATCGTTGAGGCGATCCACCGACAGATCGGCAGGGCAGTGCGCAGGGAACGGGCAGGAGGCGGCTGGTGACCGTCGACGACACGACCTCCGGTGCGGGCACACAGCCCCCGTCGGAACCCTCGGTCCACGCGACACCGCATCACGAAGTCGACCATACGGCGGAACCGACCGACGACCCCCTCGCGATCCGGCTGGAACAGCTGATCCTGGGCGCCGACCGTCGCTACACGCCGTTCCAGGCCGCCCGTACCGCCGGTGTCTCGATGGATCTGGCCTCCAGGTTCTGGCGGGCCATGGGCTTCGCCGACATCGGGCAGGCCAAGGCGCTCACCGAGGCCGATGTGCTGGCGCTGCGCCGGCTCGCCGGTCTCGTCGAGGCGGGGCTGCTCAGCGAGCCGATGGCGATCCAGGTGGCCCGGTCCACCGGGCAGACCACCGCCCGGCTGGCGGAGTGGCAGATCGATTCGTTCCTGGAGGGGCTGACCGAGCCGCCCGAGCCCGGAATGACCCGTACCGAGGTCACCTACCCGCTGGTCGAGCTGCTCCTGCCGGAGCTCCAGGAGTTCCTGGTCTATGTGTGGCGGCGCCAGCTGGCCGCCGCCACCGGGCGAGTCGTGCAGGCCGCCGACGACGAGGAGATGGTCGACCGCCGGCTGGCCGTCGGCTTCGCCGACCTCGTCGGGTTCACCCGGCTGACCCGGCGGCTGGAGGAGGAGGAGCTCGGCGAGCTGGTCGAGGCCTTCGAGACCACCTCGGCCGACCTGGTGGCCGCCCACGGCGGCCGCCTCATCAAGACCCTCGGCGACGAGGTCCTCTTCGCCGCCGACGACGCGGGCACCGCGGCCGAGATCGCGTTGCGCCTGATCGAGGCGATGACCCAGGACGAGACCATGCCGGCGCTGCGCGTGGGCATCGCGTTCGGCACGGTCACCACCCGGATGGGCGATGTCTTCGGCACCACGGTGAACCTCGCCAGCCGGCTCACGTCGATAGCGCCGAAGGACGCCGTGCTGGTGGACGGAGCCTTCGCGGAGGAGCTGACCCGCACCGGCGACGCCCCCGCCTCCGAGGCACAGGCGGCCGAGGAGGCCGCGGTGGCCGAGAAGGAGCGCCAGGAAGGCGTGGAGTCGGCCGCGGCACCCAAGTACCGCTACGGGCTCCAGCCGATGTGGCAGCGCCCGGTGCGCGGGCTCGGCGTGGTGGAGCCCTGGCTGCTGGCCCGCCGCGGCACCTCCTGAGCCCGGCTCCTGGGTCTGGCTCCTCAGCCCGGCTCCGGACCGTGCCTTTCCGGCCCGTCCGGGCCGGCCCCTGACCACTGTCCGGGCCGCGCCATAGGATCCCTCCGGTAACGATCGTTAACCGGAGGGGTGCAGTCATGACCGTCACGTCCGAGCAGCGGTTCGGGGAATTCGTCGCCGTACGGGTCCATGAGGGCCAGGAACACGTCGCCGAGCTGGTGCTCGACCGGCCCAAGGCGATGAACGCCGTCTCCACCGACATGGCCCGCTCGATCGCCGCCGCCTGCGCCGCGCTCGCCGTCGACCCCGGTGTACGGGTCACCGTCCTCACCTCCAGCCACGAGCGGGCCTTCTGCGTGGGCGCCGACCTGAAGGAACGGAACTCCTTCACCGACGCCGAACTGCTGCGCCAGCGCCCGACCGCCCGCGCCGCGTACACCGGTGTGCTGGAACTGCCGATGCCGACGATCGCCGCCGTGCACGGCTTCGCGCTCGGCGGCGGGTTCGAGCTGGCGCTGTCCTGCGACCTGATCGTCGCCGACCGCACCGCCGTGGTCGGCCTGCCCGAGGTGTCGGTCGGGGTGATTCCGGGCGGCGGCGGCACGCAGTTGCTGCCGCGGCGGATCGGCGCGGCACGCGCCGCCGAGCTGGTCTTCTCGGCCCGGCGGGTGGAGGCGGCCGAGGCGCTCGGCCTCGGACTGGTCGACGAGCTGGTGGAGGCCGGGCAGGACCGGGCGGCCGCGCTGGCGCTCGCCGGCCGGATCGCCGCCAACTCCCCGGTGGGGCTGCGGGCCGCCAAGCGGGCGCTGCGGCTGGGCCACGGTCTCGATCTCCGGGCCGGTCTCGAAGTGGAGGACGCCGCCTGGCGGTCGGTGGCCTTCTCCGGCGACCGGGCCGAGGGCGTGGCCGCGTTCAACGAGAAGCGGAAGCCGAACTGGCCCGGCGAGTGACGCAGCGTGACGATATGTAATCGAACAGACACGCAGTGAAAGCGACCGGTGTCCCAAACTGATCAAATCACCACAAACCTACATAAGCTGTAGCGATGGGTGGTGATGATGCACGGCTGCGGGCCGTGGTTTCGCTTGCGCAGACGATGGCGGCGGCACACACCCCTCGGGGGTCGTGGCGAGCGGCTGCGCTGGGGGCGTGCGAGGCGCTGGGTGGCAGCTTCGCCGCGCTCTCCGTGTGGGAGCGCGGGCCGGGGCGGCTGCGCGTGCTGGTGAACGCGGGTCAACGGGCCGAGGGGGAGGAGGAGTTCCCCGAGGCGGAGACGTATCCGGTGCACCAGTTCCCGGAGATCACCGAGTTCCTGCACGAACAGTGGGCCGGGGGCGGTGAACCGGACGCCTGGGTCGAGACCGCCGACGGTGCGGCGGACGCGGGCGCGGCCGCCGGGGTGCGGGAGTACGGGAGCGGCTACGGCCGGGAGCGGGTGGCCGCCCTGCGGCGGCGCGGGCGCGGCTGCTGCGTGGTCGCGCCGATCGTGCTGCACGGGCGGGCCTGGGGCGAGCTGTACGTGGCCCGCCCGGTGGGGGCACCGGTGTTCGCCCGGGAGGACGCGGACTTCGCGACCGTGCTGGCCGCGGTCGTCGCCGCGGGGATCTCCCAGACCGAACGGCTCGAAGAGGTCCGCAAGCTCGCCTTCACCGACCCGCTCACCGGCCTGGCCAACCGCCGCGCCGTCGACGTACGGCTCGACGAGGCGGTGGAGCGGCACCGGGCGGACGGGGCGGTGGTCAGCCTGGTCGTCTGCGACCTCAACGGGCTGAAGCAGGTCAACGACACCCATGGCCACGCGGTCGGCGACCGCCTGCTGGAACGTTTCGGCTCGGTGCTGTCCCGCTGTGGCGCCATGCTGCCCGGCGCGCTCGCGGCCCGGCTCGGCGGCGATGAGTTCTGTCTGCTCACGGTGGGCCCGGAGGTGGACGACGTGGTCCGGGTGGCCACCGAACTCTGTGAGCGGGCGGCCGAGTTGGAGCTGGGGGACGGAGTGGCGTGCGGGATCGCGTCGACCGGCGATCCGATCGGCCCGGTGGTCTCGGCGCGGCGGCTGTTCCGGCTGGCGGACGCGGCCCAGTACCGGGCGAAGGCGGCCCGCTCGGTCAAACCGGTGGTGGCGGGGCGCGACGGCGAGGTGATCCGGCTGGCCGACTCGCCGCCCAGGTCCCCGCACGACCGCCGCCACCTGCGTGGCAGCCGGCCCTGAGGGCGCGTTGATCGGTAAGGGGTCAACCGTACGACCACTAGTGACATGAAGGGATTCAATCCGTACGCTTCTGAATATGGATATGCATACAGTCGTGGTGGGGACGTCCGGCACCACCGCTCAGGACGTCATCGCCGTGGCCCGCGGCAACGCCCGCGTCGAGCTCTCCGCAGCCGCCGTCGACGCGCTCGCCGCCGCCCGTGAGATCGTGGACGCGCTCGCAGCCAAGCCGGAGCCGGTGTACGGCGTCTCCACCGGATTCGGGGCGCTGGCCAGCCGGCACATCAGCCAGGACCTCCGCGCCCAGCTCCAGCGCAACATCGTCCGCTCGCACGCCGCCGGCATGGGCCCGCGCGTCGAGCGCGAGGTCGTCCGCGCGCTGATGTTCCTGCGGCTGAAGACCGTCGCCTCCGGGCACACCGGCGTACGCCCCGAGGTCGCGCAGACCATGGCCGACGTCCTCAACGCGGGCATCACGCCCGTGGTCCACGAGTACGGCTCGCTCGGCTGCTCCGGCGACCTGGCCCCGCTCTCGCACTGCGCCCTGACGCTGATGGGCGAGGGCGACGCGGAGGGCCCCGACGGCACCGTGCGCCCCGCCGGCGAACTGCTCGCCGCCCACGGCCTCACCCCCGTCGAGCTGCGCGAGAAGGAGGGCCTCGCCCTCCTCAACGGCACCGACGGCATGCTCGGCATGCTCGTCATGGCCCTGGCCGACCTGAAGAGCCTCTACACCTCCGCCGACATCACCGCCGCCCTCTCCCTGGAGGCGCTGCTCGGCACGGACAAGGTGCTCGCCCCGGAACTGCACGCCATCCGCCCGCACCCGGGCCAGGGCGTCAGCGCCGACAACATGCTGCGGGTCCTCGCCGGCTCCGGACTCACGGGGCGGCACGCCGAGATCACAGGCGACGCGCCCCGCGTCCAGGACGCCTACTCCGTACGCTGCGCCCCCCAGGTCAACGGCGCCGGACGCGACACCCTCGACTACGCCGCCGTCGTCGCGGCCCGCGAGCTGGCCTCCGCCGTCGACAACCCCGTCGTCCTTCCCGACGGCCGGGTCGAGTCCAACGGCAACTTCCACGGCGCCCCCGTCGCCTACGTACTCGACTTCCTGGCGATCGTCGCCGCCGACCTCGGCTCCATCACCGAGCGCCGCACGGACCGGCTGCTGGACAAGAACCGCTCGCACGGGCTGCCGCCGTTCCTCGCCGACGACGCCGGGGTGGACTCGGGCCTGATGATCGCCCAGTACACCCAGGCCGCCCTGGTCAGCGAGATGAAGCGGCTCGCCGTGCCCGCCTCGGCCGACTCGATCCCGTCCTCCGCGATGCAGGAGGACCACGTCTCCATGGGCTGGTCGGCGGCGCGCAAGCTCCGTACCGCCGTCGACAACCTCGCCCGGATCGTCGCCGTCGAGCTGTACGCGGCGACCCGCGCCGTCGAACTGCGCGCCGCCGGGGGCCTCACCCCCGCCCCCGCCTCGCAGGCCGCCATCGAGGCGCTGCGCGCCGCAGGGGTCCAGGGCCCGGGACCGGACCGCTTCCTGGCACCGGACCTGGCCGCGGCGGACGCGTTCGTACGTGCGGGGAAGCTGGTCGCGGCGGTCGAGCCGGTGACCGGCCCGCTGGCCTAGGAGCCCGTTCCCAGTGCCTCTCGTCCGGATCACGCCGGGCTGATCCGGACGAGAGGCCCA
>NZ_ML123044.1:998075-1012213 GCF_003846175.1 Streptomyces sp. ADI95-17 | reverse complement strand
TCGCGGGACAGCCCTCAGGCGTCGGCGCGGCGTGCCGAGTGGGTGACGAACGCCGCGCCGATGCCCAGGAACGTCATGCCGCCGATCAGATACGGGGTGGTGTCGACGCCCGTCCCGGTGTCGGCCAGCCTCGGACCGGCCGCGGTGTCCCCGGCGACGGTGGTGGTGGCCGGTCCGCTCCGGCTGCCCGGTTCGTCCGTCGCGTTGGCGGACGGGACGAACCACAGGGCGGCCAGCAACGTGGCCGCGGCGGTGGCGGTCAGGAGCGGGCGGCGAGCGATGACCACGGAATCGATCCCCTTGTCACGGCCGTGAGTTAGTCATGTGCGCCGATGCTAGCGCCCCTGCGGTGAAAGCAGCGGGTCGCGGGAGAGCCGGGAGTGCGGGGAGCCTACGCTCCGTCACATGAGCACTTCTGAGACATCACGCTTTGTTCGGCTTCGCGTCGAAATGGTGCTGGAGATCACCGACCCCGCCGCCCTCAGCGGCACCGCCCTCGAATCGATCGCCGCCGAGTACGGGGAACCGGGCGGCGAGTCCGCCGAGGAACGCACGCACGCCGAGCGTGCCGTACGGGAGGACGGCGCGGAGGCGCTGGCCTCCCTCATCGACCCGTTCGACCTGGTCGGCGAGGTGCCCGGGGTCGAGCTCGCGCAGGCCTCCTGGAGCAGCGAGACCGTCGACTACGACCCCGACGACCCGGACGCCTGGGACCTCGACGACGAGGACGGCGAGGAGGACGAGGACGACGACGCCGGGAGCGGTGGCGACGTCCCGCACAATGGGTGAGGACGACGACGGTCACGTCGCCGCGAGCGGTGGGACCGGAAGCTGGTGAACACCGGCCCCGGACCGTTTCGTACGCGGTCCGGGGCCGTGCCGTTCACCGGACGCCCCTACGTGACCGGCGTCGGGAACCACCGCAGCCGCGGACGCGTCGTTGAGTGTTGTTCCCCACATCTTTCGCGGATGTGGAACGGAGAACCCTTTCCATGGGTTCTAGGACCATTGACGGGTTTCGCCGGTCGACGGCGGTTGTGCTCGGGGTTTTTTGGGGATTCGGCAACGATGGAGAAGCTTGTGATGACGGACAGCAAGCGGCGCAGGGGCCTGATGGCCGCGTCCGCACTGCTCGGCGGCGTACTGGTGCTCACCGCCTGCAACGACAGCGGGGACAGCAGTGCCGAGGGCTCGAAGAAGTCGCAGGCTGCCGAGGTCGACAAGGCGGCGGCCCAGGACGCCTCGGAAGCGCAGATAGCGATCTCGCCGAAGAACGGCGCGACCAACGCGAGCATCAACAACGACGCCAAGGTCACCGTCACCAAGGGCAAGCTGTCCGAGGTCACCATGACCACGGCGGCCGGAGACGCGGTCAAGGGCACGCTCTCCGCCGACGGCGCGAGCTGGAAGCCGGACGTCCAGCTGGAGCGCTCGACCACGTACAAGATCAGCGCGACGGCGAAGGACTCCAAGGGCCGCGAGGCGCACGAGAACTCCTCCTTCACCACCGTCTCGCCCGCCAACAGCTTCATCGGGAACTTCACCCCCGAGGACGGCTCCACGGTCGGCGTCGGCATGCCGGTCTCGATCAACTTCAACAAGGCGATCACGGACAAGAAGGCCGTCCAGGCCGGTATCACCGTGACGTCCAGCAGCGGCCAGCAGGTCGTCGGCCACTGGTTCAACTCGCAGCGTCTCGACCTGCGCCCCGAGAACTACTGGCAGGGCGGCTCCACCGTCACGCTGAAGCTGGCGCTGGACGGCGTCGAGGGCGCCGACGGCGTCTTCGGTGTGCAGCAGAAGACGGTCACCTTCAAGGTCGGCCGCAACCAGGTCTCGACGGTCGACGCCAACACGAAGATGATGACCGTCACCCAGGACGGCAAGACGATCAAGACCATCCCGATCTCCTCCGGCTCCTCCTCCAACCCCACGTACAACGGGCAGATGGTGATCTCCGAGAAGTTCAAGGAGACCCGGATGAACGGTGCGACGGTCGGCTTCACCGACGACGACGGCAAGGGCGAGTACGACATCAAGGACGTGCCGCACGCCATGCGTCTGTCCACCTCGGGCACCTTCATCCACGGCAACTACTGGGGCGCGCGGTCGATCTTCGGCAGCGCCAACACCAGCCACGGCTGTGTCGGCCTCGCCGACGTGAAGGGCGCGAGCGACGCCAACCAGCCCGCCGCCTGGTTCTACAACAACTCCCTCGTCGGCGACGTGGTCATCGTCAAGAACTCCCCGGACAAGACCATCACCCCCGACAACGGCCTCAACGGCTGGAACATGAGCTGGGCCGAGTGGACGGCGGGCTCCCAGGCCTGACCCGACCCCGCGCGCCCGTTCCCGGCGCGGCCCGAACCCCGTACGGAGGCGGCGGTACCCGGATCCCCTCGGATCCGCGGTGCCGCCGCCTCCGGCGTTCGTAAGACTTCTCATCGCGCTTTCATCGCGGCCTTGTCCCGCCATCACAAGCACTCCTTAGCTTCGCGCCATGTTTTTCACCTACCTCCGGCGCGAGCTGCGCCGTCGCAGAAAGGCGGCGCTGGTCGTCGCCTCGGGGCTCGCGCTGGTCATCGTCGTCAGCTCGGTCTCCACCGGCATGAGCCGGGCCCAGGACAAGGTCCTGGAATCGCTGTACGGCTGCGCGCCGAGAACATCGGGTTCGTCTTCCAGAGCTTCAACCTGATCCCGACGCTCACCGCCCAGGAGAACGTCGAGACCGCTCTCGTACCGCTCGGCGGCCGGGCGGCCGAGCGCCGGAAGCGGGCCGCCGAGGCTCTGGAGTCCGTAGGGCTCGGTGAGCGGCTCGGGCATCTGCCCAGCGAGATGTCCGGGGGCCAGCAGCAGCGGGTGGCGATCGCCCGGGCACTGGTGAAGCGGCCGAAGGTACTGCTCGCCGACGAGCCCACCGGCAACCTCGACGAGTCGATGCGCGACGAGGTCATGGAGGTGCTGGAGACCATGTGGAAGGAGCACGGCCTGACCTTCGTCATGGTCACGCACGACAGCGCCATCGCCCGGCGGGCGCCCCGGCTCGCGACGATCCGCAAGGGCAAGGTCACCATCACGGAGAACGCGGCGGCCTGACACGGGACTTGGGGGACCGGGCTCGGGGGACCGGGCTTGGGCTATGTGGCCCGGGACACGGGGCTCGGGACACGGGGCTCGGAATACGGGGCCCCGGGCCCGGGAGGGCACTTGCCGGGGCCGGCCCGGGCGGGTGGGCTTGAGCCGGGCCTCAGTGGTGGGTGGGCGCGGTGGCCGCGACGGCGGTCCGGTGGGCGGTGAGGTCACTGTGACGGACCAGGCGCAGGCCCAGCGGATCGGCGCGCAGCTCGCCGTTCCCGCCGTTCCAGAGAGAGGTACGGGGCAGGACGCCGGGTCCCGAGAGCAGCGAACGCAGCCCGTACCAGGGTTGCAGCGGCAGCCAGCCGAGCCCGTACAGCCAGCGCAGCAGCAGTAACCAGGGCCCCGGGCGCCCGGCGTCGGGCAGTCTGACCACCCGTATCCCCATGATCAGCTTGCCCGCGCCGGCCCCGGTGAGCGCGGTGAGGACCACATGGTTGAGGAAGGAGAACGCGAGCGCCGGGCCGAGCAGCAGGCCGGCCGCCTCGGTGACCTCTGCCGTGTCCACGTACGGCCGGGCGAGTAGGCCGACGGTGACCAGGCAGAGGTAGCAGTCGAGGCCGACGGCGAGATAGCGGCGCATGTCGCCCGCACGCGGAGGTACCCGCGCCGCGTGCGGAGCCGCGCGGTACCCGGGTGCGGGCGGGAGGGCCGGGCGGGGCGTCGGCAGAGGCGCTCCGGGGAGGTTCCGGGTACGTCCCGTCCCCCGTGAAATTGTCATGACGGCATCATGTCTGATGAGCCGTCACCGTGCGCCCGGGAACCGCGTGTACGCCGTCTGCCGACCCGCATTAGTCTCACAGTCATGACCGCCGCCATCACCGCCATGATCACCGCAGTGGTCGGGGTGCTCGGAACCCTCCTCGCCCCGGTGTTCGTGCAACGGCTGACCGTACGCCAGCGCGCCGAGGAGACCCGACTGGCGGACGAGCGACGGAAGTTCGAGGAGCTGCGCACCCAGTACACGGCCATGAACCGGGCCTCCCGGCAGTTCCACACCCTCCTCAAGGACGCCCTGCACCGCATCCGCGACGACGTCTACACCGAGCAGGAACGCAACCAGCTCGAAGAGGCCCGCCTGGACCACCGGGACCGCTACGCCGAGGCGCAGATGATCGTCCCCGAGCGGATACTCCAGGCGTCCCGCGACCTCAACCGGGTGCTCGCCGCCGGTGACGCCGTCGTCAAGCGCCTGGACCGGGGCGTGCCCCGCGACGGCGAGAACGTCGAACGGGCCATGGAGGACCTGAAGGCGGCCGGCCCCTGCCTCGACGCGATGCGCCAGCTGATGCGCCAGGACCTCGGCGTCACGGACTGACCCGGGCGCACAGCCCGACTCGTCTGCCCCAACGCCCTCTGACCAGCAAAAGCAGGTCATGGGCTCTTTTTCGTGGAGTGGTGGGCCTTGCTTCACCTCGTTCCGTGCCGGCTGAGACCGGACGTCACGGCAACGAACGCAGCCGTGAAGGCAGCCACCAAGGTAGCCACGCCTCGTCGGGCCGGAGACCGTGTCGGGGCTATCGCGGCGCCTCAGGCTTCTTGATGTCCCGGCTCACCGGAAGCGGTTCGTCGTCCAGGTCCCGAGAGCAGGGGTTCAGGCGACCCGGTGTTCCCAGCGCAGGGAGGGGCCCCGGTCGATCCAGTACTGGTGGGATGCGGGCGTCACACGGAGCCGTGTGGCGGTGATCTCCGGGCTGCCCGCTTCCTGCCAGGCCGTGAGAGCCCCCTCGATGTCGTCCCACAGGGACACGGGCCCGCCCTGGCGAACCCGCCAGCTCTCGCCGTCGGGGGTCAACGTGGCGAACGACTCGCGTTCCGGGGTGAAGAGGTAGAGGAGTTGTGCACCCTCGCTCGTTGTGGCGCGGACGAGCTGAGCGCCGGGCGCCGCGAGCTGCGCGAGGAACGCGGGCATCCACTCGCCCAGCCTGAGTGGTGACACCTTCGCCTGCCGCTCGCTGTCGGCGTAGGCCGCGCGTGCCGATAGGTCGCCGGCCACCGGCGCGGCGGTCTGCGATCGGGCCTGCACGAATGAGGCCGGCCCGATGATCCGGCCCTCGGCCTCGCCGTCCTCGTTCACGGTCACCTTGGCCAGCCCGGCGCCGTTCGCCCACGAGCCGACCGTGGCCAGGATGATTCCGCCGGGCTTGGTCTGCCGCACCCATGTGTAAGGGATGCGGCGGACCGCGCAGGTGGCGATGACCCGGTCGTACGGTGCCCGCCGGGGATGCCCGAGGAGGCCGTCACCGGTCACGGTCCACGTGGAGTAGCCCGCGGTTTCCAGGGCGGCATCCGCGCGTGCGGCAACCTCCGGGTCCACCTCGACGGTGGTGACGTTGTCCTCGCCGAGGCGGTGGCACATGAGAGCTGCGGAGTACCCGGTCCCGGTGCCGATCTCCAGAACCTGGTGGCCGCTCTCCACGTCCAGGCTTTCGATCATGCCGAGCACGAGGGTCGGGGTTGTGGAGGAGGAGGTGGGCAGCCCTGCCACGGGTTCGCTCACTTGGTCGGCGGTGAGGTGCCCGTCGAGCTGGGTGGTCAGCGTGTCGAGGGTGTAGGCGGTTCTGACCCACTCCGCAGGGTCGGAGCCGACAGCCGTCACAGGCCGCCACTGTGCGCCCTCGGGCAGGAACACACCGGGGTTCAGGAAGAGTTCACGAGGGACCGCCTCGACGGCTGCCCGCCATGCCGGAGTCTTGAGGGCGCCGGCCTGTGCGAGTTGGGCGGCGAGCTTTCGCCGCTCGGGCGAGGTGTCGGTCATGGGCTCTCTCCCGCCAGTAGGGCCGCGAACGCGGCGGACATGTGCAGACCGGTGTGCGGCTCCAGCCATCCCCACTGACCGTTGGGGTTGAGCTCAAGCCACCACAGGCCGCCCTTCTGGTCCTCCGCGAGGTCGAAGCTGCCGGACCGCAACCCGTAGTGATCCAGGCAGGCCTGAAGCGCCTTTTCGACTGCCCTGGGCAGATCTACCACGCTGTACGACAGGGCCGAATAGTCCTTGCGCCAGTCCAGGAGGCCGGACGTGATCCGTACGGTGAACACCTGCCGACCGACGATCAAGACGCGTAGGTCGGCCACCTTGGCGACGACGGCTTGGAACAGGTGGGGTGCCACCCGCAGGCTCTCGTCGATCTCGTCGACGGTGACCGGATCGGCCCAGCCGGTCACTGGGACGCCGTCCCGCCAGTAGGGCGTCCAGCGCAGCGTTTTGTAGATCACCCGATCGTGGGCCGAGATGAACTCGCGCGCGTCGTCGGGATCGTTGGTCACCAGCGTGGGTGGCACTGTCAGTCCGAGACGTTGGGCCGTAGCCAACTGTGCTGGCTTGTAGTCGGCCGCCGCGACGCGGAGGGGGTGATTCACCCAGAGCGGCCTCTCCATGGCGTACAGGGCGCCGCCAAGGCCGTACCGGACCTGAGCAGCAGCGAACTGGGCATCGTCCTGGCTCAGGCTCGGAAACGTCGGCCAGATGGGACGGCGCCAGTACACCGCGCGGACGTGGGCGAGGCCGGCGGTTTTCGACGGGGTACGCACCTGCCCGGCCAGAGGGGCCAGGCAGGTGCCGAACCGAGCCGAGACTGTC
The DNA here is from genome assembly GCF_003846175.1 of Streptomyces sp. ADI95-17. GTDB lineage: Bacteria > Actinomycetota > Actinomycetes > Streptomycetales > Streptomycetaceae > Streptomyces > Streptomyces sanglieri. The sequence goes on along the minus strand of NZ_ML123044.1, from coordinate 1,005,498 downwards.
AGGTCCGCCCCGATGTCGGCCGGGTCGAATCGGACTACCGGCACATCGAGCCGATTGAGTTCCGTGATCACCATGTCGGCGGTGATGTCATCCGCCTCGGTGGCCACGAGTACGGGCCTCTTCTCGGTCACGGCCATCAGTCCTGGTTGCTGTCCTGGTCGTGACCTTGGTCGTTGCCGGACTGGCCGTCGGAGCTGGTGGAGGTCGAGGTCTCGGTGGCGGAGCTGGTCCCGTGCTTGCCCATCTCGACCACCTGCCCGGCACGGTCTCGGAACACCCCGAGCTGGGTCGCGGGGTCGACGGTGACGGTGGCGTGTGGTCGGCGAATGGTGGTCGGGTAGGGCGCAAGTCGGCTCGCGCCCCACGGCCGTGCGTGGGTGGTGAATGCGACGGAGGTGTTCATGGGACTCCTTGGGCGAGGGGGTGGGTGCCTCAGGAAAGAGCGGGTTGAACGTTGTCGGCCGCCGTTGTCCACTCGATTCCGGACGGGGGGCGAATGTGCGCGAGCCGTACCGTGCCGTGGTTGTGGAGTTCGTGGGTGACGGCGACGAGCACGCCTTCCCCGCGCGAGGCGATGTCACGGACGGGTGTGTTCAGGAGCGGGTGCTGCTCGTGGCCGTCGGGACCGACCGGGTTCACGTCCCGGTGTCCCGCTGGGCCTCGACGCGGCGCATGAACCTCTCCCAGCCGTCCGCCGCCCGCATCCGCAGGGCCCGGCTCGGCGCACCGGGGAGGGGCTCCGGCGGGGTGAGCGTGTGGTCGTCGGCAATGACGGGGGGCCTGCAGGGCGGTTCGGATGTCGTCACGCTTCTGCTCCTCTCTGCGAGAAACCGCCAGAAGGGCTCCTGACCTCCACGAGCGGCGTGTGACCAGTGAACGACGATCCGTTACGTTCTCCCAGAGTGGACCTCGCGCAATGCCCGGGCGTTTCCCAGGCGTTGCTGGGCCTCGCGTGCAGGGAAGGGTTCTCGTGAGGGGAGGCCGATGAACAATGAGGCGTAAGTGTTTCGCCGAGCAGCGTGTGGCGCAGGGTTATTCTCAGGAGGAATTCGCAGAAGCGCTTGCGGTCGCCGCGTCCACCGTGGTCCGTTGGGAGAGCGGTCGTGCCACCCCGCAACCGCACCAACGGCCCAGGATCGCCGGTCTGTTGGAAGTGACCCTCCCCGAACTGGAAGCCCTTCTCTCGGAAGGGCAGCCGGCCGAGACCGCCGCGCCTTCCGACACCCCACCTCTCCTCCACGGTGATGATGACGACATGAAGCGCCGCGAAGTCCTGGGCCTGCTCGCCGTCACGGGCGCGCTGGTCGCTCTCCCCGATCCCGACGACGTCACCCGGGGGTACGCGGCATCGGCGCTTTCGGTGACGGGCGATGCCCTGCACCGCAGCCTCTGGCAGCTCTTCACGCTCTCGGACTCCAAGCAGGTCGTCTTCCCCGCAGTCCGCGGACAGCTCGATGTGATGGCGAAGGCGCTGACCGAGGCACGCACAGCCGGGGACAGGGCTAGGTTGTGTCGAATGACGGCCGACCTCTACCAGCTCGGCGGTGAGCTTTTCTTTGACGCCAACCGGTACACCGACGCTGCCCAGTGCTACACGCTGGCCGCCCACGCCGCTCATGCCGGCGGGGACCACGACCTCTGGGCCTGTGCCATGACCCGCCATGCGTACGTCGAGTTGTACGCGCGCCGCGCGCCCGCTGCCCAGCCCTTGCTGGCGGCGGCGGCCCGGGTCGCTCAGCGGGGCGACGGCACACTCTCCACCCGTCACTGGGTTGCCGCCGTCCAGGCGCAGACGTACGCGGCGATGGGTGACCTCGACGCCTGCAACCGGGCTCTGGACGAAGCCGAGAAGGTGCACCGCCTCGGTGGCGGGCACTCCCACAACGGCGGCTGGCTCCGCTTCGACGGCTCCCGCCTCGCCGAGGAACGCGGAGCCTGCTACCTCCAGCTCGGCCGCCCCGACCTTGCCGAAGACGCCCTGACCACAGCCCTTGCCCAGCCATTGTCGCTGCGTCGCCGAGCGGCCGTTCTGAGCGACCTCGCTGTTCTCGGGGCGTGCAGGCGAGACATCGACCAGGTCGTGCACTATGCGGAGCAAGCGCTCGGACTGGCCGACCGGTCGCACTCGGGATTCATCGGCAAGAAGTTGGACGGGCTCCGAGGGCGCCTTGCCCCGCTCGCGGCCGATGGTCGAATCTCGGACCTGGATCACCGAATCGCGGCGCTTCCGCGTACCGCATGACGAGAGGGACACGCGCATGAGTGACGGCCGGATCTTCCGCGAGGCGTGGATCGACGGAGTGAACAAGCACTACCCCGGCGAGCCGAAGTCCGGCTACGTCACGCCGTGGGACCAGACCCCGGAGTGGGAGCGCGAGGCGGCCACCGCCGTGTTCGGACAGGTACGCGACTTCATCGACGTCAGCGGAGGCCATGCGGCCCGGCTCACCCGCGAGCAGAAGGGCCGTTTCGTCGCGATCTGCTGGACTGCCCAGATGTTCAGGCATTTTGAGGACCCGAAGCCTGGTTACGTAGCCGACTGGGCCGACCTGCCGGCCTGGCAGCGGGAGACGGACGCGGACATCTTCGAGCGCATCGAGCAGACCTTCTGACCATTGGAACGGCGACGTTCCCGTCCGGGTCGACCTGGACGGGAACGTCTCCTTACGTAGCCATGAAGGCAGCCGAGGAAGCGTCCTTCCTGCATGTTCGTGCAGGTCGTATCGTTGCGGTGACCGTCCCCCGGCGGAAAGCCCTTGAGCCCTCCCCGCCCCGTCGACAGGCCCCGCCTCTCAGCAGGACCCGAACGGCCACAGCCGGTAGCGCGAATCCAGCCGGTACTCCCCGGCCCGCCGCACCGTCAGCCGGGTCCACTCGCCGTCCTGCCGCAGGCACCCGCCGCCGTCCGCCCGCAGCCACGGCGAGTGGGCGATCCGTACCGTCACCGAACCGGCGGCGGGCATCCGTACCACCAGGGAGGCATCGTCCCCGCGTACGACGGAGCCCGGCGCGGAGACCAGGGGCACGGCGCCGCGCACCCGGTAGATCCGCCACCCGGCGTCCCGCCACACCGGCTCCAGCCAGTCGGCGCCGCGCCGGACGATCTGCGCCTCCGCCTCGGCCGGCCCGTCCGGCCTGCCGTTGTGCAGCACGACCAGGCCCACGCCCCACCGGTCCAGCCAGGCCCGGTACGCCGCCGGGGTCGGCCGCCCCTCGTAGAACAGCCGCCCGCGCTCCACATCGAGCTGCCGGTTCCAGCCGCGCGCCATGTTCACGTACGGGGCGAGCACGGTCGCCTCGCGGTGGTTGCGGGCCGGTACGACCTCCACCCGGGTCCGCCCGGCGCCGAGCCGGCGCAGCTCGGCGACCAGCTCGTCGGTGTGCTCCGCCCAGGCGGGCACGGAGGTCGAGACCCGCAGATCGTCGTCCGTCTTGTCGATCAGCCAGCCCGTGTTGCACACCAGCATCCCGGCGAGCAGCAGGGCCCGCACCCGCACCGGTGCCCCGCCCCGCGCCCACCGGGGCAGGACGGTCAGCAGCGCCGCCAGCAGTACGGGCGGGCCGGCCACCCCCACCAGCCGCTCCACGTTCGTCCCGATCGGCGAGGCGACCAGGAAGGTCAGGACGACGCCGACCGCGTACACCGCGCCCGCGGACCGGACCACCCGCCAGCCGCCCTCGCGCGGCGCCGCGAGGCACAGCGCCGCGCACACCGCCAGCGGCATCCACAACTTGCCCGCCGCCATGGGCTGTTCACCCGTGAACGGGAAAACCAGCGTCGTCGCGGCCACCACCACGACCGGCGGTACGACGAGCCCGGCCGCCCGCCGCCACTGCCGGGCCGACCCGTACGCCGCGCCCGCCACCACCAGGAACAGCCCGGCCACCGGGCTCGCCGCCGTGGCCAACGCCGCGCAGCCCGCCGCGACGCCCGCCCGACGCCGTACGTACAGCAGCGCGACCAGCCCGATCGCGACGCCCAGCGCGAACGTGGTGCGCCCGGACGCGACATTGCACCAGAGCGTCAGCGAACCGAGCACCGCGACCGCGGCCGGCCACCGCACCCCGCTCCGTACACAGAGCCGCCCCAGCGCCCACGACCCGCAGAGCCCGGCGGCCACGGTCACCGCCCGTACCCCGAACACCGCCATGAGCGGCGGTGTCAGCAGGCTGTAGTTGGCGGTGTGCGTCCCTCCGTACCAGGAGAGGTTGTACGCGGATGCCGGATGCCGGGAGGCGAAACCGGCCCAGGCGAGCTGCGCCGCCAGGTCACCGCCGCCGGTGGCCAGCACCAGCGCCCACAGCATGTACAGCGGCACCACGACGAGCACCGCGATCCCCGGCACCCGCCACCGTGCCGGGCCCCCGGCGGACGCCCGGTCGGCCTCCCGCCCGACCTCCCGGTCGCGTTGCTTCTCGCGAGGCGCGGTGCTCTCGGTGATCCCCACCCGGCAAACCCTAGTGGGGCCGTCCGGGCCGGGGCGGGACCTCGGCGCACGGGCCGGTGGTACAGCCGGCTACACCATGGAACAGGGAGACAGGCCCCTCGTGGCGACCGCCTCCCGTCAACAGAATGGGGACATCACGAGGACACAGGACATCACGAGGCCACAGGACACACCCGGCCACCCACACGGAGGAACCCCATGAAGGCACTGCTCTGGATCGTGCTCTGCGCTGCGGTCGTCGCGAACGTCTCGCTCAATCTGATGGAGAACAACGCTCTTCACATCGTGCTGAGCGTGGTCTCGGGGCTGGTCGTCCTCGCGTCCGGAACGGGGTTGTGGATGCTGCGCCGCGAGGCGCGCGCGTAGCGGCCTCCCTCTTGCGGCGGTCCCCTTGAAAGGATCTCCGGTGCTACTGGGACAATGGGTGGGCCACAACGGTTCTGTACGTCGCTTCCGTGAGCCGCAGAGCGTGCGATGTCTGGGCGACGCCCTCAATGGGGAGGGGGACCGCCGGCGCCCCCCCGGGACGGGGGCGTCTTCGCGCGCATGCCCACCGACGGAAGGTCTTGACCTGATGCAGGCCACCCCTGATTCCGTAACCCCGCACGCCACCGAGAGCCGCGTCATCGAGCCGCTGTACGCCGAGATCCTCCGGCGCAACCAGGGCGAGAAGGAATTCCACCAGGCGGTACGGGAGGTCCTGGAGACCCTCGGCCCGGTCCTCGCGAAGCGACCGGAGTTCGTCGACGCCAGGATCATCGAGCGTGTCTGCGAGCCGGAGCGCCAGCTCATCTTCCGGGTGCCGTGGTCGGACGACTCCGGCGACATCCACGTCAACCGCGGCTTCCGGGTCGAGTTCTCCAGCTCGCTGGGCCCGTACAAGGGCGGGCTGCGTTTCCACCCCTCGGTCAACCTCGGCATCGTGAAGTTCCTCGGCTTCGAGCAGATCTTCAAGAACGCGCTCACCGGCATGCCCATCGGCGGCGGCAAGGGCGGCGCGGACTTCGACCCCAAGGGCCGCTCGGACGCCGAGATCATGCGGTTCTGCCAGTCGTTCATGACCGAACTCCACCGCCACCTCGGTGAGTACACCGACGTCCCCGCCGGTGACATCGGGGTCGGCGGCCGGGAGATCGGCTACCTGTTCGGCCAGTACAAGCGGATCACCAACCGCTACGAGTCCGGCGTCCTCACCGGAAAGGGGCTCGGCTGGGGCGGTGCCCAGGCGCGGACCGAGGCGACCGGCTACGGCTGTGTCATGTTCACCGCTGAGATGCTGCGCAGCCGGGGCGAGTCCCTCGACGGCCAGCGCATCGTCGTCTCCGGCTCGGGCAATGTCGCGATCTACGCGATCGAGAAGGCCCAGCAGCTCGGCGCGACCGTGCTGACCTGCTCCGACTCCGACGGCTACATCGTGGACGAGAAGGGCATCGACCTCGCCCTCCTCAAGGAGATCAAGGAGGCCGGCCGCGGCCGCGTCTCCGAGTACGCGGAACGCCGCGGCGAGCACGTCAAGTACGTCCCCGGCACCGGCGTCTGGAACGTCCCCTGCGACGTGGCCCTGCCCTGCGCCACCCAGAACGAACTCCACGAGGCCGACACGCTGGCCCTGGTGCGCAACGGCGTCAAGGCGGTCGCCGAGGGCGCCAACATGCCCACCACACCGGAGGCCGTACGCGTCCTCCAGGAGGCGGGCGTCGCCTTCGCCCCCGGCAAGGCGGCCAACGCGGGCGGCGTGGCCACCAGCGCCCTGGAGATGCAGCAGAACGCCTCGCGCGACTCCTGGACCTTCTCCCACACCGAGGAGCGCCTCGCGGAGATCATGCGCCACATCCACGACTCCTGCTACACCACTGCGGAGCGCTACGGCAGCCCCGGCAACTACGTGGTCGGCGCCAACATCGCCGGCTTCGAGCTGGTCGCGGACGCGATGCTGGCCCAGGGCCTGATCTGATCCGGCCCCTCTGATGTGCCTGTGGCCCGGCCGCCTCGTGCGACCGGGCCACAGGCGTCCTCAGACAGCCGACTCCGGTACCGCACGACGCCGAAAGGTCTCCGCCAGCCCCGTATTCACGACCACCACCACCCCGAAGAACACCGCCCCGACCGAGTGCCCCACGGCATGCACCGCGTACACACCACACCCGAGCACCACCGCCTTCACCACCAGAACCCCCACGAGCGGCGGCCGGAAGCGGGCCCGGGGCGCGGCGAACATCCCCCAGACCACGGCGGCGACAACGGGCGCCCCGACCCCCAGCAGCAGCCGGCCGGCCACCCCGCCCCCGGTGGCGAAACCCCACCAGGCCAGCGCGGCCAGCGCCGCCAACTCGACGACGAACGCCACGGCCTCATTGACCATGAACCAGGGGCGCCCGGCATAGGGGGCGGGAATGCGGTGCTCTTCGCTCGTCATCGACGGGAGCTCCTTCTCGTACGGCGGTCGGTGGTCGGTCCCCGCCGGAATCGTCACCGGCCGAGCGCCGGGGCGATGGGGCGGAGTGCGGTACCCGCGGGCCCGGGCCCTCGGCCTCGTAGGAGTATGAGCCTTCGGCCCGGTCGTAGGTTCGGCGACCGGTGTTACGCCCAGCGGACGACGTGGGTGTTGTTCACCCACGAGGAGGCCACGTTGGCCGCGGTGGGGCCGTGGACTCCGCCGCTCATGGGCAGGCCGCACAGGTCGACGTGGTCTCCGGCGAGCTGCGTGGATGCGGGACGCGGCCGTCGGCAGCCGCCTTCCGGCAGGCGTGTCGGAGGCGCTGCCGTACCCGACCGGCCGCATCGCGCACGGCAGTTGGGCGACGACAGGCACGCAGCGCCTCCGCCCGGCGCCGGTGCGCCGGAGGGGCGTCAGCCCGCGTGCCGCCACCAGAAGGAGCCCGGGTGGAAGTGCTTGGTCACGCCGAGCCGGCGCCAGATCGGGGCAAGGATCTTCCGCAGTTCCGGGTCTGCGTGGATGAAGGCGTTCGGCAACT
>NZ_ML123044.1:991470-997723 GCF_003846175.1 Streptomyces sp. ADI95-17 | reverse complement strand
GACCTGGATGAGCACCCCCGGCTTGAGGCGGGGCAGCAGCTCGCAGAAGAACACCATGACGTCGGAGCCCATCTGGAGCCGGTGCGAGCCGTCGATGAAGAGGATGTCGCCCGGTTCCAGTTCGGCGAAGACACCGAGGTCGGCGTCCTGGAGCGGGACACGCACCACCTCGTCGCAGAGGTGGTCGATATGGGCCCGGGGTTCCGGGTCGATGGACGTGATGCGGGTGTCCAGGCCGAGGTCCCGGACGGCCCGGCGGGCGAACTTGGTGGAGTTCCCGGAGCCGACTTCGAGATAGCGGGCCGGCCTCTCGGAGGCGAGGAAGCCATAGAGCGAGAGTGCGTCCAATGGGGGCAGCCAGGTGTTGCCCCAGTAGGCGGTGGACGCCTTCTCCACCCCTTTCAGCGGGATCCCGGCCAGCTGGTCGGCGTACTCCAGGAAGCCGGTGAGGTGTTCGGCGTAACGCTTCCGGTTCTTCTCCAGGAGCTCGCGCACGGGGCCGAGTTCAGCGCGCGGCTCGGGTGTCACCACATGGTCCAGAAACACCGGCTTGGCCAGCCCGAAAGCCCACATGACCAGGCCGAACGCGGTGGGCCTGCGCTCCAGCCGGTCGAGTCCACGGCGTAACGCGGGGAGCCGCTCCAGCAGGGTGGGGGTGGGTTCGGGCATGGCGTTCGGGGTCTGCGTGTGCAAGGCGGGGGAACCTTTCGATCGGTTGGACGGCCGAGAAGGGCGAGCCACGGGTCCTGCAAGCGCTGTTCGGTCAGAGGCGGCGGGGTTGGTTTCGACGGTGGGGTCGGTGATGCTTCGGACGCCGGTGATCCTTTCCCGGATCGGCCCCCGGTATCCGCGAAGGCCGTCCGTACGACGCCGGCGGACCCGGCTTTTCACCGCGCCGGGTCGGACGGCAGGTACGGGCATCCTCTGTCGGCAGCGGTCGAGTCCCGCCGAGGCCGGTGCGGTGCGGTGCGCGATCGTCACATCGTCCGGCGTCACCACGTGGCGGGTCTCTGCCCCGTACTTCCCCGCTCGGCAATCGCGATTGACGCACCGCGGCGCGTACCGGTTCGCTGGGCCGATGACCGACCTACGCATCCGAGCGGTGGACGACGACGCCTCCATCCACGATTGGCAGTACGTCCACAACCTGATCATTCCCGGTGACGTACTTTCCCTCGACGACGTCCGTGCCCGCACCGGCCGCAACCGCATGGAGGTCGCCCACCTCGGCGACGTCCTGGTCGGCTGCACCACCGTGCGCCCGCCCACCGGTGACAACGGCGCAACCGCCACGGTCATCGCCCGTGTCCTGCCCGAGCACCGCCGCCGCGGCCTCGGCACCCGACTCTACGAGCGCGCGCTGGGCCAGGCACGCGCACTGGACGCCCAGGTGATCGAGACCGTGGTGCTGGCCTCCAACCCGGACGGACTGCGCTTCGCGGAGCGGCACGGCTTCGTCGAGCTCGAACGCTATCTGCTGCGCGAGGGCGACACCGTGCCCTGGATCGATCTGCGCCTGACCTGATCCGCCGGGCAGGCCCTGGTGCGGGGACCGCACGGGGAATGCTTGTGCGCACCGGAATCGACCCCCCTTCGTGCCCTCGGCGACGGCGACCGGAAGCAACTGGAGAGACTCGGACATGACTTCGGGCGGGACGAGCGCCTGGAGAAGCTGGTCGTGGTCCACTACGACGCCTGATGCCGGGCGCTGTCTACGCCGTCCGGGCAGCGGCGGGATCGCCGGCCCGGTCCGGTACCTGGCCGACGGCTCGCTGAAGGCGGAGCTGGCCGATCTCTGCGACGTTCTTCATCAGCTCGGCGTTCACCCAGGCAACCATGTGGGCGACGGTGTGCCGAGGGTCGCCCGGCCACGGGAACGGGCCGGTGGTGGCCAGACGGGCAGGGGTGAGCCGGTCCAGCGCCTCCAGCCAGTCCAGCTGCTGCCGGGCCGGCCGGGTACGCCGGAGTCGTACCGGCTTTTCCCGTACGGGCCCGAGGCTCACCCCTCCGCCGGAGCCACCCCGATCGGGCACGAGACGCCCGTGCCGCCGATGCCGCAGTAGCCCGCCGGGTTCTTGTCGAGGTACTGCTGGTGGTAGCCCTCCGCGGGCCAGAACGTGCGGCCCTCCGCCGGGAGGATCTCCGTGGTGATCGTGGAGTGGCCGGCGGCCGTGAGGACCTTCTGGTAGGCGTCGCGGGAGGCTGCCACGGCCGCCGCCTGGGCGGGGGAGTGGGTGTAGATCGCCGAGCGGTACTGGGTGCCCACGTCGTTGCCCTGGCGGAAGCCCTGGGTCGGGTCGTGGGACTCCCAGAAGAGCTTCAGCAGCTCGGCGTACGAGACGGTCTTCGGGTCGAAGACGACGCGGACGGCCTCGGTGTGGCCGGTCAGGCCCGAGCAGACCTCTTCGTACGCGGGGTTCTCGGTGCAGCCGCCCTGGTAGCCGGCCAGGGTCGTCCAGACGCCGTCCGTCTGCCAGAACTTGCGCTCGGCGCCCCAGAAGCAGCCCAGGGCGAAGTCCGCGACCTCCAGACCCTCCGGGTACGGGCCCTCCAGGGGGTTGCCGAGGACCGTGTGGGTGGACGGGACGGTGAATTCGGGGGTGGGGCGGCCCTTCAGGGCCTCCTCCGGGGTGGGGAGCTGCGGGGTGCGGCGTTGCAGGAACATGCGGGGGCTCCTCCTGGGGTGAGTGTGCAGTGCTTACAACGCGGCGGGGGCGCCATGGATTCCGCCCGGTCCGGACGGACGGCCCTAGTGCGGCAGCGTCGCCGGGCTGCCGCCGTTCGCCTCGTAGCCGGCCACCGCCAGCGCCCGGTAGACCGTGTACTCGGCGGCCGGGTCGGGGTCCTGTGTCCACGGCAGCGCGCCGACGTGGCCGTCGATGTGGACGAGCTGGGCCATCGCCTCCGACCAGCGCTCCATCCGGACGAGGAAGAGGACCAGGAGGTGGCGTACGTGGGCGAGCATCGGGTCGTCCGGGCGGGCCGCGTGCACGGCGAAGAGGGCGCCCTCGACCGCCTTGGTCACCACCGCGCTCCGGTAGAAGCCCTGGACGAGGTTGACCTCGGGCAGGTGCTCGTACACCGCGAACAGCGGCAGCGCGGCCAGCAGCGAGCCCTGCGGGGCGCGGGCGGCGGCCGCGGTGGCGAAGCGGTCGGCCTCCTCGCGCGAACCGTGCCACTTCTCGCACCAGTAGTGCAGGGCTGCGATGTGCGCGCCCATGTGGGCCGGGGCGCGGTCCATCACCTTCGCCCAGAGGCGGTCGAACTCCTCGGGGGAGTAGCCGAGTCCGCGGGCCGCGGCCAGCTCGGTGAGGTACGGGACCGGGTCGCCCGGCGCCAGCAGCGCCGCCTCGCCGCAGACCGTACGGGCCTCCTCCAGGATGATCCGGAAGTCGTCCGTCCCCGCAGTCGACGATCGCCACGCCTGCTGCACCAGGAACTCGGCGTGCACCGCCGCGCCGCCCGCATCCTTCGGCGCATCGGCCCGCCACTTGCGCAGCCACGCACCACCGACCCCGGGCTGCTGCGCCAGCTCCAGCGAGGCGGCCCCGGCGAACGCCTGCACCCGCTGCCACCGCACCTCGCCCTCCTTGGGCGTACCGGCCAGCAGCTGCGAGGCCGCCCGCCAGTCCTGGGAACGCTGCACCACATCGAGCACGTCCAGGAGGTCCTGGTCCGGGCCCGGCAGCCGGATGTCCAGCTCCTCCTGGCGCACGAAACCGTAGGCGTCCGGGTCCGCGGCGTCCGGGGAACCCGGCGCGACCTGCCGGATTCCGCCCCGGCGGCGCAGCACGAAGGGGCCTGCGACGGCCGCGAGCATGCACAGGGCGATCAGGAACCAGAGAATCTCCATGCCTCCCATTGTCACCGGACGGCCCGGTAGTCCGGTGGGCGCCCTCGCGACGAACTACGCTCTGGCCCCATGAGCGACCAGCACAGCTTCGAGACCCTCGCGATCCACGCGGGAAACACCGCCGACCCTCTCACCGGCGCCGTCGTCCCGCCCATCTACCAGGTGTCCACGTACAAGCAGGACGGTGTGGGCGGACTGCGTGGCGGCTACGAGTACAGCCGCAGCGCCAACCCGACCCGTACCGCCCTGGAGGAGAACCTCGCGGCCCTGGAGGGCGGCCGCCGCGGACTCGCCTTCGCCTCCGGCCTCGCCGCCGAGGACTGCCTGCTCCGTACGCTGCTGACCCCCGGTGACCACGTGGTCATCCCGAACGACGCCTACGGCGGCACCTTCCGGCTGTTCGCGAAGGTCGTCTCGCGGTGGGGCGTCGAGTTCTCCGTCGCCGACACCTCGGACGTGGCGGCGGTACGGGCGGCGATCACTCCGCGCACCAAGGCGGTCTGGGTGGAGACCCCGTCCAACCCGCTGCTCGGCATCACCGACATCGCCGCGATCGCCGGTGTGGCCCGCGCCGCCGGTGCCCGCCTGGTCGTCGACAACACCTTCGCCAGCCCCTACCTCCAGCAGCCCCTGGCCCTGGGCGCCGATGTGGTGGTGCACTCCACCACCAAGTACATGGGCGGCCACTCGGACGTCGTCGGCGGCGCGCTGATCGTCAACGACCCGGAACTGGCCGATGAGTTGGCGTACCACCAGAACGCGATGGGCGCGGTCGCCGGACCGTTCGACGCCTGGCTGGTGCTGCGCGGCATCAAGACCCTGGCGGTCCGCATGGACCGGCACTGCGAGAACGCCACCAAGGTCGCCGATCTGCTGACCCGGCACCCCAAGGTGACCCAGGTCCTCTACCCCGGGCTGCCCGAGCACCCCGGCCACGAGATCGCCGCCAAGCAGATGAAGGCGTTCGGCGGCATGGTGTCCTTCCGGGTCGCGGGCGGCGAGGAGGCCGCGGTCCAGGTCTGCAACCGGGCGAAGCTGTTCACCCTCGGCGAGTCGCTGGGCGGCGTCGAGTCGCTGGTGGAGCACCCGGGCCGCATGACGCACGCCTCGGCGGCGGGCTCCCCGCTGGAGGTGCCGGCCGACCTGGTCCGCGTCTCCGTCGGCATCGAGAACGCCGACGACCTGCTGGCCGACCTCACGCAGGCGCTCGGCTGATACCCGAAGGACGGCCGGGCGGGCTCCCGCATCCGGGCCCGCCCGGCCGCCCGGGCCTCGTCAGGCGTTGACCTGCTCGTCCTCCAGCATCGTCCGGATCTGTTCGCGCAGTTCGGGACTGTCGGTGTGTTCGTGGACGGAGACCGCGTGCTCGGTCGCGGCCCGCACGACTTCCTCCTCCTCGCCCGAGATGGTGAGCGAGCAGTGCGACACACTCGGATGCTTGCGGCAGTCGGCGATCTTCCTGGTCATGGCAGCCTCCTGGGGGCCGGCCCCAAATCCGTACATTCCAGGATAGTTCGGCCGCATGTCGGGGCGGTTCTGCCGTCCTGCGGGAGGGTCGGGACGGTCCGGCGCTCGTCGCCGCTCACCAGCCCTCCAGCGGCGTCGTCTCCGCCGGAGGTACCTGCCAGGGGTGTGCCGCCATCGCCCAGGCCGTGAACGCCACCACCGCGGCGCACGCCAGCAGCAGCATCAGCCGGCGGACGAACAGCCGCCGGCGCAGCAGCCTGCCGCCGCGCTCCGAGGCCCGCCGCGCCAGATCGGCGGGCACCTGCGGATGCGGACCGTCCAGCATGCGCCGGACCTCGTCCTCCCGGTCCCGGGCGCCGCTCACCGCGCGCCCCTCGAAAGACCCGGCGTGCCCCGCCGCACCGTGGGCCGACGGGTGCCGCGCATCGTGGCCACCGAGCGGTTGAAGACCGCCCGCACCCGCTCCACCGTGAGGCCGAGCAGCGCCGCCGCCTGCTCCTCCCCGACCCCCTCGTACAGCCGCAGCACGAGGACGAGGCGTTCCTGCGGTGTCAGCGGGGCCAGCAGACCGCCGCGCGGCCGGTGATGGCGCCAGACCTCATGGGCGAACCGCACGGCGAGCTCGCGCCGGGTGCGGTCGTACGGATCCTCGCCGCGCAGCCGTTCCCACTGCGCGTACGTGGTCGCCAGCGCGGCGCTCAGCATCCGCTGGGCCCGCGGGTTCGCCCCCGGCGGCCGCATGGGCTCGGCGGTGAGCAGCGTGGCGGTGTGCAGCAGACGGCCGGCCGCGCCCGCGACGAAGGTCTCGAACTCCTGGGCGCGGCGCCGCTCCCGGCCCGACTGGCGCTCTCGCACAGTCCACATCCGAGCCGCTCGCGGGTCTCCCGGTCAAGAGGCGTGCACCAGGTCGGCCCCGGGCGGGGCCGCAGCCCC
>NZ_ML123044.1:876876-991223 GCF_003846175.1 Streptomyces sp. ADI95-17 | reverse complement strand
GAGAGGCCCTAGCCGGCCGGAGGTGCCTGGTGCGAGGTCTGGCGGGCGGCCAGCGAGATGTTGAACCGGGTGAGCAGCGCACAGAAGGTCTCGCGCTCCTCGGCCGTCCAGCCGTCCGTCACCTGCGTCATCAGCTCGCGGCGGGAGCTGCGGACCTCGTCCAGCCGGGCCTGGCCGCGCGGCGACAGCTGGAGCACGACGGCCCGGCCGTCCTCGGGGTGCGAGGTGCGCTTGACCAGCCCGGTGTCGACCAGCGGCGCCACCTGCCGGGTCACGGTCGAGGAGTCGATCCCCATGCCCGCGGCCAGTGCCTTGACGCCCATCGGGCCTTCCCGGTCCAGCCGGTTGAGCAGCAGATAGGCGGCCCGGTCCATGGAATTGCGTACCTGGCCGACACCGCCGAGGCGGGTCTGCTCGGCACGGCGGGCGAATACCGCGACCTGGTGCTGCAGAGCGTCGAGGACGCCGTCGGAACCCGAGGGTTCGGGGGCGGCGCCCCCGGAAGGAGACGCAGCTGTCGTCATGTCCTGAGGGGGCATGGCCGGGGGCTCTCTTCGTGCGGTGTCGGATGGGTGGGGGACAGAGTACGCGGCCACGGGGCAACGTGTACCAGCGCTGCGCAAACCCGTGGACAACGGCCCAGGAGGGGACGGGACGCGGCGGCCGGTGCCCTGCCGAGCTGCAAGACTTACCGTATGAACTTCCGCGCGACCGGCCACTTTCCCCCGCTGATCCTCGACGACGTCCGCGGAGCGCAGAAGATGCTCTCCGGCGTGGCCAGGATGACCGCCATGGAAGGCAGCCGCCACCTGACCGACCTGGTGGGTGCGCCGGTCCACCTCAAGTGCGAGAACCTCCAGCGGACCGGCTCGTTCAAACTGCGTGGCGCGTACGTGCGTATCGCGGGCCTGTCGCCGGTGGAGCGGGCGGCCGGGGTCGTCGCCGCGAGCGCCGGAAACCATGCGCAGGGTGTCGCACTCGCGTCTGCGCTGCTCGGCGTACGGTCGACGGTCTTCATGCCGGTCGGGGCGCCGCTGCCGAAGGTGGCCGCGACCCGCCAGTACGGGGCCGAGGTCCGGCTGCACGGGCATGTCGTGGACGAGACACTGGCCGCCGCGCAGGAGTACGCCCAGGAGACCGGTGCGGTCTTCATCCACCCCTTCGACCACCCGGACATCATCGCCGGGCAGGGCACGGTGGGGCTGGAGATCCTCGAACAGTGCCCCGAAGTGCGGACCATCGTCGTGGGCATCGGCGGCGGCGGTCTCGCGGCGGGCATCGCGGTGGCGGTCAAGGCGGTCCGGCCCGATGTGCGGATCGTCGGGGTGCAGGCGGCGGGCGCGGCCTGCTATCCGCCCTCGCTGGCCGCGGGCCATCCGGTGTCGATCGAATCGCCGGTCACGATGGCGGACGGCATCAAGGTGGGGCGCCCCGGCGATGTGCCGTTCGAGCTGGTCAGGGAGCTGGTCGACGAGGTCCGTACGGTCTCCGAGGACGAGCTGTCCAGTGCGCTGCTGCTCTGCCTGGAGCGGGCGAAGCTGGTGGTGGAGCCGGCCGGCGCGAGCCCGGTCGCGGCGCTGCTGAGCGATCCGGAGTCGTTCCACGGGCCGGTGGTCGCGCTCCTTTCCGGCGGCAACGTGGACCCGCTGCTGATGCAGCGCATTCTGACCCACGGCATGGTGGCGGCCGGCCGTTATCTGAGTCTGCGGCTGCGGCTGACCGACCGCCCCGGCGCGCTGGCCACGCTGCTCGGCGTGCTCTCGGTGGTGGACGCCAATGTGCTGGACATCGGTCACGTGCGGACCGATCCCCGGCTCGGGCTCACCGAGGTCGAGGTGGAGCTCCAGTTGGAGACGAAGGGGCCGGAGCACTGCGCGGAGGTCTCGGCGGCGCTGCGGGACGCGGGCTATCTGGTGATGGGCTGACCCCCTCCCGGCGCTGACCCCCTCCCGGCGCTGACCCCCTCCCGGCGCTGACCCCCTCCCGGCGCGGGGCGCCGCACGACGCGGGGGAGCCCCCGGCCCGTCGGTCGTCGCCCGGGCCGGGGGCTCCCCCGCGTCGGTGTGCGGGATCAGCCGGTGTACGGCTTCGCCGCGAGGATCTTCACGGTGGCCGTCCTGCCGTTCGGCAGCTCGTACTCGGCGTCGTCGCCCATCCGCTTGCCGTTCACGCCGGTGCCGAGCGGCGACTGCGGGGAGTACGTCTCGATGTCCGAGCTCGCGTACTCGCGGGAGGCGAGCAGGAAGGTCATCGTGTCGTCCGGGTCGCCGTCGAAGGCGATCGTCACGACCATGCCGGGCTCGACCACGCCGTCGTCGGCAGGCGCCTCGCCGACCTTCGCGTGCTCCAGGAGCTGGGTCAGCTGGCGCACCCGGAGCTCCATCTTGCCCTGCTCCTCCTTGGCGGCGTGGTACCCGCCGTTCTCGCGCAGGTCGCCCTCCTCACGGGCCGCCGCGATCTTGACGGCGATTTCCGTGCGCGCGGGACCAGACAGGTACTCCAGCTCGGCCTTGAGCTGGTTGTACGCCTCCTGCGTGAGCCAGGTGACGTTTTCGCTGGTCTGGGTCACAGGGTGCTCCTCGTCGGTACTGGGAATACAAAGCATCGCCCTACCCGTAAGCATGTGCTTCCACGGGTGGGCGAAACCACGAGCCTAACAATTCCGCAGGAAAAGGGGGAGAAGGTAAAACGCCGGGACCGCGTGTGCGCAGGTCAGCCCGGGTGTGGTTGGTTCAGCGGCGGCGTGCGCCGGTCAGCGTGACGCCCCGCCGTCGGTGGTGCAGCCCAGCAGTTCGACGCTGGTGGCCCTGGCCGTCGTACGCAGCGACAGGACGCGGTCGATCCGGTCGGTGCGCTCGTCGAAGCGGAAGTCCTTGCGGGCCACGTCGCTGCCGTCCTCGTGCTGCGCGCGCAGGGTGCAGTAACCCTTGGCGTCCTTGTCCTTGCGCACTTCCAGGTGGATGTCGACCCGCTGGTCGGAGACGACCTGGCGCTTGATCACCTCGGCGCTGATGCCCTGGCCGGTGACGTAGTCGTAGCCGATCCAGCCGACCACGCCGAGCAGCACGGCGCCCAGCACCGAACCGATGATCTTGAGCTTGCGGTCCGCCCGCTGGTCCGCGGAGCGGCCGTAGCGGTTCTCCGGAAGCGTCTCGGGCACCGCCGTCATGATCGTTCCTCCCGTACCGGGGATCGAGGAATTTTCCGTCCCCCGGTTCGGTCACTATAGAAGCCTGCCCACATGCCGAATCACTGAGGATCGAGTCTTGACCCAGCAGCTGCGACTGATGGCCGTTCACGCCCACCCCGACGACGAGTCGAGCAAGGGCGCGGCCACCATGGCCAAGTATGTGTCCGAGGGGGTGGACGTGCTGGTGGTGACCTGCACGGGAGGCGAGCGCGGCTCCATCCTCAACCCCAAGCTCCAGGGCGACGCGTACATCGAGGAGAACATCCACGAGGTGCGCAAGAAGGAGATGGACGAGGCCCGGGAGATCCTGGGTGTCGAGCAGGAGTGGCTCGGCTTCGTCGACTCCGGCCTGCCCGAGGGCGACCCGCTGCCGCCGCTGCCCGAGGGCTGCTTCGCGCTGGAGGACGAGGAGAAGGCCGCGGGCCGGCTCGTCCGCAGCATCCGTGCGTTCCGGCCCCAGGCCATCACGACGTACGACGAGAACGGCGGGTACCCGCACCCCGACCACATCATGACCCACAAGATCACGATGATCGCCTTCGACGGTGCGGCGGACGCCGAGAAGTTCCCCGAGTCGGAGTTCGGCCCGGCCTGGCAGCCGCAGAAGCTCTACTACAACCAGGGCTTCAACCGGCCGCGCACGGTGGCGCTGCACGAGGCGCTGCTGGCCCGCGGGCTGGAGTCGCCGTACGGCGAGTGGCTGGAGCGCTGGAAGGAGTTCGGGCGCGACGAGCGCACGCTGACCACGCACGTTCCGTGTGCGGACTTCTTCGAGATCCGGGACAGGGCGCTGATCGCGCACGCCACCCAGATCGATCCGGAGGGCGGCTGGTTCCGCGTCCCGATGGACATCCAGAAGGAGGTCTGGCCGACCGAGGAGTACGAGCTGGCGAAGTCTCTCGTCGATACCTCCCTCCCCGAGAGCGACCTCTTCGCGGGCATCCGCGACAATGCCTGATATGTACGCGACCCAGGCACTGACCGACCTCGTTCCGCTTGCCGAAGAGCTCGACAAGAACAAGGTGACCCCCGGCGTTCTCGGCTTCATCGTCTTCGCGGCGCTCGCCGTGGGCGTGTGGCTGCTGATGAAGTCCATGAACCGGCACATGGGCAAGGTCGACTTCGAGGAGGCCCCGGATCCGGACGCGGTGGCCGAAGCCCCCGTGGCGGCCGGTTCCGCGAAGCGGAAGTAACCCGAAGCAGACGGCGGTGAACGCGGGCGGCCCCGGAGTTCCGGAGCCGCCCCGACACCGGTCCGGCCGGTCGGTGACCGGCCGGAGCAACAGACGTACCCGGACCCACGGACGTACCCGGACCCGGGACGTCCTCAGTCGCCGGCCGGGCCGTAGGCGGCCGGTACGGGTACGCCCATGACCTCCCGGGCGTGGCGCGTCGGCGTCATGCCCAGGCGCCATGCCTGCCAGCCGTCCTCCAGGTCCACGCCGCGGTTCAGCACCACGGCGAAGCCCGTCGCGCAGTCCTCCAGCTTGCCGTCGCGCGCCGGGTGCCCGGCCCGCAGCAGCTCGGCCAGCTCCTCCTGGGCCACCGCCGTGCCCACCTCGCTGCCGCCCGGTGACGCGTAGGGCAGCAGTGTGCAGCGCAGGAATCGGGCCCAGTCCGCGCCCCGCGCGTCGCCGTACGAGTCGAACAGCTCCACCGCCTCGCCGCACAGCTCCAGCGCCTGCGGGGACCGGTTGTTCCCCGCGTCGATCAGCGCCAGCTCCAGGCACGTCCACGCCTCGCCGTGGGCGACCCCGATGCGCCGGAAGTCGGCGCGGGCGTCCATCAGGAGCTGGCGGGCGAAGCCGGAGTTACGCAGGTTCCCGGTCTGGGCCGCCCGCTGGTCACGGGTGACCCGGCCCGAGTGGTGGCGGGCGCACGCCAGCCCGTACACGTCCCGCATCCGGGAGAACATCGTGCGGGCCCGCTCCAGCTGCCGGACCGCCCGGTCCGTGTCGCCGCTCTCCTCCAGGGCCTGGCCCAGGTAGAACAGCGTCCACGCCTCGCCGCGCGCGTCCTCGTTGTCCCGGTGCCGCTCCAGCGCCAGATTCAGCTGCTCCACCGCCGGGGCCGGATCCCCGTCCAGCAGCCGGGCCCGGGCCAGCTGGGTCAGCGCCCACGCCTCACCGCGCTCGTCACGGGTGCTGCCGTACAGCTCCAGGGCCCTGCCCAGCGCCTCCTCGGCCCGCGCCACCTCGCCCATCCGCAGCAGGGTCTGGCCGAGCTGGAAGCGGGTCCACGCCTCGCCGTGCAGCGACTCGCCCTCCCGGTGCAGGGCCAGCGCGGTGTCCAGCAGGGTCAGTGCCTCCGCGAGCCGGGCCCGGTCGCGTTCCACGGCCGCCAGGGCGTGCATCGACCAGGCCCGGTCCTCCGCCTGCTCCTCGGAGGACTGCAGCTCGATCGCCTCGCGCAGCCGCGCCGAAGCCTCGGTCAGATTGCCCTGGTGGTGCAGGGTGATGCCGAGCGAACAGAGCGCCAGCGCCGTACCCGCCCCGTTCTGCGCCTCGCGGTAGAGGCCGACCACCGACGACAGCGTGGTGCGGGCCTTGTCCAGCTCGCCGAGCTGGCGGGCCGCGATGCCGGTACGCCACTGCACGGACCGCTCCAGCAGTCCCTTGTCCACCGCCTGCGTCAACTCGCTGATCTCGCCCAGCCGGTAGAGGTCGCCGCGCAGCAGGCAGTAGTCGCACAGCGCGCCCAGCAGGTCCAACACGGCGCCCTGGTCGACGCCCTCGGCGTGCCGCAGCGCGGAGGTGATGAAGCTCGACTCGTCGTCCAGCCAGCGCAGCGCCGCGTCCAGCGAACCGAAGCCGTGCGAGCCGAACTGCCCGGCCCGGGTGGACATCTTGCCGTCCACCATGCGGATCACCGCACCGGCCAGGTCCGCGTAGTTCCGGATCAGCCGCTCCTGCGCCGCCGTACGGTCCGCCGCCGGCTCCTCGTCCCGCAATCGGGCCAGCGCGAAGCCCCGGACGAGGTCGTGCAGCCGGTAGCGCGAGCCCCGGACATGGGTCAGCAGCCCGGCCCCGGCCAGGTCCTTCAGCAGCCGCTCGGCCTCCTGCTCGTCGGCGGACAGCAGCGCCGCCGCCGCGGCGGCGCCCAGGCTCGCCCGCCCGGCCAGCGCGAGCCTGCGCAGCAGCCGCCGGGCCTGCTCGGTCTGGTCGGTGTAGCGCAGCCACAGCGCCCGCTCCACCGGCTCGACCGGACCGTACCCGGCCAGACCGGTGGCGAGGTCGTCGCGGGTGCGGGCGCCGAGCGAGGAACCCGCTATGCGCAGCGCGAGCGGCAGCCCGCCGCACAGCTCCGCGACGGTGTCCGTCGCCCGGGAGTCGTACGGCCCCTCCTCCGGGGTCCCGGCCGCCTCGCGCAGCAGTTCCTCCGCGCCGGCCGCGTCGAGCGCGCCGACCGGCAGCTGATGGACCCGGGCGGGGACGTCGTCCGGCAGCCGGAGCGGCTCCCGGGCGGTGACCAGCACAAGGCTGTCGGAGCGCTCCGGGATCAGGGTGCGCACCTGTGCCGCGTCACCGGCGTCGTCGAGGACGACCGTCACGGGGGTGCCGGTCAGGTGCTGGTGGTACAGCTCGCTGAGCCGCCGCACCTGCTGCTCGGCCGACGCCCTGCCCCGGGCCGACGGGTCCGCCCCGCCGGGGGACGCCGCCCCGTCCCGGAACAGCAGTTGCTCACGGGGCGCGCCCAGCCGGTTCAGCAGATGCAGCAGCGCGTCGCGGGTCGGCAGCGGCGCCTCACCGGTCACATCGCCGCGCAGATCGACCACGCAGGCGCCGCGGAACAGGTCCTTCAGGCTGTGCGCGGCCCGCACCGCGAGCGTGGTGCGCCCGGAGCCGGGCGTGCCGTGCAGGACGACGACGGTGGGTTTGGTCTCCGTCGACGCGCGGGCCTCCCGCACCCACTGCGCGATCTGCGCCAGTTCGGTGCGCCGTCCCGCGAACGGCCCGTCACAGGCGGGCAGATGAGCGAACGACTGCTCCAGGAGCGCGCGGGTACGGGCCGCCGCGCTGCGGTCCGTGCGGCGCGGCGACGGAGCCGTCCGCGACTGCGCGGGGACCTTCTTCGCCGGGGTGCGGGACGAGGCGGTGAGCATCCGCTGCTGGTCGATGAAGGGGCGGATGCCCCGCACCTCCAGCGCCGCCAGCCACTGCAGCCGCAACTGCTCGGCGCCGCCGGGCTGTCCGAGCGCTCCGGCCCGCCGGTGGGCGGCCGGCCAGTGCGAGGCGGTGACCTTGGCGACGGTGGCGGTGGCCCCCGCGACCGCGACGACGGCGCCCGCGCCGAGGGCCGGCCCGGTCGCCGTGCCGAACGCGACATCCGCGCCGAAGGCGGCGACCGCGGCAACTCCGGTGACCAGCAGTGGAGTTCCCAGCGACCCGCGGCTGAAGCGCTGGGCCAGTGGCTGCGCCCCGGCCTCGGCCGCGTCCAGTGCCTGGACGTAGGCGGCGTACTCCTCGGCCGCGGCGTCCGCCAGTGAATCCAGCGCTGCCCGCCCGCGCGCCGTCAGCGTTCCGGCGTCGGTCCGGCCGCCCGAGCGCCGCATCTCCTCCTCGACGGCGCGTACCAACAGCCCTTCGGCCTCGGCCCGATGGCTGTCCCGCATAGGTGTCCTCCTTCGGATACGACGGTCGCGTCTGCCGCGCACGGCGGACGGCGGTTCGAAGACAGGGCCCCAGTCTCCTGTCTGCGGCCCGTCGGCGCGAGACGCCGCACCCGTGGTGTGCGGGCGCGGGTCCGGCGGGCAGACCGGCCAGGATCACGAAAGGTGTCCGGCCGCATCCGCTCGGTAGCGTGATCGCAAACGCCTTCGGCTCCACCGAACCGACCGTGCTCTGCGCCGACTTCCGGTTGCCCGTTGATCCGCGGGACCCCAGCGATCAAGATCTGGCCGTGAAAGTGAAATGATCGCAAAGCTGTTCGATTTCGCCGCCGGTTCCACGGTGCGGCCGTACCGGGGGCGCGCGCATCCTTCGGCCCGTCCGCCGACGGACGCTCCCACGCGTGCAACGATGCCGGTATGAATCGACTGGCCGACTCGCAGTCGCCCTACCTGCTCCAGCACGCCTCCAACCCGGTGGCCTGGTGGCCATGGGGGGAAGCGGCGATGACCGAAGCCGAGCGGCGCGACGTGCCGGTCTTCCTGAGCGTGGGCTACAGCTCGTGCCACTGGTGCCAGTGCATGTGAACAACCAGGTAGTTCTGACCCGGGGCGTTTCCAAGGAGTGGCCGGTATGGACACGTTCGGTGAGCGGCTAGATAGAGACATAGGCGCTGGGTCGAAGATCAGTTAGCGGCCTCTCCCAAGTGGACGCCCGAGCAGTACGTCAGCATCCGCCAGCACCTGGAGGGAGGCACTCTCGCTGCCGGCGAGTGGAGATGGCTTGAGTCCGGAAACGCCTCGCACGTTTGACGTCGGTGCTGGCCGCAGAGCATGTGCCGGGCGCGCCAGCGAAGCGATACAAGGAGTCGGGTCTGCGTAAGGTGCCCCGTTTCCCACACACGTCCTATTGGTCGATCCGAGGCAGCCTCGGCATCCCCCGGGAACGCTTCATTTCCTATCTCGACGCTGTTGTCGCTTGCCAGGACCTACTGCTCGGCTGGTCCGCGAGCCCGAGTCGGATGCCTGCTGACTCTACGGCGGAGTTCGACTCGCGCCCCGCGGCCGGGGGTGCCGTACGCGTTTCTGTCGAGGCCTGTGGTGCTACCGCTCCGTACGGCGCAGGAACTGCAAGCCCAGTACGGCCAGGGCGAGCGTCTGTCCGAGAGACGCGAGCAGGAGCAGGGGCTGAACGACGGGAGAGCACCAGAACGCGGTCGTGCAGACCAGGGGCAGGACCAGGTACGTGAACAGGTCCACTGCGCTCTGAAGCCGCTTGCGCACGGTGTGGCCCGCGACGTCGCGGTGGTAGACCTCCCAGCCGAACACCGCGCCGTCGGCGGAGGTGAGCTCCCCCAGGCGGGGTCCCAGCCGGTCGCGGACATAGTCGCCGATCGCCGAGATCTTCTCGTCGTTGGCCAGGTAGGTCCAGCCCAGGATCAGACAGATCGCCGGAACGAAGAGCAGCAGCCGGGGCTGTCCGCTCTGGGCGGTGATCGCCACGACCGCGGTGGCTGCGGCGAGCGTGAAGTAGAGCAGGTTGTCGCGAAACCCTATGCGGGTCTTCTGTTCCTCCTTGAGACGGTCGTACTCGGCAAGCAGGACCTTGCTCTCGGTGACGTCGTCCGTGCAGGTCACAGGTGCTCCTCGGCTCGAGTTCAGGATCAGCCGGCGATCTGGAAGGGCGCCAGGCTGTCGGGGCCGTGCCGTTCGATCCAGCTCTTCCCGTCCGCCGCTATCCCCTCCAGGAGGCGGAAGGTGTGGGTGGAGCCGGCCGCGCTGAGGCTGATCTCGGAGATTTCCTTGGGATTCTCGGTCGGCGCCAGCTGACGGGCTTCGGCGTCCTTGACGCGGATCTTCCTGGCTGGTCCGTTGGCGAGGAGAAGCTCCAGGTCGTAGCCGACGTCGGCGTTCTCCGTCACCTGCACGGAGGTCAGGGCGTCGAACCGGTAGTTGTTCCGCTGCTCGTTCCTGCGCGTCGCGTCGGAGAAGTCGAACTCGGAGCTGATCTCGCGGATGCCGTCCTGGGTGAACAGGAACAGTCGGAAGACGTAGTGCGAGTACCGCCATGGGCCGCCGCGGACCCGGCCCCGTTTGTAGGAGGGAGCCGGGGCCACCAGGATGGTGTGAGTGATCAGGTCACGCCAGGTGAGCCGGTGGTGTTGGAGCGCCTCGTCGACGAACGACGTCTTGTCGCAGGCGAGCCAAGTCTCCATCTCCTGTTCGCTGGGCCGCTTGTCGTCCAGGAAGGACTGCCAGCGCTGGTAGGCGCTCTGCCGTGCGGCCAGTTGTTCCAGGTACTCCCGATTCTCCCGGTCCAGTCGGTGCTCCTCACGCCGGACCTCCAGCCAACGGGAAGCGGCTGCGTGCCCGGACCAGGCCGCACCGAGCACGGCCAGGAACGCCCACAGAACCTGCTGCTGGGCGGCATCCGTGACCGCCGTGGCGAACGCGGCCAGAGCCGCCGTGCCGAGAACGGCGAGGGCTGCCACGGTCAGGGCCTTCGTCCTGCCCGGAGTCCGGTCCTGGTGGTGCTGATCGAACAGGGTGCCGCTGTTGTAGCGATTCCGGGCATCCTCGGCGAGGTACCGGATCAGCCATTCGACCCGCTCCACACCGATCCGGCTCTCCCGGTAGAGATCCGCGATCTCGGCGGCGAGGCCGCTGCGGATCTGATCCGTGTGGGCGAGCCAGGCGTCCGAGGTGAACCCGTGGGGCCTGCGCCTGCTGAAGTAGTGATCGAACGAATGGCGGACGCGCTTGGTGAACCTACCCTCGGCGGAGTCCGGGCCGGAGTCGGGTCCGGAGTCCGGGCCGGGTGCGGAGTCGCAGGCAGGATCGCGTGGGTGGGGGACGCGCGCCCCGGCCGCGAGGCCCGGCCCGGGCCACCGGCCCCACCACCGGACGCCGAAGCGGGCCGCGGTCAGGCCCGCGCCGAGTGCCACCGGTAACTCGACGATCGCCTGGGCCGGATCCGTGATCAATGCCAGGGCCCAGAGGAGCGCACTGCTGACGACGAACAGGATCGCGCGGAGGGGGAAGGCCGCCTTGGCGGCGGCAGCGGTGCTCGGGCGGGGCGAAACGGCCCGTGCCCCGATGGGGGTGGGTGCGAAGTAGGTCCAGACCCGCTGGCCCCGGTCGTTGGCGAAGCGTTCTGCCTTGGCCCGTTCAAGGGTTTCCGCCCACAGGTAGTCCTTCAGGCCTCCGGTGAGCATGAGGTCGAGGTGGCGGAGGATCGCGTCGTGCTGGCGGTGCGGCAGGTCCTGCAACTGCTTCAGTACGGGTCCGGTCTCGCTGCCGGCCGTGCTGAGCGCCGCCAACAGGTCGAAGGTGACGCGTAGGGCTTCCGTCCACTCGTCCTCGGCGTAGTCCCGCACGCGCCCGGCGGTGTAGCGCAGCCGCTGAACCTCTTCGTCGCTCAGGTCGTGGTGGGTACGTGCGCTGAGCATGGCCAGCACCCAATGGAAGCGCACCTCCGTGCCGTCGTGGCCGTGGGCGATCGCATCAGTGATCATTTCCCGGGCGCGACTGGGGACGCCGTCCTCCAGGAGTCGCACACCGACCCGGTACTTCTCCTGCGGCGAGGCGTCCGGGTGGACGATGTAGACGTGGGAGTCGTGGACGGTCTCGGCCTGAATCCCGACGGTGGAGTATGCGGCCGAGTTGTACGAATCCGAGCTGTACGCGGCACTGTCGTCGCGGCTCATGCCAGGCCACCGGCTGCAGCGACCAGGGGGGCCAACGCGGCTACCAGCGCGGGGCATTCCGCGACCAGTCCACGCAGCCTCTTGAGCGCAAGGACGGTCTGCTTCGACGACCCATGGGCACGCTCTCCGGCCGACCGGAGGGAGGATTCCAGATCGGTCAGGGCCGCCTGGTAACTGTCCTCGTCGAGCACGCCCTCGGCGCGGTGCCACCTCAGCTGGTCGCGGAACCCGTTCAGCTCCGTGACCAGGTCCGTCGGACCGGATGCCTTCGGGGCCGTGCCCATGTGGACACTGCTGCCCGTGACCGAGCTGGCCATGATGCCGACGGTGCTGTTGTGAGCGGTGTTGATGACCCCCCGGTCTAATCGCTCGACCGAACGGTCCCTGTCGTCCTGGGCTATTGCGGACTGCATGGCGGACTCCCCCTGCTCGTTCACCAGTTCCACTGCCAGGCGGACGGCGAAAGCCGCCGCGTTCGCCGCGGCCCGAGGCTGCCAGTTGCGGTCGTCCGAACTGTTCTTCGTGCCGTCCGCCCGGTCGCTTATTCCCCGGACGATGGCCACGGGAGCTCCGCTGAGATGGCCGGCCTGGGCCACACCGGCGGCCTCCATCTCGATGGCGAGCGCATCGTTGTAGTGCTGCCGGATCCACTTCGCCTCGGCCGAGATCCTCGAGTTCTGGACGATCTCGCCGGCGGCGACAGCCCCGAAACGCACCTGCGGTCGGTCCTCGTGACCAGGCGGGGGATCCGCCCACTCGTCCAGGCGGGCCAGGTGCGAGGCGAGCTGGCTGATGCCGTGCGGCGCTTCCCACACCCGAGGGCGGGCTTTGAGCCCATCGTCCTCGCTGGTGCCGCCGTGGTAGGCGTACACATGCGACGCCACCACCACGTCACCCAGCCTCGTGGCATCCCACAGGGCGCCGGCGACCCCGACGAACAGCACGGCCACGGGCGAGAACTCCTGGATCGCGCGTTCCGCGATCACCGCGGAGGACTGGTTTCCCTTGCTCGTCAGACCGAGCGCGACACGGCACGACGTGCCCTTCACGACGCCCACTTCGAACCGGGTACCACTCTTGTGGAGATGTAATCGAAGATCCACCAGCCTCTCGCGCACGGACTGATACTCAAGATTGAGGGCGGTGAGAATCACCACCAGGTGTTTCGACATCTACTCCTCTTCCTCTGTCGTGCGGGGTCGGATCAGCGGTGGAAACAGCACGGTGTTCGGCCCGGCCCGGTACAGCCGCGCGGGCCGCCCCCCTGTGGCCTTGCGGTCCGCGCCGGTGGGAACGATGAATCCCTTCGCGGCCTGGACCTTCCGATAGAAGTTGCGGGTGTCGAGCGGAGTGCCCCAGACGGCCTCGTACACCTGCTGGAGCTCCGCGATGGTGAAGCTCTCCCCGCAGAAAGCGGTAGCCAGCGCCGAGAACTCGATCTTGGCGCGCGCGCGTTCGATCCCGTCTTCGGCGATGCGACGGTGGTCGAATGCGAGAGCGGTCTCGCCGGACAGGACGGCGTCCGCGGGAATCCACGCGGCCTCGGTGGCATCCGTCCCCGCGACGGGATCGGGCAGCCCCGGTGCGATCGCCAGGTGAGCTACGGAGACGACTCGTCCCCGCGGGTCGCGGCCCGGACTTCCGTACACGGCCAGTTGCTCAAGGTGCACCCAGCCGGAGGTCAGTGCCGTTTCCTCGCTCAGCTCGCGGTGGGCGGCGTCGAGGATCTCCTCCTCATCGTGGTTCAGAAATCCTCCCGGCAGCGCGAGGGCGCCCTGGAAGGGTTCTTCGCCCCGTTCCACCAAGAGCACGTGCAGACGACTCTCCCGCAGCGTCAGGATCACGAGATCGACTGTCAGTAGGACGGGAGGTGGTGACCATGCGTCATCTGGCATGTTTTGCAAGGTACTTCAGATACTGTCACTTGCACAAGAAGTCAGGCGGCGCGATCGACGCACCACTCGTCCCCAAGGCCAGCCGGCGGTTCCGGGGCAGTGGGACCCCGACCCGGCCGAGAGTGGCGGGCTCGGGCGGGTTGCGGTGCTCGCGTCAGACCCTGTGGGAGGCTGACCCGCATGAACCGGTTGGCTGGTGCGACCTCGCCATGTCGGCTTCAGCACGCTGACAACCCGGTCGACTGGTGGCCGTGGGGACCCAAGGCGTTCGAGGAAGCAAAACGGCACGATGTTCCCGTTCTGCTGCCAGTTGGATACTCTGCGTGTCACTAGCGGCAGGGCGTGTGAGTGGCCAGGCAGTCATGGCCTGGGGTGTGTCAGGGGCGGGAGTCGCGTGGATACGTACGATGAGGACCTGAACGCAAGTATCGACGCCTGGGTGGAGGCCAAACTGGCCGCTTCGCCCGAGTGGGGGCCCGAGAAGATCGCCAGTATCCGCCAGTACTTGGAGGGCAGCGCACCCGCTGTCGCCGCTGAGGAGTAGGGGGCGCGGAGCCGCATTCTGCGGCCCACGCCACAGTCAGGATTGCGTGGCGGAGTGGCAGGGGGTGGGCCGCCACGGGGCTGCGACAGGTTTCCCGATCCGGCAGCAGCCCCGTGGGGCCAGAGTGGCGGTGACGGGAGTGGTCAGCACCCGCCGCCCGTGGTCGAGTGTGAGGACTACAGGGCGGGTGCGCCGAGGGTGATCAGCTACGGCGCGGCCAGGGTAGACCCAGGCGCCGGGGCGGCCGACCGTATCTGGGTGCACTGCGGCTTCATCGGCACTGGCATGTGCATCCCGCCCAAACTCGGGACCTGGGCCCTCTTGCCTCGTCCGCCGTCATGAGGCGCCGGTATCCCAAGCTCGACGCCTACGCTGAAGACATCGCGCAGGAAGCTTTCGTCCGGGTCGCACACCACTGGGACCACCTTGCCGCACCCCGCGCCTACGTCACGAAGGTGGCCTGCAATCTCGCCGTCGACCACCTGCGAAGCCGGACCTTTGAGGGACTCTGTTGATCGCGAGATGCTTGAGACGATTGCTCCGGAAGCGGACGAAGACTACGACTCCATCAACCTGATGCAGTTGATCGAGTCGGCCATCGCCGCACTGCCAGCTAGACAGAGATCATTTCTGCTGCTTACGGCAACTGGCCTTCATGCAAATGAGATTGGCGATCACCTCGGTGTTGCAGCGAACACATTCCACGTCCATCTCCACCGCGCTCGCGCCCGCCTGCAGAAGGCGCTTGAGGCTGAGGGCGGGTGACTTGATTTTCGTTCGCCCGAAATGAACTTGCCTGTCGGAGACGGCGGGGATTCCCTTAACCAGCCGTAGCGCCCAACGGCTTAACGCCTCCCTTTCCAGGGTGCTTCACGGAACTAATTGTTGGCTTCGCGTAGCTGAAGGCGATCTCGGCATAGTCCTTTCGGTATACCGCTGGCAGAGCGTGGTCGGCAACGATTATCTGAACTCGTCCGGAGTTTGCCTCGGCCAGGGTCACCAACCTCCGGTAGAGACCGGAAGTGAGATCCTGTTCCTCGTTCAGGGCAAGGCGAGGGCTGTCGAGAAGCAGGAAAGTCGGGTAAGGGACGCCCCTCTCCCGAAGAGCGACCGCGAGCAGAGCAGTCCAATAGGCAACCTGTGTGGCAGTTACGATGCCGCCACCCCGGGAGAAGTGCTTAAAGGGTTTCCCGTTAAGCAGTGGCAGGTAGTTGGTTTCGTGAATGCTGGCTTCCTTAACTCCAGGAATTTGCAGGTCTGATACAACGCGATTGAACTCCTTGGAAATCTCGCCAACGATGTACCTTCGCCGCTCCTGGAGTTCCGAATCTTTCTGCTCGATTTCCCGGACGGTTCGCTCGTACTTCTTCCGGAGTTCGTCTTCCACGTTTGCCAGATCTGCAACCCGGTCCCATTGCTGCAGGACATTCTCAAAGTACTTCTGCGCGACCCGCGAGGCTGCGATTTTCTCGGAGATGTCGCTGTACGCTTGAAGCCGCGGGCTTACGCGGTTGGCTGTCCGTGTGTCGATCGCGGCCTCAAGGTGTCGAACAAGATTTTGGCGGTCCAGGATCAACTGCCGTGCATTCTGTGTCTGCTGGTCAACGAAGGCCAGCTGCTTTTCCATTTCTTCCATCTGATCCATGAGTTGCACGGTTTCGTACTGATCGAGCTCATCCGTCGATGCTGCTTCATCCGGAAGCAAGCACAGTCGGCAGTGCCCATGGGGCACCTCGCGGGTTTTCAGTGCCTGCATACAGCGGGGACAGGTGGTGAACTCGATCTGTGCCAACCTCTCGCCCGCGTCGCGCATTCGGTTCAGGCGAGCCAGGTCAGCATTTACCCGACGGCGTTCGCCGGAGAGCTCCTCTGCTTGCCGGCCGAGGAAAACCGCCGTGCTACGTGCATCAGCGAGACTTCGCTCAGCCTCGCTGAGCAGGTCGCGGAGCGCCTGCGTTTCGCGATCGGTGACGGGATCGATATCGTCCCTGAGCTGTGTCCTCTGTTCCTCTGCCTCTCGCTGAGAATCGAGGGCTTTCTCGCGTTCCTGCTCCGCCTCTTCCTTGCTTTGCGTGTTGCTGTCCCGCAAGAATTGGAGAATCTTCTTGTGGTGATCTGAGGCTTCTTCGACCATCCCCTTGAGGGTGTTCGCCTCTGAACGCTTGTCGAAGAGCTCCGGATCGGCAAGCGCAAAAATGAGCTCAAATACTGCCTTGCGTTTCGGCTCGAGATACGAGTCTTGGCTTCTCGCGATGTCTCGGTTTATTTCTGATTGGGGGACGTACATGTACGTGAAGATGTCTGCGAATGTAATCCGCGACCCAGCCTTCGTGCTGCGGCCAGTCTGTGCAGCGGCACGCATGTCAGTCGGAAGCCCTAGGCTCGTCATGAGAAGAGCGTTAAGGCTGCCATCCTCGCCCGACTTAACCTGATGATCTCGAAGGCGCTCGCCGGTCACGAGATCTGTGACGCGAACGTTGTTCCTTTTTTGCGGGTCAAGACTTCGAGAGAGGCGGAACCTGCTTTCACCGACCGAGACTTGAAGCGAGAGGTCTAGAACGTTTTCCGTTACGACGGGGGCTAGCTGGCCGTCGCCTCCTAGGCCCCACTTGATCAGTTCGAGAAGCGTGGTCTTGCCAACACCCGTGGGGCCGGCCAGGACTGTCAGATCTGACGGGAACTGATACTGCACAGGTCCCTCAGTAGAATGGATCTCTACCTTCTCGAGGCGAAACTTAGTAGTCACTGAATGACCTCCCTGTGTGGGCGGTTCATTAGATCGGCCAGCCGCTCATAGATGAGGTCCTTCAAGGTGTTTCCGGTCATGTCTGCAGAGGCTTCTGCGACGGCGTCGCTGCGTTCCTTAATAACCGCCCATGCTTCTGTGGCAGCCAAATCTGCCACAAGTCGCTTACCCGACGGCGTCGGAACCAACGCCACGCTTCCTCTGCGGCCCTTTGCGTAGCGAAGAAGGCCGCGTCCTACCAGTGCGCCAATGACTGCGTAGTAGCGGTCATCCCAAGGGCCGTATTTGTATCGAGTCATCGGTGCCTCAACCTCGGTTGGTGCCGCTAGTTCCTCAGGGGCCAGAGCCAGACGTTGATCTCGCGGATCAAGCAAGTCGAGCACTGTGGAGGCCAAGGCGGGATAGCGCAACAGGAAGTCGAGCTTCGCCAGTTTTGTTAGGCCATCGAGCTTGCCGCTGTGGCCAGTGGTGCCGGCCACGGAGGTCACGAGGATAAGGACCCGTGTTTGGTGATAGGCGAGGTCCTCGCGCAGCAGGGCGCGGTCCAGGGCGTCGTTCATGAGATCTGCCCCTGTCCTCGCTGGATGGCCTCGATGGCTTGGTCTACGTCGAAGCGGTCACTGAACCACACCTTGCACTGGCTGCTCAGATCGCAGATTCCCCCGAGCAGCAGCTCGCTGTCTATCCCGTTTGGCAGCTCGGCTGGCGGTGAGGCCGCGAGAAGGTGTTGTACGGCCTTCCAGAACGCTGGCCCTCGAGGTACTTCTGAGAGTGTGGTTTGGGTTGCTTCGTCGCTGATGCGCAAGAGGTAGCGATCGAGGCGTGCTTGAGCCACTCGGGCGGTGGGGTTGCCGCTGCGCTCATCACGCCAGAAGTCCCTGTACTCCTGAGCTAGGTGCTCAGCTCGTTCGATGCTGTTGTCCGGACACTGGCCTGCCTGCATCTTCACAGCGAGCTTGGTGGTTCGCTGAAGACGGGGAAGTGGCCGATAGCCGTGAGGCTGGGAGATGGCAGTCCTGACCGCCAGGTCGATGTCGTCAAGTGTGACGATTCGGTTTAGGAGGGAGCGCTCCAACTGGGCCGTGTTCGGTGATGTGGCGCCAACCCGGTAGGCGAGTACGGCGGGCAGCTTGCCCGTCGGGATGGGTCCTGCCTTGCGCATGCGTGCGTAGAAGATGTCATGCACAGCTGCCCAAATCGACTCAGGGTCGATCGGAAGGCCCAAGCGGTTACATAGCGGGCGTGCATACATGTTTGCGGCGGCGAACTCGAGCTGGCTGCGGAGAGGCTTCTCGGCCTCGACATCAAGCACAGCCATAAATCGGACAACCTGCGCGATCTCCACATCGGTAGGAGGCGGCATAGGTTTTGCGGCTGGTGCCCAACTTGAAGGCAGTTCCTTGCAGTACGACCGCAGGGCCTGGCAGAGGTCCGCAACGGATGTGCGGTGATCATCGGGCACGTCCAGGGGCTGACGTGTCATGCGAAGCTCTCTCAGCTTCACCCAGGCCTTTTCGAGCTTCTGCGCGTCGGACGACAAGCCAAACGTCGTCACGAGTCGACAAGTGACGGTCTCGTGCAGTGCGTTCCAACGGCCGAAGAGGTGAGCCACGCCGCCGGCGTCGGCAAGGGCGTTGACCGTCGTGAAGGGACCTGTGGTTACGTCTCGGTGCTTGGCCGAGACCAGTTCAACCGCGTCACCGTCGACCGCTGCCCAGTCTTCCTGCAACTCGCAGACGATGCGACTGTCGATGTCCTTGGACGGGCGTCCATCGCCGTCGAGCGAGTCCAAGTACAGACGAAGGCCGTCGGCTGCTGCCATCGAGGCCTGCCAGTTGTACCGGTCGAGGGTGTCTGCACCCGAGTCATCGAGCTGAGGCTCGGAGAACAAGCGCTGCCGCGCACTCGGCACCCCCACCAGCGACTCCACTGTCACCCCCACGCGTGCGCTAACTCTGCGTACTCGTGGCGGATCAGTCAAGACCGCCGCATGCGCACGGATGTACCCATGCGGCGACGCTGCTGGTCAGGCAACAAACCGACGTTGAGAACGAGTTCAGCGAACTGAAGAGAGATGTCACCAAAGCGACACGGCCTGCGCGGGACACGCGGAATGCCGAAACAACACCGGTCCGGGCCGAGCTGGGGACCGATGCCCAGAGGCCCCCGGTTGCGGACATGCCTTAGCCCGCAGGACACGGAGGCGCCGAGGGCGCGGGCGATTCCTTGTTGCTCACAGGGCCCCGAGGTCGACCGTGACAGGGAATGGCGCGGTGGCCTTCACGGTGCCGGTGAACACCTCGCCGTCCCGGTAGGCCCTGGTGGCTGGGTCGAGGACGTAGGTGTAGACGATCGGAACGCCGGTGGCGGACTGCTCGATGCGCCAGTAGAAGGGGATGCCGGCTTTGGCGTACTGGTCCACCTTCACGATCCGGTCGGTGGTCTCCGAACCGGGCGACACGACTTCGACGACCAGGAGTACGTGCTCGGGGCGGGTGGGCGTGAGGTCGATGGTCTCCGCCCGGTAGACGGTGACGTCCGGTCGGCGGTTGATGAGTGGAACGTCCTGCAGGCGGACGTCGAAGTCCGTGTCGGCGTTCCAGTCCGGGCCCGCGGCGGCGTCCAGGGCATTGGCCAAGAGCCGAGCCAGCCGGTTGTGCCGCTTGGAGGCGCTCGGGCTCACGACGACCATCCCGTCCACGATCTCGATGCCGGCGCACTGCTCCTCGGACCAGGAGTCGTACTGTTCCGCGCTGATCTGCGTGTGCATCCACGCGGGCGCCACCATCTCGGCGGTCATGAAGTACCTCCTTCGAGGATGCGGTGCTGCTCGACTCAGCGTACTGCCCGCTTCCAGTCGGGCACCGGCTTTAGGCCGGGGCAGAACCTCCAGCGTCCGCAGGGCGGCCTGGGTGCAAAAGGGGCGATCCGCATTCACCACGTGATGGCGCATGAGTGCAAATCGGCCAAGTAGGGCGGGGGCTTCCGGGTCGAACCGGCAGGGCCGTGTCGGCGTGAGAGGCTGGGTCGTATGAACCGGTTGGCTGGTGTGACCTCGCCTTATCTGCTTCAGCATGCCGATAATCCGGTCGACTGGTGGCCGTGGGGACCCGAGGCGTTCGAGGAAGCGAAACGGCGCGATGTACCCGTTCTGCTGTCGGTCGGATACTCTGCGTGTCATTGGTGTCACGTCATGGCGCACGAGAGCTTCGAGGACGAGGCCGTCGCCGCGTACATGAACGAACACTTCGTCAACGTCAAGGTGGACCGCGAGGAGCGCCCCGACGTGGACGCCGTCTACATGGAGGCCGTGCAGGCCGCCACCGGGCAGGGCGGCTGGCCCATGTCCGTCTTCATGACGCCGGCCGGGAAGCCCTTCTACTTCGGTACGTACTTCCCGCCCGAGCCCCGGCACGGGATGCCGTCCTTCCGGCAGGTGCTCGAAGGCGTCCACAGCGCCTGGACGGACCGGCGCACGGAGGTCGGGGAGGTCGCCGGGAAGATCACCCGCGATCTGGCGGAGCGGCAGCTGGAGCACGGGGACGGCGGGCTCCCCGGCGAGGCGGAGCTGGCACGGGCGCTGCTGGGCATCAGCCGGGAGTACGACCCGGAGAGCGGCTGGCTCGGCTCCGGCGACACCAGGTTCCCGCCGGGCATGACGATCGAGTTCCTGCTGCGCCACCACGCCCGGACGGAGTCCGCGGGGGCGCTGGAGATGGCCGAGGGGCTGTGCGGGGCCATGGCACGGTCGAGCCTCTTCGACCAGCTGGGCGGGGGCTTCCACCGGTACGTGCTGCGCCAGCGGCCCGGGGGCACCCTGGTGCCCCACTTCGAGAAGATGCTCTACGACAACGCGCTGCTCTGCCGGGTCTACGCGCACCTGTGGCGGACCACCGGCTCGGAGCAGGCCCGCCGGGTCGCCCTGGAGACCGCCGACTTCATGGTCCGCGAACTGCGCACCGCCGAGGGCGGTTTCGCCTCCGCGCTCGACGCCGACAGCGAGGACGGCGACGGACGGCACGTCGAGGGCGCGTACTACGTGTGGACGCCCGCACAGCTGCGGGAGGCCCTCGGCGACCGGGACGCGGCCTTCGCCGCGGAGTACTTCGGGGTGACGGAGGAGGGCACCTTCGAGGAGGGATCCTCGGTGCTCCTGCTCGCACCGGAGGGGGCCGGGGCGGACCCGGACCGGGTCGCCCGGGTGCGGGCCGCGCTGCTCGCCGCCCGTGGACCGCGCCCGCACCCGGGCCGGGACGACAAGGTGGTCGCCGCCTGGAACGGCCTGGCGATCGCCGCGCTCGCCGAGACCGGGGCGTACTTCGACCGGCCCGACCTCGTCGAGCGCGCCACCGAGGCCGCCGACCTGCTGGTCCGGGTGCACATGGGGGCCGTCGCCCGGCTGGACCGTACGTCCAAGGACGGGCGCCCCGGCGGGCACGCCGGGGTCCTGGAGGACTACGGCGACGTGGCCGAGGGCTTCCTCGCGCTGGCCGCGGTCACCGGCGAGGGCGTCTGGCTGGAGTTCGCCGGCTTCCTGCTCGACATCGTGCTCCAGCACTTCACCGGCGAGGGCGGCCTGCTGTACGACACGGCGGACGACGCCGAGCAGCTGATCCGCCGCCCGCAGGACCCCACCGACAACGCGACCCCGGCCGGCTGGACGGCGGCGGCCGGGGCGCTCCTGTCGTACGCCGCGCACACCGGCTCCGAGGCCCACCGAACCGCCGCGGAGAGCGCGCTCGGCGTGATCAAGGCGCTCGGGCCGCGCGCCCCCCGGTTCACCAGCTGGGGTCTCGCCGTCGCGGAGGCGCTGCTGGACGGGCCGCGCGAGGTCGCCGTCGCCGGACCGGTCGGCGGGGAGCTGCACCGCACGGCGCTGCTGGGTACGGCGCCGGGCGCGGTGGTCGCGGCGGGGGAGACGGGCGGCGCGGAGTTCCCGCTGCTCGCGGACCGGCCGATGGTGGGCGACGCGCCGACGGCGTACGTGTGCAGGCACTTCGTGTGCGACGCGCCGACGACGGACGCGCAGGAGCTGGCGCGGAGTCTCGGCGGCAGGTGACGTCCGCCGGGTGACCGGGGGCCCGGCCCCCGGTCAGAGCCTCAGACCGCCCTCCAGGATGTCCAGGGCCCGGCCGGTCATCGCGACGAGGTCGCCCTCCTGGCCCTGCTCGCCCCAGCACAGCGTCACCTCGCGCAGCGTGCCGAGCACCGCCGCGACGAACACCCGGACCGCCAGATCACCGGGCTCGCGGCCGGTGCGGGCGGCGAGCGCGTCGGCCAGCGCCCCGGCCGTGTCCGACATGCTCCCGGCCGTCCGGGCCCGGACGGCCGGCACCTCCACCATCAGCCGGGTCCGCTGCCGCAGCTCCTGCTCCCCGGTCGCCAGGAACTCCGCGAGCACCTCGGCCAGGACGTGCCGGAGCGACTCCAGCGGCGGTTCCCCGGCCGGGCGGCCGCGCAGGGCGGCCGCCAGCACCCCGTCGTACTCGTCGGTGAGGACGATGTCCTCCTTGGCCGGGAAGTACCGGAAGACGGTGCTGGGCGACACCTCGGCCGCCGCCGCGATCTGCTCCACCGTCGTCGCCTCGTACCCCTGCTCGGCGATCAGCCGGTACGCGGCCTGCCGGATCGCGATCCGGGTCCGGAGCTTCTTCCGCTCGCGGAGCCCCGGCTGCGGCGGCGTTCCCGGAGCGGAAACGGAAGGGGTACGGGAGGTGACGGCCATGGCGGTCATTGTCCGGCATCGGCGGGGCGCCGGCACCGGCCGGGGCGCTGATCAGTGGTGGTTGTAGGCGACCAGCGAGATGCCGACGTAGTGCACCACGAAGGCCGCCAGGGTCAGCGAGTGGAACACCTCGTGGAAGCCGAACCAGCGCGGCGAGG
The DNA here is from genome assembly GCF_003846175.1 of Streptomyces sp. ADI95-17. Classification (GTDB taxonomy): domain Bacteria; phylum Actinomycetota; class Actinomycetes; order Streptomycetales; family Streptomycetaceae; genus Streptomyces; species Streptomyces sanglieri. The sequence continues at coordinate 968,652 of NZ_ML123044.1, read as the reverse complement.
GGTTGGGCCGCTTGATGCCGTAGATGACGCCCCCGGCGCTGTAGAGCAGCCCGCCGACGACGACCAGCACCAGCACGGTGATCCCGCCGGTGCGCATGAAGTCCGGCAGGAAGAAGACCGCGGCCCAGCCCATCGCCAGATAGCAGGGCGTGTAGAGCCAGCGCGGGGCGCCGACCCAGAACACCCGGAAGGCGATCCCCGCCGCGGCGGCCGCCCAGATCGCCCACAGCAGCGGTGTCCCGGTGGACTCGGGGAGCAGCAGCAGGGTCAGCGGGGTGTACGTGCCCGCGATGATCAGGAAGATGTTGGCGTGGTCGAGCCGACGGAGCACCGCCTCGCCGCGCGGACCCCAGGTGCCCCGGTGGTAGAGCGCGCTCACACCGAACAGCAGGCACGCGGTCAGGGTGTAGATGCCGCAGGCGATCCGGCCGACGGAGCTGTCGGTGAACGCGATCAGCACCACCCCCGCGACGATCACGGCGGGAAACATCCCGGCGTGCAGCCAGCCGCGCATTCGCGGCTTCACCGGGACGGGATCGGACTCGGCTGGTTCCAGCCCGGCGGTCCCGGGCGCGGCGGCGGCAGCAGTCATTCCCGCATCGTACCTACGCGACCGTAGGTACGGCCTCCCCCCTTGGACGTAACCGACCCGTGGATGTAACCGATACGAGTGGCAATGCTCACGTGTGCGCCCCCCTGGACATATGGGCGAAACGGTCGGATGATCAAATGAGTGCGGTCGGCACCGGATGAGCGCCAACGGGATTCGAAGGGGTAGAAGCATCCGGGTCGCAGCCCCCACGGGGCAACTACCAAACAGACACCCTCAACAAGGAGCGATCGTGGCGCGCGACATCGCGGCTCCCCTCACCGTCCCCACCGATCACCAGGAGCTCGTCTCCTGGGTGAACGAGATCGCAGCGATAACCGAGCCGGACCAGGTGGTCTGGTGCGACGGCTCCGAGGCCGAGTACGAGCGCCTGTGCGGGGAGCTCGTGGCCAAGGGCACGTTCACCAAGCTCGACGAGGCCAAGCGCCCGAACTCGTACTACGCCGCGTCCGACCCGAGCGACGTCGCCCGCGTCGAGGACCGTACGTTCATCTGCTCCGAGAAGGAGGAGGACGCCGGTCCGACGAACCACTGGAAGGCCCCCGCCGAGATGCGGGAGATCTTCACCGGTGAGAACGGTGTCTTCCGCGGCTCGATGCGCGGCCGCACCATGTACGTCGTCCCCTTCTGCATGGGCCCCGTCGGCTCGCCGCTCTCCGCGATCGGCGTCGAGATCACCGACTCCGCCTACGTCGCCGTCTCGATGCGCACCATGACCCGCATGGGACAGGCCGTCCTGGACGAGCTGGGCACCGACGGCTTCTTCGTCAAGGCCGTCCACACGCTGGGCGCGCCCCTGGCGGAGGGCCAGGAGGACGTCCCGTGGCCGTGCAACACCACCAAGTACATCTCGCACTTCCCCGAGGACCGCGAGATCTGGTCCTACGGCTCCGGCTACGGCGGCAACGCCCTGCTCGGCAAGAAGTGCTACGCGCTGCGCATCGCCTCCGTCATGGCGCGTGACGAGGGCTGGCTCGCCGAGCACATGCTGATCCTCAAGCTCACCCCGCCGCAGGGTGAGGCTGAGGCCCCCAAGTACATTGCGGCGGCCTTCCCGTCGGCCTGCGGCAAGACCAACCTCGCCATGCTGGAGCCGACGATCCCCGGCTGGACCGTGGAGACCATCGGCGACGACATCGCCTGGATGCGCTTCGGCGAGGACGGCCAGCTGTACGCGATCAACCCGGAGGCGGGCTTCTTCGGCGTCGCGCCCGGCACCGGTGAGCACACCAACGCCAACGCGATGAAGACCATGTGGGGCAACTCCGTCTTCACCAACGTCGCGCTCACCGACGACGGCGACGTGTGGTGGGAGGGCATGACGGAGACCGCTCCGGCCCACCTCACCGACTGGAAGGGCAACGACTGGACGCCCGCGTCCGACACCCCGGCCGCCCACCCCAACGCCCGCTTCACCGTCCCGGCCGGCCAGTGCCCGATCATCGCCCCCGAGTGGGAGGACCCGAAGGGCGTGCCGATCTCGGCGATCCTCTTCGGCGGCCGCCGCGCCTCGGCCGTCCCGCTGGTCACCGAGTCCTTCACCTGGCAGCACGGTGTCTTCCTCGGGGCCAACGTGGCCTCCGAGAAGACCGCCGCCGCCGAGGGCAAGGTCGGCGAGCTGCGCCGCGACCCGTTCGCCATGCTGCCGTTCTGCGGCTACAACATGGGCGACTACATGAACCACTGGGTCAAGGTCGGTGCCGACAAGGACCAGGCCAAGCTCCCGAAGATCTACTACGTGAACTGGTTCCGCAAGAACGACGCGGGCAAGTTCGTGTGGCCCGGCTTCGGTGAGAACAGCCGCGTCCTGAAGTGGATCGTCGAGCGCCTCGAAGGCAGGGCCGAGGGAGTCGAGACCCCGATCGGCATCCTGCCGGCCAAGGGCTCCCTCGACACCGACGGCCTGGACCTCTCCGAGTCCGACCTGGACTTCCTGCTCGACGTCGACAAGGAGATCTGGCGCGAGGAGGCGGCGCTGGTCCCCGACCACCTCAACACCTTCGGCGACCACACGCCGAAGGAGCTGTGGGACGAGTACCGCGCGCTGGTCCAGCGCCTGGGCTGATGCCCCCGGGCGCACCCACGCGCGGGTGCGCCCCGCACACCCCCGCGGCCGGGCCTCGGACATCCGCCCTGACCTGTGGGGTCAACAGCCCGCCGCGGTACGGCCCCCGGAATCCCCTCACGATTCCGGGGGCCGCCCCTTTTCCGCCCTTCCACCGGGCACTACCCGTTCCGGCCCCGGTCCTCCAGATAGCGGGTGTGGGTCTGCTGCCGGCGGGCCTCCGCCTCCCGCAGTGCCGTCGCCAGTTCCTCGACCTCCCGGTGCAGCAGTGCCAGCTGCCGTTCCAGATGGCGCTCGGGCGGCTCCGTGCCCGGCACCATCCGGGTCCACGGGCGGATCCGTACGAACGCGTCGACCGACTCCAGGATGTCCCGGCGCACGGCACGCGCCAGGACGTGCACGCCCTCCGGGTCGGCGGCCAGCGCCTCGGCCACCGGTCCGGGGGCGAGCAGCCCGTCGAGCAGAGCGGTCAGCTCGGTGAGCCGGCCGGACGCGGCGGGCGGCAGCTCCACCTCGTCCAGATACCCGCACAGGGCCACGTAGTCGGTCCGCACCGCGTCCAGCTGGGTCGACGGATCGGGGAAGACCGGGACCGCTGGCCGCTCGGGCGGCGCGATCAGCGCGCCCGCGCCGTACAGCCCGACGACCACCACCGGCCAGTACGCCCCGGCGAGGCCGGTGAAGGTGAGGGCGAGACCGGCGATCCCGCAGGCGCTCCCGGTGAGGTTCTTCCGCGACTCCAGGTACGCCAGCACCCGGTTGGGTCCGCCTCCCGGTCCGTCGGGCGGGTTACTGGTATCCACGGATCTCCTCGAAGGCGCCGTCCAGCGAGCCGGGCCCCTGTTCCCTCGTCGCGTCGAAGAGCCGGCCGCCGGTCAGCGCGGCGATCCGGTCCAGCTCGCCCCGGTCCGAGTCGCCGAAGAGGACCGGGAAGACCGGGGTGGCCCGACGCGCGGCCGGCAGCGCACGGTAGTAGGAGCTGAATCCGGCGGCCGTGTCGCCCGTGGTGTTCTCACCGTCCGTCATCAGCACGATCGAGGTGAACGCGGACTCGGTGCCGTCGCCGATCTGCTCGTAGGCCGACTTCAGGCTCGAATAGACCGCCGTCTCGCCACCGGCCGTCAGCGCGGCCGTGTCCGACTTGATGGCCGCCAGGCCCTGCCGCGGATCGGCCGGGTCGACCGTGTGCGTACGGACCTGCTTCACCGACGAGCCGAAGGGCAGCAGCGTGACCTCCTCCCGTTCCCGGAAGTCCCCGGTCAGCCCGGTCAGCGCCGCCTTCAGCGCCTTCAGCCGGTCGCCCGCCATCGAGCCGGAGGTGTCCAGTACGTACACGGTGCGCGAGGGCCGCCGGAGCTTGTTCTCGTAACTGTGCAGCAGCCCGTCGGCCACCGACCGCGAGCCGGGAAACGGCAGTTCGCGACGCGCGTCGGCGGCGAGCGGCGCCGCGGGCCGCACCGAGGGAACGACCGGGCGGCGGAAGGTGTCCCGGGTCAGCTTCCGCTGGGCGTCCGGGGTGCGCAGATACGCGGTCAGCGCGCGGACCGAGTCCTTCGCCTCGGGAGCGGCGGCGGCCAGCGCGCTGAGCGGGTAGTCGGCCGTCACCACCCCGTCGCGGGGGCGGATCACGGTCAGCCCGGTGTGGCTGTCTCGGTTCAGCGAGAGCAGCACCGACTCGTAGTTGATCAGCGCGTCGACATTGCCGCGCCGGGCGTACGCGGTGGCCAGCCAGCCCGAGGAGCCGGAGGTCAGCCGCTGCCCCGCGAAGAACTCCTTCAGCTTCCCGCTCGCGCCCCGGACATCGGCGTCGGTCAGCGCGGACTGCGCGCCCGAGAGCCCGGAGGCGACCGAGACCAGCGCGGAGAAACCGGAGTTGGAACGGTCCGGATCGGTCATCCCGTACGTCAGCCGGCCCTCGGCGACCGCCCGGTGCACCTGCGGCCAGGTCACGTCCGAGGGCTTCCAGCCCAGCCGCTTCACGGTCGCCGGACGGACCCCGAGGGCGACTGGAGAAACCATCAGCGGGGTCTCCGACGTGATGCGCCTCGCCGCGTCCGGGCGCAGCCGCAGATAGTCGTTGGACGACAGCCAGACCGCGTCGTACGCCCCGTCCGCCTTCCCGGAGCCGAGCAGTTCGACGGCGTCCAGCGTGCCGGTCCAGGTGGGCCGCACGGTGATCCCGGTGGCCTTCCGGGCCTCCTCCAACAGGGGCTTCATGTCGGCGAGTTCACTGGAGGCGAGGATCCGCAGCGTGCCGGCCCGCGGCTTGCCGTCGTCCCTTCCGGCCCCGCCGGACGCACCGCCCGGCGCCCCGTCGTCCGAGCTGGAGCAGGCGGCGAGCGGGGCGAGCACGGCGACGGCCAGCAGCGCGACCAGCGAACGCGCGACCCGGCGCCGAAGCCGTCTCAGCCGCTGCCGGGGACGGTGCGTCATCCGAGACCACCGCTCTCCAGGGCGCCCGCCGACCGGCTGCGCTCCAAGTGGGCACCGGCCTGCCGGAGTTCGGAGGTCAGCGACTCCACGGTCGCCGCCATCGACTCGGTGGCCTGCGCCTTGTACGTGTCGATGGCGTCGAGCGTCCGGTAGATCTGCTGGAACGCGGTACGCAGCGTCTCCGCGCTCACCGCCGGATCGGCGGCGATGCGCTGGATCTCGCCGCTCTGGCCGGCGAGCATCTCCGCGTTCCCGCGGATCAGGTCCTCGGTCGTGGAGCGCAGCACCTGCACCTGCTCGGTCACCTTGCGCTGGTTCTCCAGCGCCGAGGCGAGCATCACGGCGATCCGCAGCGCGGAGACGGTGGTGGTCGCGGCCCGGTCGACGCCCCTGATGAGCTCGTCGTTGTTGCGCCGTACGACGTCCATCGCGAGGTAGCCCTGGGCGCAGACCGCGAGCTGGGTCAGCAGGTCCTGGTGCTTCTGCCGTACGGGGAAGAGCACATCGGCCCGCAGCGCGTCCGCCTGCGCCGGGTCGGTGGCCGCGGCCTCGGCGATGCGCTGCTCGACGGCGCCGTCCAGCGCCTCGGTGAGCACCACGTACTCCTGGAGCTTGCCCATGGTCTCCCAGAGCCGGGTGCGCTCGGTGTGCAGGGCGGCGTTGTCGCGGCGCAGTTCGTCCTGCCCGCCGCGCAGCGAGCCCACGATCCGGTTCAGGGTGGCCTGCGAGGAGGCGTACTTGGCGACGTGGTCACGGATCTTGTTGCCGCCGGGCAGCCTGGACAGCAGCCGGCGGGCGCCGCGGCCCGGGGTGTCGCGCGGGTCGAGGTCCTCGACGGTGCGGCGCAGCTCGACCAGGGACGATCCGACCTTGGACTGCGCGTCCACGCCCCCGGAGCCGGCCAGCGAGCGGACGGTGCGGTCCAGCATCCGGTTGGACTGCTGGGCGGCGCTGCGGATGTCGCCCTGCCCGAGCGCGGCGATCTCCCCGATCCGGGTGGTGAATTCGGGGGACCGGGCGTCGAGCCCGGAGAGGGCACCGATGTACTCGGTGGCACGGCGCGTCATCTCCGTGCGCACCGATTCGTCGACCGGCACGAGACCGGCCGCCTGCTCGGTCCGGACCGGGGCGACCGGTTCCGGCGGGGTGAGGACCAGCGGCGGGGCGGAGTCGCCCGGCGGGGTGAGACTGAGCGGCTGCGGCTCTTCGGTCATGGCTGAGGTCTCCAGGAAGGCGTGTGTGGTCAGCCGCGGGTCCGCCGGGCCATCGCGCGCAGCACCTTGGCGGTGGGCACGGGCGCCTGGCGGACCCCGGTCAGCTTCTGGTCGATGTAGTCGGTGTGGTCCGCGGTGGCGGCGGTGAACTCGGCCGCGGCGCCCTGGGGCCGGAAGCCGTGCCGTACGGCGAGCTCGCGCAGCCGCGGGTCGGTGGAGAGCAGCTCGCCCAGCCGCCGGCCGGTCCCGGTCAGGGGTACGAGGGTGTGGTCGCTGGAGACGGTGGTGTCGGGGTAGAGGAGGACCAGGTCCCCGGCGTCCTGCCGCTGCGTCAGCAGCGAGGCGACCTGCGACTCGTACACCAGGACCAGTGGATTGCCGACCCCGCTGATGAAGTCCCGGAACGGGGCGTCGCTGCTGGTCTGCTGCGCCCCCTGCACCTGGATCAGCTTCTTCAGCAGTGGTGCGGTGCGGTCGATCGCGGCGTCGTCCGCGGCGACCCGGCCGCCGTCGGCGACGTACGAGGCGGCGGCGAGGTAGAGGGCGCCGGAGTTGGACGAGACGGGATCGGTGCTGGTGATGAACACGGTCCCGGTCAACTCGGCGTGCTTTCCCGCCTCCTTGAGCTGCTGCCAGGTCCGGTCCGACCGGGCGGCCCGGAGATAGGGCCCCATCAGCAGCCTGCCGCTGGACTTCCCGCTCAGTGTGGCGAGCCCGTTGTCCGCCAGGACCTGGGCGGCGGCGCGGTGCGCGACGACGACCAGCGGCGAGTAGAAGGGCCTGAGCGGCCCGCCCTTGACGGCGGACCGGCGCTGCAGCTCGTCGGCCGGGGCCTTGGAGCCGGGGAAGGCGAAGTCATATCCCTTGAGGGGGAGTCGGTCCATGGCCCAGGACCCGGACGTCTCCGCCTTGACGGTGAGCCCCTTGGCGGCGAGGGCCTTCACCACGTCGGGGTCGGCGAAGAACTCCGCCTTCTCCGAACCGATCACTCCGCGCACGGTCTTCGTTGCCGTGCTCTTGTCCTTGCTGTCGCGGCCTGCTGCGACGGCCACTGCCACTCCGCCGATCAGCAACACCGCCAGGACGATTCCCACGATGCGTCTCACATGCGAAGCCTGCTCGCGGAAACCCACATTCCAGGCGGAGTTGGGTGGACGGAAGGTTAAGCGATGATCCCAGTACGCAACGGAGGCGGAACGGGCTCAGGAACAACTGCCCGCCGGGCAGGGGTGAGTGGCACCCGGCCCACGCGCCTCGACGGCACGTGGACCGGGGCCGTCAGTGGGCGCCGACCAGTCGTGCCGACGCGGCGGGGGCGGCGAGCGCCGCGGTGTGGGCGTCCATGCGCTCGGCCGCGAGGATCGCGACGGCCGTGTCGGCGCGGGACGCGGCCACCACCAGGGCCCGGCCCGCGAGGGCGTGGGCGCGGCGGTGCAGTGCGGACGCGGGCGCGTCGGTCCGGCCGGCGTGCCGGGCGGGCGGCGCGCCGCGCAGCCTGGCGACCTGTCCGGCGATGCGGTCGCCCGCCTCGCCGATGCCCAGCTCGTCGGTGACCGCGAGGAGCGCGGCCAGGTGCCCGGCGAGCTGGATGTCCAGCTCTTCCTCACGGGAACGGTGCGGGAAGTCGTCGGCGTGGTCGGCCGGTGTGTGGACCGATTTGGTGCGGATCGGTTCGTACATGGATGGCCTCCTGGTGTTGCAGTGCGACCATCCTACCTTGGATTCAGTCTAAAGTTGTTCGCCATCGATTCCTGGTTCCGTGGAATCGGCGGTGGCCGTCGGCTAGGGCTGGCCGTACCCGTCCAGGAAGTGCGCGATCCGGCTCACCGCGTCCGTCAGATCCTCGGTCGACGGCAGCGTCACCACCCGGAAGTGGTCGGGCTCGGGCCAGTTGAACCCGGTACCGTGCACGACCATGATCTTCTCGGCCCGCAGCAGGTCGAGCACCATCTGCCGGTCGTCCTTGATCTTGTAGACCTTGGGGTCCAGGCGCGGGAAGAGGTACAGCGCCCCCTTCGGCTTCACACAGGTCACGCCGGGGATCTGCGTCAGCAGGTCGTACGCTGTGTCCCGCTGCTCCAGGATCCGCCCGCCCGGCAGCACCAGGTCCTCGATCGACTGCCGCCCGCCGAGCGCGGTGGCCACGGCGTGCTGCGAGGGCATGTTGGCGCAGAGCCGCATGTTGGCGAGGATCGTCAGCCCCTCGATGTACGAGGAGGCGTGCGCCTTCGGGCCGCAGACCGCCAGCCAGCCCGACCGGTAGCCGGCCACCCGGTAGTTCTTGGAGAGCCCGTTGAAGGTGAGCACCATCAGATCGGGCGCGATCGTCGCGGTCGGGGTGTGGGTCGCCCCGTCGTACAGGATCCGGTCGTAGATCTCGTCGGAGCAGACGACCAGGTTGTGGCGCCGGGCGATCTCCGTCAGCCCGCGCAGCATCTCGTCGTCGTACACCGCACCCGTCGGATTGTTCGGGTTGATGATCACGAGGGCCTTGGTGCGGTCGGTGATCCGCCGCTCGATGTCGGCGAGGTCCGGCATCCAGTCGGACTGCTCGTCGCACCGGTAGTGCACGGCCGTGCCGCCGGCCAGCGACACCGAGGCGGTCCACAGCGGATAGTCCGGAGCCGGCACGAGGACCTCGTCCCCGTCGTCGAGCAGCGCCTGCATCGACATCTGGATCAGCTCGGAGACGCCGTTGCCCAGGTAGATGTCCTCGACGTCGAGGTCGATCCCCTTGGTCTGGTAGTGCTGCATCACCGCCCGCCGCGCGGACAGCAGCCCCTTCGCGTCGCCGTAGCCGTGCGCCCCGGAGAGGTTGCGCAGTATGTCCTCAAGAATCTCGGGCGGGCACTCGAACCCGAACGCGGCAGGGTTGCCGGTGTTCAGCTTGAGGATGCGGTGACCGGCCGCTTCCAGCCGCATCGCCTCCTCCAGAACGGGGCCCCGGATTTCGTAACAGACATTGGCGAGCTTCGTGGACTGGATGACCTGCATGTCTGGGAGCTTACGACCGCGTTGCCCCTGTTGCCCGGGCTTTCCCTCCCGGTTGCCCCACCCGGGTACTCCCTCGGCCCCGCCCCGTCTTCCATAGCCATGCGCCCACAGTCCGCGACCGTGGGAACGCCGGGCGGGGACGGGGGCGGGGCTTCGAATGCGGTGGAATCCGGGCGTGACGGACGCGGGCGGGTGAGATGCGCCACGAGCGTTTCCCCCTCCCCGTCTCCCCGTCCCCCTCTCTCCCCGTCTCCTCTCTCCCCCCTCCTACTCCGGCAGCCGGATGCCCGGGGGCACGCGGATGCCGAAGTCGGCCGCCAGTACGCGCAGCGCCTCCGCCCCGTCCGACAGCTCCCGGACCTCGCGGGTGCCGTCCGGCGCCGTCACCGTGAGGGTGCGGCCGGTCAGCGACAGATGGGCGTCCGGGGTGGTGCGCTGGGCGTACACCCGGCGTGAGAACGGGGAGCGCGGGTTGGTCGCGATGTGCCAGTTGATCACCTCGTAGTCCGGTGCCTCGAAGGGCTCCACCGTGAAGGCGTACTGGGACTCCCACGCCCCGTCGGGGGTGTGCGCCTGGAGCTCCCACTGTGCGAGCGGCCCGTCGTGCGGGGTGTTCACCAGCCGGTGGCGGCGCGGGGTGTCGGCCACCTCGGTACCGGCGGCCAGCGGGACCGGCTCCAGCAGCGCGCCGATGGAGCCGAAGCCGACGTCCGCCACATACGGCGTCGGCTCGCCCGGCACCCCGGCCAGCATCAGCATGTGCGTACGCGGCCGGATGTCCCCGGGCCCGGCCCCCACCACGACCCGGGCGCAGAGCAGTGTGATCCGGAAGCCGAGCGCGGTCAGCGCGGCGGCGAGCAGCGTGTTGTGCTCGTAGCAGTATCCGCCGCGCCCACCGCGTACGAGCTTCGCCTCCAGGTCGGCGATCGCCAGCGAGGGCGCGCTGCCCAGCACCGGCTCCAGGTTCTCGAAGGGGATGCCCAGCGCATGGGCCCGGTGCACGGAGCGCAGTACGTCGGCGGTGGGCCGACGCTCCCCGCTCCAGCCGATGCGGGCGAGGTAGGCGTCCAGGTCGAGGGCGGGGCGGGGGCCGGGATCGGCGGCGCGGTCGGAGGTCATGTGCCGACCGTACGCAAGCCGGGGCGGTGGCCGCCCGTCGCGGGAGGGGTCCGGGTCCGGTTCGCCGGGTCCGGACCCGGCGTCCGGTGCCCGGATCCGGTCACGGTCGTGGCTTCAGTCCGTCGGCCTCCCGGACCTCGTGGAGGTGGATGAGGACGTCGTAGGACCTGGCGAGAGCGACATCGCGCGGTTCCTCGGGGAACTGTGTGCCGATGCCGAGCGTGGGCCGGGCGACCTTCAGCCAGGCGCGCGCGGCGGCCGGGGCCCTGCGGGTGTCCAGATAGAAGTCCCGGTAGCGGACCTGATCGAGGGTGTACTCGTTCCGGCCGGGCCCGGCCGCGCCCACGGTGTACTTCTTCCATTTGCCGCCGAGGGCGCTCTCCTTCGACAGGAAGGAGCCCCGGTCGAAGGTGAAGCCGATGGGCAGGTAGTTCCGGCCCATCGCATCACGCAGGAACGATCCCTGCGTCTTCGGATACAGCTCGGGGTCACCGGCGAAGTAGCCGACGTGGTCGTTGTGCGCCGACAGCAGGATCTTGCCGCCGGTCCGCTGCTGCCACCAGACGATGTTCTGGGCCATCACCTCGTCGCGGAAGCGCTGGAATTCGGCCATCGCATCCGGGTCGTCGGGGTTCATGGTGAGGAACTCGGCGGTCTGGGCGATGGAGCGGGCGTTCTGCTCGGCCCAGGCGAACGCCTCGCCAGAGCCCTTCAGGCCGCTGATCAGGCGGAGGGCCCGCTGTGCGTCGGCGGCGAGCCGTTTCCGTTCCGCGAGCGGCCTGCCCAGATAGGCGAAGACGTCGTCGATCGGGCGCAGTCCGGTGTAGAGCGCGTCGAGCCGTGGCAGTGCCTCCGGGTGGTTCTCCTTCACATAGTCCGTCACCCGGCCGAAGAACGCGTCGTCGACCGCCGGGGCGCCGATGTCGTCGCCCATGAAGTGCAGGGTGCGGTCGGGGTGGTGGCGGTTGTAGGCACGCATCCACTCGATGAGGCCGACGAACTCCTCGCGTTCCCAGGGCGATTCGGCGAAGACCTCCTCGGCCAGCTGGCGGGCGTCGCCCTCGCCGGTCTGGAGGTAGTCGTCGATCCGGAGCCCACCGGACCAGCTCATCTCCAGGGCGAAGGTGGTGAAGCCCTTCGTCTCGACGAGGTGGCGGAAGACCCGCTGCTTCATGGTGAAGAACTCGTGGGAGCCGTGGGTGGCCTCGCCGAGGCCGACCACGTCGGCGTCGCCGACCATCGTGCTCAGGGCGCGCAGGTCGGCCGTGTTCCCGCCCGGTTCGGTCGAGCGCAGCGGATGGGCCGCCCGCTCCAGCGCACGGACGGGGCTCCGCTCGGCACCGGCGGTCCCCGCGATGTCGGCGGCGCTCGCGGAATCCGTGGTGATCACGGTGCCGGCGGTGGCGGTCCGGGCCGCCACGGGAACGAGGACCGCTCCCGCCGCGACCGCCGCCGTCGCCAGCAGTGCGCGCCGGCCGATGCGCTTCCGGTGCCTGCTCATGTGTGTACCCCTCACCTTGCTTTTCTGCGGTGTCGATTGGATCTTCGCCCGCGACCGCCCCGCCGCGCGCTGGGGCCGGCCCCCGGAATTCCCGGGGGGATTCCCCCGGTGCGTGAGGGGCCACCCCGGTGGAACCGGCCGCGCCCGGACGGACCCCGGAGCCCGACGGCTTGAAACCGCCCCTTGTGGGGGCCCCTGCGGTACGCCAACATGCGCATGTCAAATCCGAAGGCAACTTCGGTGGGCGGGAGCCATCGGGCCCCTGCTCAGGTCACTTGAGGGGACCCCCACATGAACAAGCCTCTCGTCGGTGCGCTGTTCGCTGTCCTGCTCCTCGGGGCAGGCGTCGCGCCCGCAACCGCAGCAACCGGCCACGATGCGGCGTCGCCCGCCGCGGTCAAGGAGAAGGCCAGGCCCAAGGCGGTCAACTTCGCCGGCACCGTGGCGCTCAGCAACTGTTCCGGCTCCGTCGTCCGCACCCCGGACTCCCAGCCCGACGACCCCGCGCTGGTGCTCTCCAACGGGCACTGCATGGAGTCGGGATTCCCGGGCCCCGGCGAGGTCGTCCTCGACCAGCCGTCCACCCGCAGCTTCACCCTGCTCAACGCCTCGGGCAGCGGCGTCGGCACCCTGCGGGCCAGCAAGATCGCGTACGGGACGATGACCGACACCGACATATCGGTGTACGAACTCACCAGCACCTACGCCCAGATCGAGAGCACCTACGGCATCAAGGCGCTGGAGCTGAACACCGCGCACCCGGTCCAGGGCACCGCGATCACCGTCGTGTCCGGTTACTGGAAACGCACGTACTCCTGCAACGTCGACGGCTTCGTCTACCGCCTCAAGGAAGGCGAGTGGACCTGGAAGGACTCGGTCCGCTACACCTCCGCCTGCCAGACCATCGGCGGTACGTCCGGCTCCCCGGTGATCGACAACGCGACCGGCAAGGTCGTCGCCGTCAACAACACCGGCAACGAGGACGGCCAGGAGTGCACGGACAACAACCCGTGCGAGGTCGACGAGAACGGCAATGTGACGGTGCGCGAGGGCATCAACTACGCCCAGGAGACGTACGGCATCGTGCCGTGCATCGGCACCGGCAACAAGTTCGACCTCGACCGTGCGGGGTGTGCCCTGCCCAAGCCGTGACCCGCTGAACCCCTCGCCGCCGCGGTGCCCACCGGGTGCCGCGGCGGCGACGCGTTCATGTCCGGGGCGTGCCCGCGCGCCGGACCGCCGCCTCGATCCCGTCGAGCAGCACCCCGAGCCCGGCGGTGAACGTCTCCCGCGCCTCCCGCTCCAGGTACGGCACCGCCTCCCCGTCCGGCTCCGGGGCCGGTGGCTGCGGCGTGGAGCCGGTCTCCATCGCGACCAGGCTCGGATAGCGCTCCGCGAAGTCGGGCGCCACCTCGCCCAGCAGCGCCGAGCGGGCGAACCACCACTCCTCGTCCGACTCGCCCGTCACCGCCGCCGCCTGCCGCGCCTCCGCGACCGTCCCGGCGCAGCCGCGCACGAAGTGGGAGAGCGTGCCGGCCAGCCGCCGCACCAAGTGCGCTTCGAGCCCGGTCGCGTTCAGCAGGCGCACCAGCGTGTCCAGCCCCGCGTACTCGTGCGGGCCGAGCACCGGGCGGGCCTGGGAGACCTGGAGCACCCAGGGGTGGCGGAGGTGGAATTCGAGCCCGTCCCGCGCCCAGTCGGTCAGGCCCGCACGCCAGTCGCCGGTGTCGTCGTACTCGGTGGGCAGCTCGGCGTGGACCGCGTCGTACATCAGGTCCAGCAGCTCGCCCTTGCTGGGCACGTAGGTGTAGAGCGCCATCGCCGTGCGGCCGAGCCGCTCGCCCACCGCGCGCATCGAGAGCGCGGCCATGCCGTCCTCGTCCGCGACGGCGATCGCGGCGGTCACGATCGCATCGACGCTCAGCCCCGGCCTGGGGCCGGGACCGGGGCGCCGGCCCGGCTGCTCCGGCCGGCCGGCGCGCCAGAGCAGGGACATCGAACGGCGGGCGTCGCCCTGTCCGGCAAAGACCACCACTTGCGACTCCTTACGCCATAAAGTAACTTCGCCGAGCAATTCCTTACGACGTAAAGTATCAGCCGGAGAAGCCGCAGAAACTGCGGAAGCCGGAGAAGGTGGGAGCCGCGATGGGGCAGGCGTTGACCGTGTCGTACGTACGGGTCGTCGGCGTGGAGCGGATCACTCCGCGCACGACATGCGTCACCTTCACCGGGGACGCGTTGGCGGAGCTCATGGAGGACCGGCCCGACCAGCAGATGAAGCTCTGCTTCCCGAGGGCGGGGCAGGGCGTGCCCCGGCTGCCGGAGCCGGAGGCCGACGACACGTACGGCATGCGGTGGTACGAGGCGTACCTCGCGATTCCCGAGCCCGAGCGGCCGCTGCTGCGGAGCTTCACCGTCCGCGGGTACGACCGCCGACTGGATGTGATGGCGGTCGACTTCGTGCTCCACGGCGACGACGGGCCCGCCGCCCGCTGGGGCCGGGACGCGCGCCCCGGCGATGTGCTCGGCATGGTCGGACCGTCGTCGCTGTACGCCCGGCCGCTGCCCGCCGCCGACTGGCTGCTGCTGGCCGGCGACGAGACGGCGCTGCCCGCGATCGGGACCCTGCTGGAGTCGCTGCCGGCCGGGGCGCGGGCGCTCGTCTGGGCCGAGGTCGCCGACGCGGCGGAGGAGCGGCCGCTCGTCTCGGACGGCGAGGTGAGCGTCCACTGGGTGCACCGGGATCGGGGCGGGTCGCTGCCGGACGCGGTACGGGCGGCCCGGCTGCCCGCCGGTTCCGGGGCCGCGTGGCTGGCCGGTGAGGCGGCGGCGGTACGGGCCCTGCGCCGCCACCTGGTCGAGGAGCGCGGGCTGGCCAGGAAGGCCGTGGAGTTCAGCGGCTACTGGCGGCACAGCCTCACCCAGGACGACGCCCCGACCGAGGAGGACCTGGCCTGGGCGAAGGAACAGGCGAAGGAGCAGGCGAAGGAGCAGGCGAAGGAGCAGGCGAAGGAGCAGGCGGGGGAGTGAGAGCCGGACGCGTTACCCGGCGGCGCGACCCGTTCCCCGTACGGCCCGGCCCGCCAGTACCTGGGTGCGGCGGCCGTCCTCGATGACGAACCGGCCGTCGATCAGCACGTGCGGGATGCCGGCCGGCAGCGTGCGCGGCTCCTCGAACGTCGAGCCCGCCGCCACCGTCTCCGGGTCGAAGAGGACCAGGTCGGCACGGTAGCCCTCGTGGACGTACCCCCGGTCGGCCAGACGCAGCCGGTGTGCCGGGCGCGAGGTGAGGTGGGCGACGCACTCCTCCAGCGACAAAGTGCCCAACTCCCTTGCGTACCGGCCGAGATACTGCGGGAACGTGCCGTAGGCGCGCGGGTGCGGCTTGTCGCCCTGGAGGATGCCGTCGCTGCCTCCGGTGTGCACCCGGTGGCGCATGATCTGCCGCACGTTCTCCTCGTGGCCCACGTGCTGGAGGATCGTCGAGCCGAGCCGGTCCTCGACGAGCAGCCTGCGCGCGGTCGCCCAGGGCGCCTCGCCGCGCAGCCGCGCGGACTCGGCCACCGTACGCCCGACATGGTCGGCGAGGGCGGGGACGCCGACCCCCGAGATCTCGATGGTGTCCCACTCGATCGGCACGCCGTGGCAGCCGTCCGAGCCCAGCACCTCCATGTGGTGCCGGATCCGTTCCGCCGTGGCGTCGTCGGCGAGGCGGGTGAGCGCCGACTCGGGCCCGCCCTCGCTCGCCCAGCTCGGCAGCATCGCGACGAGGGTCGTGCAGCCGGGCGTGTACGGGTAGGTGTCGAGGGAGATGTCGGCGCCCGCGTCGAGGGCGTGGTCGAGCAGGGCGAGCAGTTCGGGGGCCCTGCCCTTGTTCACGCCGAAGTTCATGGTGGCGTGGGCGAGATGGAGGGCGCAGCCCGCGTTCCTGGTGAGCTGCACCATCTCCTCGTACGCGCCGAGCGCCCCCGCCCCGTACGAGCGGTGGTGCGGGCAGTAGTAGCCGTCGTACTCGGCCACCACCCGGCACAGCTCGGTGAGTTCGGCGTCGTCGGCGTACATGCCGGGGGTGTACGTGAGCCCGGACGACATGCCGACCGCGCCTTCCGCCATGCCCTGGGCGACGAGCTCCTTCATCCGGTCCAGCTCGGCCCCGGTGGCCGGGCGGTCCTCCCAGCCGACCGCGTACATCCGGACCGTGCCCTGCGGGATCAGATAGGCGGCGTTGACCGCGATGCCCCGGCCGTCGAAGTTGCGGTCCAGCCGGTCCAGGTACTCGCCGACCGTGCGCCAGTCGAAGTCGATGTCGTCGCCGTTTCCGTTCCAGCCGGTGATGGAACGGCGGACCTCGGCGAGCGTCCGGTCGTCGACCGGGGCGTACGACAGCCCGTCCTGGCCGAGGACTTCGAGCGTGACGCCCTGCGCGGCCTTGGCGCTGTGGTCGGGGTCGCGGAGCAGCGCGAGATCGCTGTGCGCGTGCATGTCGATGAAGCCGGGGGAGAGGACGAGCCCGTCGGCGTCGAGCGTCCGGCGGGCGGAGGGGCGAGGGCCGGGGGCGCCCTCGGGACGGATCTCGGCGATCCGGCCGTCGACGACGGCCACATCGGCACGGCGGCGGGGGGCGCCGGTGCCGTCGACGACGTGGGCGTTACGGATGACCAGGTCCATGGGGGCTCCAGTTCAAGCCCCTCGGTGAGCAAGGAGCGTCTCAGGCCTCTCGGCGGGCGAGAGGTGTCTCAGGCCCCTCGGTGGGCAAGGGGCATCTCGGGCCCCCGGTTACGGGAAGGGGCGGGGCAGGGGAACAGCTCCGCAGGGCAGCTCCCGCACCCCCACCCGCAGTCGGCCGAACGCAGGGACCACCAGGGACCAGCAGGCACCAGCGGTGATCGGCAGGGATCAGAAGAACGTACGGATGTAGTCCGTGACCGTCCCGTCCGCCGCGACCAGCGGAATCAGCTGCCACTTGTCGAAGCTGGTGCACGGGTGCGACAGGCCCATCCCCACCCAGTCACCCACCTCCAGCTCCGCACCCGGCTCGGTACGCACCCACGCGTGCTGGTCGGAGAGACCGGTCACCGAGACGCCCGTCGCGGGCCGCACCGTGCCGTCCCGGCCGGACTGCACGACCTGCGCCTCGGGCAGGTCGAGGTCGTACGCCGCGTCCCGCTTGCCCGCGTTGAGGAACGCCTGCTCGTCCGTCGGGCGCGACACGACCTGCGCCCACAGCCGGAAGGCGGGCTGCAGCGCCCCCTCCTCCGGCACCCGGTTGAACGGGGTCAGATGGCGGTAGTGGCCGTCGTCGTGCGAGACATAGGCGCCCGAGCGCAGCAGCTTCAACACCGGCGCGGAGAGCTCCGGGATCCGCGCGAACACCTCCGCCACCGCGTCGAACCACGCACTGCCGCCCGCACTGATCACGATCTGCTCGCCGGCCGCGAAGCGCTCCGCCCGGTCGAGGTCGACGGCCAGCGCGACGAGCCGGTCCAGCCAGGCCCGTACCCGCTCGGCGGACGCGTCGGGCACCTCGCCCTCGTAACCGGCCACGCCCACCAGGCGCAGCGTCCCGGCCGCCGCCACCGCGTCGGCCACCGCCACGCAGTCGGCCTCGGTACGGGCGCCGGTGCGCGCGCCCTCGCCCGCGCCCAGCTCCACCACCACGTCCACGGGGCGGGAGGCGCCCGCCGCGCGCAGCGCCTCGTCCATCAACTCCACGCCGCGCACCGAGTCGACGTAACAGACGAAGCGGAACTCCGGGTCGGAGTCCAGCTCGGCGGCGAGCCAGCGCAGGGCCGGGGAGTCGACGAGTTCGTTGGCGAGGAAGATCCGCCGGATCCCGTACGCCCGGTAGACCCGCGCCTGGTGCGGCACGGCCGCGGTGATGCCCCAGGCGCCGTACTCCAGCTGGCGGGCGAAGAGCTGCGGGGACATGGAGGTCTTGCCGTGCGGGGCGAAGGCGAGCCCGTGGCGCTCCGCGTACGTCTCCAGGAGGGCGAGGTTGTGTTCGACCGACTCCGCGGACAGGGCGAGCACCGGGGTGGTGAAGCCACCCGTGAAGAGGTTGCGGCGCTCGGCGGCGAGGGCGCCGACGGTCAGGCCCTCCGCGTCGGGCGGGAGTGCCTTGAAGCGGTGGTCGACCAGCTCGTCGGCGAGTCCGGACACAGGACGGTCGGCGGCCAAGGGGGCCTCCTCGATCGAAGTCGTCGTTGCATCATGTGCAACACCCATTGCGTATATCGCTTGACGCTGTCTAACATCCGAGCCGACGCCGGGTCAATGGCGTGCAACCCCCGCCGCGCCCCGAACCGCACCACCGAACCGCGAGGAGCCCCGAGTGTCCGGAACCCCGGCCAGGACCGCCGACGCCGCCACGGCCGCCGAAGTTGTGTGCCTCGGCGAGTCCATGGTGACGTTCCTGCCGTCGCAGCCCGGACGCCTCGCCGACGTACCGTCCTTCGGCCGCGGCATCGGCGGCGCCGAGTCCAACGTCGCCTGCGCACTGGCCGCCGCGGGCCACCGGGCGGCCTGGGTCAGCCGGGTCGGCGCGGACGGCTTCGGCGACCACCTCGTCGAGGCGATCGCCGGCTACGGGGTCGACACCTCCGGCGTGCGGCGCGATCCGTCCCGGCCCACCGGCATCTACTTCCGGACCGCGACCGACCGGGCCACCGATGTGCACGAGGTCGCCTACTACCGGGCCGGCTCCGCCGCCTCCGCGATGTCCCCGGACAACATCCCGTACGCCACACTCCCCGCGACCCGCGTCCTGCACCTGTCCGGCATCACCGCGGCGCTCTCCGCCGACTGCCTGGCCCTGCTCCACGACCTGACCGCGCCCCGCCCCGGCCGCCCGCTGATCTCCTTCGACGTCAACCACCGGCCGGGCCTGTGGCGCGACGCCGACGCGTCCCCCGAGGTGCTCCTCGACCTGGCCCGCCGCAGCGACCTGGTCTTCGTCGGCGAGGACGAGGCGGAGGAGGCCTGGGGGGTGACCGGTGCGGCGGCGATCCGGGCCGCGCTGCCGGAGCCGGCCACCCTGGTCGTGAAGCGGGGCGCGGAGGGTGCGACGGTCTTCTCGGGCACCGCCGACACCCAGGACGCCGCCGACATCACCACCGTCCCCGCCCTCCGGGTGGACGTCGTCGCCCCCGTCGGCGCGGGCGACGCCTTCGCCGCCGGGTTCCTCTCCGCCACCCTGCGCGACCTCCCCGTACGCGACCGCGTCCGGCACGGCCACCTCATGGCCGCCGCCGTCCTCACCGTCCCCGGCGACCTCACCGCCCCGCCGGCCCGTGCGCACGCCGACTCCCTTGCCGCACTGGACGACGAGGCCTGGGGGAGACTTCGTCTCGGCCCCGGGTGGACGGGGGACGACCAGGAGGTACGTACGACATGAGTCAGACCGTCGACCGGGCGCTGAGCATCCTGCCGCTGCTCGCCCAGGGGCCCGCAGACCTCGGCCAGGTCGCCGAGCGGCTCGGCGTCCACAAGTCCACGGCGCTGCGCCTGCTCCGTACGCTCCACGAGCACGGCCTCGTCTACCGCCAGCAGGACCAGCGCTACCGCCTCGGCGCCCGCCTCTTCGCCCTCGCGCAGGAGGCCGTGGAGAACCTCGACGTACGGGAGATCGCCCACCCCCACCTCGTCGAACTCAACGAGAGCTGCGGGCACACCGTGCATCTCGCGGTGTACGAGGAGCAGGAGGTCCTGTACATCGACAAGGTCGAGAGCCGCTACCCGGTCAGGATGTACTCGCGGATCGGCAAGCCCGTCGCGATCACCGTCGCCGCCGTCGCGAAGCTGCTCCTCGCCGACCTCTCCGAGCCCGAGCGGCGCGCCGTCGCCGAGAAGCTCGACTACCCCATGTACACGTCCCGTTCGACCCCGAACGCCGGTGCCTTCCTCAAGGAGCTCACCGTCGTCCGCGAACAGGGCTGGGCCACCGACCTCGGTGGCCACGAGGAGTCCATCAACTGCGTCGGCGCCCCCATCCGGGGGGCGGACGGGCGGGTCGTCGCCGCGATGTCGGTCTCCGCGCCCAATGTCGTCGTCACGGCCGAGGAACTCCTCACCCTGCTCCCGCTGGTGCGCCGCACCGCCGACTCCATCAGCCGGGAGTACTCCGGCACCACCCGACCCAAGAAAGCCTGAAAGCCATGACCGAGAAGATCGCCCTCACCCCGAGCACCCACACCACGCCCCCCGCGAAGTTCTCGCACGGCGTGAAGAAGGGGAACATCCTCCAGGTCGCCGGCCAGGTCGGCTTCCTGCCCGCCGTGGAGGGCCAGGCCCCGACCCCCGCCGGCCCGACCCTGCGCGAGCAGACCCTCCAGACCTTCGCCAACGTCAAGGCGATCCTGGAGGAGGGCGGCGCGAGCTGGGACGACGTGATGATGATGCGCGTCTACCTCACGGACGTGGACCACTTCGCCGAGATGAACGAGATCTACAACTCCTACTTCGGCGAGCAGAACCTCAAGGCCGCCCCCGCCGCCCGCACGACGGTCTACGTCGGCCTCCCCAAGGGCCTGCTCATCGAGATCGACGCGCTCGCGGTCCTCGGCTGAACCAGCTGATCCACTTGCCGCACCCGCACCGCCGCACCACCGCGCACGGCACGGCGCCCCACCCCATGGGGGCGCCGTGCCGCGCTCCCCCACACCCGGAACCCCGTCTCCGACAACGGAGTTACGCATGCTGCTCGCCGCAACCCCACCACCGGCCGAGACACCACCGCACACCGGTGGGATACTCCCGCTGATCGACGGCACCGCCGGTCTGCTGACCGTCGCCGCCCTCGGTATAGCCCTCCTCCTCTTCCTGATCATCAAGGTCAGACTGCAGCCGTTCGTCGCGCTGCTCGCCGTCTCCATAGCCGTCGGCCTGGGCGCCGGACTCTCCGTCACCGAACTCTTCGGTACGGTCCAGAAGTCCGCCGCCGTCTCCGTCATCGAATCCGGCATGGGCGGCATCCTCGGCCACGTGGCGATCATCATCGGCCTCGGCACGATGCTCGGCTCGATCCTCGAAGTCTCCGGCGGCGCCGAGGTGTTGAGCACCCGGCTGCTGAACCTCTTCGGCGAGAAGCGGGCCCCGCTCGCCATGGGTCTCACCGGCCTCATCTTCGGCATCCCGGTCTTCTTCGACGTCGGCATCTTCGTCCTCGCGCCGATCGTGTACGCCGCCGCCAAACGGTCCGGCAAGTCGATCCTGCTCTACGCGATGCCGCTGCTGGCGGGCCTGTCCATGACCCACGCGTTCCTGCCGCCGCACCCGGGCCCGGTCGCCGCCGCCGGACTCTTCCACGTCTCCCTCGGCTGGGTCATCCTGATGGGCGTCGTCGTCGGCATCCCGTCCGTACTCGCCGCCTGGGGCTACGCCGCGTGGATCGGGAAGCGGATCTTCGTCCCGGTCCCGCAGGACATGGTCGAGGCCGCCGAGGAGGCCAGGGCGGCGGTCGTCGCCGAGCAGCGGGCCGCCGGGGTCACCCCGCGCGAGGAACCGGTCGCGCTCTCCACCGTACTCACGATCATCGGCACCCCGCTGGTGCTGATCCTCGCCGCGACGTTCTCCTCCATCGCGCTGGACCCCTCCACGCCGCGCTCCGTCATCGAGTTCTTCGGCAACCCCTTCGTCGCCCTGACGATCGCGCTGGTGCTGGCGTACTACCTGCTGGGCATCCGCCGCGGCTGGTCCCGCAAGTCCCTGGAATCGGTGTCCACCTCGTCCCTGAAGCCGGTCGGCAACATCCTGCTGGTGGTCGGCGCGGGCGGTGTGTTCGGCGCCGTCCTCAAGGCGAGCGGCATCGCGGACGCGCTCGCCAGGACCTTCAACGACGTCGGCCTGCCGGTCATCCTGCTCGCCTGGCTGATCTCGGTGGTCCTGCGCGTCGCCCAGGGCTCGGCGACCGTCGCCATCGTCACCACCGCGGGCATCGTCGTCCCGCTGGTCGAGGGCCAGGACCTGTCGCAGGCGCATCTCGCACTGATCATCATGGCGATCTCGGCCGGCTCGATCTTCGCCTCGCACGTGAACGACGGCGGCTTCTGGATGGTGTCGAAGTACTTCGGCATCTCCGAACGCGACACCCTGAAGTCCTGGACGGTCCTGGAGACGGTCCTGTCGGTCGCGGGGTTCGTGGTGGCGGCGCTGCTGAGCCTGGTGATCTAGGGCCCCGGGGCCGGGGTGCCGTTCCGGTTCAGGCCGCCGAGGCGCAGATGATGCTCCGGCCGTTGTTCACCGGCCAGTACCAGAACCGCTCGCCACGCCCGGCCGGACAGGTCCATTTCGTGCCCGCCGCGGGCGCCCGGTAGTAGCCGGTGATCCGGAGGATCGACTGGCCGGCCCGGGGCACGGTCGACGCGCCGCAGTCCCACACCACCGTCAGATCCGCGTTGGTGGCCCCCTTGACCTGCGCGGGGAAGCACTGGCCCACCTGGTACACCCGGTCGAGGCAGAGCGTCCGCTCGACACCGTCCGCACCTGCCTTGCGCCACCAGGTGAAGCCCGGCCCGCTGTCGCAGGAGCTGCCGGCCCCGGCGGCGGTGCTGACACGGTTGACGTGCATGTAGGCATTGGACGCCCGGCAGCCCACCCGGACCGGAGTCCTGGCGCTCATGTTGTCGTGCCCGGCGTTGTACACGTCGAGACAGTCACCGGCACGCACTGCGGCGAACGCCCGGTCGGTGGTGTCCGGGGTGGGCGTCGGTGTGGGGGTGGGAGTGGGCGATGACTCCTCGGCGCCGCTGCCGGAGCCATAGGTGCTGTTGCTGGTGCTGTCGGAGTCGGAGTCGGAGCCGGTGTCGCTGCCGTCCGTGTGCGTGCCGAGGTCGTTGCCGGAGGTGACGGCGCCGGATCCGGTGACGCCGGAACGGCTCCCGCCGCTTGCGCTCCCGCTCCCCGACGTAGCCCAGGGCTGCCAGAACAAGAGCGCGATGACGGCGGCCACGGCGATCAGCCAGCCCCACCCCGACGACCCGCCCGAAGAAGCGGCCGGCGCGGGCGTCGGGCGCGTCGCGCCCGGGGTGGACGAGGCCGCCCGCGCCTGAGCTCCACGGGCACGGGCACGGGCCGCCTGCTGGGCCTGCTCCCGCTGGGCCCGCTCCCGTTGGGCTCGTTCTTGCGCGGCCCGTTCAGTCTGCTTCCGTTCCGCCTGCTCCCGTTCAGTCTGCTCCCGTTCCGCCTGCTCCCGTTCCGCCTGCTCCCGCGCCGCGCGCTTCTCCGCGCGCTCGCGTTCCGCCCGCTCGTGTTCCTCCGCCGCCCGCTCCCGTTCCCGCGCGGCCCGCTCGCGCTCCCGCAGCTGCGCCTCGCGGTCCGCGGTGTACATCCGGGTGGGGCCCGGCGGCGGCACCATGCCGGTGGGCTGGTCATCGCCCCCCGCCGCCGGATCGAACGGGCGTCCCGACGCGAGCGCCTGGCCCTGGGCCGCGTACTCCCCGATCAGCGCCGACCACTTCGGCGGCAGCCACCGCACCCCGCTGTCCGTGGCCGGCAGCCCGGCCTGGTCCCTGCGGAACCGGGCGAGCAGTTCGGCGGGGGCCGGCCGCTGCCCCGGATCCGCGGCCAGGCACGGGCGGACCGTCTCGACCAGCTCCTTCGGCAGCCCGCCGAGGTCGAGCTCGCCGCGCTGGACCCTGGCCAGCAACCGCAGGGTGTCGCCGTCCCGGCTGTACGGAGGGCGCCCGGTGGCCAGCATGAAGAGCGTGGCACCGAGCGAGTACATGTCCGAGGCGACCGTCGACGGCTCCCCGCGCGCCTGCTCGGGCGAGGTGAAGGCGATCGTGCCCAGCGTGAGACTGGTCCGGGTGAGGTCGTTGGCGTGCGAGATGCCGAAGTCGATCAGCCGGGGACCGTCCAGCGGCAGCAGCACGTTCTGCGGCTTCACATCGCGGTGCACGATGCCCGCCCCGTGCAGGGCGACCAGCGCCTTCGCCGTGCCGGCCGCCACCCACCGTACGGCCGAC
Organism: Streptomyces sp. ADI95-17; assembly: GCF_003846175.1. Classification (GTDB taxonomy): domain Bacteria; phylum Actinomycetota; class Actinomycetes; order Streptomycetales; family Streptomycetaceae; genus Streptomyces; species Streptomyces sanglieri. The sequence goes on along the minus strand of NZ_ML123044.1, from coordinate 944,756 downwards.
GCGGGCAACACCCCGCAGGCACGCACCAGTTCGGACAGCGGCGGCGCCGCGATGTACTCGATGGCCATCCAGGGCCGCTCGGCCCGCGGGTCCGCCTCCCGTACCCGCGCCGTGTGCGCGCTGTCGACCCGCTGCGCCAGCGACACCTCGCGGGCGAACCGGCGCCGGTCGATGTCGCTGATCTCGCCCTCGGCCAGCAGGGTCTTCACCGCGACGAGTTCCCCGCTGCCCCGCCCGTCGCTCCGGGCACCGCTCCGGGCGAGGTAGATCCGCCCCATACCGCCCGACGAAAGCCGCCCGATCAGCCGGTACGGTCCGAGCACCGCCGGATCGTCCCCGCCCAACGTCTGAATCCGCGCCCCGGCCATGTCCCTCCCCCTGTCGCACCGCCACCGCGCCAGACAACGGTGCCACGAACATCTCCGAACGGCCATGGAATGTCGGCAGTCCCGGACAGCCTGTTGCGGGTCCGGGACAGGCCCGGGACGGCCACCGGACCCGGAACGTGCAGCAGCGCCGCCGGGGGAGCGGCGGCGCTGCTGGTCACTGATGCCGGCCGTGCGGCTGCCGGCCGGGCAGTACCGGCTACGGCAGGCCGTGCACGTGCGGGCCCACCGCGTTCGACCAGGCGTTGCCCGACTTGGCGTCCCAGTTGGTCGACCAGGTCATGGCCCCGCGCACACCCGGGTAGGTCTTCGAGGGCTTGAACGAACCGCAGTTGGTGCCCTTGGCCAGGCAGTCCAGGGCCGCGTTCACGACCGACGGCGATACGTAGCCGCCGCCCGCGGCGCTCGTGGAGGCGGGCACACCGAGGCCGACCTGTGACGGGTCGAGGCCGCCCTCCAGCTGGATGCAGGCGAGCGCGGTGAGGAAGTCCACCGAGCCCTGCGAGTAGACCTTGCCGTCGCAGCCAAGCATCGAACCGCTGTTGTAGTACTGCATGTTGACGACGGTCAGGATGTCCTTGATGCCGAGCGCCGTCTTGAAGTACTCACCGGCGGTGGACTGCATGTCGATGGTCTGCGGGGCCATCGTGATGACGAGGCCGGAGCCCGCCTTCTGCGACAGCGAGCGCAGCGCCTTCGTCATGTACGTGGAGTTGAGGCCGTTCTCCAGGTCGATGTCGACGCCGTTGAAGCCGTACTCCTGGATCAGCGAGTAGAGCGAGTTGGCGAAGTTGGTGGCGGAGGCGTCGCTGTTGACCGAGACGGAGCCCTTCTCGCCGCCGACCGAGATGACGACGTTCTTCCCGGCCGCCTGCTTCGCCTTGATGTCGGCCTTGAACTGGTCGACGGTGTAGCCGTTCAGGCCGGCCGTGTCCAGGTTGAAGGAGACGGCGCCCGGTGTGCCGGTGGCGTCGGCGAAGGAGACCGCGATGATGTCGTAGTTCGCGGGCACGTCGCTGAGCTTCTGGACGGTCGCGCCGTTGTTGAAGTTCTGCCAGTAGCCGGTCACCGCGTGCTTGGGGACGGAGGTGCCGGGGTTGGGGTTGCCGCCGCCCTCCTTGGCCGTACGGCCGCTGACCGTCGCGGACTTGACGGACTCGGCGGCCGCGTTGGTGGCGGTCACCGAGAACTGGTATGCCGTGTCGGCGGCCAGCCCCGTGACCGTAGCGGAGTTCCCGGTCGTGGTGGTCGCCTTCGCGCCGTCCCGGTAGACGGTGTAGCCGGTCGCGCCGGAGACCGCGTTCCAGGACAGGGCCACGGAGGAGGAGGTGGTCGTGCCGACCGCGAGCCCGGCCGGGGCGGACGGGACGGTCGGATCCGGGTCGGTGCCGCCCCCGCCGTCGGGGCCGTTGACCGAGACGTCGTCCACCAGATAGGCGGCCTGCCCGTACCAGCCGTGCGTGTAGACCTGGACCGAGGTGGTGTTGGGCCCGGTCCTGAAGCTGGTGGTGAGTTGCGTCCAGTTGCCGGAGCCGGGGGACCAGGTCGACACGTCGGTGGTTCCGGTGCCGCTGGCGCCGAGGTACGCGTACCCGCCCTGCACCCAGGAGCTGAGCGTGTACGTCGAGTCGGGCTTCACGGCCACGGTCTGGGTGCACTTCGCGGTGTCCTGGCCGGACGGGGTGGCCTTGAGTGCGGCGGTGCCACCGTGCACGGGGGAGGAGACGGCAGCGCCGCTGCCGCCGGAACAGGTCCAGTTGGCGAGCCCGGACTCGAAGCCCGCGTTCTTGGCGACATTGATGTCGGCCGCCTGGGCATTTCCGGCGAGCCCCGTGGCAGTCAGCGCGCCGGCCGCGAGAACGGCCGCGACGGCGCCGACGAGGGGACGGTTGTAGCGCCTGCGGATTCTGTGGCCGTTGACGGGGGAAGGTTCCACTTGCTGCCTCCGTGGGGAGTCGGGGATGCCTGCCGGGGTACCCGTACGACAGCCGGCGGGGTGGACCGGCGGTACTCGGGCCGTCCGGAAGGTGACGGGCAGGAGAAGGGGATGTGGAGTTGAGGAACGGTGGCCACCGCTGGCCGACAAAACTGGTCCAGACCAATCGAGTTGTCAAGACCTCTGGCAACGGGACCTGCGACGACCGCGTCTGCCCGGTCGCTTCCGAACCGGCCCCGCGACGGGGTGCGGGAGCCTCCGCTTGGGCCCCGAACCGGCCTCGGCTTCCCTGTGAATTGACGTTTTGTTGACCTCGTGCGGCCGTGTCGGACCCCGTGCGGGTGAAGCGCCCGGAGTGCTCGGACAGTGACCGCCCGGCCTCCACGGGGGGTCGGCGCGGCAGGTTCCGCATCCGCGCTGACGTGCGGCGATGAATTCGGGGCCCGGGTGACCGGAAGGTGTATCGGTAACCCTCCGCAGTTGTACAGAAGTTGACGATTTTCGATTTGATCCGATTTAGCACCGGGGCGTTACGCGGGCGCCTCGCACACGTTGTCGGACTGGCCTCCGAAAAGTGTTCTCTGCCAGGTAAGACGTGGATAAAGTGCTGAGGCAGAACCGCGGAGCAGGAGCGATTGCGGCCGACGTCATGACCGGCGTCCGGCCGGAAGCCGAAACGGGGAACAGCGTGCCGACCGCAATAGCAGTGACCAGTGCTGACTTGGTACTACCTCCGACCGATCAGCAGACACCGACAGCCGCCCTGTTGCAGGCTCCGGATGCCCAGGCGCTGGACATGGCCATCGGTGACATGCACGTGCTGCTCGAACAGCACGGCTATGTCGTCGCCGTCTATCCGAGCGCCATCTCGCCCGCCCACGAGCGTCGGCTCTACTCCGTCCGCTCGGTCCTGGAGAGCGACCGCATCGCCCTGGTGAAGACCGACCTGCCACCGCTCGGCGTGGCCGTACTCGTGCGGCAGTTGCGCCAGTTGTCCATCTGTGACTTCAGCCCCGGAGTGGTAGCCTCCGCCGCCCGGCTGCTGGCGCACTACATCCACGCGGGCGCCCTGCTCCACTCGGTCACCAAGTTCGACCGGATCCCCGTCGACCTCAGGACCCATGCCAAGTCCTGGGTGCCCGGCTCCCAGTTCGCCGTGGTCACGGGGCCCGAACCACAGCTCGTCAAGGTCGGCCCGAAGGCGGAACTCCCGACCGGCCCCGAATTCGCCACTCATCTGATGACCGCCAAGGGGCAGTCCCAGTCCGAGTGGGTGAAGGAGACCCTCGCGCCCGCGTGGAAGGTCCAGTCCATTCACGAGTCCGAACTCCCGTCCGATTCCTCCGCATGGTGGGGAACCGGGAAACTGGTGGAATTCGCCGCCTATCTGCCAGACATCTCCGTCCTGTACCAGTTGGTGTCCTCGGTGCGCCGGGAGAGCTGCCACTGGTGCGGAATGGAACTCATCGGTGACCGCTGCGGGTTCTGCTCCTCCCCGCTACCCGCGGCGGAGAACCGAAAGCACCCAGCCGGTGTCCTCAGCCAAGGAGCGCTCGCACCACCGCAGTCCTAGCGCCACCGCAGTCCCAGCGCTTCCGCTTTTCCTCCGTAGACGCCCTTCCGTCCGCTGCCCCACGCATCCGAATTGAACGAGGTTGTCCGGCCCATGAACTCCCGTCAGCGCCGCGGCGTGATACTCCTGCTTTTGTCGGTTCTGTGCGCCTTCGGCGCCTTCGCCGGCGTGCTCTCGGTGATCAGCGACGTCAATTCCAAGGTCGGGCCGGAGGTCTCGGCCTACCAGCTGAAGTCCGATGTAGCCCCCTATACCGCCCTGTCCTCGGGGCAGTTCGAAAAGATCTCGATGCCCAAGCGCTGGCTGTCCGGCAACGCGGTGACGGACCTCTCCGAGGTCAACGGCAAGATCGCCGTCACCCAGCTGCGCAAGGGCTCGCTCCTCCAGTCCGACATGATGCAGCGCCGCCCCGAACTCCAGCCCGGGGAACAGGAGATCGCCATCATGATCGACGCGGCGACCGGTGTCGCGGGCAAGATCACCCCCGGTGCCACCGTCAACATCTACGCCACCTTTGCCGGTGAAAATGACGGTCAGGCGTCCCAGTCGAAGGTCATCGTCTCCAACGCCAAGGTGCTGGACGTCGGCAAGCTGACCGCTCTGGAGCCCAGCAGCGACGGCAAGTCCAACATGGGCACCGAGGCCGTCCCGATCACCTTCGCGCTCAACACGCTCGACACCCAGCGCATCGCCTACGCCGAGTCCTTCGCGGAGCACGTACGCCTCGCGCTCATCGCCTCCGGCAGCGACAGCACCATCCGTCCGGGCGACCGCACCTACACGCTCGACAAGGACAAGTGAGGATCGAATGACCACGAGGATCGTCCCGGCCGTCGGTGACGTCGACGCGGCCAGATCCGTCACCACCCTGCTCAGCCAGCTCCCCGACGCAGAGCCGGCCGCTCCGGTCACCGACTCGACCCAGCTGATCGACACCCTCGCCCGCCTCGCGGGCGAGTCGCTGGACGATCTGCCCGAGGTCGTGCTGGTCCACGAGCGGATCGGACCGGTGCCGGCGCTGGAACTGATCCGGGAGGTCTCCCTGCGCTTCCCCGCCATCGGGGTCGTGCTGATCACCGCCGATGTCACCCCCGGTCTGTTCTCGTCCGCGATGGAGTCGGGTGCGCGCGGTGTCGTCACCCTCCCCCTGAGCTACGAAGAATTGGCCAACAGGGTTCAATCCGCGGCCCAGTGGTCCGTCGGAGTCCGCCGCCACCTGACCACCGGGGCCGATGTCTTCACCGGTCCCGGCGGTACGGTCGTCACGGTCAGCGGCGCCAAGGGCGGTGTGGGCGCCACCGTCACCGCCGTACAGATCGCCCTGGCGGCGCAGACATCCGGGCGCAACGTCGCCCTGGTCGACCTGGACCTCCAGACCGGCGACATCGGCTCGTACCTCGATGTGCAGTTCCGGCGTTCCATCGTCGACCTGTCGACGATCAACGACATATCGCCACGCGTCCTGTCCGATGCCGTGTTCAGTCACGGCACCGGCCTGGCGCTGCTGCTGGCCCCCAACGAGGGCGAGAGCGCCGAGGAGGTCAGCGACCGCTCGGCCCGGCAGATCGTCAGCGCCCTGCGCTCGCGCTACGAGGTCGTGGTGATCGACTGCGGCAGCCAGCTCCAGGGCGCCAGCGCGGCGGCCATCGAGATGGCCGACACGGCACTGCTGGTCACCACACCCGATGTGATCGCGGTGCGTGGTGCGAAGCGGGTCGTACGGATGTGGGAACGGCTCCAGATCCGCAAGGCCGAGGACACGGTCACGCTTGTCAACCGCTTCATCCGCAGCACCGAGATCCAGCCGCAGCTGATCGAGAAGATCACCGGGACCACGACGGCCAACACCGCCGTTCCCGCGAACTTCAAGGAACTCCAGGCCGTCGTCGACGCGGGCCGACTGCATGAACTCGACTCCAAGAGCACGGTCAAACAGGCCCTCTGGGCCCTTGCGGGCGAGCTCGGCATCGTCAAGGTTCCTGAGAAGGCGGAAAAGAACGGTGCGAAGAGCATCGCGAAGTTCAAGAACGACCGAGGCTCGATCGGTCGCCGACGCGACCGCGGCGGCGACTCCCGGAACCGGCAGACGACCCAGGGGGCAAGTTGACCAATGACAGCAACCGAGACGAAAGACACGGAGATACGGGGAAGGCGTTACGGTGATGCCGCCCCGGCGCGGGGTGGGACGCGCGTCCACCTCGTCGGCCGGGGGCGTGACCGGGGCCAGACCGCGATCGAGTTCCTGGGCGTCACGCCGCTGATCATCCTGTTGTGCGTCGCGCTCTGGCAGTGCGCGTTGATCGGCTACACGTTCTCTTTGGCGGCGAATGCGGCGGACGAGGCAGCCCACGCGGGGGCGATCTCGGAGGGCTCGCGGGGTCATGCCTGCCGGGACGCGTCCGAGAAGAACCTGCCGAAGGTGTGGCGGGAGGGGATGAAGCGGACGAAGTGCGATGACTCGTCCGGGTTGTACAAGGCCACGGTGAAGCTGCGGGTGCCGGTCCTGGTCCCCGGAGTCTTCAACCTGCCGATGACCATCGAGGGCAACGCCGCGTCGCCGTTGGAGGCCGAGCGATGAGCATGCGCACGCACACACCGGGCCGGAGGGCCTTTGCGTCCCGCCGCGACCGCGGGCAGGTCGCCTTCGAGTACATGGGCTTCATCCCGCTGATGCTGCTGGTGGGTCTCTTCGCGATCCAGTTGGGGGTCGCAGCGTACGCCGCCAATCAGGCGGGCACCGGCGCCCGCACGGCGGCGCGCGCCGCCTCTCAGGACGTGCCGCGTGGGGATTCCGAGCGGGCGGGCCGCGAGGCAATGAGTGACTGGCTCGGCAGCCACAAGAACTCGAAGTTCAGCCGCCACGGCGGGTCCGGCGACGTGACCTACACCACCCGCGTGAGGATCCCCTCCGTCGTTCCAGGTATCGACGACTGGGGTTGGGCCAAGCGCAGTTCCACCATGCCGCGAGGGTGATCGGGGCCCGCATCGCACAACCGGAGCACCACAAGCAAGTCTGAGCGAGGAGTTACGCAATGAGTCTGCGGGCACGCATGACTGCCCCCGAGAAGAACGGCGGGGCGCGGGAGGACAGCCACATGGTGGCCACCTACCGCGCCAAGCTGCTCGAAGAGATCGACCTGGCGGAAATGTCCTCGCTCGCCGCCGCAGACCGGCGAGCGAGGCTGGAGCGTGTACTCAGCCACATCATCAGCCGTGAGGGCCCAGTGCTCTCCACTGTCGAACGCACCCAGCTGATCCGCCGGGTCGTCGACGAGGCCCTCGGGCTCGGCATTCTGGAACCGCTCCTCGAAGACGCGTCGATCACCGAAATCATGGTGAACGGGCCGGACCAGATCTTCGTCGAGCGCAGCGGCAAGGTCGAGAAGCTGCCGATGCGTTTCAGTTCGCACGAGCAGCTGATGCAGACCATCGAGCGCATCGTGTCCACGGTCAACCGTCGTGTGGACGAGCAGAACCCCATGGTCGACGCGCGTCTACCCAGTGGTGAGCGTGTCAACGTGATCATCCCGCCGCTGTCGCTGACCGGTGCGACGCTCACCATCCGACGGTTCCCGAGGGCCTTCACGCTCCAGGAAATGATCAATGTCGGCTCGCTCGACGATCAGATGCTGATTCTGTTGTCCGGCCTTGTCCAGGCCAAGCTCAACGTGATCGTCTCCGGCGCCACTGGCACCGGGAAGACGACGCTCCTCAACGCGCTCTCCGGTCTGATCCCTGACAGGGAGCGCATCGTCACCATCGAGGACTCCGCCGAGCTCCAGCTCCAGCAGAGCCACGTCATCCGATTGGAGTCCCGGCCGGCGAACGTCGAGGGGAAGGGCCAGATCACCATCCGTGACCTGGTCCGCAACTCTCTTCGTATGCGACCCGACCGCATCGTCGTGGGTGAGGTCCGTGGTGGCGAATCGCTCGACATGCTCCAGGCGATGTCGACCGGTCACGACGGCTCGCTCGCCACCGTCCACGCCAACAACGCCGAGGACGCGCTCATGCGTCTGCAGACCCTGGCCTCGATGTCCGAGATCAAGATCCCGTTCGAGGCGCTGCACGACCAGATCAACAGCGCCGTCGATGTCATCGTCCAGCTCACCAGGCACGCCGACGGTTCCCGAAAGATCACCGAGATCGCCGTCCTCGATTCGCACGGGCGCGACCCCTACCGCATCGTGACGGTCGCCAAGTTCGACGCCCAGCCGATGGACGCCGAGGGGCGGATCAACGGCGAGTTCAACTACCTCCCGATCCCCCGCAAGATCGCCGAGCGCCTCTTCATGGCCAGCCAGCCCATCCCGCAGGCCTTCGGGGTCGCCGAATCCGCCGAACAGCTCGCCACCCGAGAGGCCAACTAGGTACGTGTCATGACGAATCTTCCTCTTCTCACCATCGGCGTGACGCTGCTCGCCGGCGTCACGGGCGTCATGGGCCTGCACGCCTACTCCGGCGGCAAGGCCGACCGGGACGCCATGGTGGACCGTCTGTCGTACACCGGTCAGATTCCTGAGACCGGGCGGCACCGACGGTTCCGCGGCCTTGATGCCAGGTTGCGCAAGACCGGCCTCGGCCGGAAGCTCGAACTCAAGCTGGCTGCCACCGGCCTCGACATCACCCCGGGGGAGTTCTTCGTCAGCGCCCTCGTCGCGATGGCCGGGCTCTGGATGATCGCCTCGTCGATGCTCGCGAGCTTCTTCGGCCCGGTCGCCGCCCTGATCGGCCTCTGGGGCACCAACGCCTTCCTGAACTGGGAGCGGACCAAGCGCACCGAACGCTTCATCAACCAGCTTCCCGAGCTCGCCCGTATCCTCGCCAACGCCACCCAGGCCGGCCTCGCGCTGCGCACCTCCATCAGCATGGCGGCGGACGAGATGGAGGACCCGGCGGGCGAGGAACTGTCCAGGGTCTCCCGACGCCTCGCTGTGGGTGAACCGCTCGACGACGCGCTGAGCGAGCTGACCGATCGGCTTCCCTCCCGCGAACTCGTCGTCCTCGTCACCACCCTCGTCCTGTCCAACCGGGCCGGCGGTACGGTCGTCAGCTCCCTGCGCAACCTCACCGAGACGCTGGAGGAGCGCAAGGAGACCCGACGCGAGGTCAAGACCCAACTCTCCCAGGTCACCGTCACCGCCTACGCCGTTCCCATCTTCGGCCTGGGCGCCATGCTCCTGATGAACGCCGTCATGCCAGGCGCCCTCGACCGCATGACCGGTGCCTTCATCGGCCAGGTCGCGGTGGTCATCGCCATCACTCTCTACGCGATCGGATTCATCGTGATCCGCCGTCTGTCCCGGATCGACGTCTGATGGGCGGGGGACACATGGACCTCCTGCTCGCGGGCGGCATGGCTCTGGCCGTGTACGGCATCATCGCCGGCATCCGCATGTACCGGGCCGACGCAAAGCTCCCCGGTGACCTGGCCATCGCACTGGAGGTCGGCTCGACCCGCACCAGCGCGGTCGGCTCCGGCATCGACCGGCTGGGCATGAGGTGGGCGCCCGCGGTCCTGCGGATGATGGGCCCGAAGGCCGTCAACAAGAAGCGCCGCCAGATCGACATGGCTGGTAACCCGGGCGGTCTGACCCTCGACCGCTACGCTGCCCGACGCGCCGTCTACGGCGCCCTCGGCGGGCTCGGTGCGTTCACGATGATCATACGCGGGCAGCTCTTTCTCTCCCTGGTGCTGATCGCCTTCGGTGTTTTCTGGGTGGAGGTCGGCCTCTGGTCGGCTGTCCGCGTCCGCCGCGACCACATCGACCGGACGCTCCCGGACTTCCTCGACGTGCTCGCCGTCGTCGTGTCGGCGGGCCTCGGCTTCCGCCAGGCGCTGGGACGCGTCGCCGAGAAGTACGAGGGCCCGTGGGCCGACGAACTCCGCATCACACTGCGCCAGATGGACATGGGAGTCAGCCGCCGTGAGGCGTTCGAGCAGCTGCGCAAGCGCAATGACTCGGAGCAGGTCGCGATGTTCGTGACCACGCTCCAGCAGGGTGAGGAGCTCGGTGCGCCGATCGTGGAGACGCTGATCCAGATCGCCAACGACATGCGGCGCACGGATGCTCAGAACGCTCGCAGGAAGGCGGCCAGGGCAGTCCCCAAGGCGACCTTTGCCGTCACCACATTCCTTCTCCCCGGAACCCTGGTGCTGCTGACCGTCGGCTTCGTCTACGGAGCCAACGTCGACCTCAGCTTCCTCTAGGACCGATGACGTGAACGACGCGGACGGCGGGCAGGACGGGAAGAAGGAGGTGACAGGCCCATGGCTTTCCAACTCGGCGGCATCCAGACCGGAGTGAACGCGGAGGTGCGCCGGGCCATCGCCGATCCCGGATCGCGCCCGGCGTTCGCCATCCAGCTCAACGCCCTCCAGGCGATGTGCCGGCAGGTCTTCGGCTTCCGGCTCGCGATGATCGCCATAGCCACGCCCTTTGCCATCGGCCACACGGCCTCGGGGCTGGCCACCTGGCTGATCGGTTCGGCCATCCTCGTCACGTTCATGGGCTCGTACGTCCTGTTCCGCGACTGGGAACGCTTCGGCCCCGTACTCCTGCGCCACCCCTGGCTGCTGGGCATAGACGCCTTCTTCGGCGCCTTGCTGCTGATCACCGCAAGCCCCGAGTCCACCCTCGCCTACGTCAGCGTCTGCACCCCCCTGCTTGCCGGACTCGTCTACGGCTGGCGCGGTGCGGCGGTCTTCGCCGCACTCCAGATCGTCATCGTCCTCGGGGTGTACGGAACCGATCCGAAGCTGCAGCCCGCCGATGCCACGGCGCTCCTGCTGCCCGGTTTCTGCGTGATCGCGGGTGCCGTCGGCGTCACCCTGCGCAATCTCCTCCTCCGCTTCGGGACGGCCAGTCAGGCCCTCACCGAGACCAGAGCCCGCCTCGCCGTCAACGAGGCCGTCGAGGGCGAGCGCACCCGCCTCGCCCGAGAGATGCACGACTCGGTCGCCAAGACCCTGCACGGCCTGGCCCTCGCTGCCGACGGCCTGGCCTGCTCCTCCGACCGCATGGACCCGCTCGCCGTCAGGCACCAGGCCGAACTGGTCGCCCGTGCCGCCCGCCGGGCCGCCGCCGAGTCCCGCGAGCTCCTCTCCGACCTGCGCCGCGAGTCCGGACTCGACGGAGGCGTGAACGTCGTACGCGAACTCCGCGCCCGAGCAGATGACTTCACGCGGCGGCACGGACTCACCGCCACCTTCCGGCTTCTCGACGACGCACCGATACCGCACGTCCCCCAGGTTGTCGCGCGTCAGCTGCTCACCATCGCCTCCGAGGCGATGGAGAACGCGCACCGCCACGCACAACCCACCTACCTCGTCGTACTCGCAGGTGTGAAGGGCGATGTCCTGCGCGTCAGCGTGTACGACGACGGACGAGGCCTGCCCACCGGAATCACTCTGGACGACCTCCGCCACGCCGGCCACTTCGGCCTGGTGGGCATGGTCGAGCGCGCCGCATCCATCGGCGCCCGCATCCGTATCGGAAAGGGGCAGGCGGCCAAGGGCACCGAGGTCCGTCTGGAGCTTCCGATCGCAGCACTGCTGGCCGCTCCCGGCACCGATCAGCCCGACTGAACCGCTCCGATTCCACCCTCACCCCCCATAGACCCTTGAGAGGAGGTCGCAGATGCCGGACGACGTCTCCCGCGCGTCGGGCCAGAACTGGGCCGCACAGCACGCGTCCCAGCACACGTCCTCGCACGTCACCCCGCTCAACTCGGAGCCCAGCTCCAACGCGTTCCCCGTCCCCCAGCAGTCCGCGGCATCCGAGCCCATGTCCCCCTTTCCCGCGGCGGTGCCCATGGCCGCTCCCGACGCTCTGAGGGTCGTCGTCGCCGACGACAACCCCGTGGTCCGGGCCGGCCTCGGCGTTCTGCTCTCCGGCCGCGAGGACATCGAGGTCGTCGCGGAGGCCGCGGATGGACGCCAGGCCTACGACATGGCTGTCCAGCACCGTCCGGACGTGGTCCTGCTCGATGTCCGGATGCCCGGTGTCGACGGCATCTCCGCGCTGCCGCACCTGGTACAGATCGCACCCGTGATGATGCTGACCTACAGCCGCGAGAACGAGATCGTCCACGAGGCACTGCGGCTGGGCGCGAGCGGCTATCTGGTCCATGGCGAATTCACGGCCGACCAGCTGGTGCAGGCCGTACGCGACACGAAGAACGGTCGCGCCCACTTCACGGCCACTGCGGCGAACGCACTCCTCGCTCACATGCGCCAGGGTCCGGGCCCGCAGGGACGACCGCTTCCCGAAGGGCTCGGGGCGGCCCTGACCACGGGCGTTCCGTACCAGGGGCCCGGCTACGACGGCCACGCCCCGAGTTCCGTTCAGCAACACGGTGCGCCTGCACATATGCCCAAGCCCGAACTGTCTCCACCTGCGGCGCGACCGGTCCGGACACCTCAGGGTCTTTCGCATCTGCAACCAGTTATGGCACAGTCTTCCATGGACAGGGAACCACGCGCGACGCCCAACAGGCAGCAGTACGGGCTGAGTTCACGGGAGGTGGAGGTCATGGAGCTGATCGCGTCCGGCATGAGCAATCAGCAGATCGCCGCCACCTGCTTCATCAGCGAGAAGACGGTCAAGAACCACATCAACCGCATCTTCACCAAGCTGCACAGCGCCAGCCGCAGCGAGGCCATCGCACGCTGGCTCGGCACGGCGCACACAGCCGGACCAGGGGTGCGCGGGGTCGGTGGGCACCATGGCTGAGCGGATGAGCGGGCCGAGGCGGATGCGTGCGGGGCGTGGGGCCCCGGGCGCGCCGGTGCCGCAGGCCCAACTGACGGTTTGGGCCCGGGAATGGGCCCTGGGACCCTCCGGCCGACAGGTCCCGCCGCCGTATGTTTCTCATGTCGCCAGCGGTACCGGCCAGGAGGAAGCCGGTACTGCGGGCGACACCAACGAAACGTGCGAGTCGGCCGGTTACCGGTCGGCCGAACCCGGAGGGGAACCCCATGTCGGACATCACCCTGAAGACCGCCGTCCGCGTCCAGGGCTGGGCCAACACGACCGTCAGCGCCATCCAGAAGCGCTACGAGGCCAAGGACCGCGGCCAGACGGCGTTCGAGTACCTTGGCATCATCCTGGTGGTCGTGGCGATCATCGGTGCGATCGTGGCGACCGGCATCGGCTCCGCGATCAGCGAGAAGATCAAGGGCTTGGTGGGCACCATCGCGACCAAGTAATGCGACGTCGCACTCGTACCGATGCAGGGCAGGCCTTCCCCATCTATGTAGCGATGGTGGCGGGCCTGCTCTTCCTCGCGTTCGCATTCTTTGCCGTCGGCAAGGCCTCGGCCTTGCGTAATGGAGCCCAGGGGGCCGCGGATGCCGCGGCCCTGGCTGCTGCCCAGCAGACTCGTGAGCAGTTCGGGGCGCCGTTCTACGCTTCGTTGCCCGGGAAAATGCTGGACCCTTTTCTGAATGCCCACCCGGTTCTCGGCTGCCCTGCGGCTTATGGGCTTGCTTCGGCGAATCGGGCAACCGTTACGGGCTGCTATCCGATGCCCGGTGGTCAGCGGGACCGGATCAGGGTTGAGGTCAAGGGGCACGACTCGGTGGACTCTCCGGTCGTTCGCGACACGGAGAACGTGGTCGGCGAGGCCGAGGCCACCGCTGTCATCGAGTTTCGCTGCCCCAACTGGGAGTCCGTGGACTTCAACGACGATGGCGTCCAGGACATGTACTTCTTCACCTGCAGAGGCGGCGAGATGCTCGAAATCGAGCCCGCCAGTCCACCGCCCTGGTCCAAGGTGAGTAAGACTCTCTACGACGTGCACCTGGTCGACAACTGACGGCGAACGACGAGTAAAGGAATCAGAATCCATGAGCATTCGGTGCTCCACCAAGTCCCGAAGGGCAGTGGCTGCGATCTCCTTGGCGGCCGCCCTGGCTCTGGCCGTCACGGGTTGCGGCACTGACGGCGGGGGCGAGCAGACGAACGATGCCGGTTCGTCACCGTCCTCAGAGCCGTCCAAGCCTTCGGACGGGGACAAGGCGGCGAAGAAGGAGGACACCGCTGCTGGGGACAACGTGGACCCGAATGTGAAACTCGCCGAGATCAGGGGAAGCGGACTGACCCTCGTGATCAATCAGGTGAAGCGTGACTCCGGAGGGTTCGTCACGGTTCAGGGCGAGATCAAGAACGTGAGCGACCGGGCACAGAACTCCGGTTCATGGGCCGGCCAGGAGACTGCGATTGCCACGAAGAACCCGAACTCCGTGGCCGGTGCGACGCTGGTGGACAAGGTAGGAAAGAAGCGTTACTACGTTCTCCGGGACACGGAGAGTCGTTGTCTCTGCACCACCAACATCCTCCCGGTGTCGCCGGGTGAGTCGACCCCGATCTTCATGCAGTTCCCGGCACCTCCGAGCACGACGGCGGAGGTCGACTTCACCCTGCCGACGTTTGCGACGACCTCCTTGAAGATCTCAGGGTGACGGCCGACATGACCCAGATTCAAACCCGGCTGAAGCCCATCAGCGCTGCTGGACTCACCGTCGCGGCAGCCGTGGTCGTTGTGAGCACCACGCTGTTCGGAGCGGCCTCGGCGTTCGCCGACGACGGTCCGAGCGTGCCCCCAGGCACCGAGGCGACATCAGTTCCGCCGGTCACGCTGGACCCCAAGGACCCCGACCTGAAGATGCCCGAGGGCGGCACACTCGCCCCCGCCAAGGTTCTCGACATCGTCCAGGTGGTCGAGGACATGGGCGGCGAGGAGCGACGCGAGGACAGCAACGCGAACATCAAGTTCGCGCTCCAGGCCGAGGTCCTCTTCGGCAAGGACAGCGCCAAGCTGAGTTCCGCGGCCAACTCCCGTATCGCTGCCATCGCCGCCGAGATCAAGAAGCAGAACGCCACCAAGGTGCGTGTTTTCGGCTTCACCGACAACCTCGGTTCGTCGGCCCACGGTGACGTGCTGTCCAAGCAGCGTGCCAACGCCGTGCAGACGGTGCTGGTGAAGGATCTCGGGTCGACCGTCACCTTCGAGATCCGTGGCTACGGCGAGCAGTACCCGATCGCCGACAACAGTTCGGAAGAAGGTCGGAAGAAGAACCGGCGCGTGGAGGTCTCCTTCCCGCGCGGCACGTCTTCCTGAGGATTCGCGCCACAGCAGGGGCCCGGCACCGCGAGCGGATCGCGGTGCCGGGCCCCTGTCGTTGCGCGGCTACAGCAGGTGGTCTGCCTTGCCGGCCTTGATGTCGCGGATCAGTTGCTGGAGCGCTTCGCGGCTGTCGGTGAGGAAGTGCTCCTCCGCGCCGCTGATGGAGATGTAGCTGTTGCCTGCTTCATCCGTTCCTATCCGGTAGCAGGAGTTCCCTTCTCCGCAGAACGCGTCTTCCCACTGGACGTCCGACATCTGTCGCCTCCTCAGAGTTGGCGTGCGATGGCACGGATGAAGTCTCGCGACTTGTCCGGGGGCAGTGCGATCTCCTCCATCCAGTCCAGGTGAGCCCGGTACTTCGCCAGCTGAGCTTCCGAGTGGACGAACAGTGGTCCGTGGGAGTTGTCGATCTGCACGGTGTCCAGCTGAGGCACCGGCCCCTCCGCGTAGAGAACGGTCTGCCCAGCGCCCGGAAAGGCCCCTGCTTCGAAGGGGGTGACCAGCAGCGTGATGTTTGCCTGTTCGGACTTCTCCAGCAGGTGGTCGAGCTGAGCGCGCGCCACGGCGCGGCCGCCGAACTGCATGCGGAGTGCAGCCTCGTGCACGATTCCTGTGTACGGCGTCGGCGTATTGCCGTCCAGAACGCCCTGGCGTTCCACGCGATGTGCCAGTCGCAGCGCGATCTCCCGATCCGGCAGCTGGGGGATCACCACCCGGAAGAGCGCCAGAGCGTGGTCCGAGGTCTGCAGCAGGCCCGGAATGTGCATCGAGTACGCGGCTCGCATGCGCACCGCGTGCGTCTCCAACTCGGCGATGTCGAGCAGCCCCTGGGGCAGCACTCCCCGGTATCTCTCCCACCATCCGCGGCCGCTCGGCTGGGCCATCTCGGCCAGGGCCTCGACGTACTTCTCGTCGGTGCAGGCACAGTTGCAGGCCAGTGTGCGCAGGCGTTCCGAGCTGATGGGGCGTGTGCCCGACTCGATGTTCGAGATCTTGCCCCGGTCCACGCAGAGCAGACCTGCCGCGAACTCGGCGGAGACGTCGGCTGAAGTGCGCATCTTCCGCAGCTCGGCGCCGAGCCGCTTCTGACGTTCGGTGGGGGACGTCCTTGCTGCCATGCCGTTCCTTTCCGCATGCGGTCACCGGCAGTCTGCCGCGTGCGCGCGCCCTGCTGCCACGAAAGGGTTCATTCTCCAGGTGGTCGGGGTAAATTTGCCCTCATGGCGCTACTTTAGGTGGTGCACCGCTCACACAGCGCCGACGAGCCGGAAGTGCATCACGCGGTCCTGCCCGCAACCTCCTGCCCTGGGAGGGGCGGTCCCGCGTCAGGGAGACAGGCCACTGCTCGTCCACAACGCAACAACGTGAGCCACTCGTGCGCGCCCATGCGAAAGAGAGACGCCGCCAACTCGCCACCCGCACCAGGGGAGTCAGTCATGCACTCATATTCACTCGCCGCACTCTGCCCGGCCGTTGCCGGGGCACGCACGCCGGCCCCGTATTCCCACCGCACTCTGCGACCGGCCCCGCAACCCGCCCCTCGGTCGGGCGGCTCCGGCCACGGGCTCGTCCTCAGCTTCACGCTCCCCGGTGACGTCCGCAGTGCGTTCGTCGGTCGTACCGCCGTCTCCGCCGCGCTGGAGGCCAACGGGCTCGGCCCGTACGTCTGGCCCGCCACCCATGCCGTCGCCGAACTCGTCGCGGTCACCGTCAGGATGAGCCCGGGGTGGGAGCTCTACGTCTCCCTGCGTCATCGGGACGACGCCGTCCGCCTTCTCGTCTGGGACCAGCATCCACGCCACAGTGATCGTGACCTGGCGACGCTCTGCGAGACGCGACGGCGGCGGGCGTTGTGGCTGCTGGCGGCCGTGGTCGACGACTGGGGTGGGGAATGGGGTGCCTGCGAGGCGGAGCCGTCGCAGCGAGGCACCAAGTCGTGGGTGGTGCTGCCGCGCTGACGAGTCAAAGAGACGGTCAAGAAACAGTGTGGATATCCGCGATCAAGGCCGCGAAGATGGGCGTGGGGCCTTCAGGGAGTGTGGTGACGGCCCGTCTGTTCGCGACAGGCGCAAACTCATTGGGCCAGGGGGATTCCGTTGTCGGAACGTCAGGAAACGATCGAGCGCAACCTGTGGGCTGCACCAGCTCTCTTTGTGTTTGTGGCATGGGTGCTGTTCAAGGCGGATTCCGGTCCGGTGATGCCGAAAATCGCCTGGATCGTTTATGCGGCCGGTTGGATTCCGGTTCTGGGGATGCTCGGCCGGACTGTCGTGCAGCGAAGAAACCCCGGGATTGGTGCGGTCTTCGGCTGCGGAATCCTCCTGATCATGGGTGCCGTTTTCCTGGCCAACCATGGATGACGCCTTGGGGGCAACCGCGACCGCCCAGGGGCCCGGCACCGCGTGCGTTTCGCGGTGCCGGGCCCCTGCCGTTTTCCAGCTGCAACAGGTGTTCAGCCCTTCGGCTGGGTGAAGCGGATGCGGTTGCCGAAGGGGTCGCGCAGGCCGCAGTCGGTTCCGTACGGGCGGTCGGTGGGCTCCTCGGTGAACTCGACACCTTGGGCCAGCAGCGTCTCGTACGTCTTGCGGCAGTCGTCCGTGGTGAGGATGAGCCAGCCGCCCATCGCACCCTTGGTCACCAACTCGCGTACTTGCTGGGCCGTTTCCTCGGACATGGCCGGGGCGCCCGGCTTCTCCAGCAGGATCTGGCGTTCGGGATGGCCGGGGACGCTGACGGTCAACCAGCGCATGAAGCCCAGCTGCACATCGGCGCTGACCTCCAGGCCGAGCTTGCCGACGTAGAAGTCGAGGGCCTCGTCCTGGTCGAGGACGTAAATCTGCGATTGCGTGATGGCGTTGAACATGTGCATCACGCTACGGGTCGCGCTCGAAAAGAACTTATCCAAAACTGCTCAGCTGCTCGGACGCATCCAGGTCATGGTGAAGCACGTCGGGACGCCCGTGGCCGTCGATTCCTTGCGGTACGTCCTGGGCGAGCGGCCGACGATGTCGTGGAACGTACGGCTGAACGTCCCCGGGCTGCCGAAGCCGACCTCGTAGCAGATGTCCGTCACGCTGCGGTCGGTCTCCCGCAGCAGGAACATCGCACGCTCGACGCGGCGGCGTTGCAGATAGCGGTGGGGTGTCTCGCCGAACGTGGCCCGGAACGTACGGGTGAAGTGGGCCTGCGACACATGCGCGATCCGGGCCAGGGCCGGGACGTCCAGCGGCTGCGCATAGGCGCGGTCCATCGCGTCCCGCGCCCGGAGCATGCGGCGGTTGGTCTCCTCCGCGGCGCTGCTCACGGCGCTGCTCACGGAGCGGTTCACGGCGCGGTTCACGGGGCCATCACACCACACGGCGTGTGCGCGTCTACAGGCCGGAGTCTCCCTGGCGGGCCCTTGCCCACTGTGTCTCGAAGTCGCCGCGGCCGATCTCCCGGTCCGCGAGCGCCGGGCCGAAGAGGTCCACCACCGGCGGGTTGAACATCCAGTCGTCGGGGCTGCTGCGCACGGCGGTTCCGCCCTCGGCCACCTCCACCTGGCGGAACCGGCCCCCGTCGGGGTCGACCTCCACCAACTGGTCGACCGGCGCACCACTACGGCGGGGCGTCAGTGGACGACGTCGAAGACTTTCATCTGCAGGCCGTTGGAGTACGCCGCGTGCTCGACGAGCTTCAGCTTCTGGGCGTCCTTGTCCGTGTCGCTGAACAGGCGCTTGCCCGCGCCGAGCAGCAGGGGGAAGACGAGGAGGTGGTAGCGGTCGATCAGGCCGGCGTCCGAGAGGCTCCGGTTGAGGGTGGCGCTGCCGTGGACGATGATCGGGCCGCCCTCGGTCTCCTTCAGTGCGGCGACGTCGTCGAGCGAGCGCAGGATCGTGGTCTCGCCCCAGCCGGAGACCAGGTCGTCCTCGGTGAGGGTGGTGGAGACGACGTACTTCGGCATCGGCTTGTAGTCGGCGAAGTCCGCCATGTCCGGCCACACCGGGCTGAACGCCTCGTAGCTGACCCGGCCCATCATCATCGCGGCGGCTTCCTGCTGCTCCCGGCCCTTGATCTCGAACGCCTCCGGGACGAACTCCATGTCCTTGAACGTCCACCCCGAGTTCCGGTAACCGGGCTCGCCGCCCGGGGCCTCCACCACACCGTCGAGCGAGACGAAGGCGGTGCTGATCAAGCTGCGCATCTTGGGACTCCTTGGTTCACGAACCATTGCTTGCTTGTTTGCTTACATGCGTACTGACTGCGGGACTACGAGAAACTCATCGGTCCGGTGCGGATCAAGGACTCCGTCTCGCGGAGGTACGCCTCCAGCTCGGCGGCCCCGGACAGCATCGCGCGCCCCCGGGCCGACAGCCGGGAGTGCCAGTCGCGCAGGGTGGCCTCCAGCGGCTCCGGCCCGCCTGCCGCACGCACCTGGGCGATCAGTGGGGCGATCTGCTCCAACAGGTAGCCGCCCCGGCGGAGTTGGTGGGTCAGGCGGGCGTCCCGTACGGCGGCCTCGTCGTAGACGCGGTAACCGGTCCCCGGGTCGCGGAGCGGGTGCACCAGGCCGGCGCGCTCCCACTTGCGCAGCGTCGCGGGCCGGATTCCGAGCTTCCCTGCCAGTGGCCCGATGAACGTGCTCCCGCGCCCGGACCCGGCAGCGGGAACGGGCCCCCGTCCCGGCCCCGCATCGCCGTCCAGGTCCTTCAGGGCGCGTTCCACGGCACGGAGGGTCTGCCGGTCGTCGAGGAGCTGGGCGTGACTCTCGTCGATGAGGTGCAACGCCTCGTCCACCGCGTCCCTGTTCACCGCCCGCATGATCGACGTCGCCGTCCGGTGGCCGTGGCCGGGGACAAGGGCGAGGAACGCGCGCAGGGCGCCCGCGTGCAGCGGGGTGTAGGCGCGGTAGCCGTGGGGTGTGCGATCGGCGGCCGGGAGGATGCCGGCCTCCTCGTAGTTCCTGACCGCCTGTGTGGACAGGCCGTGCTCGCGCGCCAGATCGACCGGCCTGAGCCGACCACCACTTTTAAGGTTCTGCCCCATGGTCCTGCCAATATCGCGGGAAAGTTTCAACCGAGGGTTCAACGATAGCGTTGAAGGCATGGCTACCGACATCAAGGACATCGCCCGGACCGTCGATGCTGCCGCCGTCATGGGGCTGCTCCCCGACCGGCCCCGGCTGCTCGCCCTGGGCGAGCCCACCCACGGCGAGGACACCCTGCTCGACGTGCGCAACGAGCTCTTCCGGCAACTCGTCGAGCAGGAGGGTCTCCGGACCATCGCGATCGAGAGCGACTGCCTGATGGGCCAGGTCGTGGACGACTACGTCACCTCTGGCGCGGGCACACTCGACGAGGCCATGGAGCACGGATTCAGCCACGGCTGGGGCGCCTTCGAGGGCAACCGCGAGCTGGTGCGCTGGATGCGCGCCCACAACGTCCGCGCCGACAACGACGGCCGGCCCGCGTCCGAGCGGCTCCGCTTCGCCGGGTTCGACGGCCCGCTGGAGATCAGCCACGCCGCGAGTCCCCGGCAGGCCCTCACCGCGCTCCACGGCTACCTCGCGGCCAGGGTGGACGCGGACCTGCTCCCTTGCACCGCTGAGACGCTCGACCGCCTGCTCGGCGCCGACGACCGGTGGACCGAGCCCGCCGCGATGATGGACCCCTCCCGGTCCGCGGGACAGTCGGCCGAGGCCGTCCGGCTGCGGCTGCTCGCCGACGATCTGGTGGCACTGCTCGACGCGCAGACACCGCACCTGATCGCGACGGACTCGCGGGACGACCGGGACCGGGCGCAGCTGTACGGGCGCACCGCGATCGGCCTGCTGCGCTACCACCACTGGATGGCCGACCCCTCACCGGCCCGCCTGACCCGGCTCGTCGGCCTGCGGGACCAGATGATGGCGCACAACCTCCTCGCCCTCGCGGCACGGGGCCCGGTGCTCGCCCACGCCCACAACTCGCACCTCCAGCGGGGGAGGAGCACGATGCGGATGGGCGGGGCGCAGCTGGAGTGGTGGGGGGCCGGTGCGCTGGTGAGCGCCCGGCTGGGTGAGGAGTACGCCTTCGTGGCGACGGCCCTCGGTACGATCCGGCACCAGGGTGTGGACGCCCCGCCGCCGGACACCGTCGAAGGACTCCTGTACGCGCTCCCGGAGGACCGGTACGTCCTCGACGCCCGCCGACTGGCCGCCGCCCTCGGCGGTACGCCTCCCGTCGCCCGCGTATCGCCCTGGTTCGGCTACGCCCCGCTCGATCCGGCCCAACTGGCGGACAGCGACGGGATCGTGTTCGTCAAGGACGTCCCACGGGCTTAGGCATGTCCGGCGTGTCAGGGCCGGGCGACGGGTGGGCCGGGGGCGGGCAGGTCCCGTACCGTTCCCGGGTTCGCGCCGAGAGAGCCACGCTTCCTCACCCGGCTACGGTGGCCCGCATGACCGATACCAAGTACTGGACTTCCGCTCCGGACCGGACAGTTCGCGGCTCGATGGGCCTGTGTCATCTCACCGTGGCTCAGCCGCCGCTCGACATCGACGCCCGCAGCCTCCCGCCCAACGACCCCGACCAGGCACGCCTGTTCGTCGAGTCTATCGACGGAATCGAGGAGGTCCTGGAGGATCTCGGGCCGCGCTCCGTGCAGACGCCACTGCCCTCGTCGGTCCGTTCCGACCTGGACATCGTCCATGCCGCCGCGTGGGGCGGCATGCGGGCCGTCTCCACCCCTGTCTTCGCCGACGACGGCAACGGAAACCCGCTGCTGGCCGAGGCCGAACGGATGCGGAAGCGCTTCCCCGCGACGCGGATCGTGGGTCACGTCACCTACTACGGCGGAATGGAACACACCGAAACCGTCGTGATGCTCCCCGACGGCGCCATGTTCCACGCCTCCGGCTGGCCCGACGACGAGCCGTTCGTCGTCCTGGGCGACCCCTACGCCGTCATCGCCTCCCTCGGTCTGAGCAGTTGGATGCTCACCGCCGCCGACATCGACATGGACCAGCCCGTCCACGAGGTCGAATGGGCCTCCCTGGCCGGCCTGGCGCTGGGGCACTCCGACCCCTGGGGGTGGGAGGAGATGCAGACCACCGCCTTCCGCGTACAGCACAGCGATCTGTCCGTCTGCTCGATGGAGGGCCTGTACTTCGTCTGAGGGGTCCGCGCGGACGGGCGTGCGGCGTGCGTTCATGGACAGCCGAACCGGCCCCGGAACGGCCCCGGGCCGGCCCGGAGCGGTTCGGCGGTCCGTGCGACCGATCGACCCGCGCTCGGCTCACACCCAGTCGTTCTCCGGAGTCGCCGCCCGCAGCACCTCGCTCGCGCCCTTCAACACCGGCTCGCCGTGCGGGACGCACAGCGCTTCCACGTCCAGCGACGCCAGCCGCCGGAAGGAGGCGATGGCCTGCTCCCTGTCCACGTTGAACGGGCCGAGGATCGCCCGGCCCTCCGCGGTGGCCACGATGTCGCCCGGGAAGAGCACGCCGCTGGAGGGAAGGTGCAGCGCGATGCTTCCCGGAGTGTGTCCGGGCACGTGCAGGACGTGGACGGGCTCGCCCCAGCCATCGATGGTGTCCCCGTCGCGCAGTTCCACATCCACCGGCACATGTCGCGTGGGCTGGACGTCCGCTTCGGCGAAGCCCGCCATGATCTGCTCGTGAAGCGCGTGTTCCGGGGCTGTGTATACCGGCTGGGGTTCGGGTGCGGTGCCGCGGATGAACGGGGCGTCCACGGCTCCGGCGAGGACCCGGGCGCCGGTGGCCTCGACGAGATCCGCGGCCGAGCCCATGTGGTCGATGTGGGAGTGAGTGAGCACGATCTGCCGCAGGTCTTCCGGGCGGCCGCCGAGCCGCGTCAGGGCATCGAGGATCGCGGGGGCGGAGCCTGGGACGGCGGTGTCGATCAGCCCGTAACCGTCCGGCAGGCGCACGAAGTGGACGTGCCCGACCGGGAAGGCAAGCCGCCAGACAGTGGGGGTGACCTGGGAAAGTTCCATGATTCGACGCTAACGAGGGGCCGGCGGATGTCCAGGTACTTCCGCCGACGGTGAATTAAGCGCAGCGTGAACGCGGCAGCCGGACCCGCCTCGGCCGGACCCGAGCCGGACCCGGACCAGGCCCGGATCCGAGCCCGATCCGCAGAGCGTCCGCCGCCCATGAACGCATGTCCGTCCGCGCAACCTCCAAGGCGAGCGGGAGCGGCGGCCACGGTGTGAAGGGGGCGAGGAGTTGCAGTGCCGACACGCCATTAACTCATCTTTACCCAGGCGTAGTTGAGGCTATGGTGTCCGGGCGGCGCGTACACGTCACGGGGGCCCAACGTGCCGCCCACGACCCCTCAGGCCCCATCCGAGGGAAAGACGAGCTCTTGAACAAACTGCTCCGCATACCGTCCCGGTGGCGGTTCGCGGCCCGTTTCACGGCCGCCTTCGGCCTGACCGCGGCCGTCACCATCACCGGACTGCCGGCCGTCCAGGCCGCGCCGCCGAAGCTGCCGCCGGTCTCGGCGAAGATGAAGCCCGGCTCCGGCCAGCGCTGCGACACCCGCAACAATCTCCCGGCCGCCGCGAAGACCCCGGCGAACTCCGGGTTCCCCAACGACCTGACCGGCAACCTCCACAAGGACACCGCCCTCCCGCGGAAGTTCGAGTACGACCTTCCGGGCCAGGCCTACGACGGCCTGAAGACGCCGACGGCCGCCGAGAAGACGAAGGCACTGTCGAAGGTCCCCGGCGACCTGGAGAAGAACGTGGCGGCCTGGAAGAAGGCCGCCGACCTCTCCAAGAAGCCCGAGGACCGGGCCATGGAGATCTACGCCCGGTACTTCGCGAACAAGGAGGGGCTCGGGTTCAAGCACTGGTTCGACAAGCGGTACATCCGCAACCAGATCAACAACCACAAGGGCTCCGGCTTCGAGCGCCAGCTCGTCAAGGACTACCGCCTGATCGGCCCGGACTGGTTGTGCGAGGTCACCGTCGAGCTGTTCGACAAGAACGGCGAGAAGGTCGGTGAGCGCCGCTACGACGCCTACAACAAGAAGACCAAAGAGTTCAACGAGTTCAAGTCCAACAGCAAGCTGACCGCCAAGCAGCTCGCGAAGGACCGGGTCGTCGCCAAGTCGATGCCCAACCACACCTTCCGTTTCACCGGCGCCAAGAAGTTCACCCAGGGCCAGGTCAAGCACATCAACGACCTGGAACGCGATGTCCGCACCATGCGGGGCGGCAAGACCGGCCAGGTCCGCGGCAACCAGCGGTTCTACAACCCGGTGCCGAAGACCACCCCGATCCGCGGATTCTCCGACCACCAGCGGTGGTTCGCCCCGGCCTGCCAGACCGGCGGCACACAGACACAGCTCATGGCGGCCGGCGCCAACAACTGCGGCACCCGCGGCCCCGCCAACCAGCGTGCCATCTCCTCCGGGAAGACCCTGGAAGAGGCCAAGCGCTTCCAGCGGGACGCCAACCGCCTCGACCCGAGGGGCACCCTCCCCAGGGGCGGCCCCGGCGGCGTCGACTTCACCACCATGGAGCTCCGCTACGTCGGTGGCCTCGGCAAGGGCAAGGGCATGCAGTACTCCATGCGTGCCGACCAGATGCCCGACCCGGACAACAACCCCGGCTTCGGCGGTGAGAGGAGGATGCAGCTCTCCTCCGACGCCCTGTTCACCTGGCTCGCGCTGAGCCCCGACAAGTTCTGGGTCAACCTGAACCCGGACCAGCCGGGCAAGGTCATGGACACGAAGTTCGGCAAGACCGACGCCGGTCGTGTTCTGCTCGACGCGGATCTGCTCATGAAGTACGACTTCTCCGAGGCGCTGAACCCGGACAAGCACGCCGAGGGCAAGCGCTACTGGGACACCGCGCCGCGCCGCAACGGCATGCCGTGCTTCCCCGGTACCCGGTTCTGGATCGAGCCCGACGAGGCGAAGGTCCGTGAGCAGGACGGCGGGATCTACATCCTCGACTCGCCGATGGACGTCTCCGCCCAGTGGCTGGACGTCGACTACACCGTCCCCGGCTCCACCGAGTGCACCGACCTCTCGGACGCCGAGAAGAAGCAGATCGAGGTGTCGGTCAACGCCAACATCGTCCCGATCATCCAGGAGCGGGTGAACAAGGACCCCAAGTACGCCGATCTGCGCGCCGTCTACAACGCCCGCGTGGCCGCGGAGTACATCCGCCAGACCGACGCCAAGTCCCCGACGGACTTCCACCGGATCATCAACTCCAATGACGTCTCCGCGTGGCCGATCCGGGCCCCGCACCAGGACTGGACCCGCGAAATGGTCTGGGACAAGTACATGAAGACGTACAAGGAGGGCATCGAGTGGTTCGAGCTGAAGTACGGCGGCAAGATCTACAAGCAGGGCGTCGGCGGCGTCGACTTCTCCAAGCAGCCCAAGCGCAACATCAGTAAGACGCGCTTCGACCGGGAGAACCGGGACCTGGACAACACCACCCGCAACTCCCGCGTGTCCGACGACACCTCCTACCGGGACACCGACACCCTCTACCTCGGTGCCGGGCCCAGCGGTGACGAGAGCGGCGAGGACCCGGGCGGCGAACCCACTCCCGCCCCGTCGCACACCGGCAAGCCGACCCCGACCGGCAAGCCCTCCACGCCGGGCACGCCTGATCCGACCCACAGCAACGGCGGACAGCCCCCGGCCACGTCCGGGCCGGGCGGCGCCGACGGCGATCTCGCCCACACCGGCAGCGACACCCCCATCGGCCTGATCGCAGGCATCGCCGCGGTGCTCGCGGCGGCCGGCGGCGGCCTCATGTGGTGGATGCGCCGACGCCGCACCGCCCAGCACTAGCCTGCCCGGCAGCACACCTGCCCGGTAGCACACCCGGCCGGCAGCGCATCCGGCAGGAAGGGCTCCACCCGTGAACCGGGTGGAGCCCTTCCGTCTCTCGGGACACCGGAGCCTGTCCGACGCGGGACCTACGGCGTCGGGGCCTTGCCGCAGAACTCGGCCTCGATCACATCGACGTAGACCGCCCCGCTCCGCAGCCAGTCACCGTTGATGTTGAACGTCAGCTGGTGCTTCCCGTCCTGCGTGCCGACCATCGCCGAGAGGGAACCGTTCGTACGGCCGCTCTTGCCCACCACCTTCACGCCGCAGGACAGCTGCGCGAACTCGACGCCGAGTCCGTACCCGGTCCCGTCGCCCAGCGGTACCTCGTCGAGCATCTCCGCCATCTGCGCGGGCGGCAGCAACCTGCCGTTCATCAGGGCGCGTTGGAAGCGGTTGAGGTCGCCTCCGGTGGAGATGATGTCGCCGGACGCGCCCAGCCAGGTCATGTTCTGCTCGGTGGCGTCATGGATCTCGGTGTCCGGGGCCTCCTGGTGGAGGCGGGAGTAGCCGACGGGGTGCGGGTCGGGCATCTGCGGCGCCGTGCCGGGGAACGACGTCCCGCGCAGCTTCAGCGGCCGGATGATGCGGCGGGTGGTCTCCTGCGCGTACGAACGGCCCGTCGCCTTCTCGATGACCATCCCGGCCAGGACGTAGTTGGTGTTCGAGTACAGCGGCGTCTTCTCCGGGTCCGGGACCGGCGGGTGCTTCAGCGCGACCGCCACCAGCTCCTCGGGCGTATGGGTGTCGTACCGGTGCTCAGGGAAACCGGGGCCGGCGGCGTCGTGCACGAACGCGGGGTCCGAGGTGTGGTCGGCGATGCCGCTGGTGTGGTTGAGGAGCGCGCGCAGGGTGATCCGGTTCCCGTCGTACCCGTTGCCCCGCACCAGGCCGGGCAGCCAGTGCTCGACCGTGTCGTCCAGGCTCAGTCTCCCCTCCGCCTCCAGTTGGAGCAGGACGGTCGCTATGAACGTCTTGGTGATGCTGGCCCCGCGGAAGTGGTCGCCCGGGGAGCGCTCGCGACCGGTCGCGGTGTCGGCGTGACCGGCCGCCCCGTACCAGCTCCCCCTGCCGTCCCGGGCCATGGCGGCCACGCCGGGCAGCTCGCCCTTCTCCACCACGGCCCGCAACGCGGCACGGGTCGCCTCGTGCCCCGGTGCGGTGAACGCGGGGGCCGCTTGTGCGGAAGGGCCGAATGCGGCCGCTCCCACGGTCGCGGCCACCGCCAGGGCGAGCGAGGAGATGCGCGCGGTCCGTTGCCTCATACGTCTTGCCTCCGGGTCACCGAGGGGGCGTGGTGTCGCCCCCTGCGGTGCCTGTGACGCGCAACGCGGGCCCGGTGGTTGATCGTTGGTGCGCGGAGGGTGATCGCCGGTGCGGCCCCCGGCTCACGCCTTCGGGGCCTTGGCCGTGATCAGCAGGCCGGCGAGCAGGCTCCCCAGCAGTGTGAAACCGGCTGCCCACCAGAAGGCGACGGAGTATCCGCCAAGGACCGCGGTGTTGAGGTCGTCCACGGTGCCCGACAGTGCCGCCGGGAGATTGTGCGGGCTGATGACGGAGCCGTTTCCGGCCGCTTCGACCAGCGGAGCGGGAATGTCCGACGCATGGGCCAGCCGCGCGGAGATCGCGGAGGCGAGGATGCTGCCGAGCAGCGGCGTCCCGGCCCAGGCGCCCAGATTCTGGGCCGCGTTGACCGCCGCCGAGATCCCGCCGGAATCCTGTGCGGCAACTCCGCCGGTCACGGTGGTGAACAGCGGCGTGAGGGCCAGTCCGGCACCGAAACCGATGAGCAGTGTGCCCGGCAGCACCTGGGCGGTGTACGAGCTGTCGGCGTCGATCCCGGCCAGGATCGCCAGACCGGCCGCCGTCAGCAGCAGGCCCGGCACGATCAGATTGCGGGGCGCCAGCCGGTGGCACAGCCGGGCGGCGACCTGGGTGGCGGCGAGGACGGCCGCGCCGGCCATGGGCAGCAGGGCCGTACCGCTGCCGGCCGGGGAGTGTCCGAGGGTGACCTGGAGGTACCTGCCCAGGATCAGGAACGTGACGAACAGGCTCAGGCCGAGGACGAACAGAGCGAGGAGAGAGCCCGCACGGTCACGGTCCCTGAGTACGCCCGCCGGGACGATCGAATGGGGCGAACCGGTCTGCTGCCACGCGAAGGCCGGCAGCAACAGGGCGCCGCCCGTGAGGAGGATCAGGGTCAGAGGGGTGGCCCAGCCCGTCGCCTGGGCCCGGTCGAAGCCGAAGGCGAGGGCGATCAGCGCGACGGAGCCGATCGCCAGGCCCGGTACGTCGGGACGGGCAGGGGAGCGGACCGGGTGGGGGTCGTGCACCAGGGGAGCCGCGCAGACCGCGAGGACCAGGGCGAGCGCGGCAACGGCGTACATGCACGCGCGCCATCCCAGGCTGTCGACCAGCATGGCGCTCGCGAACATGCCGAACGCCAGGCCACCGCCGGCGACCGCGGCGTAGACACCGAAGGCCCTGCCGCGTTCCTTCGGGTCGCTGAATCCGGCGGAGACCAGGGCCAGCGCGGACGACGAGAGCAGCGCGGCGGACATGCCCTGGAGCACACCGGCGAGGATGAGCAGGCCGGTGGAGGGGGCCAGCCCGGCGACCGCGAAGGCCACGGCGAAACCGGCCGAGCCGATGATGAACACCCGCTTGCGGCCCAGGAGATCGCAGAGATGCCCGCCGAGCAGCAACAGCAGGCCGAAGGCCAGCGTGTAGGTGGTGAAGAGCAGGCTCAGATCGTCGGTGGCAGCGTACAGGTCGGCGTAGATGGACGGCAGCGCGGTGCTCGTGACCGACGTGCCGATCAGCACCAGCAGCTGTGCCGGCGCCGCCATCACCAGACCCCACCACCGCATCGGGTGCGAAGCCGGCGCACCTGCCGGGACGGGGGCCGTCGGCAGGCCGCCGGGCGCCTTGCTCAGGGACGGCCCGAACCCCGGTGACGGGCGGCCGTCCGACGGCGCCGTCGGGGCGTACGCGGGATGCGGGGGGAGCGGCTGGGGCCGGTCGGCGTACTGCGGCTGGGCCGGCACACGCGGATCCGGCCGCGTGGCGGCCCGCGCCTCCGGAGCGAAGTCCAGCAACTGTGCCGCATGCCGCCCGAGTTGGGCCAGCACCGAGCCGGGCAGCCACTCGCCGCCCTGGTCACCGGCCGTACGGGCGACCACGTCGGCGGGCGTGGGCCGCTGCGCCGGGTCCTTGTGCAGACAGGCGCGTACGAGATCGATGAGCGACTCCGGCACGCCGGTCAGGTCCGCCTCCTCCTCCGCGATCCGGAACAGGTGGGCGTTCAGGCCGGTCTCCGTGGCGCCGAAGAGAAGGCGGCCGGTGGCGGCGTAGACGAGGACCGCGCCCAGGCAGAACACATCGCTGGCCGGGGTGAGTTCGAGGCCGCGCACCTGCTCGGGCGACATGAAGCCGGGGGAGCCGATCAGCATCCCGGTGCGGGTGTGCAGGCTGTCCCCGGCGAGGCTGTCCATGGCCCGCGCGATCCCGAAGTCGATCACCCGTGGTCCGTCCACCGTCACCAGCACGTTGGACGGCTTCAGATCGCGGTGGATCAGGCCCGCGCCGTGCACCGACTCCAGGGCCGTGGCCAGGCGGTTGGCGAGGGTGCGGACCGAGTGCTCGGGCAGCGGTCCGAAGTCCTTGGCGACCACGGTGGTCAGGTCGGGCCCGGGGATGTACTGGGTCGCGACCCACGGCACCTGCGCCTCGGTGTCGGCGTCGAGCACGGCCGCCGTCCAGGTCCCGCCCACCCGGCGGGCGGCCGCGACCTCGCGCGTGAACCGCCTGCGGAATTCGGGGTGCTGGGCGTGCTCGGCCTGCACCACCTTCACGGCCACGGTCCGTCCGGCTTCGGAACGGCCGAGATACACCAGACCCATGCCGCCCGCGCCCAGCCGGGCTATCAGACGGTAGGGGCCGATGTGCGTCGGATCTTCGGCGATCAACTGGTCCACGGCAGCAAGATAGTTGAGGTATCCAACCCGTGGTGCCGAGTCGCGACGAACCGTGGCCGCGCCCGGGCGATTCCTCTCGGCATCGGCCGTTTCGTCGTCGCGGCGTGCCCGCTCAGCCGGGGGACGGCATGAGCGGCGGGCCGTCGGACTCCGCCGCCGAGGCGATCTTGCGCAGCAGGACGACGAGTTGCTCCCGCTCCGCCTCGTCCAGCGGCGCCAGGAGCGCGCGCTCGGTCGCCATCTGCTCGCCGATCGTGGACGCCCAGGCGTCGCGCCCCTTCCCGGTCAGCACGACGAGCAGGCTCCGGCGGTCCTCCGGCGCGGGCTCCCTGGTCACGTAACCGGACTTCGCCAGGCGGTCCAGCCGGTTCGTCAGCGTTGCCGGATGGGTGCCCAGGCCCTCGGCCAGCTGGGTCGGCGTCATCCGGTACGGCTCGCCGGCGGAGCGCAGCCGCCAGAGGATCTCGTACTCCCACATCTTCAGCCTGCGCTCTGCGAGCCCGGCTTCCTTGCGGCCCTGGAGGTACTGGACCAGCATCTGCATCCGGGTGACGGCGCCCTCGACCAGCGGGTCCAGGTCGGGGACCTCCCGCCGCCATCGGGCGATGTGCCGGTCGATCGAGTCGCCGCCGGGGGCGGGCTCGCGCGTGGTCTCCATGGCTCCAGCATAGGAGCAGTACTTCCGATTCGGATATTTTGAAACCGTAGTAAGCTCCGGTCCTCGCTCCCGAGGTGGTTCCGGCGGCTGCATGGCCGCGCGCGGGCCGCACCGGTGGGCGCACCGTACGTCGTCTCATTCGGTGGGGGCCTGATGGGGATCGTCGAGCAGTTGGTGCCGGACGAGTTGTGGGAGCTGTTCCAGCGCGTGGTGCCCGGGGCGCCCTCGCGGCCGCAGGGCGGTGGGCGGCGCCGGCACGGTGACCGTGAGGTGCTGGCCGCGATCGTGTTCGTGGTCATGTCGGGCTGTACGTGGCATCAACTGCCCACGGCCTCGTTCGGCCCCTCGGGGGCGACCGCCCACCGGCGCTTCTGCGAGTGGGCGGGTGCAGGCGTATGGGCGGAGCTCCAGCGCCTGGCGCAGGCCCGGCCCGCTCCCCGCGACGGATCGGAGGACTGGTCCCGCAGCGCGATCCATGCGGTGAACGCGCGCGCCCCGGGCAGAACGGCCTGACCGGTTCACCGATGGGCGCGCTGTCGGCCGTCGCGGAACGCCACGCCGTAATCGCACGCCCCGAAATCGCGCGGCGGTGTCGCGCGGCGGTCGCCGTCCGACATGCCGATGGGTGCCGCCGCGCGTAGCGTGAAATCCCCGGCCGCGACGGCGCCGAAGTCCCGCGCCCGAGCCCCCTCGGCCTTCGGAGGGCGCACATGAAGCTCGGCCTGCACTACTGGAACTACTCGACCCCCGCCGACCCGGCGCTCATCGCGCCCACACTCGCGGAATCGGTACGGGTCGCCGAGCAGGCCCAGATCGCGTCCTTCAGCGTGATGGACCACTACTTCCAGATGGAGACCGGGCAGAGCGTCGCCGACGAACCGATGCTGGAGGGGTACACCACCCTCGGCTACGTGGCGGCGGTGAGCGAGCGGATGACGCTCGGGCTGATGGTCACGGGCGTGATGTACCGGCACCCCGGACTGCTGGCGAAGATCGTCACCAGCCTCGACGTGCTGTCCGGCGGCAGGGCCAGGCTGGGCATCGGCGCCTCCTGGTACGAGCGCGAGCAGTACGGGCTCGGCGTGCCGGTGGTCCCGGTCGCCGAGCGCTTCGAGCGGCTGGAGGAGACCATCCGCATCTGTCTCCAGATGTGGAGCGACGACAACGGCCCGTTCCATGGCCGGCACTACCGGCTCGCGGAGACGCTGTGCGTCCCCGAGCCGATCGGAGGGCACCCGCCGATCATGATCGGCGGCGGGGGCGAGAGGAAGACGCTGCTCCTGGTCGCCCGCTACGCGGACGCGTGCAATCTCTTCGCCACCGGCCAGGAGGAAGTGGCCCACAAGCTCGATGTGCTGCGGGCGCACTGCGAGGCGGAGGACCGTGACTACGACGCCATCACGAAGACCGTGATGTACGGCGGGCCGGTGCTGGACAGGCCGGCCGCGTTCCTCGCCGACGCGGAGGCGTACGCGGGCCTCGGCATCGGCGAGATCCAGGTGCTGCCCGACCGGCACCCGGTCAGCTTCACCCACCAGATCGCCGAGCGCATCGCACCCGCCGTCGCCGGGATCGGATAGCCGACGACGGCGGGTGCGCCGCGCACCCACCGCGGAACGGGCGGGTCTACACGCCGGTGGTGCCGTCCACGATCTCCCGGATCATGTCGAGGTGCCCGTTGTGCCGGGCGGTCTCCTCGATCAGATGCAGGACGATCCAGCGCAGGTCGGGATTCCTGCCGTCGCGGCGCGGTTGCGCGGCCGGGGTGTCCAGGTCGGTGGCGGCGACCAACTCGCTGTAGCGGGCGGTCCGTTCCTCGTAGAGCGAAAGCACATCGGCGAGCGGCATGTCCACCGCGATACGCATCTCGCGGTCGGGGTCCTCGTCGGTCCACGGGCCCTCGTCCGGGCCGCCGAGGAAGACCACCTCGAACCAGTGGTACTCCACCCAGCTCAGGTGGTTGATCAGCCCGGCGATCGTCATCAGGGGCGAGCCGGGAAGCGGAGCCCTGCGGGCGTCCTCCGGCGAGACGCCCTCGCACTTGGCGCGTGCGGTGTCGCGTACGTAGTCGAGAAAGGTGGCCAGCTGAGTGCGCTCGTCCCAGGCGGGAGGCGAATCGGTGCGTGTCATCGCCGTACACGATGTGCGACGGGCCGTCCGCTGTCCACCGCATTGTCCAATGGGGCCCGCCGCTGGGTCCGTGGGCCCACGCCCCGGCGATCCGGCCTCATTACGCTCGTGCACGACCAACTGTGAGCCACCCGACCGGCGCTTGCCACGAGCGCCTGTCCGGCGTGCCCGCAGATATCTGGAACTGCACGCTCCACCTGTCTCGCATGGGGTGATGTGTCGATGAGTGACGGTTTCTTCTACTCGTACCACCTCGGCTGGAGCCGACCGGACTCCGAGTCGCTCTTCAATGATCTCGACGCCGCGGGGCTGCGGCTCAGCCACCCGGTCACCAGACGGGTCACACTGCTCGGCCCGGGGCCCGGCCCGCACGGCACGCCGTCGTGGGTGACCAGGGAGCAGCTCGTGCTCCTCGCCGGACTCCAGCGGCTCGACAGCGTCGACTTCGTGTTGTGGATGAACAGCGGAACCGAAGTACCCGCCCGCATCCGTCGGATGCGGGACGGAGTCGTCGCGCTCGAATTCGGGTTCGGCCGGCTGACCCGGGACGAGCAGGAGGTCGCCGCGCGGGCGATCAGGGAGGCGATAGGGCGGGCATCGGTGCTCTGCATCGGTTTCGTCGTCGACCGTGAGGGCGCCTCGGTGGCGACGGACTGGAGCGGCGTCGTCATCAACGGCACCACGTTCTTCGACAGCTGGCCGGACACCCTGGCCGTGCGGCACGAGATAGCCGCCATGCAGCCGCAGTTGGCCGGGGTGGCCTCGTACGACCAGTCGCCCTGGATGCTCTTCGGCAGCGAGGTACCTGTCCGGTAGCGAGGTTCCCGTCCGGTAGCGCCGACTTTGAGTCTTGCATTGGGCCCTGAGGCCCATGCCCCGATGGGTGCCGGTGTGGTCCGATGCGTGGAGTGGCTGAACTGTGGCCGTACACCGGCAAGGTGGGGGACTCGTCGTGTCTGGCATAGGCGGATTTGCGGTTTCGGGTGGCGCGGGCGGGGGCGTCGCCGTGGGTGCACAGGGCAGACGGTCCCTGCCGCGCCCACTGCAGGCGGTGCTGATCCTCGTACGGCTCCTCTTCGCCGCCGCGGTCGTGGGCGGCGTCGGAGTGATGACGGTGGCCTCGGCGGTCGACGAGGTCGACGGCCAGTTGTTCGGGCTGCTGCTGTACGCGGCGCTGCCGAGCGTGATCGGGTTCGTGCTCTCGCTGTATGTGCGCACCGGTGGCGTCTGGGTCTGGCGCGGACTGCTGGCCGTACATGTCTGGCTCACGCTCGGCGCGCTGGCGACCCTCGGCCAGGACGGCGGCGGGCGCGGTGTCACCCAGCTGGTGATGCCGGTCGCCGTCGTCGTGCTGCTGTTCCGGGCGAGCTCCCGCGAATGGTTCGACCTGCCGCTCGGACAGC
The DNA here is from genome assembly GCF_003846175.1 of Streptomyces sp. ADI95-17. Classification (GTDB taxonomy): domain Bacteria; phylum Actinomycetota; class Actinomycetes; order Streptomycetales; family Streptomycetaceae; genus Streptomyces; species Streptomyces sanglieri. The sequence continues at coordinate 910,725 of NZ_ML123044.1, read as the reverse complement.
GCCTGCCGCACCGGCGGTTCAGCATCGCGCGCATGATCAAGTGGCGCCGGGACGACGCGGGTCAGACCGCGATGGAATACCTGGGCATGGTCCTGGTGGTCGTGGCCCTCATCGGCGGACTCGTCGTCACGGGGATCGGCGCCCAGCTGACCGGCGGGCTCCAGGACGCGATCTGCCGGCTCACCGGGAGCGCCTGCCCCGCGCCCGGCAGCAATGTGGAGGCCGGGCCCGGCAAGGACTCCGGCGGGTCGACCACGTCCGGCGGCAAGGACGCCGGTGGTGCGGACGCGGGCGGTACGCACACCGGTGGTACGGACACGGGCGGATCGGTGGCCACGGGCGGCACTGACTCCGGGGGCTCGGGCCCGGCGGGGTCCGGTTCCGGCTCCGGAGGGACCGACACGGCCGGCGGAACCGGCTCGGCAGGCAGCGCGGGCAACGGCTCGGCGGGCAACGGCTCCGGAGGCTCCGGCGGAGACGACGTCGTCCAGGTCGACGACGGTGGCGACGACGTGGACACCTCCGGCGAGCCGGACGGCGGTGACGACCAGGACGACGGCACCGGCGGCGACGAGGAGAAGTCCGACGAGAGCTGCACCTCGGGCGTCGGCGCGTTCTTCTCCTGCGCCGCGCACCAGACCGGCGGCTTCTTCAAGGGCCTGGTCGGCGACGGGCTCTGGGGCGACGTCACCGGCACGATCGACACGGTCTTCCACCCCATCAAGGCCTGGGACGGCCTGATGGACTACGGCAAGAGCCTCGGTGACAAGTGGAGCCAGGACTCCAAGGGCGCCGGGGACAAGTGGTCCGACGGCGACTACCTCGGCGCGGTCTGGGACTGGACCAAGGCGTCCGGCGGCACCGGCGTCAAGGTCCTCGACGACATGTTCATCGGCGACGAGGTCCGGGACATGTGGAAGGAGGGCAACGAGGGCCAGGCGATCGGCACCGGTCTCTGGAACATCGGCTCGCTGTTCATCCCGGGCTACGGCGAGGCCAAGCTCGTCGGCAAGTTCGGAAAGCTGGGCAAGTTCGGGAAACTCGGCAAGCTCGGCGAGGTCGCCGAGAAGGCCGGGGAGGCCGCGAACAAGGCGAAGAAGGCCGCCAAGGCCGGCGACATCACGGCCGCGGAGAAGGCCGCGAAGGAAGCCCAGCAGCACGCCGACGACGCCGCCGAGCAGGCCGGCCTCAAGGGCTGCACCGTCGGGATGGGCGGTCGGCTGCGCGTCCCGTACGGCAGCGGCGCGGGCGTCGGACTGCCCGGCTCCGGCACCGGCGTCCTGGCCGGGGCGCGCACCTCCGTGCCCCTCGGATTCCTCGCCGGGAAGTGCGACGAGGTCGACCCGGAGAAGAAGGCCGCCGCCGACGAGGCCCAGAAGCAAGCCGACGCGGCGAAGAAGGCCGCCGCCGCGGCGAAGCGGCGGCAAGGGCTGGAGCGTGCCCAGAAGCAGCCGAAGCCGGCCTGGTACAAGGACCTGAAGGACCCGCCGACCGGGGCCAAGGACGCCGGCGACGGGAACTGGGCGGAGATCAAGCCGGGCGTCTTCAGCTACGCGACCGAGATGGGCGCCCGTTACCAGGAGCAGATCTCCAAGGTGGGCCGCGGCAAGGAGTACGAGGTACCGCTCGACAAGCTCACGGGCAAGCCGGTCGACTTCGACGGCTGGGACTCCACGCGGGGCACGTACCTGGAGGCGAAGTACGGGTACAAGAGCCCGGATTTCTACAACGCCGACACCGGAAAGCTCACCACGAAGATCGCCGACCGGTGGGCCGCCCAGGCGAGACGGCAGGTCGACGCGGCTCGTGGCAAACCGGTCGAGTGGCACCTCTCCGACCCGGACGTCGCCGAGGCGGCGCGTGAGATGTTCAGAGAACAGGGCATCGACGTTAAGGTCATCAACACCCCTGATGATCTGGTCGGCTGAGCACCGGCCGGACAGCGGAGCGCAGGACCGAAACCCGAGGAGAGAGTGTCGTGCTGTACGTCGTCGTCAATGGTCTCTGGGGCCCGCGCGAGGAAACCGTGCGGAGCATCGCCGAACGCTGGTCCGGCACGCTCACCGCGCTCAGGGACATCGACGGCACGACCTTCGACGTATGGCACGAGGCCGGTGACGACCTCCCGTCCGACCCGGTGCTGGCGCCCTCGGTCCCCGCACTGGCGGAGTACATCGAGCGGAAGAACACGGGCCCCGACCTCGACGTGGTGGGCTACACATCGTCGTTGTGGGTGCGGAATCCGGGAGCTGCGTATGTGTCCCTGGCGACGCACGCGGGCGGCACCTCGCGCTACGCGCCGCATTCCGTCTCCCTCGTCTTCCGGTCGCGCGAAGTCGACGAAACCGCCGAAGTGATCCGGCGCGCCCCGGAGATCCTGCGCGTCCTCGCGGAGCACTGGGAGATCGATGCCGGCCAGGTGTACGACAAGCCCGTGTACGAGGCGGTGGCCGAGCGGTTCGACCTGGAGAACAGCGACCCCCGCTGCGGCCGCGCGGTCCATCTCTCCGCCGGCCGCGCCGCCCTCGCCCCCGAGGACCTGCCCGGAACATACGTCCGCACCGCACACGGCGGACTGGTCATCGACCTCACCCGTGGCGGTACGGAGCTCCCGGACATCGAGACGGTCATCGAGGCGAACACACGACTGCGGGCTACCGGTTCGCTGACGCCGCTCCCGGTGCCGTTCGACCGCGCCACGTTCTGACCCCGCGCACCCGCGAGAGAGGTACCGCGCACCTGCGCGCGGAGTACTGCGCAGCCGCGAGCGCGGTACCGTGCACCCGCGAGCGGGGTACGTCCTTCAGAGCAGGCCCCGCATCGCCACGAACCCCAGCAGCAGCCCCGCCGCGAACACCCCGAGCCCGAGCGCGAACACCGCGGGTATCAGCACCGGACCCCACGCCCCCGGCCCGGCCACCGTCGCGTTCCTCTCCGGGGCGGCCGGGTCGTAGCTGACCCGGACCGGCGCTCCGACCTCGAAGCCGAACGGGCCCGGGGCATGGTCGGTGAACTCGATGTCACGGCCGTCGCGGGTGCGGAACGCGAAGACGTACTCGGTGGCGTAACCGCGCTCCGAGCCCGGCCCCCGGTCGACCGTCCGGCGGTCCGAGCACCACCCCTCGGCGTGTTCGCCGTGCCGCACCAGCCGCAGCACCCGGTTCAGCCGGAGCGCGGAGCGGACCGCGAACGCGCCGAGGAGCAGGCCGAGCAGCAGTAGGAACGTGGCCGTGCCGCCGGGCAGGATCTGCATGAACGAGCGCTCCCGGTCCGCTACTTGACCGTGATCGTTTCGACGAACGCGTCCAGGTCCTTCGAGCTCAGCGAGCCCTTCACCGCGTTGATCCGGACCGCGAACGGCACATCCTTCGAATCGACGCCCGCCACCACGACCCCCGTCATCCGGGTGCCCTGCGCCGGCGTCCGGTCCTCGCCGCTCGACGTGAACTCGTAGTCGATCCGGCGCGCCTCACGGGCGCTCTCCGCACCCGCGAGCCGCACCTCCTCGGTCCCCTTGCGGGTCGCCCCGAGACCGATGCCGGCGCCCGCCGCGGACGCCGCCTCGTCGGCATCGTCCACACCCGTGGCGAAGTCGAGCTGCACCGAGACCATGCCGGTGCGCAGCCCGCCCTCCTCCTTGAGCGCGACGGCCGCGTTGGCCTTCGCCCGGCCGGCCGCGGGCTGCTCCTTGTAGCCCTTCTCCCCGGGGTAGCCGACCGACAGGCTCTTGGTGTCGAGCTTCTCCCAGCCCTGCGGGAGCGCGGCGCTCTCTCCGCCGCATCCGGTGAGCAGGGCGAGGCCGAGGGCGGCGGCAGCGGTCGCGCCGATCGTCCGGTACGTCTTCTTCGTCATCGCCTATCGCCTCTTCGTCGTGCTCGGTCGGTGCTTTCCGTACGGCTACTTCGCGCAGTAGCTGTACGGCAGGTACGAGCGCTTGTCGTCCCGCGGAGCCCCGAGGAACTGCGCGTCCGTCAGTGTCTCCTTCTTGTGCTCGTCGGAGAGGGAGAATCCCAGACTCATCCCGAGCGAGACCTCGAAGCCGAACTCCTGGGCGTCCGTCTGACCGTTGTAGTTCATCTTGCTCGACAGGCCGTCCTCGTACATCAGCTGGTCGAAGGGGTCGGTCCCGGTGGGCTTCTCCTGCAGCGAGTGGTCGCCGAACATGTACTCGAACGGGGCGGTGTTGTTGCCGGAGCCGTCCAGCCACTGCTCGGCGACGGCGCGCTTGTCCTCGGTGGCCTTGTCGGTGTCTTTGCCGAAGACGATCGAGTTGGTCAGGACCTCGATGCCGGTCTCGCCGGAGGAGTCGGAGCCGCTGACCTTGCCGCCCCGCTTGTCCTTGCCCTTCTCGCCGTTGTCACCGCTGATGTCGCCCTTGTTCGACGTCGAGCCGTTCTCGATGGTCTGGGTCATGTCGATCCGGACGATCTTGCCGGTCTTCTGGTCGCGGGTGACGGTGACCGCCCCGGTCCGGTTGTCCTTCGCGGAGGCCGCGCCGCCCAGCGGACCGGCCGAACCGCTGACCTTGCCCTCCAGCTCCAGCTTGGCGGTGTACGTGTACGACTCGTTGCCGTTGACGTCGTCCTTGGTGATGGTCACCTCGGGGGAGAACTTCGCCTTGCCGCCGAGCTTCGCGCCGAGCTTGGTCTCGTCGCCCGCGCTGATGGAGAGGCCGCCGTCCGCGTACGCGTTGAGACCGATGGTCGAGTACGAGATCTTCTTGTCGCCGATCTTGCTCTCGACGTCCTTCTTCTTGTCGGCCCACTTCATCCCGGAGTACCAGCCGCCGCCGTAGCCGCCGCTGTACTTCGTGGAGGTCTCCCACATCTTCATTTCTTCGATGTCGTCCCGCATCTTCTGGGCCTCTTCCTCGCTCTTGAAGACCCAGGTGTCACCGTTGGTGATCTTGATGCCGCCGCCGACGTCCACATCGGCCTTGCCCAGCTTGCCGAGCTTCACCCCGGGGGTGCTGGCGGTGGCGCCGGCCGAGGCGGCGTCGGTGAACGTCATGTAGACCAGCTTGTCGTTCTCGTCGACCTTGCCGTCCGCGTTCACATCGGTCTTGGCCTGGCTGACCTTCTGCTGGAAGCCGTACTCGTTGCCCCACTCGAACCAGCCGATCTTGACCTTGTCGCCGACGGTGTCGGAGATGCTGGAGACCTGGCACATCTTGGGCTCGTAGTCGGCGTCCGTCTTCGGCTGCGCGGTGGTTTCCCCGCCGCCGGTGGAGCAGCCGCCACCGCCGCCGCCCATGGCGCTGATCGCGCAGCGGATGCGCTCGCCGATCTGCCCGCCGACACCCGCCATCGACATCGCGCCGATCAGCGTCACGACGAGGACGACCACCCCGAGGTACTCCATGGCGGTGGCACCGCCGTCGCGCCAGGAGTACGGCCGGTACGGAGCGGGCTCCGGCTCGTCCGCGCGGTCGTCCAGCAGCCGGTCGACGGCGAGTCCCGCGGTCGCACCGGTCACCAGCGAGACGATCGGCATCAACGTGCCCTCGAAGCCCACGAGATGCCAGGACACGGCCAGTCCGTACACCAGCGCGGCGACCGGGACACCGAGGGAGGCGAGCAGCGTCAGCAGACGGGATTCGCGGTACTCGTCGGGCAGTACGCGGGCGGCGGCCAGGACCGTGAGGACGGTCGTGATGACGTTGGGGACGTGCAGCAGGGCCAGCCGCCAGCCGAAGCTCATGAGCCGCTCGTCGGTGGCCAGCAGCTCGACGAGTCCGCGCGAGACCAGATACCCGGAGGCGATGTAGACCAGGGCGCCGGCGGCCCAGCTGCGGGTCAGGGCGAAGAACGCGCCGCCGCTCGCGTCGGATCTGCCCCCGTTCCCCGGCGGTATGTGGCCCACGCCTCCGCTTCCCCAGCCCCCGCCACCAGTCACGGTTCTTCCTCTCCGACGCCCACTTGCCATGCCTGTGCCCGCAGTTCCGCATTTCGGGTGTGGACGTGAGCGTACGGATGCGCGAGCCGGGTGACCTGGGCCCTTGGCCCCAAACCCGGGCCCAACGGGCGATGCCCCGCCCCGCCGCGAGGTGCGGAGGGGCAGGGCATCGGGAGCGGGGTGCGGCCGGGTCAGTCCAGGTCGTCCGCGAAGGTTCCGGCGCGCTCGGCGACCTCCGGTCTGCGGACCCGCAGGACGGCGAAGCCGACGATGCCGACGACCAGCGCGCCGACGAACACGTACGGCAGCACGTTCAGCGGCCAGGCCGGGGCGGGCCACAGGTTGCGGTAGAAGACGTAGACCATCGCGGCGGCGCCGATCAGCCCCAGGCCCCAGGTGAGCAGCAGGCCGCGGGCCCCGATCCGGCGTACGAACAGCGGCGCGGCCAGACACACCAGGGTGTAGCTGAGCATGTAGCCGAAGACGCCGATGGTGTCGATGTACGTCGTCGCGTTCAGCGGTTCGGTCCCGGCGCCGACCACGAGCACCGCGGGCAGGGCGACGAACGGGGCGACGGCCCAGATGGCCGCGGACGGGGTCCGGTGGCGGGGGTGGGCGACGCCGAGCCGGGCCGGCATCACACCCTCCTTCGCCATGCCGAACAGCAGCCGGGCGGCGACCGTGATGCAGGCCATCACCACGGCGACGAACGATGCCGCGAAGCCCGCGTGCAGGAAGAACTTGAGGAAGCCGAGTCCGGACAGCTCCGCCAGTTCGTCCATCGGGTCGGCGCTCTTCGCCAGGGCGTCCGCCCCGCCGAACCCGGCGACCTGCGCGTAGGTGGCGAACATGTACAGCACACCGGCCAGCACCGCGCTGCCCATCACCGAGCGGGGGATCGCCTTGTACGGGTCGGTGGCCTCGGCGCCCAGCGACGCGGCGCCCTCGAAGCCGACGAAGCCGAGCACACCCAGCACCACGGCGAAGACGACACCGTCGAGGGTGGAGCCGCTGAGGCTCAGCTGCTCCGTGTCGATGATGTTCCCGCTCTTGAAGAAGGCGGGGACCAGCACGACGACGATGAGGACGATCGACACGACCTCCAGGACGGAGGCGACCCGGGCCGCCGTGCGCACACTGGCGATGGTCAGCCGGATCGCGACGGCGGCCAGCAGCACATCGAGCAGGATCTGGCCGGGGATGCCGGTGAAGAGCCCGATGCCGATCTGGTCCAGGGCGCGCGCCGTGTAGTAGCCGGCCCCGGCGAGCGAGCCCGAGCCGATGCAGACCGCACCGATGAGCAGCGCCCAGCCGGTCACGAACGAGCCCGGGGCCCCGAGCGAGAGCCGGGAGAAGGCGTACAGCGAACCGACCCCGGCGCGCCTGCGGGCGAAGACGCAGATGCAGTACGCGATGGCGAGGACGGCGGCCATGGCCAGGAAGAACGAGAACCAGGCCCCGTTGCCCGCGGACGCCGCCATGCTGGCGGGGGCGAACGCGATGACGGCGCTGGGCGCGACGTTGGCGACGCTCTGCGCGCCGACCTCGAACGTGGAGACGGAGCGATGGGCCAGGCCGTCGGCAGGCTTCTCGGCGGTGGACTGCTTTCCGGCGGTGCTCATGTCCGGTCCTCCATCATCAGCAGCTGACGCAGGGCGTGGCCGGCGGCGAGGTCGGCCAGTGCGTCGCCCGCCTCGTCCAGCGGACGCCGTGCCGAGATCATCGATTCCACGTCGAGCTCGCCCGACACCACGAGGTCCACGAGTGCCGGGATGTCCCGGGCGGCGTCGACCGAGCCGTAGTTGGAGCCGAGGATGCGCTGGTCGGCCTCGGCGAGTGCCAGCGGGTCGAAGCGCGCGGTGCGGCCGGTCGGCGGGAGGCCGACGATGACGGCGGCGCCGCCCTGGCCGAGGGCCGCGATGGACTGCTCGGTGGTCTCGATCTTGCCGATGGCGTCGAACACGTAGTCCAGGCCCTCCGGGACCAGGGCGCGCAGCGCCTCCACGACATCGCCGTCCCGGGCGTCGATCGCGTCCGTCGCGCCGAGCCGGCGGGCCAGCTCCAGCTTCTCGGGGACGACGTCCACGGCGACGATACGGCCGGCCTTCGCCAGCCGGGCGCCCTGTACGCAGGACAGGCCCACGCCGCCGCAGCCGATGACGGCGACGGTGGCCCCGGCCTCGACACCGGCCGTGTTGCGGACCGCGCCGACCCCGGTGGCGATGGCGCAGCCGACCAGGGCGATGACGTCGAGGGGCGCGTCCTCGCGGACCTTGATCGCGCCGGAGGCGGGAACCACGACGCGCTCGGCGAACGAGGAGACGCCCAGGTAGTGGTGGGCCGGCTCGCCGTCGACCGAGAGCCGGCTGGTGCCGTCGTACAGCACCCCGCCGGGCGCCACGACCTCGGCGACCAGGCTGCACGCGGCGGGGCGGCCGGCCAGGCAGAAGCGGCAGGTGCCGCAGGAGGGGACCCAGGACAGTACGACGTGGTCGCCGATCTCCAGCCCGGTGACGCCCGCGCCGAGCGCGGTGACCACGCCGGAGCCCTCGTGCCCCATCACGACCGGGGTGGGGTGGTCCCACTCGCCGCGGATGACATGGAGGTCGGAGTGGCAGACCCCGGCCGCCGTCACGGCGACCTCGACCTCACCGGGGCCGGGCGGGGCCAGGGTGATGTCGGAGACGGTCACCTCCTGGCCCGGGGAGCGGAAGACGACGCCGCGCACGGTGCGCGCGGTGCTCTCTTGGAAGGACGGGGAGCTCATCGGCTTACTCCTCGGGTGGTGCGGAAGGGGCGGGGAGCGCGGCACGGCCGCGGGGCGGCACAGCGGTCCGCCAGAGACGCCTTGTTTAGCGCCATTAAACTTTCGTCAAGTTTTACAGCACTAAACTCGGTGGGTAAAGACCCTTCTGGTAACCCTTCCGACCTGCGTCTTCCCCCGGCCACCGCCCGTGACCCCGCCGACAGGTAGCGTGTCCGCCATGCCCGAAGCTCCTGACAGCCACATGTCCACGATCGGCCCGAGGCTGCGTGAGCTCCGCCTGGCGCAGGGCCTGACACTCGCCCAGGTGGCCGAGACGGCGGGCGTGACCAAGGGGTTCGTCAGCCTCGCCGAGCGCGGCAAGACCTCGGTCTCCGTCCCGACCCTGATCCGCATCTGCGAGGCCCTGGGCACCGGCATCGCCACGCTCTTCGACTACCCGGACCAGGACGTCGTCAGGGGCGGTGTGGGCGCCAAGCTGGAGATGGGCGGCCACGGCATCGAGGAGTTCCTGCTGACACCCGCCGAGGAACGGCACGTCCAGGTCATGCGGACGATCCTGCGGCCCGGCGGCGGCTCCGGCGGCGCGTACAGCCTGGAGGCCGAGACGGTCTTCGCGTACCTGGTCCGGGGCACGCTGCGGCTGAGCGTGGACGGCGAGCCCCGCTTCCTGGAGGCCGGCGACTCCACGACGTTCTCGGCGCGGGCCGCGCACGCCTGGGACAACCCCGGCGAGGACGAGGCCGAGGTCCTCTGGTCGATCGCCCCCGCCCTGCCGCTCTCCCGCACCAAGCTCCGGCCGTAGGGCCCGGAGCGAGGGGCGCTACGAGGGGTACTGATGGTGCGCGCGGGCCCGCCCGCTCACCTCCCGTCGGCCTCGCTCTGGACGATCGTCACCCGGGCCCCCGGCCGGATCCCCCACTTCTCCATCGCCCCCGCCTCCGCCTCGATCACATGCCGGGCCCGCAACCGGGGCATCCCCAGCCGGCCCGGCTTCATCGTGTGGACCGCCACCACCTTGAACTTCCGGTCCAGGTAGGCCACATCGATGGTGAACCGCATCCGGAAGCTGTGCACACTCCCGCACGGGGTGATCATCAGGGCGCCGTCGATCCCGTCCTGCCCCAGCAGCCCGCGACTCCGGGCCCGGTAGGAGGCCGCGATCCGCAGCGGTATCGCCTCCTCCTGCCCTCCCTGTGCGTCGGTGACCGTCAACGTGCCTGTGCCATTGCGCCATTGAGCCATGGCCATGAAGGTAGCGGCAGGTGACGGCCCATGGGTCCCCAACGGCGGGCAGTGGGCCCCAGGACCCATGACCCGGGCCCGGCGCCCGCCTAGGGTCGGGCCGTGGACGCCATGCTGACAGTGCTCGCCGCACTCTGGGGCGCAGCGGCCGGACTGCTGGTCCCGCGCGCCGCCTACCGGTTCTCCGTCGAACCGGAGGACCCCTGGCGGGACGCCTGCCCCGAGGGACACGCCCTGACCGGGGCCGCCCGCGGCTGGCTCGGCTCCACCCGGTGCGCGCGGTGCGCGGCCGTCCCGGTGCCCGCGACCGCGGGCGCCGAGCCGGAAGAACCGGGCGAAGCGGCGGACCGTCCGCGGCCCGCCGCGCGTTACGCCCCCGGCGTCCTCGTCCCCGTCGTCACCGCGCTCGCCTGCGCCGTCCTCGCGGCGGCCACCGGGCTCCGCCCCGAACTGGCCGTCTGGCTGCTGATGGCACCCGTCGCCGTACTCCTGGCGACCATCGACCGCCGCGTCCACCGGCTGCCCGACCGGCTGACCCTGCCCGCGGCCGGGGCCGTCGCCGTACTCCTCGGCGCCGCCGCGCTCCTTCCCGAGCACGCCGGATCCTGGACCTCCGCCCTGCTCGGCGGGGCCGCGCTCGGGGGCTTCTACTTCCTGCTCTTCCTCATCAACCCGAACGGAATGGGCTTCGGGGACGTCAAGCTCGCCCTGTCGCTGGGCATGGCGCTGGGCTGGTACGGCTGGGCCGTGGTGTTCGCCGGGGGCTTCGCCGGGTTCCTGCTCGGCGCGGTGTACGGGTTCGGGCTGATGGTCCTCAAGCGGGCCGGACGCAAGACCGGCATTCCGTTCGGCCCGTTCATGATCACCGGCGCGCTGCTGGGCATGCTGCTGGGCGCACTGGCCGCCTGACCTGGCCGCCCGACCCGGCCGCACCCGCGGCCCAGCCGTATTGGAGTCGCGCCACCCGGCACCCGGCTGACACCATTCCCGTATGTCCGGAACCACCGAAGACGCAGCAGCCGAAGCAGAACGCGCACGATTCGAGGCCCTCGTCGCGGAGGCGGCCGCCGTCTCCGTCGACGGCTGGGACTTCTCCTGGCTCGACGGCCGGGCCACCGAGGAGCGCCCCTCCTGGGGGTACGCCCGCGCCATGGCGGACCGGATGGGGCGGGCCCGGGCCGCGCTCGACATCCAGACCGGCGGCGGCGAGGTCCTCGCCTCCGTACCGAAGCTGCCGCCGCTCGCCGTCGCCACCGAGTCCTGGCCGCCGAACGTGGCCCGCGCCACCGCGCTCCTGCACCCGCTCGGCGCGGCCGTGGTCGCCGACCCGGACGAGCCGCCGCTGCCGTTCGGCGACAACGCCTTCGACCTGGTGGTCAGCCGGCATCCGGTGACCACCTGGTGGGCGGAGATCGCGCGGGTGCTCACCCCCGGCGGCACCTACTTCTCGCAACAGGTCGGCCCGGCCAGCGTCTTCGAGCTCGTCGAGTACTTCCTCGGCCCGCAGCCCCCGGCCGTCCGCACTGCCCGCGATCCCGAGGCGGCCCGGGCGGCGGCCGAGGCGGCCGGGCTGGAGGTCGTCGATCTGCGGACGGAACGACTTCGCACCGAATTCCTCGACATCGGCGCCGTCGTCTACTTCCTGCGCAAGGTGATCTGGATGGTGCCGGGCTTCACCGTCGAGGAGTACCGGCCGCGACTGGCCGAACTGCACCACCGGATCGAGACCGAGGGGCCGTTCGTCGCCCACACCACCCGATTCCTGATCGAGGCCCGCAAGCCGGATGCCAAGGCCTGAGACGCACCCGCCGCTTCCGGCCCGGGGATGCGACCCTGGACGGTGAGCGCCTGGGGAAGGACTTGGCCATGAGGGTGGGGAACGAAGAGGACGCACCGCGGGTCCCGCGGCAGGGGAGGGCCGACTGGCTCAGGGGCGCACGGATCATCGGGGTGGCCGGGGTCTTCTACCGCCCGGAGGGGCGGCTGGGGGAGCCGGAAGCCGTCGAATTCCTGCTGGCCGACGGCCAGTCGGTGCTCCTGACCTGCGCCTCCGACGGGACCCTGCGGGTCGGCCCCGGTGCCTGGCCGCGGCTGCCCGACTGGTGCGTACCGTCGGGGCAGTGGGCGTTCGCCACCGTGTCGACCCTGCCGGAGCCGCCCGACGGCGGCTGGACGGTCACCCGCACCGAGGAACGCGGGGACGAGAACGGCCAGGTCCGCGAGGCCGTGATCCGCTGCGAGGGCGGCAGTTTCGTGGTCATCGGCGGCGACACCGTCGCGATCCGCTTCACCCGCGGCCACCGCGGCGCCCCGGCGGCCACCTAGGGTCTTCCGTCCGGATCGGGCCGGACGAGCCCGGCATGACCCAAACGAGAGGCCCTGGAGACCGGTCCGCCGGACAAGCCCCGAGTGCCCCCGCGCATCCGCCCTACGCGTGCGCCCCCACCGTCACCTTGCCCACCGTCAGCTCCGCGTTCCCCTCCAGCACCGCCCCGACCCGCGCCACCTCCGCCTCCAGCTCCCGCAGCTGTCCGGCCGTCAGCGGGGCCAGCGGTTCCACGGTCACCGCGATCCGGCGCCCCGAACGCCGCTGGTGCCACACCCCGGCGGCCGTGCCGTCGACCAGCAGCACCGGGAAGTTCCCCGCCTGGCCGCCCGCCAGCGCACGCGTGTACGCCGCGCCCGGGAAGAGCCGCTCGCGCGGCTGGGAGGCGATGAGGAAGGCGTCGAAGTAGGGGAGCAGCCGGACCCCGCGGACCGGCTCCGCCGAGAAGTCGGTGTCACCCGCCACCACCCAGGCCGGGCCACCTTCGTACGTCACCTGCTCGATCTCCCCGCGCGCCGCCGTCCCCGCGAACAGCTCCCCGGCCCAACCGGAGGGCGCCGCCAGCCACTTCGCGAAGTGCGCCGGTGTCGCGGGTCCGTACGCGTGCAGATAGCGGCGTACGAGACCGGCCAGCGCCCCGGGGCCGTCGAGCGGCACGACACCGGGGCGGGTGTAGGTGACCTTGCGGCCGCGGTCCGGCCCGAAGCACAGCACCCCGCGGTGACCCGCCAGATGCATCACCTGCCGCCAGCGCGGCCACATGCCCTGGAACGCGGGCATCACCAGGTCCCCCGCCCACGCCCCGGCCCGCTCCACCACCGCGTCGGAGAGCTCGTCGGCGGTCAGCTCGGCCCCGGTCAGCGCGTCCCCGATCGCGGCGAGCACCGTCTCGACCTGCTCCGGCGTCATCCGGGCGTCCTTGGCGAACGGATTGCGCCCGGTCGGCAGCGCGGACAACGCGCCCGTCCACAGCGGGAGTTCGGCCATCGGCAGCAGATGGACGGTGCCCCGCGGCCCGAACGTCTTGACCAGGGTGCGGTCCTTCCACAGCGCGCCGCGCACATCGGTACGGGTCAGGTCCGTGGCCCGCAGCCCGACGGAGAGCTCGGCTGCCGAGAGGACCTGGGCGTGCGCGGCCGGCAGCGTGGCGACCACTTCGGCGGGGGTGCCGCTGCCGGGGGACACGAGCCCCTGGCGGGCCGTCCGGCGGGCGTTCGCGGCGGTCCAGGTCACGGTTGCGGTTCGGCTCGTCATGACGGGGAAACTACCGGCCCTTCAGGTCAGGTCCTGTCCCATACTCGGCCCATGACCTCTGCGAGACGTACGGCCCGGACACTCGCCGCAGCGGCGGCACTCGCCCTCACCGCCGTCCTGGCCGGCTGCGGCACCGAACGGGCCGGAGCCGGCGCCGGGGGCACGACCCCCGGCGCGGACAGCGGCCCGCCGGTCCGGGGCGACTCCTCGGTCGACGGCAGCGACGCCTCGAAATACCGGGAGAACCACGCCTTCCAGTCCACCGCCGAGCTGTCCCCGGCCGACCGGGCCAAGGGGGAAGCCGAGGTGGCGAAGGTCAAGGCCGCTCTGGCCGGGATCGCGGAGGGCCGCAAGGCCACCGAGCCCCGGATCCGGTCGGCCCTCGCCGGTCTGGGCCACAGCTCCGGCGCCATCACCACCGGCACCTTCGGTCCGCACCGCAACACCTTCGTGCTCGACCTCGGCACCATCTGCGTCGAGGGCTCGCTGGACGGCATGGTCAACGGCCTGGTCACGGCCGAGGCGCACGGCAAATACCTCGAAGGAACCGGCTGTGTGAAGCCGGTCGGCGGGCACTGAGACGTCAACCCGGTGATGCGCGCAACGGAGTCCGGTGAATCCGGAGAGTGATTGTGGAGTGGCGTGGCGCCCAGCATCACTTACGAAGGGTTATGGTGGAAACCCCCCCTCGGGCCGGTCCGTATCCCCCCCCCACGGACCGGCCCGTTTTTTGTCCGGGCCGCGGCGCGGGGCCCGTGGCGCCCCGCGGGACCGCCCGCGCGTCAGCCCCGTCCGGCCCAGATGTTGGTGCCCGCGGTGTCCACGGCGAAGGCGTCGATCTCCGTCAACTCCTCGGCGGACAGCGGCTGTCCGGCCAGCGCCCCGACGTTCTCCTCCAGCTGCTTCACGCTCGACGCGCCGATCAGCGCGGACGTCATCCGGCTGTCCCGCAGCACCCAGGAGAGCGCCAGCTGGGCGAGCGACTGACCGCGCCGGCGCGCGATGTCGTTCAGCCCGTTCAGCCGGCGCACCACCTCGTCCGAGAGCAGACCGGGATCCAGGGACTTGCCCTGGGTGGCGCGGGAACCCTCCGGGATGCCCGTCAGGTACTTGCCGGTGAGCAGACCCTGCGCGAGCGGCACGAAGGAGATGCAGCCCATGCCGGCCGCCTCCAGGGTGTCGAGCAGGTCGTCGTCCTCGATCCAGCGGTTGATCATCGAGTAGGACGGCTGGTGGATCAGCGCCGGCACGCCCATCTCCCTGAGCAGCCCGGCCGCCTCGGCGGTCTGCTCCGCGTTGTACGAGGACACCCCCACGTACAGCGCCTTGCCCTGCCGGACGGCGGAGGCCAGCGCCCCCATCGTCTCCTCCAGCGGGGTCTCCGGGTCGAAGCGGTGGGAGTAGAAGATGTCGACGTAGTCCAGCCCCATCCGCTTCAGCGAGGCGTCGAGCGACGACAGCAGGTACTTGCGGGAACCCCACTCGCCGTACGGGCCGGGGTGCATCTCGTACCCGGCCTTGGTGGAGATGATCAGCTCGTCCCGGTACGGGGCGAAGTCCTGGCGGAAGAGCTTGCCGAAATTGAGCTCGGCGGAGCCGGGCGGCGGCCCGTAGTTGTTGGCCAGATCGAAGTGGGTCACACCGAGATCCAAGGCGCGGCGCAGAATCGCCCGCTGGGAGTCCAGCGTGCGGTCGTCACCGAAGTTGTGCCAGAGACCGAGGGAGACGGCGGGGAGCTTGAGACCGCTGCGGCCGGTGCGGCGGTACTCCATCGAGTCGTAGCGCGATGGGGCGGCCTGGTAGTAGAGAGGAGAATCAGTCACGTTTCTCTCCTTATCACGGACTTGTGACAGGCCGGGTTGGGCCGGTACGCCCGCTGCGCAGTAATGTGGCGGCTTCGGGGACTGCCACGGCACGGCGGGGCGACGGACTCTGCGGACCCGTGCGGCGACCCCAGGGGGACGACCCCGGACCCCGGGCAAAGGGGCGGGCGGGCCCGCACGGAACCGAGAGGTGAACTCAGTGAACTTGCGCGACCTGGTGTACGGGCTCTACGCGCGCCGGGTGGAGGCCCGCCTCGACCACACCCAGGTGCCCAAGCACATCGGTGTCATCCTCGACGGCAACCGGCGCTGGGCGAAGGCGTCCGGCGGCACGGCCGCGCAGGGGCACCAGGCCGGCGCGGACAAGATCAAGGAACTTCTCGGCTGGTGCAGCGAGACGGACGTGGAAGTCGTCACGCTCTGGCTGCTTTCCACGGACAACTTCGACCGGCCCGCGTCCGAGCTGACGCCACTGCTCGGGATCATCGAGAACACCGTGCGCGACCTCGCGGCGGACGGCCGCTGGCGGGTCCACCACGTCGGCACGCTCGACCTGCTGCCCGCCGACACCCAGACGGTGCTCAAGGAGGCCGAGCAGGCCACGGTCGACGTGGACGGAATACTGGTCAATGTCGCCGTCGGCTACGGCGGCCGCCAGGAGATCGCCGACGCGGTCCGCTCGCTGCTGCTGGACCACTCCGCCAAGGGGACCTCGTTCGAGGACCTGGCGGAGATCGTCTCCACCGACCTGATCTCCGAGCACCTCTACACCCGCGGCCAGCCCGATCCGGACCTCGTCATCCGCACCAGCGGCGAGCAGCGGCTGTCCGGCTTCATGCTCTGGCAGACCGCACACTCCGAGTACTACTTCTGCGAGGTCTTCTGGCCGGCCTTCCGCAAGGTCGACTTCCTCCGCGCACTGCGCGACTACGCGGCCCGCGGCCGCCGCTACGGCGGCTGACCCTTCCCGCGGGCCCGCCCGGACCCACGTGCCCCGGGCACAAATCCCAGCTCACCCGCCTGCCCCCGGGCGGCATGGCTTCGCGTGTTCGAGGGAATACCCCTGACAGGTCGACGTCCGGTCAAAAACCAGGCGGACGTCGTGTCCAAGTGAGCGGCATGGAGTCCGCTCGCCCGGGAGGCCCTTTGCACACGAAGGACCGTACGAACAACGCGGCCGACGCGGAGGGCCGGCACCCGGCCCGTGCTTCGGGGCCCGAACCCGGTCCGTCCTCTCCCATTGGGATGCTCCGCGACGCCGTCGCACCCCAACCTCGTCCGAGGGGGTACGTCCTTCCGTGGTGACCAGCACAAAGCGCCGCATGCCCGACAGGCGCACCTATGTTCTCGACACCAGCGTCCTGCTGGCCGATCCCAACGCCATGGCCCGGTTCGACGAGCACGAAGTGGTGCTCCCGATCGTCGTGGTCACGGAACTGGAGGCCAAACGGCACCATCCGGAGCTCGGCTACTTCGCCCGGCAGGCCCTGCGCCTGCTGGACGACTTCCGGGTCCGCTACGGCCGGCTGGACGCCCCGATCCCGCTCGGGGATCTGGGCGGGACGCTGCGCGTCGAACTCAACCATTCCGACCCCGGCGTACTGCCAGCCGGCTACCGGTTGGGGGACAACGACTCACGGATCCTCGCGGTCGCGCGCAATCTCCAGGCCGAGGGGTACGACGTCACCGTCGTCTCCAAGGACCTGCCCCTGCGCATCAAGGCGTCCTCGGTCGGCCTCCTCGCGGAGGAGTACCGCGCCGAACTCGCCATCACCGACTCCGGCTGGACCGGCATGTCGGAGGTCCCGCTCTCCGGCGAGCAGGTCGACCTGCTCTACGGAGAGGAGACGCTGTACGTTCCCGAGGCCGCCGAGCTGCCCGTGCACACCGGACTGGTCCTGCAGTCCGAGCGCGGCAAGGCGCTCGGGCGGGTCACCGCCGAGGGCAATGTGCGCCTGGTCCGCGGCGACCGGGAGGCCTTCGGCATCCACGGCCGCAGCGCCGAACAGCGCATCGCCCTCGATCTGCTCCTCGATCAGGACGTCGGCATCGTGTCGCTGGGCGGCCGGGCCGGCACCGGCAAGTCGGCGCTGGCGCTCTGCGCCGGTCTCGAAGCGGTCCTGGAGCGCAGGCAGCACCAGAAGGTGATGGTCTTCCGTCCGCTGTACGCGGTCGGCGGGCAGGAACTGGGCTATCTCCCCGGCACCGAGGCCGAGAAGATGAGCCCCTGGGCGCAGGCCGTCTTCGACACGCTCTCGGCGGTGGCCGGGCGCGAGATCATCGAAGAGGTGCTGGGGCGCGGGATGCTGGAGATCCTGCCGCTCACCCACATCCGGGGCCGCTCGCTGCACGACGCCTTCGTGATCGTCGACGAGGCGCAGTCGCTCGAACGGAACGTACTGCTGACCGTGTTGTCCCGGATCGGGGCGAATTCCCGGGTGGTGCTCACGCATGACGTGGCGCAGCGGGACAACCTCAGGGTCGGCCGGTACGACGGAGTCGTCGCCGTGGTCGAGAAGCTGAAGGGGCATCCGCTCTTCGCGCATGTCACCCTCACCCGCTCCGAGCGCTCTCAGATCGCCGCACTGGTGACCGAAATGCTGGAGGAAGGCCAGATCTGATACGGGATACGACAGTTGGTGCCGCCCGGCGAGCGAAGCAGCTTAGCCGGGCGGCGCCGTGCTGCGGCACCATTTCCGTAAATCACTTGCTCCAAACGAGGTGTGAGCTTTCACACGCAACGGAGAATTGCTTCCCGGTGTGCCGTTCCGGCAGAGTCTTGCTTCCGTCAGGCCCCGCATACGGCACACCCGCACCTCCAGAGGTGCCACGCACCACACAACTCAACAAACGCCGTCCGTATGCCGCCCGCGAGCACCACGCGGCGCTCCCTCCGGGGAGTCGCCCACCGGGCCCGTGCCTCCCGTGACCCAGGCAGTAGGGAGGCCAGCGTCAGGGGCACGATTGCGTCCGCGAGGTCACCTAAGCGGGCGATGCTGGAAGGACACCGTGTGAGCCGGATCTCGGTCCGGGGGTTCGCCGTGGCATCTGCCACTGCCGTGACCACCGTTGGCGCCGTCGTAGGCGTTGCATCGGGCAGCACCCCTGCTGTCGACGACAACAACTTCGAGGCGACCGCAGCCGACACCACGCTGCTCGCAGACATCCCCGCGGGCCAGCAGGCCCAGGTGCAGACCGCCTCGCTGACGCAGCAGGCCGACGCACAGGCCTCCGCGGCCGACGCGGCCGCGAAGAAGTCCGTGGAGGAAGCGGCCCGCATCCAGGCTGCCAAGGACGCCAAGTCGAAGAAGGCGGCGGCCGAGGACAAGCTGGAGCAGGAGCGCCTGGAGAAGAAGAAGGACGAGGCCGAGCGCGCCAGCCGTTCTTCGATCCGCAGCGCCTCCTCCTTCGCGGCGAAGGGCTCGTACACCATCGCCGAGATTCAGGCGATGGCGCGTCAGATCGTGCCCGCCGACCAGTTCCAGTGCTTCAGCAACATCGTGAACGTCGAGTCGAGCTGGAACTACCGGGCGAGCAACCCGTCCTCCGGTGCCTACGGTCTCGTCCAGGCGCTCCCCGGCTCGAAGATGGCCTCGGCCGGAGCCGACTGGATGACCAACCCGGCCACGCAGATCAAGTGGGGCCTCAACTACATGAACAGCGGCCGCTACGGCAGCCCGTGCGCCGCCTGGTCCTTCTGGCAGGCCAACCACTGGTACTAGAACCCGGCACCTCCCGAGGTTCGCGTTCCTCTCGCGCAGAGCCCCCCGCCGTCCTACGGTGGGGGGCTTCGCGCGTGTACGGTCGGTCCGAACCGTCCGGTGGGGGAGCGGTGGGGAGAGAAGACGGGGGAAGAGGAACGATCATGTCGAAACTTCCGGGGTGGCTCGGCCGGCTGGGTGCCGAACTGACCGAGCTGGGCGACCGGCTGGAGCAGCGCAGGGACGAGGCCGCCGGGCAGGGGGCCGGTCGGACCGGGCTGCCGGGGGCCGGTGACGCCGGCCCGGCCGGGGACGTGCCCGCCTCCGCCGTGGCCGCCGCGGACGTTCCGGCCGGTGCCGTGCGCGTCGCGGACGAGCGGCGCGGTGCCGCGGCCGACCATGTGCCGCCGCCGCCCTCGTACGCCCCCTCCGTCGCCGCCCGGCCCGATCCGGTCGCGGCGATCCCCTGGGGGATGCGCGTCGCGGCCGAGGCGGGCTGGCGGCTGCTGGTCCTGGCGGGCACCCTCTGGGTGCTGATGCGGGTCATCAGTGCCGTACAGCTGGTGGTGCTGGCCTTCGTCGCCGCGCTGCTCGTCACCGCGATGCTCCAGCCGACCGTCGCCCGGCTGCGCGGCTACGGGCTGCCGCGCGGCCTGGCCACCGCCGTCACGGCGGTCCTGGGCTTCGTCATCATGGGCCTGGTCGGCTGGTTCGTGGTCTGGCAGGTCATGGACAACATCGACACCCTCTCCGACAAGGTGCGGGACGGTATCGAGGAGTTGAAGCGCTGGCTGCTCGACAGCCCCTTCCATGTCACCGAGCAGCAGATCAACGACATCGCGAAGAACCTCAGCGACACCATCGGCACCAACACCGAACAGATCACCTCCGCCGGACTGGAGGGCGTCACCGTGATGGTGGAGGTCCTCACCGGGATACTGCTGGCGATGTTCTCGACGCTCTTCCTGCTGTACGACGGAAGGCGCATCTGGCACTGGGTGCTGAAGCTGGTGCCGGCCCAGGCCCGACCGGGGGTCGCGGGCGCCGGGCCGCGCGCCTGGCGGACGCTGACCGCCTATGTGCGGGGCACCGTCATAGTGGCGCTGATCGACGCGATCTTCATCGGGCTCGGGATCTTCTTCCTCGATGTGCCGATGGCGGTGCCGCTGGCCGTCTTCATCTTCCTCTTCGCCTTCATCCCGCTGGTCGGTGCCGTGATCTCCGGGGCGCTGGCGGTGGTCGTGGCGCTGGTCACCGAGGGCGTGTTCACCGCCCTGATGGTGCTGGCGGTGGTCCTCGCCGTGCAGCAGATCGAGGGCCATGTGCTCCAGCCGTTCATCCTGGGGCGCGCGGTGCGGGTGCATCCGCTCGCCGTCGTCCTCTCGGTCGCCGCGGGCGGCATGATCGCGGGCATCGGCGGTGCGGTTGTCGCGGTGCCGCTGGTCGCGGTCACCAACACGGTGGTCGGCTATCTGCGGACGTACGGGCAGGAACAGGCCCTGAGATACGCGCCGTCCCCGCGTGGGGCGACCGCGATCGATGTCGCTCCGACCCCCGCGCCGGGCTCGCCGCCCGAGAACAGCGACCGGGGCGACGACGAGGACGGCGCCGGCGGCGGCACGAAGAGCGGCTCCTAGGCCCACGGGCGTAAAGGGAGAAGGGCCCCGGGGACGGTCGGTCGTCCACAGGGCCCTTCTCGTACAGGGGGTACTGCTGGTCCTACTCGGCGAGCACGGCCTCGGCATCGAGGGTCACGCCGACCGCCTGGATCACCGAGGCGATCTTGACGGCTTCCTGAATGGTCTCACGGTCCACGCCGGCCTTGCGCAGCACCTGCTCGTGGGAGTCCAGGCACTGGCCGCAGCCGTTGATCGCGGAGACGGCGAGCGACCACAGTTCGAAGTCGATCTTCTCCACGCCGGGCTTGCCGATGACGTTCATCCGCAGACCCGCACGGAGCGTCCCGTACTCGGGGTCCGACAGCAGGTGCCGGGTCCGGTAGAAGACGTTGTTCATCGCCATGATGGCGGCGGCCGACTTCGCGGCGGTGTACGCCTCCGCGGAGAGGTTGGCCTTCGCCTCCGGCTCCAGCTCGCGCAGCACCTTCGGCGAGCGCGAGGCGATCGCGCAGGCCAGGACGGTGCCCCACAGCTGCTGCTGCGGGAGCTCGCTGTTGCCGATGACCGAGCCGAGGTTCAGCTTCAGGTCCTTGGCGAAGTCCGGAACGGCGGCCTTCAGTTCGTCGAGTGCCATGTCGCTGTCAGCTCACTCGCCCGAGAGGAGCGCGACCGGGTCGAGGGTGTTCTCGCCCTTGGTCCAGTTGCACGGGCACAGCTCGTCGGTCTGCAGGGCGTCCAGGACCCGCAGGACCTCCTTGGGGTTACGGCCCACGGAACCGGCGGTCACCATCGTGAACTGGATCTCGTTGTTCTGGTCGACGATGAAGACGGCGCGCTGGGCGAAGCCGTCCTCGCCCTCGATGCCGAGGTCACGCATGAGCTCGTGCTTCGAGTCGGCCATCATCGGGAACGGCAGGTCGGTCAGGTCCGGGTGGTCCTTGCGCCAGGCGTGGTGCACGAACTCGGAGTCGCCGGAGAAGCCGAGGATCTGGGCGTCACGGTCGGCGAACTCTTCGTTCAGCTTGCCGAAGGCGGCGATCTCGGTGGGGCACACGAAGGTGAAGTCCTTCGGCCACGCGAAGACGATCTTCCACTTGCCCTCGTAGGTCTTGTGGTTGATCTGCTCGAACTCCTTGCCGCCCTCCAGCGAGACACAAGCAGTCAGGTCGAACTCGGGGAACTTGTCACCGACAGTGAGCACGCGCTCTCCTTGTAGCGTTGGAATTCCCTTTTGGGGGATTTCCTGAGGGTTGGACGGAGTCCACCTTGGCACAGAGTGCATTGATCACGGAAATAGCTACACTCGGCCGTGATGATCGGAGGTGCCTATCAGTGGCTCAGGGCAATCAGGGCGGTCGGCCCAAACAACCCAGTCTGTCGCAGCTTCGCGCCTTCGTGGCCGTCGCCGAATATCTGCACTTCAGGGACGCCGCGGCAGCAATCGGGATGAGTCAGCCGGCCCTGTCCGGGGCCGTCTCGGCGCTGGAGGAGGCACTGGGTGTCCAGCTCATCGAGCGTACGACGCGCAAGGTGCTGCTCTCGCCGGCCGGGGAGCGGCTCGCGGTACGGGCGCGGGCGGTGCTGGAGGCAGTCGGTGAGCTGATGGAGGAGGTCGAGGCGGTCCGGGCACCGTTCACCGGGGTGCTCAGGCTCGGCGTGATCCCGACCGTCGCCCCGTATCTGCTGCCGACGGTGCTGCGACTGGTCCACGAGCGCTACCCGGAGCTCGACCTCCAGGTGCACGAGGAGCAGACCTCCTCGCTGCTGGAGGGGCTGGCCGCGGGAAGGTTGGACCTGCTGCTGCTCGCCGTGCCGCTCGGGGTGCCGGGAGTGACCGAACTCCCGCTCTTCGACGAGGACTTCGTACTGGTGATGGAGCAGGACCACTGGCTGGGCGGGCGCGCCGACATCCCGCGCGAGGCGCTGCGCGAGCTGCCACTGCTGCTGCTCGACGAGGGGCACTGCCTGCGCGACCAGGCCCTGGACATCTGCCGGGAGGCGGGACGCACGGAGGGCGCGCCGGTCACCACGACCGCGGCCGGGCTCTCCACACTGGTCCAGCTGGTCGCCGGCGGGCTCGGTGTGACGCTGCTGCCGCGCACCGCGGTGACGGTGGAGACCGGCCGCAACGACGCGCTGGCCACCGGGTACTTCGCGGAGCCGGCACCGTCGAGGCGGGTGGCGCTGGGGATGCGGACCGGGGCCGCGCGGCACGAGGAGTTCGAGGAGTTCGCGGCGGCGCTGCGGGAGGCGATGCGGGTGCTGCCGGTGCGGGTGACGGACGGGCCTTAGCCCTTGGGCAAGTCGGGCGCGGGGGTGCCGCCTCTGAATGGACCATGTCCTCGTGGCTCGTCACACTGCGCATGGTGGTCTCCGGCAGGTCCGCGTGGGACGCCACTGAATCCATTGCCATGTCTTCGGCAATGAGCTCACCGACGCCCGCTGCCCCTGACGAGGACACCGCGTCCGCGAGAGCGCGTACCCGTTGGAGCGCGCTCGCTGTCTCCGGTTCCAGGCGGAGGGCGAGGTGGCGGCTCAACGGGACCTGTCGTTTCAACGACGCCTGTTTGAGATGCCGATGAAGGTCTTCTGCCCGGATGGCCGGGCGAGGGCCGATCGAGCCCGAGCGGGGTGTGCGCCCCTGTGGGTAGTGGCTCAGTGACGGGAGGCCTCGGGAGTCATGATGATCGTCCCGGACGGTCGGCAATGGGCAATACTTCAAGCCAAGTTACCCATGCGAAACCTCCCAGGTGTGGATATTTCAGTCTCGGGCTTGTGTGACTGCGCGTCACTCAACGTACTGAACACTAGGATCTGCAACTGCGGCCTTCAGTGAGTGCGGCGGCTCGTCGGGGGAGCCTGCCCGGATGGCATCCGGGCACGGGGGAGAGGAGTCAGGCATGGCGTGGGACGAGTGGGAACAGCTCAAAGTCGATGCGGCGCAGCGCCACACGACGCATATGGAAGTCAACAGCCTCCAAGGCGAAGGCGGATATGCGACGTCGGCCGGGGGCGGGACAGGCAGGCTCAAGCACAAAGGCGGGCCGTGGACCGAGGCCGCCGGTACGGCCGATGACCTGCAGACCACCACGAGCACGTGCAGAGTGGAGCTCCGCTCTGCCCACGAGGGCGTAGGCGGAGGCCTCGAAGGGCTGGCCAGCCTCGGCTCGCTGAAGACCGTGCTCAACTCCTGGGAAGAGCGCCTCAAAGCAGTCCGGGAAGAGTGCAGTTCACTCGAACCGAAGCTGCGCCAGGTGGCTGTCGACTTCAGGGAGGTGGACGCTGAGGTGGGTGACAAGGCCAAGGCGGTGAAGGTTCCTGGCACGAGGATGGGGCAGTAGCCATGGCGTTCGGCCTCACGTGGCAGCAGCTCCGCGACCTCAAGCTGTCCGAGCTGACCGAAGCAGCCGACGGTTGGGCTGCGCTGATGCGGCGTGCTGATGTCGCGCGCGAGCGCGTCGATGGTGATATGAGCGGCAAGCTCACCAAGACGCAGGAAAGCGAGTCGGCGGAATCGGCCGTCAAGCGGCTGAAGCGTCTTAGTGAGAACTACCACTACATTCAGACCGAGGCCGGCCTGATCCGAGGCGCACTTGATGGCCTGGCCACCGAACTCACCGCCCCGCAGCGCCGACTGCGTGATGCTCTCGACGATGTGGCCTCCCTTGGCTACAAGCTCAACGTGAACGGCAGCATCGACTACCCGGCCGGCGGCAAGGACACGTTGACTGGTGACGCGATACCGGGTGGCTCCGTGATGGGCAACAACGGTTTGATCGGCGCTGGAAACCCTGGCCTGTACCGCGACAGTAACGGCATGTACGACCCTGCTCTGGGGTCGAATGCCCCGCAGCCGGGGATTCTCAATCCTCACCGAGCCAAGGCCCAGGACGTGGCCGACCGCATCGCTCATGCCCTGAGTGAGGCCCGCGAAATCGATGAGCGATACAGTTCGGCTCTTCGGGACCTCAAGGCCGCGCCTGGTCTCACGGTTGACAGGAAGACCTGGGCGAACGTGGCGGGGGATGTTACTGCCGTTGGAAGCGCGGCCCGTGAGTATCTGGCAGATCAAGTGCTGGACAAGTCGCCGGCTGAGCGCAAGGAATGGTGGGACCACTTGAGCAAAGAAGAGCGCCAGGAGTACATCACATCCTTCCCCGACGTGATCGGGTACCTCGACGGCATCCCGGCTGCGGCGCGCGATGAAGCGAACCGGGCGAACCTCCCCTTGGTGATCGCCAGCCTCGAAGGTCAGACGGCCGACGGCGCACAGGACAAACTCGCGGGACTGAAGGGTATTCAGGCCAAGCTGTCTGAGAATTCAGTCCCACCCATGTACCTGCTTGGAATCGGTACAGAGGGGAAAGGCCGTGCCATTGTCAGCTACGGAAACCCCGACACCGCCAGGAACGTGTCCTCGTACGTGCCGGGCCTCGGTACGGCTCTCGACGCAGACTTCGCGGACGACACCGTGAGCAGGGCCATGCAGACCGCGAAGGACGCCCGAGTGTACGACCCGGCCATTGCCTCCATCGTCTGGCTGGGATACGACGCGCCGGGCTTCAAGGACGTCGCGTCGACGACCGACGCGAACAATGGCGCTCCTGCCTACAACTCATTCATGGACGGAATCCAGGCGACCAATGAACACGAGAACCCGCACGTCACAGCGATTGGCCACTCCTACGGATCACTCACGGTAGGTACCGCGGCCCGGCAGGACGGCGGTATCCCGGGCGTTGACGACATCATTCTGCTGGGCAGCCCGGGCACCGGGGCCGACAACGCTTCGGAACTGAACGTCGGCAAGGGGCACGTGTTCGCCGCTTCCGCTGACAACGATCCCGTGTCGAGGCTACCCAGTATGAAGGATCTTGTCGGCCGAGGGATCTTGGGGGCAGCCGTAACGGGAAGTAATGATCTGTGGTTCGGTACGGACCCGACGAGTAAGGAGTTCGGGGCCACGAGAATGGAGAGTGGCGACGGCCCACTCCCGTTCTGGCTGTCGGGCCAAGGCCCAACTCCCGCGCATTCTGGTTATTTCGACGAGGAAAGGAACCCTTCAACGGCACGCAACCTCGCTCGTATCGTCGGTGGACGTCCAGATTCGATTACTACAGAGGTCCCGCGGTGAAGTACGTTTCCAATCGCATCGCCGTCCTTGTGCTTGCCATGGCTTTCGTAGCTGGCTGCGGGAGTGGCAGCAATAATTCCCCTGCTTCCCAAAGGAGTTCCAGTGTGAATATGCAGCAGGCCGCAGACAAGGCTGACAGCCTCATCGGCGACACGCTGTCTTCTGTGCGCCCTCCCCTGGAGTGGACGCACGATCAATCCGATAGTGGAATGTGCACCGGCGCCCCAGAACTCGGGGATGTCACACGCCGGGCTGTGGTCATGACCCAGGTCTCCGAGGAACGCAAAGGTTCGCTTCTCGGAATCATTGAGCGGGCATGGAAGAAGTCGGGTTACACAATCACCAAGGTTTACCCCGATGAGGAGTTCCCTACCATCATTGCCGATGCCGGCGACGGTGTATTGAGGATGGATTTGACCGTCGGGTACAAGGGGCAGTTCTTCCTGAAGGTTCAAACGGCTTGTGTGGACAAGTCGAAGGTGGCGCAGCCCTCCACTCCGGGGAAGGGCACTGACTACCGCGGGAAGGAAGTGCCCACTCCCAACGTGCACTCCGACTTCTGGTCGTCCGACGAGCCGGTCTCTTCGAGTTCTCCGAGCTGAAGCCGACGGCAATGTCGTCGCAAGCCTGGTATGAGCGCACGACCAGCGCCGACTAAAGGCGCGGGGGCGCGGCCCCTGACGAACCGCGCCCCCTTCACCACTGCTCCGTCCACGTCACTCCGTGCGCAGGCCGTCCGGGCGCATCATGCGCCACAGCGGCGGCAGCGACACCAGTGTGACCAGCAGGATCAGCGCCGCGCCCGCGCCGGTCATCGGCAGGAACAGCCACCAGTCGGTGACCTTCTTGTCGAGCATGGCGATCAGCGCCGCGCCCAGACCGAGTCCGCCCGCCACGGCCACCACCAGCCCGATGAGCACCGGCACGGCGGTCTGCCAGAGCACCGACCAGGCGAGGGTGGACCGCCGGGTGCCGAAGGCGACCAGCACCGACAGCAGGCGCTTGCGTTCGCGCAGCTGCTCCAGCTGCGAGACCAGCATCGCGGCGGCGATCAGCAGCAGCGTCATGGTCGCGCCGACCTGGAGGCCGCGCTGCACGCTGGCGTACTTCTCGTCACGGGCCACCGACTTGAGGGACGCCACCCGCATCCCGGGGTCGATCCGGGCCGCGGTGTTCCGTACGTACTCCGCGACGTCCTCGACGCTCTCGTCGACCCGGATCTGTGTCTGGGTCGTCGCGCCCGGCAGCTTGCTCGGGTCGACCGCGCCGGTGGTGGCCATGATTCCCCAGGAGTCCTCGCCCAGCGGATCGTGGCGGGCGACGACCGTCCGGGAGTCGGCGGGCAGCGTCCACCGCATCGGCTTCCGGCCGGCGCCCGGGTCGATCTCGACCTCCTTGCCCTTGCGGGCCGTCTGGTCCACCCAGTCGGACATCTCCTTGTCGTTCCTGGGGTGGACCACAAAGGTGTCGCCGTCCGTGCAGGAGCCGATCCGGGCCAGTTCGCGCAGGGTTCCGCAGTCGCCGACGATGAGACTGGTGGTCGGCTGGACCGCGTCCTCGGGGTACTTGCCGGGCCGGGTGACGTACACCTCGACCTTGCCGATGACGGCCGTCACTCCCTTGGTGGCCTTGAACTCCTGGATGGTCCGGGTGGCCGCCTCCGGGTCGACCTTCTCGGAGAACGTGTAGAACTGGGCCCGCGAGGGGTCCTGCCCGGTCAGCCTGTTGAACTCGTCGCCCACCGCGGCGAACAACATCTGCAGCGCCACCGCGCCCGCGACCGCGACAGTGATTCCGCTGACCGCGCGGGAGGCCGCGCTGCTGCTCAGCTGGAGCCTGCGGGTGGCCAGCTGCCAGGGCACCGGACCGCCGTGCAGCCGGTTCACGCACGCCTCGACCAGCCACGGCAGCAGCAGCGCGAGCCCGACCAGGACCAGCACGGCGCCGCCCGCGATCGGGTACGGGTTGACCGTGGCGTACGGCTCGACCTTGTCGCTCAGCAGGAGCACCACCAGGCCCGCGACCGGCATCAGCAGCCGCCACCAGAAGCGGCGCCTGCGGCCGCGGCCGCCCCGTACGACGCCGAGCGGTTCGATCACCACCGAGCGCATGGCGGCCAGCGTGACCAGCACCGCAGCCGCCGGAACGGAGACGGCGACCAGTGCCGTCAGCGCGGCGGAGGGCACCAGGTCGGACGGGAAGACGCTCACGTTCCAGACCTCGATGCGACCGACGAAGCCACGCCCCACCAGGAAGAGCACCCCACCGATCAGCAGGCCGAGGACCGCCCCGAACAGGGCCTCGCCCGCCGCGATCCGGCGGGTCATCCGGATGTCCGTGCCGACCAGGCGCAGCGCGGCGAGCCTGCGGTCGCGGCGGTCGCCGCCGAACCGCACCGCTGTCGCGATGAAGATCGCGACCGGCACCAGCAGCACCACGCAGATCATGATGATCAGCACGATCAGGATCGGCGGCATCTCCTTGCCGCCCTCCGGGTTGCCGTAGGCGGCGATCCGGTGACCGCCGTCGGCGGACGTCAGGGTGTCGCTGCCCGCGTAGTAGAGCAGGTCCCCGGGCGAGACCAGGCCGGAGTCGGCGATCGTGCCGGTGATCCGGTACGGCACCCGCTCCTTGAGCAGGCGGCCCTCCGGGGAGTCGAGCAGCTTCTTCAGCGCGGGGGAGACCGTCATCTCGTCCGCGCCGGGGAAGCGTGCGACGCCCGGCGGGAGGGCCGGGTGCGTGCCGTCCGCGCGCATCAGATAGCCGCTGACGCTGCGGCCGTGGTACTCGGTCTCCCTGTTGATCCGGAGTACCGAGGTGTCGGACTTCTTGGCCTGTGCGTCGGGGCCGCCGGGGACGCGGCTCTCGACGCGGGCCTGGTCGCGCGCGGAACGCTCTTCGAGCAGATGCGGTACGGAGGCGGCGGTCAGCAGCAGTGCCACACCGAGGCCGACGCCGACGGCGGTCAGTGCGGTGCGGATCCAGCCCTCGCGTCCGCCGCCGGCGGCGAGCCGGATGCCGAGGCCGAGGTCGCGGAACCAGGCGGCGACGCCGGTGGGTCCGGCGGGCCGGGGCGGGGCCGCGGCCGGTGCCTTCTTGCGGTCGAGCAGGGTCATGCGGTGTGCTCCAGGTCGCGGGTCCGGCCGTCGCGCACGGTGACGTCACGGTCGGAGTAAGCGGCGACCCGGGCCTCGTGGGTCACCAGGACCACGGCGACGTTGGCGGACCGGGCCGCCTCGGTGAGCAGCTCCATGACCCGTTCGCCGTTGAGGGAGTCCAGGGCGCCGGTCGGCTCGTCGGCGAAGATCACCTTGGGCGAGGCGGCCAGCGCGCGGGCCACGGCGACGCGCTGCCCCTGCCCGCCGGAGACCTCGCCGGGACGCTTGGCGCCGACGTCCTCGACCTCCAGGCGCTCCAGCCAGTGGCGGGCGGTGCGCTCGGCGTCCTTGCGCTTGGTGCCGTTGAGCCGGATCGGCAGGGCGATGTTCTCCACGCAGGTCAGCTCCGGGACGAGCTGGCCGAACTGGAAGACGAAGCCGAACTCGCTACGGCGCAGGGCGCTGCGTTCGGCGTCCGACATCGCGGAGAGCTCGCGGCCCGCGTAGGTGATCGTGCCCCGGTCGGGGGTGACGATGCCGGCGAGGCAGTGCAGCAGGGTCGACTTGCCGGAGCCGGAGGGGCCCATCACGGCGACGACCTCGCCGGGGTGGATGGAGAACGACGCGCCGTCGAGCGCGGGCGTCCGGCCGTACGCCTTGTGCAGGCCGTCGGCGCTGAGCAGGGAGCCGGCGGGGATCATGCGCCCACCTCCGCGGCGAGCCGGTCGAGCCGGGCGGCGGTCAGTTCCAGCCAGCGCAGATCGGCTTCGAGGTGGAAGAGGGCGTGGTCGCAGATCAGCTGATCGGCGAGGTCGCCCTTGCGCTTGCGGTCGGTGAGGATGCGCATCAGGCGCAGGTGCTCGGTGCGCTGGGTGTCCAGCAGGGCCTCGGCGCTGCGGCCGGTGAGCAGGGCCAGCACGACCTTGGTGTAGAGCGTCGACTGGAGGTACGGCTCGGGCTTCTCCGGCTGCGCGAGCCAGGCGCCGACATCGGTGATCCCGGCCTCGGTGATGGCGTACCGCTTGCGCTCCGGGCCGCCGCCGCTCTCGACGCCGTCGACCTCGACGAGGCCGTTCTTGAGCAGCCGGGACATGGTCGAGTAGACCTGTCCGTAGTGCAGGGGGCGGTCGTGGCCGAACTTCTCGTCGAACGCCCGCTTGAGGTCGTAGCCGTGGCGGGGGCCGGACTCCAGGAGTCCGAGCAGGGTGTGGCCGATAGACATGCCGAGCACTGTACACGGCGTGTATACCTCCGGTGTATACCGGGGCTCCGCTCTCGGAGCCCCGGCCTCCGCAACCCTGGACCTCAGGCGCCCGGCGGGCCCGGCGCGTCCTTCGGGGGCCGCCCCCGGCGGGGGATCGGACCCGCCGAGCCGGGCAGACGGCCCGCCTCCGCCAGCGCCCTGCGCAGCAGGAACTCGATCTGGGCGTTCGCGCTGCGCAGCTCGTCGGAGGCCCAGCGGGCCAGCGCGTCGTACACCGCGGGATCCAGCCGCAGCAGCATCTGCTTGCGCTGCGGCGGGGTCCTGCGGGCCGGCGGAGTCTGTTCGGTCACTGGTAAAGAGTGCCCGTGTTCAGGACCGGCTGCGCCGCCCGGTCGCCGCACAGCACCACCATCAGATTGCTGACCATGGACGCCTTGCGCTCCGCGTCCAGCTCGACGATGTCCTGCTCGGCGATCCGGGTGAGCGCCATCTCGACCATGCCGACCGCGCCCTCGACGATCTGCTGCCGCGCCGCGACCACCGCTCCGGCCTGCTGGCGCTGGAGCATCGCGGAGGCGATCTCGGGGGCGTACGCGAGGTGGCTGAAGCGGGACTCGATGATCCGTACGCCGGCGGCCTGCACCCGGGCGGTGAGCTCCACGGCCAGCTTCTCGGTGATCTCCTCGGCGTTGCCGCGCAGCGAGAGGCCGCCCTCGTCGTGGGCGTCGTACGGGTACTCGATCGCGATGTGCCGGACGGCCGCCTCGGTCTGGGTGGCGACGAACTCCAGGAAGTCGTCGACCTCGAAGAGCGCCTGCGCGGTGTCCTCGACCTTCCAGACGACGATCGCGGCGAGCTCGATCGGGTTGCCGTAGGCGTCGTTGACCTTGAGGACCGCGGTCTCGTGGTTGCGGACCCGGGTGGAGATCTTCCGGCTGCTGGTGAGCGGGTTGATCCAGCGGAGCCCGTCGGTGCGGATCGTGCCGACGTACCGGCCGAAGAGCTGGATCACCCGGGCCTCGCCCGGTGCGACCATCTTCACACCCGTCATGCAGAAGAACGAGACGATGACGAGCAGCACCCCGAAGATGCAGACCGGGATGCCCAGGCCGTTGTTGCCGTTCGAGCCGACGACGCCGCCGATGATCGCGAGTCCGATGCCGGCGATCACGCCGACCACGGTCAGCAGCAGGCCGAGACCGCCGGGAATGCTGTGCGCCGTCACCTCTCTCACCTGCGGTTCGGGCATCTGCGGTGCGTCGGGCGTGAGGTCTGCGGCAAGAGTGGTCGCGGCGCGCGGATTGTCATGGTCGGACATGGGATCCCCCGTTTCGAAAGACTGACTCGGTGCTAGCAATGTGATTACACATTACCTGTGTTCGCAACCTTGGGCACCCTTCATGAGTCGGTTCCCTTAAGAACGGGTGCTGATTGTCACGTCCGTAAAAGACCGCAACGCTCGCTTTTTGTCCTTGCCGACAGTGTTAGCTGGCTGGGCTGAGCTGATCTGGTCGAGCAGAGAAACGGGAGCAACACAGCGATGGGTCGAGCGGATGCGCGACGGGCGCAGCGGCGCGGAGCGCGGCGGGCCGCGAAGAGCGGCGGCATACGCAGACTCTTCACCTGGAAGAAGATGCTGGGCGCCTTCTTCGGACTCTGCCTGCTGATCATGGGCGCCTTCGTCGCGCTGTACATGTACGTGGACGTCCCGAAGGCCAACGCCCTGGCCGAGCGGCAGAGCAACGTCTACCAGTACAGCGACGGGTCGCTGCTGACCCGGACCGGCAAGGGCGTCAACCGCCAGATCGTGGATCTGGCCGAGGTGCCCCTTGAGGTGCAGCACACCTTCGTCGCCGCCGAGAACAAGTCGTTCTACGACGACAAGGGTGTCGACCTGAAGGGCACGGCCCGGGGCATCCTCAACACCCTCAGCGGCAAGGGCAAGCAGGGTGGCTCGACCATCACCCAGCAGTACGTGAAGAACTACTACCTGACGCAGGACCCGACGATCAGCCGGAAGCTCAAGGAACTGGTGATCTCGCTCAAGGTCGACAGCAAGAAGAGCAAGGAATTCATCCTCGCCGGGTACATCAACACCGCGTACTACGGGCGCGGCGCGAGCGGCATCCAGGCCGCCGCGCAGGCCTACTACGGGGTGGACGCCAAGGACCTCAACGTCTCCCAGGGCGCCTACCTGGCCTCCGTGCTCCAGGCCCCCAGCCAGTACGACTGGCAGTCCGCGACCGACACCGGCAAGAAGCTGGTCAAGGACCGCTGGGCCTACACGCTGGACAACATGGTCGAGATGCACTGGCTCGACCAGGCCGAGCGCGACAAGCTCAAGTTCCAGATCCCGGACAAGCCCAAGCCCGCCAAGGGCATGGAGGGCCAGACCGGCTACCTCGTCGAGGCGGCCAACAAGGAGCTGGAGAAGCAGGGCATCACCGCGGAGATGCGGCAGGCCGGCGGCTGGACCTTCACGCTCAACATCGACAAGAAGCGGCAGAAGCAGCTGGAGCAGTCCGTCGACCGCCAGCTGGAGTCCAAGCTGGACCGCAAGGGCAACAAGGTCGACGCGACCGTGCAGGCGGGCGCCACCTCCGTGAACCCGAAGACCGGCGCCGTCGTCGCGATGTACGGCGGCGTGGGCTACACCCAGCACTACATCTCCAACGCCACCCGCCAGGACTACCAGCCCGCCTCCACCTTCAAGCCGCTGGTGCTCGCCTCCGCGCTGGAGAACGAGGCCAAGACCCAGAACGGCGACCTGATCGGCGTCAACACCCGCTACGACGGCACCAGCAAGCGGCCCGTCGTGGGCAGCGACACCCCGTTCGCCCCGGAGAACGAGGACAACCAGAGCTACGGCAGCGTCACCGTGCAGAAGGCGATGAACGCGTCGATCAACTCGGCCTTCGCGCAGATGGTCGTCGATGTCGGCCCGCCCGCGGTGAAGAAGACCGCACTGGCTCTCGGCGTACCGGACAAGAACTTCCCCGAGCGCCCCGCCATCACGCTCGGCACCATGAACGCCTCGACCTGGGACATGGCGGGCGCGTACGCCACGCTCGACAACCACGGCAAGAAGGTCACCCCGTTCATCGTGAAGTCGGCCAAGCACCGTGAGCGGACGGTCGATCCGGTCGAGGGCATCGGCAGCCAGGTGATCAGCCGCAAGTCCGCCGACACCGTGACCTCCGTCCTGACCGGTGTGGTGGACGCGGGCTCCGGCCGGGCGGCCAACACCTCGGCGTACGAGGCGGCCGGCAAGACGGGTACGTCGGAGAACAACAAGTCGGCCTGGTTCGCGGCCTACACCCCGGAGCTCACCACCGTCGTCGCGCTCTTCGGCGAATCGCCCAAGGACGGCGGCGGCCAGGTCAGCCTGACCGGCACCGCCAACTCCGGCCGGGCCAACGGTGGCGGCTTCCCGGCGGAGATCTGGGCGGACTACACCCTCGGCGCGCTGGGCGGCGGGTCCACCGCGCAGTTCGACCTGGAGGACGTCGAGCGCGGCGAGGTCACCGTGCCGGCCTCGCCGTCGACGACCCCCTCGCAGTCGGCGAGCAGTGACACCACCCCGTCCAAGTCGCCGGACAAGCCCTCGCAGAGCGCGACCCAGTCGCCCGACGTGCCGTCGACGTCCCAGTCGCCGGACGTGCCGTCGACGTCCCAGTCGCCGGACGTACCGACGAGCCAGTCCCCGGAGCCGCCGGGCGGCGGGGTCCCCGGCAAGCCGGGTGACGGCAACGAGAACAACGTCGTCGGCAACGTTCCTCCCGCGCG
>NZ_ML123044.1:788893-876851 GCF_003846175.1 Streptomyces sp. ADI95-17 | reverse complement strand
CCCCTGAGCCCTTTCCCGTACGTACCGGCGGTGTCAGCCGCCGTTGACCTTCTTGGCGATCCGGTCGCCGAGGTCCTTGTCCACGTTGCGCCAGTACTGCAGCGCGCGCTCCAGGACCGGGGCGCTCACCCCGTCGAGGAGATGGCCGGAAATGTTCGACACCAGCCGGTCGCGGGCCGAGTCGTCCAGGACCTTGCGCACCATCGTGCCCGCCTGGCCCCAGTCGTCGTCCTCGCTGTGCAGCTTGTACGCCTCGTGGACCATCTCGCCCGCCGTGGCCCAGCCGGCCGGGTCGCCGTAGCGCGCGGTGTCCGCCGCCGGACCGCCGTACGAGTTCGGCGCGTAGACCGCTCCGGTACGGGACGGCTCGTACCGCATGGGGCCGTCCTTCGCGTACGAGTTCCGGCCGAACCGCGGGCGGTTCGGGGGCAGCTGCGCGTAGTTCGGGCCGATCCGGTACCGGTGGGTGTCGGGGTACGAGAAGAGCCGGCCGAGCAGCATCTTGTCGGGCGACGGACCGATGCCGGGCACCAGGTTCGACGGCTCGAAGGACGCCTGTTCGATGTGGACGAAGAAGTCCTCCGGGTTCTCGTTCAGCGTCATCCGGCCGACCTCGATCTCCGGGTAGTCGCCGTGCGGCCACACCTTCGTCAGGTCGAACGGGTTGAACCGGTAGTCCGGTGCGTCGTCGAACGGCATGACCTGGATGTACAGCGTCCAGCTCGGGTGGTCACCGCGCTTGATCGCCTCGAACAGGTCGCGGCGGTGGACGTCGCCGTCCACACCGGCCATCCGGTCGGCCTCGTCCTGCGTGTAGAAGTCGATGCCCTGGTCGGTCTTGAAGCGGTACTTCACCCAGAACCGCTCGCCGCCCGCGTTCACCCACATATAGGTGTGCGAGCTGTAGCCGTTCATGTTGCGGTACGTCTTCGGGATGCCCCGGTCGCCCATCAGCCACGTCACCATGTGCGCGGACTCGGGGGACAGGGTCCAGAAGTCCCACTGCATGTCGTGGTCGCGCACCGCGCTGTCCGGGCGCCGCTTCTGCGAGCGGATGAAGTCCTGGAACTTCATCGGGTCACGTACGAAGAAGACCGGCGTGTTGTTGCCGACCATGTCGTAGTTGCCCTGCTCGGTGTAGAACTTCAGGGCGAAACCGCGGGGGTCCCGCCAGGTGTCCGGGGAGCCCTGCTCACCGGCGACGGTGGAGAAGCGGGCCAGCATGGCGGTCTGCTTGCCCGGCTGGAACATGTCGGCCTTGGTGAACTGGCTGACGTCATTGGTCACCTTGAAGGTGCCGTACGCGCCGGATCCCTTGGCGTGGACCACTCGTTCGGGAACCCGTTCACGGTTGAACTGGGCCATCTTCTCAATGAGGTAGTGGTCCTGGAGCAGGATCGGTCCGTCGGCTCCGACAGTGAGCGAGTGTTCATCGCTCTCCACCGGGATTCCGGCGTTGTTCGTGGTGTACGGGGTGTTCTGAGTCTTGGGGGTATGCAATTCCTCGGACACGAGCGTCCTCCCGTCGGTGGGGGTTTTCGGTCAGGCCGTCTCGTTCACGACTGAAGTCAAACCCGCCGACAGGAGGTCGGCAACATTTCGCTACCGTGCGTACAGGGCTCTGCCCCGCGCCCGTCCCGTACGCATTCGCCGTGCCCTTCGCCGGTCGTGCTACTGGCTCCGGGACGGCATCTCGAACCAGACCACCTTGCCGGTCGACAGGCGCGTCGCCCCCCACCGTCTGGCCAGCCGGTTCACCAGGAACAGGCCGCGCCCGCCCTCGTCCATGTCACGCGCCCGGCGCTGCCGGGGCAGCTGCGGGGAGTCGTCGCCGACCTCGCAGCGCAGGATGTCGGTGCGCAGCAGCCGCAGCGTCACCGGCCGTTCCGCGTAACGCACCGCGTTGGTCACCACCTCGCTGACCAGCAGCTCCACCGAGTCGGAGAGATCGTCGAGCCCCCAGCGGCTGAGCGCGCGGCGGGCCAGCCTGCGGGCCCGGCCCGGCGCGGTCTCCTCCGGTTCCAGGTGCCAGTACGCGACATCGCTCGGCGCGATCCCGTCGAACCGGGCGGCGAGCAGCGCGATGTCGTCGTCCCGGTCGCCCGGACCGAGCATGTCCAGCACGTCGTCGCAGAGCGCCTCCAGCGGCGGCGAGTGGTCCGGGCCGGTCAGCCGGGCGGTGGCGGCGAGCCGTTCACGCAGCTGCTCGATCCCGGTCCACACGTCCCGGAGCCGGGACTCGACCAGGCCGTCGGTGTACAGCAGCAGCGTGGCGCCCGCGGGCGCGTCCAGCTCGACGGCCTCGAAGTCCACCCCGCCGACCCCGATCGGGGCGCCGGGCGGCACCCGCAGGACCTCGGCGCGGCCGCCCAGATGGAGCAGGACGGGCGGCGGATGCCCGGCGTTGGCAATGGTGATCCGGTGCGCGACCGGGTCGTACACCGCGTACAGGCAGGTCGCCATGCGGTCGCTGCCGAGCCGCTGGGCCTGCTCGTCGAGGTGGTGCAGCACCTCCTGCGGCGGCAGGTCGAGCCCGGCGAGGGTCTGCGCGGTGGTGCGCAGCTGGCCCATGATCGCCGCGGAGGTCATGGAGTGGCCCATGACGTCGCCGACGACCAGGGCGACCCGGCTGCCGGGCAGCGGGATCGCGTCGTACCAGTCGCCGCCGACCCGGGCCGTCTCGGCGGCCGGCAGATAGCGGGAGGCGAGCCGGACGCCGGTCGGCTGCGGCAGCGAGTCGGGCAGCATGGTGCGCTGGAGCTCGTCGGCGATGTACGCCTCGCGCCCGTACAGCACGGCCTTGTCGATGCCGAGCGCGGTGTGCGTCGCCAGCTGGGCGGCGACCAGCAGGTCGTTGGACTCGAAGGGCGGCCGCTCCGTCCCGCGCAGGAAGACGGCGGCACCGATCACCCGCCGCCGTCCGCGCAGCGGGGCGAGGATCGCACGGTGTCCGGTGGGTACGGTCCGGCCGGCGCCGAGCAGCTCGGGCAGCGCGGCACGGGCCGCCGCGGAGTCCCCGAAGACCGGCCGCACCCCGCGCAGCACCTCGGCCAGCGCGCCGCCGGAGCGGACCTCGCACAGCTCCGCCGCCGGTGTCAGATCGCCGTGCGGATCGATGACGGGCAGCCGCAGCCGCTCGGTCTCCGACGGGCTGTCCGTCTCCTCCTCGCTCAGCCGCAGCCGGTCGGACCGGCGCAGCCGCAGCACGAAGGGGGAGACCGGCCGCTCGTCACCGACCGGGAGCGGGTCGCGGAGGTAGACCAGTATGGCGTCGGAGAACGTCGGCACACTGGCCCGGCACAGGCCCAGCACGATCTCGTCCAGGTCTATGCCGCGGGCGATCCGCCGGGTGGCGGCCCCGACGAAACGCAGCCGGTCGCCCTCGCGACGGGCCGCGGCCTGCGGGTCGAGTCCTGCGGGGCCGGCTGCCGGCCCCGGAGCCGCGGCCGGGCCGGGGATCGCGGCGGTGGCAGGGGAAACGGCCGACGCGGCGTCCTGCTGCCGCGGCCGGGTGCGTTCCTGCGACCGGGCCGCGAGAGGCTGCCGGCCTTCGTGGGAGGTGGGGTGCTCCGTCACGCGTGGGGTTCCGTCCGTCCGGGCCGGTTGTATGAGGCAGTCACCTCGTGGGGCGTTACTGTGCCCCGGCAATCGCGGCGATAACAACGGCTGTCACCGGATGCCCCGGAACGAGGGGCTGAAACCGGATGCCTGTGGGGTTGGCCGGTGACAACGTTTCCGGCGACGGGGCGGGCAACAGCGAGCACGTCTCCACCCCCTCGTAGTGGTTCATACGATTCATACGACTGATGTGGCTCATACAGCTCATGCAGTGCGCGGTGCTCGTGCGATGACTTGTGGTCAGGTCGGGTGCCGAGCCTCCCGGTTGGGGTGGCACGGCACTCCGGAGGACGATCCTACGTTTGTCCCCCTGGGGTGCATCAAGGGTCTCACGACGGCGTATACGAGGGGGTGTGGTCCCAGTCATCCGGAAGCGCGGGAACTCGCCATTGTGGATCGGGCCGCCAGTTCTCCCAGCCGTCCCGGAACGGAGCACCCCACTCCTC
Source organism: Streptomyces sp. ADI95-17 (assembly GCF_003846175.1). Lineage (GTDB taxonomy): Bacteria > Actinomycetota > Actinomycetes > Streptomycetales > Streptomycetaceae > Streptomyces > Streptomyces sanglieri. Next base: position 872,787 of record NZ_ML123044.1, on the reverse strand, counting down.
GATCAGCCCGACGGCCGCCCGGCCCGCCTCCCGCACCCGCCGCGCGGTCTCCGGGGTCATCAGACCGGCCCGCTGCGCCATGGCGAACTCGTCCTCGTCGCGCCAGACCCAGCTGCGGTCCGGGTAGACGGAGATGTCGAGAAAGTGATCCTCGGAATCGACGCCGCCCTGCCAGCGGGTGTGCGGTTCCTCCAGATTCACGTACCAGTTGTGGAACTGCCAGCCCGGCTCCCAGAACAGCCAGACCGACCACGGCTCACCGGACCGGGCGAGCTTCAGCACACCGTTTCCCAGCCAGGTGGAGCGGGCGGTGGTGCGCGGGGCGGTGTAGCGGGTGGCGAGCGGCTCGGCATGCACGTCCCGGCCACTCGCCAGCACCGGCTTCACACACTCGGTGCCGGGCGCCACCCACACCGCGAGCAGTTCGTCGGTGTCCTGGACGACGGTGACGGGACGGCAGATGTGGAACGGATCCGGCCCGCCCCCGGACACCCCGGCCCCGGCCGGCGTGCCGTTGCGGCGGTAGCGCCACAGGATCTGATCACCCGGCGCCCAGTGCTCGATGTCTCCGGTACCTGCCATGGACGGATCTTAGGGCCTGCTGGTCCCGGGGGCCGCCGCCCCCGGGACCGCGACGCAGCTCAAGGGCGGGTCATGCGCAGTACGTCGAGTGCTTCGTCGAGCTGTTCCACGGTGAGGTCGCCCCGTTCGACGTATCCCGAGTCCAGCACCACCTCGCGGATGGTCCGGCGTTCCGCGAGGGACTTCTTGGCGACCTTCGCGGCCTCCTCGTAGCCGATGTACTTGTTCAGCGGGGTGACGACGGACGGTGAGGACTCGGCGTACTCCCTGGCCCGTTCGACGTTGGCTGTGATTCCGTCGACCGTGCGGTCCGCGAGCAGGCGGGAGACGTTGGCCAGCAGCCGTACCGACTCCAGCAGGTTCTTCGCGATGACCGGAAGCATCACGTTCAGCTCGAAGTTGCCCGCCGCGCCCGCCGTGGCGACCGTCGTGTCGTTGCCCGTCACCTGGGCGGCGACCATCAGCACGGCCTCGGGGATGACCGGATTCACCTTTCCGGGCATGATCGACGAGCCCGGCTGGAGGTCGGGGAGGTTGATCTCGGCGAGGCCGGTGCGCGGGCCGGACGCCATCCAGCGCAGGTCGTTGGAGATCTTGGTGAGCGAGACGGCGATGGTACGGAGCTGGCCCGAGGTCTCCACGAGCCCGTCCCGCGCGCCCTGCGCCTCGAAGTGGTCGCGGGCCTCCGCCAGGGGAAGCCCGGTGGTGCGGGCGACCTCGGCGATGACGGCGGCGGAGAAGCCGGGCGGCGTGTTGATGCCGGTGCCGACGGCCGTTCCGCCCAGGGGGAGCTCGGCGAGGCGGGGGAGTGAGGCCCGCAGCCGTTCGATGCCGTACCTGATCTGTGCCGCGTAGCCGCCGAACTCCTGGCCGAGGGTGACGGGCGTGGCGTCCATCAGATGCGTACGCCCCGACTTCACCACCGTCGCGAACTCGGCGGACTTGCGCTCCAGCGCGGTCGCCAGATGGTCCAGCGCCGGGATCAGATCGCCGGTGACGGCGGCCGTCGCGGCGATGTGGATGGAGGACGGGAAGACGTCGTTGGACGACTGCGAGGCGTTGACATGGTCGTTCGGATGGACCTCGCGGCCCAGCCGTTCGGTGGCGAGGGTGGCCAGCACCTCATTGGTGTTCATGTTGGACGAGGTGCCCGACCCGGTCTGGAAGACGTCGACCGGGAACTGGTCGTCCCAGCGCCCGTCGGCCACCTCGGCGGCGGCCTCCTGGATGGCCTCGGCGATGTCCGGGTCGAGCACCTTCAGCTCGGCGTTCACCTTGGCCGCGGCCGCCTTGATCCGGGCCAGGGCCTCGATGTGGGACCGCTCAAGGTGCTGGCCGGAGACCGGGAAGTTCTCCACCGCGCGCTGCGTCTGGGCCCGCCACTTGGCCTTCGCGGGCACTCTCACCTCGCCCATCGAATCGTGCTCGACGCGGAAATCTCCGCCGCCCGCGGGGGACTGCTCGCCGGTCCGGGACTCGTCCATCTCGTTCAACCTCCTGAAAAAGTTGAGCACTTGTCTTGTTCTGTCTATTCCCAAGTCGCCTACCGACCAGTAAATACCGGGGGTAACCACAACCCGGGGAGGCGCAATGAGGCGCACCAGGCACAGACTCCGCTGTACGGTCGCGGCCGCCGCGGCCATGGCGGCGGCGATCGGCGGCATGACCGCGGCCGCCGGACCGGCCGGCGCGACGGACCGGTCCGGTACCAGCACTACCGCATCCACGCCCCTGTCGCCGGAACTGGAGGCCATCCGCGCGGCGGAGGCCACCAAGCTGTACGGCGACCCGGCCGAGCGGCCGCTCGCCGACCGCAAGACCGGGCTGATCTCGCTCGGCGACAGCGAGATCTCCGGCGAGGGCGTCGGCACGTACGAGGCCGGCACCAACGGCCCCGACAACTGGTGCCACCGCTCGCCGGACTCCGCCATCCACCGCACCGGCATCCCGGCGGACGTCACGTACAACGTCTCCTGCTCCGGCGCGTACACCGGCAACATCGTGATCGGCGGATCCAAGCAGTACTCCGACGAACTGGTGCAGAGCGACAACCTCGCCATCAAGGCCCGCAACACCCGCATCAAGATGATCGTGCTGGTGGCGGGAGCCAACGACGACCTCCAGTTCGGTCCGGTCATGACGGACTGCGTCACGCGCTGGGTGCTCTCCCAGGGCACCTGCGAGCCCAAGTACGACGGCGGCTGGCAGGCGCGCGTCGACGGACTCGTCCCCAAGGTCGAGAAGACGGTGCGCGACCTGAAGACCGTCATGTCCGGCGCCGGGTACGGCGCCGGCGACTACAAGCTCGTCGTCATGGGCTACCCGAGCCCCATCGGCCCGGACTTCTACGACAACCCGAACTTCCCCGGGAAGCTTCCCGGTGGCTGCGCCGGGTACGACTCGGACGCGGCCTGGGGCCGCAACGTGGCCGTCCCCGCCTTCGAGCGCGGCATGCGCAGGGCAGCCGCGGACACCGGAGCCGTCTATCTCGACAACTCCCGGCTCTTCCACGGCCACGAGGTGTGCAGCGAGTCCACCTGGGCCCGCGGTCTCTACATCGACCTCGGACACTTCCCGCCGGACTCCAACTCCCTGCGGCAGTCCTTCCACCCGAACGCGAGCGGCCACGGCGCCTTCGCGTCCTGCCTCACCCAGATCTACAACTCGAACCTGCGTGAGGCGAGCTGCGCCGACCCGGCGAGCACCGGAAAGCCGGTCCTGCAGACCGGGGCGTGGGACGACTCCTTCAAGCCCCTGAAGAACGAGGCGACGGGCACCTGTGTGGACGTCCCCGGCTCGGTGACCCGCAATGACACGAAGATCGGCGGCTGGGACTGCCACGGCGGCCGCAACCAGGGCTGGTGGTACGACTCCGGTACGAAGACCCTCCGTACCGCGCTGAGCCACGACCGGTGCCTGGACGTGCCGGGCGCCGACTACAAGGCCGGCGCCACGGCCATCCTGTACAACTGCTCGGGCGCGGCCAACCAGCAGTTCGTGAAGCAGTCGGGCACCCTGCGCCCGGCCGCATCGACCGGACTGTGCCTGACGCTGGCGGCGGCGAAGGACCCGCTGAAGCTCCAGAGCTGCGACGGCAGCGCTCAGCAGCGGTTCGTGTAGCAGTGCGCGGAGGTGCGGGGCGGTCTCGGCCGCCCCGCACCTCCCGGGCCCGTCGGCGCCGGTCAGCCGGACGCCACGAACGCGCCGAGCGCGGCGGCCAGATGGCCGGGGTCGTCGACCCCGCACAGCTCGCGCGCCGAGTGCATGGACAGCCCCGGCACCCCCACGTCGACCGTCTCCACACCCAGCCGGGCCGCGGTGAGCGGGCCGATCGACGTACCGCACGGCATCGCGTTGTTGGAGACGAACGGCTGCCACGGCACGCCCGCCCGCTCGCACGCCGAAGCGAACACCGCCATGCCGGTGCTGTCGGTGGCGTACCGCTGGTTGACGTTGACCTTGAGCGTGGGGCCGCCGTTGGGCAGCGGACGGTGGTCCGGGTCGTGCCGCTCCGCGTAGTTGGGGTGCACCGCGTGGGCCATGTCGGCGGAGACGCAGAAGGCCCCGGCCAGGGCGCGCGACCAGTCCTCCGGGCTGCCGCCGCGTGCCGTGACCGAGCGGCTCAGGACCCGCTCCAGCAGCGGCCCCTGCGCACCCGTCGCCGAACCGCTGCCGACCTCCTCGTGGTCGAAGGCGGCCAGCACCGGGACGTACACCGGCTCGTCGGCCGCGGTCGCCGCACTCGCCAGGGCCGTGACCCCCGCGTGCACCGAGACCAGGTTGTCCAGCCGCGCCGACACCACGAACTCCCGGTCCGCGCCCAGATATCCGGGCGGCTGGACGTCGTGGAGCATCAGGTCCCAGCCCAGCACCTCGTCCGGGTCCACCTCGGCGGCCGCCGTGACCCGGCGCAGCAGCGCCCCCTCCTCACGGTCGCCGAGCGCCCAGACCGGGGCGAGGTGGAGCTGCCGGTCGAGCGCCAGCGCCTCGTTGACCGTACGGTCCAGATGGATGGCCAACTGGGGTACCCGCAACAGCGGTTCGTCGATCTGGACCAGCCGGGACGCGACGTTGCCGCCCGGCGCGCGCACCGCGAGCCGCCCGGAGACACCCAGGTCGCGATCGAGCCAGGTGTTCAGCGGCACGCCGCCGTAGATCTCCACACCGATCTGTTGCCAGCCCGCCGACGAGGTGTCGGGAGCGGGTTTGACCCGAAGGTTCGGGGAATCGGTGTGGGCGCCGATGATCCGGAAGGGGGTGTGCGCCGGGGCCCCCTCGGGGACGTACCAGGCGATCAGCGCACCACTGCGGGCGACGAAGCTGCCGCCGGTCGTGCCCGTCCAGTCGTCCGTGTCCCGCAGTTCACGGAAGCCGGCCTTCTCCAGGCGCTGGGCGGCACTGGCCACCGCGTGGTACGGGGAGGGGCTGGTGCTGATGAAGGACAGCAGGTCGTCGGTGTGGCTGCGGTGGGGAAGCGGCGTCATCGGGCGTCCGCCTTTCCGGTGTTCGACGTTGAGGGTTGAGGAACCCGCGCCGCCGCCGCATGCGGTGCGGGCGGTGCGCGGCGCGGGGTGGCGGCCGGTCCCGGGTCACCCGGGCGATCCGGTGGGACCGCCCGGGGCCCGCGACTGTCTGCCGGTCCTCCGGGGCGGGTATCCCGGGGCCGGCGGCGGCCGAGTGGTTCAGGAACGTCCGACAACCCACCAAGGCGGGCCGGTACGGCGCAAGTCCGCGGCGCGGCCCGCTGCGTGAAAGCGGCGGTGCCGGACCGGCCGCCGCGGCGGCGGGCTCCCGGGCGGGCGGGAGTGTGCCGGGGCCGGCACCGGGAGCGTGCGGGACGGCACGGCGGGCGCCCGGCGCCTCGCCGATCCCCCCGAGATTGGCTGAATAATGCCGTACGGGAATTCTCACCGCTCCGGCCCGACGCGATCGGCGCCGGAACGGGGAGCGGGGACGGCGGCCCGCCCGCGCGCCCCGGACACCCTGATCAGGAACACCACGGCGACCACGACGGCCGCCCCGTGCGACCAGCCCACGACGGCCAGCGGGCTGTACCTGTCGAGGGCCGCGGCGACCAGGATCATGCCGACACCGAACCCGAGGTTCTCCAGGGTCGCGGAGAGCCCGAAGGCATGAGCGCGCAGATCGGCCGGGAGCGTCTGCAGATGGGAGGTGTACGAGACCTCCGTGAGCCCGTCGGCCGCCCCCGCCGCCAGTGCGATCACGGCGGTCGCCGCCCAGGGGAACCCGGCGAACGCCAGGATGAACGCCCCGGACATCAGACAGGTGCCGTACCCGAAGCCCGGCGCCCCCACCGTCCGCCCGGTGCGTTTGACGTACCGCTGGATCACCTGCTGCGCGGCGACGTTCCCCAGCGCCCACAGACACCAGAACGCGCTGATGAACACGGCGGGGTGATCCGCGTCGAGCGCGGCGGAGTGGACCGGCAGCGCGGCGTTGTGGGAGGAGGAGCCGAAGGCGTCCACACTCCGCAGCACCACCATCAGACCGAGACCCGGAGCGGCCGCCGACGCGAGGAACGCGCCCGGCCGCCGCCACCGGCCCGGCTTCCCCCGGCCGCCGGTCCGCCCCTTCCCCCTGTCCCCGCCGGAATCCCCCTCCGATTCCGGCCGGGCGTCCTTTCCCCGGCCCCCGCCCGGGATCGGCAGCAGCGCCACCGTCGCGGCGCAGACCACGAAGGTGGCCATGTCCACCACGAAAGCGGCGGTGTAACCGACGAGTGAGACCACCACGCCCGCGGACGCGAAACCGGCCACCATTGCCAGCGAACGCCCGGTGATGGAAAGGGAGTTCGCCCATGACCGCCGGTCGTCGCCGACCATCTCGGGAATGGAACTGCGCAACGACACCATGAAAAGCGTTCCGCAGCCGCCGACCACCACGGAAACGGCCATCAGCGCGGCAGTCCGCATCCCCCCGGGCGCGAGAACGAGCAGCAGCATCACCGCCGCCTGCGCCACATTCGTCCACAGCATGACGCGCTTGGCGGTGAACCGGGCGAGCAGACCACCGGCGACCAGTCCCGCGACAAATCCGGACGCCAGCCGCACGGCCATGAACAGGCCCATCGCGAGCGCCTTGCCCGTCGTCTCGTAGACGAACAGATTGAGCGCCACCATGTTCAGAAAAGTGCCGTACGAGGACAACGCGTATCCGGCGATCAGGAATCGATAGCGGCGCTCCCCGCGCGCGGGGGCGGCCCCCTCGCTCTCCGGTGCCCGGTCCGGCCGGTCGTCCGCCTGCTCGATGTCCTGCGTCACCGGCCCATACTCACCGAGCGGTTGCGCACACCCATGACCGCGTGATTGCACGAATGTAATCTGCATCCTTGTGAAGGACGATCATTCCGGCCCACGGGCGTGTGATTGCCGCGAATCGTCGCCGAACCGCGTCTGCGACCCGGCCCTCGCGGCCTACCGGCGCGCGCTCGCGGACGGAAGCCTTCCGGCGGACGAGGTGCCCGGCTGCCTGAGCGCCCTGCATCTGATGGTGGAGGACCGAGACGCACCGGGGCGGCTCGTCCCCGTACCGCCCGAGACCGCCTCGTTCGATGTGCTCGGGCCCATCGAGGCGGCGATCGCCCGGCAGCGCCGCACGCTGCGTTCGGCGCGCGCCGCGCTGACCGTGTTCGAGGGCCTGTACGCCGACGCGCACCGCCTCGAACCGTCCGCGCTCACCCGGCTCTCCGGCGAGGCCGTCATCGGCAAGGCGCTCGAAGCGGGCGTCGCGGGCTGCCGCGAGGAGGTCCGCACCGCCCACCCGGGCGGCGGCCGCCCCGTGCACGTGCTGGAGGAGTCACTGCCCAGGGACGTACGCAATCTGCGCCGAGGCATCCGGCAGCGGACCATCTACCAGCACACGGTCCGCTCGGACCGTACGACGCTCGCCTACATAGAGCGGGTGACGACCGAGGGCGCCGAGGTCAGAACGCTCGCCGAGGTCGCCGACCGGATCATCGTCTTCGACCGGAGCCTGGCGTTCGTCCCGTTCTCCGACGAGCCGCACAGCGCCCTGCGCATCCAGCACCCGTCCCTGGTCCGCTTCCTGGCCCGCCACTTCGACGAGGCCTGGGCCCGCTCGGTCCCGATCCGCCCGGAACGGGTGCCGCTGCGCACCCCGGTCGTCACTTCCGACCTGCAACGGACCATCCTGCAGGCGGTGGTGGGCGGTGAGACGGACCAGTCGATCGCCCGCCGGCTCGGCATGAGCCGCCGCAGCGTCGCGGAGCACGTGCGGAGGGTCTCCGAGCAGCTGGGCAGCAGGAGCCGGGCCCAACTCGGCTATCTGGTCGCCACGTCGGGCCTGCTGGAGGCGTGAGCACGGCCCCGCGGAGCGCTCCGCGGGGCCGTGCTTCGTACCGACGCGTCAGGCGAGACCAGGGCCCCGCACCGGAATGCTGGTGAACGTCGGCGCAGGCGCGGGCTCGGTGAAGAAGTCGTTGCCCTTGTCGTCGACGACGATGAACGCGGGGAAGTCCTCGACCTCGATCTTCCAGACCGCCTCCATGCCGAGCTCCTCGTACTCGACGACCTCGACCTTCTTGATGCAGTCCTGCGCGAGCCGGGCCGCCGGGCCGCCGATCGAGCCCAGGTAGAAACCGCCGTGCGCGTCGCACGCGTCGGTGACCTGCTTGGACCGGTTGCCCTTGGCGAGCATCACCTTGGAGCCGCCCGCCGCCTGGAACTGCGCGACATAGCTGTCCATCCGGCCGGCCGTCGTCGGGCCGAAGGAGCCGGAGGCGTACCCCTCGGGTGTCTTCGCCGGGCCCGCGTAGTAGACCGGGTGGTCCTTCAGGTACTGCGGCATCTCCTCGCCCGCGTCCAGCCGCTCCTTGATCTTGGCGTGCGCGATGTCGCGGGCCACGACCAGCGGACCGGTCAGCGAGAGCCGGGTCTTGACCGGGTACTTGGTCAGCTCGGCGAGGATGTCGTCCATCGGCCGGCTGAGGTCGATCTTCACGACGTCACCGGCCTCGTCGAGGTGCTCGTCCGTGGTGTCCGGCAGGAAGCGGGCCGGGTCCTTCTCCAGCTGCTCCAGGAAGACGCCCTCCGTGGTGATCTTCGCGGTGGCCTGGCGGTCGGCCGAGCAGGACACGGCGATCGCCACGGGCAGCGAGGCGCCGTGCCGGGGGAGGCGGACGACGCGCACGTCGTGGCAGAAGTACTTGCCGCCGAACTGCGCGCCGATGCCGATCTTCTGCGTCAGCTCGAAGACCTTCTCCTCCAGCTCCTTGTCCCGGAAACCGTGACCGGTGGGGGAGCCCTCGGCGGGCAGCTCGTCCAGGTAGTGCGCGGAGGCGTACTTCGCGGTCTTCAGCGCGAACTCGGCCGACGTACCGCCGACGACGATCGCCAGGTGGTACGGCGGGCACGCGGCCGTGCCCAGCGAACGGATCTTCTCCTCCAGGAACTTCATCATGGAGGCCTCGTTCAGCACGGCCTTCGTCTCCTGGAACAGGAACGACTTGTTGGCCGAGCCGCCGCCCTTCGCCATGAAGAGGAACTTGTACGCGCCGCCGTCGGTGGCGTACAGCTCGACCTGCGCGGGGAGGTTCGAGCCGGTGTTCTTCTCCTCCCACATGGTGAGCGGAGCCATCTGCGAATAACGCAGGTTGAGCTTGGTGTAGGCGTCGAAGATGCCGTGCGACAGCGCCTCCTCGTCACCGCCCTCGGTGAGGACGTTCTGCCCGCGCTTGCCCATGACGATCGCGGTGCCGGTGTCCTGGCACATCGGCAGCACGCCCGCCGCCGCGATGTTCGCGTTCTTCAGCAGGTCGAGCGCGACGAACTTGTCGTTGGACGAGGCCTCGGGGTCGTCCACGATCCGCCGCAGCTGCGCCAGGTGGGCGGGGCGCAGGTAGTGCGAGATGTCGTGCATGGCCTCGGCGGCCAGGGTGCGCAGCGCCTCCGGAGCGACCTTGAGGAACGTACGACCGTCGGCCTCGAAGGTGGAGACACCCTCGGAGGTCACCAGACGGTACGGCGTGGTGTCCTCTCCCAGGGGGAGCAGATCGGAGTACGCAAACTCTGGCATTACGGCCATTCCTCACTCGGCAGACGGCGGCTGACCTCCCTTGGGCAGCGCACCCACCAGGGTAGAACGCCGCGCGAGCGCCGAAGCTGTGAGGTAAGGCTCAGTTCGGCCACCCCGGGGCGGCCCTCGCGGGGCGGGGTACGACGCGGCGGAGGCGAGGCAGGGGCTAGTCGCGATCTATCGCGTTTGGGTACGCTGGGCCGGTGGACCTCGAAAAGCAGCCCCAGCAGCCCCAGCGGCCGGTGGCCCCGGCAGAACCGGCGGCCCCGGTGGCCCCGGTGACTCCGGTGGAACCGGCCGGCATCCGCGCCTCCGACGCGGACCGGGACCGGATCGCGGACATCCTGCGGGAAGCCATGGCCGAGGGCCGGCTCACCGCCGACGAGCACGCCGAGCGGGTCGACGCGGTCTACCGCGCCAAGACCGTCGGCGAGCTGGAACCGCTGGTGCGGGACCTGCCCGCCCCGGGTGGTGCCGCCCGTGCGGCCGCAGCCCCCGGTACCTACGGTCACGAGAGCCCCGCCGGCCCCACCGGCCCCGCCGAGAACCTGGTGGCGATCTTCAGCAGTTCGACCCGCAAGGGCCGCTGGCGGGTCGGCAGCCGTACGAACGCCTTTGCGCTCTTCGGCAGTGTGGAGGTCGATCTGACCGAGGCGCTTTTCGGTCAGAGACTCACGGTCATCAACGCGACCTCCATCTTCGGGAGTGTGGAGATCAAGGTCCCCGAGAACATCTCGCTGCGCGGCAGCGGCACGGGCGTCTTCGGCAATTTCGAAGTCGCCACACTGGAATCCGCGGACCCCGAGGCGCCGGTGGTCGTGGTCAACGGCTATTCCGTGTTCGGCAGTGTGGAGGCGAAGCCCAAGCGGGGGAAGTTCATCGCGGACCTCCAGGACCGGCTGCGCAAATACCTCGGATAGCCCACCCGAAACCGCTCCGGACCACCCTTCGAAACTCCGCAGGAACTCCTTCTGGAAGTGCTCCGGAAGTGCTTCGGAAGTGCTTCGGAAGTGCTTCGGATCTGCTTCGAAAACAAGCCAGATTCCTGGTCGGCCGCTATTGTGCAGCCCCGGCCGAGTGCCACTCAGTGCATAGGCGTGCGCACAGCGGGTAGGGACTGCTGCATCGTCTCTCGCTCGCGAAGCCGTCGTCAGGAGTAGACCGTGCTGCAACTGCCGCATCAGCCCCTGCAGGTCGCCGCCGTTCCTCCCCAGCGCACCCCCGCGCGGGAGGACCAGGCCGGCCCCTGGCATTCGGAGGCGGTGTGCCGCCGGGATGAAGCCGGGCTGTTCTTCGCCCCGTCGAAGGAGCCGACTGCTGCCAGGCTCGCCCGCGAGGAGTCCGCGAAGCGGGTCTGCGCGCGCTGCCCGGTGATGATCGAATGCCAGGAACACGCACTCATACAGCCGGAGCCGTACGGGGTGTGGGGCGGGCTCACCGCCGCCGAGCGCCGTGTGGTGCTGGCCCGGCGCAGACGTCGCGAAATGGAGCGCAAGGCCTCGTCTGCCGCCGGTGCGACGGGCCGGATCGCCGCGGCGGGCTGACCGGAGCCGGCCCGTCGGGGCCGTAGGGCCGCTACGCGAAGAGGCGCCCCCACCGCACATGGGGGGCGCCTCTTCGCGTTCTGCTGCCGGCGGTCTCCGGGACGGGGCCGTTCCCGGATCTCCGGGGCCAGGCCTCTGTGTCTCCGGTCCTCCCGGACGGCCCTGCTTCCCTGCTCCCCTACTTCGCGCGGTCGAAGTCGATCGCGCTGTAGGCGCGCAGCTTCGAGAGCCGGTGCGTGGAGTCGATCTTCCGGATGGTGCCGGACTTGGAGCGCATGACGATCGACTCGGTGGTCGCCGTCTCCGCGCGGTACCGCACACCGCGCATCAGCTCGCCGTCCGTGATGCCGGTCGCGACGAAGAACACGTTGTCGCCGCTGACCAGGTCGTCGGTGGACAGCACCCGGTCCAGGTCGTGCCCGGCGTCCAGCGCGCGCTGACGCTCGGCCTCGTCCTTCGGCCAGAGCTTGCCCTGGATGACGCCGCCGAGGCACTTTATGGCGCAGGCCGAGATGATGCCCTCGGGGGTGCCGCCGATGCCCATCAGCAGGTCGACGCCGGTCCCCTCGCGGGCGGCCATGATCGAGCCGGCGACATCGCCGTCGGAGATGAACTTGATCCGGGCGCCGGTCTCGCGGATCTCCTTGACGATGCCCTCGTGGCGGGGGCGGTCGAGGACGACGACCGTGACGTCCTCGGGGGCGGAGTTCTTCGCCTTCGCGACCCGGCGGATGTTCACCGAGACGGGGGCGTTGATGTCGACGAAGTCGGCGGCCTCGGGACCGGTGACCAGCTTGTCCATGTAGAAGACGGCCGACGGGTCGAACATGGCGCCGCGGTCCGCGGCGGCCAGTACGGCGATCGCGTTCGGCATGCCCTTGGCGTTCAGGGTCGTGCCGTCGATCGGGTCGACGGCGATGTCGACCTCGGGGCCGGTGCCGTCGCCGACGCGCTCGCCGTTGAACAACATGGGGGCTTCGTCCTTCTCGCCCTCGCCGATGACGACGACGCCGTTCATCGAGACGGTGGAGACGAGGGTCCGCATGGCTTTCACGGCGGCGCCGTCGGCGCCGATCTTGTCGCCGCGGCCCACCCAGCGCCCCGCCGCCATGGCGGCGGCCTCGGTGACCCGGACCAGCTCCAGGGCGAGGTTGCGGTCGGGGGCCTCGGGGGAGACCTCAAGCTGGGACGGCAGATGATGCTCGGACATCGGAGCGCACCTTTCTGTACGGCGACGACCGGAAGAGGGTGCTGTGACTCTATCGTCAGGTCGACAAAATGAGCAGACCGGGTCACTTATGAGCGGCTGCCCCCGGGGTGGGCCCGTCGGGCCTAATGCGACCATGGACCCGTGGCTAGCAAGCGAGGCAAGCAGACAGTGCGGGACATGTTCCTGTCGATGGCGGTCATCTCCGCTGTGGCAGGGGTTGTTTACATCTTCGTTCCGCACGACGAGAACGCCAACCCGGTCAAGACGGTCGACTACCGGGTCGAGCTCCTGACGGCCCGCCGCGCGGCGCCGTACCCCGTGGTCGCCCCGGACGGACTGACCGAGAAGTGGAAGCCGACCTCGGTCAGCTACGACCGCAAGGCGGGCAACAGCTGGCACCTGGGCTTCCTCGACCCGGAGGGCAAGTACGTCGCGGTGGAGCAGTCCACGTCCCCGGCGAAGAAGTACGTCACCGAGGTCAGCCAGGACGCCAGGAACACCGGGCGTACGAAGCAGGTCGCGGGCGAGACCTGGCAGCACTGGGAGGGCTCGAAGTACGACGCCCTGGTGCGCCACGACAAGGGCTCGACCACCGTGGTCACGGGTTCCGCCTCGCCGGAGCGGCTGGCGGAGATGGCCGCCGCACTCAAGACCTCCTGACACCGTACGGAAGAAGGCCCTGGAGCACCCGATCCGGTGCTTCAGGGCCTTCTCCGTACGCCGCGGGCGCGGCGGTGGCCGGACTTCGTGCGGTCCGACTCGGACGGTCCGACTCAGATGGTCCGACTCAGACGGTCGTGACGACCTCGTCGTAGGCGAGGCGCGGCAGGCGCGGGAACCAGGCGTCCTCGCCCGGCTTGCCGATGTTGACGACCATCAGCAGGCTGTGGTCGCCGTCCAGGAACTCCTTCTCGATGCCCGAGGCGTCGAAGCCGGTCATCGGGCCGGCGGCCAGGCCGGCGGCGCGGATGCCGATGAGGAAGTACGCGGCCTGCAGCGAGCCGTTCAGCGCGGCGGCCGACTCGCGGACCGGGCGCTCGGAGAAGAACGCGTCCTTGGCCTGCGGGAAGTGCGGCAGCAGGGCCGGGAGCTCCTCGTGGAACTCGTTGTCGGTGGCCAGGATCGCGACCAGCGGGGCGGTCGAGGTCTTCGGCTGGTTGCCCTCGGCCATGTGCTTCACGAGGCGCGCGCGGGCGTCGTCGGAGCGGACCAGGACGACGCGCAGCGGCGACTGGTTGAACGCGGTCGGCCCGTACTTGACCAGGTCGTAGATCGCCTGGACCTGCTCCTCGGTCACCGGCTCGTCGGTGAATGTGTTGGCGGTGCGGGCCTCACGGAAGAGGAGGTCCTGGGCGGCGGGGTCAAGAGCGAGGGACATCGTGCGTATTGCCTTCCGGACGTACACATGGATCGACTGACGCGGATCACGGTAACCCGGAGATAGGTTAACTTTCAACTAAAAATGCCCGGGGTGATCTGTTCCACAGCGGCCCGGCGGCCCGGCGGCCCGGGCGGTCCCGGCGACTCGGGCGGTCCCGGCGACTCGGGCGGTTCGTGCGGTCCCGGAGGCCTCAGCGGCCAGAGCGGTCCTGGCGGTCACCGGACATCCTGGCGGCCTCAGCGGTCACCGGACGGCCCCGTGGTCCCGTGGGCCCCGGAGGCCACAGTGGTCCCGGGGCCCACGGGGACTCCCGGGCGTCCCCGTGGGTCTCAGCCGTTGTCGGCCGTTGCCGTTGCCGTCGCCGTCGCTGCCGTCGTGCCGCCGCCGTTCTCCCGGGAGTCGGCCGGACCGGCCAGTGCCGCGTCCAGCCGGGCGCGCGCGCCCTCCAGCCAGCGCCGGCACACCTTCGCCAGTTCCTCGCCCCGCTCCCAGAGCGCGAGGGACTCCTCCAGCGTCGTACCGCCGGCCTCCAGGCGGCGCACCACCTCGATCAGCTCGTCACGTGCCTGCTCGTAGCCGAGCGTGCCCGTGGCACCAGCCGCCGTAGTCGCGTCGTCCGTCATGCGTCCCACCCTACGTTCCGGCCCACCGGGAGCCTGTGACCTCGTCCGTCCATGAATCTGACCCCGCTCACTCGCTCACCCGCACGGCGAACTCGCCCCCCGAGACCCGCGCCCGCAGCACCTCGCCCGGCGCCCCCGCGTCCTCGGGAGCCCGCACGACGTGGCCGTCGGGCCGCTGCAGCACCGCGTATCCGCGCTCCAGCGTCGCCGCGGGCGACAGCGCGACCACCCGCGCCCGGGTGTGGGCGAGCTCAGAATCGGCCCGGTCCAGCAGATGCCCCAGCACCCGCCGGCTCCGCCCGACCAGCGCGTCGATCTCCGCCGCGCGCTCGTCCACCATCCGCTGGGGGTGCTCCATCGACGGCCGGCCCAGGGCGTGCGCCAGCCCCCGCTCCTCCCGGTCCAGCAGCCCCCGTACCGAGCGCAGCGCCCGGTCGCGCAGCTGCCGCACCCGGTCCAGCTCCTCGCCCACGTCCGGCACGATCTTCTTGGCCGCGTCCGTCGGCGTGGAGGCGCGCAGGTCCGCGACCAGGTCGAGCAGCGGGGAGTCCGGCTCGTGGCCGATCGCCGACACCACCGGCGTGCGGCACGCGGCCACCGTCCGGATCAGCTGCTCGTCCGAGAACGGCAGCAGGTCCTCGACGCTGCCGCCGCCCCGCGCCACGACGATCACATCGACGTCCGGCAGGTCGTCCAGCTCCTTCACCGCCTGGACCACCTGATTGACCGCGTGCACACCCTGCACCGCCGCGTTGCGCACCTCGAAGCGCACCGCGGGCCACCGCCGCCGGGCGTTCTCCAGCACATCGCGCTCGGCCGCCGACGCCCGCCCGCAGACCAGACCGATCAGCTGCGGCAGGAACGGCAGCGGCTTCTTCCGGTCGAGCGCGAAGAGCCCTTCCGAGGCCAGCGACTTCTTCAGCTGTTCCAGGCGGACCAGCAGCTCACCGATGCCGACCGGCCGTATCTCCGTGGCCCGCAGGGACAGCTGGCCGCGCGGCGCGTACCACTCCGGCTTGGCCAGGACGACGACCCGCGCGCCCTCCGTCACCACGTCCGCGATCCGGTCGAAGACCTGCCGGAAGCACGTCACGCTCACCGAGATGTCCTGCGACGGGTCGCGCAGCGTCAGGAACACCACCCCGGCACCCGGGCGCCGCGACAGCTGGGTGATCTGCCCCTCGACCCAGACCGCCCCGAGCCGGTCGATCCAGCCGCCGATGAGCCGCGACACATCACCTACGGGCAGCGGAGCTTCCGCGGACGTTTGGAGAGCCATGCGAGCGAGCGTATCCGCCCCCACCGACAGACCGGGCGCATCCGCCCCGCCGACAATCGAGCAGCCACGGCAGCGGCCACGGCAAGGGCAGCGCGGAGACCGCCCCTGCCCGGTTCACGCCACCCACACCGCCCGGTTCGCACCACGTACACCGCCCGACTCACAACCACTCACACCACCCGGCCCCACACCGCCCAGCCCCACACCGCCCAGCCCCACACCGCCAGCCCCACCGCGAGCCAGCACGCCCCCACCACCTGGGCGCTCCCGGTCGCCTCCACGATCACCGCGATCAGCACCCCCGCACCCACCACCGGCACCAGCACATGCCGCCACCAGCTCGGCGGCCCCGCCATCCGGCGTACGGCGAACCAGCCGACCACCGACGCGTGCAGCAGCACGAAGGCCGTCAGCGCGCCGATATCGACGACCGACACCAGATGGTCGAGCCCGTCGTCCCGCCGGGCCGCCCACACCGCGGCGATCAGCGTCACCGTCGCGGCCAGCAGGATCGCGATCCGCGGCACCCCGGACCGCGGATCGACCCTGGAGAGCACCGAGGGAAGCCGCCGCTCCCTGGCCATCGCGAAGAGCAGCCGGCCCGCGGCCGCCTGCCCGGCCAGTGCCGCGAAGGCCGCCCCGATCGCCTTGCTGACGGCCACCAGATCGTGCAGCCAGCTCCCGACCGCCGAGTCCACCGTGTCGTAGAAGGCCGAGCCCTGCGCGGCCGGATCGGCGGCCAGCTCCGCCGACGTCATCGGTTCCAGCAGCGCGGCCAGATACGCCTGCGCCACGAACAGCACACCCGCCAGCACCAGACAGAACAGCAACGCCCGCGCCACCTTCGCCGAGCCCCCGGTCACCTCCTCCGCGAACGAGGCGATCGCGTCGAAGCCCAGATACGACAGCACGGCCACCGAAACCGCCCCCAGCACCGCCGCCGCGGAGAAGCCGGAATCACCGGTGAGCGGGGTCAGCCAGCCACGCTGCGCTCCGTCCCGTACGAGCACCACCACCGCCGCCACCAGGAACACCAGCAGCACCACGATCTCCATCGCGAGCACCGCGAATCCGACCCGGGCGGCGGCCCGCACACCCCACAGGTTCAGCAGCGTGGTGACGACGACGGCGAGCGCCGTCCACACCCACCGCGACACCGAGGGCACCAGAGAATTCAGCGCGATCCCGGAGAAGAGATAGGCGACAGCCGGGATCAGCAGATAGTCGAGCATCGCCATCCACCCGGCGATGAACCCCGGCCCCTCCCCGAGCCCCTTGCGTGCGTACGCGAAGACGGAACCCGCCAGCGGGGCGACCCGCACCATCTGGGCGTAGCTGAACGCCGTGAACGCCATCACCACCGTCGCCGCTACGTAGACCAGCGCGACGGCACCGTCGGACTTCGCGTCCAGCGTGCCGAACACCCCGACGGGCGCCATCGGCGCGATGAACAGGAGCCCGTAGACCACCAGATCCCGGAACCCGAGCGTCCGGCGCAGCCTGCCACTCTCCTGATGCGCCCCTGCCGCCCCCGCTGCGCCCGCCGCCCCGGCCGTCCCCGCTGCTGCCCCTCCCGACTCAGTGCCGCCGCTGTCGGTGTCCGACATGAGCCCTCCCTCGATCGCGTACGGATCAGTCTCGCCACCCGGCCGATCTTCCGCGCGTTCGACTCGGCCTTACGATGGGTCGCATGACTGCTACGACACCTCGCCGCGTTCTGCTCGCCGCTCCCCGTGGCTACTGCGCGGGCGTGGACCGTGCCGTGATCGCCGTGGAGAAAGCCCTGGAGCAGTACGGCTCCCCGGTGTATGTGCGCCACGAGATCGTTCACAACAAGTACGTCGTACAGACCCTGGAGAAGAAGGGCGCGATCTTCGTCGAGGACACGGCGGAGGTCCCCGAGGGCTCGATCGTGATGTTCTCCGCGCACGGCGTCGCGCCGACCGTGCACGAGGAGGCGGCCGAGCGGAAGCTCGCCACGATCGACGCGACCTGCCCCCTGGTCACCAAGGTCCACAAGGAAGCCGTCCGCTTCGCGCAGGACGACTTCGACATCCTCCTGATCGGCCACGAGGGCCACGAGGAGGTCATCGGCACCTCCGGCGAGGCCCCCGACCACATCACGCTCGTCGACGGCCCCGAGGACGTCGCCGGTGTCGAGGTGCGCGACCCGTCGAAGGTCGTCTGGCTCTCCCAGACCACACTCTCCGTCGACGAGACGATGGAGACGGTCGGCGCGCTCAAGGAGAAGTTCCCGCTGCTGATCTCGCCGCCCAGCGACGACATCTGCTACGCCACGCAGAACCGCCAGATCGCGGTGAAGCAGATGGGCGCGGACGCCGACCTGGTGATCGTCGTCGGTTCGAAGAACTCCTCCAACTCGGTCCGCCTGGTCGAGGTCGCCCTCGGCGCCGGTGCGAACGACGCCCATCTGGTCGACTTCGCCGAGGAGATCGACGAGGCCTGGCTGGAGGGTGTCTCCACGGTCGGCGTCACCTCCGGGGCGTCGGTCCCCGAGGTGCTGGTCGACGGCGTCCTGGCCTGGCTGTCCGAGCGCGGTTTCGAGGACGTGGAGATCGTGAAGTCGGCCGAGGAGTCCATCACCTTCTCGCTGCCCAAGGAGCTCCGCCGCGATCTGCGCGCCGAGGCCGCCGCCCTCTCGCAGAAGTAGAGCCCCGGCGTCACACCGTTCCGCCTTCGCTCCGCTCCGCTTTCGGGACGTTCCGCTTTCGGGAAGTGGGCCGGGCAACCTGCCCGTACCGTGGATTGCATGCAGATCTTCGGCGTGGACATCGGCGGATCCGGGATCAAGGGCGCTCCCGTGGACCTGGACCGCGGAGACCTGGCGCAGGAGCGCCACAAAGTACTGACACCGCACCCGGCCACGCCCAAGGGCGTGGTCGAGTGCGTGGCCGAGGTCGTCGGCCACTTCGACTGGCAGGGCCCGGTGGGCGTGACCTTCCCGGGCGTCGTCACCGGCGGGGTCACCCGTACCGCCGCCAACGTCGACAAGGGCTGGATCGACACGGACGCCCGCGGACTGATCGGTGACCGGCTGGGCCTCCCCGTCACCGTGCTGAACGACGCGGACGCGGCCGGCGTCGCGGAGATGACGTTCGGCGCGGGCCGGGGCCGCAAGGGAACCGTGATCGTGCTGACGTTCGGTACGGGGATCGGCAGCGCCCTCTTCGTGGACGGCCGGCTCGTACCCAACACCGAGCTGGGCCATCTGGAGCTGAACGGCCACGACGCGGAGAAGCACGCCTCCACCAAGGCCAAGGAGGACGAGGACCTGAGCTGGCACCACTGGGCGCACCGGGTGCAGAAGTACCTGGCCCATGTGGAGATGTTGTTCTCGCCCGAGCTCTTCATCATCGGCGGCGGGGTCAGCCGCAAGGCCGACAAGTTCCTGCCCCTGATCGAGCACGTACGGGCCGAGATGGTCCCCGCGGAGCTCCAGAACAACGCGGGCATCGTCGGCGCCGCAATGGCGGCCGGCGGCCACTAGGGCCTGCCCGTCGGCGTCGGCCCGCCGAGCCGCTCAGCGGCGCGGGCGGCGCGGTCCCTGCGAGGAGGGGCGCGCCGTCTGCGCGGCGAGCAGCATGCGGCGCTGCCGCTGACGCATCAGCCGTACCTTCCGTACGGTCGCGATGAGCCCGGCGATGAGCGTTCCGCCGTACAGCCACCCGGCGTGCACGGCGAGCGCTGTCACGACCGCCATGGTCTGGCCGCCGAACCCGCCCGTGCCTCCGGCGATCGGGATGACGCCGACGGCGAACGCGATCGGCACGATGATCGGCGCGGTCACCAGGTCCGCGGGCCGCACCCACAGCGCGGTCAGCGCGCAGACCGGCAGGAACAGCACACCGAACACCACCGACGAACCGTCGAGGACCAGCAGGTCGAGGCAGGCCAGTACGAACATGGTGGCAGCGGCGAAGAGCCCGGCCCCGATCCCGGTCAGCCGGGGATTCGGCAGCCTGCGCAGCGCGAGAACGACGGGCGGCACCGGACGCGAACGGCCCTCCGGCGCGCTCACCACCCGGTAGACGGTCGCGGTCTCCTCGATGGTGCCCTGCGGGGATGGGGACGGGGACGGGGATGGGGACAGCGGGGCCTGGCGAGACTGCCTGCGCTGCGGGGGACGTGTCCTGTGCTGCTCCACCGGGACAACGTAGGTCGCCGGACGGCAGGAAGCAGGTACGGGACACGCCCTTTGCGCGACCTAGGGGATGAGTTCGATGCCACACGGCCGAACGGGAACCGAACCGGCACCCGACGCAGCAACCGAACCGGCACCCGGCACGGAACCGAACCGGCACCCGGCACGGAACCGAACCGGCACCCGGCACGGAACCGAGTCGACACCCGACACAGGAACCGAATCGTGGCCCGACCGGACCCGTGGGGACCCGGCCGCCCCCGCCCGTAAACTGGAGAATCGACCCACCCGGGCCCGCAGTACCACTCCACTCCTCAGGAAGTCGCCAACGTGTCGCTCACGATCGGAATCGTCGGCCTGCCGAATGTCGGCAAGTCGACCCTGTTCAACGCCCTGACCAAGAACGACGTGCTGGCGGCCAACTACCCGTTCGCCACGATCGAGCCCAACGTCGGCGTCGTCGGCGTCCCGGACGCCCGGCTGAACAAGCTGGCGGAGATCTTCGGCTCCCAGCGGCTGCTCCCCGCGACGGTCGACTTCGTCGACATCGCCGGCATCGTGCGCGGCGCCTCGGAGGGCGAGGGCCTGGGCAACAAGTTCCTCGCGAACATCCGCGAGTCCGACGCGATCTGCCAGGTCATCCGCGCCTTCAAGGACGAGAACGTCGTCCACGTCGACGGCAAGGTCTCGCCCAAGGACGACATCGAGACGATCAACACCGAGCTGATCCTCGCCGACCTCCAGTCCGTCGAGAAGGCCATCCCCCGCCTGACGAAGGAGTCCCGCCTCCAGAAGGAGAAGGTCGCGGTTCTCGCCGCGGTCGAGGAGGCCCAGAAGATCCTCGAAGCGGGCGACACCCTCTTCCACGCCGGCATCACGGCCTCCACCGAGAAGGGCCGCCTCCTCCACGAGCTGCACCTCCTCACCACCAAGCCGTTCCTCTACGTCTTCAACGTCGACGAGGACGAGCTGGTCGACGAGGACTTCAAGAACGAGCAGCGCGCTCTGGTCGCCCCCGCCGAGGCGATCTTCCTCAACGCCAAGATCGAGTCCGAGCTGATCGAGCTCGACGACGACGAGGCCCTGGAACTCCTCCAGTCCATGGGCCAGGAAGAGCCCGGCCTGGCCACCCTCGGCCGCGTCGGCTTCGACACCCTGGGCCTCCAGACCTACCTCACGGCAGGCCCGAAGGAAGCCCGCGCCTGGACGATCAAGAAGGGCGCCACGGCCCCCGAGGCGGCCGGTGTGATCCACACCGACTTCCAGAAGGGCTTCATCAAGGCGGAGATCGTCTCCTTCGAGGACCTGGTCGAGACCGGCTCGGTCGCCGAGGCCCGCGCCAAGGGCAAGGCCCGCATGGAGGGCAAGGACTATGTGATGCAGGACGGGGACGTTGTGGAGTTCCGCTTCAACGTCTAGCAGGCACCATTTCGTCACGTTGCTGATCTGGCAGGCATGCTGGTCAGAAGGGGTCCGGCTCTTCGGAGGCGGGCCCCTTGCTCTCTTTCCGTGCTGGGATCGCGGGATGGCTCGTCAGGGAGCGGCCGGTTCACGGTGTGACCTGGGGCGCGCTCCTTGTTTCGAGCACAGCAGATCGGTGAGGAGGCCGTCGAGCGGGCTGCCGATGGTGGCGGCATCGGCGTGGTCGAACCATGAGGCCCGGATGCGTTCGATGTCGAGAAGCCGCACGCACCGCGCTCCGCGCTGTCGGCGGGGTCGCTGCCGTCGAGGGAGGACCGACGCGGTCAGCTCTCCCAGTCGACGGACGCCACGGTCCCGTCGCCGGCCATCTTGACGGCGAGGAGCTCGTCACTGGTCGCGGCGTCGATCGTGTAGTCCACGACGATCCGGGCCCTGGCCTCCCCGATCAGGTGCCACAGCCCGATCCGGATGGGGTGCATGGCTGCGGTGAACGCGTCGACGCTGATCGCTTCGCCGTTCGCATCCCGGGTGAGGCGTTTGATCACTTCGGCGTCGTCGAGTTCGTCGGCGTGGTGGTCGATGAAGTAGCGGTCCTGCCGCAGGTACTCGCGGATCGCCGCCCGAGCCGCGGTGTCCAGGGCCGGCAGGTGGGCCAGGCGCGTCGCGAACGTATTCAGTTCGTCCGCGTCCAGCCCGGAGTTGGGGTCGGCCCACAGCCGGACTTCGGCCTCGTTGCTTCCCAGCGAGGCCGTGCCTTCCCAGATGACTTCCGTCTCGTCCGCCGACGGAGCCTCAAGGTGCCCGAAGCAGGGGTGATCGATGCTCTTCATGGGGCCTGTCATTCCGATGGACGGTACCGGGTACGGCTTGAGAAACAGTGAGCGTTCCTGGCCCACGATAAGGCCCCGATCATTTCGTGTGGCAGAGCTGCCTGTTCCTCAGGTCTTGGCCGGTGGTCGCCGCCGCTGTGCGGCGTTGGCGTCCTGGGGCTTCTCTTGTTCTGTCTTCTGTTCTGCCGCAGGTTCCGTGCTGGGATCCTGCCGGGACCGCAGGTCGGTGAGGAGGCCGTCCAGCGCGCTGTCGAGGGTGGCGGCGTTGGTGTGGTCGAACCATGTGGTCCGGATGCGTTCGTTGTTGCCCTTGGGGGTTTCGTGGTCGGCGGCGAGTTGTCGCAGGGAGCGGGTCTCGTCGCCCAGGGCGCGGCCGACGGCCTGGAAGAGGCCCCGTACGTAATGTTCCGCGTCGGCGGCGGGGATGCCGTGTCCGGCGGCCCATGAGGTGAGCGCGGCGAGGTACGCGTAGTGGGTGGTGAGCGTCCCGGTCAGTGCGGAGAAGACGTCGAAGGCTGCCTCGTCCGCGACTGGAAGTGCCCCGCCGAGCTGCTCGAAGAAGGCGTCGACGGCCGGGTGCGCCGGGTACGTCACGGTGACGGAGCGGCGGTCGCGCACGGAAGGCAGCGGGATGGCGCGTACCAGCGGGGCGTCGGTGGCGAGCATGGCGCGCAGGTTGTCGTTCGAGACCCCGGCCATCACGTTGACCACCACCTTGGCACCGTCCACCCGCAGACCGTTCAGCGCCTCGTGGCGGTCCTCGCGGCGTACGGCGATGATGATCAACTCGGCGCGGTCCACGACCTGTTGGTTGTCGGCGCAGACGCGTACGCCGTCGAACCGCTCGGAGAGTTCGGTGGCGGTGCGGGCGCCGCGCGGCGAGAGGAGCACCTCGGGCGTCGGGCCGGCCGCGTCGCACAGGCCCTCCACGAGGGCCCGGCCGATCTCTCCCACTCCGATGATGCCGATACGTTTCACGGTGCCGTCCGCTCCGGTGTGTGGTGGTCGTGACCCGCGTCCGTGAGGTCTCGCGGATTCCTCCACAGCAGGGTGATGGCCAGGGCGCCTGCCAGACAAGGGGCGACCCCGGCCCATCACCGAGGTGGTGGCGCCCGCTCCCGATGGCGCGCCGCACGACTGGGAGGAGGTCGCCCGGCGGACGGCCCACTCCTGCCGGGACATGGCGTACCGGCATCCTCGGGTGTTCCCGCTGCTGGCCACCCGCGCCCAGACGTCGCCGGTGGCCATTTCCGCCCTGGAGAGCCTGGTCGTCGCGATGCGTGCGGCCGGCCTGCCCGAGCGTGTGGCGGCGGATGCCCCGATGGTGCTGTTCGGCTTCCTCAACGGGCACTTGCTGGCCTGTACCGGCGGCGGCCCCGACGGGCCGGCTCCGGTGCCCGAGTTCGACTCCGGCACGCACCCGGGCATGGCCGCCCTCGCACCCCGGTGGGCCGACTTCGGATCTGTCGCGGAGTTCGACCGGATGCTCGACATCGTGCTCGACGGGATCAGGGGTCAGGCGGCTCGCTCGTCCTGAGCGGGAGGCTTGTGCGCGGAGAACGTCAGCCGGCTGCCCACGCAGAGCGTGATGTCGACGTAGCCCAACGTCTGGAGGCGTACGAGGAGCGTGGCCGGCTCCACCGGGTTGTAGATGTCGCCCTTGTGGAACGCGTGCAGCGACTGGCTCGGCAGACTGTCGGCCCCGACGAGCACGCCGCCCGGCCTGAGCACCCGGAGGATCTCCGCGAGGAGGGTGTTCTGGAGAGCCGTTGTCGGTACGTGGTGCAGCATCGTGAACGACGCCGCCGAGTCGAAGGAGTCGTCCGCGAACTCCAGCGCGGTGCCGCTCCCTCGGTGAACTTCCACGTTCGTCCCGGAGAACCGGTCGGCCAGCAGCGACGCCGCCTCGGCCTCGATCTCCACGGCCACCAGGCGGTCGACCTTGGTCCGCAGCCATTCGGTCGCCGCTCCCGGACCGGGGCCGACCTCCAGCAGCTCTTTCCCGAGATCGGCACGCGCGACGGCCAGCGGCAGTACCTCGTCATGGAGATGGGCGGCCCACTCCGGGCTCGCGCACAGTTCGGCGTGGTCGGTGTTCATGACGACAACGCTACGGAGGGGTGCCGCTGTCCAGAAGGACGTAACCTTCCAACTCATGTCGGGAAACGGACAGGGCGATGCGCTGGTCTCCATCGGGACGTTCTTCATGCCGGCGGGAACACGGTTCACCCAGCACACCCACCGGACGCATCAGCTGGCCTGGGCCTCCTACGGCACCTTGACGGTCGACGTGGCCTCCCGGCGGTGGGTACTGCCCACCACACGCGCCCTGTGGATCCCGTCCGGAGTGCCGCACGAGGTCGTCTCGGCCGGCCGCACCACGATGACCTCGCTCTATCTGCCGACGTCGCCGCCTCCCGACCCGGGGCAGTGGGACACGGTCCGGCCGACCCGGGTCACGCCGTTGCTGGCCGAGCTGATCGGCTACCTGGACGATCCGGACCTCGGCGCCGAGTGCCGGGCGCACGGCGAGGCGGTGCTCCTCGATCTGCTCCGGCCGGTGACGGCCACCGCTCTTGAAGCCCCACTCCCCACCGACCCACGCGCCCGCCAGGTCGCCGGGGAGCTGCTCGACGATCCTGCCTGTGCGCTCGCGGTGGAAGCGTGGGGGCGCCGGGTCGGTACCTCCGGGCGCACGCTCGCCAGACTGTTCCTGGCCGACACCGGCATGCCGTTCGGCCGTTGGCGCACCCTCGTTCGCCTGCAGGCGGCGCTGCCCGCCCTGGCCGCCGGCGAGCCGCTCCACCGGGTGTCGCGCGGAGTCGGCTACGGGACGGTCAGCGCCTTCGTCGCGGCGTTCCGACGTGAGACCGGCACCACCCCGGGCGCGTACTTCGGCGCGCGCCGATAGGAGGCCGTCGGTGCCCCGGTGCCCCGGTCGCTGCGGGTCAGCCGGACGGAGCCGCCGAGGTCGAGGTGGCTGCGGCCGGTCATGGCGCCGGAACCGGTGTGAGGGGCTCGATGTGCGTACCGCCCGGATGTTGAACGGTCGGTGACGGTCGCGATGGGCGTGTGTTCTGCGGGCGGTCACGCGAAAGCCGGGGAGGTGATTCGTATCGGCTATGAATTGCCAGGTCAGGGGATTTCTGTGCGATCTGCCGAGAGTCGGCGGCGGCCGTGTGGACCGCCGTGGCGACCACCGACTTCCTTCGCCTATTCGTCACTCTTCGTGATTGCCGGTCGGGGAGCCGCAGTGCTCGCCTGTCTGCACTAATCCGGCGCGCGCGGCGAACCCGGCGCCGCAAAGCTGTGGGCATACGCGCTCCCGCCGGCATCCCGGCGAAAGACGAAGAAGGTTTTTCCTGTGCGTCTGTACCGAATAGCGCTGTGGGTCACGGTTCCCATAGCGCTTCCCCTCCTCGCGGCACCCGCCGGAGTGACGGCGGCCCGGGCCGTTCGCGATACGGCTCCGGAAGGGCCGCTCTCCGTATGGCAGCCCGAAGCGGCCACGCAGCCGGTCCTGCCGGTGGTCGACGCCGCGTCTCCGTTTCCGGCGCTCGGGGCGGCGTCGATGGTGCTGCCCCGTGTGGTGCCCCGGCCCGCCATCGTCTCGCGTGCGCAGTGGCGGGCCGACGAGACCAAGCGGGACCCCCATGCGCACTACGCGGGAGGGGTCAGGGCGGTCTTCATCCATCACACCGACACCCCCAACGGCTACGACTGCGCCGACGTCCCCCGTACCCTGCGCAATCTGTACACGGGCCAGACCCGTGACCGGAGTTGGGGGGACCTCGGATACAACTTCCTCGTCGACAAGTGCGGCACCATCTACGAAGGCCGCGCCGGCGGTACCGACCGCCCCGTCGTCGGCTCCCACACCCTCGGGTTCAACCAGGGCACCACGGGGATCGCGGCCATCGGCACCTTCGGGCCGGGGGCACCGGTACCGGCGGCCATGGAGCACGCGATCGCCGCCCTCGCGGCCTGGAAGCTCGGACTGGGCGACGTCGACCCCGCGGGCAAGGTGCGGCTCACCTCCACCAACGGCAAGAGCCGTTACGCCAAGGGCACTTCGGCCGAGTTCGACGCCATCTCCGGCCACCGCGACGGCTTCGCCACCAGCTGTCCCGGCGAGGCATTGCTCGCGCGGCTCCCCGCCATCCGGACCCTCGCGTCGAGCCTTCAGGGCAGGTTGTCCCCGCGCACACCGTCCGGCACCCGGTTCGCCGTGAGCCTGGGGAGTCCTCGTCGCGGCGGTGAGTGACGGTAGGCGGGGCGGGCCCCGGCCCCGGGTTGCCGAGCGGGGTGACGGGCCGCTCCAAGTGCTCCTCGAAGCAGCACAGTTCGCGCACCCCCCGCAGGCGGCTCCCAGGAGTCCCGGTGGGATGTTCACGTGGTACGGGACTCCGCCAGTCCTCTTCCGGTCCTCTTCCCGGAGACCATTCCGCTGGGCGGGACCGGATGACATGATCGGCAGCGCCCGGCCGCGCCCACGCGGCCTGCCACTACTGATCAGGGGGAATCATGGAACGGCGCCCGGCCGCGAGATCCGGCTTCAACTGGTGGCTGCCCAGCGTGTACGCGGCGGCCGTCGTCCTCACCGGGGCCCTCGGCTCCGGCAGGGCGACGGGGATCGTTGCGGCGGTGGGCGGTGTGCTGCTCGGCCTCTACTACGGCTTCGGCGGCAGGCTCCGCGCCCGCGGCTGACGCTCCCGCACACCCGGCCGGTCACGGCTGTACGACCTTCAACTCCGTTACGCCCGCGGGCTTCTGCGGGTCCTCGGACTCGACCGTGAGCCGTACCATCCGGGCCACCGCTCCCGCCCGGTACGGCTGCCAGTGCGTGCCGTCGGCCGACGTCTCCAGCCGGTACGAGGACGGCCGCACGTCCGTCCACTCCGGCTCGGCCGATGTCACCGCGACCGCACGTCCCAGGTCCACCGTCAGCGCGCCCTTCGCGCCGTCCGGGGACCAGGAGGTGGCCGGACTGCCGTCCACCGCGGCCGCCGCGTACAGGCCGGGGGCCTCCGATGTCGCTGTCACCGGGCGGCAGCGGGCCGCGTCGGTGGTCGCGGCGAGGTCCGGGCGGCGGGTGGGGAGCGTGAGCGTGCCGGTGAGCAGGCGGGGGCCGGCGGGGGAGTGGACGGTGAAGGGGGCGCCGGAGGTCAGCCGGACCGTCGTCGTCCGGGGACCGATCGCGAGGTCGTACGTACGGCCCCGGTGGCGCAGGCCCGTCAGCGTGACACCGCTGCCCAGCTGCGGCGGCAGCATCGGGTCGAGACGCACCCCGTCCTCCCGCAGCCGCAACCCCGTCAGGCCGTGCGTGAAGACCTGGAGGAAGCCGCCCTTCCCGGTCAGGAAGTCCTCGGCGGGGAATCCCGAAAGCGGGTCCTGGGCCCCCGACTTCGCGCCGCGGGCCTCGCTGAACAAGGCGTACGGCCCGCGTGTGAACGGGCGTACGGCGCGCTGGAGATAGGTGTACGTCGCGCAGCCGGGCTCTCCGATCGTGGCCGCGTCGATCGCGTGGACCGAGTCGGTCATGGCCGGGCCGTCCGGGTCGGTGTGCGCCGCGTAGAAGTCGAGCGTGGCGGCGGCGGCGCCCGGCTCCATCGGCCACTCCAGCGGGTAGATCAGCAGCACCGTGTCGGCCTGCTTGATCGTCGAGCCGTTGTAGCCCGCGTACTGGAGGAAGAGCTTGCGCGCCGGGTCGTACGGGATGCGCAGGCCGTCCGCCACCCGCTTCCACCCGACCGGTGCGGTGTGTCCGAGCAGTTGCGCGGCGCGGGTGGCGTTGCGCAGGGCGGTGGCCGCGACCGCGTTGGTGAAGACCCCGTCGGTGACGCCGTTGCTGTACTCGTCGGGGCCCGCGACCTCCTTCACCGAGTAGCTGCCGTCGTCGTTGGCGGTGGCCCGCGAGGCCCAGAAGTCGGCGATCCCCTCCAGCAGCGGCCAGCCACGCCCGGCCAGCCACTCGTGGTCCCCGGTCGCCAGGTAGTACTGCCAGACGGCCAGCGAGACATCGCCCTGGAGGTGGTTCTGGGTGACGCAGTGCGGCGGGTTCCAGCTCTGGCACTCGGACCACAGATCGCCGCTGCTCGCGCTCGTCCACGGGTAGAACAGGCCCCGGAACCCCAGCTTCCGGGCGTTGGCGCGGGCGGCCTCGCGGGTGCGGTAGCGGTACTCGACGACCGGGCGGGCCAGCTCGGGGCGGGTGGCGAGCAGCCCCGGGTACATCCAGGTCTCGGCGTCCCAGAACACCATGCCGGCGTAGTTGTCGCTGGTCAGTCCGGCCGGTGCGATGCTGTCGCGGGACCCGGCCCGGGTGGAGGCCAGCAGTCCGTACTGCGCCGCCCGCAGCCACTTCTGCAGTTCGGGACGGTCCGGTACGGCGATGTCGGCCGCCCAGGCCCGCCGCCAGGCCGCGTCGTTCGCCGCGAGGATCCCGGACCAGCCGCGCCCGGCCGCGCGCCGGGCGGCCTCGCGGGCGGCGGCGCGCGGGGCGGCGGAGGTGAGCGCGGTGTCGATGCCGACGTACTTGTCGAAGGTGTACGTGCGCCCGTCACGCACCCGGTGTGTGCTCCGTGGTGCGACCGGAGCCCCCGCCCCCGAGCCCCCGGTGCGCAGCTCCTGGACGATCGCGCCCCCGGTCCCGGTGCCCCGGGTGCGGAACGTGCCGTCGCCGGCGAGGGTGATCCGGCGTGCGCCCTTCGGGTCGAGCCGGCCGGTGACGGTCGCGGTGCCGTTCCAGTGGGGTGTCATGCGCAGTCGCACGGCGCCCGTGTGCACATCGGACCGGTCGGTGAGCACCTCGTACGTCAGGTCGGTCGCGCGGCCGTCGGCCGTGGTCCACCGCAGCGACGTACGCACCAGTCCACAGCGCAGGAAGAGCGTCTGCCGGTAGCGCGAGATCCGGCCCGGGGGCGTGCCGGGGCCGTAGGTCTCGTCGCCGACACGTACGTCGAGATCGGTCCAGCTCGGCAGTGCGGCGATCACCTCCCGGCCGCCGGCCAGGTCCTTCTCGCGCCCGAACAGGCCGGAGACGAACGCGCCGTCGTAGCGCGGGGTGAACAGCGGCCAGCCGGTCTTCTCGCCCGACGCCGCGTATCCGGCGCCCGCCGCGGGCACCCGGTGGCCCAGGTATCCGTTGCCGGTGTAGGCGTCGTAGCCGGCCGCCTCGCCGTACCGGGTGGACGTCGGCGCCCAGGCGGGGTCGGTGTCCCGGCCGCAGGCGGTCGTCACGGAGGGAGGCGCCGCCGTCGCAGGAGGCGCCGCGTACGGGACGGGGGTCGAAGGCGCGATCAGGGCGCCCGCGACCAGGGACGTGAGGGACGTGAGGAGAACGAGGCGCGAGAGGCTCACCGTACGAAGGTAGGGACGCGCGCGCCGCGCGGCGGTGCGCGGCGCGCGGGGTGAACGGCTGATGGGGAGGGGCGGCCGCCGGCGGCTGCTTCCTCAGCCCGCGAGGCCGGTCTTGAGGCCCGCGCCGCACAGGGGGACGACGACGCTCCGGTCCGTCCAGCCACCGACCGCGGCCCAGCAGGCGACGCCCGTCGTCTCCACGTAGAACCCGCGCGCCGCCAGATCCAGCTGCGCGGCGCGGATCTGATCCTCGGTCACCGTGAGGAAGGTGCCGCCCGATTCCCTGACCGCGGCCAGGATGGCGCGGGCGCGCGGCGGTCGCGGGATGGCGATGCCCTCGGCGAGGGTGGCGGCGGCGGGGCCGGCCGGGCCGTCGGGCAACAGGTCTTCGGCGCCCGTGCGGAAGGCGGCGGCCAGTGGCGAGACGTTCTCGGCCTGCACGGCGATCAGCGCCGGGCGCCGGTCGATCAGCCCCCGGGCGTGCAGCTCGGCGGTGGCCAGGGCCGCGCCGAGGAGCAGGGTGCCGTTGCCGACCGGTACGGCGATGGCGTCCGGGAGACGGCCGCCGAGGTCCTCCCACAGCTCGTACACGTACGTCTTCGTGCCGTGCAGGAAGTACGGGTTGAAGACGTGCGAGGCGTAGAAGGTGCCGGGGGCGTCGGCGGCGGCGCGGGCGGCGGCCGCGGTGGCCTCGCGGTCGCCGGGGACGATCTCCAGGTGCGCGCCGTGCGCCCGGATCTGCTCGGTCTTCTTCGGGGACGTGCCCTCGGGGACGTACACCGTGCAGGGGAGCGAGGCACGGGCGCAGTACGCGGCGACGGCCGTGCCCGCGTTGCCGCTGCTGTCCGCGACGACGCGCTCGGGCGACAGCCGGCGGGCCAGCTCGGCGAGCATGACCGCGCCGCGGTCCTTGAAGGAGAGCGTCGGCATCAGGAAGTCGAGCTTGGCCGAGACCGTTCCGGTGACCGGGACGAGCGGGGTGCGGCCCTCGCCGAGCGTGGTCGTGGGCGAGGAGAGCGGCAGCACCTCTTCGTAACGCCACAGTGAATTGACGCGCCCGGCCAGGGAGTTGAGCGAGAGCGCACCGGCGGCTTCGAATTCGAGGTCCCAGGGGCCCCGGCAGGCCGGGCAGCACCAGGTGAGAGCGGTGATGTCGGCGCGGGTGCCGTCCTGCGGGCAGATGTATGAGGGCATGCCCGTCAGCATGTCAGGCGCGTGGCGGGCCCATGGCGAAGGTATTGCAGAGCCCACCGCACCCTTGTGCGATTCCCATGAATCGGTCAATCTTTCGCTGTCGGCAGGGGGCGATCAGCGTGGAGCCTGCGGCAATCTCTTGTCATGCTCATGCCGCTAGTTCCTCTCTCTCCCCGTGCCATGTGCAACCCCCCCACCAGTGCACCGCGATCCAGGAGGACCCCTCACATGTCAGTGATGCGTCACACCCCCCACACGCGTCGAAGACTTGCCGCGGCGAGTGTCATAGCCGGTGCCGCCCTCGCGCTCTCCACCGCGGCGGTGCTCCCCGCCTCCGCGTCCGGGACCGCGGCGGAAGGCCGGATCGAGAACGCGGGCGCCCCGGGCACCATCAGCGGCAGCTACATCGTCACCCTCGACGACTCGGCGGCCAGGGCCGGCTCCGCGCAGGGCAAGGCGCTCGCCGAGGAGTACGGCGCCAAGATCAAGAAGACCTACCGCGCCGCCCTCAACGGCTATTCGGTCGAGCTCTCCGCGGCGCAGGCGAAGAAGTTCGCCGCGGACCCGGCCGTCAAGTCCGTCGTGCAGAACCGGACCTTCCGCGTCACCGGCACCCAGCCCTCGCCGCCCTCCTGGGGACTCGACCGGATCGACCAGAAGTCCCTCCCGCTGAACCAGAGTTACACCTACCCCGACAACGGGGGCGCGGGCGTGACCGCGTACATCATCGACACCGGTGTGCGGATCACCCACAGCGACTTCGGCGGCCGGGCCTCGTACGGTTACGACGCCATCGACAACGACAACACCGCGCAGGACGGCTACGGCCACGGCACGCACGTGGCGGGCACCGTCGCCGGTACGGCGTACGGCGTCGCCAAGAAGGCGAAGATCGTCGCCGTCCGGGTCCTCGACGACAGCGGCTCCGGCACGACCGAGCAGGTCGTCGCGGGCATCGACTGGGTGACGGCGAACGCCGTCAAGCCCGCGGTGGCCAACATGAGCCTGGGCGGCGGGGTGGACTCGGTGCTCGACGCCGCCGTACGCAAGTCCATCGCGTCCGGCATCACCTACGCCGTCGCCGCGGGCAACGAGTCGACCGACGCCTCCACGAAGTCCCCGGCACGGGTCACCGAGGCCATCACGGTCGGCTCCACCACCAACACCGACGCGCGCTCCAGCTTCTCCAACTACGGCAGCGTGCTGGACATCTTCGGTCCCGGCTCGTCGATCACCTCGGCGTGGAACACCGGCGACAGCGCCACCAACACGATCTCCGGCACGTCGATGGCTACCCCGCACGTCGCGGGCGCCGCGGCCCTCTACCTGGCCGAGCACCCGAGCGACAGCCCGGCACAGGTCTCGGCCGGACTGGTCGCCGCGGCCAGTACCGGAGTGGTGACCAGCCCGGGCACGGGCTCGCCGAACCGCCTGCTGAACGTCGGCACCGGCACCACCACGCCGCCGGGCAAGAAGTTCGAGAGCACGACGAGCTACACCATCGCCGACAACGCCACCGTCGAGTCGCCGATCACCGTCAGCGGTGTCACCGGCAACGCGCCGGCCACGCTGAGCGTGCCCGTCGACATCACGCACACCTACATCGGTGACCTGAAGATCGACCTGGTCGCGCCCGACGGTTCGGTCTACAACCTGAAGGCCGCCGGCAGCGGTGGCAGCGCCGACAACGTGAACACCACCTACACCGTGAACGCCTCGTCGGAGGTGGCCAACGGCACCTGGAAGCTGCGGGTCGCGGACAACGCGGCGGCGGACACCGGGAAGATCAACTCCTGGGGCCTGCAGTTCTGACGGCCCCGGCGGTTCTGACGAGAACCGTACGTACCTGACGTGCTGAGCCTGTGGGGCGGCTGCTTCGGCAGCCGCCCCACTCGCCTGTACGGGTCCCTGCGGGAAGAGCGTGGCCGTGCGGAGGAAGAGCGGCGCTACGGGGGAGAAGGCGAACGCGATTGCGGTGAACCGGACGAGGGGAGGAGGCGTGAGAAGAGCTGAGAACCCTCTGGTGGCCGACGGCCGGATATGCGCAAGGGCATGGTGAATCATCACTTCGGGTGAATCTTTGGCCTGCACTTGCGGTTCACAACCGACGGTTGTCAGGCTGTTGCAGACTGTCAACCTGTTGGGAGTGGCCTGTGACTTTCGGTGAGCAGCCCGCGTATCTGCGCGTTGCAAGCGATCTGCGAGAGAAGATCGTCAACGGTTCGCTGCCGCCGCATACGCGCCTGCCTTCGCAGGCCCGTATCCGCGAGGAGTACGGAGTCTCGGACACCGTCGCGCTGGAGGCGCGAAAGGTGTTGATGGCCGAGGGTCTGGTGGAGGGGCGTTCCGGTTCCGGCACCTATGTGCGCGAGCGCCCGGTCCCGCGGCGGATCGCCCGCTCCGGATACCGGTCCGCGGCCGGCGCCAGTCCGTTCCGCCAGGAGCAGACGGCGGAGGGGGTGCACGGGACGTGGGAGTCCCGCAGCGAACAGGAGGGGGCGAGCGCCGAGATCGCCGAGCGCCTGGGTGTCGAGCCGGGCGACCGGGTGATGCGGACGAGGTACACCTTCCGCGAGGCCGGGGAGCCGATGATGCTCTCCACCTCCTGGGAGCCGCTCGCCGTGACGGGGCGTACGCCGGTGATGCTGCCGGAGGAGGGTCCGTTGGGCGGCTGCGGGGTGGTCGAGCGGATGGCCGCGATCGACGTCGTCGTGGACAACGTGGCCGAGCAGGTCGGTGCGCGTCCGGGGCTGGCGGAGGAGCTCCTGGCGCTCGGTGGTGTGCCGGGGCATGTGGTGATGGTCATCGAGCGGACGTACTACGCGTCGGGCCGCCCGGTCGAGACGGCGGACGTGGTGGTGCCCGCCGATCGCTACCGGGTCGCGTACCACCTTCCGGTCAGGTGAGCGGTGCCGGTGCGCGGCGGACGCCGTCCGGTGTCGTCGGCTCCGGGCCGATGCCCGGCCGGTTCTCGTGACCGGAAGGTGATTTCCGGTCCCATTTGATTGTCATGTCCCGATCCTGCCTTCCGCCCTCCGGTCCGTGTCCGCGCACCGGAGGGCGGAACCGAAGCCCGGCCGGTGCACCGGCCGGGCTTTCCGGTGTCGATGGCGGCGCTACGGGCACGGAGGGGCGCATCCAGTCGGGTGCGCCCCCTCTTGTCGGCCGGATCCGTATCTCTTTGTGTAATTACGTATCCGTTGAGTAAAGGTCAGGCGTACGCTCAGGCATATGCGTACTGCGGTTTCCTGGGGATCTTTACTGACGTGCACGCTGTTCGAGGGAGGGGCGCAATGCTCGGGAGGGACGCGATGAGCGACAGCGGTGCCGTGCTCCCGTGGCTGGTGATAAGGCAGGACGACAACGGCAATCGCTATCGCGTCGGCAGGTATGCCACGCAGGGCGAGGCCCAGAAGATCGCCGACAAGCTCGATGAGCACGGCCACGAGCAGCTCTATTGGGTGGAGCGCGTCGGGCAGAGCGCCCGGCCGTAGCGCGAGCGCGAGGAGTGCGGCGGGGCGGTGATCGCGCTCCGGCGCGTACCCGTGCCCGCGTTCACCGGCCGCCGCCTGTGCCCGCCGCTGCCTGCGCCCGCGCCCGTCGGCCGCGCCGGCCGTCCGGCTAGGGTCGGTCCGACCGGGTTGCGGATGAACGAAGGCGGAGTGATGTCGGTCCTGATCGACACGGTGGCATGGGTGCGGGTGGAGAACGGCAGGATTCTCTGCGCGCGACCGAGGGGGAAGGACGTCTTCTACATCCCCGGCGGCAAGCGGGAGGGCCGGGAGACCGACCTGCAGACCCTGCTGCGCGAGGTCGAGGAGGAGCTGGCCGTGGCCATCCTCCCCGCGACGGTGTCCCACATGGGTACGTACGAGGCGCAGGCGCACGGCCATCCGGACGGCGTGGTCGTGCGCATGAGCTGTTACGCCGGCGAGTACCGGGGGACGCTGACCGTCAGCAGCGAGATCGAGGAGATGGCGTGGTTCTCCTACGCCGACCGCCCGCTCGTCCCTCCGGTCGACCAACTGCTCTTCGACGACCTCAAGGCCTCGGGCGCGCTGGCCTGAGCCACCCTGCCCCGCGCCGTTCTGTCTCACCCGTTCGCGCCGGCGGCCCGAACAGGGCGGAAGCCGTGCGGGAGTTGGCCCGTACGCGGGGGCGCCGGGGGTGGTCGACCGGGGCAGGCGCCAAGGCGGCAGCGCGTGACCGTGGCCTCGTGCGCCCCTTCTACCCGGGCACATCTGTTCGTGCGCGCGGCCATACACCCGTACGCCCCACGTGTCGATCCTGGCGGTAGTTCAACCCGAATATCGGGTATGTGCTGAATGACCCTTGTAAACAGGGTGTTCCCCGCTGCTGGTCTTGGGAAGTGATCGGCGTGATCGACAGTGAAGGCGACTGCGCCGAGTGGACCTTTCCGGCTGAGCCGGGCGCCGTGCGGTCCGCGCGGCATGCGGTCCACGGGGCGTTGAGCGCCTGGGGGCTCGACGCGGCGGTCGGGGATGTGACGGTTCTGCTGGTCAGCGAGTTGGTCACCAACTCGATGCGCTATACATCTGGGCCCATCGGCGTGCGTCTGGTACGCCCTCATCTCAACGGTGACGGCCCCTCCGCCCATCCTGGACTGCTCGTGGAAGTCTCCGATCCGCTTCCGGATCCGCCCACCGAGCGTATGGCGGGACCGGAGGACGAAGGGGGCAGAGGGCTGCAGCTGGTGGCGTGTTCCGCCCGCCGCTGGGGGACCCGGCGCGGAAAGACCGGCAAGACCGTGTGGTTCGAGCTGGCCCTGCCTGGTTAGGAGTGGGGTGGGACGGACAGCGATCACCGGGTCGGCCAGAAGCTGGCTGAAAGGGACTGAGACCGTGCTGTGATCGTGAACGCCGTGTCGGTTGGGGCCGGAGTGCTGAATACTGCGGGCATGACCGGTCCGGTGTGTGAGCTGGAGGGGACGGTCGCGTGAGCGAAATACCTGGGACAGCGGGCGACATCGTGTGGCAGAGCAGCCCGCCTGGCTCGATCTACGACTACATCAGGGTCGCCTCCTTCTCGATCGGCCCCGATGGCCTGATCGAGCAGTGGAGCCGCCGGGCCGCCGGCCTCTTCGGCATTGCCGCGGACAGAGCGGTGGGCATGGACCCGGTCGAGGCATTCCTGCCCGCCGAACTGCGTACGGACGGCCGCCGCACGGTCGGCGAGATCCTCGACGGCCGGGAGTGGACGGGCCTCGTCCCCTTCCGGATACCCGGCGAGGAGGCGGTGCAGGGGCTTGCCGAGATCTATGTGATGCCGAGCGAGACGGCCGGCGGGGAACGGGCCGCGCTCTGCATCGTCGTGGACGTCCGGGCACTGCGCCACATCGAGACGGACCTCGCCGCGTCACAGGCAATATTTGGCCAATCTCCCTTCGGCTTCGTGCTGTTCGGTACCGACCTCGCGGTGATCCGCGCCAACCAGCGCTTCGCCACCGTCTTCGGCGGCCGGGCCGAGGACCACCGCGGCCGCACCGTCGAGGACTATCTCTCCGGCTCCGAGGCCGACCGGCTCACCGCCACCATCGAACGCGTACTGGCGACCGGAACGTCCGTCACCGATCTCCGGATAGTCGGCACCGCACCCGGCGAACCCGGCAGCCGCCACTGGTCCATGAACCTCTACCGCGTGCACAGCGGATCCGGCCGCCCCATCGGCGTCGCCGGGCTGGCCACCGATGTCACCCGCAGGCACATCGCCGCCCGCGAGGCCGCCAGCGCCCGCCGCAACCTCGCGCTGCTCAACGAGGCCGGCGCCCGGATCGGCAACTCCCTGGACCTGGAGACCACCGCCCGCGAACTCCTCGACGTCGCCGTGCCCGGCTTCTGCGACCTCGCCTCCGTCGACCTCTATCAGGGGCTGCTCACCGGCGACGACGCGCCGCCCGGCAGCTGGGACTCGCTCCGTCAGGTATCCGTCGGCGGCTCCGCCGAACTGCGCCGCGTCGCCCTGGCCAGCGCGGTGGCGGACGCCCTGCCCGACACCGCCGCGGAGACCGGCTCGCCCGAGCTCGGCTCCGTACACCGGTTCTCGTTCAACTCACCGTGCGCCATCGCGTTGCGCACCGGCCACGTCGAGGACGTGCCCGGCGACGACCGGGGCTTCGTGCAGTCCACGCTCGCCGTACCGATGGTCGCCCACGACACGGTGGTCGGTCTCGTGCAGTTCTCCCGCACCAAGGGCAGCGAACCCTTCGGCGAGCGGGACCGGGCCCTGGCCACCGAACTCGCCGCCCGCGCCGCGGTCTGCATCGACAACGCCCGCCTCTACCGGCGCGAGCACGAACGCGCGCTGATCCTCCAGCGCAGCCTGCTGCCGCCCGGCGACCCGGTGGCCGCAGGCCTCGACATCGCCTGCCGCTACCTGCCCGGCAACACGGCCACCGAGGTGGGCGGCGACTGGTTCGACGTGATCGAACTCCCCGGCCACCGCACCGCTCTCGTCGTCGGCGACGTCATGGGCCGCGGACTGCGGGCCGCCGTCGCGATGGGCGAACTGCGCACCGCCGTACGGACCCTGGCCCTGCTGGACCTGGAACCTGCCGAGGTGCTCTCCGCGCTCGACGAGGTCGCCCGCGGACTCGGCACACCCGGCGGCTCCAACGCCTCCGGCGGCGGCACCCAGTGGCCCTCGCGGGCCGCCCACAAGTCCCGGGAGGCGGATCTCTCCGAGGTCTACCTGGCGACCTGCGTGTACGCGGTCTACGACCCGGTCACCCGGCGCTGCACCTTCGCCAACGCGGGCCACCTCCCGCCCGCCGTCGTCGAACCCGGCGAGGCCGCCCTGCTGCTCGACGTGCCGCCCGGCATGCCGCTCGGCGTCGGCGGCGAACCCTTCGAGGAGGTCGAGGTCGAGCTGAAGGAGGGCTCCCTGCTCGCCCTCTACACGGACGGGCTCGTCGAGTCACGCGACCACCCGCTCGACGAAGGTCTCCAAGCCCTGCGCGCCGCGCTCGTCGAACCGGAACGGCCGATCGAGGACGTCTGCGACCACGTACTGACCACCCTCGACACCGGACACGGCGAGGACGACATCGCCCTGCTGGTGGCCCGTATCCAGGGGCTGCCGGCCGACGCGGTCGGCGACTGGCGGCTGCCCCGCGAACCCCGCTCCGTGGGCCGCGCCCGCGAACTGGCCCGTGGCCGGCTGCTCGCCTGGGGCCTGGACGATCTGGTGGACACCACCGAACTGCTGGTCAGCGAGCTGGTCACCAACGCCCTGCGGTACGGGGAGGGCGAGATCCGGCTCAGACTGCTGCGCGACCGCACCCTCGTCTGCGAGGTGTGGGACGCCGGGCTCGTCCAGCCCCGGCGACGGCGGGCCCGCGACACCGACGAGGGCGGGCGCGGGCTCCAGCTGGTCGGGCTGCTGAGCGTGGCCTGGGGATCGAGGCGGACCCCGCGCGGCAAGACCGTCTGGTTCGAACTGGCCCTGCCGGACGGCGAGCCGGCCGCCGAGCTCTCGGTCGACCAGCTGCTGAGCATGTACTGACCCGGCTGCCGGGCCGCTTTCAGGCCGCCTTCAGCGCGGCCAGCCGGGCCTCGACCTCGGCGCTGTCGCCCAGGCTGTCCAGCTGCTCGAACTGGGCGTCCAGGGACGAAGCGGCCAGCTCCTGCTTGCCCAGCGCCTTCGCCTCCTCGCGCCGCACCTTGTCCTCGAACCGGCTGAGCTCACTGGTCGGGTCGAGCACATCGATGCTCTTGACGGAGTCCATCATCCGGTTCTGCGCCTCGGCGGACTTGGCGCGGGCCACCAGCTCGTCCCGCTTGGCCTTCAGCTCCGACAGCTTGGTCTTCATCTGGTCCAGGCCCGACTTCAGCCGGTCCACCACCTCGGTCTGCGAGGCGATGGTCGGCTCCGCCGCCCGCGCCTCCTTCTCCGAGCGCAGCTGACGGCCGAGCGCCACCTTGGCCAGGTTGTCGAACTTGTCCGCCTCCGCCGCCGACCCGGCCGCCCGCAGCTCGTCGGCCTTGCGGCTCGCGGCGAGCGCCTTGCCGCCCCACTCCTTCGCCGCGTCCACATCCTCCTGGTGGTCCTGTTCCATCAGCCGCAGATTGCCGATGGTCGTGGCGACCGCCTGCTCGGCCTCCGAGATGTTGGCCGTGTACTCGCGGATCAGCTGGTCCAGCATCTTCTGCGGATCCTCGGCCTGATCGAGCAGCGCGTTGATGTTGGCCTTCGCCAACTGGGTGACGCGGCCGAGAATGGTCTGCTTGGTCATGGACCTCTCCTTGTACGAGTGCGGTTCCCCGGGTGAATCCCTGTCGATGAAGCTGCGAGCGAGGCCTTGTGCCGTCTCCCCCCGGCCGGCTCAGAAACGGCCGCCGCCCCCGCGGCGGCCGCGGGTCCCCCCGCCGCCGAAGCTGCCCGGCCCGGCGGCCCCTCCGTGTCCCCCGCCACCGAACCCTCCGCCGTACACGCCGCCACCCCGCGTCCCCCCGCCGCCCAGCAGGCCGCCGAGGATGATGCCGCCGAGCACCGCGCCGCCGACGCCGCCGCCCGTTCCCCGCGCACCGCCCGGACCGTTCCGGTTCCCGTACGAGCGCACGTCCTGTTCGGCCAGGCTCCGGGCCTGACCCGCCAGCGAATCCGCCTGCTGCGCCTCGGCCAGCGCCCCCTGCGGATCCTTCGACCCGGCCAGCTCTCGGGACCGGTCCAGCCGCCGCTGGGCCTCCGCCAGCCGGGTCCGGGCCTGGCTGCCCACCGCCCCCCGGTTCGTGGTGATGAAGTCGGCCGCCGCGGCGATCGCCGAACGCGCGGTGAGCACCGCACCGTCCAGGAGCGACAGCGCCCGCCGGTCGC
This sequence comes from Streptomyces sp. ADI95-17, assembly GCF_003846175.1. Taxonomy (GTDB): domain Bacteria; phylum Actinomycetota; class Actinomycetes; order Streptomycetales; family Streptomycetaceae; genus Streptomyces; species Streptomyces sanglieri. Next base: position 833,315 of record NZ_ML123044.1, on the reverse strand, counting down.
CCTGCTCCCGCTCGCGGACTCCGGCCAGCGCCGCGTCCAGCGCCGCGTCGGCCTCCTCCACCCTGCGCAGCGCGTCGATCGGGTCGTACGGGCCGGCCTGCGTCTGGGCCCGCACATCGCCGATCACCGACTTCGCGCGGGCGATCCGGCCCCGCAGGTCCGCGGTCGGCGCACCGTCCCCGGCACCCTCCAGCAGCCCGCCCGCATCGGCCAGATCGGTCTCCGTCTCGGTGAGGGCGGCGGGCAGCCGCCCCGCCGCCTCCGAGAGTTCCCGGCTGCGCCGCTCCACCGCGTCCACGAGGGTGGTCGCCTGGTCGACGGCGCCCTCGGTGGCCCGGATGTACACCGCCGCCGCCGAGTTGCTGGCGCTGTCCACCGACTGCCGTCCCCGGTTGAGGCTCGACGTGGCGAAGACCAGCCGGTCCTTGGCCTGCTCGATGTCGCCGGCGACCGCCGCGAAGGCCGACTCCGCGTACTCCTCGCGCATCGTGGCCAGGGTGGCCTCGGCCGCCGCGACCCGACCGGCGAGAGCCCGGAACGCGGCCTCGGCCGTGGCCAGGGCCCGCGGAGCGTCGGCCTCCAGGGCACGCAGCCGGTCGAAGTCCTCGGACACGGCGTCCAGCCGGCCGCCCGCGTCCGCGCAGCGGCTGATGATCTCGTCCAGCATCCGGCGCCTGGTCGGCTCGTCCTCGGGAAAGGCGTCGTCCAGCTGCTGCCGCAGCCGGAACGCGGCCGTCAGCTCGCCCTTCGCGTACCCGACGGCCTCCGTGAACGGGGCCGCGGCCTCCTCGCCGAACTGGGCGGTGGCGAAACCCAGTTCCTCCTCGCTGGTGCGCACCGCGTCATCGGTGTCCACCAGTGCCTCCTTCGCGCGGGCGTCGAGCTCCGGCAGCGGCGCCGGCTCGGGCGCCCCGCCGGGCGAGGCCGGGCCCCAGCCCTTCGCGCCGGGCGTGGTGCGGGTCGTGGCGCGCCGCCTGCGCCGGGTGTACGCGTAGCCGGCCGCCGCGGCGGCCCCGCCGACGACGACCACCGGAAGAATCAGGTCCCCGGTGCTGGTACCGCCGGAGCCGCCGCCGGGATCGGCGGCGCCGGGAGTGACGGCCGGGGTGGGCACGGGCCTGCCCGCCAGTACGGCGGAGTACCCGTCCGCCGCGCCGATCGCCGCGCCGGCCCAGTCGTGCTCCCTGAGCGCAGGCTCGATCGCGGTGCTCGCCACGTCCTGGAGCTGGGAGTCGGTCAGGCGGGAGCCCTGCTCGACGGTGTACGCGTACTGCCGGTCGTGGGTGGCGACCGCGAGCAGGACGTCGTCGCGGCCGAGGCCGTTGCGGTCGGCCGTCGCATCGGCCCAGCTCTGCGCGGACCGGCCGGAGAAGTCCCGTACGTACACGACGAAGAGCTGTACACGGCGGTCCGCGTACAGCCGGTCGAGTGCCGAGCGCACCTGGTCCCTGCGGTCTCCGAGCGCCCCCACCTTGTCGGTGATCTGACCGTCCCGGGACAGCGTGACGGGATCGTCGGCGCGGGCGGTCAGCGCTGCGGGGAGGGCCAGCCAGCACACCGCCGTCAGTACGGTGAGCAGGGCCCGGCCCGGTATGGATATCCGGGTACGGCTCACGGGCGGCGTCACATTCGTGAGGCTATGTCCACCCTCCGTCACCCGCGACCCGGCGACCGGGCCCGCCGACGGCACCCGGGCGGTGCGTCATGATGCCCTTCGTACGGCGACGGCACACCGAAACACAGGGGGAGAAGGACGTGCTCACGGGGATCGAACGCGGCGCCCGGCGGATACGCGAACGGGCGGCCCGGTTCAGGTGGACCTGGCCCAGGAGGATCGCCCTGGCGGCGGTCCTGGTGATCGTGGTGCCGGTGCTCACCGCGGGCATCGCCCTGCGGCTCAACTACTCCGGCGACCCGGGCGACAACACCCGCACCCGTGGCCGCGACGCCATCTGGCTCGGCCACGCCTGGGTCGACGGACGCAAGAACGACGCCGACCTCGCCGCGTTCGCCACCCGGATCGAGGGGACGGGGATCAAGGACCTGTACGTCCACGCCGGGCCGCTGGAACACGACGGCACCCTGCCCGCCGACCGCTACCCCGGGGCCCGGTGGCTGATCGACGCCGTGCACCGCACCCTGCCCGGCATCCGGGTCCAGGCCTGGCTCGGCGACGTGCTCGCCACCGAAGGGCCCGACGGGCTGCGCCTGGAACGGGCCGGATCGCGTACCGCCGTGGTCGCCTCGGCCCGGCAGATCCTGGACGCCGGGTTCGACGGCGTCCACTTCGACCTGGAGCCGCTGCACTCCGGCGACCGGAACTACCTCTCGCTCCTGGACGACCTGCGCGCGCTCACCGGGGCACGCCGGGCAACGCTGTCCGTCGCCGCCCACCAGATCGACCCGCTGCCCGCGGCGCACCGCGTGGTCGGGGTGCTCAGCGGCGGCAGCCAGAAGTGGTGGTCGCAGAAGTTCTTCGGCCAGGTCGCGCGCCGGGTCGACCAGATCGCCGTCATGTCGTACGACACCTGGATGCCCCTGGAGGGACTGTTCGGCGGCTATGTCGCCCAGCAGACGGCGCTCGCCCTCGAAGTGACGCCGCGCGGCACCGATCTGCTGATGGGGCTGCCGTTCTTCCACGAGAACGACCTCGGACACCACGAGTCGGCCGAGACGGTCGCCGCCGCGGTCCGGGGCACCCGGCTGGGACTGGGGCGCACCGACCGCGACCGCGAACGGTTCGGGGTCGCGCTCTACGTCGACTTCGCCGCGCGGGAGGGCGACTGGACGGCGTACCGCCGGGGCTGGAACTGAGCGGTGGCGTACCGGGCCGGGGCCGGGCCCCGAGCGCTCCGCCCCGGACCGGTACGCCACCACGTTTCGAGGCGGTTCAGATGGAGAACCGCTCCTTGGCGAGCAGCGGCCGCACCTTCGACCGGAACCCGCCGGTCCGGAACGGCCGTTGCAGCAGGCCGGGGCGGATCGCCTGGGCCAGTGCCGCCGCGATCATGCCCTGGTCCAGCGCGAGCAGGTAGTCGCTGACCCGCCCGGTGCCGACATTGACGGAGTCCCGGAAGCCGTACCCGGCGTGGTAGGCGCCGAAGTCGCGGTCGAGCGCGCGCAGGTTGGCGATCGCCTCGGCCGGTGCGTACGGCAGGGCGAGGAAGGAGGCGTGCGGGGTGACCACACCGTTGGTGAACGCCGAGGCGGGCGGCAGCGGCTCGCCGTCCTTGGTGTACGTGCGGTCGGTGTTGGAGGCGTAGCCGTCGACCTGCATGCCGATCGCGTCGACGCCGTACTCCTGGTAGCCGCCCTCGGGAATGTTCGAGGGGGAGAAGCCCCAGTACCCGTACCCCGCCTCTTCCGTGCCGTGCTCGATCTGGCTGCGGACGTACCGGTGGTGGGTGAGACCCCACGACCTCGGCGACCACTCCGCCTCCGGCACGAACAAGGGCACCATCAGGGCCTCGAACATCGACCCGCCCCAGGTGGGCACGATCTTCCGGCCGCGGTGCGTGTAGTGCCCCTGCCAGACGCGTACGCCGTCCATGGCGACGTAACTGCCCTGCGGGTGCTGCTCCTGCTCGTGCTCGGGCAGCATCGTGCGCAGCAGGTGCCAGTAGTGGTCGGCGGGCAGCGAGCCGTCCGCGATCCCCAGGTAACTGGCCATCCGCGGCTCGGTGTTGAGCGCGCCGTAGTGGTGCCCGGTGGGCTCCTCGGTATCGGGCCAGAACCCGCCGCGCAGCTGACCGGGGCCGGCGACCGGGTCGGCCGGGTCGTACGGCGTGTAGTAGTACGACCAGTCGGCGGTCGCCAGGATGCGGGCTATGTGGGGGCGCAGCGCGGGTGCGGCGTCGGCGGCGATGCGCAGGCCGGTGATCAGCCAGGCGTTGTCGACGGAGGAGAGGAACGGGCGGACCGGGTCGCCGGTGCCGGGCCACTGGGTGAGGACCGAACCGTCGTGCGCGTCGTACCAGTTGAGCCAGAAGCCGTGGTGGCGCTCCAGCTTCTCGACGGCCCGCACGGTGCGCTCAAGACGTCGGCGCATCGTGTCGTCGTCGATCACCCCGAGCCCGGCGGCGGCCACCGTCGACCAGAGGCCGCAGCCGATGTTGGTGGGGGAGGTCTGACGCGACTGGACGGGGGCGCCGGGCCCGCTGACGTCGATCTTGTCGACGGCGAGACCGAAGTCGGTCGTCATGGCCTCGATCGAGCGATACGTGTCGCGGAACCAGCGCAGCAGCAGCGGTGCGTGCGAGCCGCGCACCGGCTGGGCGGCGGCGCCCGCCGGAGAGGCCACCACGGTGCCGAGCGACAGGGCGGCAGCCCCTGTTCCCGCGGCGGTGAGAAACGTACGACGGTCCATCAGAACCCCTCGAAGAGAAAGAGCCACCGACTGTGGGCGGTGGGCGGATTTCGTTCGTCGGTCGTGATTCGCGGGCGCGGGGCGCCGTTGCCTCGTACGGCACCCGCGTGCGCCGCCGCACGTGAGCAGGGCTGGACACGAGCGGCGCCGCACGCGGGCACAGGGCCCGGAAGGCCCTGCTGTACGGGGACCGGCGTCCGTCAGGTGTCGCCGGTTCCCGTACGGGCGGGAGCTGTCAGGTAGCTCCCGGTCGGGGGGAGCCGACATCGGTCGGCTCGGGGGCCGACGTCAGCCGGCGATACGCGGCAGGGCGCGGGTGCGGCCCATCTCGCCCAGCCAGACGGCGGACGGCTTGGGCAGCCGCTCGAAGGTCTCCGGGTCCCAGCCGATCAGGCCGAAGGTGGGCTTGTAGGAGCCCCACTCGTAGTTGTCGAGCGCGCTCCAGGCCAGGTAGCCCTGGATGTTCAGGCCGTCCTGGATCCCGGACGCGACCTCGTTGAGGGCGCCGGTGTAGTAGTCGACGCGGCGGGTGTCGTCGTCGGTGGCGATGCCGTTCTCGGTGACGATCAGCGGGACGTCGTTGCCGAGGACCTCGGCGGTGTGGCGCAGCGCGTAGCCGACCGCGGAGGGGTAGTACTCCCACTGCGTGAGGGTGCGCTCGACGCCTTCGGCGGTGGGTATCGGGCCGTCGGTGCCGATCTTGGTCCGGGTGTAGGACTGCACACCGATCCAGTCGTCGCCGCGGGCGGCTTCGATGAAGACGTCCTCGCGGGGGTGACGGTAGGCCGCGGTGACCTCCTCGGCGCCGGGCAGGGCCTGGTAGACCTGGTTGGCGATGGTCCAGCCGACCTGGATGTCGGGGTTGATCGCCCGGACCTCCTTGACGGCCGCGTGGTGCGCGGCGATGACGGCCTCGGTGGTCTCGTCGTCGGGGGTCGGCAGGCCGGCCGGCGGGAAGCTGTTGTCGCCCCGCTTGGCCTGGCCGGCCATCACGGCGATCATGTTCGGCTCGTTGATGGTGCAGACGTGGCTGACGCCCTCGGCGATCACCGGCGCGCAGGCCGCGACGTAACGCGCGAAGAGCTCGGTCGCACCCTCGGCGGTCCAGCCGCCGCGCGCCTCGAACCACTGCGGCACGGTGAAGTGGTGCAGGGTGATCATGGGGCGCAGGCCGCGCTCGATGGCGCCCTCGACCATGCGGCGGTAGTGGGCGAGCTCGGCGCGGGAGAAGCGGCCCTCGGCCGGCTCGATGCGCGCCCACTCGATGGAGAACCGGTAGTCGGTGAAGCCCAGACCGGCCAGCGTGTCCATGTCTTCGTTCCAGCGGTGGTAGCTGTCGCAGGCGTCCAGGCTGGGCTCCTGGATGTGGGTGCCCGCGGCGTGCTCCTTGACCCACCAGTCGCTGTTGGTGTTGTTGCCCTCGATCTGGTGGGCGGCCGTGGAGGCGCCCCACAGGAAGTTTTCGGGGAACGGGACCTGGGTGTGCGTCATCGCAAACTGTCTCTCTGGGATGAAGGGGTGTGGCCGCGGGTGTGGGGCCGCGGCCCCGTACGTATCGGTGGGGCTGCCGGGCGGGCTACTTCATGCCCGCCGTGGCGATGCCCTGGGTGAAGTGCCGCTGGAGCGCGATGAACAGGACCACGACGGGCAGGACGACCAGCAGGGAGCCGGCCATCAGCATGCCGTTGGACCCGCCCGCCTTGTTGGGGTCGGTGGCGAAGGTGGCCAGGGCGACCGGCAGGGTGTACTTGTCGGGGTCGTTGGTCGCGATGAGCGGCCAGACGAAGTTGTTCCAGGAGCCCAGGAACGTGAAGATCGAGAGCGTCGCCAGGGCGGGCTTCACCAGCGGCATCACGATCCGCCAGAAGATGTACCACTCACCGGCGCCGTCCATCCGGGCCGCTTCCAGCAGCTCGTCCGGGATCGACTGCATGAACTGCCGCATCAGGAAGACCCCGAAGGCTCCGGCGGCGAACGGCAGCACCAGACCGGCGTACGAGTCGATCAGCTGCAACTTGCTCATCAGCACGAACAGCGGCAGCAGCATCAGGTTGCCGGGCACCATCAGGGCGCCGAGAACCAGGCCGAAGATCTTGTTGCGGCCGGCGAAGTTCAGCTTGGCCAGGGCGTACCCGAGCATCGAGCAGAACACCAGGTTCGAGACGGTGACCAGCACCGCCACGATCACCGAGTTCATGAAGTACAGCGGCAGATCGAGCTTGTCGAGCAGTTCCCGGAAGTTGTCCAGGGTCCACTCGGTCGGGATCCACACCGGCGGGCTGGCCGTCAGTTCCTGCTGTGTCTTGAAGGCCGAGAGGGCCATCCACAGGAACGGCGCCGACATGATCAGCAGGCCGACCGACAGCAGGACGTAGACCAGGACGCGCTTCGGGTTGCGGGCCTTCTTCGTCCCGGACGGCGGAGTGTCCGCGGGCTTCTTCGACGGCGCCGTCGAGACGGCGCCCGGTGCACTGGTGGCGCTCATTTCGTGTTGTCCTTCAGCAGTCGGAGCTGGAGCACCGTGATGCCCATGATCACTACGAAGAGGACATACGCCATGGCGCTCGCATAGCCCATGTGGAAGAAGTTGAAGCCCTCGCGGTACATGTTCAGCGAGACGGTGAGCGTGGAGTCCGAGGGACCGCCCTGGGTCATCACGAACGGCTCCTCGAAGACGTTGAGGTAACCGATGGTCGTGATCACCGTGGCGTAGAGCAGCGTCGGCCGCAGCAGCGGCACGGTGATGCCCTTGAACTCCTGCCAGACACCGGCACCGTCCAGCCGCGCGGCCTCCCGCACCTCGGTGGGGATGGCCTGCAGACCGGCGATGAAGAGCACCATGACCGTGCCGAGGTTGCGCCAGACCGCCATCGCGATCATCGACGGCATGGCGAGCGTCTCGGAGCCCAGGAAGTCGGGCGAGGTGAGGCCCACTTCGGAGAGGAGCCCCGCGACGAGCCCGTCGCTCGGGTCGAGCACGAACCGCCAGACCACGGCGACCGCGACGATGGTGGTGACCACCGGGGCGTAGAAGCCGACGCGGAAGAAGGTCCGCGCCCGGTCGATGCCGTTGTTCAGCAGTACGGCGACGACCAGACCGAGGCCGATCGTCAGCGGGACGCCGATCACCACGAAGTACGCCGTGTTGAACAGCGACTTGAGGAACTTCTCGTCGCTGAACAGCTTGATGTAGTTCTCGAAGCCGATGAAGTTCGCGTCCAGCGGGTGCGTCACATTGCGCAGCCCGAAGTCGGTGAAGCTCATCACCAGCGTGGCGATGATCGGGAACGCCATGAAGACGAGGAAGAGGACGAGGAAGGGGGTGGAGAACAGCCAGCCGGCCACGTTCTGCACGCCCATCGAGGCCTTCTTGCCGCCCCGGCGACCCGCGGGCCCGGTGGCCGGGGACCCGGAGGTCCCCGACCCGGCCTGCGCCTTGGCCGACTGCGCGGCCTTTGCGGTCATGGTGCGCATGACTCCTACTTCATCCGGCCTTCGATTACTTCAGAAGGCCTTCGATTTGGGACTGGGCCGTCTTGAGCGCGTCCTCGGCGGACGCCTTGCCCTGGGTGACCTTGGCGATGGCCTGGTCGACCTTGTCGGTGATCTCCGTCCAGTTGGACAGCGACGGGGAGGCCTTGGCGGTGTCCATCTGCTTCTTGAACACCTGGAGGTCGGCGTCGTCGGCGAGGGCGCCGGAGGTCCACGCGGAGGTGTTGGCCGGCAGGTCCTTGGTGCGCTTGTACCAGTCGGCCTGGCCCTTGGTGTCCGTCAGGTACTTGATGAACTCGGTGGCGGCGGCCTTGTGCTCACTGTCCTTGGAGACCACCAGGGACGAGCCGCCGGCCATGGAGGCGGAGGTCTTGTCGGCGGGCACATTGGCCACCGCCCACTTGCCCTTGATCTGCGGCTGGCCCTCGTTCAGCAGGGTGACGTGCCAGGGGCCGCCGAAGAACATCGGGACGCGGCCGTTGCCGAAGTCCTTGACCACGTCGTAGCCGGGCTGCACGGACTTGTTGGAGAGCCCCTTGTCGAAGTACGAGCCGTACTCCTTGAGCGCCTTGACGGCCTCGGGGCTGTCGATGACGGCCTCGCCCTTGTCGTTGACGATCTCGCCGCCGGCCGAGTACAGGAAGGAGTAGAAGTTCTGCACCGTGTCCAGGCCGCTGGGCTGGATGGACAGGCCCCACTTGGTCCCGGCCTTCTTCTGGTAGGCCGAGGCGAGGTCCTGCATCTCCTTCCAGTTGGTCGGAGCCTTGGTGACGCCGGCCTTCTCGGCCAGGTCGGTGCGGTAGTAGAGGACGCGGGTGTCGACGTACCACGGCACGCCGTACGCCTGGCCGTCCACCTCGCCCTGCTTCCAGCCGGACTGGAAGAAGTCCTTCTCGTTGAAGGTCTTGGTGTCGACCGGCTCCAGCACACCGAGCTCGGCGAACTCGCCCATGTAGCTGCCGCCCATCTGCGCCACGTCCGGCAGGGTGCCGGCGGCGGCCGCGGAGACCAGCTTCTGGTGGGCGACGTCCCAGCCGACCGGGGTCACCTTGACGGTGATGTTCGGGTTGGCCTTCTCGTAGACCTTGGCCACATCCGCGAGCTTCTCGCCCTCGGCCCCCATGGCCCAGACGGTGAGCGTCTGCTTCTTGTCCGCGGCGACATCGTCGCCGGAACTGCCGCACGCGGTCAGACCGAGCGTGAGCGCGGCGGCGACTGCGATACCGATCGAGGCGTTTCTGGCGGTGCGGGGCATGGAGGGCTCCTCCTTGAGCAATCCTGATGTATGCGCTGCCTGTAAGCGCATACATCACTCTGCGGCAGACATTCGGGAATCCGCAAGAGGGTGCTAGGTCACACTCGTGCAACGTGCTGGACATCTGAATGTTCAACTTGGCACGGTATGCGCGCCAAATGCGAAATTGTGGATGATGTGACCGATTTCGCTGTCCGCCCGATGATGATCAAGAGGCTGTGCCGCCGGGGCCCGGGCCGTTACGGTCGTGGTCATGGCTTCGTTCGAACATGACTTCCCCTTCGATCCGGCGTACGGCTACGAGCTCCAGGACCTGCTGCGTGTCCCCGCTCCCGCCGCTCCGGACGATTTCGACGCCTTCTGGCGCGAGTGCTACCAGGAGGCCCGCAAGGTCGCCACGGAGCCGGAGCTCGGGCCGCTGGAGGAGGAGCGCGACGGGGTACGGATCCACGGTGTGACGTTCACCTCGGTGGGCGGTGTACGGATCGGCGGCTGGGTGGCGCTGCCGGCCGAGGGGGCCGCGGAGTACGGATTCGTCATCGGGCACGGGTACGGCGGCCGGGAACAGCCGGGCCCCGATGTGCCGCTGCCGCTGCCCCGGGCCGCGGCGATCCTGCCGTGCGTGCGGGGCATGAAGTCGCGCGGACTGCACCCGGGCATCCCGGACGTGTCCGCCGCGCATGTGCTGCACGGCATCGAGTCGCGCGACACGTATGTCATCGGCGACTGCGTGGCGGACCTGTGGTGCGCGGCCTCGGCGCTGCACGAACTGGTGCCCGAGCTGGCGCCGGAGCGGGGCGGCCCGGCGCTCGGCTACCTCGGCGAGAGCTTCGGCGGCGGGCTCGGCGCGCTGGCGCTGCCCTGGGACGACCGGTTCGGGGCCGGGCAGCTGACGGTGCCCACCTTCGGCAACCACCCCCTGCGGCTCACCCTGCAGTGCATCGGCAGCGGGGAGTCGGTGCGGGCCCACCACCGCGACCACCCCGAGGTCACCGAGGTGCTGCCGTACTTCGACGCCGCCACGGCCGCGACGCGGCTGGAGGTGCCCACGCTGGTGGCCGCGGCGCTCTTCGACCCCTCGGTGCCGCCGCCGGGGCAGTTCGCCGTGCACAACGCGCTGGCCGGCGAGCACGAACTGCTGGTGCTGAACGCGGGGCACTTCGAGCACGAGGGCACGGCGGCGGAGGTGGCGGAGCTCCGGGCGGCCCGGCAGCGGTTCTTCGGGGAGCGGCTGGGCCGGGCCCGATAGCCGGTACGGGGGCCGGCCCGAGCGGGCCGGTTCCCGTCAGCCGCAGCCGCAGCTGGCGCGGCGGATCAGGGACACCGGGAGCATCAGTGACACCGGCTCGCTGCCGCTGTTGCCCAGCCTCTGGACCAGCAACTCCACTGCCTGCTCGCCGAGTTGACGGATCGGCTGGCGTACGGTCGTCAGCGGCGGCCGGACGATCCGGCTCAGCGGAATTCCGTCGAAGCCGGTCACCGCGATGTCCTCGGGCACCCGCACCCCGCGCCGCTCCAGCGCGCGCAGCGCGCCCACCGCCATCTGGTCGTTGGCGAAGAGCACCCCCTGCGGCCGTTCGCCGTCCCGGTCGAGCAGCTCCTCCGCGGTCCGCGCGCCCTCGGCCTGCGTCATCATCTCGGCCCGCAGGTCGGGCGCGTCCGGCACCGGAAGTCCGGCGTCGCGGCACGCCTGCCGGAAACCGAGGAACCGCGCCTCGGCGTCCGGCGACTCCACCTCGCCGCCGACGAAGGCGAGCCGGCGCAGCCCGTGGTCCTCGATCAGATGGCGGGCCAGTTCGCGCTCGCCGTCGGCGTTCGCGACGACGATGTGGTCGAGGTGGTCGATCTCGCGGGGGCCGGCGATCATCACCACCGGGAGCCGGCGCGATATCACTTCGAGGTCCTCGGTCGGCACGGTCTGCGCCAGCACGGCGAAGCCGTCGACCCGTCCCGCGACCTTCGCGACGAGGCTCTCCGGGCCGCCCTCCAGCGAGGCGGCGATCAGCAGCGCGTAACCGTGCCGACGTGCCGCCCGTTCCATGCCCCGGATGATCTGGTCGGAGTAGAGCATCACCGCGTCGTCGGCGTCGCTGTCCGCCTCCGCGTCGGCCTCGGCGTCGGGGTCGGCGTAGTCGGGGAAGCAGAGACCGAGCACACCGGTGGTCCGGCTGGCCAGACCGCGGGCGTTCCCGCTGGGTACGTAACCGAGCTGGCGGGCGGCTTCGAGGACCCGCTCACGGGTCTGGGCGCGTACCGAATCGGGGGTGCGGTAGACCCGCGAGACCGTGGCAATGGAGACGCCCGACCGCTCGGCGACGTCGTACACCGTTGGGGCGCTCACTCGACCGACCGTCCGCTTCTTGTTCTGTACCGAAGCACCTGCTGTTGCATGTACCGACCCTCTTCTGAAAGCGCATTCACCCTAGATCGCGGGCCGCGTGACGGGCAAGACCACCCAAAATGAAGACAGGCAACCTTGCAAGGTGCCCTGTGCACCTTTTACGTTGGGGGCATGCCGGAACCCACTGGAACCACCCCCTCGGGCCGTCGCGCCGCGTCGTCCGCCGAGCCGAGTGCCGAGGAGCTGGCGACCCGGCTCGCGGCCGTGGTCGGCCGGCTGCTGCGTCGGCTGCGCAGTACGTCGTCGGGCGGCCTGCTCACGCCGACGCAGCGCTCGGTGCTGGCCCGGCTGGACCGGGAGGGACCGGCCACCACGGCCGCGCTGGCCCGCGCGGAGTACGTGCGCCCGCAGTCCATGCGGCTGACGCTCGGCGCGCTGGAGAGCCAGGGGCTCGTCGAGCGCGCGCCGGATCCGGCCGACGGCCGCAAGGCGGTGATGTCGCTGACGGCGGCCGGGGCCGCATCGCTCGCCGAGGTCCGGGCGGCGAAGCACGACTGGCTGGCCGAGGCCATCGCGGCCGGGCTCGACGGGGCCGAGCGGCGCACCGTCGCCGAGGCCGTCGAGCTGATCGACCGGCTGACCGGGGAGTGATGTCCCAGGCCCCGGCACGGGGCCTGGGCCGGGCCCCGGCCCAGGCGTACCGGGCAGACGGCCGCGACGGCCCCGTACGTGAGTCCCCGCCGGGCAGCTGCCCGCGCCCGTTGCCCGCAGCGCCGCCCCGTACCCGAATTCCCACCCTTCACCCACCGCACAGGAGCATCACCATGACCGCCACCACCCTGGACCCGAGGACCGCCCTGGTCGTCATCGACCTCCAGAAGGGCATCGTCGGCCGGGAGACCGCCCACCCCGTCGCCGGCATCGTCGCCAACTCCGTCGCCCTCGCCGAAGCCTTCCGCGCCAAGGGCCTCCCGGTCGTCCTGGTCCATGTCGTCGACGGCGCCCCCGGCCGCAACGAGAACCCGATGGGAGACGGACGGCCGCCCGCCGACTGGGCGGACATCGTGCCCGAGCTCGGCCCGCGCGACGGCGACATCGTGGTCACCAAGCGCACCTGGGGCGCCTTCCACGGCACCGACCTGGACCTCCGGCTGCGCCGCGGCGGCATCACCCAAGTCGTCCTGGCCGGTATCGCGACCAGCATCGGCGTCGAGTCCACCGCACGCTCGGCGTACGAGCACGGCTACAACGTCACGATCGCCACGGACGCGGTCACCGACATGGACGCCGACGCGCACCGCAACAGCGTCGAGAAGATCTTCCCGCGCCTGGGCGAGACGGACACGACGGAGGCGATCGTCGCGCTGCTCGGCTGATCGCCACGCTCGGCTGGTCACCACGCTCGGCTGGTCACCACGCTCGGCTGATCACCGTGGCCGACTGATCCCTCGATTCCCGGGGCGATTCCCGAGGAACGTTCACCGGGAGCGCTTCCCGGTGAACGTTTCCCGAGGCCGGCCCGTCCGGCTCCCGTGCGGCGCGGCAGACCGGGGTGCTCCGCCGCACGGGTGAGGTTCGGTGCCGTCGCGCCGTGTCTGCGCCCCCGCCCGCGCGGGGGCGCCTTCAGTGGACGGAAGGAATCGTGTGATCAACTGCATATGCCACCAGAAACGCACAATCTGGCACACCCGTGGACGGGTGGGTCGGGCCGGCCCCGGAGGTATCAGCCATGTCCCACGTCGCCGTCCCGCGCGGGACGGCCCGCAAGCGCCGCTCCCTCGCGCTCCTCACGACGGGTGTGCTGACGCTCCCCGTGCTGGCCGGCTGCAGCTCCGACGACGGCGCGACCGGTGCGACGGCCCCCCAGGACGTAGCGGTCGCCGGCCGGAGCATGGTCGCCGAGGGCGGCACGGTCAACTGGGCCGTCGATGCCCTGCCCACCACCCTCAACGCCTTCCAGGCGGATGCCGACGCCACCACCACCCGGATCACCGGCGCCCTGCTGCCGACGCTCTTCCCGCTGGACGCCAAGGGCCGGCCGCAGCTCAACCCGGACTATCTGGAGTCCGCGAAGGTGGTCGAGAGCGAGCCCCGGCAGGTGGTGCTCTACCGGCTCAACCAGCAGGCGGTGTGGAGCGACGGCCGGGAGATCGGGGCGCCCGACTTCGTCGCCCAGTGGCGGGCGCTGAGCGGCAAGGACTCGGCGTTCTGGACCGCCCGCAACGCCGGCTACGAGCGCATCGAGAAGATCGAGCGCGGCGCCGACGACCTTGAGGTACGGGTCACTTTCGCCAAGCCGTACGCGGACTGGCGCTCGCTGTTCTCCCCGCTCTACCCGAAGGACGTGACCGGCTCCCCGGACGCCTTCAACGACGGGGCCCGGACCACCCTGAAGGCCACCTCGGGACCGTTCCGGCTGCGCGGTGTGGACAAGGCGACGGGCGAGGTCACGCTGGTCCGCAACCCGCGCTGGTGGGGGAGCCCGGCCAAGCTCGACTCACTGGTCTTCCGGGCCGTCGCCACCGGGGACCGGACCGAGGCCCTGGCGGCGGGCCGGGTCGACGTGGCCGACGTGGACGCCGCCGCGGCCCACCGGATCGCGCAGGCGGCCGGCGGCAAGGGAGCCGACGGGCAGCCGCTCGCCCAGGGACCCGGCGCGGGGGAGGGCCCGGCCGCTGCCCTGCGCGCCTGGGCGGTGGCGCACGGCTCGAACGCCAAGGCCGCGGCCGCCGCGCGGGCCGCCAGGAAGAAGACCCGGGCCGCCGCCGACGCGTACGCCGCCGAGCAGGCCGGGCTGCGCGCCTATGTGGTGCGCAAGTCGCTGGATCCCGCCTACACCCAGCTCGCGCTGAACGGCGAGTCCGGTCCGCTCGCCGACGACCGGGTACGCCGGGCGGTCGCCCGCGCCCTGGACCGCCAGGAACTCGTGGACACCGTGCTGAGGCCGCTCGGCCTGCCCGCGCGGCCGCTCGGCAGCCATCTGGCGCTGGCCGGGCAGCCCGCGTACAAGGACAGCAGCGACGCGCTCGGCGGCCAGGACACCGAGGTGGCGCAGGCGCTGCTGGCCGACGCGGGCTGGACGCCGGAGGGTGCGGTCAAGAAGTCGGACGGCACCAAGGCGGGCAGCGAGGCCGGTAAGAAGGACGCGGAGAAGGAGGCCGGCAAGGCTGCGAAGAAGGACGCGGAAAAGAAGGGGACGGGCACGGCCGCCGGGAAGGCGGGCAGCACCGACGGCAAGACCGGCGACGGCGCGGACCGGCGCGAGCCCGCCCTCGACGACGGCCTGTACATCGTCGGCGACGACGACAAGCCCGGCGGCGGCGACCCGGCGGGCGGCGCCACCCACGTACTGGCCCCCGCCCCCGCCGCTGCGTTCCACAGCTCCGCACTGCTGCGCCAGGCCGGCTACCTCTCCGAGTCCGGCATCTCGGAGGACGTCCCCTCAAGGGTCACCGCCCAGGACAAGCGGCCGGGAGGCGCCGCCGGCGCGTACGCCCCCGCCGGCACCGCGGCCCCCGCACCGGCGGCCGACGGGCGCCGCGGTCCGCTCGGCAAGGACGGCAAGCCGCTGACCCTGCGCTTCGTCCTGCCGTCCGGTCCCGGTTCGGAGCCGCTGCGCAGCGTCGGGGACAAGATCTCGGCGATGCTCGAATCGGTCGGCATCCGTACGGAGATCACCAAGGTCTCCGACGAGAGCTACTTCCAGGACCACATCGCCTCCGGCGACTACGACCTGGCCCTGTACTCCTGGCCCGCCACCGCCTACCCGGCCACCGACGACCGTCCGATCTTCGCCAAGCCGGTGCCCGCCACCGACGGCTCGCTGCTGGTCGAGCAGAACTACACCAGGGTCGGCACCGACCACATCGACCAGCTCTTCGACCAGGCCGTCTCGGAGCTGGACGAGGACGCCGCCCGGGATCTGATGAAGCAGGCCGACGCCCGGATCTGGGCCGCCGCCGGATCCATTCCGCTCTACCAGCGCCCGCAGCTGGTGGCGGCGAACAGGAAACTGGCGAACGTCGGCGCCTTCGGCTTCGCGACACCCCACTACCAGGACATCGGTTTCAAGAAGCCGCAGGCCGCCGGAGCCCCGGCGAACAAGAAGAAGTAGCAGGTCAGAAGAGGGCCGGAAGCTCAGAACTGGCTCAAATCCCTTGCCCGCCGGCTTGCCCGGCGGGCAAGGTCGTCGCTACCCGTTGACGCGGGTGGCCGCTCGATCCCCCCACCTCTGAGACCCCCCACCCCGGAGCCCCTGCTCCGGCCTCTCGGAGATTCCGCTTCGGAGCCCCACCTCCGAAGCCGTGCAAGTCCCGTGTCCGCCTCCCCGTCCCCGTCTCCGCCTCTGTCTTCTCCGTCCGTCTTCTCCGTCCGCGGGGCCGCGGACGTGACGCCCGGTGAAATTCTCCGGAAGAACCGGTCGCGGAGGCGGAAACAGGAGGCGGACACGGGCTTTCACCTCCCGTGCGGCACTCGTCCGCACGCTGCGCGTCTGTCGTCCGAGCGGGCCCGGCGGACCGCCCGGAGGCCCGTCCCGAGGCCGGTAGGACTCGCCCGGGAAGCCGCGGCGGCGCCAGCCCCGTACCATTGGACGAGCCGTGGCGCGTCCGCCCGGCGGGCGTACGAGGACTTGAGACCGACTTAGACGCCTGATCCCACGATCCGAGAGAAGCGCAAGCCACCCATGCCCACGCGCCACGACATCCGTAACGTAGCCATCGTCGCCCACGTCGACCACGGCAAGACCACGCTGGTCGACGCCATGCTCAAGCAGGCCGGCGCCTTCGCCGCGCACGCCGCCGAGCACCTCGACGACCGCATGATGGACTCGAACGACCTGGAGCGTGAGAAGGGCATCACGATCCTCGCCAAGAACACGGCGGTGAAGTATCACCCCAAGGACGGCGGGGACCCGATCACGATCAACATCATCGACACCCCCGGCCACGCCGACTTCGGTGGTGAGGTCGAGCGCGGTCTGTCGATGGTGGACGCGGTCGTGCTCCTGGTCGATGCCTCCGAGGGCCCGCTCCCGCAGACCCGCTTCGTGCTGCGCAAGGCGCTCTCCGCGAAGATGCCGGTCATCCTCTGCATCAACAAGACCGACCGTCCCGACTCCCGGATCGCCGAGGTCGTCGACGAGACGTACGACCTGTTCCTGGACCTGGACGCGGACGAGGACCAGATCGAGTTCCCGATCGTCTACGCCTGCGCCCGTGACGGCGTCGCCTCGCTGACCAAGCCGGAGGACGGCACCGTCCCCGCGGACAGCGACAACCTGGAGCCGTTCTTCTCCACGATCCTGGCGCACGTCCCGGCCCCGGAGTACGACGAGGACGCCCCCCTCCAGGCCCACGTCACCAACCTGGACGCCGACAACTTCCTCGGCCGCATCGCGCTCTGCCGCGTCGAGCAGGGCGAGCTGCGCAAGGGCCAGACCGTCACCTGGATCAAGCGCGACGGCACGATGTCCAACGTCCGCATCACCGAGCTCATGATGACCGAGGCGCTCACCCGCAAGCCGGCCGAGAAGGCGGGCCCCGGCGACATCTGCGCCATCGCCGGTATCCCGGACATCATGATCGGCGAGACCCTGGCCGACCCCGAGAACCCGATCGCGCTGCCGCTGATCACGGTCGACGAGCCGGCCATCTCGATGACCATCGGTACGAACACCTCGCCGCTGGTCGGCAAGGGCGGCAAGGGCCACAAGGTCACCGCCCGCCAGGTGAAGGACCGCCTCGACCGCGAGCTGATCGGTAACGTCTCGCTCCGCGTCCTGGACACCGAGCGCCCCGACGCCTGGGAGGTCCAGGGCCGCGGTGAGCTCGCGCTGGCCATCCTCGTCGAGCAGATGCGCCGTGAGGGCTTCGAGCTCACGGTCGGCAAGCCGGAGGTCGTCACCAAGCAGATCGACGGCAAGACGCACGAGCCGATCGAGCGCATGACGATCGACTCCCCCGAGGAGCACCTCGGCGCGATCACCCAGCTGATGGCGACCCGCAAGGGCCGCATGGAGACGATGACGAACCACGGTTCGGGCTGGGTCCGCATGGAGTGGATCGTTCCGTCCCGCGGCCTCATCGGCTTCCGTACGGAGTTCCTGACGCAGACCCGCGGCACGGGCATCGCGCACTCCATCTTCGAGGGCCACGAGCCGTGGTTCGGCGAGCTCCGCACCCGTCACAACGGCTCGCTGGTCGCGGACCGTTCGGGTTCCGTGACGCCGTTCGCCATGGTCAACCTCCAGGAGCGCGGTGTCATCTTCACCGAGGCCGGCACCGAGGTCTACGAGGGCATGATCGTCGGCGAGAACTCCCGCGCCGACGACATGGACGTGAACATCACCAAGGAGAAGAAGCTCACCAACATGCGTGCGGCTTCCGCCGACACCACGGAGAACGTGGTGCCGGCCCGCAAGCTCTCGCTGGAGCAGTCCCTGGAGTTCTGCCGCGAGGACGAGTGCATCGAGGTGACCCCGGAGACGGTCCGTATCCGCAAGGTCGTCCTCGACCAGAAGGAGCGCGGCCGCGCCGCGTCGCGCGCCAAGCGCTGACCTGACACCGGGCGTTCGGCGCCCACGCGTATCAACGGGGCCCGGCCTTCCGTCAGTTGACGGGGGGCCGGGCCCCGCCGTGCGCCGGGCCGAGGGTTCGTCGGAGCGCATCGGTGTGCATCAGCAACCGGATGGACGCGGAAGAGCGCCGTCCGGCAGGCTCATCACGCCGTTGTCCAGTGGTTTTCTCCGGCCATCCGTCCGCATATCGATCGTCGCTCTCCGAAAGCTGCGTTAACGGTCCGTTTCGAGGGTGTCTGTCTGGGATCACTTTGTCCGGATTTTGGGCAATCGCGATTCCTTGATGTTGTCAAAACGAGACCCCTTAAGTGTGGTTTACAGCCCGGTCGTACTTAATAGTTGGCTCCATTGAGCTCGGGTCAATGGGTCACGCACTGTGGGGAGTGCCGACTCACGAGCACACTAGGGGCACTGAAACGATCACCGTCAGGGGTGTCGGTGTATCGACTCCAGTGCCCTTCTTGTAGTCAAAAGTGGACTCATGAGGAGGAAACCCATGCGTGGTGCCAAGAGCGCCAAGTGGGTCGCGGGAGCGGCCATCATCGCCCTGGCCGCGACTGCCTGTGGTGGGAACGACAAGGACAGCGACAGCGGCATGAACTCCGGGAAGGCGGACCCGAACGGGATCCTGACCGCCCAGCTCGGAGAGCCGCAGAACCCGCTGCAGCCGGCGAACGCCAAGGAGAGCCAGGGCAGCCGTGTCCTGCGCACCATCTTCTCCGGCCTGGTCGACTACGAGCCCGGCACCGGCAAGCTCACGTATGTCAACGCCGAGTCCGTGACGCCCAACGCCGACTCGTCCGTGTGGACGGTCAAGCTCAAGCCGGGCTGGAAGTTCCACGACGGCACCACGGTCACCTCCAAGTCCTTCGTGGACTCCTGGAACTGGTCGGCCAACGTCAAGAACAACCAGACCAACTCCAGCTGGTTCCAGGACATCAAGGGCTACGAGGATGTCCACCCGGCCAAGGGCAAGCCGAAGGCGGACAAGATGTCCGGCCTGAAGATCGTCGACGACAACACCTTCACGATCAGCCTGACCGGCCCGGTCTCGTACTTCGCGTACAAGCTGGGTTACGACGTCTGGGCGCCGCTGCCCGAGTCCTTCTTCAAGGACCCGGCCGCCGCCGGCCAGAAGCCGATCGGCAACGGTCCCTACAAGTTCGTCTCGTGGGACCACAAGAAGCTGATCAAGGTCCGGAAGTTCGACGGTTACCAGGGCCCGAACAAGGCCAAGAACGGTGGCATCGACTTCAAGAACTACACCACCGCCGACGCCGCGTACTCGGACCTGCGGTCGAACAACCTCGACTGGATCGAGCAGATCCCGACGACGTCGCTCACCAGCTACAAGCAGGACCTCGGCGACCGTGCCATCGACGCCGAGTACTCCGCGGTGCAGTCGATCGTCCCGGCGTTCTACACGGACCAGTTCAAGGACATCAACCCCAAGGTCATCCAGGGTCTGTCCATGGCGATCGACCGTGACACGATCACCAAGACCGTGCTGCACGGCACCCGTACCCCGGCCGACTCGTTCGTCGCCCGCGGTGTGCTCGGCTACAAGCCCGGCGCGCTCGGCGACATCGTGAAGTACAACCCGGCCGAGGCGAAGAAGCTCATCAAGGACGGCGGTGGCGTCCCGGGCAACAAGATCTCGATCCAGTTCAACGCCGACCAGTCCCACAAGCCGTGGGTCGACGCGGTCTGCAACAGCATCCGCAAGGCGACCGGCGTCGAGTGCGTGGGCGACTCCAAGCCGGACTTCCAGGCCGACCTGAACGCCCGTGACAACAAGCAGGTCAAGTCCATGTACCGCGGTGGCTGGGTGCTCGACTACCCGGTCAACTCGAACTTCATGCGCGACCTGTACGGCACCACCGCCGCGGGCAACACCTCGGGCTACTCCAACAAGGAGTTCGACGCCCTCGCCGCGAAGGCCGACAAGGCGAAGACGCTCGACGAGACCGTCAAGATGTACCAGGACGCCGAGCAGCTCCTGAAGAACGACATGCCGGCCATCCCGCTGTGGTTCTACAAGAACAACTCGGGCCAGTCCACCAACGTGTTCGGCAAGATCGTGTACGGCCAGGACGGCGACCCGATCTTCACCGACGTCCAGGTCAAGGCCAAGAAGTAAGCATCGGGACCCGAAGGCCGGTTCCGCCGTTCCTCTTCAGGGGCGGCGGAACCGGC
Source organism: Streptomyces sp. ADI95-17 (assembly GCF_003846175.1). GTDB lineage: Bacteria > Actinomycetota > Actinomycetes > Streptomycetales > Streptomycetaceae > Streptomyces > Streptomyces sanglieri. The sequence goes on along the minus strand of NZ_ML123044.1, from coordinate 813,088 downwards.
CCGTAGGCGATGCCCCGGGGCTCTCCCCCCACACCCCGCGGCGGAGACAACTCTGAGAAGGCCATCGCCGACCCCTCACGGCATGGAGGCATGATGGGGCGTTACGTCGCAAGGCGACTGCTCCAGATGATCCCGGTTTTCATCGGGACCACTCTGATTATTTTCCTCATGGTCCACATCCTTCCCGGTGACCCAATCCGGGCGATGTGGGGAGACAAGGCGGCAGACCCCGCACAGGTCGCGTCGCTCCGCCATGAGTTCGGGCTCGACCAGCCCCTGTGGAAGCAGTACGTCGACTACATGGGCAATCTCTTCCAGGGCGACTTCGGCAAGACCTTCGGTGGTCGCGAAGTCATCGACGAGATGTCCGAGTCCTTCCCGGTGACGCTGCGGCTGACCGCGGTGGCGATGCTCATCGAGATCATCGTCGGCATCGGGCTCGGCGCCTGGGCGGGCCTGCGGGCCGGCAAGGCCGCCGACACCGGCGTACTGATCTTCACCCTGATCGTCATCTCGATCCCGGTGTTCGTGCTCGGCTTCCTCGCCCGCTTCGTCCTCGCGGACCAGCTCGGCTGGGTGGCACCGAACGTCCAGGACTCCACGGACTACGCGCAGTTGTTCCTACCGGGCTTCGTGCTGGCCATGCTCTCCATGGCGTACGTGGCACGGCTGACCCGTACCACCTTCGCGGAGAACCTGCGCGCCGACTACATGCGTACCGCAATGGCCAAGGGCCTGCCGCGTCGCCGCATCGTCGGTGTCCACCTGCTGCGCAACTCGCTGATCCCGGTCGTCACCTTCCTCGGCACGGACATCGGCGGCTTCATCGGCGGCGCGGTCGTGACCGAGGGCATCTTCAACGTCCAGGGTGTCGGGAACCTGCTCTTCAAGGCGCTGCAGCAGCGCGAGGGCTCGACGATCGTCGGCGTTGTCACGGTCTTCGTCCTCGTCATCCTTGTGATCAACCTGCTCGTCGACCTGCTGTACGCGGTCCTGGACCCGAGGATCCGGTATGCCTGACGTCACCGAGACCAAGACCGAAGCGGCGGTGGACGCCGTCGCCGCTCCCTCGGCCGCGGACGCCCAGAGCAAGGACAAGCCGCGCAGCCTCTGGGGTGACGCCTGGTTCGACCTGCGTCACCGCCCGATGTTCTGGATCTCCTCGATCCTGCTGGTGCTCCTGCTGGTCATAGCCGCCTTCCCGGGGCTCTTCACCGGCGCCAACCCGCGCGACGGCGACCTGACCAACCACTTCCTGACCAAGCCGGAGCTGGGACACCTCTTCCAGGCCGACTGGTTCGGTTACGACGGCCAGGGCCGCTCGATCTACGCGCGCGTCGTCTACGGCACTCGCGCCTCGATCATGGTCGGCGTCGGCGTCACCGCCGCGGTCACGCTGGTCGGCGGCCTGCTGGGCATGCTCGCCGGCTACTTCGGCGGCTGGCTCGACTCCGTCATATCCCGGGTCACCGACATCTTCTTCGGCATCCCGTTCCTGCTCGGTGCGATGGTCGTCCTGAACGCCTTCACCGACCGCAAGGTGTACGTGGTGATCCTGGCCCTGGCCTTCCTGGGCTGGACCTCGATCTGCCGTGTCATGCGTGCCTCGGTGATCACCGCGAAGCAGGCGGACTACGTGACGGCGGCGCGCGCGCTCGGCGCCGGCACCCCGCGGATCCTCTTCCGGCACGTCCTGCCGAACGCGCTCGCCCCGACCATCGTCGTGGCCACCATCGCGCTCGGTGGGTACATCTCGGCCGAGGCGACGCTCTCGTTCCTCGGACTCGGGCTCGGGGAACCGACGATCTCGTGGGGCATCGACATCGCCCAGGGCAGCCAGGACATCCGGGACAACCCGCATGCGCTGCTGTTCCCGGCAGGAATGCTCAGCCTCACGGTCTTCGCGTTCATCATGCTCGGCGACGCGGTACGCGACGCCCTCGACCCGAAGCTGCGCTGAGGAGGGCGTAAGACGTGACCATCATTGACAAGACAGCAGACATCCCGGCGCCCCGCTCCGGGGGGCCGGACGACGCCCGACTCCTCGAAGTGCGCGACCTGCACGTGGAGTTCCACACCCGGGACGGCGTCGCCAAGGCCGTCAACGGTGTGAACTACAGCGTGGACTCGGGCGAGACCCTGGCCGTGCTCGGTGAGTCCGGTTCCGGCAAGTCCGTGACCGCCCAGGCGATCATGGGCATTCTCGACATGCCGCCCGGCAAGATCCCGCAGGGCCAGATCCTGTACCGCGGTCAGGACATGCTCACCATGAGCAACGAGGAGCGGCGGAAGATCCGCGGCCAGAAGATCGCGATGATCTTCCAGGACGCGCTCTCCTCGCTCAACCCCGTGCTCTCGGTCGGCTACCAGCTCGGCGAGATGTTCCGGGTCCACCAGGGACTCTCCCGCAAGCAGGCCAAGCTCAAGGCCATCGAGCTGATGGAGCGGGTCAAGATCCCCGCCGCCAAGCAGCGGGTCGGCGACTATCCGCACCAGTTCTCCGGCGGTATGCGCCAGCGCATCATGATCGCCATGGCACTGGCGCTGGAGCCGGACCTGATCATCGCGGACGAGCCGACCACCGCGCTCGACGTGACGGTCCAGGCCCAGGTCATGGACCTGCTCAAGGAGCTCCAGACCGAGTTCAACATGGGTCTGATCCTGATCACCCACGACCTCGGCGTCGTCGCCGACGTCGCGGACAAGATCGCGGTCATGTACGCGGGCCGGATCGTCGAGACGGCACCGGTGCACGAGCTGTACAAGCGGCCCGCGCACCCGTACACCCGTGGCCTGCTCGACTCGATCCCGCGGCTCGACCAGAAGGGCCAGGAGCTCTACGCGATCAAGGGCCTGCCGCCCAACCTGCTCAAGATCCCGTCCGGCTGCGCCTTCAACCCGCGCTGCCCCAAGGCGGAGGACATCTGCCGCACGGAGATTCCGGCCCTGGTGCCGGTCTCCGAGCAGGACGGCAGCGAGCTGCCCGGACGCGGCAGCGCCTGCCACTTCTGGAAGGAGACGATCCATGGCTGAGCTCGACAAGACGGACGGTTCCATGGACGCCACCCCGAACGTCACCGAGGTAGTGTCGGTCGGCGCCGTCGACGAGACGGCGGCGGTCGCGGCCATCGAAGCCCCGGTGGAGCGCGGTGAGCCGATCCTCCAGGTGCGCAATCTGGTCAAGCACTTCCCGCTGAGCCAGGGCATCCTGTTCAAGCGCCAGGTCGGTGCGGTCAAGGCCGTGGACGGGGTCTCCTTCGACCTCTACCAGGGCGAGACGCTCGGCATCGTCGGCGAGTCGGGCTGTGGCAAGTCCACGGTCGCCCGGCTGCTGATGGCGCTGGAGACGGCCACGTCCGGCGAGGTCTTCTACAAGGGCCAGGACATCACCCGGCTGTCCGGCCGCGCGCTGAAGGCGGTCCGCCGGAACATCCAGATGGTGTTCCAGGACCCGTACACCTCGCTGAACCCGCGCATGACGGTCGGCGACATCATCGGCGAGCCCTTCGACATCCACCCCGAGGTGGCCCCCAAGGGCGACCGGCGGGCCAAGGTCCAGGAACTGCTGGACGTCGTCGGCCTCAACCCGGAGTACATCAACCGCTACCCGCACCAGTTCTCCGGCGGCCAGCGCCAGCGCATCGGCATCGCCCGCGGCCTCGCGCTCAACCCGGAGATCATCATCTGCGACGAGCCGGTCTCCGCGCTCGACGTGTCGGTGCAGGCGCAGGTCATCAACCTGATGGAGAAGCTCCAGGACGAGTTCAACCTCTCCTACGTCTTCATCGCGCACGACCTGTCGATCGTCCGGCACATCTCCGACCGGGTCGGCGTGATGTATCTCGGCAAGATGGCCGAGATCGGTACGGACGCGGAGATCTACGACCACCCGACGCACCCCTACACCCAGGCGCTGCTGTCGGCGGTCCCGGTCCCGGACCCCGAGGCCCGTGAGCGCGGCGAGCGGATCATCCTCGCCGGTGACGTCCCGTCGCCGGCGAACCCGCCGTCGGGCTGCCGCTTCCGCACCCGGTGCTGGAAGGCCCAGGACAAGTGCTCCACGGAGATGCCGCTGCTGGCCGTCCCCGAGCGCTTCAAGGGCTCGGACAGCCCCGCTGCGCACGAGTCGGCCTGCCACTTCGCCGAGGAGAAGGACATCGTCGGCGCGGCCTCGTAGCAGTACGTCCCGTGTGACACGTCCCGCGTGACACATCCCGTGTGACACGTCCCGCGTGACGCGGAAGCGCCCGGAACCGATCGGTTCCGGGCGCTTCTTCCTTTCCCGGAACCGGGCGCGCAGGTGGCTCGGGTCAATGGGCTCACGTGCTCGGTTCCTCGGGACCGGGGAGCCCCGCGTCCGAGGACCGATCGGGTCCCTGTCCGCGAGGCGCCCCGGGGGCCGGGGCTGGGGTGTCAGGCCCCGGCCGTGGGGTCTTCGGTGTTCTTGTCGAGCTTCGGCCCGGAGGGGGCGGTACGGGCCTTCGGGACGGCCGCGACGGACTGCGTGACCTCGGGGTAGTGGCAGGCCGTCAGATGGCCTTCCCGGCTGCCCTCCACCCGTACCAGCGGCGGGGCCTCGCTCGCGCACTTGTCCGTCGCCTTCCAGCAACGGGTACGGAAGCGGCAGCCCGACGGCGGGTTGACCGGGGAGGGGACGTCGCCGGTGAGGAGGATGCGCTCACGGGCCGGCGTCTCGTCGGCGGTCGCCTCGGGCACGGCCGAGAGCAGCGCCCGGGTGTACGGGTGACGCGGGTTGCCGTACAGGTCCTCGCGGTCGGCGATCTCCACGATCTTGCCGAGGTACATGACCGCGACACGCTGCGAGAAGTGGCGCACGATGGCCAGGTCGTGGGCGATGAACAGGAACGCGATGCCGAGTTCCTTCTGCAGCTTCTGCAGCAGGTTCACCACCTGGGCCTGGATCGACACGTCCAGCGCCGAGACCGGCTCGTCGGCCACGATCAGCTTCGGCTCCAGGGCGAGCGCGCGGGCCACCCCGATGCGCTGGCGCTGACCGCCGGAGAACTCGTGCGGGAAGCGGTTGTAGTGCTCCGGGTTGAGCCCGACGGTCTCCAGCAGCTCCCGTACCCGCGCCTCGCGGCCGCCCGCCGGGTTGATGTCGTTGATCTCCATCGGCGCGGTGATGATCTTGCCGACGGTCTGCCGCGGGTTCAGCGAGGCGTACGGGTCCTGGAAGATCATCTGGATCTCGGAGCGGACCGGCGCCAGCTGCTTGCGCGAGGCGTGGGTGATGTCCTGCCCGCGGTACGAGATCGTGCCGGCCGTCGGCTCCAGGAGCCGGGTGATCAGTCGGCCCGTGGTCGACTTGCCGCAGCCGGACTCGCCGACCAGGCCCAGGCTCTCGCCCTCGGCGACGCTGAAGTCCAGCCCGTCGACGGCCTGCACCGCGCCGACCGTCCGCCGGATCGGGAAGCCGCCCTTGATCGGGAAGTGCTTGGTGAGTCCGGAGACGTCCAGGAGGGGATCTTTGCTGCTCATGGTGGGGAAGTCCCGTCTCTTGTACGTCAGTTGGGCCGGGTGCCGGCGAAGTCTGCGAAGAACTCGGCGCGCTGCTCCGTGGTGAGGTGGCAGGCGGCGCCGCGCCCGGCGGTCAGCTCCAGCGGCGGCTGGTCCGTCGCGCAGCGCTTGCCGCCGACCTGCTCGGTGAACGTGCACCGGGGGTGGAAGCGGCAGCCGGTCGGCGGGTTGAGAAGGCTCGGCGGGGAGCCGGGAATCGGCGACAGCGGTACGTCGACCGGACCTTCGAGGCTCGGCATCGAACCCAGCAGGCCCCAGGTGTACGGGTGCTGGGGCTTCCTCAGCACTTCCTTCTTCGTACCGCGCTCCACACAGCGACCGCCGTACATCACCAGCACGTCGTCCGCGATGTCGGCGATGACGCCGAGGTCGTGGGTGATGAAGATGATCGAGGTGCCGGTCTCCTGCTGGAGGTCTTTGAGCAGGTCCATGATCTGGGCCTGCACGGTGACGTCCAGCGCCGTGGTCGGCTCGTCCGCGATCAGCAGCTCCGGGTCGCAGACCAGCGCCATGGCGATCATGGCGCGCTGGCGCATACCGCCGGAGAACTGGTGCGGATAGTCGTCCACCCGCAGGTCGGGCTGCGGGATGCCCACCTTGGTGAGCATCTCGACGGCCCGCGCCCGCGCCTCCCGCTTGGAGGCGCCGGTGTGCTTGCGGTACGTCTCGCCGATCTGCTTGCCGATGGTGTGGTACGGCGACAGCGAGGCCAGCGCGTCCTGGAAGATCATGGCCATCTTGTTGCCGCGCAGCCGCTCCAGCTCCCGCTCCGACGCGGCCAGCAGATCCTGCCCGTCGAGGAGGATCTCGCCCTCGATCTCGGTGTGGTCGGGGTGGTGCAGGCCGAGGATGGTCAGGTTGGTGACGGACTTGCCGGAACCGGACTCGCCGACGATGCCGAGCGTCTTGCCCTTCTCGACGTCGAAGGACAGCCCGTCGACGGCCTTGACCATGCCGTCTTCGGTGGAGAAGTGCACGCGCAGATCGCGTACGGAGAGGAAGGGGGTGCTCACTGGATCTCTCCCTAGGCGAGGCGGACGCGTGGATCGATGAGGGCGTAGACGGCGTCGACGATGATGTTGAAGACGACGATTGCCGCTGCCGCGATCAGGACGACGCCGAGGATCAACGGCAAGTCGTTGTCGTAGACGGCCTTGACCGAGAGGGCGCCGATGCCGTGCAGACCGAAGGTCTTCTCGGTGATGATCGCGCCGCCCAGGAGGAGACCGATGTCGAGGCCGAAGATGGTGACGATCGGCCCCATGGCGCCGCGCCAGGCGAACCGGAAGAACACCGTCCGCCGGGAGAGGCCCTTGGCGCGTGCGGTGCGTACGTAGTCCTCGTTCAGCGACTCGACGAGCTGGGAGCGGGTCATGCGGGTGTAGTTGGCGGTGAAGATCAGTGCCAGCACCAGCCAGGGGAGCAGCAGTCCGGAGAACCAGGCGGACGGGCTTTCGGCGAAGGGGACGTCCTTGGGCCGGCTCAGGATGTGCCACTGGTCCGCGAGGTAGTACATGGCGATCACGCCGACGATGTAGATCTGCATCGAGGAGAAGATCAGCGACGCCGAGGAGGCGACCTTGTCCAGCGCCTTGCCCTGCTTGACCGCGGCGAGCATGCCAGTACCCACACCGAAGACCACGAAGACGACCGCACTGCCGACGGAGAGGGAGAGCGTCGTCGGGAGGCGGTCCAGGATGGTGCCGAGGACCGGCTCACGGTTGTGGAAGGAGTAGCCCAGGCACGGTGCCGGGCAGTGCCCGAAGGAGCTGTAGTCCCGGCCGACGAACACGGCCTGCAGCCAGTGCCAGTACTGCACGGGCAGCGGGTCGGATATGCCGAGGTTGCGTTTGACCAGTGCCAGCGTCTCGGGTGTGCACACCTTGCCGCAGGCCACACGAGCTGGATCGCGGGGCGCGACGTAGAAGAGGACGAAAGTGATGGCACTGATGATCAGCAGGATGACCAGTGCGCCGATTGCCCGGCGGATGAGGAAGCGGAACATGGCGATGGGTTTCCCTGGCAGACGCCGACGAGGGGGAGTGGAGCGGGCGGGGCGCCGTACGGGCGCCCCGCCTCAGGAGTGTGGGCGTCAGGCCTTCACGAACAGCTTGTAGAAGACGGCCGAGGACCACAGCGGGTGGAACATGGCGCCGCCGACCTTCTCGCCGTAGAGGTAGAAACGGCGCTGGAACGTCTCGGGGATGATCGGCGCCTCCTCCGTCATGATCCGCTTGTCCAGCGCGGCCCAGGCCTTGCCGGCCTCCGTCGGGTCGGCGATGGTGACGTTCTTCTTGATCGCCTCGTTGACCCAGTCGACGTTCAACTGCGAGATGTTGTTGGCGCCGTTGGCGATCGTGCCGCCGTCGAACAGCGGCTGCATCAGTGTGTAGCCGGTCGGCCAGTCCGGGGACCAGCCGAACCACATCACGTCGAACTGGTTGTCGATCTGCTGGATCTGGTCGTAGTAGCTGGTGGAGTCCAGCGGCTTGATGACCGGGGTGAAACCGGCCGCCTTGAGGGCGTTCTCGATGACGACCTTGGTCTTGTTGTAGTTGTTGCTCGCAGGGAAGGCGTAGACGACCTTCTGGCCCTCCTTGCCGGCCTCCTTCAGCAGCTTCTTCGCCGCCTCCGGGTCGCCCTGCGGCTTCTTCAGCTTGCCGTAGACGTCGTCCTTGGCGTAGCCGACGATGTCGGGGCTGAGGATGGACGTCGCGTAGTCACCGGCCGAGGGGCCACCGTAGATCTTGCGGATCTGCTCCAGCGGCCAGGCGTGGATGATGGCCTGACGGACCTTCAGGTCGGTGATCCGCTTGGTGTTGATCGCGTAGTAGTAGATGCCGGTCAGCAGGCCGTTGAAGGTGCGCTTCTTCAGCTCGGGGTCGGTGAGGACCTTCTGGATGCGCTCGGCCGGGACACCGCTGTACGCCATGACCGCGTACTTGTCGTCGCCGTCGTCGGCGATCAGACGGTCGGCGGCCTGGAGCGACTCGGGGCCGAACTCGTAGACGAAGCTGTCCGGGTACGCGTTGCGGATCGAGTCCGTGTTGGGGTCCCAGTGCGGGTTGCGCACCAGCGTCATCGACTTGTCGATGGCGTGTGCCTTGATGCGGTACGGACCGCACGAGACCGGGTCCTTGTCGTACTTGTCCTTGGTGTCGCCCTTGACCGGGACGGCACCGTAGGAGGTCATCGCCAGGGTGAAGTTGAGGTCCGGGCGGGCCTCGGCCAGCTTGAAGGTGATCGTCTTCGCCTTGGCGTCGGTCACGACCGAGTCGAGGTGCTTGCCGCCGAACGGGCCCTTGTACTTCGAGCGGAAGTCGGCCGTGCCGGTCAGCGCGGTCTGGGTGTAGCCGGCGCCCTCGGTGGTGAAGCTGGCGAAGCCGCGCTCGATGCCGTGGCGCACGTCTTCGATGGTGAGCTCCTTGCCGTCCTCCCACTTCAGACCGTCCTTCAGGGTGAAGGTCCAGGTCTTGCCGCCGTCGGACATGGTGCCCGCGTCAGTGGCGAGGTCGCCGACCAGCTTCATCGAGCCGTCCGACGCGATCTTGTAACCGGTCAGGCTGCGGATGAAGAGGTCACCTATCGCGGAGTTCCACGAGAAGTAGATGCGCTGCGGGTCCAGGTGCGAGAAGTCGTCCGGGGCGATGCCGCGGATCGTGCCGCCCTTCTTCGCGCCCGGGACCTCGGCGGCCGGACCGGTGGAGTCGGCCTTCGTGCCGACGACGACCGAGCCGGTGTACTTGTCGGCACCGCCGTGTCCGGCGCCGCCGCCCTTCTTGGCCGAGCTGCCGCTGCTGCACGCGGAGAGAACCATCGAACCGCCGGCGGCGACCGACGTGGCGATGACGAAGTTTCTGCGGGAAAGGGGCATGGCTTCCTGCTCTGGTCGATGGAGAGAGACGTTCGATCCGGTGGGCCCCGTCGCCCGGCCGGAGGAAGTGCGGTTCAGCGCTTGGTCTTCGGGTCCAGTGCGTCACGCACCGAGTCGCCCAGCAGGTTGAAGGCGATGACGAAGATCACCATCGTGACGCCGGGGAAGAGCATGAACGTGATGTCGCTCTGGTAGACGTCCGATCCGCGCTGGATCATCACGCCCCAGTCGGGTGTCGGGTCGGTGAGGCCGACGCCGAGGAAGGCGAGGCCCGCTTCCGCTGTGACGAATGCGGGCAGCGCGAGCGTGGCCTGGATGAGGATCGGCGTCCAGAGATTCGGCAGCAGCTCCTTGAAGATGATCCGCGCCGGGGAAGAACCAGTCACCTTCGCCGCCTCGACGAACTCGCGCTCGCGCAGGGCGAGTACCTCGCCGCGCAGCAGTCGTGCGATGGATGCCCAGCCGAGGGCTGTCATGACTGTGATGAGGCTGACGACGGTCAGCCAGACCGGGGTGTTCTCATCCGGGGGGACCAGGATCGAGAGCACTACCGGCCAGAAGGCGATGAAGAAGAGGGTGGAGGGGAAGGCCAGCAGGATGTCGATGACCCGGCCCACGAGGTAGTCGGTCTTGCCGCCCAGATAGCCCGCGGTGATACCGATGGCAATGCCAAGTACCGTCACCAGCAAGGTGGTTGCCGCGGCGATGAGCAGGGAGTTGCGGATGCCGTAGAGCAGGAAGGTGAAGACGTCCCGGCCGAGACCCGGCTCGATGCCGAACCAGAAGTCGCCGCTGATACCGCCGTTGGGCAGCATCGGTGAACCGAATTCGTCCAGCAGGCTGGTGTCGTTCTGTCCGTACGTCGTGTACGGGTCCTTGCCGTACAGCTTCGCGATCAGCGGCGCGCAGACGGCGATCACGAAGAAGAAAATGACTACATAGGCCGAAATCATGCCCGTACGGTCGCGCTTGAAGCGCAGCCAGGCCATCTTGCCCGGTGAGCGGCCGTCGCCGGCCTTGGACGTGGACGGGCCTGCTGTGGACTGCAGCTTCGCATCCTCCACCTCAACGACGGTGGCGGCTTGCGGGGTTGGAATCGTCATGGTGCTCCTGGCCCGGAGGGTCGAAGGACTCCGCAGGGCAACACCTACGGGCTACCGGGACCTTTTCAACGCAATTCATGCAGGGTCAATGAATGTCTAACGCGCTTGGGTTTCTCTTTAGGTAATTGACCCGACCATGACTCAAACAAGGGCATAACTTTGCTTTTATTTTCCTTCGAAGGGGAGTTGATTGGACTTAATGGGTAAAATCGGTCAATGGGTTCGATATTCGGTACCGGTGTTGCGAAATCTGCACGCAGCCGAGGGGTCGATGTGCGACCAGCGAGCCGACGGCGCATTGCGGTCGGCGGGTTTGAACTCGTGGTGTTGTAAAGGCTGACGACTGGCTACCGACTGCGGTATGACCGGAGGTATGCGGTATCCACAAGGGGGCGGGCTGACCGCCGAACGTCTGCGGTTCCGCGAGGGGTTGAGATTCCAGGCGGCCGAGCAGTTCGCCCGGGGCGAGACGAGCTCGGTGATCGCCAGGGACCTGCGTATCGGCGTTCGCTCGGTGCAGCGATGGCGGCAGGCATGAGAGGAGGACGGCACGCTTGCCCTGCGGTCGCAGGGGCCGGCTTCGCTGCCGAGGCTGAGCGAAGAACAGTTTGCGCAACTCGAGGAGGAGCTGGCCAAGGGGTCGGCCATGCACGGCTGGGCGGACCAGCGGTGGACGCTGGCGCGGATCAGGATCGTGATCGGCCGACGCTTCCTCCTCACCTACACGATCCAGGGTGTGCGCAAGCTCCTGATGCGTAACGGCTGGCCCTGCCAAGTCCCGGCCCGACGCCCCGAGGAGCGGAACGACGATGCTGCTGCCAGGTGGGTCAAAGGCGCTGACCTGCTACAACGCGGCCACCGGCCGAGGCTGATCCACCGGCCTCGCAGAGACAACGACCGATGTGACGGGTCCGAGGGCTTCTGCTGCCCTGCGCACCCCGCCACACCCTCCCCCGGCGAAGGTGTGGGGCCCTGACATCACGGGTTCAGCCTCGGCAGCCCCTGCGCTATGGGGTTGCCATTTCGAACTCCGCTCATCAAGGTGCCCTGGTGGCCGATTAGTCTCGGTTTCCCTTATTTCTTGCAATCGAGAGGGAAAAGAGCGGAAAGATCCACCACAGGGATAAATGTGTCGAGGATCGCCGTGCCTAAGTGCCTTGCAGATTCCGGAAACCTCTGTCTACGCTGCCAGCGCAATTAGTCCATCCCGGATAGTGAGGAGAGCGAAGTGGCAACGTTCACGCCCGTGGCTATCGCAGAAGACGTGGAAGAAGAACTCGTTTTCATGATTGAGCTCGACGAAGCCGAGGAGGAACTCCTCGCCACCAAGCTGCCGCCCACGTGCAGCGGTTCAGGCGGGGGTGGCGGGTTCTGCGGGGTCTGTCACGAGCACCCCAGCAAACCCTAAGCACGTATAGGAATTACCTATGGTTCCCCGCCCCGCACCGCATCGGATTCGATGCGGTGCGGGGCGGGGAAATACGAGGAGGAATATGGGAACCACGACAGAGAGCAGGTCGAGGACCATCTGACTGGCCATAATTCTTTGGCTCGGCACCTCCGGTCTCCCAAGTTCCTACGGCGGGAAAACGGAAGAATGAATCTCCACAGCGCACAGACGGCACTCTTTAAAATTTACCTTGACTCTGGCTACCGACTGGCACACAGATTTGATGCTCATGCCTACGCAGCGCACATGGGACTTCATGGAGAAGAAGCAAGAGTAGTATCAGCGATCACGCCAGGCGAATTGGATGATTTCGCGGCATCCCTCAGAGGGAAGCATGGAATGCTTCTCAAGTCGTCACTTCCTTGTACGTGCAAGTGGATCGAGCAGAACGAACCGGCGATCATCCGGGAGTACTTTGACGTATTCAGGCCGTCGCGCTCCCAGGGCCGGGAAGCTGTAGCCGTGAACTTCGTTCCCTTTGTTCGTGAATATTCCGACTTCCGGGAAGGTGTACCGGAGGCTGTAGCGGATGTTGCAGAGTTCGAACTCGCGCTGTTCTGCGCGCGCGAGCCCCGGGCCGCTTTGAACCGGTCAGCACCAGAGGGCGATTCTGCGCGCACCGAAAATTTCTCATGGGAATCGCTCTACTGGAAGCCTGATCGCACATTCATTGCGGGCTTCGGCACGGATCCGCTTTCAATATTTCTCGGCAAGGCTGAAATGGACGGTGAAACCAAACCGACAAATATCCTTGTTGCACCTCCGCGCCAGGTGGATAAACCAGTTATCCTGCGACTCGCGAGCGTTGCCTGCGAGGCCCTCAGGAATCTTTCGGATCCCGTCAGCGCCTCCGAGTTGATGAAAATTTGTGTAGACCAGGGGCTGGTAATCACAGAAGGCTCGATGAAGTCGCTTCTAACTGGTGTCGCCAGTGTGGGGGCCATAGGGTACCGCCACGTGGAAGGCCAGGGATGAGCGAGAGCGACCATCTGGTTCAGGATGAGTTGCTGGTCGAGGATTTCTCCGCTCAGGTGGAGGAGAAAAGAATATTGCCCCTGCAAGGATGTGAAGCATGCAGGGGGTGCCTGCTTTGGAAGATGCGGGATCGGGAGATTGCTGCGCAGAGGGAACCCTCCAGGATAGCGGCTATGGCGGATACGCATGGGACCACAGGATGAAGAGGCATGCTTTGGGCTGGCATGGGGCGGCAGTTCAAATCGATTCCTGCAGAACTCTGAAGCGCACTGAAAGGCAGAGCAGTGGTTGGTACCGTGAAAGAAATATCGAATCATGGGGCAGGCCTGGGGTATCGCCAAGAGCTGAGTGAGAATCTTGCTTCCCGGGAGCATGGCATCGATGTGGTCGAGATACTCGCGGATCAGTGGATGTCACCCGGCAGCCTTGGCCAACTGCGTGAGATATCCGAAAGATTCGACACTGTGACCCATGGTGTCGCGATGTCTCTCGCCGGCGCCGGGCGCATTGATACGAAGTACCTGGAGAGAGTGCGCGAGGTAGTAGAAGTCTGCCAGTCCGACTACTACAGCGAGCACCTTGCTGCCACGCATATCCCAGGAATCGACTCGCAGCACTTGTGCCCGCCGATCGTCAGTGCTGAAAGTCGACGCGCCTGTGTGCGCAACGTGAAACAGGCGAATTCAGCTCTCGGCGTACCCCTGGCAATCGAGAACATAACCTATTCGATATCCACCACGTCCGACCATCTGGAGGCCGCTAAATTTTTTGCTGACGTGGTAGTCGATTCTGACTCACTGATCCTCTTGGACGTAGCAAATCTCTATATCAACTCGCAGAACCATCGATTCGACCCGGAAGTGTATCTGAGCCAGCTTCCCCTGGAACGCGTTGTGCATATTCATCTTGCTGGCGGGGTGACAACTTCCACGGGGAAGCTGATTGACAGTCACTCGGAATCCATAGCCGAGGGCATCTGGGATTTGGCCAGAAATACTGCGGAACTCTGCAATCCCCGCACGGTCATAGTGGAACGCGATCAGAACTTTCCCGATGCTGACGTACTTCTCGAAGAAGTAGCAACTGCGAGAAGCATATACTTCGATCATCAGTGAGAATGCGGAAGCGTGTAATGGTGAGTTGCGATAAAGGTGATTTTGTCATCGCCATAGTCGGTGCGGGGCCGTACGGTCTGTCAGCACTCGAGAGAATTTGTGCCAACCTCCCCGACTATTCGGTGGATCGGAAGGTTCAGGTGCATCTCATCGACCCGTACCTCGGGTGTGGAGGAAAGATCTGGCGGGAGGATCAGCCGGACCAACTCTGGATGAATTCGCTGGCCGGATCGGTTTCCCTCTTCGTGGATGAATCATTGGAATGTGCCGGACCCGTTCGCAAGGGGCCGACTCTCAGTCAGTGGGCCGCTAGCAACAGTAGATCACTCAGTGTCGACAAGGGGCTCGACAGCCTGCTCGGTGCGTCATCGGGCTATCGGTGGGCTTCTCGCTCATTGATGGGTGACTACATGCGCTGGTTCCTCGGTTTCGTAATCGAAAATGCACCGGACAATCTGCATGTGAACACGCATGAGCGGAAAGTGATCGATGTCTGCCCCAGCTCGGAGAAGCCAGGGACGCTCGACGAGGTCTGGCTGGAGGGGGAATCCCTTCCTATCAAGTGCCACCGCGTGATTCTGGCGCAGGGCAACCCCTCGCCGCTTCTCACGGATGAGCAGAGCCACCTGGCAGATCTCTTGCCCGCAGGGGGCGGCACGTATACGCCACCGGGGCCGGCCACGTTGAGTGCGGCAGCGGCTGTCGGGCCGGGCGAGCCGACCCTGGTGCAAGGGATGGGGCTCACCTTTTTTGATTATCTGCAACTCTTTACAAAGGAGCGGGGCGGAGTCTTCCGCCATGGGGCCGATGGAAAGATGTCCTACGAGCCGTCGGGTAGGGAGCCGTACCTATTCGTGGGTTCCGGAAGAGGCGTACCGTACCGCCCCGTACTTTGGCCGTTGGGGAAGTCGAGACTCTCGAAGTGCACTGTTCCGCATTATGTCTCCTCGAAGAGGATCAGGGAGTTCTATCAACACCCCAAGGATCCGGCTGAACTCGAGGGATTCCGAAAAGGGATTCACGGCGATCTCGAGCACGCGTACTATGCAGAACTCATCTCGTCCGACCCAGGCCGATGCTCCATTTCGTGGGGGCGGTTCTCACAGCTTTTTCTCAGTGCGGCGCCGGGGTCGCCCCTGCAGGAAGAGCTTGTCAGAGAAACGATCACGAAGGAGGAAGATCGTCTGGATCTTGAATCCATGGGTGCTCCACTGAAGGGCGTTTCCTTTCAGTGTATTCCCGAACTGCAGAAATGGATGAGACGCTACATCGCTCACGGAACGAACCAGATGCTGTCCGAGAACTTCAGTTGCTATCAGGCTCTGGTGACGAGTGTGCATCGTTTCTACGCTGAGTTCGCCCGGCTCTCCAACTCGGAGCAAGAGATGGAGAACCTCGACTTCTTTCGCGGTGTGCAGGGGTGGCTGCGTTCGATTCTTCAATTTCTGAATGGTGGGGCCCCGTGGCCTAGACAGAAGGAACTCATTGCCCTCTCTAGAAGTGGGGTGGTTACTTTTTTGGGCGCGGGGACGAGGCTAGTACAGCCGAGCCTGAGGGCAATCGAATGTACCAGCGCAACGCTTCCACAGGCCTCGATCGACATCACCCATGTGATCGATGCGCGCATTGCGCAACATTCAGTGTCGCGTAGCACCGACGCCCTGCGGATCGGGCTTTACGGAAGGGGTGAAATAAGTTCTGTGGCGAGGCGTTCAAAATCAAAGAAGAGTAAGAATCCTGGGGTGGAGGCAATTCGAGTTACCAAATTTGGTGAACTCATCCGTTCTGATGGATCAGTGAGCAGAACCCGATTTGCGATCGGAGTGGGAACTTCGTATCGAATCGTAACGCCGGGACTTCCGATGGCACATGCCAACAGTGATTTCCTCTTGATGACTGATCGGATTGCGCGAAGGCTTCTCGATTCTCTCGGCATCGGTCGGAGATCCCCCAGCGGCCTGAAAGGATCTGTGGCGTCCGGAGAGGTTACTGAGCGTGACGGAGGGGGGGGCTTTGAAGAAGGTATTTCCTGAAAAGCCCCTGCTCTGGATCAGAGTGGCGAAACTCCTCTCGCGTGACCCGAGAAGGCTTTTCGCTTCCATTGCAGTTATTCTTTTCTCTGTCGTGCTGACGATGGTCAGCACGGTGTTGCTGAAAGAAGTGGTTGATGTTGCTCTCCCTCAGCACAAGGTTGGGCTCCTGAGTTCTCTGTGCGCCGTCATGCTGGTGGCGAATGTTCTCACGAGCCTCCTGACCGTGATAACTGCCCGACTGAATAATCGAATGGGGCAGAACCTGGTTCACGCACTCCGCAAGGAAGTGTACGCAGCCACGCAGAAGATGCCGCTGGAGTACTTCACTTCGAATTCGACGTCGGAAGTGCAGACGCGGATCGCCAGCGATATTGGCGGTGTGGGTAATGTGCTTACCTTTGCAGCACAGGGGATCATCGGTGCGGTAGCGAGTCTGCTGGCTGCTGCCATCATCATGGTAATCATGAGTTGGCAGATCGCGCTTCTTTCGTTGACCTTGGCCGCAGCATTGAACATGTTGAATAATCGATACGCAAAGAGGCAGCGAAGGCTCGCACATTCTCAGCAAGAGCGTGTCACCGACATGATGCAACTGGTTGGAGACCATCTGTCCCTGTCCGGAATCTTGCTGGGCAGGACGATGGCTCGCGAGGACTGGCAGCTCGCGAATTTTGAGTCGCTCTCGCTCAAGGCTGCCGACGAAGCATGGAAGCAGAGAATGGCTGGGCGCACAGCGTTTGCGATCATATCGATGACGCTGTCACTCATGCCGATTACGGTTTACTGGGCGGCCGGGACTCTGCTCCGTGACGTTTCACTTGGCGCCGTGATCGTGATTACGGAACTTCAGGCTCGCCTCTCCATGCCGATACAGCAGTTGTTGCAACTGAGTTCTGAAATCCAGGCGAGCGGCGCTCTGTTTGAGCGTATATTCGAATCCATTGATGCTTCCGCCAATCAAAAACCAAGCCCGGTGGCTGTGCGTTCCACTGGCGACGCGAGTGTCTCGAGTATTTCTCTGGACGGGTTGAGTTTCAGGTACCCCGGAGCCGATGACAGGGCTGTTGATTCGATCAGCATGACCCTGCCCGTTGGCGGGATGGTATTTATCGTTGGCGCTTCAGGATCTGGAAAGACAACACTGGCACTGATGTTGGCTGGCCTCCTAGTCCCCGAGGAAGGAAGCGTTCGTATCGATCTTTCGGACGGTTCGACGGTAGGGAACCCGGGGAGCGTGGTCAGCCTGGTCCCTCAGGAATCCGTGCTTTTCAACCAGTCGATACGTGAGAACCTGGCATTCGGCGACCCCAGTTGCACCCCTGAAGCCATGGCGGACGCTCTGAGGGTTGTTGGCCTGGCTCATACGGTTGAACGTACGACCCGAGGGTTGGATGCACTGGTCGGCGAACGGGGGGCGCAGATGTCCGGGGGAGAGAGGCAGCGGCTCGCTCTCGCCCGCAGCCTGCTCTCCGGTTACCCGGTCATGGTGATCGATGAGTTTTCCAGTGGGATAGACAAGGAAACCACCGAATCCATCTTCGCGAACCTGCGTGATGCGGGCGATGGAAGAACGTTGATATTTATTACCCACCGCCTTCCTTCCCTTCACGATGGCGACCTTGTCGTTACTGTCGCGGCGGGAAAGGTCGTCGCGGTTGATCCGGTGGGTGTGTCGAGTCCTGCGGTGTGAGTACGGAGGCGAGGGGGGGAGGGCGAGGGGGCGAGCGGTCCGACGTGCTGAGCGTCGAGCGCGGACAATCCACTGAACGCGGATAGGCGTGTCGGCCTGTACGTGGGTCCTGAGAGGCCTCTCGGCGGGTGATGAAGCGGGGCATCGCCGCCGGGGCCGTGTGGTGTCCTTCTCCCGATCGGCTCGCAGGTCCGGAAACTGCCGCAGATGCCGGGCGGATACCCACCCCCTGGGCAACCAAGCTCATCCGGGGCTTGTGCAGACCCCCTGGCAACGGTCGTTGTCTCCGCCCGACGACTGACTCCGTCCGACGGCTGCCTCCGCTTGAATCCGCTCCGCCTGAATCCGTTCGTCGATGGAACGGGATTCGAATGCGCGTGCATGTTTAGTTGGACTGTCCGGCCTCCTGCTTCCTGTTTCTCTTCGGCCTCCCCCGGATGGGTGCCGCAAACGTGCTAGGTGTCGCTTTCCTCGCGATATTGAGCCCTAAGCGAGACGGAGCACTACGAGGAGGCACTCCATGCGCGGAGCCACACAGACCAAGTGCGCCGCATGTGCGGTCGTCGTCGCCCTGGCGGCGACGGCATGTGGCGGAGGGGGCAGCGGTGGTGGCGGCGGTGGGGCGAACGGAATCGTGAGCTCTTCCTGGGGTGACCCGCAGAACCCGCTGGAACCCGCGAACACCAATGAGGTGCAGGGCGGCAAGGTCCTCGACATGATCTTCCGGGGGCTCAAGAGGTATGACCCGAAGACCGGCGCGGCCACCGACTTGCTCGCCGAGAAGATCGAGACCAAGGACAACCAGAACTTCACGGTCACCGTGAAGGACGGCTGGACCTTCAGCAACGGCGAGAAGATCACCGCCAAGTCCTTCGTGGACGCCTGGAACTACGGGGCCCAGCTGAAGAACAATCAGAAGAACGCCTACTTCTTCGGTTACATCGACGGCTACAGCAAGGTCCACCCCGACTCCGGCAGCGCCTCGGCCGCCACGCTCTCCGGCCTCAAGGTGCTCAACGACAAGACGTTCACCGTCAAGCTGTCGCAGAAGTTCTCCCTCTGGCCCGACACCCTCGGCTACCCGGCCTTCGCCCCGCTGCCCAAGGCGTTCTTCACCGACCACGCCGCCTGGGTCGCCAAGCCGATCGGCAACGGGCCGTACACCGTCGACAAGTACACCAAGGGCTCGTCGATGAACCTGCGCAAGTGGGACAAGTACCCCGGCGACGACAAGGCGCAGAACGGCGGCATCGACCTCAAGGTCTACACCGACAACAACACCGCCTACACCGACCTGACGGCCGGCAACCTCGACCTCGTCGACGACGTGCCCGCCTCGCAGCTGAAGAACGTCAAGGCGGACCTCGGCGACCGGTACATCAACACCCCGGCCGGCATCATCCAGACCCTCGCCTTCCCCTTCTACGACAAGAAGTGGGACACCCCCGGCGGCGTCAAGGTCCGCCAGGGCCTGTCGATGGCGATCAACCGGCAGCAGATCACCGATCAGATCTTCCAGAAGACCCGCACCCCCGCCTCCGACTGGACCTCCCCGGTCCTCGGCGAGGCGGGCGGCTTCAAGAAGGGGCTGTGCGGCGCGCCCTGCGAGTACAACGCGGCGAACGCCAAGAAGCTGATCCAGGAGGGCGGCGGCATCCCCGGCGGCCAGCTCAAGATCTCGTACAACGGTGACACCGGCTCCCACAAGGAGTGGGTCGACGCCGTCTGCAACAGCATCAACAAGGTGATGGGCAACAACAAGGCGTGCGTCGGCGCCCCCGTCGGCACCTTCGCCGACTTCCGCAGCCAGGTCTCCCAGCAGAAGCTGACCGGTGCCTGGCGGGCCGGCTGGCAGATGGACTACCCGCTCATCCAGAACTTCCTGCAGCCCGTGTACTACACCGACGCCTCGTCCAACGACGGCAAGTGGAGCAACAAGGAGTTCGACGGGCTCGTCGACAAGGCCAACGCCGAGTCCGACAAGGCCAAGGCGGTCTCGACCTTCCAGGACGCGGAGAAGGTCCTGGTCGCCCAGATGCCCGTCATCCCGCTCTGGTACCAGAACGGCAGCGCCGGCTACTCGGAGAACATCACCGACGTGTCGCTGAACCAGTTCAGCGTCCCGGTCTACGAGCAGATCAAGGTCAAGTGACCCGCTGAGGCCGGGTGGCCGGTGCCAGGAACGCACCGGCCACCCGGCCTCCCCGTCCCCCGGACGCGTCACTTCCCAGCCCCGAGCCTCTGACCACCGCGACCCCCGGAGCCCTTCATGGGACGTTATGTGATCCGGCGGCTGCTGCAGATGATCCCGGTCTTCTTCGGCACCACGCTGTTGATCTTCCTCATGGTGAACGTGATGGGCGACCCCATCGCGGGTCTCTGCGGCGACCGCCAGTGCGACCCCGCGACCGCGGCCCAGCTCCGCTCGGAGTTCGGCCTCGACAAGCCCGTCTGGCAGCAATACCTCACCTACATGGGCAATGTCTTCACCGGCGACTTCGGCACCGCGTTCAACGGTCAGAAGGTCACCGAGCTGATGGCCACCGCCTTCCCCATCACCATCCGGCTCACCATCGTGGCGATCGTCTTCGAGATCGTCATCGGCATCAGCCTCGGAGTCGTCACCGGCCTGCGCCGCGGCCGCCCCGTCGACACCACCGTGCTCATCCTGACCCTGGTCGTCATCTCCATCCCGACCTTCGTCACCGGCCTGCTGCTCCAGCTCCTCCTGGGAGTCGAGTGGGGCATCATCAAACCCTCCGTCTCCTCGGAGGCACCCTTCAACGAGCTGCTCGTACCGGGCCTCGTCCTCGCCTCGGTCTCCCTGGCGTACGTCACCCGGCTCACCCGGACCTCCATCGCGGAGAACGCCCGCGCCGACTATGTCCGCACCGCCGTCGCCAAGGGCCTGCCCAGGCGCCGCGTCGTCATCCGGCACCTGCTGCGCAACTCACTGATCCCGGTCGTCACCTTCATCGGCACCGATGTGGGCGCACTGATGGGCGGCGCGATCGTCACGGAGCGGATCTTCAACATCCACGGCGTCGGCTTCCAGCTCTACCAGGGCATCCTGCGCCAGAACTCCCAGACCGTCGTCGGCTTCGTCACCATCCTCGTCCTCGTCTTCCTGGCGGCGAACCTGCTCGTCGACCTGCTGTACGCCGTACTCGACCCGAGGATCCGCTATGCCTGAGCAGACACCGGACGAGGCGATCTCGTCCGCCGGAGCGGGAGGCGTGATGGACCTCGCCCTGGAGGAGGGCACGACCCTCGAAAGGACACCCGGCGGCCCCGAGGGCACCGGCCCCGCCGAGAAGCCGCGCAGTCTGTGGTCCGACGCCTGGCGGGACCTGCGCCGCAACCCGGTCTTCATCATCTCCGCCCTGATCATCCTCTTCCTGGTGATCATCTCGATCTGGCCCTCGCTGATCGCCGACCAGGACCCGCTCAACTGCGACCTGGCCAAGGCCCAGCAGGGCTCCCAGCCCGGGCACCCCTTCGGCTTCGACGGACAGGGCTGCGACGTGTACACCCGTACCGTCTACGGGGCCAGGAACTCGGTGACCGTGGGCGTCTGTTCCACCCTCGGCGTCACCCTGCTCGGCGGCGTCCTCGGCGGCCTGGCCGGGTTCTTCGGCGGCCTGTCGGACTCGATCCTCTCCCGTGTCACCGATGTCTTCTTCGGCATCCCGGTGGTCCTCGGCGGCCTGGTCTTCCTCTCCGTGGTCACCAGCTCCACCGTCTGGCCGGTGATCGGCTTCATCGTGCTGCTGGGCTGGCCGCAGATCGCCCGCATCGCCCGCGGCTCCGTGATCACCGCCAAACAGAACGACTACGTACAGGCGGCACGGGCGCTCGGCGCCTCCAACACCCGCATGATGCTGCGCCACATCACCCCGAACGCCATCGCGCCGGTCATCGTCGTCGCGACCATCGCGCTCGGCACGTACATCTCGCTGGAGGCGACCCTCTCGTTCCTCGGCGTCGGCCTGAAACCGCCGGCCGTCTCCTGGGGCATCGACATCTCCGCCGCGTCCCAGTACATCCGCAACGCCCCGCACATGCTGCTCTGGCCCGCCGGAGCCCTGGCGGTCACCGTGCTCGCCTTCATCATGCTCGGCGACGCGGTGCGCGACGCCCTCGACCCCAAGCTGCGCTGAGGAGCCCGCTGCCATGTTGCTCGAAGTGCGCGATCTGCACGTGGAGTTCCACACCCGCGACGGCGTCGCCAAGGCCGTCAACGGGGTCAACTACTCGGTGGCCGAGGGCGAGACGCTGGCCGTCCTCGGCGAGTCCGGCTCCGGCAAGTCGGTCACCGCCCAGGCCGTCATGGGCATCCTCGACATGCCCCCCGGGAAGATCAGCGGCGGCGAGATCCTCTTCAAGGACCGCGACCTGTTGAAGATGAAGAAGGACGAGCGCCGGAAGATCCGCGGCCAGGAGATGGCCATGATCTTCCAGGACGCGCTCTCCTCCCTCAATCCCGTGCTCAGCGTGGGGGAGCAGCTCGGCGAGATGTTCGTCGTGCACCGGGGGATGTCCCACAAGGACGCCAAGCTGAAGGCCGTCGAGCTGATGGACCGGGTCCGCATCCCGGCGGCCAAGGAACGCGTCGGGAACTTCCCGCACCAGTTCTCCGGCGGCATGCGCCAGCGCATCATGATCGCCATGGCGATGGCGCTGGAACCGTCGCTGATCATCGCGGACGAACCCACCACCGCCCTCGACGTGACCGTCCAGGCCCAGGTGATGGACCTGCTCGCCGAGCTCCAGCGCGAGCTGAACATGGGCCTGATCCTGATCACCCACGACCTGGGCGTGGTCGCCGACGTCGCCGACAAGATCGCCGTGATGTACGCGGGCCGGATCGTCGAGTCCGCCCCGGTCCACGAGATCTACCGGGCACCCGCCCACCCGTACACCAAGGGCCTGCTCCGGTCGATCCCGCGCCTGGACCAGAAGGGCCGGGAGCTGTACGCGATCAAGGGCCTGCCGCCCAACCTGCTGCACATCCCGCCCGGCTGCGCCTTCAACCCGCGCTGCCCGATGGCCCAGGAGATCTGCCGGGGCGAGGTGCCGCCGCTGTTCGAGGTGGCCGAGCACCGCGAGAGCGCCTGCTACTTCTGGAAGGAGACGCTCGATGCACGCTGACCACTCGGGGCGCAGGGAAGCGCGCGAGGAGGGCGAGAAGGCCCGGGCGCTGCTCGCCAAGTCACGGGCCGCCTCCGCCGCGGCGGGCGGCGAACCGATCCTGGAGGTCCGCGATCTGGTCAAGCACTACCCGCTGACCCAGGGAATCCTGATCAAGAAGCAGATCGGTGCCGTCAAGGCGGTCGACGGGGTCTCCTTCGACCTCGCGGCGGGCGAGACGCTCGGCATCGTGGGGGAGTCCGGCTGCGGGAAGTCGACCGTGGCCAAGATGCTGGTGCACCTGGAACAGCCGACGGCCGGCGCGATCAGGTACAAGGGCGAGGACATCACCAAGCTGTCCGGGCGCGCCCTGAAGGCGGTGCGCCGCAACATCCAGATGGTGTTCCAGGACCCCTACACCTCGCTGAACCCGCGCATGACGGTCGGCGACATCATCGGGGAGCCGTACGAGATCCACCCCGAGGTCGCCCCGAAGGGCGACCGGCGCCGCAGGGTCCAGGAGCTGCTGGACGTCGTCGGGCTCAACCCGGAGTACATCAACCGCTATCCGCACCAGTTCTCCGGCGGTCAGCGCCAGCGCATCGGCATCGCCCGCGGTCTGGCCCTGAACCCCGAGATCATCGTCGCCGACGAGCCCGTCTCCGCCCTCGACGTCTCCGTACAGGCGCAGGTCGTCAACCTGCTGGACCGGCTCCAGGCTGAGTTCCGGCTGAGCTACGTGTTCATCGCGCACGACCTGTCGATCGTCCGGCACATCTCCGACCGGGTCGGGGTGATGTACCTGGGCCGGATCGTCGAGATCGGCTCGGACGAGCAGATCTACGACCACCCCACGCACCCCTACACCCAGGCGCTGCTGTCCGCGGTCCCGGTGCCGGACCCGACGGCCCGGGAGCACCGGGAGCGGATCATCCTGCACGGCGACGTCCCGTCGCCCGCCAACCCGCCCTCCGGCTGCCGCTTCCGCACCCGGTGCTGGAAGGCGCAGGAGCGGTGCGAACTGGAGGTGCCGCTGCTGGCCGTCCCGGCCGTCTTCCGGCTGGCGGACACCCCGGCCGGGCACGACTCGGCCTGCCACTTCGCGGAGGAGAAGCAGGTGGTGCCGCCGGAGGGGCTGCTGGAGACGCGGGGGGAGACGCGGGGGGAGACGGCCGCCGACGACGGGGCGCCGGGCGGCGAGGACGGCCGGGGCGAGGCGTCGGACGGGGAGGGCGAGGCGTCGGACGGGGAGGGCGAGGCGTCGGACGGGGAGGGCGGGGCGTCGGA
>NZ_ML123044.1:769244-788868 GCF_003846175.1 Streptomyces sp. ADI95-17 | reverse complement strand
GTCGGACGGGGAGGGCGAGGCGTCGGACGGGGAGGGCGGGGCGTCGGATGGGGAGGGCGGGGCCGCGCCGTCCGGGAGCTCGCGGGCCGGCTGACCGCCCCGTTAACGCGCGGGCAATCCGTCCGTCTCGCGGCCGAGACACGGACCGGCCAGCATGGTCGGCGTACGGCCGTGCGGGTGCCGTGTACCGGCCGGGAGGCCGTCAAGTCCTCCCGGCCGGTCGCCTGTTGACGCACCACGCCGGTGAACCCCTTGTCCGGTCGGCGGGGACGGTGGAGTATCGCTCGGGTGATACTCACTCGGGGGGCAAGGGTCACAGGAGCCGTTCTCTGCGCCGCGCTCGCGCTGATCGTCGCGGGCTGGGTCGTACGGGACGTCAGGGCGGCCGACGGCATCGAGCACTTGTGGCACTACTGGGCCGGGTTCCGCGACGCCCGGATGTCGCTGGGGCCGACCACTTCGCCGTACGACGTGGTGCTGTGCGTGGTGTATCTCGCCGTGGCCGTCGCGGCCCTGCGGTCCTCGGTGGCCGGCGCCGCGCTGGTCGCCGCCGGAGTGCTCACGCTCGTGGTGCGGCTGCCCGGACTCTGGAACATCGGCCAGCCCCGGATGGACACCCGGTTCGTCGACGACCTGCGCACCCGTGCCCTGCTCTGCGCCTTCGCGTCGCTCGCGGCGGGCATCGCGCTGATCATCACCGCAGCGGCCGGCCGCCGGGCACCGCACGACCCCTCCGAAACCGTCCCGGCCCGGCCGGGGCAGGGCGCGGGGGTGATCGCCTTTCTCTTCCTCGGCGCGGCGGGAGCGGTCACTATCGCCTGGGAGATCCGCCAGGCGGTGCGGATCCCCTCCATCTACCCCGACTGGTTCCTCGGCGGGGACCGGATCTTCCAGGGGCTCACCGACCCGCCGCCCGGCTGGTTCACGGCCGTCCTGGCGCTGCTCTGCCTGTTCGCGGCGGCGAGCGCGCTGGTCCGCGCCGTGCCCGCCCGGCCGTTCGGCCTGATCGCCGCCGCTCTGCTGCTGGGCGCCGGCGGGCTGGGAGTGGCCCGGTCGGTGCACGAGAAGCTGCTGGAGAACTTCGCCGATCTGCCGATCGAGGTCCAGCTCACCGTGGCGACCGGGTTCTTCGAGGTGCTCGCCGGAGCGGCGGTGCTGCTGGCGCTGGCCCTGCCGGGCCCGGCCGCACCCCCGTCCCTGCCCGGCCAGGGCTACGGACAGGGGTACGGCTATCCGCGCCCCGGCGTCTTCGGGCCGCCGCCTCCGTCCCAGCCGCCGCCCGGCTGGTGACGGGGAGGGGCACCCGACAGCCTCTCAGCCGAGCAGCCCCAGCGACCGCTTCAGGAAGTCGACCTGGAGCAGCAGCAGATTCTCCGCCACCTGCTCCTGCGGGGTCATGTGCGTCACCCCGCTGAGCGGCAGCACCTCGTGCGGGCGCCCGGCCGAGAGCAGCGCCGACGAGAGCTTGAGCGAGTGCGCGACCACCACGTTGTCGTCCGCGAGACCGTGCACGATCATCATCGGACGCACCTGTTCGGCGGCCTCCGAGAGCCCCTCGTCGGTGATCACCGAGTTGTGCGCGTACACCTCGGGCTGCTTCGCCGGGTCGCCGAGATAGCGCTCGGTGTAGTGGGTGTCGTACAGCCGCTGGTCGGTCACCGGGGCGCCGACCACCGCCGCGTGGAAGATCTCGGGCCGGCGCGTCACGGCCAGCGCCGCCAGGTATCCGCCGAACGACCAGCCGCGGATCGCGACCTTGCCGAGGTCCAGCGGGAACCGCCCGGCCAGCGCCTGCAACGCCTCGACCTGGTCGTCCACGGAGAGCACCAGGTTGTTCTTGACCGCCTTCTCCCAGCCGGGTGAACGCCCCTGCATGCCCCGGCCGTCCGCGACCACGACCGCGAAGCCCTGGTTCGCGAACCACTGCGACGTCAGATGCGGATTGAGGGCGGCGACCACCCGGCGGCCGTGCGGTCCGCCGTACGGATCCATCAGTACCGGCAGCGGCCCGTCCGACTCCTCGTACCCCTCGGGGAGCAGCACGGCGCACGGAATTCGCCGTGCGCCCCCCTCGGTGAGTCGCACCCGGGCGGAGAGGACCGGCTCCTCGGCGTGGCTCGCCACGGTCGCGATCCGCCTGCCGTCCCGGACCACCTCGACCCGGGCCCCGGAGCGGTCGAGGGAGTGGCTGACCAGCACCGTCACCCCGCCCGCGCGGACCGCGGAGTGCACCCCGACCCCTTCGGACACTCGTTCTACGCCCAGTTCGTTGACCCGGTACACATGGGTCTCGCCGATCTCCGGTTCGGCCGCCTCCTCACCGGCCGAGGCCGACACCAGGATGTCCGATTCCCCGATGTCCAGGACCGACTTGAGCTGCAACTGCGCCCCGGTCAGCAGCCGGTCGCCGACCGCGAGCACCCGGGCCCCGCCCTCGTCCGCGATCCGCACCAGCCGGCCGTCCGGCGCCCAGGCGGGCACTCCGGGGAAGATTTCCAGCCATACCGGATCCTCGTCGGCATGCACCGTACGGGTCGAACCGGTCTCCGGGTCCACCGCGAGGAAGAGATGGCTCTGCTGGTCACGGGACTGCACCAGCAGCAGCGGCGCCCCGTCCGACGACCAGTGCACCTGCGCCAGATAGGGGTGGCGTGCCCGGTCCCAGACCACTTCGGTACGGGCGCCGTCCAGGCCCAGCACGAAGAGCCGCACATCGGCGTTGGGCGTCCCCGCCGCCGGGTAGGCGACCTCGGCGGGCCTGCGGTCCGGGTGCGCGGGGTCCGAGATCCACCACCGCTGCACGGGGCCGTTGTCGACCCGGGCGACCAGCAGCCGGTCCGACTCCGGAGACCACCAGAAGCCCCGCGAACGCTGCATCTCCTCGGCCGCGATGAACTCCGCGAGACCGTACGAGACATCGTCCCCGTCCGGCTCGGCGAGCGCCCGGTCACCGTCGCCGTCGGCACCCACGACGCGCAACGCACCCTTGGACACATATGCGATGTGTCGTCCGTCCGGTGACGGTCGCGGGTCGATCACCGGGCCCGGAACCGGCAGCGCACGGGCCGTGCCCGCCCGCAGTCCGGCGACGTACACCTTCCCCGAGAGCGCGAAAGCGGCCAACTCGGCGGCCGCGTCCACCGCGTAGCCGACGATCCCCGAGGAGCCCTCACGGCTGCGCTCGCGCCGGGCCCGCTCCTGCGCCGACAGCCGCTCCGCCGAACCGCCCAGCAGGGCCTCGGGGTCGGCGACCACCCGCTCCTCCAGGGCGCCGTCCTTGGACAGATCCAGCACCAGCAACCGGCCCGACCGGTCCGTACCGGAGGCCGACCGCAGGAAGATCACCCGCTCACCGTCGGGCGAAACGGTGAACGACCTCGGGGCGCCGAGGGTGAATCGCATGGTCCTGGCGTGCTGACGGGGAAACGAGATCTGCTGGGAAGTCATGTACCGAACCTAGTCCCTTCCGTTCGGACCGGGCCGGGCCCGACGGGCCCGATCCGGACGGGCGGCACCGGTCACCGACCGCCCGGTCGTGCGCCCCTCGTGCTGCTGTGCCCCGATCAATGCGTTGCGACGGATAGTTATGATCCGTAGCGCTCGGTGGGTATGAACCTGCTGGCTCCATGTGTGCTGCCCGTCCCGACCGTACTGATGGAGGTGAACCGCCGTGGCACTCTCGATTTCGGCGGTGGTGCTGCTGGCGATCGTCGTCTTCCTGCTGATCCGGAAATCCGGACTGAAGGGCGGACATGCGGTGGTCTGCGCACTGCTCGGTTTCTATCTCGCCAGCTCGTCGATCGCGCCGAGCATCTCGAACCTGACCACGAATGTGGCGGGCATGATCGGAAGCCTCAAGTTCTGAGGCCCGGCCCGTCGGCGGTCGGTGCGCGGTGGTGACGCGGGCGGTGATCGGTGCGCCCGGCTCGTAGGGTGGTCCCCATGACGGACCATCCCGCCCGGCGCCTCCTCCTGGTGCACGCGCACCCCGACGACGAGTCGATCAACAACGGCGCCACCATGGCCAAGTACGCGGCCGAGGGTGCCCAGGTCACCCTGGTGACCTGCACGCTCGGTGAGGAGGGCGAGGTCATCCCGCCCTCCCTCGCCCATCTCGCGGCCGACCGGGACGACACCCTGGGCCCGTACCGCCGGGGTGAGCTCGACGCGGCGATGAAGGAGCTGGGGGTCACCGACCACCGGCTCCTCGGCGGCCCCGGGCGCTTCCGCGACTCCGGAATGATGGGTGCCGAACAGAACCACCGCCCCGGCGCCTTCTGGGCCGCCGACGTGGACGAGGCCGCCGGACACCTGGTGGAGGTGATCCGCTCGGTGCGCCCGCAGGTCCTCGTCACCTACGACCCCGACGGCGGCTACGGACACCCCGACCACATCCAGGCGCACCGTGTCGCGATGCGTGCCGCGGACCTCGCCGCCGACCCCGGACACCGCACCGGGGCCGGTGCCCCGCACACCGTCGCCAAGATCTACTGGAACCGGGTGCCCCGCTCGGTCGCCGAGGAGGGCTTCGCCCGCCTCCGGGAGACCGCGCCGGACGCCTTCCCGGGCATCGCCGCCATCGACGACGTACCGGGCGTGGTCGACGACTCCAGGATCACCGCGCGGATCGACGGCTCGGCCCACGCCGCCGCCAAGAGCGCCGCGATGCGGGCGCACGTCACCCAGATCGCCGTGGACGGCCCCTTCTTCGCCCTCTCCAACGACCTCGGCCAGCCCGTCTTCACCACCGAGTACTACGAGTTGGTGCGCGGCGAATCCGGAGCCCCCCGGGGGGTCCGGGAGGACGACCTGTTCGCGGGCGTCGCGGGAGCGGAGCGATGAGCGGCGGCAAGCAGCGCGCGCCGCGCCCCTCGACCCCCTCCGGCTCCACCGCGGCCACCGGTCTCGCCGCCCCCCTCGACCCCGGCCGGATCGCCGCCTACGTGGGCCTCGCCGTGCTGGGCGCGCTGGTCGGGATCGCCGGGGCGCTCGTCCAAGCCGCCTGGTTCCCCGCCGGATTGCTGCTCGCGCTGCTGGCCGCCGCCGGGCTCTTCCACGGTGGGCGCCGGCTCTTCGGCACCCAGCTCGGAGCCCTGGCACCCGCTGCGGGATGGCTGATTTCGATCGTCGTTCTGTTGGGCGGACGCCCGGAAGGCGACTATGTCTTCGGCGACGAACTCGGCCTCACTCTCTTCATGCTGGGCGGGATGGCCGTCGCTGTGATCTGTGCCACCATGTCGCGGTCGCCCCAACAGGGTGCCGACAGCGGCCGACCTGGCAGGTAATGGGACACGTCCGTTCCCGTGATGCCTCCGGTCCGTCCGGCGTCCGCGCGGCCGTTTCCCCCGGTCGCGGGGTGTCCGTCGGCGGCGGCCAGTATGGTGGTTCGCGCGCCTGGAAGGGCGCTGAAGATCTTGACCGGGCTTGTGGCGCCTGGCACGCACATCTGTGGCGTTACCGAAACGCCCCGATAGCTCCGCTAAGAGGACGCTCCGGCGCCTTGCAGCTGCACGCGCCGGGTGCCACTCCCCGATCCGGCCAAGATTTCCAGCATCCTCCTGGCCGTCCCCAGGCCTGCGCATGGGGGAAGTACGGGCGGCGGAGCCAATCGGGAGAACCTGCTTTGAGTCGTGAAACTGACAGTTCGTCCTCCGGGCCCCAGGGGCGCGGAGGAGCCGCGTACCCCTCGGGGACGCCGCCGTACGGATCCCGCCAGTATCCGTCGCTGCACCCTTCGCAGGATGCCCCGGAGGAGGCCCCGGAGCCTGCGGAGCCGTCCCGCTCCGAGGAGCCGAGGACCGAGACGACGCTGACGACGCGCATCCGGATCAACATCCCGGGCTCGCGGCCGATCCCGCCCGTCGTCATGCGTACGCCCGTGGGCGGCGCCGACGGCGCCGACGCCGAGCGCACCGGCAGCATCCCGCGCCCCGGTTCGCCCGCGGCGGACGGTGCGCCGGCCGCGTCCGACACCGCGCCGGCCGCCGAGGCCCGGACCGATTCCGCGAGCGCGGAACCGTCCGCCGAGAAGCCGGCCAGGGAGAAGAGCGGCAGCGACTGGTTCGCCCCGCGCAAGCCCCCCACGAACACCTCGGTCGCGGGCGGTACGTCCGGCGGCGGTACGGCCGGTGGCGCCGAGGGCATCAGGGGTGCCACGCCCACGCCGCCCGCCCCGCCCCGCGCCGATCTGCCGTACTTCTCGGACGGCCCGCAGCGCGCCGGCGACCAGGGCGCGCCCGGCCCCGACGACTTCGGGACCGGTGGGCCCGCGTCCGGCGGCCCGCACCCGACGCCGAACCTCGGGGTACGCACCCCCGGCCCCGCCGGACCCACCACGGGCCCGGTCACCGGGACTTCGTCCCTCACGCCGAACCTGGGCGGACCGGGCGGACCCGGCGGCCAGGGCCCCATGGGTTCCGGCCCCATGGGTTCCGGCTCCGGTCCGATGGGCTCCGGCCCCGGCCCGGTGGGTCCGGGCGGTCCGGCGGGCCCGCAGGGGCCCGGCGCCCCCGGTGGCCCGCCGCGGATGTCCGACGACACCGCGGTGCTCACGCCGCAGTTCGCGGCCCCGGCCCCCTCCGGCCCCGGCGGCAACGTCTCCGGTGACACGCTCACCAGCGGCATCCCCGTCGTACCGCCGGAGCGCCGGGCACCGTCCCTGTTCCCGGGCAAGCCCGGTGCCGGCGGCCCCGATGGGCCGTCCCGCGGTCCGGACGACCCGATGGGCACCGGACCGGCCGGGCCCGGCGGTCCCGCCGCCGCGTCGCCCGTCCCCGCCCCGCGTCCCGAACCGGCGCCCGCGCCCGCGAAGAAGCAGGGCCGCTCCAAGCTGGTCCTCCTCGGCGTCGGTGTCGTCGCGCTGCTCGGTGTCGCGTACGGCGCCGGGCTGCTGATGAACCATTCCGACGTGCCCAAGGGCACCACCGTCCTCGGCGTCGACATCGGCGGCGGCACGAAGGAAGAGGGCGTCACCAAGCTGGACGCGGCCCTCGGCAAGCGCGCCGTGGCCCCCCTCCAGCTGTCGGTGGACGGCAGGAAGACCCAGCTCGTACCGGACAAGGCCGGGCTCGCCCTGGACAGCCAGGAGACCGTGCGCTCGGCGGCCGGCAGCGACTACAACCCGGTCTCCGTCATCGGCTCGCTGTTCGGCGGCAAGCGCGTCGTCGACCCGGTGATCCCGGTCGACAAGGAGAAGCTCGGCGTCGCGCTGACGGACCTGGCGGGCGTCTCCGGCTCGGCCAACGACGGCACGATCAAGTTCGAGCCGGGCAAGGCCGTCGCCGTACCCGGGAAGTCGGGCAAGACGCTGGACGTCAACCAGTCGATGACCTCGGTGCGCGACGCGTACCGCGCCCAGGTGCAGACCGGCCGGACGAAGGTCGTCCAACTGCCCGTCACCACCAGCGAACCCACCATCGACCAGGCCGAACTGGACCGGGCGATGAAGGAGTTCGCGAAGCCCGCGATGTCCGGCCTGATCACCATCAAGGCGGGCCCCAAGCAGATCCAGTTCGGCCCGGCCAAGTCGCTGCCGCAGATCCTCTCGATGGTGCCGATCAAGGGACGGCTGATCGAGCACTACGACAAGAAGGCCATCGACACCCTCTGCGACGGCGTCTTCGACGGCATCATGATCACCAAGGGTGACGGCAAGAAGCACCAGCTCGGCGCGGACGACGTGGCACACGCCATGCAGACCGCACTGCTCGGCAAGACCCCCGCCGAGCGGACCGTCGTCATCGAGCTCGACGGCAACGGCTGACCGCCGCCCCGCCGAACGCACCGCCCGCCCCCGACCGGACCCCCGGCCGGGGGCGGCGCCGTGTCCGGACCACGGCCCCGGCAGCGGAGTCATGCGCACCGCATGACATCTGTCATCCCGTTTCCACGACCGGCGGCCCTGCCGCGGCCACCCCCTCCTCCGCCACGCTTGACGCATGACAACGACAACCGCCGAGGCCACCGGAGCGAGGACCGCCGCGGTCCGCTTCGACCAGGTCAGCAAGGCATACGGAGCCGTACGCGCCGTCGACGGGCTCACCCTCGATCTGCACCCCGGCGAGACCGTGGCGCTCCTCGGCCCCAACGGCGCCGGGAAGTCCTCCACCCTGGATCTGCTGCTGGGGCTGCGCACCGCCGACTCCGGTTCGGTCCAGGTGTTCGGTACGACCCCGCAGGACGCCATCGCCGCGGGCCGGGTCGGCGCGATGCTCCAGACCGGCGGCCTGATGGAGGACGTCACGGTCAAGGAGCTGGTCGGCCTCGCCTGTGACCTGCACCCCAAGCCGTTCCCGGTGGCGGAGGTGCTCTCCCGCGCCGGGATCGCGCAGATCGCCGACCGGATGGTCAACAAGCTCTCCGGCGGCCAGGAACAGCGCGTCCGCTTCGCGCTGGCCACCGCCGGCGCCAACGACCTGATCGTCCTCGACGAGCCGACCACCGGCATGGACGTCACCGCCCGGCAGGCCTTCTGGGCCACCATGCGCGAACAGGCCGAGCAGGGCCGTACCGTCCTGTTCGCCACCCACTACCTCGAAGAGGCCGACGCGATCGCCGACCGCGTCCTCGTCCTGCACAAGGGCCGGCTGCTCGCCGACGGCACCGCCGCCGAGATCAAGGCGAAGGCCGGGGCCCGCCGGATCTCCTTCGAGCTTCAGGGCCCGGTCGACGAAGCGGCTCTGCGCGGGCTGCCGTTCCTCGCCGCGCTCGACATCACCGGCAACCGGGTCCGGATCCAGTCGCACGACGCCGACGCCACCGTCCACGCCGTGTACGGACTCGGCCTCTACCCGCGCGAACTCGAAGTCGCCGGACTCGGCCTGGAGCAGGCCTTCGTCGCCATCACCGAGGCCGAGGAGGCCAGGACCGCATGAACACACTGATCAGGCTCGAAGTCACCCGCACCCTGCGGAACAAGAAGTTCATGTTCTTCTCGGTGATCTACCCCTCGGTGATCTACCTGCTCATCTCCGGCACCCAGAACACCACCGACCGGATCCCGCACACCGAACTCACCTTCCAGGCATTCTTCATGGTCTCGATGGCCTCCTTCGGAGCGCTGACCGCCGTCCTCATGGGCAACAGCGAACGCATCGCCAAGGAGCGCGAGAAGGGCTGGGTCCGCCAGCTGCGGCTCACCGCACTGCCCAGCCGCGGCTACATCCTGGCGAAGATCGCCAGCGCGGCGACGGTCACCCTGCCCTGCATCGTGGTGGTCTTCCTGGTCGCCGCCGCCGTCAAGCACGTACGGGTCGAGACCTGGCAGTGGTTCGCGCTGGCCGGGGTCATCTGGGCCGGTTCGCTGGTCTTCGCCGCGCTCGGCGTCGCCATCGGCTACCTCGCCAGCGGGGACGCGGTCCGCCCGCTCACCATGATCATCTACTTCGGGCTCTCCATCCTCGGCGGCCTGTGGATGCCCAGCGCGACCTTCCCGCAGTGGCTCCAGAACATTTCCGAGTGGCTGCCGACGCACGCGTACGCTTCTCTCGGCCAGGCGATCGAGATGGGCGGATCGCCGCACGCCAAGGACGTCGCCATCCTCTGCGCCTACTTCCTGGTCTTCGCGGGCGGCGCGGCCTGGCTCTACCGGAAGGACACCCTGAAGGCGTGAACGACGACGTGACGTCCGTGGGCCTCGGGAGCCCGCCCACGAACCGCAAGCAGTTCTGGATCAAACTGCTCTGGATCGGCATCTGGCTCGCGTTCATGAGCGCCCCGGTCAAGGACCTGGCCGACGGCAACCACACCCCCTGGGCGACGGCGCTCGGCACGCTCGGCCTGCTGACCTTCGTCGGTGCCTACCTGCTGCTGGTCTTCCGCCACACGACCAAGCCCCTGGACCGCCGTCTGCTCCACTCCGCGATCGCCTTCCTCGGCCTCCTGTCCGTCGTCCTCACCCTGACGCTCGGCACCCCGTGGCTGGTGCTCTTCGTGTACGTGGCGGTCTCTGTCGGGGCCACCCTGCCGCTGCGGACGTCCCGTTGGCTCATCCCCGTCGTCACGGCCGTCCTGGTCGGCATCGGCCTGACCGGCGACCACCCCCGCGAGGTCATCACCGCCCTGGTCTTCCCGGCGCTGCTCGGCGGCTTCTCGATGACCGGCGTACGGCAGCTGATCCGTACCACCATCGAGCTGCGCGAGGCCCGGGCGACCGTCGCCCAGCTCGCCGCCAACGAGGAACGGCTCAGGCTCGCCCGCGATCTGCACGACCTGCTCGGCCACTCGCTCTCCCTGATCACGCTCAAGAGCGAACTGGCCGGACGGATGCTCCCGGACCACCCGGAGCAGGCGGCGGCCCAGGTCGCGGACATCGAACAGGTCAGCCGCCAGGCTCTGATCGACGTACGCGGCGCGGTCACCGGCTACCGCCGGCCGACCCTCCCCGGCGAACTCGCGGGCGCCCGTACCGCACTCGCCGCCGCGGGCATCACGGCCGACGTTCCGGCCGAGGCCCCCGACGACGTCCCCGAGAAGCCGGAGGAGGTGCTCGCCTGGGCGCTGCGGGAGGCGGTCACCAACGTCGTACGGCACAGCGGGGCCCGGCACTGCACGGTCACCCTCGCCCCGCGCCAGACCCTGGACGGCAGGCTCCTCGAACTCACCGTCTCCGACGACGGCGTCGGCCCCTCCGGCACGAAGCCGGGCAACGGCCTCACCGGCATCGGCGAACGCCTCGCCACGGTCGACGGCACGCTGCGGACCTCGGCCGGCAACTCCGGTTCCGGTAAAGGCTTCACCCTGACCTTGAGTGTTCCGCTGGAATCCGGCCTAGGATCCACGGAATGAGCATGATCAGACTTCTCCTGGCCGAGGACCAGTCCATGGTGCGCGAGGCCCTCGCCGCGCTCCTCGGTCTGGAACCCGACATCGAGGTGGTGGCCCAGGTCGCCCGCGGGGACGAGGTACTGGCCGCCGCCCACGAGCACGACATCGACGTGGCGCTCCTGGACATCGAGATGCCGGGCATGACCGGCATCGACGCGGCGGCCGTCCTGCAGCGCGAACTCCCGGCCGTGAAGGTCGTCGTCGTCACCACCTTCGGCCGCCCCGGCTATCTGCGCCGGGCGATGGAGTCGGGCGCCGACGCCTTCCTGGTGAAGGACGCCCCGGCCTCCCAGCTGGCCGCCGCGGTACGCAAGGTGCTCGCCGGGGAACGCGTCATCGACCCCACTCTCGCGGCGGCGGCACTGGCCGACGGGGCGAGCCCGCTCACCGAGCGGGAGCGCGATGTGCTGCGCACGGCGGCGGACGGCTCCACCAACGCGGAGATCGCGGCCGCCCTCCACCTCTCGCAGGGGACGGTCCGCAACTACCTCTCCATGGCGATCCAGAAGCTGGCGGCCCGCAATCGCGCCGAGGCGGTCCGTATCGCCCGCGAGAAGGGCTGGCTGTAGCCCGCCGGGACGGTTCGGGCGAGGGGGGCCGCCGGGCCTGCCGCGCCGGGTGCGGTCAGTTTTCGTCCATGTAACGCCAGTTGATCGAAGCCGTGGCAGCGGGCGCGACGGTGCGGACGCGTTCCTGGAGCGCGCCTTCGAAGTGCGGGCGCCACGCGTAGAAGCGGCTGATGCCGATCGGGTAGTCGGTCTCGCCGGTGATCCAGTGCCGTCCGTCCTGGATGCTCCAGCCCAGGGCGACCTCGTGGTCCCGCAGGCCCTCCTCGGCCAGCAGTTCGGCGAGCGCGCTCAGCACGGAATTGGTCTGTGGTTCGTCGGCCAGCCCGGCCACCTCGAAATTGAACATGATGTTGACGCCCATGAGTTGATGCTAGCGCCGCCGGGCCGCATGGGCCGCCGGGCCGCATGGGCCGCCGGGCCGCGCGCCGTCGCGCCGTCGCGCCGGAAGTTTTGGACTTGCAGGTCCAATTCTGTCGTCGCACAGTGGCACTCCGCCCTGGCTTTCCAGGGCCCCCGGCCGGTCGAACACGGTATGCGGTTCGGTCGTGCGGGTTCATGGCGAAGGACCGAGCAATGGAGTGGACCATGTCGACGCGCCTTGAGGGCAGGACCGCGCTGGTGACCGGAGCGACCAGCAACATCGGACGGGCCATCGCGGAGGCGTTCGCCGCCGAGGGGGCCCACGTCGTCGTCTCGGGCCGCAGTGCCGGACGCGGCAAGGAGGTCGTCGACGGCATCCGCGCCCGCGGCGGCCGCGCCGACTTCGTGCGGGCCGCGCTGGACGGCAGCGCCGCCGCCTCGCAGGCGCTGGCCCGGGAGGCGACACGGGTCCTCGGCGGCCGCATCGACGTCCTGGTCAACAACGCGGGCATCTACCCCGGGGACACCACGGCGGCCACCGACGAGAAGACCTTCGACCAGGTCTACGCGGTCAACGTGAAGGCCCCGTTCTTCCTCACCGCGTCCGTCGCGCCCGCCATGGCGGAGGCGGGCGGCGGGGCGATCATCAACCTGGGCTCCTGGATCGCACGGCTGGGCGTTCCGGTCGGCGCCCTCTACAGCTCCACCAAGGGCGCCATGGAGACCCTGACCCGGGCCTGGGCGGCGGAGTTCGGGCCGCAGGGCGTACGCGTGAACGCGATCTCGCCGGGCGTCGTGCTGGCGCCCGCCGCCGGTGAGAGCCACTCCGCCGAGGTCATGATGAAGGGCACCCCCGCAGGCCGGATGGGTACTCCCGACGCCATCGCGAACGCCGCCGTCTACCTGGCCGGCGACGAGTCGTCCTTCGTGCACGGCATCGTGCTCGACGTCGACGGCGGCCGCACCGCCGTCGCCGTCATCGCCGGCTGACCCGCTCCATCGCCCCGGCCGGGGCCGCCGCGCGAACCGCCCCGGGCCGCCGCGCGAACCGGCCGAGGTCACCGACCGAACCGGCCGAGGTCACCGAGCGCCCCGG
Organism: Streptomyces sp. ADI95-17; assembly: GCF_003846175.1. Classification (GTDB taxonomy): domain Bacteria; phylum Actinomycetota; class Actinomycetes; order Streptomycetales; family Streptomycetaceae; genus Streptomyces; species Streptomyces sanglieri. The sequence continues at coordinate 776,019 of NZ_ML123044.1, read as the reverse complement.
CACGGTCACCGACCGAACCGGCCGGGCGCCGGCTCACGCCACCGCGTCGCCTGCGCGGCGCAGGTCCGCGATCCCCTGGTGGAGGGCGGCGCGCAGATGGGTGGACCGGCCCGTCGACAGCAGGATCGACACGCCACCCTGGATCGCGGCCAGCAGTGCGGCGGCCCTGGCGTCGACATCGAGCCCGGCGGGAAGCCGGCCGTTCGCCTGGAGCGAGCGGATGCCCGCCGCCAGGCTCTCCTGCCAGCGGCGCATCAGCTCGATCACGATCGCCCGCGCCCCGGGCGTCGAGCGCCCGATCTGAAGGAACAGCGAACCGAGCGGGCACTCGTCCCCCTGGGCCTCGTAGCGCTCGATCACCACATCGCGCCATTGCTCCCAGGCCTCCCACGAGTCCAGGCGGCCCAGATACGGCTGCTGGTCCTCCAGGACGTGATCCGCCTCGAACTGTGCGACGGCGACGAGCAGTTCGTCCTTGCCGGCCGGGAAGTAATGGAACAGCTGGCTCTTGCTGGTGCGGGTCCGCGCCATGATGTCGTCCAGCGTCGCCGAAGCGACGCCTCTCTCCCGCAGCACCGCCGCGGCCCCCTCGACGATCCGGCTCCGGGTCGCCCTTCCCTTCGCCGTCAGCTCCCCGCGCACGATCCGCCTCCTACGAATGGACTGATGAGTCCACTGTATTCGCGCCCGGACCGGTCCCGATCCCCTGATGCGGCAACGGCGGAGTCGCTACGGTGGATCCGCCGACCCGCCTCCGTGCCGATGCGGGACCCGACCTCGGCGTGGGACACGACGAACCATGAGGAGTGGGTTGATGAGGGGCCGGGATCTGCTGATCGCCTGCATAGCGCTGATGACCGTGGGCGGAGCGCTCACCGCCTGCTCGTCCGAACCGCCGCCGCCCGCGCCGCGCCCCTCCGGCATCGCGCAGATCAAGGCGTGCGACTTCTTCACGAAGGACGAACTCGACGAGTACCAGCTCCACGACGCCGCCCGGCTCACTTCCTCGGCCGACTGCATGTGGCAGGGCACGAAGTTCTTCGAGGGCGCGAGTACCGCCCTGGTCCTGACGCTCCGGGACTCGTCCGCCGACAAGGTGTTGGCGGCCCTCGGCACGTCCGCCGGGGAGAAGTTCTCCGAGCGGCCCGCGGTCGACGGCCGCCGGGTCTGGCGGAACACGACACCCGGCACGGACGTCAGCTGCGCACTCCTCTTCGAGATCGACGGCTCCTCGTCCGCCGAGCTGAAGCTCTCGGAGTTCCTGGGTGTGTCCGATGTCGAGCCCACCCAGCAGGACCTCTGCAAGGGCCTGGACGAACTCGCCCCACGGGTCGAGGGGAAGCTGCCCGCCGTCCGCGGCTGACGGAGCCCCGTGCACGAGCGGCCCGGCAGCGCAGTCACATGATTCTGCACCGCGACCCGGAACGGCCGTACGTGGGGCCCGGCGCACCGACCGCACGGCGGGGCCCGGCCGTCGCGACGACCGGGCCCCGCCGCGTACGCGCTCCCGGCGCTACGGGAACGACACCACCTGCGACGGAACGGTGTCCGAACCCGAGGTGGGCGAGCCCGTGCCGTTGATGACGTGTTCGTACTGTCCCTTGCCGCCGAGCGAGACCACCAGCAGGTCGTGGAACTTCACCCCGGGCTTCACCGGCGCCTGGAATCCGTGGTCCTGACGGATCGTCGGATCGACGTTGAAGTAGCAGTAGCTGCCCAGACCCCAGCCCTCGTGCCGGTTCACCGAGTCGTCGACCTTGTAGGCCGCGAACCCCTTGGTGTCGCCGTTCTGGATGGCGGCCTGATCGGGGGCGTCGTACGCCTTCTCGTTCTGGAAGAAGATCGTCCGGCCGTTCTCGCCGGACCACCGGACGTCGTACTTGTTGAAGTGCTCGACGAACAGGCCGGTCGCCAGGACGTTGTCACCGTTGACCTGGAGGCCGTGATCCGCCCGGTTGGTCTCCCAGCCGACGCCCTCGCCGTGGTCGGCGCGCCAGAGCCAGGTGTGGTCGATGATCGTGTCGTTGCTGTTGATCACCATGGCGGAGGTGGCCCGGCCGGCGCCCGCGCCGCCGACCCGCACGAACACGTCCTGGAGCGATGTCGGGTTGTCCGCGTGGCTCGCGGTCGCGCCCTTCGGGCCGATCTCGATCAGAGTGTCCGAGTTGGTGGGACCGGCGTCCACGAGCAGACCGGCGAGCTTCACACCGTCCACATCGCCGGTCCTGATGGCCGTGACCCCGTTGTCCGGGACGACCGTGGCGAGCCCCAGACCGAGCACCACGGTGTCGGCGCGGTCGATCTCGATGGTCCGGTCCACGTGGTGGACACCGGGCGTGAACAGCAGGTGCAGGCCCTGCTCCACCGCGGCGTTGATGGTCTCCGCGCTCGCGCCGGGCTTCACCACGTAGAACCGGTCCAGCGGTATCGACTCGCCCTGCGGTGTGCCGTTGCCCCATGAAGTGCCGCGCGCGTCGGTGCGCTTGGCGGGCACGAACACCTTGTACGCGTCCCCGTCGAGGTAGAGGAACGGCTTCTCGCGCGACACGGGGGTGGTGTCGAGCGTGGTGTACGGGGGTTCCGGGAAGCTCTGTGCGGGCGCGCCCTCGACGCCGGAGAACGTCATGTTCCAGACCCCGTTGTTCCAGCCGCCGACCGAGCTGTCCCGGGTGTACCACTGCTGCTGCGAGTACGGCGCGACCTGGCCGTCGATCCTGCTGTCGGCGATGTAGCCGCCGCTCGCCCAGCCGTAGCCGTCGGGTGCGAGATTCAGCCCGCCCCTGACGTGCATCCGGCGGAACGGCGCGGCCTGGGCGACGGCCCAGCGGTCGGTGCCGTTCACCGGGTTGAGGGCCAGATTCTCCGCCGACCGCCAGAAATTCTGGGTCGCGTTCCCGCCGAACCATCCGGCGTCGACCGTCACATCGCCGTTGAACGTGGTGTCGTCCGGGTTCAGCCCGAGACCGGCGATCGAGGTGTAGAAGCCGATCTGCGCGTTGATGTTGTTGTACGTGCCCGGCTTGAAGAACAACGCGTAGCGGCCGTCACCGAACTGCGCCGACTCCTGCCTCTTGAAGACTTCGTCGACCTTGCCCTGGATGTCGGGTGTGGAGGGGTCGAAGACCAGGACGTTGGGGCCCAGGTCGCCACCGCCGACGATCTCCTGCGCGTCCTGACCGTAGGCGGCCGGGGCGGTGGGGGCGGAGATGAGCAGTGCGGCGGCGATCGCGGCGAATCCGAGGATCCGGTTCCGGCGGCGCGGGGGTGCTGTGGGGGGAGCCTGCATGAGGACACTTCTCCTGAGTCGTGGTTCGAGTGCACGACGAACTACCGCGAGAGCGCTCTGAGAGCGCTCTCGTAGTGGGACTCGATGGTTCCGCCGCCGCGCGGGGAACGTCAAGAGGTGTGCACCGGCGGTCGCGCCGAATCGGCTTGTGCGCAACAACTAACGCCAGGAGAAAGGCAATTGACCCGTTCTGGGGTCAGTTCACCGGGGGCGTGGGTTCAGAGGATGACGCCCGGCCGGTCCGGGAGGGGCGGGGAAGGGCCGGCCTCGTACAGCCGCTGCGCCCCGCCCCCCGTACGGTCAGTCGGTCAGCGTCTCGCTGAACTGGGACGGGCCGGTCGGGGCGCCGATCGTGGCCGCGCCGAACGAGACGGAACCCTTGGCGATGATGCCGGTGGCATCCGTACCGAAGATCCACAGGGCGCCCCGGCTGCCGTTCTCCGTCGGGTCGCCGACCACCATTTCCGCCCGGCCTTTGCCGTCGTAGTCGCCCAGCGCGAGCGCCCCGCCGAACTGGTCGCCCGCCTCGGCGACCCCCGGAACCCCGGCCGTGTACTGGCCGAACTCCTTGGAACCCGCACCGCTCACGCCCTTCGGGCCGCCCTTGAGGACCAGGACCCGGCCGGCCTCGCGGATGCCGTTGATCCCCTCGCCCGGCAGGCCCGTGGCGATGTCGGGATAGCCGTCGCCGTCCGTGTCGCCCAGCGCCAGGCTGTAGCCCATCAGGTCGTGGGCCTCGGCGGTGCCCGAGATGCCTTCGGAGTCCTGGTTGATCCAGACGGGCTTGCGGGTGGTGCTCTGCCCCTTCGGCCCGCCGTACGAGATGAACAGCGCGCCGCCCTTCTGCGCCGGGTTGGTCAGGTGCGTCGATCCGTCGCCGTGCCCGATGACGATGTCCCCGTGGCCGTCCTTGTCCAGGTCGGCGATGCCCACGGAGGTGCCGCCGACACCGGCTCCGTCCGCGTCCTTGATCTCGACCGGGGCGGAGAGCCCGGTGCGACCGCCCTTCAGCAGATACGTGTGCTGCTGCCACGGGTCGTCCGGGCCGAAGCCGAGGATCACCAGATCGCCCACGCCGTCGCCGGTCACGTCGCCGACGGCGGTCTCCGAGATGTCGAGCAGGTCGGTGCCCTCGACCGAGAACGAACCGATCCTGCTCCACTTGCCGGTGCGGTCGATCGGACCGTGCAGGATGTGGCCACCGAGCCGTGCGTCGTGCACCGCGACGTCGGCGATGCCGTCACCGTCGACGTCGCCCACGGCCAGGTCGCCGAAGCCGTAGGCCTGGTCACCGGGGACGGGCTTGAGGAGCATGGCGTTCTTCGAAAGGCCGGACGGGCCGCCCCAGTTGACGGTCAGCACCGTGCCCTTTTCGCCGTTGGCCCGGTACGCCCAGGGGCGGCTGACGAGATCCGCGTAGCCGTCGCCGTCAAGGTCGCCGCTGCGCAGGTTCTTGCCGTAGCGGGCGTCCTCGGGGTTGCTGATGCCCGGGCGGTCCGGCCAGGTCAGCACTTGCTTGTGGGCGGAGGACAGGCCGCCGGGTCCGCCGAAGAGGACGCTTACGGCGCCCGCGCCGCTCTCCGGGTCGCCGAGGGCGGCCATGGGGGCGCCCACGGCGACATCGGGGTAGCCGTCGCCGTTGAAGTCGTCGTGCAGGCGCTTCGGGCTCGGGGTGCCTGCCGCGGGCGCGGACGACTGCGCCGTGGGGGCGGACGACCTTGCGGCGGCGTGGCCGGCGGGCGCCGCGACGGCCCCGGCGACCAGGACGATGCCGGTCGCTACGGCCAGGCGGCGGCGGTGGGAGAGAGCGGGCATGTCGGTCAACTCCGGTGCTCGGAACGTGAGTCGGGGCAGTGCGGGATGAGCTCCCGTACTGCCCCGTACGACCCGGCGGCCCGGCGGATGGTTGTGCCGCACCAACGGCGGCCGTCGTCGGTCAGCCCTTCTTGAAGGTGTCGAGGTGGGCGAAGGCCACCACGTTGTCCTCGTAGTCCTTCGCGGTCTTGTTGTACGCGCCGCCGCAGGTGATCAGGCGCAACTGGGCGGAGTTGGTGTCGGCGTAGACCCGGTCGTCCGGGAACTTCGCCTTGCTGAACTGCTCGACTGAGTCGACCTTGAACGTGGCGACCGAGCCGTCCGCGCGAGTGATGTCGACCTTGGCCCCGGGCTTGAGGTACTGGAGCTGGAGGAAGACGGCGGGGCCGGTCATCGTGTCGACATGGCCGGCCACGATCGCGGAACCCCGCTCGCCGGGGGTGGCGCCGTCCTTGAACCAGCCGACCAGGTTGTTGTCGTTGGGGGGCGGCGCGTCCAGCTGACCGGTGGCGCCGATGGAGAGCTCGGTGAACGGTGCGTTCACGCCGATGTCCGCGATCCGCAGACGCTCCGGTACGGAACGCTCCATCGCCGGGCCGACGGTGGCCTTGGACGAGGTCACGGGGGCGGGTGCGGCGTGGGAGCCGAGGACCTCGGGTGCGGCGGACGAGACGGCGGCGGGCGAGGCCGGCGGCTTGTCGTCGACCGAGGTGCCGAAGGAGTTGTAGATCAGGACCATGCCGAGCCCGGCTGTCACGGCGGGCCACATCAGGGCGCGGCCCAGTGTGGTTCGGGGGGCAGTCCGGGTGGGGGTGGAGCCGGTCGACTGCGGGGCGGCCATGGGAACGTGCCTTTCGGTTGTGCGGTGTCGAGGGGGAGAGCGGGGGGAGGGGGAGGAGGTCCGGGCTTATCCGGGGCTTATCAGGGGGGAAACGCAGCCGCCGCGGCCGCCGCCCCGAGGGGCAGCGGCCGCGACAACGAAACGACCGGCCGGTGGTTCGGCCCGGTCAGGCCATCGCGCCACCCGTCGACTGGCGGCGGCGCAGCTTGTACGCGCCGACGCCGACACCGCCGAGCAGCAGCGCCGAGCCGGCGGCCAGACCGCCACCGGTCATCGCCATGCCGCCACCACCGGCGTGCACGCCACCACGGGGCCGGTCGCCGCCACGGTCGCCGCCGTAACCGCCACGGTCGCCGCCGTAGCCACCACGGTCGCCGCCGCGGTCGCCGCCGTAACCACCGCGGTCTCCACCACGGTCGCCGCCGCGGTCGCCGCCGCGACCGCCTTCGTCGTCACTGGTGATCACGGAGGCCATGAAGCCGCCGCCGGCGTGGACGCCGCCGTAGGGGCGGTCGCCGCCGCGGCCACCCTTGTCGCCGCCGTAGCCACCGCGGTCGCCGCCACGGTCGCCGCCGCGGTCGCCGCCACGGCCACCCTCGTCGCCACCACGGTCGCCGCCACGGCCACCTTCGTCGCCGCCGCGGTCGCCGCCGCGGCCGCCCTCGTCGTCACTGGTGATCACAGTGGCCATGAAGCCGCCGCCGGCGTGGACACCACCACGCGGACGGTCGCCGCCGCGGCCACCCTCGTCGCCGCCGCGGCCACCCTCGTCGCCGCCGCGGTCTCCACCACGGTCGCCGCCACGGCCACCTTCGTCGCCGCCGCGGCCGCCG
>NZ_ML123044.1:751910-769130 GCF_003846175.1 Streptomyces sp. ADI95-17 | reverse complement strand
CCGCGGCCGCCCTCGTCGTCACCGGCGAGCACAGTGGCCATGAAGCCGCCGCCGGCGTGGACGCCGCCGTAGGGGCGGTCGCCGCCGCGGCCACCCTTGTCGCCGCCGCGGTCTCCACCGCGGCCACCTTCGTCGCCGCCGCGGTCTCCACCGCGGCCACCTTCGTCGCCGCCGCGGTCTCCACCGCGGCCGCCCTCGTCGCCGCCGCGGTCTCCACCGCGGTCGGACTTTCCGTAGTCGTCGCCGCCGTGCGAGGACGAGTAACCGTTGTCGTGGCCCGAGTCGCCCGACGTGACCATGGCGTAGGCGGACGGACCGGTGATGGCGAGAACCGCTGTGACAGCGGCCGAAGCGAACAGTGTGCGGGCAGAGCGCATCTGAACACATTCCTTTCGCCGCAACTGCGAAGAGTGACGGGCTGTCGACTCAATGTGGCGCAGTGGCGACGTGATCCACCGTCAGTCGGAATGCGAATCCGCGCCATCGGAAACCGCAGCATTGGAGCTACACCGTGGGCTCTTCGGGTGGAGTGGCGCCGATAATCACCCGTTGGACTGCATACGGCGACGCGTGAGGTTTGGGCGGCGGAGGCCCACCCGTTTGCCGACCCCGCCACGCGGCGGCGCGCCCGCCGCCCGTCCCCGGACGGTCTCAGATATTTCGTCAACAACATCAGAAATCATGTGAGTTGGCGCAGGCATCGCAATGTGACGGTCCAGCGGGCCGAGCCCCGTGACCTGCCGGATCACCGCGCCGAAGACTCCGGATCCGCGTCGGCGGCGCCCCCGGACCGTGCGACGCGCCGTCGCCGGCCTCCTTGCCTTCGAGCGGTAAATCGGTTGCCGGCGGTCCGGGCCCCCTGCTGTACTCGCCCGCAGAAATCGATCGACGAAGGAGCGGGTCGTGCGAGGAACTCACATGTTCATTCAGGCGGGAATTGTCACCGATCTTGAGGACATGGAGTTTCGTGCACACGCTGAATCTGGGAATTCTGGCGCATGTCGACGCCGGTAAGACGAGCCTGACCGAGCGGCTGCTCCACACCGCCGGTGTCATCGACGAGATCGGCAGCGTCGACAAGGGCAGCACCCGGACCGATTCCCTGGCGCTCGAACGACAGCGCGGCATCACGATCAAGTCCGCCGTCGTCTCGTTCGCCGTCGACGACACCACGGTCAATCTGATCGACACCCCCGGCCACCCGGACTTCATCGCCGAGGTGGAACGGGTACTGAGCGTGCTCGACGGCGCCGTGCTGGTCGTCTCCGCGGTGGAGGGCGTACAGGCGCAGACCCGCGTGCTGATGCGGACACTGCGGCGCCTGCGCATTCCCACGCTCGTCTTCGTGAACAAGGTCGACCGCGGCGGTGCGCGGTGCGGCTCCGTCCTGCGGGACATCGCCGAGAAGCTGACCCCGGCCGTGGTCGCCATGGGATCGGTCGACGCTCCGGGCGGCCGTGATGCCCGCTGTGCTCCGTACCACCGCACCGACGCCCGCTTCACCGACCGGCTGACCGAGCTTCTCGCCGACCACGACGACGCGCTGCTGGCCGCGTACGTCGAGAACGGCGCGGTGCTCCCGTACGACAGGCTCCGCGATGAGCTGGCGACGCAGACCGGGCGGTCGCTGGTGCATCCCGTGTACTTCGGCTCGGCGATCACCGGGGCCGGGGTGGACGCCCTGATCGCCGGGGTCAGGGAGCTGCTGCCGGCGAGCCGGGGCGATGCCGACGGACCTGTCTCCGGCACGGTCTTCAAGGTGGAGCGCGGACCGGGCGGCGAGAAGACCGCGTACGTCCGGATGTTCTCGGGCACGGTACGGATCCGCGACCGGCTGCCGTTCGGGCGGGGCGACGGGCGCGCCGAGGGCAGGGTGACCGGGATCAGCGTCTTCGAGCAGGGCTCGGCCCCACGCGCGGCCGAGGTCGGAGCGGGCCGGATCGCGAAGCTCCGGGGGCTCGACGGCATCCGGATCGGCGATCCGGTCGGCGAACCGGACGCGGCCCCACCGGGGCGTTGGTTCGCCCCGCCGACGCTGGAATCGGTGGTGGTCCCCAGCCCTCCGGCGAGCCGGGGCGAACTGCTCTTCGCGCTCGCGCAGCTCGCCGAACAGGACCCGCTGATCAATCTGCGGCAGGACGACATCCGCGAAGAGGTGTCCGTCTCGCTCTACGGCGAAGTACAGAAAGAGGTGATCCAGGCGACGCTGGCCGACGAATACGGAATCGGCGTCACCTTCCGCGAGACCACGACCATTTGCCTGGAGCGGCCGCACGGCAGCGGAGCGGCGTACGAGATCATCGATCAGAACGGGAATCCCTTTCTGGCGACCGTCGGTCTCCGGGTCGACCCCGCCCCGGTCGGCAGCGGGATCGAGTACCGGCTCGCGGTGGAGCTCGGGTCGATGCCCTTCTCCCTGATGAGGGCGGTGGAGGAGACCGTGGGAGAGACCCTGCGGCAGGGAATTCACGGCTGGCAGGTCACCGACTGCGTCGTCACCATGACGCATTCCGGTTACTGGCCCCGCCAGAGCCATGCGCACGCGGTTTTCGACAAGAGCATGTCGAGCACCGCGGGCGACTTCCGGAATCTGACCCCGCTGGTCCTGATGAGCGCGCTGAAGCGGGCCGGCACCACGGTGCACGAGCCGATCCACCGGTTCCGTCTGGAGCTCCCGGCGGACCTGCTCGGCCCGGTGCTGCCCGTACTCGCCCAGCTGCGCGCCGTCCCGGAGACACCGGCCGTGCACGGTTCCCGGTGCGTGCTGGAGGGCGAGATCCCGGCGGCCCGCGTCCATGAACTCCAGCAGCAGCTGCCGTCCCTGACGCGCGGCGAAGGGGTCCTGGAATCCGACTTCGACCGCTACCGGGCGGTCGTCGGCGCGGCCCCGGAACGGCCGCGCACCGACCGTGATCCGCTCAACCGCAAGGAGTACCTGCTGCGCACGGCGCGCAGGGTCGTCTGAGGGCCGGTCCGCCGGGACCGCCCCCGGGGGCAGCCCTCAGTTCAGCAACGACCGGGCGGCCCGCGCCCGCCGGCGGATCGCCTCCGCGGCCGCGGGCTCCACCCCGTCGACCACGTCCGCGTACTCCTCCATCTCGGCCGCCCCGCGCAGGAACTGCCCGCTCTGTACGAGCAGCTGGGCGCGCTCGTAGCGCAGCCGGGCGGGATGCGAGGGGAGCAGCAGCGACAGGTCCACCGCCCACAGCGCCACGTCCGTGCGCTCCGGACGGGCCGCCGCCCAGGCCCTGATGTTGTTCAGGATCCGCAGCACGATCTCCAGCGGCCGGGCGGGCACCAGCATCGACTCCTCCAGCGGCTCCCCGGTGGCCCCGGCCACCAGCAGCTCCGCGTCCTGCCCGGTCATCGGCCGTCCCCCGTCGAACGGATCGGCCAATACCCGCTCGGCCGGATCACCGAAGCCGACGACGAAATGACCGGGCAGCGCCACCCCGTACACCGGGGCGCCCGCCCGCCGCGCCACCTCGATCCACACCACGGACAGCAGGATCGGCAGTCCCCGGCGCCTGCGCAGCACCTCGTGCAGCAGCGACGACTCCAGCCGCTGGTAGTCCGCCGACGAGCCCGCGAAGCCGCACCGCTCACCGAGCAGTTCGGCCAGCGCCGAGGCCCAGGCCCGGCCGCCCCGTACCCCGTACGGAAGCCGGCCCGCCAGCTCGTCCAGCTCGATCTGCGCCGCGTCGATCCTGTTCACGTCCAGCGCCGGATCGGCCACCGCGCCCAGCAGCAGGCAGAGCAGCGCGAGGTCCGGCCGCTCGGCGCGGGCCTCCTCGGCGAACTGCCGGCGCAGTTCGTCCGGGTCGGGGCGGCCGGGCCGGCCGGCGGGTTCAGGATTCATCGCAGCCGCCCGCCCCCGTCACGCCGACCGGAAGTGGTGGTAGAGGTGATGGACCGCGAACCCCATGTCCTCGTACAGCGCCCGCGCCCCCGTGTTGTCCGTCTCCACCTGGAGCCATGCCGCCGACGCGCCCTCCTCCAGGGCCCGGCGCGCGAGCGCGGCCATCACGGCGGTGGCGAGGCCCCTGCGGCGGTACGCCGGATCGACCTCGACGGCCATGAAGCCGGCCCAGCGGCCGTCCACCACGCACCGCCCGATCGCGGCGGGCGCCGCGTCCTCGCCGTCACCGGGCACCGAGGCGAACCAGACCGAGGGGCCGCCGCGCAGCACCGCCAGGACGTGCGGGCCCGGGGTGTCGAAGCGCTGGTAGCGGGAGAGCCACGTCTCGTCCAGGTCCCGGCTCAGCCGCACCCGCGACACGTCCGCGTCCAGATCAGCGACCGGGGCGAGCCCGGCGGTGCGTACCTCCGCCGTCACCTCGCGGTGCCATCCGCGCTCCTCCAGCTCCGCGCAGAGCAGCTCCTGGGTGCCCTCGGCACCGGTCGCGGTCTGGATGTACGGGGGCAGGCCCCGTTCCCCGTACCACCGCACAACGCGCCCGAGCGCCTCGTCGAGCGGGACGCCCGGATCGCCGAGCGGCAGTACGGAGTTGGCGCGCCGGGTGAACCCCTGCGCGGCGCGCAGCCGCCAGTCGCCGAGCGGTTCGCTCTCCACCGGCTGCCAGGCCCGGGCGAGGACGGGCGCGAGCTCCTCGAAGGAGGCCGCCGGGCCACGCCGCCGGGCCGGAGCGGCCGGCACGACCTTGCCCGCCACCAGCGCCGACTCCGCGATCCGGACGGACTCACCGCTCTTCGGTGTGATCGAGACCACACCATCGTCCCACGATGTGAGAACTCCGACCGTGTCGGTGAACTTCGCTCCTTGCGGGCCGGTCTCGCACACACGCCGGACTGATACCCGTTTGCCCACGTCAGCCGGTGTGATTCGGACCTTGAGCTGTCCGCCGATGGTGAATTCCACAGCTCTCTGCGCCCCTCCTGTTCGGTTCGTGCCCCGGAACGGAGATACTAGGGGCGGGCATCGACGACGCCGCGCTCCCGCGCGAGAGCCAACGCCCTACCGAGGAGGAACGACAGCGTGACCTACGTCATCGCGCAGCCTTGTGTCGACGTAAAGGACAAGGCCTGCATCGAAGAGTGCCCCGTCGACTGCATCTACGAGGGCCAGCGGTCCTTGTACATCCACCCGGACGAATGCGTCGACTGTGGAGCCTGTGAGCCGGTGTGCCCGGTCGAGGCGATCTTCTACGAGGACGACACCCCGGAGGAGTGGAAGGACTACTACAAGGCGAACGTCGAGTTCTTCGACGACCTCGGGTCGCCCGGTGGTGCCTCCAAGCTGGGCCTGATCGAGCGCGACCACGCGTTCATCGCCGCGCTGCCGCCGCAGAACCAGTAATCAGCGGCCAGCACGTGCGCCGCCCCGGTCCCGTACGGCTCGTCACCGTGCGGGACCGAGGCGTTTCCACGCCCGGGTGACGAGCGGCCCGAGTGCCGCCCGTGACCCCGTACGAGAAAGCAGAGTCCCGTGTCCGCAGTCTCCTCCCGCCTCCCGGTCTTCCCCTGGGACAAGCTCGCGCCCTACAAGTCGACGGCCGAGGCCCACCCCGACGGCATCGTGGACCTGTCCGTCGGCACGCCCGTCGACCCGGTGCCCGAGCTGATCCGGCAGGCGCTGGTCGCCGCCGCGGACAGCCCCGGCTATCCGACGGTGTGGGGGACCACCGAGCTGCGTGACGCGATCACCGGGTGGGTGGAGCGGCGGCTCGGCGCGGTCGGGGTGACGCACCACAACGTCCTGCCGGTCGTCGGCTCCAAGGAGCTGGTGGCCTGGCTGCCGACCCAGCTCGGCCTCGGCGCCGGGGACAGAGTGGCCTACCCGCGCCTCGCCTACCCGACGTACGAGGTGGGTGCCCGGCTCTGCGGCGCCGAGCCCGTGGTCTACGACGACCCGACGGAGCTGGACCCGGCCGCGTTCAAGCTGCTCTGGCTGAACTCGCCGTCCAACCCGACCGGCCGCGTCCTGTCCAAGGACGAGCTGATCCGGATCGTCGCCTGGGCCCGCGAGCACGACGTGCTGGTCTTCAGCGACGAGTGCTACCTGGAGCTGGGCTGGGAGGCCGAACCGGTCTCCGTGCTGCACCCGGACGTCTGCGGCGGTACGTACGAGGGCATCGTCGCCGTCCACTCGCTCTCCAAGCGCTCCAACCTGGCCGGCTACCGCGCGGCCTTCGTCGCGGGCGATGCGGCGGTGCTGAGCGAGCTGCTGCTGATCCGCAAGCACGGCGGCATGATGACGCCGGCCCCGGTCCAGGCGGCGACGGTCGCGGCGCTCGGCGACGACGAGCACGTGGCCGAGCAGCGGATCCGGTACGCGCAGCGGCGCGCGGCCCTGCGCACCGCACTGGAGGCGCACGGCTTCCGGATCGAGCACAGCGAGGCGAGCCTCTACCTGTGGGCGACGCGCGACGAGCCGTGCTGGCAGACCGTGGCGTACTTGGCGGAGCTCGGCATCCTGGTGGCGCCCGGCGACTTCTACGGACCGGCCGGCGACCACTTCGTACGGGTGGCGTTCACGGCGACGGACGAGCGGGTGGCGGCCGCCGTCAAGCGACTGGGCTGAGAGGCCGCCGGCCCACGCGAGCCGGCGGTACACGCGAGGGGCCTCGGGAGTGCGCACTCCCGAGGCCCCTCGCGTATGTGATGTGCCGGCCGGCGCGGCCGGTGCGGGTCAGCCGCCGATCGGCAGACCCTGGGTGGGCAGGCCGCCCCCGGTCACGGAACCGGCGGTCTCGCCGATGACCTGGCCCGCGCTGCCCGCGGCGCCGCCCGCGGCCTTCTGCACGGCGGGGGTGGCCTCGGCGCCGGCCTTGCCGACGGTCTTGTTCGCGGCCGGGAGGGTGGTCCCGACGATCTTGCCGCCGGTGTCGCCCGCCACCTCGGTGCCCTGCTGGGACGCGCCGTCGACCGTCTTGCCGAGACCGGCGCCGTCGACGGTGGTCAGGCCGCCGAGCTCCGGGGCCTGCGGGAGCTCCGCGGCACCCGCGGCTCCGGCCGCACCGACCACGGGGGCGGCACCCGCGGCGATCAGCAGCGCGGCACGGGCGATCCGGCGGGTCAGGGGGAGGGACATGATGCTCCTTCGACAGGATGAGGAATAGGTCTGTCCGTTGATCGGACGCAATGACAACCGTCGAAAGGGCGGGGGAGGTTGCGGTGGGCCGAGGTAAAGAGTCGGCAATGTGTCACATGATCGGCATGGGAGGAACCCGGGTGGACGCAGCAGTCCCAGGGGTATTGATGAACCGTCACTTCTCTTCTGCCATAAGGGAATTGAGAAGACTTCAGGGGGATTTCGGAAAGTGTGTTCCGGGGAGTTTTCCGGAAAGGGCCGGACGACACCTCCGGGCGATCGTACGAACTAGCGCGCGAGCCTTATCCGTACGTCGGTGGTGCCCGATTCCTTGCGTTCCGTCCGCCAGCCCGTCCCGGCCTCCCACACCCGGCCCGCGTACGAGACCTCGTCCAGGCGGAGCGCCTCGGACTGCGCGACCGCCCAGTGCGCCAGCTCCCAGCCGCGCCGGGCCGAGCCGTCGTCCTCGGACGCCCGGGTCGCGGGCACCGGCACCGAGACCGTGCTCGTCGCCGGTGCACCGGCCGCCGCCCCGCCGTCCTGCGGTGCCGTCGTCGCCGCGGGCAGCACCTCCTTGCCGAAGGCGCGCACCAGCTCCGCCCGCACCTTCGCCGCGTCGGGGCCCGCCGCCGTCGCCCGCGGCGGCGCGCAGTTCAGCGCGGCGGGCGTACGGCCGGTCAGCGCCGCCGCCAGCAGGGCCGCGTCCGGCTCGTGCTTCGCGTACGCCTGCGGGAAACCGCTGCGCTGGACCCGCTGGGCCGCGACCGTCAGCGGCAGCCGCGAGTAGCCGGGGACCTCGGCCAGGTGCCGGTAGAACTCCCCGGCGGAGTAGACGGGGTCCAGGATCTGCTTCTCGGTGCCCCAGCCCTGCGAGGGGCGCTGCTGGAACAGCCCCAGCGAGTCCCGGTCGCCGTGCTCGATGTTCCGCAGCCCGGACTCCTGGAGCGCGGTCGCCAGCGCGATCGTCACGGCGCGCTCCGGCATCCCGCGCGAGGTGCCGACCGCGGAGATCGTCGCGGCGTTGACGGCCTGCTCCGGGCTCATCCGGTACGTACGGCCCTCGCCGTCCGAACCGTCCGCGGACCGCACGGTGCATCCCTCGATGACCTGGCTGCCGGTTATGTACTGAACGGTCAGATAGCCGCCGAGTGCGGCGAGCACGACAAGGGCGGCCGCGATGCGCAAGGGGCGGCTGCGGCCGGTGTGTCGGCGGGCGGGGGAGACGGTCCGGGGCACGCGCCCACCGTACTGGAGTGCCCGACCGGGGCCGAGGGCCCAGTCCCTTAGGGTCGGTCCCATGCCCGAAACCACACTTGACCTCACCCTCGACGGCCCGGAGCTGACCGCCCGGCTCGTCGACTTCCCGTCGGTCAGCGGCCAGGAGAAGGACCTCGCGGACGCGATCGAGTCGGCGCTGCGCACCCTCCCCCACCTGACCGTCGACCGGTACGGCAACAACGTCGTGGCCAGGACGGACCTGGGCCGCGCCGAGCGGGTGGTGCTCGCCGGGCACATCGACACCGTGCCGATCGCCGACAACGTGCCGTCCCGGCTCGACGAGAACGGGGTGCTGTGGGGCTGCGGCACCTCCGACATGAAGTCGGGCGTCGCCGTCCAGCTGCGGATCGCCGCGACCGTGCCCGAGCCCAACCGCGACCTGACCTTCGTCTTCTACGACAACGAAGAGGTCGCCGCGCACCTCAACGGGCTCGGACACATCGCCGACGCCCACCCCGACTGGCTGACGGGCGACTTCGCGATCCTGCTGGAGGGCACCGACGCCGAGGTCGAGGGCGGCTGCCAGGGCACCCTGCGGGTCTTCCTCCGTACGGAGGGGGAGCGGGCCCACTCCGCGCGCGGCTGGATGGGGTCCAACGCCATCCACTCCGCCGCCCCGGTCCTGGCCCGCCTCGCCGCGTACGAACCGCGCCGCCCGGTCATCGAGGGCCTCGAATACCGCGAGGGCCTGAACGCGGTACGGATCGAGGGGGGCGTCGCCAACAACGTCATCCCGGACGCCTGCACCGTCGTGGTCAATTTCCGGTACGCGCCCGACCGGACCGCCGAGGAGGCGCTCGCCCACGTCCACGAGGTCTTCGCGGACTGCGGCGTCGCCGAATTCGTCGTCGACGACCACTCGGGCGCGGCCATGCCCGGCCTCTCGCACCCGGCGGCCAAGGCATTCATGGCGGCGGTCGGCGGCACCGCCCGGCCCAAGTTCGGCTGGACGGACGTCTCCCGCTTCGGCTCCCTCGGCATCCCCGCGGTGAACTACGGACCGGGCGACCCGCTCTTCGCCCACAAGCGGGACGAGCACGTGGTGGTCGAGCGGATCACGCAGTGCGAGGAGCGGCTCCGCTCCTGGCTCACCTCCTGACCCATGGCATTCCCCTGTCCGTAACCTCAGTCGATCTACCCTGACCTGACAACGGACGGTCATCGCGGATGGCCGTCGATCGTCGTCGGAGGGAGCAGGTCATGGGCAACCCCGAGGGAGCACGCGTCCCCGAGGAGCAGCGGCTCGGACCGGTACTGCGCCGCAGGGAACAGGTACAGCCCGGCACCACCGACCAGCGGCTGCTGGACACCGAGGGCGACTCCGAGTGGGTGCACACCGACCCCTGGCGGGTGATGCGCATCCAGTCGGAGTTCGTCGAGGGATTCGGCGCGCTGGCCGAGCTGCCGAGCGCGATCAGCGTCTTCGGCTCCGCCCGTACCCCGGCCGGCGGACCCGAATACGAGGCGGGCGTACGGATCGGCAAGGCCCTGGTGGAGGCCGGCTTCGCGGTCATCACCGGAGGCGGGCCGGGAGCGATGGAGGCGGCGAACAAGGGGGCGCGGGAGGCGAAGGGAGTCTCGGTCGGTCTCGGCATCGAGCTGCCCTTCGAGTCCGGCCTCAACCCGCACGTCGACATCGGCGTCAACTTCCGGTACTTCTTCGTCCGCAAGACGATGTTCGTGAAGTACGCGCAGGGCTTCGTCGTACTGCCCGGCGGGCTCGGCACCCTGGACGAACTCTTCGAGGCCCTCACCCTCGTCCAGACGGGCAAGGTCACCCGCTTCCCGATCGTGCTGTTCGGCACCGCCTACTGGAGCGGTCTCGTGGACTGGCTGCGGAACACGGTGGTGGCGCAGGGCAAGGCGTCCGAGCACGACCTGCTGCTGTTCCACGTCACCGACGACGTGGACGAGGCGGTCGAGCTCGTGACGAAGGAGGTCGGCCGGTAGGAGCCGTTCGGGGAGCGGGGCCGGGGCGGGGCCGACGGCCGGGGCCGGGTCCGGGGCGTGGGTTCCGTCCGGGGCGCGGCCCGGCGGGCCGCGCCCGGGTCAGGCCAGTCCGCGCCGTGCCACGGCCGGCTCCCGGTGCCCCGCGATGGACGCCACCATGTCCAGCACCTGCCGGGTCTCCGCCACCTCGTGCACCCGGTACACCTGCGCCCCCAGCCACGCCGAGACGGCGGTGGTCGCCAGCGTCCCGATCACCCGCTCCTTCACCGGCCGGTCGAGCGTCTCGCCGACGAAGTCCTTGTTGGACAGCGAGACGAGCACCGGCCAGCCGGTCTCCGTCATCTCGCCGAGCCGGCGGGTCGCCTCCAGGGAGTGCCGGGTGTTCTTCCCGAAGTCGTGACCGGGATCGATCATGATCCCGTCGGGCCGCACCCCGAGCTCCACCGCCCGCTCGGCCAGTCCCACCGTCACCCGCAGGATGTCCGCCATGACGTCCTCGTACGCGATCCGGTGCGGCCGGGTCCGCGGCTCGGCGCCGCCCGCGTGTGTGCACACCAGACCCGCGCCGTACCGCGCGGCGACCTCCGCGAGCTTCGGGTCCACGCCGCCCCACGCGTCGTTCAGCACGTCCGCGCCGGCCTCGCAGACCGCCTCGCCCACGTCGTGGCGCCAGGTGTCGACGCTGATCACCACGTCCGGGTGGCGGCGGCGCACCTCCGCGACGAACCCCACCGTGCGGCGCGCCTCCTCCTCGGCGGTCACCTCCTCGCCCGGACCCGCCTTCACGCCCCCGATGTCGACGATCGCCGCGCCGTCCGCGATCGCCTGCTCGACCCGGGCGAGCGCCGGTTCGTCCCGGAAGGTCGCGCCCTGGTCGTAGAAGGAGTCCGGAGTACGGTTCACGATCGCCATGATCACCGGCTCGTGCGCACCGAATTCGCGCCGCCCCAGCCTGAGCGCACCGCTTCGCATACCGCGTTTCTCCTTCTGGTAGACCGCCCCGTGAGCCCCGATGGATCGCCCCGTGAGCCGCCTGCGACCCTAGTGCCTCGCCCGGCGGACACCGGCTGTCGGTGCCGCATGGCACGATCGGAGCCGGACAGGTTTCCGCTCCCGGGGAGATGCGTGTGTTCTGGTTCTTGCTGGTGACGATGGTCGTGGTCGTGGCCGCGGTCACCCTGGCGGTGGTCGGTGGGGGGAAGAGCGCCGTCCTGCAGGACGTGGCGCCCGAGCAGCTGGCCGACCCGCTGCCCGTCACGAGACCGGTCGGCCGCGCGGACGTCGACGCGCTGCGCCTGCCGGTGGCGGTACGCGGCTACCGCATGACGGACGTCGACGAGGCGCTCGACCGGCTCGGCGCCGAGCTCGCCGAGCGGGACGCGCGGATCGCGGAGCTGGAATCGGCGCTGGCCGGCGCCCAGGCGACCGCGGTCGGCGGCCCCGATCTGATCGAGCCGCCGCAGGAGCGCCCGCAGCACGGCCGGGAGCTGCCCGAGGACCACCCGAGAGCGCCGTGGGAGCCGCCGGAGCAGGACTCGCGGACCATCGGGAACACGGGAGAGGAGCCCCTGCGATGAGCGGAGCCGAAGCGGCCCCGGACGGCGGCCTGCGCTGCCCGTGGGGGCTCTCCACCGAGGACTACCTCGCCTACCACGACACCGAGTGGGGCCGGCCCGTCCACGGCGACGACGCCCTCTTCGAGCGGCTCTGCCTGGAGGCCTTCCAGTCGGGCCTGTCCTGGCTGACGATCCTGCGCCGCCGGGAGGGCTTCCGTTCCGCCTTCGCCGGGTTCAAGATCCCCGCGGTCGCGGAGTTCACCGACGCCGACAAGGAACGCCTCCTCGCCGACGCCGGCATCATCCGCAACCGGGCGAAGATCGAGGCGACCCTCGCCAACGCCAAGGTGCTGGCCGGCTGGGCGGCCGGCGAACTGGACGAGGTGATCTGGTCCCACGCCCCCGACCCGGCCGCCCGACCGGTCCCGCGCACCACCGGAGACATCCCCGCGGTCACCCTCGAGTCCACCGCACTGGCCAAGGACCTCAAGAAGCGCGGGCTGCGCTTCGTCGGACCCACCACGGCCTACGCGCTGATGCAGGCGTGCGGCCTGGTCGACGACCACCTGGCCGACTGCGTGGCACGCGGATCCGGCGCGTAAGGGGCCGCAGGGACCGCGAGGGCCGCAGGAACCGTGAGGGCCGCAGGGGCCGCGAGGGGCGTTGCGGGGCCTAGCGGCCGAGGTACTTCGGCTTTTCCTTGTTCAGGAACGCCTGCACCGCGATCGTGTGGTCCTCGGACCTCCCGGCCCGGGTCTGGAGCTCGTCCTCCTTCTCCAGCGCCTCGCTCAGCGTGTGACCGGCGCCGTGGGCCAGGGACTCCTTGAGCGCGGCGTAGGCCACGGTGGGGCCGGCCGCCAGGGTGCGGGCCACGGCGACGGCCTCGGCGGCCAGGTCGGCGGCGGGCACCAGCTTGTTCACGATGCCCAGCTCATGGGCGTCCTGGGCGGAGATCGAGCGCGGGAAGAACAGCAGATCGGCGGCGCGGCTCTGCCCGATCAGACGGGGCAGCGTCCAGGAGACGCCCGAGTCGGCGGTGAGGGCCACGCCGGCGAAGGAGGTGTTGAACGAGGCGGTGTCGGCGGCCACCCGGTAGTCGCAGGCGAGCGCGAAGCCGAAACCGGCGCCGGCGGCGACCCCGTTGACCCCGGCGACGACCGGCTTGGGCATCTCGGTGATGGCCCGCACGATCGGGTTGTAGTGCTCCCGCACGGTGCTCAGCGCGTTGCCGCTGCCCGACTCGCGGGTGCTCTCCAGCTTGGCCACGTGCTCCTTCAGGTCCTGGCCGACGCAGAACGCCCGCCCGGTCGCGGTGAGCAGCACGGCCCGTACGGCGGTGTCGGCCGCCGCGGACCGCAGCGCGTCCCGGAGGGCCACCTTGGCCGCGGTGTTCATGGCGTTCATCGCGTCGGGACGGTTGATCGTGATCGTCGCGAGTCCGTCGCTCACTTCGTAGAGCACGCTGTCCGCCATGTGGTCGGCCATTTCGTTGTCCCCTTCGCACCTCGGGCAATGCCTGTCCAGGCAAGCATGGCCGACTCCGGCGGGCGCCGACATGTGACCTGCGTCTAACAATTACGCCCCGATGCGGGGGTGCAGGCGGCGGAGTATCGCAGGCCGATCGCCGAATTGGGTGGTTTTGAGAGAGCGCGTTGCGCAAGCGATGCAGACCGATGTTGGTCATCGGGGTCTGTGATGCGGGATAATGGCCTTGAAGCAATGTGTTCGATGCCGGTGACACAGCGCCTGTCATGGGGCCGCCGGTTGCGATGAGCTGGTTTCAGGAAGGGGAACGAGCATGGCGGCCATGAAGCCGCGGACGGGCGACGGCCCGCTCGAGGTGACAAAGGAGGGGCGGGGCATCGTCATGCGCGTTCCGCTCGAAGGCGGCGGTCGGCTTGTCGTGGAGCTGACTCCGGACGAGGCCGATGCACTCGGCGATGCCCTCAAGAAGGTCGTCGGCTGAGCAGAGGCGCCCACACTTCAGTACTGCCCCGGCACGGAGTCCGTGCCGGGGCAGTACTGCGTCATCAAGCCGGTCCAGCTGCCCGGGGCACCAAAACCACGCCCGTCCGGCGATTATCAAGCCCGTCCGGCGATTGAGGACACCCCCGGACACCCCGCACACGGGCCGAACGCACGAGCCGTGGGACAAGCCTCCCCGCTCCGGGGCGTCAGCCCCTGCGCACCGCGCACAGCAGCCCGTCGCCCACCGGCAGCAGCGTCGACATCAGCTCCTGGCTCTCCCGCACCGCACGCAGCAGCTCCCGCAGCCGCAGCACCTCCGCGGGCTGCGCGGCGGAATCGACCGTACGTCCGTCCGCGAAGACGCCCTCGAAGCAGACCAGGCCGCCCGGGCGCAGCAGGCGCAACGATTCAGCGAGGCAGTCCAGGCTCTCCAGCCGGTCGCCGTCGCAGAACACGAGGTCGTATCCGCCGTCCGCGAGCCGCGGCAGTACGTCCAGGGCGCGGCCGGGGATGAAGCGGGCCCGGTTGGCGGCGAACCCCGCGGCCCGGAACGCCTCGCGGGCGAACTGCTGGCGCTCGGGCTCCGGGTCGACCGTGGTCAGCACGCCGTCGGGCCGCATTCCGTGCAACAGATAGAGGCCGGACACGCCGGTCCCGGTGCCGATTTCGGCCACCGCTTTGGCGTCCGTCGTGGCAGCGAGCAAGCGCAGCGCGGCGCCGGTACCTGGCGACACCGAGCGGAGCCCCGCGTCCTGGGCCCGGTCCCGGGCCCAGTGCAGTGCTTCGTCCTCGGCGACAAAGGCGTCGGCGAACGCCCAGCTCGTCTGCCGGTTGGCGGTAATGACCCTCTCCTGTCCCCGTAGTTGGCGCAACGGTGACTGTATCCGCTGCGCCCGGGAACCCGCAGATGGGACCGGGCGTTATGGGGAGGCAGGGGAGAGCACGTGGATCCGGCCCGCAGATCGGGTCCGGGAGCCACGGGCCGGCGGTTCCCGGGGCGATCCCCGGCCCCAGCAGGAAAAAGGCTTATCCGGAGCTAACGGGCGAGGTGGCTATGGTAGGGGCTCCACTGGACACCACCAGAGCCGATAGGGGAGGTGCGGCTGCGCCTGTGGATCGGGGAGGAGTGCTGCGGCGCTTTCTCAGGTCGGCGGGTGAGCCGAAATCCGTGACCAACATTGCTGACCGTTCTTCCAACGACTCCGCACCGACCGCGACCTTCGCCTCAGATGCGGACTCCCAGGCGTGGACGCCGCCCTCATGGGAAGAGATCGTCAGCACGCACAGCGGCAGGGTCTACCGCCTTGCCTACCGGCTGACGGGCAACCAGCACGATGCCGAGGACCTCACCCAGGAGGTCTTCGTCCGCGTGTTCCGGTCGCTGTCGACCTACACGCCGGGCACCTTCGAGGGCTGGCTGCACCGCATCACGACCAACCTGTTCCTGGACATGGTCCGTCGTAAGCAGCGGATCCGCTTCGACTCCCTCGGCGACGACGCCGCCGAGCGGCTGCCGAGCCGTGAGCCGTCCCCGCAGCAGGTCTTCAACGACACCCACTTCGACGCGGACGTGCAGCAGGCGCTGGACACCCTCGCGCCCGAGTTCCGTGCCGCCGTCGTGCTCTGCGACATCGAGGGTCTTTCGTACGAGGAGATCGCCGCGACGCTGGGCGTGAAGCTCGGCACCGTGCGCAGCCGTATCCACCGCGGCCGCTCGCACCTGCGCAAGGCGTTGCAGCACCGTTCGCCCGAGGCCCGGGCCGAGCAGCGCTCGCTGGCGGGCGCGATCCTGGCAGGGGAGGGCGGAACGGCGTGAGTGGCACAGATCCGACCCCCGCGGAACAACACCTGGGGGACCGCCTCGCCGCGCTCGTCGACGGCGAGCTGAAACACGACGCCCGCGAGCGGGTGCTCGCCCACCTCGCGACCTGTGCCAAGTGCAAGGCCGAGGCCGCGGCGCAGCGGCGCCTGAAGAGTGTCTTCGCCCAGTCCGCCCCGCCGTCGCCGTCCGAGGGGTTCCTCGCCCGGCTGCAGGGCCTTCCAGGGGGGCCTGGGGGTGACGACGACGGCCCGGACAGACCATTCGGCGGCTCCGGGCGCTTCGCCGACGGGCTCTTCCCCGTGATCCAGCCGTCCGGCAGCCGCCCGGACTCGCCGGGGAACCGGCCGCTCGGCGGCTTCGGCTTCCTCCCCACCCCGCACGGCTCGACCGCCGTGCTGCCGGGCGGGCCCTCCCGTTCCGGCTTCCGGATCCACGAGGTGGGCCGGGAGGGCGAGCGGTCGCCCTGGCGCGGCCGGAGATTCGCCTTCGCGGCGGCGAGCGCCGTCTCGCTGGCGGCCATCGCCCTCGGCGGTGCCCTGCCCACGGGTGCGGGTCCCGGCTCCGCGGCCCGGGCCACGGGCTCCGGAAACACGGTGACCCCGCTCGACGCGCCTTCGCGCGGCGAGAGCGGCAGCCCGGCCGGCCGTCGCGGCGGCGGCAGCCACGGCACGCTCGCCGCGAGGGGATCGGGCGAGCGCTCGATCGCCACCGCCCCGTCGACGGCGCCGAGCGTCGCACCGACGGCGCCCTCGGCCACTCCCGCGGTGCTCTCCACCGCGACCCTCGCGGGGAACCCCTTCGCCACGCACGTCCTGACCAATGTGTCCGCGCCACCGCTGATACGCCCGACCGGCACCACCCCGCTCTTCGCCCAGGCCTTCGGGCGGCTCGGCACGCAGTCCCCGGTGCCCTCCACGGCACCGTCCGGGACGCAGTCGTCACCACCGCCCTGGGCACGGTCGTCGGCCTCGGCGCACCCCGACCCCGCCGATCTCGGTCTGCCGCTTTCCTCCCGGCGCTGACCGACGGGGTCTGCGCAAGTATTCGCAAACCTGGTTGAATTCCGGGAGCAGTTCCGGGAGGGACGCCCCTGGCGGGGCGTGCAGAGGCCAGTTGCGGCAGTTGCGGGGAGAGCATGGAAGACGGGAAGTCCACCGGGCCGAAGGCCAAGTGGTGGAGCAGGCCCACACCGGGACGCACCACCCGCACGGCACCGGACGAGCCGACACCCGTAGCGGACACGGCAGCACCTGCGGCCGACCCGGCGGATGCACCGACGGACGCGATCGCGGCGCCGGACGCGGATTCGGCGACGGAAGCGACGGCCGGGAGCAGCATGGCGGAGCCGGAGACGCCCACGGCCGACACGCCGCCCGCCCCGGCCCCCGGGCCGGGGCCCGACGTGCCGGCCGCGCGGCTCACGAAGCCGCTGCACGAGCCCGACGAGTACAGCACCCCGCCCTACGGCGGACCGGGCCCCTGGGCGCCCGCACCTCCGGTGCAGCGACCGGTCCCGACCCCGGCGCACGGCACCCCCGTACCCCCGCAGTACGCGGGGACGAACGGCGCGGGCATCCCCACGCAGCCCGCCCCCA
>NZ_ML123044.1:738354-751751 GCF_003846175.1 Streptomyces sp. ADI95-17 | reverse complement strand
CCCCACACCCCCCAGCCGCAACTCCAGCAGCCGCCGCAGCAGCCTCAGCCGCAACTCCAGCAGCCTCAGCCCCAGCCCCAGCAGCCCCAGCAGCCCAACGGGGCATCCACGCAGTGGCTCCAGTACGACCCCTGGGGCGCGCCCAGGCAGCCGCTCACCAATCCGGGTCCGCCGCTCGGGGCCGACACCGGCCGCAAGAAGGACCGGCGCGGCTCGCTCCTGGTCGGCGCGGTACTGCTCGCGCTGGTGGCGGGCGGCATCGGCGGCGGCATCGGGGCCTACATAGAGCGCAACGGCGGCCTCACCCAGGTCGAACTCCCGCAGGCCGGCCGCAGCAGCGGCGGCCGCGCCCCGGACAGCGTCGCAGGCATCGCCGCCAGCGCCCTGCCCAGCGTGGTCACCCTCCACGTCAGCGGCTCCACAGAGTCCGGCACCGGCACCGGCTTCGTCCTCGACGGCTCCGGCCACATCCTCACCAACAACCACGTCGTCGCCCCCGCCGGCCAGGCCGGCGAGATCACCGTCACGTTCAGCGGCGGCGAGACCGCGCGCGGCGAGGTCGTCGGCAAGGACAGCGGCTACGACCTGGCCGTGGTCAAGGTCACCGGGGTCTCCGGCCTCAAGCCGCTGCCGCTGGGCAACTCCGACAATGTGCGGGTCGGCGACCCCGTGGTGGCCATCGGCGCCCCCTTCGACCTGTCCAACACCGTCACCTCCGGCATCATCAGCGCCAAGGACCGGCCGATCACCGCGGGCGGCGAGAAGGGCGACGGCAGCGACATCAGCTACGTCGACGCGCTGCAGACCGACGCGCCGATCAACCCCGGCAACTCCGGCGGTCCGCTCGTCGACGCCGACGCCCATGTCATAGGCATCAACAGCGCCATCCGGGCCGCCGACAGCGGCGCGTCCGAGGAGGGCGGGCAGGCGGGCTCCATCGGCCTCGGCTTCGCCATCCCGATCAACCAGGGCAAGCGGGTCGCCGAGGAGCTGATCAACACCGGCAGGGCCACCCACCCCGTGATCGGTGTCACGCTCGACATGAAGTACACCGGGGACGGCGCCAGGGTCGGGTCGAAGGGCGCCGAGGGCAAGT
The DNA here is from genome assembly GCF_003846175.1 of Streptomyces sp. ADI95-17. Taxonomy (GTDB): domain Bacteria; phylum Actinomycetota; class Actinomycetes; order Streptomycetales; family Streptomycetaceae; genus Streptomyces; species Streptomyces sanglieri. Next base: position 750,655 of record NZ_ML123044.1, on the reverse strand, counting down.
CCGCGGTGACGCCGGGCGGGCCCGGTGCCAAGGCCGGGATCAGGCCCGGGGACGTCATCACCGAGGTCGACGGACAGCGCGTGCACAGTGGTGAGGAGCTGATCGTGAAGATCCGCGCGCACCGTCCGGGCGACCGTCTGGACCTCGCGCTGACCCGCGGTGGTAAAGACCTGTCCATCTCTTTGACACTCGGCTCCGCAAGCGGCACGTGACGGGCCCGGGACGCTACCGCGCGGACAGTTCCGACGGGTACCGTGGGCCGGGTCCGGACCTCGACCGACATGGTCTCGGAGAACACGAAGGGCAACAGGGTGTTCAATGACATAGGCGCACTCGAGCTGGTGACGCTCGCGGTTCTGGGCGTGCTGATCTTCGGCCCGGACAAGCTGCCGAAGGTTATCCAGGACGCCTCGCGCTTCATCCGCAAGATCCGCGAGTTCTCGGAGAGCGCCAAGGAAGACATCCGCACGGAGCTCGGCCCGGAGTTCAAGGACTTCGAGTTCGAGGACCTCAACCCCAAGACGTTCGTCCGCAAGCAGCTCATGGACGGCAACGACGATCTGGGGCTGAAGGAGATCCGCGAGAGCTTCGACCTCCGCAAGGACCTGGCCGAGGTGACCGACGCGGTGAACGGTCGCGAGAGCAAGGAAGTGGAGTCCGAGGACTCCCGGGCCAGCGTGTCGAGCGGCTCCGCGATCACCGCCGCCAATGGCTCCGCCGGTGCTCCGGACCTGCTCAAGAAGCGTGACCAGCCCGCCAAGGACGACCGGCCGCCGTTCGACGCCGACGCCACCTGACCCCCCGCCAATCCCGGCTCGTCCGGAGGCTATGGCTATTCTCCATCTGTCCGGTTGTGAGTACGCCCGTTGGGGGGCGGGCCGCTCCGGACCCAACGGATCGAGGAGGCGGCCGGGCAGATGGAGACGACAAGTCGGGTGGGCGCGGAAGATGCGCCGAACACAGTCACGGCAGAGGGGATGCCGGCGGCCCGGCGCACTGTCGACGGCTATCTGGCGGCCACGTTCCCCTGGTACGGACTGGACGAGGCCTTCACCGGGCCGCGCCGGCTGATGCAGGTCGGCACCGCGGCGGACGGCACGGTGCAGCACGGTTCGATCGGGCACGGTGACGAACCGTCGGTCCGGGCCGACGCGGGCACCGAGAAGCAACGGTTCGCCGTCGTCGTGTCGATGGCCAGCAGCCCGGTGCGGCGCAGCGGCGACGGCACGGGAGTGCTGGACGCGACCACGGTGTCCTCCGCGGCCTGGCTGGCCGGGTCCGGCCTGCTCGCCTGCACCTGGCCGCCGCAGATGGACCATGCGCTGCGCGACGACTGGCTGGACCAGCAGACGGAGACGGCGTTCGAACTCGCCGACGACCTGGACGGCCCCGCGTGGTCGGTGCTCTCACTGCCGGTGGACGGCGTCCCCGTGCCTTTCCATTACCGCGAGTCCGAATACGGCTGGGTGCTGGCCGGATCGGCGCTCGGCGGGGTGTACATCGGCGCCTACGGGCGCGGGATGAGTGCGTACGGGCTGGGCTTCTCGGTGATCGGCGACATCACGACGTACGCGTAGTACGGAGACGTACGCACAGTACGGATACGCACGCGGAACACGGAGCGGTGACCGGCCCCCGGGCCGGTCACCGCCCGCCGTTTCAGAACTTGTTGCGCGGGGTGATGCCCAGCGACATGCCCGACAGGCCGCGCTGACGGCCGCCCAGCTTGTCCGCGATGGTGCGCAGCGCCTTGCCGGCCGGGGAGTCGGGGTCGGACAGGACGACCGGCTTGCCCTCGTCGCCGCCCTCACGCAGCCGTACGTCGATCGGGATGGAACCGAGCACCGGTACCTCGGCGCCGACCGTCTTCGTCAGCCCCTCGGCCACCCGCGCGCCACCGCCGGTACCGAACACATCGACCATCTCGTCGCAGTGCGGGCACGGCATGCCCGACATGTTCTCGACGACACCGACGATCTTCTGGTGGGTCTGCACGGCGATCGAACCGGCCCGCTCGGCGACCTCGGCCGCCGCCTGCTGCGGGGTCGTGACGACCAGGATCTCGGCGTTCGGCACCAGCTGCGCCACCGAGATCGCGATGTCGCCGGTGCCCGGCGGCAGGTCGAGCAGGAGGACGTCGAGGTCGCCCCAGTACACATCGGCGAGGAACTGCTGGAGCGCGCGGTGCAGCATCGGCCCGCGCCAGACCACCGGGGCGTTGCCCGGGGTGAACATGCCGATGGAGATGACCTTCACGCCGTGCGAGGACGGCGGCATGATCATGTTCTCGACCTGGGTCGGCTTGCCGTCCGCGCCGAGCATCCGCGGCACGCTGTGCCCGTAGATGTCCGCGTCCACGACGCCGACCTTGAGACCGTCGGCGGCCATCGCCGCCGCCAGGTTCACCGTCACCGACGACTTGCCGACGCCGCCCTTGCCGGACGCGACCGCGTAGACCCGGGTCAGCGAGCCGGGCTTGGCGAACGGCACCTCGCGCTCCGCCGTGCCGCCGCGCAGCGAGGAAGCGAGCTCCTTGCGCTGTTCGTCGCTCATCACGTCGAGCGTCACATCGACCCGCGAGACGCCCTCGACGCGGGCCACCGCGTCCGTCACGTTCTTGGTGATCGTCTCGCGCATCGGACAGCCTGAGACCGTGAGATAGACCGTGACAGCGACCGCACCGTCAGCATCGATCTCGACCGATTTCACCATGCCGAGTTCGGTGATCGGGCGGTGGATCTCCGGGTCGTTCACTGTCGCCAGTGCTTCAAGCACCGCGTCTTCCGTAGCCATACGGACGATGTTACGGCGCTTGTTGCTACGCGCGAGTAGCACCCGTCAGCGGTCTTCGTCACTCTCGGCCGCGAACACGGCCCGGCGGTCGTCCAGGTCCCTCACGAGGTCCTCCAGCTCGGAGCGGATCCAGTCGCGGGTGGCGACCTCGCCGAGCCCCATCCGCAGCGAGGCGATCTCCCGGGTGAGGTACTCGGTGTCCGCGATGGAGCGCTCGTTCTGCTTGCGGTCCTGCTCGTGGGTGACCCGGTCGCGGTCGTCCTGCCGGTTCTGCGCGAGCAGGATCAGCGGCGCCGCGTACGAGGCCTGGAGCGACAGCATCAGCGTCAGGAAGATGAACGGGTACTGGTCGAACCGCCAGTGCTCGGGCGCGAAGACGTTCCACACCACCCAGACGATGATGACCAGCGTCATCCAGACGATGAACCGTCCGGTGCCCAGGAAGCGGGCGATCCGCTCGGAGAACCGGCCGAACGCCTCGGGGTCGTAGTCGGGCAGCATCCGTCGGCGCGGGTCCTTCGGCTGGTCCAGCCGGGAGCGGGGCGGGCGCGCGATGCCCGAGGCCCCCACCGGCGTCGTCCTGGTGCGTTCCTCAGCGGCCACCGGCCACCCCCTCCTCGCTGTGGAAATCCGTCTCCCGCCAGTCCTCGGGCAGCAGGTGGTCGAGCACGTCGTCGACCGTCACCGCACCGAGCAGCGAGCCGCTCTCGTCGACGACGGGCACCGAGACCAGGTTGTACGCGGCCAGATAGCTCGTCACGGCCGACAGCGGGGTGTCCGGGGCCAGGGGGATGAGATCGCTGTCCACGATCGAGCTGACCAGGGCGTACGGCGGATCCCGCAGCAGCCGCTGGAAGTGCACGGTGCCCAGGTACTTGCCGGTCGGCGTCTCGTCGGGCGACCGGCACACGTACACCTGGGCGGCGAGCGCCGGGGACAGGTCCGCCTGCCGGACCCGGGCGAGCGCGTCGGCGACCGTCGCGTCCGGCCGCAGGATGATCGGCTCGGTGGTCATCAGCCCGCCCGCGGTCCGCTCCTCGTACGACATCAGGCGCCGCACATCGGCCGCATCGTCCGGCCGCATCAGCGTCAGCAGCCGCTCCTTGTCCTCCTCGGGCAGCTCGGACAGCAGGTCGGCCGCGTCGTCCGGGTCCATCGCCTCCAGGACGTCGGCGGCGCGCTCCTCCTGGAGCTTGCCGATGATCTCCACCTGGTCGTCCTCGGGCAGCTCCTCCAGGACGTCGGCGAGCCGGTCGTCGTCGAGAGCGGCCGCGACCTCGGCCCGCCGCTTCGGCGACAGGTGGTGCAGCGCGTTGGCCACGTCCGTCGGGCGCAGCCGTTCGAACGTGGCGACCAGGGATTCGGCGCCCTGCCCGTCCTCCTGCAGCGAGAACCCGCTGACCGCCGACCACTCGACCGTCAGCGTCTCGCCCTTGCGGCGCAGCGCCCCGCCCTTGCCCTTGCGTACGAAGTACTTGTCGATCTCCCAGTCGCGGCGGGCCGGGAGCTGCTGGACGGAGACGTCGAGGACGGTGACCTCCTCGCCGGTCTCCACCAGGCGGACCCGCCGGTCGAGGAACTCGCCGAGCACCAGACGTTCGGTGGGCCGCTGCTCGAAGCGCCGCATGTTGACCACGCCGGTGGTGATGACCTGGCCGGACTCGATCCCGGTCACCCGGGTCATCGGGAGGAAGATCCGGCGGCGGCTGAGCACCTCGACGACGAGCCCGAGCAGCCTGGGCGGCCGGCCGCCGACCCGGAGCATCGCGACCAGATCGCGGACCCGGCCCACCTGGTCGCCGTTGGGGTCGAAGACCGGGACACCGGCGAGGTGCGAGACGAACACCCGGGGGGCGCCTGCCGCCATGGTGCGCCTCCTTCTTCCGTGTACGACTTCACCGGCTGGTCCGTTTGGCAGTCAATCAACCGTTATGACGGGATCAGGCTAGCCCGTACCGCTCCGGGTTGCCCCGGTGGAGCCGTCCGTACGGCTCCCTGCCGGAAGGCGTGCACGGCACAGGTACGCTGCCGTCTGCCACCCCCCGCGATGCAGATGAGAGGCAGTGCGCCCGTGACCTCTTCCGTTCCGCCCGTCCGGGCCCGACGCCGGACCGCTCTCGCCGCCCTGCTCTGTGCGGGGCTGGCCGTGACCCTCACGGCGTGCGGCGGCGAGGACCCGGACCAGGGGACCAACGGCGTCGGCAAGCTGGACGCCGGCCAGATCGAGAAGAAGGCCCAGGGCGCGGCGGACGCCGCCGACGCGGTGCGCCTCGCCGGGACGCTGGTCAGCAAGGGCGGCACATACAAGCTGAACATGCAGCTCAAGGAGGACGGCGGCACCGGCTCCGTGGCCTCGAAGGACAGCACCTTCGAGCTGCTGCGGATCGGTGACGAGCTCTATCTGAAGGCGGGCTCCGGGTTCTGGAGCCACGAGGAGAAGTCCGGCGCCGACAGCGCGGCGGGCGGCGCGGCCGCGGACAAGCTGGACGACAAGTACGTGAAGGTGCCCCAGGACGACCCCACGTACAAGCAGCTGCGCGGCTTCACGGACAAGGAGACCCTGCTCGACGGCCTGCTCACGCTGCACGGCACCCTCAACAAGGGCGACCGGGAGAAGGTCGGCGCGGCCCGGACCATCCAGATCATGGGCGGCAAGGGCGAGGGCGGCACGCTCGACGTATCGCTGGAGGGCACGGCGTATCCGCTGCGGTTCGCGCGCGGTGGTGGCGGGGGGACCGTCATCCTGTCGGACTGGGGCAAGGACTTCGCGCTGGAGGCGCCGGCGCAGGGGGACACGGTCGACTACGGGAAGCAGCTGCCCAAGACCTCGTCCTGACGGACGGGGGCGGGGGCCCGGGGGCCGCCGCGCCCTCGGGGCCTTGTGTCCCGGCCCTCAGCCCTTGTGTCCCGGCCCTCAGCCCTTGTGCCCCGGCCCTCAGCCCTTGCGTCCCCGCTTCAGCAGTCGCGGCAGCCCCGCGGGCACCGGCCGTCGCGTGGTCGCGGGCGTCGGCAGCGGCGCCGCGGCCAGCGAGCCGTCCGGCAGCTCCGTACGGAACTCGCCGGGCGTCAGCCGCAGCACCCGGCACTCGCGCGCCCACCGCTCCGTCAGCTGCTCGGCGTCCGGTGCGTTCAGCCGCTTGCTCTTGAGTTCGGCGACCGCGGCCTCCCATTCCTCGGAGTGCGGGGCGAGCTGCGTCACGGCGGCCGTCCAGGCGATCAGCCGGCCGCCCTTGTCCTTGCTGCGCACGGTCACCTCGGCGGCGGACCCGTCGGTGAGCCCGGCCGGCAGCGGCTGCTCGCCGGGGCCGTCCCCGACCAGATGCGCCGCGCCCTCGTGCCATACGTGCCACAGCGCCCGGGCGGGCCCGGTGCCCCGCACCCAGATCAGGCCCGACTTCTTGGTGGCCTCCTCGACGAGGGCGCGGCCCAGTGGCACGTCAGCGGCAGCAGCAGTCATGCCCGAACTCTATGGGAGGCGCACCGGGGCCGGGATCAGAGCCAGCCGTTGCGCTTGAGCATGCGGTGGATGGAGAAACAGACCACGCCGATGAAGCCCAGCACCATCGGGTAGCCGTACCGCCAGCCCAGCTCCGGCATGTGCTTGAAGTTCATGCCGTAGACGCCGCAGATCATCGTCGGTACGGCGACGATGGCCGCCCAGGACGTGATCTTGCGCATGTCCTCGTTCTGCGCGACGGTCGCCTGCGCCAGGTTGGCCTGGAGGATCGAGTTCAGCAGTTCGTCGAAGCCGATGACCTCCTCGTGCACCCGTGCCAGGTGGTCGGCGACGTCACGGAAGTACTTCTGGATGTCCGGGTCGATCAGCCGCATGGGCCGCTCGCTCAGCAGCTGCATCGGCCGCAGCAGCGGCGACACCGCCCGCTTGAACTCCAGGACCTCACGCTTGAGCTGGTAGATCCGGCCGGCGTCGGAACCGCGCGGGCTGCCCTTCGCCGGGGTGGAGAAGACCTCGATCTCCACCTCGTCGATGTCGTCCTGCAGGGCCCCGGCCACCGCGATGTAGCCGTCGACGACATGGTCGGCGATGGAGTGCAGCACCGCGGACGGGCCCTTGGCGAGCAGCTCGGGGTCGTCCTGCAGCCGGTGGCGCAGCGCGCGCAGCGAGCCGTGGCCGCCGTGCCGCACGGTGATGACGAAGTCCCGGCCGGTGAAGCACATCACCTCGCCGGTCTCCACCACCTCGCTGGTGGCGGTGAGTTCGGCGTGCTCGACGTAGTGGATGGTCTTGAAGACGGTGAAGAGCGTGTCGTCGTACCGCTCCAGCTTCGGCCGCTGGTGGGCGTGGACGGCGTCCTCGACGGCCAGCGGGTGCAGCCCGAACTCCCGGGCGATACCGGCGAATTCCTCCTCGGTCGGCTCGTGCAGTCCGATCCAGGCGAAACCGCCCTCCTCCCGCACCTGGAGCATCGCCTCGTGCGGTGTGCGGCAGTTGCCGCTCTCCAGGCGCCGCCCGTCGCGGTAGACCGCGCAGTCGACGACCGCGCTGGAGGCGGACGGGTCACGGGTGGTGTCGTAGGCGTTGTGCAGGGCGTTGCTCTTGCGCAGGGACGGGCGCACGGCGGCGCGCAGGTCGCGGATCATCGACATGGCTGGCTCCTTCACGGAGGGCCGTCGGCGGGCACGTGGAACAGCCCGGAATGGGGACGTGTGCTCACGTCCGCAAAGCGGGCGGCACCGCAGCGGCACGACGACGGCGTTCGCTACAGACAGGCAAAAAAGGAGTGCTCTTCCGTCGTGCGCAAAGCCATGGGCCTCGACCGGGAGGCTCGGGAGGCTTCAGATCACCGGGAAAGGTGGAGGGCGGAAGAGCGGTTGGTACTGCACGATCGACTTCGATCCATTGCAGCCCCACCTCCTCCAGCCGGTCCCCCTTGGGGGATGACGTGTCGTCGGGGCTGAGAGCGACGCTTCTGCGTGCTGCCCCGACCAGCGGCCAAGACTATCAGCCGACTGACGGCCAATCCCTTACTTTGCCCGTTCCATACGCGTCCTATGCTCGCGGGATGGGAGAAATTCTTGCTCTGGTCGAGGCCCGGCTGCTGACGGCCCTCGGTGAACCGGACGCGCGCGCGGCGGTGACGTTCCTCGGCACGGACCGGATCGAGGTGCTCCGCTTCGTCGACGGCGATGTGGTGCGCTACGCCACGCTCGGCATGTCGGCGCAGCCGATGGCCGACCCGACCGCGGTCCTCGCCGACCCGGTGAAGGGGCCGCGCGCCGAACTGGTCATCTCCGTACGCGCCGGACTCGCCGACACCGACAAGGTGCTCCGCCCGCTCGCCGTGCTGGCGGCCTCCCCGCAGGTCGAGGGGGTGGTCGTGGCGCCGGGTGCCTCGCTGGAGGTCGGTGAGCCGCTGTGGCCCGGGGCGCCGTTCAGCTCGGTGCTGGTCGCCGAGCCGGGCGGTCTGGTGGAGGACCTGGAGCTGGACGCGCCCATGGAGCCGGTGCGGTTCCTGCCGCTGCTGCCGATGACGAACAACGAGGCCGCGTGGAAGCGGGTCAGGGGGGCGCAGGAGCTCCAGGAACGGTGGCTCTCGCACGGTACGGACCTGCGCGATCCGCTGCGTGGCTCCGTACCCCTGGACTGATCCGCTGGCCGTCCGGCCGGATCGGTCCGCGCCGCCGGAGGCACGGGGAAGCCCCGCCGCGCGGCCAGGAGGGGGAGCCGCGGGCGGGGCCGGTGCGGGGGCGGGGAGGTCAGTCGGCGAAGACCGTGACACTGTCCTCGGTCACGTGCTTCGGCTCCAGCTCCGCCGCCTCGTGGGTCAGCGCCGAACGCCGGATCCAGACGACGATCGCACCGGCCACGGCCGTGACCGCGGCGACCACGAACGGGATGTGGATGTTGCTCCACTCCTCGATCTTCGGCGCGAGGTACGGGGCGGCGGCCGCGGCGAACCAGCGGACGAAGTTGTAGCCGGCGCTCGCCACCGGGCGCGGTGCGTCGGACACACCGAGCGCCAGCTCCGTGTAGACGGTGTTGTTCATGCCGATGAAGGCGCCGGAGACGATCGTGCAGACGATGGCGGTGGTGTGGTCGCCGTAGCCCAGGACCAGGAGGTCGACGGCGAGCAGCACCAGCGAGGCGCCGAGCACCTTCAGCGAGCCGAAGCGCTCCTGGAGCCGCGGGGCGACCAGCACCGAGAAGACCGCGAGCAGCAGGCCCCAGGCGAAGAACACCGCGCCCGACTTGTACGGCGTCATGTTCAGCACGAACGGTGTGAACGCCAGGATCGTGAAGAACGAGTAGTTGTAGAAGAACGCAGAGGTCGCCACCGAGGCCAGCCCGCCGTGGCCGAGCGCCTTGATCGGGTCGAGCAGCGAGGTCTTCCTGGCCGGCCTGGGCTGTTCCTTCAGGAACGCCGTGATGCAGATGAAGCCGATGGCCATCAGCGCGGCCGTGCCGAAGAACGGGTAGCGCCAGCTGGCGTCACCGAGCAGCGCGCCGACCAGCGGCCCGCAGGCCATGCCGAGGCCGAGCGCCGACTCGTAGAGCAGGATCGCCGCCGAGCTGCCGCCGGCCGCCGCGCCGACGATCACGGCCAGCGCGGTCGACACGAAGAGCGCGTTGCCCAGCCCCCAGCCGGCCCGGAACCCGACGAGTTCGCCGACCGAGGACGAGGTGCCGGAGAGCGCGGCGAAGACCACGACGAGCGCGAGGCCGGCCAGGAGCGTCTTGCGGCCGCCGATCCGGCTGGACACGAAGCCGGTGACCAGCATCGCCACGGCGGTGATCAGGAAGTACGAGGTGAAGAGCAGGGACACCTGGCTCGGCGTCGCCTCCAGGCCCTTGGCGATGGACGGCAGAATCGGGTCCACCAGGCCGATTCCCATGAACGCGACAACGGAGGCGCCCGCCGTGGCCCAGACGGCCTTCGGCTGGCGCAGGATGCTGCCCGCGCCCTGATCGAACGGATCCTCTCCCTGCATGGGTCTTCTCGCTCTCCACTAGATAGTTGCGATATGCATAGAATAAGTTAGAGAACCTAATGAGTGCAAGTTACATCTATTTCCGCAGGTGGAGCCGCGCTGCGGACGGGTGATCTTCCTTGACGCGGCGACGGTCCTGGAGGACCGTTGGTCGCTATGAGGGGCGAACCCAGTTGCCCGAAGTGCGGAGGCCGGGTCAGAGCACCCGGTCTGTTCGCCGACACCTGGCAGTGCGCCGTGCACGGCAGCGTGCAGCCGGTCCAGCCGGTCGTCCCGCCCAGCGTCGAAGCGCTGGGGGCGGTGGTGCGCCGAGCCCAGGTCCCGGTCTGGATGCCCTGGCCACTGCCGGTGGGCTGGCTGTTCACCGGGGTGGCGAGCGCGGGTGACGACCGCAGCGGCGGCCGGGCCACCGCCGTCGCCTGCTCCGGCCCCGGCCCCGTCGGCGGCATCGGCGAACTGCTGCTCGTCACCGAGGAGCTCGGCATCGGGCTCGGAGCGCGCTACGCGGGGATCGACGGCCCCGACCCCGGCCCGCATCTGGACATCGAGGGCCCGCCGGACGTCAAGATGCTCGCCGCCGGACGCCCCACCCCGCTGTGGCACGTCAAGGGTGCCCCCGCCGACCGGGCGGTCTTCGCGGGCGAGGCGCGCGGGCTCTGGCTCTGGGCGATCGTCTGGCCCGAGCAGTCCGGACTCCTGATGTACGACGAGCTGGTGCTCGCCGATCTGCGCGAGGCCGGGGACGAGATGGAGCTCGTGCCCTGCGGGGCGCTCACCCCCCGGCTGCTCGGCTGAGGGCCGCTGCCGGGGCCTCGCGCCCGGCCGGGCGCCGCTCGAACGGCGGTTATCCTAGAACGTCCCCTTGACCCGCCCCGAGCACTGGAGTAAGCGTCGTGCGCATCGACCTGCACACCCACTCCACCGCCTCGGACGGCACGGACACCCCCGCGCAGCTGGTGGCGAACGCCGCCGCCGCGGGCCTGGACGTCGTCGCGCTCACCGACCACGACACCGTGCGCGGTCACGCCGAGGCGGCCGCCGCCCTCCCCGAGGGGCTCACCCTCGTCACCGGCGCCGAGCTCTCCTGCCGGATCGACGGCGTGGGCCTGCACATGCTGGCGTACCTCTTCGACCCCGACGAGCCCGAGCTGGCCCGCGAACGCGAACTCGTACGCGACGACCGGGTGCCGCGCGCCCGCACCATGGTGCGCAAGCTCCAGGAGCTCGGCGTGCCCGTCGAGTGGGAGCAGGTCGCCAGGATCGCCGGGGACGGATCGGTCGGCAGGCCGCACGTCGCCACCGCACTCGTCGAGCTCGGCGTCGTCGAGACCGTCTCCGACGCCTTCACGCCCCAATGGCTCGCGGACGGCGGGCGCGCCTACGCCGAGAAGCACGAGCTCGATCCTTTCGACGCGATCCGGCTGGTCAAGGCCGCCGGCGGCGTCACCGTCTTCGCGCACCCGGCCGCCGTCAAGCGCGGCGAGGTGGTGCCCGAGTCGTCGATGGCGCGGCTCGCCGCCGCGGGGCTCGACGGCATCGAGGTCGACCACATGGACCACGACGAGCCGACCCGGGCCAGGCTGCGCGGGCTCGCCCGCGATCTGGGGCTGCTGACGACCGGGTCCAGCGACTATCACGGCCGCCGCAAGACCGTCGGGCTCGGCGAGTACACCACCGACCCCGAGATCTACGGCGAGATCACCCGGCGCGCCACGGGAGCCTTCCCGGTGCCGGGCGCCGGCGGGCGCGGCCCCGCGTAACGACGCACGCGTCGGGGCCGGAGCACGGACCCGTACACGTACCGCCGTCCCTCCACCTTCACGTTCCACTTCCACGCACCCGGCCGCCGGGCCGCCGTCATGGCTTCGGGGTGCGCTCCTTCAGGCCGTTTCTCTCTTCTCGCAAGGCTCACTGTGTTCGACGTCGCTGTCTTCGGATCCCTTTTTCTCACGCTTTTTGTGATTATGGATCCCCCCGGGATCACCCCGATCTTCCTCGCGCTCACCGCGGGCCGACCCGCCAAGATGCAGCGCAGAATGGCGTTGCAGGCGGTCGCCGTCGCCTTCGGCGTGATCGCCGTCTTCGGCGTGCTCGGCCAGCAGATCCTCGACTATCTGCATGTCTCCGTACCCGCCCTGATGATCGCGGGCGGACTGCTCCTGCTGCTGATCGCGCTCGATCTGCTCACCGGCAAGACCGACGAGCCGACCCAGACCAAGGACGTCAATGTGGCGCTCGTGCCGCTGGGCATGCCGCTGCTCGCCGGGCCCGGCGCGATCGTGTCGGTGATCCTGGCGGTGCAGCACGCCGACAGCGTGGGCAGCCAGATCTCGGTCTGGTCGGCGATCGTCGCCATGCACATCGTGCTCTGGCTGACCATGCGCTACTCGCTGCTGATCATCCGGGTCATCAAGGACGGCGGCGTCGTGCTGGTGACCAGGCTGGCCGGAATGATGCTCTCCGCCATCGCCGTACAGCAGATCATCAACGGCGTCACCCAGGTCATCCAGAACGCCTGACGGCCCTCCCGGACGCCACAGCGCCCCCGTACGGACCT
>NZ_ML123044.1:677712-737865 GCF_003846175.1 Streptomyces sp. ADI95-17 | reverse complement strand
GCCTTCCGTACGGGGGCGCTTCGTCTTTGAGCGTCGTCGTGCGTTACGAAGCCGAGTTTTCGGCCGGGCGGATATAGATGCGCTGGCCCACGGCTGCGGCCTGCTGCACGATCCGGTTGACGGAGGCGGCGTCCACGACGGTGCTGTCCACGGCGGTACCGTCGACATCGTCGAGTCGCATGATCTCGAAGCGCATAGGGCTTCCCTTCGTCTGATCCTCCTGCTGGAGAACTACTGGGAGGACGGGTGACCCGTCCGCAAGGATGAGAGCCCAGGACATCCCTGTCCTGCGCTCCACGATGTGTACAACGGCTTGCTTCCTGCAAACATTCCCTACGCTAAGGAAATTTTTTGGATGTCTAAGTATCAGCAGGTCACCGAGCATGCGCGGGCGACAAGGTCCACGACGAGGCCCGAATGAACGAGGCAGAGATCCGCGAGCGCCTGGACCGCACCAACGAGCTGCTCCAGCGCATGCTCGCCGAGGTGTCGAAGACCCCCTCGACCCACGCGATCTTCGTGGACGCGGGCTATGTGTACGCCGCGGCCGGACTGCTCGTCACCGGCACCGAGGACCGCCGCTCCTTCGACCTCGACGCGGAAGGGCTGATCGAGGCCTTCATCGACAAGGCCCGGACGATCTTCGCGGACAGCAGACTGCTCCGCGTGTACTGGTACGACGGAGCCAGGCGGCGCATCCACACCGTCGAGCAGCAGTCCATCGCCGAACTCCCCGACGTCAAGGTCAGACTCGGCAACCTCAACGCCAACAACCAGCAGAAGGGCGTCGACTCACTCATCCGCACCGACCTCGAATCGCTCGCCCGGCACCGCGCCATCAGCGACGCGGCACTGGTCGGCGGCGACGAGGACCTGGTCTCCGCGGTGGAGGCGGCGCAGGGCTACGGGGCCCGGGTGCACCTGTGGGGCATCGAGGCGGGGGAGGGGCGCAATCAGGCCGAACCGCTGCTCTGGGAGGTCGACAGCCAGCGCACCTTCGACCTGGACTTCTGCCGCCCCTACGTCACCAGACGCCCTGTCACCACCTACGAGGACGACACCCCCGCGCCCGCGCGCGAGGACGTCCGCTTCGTCGGCGCGCAGATCGCCGCGGCCTGGCTGGCCGCCCGGGGCCGCGAGTCGCTCGCCGACCTGCTGCCCGGCCATCCGTATCTGCCGGGCTCCGTCGACCAGGACCTGCTGGTCGAGGCCGAACGGCTGCTCCAGCACTCGCTGCGCGGCCACGCACACCTGCGGCGGGCCCTGCGCGACGGCTTCTGGCAGCACCTCCAGTCGCAGTACTGAGCCCTCGCGGCCCAGGTCCTACAGGCTGTCCCAGAACGTGGCGATCGCGGCCGCCGTCTCCTGCGGGCGGTCCGTGTTGGGAGAGTGCTCGGCGCCCGCGATCCGGGTGCGGTGCGCGCCGAGCCGCCGCGCCATGTCGTCGAGCAGCGGCACCGGCCAGGTGTCGTCGCGCTCGCCGGAGAGCACATGGACCGGGAGCGGTACGGCGGCGAGTTCGGCCACCCGGTCCGGCTCGGTCACCAGCAGGCGTCCGGTGGTGATCAGCTGGGCCGGCCGGTGGCGCAGCCAGCGCCGGCGCAGCGCCTCGCCGTTCGCCGATGCCACCTCCTCCGGCGGGTCGAGGGCGCGCATCGCCTCCCAGACCCGGGCCATGCTCATCGTTGCGAGTGCGTCGCCGAGGACCTTCACCTTGAGCTGCTGGGCCTCGACGACCTCGGCGGGCCCCGACGACATGAGCGTCAGCGAACGGAACGGCGAGGCGTCGAGCAGCACGGCGGCGCGGGCGATCTGCCCGCCGAGCGAGTGCCCCAGCAGATGTACGGTGCCCGCGCCGCCGAGCGCGGTGGCCTGAGCGAGCACATCGCGGGCCAACTCGCCCTGTGCGTAATCCTCCTGACGGTCCGTCCCGTCCGTCTCGTACTGTCCGCGGCCGTCCACGGCGACGGTCCGGTAACCGGCGGCCGAGAGCGGTTCGAGCAGCGCCACGAAGTCCTCCTTGCTGCCCATGTAGCCGGGCAGCAGGAGGGCGGTGCCGCGGACGGCACCGGGCGGCGAGGCGTCCAGCACGGCGAAGTCACCGCGCGAGGTGCGCAGCTGGTGGGCGTGGGCGCAGGGGGGCGGGGTGAAGGTGTGCGGCCGGCTCATGGGACGAGGTTATGCCGTGGCACGTCCCACGGGCAGCGGGGGACGGCGCACGAACGCCGGACGGGCCCGAGGATGTCCTCGGGCCCGTCCGGCGTTGTCGGCTGCTGCTCAGCCTTCGGTCCTGGCGGCGGCGGCCGCACGCGGCGCCCGACGCCTGCGCGGCTTCGCCTCGGCCTCCTCGGCGGCCGGGGCCTCGGCCACGGTCTCCGTCTTCGGCTTGGCGGCCGCACGGGTGCGGCGACGCGGCTTGGTCTCGGTGACCGGCTCCGAGACCGGGGCGATCTGGAAGTCGACCTCGTCCTCGGCCGGCTTGACCACACGGGCCCGGCGACGCGGCTTGGTCACCGTCTTCGTCTCGGCGACCGGCTCGGAGACCGGGGCGATCTGGAAGTCGACCTCGTCCTCGGCCGGCTTGACCACACGGGCCCGGCGGCGGCGCGGCTTGGTCTCGGCCACGGGCTCGGCCTCGACCGGCGCGGCCTTGGCGGCCTTGGCCGCCTTCGGCTCCACCACGACCTCGACCACGGCCTCCACCGTGCTCACCACGGCCTCGGCGGCGGCCTCCGCCGCACCGACCCGGGTGCGGCGACGGCGACGCGGCGTACGCGGCTCCGCCGGGGCGTCGTCGGCCTCGGTGGCCGGGGCCGGCACCGCGGCGGCGGCCACCGCGTCGGAGACGGCGGAGCCGCCCCGGGTGCGACGGCGCTGACGCGGCGTGCGCGGCGCACGCTCCTCGCGGACGGCGGGCGCCGGGGCCGCGGCGGACTTGCGGCCGCGGCCGCCCGTCTCGCCGAGGTCCTCGATCTCCTCGGCCCGCAGACCCGCCCGGGTCCGCTCGGCGCGCGGCAGGACACCCTTGGTGCCGGCCGGGATGTCGAGCTCCTCGAAGAGGTGCGGCGAGGTGGAGTACGTCTCGACCGGGTCCGGGAACTTCAGGTCGAGCGCCTTGTTGATCAGCTGCCAGCGCGGGATGTCGTCCCAGTCGACCAGCGTGATCGCGATGCCCTTGGCACCCGCGCGACCGGTCCGGCCGATGCGGTGGAGGTACGTCTTCTCGTCCTCCGGCGACTGGTAGTTGATGACGTGGGTCACACCCTCGACATCGATGCCGCGTGCCGCGACGTCGGTGCAGACGAGCACGTCCACCTTGCCGTTGCGGAAGGCGCGCAGCGCCTGCTCACGGGCGCCCTGGCCGAGGTCGCCGTGGACCGCGCCGGACGCGAAGCCGCGCTTCTCCAGCTGCTCGGCGATGTCGGCCGCCGTGCGTTTGGTACGGCAGAAGATCATCGCGAGCCCGCGGCCGTTGGCCTGCAGGATGCGGGAGACCATCTCCGGCTTGTCCATCGAGTGGGCCCGGAAGACGTGCTGCGAGATGTTCGCGACGGTCGCGCCCTCGTCGTCGGGCGAGGTGGCGCGGATGTGCGTCGGCTGCGACATGTAGCGGCGCGCGAGGCCGATGACGGCGCCCGGCATCGTCGCCGAGAACAGCATCGTCTGGCGCGTCGCCGGAAGCATCGTGATGATCTTCTCGACGTCGGGCAGGAAGCCCAGGTCGAGCATCTCGTCGGCCTCGTCGAGCACCAGCGCACGGACGTGCGAGAGGTCGAGCTTGCGCTGTCCGGCCAGGTCGAGCAGGCGGCCCGGGGTGCCGACGATCACGTCGACGCCCTTCTTCAGGGCCTCGACCTGCGGCTCGTACGCGCGACCGCCGTAGATCGCGAGAACGCGGACGTTGCGCACCTTGCCGGCGGTCAGCAGGTCGTTGGTGACCTGCTGGCAGAGCTCACGGGTGGGGACGACGACCAGCGCCTGCGGCGCCTCGGTCAGCTCCTCGGGCTTCGCCCGGCCGGCCTCGACGTCGGCGGGGACGGTGACGCGCTCCAGCAGCGGCAGACCGAAACCGAGGGTCTTGCCGGTGCCGGTCTTGGCCTGGCCGATGACATCGGAGCCGGAGAGCGCGACGGGGAGCGTCATCTCCTGGATGGGGAACGGGGACACAATGCCGACGGCCTCAAGGGCCTCGGCCGTCTCGGGAAGAATCCCGAGTTCACGAAACGTAGTCAGGGTGCTGCCTCTTCTGTGAGACGCGGCCCGAGGCGAACGCTGGGGGTCGTACCGTGCCGGGGTTGGTCATCCGGCCGTGGATGGGCCGGGTGGCGCGGGACCACTGCCGTCGCTCGAGCGCTCGTGCCGCTGAGGGGGCCCCTCATCTGCGGTCGTACGTGTCGTACGCCCCGCGTGGAGGGCTGTCGGGTCGGAGCCGATCGGGCCACCGACCGGGCATCCTCATTCGTTTTCACCATTTTCACGCCACCGGTACGTCCAAAATACTCAGTAGGCGCAATACCACTGTACCCCGGATTCGCGCATGTGTGTTGGGCGAATTCATCGGAACGGTGTGATGTCACTGGCTGACCAGGCCCTTCCGTCCCCCGCCGGGCGGGCTATTCTGCGCTTCATGGAGACGCCTGACAACGCCACTGAAACCTCCGAACCCACCGGAATCGCCGCCCAGGACTGGGCCACCGCTTCCGCGGAGCCGCAGTACCGGGCAGCGGTCGTGGACCTGCTGGGAGCACTCGCGTACGGGGAGCTGGCGGCCTTCGAGCGGCTCGCCGAGGACGCCAAACTCGCGCCGACGCTGGCCGACAAGGCGGAACTGGCGAAGATGGCCTCCGCCGAATTCCACCACTTCGAGCGGCTGACCGACCGGCTGACCGCGGTCGACGTGGAGCCGACCGGCGCCATGGAGCCCTTCGCCAAGGCACTCGACGACTTCCACCGCCAGACCGCGCCGTCGGACTGGCTGGAGGGTCTGGTCAAGGCGTACGTCGGCGACTCGATCGCCAGCGACTTCTACCGGGAGGTCGCGGTCCGGCTCGACTCGGACACCCGCTCCCTCGTCCTGGCCGTGCTCGACGACACCGGGCACGGCAACTTCGCCGTCGAGAAGGTGCGCGCCGCGATCGAGGCGGACCCGCGCGTCGGCGGCCGGCTCGCGCTCTGGGCGCGCCGGCTGATGGGCGAGGCGCTCTCCCAGGCCCAGCGGGTGGTGGCCGACCGCGACGCGCTGTCGACGATGCTCGTCGGCGGCGTGGCCGACGGCTTCGACCTGGCCGAGGTCGGGCGGATGTTCTCGCGGATCACCGAGGCGCACACCAAGCGGATGGCCGCGCTGGGACTGGCCGCGTAGCCGGATCATCGGGGCCGGCCCGCCGGGCCGGCCTCAGGCCGCCGCTGATCGGCTCAGAGGGCGGCTGCGGGGGCGGATCAGCAGCGAGAGCGTCACGGCCCCGATCAGCGCCGAGCCGACCAGCGTGGCCACGACATGGCCCGGACCCAGCACCGAGTGCATGAGATACGCGCCGAACAGGCCTCCCAGAGCGCCGGTGGTGAAGACGGCACGGCGGGACGGGAGCCGGTCCGGCAGCGAGCGGAGCGCCAGCCAGGCGAGGGCGAGTCCGAGCAGTACGGAGCCGAGCGGTTCCAGGATCACAGATGATCACCTCGCGAGTTGCGGGGCGGCTAGGGCCTCTCCGGCAGGTCAGGCCCTAAATCGGTCGTTAGCGGTCCTACCCGTGGGGTGCGGAACGCAACCCTCCTGGGCACAGCCTTCACGCAGGGAGCGCAGGCACCGGCCGGAACGGGGAGCGGCCCGGTGGGAAGTCCCACCGGGCCGCTGCCTCGGTCACTGCTTGAGAGCGTGCTGGGCTACAGCGCGCCGAACCCCACCCGACGGGTGCTGGGCTCGCCGATCTCCACGTAAGCGATCCGGTCGGCCGGCACCAGGACCTTGCGGCCCTTCTCGTCCGTGAGGCTGAGCAGCTGCGCCTTACCGGTGAGAGCCTCGGCGACCGCGCTCTCGACCTCTTCGGCGGAAAGCCCGCTCTCCAGAACGATCTCCCGGGGCGTGTGCTGCACCCCGATCTTGACCTCCACGGCTATGTCCCTCCGACGGTCAGTCCCTGCGCGGTGAGCCGCGCCGTACGCAGCACACATTAGCCCGCTGAGGGGGACCGCCAGTGGTCGGCGGGCAACGCCCGCAGCGAACACGGGCGCGGCCGCGCCGGGCGGCCCGCGTCAGTGCTGATCGATGCCGTGCAGCGGGAAGCCCGCGATGCCCCGCCAGGCCAGCGACGTGAGCAGCTGGACCGCGGTGTCGCGCGGAATGGCCGAACGGCTGGAGAGCCAGTAGCGGGCGACCACCTGGGAGACCCCGCCCAGGCCGACCGCGAGTAGCATCGACTCGTCCTTGGACAGCCCCGTGTCACCGGCGATGACGTCGGAGATCGCCTCGGCGCACTGCAGCGAGACCCGGTCGACGCGCTCGCGCACCGCCGGCTCGTTGGTCAGGTCGGACTCGAAGACCAGCCGGAAGGCGCCGCCCTCGTCCTCCACGTACGCGAAGTACGCGTCCATGGTCGCCGCGACCCGCAGCTTGTTGTCGGTGGTTGACGCCAGGGCCGTACGGACCGCCTGCAGAAGCGATTCGCAGTGCTGGTCGAGAAGGGCCAGATAGAGCTCCAGCTTGCCCGGGAAGTGCTGGTAGAGCACCGGCTTGCTGACCCCGGCCCGCTCGGCGATGTCGTCCATCGCGGCGGAGTGGTAGCCCTGCGCCACAAAGACTTCCTGCGCGGCGCCCAGCAGCTGATTGCGTCGGGCGCGGCGAGGCAGGCGAGTGCCTCGCGGACGCGCCGCCTCGGTCTGCTCGATGGCTGTCACGCCGCCTCCCAAATTTGTGATCGGACACAGCTTTTCCGTGCACGCTGCGCCGTACAGCCATCGTACTTTTGGGTAACCCGGGTATGCGCGGCGCGGACGCAGAATTTCATGGACCGGACGGCTGCGGTAGCCACAGATTCCGCGGCCACCGGAACAAATCAGGTTGTATCAGCGGTATTCGTCCTCATCCTGTGCGACGACTCGGGCCTGCTCCGCCGCATCCGCCTCGTCGGCACCGTCCCGGTCGATCTCGGTGAGCGGTTCGTCGCTGCGTTGCTGGAGATCGGCCCGCTGCTCGGCGGCGTCCGCCCGGGGCGTCTCCTGGTCGGGTTCGTCCGGCTGGATGTCCTCGAAGGTCTCCGGGTCGCTGGGGTCGACCGTCATGGTGACTCCCTTCCTTGCTTCGAGCGTAGGAGCTGCGTCCGTGGGCCGCTACGCGGTCTGTGACCGCGAACACATCAATCGGGGTGTGATCGTCTCGTAACATTGCCGCATGTCTTCGACCGAACTGCCGGGAGTCCGTGCCGTCGCCGCCGCGGTGTCCCCCGCGGTGGGCACCGTCGGGGTCGCGGAGGGGGAGGAGCTGCGCTCCGTCGCGCTGCCCGGGCTGACGCTGACCGTCCGGTCCCGGCCGCCGGAGCGGACCGGACTGCCGCCCGCGCTCTACGTGCACGGGCTCGGCGGCTCCTCGCAGAACTGGTCGGCGCTGATGCCGCTGCTCCAGGACGTGGTGGACGGCGAGGCCGTCGACCTGCCCGGCTTCGGCGACTCCCCGCCCCCGGACGACGGGAACTACTCGGTCACCGGGCACGCCCGTGCCGTGATCCGGTTCCTCGACGCGGACGGGCGCGGACCGGTACATCTGTTCGGCAATTCGCTCGGCGGTGCCGTGGCCACCCGGGTCGCCGCGGTCCGTCCGGACCTGGTGCGCACCCTCACCCTCGTCTCGCCCGCCCTCCCGGAGCTGCGGGTACAGCGCTCCGCCGTGCCGACGGGGCTGCTCGCGGTGCCCGGTGTGGCCGGCCTGTTCGCCCGGCTGACCAGGGACTGGTCGGCCGAGGACCGCACCCGCGGGGTGACCGCGCTCTGTTACGGCGATCCGGGCCGCGTCTCCGAACCGGGCTTCCGCGCCGCGGTGGCCGAAATGGAGCGCCGGATGGAGCTGCCGTACTTCTGGGACGCGATGGCGCGCTCGGCACGTGGCATTGTCGATGCGTACACGCTCGGCGGCCAGCACGGACTGTGGCGCCAGGCCGAGCGGGTGCTCGCACCGACCCAACTCGTGTACGGCGGACGGGACCAGCTCGTCTCGTACCGGATGGCACGCAAGGCGGCCGCGGCCTACCGGGACTCACGGCTGCTGACGCTGCCCGACGCCGGGCACGTGGCGATGATGGAGTACCCGGAGGTGGTCGCCCAGGCCTTCCGGGAACTGCTCGACGAACGCGGCGGGAGCTGATCCGGGGCGTGGGACGACATAGTCGAAAGGGCCCCAAACCCTCGGGGCCCGACATCGAGGCCGCCGCCGCGACCGCAGGCGGCGACCGCGAGGCAGCCAGGCAGCCGGGCCCCGGCACCGGTCGGCGCCGCAGGGCGGCGGACGCGCCGGGAGGCTCCGACGGGCACGCCCCGTTCCAGCAGGCCGGACACGTCCGCGGCGGCCACCCCGAGCAGCGCGAACCCGGCGGCGGCTGGGGGACCGGGCCGCAGCCCCGGTTCCGGGCCGAGGACCACCGGACCGCTGGGCGGCAGACCTCGGCCCGGCCGCAGGGGGCGCCCCGGCAACAGCCGCAGACCGGCACCCGGCCGCTGATACCGGGACCGCGCCGCGAGTTCGTCGAGGCATTCGACTCGGCGCCCGCACAGCGCGGGCCCTCCGTCCCGCCGGCCCGCACCGCCGATCCGCACGTCCCGGCGACAGGAGGGGACGAGCGGCCGCCCGGAGGCACCGACGGCCCGGCACCCGCCAAGGACGGCAAGGACGGCAAGGACGGCAAGGGCGCCAAGGGGCGCACCTTCACCGGGATCGCGGCCGCCGCGGTGACCACCGTGCTCGCGGTGGTCGTGGCAGGGCAGGTCGCCCAGGACAACGGCGGCGGGACCACCGCCGCGCAGCCCGCGGGCGTCGACCGGGAAGGGCGCGACGGTACCTCCCGCTCGGACGACCGGGAGACCCCGAAGCCGGTGCGGGTCAAGCCGCTCTCGTACGAGCAGAAGATGGCCAAGGCCTATCCGCTCGCGCCGAAGCTGAAGGCTTCGGGGAAGTTCGAGGCGGTTCCGGGGACGGCGAAGGCCCCGGGCAGGGGACACAAGTACAGGTACCGGATCGACGTGGAGAAGGGCCTCGGCCTCGACGCCGCGCTCTTCGCCAGGGCCGTCCAGGAGACGCTCAACGACGACCGCAGCTGGGCGCACGACGGGGAGATGACCTTCGAGCGGATCTCCTCCGGCGACCCCGACTTCGTGATCACCCTGGCCAGCCCCGGGACCACCGGCGAGTGGTGCGAGAAGTCGGGGCTGGACACGACGGTGGACAACGTCAGCTGCGACTCCGCCGCGACCGAGCGCGTGATGATCAACGCCTACCGCTGGGCGCAGGGGTCCTCGACCTTCGGTCCGGACAAACTCTTCGCCTACCGCCAGATGCTGATCAACCATGAGGTCGGTCACCGGCTGGGGCACAACCATGTGAGCTGCGGCACGCCCGGTGCCCTCGCCCCGGTGATGCAGCAGCAGACCAAGTCGCTGAACATCGACGGAATCAAGTGCCGCCCCAACGCCTGGGTGCATCCGCCCAGTTGATCCGGGAAGGGGCGGCCCCGCAGGTGCGACGGGCCGCCTCCCGGGCCTGCCGGGCCCCGTGGCCGTACGTGGAACCGGCACGCGCATGCCCATGGGCTGTCCGAATGGTGAGACGGGCGTCTCAATTCGCGTTGACATCCCCTGGGCGGTGATCCATATTTCTCGGCATGTCACACGGCCCCGTCCTCCCCGATCGCGCAGTCATAGAGCTGGCGCTCATCGGTGTGACCGGGCACAGTGTCGCCGACATCGACTGTTGCTGACGCCTGCCCGAGCGCGCGTCCGCCCGCGGTCCGAGCCCTGAACGGGCCGGGCCGCCACGCATGACCGCCGCGCCGGGCGCATTCCGTCCGCAGGCGCGGCAGTTCGCTGTTTCCGGTCACCTTCCCCACTCACCGACCGGCTGTGTGCACTCGCTCTCGTCGCTGCCTGCGCGGAACCATTTCGTCCCGTTTTCTCCAGGCAGTACACCCGAGAGGTCATCTTCCGATGCGTCAACCGTCCGT
The DNA here is from genome assembly GCF_003846175.1 of Streptomyces sp. ADI95-17. GTDB lineage: Bacteria > Actinomycetota > Actinomycetes > Streptomycetales > Streptomycetaceae > Streptomyces > Streptomyces sanglieri. The sequence continues at coordinate 727,666 of NZ_ML123044.1, read as the reverse complement.
CATATCGCGCCGCGTGGCCGCGGCCACCGCAGTACTCGTCGTGGCGGCGGGTGCCGCGGCCTGCGGGCCCAAGGACAACAAGGGCGGCGACGGCAGCTCCGGCGCGGCGGGCAAGCCGCAGAAGGGCGGCACGCTCACCGTCCTCAACAGCAAGCCGCAGGAGGACTTCGACCCCGCGCGGCTCTACACCTCCGGCGGCGGCAACGTCCCGTCCCTGGTCTTCCGCACGCTCACCACCCGCAACCGGGAGGACGGCGCCGCCGGCGCGAAGGTCGTCCCCGACCTCGCGACCGACCTGGGCACGCCCAGCAAGAACGCCACCGTGTGGACGTACACCCTCAAGGACGGCCTGAAGTACGAGGACGGCACGGCGATCACCAGTGCCGACATCAAGTACGGCATCGAGCGCTCCTTCGCCGCCGAGCTCTCCGGCGGTGCGCCCTACCTGCGCGACTGGCTGATCGGCGGCGCCGACTACCAGGGCCCGTACAAGGACAAGAAGGGCCTCGACTCGATCGAGACGCCCGACGCGAAGACGATCGTCTTCCACCTCGACAAGCCGGAGGGCGAATTCCCCTTCCTGGCCACCCAGACCCAGACCACCCCGGTGCCCAGGGCCAAGGACAACGGCACCAAGTACGAGGAGCACCCGATCTCCTCGGGCCCGTACAAGGTCGTCAAGAACGAGGGTGACGGCGAGCGCCTGATCCTGGAGCGCAACCCGCACTGGTCGGCGTCGACCGACGAGGAGCGCAAGGCGTACCCCGACCGGATCGACGTGCGCTCCGGGCTCGACTCCGCCGTCATCAACCAGCGGCTGTCCGCCTCGCAGGGCGCCGACGCCGCCGCCGTCACCACCGACACCAACCTGGGCCCGGCCGAGCTGGCCAAGGTCACCGGCGACAAGAAGCTCGCCGCCCGCGTCGGCACCGGCCACTTCGGCTACACCAACTACATCGCCTTCAATCCGAAGGTGAAGCCCTTCGACGACCCGAAGGTGCGTCAGGCGATCTCGTACGCCGTCGACCGCTCCTCCGTGGTCAACGCGGCCGGCGGCTCCTCGCTCGCCGAGCCCGCCACCACCTTCCTGCCCGACCAGGCGGCCTTCGGCCACACGCCGTACGACCACTTCCCGGCCGGCAAGAACGGCAACGCGACCAAGGCCAAGGAGCTGCTGAAGGAGGCCGGTCACCCCAAGGGGCTGACCGTCACCCTCACCCACTCCAACGACAAGGACTTCGCCACCAGCCCGGAGATCGCCACCGCGCTCCAGGAGGCGCTGAAGAAGGCCGGCATCACGGTCAAGCTCCAGGGACTGGAGAGCAACGACTACTCCGACACGGTCTACAACCTGAAGAGCGAGCCCGGCTTCTTCCTCGGCGGCTGGGGCGCCGACTGGCCGTCCGGCGGCCCGTTCTTCGCGCCGATCTTCGACGGGCGCCAGATCGTCAAGTCCGGCTACAACTTCAACTCCGGTCAGCTGAACGACGCCGCGGTCAACAAGGAGATCGACGAGATCAACAAGCTGACCGACCTGGACGCCGCCGCGAAGCGCTGGGGCGCGCTCGACAAGAAGGTCGGCGAGCAGGCACTGACCGTGCCGCTGTTCCACCCGGTCTACAAGCGTCTGTACGGCGAGTCCGTCAAGAACGTCGTGATCAGCGACTGGACCGGCGTGCTCGACATCTCGCAGGTCGCGGTCAAGTAGTCATGTCGCAAGTACTGCCGGCCGAGGGGGCGGGGGCCGTCGAGGCCCCCGCCCCCGGGGCCCATCCGTTCTGGCGGCGGCTGCGCGCCCGGCGCTCGGCCCTCGTGGCGGCCGCGATCGTCGCCCTGCTGGTCCTGGCCGCGCTCGCGGCCCCGCTGCTCGCGGGCATCGAGGGCCAGGACCCCACCACCTACCACCCGGATCTCGTCGACTCCGCCTCCGGCGGGGTGCCCATCGGCTCCTTCGGCGGGATCAGCGCCGAGCACTGGCTCGGCGTCGAACCGCTCACCGGACGCGACCTGTTCGCCCGCATCGTGTACGGCGCCCGGGTCTCGCTCGGCGTCGCGCTCGGCGCCACCCTGCTCCAGGTGATCATCGGCGTCGGCATCGGGCTGGCGGCCGGGCTCGGCAACCGCTTCGTCGACCAGGCGCTCAGCCGGATCACCGACGTCGTGGTCGCGCTGCCCGTCATGGTGACCGCGCTCGGCGCGCTCGCCGTCGTACCCACCAGCTTCCCCCGCCCGGTCCTGATCGCCGTGATCATCGGCCTGGTCGGCTGGTCCGGCACCTCGAAGATCGTGCGCGCCCAGACGCTCTCGCTGAAATCGCGCGACCACGTCGCCGCCGCCCGGCTCAGCGGCTGGGGCTCCTGGCAGATCGCCAGGCGCGAACTGCTGCCCGCCCTCGCCGCCCCCGTCATCACCTACGCGGTGCTGCTCTTCCCGTCCAACATCGTCGTCGAGGCGGCCCTGTCCTTCCTCGGCGTCGGCATCAAGCCGCCCACGCCGTCCTGGGGACAGATGCTCAGCGACGCCGACACCTGGTACCAGGCGGCACCCACCTATCTGCTGATCCCCGCCCTGCTGCTCTTCGTCACCGTGCTGGCGCTGACCGTCCTCGGCGAGGGCGTGCGCACCGCGCTCGACCCGCGCGCCGAGTCCCGGCTGCGGATCGGCACCGGACGGAAGAAGGAGGCCGACGCGTGAAGTGGTTCCTGCTCAGACGCCTCGGCGGCGCACTCTTCGTGCTGCTCGCCCTCAGCGTCGTCGTCTACGCCGCCTTCTACGTGGCCCCCGGCAACGTCGCGCAGATCGCCTGCGGTCCGCGCTGCTCGCCCGCACAGGTGGCGCAGGTCAGCGAACAACTGCACCTGGGCGACCCGCTGTACACGCAGTACTGGCACTTCCTCCAGGGGCTCTTCGCCGGCCGCGACTACTCGACCGGCACCGGGGTGCTGCACTGCCAGGCACCCTGCCTGGGGCTCTCGTACCAGAGCGACCAGCAGGTCACCGAGCTCATCCTGGCCAAGCTCCCGGCCACCGCCTCGCTCGCCGTCGGCGCCTTCGTGCTGTGGATGCTGCTCGGCGTCGGCACCGGACTGCTCTCGGTGTGGCGGCGCGGCCGGCTGACCGAGCGCGTCCTCACCTGGATCACCCTGGCGGGCATGGCGACCCCGGTCTTCGTCATCGGACTGCTGCTGATCATCGTCCTGGTGACGGCGCTCCAGATCCTGCCGTTCCCGGACTACGTACCGCTCACCGAGGACCCCGAGCAGTGGGCCTGGAACCTGCTGCTGCCCTGGATCTCGCTGGCCCTGGTGTCCGCGGCCCCGTACGCCCGGATGACCCGGGCCTCGATGATGGAGACCCTCGCCGAGGACCATGTGCGCACCTTCAGGGCGTACGGGGTCGGCGAACGGGCGCTCGTCGGGCGGCACGCGCTGCGCGGTGCGCTGGCGCCGGTGATCGCGCTCGGCGCACTCGACATCGGCTCGATGTTCGGCGGCGCCGTCCTCACCGAGTCGCTCTTCGGGATTCCGGGGGTCGGCCGTGAACTCGTCGACGCCGTGAAGCACGTGGACCTTCCGGTGGTCGTCGGTCTGGTGCTGGTCACCGGCTTCTTCGTGGTCCTCGCCAATGCCGTCGCGGACATTCTCCAGGCGATGGCCGACCGACGGGTGGTACTGGCATGAGCCTGGTCGAAGTCTCCGATCTCTCGATCTCGTTCGGCGACGTACGGGCCGTGGACGGGCTGTCGTTCTCGCTGGAGGCCGGCGGCGCGCTCGGCGTGGTCGGCGAGTCCGGCTCCGGCAAGAGCGCCTCGGCGTACGCCCTGCTCGGACTCCACCGGGGGACCGGCGCGAAGGTCAGTGGCTCGATCCGGGTCGCCGGGGTGGACGTGAGCGCCGCGGACGACGCGGAACTGCGGGCGCTGCGCGGCGCGAAGGCCGCGATGGTCTTCCAGGACCCGCTGTCCTCACTGGACCCGTACTACGCGGTCGGCGACCAGATCGCCGAGGTGTACCGGGTGCACAACCGGGCTTCCCGCCGGGCGGCGCGGGCGCGGGCGGTGGAGGTGCTGGACCGGGTCGGGATTCCCGACGCGGCACGGCGCTCCCGGTCGAGGCCGCACGAGTTCTCCGGCGGTATGCGCCAGCGGGCGCTGATCGCCATGGCGCTGGCCTGCGAGCCCCAGCTGCTCATCGCCGACGAGCCGACGACCGCCCTGGACGTCACCGTCCAGGCCCAGATCCTGGACCTGCTGCACGATCTGCGCCGCGAGACGGGCATGGGGCTGCTGCTGGTCACGCACGACGTGGGCGTGGCGGCGGAGTCGGTCGACGAGGTGCTGGTCATGCAGTCGGGCCGGGCGGTGGAGCGTGGGCCGGTGGGCGAGGTGCTGGTGGCACCGCGCGAGCCGTACACGAAGGCGCTGCTGTCCGCGGTGCCCCGGGTGACGGAGCCGCGCGTTCCGTCCGATACGGCGGCGGACGACGGCGAGGTGCTCGTCGAGGCCGACGGCGTCCGGCAGGTGTTCGGCAGGGGGAAGTCCGCCCTCGCCGCCGTCGACGGGGTCTCCCTCACCGTCCGGCGCGGCGAGACCCTCGGCGTCGTCGGGGAGAGCGGCAGCGGCAAGACCACCCTCGGGCGGATGCTCGTCGGACTGCTGGAGCCCACCGAGGGGCGGCTCACCCGGGATGCCCGGGTGCAGATGGTCTTCCAGGACCCCGTCTCCTCCCTCAATCCCCGCCGCTCGATCGGCGAGTCGGTCGCCGACCCGCTGCGCGCCTCCGGGCAGCGCGACGGGGCCGCGATCAGGGCGCGGGTGCGGGACCTGCTGGCCCGGGTCGGGCTCGACCCGGACAGCTACGACCGCTACCCGCACGAGTTCAGCGGCGGGCAGCGCCAGCGCGTCGGGATCGCCCGGGCGCTGGCCGCCGAGCCGGAGCTGATCGTCTGCGACGAGGCGGTCTCCGCGCTCGACGTGACGACCCAGGCCCAGGTGACCGCCCTGCTCGCGGAACTCCAGCGGGAACTGGGCCTCGCCCTGGTCTTCATCGCGCACGACCTCGCCGTCGTACGGCAGGTCAGCGACCGGGTCGCCGTCATGCGGCAGGGCCGGATCGTGGAGGAGGGCGAGGTGGACCAGGTGTACGGCGACCCGCAGGACCCGTACACCAAGCAGCTGCTGGCGGCCGTTCCCGCGCTCGATCCGGCGCTCGCGGCGGTGCGCCGCGCGGCCCGCAAGGAGCTGGCCGCCGCCTGACGCTCGGTGACCGTTCGCTCCCATAGCGCGACAGAACGCTATCGGGGCGGGAAAGTTACGACGGTTCACCCCTTTCGGTGGTGCGACGGACAACCGTCCGTCGCACCACCGGCGTATCCGCTTACGGTCGTCCCGCTGTGAGCCGCCATTTCAACGGCGGCCGCCCACAAGGGAGATCGGGGGTGTACTCGTGCGGATCGGACTGCTCACCGACGGTGGATATCCGCATGCGAACGGTGAGTCCGGGCTCTGGTGCGACCGCCTGGTACGCGGGCTCGCACAGCACGAGTTCGATCTCTTCGCGCTCAGCCGCTCCGCCGAACAGGAGGAGCGGGGCTGGGTGCCGCTCCCGATCCAGGTCGGCCGGGTGCGGACGGCGCCGCTCTGGACGGCCGACGAGGACGTGCCGGGCACCCGGGCCCCCAGGGGGCTGCTCGCCCGGATGGTGACCGGCGGCCACGCCCGCCCGTACGGACGGCGCGAACGGCAGCGCTTCACGGCCCACCTCGCGGCTCTCGCGGCCTCGGTCTGCGCGGCGGGCGCGGCCGGCGGCGAGCGCGACGCCTCGGGCGGGGAAGCGGCCGCCGGCGGGCCGGGCGGCGACGGGCGTACGTCCGCAACCGCGGACGCGCGGTTCACCCAGGGTCTGTACGGCCTCGCCGAACTCGCCCGTGAGCACGGCGGGCTCACCGCGGCCCTCCGCTCCGAGACCGCCGTGCGGGTGCTCGAAGCGGCCTGTCGCGCCCCCGGCACCGGGCGCACCGTCCAGACCGCCACCGTCCCCGACCTCCTCGCCTTCGCCCGGGAGCTGGACCGGGTGCTCCGCCCGCTCTCGTTCGACTGGTACGACGAGGAGGGCCTCGGCGCGGTCGACCTCTGTCATGCGACGTCCGGTGGCGCCGCCGCTCTGCCGGGGCTGCTGGCCAAACGCTTCTTCGGGGTGCCGCTGCTGGTCACCGAGTACGGCGTGCAGCTGCGGGCGCACTACCTCGCGGCGACCGGCACCGAGCTGAACGCGCCGGTGCGCGCCCTGCTCGCCGGCTTCCACGGACGGCTCGCCACCGAGGTGTACCGGCAGGCCGCCGTCGTCACCCAGGGCAACGCCCACGCCCGCCGCTGGCAGGAGCGGTGCGGCGCCGAGCGGGAGAAGCTGCGCACCGTCCACCCCGGCATGGAGTCCGAGCGCTTCACGGCGCTGGGGGAGAGCGGCGACAGCGGCCCCGACGACACCCTGGTCTGGGTCGGCCGGATCGAGCCCGCCAAGGATCTGATCGCGCTGCTGCATGCCTTCGCGGAGGTACGGAAGGCCGAGCCGGACACCCGGCTGAGGATCATCGGCGCGCCGGCACCGGGCCCGGAAGGCGCCGCCCACCTCGCACACTGCCGGGCGCTCGCCGCCCAGCTCTTCCCCGACGAGGCCACGGACGCGCACGCCGTCGGCGACAACCCGGTCTCCTTCGAGGACATCGGCGGGGCCGAGGTGCCCGAACTGCCGGACGCCTACGCGGCGGGCGGGGTCGTCGTCCTCTCCAGCGTGACGGAGGGCTTTCCGGCCGGTCTCGTCGAGGCGATGTTCTGCGGCCGGGCCACCGTGTCCACGGACGTCGGCGCGGTCGTCGAGGTCATCGGCGGCACCGGGCTCGTGGTGCCCCCGCGCAACCCCCGGGCGCTGGCCGATGCCTGCCTCGCGCTGCTGCGGGACCCCGAGCGCCGTGCACGGCTCGGAGCGGCGGCGCGCGCCCGCGCACTCGAACTCTTCACCGTCGAACAGAACCTCGCGGCATTTCGCGGCATCTACCTGGAGCTGATCTCGCACTCCCCGGTGCGCAGGGAGGCCGAAGCGGTGGACGCCGACGGCGGACCGCGTCCGTTCGCCACCCCGCCCGAGGCACACGTCCTGGGCCCGTGGGCCGGCCCGGGCGCCGCCCCGGCCGGCCGCACCCCCAGCTGGGCCGCCGCCGGACCCCGGACCGTCTGCGCGGGAGCGCGGGGAGCGGGTGGCGGCGATGCGTGAACAAGGGCAGGGGCAGGGGCAGGAGCCGGCCGGGCCGGGACGCGGCGGACCGGAGCGGTCCGAAGCGGCCGACGACGATCACGGAGGAACCACCATGGGCCGCCCGACCGAGGTGTCCGACGCACCCGCCGCACCGAGCACCGGCGGAAGCTGGGACCTCCGCTCCCGGGCCCTGGTCTCCGGGCCGTCCGCCGCCGGAGAGCCGGAACCGGGGCCGCAGCGGGATGCGGCGGACCCGGCGGGCGCCGCCGGTCCTTCCGGGGTCCCCGCCCGCGCCCCCGAGATCGCCCGCACCGCATCCGCGCGCCGGCTCAGTGCCTCGCGCCGCGGCCCCGCCGATCCGGTGAAGTCACTGATGCACCGGCACCGCGAGCTGTGCGAACGGGCCGTCGACCCGCTGGAGGTCGCCGCCGGGCTCGAAGCCCACGGCGTCACCGACCGCACCGCCGCCCGCTACCGGCACCGCGACGTCTTCTCGCTCGCCGAGGAACTGTTCGCACGGGTACCCGGCGTGGCCGCGAACCCCGCGACCGGCCCCGAAGCGCCGGAGCGCGACATCGCGACCCGCGCCGCCTGGTCGCTCCGCGCGCTGCTGCCGGGCGCCGCCTGCCTCGCGACCGTCGGCGCACTCGGGTTCACCGAGGGAACGCTCGAGGGCCGGGCCCGGCTCGCCGTCGCCCTGGCCGGGGCGCTCCTCGCCGCCGCCGGGCTCGCGCTCGCGCTGCGCAGCGGCCCCCTGCACGCCGAGGGCCGCTCCTCGGGCGCCGCCCGCGTGTACGGCTGCTGGCTCCTCGGCTACGTCCTGTACGGCGAACCGCTGCTCGACCAGGTGCTCAGCGGCGGCCCCGAGGGCCCCTGGGACATCACCCCCGCGCCGCTGCTGGGCCTGGCCCTCGCGCTCGCCCCGGCCACCTGGTGCGCCCACCTCTTCTCCGTGCACGCGCAGCGCAGACTCATCGGCAGCCGCGCGCTGGAGGAGTTCGCCGCGGGCGTGCGCCCCCTGCTGTTCGGGGCCATCGCGCTTCATCTGTGTGCCCTCGCCGGTCTGCTGTACCTCGCGCACCTGGGGTACGGGGGCGGCGGAGCGTTCGCCGGGGCGGCCGCGCTCGGGGTACTGCTCCTGCTGGCCCGGCTGCTGACCGTGCACGGGTTCCCCGGGCTCGCGGCCGGCGGACTCGCCTTCGCCTGCGCGGCCGAGGCGCTGGCCCCCGCGCTGGTCCTTGCCGGGCGGCTGCCCGGCCTGCACTTCCTCGCCCGCCCCGTAGACCTTCTCGTCATGACGTCCGGCACCGGATCCGTACCCGCCATCGCGTGCGGAGGAGCCGCGCTCGGGCTGCTCGTCGCAGCCACCGTCGTCCTCTCCCGGGCGTCCGCCCACACAACCGCCCGGCCGGTCGACGAAGGCCCGGTCGTCGCGTAACCACAGCCGTACCACTGCCATCGCACGCCCCGCGGAGCCGACGCCGCGGGTCATTGCCCAACCGCACCTCACTTCCCAAGGAGACACCGGACATGACCCCCCAATCCCCTTCACCGGCAGCTCGCCGTCGGCGCCGAGGGGGCGCGCGATGAGGGTGCTGCTGCTCGGAGCCAACGGATTCCTCGGCCGGTTCGTGGCCGACCGCCTGCTCGCCGACCCCGCCGTGCACCTCACGGCGCTCGGCCGCGGCGACGACGCCGACGTACGGTTCGACCTCGCCAGCGGGAGCCCCGGAGCACTGACCCGCTTCCTGGACGCCGTCCATCCCGGAGTGGTCGTCAACTGCGCGGGCGCCACCCGCGGCGGGGCCCGCGATCTCACCCGCCACAACACCGTCGCCGTCGCCACGGTCTGCGAGGCGATGCGGCGCAGCGGCTGCACGGCCCGGCTCGTCCAGGTCGGCTGCTCCTCGGAGTACGGGCCCTCGCAGCCCGGCTCTTCCACCGCCGAGGACGCCGTCCCGCGCCCCGGCGGCCCGTACGGCGTCAGCAAGCTCGCCGCCACCGAACTCGTCCTCGGCTCCGGCCTCGACGCGGTCGTGCTGCGGGTCTTCTCCCCGGTCGGTCCGGGCACCCCGGCCGGATCCCCGCTCGGCAGGCTCGCCGAGGCGATGCGCCGGGCCATGCAGTCCGGCGACGGCGAGCTGAAGCTCAGCGGCCTCGGCGTGCAGCGCGACTTCGTGGACGTACGCGATGTCGCCCGCGCCGTGCACGCCGCCTCGCTCTCCGCCGCCCAGGGCGTCGTCAACATCGGCACCGGCCGCGCCGTGCGCCTGCGGGACGCGGCCGCCGTACTCGCCAGGGTCGCCGGATACGCCGGCGCGCTCCACGAGCTCGACGCGCCCCCGCCCCGGCTGCCCATCGGCGCCCCGCGCACCTCGACCGAGTCGGTCATCGAGCACCTCTCGGCGACCCCGTCCCCCTACCCGGACGGCTGCGGTGCCTGGCAGCAGGCCGACGTCCGCACCGCCAGGGACCGGCTCGGCTGGCGCCCCCGGATCAATCTGGAGGAGTCCCTCGCCGACATCTGGATGGAGGCGGCGTGCCGTATCTGACCAGCACCGGAACGGCCCGCCGGACCGGCGGCGCCGAGCAGCTCGGCTTCGGCGTGCCCGGCTACGCGCATCCGCTGCTCGCCCCGACCGAATGGGCCGAGCTGGCCCGCCCCGGAACCCCGCTGCACTGGGCCGTCCTCAACATCGACAACGGCCCCGGCGCCCGCCCCGATCCGCACTGCCTGGAGGCCGCGGGCCGGCTCCGCAACGCGCGGGAGCGGGCCGTGCACGGCGAGGACCCGCGGGACTCGGCCCGCGCGGCGGGCGGCCGGCTGCTCGGCCATCTCGATCTGGCCTTCGGCAGCCGCCCCTTCGGGGAACTGATCGCCGACGCACAGTCGTTCCTCGACTGGTACCGCGTCGACGGCTTCTACCTCGGCCGCTGCCCGGCCGGGCGCCCCGAGCTCCCGGCGGTGCGCCGTCTCACCGCCACGCTCGCCACGCTCCTGGAGCACGGCGAGCCCCCGTACGGGGAGGGGAGCGGGCAGCTGGTGCTCGGGCTCGGCACCCACCCGCACCCCGGCTACGCGGAGGCCGCCGACCAGTTGGTCACCTTCTGCGGACCGTGGACGGACTACCGCTGGTCGCAGGTGGCGGAGTGGACCGCCTCCTACCCGCCGGAGCGGTTCGCGCACTTCGTCCACGGCGTTCCGCGCACCCACCTCGACGAGGCCATGCGCATCGCTCGCTGGCAGGGCGCGGGCACGATCTTCTTCACGGATCGAGACGGCCAGCAGGGACAAACCGATCCATTCGCGGCGCTGCCCAGGTACTGGGACGAAATTGTCTCGCGGATCGGACCTGGTATCTCGGAATGAGAAGGGGCGTGGCAGTGTTACGGCAAGAACAACCGTACGTAGCTGAAGTACGTAGAAACCGACCACCTGCATTGTTGAGGTTCCTGTGTCGCTGCCACCCCTGGTCGAGCCAGCTGCTGAGCTCACCGTCGACGAGGTCCGCAGGTACTCCCGCCACCTGATCATCCCGGATGTCGGGATGGACGGACAGAAGCGGCTGAAGAACGCGAAGGTGCTCTGTGTGGGCGCCGGCGGTCTCGGGTCGCCGGCCCTGATGTACCTGGCCGCGGCCGGTGTCGGCACGCTCGGCATCGTGGAGTTCGACGAGGTCGACGAGTCGAACCTGCAGCGCCAGATCATCCACAGTCAGTCCGACATCGGGCGCTCCAAGGCCGAGTCCGCCAAGGACTCGGTGCTGGGCATCAACCCGTACGTGAACGTGGTCCTTCACGAGGAGCGGCTCGAAGCCGACAACGTGATGGACATCTTCGCCCAGTACGACCTGATCGTGGACGGCACGGACAACTTCGCCACCCGCTATCTGGTCAACGACGCGGCCGTACTGCTGAACAAGCCGTACATCTGGGGCTCGATCTACCGGTTCGACGGCCAGGCGTCCGTCTTCTGGTCCGAGCACGGCCCCTGCTACCGCTGCCTCTACCCGGAGCCGCCCCCGCCGGGCATGGTTCCGTCCTGCGCCGAGGGCGGCGTGCTGGGCGTGCTCTGCGCGTCCGTCGGCTCCATCCAGGTCACCGAGGCCATCAAGCTGCTCGCCGGCATCGGCGACCCGCTGGTCGGCCGGCTGATGATCTACGACGCCCTGGAGATGCAGTACCGCCAGGTCAAGGTCCGCAAGGACCCCGACTGCGCGGTCTGCGGCGAGAACCCCACCGTCACCGAGCTCATCGACTACGAGGCCTTCTGTGGCGTCGTGTCCGAGGAGGCCCAGGAGGCGGCGCTCGGCTCCACGATCACTCCCAAGCAGCTCAAGGAGTGGATCGACGCGGACGAGAAGATCGAGATCATCGACGTCCGTGAGCCGAACGAGTACGAGATCGTCTCGATCCCGGGCGCGAAGCTGATCCCGAAGAACGAGTTCCTGATGGGCAGCGCCCTCCAGGACCTCCCGCAGGACAAGCGCATCGTCCTGCACTGCAAGACGGGCGTCCGCAGTGCCGAGGTCCTCGCGGTCCTCAAGTCGGCGGGCTTCGCCGACGCGGTGCACGTGGGCGGCGGCGTGATCGGCTGGGTCAACCAGATCGAGCCCGAGAAGCCGGTCTACTAGTAACAACGCCCGGCACGAACGCTTCGAAGGGGCCGGTCCGCGACTGCGGACCGGCCCCTTCGTCGTTCGTGTCCCCGGACCGGAGCTACGAGCAGGTCTTACCGTCCTCCGGGACCATCCCGTCCAGGAAGTACGCGTCCACGGCCGAGGTCACGCAGGAGTTCCCGCCGTAGGCGCCGTGTCCCTCGCCCTTGTTGGTGAGCAGGACGCCCACGCCCTTGCCCAGCTCGTCCGCCATCTTCCGGGCACCCTCGTACGGCGTCGCGGGGTCACCGGTCGTCCCGACGACCAGGACCGGACCGGCGCCCGGAGCGCTCGTCTCGGGGGTGTCGTGCTCACCCTCCACCGGCCACTGCGCGCACCAGCCGGCCGTGTCCCATGCCAGGAACGGGCCGAACACCGGGGACAGCTTCCGGAACTCCGGCAGCAGCGCCCTGGCCTCGTCCGCCGTCGGCCGGAGCTTGCTGTCCGCGCAGGAGATGGCGCGCTGCGAATGGTTCTGGGTGTCGTAGTGCCCCTTCTCGTCCCGCCCGTTGTACGAGTCGGCCAGCTGGAGCAGCATGTTGCCGGTGCCGCTCTTCTCCGCCTCGTCCAGCGCCTGCGTCAGGAATGGCCAGTCGCTCTTGGAGTAGAGCGGCATGACGATGCCGGTGACGGCCAGCGACTCGTTGAGCTCGCGGCCCGAACGGGTCGGCAGCGGCTTCTTGTCGATCCGCCCCAGCAGCTTCGCGATCCGCTGCGTGCCCGCCTTCGGGTCCTGGCCGCGGTCCTTGAGGTAGTTCTCCAGCGCCCGCTGGAAGCCGGTCGCCTGGTTGCGGGCGTGCCCGATGGTGTCCGCGGTCGGGTCGACCACGGCGTCCAGCACGGTGCGTCCGACGTTCGAGGGGAAGAGGTGCGCGTAGGTGCCGCCGAGCTCGGTGCCGTACGACATCCCGAAGTACGTGAGCTTCTTGTCGCCGAGCACCGCACGGATCAGGTCCATGTCCCGGGCGGCGTTCGTCGTGCCGACGTAGGGCAGGACCTTCCCGGAGCGGCGCTCGCAGCCGGCGCCGAAGTCCGCGCCGTCCTTCATGAACGCCGTCTCCTCGGCCGCCGTATCCGGGGTCATGTCGACCTTCCGGTAGGCGGTCTCCTGCTCCTTGTCGGTGCGGCAGCTCACCCCTTCGCTGCGGGCGACCCCGCGCGGGTCGAAGCCCACCAGGTCGTAGCGGGAGTTGAGGTTCTCGTACGAGCCGGCGGCGCGCGGCAGTATCGATACGCCCGAACCGCCGGGGCCGCCGAAGTTGAACAGCATCGAGCCGAGGCGCCGGCCCGTGTTTCCGGCCTTCTTGCGGATCAGTGCGATCCCGATCGTCGCGCCGTCGGGCTTCGCGTAGTCCAGCGGCACCCGGACCGTCGAGCAGCGCCACTCGGAACCGGGTGCGCTCTCGCCCGCGCGGGCCTCGCAGCCCTTCCAGTCCAGCCGCTGGGAGGTGAGGGCCGCGGGCAGTCGGGGAGTGCCCGGCTGCCCGCTCGGCTCGGTGGACGGACGGCCGGCCGAGGACGCGGGATCGCGGTCCGTTCCCTCGGCCGGCTTGTCGTCCGTACCCCCGCCGCAGCCGGCGAGCAGCCCCGTCAGCAGAAGTGCGGCGCCGGCCAGAGCCCCGGCTCGTGCGTGTGCGACCACGTGTGCGTCCTCCCCGATGTGCCTGCACTCACGACGTACAGATGTGCCCGTACCTGTGACGTACAGAAAGTCCGCTCATGTTAGGGGGTTCCGCCCGGCGCACCGCGCTACTTGCAGACGGTTCCGGCCGCCGGGACCTTGCCGTCCAGCAGGTAGCCGCCCACCTCCTTCTGCACACAGGCGTTGCCGCTGTTGTACGCGCCGTGCCCCTGGCCCTCGTACGTCATCTTCACGCCGACGCCCTCGCCCAGCGCGTCGGCCATCGCCTTGGCGCCCTCGTACGGCGTCGCCGGGTCGCCGGTGTTGCCGATGACGAGAATGGGGGCCGCGCCCGGGGCGCTGACGTCCGGGGTGTTCCAGGTGCCCTGCACCGGCCAGCCGGTGCAGGCCATCAGGGACCAGCCCAGGTAGTTGCCGAAGATCTTCGAGGCGGAGCGGAACTCGGGGAGCTTGGCCTCGGTTTGGTCCGCGGTGAACCGCTGCTTGGAGTCGGCACAGTTGATCGCGGTGTTGGCGGCCATCGAGTTGTCGTACTGACCGTTGTCGGAACGGCCGTTCAGAGAGTCGGCCAGGGCGAGGAGCAGCGCCCCGTTGCCGCCGTCGGCCTCGTCCAGCCCCTGCTCCAGCAGCGACCAGGTCTGCTTGGAGTAGAGGGCGGCGGCGATGCCCGTGGTCGCCAGCGTCTCCGTCAGCCGGCGCGAACCGAGCCCCTCGATCGGCTTCTTCTCCAGCTTCGTGAGCAGCTCGGAGATCCCCTGCTCGACCTCCTTCGAGGAGGAACCGGGAAGCTTGCACTCGTCGCCGCGGTCGGCGCAGTCCTGGGTGAAGTTGTCCAGCGCGAGCTGGAAGCCCTTGGCCTGGCCGAGCGAGGACTGCTCGGAGTCCTGTGTCGGGTCCACCACCGCGTCCAGCACCGACCTGCCGACATTCTTCGGGAACAAGTGGGCGTAGACACCGCCCAGTTCGGTGCCGTACGAGATGCCGAAGTAGTACAGCTTCTTGTCGCCGAGCACCTGGCGCATCAGATCCATGTCGCGGGCGGCGTCGGTGGTGCCGACGTAGGGGAGCTGCTTGCCGGAGTTCTTCTCGCAGGCCTGCGCGAACGTCTTGGTGTCCTTGACGAAGGCGTCCACCTCGGCGCTGGTGTCCGGGGTGCCGTCGGTCTCGAAGCGGGCGTCGAGCTGCTTGTCGCTCTCGCACTCCACGCCGTCGCTGCGGCCCACGCCGCGCGGGTCGAAGCTGACCAGGTCGTAGCGGGCGCGGAGCTTGTCGTAGTCGCTGCCGAAGGCGGGCAGGGTGGCGACGCCGGAGGCGCCGGGGCCGCCGAAGTTGAAGATGAGAGAACCGATCCGCTTGTCCTGACTCTTGGCCCTGGCCCGGATCAGGGCCAGCTCGATCGTCCCGCCCCCGGGCTTCGCGTAGTCGAGCGGGGCCCTCATGAACGAGCACTCCCAGGAGGTCCCACCGGGCAGCGGGGTCGGCGCCTGTCCGCCGCCCTGTGCCGCGGACGGGGCGGGGCAGGGCTTCCACGTCAGCTTCTGGGAAGCGAGGTCGCCGGAGCTGCTCGCCTCGGCGGCGTTCGCCGCGAGCGGCCCGTCCGGGCCTTCCTTGTTGCCGCTCTCCGAGCAGGCGGTGATGGGCAGGAGCACGGTGACGGCGGCGGCCAGTGCGGCGGCGCGCAGGGCAGGGGAGGTCCTCATGGCCCCATGGTGCGGTGGGAACCCGGTCGCTGCACGGGGCACCGGTCCAAGCGGGTGGCGGAACCCCCGGCCGTCCCCCGACCGGACTTGCGGGCCGCCCCGTACGGCGGCTGAGGGCAGGTCAGTGCCGGTCCCGACGAGTCGTCAGAGCCGGCCCGGCAGGTTGTCGGAGCTAGCCCCGCCGGGTCGTCAGAGCTCGCCCCTGCGGGTTGTCGGAGCTCGCTCCTGCGGGTCGTCAGAGCTCGCCCCTGCGGGTCAGACGGGTGAAGCAGAGCCAGCCGGGAAGCACCGGCAGCCAGAGCGTCAGAAGGCGGTACAGCACCACGGCGGGCGCCGCGACCTCCTTCGGCAGACCGACCGCGATCAGACCCAGCGTCAGCGCGCCCTCGACCGCGCCCATTCCGCCCGGTGTGGGCGCCGCCGACCCCAGCGCGTTGCCGGCGAGGAAGACCACCGCGATGCTGGCGTAGCTGAGATGCGGCACGTCGGGACCGCTGAAGGCCCGTACCGAAGCGTCCAGGCACATCACGAACAGGCCGGTCAGCAGCAGCATTCCGCCGATGCCGGTCAGCAGCTTCTGCGGCCGCTGCACCACGTCGAGCATGCGCGGCACGACTCCGGCGAACAGCGACCGCACCCGGGTCACCACGAACTTCCGCAGGAACGGGACCGCCGTCACCACCAGCACCAGCACGGCGACGGTCAGCAGTCCGGCGATCACCGTCCTGGACGGGGTGAGCGAGGACGGGGTCTTCTCCGTACCGGTCAGATAGCCGAAGGCCGCCAGCAGCAGGATGTGGCAGCCGAGGCCGAACAGCTGCGAGGCGCCGACGCTCGCCACGGCGAGCCCCGGACGCACCCCGGCCCGCTGGAGGAAGCGGGTGTTCAGCGCCACGCCGCCGACCGCGGCCGGGGCGACGATCTTCACGAAGGAGCCGGCGACCTGGGCCAGCACCGTCCTGCCGAACGACACCCGCTCGGGCACGAAGCCCAGCAGGCTCATCGCCGCCGCCACGTAGGTGAGGGCGGAGAAGCCGACCGCGGCCGCCACCCAGCCCCATTCCGCCTGCTCGACGACGGTTCCGAAGTCGGCCTGGGTGACCTGGGAGATGAGGAAGTACGCGGCGATCGCACCGGCGATGCAGCTGAGCAGGGTACGGGGCTTGATGCGTTCCAGCCGCACCGGCTCGACCGGGGCCTGCGGGCGGATCAGCAGCACCTGCTGCCGCATCTGGGAAAGCAGGTCCTCCTCGCGAGCCCCTTCCAGGGCGTCGTCCAGGGCGCGCTTCTCGGCCTGCTTCTCGTTGCGGAGCTTCTTGCGGTCGGCCCTGCGCCCGTCGTCGTCCGGCGTTCCGGACGCCGCTCCGTGCTCGTGTGCCCTGGCCCGCTTGGCCGCGTCCGAAGCCTCCAGCACCGCTTCGCGCTCCCGCTGCGAGCGCTCCCGGGCGAGCCGGCGCAGCGCCGCGCGGGTGGAGCGGCTCAGCGCGATCGGCTGGAGCAGCGGCAGACAGTCCGCGACGGCGTCGGGTCCGAGCACCGCCAGCGCACCGGCGACGGCCCGCTCGGCACCCACCCGCAGTCCGGTCGTGGTCAGCAGCTGGGCGACGTCCATCCGCAGCACCAGATCACCGGCCGCGATCTCGCCGCCGCGCAGATCGGTGACGAACACCTTGCCGGAACGATCCACCAGGATGGCATCGCCGGTGAGCCTGCGGTGCGCGATCCGACGCGACTGGAGCGCCTTCACCTGACGCCAGGCGCCGTGCAGCAGCTCGTCGGTGATCTCCGCGTCCTCCAGCGCGTCCAGCGAACGGCCGCCGATGTGCTCGTACACCAGCATCACGGCGTCGGGGCCGAGCTCTGAGGTGGCGATCAGCTTGGGCGCGTTGGCCCCGGCGGCGATCGCCGCGTAGGCGAGCAGCGCCTCCTGCTCCAGGGCCTGGCGCAGCGACTGGATGGAGCGGCGCTGGGTGATGCCGCGCAGAGTGAGCCTGCGCCACACCCGGTAGAAGAAGCCGTGGGCCTGCTGCTCACGGTCGACGACCGTGACATCGAGCGGTGGCCCGTCCTCCAGGGAGACCAGATAACGCCGTCCCCGGTCGCTCTGGTCGCCCGAGTCCGGGGCGTCGTCGGCGCGCATCGCGCTGACCGGACGGAAACCGACATGGCGCAGACCGGCCATCAGATGCTGACCGGTCGGCCGCACGTTCGGCGAGCCGACCGCGTACAGCGTGCCGTACGCGACGGTCCAGCCGATCAGCACGGTGAGGATGATCGAGAACGGGGTCGTGTAGCCGCCGACCAGCATCGCGAACGCGTCGAGCAGCAGCACCACCCACAGCACGACCCGCCAGCGCGGCCGTCTCGCCATGCCGACCGCTGTCATGTACGCGATCACCGGCGCGAGATAACCGTGTACGGGGTCGGTGAGCGCGTCACCCGGCTGCGGCTGGGTCAGGGCGTCCTGGATGGTGCCGGGGGCGGACTTGGCGACCCAGAGGTCGGCGGCGAGCGTGACGCCGTGCGCCAGTACGGCGGCGAGCACCCCGTCGGCGATCCGCAGCCCGTCGCGTTTGATCAGCCGCTCGATGGCGAAGGCGACCGGGACCAGCAGCACGGCGATGCTGGAGACCAGGCCCGCCATCTTGATCAGGACGTCGGGTGCCTGACCGGTGCCCTTGTTGATGTCCTGTTCGAGACCGGTCGTGGTGCCGTGGGCGAACGCGGCGATCGAGAACAGGACGACGATCGCCAGGACCCCGATGAGGAGCCGCATGAGATCGGAGGGGCGGTGCACCCGGGCGGGGAGCAGCGGTTCGTCGCCCGAGACGCGCTCGGCCTGCTCCTCCGCGGCGGACGAGAGCGTCGAGCCGGCCGGATACCCGGGGGTCTTGCCGGCCTCGTCCCGGTCGGCACCGGCTTCGTCCCGGTCGGCACCGGGCTTTCCGGCGGGTGCGGGGGTCTCGTCCGGGTGGGGCTCGGCGTCAGGGGCGTCCGCCGCCTTCGGTGGCTGCACGCCCTGCTCCTTCGTCGCCTCTGATTGGTCTTCGTGTTCTCGTATCACCGGTCACCGCCCGCACGATGGTGGCACGGCCCGGCGACGGAGGGGGGCATCAGGGTGCACTGCACGGACACGCGAAGCGCAAGATACGCTCCTTTGCTCCCGCGTGCACGCCCTGTGATCGGGCGCACACGGGACGGGCCGGGATGTCGGTGGCGTACGGCAGGATGGGGCGGATGAGCCAACACCGGACGAGCGGCGACGGGGCGGGCGGCGACCCGATGAGCCACGCATTGCCGGAGTACGCGGAGCGGGTCCTCGACGTCGCCGACCTGATCCCGCCCGGCCGCGTCATGACGTACGGCGATGTCGCCGAGTGGCTGGGCGAGGGCGGGCCGCGCCAGGTCGGCCGGGTCATGTCGCTGTACGGGGCCGCGGTGCCGTGGTGGCGCGTGGTGCGCGCCGACGGGGCGCTGCTCCCCGGCCACGAACTGCGGGCGCTGGACCAGTACCGCGCGGAGGGCACCCCGCTGCGAGAGGCGTCGCGCGTCGTGGAGGGCCATCTGCCGCGCCTCGACATGAAGCGGGCGCGGTGGGACGGCGTCACCGCGGGCGGCGGCGCGGACCGGGACAAGGGCGGAGGTGCTCACACCTGACAGCTTCGGCCATCCGGCGGCACAGCGGGCGGCGCCGGGGCCGTACGAGGTGCGGGAAGTGGCCGGGTCCGGGGGCCGAGGCGTACGGAATGACGGGGCACGGCAGGCGAATCGTGGCGCGGAACACCGTGACGCGGAACACGGCGGCACGGAACACGGCGGCGCGGAGTTCAGTGGCGCCGAGGAGCTCGGCAGCACCCGCCAAGCGGCGCGGGACACGGCCCGCATCCGCATCCCGGAGCCGGCTCGCGAAGGCACCCGCACCCCGGAGCGGACCCGTGACCGCATCCGCATCCCGGTGCGGACCCGTGACCGCATCCGCGCCCCGGGCCCGACCCGCGACGGCATCCGCGCCCCGGAACGTGACGAGGCACGCAGCGCTCTCGTCCCGGATCGCGCCCCTGCTGGCGTAGCTTCGTAAGTTCGCGGCACGCACCGCACCCTCGGCATCAGCACACCCACCAGGACCGGCGAACCACGTGAGCTCCTCCTCCTTCACCCGGCACAGTCCGCACCGCCAGACACGGCAGCGGGCCGCGGGCGCGTACCGGCTGGTGCGCACTCCGCCGGGCTCCGTGGACCCTCCTCTCCTGGACGCAGCGCAACGCGCCGTGGTTGATCACCCCGGCGGACCGCTCCTGGTCCTCGCCGGCCCCGGCACCGGCAAGACGACCACGCTCGTCGAGGCGGTCGCCGCACGCATCGCGCGGGGCGGCGACCCGGCGCGCGTCCTGGTCCTCACCTTCAGCCGCAAGGCCGCCGTGGAGCTGCGCGACCGGATGGCCGCCCGGCTGGGCGCCGCCCGCGGACCGCAGGCCACCACGTTCCACTCCTTCTGTTACGCGCTGGTCCGCGCCCACCAGGACGCCGACCTCTTCGCCGAACCGATGCGGCTGCTCTCCGGTCCGGAGCAGGACGTCACCGTCCGCGACCTGCTCGCCGGCCAGCTCGAACTGGAGCGGGACGGCTTCGCGCACATCCGCTGGCCCGACGAGCTGCGGGCCTGCCTGACCACGCGCGGCTTCGCCGACGAGGTACGAGCGGTGCTGGCCCGCAGCCGTGAGCTGGGCCTGGGCCCGGACGCGCTGGCCGCCTTCGCCCGCCGCACCGGCCGGCCCGACTGGGGCGCCGCCGCCGAGTTCCTGGCCGAGTACCTGGACGTGCTGGACGCGCAGGGGGTGCTGGACTACGCGGAGCTGGTGCACCGGGCCGTGCTGCTCGCGGAGCGCCCGGAGGTGTCGGCGCTGCTCGCGGGGCAGTACGACGCGGTGTTCGTCGACGAGTACCAGGACACGGACCCGGCGCAGGTACGGCTGCTGCACGCGCTGGCCGGCAACCGGGGGAGCGCCCCGGGTTCGGGGGGCGGCCGGGACCTGATCGCCTTCGGTGACCCGGACCAGTCGATCTACGCGTTCCGGGGCGCCGACGTGAACGGCATCCTCGACTTCCCGGATACGTTCCGGCGGGCGGACGGCGACCCGGCCCCGGTCGGCGTGCTCACCACCTCGCGGCGTTCCGGCGGACAGCTGCTGGCCGCCACCCGGCTGCTCACCCGCCGGATGCCGCTGACCCGGCTGCCCGCGGCCAAGGTCCGCGCCCACCGCGAACTGGCCGCGGTCCGCGAGGGCGGCAGCGTGGAGGTGTACACCTACCCGACCGCGTCCACCGAGCTGGAGAACATCGCCGATCTACTGCGCCGGGCGCATCTGGAGGACGGCGTCCCGTGGAACGAGATGGCGGTGCTCGTACGGGCCGGCGGCCGTACGCTCCCCTCGCTGCGCCGGGCCCTGACATCGGCGGGCGTGCCCCTGGAGGTCGACGGCGACGACCTTCCCCTGCGCCATGAACCGGCGGTGGCCCCGCTCCTGACAGCCCTGCGCACGGTCGCGACCGCGGCCCTGCGCCGGGGTGCGCCGGGCGCGGAGGAGGCTTCGGGGGCGGAGGGCACGGGGGCGGAAGCTACGGAGGGCGCGGAGGCTGAAGCTCCGGAGGGCGCGGAAGGCGCAGACGGCGCGGTGGGTCCGGAACATGCGCCGGGCGCGGAAGACGCGGACGTTGCTCAGGACCCGGAGGCGTCCTCCTGGCTGGACACCGAGACCGCCCTGGCCCTGCTCGCCTCCCCCCTCGGCTCCATGGACGCGGCCGACCTGCGCCGCCTCGGCCGGGCCCTGCGCGACGAGGAGCGAGCCGCCGGGAAACGCGTGCCGGCGCCCTCCGGCGACCTGCTGGCGCGGGCGCTCGCCGAGCCCGAACGGCTCGTCACGCACGATCCGGCGTACGCCCGCGGCGCCCAGCGCCTCGGCGCGCTGCTGCGCAAGGCGCGCGAACTCCTCGAAGGCGGCGGCACCGCGGAGGAGGCCCTGTGGGCACTGTGGTCCGGCACCCCGTGGCCGGGCCGGCTGGAGCGCGCCGCGCTGCGCGGCGGCGCGGGCGGCCGCAACGCCGACCGCGACCTCGACGCCGTCTGCGCGCTCTTCGACACCGCGGCCCGCGCCGAGGAGCGCACCGGCGGGCGAGGGGCGCTCAACTTCCTGGAAGAGGTCGACGCCCAGGACATCGCCGCCGACACCCTCTCCCGGCGCGCGGTGCGCCCCGACGCCGTACGGCTGATGACCGCGCACCGTTCCAAGGGCCTTCAGTGGCGCCTCGTCGTCGTCGCGGGCGTGCAGGAGGGGCTCTGGCCGGACCTGCGCCGCCGCGGTTCGCTGCTGGAGGCGGACCGGATCGGCCGCGACGGCCTGGCCGAACCGCTCACCCCCGGCGCCCTCCTCGCCGAGGAGCGCCGGCTCTTCTACGTCGCGGCGACCCGCGCCCGCGAACGGCTCGTCGTCACCGCGGTCAAGGCGCCCGCCGACGACGGCGACCAGCCCTCCCGCTTCCTCACCGAACTGGGCGCCGAGCCGCGCGACGTCACCGGCCGGCCCCGCCGCCCGCTCGCCGTCGCCGCGCTGGTCGCCGAACTCCGCGCCACCACCGTCGACCCCGAAGCCTCCGACGCCCTGCGCGAGGAGGCCGCCCGCCGCCTCGCCCGGCTCGCCGCGCTCACCGACGACGACGGCCAGCCGCTCGTACCCGCCGCGCATCCCTACCGCTGGTGGGGCCTGTACGAACCGACCCGCTCCGCCGTCCCGCTCCGCGACCGGGACCAGCCGGTGGCCCTCTCCGGCAGCGCGCTCGACCAGCTCGCCAACACCTGCGCGCTTCAGTGGTTCCTGGGCCGCGAGGTGAAGGCGGACGCCCCGGCGACGGCCGCGCAGGGCTTCGGCAACGTGGTCCACGTACTCGCCGACGAGGTGGCCTCCGGACGCACCCCCGCCGATCTCGCCGTCCTGATGGAGCGGCTGGACTCGGTCTGGGACGGGCTCGTCTTCGACGCCCCCTGGAAGTCCCGGCAGGAGAAGGAACAGGCCCGGGCCGCCCTCGAACGCTTCCTGCGCTGGCACGTCATGGACCGCACCGCCCGCACCCCCGCCGCGAGCGAGCACGACTTCGACGTGACGCTGGGGGCGGGGGAGTACCAGGTGCGCATCCGGGGTTCCATGGACCGCGTCGAACAGGACACCGAGGGCCGGGCCTACGTCGTCGACTTCAAGACCGGCAAACAGTCCCCGACCAAGGACGAGGTCGCCCGCCACCCCCAGCTCGCCGTGTACCAGCTGGCCGTCCGGGAAGGCGCGGTCGACGACGTCTTCGACGGCAGGCGCCCCGAGCCCGGCGGCGCCGAACTCGTACAGCTGCGCCAGCCCGCCCCCAAGAAGGAGGGCGGAGACGCCCTGCCCAAGGTGCAGGCACAGGAACCGCTCGCCGGTGAGTGGGTCTCCGACCTGCTGGCCACCGCGGCCGGCCGGGTCCTGGACGAACGCTTCACCCCCACCACCGGCCAGCACTGCACACACTGCGCCTTCCGGGCCTCGTGCAGCGCCCAGCCGGAGGGCCGCCACATCCTGGAGTGAGCGGGTGAGCGGGTGAGCGGGTGAGCGGGTGAGCGGGTGAGCGGGTGAGCGGGGGCGGAGGTTCTTCGGTGCCGCCGGTTGTCGGTGCGTCCGGTTAGCCTTTCTGGGGTGTCCTCACGTATCACCGATCCCGAGCAGCTCAAGGAGCTTCTCGGGATCCCGTTCACCCCGGAGCAGACGGCCTGCATCACCGCGCCGCCCGCCCCGCAGGTGATCGTGGCCGGAGCCGGGTCGGGGAAGACCACGGTGATGGCGGCCCGCGTGGTGTGGCTGGTGGGCACCGGCCAGGTAGCCCCGGAGCAGGTCCTCGGGCTGACGTTCACCAACAAGGCGGCCGGTGAGCTCGCCGAGCGCGTCCGCAAGGCCCTGATCGCGGCCGGGGTCACCGATCCGGACGCCATCGACCCGGACAACCCCCCGGGCGAGCCCAGCATCTCCACGTACCACGCGTTCGCCGGCCGGCTCCTCACCGAGCACGGGCTGCGCATCGGACTCGAACCCACCACCCGCCTCCTCGCCGACGCCACCCGCTACCAGCTCGCCGCCCGTGTGCTGCGCGAGGCCCCCGGCCCGTACCCGGCCCTGACCAGGTCGTTCCCCACACTGGTCAGCGATCTGCTGGCGCTCGACGCCGAGCTCGCCGAGCACCTCGTACGCCCCGACCAGCTCGCCGAGTACGACACCGCCCTCCTGGCCGCGCTCGAATCGGCCCGGCTCAGCAACGCCGAGCTGCGCAGGATCCCCGAGACCGCCGAGGCCCGACGCGAACTGCTCGGGCTGACCCGGCGCTACCGCGAGGCCAAGAAGAGCCGCGACCTCCTCGACTTCGGCGACCAGATCGCGCTCTCCGCCGAGCTGGCGCTCACCCGCCCCGAGGTCGGCGCGATCCTGCGCGACGAATTCCGGGTGGTGCTGCTCGACGAGTACCAGGACACCTCCGTCGCCCAGCGGCTGCTGCTCTCCGCCCTCTTCGGCAGCGGCCCCGAGGGCCGGACCGGGCACGCCGTCACCGCCGTCGGAGACCCCTGCCAGGCGATCTACGGCTGGCGCGGCGCCTCCGTGGCCAACCTCGACGACTTCCCGCTCCACTTCCCGCACACCGACGGCACCCCCGCCACCCGCTACTCCCTCAGCGAGAACCGCCGCAGCGGCGGCCGGCTCCTGCACCTGGCCAACGGCCTGGCCGAACCCCTGCGCGCCATGCACGAGGGCGTCGAGGCGCTGCGCCCCGCACCCGGCGCCGAGCGCGACGGCACCGTCCGCTGCGCCCTGCTGCGCACCCACGCCGAGGAGATCGGCTGGCTCGCCGACTCGATCGCCCACCTGGTGCGGACCGGCAAGGCGCCCGGCGAGATCGCCGTCCTGTGCCGCACCGCGGGCGACTTCCCGGAGATCCAGGCCGCGCTGGTGGCCCGCGACATCCCGGTCGAGGTCGTCGGCCTGTCCGGGCTGCTGCACCTGCCCGAGGTCGCCGACCTCGTCGCGGTATGCGAGGTGCTCCAGGACCCCGGCGCCAACGCCTCCCTGGTCCGGCTGCTCACCGGCCCCCGCTGGCGGATCGGCCCCCGCGACCTGGCCCTGCTCGGCCGCCGGGCCCGGCTCCTCGTGCACCGCGCGGCCCACGGCGACGACGAGGACTTCGACCCCGACCGCCGGCTCGCCGAGGCCGTCGAGGGCATCGACCCGGCCGAAGTGATCTCGCTCGCCGACGCGCTGGACACCTTCCTCGAATCGGGCGGCGAGGAGGACGACGGGCTTCCGTTCTCCGCCGAGGCCCGCGTCCGCTTCGCCCGCCTCGCCGCCGAACTGCGCGACCTGCGCCGCTCGCTGGCCGACCCGCTGATGGACGTGCTGCACCGGGTCCTGGCCACCACCGGCCTGGAGGTCGAGCTCTCCGCGTCGCCGCAGGCCCTGGCCGCCCGCCGCCGCGAGACCCTCGCCAACTTCCTCGACGTCGCGGCCCGCTTCGCCGCCGTCGACGGCGAGGCCACCCTGCTCGCCTTCCTCGGCTTCCTGCGTACCGCCGTCCAGTACGAGAAGGGCCTGGACAACGCCCTGCCCGGCGGCGAGAACACCGTCAAGGTCCTCACCGCCCACAAGTCCAAGGGCCTGGAGTGGGACGTCGTCGCCGTGCCGGGCCTGGTCACCGGCCAGTTCCCCAGCGGCCAGTCCCGCGACGCCTGGACCGCCCAGTCGAAGGTCCTCCCGCACGCCCTGCGCGGGGACCGGGCGACCCTCCCCGACGTCCACTCCTGGGACGCCAAGGGGCTCAAGGCGTTCAAGGAGGAGATGAAGGAGCACCAGCACACCGAGGAGCTCCGCCTGGGATACGTCACCTTCACCAGACCCCGCACCCTGCTGCTCGGCTCCGGCCACTGGTGGGGCCCGTCCCAGAAGAAGCCGCGCGGCCCGTCCGGCTTCCTGCACGCGCTGTACGAGCACTGCGCGGCCGGACACGGCGAGATCGAGGTCTGGGCCGACGAGCCGGCCGAGGACGAGGAGAATCCGGCGCTCGACGGGCAGTCCGCCGACCGGGCGTGGCCGCTCCCTCTCGACGACACCGCGCTGACCCGCCGCAGGGCCGCCGCGGACACGGTGCTGGCACACCTGGAGGCCCTGGCCACGGCGGGGGGCGTGCCGGACGTGCACGAGGCGCTGCCCGACGCCCCGGAGCCGTACGACGAGCCCTACGACGACGGGTACGACACCCCTTACGACGACGCCCCGTTCCCCGACGAGGCCGGCGTCGGGGCCGGGGACTGGGACACGCTGCCGACGGAGCCCCCGGCGCCCCCTGCTTCCGCACCCCCCAACCCCCTGCCGCACGTCCCGGCCGCCCGTACCCCCGAGCTCGCCGGGGAGCACCACCCCGGCGAGCACCACCCCGGGCGGCACCGTCTCACCCCCGAGGAAGCCCGCACCCTCGCCTCCTGGGACCGCGACCTCGACGCCCTCGCCGGCGAGCTGCGCCGCGCCCGCGCCACCGTGCGCGACGTCCTCGTACCAGCGTCGCTCTCCGCCACCCAGCTGCTGCGCCTCGCCGACGACCCCGACGGCTTCGCCCAGGAGCTGGCCCGCCCGATGCCGCGGCCGCCGCAGCCCGCGGCCCGCCGGGGCACCCGTTTCCATGCCTGGGTGGAGTCCCGCTTCGAGGAGCTGCCGCTGCCCATGCTCGGGCCCGACGAGCTGCCCGGCGGCGACGAGAGCGACGCCGAGATCGCCGACGAGCGCGATCTCGCCGCACTCAAGGAGGCCTTCGAACGCACCCCGTACGCCCGCCGCACCCCGTACCGCGTCGAGACGCCGTTCCAGATCACCCTGGCCGGCCGGATCATCAGGGGCCGCATCGACGCGGTGTACCGCACCGGGGACACGTACGAGATCGTCGACTGGAAAACCACCCGCGCCAACACCGCCGACCCCCTCCAGCTCGCGGTCTACCGCCTGGCCTGGGCGGAGCTGCACGACCTGCCGCTCACCGACGTGACCGCCACGTTCCTGTACGTGCGCAGCGGCGAGACCGTCCACCCCAAGCGCCTCCCGGGCCGGGCGGAGCTGGAACGCATCCTGCTGGACGAACGGCCGGACTAGACCCGGCCACTCTCCGGCCAGAGGGCGCTCCGGCCGTTCTGCCGGGTGGTGTGGGTACGGGCCTTCAGGTCGGCCATCGACGACCTGGCGGTGTCGCGGTACCAGCGGAATCCCCAGCACCGCCAGCAGCAGACCGACGACAGCGATGACCGCCGAGACCCACGCGGCCGTCTCCCCGGACCGCCGCCCCGCAAGGCCGTTCAGGAGGCCATTCGACTGGAGGAGCGGCGGCACCGACAGCTATCCGGCCACAGCGGTGCGGGGAGGGCCGGGAACCTCGGGCGGGAGGACCCCGCCGGGCGAGGCACTAGGCTCAAGGCCATGAGCGACACCCCGGACAGCGCCGTCCGTACGTACACCGAGCAGCACCGCACAGCCTTCCTGGACGACCTCGCCGACTGGCTGCGCATCCCCTCCGTATCCGCCCAGCCGGAGCACGACGGGGACGTACGGCGCAGCGCCGAGTGGCTGTCCGCCAAGCTCAAGGAGACCGGCTTCCCGGTCACCGAGATCTGGGAGACGCCCGGCGCCCCCGCGGTCTTCGCCCACTGGCCGTCCGACGACCCGGACGCCCCGACCGTCCTGGTCTACGGGCACCACGACGTACAGCCCGCCGCCCGCGAGGACGGCTGGGACACCGACCCGTTCGAGCCGGTGATCCGCGACGGCCGGATGTACGGGCGGGGCGCCGCCGACGACAAGGGGCAGGTGTTCTTCCACACCCTCGGCGTCCGGGCCCACCTCGCGACCACCGGCCGCACCGCCCCCGCCGTCAACCTCAAGCTGCTGATCGAGGGTGAGGAGGAGTCCGGTTCGCCGAACTTCCGGGCCCTGGTCGAGGAGCGGGCCGAGCGGCTCACCGCCGACGCGGTGATCGTCTCCGACACCGGCATGTGGGACGAGTCGACCCCCACGGTCTGCACCGGCATGCGCGGCCTCGCCGAGTGCGAGATCGAGCTGTACGGCCCCGAGCAGGACATCCACTCCGGTTCGTTCGGCGGCGCGGTCCCCAACCCGGCGACCGCAGTCGCCCGGCTCGTCGCCGCACTGCACGACGCGGACGGCCGGGTCGCGATCCCCGGCTTCTACGACGGTGTGGCCGAGCTCACCGACACCGAGCGCGCGCTCTTCGCCGAGCTGCCCTTCGACGAGGCCACCTGGCTGCGCACCGCCAAGTCCCGCGCGGCATCGGGCGAGGCCGGCTACTCCACCCTGGAACGCATCTGGGCCCGCCCCACCGCCGAGGTCAACGGCATCGGCGGCGGCTACCAGGGCGCCGGAAGCAAGACCATCGTCCCGTCCTCCGCCCTGGTGAAGATCAGCTTCCGGCTGGTCGCCGGCCAGGACCCCGACCGCATCCAGCAGGTGGTCCGGGCATGGGCGGAAGCACGGATCCCGGCCGGTGTCGGCCACCGGATCACCTTCTCCCCGGCCACCCGCCCCTGCCTGACCCCGCTGGACCACCCCGCCCTGCAGGCCGTGGCCCGCGCCATGGGACGGGCCTTCGGCCAGAAGATCCTCTTCACCCGCGAAGGGGGCTCGGGGCCCGCCGCCGACCTCCAGGACGTGCTCGGCGCACCCGTCCTCTTCCTGGGCATCTCCGTACCGTCCGACGGCTGGCACGCCCCCAACGAGAAGGTCGAGCTCGGCCTTCTGCTCAAGGGCGTGGAGACAACCGCCCACCTGTGGGGCGAGCTGGCCGTCGCACTCCGCTGAATCCTCTGAACACCCGATCCATCCCGGGGGAGTAGGAAGCACCTGTGAGCACCTTCGACAACGCCACCGCAGACCGGCCCATCGGTCTCACCGCGCCCAGCGGCATCGACCGCGCCGCGCACCACCGCCTCGACGAGGCCTGGCTGTCCGCCGCGTGGAGCCACCCGACCACCCGCGTGTTCGTCGTCTCCGGCGGCCAGGTGCTGATCGACGACACCGCCGACGGCGGTACGGAGATCGTCATGACCCCGGCCTTCGAGGCCCCGGTCACCGAGACCCACCGCTACTTCCTCGGCACCGACGAGGACGGCGTCAGCTACTTCGCGCTCCAGAAGGACTCCCTGCCCGGCCGCATGGACCAGCCTGCCCGCCCGGCCGGGCTGCGCGAGGCCGGTCTGCTGCTCGGCCCGCGCGACGCGGGGCTGATGGTGCACGCGGTGGCCCTGGAGAACTGGCAGCGCCTGCACCGCTTCTGCTCCCGCTGCGGCGAACGCACGGTCATCGCGGCGGCCGGCCACATCCGCCGCTGCCAGGCCTGCGGCGCCGAGCACTACCCGCGCACCGACCCCGCGGTGATCATGCTCGTGACGGACGACCAGGACCGGGCGCTGCTGGGCCGCCAGGTGCACTGGCCCGAGGGCCGCTTCTCGACGCTCGCGGGCTTCGTCGAGCCGGGGGAGTCGATCGAGCAGTCCGTGGCGCGCGAGGTGTTCGAGGAGGCGGGGGTCACGGTCGGCGAGGTCGAGTACATCGCCAGCCAGCCCTGGCCGTTCCCGTCGAGCCTGATGCTCGGCTTCATGGCCCGGGCCACCTCGTCCGAGATCAATGTGGACGGCGAGGAGATCGAGGAGGCCCGCTGGTTCTCCCGCGAGGATCTGAAGGCCGCCTTCGAATCGGGCGAGATCCTGCCCCCGTACGGCATCTCGATCGCGGCGCGCCTGATCGAGCTCTGGTACGGCAAGCCGCTCCCGAAGCCGGGCAGCGTCGGCTGACGCCCGAGCGGGACGGCGCCCCGGCGCATACGTGGACGCCCCCTCCGGTGCTCGACCGGAGGGGGCGTCGCCGTACCGCGGGAGCGCCGGGGATCAGGCGGCGAGTGCCTGCTTCACCTGAGCCAGGGACGGGTTCGTCATGACGGCCTCGGCACCCGTGTCACCGACCACGAGAACGGTGGGAACGGTCTGGTTGCCCCCGTTGGCCTTCTCGACGAAGGCCGCGGACTGCGGGTCCTGCTCGATGTTGATCTCGGTGTACGCGATGCCCTCGCGGTCCATCTGGCCCTTGAGCCGGCGGCAGTAGCCGCACCACGTGGTGCTGTACATCGTCACAGTGCCCGACATGTCTAGGCGCTCCTCTGTCTC
Organism: Streptomyces sp. ADI95-17; assembly: GCF_003846175.1. Lineage (GTDB taxonomy): Bacteria > Actinomycetota > Actinomycetes > Streptomycetales > Streptomycetaceae > Streptomyces > Streptomyces sanglieri. Next base: position 698,138 of record NZ_ML123044.1, on the reverse strand, counting down.
ATCTGTCTCGTCGGTCTTCTCGGACTCGTCCGAACTCGTCCGAACCTGTCCGTCTCATCCGGCACGCGGAGACCTCCGTCACGCGGAAGAGCCGGACCGTGCGTCACCGCACGGAAGGGGAACGTACGCGAGGCAACCACCATTCCCGGCACCGCCCTGCCACCACCGCCACCGCCCCGCACCGGCATAGTCACGGGCCGGTCCGCGGGCGGACGCCGAGGCCACCCCGGATCAGGCTGAGGCCACCCCGGATTAGTACGACAGATACGGCTCCCCTGTGGACAACCTCCGCGTCCGCCTCTCCCGACCTGGCAGCATGGCGGGGTGACAGCAGCAACGCATTCCTCCCTCTTCCCTCAGGTCCCCGAGTCGGCCGACGCCGTGCTCGACGGCCTGGACCCCGAGCAGCGCGAGGTCGCCACGGCCCTGCACGGCCCGGTGTGTGTGCTGGCCGGAGCCGGTACGGGCAAGACGCGTGCGATCACCCATCGCATCGCCTACGGGGTGCGCGCCGGGATACTCCAGCCCACGAGTGTGCTCGCCGTCACGTTCACCAACCGGGCCGCCGGTGAGATGCGCGGACGGCTGCGCCAGCTCGGCGCGGGAGGGGTCCAGGCCCGGACGTTCCATTCCGCCGCCCTGCGCCAGCTCCAGTACTTCTGGCCGAAAGCGGTCGGCGGCAACCTGCCCCGGCTGCTGGAGCGCAAGGTCCAGCTGGTCGCCGAGGCCGCGGCCCGCTGCCGGATCCGGCTCGACCGCAACGAGCTGCGCGACGTCACCAGCGAGATCGAGTGGTCCAAGGTCACCCAGACCGTGCCCGGCGACTACCCGGCCGTGGTCGCGAAGACCCAGCGCGACGCCCCGCGCGATCCGGCCGAGATCTCCCAGATCTACGCGACGTACGAGGAGCTGAAGCGCGACCGCTCGGTGATCGACTTCGAGGACGTGCTGCTCCTCACCGTCGCGATCCTCCAGGACCGCCACGACATCGCCGACCACGTCCGCCGCCAGTACCAGCACTTCGTCGTCGACGAGTACCAGGACGTCAGCCCGCTCCAGCAGCGGCTGCTGGACCTCTGGCTCGGCGACCGGGACACCCTGTGCGTCGTCGGCGACGCCAGCCAGACGATCTACTCCTTCACCGGAGCCACCCCCGACCATCTGCTGAACTTCCGCACCCGCCACCCCAACGCGACCGTGGTCAATCTGGTCCGGGACTACCGCTCCACCCCCCAGGTCGTCCACCTGGCCAACGGACTGCTCGGCCAGGCCCGCGGCCGCGCCGCCGAGCACCGGCTCGAACTGGTCTCGCAGCGCGAGCCCGGCCCCGAGCCCGCCTGCACGGAGTACCCGGACGAGCCCTCGGAGGCCGAGGGCACCGCCCGCCGGATCCGCGATCTGATCGCCACGGGAGTCCCGGCCGGCGAGATCGCCGTGCTCTACCGGGTCAACTCCCAGTCCGAGGTCTACGAGCAGGCACTGGCGGACGCGGGGGTGCCGTACCAGCTGCGGGGCGCGGAGCGGTTCTTCGAACGGGCCGAGGTGCGCGAGGCCGGAGTCGCCCTGCGCGGCGCCGCCCGCGCCGGGGGCAACGACTCCCTGCTCGACGACGCGGAGGGGCTGCCCGCGGAAGTGCGCGCGGTGCTCTCCACCAAGGGCTGGACCCAGCAGCCTCCCGCGGGTTCGGGAGCGGTGCGCGACCGCTGGGAGTCCCTGGCGGCCCTGGTCCGGCTCGCCGAGGACTTCGAACGGGCCAAGCCGGGCGCGACCCTCTCCGACCTGGTGGCGGAGCTCGACGAGCGGGCCGCCGCCCAGCACGCCCCCACGGTCCAGGGCGTCAGCCTCGCCTCGCTCCACTCCGCGAAGGGCCTGGAGTGGGACGCCGTGTTCCTGGTCGGCCTGACCGAGGGCATGATGCCGATCACCTACGCCAGGACCGACGAGCAGATCGAGGAGGAGCGCCGGCTGCTGTACGTCGGCGTCACCCGGGCCCGCCTCCACCTCTCGCTGTCGTGGTCGCTGTCCCGCTCGCCCGGCGGCCGCGCCGGACGGCGCCCGAGCCGCTTCCTCCACGGTCTGCGCCCCGGCTCGATGCCACTCGGCGCGCGCGGCACGGCCGGTGGCGGCGGGATCGAGCGGGGTCCGGCGGGACCGGTCGCCAAGCGCGGCCGCCGCGGCCCCGCCCGGTGCCGGGTCTGCGGCAGGACCCTCACCGACGCCGGCGAGATGAAGCTGATGCGCTGCGAGGACTGCCCCTCCGACATGGACGAGGCGCTGTACGAGCGGCTGCACGACTGGCGGGCGGTCAGGGCGAAGGAGATCGGACAGCCCGCCTTCTGCGTGTTCACGGACAAGACACTGATGGCGATCGCCGAGGCCGTACCGGGCAGCGAGGGCGAACTGGCGGTGATCTCCGGCGTCGGCGCGCGGAAGCTGGGCCGGTTCGGGACTGCCGTCCTGGCCATTTGCGCAGGTGAGACGGTTGAGGAGGTGCTCGGTCAGGCAGCTGACGAGATGTGAGAAGAACTCGTCGAAAAAATAGTTTGCGCCTGCCCCAGTCATCACCATAGGTTCTTAACCACGGGAACAGCGACTTCTCTGAAGCCCTGGTCCTGTGCTGTACTTATCCGAATACGTAGGACCGGCCCGCCGGTCCGCCCGAGACGCCGAGAGGAGGCGATTGAAGTGATCAGCATCATCAAGACCAACAAAATGACCGATCTTTCGGTCGTCTCCGCCTGCTCGCTCGGCCTCGCCTGCTCTTCCGAGTCCTCGCTCCGTGGCACCGGTCTGTCCGGCATTTCTGTCGCACGTCCGCTGTCCCCGGCGAGCCTCCCCGTGCAGGAGCGCAATGAGCGACCGGCTCAGGCACCGGCAGCAGCAGTAGCGAAGGGGCAGGCCCAGGCCTATGCCTTTGCGGCCGTCGGTGCGGGAGCGGAATCCGGCGCCAAGAAGCAGACGATGCAGCACCACACGATGTGGGCCTTCCGTGGGCCTGAACCCTGGAGTGATCCAGCCTGATTCACCATCAGGCCGGCGCCTTCAGGGCCGCGGAACCCCACTCGGGATCCGCGGCCCTTTTGTTTTGTCCGAACGGACGAGACAGCGCGAAGGAGCCTCGGGACAAGCAACACCCGGTACCAGCCGCCACCCGGCCAACAGGCCGGAACGACCAGACGAGGACACCACCCACCGTGCAACTCGAAGCGCACGCCCCGTCCGTACCGCCTTCCGACACGATCCCGCCGCCCGGCCTCACGGAGGACTCCACCTTGTTCCCCCTCACTGCGCTCACCGCGCTCGACGACGCCATCGAGAACCTCGGCGTGCCCGTCCCGTGCCGCTCCTACGACCCGGAGGTCTTCTTCGCGGAGTCGCCCGCCGACGTCGAGTACGCCAAGTCCCTCTGCCGCACCTGCCCGCTCGTCGAGGCCTGCCTCGCCGGCGCCAAGGAGCGTCGCGAGCCGTGGGGCGTCTGGGGCGGTGAGCTCTTCATCCAGGGCGTCGTCGTCGCTCGCAAGCGGCCGCGTGGTCGTCCGCGTAAGAACCCGGTCGCGGCGTGATCGCCGGACTGGGGGCCGCGGCTCCCAAACCCATGAAGCGCATCGGCACCATCGACCGCCCCCACACCCACGATCCCCGAAATCAGGCAGCAATGTCCGTCCCCACGAATGAGCCCGTCGGCTCCGCAACACCGAACGTCACGATCATCGGCGCGAACGACTCGCGTCAGAACAGGACCCGCGAGATGCAACTCATCCCAGAAGCCCTGGCTCGTGCTCATATGCACGACCGCATGAGGGAGGCCGACACGGAGCGCCAGGCGGTACGCCTGGTCAACGCGCGCCGTATGCAGCGCCGGGCCGAGCGCGCTTCGATGCGCGCCCGCCGGGCGCTGGCCATGGCCGTCATGCACTGAGCCGGGCCGAACACCAGCAGCACCCGCTGCCGGGCAGCCGCTCTGCCCGGCAGCACTCAGTACCCACAGTCAGTACCCCTTCCGCGGGGCCGGTCCGAGACGGACCGGCCCCGCGGTCGTGCTGTGCGGTGGCGCCGCGCGGCGCGGCGGCGACGGAGATATCGTCACGAGGTGGACGAGGAGAACCGGCACCGGATTGAGCGACCCGCGCAGAGCGACGCCGCGGTCGTCACCTGCGCCCTGTGCGGCAGCTCCGCCGAGAGCGAGACCGCGCCGCCGACCTGGATCTGCTCCGTGGAGAACGGCAGACGCCAGTACTTCTGCGAAGAGTGCGCCCGCACCCACATCAGGTCGATCGAGAGCAGACTGGACTCCGGCTGGTGGTGACCCGGCCGGCGGCACGACATCCAGCCACGCAGCTCCGGACCTACGCTCCCAGAGGCGCGTCGCCCGCCAACTCCTGCACTGCGGGCCCCTGCATCTCGGGCTCCCGGACTGCGGGTTCCAGGCCCGCGGCTTCCTGCACCGCGGCTTCCTGCACCGCGGATTCCCGTACCGCGGGCTCCTGCTCGTCCTCAGGCAGAAAGCCCGGCAACCAGGATTCGAGCTCGTCGCGCAGCCGCACCGTCGCACCCAGCTGGCACAGCACGCCGATCGTGCTCAACGTCACCCGGTGTATCAGCAGATAGGCGGGCGGCAGATTCAGCTGCTTGCCGAGCTGGTGGGCGGGGGAGCGGGGATCCGCGATCCGCGCCGCCTGATTGCGCATCCAGCTCCGGGTGAACGTGAACTCCTCCACCTGGGCCGGCTCGATGATCGGGAGGAGGTAATCGAGCACCGCGTCCGGATCGAGGTCGATCGTGTCCTTGACGAACCCCTCCTCGCGCAACAGCTCGTACACCGCCTCCGCCTCGCCCGCCAGCGTCAGCCGCAGTGAGTCCCCGATGGTCTGCGGCAGACCGCCCGGCAGCCGGTCCACCGTCCCGAAGTCCAGCACTCCGAGCCGCCACTGCCCGTCCTCGCCGGTCTCCTCGTCCGGAGGCAGCAGCCGGAAGTTGCCCGGATGCGGGTCCGCGTGCAGCAGGCCGGTGCGCGCGGGCCCCGAGAAGAGGAAGCGCGCCAGCAGCTGCCCCGCCCGGTCCCGCTGCTCCGGAGTGCCCTCCGCGATCACGTCGGACAGCGGGACACCGTCCATCCACTCCGTCACCAGCACCTGGTCGGACTGGTGCACCACGCCGGGGATCACGACATCCGGGTCGTCCGCGAACTCCTCGGCATGATCCCGCTGCGAGCCCGCCTCCTGCTCGTAGTCCAGCTCCTCCGAGACCCGGTCGCGCAGCTCCGTGATCAGCGGTTTGATGTCCATCCCGGGAATCAGGGGGCCGAGCAGGCGGGCGAATCTGCTGAGTTGGGTCAGGTCCGAGAGCAGCGCCTCGCCCGCGCCCGGATACTGCACCTTCACCGCGACGTTCCGCCCGTCGTGCCAGACCGCCCGGTGCACCTGGCCGATCGAGGCGGCGGCCGACGGCTTGTCGTCGAATTCGAGGAACAACTCCCGCCAGTCCTCGCCGAGCCGCTCCTCCAGCACCGCGTGGACCGTACCGCTGGGCATGGGCGGCGCGGCTTCCTGGAGCTTGGTGAGCGCCGCCCGGTACGGTCCGGCGACCTCTTCGGGCAGCGCCGACTCGAAGACGGACAGGGCCTGCCCGAGCTTCATCGCCCCGCCCTTCAACTCGCCGAGGACCTTGAACAACTGGTCCGCGGTCCGCTGCTGCACCTCCCGGGCGACCAGCTCCGCCGATCTCCCGCCGATCCGCTTGCCCAGACCCCACGTGGCACGGCCGGCGAAGCCCAGAGGCAGGGCGGCCAACTTGGCGGTGCGGGTGACCGCTTTCCGGGGTAGATCAGACATGAGCCCCTCCAAATCCCAGACTGCCGTACCGCGAGCGGCGGTTACCCGGCCATTGTGTCCTGCATCGTTCCGGTCCCGGAGGAGCCCTCCCGGTCAGTGTGCCCAGCCGCTCCACAGGAACAGTCGGGATGAGGCCCCAACCGCTCGGCCCGCCAGTCCAACAGCGGCAGCGCGGCCTCCCAGCGGGTCCCCGTGCTCGCGGGCAGTTCGCCGTCCAGGAAGGACAGTGCGTGGGCCGCCGCGAGCCCGGCGACCGCCGTCGCCAGCCCCAGGTCACAGGCCTGCACGGCAGTTCGCCGCCCGGACTGCCACTGGGACAGCATCCTCGTCCAGTCCTCGTCCCCGGCCGCGCGGTCCAGTGCCAGGCATCCCGCGCAGGCCGTACCCCCGGGCAGGACCAGGGGTCCGACGAACCCCGTCGCCTCCATCACCCCGGCGTAGAGATGAGGCGTTCCCGACGTGATCCACGGTTCGGCCGCACGGGGGTCGGGGACGTACGCGGTGAAGCTGTCGCGAGGGGCCATCACGATCAGTGACAGACCCGGCTCGCCACCGGCCGGGGAGCCCGCCGTCTCCGCCGCCCGGGGAGCCGGACCTGCGGCGGATCTGCGCACCAACTGCCGGGCGGCCGTGTCCCTGCGCTCCCCGACGGACGCCGGCGGAAGCCCGCCGGGCGAGATGTCGCACGGCTCGGTGTGCCCGCCGTCCAGAACCTCCACCCGGCCCACCCCTGACCCGGACAGCACCGCCGCGATCGCGGCACCGACCCGTCCCGCACCGCGCACCTGGACCCGCATCGCCCGACGGGCCGCCAGCCGCCGCATCCCGCCGCCCGGTTCGGGATGGACGACGGAGAGCGACGCCAGATCGGGGCGGTGCCGGTCCAGGGCGCCCGGCCTGTTCCGTAACGCGTCGGCCTCCGGGCCGCCGGCCCGTACGTCGTCGACCAGCCCCGCGTTCATCAACCGGCGCACCAAGATCTCCGCTTGATGGTCCGACAGGTCCAGTGCGCGGGCCTCCTCGCGCAGCAGCGGCAGGCCGCGTGTTCCGTCGAGCAGTTCCAGAAAACTTCCCGTGGCGATATCCAGTGGGCCGAACTTCACGGCATGGGCGCGAGTCACACCGAATTGCACGGTGCCCCGGCCGCGCCATGCGCGGCGCAGTGCGGGCTTCAACATCGGATGCACGGTTACCCCCGGTCTGAGTTCCTTGATCCCTGCGGTTCCCTGATCCCCGCTCGCGGGCCGCTGCCCGTGATCTTCGCGAGATCCGTTGTCAGAATGCAGGCAGGCGCCGAAGCGTGCAGAAAGTTATCCACAGGCATGGGGTATTAGTCGTTCAAATGGTGCATGCCATGGAGTGGATCAAGCGTGAACCGTCCGGAGACGGGACTTCCCCCGCCACCACCGGGTAACGTCGTGGCGTGCCCGCCGACCCGTCACCCGGAATCGCCGGGGAGACCCCCGCGCGCAGTGCCGGAACCCCGCAGCGCAGTGCCGGAACCCCGCAGCGCAGCGCGACGGACCGTCCGCCCCGCGCCTCGGCAACGAGCGCGGTCGAGGTCCGCAGGAGCAACCGCCGCAGCAGAACGGTCTCCGCGTACCGGGAGGGCGACCGCACCATCGTGCTCATCCCGGCCCGGATGTCGGAGGCCGAGGAGCAGCGCTGGGTGAACGTGATGCTCGACAAGCTCGCGGCACAGGAGAGCAGACGCGTCTTCGGCGACAGCGAACTCGCCGAGCGCGCCGAGCGGTTGTCCGCCCAGTACTTCGAGGGCCGGGCCAGGCCCGCTTCGGTGCGGTGGGTGACCAACCAGAACACCCGCTGGGGGTCCTGCACCCCGGCGGAGGGCAGCATCCGTCTGTCGCACCGCTTGCAGGGCATGCCCGAGTACGTCGTCGACTACGTGCTGGTCCACGAGCTGGCCCACCTGCTCGTTCCCGGTCACGGCCCGCGCTTCTGGCGGCTGCTGGAGGCGTACCCGCGTACCGAGCGGGCGCGCGGTTACCTGGAGGGCGTGGTGGCGGCCGACCGGCTGCCCCAGCTGCCCGCCGCGCGCGGTGAGTGACGTCCACCGATTCTGTACCGGGTGTGTACCGACTTAGCTCGATGTCGGACTTTGCGGTTAGCCTGACGCGACGCATTCACATTCGGGATGGGGGACGGTCGTTACGCATGGCCAGGGAATTCCAACGCGGCCACAAGGCCAAGATCAGCGATCTCACGCCGGGGACGGATCTGTACGTAGGTGTGCAGATCGCCGGTCAGGGACTGACCTTTGACATCAGCTGCTTCGGCCTCGACGCCAATGAGCAGCTCTCCGACGACCGGTATTTCATCTTCTTCAATCAGCCTAAATCGCCCGAGGAGTCCATTCAGCTCCTCGGCGCCCAGGCCGGCGACACCGAGTCGTTCCGCGTCACCCTGGACCGCATTCCGGCGAACATCCACAAGCTGTCGTTCACCGCGACGGTCGACGGGGCCGGACAGATGTCCCAGGTCGGCCCCGGATACATCCGGATCGTCGCGGGTGGCGAGGAAGTCGTCAGGTACGCCTTCAACGGTTCGGAGTTCACCACCGAGCGCGCGGTGATGCTGGGCGACTTCTACCTGAAGGACGTCTGGCGGTTCGCCGCGGTCGGCCAGGGCTTCGACGGCGGCCTCGACGCGCTGCTGAAGAACTTCGGCGGCGAGGTCGCCGAGGAGGAGCCCGCCGCACCTCAGCCGCAGGCCGCGGCGCCGTCGTTCGCCCCGCCGGCCCAGGCTGCCGCACCGGCCCCCGCCCCGTCCTTCGGTGCCCCGCCCGCACCGCAGGCACCCCAGCCCCCGCAGCCGGCGCCGTCCTTCGGTGCTCCGCCCGCCCCGGCCCCGCCGCCCACGCCGCAGCAGCAGATGCACGCCGCGCCGACGATGGCGGCGCCGCTGGCACCGCAGGGCGGCACGGTGCCGCCGCCCGCCCCCGCCCCCGCTCCGTACGGGCAGCCGCCCCAGCAGCCGCAGTTCGGGCAGATCCCCGGCCAGGTGCCCCCCGCCGCCCCGTACGGCCAGCAGCCTCCCGGCCAGTACGGTCAGCAGGCCCCGGCTCCGTACGGTCAGCAGCCTCCCGGCATGCAGCCGCCGGGAATGCAGCCGCCCGGTATGCCCCAGGGCGTGCCGCAAGGCGTTCCGCAGGCCGGTGCCGGTCTCCAGGCGGCGCTCCAGCCGTACAAGGAGACGCCCACCGGACAGCGCTGGACCCCGCAGAACCAGCAGCTCATGCGGGTCGACCTCACCATGGGCGGTACGCCGGTGCTCGCCCGCCAGGGCAGCATGGTGATGTACCAGGGCAAGGTCGACTTCGGCTACAAGGGCGCCGGTTTCGCCGGCCGTATCGTCGGCAACGCCACCGGCCAGGAAATGCAGCTGATGCGCTGCAGCGGCCGCGGGCAGGTCTTCCTCGCCGAGGACGGCTCCCATCTGCACGCCATCGAGCTCCAGGGCGACGGCATCTGCGTCTCGGCGGAGAACGTCCTCGCCTTCGACGAGTCGCTGCAGCACGAGGTCCGCCGGATCGAGGGCCACGGCATCCCCGGTGGCGCCCTGTTCACCATGCAGTTCCAGGGCACCGGCACGGTCATCGTCAAGACCCACGGCGTCCCTGTCGTCCTGCCGGTCACGCCGACCACCTTCGCCGACTGCAACGCCGTCGTGGCCTGGTCGGCCGCGTCCCAGGTGATCATCTCCAGCCAGGTCCGGCTGCGCCGCAACGCGTACCCGGGACACAGCGGGGAGACCGTGAACCTCCAGTTCCGGGGCGCTCCCGGCAACTTCATCGTCGTCCAGCCCTACGAGGTCTGAGGGAGCCCGTCATGAACCAGCAGCTCGCGGGCTACGCCCCGACCCCCGTCACGGCCCGTATGGAGAACCACGGCCGCACGATGCTCAAGGTCGCCATGGCCACCGGCCAGGACCTCTACGCACGTACCGGCTCGATGGTCGCGTACGAGGGCTTCATCCAGTACGAACCCAACCCGCCCGCCGTCCGGCAGATCGCCTCCCAGTGGATCACCGGCGAGGGCGCACCGATCATGAAGTGCTCCGGCGACGGACTGCTCTACCTCGCCGACTACGGCGCCGATGTGATCGTCATCAACCTCAACAACGACTCCCTCTCGGTCAACGGCACCAACGTCCTGGCCTTCGACGGGCATCTCACCTGGGGCGTGGAGCGCGTCAAGGGCCTCGCCAAGTTCGCCGGCCAGGGCCTGTGGAACGTCTGCATCTCGGGCACCGGCTGGGTCGCGATCACCTCGCGCGGCACACCGATCGTCGTCGACTGCGGACGTGGCGAGGACGAGACCTACGTCGACCCGGACGCCCTCGTGGCGTGGTCCCCGAACCTCAAGGTGAAGGGCAAGCGCAGCTTCAAGGCCTCCTCGCTCATCGGGCGGGGCAGCGGCGAGGCGTACCAGATGGCGTTCTCCGGCCAGGGCATCGTCGTCGTACAGCCGAGCGAGGACAGTACCGACCGCCTGCGGGTCCGGAACTGACGGGGGAGGAGAACACACCATGCAGAGTCCGCTCTTCAGCTACACCGAACAGCAGTCCCAGGACCGGTACACCGTCCAGAACCCGCAGCTCCTGCGGGTCTCGCTGACCGGCCACGACGACGTCCTCGCCCGCAAGGGCGCCATGGTCGCGTACCAGGGACTGATGGAGTTCGACGGCGAGTACCAGTCGCACGGACAGCGCCGCGCCCGCGCGAGCACCGGTGAGGGCCTCGACCTGATGCGCTGCTCCGGGCAGGGCACCGTCTACCTCGCCAACCTCGCGCAGTACATCCACGTCGTGGACGTCGACCACGACGGCATCACGGTGGACAGCGCCTATGTCCTGGCGCTGGACTCCTCGCTGCACACCGAGGTCATCGCGGTGGACAGCCAGTACGGCATCTCGGGCACCGGGAAGTACCAGCTCAACATCTCCGGCACCGGCAAGGTCGCCCTGATGACCTCCGGCCAGCCGCTGATGATGCAGGTCACGCCGGACAAGTACGTCAACGCCGACGCCGACGCGATCGTCGCCTGGTCCAGCTCGCTGCGGGTGCAGATGCAGGCCCAGACGCACTCCTCGGGCGTCTGGCGGCGTCGCGGGAACACCGGCGAGGGCTGGGAGCTCAGCTTCCTCGGCCAGGGCTTCGCCCTGGTGCAGCCGAGCGAGGTGCTGCCCCCGCAGAACCACGAGATCGGCCAGGGCGCCCGCGCCCAGTTCGGCATGGGCCAGCAGGGCGCCCACGGTCAGAACCAGAACAACTCCTGGAACTGAACCACCGAGCACCGACATGACGAGCACGGGTGAGGGGCGGTCTCCGCGGAGACCGCCCCTCACCCGTGCCGCGGGCCGTTCCTACCGGCGCCGCTCCAGCTCGGCGCGGGTCCGCTCCATCAGCCGTACGACCGAGGTGTCGGCCACCGAGGCGACCTCGTCGTAGGCGAACCAGCGCAGGTCCAGCGACTCCTCGCTGATCTGCTCCGTCGCCCCGGAGGGCGCCAGCGCCGCGTACTGCACGTCCAGGTGCCAGTGGCAGGGCGCGGGGATCGGGTGGCGGTCCAGCCTCACCGGGCCGCCACCGAGCAGGGTCAGACCGGCGATGCCGGACTCCTCGGTCGCCTCCCGCAGCGCCGCGGCGGCGAGCGACTCGTCCTGCGGCTCGCAGTGACCGCCCATCTGGAGCCACATCCGAAGCTTGCGGTGCAGAGTGAGCAGCACCCGGCCGCGCTCCGGGTCGACGACCAGCGCGCTGGCCGTCAGATGGCCTGCCCCGCAGGCCTTCCACATGCCGTCGGGGTGCTGTGCCAGATGGTCGAGGTAGCCCTGGCGCAGCTCACTCTGGGCCGGGTCCGGGCTCTCGTACCCCTTAAGGACGAGAACGGCGTCGTCGTGCAGGCTCACCGGTCGCTGTCGCCCTTGCCGTCGTCCTCGCGGTCCTCGGCCTCCGCGCTGCCGGCCGGGCCCTTGTCGTCCGCGTCCGCGGCGGGCTTCTGCGAGCCCTTCGCGGCCTCGCCGAGCATCTTGTCCAGCTCGGAGAAGTCCAGCTGCTCGTGGTGCACGAAGCCGTCCGGATCGTCCAGGTCCTGGGCCGTGGGCAGCATGTCGGGGTGCTCCCACAGGGCGTCGCGCCCGTCCAGACCGCGCGCGTCGGTGAGCGAGGCCCACAGACGCGAGGCGTCACGCAGCCGCCGCGGGCGCAGCTGGAGGCCGATGAGCGTGGCGAAGGTCTGCTCGGCGGGACCGCCGGAGGCGCGGCGCCTGCGCATCGTCTCGCGCAGCGCGTCCGCCGAGGTCAGACGGGACTTCGCGGCCTCGTGCACCACGGCGTCCACCCAGCCTTCGACCAGCGCGAGAGCCGTCTCCAGCCGGGCCAGGGCGGCCTTCTGCTCCGGGGTGTCCTCCGGCTGGAACATGCCCTGCTGAAGGGCGTCCTGGAGCTGCTCGGGCTGCGACGGGTCGAACTGGCCGACCACGTCCTCCAGCTTGCTGGTGTCGACCTTGATGCCGCGCGCATAGCCCTCGACGGCACCGAAGAGATGCGAGCGCAGCCACGGAACGTGGGCGAAGAGGCGCTGGTGCGCGGCCTCGCGCAGCGCGAGATACAGCCGCACCTCGTCCTGCGGCACGCTGAGGTCCTTGCCGAACCGCTCCACGTTCAGCGGCAGCAGCGCGGCCTTGCCCGCCGGGCCCAGCGGCAGGCCGATGTCGGTCGAACCGACCACCTCGCCCGCGAGCACCCCGACGGCCTGCCCGATCTGCTGGCCGAACATGGCGCCACCCATCGACCGCATCATGCCGATCAGCGGGCCGGCCATCGCCTGCATCTCCTCAGGCAGCACATCGCCCATCGCGAGACCGACGCGCTCCGCCACCGGGTCGACCAGCTTCTGCCAGGCCGGAAGAGACGCCTCGACCCACTCCGCACGGCTCCACGCCACGGTCGAGACCGAACCGGAGGGCAGCGACGTCACGCCGTCCAGCCAGAGATCGGCCAGGCGCAGCGCCTCGTCCACCGCGGACCGCTCGGACGGGCCGACACTGGCGTCCTTCGTGCCGTCCGGCGTGCCCTGCGAGACCGTCTGGCGGGCGATCTGCTTGGCCATGTCCCAGTTCACGGGACCGCCCTCGTAGCTCAGCATCTGGCCGAGCTGCTGGAAGGCGGCGCCCAGGTCATTGGGGTTCATCGTGCCGAACATCGCCGCGAACGGGTTGTCCCCGCCCGCGCCGGGCCCGAAGCCGAACGGGTTCGCAGGCCCGCCCGAACCCTGCCCACCTCCGGTGGGGTCCTTCTTCTTGCCCTCGTCGCCGTTCTCCGGCTCCTCCGGCGGAAGGCCGAATCCGAATGGGGTGTCACTCACGGGTTTCCTCGGCTCGTAGGGCCGCCGGCTCGAACCGACGGCGACTGCCCGACATCACCATCCAGCGTAGACACCAAAAGTCCGCTTAGGGCCTCAGTGCTCCGCCGGCTCCCGGCCTGCGGCAGGATGGACGCCACCTGGTACGCACGCGTCATTCGGGTACGTACTGAAGACAACCGCTGGAGACGCCCGGTGAGTTCCCCAGATCCTCAGGTTCGCGCAGCGCGAAACCTGTCCGCCCCCTCGACCGAGAACAAACCAGAAAAGAGCCGCTCCAGGAACCGTGGCCCCGTCGTCGCGGTCACCGGAGCGGCAGGGGGCGTGGGCGAGCTGCTCACCGCACGCCTCGCGGCATCCGAGGAGATCAAGCAGGTCATCGCCATCGATGAACGCCGAGGAGAGGTCTCCGAGGCGACCTGGCACATCCTCGACGTACGCGACCCCGCCATCGCGGAGAAGCTGCGCGGCGCGGACGTCGTGGTGCATCTCGCACTCGATCTCGACCTGGAGACCGACCCCGCAGCCCGCACCGCCTACAACGTGCGCGGCACCCAGACCGTGCTGACGGCCGCCGCGGCCGTCGGCGTCCACCGCGTCGTGCTGTGCACATCGGCGATGGTCTACGGGGCGCTGCCCGACAACGACGTCCCGCTCGCCGAGGACGCCGAGCTGCGCGCCACGGCGGAGGCCACCGGCGTCGGCGACCTCCTGGAGATCGAACGGCTCGGCCGCCGTGCGCCCCGCGCCCACCCCGGACTCAATGTGACCGTGGTCCGGCCCACCGTCCTGGTCGGCGGTACGGACACCGCGCTGACCCGCTACTTCGAGTCGCCGCGCCTCCTGGTCGTCGCCGGATCGCGTCCGACCTGGCAGTTCTGCCATGTCGACGACCTGGTCACGGCCCTGGAGTACGCCGCGCTGGAGAAGATCGACGGCGAGTTCGCGGTCGGCTGCGACGGCTGGCTGGAGCAGGAGGAGGTCGAGGAGCTCAGCGGCGTACGCCGGATGGAGCTGCCCTCCGCCGTGGCCCTGGGCGCCGCTGCCAGGCTGCACCGGATCGGGCTCACCCCGTCCCCGGCGGGCGATCTGGCGTACACGATGCATCCCTGGGTGGTCAGTGTGAGCCGGCTGCACGACGTGGGCTGGCGCCCCGCCTGGACCAACGAGGAGGTGCTCGCCGCGCTCCTCGAAGAGGTCGAGGGCAGACACACCGTCGCCGGACGCCGTCTCGGCCGCAAGGACGCCACCGCGGCCGGTGCCGCCGGCGCGACCGTGGCACTTCTCGGCACCGCCGCCCTGGTCCGCCGCGCCCGCAAGGCCCGCCGCCGCATCTGAGGGCCGACCGGCGGGGACCGCCCGAGCGGGAGCTTCTGTAGAAGGCTCCAAGGCCAGGGGCGGCCCGCCGGTGGAAAACGCTATTCCGCCTTGTCGGCGCAGTGCGGCACCATGGGCCTCATGGCTCCCACCTATGACCACCCCGGCGAGCGGGCGGCGGGCGACCCCGTCCGGCTGCTGGACATTCGCGACACCCCGCTCTCCGTCGACGAGGTCTTCCGGGCCGTCGGGGACGACGCGGCGGGCGGCACGGCGCTCTTCGTCGGCACGGTGCGCAACCACGACGGCGGGCAGGACGTCGGCGCGCTCGGGTACTCCTGCCACCCCTCGGCGCAGGACGAGATGCGCCGGGTGGCCGAGAAGACCGTCGCGAATTTCCCGGTCCGGGCGCTGGCCGCCGTCCACCGGGTGGGTGACCTCCAAGTGGGCGATCTCGCGGTGGTCGTCGCCGTCTCCTGCCCGCACCGCGCCGAGGCGTTCGCGGCTTGTCGGAAGCTCATCGACGACCTCAAGCACGAGGTCCCGATCTGGAAGCACCAGCGCTTCTCGGACGGCACCGAGGAATGGGTCGGCGCCTGCTGAGCGCAAGCCGGACGGGAGGCCGTCCGGTCCGATTTGCGTAACCCCACCCCTGCCGTGAGCGTTGGTTGTCCAGACGGTTAATCTGCTGATCGGTCAGTTGCGGTCGCTCATGGGTAGGGAGGTCGTAATGGCAGCACTTGCCTGGTTGCTGATTCCGCTTTTCGCTGCGTTCGGTGCTGCGATATGGGGAAGCTGGGCCACCCGCAATCGAACGACCGGCGATGTCTCCGAACTCGCCGGCTATGCCAGGTTCCGCGAGGCGATGGAGAAGCCGCCCTCCGGTTCCGACATCGTCTGACGTCTCCTCGCGCGTACGCAGTCGCCAATCCGCATCGCGGCTCCGACTGCCGACGCCCTCCGGCACAGCCCGCGCCCGGATCCCCGCCTCGTACGGACCGGCCCCGGCGGTGCACTGACAGACCCTTCCCGTACTGTCGTTCCATGCCACGCCGCACCGCGACGATGCTCGCCTCCACCCTGGTCCTCATCGCGCTGCTCTGCGCAGGCGTGCTGATCAAAGTGCCGTATTCGGAGATGTCTCCCGGGCCGACCGTGAACACCCTCGGCGAGGTCGGTGGCGAACCCGTCCTGCAGATTTCCGGGCACAAGACGTACCCGACGTCCGGCAACCTCAACATGACGACGGTCCGGGTCACCGGTGCCGACTACAGCATGAATCTCGTCGAGTCCGTCTACGGCTGGCTGGCCCACGACAGCGTGGTCGTGCCGCACGACACGCTCTACCCCGGCGGCAAGACCGAGCAGCAGTCGACGCAGGAGAACGCCGAGGAGTTCAGCCAGTCCCAGGAGAGCGCCAAGGTCGCCGCGCTGACCGAGCTGAAGATCCCGGTGACCTCGCGCGTCGTGGTCTCCACGGTCGTCAAGGACAGTCCCGCCCAGGGCAAGCTGCACGCCGGCGACGTGATCAAGCAGGTCGACGGCACGCCCGTCGAGCAGCCCGAGGACGTGGCGAAGCTCGTCACCCGCCGCGACCCCGGCCAGAAGGTCACCTTCACGGTCATCCCGGCCAAGACGGCGGAGGCCGCCGAGAAGGCGGGCAAGGAGCCCGAGGGCAGCCGGAAGATCGTCATCACCACCGTGAAGGCGCCCAAGGAGGACCGCGCGATCGTCGGCATCCAGGCCGGGACGGACCACACGTTCCCGTTCCGGATCGACATCAAGCTCGCCGATGTCGGCGGCCCGAGCGCCGGTCTGATGTTCTCGCTGGGCATCATCGACAAGCTGACCCCCGGCAAGCTCACGGGCGGCAAGTTCATCGCGGGCACCGGCACGATCGACGACAAGGGCAAGGTCGGCCCGATCGGCGGCATCAACATGAAGCTGGTCGGCGCGCGCGACGCGGGCGCCAGGTACTTCCTGACGCCGGACGAGAACTGCAAGGCCGCAGCCTCCGACACCCCGAGCGGACTCACGCTGGTGAGGGTGAAGACGATCGACGACGCGAAGAAGTCGCTGGAGAAGATCAAGGCGGGGGACACGGCCGGGCTGCCGAGCTGTTCGGCAGGCTGACCGCGCCCCCCGCGGGGGAGACGCCGGGGGGTCAGGCCTCGAAGGTCGCGGCCAGCGCGTCGGCCAGACCGGGCACCAGACCGGCGCCGGTCCGCACCTCGCTCGGAGTGTCCTTCGCGCGCAGCCGTACGGCCGACTCGCGCGTACCGTCCCGGAGGACCGCCACGGTCATCCGCACCTCCTGACGCTCCGGGTGCTTGGCGACCCACTTGGTCAGCTGGGCGTCGCTGAGCCCCTCGGGCACGGAGGCCTCGGCGGACGGCGGCAGCATCAGCCGCTCCACCGTCATCGCGCATCCGATCACCGCGTCGGGCCAGGCGATCGTGGCGAGGAACTCGTCCAGGGCGGTGCCCGGCGGCAGCTCGTCCTGCTCGATGGGGGTCAGTGCGGCAGTCGTGGATTCGGAGCTGTCCAGGCCGAGCTGGGCGGCG
Organism: Streptomyces sp. ADI95-17; assembly: GCF_003846175.1. Taxonomy (GTDB): domain Bacteria; phylum Actinomycetota; class Actinomycetes; order Streptomycetales; family Streptomycetaceae; genus Streptomyces; species Streptomyces sanglieri. Next base: position 681,041 of record NZ_ML123044.1, on the reverse strand, counting down.
AGACCGGGCTCCTGGACCCGCAGCTTGGCGGTGTCGACCAGGGCGAAGAGCCGGGCCGGCTGGTCCCAGCCGAGGCCGGAGATGTACTCGTCGATTTCGAGCACGGCGACGGTGAGCGGGCTGGCGGCCATCGGGGGGCCTGAGGGGGAAACGTTGGACATGGCCAATATCCTGCCTCCTTCCGCCCCGGGAGCGGGAACTAGGTAAAGCCTCAGTAAGTTGCATAGGTGGGCTCTACGATCGCTGGGCCCGCTTCACACGACCCGCGAACTTCGAGGTGCGCACGTTGGCTTTCCAGATGCCGGACCGCGGCGGAGGCCCGACCGGGCCACGGATCAGAGTCGGCCGCCCGTCCCGGCGTGCCCGTACCCTGCTCATGACATTGGGCGTCCTGGCGGTTCTCGCCATGGCGTTCGTCATGTTCGCCGGGTTCTGGACTGACTGGCTGTGGTACCGGTCGGTCGCGTATTCATCCGTCTTCACCACCACCCTGTGGACCAAGATCGGGCTGTTCTTCGTCTTCGGACTGCTGATGGCCGTCGCCGTCGGCCTGAACATCTGGCTCGCGCACCGGCTCCGGCCGCCGCTGAGCGCGATGTCGCTGGAACAGCAGAGCCTGGACCGCTACCGGATGAGCCTCGCCCCGCACAAGAAGTGGGTGCTGCTCGCGATCACCGCGCTCGTCGGTCTGATCGCCGGAGCATCCGCCTCCGGCCAGTGGCGTACCTGGCTGATGTATGTGAACGGCGTGGCGTTCGGGCAGAAGGACCCCCAGTTCCATCTGGACGTGTCCTTCTACGCCTTCGATCTGCCCTGGTACCGCTTCCTGCTGGGCTTCGGCTTCGCGGCCACGGTGCTCTCGCTGATCGCCGCCGCGATGACCCACTACCTGTACGGCGGGCTGCGCATCACCAGCCCCGGAGCGCGGGCGACGGGCGCAGCCACCGGCCATCTTTCGGTGCTGCTCGGCGTCTTCGTCTCGCTGAAGGCCGTGGCGTACTGGCTCGACCGGTACGGCCTGGCCGTGAAGTCCAGCGACTTCAAGGCCACGGACAACTGGACGGGCCTGCGGTACGTCGACGCCAACGCCTATCTGCCGGCGAAGACCATCCTGTTCTGCATCGCCGCGATCTGCGCCGTGCTGTTCTTCGCGACGCTCTGGCGCCGCACCTGGCAGCTCCCGGTCATCGGCTTCGGCCTGATGGTGCTCTCGGCGATCCTGATCGGCGGGCTGTACCCCGCGATCGTGCAGAAGTTCCAGGTCCAGCCGAACGAGCAGGCCAAGGAAGCTCCGTTCATCCGGAAGAACATCGAAGCGACGCGTGACGCGTACGACATCGACGACGCGAAGGTCGACGACTACTCCGGCAAGAGCACGACGGACGACGACGCCAAGCTGCGCGCCAGCGCGAACGACGCCGCCAGCTACCGGGTGATGGACCCCAACGTCGTCTCCCCGGCCTTCCAGCAGCTCCAGCAGAAGAGGAACTACTACCAGTTCCCCAAGACTCTGGACGTCGACCGCTACAAGGACGCCGCAGGCAAGGACCAGGACACGGTCATCGGTCTGCGCGAGCTCAACCTCGAAGGCATCCCCAAGCGCAACTGGATCAACGACCACTTCACCTACACCCACGGCTACGGCGCCATCGCGGCCCGGGGCACGACGACGGGCAAGAACCCGAAGGGTTCCCCGGACTTCACCGAGTCCGGGCTGCCGACGTCGGGTGAGTTCCCCGAGTACCAGCAGCAGATCTACTACGGCGAGAAGACCGAGCAGTACTCCATCGTCGGCGGGCCCCAGAAGGAGCTCGACTACGAGGAGGACGGCGAGAAGACCACCAGCTACAAGGGCGACAGCGGGGTCAGTCTCTCCAACGCGTTCAACCGCGCCGCGTACGCGGTCTCGTTCAGCGAGCCGCAGATCCTCTACTCGGGAGCCATCGGCGAGGGCTCGCGGATTCTCTACAACCGCACGCCCAAGGAGCGCGTCGAGGCGGTCGCCCCGTGGCTGACCATCGACGGCGACGCCTACCCGGCCGTGGTGAACGGCCGCATCCAGTGGGTCGTCGACGCGTACACCACCACCAACGGCTACCCGTACGCCTCCCGTACGACGCTCGGTGACACCACGGCCGACTCGCTGACCACCAACCAGCGTGCGGTCGTCGCCCAGCAGAACCAGGTCAACTACATCCGCAACTCGGTGAAGGCCACCGTCGACGCCTACGACGGCAAGGTCAAGCTCTACGAGTGGGACACCGAGGACCCGGTCCTCAAGACCTGGCGCAAGGCGTTCCCGGGGACCGTGGAGCCCAGGGCGGACATCCCGCAGGAGCTCATGGACCACCTGCGCTACCCGCAGGACCTGTTCAAGGTGCAGCGCGAGCTGCTCACCCGCTACCACGTCACGAACCCCGCGCAGTTCTACAGCGGCAGTGACGCGTGGCAGGTCCCGGACGACCCGACCAACAAGGAGTCCGGCGCCGTCCCGCCGTACTACCTGAGCATAAAGATGCCGGACCAGGAGGCTCAGAAGTTCTCGCTGACGACGACCTTCACCCCGAAGGGGCGGCCCGACCTCGGGGCGTTCATGGCGGTGGACGCCGATGCGGCCAGCAAGGACTACGGCACGATAAGGCTGCTGAGAGTCACCACCACGGTGAAGGGCCCCGGGCAGGTACAGAGTGAGCTCAACGGCAACGACGACGTCGCCGAGTTCGTGAGAAACCTGAAGGGGACCGACTCCGACATCGAGTACGGCAACCTTCTGACCGTGCCGCTGGAGGGGGGCTTCCTCTACATCGAGCCGGTGTACACGCGGGGTGGCACGCAGAACTATCCGCTGCTGCGCAAGGTCGCCGCCTCGTACGGGTCGAAGACCGTCTTCGAGAACAGTCTCGGGGAGGCGCTCAACGCGGTCTTCGGGGTGACGGACTCCGGCACCACCCCGCCGCCGGACACCACCAGGCCGCCGGGCACCACCCAGCCGCCGGCCACCGGTGACGCGGCGCTGAAGAAGGCGATCGCGGACGCGCAGAAGGCCTACTCGGAGGGCGAGGCGGCCCTCAAGGAGCAGGACTGGGCGGCCTACGGCAAGGCCCAGGCGGATCTGCAGGACGCGCTCCAGCGTGCGGCGGCCGCCCAGCCGAAGCCGGGCAGCGCGAACAGCGCGAGCGGCTCGGACAAGGCGGACGGTGCCGACAAGGCCGGCAGCGCCGACAAGGCCGGCAGCGCCGACAAGAGAGACGAGCCGGCCGGCGCTGACAGCGGTGGCTGAGTAACCCGGTAAAGGCTCACCCCCGCGTCGTGGTACGGTTTCACCACAA
>NZ_ML123044.1:674696-677137 GCF_003846175.1 Streptomyces sp. ADI95-17 | reverse complement strand
AAAGACCAAGGCCCGGATCCTTTCGAGGATCCGGGCCTTCGTCGTGTCACGGCGACTTTCTTGTGCAGGGTGCGTGAAGTGCGGTTCGCGGGGCACGAGTTGGCTCCGGACGTGTTTGACTTATCTCTCTGTGGGCATGTCGACAAAACGCTGAAGTGACCTAACTGGCCGCGCTATACCAGGTGTACGCGGGTGGCAGGCGGTGCGACGATGGTATTTATGGGGGACAGGGCAACTCTGTTGGAGACAGGGCGGTTTGTGCAGCATCGCGTTGATCGGCCGGACAACGCGATGAATGCGGCTTTTGGCGTTGCCGCCACCGAGAACAACGAGACCACCGACACACCTGAGACACCCGAGACACCTGAGATCATCAAGGCGACCGAGACTGCCGAGACTGCGGGGTGTGCCGCGACCGTCGAGAGCACGGAGTTCACAGAGAGCACGGGAAGCGCCGGGACCGGGCGGAGCGCCGGCATCGTCGGGGCCACGGAGACTCCCGGTGGCGCCGAGAGCCCGGAGAGCGCCGAGAGCGAGGCGCGTCACCGTCGCGCCGCCGACGCCGGCGACACCGCGTCGATGAGCGTTCTCGGCGCCCTGCTGCTGCGACGCGGCGACCTGGACGGCGCCGAACCCTATCTGCGGGGCGCCACCGCGGACGGCGACCGGGCCGCGGCCAACAACCTGGGCGTCCTGCTCCACCAGCGCGGATACACCGACGACGCGGCCGGCTGGTGGCGCATCGCCGCCGTCGCGGGGTCCGCGGCCGCCGCGCACGCGCTGGGCCGCCACTACCGCGAGCGCGGCGACGAGCCCGGCGCCGAGTACTGGCTGCGGCAGTCCGCCGAGCAGGGCCACGCGCTGGGCGCGTACGCCCTGGCCGACCTGCTGGAACACCGCAGCGACGTCGGCGCCGAGCGCTGGCTGCGCGCCGCCGCCGAGCAGGGGCACCGGGAGGCCGCGTACCGCCTCGCGCGCATGCTGGACCGCAACGCCGGCGACGACCCGCACGACGCCTTCGGCCGCCCGGGGCTGGGCCCCGGTGCGGGCGACCGCCCCGGCGCGGCCGGGCGGCCCGCGGCGCGCAAGGACGACGGCCCGGTGGCGGGTCCGGCGACCGGGCGGGTGGGCGAGGCCGAGCAGTGGTACCGGCAGGCCGCCGCGCGTGGCCACCGGCGTGCCGCCCTGCACCTCGGCGCCATCCTCGAACAGCGCGGCGAGCCCAAGGAGGCCGGCCGCTGGTACCTCATCTCCGCGAAGGCGGGCGAGGCGCGCGCCGCCTGTGCGCTCGGCTTCCTGCTGCGCGACGCGGGCGATGAGGAGAGCGCCGCCGTGTGGTGGCTGCGCGCCGCCCAGGACGGCGACGGGAACGCCGCCAACGCCCTGGGCGCCCTGCACGCGGCCCGCGGCGAGCAGCAGACCGCCGAGCGCTGGTACCGCGCGGCGATGGACGCGGGCGACGTCAACGGCGCCTACAACCTCGGCCTGCTCTGCGCGGCCCAGGACCGTACGGCGCAGGCCGAGCAGTGGTATCGCCGCGCCGCGTACGCGGGCCACCGTGAGGCCGCCAACGCGCTGGCCGTGCTTCTGCTCCAGGCGGGCGACGCGACCGGCGCCGAGCCCTGGTTCTCCAAGGCGGCCGAGGCGGGCAGCGTGGACGCGGCGTTCAACCTCGGCATCCTGTACGCCGGGCGCGACGAGGACCGCATGGCGCTGGTCTGGTACGAGCGTGCCGCGGCGGCCGGGCACACCGAGGCCGCCCTCCAGGTCGGCATGGCCTTGTTGCACCACGGCGAGGAGCAGGAGGCGGAGCGTCATCTGCGCTGCGCGGCGGGCGGCGGCAGCGCCGAGGCGGCCTTCCGGCTGGCCGGGGTGCTGGACTCGCGGCAGCCGCCGCCCGGACCTCCCGCGCTCGGCGAGCCGATGCCGGAGAAGACCGAGTGCGAGGAGTGGTACGAGCGGGCCGCCGAGCAGGGCCACCGCCGTGCCCAGGTGCGGGTCGGGATGCTCGCGGCGGCCCGCGGCGACGTGGACAGCGCAGCCCGCTGGTACCGCGAGGCCGCCGAGTCCGGCAGCCGCAACGGCGCCTTCAACCTCGGGCTGCTGCTCGCCCGGGAGGGCAGCGAGCGCGAGGCCGCCCTGTGGTGGAGCCGCGCCGCGAACGACGGGCACGGCCGGGCCGCCCTGCGCCTCGCCCTGCTGGCCGCCCGCCGCGGCGAGCTCACCGAGGGGCAGCGCTGGTGTGCGCGGGCGGTGGAGCTGGGCCCGGCGGAGGTCGCCGAACGGGCCGCCCGGCTGCGGGAGGCGCTGCACCAGGAGCTGACCGCGTAGGACGTGAGCGGTCCGGGGCGTCGTGCGAGCGGCGTCCCGGTGCCCGTCCCGTGGGGCGGCGGAACGGATTTGCGCTGGTCGGCAGCGGTGACGTACAGTTCTAAACACAA
>NZ_ML123044.1:647545-674671 GCF_003846175.1 Streptomyces sp. ADI95-17 | reverse complement strand
AAGACAGAAGGCCGGATCCTTTCGAGGATCCGGCCTTCTGTGCATGCGTTCGGCCTTCTGTGCGTGCGCTGCGCGCGAGTCAGAGCTTGTGGCCCACGGCCTCCGAGTACATCGCCCGGTCCACGGCCTTCGCCTCCGGCACCGAGGCTCCCTTCGACACTCCCGAGTCGGCGTACGCCTCCTGCAGCCGGTCCGTCGTGCCCTTCCGTATCTCCCAGTCCATCCGCATCGACGGGGTCGACCGCAGCGTGGCCTCGTCGGTCTTCATCAGCTTCGCCAGCTCGGTCACGAAGCCGGGATCGGACTTGTAGTCGCCGGCGAAGTAGGTGTTCACCGTCCGGATGTAGGCGCGGAGGAAGGCGACGCCCGCGTCCGGGTCCTCGTTCAGCAGCGTCGGGCCGAAGAGCACGCCGCCGAGTGGTTCGCCGACGGGCTGGCCGCCCAGGAACGCGTACTTCTCGGCGCCGTCCACCTTGCGCCAGATCGGGTCGAGCAGCCAGGCCGAGTCCACGCCGCCGTTCTGCAGTGCGGTCAGTACGTCCGCGGAACCGAGCTGCTGGAAGCTGATCCGGTCGAGGCCGCCGCCGTGCTTCTTCAGGGAGGTGTCCATCGGGTACGCGATGACCGAGCCCTTGCCGATCATGGTGCCCAGTTTCCGGCCCGCCATCTCGACGTGATCGGCGCTCTCGCCGTCCTTGAGACGCACCCACAGGCCGCTCTTGGAGGTGGGGTCGGGGGAGAAGTTCCCCGCGACCCACTTGATGTCGAAGCCGCCGTTGATGCCGTTCATCACGGCTGCCTCGGGAGCCGCCCACTGGGCGTCCACGTCGCCCTTGGCGAGCAGCGGCAGGGCGTCCGGGGTGGGCAGTACCTTCAGTTCGACGTCCAGCCCCTCCTTCGCGAACTCGCCCTTCGCCACCGCGACCTGGAGCGGAGCGACGTACTCCGCGCTCAGGGTGCCGGTGGCGACGGTGATCTTCCGTTTCTTCGCCAGGGGCCGGGCCGCCGGGGCGCCCTTGTCGCAGCGGGCCGCCTTCCGGTCGGGGGCGAGGTCGGCCGGGTCGGTCCAGCTCCCGGCGCCACAGCCCGGGACGGGCTTCACGGCGCGTGGCGCGGCGGCGGTGCCACCGCCGGAGTCGTGCCCGGCGCAGCCCGCGGCGCCGAGCAGGGATGCGGTGACGAGCACGACGGTGCGGGTGATGCGGGTGTGGGTACGCACAGTGCCTCCGTACGAAGAGCGTGGGGAGCCGTTCAGGACCGACCGCGGCCGCGGTCGCGCGGGGCCCACGGCGTGAGCAGCCGTCCGGCGATCCGCACCACTTCGGAGAAGACGACACCGAGGACGGCCACGCACACGATGCCGACGAACATCACGTCGTTCTGGAACAGCGCCCGGGAGTCGAAGATCAGATGGCCGAGGCCGTCGGCCGCGGCGATCTGCTCGGAGGCGACGATGACGAGCACGGCCACTCCCGCCGCGATCCGTGCCCCGACCAGTACCGCGGGCAGCGACGCGGGCAGCAGTACATGGCGGAACATCTGCCAGGGCGAGGCGCCGAAGACCTGACCGGCGTCACGGTGCCCGGCCGGGACGGCGAGCACGGCCGCCATGGTGGAGATCCAGACGAAGAAGAAGACGGTCGCGGCGACCAGGGCGATCTGCGGCCCTTCACCGAGGCCGAACATGTTGAGGAAGACCGGCAGCAGGGCCAGCTTCGGCACGACGTACAGGGCGTCGAGCAACGGTTCCAGCGCCGCCCGTACGAGGGAGAGCGAGCCCATCAGCAGGCCGAGCGCGTACCCCGCGACGGTGCCGATCGCATAGCCGCCGAGGACCCGCTTGAGCGTGGCCCACACATCCGGCCACAGTTCACCGGCGCCCGCCCGGTCCAGGCCGTCCGCCAGGATGGTGGAGGGGGCGGGGTAGACCCGGGCGTCGATCCAGGACTGTGCGGCGGCCAGCTGCCAGAGCAGCACGAGGAGCAGGGGAACGGCGACGGCGAGCGTGATCTCCAGGGCGCGGCGCCTGCGGTGGGTGCGCACCGGACGCAGCTCCTGCGGGCCCGGCCTGCGGATCAGGAGGCCGTCGTCGGGCTTCGTGGTGTTCACGGTGACGGTCATGCCGGGACCGCCTCCCGGTGCACCTCGCCACGCAGGAGTTCCCACAACTCGCTCTTCAGCGCCGTGAATTCGGGTGCCGACCGGACCGTGCCGGTGCGCGGCCGGCCGAACGGGGGGCGGCGCTCGGCGATGATCCGCCCCGGTCTGGCGGACATCACCAGCACCCTGTCCCCGAGCACGATCGCCTCTTCGAGGCTGTGGGTGATGAAGAGGGTGGTGGTACGGGTGGTCTGGGTGAGGTCGAGCAGCTCGTCCTGGAGGATGGTGCGCAGCTGGGCGTCGAGCGCCGCGAACGGCTCGTCCATCAGCAGGATCTCGGGTTCGACGGCGAGGGCGCGGGCGATCGCGACCCGTTGCCGCATCCCGCCGGAGAGGGCGGCCGGATACGCCCCCGCGAAGTCGGAGAGCCCCATCCGGGCCAGCCAGTCGCGCGCCCTGGCGTCGGCCTCCTTGCGCGGTGTGCGCTGGATGTCGAGACCGAACCGGACATTGGCGAGCACGGTCTTCCAGTCGTAGATGCCGTAGTCCTGGAAGATCATCGCCGCCGGACGGGGTGAGGCCGTACGGATGGACAGCTCACCGGAGCTGGGGCGCAGCAGCCCGGCGGCGATCCTGAGCAGCGTGGACTTGCCGCAGCCGGACGGGCCGACGACGCAGGTGAACTCGCCCGGCGCGACGGAGAGATCGAGCGGACCGAGGGCGGACAGGGCCTTGGCGCCGCGCCCGAACGAGCGGGTGAGCGCTTCGGCGTGGAGTTTGGGACGGGTGGCTGCGGTGGCGGGTGCGGGTTCGGCTGCGATGGCGGGTGGGGTCGGGTGCGGATCTCCCACGGGTCTCTCCTCGGGCGTATCGAGGTGCGGATCCGCCGCGGGGCGGACGTGATCGCCGCAGACGATATGACTACCCGTCAGATTCGGGAAGGGGGTGCGCACGTGCCCGTGGTGGGGAGGTGTGTCGCCCCGTGCGCGGGATCATGCGAAAGGCCCCGGTGCGAATGACGCCCGCACCGGGGCCTTCGTCGTGAAGAGGGGTTCGGCTCAGCCCGTCGCCGCGCAGTTCGGGCAGATGCCGCGGTAGGTCACCTCGACGCCGGAGACCGTGAAGCCGAAGCGCTCGTCGCTGGGCAGGTCCGCCATCGGGTCACCGGCCGGGTGCACGTCGCGGATCGTGCCGCAGTTCGCGCAGACCAGGTGGTGGTGGGGCCGGTGTGCGTTCGGGTCGTAGCGCTTGGCGCGGCGGTCCGTGGAGACCTCGATGACCTCGCCGAGCGTCACCATCTCGCCCAGCGTGTTGTAGACGGTGGCACGGGAGATCTCGGGCAGCTTGGCCACGGCCCGGGCGTGGACCTCGTCGGCCGTCAGGTGCACATGGTCCCCGTCGAGGACCTCGGCCACGACGCGCCGCTGCGCAGTCATGCGCCAGCCGCGTCCGCGAAGTCGATCCAACAGGTCACTCATAGAAACAAGCCTAACAGTGAAGGGACCAGGTTCCGAACGGGTGTGACTTTGGATGTTCACTTGACTTGGACTAAGTCCATTGTAGGATCGGAACCGGCATACGCCAAGGGACAGGCTGTGCAGTTCAAGACGAATGTGCAGGAACGACGCAGGAGGCGCACGTGACGCAGGGGCCGCTCACCACGGAGGCCGGCGCGCCGGTCGCCGACAACCAGAACAGCCAGACCGCGGGCGTCGGCGGTCCCGTCCTGGTGCAGGACCAGTCGCTGCTGGAGAAGCTCGCGCACTTCAACCGTGAGCGCATTCCGGAGCGCATCGTGCACGCCCGCGGCGCCGGCGCGTACGGCACGTTCACGCTGACCCGTGACGTCTCGCAGTGGACGCGGGCCAAGTTCCTCTCCGAGGTCGGCAAGCAGACCGAGACCTTCCTGCGCTTCTCGACCGTCGCGGGCAACCTCGGCTCGGCCGACGCGGTGCGCGACCCCCGCGGTTTCGCGCTGAAGTTCTACACCGAAGAGGGCAACTACGACCTCGTCGGCAACAACACCCCGGTGTTCTTCATCAAGGACGCCATCAAGTTCCCCGACTTCATCCACACCCAGAAGCGCGACCCGTACACCGGCTCGCAGGAGGCGGACAACGTCTGGGACTTCTGGGGTCTGTCGCCCGAGTCCACCCACCAGGTGACCTGGCTCTTCGGCGACCGGGGCATCCCGGCCACGCTGCGCCACATGAACGGGTACGGCTCGCACACCTACCAGTGGAGCAACGAGGCCGGCGAGGTCTTCTGGGTCAAGTACCACTTCAAGACCGACCAGGGCATCAAGAACCTCACCCAGGCCGAGGCCAACAAGCTCGCCGGTGAGGACCCGGACAGCCACCAGCGCGATCTGCGCGAGGCGATCGAGCGCGGCGACTTCCCGTCCTGGACGGTGCAGGTCCAGATCATGCCGGCGGCCGAGGCGGCCACGTACCGCTTCAACCCGTTCGACCTCACCAAGGTGTGGCCGCACGCGGACTACCCGCCGATCGAGATCGGGAAGCTGGAGCTCAACCGGAACCCGGAGAACATCTTCGCGGAGACCGAGCAGTCGATCTTCAGCCCCGCGCACTTCGTGCCGGGCATCGGTCCGTCCCCCGACAAGATGCTCCAGGGCCGTCTCTTCGCGTACGGCGACGCCCACCGCTACCGCGTCGGCATCAACGCCGACCACCTGCCGGTGAACCGCCCGCACGCCACCGAGGCGCGTACCAACAGCCGGGACGGCTACCTGTACGACGGCCGTCACAAGGGCGCGAAGAACTACGAGCCGAACAGCTTCGGCGGGCCGGTCCAGACCGACCGTCCGCTGTGGGAGCCCACCACCGTCACCGGCGAGGTCGCCACGCACGTGGCCCCGAGCCACGCCGAGGACAACGACTTCGTGCAGGCCGGAAACCTGTACCGGCTCTACTCCGAGGACGAGAAGGCCCGGCTGATCGACAACCTCGCCGGGTTCATCGCCAAGGTCTCGCGCGACGACATCGCCGAGCGCGCGATCAACAACTTCCGCCAGGCGGACGGCGACTTCGGCAAGCGTCTGGAAGCCGCGGTCCAGGCCCTTCGCGGCTGATCCGGGCGGTTGTCGTCGGCGGTGGGCCGGTCTCTCCTTCGGGGGAGGCCGGCCCACCGGTCGTTCGGGGGCTCAGCCGATGAGTTCCGCGTGGTGGCGGCGCCGGGTGGGCGCCCAGCAGCGCATGATGTCGCGGACGGAGACGATGCCCACGGGTCCGTGGCCGTCCAGCACGATCAGGTGCCGGAACCCGCCGTGTGTCATGGCCACCGCGGCCTCTTCCAGGGTCCAGGTGGGCGCGGCGAAGACCACATCGGTGGTGGTGTGGGTGGCGGCGGTCTCGACGTCCGGATCCTGTCCGGAGCCGACCGCGTTGAGTATGTCGCGTTCGGTGAGGATGCCGAGCCCGCTGTCGTCCTGGTCGAGTACGACCGCGGCCCCGACATGGCGGACCGACATCAGCCGGGCGGCCTGGCGGAGCGTATGGGCGGGCCCGATGGTGAGGACCAGCGTGCTCATGGCGTCACGGACGAGCATGAAGGGAGCCACCTCCTTGGTGAAACGACCGTGTGAGCCGATTCACAAGTTCACAAGCGGGGGGACTCTCAGAGTTGCACCGATACGGGTGCGGAACAAGGGGGGACGAAGCTCCGCCGGGGGCGCGCGAAAGCGCGCGACGCCCCCGGGGACACGATCCCGGCGTACGAGCCGGGGCGGTAACACCGGTTCAGTAGCGCTGGTTCAGATAGCCGAGCAGCTCGTGGTGGAGCAGTCCGTTCGAGGCGGCCGCGTTGCCGCCGCCGGGGCCGGAGACCCCGTCCAGGCTGGTGAACCTCCCGCCCGCCTCCTGGACGACGATCGCGTTGGCGGCCATGTCCCAGAGCGAGAGCTCCGGCTCCGCGCAGATGTCCACCGAACCCTCGGCGACCATCATGTACGGCCAGAAGTCCCCGTATCCGCGCGTGCGCCAGCAGGCCCGGGTCAGGTCCAGGAACCCGTCGAGGCGGCCCTGCTCCTCCCAGCCGCTCAGTGAGGCGTACGCGAACGAGGAGTCCGCGATCCGCTCCACCTTCGACACCTGGAGCCGGGTCGCGGAGGTCAGGCTGCGGCCGGTGTACGCGCCGGCGCCCTTGGCCGCCCACCAGCGACGGTTCAGCGCGGGGGCCGACACCACGCCGACCACCGGCTGGAACCCGTCCTCGCCGGCCTCCATCAGCGAGATCAGCGTCGCCCAGACCGGCACGCCGCGCACATAGTTCTTGGTGCCGTCGATCGGGTCGATGACCCAGCGGCGCGGGCCGGTGCCCTCGATCCCGAATTCCTCGCCCAGAATCGCGTCACGCGGGCGGGCCCGATGGAGGTGGCCGCGGATCAGTTCCTCGGCGGCCTTGTCGGCCTCGCTCACCGGAGTCATGTCCGGCTTGGTCTCGACCTTGAGGTCGAGGGCCTTGAACCGGTCCATCGTCGCCGCGTCGGCGGCGTCCGCCAGTACATGGGCAAGGCGCAGATCATCGTGGTAATCGGGCATGCCGTCACAGTATCGACCGAAGGTGAACAGAGCCACACGCCCCGGGAGCCGCGTGCCCCGGAGCCGCGCGGACCATTGACAGTCCCCGGGGCCGCGCCGACGCTGGGACGCGGAGCCCTCGGCGCGGGAGGCGACGATGCCCACAGCGCGGGAAGTACTGCTGGACGCCGCCCTCTCGGCGCTGGCGACCCTGCCCTGGACATCGGTGCGCATGGTCGACGTGGCATCCGCCGCCGGGGTCTCCCGGCAGACCCTCCACAACGAGTTCGGCGGCAAGGACGGCCTGGCCCGTGCCCTGGTGCGGGACGCCGTGGACGGCTATCTGGCCGGGGTCGAGCGCGCGCTGGGAACGGCCGGCGGTACAGCGGACAGGCTGGCCGCCACCGCCGCCTGGACCGTCCGGGCCGTACGGACGAACGTACTGGTCAAGGCGTTGCTCACCGGCTGCTGGAACGAGCGGTTACCCCGCCCGGGCCCCCTCGTGGCCGGATGCCCGGATCCGTTGCCCGGCCCCCGGAGCGCCGATCCCGCCCCGCCGACCCCCGCCGAACTGCTCCGCCGGGCCGGCGAACGCGCGGTGGCCGCCCTCGACGGGGAACGGCCGCCGCACGACCCGGAAGCCCTCGCCGTGACCTGCGAGATCGCACTGCGGCTCGCCCTGAGCTACGCGCTGGTGCCCGCCCCGTCGGGGGCCGGGGGAGAGCCGGCGCCGCTGGTGCGCCACGTGGTGGCGCGGGCGCCGGACGCGGTCAGTGGGACGAGCCCGACAACTGGAGCCCGATCACCCCGAGGATCACCAGGGAGATCGACACCAGCTTGAGCGTGGAGACCACGTCGTCGAGGAAGACCATGCCGTAGATCGCGGTGCCCGCCGCGCCGATGCCCGTCCACACGGCGTAGGCGGGGCCCACGTCGAGCTTCTTCAGCGACATTGTCAGCAGACCGAAGCTGCCGAGGGCGAAGATGCAGAAGGCGATGGTCGGCCAGAGCCGGGTGAAGCCGTGCGAGAGCTTCAGACAGACGGCGAAGCCGGTCTCCAGAAGTCCTGCGACCACGACCAGCAGCCACGCCATCGTCAGTGCCCTCCCACGTCGGTGACCGCCTTGCCACACTGAATGTGATTATGCACTTACCGGTGACAGCAGATCGCAAACGTGCCCCGGTCAGTCGCCTTCGCGCCGCTCCCGGGTGGAGAGCAGCCGGTGCAGCGAGTCCAGCCGGGCCGGATCGGCGTGGCCGTCCGCCACCCAGGCGGCCAGGGCGCATTCCGGCGCCTGGCTGTCGTGGGTGCAGCCGCGCGGGCACTCCTCGGTGCCCGGCTCCAGGTCCGGGAACGCGTGGATGACCCGGGACGGGTCGATGTGGTTGAGCCCGAAGGAGCGCACCCCGGGGGTGTCGATCACCCAGCCCCGGTAGTCGGGCAGCGGCAGCGCCAGCGCCGATGTGGTGGTGTGCCGGCCGCGCCCGGTGACCGCGTTGACCACGCCCGTCGTACGCCGGCGGTCCTTCGGCACCAGCGCGTTGACCAGCGTGGTCTTGCCGACGCCGGAGTGCCCGACGAAGGCGGTGACCCGGTCGTGCAACTGCTCGCGGACCCGCTCGGCCGCGTCGCCGTTCTCCAGCTCCTCGCGGCTGGTCACGATGAACGGGACGCCCAGCGGGGTGTACGCCTCCAGCAGCTTGTCCGGGGAGGCCAGATCTGACTTGGTGAGGACGAGGAGAGGGGAGAGTCCGCCGTCGTACGCCGCGACCAGGCAGCGGTCGATCATCCTCGGCCGGGGTTCCGGATCGGCGAGGGCGGTGACGATCGCCAGCTGGTCCGCGTTGGCGACGACCACCCGCTCGAACGGGTCGTCGTCGTCCGCGGTCCGGCGCAGCACCGAGCGGCGCTCACCGATGCGGACGATGCGGGCGAGGGTGTCCTTGTCGCCGGAGAGATCACCGACGATGGAGACGGTGTCACCCACCACGGCGGCCTTCCGGCCCAGCTCGCGGGCCTTCATCGCCATGACCGTACGGCCGTCGACGAGGCAGGTGAGGCGGCCCCGGTCGACGGTGAGGACCATGCCCTCCTCGGCGTCCTCGTGCTTCGGGCGGGTATGGGTGCGAGGCCGGTTGCCCTTCGGGTTGGGGCGGAACCGGATGTCGTCCTCGTCGGGGTTCTTGCCGTAGCGGCGCATGTCTCAGGCCCCGAGCATTCCGGTCCACATCTGCGGGAAGTCCGGCAGGGTCTTGGCGGTCGTCGCCACGTTCTCGATCTCCACTCCGGGTACGGCGAGGCCGATGATCGACCCCGCGGTCGCCATCCGGTGGTCGTCGTACGTATGGAACGTACCGCCGTGCAGCGGCCGGGGCCGGATGTGGAGGCCGTCGGCGGTCTCGGTGACATCGCCGCCCAGCTCGTTGATCTCCTTGGTGAGCGCGGCCAGCCGGTCCGTCTCGTGCAGCCGCAGATGGGCGACGCCGCTCAGGGTGGACGGCGAGTCCGCCAGGGCCGCGACCGCCGCGATGCCCGGGGTCAGCTCGCCGACCTCGCCGAGGTCGACGTCGATGCCGTGGATCCGGCCCGAGCCGGTGAACGTGAGACCGCGCTCGGTCAGCTCGCAGCTGCCGCCCATCGCGGTGAAGATCTCCCGCAGCGCGTCGCCCGGCTGGGTGGTGTGCTCGGGCCAGCCCGGGACGGTGACCCGTCCGCCGGTGACCAGCGCGGCAGCCAGGAAGGGCTGGGCGTTGGAGAGGTCGGGCTCGATGGTCAGGTCACGGCCGAGCAGGGCGGAATGGGAGACCCGCCAGACGTTCGGCTCGCCGCCCGTCTCCGGCTCGTCGACCTGCGCGCCGACCGCCCGCAGCATGTCGACGGTCATCCGGATGTGCGGCATGGAGGGGAGCCGGGCGCCGGTGTGACGCACCTCCACCCCCTGGTTGAAGCGCGGTGCCGACAGCAGCAGCGCCGAGACGAACTGGGAGGACGAGGAGGCGTCGATCGCCACCGGACCGCCGTCCAGCGCACCGCTGCCGTGCACGGTCATCGGGAGCGAGCCGCGCCCCTCGTCGTCGATCCGGGCACCGAGCACCCGCAGCGCGTCGATCACACCGGTCAGCGGGCGCTCGTACGAACGCGGGTCGCCGTCGAAGCGGACCGGGCCGTCGGCCAGGGTCGCGACCGGCGGCAGGAAGCGCATGACCGTGCCGGCGTTGCCGACGTCGACCGTGGTGGGGCCGTGCAGCCCGGCCGGGATGACCCGCCAGGCCTCGCCGGAGCCGTCCGGGCCGACGCCCTCCTCGATGCCGACGCCCATCGAACGCAGCGCCTCGGCCATCAGCAGGGTGTCGCGGGAGCGCAGCGGGCGGCGCAGCCAGCCGGGCTCGGCGGCGAGCGCGGCGAGCACGAGCGCGCGGTTGGTGACCGACTTCGATCCGGGCACGGTGACGGTCGCGTCGACCGCCCCCGTCGCATGCGGGGCGGGCCAGAGAGCGGGGTGCACGGAGCTTTCGGTCATGGAACTCACTTTAACGGCCTCGGCCGGAGCCGTCGGAGCCGTCCGGCGGGCGTGGCCGCCGTCACCGGACGCCGCCGGCCCCCGTATGCCTCACATACCGAGCAGCCAGCGCCCGCCGCCGATCAGCGAGCAGAGCGACACCGCGTGGAAGAGGAAGAGCCAGAGCGCGGCCGGTACGTCCGTCAGCCGCGACAGCTGGTCCGCGTCCGAGTCCGGCGCACCGCCGTGCCGCCGCTTGGACTGGAGCTCGAAGGCCGGGCGCACGCCGCCGAGCAGCAGGAACCAGACCACGGTGTACGCGAACAGCGACTGCCAGGCGGGTGAGGCCAGCCAGGACACCAGCAGGAAGGCCGAGCCGGTGAGGATCACCGTCAGTGCCCCGTAGACGTTGCGGATCATCACCAGCATCACCGCGAGCAGGGCGGTGGCCACCCACAGCAGCAGCGTGATCCGGCCGTCGACCAGCAGCCACGCGCCGCCCAGGCCCAGCAGCGGCGGGGCGGTGTAGCCGGCGGCCGCGGTGAGGATCATGCCGATGCCGGTCGGCTTGCCGCGGCTGACGGTCAGGCCGCTGGTGTCCGAGTGCAGCCGGATGCCGGACAGCTGCCGGCCGGTGAGCAGCGCGATCAGCCCGTGACCGCCCTCGTGCGCGATGGTGATCGCGTTGCGGGTCAGCCGCCAGAGCGGGTTCGGCACGACGGCGATCAGCGCGAGCGTGCCGGTCACCACCACCAGCCACTGCTCGGGGGCCGGCTGGGTGCCGAACACGCGGTCCCACAGATTGCCCAGTTCGGTGCTGTCCATGGTGTGGGCGGCTCCTTGCGGTGTCGGCTTGCGGTATCGGCGTCCTGCCGGTGTGGCGGTCGTGGCAGTCTGGCACTCATGTGCGGACGGTATTCAGCGAGTCGGCGGCCCGAGGACCTGACCGGACTCTTCCAGGTCGAGAAGTGGGAGCCGGCCGAGGCCCTGGCGCCCGATTGGAACGTGGCGCCCACCAAGGAGGTCTACGCCGTACTGGAGCGTCCTGTGAAAGACGCAGACGACCAGCGTCCGGTTCGTCAGATGCGCGCCCTGAAATGGGGACTCGTACCGTCCTGGGCGAAGTCCCCGGAGGGCGCGGCGCGGATGATCAACGCCCGCGCGGAGACCGTCCACGAGAAGCCGTCCTTCCGCCGTCCCTTCGTCTCCCGGCGCTGCATCCTGCCCGCCGACGGCTACTACGAGTGGGTCACCGGCGCGGACGAACGGCAGCTGGAGGAGAAGGGGAAGAAGAAGCGCCCGCGCAAGCAGCCGTACTTCGTGACGCCCGCCGACGGATCGGTCTTCGCGATGGCCGGGCTGTACGAGTTCTGGCGCGACCGGACCCTGCCCGACGACCACCCGATGGCCTGGTGGGTGACGTGCACGGTGATCACCACCGAGGCGGAGACCACCCCGCTCGCCGTCGCCCCCGCGGACGGCCCGGCCACGCTCGCCGCCATCCACCCCCGGATGCCGCTGATGCTGACCCCGGACCGCTGGGACGACTGGCTCGACCCCTCGCGCACCGACGTCGAGGAGCTGAAGGCGCTGCTCGCCCCGCCGCAGGGCGGGCTGATGCGGGCCTACCCGGTGGCCACGGCCGTCAGCAACGTCCGCAACAACGGACCCGAACTGCTGGAAGAACTGGCCGCGCCGGAAGTGGGCACCCTCTTCTGAGTGCCCTGCGGGGAGGATGGGGCACGTGACTACTGCAGAGAAGGGCCCCGGGGCCGGGACCGCGGAAACGGTCGACACCGATGCCGGGCCGGCCAGGATCACCTGGTTCCCGGCGACCGGTACGACGAAGGCGGCGAGAGCCCGCCTGGTGCTCGCCCTCGGCCATGGCGCGGGCGGCGGCATCGAGGCCCGCGACCTGCGGGCCCTGGCCGCCGCGCTGCCCGCCCACGGGGTGACCGTCGCCCTGGTGGAGCAGCCGTGGCGGGTCGCCGGGAAGCGGCTCGCGCCCGCCCCGAAGACCCTGGACACCGGGTGGCGGGGGCTGTGGCCCGCGCTCACCGCCGCCGGACCGCCCGTCGTCGCGGGCGGGCGGAGCGCCGGGGCCCGGGTGGCCTGCCGGACCGCCGCGGAGCTCGGCGCCCACGCCGTGCTCGCGCTGAGCTTCCCGCTGCACCCACCGGGCCGGCCGGAGAAGTCCCGCGCGGACGAACTGCTCGGCTCCGGGGTGCCGACGCTCGTCGTGCAGGGCGGCCACGACCCGTTCGGGCGGCCCGCCGAATTCCCTCCGGGGGAGTACCGGCTGGCCGAAGTTCCGCACGCCGACCACGGGTTCGCCGTCCCGAAGAAGGCCGGGCCGAGCCAGGACGAGGCGATGGAGATCCTCACCGGCGCGGTGACCGGATGGCTGTCCGCCCTCGTGTGACGTACACCCCGGGAATGTTGGGCGAGGGGCCACTGTTGTCGGTGTCATCGGTACATCAACGTCGTACGTGGAGAGGGAGTCCGTCGCATGGGTTCGACCATCTGCCCGCGCCGCTCGAACGCCGCTGACCTGGAGTGGACGGTGCTGCACGCGGCCAGGACCACTCCCGAGCGGGCCCAGGGCGGATCGGATCGACAGCCCGTCTCGAAGCAAGGTCGACTATTCTCCGATTCGAGCGGGTCCGGTTTCGGCTCCGCCACAGCGTTGGAGGAGGTGGGTCCGGTCACTGGGACCGACACAGGGACCGACGACGGCCGCGCACAGGAGACGTCCGCCGAGCGCAACGCGCGCTTCGAGCGGGACGCGCTCGGTTTCCTCGACCAGATGTACTCGGCCGCGCTGCGCATGACGCGCAATCCCGCGGACGCCGAGGACCTGGTCCAGGAGACGTATGCCAAGGCGTACGGCTCCTTCCACCAGTTCCGTGAGGGCACCAACCTCAAGGCGTGGATGTACCGCATCCTCACCAATACGTTCATCAACTCGTACCGCAAGAAGCAGCGCGAACCCCAGCGCAGCGCCGCCGAGGAGATCGAGGACTGGCAGCTGGCGCGCGCCGAGTCGCACATGTCGACCGGTCTGCGTTCCGCCGAGTCGCAGGCGCTCGACCACCTGCCCGACTCGGACGTGAAGTCCGCTCTGCAGGCGATCCCCGAAGAGTTCCGCATCGCCGTGTATCTCGCCGATGTCGAGGGCTTTGCCTACAAGGAGATCGCGGACATCATGGGGACTCCCATCGGTACGGTGATGTCCCGACTGCACCGGGGCCGCCGCCAGCTGCGCGGCATGCTGGAGGACTACGCCCGTGACCGCGGGCTCGTCCCGGCCGGTGCCGGAGAGTCGGACGATCGGAAAGGCTCGGGCTCATGAGCTGCGGAGAGCCGCACGAGACGGACTGCTCGGAAGTCCTCGATCATCTCTACGAGTTCCTCGACCACGAGATGCCCGACAGCGACTGCACCAAGTTCGAGGTGCACTTCGAGGAGTGCTCCCCGTGCCTGGAGAAGTACGGCCTGGAGCAGGCCGTCAAGAAGCTGGTGAAGCGGTGCTGCGGCCAGGACGACGTGCCGAGTGACCTGCGGTCCAAGGTGATGGGGCGGATCGATCTGATCCGCTCGGGGCAGGCCGTGCCCGAGCAGGACGTGACGGCGGCCGAGAGCGGACAGCCGACCGCCGCCAAGGAGTGACACCCGGCGGCCGGACCTTACCGGCCGCCGCCACCGAATCACCCGAATGTGCTAATCGGGCTCATTGACGCTCGACCGGTCGCACAACTCGCTAGCCTGGCGCCTCCATTGACCATGTTGGGGGGCGGGCCGAGCGGGTGAGAGCCACACGCGGGGCGGCGCGCACGTTCATTCCGGCGGTCGCGCTGGGTGCCCTGATCTGTGTGCTTCCCGCGCTGCGTGGCGGCGCGGGAACCCCCTGGATCACCGTCGCACTGCTCACCGGGCTCTATCTCGCCTGTGAACTCCCCGGGCGCTGCCCCTTCTTCGGAAGCTCCGTGCCGATCCGTGCCGGATCGTTCTTTCCCTTGCTGCTGGCTGCCGCGTTCCTGCTGCCGCCCGCCGCCGCCGCACTCGTCGCGGTGCCCGGATCGCTCGTCGGCCGGGTCGAACAGCCGCCCTTCACCGCACGGCGCGTCTGGCGGGCCGCACAGCTCGCCCTCACGGTCTGGGCCGCCTCGTCCGTCCACGGACTGTTCGGCGGCACCGCCACGCTCGGCGGCCCCGGCCTTCTCCCCGACCTGCCCTACGCGATCCTGCCCGCCTGCGCCGCCGCCCTGGCCTTCAGTCTCGTACTGACCGCGCTGGACGGCGCCATCCTGGTGACGGCCGAACGGCTGCCCCTGCGGCGGGCCTGGAGCGGGCTGCTGCCCCGCTCGCTGGGGCCGCATCTGGTGCACGGACTGGCGGGGCTGATGATGGCGGTCCTGTGGCGCGGCCCGTACGGTCCGCTGTCCGCGCTGATCGTCCTGCTGCCGATGTACATCTCCTGCTGGGTCTTCGCCCAGTACCACCGCGAGCACGCCGCGCACCGCGCCACCATCAGGGCGCTGGTGCAGGCCGTCGACATCAAGGACACCTACACCCGGGGCCACAGCGAACGGGTCGGGCGGGCCTCCGTCCTCATCGCCCGCGAACTGGGCATGGGCCAGGACCGCCTGGAGGTCGTCCGGTTCGCCGGCATCCTGCACGACGTGGGCAAGCTCGGCGTCCCCACCCGGGTGCTGCGCAAGGACGGTCCGCTCACGCCGGAGGAACGACAGGTGATCGAACTGCATCCGGAGTACGGGCACGAGATCGTCCGCGGCATCGGCTTCCTCGGCGAGGCACGGGCCGCGATCCTGCACCATCACGAACGGCTGGACGGCAGCGGCTACCCGTACGGGCTCAGCGGGCGCGAGATCCCGGAGTTCGCCCGGGTCGTCGCGGTGGCGGACGCCTTCGACGCGATGACCTCGACCCGGTCCTACCGGCGGGGGCGGCCGGTGCCGGCCGCGCTGGAGGAGCTGAAGCGGTGCGCGGGCACGCAGTTCGACCCGCAGATGGTCCGGGCGCTGGTGCGCGGACTCGAACGGCACGGCTGGTCGGCGGTGACGGCGGCCGGGACGGCGGACGAGCCCGGCTTCCCGAGGCCGCGGGGCGAGCATGCCGAGGCCGGGGCCCCGCGGCGGTCCGGCGGGCTCGACCACGTACCGCCGCCGCAGTCCCCGGTACCCGCTCCGCAGTCGCCCGCGGACCGCCGAGGATGACCCGGACCCGGGCCAGGGCCGGAGTCTGGACCGGATCCGGGGCCAGGACCCGGCTGCCCTCCGCCGTCCTCACCGTCCGCGCCGCCGCGGCCCTGCTCGCCGCCGCCGGGCTCGGTCACACCCTCTGGACCGGTATCCACGACCCCGGCCACGCCCTCGCCTTCGGGGTGCTCATCACCGTCGGTGAGCTGGCCCGCTGGGGCGCGCTGCCCGGCGAGCGGGAGCCCGCGCCGCTCGGTGCCGCCGGAGCCCTCGCGTACGCACTCCTCGGCCGCAGCGGCGGCGAATCCACCCATCACGGTGTCCTCCAGGTGGTCGCCGTGCTCGTCGCGGCGCACCTCGTCGCCTGTGTGCCCCATGTGGCCCGTGGCACGGGGCCCGCCCCGGACCAGGTGGCCCGCCGCGTCCTGACCGTCACCTTCGCCGCCGTGTGCTTCCAGCCGCTGTACAACAGCAGCCGCAACGCGAGCTGGTCCGGCGAGGGCCCGTACTACGTGCTCCTCCTGCTCGCGATCCTCGTCCTGACCGCGCTGTGCGACGCGGTGCTCGCGGCCCTGCTGCTGCGCTCGCGCACCCGCCACCCCTACCCGCCGCTGCTGCGGGACGAGCTGCGCGGGCTCCTCGGCATCGGGTCGGCGGTCTGCGCGACGGGGGTCGTGATGGCCCTCGGGGTGGCCGTCGCCGGGCTGTGGGCGCTGCCGGTCCTGTGCGTACCGCTGCTGCTGACCCATGTCTCGTTCCGCCGGTTCGTCGCGGTGCGCACCACCTACCGGCAGACGATCGCCTCGCTCGCCAGGTCCACCGAGATCGCCGGGTACACCCCGCACGGGCACGCCCGCCGGGTCGCGGTGCTCTGCCGGGCCGTCGGCCGTGAGCTGGGGCTCTCCGGGAACCGGCTGACCGTGCTGGAGCACGCCGCCCTGATGCACGACATCGGCCAGCTCTCGCTCGTCGACCCGGTCCAGGACGGGGCGACCGCCACCCTGCCGGCCGCCGAGCAGCGCCGCATCGCGCTGCTCGGCGGGGCGGTGGTCCGGCAGACCGGGGTGGACCCCGAGGTCGCCGTCGTCGTGGAACGGCAGGCCGACCCCTACCGCGAGCAGCCGTTGTCCGCCAGGATCGTCAGGGCCGTCAACGCATACGACGACCTGTGCGGGGAAAGTCTCATCGGGCCGCTGGGCGCGCTGGAACAACTCAGGCTCGGGACCGCCCATGACTTTTCGCCCGAAGTCGTGGAATCACTGGCCAGGGTCCTCGCCCGGGGCGGTCCGGCCCCGGTCCTGCCCGGGTAACCCATGGGTAATGAGCGAGCGTCCGGCCCGGCATGGTTGGATGCGAAGAAGAGCGGAAAACGAGGGTGTCCAGTCGGGACAGGCGGGAATCGTGAGGATCTTCGGGAAGGTACGGCATCGGCCCTCCGCCTCTTGGCGGCAGGCCACGGACCGCGCGTTCACGCTGATCGGCGACGGCCGGTACGAGGACGCGGGCGCACTGCTGACACGTGCGGCGGATCTGGAACCCTGGCTCTCCGAGTCGTGGTTCAACCTGGCGCTGCTGCACAAGTTCCGGCATGACTGGGAACAGGCGAGAGCCGCCGGCCTGCGGGCCGTGGCGCTGCTCGACAAGGAGTCCGGGGCTCCCGACTGGTGGAACGTCGGGATCGCCGCCACCGCGCTGCAGGACTGGCCGCTGGCCCGCCGGGCCTGGCAGGCGTACGGCCTGAAGGTGCCGGGCGCCGGCCAGCACACCTCGGCGGCCAACAGCGAGCCGGTCGGCATGGAGCTGGGCAGCGCCGCCGTACGGCTGTCGCCGGAGGGCGAGGCCGAGGTCGTCTGGGGCCGCAGGCTCGATCCGGCCCGGATGGAGGTGCTCTCCATCCCGCTGCCGTCGTCCGGCCGCCGCTGGGGCGAGGTCGTCCTGCACGACGGGGTGCCGCACGGCGAGCGGGTCACCGCGGCCGGGCCCTCCTACCCCGTCTTCGACGAGATCGAGCTGTGGGCGCCGTCCCCGGTGCCCACCTGGGTGGTGCTGCTCGAAGCGGCCACCGAGGCGGACCGGGACGCGCTGGAGCAGCTCGCCTCCGACGCCGGGTTCGCCGCCGAGGACTGGTCGTCCTCCGTACGGCTGCTCTGCCGGGCCTGTTCGGAGAGCCGGATGGAGAGCGACGAGGGCGACGGCGAGCACCTCGACCCGCACGACCACAGCGAGCCGGGGCATCCGGGCCCGCTGGGCCACCGCACCGCCGGTGAGCTGTGGGTGCCCGAGCGGGAGTGCGGGATAGCGGCGCCGGCCGGGCTGGTGCGCGGTCTGCTGGACGGCTGGGTGGCGGACAGCCCGGACAGCCGCGAGTGGCGGGATCTCGAAGAAGTCTGCTGACCGGTGCCCGTAGGCTGTACGGGCACCGGTCGCGGTGCCCGGGTGCCCGGGCCCCGGATCATGTCGGACGGCCGGGTTTCAGGTAGGGCCGGGCTTCGGGCCCAGGGCCGGGTTTCAGGTTTTGAGGAAGGCGTACGGCGGAGATGGCGCAGCAGGAGACGGACGAGCAGATCAGCGTCGACGACGAGGGTTTCGTCGTGGACACCGAGGACTGTGAGGCGCGCGAGGAGGCACATCGCGAGCGCGGTACCTCCCGTCCGATCACGGTCGTGGGCAACCCGGTGCTCCACAAGGAGTGCAAGGACGTCACCGAGTTCGACGACGAGCTGGGCCGGCTGATCGACGACATGTTCGCGAGCCAGCGGACGGCGGAGGGCGTCGGCCTGGCCGCCAACCAGATCGGTGTCGACCTCAAGGTCTTCGTCTACGACTGCCCGGACGACGACGGTGTGCGGCACACGGGCGCCATCTGCAACCCGGTGCTCGAAGAGCTGGCGCCCGAGGACCGGATCCTGGACGACTCCAACGAGGGCTGCCTCTCCGTGCCGACGGCGTACGCCTCGCTGGCCCGCCCGGACTACGCGGTGGTCCGCGGCCAGGACGCCAAGGGCAACCCGGTCAAGGTCCGGGGCAACGGCTACTTCGCCCGCTGCCTCCAGCACGAGACGGACCACCTGTACGGCTACCTGTACATCGACCGGCTCTCGAAGCGGGACCGCAAGGACGCGCTGCGGCAGATGGCGGAGAACACGCCGCGCTACGAGGTCGTGCCGAACGACTGAGCGCGCCCCCGGCCGTCACCGACGGGCCCCGGACCCCTCGCGTCCCGCGAGGGGTCCGGGCCCATCGCATTCGCCCCTGGAGGGACGTCAACTGCCATTCATCCATGGGTGGTTGACGCGCGTCGACTCGTCCGACAAGCTCTCTGACCACACTTCCGTCACAGCGGGGAGCCCCACATGCTCAGACGAACCGCACGACTCCTGCTCGGTCTTGTCATGACCATGGCTTTCGCCTTGGGTGGTGCCGTGGTGACCGCCGGCACCGCACAGGCCGACGGCTGCTACACCTGGACCCGCACGATGTCCCCCGGCGCCACCGGCAACGACGTCGTCCAGCTCCAGATCCGGGTGGCCGGCTACCCCGGCTACAACTCCGTACTCGCCATCGACGGCTCCTACGGACCGGCCACCACCGCCGCCGTCAAGCGCTTCCAGGCCGCCTACGGGCTGGCCGCCGACGGCATCGCGGGCCCCGCCACCCAGGCCAAGATCTACGAGCTCCAGGACAACGACTGCACCCCGGCGCACTTCACGTACGCCGAGCTCAACCACTGCAACAGCACCTGGGCCGGTGGTGCCGTCGCTGCGGGAACGGCCAAGGCCAACGCGCTGAGCACCATGTGGAAGCTGGAGGCGCTGCGTCACGCGCTCGGTGACCGCCCCATCACCGTCAACAGCGGCTTCCGCTCCACCTCCTGCAACAGCGCGGTCGGCGGGGCGTCGAACAGCCGCCATCTGTACGGCGACGCGGCCGACCTGGGCGGGATCGCCTTCTGCACCCTGGCCCAGCAGGCCCGCAACCACGGCTTCAACGGGATCCTCGGCCCGGGCTACCCGGACCACAACGACCACGTCCACGTGAACCAGGGCCCCAGCCACTTCTGGTCCGCGCCCAACTGCGGCATCTGACGCCTGCCGCGCACGGCGAAGGGCCCCTGGAATCCGTCCGGACCAGGGGCCCTTCCCCATGTCTCAGGCCACTTCGGTCATCGCGCCCGGGCCGCGGAAGGTGCGGCGATACGTGTTCGGCGTGGTGCCCAGGGAGCGCACGAACTGGTGGCGCAGGGCGGCGGCGGTCCCGAAGCCGGTGCGCCCGGCGATCGTGTCCACCGTCTCGTCGGAGGTCTCCAGCAGGTGCTGGGCCAGCAGCACCCGCTGGCGCAGCAGCCAGCGGTACGGAGTGGTGCCCGTCTCCTGCTGGAAGCGGCGGGCGAAGGTGCGCGGCGACATGTGGGCCTGGGCGGCGAGCTGCTCGACGGTCATCTCCTGGTCGAGATGGCGCTCCATCCAGACCAGCGTCTCGCCGACGGTGTCGCAGGACGTGCGGGGCAGCGGCCGCTCGATGTACTGCGCCTGGCCGCCGTCCCGGTGCGGCGGCACCACCATCCGGCGGGCGATCGCGTTGGCGGTGTCGGGGCCGTACGCCTGCCGGACCAGATGCAGACAGGCGTCGATCCCGGCCGCCGTGCCCGCCGAGGTGATGACCTGGCCGTCGTCCACGTACAGCACATCGGGTTCGACGACGGCCCGGGGGAAGCGACGGGCCAGCTCCGCCGCGTGGCGCCAGTGGGTGGTGCAGCGGCGCCCGTCCAGCAGCCCGGCCGCGCCGAGGACGTACGCGCCGGAGCAGACGCTCAGCACCCGGGCGCCCCGGTCCACGGCCCGGCGCAGGGCACCGAGGACCTCTTCCGGGTACTCGCGTTCCATGAAGTGGCTGCCGGCCGGTACGGCGATGAGATCGGCCTCCTCCAGGCGGTCGAGGCCGTGCGGCGTGCTGATGGTGAAGCCGGCATGGGTCCGCAGCTGCGGACCCTCGGCGGAGACCACGGCGAAATCGTGGACCGGCAGGCCCGCGTCGCTGCGGTCGAGGCCGAAGACCTCGCACAGCACGCCCAGTTCGAAGGGGTGGACCTCGTCGAGCAGCAGAGCGGCGACATTTTTCAGCATGGAGCCAGTGTGGCAGTAATTCGATGTTCCATGACAGTCCTGCCACTGCCGCAATGTGCCCGCGCGGACGAGAGTAGAGCCATGAACACATTCACGAACGTCCTGGGCACAGCCGCACTCATCACCCTCGTCCTGCTGCCCGCCCTCGCCGGACTCGCCCGCGAGCGCCGCATCGACCGCGAGCTGCGAGCCGCGGAACGGGCCCGGAGCGACGGGCCCCCGCAAACGACGGGCGCCGCGCAGCCCGTCACGGCTGCGCGGCGCCCCTACCTCAGAAGCTGGGCCAGGATCTAGCCCCGAAAAGGGAGCCGAAGAGATCTAGAAGTCGTCGTCGAAGGCGACCGAGCCCTCCACCGCCACCTGGTACGCGGACGGCCGGCGCTCGAAGAAGTTCGTCAGCTCCTGGACGCCCTGGAGCTCCATGAACGAGAACGGGTTCTCCGAGCCGTAGACCGCCGGGAAGCCGAGGCGGGTGAGCCGCTGGTCGGCGACGCACTCCAGGTACTGCCGCATCGACTCGGTGTTCATGCCGGGCAGCCCGTCACCGCACAGATCGCGGCCGAACTGCAGCTCCGCGGCCACGGCCTCCTTCAGCATGTCGGTGACCTGCTGCTGGAGCTCGTCGTCGAAGAGGTCCGGCTCCTCCTTGCGGACGGTGTCCACGACCTCGAACGCGAAGTTCATGTGCATCGTCTCGTCACGGAACACCCAGTTGGTGCCCGTGGCGAGACCGTGCAGCAGACCCCGCGAGCGGAACCAGTAGACGTACGCGAACGCGCCGTAGAAGAACAGCCCCTCGATGCACGCCGCGAAGCAGATCAGGTTCAGCAGGAAGCGGCGGCGGTCGGCCTTCGTCTCCAGCCGGTCGATCTTCTCGACCGAGTCCATCCACTTGAAGCAGAACTGCGCCTTCTCACGGATCGAAGGGATCTCCTCGACCGCGTCGAACGCCGCCGCCCGGTCGTCCGGGTCGGGCAGGTAGGTGTCCAGCAGCGTCAGATAGAACTGGACGTGCACGGCCTCCTCGAAGAGCTGCCGCGACAGATACAGCCGCGCCTCGGGGGAGTTGATGTGCTTGTACAGCGTCAGTACGAGGTTGTTGGAGACGATCGAGTCACCCGTCGCGAAGAACGCGACCAGCCGGCCGATCATGTGCTGCTCGCCGGGGGACAGCTTGGCGAGATCGGCGACGTCGGAGTGCAGGTCGACCTCCTCCACCGTCCAGGTGTTCTTGATCGCGTCCCGGTAGCGCTCGTAGAAGTCCGGGTAGCGCATCGGCCGCAGGGTCAGCTCGAAGCCCGGGTCCAGCAGGTTCTTTTCGGAGTTGGTGGAGCTCATTACTGGCAGGCCTCGCAGGACTCGGGGTTTTCGAGGGAGCAGGCGATCGCGTCCGCGTCGGGCGCCGAGGCCTGCTGTACGGGAATGGGGGCGGCGGCCGCGGTCTGGCCGGAGGCGGCGCGGGCGATCCGGGTCGCCGGGCGAGAACGCAGGTAGTACGTCGTCTTCAGCCCCTGCTTCCAGGCGTACGCGTACATCGAGGAGAGCTTGCCGATCGTCGGCGTCTCCAGGAACAGGTTCAGCGACTGGCTCTGGTCCAGGAACGGCGTACGGGCCGCCGCCATGTCGATCAGGCCGCGCTGCGGGATCTCCCACGCGGTGCGGTACAGCGCCCGCACGTCCTCGGGGATCCAGGCGAATCCCTGCACCGAGCCACTGGCCTCGCGCAGCGCCTCCCGGGTGCGCGCGTCCCACACGCCGAGCTTCTTCAGCTCGTCCACCAGATAGGCGTTGACCTGGAGGAACTCACCGCTGAGCGTCTCGCGCTTGAAGAGGTTGGAGACCTGCGGCTCGATGCACTCGTACACGCCCGCGATCGAGGCGATCGTCGCGGTCGGCGCGATGGCGAGCAGCAGCGAGTTGCGCATCCCGCTCTTCGCGACCCGGGCGCGCAGCGCGTCCCAGCGCTCCGGCCAGTTCAGCTCGGTGTCGTAGTGGTCGGGGTGCAGCACCCCGCGCGCCGCCCGGGTCTGCGACCAGGCCGGCAGCGGACCCGAACGCTCGGCGAGCTCGCAGGACGCCTCGTACGCGGCGAGCATGATCCGCTCGGAGATCCTCGTGGACAGCGCCCGCGCCTCGGGGGAGTCGAAGGGCAGCCGCAGCTGGAAGAAGACGTCCTGGAGACCCATGGCGCCCAGGCCCACGGGGCGCCACTTGGCGTTGGAGCGGCCGGCCTGCTCGGTCGGGTAGAAGTTGATGTCGACGACCCGGTCGAGGAAGGTCACGGCGGTGCGGACGGTGGCGTCCAGCCGCTCCCAGTCGATCCCGCCGTCGGCGACGAACGCGCCGAGGTTGACCGAGCCCAGGTTGCAGACCGCCGTCTCGCCGTCGTCGGTGACTTCGAGGATCTCGGTGCACAGGTTCGACGAGTGGACGACGCTGCCCGGCTCGGCGGTCTGGTTCGCGGTCCGGTTGGAGGCGTCCTTGAACGTCATCCAGCCCTGGCCGGTCTGTGCGAGGGTGCGCATCATCCGGCCGTACAGTTCGCGCGCCGGCATCGACTTGCGGGCCAGGCCCCTGGCCTCGGCGGCCCGGTACGCGGCGTCGAACTCGTCGCCCCACAGGTCGACCAGCTCGGGCACGTCGGCGGGCGAGAACAGCGACCAGTCGCCGTCCGTGTCGACCCGGCGCATGAACTCGTCCGGGATCCAGTGCGCCAGGTTGAGGTTGTGCGTACGCCGCTGGTCCTCACCGGTGTTGTCGCGCAGCTCCAGGAACTCCTCGATGTCCGCGTGCCAGGTCTCCAGGTAGACGGCGGCGGCGCCCTTGCGGCGGCCCCCCTGGTTGACCGCGGCGACGGAGGCGTCGAGCGTCTTCAGGAACGGCACGATGCCGTTGGAGTGCCCGTTGGTGCCCCGGATCAGCGAACCGCGGGAACGGATGCGGGAGTACGACAGACCGATGCCGCCCGCGTGCTTCGAGAGCCGCGCCACCTGGTGGTAGCGGTCGTAGATCGAGTCGAGCTCGTCCAGCGGGGAGTCCAGCAGGTAGCAGGAGGACATCTGCGGGTGCCGGGTGCCGGAGTTGAAGAGCGTGGGGGAGGAGGGCAGGTAGTCGAGCCGGCTCATCAGCCCGTACAGCGCCGCCACTTCGTCCACGGCGCGCTGCGACTCGTCCTCGGCCAGCCCGGCCGCGACCCGCAGCATGAAGTGCTGGGGCGTCTCGATGACCTGACGGGTGTGCGGGTGGCGCAGCAGGTACCGGCTGTGCAGGGTCCGCAGCCCGAAGTAGCCGAAGCGGTCGTCCGCGCCGTCGGCGAGCGAGCGCTCCACCAGCGCGTCGAGGGCGGCCGCGTGGGCGGCGACGAACGCGGCGGTACGGTCCGCGATCAGGCCCTCGCGGTGCCCGACGGCGACCGAGGCGGAGAAGGAGACCGCGCCCTGGCCGGCCGCCTCGTCCGCGATGGCGAGGGTCAGCAGCCGGGCGGCGAGCCGGGAGTACGCGGGGTCCTCGGAGATCAGCCCCGCGGCGGCCTCGGTGGCCAGCGACCGCAGCTCGGCCTCGTCCGCCCGGGCGCTGCGGCCACGCAGCGCGGCGGCGGCGACCCGGCCGGGGTCGGTGTCGGGCAGATCGGCGGTCAGGTCGGTCAGGGTCCGCAGCAGTGCGGTTCCCGGTCCGTCCTGTGCGGCGGCCTCGGACTCGGCTGCTGCGGACGCGGCGACTGTAGCCGGATCGGCTGGCGCGATGGTCACGTGGTGCTCTCCCTCGCTCGGCTCGGGGCCGGCGGGGAACGGGGCAGCCCTGCGGAAGCACACCCGGGGCAGGGCAGCACTCCGCACGGCGTCCACCGGCCCAACCGCGAGGCCCGGACGTCTGGGCATCCGGTTCGGTCGAGCCGGATGCGCTGCCGGCAGGTCATCGGACTGACTCGGGGGTGCACAAAAGCGCACTGAATACACCGTTGCGGGACAGTTCCGGATTCGCACCGGATTCCCCTGCGGCGACAGCGAGGACGAGCATACATGTGGGGGCTGCCCGATGAGGCAGCCCCCACATGTTGTGTCGCGCGTTCGAGTCGGGCCCACAGAACGGGCCGTGCGGCCCTTTCCCGGGCCGGTCGGCCGGATCACGCCGACGGCCCGCCGCGCCCCGTTGCAGGGGGCTCGACGGGCCGCCGGAAGGCCGTGGGCGACGGTCGTCAGTGGCCGCCCGGAGCCCCCGCGGTGGCCGGCGGGAGCTCGGTGGCGACACCCGGGTCGCCCGCGTCGGCGGTGTAGTCGGACGGGGAGGTCTCGTCGATCCCGGCGGGTGCCTTCAGGGCGTTCAGGACAAAGGTGAGCACCACCGTCACCACCACGTTCAGCACGAACGCGGTGAGGCCGATGTAGCCGATCTCGCCGATCCCCGGGATCTCCTTGGACGAGCCGCCGAAGTGCGCCTGGGTCGGGCTGGCGACCCCGTACGCGGCCACCGTCCCGTACACCATGCCGACCGCCCAGCCCACGAGCAGCGCCCAGCGGTGGAACCAGCGGGTGAACAGGCCGCCGACCAGGGCCGGCATCGTCTGGAGGATCCAGATGCCGCCGAGCAGCTGGAAGTTGATCGCGACCGTCTTGTCCATGGTGAGGACGAAGGCGAGTGCGCCGACCTTGACCAGCAGCGAGACCAGCTTGGAGACCTTGGTCTCCTGTTCCGGGGTCGCGTCCGGCTTCAGGAAGTCCTTGTAGATGTTGCGGGTGAACAGGTTGGCCGCGGCGATCGACATGATCGCGGCGGGCACCAGCGCGCCGATGCCGATGGCGGCGAACGCGACGCCCGCGAACCAGTCCGGGAACATGTTCTCGAACAGCTGCGGGATGGCCAGCTGACCGTTGTCCACCTTGATCCCGGCGGCGATGGCCATGAAACCGAGCAGCGCCAGCAGACCCAGCATCAGCGAATACAGCGGCAGGATCGTGGTGTTGCGCCGGATCACGTTGCGGCTGCGGCTGGAGAGCGTCGCCGTGATCGAGTGCGGATACATGAACAGCGCCAGTGCCGAGCCCAGCGCCAGGGTGGCGTAACCCCACTGGCCCGCCTCACCGGGCGCGAGTCCGGCCACCGGTTTTCCGGCCGCCTCGTTCTTCTGCGAGAACGCCTCGCCCGCCTTGGCGAAGATGTCGTCGAAGCCGCCGAGCTTGATCGGGATGTAGATGATCGCCACCGCGATGACCAGGTAGATCAGCCCGTCCTTGACGAACGCGATGAGCGCGGGCGCGCGCAGCCCGGACGAGTAGGTGTACGCGGCGAGCACCGCGAACGCGATCAGCAGCGGCAGGTCCTTGACGAACCAGTGGGTGTTCTCGCCGCCGCCGACGCCCATCACGTCCAGCACCGCCTGGATGCCGACCAACTGGAGCGCGATGTACGGCATCGTGGCGAGGATGCCGGTGACCGCGACCGCCAGCGAGAGGCCCTTCGAACCGAAGCGCCCGCGGACGAAGTCCGAGGTGGTGACGTAGCCGTGCCGGTGCGAGACCGACCACAGCCGCGGCAGGAAGGTGAAGATCAGCGGGTACACCAGGATCGTGTACGGCACGGCGAAGAAGCCCGCCGCGCCCGCCGTGTAGATCAGCGCGGGAACGGCGACGAAGGTGTACGCGGTGTACAGGTCGCCGCCGAGCAGGAACCAGGTGACCCAGGTGCCGAAGGACCGTCCGCCCAGGCCCCATTCGTCGAGGCTGGCCTCGTTCTCGGCCCTGCGCCAGCGCGCGGCCAGGAAGCCCATGACCGTGACGGCCACGAAGAAGAAGATGAAGACGCCGAGCGCGACGCCGTTCACGCCGTCCTTCATGCCGACGCACCTCCCTTGCGGGCGCGCTGGTCACGCTGCCACAGCTTGTACGCGATCATCGTGAGCGCGGTGGAGACGAGCACCCAGAGCATCTGGTACCAGTAGAAGAACGGAATGCCGATGAAGGTGGGGTCCACCTTCGCGTACGAACTCACCCAGAGCATCGCCACGAACGGCGCGACGAGGCAGAGCGCGATCACCACTCGCACCGGTGTGACGGCCGGTGGTTTTCCTTCTGTGTCTGCTGGCATACGGCGACTCCGTCCCCTCGCTGATCACCTTGTGATGCGCAGGAAATCTAGGGGAGGCTTCCGGTCACCGTCACCCCCTGTCCGTATTGCGGTCCGGCAACGGTCGGCAGAGCAGGTACTCACGCTCGAAATCCGGCCAGGCGTACGGTGGTTGGTACGCACCAAGGCGCGCGAAAGGCCCCCGTGGAGTGATGCGTTCCACGGGGGCCGGCCGGTGGTGCGGACTCAGTCCGTGGGCCGCTTCAGGCGCGCCACGAACTTGTACCGGTCGCCCCGGTAGACCGAGCGCACCCACTCCACCGGTTCGCCCTGTCCGTCGATCGAGTGCCGGGAGAGCATCAGCATCGGCAGGCCCACGTCCGTACCGAGCAGCCCGGCCTCGCGCGGGGTGGCCAGCGAGGTCTCGATGGTCTCCTCGGCCTCGGCCAGCCGGACGTCGTACACCTCCGCCAGTGCGGTGTAGAGGGAGGTGTACTTCACCAGCGAACGGCGCAGCGCCGGAAAGCGTTTGGCCGAAAGGTGGGTGGTCTCGATCGCCATCGGCTCGCCGCTGGCGAGCCGCAGC
>NZ_ML123044.1:577961-647375 GCF_003846175.1 Streptomyces sp. ADI95-17 | reverse complement strand
GCCGCTGGCGAGCCGCAGCCGCTCGATCCGCAGCACCCGGCCGCCCGCGGTGATGTCGAGCAGCCCCGCGAGGGTGTCGTCGGCCGTCACATAGCCGATGTCCAGCAGCTGGGACGTCGGCTCAAGACCCTGGGCGCGCATGTCCTCGGTGTACGAGGTCAGTTGCAGGGCCTGTGAGACCTTCGGCTTGGCCACGAAGGTGCCCTTGCCCTGGATGCGCTCCAGCCGGCCCTCGACGACCAGCTCCTGGAGCGCCTGGCGCACGGTGGTGCGCGAGGTGTCGAACTCGGCGGCCAGGGTCCGCTCCGGCGGCACGGGAGTGCCCGGCGGCATGGTGTCCGTCATGTCGAGCAGATGTCGCTTCAGCCGGTAGTACTTCGGGACGCGTGCCGTCCGTGTGGCCGCGCCCGTCTCGTTCTCCGTACTGCCCCCGTCGGCACCCATGGTCCGCCTTCCCGACGCTTGCGTTGCTGCCGTCACCGGCTCCTCCGTCTGTCGCGGCTCACATGGTGGCACGGTCCGGTCACGGCTGGTCGCCCTCCCTTAGGTGTCGGTCCTATAACGGACGCGAGTGCACTTCTTATACACCCTTGACACCCCTAAAGGTCTAGGCCAAGCTCCCCGTACTGGTCTAAACCATTAAAGACCAGGTCCAGCCCCAGCAGTACTCGTCGAATGTCTTCGCGGTGGGCGGGGTTGCAGTATCCCTGAGGAGGGTTTGGCGTGAAGCGCAAGCTCATCGCGGCGATCGGCGTCGCGGGCATGATGATCGGCCTCGCGGCGTGTGGGTCCGACGACGGCGGCGACAGTGGCAAGAAGGCCGGTCCGGACGCGTACAAGGGCCAGACCCTGACGGTGTGGACGATGTCCGGCTCGAACCCGGACGGGTGGACCAAGAAGGTCACCGAGGAGTTCGAGAAGAAGACCAAGGCCAAGCTGAAGATCGAGGTCCAGGACTGGAACGGCATTCAGCAGAAGGTCACCACCGCCCTCTCCGAGTCCAACCCGCCGGACGTCCTGGAGATCGGCAACACCCAGACCCCGGCGTACGCCAAGACCGGCGGTCTTGCCGAGCTCGGTGACCTGAAGAAGGAGATCGGCTCCGCCTGGGCCGACGGCGTCAACCAGCCCTCCATCTTCGACGGCAAGCAGTACGCCCTGCCGTGGTACGTGGGCAACCGCGTCGTCATGTACAACAAGAAGGTCTTCAAGGACGCCGGTATCACCGAGACGCCGAAGACCCGCGCCGACCTCTTCAAGGCCTTCGAGGCCATCGAGAAGAAGGGCGACGCCGAGCCGATCTACCTGCCCGGCCAGAACTGGTACTTCTTCGACGGCCTGCTCGTCGGCAAGGACGTTTCGCCGGTCAAGAAGGAAGGCGACAAGTACGTCTCCAACCTGGCCGACCCGAAGGTCGCCGAGGCCATGGACGTCTACAAGCAGTACCAGGCCTTCTCCAAGGCCCCCAAGGACAAGGACGAGGCCACCCCGCAGCAGGCCGAGGTCTTCGCCAAGGGCAAGACCGGCGCCATCATCGCCATGGGCTACGAGGCCGGCACCGCCATCAAGGCCAACCCGAAGCTCAAGGACGACATCGGCTTCTTCACCATCCCCGGTGAGACGGCCGACAAGCCCGAGGGCGTCTTCCTCGGCGGCTCCAACCTCGCCGTGGCCGCGGGCAGCAAGAACCAGGACCTGGCCAAGGAGTTCCTGAAGATCGCGCTCTCCGAGCAGAACGACGGCGCGCTCATCAAGGAGGCCGGCTGGTCTCCCAAGAACGACGCCATGCAGAAGTACACCGTCGGCCAGCCCGCCGCCGAGGCCGCCGGTCCGGCCGCCGCCAAGTCCGGTGGAACCACGCCGCTGATCCCGGAGTGGGCGCCGGTCGAGAACCCCCCGAACCCGATCAAGACCTACATGACGCTGGTCCTGCAGGGTAAGTCGCCCGCCGACGCCGCCAAGCAGGTCGAGGGCGAACTCAACAAGCGCCTCAGCCAGCAGCAGTAGTGCAGTAGCGCGTCCCGCGCCGGGGCGGCGGGTCCTGACCCGCCGCCCCGGCTGTACGCACCGATCCGTGTAGGGCTTTGTTGGAAGAGATGGCGAGCATGGCAGTGCAGACCGAACCCTCGGATGTGGCCAAGACGGCCGCAGTCCGCGGGCAGGACGGGAAACCACCCGTCGGGCAGCACGGGGGCAGCAAGCGGAAACTGGGCATCGGCGCAGCGCCGTACCTGTTGATGGTCCCCGCACTAGCGGTGACGGCGCTCTTCCTCGGGTATCCCCTGGTGAAGAACGTCCTGCTGTCGTTCCAGAACCTCAATATGGGACAGCTGATCCAGCATGTCACCGAGTGGAACGGCTTCAAGAACTACCAGGAGATCCTCACCGGTGAGGACTTCTGGAGAGTCACGCTCCGCACGATCGTGTTCACCGGCGTCAACGTCGTCCTGACCATGGTCTTCGGCACCCTGATCGGATTGCTGCTCGCCCGCCTCGGCAAGAGGATGCGGTTCACCCTGATGATCGGCCTGGTGCTCGCCTGGGCGATGCCGGTCGTGGCCGCGTCCACCGTGTTCCAGTGGCTGTTCGCCTCGCGCTTCGGCGTGGTCAACTACGTGCTGGACCACCTCGGCTGGCACTCGATGGCCGAGTACAACTGGACCGGATCGCAGTTCTCCACGTTCTTCGTGGTCACCCTGCTGATCGTCTGGCAGTCCATCCCGTTCGTGGCGATCAACCTGTACGCGGCGACCACGACGATCGCCAAGGAGCTGTACGAGGCCGCCTCGCTCGACGGCGCCGGCGTCTGGAAGAGCTTCACCTCGGTGACGTTCCCGTTCCTGCGGCCCTTCCTCTACGCCACGACCTTCCTCGAAGTCATCTGGATCTTCAAGGCGTTCCCGCAGATCTTCACTCTCAACGAGGGCGGCCCCAACCGCCTCACCGAGACGCTGCCGGTCTACGCCTTCGTCGAGGGCGTCGGCAACCAGCACTACGGCATGGGCGCGGCGATCTCGCTGCTGACCATCCTGATCATGCTGGGGCTGACCTCGTACTACCTCCGCATCGTTCTCAAGCAAGAGGAGGACGAGCTGTGAAGCGCTCACTGTTCGGCCGCATCTGGCCCAACGCGACGGCGATCATCCTCTTCGTCGGCCTGGTCTTCCCCGTCTACTGGATGTTCAGCACGGCGTTCAAGCCGACCGGCGACATCATCACCGAGAAGCCGGTCTGGTTCCCGACCGACGTCACGTTCGAGCACTTCAAGACGGCGTACCACGCACCGGACTTCCTGAAGCTGGTCGGGAACTCGCTCACCGTCACCCTGCTCGCCGTGACCTTCTCGCTGATCATCGCGCTCTTCGCGTCGTTCGCGCTGGCCCGGATGCGGTTCAAGGGCCGCAAGGGCCTGATCCTGGTCTTCATGATCGCCCAGATGGCGCCGTGGGAAGTCATGGTCATCGCGATCTACATGCTGGTCCGCGACGCGGACATGCTCAACAGCCTGGTCCCGCTGACGCTCTTCTACATGGTGATGGTCCTGCCCTTCACGGTCCTGACGCTTCGCGGTTACGTTGCCGCGGTGCCCAAGGAACTGGAGGAGTCCGCCATGGTCGACGGCTGCACCCGCCCGCAGGCGTTCGTCAAGGTGATCCTGCCGCTGCTCGCCCCCGGCCTGATGGCCACCTCGCTCTTCGGCTTCATCACCGCGTGGAACGAATTCCCCCTGGTCCTGATCCTCAACAAGGACCCCGAGGCCAAGACGCTCCCGCTCTGGCTCTCCCAGTTCCAGAGCCAGTTCGGCGACGACTGGGGCGCCACCATGGCGGCGGCCTCGATCTTCGCCATCCCGATCCTCATCCTGTTCGTCTTCCTGCAGCGCAAGGCCGTCAGCGGCCTCACCGACGGTGCCGTGAAGGGATAACACAGCCCATGACCACCCTCATATCCGCCACGGACACCGTCACCCGCGACGCGCTCGCCGTCCTGCAGCCCGGATTCACCGGCACCACCGCCCCGGACTGGGTGCTGCGCCGGGTCGACGAAGGGCTCGCCTCCGTCGCCCTGTTCGGCCGCAACATCCGCACGCCCGAGCAGGTCACCGCGCTCACCGCCCAGCTCAGGGCCGAGCGCGACGACCTCCTCGTCGCCATCGACGAGGAGGGCGGTGACGTCACCCGCCTGGAGGTGCGCACCGGCTCCTCGTTCCCCGGCAACCTCGCCCTCGGCCACGTCGACGACCTCGCCCTGACCCGCGCTGTCGCCCAGGAGCTCGGCCGCCGGCTCGCCGAGTGCGGCGTCAACCTCAACTGGGCGCCGTCCGCCGACGTCAACTCCAACCCGGGCAACCCGATCATCGGCGTACGGTCCTTCGGCGCCGACACCGCACTCGTGGCCCGGCACACCGCCGCGTACATCGAGGGCCTCCAGGCCGCCGGCGTCGCCGCCTGCACCAAGCACTTCCCGGGCCACGGCGACACCGCGATCGACTCGCACCACGCGATGCCGCGCATCGACGTGGACCTGGAGACCCTGCACGCCCGTGAGCTGGTTCCCTTCCGGGCCGCCATCGCGGCGGGCTCCAAGTGCGTGATGAGCGCGCACATCCTGCTGCCGGCGCTCGACCCGGACCGCCCCGCCACGGTGAGCCCGCGGATCCTCACCGGGCTGCTGCGCCAGGAGCTGGGCTACGACGGCCTGATCGTCACCGACGCCGTGGAGATGCAGGCCATCGCCGCGACGTACGGCATCGAGCAGGGCTCCGTCCTGGCGATCGCCGCGGGCGCCGACGCGCTCTGCGTCGGCGGCGGCCTGGAGGACGACGGCACGGTGCTCCGGCTGCGCGACGCGCTGGTCCGGGCGGTGCGCAGCGGTGAACTCCCCGAGGAGCGGCTCGCGGACGCCGCCGCACGGGTACGTGCCCTCGCGTCGTGGACGCAGGGGGCCAAGGGGGCCGGTTCGGGCCCGGGCGCGGCAACGCAGGAGGGGACCGCGCCCGGCACCGGAATCGGCTCCGACATCGGCCTGGTCGCCGCCCGCCGGGCAGTCCTGACGACCGGATCCGCCGCCCCGCTGACCGAGCCCGCGTACGTCGCCGCGTTCACCTCCGCGTCGAACATCGCCGTCGGCGACGAGACCCCCTGGGGTGTCGCCGCGGAGCTGGGCCGGCTGCTGCCGGGCACGGAGACCGACACGTACAGCAGCGAGACCGAGGCGCCCGCCACCGCGGTGCTGCGGGCGGCGGGGGAGCGGCGCATCGTCGTGGTGGTCCGCGACGTCCACCGCCACGCCTGGATGGGCGAGGCGCTCGACGCCCTGGTGGCCGAGCGCCCCGGCACGGTCGTCGTCGAGATGGGCGTACCGCAGGCGGCCCCCAGGGGCGCCCTGCACATCGCCACCCACGGCGCCGCCCGCGTCTGCGGTCTCGCGGCGGCGGAGATCGTCGTCAGGGGCACGGAGGGCACGGCGGTCTGAAGCACCGGGTGTGATGCGGGCGGGGGGCCGCGTCACACCCGTCCGCAGTCCTTGTGACGGCATACGAGAGGGCCGGGGCACCCACGCTGGGTGCCCCGGCCCTCTCGGTGTGTCCGGAAGCTCTACAGGCCCTGCCACGACGGCTTGGCCGCGTACGTGGCGCGGAAGTAGTCCGCCAGCTTCAGCTTCGACGCGGCGGCCTCGTCGACCACCACCGTCGCGTGCGGGTGCAGCTGGAGCGCCGAGGCGGGCACGACCGAGGCGACCGGCCCCTCCACCGTCAGCGCCACGGCGTCCGCCTTGCCCTCGCCGGTGGCGAGCAGGATCGGGTGGCGGGACTCCAGGATGGTGCCGATGCCCTGGGTGATCACGTGGTGCGGCACCTGCGATATGTCGTTGTCGAAGAAGCGCGCGTTGTCGATCCGGGTCTGCTCGGTGAGCGTCTTGATCCGGGTACGGGAGGCGAGCGAGGAGCACGGCTCGTTGAAGCCGATGTGCCCGTCGGTGCCGATGCCGAGGA
Source organism: Streptomyces sp. ADI95-17 (assembly GCF_003846175.1). Classification (GTDB taxonomy): domain Bacteria; phylum Actinomycetota; class Actinomycetes; order Streptomycetales; family Streptomycetaceae; genus Streptomyces; species Streptomyces sanglieri. The sequence continues at coordinate 641,380 of NZ_ML123044.1, read as the reverse complement.
GCTGGAGGTCCACGCCGCCGGCCTCGGCAAGCGCGCTGTCGTACGCCAGGCAGGCCGCCCGGACGTCCTCGGCGGAGCCGTCGGGGCCCATGAAGGACGCCTCGGACAGGCCGAGCGGTTCGACGACCTCGCGCAGCACCACCGAGCGGTAGGACTCGGGGTGGCCCGCGGGCAGCCCGACGTACTCGTCGAGCTGGCAGATGCGCGCCCGCGAGGCGTCGACGGCGCCGGAGCGGACCTTGGCCGCCAGCGCCTGGTAGATGGGCAGCGGGGTCGATCCGGTGGCAACGCCGAGAAGTGCGTCGGGCTTGCGGCTCAGCAGGGCACCGATGGCCTCCGCGATGAGTTCGCCGCCTGCCTTGGCGTCCGGGACGATGACAACTTCCACGCTGGGCCTGCCGATCTGAAGAGTGGAGTCAGGTGGTATAGACCAATAGGGTTCCAATCTAGCAGAACCCGGTAACGCGGGCACGGCCGGACGCACCCGGGCCGGCCGCGGTCCGCTGGCGGCCGTCCGGGGCCCCGTGGTCGACTGGTCCGAACGGTGTTGCCGACGCACCGGTGTCGCCGCTGGGAGGCGTTCGACATGTCCGCCACTTCTCCGGCCGAGGAGAGCGAGCAGCCGGGCCGGATCATGGCCGGCGAGATGGCCGAGCAGCCCGCGATGCTGCGGCGCATCCTCGACGAGGGTGCCCCCAGGATCCGTGAGACGGCCGCCGGGATCGCGGCGAGGAAGCCGCGCTTCGTCCTGCTCACCGCCCGGGGCACCTCGGACAACGCCGCGCTGTACGCCAAGTACCTGCTGGAGATCCGGCTCGGCCTGCCCTGCGGCCTGGCGTCGATGTCGACCACCACCGCGTACGGTGCCAGGCCCGACCTCCGGAACGTCCTGGTCATCACCGTCAGCCAGTCCGGCGGCTCGCCCGACCTGGTGGCCTCGACCAGGGCGGCGCGCGAGGCCGGTGCGATCACCCTCGCGGTCACCAACAACCGGGACTCGCCGCTGGCCGCCGTCTCCGAGCACCACATCGACATCCTGGCCGGCCCGGAGAAGGCCCTGCCGGCCACCAAGACGTACACCGCCTCGCTGCTGTCCCTCTACCTCTTCGTGGAGGGGCTGGCCGGCGGCGACGGCGCGGCCGCCGAGGTCCTGCCGCAGCGGGCCGGGGAGATCCTGGCCCGCAGGGCCGAGGTCAAGGCCCTGGCCTCGCGCTACCGGTTCGCCGAACGCATGGTCATCACCTCGCGCGGCTACGGCTATCCGACCGCCAAGGAGGCCGCCCTGAAGCTGATGGAGACCAGCTACATCCCGGCGCTCTCGTACTCGGGCGCCGATCTGCTGCACGGCCCGCTCGCCATGGTCGACAACATCTCCCCGGTGATCGCCGTGGTCACCGACGGCCGGGGCGGCGAGGCGCTCCAGCCCGTACTGGACCGGCTGCGCGGCCGCGGCGCGGACCTCTTCGTGGTCGGCCCGAAGGCGCAGGTCGAGGCGGCCTCCGCGGGCTTCGTGCTGCCGACCGCCGGGGTGGCCGAGGAGGTCCAGCCGGTGCTGGAGATCCTGCCGCTGCAGATGCTGGCGTACGAGGTGACGATCGCCCGCGGTCAGGACCCGGACGCGCCGCGCGCGCTGGCCAAGGTCACCGAGACCCGCTGAACGGCCCCCGGGAACACCCGCGGGCCACGGCGCCGGGACGGGACCCTCAGCCCGTCCGGCACCGCAGCCCGGAGTAAGACCGGCCGTCACGGCCGGTCGGTCCGGCCGGCGGTGTGCGGTGCCCCCGGCCGGGGGAGAGGTACCGACGCGGTCAGGGCAGAGAGCGCGGTACCTCGATCCGCCCTCCTGTGCGGGGAGAGCGGAAGCTCTGTCTTCAGCATTGTGGACTAGACCATTCGCCCGTGTCCATCCGTCGGAGCGCCATAATTTTCCGCACTCCATACCTTCTTCCTTGCACGTACGGTCCGGTCGTTCGGTTCGGAGCCATTGCCCGTCCGCGGGTACGCTCGCACACGTGCCCTCCATGAACGACCTCGTCCGCCAGCACACAGCCCTCGGTGACACCGACCTGGAGTGGCTGCACCTGCTGGTCTCGGAGTGGCAACTGCTCTCCGACCTGTCCTTCGCCGACCTCGTGCTCTGGGTACCCACCCGCGACGGCACCCGCTATGTGTCGGTGGCCCAGATGCGCCCGAACACCGGCCCCACCTCCTACCAGGACGACATGGTCGGACACCTGGTGCCGCGAGGCCGCCGCCCGCTGCTGGACGCGGCGCTGGACGAGGGCCGGATCGTGCGCGAGGGCGACCCGGAGTGGCGCGAGGAGGTGCCGGTACGGGTCGAGTCGATCCCCGTACGCAGGGAGGGCCGGGTCCTCGGGGTGATCGCCCGCAACACCAACCTGCTCACCGTCCGCACCCCGTCCCGGCTGGAGCTCACCTACCTCCAGTCTGCCTCCGACCTGGCCCAGATGATCGCCGCGGGGTCCTTCCCCTTCCCCGGCCAGCAGGTCGACATGGACGCCTCGCCGCGCGTCGGCGACGGGCTGATCAGGCTCGACGCCGATGGGGTCGTGCAGTACGCCAGCCCCAACGGCCTCTCCGCCTACCACCGCCTCGGCCTCGCCTCCGATCTGGTCGGCCAGCACCTGGGCGGCATCACCGCCGAACTGGCCCCCTCCCGGGGCCCGGTGGACGAGGCCCTGGAGAAACTGGCGAGCGGCTACGCGCCCCGGGAGTTCGAAGTCGAGTGCGCGGGCGGGGTGATCCAGCTCCGGGCGATCCCGCTCAAGCCCAAGGGGGTGCGCATCGGCTCCCTGGTCCTGCTCCGTGACGTCACCGAACTCCGCCGCCGCGAACGCGAGTTGATCACCAAGGACGCCACCATCCGGGAGATCCACCACCGGGTGAAGAACAACCTCCAGACCGTTGCCGCCCTGTTGCGGCTCCAGGCCCGGCGGATGGACTCGGTGCGCGGCCGCGAGGCGCTCAACGAGGCGGTACGGCGCGTCGGTTCGATCGCCATCGTCCATGAGACGCTGTCCCAGAATCTGGACGAGCGGGTGGAGTTCGACGAGATCGCCGACCGCGTCATCGCGATGGTCGCCGAGATCTCGCCGGGCAAGGTCACCTGTCGCCGGACGGGACGCTTCGGCATCCTCGACGCCGAAGTGGCCACTCCGCTGGCGATGGTGCTCACGGAGGTTCTGCAGAACGCCCTGGAGCACGCCTTCACTCTCGCCGAGTCCGGCACCGTCGAGGTGTCCGCGGTGCGCGGCGGTTCCTCCGCCGGGACGCGGCTGCTGATCACGGTCCAGGACGACGGATGCGGTCTGCCGGAGGGCTTCGACCCGCAGCGCGCCGGCAATCTGGGGCTCCAGATCGTCAGGACGCTGGTGGAGGGCGAGTTGGGCGGGACCTTCGGCATGGTCCCGGCCCCCGAGCGCGGCACCCAGGTCGTGCTCGACATTCCGGTCCGGTCCGAGAAGTAGGCCCGTCCGCCTACCGGTACGGGCGGGGCACCCCGGACACGGCAGTGAGCCCGGACCGTTGTTCACGGTCCGGGCTCACTGGTCATACATGCGCTTCGGGGGTACTGCGCGCTGCGACTCGGGGGGCGGGGTTGTGCGTACGCTCTGTACGCGCCGCCTGGCTGAGGCTCGTAGCGGTGGCGTCGGTCAGGCGCTGGCGTTACGCGCCCGGTTGCGAGCGGCACGGCGCTTCATCGCGCGGCGCTCGTCCTCGCTGAGGCCACCCCAGACGCCGGAGTCCTGGCCGGACTCGAGCGCCCACTGCAGGCACTGCTCCATGACGGGGCAGCGACGGCAGACGGCCTTGGCTTCCTCGATCTGCAGCAGCGCAGGACCGGTGTTGCCGATGGGGAAGAACAGCTCGGGGTCTTCCTCACGACAAACGGCGTTGTGACGCCAGTCCATGGCTGCTACCTCTCCTTGGTATTACATACTGTTGCTTGTGAATGTGAACGCTTTCACGAATCCCCCCGCAGCTGACGGGCCGACGCCCAGATGAACTGGTTGTGGTCCTGTGAAGTGAGGAGGGGTTCTGGCTCTCAGTGGAGGCCGGTGTTGCGGGCCGTCCCGATCGCCATGTAGAGATTCGCAAACCTCAGCGGCGGATACAACCCCTTCTGGAAACTTTTTTTTGATTCCTCGGTGTCGACTAGGTCACAGCCGTACTTCTATGGGGTGGAGCCCAGTCCAAACGTTCGAGTTAAAGGACTTTGGTCCCTTCCACTCACACAATCACACGCAGTGCACGGCGTACGCCTGTGAACGTCACACTTGTGCGCACTCCCAGGTGGTCGCCGTCCATCTGGAAGGGCAGCGGAACCTTTGAATGCAAGGTGAAGTCCGTGAGGTCGTGAAGTGAAACGGCGTGCTTGCCGGACGGGCCCTTCTCCGGGCTCGAAGTGAGCAGCTGGGTGCCGTACCGGGCGACCGCCGGAGTGGAGAGCCGCTTCAGTCCGAGCACGTCCAGCCCGGTGTCGAAAGTGGCCTTCGGGGACGCGTACAACGGGCGATTGCCCAGGTAGGACCAGGGGGCGGTGTTGGAAATTATGGACAGTGCCAGATCGGTGACCGGATCCTGCCCCGGGGTTTCCAATGTCATCACGCCATGCCTGCGGTGCGGCTCGTCGATGAACTGCCGGACCACCTGACGTACATAAAGGGCGTGCGTCGAGCGCTTTCCGCGTTCGCGTTGCTGTTCGACCCGGCCGACCACGCCCGCGTCGAATCCGAGTCCGGCGCAGAAGGTGAACCAGCGCTCCGGGACAGACTCGTCCTCGGTGCCGGGGGTGCCGGCCGCGAGTCCGAGGCCGACCGTGCGTTCGGTCCGGTTGGCGAGTGCGTCCAGGATCGCGCCGGTCGCCTCCACCGCGTCGTTGGGCAGCCCCAGGGCGCGCGCGAACACATTGGTGGAGCCACCGGGAACCACGGCGAGGCTCGGCAGGCTGTCCGGATCGGGGCCGTTGTGGAGCAGACCGTTGACGACCTCGTTGACCGTGCCGTCGCCGCCCAGCGCGACCACCAGATCGATGTCGTCGGAGTCCGCGGCCCGCCGCCCCAGGTCCCGGGCGTGGCCGCGGTATTCCGTGGTCACGGCCTCCAGCTTCATCTCGCTGGCCAGCGCATGGATGAGCACGTCACGGGTCCGCGCACTGGTGGTGGTAGCAGCTGGATTGACCACGAGGAGTGCGCGCATGACCGCCAGACTACCTACCGCGCGGTATCACTCTGAAGTCCCGCCCCATGACCTTTACGCACGGTGACGGTCCACTGCCGATTCCGACCCCGGCTTCACTTTCGCGGCGCCGGGATGCCAACCTGCAAGGGTGAGTACTCAGCAGAACACGCCCGACTCGTCGCCCGCGCCGAGGCTCGAACCGGCGAAGCCGAGCAGGATCACTCTCGTTGCCGGACTCACCGCCCTGGAAGGGGCGGCGCTCGCCATCGGCGGGATCTACATGCTGGTGATGGGTCTGCTCGGGCACCCCGAGAGCCCCCAGCAGGCGGAGATGGGCGGGCTGACGCTGATCGCGCTCGCCGCGATCCCGCTGGCCGCCGCCCGCGGTCTGCTGCGGCGGCGCAGCTGGAGCCGCGGCCCCGCGCTCATCACGCAGATCATCGCGCTCCCGGTGGCGTGGACGCTGCTGAGGTCGCAGGGCGTGCTGATCCCGGCCGGGATCGTGCTCGCCGCGGTGACCCTGACGGCGCTGTACCAGCTGGTCAGGCCGACGACGGTCGAGGCACTCGGCATCCGCCGGCCGGGCACCACGCCGGAAAGCTGAGCCGACGGGCGTGGTGCGCGGACGGGGCGGCGCCGCGAGCGGCCGCTCCCGCTCCTCGGCTACTCCTCGACGAGCAGCCGCTCGCGCAGCTGCGCCAGCGTGCGGGCCAGCAGCCGCGAGACGTGCATCTGCGAGATGCCGACCTCCTGTGCGATCTGCGACTGGGTCATGTTGCCGAAGAAACGAAGCAGCAGAATCCGCTTCTCGCGCGGCGGCAGATCCTCCAGCAGCGGCTTGAGTGACTCCCGGTACTCGACGCCCTCCAGCGCCTCGTCCTCGGAACCCAGCGTGTCCGCGACCGCGGGGGACTCGTCGTCCGTGTCCGGCACGTCCAGCGAGAGCGTGCTGTACGCATTGGCCGATTCCAGGCCCTCCAGGACCTCTTCCTCGGAGATGCCCAGCCGCTCCGCCAGCTCGTGGACCGTCGGCGAGCGGCCGTGCTGCTGGGACAGCTCGGCGGTCGCCGTGGTCAGCGAGAGCCGCAGCTCCTGAAGCCGGCGCGGCACCCGGACCGCCCAGCCCTTGTCGCGGAAGTGGCGCTTGATCTCGCCCACGACCGTGGGGGTCGCGTACGTCGAGAACTCCACGCCGCGGTCCGGGTCGAACCGGTCCACCGACTTGATCAGGCCGATCGTTGCGACCTGGGTCAGGTCGTCCAGCGGCTCGCCGCGGTTGCGGAACCGGCGGGCCAGGTGCTCCACGAGCGGCAGATGCATCCGCACCAGCCGATTGCGCAGCTCCGCCTTCTCGGGCGACCCGTCGGGAAGCGCGCGCAGTTCGATGAACAGCGCCCGCGCCCCGCTGCGGTCGTGTGGATCGTGGTGCCCGTGCTCGCTCATCTGGCCTGCCCGCTCCGCCTGCGACTGCTCCACCGCGACCGTACGGCCCACCGGCCCGTCCGCCCCGTCCACCGGATGGGGCAGGGCCTGCTGTTCCGGGATGCCTGCTGCGCGCACCACCCCTGGTCGCATCGTCTCGTCCCGCACAGGACCGTCCCCGTTCCCGTTGCTCACGCCGGCCCGGGTCCCGCGCCGCGCTGTTTGTAGAGGCTGATGCTGACCGTACGGTCGTCGGCCACCGAGGAGTCGACCTTGCCGGCCAGTGCGGAGAGCACCGTCCAGGCGAAGGTGTCGCGCTCCGGCGCCCGGCCGTCCGTCGTAGGGGCGGCCACCGTCACCTCAAGGGAATCCTCGACGAGCCGGAAGACGCAGCTGAGGACGGAGCCCGGCACGGCCTGCTGAAGCAGGATCGCGCAGGCCTCGTCGACCGCGATGCGAAGATCCTCGATCTCGTCGAGAGTGAAGTCCAAGCGCGCTGCGAGACCGGCCGTGGCCGTACGCAGCACCGACAGGTAGGCACCCGCAGCGGGCAGCCGGACCTCTACGAAGTCCTGATTCCCGGGCTCGCCTGCGATCTGGGACACCCTCACCTCCAAGGTGGCACAAACTCTTTCGAGGATCCGGGAAGGGTGCCCCGGAGCCATGTGGTACGTCTTCGGTTCTGGTCCGCGACGCTATCGCGACCCATGATGCCGTGTCGCCAGAGCCCCAGCCCATGGCTGTCACTCATGGTAAGCCCATGAGTACACACAGTGGCTAGAGGTCTACGGCGGTCAATTACGAACAACCGGCGCCGGTTTGACGTACCCAGACGTCAGACGATCGAACCGTCCTCGAAGCACCAGCGCCAGCTTTCGCCCGGTTCGAAGCTCCGCATCACCGGGTGACCGGTCTCCTTGAAGTGTTCCGTGGCGTGCTGGAGGGGTGACGAATCGCAGCAGCCGACATTGCCGCAGACCAGGCAGAGCCGCAGCTGCACGGGGTGGGTGCCCGCGGCCAGGCAGCCCGGACAGGTCACGTTCAGCGGGACCGGTTCGGGGCGCGGCAGTGCGGACACGTGAGGGCAGTCACTCATGATTGTCAGGTTACGACGGATACGTGGCCCGTGAATTGCGGATGCGAGGACCGTGGAATGGATGTATTGCCGCTGGTGGGACTGGTCGCGGCCAGTGCGGCGGTCGCGGGCGCCGCCCGCCGCACCCCCGTGCCGGCCCCCCTGCTGCTGGTCACGGTGGGGCTGATCGCCTCCTATCTGCCGGGGGTACCCACGTACACCCTGGACGCGCACATCGTGCTGCCACTGCTGCTGCCGCCGTTGCTCTACACGGCGGCCGTCGACAGCTCGTACCTCGATCTGCGGGCCAATCTCCGGCCGGTCGCGCTGCTCTCGATCGGCTACGTCCTGTTCGCGACCGTCGCGGTCGGCTGGCTGGCGTACCGCCTGGTGCCAGGCCTGCCACTGACCGCCGCGCTGGTGCTCGGCGCGGTCGTGGCCCCGCCGGACGCGGTCACGGCCGCGGCGATCGCGCGTCGGGTCGGGCTGCCCGGCCGGGTCACGACGGTCCTGCAGGGGGAGTCCCTGGTGAACGATGCCACGGCGATCACCGCCTACAAGGTGGCGATCGCCGCCGCCGTGGGCGAGGGCATGAGCTGGGGCGCGGGGATCGGCGAGTTCTTCCTGGCCGCCGTCGGCGGAGTGGTGGTCGGCCTGGCGCTGATGGTGCCGCTGCACTGGCTGCGCACCCACCTCAGAGAGGCGCTGCTGCAGAACACGCTGTCGCTGCTGATCCCCTTCGTGGCGTACGCGGCGGCCGAACGTGTACACGCCTCCGGGGTGCTCGCCGTGGTCGTGGTGGCGCTCTACCTGGGGCACCGGTCGTGGCAGGTGGACTTCGCGACCCGGCTCCAGGAGGGGGCGGTCTGGAAGATGGTCGCGTTCATCCTGGAGTCCGCGGTCTTCGCGCTGATCGGGCTCCAGCTGCCCTTCGTACTGAAGGGGCTCGGTTCGTACGCGGTCGGCGACGCGGCCCGGTACGCGGTGATCGTGTTCCTCGCCGTCGTCGTGGTCCGGTTCGTCTGGGTCTATCCGGCGACGTATCTGCCCCGGTGGCTGTCGAGACGGATCAGGGAACGCGAGCCCGACACCGACTGGACCGCGCCGCTGATCGTCGGCTGGGCCGGGATGCGCGGGGTCGTCTCGCTCGCCATCGCCTTCTCCATCCCGTTCACCATGTCCGACGGCAGCCCCTTTCCGGCCCGCAATCTGGTGCTCTTCCTGACGTTCACCACGGTCATCGGCACCCTGGTCGTCCAGGGGCTCAGCCTGCCGCTGCTGGTGCGGGTGCTGAAGCTCCCCGGCCGGGACGCGAAGGCCGAGACGCTGGCCGAGGCGCAGGCCCAGAGCGAGGCCTCGGCGGCCGCCGAGGCGCGGCTGGAGGAACTGCTGGCCGACCGGCGCAACCAGCTGCCGGGCCCCCTCGCCGACCGGCTGCGCACCGTTCTGGAACGCCGCCGCAACGCCGTCTGGGAGCGGCTGGGCGCGGCCAATCCGGTGACCGGGGAGTCGGCGGACGACACCTACCGGCGCCTGGCCAGGGAGATGATCGACGCCGAGCGGGAGGTCTTCGTGACGCTGCGGGACGAGCGGCGGATCGACGACGAGATGCTGCGGACGCTGCTCAGACGGCTCGACCTGGAGGAGGCGGCCGCCTACCGGGAGGAGTCGGACGCCCCCTGAGGGCTGCCCGTCACGACCGCCGCGACCGCGGTTCCCGGAGCGAACGCGCCCTCCCCGGCCAGTTCGGTGAGCGCGTACAGCAGCTTGGCGACGTAGAGCCGCTCGACGGGCAGGCCGTGCCGCTGCTCGAAGTCGTCGGCGAAGGCGTGCAGCGCCGGGGTCGTACGGGCGTAGCCGCCGAAGTGGAAGCGCTCGTCCAGCGACCATGCCCCGGCCGGACCGCCGAAGGCCTCCTCCTGGAGCCCCCGTACCGCGTCCCCCAGGAAGCCGCCGCGCAGCACCGGAACGCCGAGGGCGCGCTGCCCCGGCGCCAGCCCGGCCGCGAGGCCGGCGAGGGTGCCTCCGGTGCCGCAGGCCACCGCGACCGCGTCGGCCCGGCCGCGCAGCTCGCGCCCCAGCTCCGCGCACCCCTGTGCGGCCAGGGCGTTGCTGCCGCCCTCCGGGATGACACAGCACTCCCCGAAGACGCGTCGCAGCCCCGCCAGGACCTCCGGATCGCCCTTCGCGCGGTAGGTCGTACGGTCCACGAAGTGCAGGGTCATCCCGTCGGCGGCGCACTGTGCGAGCGAGGGGTTCAACGGCCGGCCGGCCAGCTCCTCCCCCCGCACCACCCCGACGGTGGGAAAGCCGAGCAGCCGCCCGGCGGCGGCGGTGGCCCGCAGATGGTTGGAGTAGGCACCGCCGAAGGTCAGCACGGTGCGCCCGGCGGCATCCCGCAGGTTGAGGGAGAGCTTGCGCCATTTGTTGCCCGGCAGATCCGGGTGGATCAGATCGTCACGCTTGAGCAGCAGCCGGACGCCATGGCGGGCGAAGCGCTCGTCCTCCACCGGCTGCAGGGGCGAGGGGAGCACCGGCCGCAGCCGGGAGAGGTCGAATGCTTCGCAGGGCATGGCGCAATTGTCGCCGTACCGGACGGGCGCCGGTCACTTGAGGCGGTCGTGGATGCGGTCCCGCATCGAGTCCATGGTGAAGCCGCGCGGGTCGATCTTGCCCGGCTGCCACTCCTTGTGGCCGATCACCGAGCGGGAGTTCCAGCCGTGGTGGCGGCAGATCGCGGCGGCGGCCTTCTCGATGGCTTCGAGCTGGGCGTCGGGCCAGGGGTCCTTGCCGTCGCCGAGGTTCTCGCACTCGAAGCCGTAGAAGTGCCTGTTCCCGTCGGTGTCGGCCTCGTTGTCGCCCGGCAGGCGCTTCTCGGCGACGACGGCGCGCAGTACGTCCTCGTCGCCGAGTCCGGCGTGGTTGGTGCGGCCGTGGCCGACCAGGTGGACCCGGCCGTCCTTGGCGATCACGCCGTGGCAGAGCGGGCCGGGCAGATCCGGGTAGCCGTCGCGGCAGATGCGTACGGTGGCCGCGGTGCCGCTGGTGACCGTGTGGTGGATCATCACGCCGTTGACGGGGCCCCAGGGGCCCTTGTGGTCGCGGTTGTGGGTACGCCAGTCGCCGACCTGGACGACGGTGAGCCCTTCGTTCATCAGGACTTCCAGGAACCTGCTCGCTGACATGGGTGAGGACATGGCCGTCTCCTTCGTACGTGGGGGGAACGGGCCTTGATCCGCTTGTACCGGAATGCCGCTCTCCGGGCCATGCCTTCGGTGGCTGTTCGGACCGTGTGCGATCCGAACCGGTCAGATCCGCGAGCAGCGGGCCGGATCCAGTCCTGCGCCGGCCGCGTGTCGGTTCAGTCCTGTGCCGGCCGCGTGTCGGTTCAGTCCTGCGCCAGCCACATGTCGGGGCCGAACACCTCGTAGTGGATGTCGGTCGCCGGGACGCCCTTGGCCAGCAGCTGGGTGCGTACGGCGCGCATGAAGGGCAGCGGTCCGCAGAGGTAGGCGTGGGTGCCGGGGGCGACGGCGAGGCCGCTCAGGTCGACCCGGCCGGTGCGCTCGGCGGGGTGGCCGGGCTCGGGGTCCTCGTACCAGAAGTGGGCGGCGGCGTCGGGGAGTTTGCCGGTGAGCAGGGCGTGGTCGGTGCGCATCGCGTGGGTGGCGGGGGAGCGGTCGCCGTGCACGACGGTGACCGGGGCGCGGTGGCCGGTCGCCGCGAGGTCTTCCAGCATCGAGAGCATCGGGGTGCAGCCGATGCCCGCGGAGGCGAGCAGCAGGGGTGCGTCGGCGGAGTCGAGCACGAGGTCGCCGTACGGGGCGGAGACGCGCACATGGTCGCCGGCCTCCACCTCGGTGTGCAGATGGCGCGAGACCTCGCCGTCGGGCGAGCCGCCGCCCCGAACCCGCTTGACGGTGATCGAGCGGAGCCGCGAGCCGGGGGCGCGGGAGAGGCTGTACTGGCGTATCTGGCGGGCCCCGTCGGGGAGTTCCACCTGTACGGAGACGTACTGGCCGGACCGGAAGGCGGGCGCGGGCGCGCCGTCGGCCGGGCGGAGCTGGAAGGTGGCGACGTCGGCGGTCTCCTCGATCCGGGTGACCACCTCCCACTCGCGCCACACGTCACCGGCGACGACACCCTGCTGCGCGTACAGCCGCTGCTCGATCGAGATCAGGGCGCCCGCCATCAGCCAGTAGACCTCGTCCCAGGCGGCGGCGACCTCCGGGGTGACCGCGTCGCCGAGCACCTCGGCGATGGCGGCGAAGAGATGGGTGTGCACGATCTCGTACTGGGCGGGAGTGACGCCGAGCGAGGCGTGCTTGTGGGCGATCCGGCCGAGCATCACGTCGGGGCGGGTGTCCGGGTGCTCGATCAGCTGGGTGGCGAAGGCGGCGATGGAGCCCGCGAGGGCCTGCCGCTGGGCGCCGGACGCCTGGTTGCCGCGGTTGAAGAGGTCGCGCAGCAGCTCGGGGTGGGCGTCGAAGAGCTTGCGGTAGAAGAGATCGGCGATGTCCCCGACGGCCGCGCCCACGGCGGGGAGGGTGGCGCGGACGGTGGCGGTCGACGTCTCGGAGAGCATCGGGACTCCTTGCGGTTGAATTGGTATTTCAGATTCGTATTTTTGGGCAGCGCGAAACCGGGCGGTGGGCCCGTGGTGCGTCGCGTGGTGTGCGGTGGCTCAGCCGGTGTCCGGGCGGCCGCTGCTGATGCCGATCAGCAGCGGTCCGGTGGGGGACGCGACGAGTTCGGTGACGGTGAGCGGATCGAGCGAGGCGTAGAAGGCCTCCTCCGCGCGGCGCAGTGCGCCGCGCAGCCGGCAGGCCGAACGCAGGGGGCACGGGGCGGCGCCCTCGCAGTCGACCACGTCGCCGGGGCCTTCGAGCTCCCGGACGAGCCCGCCGATCGAGGCGGAGCGGCCCGCTCCGGTGAGGCTGAGCCCGCCGCCGCGCCCCCGTCGCGCCTCGATGAGCCCGAGGTGCTGGAGCTTGGCGACGACCTTCGCGGCGTGGGTGTACGGCACCTGCATGGTGGCCGCCACCTCCCGGGTGGTCGGCGGATCCTCGTTCTCCACGACGGCGAGGCGCATCAGTACGCGCAGCGCCACGTCGGTGAATCTCGTCAGCCGCATGACAATCACCGTAGATAAGTTGCATCGGAGATGCAACTTAAGGGGTGACGGGAAAATCGCTGAGCGTTGTGCCCAGCCCAAAGCCAATTAATCACACTCTTTTGTGTAATGGCGCGACCGCTCTCCGTGCTGAAAGGCTTCTTCACGCAGGTCAGCCGAAGAATCGAGAGGACGACAGATGTCCGTTGGTGAAGAGGTTCAGAACGCGTCGTTGCCGCCGCAGCAGAGTCTGGGGACGGCAGCGGCGCGGAACCTCGCGACGACCACCAAGTCCGCCCCGCAGATGCAGGAGATCACCTCGCGGTGGCTGCTGAAGATGCTGCCGTGGGTGCAGGTGCAAGGTGGTACCTACCGGGTGAACCGCCGACTGAGCTACTCGGTCGGGGACGGCAGGGTGACCTTCGTGCAGACCGGTGACCGGGTCGCGGTCATTCCCGCCGAGCTCGGTGAGCTCCCCGCCCTGCGGGACTTCGGCGACGAGGAAGTGCTGGGCGAGCTCGCCCGGCGGTGCGAGCAGCGCGAGGTCGCGGCGGGACAGGTGCTGGCCGCGGCGGGGGACGCGGCGGACAGCGTCTACCTGCTGGCGCACGGAAAGGTCGAGAAGATCGGCACCGGCCCCTACGGGGACGAGACGGTGCTCGGGGTCCACGCCGACGGGGCCTACTTCGGGGACCAGGCACTGGTCGACGGCGAGGCCGCCTGGGAGTACACCGCCCGTGCCGTCACCGCCTGTACGGTGCTGACGCTGAGCCGGGCCGATGTGCTGAACCTGGCCGACCGCGCGGACTCGCTCCGCGAACACCTCGCCGGGCTGCTCGAAATCCCGCACCAGCGCACCAACAAGTACGGCGAGGCCGCGATCGACCTCTCCGCCGGCCATGTCGGCGAGGCCGTCGTCCCGCACACGTACGTGGACTACGACGCGGCGCCCCGCGAGTACGAACTGAGCGTCGCCCAGACCGTGCTGAAGGTCCACAGCCGGGTCGCCGACCTCTACAACCAGCCGATGAACCAGACCGAGCAGCAGTTGCGGCTCACGGTCGAGGCGCTGCGCGAGCGCCAGGAGCACGAGCTGATCAACCACCGCGAGTTCGGGCTGCTCAACAACTGCGACTACGGGCAGCGCATCCAGCCGCACGACGGTGCGCCCAGCCCCGACGACATGGACGAACTGCTCTCGCGCCGCCGCGGTTCGAAGCTCTTCCTCGCCCACCCGAGGGCCATCGCCGCGTTCGGCCGCGAGTGCAACAAGCGCGGTCTGGTGCCGGAGAGCGTCGACATCGGCGGACACCATGTGCCGGCCTGGCGCGGGGTGCCGATCTTCCCGTGCAACAAGATCCCGGTCACCGACGCGCGGACCACGTCGATCATCTGCATGAGGACGGGTGAGGCCGAGCAGGGCGTCATCGGACTCCAGCAGACCGGCATCCCCGACGAGATCGAGCCCAGCCTCTCGGTCCGCTTCATGGGGATCGACGAGCAGGCGATCATCTCCTACCTGGTGACGGCCTACTACTCCGCGGCGATCCTCGTGCCGGACGCCCTGGGCGTACTGGAAAACGTCGAGGTCAGCCGCTGGCGGTAGCCCCTCGGGGGCCCGGACGACGATGTCCGGGCCCCGTCAACCTCCGCCACCGGGCAGCCGTGCCCGGGGCGGCCTCGGGAGGACGCCCCAGTGAAGACCCACCACGCACCCCAACCACCCACACCCCGGCCCCCGGGCGACGACGCCCCGGCCGCCCCCGCGGCAGCGGGCGCCGACGGCCCGCCTCCTCCTGCGGCGCAGGGCCAGGAGGCCGAGGTCCTCCTCGAAGCGACCCGGGCCCTCGTCGATCCTCAACTGCGCGCCGCCGTCGAGTCCTTGCCGGGGTCGATCCGCCGCGTCGCGATGTACCACTTCGGCTGGCAGGAGGCCGACGGCACCCCGTCCTCGGGGCCGGCCGGCAAGGCGATCCGGCCCGCCCTGGTCCTCGCCGCCGCCCGAGCGCTGGACGGCGATCCGGTACGGGCGGTGCGGGCGGCCGTCGCCGTGGAGCTGGCGCACAACTTCACGCTGCTGCACGACGACGTCATCGACGAGGACCGGACCCGTCGTCACCGGCCCACGGCCTGGGCGGTCTTCGGCATCCCCGACGCGGTCATCGCGGGCGACGCCATGCTCGCCCTCGCCCAGCGGCTGCTCGCCGAGGACCCGGACCCCGCCTCGGCCCGGGCCTCGGCGCGGCTCTCCACCTGCGTCATCGAGCTGTGCGCGGGCCAGCAGGCCGACTGCGCCTTCGAGGACCGGGGCCCGGAGGAGGTCACGCTCGACGAGTGCCTGACCATGGCCACCGCCAAGACCGGCGCACTGCTCGGCTGCGCCTGCGCGCTGGGGGCGCTGTACGCGGGCGCGGAGGAGCGGGCGGTCCGCGGGATGGACGGCTTCGGCCGGGAGGCGGGCCTCGCCTTCCAGCTCATCGACGACCTGATCGGCATCTGGGGAGACCCGGTACGGACCGGGAAGCCGGTGGGGGCGGATCTCGTCGCCCACAAGAAGTCCCTGCCCGTGGTCGCCGCGCTGACCTCCGGCACCCCGGCCGCGGCCGAACTCGCCACGCTCTACCGGGGATCGATGAACACCCCGGGCGAGGTCAGCCGGGCCGCCGACGCGGTCGAACGGTCCGGCGGCCGGGACTGGGCGCAGATCTGCGCGGCCGACCGGATGGCCCGCGCCGTCAACCACCTGTCCCGGGCGGTCCCCGACCTGGGCCGGGCGGGCGACCTCCTGACCCTGGCGGAGTTCGTCACCCGGCGCACCCACTGACCACGGAGAACCGCGAACGGTGAAGGGGGCGGAGGAGGGAAACGGAACGAGGAGAACGCAACTGGGAGAACGGAACGAGGTGCCGAGGTCACAAGGCCCGTGACAGGAAACGGAGGGCGACCGGGCGACTGTCAGGGGCACGGGCTACAGTCCGTGCCCATGACAGATGAGTCATGGGCAGGGTGGTACCGGGACCGACAGGGTTCCGACGCCGTCGTCCTCACCACCGACGGACAACAACTACGCCTCCGGACAAGGGGTATCGACTTCGAGGGTGCGAGCTTCGACGGCCTCACCCCGGCCGTCGGCACACCACCGGCCGACGACCGGTTCGCCCTGGTGGACGGCGCGCTGAGCGACTGCGTCCTGGAGTGGGACCTGCCGCTCCCGGTCCTCTGGGACGGAGCCGTCCATCAGGCCACGCTCAGCTGCCTGTTGTCGTTGCGCCGGCCTGATTCGCATCTCAGCCTGGAGCTGCAGTTCGGCGGCGCGGCCTACGCGTCCCACCGCGCCGAGAGCGACTTCGCGTCCGCGCTCGCCACCATCCAGCGGGCCCTGCCGCCCGGCGTACGTCTCCAGACCTGCATCGCCTGCGCCTTCTCGGACTACTTCCCGGCCCCGGCCACGGTGCGCGGACTGTCCGGCGGCCTCGCCTGCTTCCGGGGCGCCAAGGACGCCTACCGAGGGGCGGCCGGTGAGGGCGACGTCCGGGAGCTGTGGGACCGGCGCACCGGATTCGTCCAGGAGATCTGGAGCTGCCGCGAGTACGAGCCCCGCCCGGACACCGGCGCGGGCACCGGACACCGAGGCGCCTTCCCGCTGGAACACGCCTGAGCCACCCTGCCCGGGGAACACGCCCGAGCCGCCTGCCCGAGGAGCAGGCCCGGGCGTCCCCGCACCGGGAGCAGGCCTGGGCGTCCCCGCACCGGGAGCAGGCCTGGGCGTCCCCGCACCGGGAGCAGGCCCGGGCGTCCCCGCCCGGGCCCCGTCCCCGCTCAGCCCGGTTCCGGCAGGGAAGTCCCGGGCCGGGAGGGCGGCGTGGTGGCGTGCCAGTCGCCGGTTGCGCCGATGTTGGAAGTGGCGCTGAGGGCCGCGCGGCCGGCGTCACCGGCGCGCAGTGCGTCGAGGAGGTCCTCGTGTCCCCGGGGGTCCGCGCCGTCGAAGCCGTGGTCCTCCCAGTGGGCCGCCATGGAACGGCGCAGGGCCGGACCGAGGGCGGCGTAGAGGTCGTTCAGCAGGCTGTTGCCGCCACCGGCGGCGACCGCCTGGTGGAAGCCGTGATCGGCCTCGATCCACGCCTCCCGGTCGCGCTGCCGCCAGGCGGTGGCGCGCCGGGTGAGCAGCGCGTCGAGACCGTCCAGCCCTTCGGGGGTGATGCGGGCGGCGGCCAGCCGGGCGGCCTGGGCGTCCAGCCCTTGGCGGACCTCCAGGACCTCGTCCAGCTCGCTGCCGAGGCGCTGGATGGCGCCGGACAGCTCGCTGGTGGCGCGCACATAGGTGCCGTCGCCCTGCCGGGCCTGCAGAAGCCCCGCGTGGATGAGTGCGCGAGTGGCCTCGCGGAGCGTCCCGCGGGCGATCCCGAGCTCTTCGATGAGCGCCGTCTCGGTCGGGATGCGGGCCCCCACCGGCCATCTTCCCGAGGTGATCTCGTCGCGCAGCCGCTGGATGACGTCGTCGACCAGCACCGAGCGGCGGACGGAGGGGAGAGCCACGGATGGTCCTTCCTGTGGTGTGTTGTGGGGAGGCAATCGTACCTTTAAAGGTTGGACGTTAAAGGTCAGACGTTTTATGTTTCTTCCATGCTGCTCACCCGCCGCCCCCCGAACACCGCCCCCCGTCCGGCCTCCGCCCGGCCGATGTCCCGGGCCGCCACGACCTGGCTGACCGCCGTCGGCGTCGTCCTGATCGCCCTCAATCTGCGGCTCGGCATCAGCAGTACGTCCGCGCTGCTGGAACAGCTCCGGGCCGAGCTGGGATTCGGGCCGCTCGTCGCGTCCCTGGTCCCGGCGCTGCCCACGCTGTGCTTCGCGGCGGTCGGCGCGACCAGTGCCATGCTGGCCCGGCGCGTGGGCACCGAGCGTGCCGTCCTGCTGGCGCTGGCGGTGCTGTCCGCGGGCCTGGCCGTGCGCGCGGTGCCCCGGACCGGGGCGTTGCTGGCCGGCACCCTGCTGGGTGCGGCGGGGCTGGCTCTGTGCAACGTCCTGCTGCCGGCGGTGGTCAAGGCGCACTTCCCCGCCCGGGTCGCCCTGATGACCGGGGTGTACACCACCACGATGGCGCTCGGCTCGGCCGTCGCGGCGGCCGCGGCGGTCCCCGTCGCAGACCTGGCGGGGGGAGCCTCGGCGGGGCTGGCGGCCTGGGCCCTGCCCGCCGTGCTCGCCCTGGCCGTATGGGCGCTGCGGCCGGGCTCCTGGCGGGCCGCGGCGTGGCGTGCGGACCGCGGCGCGGTCTCGGCGTGGAGCGCCGGGCGCACCCGCTTCGGGCTGCTGGTGACCGCGTTCTTCGCCCTGCAGTCCCTCAACAGCTACGCGGTCATCGGCTGGCTGCCCACGGTCCTGTCCGACCACGGGATGAGCCCCGACCGGGCCGGGGTCATGCTGGGGCTGGCGCTGATCGTGGGCGTCCCCTCGACCTTCGTCCTGATGCCGCTCACCAGGACGGCGGCGCGGCTGCGGTCGGCGTTCGTCCTGGTCGGCGTCGCGCTGGCGGCCGGATATCTCGGCCTGCTCTGCGCCCCGTTGGCGCTGCCCGTCCTCTGGGCCGTGCTGACCGGTTTCGGGCTGGGAGCGTTTCCGCTGGTCCTGGCCATCATCGGGGCGAGCGGCCGGAGTGCGCAGGAGACCGCGGCGCTGTCGACCTTCTCGCAGAGCACCGGCTATCTCCTCGCCTCGGTGGGCCCCTTGGGCATCGGGCTGCTGCGCTCGGCCACCGGCGGCTGGGTGCTTCCCCTGGCCGTACTGCTCGCGCTCGCCGCACTCCAGCTGTTCGTCGGACTGCGCCTGACCCTGACCCGCACCGAACCCGAAGGCCCGCAGGCCGCCCCGTAGACCCGAAGGCCCGCAGGCCGACCCGAAGGCGCGCAGGCCGCCCCGTAGACCCGAAGGCGCGCAGGCCGACCCGAAGGGGCCGCCCCGTCCTACGAGGTGGCCCCTTCGGTGCGGTGCGTCCGGACCTACGGGGTCAGGAGGCGCTGTGCGTGAACTTGGCCGCGAAGCCGAACTGCCACAGGTAGTTGACCTGGCTGCGCTCGTTCGCGTCGGGGTACGGGTTGGTGCAGGACGGGCCGGGGCCGCCGCCCGACATCAGCTCGCTGCACGGGCCGGAGTAGTGGTCCGGAAGGCCGAGCACATGCCCGGTCTCGTGCGTGGTGACGCGGGTCGAGTCGTACTGCTGGTTCTGCGCGTAGTCCAGGAAGATGTACCCGTTGCCGTGTCCGTCGGTGCTCGCGTACGAGCCCCTGGAGTCATTGCCCTCGTAGTAGGTGAAGTCGGCGTTCGAGCCCTCCTGCAGCCGGACGGTGGAGACGGAGCTGTTCCAGATCTGCGCGCTGTTGGCTATCTGGGTGCGGAAGCTCGGCGCGTTGGCCGTGCTGTAGACGATGGTGACCGACTGGGCGCCGGGGTTGGCCGCCCGCTTCTTCGCCACGGACTTGGCGACCGCCTCGAAGAACGCCTTGTTCGCGGCGGCGTTCTCGTGCGAGCCGGCGTAGGCGGTGTACCCCGCCCGCGCCTCGGAAGCGGTGCTGGCGGGTGCTGCGGCGGGGGCCGAGGAGGCGGCGATCGCGGGGGCCGTGCCGAGCGCGGCCGCGAGGCCGAAGCCGAGGCCGACCACGGCCGACATGACGGTCCTGGGGTGTCTCATGGGGGGTCTCCTACCGGTAACCGGTCCGATGAACCCGTCCGATGATCGGACTCGGACGGGTGCGGTACGCAGAGAGTGTCGGGGAGCGGGAGCCGCGGCGGATGATGTCAACCGGCGATAACACCGCCCTATCGCCACCCCCGGTACTGCCGCCGAATCATCCGTCAACTCCAGGTGAATTAACGGACTTTGATGCGATTGGGGAGTCTGGTGCGACAGTCGCCCGCCGCCCTACGCTCGACCGTATGGAGCTTGAGGTGAGGCACCTCAGGGCGCTGTGCGCCATCGCGGACACGGGCAGCCTGCACCAAGCCGCCCGTCGACTGGGCGTGAGCCAGCCCTCGCTGACCACCCAGCTGCGCCGGATCGAGAACACCCTGGGCGCCGAACTCTTCAGCCGCGAACGGACCGGCTGTCGACCGACGTTGCTCGGCCGCGCCGTCCTCGGCCGGGCCCGCCCCCTGGTCGACGGAATGACCGCCCTGGTCAGCGACGCGAAGGCGGAGGCCGACGCGGTCCGGGCCTCCGGGCCGCGGCTGCGCATCGGCTGCACCGCGAGCCGGGTCATCGGCGGCTGGCTGCGCAGGCTGCGGCTCCGGCTGCCCGGCACCGACATCTCGCTGCGGGTCGACGTCTCGGCCCGCGCCCTGCTGCGCGACATCGCTACGGGCGGGCTCGACGTCGCCTTCGTCCACGAGGTCGAGGGCTGCCCGCTGGCCGTCCCGGACGGCCTGGAAAAGCGCGTACTCCTGGACCGCGAACCGCAGTTCATCTCCATGGCCAGGGATCATCCGGCCGCCGCCCGGCCCGTTGTCGACCTGGCCGATCTGGCCGGCGACCGGTGGATGGTCGACCCCACGGTGGACGGCGAATGGGACGGGCTGCGCCGGGTGTTCGGCGAGGCCGGGCTCGCGCCGACCGTCCTGCACGGCGACTACCTCACCGCCGCCTCCCTCGTCGTGCTCGGCGAGGCGGTCGCCCCCTGCCAGCCCACCTCCGGGCCGCGCGACGACATGGCGATCCGCCCGCTGCGCGACGACCCCCTCGCCGTACGGCTGCTGCTGGTGTCCCGGCCGGGCGCCGACACGGCGACGGTGTACGAGGAGCTGGAGGCGGCCTACCGGGAGGCGGCCCGGCGCGCGGCCGGGTACCACCAGTGGCTGCTGCGCAACCGCAGTCCGCTCGCCCGCACCCCCTGAAGGCCCGGTTCCCGATTCCGCCGAGAGCGAGGACCGGTTCCCAGCGGGCCGCCCGGCGGGCAGAGTCGGGCGCATGAGGCTTCTGATGCTGGGCGGTACGGAGTTCGTGGGGCGCGCGGTCACCGAGGCGGCGCTGGCGCGGGGCTGGGAGGTCACGGTGTTCCACCGCGGCCGGCACGCGCCTCCGCCGGGTGTGGCGGAGCTCCTCGGCGACCGCACCACCGAGGACGGTCTCGCCGCGCTGGCCGGCTCCGGTGAGGTCCCGGGCGGCGGGTACGCCTGGGACCTGGTGGTGGACACCTGGAGCGGCGCCCCCTCGGCCGTGCGCGACGCGGCCCGTCTGCTGGCGGACCGGGCCGCCCGGTACGCGTACGTCTCCAGCCGCTCCGTGTACGACCACTCGGCCCCGGCGGGTCTCGCGGAGGAGGGCCGGCTGGTGGCCGGTGCCTCGCCCGACGCGGGCGGGGACGTCTCGTACCCGCTGGCCAAGCGCGGCGGCGAACTGGCCGCGCTCGACGCCTTCGGCGACCGGGCCCTGTTCGCCCGCGCCGGGCTGATCCTGGGCCCCTGGGAGAACATCGGCAGGCTGCCCTGGTGGCTGGGGCGGATCGCCCGCGGCGGACCCGTACTGGCCCCGGGCACACCGGACGTGGCGCTTCAGTACATCGACGCCCGCGACCTCGCGAACTGGCTGCTGGACGCCGCCGACAGCGCTCTGCACGGGCCGTACGACCTGGTCAGCCAGGCGGGCCACGCCACCATGGGGCAACTGCTGGACGCCTGTGTGCGCGCCACCGGCTCCGACGCCGAACTGCGCTGGACACCTGCGGAGAAGATCCTCGCGGCCGGCGTGGAGCCATGGACCGATCTGCCGGTCTGGCTGCCGCCGGGCGAGCTGTACGAAGCGATTCACGGGGGCGACGTCAGCCGGGCGTACGCGACCGGGCTGCGCTGCCGCCCGGTCGAGGAGACCGTCGCCGACACCTGGAAGTGGCTGGAGGAGCTGGGCGGGGTGGCCCCGCGGCGGCCGGACCGGCCCGCGGTCGGTCTGGATCCGGCAAAGGAGGCGGAGCTGCTGGCGGAAGAGGCCTGACGCTCCGCCAGGGCCGCCGGCGCGCTGCCCGGTGCCGCCCCGCGTATTCGGGGCCATCGGGGTGGTCCGGGCGTGGCATTCATGTCATTTGGTAGGCAAAGCTGCATATTGCCCTCTATGGCAACACATGCGCGTAGGCGCGGAAACGGTATCCGGGCGGCGGTGGCGATGACGGCCGCCGCGGCAATGGTGGGCACGATGGCGTCCGCCGCTCTCGCCGAACCACTGCCCGGCGGGCTCGGCCCGTGTCTGGGCAGCGACTGCCCGACGACCTGGCCCGATCCGAACAACGGGCCGGTGACTCATCACGACAGCAACATCAATGTCTTCGTCGGCGGCGACTTCCTGGTCCGGGAGGCCGCCGCCGAGGCCGAGGGGAAGATCGTCACCCTCGGGCGGTTCGACATGAACAAGCGCGAGGGCGCCTCGCAGATCTACAACGTCGGTGTGGCGGGCGTGGGTTCGCGGGTGCCGCCCCCCGACGGCTCCGACTACCTGACCGTGGGCGGGCCCCTGACCGTCGCGAACGGGCAGCGGCTGCTCGCCGAGGAGGGGGCGAACCACGGTGTCGTCAAGTACGCCCGGACCGTGGACGGAACGGTGATCCCGGCCCCGCTCCGCGACCCGGACGCGACCGGCCCGTACACGGCGCTGCGCGACGAGCTGACCGCGGCCAGCCACTGCTACGCGTACGACGACGACCGGGACCACCGCCGCCCCACAACGGGCACCGTGGTCAACTCCGGTTTCGGCACCGTCTTCACCGGTGACGGCACCTCGCCGCTCCAGGTGTTCGCCGTGGACGCCGATCTGGTCTCGGCCCAGGGCGGGCAGCAGGACATCACGTTCCATGCGATCCCGGACGGCGCGACGGTGCTCGTCAACGTCTACGGGGGCAGCCGTGACATCAGCACGCTGATGGGTTCGCTGCCGCAGGCCGGACTCCGCGAGCACCTGCTGTGGAACTTCCCCGACGCCACCGAGGTCGGGCTGCACGGCACCGGGCAGTTCCAGGGCAGCGTGCTGATCGGTCAGCAGTCCAGTACCGCCACCTTGGACATGAGTGGTACCAACGGCCGTTTCTACACGGCCGGTTCGCTGACCCACACCTCGGCGGGCCAGTCGGGCGGCCAGGAGCTGCACGCATACCCCTTCGACGGTGACCTGCCGGCCTGCGGCGAGGAGCCGACGCCCACGCCGACCCCGACGCCCACGGACACTCCCACGCCCACGCCCACGGACACTCCCACCCCGACGGACACGGACACGCCGACCCCGACGCCCACAGACACTCCCACGCCCACCCCGACCCCCACCCGCACTCCGACCCACTCACCGGGACCGAAGCCCACACCGACCCGCACCTGGCCGGACAGGCCCCATCCCGGAGGGGAACTCCCGCACACGGGCGTGCGCGGCGGTGAGTGGATTCTCGGCGGTATCGCCGCCACTCTGCTCGTGGTCGGAGCGGCGGCCACGCTGATGGCCCGGAGGGCCCGCCGACGCGGCTAGTTTTGGCCCATGGCCGAACTGCTGCTGCACCTCACCGAAGGCCCCCTGTGGGAGGCGGCCCGTGGGATCGGGACGTACGAGATGTCCACCCGCGGCCGCACCCTGCACGAAGAGGGCTTCATCCACTGCTCGCTGCCCCACCAGCTCCCCGGCGTGGCCGAGATGCTGTACGGCGCCGGGAGCGGGGCCGGGACCGGCGACCAGGAACTCGTGGTCCTCGTCATCGATCCCGACCGGCTCCCGGTGCCCGTACGGTACGAGTCCCTCGCGCCCGGCGGCGAGGAGTTCCCGCACATCTACGGCCCCGTCCCGGTGGACGCGGTCGTGGAAGTGCGCCCCTGGCTGCGCAAGGAAGGCGATTCCGCATGAACAACCCACCCCCCACCGGCCCGGAGAACCCGGACGCCCCCATCGTCGCCGTCACCGGCGCGAGCGGCGCCGTCGGCGGCCGGGTCGCGCAGCGCCTGACGCGGGCCGGCGTGCCCGTGCGGCTCCTCGGGCGCGACCCGTCCCGGCTGCCCGAACTGCCCGGCGCCGTCGCCGCGCCGCCGGCCCCGTACGGCGACGGCGAGGCGATGCGCCGCGCCCTGGCCGGGGCGCACACGCTGTTCCTCGTCTCGGCGCACGAGAGCCCGTACCGGGTGCGTGAGCACACGACGGCCGTGGACGCGGCGGTCGCCGTGGGCGTCGAACGCATCGTGTACGTCTCGTTCCTGGGCGCCGCGCCGGACGCCACATTCACCTTCGCCCGGGACCACTGGCACACCGAGGCGCACATCCGTGCCGCCGATGTCCGGTACACGTTCCTGCGCGACAGCCTGTACCTGGCCGGGATCCCGGCGATGACCGGTGCCGACGGGGTGCTGCGCGGCCCCGGCGGCGACGGCCGGGTGGCGGCGGTGGCGCACGACGACATCGCGGACGCCGCGGTCGCCGTCCTGCTGGCCGACACCGAGAGCGCCGACACCCGCTACGACGGGATCACCTACGACCTCACGGGCCCCGAGGCGTTCACTCTCGCCGAGGCCGCCGAGGAGCTCAGCCGGGTCACCGGCCGGACCATCGGCTACGTGGCGGAGACCCGGGAGGAGGCCTACGCCTCCCGGGCCCAGTACGGTGCCGAGGACTGGGAGGTGGCGGGCTGGGTGACGTCGTACGAGGCCATCGCCACCGGCGAGATGGCCACGGTCTCGGACGCCGTACCGGACCTCACCGGGCATCCGGCGACGAGTCTGGCCACGTTCCTGCGGGAACATCCGGACTGCTACCGGCATCTGCTGACGACGGACTGACCGCCCGCTCCATGGCGGGCGAGGCCGCGGAGGGGAAAGGATCTCCGGCCATGCGTACGGAAACTCCGTGGGGCCCCTGGGATCCGCCCCCGCCGGACGAGGCCGCCCGCCTCTTCGCGCCGCTGCGTGTCCCCTGGTGGATCGCCGGGGGATACGCCGTCGAGTTCGCCGTGGGCCATCCCTTCCGGGACCACGCCGACATCGACGTACTGCTGCTCCGCCGCGACCAGCTCGCCGCCCAGCGAATCCTGGCGGGCTGGGAGTGGTGGGCCGCGGACCCGCCGGGCACCCTGCGCCCCTGGCTCCGCGGCGAGGTCCTGCCACCGCACGTGCACGACATCTGGTGCCGCCCCGGCCCCGCCGAGCCCTGGCGCATCCAGCTCATGCTCGACGACACGGAGGGCGACGACTGGGTGTTCCGCCGCGATCCCCGCGTCCGCCTTCCGCTGGACCGGCTCGGCCGCCTCACCGGGGACGGCGTCCCGTACCTCTGCCCCGAGGCGCAGCTCCTGTACAAGGCGGGGGCCCCGCGCCCCAAGGACGAGCAGGACTTCGCCGAGGCGCTGCCGGTCCTCGACGCGGACCAGCGCGCCTGGCTGGCCGGGGCCGTCGCCCTGGCCGAGGACGCCGGGCACCCGTGGGCGGTCCGCCTGCGCGCCCGTCCGGCGGGCTGACGGGGCGCGAACCGCCGTGCGGGGGCGGGCGGTTGGCGCGTCAGTTCACGTATGCGCCCGCGCGTGCCGCCGCCTCGGCGGCCCCGGCGGCCCGGTCCGCAGCTGCCTCGTCGAGCGGGTCGCCGCTGGCCAGCAGCCGGTAGTAGAGCGGCGCCGACACGGCACGGATCACCTCGTCGGCGTCGGTGCCCGCGGGCAGTTCGCCCCGCTCGACGGCCTCGGTGACGCAGCCGGACCACTCCTTGATGCGGATCGCGTAGAACCGGTGCAGCGCCTCGGCGGTGCGCGGATCGCAGGTCGCCGCGGCGATCACGGACCTGAAGAGCGCGCCCTGCCGCGGGTCGGAGAGGGTCGTGGCGACCAGCCGGGCGTTGGCCCTGAGGTCCTCGGTCAGCGAGCCCGTTGCGGTACGGGGCGAGGACTGTTCGGCCATGTCGTCGAGCAGGTCCGCGATCAGGCCGGTGGGGGTGGACCAGCGCCGGTAGACGGTCGTCTTGCCGACCTCCGCGCGGCGCGCGACATCGGCGAGGTCCAGCCGGTCGAAGCCGTGCTCGGCCAGGGCGTCGCCCGCCGCCCGCAGGACCGATTCACGGACCCGGGCGGTACGGCCACCGGGCCGCACGCTGCCGGGCTCCACACGGCCGGGCTCCACGCTGCTGGACTCCACACGGCCGGGCTCCGAGCTGGGGCGTCCCACACCCTCAGAAGCCATAACGGGTCTCCAGTTCCATTAGTAACCCTTCCTCTGCTACGGTGACTCCACCTTAACGGAACCACGGTCCCGTTAGAACCTCTCCGTGGAGGAACCCCATCATGTCCGCACCCAGTCAGGCCCCGGCTCCGACCGGCACGGCCGACATCGCCGCCACCGCTCCCGCCGCCTCCCCGTCCGGAATCCGTATGACCGGGCGGCAGAAACTTGTCCTGACCCTCCTCCTCGGCGCCCAGTTCATGATCGCCGTGGACTTCTCGATTCTGAACGTCGCACTGCCGGTCGTCGGCGAGGGGCTCGGCTTCTCCGTCTCCCGTCTCCAGTGGATCGCCACCGCGTTCGCGCTCGCCGCCGCCGGCTTCACACTGCTCTTCGGCCGTATCGCGGATCTCGTCGGACGCAAGCGGCTGTTCCTCGCCGGCATGGTCGTCCTCGGCCTCTCCTCCGCCCTCGGCGGTCTCGCCACCTCGCCCGAAGTGCTGCTGGTGGCAAGGGTGTTGCAAGGGCTCGCGACGGCGGCCGTCACCCCGGCCGGGCTCGCGCTGCTGACCACCGCCTTCAAGGAGGGCCCCCTGCGGGAACGCGCCCTGGGGCTCAACGGGGCACTGATGTCCGCCGGATTCACCGCCGGGGCCATCCTCGGCGGGCTGCTCACCGATCTGCTCTCCTGGCGCTGGGCGTTCTTCGTCAACGTGCCGGTGGCCGCCCTGGTGGTCTCCCTCGCCCCGGCCGTGATCACCGACTCGCGGCCCGCCGCACGCCCCCGGCTCGACATCCCCGGAGCCGTGACCGTCACCGGCGGTCTGCTCCTCCTCGTCTACGGGCTGACGCAGGCCGGCGAGTCCGGCTGGACCGGGCCCACCACCCTGGCGTCGCTCCTCGCCGGGATCGTGCTCCTCGTCGCCTTCCTGGCGGTCGAGAAGCGGGCCGCGGCACCGCTGGTCCCCGTACGCATCCTGAAGCGGCGCAGCGTCATCTGGGGCAACACCGCAGGTCTGATCGCCTTCGTCACCGAGACCTCGCTGGTCTTCCTGCTCACCCTCTACCTGCAGGAAGTCCTCGGCTACTCACCGCTCGCCACCGGTCTCGCCTTCGGCGTCCTCGGCATCGGCACCGTGATCGGCGGCACCCTCGGCGGCCGTGCCGTCGGCCGGTTCGGGAACCGCAGGACCATCGTCACCGGCGGGGTCGTCCAGGCCGTCGCCACCCTGTCCCTGGTGGCGCTCGGAACGTCGGGGGAGTGGATCGCGCTCCTGCTGGTGGCCACCTTCGTCGGCGGCATCGGCAACATGCTGATGATCGTCGGCTTCATGGTCACCGCGACCTCCGGCCTCCCCGACGAGGAACAGGGCCTGGCCACCGGCCTCGCCACCATGACCCAGCAGGTCGGCATCACCATGGGGATCCCGGTCATGAGCGCCGTCGCCACCGCCCGGATGTCCGCACTCGGCGACACCGGACCCGAGGGCGTGCTCTCGGGGGTCTCGGTCGCGATCCTGGTCAACTCGGCGCTGGTCCTGGCCGGGGCGCTGCTCGCGGGCGCCTTCCTCGGGCCGCGGCGGACGAGGAGCGAAGCACGGCGGTGAGGGGAAGCGGCGATGTCCAGCTTCTTCATGGTCAGCATCGCCCGCGTGGTCCTGGCGGCCTTCGCCCCGTCCGGATCGGTGACCAACGACAGCAGCACCTCGGGCACGACCTGCCAGGAGAGGCCGTACCTGTCCTTCACCCAGCCGCAGGGCCCCTCCTCACCCCCGTCGGTGAGAGCACCCCAGTAGTAGTCCACCTCGGCCTGGTCCGCACAGCGGATCTGGAACGAGACGGCCTCGTCGAACGTGAACTCCGGACCGCCGTTCAGCCCGACGAACTTCTGGCCGTTCAGCTCGAACTCGACCGTCATCACGGATCCGGCGGGCCCCGGCCCCGCCTCGTTGTAGCGGGCGATCCCGCCGAGGCGGGAGTTCTTGAAGACCGAGACGTAGTACTCCGCCGCCTCCTCTGCCTGTCCGTCGAACCACAGACATGTGGTGAAGCCCTCGGTGGTCATCGCTGTCTCCCCTCGTGTACGCAGCCCCGTCGCCTGCGCAGGTCCACCCATACCGACCGACCCCATCCCGAAGACTCATCGCTGTACTGGAGGTAACCCAAGGGGGGCAGGTGTCGGCCGACTTCATATGGTCCCTGTGGATGGCTCGAAATCGCCTCGGCGACACGGCTGCGCTCCACATCTAAACGGTTGAACGGCGTGGCGGGCGCGCGGGTCATACTCAGGTCCGACCCCGAGGTCCGGGCCCTGGTCCGATGCCCCCACCCAGGGAGCGGCGGCATCGTCGGGGCATGACGAACCGAACGGCCCCCACGGGCACCCCGGCAACCGCCATCGACGCCCGGCTGCGCGCCCTGCTGCCGGTGGAGCCGATGGGTGCGGCCGGATTCACCGGACGCTGGGCCGGCGGTACCGCCATGGTGCTCGGCCCGGTCCTGATGCTGGCCGGAGCGCTGCTGCGCGTCCGCTTCCACTTCTTCTACCCCGACCAACTCGCCGCGTACGAACGGCACCCCACGCTGATGGCCACGGCGTACGGGCTGTTCGCCGCCGGGAGCGTGCTGCTCTGGCCCGCCGTGGCCGTGCTCGCCACCCGGATCGGGATCCGCAGCCCGGGATGGGGGCTGTGGGGCGGAGTCCTGGCCGTCCTCGGGCTGTTCGCCCGTACCTTCCACGCGGGGGTGGACCACCGGCCTTCCAGCTGGTGCGGTCCCGTGGCGCCGATGTCGCCACCGAGGCCGTGACCGCCGGCTACGGCGCCTTCCATGTCTTCGCCGCACTGAACCTCGCCGTACTCGCGGGCTGGGTCGTACTCGCGCTCGGCGCGTGGCGCACCCGAGTGCTCGGGCCGGTGCGGGCGGTCGCCCTCGGCCTGACGGCGGCGCTGCCCCTGGGCGTTCTCAAGGGCACCACGCCGATGTCGCTGGTGGCCCTGGCCGGGCTGTGCGTCGCCCTGGTGCCGTCCGGGCTCGGCCTGCTGCGCGCGGCGCCGCGGCCCGGCCGGGCGGTGGCGCTGCGCTGGGCCGGGCTGACGGCGGTGACGATCGTGTCCATGGTGCTGATCGGGCAGGCCGGCTGAGTGCGCCGGTACGGATACCGTCGGACCATGCCCCCCACGGCCGGCCACTGCCGTCTGCAACTCCAACTCGTCGATCTCGCCGTGGCGTTGTCGCTGACCGCCGTCTATGCCGGCTTCGTACGGATGGGCTCCGGCGACGGCCAGGCGCACTACACCGGGCCGCTCTGGACGGGGTACCTGATCGCCGCAGCGGTGGGTCTGCCCGTTGCTGTACGCCGTCGCCGCCCGCTCCTCGTGCTGGCGGTCGTCCTCGCCGCGCTGGCCACCGCCTCGCTCCTGGACATCGTCCGGGAGCCGTACGCGGCGGCCGGGTTCGGCGCCTACCTGGTCGGCCTCGCCGAACCCGCCCGGCGCTCCGTACCCGCGCTGGTCGTCGCGCTGACGGTGGCGGGCGGCGCCGTCTACCTCGGCGAAGCGGTGGTCACCCCGGCCGACGACCCGTGGGGGGCCGTGGGAGTGGCCGGGCTGGTGGTGCTGGTGATCGGCGGTTCCTGGGGCGCGGGCCGCTTGTTACGGAGATCGCGCAGCACCTCCATCTGAGCCAGGCCACGGTCAAGACACACATCGGCAGGCTGCTCGCCAAGCTCCGGGCGCGCGACCGCGCCCAACTCGTCATCGTCGCCTACGAGACCGGGCTGGTCGACGCACGTAGGCGTAACGCGTAACGCGTGACATGCGACGCGTGACATGCGACGCGTGACATGCGACGCGTGACACACGACGCGTGACGTCAGGAACCGACTCCACCGACTCCACCGACTCCACCGACTTCGCCGATTCCGCAGAGTCCGGTGAGGGGGAACGGCAGGGACACGATCTCCCGCTCCGCCCCACCGTCGGCGGGGCCGCCGGGCAGGGGGACGGCTCGGATGTGCCCGCCCAGGTCGGAGACGTAGGCGATGCCCGCCTCGCCGTCCACGGCGAGCCCGATCGCCTCCGCGAACCCGCCGGCGAGGATCTCGGGCGGTGTTCCGGCCCGGCCGGGACCGGGGAGGGGAGCACGGTTGAGGGTGTTTCCCGCGGGCGGCGTGCCCCGGTCCGTCCAGTACAGCCAGTCGCCGTCGATGTGCAGATCGATCGGCTCGGGCAGCCCCGTCCAGAGCTCCTCGACGTCCGGACGCCGCCCGGCGCTCCCGCCGTCCGGGATCTCGATCCCGGCCCGGAGGATCCGGCCCACGCCACCCTTCGCCGGGCCCTTCTGCGTCCAGTACAGATGCCCCCGCACGGGGTCCACCGCCACACCGACGCACTCCTGCGTCTGGCCGTCGTCGGGAGTGTTCACGATCAGATCGGTCAGACCGGTCCCGTCCACCCGGGCCCGGCTGACGCGACAGCCCTCGCGGTCGCCCCAGTACAGGAGTCCGGCGCCGTCGGAGGTCAGTTGCTTGCCGGTGGTGATCGAGCCGTCGGGCAGGACGTCGCGCTGCCCGCTCCCGTCGAGGTTCACCGCGTGGACACCGCCGTTGCGGCGGGAGAAGTCACTGCTCGCCTCCCCCGAGCCTGCGGAGGGGTCGATGACCGGTACGCCCATGGTGGTCCAGTAGACCGTTCCGGAATCGACCACGACGCCGTCCGGGGCGGGCCCCGCAGCCTCGACGAGGGTGTCCACCCGGCCGTCCGGAACGCTCACCCGCAGCACCTTCCCGGGAGCGATCCGCAGCGCCAGCAACTCCTGCCACATGGCCTTCCCCTTCTCCCAGGGGTCCTCGGTGGCGACCGTCACGACACGGACGGACCAGCAGACCCCTTCACGCGGTGCCGCCCGGGGGCTCCTGCCAGCCCAGCGGCTCCAGGATCGCCCGGGTGCGCCGGTCCCGTGTCTCGACGAGGCGCCGGTAGCTCTCGTCCCCGGTGCCGTAGGCCCGTTCGACCGAGTCGATGACCGTGCCCATCTCGGACCGGTCCGGCTCGCCCATCTCGAAGGTCATCGCCGCCCCGACGTGCTCGACGAGGTGCCGCATCCCCGCCGGACCGCCGCCGAGGACATTGCTCTCGAACGGTCCGATGGTGGCCCACCGCAGGCCGAGCGACGCCCTGACCAGGTCGTCGAGATCCTCCGGATCGATCACGCCCTGCTGCACGAGGTAGGTGGCCTGATCGTTGAAGGCCTTCTGGAGGCGGTTGCCGACGAAGCCCGGCACCTCCTTCTTCAGCGTGATCGGCAGCTTGCCCAGGCTGCGGTAGACCTCCACCGCACGGTCGACCGTCCCGGTCGACGTCCGCGGTCCGGGCACCACTTCCACCAGCGGCATCAGCTCGGGCGGATTGAACGGGTGGCCGATCACGATCCGGTCCGCCGCCGGGTTGCCCTCGGCGATCACGGACGGCAGCAACGAGGACGAGGAGGAGGCCAGCACCACGTCGTCGCGGGTGCTGGCCGCGAGCGTGGCGAACATCTGCTCCTTGACCGGAATCCGTTCCGGCCCGGCCTCCTGCACGAAGTCCGTGCCGGAGGCGGCAGCGGCCAGATCGTCGGTCGCGGTGACCGGAAGCCCGACGAGCTGCTCGGCCACGAGATCCTGGAGATCCGGCCGAGGGTCGCTCACCCGCACCTCCCAGCCTGCCGCGCCGAACAACCGGGCCCAGGAGACACCGATCACGCCGGCGCCCACGATCGTCACGACAGCCATGCGGAACTCCCGACGAGCCGCTTGAACGAGATTTCAGGGTCGCCCTCCATGACAACCCGGGCGGATCCCCTCGGCAACTCGTACCGACGGCGGCGGACCTGCCGTCCTCCGCGCGCTCCGGGAGCGGCCCGGTCTCAGATGTCGGCCTTGGGATCCGCCGGACCGAGGTACCGCACGGCGGTGCGTTCGGCATGCGGACCGAGCAGCCCCCGCAGCTCCTCCGCCGCGCCCCTGACGAGGTCGCCGTCGTGGTCGGCGCGGAGGGTTTCGAGTACGAAGACGACGCGGTCGGAGTCCTCGGTGACCCGGGTGCGGTGGGCGTCGCGGTGGTTCCAGTGCCGGGTCAGCACGCCGGTGGTGTCCGCGTAGACGATCTCGCCGGGCTTGGGGTTCTCGACGGTGCCGGGCTCGCCGAGCGGGGTGAACTCCTCGCCGCCGTCCGCGTACCGGATGTCGACATCACCGTCGACGCGGTCCAGGTCGAAGGCCCCGGCGGGCAGGCCGTGCCGGACGGAGACGGCGTTGTAGGAGTCGACGGCCGGGTTGATACGCGGCAGGGTGCCCCGCTTCGCGAAGCGGCGGCCGAGCGCGTCGACGCTGGGCCGGATGCGGCGCGGATTGGTGCCGAAGGAGCGGTAGGCGGTGTGCCACGCCTCGATGCGCGGGTCGGTCTCGTCGGCGGGCTGCCAGGCACCGCCGGCGAGCCGCTGCTCCAGGTCCGCCAGGGCGGCGGCGGTCTCGGGCCAGGGCTCGCGGCCGCGCAGGCCGGTGGCGGTGACCAGGGCGATGAGGGTGTCGGGGAAGGCGTCCGTGACGGCGGGGGCGATGCGGAAGGCGGGCATGAGCGGTGTTTCCGTTTCTCGGTACGAGGGTGCGTCGGGATCAGGTCAGGGCGAGGAGGCCGACGGCGACGGCGGCGGTGCCCAGGCCGACGAGCTGGCCGCGGTGGATGCGCTCGGCGAGCACGCCGCGGGCGAGCAGGACCGTGCCGGCCGGGTAGAGGGCGGTTATCACGGCGACGACGGTCAGGTCCCCGCTGCGGGCGGCGAGCAGGAACATCAGGTTCGCCAGCGAGTCCAGGACGCCCGCGGCGGCCGACATCGCGTAGGCGGGCCGCTCGGAGCCGAGCTTGCGGTACAGCAGCCCGGCGGCGGCCAGGGTGACGGTGGAGGAGACCGCCCGGCCGATGACCAGCGGAGCCACACCGCTGTCGGAGGGCGCCTGGTGCAGGAAGATCAGCTGGAGGGCTATGGCGGCGCCCGCGCCGAGGGCCAGCAGCAGCGCGGTACGGGACGGGCGCGCGGACCCGGCGCCGTGCCCGGCACTGACCAGCACCACCGCGAACAGCGCGAGCGGCAGGCCCACCAGCCCGGCGGCCCCCAGGTGCTCGCCCTGGAGCAGGCCCACGCCGACGGGCAGCGCGGCGGAGACCAGCGCGGTCACCGGCGAGAGCACGTTCATCGGGCCGATCGCCAGGGTGCGGTAGAGCAGCGCGAACGCGGCGGCGGAGACGACCCCCGACGCCGCACCCCAGCCGAGGGCGCCGGCACTGAACGAGGCGCCGAGCACCGGCCACAGCAGCAGCTCGACCGCGAGCGAGGCCGGGGCGGCGATCATCACGGTACGCAGAACATGGGCCTTGCGGGCACCGAGACCGCCGAGGAAGTCGGCGCACCCGTACGCGAGTGAGCTGCCCAGAGCCAGAAGCAGAGCGAGCACGGCACATCCCTTACCATCATTAGAACGACCGAACCGTACAACGGATCGACCGGTCGGTGTCAACCAATCGACCCTACGGCCCATTCCGGTGGCGCCGTGGCGAGGACGGAGAACAGATGGCCGAGACGGCCGCAGCCCTGCGGACGGTCGCCCACAACGTCAGGGCGGCCCGCACCCGCGCGGGCCTGTCCCTGGACGAGCTCGGCCGGCGCGCCCAGGTCAGCAAGGGGGCGCTGGTGGCGCTGGAGAGAGCCCAGGGCAACCCCAACCTCGCCACCCTGGTCCGGCTGGCCGACACCCTCGGCATCTCGGTCTCCGCCCTGATGCAGGGCCCGCCCGAGGGCCGCGTCCGCGTCGTGACCGCCGAAACCGTCGCACCCCTGTGGACCGGGCCGCAGGGCGGCGAGGCCCGTCTCATGCTCACGACCTCGGGCCCGGCCCCGGTGGAGATCTGGCGCTGGCGACTGGAACCGGGCGAGGAATACCCCAGCCACCCCCACCAGGCCGGGGTCACCGAGACCATCAGCGTCACCTCCGGCCGGATGACCCTGGTCGTCGACGGCACGGAACACCCCGTCGAGGCCGGACAGACCGCCACTTTCGACGGCGACTCGGCCCACACGTACCGAGGCTCCGGAACCGGGACCTGCCATCTGATCATGACGGTCCACCTGCCGCCGGGCCCCAATTCCGCACCCTGATCAAACGCACGCAACGCAATGCGGCAGCCGGCTCAAGCGCCGTGCGGCTCCGCGACGGCGGCCCAGCGGCGGATGTGCCGGCCGGCGAAGACCCGCATCGATTCCTCCAGCCGTGAATCCACCACGTCCCGGGACTCGTCCGGGGCGGGATCACGACTCCCGCTCGGCGCGTACGCCGGAGACCGGTCTGCACGGAGCGGCAGGCCGGTCCAGTACCAGGCCCGCACGGCCCCCGCCCGTTCGGTGTCCGAGCCCGTCCGCAGGTGGTCGACCAGTGCCGCCGGCACCCGACGGCGTCCCCTCCCCGCAGAAAAGACCGCACCCGGACCGCCACGGACGCCGGGTTCGGCGGCCTGCGGGCCGGGTGCGGGTGGGGAGACCGGGCGGTCGGAACGAGCGCCGGTCAAGCAAGCGTGACCGGAGGTCAGGCCTTCTTCGTCTCCCAGAAGATCTTGTCGATCTGGGCGATGTAGTCCAGCGCCTTCTGGCCCGTCGCCGGGTCCGTGGAGGCCTTCGCGGCCGACAGCGCCTTGAGGGTGTCGTTGACCAGCTGGTGCAGCTCCGGGTACTTCTCGAAGTGCGGGGGCTTGAAGTAGTCGCTCCACAGCACCGAGACGTGGTGCTTGGCGAGCTCGGCGCGCTGCTCCTTGATGACCACCGCGCGGGCCCGGAAGTGCGGGTCCTCGTTGGCCTGGTACTTCTCCTGGACGGCCTTGACGGACTCCGCCTCGATGCGGGCCTGGGCCGGGTCGTACACGCCGCAGGGCAGGTCGCAGTGGGCGCTGACCTTCACCTTGGGGGCAAACAGGCGGGAAAGCATTGAGCTGTCCTTCCTCGTGATCGTCTTCTCAGGTGGGACATTACTCCGTGAGAGACGTGTTTTCGTGGGTGCCCCCATGGGCTTAGGCCAAAAGTCCAGGGCGAGGATGGGACCAGTGGCCGAATGTACGTAACGCTGTACGGGACGGTGTACTGGACGGATCGGGGAGGTGCCGGAGAGATGCGGGAGGTGCCGGAGGTGCCTGAGCTGACGCAGGAGCAGCCCGGGCGAGGGCTGTCGGCGCGTGTGCCGTTCCAGGTGGTGGAGGTGACCGGGCCGTCGATGGTGCCCACGCTCCATCACGGGGACTGGCTGCTGGTGCAGTACGGGGCGGCGGTGCGCCCCGGGGACGTGGTGATTCTGCGGCATCCGTTCCAGCAGGACCTGCTGGTGGTCAAGCGGGCCGCCGAACGCCGCCGGGGCGGCTGGTGGGTGCTGGCCGACAACACCTTCGCGGGCGGGGACAGCACGGACTACGGGACGGTGCCCGAGGAGTTCGTACTGGCCAGGGTCCGGGCGCGCTATCGGCCGCTGAAGAAGGGTCAGCGGTCCGTGCGGGGTGTGGTGACCTGGGCGGTCTCCGCGCTGCGGCCGGTGTCGGCCGCCCGTTCCGTCTCCAGACGCTTGCGGGCCCGGTAGGCGGCCACATTGGCGCGGGTCGCGCAGCGGTCCGAGCAGTAGCGGCGGGACCGGTTGGTCGAGGTGTCGAGATAGGCGTTGCGGCACGGTGCCGCCTCGCACAGGCCGAGCCGGTCGACCCCGTACGAGGTGAGGTGGAAGGCGAGGCCCATCGCCGCGATGGCGGCGTACCCGGCCGTCGCGTTCGACGGATGGTCGGCCAGGTGCATGTGCCAGTCCGGCTTCCCGTCCTCGTCCCGGGTCTCGTGGCCGGAGATCTGCGGGCTGACCGGGAACTCCAGCAGCAGTGAGTTGAGCAGGTCGACGGCGAGTGTCTCGTCCCCGCCGTCGGCCGCCTCGAAGACCGAGCGCAGCCGTGCCCGCACCGACCTGAAGCGGGTCACGTCCGCGTCGGTCGCCCGCCGGGCCGCCTGGCCGTTGGCGCCGAACAGTTCGCGGACCGCCTCCACGGAGGTGAGGGAGTCCTTGTTGCGGGCCGGCTCCTCGGTGTTGACCAGACGCACGGCGTAGTCCGAGTAATAGGCCAGTTCCACTTGTAGTCCTTACGGCGTCGGTCTATGGTCGTTGCGGCGAACGATGTAATGGGCCTTTTCGGGTCCAGGGTATTACATGGAGGTTCCTGGTGGCTGAGACATCGACAGGTACGGACTGGCGGGCCTGGCAGGAGAGCTGGGACCGGCAGCAGGAGTGGTACATGCCCGACCGCGAGGAGCGGTTCCGGGTGATGCTGGACATGGTCGAGGCCCTGGTGGGGCCGCGGCCGAGGGTGCTCGATCTCGCATGCGGTACGGGAAGTATTACGGACCGGCTGCTCAAGCGGTTCCCGGAAGCGACCAGTACCGGTGTGGATCTCGACCCGGCGCTGCTCGCCATCGCGCGCGGCTACTTCGACGGCGACGAACGCGTCACCTTTGTCACCGCCGACCTCAAGGACCCTGAATGGGCCGGGCGGTTGCCGTACGACTCGTACGACGCCGTCCTCACCGCCACCGCCCTGCACTGGCTGCACACCGAACCCCTCACCGCGCTCTACGGGCACATCGGCGGGCTCGTCCGGGACGGCGGGGTGTTCATGAACGCGGACCACATGATCGACACCGCGACGCCCCGGATCAACGCCGCCGAACGCGCCCACCGGCACGCCGCCATGGACCGCGCCAAGGCCGCCGGCGCGGTCGACTGGGCCGACTGGTGGGCGCTGGCCGCCAAGAACCCGGTGCTCGCCGGGCCGACCGCGGAGCGGTACGAGATCTACGGCGAGCACGCGGACGGCGACATGCCCCCGGTGGGGTGGCACATCGACACCCTGCGGGAGGCGGGATTCGGGGAGGCGCGCACCGTCTGGGCGTCGCCCTCGGACACCCTGGTGCTCGCCGTGAAGTAGCGGCACGAAGGGGAGGCATGGGCGGTACGGCCGGCGGCCGTACCGCCCATGATTTATTTCCCGGCGTTGCTGCAACCCGCCGTGCACCCCACCGCACTGGAAGGGCGAGACGGTCCGCACCCGCGGACCCGGAGAGGGGCGCCGACGATGCGGATCGACGACGATGCCGCGCTGCACGCCTTCGTCGAGGGCAGACGTACCGCGCTGTTCCGCAGCGCGTATCTGCTCTGCGGCGACCGGCACGAGGCCGAGGACCTGGTCCAGACGACCCTGGTCAAAGTAGTGCTCGGCGGGCGGCGGCACGGGCGGCTCGACAACATCGAGGCGTACGCGCGCAAGACGCTGGTCAACACGTTCATCGCGGCCCGCCGCCGGTTCTGGCGGCGGGAGCAGTCGTACGGGGAACTGCCCGACCGGGCGGACCACGTGCCCGACACGGAGACCGGCCTGGCGGTACGGGCGGCACTCGCCCGGCTCACGCCCAGGCAGCGGGCCGTGCTGGTGCTGCGCTACTGGGAGGACCTGAGCGTGGAGGCCACGGCCGAAACGCTCGGGATGCGGGAGAACACGGTGAAGAGCCACGCGGCTCGGGGGCTGGCGGCACTGCGCGCCGAGATGGCGGAGGAATTGGTATGAACGACGTGCGTGAGCTGCTGGGGCGGGCCGCGGAGGACGCGGGGCAGCCGGAGATCTCGACCCGGGCGGTGTACGCCGGGGCCGCCCGGGTGCGCATGCGCCGGAGGGTCACCGTCTCGGTCGCGGCGGCCGCCCTGGTCGCCGGCGGAGCCGTCGCGGTGCCGAACCTGGCCCCGAAGGGGGACACACAGGAGACCGCGGTGGCGGCCCCGGTCGAGCTCGTCGGGAACGGCGGCCGGGCGAAGCAGCTGGCGAAGGTGCTGCCCAAGGACGTCGGGGAGATCGATCAGGTCTCGTTGTCCGTCATCCGTGACGGCGACACCTCCGAGCGGGAGCTGCCTCACCTGGAGGGACCGCTGGACGGGCACTTCTCCGTACGCAAGGACGGCGGCGTCGGCTACCTCGTCATCGGCTACATGGACACCGGGAACCCCGGCTCGGCGGGCCCGGCCGACAATCCGTGCGAGCCCGCCCAGGGGCAGCCGGATCTGGCGGACTGCGTGAACGAGCAGCTGCCGGGCGGGCGGGTGCTGACGACCTGGAGCGACCCGATGGACTACGGGGTCACGCCGCAGTGGGGGAAGGAGCTGACCGGCCGGGTCACCTTCGAGGACGGTGGGGTGCTGTCCGTCCGTGACAGCACCGGCTTCAAGGGCGAGCGGGCACAGGGGCCGCTCATGAAGACGCCGCCGCTCACCCGCGCCCAGCTGCGGGAGCTGCTGCTCAGCCCGGAGCTGCTGCCGAAGAAGTAGAAGAAGCAGGGGAGAGGGAAGAGAGGGAGGGCGGTACGGAGGTGTCCTCCGTACCGCCCTCCCTCCGCGCCGCTACAGGACCTTCGAAAGGAACGACTTCGTCCGGTCGTGCTGCGGGTTGGTCAGCACGTCGCGCGGGTGGCCCGACTCGACCACCACGCCGTCGTCCATGAAGACCAGCGCGTCGCCGACCTCACGGGCGAAGCCCATCTCGTGGGTCACCACGATCATCGTCATGCCGTCCTCCGCGAGGCCGCGCATGACGTCCAGGACGTCGCCCACCAGCTCCGGGTCGAGCGCCGACGTCGGCTCGTCGAAGAGCATCAGCTTCGGCTCCATGGCCAGGGCGCGGGCGATGGCCACCCGCTGCTGCTGGCCGCCGGAGAGCTGGGAGGGGTAGTTCTTCGCCTTGTCGCCGAGGCCGACCCGGTCCAGCAGCCGTTCGGCCCGGGCCCTCGCCACGGCCTTGGACTCGCGCCTGACCTGGACGGGGGCCTCCATGACGTTCTCGATCGCCGTCATGTGCGGGAAGAGGTTGAAGCGCTGGAAGACCATGCCGATGTCCCGGCGCTTGCGTGCGACTTCGCTGTCCTTGAGCTCGTAGAGCTTGTCGCCCTTCTGGCGGTAGCCCACCAGCTCGCCGTCGACGTACAGCCGGCCGGCGTTGATCTGCTCCAGGTGGTTGATGCACCTCAGGAACGTCGACTTGCCGGAACCGGACGGGCCGATCAGACAGAAGACCTCCTGCGGGGCGACCTCCAGGTCGATGCCCTTGAGGATGTGCGCGGCGCCGAAGGACTTGTGTACGCCCTCGGCCTTCACCATGGCGGTGGCGGTCATGCCATGCCTCCCTTCGGGCGGCCGAGGGACAGGAGGTTGGCCCTGACCTTCTGGAACGGGGTGGGCGGCAGGCTGCGGCTCGAACCGCGCGCGTAGTACCGCTCCAGGTAGTACTGGCCGACGCTCAGCACCGAGGTCATGATCAAGTACCAGGCCGCGGCCAGGAAGTACATCTCGACCGGGGCACCGGATCCCTGCCCGATGTCCTGGGCGTACTTGAACAGCTCGTAGAACTGCACGGCCGCCACCAGCGACGTGGTCTTGAGCATGTTGATCACTTCGTTGCCCGTCGGCGGCACGATCACCCGCATCGCCTGCGGGATCACGACGCGGCGCAGGGTCTTGCCGTGGCTCATGCCCAGCGCGTGCGACGCCTCCGTCTGGCCCTCGTCGACCGAGAGCAGACCCGCACGGCAGATCTCGGCCATGTAGGCGGCCTCGTTCAGACCCAGGCCGAGCAGCGCCGTCAGCAGCGGCGTCATGAAGCTCGACCAGTAGTCCTTGTAGATCGGCATCAGGTTGATGTACTCGAATACCAGGCCCAGGTTGAACCAGACGAACAGCTGGACCAGGACCGGGGTGCCGCGGAAGAACCAGATGTAGAACCAGGCGATCGACGAGGTCACCGGGTTCTTCGACAGCCGCATCACGGCCAGCAGGACACCGCCGACGATGCCGATGACCATGGACAGTGCGGTCAGCAGCAGCGTCTGGGTGACGCCCTTGAGGATGCGGTCGTCGAAGAAGTAGTCCGGGACCGCACCCCAGTTGATCTTGCCCTGGCTGAAGGCGTAGACGATCGCGACGAGTGCCGCGATGGCGATGACGGCCGAGACGTACCGGCCGTAGTGCCGGACCGGAATGGCCCGGATCGCCTCGGGTCCGGACGATGGGGTGCGAGGTATGGGCGGCTGGTCGGCCGGGCCCGTCTTCTCGATGTCAGTCACAGGAAGAACCTTTCAGCGCCGGTGCCTGCTCAGGATCCGCCGTTCAGCTCGGCTTCGGTGACCGCGCCGGCCTCCACGCCCCACTTGGAGATGATCTTGCCGTACTCGCCGTTCTTGATGATCGCGTTCAGGGCCGCCTGAACGGCCTTGGTCAGCTGGTCGTTGCCCTTGGCGACGGCGATGCCGTACGGGGCGGCCTCGACCTGTTCGCCGACGATCTGGAAGTCCTTGCCGCCGCCCGAGGTCTTCACCGCGTACG
Source organism: Streptomyces sp. ADI95-17 (assembly GCF_003846175.1). GTDB lineage: Bacteria > Actinomycetota > Actinomycetes > Streptomycetales > Streptomycetaceae > Streptomyces > Streptomyces sanglieri. The sequence continues at coordinate 600,952 of NZ_ML123044.1, read as the reverse complement.
CGGCCACCGGGAAGTCGGAGGAGCCGGCGTCGGCGCCACCGCTGCGCAGCCGGGTCTGGGCCTCCAGGTCGTTGTCGAAGGTCTCGATCGCGATCGACTTGCCGGCCGGGCACTTCTTCGACTCGGTCTTGGCGAGGTCGTGCGAGACGGTGCCGCGCTGGACGGCGATCTTCTTGCCGCAGAGATCCGCCCAGGACGAGATTCCCTGGTCGTCGCCCTTCCGGGTGTAGATCGAGACGCCGGCGCTGAAGTAGTCGACGAAGTCGACGCCCTCGCCGACCTTCTTCTTCGTCTCGGAGTCGATGCCCTGCTGGCGGTCCTTGGTGTCGGTCATCGAGGACATCGCCAGGTCGTAGCGCTTGGAGCGCAGACCGGTGATCAGCGTGTCGAACGTGCCGTTCTGGAACTGGAAGGTCACGCCGAGCTGCTTGCCGAGCGCGGCGCCGATGTCGGGGTCGATGCCGACCGTCTTGCCGGACTTGTCCTTGAACTCGACCGGCGGGTACGCGATGTCCGAACCGACCTTGATGACGCCCTTGTCCTTGATTTCCTTGGGCAGGAGGCCGGCGAGCGGGGCCTGGGCCGACGCCGAGTTCCTCGGACCGTTCTTGGTCTGGTCGCCGCAGGCGGCCAGCAGCATCGTGCCGGCGACCGCGATGGCGCAAACCGCTGCGATCCTGGACTTCGCGGCCGTGCGACGAGTGGAGCTTGCGGTCATGATCGGGTTGCCTCCGGCAGGTGAGGGGTGGTGTTGCCAGGCGGTATGGACACACGACTTCGGATGTCGCCCCCCTGAGGGATTAGGGCATCTTGCCATTCGGACTGGCTAAATCTGGTCGCTGATCATGTCAAAATCGGATAACGGGCGATCCCCGAACCTCACGAGGCCGGTACGCGGGGCCGGACCATCTGTGGGAGTTCCATCATCACGCCGGAAGATCTGCGGCGCGTCTCGACTGGTGGACGCTTTCGTCGCTTGGCGGACTTGTCCAGATATTCGACTATGAGTCACGTCACCGAACCGATATGGACTCGTCCATGAAGCGGTTCGTCCGGTAAGAAAGACCTTTACACCCCTCATCCGGGGCTCAGGGCGCGTGTGCGGCGCGCCCGCGCGTATGTATTTCCCCCTGCCGGTGCGGGCCAACCGCCGGCGCAGGGAGCGTACGCGGTGCCCGCCCACCCCTCCTCAACCAGGAGTGGCCACCCTCAAACGATGAAGACTTAAGGGGTCAACACCATGGCAGCGGAGATCGTCAATCCTCGCAGCGACAGCACCACTGACAGCACCACCGATGAGCCGTTCGATCCGGCCTTCGCGCTCCACCGCGGGGGGAAGATGGCCGTGCAGGCCACCGTTCCCATCCGCGACAAGGACGACCTGTCCCTCGCGTACACGCCCGGCGTCGCCAAGGTGTGCAGCGCCATCGCGGAGAATCCCGAGCTGGTCCACGACTACACCTGGAAGTCGCAGGTCGTCGCCGTCGTGACGGACGGCACCGCGGTCCTCGGCCTCGGTGACATCGGACCCGAGGCCTCCCTCCCGGTGATGGAGGGCAAGGCGATCCTCTTCAAGCAGTTCGGCGGCGTCGACGCGGTCCCGATCGCGCTCGCGACCACCGACGCGGACGAGATCGTCGAGACCGTCGTCCGGCTCGCGCCGTCCTTCGGGGGCGTGAACCTGGAGGACATCTCGGCGCCGCGCTGCTTCGAGATCGAGCGCAAGCTCCAGGAGCGGCTCGACATCCCGGTCTTCCACGACGACCAGCACGGCACCGCCGTCGTGACGCTCGCGGCCCTGCGGAACGCCGCGAAGCTCTCCGGCCGCGAACTCGGCGACCTGCGCGCCGTCATCTCCGGCGCCGGCGCCGCGGGCGTCGCCATCGCGAAGTTCCTGCTGGAGGCGGGGCTCGGCGATGTCGCCGTGGCCGACCGCAAGGGCATTGTGAGCCGGGACCGCGAGGACCTCACCGAGGTCAAGCGCGAGCTGGCCGAGCTCACCAACCGGGCCGGGATCTCCGGCCCGCTGGAGCGCGCGCTGGCGGGCGCCGACGTCTTCATCGGCGTCTCCGGCGGTACGGTCCCCGAGGCCGCCGTCGCCTCGATGGCACCCGGCGCGTTCGTCTTCGCCATGGCGAACCCGAACCCCGAGGTCCACCCCGACATCGCGCACAAGTACGCGTCCGTCGTGGCGACCGGGCGGTCCGACTACCCGAACCAGATCAACAACGTGCTGGCCTTCCCCGGCATCTTCGCTGGCGCCCTCCAGGTCCGGGCCTCCCGGATCACCGAGGGCATGAAGATCGCCGCGGCGAACGCGCTGGCCGATGTCGTGGGCGAGGAGCTCGCGGCGGACTACGTGATCCCGTCGCCGTTCGACGAGCGGGTGGCCCCGGCGGTCACCGCCGCGGTGGCGGCCGCCGCGCGGGCGGAGGGTGTGGCCCGGCGCTGAGCCGGTGGGGCGTGGGTGGGGGTACGGGTTCCCGGGTGCGGGGTGCGCCTGCGGCGGGCTTGTTCTCCACCCCGCCCCTTCCCGTAACCGGGGGCGCCGCCCCCGGAACCCCGCTCCTCGAACGCCGGAGGGGCTTGAATGCGCGGGTGCGCCTGCCCACCCGCGCGGTGCGCGTCACACCCGTGGCCGGTTACGTCCGGCCCGTGCCCGGCCTATCGTCGGGGCCATGTTCGCCGCCTACGCATCCCGCATCGACCGCGACCAGCCCCTCAACGGCCTCGATCTGGGCGAGCGCCCCGCCCCCGAGGCGCGACCCGGCTGGACCACCGTCAACGTCCGGGCAGCCTCCCTCAACCATCACGACCTCTGGTCCCTGCGCGGCGTCGGCCTCGCCGAGGACAAGCTGCCGATGATCCTCGGTTGTGACGCGGCCGGGACCGACCAGGACGGCAACGAGGTCGTCCTGCACTCCGTCATCGGCCAGACCGGCCACGGCGTCGGCCCGGAGGAACCCCGCTCCATCCTCACCGAGCGCTACCAGGGCACCTTCGCCGAGCAGGTCACCGTCCCCAGCTGGAACGTGCTGCCCAAGCCGAAGGAACTCACCTTCGAGCAGGCCGCCTGTCTGCCGACCGCCTGGCTCACCGCGTACCGGATGCTCTTCACCAACGCCGGGGTGCGCCCCGGCGACTCGGTCCTCGTCCAGGGGGCGGGCGGCGGCGTCGCCACCGCCGCGATCGTGCTCGGCCGGGCGGCCGGGCTGCGGATCTTCGCCACCAGCCGCGACGAGGCCAAGCGCAAGCGCGCCGTCGAGCTCGGTGCCATCGAGGCGTTCGAGCCGGGCGCACGGCTGCCGCAGCGCGTCGACGCGGTCATCGAGACGGTCGGCGCGGCCACCTGGTCCCACTCCGTGAAGTCGCTGCGCCCCGGCGGCACGCTCGTCATCTCCGGCGCGACCAGCGGCGACCGGCCCTCGCACGCCGAGCTGACCCGGATCTTCTTCCTGGAGCTGAAGGTGGTCGGCTCGACCATGGGCTCCAAGGACGAGCTGGAGGACCTGCTCGCCTTCTGCGCGACCACCGGCGTACGCCCCGTCATCGACGAGGTGCTGCCGCTGGACCGGGCCCGCGAGGGGTTCGAACGGCTCGCGGCGGGCGACCAGTTCGGAAAGATTGTGCTCACCTGCTCTTGAGGAGTACAGGGTGAGCTGCTCTGATCTGCGCCATGCGAATAAGGACGCGGATGCGGATGGGCAGCTTACTCACCTCGATCGTCACTTCGTTCGTGCTCGCGGCGGGGGCCCTCGCCCCCGCCGCCGACGCACATCCGGCACCACCGGAACGGACCGGCATACCCCGGCTCACCGACGACCGGGGCCGCACGCTCACCCTGCGCGGATGGAGCGTCGCGGACAAGGCGCACAGCGGTGACCAGGCACTGACCGCCATCACCGAGAAGCACTTCCGTGATCTGCACGCCAAGGGCTTCAACTTCGCCCGGCTGCTCATCTTCTGGGACGACCTGGAACCGGTCCGGGGCCACTACAGCGCCGAGTATCTGCGCCGGATCGACCGGGTCCTGGACTGGGCGCAGAAGTACGACATCCAGGTGCTGCTCGACGCCCACCAGGACGTGTTCGGCCCGGCGTTCAACGCCCGGGGCATCCCGGCCTGGGCGACCCGCACCGACGGGCTGCCCTTCACCCCGCACCCCGACGACTGGTTCTCGGAGTACTTCGAGCCCGCCGTGCAGCGCGCCTTCACCCACCTCTACGAGGACGCCGACCTCCAGCGCGCCCAGGCACGGATGTGGCAGGTCGTCGCCGGCCGCTTCGGACACCACCCAGCCGTCCTCGGCTACGACCTGATCAACGAGCCGATGGGGGAGCTCGGCGAGGGCGAGGACCTGCCGACGGCCGCCCGCCGTATCGAGGCCCAGCAGCTCACCCCGATGTACAACCGGCTGGCCCGCGCGGTCCGTTCGGTCGACCGCGACAACTGGCTGTTCGTCGAGCCCACCCCCATCGTCGGCGAAGGCGTGCCCACCGGACTGGGCGCGATCAAGGACCACCGCACCGTCTACGCCCCGCACTTCTACAACACCGCGATGGAGGCCGGCGCCGACTACGACCCGGCGGCCGGCTGGATCGAGTCGTACGAGGCCGCCGTCACCGCGTACCCGAAGCAGCAGAAGATCCCGGTCGTCGTCGGCGAATGGGGCCCGCTGAACAACAGGCTCCCGCAGATGGGCCGCTTCTACCGGGACGCGATGGCCTCCCTGAGCCGTTACAGCTCGGGCTGGGCGGGCTGGGTGTGGTGCTACGGCGGTGGCTACTGCGCCCTGGACGAGAACGGAGCCTTCGCCGCCAACAAGGAGCGGACCGCCACACCGTACGCACCCGCCGTCGCCGGAACCGTCCACTCCGACACGTACGACGACAACGCGCGCGTCTACCGGCTCACCTACACGGCGGGCCGCCGCGGCACCACGGAGATCTCGCTGCCGCCGGCCGCCGGGCGGTGGCGGGTCTCGGTGGACGGCCGCGCCGAGGTCCGCAGGCACGGGGGAGAGGTGCGCGTCCACGCCCGCAAGGGGGCGCGGGTCACGGTGACGGTGACCGGGGCGGCGCGCGGCTGAACGGCCCGCACGGCGCACGTCGTATGCCCCCGCCTGTCAATCGCGGTTGACAGGCGGGGTGCGTCAACCTACGTTGACATCATGACTGAAGCGACGGATCTCGCCGCGCGTGCCGGTGACCGTGACCCCCGGGTGGGGCTGCGGGCGGTCGCCGCGCTGCGCCGGCTGCTGGAGCAGCTCGAAGCCGTACAGGTCAGGAGCGCCCGCGTGCAGGGCTGGTCGTGGCAGGAGATCGCGGCCGAACTGGGCGTCAGCAGGCAGGCCGTGCACAAGAAGTACGGGAGGCAGTGATGTTCGAACGATTCACCGGGAACGCCCGGGAAGTCGTGACCGGCGCCGTGACCCATGCCGAACGGACCGATGCCGCATCGGTCGGCGAGGAGCATCTGCTGCTCGCGTTGCTGGACCGGCAGGAGGGGCGGGCCGCGTTCGCCGTCACCTCACTCGGGCTGGCGGACCGTCGCGCGTCTGTCGAGGCCGAGCTTGCCACGGTCCGACGCCACGGTGGGCTGACCCGGGCGGACACCGAGGCGCTCGCCGGTCTCGGCATCGACGTGACCGAGATCGTCGCCCGCGTCGAGGAGGCGCACGGCGAGGGCGCGCTCGACCGGGCCCGGCGGCGCGGTGCGCGGCGCCGACCGTTCAGCCGCGGGGCGAAGGGCATCCTGGCCAGGTCGCTGCGGATCGCGGCCGGGCGCGGGGACCGCTTCATCGGCGACGAACACCTTCTCCTGGCACTCACCGCCTGTCCCGGCGCGGCCGCCGAAGTGCTCGCCGCGCACGGCGCCACGTACGGGACGGTGAACCGCGCGCTGTACGGGGGCGGGGAGGAAGGGGAGGGGGAGCGGTTCAGGAAGGCGGGCTGACCCCCGTCCGGCCCGGCCTCCGGTTCCGGCCCCGTCCCCGCCCCGTCACTTCGGCCCGTCGTCGCCCTTCCGCAGCAGCGTCCCGATGTGGGTCGCCGCCGTCGACAGATGGCGGCGGGCCTCCGTCAGCTGGTCCTCCGTGACGCCCTTGTCCCGTGCCGCGTCGCGGATGTCGTCGCGGAAGCGGTCGAGCAGCCGGTCCAGGTCGCGGGCCGGATCGCCGGTGCGGGGGATGTCCTTGCCCCAGTCGGCGTCCGCGTCGGTGTCGGCCGGCTCCGGCTTCGCGTACGGGGGCCATGCGCCCGTCCTGGCGAGGCCGCCGAGCTGGCCGGTGATCTCGGCCAGTCCCTCCCGTACGCCCGAGGGCCAGTCGCCCCGGGCGAAGTGCTCCTGGACCTGCCGGGCGGCGTTCTGCATCTGCTCGCGCGCCCTGTCCTGGGCCTCCTTGGCCTGGCGGCGGGCCTGCTGGGCGTCCTCACGGGCGCGGCGGGACTCGTCCTTCGCCCGGCGGGCCTGCTCCTTCCACTCCTGCTTGGCCTTGCGCAGCTCCTCCTTGGCGGCGCGCCACGCCTCCTTGTCGCCGAAGTCCGCGAGGTCGCCGAAGGCGGACTCCCAGTCACCCTTGCGCCCCGAGCCCGAGCCCGAGTCGGTGCCGGAGCCCGAGCCGGAGCCGGAGCCGGTGTGCCGGGTCTCGTGCGCCGCGGCCCGCATCTCGCTGCGCAGCTTGCCGGCGGCGCCGCGCACGTCGTCCCGTATCTCGGCGGCCAGTTCGGCGACCGAATCCCGGATCTCCAGTTCCAGATCGGCCAGTTCGCCGGTGCGGCCGGCCAGCTCGGCGCGGCCCGCGTCGGTGATCGAGTAGACCTTGCGGCCGCCCTCGGTGGCATGGGTGACCAGGCCCTCGGCCTCCAGCTTGGCCAGGCGGGGGTAGACCGTGCCCGCCGAGGGGGCGTACAGCCCCTGGAAGCGCTCCTCCAGGAGCCGGATCACCTCGTATCCGTGGCGAGGGGCCTCGTCGAGGAGTTTCAGCAGATAGAGGCGGAGGCGGCCGTGGGCGAATACGGGGGGCATGTCAGAGCACCTTTCCGGTCGGCTCGGCATCGTACGTACCGTCCTCGGCCGGTGGGCGGCGCAGCAGGGCGATCGAGCCCGAGACGGTCGTCGCGCGCAGTTTGCCGGTCCCGGCGCCGAGTGTGCCGGTGATCTTCTTCGTGCCCCACTGGCCGCTGACCCGCAGATCCTCGAACCCGTTGGAGACGGAGCCGCTCGCGGTGTTGGCCTCGACCGTCGCGTCCGCCGGGTGCGGCAGCCGGATGGCGACCTCGCCGGAGACCGTGGTCAGCCGGATGTCCGTGGGCTTCCCGGTCGGGTCCAGGTCGAGCACCATGTTGCCGCTGACCGACTCCGCCCGAACCGAGGCCCCGGCGCCCTCGACGACCGTCAGATCGCCCGAGACCGAGTGGAAGCGGAGCTCGCCGGTGACCGACTGGGCCTCCACGCTGCCGGAGACCGTCTCGGCCAGCACCGGCCCCGCGAGCCCGACGAGCGTGGTGTCTCCGGTGACGCCCCGGACGTCCGTACGCCCGCGGATCCCGGAGACGACCGCGCCCGCGCCGACGACGCCGACCTCCACCGCCGCGCCGGTCGGCACGGCGAGCGAGACGACCGCGCTGCGATGCCAGCCCTTGCGGTCGAACCACTTCAGGAAGCCCTGCCAGGGCAGGTCCTCGTACGCGACGGTGAGGGTGCCGTCCTCCAGGGTCACTATCAGCGGCGGACCCTCGATCCCGGAGACCTCCAGCCGGGCGGTCGGCTCCTCGGTGCCGACGACATTGACGGCGCCCCCGACGATGCGCACATTGAGCGACGTCACGGGGGCGTCGAAGGTCAGTTTCTGGGGCTCGGCGATGGCCCATGTCGACGCAGGCACGGATCTGACCTCCCGGGGAGTACGGCGTGACGCAACATATCGCGTCTCTTGGGGAACACGATATATCGCGGAACGGCGAAGTCAAGGCGCGTCGCGATGCCCTCGGGCGGCCGTCGGGGGATCAAAGGGCGTCGAATGCGGGCAAATTGCCCTAGCGTGTGAGGCATGAATGCGACATCTCCCGCGGGGGCGCTGCTGCTGTGCCGGGCCGAACCGGAGGCCGTGCGGCCGGTGGCCACCCTGCTGCGCGAGCGGATGCTGCTCGCCCCCGCCGGAGACGTATGGTCCGTCCTCGTACCCGAGGGAAAGCCCTGGCGGGGGGCCGGTTCCGACGGCGGTCCCGGTTCCGACGGCGGTCCCGGATTCCGTGTCGCGGACGTCATGGAGCCGGTCGACCGGGTCGTGTCCGGCTGGGCCACCGCGCTCGCGGTCGGCTCGACGTGGCCCGTGCTCGCCCTGTGGTGGGACGGCGACCGGGCCGGCTACACGCTCGCCGCCGGTTTCCGCCGCCCGGTCGGCTACGTCTGGCTCGCGGACGGCACCCCGGCCGGTGAGGACGAGGCCATGCGCACGTTCGCCGAGCGCCTCGGCCTCGACCCCGTACTGGACGTCCAGGCGCTCGAAGAACTGACCCGCCCGGACCCGGACGCCGACGCGCGCATCCGGCTGCGCGGGCTGCTCGCCGTACTGACCCGGATCGGGCTGATCCTGCCGCCCGGCCTGGACCCGGACACGCCCGGCGACCGGCTGTACGCGGCGGCCGACGGCCGGCCCGAGGCGGAACCGGTCGCCTGGACCGGCTGGCGCGGGGCGGTGCGGGCCGAACTCGACGCGGTCGAGAGCAGCCGCCTGGGGCCCTGGATGCGCGGCCCCAGGGCCCGGATGCTGGCCGGTGCCCAGCTCGCCGCCGGACTGCCGCTGGTCCTCCGGGGGATCAGGCGCCACGGCGGCGGATGGGCGCTCGCGGGGGCGCTGCTGGTGGCGCACGGGGCGCTCGGGCTCGCCTACGACCGGATCAGGGGCGCCGGGGAAACGGCGGACGGGCGCGAGCGGCTACGCGGGTGACCAAGCGAGTGGCTGCGCGAGTGACCAAGAGAGCAGCTCGTCAGTGACCGCACGAGCGACTATTCGTCGTCGTCCTCGTCGTCGAGCCGGGCCAGCCAGGTCGCGAGGCGCTCGACCGGCACCTCGAAGTCGGGATTGAGATCGACGAACGTACGGAGCTGCTCGGCGAGCCACTCGAAAGTGACCTCTTCCTCGCCTCGCCGCTTCTCCAGCTCCTCGATACCGCGGTCGGTGAAGTACATGCGGCAAGCCTAATGCCTGGTGACAGCCCCCCGACGGGCGGGAGCGGGTCCCCGGACCGTACGCTCCGGCTGCTCCGAGACCCGTCCGGACCGGCCCGCACCACCCCCGCGATCCCGCCGAGAACCGGCCGGCGCCACCCCCGCGTCCTGGTCCGTGTACCCGTCCATGTACCTCGCATCGGACGCGGACTGCCGTTAGCCTGCGGGTAGTTGGGGAACGGGGGGTTTCATGGGTGACAGCGACGCCCGTATTACGCGCATTGAGATGCCCGACGGTACGGAGGTCTGGGCGCGGATCTCCGGAGCCGAGGAGCTGGCGCAGCCCGGATCGGGCCCGTCGTTCACGGACATCGGCGCCGGGAACATCGCCGATCGGGTGCAGGCCCGGGTCGAGAGCCTGCAAGGGGTCGTGACCAGCGTGGCGCGTTCGCTCGCCGAGCCGCTGCGGTCCGTGCGGCCCGACGAGGTGAGCGTCGAGTTCGGCATCGAGCTCACCGCGAAGTCCGGCAAGGTCGTCGGGCTGCTCGCGGACGGCGAGGCCAAGGGGTCGATCAAGGTCACGCTGACGTGGAACGGCGGCGGGCCGCCGCTCGACCCACCCGCCGATCCCGCACCCTTGGCCCCGCCCGCTCCGTCAGTCCCGCCCGTTCCCTCCGTCCCGCCCGCACCCTCCGCTCCCGCGGTGCGGCCCGCCACCGATCCGGCCGCCGGGGCATCCACCGGCGCACCGGCGCATACGGGCGGCACCGCGCCGGACGACGGAAGCGGATCGTGACGCAGCCACCGGGCGGGGGCGCGTGGCAGGGGCCGAACGGGGCGGAATCCGCGCTGATGAGCCTCGTGAAGGACGCGACGGTGCGCATCCATCGTCCGGAGCCCGGGTATGCCCCTGAAGGATCCGACGGCGACTTCCTGGGGAGCGGCTTCTTCATCGCTCCCAGCTGGGTCCTCACGTGCGCGCACGTGGCGATGGAGGGGAGGGGGCGTCAGGTGAACGTGGTCTACAAGACCGCTCGCGGCGGCGATGCCGTCCGGGTCGGGGGCACGGTCGTGGCGGCCCTGCCCGAGGAACGGCCCGGCACGGGCGGCTGGCCGGCCCCCGATCTCGCGCTCATCCAGCTGGTCCGGCCCGTCGAACACCCCTGCGTGTACCTCAGCGAGCGCTCCACGGGCATGAACCGCGGCGCGTACTACTTCGCGGGCTGGGCGGCCGGCGGAGCGGGGGCGCTCAAGCGGCTCGGCCGGGAGTGCCGGGTGGTGGGCACCGTCGACGACTGGGCCGACGGCGACGAACAGGTGCTGATCGAGGCGAGCCAGCTGTACGCGGGCATGTCCGGCGGACCCGTGGTCGACCTGGCCCGGGGCGAGGTCGTCGGCGTACTCAAGTCGCGCTCCACCGACACCGACGGCGGTACGGCGATCGGCGTGGAGCGGCTGCGCACGCTGCCCGTGCCGGTCCGGGCCGCCACGGCCGAGTCAGACGACCCGTACCAAGCCGTGTTCCACGCCCATGACCGCTACCACGCCGACCGGCACAACAACCCCGTGGACGACGAGGAGACCTGGGCGGACGTCCAGCGGGACCTGGGCACCGTGGCGGGCCCGGCGCTCACCCCGCAGCAGCGCGTCGACCTGCTGGGGCGGCTCGCCAAGCTCCCTCCGCCGGTCAGCACCCGCAGCCTGCTCGACATCCTCGGCGACCTCGGGTACGGATACCGGACCGTCGGCGTCCCGGCCCCCCGGGGCTGGCGCGACGGGCTGGGCGTCCTGTACGACGCACGCGAGGGCGACGAGGCGCTGGAGCGCATCCTGCGCTACTGCATGAGCGCCATCTCCGCCGAACGCCCCTATGTGGTGCCCTCCACCCGGCTCGCCGAGGACGCCCTGTGGGACTGGGTGCGGGAGACCGCGGAGGACCGGCTGCGGCGGCCGTTCCGCCGCGAGATGGCCAGGCTCCGGAACCAGGGCAGGTACGCCCCGGGCACCGAGCACCTGCGGACACCCGAACCGGCCGACGAGCCGGTCCGGCCACCGAAGGCCCCCACATTCGTCGTGCTCCATCTGGAGCCCCGCGCGTGGCAGCCGGACCACTACGACTGGCGGGTCGTCGCCCGCCTCTCGGCCGTCGATCTGCCCGTCACCGAGAACTACCAGGGCACCAGGTCCGACGAGCTCCCGGCCAGGCTCGGCGCCTCCCTCGGGAAGGCGTTCCGGATGTGCGACGAGCCCGACAACCCCGCGATCCTCCAGGTCGTGGTGCCCTCGGCGCTGCTCGACCTGGAGGTCGAGAAGTGGCAGCTGCCCGCGGACAGCCTGCCCCTCGGAGTCCTGCGGCCGGTGGTCGTGCGGTGCGCGGACAGCGGCCCCGGCCCGTCCGACGACGCGGACCTGGAGCACGAAGCGCGCTGGAACCGCCTCCGCCGCGGCCCGACCCGGGCCGCCGTCCTCGACTGCGACGACGAAATGCGGGTACCCGTGCCGGTGACGGCGAAGCTGCGCGGACTGCCGTACGAGACCGTCCCGGTCCTCTGCAGGTACGGCGGCCGGCACGACACCCAGAGCGTCGTGGGGTTCGCGCGGGTGCTCGACGCCGGGTTCGGCGTGGTCCTGTGGCGGCGCCCGAGGGCCGAACGGCCGGCGTCCTGCACGGAGTTCCATCTCCGGGTCGTCGACACGGTCGACGGGGCGGTGGTGGCCGACCGGCTTCCGAGGAAGATCCAGGAGCTGAGGAAAGGGGTGCGTGAGGGCCGCCCCGACATGTTCTGGTCGGACGGCATCGCACTGGTCTACGGAGACCCGCAACCGCCCCCGACCGACCCGTTGTTGCAAGCCCCGTGAATCCCCTTACGAGGGTTGTCCCGGATGACTACGGTGAACCACGTTCGACTGCTGCCCCTGGCCGGACGAGTGATGACGAGGAACACGTTATGAGTGAACCCAGCGAGTGGCTCATCTACCGAGGGGCCGGCGAACCGCACGAAGGCATCAGGCAGTTGCCCCCGCCGCCGCCCTGGCGCGACTTCGCGAGCCGTGGCGCCCCGGCCCCCGACGGGCCCGACGGCGACGGCTCCGCCGACCGGCGTCTCGGCGGCCACCGGCACATCGCCGAACTCCACCGGCCGGGCGCCGAGGAGCTCGAAATGATCAACGCCGCGCTCTATCTGCGGCGTCCGCTGCTGGTCACCGGCACACCCGGCGCCGGAAAGAGCACCCTGGCCCACTCGGTCGCCCACGAGCTGGGGCTCGGCCGGGTGCTGCGCTGGCCGATCGTGAGCCGGACGACGCTGCTGGACGGCCTGTACCACTACGATGCGATCGCCCGGCTCCAGGACGTACAGATCGCCGCGCACAGCGCAGCGGCCGACCCGGACGGGGCCCGCGCCGCGGACGACGTGGGCAGCTACATCCGGCTCGGACCGCTCGGCACCGCACTGCTGCCCTCGGACCGGCCCCGGGTGCTGCTCATCGACGAGCTGGACAAGAGCGACATCGATCTGCCGAACGACCTGCTGAACGTGCTGGAGGAGGGCGAGTTCGGCATTCCCGAGCTGGAGCGGATCGCCGACCGGCTGCCCGACGGAGAGGCGCAGGTCCTCGACGACGACGGCAACAAGGTGACGGTGCGGGGCGGCCGGGTGCAGTGCACTGCCTTCCCGTTCGTGGTGCTCACCAGCAACGGGGAACGGGACTTCCCGGCGCCCCTGATGCGCCGCTGCATCCACCTGGAGCTCGGACGCCCCGACCACCAGCGCCTCGCGACCTTCGTACGCGCCCATCTCGGCGACGAGGCGGCGCGCTCCGGGGACGACCTCATCGCCCACTTCCTGGAGCGGTCCCGCAGCGAACTCCTGGCCACGGACCAGCTGTTGAACGCGATCTACCTCACCGACGCCGCGGCCCCGGCCGGCCGCGACCGCCTCGCGGACCTGCTCATCCAGCGACTCGACCGGCCGAGGTGATGTGCTGATGGCGGGCGCCGGCGCACGACACGGACCGGACGGCGAACACCACGACGGCGACGGCCGCGGCACGGGTACCGGAGCCGCCCCCGACGACGCGGGGCTCTACCCCGCCCTCGTGGCGCGGCTGCGTGAGGCAGGGCTCGACCCCGACGTCGAGCAGCTGCGCGACGCGCTCTGGCTGGCCCGCTGGGCCCGCCACCCGGACGCGCCACCGGCGGATGCCGAGGGGCAGGGGTACGTTCCGGCCGTCCACCTCCCCCCGGAGCGCCCGGACGGGCGGCCCGACGCCCCCGACCCCGCGCCCGACGCCGTGAAGCCCGCGCGCGACGTGCCGGGTGACGAGCCCCTGCCGAGGGCGGACCCGGGGGACCCTGACCAGCGGATCACGCTCTACCCCGTATCACGTACCGGCCCCTCCGCCCGTGCCCGCTCCGGCGGCGGCCCGACCGGTACGGGGACGGGCGGTGCACGGAGGGGGCGTACGGCCGAGCTCACCTTCGGCGTGCCCGCCGCCCCGGCGCTGCCCGCCCCCCTCGAACTCCAGCGGGCACTACGACCGTTGCAGCGCTACCACCCCGCCTCGCCGCCCCTGCGCAACACCCTCGACGAGACCGCCACCGCCGAACTCAGCGCCCGCGCCGGGGGGTTGATCATCCCGGTGTTCCGAGGTGTGTCCCGGGGCGAGGCGGTCCTGCAGTGCGTCATGGACGCCTCGTCCTCGATGCTGGTGTGGGACCGGATGTTCGGTGAACTCCAGCAGATATTCGGCCAGTTGGGAGCATTCCGGGACGTCCAGGTGCGCTATCTGCACCAGGGCCCGGACGGCGCGGCCGCGGTGAGCCGCAGTCCCGACCCGGCCGCGGCGCCGCTGAACTCCGCGGACCGGCTGAGCGATCCGACCGGCCGCCGCGTCACCGTCCTGGTCAGCGACTGCGCCGGCCCGCTCTGGCACAGCGGCCGGGCCCACCGGCTGCTGCACCAGCTGGCCGCGCAGGCCCCGGCCGCCGTGCTCCAGCCGCTGCCGCAACGGATGTGGAGCCGCACCAGGCTGCCGGTCACCTACGGTTCGCTGTCCCGGGGCGACGGCCCCGGCGGAGCCGCCGTGCTCAAGGTGGTGGAGCAGCCGGGCATGGGCCCGGCCGTGCACCCCGGCGCCCTCGCCGTACCCGTACTCCCGCCGGTGGAAGGAGCGTTGGCGGCCTGGGCGAGACTGCTCTCCGGTACCGGATCGGGGCAGATCTCCGGTGCGGTCGGCTGGGTGCGGGCCGATCAGCCGGCGGCGGCCGCGCAGCGGGCCGGCGAAGGACTCTCCTCGCTCCAGCTGGTCAGCCGCTTCCGCTCGGCGGCCTCACCGACCGCCGGGCAACTGGCCGTCTACCTCGCGGCGGCCCCGCTGCACCTCCCGGTGATGCAGCTGGTGCAACGCACGATGCTGCCTCACTCGGGCCCTTCCGAACTCGCCGAGGTGCTGCTCAGCGGACTGCTGATGCGCGGCAGGGACGAGGACGGCGGGGAGCACGACGGCCAGTGGTACGAATTCGTGCCCGGAGTCCGGGAGGCGCTGCTCGGCCCGCTGGGCCGCGGCGAGGCACTGCTCGTGCTCAAGCACTGTTCGCAGTACATCGAGCAGCGGTTCGGGAAGGGCGGGCCGAACTTCCCCGCCCTGGCCTTCGCCCAGCTCGGCGAACGCCCGCGCGCACGCGGATACCTGCCGACACCGGCCGGTTCCGGCGTGGGCCCCTCCGAGAACGGCGCATCCGACGGGGAGATCGAGGAGGGTGGTGAGAGCGGGGAGGGCGACGCAAGCGGCGGGTCGCGCGTCCCCCACCCCTTCGCCGAGGTCGCGGTCCGCGTACTGGAGCGTTTCATGCCCCTGCCCGAGCAGTTCGTGACGCAGACCGGACGCGGTGGCCGCCCGGGCCCCGTCCAGACCTCGCACGCGGCGGTGGAGAGCGCCCGCGCCCTCTTGCGGCAGTTCGAGTCGGACAGCATGGTGCAGTACCTCATCGACGCCGTGCAGCTGCTGCGCGGCGCCGCCGAACGCGAGGAGCAGCCGGGCACCGACCCCGGGCTGTGGGCGGAGTACTCCCGCTGCGTGCTGCGGCTGTGGGAGGTCCAGGGCGACGCCGAACTGCTCCGCGAGGCCGAGTACGCCGCCGAAAGGGCCGCCGCGCAACCCGCCGCGGTCCGCGAACGGGCCGTACTGGCCAAGGTGTTGCACGCCGCGGCCGACGACCGGCGGCGGCGCGGTGACCGGCGCGGCGCACTGGAGCTGCTGCGCCGCGCCGACCGCGAGTACACGGCCGCCTGCTCGGCCCCCGGCCTGGACCCGGCCGAGGCCCTCCGGCTGACCCTGGAGCGGGTCCGGGCCCTGGAGGCGCAGTGGCGGCTCGACGGCGACACCGCCCTGCTCCAGGCCGCGTGCGGGATGCTGGAGGCGTTCGCCGATGTCTGGCCCGACCAGGAGAACCGCCCCACCACCCTGCCGCTGGCGCACGGACGGACCCTGCTGAAGCTGGCCGGTGCCACCGCCGACCCCGAACAGTCCCGGGTCTACGCGGGCCAGGCCGCCCGCTCCCTGCGCACCGCCTTCGAACAGGGCGGCGGCCGGCACACCCTCGGCACCGAGGTACGCATCCTGCTCGACCTGGTGGACGCCCTGCTCGGCTCCGGCGAGGAGCCGGACGAGGCCGCGACACTCGTCGAGCAGGCCCTGGCGACCGTACGCGACCAGCGGCAGCTCGCCACGCTCCGGATCAGGGCGGGCAGGATCCACGTCGCCCGGTACGAGCACACCGGAGAGCCGGACGAACTCGTGGCCGCCGCCGACCGGTTCGCCCACGCCGCACGGGGCGTACCCCGCGACTCGCGGGCCCACGCCGACCTGCTCGCCGAATGGGGCGGCACCCTGCTGCGCCGGGCCCGGCTGCCGGACGGCCGCCCGCACATCGGCGCCGCGATCCGGGTGCTGCGCGACTGCCGTACGGAGACGCCCGCGGGCAGCACCCGCCAGGCCGGGCGGCTCCTGATGCTGGGCCGCGCGCTGATGCTCCGGCACCGCGCCACCGAGGACCGGGTCGACCTCCGCGAGGCCGAGCACCTCTTCGGCCTCGCGGCGCAGGAGGCGGCCGACCCGCTGACCGAGGCGAACTGCTGGCTGGAACTGGGCCGCTCCCACCTCGACGCCGCCCGGGTGCTCCGACGCCCGGCCCGGCTCGACGAGGCGGCCGAGGCGTTCCGCGGCGCGGCGGAGGCGGCGGGCGCGGCGGAAGAGGAGCTGGACAGCCCGCAACAGATCTGGCAAGCAGTCGAGTTGGGGGCCACGGCCAACCACTGGCGGGGTATGACGTACGAGAGAGCGGGACGCCCCCGGGCGGCCCGCGAGGCATACCGGGCTGCCCGCCAGGAATGGCGCAAGCTGCCGGACGGCGGCGGATCCGCGGGCGAGTCGACCGCCGGGCGGCTGGCGGAGCTGGAGCGCTGAGAGACCACCCGGCAGCCTCTGAGGGGGAGGCGGACGGCGTGAGGAGTGCCGCCACCGTGTGACCGGCGTACGACCGGCTCCGGTGGACGGCACGCCCGGCAAGGCGTAGCCCGGGTCCTGCGGGGCATCCGTACATTGGCGGCCGGTACGCGGGATCCGTGTCGGCGCACAGACCATCAGGTACGCGGGCCCGACCGGGCGCTCAAGGGCGAGCGCACCGGCTCGGGCGCGAGGGGTGTTACGGGGAGGCGTGATGAGCGAGACGGTGCACAAGGACATCCCGGACGGCGTTCCGCCGGGTGTTCCGTCCGGCGGACCGGACGCGCTGCCGGACCTGCTGGCGCTCGATCTGGAGTCGCTGCGGACACTGGACCATCCGGTGCTCGCCGAGGTCGTCGCGGATCTGCGCGGCCGGGTCGAACAGCCGCGGGAGATGCTGTGGGGGTTCAACAACTCCTTCTGACGCCCGCCGTCGCCCCCGCTCGCGGCCCGGCCCCGGGAGAAGGGTGCCGTGGCCGCACGATTCAGGTCCGGGGGCCCGGTTGAACAGGACATCGTGACAGGGCACGGGTTTGTCGCCGCCGCAGGCCAGGGATACTCGCCTCGGGGCGGCGACGGGGGCCGTGCCGGCGGATGCGAACGGCACGGGGGTGCGGGAGTGTCTCGACAGGCGACGCCGAAAACGCCCCCGTGCCCCGAAGACCACCGACTCCTGCCCGCCTTCGGGCAGTTCATCGTCAAGGTGCACGGCCGCTGCAATCTCGCCTGCCGCTACTGCTACCTCTACGCGGGCCCCGACCACACCTGGCGCGACCGCCCGGCCGCCGCCGCACCCGCCGTCCTGGACCGCACCGCACACCGCATCGCCGAACACGCGGCGGCCCACCGGCTGTCCGAGGCGGCCCTCGTCCTGCACGGCGGCGAACCCCTCCTCGCGGGCGCCGGCCGGCTGGCCGCCTTCGCCGACCGGGTACGCGCCCTGGCACCCGCCAGCTGCACCGTACACACCACCGTCCAGACCAACGCGACGCTGCTCACCGAAGCACGCACGGCCACCCTCGCCCGGCACGGCATACGCATCGGCATCAGCCTCGACGGCGGCCTGGCCGCCCACAACACCCAGCGCACCGACCACGCGGGACGCCCCTCCTGGCCCGCCGCCTCGCGCGGCGCCCGGCTCCTCGCCGACCGCCACCCCGACGCCTACGCGGGCATCCTCACCGTCGTCGACCCGCGGACCGACCCGGTCGAGATGTACGAATCGCTGCTCGCCCTGCGCCCGCCGGCCCTGGACCTGCTGCTGCCGCACGGCAACTGGACGAACCCCCCACCGGGCCTGCCGCGCGCGGGCACCGCGTCCGGCCGCCCGACCCCGTACGGCGACTGGCTCACCACCGTCTTCGACCGCTGGTGGCGCGCCGGACGGCGGGAGACCCGGATCCGGCTCTTCGAGGAGTGCATCGCCCTGCTGCTGGGCCTGCCCGCCGCCACCGAATCGCTCGGTCTCGACCCCGTCGACGCGATCGTGGTCGAGACCGACGGGACGATCGAGCAGGTGGACTCCCTCAAGTCCGCCTACGACACCGCCGCCGCCACCGGCCTCGACATCTTCCGCCACACCTTCGACGACGCCCTGCGCCACCCCGGCGTCGCCGCCCGCCGGGCAGGCGCCGACGCGCTGGCCGCCACCTGCCGGGCCTGCCCGCTGCTGACCGTCTGCGGCGGCGGCCACTACGCACACCGCTACCGCGCAGAGAACGGCTTCGCCAACCCGTCCGTCTACTGCGCCGACCTCGAACGGCTGGTACGCCATGTCGCGGCCCGGCTGTCCGACGCAACCGCAGGAGAACGCCGATGATCCCCCCACTCCCGGACCACATGCTGTGTCAACTCGGCCGCACCGAGGGCGACGCCGACACCCTGCGCGTACTCGTACGCGATCAGGACACCCGCCGGCTCGTACTGCTGCGGGCCCTGCTCGACGCGGCCGGGGCGGCCCCCACGACCGTCTGCCCGCCCCGGGCCCTCGACCGCCTCCGCCAGGACTGGGCCCTGCTGGAGAAGGCCGAACGCGCCGACCGGACCGCCGTACGCACCGTGCTGCTGCACCCCCTCGTGGGCCCCTGGGCGCAGCGCTGCCTGCGCGGCCTCGCCGGCCCCGGCCCCGGGTCCGGCACCGCCCCCGAACTCCGGGCAGATCTCCACCACTTGAGCGCCCTGGCGGCGGCAGCCGCGATCCGTGCCGGAATCCCGTTCACGACCCGGCTCACCGCACACGACGGGCTCCTGCCGCTGCCCACCCTGGGCGCCCTGCGCACGGCCCACGAAGCGTCCGGAACGGTCGATGTCACCTTCCGCGACGGCGAACTGACGCTGCACGACCTGTCTGCCGGGCCGCCCCTGGTCGCGCGCACACACCCGGACGGAACGACCGGGTCGGCCGACCCGCGCTGGCTGCCGGTGCTCGCCCTGCCCGCAGTGCAGCACGGCATCGGCCCCGTACCCCTGGACGACGTGGATCCGTACCGCACCGACGGCCGCGGACCGCAGCCGCACGGGCTGAGCACCGCCACCCGCGTCGACGACCACGCGCGCAAGACCTGGGCCGAGTCCTGGGCCGCGGTGGCACCCCTGCTCCGCATCGGCGGCGAGCACCGGCTCACCGAAGTGGCGGTCCTGCTGCGCTGCCTGGTCCCGCTCGGCCCGCCACCCGGTTCCGGGCCCGCGGGCGACAGCGCGGCACACTGCAGCGGCACCAGGCGGGAAGCGTTCGGCGCCGTCCTCAGCAGCAGGCCGGCCACCCCCGCCCACTTCGCCTCCACCCTCGTCCACGAACTCCAGCACACCAAGCTGTCCGCGCTCTGCGCCCTCGTACCGCTGCACCACGAGGACGCCGAACCGCGCCACTTCGCCCCCTGGCGCCGCGACCCCCGCCCCTTCGACGGCCTC
This sequence comes from Streptomyces sp. ADI95-17, assembly GCF_003846175.1. GTDB lineage: Bacteria > Actinomycetota > Actinomycetes > Streptomycetales > Streptomycetaceae > Streptomyces > Streptomyces sanglieri. Next base: position 581,365 of record NZ_ML123044.1, on the reverse strand, counting down.
CTCCAGGGCGCCTACTCGCACCTCGCGCTCGCCGACTACTGGCAGCGGTTCGCCCTCGGCGCGCGACGCGTCACCCACCGCGGCCTGGCCTGGGCCGAGCACGCCCGATGCCGCGAACAGGTCGGCGCCGTACTCCCCGCACTGGCCGGATCGGCGGCGCTGACCCGCGAAGGCCGAATGCTCGTCAACGAGATGATCGCGCTCTACCACCGTCTGGACCATTGTCCGCCTCCTGCGGGGCACCTCGCGCGCGCGGAGGCGTACGTGGCCACCACCAAGGTGATATGGCAGCAGAGGAACGGCCCGTGAAGGCCGTGGCAGACCCCGGGATTGTCCGCCGGAACGACCAGGCTCCGGTGTATGTTGACAAAGCTCGAATCGAGGCAGGGAGACGGTTGAATGCCCGGAACGCGTAGGCAAGTTGGAGCAACCGGGGCGCAAACCGTCACCATCAGTTTCGCCGGATTCAACCGCGCCTGGGCGACCTGGATCGGGGACCGCCTGGAACGGCGCGGAGTGACGGTCGTCCAGCAGCGCTGGGACCCCCCGGTGGAGGTGCCGCTGGAGGAGTCGCTGCGCGACCTGACGCTCTCCAGGGGCCGCGTCCTGATGATCCTCAGCGACTGGTACTTCCAGCTCGGCCCGCGCAGCCACGACGAGTGGAACCGGGCGCTGCGCGAGGTCGTCGCCCCCGACCCGGACCGCTTCGCCGCGGTCTGCCTCACCACCTCGGCACTGCCCGGTGCCACCTCCGCCCTCGGCGCCGCCGACCTCACCAACGTCGGCGCCGACGAGGCCGAGCGGCGCCTCCTCGTCCGCCTGGGCCTTCCCACCGACCCGCTGCCCGAGCCGGTCGAGCACCGGCCGGGCCCCCGGTACCCGGCCGACACCCCCGAGGTGTGGGGCGGGGTGCCGCGGCGCAACACCCGGTTCACCGGGCGCGAGGAACTGCTGAACAAGACGTACCAGGCGCTCCAGGACGCCGGCTCCGGCGCCGGGGTCGTGGCGCTGTACGGCATGTCCGGCGCCGGCAAGACCCAGCTGGCCGCGGAGTACGTCTACCGCTTCGGCTCCGAGTACGACGTGGTCTGGTGGGTGCCCGCCGACCGGCGCGCGCTCTACCGTCAGCGGCTCGCCGAACTCGCCCCCGAACTGGGCCTGTCCACCGGCGTCGAGTACGGCGAGCGGCTGCGCGCGGTGCGCGACGCGCTGCGCCGCGGCGAACCGCACTCCCACTGGCTCCTCGTCCTCGACGGCGCCGACGAGCCGGAGAACATCTGGGACCTGGTGCCGACCGGCCCCGGACACGTCCTGATCACCTCGCGCAACCCGGAGTGGGGCGAGCACAACAGCAACCTCGTCGAGGTACCCGTCTACAGCAGGGACGAGTCGGTCGCCTTCGTCCGGCGCCGTGCCCCGCGCCTGAACCCTGCCGAGGCGGACCGGCTCGCCGAGGCGCTCGAAGACCTCCCGCTCCTCCTCGACCAGACCGCGGGCTGGCTGAACGACTCCGACCTGTCGGTCGAGGAGTACATCGAACTCCTGGAGGGCGGCATCGACCAGGACGTCGTCAAGGTCTCCGCGGACTTTCCGCTCGCCTTCCAGACCGCCTGGTCGATACTGCTGAACAAGCTCAAGGACACCGTCCCCGAGTCCGTCGACCTGCTCCGCCTGTGCAGCTTCTTCGCACCCGGCTCCATCCCCGTACGGCTGCTGAAGGAGATGCCGGCCGGCGAGCTGCCGGAACAGGTCTCCGGCCTGCTGAACGACCCGCTGCTGTGGAACAAGGCGATCGCCCAGCTCCGCCAGTACTCCGTGGTCCGGCTGGAGTCCCACGAGTCGGCCGTCGAAGAGGCGTCGTCCGGCGAATCGCTCTACATGCACCGCATGGTCCACCAGATCGTCGGCCACGACATGACGGAGCGGGACCGCAAGGAGTTCATCGACGTGGTCCGACGGGCGCTCGCCGCCGCGGACCCCGGCAGGCCCACCGACACCCGCCTGTGGCCCGCCTACGCCGAGATCACCCCGCACCTGAAATGGGCCGATGTGCTCCAGAGCAGCGACCCGGCGGTGCAGTCCCTGGTGCTCAACTGCCTGCGCTACATGTACCTCTCGGGGGAGTACCGGGCCGGCATCAAGCTGGGCGAACGCGCCATGCGGGCCTGGCGGGAACTCCTCGGCGAGGACCACCCCAGGATCTGGGACCTCAGCTACCACTACGCCAACCTGCTGCGGGCCGTCGGCGACTACGCCGGCACGGAGGCGATCGAACGCGCCGCCGTGGACCATCTGCGCACCGAGCGCGGCGTACAGGACCTGGAGCACCTGCGTGCCGCCGGGGGCCTCGCCGCCGACCTGCGCGGCCTAGGCCGGTACGACGAGGCGCTGGAGATGTCCGGCTGGGTCCTCGCCGCCTACCGCGAGCTGCTGGGCGACCAGGACTCGCGCACGCTCAACGCGCAGAACAACCTGGCCGTTTCGCTGCGGCTCCTCGGCCGGTACCAGGAGTCGCTGGACCTCAACCAGCGGACCCTGGAAGCCCGTCGGCAGTTCCTGGGCCAGCGTCACAACTGGACCCTGGCTTCCCAGACCAGCTACGCCATCGACCTGCGCCTGCTCGGCCGCTACAACGACGGGCTGTCGCTCCAGAACCAGAGCGCCGGGGTGCACCGACGGGTCCTGGGCCACGACAACCCGCAGACCCTGGCGGCCGAATACAACCTAGCGCTGTGCTACTACCGCTCGGGAGACCGCGCCAAGGCCTCGGCCCTGTTCACCCGGGTCCTGGAGCGGTGCGAACGCGTGCTGGGCGAGGACGATCCGCTGACCATGATGTTCGCGGCCGGCCAGAGCTGCTTCGCCCGCGAGCACGCGGACATCGACCAGGCCAGGGCCATAAGCGAGAAGGTCGTCGACGGCTACCTGAACATGCTCGGCGAGGAGCACCCCTTCGTGGCGGGAACACGGGCCAACCACGCCCTGATCCTGCGCAACGTGGGCGAGCGGGACCAGGCACACGCCCTCCTGGAAGGGGCCCTCGCCGCGTTGACGCAGGCCGTCGGCGAGTTCCATCCCTGGACCCTGGGATGCGCCATCAACGCCTCGGCGCTGCGCAACCTGGTGGGAGACCCGGAATCCGCGGCCGCACTGACGGACGCGGTCATCACCAGGGCCACCGAGACCCTCGGACGGACCCATCCGCTGACCCTCTCCGCCCGGATCGCCCACGCGGCGGACCTGCGTGGCGTACGGGAGAGGCAGCGGGCCGAGAAGGTCGAGAACGAGGCACTGGGCGACCTGGCGACCACCCTCGGCGCCCAGCACGTCCATACGGTCTCGGCCCGCTCGCGCAACCGCCCGTACTGGGACTTCGAGCCCCCGATCGTCTGAGAGCCTGCCGG
>NZ_ML123044.1:557199-577656 GCF_003846175.1 Streptomyces sp. ADI95-17 | reverse complement strand
CCCTTCGGATCGTTCAGCAGCGGGTCAGGCCTCGAAGACCTCGGCGACCAGCTGTGCCTGCTCGGCCTGGTGGCGCTTGGCCGAGCCGACCGCCGGGGACGAGCTGTGCGGACGCGAGATGCGGCGCAGGCGCTCGCCGTGCGGGACGTCCGCGCCGACGGCCAGGTCCAGGTGGTCGATCAGGTTCAGGGCGATGAACGGCCAGGCGCCCTGGTTGGCCGGCTCCTCCTGGGTCCAGAGGTACTTCTCGGCGTTCGGGTACTTGGCGATCTCGGCCTGGAGCTCGGCACCCGGCAGCGGGTACAGGCGCTCCAGACGGATGATCGCGGTGTCCGTGACGCCGCGCTTGGTGCGCTCGGCCTCAAGGTCGTAGTAGACCTTGCCGGCGCAGAAGACGACCTTGCGGACGTCGGTCGGGTTCACCGTGTCGTCGCCGATCACCGGGCGGAAGCCGCCGGTGGTGAACTCCTCCACCTTCGACGCGGCCGCCTTGAGGCGGAGCATCGACTTCGGGGTGAAGACGATCAGCGGCTTGTGGTGCGGGTTGTGCACCTGCCACCGCAGGAGGTGGAAGTAGTTCGACGGCAGGGTCGGCATGGCGACCGTCATGTTGTTCTGCGCGCACAGCGTGAGGAAGCGCTCGGGGCGGGCGGACGAGTGGTCCGGGCCCTGGCCCTCGTAGCCGTGCGGCAGCAGCAGCGTGACGCCGGAGGTCTGGCCCCACTTCTGCTCGGCCGAGGAGATGAACTCGTCGACGACGGTCTGCGCGCCGTTGACGAAGTCACCGAACTGGGCCTCCCAGACGACCAGCGACTCCGGACGGGCCAGCGAGTAGCCGTACTCGAAGCCCATCGCCGCGTACTCGCTGAGCAGCGAGTCGTAGACGTTGTAACGGGCCTGCTCGTCGGAGAGGTAGAGCAGCGGGGTGTAGTCCTCGCCGGTCACCTGGTCGACGAGGACCGCGTGCCGCTGGCCGAAGGTGCCGCGGCGGGTGTCCTGGCCGGCGAGCCGGACCGGGGTGCCCTCCATCAGCAGCGAACCGATGGCCAGGGTCTCGCCCATGCCCCAGTCGATCGTGCCGTTCTCCACCGAGGCCGCGCGGCGCTGCATCTGCGGCATCAGGCGGGGGTGGACGGTGATCCGGTCGGGGATGTTGACCTGGGACTCGGCGATGACCTTGACGACCTCCGGGGAGATCGCGGTGGTCACGGCGACCGGGAACTCCGGCTGGACCTCGGGGGTGTGCGCCGGGGCCGGCAGCGAGGTGGCCTCGCGGACCTCCGCGAAGACCTTCTCCAGCTGGCCCTGGAAGTCCTGGAGCGCCTGCTCCGCCTCTTCCAGCGTGATGTCGCCGCGACCGATGAGGGACTCGGTGTAGAGCTTGCGCACCGAGCGCTTCTTGTCGATCAGGGTGTACATCTGCGGGTTGGTGAACTCCGGGTTGTCGCCCTCGTTGTGACCGCGGCGGCGGTAGCAGATGAGGTCGATCACGACGTCCTTGTTGAACGCCTGGCGGAACTCGAAGGCGAGCCGCGCGACCCGGACGACGGCCTCGGGGTCGTCGCCGTTGACGTGGATGATCGGCGCCTCGATCATGCGCGCCACGTCGGTGGCGTACATCGAGGAGCGCGAGGACTCCGGGGCGGCGGTGAAGCCGACCTGGTTGTTGATCACCACGTGCACGGTGCCGCCGGTGCGGTAGCCGCGCAGCTGCGACATGTTGAGCGTCTCGGCGACGACGCCCTGGCCCGCGAAGGCCGCGTCGCCGTGGAGCGCGACGGGCAGGACCGTGAAGTCCGTGCCGCCCTTGTTGATGATGTCCTGCTTGGCGCGGGCGATGCCCTCCAGGACCGGGTCGACCGCCTCCAGGTGCGAGGGGTTGGCGGCCAGCGAGACCTTGATCTGCTCGCCGTCCAGACCGGTGAAGGTGCCCTCGGCGCCCAGGTGGTACTTGACGTCGCCGGAGCCGTGCATCGACCGGGGGTCGAGGTTGCCCTCGAACTCGCGGAAGATCTGGGCGTACGACTTGCCCACGATGTTGGCCAGCACGTTGAGCCGGCCGCGGTGGGCCATGCCGATGACGACCTCGTCGAGGCGGGCCTCGGCGGCGGAGTCGATGACCGCGTCGAGCAGCGGGATGACGGACTCGCCGCCCTCCAGCGAGAACCGCTTCTGGCCGACGTACTTGGTCTGCAGGAACGTCTCGAACGCCTCGGCGGCGTTCAGCCGGCGCAGGATGCGCAGCTGCTCCTCGCGCTCGGGCTGCTGGGCGCGCGGGCGCTCCACCCGGTCCTGGAGCCACTTGCGCTGCTTCGGGTCCTGGATGTGCATGAACTCGATGCCGGTGGTGCGGCAGTACGACTCACGCAGCACACCGAGGATGTCGCGGAGCTTCATCATCGACTTGCCGGCGAAACCGCCGACCGCGAAGTCCCGCTCCAGGTCCCACAGGGTGAGGCCGTGCTCGGTGATGTCCAGGTCGGGGTGCTTGCGCTGGCGGTACTCCAGCGGGTCGGTGTCGGCCATGACGTGGCCGCGGACCCGGTAGGAGTGGATCAGCTCGAAGACCCGTGCGGCCTTGGTGACGTCGTTGTCGTGCGAGGCGTCGATGTCCGTCAGCCAGCGGACCGGCTCGTACGGGATCCGCAGCGACTTGAAGATCTCGTCGTAGAACTCGTTCTCGCCGAGCAGCAGCTGGGCGACGATCCGCAGGAACTCGCCGGAGGCGGCGCCCTGGATGACCCGGTGGTCGTACGTCGAGGTCAGCGTCATGACCTTGGAGATGCCCAGCTTGTTCAGGGTGTCCTGCGAGGTGCCCTGGAACTCGGCCGGGTAGTCCATCGCGCCGACGCCCATGATGAGGCCCTGACCGGGCATCAGGCGGGGCACCGAGTGGACGGTGCCGATGCCGCCGGGGTTGGTCAGCGAGGCGGTGACGCCGGTGAAGTCGTCCATGCCGAGCTTGCCGTTGCGGGCGCGGCGGACGATGTCCTCGTAGGCCTGCCAGAACTCGAAGAAGTTGAGCGTCTCGGCCTTCTTGATGGCCGCGACGACCAGCTGGCGGTCGCCGTTCGGCTTCACCAGGTCGATGGCGAGTCCGAGGTTCACGTGCTCCGGCTTGACCAGGGTCGGCTTGCCGTCCTTCAGCGCGAAGGAGTGGTTCATCGCCGGCATGGCCTTGAGGGCCTGCACCATCGCGTAGCCGATGAGGTGCGTGAAGGAGATCTTCCCGCCCCGGGCGCGCTTGAGGTGGTTGTTGATGACGATGCGGTTGTCGAAGAGCAGCTTCACCGGGACGGCGCGGACGGACGTGGCCGTCGGCAGCTCCAGCGAGGCGTTCATGTTCTTCGCGACGGCGGCCGAGGGGCCACGCAGCGTCACGTACTCGGGACCGGCCGGGGCCTCGGTGGCCGGCGCGGCCGCGGCCTTGGCCGGGGCGGGCTCGGCGGCCTTCACGGCCGGGGCCGGAGCGGCCTTCGCCGGGGCTGCCGGGGCTGCCGGAGCAGCGGCGGCGGGCGCGGCCTGTGCGGGGGCCGGAGCCGCGGGGGCGGGTGCGGCCGGGGTGGCCGGCGCGGGTGCGGCCGGCGTCACCGCGGCCGGGGCGCCGGGAACGGGCTTGTCCGCCGTGCCGGACGTACCCGGCTTGTAGTCGGCGAAGAAGTCCCACCAGGCGCGATCGACCGAATTGGGATCCTGGAGGTACTGCTGGTAGATCTCGTCGACGAGCCACTCATTGGGCCCGAAAGCAGCGGCCGGGTTCGAACCCGGGCTGGCTTGGTCGGTCGAGATGCTCGAGTTACTGGGGGACTGAGACGACACGGCGGCAACCGCCCTCTTCCGCTTCACAAGGTGATGGACAGCGGAAATCAAGGCTACGCCTCCCCGGCCGTTCCACGCAGGCCGGGCCGGTGTTCGTCGCGCAAGTCACATCGGAAGGCGGGTTTCGGTGCGGGAATTGGCGGGAAACAAGCACAGTTCCGCTTTGTTTTGGGTACGTGGGACCGCGGCTACGGCCCACCGGGCCGCACCCCTTGAACGGAACACGCAGAACGTGCCCTTCCGGTTCGAACCCTATGTCAACCTCGCTGCTGAGGGATCCCCGGAAGAGTGACCTGAATGCGGCAGCCGCGAACGGATTCGGCCACGCCGATGCGTCCGCCGTGCAGATCCACCGCCCAGCGGGCGATCGCCAGGCCGAGGCCCGTACCGCCGTCGCTGCCCGGGCCGTGCGGGGAGGGCACCTCGCCGCGGTTGAAGCGCTCGAAGACCCGGTGCCGCTCGGACTCCGGGATGCCCGGTCCCTCGTCCATGACTTCGAGCATCAGGGACTCCGGGGCGGCCCCGCGCCGGGCCAGCACGGTGACCCGGCCGTGCGGCGGGCTGTGCTTGACGGCGTTGTCGATCAGATTGGCCACCACCTGGTGCAGCCGCTCCGCGTCCGCGTGCGCGGTCAGCTCCGGCGGCGACACGTCCAGGTGCAGATGCACGTCCTTGCGGGTGTGGTTCCCGGAACCGGACGACAGCCGGCGGTGCCCGGCGGCGAGGTTCGCCTCCTTCAGCACGCCCGACAGATAGGGCCACACCTCGAAACGGCGGGCCTTGAGCGTGACCACCCCGTTGTCCAGCCGCGACAGGTCCAGCAGCGTCTCCACCAGCCTGCCGAGCCGCTCGGTCTGTTTCAGAGCGGTACGCATGGTCTCCGGATCGGCCGAGGACACCCCGTCCACGACGTTCTCCAGCACGGCTCTCAGCGCCGCGATGGGTGTTCGCAACTCGTGCGAGACATTGGCGACCAGCTCCTTGCGGTGCCGGTCCACGGCCTCCAGATCGTCCGCCATGCGGTTGATCGTCTGGGCCAGGTCACCGAGTTCGTCGCGCCGGTCGGCGCCGCTCACCCGTCTGGTGTAGTCGCCGTGCGAGATCGACCGGGCCACCGTCGTCATCTCGTCCAGCGGCGAGGTCAGACCGTGCGCGACGAACTGGGTTATGAGCAGGGTCGCGATCACCGAGAACACCGTGATGAACCGCAGCTCGGTCCTGGTGCGCACGGCCACCATCAGCAGCCCGGTGGTGATGAAGACCGAGACCACGACGAGCGTGCTCATCTTGGCCTTGACCGAGAAGGGACGCAGTCCGGAACCGGGCCGGGTCATGGAGCCGGGGTCTCCAGGGCGTAGCCGACACCGTGCACGGTACGGATCCGCTCCGCGCCGATCTTCCGGCGCAGTGCCTTGATGTGGCTGTCGACGGTACGGGTGCCGGAGGCGTCCGCCCAGTCCCAGACCTCGGCCAGCAGCTGCTCCCGGGAGAGCACCGCCCGCGGGGTGTTGGCCAGACAGACCAGCAGGTCGAACTCGGTCGGCGTGAGGTGGACGTCGTCGGCGCGCACCCGGACCCGGCGCTGCGCGTGATCGATCTCCAGCTCGCCGAGGCGCAGTATCCCGCTGCGCGGCGTCACCGCGGCCAGCGCCGCGCGCTCGACCCGGCGCAGCAGGACGTGGACCCGGGCCGCCAGCTCCCGCATCGAGAACGGCTTGGTCATGTAGTCGTCGGCGCCCACGCCGAGACCGACCAGCATGTCCGTCTCGTCGTCCCTCGCGGTCAGCATCAGCACCGGCACCGGCCGCTGGGCCTGCACCCGGCGGCAGACCTCCAGGCCGTCGAAGCCGGGAAGCATGATGTCGAGCACCATCAGATCGGGCTGCCACGCCTCGGCCGCGTCCACCGCCGCGGGGCCGTCGAGTGCGGTCTGCACCAGAAAGCCCTCGGCCCGCAGCCGGGCGGAAATGGCTTCGACGATCGTGGCGTCGTCCTCGACCACCAGCACCCGGCGCTGCGCGCCCGGGGTGGCCGCGACACCGTTGTGGGTGGTGTGTGTCTGTTCCATCGCCCCGCCCCTGCCCGTTCTCGCGGGGGCCATTCCCCCGGACGCACGGTCTTCGCTTGTGGATTTCGTGGGTGATCCCGTTACCGGTCAGCAGCGTAAAGGCAGCGGACTGCTCTCGGCTACGCAGGGTGTAACGCCTCGGACGCAAAGAGGTGGCGGAGTGTCGGTCTTGTGACGCTTGGCCCCCGGACTTCCGGGGGCCGGCGATACCCGGTGGGGGAACTCAGGCTGTCCGAAGTGCGAGATGCACCACGTCGGGAACACCTCGGGCAACGCTGACCTCTTCAGTCCTTACCCCCTCGAATCCGGCATTCCGCAAGGCCTGTTCGAAGTCGGCGGACGGCTGCGCGGACCACACCGCGAGAACGCCGCCCGGCGTCAGCCGCTCCCGGCAGCCCGCCAGACCGGCCGGGGAGTACAGGCCGGTGTTGTCCTCGGTGACGGTCCAGTCCGGCCCGTTGTCGATGTCCAGGCACAGAGCGTCGTAACGGTCCGTAGTCGTACGCAGGTACTCGACCAGGTCCGTCGTCAGGATCCCGGTCCGCGGATCGGCCAGCGCCGCGCCGGAGATCGCGCCCAGCGGCCCCTGAAGATGCCAGTCCACGATCGCCTGCTCCCGCTCGGCCACGACGATCCGCCCCCACCTCGGCTCGGCGGCGGCCCGGACCAGCGAGAAGCCGACGCCGAGACCCCCGATGAGCACCGACGGAGCGGTCCGGCCGGGCGGCAGCGCGGCCAGCGCCGCGTCGATCAGCAGCCGCTCGGAGCGCCCGTCGGAGGTGTCCATCAGGAAGCACCCGTTGGCGATGATCTCGAAGTCGTCACCCCGCTCCCGCAGCACTACCTCGCCGTACGGGCCTTCGCGGCGGTCGAGAACGACGGGGGAGGGGGTGTCGGAGTGAAGGATGTGGGGCATGGTGCGGGTCTCCGGCGGGTGGCGGGCAGGTTCCCCGTCATCCTGTCCGGTCGGCGCGGCCCGGTGCCAGCGGATTGCCGGATCCGCCCCGAGTGCCGGGAGGGAGACGGCGATCACCCGCGCTCCGGGCGTGCGCCGCGCACCACCAGGAGGGCGGCCCCGGCCGCGTACGCCGTCACGGCCACCGCCCATGCCGCACCCTGCGGGCCCGGCTGCATCGGCCAGGCCCACACGGCCGCCGCGCCGCCCGGGTCGCGGGGCGCCGCCAGGTAGACGGCGCCGCCGTAGACCGTCATCGGCAGCCAGCTCAGCCGGGCGCCGATCAGTGCGGCGGAGGCCGCGGCCACCCCCGTCGCGCCGAGCACGTTGCGCACCATGGCCGGTACGCCGAACTCCTCCGGGTGCCCCGGGACCGCCGCCGCGAGCACCCCCGCCGTCACCGCGGTCAGCGCCAGCAGATGCACCAGCCGGAGCGGCCACCAGCGGCGTACGGCGGTCCGGTCCAGCTCGTCGCTGTGCGAGTGCAGGCCGGTGCCGATCGCCGAGGAGGCGAGCAGCGGGGCCAGCACGACGACCGGGACACGGGCGGTGTGGTCGAAGTACGGCTGGTCCTGCAGCCAGTCGGCGGCCCAGGCGGCCACGAGGGCGATGCCGGCCAGGGTGGCGGCGGTGAGGGGGAGGGCGCGGGAGCGGACGTAGAGGAGAGGGAGAGCCGCGTGGGCCGGGTGTGTGCTCACAGGGCAGGTACCTCCGAGGGCGTGCAGCTCTTCAGGGTGGCCAGATAGCGGCCGAGCCAGGCCTTGCGCTCGGTGTCCGGCATGGCCGTGAGGCGGGCGACGAGGGGGCGGGCTTCCGGGTCCCACGGGGATCGGTCGCCGGCCAGCCAGGTGCGTACGGCGTCGTCCGTGAGACCGACCCGTTTCGCCCCTTCGCGCTTGTCCCAGTGCGAAACGGCCGAGCAGTCGCGCGACGTCAGGCTCAGGGCGGTTCCCGAGGCGTACGCCTGGGGATCGGTCAGCTCGTTCCGTGTGATGCCCCAGCCGCGCATGGCGTGGGCGAGGGAGGCTTCGCCGTCCTTCGGATCCGGCCCCGGGTCGGACTCGGAGTCCACGTATCCGCCCGGCGCGCCCGGTACCCCCGCCAGCCGCGAGAACATTCCCGCCAGGGCCTCGGACACACTGGGCAGCACCGGGGCGTCGGACGCCTTCACGCAGAGCTGCGGCGTGCCGGGTGCCGGAGCCGAGCAGACCCTGCGCGTGGCGGTCGGGTCGTCCCGGAACAGGTTCTTGCCCGTCGGCACGATCACCGCCCCGGCCACGACCGCCAGCGTGAGCGGCACCACGGCCAGCAGGCGCCGCCGGGCCGCGTGTCCGAGCAGCACGGTGGCGGCGATGCCGCCCGTCCAGGCCAGCAGGACCGGCGCGAACCACCACACCGGTACGGACCTTTCGAGCATGTACTCCTCGCCAGGGCTCAGGAACCGGGCATTCGACTCCACATAGCCCGGGGCCCCCAGGAGCACGTAGAACGCGGCCGCGAGCACCGGAGCGATCAGCCGCCACCGCACCAGCCGCCCGACCACGAAGCCGACGAAGCCGATGGACAGCAGAAGACCGAGATCCGTCGCGGCGATCGAGAGCGACGGACCGCCCGCCCCGGCGTACGGAGCCGTCGCCGCGAACACCACGCCCAGCGCGAGCAGGTACCCGGCCGCCGCCCACAGCGCGATCGGCGTCGCGGCCGTCGTCACCTGCGCGAGCCGGCTGCGCGGGACCGAGAGCAGCAGTTCGGCGGTGCGCCGGCGGTGCTCCCGGCCACCCTGCCAGCAGGCGGCCGCGGCGACGAGCGGGGCGCTGAGCAGCGCCGTCGCCGCGTGCAGCTGGGACTGGGTCTCACCCCAGCTCCCCTGCCACTGGGGTGCCTTGCTCCACAGCGGGACGAGGAGGGTGAGGGCGACGGCGGAACCCGTCCAGGGGGCGATCCCGCGCCGGAGTTCGGTCCGCAGAGCGGCGCGGGCCGGAGCCTTCGTGGACGTGATGGTGGTCGTCATCGGTTCGCCACCCCCGCCCGGTGCGCCCGCAGCGCGGCGGTGTAGCCGCGCTCGATCGGATTGCCGTCCGGCTGCTCCGCGCCGCCGTCCCCGGTGCCGCCGAGCTCCGTCAGCTCCCGCGTCGTACTCCGGTACGCGATCCGGCCCGCCTCGATCAGCGTCACATCGGTGCAGGCCGCGGCGACGTCCTCGACCAGATGGGTCGAGACGATCACGGTGGTGGAGCGGCCCAGCTCCCGTATCAGTGCCCGGAATTCGACCCGCTGCTCCGGATCGAGGCCGGCGGTCGGCTCGTCGAGCAGCAGCAGGTCCGGGGAGTTGACGATCGCCTGGGCGATGCCGACGCGCCGCACCATGCCGCCCGACAGGGTCTTCACCCGGGCGTCGATCCGGTCCGCCAGACCCACCCGGGCCACCACGCGTTCCACGGCCGCCGGGACCGCCGCCGCGTCCATCTCCTTGAGCCAGGCCACGTACGACACGAACTCGCGGACCGTGAAGCCGGGGTAGTAACCGAACTCCTGCGGCAGATAGCCGAGCCTGCGCCGGACCGCCGCCCGGCTGCGGTGGTCCGACCCGGCGCCGACCTCGCTGCCGAGCAGTTCCACCCGGCCGCCGGAGGGCGCGGCGACGGTGGCGAGCACCCGGATCAGCGAGGTCTTGCCCGCCCCGTTGGGCCCGAGCAGCCCGTGCACGCCGGGTGCGAAATCGAGGTCGACGGCGTCGAGCGCGGTCGTCCTGCGGTGCCGGACGGTCAGGGCCCTGACCTCGACCGTGTTCACGGCTTCGGTGCCGCTCATGCGTTCACGCTCACAACGTCTCCAGATGGTCGAAGGATCTACGGCGTACGGCGAGCAGCGCGGCGCACACCAGCGCGCCCGCCGCCCAGGCGGCCTGTGCGGCGGGGCCCGCGAAGTACCGGGCGGCCCCGGTCGCCGCCGCGAGGGCGGCCGGGGGCGACGCGGCGAAGACGGGCAGGACGACGGCGGCCGCCCAGGCCACGGCGATGGACGTGGCGCCGGTGCGGCAGCCGACGTACGAGCCGAGGGCGAGCGCCGCCAGCGTCATCGCGAGCCCGGGCAGCAGCCAGGCCGCCGCGCCGGGCCGCCCGGCGGACGCGGGCAGTGCCGCCCCGGCGAGCGTGAGCGCCGGAATGCTCAGTACGAGCACCGCGGCGGTCCTGGTCAGCAGCAGCCGCAGCCCGCCGGACGGCGTGGCGGCGGTGATCTCGTACATCGGGTCCGCGTGCCGGCCGTAGGAGAGGCCGACCCCGGCGAGCGGCAGCACCGGCGCGACGACGAGGAGCAGCGGACGGACCGCCTCCCCGGCCCCGGCCCCGTACGCCAGCGCGACGGCCCCGACGGCCACCAGCACCAACGCCACCAGCCACGACCCGCGCAGCGCGGGCCCGGCGGCCCACAGCAACCGCCCGGCACGGGTGGCAGCCCCGGCGAAGCGGAACGGGGCAACGGGGACCGGCTTCTTCGCGGGTGCGCCGTCCGCCGCTGCCGTGCGCGGGGCCGTCAGCCGCACTAGCCCCCGCGCCGGCCCTCGCACCGGGCCCCGCGCCGCCACCCGTACCGGCTTCTTCGCGGGTGCCGCTTCCGCCGCCACCGCGGCCAGCACCCCCGCGCGCACGCCGTCCAGCACTGCCCCGGTCTCCGGGCGCACCCGTACCGCCGCCGAGAGCCGGGCCGCGCACCCGCCGCACGTCTCCACGTGCTTCTCCACGGACCAGGCGTCCGTCTCCGGCACCGAACCGGCGGCGTACCGCCCGGCCAGTTCCTCGCTCACGTGCCAGTGGGGCATGCCGGCGCCTCCCGTCGTGGTCATGCCGTTCCTCCCAGCGGTCCGGCCGCCGGGGCCGACAGTTCCAGCGCGGCCCGCAGCTCGCGCCGGGCCCGCATCGCCCGGGTCTTGACCGTGCCTTCGGGTATGCCGAGAAGCCGGGCCGTCTCGCGGGTCGTCAGCCCGTCGACGACCGTGGCGCGCAGGACCTCCCGCAGTTCGGGCGAGATCCGGTCGAGCGCGGCGCCCACATCCCCGTACTCCAGCCCGGCGAGCACCCGTTCCTCGGCGGACGGCGCGGTGGCGGCCCACTCGTTGCTCCCGGTCCGCTCCGCCCGGTGGGCGAGGTCGGTGCGGGCATGGACCCGCTGGGCGTCCACCAGCCGGCGCGAGGCGATCACCCACAGCCAACCGCCGACCCTGGCCCCGCGGTGCGACGCCGCGGAGCGCCAGACCGTCACAAAGGTGTCCTGAAGGACCTCCCGTACGGTCTCGGTATCCGCGCAGCGCCTGCTCAGCCGGGCCAGCAGCCAGCCGGCGTGCCGGTCGTAGAGCGTCGCCAGGGCCTCCGTATCCCCCTGCGCGACGGCACGCAGCAGGGCGTCGTCGTCGTCCGGGTCCTCCCCCGAGGGGCGCAACAGCTTCACACCTCTTCTATCGGGGGGCGGACCGCGACCGGTTCACGGGCGGGCGTTTGTGGCTCACGCCATAGACGGAGTGGAGGAAGATCAAAGAGGGTGGGGCCTTGCTTTTGGGGGGCTTGTCATGGAAAGGGGCCTCGCGCGGTGCATCAGCGTACGGACAGGGCGGTCCGCGAAAAACCCTTCGCGGCTCCGCTGCTCGACGCCGTCCCGCGCCAGCCCGGCCCGGGCCGCCCCGTCGCTCCGGGCCCGGCCGCCCCACCACCGCCTCCGGCCCGCAGGGTCCGCCGGTGGCCGCGGCTGCTGCCGACGCCCGCCGGTACGCCGTTCACCTTCGGGTACCTGACGGTGCTGGTCGCCACGTCCCTGTTCATGGAGTTCGCCGATCCCGCCACCGTCGCCGCCGTGCTGCGCGAATCGAGCACCGACGTCGCGCACCTCGGTGAGACCCCGCTGCTGGTCCTGGCCGCCAGCGCCCTGTGGGTGGTCGGCGGGCTCACCTCCCCGGTGGTCTTCGTCCTCGCCCTCGTACTGACCGCGCTGGAACGCCGCATCGGAGGATGGCGGACCGCCGCGGTGTTCGTGCTCGGCCATGTCGTGGCCACGCTCGCCACGGAGATCCCGGTTGGGATCTCCGTGGTCGCCGGGCACCTGCCGGAATCGTCGCTGCACCGCCTCGACTACGGCATCAGCTTCGGGCTGATGGCGAGCGTGGGCGCGCTCACCGGACTGTTCACCCCGCTGGTGCGGACGCTGGTGCTCGGCGGGCTGGGCGTGATGCTGGCGATCGATCTGGTCGACCTGAGCAGCCCGCTCACCGACTGGGGCCATCCGCTGGCGCTGCTGTTCGGCATTGCCTGCTGGCCGCTGCTGCGGCGGGCCGGTGCGGTCAGGAGTCGGTGACCAGGGCAGTGGCGGCCAGGGGCGAGGCGATCAGGGGCGCGGTGCCTTCTCGCCGTGCACCGCGACGTACTCGGCCGCCAGCCAGGGCGCAAGGTCCTCGATGAGCGTGCTGAGGACGGCCGGATCGGCGGAGGGGTTGCGGCCGGTGTGCGCGGCCAGCCGCATCTGCTCGATCCGCTCCAGGTGGTCCGGGTAGTAGCGGGCGAACACCTCGGCGGACTCGGCCAGGTCGCTGGTCCAGCCCTGCCACCGCGGCATGACCAGCGTGAAACCGGACCGGACGATCCGACGGGCGGCGCCCCGGCTGAGGTTTCGGCGTTCGGCGTCCGTGGTGGCCTCGGCGGCCCTGCGCCGCCAGCGGGGCAGCGAGAGCACCAGGTCCCCGTTGGTCTCGCGGGCGAGCAGCGGGGTCGGGCGGTAGCGCGGCAACCGCCCGGCGAGGTCCTCGCCCAGCAGCGGGGTGCACAGACAGGCGAGGAAGAAGCCGAGATCGTGGCGTTCGAGCTCGCTGGTGACGGCGTCGGTGCTGGTGAGGAGGGCGCCGACACCGTCGATCTGCCCGAAGCCAGCGTCCAGGCCGGCCTCGACGGCACGGGCCGCCGCCTCGTCGGCCCCGGTCGGCCGGGTACGCAGAACCAGCAGCAGATCCAGATCGGAGACACCGGGCACGGCCGTGCCGCGCGGAATGCTGCCGTAGATGTACGCGCTGTGCAGCCGCGTACCGTCGAACGCCCCGGTGATCCGGGACCGGGCGGCCGCCACCACGGGGGCGAACGCCGCGGGCACCCGGCTCAGCGAGCCCTCCCGCCGGATCGTCCCGTCCTCGTTCAGCCCTCGGCCACCGCTGTCGTCGTCCATGGGCGCACTGTGCCCGTATTTCCGGGGCGAGCCGAACGATTTTCGTGCCCGCCGAGGACCACGGGGCGCCCCCTCAGCCCTTCTGCTCCTGCCGGCGGCGCACCAGCTCGGCGATCCAGACCGGTGCGAACGGGGACGTGCAGTTCGGGGGCGTCGGGTAGTCCTTGAGCACTTCCAGGCGCTCACCGATGTCGATCGCGCGGGCGCGGTACTCGGTGTGCTCGATCCCGATCTGCGCCAGGCAGTGGTTCATCGCCCACTGCAGACGGTCCGGGGCGTCCTTCATCTCCGCCTCGATGACATCGAGCAGCCCGGGGAGATCGAGCCCCTCGGGCTTCTTCGCCACCCGCTCGGTGGTCAGCGCCCAGCCGGCGCTCGCGACCACCGGATCCGGGTCGGCGGACCAGGCCAGACGCAGCTCTTCGGCGTGCGGGCTCTTCTTCACCACGTAGTTCACGAGCCAGTCGTGCACCTTGGGGGCGCGCGTCTCACGCACCATGGCGTCCAGCTCGTCGCGCCCGAACGCCTTGGGCCGGCAGATCAGGACGGCCAGAAGCCTGGCCGCGGTGTCGTCCGTCGCCCAGAGCCCGACCGCGAGCTCCTGCTGCGTCCTGAGCCGCTTCGCGAGCGCGCGCAGCCTGCCGAGGTTCACCCCGTGATCGTCGCCGTGCCTCTCGTTCACCCTGCGAGTCTTCGGGTCGTCGAGCTCGGCCAGCTCGGCCATGACCTGCGCCACCGTCGTCGTCCCGGTCACCTCGGCCTCCTGCCCTTCGTACTGTCCCTCGCGCATGAAATTCCAGCGTACGGCCGCCCGCCGCCGGCCCACGCGATCGCCCGGAGGGCGACACGTGACCTCCGATCGGCGCGAACCCTGTTCGCCGGGCCGCCGGGCGGCCTTGGAGGGTCTGAAGTTGGCCGAATTACGAGGCGCTGCAAGGGTGTTGCCGCCGTGATCAGCGATCCCCGATCAAATAAAATGCCTGTCCGGTCATGGGCTGAAGGGGGAGAGGCGGCGAACCCGCAGCAGGCCTTGGCGATCGAGCCCGGAGGATGAAGATCCTCACAACGAGAACTGGTCGAACGGGGGGTGTGATGGCCTGGAACGAGTGGGAACAGGTCAAGGCTGAAGCCGCGCAGCGGCAATCAGCTCAAATGCAGCTGAACCGAGCCGACGGAGAGCCTGGAGCTTCAGGCGGTCCGGCTGATCTGGTGGTGAACCAGGACGACCTCGGAGCAGTCGGACACGAGGCGTACATGCTGCGCGATCGGCTCTCCCGGGACGGTGACCATGCCCGTCCTGCCACCTTCGACGCGGCGATCGCCCTGACGAACGGCAACTTCACCAGCGGTTCGGAGCTGCTGAAGGTGCACGACCGGTGGAACAGCCAGTTGCGAACGCTCCTGGACGCCTGCGCCCGGATCTCCGACCACCTCGACTACAGCAAGTCCGTTCATGCCGAGGACGATGCGGACATCGGCGGCAACCTGCTCTCCGTTTCCAAGATCAGCGAATACTTCAAGTAGGACGAAGAGGGAAGCGCCGTGCTGACATTCGATGACGTCGTCAACGCACCCGTCGGCAAGCTGAAGGAAGCCGCGGACGACTGGTCGGAGATGGTGACCAAGTTGGAGAAGCTTGCCGACGACGCCCGGCAGGGAATGCAGGCCAAGTCCGACAAGGCGCGATGGCAAGGCGTCAATTCCGACGTCACCAAACCCTTCATCGGCAAGACGGCCAAGGAGTTCGAAGACGCCGGGGCCCAGGCCAAGGGCATCAAGCTGCTGCTCGCGGATGCGCACACGTCGTTCAAGACCGCCAAGGACGCGCTCGTCAGGATCAGGGACGAGGAGGGCCCGGCCGCCGGGATCCATGTGGACGCCAAGGGCAAGGTCACGCCTCAGCACGACCTGGAGAGCGACATCGCGGCGCGCCACGACCCGTATTACTCGGAAGCCCTGCGGAAGCAGAACGATGCCGTGTCCTCCTGGCAGCGGAAGATCGACAGGATCGTCGAGGACTGCTCCGACGCCGACGAATCACTGAAGCGCGCCCTCGCGGCGAATGTGAAGGACGACCACAACTTCACGGCTCCCAAGTACAAGAGCCTGGACGCCGAGCAGGTGGACCGGGCGCTGGGGCTGATGAAGAAGGTCACCGGGGACGGCGGCACGGCGCGCAATGTGGCAGCGCTGAGGGAACTCGAAGACCTCCTGGACGACAACCGCAACGACCCCGAGTTCGCCCCGGACTTCTACCGGAAGCTGGGCGCCGAGGGCACCCTTGAGTCGTACATGAAGATGTCGCTGGATGCGACGTCCCTCGGACCGGCCGGCCAGGACCGGGCGAACATGGTCCGCAACATCCAGAGCGACATGGGCGCCATGCTGGGTCTCGCCACCAAGACGTCGACACCGGACCACCTCGGCGCCGGGTGGACCACGCAGCTCATGAAGGCGGGCCACAAGCAGATCGATATACCGGGCGCCGGCTTCGCGAAGCTGTACGGCTACCAGGCGCTGGGTGCGCTCCTCCGAGAAGGAACGTACGACAAGAGCTTCCTGCTGTCGGTCGGCCGGGACATGGTCGCCATGGACAAGAAGAACCCGGACATCTGGCACGACAGCCTGCCGTCGGACCAGAAGATGCTCATCAACCTCGACGAGACGGGTGGCAAGGGCTTCAACCCCCTGACCGGCCTGATGCAGGCCATGAGCAACAACCCCGAGGCATCAGCAGCCTTCTTCGACGAGCCGCTCCGCGAGGACACCAACAAGGACGGCATCGTGACCACGGACGACGCCGCGCTCAAAGGCAAGAAGGCGCAGGACGTTGTCGACTACATGCTCGACAAGAAGCCCATGGACGACTGGTACGACACGGTCACCGGCGGAGAGCAGAGCCCTGGCCAGGCGGCCATGGGCAACGCCTTGGAAGCGGCGGTCACGGGACGAGTGCCGGGCGACGAGGGCGCGCCGCCGGTGGAGCACGGCAAGCACATGAGCAGCGTGATGGAGAAGGTCGTCGCGAAGATCGGTGCGGAGCCCGAACTCGTGGCAGAAGATGGGCGACTCAACGGACTGACCCAGAACTTCGGCAACATGGCCGCCGAATATATGCCTGACCTGCAGGCCACGGCTGAGAACGGCGCGAATCAGATCAAACCGCTCGGTACGCCCGCAGAATTCAAGAAGGATGAGATGGCCTTCTTCCTCGGCGCGGTCGGTCAGGACCCCCAGGCATACGGTGCGATCACCAACGCTCAGCAGGCGTACACCACAGCGCTGGTGTCCGACGTATTCCAGCACCCCGAGAAACACGGGGACGTAGGTGAGGCGGTGCGGAATGCCGTCCACCCGGGAGGCGAGATCGCCGGAATCATGACCGAGGCGAGGGCGCAAGGGATCCATGAAGCGCAGATTGCTGAGGATGAGGAATACAACAAAGGTGTCGCAGAGAATGCGAAGTGGACGAATCGCATTATTGACGCCGTTGGGGCCAAGTACGTCGAGATGCTTCCTGCGGGAGGCGATGTGGTGGGGTGGATCAAGGAAGACGTCAGTGAGTCCGCCGTGGAGAGTGCAGAGCATGACAAGTCGAAGGCATCTCGCCATGAATCTGCGTCAGGCTATGCGGCCGCCGAGGAGGCCGCCAAGGAGGCTGCCAAGTCAGCGGTGGAGACGGCTGGGCGAGGGGCTGGTCTGACGACTGAGCAGATCAAGGAGTACCGAGGCTCGGCCTCTACTCAGACAGCAGCGGCGCACTCAATTGGTCGTGATTCGGTCGCCAGTTCATCCCCCAAGGGAAGTTAATTATGCGTCGATTCGTGAATTCCTTCGCAGCGGTATCAACATTCGTGATCTTGATGGGTCTTCTGGCGGGGTGTTCGGACAGTGAGAGGAAGGCTGTCCCGGAACTGCCCAAGCGAATCTGTTGGAACGCGTTCGCCAGTAGTGACGTGTCGCCCATCCTGCCGGTGGGTGACAAAGCTGACGTGTATCACAGGCCTTTCGTGTTGGCCGAGGATCTCGACTCTGTGACATGCTCCCTCGACATTGATGGCGCTTGGAAATTTCTGGCAGATGCCACTCTCCGAGGCTTCGAGGATCAGATTGACTGGACCTCGATGGATAAAGCAAATCCGCAGCCGATCGACGTGGGAAAGAAGGGCATCATCTGGGACAGTGGCGCTGCCGCCTATTTCATCTGTGAACCCTCCAAGGGGCCGAACTCGCCCGGAAAGTACATCGACCTGTCCATCAACACGGACGGTGTGCCCAACGAAGCCAAGTTGCCGAGCGTCCTGCCGGCGCTTATGAAGCAGTTCGTGACATTCGCTCAGCGCGAGCTGAAGTGCGGTGCGAGTAGTGGGAATTGAATCCCTGATCGGTTCGGATGATCGGCGGTTCGGCATCGATCGGAGACTCGGCGGGATGTCTCCTGGGATGTAGCTGAACCGCCTCGGGTTCGGTGGGGCTCCGGATCGCACCACGGTGTCCAGCTCCTCGCGCCCGAACGCCTGCGGGCGGTAGATCAGGGCCTCGGGAGCTTCGCCGCAGGTTCGTCCGGCACCCGGAGCCCGACCGCGAGATCCTCCCGTGCCCTGAGCCGCTCGCGAGCGCGCGCAGTCTGCCTGGGCGAGGTTCCCCCGTGATCGTCGTCGTGCTTCTCGTTCGCCCTGCGAGTCTTCGGGGCGTCGAGCCCGGCCGGCTCGGCCATGACCTGCGCCACCGCCGTCGTCGTCCTGGTCGGCCCAGCCCCTTGCCTCTCACGCTTGCCACTCACCCCCTTCGCGCCCCTCGGCTGCCTGCTGCCCCCGTGCGATCGCTCACAGCGAACACGACCTGGGGAACAATGAACGGCTCAGGAGCATTGAGTCTGCATAGCTCAACTTGACTGCCGAAGGGGAGATCATGGCTACCGATTCCAATGCGGTCACTCCGCTCGCCCTGCCCGTGCTGCCGCTCGACGACGAGGTCGTGCTGCCCGGGATGGTGGTGCCTCTGGACCTGTCCGACACCGATGTACGTGCAGCCGTGGAGGCCGCACAGGCCGCGGCCCGTGACGGTGGCAGCAAACCCGAGGTGCTTCTTGTTCCGCGGATCGACGGTACGTACACCGGCACCGGTGTCATCGGCACCGTCGAGCAGGTCGGGCGGCTTTCGGACGGGGATCCGGGCGCGCTCATCCGCGGCCGGGACCGGGTGCGGATCGGGGCCGGGACCAGCGGGCCGGGTGCAGCGCTCTGGGTGGAGGGGACCCGGGTCGACGCGGTCGTTCCCGATCCGCTTCCCGGGGCCGCCGCCGAGCTGGTCAAGGAGTACAAGGCGCTCGCCACCAGCTGGCTGAAGAAGCGCGGCGCCTGGCAGGTCGTGGACCGGGTCCAGCAGATCGAGGACATCTCCGCGCTCGCCGACAATTCCGGCTACTCGCCCTTCCTCACCACCGCCCAGAAGGTGCAGCTCCTGGAGACCGCGGACCCGGTCGCCCGGCTGAAGCTCGCCATCCAGTGGCTCGGCGAGCACCTCGCCGAACAGGACGTCGCCGAGTCCATCGCCAAGGACGTCCAGGAGGGCGTCGACAAGCAGCAGCGCGAGTTCCTGCTGCGGCGCCAGCTCGACGCCGTACGCAAGGAGCTCTCCGAGCTCAACGGCGACCCGGAGGACGAGTCCGACGACTACCGGGCGCGCGTCGAGGCCGCCGACCTTCCCGAACACGTCCGCGAGGCCGCGCTCAAGGAGGTCGACAAGCTGGAGCGCTCCTCCGACCAGAGCCCCGAGGGCTCCTGGATCAGGACCTGGCTCGACACCGTCCTCGAACTGCCGTGGAACGAACGGACCGAGGACGCGTACGACATCCGGGGCGCGCAGCAGGTGCTCGACGCCGAGCACGCGGGGCTCCAGGACGTGAAGGAACGCATCACCGAGTACCTGGCCGTGCGCAAGCGGCGCTCCGACCGGGGGCTCGGCGTGGTCGGCGGGCGGCGCGGCGGTGCCGTGCTGGCGCTGGTGGGGCCTCCGGGCGTGGGCAAGACCTCGCTCGGTGAGTCCGTCGCGCACGCCATGGGCCGCAAGTTCGTCCGCGTCGCCCTCGGCGGTGTGCGGGACGAGGCGGAGATCAGGGGCCACCGGCGTACGTACGTCGGCGCCCTGCCGGGACGCATCGTCCGGGCCATCAAGGAGGCCGGTTCGATGAACCCGGTCGTCCTGCTCGACGAGATCGACAAGGTCGGCTCCGACTTCCGGGGCGACCCGGCCGCAGCCCTCCTCGAAGTCCTCGACCCGGCGCAGAACCACACCTTCCGCGACCACTACCTGGAGGTCGAGCTCGACCTCAGCGACGTCGTCTTCCTGGCCACGGCCAATGTGCTCGAAGCCGTCCCGGAGGCCCTGCTCGACCGCATGGAGCTGGTCAGGCTCGACGGCTACACCGAGGACGAGAAGGTCGTCATCGCCCGGGACCACCTGCTCCCGCGCCAGCTGGAGCGGGCCGGTCTGGAGAAGGACGAGGTGACGCTCGACGAGTCCGCGCTGCGCAAGCTGGCCGGCGAGTACACCCGCGAGGCGGGCGTACGCAACCTGGAGCGGGCCGTCGCCCGGCTGCTCCGAAAGGTCGCGGCCCAGCACGAACTGGGCGACCGGGAACTCCCGTTCACGGTCACCGAGGCGGATCTGCGCGGCCTGATCGGACGGCCGCACCACGTCCCCGAGTCCGCCCAGGACCCGGCCGAGCGCCGGACCTCGGTGCCCGGTGTGGCCACCGGACTCGCGGTGACCGGCGCGGGCGGCGACGTGCTGTTCGTGGAGGCGTCGCTGGCCGACCCGGAGACCGGGGCGTCCGGACTGACCCTCACCGGCCAGCTCGGCGACGTCATGAAGGAGTCCGCGCAGATCGCGTTGAGCTTCCTGCGGTCGCACGGCGCGGAGCTGGAGCTGCCGGTCGCGGACCTGAAGGACCGCGGCGTGCACATCCACTTCCCGGCGGGCGCGGTCCCGAAGGACGGCCCCAGTGCCGGTATCACCATGACGACGGCACTGGCCTCGCTGCTCTCCGGACGGCTGGTCCGTACGGACGTGGCGATGACCGGTGAGGTCTCGCTGACCGGGCGGGTGCTGCCGATCGGCGGCCTGAAGCAGAAGCTGCTGGCCGCGCACCGTGCCGGGATCACCACCGTGGTGATCCCGAAGCGGAACGAGGCCGACCTGGACGACGTCCCCGCCGAGGTCCTGGACACGCTGGAGGTCCACCCGGTGACCGATGTCCGGCAGGTCCTGGAGATCGCCCTGGCCCCGGCGTCCGCGGCCAGGCCCGAGGAGAGGATCCCGGCCGCGGCGTAGCCGCCACGGCGTGACGGACGTGGCACCACGCACGCGACCGGTACGGACGGCCCGCCTCCCCGGCAACGGGTGGGCGGGC
>NZ_ML123044.1:479809-557017 GCF_003846175.1 Streptomyces sp. ADI95-17 | reverse complement strand
TGTTCCGCGTGCGCAGGACGCTCACGCGACGGCCGCCACGGCGCCGCCGATCACCGCGGCCGTTCCGCGTGCGCGGGACGCTCGCGCGCCCCGGCGCTCACGGCGTACCCGCAGCGACGCCGGCCATCGCGCCAGGACGCGCCCCGCCCCGCCCCCTCACACCTCCAGCCACCCCCGCAGCGTCGCCTGCGCCCCCGCCTGGAAGCGGGTCTGGGCGCCCAGTGAGTCCAGTAGCACGCTGATCCGGCGCCGGGCGGTGTGCACATGGACGCCCAGCCGGCGCGCTATCGCCTCGTCCTTCAGCCCGGCCGCCAGCAGGCCGAGCAACTCCTTCTGGGGCTCCGGCAGCGGTCCGCCCGAGCCGCCCAGCGGAGTCGCCCGCTCCCACACCGTCTCGAACAGCGGCACCAGCGCGTTGCGCAGCAGCGCGTCCCCGATGACCAGGGCGGACGCCGTCGGGTCGGAGGCGTCGCTCGGCGGCAGCAGGGTGATCCGCCCGTCCACGATGATCAGCTTCGTCGGTACGCCCGGGGCGACCCTGGCCCGCAGTCCCCGCTCGACCAGCCCGGTCAGCGAACGCATCCGGCCGGGATAGCCGACGCCCTCCCGGTCCAGCACCGTCCGCACCTGTACGCCCCGGTCGAGCAGCGCCCCGATGTCCAGGCCCGGCGGGCGCGAACTGCCCTCCCGCGGCTGGCCCTTCACATACGGCGGCCGGTCCAGGATCGCCACCTCCTGCTCGGCGGAGGCCAGCAGATACTCGGCGCGTTCGCCGATGGCCTGCGGGCCGACGAGCACCTCGATGCCGTCCTCGGGGGCGGTGGGCGAGCCGGACATCAGCCGTCCCGCCAGCCGGTCGGCGTTCATCCGGAGCTGCTCCAACTCCGCCGAGCGAAGATGGAGTTCGGCCTGACGGCGGTGGATGAGCGCACGGATCGCACCGGCCGGGGTCGCCGCGCGAGGCAGCGCATCCGGCTCCCCGGGCGGCCCCGGCAGGGCGAAGCCGTGCTCGGCCAGCAGGCCGAGCGCCGCCGCCAGCGGCTCCGGCGCCATGTCCAGCAGCGCGGCGAGCTCCTGGGCGTCGGCGGCCTTCCCCGTGAGCAGTGCCTCATATACGTGTTGCTCGGCCTCACCGAGACCGAGATCCCGTAGCTCCCCCTGGATCATGCCTGGATTCTCACTCCGTTTTCACAGGCCACACAAGTGGGCGTGCCCACTTGTCAACACGGCTGTCACATTGATCCATTGCCGGCCCGCGGGTTGCATGGTCATGACCACTTGGATGGTTTCCAGGCGTGTGGGAGGGGTCAAATTGCGTACGTCCAACAGAGGTTCACGCGGATCCGTGGCGGCGGGGAGAAGCGGTACGGCGAGGGGAAGCGGCACGGCAAGGGGGAGCGGCATACCGAGGGGCGCTGCCCTGGCCGCGCTGCTCGGCAGTGCGGCGCTCGTGGTGACCGCGATCCCGGCCCAGGCGGTCACCCCGTCGGCCACCGCGCCGCGGTCCGAGGTCGTCCCCGTCCAGGGCACCGCCACCCCGGCCCTCGTCGACGCGATCTCCGAGCCGGTGGACGCCGCGGCGAAGCCGGACGACGCGGCCCGCAGTCACCTCGCCGCGAGGAAGAACCGCTACCGGATCGCCGACCCGAAGCGGGACCTGACCCCCGTACGCTCGCTGACCAGCGGCTCCGAGGAGACCGTGCGGTTCCAGCAGAAGCACCACGGCATCGCGGTGCTCGGCGGGCAGTACGTCGTACGGATGGAGAAGAAGGCCGGCAAGCGTGTCGTCACCGGCACCTCCGGCAAGTACTTCACCGGGCTGACCGCCCCCACCGAGGCCAGGGTCGACGCGGAGCTCGCGGTACGGCGCGCGGTCGCCACGACCGCTGCCCGGCTCAGGGGCAACACGCTCACCAAGGACGACGCGGTACGGACGAAGGGCGGGAAGTCCGCACGGGCGGCCGCCCTCACCGGCACCGCCCGCGGGCTCGTGGTGATCCCGAAGGGGACCGGCGTCCTCGCCCAGCACGTCACCGTGCGCGGCACCGACCCGGGGACCGGCGAGCCGGTGCTCCAGGAGGTCTACATCGACGCCGCGGCCGGCTTCCCGGTCCTCCAGTACAGCGGCATCAAGACCCTGACCGCACCGGGCGCCACGCGCCCGGCGGGCACCCCCGCGAAGGCCGCAGGCGCCTCCGCCGCACCGGCCACCGGCACCGCGGCCGGTGGCTTCCCGGGCGTCAAGGGCACCGGTCTGCGCGCCGACGGCTCCAAGGTCGAGCTGGACCTGTACTACGACAGCGGCAAGGACCAGTACGTCATGCGGGACTACTCCCGCCAGTGGGACACCACCCAGAACTCGCTCGTCACCTGGGACGCCCGGGGCGTCGACGTCGGCGAGGCGTCCGGCCGCTGGCCCGGCGGGATCAGCGAGTTCAGCCACCCCACCAGCGACTTCGGCAAGGAGGCCGGCCAGTCCGGCGCGACGGACGCGCACTGGGCGGCGGGCCAGGTCTACGACTACTACAAGATGCAGCACGGCCGGGACAGCCTCGACGGCCGCGGCATGGCCATCAACTCGCTGGTCGGGGTCACCCTCTACGGCCAGCCGTACGTCAACGCCTTCTGGGACGGCCGGAAGATGGTCTACGGCAGCGGCGACAGCGAGTACAAGCCGCTCTCCGCCGACCTCGACGTGGTCGGCCACGAGATGACCCACGGCGTCGTGGAGAGCACCGCGAACCTGGTCTACGCGGGCCAGTCCGGCGCCATGAACGAGGCGATCGCCGACTACTTCGGCAACGCCATCGACGTCACCGCCTCCGGCACCGCCATGGACGACCCGGACGCGGGGCTGATCGGCGAGGACCTGTGCCGCACCACCGCGCCCCGCGCCTGTGCCTTCCGTGACCTCAACGACGGCGCCACCACCTCGAAGAACTTCCTCGGCGTGGCCTTCTCCACGGACAACGGCGGGGTGCACCTCAACTCCACGATCTACTCCGGCGCCCTCTGGGACATCCGCGAGGACCTCGGCGCCGAGCTCGCCGACAGGATCGCCTACCGGGCGCTCGACGCCTACCTGACCCCGCTCGACGGCTTCACCGAGGGCCGCGACGCCACCGTCGCGGCAGCCAGGGAGCTGGGCGTGACGAAGAAGCAACTGGCCGTCGTCAAGCGGGCGTTCGACGCCCACGGAATCGTCCCCGGCTGGGAGAAGGCGCTCGGCGTCGACTCCGACAAGCTCTTCGGCAAGCTCAACATCACCGGTACCGGCGTCGGCGCGGGCGGCGGCTGGTGGGCCACGTCGAAGTCGAACGACGACGGCTCGGAGCCGTACTCCGTCTATGCCGGACGCACCGACGGCAAGGGCGCGCCCAAGCCGATCAGCCCCAACGACGGCCGCTACCACGTCTATCCGGCGACCGACGGCAGGACCGTGGTCTGGGCGGCCTTCGGCGACACCAGCGTGGACATCCTGAGCCGTCCGGTCGCGGGCGGTCCGGTCAAGACCGTCTGGTCGTCCTTCACCGGCGTCGAGGGGCTGCGGGTCGACGGCGACCTGGTGGTCTTCACCGAGTACGACCCGTTCGGCAGCCGGCACGTCGGCTATGTGAACACCCGGACCGGCAAGCAGGCCTACGTGGACGGCGGCAGGTACCACCTCTCCACCGCGGTCGGCTCTGTCAAGGGCTCCACGATCGCCTACGGGAAGCTCTACCCGGGCGAGACGGAGTACGAGCTGGGCGTCGAGGTGTTCGACGTGACCACCGGGAAGACGAAGCTGCTGCCGCAGAGCGGCACCCCGCAGGCGCTAGGACAGACCGCGGTCACCAAGGACTCCGTGGTGTGGCTGGTCGACGAGGTCGAGGACCAGGGGCAGATGGCGGTGCGCCGGTCGGCCCCGGACGGCACCGGGCTCAAGGACATCAGCCCGGAGACCGGTGACGGCGCGCTCTTCGCGTACGACCTGACGGCGTCCGACGAGGCACTCACCGTGACGGCACAGACCCCGGACACGGCGTACCGCAACGAGACGCTGCCCAAGCTGTGGCAGCTGACCCCGGACGGATCACGCGTCCAGCGGGTCTCCTGCAACCGCGGCGAGCAGTCCGGCGCGGCGGCCGACGGCGGCCGACGGGTGGTGTGGATCGACGGCACCACCGGCTGGACCGACCTGGTGACCCGGGAGCGGCCCGCGGGCAACTGCGGCTGACGGCCGAAGCCCGCCAGGAACGACCGGACCCCCGGCGCACCGCGCGCCGGGGGTCCTCCGGTCGTCCGCCGCCGGCTCAGGGGCGGTAGATGGTCCCAGGGACCGGCTCGGCGGGAGCCATCAGCTGCGGGACGGTGACGAAGGTGTAGCCCTGCTTCTTCAGCTCGTCGATGATGCCCGGCACCGCGGGCACCGTGCCCTTGTAGATGTCGTGCAGCAGGATGACGCCGTCCTTGCTCGCCTGGTCCAGGATGCGCTTCTTGATCAGCGCCGAGTCGGTCGTGGAGTAGTCCTTCGCCGTGGCGCTCCACAGGATCTGGGAGAGTCCCAGGTCCTTGCTGATGTCCGAGACGGTGTCGTCGGTGCGGCCCTGCGGCGGGCGCATCAGGCGCGGCTTCTTGCCGGTGATGTCCGCTATCGCGTTCTGCGTCTTCTCCAGCTCGGCCCGTATCTCGGCCGGCTTGCGGTCGGTCAGGACCTGGTGGGTCCAGGTGTGGTTGGCCACCTCGTGCCCCTCGGCGGCGAGCCTGCGCACGGTGTCGGGGTGCTTCTTGACGTGGTTCTTGCCCAGCAGGAAGAAGGTCGCGTGGACCTTCTTCTCCTTGAGGATGTCCAGCAGGTGCGGGGTGTCCTCGCCCGGTCCCGCGTCGAAGGTCAGCGCTATGCACTTCGCCTTGCGGCAGTCCACCGGGCCGAAGGAGCCCTTGGCGTCGGAGCCGGCGTCACCGCGGGCCGAGGCGGGGGCGGTGGTCTGCATGGAGCACCCGCTCAGCGTGAGGGTGAGCGCCGTCACAAGGGCGGCGGCCAACCCCGTACCGATCGACTTCGTCTTCATGGACAAGGCGGGTCACTCCTCCGTTGCTGAACAGCTGTACAAGGCGCACGGTGTGCGGCAGAGAAGGACTATACATAGGGGGTATACACCCGGTGTATATGGGGTCCGTCGTGGGCCCGGAGAGTGGAAACCGCCGGTCGGCGGGGGCAAAGGTGAGAGCCCCGGCGGATCACCGGGGCTCTGCGGTGTGGAGCGACGGGGCCGCGAGGACGCGGCGGGCGGACTCAGCCGTTGGCGAGAGCCTGCACGCGGTCGAGGGCACCGTTGAAGCGGTCGTGGTCGCCGACGGTGGGGCCGGACGAGGTGTACTGCCATATCGTGTAGAAGCCCCAGCCGGCCGGGAGCTCACCGACCGTGGCGGCGTAGCGGGCCACCCACAGCGGGTTGGTCGCGCCGAAGCCCGCGTTGTTGCCGGTGCAGGTCTTCCACCAGCTGGTCGCGGTGTAGATGACCGCGTCGCGTCCGGTGCGCGCCTTGTACGTGTTCACGAAGTCGCGGATCCAGGAGACCATGCCGGCCTGGCTCAGGCCGAAGCACTGGTCGCCGTACGGGTTCCACTCGATGTCGAGCACGCCGGGCAGCGTCTTGCCGTCCCGCGACCAGCCGCCCCCGTTGTCCACGAAGTAGTTGGCCTGGACGGCGCCGCTCGTGGTGTTCGGGGTGGCGAAGTGGTACGCGCCGCGGATCATGCCGACGTTGTACGAGCCGTTGTACTGCTGGGCGAAGTACTCGTTCTTGTAGTACGTGCCCTCGGTGGCCTTGGTGTAGGCCCACTTCACTCCGCTGTTCCAGAGCGTCGACCAGGCGACGTTGCCCTGGTGGCCGGAGACGTCCACGCCCTCGGTCTGGACGGCGCGGGTGTCCCGCGGCAGTCCGCCCTGGCCGTCGTGGGCGACGACACCCATGCCCATCGTGGCCGTGCCGCGGGCGGGCTTCTTGGCGGCCGCGTCGTGGGAGCCGGCGGCGCTCGCCGCGCCGGGCAGGGTGAGGAGGAGCGAAAGGGCTGCGAGCAGCGTCCCGGCCGCCGCGAAGCGCGAGCGGCGGGACGTCTTGGAAGTGGATCTGAGCACCGGCATGGGAGTGCCTCCGAGGACGTGGTGGGGGGACGTGCTGATCCCAGGGGGACGCGTAACGGACCCCTGCGGGCATGTGATGGTGTGAACATGCCAGGACTGACGCTACGCACGTAGACCCGTGCTGCGGAAGGGGGCCTGGTAGCTGCCGTTGGTCTACGCCTGCGAAATACTGGCGGAGCTGCGGCGATGACCAGCGGCGAAAGAAATTTTCAGCGACAGGAAAGCTCACGAGGGGTGTTGACGTGCACGGGAGCGGAAGCGGTAGTGAACCCGGCGCGACCGGCGGAAGTGGTGTGGACCACGCATTCCTTGCCCTGGAGCGGGAGTTGGCCGTCTTTCTGCGCCGGGCACGGTCCAATTCCGGGGAGATGGCGCGCGAGGTCCATCCGGAACTGGAGGCCGCCGCGTACGGACTGCTCGTCCGGCTGGAGTCGGCCGGGCAGCAGCGGGCCACCGATCTCGCGGCCTACTTCGGGGTGGGCAAGGCGACCATGAGCCGTCAACTGCGCGCCCTGGAAGGCCTCGGACTGGTGGCCCGTGAACCCGATCCGGCGGACGGCCGGGCCTTTCTCGTCCACCTCACCGCCGAGGGGCTGGCCCGCTACCGCAGCGTGCGCGACGCCCGCCGGGAGCGCTACGTCCGCAAGCTCGACGACTGGGACCGGTCGGAGGTGGCCGAACTGGCCCGGCTGCTGCACCACTTGAACGCCCGCGCCGAGGACTGACGCCCGCCGGTCCGGCCTCCAGGTGCGCCGTCACAGCACCGCGTAGACCGCCGTCGCGTCGTCATGGGTCTTGCCGCGGCGCAGCCGGACGCGCTCCGTGTCCGCGTCCTCCAGGGCCCTGACCCGGTCGATCAGCCCCTGGGGCCCGTCCTTGTGGAGCACCCCGAGGCAGTCCGCCCAGTCGCCCTCGTGGAACATTTCGGTCCAGCGGGACGCCCCGTCGGTCAGTGCGGCGATCGCCCGCACCCGGTCGCGCGGGGTGTGCCCGGTGACCGCGCGGGCCGCCACGGAGGGGTCGGCGGCGGCGGTGAAGAAGCCGCCCTCCTTGTTCCGGAACCCGGAGTCGGCGATCGCCTCGGTGCTCAGCGAGCCGGGCGGCAGGCGGTCGAGCCGGTCGTCGAGCAGGGGGCGCACACTCCCGTCGTGCGCCTCGAACAACAGTACGGAGTCGGAGAGCACCAGGTGCTCGACCCCGGTGTCGTCCCAGCGCGCCATGACGACCGTCGCCTGAGGCGTACGTACGTGAGAAAGGTCACACAGGGAACGGTGCGTGTCGGCGGTGCGTCGGATGGACACTTCCAGGATCTCCTGAAGGGTCAGATCCCGCCGCGAACCGGACAGTTCGACCAGTGCGCCGCCCAGTCGGGCGGTGAACCAGGGGACCGAGTGCACACACCCGTCGTCGCCCCGGGGCGGCGTCACCCCGTCGAGCACGACCAGCGTTCCACCCTGGCCGGAAGCGGGAAGTGCGGTGGCCGCCCAGTCCTCGTTCGGGCGTTCCGGGCTGCCGGCGGCGGTGGCCAGTTCGATGCGCATGCGACCAGTCTGCACGGCGCCTTCACGAGCCCTGCACCTGGCCGGTATTGGCCTGCACCAGCAGGTCAGACGAGTGGCCGGAGCGGAAGGAACGGCTCCGTAGGGCGTGCGGGCGGGCATCCTGCCAAAGCCTGCGCGGAAGTTCCAGCCGACGGACCAGGTGTGGCCGAGGGGCCCCCGGGGCAAACTTGTTTGCCAACTCGGGAGTGATGTTCACTCGTTCAGGTGGCGGAGTGGTTGATGCACGCCCCCCTCTCAAAAGCACTGGAATGGTCAGAAGCCGTACCAGGGGTCGGGGCGCTCGTTATATGTGACCGTGCGTCACCTCTGCTTCAAGGGCGGACGAGTCAAGATTGCGAGCACCGGTGCAGAAGAAGCGGCCTCGGAGCAAGGGCGGCAAGCAGAGCGGTTCCGGGGTGACGCCACCGGCACCTGCCGGGAGCGAGAGCACCCGGCGCACCGTGCGCGTACGGAGCCGGCTGGTCGCCGGTGTCGCGGTGGTCGGCATCACCGTCATCGCCGCGGGCACGCCCGCGATCCTCGCCGCCTCCTCCGAACTGAACGAATCGCAGCGGCTGGTCACCCTCGCCGAGCTGAACCAGCAGGCCACCGCCCTCGCCCACGCCCTCGCGGACGAGCGCGACGAGGTCACCGCCCGGATCGCGGCCGGACGTGACCAGGCGTCCGGCGGCAAGGACGACTCCCGGGGCCACAGCGCCCGGGTCGACCAGCGGGTCGACGAGATCCGCGCCACGGCCCCGGCCGCACTGCGCCGCGACCTCTCCACCATCCCGTCGCTGCGCCGCGACGCGCTCAGCGGCAAGGGCACCGCGCTGGAGGCCCACCAGGCCTACTCCGAGGTCATCGCCAAGCTCCACGAGCTCGCCGACGAGCTCGCCGAGAAGACCCCGCCGCGCGCGGCTGAGGCCACCCGCGCCCCGCTCGCCCTCGGACAGGCCACCGAGCAGGCCTCCGCCACCCGCGGGCTGCTGATCGCCGCGCTCTCCGTCCCCCGTACGGTCTCGGTCCCGCAGCTCGACCCGGTGACCGGACTGCCGGTGCAGAACCAGGACGGCGGCAACGACAAGGACGACCGCACCCGCGACGAGCTGAGCGCCGCCGCCCAGCAGGCCCGGGTCCGTGAACTCGGCTCGCTCGCCGACTTCGACCAGGCCGCCGGCTCCACCGCCCGCGACAAGCTGTCGTCCACCGTCACCGGGCCCGAGGTCAACAGCGCGGAGAAGTACCTCAACTCCCTCACCGACCGCCCCGAGCTGTCCGACTCCGACCAGGGGACCAACCGCAAGAAGGCCGAGGCGGCGCTCTCCGCGCGGATCGACCGGATGCGCAGCGTCGAGTCGGCCCTCGGTACCGAACAGATCCGGCGCCTGGAGCAGCTGCGCGACGACGACGTCACCGCGCTCGAACTGCGTATCGCGCTGCTCGGCGGCTGCCTGCTGATCGCGGTCGGCGTCTCGACCGCCGTGGCCCGCACCCTCACCCAGCCGCTCGCCGTGCTGCGGATCGGCGCCGCCCGCCTCGCCACCGAGCCCGACACCGCCGAACCGATCCGCTACACCGGCCGCAACGACGAGTTCGCCCAGGTCGTACGGTCCCTCAACAGCCTGCACGGCAGGCTCCAGGGACTCCTGACCGAGTTCAACGGCCGTTACGAGACCCTCCGGGCCGAGCACGGCGAGCTGATCGCCGGCCGCGAGACCCTCACCGTCCAGCGCGCCGAGCTCCAGGTCCTGGCCTCCGACCTCACCACCCAGCTGGAGCGGCTGAAGAACACGGTCCACCACACCTTCGTCAACCTCTCGCTGCGTACCCTCGGCCTGGTCGAGCGTCAGCTCGGGGTCATCGAGAGCCTGGAGGAGCGGGAGCACGACCCGGAGCGGCTCGCCACCCTCTTCAAGCTCGACCACATGGCCACCGTCATGCGCAGGCACAGCGAGAACATGCTGGTCCTCGCGGGCGCCGAGCACGGCCACGGACACGCGGGACCGATCCCGCTGGTCGACGTGTTGCGCGCGGCCGTCTCGGAGATCGAGCGGTACGAGCGGGTCACCATCCAGTCCCTGCCGCCGCACGCCCAGATCGCCGGCTTCGCCGCCGACGACCTGAGCCACCTGGTCGCCGAACTCCTGGAGAACGCCACCTCCTTCTCGCCGCCCGACTCCCACGTCCAGCTCTCCGGCTGGCTGCTGGAGAGCGGCGAGGTGATGCTCTCCGTCCAGGACGAGGGCATCGGGATGTCGACCGTACGGATGGGCGAACTCAACACCCGGCTCGCCGACCCGACGCTCTTCGAGGCGGGCGAGCAGAGCGCGGACGGGGCCGGCCTCGGCCTCCAGGTCACCTCCCTGCTGGCCGCGCGCCACGGCGTCCGGGTCAAGCTGCGCGAGCACAAGGGCAGCGGGATCACGGCGGTCGTCGTGCTGCCCCAGGCCCTGCTGCCGAAGGCGCCCCCGGCCGCCACCCCGCCGCCGGTGAAGATCCCGGGGGACGCCCCCGCGCTGAACCTGCCGGGGTCGGTCGCCGAAGCCAACTCCAACGCCCTGCCGACCCGTACCCTCGGGCTGCCCGGTGACCCGCTGATCGCCGCCGCCGAGCAGACGATCCGCGAGGCGGAGGCCGAACCGGCCCCCGCCGCCCGGCCCGCCGTTCCCGAGCCGGTCGCCGCACCCGCCCCCGAGCCCGCCCCGGCCCGGGCGCAGGCCCCGGCCGAGGCGGAGTCCGAGGTCACGATGCAGGTCCGGCTCCCCGTGGTGCCGGAGTCCGCGGACGTCCCCCGGGCCGATGTGCCCGCCCCGTACGCCATCGGCCCCGACCGCCATGAGCGTGCCGCGGACGAGACCCCGGAGCCGCACCCCGCCGCGCCGGCCGCCACGCCCGTGGCCGACGCCCTGCCCGGCCCCCGGCAGCCGGAGCAGCGGTCCCAGCCCCAGCAGCCCGCCGAACGCATCACCGACAAGGGGCTGCCCAAGCGCACCCCCAAGGTCGTCAAGCCCGCCACGGCACCCACCGCCGAGCGCAAGAGCAGCCTGGACAAGGAGGCGCTGCGCCGCCGGCTCGGCGGCTTCCACCAGGGCGCGAAGGACGGCCGCCGGGACGTCGAGGCGGAGATCGCGGAGACCACGGCCACCCGGACGCTCCCGGGAACCGCCGCACAGACCGAACACAGTGGGGCGGCCGGCCTCGATGGCGGCCGGACCGATCGGACCGACGAGACGGGGGACACAGTCGAGGAGGCACGCAGTTGACTGCGCCCAGCACATTCGGGCTGAGCACCGAGGCCCGTAACCTTCACTGGTTGCTGAGCAATCTCGTGGAGGAGGTGCCAGGGGTCCACTCGGTCACCGTCGTCTCGTCAGACGGGCTGATGCTGCTCTCCTCCGACCCCGGTCACCTGGCCGCCCCGGCCGGCGGCGGCCAGGGCGGCCCCAGAGGCTCCAGCGCCGATCTGGCCACCATCGTCTCCGGCATCGGCAGCCTCACCATCGGCGCCGCCAAGCTGATGGACGGCGGCGGCGTCAAGCAGACGATGGTCGCCATGGACGAAGGCAGCGTCTTCGTCATGTCGATCAGCGACGGCTCACTCCTCGGAGTGCACGCCACGCCGGACTGCGACATGAGCGTCATCGCCTACCACATGGCGCTCTTCGTCGGCCGGGCCGGACACGTACTCACCCCCGAACTCCGCAGTGAACTGCGCAAATCGATGGAGAGCACCCAGTGAAGCCCGCTGCTGAAACCGCCCGCAGGCTCCCCGTCCGCGGGGCCGACCGAAGGCCCGCACGGGTCCGCCCGTACTCCCTCACCGGCGGACGCACCCGCTTCGGCCACGTCCTGCTCGTCGAGACGTTCGTCGCCGCGCTCGAAGCGCCCGAGGAGCGCCGCGAGCTGACCAACGGCAACCTGGCCGGCCGCATCATGCCGGAGCTCCAGGCCATCGTCGAAATCTGCCGCCGGATGCGTACCGTCGCGGAGATCTCGGCCCTGTTGAAGATGCCGCTCGGCGTGGTCCGGGTGCTGCTCAGCGACTTGGCCGACCAAGGAAAGATCCGCGTGTACGGGACCGGTCACGGCACCGGCCAGCCCGACCGCGCACTGCTCGAAAGGGTGCTCAATGGACTCCGCCGTCTCTGAGTCGCCGCTCTTCGCCCCGCGTCAGCCGGGCGCCAGGGACCAGGCCGAGGAATCGCTCCAGGCCTGGCAGCTCGACCACACCAGGGCCCCGATCGCCACGAAGATCGTGGTCGCGGGCGGGTTCGGCGTGGGCAAGACGACCTTCGTCGGGTCGGTCTCCGAGATCACCCCGCTGCAGACCGAAGCGATGATGACCGAGGCCAGCGAGGAGACCGACGACCTCTCCGCGACGCCCGACAAGGTCACCACGACGGTCGCCATGGACTTCGGCCGGCTCACGCTCGACGACGACCTGGTGCTGTACGTGTTCGGCACACCGGGCCAGCAGCGCTTCTGGTTCATGTGGGACGACCTGGTGCGCGGTGCGATCGGCGCCGTGGTGATGGCCGACACCCGCCGGCTCGCCGACTGCTTCCCCGCCCTCGACTACTTCGAGAGCTGCGGGCTGCCGTACATCGTGGCCGTCAACCACTTCGAGGGAACGCCCGGGTTCGATGCCGAGGACGTCCGGGAGGCCCTGACGGTCCCGCCGAACGTGCCTGTTGTGATCATGGACGCGCGTAACAGGATCACGGTCGTCGAGTCGCTGCTGGCCCTGGTCGGCCTCGCCCTCGACGCCACCCCGGCATAGCTCGAACGCAATACGTAACGGAGAACCGCGATGCGGAAGATACTCATAGTCGGAGCCGGTCAGTCCGGGCTCCAGCTCGCTCTCGGACTGCAGTCCAGAGGGTACGAAGTCACCCTGATGTCCAACCGCACCGCCGACGAGATCCGCTCCGGCCGGGTCATGTCGACGCAGTGCATGTTCCACACCGCGCTCCAGCACGAGCGTGACTACCAGCTCAACTTCTGGGAGTCCCAGGCCCCGCGCATCGAG
Organism: Streptomyces sp. ADI95-17; assembly: GCF_003846175.1. GTDB lineage: Bacteria > Actinomycetota > Actinomycetes > Streptomycetales > Streptomycetaceae > Streptomyces > Streptomyces sanglieri. Next base: position 544,317 of record NZ_ML123044.1, on the reverse strand, counting down.
GGCCTCGGCATCTCCGTCGCGGCCCCGGACTCCTCGCGCGCCGTCGACTGGGTCGGCAGGCTGAACGGCTTCGCCCAGTCCGTCGACCAGCGCGTGAAGATGGCCGGCTGGATGGAGACGTTCGCCCAGCGCGGCGGACAGCTCGTCATCCACGGCGCGGCCGTCTCCGACCTGGACTACTTCTCCCGCACCTACGACCTGGTGATGGTCTCCGCGGGCAAGGGCGAGCTGGTCTCCATGTTCGGCCGGGACGCCTCGCGTTCGCCGTTCGACGCCCCGCAGCGCGCCCTGGCCGTCGCGTACGTCCACGGCATGGGCCCGCGCCCGGAGCACCCCGACTTCGACGCGGTCCGCTGCAACCTGGTCCCCGGCGTCGGCGAGCTCTTCGTGATGCCGACCCTGACCACGTCCGGCCGCGCCGACATCCTGTTCTGGGAGGGCGTCCCGGGCGGCCCGCTCGACGCGTTCCAGGGCATCAAGGACCCCTCCGAGCACCTGGCGAAGACGCTGGAGCTCATGGAGCGGTTCACACCGTGGGAGTACGCCCGCGCCACCAAGGTCGAACTGACCGACGCCAACGGCACCCTGGCGGGCCGCTACGCCCCGACCGTCCGCAAGCCGATCGGCCGGCTGCCCGGCGGCGGCCTGGTGCTCGGCGTCGCGGATGTCGTCGTCGCCAACGACCCGATCACCGGCCAGGGCTCCAACTCGGCCTCCAAGTGCGCCAACGCGTACCTGGACTCGATCATCGAGCACGGCGACCGGGAGTTCGACGCGGAGTGGATGCAGGCCACGTTCGACCGTTACTGGGACACCGCGCAGCACGTCGTGAAGTGGACCAACGCGATGCTCGGCGTACCGCCGGAGCACGTACTGAACCTGATCGGCGCCGCCGGTCAGCTCCAGCCGGTCGCCGACCGCTTCGCCAACGGCTTCGACAACCCGGCGGACTTCGACAACTTCTTCTTCGACCCCGAGAAGACCAACGCGTACCTCGCCGAGGTCTCCGGCGCGGCGCCGACCGCCTGATCACCGCGGCAGGGCCGGGCTCCGTCGGGCGACCGACCGGACCCGGCCCCGCCGGTGTTCCGAGGACCGCCGGTCCCGCCCGTGTTCCGAGGACCGCCGGTCACTGCCCGGGGGCCGACGACGAGCTGTATCCCGTGTCCGGGCCCGAAGAGGCCCCCTGCGGGAGCCGCGGCGCCCTGTACGTGGACAGCGGCGCGCTCCGCGGGTCCGGCCGTACGGCGCCGAGCAGCGGATTCGACGCCAGTGGCGAGACCTTCACCCGCGAGCCCGGCCGGGGCGCCTGCACTACCAGGCCGTTGCCGATGTACATCGCCACATGGGTGGCCTTCGGGAAGTAGATCACCAGGTCACCGGGGCGCAGCGCGTTCACCGGGACCTTCCGCAGCTGCCGCCACTGCTCCTGCGACGTCCGCGGAATGACCTGGCCCGCCCTGGCCCAGGCCTGCGAGGTGAGCCCCGAGCAGTCGAACGAGTCCGGCCCCTCCGCGCCCCACACGTACGGCTTGCCGACCTGCCCGATCGCGTACCGCACCGCCTCCCCGCCCGCCGCGGACGGCGGCCGTGTCGAGGAGAGCGCCCCCGAGGCGGCCAGCGCGCCCTGCGCCTTCTCCACGTCCCGCTGTTCGAGCCGGGACAGCTCGGTGAGCTGTGCGCCGGAGAGCGTGGCCAGCATCGACTCGACGGCCTTCAGCCGGGCCCGGACCGTGTCCCGCTGCTTCTTCTGCTTCGCCGCCAGGACCTGCTGCCGGTCGAGCACCTTGCGGGACTCGGTGGCCAGCTCGTCGGCGTGCTTCTCGGCACCGGTCAGCCGCTTCACCGTCGCCGCCCGCCCGGCCGCCGCACGCCGGATCACATGTTCCTGGTCCAGCAGGTGTTCGGGGTCCCGGGCCAGCAGCAGCCGCAGATACGCGGAGAAGTCGGACCGCCCCTGGTACTGCTCCCGTGCCAGCCGCCCGGCCTCGTCGCGGCTGTCGGCCAGCGCGGTCCGGGCTGCGACGAGAGCGGCGTCGAGCTTCTTCGCCTGCGCCGCGCGCTTCTTCAGCTCCGCGTTGGTCCCGTTGTACGTCTCGGTGGCCTCCTCGGCCCGCTGGTACAACTGCCGCAGCTCGGAAAGGAGCTGAGCGACACTCCGGTTCGCCCCCGCGGGCGCGGCGGGGCCGGGGGCCGCGGGCGCGGCGGCCGCCGGCGAGGCCACGACGAGCGCCGCCAGGGCCGCGGTGCAGACCGTACGCGAGACTCCGCCTGACACGACATCACCTCCGATGACGGGGCGATCATGGGACTACCCCATATGTGAGCGCAACGCATCAATACGGTCACTCGTGGTCCGGAGATGCAAGAACCGAGCGGTGTGGCGGCGGGCGGGTCGCCCGGAAGGCCGTGGGCGGGCTCCGGGTGGGTCTGCCTGTGAGCCGGGCGCGGCAGTCGCTGGAGTGTTCGAGGTTCGTCGGCGCCTGCCGAAGTTTCCGAGAGTCCGAGCCCCGTGACTCGATTCGTTCGGTTGCGCGAGCCTTTCCGCGATCTCCGGCATGCACATGGCGGAATGTGTGTATGTTGTGACGGCCTGCTTGGGGAGTGTGGGTAGAACGCAACTCGTCGACCTCGCCATCGACACCGGCCAGGCCCGGAACACGAAGAACGGCCACATCGCCGCCGCCGAAGGCGACCCCTTCCGAGCGCCCGAACTACGCCACTGGGTCGATGCCGCAGATCTTGAGTTGGGTGGCCTCCTGGACCGCGCTGTGCGAACAGTTGGGAAGCGCGGACATATTGGCCGTGCGGAAACGATGTGCCTGGTTCTCGCCGAACGTGCGGAGGGTGAGTCGGCGTTGCTGAATGGGGTAACGGAAGCCGTTCGTGTGAGAGGTCTGAAATCAGGCGGCACTGCTCATGGTTCTCCAGCCCATCCATGCGTGGGCACCTGCCAGTCGCGATTGGATCGACTGGGCATCGATCATATTGGTTAAGGGGGCGGGTGGGGCGGATGTCGCTGGCATCAGATGAAGACGCTTTGCGGTGCGCTGCGGTACGACTCGTTGACTTCGTATTCGGCGATGACATGTCGTACTTCGACTCCCTCCCCCCAGATGTTGAGGTGGAGATCGGACCTCCACTCGGAATGGTCGCGGCTGCTCTGGAGGAAGGGTGCGATGTATCGGAATTGAGAGAGGCGGCTCGGCTCCTGCACAGTTGCGCTGGCGGGGTGCTGTCGAGTATCCCTAGGGATTTATTCGACATGATCAGCGAACTGCGGCAAATTTCCGCTAGGTCTTGAGGATTTGAGAAGATGCGTTGAATTGAAGATCTGTTGTGATGGGTTCCCCGGCGGTAGGTATTGCTGCGGCAGAGGGTCGGCGTTTGGGGATCTAGCCCGGGGCGGTGTTCAGCAGATCGGGAACCAGGGCAGCGAACGGGGTCGGTTGCCAGATCACCGCGAACACTTCGCCACAGACCCCAACGGCAAGGTCACGCACTGGATTCGCATGTGCGGCTCGCCACCCCCGATCGGCGCGACCCGCCGCCGGTGCGCCGCAGCTACAGCTACGACCGGGGCGACGGCGACAGCGGGCTGATCTGCTCCTGCTTCCAGCGGGGACCTGGCCACCGGGTTCGAGGCTGTGCATAGGCGCCTGGATCGACGGGCTGTTCGGTCAGGCGACCGGGAACGCGTAGAAGATCCGGCCGCGTTGTACGACGGCGGTCCGGCCGGTCGTCAGGACCCGGTACGGGGCGGTGACCGTGGGGCCCTTCGGGTCCTGGGTGCCGATGTCCTGGAACTTCCACAGTCGCCGGCCGTCCTCGGCGGCGAACGCGGTGACCTGGGAACCGTCCGCGGCCAGCAGGGTGCGGCCGGTCGTGCTGAGGGTGACGGCGGGGGCGGCGGTGCCGATCGCGGCCTCCGTCGAGCGGCGCCAGCGCAGTCGGCCGGTCTCCCGTTCGACCGCGCCCACCTCCTGGTTGCGGTTGGTGGTGTGGAGTACGGCTCCGGTGGCGACGGGTGTGCCGTACGGGGTGCCGCCGGTGCCGTTCAGCGTCCACTTCGGCTTGCCGGCCGGGGTCTCGAACGCCTGGAGGTCGTCGCCCACCGCCGCGTACAGCAGGCCCCGGTCGTCGCCCAGGGCCGCCGCGTCCGGGGCGACCGTGCCGAACTGCTTGGTCCACAGGGCCTTGCCGGTCCTGCGGTCGAAGCTCCGGAAGACCGCCTTGCCCTTGGCCGCCCGTACGTCGCCGGGGGCGAGGGTGGCCGGGCTCTGACGTACCACCAGATCGTCCTGACGGACCGCGATCAGCCGGTGTACGGGGGTGCCGGGGCCGCGTCCGGCGGGCACCGGGGCCCGCCACAGCTGCTCGCGCCGCACGATGTCGTACGCGAAGAGATAGGCCCTGACGACCTGCTTGTCCTTGCCGCGCTTCTTGCCCTTCTTCGGCGGCGGGGCCTTGACGGTGACCTTCTCGGAGCCGGTGAACCAGACCACCGGACCGGACGAGCCGACGATCTCCGGCGCGGAGAGCTTCGGTGTTCCGGCGGAGAGGTCCGCGTGCTCCACCCGGTGCGCGGTCTTTCCGTCCTTCGGCGACAGCCAGAGGAACCCGGAGGGGGTGGCGACGAAGCAGAGGTTCTTGCCGGCGGGGAGGGCGGTGCTCCCCTCGGCGGCGTCCGCGTTGTCCCAGGCCCGGCGTCCGGTGTGCAGGTCGACGGCGGTCGCGCCGCTCCTGCCGGTCAGTACCAGCAGCCGGTCGTTCCAGACGGCGGCGGTGAGCGGTGCCTCTTCCGCCGCCGGGAGCGTGTACACCCAGCGGGGCTGCGGCGGCAGTCCGGCGACGGTGGGACCGCTGTGGCCCGGCGCGGGCTTGGGGTCGTCCGTACTCCCGCTGTCACCGCCGCCCAGCGCCAGCGCGCCGCCGCCACCGACGACCAGGCCGGCGGCCCCGGCGGCGAGCCCGATGAGCAGAGTGCGCCGGTTGGTGTCGGGGGAGGAGGACCGTACGGACGAGACGGCGCGCCCCGCGGGCACCGGCAGCGGGACCGGCGGAACCATCGGCGGGGGCACGGCAGGCACCCCGCCGGGCATGGCCGAGGCGGGTCCGGCGGGTCCGGCGGGTCCGGCGGGGAGAGCCGGCGGGGTGGGTGCTGCCGCTGCCGGGGCTGCCGGATGTCCGGTCAGCTCGGGCGGGACGGACAGCTGGGTCGTCGGGCGGTCGGTCCTGGAGGCCTGGCGCCCGAGGTTCCCGAACTGGGCGGTCTGCGTGTCCGGGAGGGGGAGAGGGAGAGGGGCTGCGGTCGGGAGTGGTCCGGCGGCGGCAGGGGCGGGAGCATCGGCCGGTGCGCCCGGCGGGGTGTCGGCCGGCTCGCTCGGCGGGGTGTCGACCGGTCCCTCGGGCGCGGCATCCACCGGGGCGCCCACCGGGGTATCGGCAGGACCCTCGGCAGGTCCCTCGGAGGATGCGGGTACCGGTCCGTCGATCGGGCGGCCGGATGCGACCGCCTCCCGTGCCCGGGCCCCCTGCTCCGCCACCGCGGCAGCCAGTGCCTCGGGCAGCCAGCCGCCCTTCGCCATGCCCGCCGCGCCCTCCAGGGCCAGCTCGGCCGCCACCGTTCCGGCGCTCGGCCGGTCGGCGGGGGACTTCGCCAGGCAGCGGGCGACCAGGTCGCGCAACTCCTCCGGAACCGCGCCGAGTTCGGGAGCGGTGCGGGCGATCCGTTCGGCGCCCTCGGCGGCCGGGCCGTCGGCGAGCGGGGTGGTGCCGGTCGCCGCGTACGCCAGCAGCAGGCCCAGCACGAAGAGGTCGGAAGCCGGTCCGGGCTCCTCGCCCGCCACCTGTTCCGGGGTCAGATAGCCGAGCCGTACGGACAACTGGCCGCCGGGCCGGGCCTCGGCGGCGGCCGCCGCGCCCAGCGGGCCGAACGCGGTGAGCCGCGGCCCGTCCCCGGCGAGCAGCACCGTCCGGGGAGCCAGGCCCTGGAGCACGGCTCCGGTGGCGTGCACCCGGGAGAGGGTCTCGGCGATGCCCGCGCCCAGTATCCGCACGGCGCGCTCGGGCAGCGGTCCGGTGGTCCCGATCGCCTCGGCGAGTGTCAGCGCGGGTACGTACGGGCCCGCGGTCCACAGCAGGTCCTCATCCGGGGACTCGTCCGCAGCGGTGTTCGGGGTGTCGTCCGCAGCGTCGTCCGGGGTGTCGTCCGCGCCGGCCGGCTGCGGCGGGGTCCAGTCGCCGGTCAGGCGGTCCGCGGTGTCGGCCTCCGCCTGGAAACGGCGCCGGAAGGCGGGCAGCGCGGCGAGTTCGGGCCGGGCGGCGGTGATCACCACCGCGTCCTGCGAGGCCGCGACGTGCGCGAGGTACTGAACGGCGCTCGCGGTTTCGCGCAGCCGTGCCAGCACGGTGTACGGGCCGAAGCGGCGTGGATCGTCCTGACGCAGCGCCTCCATGGCGCACCCCCCTCGCTGACCGTGCCTGAGCACCGGAGCGTCGATCTTAGACCGACCGGGCGCCCGCCTCCCCACCCTGCCCCGTACCCTCAGCCCGGCTTCGACCAGGGCCACTTGGGGCTGTGCCGCTCGCGGCCTTCGGGGGCGTACTCGTACACCCAGCCGCGCGGCAGCCCCAGCCGCTTGCTGTGACCGGCCGGAACCCTGCGGTACGCGTACACGGTGGCCGGCCCGCCGTCGGTGGCCGGCACCGGGACCTCGTACCACTTGGGCGGATGTCCGGTCGGGCCGACGAGGACGGGCAGTACCCGCCCGTCCAGGGGGCCGCCGGTGAAGGCGGTGTTCTCGCTTCGCACGGTTTCAGTCTGACCGATCAGCTCTCGGGGAGCAGATGGGCCGCCTCGCCGAGCACCGGCACCAGCCGCTCTGCCAGCCGCCCGGCCGGCCCCCCGGCGGTCTCCAGCGGCAGCAGTGCCGCCACCACCGAGGCGGTCTCCCGGTCCGTCGCAGCCGTGGCGGCCAGCAGCACGATCAGCTGGTCCACCAGCCAGTCGCGCAGCTCCGCAGCGTCGGGCTGCTTCCCCTCGTCCAGCCAGATCAGCGACGCCGCCTCGACGGCCGCGATCCAGGTGCGCACCATCATCCGCAGCCTGGGGCCCGGCGCCGTCCCCTCCCTGCCCAGGTGCAGCAGGATCTGCTCGGCCGCCGCCCGCCGCACCTCGTCGACGATCGCCGACGTACGGGAGGTCTCGACGACACAGCCGCCGCGCAGCAGCGCGCTGAAACCGGTGTCGTGCTCGTCGACGAAGGCGAGGTAGCGATCGAGCACCCGCGTCACCCGCTCGGTGGGCGGGCCCACCGGCGGCTCGCCGAAGCACAGGATCAGCTGCTCGGCGGCGGACCTCAGCGCGGCCTCGTACAACTGCTGGCGCCCGCCCGGGAAGTAGCGGTAGACGAGCGGGCGGGACACCCCGGCGACCGTCGCGACCTCGTCGAGCGAGACCTCGTCGGGGGCCCGGTGGGCGAAGAGGGTGAGGGCCGCACCGAGGAGCTGGGCCCGGCGCTCCTCGACGCCGAGCCTTCGGTACGCGCGGGCCGGCGGCGCGGAGGCGGCAGCAGGGGTCATATGCCGAAGCCTAGGCCCTTTCCCTCGTACCGGGCCGGTTCAGGCCAGCAGGCCCGAGCGCTTCCACAGCCTGCGCCCCACCCCGTTCAGCACCCCGATGTCGTCGAAGAAGTCCGTCAGCCGCTTCGCGCCCGACTGCATGACCTCCGCCCGGTGACCGCTCGCCTTCACCTGGGCGACGGCCTCGTGGCGGTCCAGGCCGACGTTCTCGTACACCCGCGGGTTGACGAAGCAGACCGAGAAGACCCGGGCCGCCTCGCCGCAGCTCAGCCGGGTCAGTTCGCGCTCCCAGCGCGGCGCGGTCACCATCTGGCGGCGCAGCTCCTCGCGGGCGTACCGGACGTGCCGCGCCTCCTCGACCACATGGATGCGGGTCACGCCCCGCACCAGCGTCTGGACGCGCTCGTCCGGGAAGGTCAGCCGCTGCATCCAGTCGAGGATCTCCTCGCCGAGCAGGGTCGCGGCGAACGAACCGGGGGTGGTGGAGACGGTCTTCAGCACCCGCGCGAGGTTGTGATAGACGCGCGGCACCGGGTAGTCGGGCGTCCCGCCCCAGGTGATCATGCGGCCGAACATCATCGAGTGCCGGCACTCGTCGGCTATCTCGGTGAGTGCGTAGCGGACGTGATTGCTGGTGACCGGCCGGTCGTAGATGTGCCGGACAAGCAGCTGCATGAGGATGATCTCGAACCAGATGCCCAGCGAGGCCAGCGACGCCGCCTCGTGCCGGGACAGGTCCATCCGCTGTTCCTCGGACATCCTCCGCCACAGCGGAGTGTCGTAGAGCGAGACCAGCTCGGGCGGCCAGAACCACTTGCCGTCCTCGATCGCCGAGTCCCAGTCGAGTTCCTTGTCCGGGTCGAAGGAGTGCTTGGCCGAGGAGTCGAGCAGCCGCTCGGCGATCTGTTCGCGGTCCCGGAGCGGGCCGAGCGCGTCGCGAAGCAGCTGGACGTCGAGTTCGGTCACTGGGGTCATGGCTGGAGGCACCTCACACCTGGGTTACCGTCGGTCACCCCTTATGAGACTCCTCGTCAGTAAGGCCGTCAATCCCTCGCGCACGACTTGTTGACCCGGCGTCTACCAACGTGTGAACCTGCCAACTGACGTGACCGCCAAGGGAATTGCCGAAACATGCCAGGCGAAGGAGCCGTCCGTGTCGACACACGACCTCTACACCACCGCCCCCGACGCACCCTCGTGGCAGGTACCCGCCTCCGGCGCCGCCCGCTTCAGCTGGGACTACGACGACGGCCGCGAACGCCTGCTCGCCCTCTACCAGAAGGGCAAGGACAAGCAGTGGGACGGCAACAAGCGCATCGACTGGTCCCTGGAGGTCGACCCCACCGACCCGCTCGGCACCCCTGACGAAGCCCTGACCCTGTACGGCACCCCGCACTGGGCGAAGATGACCGAGAAGGACCGGGGCGAGCTGCGCAAGCACTACACCTCCTGGCAGTTCAGCCAGTTCCTCCACGGCGAGCAGGGCGCCATGGTCTGCGCGGCCAGGATCGTGGAGTCCGTCCCCGACCTGGACGCCAAGTTCTACTCCGCGACCCAGACCATGGACGAGGCCCGGCACGCGGAGATATACGGCCGGTTCCTGCACGAGAAGGTCGGGATGCTCTACCCGATCAACGACAACCTCCAGGGGCTGCTCGGCGACACCCTGCGCGACTCCCGCTGGGACATGCCCTACCTCGGCATGCAGGTCCTCATCGAGGGGCTGGCACTGGCCGCCTTCGGCATGATCCGCGACACCACCACCAAGCCGTTGCCCAAGCAGATCCTGGCGTACGTCATGCAGGACGAGGCCCGGCACGTCGCGTTCGGGCGGATGGCGCTGCGCGACTACTACCAGCAGCTGAGCGACGCCGAACTGCGCGAGCGTGAAGAGTTCGTCATCGAGGGCTGCTACCTGATGCGGGACCGGCTGAGCGGCGTCGAGGTGCTGGAGAACTTCGGCATCGCCAAGCAGGAGGCCAAGGACCTCTCCGAGCACTCGGAGTTCCTCCAGCTCTTCCGCAAGCTGCTGTTCAGCCGGATAGTGCCGTGCGTCAAGGACATCGGCCTGTGGGGCGAACGGCTCCAGAAGGCCTACGTCGACATGGGCGTCTTCGACCTGGGCGACTCCAATCTGGACCTGCTGATGACCCAGGACGAGGAGATAGCCGAACAACTGGACCGGGACCGCTTCGCGGAGGAGGAGCAGGCCCGGGTCGCCGAGGTCGAGGAGGCGATAGCGCAGGGCGGGCCGGGCGCGTCCGGCGACTGAGGGGCGGAAGCGCTCGCGGGAGCCGTCGGGCCGAACTCACCGGGGTCGAATTCGCGTTCGCATGTGTGACGTACCGTGGTGCCATGAGCATGCCGCCGCAGCCGCCCCAAGGCCCGTACGGACCGCCCCAGCCCCAAGGGCCGTACGGACCGCCCCAGCCCCAGGGACCGTACGGACCTCCGCAGTCGCAGCCCCAGCACGGTCCTTACCCGCAGCAGCCCTCGTACGGACCTCCGCAGCAGCAGGTTCCGCCGCAGGGAGCATGGGGGCAGCCCGGGGTCCCCGGACAGCCCGGATTTCCCGGACAGCCCGGGTGGCCCGGCGCGCAGCCGCCGAAGAAGAAGCGGACCGGACTCGTCGTCGGGATCACCGTCGCCGTACTCGCGGTGGTGGGCGGTCTCGGCTACACCGCTTTCAAGGTGATGGACATCGGGAAGTCGGTCGCCGGCAGCGGGTTCCCGCCGGCGGAGTACCGGCTCACGGCCGAGCAGAAGCTGCTGGACGGTGAGTTCACGCTGGCCAGCGACATGTCACGGGACAAGGGCAAGGAGATCGAGAACACCTACGATCCCAGCATCCGGAACCCGAAGGCGGTCGTCGCGCAGTACACCTCCTCCAAGGGCGGTGCGCTCGTGCTGTCGGGGATGTGGGGACAGCTGAAGAGCCCCGAGTTCGCCCGGCGCAAGATGCTCTCGGGGGCCGCGGAGGCGGACGGCGCGACCCTTGCCGTACCGGCCAGGAAGTTCACCCCCGACGGATACGGCATCACGGTCGAGTGCCAGGTCCTGCAGCAGAAGACGAACGGCACGACGACCAGCTTCCCCATGTGCGCCTGGGGCGACGGGAACACCGGGGCCATGGTCGCCGTGATCACGCCCGAGACCGCGGTGAAGGCTCCCGGCTCCATCGACCTGACGCAGCTGGCGGCGGACACCGCCAAGGTCCGGTCCGAGTCGCGCAAGCCGATCGGCTGACCGGCCCGCGGCGGGCACAGGCACGGGCACAGGCACAGGCACAGGCACGGGCACAGGCACGGGCACGGGCGCCGGGAAGGCTTCCGAGCCCGCCGCGGCACGGTCAGCCGCCCAGCGCCGCCGCCATGACGGAACGCGCGATCGGGGCCGCGCTGCCGCCGCCGCTGATGTCCGCCCGGTTCGCCGCGGCGTCCTCGACGACCACCGCGACCGCGACGGCCGGCTGCGCCGAACCCGGTGCCTGCGCCCAGGAGATGAACCAGGCGTACGGGCGGCCCGAGTTGTCGATGCCGTGCTGGGCGGTGCCGGTCTTGCCGCCGACCGTCACCCCGTCGATCGCGGCGTTGGACCCGGTGCCGTTCTCCACGACGTCCACCATCATGTCCCGCAGCTGCATCGCCGTGCGCGGGTTCATCGCCCGGTGGTAGGTGCGCGAACCCTTCTGGTGGACGGTCGTACCGCCGCGGGTGGTGGTGCGGTCGACCAGGTAGGGGCGCATGAGGTCACCGCCGTTGGCCACGGCGGACGCCACCATCGCCATCTGGAGCGGGGTCGCCGTCGTGTCGAACTGCCCGATCGACGACAGCGCCAGCTGGTCGTCGGTCATCTCGGTGTCGAAATTGCTCTTCGCCACTCCCGAGGGAATCCGCAGCCCGGTGTCGTTGAAGCCGAACTTCTGCACCGCGTCCACCATGCCCTTGAGCCCGACCCGCACCCCGAGGTCCGCCATCACGGTGTTGCAGGAGACCCGGATCGCCTCGGCGAGCGAGGCCTCCTCGCAGCCCCGTGCCTCGTTGGGCAGCGTGGTCGAGGTGCCCGGCAGCACATACGGCGACGGGGTGTCGGTGTCCGCGTCGGGATCGGTGACGACCTCCGCGTCGAGCGCCGCCGCCGCGGTGACGACCTTGAAGGTGGAGCCCGGCGGATAGGTCTGCCGGATCGCCCGGTTGAGCATCGGCAGGCTCTTCGACGCGTTCAGCCGCTCCCAGGCGTCGGTGACGGACGGGCCGGTGCCCGAGAGCCGGCCGGGATCGTACGAGGGGGTCGAGACCAGCGCCAGGATCTTCCCGGTGGACGGTTCGACGGCGGCGACCGCGCCCCGCCGGCCGCCGAGCCCCTCGTACGCGGCCCGCTGCATCGAGTCCTTGACGGTCGTCACGACGTTACCGCCGGGCTGTTGGCTGCGGGTGATCTCGTTCCACAGCGGGAACGGGGCGAGCATCGAATCGGTGCCGGACAGGACGGAGTCCTCGGCGTTCTCGATCAGGGTCGTGCCGTACGTCTGCGAGGCGTAGCCCGTCACCGGCGCGTACAGCGGACCGTTGCGGTAGGTGCGCTCGTACTTGAGCTGTTCGCCGGTGTTCTTCGAACCGGTCACGGACCTGCCGCCGACCAGGATGTTGCCGCGCGGCTGGTCGTAACGGGCGATCGTGAGGCGGCGGTTGGCGGGGTTGTTGTCCAGGCTGTCGGCGTCGAGGACCTGGATCCGGGCGGCGTTCAGCAGCAGCGCGACGAGCAGCACCAGAAGGAGCGCGGCGGCCCGCCGGATGTAGCGGATCACCGCTCGTCCCGCGCGATCGGCGCGATGATCCCGGTCTCCACCTGGCCGGGCTGCGGTCTTCGGGCCTGATCGCTGACCCGGATCAGCAGCGCCACGATGATCCAGTTGGTGACGACGGACGACCCGCCCTGGGCGAGGAACGGCATCGCCATGCCGGTCAGCGGGATCAGCCCCATCACCCCGCCCGCGATCACGAACACCTGGAGCGCCAGGATCGAGGCGAGACCGATCGCGAGCAACCGCCCGAAGGGGTCGCGCAGGGCGAGCCCGGCCCGGTAACCGCGTGCCACCAGCAGCGCGTACAGCAGGAAGACCGCGGTCAGTCCGGTCAGTCCGAGCTCCTCGCCCGCGGTCGCCAGGATGAAGTCGGACTTGGCGGCGAAGCCGATGAGGATGGAGTGGCCGAGGCCGAGTCCGGCGCCCAGCATCCCGCCCGCGGCGAACGCGAACAGCGACTGGGCCAGCTGGCCGGGGCCCTGACCGGCGTCGATGGAGGCGAACGGGTCGAGCCAGTCCTGGACCCGGCTGTGCACATGCGGTTCGAAGGAGCCGACGACGAACGCGCCGACCGCGGCGAGCAGCAGGCCCACCGCGATCCACCCGGTCCGGCCGGTGGCCACGTACAGCATGATCACGAAGAGGCCGAAGAAGAGCAGCGAGGTGCCCAGATCGCGTTCCAGTACCAGCACGCCGACGCTCAGCAGCCAGATCGCCACGATCGGGCCGAGCACCCGGCCGGTGGGGAGCTGGAGCCTCCAGATCCGGCGGCCGGTGTAGGCGAGCGCGTTGCGGTTCGCGGCGAGGTACGCGGCGAAGAACACCGCGAGCAGGATCTTGGCGAACTCGCCCGGCTGGAAGGAGAATCCGCCGACCCGGATCCAGATCTTGGCGCCGTTCACCGCCGGGAAGAAGATCGGCACGATCATCAGGACCAGCGCGGTGGCGACCGAGAGGTACGCGTACCGCTGGAGCACCCGGTGGTCGCGCAGCAGGACCACCACCGCGATGAACAGCGCCACCCCGAGCGTGGACCAGATCAGCTGGGTGGGGGCCGCCTGGTCCTTCGGCGTCTCCAGGTCGAGCCGGTAGATCAGAACCAGGCCCAGTCCGTTGAGCAGTACGGCGATGGGCAGCAGCAGCGGATCGGCGTACGGGGCGCGGAAGCGGACCGCGAGATGGGCGAGGAGGGCGAGCAGCCCGAGGCCCGCGCCGTAGCCGGCCACGTCGGGCGGGACCGCGCCGTTCTTTGCCAGGCCGACGGCGGCGTAGCCGTAGACGGAGATGAGGACGGCCCCGATGAGGAGCAGCAGCTCGACTCCGCGCCGCTTGGGCAGACGTAGATCGGGCGGGGGTGCGTCCGCCGTCGTTGCGGTCATGCCAGGAAACGTAGCAAGAGCCGGTGGCTATTTCCCTTATGTCGTAGCAAGTATGTCCGGCGGTGCGGTGGTGGACGGCCGACCGGTGTGCGGTGGTGGTCGGTGCGTGGTAGCGGTCGGTATGGGCTCCGACGGTCCGTCACTGTTCCTGGCGGGGCGCGGACTTCGTGCCGGTACCGGATTCCGGCGCCCCGTCGTCCGGGCCGGTGTGCTCGGGCAGCGTCACCCGGGCCATCGCCCCGCCGTCCGGTGCGTTGCGGAACTCCAGGCCGGCGCCGATCACCGCGGCCTGCCCGGCGGCGATGGTCAGCCCGAGTCCGTGCCCCTTGCCGCCGGCCTCGGTGCGGAACCGCTGCGGGCCGTCGGCCGGCAGGTAGTCCGGGAAACCCGGGCCGTGATCGCGTACGGTCACCACCGGCCCGTCGACCGTCAGCACCACCGGGGGCCGGCCGTGCTGGTGCGCGTTGGCGATCAGATTGCCCAGCACCCGTTCCAGCCGCCGCCTGTCGGTCACGACGCGTACGTGCGCGGCACTCGCCGAGGGTTCGGCATGGATCGCGGTGCCGGTCCCGGACGCGCGCACCACCCGCTCGACCAGCGGCACCAGTTCGTACACATCGAGATCGACCGCTTCCGTACGGGCGTCCAGCCGGGAGATCTCCAGCAGATCCTCCGTCAGCGCCCGCATCGCCCGGACCCGGTCCCGCACCAGCTCGGACGGCCGCCCCGGCGGCAGCAACTCGGCGGCGGCCGAGAGGCCGGTCAGCGGGGTGCGCAGTTCGTGCGCCACATCGGCGGTGAAACGCTGCTCGGTCTGGAGCTTGCGCTGGAGCGTGGACGCCATCGTGTCCAGCGCCCCGGCGACGATCGCCACCTCGTCCTGCGGGCGCGAGGGGTCCGCCGTGCGCGGGTCACGGACGCGGGCGTCGAGGTCACCGGCGCTGATCCGGCGGGCCACCCGGGCCGTCTGGTGCAGCCGCCGGGTGACCCGGGTGACCGCGAAGACGCCGACCAGCAGGGTGGCGCCGATGGCCAGCAGGGAGGAGACGAGGATCGCCCCGTCGAGGCTGTCGATGGTGCGGGCGCTCTGGGTGTAGTCCACCTGGGTGGCCAGCGCGCGGCCGTCCGCCGGGCCCGCCGCCCACATGGCCGGACGCCCGTCGTGCTCGCCGACGAGCGTGCCGCGCCGGCCCCCGGCGGCCAGGGCGCGCAGGGCGGCCGGCAGTCCGGGCGGATCGATTCCGGAACCCGGCGGCAGCGCCTCGCCGGTCTCGTACGCGGCGGTGACGTCCGTCAGCCGGGACAGGGCCTTCTCGCGGGCCCGGTCGACGGTCTGATGGGTCACCCCGGCATGGACCAGCGCGCCCAGCAGCGCGGCCAGCGCGCAGCACATCACGGTGAGGAAGACGGCCGACTTCCAGGTGAGCGTCGCCGCCCAGGACGGCACCCGGGGGCGGCGCCGCCGCGCTGCCCGCCCACTCGTGCCGGGTCCCGGCCGGCTCACCGGCGCTCCGCGGAGACCCCGGCGGACGGCGCCGCGGTGGGGGAGGCGGGTGCGGCGGTCGGCCGGGCGGGCGGTGCGGTGGCCGAGGGGCGCGGCTGCGGCGTCCGGGACGGCGGGATCCGCTGGATCTCGTCCTGGGTCGGCAGCATCGCCCGCTGCCGGGCGTCCCAGGACCAGGCGGTGCGGTACTCGTACCCGGTGATCGCCGAAGGCACCCGCATGATCAGGTCCCGTCCGGCCAGCTCGACGCTGATCACCGCGTCCGAGGTGGACAGGATCCGGGTCAGCCCGCCCGCCCGGGGCATGTAGACCCGTACGGAGAGCTGGTGGTCGGCCAGCCGGATGCCGAGCACCATCTCGTCCTTGCCGTCGCCCGTCAGATCGCGGAAGTACGGCCGGAGCACGGGACAGGAAGCCGGTTCGGTCCGGCAGGCGTTGATCTTCTTCACGGTGTCGGCGGGGAGGTCGGCCGTGCCGCTGGACCGGTTGGGCCGGGCCGCCAGCCCCGCCCGCACCACCGCCACCGGATCCAGCCGGTGCACATCGCCGTCCGGCACCTCGATGCCGGGGATGCGCGCGGTCTCGCCCTCGCCGTAGTCGTACGGGGCGGCCGAGGCGGGCGGCAGCCAGGGCCAGAGCCTGGCGGGCCCCACGGCGGTGGGGGTCCGTCCGGCGCTCCGCAGCCCGCCGCCGCTGCCGCAGCCGGTCAGCAGCGCCAGGCCGGCGAGGGCCCCGAGGGCCACCGCCGTGCGGCACCGCACCCGGTGACGCGGACGCATGACTCTCCCTTCCGGAGGTCCAGTTCTCATGACCTTATTCGGAAGGGAGTCCGTTATGCCCGTTCAAATGCGAATATGTTTATTTGGTGTATTCCTGCTGAGGTGCCGATCAGCTCTGGTACGGGTTCTGGCCCTGCCCGTTCGGCGCGTAACCCGGCTGCCCCTGCTGCTGTCCGTACGGATTGCCCTGCTGGGAGGCCGCGTGCTGGGCGAGCAGCTGGTCGGCCTGCTCCTTGGGAATCTGCTGCTCACCGCCGCAGAACGTGCACTGGGTCGCGAACTTCGTCGAGAAGGGGAAGAGCGGCACGAAGAACAGCGTGAACTTCGTGACCCTCTTGCGCAGCGTGTGCGCGGCCGGGTTGCCGCACCAGCCGCAGACCAGCGTCAGTATCGCCAATTGGTACAGATAGCCTCGCGTACCGAAAATGATCATGTTGTGGGTCCCTTCCCCGTGTCCCGCAGAAGCGCCTGTCGGCAGAGCGCCAGCAGCTTTTCGTCCTCGTATGTGTCGTGGCTGCCGAACACGCCGTCCATCGCGTTGTGACGGCGTACGGAGGTGAGTTCGGCGCGCAGCACGCGTGCCGCATCCGACCCTGCACCAGCGGCACCCATCCGCGCCAGGCCTTCCGCCACCCGGATGCGCACATGATGATTCTTCTCCCAGTCGGCCAGGAGCACCGGCACGGACTCGTGGGCCCGCCCGGACACGTCCCACAGCGCGACCGCCGCGTCCACCCGCAGCCACTGCTCGTCGTGCCCCAGCAGCGCCCGCAGCCGGGGCGCGACCACCATGGCCCGCACCCCCAGCCCGCCCAGCGCGTTCACCGCCGACCGGAGCTCGTGCACCCGCTCCGCCCGCAGCCCCTCGATCAGCACCGGCAGCACGGCATCGGCGTCCCCCTCGACCGCCCACAGGGCCTTCGCGGTCTCGGTCGCCGAGGTGGCCCCGGGGCTCCGCAGCAGCGCCCGCAGCTCCGGCAGGGCACCGCGCGCCGCCGGCCCGAACGAACCGAGTGCCCGCAGCGCCTCGGTACGCAGCCACTCGCCCCGGAACTCCGGCGCGCCGCGCAGCACCCGCAACACCTCCCCCAGCGCCTCGTCCGCCCGCAGCGCGGCCAGGCCGGTGAGCAGCGGGCCCGCCCGGTCGTGCACCCGCTCGTCCAGCGGGACCTCGCCGAGCCTGCGGCGCAGCAGCTCGGCCAGCGGGGCCGCCGCCGCTCCCAGGAAGCCGATGGCGAAGCCCACGTCGTGCGGCACCTCGGGCCGCTCCAGCGCGGCGGCCAGCGCGGGCACGGCGCGGGCGTCGCCCAGCCGGGCCAGCGCCTTCACCGCACTGCCCAGCGCCGGGGGCCCGCTCGGCCAGTCCCGCACCCAGGCCCCGGGATCCGCCGCCACCCGTGCCGCCAGCGCGTCCGCGGCGGGCGCGGCGAGCCCGAAGAGCTCCTCCAGCACGTGCGAGGCGGCCTCGGCCAGCCGTGGCTCGGGGGTGGCGAGCTGCTCACCGACCAGCCGGACGAGCTCCTCGTACGAGCCCCGCCAGGTCCGGATCAGCCCGCTGCACATCCGCAGCGCGTCGATCCGCTGCCTGTGGTCCGGGCTGCGCAGCTGATCCGTCAGCAGTGCGGTCCGCTCGGCGACCCGGTCGTCCAGCCCGATGTGCAGGGTGCGCAGCAGATCCGCCGTCCAGGGGGCGGTGGGCACCGGGGCCTCCTCGCCGGACAGTGCCCGCAACTGGCCCACCCGGGCCACCGGCGCGACCCGCTCCTCGGCGGGCGGCTCCCCGGCCGCGTCCGGGTACGCGTCGACGGCCGCGACCGCCTCGGCCGAAGCGGCCGCACCGGTCTGGGCGTCGACCGCGGGGGCGGTCCCGGACCTGCGTGCGGGCACCGAGCGCAGCTGCCGCAGCAGCCCCGTCACCACCCGCACGACATCGCCGGGCAGCGCGTCCGGTGCGCACCGGGCCAGCTGGGCCAGCGCGGCCAGCCGCAGCCCCGCCGGGAACCCCTCGCCGGCCAGCCTGCTCAGCCACGCCGCCGCCTGGCCGGCCAGTGCCCGGTGGCGCAGGGCGACCCGCCCCGCGGCCTCCACCAGGGCGAGCCGCACCTCCTCGTCCGGCTCGATCGGCAGACGCTCCCGCAGCAGCGCGAGCACCCTGTCCGGATGTCCGTGCAGCGCGGCGAGCGCCAGGGGCGCGTTGAGCCGTACCCCCGGGTCCTCGTCGGCCATCAGCTCGAAGAAGACCCCGGCGCCCGCGGTGACGGCGGTCGCCGCCATCGCGTAGTTGGCCGCGCCCTCGAACTCGTCCTCGCCGATCTCGTCCTCGTCGTCCTCGTCCAGATCGATACCGCCGATGCTGGTGAGAAGTTCGACGATGCTGCCCCGGTCCTGGATGCCCGGATCCACGACCAGCTCGAAGAGGAAAGGAATGCTGGCCAGCGTGCAGGCGTACACATCACCCTGGTGGTGAACCGCCCCGTACATCCCGTCCAGCGCCGCCTCGCGCTCCGCCGGATCCGCGGACGCGAGACCCCGCAGCATCGCAGGCACATCACCGGCCGGCCCGTAGGCGTGTTCCATCGAGGTCCAGTCGACCTCATCGATCCCTGCGAACACCCCATCGCCTCCCCACGCATTTCAACGAAGCAGTGTCTGCGAGGAGTGTGCACCACCGGTCGGACGATCCGCCCGCCACATGCGGTCTTTTCCTGGCGAGCATGACAAAGGTCCATGACATGCGCTATCGGAGGACCGTCGAGAATCGGCCGCTTCCGATGACGGGGCGAAGAATGGCTCCCGCCCGGGGCCGAGGGAACATGACGGAGCGTCAGGCGGGGGAGGGGGAGGAGCCGCTACCGGGCGGCCGGCAGGCGCCCGGCCCGGTCCGGGTCGGCCAGCGGCCCGAGCAGATCCCCGTACCGCTCCAGCCGCGCACCCATCGCACCCAGCGGAAAGACCAGCTCGCCGGGGGTCCGGCACCGCTCGATCTCCGCCCAGGTGACCGGCGCGGACACCGTCGGTTCGGGCCGGGCGCGCAGCGTGTAGGGGGTGGCGGTGGTCTTCGCCGCCGCGTTCTGGCTGAAGTCGACGAAGACCTTCCCCGGCCGCAGCGCCCGCTTCATCCGGTGCACGACCAGGCCGGGAAGGTCCTGTTCCGCCCGGACGGCCAGCTCCTTCGCGTACGCCGACACCCGTTCGGAGGGGGTCGGCTCCAGCGGTACGAGCAGATGCAGCCCCTTCGACCCGGACGTCTTCCCGTACGCGCACAGCCCGTCCGCCGCCAGCTGCTCGCGCAGCCACAGCGCCACCGCACAGCACTCCACGACCGTCGCGGGCGCGCCCGGGTCCAGGTCGAACACCATCCGGTCGGCGATCCCCGGCGCGCCGGCCCGCCACTGCGGGGTGTGGAACTCCACCACCAGGTTCGCCGCCCACATCAGCGAGGCCAGATCCTCCACGACCACCTGCCTGGCCTGCTTGTCCTCGTGGTGCGGCACCGGAGCGGTCCGTACCCAGGACGGCGTACCGGGCGGCGGATTCTTGGTGAAGAAGCGCTGTCCGTCCGGCCCGTCCGGATAGCGCAGGAAGGACACCGGCCGGTCGCGCAGCTGGGCGAGCAGGGCCCCGGCGACCGTGGCCGCGTAGTAGTGCAGCACCTCGCCCTTGGTGGTCCCGGTGGCCGGATACAGCACCTTGTCGAGATTGCTGAGCGCCAGCCGTCGCCCGGCCACCTCTGTGATCGGCGTCATACGATAAGAATCACACGCTTTGCGGACTTGACGGTATCCACGCGGACACAAGGGGTGAACGGTGAGGTCCATCTGGAACGGCGCCATCTCCTTCGGGCTGGTCAGCATCCCCATCAAGCTGGTCAACGCCACGGAGAACCACTCGATCTCCTTCCGCCAGATCCATCTCGCCGACGGCGGTCGGATCCGCTACCGCAAGGTCTGCGAGATCGACGAGCAGGAGGTCTCCGCCGGCGAGATCGGGAAGGCGTACGAGGAGGCCGACGGCTCGATGATCCCGATCACCGACGAGGACCTCGGCTCGCTCCCGCTGCCCACGGCGAAGACGATCGAGATCGTGGCCTTCGTGCCGGCCGCCTCGATCGACCCGCTCCAGATGGACGCGGCGTACTACCTCTCCGCCAACGGAGTCCCGGCGGCCAAGCCGTACACCCTGCTCCGTGAGGCGCTGAAGCGCAGCCAGAAGGTCGCCCTGGCGAAGTACGCGCTGCGCGGCCGCGAGCGGCTGGGCATGCTCCGGGTGGTCGACGACGTGATCGCCATGCACGGCCTGCTCTGGCCGGACGAGATCCGCAGCCCCGAGGGCGTCGCCCCGGAGACCGAGGTCACGGTCCGGGACGCCGAACTCGACCTGGCCGACGCGCTGATGGACACCCTCGGCGAGGTCGACATGGACTCGCTGCACGACGACTACCGCGAGGCGGTCGAGGAGCTCATCGCCGCGAAGGCGGACGGCCGGACCCTGGAGCCCGCCGCGGCGGACGACTCCGGTGGCAAGGTCATCGACCTGATCGCGGCTCTGGAGAGCAGCGTCCGGGCGGCGAAGGAGGCTCGCGGCGAGGAGCCGGAGGCCGGGGAGGCGGCGGACGCGCCGGTCGCCGAGGTCACCTCCCTCAGCGGCCGCAAGAAGTCCGGCGGCACCGGGGCGAAGAAGAAGGCCACCGCGGCCACCAAGAAGAAGGCCGCCGCGAAGAAGCCCGCGTCCGGCCGGGCGCCCGCCAAGAAGACCGCCGCGCGGTCGACGAAGAAGTCGGCCGGCCGGACCGGCGCCGGGACGGCGGCGAAGAAGACCACCGCGAAGGCGGACCCGAAGCCGGCGGCGAAGAAGGCGGCCCCCCGCAAGCGCGCCTCGGCCTGATCCGCGGGACGCGCCCCCGTGCACACGGCCGACGGCCGCCCCGGAGCCAGTGCTCCGGGACGGCCGTCGGTACCGGACCGGTGGCTCAGTGCCTGCGGAACGGGAAGCGGTACGAGTTCACGTAACCGGCCGCCGGAGTCCCGACCCCCGTCACGTCGTCGTATCCCCTGACCGCCTTCAGCGAGGCGTCCTTGCCCAGGCCCCGCAGCGAGGTCAGCAGGCCGTCCGCCGCGTCCACGCCGTTGGCGTAGTCGACCCGGACCACCGCGAGATCCCGGTTCGGGCCCAGCGGGTGGTCGGTGACGTCGTGGTACGCCTTCGAGCCGTACCGGGCGTAGATCGCCGGGTTGGCGAAGCCGAGCGGCCGCCCGTGCCCGGCCTGCTGGGCGAGCGCCTGGACACCGGCGATGACCGGCGCGGCCAGTGACGTACCGCCGATGCGGTACTCGTCGTAGCCGAGCGAGCCGTCGGGCAGCGTCTGGGTCTGGCCGACCAGGAAGCCGGTGTTCGGGTCCGCGACGGCCGCGATGTCCGGGGCCGTGCGCATCCGCTGCTTCCCGTTCGCCCGCGCGAGCGAGTCGGGGACGACTCCGCGCTGGTAGAACGGCTGCTTCACGGACGAGCTGGTGCCGCCGCCCGCGCCGGAGGTGTACGCGCCCGGGAAGCCGTCCCAGCTCTTCCCGTCCTCGGAGAGGCTCGACTTGAGCGTGCCCCAGCCGGTCTCCCACTGGTACTTGTCGTGCTTGCCGACCGCCAGCGCGGTCCCGCCGACGGAGGTCACCCAGGCGGAGTTGGACGGTACGTCGATCTGCTTCGTACCCGTCGACGCGACGTTGTCGCCGTCGTCGCCGGAGGAGAAGTAGAAGCCGATGCCCTCGATCGCGCCCATCATGAAGACCTGGTCGTACGCGGCTGCGACGTCCGGTGTCTCATTGGCCTCCACATCGCCCCAGGAGTTGGAGACGATGTCGGCGAGCCGGTGGTCGACGACCTTGTTCAGTGAGTCCAGCAGATCGGCGTCGTAGCAGGAGGCGCCACCCACGTACACGATGTCGGCGGCGGGCGCGACCGCGTGCACGGCCTCCACGTCGAGGGTCTCCTCGCCGTACCAGCCGGACGCGCCGCACTCCTCGGTCCTCGTGTAGTCGTCCGGCAGCACCTGCGTGAGCTGCCCGCGACGGTACGGGGCGTCGCCGTTGCGCTTGGCGTACTCGGCGGCGTCCTTCGCGATGGTCGGCGAGGCGTACGCGTCGGTGATCGCGACGGTGACGCCCTTGCCGGTCCAGCGTCCCGCACCGTAGGCGGCGCGCAGCTGCTTGCCGGTGTACCCCTTCACGGCGTACGGCGCCTTGGTCCCGTAGGCGCTGGGCAGCGACGACGCGGTCTTCGAGCCGTAGTACGTGGAGAAGGGGCCGGAGTTGCGGAACACCGCGTCCGGCGGCGGCAGCGCCTCGTCGTGGCTCGACTTGTGCGGCGCGTTGTCCAGGCCGGAGACCGCGAGCACGGCGTCGCTCAGGGCGGCGGGCACGGAGGCGGTGGAGGCCGGGGCGCGGTAGGTGCGGCCGCCCTTGCGGTAGTTGCGCAGCTGGGTGCCGAACGCCTTCTCGGCGGCGGCGACCTCACCGGTGGCCGAGACGTAGTGCCGGTTGCTGCCGGTGACGGTCAGCCCGTTCGAGCTCAGCCACCGGCCGACCTGGTCGATCTGCTGCTGGGTCGCCCCGAACCGGGCCTGTGCCTGATCGGCGCTCAGGAACTTCCGGTACGAGGCGGACTGCGGGTCGGAGACGGCCGCGGCATAGGCGGCCAGCCCCTTCGCGTCCCGACCGGCCAGATGGACCCGGACGCTGACCTTGCCGCTGTCCGACGTGGCTCCCAGGTCCGCCCCGGCGGTCGCCCAGGCGGGCTTGGTGCCCTGCAGCGCGTCCCGCCCGCCCGGCGCGGAGTCGGCGCTGGCGTTCGGTATCCCGAGGGCGAGCGCGCCGGCCAGCAGCGGCAGCGTCGCTGCCATGCTCAGCACGGCGCGACTTCTCGCGCGGCTGGATCTCATACAACCCCCTGCGATGTGGGTCTACGCGTGTGGATTACATGTGCCGGATGTTGTGCACATGTAATGCGCCACTCTGGCGAGGAACACCTCATGTAAGGGGCATGTACTGACCAAGAATCGACCAAGTGAACCAATGCGCAGGGCAGTTCGCCGAGAAATCCACGAAATGCGCCGTTGTGGAACCCTCGTCGGGCGGGCCCGGCCACGGGAGGCCGGCCCGGCGGGGGAGGCGGGAAACCGGGCGGGGCGACCCCGTGCCCGATAAAGTGGCCGGTGCCGCGACTGGCGCGCATCCGGCAACGGGTGCTCCGTGGAATCGACCACGAGGGAGCGGCACACCCCGGGCCCGCCCGGGGCGTCATCGCCGGAGGGCCGTCCGCCTGGGCATCCGGGTCCACGTCGCCACGATGCGACCGACCCGGGAGGATCCCGTGACCGCACCCGTACGCACCCACCCCCGCCACCCCGCCCTGGCCGCCGCCGACCCGCGGCTCGCCGCCCTGGTGGCCGCCGAGGAGCAGCTCCAGGCGGACACCCTGCGCCTGATCCCCAGCGAGAACTACGTCTCCGCCGCCGTGCTCGAAGCGTCCGGCACCGTGCTCCAGAACAAGTACTCCGAGGGCTACCCCGGCAAGCGGTACTACGAGGGCCAGCAGAACATCGACCAGGTGGAGACGCTGGCCGCCGAACGCGCCACGTCCCTCTTCCGCATGGACCACGCCAACGTCCAGCCCTACTCCGGCTCGCCCGCCAACCTCGCCGTCTACCTGGCGTTCCTGAAGCCCGGCGACACCGTCCTCGGCATGTCACTGCCGATGGGCGGTCACCTCACCCACGGCTGGGGCGTCTCCGCGACCGGCACCTGGTTCCGGGGCGTGCAGTACGGCGTACGCCGCGACACCGGCCGGGTGGACCTGGACGAGGTGCGCGACCTGGCCCGCGCGGAGCGCCCCCGGCTGATCTTCTGCGGCGGTACGGCCGTGCCCAGGACCGTCGACTTCGCGGGCTTCGCCGAGATCGCCCGCGAGGTCGACGCGGTGCTGGTCGCCGACGTCGCCCATATCGCCGGCCTGATCGCGGGCGGCGCGCACCCCTCGCCCGCCCCGTACGCCGACGTCGTCTCCACCACCACCCACAAGACCCTGCGCGGCCCGCGCGGCGCGATGCTGCTGAGCCGGGCCGAACACGCCCGCGCCATCGACCGCGCCGTCTTCCCCGGCCTCCAGGGCGGCCCGCACAACCAGACCACGGCGGCGATCGCCGTCGCGCTCAGGGAGGCCGCGGGCCCGGACTTCCGCGCCTACGCCCACCAGGTGGTCACCAACGCCCGCACGCTGGGCGAGGAGTTGGCCTCCCGGGGCTTCGACCTGGTCTCCGGCGGCACGGACAACCACCTCCTGCTGATCGACCTGACCTCCCGCGGCGTCCCCGGCAAGACCGCGGCGAAGGCCCTGGACCGGGCCGGAATCGTCGTCAACCACAACACCGTCCCCTACGACCCCCGCAAGCCCTTCGACCCCTCCGGCATCCGCATCGGCACCCCGGCGCTGACCTCCCGGGGTGTCCCGGCCTCGGAGATGGCCGCGGTCGCGGAGTGGATCACCCGGGCCGTCGAGGCCGCCCGCACCGGGGACGAGCCGGCGATCGAGAAGGTGCGCGCGGAGGTGAAGGAGCTGATTGACGGGTATCCGGCGCCGGGGCTGCCGGTGGGGTGACGGGGCGCGCGAGCGTTGCCGTCACCTGTTGAACGCCCGCGTAAATATGTTGGTACGCATTGTCATGATCCCGGTAATGTCTCGCGCCGAGTCCCCCGCAAATCGGCTGGGGATCTTTCAAGTCGTGTATCCAACAAGGATGTTGTAGCCATGAACCAGAACCGGTTCCGTGCCCTCGCGGTCGCTGTCGCCGCTGCCGCCGTCTTCGCTCCGGGTGTCTGCGGACTCGCCCATGCGCAGGGCGAAGCGGTGTCCGGTCTCCGGTCCGTGGTCGAGCAGCCGACGACCGGGGGCCCGGTCGTCGTGATGGCGCGCGCGGAGACGAAGCAGTGGATGTGGTAGACGCCTGACCGAGGTCCGGCTCCCGGGCGAAGCAGCTCAGGAGCCGGTCACCTCGGGGCGTTCCAGGAGCCGCCGGCGCAGGTCGTCCGCCTCCTCCCATGCCTCCAGCCTCCGGTACAGCGCCACCGCCCGGGTGCCGTGGCGCCGGGCCTGGCCCCAGCGGCGGGTGTCCAGTGCCGTGTGCGCCAGGCCCGAAAGGGCCTGCGCCGAGCCGAGCAGGGAGCCGGTCCTCCGGGCCGCCGTCAGAGCCTGCTCGTACGTCTGCGACGCGGTGGCGAACTGCCCCGACGCCCGGTGGGCGTCGGCCGCGCCGAGCAGGGCCCGCATGTACTCGTAACCGCTGTCGATCCGGCGGGCCACGTCCCCGGCCGTCCGGAAATGGGCGAGCGCC
This sequence comes from Streptomyces sp. ADI95-17, assembly GCF_003846175.1. Taxonomy (GTDB): domain Bacteria; phylum Actinomycetota; class Actinomycetes; order Streptomycetales; family Streptomycetaceae; genus Streptomyces; species Streptomyces sanglieri. The sequence continues at coordinate 518,888 of NZ_ML123044.1, read as the reverse complement.
TCGCCGGTGCGTCCGGTCTCCGCGTACATCGTCCCCAGATTGATCAGTGTGTTGACCTCGCCCAGCGCGTCGCCGTGCGCGCGATGGCTCTCCAGGGAGCGCCGGAAGCAGGCCAGGGCCCGCGCGGTCTGCCCGGTCGCCTGGTAGACCGCCCCCATGTTGGTGTCCAGGATGTCCAGTTCCTGCCGGCCGCCGTGCCGTTGCGCCAGCACCAGTGAGCGTTCGTAGTGGGCGAGGGCCTCCTCGTACTGCCCCTGGCTCTGATGGAATTCGCCCAGGTTGTTCTGGGCGTGGATCCGGCCGAGCAGGTTTCCGGTCTCCTCGTAGATGCCGAGAATCGCCCGTGCCCTGCCCAGCGCCTCCCCGTGACGGCCCGCCTGGAAGAACGCCGCGCCCTGGACGTTCAGCGCGCCCGCCTCCCCCTCGCGGTCCCCGACCTGCCGGTACCCGGTCAGGGCCTCGTCGAGGACGCGCAGCGACGCCCCTCCGCGCCCCGCCGCCAGATGGGCCCGGCCCGCCTGGAAGAGGGCGTCCGCGCAGCCGTGCGGATGGCCGAGACCGCGGAAGAGCTCCAGCGCCTCGCCCGCGCAGTTCAACGCCTCGTCGGGAGCGGTCTGCGCCAGTACGTCGGCGGCCTCGATCAGCGTCTGCGCGAGGGCGTACGGGGTACCGAGGGCGCGCAGGGCGTGAACGGCCGCTCCGTAGAGCTCGTTCGTGACCGCCCAGGTGCCCCAGTGCTTCAACACCGGCGCCAGCACGTGCGGGAAGAGAGCCGCGTACGCGGGCGCCTCGTCGGCGGCCGTACGGGCGGCCGCGAGGAGGTTGGCCCGCTCCCGGGCCAGCCACGCCGAGGCGTCGTCGGCGTCGCGGAAGTCGGTGGCGTACGCCGAGGTGCACTCGGGCCCCGCGGGCAGTCTCCGGCGGTGCGGATGGGTGTGCAGGTCGGCGTGGTGCGCCGTGGTGAGGTAGTGGCCGAACAGCCGGCCGGCCGCCCGGGCCCGGGACTCCTCCGGCTCCGCCCGGTCGAACATGCGCAGCGCGAAGGCCCTGGTGAGATCGTGCAGCCGGTACCGGCCCGGGGTGGGCTCCTCAAGGAGGTGGAAGTCGTGGAGTTCGTCCAGGCCGCGGCGGATCCGGGCGTCGTCCGGGTCCGCTCCGACCAGAGCGGTGGCTGCGGTCACCGTGATGTCCGGGCCGGGGTGGAGCGCCAGGTGGCGCAGCAACGTCTGTGTCGGGTCCGCCAGTTCGGTGTACGAGAAGCGGAACGCGGAGACGAGCTCGCCGTCGTCGAACTCGTCCAGCGGGTCGGCCGCCTCGGCCAGCCGGTCCAGCAGATGGCGCAGGGTCCAGGACTCCCGGTGCCGGAAGCGGCTGGCGAACCAGTGGAGGAGAAGGGGGTGGCAGCCGGCGGCCCGGATCACGAGCGCGAGCGCCTCGGGGGCGCCGGAGACCCGGGCGGCGCCCGCGATCCGGGTGAAGAGAGCGGCGGCCTCCTCGTCGGACAGCCCCTCCACCAGGAGCGAGGAGGTGCCGTCGAGCCCGGCGAGCCGGCTCCGGCTGGTCACGATCGCCCGGCAGGTCGCGGCGCCGGGCAGCAGCGGACGCACCTGGGCCGCGTCCCGCGCGTTGTCCAGCACCACGAGCACACGGTGACGGGCCGTCCACTCGCGCCACCGCGCCGCCCGCTCGTCCAGTGAGTCCGGCAGATCACCGCCGGCCCCGGCGGCGTGCAACAGCACCGCGAGAGCCTCGGCGGGGTCGTACGGCGCCTGCCCGTCGAACCCGTGCAGATCGACGTAGAGCCGGCCTCCCGGGTAGGCGTCGTGGAGCCGGTGGGCGGCGTGCACCGCGAGCGTGGTCTTGCCGATGCCGGGCATGCCGTGGACGACGGTGAGCGGCAGCGCGTACGCGGCGGAGTCGGCCGGCTGCCCGGAATCGCGTGCGGCGCGGCCGTCCGCCTGTGCCGATTCGCCCAACAGCACCCGGAGTTCGGCGGCACGGCCGGTGAAGTCGCGGCTGTCGCGCGGCAGATTGCTGCGCGGCCCCGGGTCCGCCTGCCGGTCTGCGCTCACCGCCGTCTCCAGGAGTGTACGGTCCTGTCCGAGGATGCGCCGGTGAAGTTCCTGCAGCTCCGGACCGGGCTCGATGCCGAGCCCGTCGCGCAGCCGGCTCCGCGTGGTGCGGAAGACGGCTAGCGCCTCGTCGTGCCGCCCGGACCGGTACAGCGCCGTCATCAGTGCGGCGATCACCTGCTGGGCCAGCGGATTCTCCGACGCCAGTCCGTGCAGCTCACCGACGAGATCGGCGTGCCGCCCCAACTCCAGCTCCAGACCGATGCGTTCTTCCCGCACCCGGCGCAGGTCCTCCACCAGCCGGCCCCGTACCGAGGCGGCCCAGTCGCTCGTGGACTCGGGCAACGGATCCCCGCGCCATCTGTCCTCGGCCGTGCGCAGCAGACCGATCGCCAGCTCCCGCTTGCCCTGCCCGGCTGCCGCGCGGGCGTCCTTGCGCAGCTGCTGGAAGTGCGAGACATCGACGTCGGTACGGTCGTCGATGCGGAGCTGGTACTGACGTGGCGACGGGCGCTCCACCTGGATGAGATCGCCGACCGAGTCGCGCAGCAGCCCGCGCAGCCTCGACACATAGCTCTGCATGGTGCCCACGGCCGACTCGGGCTGATCATCGCCCCAGACCCGGTCGATCAACGCGTCCATGGAGACCGGCTCACCGAGCGAATGCACCAGAACCGCCAGTACACAGCGCGTTTTCACCGATCCGAGCCTGCACTGCTGTTCTTGATGCCATAGTTCAAGAGGTCCCAGAGCAAGAAGTTCCACATCGCCCCCGCTGGGTGCGCTGCTTCCTGCCGCCGACGGCAGCGCCCGCACGAGTGTGCTGGACCTTCCACTGTCACCCCGGGCGCGGGGAGCAGGCAGGGGCGCACGGGCGCGTACTGGGCGCACCCTCCACCCGCCGTTCCGGCCGCCCGGGAGAGATCCCCCGGAACCGCCCGGAAGCGGCCCCGAACCGCCCGCACCCGGAGTGCAGGATTCCTGCAAGCGGCCCGTCAAGCGCGTCGGGCATGAGTTCGGCGTGCGCCGCGAAACGACGCGGCCGTCTCGGACGGGGCCACCGGTCCGAGGGCGAGGAATCGGGGGAACGATTCTATGAGTCTCACAATGGCCGAAACGCATCGGCCGCATGTGCCGATGCGTCTGGACGTGGACCGCTGGGCCACCCGGCAGATCCGCCGGAGGGTGCTGGCCGTCGTGCATACGGTGACCGCCGGACAGCGGCTGCTGGACGCGGTACGGCTGCTGGAGGGCGACGCCCGGGTGCAGGTCTTCTTCACACCGGCGCCCGACGTGTTCAGCCACGGGGTGGACTCCTTCCTGGAGGAGCTGGGCGGGCTGGTCCTGCCGTGGCACCAGGCGGTCCAGCTGCCCTTCGACCTGGCGCTGTCCGCGGCCCACGGCGGGCTGAACGACCTGCACGCCCCGGTGATCGTGCTGCCGCACGGCGCCGGGCACAACAAGCTGGTCCCGGCAGGGCAGCGCGGACGCCCGGTCGCGGAGCGCGGGGTGTACGGGCTGAACCGGCAGTGGCTCGTCCAGGACGGCAGGCTGGTGCCCGAGTCGATCGTGCTGGCACACCACGAGGAGCTGACCCGGCTCGGCCGCGAGTGCCCCGAGGCGCTGCCCGCGGCGGAGGTGGTGGGCGACCCCTGCTTCGACCGCATCGCCGCGAGCCTGCCGCTGCGGGCGCTCTACCGCGAGGCACTGCACACCAGGGCCCGGCAGCGGCTGGTGCTCGCCTGCTCCACCTGGGGGCCGCGCTCCCTGTTCGGGCAGAGCCCGGAAGTTCTGGAACGGCTGGTCACCGAACTGCCCAGGGACGACCACCGGATCGCGCTCCTGCTCCACCCCAACATCTGGAACGCCCACGGGGAATGGCAGATCCGCAGCTGGCTGGCGCCCCTGGGCAGGATGGGTCTCACCGTGATCAGCCAGCACGCGGACTGGGTCGGCGCCCTCGTCGCCGCCGACTACGTCGTCGGTGACCACGGATCCGTCTCGCTCTACGGATCGATGACCGGCGTCCCCGTCCTGATGGCGGGCGCACCGGAGGCGGACGTGGACCCCGGGTCACCGGTGGCCGAACTGGCCTCTCTCGTCCCCAGGCTGCACGGCGACCGCCCGCTCGGCCGCCAGCTCGCCCGCTCCTCCGCGCTCTACCGGCGGCAGCGGTACGAGCGGATCGCGGACCGGATCACCTCCGAACCCGGCCGGTTCGCCACCAGGATGCGCGCGCTGATCTACCGCAAGCTGCGACTGCGCGCCCCCGCGGTGCGACCCGCCGCAGAGCACGCACCGCTGCCGTTCGGCGTGCGGTACGACGAGCGGGGCGGGGCAGCGCGATGACCGCGCTCACCGTGGTGCTGTACGAGGACCCCCGGGCCCGGGGACCGGTCCGCCGCACCGAGGTCACCCTGCTGCACCCGGACACCGGCGCCCCGGTCGTGGACGAACACGTACGCGTCCGGCTGCCCGCCCCGTCCCCGCTGCCGCTGCTCGCCGATGTGCTGGTGGCCCGGGGAGACGGGCCCCGGTCCGCGACGGCGCTGGCCGCCCGTCACCCCGGGGCCCTGGTGGTGGCCGTACACCGCGGCCCCCGGTGCTGGCTGCTCCTCGGCGGAGCGGGCCGCCCGGTGGTACTGGACGGGCGCCGGCGGGGTACGCGGTGGGCGGTCTGGGCCTCGGTCGCCCATGCCTGGCTGGTGGCCGGGCTGCCCGTCGCGGAGTTCGGCGCGACGGCGGTACGGGTCATCGGGAACACGCGCACTCAGCCGGCGGCGTCGCCGTTGTCCGCGGTGCCGTTCTCCCCGGCCTCCGGTCCCAGTGCCCCCAGCCTGTCCCGTACCTCCTGCGCGTCGGCCGAGTCGGGCCCGCCGACGGCGGAGTACAGGACCAGCGCCTCCCGGTAGCACCGCCGCGCGAGTCCGGGCTGCCCGCGCCCTTCGGAGACCAGCGCCAGGCCTCCCAGCGCGCGGGCCGTCTCGTAGCCGGCGGACATGGGCCGGAGCGTGTCCAGCGCCGCCCGCAGACCGGCCTCGGCCCGGTCGAGCCGTCCCAGGCCGAGGTACGCCCGGCCGGCCAGCGCGTCGGCGCGGGCGGTGTTGTACGTGTCACCGGCCTCCCGCAGCACGTCGCGGGCGGCCTCGGCTTCACGGGCGGCCTCCTCGTACAGCCCGCGCGACAGCGCGACATCCGCGAGGTTGAACCGCGCCAGCGCACCGGCCCGTCGGTCGCCGCAGTCCGGCAGTTCGGCGGCCGCCCGGCCGAAGAACCCGGCGGCCCGGTCCGGCTCGCCGAGCCGCTGATGGGCCAGACCGCGGTAGTTGAGCGTCCGGGCGTGCCCGAGCGCGTCCCCGGTGCGCAGGAAGGAAGCGGCGGCCCGCTCGAACATGCCCAGCGCCTGTTCCGGGCAGTCCATGTCGAGTTCGCCCAGGCCGCCCGAGGTGAGCATCCGGCACACCGCCGCCTCGTCGCCGCACTCCTCGGCCGCGAGCAGCCCTTCCCGGTGCGCCTCGCGCCACTCCTCGTAGAACTTGCGCCGCAGGAACAGCGGCCACATGGCGTCGGCCAACTGCCAGCCCAGCGCCGGGATTCCGGCCGCACGGGCGATCCGGAGCACCGCCATGAGGTTGGGCAGTTCGTGTTCGAGCCAGTCCAGCGCGGCGTCCGCCGCACCCGCGCCGTCACCCGCGCCGCCGTCACCGAACTCCACCACCACGACCGGGCCGGGGCCGAAGTCCCGGGCCATGGTGCGGTGCTGCGGGTCGATGAGCTCCTCCGCACGGGTGGCGTTGGCCAGGTAGTGGTAGCCGATACGGCGCAGCGCCGCGGCCCGCTCCTCGGGGGACTCGTCCCGGTCCGCCTGTGCCAGCGCGTGCAGCCGTACCAGGTCGTGGAAGCGGTAGCGCTCGGCCCCCGCCGCCTGACCGGCGTCGATGAGCAGGCTCGCGTCGTACAGCACATCGAGCGCGTCGGCGGCGTCCGAGCCCAGCACCGCATCGGCCACCGGCCCACCGAACTCCCGCCCGGGATGCAGCCCCAGCAGCCGGTAGAGATGGGCGGCCCCGGCCGGCAGCCCCTGGTAGGAGAGGTCCAGCGCCGCCCGCACATCGTGGTCGCCGTCGATCGCCAACGCCTCCAGCCGGTCGTGTTCCTCGGTCAGTGCCCGGACCATCGTGGTGATGCCGTGCCGGGGGCGCGCCGCCAGCCGGGCCCCGGCGATTCGCACCGCGAGCGGCAGCCCCGCACACAGATCGACCAGCGCCCGCGCCTCCTCGGGCTGCGCGGCCACCCGGCCGTCCGCCAGGGTCGAATCCAGCAGCTCCACCGCCGCTTCCCGGCCGAGCGGCTCCAGATGGATGACATGGCCCCCGTCGACGCTCAGCCCCGGCAGCCGCCGCCGGCTGGTCACCGCGGTCACGCACTGCCCCGCCGGTAACAGCGGCCGGACCTGCGCCGCGGTCGCCGCGTCGTCCAGCATGACCACGAGCCGCCGGTCCGCGGTCAACGACCGGTACAGCGCGACCCGTTCGGCCAGGACCGGGGGCACCTGAGGGGTCGGCACACCCAGGGCCCGCAGGAACCGCCCGACCACCTCACCCGGGTCGACCGGGCCGCCGGGCGCCTGGGCCCCCAGATCCGCGTACAACTGGCCACCGGGAAAGTGCGGGCGGATGGTGTGCAGCCAGGCCAGCGCGACCGCCGTCTTGCCGACACCCCCCCAGCCCGCTGACCGCGGCGAGCGTCGGATGCCCCTCCCGGGTGGCCCGGGCGCGGTGCCCCTCCAGCGTCTTCACCTCAGCCGAACGGCCGGTGATCCGGATCGAGGGCGGGAGCTGCCAGGGCGGCTTCGGCCCGCGGGCCTCCGGGGCGGCCTCCGTATGGAAGTGAATACCGCCGTACACCTTCCCCGACTGGATCGCGGGGCCGTGCACCGTACCGCTCAAGTCGTTGTCACTGCGCTCGTGCCCCAGCACCGGTCCCCCTCCGGACGGTCACCCGGCAATCTCCTGGAGAACATCCTTTCCGCACAGGTGAGCGAAAAATCCGGCTCGCCGGGGGTCGGACCCTCCCGCATGTCCTGATATTGCCCAGGGTGCCGCTTCACCGATGTGCCAGAGGCATATTCCGGACATTGCGCGACGCCCCCGGACTCGCGGCGAACCGCCCCGTCCGGCCCGGACCGCCGACGGGAAGCGCCGATTGATCACCGCCCGCACCGCTGCGCGCCTATGCTCGCCGGATGGAGCAGAGCGAAGTGGTGAAGCGGGTGGTGGGCATCCTCACGGAGGCGGGCGAGATCCGTCGGCTGCTCGAAGAGAACGTCGACCGCGACGACCTGGAGACCGATCCCAGCGTGGTGACCGTGCTCCTCAACGAGACGATGCCCCGGATCTCCGTCCCCGAGGACGCCTCGATCGAGGAGGTCGCGACGCTCGTCGGCCGGGAGGTCGGCGGTGCGGTGGAGCAGCTGGTCGGCGCGTTCACCCTGGCCTTCGCGATGCTGGCCCAGGTGCACGACTCCGGGCAGACGGACGTGACCTCCGCCGATGTGCTCCAGGACCTGGCGCTCCGGGCCGAACAGATCGGCTCCTCCGGCCCGGACGACACGGGACCGGAGGAAGCGGGCGCGTAGGGCCGCGGCGACCGCCCGGCGGCACCGGCCCTCGGGACACCGGCCCTCGGGACACCGGCCCTCGGGGCGCCGGTCCTAGGGACACCGTCTACGACTCACCCGTCTACGACTCACCCGTCTACGACTCACTGGCACCCACCCGGGAACGAGCCCCGCGCACGCCCGTGTCCGCACGCCTCAGCAGTACCACCGCCGACACCGCCGCGCCGAGCGCGACCAGTGCCGCGACGGCACCGACCTCGCCGACCGCTGTCGTGTACTCCCGCCGCCCCGGAGCGGCGAGGCCGATGAACAGCCCGCCGCACACCGCGGTGCCCAGCGCGAGACCCACCTGGCGGGCGGTGTTGGCCACGGCGGCGGCCGTGCCCGCGCGGGACGGGTCGGCGTCCCGCATGGCCGCGGACGGAAGCACCGGCGACACCATGCCCGCACCGACCCCGGTCAGCAGCAGCGACGGCACGAGCGCCGCAGGCCCGTACGAGACGCCCAGCAGCGCGAAACCCGCACACCCCGCGGCGCAGAGCGCGGTGCCGACGCCCAGTGGGATCCACAGCGGTACGCGCTGGAGCGCGGCCCCGCACGTGGCGGAGACGGCGAAGAAGACCGCGGGCTGGAGGGCCAGCAGCAGCGAGGTGTCGACCGCGTCCAGGCCCGCACCGTCCTGGAACCACGACGACATCACCGTCAGCGGTCCGAACGCGGCGAAGTAGTAGCCGAACGCCACCGAGACCACGGCCAGGAACCTGGGGTGGCGGAACAGCGCCGGATCGATCACGGGATCCGGCGTACGGCGCTCGTGCACGACGAAGGCGAGCATGGTCACGGCCGCCACGACGGCGGCGAGCCCCGGACCCGCCCCCGCACCGTGCTCGCCGGACAGGAGCGCCCCGACGACCAGGGCGGCGATGCCCGCACTCAGCAGGACCGACCCCGTCATGTCCATCCGCCCGGCCCCGCGCTCCGGGTCACGGGGCAGGAACACGACGGCGAGCACCAGCCCGGCCGCCCCCACCGGCACCGCGAGCAGAAAGATCCACCGCCAGCCCAGGGCCTCGGCGAGCAGCCCGCCGCAGACATTGCCGACCGCCGCGGCCAGCCCGGCCACGGCACCCCAGACGGCGAAGGCCCGGTGCTGTTCCCGCCCCTGGTACGACGACCTGATCAGCGGCAGCGTGGTCGCGAACATGGCCGCCCCGCCGACCCCCTGCGCACCCCGGAACGCGATGAGTTCCCGCACCCCGGGTGCCAGCCCGCAGGCCAGGGAGGCCAGCGTGAAGAGCGCGAACCCGGCCAGGAAGACCCTGCGCCGGCCGATTGCGTCGCCCACCGCCCCGCAGACGATCAGGAGCGCCGCGAGCGCGAGCGTGTAGAGGTCCACGACCCACTGCAACGCCGCGAAATCGGTGTGCAGATCGGCGGCGATCGCCGGAATGGCCACGGTCACGACCGTGGCGTAGGCGAGCAGCAGAAACGTGGCCGTGCAGGCGACGATCAGGGGAGCGAAGTGGCGCAGCTTCACGGTTCAGTTCCTCCGGGCCGGTCGGTCGTACGTGTCCAGGCAGCGGTTGTGTTCATCGAGGTAGGCGATGGCGAGGCGGCCCGTCACCGGGTTCCGGTAGGTCTCGCACTCGACCTCGTACACCTCGTGGATGAGCTCTCGCGTGAGCACCTCGTCCGGCGGCCCGTGGGTCACCACGGCACCTTCCTTGAGGACGTACAACTCGTCGCAGTGGCTCGCCGCCATCGGCAGATCGTGCAGCGCGGCGAGCACTCCGATGCCGAGCTCCCTGACGATCGAGAAGATCTCCAACTGGTGCTTGATGTCCAGGTGGTTGGTGGGTTCGTCGAGGATGAGGAAGGCCGGCTCCTGGGCGAGCGCACGCGCGAGCACCACGCGCTGGCGCTCGCCGCCGGACAGGGTCCGGAAGCTCCGTTGCGCGTACTCGTCCATGTGCACCCGGCGCAGCGCCCGCCGGGCGATCTCCCGGTCCCGTTCGCCGGTCGTCTCCAGCAGCCGCTTGTGCGGGGTGCGCCCCATCGCGACCATCTCCGCCACCGTGAAGTCGAAGCTCAGGTCGTTGAACTGGGCGACCCCCACGATCCGGTCGTCGAGCCCGAACTCGACCATCAGCTCGGCCAGGGCCTGCCCGATCACGACGACGCGCTTCGGCTCTGCCCCGACGGTCTGCCTCAGCTTCTTGCCGGCGTCGTCCATGACGTCCACGGTGACCGGGTAGCGGCCCCGCCCGGACGCCTCGTCGCCACCGCGCACGGCGACGGGTTGCGCGGTGTTCGCACAGCCGGCGAGCAGGAGGGCCGAACCGGCGGCGAGAGCCGCGCGGACGCGTATCGGGATCCGGAGCGGGGAGGCGTTCACGATGTCCTTTCGGGGAAGGCGTGGCGTCGGCCACCCGGCCATCCTCGGAAGGAACACGGCGGGACATGTACGGAGAGCGGGACCGGAAAATGTGGAGCGGGCGCCCCCGAAAAGGACGCCCGCTCCACACTCCGCGACCCCGCGGGATCAGGAAACGGCCTCCCGGACACCGGCCACTGCCCGCCCCGCCCGGTACTGCCGGGGTGTCCGCCCGTAGTGCTTCTTGAACGCGTGGCAGAAGTTGCTGGGACTGGAGTAGCCGCACCTGAGCGCGACGGCGGCGACGCTGAGATCGGTCTCCACGAGCAGCATCGAGGCCCGGCGCAGGCAGGCGTTGCGATGGTGGTTGAAGACAGTGTCGCCGTAGAGCTGCTTGAACCCCTCGTTCAGCCGCTTGGGAGTCATCCCCAGGGCCCGCGCCAGCGACTCCCCGGTGTGCTGCTCGTGCAGGTTCTCCATCAGCAGCTCCGGAACCCGCCGGATCCGCTCGATCTCGTACTCCGCCATGGGCGGCCGGACCGGGCCGCGCGGAGGCTCGGTGCCCGCGACGATCCGGGCGAGGATCTCCATGACCTTGGATTCCAGATACAGCGCCCGGAACCGGGCCGGCAGCGCACACGTGAACAAGTCGGCGAACGCGGCCGCGAGTTCGGGCGGAGCCTGCCGGCCGAGATAGTGCGCGTCGCGCAGCTCGGCCGGCATTCCCTCGACGCTCTCCTCCCAGGCCGCCGCTCCCAGACTTCCGAAGAAGACGGTGACCGCCTCCCGGCGGGCCGCGATCGACACACCCCGATAACGCTGCCCGGCAGGACGGACGAGACGCCCCGCCGAGGCCCGCGAATGCGATATCGACAGCTCGTTCGCCCCGAAGACCGTCGCCCCGGTCGCCCGCTCCTCCAGGTGCATCAGCCCGTCGACGCAGTACTCCAGCTCGAAGTAGTCGCCCGCGAGATCGAAGTCGAGGATCAACTCGTCGTGGAACGTCAGGTCGTACAAGGTGAGCGTGACCCCGTGAAGCAGCTCATGGACGGTGACACTCCCGACCCCGGTCCCCGGCCGCAGGTCGTACACCCGGACCCCCTCCACACCACCGCCGCGGCAGGTCCCGATCGCCGCGTAGAAGTCCCGGTACTGCCGCCCGAGATCCGCGTACCCACGCGCGGACGTGAGAGAGAAGCGCCTGGTCACACCGCCTCCAGAGAAGTGGGCATCGACACCCTCAGCCCCACTAAGGCTAACCTAAGTTCTCTTGTCGGGGCTGGGGCTGAGGTCCGGAGCGAGCCGGACGAAGCCGCCCGCGACGGAGGGGGGCGATGCTCGCGCTCCGGTTTCCGGCAAGTGGGTACGTCATCGACTGCGTCGATGGCGGCCGGATCGACCTGCCTTCCGAGTACCGGATCTCGCGGACGCCTTGGCACATGCTCACCCAGCGATGCGACGGCTCTTTCCGGATCCGCCATCCGGGCCGCCGGCGTGACCTGCGGACCGCAGCCCACGGGGCCCGGAGTCGCGTTCCACCTGCCCCCGCAGACTATGGAGCCTTGCTCGCGGGAGGGGGTGTCATGGACGGTTCGATGGTCGACCGGACGTAGATCCGCGTGGTGCCGGGCTCGAACCCGTGGGTGAAGAGGTCGACGCAGCGCTGGAGATACTTGCCTTCCGGGGTCGTGAGTTCATCGGGACACAGGCTGATCTTCCGCAGCCCTTCGACGAGCGTCTCAGGCTCGGGCAGGCCGAGGTGACCGAAGGCGGCCGCAGGCCGGTAGTCCTTCTTCTCGGGATGGAAGTTCCCGATCATCTTGGTGCCGTTCCGGATGAGCCGGCCGGTGTACGTCTCCGCTTCGTCGGCGGGCAGGACGAAGGACAGCAGGCCGGTGTCGTAGCGCTGCCCGCCTTTGTGACCCGCGCGACGGTCCGATGCCGCCTCCGGAATGCGGATGCCCATCTGGCCGCTCATCCAGGCAGGCGTGGCTCCGTCCTCCCAGCAGCAGGCCATCTCCTGGTCCGACAGGTCCGACGACACGTCGTCGGCGACGCAGGAGACCACACCGATCGTGGTGTCGACGCAGGCGAGGAGCACCAGAACGACGACGACCGCGGCCGGCACACGGCGGCGGCGCACGGGCTGCCCGCCGACAGTGGTCTTGCTGGAGCTTTCCATCGGTGAACCTCTATCGCCCTTCTTGCTGCTCGCGGCTCGGATCCGTGCGGTCGCCCTCACGCCCGGACTCGTCCGGCTGCGGCAGAGGATCGCGGTTCGGGGCGGATGCGCCCAGATCGTAGTGCTCGAAGGAACTTCTGCCCGCCATGGCGAATCCCTGGGCGATGCCCGTGGTGTTGAGGCGGGCCGGAGACACTGGCCGACAGCTACTGTCTGCCGCGCGAAGTCCGCACCCGGAGCGGGGAACTGACCGCCGCCGCCCAAGGACCGGGCTGGCGTGAACCGAGCCGGAACGTGTTCGCGGCCACGGTGCTCCCACGCCCCCCGTCTCCCGTGCGTGAGCGGTTCGCACAGCTCACCGGCGGCTTCCTCGACGGAGCGCCCCGGCTCCGCGAGACATGAAAAAGACCCCCCGCTCAGCGTTTCCGCTGGCCAGAAGGTCTTTTTTGGCACTTCTTCCGAAGTGCCCTCGGCAGGATTCGAACCTGCGCACACGGCTCCGGAGGCCGATGCTCTATCCCCTGAGCTACGAGGGCGTATCGCTGTGTTGCTCGGCGACGGGTGAAACACTACCAGCTTCCGCGGGGTGTCCGTGAACAGGTATTTCCCGGCTCGCCGACGCGGCGGCGGGGGGCCGGACGGAGGGGGCATGCGGTGTGCTCCGGATGCATCCGGCCATACCTCGCGCCACCCGTCCGGGGGCGGAAGTGGGTAAAACCCGGACGCAGCCACGGAGTCAGCCCTACTCTCGAAGGGTGTCAGGGGCGTGTGGCCGCGTGCTTGTTGTCGACGACAACAAGGTCATCCGGCAGTTGATCAGGGTCAACCTTGAGCTTGAGGGCTTCGAGGTCGTGACCGCGGCCGATGGTGTCGAGTGTCTTGATCTGGTGCATCGGGTCCGCCCCGATGTGATCACGCTCGATGTCGTCATGCCCAGGCTGGACGGTCTGCAGACCGCCACCAGACTGCGCTCCGATCCCCGGACCAGACATCTGCCCGTGGCGATCATCAGCGCCTGCACACCGTACGAGGTGGACAGCGGGGTCGCCGCGGGGGTCGACGCGTTTCTCGCGAAGCCCTTCGAGCCGACCGAGCTGGTGCGGCTGGTGCGGGAGTTGATGGGGCGGAAGGACCGGCCGTCGCTCGACGGCAGGCGGAGCGCCGGGACCGCGGAGCGCGCCGCGGGGTGACCGCATGGCGAAACGGGGTCGCGGGGTGCCCCCCTTCCTCCCATACGCTTGTCCTGTGACCCCCGCCGATCTCTCCAGGACCGTGCTGCACGCCGTGCGCCGCGCGGTCGACGAGAACGCCCTGCGCGCCCCCGTGCCCGCGCGCGTGCGGGTGGAGCGGACCAGGCCCGGCGGGCGCGGGGAGTACGCCTGTGCCGTCGCCCTCCAGCTGGCCGGGCCCGCCGAGCTGCCGGCCAGGGACGTGGCCGAGATCCTCCGGGAACGAGTGCTGGGGACGCCGGGAATCAGGGACGTCGAGGTCACCGGGCCGGGATTCCTGAACTTCACGCTGCGGGCCGGGGCGCGCGGCCTCGACACCCTGGTGCGTGACGTCGCCGAGCACGGCACGGCGTACGGGCACGGGGACGCCCTCGCCGGTGCGGCGGTCTCGTTCGTACCCGTCGAGGAGCTTCGCGCCCGGGTCGTCACCGAGGCCGTCGAGCGGCTGCTCCGGGCCCAGGGGGCCGAGGTCGGGGAGCGGACGGCGGGCGGGGAGGCGCTGCACGTGCTGCCGGTGCCGGCCGCCGACCGTGATCTCTTCGAGCGGCTCGGGAACGACGCCGCGCGCTGGGCGCTGCTGCGGGCCGCCCCGCACGACCGGCCCCGGGGCACCGGGAGCGACGAGCTGCTCGTACAGCGGGAGAGCAATCCGCTGTTCCGGGTGCGGTACGCGCACGCCCGGATCCGTGCGCTGGGACGGAACGCCCGGCAGCTCGGGTTCGGCGCGGCGTACGAGGAGAGCGTGGCGGCGCCCGTGCTCGGTGCGCTGCTCGCCGACCACCCCGGGGTGCTCGCCGCCGCCGCCCGGCACCGGGAGCCCGACCGGGTCGCCCGGCAGCTGGAAGCCCTCGCGCAGGCCTTCTTCGACTTCCACGACAGCGCTTCGCCGCTGCCCGTCGGTGACGAGAAACCCTCGGCCGCCCACCGTTCCCGGCTGGCTCTTGCCGAAGCCGCCGGGACGGTGCTGGCGGGCGGCCTGTCCCTGCTCGGCATCAGCGCACCCGAAGTCCTCTGAGAGACCCGAGAGAGCAGAGCAACACGATGAGCCGATCCGCACACCCCGCCGGACCCCGTCACGCCGACGTCATGACGGAGGGCCACTACACCGCCCCGCCCGCCGACCTCAACGCCCTGGACGCGAAGGTCTGGGCCCGAACCGTCACCCGCACCGAGGACGGCGCGGTCACCGTCGGCGGGATCGAAGTGACACGGCTGGCCGAGGAGTTCGGCACCCCCGCCTACTTCCTGGACGAGAGCGACTTCCGGGCCCGCTGCCGCGCCTGGGCCGACGCCTTCGGGCCGGGCGCCGACGTGTTCTACGCCGGAAAGGCCTTCCTGTCGCGCGCCGTCGTGCGCTGGCTCCAGGAGGAGGGACTCAACCTCGACGTCTGCTCCGGCGGTGAGCTGACCACCGCGCTGGACGCCGGGATGCCGGCCGAGCGCATCGCCTTCCACGGCAACAACAAGACCGTCGCTGAGATCGAGCGGGCCGTCGAGGCCGGCGTGGGCCGGATCGTGCTCGACTCCTTCCAGGAGATCGCCCGCGTCGCGCACATCGCGCAGCGGCTCGGCAAGCGCCAGCGGGTGCAGATCCGGGTGACCGTCGGCGTCGAGGCGCACACCCACGAGTTCATCGCCACCGCGCACGAGGATCAGAAGTTCGGGATCGCGCTGGCCGGGGGACAGGCGGCCGAGGCGGTGCGCCGGGCGCTCACCCTCGACGGCCTGGAGCTCATCGGCATCCACTCGCACATCGGCTCGCAGATCTTCGACATGGCCGGCTTCGAGGTCTCCGCCCGCCGCGTGGTCCAGCTGCTCGCCGAGGTGCGCGACGAGCACGGGGTGGAGCTGCCCGAGATCGACCTCGGTGGCGGGCTCGGCATCGCGTACACCTCCGAGGACGACCCGCGCGAGCCGCACGAGATCGCCAAGGCGCTCGGCGACATCGTGACCCGCGAGTGCGAGTCGGCCGGGCTCGCCACCCCGCGGATCTCCGTCGAGCCGGGGCGCGCCATCGTCGGACCGACCGCCTTCACGCTGTACGAGGTCGGCACCATCAAGCCCCTGGAGGGGCTGCGTACGTACGTCAGCGTCGACGGCGGCATGTCGGACAACATCCGCACCGCGCTGTACGACGCCGAGTACACCGTCGCGCTCGTCTCGCGCACCTCCGACGCCGAGCCGATGCTCGTCCGGGTCGTCGGCAAGCACTGCGAGAGCGGCGACATCGTGGTCAAGGACGCGTTCCTGCCGTCCGACCTCGCCCCCGGCGACCTGATCGCCGTGCCCGCCACCGGCGCGTACTGCCGTTCCATGGCGAGCAACTACAACCACGCCCTGCGTCCGCCGGTCGTCGCCGTGCGCGACGGTCGGGCGCGTGTCATCGTCAGGCGCGAGACGGAGGAAGATCTCCTGCGTCTCGATGTCGGCTGATGAAATACATATCTCAGGATCCGGACGAGTGGCAGAATCCCCCGTCCGGTGAGTGAGACTGGTCCACACATCAGATGTAAAGGAAACGAGGTCGGATGATGCGTATGCGTCCGCTGAAGGTGGCGCTGCTGGGCTGTGGAGTGGTCGGCTCAGAGGTGGCGCGCATCATGACGACGCACGCCGACGACCTCGCCGCGCGCATCGGCGCGCCGGTGGAGCTCGCCGGTGTCGCCGTGCGCCGGCCCTCCAAGGTGCGCGAGGGCATCGACCCCGCACTGATCACCACCGATGCGACGGCCCTGGTCAAACGGGGCGACATCGACGTCGTCATCGAGGTCATCGGGGGCATCGAGCCCGCCCGCACGCTCATCACCACCGCCTTCGAGCACGGCGCGAGCGTCGTCTCCGCGAACAAGGCGCTGCTGGCCGAGGACGGCGCCGCACTGCACGCCGCCGCCGAGCAGCACGGCCGGGACCTCTACTACGAGGCCGCCGTGGCCGGTGCCATCCCGCTCGTACGGCCGCTGCGCGAATCCCTCGCCGGTGACAAGGTCAACCGGGTCCTCGGCATCGTGAACGGCACCACCAACTTCATCCTCGACAAGATGGACACCAGCGGCGCCGGGTACTCCGAGGCGCTCGACGAGGCCACCGCCCTCGGATACGCCGAGGCCGACCCGACCGCCGACGTGGAGGGCTTCGACGCCGCCGCCAAGGCCGCCATCCTGGCCGGGATCGCCTTCCACACCCGGGTGAGGATCGGCGATGTGCACCGCGAGGGCATCACCGAGGTCACCGCCGCCGACATCGCGTCCGCCCGCCGCATGGGCTGCACCGTCAAGCTCCTCGCCATCTGCGAGCGCGCCGCCGACGGGCAGTCGGTCACCGCCCGGGTCCACCCCGCGATGATCCCGCTGAGCCACCCGCTGGCCTCCGTCCGCGAGGCGTACAACGCGGTGTTCGTCGAGGCCGAGGCGGCCGGGCAGCTCATGTTCTACGGCCCCGGCGCCGGTGGCTCGCCGACCGCCTCCGCGGTCCTCGGCGACCTGGTCGCGGTCTGCCGCAACAAGCTCAACGAGGCCACCGGCCCCGGTGAGTCCGCGTACACGCGTCTGCCGGTCAGCCCCATGGGCGACGTGGTCACGCGGTACCACATCAGTCTCGACGTGGCCGACAAGCCTGGCGTGCTCGCCCAGGTCGCGACGGTCTTCGCCGAGAAGGGCGTATCGATCGATACCGTCCGCCAGCAGGGCAAGGACGGCGAGGCATCGCTCGTCGTCGTCACCCACCGCGCGTCCGACGCCGCCCTCTCGGCGACCGTCGAGGCGCTGCGCAAGCTCGACACCGTGCGCGGTGTCGCCAGCATCATGCGTGTTGAAGGGGAGTAAGGACCCATGACCAGCAAGGGCACCCACCAGTGGCGCGGCATCATCGAGGAGTACCGGGACCGCCTTCCGGTCACGAGCACGACGCCGGTCGTCACGCTCCGTGAGGGCGGTACGCCGCTCGTCCCCGCTCAGGTCCTCTCCGAGCGCACGGGCTGCGAGGTGCACCTCAAGGTCGAGGGCGCCAACCCCACCGGGTCCTTCAAGGACCGCGGCATGACGATGGCCATCACCCGGGCCAAGGAGGAGGGCGCGAAGGCCGTCATCTGCGCCTCCACCGGCAACACCTCCGCCTCCGCGGCCGCGTACGCGGTGCGGGCCGGCATGGTCTGCGCCGTCCTCGTGCCGCAGGGCAAGATCGCGCTCGGCAAGATGGGCCAGGCGCTGGTGCACGGCGCCAAGATCCTCCAGGTCGACGGCAACTTCGACGACTGTCTGACGCTGGCCCGCTCGCTCTCGGACAACTACCCGGTGGCGCTGGTCAATTCGGTCAACCCGGTCCGCATCGAGGGCCAGAAGACCGCCGCGTTCGAGATCGTCGACGCGCTCGGCGACGCCCCGGACATCCATGTCCTCCCGGTCGGCAACGCGGGCAACATCACCGCGTACTGGAAGGGGTACAAGGAGTACGCGGGCGACAGCATGTCCACGCACACCCCGCGCATGTGGGGCTTCCAGGCCTCCGGATCCGCGCCCATCGTCCGCGGCGAGATCGTCAAGGACCCGTCGACCGTCGCCACCGCGATCCGGATCGGCAACCCGGCCTCCTGGCAGTACGCGCTGGACGCCCGGGACGAATCGGGCGGTTTCATCGATGAGGTGACGGACCGACAGATTCTGTCCGCCTACCGGCTGTTGGCCTCCCAGGAGGGCGTCTTCGTCGAGCCCGCCTCGGCCGCCTCCGTCGCCGGCCTGCTGAAGGCCGCCGAGGAGGGCAAGGTCGACCCCGGCCAGAAGATCGTCTGCACGGTCACCGGCAACGGCCTCAAGGACCCCGACTGGGCCGTCGCGGGCGCACCGCAGCCGGTCACGGTCCCGGTCGACGCGGCCACCGCCGCCGAGAAGCTGGGCCTGGTCTAGGGCCTGCCCGGGGCGTGCCCCGGTCCGTCGGCCGATCCCGGCGGACCGGGCAGGAACCCAGCTCAACCGCCCCTTTTCGGGGCGGAGAGCGCATAGGAGGCGTGCGACACGCATCGTGCGCCTCCTGTGCGCCCTATGTCGCCACAGAACCTTCCTTCGATAAGCTGTAGCCAACCCGCCCCGCCGCATCTGCCGCGGTGCATGGGCCGTTGTGGCCATCGGGTTCCCCGGAACACCACTCCCCGCCGCCACGACCTCCTGCCGCCAGGAAAACGCTTCACCACCCCCGCTGCCTCACAAGGAGAGTCGTCCAACCGATGGCCGGTCCCGCTTTCCGAGCCGCCGCCGTCCGGGTGCGCGTCCCCGCGACCAGCGCCAACCTGGGCCCGGGTTACGACGCCTTCGGCCTGTCGCTGGGGCTGTACGACGACGTCGTCGTCCGCGTCGCCGACTCCGGACTGCACATCGACATCGCCGGTGAGGGCGCGGACACGCTGCCCCGCGACGAGCGCCACCTCCTCGTACGCTCCCTGCGCACGGCCTTCGACCTGCTCGGCGGACAGCCCCGGGGTCTGGAGATCGTCTGCGCCAACCGCATCCCGCACGGACGCGGCCTCGGCTCCTCCTCCGCCGCCATCTGCGCCGGAATCGTCGCCGCCCGCGCCGTGACGACCGGCGGCGACGCCCGGCTCGACGAAGCGGCGCTGCTGGAACTCGCGACCGAGATCGAGGGCCACCCCGACAACGTCGCGGCCTGTCTGCTCGGCGGGTTCACCCTCGCGTGGATGGACGGCGGATCGGCGCGCGCGATCAGGATGGATCCCGCAGAATCCATCGTTCCGGTGGTTTTCGTACCCGGCAAGCCGGTCCTCACCGAGACGGCCCGCGGACTGCTCCCGCGCGCCGTCCCGCACGTCGACGCCGCCTTCAACGCCGGCCGTGCCGCGCTCCTCGTCGAGGCCCTGACCAGGCGCCCCGAGCTGCTGCTCACCGCCACCGAGGACCGGCTGCACCAGGAGTACCGCGCCCCGGCGATGCCCGAGAGCGTGGAACTCGTCAACCGACTGCGGGCGGACGGCGTCCCCGCGGTCATCTCCGGTGCCGGGCCCACCGTGCTCGCACTGGCCGAGGTCGGTGCGGCCGACAAGGTCGCACAGCTGGCGGGCGAGGGGTGGGCGGCCAACCGTCTCGCTCTCGACGCCCCGGGCGCGAGTGTGCTGCCGCTCGCCCCGTAGCCGAGAAGTGATTGCCGGTGAGTGAGAGGGGGAATGTTTGTTGGAGCCGGTAGTGTTAACCTCAAGTCTGCAACCGACGTCTATGTGGCGCGTTGCTTCGTGTCCCTTTCCGGGACCACCAATTCTTCCGGGAGCCTCCCCAACTGCCTGAGCAGCCTGCCTGAGCAGTTTCGTGCACGCTCCGGAACCGGCACGACACCCCTCGCTTGTCCAGGAGTGGGCCGAGCAGGGGGATGCTCGCGCCGGGCCCATGCACACCTTCATCTCTCCGCCGTACCCGGCGGACCACCGCCCCGGCACGGTCCGCAAGAAAAGACCGCAGTCGGACAGCACAACCGGTCGCCGAGCCAGAAGGCCGACGTCCGCTCCAGGGAAGGACCCTTCGTGAGCGACACCACCGATCTGATGGGCGTGACTGCCGACAAGAGCGTCGACAGCGCCGCGCCCGCCGAAGGTGCTGCCACTGGCACCACCGCACGGCGCCGCCGCTCCGGCACCGGCCTTGACGGCATGGTCCTGGCCGAGCTGCAGCAGGTCGCGTCCGGCCTCGGCATCAAGGGCACTGCGCGGATGCGCAAGGGCCAGCTGATCGAGGTCATCAAGGAGGCGCAGGCCGGTAGCTCCGCCGCGCCCAAGGCCGCCGCGCCCGCCGCGACGTCCGAGACCAAGCCGAAGCGCCGTGCCACCTCCAAGGCACGCACCGGGGGCGAGCCCGCCGCCGACGCTCCCGCCGAGAAGGCCGCGGCCCAGCAGCAGATCGACATCCCCGGCCAGCCGGCCAGCGACGACCAGCCCGCGGGCGAGCGTCGCCGGCGCCGTGCGACCGCGCAGGCGGGCAGCCCGGAGACCAAGGCGGACGGCAAGGCCGCCGAGGCCAAGGCGGACACGCAGGCCGAGCCCAAGGGCGAGGACCGCGCCGACGCCAAGGCCGAAGCCGCCGCCGACACGGCCGAGGGCCGCCGGGGCGACCGCCAGGACCGCGGCCAGCGCGGCGACCGCGGCGACCGTCAGGAGCGCGGTGAGCGCCGCGACCGTCAGCGCGACCGCCGGGGCAAGGGCGACGAGCAGGGCGGTGGCCAGGGCCAGCAGGGCGGCCAGCGCCAGCAGCGCCAGAGCCAGCAGCAGGGCGGCGGCCCGCAGGACGACGGGTACGACGACGAGGCGGGCGGCCGTCGCGGCCGTCGCGGCCGCTACCGCGACCGCCGTGGCCGCCGTGGCCGCGAGGACTTCGCCAGCGAGGTTCCCGTCTCCGACGACGACGTCCTGATCCCCGTCGCGGGCATCCTGGACATCCTCGACAACTACGCGTTCATCCGGACCTCCGGCTACCTGCCGGGCCCGAACGACGTGTACGTGTCGCTCGCCCAGGTCCGCAAGAACGGCCTGCGCAAGGGTGACCACGTCACCGGTGCGGTGCGCCAGCCCAAGGACGGCGAGCGCCGGGAGAAGTTCAACGCCCTGGTCCGCCTCGACTCGGTGAACGGCATGGCGCCCGAAACCGGCCGCGGCCGCCCGGAGTTCCAGAAGCTGACCCCGCTCTACCCGCAGGACCGGCTCCGTCTGGAGACCGACTCCAACGTCCTGACGACGCGGATCATCGACCTGGTCGCCCCGATCGGCAAGGGCCAGCGAGGGCTGATCGTGGCCCCGCCGAAGACCGGCAAGACCATGATCCTGCAGGCGATCGCCAACGCGATCACCGTCAACAGCCCCGAGTGCCACCTGATGGTCGTCCTGGTCGACGAGCGTCCGGAAGAGGTCACCGACATGCAGCGGTCGGTGAAGGGCGAGGTCATCTCCTCGACCTTCGACCGCCCCGCCGAGGACCACACCACCGTCGCCGAGCTGGCCATCGAGCGCGCCAAGCGTCTCGTCGAGCTGGGTCACGACGTGGTCGTCCTGCTGGACTCCATCACCCGCCTCGGCCGTGCGTACAACCTCGCGGCCCCCGCCTCCGGCCGCATCCTGTCCGGTGGTGTCGACTCGACCGCGCTCTACCCGCCGAAGCGCTTCTTCGGTGCCGCGCGCAACATCGAGGACGGCGGTTCGCTGACCATCCTGGCCACCGCGCTCGTCGAGACCGGCTCGCGCATGGACGAGGTGATCTTCGAGGAGTTCAAGGGCACCGGCAACATGGAGCTCAAGCTCGACCGGAAGCTCTCGGACAAGCGCATCTTCCCGGCGGTGGACGTCGACGCGTCCAGCACCCGCAAGGAAGAAATCCTGCTCGGCAGCGACGAGTTGGCGATTGTCTGGAAGCTGCGCCGGGTGCTGCACGCGCTCGACCAGCAGCAGGCGATCGAGCTCCTCCTGGACCGGATGAAGAAGACCCAGTCCAACGCGGAGTTCCTGCTCCAGATCCAGAAGACGACGCCGGCCCCGGGCAACGGCAACGACTGACGTCGCCCCGGACCGGCCGAACCGCAGGGCCGCCCCCGTCACTTCGGTGACGGGGGCGGCCCTGTGTCATGGGGCGGCGCGGATGTGACGCAGCCGACCCGGCGCCCGTGGCCGTTTCGAGACCTTTGCCACATGCCGGACGTGCTGCCGAGTGGCGCGGAGATGGCTGCATCGGGCAAGAAACCGCAGGTGAGCGGGGGATCACCTGCTGTTCGCCGGTGCCGGATACCCGTTTTGTCCTCACGCGGACACAACGGGTGGCTGTGCAACCCTTCTTGGTGCCGCGGCGTCGTAAGCAGTACCGACAAGCCGACCGCCCAGCGCCCGAACACCGCTGGGGGTAGCCGGGGAGAGCTGACGACCGAAGGAGACCCATGACCGAGCAGAACGGGAGCGGCGGCCGAATACGCCCCACCGGCAAGCGCCGGAAGAAGCCCTCCCGTCGCCGCCGGGCGAAGGCGATCATCGCCTGGAGCCTGGCCGGTGTCGTGGTCGTCGGCGGTGCCGGACTGGGATACGCCTACTTCAGGCTCAACGGCAACCTCAAGGCCGTCGACATCAACGCGGCGCTCGGCAAGGACCGCCCCGACAACATCGACAACGGCTCCGAGGACATCCTCGTGCTCGGCTCGGACTCCCGGTCCGGCGCGAACTCCGCGTACGGCGCCGACGAGGGCACGGCCCGCTCGGACACCGCGATGGTGCTGCACATCAACAAGGGCCACAAGACCGCCTCCGTCGTCTCCATCCCGCGCGACACCCTCATCACCCGCCCCGACTGCACCAGCGACACGAACGGGAAGCCCGTCGCGGGCGAGCAGCGCGCGATGTTCAACACGGCGTACGAGGTCGGCGGGCCGGCCTGCGCGGTCAAGACCGTCGAGGCCATGTCCGGCATCCGCATGGACCACTACCTCGAAGTCGACTTCACCGGCTTCAAGAAGCTCATCGACGAGCTGGGCGGCGTGAAGATCACCACCACCACGGCGATCGACGACCCCAAGAGCCATCTGAAGCTCGAACCCGGCACCCACACCCTGGACGGCGAGCAGTCGCTGGGCCTGGTCCGTACCCGCAAGAGCGTCGGCGACGGCAGTGACCTCGGCCGCATCCAGCTCCAGCAGGCGTTCATCAAGGCGCTGATGGAGCAGGTCAAGACCGTCGGGGTGTTCACCAACCCGAAGACCCTGTTCGACCTCGCGGACACGGCCACCAAGACCATCACCACCGACTCCGACCTGGGCTCGGTCGAGAAGCTCACCGGCTTCGCGAACGGCCTCAAGGGACTGGGCTCGAAGAACGTCCACATGGTCACCCTGCCCGTCGAGTACGACCCGGCCGACCCGAACCGCGTCGTACCGCTGGAGGAGTCCGCCCGGCAGGTGTGGACCGCGCTCGCGCACGACAAGGCGATCCCCGCCTCCGCCACCGAGAAGTCGGCGGGCGACAAGGGCACCGCGGGCGACGTCGTACGGTGACCGGGCGGGCCGGGAATAGTTGCGGCCCGCCCCCGGTTTTGGGAGATACGGCCGGTCCTGGCAGACTGGTACGTCGGCCCCGGTTCACGGACGCGCAATCCGCGCGTACGACCCGGCGCCCTCCCGAACCTAGGAGAAACCCTTGAAGCGCGACATCCACCCCGAGTACGTCGAGACGCAGGTCAGCTGCACCTGTGGCGCGTCGTTCACCACCCGGAGCACCATCGACGGCGGCAACATCCGCGCCGACGTCTGCTCCGAGTGCCACCCGTTCTACACGGGCAAGCAGAAGATCCTCGACACCGGTGGCCGTGTGGCCCGCTTCGAGGCCCGCTTCGGCAAGGCTGCCGGCTCCGCCAGCAAGTAGCGAGCCACTGCGCCGGTTCCTGGCGCCCTCTTGCGGGGGCGTCGGGACCGGCGTTTTTTCCGGCCGGGGGTACGCGGCCCCGTTACGTACCCCCGCCCGGCCGGCATCACGCCGTCCAGCAGGCACGCACGAGTGAAGAAACCAGGAGCCCGAAGATGTTCGAGGCGGTCGAGGAACTGATCGGCGAGCAGACCGATCTGGAGAAGAAGCTCGCGGACCCCGCGGTCCACGCCGACCAGGCGAACGCGCGCAAGCTCAACAAGCGCTACGCCGAGCTGTCCCCGATCGTCGCGACGTACCGCTCCTGGAAGCAGACCGGGGACGACATCGAGACGGCCCGCGAGTTCGCCGCCGACGACCCCGACTTCGCCGCCGAGGTCAAGGACCTGGAGAAGCAGCGCGAGGAGCTCACCGAGAAGCTCCGCCTCCTCCTGGTCCCGCGCGACCCCAGCGACGACAAGGACGTGCTCCTGGAGATCAAGGCCGGCGCGGGCGGCGACGAGTCCGCCCTGTTCGCCGGCGATCTGCTGCGCATGTACCTGCGCTATGCCGAGCGCGTCGGCTGGAAGACCGAGATCATCGACTCCACCGAGTCCGAGCTCGGCGGCTACAAGGACGTCCAGGTCGCCGTGAAGACCAAGGGCGGCAACGGCGCCACCGAGCCCGGCCAGGGCGTGTGGGCCCGGCTGAAGTACGAGGGCGGCGTGCACCGCGTGCAGCGCGTGCCGTCCACCGAGTCGCAGGGCCGCATCCACACCTCCGCCGCCGGTGTGCTCGTCACGCCCGAGGCCGAGGAGGTCGACGTCGAGATCCACGCCAACGACCTCCGCATCGACGTCTACCGCTCCTCGGGCCCCGGCGGCCAGTCCGTCAACACCACGGACTCCGCCGTCCGCATCACCCATCTGCCGACCGGCGTCGTCGCCTCCTGCCAGAACGAGAAGAGCCAGCTCCAGAACAAGGAGCAGGCCATGCGCATCCTGCGCTCGCGACTGCTCGCCGCCGCCCAGGAGGCCGCCGAGCAGGAGGCTTCGGACGTACGGCGCAGCCAGGTGCGTACGGTCGACCGTTCCGAGAAGATCCGTACGTACAACTTCCCGGAAAACCGGATCTCGGACCACCGGGTCGGCTTCAAGGCGTACAACTTGGACCAGGTGCTCGACGGCGACCTGGATTCCGTGATCCAGGCGTGTGTCGACGCCGACTCCGCCGCCAAGCTCGCCGCCGCCTGAGCAAAACCCCGCCCCGCCCGTAAACCGTACGGAGAACCGCGATGAACCTGCTGCTCGCCGAGGTGGCCCAGGCCACCCAGCGGCTGGCCGACGCCGGTGTGCCCTCGCCGCGATTCGACGCGGAGGAACTCGCCGCGTTCGTCCACGGCGTCAAGCGGGGCGAGCTGCACCGGGTGCCGGACGCGGAGTTCGACGCCCGCTACTGGGAGGCCATCGCCCGCCGCGAGGCCCGCGAACCGCTCCAGCACATCACCGGCCGCGCCTTCTTCCGCTACCTGGAGCTCCAGGTCGGACCCGGTGTCTTCGTCCCCCGCCCGGAGACCGAGTCGGTCGTCGGCTGGGCGATAGACGCGGTGCGCGCGATGGACGTGGTCGAGCCGACCGTCGTCGACCTGTGCAGCGGATCGGGCGCCATCGCCCTGGCCATGGCCCAGGAGGTGCCGCGCTCGCGCGTGCACGCCGTCGAGCTCTCCGACGACGCCATCGAGTGGACCAGGAAGAACGCCGACGGATCCCGGGTCACCGTCCACCAGGGAGACGCGCTGAGCGCCCTCCCCGAGCTGGACGGCCAGGTCGACCTGGTCATCTCCAACCCGCCGTACATCCCGCTCACCGAATGGGAGTACGTGGCACCCGAGGCCCGCGACCACGACCCGGAGATGGCCCTCTTCTCCGGCGAGGACGGCCTCGACACCATCCGCGGCATCGAACGCACCGCACACCGCCTGCTGCGCCCCGGCGGCCTCGTCGTCATCGAGCACGCCGACACCCAGGGCGGCCAGGTGCCGTGGATCTTCACCGAGGAGCGCGGCTGGGCGGACGCGGCCGACCACCCCGACCTGAACAACCGGCCGCGGTTCGCCACGGCCCGCAAGGCCATGCCGTGACCGGCGGCCACCACCCGCACGACCCGTACCCGCGACACCCGTACACGCTTGAGGAGGCCGGCTGATGGCACGGCGATACGACTGCAACGACGCGACCGACCGTACGACGGGTCTGCGTGAGGCCGCGTCGGCCGTCCGCCGCGGCGAACTGGTCGTGCTGCCCACCGACACCGTGTACGGCATCGGTGCCGACGCCTTCAGCTCCGAGGGCGTCGCCGACCTGCTGGAAGCCAAGGGCCGCGGCCGCAACATGCCGACCCCCGTCCTGATCGGCTCCCCGAACACCCTGCACGGCCTGGTCACCGACTTCTCCGAGCAGGCCTGGGAGCTCGTCGACGCCTTCTGGCCCGGCGCCCTCACGCTCGTCGCCAAGCACCAGCCGTCGCTCCAGTGGGACCTCGGGGACACCCATGGCACCGTCGCCATCCGGATGCCGCTGCACCCGGTCGCCATCGAGCTGCTCACGGAGGTCGGACCGATGGGCGTCTCCAGCGCCAACCTCACCGGCCACCCGGCCCCGGAGGACTGCGACGCGGCCCAGGAGATGCTCGGCGACTCCGTCTCGGTGTACCTGGACGGCGGCCCGACACCCGGCATCGTGCCCTCGTCGATCGTCGACGTGACCGGCAAGGTCCCGGTGCTGCTGCGGGCCGGCGCGCTCTCCGTCGAGGAGCTCCGCAAGGTGGTACCCGACCTTGAGGTGGCCAATTGACCGCCCCCGAGGGGCGTGGCATAGCGGGGCGGGCCGACACTTTCCGCATCCTCCACGTCAGCACCGGCAACGTCTGCCGCTCGCCCATCACCGAGCGGCTGACCCGCCATGCCCTGGTGGACCGCCTCGGCGATCCGCTCAGCGGCGGACTGATCGTGGAGAGCGCGGGCACCTGGGGCCACGAGGGCGCCCCCATGGAGGCCAACGCCGAGACCGTCCTCGCCGACTTCGGCGCCGACACCACCGGCTTCGTCGGCCGTGAACTGCTCGACGAGCACGTGATCCGCGCCGACCTGGTGCTCACCGCCACCCGCGACCACCGCGCGCAGGTGATCTCGATGGGTCACTCGGCCGGCCTGCGCACGTTCACCCTCAAGGAATTCACCCGGCTGGTCCGGGCGATAGACCCCGCCACGCTGCCCGACGCGCGGGACGAGGGCGTCGTCGAGCGCGCCCGCGCACTGGTCCGCGCCGCGGCCGCGCTGCGCGGCTGGCTGCTGGCCCCCACCGCCGAGGCGGACGAGGTGTACGACCCGTACGGCGCCCCGATCACGTTCTTCCGCTCCATCGGCGACGAGATCAACCAGGCCCTGGACCCGGTCGTCACCGCGCTCACCGGCGTACCCGTGGACCACTGACGGGCGCACCGTCCGCGCCACCCTGACGGGCGTACGCACCGCCGGGCAGGGCAGGGCCCAACGGGTGCACGACGGCGCCGTACAGCGGGCAGGAGGCCCGTCGCGGGCCTACATTGGATCCGACGCCAGCGCACCCCCTCCCCAGGCCCGGAGCCCATCGATGCCGGTCACCACTCCAGCCGCACCGCCCTCCGCCCCCGGGGCCGCCCTGCCGCAGGACTTCGAGGCCCTGCGCCGGGAGGACCCGGAGATCGCCGCCGTGCTGCTGGGGGAGCTGCACCGCCAGTCCAGCAGCCTGCAGCTGACCGCCGCCGAGAACTTCACCTCGCCCGCGGTACTCGCGGCCCTCGGCTCTCCGCTCGCCAACAAGTACGCCGAGGGCTATCCCGGCGCCCGCCACCACGGCGGCTGCGAGCAGGCCGACGTCGCCGAACGCATCGCCTGCCGCCGGGCCACCTCGCTCTTCGGCGCCGAGCACGCCAACGTCCAGGCGCACTCCGGCTCCTCCGCGGTCCTCGCCGCCTACGCCGCCCTGCTCCGCCCCGGCGACACGGTGCTGGCGATGGGACTCCCGTACGGGGGACACCTCACCCATGGCTCGCCCGCCAACTTCTCCGGCCGCTGGTTCGAGTTCGTCGGGTACGGAGTGGACCCGGAGAGCGGCCTGATCGACTACGAACAGGTGCGCGCCCTGGCCCGCGCCCACCGCCCCAAGGCGATCGTGAGCGGCTCGATCTCGTACCCCCGCCATCCCGACCACGAGCTGTTCCGGGAGATCGCCGACGAGGTGGGCGCGTATCTCATCGCCGACTCCGCGCACCCGATGGGGCTGATCGCCGGGGGCGCTGCGCCGAGCCCGGTGCCGTACGCCGATGTGGTCTGCGCGACCACCCACAAGGTGCTGCGCGGGCCGCGCGGCGGGATGATCCTGTGCGGCGCGGAGCTGGCGGAGCGGATCGACCGGGCGGTCTTCCCCTTCACCCAGGGCGGTGCGCAGATGCACACCGTCGCCGCGAAGGCCGTCGCGTTCGGCGAGGCGGCCACCCCGGCGTTCACCACGTATGCACATCGGGTGGTGGCCCATGCCCGGGTGCTGGCGGCCGGGCTGGAGGCGGAGGGCTTCGAGGTCACCACGGGCGGTACGGACACCCACCTGATCGTCGCGGACCCGGCCCCGCTGGGCGTCGACGGGCCGGCCGCCCGCGCCCGGCTGGCGGCGGCGGGTGTGGTGCTGGACACCTGTGCGCTGCCGTACGGGGACGCCCGGGGCATCCGGCTCGGCACCGCGGCCGTCACCACCCAGGGCATGGACGACGCGGACATGGCCCGGCTGGCGGTGCTCTTCGGGGCGGCGGTGCGTGAGGAGGGCGACGTCCGGGCCGAGGTCCGGGAGCTGGCGGAGCGGTATCCGCCCTATCCGGGGTAGACGACCGGTGTGGAACCGATCGGCGCGCTCGCTGTGTCCTCGGTCATGAGGCCCCTGCAGCGCGGCCGTCAGTGATTGCCGGACGGTTTAGGGTGTGGGCTGAGATGGCCGGCGAAATCTATGGGGCAGCCCGTGCGTGATTACCTGCTGACGCTCTGTGTCACGGCCGCGGTGACCTATCTGCTGACCGGTCCGGTGCGTAAGTTCGCCATCGCGATCGGGGCGATGCCCGCGATCCGTGCGCGTGACGTCCACCGAGAACCGACACCGAGGCTCGGTGGCATCGCCATGTTCGGCGGGCTGTGCGCCGGACTGATCGTCGCGGCCCATCTCCACAACCTCGACTGGGTCTTCCAGCTCTCCACCGAGCCGCGGGCGCTGCTCTCCGGCGCCGCGCTGATCTGGCTGATCGGTGTGCTGGACGACAAGTTCGAGATCGACGCCCTGATCAAGCTCGGCGGGCAGATGATCGCCGCCGCGGTCATGGTCATCCAGGGTCTGACGATCCTGTGGCTGCCGATCCCCGGCGTCGGCACCGTCGCGCTCACCCAGTGGCAGGGCACGCTGCTCACGGTCGCCCTGGTCGTCATCACCATCAACGCGGTCAACTTCGTCGACGGTCTGGACGGTCTCGCGGCGGGCATGGTGTGCATCGCCGCCGCCGCGTTCTTCCTGTACACCTACCGGCTCTGGTACGGGCACATGATCGAGGCGGCGGCCCCCGCGACGCTGTTCACGGTGATCCTGATGGGCATGTGCCTGGGGTTCCTGCCGCACAACATGCATCCCGCGCGGATCTTCATGGGCGATTCCGGTTCGATGCTGATCGGTCTGGTGCTCGCGGCCGGGGCGATCTCGGTGACCGGCCGGGTCGACCCGGACACGATGAAGCTCTTCGCCGGCAGCGAGCGCGAGGCCACCCACGCGATGCTGCCGGTCTTCATTCCGCTGCTGCTGCCGTTGACGATCATCGCGATCCCGGCCGCCGACCTGTTGCTGGCGATCGTGCGCCGGACGTGGAACGGGCAGTCGCCGTTCGCGGCGGACCGCGGCCATCTGCACCACCGGCTGCTGGAAATCGGCCATTCGCACAGCAGGTCCGTGCTGATCATGTACTTCTGGTCGGCCCTGATCGCCTTCGGTGCGGTGGGCTACTCGGTGCACTCGACGTCCTTGTGGATCGTGCTGGTGATCGTGGGCATGAGCACGATCGGCCTCGTACTGCTGCTGGTGCCCCGCTTCACCCCGCGGGCCCCGTACTGGGCGGAACGCTTCGTACCGCCCCGCTACCGCCGGCACCGGGGCAAGGGCGGGACGCCCGGGGCGGAGCCCTCGTCGGAGGCCGAGGCCCAACAGGGGCCCCTGGAAGCCCCGATGGGACGGAAGGGGCCCGAGTCGCAGGAGCGCACTCCGGTGGTCGTGGGAGTCTCCGGCGTCAACGGGGCGACTGCGATCGGCCCTCGTTCGCGTTTTTCGGACAGAGACAAGGCCGAATCCGCACGTTGAGAATTCGGGCACCAAGGGGCAATACCAGACAAGCAATTGCGTTGCCTTGCTCACATGCGCGAATTCACTCTCACGTGTGACTGTAAGCACACTTTCTTGGTAAAGACCTCATCAAATAGTTTGTGATACCGTTCACGAAGCCCGGTGACGGAGCCGAAGGACCTGAGTAGCACGGTCCATTGGCCCGAGGCATCGACTCGGACCGGGCCTACGCTCGTCCATGACGACACACTGCCCACCCCCTGCAAGCGGAGCTGCCGCCATGCCGTCCAACGACGCCCGGACTCTCCTTCAAGCCGCCGTGCCCACCGCTGTCGCCGGTGCTGTTGCCGTCGCCGTCAGTGCTGGTGTCGCCGGTGGCAAGGGAGCCCTTGGCGCGGGCGTTGCGACGATCGTGGTGATCCTCTTCATGGGGATCGGACTGCTGGTCCTGCAACGGACCGCGCGGTCCCTGCCCCACCTGTTCCAGGCGATGGGGCTGATGCTGTATACGACTCAGCTTCTCCTTCTGTTCATCTTTGTTGCCGCCTTCAAGAACACGACGATGTTCAACCCGAAGGCGTTCGCGATCACGCTGGTCGCGATGACCCTCGTGTGGATCGGCGCACAGACGCGTGCACACATGAAGGCCAAGATCCTTTACGTCGAACCCGAGTCCGACAAGGCGGAAAAGCCCAAGAACACGGGCTCGAAGTCGTGAAGGGTAGGGGCGGGATAAGTGCAGGTTCAAGACCCTGCTATCGTCCGGTTCCAACTGCGGCACTGCGGGCGCGGGCATGTGAGCTGACGCCTGCTCGATCGCGAGGCTCAATGCCTGACTGCCGCTCACACATCCGTAACACCAGTCCAGTGCCGAACCGCGGCTGCGCGCCGCGCCGACACAACGAGGTTGCCGTACCTATGCGCCACGCTGAAGGAGCCCGCGGTGAGTGCTGACCCGACACAGGTGCTCGCCTTCGAGACCGATTGCCACATCTTCGACGGTTGTGGTTTCCCGGGTCCTGGCTTGCACTCTTTCCTGTTCGAGCCGATCTTCGGTGACGCGGACAGCAACATCTACTTCAACAAGACGATGCTGCTGGCGCTCCTCGGTACGGTCATCATCGTCGGCTTCTTCTGGGCCGCCTTCCGTAAGCCGAAGGTCGTTCCGGGCAAGCTGCAGATGGTCGCCGAGGCCGGCTACGACTTCGTCCGCCGCGGCATCGTCTACGAGACGCTCGGCAAGCGCGAGGGCGAGAAGTACGTCCCGCTGATGGTGTCGCTCTTCTTCTTCGTGTGGATGATGAACCTCTGGTCGATCATCCCGCTCGCCCAGTTCCCGGTGACGTCGATCATCGCGTACCCGGCGGCTCTGGCTCTGATCGTCTACGTCCTCTGGATGAGCCTCACGTTCAAGAAGCACGGCTTCGTCGGCGGCTTCAAGAACCTGACCGGCTACGACAAGTCGCTCGGCCCGGTGCTCCCGCTGATCATGGTCATCGAGTTCTTCTCGAACGTCCTGGTCCGGCCCTTCACGCACGCGGTCCGACTCTTCGCGAACATGTTCGCCGGTCACACGCTGCTGCTGCTCTTCACCATCGCCAGCTGGTACCTGCTCAACGGCATCGGTATCGCCTACGCGGGTGTGTCGTTCGTGATGGTCATCGTGATGACGGCCTTCGAGCTCTTCATCCAGGCCGTTCAGGCATACGTCTTCGTGCTCCTGGCGTGCACCTTCGTCCAGGGCGCTCTCGCCGAGCACCACTGATCGCGCCTCCCATACCCCCAGTCGTCCGGTGGCCAACCCCCGCCGGTCCGTGAAAGAGAAGGAAGAACTGGCATGTCCCAGACCCTTGCCGCCGTCACCGGTTCCCTCAGCTCCGTTGGTTACGGCCTGTCCGCCATCGGCCCCGGCGTCGGCGTCGGCATCATCTTCGGTAACGGCACCCAGGCTCTCGCTCGTCAGCCCGAGGCTGCCGGCCTGATCCGCGCCAACCAGATCCTCGGCTTCGCCTTCTGTGAGGCGCTCGCCCTGATCGGTCTGGTCATGCCGTTCGTGTACCCGACCTCCTGACGGGTCGCGAACAGACCATTCGACGGAAGGCACTGACTTGAACCCCCTGGTTCAGCTCGCGGCGGAGAAGCCGGAAAACCCGCTCATCCCGCCGATTCCTGAGCTCGTCATTGGCTTCATCGCCTTCGTCATCGTCTTCGGCTTCCTCGCGAAGAAGCTCCTCCCGAACATCAACAAGGTTCTGGAAGAGCGTCGCGAGGCCATCGAAGGCGGTATCGAGAAGGCCGATGCGGCCCAGACCGAGGCCCAGAGCGTCCTTGAGCAGTACAAGGCCCAGCTCGCCGAGGCCCGCCACGAAGCCGCGCGTCTGCGCCAGGAGGCGCAGGAGCAGGGCGCTGTGATCCTGCAGGAGATGCGGGCGGAAGGCCAGCGGCAGCGCGAGGAGATCATCGCTGCCGGCCACGCCCAGATCGAGGCCGACCGCAAGGCCGCGGCCTCCGCGCTGCGTCAGGACGTGGGCAAGCTCGCCACCGACCTGGCCGGCAAGCTCGTCGGCGAGTCCCTTGAGGACCACGCCCGGCAGAGCGGCACCGTCGACCGTTTCCTCGACGAGCTCGAGGCGAAGGCCGAGGCTGTCCGATGAACGGCGCGAGCCGCGAGGCACTGGCTGCCGCACGTGAGTCGCTCGACGCGCTGACCGACAACACGTCGGTCGACGCGGCGAAGCTCGCCGAGGAGCTGGCCGCCGTGACGGCGCTGCTCCAGCGCGAGGTCTCACTGCGGCGGGTCCTGACCGACCCGTCGCAGGCCGGCGAGGCCCGGGCGGAGCTGGCCGGACGACTGCTGCGCGGTCAGGTGGGCGGCGAGACCGTCGACCTGATCTCCGGCATGGTCCGCTCCCGCTGGTCGCAGTCGCGCGACCTGGTCGACTCGGTCGAGGAACTGGCGAACATCGCAGACCTCACCGCCGCCCAGCGCAGCGGAGACCTCGACGACGTCGAGGACGAGCTGTTCCGGTTCGGCCGGATCGTCGCCTCCGACAAGGAGCTGCGCGCCGCGCTCACCAACCGGTCCGCGTCCGCCGCCGCCAAGGGGCAGCTGCTGCGCAGCCTGCTCGGCGGCAAGGCACGGCCCGCCACCGAGCGCCTCGTCACGCGGCTTGTCACCCAGCCGCGTGGACGTAGCCTGGAAGAGGGACTGGAGTCCCTCTCCAAGCTGGCCGCGGACCGCCGGGAGCGCATGGTCGCCGTGGTCACCTCGGCCGTGCCGTTGAGCGATCGGCAGAAGCAGCGCCTCGGCGCCGCGCTGGCGAAGATCTACGGCCGCCCGATGCACCTGAACCTCGACGTGGACCCCACGGTCCTCGGCGGGATCGCGGTGCGGGTCGGTGACGAGGTCATCAACGGCACCATCTCGGAGCGCCTCGAAGAGGCGACCCGACGCATGGCCGGCTGACCGACGCAGCGCAGCAACAGAACAGAGCAAGACCAGCGGCCCGGTTGGGCCGTGCAGAAATTGCAGAAGATTCCTGGGGGTCGGCCCCCAGACCCCCTTAAGAAACTTCGGGCCCAACAAGGAGAGCAGGGAACCCAGATGGCGGAGCTCACGATCCGGCCGGAGGAGATCCGGGACGCGCTGGAGAACTTTGTCCAGTCGTACAAGCCGGACGCGGCCTCGCGCGAGGAGGTCGGTACGGTCAGCGTTGCCGGCGACGGTATCGCGAAGGTCGAGGGTCTTCCCTCGGCCATGGCGAACGAGCTGCTGAAGTTCGAGGACGGCACCCTCGGTCTCGCCCTCAACCTTGAGGAGCGCGAGATCGGTGCCATCGTCCTCGGCGAGTTCAGCGGCATCGAAGAGGGCCAGCCGGTGCAGCGCACCGGTGAGGTGCTCTCCGTCGGCGTCGGCGAGGGTTACCTCGGCCGCGTCGTCGACCCGCTCGGCAACCCGATCGACGGTCTCGGCGAGATCGCGACCGACAGCCGCCGCGCCCTCGAGCTGCAGGCCCCTGGCGTCATGGTCCGTAAGTCGGTGCACGAGCCGATGCAGACCGGCTACAAGGCCGTCGACGCCATGGTGCCGATCGGCCGCGGCCAGCGTCAGCTGATCATTGGTGACCGTCAGACGGGTAAGACCGCTCTGGCCGTCGACACGATCATCAACCAGCGCGACAACTGGCGCTCGGGCGACGTGAACAAGCAGGTGCGCTGCATCTACGTCGCCATCGGTCAGAAGGGCTCCACCATCGCCTCCGTGCGCGGTGCCCTCGAAGAGGCCGGCGCGCTGGAGTACACGACCATCGTCGCCGCCCCGGCGTCCGACCCGGCCGGCTTCAAGTACCTGGCGCCGTACACCGGTTCGGCCATCGGCCAGCACTGGATGTACCAGGGCAAGCACGTCCTGATCATTTTCGACGACCTCTCGAAGCAGGCCGACGCCTACCGCGCCGTGTCGCTTCTGCTGCGCCGTCCGCCGGGCCGTGAGGCCTACCCGGGCGACGTCTTCTACCTCCACTCGCGTCTGCTGGAGCGCTGCGCGAAGCTCTCCGACGAGATGGGCGCCGGTTCGATGACGGGCCTCCCGATCGTCGAGACCAAGGCGAACGACGTGTCGGCGTTCATCCCGACCAACGTCATCTCCATCACCGACGGCCAGTGCTTCCTGGAGTCCGACCTGTTCAACGCCGGCCAGCGTCCGGCCCTGAACGTCGGTATCTCGGTCTCGCGTGTCGGTGGTTCCGCCCAGCACAAGGCGATGCGCCAGGTCTCCGGCCGTCTCCGTGTCGACCTCGCCCAGTACCGCGAGCTGGAGGCGTTCGCCGCCTTCGGTTCCGACCTGGACGCGGCCTCGAAGGCGTCGCTGGAGCGCGGTAAGCGCATGGTCGAGCTGCTGAAGCAGCCGCAGTACTCCCCGTACCCGGTCGAGGAGCAGGTCGTCTCCATCTGGGCCGGTACCACCGGCAAGATGGACGACGTCCCGGTCGAGGACATCCGTCGCTTCGAGAGCGAGCTGCTGGAGTACCTGCGCCGTGAGCGCAAGGACCTCCTGACCAGCATCGCCGAGGGCGCCAAGATGTCCGACGACACGCTGCAGTCGGTCGCCGACGCGGTCGCCGCCTTCAAGCAGCAGTTCGAGACCTCGGACGGCAAGCTCCTGGGCGAGGGCTGACAGATGGGCGCTCAGCTTCGCGTTTACAAGCGCCGCATCCGCTCCGTCACCGCCACGAAGAAGATCACCAAGGCGATGGAGATGATCGCCGCCTCGCGCATCGTCAAGGCGCAGCGCCAGGTGGCGGCGTCGACGCCGTACGCGACCGAGCTCACCCGTGCGGTGACCGCGGTGGCGACCGGCTCCACCACCAAGCACCCGCTGACCACCGAGGCCGAGACCCCGGCACGGGCCGCGATCCTGCTCATCACGAGCGACCGCGGTCTGGCCGGCGGTTACTCCTCCAACGCCATCAAGGCCGCGGAGAAGCTGACCGAGCGGCTCCGGGGCGAGGGCAAGGAGGTCGTCACCTATGTGATCGGCCGCAAGGGTGTTGCCTACTACGGCTTCCGTGAGCGCAAGCTCGCGGACTCGTGGACCGGCTTCACCGACAGCCCGACGTACGCGGATGCGAAGCGGGCTGCGGCCCCGCTGATCGAGGCGGTCACCCAGGAGACCGCCGAGGGCGGCGTGGACGAGCTGCACATCGTCTTCACGGAGTTCGTGTCGATGATGACGCAGAACCCGGTCGACGACCGGATGCTGCCGCTCAGTCTCGATGCCACGAAGGACGAGGACGGCAAGGGCGAGATCCTGCCGCTGTTCGACTTCGAGCCGTCGGCGGAGGACGTCCTCGACGCCCTGCTTCCGCGGTACGTCGAGAGCCGGATCTACAACGCGCTGCTGCAGGCCGCTGCTTCCGAGCACGCTGCCCGCCGCCGCGCGATGAAGTCGGCCACCGACAACGCCGGTGAGCTCATCAAGACGCTCTCCCGGCTTGCCAACGCGGCCCGCCAGGCCGAAATCACCCAGGAAATCAGCGAGATCGTCGGTGGTGCCAGTGCGCTGGCCGACGCGACCGCGGGGAGTGACAAGTAATGACGACCACAGTTGAGACGGCCGTTGCCACGGGCCGCGTCGCCCGGGTCATCGGCCCGGTCGTCGACGTGGAGTTCCCCGTCGACGCGATGCCGGAGATCTACAACGCGCTGACCGTAGAGGTGGCCGACCCGGCCGAGAACGGCAAGCTCAAGAAGCTGACCCTCGAAGTCGCCCAGCACCTCGGCGACGGCGTGGTCCGCGCGATCTCGATGCAGCCCACCGACGGTCTGGTCCGCCAGGCCCCGGTGACCGACACGGGCACCGGCATCACGGTCCCCGTCGGTGACATCACCAAGGGCAAGGTGTTCAACACCCTCGGCGAGATCCTGAACAAGCCCGAGGCGAACGCCGAGGTCACCGAGCGCTGGCCGATCCACCGCAAGGCGCCCAACTTCGACCAGCTCGAGTCCAAGACCGAGATGTTCGAGACCGGCGTCAAGGTCATCGACCTGCTCACCCCGTACGTCAAGGGTGGAAAGATCGGTCTGTTCGGTGGTGCCGGTGTCGGCAAGACCGTTCTGATCCAGGAAATGATCTACCGCGTGGCCAACAACCACGACGGTGTGTCGGTGTTCGCCGGTGTCGGTGAGCGCACCCGTGAGGGCAACGACCTCATCGAGGAAATGGCCGACTCGGGCGTCATCGACAAGACGGCCCTCGTCTTCGGTCAGATGGACGAGCCGCCGGGCACGCGTCTTCGCGTCGCGCTGGCCGGTCTGACCATGGCGGAGTACTTCCGCGATGTTCAGAAGCAGGACGTGCTCTTCTTCATCGACAACATCTTCCGGTACACCCAGGCCGGCTCCGAGGTGTCCACCCTGCTCGGCCGTATGCCGTCCGCGGTGGGTTACCAGCCGAACCTGGCCGACGAGATGGGTCTGCTGCAGGAGCGCATCACGTCGACCCGTGGTCACTCGATCACCTCGATGCAGGCGATCTACGTCCCCGCGGACGACCTGACCGACCCGGCCCCGGCCACCACGTTCGCCCACCTCGACGCGACGACGGTTCTCTCCCGTCCGATCTCCGAGAAGGGCATCTACCCGGCCGTGGACCCGCTGGACTCGACGTCCCGCATCCTGGACCCCCGCTACATCGCGGAGGACCACTACGCGGCGGCCATGCGTGTCAAGGGGATCCTCCAGAAGTACAAGGACCTCCAGGACATCATCGCGATCCTCGGTATCGACGAGCTGGGCGAGGAGGACAAGCTCGTTGTCCACCGTGCCCGTCGTGTCGAGCGCTTCCTGTCGCAGAACACCCACGTCGCCAAGCAGTTCACCGGCGTGGACGGTTCGGACGTGCCGCTCGACGAGTCGATCGCCGCGTTCAACTCGATCTGTGACGGTGAGTACGACCACTTCCCCGAGCAGGCGTTCTTCATGTGCGGTGGCATCGAGGACCTGAAGGCCAACGCCAAGGAGCTCGGCGTCTCCTGAGCCCCTGGCTCACCGAGGGGGGTGGGTGTGTCCCGCCCCCCTCACCACGCCCCGTAGAATTGACCCAACACCCGGCTCGAACGGCCGGGTGGTGACCCGAGGAGCCACCCTTGGCTGCTGAGCTGCACGTCGAGCTGGTCGCCGCGGACCGCAGTGTCTGGTCCGGCGAGGCCACCCTGGTCGTCGCGCGCACCACGTCCGGCGACATCGGCGTCATGCCCGGTCACCAGCCGCTTCTGGGTGTGCTGGAATCGGGCCCGGTGACGATCCGTACGAGCGACGGCGCGACCGTGGTCGCCGCTGTGCACGGCGGTTTCATCTCGTTCGCGGACGACAAGCTCTCGCTGCTCGCCGAGATCGCGGAGCTGGCGGACGAGATCGATGTCCAGCGCGCCGAGCGTGCGCTGGAGCGCGCGAAGTCGGACACGGACGCCGCCTCCGAGCGGCGCGCCGAAGTGCGACTGCGTGCGGTGGCGGTGCGCTAGCGCCCCGCGACCACGTAGCTTTACCCTCAGCCGCGGCCCGAGCTGGAGACCTCTCCAGACCGTGTCGCGGCTGAGGCGATGCAGGTGCGGTTGTAGTTCTGGCGGTATCCGTTACTCGACGACGCGAGGAGGTCGGTGGAGATGTTCCTCGCGCTGTGGGTGGGCGGGCTGGTCGTCGCACTGGTCCTGATTGGACTCTTCGTCTTCGGTCTGCGCCGGCGGCTGATTCAGCGCTCCGGCGGGACCTTCGACTGCAGCCTGCGCTGGAATGTGCCCGAGGAGCCCGATCTCTCGGGCAAGGGCTGGGTGTACGGGGTCGCCCGGTACAGCGAGGACCGGATCAACTGGTTCCGTGTCTTCTCCTACGCTCCTCGACCCCGCCGGGTCCTGGAGCGTTCCGCGATCGAGGTGGTCGCCCGGCGGCTCCCCGAGGGCGAGGAGGAGCTCGCACTGCTCTCCGACGCCGTGGTGCTCGGCTGTCTCCATGGGGAGACCCGCCTGGAGCTGGCCATGAGCGACGACGCGCTGACCGGATTCCTCGCCTGGCTGGAGGCGGCTCCGCCCGGCCAGCGGGTCAACGTGGCCTAGACATGGGAAAACCGGGGAGACGGGGGGCGGACCCGTCTCCCCGGTTGCTTTCCGGGGTGCCGCACGGTGCCGGTGGGGGGCTTCGGACCGTGCGGCCTGCTTCAGACCGTGGGGGTTACTTCAGACCGCTGTTGATGGCGCCGACGAGTTCACCGTTGGCGGTGTCGCCGCTGAACTCCCAGAAGGACGCGCCTCCCAGGCCCTGGCCCTTGGCCCAGGTCATCTTGGACGC
>NZ_ML123044.1:428033-479784 GCF_003846175.1 Streptomyces sp. ADI95-17 | reverse complement strand
GGACCACAGCACCTTGATGTTCGGGTACTTCGCCTTGAGCTTGCGCAGCTGGTTGAAGCTGCCGCGCAGCGGCTGGTCCCAGGTGTCGGCGACGCCGTCGACGGACTTGTCGGCGG
The DNA here is from genome assembly GCF_003846175.1 of Streptomyces sp. ADI95-17. Lineage (GTDB taxonomy): Bacteria > Actinomycetota > Actinomycetes > Streptomycetales > Streptomycetaceae > Streptomyces > Streptomyces sanglieri. Next base: position 479,668 of record NZ_ML123044.1, on the reverse strand, counting down.
TGTACGCCATGTCGTAGTCGGCGTAGGAGTCACCGATGGTGCACTTGCCGCCCTGGACGTTGCCGAAGGCGTAGTTGATGTGCGTGATCTTCGCGGCGGAACCCGAGGTGTCCAGGTTCTTGACGTGGTAGTTCCGGCCGTAGACGCCCCAGTCGGTGAAGTAACCGAGGTTGACCTTGGCGCCGGTGCCGGGGTCGGGGTTGCCGCCCCCGCCGGTGGTGTGGACCTTGACGGCGCCGCTGACCGGGCCGGTCTGGTCGGCGGTGTCACGGGCCTGCACGGTGTACGAGTAGTCGGTGCCGGCCTTGAGGCCGGAGTCCGTGTACGTCGTGCCGGTGACGGTCGAGACGACCGCGCCGTCCCGCAGCACGTCGTAGTTCTTGATGCCGTTGTCGTCGGTCGCGGAGGTCCAGCTCAGCTTGGCCGAGGTGTCGGTGACGGCGCTCGCGGTGGGGGTGCCCGGTGCCGAGGGGGCGTTGTCGCCGGGGACGCTGCCGCCGTCGCAGGAGGCGCCGTTCAGCTTGCAGCCGGAGGGGGCGCCGGGGCCGGTGCCGTTGAAGCCGAAGCTGACGGAGGCGCCGGGGGCGACCGAACCGTTCCAGCCGAGGTTCTTGGCGGTCCAGTGGGTTCCGGAGCTGGTGACGGTGGCGTCCCAGGCGGAGCCGACCGCGGTGCCGGAGGGGAAGTCCCACTCGATGGTCCAGGAGGACAGGGCGGTGGTGCCGGTGTTCTTCACCGTCCACTGGCCCTCGAAGCCGCTGCCCCAGTCGGACTTCTTGACGAAGGAGGCGGTCGCCGAGGTGGCGGCCTCGGCGGGGGAGGCCAGGCCGACCATCGCGGCGAGCGGGAGCAGCAGCGCGGTGAGGCCCGCTACCGCTCTTGATCTGGTGGCTCTGCCGGTCCCGAATCTGAATCGGGTCCGGCGTAGGGGGGTTTCAGTGCTCAACGGTGCTCCTCGGGTGAGGTCCGGACAAACGGGGGTGGTCCGTCGACTGCAAACCCTGCGCCGCCCTGAGCGCGCCTTGTCATGGCGTGCTCACCGCAGTGTGCTCGGTGAGATTAGGAAGGTCTGGACCAATCGTCAAGAGGTCCAGACCATGGAACATGCCTTACCGGTGGGTTACCGGATTCCCAACTCCTGTGCCAGCACGGCCGCCTGGACCCGGCTGCGCAGCTCCAGCTTGCCCAGCAGCCTGCTCACATGGGTCTTCACCGTCGCCTCCGCCACGGAGAGCCGGACCGCGATCTCGGCGTTGGACAGCCCCTCGCCGAGACAGCCCAGAACCTCCCGCTCCCGCCGGGTGAGCGCGTCGAGCACCGAGGGGTCGGGCGTGTTCACCGGCGCTACGGGAGGGGCCCCGGCGAACTCGGCGATCAGCCGGCGCGTCACGGCCGGGGCGATCAGCCCCTCGCCGCGCGCCACCGTCCGTACGGCGTCCAGCAGATCGCGTGCGTCGGTGTTCTTCAGCAGGAAGCCGGCGGCCCCCGCCCGCAGCGCCCCGAAGACGTACTCGTCCAGGTCGAACGTGGTCAGCACCAGTACGTCCGCGAGCCGTTCGGCCACCACCTGCCTGGTCGCCGACACCCCGTCCAGCCGCGGCATCTGAATGTCCATCAGCACCAGGTCCGGCCGCAGCTCGCGGGCCAGCCGCACCGCCGCCTCGCCGTCCCCGGCCTCGCCCACGACCTCGATGTCGGGGGCGCTGCGCAGAATGAGCACCAGCCCCGCCCGTACGGCCGACTGGTCCTCGGCGACCACAACCCGGATCGTCATGTCCTCGATGCCCCTTCCTCCACGGGCAGTTCGGCCCGTACCCGCCAGATCTTCGTGCCGTCGCCGGTGGTCGACGGGCCGGCCTCGATGGTGCCGCCCAGCAGTGCCACCCGCTCCCGCATCCCCACCAGACCGGCCCCCGAGCCGGGTGCGCGCGGCCCGGGGCGGTCCCCGAACACGCTGCTGACCTCCACCGTGAGCAGCTGCCCCACCTGCCCGATCCGCACCGTGACCGGGCCGGGCGCGGCATGCTTGAGCGCGTTCGTCAGGGACTCCTGGACGATTCGGTACGCGGCCAGCTCGACCGGCGTGGGCAGTGTGCCGCACTCGTCCCGGGTGTTCTCGAACGTGCAGGTCAGCCCGCTCGACGCGGCGTTCGTACGGGTCTGCTCGATCAGTGCGTCCAGCGAGGCGAGGGTGGGGGAGGCGGCCGGTTCCTGCGCATTGCCCCCGGTGCGCAGCAGTCCGATCAGCCGGCGCATCTCGGCGAGCCCGTCGACGCTGTTCTCCCGGATCACGCCCAGGGCGTCGCGGGAGGTGGCCGGGTCGTCGATGGAGAGCGCGGCGGTGGAGTGGATGGCGATCGCGGAGAGGTGGTTGGCCACCATGTCGTGGAGTTCGCGGGCCATCCGGGTGCGCTCGGCGGTCACCGCCTGGGCCCGGTCCATCTCGGCCAGCAGCGCGGTCTGTTCGGCGTGCAGCCGGGCCGTCTCGGCGGCGTCGCGGTGGTTGCGGACGCTGACCCCGGTGATGGCGGGCAGGAACGACACCATCGCGGTGACGACACCGATGAGCAGTGCCTGGGCGTTGCGGAACCAGGCCAGGAACCCGATGGTGATCGCGATCGTGATCAGGAACGTGGTCACCGGGATGCGGCGGGCGGCGGACGGTGTCCCGTACAGCACGGCCGCGTACATCAGGTCCGTGAACATCAGCACCGTAGCCAGGTTCCCGACCGTGAACTGGTCCGCGACCAGTGCGAGCGTGCCGATGACCAGGGCCGTCTGCGGGGCGGTCCGGCGGACCAGTTCGAGCGCCGAGACGACGGCGAGCGGCAGCAGGGAGACCCAGGGGGCGGTGAAGGTCCGGTTGCCCTGGAGGCTCAGGCCGAGCGCCCACAGGACGAGGCCGCCGAGGAGACCGATGACCGCCAGGAGCGCGTCGTGGCGGTGCGGCCGGGGAAGTGGGAGCACCCTCCCATCCAACACGGCGGCCCGCGCCCGGACCTCCGTACCTGGGGTGAGGCGCGAGTACATCGAAGGATGCAGTCGTGGTTCGTCATCGCCGACGACGAATCCGGGCGGCGCGGCCGGGAGGCTGGAGGGGAGCGGAAAGGGGAAGTGTCGTGATCGTCACGCTGATCGTGCTCTGCGAAGTCGCCTTCTGGGTGCTGCTGGCCGCGGGGCTCGCGCTGCGGTACTGGGCGAAGAAGCCGAGGCTGGGCGCGGCCGTGCTGCTGTGCGAGCCGCTGCTGGAGGTCGTACTGCTGGTGGTGACCGCCATCGACCTGAAGAACGGGGCACAGCCCGACTGGAAGCACGGGCTGGCCGCGGTCTACATCGGCTTCACGGTGGGGCTCGGCCACTCCACGATCCGCTGGGTCGACGCACGGGTCGCGCACCGCTTCGCGGGCGGGCCGCCGCCCGTGAAGCCGCCGAAGTACGGCATGGCACGCGCGGTGCACGAGTGGAAGGTCGCGGCGCGCTGGACGGTCGCGGCGGTGACGGCTCTGGCGCTGCTCCAGGCGGCCGTCTGGTACGTGGGCGGGGACGGCGACGTGTCGTCGTTACAAGCCTGGCAGCAGAAGATGCTGTTCGTGATCGGGATCAACGTGGTCATCGCGGGGAGCTACACGCTGTTCCCGAAGACGGCGCCTACGTCGGGGCCGTCGAGCTGACCCCGGCCCGTCCCGGTCCGCGGACCGGGACGGCTACCGCTCGCCGCCCGGCACCCACAGCACGTCGCCGACCTCCTTGTTCGCCGTCCGCGCGAGGATGAACAGCAGGTCGGAGAGCCGGTTGAGATACGTCGCGGTCAGCGCGTTCATCACCTCGCCGTGCACCTCCAGCGCCGCCCAGGTGGACCGCTCCGCGCGCCGGACCACCGTGCACGCCTGGTGCAGCAGCGCCGCACCGGGCGTGCCGCCCGGCAGGATGAAGCTGCGCAGCTTCTCCAGCTGCTCCAGGAAGTGGTCGCAGTCCGCCTCCAGCTTGTCGACGTAGCTCTGCTCCACCCGCAGCGGCGGGTACTTCGGGTCCTCGGCCACCGGGGTCGACAGGTCCGCGCCCACGTCGAACAGGTCGTTCTGCACACGGACGAGGACCTTCACGACGTCCTCGGGGAGCTGCCCGAGCGCGATCGCGGTACCGATGACGGCATTGGCCTCGTTGGCGTCGGCGTACGCGGAGATCCGCAGATCGGTCTTGGCGGTCCGGCTCATGTCGCCGAGGGCGGTGGTGCCCTGGTCGCCGGTGCGCGTGTAGATACGTGTCAGATTGACCATGCGGTCAGCCTAGTCAGGCACCTGCTCTCCGGAAGACGCGTGTGCCGACTGTCACGGAGACAGCCGCGAAGCCGAGCGAGACCAGCACCCCGTACAGCATGTGCGCGGTGGCGTACGAGCCCACGTACGCGTCCCGCACCGCGTCCACGAGGTAGCGGAACGGCGTGAGGTGCGAGAGCACGTCCAGCCAGCCGGGGCCCAGCGTCATCGGGAGCATCAGGCCGGACAGCAGCATGGACGGCATGGTGAGTGAGTTGATCACCGGCCCGAACTCCTGCGGGGTGCCGACCTTCATGGCCAGGGCGTACGAGAGCGAGGCCAGCGAGACCGTCAGCAGCCCGACGAACGCGAAGCCGATCAGCACCCCGGGCAGGGGCGCGCGCAGCCCCATCGCCACGGCGGCGAGCACCAGCAGCACCGCCTGGAACATGAACAGCAGCGCATCGCGCAGGACCCGGCCCAGGAGCAGCGCGAGCCGGCTGACCGGGGTCACCCGCATCCGCTCCACGACCCCGGTCGACTTGTCGATGATGATGGCGAACCCGGCGAACGAGGCCCCGAACAGGCCCAGCTGGAGCAGCAGTCCGGGGACCAGGACCTGCCAGGAGTCACCGGCCGAACCGAGCGGCAGCCCGGTGAGCAGCGGGCCGAAGAAGAGCAGGTAGAGCAGCGGCATGAGGATGCCGAAGAGGATCTGGAACTTCGAGCGCAGGGTCTGCCGGGCGTACCGGCCGAAGACGAGCGCGGTGTCGTGGAGAAGCATCAAATTCCTTCAGGCGGTTCAGCGGTTCGACGGCCAGGTCTTCTAGACGGCGACGGGGGCGGCGTCGGCGGGTGCGGGGGCGCGCCCGGTGATCGCCAGGAACGCGGCCTGGAGCGAGGCGTCGGGCGAGCCCGCGTACCGGGTCTTCAGCGCGGCCGGCGTGCCCTCGGCCACGACCAGTCCGCCGTCGACCACGACGAGCCGGTCCGCGAGCGCGTCGGCCTCGTCGAGGTAGTGGGTGGTGAGCACGACGGTCGTGCCGTACGTGTCGCGCAGCCGGCGCACCAGCTCCCACAGGTCGGTGCGGCTGCCCGGGTCGAGCCCGGTGGTCGGCTCGTCGAGGAAGAGCACAGCCGGGCGGTGGGTGAGCCCCATCGCGATGTCCAGCCGACGCCGCTGACCCCCGGAGAGCGTCGCCGTCTTCCGGTCGAGCAGCTCCGAGAGGCCCAGTCCGGCGGCGAGCTCCGCGGCCCGGGACGCTGCCGCCGCCTTGCCGAGCCGGTAGAGCCGGCCCTGGGTGACCAGCTCCTCCCGGACGCTGATGTGGGGGTCGACGCCGCCCGACTGGGCCACGTACCCGCACTTCTTCCGTACGCCCGCCGGGTCCGCGAGCAGATCGCAGCCGGCCACCGTGGCCGCGCCCCCGGTGGGGGCGAGCAGCGTGGTGAGCATGCGCAGGGTGGTGGTCTTCCCTGCCCCGTTGGGGCCGAGGAGGCCGACGATCTCGCCGGCCGCGACCGTCATGTCGATGGAACGTACGGCCTCCACCGGCCCGGCCTTGGTGATGAAGGTCCGGGCGAGCCCGGCCGTGCTGATGATTGACATAGCGACTACAAAAACAGAGTCACTTAAAAATTGCAATGACACCAAATATTGAAGAACCCCAGGAGAGTCCTACGATGGGGGCCATGGCTGAGGGACTCAGGGAGCGCAAGAAGCGCCAGACCAGACAGCACCTCTCGGACGTGGCCACCGGTCTCTTCCTGGAGCGGGGCTTCGACGCGGTCACGATCGCGGAGATCGCCCGCGCCGCCGACGTCTCGGTGAACACGGTCTACAACTACTTCCCGACCAAGGAGGACCTCTTCCTCGACCGCAGCCGGGGCATCGTCGACCGTCTCTCGCGCTACGTCCGGGGCCGGGACCGGGGCGAGTCCGCGGCCGACGCCGTACTGCGCGAACTGCGCATCCAGGTCGAGGGCGTCTCGCCCACCGTCGGTCTGATGGAGGGTTACGAACGCTTCATGCGGGTCATCGAGGGCGCGGACGGCCTCAAGGCCCGCCTCTGGCACGTACAGCAGGAGGTCCTCCAGCATCTGGAATCGACGCTCCAGGAGGAGTCCGGGGCGGAACCGGGGGACCCGACGCCGGTCCTGGTGGCCGGTCAGCTCCACTGGGTGCACAGCACGCTCACGGCCTACATCGGCCGCGAGATGGCGGCCGGCCGTGGGGCGGCCGAGGTGTCCCGGGACGCGCTCGTCCTGCTCGACGACATCGAGGACCTGCTCGGCGAAAAGGTCCTCAACTACGCCCGGCGCGCCGCTGAATGAGGGGTGCCGGTGTGATGTCCGTCATGTGAGACGTGACGCGCATCTCTTCACGGCCCCAGCGCCCCTCACGGGTACTAATCTCCGCCGGAGAGCATGTGAAAAACCGTTGAGGGCCGTGCAGGGACCAGCTGCAGAGGCGAACAGAAACCAAGGGGTGCAGACGTGGCCAGGAAGCTCGCCGTCATCGGAGCCGGACTCATGGGGTCCGGCATCGCGCAGGTCTCCGCCCAGGCGGGCTGGGACGTGGTGCTGCGTGATGTCACCGACGAGGCACTGGCCCGTGGCCGTGACGGCATCGAGGCGTCGTACGGCAAGTTCGTCTCCAAGGGCAAGCTGGACGCGGCCGACGCCGAGGCCGCGCTCGCCCGCATCACGACCACCACCGACCTCGACGCGGTCGCCGACGCGGATGTCGTCGTCGAGGCCGTCTTCGAGAAGCTGGAGGTCAAGCACGAGATCTTCCGGGCGCTCGACAAGATCGTCCGGGACGACGCGGTGCTCGCCTCCAACACCTCCGCCATCCCGATCACCAAGATCGCGGCCGTGACCGAGCGCCCCGAGCGCGTCGTCGGTGTGCACTTCTTCTCGCCGGTCCCGATGATGCAGCTCTGCGAACTCGTCCGCGGCTACAAGACCAGCGACGAAACCCTCGCCACCGCGCGGGAGTTCGCCGAGTCCGTCGGCAAGACCTGCATCGTCGTCAACCGTGACGTCGCGGGCTTCGTCACCACCCGGCTGATCTCGGCGCTCGTCGTCGAGGCCGCCAAGCTGTACGAGTCGGGCGTCGCCTCGGCCGAGGACATCGACATCGCCTGCAAGCTGGGCTTCGGCCACGCCATGGGCCCGCTCGCCACCGCGGACCTGACCGGCGTCGACATCCTGCTGCACGCCACCGGCAACATCTACACCGAGTCGCAGGACGAGAAGTTCGCCGCGCCGGAGCTGATGCGCCGGATGGTGGACGCAGGTGACATCGGCCGCAAGAGCGGGCAGGGCTTCTACACGTACTGATCGTTTTCGGTCCTCCGGTTGCCTGATCTGCCGTCGATCGGGCCCGGAGGTCCGGGGGAGTCTCCCGGAATCAATGGATCCGAGCGGGCCCCCGCAGCTCCGCGGTCACTCCACGGGGTGAATTCGGTATCGGTTCGCTTACAGACGGCAACTTCCCTGTCGCTGCCGCAGTCAGTTGTGGGAGAGACAGAACAGACAGACGAACTTTTGCCACGGAGCATTCCAGGGGAGCGCATATGCACATCAGGGGCGACCACGCCGAGCTGGTCGTCGGGGGCCGCCTCGACGTCCGAAGCGCGGCGGACGCCCGTACGGCCCTGCACTCGGCCCTCGACGACGGCGTCGGCGACCTGGTGCTCGACCTGACCGAGCTGGATTCCTGGGACGCCACCGGACTCGGCGTCATCATGGGCGCACACCGTCGGGCCGGACGGGCCGGGCGGCGGCTGGTGCTCCGCGGTGTGCCGCCGCAGATGCAGCGCCTGCTGGTGGCGACCCGGCTGCACCGCATCCTGGCCATCGAGGGCGGCATCGCCGCGGACTCGCTGCCGCGCGTCTAGGGCTCCCGTCCGGATCGGGCCGGGCTTGCGCGCCCCGGGCGCACACCACGGGCGAAAGCACGCAATCCGCACGAGAACGTGTGCTTCGGGCGGCGTGACCCCCCGACTGTGACGGGACACCGTGCGACCGTCTAGGGTTCGGCCGTCCGCCGATTGACGAACCCACCGGGCGGACACCGGACCGGAAGCGACAGCGGGGCGTGCGAGGCCGGAGGGGCAATCGTGCGCGACGCGTCTGGGGGCTTTGGCGATGGACCCGACACACCGGGGACCGGAAGAGTACGGCCGGGACAACGGCGGCTTCGGTGAGGGGCCCGGCCGCAGACGGCCGGCCCGCGACCAGCTGAGCCCGGAGCCCGGCCAGCCGACGCCGCAGGCCCGCGTCGTCCGCCTCATATCGGGCGACTACCTCCTCACCGTCAACCCGATCGACGGCAGCGAGGTCGAGCTGTGCCCGCCGGGGGAACGGCCCGGCCCGCCCGCCCGGCGCACCGCGACCGGGCGCGCCGACCGCGAACGTGCCACCGCACCGCCCGTACCGCCGGGCCCGCCCGCCCCCCAACTGCCGCTCCTGGAGCGCGCGCAGGAGCGCGAACGGCTGGTGCGCCTGCTGGCCCGGGGCCGCTCGGTGCGGCTCACCGGACCGGCCGGCTCCGGCCGTACGGCACTGCTCGACGCCGTCGCGGCCGACTGCGCCGACCTCGCACCGGACGGAGTCGTACGGCTCAGCGGCTACCGGCGCAACGCCACCGAGCTGCTGTACGGGCTCTTCGAGGCCGTCCACGACGCACCGCTGCACCGCCCCGACCGTACCCAGCTGCTCGACCGGGTCCGGAGCATCGGCGCCGTCGTGCTCCTCGACGACCTGGAGTTCGGCGGGGCCGCGCTGGAGGAGCTGCTCGACGCGACCCCGGAGTGCGCTTTCCTGTTCGCGACGGTTCCGGACGTCGCCGCGCCCACCACCGACTCGCACCTCGAAGAGGTCTTCCTCGCCGGCCTCGGCCGCGGCGCGGCGGTCGAGCTGCTGGAGCGGGCCGTCGAGCGCCCGCTCACCGACGAGGAGGCGAACTGGGCGGGAGACCTCTGGTTCGAGTCCGAGGGGCTGCCGCTGCGCTTCGTCCAGGCCGCCGCCCTGCTGCGCCAGCGCGACCGGCTGCGCACCGACCCCGAGGCGTACGGCGAGTACGGCGCCCCGCCCGAGGACGCCCCCTTCGGGCACGACCAGGCCGTCGACGGTGTCCACATACCGCTGCCCAGCCTCGGGGAGGGCGCGGCCCCCGCCGCACTGCTCGCCTCACGGCTGAGCGGGGCCGCCCGCGACACTCTGCGCTTCGCGGTGGCCCTCGGCGGCGAGGTGCCGCACCAGGCCCATCTGCCGGCGCTCATCGGGGACACCCACGCGGACGCCGCGCTCGGCGAGCTGGCCGGCTGCGGGCTGCTCTCCCCGGCCGGTGCCCGCTACCGGCTCGCCGCCGGAGTCGTCACCCAGCTGGAGGCCGCCGGATACGGCAAGGACGCCACCGAGCGGGCCCGCACCGCGGCCCAGCACTACGCCTGGTGGGCCGGGCACCCCTCGGTCACCCCCGAGCGGGTGGCGGCCGAGGGCGACGCCGTCGTCGCGGCGATGGCACAGCTGGTGCCCGGCGACGGGGCGGGGCAGACCAGCGTGGCCGTGCTGCTGGCCCGCAGCGCCACCCCGGCCTTCGCGGCGGGCCTGCACTGGGGAGCCTGGGAGAAGGCGCTGCGGATCGGCCAGGAGGCGGCCAGGATCGCCGGAGAGGTCGCCGAAGAGGCGTACTTCCACCACGAGTTGGGGGTGCTCGCGCTCCTGTCCGGCAATCCGGACCGGGCCAGGGCCGAGCTGGAGACCTCGATCGGCATGCGCGGTGCGCTCGCCGACAAGTCCGGGGCGGTGGCCGGGCGGCGCGCGCTCGCCCTGGTCGCGGACCGCTCCGGCGGCCCGCTGCCCGTCGTCCTCACCCCGCCCGGGGACGAGCTGCCCGTCCCGCGCGCCGAGGAGCAGACGGCGCCGATCGTCGGTGCGAAGCCGTCCGTGACGCAGACCCTTTCGAGGCCGTACGGGGACGCCACCGCGGTGATCTCGCGGCAGAGCGCCCCGGCGGCCGGCCGGAACGCCAAGGGCGGGCGCTTCTCGGTGCTCGCCGGGGCCCGGCGCAATCTGGTCGCGACAGCAGCGGGCGTACTCCTGACCGGTGTGCTCGGCACGGTGGTCGCGCTGGGGCTGACCTCCGGCGACGACGACGTCCAGGGGAACCAGGACGTCACCACCGAGCAGTCGCAGAGCCCGCAGGACGGCGAGGACGAGGTCCCGGCCGACAGCCCGGCCGACGGTTCGACGCCGGCCGGCACGGGATCCGGCAGCGGCTCGGCGACGCCCGGCCCGTCGAGCAGCGAGATCACGCCGAGCGGCAGCGGCACGCCGTCCGCTGACCCGACGGGACCGAGCGACAGCCCGTCGTCGGAGACCTCGTCCAGCAGCAGGCCGCCGTCGCACAGGCCGACCAAGTCGCCCACCCCGACGAAGTCGACCAAGCCGACCAAGTCCCCGTCCCCGACCGACACTCCGACGGAGACCGAATCCCCCACTCCCACGGACACGGCCACCGAGCCCGAGCCGTCCTCGCCCGACACCTCCGACTCGGCGAACGGGCCCTCCTCCTCGTTCTCGTCGCCGTCGGCGGCGGCGAGCGCGGACGGCGGCCCGGCCGTCGCCTGAGCCGCCCCGGAACGAACGAACGCCGGACGTGACACGCACGTCCGGCGTCGGGGACCGGTGAGGAGCTGGGGGAGCGGGCGGGTCAGAACAGCCGGAGCTTGTCGTCCTCGATGCCGCGCATCGCGTCGTAGTCGAGAACGACACAGCCGATGCCGCGGTCCGTCGCCAGTACCCGCGCCTGCGGCTTGATCTCCTGAGCCGCGAAGACGCCCTTCACCGGGGCGAGGTGCGGATCGCGGTTGAGCAGCTCCAGATAGCGGGTCAGCTGCTCCACGCCGTCGATGTCGCCGCGCCGCTTCAGCTCCACCGCGACGGTCTGGCCGTCGGCGTCCCGGCACAGGATGTCGACCGGGCCGATGGCGGTGAAGTACTCACGGCGGATCAGGGTGTAGCCCTCGCCGAGGATCTCGATGCGGTCGGCGAGCAGCTCCTGGAGGTGCGCCTCGACGCCGTCCTTGATCAGGCCCGGGTCGACCCCGAGCTCATGGGACGAGTCGTGGAGGATTTCCTCCATCGTGATGATCAGTTTCTCGCCCGCTTTGTTCACCACGGTCCAGACGCCCGCGGTGTCGTCGGTGCCCTCCTTCAGCGTGCAGGGCGGTGACATCCAGTTGAGGGGTTTGTACGCCCTGTCGTCGGCGTGGATCGACACACTCCCGTCCGCCTTCACCAGGATCAGACGGGGAGCGGAGGGCAGGTGGGCCGTGAGCCGGCCGGCGTAGTCCACGGAGCAGCGGGCGATGACGAGACGCATGGTCGGCAACGCTACTCGACGAGGGGTGCTCCACGCGATTCTCCCCCTGCCACTCCCGTCACCCTGCTAGTGCACGAGGGGCGCAGTCGGGGCTTGCCCCTCTTTGCGCCCCTTCGTTATTGGCCGGTTGTGTTCCCAATCTCCTGGTGCGGCCCGGACCGCACCCTTACCGTGGAAGCAGGAGGTCGCCGTCTGTGTACGCTGCGTCGCCGTCCTCCTTCCCTGCCCGTAAGGCCCCGGCCCGGCGTCGGGGTCGCGAGAGGAGAACCCATGTCGCTCGACGTCTCACCGGCGCTGTTGGAACAGGCCGAGCGAGGCGAGGTCGACGAAGCCGACTTCGTCGACTGCGTCCGGACCTCCCTGCCCTACGCATGGGAGATGATCAGCTCTCTGGTGGCTCAGCTGAAGGTCGACGGCGGAGAGTTCGCCGACAACCAGACGCCCCCGCCGGACGAGCAGGCACGTGGTCAGCTGCTGCGCGCGCTCGCGAGTGATGCGATCCGCGGCGCACTGCAGCGGCACTTCGGGGTGCGTCTGGCATTTCAGAACTGCCACCGCGTCGCGGTGTTCCCGCTGGATCCGTCGGTCGACGAGCGTCTGGCCCGCTTCACCTCGGTGAGGGGCCAGCTGCTCAACCAGTCGCCCGAGCTACGGGACTGCTAAACGCTTGCTGCCGTTCCGGACCGCGATCGGCGCAACTGGTTCCGGAGCGGCAGCCCCCGTACCTTCCTACTACCCGTCAGGTGAGCAGCGGGAGCACCTCGGTGCCCAGCCGCGCTACGTTCTCCTCCGTGGCCGCCAGGTCTCCCGAACCCTCCACCAGGAGTGCGAAGCGGGTGATGCCCGTCCGCTCGGCGGTGGCGGCGAGCCGGTCGGCGGCGAGCCGGGGCGGGCCCACCGGATGAATACCGCACAGCATCTCCGTGTACGCGACCGGATCGCGCATCACCCGGTGCCGGCCGTCGACCGTCACATGGGCGTCCAGCCCCTGTCGCAGCCAGCCCGGCATCGCCTTCACGAGCGTCTCCGTCGCCTCCTCGGGGCGGTCGGCGATCTGGGCCACCCCGGCGGACACGTGCCCGGCCTCGCGGACGCTCTCGGGCGAGCGGCCCGCGGCGAGCGCGGTGGAGCGCCACAGGGCGACCATGTCGGCCTTCTCCTGGTCTCCGCAGTGCATCCCGAGCAGCATCGGCAGGCCGTTCTCCGCGGCGAGCCTCACCGTCTTCGGGGAGGTGCACGCGACGATCACCTCGGGACCGCCGGGGCTCTCGCCGCCGTCCTCGGCGAGCAGCTCGTCGGCCCGGGGGACCACGGCGACCTCGCGGAATCCGTACCGCTCGCCGCGCCCGGCCACCCGCGGCTCGGCCAGCCAGTCGAGCAGCAGCTCCAGCGATTCCGGGAAGCCCTTCTCGTACGCCTCCAGGCCCCCGCCGAACACCTCCAGATCCACCCAGGGGCCGCCCCGGCCGACGCCGAGCGTGAACCGGCCGCCGCTGGTGAGATGGAGCAGCGCGGCCTGTTCGCCGAGCGCCACCGGATGCTGGGTCGACAGCACGCTCACCGCCGTGCCCACCCGGATCCTGCGGGTGCGGCCGAGCAGCAGCGCGGCCAGTGTGACGGCGGACGGGCAGACCCCGTACGGCACGAAATGATGCTCTGCCAGCCAGACCGAGTCGAGGCCGGATTCCTCCGCGACCTCGGTGGACCGGATCGCGCGGTGCAGCGCTTCCCCCGGCCCCTGCCCCGGAAACTGGGCTGCCAGTACGAACGTTCCCACACGCATCGCCAATTGCCTCCTTGCGGCCGACGCGGCTCTCCCCTGTTCAGCAACAACGTCTGACACGTGCCAAAGGCACGGTCCGGCGGCAAGTTGTTGCGATTTTCCGGTAACTCACCCCTCCCGGGACACCGTCCCGCGAGGCGCCGGACGCCCGCGTCGGCCAAATGGCCCTACGCTGGACGGGAACTGCCCAGCCTGCCCCGTGAGGTGTCACGTGTCCCCGCGCCGCAACCGCCCCCGAGGCGGCGAGAGTCCCCACGACAGCACAGCGGAGGCGGGGGCCCGGTACGGCGGCGGGGGACGGGCCGAGGAGTGGCAGGGCGAGCAGTGGTCCGTCCGCCCGGTCAGTGGCGCGAGCGCGGCGGGCAAGCGCTACCGCTGCCCCGGCTGCGACCAGGAGATCCCCTCCGGCGTCCCGCACCTGGTGGCCTGGTCCGAGTACGGCGGCATCGACGACCGCAGGCACTGGCACAAGGCGTGCTGGAACGCGAAGGACCGCCGCACCACACAGGTGCAGCGGTCCAGGAACGCGCCTCGCTACTGAGCCCCCGCCGGGCGGGGACGGACCGGACGGGTCAGACGTCCCGTCGGTCCAGGGCGGTGTACGCGCCGAGCAGCGCCACGGCGGAGACCCCGAGCATGATCCACAGCGGGTCCCAGCCGGACGGTCCCGAATCGGCGACCGAGGTGGAGTAGAACGCGCTGAGCTGGTTGGGGATCGAGTACTCGAAGAGCGCCATCCGCAGGTCGTTGAGCGAGTCCGTGAACATGAACATGGCCAGCACCAGCGGCAGCAGCACCACACCGATCATGATCGTGATCGCACCTGCGGAGTGCCGGATGAGGGCGCCGACCGCGAGCGAGAGCAGCCCCAGAGCCGCGGTGTAGAGACCGACGCCGACCGTCGCGCGCAGCCAGTCGTCACCGGAGGGCGCGGCGCTGTCGATGAGCGCCGTCTGCAACACCCCGACCAGCGCGGTCATCAGGGTCGTGATCACGAAGGTGAGCAGGAAGAAGACGATCGCCTTCGCGCTCAGCACCCGGGCCCGGCTGGGGCAGGCGGTCAGCGTCGTACGGATCATGCCCGTGCCGTACTCCGACGCGATGGTCATCACACCGAGCGTGATCACACAGATCGATCCCAGCAGCACCCCGAAGAAGCCGAGGCTGAGCACCGGCGTCGAGCCCAGATCGCTGCCGGCGCTGTCGACCGCGACCGCGGCCAGCAGCCCGATCCCGAGCAGCAGCACGATCATCACGCCGAGCGTCCACATCGTGGAGCGCACCGAGCGGATCTTGGTCCACTCGGAGGCGATCGCATCGCCCAGGGTGGCCCGGCGCACCGGGATCGGCGAGGTGTAGAAACCGGCCGGTGCGGCCTGCGGGGCCGGGGCCGGCTGCTGCTGCGGGGCCGACGGCGTCGGCGGCGTGGTCGGCGTTGTCATCGGGGGTCCTCGCTGGTTTCGCGCTTGGTCAGGTCCGGGGCGGCCGGGGCCGGCCGGTCCGGGGCTGCCGCGTACGGGTTCTGTCCGGGCGGCGGCGGGGCGTACCAGTTCTGCTGCGGCGTCTCCGGCTGCCGCGGAACCTCGTACCCCGGCTGCGCGTAGCCGTGCGGCGCGGCCGGCGGCTGCAGCCCCGCCTTCTGGTCCGCCGTCGAGCGGTAGTCCACGACGCCCTGGGTCATCCGCATGTACGCCTCCTCCAGCGAGGCCTGGTGCGGCGAGAGCTCCCACAGCCGGACATCCGCCTCGTGCGCCACGTCGCTGATCCGCGGCAGCGGCAGCCCGGTGACCCGCAGCGCCCCGCCCGGCTCGGACATGACCTGTCCGCCGGCCTCGGTGAGCGAGGCGGTCAGCTTCTCGCGCCGCTCCGCGGGACCGTCCGCGACCCGCACCCGGGCGAAGTCGGCCGAATTGGCCGAGATGAAGTCCTTGACGCTCATATCGGAGAGCAGCTGGCCCCGGCCGATCACGATCAGATGGTCGGCGGTGAGCGCCATCTCGCTCATCAGGTGGCTGGAGACGAAGACCGTACGCCCCTCGGACGCCAGCATCTTCATCAGATTGCGGACCCAGAGGATGCCCTCGGGGTCCAGGCCGTTGACCGGTTCGTCGAAGAGCAGCACCTGCGGGTCGCCGAGCAGCGCCGCAGCGATGCCCAGCCGCTGGCCCATGCCGAGCGAGAAGCCCTTGGACCGCTTGCGCGCGACGTCCTGGAGACCGACGACCCCGAGCACCTCGTCGACCCGGGCGGCCGGGATGCCGGCGAGCTGCGCCAACGAGAGGAGGTGGTTACGGGCGCTGCGTCCGCCGTGCACCGCCTTCGCGTCCAGCAGCGCGCCCACCTGGCGCGGCGCGTTCGGCAGGCTGCGGAAGGGGTGGCCGCCGATCGTCACATGACCGGAGGTCGGCTGATCCAGGCCCAGGATCATGCGCATGGTGGTGGACTTGCCCGACCCGTTGGGACCGAGGAATCCGGTGACGGCGCCCGGCCGCACCTGGAAGGAAAGGTTGTGCACGGCCGTCTTCGCGCCGTAGCGCTTGGTCAGGCCGATTGCCTCGATCATGCTCCAGCCCCATCGACTCACATCTGTCGTCGGGGCCCAGGCCATGTGGCCGCACGCCCCCGTAAGAGTTAGGAGGATATCCAGGCCTTGACGGTTCCGGCCAAGCCGTTGTGCTGCGCGTCGCCCCGGGCGGAGCGGAGGCGAGGCTTCCGGGCCGGTCGGGCGGCACGCGGTGCCGCCCGTCGAGCGGTCAGGCGTCGCGCTTCTTCAGCACGACGTAGCCGCCGATCAGCGCGGCCGCCACCCAGGCGACCAGAATCCCGAGCCCGCCCCACGGCCCGTACGGAGCCGGGTCGCTGTTCATCGCGTCGGGGACCACCTGCATGATCTTGGAACCGGCCTGGTCGGGGAAGTAGCGCGCGACCTTCTTCGCCCCCGGCACCGCCGACAGGATCTGGGAGACCAGGAAGAAGAACGGCATCAGGATGCCGAGCGACAGCATGGAGCTGCGCAGCATCGTCGCCACGCCCATGGAGAAGATCCCGATCAGCCCCATGTAGAGGCCACCGCCCACGACCGCGCGCAGCACGTTGTCCGCGCCGATGTCCGTGTGGTGGTCGCCGAGCAGGGCCTGCCCGAGGAAGAACGAGACGAAACTGGTCGCGATGCCGACCACCAGGGCCAGCACCCCGGCCACCGCGACCTTGCTGAACAGGAACGAACCGCGCTGGGGCACCGCCGCCAGCGAGGTGCGGATCATCCCGGAGCTGTACTCCGTACCCACCACCAGCACACCGAAGACGACCATGGCCAGCTGGCCGAGGACCATGCCGGAGAAGCTGATCAGGGTCGGGTCGAAGGTGGCCCGCTCCGCCACCGGGAGGTCGTCGAACTGGGAGTTCATCAGGGCGCAGAGCGCCGCGCTCATCGCGACGGTGACGACGAACGCGGAGATCAGCGTCCAGACGGTCGAGGAGACCGTACGGATCTTGGTCCACTCGGAGGTCAGGACCGCGGGTACCGATGCCATCGTCGTCACACCTCCTTGCCGCTGCCGGCGGCGCCGCCACCGGACTGCCGGTTCCACTGTTCGCCCCACTGCGGGCCCGCCGGCGGTGGCGCCGAGGCATGGTCCGAGTGCGCGTGGTACTCCACGGAGTCCGCCGTCATCTGCATGAACGCTTCCTCCAGGGAGGCCCGCTGGGCACTCAGCTCGTGCAGCACGATCTGGTGCTGCGCGGCGAGCTCGCCCAGCGCCTCGGTCGTCGCGCCGTCGATCTCCAGCGTGCCGCCCCCGGTCTCGACCACGATCAGCCCCGCCTCGTGCAGCACGTCGCGCAGCCGCTCCTGCTGCGGCGAGCGCAGCCGTACGTAGCTGCGGGAGTTCTGGTGGATGAAGTCGGCCATCGACGTGTCGGCGAGCAGCCGGCCCTGACCGATCACGATCAAATGGTCGGCGGTGAGGGCCATTTCGCTCATCAGGTGCGAGGAGACGAAGATCGTCCGGCCTTCCGAGGCGAGCGTCTTCATCAGATTGCGGATCCAGTGGATGCCCTCGGGATCGAGGCCGTTGACCGGTTCGTCGAAGAGCAGCACCTGCGGGTCGCCGAGCAGCGCCGCGGCGATGCCCAGCCGCTGGCCCATGCCGAGCGAGAAGCCCTTCGACTTCTTCTTCGCCACCGCGGTCAGCCCGACGGTGTCCAGCACCTCGGCGACCCGGCTCTCCGGGATGCGGTTGCTCTGCGCGAGACAGAGCAGATTGTTGTACGCGCTGCGTCCGCCGTGCATCGACTTGGCGTCCAGCAGCGCCCCGATGTACTTCAGCGGCTCTTCCAGCTCGCGGTAGTGCTTGCCGTCGATGCGCACCGAACCGCTGGTCGGGTTGTCGAGATCGAGCATCATCCGCATCGTCGTGGACTTGCCCGCCCCGTTGGGCCCCAGAAAACCCGTCACCATTCCGGGTCTGACCCGGCAGGAGAGCCGGTCGACGGCAACCTTGTTGCCGAAGCGCTTGGTGAGGCCATCGAGCTCGATCATGCGTTCACGCTAGAACGGCCGCGCGCCCGGCGCCACCACAAGGGCGGAACCGGGCGCGCAAGGGGTACGGCTGACGTACTCGGGGTCAGCGGCCCTGCTGAGCCGGGACACCACGGGTGACCGGCTCGTCGTCGGCGGGGGTGCCGGCGGCGGCGACCGCGGCACCGGTCAGCGTGGCCAGCATCTCGCGGACGTTGGTCAGCTGGGCGTTGATCGAGTCGCGGCGGTTGGTGAGCGCCGCCAGCTCGCGCTCCGACTCGCTGCGGATCCGGTCGGCCTTGGCGTTCGCGTCGGCCACGATGTCCTCGGACTGGCGCTGCGCGGTCTCCACCGTCTGACGGGCCCGGCGCTCGGCGTCCGTACGGAGCTTCTCGGCCTCCAGGCGGAGCTGCTCGGCGCGGTGCTCGATCTCGGCGAGACGCTTCTCGGCCTTGGCCTGACGGGACGCGAGGTCGCGCTCCGACTGGTCGCGGCGCTTGGCCAGGTTGGTCTCGAAGTCCGCGGCGGCCTGGGCGGCCTTGGCGCGGGTCTCCTCGAAGAGGGCATCCGCCTCCTCGCGCTTCTGCGCGGCGTCCTTCTGGGCCTCCGTACGCAGCGAGCCGGCCTCACCCTTGGCCTTCTCGACGATCCGGACGCCCTCGTCCTCGGCCTTCGCCTTGCGCTCGGCGGCGAACGTCTCGGCGTCGTTGCGCACCTGCTGGGCGGCCGACTCGGCGAGCTCGCGGTGCTGCTCGGCGGCGCGACGGGCCTCCTCGCGCAGGTCCTTCGCCTCCTCCTCGGCCAGCCGCAGGATCTTCTCCACACGGGCGCCGAGTCCGGCGTACGACGGCTCCGCGTCGTTCACCTGGGCCTGGGCGTTCTGCGTTTCGAGGTGGAGCTCCTCGATGCGCTTTTCCAGAGACGTGATGCGGGTGAGGGCACTATCACGGTCGGCGACGAGCTTGGTAATGCGGTCATCCACCTGACCGCGGTCGTATCCACGTCGCACGAGCTCGAAGCCGAAGGGGGAGGAAGGGTCGCTCATGGGGTTCCTGTCGAATGAGACCGGTGAGGTGTTAGGGGGAATCCTAGGGGCCGGAACGGCGTGTCATCGAGCGGATGCCCGTTTGATCTGGAGAATGACACCCCTTTTGAGTGGCTAACCCCCGCAGCCCTTGCCACTCGGAGGGTTGAACGTTCCTGACAGAGCATGGGAGATGGCAAGACGACTACCCCTCGGACGACTTGCCACTCGATCGAGTGCCAGCCGAGGCGCCGGCCTTGACGCCGCCGGTGGAACCGCCCGAGCTCTTGCCGCCGCCCCCCGGCGTCTCGAAGGACTCCAGCGCCTCCAACACGTCCTGGACACGGGAGATTTCGGTGTTGATGTCCTCGCGCCGGCGCACCAGCAGATCGAGCTCGCGCTTGCCCTCGTCGACGGTGCGCTTCGCCTCGACCTCGGCGTCGGCGCGCAGCTTCTCGGCCTCGCGGACCAGCGTGGCCTTCTTCTGCTCGGCCTCCTTCAGCAGCGACTCGGCCCGCTTCACCGCGGCGATCCGGACCTTGCTCGCCTCCGAATTGGCGTCCGCCAGCAGCTCCTTGGCCTTGGCCGCCGCCTCGTCGCGCTGCTCCGTCGCCGCCTTCATCAGGTTGTCGACGCGCTCGCCCGCCGTCTTCATCTGCTCGGACGTCTCCCGCCGGGCGCGGTCGTGCAGCTCCTCGATCTCGCCCTCGATCCGGGCCCGCAGCTCCTCGGCCCGCTCCCGGATCGCCGTGGCGTCCCGGCGCGCGCCGACCAGCA
This sequence comes from Streptomyces sp. ADI95-17, assembly GCF_003846175.1. Classification (GTDB taxonomy): domain Bacteria; phylum Actinomycetota; class Actinomycetes; order Streptomycetales; family Streptomycetaceae; genus Streptomyces; species Streptomyces sanglieri. The sequence goes on along the minus strand of NZ_ML123044.1, from coordinate 459,913 downwards.
GTTCGTCCGCGTCCGTACGGGCGCGCTCCACCAGGGAGTTGCCCTCGACCGTCGCCTCCGAGGTGATCCGCACGGCTTCCTTGCGGGCCGCGCCGACCATCGTGTCGGCCTGCTTCTCGGCCTCGGTGGCGGCGCGCAGCGCCTCCTCCTGGGCCTTGTTGACGAGCTGATCGGCCTGCTCCGCGGCATCGGCCCGGCGCTTCGCCGCGGCCTCCCGGGCCTCGTCGAGCAGCCGGTCCGCCTCCTGGCGGGCCTCCGTACGCATCTGCTCGGCCGCCGACTCCGCCTCGGCGCGCAGCCGCTCCGACTCCTCGCGGGTGCGGGCCGCGTGCTCCTGCGCCGAGCCGACGGTGGCCGCCGCCTCCGCCCGCATCCGCTCGGCCTCGCCCGCGGCCTCGTCGGCCAGCCGGGCCGCCTGCTGCTTCGCGTCGTCGACCAGCGCGGTGGCCCGCTGCGTCGCCTCTTCCACCAGCCCGGTGGCCTGCTGCGTCGCCTCTTCCACGAGCGTGGTGGCCCGCTGCGTCGACTCCGTACCGATCCGCTCGGCCTCGCTCGTCGCCTCGCCCACCAGCCGGTCGGCCTGGGCGGCGGCGTCGGAACGCATCCGGTTGGCGTCCTCGCGGGCCTCCGCGCGGCTGCGCGAGGCGTCCTGCTCGGCCGAGGCCAGCGCGTCGGAGGCCTCGGTGCGCATCCGCTGGCTGTACTCGGCGGTGTCCGCCCGCAGCCGCTCCGACTCGGCGATCGCGTCCGCGACGGTCCGCTCGGCCATCGCCTTCGCGGCCTCGGACTCCTCCCGTGCCTCCCGGCGGATCCGGGACGCGTCCTCGCCGGCCCGCTCCCGCTCGGCGTGCGCGTCGGTGCGGACCCGGTCCGCCTCCTCCTGCGCCTCGGACTTCGTCCGCTCCGCGACATGCTCGGCGGTCGAGCGCAGCCCGGCGATCTCCGCCTCGGCCTGCTCCTGCAGCCCGCTGACCGAATCCCGCACCTGCTGGGCGGTCTGCTCGGCCGCGGAGACCAGCTCGGTCGCCCGGCGGTCCGCCTCCTCGACCAGCCGCTGGGCCTCGGCCTGCGCCTGCTCGACCCGCTTGCGGGCGGAGGCGAGCAGCTCCTCGCTCTGCTCGCGGGCCCGCTCCCGCTCCTGGTTCGCCTCGGTGCGCGCCGCGTCGAGGGTCTCCTCGGCCTCCCGGCGGCGCCGGTTCGCCTCCTCCTGGGCGGCGGCCAGCGCCTCGGCGGCCTCCGTGCCCACCCGCTCCGCGGCGGCGGCGGCCTCGGACCGCACCCGGTCGGCGCTCTCCTGCGCCTCGGACTTGAGCCGCTCCGCCTCGGCGGCGGCCTCGGAACGCAGCCGTACGGCGACGGACTCGCCCTCCGCACGGGCCTGCGACGCGTCCGCCACGGCCTCGTCGCGCAGCCGCTCCGCCTCGGTCTCCGCCTGCTCCCGCAGCGCCCGGATCCGCTCGGCGGCCTCCGCGCGCAGCCGCTCGGACTCCTCGTTCGTCTCGCGCCGCAGGCTCTCCGCCTCGGCGCGCGCCTCGCTCAGCGCCTGTTCGGCGCCGGCGACCCGGGTATCGGCCTCGGTGTGCAGCCGGGTCAGCTCCTCGGCCGCCTCCGCCTGCCGGGCCGCGACCGCCCGCTCGGTCTCCTCACGCAGCTCCGCCGCCGCCTGCTCGGCCGCGGTGGTGGTCGAGGTTGCCTGCTCCTCGGACTCGGTACGCAGCTGCTCGGCCTCGGCGCGGGCCCGCTCCAGGGCCTCCTCGGCCTGCTTGCGCAGCGCGCCGGCCCGCTCGGCCGCCTCGCCGCGGACCCGCTCGCTCTCGGTGCCCGCGGTGGACCGCAGCTCCTCCGCGTCGGCCTTCGCCTTGGCCAGCAGCTCCTCGGCGGTCTTCGCGCCCTCCTCGATCTGCTGGACCGCCTCGCGGCGGGCCTCGCCGCGGATCCGCTCGCCCTCGGCGACCGCCTCGGAGCGCAGCTGCTCGGCCTCGCCGCGCAGCCTGCGCGCCTCCTCCTGGAGCTCGACCGTCTTGGCCCGGTACTCCTTGGTGTCGTCCTTGGCCGCGCCCTTGAGCTGGTCGGCCTGCTCGGCGGCCTCGCCGCGCAGCCGGTCCGCCTCGGCCTCCGCCTCGCGGCGGATCCGGTCGGCCTCCTCGCTCGCCGCCCGGGTGGTGGACCTGGCGTCCTCGGACGCCTTGGTCAGCACCTCCTCGGCGCTCCTGGCTGCCTTGGCGAGCTGGGCCGCGGTGTCCTCGGCGGCGGCCGTGCGGGCCTTCTCGGACGCCTCGGACTTCAGCCGGTCCGCCTCTGCGCGGGCGTCGGCGAGCGCCTGCTCGGCCTCCGCCTTGAGCGTCTCGGCGTCCTTGGTGGCCTCGCCGACCAGCCGGGCGATCTCCGACTTCGCGGTCCGGGTGCGCTGCTCGTTCTGCGACTCGGCGGCGGCCAGCCGCTTGACCGCGGCCTCCTTCGCCTCGGCGGTGACCTTCTCGGCCTCCAGCCGGGCCTCGCGCAGCTGGGTCTCGGCCTCCTGCATGCGCTGCTCGGCGGCCCGGTTCAGCTCGGCGGTCTGCTGCCGGGTCTGCTCGGTCTCGGCCGACGTCGACGTACGCAGCTGCTCGGCGTGGCTGGTGGCCTCCTGCGCCTGGCCGGCGGCGGCGTCCAGCAGCCGCTCGGCGTCCTTGCGGGCGCGCAGCAGGATCGCCTCGGCCTCGGTCCGGGCGGCCTCCGCCTCGGAACCGAGCCGCCGGCGGGTCTCCTCCGCCAGCCGGCTCGCCTCGGCGCGCGCGGCGGACAGGGACTGCTCGGCCTCGGCCCGGGACTCCTCCAGCAGCCGGCGGGCCTGGGACTCCGTCCGGGCCCGGAGCTGCTCGGCCCAGGCGACGTTCTCGTTGACATGGGACTCGACGGTCTGGCGGCGCTCCGCCAGCTCCTGGTCGAGCCGCTGGCGCCGCTGCACCGCCTCGTTGTGCAGCTCGGCCTGGAGCCTCGCCTGGTGCTCGGCGTGCTCCTGGAGGATCCGCTGCGTCTGCGCACGGGCGTCGCGGAGCTCCCGCTCGGCGTCGGTCCGCAGCTGATCCGCCTGGATCTGGGCGTTACGGAGCAACTGGTCGGCCTGATAGCCGATGTCCGCGCTGTCGTATGCGGGACGGGTCGCGAGATTGCGCCGAGCCTCGTGCAGCTTGGCGCGCAAGACCTCGACCTGGTAACCGAGGTCCTCGGCGTGCTGGACGGCCTTCTCCCGGTCGGTCTTCAGCCGGTCCATCTCGGCTTCGAACCGCGAGAGATGGTCGTCGTCAGCTCGGTGGCTCTCCTGGCGTTCGTAGCCCCGCACTGCGCGGTCCCATCCTTCCCCGAGCTCTCAACTTCTTCCCCAAACTCTCAACTTCGTTCGAGCAGGGGATGCCCCACTGAGCAGGGGAGACCCCAACCCTGGTCGCAACTCTCCAACGAGTACCGTTCCCCGGTGAACGGTCCCCCGGGAAATGGTGACAGATCAACGGCTGGGGACGCGGCGCGGCCCCGACCCGGCCCCGGCCCGGAACCGCCCACTCTACCGGGCCAGGTATCCGGAGGTCAGTGCTCCGCTGCGGACGTGACCAGTTCGGTGAGGACTCCGTGGCAGTCCTTGGGGTGCAGGAAGGTGATCCGGGACCCCATCGAACCCGTCCTGGGCTCCTCGTACAGCACCCTGACACCCTTCTCCCGGATGTCCGCGGAATCCGCGTCGACGTCCGCGGTGCCGAAGGCGATGTGGTGGACGCCCTCCCCGTTCTTCGCCAGCCACTTGCCCACCGCCGAGTCCTCCCGGGTCGGCTCCAGGAGCTGGAGGTAGGAAGCGCCGCCGTCGGACGTATCGTTGATCTTGAGCATGGCCTCCCGTACGCCCTGCTCCTCGTTGATCTCGGAGTGGTACACCTCGAACCCGTAGGTGGACCGGTAGAACTCGACTGTCTTGTCGAGGTCGAAACAGGCGATCCCGATGTGATCGATTCGCGTCAGCATGGAACCAGTGCAGCGCCACACGGATGGTTACGCAACGTGCGCGCCGTCACACCCGCTGCCGGATGACGGGCGAGGTACCGCTCAGTACATTCAAGTAAACCCTCGTTCACTCCTCATCCCAAGGGGCGCCCCTCATGTCTGGAACGACCGGTACCACCTCAGTGATCGTCGCGGGCGCGCGTACGCCCATGGGCCGCCTCCTCGGCTCGCTGAAGAGCTTCTCCGGCTCCGACCTCGGCGGCTTCGCCATCAAGGCGGCGCTGGACCGGGCCGGCATCGGCGGCGACCAGGTCGAGTACGTGATCATGGGCCAGGTGCTCCAGGCCGGTGCGGGCCAGATCCCGGCCCGCCAGGCCGCGGTCAAGGCGGGCATCCCGATGAACGTTCCCGCGCTCACCGTGAACAAGGTGTGTCTGTCCGGGCTCGACGCGATCGCGCTGGCCGACCAGCTGATCCGCGCCGGTGAGTTCGATGTCGTCGTGGCCGGCGGCCAGGAGTCCATGACCAACGCCCCGCACCTGCTCCCGAAGTCCCGCGAGGGCCACAAGTACGGCGCGATCGAGATGCTCGACTCCATGGCGTACGACGGTCTGACCGACGCCTACGAGAACATCCCGATGGGCGAGTCCACCGAGAAGCACAACACCCGCCTCGGCCTGAGCCGCGCCGACCAGGACGAGATCGGCGCCCTCTCGCACCAGCGCGCCGCCGCCGCCCAGAAGAACGGCCTCTTCGAGGCCGAGATCACCCCGGTCGAGATCCCGCAGCGCAAGGGCGACCCGGTCCTCTTCGCCAAGGACGAGGGCATCCGCCCGGAGACCACCGTGGAGTCGCTGGGCAAGCTGCGCCCCGCGTTCGCCAAGGACGGCACGATCACCGCGGGCACCTCCTCGCAGATCTCCGACGGCGCCGCGGCGGTCGTCGTGATGAGCAAGGCCAAGGCCGAGGAGCTGGGCCTGGACTGGATCGCCGAGATCGGCGCCCACGGCAACGTGGCCGGCCCGGACAACTCGCTCCAGTCGCAGCCCTCCAACGCCATCAAGCACGCCCTCAAGAAGGAGGGCCTGGAGGCAGGCGACCTCGACCTGATCGAGATCAACGAGGCGTTCGCCGCCGTCGCGGTCCAGTCGATGAAGGACCTCGGCGTCACCCCGGACAAGGTCAACGTCAACGGCGGCGCCATCGCGCTCGGCCACCCGATCGGGATGTCCGGCGCCCGCGTGGTGCTGCACCTGGCGCTGGAGCTGAAGCGGCGCGGCGGCGGCACCGGCGCGGCGGCGCTGTGCGGCGGCGGCGGTCAGGGCGACGCGCTGATCATCCGCGTTCCGGGCAAGTAAGCAGGCAGTACGCGGTACACGTAGAGCACGCAGCGAGTGAACGGAGCGGTGATGGTGGACGTCCCCACCCTGGTCGAGCAGGCACGTGCGGGCCGGCCGCGGGCCGTGGCCCGGCTGATCTCACTGGTGGAGGGGGCGTCGCCGCAGTTGCGCGAGGTGATGGCGGCCCTGGCGCCGCTGACCGGCAACGCGTACGTCGTCGGCCTCACCGGTTCGCCCGGTGTCGGCAAGTCGACATCGACGTCGGCGCTCGTCTCGGCGTACCGGCGGGCCGGCAAGCGGGTCGGCGTGCTGGCCGTCGACCCGTCCTCGCCGTTCTCCGGCGGGGCGCTCCTGGGCGACCGGGTCCGGATGTCGGAGCACGCCTCCGACCCGGGCGTCTACATCCGCTCCATGGCCACCCGGGGCCATCTGGGCGGCCTCGCCTGGTCGGCACCGCAGGCGATCCGGGTGCTGGACGCGGCGGGCTGCGACGTGATCCTGGTGGAGACGGTCGGCGTCGGCCAGTCGGAGGTCGAGATCGCCTCCCAGGCCGACACCTCCGTCGTCCTGCTGGCACCCGGCATGGGCGACGGCATCCAGGCGGCGAAGGCCGGAATCCTGGAGATCGGTGACGTCTACGTCGTCAACAAGGCCGACCGGGACGGCGCGGACGCCACCGCGCGCGAGCTCAACCACATGCTGGGCCTCGGCGAGTCGAGGGGCCCCGGCGACTGGCGGCCGCCGATCGTGAAGACGGTCGCCGCCCGGGGCGAGGGCATCGACGAGGTCGTCGAGGCGCTGGAGAAGCACCGGGCGTGGATGGAGGAGCACGGCGTGCTCGCCGAGCGGCGCGCGGCCCGCGCGGCCCGCGAGGTCGAGACCATCGCCGTCACCCGGCTGCGCGAGCGCATCGGCGACCTGCACGGCGACCGCCACCTCGGCGCGCTCGCCGAACGCATCGTGGCGGGCGGCCTCGACCCGTACGCGGCGGCCGACGAGCTGGTGGCGGGGCTCACCGGCGAGGGGTGAGCCGACGGTTCGGCCGGGCGGGACCGGGGCGGCGTGCGGGCCGCTCCCGGTCCCGCCCCGTCATGTCCGGCCGACGCTGCCGGACCTGACGTGTCCGTGGCAGGATTACCGCCGGACACGGGCACGGGATGCCCGCCGATCCATGCGTAACGACGGGGGGAGTGGCGCATGTTGGGACCGCTGCGGGAGGACTCGCCGAGACGGATCGGTCCGTACGGGGTACGGGCCAGGCTCGGCGCGGGCGGAATGGGAGAGGTCTTCCTCGGCGTCCACGACGGCGGCGGCGAACCGGTCGCCGTCAAGACCGTCCGCCGCGACGTCGCCCGTGACCCCGGCTTCCGCAGCCGCTTCCGCCGCGAGATCACCGTCGCCCGGTCCGTCTCAGGACCCCATCTCGCCCTGCTGCTCGACGGGGACGCCGACGCCGAAGTGCCCTGGCTCGCCACCGGATACGTGGCCGGGCCGACCCTGTCCGCCGCCGTCCGCCGGGCGGGCGCGATGGACGAGGCCGAGGTGCGGATGCTCGGCGCCGGACTCGCCCGCGCCCTGGCGGCCGTCCACGCGGCCGGGATCGTCCACCGTGACGTGAAGCCCGGCAATGTGATGCTCGCGGCGGACGGCCCGAGCCTGATCGACTTCGGGATCGCCCGCGACTCCGGCGCGACCCCGCTCACCACCACCAGCCGCATGGTCGGCAGCCCCGCCTTCATGTCCCCGGAACACGTGGCGGGCAGCGGACGCGTCGTGCCCGCGTCGGACGTCTTCTGCCTCGCCTCCGTGCTCTGTTACGCCGTCACCGGACGCGACCCCTTCGGCGACGGCCCGGTCGCCGCGGTCCTCTACCGGGTCAAGTACGTCGAGGCCGATCTCGACGACGTGCCGGACGCGCTGCGGGCCGTACTGGAACGCTGCCTGGTGGCCGACCCGGCCGCCCGCCCGGCCGCCGCCGAACTCGCTGAGCTGCTGGACCCCGGCGCGGCCGGGCGGTGGCCGGACCCGGTGGCCCAGCACATCGCCGAGCACGAGCGCGAACTTGCCCGGGTCGTCGCCCTGGGCGGCCCGCTGCTGCCGGGGTACACCCCGACCGAGGCGACCGCCGACAGCCGCCCGGAACTCCATCAACTTCCCACCCAGGGAACCGACTTCACCCCGGGTCTGCATATCGCCCCCACCCAGGGGCCCGGCCTCGCCCCACCCCCGCGCCGTTCCCGGCGCGCCCTGGCCGTCTCCCTGGCCGCGCTGATCGTGCTGGGCGCGGCGACAGGCGGGATCCTGGCCTGGCGCAACAAGGGCGGCGAGCCCGGAGGGACCGCGCGAGGTGGCGGTTCGCCCGCCGCCCGCATCGTGGCGGGCATCGACGAGAACGGTGGCCCGGACGCCTCGGGCACGGTTCCGTACGGCCGGGATGTCCGGCCGGCGGGGTGGAAGAAGTCCTGGAAGGGGAAGTTCTCCGGGGCACCGGTCGGCTGTTCCGCGGGTCGGGACGTCGTGGTCTGCCGGAAGGTGGACGGCACGTACGAGGCGTTGTCGGCCGCCGACGGGCACCGGATGTGGACGCTCGACTCCGGAGAGACCGGACGGACCGCGGGCTACGGGCCCCGCGGCCAGTTCTTCATGCCGGCCGGCGCCACCCGACCGACCGTGTACGACGACACCGTCCTCCTCGCTGTGGGCGACCGGCTGCAGTCACTGGACGCCAGGACCGGCAAGGTCCGCTGGGAGACCCGGTCGGGCGGCGCGCACAATCTGGACAGTGCGCCGGTCGTCGTCGACGGCCTGGTCTTCGCCGCCACCACAGCGGCTCCCGAGGGAGCGGAGTTTGCCGCGTACGACCTGAGGACCGGCGTCGAGAAGTGGCGCGAGCAGCTGGCTCCGCAGGACATCTCCAACGCGCAGAAGGGCAACTTCTGGCCGGTCGCCACGGACGGCAAGGTGGTGTACGCCGTCGGCGAGGACGCACCCAGGGCGTTCCGGCCGAAGGACGGCAAGGCGCTGGGAACAGCCGGCGGTGAGGCCGTCCAGGGAGTCGGCGACGGGACGAACTCGGGGTGCGGATCGCTCCGGGTGCGGGGTCGGTTCGCCTTCTGTACGACATACGTGGCCAACGACGACCCTTCCGGCTTCGGCGACGACATGGTCGTGCTGCGGTTCGCGGCGGGGACGCTCCGGACGCAGGGCCGGGTGCCGGTCGATTCCTCGCTCGTCGCCGGGGCGACGCTCACCGCGCTCGACGACCGGGTGATCACGATCCGCCGTGGTGACGAGTACGTCGAGAGCGTGCCCGACGAGGTCGTCGTCGTGAGCCGTGACAGCGGCCGGCCGCTCGGCCGGTTCCCGCTCGGCGGGGAGGTGGCACAAGGCATGAGCAACCCGGTCTCCGCCCCCATGATCGACGCGGACACGGTGGTGTGGGCGGACAGCACGACGCTGTACACGGTTCCGATGCGCCCCGACGGCAGCCTGGGCCCACTCGTCAGGACCCGGATCCCGGGCGCTCCGGGCCCGACCAGGACACCGACCTACGACTCTGCCCCCGGCGGCGTCGATCTGGCGCAGGAACTGCTCGACCCGCAGATGCTGCCGGTCGGCGGCGTCGTCCATGTCGTGTACGACGACGGCACCGCGGTCTCCGTACCGCTGCCCGGATGAACGACGAACCGCTTGAGGGGACCGCACAGTGATCGAGCCGCTTCCGCCCGGCCGCGCCCGGCTGATCGGCCCCTACCAACTGCTCGGACTGCTCGGCGCGGGCGGCATGGGCGAGGTGTACCTGGCCCGGCCCGCCGGTTCGGCGGACCCGCTCGGCGGGCTGGTCGCGCTGAAGACCGTACGGGCCGAACTCGACCTCGACGACGGCTTCCGGATCCGCTTCCGGCGCGAGATCGACGCGGCGGGCGCCGTGCGCAGCCCGCACACCGCGGCCCTCGTCGGCGGTGACGCGGGCGGCCGGCTGCCCTGGCTGGCGACCGAGTACGTCCCCGGCCCCTCGCTCGCCGAGGCGGTGATCCGAGGCGGGCCGATGCCCGAGCCGGTGGTGCGTGAGATGGGCGCCGGTCTGGCCCACGCGCTCGACGACATGCACGCCGTGCGCGTACTCCACCGCGACCTCAAGCCCGGCAACGTGCTGCTCGGCGCCGATGGCCCGAAGGTGATCGACTTCGGGATCGCCCAGGCCTTCGACGCCACCCAGCTCACCCGCACCGGAGTGGTGGTGGGCAGCCCCGGCTATATCTCGCCGGAGCACGTCAACGGCTCACGGGCGCTGGTACCGGCGTCGGACGTCTTCTGCCTCGGTGCGGTGCTCGCCTTCGCGGCGACCGGTCGGGGTCCGTTCGACGACTCCGACATGGCTGCCGTGATCTTCCGCATCGCCCAGGGCGAGGCCGAACTCTCCGGCGTACCACCGCAGTTGCGTGCCGTGATCGAGGAGTGTCTGCACCGCGACGCCGGGGCGAGGCCGACGCCTCGGCAGCTGGCCGGCATGTTGCTGTCGGAAGGCCGGGCGGCCGGGGAGCCCTTCCCCTGGACCGATGCGATCCGGGGGCAGCTCGCGGAGCACGCGGCGGGGGCGCGCGCCGTCGTCGAGGCGGCCGCGCCGTCGGCCGCCGCGCCTCCGGTCCCGTCCGGTGCCCCGCACCCCGGCGGGCCCGCCCTCGCCCCGACGCCGGTCGTGCCGGTGGCAGTGCCGGGGGACCGGCAGGGCAACAAGGGGCTGTGGATCGCGTTGGCGGCAGTGGCCACGGCGGTGTGCGTGGTGCTGGGGGCGGTGCTGCTGCCGGGGCTCTTCGAGGGGGACGGCGGGGGCGACGGCAACGCGGGCGGCGGTGTGCGGCCGACCGCTTCCGCCTCGGACGCCGCGCGGACGAAGGCGGGGCCGGCCGTCATCCCGGGTGCGGACGCCGGCCACACCGGGGACTTCGGGGCGGCTGCCACGGACGTCTCGGCCAAGCCTGCGGACTACAAGGCGTGGAAGGCCAAGGTTGAGAACGGACCGGTGAAGTGCGTGCTGGCGGGCGCGTCCCTGGCCTGCGGTGGTCCGCGGCGCATCACGGTGCTGGACGCCGCGAACGGCGAACAGCGCTGGCGGACAGAGCCGGGCAGGGCGGGCAGCGGACCGGCCTCGGTGGCCGCCGTCATCGGTACCACCGTCTACGCCTTCCAGGACGGCGCCCTGGTGGCGTTCGGCCTGGACGACGGTGCGCGGAAGTGGCGGGAGCCGCTGCCCGAAGGTGCCCGGGTGACCGACTCCGTCCAGTCGGGCGGAGTCCTCTACTACGCCACGAGGGCCGCCGCCACGGGTGCGGCCCGGATCCTCGCCCACCAGCTCACCGGCAGGCAGACCCGCAAGTGGGACAAGCCGTGGGGCGACCCGGCCGACGAGGCGGAACTGTCCTTCGCGGACGGCCGGCTCGTCGCGGTCGGAGACGGCGTCACCGTCCTCAAGGGCGAGGACGGCGCACGGCTGGCAGCCATCGGTGCCGGTGACCTCACCTGCCGTACGCCGGTCCTGAAGGGCAGGGAACTCCTCTGCGCGGGCTCGGACGGCCTGACGGTCGTCGATGTGACGGCCCCGCAGAACCGGCGCTCGGTCGCCGCCGGTGTGGACATCGCCTACCGTCCCGCCGTGTCCCGGGACGGCAAGGTGGTGGTGAGCAGCCGGACCCGGGTGTACGCGTTCGGTCTGGCCGACGGGCGGCAGTACTGGGCGACGTACGACGACGTCGACGGGGGGCTGAACGTGTCGGGCGCGCCGGTCCTGGCCGGTGACAGCGCCGTCGTCCTGGGCGAACAAGGGATTGGCGCGTTTGCCATGGACTCCGCTGGGGAGGCGGACGGCACGGGCTCAAGCCTGCCCACCGAGTGGCCCGGCGGGCCCGGAGCCCGGCACGACCCGGCGTCGGTCTCGCTGATTCTTCGGGGCGACGCGATGTTCGTGGGCTTCGACGACGGAACGGTCGTCTCCGTCCACGCGCCCTGAGCCTTCCTAGTCGTCGTCCCCGCCACGGTCGTCGTCCCCGTGGTCGTCGTCCGACCGGTCCACCGTCACCTTGCCCGACTTCGCGTCGACGTTCAGCTCGTGCTTCTTGCCGTCCTTGCCCCGGACGTCGACCTCCCAGTGCAGCGCCTTGCCGCTCCGGTCGTCGTTGTCGTCCAGGTCGACCGAGGTCACCGTCCCCGGGTTCGCCTTCAGCGCGGCGTCGACGGCCGCGTTCAGCGACACGGGGGCGGACCGGGGCGCGTACCGGTCGCGGTCGTCGTCACCGTCGTCGTCGGAGGTGTGCTTGCCGAGCACCTTGCCGTTGCCCGCGTCCACCGTCACGTCGTGCCGGACCTTGTCGGAGCCGTACACGTCGAGCTCCCAGACGAGCCCGCCGTCCTCGTCGTCCAGCTCGGCCTCGGTGACCGTGCCGGGGACGGCCTTGACGGCGGCCGCGACCGCTTGCGCCACGTCGGTCCGGGCGGTGTCTCCGCTCTTCACGCTGGACCGGGTTTCGCGGTCGTGGCTGTCGTCGTCCGCGAAGGCGACCGCGGTGGCCGCCGTGCCGCCGACGAGCACGGCGGCGGTGACTGCGGCGATGACGAACTTGCGCTTCATGAGGGTTCCTCCCCGATCGGGTGGCCGGTTTCGACGAGGACCACATTGCCGGGGTGATGCTGAACGCAGCCTGAAGCCACCTGAAGGCGTCTTCAGGTTCGGTTTGCGACCCTGTGCGCATGCGCCTGTTGATCGTGGAGGACGAGAAGCGGCTCGCGACGGCCCTGGCCGCGGGGCTCACCGCCGAGGGCTTCGCCGTGGACGTGGTCCACGACGGCCTCGAAGGGCTGCACCGGGCCGCCGAGGGGACGTACGACCTCGTCGTCCTCGACATCATGCTGCCCGGGATGAACGGCTACCGGGTCTGTGCCGCGCTGCGCGCCGCCGGGCACGAGACGCCGATCCTGATGCTGACGGCGAAGGACGGCGAGTACGACGAGGCGGAGGGCCTGGACACCGGGGCCGACGACTACCTGACCAAGCCCTTCTCCTACGTCGTGCTGGTGGCCAGGATCCGGGCACTGCTGCGGCGCCGGGGCGGCGGCTCCGCCTCGCCGGTGGTCACCGTCGGTGCCCTGCGCATGGACACCGCCGCCCGCCGCGTCCACCTCGGCGAGGCCGAGATCACCCTGACCACCAAGGAGTTCGCGGTGCTGGAACAGCTCGCGCTGCGGTCCGGGCAGGTGGTGAGCAAGGCGGACATCCTCGAACACGTCTGGGACTTCGCCTACGACGGCGACCCGAACATCGTCGAGGTGTACGTGAGCGCGCTGCGCCGCAAGCTCGGCGCGGCCGCCATCCGCACGGTGCGCGGCGCCGGGTACCGGCTGGAGGCGCTGTGAGGTCGGTAAGGGCCAGGGCCGCGCTCGGCGCCACCGTGGTGGTCGCCCTCGCCCTGATCGGCGCCGGGCTCTCCGTGCTCCTGGTCCTGCGCGCCAACCTGACCGACCAGGCGGGGCTCCAGGCCGAGGTGGTCGCCCGGGAAGTGGCCGGGCAGCTCGCCCTCGACGTGCCGTACGACCGGCTGGAGACGCGCGACGAGGAGGACCATCCGGTCCAGGTGACCGACGAGGACGGGCGGGTGGTCGCCGTCTCCAAGGACCTCCGGGCCATCTCCGGCACCGGCACGGACCGGGTCACCCCGGACCCGTCACCGACCGCCGGGGGATCCGGCGGCGGGAGCGGCGACGACAACGGGGGCGACGGGCGCGACGACGGCAGCGATGACGACGACCGCGCCACCCCCGCCCCCGGCCGCGGTGAAGTCGACTCCGGCGAACCGGACTTCGGCAACGGCACAGCCACCGTCGACGGCGAGACGGCCGACTACCGCTTCGCGTCCGTGCAGGCGACCACCCCCGCCGGGGTGACCCTGACCGTCCACGCGGGCGCCCCGCTGGCCGCCGAGCAGGAGGCCGTGGGCACGGTGCGCGGCGCGATGCTGATCGGGCTGCCGTTGCTGCTGCTGGTCGTCGCCGGGGTGACCTGGCTGGTGACCCGGCGGGCACTGCGCCCGGTCGAGGGGATCCGGCGCGAGATGGCCGCGATCACCGCGTCCGAGGACCTGAGCCGGCGGGTGCCGGAGCCCGGCTCGCGCGACGAGGTCGCCCGGCTGGCCCGGACCACCAACGAGACCCTGACCGCCCTGGAGGCCTCGGTGGAGCGGCAGCGCCGGTTCGTCGCGGACGCCTCGCACGAACTGCGCAGCCCGATCGCCTCGCTGCGCACCCAGCTGGAGGTGGGGGCGGCCCATCCGGAGCTGCTGGACGTGCCGGGCGCGGTCGCCGACACCGTACGGCTCCAGGCGCTGGCCGCCGATCTGCTGCTGCTGGCCAGGCTGGACGCGGGGGAGCGGCCGGGGCGTACGGCGCTGGACCTGGGCGCGCTGGTCCGCGAGGAGGTCTCGCAGCGCGGCGGCGACCGGATCCCGGTCACGGTGTCCGTGCCGGACTCCGGGGAGTTCGAAGTGGCCGGATCGCGCGGGCAGTTGGCGCGGGTGATCGGCAATCTGCTCGACAATGCACAGCGGCACGCGCGGAGCGCGGTGACCGTCTCGGTGCGTACGGCGGAGCGTGGTGACGTGGTCGTCGCCGTCACCGACGACGGGGCGGGGGTGCCGCCGCAGGAGCGTGAGCGGATCTTCGAACGTTTCGTGCGGCTCGACGACGCCCGCACCCGGGACGACGGCGGCGCGGGCCTCGGCCTGGCCATCGCCCGGGACGTCGCCGCCCGGCACGGGGGCCGGCTCACGGTCGGCGACGCACGGGAGGGCGGCGCCCGCTTCGTGCTCCGGCTGCCCGGAACCGGCTGAGCGCCGCCCCGTTCCGGTCAGACCTTGCCGCGTCGTCCCCGCAGGTGCTCCGCGACCGGGGTCAGGGCCGCGTGCAGGTTCGCCAGTGCCTCCGGCGTCAGCAGGTCCATGAAGTGCTTGCGGACCGACGCCACGTGGTGCGGTGCCACCTTGCGCATCGTCTCCGCGCCGTCCTCGGTGAGGACCGCGTACAGACCGCGCCGGTCGGACTCGCAGTTCTCCCTGCGGACCAGGCCGGCGGTCTCCATGCGGGTGATCTGGTGCGAGAGCCTGCTCTTGGACTGCAGCGTCGCGGCGGCGAGGTCGCTCATCCGCATGCGCTGGTCGTCCGACTCCGAGAGGTTGACCAGGATCTCGTAGTCGTTGTTGGTCAGTCCGAACGGCTGGAGATCCTTCTCCAGCTGATGCATCAGCAGCCTGCTGACGTCCAGGTGGGTGCGCCAGGCGCACTGCTCCGCGTCGTTCAGCCAGCGGGTGGCCGTCTCGGTCTCCATATATGGATTCTACCTAAGAAGTTGAAAGCCGGACGAAGTGGGAGTGTGACGGTCCGCACCCGTCCGGAGACGGGTCCGGGTGCGGGGCGCAGACGTTCGACGTCACACTCCGCAGACTACCGTTCACAACCCGAAGCGACGCTGGAGGTCCCCGAGCTGACCGGGCATACGGGGGGTGGCGCCAGGTTGACCCGCGCCCGGGGGCACCCCGGGCTGCCCCGGCACCGCGCCCGTGGGCTGTTCGGCCATCAGGACCTCGGTCGACTGGAGCAGCACCGTGCCCGCACCGACGAACTCGAACTGGTGCTCCTCGCCCGAGGTGCCCCCGATGCCCGTCAGCGACCGTAGCCCGCCCAGTACACCCGTCATGTAGCCGTGGTCGTAGTGGTGGCACGGCGAGGGGCAGTCCGCCCAGCCCACCAGGGCCTGCGGGTCGACCCGCAGCGGCGGCTCCATGAAGACCACCGGGCCGTTGGAGGCGGCCACGAACTTCCCCGTACCGATCAGGGTGAGAAAACCGGGCACGATCGACTGCTTGAGTGCCAGGGTGGGCTGGTAGGCGAGGAGATTGCCCGACCGGATCGTCAGGTTCCCCTCGTCCAGGTCGTAGGAGTTCACATCGAAGGCCCGGTCCGCGAGCAGCATCTTGCCGCTGCCTTCGGCCACCACCCAGTCGCTCGCGTGCAGCGGTGAGTGGAAGCTCGTACGGATCAGCCGCTCGAAGCGGCCGTGGCCGATGCCGTTGAAATCGATCCGCCCGTAATAGGCGATCATCTTGCCCTTCTGCAGGAACCACTGGCTCCCCTTGAGCTCCACGCAGAAGGTGTACGAGTTGACGTTGTCGTCCGACGGCAGCGTCATCGGGTCGAAGACCACGGGCGTGCTCACAGCTTCTCCTCCGAGGCCTGTACGTACACCGCGCCACTGCCGCTCAGCTCCAGCTGGAACGCCTCGCCGGAGCCGCGCCCCACCATGTCGCGCCAGCCGAGCGCGGTCGAGAGCTTGTTCCGTACGTCGCCGTGGTGCGCGACGTACGCCTGCGGGTCCACATGCACATCGCGGCCGGGGACGATCGGCAGCTCGATCACCCCGCCGTGCGCCATCACCGCGACCGCGCCGTGCCCCTGGAGCGTGGTGGTGAACAGGCCCTGCCCGCTCACCTGGCCGCGCACCATGCCCATCACGCCGCCCTGCGAGCCCATGAACATGGTGCCCTGCTGGAGCGTCCCGTCGAAGGCGAGCAGCCGGTCGGCCTCCACGTAGAGGGTGTCGCCGGCCAGGTTGATCACCTGGATGTGATGGCCGCCGTGGCCGAACATCACCGTTCCACTGCCTTCGACCGTCATCAGCGGGGTCGCCTCGCCCGCCACCCGCCGGCCGATCATGGACATCAGCCCGCCCTGGCCGCCCTGGATGTTCGGGGTGAACGACACCTCGCCGCGGTAGGCGAGCATCGCGCCCCGCTGGCTGTACATCTTCTGGCCGGGAACCACCGTCGCCTCGACCATCTTCGAGTTGATCTCGCGGAACGGCATCAGACATCGCCCCCGATGGTGTTCCGCTCGCTGGGCTGGACGTAGACCACGCCCTCGCCCTCGAACCGGATCTGGAAGGACTCCCCGGAGCCCTCGCCGATCAGCGTCCGGAAGTTCACCCCCGACTGGAAGTGCTGCTGGAGGTTGCCCTGGTGGGCGATGTAGGCGCCCGGGTCGACGAACAGCGGGTACTGGGCCGAGACCCGCAGCGCCACCGCCGAGCCGTCCGACATGATCGCCACCTGACCGGTGCCCTCGACGGTGGTGGTGAACAGGCCGTTGCCGCTCGCCCCGCCGCGCAGCCCGGTGAAGGTGGTGCCGGTGCGCAGCCCGGAGTCGGTGCACAGCAGATTGCTCGCCTCGACGTGGAGCTTGTCGCCGTGCAGCGAGACGAGACTGATCTCGCTCGCGCGGTCCGCGAAGTAACAGGTGCCCTGGCCGGTCACCTCCATCACGGACATCTGCTCGCCGGTCAGCCGCCGGGTCACCATGCCGCGCAGCCCGTCACCGCCGCCGGTCATCTTCTTGAACGTCATCCGGCCGTCGTAGGCGACCATGGAGCCGTTCTTCGCCTTGACGGCGTCACCGGCCAGGTCGACGGCGAGCGTTCTGCTGCCTTGGAGTCGGAACATTGCCACGGAGCGACGTTAACGGCAGGCCCCCCGGCCCGGACAGGGTCCGAAGGAGGATCCCCCGCCCCGAACGGCCCCTGATACGCATCCGGTACCTGATGCGTACGCAACCGGGACGTATGACCCGGTGCGCACGGTCCCCGGTATCCGGCCCCCGGCGCCGTGGGCCGCCCGCGCCGATGTCACAATGGGGTCGCTTGTGCCTGTATTCACAAGCTGTCACCGTCCTCCCACCGAAGGTGCCCCCGTGGACATCAAGACCGCTACCGCCCTGCACCGGCTGCGCCTCATCTCGATTCCCGAGGCGCTCTCCTTCCCGGCACTGATCATCTTCGGCTCGGTCCTCAGCCGGGTCTCCGACATCGACTTCCTGATGATGCCGCTCGGCATCCTGCACGGCGTGCTCTTCGTGATCTACGCCGTGCTGCTGCTCGACGTCTGGGCCAAGACCAAGTGGCCGCTGAAGCGCGTCGCGCTCTTCTTCCTGCTCGCGCTCCTGCCCTTCGGCGGGCTGTACGGCGACAAGCTGCTCAAGCGCTACGAGGCCGACGGCGTCATCGCCGCCCGCGCCCGTCGCGAGGGCGTGGTCAGCGCATGATCGTCGCGTTCTCGGTCAGCCCGCTGGGTGTCGGCGAGGACGTCGGCGAGTACGTCGCCGACGCCGTCCGGGTCGTCCGCGAGTCCGGGCTGCCCAACCGCACGGACGCCATGTTCACCTCCATCGAGGGGGAGTGGGACGAGGTCATGGACGTCGTCAAGCGGGCCGTCGCCGCCGTCGAGGCACGTGCCGGACGGGTCTCCCTCGTGCTCAAGGCCGACATCCGCCCGGGTGTCACCGACGGTCTGACCTCCAAGGTCGAGACGGTGGAGCGGTACCTGGCGCAGTGACGCCGGTCCGCCCCGTACCCGACGACGAGCCCCTGGCCCCACCCGGCCGGGGGCCCGTCTCATTCCTGCCCGCCGTGCTCCGGTACCGCCAGGGCGATCCTGGGCGGAGTCCGCTCGTACAGCACCTGGTGTCGCCGGACTCGCCGCCGAGTTCCTCCCCGTACATCAGGTGATCGCCGGAGCCGGCGCGATCTGTGTACTGCTGCTCGTCCCGGAGGTCCGGAGAACCGCCCCCGCCGACCGTATTCGGACCGAAGTTCGAGACGAGGCTGACCAGCATATGACCAGTGGGTAAGGTCGGTGCCGTGCCGAAGCCGCTCAGTCTTCCCTTCGATCCCATCGCCCGCGCCGACGAACTCTGGCAGCAGCGCTGGGGTCCCGTGCCCTCCATGGGGGCGATCACCTCGATCATGCGCGCCCAGCAGATCCTGCTCGCCGAGGTCGACGCGGTCGTCAAGCCGTACGGACTGACCTTCGCCCGGTACGAGGCACTGGTGCTGCTCACCTTCTCCAAGGCCGGCGAGCTGCCGATGTCCAAGATCGGCGAGCGGCTCATGGTCCACCCCACCTCCGTCACCAACACCGTGGACCGGCTGGTGCGCTCCGGCCTGGTCGCCAAGCGCCCCAACCCCAACGACGGCCGCGGCACCCTCGCCTCCATCACCGACAAGGGCCGCGAGGTCGTCGAGGCGGCCACCGGGGACCTGGTCGCCATGGAGTTCGGGCTCGGTGCGTACGACGCCGAGGAGTGCGCGGAGATCTTCGCGATGCTGCGCCCGTTGCGGATCGCCGCCCAGGACTTCGAAGAGGCGTAGAACGGCGTTTCGAGAGCCCGGCCCGCTGCAAGATCGCCCCGGCCGCCCGGTTAGGCTCGATGCCATGAAACGCAGTGTGCTGACCCGGTACCGGGTGATGGCCTACGTCACCGCCGTCATGTTGCTGGTGCTCTGCACCTGCATGGTCTTCAAGTACGGCTTCGAGACGGGCGAGGGCCTGACGCTCGTCGTCTCGCAGATCCACGGTGTGCTCTACATCATCTACCTGATCTTCGCCTTCGACCTCGGCTCCAAGGCGAAGTGGCCGATGGGCAAGCTGCTCTGGGTGCTGATCTCCGGCACCATCCCGACGGCCGCGTTCTTCGTCGAGCGCAAGGTCGTCCGCGAGGTCGAGCCGCTGATCGTCGACGGCTCCCCCGCCACCGCCAAGGCCTGACCGGCCGGACCCCAGAGCCCTCCGAACCGCCCCGTGCGAAGCACAGGGCGGTTTGCCATCGACATTTACTAGGACGTCCTAGTAAATTCGATGGTATGGACGCTGACGCGATCGAGGAAGGCCGCCGCCGCTGGCAGGCCCGTTACGACAAGGCCCGCAAGCGTGACGCGGACTTCACCACACTCTCCGGGGATCCGGTGGAGCCCGCGTACGGCCCCCGCCCCGGGGACACGTACGAGGGGTTCGAGCGGATCGGCTGGCCCGGCGAGTACCCCTTCACCCGGGGGCTCTATCCGACCGGTTACCGCGGCCGGACCTGGACCATCCGCCAGTTCGCCGGCTTCGGCAACGCCGAGCAGACCAACGAGCGCTACAAGATGATCCTGGCCGCGGGCGGCGGCGGGCTCAGCGTCGCCTTCGACATGCCGACGCTGATGGGCCGCGACTCCGACGACCCCCGCTCGCTCGGCGAGGTCGGGCACTGCGGCGTGGCCATCGACTCCGCCGCCGACATGGAGGTCCTCTTCAAGGACATCCCGCTCGGCGATGTCACGACGTCCATGACGATCAGCGGCCCCGCCGTCCCGGTCTTCTGCATGTACCTGGTCGCCGCGGAGCGCCAGGGCGTCGACCCGGGCGTGCTCAACGGCACGCTCCAGACCGACATCTTCAAGGAGTACATCGCGCAGAAGGAGTGGCTCTTCCAGCCCGAGCCCCATCTGCGCCTCATCGGCGACCTGATGGAGCACTGCGCCCGCGACATCCCCGCCTACAAGCCGCTCTCGGTCTCCGGCTACCACATCCGCGAGGCCGGGGCGACGGCCGCGCAGGAGCTGGCGTACACCCTCGCCGACGGCTTCGGCTACGTGGAGCTCGGCCTCTCCCGCGGCCTGGACGTCGACACCTTCGCGCCCGGCCTCTCCTTCTTCTTCGACGCGCACCTCGACTTCTTCGAGGAGATCGCCAAGTTCCGTGCCGCCCGCCGGATCTGGGCCCGCTGGATGAAGGAGACGTACGGCGCGAAGACCGACAAGGCGCAGTGGCTCCGCTTCCACACCCAGACCGCCGGTGTCTCGCTCACCGCCCAGCAGCCGTACAACAACGTCGTACGCACCGCGGTCGAGGCGCTCTCCGCGGTCCTCGGCGGCACCAACTCGCTGCACACCAACGCCCTCGACGAGACCCTGGCGCTCCCCTCCGAACAGGCCGCCGAGATCGCCCTGCGCACCCAGCAGGTGCTGATGGAGGAGACCGGCGTCGCCAACGTGGCGGACCCGCTGGGCGGTTCCTGGTACGTCGAGCAGCTCACCGACCGGATCGAGGCCGACGCAGAGAAGACCTTCGAGCAGATCAAGGAGCGCGGCACCCGGGCCCACCCGGACGGGCAGCACCCCATCGGCCCGATCACCTCCGGCATCCTGCGCGGCATCGAGGACGGCTGGTTCACCGGCGAGATCGCCGAGTCCGCCTTCCGCTACCAGCAGTCGCTGGAGAAGGGCGACAAGCGGGTCGTCGGCGTCAACGTCCACCACGGCTCGGTCACCGGCGACCTGGAGATCCTGCGGGTCAGCCACGAGGTCGAGCGCGAGCAGGTCCGGGTGCTCGGCGGCCGCAAGGACGCCCGCGACGACGCCCGGGTCAAGTCGGCGCTGGACGCGATGCTGGCCGCCGCCCGCGACGGCTCCAACATGATCGCCCCGATGCTGGACGCGGTACGGGCCGAGGCGACGCTCGGCGAGATCTGCGGCGTCCTGCGCGACGAGTGGGGCAGCTACACGGAGCCGCCCGGCTTCTGACGCGGCCGGTACGGCCGGGGGCGGGGCGGCGCGGCCGTCCCGCCCCTTCGGCATGTCCTGGGCCCTTCGGCATGTCCTAGGCGGAGGCCGCAGCCCCCAGCCCCGTGAGCAGCAGCACGGTGAAGCGCCGGGCCCAGTCCGCGTCCACCGGCTCGGCGCTCACCAGGGCCCGGTGCACGACCGCGCCGGCGATCACGTCGAAGATCAGGTCGGCGGTGGTCGACGCCGCGTCCTCGTCCTGCTCGACGGGCAACTCCCCGCGCTCCTGCGCCCGTTGACGGCCCTGGAGCACCAGCCGCTTCTGCCGGTCCACGATCGAGTCGCGGATCCGGGTCCGCAGCGCCTCGTCGCGCGTCGACTCCGCGACCACCGCCATCAGCGCCGTCTGGGTCTCCGGCCGTTCCAGCAGCGCCGCGAACTGCAGCACCACCGCCTGCACATCGGCCGACAGGCTGCCCAGATCGGGCAGTTCCAGCTCGTCGAAGAGGACCGCTACGGCGTCCACGACCAGCTCGTTCTTGCCCGCCCACCGCCGGTACAGGGTCGTCTTGGCCACTCCGGCCCGCGTCGCCACATCGCTCATCGTCAGCTTCGACCAGCCGAGGTCGACCAGCGAGGCCCGGGTCGCCTCCAGGATCGCTTCATCGGCCGCGGCACTGCGCGGACGTCCCGTTCGAGGGGGTTTGGGGTGGCTGCGGCTCAGCATGCCGTGACCATACCGGTCAGTAAGTAGAACCGGCCGGTCCCGATCGTGGTGAGACAGATCACCGATCGCACCTGTGCGCGAGGGGTGGGCGGCAGTTACGCTACGGGTCGTAGCGTAAGGACGACGGCCATGCCGTCGTGACGCCGCAACCGAATGACAGCCACAGGCACCGGGTGGGGACCCGGCGCCGAAACGGGTCTTTCAGGGGCCCTCGGACCGTGTCCGTCCATGTACCCCGCACACCGGCGGGGGTGGCGGACGGGCGCGGTTCCGGTATCGCTTTCCGGATCGGTGCGCCAAGGGGGGAGGATGTACGCATGCAGCCTAGGAACATGTCCATGAGCGGCGTCGTCGACCTCGCCGCGGTGAAGGCGGCCGGCGAGGCCAAGGTGAAGGCGGAGCAGGCCCGTGCCGAGGCCTCCCGGCAGGGTGGCGGCGGTGCCGTGCCGCCGTCCGCCCTGGTGATCGATGTCGATGAGGCGGGCTTCGAGAACGATGTCCTGCAGCGTTCCGCCGAGGTCCCGGTCGTCATCGACTTCTGGGCCGAGTGGTGCGAGCCGTGCAAGCAGCTGGGCCCGCTCCTGGAGCGCCTGGCCCATGAGTACAACGGCCGCTTCGTGCTGGCCAAGGTCGATGTCGACGCCAACCAGATGCTGATGCAGCAGTTCGGCATCCAGGGCATCCCGGCGGTCTTCGCCGTCGTCGCCGGGCAGGCCCTCCCGCTCTTCCAGGGTGCGGCCCCCGAGGCCCAGATCCGCCAGACGCTGGACCAGCTGATCCAGGTCGGCGAGGAACGGTTCGGGCTCACCGGGATCGTGGTCGACCAGGACGCCGCCGACGAGAGCGCCGACCGGGCCCCGGCCGAGGTGCCCGCCGGGCCGTACGACGCCCTGCTCGAATCGGCCGTGCGCGCCCTGGACGCCGACGACTTCGCCGGTGCCGTCCAGGCGTACCGGAACGTCCTGTCCGACGACCCGGCCAACACCGAGGCCAAGCTCGGCCTCGCCCAGGCCGAACTCCTCTCCCGGGTCAAGGACATGGACGCCCAGCGGGTGCGCGAGGAGGCCGCCGCGAACCCGGCCGATGTCCCGGCGCAACTCGCCGCCGCCGATCTGGATCTGGTCGGCGGTCATGTCGAGGACGCCTTCGGCCGGCTCGTCGAGACGGTGCGGCGCAATTTCGGTGACGACCGGGACGCCGCGCGGGTGCGGCTGCTGGAGCTGTTCGAGGTGATCGGCCCCGACGATCCGCGGGTCGGTGCCGCGCGTACCGCGCTGGCGCGGGTCTTGTTCTGATGTGACAAGCGGCCGCGGTACCCCGCCGGGTACCGCGGCCGTTTTCGCGTCCGGGCGATAAGAGACGCCTCTGCTTTACCAAATCTTGATAAAGCAAGGGCCTGTTACTCGCAGTAAATCAAGCACTGGGATCTGTCCGCATTGGCGCACCGATCCGCCCTTTCGTCCTTCGCCTCGGCGCTACCTTGTGTGGCCGGGCGGTACCAGCCGGTCGCGCATCGGTTATCGGGCCGTTACTAGCGAGTAACGAACCCCCTTGTGTCACGGGCGGGAATGCACCACGATCGGCCACGCTCGGTCCAATAACGCCAGCCCGGCTGCCAGTCGGTGCGGCGGCCCTGTTGGGTCCCCACCGAGTGGGCCGGCGGCAGTGACGCGGGCTCCGGACAGGGGGGTTCCTGTCGTCCGGCAGGGCCTGTCCGATACAGGTTGCGCGAATGCGTGGCCAGTGGTTGTCGCTCGGGGGTGATCGCCGGTGATTCGGACGCGGTTCATGCCTCCGTCCGCGGGCGCTCTCCTTGCCGAGG
The DNA here is from genome assembly GCF_003846175.1 of Streptomyces sp. ADI95-17. Classification (GTDB taxonomy): domain Bacteria; phylum Actinomycetota; class Actinomycetes; order Streptomycetales; family Streptomycetaceae; genus Streptomyces; species Streptomyces sanglieri. The sequence goes on along the minus strand of NZ_ML123044.1, from coordinate 436,640 downwards.
ACGTAGCACTTCTCCCATCCCAGGACGGGCCCAGGCCCGGACCGGAGATGTACGTCCGAGAAGGAGGAAAATTATGAGTTCCCAGGTTCGTGGCGGCACCAGATGGAAGCGTTTCGCTCTGGTCATGGTGCCGAGCGTCGTCGCGACCGCGGCGGTGGGTGTCGGTCTCGCGCAGGGTGCCCTCGCGGCGTCCTTCAGCGTGTCCGGCCAGAGCTTCAAGGTGCGTGCGGACAAGCTCGTCGGCCATGACTTCGTGCAGTACGGCTCCGTCGCCACGGGTATGGACCCCGAGGGCAAGAACGGGGCCCACGCCGTTGCCGTGTCCGGCTTCAGCGATGCCACGATCACCAACATGTGCCAGTCGGTGGTCACTCCGAACCTCCCGTTCGGTCTGGGCAGCGTCACGCTCCAGCTGAAGGCGGGTACCGACCCGGAGAAGCCGGTCGAGGCGACCAACCTGTACCTCGATGTCGCCGAGCTCGACGCCGACGCGTACTTCGAGCACATCGACATCGGTGTCGCCGCGGGAGCCATGGGCAAGCCCGGCATCCAGGCCGGTACCGAGAAGGCCGTCAACCCCAACGGCTTCGCGCAGCGCGCCAAGACGGCGACGCTGACCAACGTGAAGCAGACGGCATGGGCGACCACCGCCGGCACCTTCAAGCTCAGCAACCTGAGCCTGCGGCTGCACAGTGGCGTCAAGGAGTGCTACTAAGCACCCGCCGGGTGGCCGGAGCGCTCCCGAGGGGACTCCGGCCGCCCACCTCTTCTCTTCTCACAGCAGTACCGGTTCCAGGGAGCTGTTTTCCATGAGCCCCGAGTCCACAGGGCAGAACGAGCACTACCTCCGCGTCTTCTGGCGGAGATTCCGCACCTGGCGGGGTAACCGGCCGTTCTGGGCGGGCCTGTTCACCATGGTGGGTGGTCTACCCATCGCTTATTTTCCGTACGCCAACATGCACCTCGGCAACGTCACACTGGCGATGTCCACCACTGCCGGTGCCGGTTCCCTGATCATCGGGATCCTGCTCGTCACGCTGGGCCTCACCATGTGGTTCCACCACATCGTGAGAGTTTTCGCCGGAGTCGCCGCGATCCTGCTGGCGCTGATCTCGATACCGGTCGCCAACATCGGCGGCTTCCTGGTCGGCTTCCTGTTCGCGCTGCTGGGCGGCGCGCTCTCCGTCTCCTGGGCCCCGGGCGAGCCGAAGCCGGACCTCGCGCCGGCCGGCGCGGCGGGGGAGAAGTCCGGGGCCGTCCTCGGTACGCAGGAGCCCGGATCCGAGTTCCACAGCACGGCAGCGGTGCCCCAGCAGCAGCCGGAGCAGTACGACACGACAGTTGAGGTCGACGGCGGGAGGCATCGTGCGGGGTGACGAGAGGCAGCTGAACTCGCCCGGGGAGGATTCCGGGACGAGAGGCGGACCGCGCCACGCGGCCCCCAGGAAGTCCTTGCTGACGAAGCTGCACATTCCCGCGGGCAAGGCGTTCGCGCTCGCCGCTATGCCGACCGCCGTCTTCGTGGGCATGGGGCTCACGCCCAAGCTCGCGCTGGCCGACGACAGTTCCGACATTCCCTTCGCGCCCGGCCCCTGCGTGACCCGCTCCGACGAGCCGAGCGAAGAGCCGTCGCCGTCCGCGTCGAAGCCGGCGTCCCCGTCGCCGTCCGCCACCGACTCCGGTGACAAGGGCGCATCGGCGACCCCGAAGCCCTCGGCGACCCCGTCCGCGAGCGAATCGGTGAAGCCGGAGGCGAAGACGGAGGCCGCCGAGGCCGACGCACCGGCCGCCACGCCGAGCGCCTCGCCCACCCCCACGAAGACGAGGAACCCGCTCGACCCGCTGGGCGTCGGCGACGCGCTCAGGGACCTCTTCGACGGACCGGACAAGGAGACGGCGAGCCCGTCCCCGAGCGCGAGCACCGCGTCCCCGAAGCCTTCGGCGACCGACACCGCCGAGAAGCCGGCGAAGAAGCCCGTCGAGAAGGCCACCGACGCCGCGAAGGAGACGGCCGACAAGACGGCCGACGCCATCCGCGAGGCGGCCGGCCAGGCCGGCAAGTCGGTCAAGGAGCTCGACGACAGCGTCAAGGGGCTCGACGCCAAGAAGGACGAGGACATCCCGGACGGCGCCAAGGAGCGCTTCCCGTGCCCCACCGCCGACCCCAAGGCGCTGGCCGCGGCCGATCTGGAGACGGGCATCCCGCTGCTCCCGACCGACCCGTGGATCCTGGAGAGCTCGATGCTCACCCTCAACGGGCTCGACTACAAGGGCATCGTCGAGGTGAAGACGTACGACGGCAAGGTCAAGAAGGCGCTGAAGTTCACCGCGAGCTCCATCGACATCGACAACCTCCACCAGAAGACGGTGGGTCCGGCCGGTACGACGACCCATGTCGAGGCGCGGAAGGGCTCCAAGTCCACCATCCGCAACGGCACGGTGACGATGTACACGGAGGAGCTGAAGGGCAACCTCTTCGGCCTCATCCCGGTGACGTTCAGCCCGGAGACACCGCCTCCGCTGAACGTGCCCTTCGCCTTCTTCACCAAGGTCAAGGTGACCCAGGCCGGCCAGTTCGGCGGCTCGCTCAAGGTCCCCGGCCTGCACAACTACTTCACCGGTGGCAACAGCTAGCCGGCACGGTCCCGTCCGGGAGCCGCACAGGGCCGTGGGCCGCACTCCCGAGGAGTGCGGCCCACGGTCGTTGCTCAGGGGTGACGGACGGGTCAGTCGCGGCTGCCGCCGCCGACGTGGTGCACCCGGACCATGTTGGTGGTGCCGGGGATGCCGGGGGGCGAGCCGGCCGTGATGACCATGGTGTCGCCCTCGTTGTAGCGGCCGAGCTTCAGCAGCTCGCCGTCGACCAGGTCGACCATCGCGTCGGTGTTGTCCACGTGCGGCACGACGTGGGCCTCGACGCCCCAGCTCAGGGCGAGCTGGTTGCGGGTGGACTCGTCCGTGGTGAAGGCCAGGATGGGCTGGGCCGCGCGGTAGCGGGAGAGCCGGCGGGCCGTGTCACCGGACTTGGTGAAGGCGACCAGTGCCTTGCCGTTCAGGAAGTCCGCGATCTCGCACGCCGCACGGGCCACCGAACCGCCCTGGGTACGGGGCTTCTTGCCCGGCACCAGCGGCTGCAGGCCCTTGGAGAGCAGCTCCTCCTCGGCGGCCACGACGATCTTCGACATCGTCTTGACGGTCTCGATCGGGTACGCGCCCACGCTGGACTCGGCCGACAGCATGACCGCGTCCGCGCCGTCCAGGATCGCGTTGGCGACGTCGGACGCCTCGGCGCGGGTCGGCCGCGAGTTGGTGATCATCGACTCCATCATCTGGGTCGCGACGATCACCGGCTTGGCGTTCCGCCGGCAGAGCTCCACCAGGCGCTTCTGCACCATCGGGACCTTCTCCAGCGGGTACTCGACGGCCAGGTCACCACGGGCGACCATCACACCGTCGAACGCCATGACGACGCCCTCCATGTGCTCGACGGCCTGCGGCTTCTCGACCTTGGCGATGACGGGGACCCGGCGGCCCTCCTCGTCCATCACCTTGTGGACGTCCTTGACGTCGTCCGCGTCCCGCACGAAGGACAGCGCCACCAGGTCGCAGCCCATCCGCAGGGCGAACCGCAGGTCGTCGACGTCCTTCTCGGACAGGGCCGGGACGTTGACCGCCGCGCCGGGCAGGTTGATGCCCTTGTGGTCGGAGATGACACCGCCCTCGATGACGATGGTCTTCACCCGGGGGCCCTCGACCGCGACGACCTTCAGCTCGACGTTGCCGTCGTTGATCAGGATCGGGTCGCCCTTGGCGACATCGCCGGGCAGGCCCTTGTAGGTCGTGCCGCAGATCGACTTGTCGCCGGGGACGTCCTCGGCGGTGATGGTGAACTCGTCCCCGCGGACCAGCTCGACGGGCCCCTCGGCGAACTTCGCCAGACGGATCTTGGGGCCCTGGAGGTCGGCGAGCACACCGATCGCCCGCCCGGTCTCGGCGGCGGCCCTGCGGACCCGGTCGTAACGACCCTGGTGCTCCTCGTGGCTGCCGTGACTGAAGTTGAAGCGGGCCACGCTCATGCCGGCCTCGATCAGAGCGACGAGCTGCTCGTGGGAGTCGACGGCGGGACCGAGTGTGCAGACGATTTTGGAACGGCGCATGAGGCGGATCCTATCGGTTTGTTTCGCTACGGAATATTCCGTCTGGCGGAAGGTACAAAGGGGCGCGGGGGTGCTCAGTTGTGGGCCTGTCCGAGGGGGTCGTGGGCCTGCCCGACGAGCGCGAAGGTCTGTACGGCGATCTCCAGCTCCTCGTCCGTCGGCACCACGGCCACCGCGACCCGCGCGTAGTCCGGCGAGATCAGCCGGGGCTCGTCGGACCGTACGGCGTTCAGATCCGCGTCCACCGCCAGTCCGAGCTCCTCCAGACCGGCGATGGCAGCCTCCCGCACCGGTGCCGAGTTCTCCCCGACCCCCGCCGTGAACGCCACGGCATCCACCCGGCCGAGGACCGCCGAATAGGCGCCGATGTACTTCTTCAGCCGGTGCACATAGATGTCGAACGCCAGCGCCGCGCGCTCGTCGCCCTCGTCGATCCGGCGCCGGATCTCCCGCATGTCGTTGTCGCCGCAGAGCCCGACCAGGCCGCTCTTCTTGTTGAGCAGGGCGTCGACCTCGTCCGCCGACATCCCCGCGACGCGCATCAGATGGAAGGTGACGGCCGGATCGATGTCCCCGGAGCGGGTGCCCATCACCAGCCCCTCCAAGGGGGTCAGCCCCATCGAGGTCTCCACGCACCGGCCGCCGGCCACCGCCGACGCCGAGGCGCCGTTGCCCAGGTGCAGCACGATGACATTGACCTCCTCGGGGGTACGTTCCAGCAGCTCGGCGGCCTTGCGGGAGACATACGCGTGCGAGGTGCCGTGGAATCCGTAGCGCCGGATGCGGTGCGCGTCGGCGGTCTCGGTGTCGATCGCGTACCGCGCCGCGTACTCCGGCATCGTCGTGTGGAAGGCCGTGTCGAAGACCGCCACCTGCGGAAGGTCCGGCCGCAGGGCCCGGGCGGTGAGGATGCCGGTGATGTTCGCCGGATTGTGCAGCGGGGCCACCGGGACCAGGCGCTCGATCTCCTTCAGCACCTCGTCGTCGATCACCACGGGCTCGGTGAACCGCAGCCCGCCGTGCACCACCCGGTGGCCGATCGCCGCCAGCTGCGGGGAGTCCAGGCCCAGCCCGTCGGCCGCCAGCTCCTGCGCCGCCGCCTTCAGCGCCGCCTCGTGGTCGGCGACCGGGCCGATCCGCTCGCGCTGCTCGGCGCCGCCGCCGGTCAGCGGGGTGTGCACCAGACGTGAGGTCTCCTCGCCGATCCGCTCGACCAGCCCCACCGCGAGCCGGGTGCGGTCGCTCATGTCCAGCAGCTGGTACTTCACCGACGAGGAGCCGGAGTTGAGGACCAGCACGCGGTACGCGCCCGGCGTGCTGGAACCCGCGGTGGTCGGGGTGGTCATCCGGTTCACTCCTTGCCCTGTGCCTGGATCGCCGTGATGGCCACGGTATTGACGATGTCCTGGACGAGCGCGCCGCGGGACAGGTCGTTGACGGGCTTCCGCAGCCCCTGGAGCACCGGCCCGACGGCCACCGCGCCGGCCGAGCGCTGCACGGCCTTGTAGGTGTTGTTGCCGGTGTTCAGGTCCGGGAAGATCAGCACCGTCGCCTGGCCCGCCACCTCGGAGCCGGGCAGCTTCGTCGCGGCGACGCTCGGCTCCACCGCGGCGTCGTACTGGATCGGGCCCTCGATCCGCAGATCCGGCCGGCTCGCGCGGACCCGGTCGGTCGCCGCGCGCACCTTGTCGACATCGGCGCCCGAGCCCGAGGTCCCCGTCGAGTACGACAGCATCGCGATCCGCGGGTCCACGCCGAACCGGGCGGCGGTGGCCGCCGACTGCACCGCGATGTCGGCGAGCTGCTCCGCGTCCGGGTCCGGATTGACCGCGCAGTCGCCGTACACCAGCACCTTGTCGGCGAGGCACATGAAGAAGACGGAGGAGACGATCGAGGCGTCCGGCTTGGTCTTGATGATCTCGAAAGCCGGGCGGATCGTCGCCGCGGTGGAGTGCACGGCCCCGGAGACCATGCCGTCCGCGAACCCCTCCTGGACCATCAGGGTGCCGAAGTAGTTGACGTCCGCGACGACGTCGTACGCCAGCTCGGCCGTGACCCCGCGGTGGGCCCGCAGCTGGGCGTACCGCTCGGCGAAGGTCTGGCGCAGCTCGGAGGTCTGCGGGTCGACGAGCTGCGCACCGGCGAGATCGATGCCGAGGTCGGCGGCCTTCTTACGGATGACGTCGGGGTCGCCGAGCAGGGTGAGCTCGCAGACGTCGCGGCGCATCAGTACGTCGGCGGCGCGCAGCACCCGCTCCTCGGTGCCCTCCGGCAGGACGACCCGGCGACGGTCGGCGCGGGCCTGCTCCAGCAGTTCGTGCTCGAACATCATCGGGGTGACGCGGCCGCTGCGGGCCACCGAGATCCGCTCCAGCAGGGCGCCGGTGTCCACATGGCGCTCGAAGAGGCCCAGCGCGGTCTCCGCCTTGCGGGGCGTCGCGGCGTTCAGCTTGCCCTCCAGGCCGAAGAGCCGGGCCGCGGTGGGGAAGGATCCGTCGGCCACCGACACGACCGGGGTGCCCGGTGCGAGTCGCGCGGCCAGCCTGAGTATCTCCTCGCCGGGGCGCTCGTCCAGGGTCAGCAGCAGCCCCGCGATGGGCGGCGTCCCGGCACTGTGCGCGGCCAGCGAGCCGACCACCAGGTCGGCCCGGTCCCCGGGCGTGACCACCAGGCAGCCCGGCGTCAGCGCGTTCAGCATGTTCGGCAGCATCGCGCCGCCGAAGACGAAGTCCAGCGCGTTCCTCGCCAGCCCGGAGTCGTCGCCGAGCAGCACCGTGCCGCCGAGCGCCGCGGTGATCTGGGCGACGGTCGGCGCGGAGAGCGCCGCGTCGTCGGGCAGGACCGAACAGGGGACGGGCAGCGTGGCCGTCAGCCGCTCCGCGATGGCGTCGCGGTCCTCGGCCGCCACCCGGTTCACGATCATCGCGACCACGTCGCAGCCCAGCCCGGCGTACGCGCGGTAGGCGTTGCGGGTCTCGGCCCGCACCGACTCCGCGGTCTGGCCCTTCCCGCCGACCACCGCGATCACCGAGGCGCCGAACTCATTGGCCAGCCGGGCGTTGAGCGCCAGCTCGTCGGGGAGCTGGGTGGCGGCGAAGTCGGTGCCGAGCACCAGCACCACCTCGTACTTCTGGGCCACCTGATGGAACCGGTCGACCAGCCGGGAGACCAGCTCGTCCGTGCCCTGTTCCGCCTGGAGCGCGGAGGCCTCGTGGTAGTCCAGCCCGTACGCCGACCCGGGGTCCTGGGAGAGCCGGTAGCGGGCCCGCAGCAGTTCGAACAGCCGATCGGGGCCGTCGTGGACGAGCGGCCGGAACACCCCGACCCGGTCCACCTGACGCGTCAGAAGCTCCATGACTCCCAGATCGACGACCTGCCGGCCGTCTCCCCGGTCGATCCCGGTCACGTACACGCTGCGCGTCACGCGTGTTCTCCCGTCCAATTTCGGTTTGGGATGGTATTGCCATGTTGACGATACCCGCGGGGGCCGAGGCGTCGCCCGCCGGGCGAGGCCCCCGTGCCGGGGCGAGGGGGAGCACCAGGTCCGGACCTGGCATGGGACAATCGTCGTGGCTCACGGTACGGGGGATTCTGTGGACGTCCCCCGAAATGCACGGCACTAGCGAGCAGGAGACAAGGCACGATGCGCATCGGAATTCTCACCGCAGGCGGCGACTGCCCAGGTCTGAACGCAGTGATCCGGTCGGTCGTGCACCGCGCCGTGGTGGGCCACGGCGATGAAGTCATCGGCTTCGAGGACGGGTTCAAGGGCCTCCTCGACGGCCACTTTCGCCCCCTCGACCTCAACGCGGTCAGCGGCATCCTCGCCCGCGGCGGCACCATTCTCGGCTCGGCCCGGCTGGAGCGCGACCGGCTGCGCGAGGCCGCCGAGAACTGCGCCGAGCTGAGCCGCCGTTACGGCATGGACGCCCTCATCCCGATCGGCGGCGAGGGCACCCTCACCGCCGCCCGGATGCTGTCGGACGCCGGAATGCCCGTCGTCGGCGTCCCCAAGACCATCGACAACGACATCTCCGCCACCGACCGGACCTTCGGCTTCGACACCGCGGTGGGTGTCGCCACCGACGCCATAGACCGTCTCAAGACCACCGCCGAATCGCACCAGCGGGTCATGGTCGTCGAGGTGATGGGCCGGCACGCGGGCTGGATCGCGCTGGAGTCCGGAATGGCGGGCGGCGCGCACGGCATCTGCCTCCCCGAGCGCCGCTTCGAGGTGGAGGACCTGGTGAAGATGGTCGAGGAGCGCTTCGCGCGCGGCAAGAAGTTCGCGGTCATCTGCGTGGCCGAGGGCGCGCACCCGGCGGAGGGCTCCATGCCGTACGCCAAGGGCGAGATCGACCAGTTCGGCCACGAGCGCTTCCAGGGCATCGGCAACCGGCTGGCCATCGAGCTGGAGACCCGGCTCGGCAAGGAGGCCCGGCCGGTCATT
>NZ_ML123044.1:405872-427760 GCF_003846175.1 Streptomyces sp. ADI95-17 | reverse complement strand
GGGGCGACTTCGGCAGGATGACCGCGCTGCGCGGCACCGACATCGAGATGGTTCCGCTTGCCGACGCGATCACACAGCTCAAGACGGTCCCCAAGGACCGGATGGACGAGGCCGAGTCGGTCTTCTGACCCCGGCTGGCCCCGGCCGCGCGGCAGCGGACCGGGGGTGACGACCCGGCGGCCCTGACTGTCCCCCCGTGGACGGTCAGGGCCGCTTGCCGTTCCCCCGGCGCCCGGGAGCCGTTCCGGATGGTCGGATCCGGACGGGCCGCGGTGCCGGAAACAACTCTTGAGCCCGCGGACCGGATCAACAAGGCTTGTCCCTGTCCGGGACATGTCCCAACCTTGTCCGGGCGCGGAATCCAGGGGAGAGGCACAACAGATGGTCGTCGACGGCAGAGCTCCGGATCCTCGTGAGGCGCGCAGCACGCCCGAGTTCATCGCCCTGTTGCGGTTGCTCAAGGAGGCGTCGGGTCTGACGTTCCGTGAACTCTCCCAGCGGGCCGAAGCGGTCGGGGACGTGCTGCCGCGCTCCACGATCGCCAACATGCTGGGGCGTACGTCGGTGCCGCGCGAGGAACTCCTCGCCGCCTTCGTCCGGGCCTGCGGCTGCGGGCCCGAGCAGGTGGCGGACTGGCTCGCCGTACGCAAGGAGCTCGCCGTGCGCGGGGAGCGGGCCGGGACGGCGGAGGCGTCCGGGGCGGCACCGGAAGCGACCGCCGGGTACTCGTCCGAGCCGCCCACCGTCCCCCTCCCCGGACCGGCCCCGGCCCGCCGGCGCCGGTCCAGGACCGTGGTGGCGGCCGCCGTCGCGCTCGTCGTGCTCGCCGCCGCCGCGGTGACCGTCACCCTCCTCGTACGGGACGACGAGCGGAAAGCCACCCCCGTAAGCGGGCCCGTGGCCGGGCGTACGGTGCAGATCCGGTCCGTGCACTCCGGGTTCTGCCTCTCCGAGAAGCGGGGCAGCGACAGCGGGAGGCTGTACCAGGTGCCGTGCGAGCAGGAGACGATCCCGAGTTTCTCCCTCAAGCCGCTGGACGGCGACGCCTGGCGGATCGTGACCGATCACCCGGACTACGACCTGGGCTGCACCGGAGTCTGGGACGGGATGCGGGATGCCGGAGCCGGGCTGCAGGACCAGGAGTGCGGCAAGCGCGGCGACGCGGAGGAGTTCCTGATCGAGCCCGTCGGCCGTCCCGTCGAGGGGTACCGCATCCGTCCCGCCCACACCCGCCTCTGCGTCGGTACCGAGAGGAACAGCAAGGAGCGCGGCGCCTACCTGGTGCAGACGAGCTGCGACGGAGCGGACCGGGGAAGCCTGTTCTCCTTCGACCCGGTGGCCGGGGGGACGCCCGGCGGCTGAGCGCGTACGGGGGGTGCCGGGCGGCTCAGCCGTCCGGTCCCGGCACCCCCGCCGCCCGCCAGAACCGTTCCAGGATCTCCGCCAGGAACACCCGTCCCTCGTCGCCCGTGGTCCCGGCCCGCTCCGTACCCGTGCTGCTCCAGCTCAGCGTCGACACCATCAGCGCCTGGTAGTCGGTGTGCAGTTGTTCCAGCACGTCCTGGAGGAAGCCGCGCTCCAGCGGCACCAGCTTCGCCACCGGCCGCAGCTGGGCCTGCCAGCGGGTGGTCACCGCGCCGCGCAGCAGCTCCGCCAGCTCCTCGTCCCGGCCGGACACCGTCACGAACCCGGCGGGCGTCAGCCCCAGCACCTCGGCGAGCGCCGCGGACTGGCGTTCGTTGCCGCGCCAGCGCCCCGACTCCTCCATCCGCAGATACGCGGAGGTGGTCAGCCCCAGCAGCCGCGCCAGCTCCTCCACGGCCAGCTCCCGGGCCACCCGGTGCTCCCGCAGGGTGCGTGCGGCGGTGAGGAGTTCGGCCGGAGAGCACCACAACACCCCGGCCAGCGCGGTGAGTTCGTACTCGGTCGGCGAGGCGAGCCCGCGCTCCCAGGCGATGACCGTCCCGGTGCTCACCCGGAGCCCGTACTGGGCCGCGAGACCGTAGGCGACATGGCCGGGAAGCATCCCCAGGGCCTCGCGCAGTCGGCGCGCGGCGGGGGCGTTGAACGGCGGGGACGGGTGCACGGCCCCACCGTAGGAGTCAAGGCATGGAATGACTACGGTGTGTTCCACCGATATCCACGGATCGTAGGAACGTCCTAAGAGCCGTGGGCTGTACGGATTCAGTGGTTCTGGGTCACCCACCGGTAGTACAGCTCCGGGCGGCCGATCTGGCCGTACTGCGGGCTGCGCACCGCGCGCCCCACCGTCACCAGGTGCTCCAGATAGCGGCGTGCGGTGATCCGCGAGATGCCCAGCTCCTCCCCGGCCGCCGACGCCGTCACCCCGTCCGGGGCGGCCCGCAGGGCCCGGGTGACGGCCTCCAGCGTCGGGCTGCTGAGCCCCTTCGGCAGCTGGGCCGGCTGCGGGGCGCGCAGTGCGCCGAGCGCCCGGTCCACCTCGTCCTGGCCGCTCGCCTCACCGGCCGCCGCGCGGAACTCCGCGTAGCGCACCAGCCGGTCGCGCAGGGTGGCGAAGGTGAAGGGCTTCAGCACGTACTGGACGACCCCGAGCGACACCCCCTCCCGGACCACCGCCAGATCGCGCGCCGACGTCACCGCGATGACATCCGCCGAGTGCCCGGCCGCGCGCAGCGAGCGCAGCAGTTGCAGACCGTGCCCGTCGGGCAGATACAGATCCAGGAGCAGCAGATCGACCGGGGTACGCTCCAGCGCCCGCACCGCCTGGGCCCGCGAATGCGCGACGGCCGCCACCGTGAAGCCGGGGACCCGGCCCACGTAAAGCCGGTGGGCGTCCGCGGCGACGGGATCGTCCTCGACGACCAGCACCTGGATCACGCCGTGGCCTCCTTCGTGGTGTGTGCCGTGCGGCCGGCGACTCCCAGCGGCAGCCGCACCGTGAACCGCGCACCGCCGCCCGTGGCGCCGTCCGCGCCGGTCTCCGTATCGCCGTCCGAGCCGCCGTCCAGGGTGACCGTGCCGCCGTTGCGGTGCACCGCCTGCTTGACGAGGGCCAGGCCGATTCCCCGGCCGGTGCCGTGCGTCGACCAGCCGCGGTCGAAGACCGCGGTGGCGTCCTGCGGGCCGATCCCGGCACCGGTGTCGGCGACCCGCAGCAGCAGCTCGCCCTCCCCGGCCAGCGCGGTGACGGTGACCCGGGCGCGGGCGGCCCGGCCGCCACCCGCTCCCCGCTGGGCGGGCACGGACCCGGGCCCCGGCGCACCGGTCACCGCCTCCGACGCCGCGTCCACCGCGTTGTCGATGAGATTGCCGAGGATCGTCACCAGATCCCGGTGCGGCAGCGTCGCGGGCAGGTCGCCGTCGTCGATCAGGCTGTCGTCCGCGAGCACCAGCTCCACCCCTCGTTCGTTCGCCTGCGCCGCCTTGCCGAGCAGCAGTGCGGCCAGCACCGGTTCGGCGACCGCCCCCACCACCCGGTCGGTGAGCGCCTGGGCCAGTTCCAGCTCGGCGGTGGCGAAGCCCACCGCCTCCTCCGCCCGGCCCAGTTCGATCAGCGAGACGACGGTGTGCAGCCGGTTCGCCGCCTCGTGCGCCTGCGAGCGCAAGGCCTGGGTGAACCCCCGCTCGGAGTCCAACTCACCGGACAGCGCCTGGAGTTCCGTGTGATCGCGCAGCGTCACGACGGTGCCGCGCTGCTCCCCGCCCACCACCGGACGGGTGTTGACCACGATCACCCGGTCCGCCGTCAGATGCAGCTCGTCGACCCGCTCCTCGGAGGCGAGCAGCGCACCGGTCAGCGGCGCCGGCAGATCCAGCTCGGCGACCCTGCGCCCCACCGCACCCGGCCCCAGACCGAGCAGCTCCCGGCCCGCGTCGTTGATCAGCGCGATCCGGCGCCGCCCGTCGAGCATCAGCAGCCCCTCGCGCACCGCGTGCAGCGTGGCCTGGTGGTAGTCGTGCATCCGGCTCAGCTCGGCGGCGTTCATCCCGTGCGTGTGCCGCCGCAGCCGGGCGTTGATCACGTACGTGCCGAGGCCGCCGAGGGCGAGCGCCCCGCCCGCCGCCAGCCCCAGCGCCCCGAGCTGCGCCCGCACCTGGGAGGAGACCCGCTCGACCGTGATGCCCGCGCTGACCAGGCCGGTGATCCTGGAGCCGTCCCGGATCGGTGTGACGACCCGGATCGAGGGGCCGAGCGTGCCGGTGTACGTCTCGGTGAACGTCTCGCCGCGCAGCGCCCGCGCGGTGTGCCCGAGGAACTGCTCGCCGATCCGGTCGGAGTCCGGGTGCGTCCAGCGGACCCGCTCCGGGGACATGATGGTGACGAAGGCGATCCCGGTGTCCCTGCGGACCCGCTCCGCGTACGGCTGGAGCACGGCGGACGGGTCCGGGGTGCCGATCGCCTCCCGTACCGACGGCGAATCGGCGATCGCCAGGGCGGCCGCCCTGACCTGCCGGGCCGCGGTCTCCTTCGCCTGCTCGCTGCCGGAGACGTACGCGAAGCACGCGCACCCCGCCACCACGGCCGCCACCAGCACCACCTGCATGGCGAAGAGCTGACCGGCCAGGCTGCGCGGGCGGGTACGGGGGCGGGGGAGACGCATGGCCACAGTCTGCCTGGCCGAAATCCGATGAACGAAATGCACGCAACGGTGACCGGGGTCACAGGGGGCGAGATATTCGCCAAGGGTTTTTCCGGCTCCCATCCGCCGGGCAGCCCTTGCGCCCCCAGGGACGGGGGAGTTACCGGACGAGCCGAGGAGAACCCCCGTGGGAGTGGCAGCCGCCAAGCGGGACCGCACGCACTATCTGTATCTGGCCGTGATCGCGGCGGTGGGGCTCGGCATCCTGGTGGGCTTCGCGGCCCCGGGCGTCGCCGTCGAGCTCAAGCCGATCGGCACCGGCTTCGTGAACCTGATCAAGATGATGATCTCGCCCATCATCTTCTGCACGATCGTGCTGGGCGTCGGGTCGGTGCGCAAGGCCGCCAAGGTCGGCGCGGTCGGCGGCCTCGCCCTCGGCTACTTCCTGGTGATGTCGACCGTCGCGCTCGCCATCGGCCTGCTCGTCGGCAACCTCCTGGAGCCCGGCCAGGGCCTCCACCTCACCGAGGCGGTACGCGCCGCCGGTGAGAAGCAGGCCGCCGGGGCGAGCGAGTCCACCGCCGACTTCCTGCTCGGCATCATCCCGACCACGATCGTCTCCGCCTTCACCGAGGGCGAGGTGCTCCAGACCCTGCTCATCGCGCTGCTCGCGGGCTTCGCGCTCCAGGCCATGGGATCGGCCGGCGAGCCGGTGCTGCGCGGCATCGGCCACATCCAGCGCCTCGTCTTCCGTATCCTCGCCATGATCATGTGGGCGGCCCCGGTCGGCGCGTTCGGCGCGATGGCGGCGGTGGTCGGCGAGACCGGTGTGGACGCGCTGAAGTCCCTCGCGATCATCATGATCGGCTTCTACGTCACCTGCGCGATCTTCGTCTTCGTGGTGCTCGGCACCATCCTGCGGCTGGTCGCCGGGGTCAACCTGATCGCCCTGCTGAAGTACCTGGGCCGCGAGTTCCTGCTGATCCTCTCCACCTCCTCGTCCGAGTCCGCGCTGCCCCGGCTCATCGCCAAGATGGAACACCTCGGCGTCAGCCGCCCGGTCGTCGGCATCACCGTGCCGACCGGCTACTCCTTCAACCTCGACGGCACCGCGATCTACCTCACGATGTCCTCGCTCTTCATCGCCAACGCGATGGGCGACCCGCTGAGCGCCGGTGAGCAGATCTCGCTGCTGCTCTTCATGATCGTCGCCTCGAAGGGGGCCGCCGGAGTCACCGGCGCGGGCCTGGCCACCCTCGCGGGCGGCCTCCAGTCGCACCGCCCCGGACTGGTCGACGGCGTCGGCCTGATCGTCGGCATCGACCGCTTCATGAGCGAGGCCCGTGCCATGACGAACTTCGCGGGCAACGCGGTCGCCACCGTCCTGGTCGGCACCTGGACCAAGGAGATCGACAAGGAGCGGGTGGACAAGGTGCTCTCCGGCGCGCTCCCGTGGAACGAGCAGATGCTCAACCAGGACGCCGACGTGCACGGCGTCCCGGAGCCGCGCGAGGGCGACGAGCGGCACGCGGTGGCGAAGGCGTAACCACCACGAGCACCGTCGGCAGGGCCGTCGCGGGAACTCCCGCGGCGGCCCTTCGCGCTTGCCTTGACGTCCGCGTCAAGGTCTACCGTCGAGGACATGCGAATCGGGGAGCTGGCCGAACGGGCCGGGACGACCACGCGGACTCTGCGCTACTACGAGTCCCGCGGACTGCTGCCCGCGCGGCGGGCCGACAACGGCTACCGCGCGTACGACGAGGACGATCTGCGCCTCGTCCAGCAGATCCGCACCCTTCAGGACTTCGGCTTCGAGCTGGAGGAGACCCGGCCGTTCGTCGACTGCCTGCGGGCCGGCCACCCGGCCGGTGACGCCTGCCCCGCCTCGCTCGCCGTCTACCGGCGCAAGCTCGGCGAGTTCGACTCGCTGATCGAACAGCTCCGCACGGTCCGCGCCGAGGTG
Organism: Streptomyces sp. ADI95-17; assembly: GCF_003846175.1. Taxonomy (GTDB): domain Bacteria; phylum Actinomycetota; class Actinomycetes; order Streptomycetales; family Streptomycetaceae; genus Streptomyces; species Streptomyces sanglieri. The sequence continues at coordinate 421,235 of NZ_ML123044.1, read as the reverse complement.
GGCGCACAGCTCGCCAGGGCCGAGCTGGAGGCCGGGGCGGTACTCCCCTGCGGTCCGGAACCACGTTGTGAACTGGGAGGATGACAGATGATTCATGCAGAGGGCGTGGCCGAGGTCACCGACGCCACCTTCGACACCGAGGTGCTCGCTGCGGACGGCCCGGTGCTCGTCGAATTCACCGCCGACTGGTGCGGCCCGTGCCGCCAGCTCGCCCCCGTGCTCAGCGCCGTCGCCACCGAACTGACCGGGCGCATGGAGGTCGTCCAGCTGGACATCGACACCAGCCCCGGCATCGCGAGCCGGTACGCGGTGCTCTCCGCACCGACCCTGATGGTCTTCCGGGGCGGTGAACCCGTGAAGTCGATGGTGGGCGCCCGCCCCAGGCGCAAGCTCCTCCAGGAGCTGGAAGAGGTATTCGAGAGGGCCTGAGGCGGGCTCACCGGGACTTCGGAATGTCCCCGGACGAAATCCCTACAGGATTTCGATGGCATCGACCTTCGGTACGTTCGAATACTTAATATTCGACCACCGGGCGATTTTCACCACGTCGCCATTGGCGTCGTAGTACTTCACGTCGTTGTTTCCCGTGGAGATCTGGTCGACCCACCACCCGCCGAAGTCGATCTTCCCGCGATTCGCATAGCAGTCCACGCTGTCCCGGCCGCCGCTGTGCGACCAGATCTTCAGGAAGCCCGCGTCCGGGTCGCAGGTGACGTGGTCGATGGCGGAAGCGGTTCCGACCGGCCCGGCCAGGGTGAACGCGGCGGCTGCGGCGAGCGCCGCGGCCATCGTGCGCACGACGTTCCTCGTTCTTGAGATCATAGTTTCCCCTTGAATCGAATATGGAACCAAGAGCCCACTTCGCCGACGTGGAAATCGGCGCTGAACAAGCATCGTACGAAGTGGGCCATCGATTCAGGAGGGCGCCGGAGGGAAATCACCTGAACGTGAATGCCGGGGTCATGGACGCCTGGAAAGGAATCGGCCATGAGCCTGCGATCCCGGGCTCACACCGGCTTGAACCAGACCGTCGCCAGCGGCGGCAGCGTCAGCAGGATGCTGCCGGGGCGGCCGTGCGCGGCCACCGGTTCGGGCTTCAGCGGTCCGCGGTGCAGTACGTCGCTGCCGCCGTACCGCGCGTCGTCGGTGTTGAGGACCTCCGCCCACGCGACCCGGTCCCCGGGCACGTCCGGGACGCCCACGCGGTAGTCGTGCCGCACCACCGGGGAGAAGTTGCTGACCGCCAGGAGCGGTGAGCCGTGCGCGTCGTAGCGCAGGAAGGCGAAGACGTTGTCCTCGGCGGCGCCGCCGTCCACCCAGTCGAAGCCCTCCGGCACGGTGTCGCGCTGCCAGAGCGCGGGGGTCCCGGCGTAGACCGTGTTCAGGTCGCCCACCAGGGTGCGCACGCCCCGGTGGTCGCTCTCCGCCGCGTACGAGGGGTCGAGCAGCCACCAGTCCGGGCCGTGGCCCTCCGACCATTCCGCCCCCTGGGCGAACTCCTGGCCCATGAACAGGAGTTGCTTGCCGGGGTGGGCCCACATGAAGCCGAGGTAGGCGCGGTGGTTGGCGCGCTGCTGCCACCAGTCGCCGGGCATCTTGGAGACCAGCGAACGCTTGCCGTGCACCACCTCGTCGTGCGAGATCGGCAGGACGTAGTTCTCGCTGTACGCGTACACCATCGAGAAGGTCATCTCGTTGTGGTGGTACTTGCGGTGCACCGGCTCCTTCGACACGTACTCCAGCGAGTCGTGCATCCAGCCCATGTTCCACTTCAGCCCGAAGCCGAGGCCGCCGAAGCCGCCGGGTCCGACGTGGTGGGTGGCGCGGGTGACGCCGTCCCAGGCGGTGGACTCCTCGGCGATGGTCACCACACCGGGATTGCGGCGGTAGACGGTGGCGTTCATCTCCTGGAGGAACGCGACGGCGTCCGGATTCTCCCGGCCGCCGTGCTCGTTGGGGGACCACTCGCCCTCCTTGCGCGAGTAGTCGAGGTAGAGCATCGAGGCGACGGCGTCCACCCGCAGCCCGTCGATGTGGAACTCCTCGCACCAGTAAGTGGCGTTGGCCACCAGGAAGTTGCGCACCTCGGTGCGCCCGAAGTCGAACTCCAGGGTGCCCCAGTCGGGATGCGCCGCCCGTGACGGATCCGAGTGCTCGTACAGCGGGCGGCCGTCGAACTCCGCCAGTGCCCAGTCGTCGCGCGGGAAGTGCGCCGGAACCCAGTCGACGATCACCCCGATCCCGGCCCGGTGCAGGGAGTCGACGAGGAACCGGAAGTCGTCGGGGGTGCCCATGCGGGACGTCGGGGCGTAGAAGCCGGTGACCTGATAGCCCCACGAACCGCCGAAGGGGTGCTCGGAGACCGGCATCAGCTCGACGTGGGTGAAACCGAGATCCCTCACGTACGCCGGCAGCTGGGCAGCCAGTTGACGGTAGGTCAGGCCCGGTCGCCAGGAAGGCAGATGTACCTCGTACACCGAGACCGGGGCCTCGTGCACCGGGACGTCCCCGCGGTGTGCCATCCACTCCTGGTCCCGCCAACGGTGGTGCGAGGCCGTCACGATCGAGGCGTTGGCGGGCGGCACCTCGGCGTACCGGGCCATCGGGTCGGCGCGCAGCGTGTGCGAGCCGTCCGGGCGGCAGACGTCGAACTTGTAGAGCGCGCCCTCCCCGATCGCGGGCAGGAACAGCTCCCACACCCCGCTGGAGCCGAGCGAGCGCATCGGGAAGCCGGTGCCGTCCCAGTAGTTGAAGTCCCCGACGACCCGCACCCCGCGGGCGTTGGGCGCCCACACGGTGAACCGGGTGCCCGCCACCCCTTGGTGCTCCATGGGCTGTGCGCCCAGGGCGGTCCACAGCTCCTCGTGCCGGCCCTCGCCGATCAGGTGCAGATCGAGATCGCCGAGCGCGGGCAGGAAGCGGTACGGGTCCTGCACCTCGATCTCGTTGTCGTCGTAGGCGACCAGCAGCCGGTACTCGGGCAGCGTGGGCATCGGCAGCAGCCCGGAGAAGAACCCGTCGCCGTCGTCGTGCAGCTGGGCCCGCAGCCCCTTGGCGAGCACGGTCACCGACCGGGCGTACGGACGCAGCACCCGGAAGGTCACCCCGCCGCGGACCGGGTGGGCGCCGAGCAGATCGTGCGGGGCGTGGTGCTCACCGGCGAGCAGCCGGCCCCGGTCGCCGTCGTCGAGGGGGTGCGCCCGCCGTACGCCCCGGCCCGCGGTGTTGCGGCGGGGGCGCGGCTTCGTGGCGGGGGCCGCCGCCGTCTCGGGTGCCGGGGGCGGGACTCGGGGGGCCTCGGTGGGGGCGGGCGTTTTGCGGGACGGCTTGCGGGCGGTCACGGGGACAGCCTCCTCGGAGGGGGTCGGGGGGAAGGAAAGGGGGAGCGGGGGGAGCGGTGGCGGGAGCGCGCGCCGGGCCGTCAGTCGTCGGCAGCGGCCAGGCGGTGGATCGCGGCCATCGGGACCGGCAGCCAGTCGGGCCGGTGCCGTGCCTCGTACAGCACCTCGTACACCGCCTTGTCGGTCTCGTGGGCGCGCAGCAGCTCCGGTTCGCCGCGCGGGTCGGCGCCCGCCGCGCGGGCGTACCCCTCGCAGTAGGCGGTCCGGCAGCGGGCCGCCCAGTCGGCGTTCCACGGGCGGTGCGAGCGGGCCGCGTAGTCGAAGGAGCGGAGCATCCCGGCGATGTCGCGGACCGGGAGCTGTGGCCGGCGGCGTTCGGGCAGCGGTCTGGCCGGTTCGCCCTCGAAGTCGATCAGTGACCAGAATCCGTCGGCCGCGCGGAGCGTCTGGCCGAGATGGAGATCGCCGTGCACCCGCTGGGCCGCCCGGTCGCGCGCCCGGTGCCCCAGCGCGGCCACCGCGTCGAAGGCGGTGCGCAGCCCGGGGACGTACGGCACGAGTTCCGGTACCGCCTGGGCGGCGGCCTCCAGCCGGCGCACCATCGCGGCGGCCAGGTGCTCGGTCTGGGCGCGGTGCAGGGCGGGCGTCGGCAGGGCGGCGGCCAGCGCGGTGTGCACCTCGGCGGTGGCCCGGCCCAGCGCGTGGGCCTCCTCGGTGAAGTCCCGGCCCTCGGCCAGGGCGCGCAGCGCGAGCTGCCAGCCGTCCTGCGCGCCGCTCAGGAACGGCTGGAGGACGCCGAGGGTGAGCGGCTCCGTGGCGGTGGCGGCCTCGAACCAGGCGACCGGGGCGGGCACCCGCCCGCAGCCCTCCCGCGCCAGCGCGAGCGGCAGCTCCAGATCGGGGTTGGTGCCCGGGAAGATCCGGCGGAAGATCTTGAGGATGTACGCGTCGCCGTAGACGAGCGAGGTGTTGGACTGCTCGGTGTCGAGCACCCGCGGTGCGAGGTCCGCCGCGATGGCTGGGCCGCTCCGGTCGAAGCGCAGCGCGCCCAGGGTGCCGGGGGTACGGAATCGTTCCAGCAGAAGTTCGGCCAGGCGCGGATCGTGCAGCGCCTCGTAGACGGTGCGGCCGGCCAGCGGCCCCTCGGTCACCCGGCCGATGAGTGCGGGCGCCAGCCGGGGCGGCAGCACGGACCGTACGCCGAGCAGCAGTTGGTAGCAGTCGTCCGGCGACCGCTCGGGCGTGGCCGGCTGATGGACCCGGACCAGCAGATGGAGCAGCCCGGTTCCGGTTCCGGCGGTGACGGGACCGGTGTCCACCGGCAGTATCTCGGTCGCCGACACCAGCGAGAACGCGGTGACCGGCCGCCCCTTGCCCGCGAACCACCGCTGCCGGGGCAGCCATTGGTGCAGCAGGGGGGCGAGAGACGGGAGCAGGGCTGGGCTGTCGGCCAGGGCGACCCGAATGGATGCAGCCTCCGACATGGCATCGCGTCCTTTCCCCGGGCACACCACAGGATGCGAAGAGTGTCCCGGATTGCGGCAATAGCTGTCCGGCTGTGCGGGACGTGTCGGGTCAGGATGGTCCGTACGGACTCGACTCGATGGGATCGAAACGCCAGATGGGGCCCGGAAGGGGCCGTACGTGTGCGATGTGGGGGAGGGTGCCCCGTGCGGGGCGGCGGAAACCGCCCCGCGACGGGTGGTGGGACGCGCTGTCCGGTCAGCTCGGCGGTGCGTCCTTGCGCAGCCGGAACCAGTAGAAACCGTGCCCCGCGAGAGTCAGCAGGTAGGGCCACTTGCCGATGGCGGGGAAGCGCACCCCGCCGATCAGCTCCACCGGATGACGCCCCTCGAACGACCGCAGATCGAGCTCCGTCGGCTGCGCGAACCGCGAGAAGTTGTGCACGCACAGCACGAGGTCGTCGCCGTGTTCACGGGTGAAGGCGAGCACGGCCGGGTTCGACGACGGCAGTTCGTTGTACGAGCCGAGGCCGAAGGCCGGGTTCTGCTTGCGGATCTCGATCATCCGCCGCGTCCAGTGCAGCAGCGACGACGGGGAGGCCATCGCCGCCTCGACGTTGGTGACCTGGTAGCCGTAGACCGGATCCATGATCGTGGGGAGGTAGAGCCGCCCCGGGTCGCTGGAGGAGAACCCGGCGTTCCGGTCGGGCGTCCACTGCATCGGGGTGCGTACCGCGTCCCGGTCGCCGAGCCAGATGTTGTCGCCCATCCCGATCTCGTCCCCGTAGTAGAGGATCGGGGAGCCGGGCAGTGACAGCAGCAGCGCGGTGAACAGCTCGATCTGGTTGCGGTCGTTGTCCAGCAGTGGCGCGAGTCGCCGGCGGATGCCGATGTTGGCCCGCATCCGCGGATCCTTGGCGTACTCCGCGTACATGTAGTCGCGCTCTTCGTCCGTGACCATTTCGAGGGTCAGCTCGTCGTGGTTGCGCAGGAAGATGCCCCACTGGCAGTTCGCCGGGATCGCCGGTGTCTTCGCCAGGATTTCCGAGACCGGGTAGCGGCTCTCGCGGCGCACCGCCATGAAGATCCGCGGCATCACGGGGAAGTGGAACGCCATGTGGCACTCGTCGCCGCCGGCCTGGTACTCGCCGAAGTAGTCGACGACGTCCTCCGGCCACTGGTTGGCCTCGGCGAGCAGCACGGTGTCCGGGTAGTGCGCGTCGATCTCCTTGCGGACCCGCTTGAGGAAGTCGTGGGTCTCCGGGAGGTTCTCGCAGTTGGTGCCCTCCCGCTGGTAGAGGTACGGCACGGCGTCCACCCGGAAGCCGTCGATGCCGAGGTCCAGCCAGAAGCGGAGCGCGGAGATGATCTCCTCCTGCACCGCCGGGTTCTCGTAGTTGAGATCGGGCTGGTGGGAGAAGAACCGGTGCCAGTAGTACTGCTTGCGCACCGGGTCGAAGGTCCAGTTGGACGTCTCGGTGTCGACGAAGATGATCCGGGCGTCCGGGAACTGCTTGTCGTCGTCGGCCCAGACGTAGTAGTCGCCGTACGGCCCCTCGGGGTCGGTGCGGGACTGCTGGAACCAGTCGTGCTGATCGCTCGTGTGGTTCATGACGAAGTCGATGATCACGCGCATCCCGCGCTGGTGCGCGGCGTCGACGAACTCCACGAAGTCGGCCAGATCACCGAACTCCGGCAGCACGGCGGTGTAGTCGGAGACGTCGTAACCGCCGTCGCGCAGCGGCGACTTGAAGAACGGCGGCAGCCAGAGGCAGTCGACGCCCAGCCACTGGAGATAGTCCAGTTTGGCGGTGATGCCCTTGAGGTCGCCGATTCCGTCGCCGTTGGAGTCCTGGAAGGACCTGACGAGGACCTCGTAGAAGACGGCGCGCTTGAACCAGTCGGGATCGCGGTCCTTGGCCGGGGTGTCCTCGAACGTGTCGTGGACAGGCTCATTGACGATCATGGTGTGGGTGACCCTCCGGTCGGCGGGGACGGTCGCAGGACCACGACGTGCGCGGGCGTGACGCCCGGCTCTAGGCGTACGTAGAAGGTCCTGCCCCAGTGATAGGTATCGCCGGTGAGCTCGTCGCGCACCGGCACGCGCTCGTGCCGGTCGAGGCCGAGTCGCGGCATGTCCAACGAGACCGTGGCCTCGTGGGTGTGGTGCGGGTCGAGGTTGGCGACCACCAGAACGATGTTCGACCCCGAACGCTTGCTGTACGCGATCAACGCGTCGTTGTCGGTGGAGTGGAAGTGCACGTCGCGCAGTTGCTGCAACGCCGGATTGCGGCGCCGGACGCGGTTGAGCGTGGTGATGAGCGGGGCCAGCGAACGGCCCTCGCGCTCCGCCGCCTCCCAGTCCCTGGGCCGGATCTCGTACTTCTCCGAGTCGAGGTACTCCTCACTGCCGGGCCGGACCGGGGTGTTCTCGCACAGCTCGTAGCCCGCGTAGACACCCCAGGACGGGGAGAGCGTCGCGGCGAGCACGGCCCGCGTCTCGAAGGCCGGGCGGCCTCCGTCCTGGAGATATCCGGACAGGATGTCCGGGGTGTTCACGAAGAAGTTGGGCCGCATGTAGGAAGCGGTTTCGCCCGACAGCTCCATGACGTAATCGGTGATTTCCTGCCGGGAGTTGCGCCAGGTGAAATACGTGTAGGACTGCTGGAACCCGATGCACGCGAGCGTCTTCATCATCGCGGGCCGGGTGAAAGCCTCGGCCAGGAAGATCACATCGGGATCGGTCCGGTTGATGTCCGCGATCACCTTCTCCCAGAAGACCACCGGCTTGGTGTGCGGATTGTCCACACGGAAGATCCGTACGCCGTGATCCATCCAGAACCGCAGGATGCGCACCGTCTCGGTGACCAGTCCGCGCAGATCCTTGTCGAAGGCGATCGGATAGATGTCCTGGTATTTCTTCGGCGGATTCTCGGCATAGGCGATCGAGCCGTCCGCGCGGTGGTGGAACCACTCCGGGTGCTTCTCCACCCAGGGATGGTCCGGAGAGCACTGGAGCGCGAAATCGAGGGCGATCTCCATGCGCAGATTGCGGGCGGTCGCGACGAAATGATCGAAGTCGTCGAGGGTGCCGAGATCGGGGTGCACGGCGTCGTGACCGCCCTCGGCCGAGCCGATCGCCCACGGCACCCCCACGTCGTGCGGGGCGGCCGAGAGGGCGTTGTTGGGGCCCTTGCGGTGGGTGGTCCCGATCGGGTGGACCGGCGGCAGGTAGACCACGTCGAAGCCCATCGCGGCGACCGCGGGCAGCCGTTCGGCGGCCGTGCGGAAGGTGCCGCTGACGATCCTCGTCGGGACCTTCGCCGCCTTCGGCCCCTTCCCGGCCCCGCCCCTGCGCCTCGCGGGCGGCCCGGCCTGCTCGACCCTGGCGCCCTCCGAGCGGGGGAACAGCTCGTACCAGGAGCCGAACAGGGCCCGCCGGCGCTCCACCACCAGCGGCAGCGGCCGGGCCGCGGTGACCAGTTCGCGCAGCGGGTGCCGGGCGAGCGCCGCCAGTGCCTCGGGGGCGAGCGCCGCGGCCAGCCGGGCGGCGGCCGGCCGGGACTCGTCGCGCAGCGCGTCCACGGCGGCCAGCACCGCCTCGCGCCCGTCCCGCTTGGGTACGCCGCCGGCGGCCCGCTCGTGGAGACCGGCGCCCTCCGCCAGGACGAGCGCGGTGTCGATCCCCGCCGGAATCTTGATCGCGGCGTGCTGTCGCCAGGTGGCGACCGGATCGCTCCAGGCCTCGACCGTATACGTCCAGCGGCCCTCCGAGTCCGGGGTGACGTCGGCGCCCCAGCGGTCGGTGCCCGGGGCCAGCTCGCGCATCGGCGTCCAGGGGCCGGGGCGCCCGCCCGGGTCCGTCAGGACCACATTGGCGGCGACGGCGTCATGGCCCTCGCGGAAGACGGTCGCGGTGACCTGGAAGGTCTCACCGGCAACGGCCTTGGCGGGCCTTCTGCCGCAGTCGACGAGGGGACGGACGTCGAGGACGGGAATGCGACCGATCATGGAATCACCTGGGGACTGGGCCCGGGACTGGGGCTCGGGCCGAACGGGACGCGGCACAGCGGCGGAGGGCGAAATACGCGCACCGCGACCGATGGGGTCCGTCCTTTCTAGCTGCTCAATTGACGGCTGACCGTGTGTGGGCATGGCCGCTCCTGTCCGCATTCACTCGAATGGCAGTCGAACGGGCGGGGCACAGGTATGTTTCGCGGATGTCAACCGGATGAAAACCGGCCCGCGGATGCCTCGCATTCGTGCTGCATCCAGGCATCTTCCATGAGGTACCCGGTGCGCACTCGGGCTGTGTACCGGAGAAGTCTTCCCGCGATTCTCGGTGGGCCAATCCGGTGGTTTGTCAAATACTCGGGTGTTTCTTTGACGACCTGTTCGTGTCGGGCGCCGGCCCGTGTTCCACGGGCCCTTCGGTGCCTCTCCGGACGCCACTGGGCAGCTTTCCCTCTGGTGCGGAGTGCCACAAGACCGAACGGGGGAAGGGAATCGGCCATTACCTGTGTGGCCGATGTGCCGGAACGGGCGTGAGGGACGCACCGAGGTATGTCCCCTCGGATCCCCGCGTCCCCTGCAAAGGTGGAATACGTGAAGGCCATTCGTCGATTCACCGTGCGTCCCGTCCTCCCCGACCCCCTTCAACCGCTCAGCGACCTCGCCCGCAATCTGCGCTGGTCCTGGCACACCGAGACCCGTGAGCTGTTCCAGGCCGTCGACCCGGAGATCCGGGCGGCGGCGGAGTGCGACCCCGTGCGGCTGCTCGGTGCCGTGTCCGCGGGCCGGCTCGCCGAGCTGGCCCGGGACGAGCAGTTCCTGCACCGGCTGACCGAGGCGTCCCAGGACCTCCGGAACTACCTGGACGGCCCCAGGTGGTACCAGGAACAGCTGGAGCTGGGCGCCGAACTCCCGGCCGCCGTCGCCTACTTCTCGCCCGAGTTCGGGGTGACCGCCGCCCTGCCCCAGTACTCCGGCGGGCTCGGCATCCTGGCCGGCGACCACCTCAAGGCCGCCAGCGACCTCGGCGTACCCCTCATCGGGGTCGGCCTGCTCTACCGGCACGGCTACTTCCGCCAGAGCCTGTCGCGCGACGGCTGGCAGCAGGAGCACTACCCGGTGCTCGACCCGAACGAGCTCCCGGTCACCCTGGTGCGCGAGGCCGACGGCACCCCGAGCCGGGTGGTGCTGGCCCTGCCCGGTGGCCGTTCGCTGCACGCCCACATCTGGCTGGCCCGGGTCGGCCGGGTACCGCTGCTGATGCTCGACTCCGACGTGGAGGAGAACGCGCCGGGCGAACGCGAGGTGACCGACCGGCTGTACGGCGGCGGCAGCGAGCACCGGCTGCTCCAGGAGATGCTCCTCGGCATCGGCGGGGTGCGCGCCGTGCGCACCTACTGCCGTCTCACCGGACACCCGGAACCGGAGGTGTTCCACACCAACGAGGGGCACGCCGGCTTCCTCGGGCTCGAACGCATCCGGGAACTCTCCGGCACCGGACTCGACTTCGACTCCGCGATGGAGTCCGTCCGGGCCGGCACCGTCTTCACCACCCACACCCCGGTGCCCGCCGGGATCGACCGCTTCGACCGCGAACTGGTCGCCCGGCACTTCGGCGACGACGGCGAACTCCCCGGCGTGGGCGTCGAACGCATCCTGCAACTGGGCATGGAGACCTACCCCGGCGGCGAGCCCGGCCTCTTCAACATGGCGGTGATGGGGCTGCGGCTAGCCCAGCGGGCCAACGGGGTCTCCACCCTGCACGGCTCGGTCAGCCGGGAGATGTTCGCCGGGCTGTGGCCGGGCTTCGACCCGGCCGAGGTGCCGATCACCTCGGTGACCAACGGGGTGCACGCGCCCACCTGGGTCGCGCCCGAGGTCTTCCGGCTGCGCAACCGCTACGGCGGCACACCCGGACGCTGGGACTCCGCCGCCGAGGTCCCCGACCGCGAGCTGTGGGAGCTGCGGCGTTCCCTGCGCGCACAGCTGGTCACCGAGGTGCGCGAACGGCTGCACGCCTCCTGGCGGGCCCGGGGCGCGGAGCCGGCCGAACTGGGCTGGATCGACGGCGTGCTCGACCCGGACGTGCTGACGATCGGCTTCGCCCGGCGCGTCCCCTCCTACAAGCGGCTGACGCTGATGCTGCGCGACCGCGACCGGCTGCGGAAACTGCTGCTCCACCCGGACCGGCCGGTCCAGATCGTGGTGGCCGGCAAGGCCCACCCCGCCGACGACGGCGGGAAGCGGCTGGTGCAGGAGCTGGTGCGGTTCTCCGACGACCCCCGGGTGCGCCACCGCATCGTGTTCCTGCCGGACTACGGGATGGCCATGGCGCAGAAGCTCTACCCGGGCTGCGACGTATGGCTGAACAATCCGCTGCGCCCGCTGGAGGCCTGCGGTACGAGCGGGATGAAGGCCGCGCTCAACGGCTGCCTCAACCTCTCGGTGCTCGACGGCTGGTGGGACGAGTGGTTCGAGCCGGACTTCGGCTGGGCGATCCCGACCGCCGACGGTCTGGCCCTGGACGAGGACCGCCGGGACGATCTGGAGGCGGCAGCCCTCTACGAGCTGATCGAGGACCGGGTCGCGCCGCGCTTCTACGACCGGGGCGGCGATCAGGCCCTTCCGGGGCGCTGGATCGAGATGGTCCGCCGCACGCTGGGCACGCTCGGCCCGAAGGTGCTGGCCGACCGGATGGTCTGCGAGTACGTGGAGCGGCTGTACGCCCCCGCCGCGCAGGCCGGGCGTGCGCTGGACCCCGGGACGGCGCGTCGGCTCGCCGACTGGAAGGCCCGGGTCCGGGCCGCTTGGCCGCGGGTGGCCGTCGACCATGTGGAGGCCGTGGCGCCCACCGCGGCGGACGGTTCGGCCGAGCTGGGGTCGGCGCTGATGCTCCGGGTCAGGGTCGCCCTCGGGGTGCTGGAGCCGGACGACGTGGAGGTGCAGGCGGTGGCCGGCCGGGTGGACGCGGCCGACGGGATCTCGGACGCCCAGATCTTCCCGCTGAAGCCGGCCGGGGGCCAGGACCTGGAGGGCCGCTGGCTCTACGAGGGGCCGCTCGCCCTCGACCGCACGGGCCCGTACGGCTACACGGTGCGGGTGCTGCCGGCCCACCCGCTGCTGGCGACCGGGGCGGAATTCGGCCTGGTGGCGCTGCCCGCGGAAGCAGCCGTGGACGGCGCGGGTGTGCTGATGCGCTGAGCGCCCGCCGGACACACGCAACCGCCCGGCAGGGGCGTGAGCTCCTGCCGGGCGGTGGTCACCGGGTCATGACCGGTGCGGGGTTCAGAAGGTGAGCTTGAAGCTGTTGATCTTGCCCGTGTCACCCGAGTAGACGTCCTGGACCTTGAGCTTCCAGGTGCCGTTGGCGACCTCGGACGACGCGTCGACCGTGTAGGTGCCGCGGACGTCGTCCGCCGGGTCGCCGGCCGAGGAGTTCTTCAGCCGGTAGGCGGTGCCGTCCGGGGCGACGAGGTCGACGACCAGGTCACCGCGGTAGGTGTGGGTGATGTCCACGTCGACCTTGAGGGCGCTGGGCGCGTTGCCGGTGACACCGGTGACGTTGACCGAGCTGGTGACGGCCGCACCGCGGTCCGGGATGGCCACCGAGGTCTTGCTCTCGAAGACCTTGCCGCCCGGGTCCGGGTTGCCGCCGCCGTCACGGGTGCCGACGTTGATGGCCGCCCAGGCGTTCATGACGGCCTTGTACTCGGCGCTGGTGGTGCCGTACAGCTCACCGGCCACGGCGAGGGTGCCGGTGCGGGCCGCCGCGTAGTTGGTGGTGGAGGTGAACTTGGTGGAGAGCGCCTTGAACCAGATCTGCTCGGCCTTGTCGCGGCCGATGCCGGTCACCGGCAGGCCGTCCGAGGTCGGGGAGTCGTAGGAGACCCCGTTGATGACCTTGGCGCCGCTGCCCTCGGAGAGCAGGTAGAAGAAGTGGTTCGCCGGGCCCGAGGAGTAGTGGACGTCGATGTTGCCGATGCCCGAGTACCACGCGTCCTTGGACGCGCCGTCCTTGCTCGGCTTGTCCTGGTAACGCAGCGGGGTGCCGTCACCGTTGATGTCGATCTTCTCGCCGATGAGGTAGTCGCCCTTGTCGCTGGCGTTGTTGGCGTAGAACTCGACCGCGGTGGCGAAGATGTCGCTGGTCGCCTCGTTGAGGCCACCGGACTCACCGCTGTAGACCAGGTTGGCGGTGGCGGCGGTGACACCGTGCGACATCTCGTGCGCGGCGACGTCGAGCGAGGTCAGCGGGGCGTTGTTGCCCGAGCCGTCGCCGTACGTCATGCAGAAGCAGCTGTCCTGCCAGAAGGCGTTGACGTAGTTGTTGCCGTAGTGGACGCGGGAGTACGCGCCGACGCCGTCACCGCGGATGCCGGTGCGGCCGTGCACGTTCTTGTAGTAGTCCCACGTCTCGGCCGCGCCGTAGTGCGCGTCCGCGGCGGCCGTCTCGGCGTTCGACGGGTTGCCGTTGCCCCACACGTCGGTGGAGTTGGTGAACAGCGTCCCGGTGCCGGAGGAGCCGTGGTTCAGGTTGTAGGTCTTGTGGTTGCCGCGGCCCGTGTCCGTCAGGGTGTACGACGGTGCGGTGCCGAGGGTGACCTGGCCGCTGAACTGGGTGTTGCCGGTGCCGTTCTCGATGCCCTGCCACTCGTACAGCTTCGCCCCGGTGGCCGCGTCGGTGATGACGTGCAGCTCGTTGGGGGTGCCGTCGTGCTGGAGGCCGCCGACGACGGTCTCGTAGGCGAGCTGCGGCTTGCCCTGCGCCATCCAGACCACCTTGCGGGGTGCCCGGTCGGCCTCGGTCTTCTTCGAACCGTCGGCCTTGGCGAGGCCGAGGGCCTGCTTCTCGGCCTTGGCGGGCGCGACGTCCGCCTTCAGGTCCACGGCCTTCAGCTGACCGCTGGTCACCTTGGAGGCCTTGGTGACGCTCTGGTTCGCCCCGGACTTGGACTCCATGACGATCAGGTCGCCGCCGAGTACCGGAAGTCCGGCGAAGGTGCGCTCGTAGCGCGTGTGCGTGGTGCCGTTGTTGTCCTGGATGACATCCCGGACGACGAGCTTCTCCTGCGAGCCGAGACCGAGGTCCTTGGCCGTGTCCGCCTTGCTCGCGTCCGCCTTGCGGATCAGCTCGGCGCGCTGGGACGGGGAGAGCTTCTTGGCCAGGGCACCGTGGTCGGCGCCGGCCGCCGCCGAGGTCGCCGCGGTGGCGCTGCTGGGAGTTGCAGTGGCCGTGCCGGTCTGGACTCCGACGGCTACGAGGGCTGCTGCGGCTATCAGAGCGCCGGTCGCGGTGGCACGACGGCTGGGCGTGGATCTCACGCGGACTCCTTCTGCGAGGGGGGTACCGGCGGCACGGTGAGCCGTCCGGGGTGAGCGAGAAGAGCGCAGAACGGGGTGAAGAGTGTCAGCCGGAAGATGTTCCTGTCAGGACCGCGTCAACAAGTTGGCCGGAATTCGTTCGTTGCCGGAAACGTCGTGTTCGTTAAGCGGACGTTTCGCCGATCATCACCGCGATGCCGTCCAACGTCCTCCGGAGCCCGAATTCGAAGAGAATCCCGAGGTCGAGCTCGAACTCCTCGTGTTCGAACAGCGAGTTGAGGAAGGGGTAGTCGCCGCTGGCCGAGATGGCGTCGAAATGTGGCTCGTTTCTTTCCATCCACTCCTCCGCGGACAGTCCGGTGTCCTGCCGCGCCTGCGATTCCAGCTCGCCGGCCATCGCCAGTCCCTGGACATGGGCGAAGAGCGTGAGGTGGATGTGGAGCTTGGTGCGCGGCGGCAGTCCGGTGCCGGCGAGGACGCGCAGCACCCACTCCGTGTACCGCATCGCGTGCGGGGACGCCGTCGGCCGGGTGAAGGAGGCCACGGCCTGGGCCAGCCAGGGATGGCGCCCGTACACCGACCGCAGCCACCGGGCGGCGAGTTCCAGCCCCGGCCGCCAGCCGTGCGGCACGGCGCCCAGCGGGTGTTCCGCGAACGCCTCGTCCGACATCAGCCGGACCAGCTCCGCCTTGCCCGGCACATGGCGGTACAGCGCCATGGTGGAGGTGGCCAGGAGGGTCGCGACCCGGCGCATCGACACCGCGGGCAGCCCTTCGGCGTCGGCCAGTTCGATGGCGGTGCGCACGATGCGCCCACGGCTCAGCGCGGGCCCGCCGCCCGCGTCGCCGCGCCCCGGCGCGGCCCGCTCGGCCACGACCGTGCCGACCCCCGGCACCGCCCGCACCAGGCCCTCGCCGCGCAGCACCGACAGCGCCTTGGTGGCGGTCGCCATCGCGACCCCCCACTCCCGGACGATCGCGCGCGTGGAGGGCAGCCGGTCGCCCGGGGCGAGCTCGCCGGAGACGATCCGGCGGCGCAGTTCACCGGCGATCCTGAGATAGGGCGGTTCAGTCGTCACCCGGGCACTGTACTAGTGCACCGATGACGGCGTACGCCCCGTCAACCCGGGGGATTCCGGGGGCAGTCCGGAGCGGGGCGACAGGTGCACTACGGCGGTGTTTGCGGTGTACGCGCGGCGACTGCTGTGCTCCCGCCATGACTTCAGG
>NZ_ML123044.1:357779-405847 GCF_003846175.1 Streptomyces sp. ADI95-17 | reverse complement strand
GTGCTCCCGCCATGACTTCAGGACCGCACACCCCTGCCCCGCCCGCCCCCGCCCCACCGGAGCCCGCCGCCCCGCGCGCCGGGCGCCGTGAATGGATCGCGCTGGGCGTGCTGATGCTGCCGCTGCTCTTCGTCTCGATGGACGTCTCCATCCTCTTCTACGCCCTGCCGGCCATCGGCGCGGACCTTCGACCCGGCTCCACCCAGCAGTTGTGGATCCTGGACATGTACGGCTTCGTCCTCGCCGGACTCCTCATCACGATGGGAGCGCTCGGCGACCGCGTCGGCCGCCGGAAGGTACTGATCGCCGGCACGGCCGTGTTCGCCGCCGCCTCCGTCGCCGCCGCCTACGCGCAGTCCCCCGGGGCGCTGATCGCCGCCCGCGCACTCCTCGGCGTGGGCGGCGCCTGCCTGATGCCGTCCACCCTCGCCCTCGTACGCAACCTCTTCCACGACCCCGGGCAGAGGGCCCGGGCGGTCGCCGTCTGGACGACCGTGCTGGCCACCGGCATCTCCGTCGGCCCGGTCCTCAGCGGGGCGCTCCTCGAACACTTCTGGTGGGGCGCCGTGTTCCTCGTCAACCTGCCCGCCATGGCCCTGCTGCTCGTCCTCGCCCCGCTGCTGCTGCCGGAGTCCAAGTCGCCCGCACCGGGCAGGTTCGACACCCTGAGCGCGGTGCTCTCGCTCGCCGCGCTGCTGCCACTGATCCACGGCATCAAGGAGCTGGCCGCACACGGCTTCCGGCCGCTGCCGGTCCTCGGGATCACCGCCGGACTCTGCCTGGGCCTCGTCTTCCTCCGCCGGCAGGCCCGGCTCGCCCACCCGATGGTCGACCTCGCCCTGCTGCGCCGCCGCGCCTTCGGCGGATCGGTCGCCGTCAACCTGCTGGCCATGGCGGCCACGGTCGGATTCGCCCCGTTCTTCTCCCAGTACATGCAGTCCGTCCTGGGCAAGAGCCCCTTCGAGGCGGCGATGTGGAGCCTGGTCCCGTCCCTCGGCGTGCTGGTCGCCGCGCCGGCGGGCGGTGCGCTCGCCCGCCGGTTCGACCGCGGATACGTGATGGCCGGCGGATTCCTCGTGTCCGCCGCGGGCTTCCTGTGGCTCACCCGGACCGGGGTGGACTCGCCGCTGTGGACGACGCTCGCCGGGTCCGCCGTCTACGCGGGCGGCCTGGTCGCCGCGATGACCCTCGCCAATGAACTCGCGCTGGGCGCCGCACCGCCCGAGCGCGCGGGCTCCGCCGCCGCCGTCCTCGAATCGGGCCAGGAGCTCGGCGGCGCCCTCGGGATGGCGCTGCTCGGCTCGGTCGGCGCCGCCGTCTACGGCCGGGACATGAACGCCGCGGTGCCCGCCGCCGTGCCCGACGCGGCACGGGAGACGCTGGGCGGCGCGGTCGCGGTGGCCCGGCAGCTCCCGCACCGGCTGGGGGAGACGGTGCTCGCCTCGGCGGACCGGGCCTTCACCCACAGCCTCGGCATGGCCGCGGCCGGTGCCGCCGCCGTGATGACCGGCGCCGCCGTGCTCTGCGTCGTACTGCTCCGGCGCCTGCGCACACCGCGCTGAGGCCCGCGGCGGCCGGGGTCAGGCGTTGGTGAGCACCATCCGGAAGCGGGCGGCACCGGACAGCATCCTCCGGTACGCCTCCTCCACCCCGTCCAGCGGCACCGGCTCGGTCATCGGGCGGATCCCGTGCAGGGTGCTGAACGCCAGGGTGTCCTGCACGTCCTGCGCGGTGCCGGCCGGATGGCCCCGGACGACCTTGCCCGACATCAGCAACTGGTTCGGGCTGATCCCCATCGGCTCCGGGTCCGCCCCGATGACCACCAGCTCGCCGCGCGGCGCGAGCCCGTCCACGGTCGCCGTGATGGCCGCGGAGTTGGCGGCGGTGGCCAGTACGACCCTGGCCCCGCCCAGGGCCTGGAGCGCGTCCGCGGCTCCGGTGCCCGCGGTGCTGTCGATGTAGTGGTGGGCACCGAGCTCCTTCGCGAAGTCGGCCTTGGCGGCCCCCCGGGCGATCGCCACCGTCTCGAAACCCATCGCGGCCGCGTACTGCACGCCCAGGTGACCGAGGCCGCCGATGCCCAGCACGGCGACCAGGTCACCCGGCCGGGCGGAACTGCGCCGCAGCCCGTTGAACGTGGTCACCCCCGCACAGCCCATCGGCGCCGCGTCGACCGCCGACAGCGCGTCGGGGATCCGGGCCAGGGCGTCCGCCGGGACGACCACGCTCTCGGCGTAGCCGCCGTCGTACGCCCACCCGGGCACCTTGAGGTTCAGGCAGACCATGAAGTCGCCCTGCCGGCAGGGCGTGCAGTGGCCGCAGCTGCCGCCGAACCAGCCCACCGCCACCCGGTCGCCCACCTGCCAGGCGCTCTGCGTGCCCTCGCCCAGTACCTCGATCCGGCCGGCGATCTCGTGCCCCGGGACCACCGGGAACCGTACGCCCGGCAGCGCGCCGTCCACGAAGAACGCGTCGCTGTGACAGACCCCGCAGGCGTCCACGGAGATCCGGACATGGCCCGGCCCCGGCTGCGGCATCGCACGCTCGACGATCTCGAAGGGGCCGCCGGCGGCTGCGGCCTGCGCGGCTCGGTAGGTACTGGGGACGCTCATCTGGATCTCTCCGGGTCATGGACGGACGGCCCCCCGGACCAGCAGACCAGCTCCGCCCCGCCCGCGCGCGCCGAGCGGGGCGGACGGGGGGCAGGGCCTTCAGGACGAGGGCGGGGCCTTCAGGGCGGAGGGCGGCCGTTCGCCGTGCCAGGAGCGCCAGAGCGCGGCGTACGCGCCGCCCGCCGCCACCAGCTCGTCATGGGTGCCCAGTTCGGCTATCCGGCCGTCCTCCATCACGGCCACCCGGTCGGCGTCGTGCGCCGTCTGCAGGCGGTGCGCGACGGCGACCACGGTCCGGCCTTCGAGAACGGCGGCCAGCGCCCGCTCCGTGTGCCGGGCGGTCCTCGGGTCCAGGAGCGCGGTGGCCTCGTCGAGTATCAGCGTGTGCGGATCGGCCAGCACCACGCGCGCCAGGGCCAGCTGCTGCGCCCGTGCGCCGTCCGGCCGGTGCGCCCCGTGGCCCAGATCGGTGTCCAGGCCGTCCGGCAGCTCGTCGGCCCAGCCGGCGCCGACCGCGGCCAGTGCCGCGCGCAGTTCGTCGTCGGTGGCGTCGGCCGAGGCGATCCGCAGATTGTCCCGGACCGTGCCGAGAAAGACGTGGTGCTCCTGGGTGACCAGGACGACATGCCTGCGCAGCCGCTCGGGGTCCAGCCCGGCGACCGGCACCCGTCCGACCGTCACCGAGCCGGTGCGCGGCGAGTCCAGGCCGGCCAGCAGCCTGCCCAGGGTGGTCTTGCCCGCGCCGGACGGGCCGACGATCGCCAGCCGCTCGCCGGGACGGACCGTCAGATCGACACCGTGCAGTACGTCGCCCCCGCCGTCGTAGGCGTACCGCACATCCGTCACCTCGATCCGGTCGTCGGCCGGTGCGGGGGAGGCGGCCGGTGGTACGTGCGCCGCCGGGGCGAGACCCTCGACCCTGGCGAAGGAGGCGCCGCTGCTCTGGAGCTGTTCCAGCCGCTGGAGGATGGTGTCCAGGGGCTGGGAGAGCTGCCGCAGATACAGGGCCGAGGCGACCACCGCGCCCAGGCTCACCGCGCCGTGGTCGTGCAGTACGCCCCCGGCCAGCAGGACACCGGCCACCGGAACGACGTACGAGACGTCCACGGCCGGAAAGAGCACACTGCGCAGGAACAGCGTCCTGGTCCGGGTCCTGCGGCACTCCTCGACGGCCGCATCGCACGCTTCGGTACGGCGCTGCTGAAGCCCGAGCGCCTCGACGGTGCGGGCCCCGGCCGCGGTGGCCGCGAGCTGCTCCGCGAGCGCCGAGTTGGCGGCCCCCTCGGCCAGGTACGCGGTGAGCGCCCGGCGCAGGTACCAGCGGGCGGCGAACCAGATCCCGAGCAGCCCCAGCACCCCGCACGCCCCGAGCAGCGGGTCGAGCGCGAAGACCGCGCCGAGGACGAACAGCGCCTGCACCGCGGCGATGAGCACCTCGGGCCCGGTGTCCCTCAGCGTGGCCCCGACCGAGGCGACATCGGTGGTGCCCCGGGTCAGCAGATCGCCCGTCCCGGCCCGCTCGACCACCGGGGCGGGCAGCGCGAGCGTCCGGTCGGTGAACTCCTCGCGGATCCGCGCCAGCGTCCGCTCACCGAAGCGGTGTCCCACGTGACCGGCCCAGCGGACCAGCAGGAGCTGCGCCACGGCGAAGACGAGGATGGTGAGCGCCAGGCGGTCCACCACGGCCACCCCGGCGCCCGCCCCGACCTCGTCGACGATGCGGCCGAGCAGCCACGGGCCGACGAGCCCGGCAGCGGCGGCCAGCGCGTTGAGGCCGATCATGGCGGCGAACACCCGGCCGTCCAGCCGGATCAGCCGGAGCGCCGCCCGGAGTGTCCGGGACGGTTCGGCGATGGGCAGGCCTCGGTACGCGGGTCCGGGTCCGGTGGTCATCGCACGGCCTCCCTGGACGGCGGGACGGTTTCCTCGCCGCCGGGGTCGTCGTCGGCACCGCGTGACACCAGGAGGCGGTAGCCGGGCTCCCGGTCCAGGAGTTCGCGGTGGCTGCCGACGGCCGCGACGCGACCGTCGACCAGGTAGTACACGGTGTCCGCCCGGTCCAGCAGGAGCGGGGAGGCAGTGGTGACGACCGTGGTGCGGCCGGAGCGTGCGGCGCGCAGCCGGGCCGCCATGGCCGCCTCGGTGTGCGCGTCCACCGCCGAGGTGGGCTCCACCGCCAGCAGCACCTCGGGATCGGCGAGCAGGGCCCGGACCAGCCGGACGCGTTGGCGCTGGCCCCCTGAGAGGTTGCGGCCCTGCGCGTCGACGGGCGAGTCCAGCCCGTCCGGCAGCCCGCGCACGATGTCCTGCGCCACGGCCGCGTACAGGGCCCGGCCGATGGACTCCTCGTCCCGGTCCCGGGCGCCGCCGATCACCTCGCGCAGCGGACCTGCGAACAGATCGGCCTCGTTGTCCGCGACCAGGATCCGCCGGCGCACCTGCGTCAGGTCGATCTCGTCGATGCGTATCCCGCCCCAGGTCGCGGCGGACCCGGTGAACCGGCCGAGCCGCTCGACCACCGCCGCGGACTCCGACGGCCGGGCACCGGCCAGCGCGGTCAGCCGCCCGGGCACCACCTCCACGCCGGACGCCGGATCACGCAGTACGGACGGCTCGGCGGGCGCCGACCAGTCCGCGTCTCCGCCCGCGGAATCGGGCTCCAGGACCAGGAAACGGATGACCCGGCGGGCGGCGACCAGCCCGCGGCTGAGGCCGTAGCCGCCCTCGATGAAGAACGAGACCGGCACCACGAGCACCGCCGCGTACCCGTAGACCGCGACCAACTCGCCGATGCTGATGGTGCCTTGAGCGGCCATCCGGGCCGCCAGCCAGGTCACGACCCCGAGGAACAGAGTGGGCAGGCCGACACCGAGGGCCTGGATCCAGCTGGTCACCGCGCCGACGCGGTACCCCTGCGCCCGCAACTCCTGCGAGCCGCGCCGGTAGCGCTCGGCGTACACCTCCTTGCCGCCGATGCCGTTGAGCACGCGCAGGCCCCCGGCCATGTCCGCGAAACGGCCCGCCAGCTCACCCTGCCGCTCCCGGTACGCCGTCTCGACCCCCTGCAACCGCCCCAGCAACGGGCCGACCAGCACCGCGAGCAGCGGCACCCCGAGCAGCACCACGGCGGCGAGCAGCGGCTCCACGGCCAGCAGCAGCGCGGCCACGACGACGAAGGCGAGGACCGCGCCGACACCGGGGCCGGTGATGGTCAGCGTGTTGGCGATCACGCCGACATCGCCGAACCCGATCGTGACGACCTCACCGGCCGTGACCCGGCGCGGCAGCGCCCCGCCCAGCCGGGTCGCCTGCGCGACCACGGCCCGCACGGAACGGAAGGCGGCGTCCAGCCGCACCCTGGTCATCGTGCGGTGCCGCATGATGGCCAGCCAGGCGTTCAGCACCCCCACACCCAGCAGCGCCGCGACCCACCCGGCCAGCACGGGCCACCGCCCCGGTTGCAGCCCGTCGTCGATGGCGCGGGACAGCAGGTACGGCGGCAGCGTCAGACACACCATCCAGGCACTGCCGAGCAGCGCACCGGCGGCGACCCGGCTGCGCTGGCAGACGATCAGCCACCACAGGTACCGAACGGCGCTGCGGCAGTCAGGGGGGCGTACGGGGTGCGACGAGCGATTTCTGATCTTGATCCCTCCCCAAGGTGACGGCGGAGCGTGTTCGCGGGCGCCTGTTCCACGGATCGTACGGACAGCGTGTACGTGCAGTCCGCGTCGGGGACGACGACGAGGAGCGGGGCGCCGCGCCTGATGTGCGCCTGGGCGGCGCGTTGGCTCTCGCGGTCCTCGTACCAGGCGCGGAGCTCCGCGAGGTGGTCGTCGAGGCCGAGCCGGTCCGCGATCCACAACGCCTGCCCGCCGAGCCAGCGCAGTGCGAGGACGGGGGAGATGGTCCGGAAGGTGCCGAGGACGTACCGCGCCGTTTCGTCCGTACCGCACACAAGCCCTTCGGCAAGCGCCTCGCACCGGTAACTCGGCTGCCAGGGCTCTGTGTTCACATCGCCGGTCACAGGATCCGCCCCTCGCTCCGGGCATTGCGCCGCGAGATCTCGGCCCGCAACCGCTCTATGGGACTGGGCTCCCGTACGTATACGGGCTCCGCCTCCCACTCCGTCCCGCCGCAGACCGGCCGCAGGGACCAGTACGGGCCGGCCACTCCCCGGAACTCACCCACCCGGTCGCGACGGCTGGTGTCCACCAACATCGTGCCGGGGGCGGGGACTTGTGGGGGCTTCTGCTCGCTCAGGGGGCTGTCTTGCGCAGACATGGGCCACTCCTCTCCGTAACGGTTCCGCTACCAAGGGGGATCAGCGTGGCTTAGAGTCGGGGGGTCTTCAACTTACGTAGATTGACAGGCAAGTTAGGTGACAGATGGTGAACCGAAAGGATCTGGACCCCGATCGGTCGCCGAGTGCGGCGTTCGGGGCACGTCTTCGCAGCTTGCGGGATGAGCGCGGCTGGACTCAGGACGAACTCGGCGAGCGCATGGGGTGCTCCGGGGCTCACATTTCTGCTGTTGAAACTGGGCGACGGAAACCAACTCAACAGTTCGCAGCAAGTGCTGACAGGACATTTGGAACCGGAGGCCGGTTCGAACGTCAGAGCCGGGCCGTCAGACACAGAGCGTTGCTTGAGGGGTTTCCGGAGTACGTCACTCACGAGGCGCGCGCAGTAGAGATCAGGCTCTACGAAGTCGGCGTCATACCCGGCCTGCTCCAGACGCCGGAGTACGCATCAGCGCTCGGAGACAGCACGGTGAAGCGAGGCGTTGCCTCGCGGGAGCAAGCCGACGAGCGGATTGCGCTGGTTGCGCAGCGCCAAGCATCGCTCGCACGAACGCCACCCCCGTTGGTTTTCGTCGTGCTGGACGAAAGCTGTCTCCTCCGCCCCATCGGGGACGGCTCGCTCATGGACGTGCAGTTTGCTCGCTTGATCGAGTTTGCGGAGCTGCCGAACACCGTGCTCCAAGTCGCCCCATTCAACATCGGAGTTCGTCGCCCGATGACCTTGCCGGTGACCGTGCTCACGATGCCGGACCGTTCGCTCATGTCGTACGCAGAGTCTGCCAATCGGGGCCATCTTGAGCGGGACAGCCCATCTGTGTTGCCCATCCTGACGGACTACCATCAACTGCAGGCCGAAGCGCTGTCGCGAGCGGCGTCCGTGGCCATGATCAGCCAGTTACGAAAGGGCACCCCGTGACGACCGAGTCCCCCCGTTGGTTCAAGTCCTCATTCAGCGAGAACGGCGGCCAGTGCATCGAGGTCGCCGCCAACCTCGTCGGCTCGCTCGGCGTGGTCCCCGTCCGCGACTCGAAGAATCCTGGCGGCCCGGTGCTGAACACCTCCGCCGCGTCGTTCGCCTCGTTCGTGGCGGGCGTCAAGGCCGGAGAGTTCGGCGCCGTCTGACCGGTCGGCTTCGCGGGTACTGATACCGAGTGCGACGTGAGCCCCGTCATGCTCCCTGGCGATCCGCCGGGAGCGTGACGGGGCTTCAAGCGGCTACGAAAGGGCATCCCGTGACGACCGAGTCCCCCCGTTGGTTCAAGTCCTCCTACAGCAGCAACGGCGGCGCCTGTGTCGAGGTCGCCGCAAACTTCGTCGGCTCGCTCGGCGTGGTTCCCGTCCGCGACTCGAAGAACGTGACCGGCCCGGCGTTGAATGCCTCCGTCGTGTCGTTCGCCTCGTTCGTGGCGGGCATCAAGGCCGGGGAGTTCGGCGCCGTCTGACCGTCTCCCCGGCGCCGAAGACGGTCATTTGCCGAATCGCCGTTCACGACTCGCGTACGAGCGAAGTGCGCGCAGGAAGTCCACGTGACGGAAAGCCGGCCAGTAGCAGTCCACCCAGTGCATCTCGGCGTACGCGGACTGCCAGAGAAGGAAGCCGGACAGCCGCTGTTCTCCGGAGGTCCGGATGATGAAGTCGGTGTGGTCGGCCGTCGGCGAGTACAGATGCCGGGAGATGTCCTCGATCTCGAACCGCTCGACCAGCTCGGCAGGGTCGCCACCGGCAGCGATGTGCTCCTCGAAGGCGCTCTTCACCGCATCGACGATCTCCCGCCGGCCGCCGTAGCCCACCGCGACGTCCACCTTGAGCCCGCCGCGCCCCGTGGTCGTGGCGGCGGCCTCCTTGAGCACTCGGGCACTGGCGCCGGGCAGCATGTCGAGCGAGCCGATCACCTGGACCTCCCAGGAGCGGTCTGCGGCCGTGATGTCCCGGACGGTCTCTTCGATGATCTCGATCAGCGGGCCGAGCTGCTCGGCGGGGCGCCCGAGGTTGTCGTCGGAGAGCATGAAGAGGGTCACGCGCTCGATTCCGTCGGCAGCGCACCAGCCCAGGAACTCGGTCGTCTTGGCGCCGCCCGCCCGGTACCCCTCCCGGACGTCCGTGTGACCCGCCTGCCGAGCCCAGCGCCGGTTGCCGTCGAGCATGATCCCGACATGCTGGGGCCGTGGCAGCCCCGCCAGCGTGGCGGCCAGTCGGCGCTCGTACACCGCCTCGATCGGCCGGCGGAGGAACAACGGGAGCAGCCTCATGCAGCATCTCCATCGCGTTGTGGAAGTTCCCGGCGGACCCTACCAGGGGTGCATCACGCCAGGAGGCCGCGCGAACGGTCGGCCGACTCCAGCATGTCCAGGCTGACCCGCTCCAGGAATGCCCCCGCCTTGGCCATCCGCTGCCCCACGGGGCTGTCCGGCCCGGACGCCTCCGCCATGGTCATCGCGGACCGCGCCGTTTCGAGGGTCTGCCGCGCGCTGAGCACGACGGACTGGTACCAGGCCTCGTCGTCGATCACGTAGACATCGCGCCGCCGCTGCGGATCGCGTTCGCGCCGGACGTAGCCGTGCTGCACGAGGTAGTTCACGGCCAGGGAGACGGAGGCGGGGCTGACCTTCAGCCTGCGGGTCAGTTCGGCCGCGGTGCGCCTGCCCTCCTCGGACAGCAGCAGGTCCATGTGCACGCGCGCCATCATCCTCGGCAGCCCCGCCCGGACCGCCGCCTCGATGATCTCCTCTCCCACCGTGTCGTCCGGTGACGCGGCCGCGCGCGAGGGTGCCGGTGTGCCACGCCGCGCCCGCAGGCCCGTCGCCCGGTGCGCCTGCTGGGGCCGGTAGCCGCCGGAGCCGCCGTTGCGGGCGATTTCCCGGCTGATCGTCGAGGGCGGCCGGTCGAGCCGTCTCGCGATCTCGGAGTAGGAGAGCCCCTCGGCGATTCCGGCCGCGATGCGCTGGCGGTCCTGCTCGGTCAACCGTTCTCCTGGCATGCCGTCAGTATTGCTTTCGCCGTCATTCATTGCAACGCGATATTGCATTCGACCGCATCGTCATTGCATCAATTTATGACTGTTGACCTGCATGAATGCATTTCCGTCGATTGACAGGAATTCTGAATGCGACGTAGCTTTCAAGCATCGCCAAACGCGTACTATCGCGAGATGGACGGGGAAATGATCATGGGTGAGTTACTGCACACCGTCACGACGATGCCGGCGGAGCGCCGGTCCGGCTGCCCCTTCGACCCGCCGGCCGAGCTGCTCGACGCCCACCGGCACGGCCCCATCAGCCACTACACCTTCCCCGGCGGAGAACCCGGCTGGCTGATCACCGGATACGACCTGGTCAGGTCGGTCCTGGCCGACTCGCGGTTCAGCTCGCGCAGGGAGTTCATGCTCCATCCGACCATCGACTACGGAGACATGAAGGCACCCCCGGCGCCGCCCGGAGAGTTCCTGCTCATGGACGAGCCCCAGCACAGCCGCTATCGGAAGCCGCTGATGGGCAAGTTCACCGTGCGGCGGATGCGGCTGCTCACCGAGCGCATCGAGCAGATCACCGCCGACCACCTGGACGCCATGGAGGCGGCCGGGCCCTCGGCGGACCTGGTGACCGCGTTCGCCAAGCCCATCCCCGCCATCGTGATCTGTGAACTGCTGGGAGTGCCGTACCAGGACCGGGAGTCCTTCCAGGAGCAGGTCGACTCGTTCATGAACGGGGAGACCAGCGACGAGGACCTGATCGCGGCCTATACCGCGACCCAGAACTACCTCGCGGAGCTGGTGGCCGCCAAGCGTGCGAACCCCACCGACGACGTGCTCAGCGACCTCGTCGACAGCGATCTGACCGACGAGGAACTGAGGGGGATGGCCCTGCTCCTGCTGGCGGCCGGGCTCGACACCACCGCGAACATGCTGTCCCTCGGCACCTTCGCGCTGCTGCGCAACCCGGAGCAACTGGCCGCGCTGCGCGCCGATCCCGCGCTCGCCGACCGGGCCGTGGAGGAACTGCTGCGGTACCTCAGCGTCGCCAAGACGTTCATGAGGACGGCGCTGGAGGACGTAGAGGTGGGTGGCAGGACCATCGAGGCCGGATCGCGGGTGATCCTCTCGTACAACACCGCCAACCGCGACCCCGAGCGCTTCACCGATCCCCACGCGCTCGACCTTCACAGGCAGGGCGGCGGGCACCTGGCCTTCGGGCACGGCATCCACCAGTGCCTGGGGCAGCAGCTGGCCCGCGTCGAGATGAAGGTCGCCTTCCCCGCGCTGTTCAACCGCTTTCCCGCGCTGCGTCTGGCCGTGCCGCCGGAGGAGGTTGCCCTGCGTCCGGAGACCGCGGACATCTACGGGGTGAAGAGCCTCCCGGTCACCTGGGAGGCCTGAGCCATGAGGGTCACCGTGGACGCCGGGCGCTGCGTCGGCTCCGGAATGTGCGTGTTCACCGCCGGTGAGGTGTTCGACCAGGACGAGGACGACGGCAGGGCGATCGTGCTGCGACCCGAGCCGCCCGCCGGGACACGGGACGCGGTCCGCCGGGCCGCCGACCTGTGCCCCGCCGGGGCGATCGCCCTGTCGGCCCCCGGTACCCCGGTTCCGTAGGCGGTCGCCCCTGGACGGCCGCCACTCGCCCCGGCGGCCGTGACCCGGCGCGGCGGTCAGGTCGGCTCGACGTCCACTTGATGGACTTGATGCTGATGCCCTTCGGGTGCTCCTCGCTGGTCAGGCGGCCCTTGTTTCCGCGGACGAGGTGGTGGTCGCCCCCGCCGTACGAGTACTTCGCGGCGAATTCCCGTTCAATTGACTGGGCATGGCGCATTCCTTTGCTGCCGGTGAAGTCGCGGATCGTGGAGCCCGCCCCGCCCCGTCCATTCCCGCCACGTCACGTCAGGCTCTCCCGCCACGCCCGGTGCAGACCGGCGAAGCGGCCGGTCCCGGCGACGAGTTCGGCGGGGGTGCCGTCCTCCACGATGCGGCCGTGCTCCATCACCAGGACCCGGTCCGCGATCTCCACCGTCGACAGGCGGTGGGCGATGACCACCGCGGTGCGGCCGTGCAGCACCGTGTCCATGGCCCGTTGCACCGCCCGTTCGCCGGGGACGTCCAGGGAGCTGGTCGCCTCGTCGAGGATGAGGACCGCCGGGTTGGCGAGCAGGGCGCGGGCGAAGCCGACCAGCTGGCGCTGACCGGCCGAGATCCGGCCGCCCCGCTTGCGTACGTCCGTGTCGTACCCGTCGGGCAGCCCGCTGATGAAGTCGTGCGCGCCGATCGCCTTGGCGGCCTGCTCGATCTCCGCGCGGGTCGCGTCCGGGCTGCCGATCGCGATGTTCTCGGCGACCGTCCCGGAGAACAGGAACGCCTCCTGGGTCACCATCACCACACCCCGCCGCAGCTCCGGCACGTCCAGGTCCCGCAGGTCCGTGCCGTCGAGCAGCACCCGTCCGTCCGTCGGGTCGTAGAAGCGGGCCAGCAGCTTGGCCAGCGTCGACTTGCCCGCGCCCGTCGATCCGACCACGGCGACGGTCTGGCCGGCCGGGATCGTCAGGTCGAAGCGGGGCAGCACCTCGCCGCCGGTGCGGTAGGCGAAGCGCACCTGGTCGAACACGACCTCGCGGCCCGGGTGTTCACCGGTCAGGGGCGGCAGCTCGCGCGGGTCCGACGCCTCGGGGACGGACGGGGTCTGGGCCAGCAGCCCCGCGATCTTCTGCAGCGAGGCCGCGGCCGACTGGTAGGAGTTGAGGAACATGCCGAGCCGGTCGATCGGGTCGTACAGCCGGCGCAGATAGAGCACGGCCGCGGCCAGCACGCCGAGCGCCAGGGTGCCCGACGCCACCCGGTACGCGCCCCAGAGCACCATTCCGGCGACCGCCGTGTTGGCGACCAGCCGGGAGCCGACGACGTAGCGCCCCATCTCCAGCATCGCGGAGCCGTTCGCCCACCGGTGCGTGTTGTTGAGGTCCTCGAAGTGCGCGTCGTTCACGGGCTCGCGGCGGAACGCCTGGACGGGACGGATGCCGTTCATCGTCTCCGCGAACTTCACGATGACCGCGGCGATCGCCGTGGACCGCCCGGAGTACAGCACCCCGGCCCGCCGCTGGAAGCGCCGCACCAGCAGATACAGCGGTACGAGGGAGAGCACGGCCAGCGCGCCCAGGCCGAAGTCCAGCCAGAGCAGCATCAGCGAGATGGAGACGAAGGACAGGACGACGACGATCAGTTCCTGGAGCCCCTCGCTGAGCAGCTCCCGCAGCGACTCCACGTCCGTGGTGGAACGGGAGATCAGCCGGCCCGAGGTGTAGCGCTCGTGGAAGTCCACGCTGAGCGCCTGCGCATGACGGAAGATCCGTCCGCGCAGATCGAGCAGCACGTCCTGGTTGAGCCGGTAGGAGATCCTGATGAACGCGTACTGCATGCCCCCGGCCGCCGACGAGCACAACGCGTACCCGACCGCCACCGCGATCAGCGGCCCGTACCGCTCGTCCCGGAACGCGGGCACCGCGCTGTCGATGGCGTACGCGACGAGCAGCGGTCCGGCCTGCACCGCGGCCTGCTGGACCAGCAGCATCAGCGCGGCGACCACCACCCGGGCCTTGTGCGGCCGCAGCAGCGAACTCAGCAGTGCCCCGGTCGCACCGGCCGGGGTGGGCAGATCGTCCCGGTCGAACCGGTCCCCGGCGCCGTCGGCGTTCGCGGCGCTCCCGGTGGGTTCGGCGGGGACTGTGTCCGTGGTCGTCGTACTGGTCATCGGGTGAGGCCTTTCTCGGCGGGGAAGGCGTCCTCGGCGGGCGCGTCCGGGGCGTCCGGCGCGCCCTCCGCGCCCGACATCAGCCAGGCGTACTCGGGGCTGCTGCGCAGCAGTTCCTGATGGGTGCCGACGGCGGCGATCCGGCCCTGCGAGAGCAGCGCCACCCGGTCCGCGAGCATCACGGTGGACGGCCGGTGCGCGACCACGATCGCCGTGGTCTCCGCCAGTACCTGCCGCAGGGCGGCCTCCACCAGTGCCTCGGTGTGCACGTCCAGCGCGGAGAGCGGATCGTCCAGCACCAGGAAGCGCGGCCGGCCGACCACCGCGCGGGCCAGCGCGAGCCGCTGCCGCTGGCCGCCGGAGAGGCTGAGCCCCTGCTCACCGACCTGGGTGCCGACGCCCTCGGGCAGCTGGTGCGCGAAGTCCGCCTGGGCGATGGCCAGCGCCCTGCGCAACTCCTCCTCCCCGGCGCCGTCGTCGCCCATCAGCACGTTCTCCCCGACGCTCGCCGAGAAGAGCGTCGGCTCCTCGAAGGCCACCGACACCAGCTCGCGCAGCTGCTCCCGGGACATGGCGGTGATGTCCGTACCGTCCAGGGTGATCCGCCCCGCGGTGGCTTCGTGCAGCCGCGGGACCAGGGCGGTGAGCGTCGTCTTGCCGGAACCCGTGGCCCCGACCAGCGCCATCGTCTCGCCGGGCCGGATCCGCAGATCGATCCGGGACAGCACGGGTACGGAGCCGGGCTCCGCGTCGGGATAGCGGAACTCCACGCCCTCGAAGACCATTTCGCCCCGCGCCGGGCCGCTGCCCGCAACGGGCCCGTCCGCGCCGGACGTGTCGTCCTCCTCGGCCACGTCCATCACCTCGAAGTACCGCTCGGTGGCCGTCGCCGACTCCTGGCTCATCGCCAGCAGGAAGCCGATCGACTCGACCGGCCACCGCAGCGCGAGCGCGGTGGAGAGGAAGGCGACCAGGGTGCCCGCGGAGAGCTCGCCGTCCGCGACCTGAACGGTGCCGAGCACCAGCGCCGCGCCGATGGCCAGCTCCGGAATCACGGTGACCGCGCCCCAGATGGCCGCCAGGAGCCGGGCCTTGCCCAGCTCCGTGGTGCGCAGCCGCTGCGAGAGGGTGCGGAAGGCGCGGGCCTGGCTGCGGTGCCGGCCGAAGCCCTTGATGATCCGGATGCCGAGCACACTCTCCTCGACGACCGTCGTCAGATCGCCGACCTGGTCCTGGGCCTTGCGCGCCACGACCGAGAACTTCGTCTCGAAGGCCGAGCAGATGATCATCAGCGGAACGACCGGAATGAGCAGCACCAGCCCCAGCGCCCACTGCTGCATCAGCAAAATGACAAAGCCGATCAGGATCGTTACCCCGTTGACCACCAGGAACGTCAGCGGGAAGGCCAGGAACTGACGCAGCAGCATCAGGTCCGTGGTCGCGCGAGAGAGCAGCTGCCCCGACGCCCAGCGGTCGTGGAAGGCCACCGGCAGCCGTTGCAGATGCCGGTACAGATCGGCCCGCATCGCGGCCTCGACCCCGGCCAGCGGCCGCGCCACCATCCACCGCCGCACCCCGAAGAGCGCGGCCTCACCGATGCCCAGCAACAGCAGATACAGCGCCCCGAGCCAGACCCCGCCGGGGTCCCGGTCCGCCACCGGGCCGTCGACCATCCACTTCAGTACGAGGGGGATCACCAGGGCGATACAGGACGCGGCGACCGCCACCAGCGCGGCGCCGAACAGCCGGTGCCGTACCGGTTTCACATAGGGCCACAGCCGCAACAGGGACTGAACCGTGGACCGATCCTTGGGCTCTGCATGTTCTTTGGGCATCACAGCCGAGACTACGGTTCACCCCTGACACCGCTCATGTGGTTTTTCGGCCGACCGGCGCCGACCGGGGCACGGTCCCGCAGGTCGTAGCCCGTATCAACCGATCGGCCGACGCCGCTTCGAGCGCGATGGACGATGGTGCGCCGGCCGCCGCGCCCCGATGCTCGTGGGCATGGCAATCATCGAAGTGGACGGGGTGCGCAAGTCCTACGCCGGGCGCCCCGTGGTCGACGGCGTGAGCTTCGCCGTCGACGAGGGGGAGATCTTCGGGATCCTCGGCCCCAACGGCGCGGGCAAGACCACCACCGTCGAGTGCGTCGAGGGGCTGCGGATCCCCGACGCGGGCAGGGTCCGCGTCGCCGGTCTCGACCCCGTCGCCGACCACGACCGGGTCACCGGGCTGCTCGGCGCCCAGCTCCAGGAGAGCGAACTCCAGCCCAAACTCACCGTGGCCGAGGCGCTCGAACTGTACAGCGCCTTCTACCCGGACCCCGCCGACTGGCGGGAGCTCGCCGAACGGCTCGGCCTGCACACCGTGTACGGCACCCGGTTCGCCAAACTCTCCGGCGGCCAGAAGCAGCGGCTGTCCATCGCGCTCGCCCTGGTCGGCGGACCGCGGGTGGTGGTGCTCGACGAGCTGACCACCGGCCTGGACCCGCGGGCCCGCCGGGACACCTGGAAGCTGATCGAGGACGTACGCGACAGCGGCGTCACCGTCCTGCTGGTCACCCACTTCATGGAGGAGGCCAGACAGCTCTGCGACCGGATCGCCGTCATCGACAAGGGGAAGGTCGTCGCCCTCGACACCCCGTCCGGCCTGATCGGCAGCTCGGGCAGCTCCACGGTCATCTCCTTCACCCCCTCGCGGCCGCTCACCGACACCGAGCTGGGGCAGCTGCCCGGCGCGGCCTCCCTGGAGCGCGAGGGCGACCGGATCGTCATCAGCGGCACCGACGAGACGGTCAACGCGGTGATCTCCCTGCTGGCCCGGCACCGCATCACCGCACACCGGCTCCGCGTCTCCGAGGCGACGCTCGACGACGCCTTCCTCGACCTCACAGAACAGGCTGTCTGAGATGACCACGGCGAACCCCGCCCCGGCGACGGCCCCCGCGACGGCCTCCGCCGCCTCCGCGCACCGTGCGGTGCTCCGTTCCGAGATCCGGCTCTTCCTCCGCGAACCCGGCAGCCTGTTCTGGATCATGGTCTTCCCGACCGTGCTCCTGACGATCCTCGGTCTCATCCCCTCCTTCCGGGAGCACACCGACGAACTCGCGGGACGGCGCGTCATCGACCTCTACGTACCGGTGGCGGTGCTGCTCGGCATGATCATGGCCGGGCTCCAGGCCATGCCGCCGGTCCTCACCGGCTACCGCGAACGCGGCATCCTGCGCCGGATGTCCACCACCCCGGTACGCCCCTCCGCGCTGCTCACCGCGCAGATCGCGCTGCACGGCGTCGCCGCCCTGGGCTCCGCCGCACTGGCGATGGCCGTCGGCCGAATCGGCTTCGGCGTCGCACTGCCCGGGCAGCCGCTCGGCTACGCCCTGGCGCTGCTGCTGGCCGTGGCGAGCGTGCTGGCGCTCGGCTCGCTGCTCTGCGCCCTCGCCCGTACGGCCAAGGCGTCCGCCGCCATCAGCTCGGTCGTCTACCTCCTGATGATGTTCACCGCCGGGGTCTGGATCCCGGTGCAGAGCATGCCCGACACCCTGCGCACCATCGTCCGGTTCACCCCGTTCGGCGCCGCCTCCGAGGCGCTGGACCGGGCGGCGTCCGGCGGCTGGCCCGGCTTCGCCCAGCTCGGCGTGATGGCGCTGTGGACGGCTCTGGTGACCTTCCTCGCGGCCCGTCTCTTCCGCTGGGAGTGACCAGGACGCCGGGGACGGGGAGACTGCACCCCATGAAGGCGTGGGACACGGCGACGGCGCACCGGAACGACACGGTGAACGCCGAGCACGGATGGGAACGGTTCTTCAGGTACGGGCCCTACGGGTTCCTCGGCCTGAGCACCTGCGTCTCGGCCGTGAGCGCCTCGTTCATCATGGACCGCGCGGACGTGTACGCCGCCGCGGTGCTGGTGCCCGTCGCTCTCGCCCTCCAGCTCTGGTGGGGGCGGGTCGGGCCGACGGTCGTCCCCTGGTCGCGGACGCCGCAGTGCTACTACGTCGCCCGCACCCTGATCGCCTTCGCACTGACCTGGTGCAACGCGTTCTTCTCCGTGTACGCGATCCTCGGGTACTTCGACACCGGGCGGCTGCTCCCGACCCGGGCGGTCCGCCCCGGGCTGCTGGTCACCGCCGTCATCATGGCGGGTGCGCAGTGCGGCAGCGGCCTGCCGCCGGTCTCCCCGATGAACTGGGTCGCCTTCGCCGCCCTGTTGGGTCTGCACGGAACGCTCAGCATGGTCTTCGCCAGGATCGGCGACCGCGAGGCCGACCACGCCCGCACCCAGGTCGACACCATCGCCGAACTGGAGTCGGCCAACGCCCGCCTCGAACAGGCCCTGGCGGAGAACGCCGGGCTGCACGCCCAACTCCTTGTCCAGGCCCGCGAGGCGGGTGTCGCCGACGAGCGCCGCCGGCTCGCCGCCGAGATCCACGACACCCTGGCCCAGGGCCTGACCGGCATCATCGCCCAGCTCCAGGTGGTGACCTCGATCGGCGAGACCGACCCGGCGCTGGCCCGGGTACATCTGGACCGCGCCGCCACGCTCGCCCGGCACAGCCTCGGCGAGGCCCGCCGCTCGGTCCACGACCTGGTCCCCTCGGCGCTGGAACACGACGACCTGCCGGGCGCGCTGAAGCGCACGGTCACCGACTGGGCGGAACGTCACGAAGTCCGGGCCGAGTTCACCGTCACCGGCACCGTCGAGCCGGTCCACGACGAGATCGCCGCCACCCTCCTGCGGATCGCGGAGGAGGCCCTCGCCAACGTCGGCCGCCACGCCGGGGCCTCCCGGGCCGGGGTAACGCTGTCGTTCATGGGCGACGAACTCACCCTGGACGTACGGGACGACGGCTGCGGCTTCGACCCGTCCGCCCTGCCGCCGGCCGGCGGTGCGGGCGGCTTCGGGCTCGGCGGCATGCGGGCCCGCGCCGAGCGCATCGCGGGCACGGTCGAGGTGGAGACGGAACCGGGCCGGGGCACGGCGGTCAGCGTCCGGGTGCCCCTGGTCCGGTACGGCCGATGACCAGTACGGTTGACCTGCCATGGCTCAGGAACCCGCACGCGTCATCACACTCGTCGTCGTCGACGACCATCCCGTCGTACGGGACGGTCTGCGCGGCATGTTCGATTCGGCCCCGGACTTCCGGGTGCTGGGGGAGGCGTCGAACGGGCTGGAAGGGGTCGAGATGGTGGGCCGGCTCGACCCCGACGTCGTCCTGATGGACCTGCGGATGCCGGGCGGCGGCGGGGTCGCCGCCATCGCGGAGCTGACCGGGCGCGGTGCCCGGTCCAAGGTGCTGGTGCTCACCACGTACGACACCGACTCCGACACGCTGCCCGCGATCGAGGCCGGGGCGACCGGCTACCTGCTCAAGGACGCGCCCCGCGACGAACTGTTCACCGCCGTCCGTGCCGCCGCCGACGGCCGCACCGTGCTCTCGCCCACTGTCGCCTCCCGGCTCATCTCACGGGTGCGCACCCCGGCGGCCGCGGGCAGCGAGGCGCTGTCGGGCCGTGAGCGCGAGGTGCTGGAGCTCGTCGCGAAGGGCACCTCGAACCGGGAGATCGCCGCCGAACTGTTCATCAGCGAGGCGACCGTGAAGACCCATCTCACCCATGTCTTCGCCAAGCTGGGCGCCAAGGACCGGGCCGCCGCCGTGGCGATCGGCTACGACCGGGGCATCCTCGGCTGACCCGGCCGCCCGCACCCGCTCACTCCTCGACGCGCAGCAGCAGCACCGACCTGGGCGGCACGGTCAGCGTCGCGTCGCCCGGGTGGACGGTGCCGGGGGCCGCGGTCTGGTCCTCCCGCGAGGTGTCCAGGACCAGTTCGTAGCTCTGCGCCCACGGCGGTCCGGGCAGCCGGAATCCGGCCGGGCGGTGGTCGGCGTGCAGGATCGCCAGGAAGCTGTCGTCGGTGATCTGCTCGCCCCGTGCGTCCCGGCCGGGGATGTCGCGCCCGGAGAGGAAGAGGCCGACCGTGGCGGCCGGCGCGTACCAGTCGCCCTCGGTCATCTCCGTACCCCGCGGGGTGAACCACGCCAGGTCCCGCAGCCCGTCCGCCGCCTGCGGCAGCCCGGAGAAGAAGGCCCGGCGGCGCAGCACCGGGTGGGTGCGGCGCAGCCGCAGCAGCCGCGCCGTCAGCTCGGTCAGCTCCCGCCATCCGGGCTGTTCGAGCAGCGACCAGTCCAGCCAGCCCGTCTCGTTGTCCTGGCAGTACGCGTTGTTGTTGCCGCCCTGCGTACGGCCCATCTCGTCGCCCGCGACCAGCATCGGCACGCCCGTCGACAGCAGCAGTGTGGTCAGCAGGTTGCGCAGCTGGCGGCGGCGCAGCGCGTTGACGGCGGGGTCCTCGCTCTCGCCCTCGGCACCGCAGTTCCAGGCCCGGTTGTCGTTCGTGCCGTCCCGGTTGCCCTCGCCGTTGGCCTCGTTGTGCTTCTGCTCGTAACTCACCAGGTCGCGCAGGGTGAAGCCGTCGTGCGCGGTGACGAAGTTGACCGAGGCGTACGGGCGCCGGCCGCCCCAGGCGTAGAGATCGCTGGACCCGGTCAGCCGGTAGCCGAGGTCCCGTACGTCGGGCAGGGCGCCGCGCCAGAAGTCCCGCACGGCGTCCCGGTAGCGGTCGTTCCACTCGGTCCACAGCGGCGGGAAGGCGCCCACCTGGTAGCCGCCGCTGCCGACGTCCCACGGCTCGGCGATCAGCTTCACCCGGCGCAGCACCGGGTCCTGGGCGATCACCGCGAGGAACGGCGAGAGCATGTCGACGTCGTGCATGGAGCGGGCCAGCGCGGCCGCCAGGTCGAAGCGGAAGCCGTCGACGCCCATCTCCGTCACCCAGTAGCGCAGCGAGTCGGTGATCAGCCGCAGTACGTGCGGCTGGACCACGTGCAGGGTGTTGCCGCAGCCGGTGTAGTCGGCGTAGCGGCGGGCGTCGGGCTGGAGGCGGTAGTAGCCGCGGTTGTCGATGCCGCGCAGCGACAGCATCGGACCGAGCTCGCCCGCTTCCGCCGTGTGGTTGTAGACCACGTCGAGGATCACCTCGATCCCCGCGTCGTGCAGCGCCCGGACCATCCGCTTGAACTCGCCGACCTGGCCGCCCGCCGTGCCGCTCGCCGAGTAGTCGGCGTGCGGGGCGAAGTAGCCGATCGAGTTGTAGCCCCAGTAGTTGCGCAGACCGCGTCTCAGCAGATGGTCCTCGTGGGCGAACTGGTGCACCGGCAGCAGCTCCACCGCCGTCACCCCGAGCCGCAGCAGATGCCCGACGGCCGCCGGATGGGCGAGACCGGCGTACGTGCCCCGGAGCTCCTCGGGGATGCCGGGGTGCCGCTCGGTGAAGCCGCGCACATGCAGCTCGTAGATGACGGAGTCCGCCCACGGGGTCTTCGGCCGGTGGTCCTCGGCCCAGTCGTCGTCGTCATGGACCACGACCCCCTTGGGAACGTACGGAGCGGAGTCCCGCTCGTCGCGGACGGTGTCGGCGACATGCTGCTCCGGCCAGTCCCTCACATGGCCGTACACCTCCGGCGGAAGAGTGAAAGTGCCGTCGACCGCCCGCGCGTAGGGATCGAGGAGCAGCTTCGCCGGATTCCAGCGGGCCCCGGTCCAGGGATCCCAGCGGCCGTGCACCCGGTAGCCGTAGCGCTGCCCCGGCCGCACCCCCGGTACGAAGCCGTGCCGGATCTCATGGGTCAGCTCGGTCAGCGCGAGCCGGCGCTCGGTCCCGTCCTCGTCGAAGAGACACAGCTCGACGGAATCCGAACCACCGGCCCAGAGCGCGAAGTTGGTGCCCGCGACCCCGTCGGGACCGACCCGGAACCGGGCCCCCAGCGGGCTCGGGGCGCCGGGCCACACGACGGGCGGCCGCCCCCGTACGGCCCTGCTCCCGGCGGCCGTACCCGGCTCCCGCACTGCCTCCTGCTCGGCTGCGCTCGACACCTGCTCGCCTCCCGCGGCTCGTGGGGACCGGCACCGAAAAGGAGCGCACGGCGTCCCGGCCGCGGCTCCCCGAATGTGGTCCTCCCCCTGTTTCTGCCCACCCGGGCGCCCGCACTCACGTTTCCCCCGACCGGCCCCCGTCGTTGGGCGGGCGTGAACCACGTAGCGAAGAGGGCGGTGGCGAGCAGGGCCACCGCGCCGACATGGGCAGGATTGTTCGTCGTGCTGGCCGTACTGACCGGCTGCACCGGCACCGGATCGATCTTCGGCGGGTCTGCGGGCCCGCCGCAGGAGGCGATCCAGGTCACCCCGCGGGACGGGGCCAAGAACATCGGCCCGGACGGGCGGCTCGCGGTGAAGGCCCCCGACGGGCGGCTGGAGAGCGTCGAGGTGACCCGGACCGAGGGCGCGCGGCGCCGGGCGGTGCCGGGCGAGATCGCGCGGGACGGGCGCTCCTGGGCGCCCCGGGGGAGCGAGGGCCGGATCAGGCTCGGCGCCAAGTACACCGTGGACGCGGTGGCCGTGGACGGCTCGGGGAACCGCACCACCCGCCACAGCACCTTCACCACGCTCGTTCCCAAGCACCGCTTCATCGGCTACTTCAAACCGGAGAACCGGTCCACGGTGGGCACCGGCATGATCGTCTCCTTCGACTTCAGCCGGCCGGTCACCCACCGCGCGGCCGTGCAGCGGGCCATCAAGGTGACGGCCGTACCGCCGGTCGAGGTGGTGGGGCACTGGTTCGGCGCGGACCGGCTCGACTTCCGCCCCGCCGAGTACTGGAAGCCGGGCACCGAGGTGACCGTCGAGATGGCGCTGCGCGACGTGGAGGGCGCGCCGCACGTGTACGGAACCCAGGACAAGAAGGTCGTCTTCCAGATCGGCCGCTCGCAGTCGTCCCTGGTCGACGCGGCCGCGCACACCATGGAGGTGCGCCGCGACGGGGAACTCGTCTCCACCATTCCGATCACGGCGGGCGCCGCGGGGAAGACGACCACGTACAACGGGAAGATGGTGGTCAGCGAGATGCACGAAGTGACCCGGATGGACGGCCGCACGGTCGGCTTCGGCGGCGAGTACGACATCAAGGACGTCCCGCACGCCATCCGGCTCACCGACTCCGGCACCTTCCTGCACGGCAACTACTGGTCGGACGAGGGCATCTTCGGCTCGGAGAACGTCAGCCACGGCTGTGTCGGGCTGGAGGACGTGCGGGGCGGCAGCAGCGACACCCCGGCCGGCCGGTTCTACGACCGGACGCTCATCGGCGACGTGGTCGAGGTCGTCAACTCCGAGGACAAGAAGGTCGCGCCGGACAACGGGCTCGGCGGCTGGAATCTCGACTGGACCCGGTGGAAGGCCGGCTCCGCCCTGCGCTGAGGCCCCGCCGGGCCGCCCCGCCCCGGAGTCCCGTGCCACCTGGCAGAAGTCCCGGGACAACTTGGGACTGAACGGTGACATCCGGGGGGTCATTTCCACACGGCCGGTGTGATTATCTTTCGCTGAGCGTGCATGTGCAGCGCGCGGGGGAGGGAGCCTTCGGGCTCCCGGGGGCCTTGGCGGGGCCAGGCCGTGTGAGGGGAGACAACCACATTGAACGGGCAGCCGATATCGGGGACATCGGCCGGGGCGAACGGCGTGCGGGGCGGGCGAGGGTCCACCGGACTGCTGGCTCTGGTACTGGGCGCACTGCTGTTGACGGTGACGGCGTGCGGCGGGGGAGACGACGCGGGCGGCGGCAAGGGCGGCGCGGGGAAGGCCGAGGACACCTCGGCCTCGCAGGCCGTGGTGACCGTCGCGCCCAAGGACGGCGCGGACTCCGTGGCCACCAGCGGGGCGCTGAAGGTCTCGGCCGACCAGGGGAAGCTGACCACGGTCAAGGTCTCGGACCCCAAGGGCACCGAGGTCGCGGGGAAGATCGCGGCGGACGGCGCGAGCTGGGCACCGGACCAGCACCTGGCCGCCGCGACCAAGTACAAGGTCCACGCGATCGCCAAGGACTCCAAGGGCCGTGAGTCGGCCAAGGACACCAGCTTCACCACGCTGGTCCCGCAGAACACCTTCATCGGGCAGTACACCCCGGAGGACGGTGCCACGGTCGGCGTCGGGATGCCCGTCTCGATCCACTTCACCCGCGGCATCACCGACCCGGACGCGGTCGAGAACGCCATCAAGGTGACGGCCGAGCCGTCCGTCCCGGTCGAGGGCCACTGGTTCGGCAACGACCGGCTCGACTTCCGCCCGGAGGATTACTGGGCCGCGGGCACCAAGGTGACCGTGAAGCTCAACCTCGACGGTGTCGAGGGACGCCCCGGTGTCTACGGCAAGCAGGCCAAGACGATCTCCTTCACCATCGGCCGCAAGCAGGTCAGCACGGTCGACGCGAGCACCCACCGGATGAAGGTCGTCCGCGACGGTCAGCAGATCAAGGACATCCCGATCTCGGCGGGCGCCCCGGCGACCACCACGTACAACGGTCAGATGGTCATCAGCGAGAAGCTCAAGGTGACCCGGATGAACGGTGACACCGTCGGCTTCGGCGGCGAGTACGACATCAAGGACGTGCCGCACGCGATGCGTCTGTCGACCTCGGGCACCTTCATCCACGGCAACTACTGGGGCGCGTCCGGCATCTTCGGTTCGACCAACACCAGCCACGGCTGTGTCGGTCTGCAGGACGTGCGCGGCGCCTGGAGCAAGAAGACCCCGGCCGCCTGGCTCTTCGACAACTCGCTCAT
The DNA here is from genome assembly GCF_003846175.1 of Streptomyces sp. ADI95-17. GTDB lineage: Bacteria > Actinomycetota > Actinomycetes > Streptomycetales > Streptomycetaceae > Streptomyces > Streptomyces sanglieri. Next base: position 381,526 of record NZ_ML123044.1, on the reverse strand, counting down.
CGGCGACGTCGTGGTCGTGAAGAACTCGCACGACAAGACGATCCAGCCGGACAACGGCCTCAACGGCTGGAACATGTCCTGGTCGGAGTGGACCAAGTAGTCCTCCGCGCAAGCCGTACGGAGCGGGCCCGGTGCTGTGACCAACAGCACCGGGCCCGCCCGTGTTAGCGGCAGTTAACCTGCCTCTCATGACCGCAAACCTCGAAGTACGCGACGGTGTCGGCACGATCCTGCTGGACCGCCCGCCCATGAACGCCCTGGACGTCGCCACCCAGGACCGGCTGCGTGAACTCGCCGAGGAGGCGACCCGGCGCGACGACGTGCGCGCCGTGGTCCTCTACGGCGGCGAGAAGGTGTTCGCGGCGGGCGCGGACATCAAGGAGATGCAGGCGATGGACCACCCGGCGATGGTCGTACGGTCCAAGGCGCTGCAGGACTCCTTCACCGCGGTGGCCAGGATCCCCAAGCCGGTCGTCGCCGCCGTCACCGGCTACGCGCTGGGCGGCGGCTGCGAGCTGGCGCTCTGCGCCGACTTCCGCATCGCCGGCGACAACGCCAAGCTCGGCCAGCCCGAGATCCTGCTCGGGCTGATCCCGGGCGCGGGCGGCACCCAGCGCCTGGCCCGGCTGATCGGTCCGTCCCGGGCCAAGGACCTGATCTTCACCGGCCGCCACGTGCGGGCCGAGGAGGCCCTGGCGATCGGTCTGGTGGACCGGGTGGTGCCCGCCGCCGAGGTGTACGAGCAGGCGCACGCCTGGGCCGCCAAGCTGGCCAAGGGACCGGCGCTGGCGCTGCGTGCCGCCAAGGAAGCCATCGACGCCGGCCTGGAGACGGACATCGACACCGGGCTCACGATCGAGCGGAACTGGTTCGCCGGACTGTTCGCCACCGAGGACCGGGAGCGCGGAATGCGCAGCTTCGTCGAAGAGGGTCCGGGCAAGGCCAAGTTCCTCTGACCGAACGCCAGTTGGGCACAGGTTGACGCGCGTTCATCCGTGCGGGCGGATTGGCTGGACCTTGAGGCAACCTTGAGGTCCAGCTCCCCGATGGCCCGGTCGACCGCCGTCGGAGAGGGTGTTCATGCAGGTCAGCAGGGCTTTGGTGGGTCGCATTCTGCCACCGGCATATGCCTGACGACGCTCACGGAACGGTGTGTTCCGGGGGGCGGATTCCTCCGGAACGGCCACGGGGCACCCGTCTTGCGGCCATGATGGTCTCCATGGCGGGCCTGGAGGGTGTGGAACAGCCGCGACCGCACAGTGGTGCGACAGCGGCGCGCTGGATGCCGGTCGTCGAGGACGAACAGGCGTTCAAGGCGCTGGAGTTGTTCGGAAATCCGACGGAGGGTGAAGTCAGGCTGCCCTCCCGTCCGGAGTCCGCGGCCACCGCCCGACGGCTCACCTCGTGCGTGGTGCTGCACCAGTGGGCGCTCTCCCCGCAGACCGCCGAGTACGCCGTGCTGCTCGTCTCGGAGCTCGTCGGCAACGCGGTGCGCCACACCGGCGCCCGGGTCTTCGGGTTACGGATGCTGCGCCGCCGGGGCTGGATCAGGATCGAGGTGCGCGACCCCTCGCGCGGGCTGCCCTGTCTGATGCCGGTCCAGGAGATGGACGTCAGCGGGCGGGGTCTCTTCCTCGTCGACAAGCTCTCCGACCGCTGGGGCGTGGATCTGCTGCCGCGGGGCAAGACCACCTGGTTCGAGATGCGGATCTCCGACCGCTGACCCCGGCCGGTGCCCGGAAGCACAGCAGCCCCCGGTCCGCCGTGGTGAGGCGCTTCGGGGGCTGCTGTGTGGGGGCCGTGAAATGGGGGGTGTGTTCACGGCCGCTTGTGACGACCGGGCTCGGGTCATGCGGTCGTGTGACCGACTATGGCAGACGGGCGACCTCTTCTCCAAAGGCGCAAGTGGCACATTCGCGGCCATAGTGGGACATTCTCAAGGTGAATCGCAGGTGTGATGGGTCACTTGCCTGTAAAAGTGTGAATATTTATGGGATTCGGTGAGCGATTCATTCGCTTAGCCCATATGCCTAAATTGTTATTTTCTTCTCATTTCACCCCTACCGTGTCTGTACATGAACGCCTCCGACACTCCGGTGCACCGCCGCAGCGCCCTGCGCGCGGGAGCAGGGGCCGCCCTCGCCGGTGTCCTCGCCGCCGGATGCGCGGACCACGACGCCGCCGGCCCACCGGCCGGGACCGTCACCGACACGGTGAGCCCGAAGCACCCCGCCGACGCGACCACCCGGCCGCCGTCCCCCGCCCCCGCGCCCGGACCGCACCGCTTCCCCGGACAGCCGGTCCAGATCGACCACGGCCCCCGCGACCGCGCCCGCGTCGCCCTCACCTTCCACGGCCAGGGCGACCCCGCCATCGCCCGCACCGTGCTCGCCGAGGCCGAACGGGCCCACGCCAGGGTCACCGTCCTCGCCGTCGGCAGCTGGCTCGACGAACACCCCACGATGGCCCGGCGCATCCTCGACGGCGGCCACGAACTCGGCAACCACACCCAGCACCACGTGGACATCTCCACGATGGGCGAGGCCCGGGCGTACGCGGAGATCGACGGCTGCGCCCAGCGGCTGCGCAGGCTCACCGGCTCCATCGGCACCTGGTTCCGGCCCTCACGCACCCGGTACGCCACCCCGCTCGTCCAGCGGCTGGCCGCCCGGGCGGGCTACCCGCACGTCCTCTCCTACGACGTGGACTCCCTCGACTTCACCTCTCCCGGCGCCGCGGCCGTCACCCGCAAGGTGGCCGGGGAGATCCGCAACGGATCGGTGGTGAGCCTGCACTTCGGCTACGCGGACACGGTCGCCGCCCTGCCCCTCCTCCTCACCGAAATCGACCGCCGCCGACTGCGCGCGGTGACGACCACGGAGCTGCTGACCTGATGTCTCCCTCCACCAAGCACACCGCGGCCCTGCTCGGGGGCGTCCTGCTGGCCGTAATCACCGGCTGCGGCACCTCGGCCGAGAAGGCGAACGTCCAGGCCGTCGGCAGCGAGGCCGCCGCGCCGCCCGTCAAGCCCGACCGCCTCACCCCGCCCGCACCGCCGGGGCTCCCCGGGATGCCCCCGGTGCTCGACGCCAAGGACGTCTACTCCGCCGACCGGCCGGGAAAGCTGTCGCCGGTCGTCAAGGACTTCCCGTCCCGGGTGTACGTCCCCAACACCAACTCCGACACCGTGACCGTGATCGACCCCGCGACGTACAAGGTCGTCAAGACCATCAAGGTCGGCCGCCAGCCGCAGCACGTCGTCCCGTCATGGGACCTGAAGACCCTCTGGGTCAACAACGACATCGGCGACAGCCTCACGGCCATCGACCCGGCCACCGGGAAGACCGGCCCGACGGTACCGGTCTCCGACCCGTACAACCTCTACTTCACCCCGGACGGCAAGTACGCCGTGGTGATGGCCTCGATGGACCGTCAGCTGGTCTTCCGCGACGCCCACACCATGAAGACGGCCAAGACCGTCCCGGTCGACTGCGCGGGCGTCAACCACGCCGACTTCACCCCCGACGGCCGGTACTTCATCGTCTCCTGCGAGTTCTCCGGCGAACTCCTCAAGGTCGACACCGCGAAGATGAAGGTCGTCGCCCAGCAGAAGCTGCCGCTCAAGGGCGCGATGCCGCAGGACGTCAAACTGTCGCCGGACGGCGGGACGTTCTACATCGCGGACATGATCGCCGACGGGATCTGGGTACTGGACGGCAAGAAGTTCACCACCCCGAAGCTGCTGCGCACCGGCAAGGGCGCCCACGGCCTCTACGTCAGCCGCGACTCCAAGGAGATGTACATCTCCAACCGCGGCGAGGGCACCATCTCCGTCTTCGACTTCGCACAGCGCAAGCTGGCGAAGAAATGGCGGCTGCCCGGCGGCGGCAGCCCCGACATGGGCGGGGTCTCGGCGGACGGCAAGGTCCTCTGGCTGAGCGGACGTTACAACGCCGAGGTGTACGCGATCGACACCGCCACCGGCAAGCAGCTCGCCCGCATCCCGGTGGGCAGCGGCCCGCACGGACTCGCCGTCTACCCGCAGCCCGGCCGGTACTCGCTCGGCCACACCGGCGTCTTCCGCTGACGACCGGCGTCAACGTTCCGCCTGACACGCTCGCCTTCGGGTGACGTTCCACGGCCCGGTGCCGTACCGCCGGGACAGTGATCAACATGATGATCACTTCTCGTCTGCGGCGCCGGGCCGCACTCGCCGTTCTCTCCCTCTCCGCCGTGCTCGTCCCGGCCGCCGCCACGGAGGCCGCCCCCGCGGTCGCCCCCGCCGCGGCGTTCAAGCCCGGTGGCTGCCCGGCCGTCGCCGACCACCTCTTCGCCGCCGCCGACCCGGTGGACCTCGACCGGATCACCCCGCAGCCCTCGTACCGGGACAACTGCCGCCAGCTCTACCGGGCGGACGGCCGGGGCCCGGCGACCATCTTCGACGAGGGCTTCCACGCCAGGGACATCGACTACGGCCAGTACGACCTGGAGAAGTACGTCCTGGTCAACCAGCCGTCGCCGTTCGTCTCCACCACGTACGACCACGACCTGTACAAGAAGTGGAAGAGCGAGTTCAACTACTACATCGACGCCCCCGGCGGCATCGACGTGAACAGGACGATCGGCGACACCCACAAGTACGCCGACCAGGTGGAGGTCGCCTTCCCCGGCGGTGTCGACCGGGAGTTCATCGTCGGGGCGTGCCCGATCGACCGGGCGACCAAGACCGAGGTCATGAACGAGTGCGTCGACAACCCGCACTACAAGCCGTGGCGCAGCTGATCCGACGAGCACTCACCCCATGACGAACAGGGCCTCCGAGCCCACCGGCCGATAGCCCGCCGCCTGGAACGTCCGCACACTGCGGGCGTTCCCCGGCGACTGCTGGGCCCACACCACCGCGTCCGGCACCAGGTGCCGGGCCGCCCGCGCGAGCCGTTCGCCCAGCCGCCGGCCGCGCGACTCCTCGGCCACCTCGATCGCGGTCTCCCAGCGCCCCGCGACGCCCCGGCCCAGGATCACCACACCGCCGTCGGCGGCCCAGACCCGGACCTCGTCGCGGTACTTCATCGCCCGCGCCACCCGCGGATGCTCCGGGTCCTCGATCTCCCGCAGCGCGATCCCCGGACCGCCGGGCAGCGCGGGGGCGACCGTCAGCAGATCGACGGTGTTCATGTGCCGGCCGCCGCGGGCCATGAGCGCGCCCAGGAAGTACGGATTCATCGTCGCGGCGAGCGCGTCGCCGGGGGTGCCGGCCAGCACGGACCGCACCCAGTCGGGGTCCTCGTCGGTGAAGACCACCGAGTGCGCGGTGAACGCCAGCACTCCCGCGTCCCGGGCCGAGGGCTGCCGCACCACGGTCGTCGACCCGTCCGGCGGGGGAAACCGGCCGTCCGCCGCAGCCGCCAGAATCCGTGCCAGCGCGTCATCCATGACCGTTCCGCCTCCCCGTCCGGGCCGTGGTCCGCCGGGCGGCGGACTCCCCCGCCCATGATCGACTACCGGCCGCCGCGACCGCCATCCGTCGCGACCGTTAATCTGACCACCGGCAGTCAGGCATCGGCCAGGCATTGATCAGGTATGACGAAGGGGCGGAACCGTGGCGGACATCGAGTCGGCGCGCAAGGCATTCGAGCGGTTCGATCTGAACGGCGACGGGCTGATCTCGGCCGTCGAGTACAAGAGCGTGATGGCGCAGCTCGGTGACCCCTACGTCACCGAGACGGTGGCCCAGGCCGTCATCAACTCGCACGACGCCAACGGCGACGGGCTGCTCACGTTCGACGAGTTCTGGGCGGCGCAGAACTGAGTACCGCACCCCCCCCGGCCCGCGGGCCGGGGGGCCGCCGTTCAGGCGCTCTCGCGGTACGGCGCCCAGCCGCGCAGCTCCGCGTCGCGCGGGGCCCGCACCACGGCCGGGTTTCCGGGACCGAAGCCCATCACCGGGCGCGAGCGGTCCCAGCCCGGCCAGCCGGGGTCGCCGGACACCGCGAATGCCACCCACGCCGCGTGCATCGCGTCGGCCAGCTCCTGCGGGGCGTCCGGACCGGCCAGCGCCACCGCGTCGGGCCGGTCCAGGGTGTCGAAGACGAAGCCGATCTCCAGCGCGTGACAGGCGCCCAGCCGCAGCACCGGGGACGGCCAGCCGAACTCGTAGACATGGGTGCTTCCCGGGCCGTCCGCGTGGGCGTCGGCCAGCCGGTTCAGCGGAACCCGCAGCAGCAGATCGGTGGCGAGCGCGCCGAGCAGCTCACCCGGCGTGGCACCCGGCCGGTTCGCCCGGTACGTACGCGCCGTGGCGCCCGGCACCTTGAACTTCAGCAGGGCCAGCCTGAGCTTGAACGAGGACAGCCGCTCCGTCAGACCGCTCGGTACGAACCAGAGCCGGTACTCCTCGCTGTTCGAGCCCAGCAGCAGATCGACACCGGACGCGGCGCCGTCCAGCAGCGCTTCCAGCGGATCGCGGGGCAGCAGCTCGCCGTCCACCACGATCTGGAAGGAGTTCCCGCCGGTCAGCGGGGAGCCGCCGGCCGTCACCTCGGTCTGCGCGGCCAGCAGCGCGGCCGGATCCACCGCGGCCAGCGCCCCCGCCGTCGCCGCGACCCCGAGCCGCTTGGCGATCAGCTCCGTGGTGCGCCGGGCGCCCGCGCCCTGCGGCAGCGCGGTCGGCGCACCGCTCTGCAGCACCGCCCGCCGGAACAGCCCCCGGGCCCGGGGGGCGGCGAGCAGGGCGCCGATGCTGATCGCCCCCGCCGACTCGCCGCACACCGTGACCAGGTCCGGATCGCCGCCGAACGCCGCGATGTTGTCCCGCACCCAGGTCAGGGCCGCGATCTGGTCGAGCAGTCCCCGGTTGGCGGGCGCGTCCGGGAGCACCCCGAACCCCTCGATGCCGAGCCGGTAGTTGACCGACACCAGGACCACACCGTCCCGGGCGAACGCGGTCCCGTCGTACAGCGGGACCGCCGACGAGCCGTGCAGCAGCGAACCGCCGTGGATCCAGACGATGACGGGCAGCCCGGTGGCGTCGGGGGACGGGGTCCACACATTGAGGTTGAGGCAGTCGTCACCCGGCACGTCGGGGTCGGGCAGCAGCCGGTCCAGCGGCGGGCTGTACGGCCGCTTCGGCGCGGTCGGCCCGAACGCCGACGCGTCCCGTACCCCTTCCCAGGACTCGGGAGGCTCGGGGGCCCGGAAGCGCAGGGCGCCGACCGGGGCGGCGGCGTACGGGATGCCGCGGAACACGGCGACACCCTGCTCCAGCGTGCCGCGCACCGCCCCGTGGGCCGTGCTGACCCGGGGAGACGTCCCGGGTATCGGAGTGGGTACGGCAGACATGAGGTCCAGCCCTTCTGCGGTGCGGTCGCGGACGGCGCCGGCGCGGACGGCGACCACCGGTGCCGGTGCCGGTGCTTCGATACGTACCCGGTCCGGGGCCGCGCCGACCCGGACCGGCCCTGTCGGGTGAACGGCGGACGCCGGTGGGGTCAGGCGGAGCCCGCCGTCAGGGCCCGCTTGAGGACCTTGCCGGTCGGTCCCAGCGGCAGCGCCTCGGTGAACCGCACGATCCGCGGGTACTTGTGCCGCCCGAGCCGCTCCTTGGACCAGTCGATCAGCTCCTGCCCGGTCACCGTCTCCGTACCGGCCCGCAGCACGACGACCGCGCAGATCTCCTCGCCGCGCGCCTCGTCGGGCACCCCGATCACCGCGACCTCGGAGACCGCCGGGTGGCGGACCAGCACCTCCTCGACCTCGCGCGGATAGATGTTGAAGCCGCCCCGGATGACCAGGTCCTTCTTCCGGTCGACGATGCTCAGGAAGCCGTCCTCGTCCCGGACCCCGAGATCCCCGGTGCGGAACCAGCCGTCGACCACCGCCGCGGCCGTCGCCTCCGGATCGTCGAGATACCCGGCGAACACGTTGTGGCCGCGCACCACCACCTCGCCGACCTCGCCGTCCGCGAGCAGCACCACGGCGTCCTCCACCGCCGCGTCCGCCACCCCGATCTCCACGCCCCACACCGGGTGGCCGACCGTGCCGGGGCGCAGGCCGAACTCCGGCTGGTTGAAGGTGGCGACCGGGGACGTCTCGGTCAGCCCGTAGCCCTCCAGGACCCGGGTCGTGAAGGCGGCCTCGAAGCGTTCGAGCACGGCCACGGGGAGGGCCGCGCCGCCGGAGACGGCCGCGCGCAGAGCGGGGCGGGCCGCCGGGCCGGCCTGCGCCGCCGCCTCGACCAGGGCGTGGTACATCGTCGGTACGCCCATGAAGACGCTCACGCCTTCGGCGGCCAGCAGCTCCAGCGCGCCCGCGCCGCTGAAGCGCGGCATGAGGACGAGCGTCGCCCCGGCCCGCAGCGTCGTGTTCATCGCACAGGTCTGCCCGTAGCTGTGGAACAGCGGCAGACAGCCGAGGACCACGTCGTCGCCGTTCAGCCGCAGCAGGTCGTGGGCACAGACGGAGGCGTTCAGCACGATGTTGAGGTGGGTGAGCAGCGCCCCCTTGGGCCGCCCGGTCGTGCCGCTGGTGTACAGGATCACCGCGACGTCCTCGGGGGCCGCGGGCTCCGGCGCGGTCAGCGGTTCGCCGCCCTCCGGCAGACCGTGCACGGTCCGGACGCCCGCGGCGCGGGCCCCCTCCTCGGCGACCGGCCACATCGGACCGCCGCTGATCAGGGCGACGGATCCGCTGTGCCGCAGCACGTACGCCACCTCCTCGGCCACCAGCAGCCCGTGCACCGGCACCACCGTCGCCCCGGCGGCGAGCGCGCCGTAGTACGCGTACAGGAAGTCCGCCGAATTGGGCAGCAGCACCGCGACCCGGTCGCCCGGCCGGACCCCGGACGCCCGCAGCGCGCCCGCGCAGCGCAGCGCCCCCGCCCACAGCTCGTGGTACTTGATCCGGTTGCCCGAATCGACCACGGCCACCCGGTCGGGGTGCTTGCGGGCCGACTCACCCAGGACGGTCGCGACGCTGAGAAACATGACGGGCTCCAGGAAACACGGTGTTCACACGGCTGGTCCTGCTCAGAATCGGCCGTGTCCCCGGTTTCGCACAATGTGCGGTTGCCCACCATGCGCGCGCTTCACCTGGGCAGCGGCCACTCGTCGCGGTACGCGGCGCGGCATCCGCATAACGCGCGCGTTAACCTTCGGCCATGGCGCAGACCCCGGGTGCCCGGACCCCGCACGCCGAAGGACCCCGTCCCGGAGGCGGCGACGACGGCGAGCTGCGGCGGGCCCTGGCCGTCGCCCTGCTCCCGGCGGTCGACGAACTGACCCGTCGGGTCGTCGACGACATCCACGCGCACAGCGGCACGTACGCCTCCGGTTCGCCCGTCAGCCGGGACGACCTGTGGGGGATCTGCCGCGACAACCTGCTGCGCGCTCTGGAGGACTTCGGCGGGCTGCCGTCCGGCGGGGACGCCGAGCAGGCGGCGCGCGAGACGGGGCGGCGGCGCGCGGAGCAGGACGTACCGCTGGACACCGTGCTCCAGGCCTACCGGCGCGGTGGCCGGGTGATGTGGCAGATGATGGCCGAGCATCTGCGGGCCACACGCGGGACGCAGGAGGCCCATGGGGCGGTGGGCGACCGGGACACCGAACTGGACATGGCGGGCGCCGTCTGGGAGACCATCGACCGCTACTCACTGGTGATGGCGGATTCGTACCGGCTGACCCAGCTGGAGATGCAGGGCAGGCAGGAAACCCGCCGCGTCGCCCTCTTCGAGGCCCTGCTCGACGGGCGCGGCGACGATCCGGCGGTCGCGGCGGCCGCCTCCGCCGCGCTGGGCGTGCCGGTCCAGGACCGGTACGTCATCGTCGTCGCCGCCCAGGACCCGGCCGCGCCGCCCAACCCGGCACCCGTCCTCGACGAGCACGGCATCTGGTCCTTCTGGCGGCCCCGGTCGGGCCGGTACGCGGGCATCGTGCGGCTGGCCGCGGGGGAGTCCGGCGTACTGATCGACCTGCTGCGCCACCGCACCGGCGCCACCGCGGGCGTCTCACCGGAGTTCGACCGGCTGGCCCGGGCGGGCCGGGCGCTGCGGCTCGCCGAGCAGGCGCTGCGCACGCTGCCCGCCAAGAGCGGTGAGGCGGCCGCCTTCGACGACCGGCTCGCGGAGGTGCTGCTGGTCGGCCGGCCGGAGATCGCCGAGCGCATCGTGGACACGCGGCTGGGCGGCGTACTGGACATGGCGGCCGAACGCGAGGTGCTGCTCGGCACGCTCCGGACCTGGCTCGACAACGGCTGCTCGGCGGCGCGGGCGGCCGAACTGCTCTACTGCCACCGCAACACGGTCCTCAACCGGATCGGCCGGATCGCCGAACTCACCGGCTGCAACGCGGAGTCGGGCGAGGTGCGGCTGGGATGGGCGCTGGCCCTGCGGGCACTGCCGCTGCTGGCCGGTGACGGCGAAGGGGCGGCGGGGCCCTGAGAGCCGTCCCGTGGCGCGTCCACCGCGCGGGACCGGAGGCCGTTGCCGGGCCTCCGGTCGCGGCTCCCGCGCCGTGCCGATGGCGGATCAGGCGGCGAAGTGCTCCGACATGGAGTCCCGCTCGTCGACCTCGACGAGATCGGGACGGGTGTAGCGCTCCGCGCGGGCGTGGTAGTCGAAGTCGCCCCGGACCAGCCCCCGGTAGTCCTGTACGCACCGCTCCAGCGCGGCCCGGGTGTGGCCCTCGATGCCGGCCGCCTCGATCTCCTCGACCAGCTCCTTCTCGGCGCGCTGCACCCGCTGCGCGATCTGTGCGAGCTGTGCCCCGGCCTCGTCGACGGCCTCCTGGAGCGTGCAGTCGCGATCGCGCTGGATGAGGCGCACCGCATTGTGCTCGTACCCGAGCAGCGCCTCCTTCTCGAAGGAGCAGATGTCGTTGCAGAGCCCCGAATGATCGGTCACCGCATTGCGCAGCGCGATGTACGCGGGCAGGCTGCGGGCGGATTCCGGCAGGTCGATTCCGGCGGTGATCTCATGGAGATCCAGGAAGGGCTGCATGGCCACCGAGTCCCGGCGGTGCTTCACGAATTCGCTCCGGGTCGGCGCCTGTCCGGCGGCCCGCTCCACGGCCTCGGCGTAGTAGGTCCACAGCCAGGCGACCGTGTCCCGCCGGAACTGCCGGATCCAGCGGGCCGAGCGGTCGCGGTAGGTGCGGGTGCGCAGGCCCACCAGCGCGCGTTCCATGGCTCCGCGCGGCGGGCCGCCGTCGAGCACGGCGACCAGCCGGTCGATCGCCTCCTCGCACATGCGCGGATCGCGTCCGGCGGGCCCGTCGTCGAACTCGTCGTCGACGAGGAAGGCCCAGAAGAGCCACTGGCAGAAGAGATCGAGATGCTGCTGCGAAGCAGTGGGGAAGATGAGGGATATCCAGAGCTCGGGCCGGGTCCGGACCATCTTCTTCCGGGCCACGGGGGAGAGCACCAGGCCATTGGATTCGGCCCATTCCCATGCGGCCTTCCGGGTCTCCTCGATGCCGGGATTGCATCCGGTGCTCTGGAACGGCATATGAAACGCTGGCAGCACAATCTGGCTCATTGGTGCCCCTCGTCGAAACGATTCGGATGAACGATACGAACGGGTGACCGGCCGGACTCACGTCCCGGAACCGGGTACGCATCGGGGGACGGGCCGCCCGCACCCACCGACCCTGGCCAGAGGCTCACCGTGCGAGACGAGGCAGTCATTCCTGCTCACTCTCCTCCGCCGGGGGTGGGGGCATCGGGGCCGGGCCCGTGGGCCCGCGGTGGCAATCGCCCTCGGCTCAGGACGGCGGCATCACCATGTGTAACACCCAGTCAACCCCCTGTGGGGGAATGAGGGAAGCCGTTTGTGACCGAAAGTGCTTGATCGTCAGAAACGAATGAACATCTTTGAGCGACGGGTGACCAGTTGTGCTTGCCGACGGTCGGCAGTACGGACACCGGCGAGGGCGGCCGCGACGACGATTTTACGCCGCCCCGCCGTGCCTCGCCTCGTTCCGCCCCCTTGCCAAACCGCCCCGCATGCTGTTGCGACCGCCGTCCGGCACCGCTCAGGCACCCTTCAGATGCCGCATCAGCCGCTCGAAGTCCTGCCAGCCGGACAGGTCCGACGGGTCGCCCGGCAGCGGGTAGTACAGCGCCGGACGGGACCTCGGGCCGAGCTGGACCGGCGGTTCGGACAGCGGGGTGCGCCGGGCCCGGTCGCCGGGCATCTCGCGCACCTCCTCCGCGCCGAGCACGAACGCCAGCGGAACGCCGGGCCCCTCGAAGCGCGGCGGCACCGCCAGGTCGCGGCGGGCCTTGCGGAGCTGGACCAGCATCGACTGGAGATGGTGACGGGTGGCGAGCACCTCCGCCACCCGGGGCAGGGCGTCCAGCGGGGGCTCCTCGCCGGGCCCGTAGCCGAACGCCAGGGTGACGTCCTCCTCCACCCCCGCCTTCGTGCGGCTGACGCGGACCGTGGCCAGGCCCGGCCGGTCCGGGCTGCCGACCACCACGAGCCAGGTCGGCGCGGGCGCCCGCTCGAAGGCGACATCCGTCAGCCGGCGCAGCGACCACGGCAGGTTGGCGGGCTCGGCGGTGCCCCACCCGGCCGGCGGCTGCCCCGTCAGCTCCTGCCACACCGACTCCAGGGCCCCGCCCAGCACCAGCCGGTCGTCCGCCGGGTGGACCGTGCGGAACGAGATCGCCAGCTGACGGTCACCGGTGTCCGTGACCTCCTGATAGGCGGCGGCCACCGGGGTGCGCGGGTCCTCGGGGGTGGCGTCGGCCGACTCGACCGTCGCGAACATGCCGTGCTGCCAGCGCAGTACGGCACCCGACAGACCGTCGTAGTAGCCGTCCCTCTCGTCCTGCACCACCCAGCGCGACGGCCAGCCGCTGAGGCTGTTGCGCACCGCGGGGGAGAGGGTGGCACCCGGCGAGGTGACGATCTGGAGCCCCAGCTCGGCGTCGGCCGCCGCCCGGAACGCGTCCGAGAGCCAGGCCGTCATCGCGACCACCGGACGGTCCTGGATGACGACGGCCACCTTGTCGGTGAGCGCGTCCACGGCGGGCTGCGCGGCGGCGGGCGTCGGCGCGACGCTCACCCCCTCGCTCTTCACCACCGAGAGGGAACGCGCCGCCTGCGGCGGCCAGGCGGAACCCCCGGCCAGGGTGGCGATCCGGGCCGCGAAGGTGCCCGCGAGCAGCTCGGCCTCCTCGACCCCGGTGGTGGCACGGGCCTCCGTCCACCAGAACGGGACCGGCGGCGCGGTGGCCCCGAGCAGCCGCTCGGCCTCGCCCGCGACCTGCACCAGCAGCGGCGCCTCGATGGACACGAGAGGCCGGCCCTGATCGTCGCAGAGCTGCACGACGGCATCCTCGCCCGTGGTCCCCACCAGCTTGTCCGGTCCTCCCGCGAGCAGACCCGCGAGCACGGTCAGCGGGTCGGGCATGCGCGGGGTGAGGGCGATGACGTCCTTGGTCATGTGGTCGGCCGTTCCTTCTTCGTCCGGATGCGGATGTGCGGTGGGGGCGCGGCCCGCGGAAACGGGACCGCGCCCCGGCGGGTCACTCCGCGGTGTACACGGTCTGGATCAGACGGTTGGGCTGGCCCCTGCGGATGAACACCCCGCGGCCCGGCGGCTGCTGGGCGGCGTACACACCGGGGAACAGCTGGCCCTCGCTGCGGTCGCCCGACATCAGGAGCGCCGAGGCCCCCGACTCGCGCAGACCCAGCACCAGCGGGTCGTACATGCCGCGCGAGGCGCCCGCGACCCGGCGGGTCAGCACGAAGTGCAGGCCGATGTCGACGGCGGACGGGATGTACGGCAGGAACGGGTCGAGCGGCGACTGACCGGCGGTGGTCAGCACGTCGTAGTCGTCGACCAGGATCACGATCCGCGGACCGCTGCCCCAGCTGCCGGGCTCCAGGTCCTCGGTGTCCGCCCGGTCGTCCGGCAGCCGCTTCTCCAGCTCGGTGGCGATCCCGGCGGCCAGACCCGCGCACATCTTGGGGTTGTACGCGTACCCGCCGCGGAACTCCTCGGGGATCGCGCCGCGCAGCCCGCGCCGCGGGTCCATGACGGCGAAGACCAGCTCGTCCTCGCCGTAGCGCTCGATCAGCCCGCCGGCGACGGTCTTCAGCAGGTTCGTCTTGCCGCACTCGCTGTCGCCCAGGATCAGCAGGTGCTGGTCGTGGTGGAACAGGTCGAGCACGGCGGGCGCCAGCGCCGTCTGGTCCAGGCCGATCGGCACCCGCTTGGGCTCGGCGACCGGGCCCGGCAGCAGATGCGGCTCCAGGACGTGCGGCAGGATCCGGACCGGCTGGGCGACCTCGCCGCTCCAGGTGGCGCGGACCGTACGGGCCGTGTGCTCCAGGACCGCGCCCAGGTCCGAGACGTCCGCGAGACCGTCCGTACGGGGCAGCGCGACCTGGGCGAACAGCTTGCCGTCGGTCAGGATGCGCCCCGGCTCGTCGGACGACAGGGTCTGCGCGAGTTTGCGGTCGATGCTGGACTCGCTGGGGTCGTTGAGCCGCAGCTCGACCCGGGTGCCGAAGTTCGACTGGGTGGCGATGCGCACGTCGTTCCAGCGGAGCATGCCCGCGACGACGTGGATGCCGTAGCCGCCACCGCGCTTGAGGATGTCCACGACCGCGTCGTCCAGCTCGTCGAAGTCGTCGCGCAGCGCACCGAAACCGTCGATGATCAGCACGATCTCGGCCGAGGCCAGCCGGGGCAGCCGGCCCGCCGCGTGCAGCGAACGCAGCTGTTCCACGGAGTCGATGCTGTGCTCGCGGAACAGGTCCTCGCGGACCGCGAGCATGCCCCGCACCTCCTCGACGGTGCGCCCCGCGCGCTCCCGGTCCGCCCGTCCGGCGACGCCGCCGACGTGCGGCAGCCCCGACACGGCCTGGAGACCGCCGCCGACCAGGTCGAGGCCGTAGACGCCGACCTCCTGCGGGGTGTGGGTCAGCGAGATCGCCAGCGCGAGGGTACGCAGCAGCGTCGTCTTGCCGGTCTGCGGACCGCCGATGACCGCGGCGTGCCCGCCCGCCACCGTGAGGTCCAGGTACCACTGGCCCTGCCACTGCTTGGTCGGGTCGTCGAGCAGGCCGAGCGGCACCTGGAGCGGACCGCGCCGCTTGGCCAGCTGCATCCCGCGCGGGCCCACGTCCAGCGGCCCCGCGACCTTGTCCAGGGCGATCGCGCCGGGCAGCGGCGGCAGCCAGATCCGGCGCACCGGGCCGGCCGCCTCCCGCAGCTGGTCGACGATGACACCCATCTCGGTCGGCCCGGTCTCCCGGCGCCGCACCTTCGGCTCCTCGCCCGGACTCTGCGGCTCGGCAAGGGTGTTGAACGCCTCGTACTCCAGCGCCAGCGGGCCGCTGTCCTGCTCCTCGTCACGCTGCACCGGACCCCGGTACGCGCCCGAGACATAGCTCGCCTTGAAGCGCTCGTAATGGCTGGTGTCGACCTTCAGGTAGCCGAAGCCGGGCAGCGGCGGCAGATGGAAGGCGTCCGTGGTGTCCAGGACCGTGCGCGACTCGTCGGCGGAGAAGGTGCGCAGACCGAGCCGGTACGAGAGATAGGTGTCCAGGCCCTTGAGCTTGCCGCCCTCGATGCGCTGGCTGGACAGCAGCAGATGCACACCGATGGAGCGGCCGATCCGGCCGATGGACAGGAACAGGTCGATGAAGTCCGGCTTAGCGGTGAGGAGTTCACCGAACTCGTCGATCACCACGAACAGGTGCGGCAGCGGGTCCAGATCGGGCCGCCGGTCCGCGCGCAGCGCCGCGTAGTCACCGATGTCGGCGACATTGCCCGCGTCCTTGAGTACCTGCTGACGGCGCTTGACCTCACCGGCGAGCGAGGCGTGCACCCGCTCGACCAGGCCCGCCTGGTTCTCCAGGTTGGTGATGACGCCGGCCACGTGCGGCAGCTCCGCGAACGGGGCGAAGGTCGCACCGCCCTTGTAGTCGACCAGGACCAGCGCGAGGTCCTCCGGCGGATGCGTGGCCACCAGGGCCAGGACCAGGGTGCGCAGCAGCTCCGACTTGCCGGAACCGGTGGCCCCGACACACAGCCCGTGCGGGCCCATGCCCAGCTCGGAGGACTCCTTCAGGTCCAGGAGCACCGGCTGGTGGGAGTCGCTGATGCCGATCGGCACGCGCAGGAAGGCGCGTTCGCCGCGCGGCGCCCACATCCGCGACAGGTCCAGCTGCGCCACATCGTCGATGCCGAGGAGGTCGGCGAAGTCGACGGGGCCCGACAACGGCGCGTCCACGAGCGATTCGGCGGACAGCCGCATCGGCGCCAGCATCCGGGCCAGCCCCTCGGCGAACGGGATGCCGACCTCGTCCACGGTGCCGTGGGCGCTGATCGGTTCCTGCTCGCGCAGGTCCTCGATGACCACCGAGTCGCCGTCGACGGTGATCCGTACGCTGACGTGTCCCGGCTCCTGGACCCGGTGCTCCAGCAGGTGCAGCACGCTGACGCCCATCTCGCGCAGGCCGACCGCGTCGTCCGGGCGCGGCAGGTCGACGGCGTCCTCGCCGTGCCCGTCGGTGACGACGAGCAGCCGGGACGTCATGGACAGCGCGTCCTTGCCGGACAGACCGCGCCGCACCTCGGCCGCGTACGAGGCGCGGCGGCGCAGCTCCGGACCGATCTGGCGGGAGAGCTGGGGCGCGGACGGGGCGATCCGGCGGGCCGCGACCGGGCCGTCGAACTGCTCGCTGTCGAGCAGATGCGGCATCCACTTGGCCCACTCCCAGTCGGCCAGCCGCTCACCGGGCACGGCGAGCGCCATCGCGACGTCGTCGGGGGCGTGCGTGGCGGCGGTCTGGACGAGCAGGGCGCGCGCGATGCGCAGGCAGTCCTCGCGGGGGCCGATGACACTGACGTTGCCGACCCGGTCGAGCGGGACGGTCAGCGGGAGTTCGGTGCCGGTACGGAAGCGGTCCATCAGCGCCGACGCCTCGTTGAGCATGAAGGTGTCGGGCGGCGACAGGACGGACGAGCCCTGCTGGGCGACCGTCAGATCGCGCACCGGCATCTCACCCGTGCCGACGCGCACCCGCAGGAAGTCGCCGTCGAGACGGCGCCGCTCCCACACCCGGGCCGGGTCGCGCACTATGTCGTACAGGGCGTGCGGCGGCGGGTTGAGGACATCGGCCCGCTCGGCCCGCCGGCGCTCCTCGACGGAGAGCTCCTCGCGCAGGTCCTCCAGATACGCGAGATAGGCCTCGCGCTGGGTACGGCGGGTGCGCTGGGCCTTGCCGCGCTGCGAGAAGACCAGCGCCACCGAGCCGATGACGGTGACGACGAGGATGATCGCGCCGAGACCGGCGAACTGACTGTTGCGCACGACCGTCATCATCACGACGGAGGACATCACACCGGCGACGGGCAACAGCGACATCGCGATGTTGCCGGACTTGCCCTCGGGCAGGTTCGGCGGTGCCTCGATGGTGCGCGCCTCGGAGGCGGCCGGCGGCCGGGTGGTCCTGGCCGGGCGGTGGATCAGTCGGGTACTCATCGTCGTCCGTCACTCGGGGTCGGGGCAGGTCGGCACCGGGACCGGTGGTGCTGCCGATCGGTGATCAGTGGTGCTGCTGGGAGAGCCGGAACACATCGGCGGCGAGCCGGGTGGCGGCCTCCCGGGTCGCGTGCGCCAGGAGTTCGGTACGGATCTCGCCGCCGGCCGCCAGATGACGGTCGTACGGCAGCACCTGGACGCTCGCCCCGGTGGCTTCGAGCTTCTTCGTCGCCTCTTCGAGATCGAGTCCGGGGTGCGGCACCAGTTCGCTGAGCACGACGACCGTGCCGGCGATCACCTGCCGGGGCAGCGACTGCATCCACTGGAGCACCGCGTACGTGCTGGTGATGCCCTCCAGCGTGGCGGGGGCGGCCAGCACCCGGGCCTGGGCGGCGGACAGCGCGACCCGGGCGACCTCGGCGGGCAGCGTCTCGCAGTCGACGACGGTGACGCCGAAGTAGCGGCGCAGCGAGACCATGACCCGCTCGTACGCCCTGCTGTCCAGCATCGCGCCGATCTGGCCCTGGCTGCCGGGCAGCAGCCAGGCGTTGCCGGGGAGCTGGACGAGATAGCCGGTGATGTCCAGCAGCGACATCTGCGGCTCGATGATGCCCGCCAGGTCACCGGTGGTCCACCGCAGCGACTCGGCGCCGAGCCGCAGCGGCAGCGAGCCGAGCGACGGGTCGGCCTCGACGAGGAGGACCGGGTCCTGGCGGTAGTGCGCGTACGTGGTGCCGAGCAGCGCCGCGACGGTCGACTTGCCCGCGCCGCCCCGGATGGAGGTGACGGCGATCTGCCGGCCGGTCGTCACCGGCTGCTGGAGCGTCTCGGCGGTGGCGGTGGTACGGGCGACCTCGCGCGCGGCCGACGAGGACACGCTCACCCGCAGGGCGCGCACGGCCCGCGCGGCGAACGGCTCACCGCGCCGCGCCTTGCGCCCGAGGGCGGCCAGCCCCCGGTCCACCACGGGCCGGGAGTCGGGGGTGTGATGGGGCCGGGTGCCCGGGGTGTACGGGGCCTGAGCCCGGGGCCGGTCCTGCTGCGGATGTTGTTGCTGTTGCTGTTGCTGCGGCTGCGCGACGGGGTGGGCGGCCACGCCCGGGTGTCCCTGATGGCCGGGGTGCTGCTGGGGCGGTTGCTGCTGCTGGTCCTGGTAACCGCCGTGCGTCTGCTGAGGCTGTTGGAGCTGCTGCTGTTCCTGATAACCGAGGTACTGCTGCTGCTGTGGCGGCGGCTGCTGAGCCTGCTGGTGCTGCTGTTCCTGATAGCCGGGGTACTGCTGCTGGGCGGCCTGCTGCTGCTCCTGCTGATAGCCGGCGTACTGCTGGGGCGGCTGGGGCAGGCCGGGGTGCTGCTGGGGCGTCCCGTGGGCATGGGCGTTCTGCGCGGGGACGCCGGGCCCCGGCGCGGCGGCACCGTACGGCTGACCGTCCTGACCCTGCGCGGGGGCGCCGTGGCCACGGCCGTCGGGGCCACGGCCGTCGGGGTCCTGCGCGCTCTGCCGGGCGGCGCCGCCCCTCATGGCGCGCAGCACATCGCCCTGCCAGTTGTCTTCGTTCGGCATGTCTGCCCTTCTTTTTCGCCCTGCTGCCCCGCCCGGAGCACCTGCGCGTCGACTCAGAACTTGTTGAGCAGCTGTCCGTACACGCCGAACACACCGACGGCGAGCGGGAAGAGCCCCACCACGCCGATGGATTCGACCAGATCGGCCATGCGCCGCAGCCGGACCCGCACGTGCTCGGGCGGCTGCACCGCCAGGACGAGCAGCGGCAGCACCGCGGCCGCGCAGAGCAGGGCGAGCGGTCCGGCGCCCCCGGCGTGGCCCATCCACAGCATGACGAGACGCACGAGGAGGACCGCGGCGGCGGCGAACAGGGCCACCACCTCCGCGACCAGCGGGAAGGCCCGCGCTCGGGAGAGCAGCACCAGCGCCACCAGCGAGGGGAGCGCCACGGTCCACACGGACGGCTTGCCGGCCAGGGTGAGCAGCCAGCCGCCGGCCGCCGCGGAGACCGCGGTGACCACCGTCGCCAGGGCGAGACCGCGATGGGTGGCCGCCAGCGCGTTGCCCACCTGGTGGCGGCTGACCGACGTGCCGCCGGAGCGGCGGTCGTCCAGCGCGGTGAGCCCGGAGGCCGCCAGCGCCAGCCGGGGGAGCAGGCCGAGCAGTACGACCGAGAAGACGGCCATGACGGCGCCGAGCCGCGCCAGGTCGTCCTGGACGGCGGCGACGGCCTCCCACACCACGGTGATCGCGGTGGTGGCGACGGCGCCGATGAGCCCGCCGCGGCCGAGCGGCGAGAAGTAGCCGAGAAGCACCAGCGTCAGGACCAGCGCGGCGGCGACGGCGGCGAGCCGCGCGGTCCCCGACCAGTCGTACGCGTCCGCGGCGGTCCAAGCGGTGAGGATGCCGAGGCTGCCGGAAGCGAGCAGGAGCGCGGTCGCCAGACCCCGGTTTCCCTGCCCGATCTTCGCGGTCAGCGCACCGGCCGCCAGCAGGACGAGCGTGGCCGCCGCGAGGGCGACGGTCAGTGCCTCCAGGGCGAACTCACGCCGGGCCAGCAGCGCGGAGACCACCGCGAAGACCACCGAGGCCACACCCGCGCTCGTACGACGGGCGGAGGGGCGCCAGCGCCAGGCCTGCAGATCGAGATCGTCGGCCACCAGATCGGTGACGTCGTGCACGACCGGGGCAGGGGGTGCGGAGTGGGCCCGGACCAGCCGGAGCACCGCACCGTCCGCGATCCCGGCCGAGGACAGCGTGCTGTCGTGCGGGAGAGCGGAGCCGTCCGAGGTGATCAACTGCCGGGTCATCGGGCGGGCGGCCGCCCGGTCGTCCAGCAATTGCAGGATGTCCGGCAGCAGTTGACCGATCGGCGTGTCGGACGGCAGGACGATATCGGCCCGGCGCCGCTCACCGACCAGAGTCACCCGGCTGAGCTGCGCTCGGGAAGTCGTTGCTGTGCTCACCACTTTACGGGAACCTATCATCGCGACGTTTTGAGGAGTCGGGAGCCGATGCCGCCGGCGCCTTCTCGATCCCCATTCACGGGGAAAACCTCATGGAATTCTCTGGAGTTACCGGTCTATTGGGGATTCTTCGTCGATTCCCCGGTTTTATCCGGTTGCGCCGTTTTCGCCGGCTGCTGGTACTGCTGTTCCTGGCGCTGCTGCTTCTGCTGTTCGGCTTTCTGCTTCTCCAGCATGTTCTGGACGAAGGACCACCCCACGCATCCCGCGCACAGCACGGCGGCGATGGCGATCCCCGCGAACACTTTTCCCAGCCGCTCGTCGGCGGTACGCCGGGCCCGCTGCGCGCCGAACAGCAGTGCGTCACGCATTCTGCGCCGACGTACCGCCACCGACTCCAGGAGCTGGCTGTCGTAATCCCGTGCCATTCGTCTCGTCGTCCGTTGCCTCGGTCGTGCGATTGCCTCAGTCGTGCGTTGCGTCGGTCGTACGTCGCGTCGGCCCCGGTCGCCCGGCCGGCGGTGCACTACGGGAATCCCCCTGATTGACTCCTGAAACATAGAGCATGTGCGATCGGGCGGTACAGCCCGGGGCGAAGCCGCGAACGAGCAGTGCGAACGGCTTTCCGCACATGTCAGGAAGCAGCCTCCGGGCCGCCCGTCACCGCTTCGTACCAGGCGCACAACGACTCGGCCACGGCATCGAGCAGGCCGTTCCCCGCCGCCTGCGCGATCGTTCCGTCGCCGAACCGCTCGCCGCGCACCACGGCCGTGGCCGCACGCACCGCGTCGGCCGGGCCCAGCCGCCCGTCGGCGGGCACGGCCGGCGGCGGATTGTCCTGCCACAGGTACGCGGGCGTCACCGCGCCGACCGCGGCCAGTGCGCCCACCAGGCGCCGGAGCCGCTCGCTGTGGAGCGGATAGCCCAGCTGCCGGGTGCCGTCGGGCCGCTGCCCGCCCTCGGACCACCGCACGTCGCGGTCCTCGTCCGTGAGCGCGGTGAACGCCTCCCGCAGCTCGCGCCACGCGTCGGCGTTCCCGCGGTCGAGCTGGGCCAGCAGGCGGCGGTCGTCGGCCTCGGTGACGACCCGGGCCAGCTCCTTGAGCGCGGCCAGGGACGGGGCCGCGGCCAGGGAGCCCGGGACGACATGGCTGACGCGCCTCGGGTCCGAGCCGCGGGCCAGCTCGGCGAGCGCGGCCGTGGGCACGAGCCCGCGCGCCTTGGCGGCGGCGAGCCCTGCGGACCACTCAAGCCCTTCGTTGATCCCGGCCCGGTCCCCGGCGGGCCGCAGACACCAACCGGCGGCGTCGTCCTCGTCGTTGGCCCACAGGTAGCCCATCGCCTCGCCACGGGCATCGGCGACGGTGAGGTGGTGGACCGGGCCGTCGGTCTCGGCGCGGTAGCGCGGTGGGGCGGGTTCGTAGGTCATGGTCGGCTCTTGTCGTCGGCGTCGGCGCGGGACCTCAGCCCCCGCTCACCATTTCCTTGAACTCGGCGAGCGACGGAGCCTCGGCCAGCGAGCCGGCCACGACACTGCTGCCCTTGATGTCACTCGTGTCCCGGAGCAGCTCGGCGAGCAGGGCGGAGGGAGCGATCCCCCGGGACTTCGCGTCCCGCAGCTTCCTGAGCCATGCGGCCCCGGCGTTGATCGCGGCGGCCCCCAGCCCCTGCGGCGTCACCCAGCCCGCGGCGTCGCCCTCGTCATTGGCCCATACGTAGCCGATCACCACCCCGTCGCTGTCGGCGACCCGCACGTACCGCACGGGTCCCTGCGCGACACGGTTGTAGCGGGGCGGCCCGGCGACCCGCTTGAGCTGCATGTCTTCCTCGAAGCGCGGATTGGGTCGATTCTCGCTGGTCATGCACTCTTCCTCTGTCACTTCGGCAGGACTTCGCCGTACACCTGGGCCTGTCCGGCCTCGTCCACGAAGACTCGGGTCACCCGGTACTCCGAGCCGCGCCCGAGAAGGATCTCACGCTCGGTCACGCCGTAATGGCTGACCTTCTCCAGCCACAGCGCGGGCGTCCCCTTCGGGACCCGCAAGTGGAGGATGGCGTCCTTCCCCGCGAAGCTGGGCACCGGGTGGTTGCCGAGCGAGGTGGACAGATAGCCCTCGTCGCCGAACGTGCCACCCATCATTTCGAGGGGCGAGTCGAGGTCGAGGTGCCCGATGCCCGTGCCGCGCACCACCATGACGTCCTCGGGCACCGGCCGGGTCGACATCACCCGGTCCATCTCGCTGATGTCGTGCAGCACCTCGGGACGGGGACCGTAGTGGGGGTCGTTCCTCAGGTAACCGTTCATGTCCTTGTACGAGGGGAACGAGTCGCCCGTGTAGTCCCGGAGCGCCTGCTGCGCGGACGGGTCCAGATTGTCGACGTAGTCGTTCCAGTAGTCCCGGCCGTACTGGACCGCGTCGAAGTCGTCTGCGAACGGCACGGTGCCGTCGGTGAGTTCCGAGGCGGCGACCCGGTGCTTCTCGGCGGTGGACAGCGCGTCGAAGTCGGCTTCCGACACGTGGGGCGTGTACTTGAAGTCGTCCGCCGCAGGGCCCAGGCCGGGGCCGTCCCCACCGTGGTGGCCGGGCGCCGTCGCGTCGTCCGCGCCGTGCGCCAGGTCGTCGGCGGTGCCGTGCGGGTCGACATGGCTGCCGGGGCCGCCGTGGTCACCGGTGTGCGCCGCGTCATCGGCGTGCGCCGCCGCGTCGTCCGCGTGCCCGCCGTGCGAGGTGTCGTGGCCGCCACCGTGCGAACCGTCGTGCCCGTGCGTGCCCGGTCCGTCATGGCCCGGGGTGTGCGGGGCGTCCGGGGTATGGGGCGTGTGCGGGGCGTCAGGAGTCGACGGGGTGTGCGGATTGCCACCGGGGATGTCGTGGCCCGCGCCCGCGGGGAAGTGGTCGGTGGGAACGTGAGCGCCGACATTGCCCGGGACATGGCCGGGTGCTCCGCCCGGTACGTGGCTCGCCGGATCGAAGTGCGCCGGGGCGGGGCCGAACGATCCGTTCGGCACGTGGTTGGGTACTCCGCCCGGCACCTGGCTGCCCGGCCCGTACGGCACGTTGTCGAAGCCGCCACCGGGAGTGTGCGCCGCCATGTCGGGGAAGCCGCTTCCCGCGTGGACGCCCACCGGCACCGGCTGCTGTACCTGCCAGGACGACGGCAGACCCGAGGTGCCGGGGACCGTGTCGTGCGGGATCGGGGTCGTCTCGACCACGCCGTTCGGGGCGACCAGGTTCCCGTTGGGCTCCAGGAAACGACCGTCGGGCAACTGCACCGAACCG
>NZ_ML123044.1:351866-355265 GCF_003846175.1 Streptomyces sp. ADI95-17 | reverse complement strand
AGTGGCAGTCACAGGCAATGAAGTGCGGAAACAGAGCACTTGACCGGAGAGCGCAGGACGGGAAGTCTTCCCGGCGCGAGGGTCTGCCGAAGATCGTCGCTCGATCTTCACGCCGCACACACGACCGTGAGCGACGGCCGACCGCCTGCCGACCCGGCGGAACATCACGATCCGCTGAGCCTTTCCACCGTCGACTCGATGAACGCGGCAGCTTCCCGCTCGGAGATCTGCACGTGGTCGACATCGTTGTGCCCGAGTTCGTAGAGCCTGAGGTACTCCGTCGGCTCCCAGCGAAGGTTACGGGTGAAGGCCTCGTCGTGCGTCTCCGCCTCCCTGCCGACGAGACGCCGCCGCAGGATGCCGCGTGGGCTGCTGCGCGGATATCCCTCACCGATCTTCGCGTAATACGTGATCCTGCCGACCGCTCCGGCATCGAGGGCGTCGAGTGTGCTTGTGGCCGGCGTGGGGAACGGTTCGGCGTTGAGATTGGACTTGAGGTTCCCGTGCGGGATCATCACCCCGTACAGGTCGATGAACTCCTCGATCGAGTAGCCACCGCCCCGCCCGTACATGAGCAGCAACGGCTCGTACGGGTCCGGGAGCTCCGGAAGGGTGGCCTTGCCCCCGGCCCGGAGCGCCGCCCAGCGCACGGCACCCCGGCACGTCCTTGCCGTGGACGGCGTGCCGACGTTGTGCGCCAGGTAGTCCTCCAGCTCGGACCCCACCTCCGGGTCCAGCCGGAACGCGGGGTCGACGAACTCGGTGACGTCGAAGAAGGGCCATTCCTCCTCGGCGCCGTACGCCTGAGCCCACAGCGCCGCGCGGCGCAGGTACTCCCGCATCAGCAGGGCGCGGGAACGCGAGTGACCGTTGGCCATGTCCCAGTCGCCGTACCAGTCCACCGAGCGCAACCGCTCCAGGACCGCGCGTGGCAGCTCAGTGCTCACTTCGGATCGAGTCCCTCAAGCCATTACCTGCACACCCAATTTCTGGAGCAGGAGCCGGCAGACCTCGCACGGCTCCGTGGTCCTGCCGTGATCGGGGTGCCCTTGACCACGGATCATCTTGGAGATGATGGCGGATCCCGCGAAGTGCGGAGCGGCTTCGTCGAGTGTGCTCGTGCGGCCGTCGCCCCGTGCGGAGTCGAACGCCCACAACTGGTCCGACACCAGAGCCGATTCGGCGCAGCGCCCGGTGAACGGCCTGCGCACATCGGCCGGCAGTGATTCGACGAACGACCGGATGGCCGGATGGAGATTGGCGGTGCCTTCCCCGACCAGGCTGGTATGGCTGACCACCTGGCCGCCGATCAGCAGGGAGGAGGCTACGGCGGGGAATTGCTCAGACAAAGTAGTCCTCCGCGTCCAGGGGGGTGGCCCCGATCAGAAACCTGGAAAACGCATCTGCGTCGTTCGCTCCCATGTAATAACCGCCGGTGTGGTGGAGAGCAAAGAAGCGGCCCTGTTCATCGACCAGAATGATTCCGTATTCGAGGGACTCGTAACCGACGGGGAAGAGTTCCGTGCCGAGCTCGAATGCCAGCTCTTTGATGAGCGCGGCGTCGCCGTCGTACCCGAACGTCGGATTCATGATCCACGCCGATTCCCGGTCGGTGGGATGAACGAGTCGCAGATTGCCGTAGCTGCGGATGACGCGAACTGCCTGCGGTGTCGGGACCAGGGTCACACCGTGCTGCTCGGCGTCCTTCAGCCGAATCTGAATCAATTCCTCGGCAAGGTCCCCGATGTCACGACTCGGAGACCAGTCGCACGCAGTCAGCCAATTGCGCACTTCGGGTGTCAGCTGTTCATCGTTCACTATTTGTTCCGTTTCGTGAAACAGGGGTGCTACGAGTGTACTCGAATGCCCAGTTGAGGCAGTACATGCTCGCAGGTGCGGCAAGGGGGAAGGAATTCATTGTGCACACGGTCGAGTTCCCCTGTGACGCGGTCGCGGAGGTCGCCGATCTGACGTGAATGCATCACGCCCCCTTCCAGGGCGGCCTTGGCGTCGTCAATCGTGCGAATCGATTTACCTGTGGGGTCGATTTGATGCAATCGATCGCTGATCAGTGAAATCTCGGCGCACTTGCCGTGCCCTATCCCCTTGTTCTTCCCCTCGGCTTCAAGTGTTTTTTCCACGTTCTTCAGGATGTCGTCCAGCACGGCATGCCGCTTCGGGAGCTTCTGGCCGTGCATTTTAGTGGTGCTGCTGTGCGCGGTGATCGTGTTGTCGTGCAGGAAGCTTCCGGCGCAGCCGGATTCGAGATGGTTCAGGCCGGGGGGTGCCGCTCCGGTCGGAGCCTTCAACGCGTCGTCGGCGAGAGCGGACGCTTCCCGCTCCAGAAGAGGCAGCTGATCCTTCAGGGGAAGGTGCGAGACGTCCAGGGCGGGCCGCCGGTAGTGCCGCATCTTGTCCGCGCTCTGGCCGTGCCAGCCGGGCTGGGGGTCCACGGGCTTGCCGTGCGGCTCGTTGCCGGGGCCGTCGCCGCCGGGGTGATCCGGGCCGTCGGGGCCGTCGGGGCCGTGCGGGCCGTCGGGGTCGTGGGGGACACCGTCGTCGTGGGGGATGCCGTCGTCATGGGGCAGTGTGTCGTCGGATCCGTGGTGCGGGGTGCCCTCGTCCTTGCCGTGGTGGGCGGCGTCGTCGGCATGGCTGTTCGGGGTGTGGTCGTTCTGGTGGGGCGGTGTCGGGTCGTGCGGACCTTGCGGGCCGTCGCCGTGGCCGCCGGTGTGGGTGTTGGGCGGTTCGTGACCGGCGGTGGGGCCGTGGCCGAGGTCGTCGGCGTGGCCGCCGGGAAGGTGGTCGGCCGCTCCTGCGTGGGGGAGGTGGTTGCCCGCGTTTCCGCCGGGGAGGTTGTCGCCGGCGTGGCCGCCGGGGAGGTTGTCGGCGGGGTTGTGGGTGGTGGGCAGGTCGTCCGCGAGGCGGCCGGTGTCGCCGAGGTCGCTGCCGAGGTGGACGACGTTGTCACCCGCGTCGGCGCCGACGTGTGCGACGTTGTCGGCGGTGTTGGCGCCGACGCCGACCAGGGCCGGTTCCCTGACCGGATCGTTGGGGTGCGGGGTGGTGGGGTCCGGGGTGTTGGTGTGGGGGGTCGTGGGGTCCGGGCCGTCGGTGTGCGGGACGGTGGGGGAGGTCTCCTTGGGGGCGTCTTCGGCCTTCTGGACGATGTCGCCGTGTTCGTCGAGGAGATTGCCGTCGTGGTCGAAGTACTGGACGGGTGCGTCGGTGTGAGTGGGGAGCTTGGTGGCGTTCTCGGGCAGGACGGGGACGTCGTCGGGGAACTTGACGTTCCCGTCGGGGAGCTTGACCCCGCCCTCGGGGACAGGCGCGCCCTCGGGGAGGTGGAAGGTGCCGTCGGGGAGTTTGAGGGAGCCCTCCGGAATGGTGATGGCGTCA
>NZ_ML123044.1:273586-349532 GCF_003846175.1 Streptomyces sp. ADI95-17 | reverse complement strand
AATCACGGTACGGGCGACGAGGTGCGGGAGCGGACCGCTCGGCCGGATCGCGGAGACGGAAGCCCTCCGGCGCGACGGAGCCCCGAAGATCGTCGGCCGGCCTTCATGCCGTGCGCGCGACCGCGAGTTCGATGAATGCGGCGGCTTCGATTTCGGTGATTCCGGCATGGTCGGTCTCGTTGTGGCCGAGTTCGTGCAGCCGGAGGCAATCGGTCGGCTCCCAGCGGAGGTCGCGTGTGAATGCCTCGTCGTACGTCCGGCCGTCGTCGACCCGGCGCCGGACGATGCCGCGCGGGCCGCTTGCCCGCGGACGCCCTTCGCGGATCTTCGCGAAGTAGGTGATCTCGCCCTCGGCGTCCAGGGCGTCGAGGGTCGCGGGGCCAAGCGTGCGGAAAGGACGGGCCGAGAGGTTGCTCTCCACCGTCCCCATCCGCAGCATCGCGCCGTTGAGGTCGATGAACTCCTCGACGAAGTAACCACCACCGCGCTCGTACATGAGCAGGAGCGGCTCATAGGGGTCATCCGGCAGATCTCCGGACAACTCGCCTCCGGCGCCCCGCAGCACGGCCCACCGGACGGCGCCCCGGCATGTCTTCCTGAGCGAGGACGGAGCCAGGCCGGTGAGCACCGCTTCCAGTTCGGCGGCGACATCGGACGGCGTCCGGACCTCGGGGGCGACATGCTCCGTGATGTCGAAGAACGGCCATGACTCCTCAGCGCGGTACGCCCGGGCCCAGCCGGCCGCACGGCGCAGATATTCACGCATCAGCAGAGCGCGCGAATTCGCGTGCTCGTATGCCGCGGAGTCGTCGCTCCAGTCGATGGCACGCAGCCGTTCGAGCACGCGGAGCGGAAGGTCGTCCGCCACTTCGGGTCCAGCCCCTTTCGCTTTCGGCTCCATGAGGAAAACATCGGTCGGAGGGCTGCCGGAGAACCTGCCGTGCAGGCCGTCCATGCCCTTCAGCATAAAGTTGCGGTTCGCGCAGAAGACCGCAGGGCGCCGGGGGAGACCGTCACCGGCCGACCGGGCGTCACAAGTCGGATCCGATGCCGCCGGGGCGCCGCTTCCTCACGCTCTGAGACAGAATGCCGTTTGGCACAAGCCGTGTCGCCGCCGGCCACTATCCACTTCCGCGCCTGCTGCACAGCTGTTTCACGTCCGCACCGTGCGTGCGGACCGCGCGACGACTCCTGGAGTGCAGATTGACTACGACGTTCCGCTCTCGTATCACCGCCCGGATCGGGCGCAGCTACCTGTCCAGGATCCAGAAGTACGGGATCGGCTCATCCACGGTCAGGCTGCTCCCCGACGACCTGCTGATGATGCTGCGCAGAGACGGCCTCGACCCGGTGGACAAACTGGCCAGGACCCGGGCGAAGCGGCCGGTGCACAAGGTCTCGTTGCCGTTCGGCATGGACGCCTGGGTGGTCAGCGGCTACGAGGAGTCGAAGGCCGTCCTCGGCTCGGCCGACGGGTTCAGCACCGACTTCGCCCACCTCGCGACGAACGCCGGAGTGGCCGCCGAGCAGAGTCCCGGCGGGCTCGGCTTCAACGATCCGCCGGTTCACACCCGGCTGCGCCGCATCCTCACCCCGGAGTTCACCATGCGCCGGCTGCGGCGGCTGGGCCCCAGGATCGACGCCATCGTGGAGGAACGCCTCGACGCGATGGCGGCCGCCCGGGGTCCGGTCGACCTGGTGCAGGAGTTCGCGCTGCCGATCCCCTCCCTCACCATCTGCGAACTGCTCGGCGTGCCGTACGAGGACCGTGACGACTTCCAGCAGCTCGCCATGGACCGCTTCGACCTCTTCGCCGGGACGACCGCGCCCTTCGGCGCGATGTCGGAGTCGCTGACGTACTTCAGGGACGTCGTCAAGGCGCAGCGCGAGAAGCCGGGCGACGGCCTGCTCGGCATGATCGTGCGGGAGCACGGCGACAACGTCGACGACGAGGAACTCGCGGGCCTCGCCGACGGTGTGCTCACCGGCGGGTTCGAGACGACCGCCAGCACCATCGCCCTGGGCTCCCTGGTGCTGCTGCAGAACGCGGACGTGCTCGACCGAATACGGCATGACGACGCCATGACCGCACCCTTCGTCGAGGAGGTGCTGCGCTACCTCTCGGCGGTGCAGATCGCCTTCCCCCGGTTCGCCCGCCGGGACATAGAGATAGGCGGAGTGGTCATTCCGCAGGGCGACATGGTGCTCTGCTCGCTGAGCGCCGCCAACCGCGATGCCGGGTACATGGGCGACGACGGGCGCTTCGACCCGCACCGCACCCCCGCGGGCAGCCATCTCGCCTTCGGCCACGGCATCCACCGCTGCATCGGCGCCGAACTTGCGCGGATGGAACTGCGAACCGCCTACCCGGCCCTGGCCAGGCGGTTCCCCGGGATGCGGCTCGCGGTCCCGCCCCAGGACCTGGCCTTCCGCAAGCTGTCCATCGTCTACGGCATCGATTCGCTGCCGGTACACCTGAGCTGAACGGGACCGGCGCCCGTCCGCCGGATGCGCCGCGCACGGGGCGCGGCGCGCACCGGGAGGGCGCTCGCGCCCGTCGCGCCGACCCGATGACGACCCGGTGACGCCCCGTCGCCGACCCGACGGGCCTCCCTCCGGCGGCTAGCGTGGGCGGACGGCCGGGCGCACCTTGTGATGCCGTGACCGGCGCACGATCATGGGCTCATGCCAACTCGCGCCGGACCGTTCGACGTTGCTTGGGTGCCGCGGGAGGTGCCGCAGGAGGTGCTGCGGGAGGTGAGGACGGTCCGCCTGGAGCGGCTGGTGCCGATCGTCCGCAGACCACCGGTGGCGGACCCGCCGACGGGCGTACTCGCCGGTGGCCGTCCCGGCCGGACCGGACCCCGCGAAGGGGCCGCGCCTCGTGAACGGACCGGATCACGCGAACAGAAAGGACGTGGGTGCGGGTGAATCCCTTCATGATGCTCGCCGCCGTCGCGGCCGACTGGTCCCGGCTCGGGCCGCTTCTCGGTCCCGGCGCACACCAGGCGCTGCGCGCGCCGCTGGCCGAGATCCGCACCGGCCTTCGGACCCACGACCAAGGGGCCGACCGGAGCGCGGCGGACCGCGCGGTGCGCACCGTGCTCGCCGCCCTCCCGGAACAAGAGGCGGACCGACTGCGCGGCGACGGCTCCACGGCACGGTTCGCGGGCACCTCCCCGTCCGCAGTCCACGAGGGCTACGACGCCATGGACCTCTGCATGCTCGTGATCGACGGCAACCCGATGGTCGGCCCGCTCCTGGGCCCGGTGCGCGAACGACTGCTGCGGGCCCCGGCGTCGAGCCCGCGCGGGACGGGCCCCGTCGACCCCCGGCTGATCGTCCTGACCCGTGAGAACGGGGAACGGCGGCTGCCCGCCTTCCAGTTCGAGGCCGGGGACATGCCGTGGGAGGTCGTCCTGGAGGTGGGCGACGTGCTCCGCGCCGACCGGGATCCCTGGGGCGCCGCCGACTGGTGGCTCTCCGCGAACGCGTGGACCGGTGCCCCGCCGGCCGGCCTTCTCGGACAGGGCCGCGACCCCGAACTCCTGGGCGCCGCCCGCGCGCTGACCGTCACGGGCGGGGAGTGGTAGGCCGTGCCCAAGTACCCGCCCCCCGAGGAACTGCCCGGCGAGCCCGGCCGTGTCACCCTGCCCGCCGGCACCCCCGTCCACCGCGTCCACAGCAGTCACCGCGACCCGGTCGCCTTCAACCCCGAGCCCGCGCACGCCTTCTACTACGGCGGACGCTTCGACAGCACCCCGTACGAGAAGTACGGCTACCTGTACGTCGGGTTCGGCGTCGGCGCCGCCGTGTGCGAGGTACTGCTGCGTTCGCTCCCCTTCGACGGTGGCGGCGACGGCGGCACGCGCCTGCTCCCGCGAGCCGCCTTCGAGCGCCGCAGCCTGTCCTTCCTGCGCCTGGCCACCGACGTGGACGTGGTGCCGCTGATGTCCGGCAGGGACCTGGCGGCGGTCGCCCAGGACTCGTGGCTCGTGCACGCCGAAGGTGCGGACTACCCGCAGACCCGCGACTGGGGCCACTGGATCCGCCGCAGGACGGCGCCCTGGGCGCAGGGCTTCGTCTGGCCCTCCAAACGAGAACCCGCGGACCGGGTGGCCGTCCTGTTCGAGGACCGCTGCGAGACACCACCGCTCGAACCCACCGGAGCCCCCCGGATCGACTTCGGGACCGATGAGGGCGAACGGTGGCTGAACGGTGTCCTCGCCCCGTACCGCACGCAGGCCGCGCCACGACAGCAGGAATGGATGCGCTAGACATGCCGGGGAAGCCGTACGACCTCCAGGCCCTCACCTACGAGATCCAGCAGTCGCTCCTCGATGCCAGGACCGACGCCCAGGACCTCACCCGCGCCGCCGATCTCGTACTCGACCGGCTCGGCTGCGACACGGCCGGCGAGGCGTGGGAGCGGCTGTACACCGACTGGCAGGCCCTGGAGCACGGGACCTTGCTGTCCGGCATGCGTGCCGGACAGATCCTCGTCGTCCTTCCGACGCTGCGCTGGCACCAGTCGGTCGGAAGCCCGGACGAGGTGGACGAACTCCTGCGGGAGGCCGAGGCCCACGGACCGGAGGGCCGCTGGAAGGCGACGGTCGTCGCCACGAACAGCATGTCCGGACTGCAACGGATCGAGACGCCCGCCGAGATGGAGGCGGCGATCGCCCAGATCGAGCAGAATCGCGACGCCTTCCCGGCCGGCAGCCGGGAACGCGACGCGCTCGATGCGACCCACGCCGGACTCCGGGCCCACCTCGCCCAGGTCGGAGGCGGCGAGGACGATTTCGACTCGGCCGTGGAGGACCTGGCGCGGCTGCGGAACTCGCCGGCCTTCGACACCGGGACGCGCCTGGCCTTCGACGGGCAGCTCGCCGTGTTCCGTGGACACCAGGCCGTCCGGAGCGAGGACGCGGACGCGCTCGCCCAGCAGGTCGGCGAGTTGGAGGCCGTCGTCGCCCGGCTGTCCCCCGACCACATGGACCGGGTCGGGCTGGAGGCCAACCTCGACATCGCCCGGGCCAACCTGGAGATCCTGCGGGGCCGGAGCACCGGGGGCGTCTTCCCGGACCACTCCGCGATGATGGCCACCCCCGACATCGGCGAAGTACGGCGGCAGATCGCGCTGCTGCCGCGCGAGGGACAGATCGACCGGCTCGGCGAGGCGGGCATCAGCAGCGTCAGCCGGGCCATGTTCGCCGGCAACGCCCGAGGGGTCGTCGAGGCGACCCAACTGCTCCGGGACGCCCTGGACCTCCTCGAACCCGACGACGACCGCTGGATTCGCAACGCCCTCTCGCTCGGCTCCGCCCACTGCGCGCTGGGCGGAATGGCGTCGGTCCCGCGCACCGACCGCCCCGGCCACCTCGACCAGGGCATCTCCTGGCTGAAGCACACCCTGCGGCTGGCCGGCGGCCCGGCGCACCCGCTGTGGAACACCATCGGGATGGCCCTGGCCTCGGGCTACCGGTTCCGCGGCGACAACCAGGTGTTCAACACCCGTGCCACCCGCCTCAACCATGCCGAGTCCCGCCGGATCGGCCTGGACGCGATGCGCGCCGCCACCTGGAGCGTCCTCCTCCAGTCCGGTACGGTGCACGCCGCCGAGACCGGCCGCCGGGCCGGCGAGCAGGCGCTCGGCGTGGCCCGCTGGTGCCTGACCGACGGCGCCCACGACGACGCCGTACGAGCCCTGGACGCCGGACGCGGCCTTGTCCTGCACGCGGCGACCGTCGCCGCCACCGTTCCCGACATGCTGGACGCCCTCGGGCAGTCCGGCCCGGCCGACGAGTGGCGGGCGGCGGGCGGCGTCGCACCCGAACCGGCCCCCGGAACCGCCCCCACCACCGCGCCCACCGCCTCCGGCCCCTCCAGCCGGCTCCGACGCCGCGTCCTCCAGGCGCTCGCCGCGTCCCCGCACCGGCGGCGGCTGCTGGACGTCCCCACCCTCACGGACATCGGCCGGGCGCTGCGTGCCATGGGCCGCACCGCGCTGGTCTATCTGATGCCCGGCGGCGACGGCGTGCCCGGCACGGCGCTGATCGTCTCCGCCGACGGCACGGCCAGGGCACTCGAACTGCCCCGGCTCACCGTCACCGCCGACGAGCTGACCGGCTACCGGGCCGCCGGAGCCCCGGGCCGTACCGCCGGCGGACCCCCCACCGCGACCCCGCCCCGGCCGCGGCCGTCCGCCCGGGACGAGGGCCGCATCGCGCTGGAGCGGCTGTGCGACTGGGCGGGCAGGGCGGTGATGGCGCCGCTGCTCAAGGAAGTCTCCCGGGGCCGGAGCCCGGGCGGGGTCCCGGCCATGGTGCTGGTGCCGATGGCCGAACTGGGCGTCGTACCCTGGCACGCCGCGCGCCTGCCCGACCGCCGTGGTACCCGGCAGTACGCATGCCACCAGGCGGAGATCTCGTACGCACCCTCCGCCCGCCTGCTGTGCGAGGTGGCCACCAGGCCCGCCGCGGACACCCGGCAGGCACTCGTCGTCGGCGACCCGACCCGCGACCTCTTCCACGCCGGCCAGGAGGCCGAGGCCATCTTCCGTACCTTCTACCCGGACGGCGAACTCCTCGGCCCCGGCACCGCCACGCCCGCCGCCGTGACCGACTGGCTGGGCCGGCAGCGCGGCGGAGTGCTGCACCTGGCCTGCCACGGCGAGGTGCGCCAGGGCCGGCGGAACAGCGCGTACCTCAAGCTGTCCGGCGGAAACCTGAACGCCGAGGAACTGACCGAGGGCACCGCCCGCTACCCCCACCTGGAACTCGTCGTCCTGGCCGCCTGCAGCACCAACGTGTCCGGGCACGGCTACGACGAGGCGTACAGCCTGTCCACCGCGTTCCTCGTCGCGGGCGCACGCTCGGTGCTCGGTTCCCTGTGGCCGGTGCCGGACGCGGCCACGTCCGTACTGATGTACATGACCCACCACTTCATGTGCCGGGCGGGCCGGACACCCGGACAGGCCCTGCGCGACGCCCAGTTGTGGATGCTCGACCAGGGGCGCAGGACGCCGGCCGGAATGCCCGCGGACATGGTGGCCCGCGTGCCGCTGGTCGACGCCACCGACCCGACCGGCTGGGCGGGCTTCACCCACCTCGGCTGGTGAGGTCAGGGCAGTACGGTGCGCACCGGCACCGCGACGGTGCCCCACCGGCCCACGTCCCGGACCGGACCGCCCGCGGTCCGGCCGACCGGCGGCGGAGCGATCCGCAGCAGACCGCCCGCGTCCCCGCCCTGCGGACCCACATTGCCGCGCCCCGGGCCAGGGGCGTCCGGAGACCAGGCCGGCAGCCGGAACGGGGCCACGTTCAGCTCGTTCTCCGCGACGATCAGCCTCAGCCAGTCCCGGGCGAACGAACCCCGGGCCAGGAGACGGCCGGGCGGCAGCCGCAGCCACACGGGCTCGCCCTGCCGTGCCGTGCCCGCGTGTCCGGGCGCCACGAAGTCGCCCTCGAACAGGGCGGGCGAGGACTCGTAGTCGTCCGCCAGATTCAGCAGTACGCACCACAGCGTGCGCGGGGAGTCGTTGTGGACCCGGACCCGCACCTGGGGCTCCTGCCCGCTGCTCGTGTATGAGCAGACCACCTCGCCCGTCGCCGTGTGCCACAGGTCACCGACCAGCGGTTCGACCGTCACCCGCACCAGCGACGACAGCCACGGGTCGGGGTTGGCGAGGTCCTTCAGCCGATGCCAACGGGCGATGTGGGAAAGGCAGTCGGCCACCCGGGCGGCATCGTCGGACGACCGGAGCGGCAGCAGGTCGACGGGATGCCCGTCGCCCCCGGTCACCCGGGCCACGCCGCCCCCGGCCTCCAGCCGCAGCGGCAGTCCCGGCCCGCCGGTGGACAGCATCGGCGCACGGGCCACGGCCGCCGACATCATCGCGACGGCCGCCGGGTCGCCGACGACCGTCACCGCGGCCGGCGGGAACGCCAGCGCCGACGGATTCACCCCGTGCACCGTGGTGAGATCGACCCGCCCCGGCGTCCAGCCGGCCGGCTCCACCAGCGCCGACTCGGGGCGCACCTCCCGCACGACCACCACCCGCGGCCCGCCGGACCGCCCGTCGTCCGTCTCCTCGGCCAGGGTGAACTCCGCTCCCACGGACCGCAGTCCGTGCACCTGGCCGCAGTTGACCTCCCATCCCGAGACCGTGTGCCGGAGCAGGAACGAGGGGACGGGCAGCGCGTCGCCGTGCAGGAAGCTCAGATGCTCCGGCCCGCGCAGTTCGGGGTGCTGCGCGTGATGCCGGCTGCGCACCCGTTCCTCGGCGAGCGCGTGCGCCTTCCCGCACGTGGCCGCCGGGCCGAGCCGCCGCAGCGCGTGCACCAGTGAATGGCTGAAGTACCCGCGCTGCTCGCCGTCGACCAGCGCCTCGTACGCGACCTCCTGCTCCCGGCACGCGGCGAGCAGCACATGACGAAGCGGCTCGGCGTCCTGCGCACCCGCACCGCGCGGAGCCCTGCTGCGGTCCGTACGCCACCACGGCTGCCAGGCCACCTGGCGCGAGCGCGCACCGGGCGGCGGCTTGCGGGTGGCCCCGCCGGAGTGGCAGCAGTCGAGCACGGCGACCACATGCGCGCCGCGCGCCGCGATCTCGTCCAGCAGCGCCCCGAGTTCGGTGTCCTGGAGCGGCTGACCGCCCGCGTCCAGGCTGTCGGCGCAGACGAGCGCCTGACTGCGCCCGGTCGCCGTACGGGGATCGTCGCTCTCGTCCTCGCTGCCGTGCCCGCTGAACCACAACAGCGCCGTGTCGCCCGGACCGCTGCGCCCCAGATGCCTCCTGATGCCGTCGACCACCGCCGCCGTGGTCGCCTCCCTGTCGCGCAGCGGAAGGATCCGGGGATCGGGACCGCCGTGCTGCCGGAGCCAACCCTCCGCCTCCGCCACGTCGTTGACGCAACCGCCCAGCGGCTTGTCCGGATAGTCGTCGATGCCCACCAGGAGTGCGTACACGGATCCCATGCGGTGATCCTGCCAGCCCGGCCGGGCCGGGGGCAGGGCGATTCCGGGGCGATTGCCGGGCAGACACGTATCTCTCGATGCGCGGCCCTCGTACGGAGGGTTGACTGCTGACGGAGATTCACCAAGATCGGTTCCGCGGCACACCCGCCGCACAGTTCAGGAAGGAAGAACGGCGTGACTTTCGGGGGACACAATCCGTACGACCCGTCGTGGCGGCCGAACGGGCAGCCACCGCCACCACCGGGCGTGCCCCCGCAGCCAGGGCCGTATCCCTACCCCGGGCCTTATCCGCCCCAGGGCCCGCCGCCCTACCGCCCGTACGTCCCGCACCGCTCGCTGTGGCAGCAGTTCCGCGACGGCGACTGGCCCCCGCTGATGGAGGTGTTGCGGGCACTGCCCATCCACGGGTGCGTGTGGGCCCTGCTGGTGTGCTGCTTCTGGCCCGTGCTCATGCTCGGCCTGGCCTACCCGCTGGCCCGCACGGCCCGCCGGCAGGCGCACCTGAGGTTCCCCCCGCACGCCCACCGCCGCATCGTGGACCCGCAGGTGATGCGCGTGCAGCAGGTCAGGGCCTGGGCCGCGCTGGCCACGTCGTTCCTGATCCTTCTCGTCTACGGCACCGCGGCGGACTTCGCGGAGGTCCAGGAGCAGTACGCGCTCCGGCTCGCCTTCACCCCGTGGCTGCTGCTGCTCACCGCGCCGCTGGTGATCCTGGTCCTGTTCCGGATCGCACCCGAGGCCGCGCGACCGGGCATGCGCACCCGTCTGCGCCCGGCGCTGCGCTCGGCCCTGATGTACTTCGGCGCGCTCACGTCGGTGCCGCTGCTGGCCACGGTCATGGTCGTCATCGGCCAGAGCCTGGAGGCCTACTGGTTCACCCCGTTCATCACGCTCGCCCTGACCGCCCCGGTGCTGTGGATGCTGTTCTTCGTGCTGTTCGCCTCCAGGACGTTGATCCGCACCGTGTTCGGCACCTCCGAGGTGCATGCCACGCTCCCGGCCCTGCTGACCGGGGTGCTGGTGTGGGAACTGGCGGCCGTCAACCTGCTCATGAGCGGAATGCCGCCGGGCCCGCCACTCATCCAGCTCTGCGCCGTGATAGGCGGGCCGGCCTCGGTCTCGGCCGTGGCCTGGTGGGAGATCGACCGCCTGCGCACGAGGTACGGGGTGACCCTGCGCGGCCGGCAACTGCCCTGAGCACCTGTCGGGCGGGGCGGGACCGCTCCCTCAGCACTCGATGATGTTCACCGCGAGCCCGCCGCGCGCCGTCTCCTTGTACTTCACGGACATGTCCGCGCCGGTCTCCTTCATGGTCTTGATGACCTTGTCGAGGGAGACCTTGTGGCTGCCGTCGCCGCGCAGCGCCATCTTCGCCGCCGTGACGGCCTTCACCGCGGCCATGCCGTTGCGCTCGATGCACGGGATCTGGACCAGACCGCCGACCGGGTCGCAGGTGAGGCCCAGGTTGTGTTCCATGCCGATCTCGGCGGCGTTCTCGACCTGCTCGGGGGTGCCGCCGAGGACCTCGGCGAGGGCGCCCGCGGCCATGGAGCAGGCGGAGCCGACCTCGCCCTGGCAGCCGACCTCGGCGCCGGAGATGGAGGCGTTCTCCTTGAAGAGCATGCCGATGGCCCCGGCCGCGAGGAGGAAACGGACGACGCCGTCCTCCTTCTCCGCCTCGGTGGCGCCGCCGGCCGCGAAGTTCATGTAGTAGTGCAGGACCGCCGGGATGATGCCCGCGGCGCCGTTGGTGGGGGCGGTGACGACCCGGCCGCCCGCCGCGTTCTCCTCGTTGACCGCCATCGCGTAGAGGGTGATCCACTCCATCGCGTGGGCCTGCGGGTCGCCCTCGGCCCGCAGCTGGCGGGCGGTGTTCGCGGCGCGGCGGCGGACCTTGAGGCCGCCGGGCAGGATGCCCTCGCGGGACATGCCGCGCGAGACACAGGCCTGCATGACGCGCCAGATGTCCAGCAGCCCCGAGCGGATCTCGTCCTCGGTGCGCCAGGCCTTCTCGTTCTCCAGCATCAGCGAGGAGATGGACAGCCCGGTGTCGTGGGCGAGCCGCAGCAGCTCGTCGCCGGTGCGGAAGGGGTGCTTGAGCACGGTGTCGTCGAGCACGATCCGGTCCTCGCCCACCGCGTCCTCGTCGACGACGAAGCCGCCGCCGACCGAGTAGTACGTCTTCTCCAGGAGCAGCTCGCCCTCGTGGCCGAAGGCGAGGATCGTCATGCCGTTGGCGTGGTAGGGGAGGGCCTTGCGGCGGTGCAGGATCAGCTGCTCGTCGGCGTCGAAGTCGATCTCGTGCATGCCGAGGAGGTTGATCCGGCCGGTGGAGCGGATCTGCTCCACCCGGTCGTCGGCGGACTCCACGTCGACGGTGCGCGGCGACTCGCCCTCCAGGCCGAGCAGCACGGCCTTGGGGGTGCCGTGGCCGTGACCGGTCGCACCGAGCGAACCGTACAGCTCGGCGCGTATCGAGACGGTGTGGGCGATCAGCCCCTCGTTCTTCAGCCGGCGCGCGAACATCCGGGCGGCGCGCATCGGGCCGACCGTATGGGAGCTGGACGGGCCGATGCCGATCGAGAACAGGTCGAAGACCGAGATGGCCACGGTGACTCCTCAAGGGGTTGGTAGACGTCGTTGTCTGCCGGGTGGTGCGGTACGGGCCGGGCGGCCCGGAGGGCGGGGGCATGGGACGGGGCACCGCGCTCACAGTTCAGTGTGCGCGGTGCCCCGCCCCAACGTGTTACCGGAACGTGTCCGGACTACTTCAGGCCGGGGTACAGCGGGAACTTCTCGGCCAGCGCGACGACGCGGGCCTTCAGGGTGTCCGCGTCGTACGACGGCTTGAGGGCGGCGGCGATGATCTCCGCGACCTCGGTGAAGTCCTCCGTCTGGAAGCCGCGGGTCGCCAGGGCCGGCGTACCGATCCGCAGGCCCGAGGTGACCATCGGCGGCCGCGGGTCGTTCGGGATGGCGTTCCGGTTGACCGTGATGCCCAGCTCGTGCAGCCGGTCCTCGGCCTGCTGGCCGTCCAGCTCCGAGTTGCGCAGGTCGACGAGGACCAGGTGGACGTCCGTACCGCCGGACAGCACGGAGACACCGACCTCGGTGACGTCCGGCTGGACCAGGCGCTCGGCGAGGATGCGGGCGCCGTCCAGGGTGCGCTGCTGGCGCTCCTTGAACTCCTCGGTCGCCGCGACCTTGAACGAGACCGCCTTGGCCGCGATCACGTGCTCCAGCGGGCCGCCCTGCTGGCCCGGGAAGACCGCCGAGTTGATCTTCTTGGCGAGCTCCTGCGTCGACAGGATGACGCCACCGCGCGGACCGCCGAGGGTCTTGTGCGTGGTGGTCGTGACGACGTGGGCGTGCGGCACCGGGTTGGGGTGCAGCCCCGCGGCCACCAGGCCGGCGAAGTGCGCCATGTCGACCATCAGGTACGCGCCGACCTCGTCCGCGATGCGGCGGAAGGCGGCGAAGTCCAGCTGACGGGGGTACGCGGACCAGCCGGCGACGATCAGCTTCGGCTTGGACTCCTTGGCCAGACGCTCGACCTCGGCCATGTCCACGACGCCGGTCTCGTCGACGTGGTACGGGACCACGTTGTAGAGCTTGCCGGAGAAGTTGATCTTCATGCCGTGGGTCAGGTGACCGCCGTGGGCGAGGCTCAGGCCCATGATCGTGTCGCCCGGCTTGAGCAGCGCGAACATCGCGGCGGCGTTGGCCTGCGCACCGGAGTGCGGCTGGACGTTCGCGGCCTCGGCGCCGAAGAGCGCCTTGATGCGGTCGATGGCGATCTGCTCGACCACGTCGACGTGCTCGCAGCCGCCGTAGTAGCGGCGGCCGGGGTAGCCCTCGGCGTACTTGTTGGTGAGGACGGAGCCCTGGGCCTCCATGACCGCGACCGGAGCGAAGTTCTCCGAGGCGATCATTTCGAGGGTGGACTGCTGACGGTGGAGCTCGGCGTCGACAGCGGCGGCGACGTCCGGGTCCAGCTCGTGGAGGGAGGAGTTGAGAAGCGACATCAGGTGGTCCCTTGGGGTCTTTAGTTGCCGGAGAACTCGGTGTACTCGTCGGCGGAGAGCAGGTCGGCCGGCTCCTCCGTGACGCGTACCTTGAACAGCCAGCCGCCCTCGAAGGGAGCGGAGTTCACCAGCGACGGGTCGTCCACGACGTCCTGGTTCGCCTCGGTGACCTCGCCGGTCACCGGCGAGTACAGGTCGCTGACCGACTTGGTCGACTCCAGCTCACCGCAGGTCTCGCCCGCGGTCACCGTGTCACCGACCGCGGGGAGCTGGACGTAGACGACGTCGCCGAGCGCGTTGGCCGCGTGCTCGGTGATACCGATCGTGGCCACACCGTCCTCGACGGCCGACAGCCACTCGTGCTCCTTGCTGTAACGCAGCTGCTGGGGGTTGCTCATGACCTGAATTCTCCTGTACGCGGGGGAGTGCTGATGAACGGTGGTCTTACGGTGTGAGACGCGACTGCGTCACTTCTTGAGGTGAGCGGATGTCACTTCTGGCGCTTGTAGAACGGCAGCGCCACGACCTCGTACGGCTCGTGGGCGCCCCGGATGTCCACTGCGACGCCCTCGGTGCCGGGCGTGGCGTGCGCGGCGTCGACGTACGCCATGGCGATCGGCTTGCCCAGGGTCGGGGACGGGGCGCCGGAGGTGACCTCGCCGACGACCTCGCCGCCGGAGACGACGGAGAAGCCGGCGCGCGGCACCCGGCGGCCCTCG
Organism: Streptomyces sp. ADI95-17; assembly: GCF_003846175.1. Taxonomy (GTDB): domain Bacteria; phylum Actinomycetota; class Actinomycetes; order Streptomycetales; family Streptomycetaceae; genus Streptomyces; species Streptomyces sanglieri. The sequence continues at coordinate 335,809 of NZ_ML123044.1, read as the reverse complement.
GCGACCAGCCCGACCAGCTTGCGCGGCGGGGCGCTCTCGGCGCGCTCGGCGGCGGCCTCAAGGGCCTTGCGGCCGACGAAGTCGCCCTCCTTCTCGAACTTCACGACCCGGCCGAGACCGGCGTCGAAGGGGGTGAGCTCCGTGGTCAGCTCGTGCCCGTACAGCGGCATGCCCGCCTCCAGGCGCAGCGTGTCGCGGCAGGAGAGCCCGCACGGGATCAGGCCGCGGGAGGCGCCCGCCTCGGTCAGCGCCTTCCACAGCCGCTCGGCGTGGACGGGGGCGACGAACAGCTCGAAGCCGTCCTCGCCGGTGTAGCCGGTGCGGGCGATCAGCGCGGGGACACCGGCGACCGTGCCCGGCAGACCGGCGTAGTACTTCAGACCGTCCAGGTCGGCGTCGGTGACCGAGGCCAGGATGGCGGGGGACTCCGGGCCCTGGACGGCGAGCAGCGCGTACGAGTCGCGGTCGTCGCGCACCTCGGCGTCGAAGCCCTCGACGCGGGCCGTCAGCGCGTCCAGCACGATCTGGGCGTTGCCCGCGTTGGCGACGACCATGTACTCCGTCTCACCCAGCCGGTAGACGATCAGGTCGTCCAGGATGCCGCCGTCCTCGGCGCAGATCATCGTGTAGCGCGCCCGGCCCACGGCGACGGTGCCGATGTTGCCGACCAGTGCGAAGTTCAGGAAGCCCGCGGCCGCGGGGCCGGTGACGGTGATCTCACCCATGTGCGACAGGTCGAAGAGCCCGGCCTTCGTACGCACCGCGTTGTGCTCGTCGCGCTCGCTGGCGTACCGCAGGGGCATGTCCCAGCCCGCGAAGTCGGTCATGGTCGCGCCCAGCGAACGGTGCAGGGCATCGAGGGCGGTGAGGCGGGGGGCGGTGCTCATGGATATGGCTCCCAGGGCATGACGACGAGGACGATCCCTCCCCATCTGTCATCGGAACCTGAGAGGTTCGCCGAGAGCCCCTGGAAGGGTTCGGCTTGCACCTTGGGTGGAGCCGCGAAGCGGCCCGCTTTTCAGATCTGCCTCATCCACGCGGTACGGGGCCTGAGAGATTCAAGGGAGGAACTTGCTCCTTCGGCGCCCGGCACAGAAAGTGACCGGAACTCTCCCGCGCGGATTCGAACGGCCTTTATGCAGTTGGCCGGGCCATCATCGCACGCATCGGGCCGGAGTGGGGCCCCGGTCCCCCACCGGAAATCACCGGCGTGGACGGTTGTGTCGCATTACCTTTTCTTTACACTTCAGGGGCATAGGTGGGGTGATCCGACAGGGGGAGGGCGATGACGTTGCAGCGGTACGCGACGACCGCGGGGTTCGCACATGGGGCGATGCCCGCACAGCCGGGGGCCCCGGCCAGGGAGATGTCCGGCCCGCACGCGCCCGTCGTGCGGGATCTGCGGGAGCGGGCCGGGCGCAGCCCGCGCGCCCTGCGTTTCGCGGCGGGCGACGTGGTGGTGATCTCCGGGCTGCCCGGCAGTGGCAAGTCGACGCTCATCCGGCGCGCGGTGACGACGGCGCACGCCATCGACTCCCAGGACACCCGGGACCGCTGGGCGCGGTCCGTGCCCCGCTTATTCCCGTACGCCCTCTACCGCCCGCTAGTCCGCGCCGCCCACTACTGGGGGCTGTGGCGGGTGCTGCGTTCCGGGGAGTCCGTCGTCGTCCACGACTGCGGGACACAGTCCTGGGTGCGCGGCTGGCTGGCCCGGGACGCGCGGCGCCGGGGCCGGGCGCTGCATCTGGTCCTGCTCGACGTCACGCCCGAGATCGCGCGGGAGGGCCAGCGCGAGCGCGGACGCGGTGTATCGGGATACGCCTTCGCCCGGCACCGCAGGGCGGTGGGCAGGCTGCTGCGGGCGACGGAGACGGGGCTGCTGCCGCCTGGGTGCGGTTCGGCGGTGCTGCTGGACCGGGAGGCGGCGGGGCGGCTGGCCCGGATCGAGTTCACGGCCGGGCCGCCCGGGGGCCGGTAGCCGGGCCGCGGGGCGGGGCCGCCGCGGGGCCGGGCGTTAATCTTCTGCCGGAAAGCTTGGGCGAGAAGGGGAAGCAGTGGACGTTCCGGCGCAGGTCCAGTCCCATCCGCAGGGCGGATGGCCGGGCAATGAGCTCGAAGAAGTGCTGATGGCCTCGGTGGGCAGCCCGGAGGCGGGCGGACGGCTCGTCGAGGTGCTCGGCCGCAGCCAGGTCTGGGTGCCGCTGCCCAACGGCGGCGGTCCCGACTCGGGGGCGCTGGACCTGCCGACGGTGGAGATCGAGGGCGCCCCGTACGTCCCCGTCTTCAGCTCCGAACAGCAGTTCCTCGCCTGTGTCGGCACCCATATGTCCTTCACCGTCGCGCCCGCCCGCGACTTCGCCCGCGGACTGCCCCCGCAGCTCGGCATCGCGGTGAACCCGGGCGGCGCGGTCGGGATGCCGCTGCCGCCGCCCGCCGTGGCCGAACTCTGCCGGGCCGGGCGCACCCCGCTGGACGGGCCGGCCGGCGGCGGCAGGGTCCGGCTGTACGAGCCGGACTGGAAGGAGGAGCCGGTCGACTTCCTGGCCGCCGCGGCCGGTGAGTTCGAGGAGAGCGGTGTGGTGCTCTCCGCCCGCCGGGCGCTGGCCAGCATCGAGGGCGGCGACCCCGTCCTCTTCGTCGGCGTCGAGTTCTCCACCTGGGACGGCGCGGGGCGCAATGGCCCGATGGACGCCCTCGGCCGCGCTCTGGGCCGGGTCGAGGTTCCCTGGCCGGTCAATCTCGTACTGCTCGACGTGGCACAGGACCCGGTCGGCGACTGGATGCGGGAGCGGATCCGGCCGTTCTACCAGCGAGCGGGCATATAGAACCCGGCGCGGGGCCGCCGCCGGGCACCGGTGGGGAACACCGCTCGGACCCATGACGTCAAGTCGGTGTCAGGACCGGCGCATAAGCTGGTTTCATGGCTGGTGCCTCGGCATCATGCCGCACCCGTGTGCCCGGGGCGGCGGGCCGACACAGTGGATCGAAGAGGGGCGGGACCAGGTGAGTGCGTCAGGCACCGCGGCGGCCGGGCAGGTCGAGCACATGCTGCGCCAAGTGACGCCCGGGCGCTACGACGCGTACGAGGCGCTGCTGCAGGCCCTCGCGGGCGGCCGGATCTGGATGCTCCTCTGGCAGGGCCAGGCGGGCTCGCCCGACGCCCAGTACGGAAACATGGAGGTCGACGGCCTCGGTTACGCCCCCTGTGTGACCTCCGCCCAGGAGCTCTCGGCCAGCGGCTGGAACCGCGCCCATGAGCTGGTCGACGGCCGGGACATCGCCCGCACCCTCTTCCCCGACCGCTGGGGCATCTGGCTCAACCCGCACGCCCCCGGCGGCGGTGTGGGCATCCCCTGGCTGGATCTGCGCCGGATCGCCACCGGCCTCGACCGGATGCCCGCCGGCCCGCTCCGGCTCACCGAGCCGGCCATCGAGATCCCGCAGTTCTACGCCCTGCTCACGCAGAACGCCCACCACACCCCGGCGATCCGCTCGCTGCGCCGCGCCTGGGTGCAGCCCGCGCTCGGCGTCCCGTACCTCACCATCGGCCTCGACCTCTACGACACGAGCCCGCCCTCGGTGGACGCGGCGCGCGCGATGATGCAGCAGTCGGTCTCCGCCGTCCCGGAGGGGCTGCCCGTCTCCACCGTCGCGATGTCCGACGAGTACGACCCGGTCGCGATGTGGCTGCGGGCCAACGCCCGCCCGTTCTACGACCGCGAGGCGCACGCCCCGGCGGCCCCCGTCGCGGGCTACGGCTACCCGCCGCAGAGCGCGTACTGACCCGTCCGACACCGGTCGCGCGTCCCCGCACCGGGCGGGCGGATGCGCCTTCCCGCCGCCCGTAAAGGGGCGGTTCGCTCCCGGAAGCCCGAATGCGGCCCTACGTTCCTGATATCCGGAACGCGACCATAAGGCACCAACTCCCCGAATGTGAAAGCGCGTTCATCCGCGCCCCGGCCCATCGGGCCGCCCATGTCCGAGATTTCCGTGCTCGGCACAACTCATGGTGAATGCGTCGTGAATCCGCGCGCATGACCCCCTTCCGTATCAACTGACCTGTGTTCGGCGGGCGTTCACATCCGTCCGGATAACGGAACACCCCAGGGCGCATCACGGTTAGGCATCCATTCGCCTGTCGGTATGGCTACCAGTCGTAACGGCAATGAAGACTCCCGCAGCAAGGGCGTCTTGCCGCCTCTGCGTACGACTGACTGATCGCGCCGCCACAGCGGCCAGTTCGGCCCGGCCACCGCCGGTTGAGAGGGGTCCTTGCCACGATGACGGCACCACTGCACGAGCCGACCAAGGAAGCGGATCCGATCGCGGCCGGCGGTCCCGTAGTCGACTCCGGGGTGAAGAAGGTCGAGGGACGGTCGCTCAAGCAGATCGCCTGGAACCGCCTGAAGCAGGACAAGGTTGCTCTGACGGGTGGCATCGTTGTCCTCGTCCTGATCGTGGTGGCGGTCTTCGCACCGCTGATCGTGAACCTGTTCGGGCACCCGCCGAACGAGTTCCACCAGGACCTCCTCGACCCGCTGACCAATCTCCCCACGGGCAGCCTCGGCGGCGTGAGCGGCGACTACCTGTTCGGCGTCGAGCCCAACAAGGGCCGCGACATCTTCAGCCGGATCGTCTACGGCGCCCGGATCTCGCTGCTCGTGGCGTTCCTGGCGGCCCTGGTCGCTGTCGCCCTCGGCACCCTCTTCGGGATCATCGCCGGCTACTTCGGCGGCTGGGTGGACGCGGTGATCAGCCGGGTCATGGACGTGCTGCTCTCCTTCCCGCAGCTCCTCTTCATCATCTCCCTGGTCTCGGTCCTCCCCGACGACCTGCTCGGGCTCACCGGCAGCGGCGTGCGCATCGCCGTACTCGTCGCCGTCATCGGCTTCTTCGGCTGGCCCTACGTCGGACGCATCGTCCGCGGGCAGACGCTCTCGCTGCGCGAGCGCGAGTACGTGGAGGCGGCGCGCAGCCTCGGCGGCGGGCGGACGCACATCCTCTTCCGCGAGCTGCTGCCCAACCTGGTGGCGCCGATCACCGTCTACGCGACGCTGATGATCCCCACCAACATCCTCACCGAGGCGGCCCTCAGCTTCCTGGGCGCCGGTGTCCGGCCGCCGACCGCCTCCTGGGGCGGGATGCTGCGGGACGCGCTGGAGACGTACGAGCACGACCCGATGTTCATGGTCTTCCCCGGCGTGACGATCTTCATCACCGTGCTGGCCTTCAACCTCTTCGGGGACGGGCTGCGCGACGCCCTGGACCCCAAGGGGACCCGATAACCCACGACTTGCCCCTGCCGCATCGTCAGGTGGCTTTTCCCATGGTTCTCCGGCAAGCAACGGCCTGGGACCGCGATCTCGGAGGTTACGAGAAAATGTCCACAGTTACCTCGAAACGACGGCTCACCGCTGGTGCGGCCCTCGTGGTCGCGGCGCTGATGACCACCACGGCGTGCGGCGGCGGCGACGACAGCGATGGCGGCGGCAAGTCGAAGGGCGCCGGCTTCAACGCGGCGTTCAACAAGGTCGCCAACCCGTCCACCAAAAAGGGTGGAACGCTGAAGATGGTCGGCAAGCAGGACCTCGACTCCGCCGACCCCCAGCGTGCCTACTACGGCATGGCCTGGGACTTCATGCGCTTCTACACCCGCCAGCTGGTCACCTACGACACCAAGCCGGGTGTGGCCTCCACCAAGCTGGTCGGCGACCTGGCCACCGGCCCCGGTGAGATCACCGACGGCGGCAAGACCTACACGTACAAGCTGCGTGACGGCATCACCTGGGAGGACGGCTCCAAGCTGACCTCCAAGGACGTCAAGTACGGCATCGAGCGCATCTGGGCGACGGACACCATCACCGGTGGCCCGCAGTACCTGAAGCAGACGCTGGACCCCAAGGGCGAGTACAAGGGCCCCTACAAGGACAAGTCCGCGGACAAGCTCGGTCTCAAGGCGATCGAGACGCCCGACGACAACACCATCGTCTTCAAGCTGCCCAAGCCCAACGGTGACTTCGAGCAGTTCCTCGCCATGCCGTCCGGTACGCCCGTGAAGGCGGACAAGGACACCGGCGCCAAGTACACCCAGCGCCCGTTCTCCTCCGGCCCGTACAAGTTCGAGTCGTACAAGCCGGGCAAGAGCATCGTGCTCGTCCGCAACGACAAGTGGCAGAAGGCCTCCGACCCGCTGCGCGCCGCGCTCCCGGACAAGGTCACCGTGACGATCTCCGCCAACCTGGAGGAGAACGACAAGAAGCTGATGGAGGGCGACTACGACGTCGACCTCAACGGCACCGGCATGACCCAGTCCGGCCGCGTCACCGCCGTCCAGGACCACAAGGCCAGCGTCGACAACATGCAGACGTCCTTCGTCCGCTACGTCGCGCTCGTCCACACGGCGAAGCCGCTGGACGACGTCCACTGCCGCAAGGCCGTCTTCTACGCCACCGACTTCGCCGGTCTCCAGCAGACCCGCGGTGGTGAGATCGCCGGTGGTGCGATCGCCAACAGCACCCTGCCGGTCTCCATCAAGGGTCACAGCGACTACGACCCGTACGGCGTCCTCGCCCGCAAGGGCAAGCCGGACCTGGCCAAGGCCAAGGACGAGCTGAAGCAGTGCGGTAACCCGACCGGCTTCTCCACCAAGCTCACCGCCCGCAACAACAACCCGGGCGAGGTCGACGCCGCCGAGGCGCTCCAGGAGCAGCTCGGCAAGGTCGGCATCAAGATCGAGGTCGACCCGCTCGACGGCGCCGAGGCGTCCAGCATCACCGGCTCGCCGTCCGTCGTGAAGAAGCGCGGCTACGGCATGACGATGAGCGGCTGGGGCCCGGACTTCCCGTCCGGCCAGGGCTTCGGCCAGCCGCTGTGGGACAGCCGGTTCCTCTCGGACACCGGTAACTACAACGAGTCCCAGATCAAGGACCCGCAGATCGACAAGCTCTTCGACAACGCGATCGCGGAGACCGACCCGGTCAAGGCCGGCGAGATCTACAAGCAGGTCGACAAGCGGATCCTCGACCAGGCCGACTGGATGCCCTTCATCTACGAGAAGAACATCACCTGGCGCGGCGACCGTCTGACGAACGCCTACATGTCCGACGCGTACAACGGCCGTTACGACTACGTCTCGCTCGGCGTCGTCAAGTAGCCGCTGTAGTCAACAGCTTTCGCAGTCAACCCGGTTGACTGTTCCACCGCCGCCGAAACCCGCCAGTCCGAAGGGCAGGTGAGGGCCGGGGCGGTGGCCGGGAGCCCCCACAAGGGGTTCCCGGCCACCGCCGGGCCGCACACAGTGCTTGCTTATCTCATCCGGCGCCTGTTCGCCGTAGTCATCATGGTGCTCGTCGTACTGCTCGCGACGTTCACCATCTTCTTCATGCTGCCCAAGTGGGCGGGTCAGGACGTCGCAGTCCTCTTCGCCGGCAAGGCCACGGGTGTCGAGCAGCTCCAGGGCATCCGGATCAAACTGGGTCTCGACGACCCCCTCCTCGTCCAGTTCTGGGACTTCGTCAAGGGCATCCCGATGGGACGCGACTACGCGAACGGTGCCGATGTCACCCACTGCGCCGCGCCCTGCTTCGGCTACTCCTTCCGCACGGAGGTCCCCGTCTGGACCACCCTCAAGGACGCGCTGCCCGTGACCGGCGCGCTCGCCGCCGGTGCCTGCGTGCTGTGGCTCCTCGGCGGTGTCGCCACCGGCGTGGTGTCCGCGCTGCGGCGCGGCACGATCTGGGACCGCGCCGCGATGACCACGGCGCTCGCCGGCGTCTCGCTGCCGATCTTCTTCACCGGCATGGTCGCCATGGGCCTGTTCGTGCACAACTTCGGCTGGGTCCACATCGCCGACAACCTCTCCACGGACGACGGCATCGGCACCTGGTTCCAGAGCCTGATCCTGCCGTGGATCGTGCTCGCCTTCCTGAACGCCGCGATGTACGCCCGCCTCACCAGAGCCACCATGCTCGAAGTGCTCGGCGAGGACTACATCCGCACCGCCCGCGCCAAGGGCCTGGGCGAGGGGACCGTCATCACCCGGCACGCCCTGCGGTCCGCGATGACTCCGATCCTCACCGTCTTCGGCCTCGACATCGGCGTGCTCCTCGGTGGCGCCGTCCTCACCGAGTCCACGTTCAACCTGCCCGGGCTCGGGCTCGCCGCGGTCCAGGCGATCAGCAACAAGGACCTGCCGGTGATTCTCGGCGTCACCCTGTTCGCGGCTCTCGCGATCGCCGTCGCCAACCTCGTCGTCGACATCATGTACGCCGTCATCGACCCGCGAGTGAGGCTGGGATGACCGAACTGCACAAGAGCGGTGCCGCGCTGGGCGAACCCTCCCCGGCCGGCTCGCCCGCTCCCACCGCCTTCCTCGAAGTGCGCGACCTCAAGGTGCACTTCCCGACCGACGACGGCCTGGTCAAGTCCGTCGACGGGCTCAACTTCCAGCTGGAGAAGGGCAAGACCCTCGGTATCGTCGGCGAGTCCGGCTCCGGCAAGTCCGTCACCTCGCTGGGCATCATGGGCCTGCACACCACGGGCCAGTACGGCAAGCGCAAGGCGCAGGTCTCCGGCGAGATCTGGCTGGACGGCAAGGAGCTGCTGTCCGCCGACCCCGACGAGGTGCGCAAGCTGCGCGGCCGCGACATGGCCATGATCTTCCAGGACCCGCTGTCCGCGCTGCACCCGTACTACACGATCGGCAAGCAGATCGTGGAGGCGTACCGGGTCCATCACAGCGTCGACAAGAAGACCGCCCGCAAGCGGGCGGTCGAGATGCTCGACCGGGTCGGCATCCCGCAGCCCGACAAGCGGGTCGACAGCTACCCGCACGAGTTCTCCGGCGGCATGCGCCAGCGCGCGATGATCGCCATGTCGCTGGTCAACAACCCCGAGCTGCTGATCGCCGACGAGCCGACGACCGCGCTGGACGTCACCGTCCAGGCGCAGATCCTCGACCTGATCCGGGACCTGCAGAAGGAGTTCGGCTCCGCGGTCATCATCATCACCCACGACCTGGGCGTCGTGGCCGAGCTCGCCGACGACATCCTGGTGATGTACGGCGGGCGCTGCGTGGAGCGCGGACCGGCCGAGAAGGTGTTCTACGAGCCCCGGCACCCCTACACCTGGGGCCTGCTGGGCTCGATGCCGCGCCTGGACCGCGACCAGACCGACCGGCTCATCCCGGTCAAGGGTTCCCCGCCGTCGCTCATCAACATCCCGTCGGGCTGCGCCTTCAACCCGCGCTGCCCGTACGCGGACGTGCCCAAGGACGACGTCACCCGCACCGTACGGCCCGAGCTCCAGGAGGTCGGCGGCCGGCACTGGGCGGCCTGCCACATGTCGCCGGAGCAGCGGGAGCGTATCTGGACCGAAGAGATTGCGCCCAAGCTGTGAGCGAGGACAAGGCCGTGACGAGCGAGGACAAGGGCGTCGACGTTCCGGCGCAGAGGTCGGCCGGTGACGCCGCCTCCCGTGAGGTGCTGCTCAAGGTGACCGGGCTGCAGAAGCACTTCCCCATCAAGAAGGGGATGCTGCAGCGCAACGCCGGTGCCGTGAAGGCCGTCGACGGGATCGACTTCGAGGTGCGCTCGGGCGAGACCCTGGGCGTCGTCGGCGAGTCCGGCTGCGGCAAGTCGACGATGGGCCGGCTGATCACCCGGCTGCTCGAACCCACCGCGGGGAAGATCGAGTTCGAGGGGAGGGACATCACGCACCTCGGCGTGGGCGCCATGCGCCCGATGCGCCGGGACATGCAGATGATCTTCCAGGACCCGTACTCCTCGCTGAACCCGCGGCACACGATCGGCACGATCGTGGGCGCCCCCTTCAAGCTGCAGGGCGTCACGCCCGACGGCGGCGTACGCAAGGAGGTGCAGCGGCTGCTGGAGGTCGTGGGCCTGAACCCCGAGCACTACAACCGCTATCCGCACGAGTTCTCCGGTGGTCAGCGCCAGCGCATCGGGATCGCCCGCGCACTGGCGCTCAACCCCAAGATGGTCGTGGCGGACGAGCCGGTGTCGGCGCTGGACGTGTCGATCCAGGCGCAGGTGGTGAACCTGCTCGACGACCTCCAGAGCGAGCTGGGCCTCACGTACGTGATCATCGCCCATGACCTGTCGGTGGTCCGGCACGTCTCGGACCGGATCGCGGTGATGTACCTCGGCAAGATCGTGGAGCTGGCCGACCGCGAGTCGCTCTACAGGGCGCCGATGCACCCGTACACGAAGGCGCTGCTCTCGGCGGTCCCGATCCCGGACCCCAAGCGCCGGTCGGTCAAGAGCGAGCGGATCCTGCTCAAGGGCGACGTGCCCTCGCCGATCTCGCCGCCCAGCGGCTGCCGCTTCCACACCCGGTGCTGGAAGGCGACCGAGGTCTGCAAGACGCAGGAACCGCCGCTGGCCGCACTGAAGACCGGGCACCAGGTGGCCTGCCACCACCCGGAGAACGCGCCCGACCAGGTACCCGGCGAGACGGTGACCGCGGCGGCGCGCGAGGCGATCCAGATCGTCGACGTGAGCAAGCCCGAGGCGGACGATCCCGAGGCCGGCGAGACCGCCGCGGACGGTGGCGCCGCCTCGCCCGATACGCCGGAGGACAGCACGAAGGAGTAGTACCGGCACAATTGCCCGGTGCTCAACGAACTGTTCACGCCCTCCGTCCAGCATGCGCTCGACATCGTCGGAATCTTCGTCTTCGCGATCTCCGGCGCTCTGCTCGCCGTACGCAAGAACTTCGATGTCTTCGGCATCGCGGTGCTCGCCGAGGTGACCGCGCTGGGCGGAGGGCTGTTCCGTGACATCGTCATCGGGGCGGTCCCGCCCGCGGCGTTCACGGATCTCGGCTACTTCACCACCCCGCTGCTCGCCGCCGTCCTGGTGTTCTTCATGCACCCGCACGTCGAGCGGATCCAGGTCGGCGTCAATGTCTTCGACGCGGCGGGCCTCGGGCTGTTCTGCGTCACGGGCACGGTCAAGGCGTACGACTACGGCCTGGGGCTCACCGCGTCGGCGGCCCTCGGTCTCGCCACCGCGGTCGGCGGCGGTGTGCTGCGTGACGTACTGGCCAACGAGGTGCCCTCGCTGCTGCGCTGGGACCGCGACCTGTACGCGGTGCCCGCCATCGTCGGCGCCACGATGATCGTCCTCTGCATCCGCTTCGACACACTCAACGCGTTCACCAGCGGTACGGCCGTGATCGTCGCATTCGTGCTGCGGCTGCTGGCGATGCGCTACCACTGGCGGGCACCGCGCGCCTACAACCGGAAGTCCGCATCGGCCGAGGAGAGCTCGGCGACCACCTGAGACACATGGCGCGAGACACGTTCCGCGAGACATATTTCGCGAGACATGTTTCCGGCCAAAAAGCTACCGCTCAGTAATACAATCGGTGTACGGTGCATCGCATGGCACAGGCAGCAGAGCAGGCGGCGCGGACCGTACAGGCGACCATCGGGGACAGCGAGTTCGACCGCGACACCGCCGTCACCCTTCGCGAAGACGGCGTCTACGACGCCGAACTCTCCGCCGGATGGACGATCATCCACGCCGTCAACGGCGGATATCTGCTGGCCATGCTGGGCCGCGCGCTCGGCCAGGCCCTGCCGCACCCGGACCCCTTCTCCGTCTCGGCGCACTACCTCACCGCTTCCGTCCCCGGCCCCGCGGTGATCCGGACCCAGACCGTCCGTACCGGCCGCACCCTCTCCACCGGCCAGGCCTCCCTCTTCCAGTTCGCGGAGGACGGCACGGAGGTCGAACGCATCCGGGTCATCGCCACCTACGGCGACCTGGACGGCCTGTCCGACGAGGTCCGTACGTCGGCGAAGCCGCCGGCCATCCCGCCGATGGATTACTGCCTCGGCCCGGGCGACGGTCCCGCCCCGATCCCCGGCAGCTCCGCCATCACCGGACGGATCGACATCAAGCTCGACCCGGCGACGGTCGGCTGGGCCGTCGGCGCACCCTCCGGCAAGGGCGAGATGCGCGGCTGGTTCGGCCTCTCGGACGGCCGCGACGCCGACCCGCTGTCGCTGCTGCTCACCGTCGACGCGCTGCCGCCCACCTCGTTCGAGCTGGGTCTCAAGGGCTGGACGCCCACCATCGAGCTCACCACCCACATCCGCTGCCGCCCGGCCCCCGGCCCGCTGCGCGTCTCCATCACCACCCGCAACCTCGCGGGCGGCTTCCTGGAGGAGGACGCGGAGGTCTGGGACAGCGCGGACCGGCTGGTGGCCCAGTCCCGCCAGCTGGCCCGCGCACCGCGCTCCTGACGGCCGGCGGCGGCCGGGCGCGCCGGCACGGGCGAAGGCGGCGGACAGGAGAAGGCTGCGGACGGGAGAAGCTGGTGAGGTGAAATCCGACCGGCTGCTCTCGATCCTCCTACTGCTCCAGACCCGCGGCCTGGTGCCCGCCACCGAGCTGGCCGAGCGCCTCGAAGTCTCCGTACGCACCATCTACCGCGACATCGAGGCGCTGTCCGCCTCCGGTGTCCCGGTCTACGCCGAGCGCGGGCGGCACGGCGGCATCGCGCTGCTGCCCGGGTTCCGCACCGATGTCACCGGGCTGACCGCCGACGAGGCCCGTGCGCTCTTCGTCCTCGCCGCCGAGGGCGCCCATACCGCGCTCGGCCTCGACGAGGCGCTCGGCTCCGCGCTGCGCAAGGTGATGGCCGCCCTGCCTGAACCGCACCGGCCCGCCGCCGAACTGACCAGCAGGCGGATCCTGGTCGACCCGGTGCGCTGGATGAGCGGTCCGCGGCCGGCCGTCGATGTGGCGGAACTCCACGACGCGGTCTTCGCCGACCGGCGGTTGCGGCTGGACTACCGCCACAGCGGCACGGGCACCCCGCGCACCTACACCGTCGATCCGTACGGCCTCGTCGTGAAGGCGGGCGTCTGGTACCTGGTGGCGGACCGGGACGGGGTGCCCCGGCTCTTCCGGGCCGACCGGGTGCGGCGCGCCACCCTCGCGGACGAAGCGGTCGTGCGCCGGCCCGGGGTGGAGCTGGCGGACCTGTGGGACACCCTGCGCAGGCAGGTCGAGGAACGGCCGGGGCGGGTGCGGCTGTCGCTGCGCGTGCACCGGTCCCGGCTCGATCTGTTCGTACGCCTGCACACCGGGGCACTGACGGGGGAGCCGTACCCGGAGGGGAGCGGGGAGTGGCTGCGGGCCGAGCTGGCCGTCGACTCGGTCGAGTGGGCCCGCTCCCTGCTCTCCTTCGGCCCGAACGTGGAAGTGCTCTCGCCGCCCGGGGCGCGGGACGTTCTCGCCCGCCACGCGGCGGCGGTCGTGGCGCTGTACGGGCAGGCGGACGCGCCCTGATCCGTACGGGAGGCCCTAAGGGGCATCGGCCCTGTCGGCGTCGTCCAGCCAGTGCAGCCTGCCGAGGGTGACCAGTCTCAGCCGGCGGCGGGCCACCCCGGCCACCTCCCGCTCGCCGTCCGGTCCCGCGTCCAGCAGCGCCGACGCGGTGATCACCATGTGGTCGACATAGAGGCCGCCGAGCATCAGCAGGTCCTCCTCGCTCCAGCCCCGGGACTCCGGCTCCTCGGCGAGCGCCGCCGCCACCTCCTCGGCGAACCGCCGCAGTTGGGCCGCTATGGCCTCGCGGACCGGGCCGACGCCGCCGTGCTGTTCACGGGCGATGAAGCGGAAGTGAGCGGGCTGTTCGCCGACATGACGCATGATCAGCTCGACGCTGCGGTCCAGGCGCTCCTCGCTGTCGCCGGTCTCGGCGAGGACCGCGCCGATCATTCCGTGCAGGCTGCCCAGCGCCTCCTCGACGAGCGCCACACCGAGTGCGGCGGTGTCCTCGAAGTGCCGGTAGAAGGCGGTGGGCGTGACGCCCGCGGCCCGGGTCACCTCGCGCAGCCCGAGGCTGCTGAGGCTCTGGTGCTCCAGGAGTCCGAGTGCGGCATCCAGCAGTGCCTGACGGGTTCTCAGCTTCTGGGTCTGGCGGACGCCGACGGTGTGACTCATGCCATTCAGTAAACAACTGTTCTCCGGGGCGGGGAAGTGGCGAGCGGGTCTAGACTGACAAGTCAGTGAACAGTCGTACTCTCAAGTGCTCGTGGAGAGCCCGCGGAAAGGCTGAACATGATCGTTCTCGTCGTCGCCCTGCTCCTGCTCGGGGTCGTGCTCGGAGCGGTGGCCCAGATCCCGCTGCCGCTGAGCCTCGTATGCGCCGCCGCGATCGGCTGCTGGCTGCTGGTCTTCGCCGTGCGGGAGCGGGCGGGTGCGCGGCGCCGTTCGCAGTGACCGCCGCCCGGGCTGTCCCGGCTGCCCCCGCCGTCGCGGCCGTTGCTCCGGCCGCCGGTCCGATTCCCCTTCCGGCCATCGATACGAAGGAGCCCATGCCATGACACTCACCACACCGATCCGCCGGTCCGGGGCGGACGGGGCGACTCCCGCCGGAACCGCTCCAGGAGCCGACGTCGCCACCGCCCCGAAGGGGCCGTCGCGCAGCACCCGGGACGCCGACGGACTGGCCGTGGCCTCGTTCGTGCTCGGCCTCGTCGGCCTGCTGGTGATGAACATCCTGCTCGGCCCGGCCGCCATCGTGATGGCGACCCTCGCCCTCGTCCGGTCCACCTCCCGCCGCGGCCGCGCCCTGCTCGGGCTCGCGCTCGGCATCGCCGACCTCGTGGTCCTCGCCTTCCTCGTCGCCGGGAACGGCTTCGTCGCCTGGAACTTCGGCGGCTGAACCGGGCGGAGCGGACCTCGCCGCCGCGGTGCTCGGGTCCCGGGACACCATGTGCCCGCCGTACGCCCCGCCCCGGGCTCGCGGAAACCGTGGTGTCCTCTGATCGCTCGACAGGGCCGCCCGCATCCTGTTCGATCATGGATGGCACAGCGGGCGTCCGTCTGGGGTGGGCTGCGGCGAGGGAGAGGGTGCGTGCTGGAGATAGCGGGGATCGGGGCAGCGGAGGAGCGGGTCTACCGCCACCTGGTGGAGGTACGAGGTGCGGGCGTGGACGAGATCGTCCAACGGCTCCACATCCGGGAACGCGAGGCGGCTTCGCTTCTGTCCTCCCTGCACGACAAAGGCCTGGTCGGGCGGCTGCCGGGCGACGGCGGCATGCGGTACGTACCCGTCCCGCCGGACGTGGCGCTGCAGCCTCTGCTGTCGCGCGGCCAGGAAGCGCTGGAGTGGGCGCGGCGCGGAGTGGAGCAGCTGGCCGAGGAGTACCGGGCGGGCGGCCGGCGCCATGACGCCGGGCAACTGGTCGAGGTGATCACCGGGGCCGGCGCCATCCGTCAGCAGCTGCGCCAACTCGCCTACGGGGCCCGCAGCGACCTGCGGTGGTTCTGCAAGGCCGATCCCGTGGCGCTGCGCGCCCAGGACAACGACGAGGAGTTCGAGCTGCTCGCCCGGGGCATCCGCTACGAGGCGATCTACGAACGGGCCTGCCTGGAGCAGGCCGGCATGGTCGACAACGTCGCCCAGGGCATCCGCGCCGGTGAAGTGGCCCGTGCCACCAGCGCACTCCCCGTGCGCATGGTCATCGTCGACGGCTCTGTCGCCGTCTGCCCGCTGATGCCGGGCAGCACGACCGGCGCCCGAGGCGAGCCGACCGCCGCGATCATCCGCAGCAGCACTCTCCTGGACGCCCTCGTAGCCCTGTTCGACATCCAGTGGGCGGCGGGGACCCCGCTGCACGTCACGGAGGCGGGCGAGCTGGCCGACTTCGCCGACGGCATGGGACCGGGCGGCAGTCTCGCCGACGACGAGCGCTATCTGCTCTCCCTGGTCGTCGCGGGTGTGACGGACAAGGCGATCGCCACCCAGCTGCGTGTCAGCCACCGCACGGTGCAGCGCCGGATCACCGCGCTGATGCAGCGGGCGGGCGCGACGACGCGTACGCAACTGGTGTGGCAGGCGGCGCGGCGCGACTGGCTGTCCTAGGACGCACGGAAGCCGCGACCGGGGCCGGTCGCGGCTTCCGGATCTCGCGTACTACCTCAGCGCGTACGCCCGCTCGATCTCCTGCGTCACCTCGTTGCCCGCGTCGTCCCAGGCGCGGACCCGCAGCGTGACGTACCCGCTGGTGCGGGCAGTCGAGGGGTGGGTGACCCGGACACGGTAGGCGCCGTCGCCCCGGGCGGAAGCCTTCGCCGCCCGCCAGTGCCCGCCGTCGTCGTACGAGACGGACACCTCCATGCCCTTCACGGAACGGCCCGTCAGACCGTCCTGGTGACGGGCGCTCACTCCGAAGGCGAAGGACCCGGAGTCAGGGGCGGAGCCCTGGAGGTCGGTGGCCACGTCGTAGTCGAGCTGGAGCAGGGGAAGCAGGGACTCCTTTCCCTCGGCCGGGCGAGGGGCCGTGAACGACCAGCGGGTGCTGGTCGCCCGCGAGAGGGTGCCCTCGGGGCTGGTGCGCTTCACGTCCAGGTCCAACCGGTAGCGGCCGTCGTCCCCGCCCGCGGGGAAGACGCCCCACGCCCGGGAGCCTTCGGCGAGGATCTCGCCGTCGCGACGCAGTACGGCCCGGGTCTCGTCGGGGTAGGGGGTGTTGGCGTCCTTGCGGGGCAGGGCGTAGCCGTAGTGGCCGGAGGCGGTGTCGGCGAACTCGGGGATCCCTATGGTCAGCTGGTCGCCCTTGCGGTGGGCGAGCCCTTCGACACCTCGGGGGATCGCCGGGCGCACCACGGGGGCGTACCAGCTCTCCGTGGCGTGCTCACCGGGCCGGTAGGTGCGCAGGGGGCCGAACATGCCGGTCCCCACTGCCTGGATGGCCCAGGTGTTGCGGGGGTTGACCCAGTGCAGCCACCGGGCGTCGGCGGGACCGCTCAGGTACTCCGTCCGCGCCTGCCCGGTGCGGACGTACCGGGACCGAATGGAGAGTTGCACGTCCTCGCCCTCCCACGGACGCCAGGACAGCCGGTCCTCCGCGACGTAGCGCGCCCCGCCCGTGTCCGGGTAGCGCGAGACCACGGTGGCCGTGTTCTTCGGCCCGACCTTGTGGACCACGTGCTCGGGGACGCGCTGTCGGGCGACCTGCACGACGTCGTAGAGGTAGGGGCTCTCCGGGGTCCCCTTCAACTCCAGCACGGTGCCCGGCACGCGCAGCCGCTGCGCGGTGGCGTGGGAGGCGTACAGCCCGATCGCGGGCAGTCGCTGGCCCACCGGCTGCCAGGTCGCGGCCGCGTACCTGTTGCCGCCGGCGGTGGTGACGGCGGCCGCGGCTCCGGCTCGGGCGGCCGAGGTCACCGCCTCGTCGTACTCCACCCCTTCCAGTTCCACGAGCACCGCCGCTCCGCGGACGTCCACGCCCCGTGCGCGCAGTGCCGCGTAGTCCTCGGGGCGTCCGTGACCGGCGTCCACCACCCGCAGGCGCCGCACGCCTTCCACAGCGGGGGAGTTGTGGAGCAGACGGACGGGGACACCGGCCGCGGCGGTGGCGGAGACTGCGCGTCCGCGGAGCATCGGTGCGGTCAGCTGCCAGCGGGAGGAGAACTCGAAGGTTCCCTCGGTGAACTCCTCGGTGGGCGTGACGTAGAGGAGCTGTCCGCCGCTGTGTCCGCTGGTGAAGAAGCTGGCGAACTCCCGGTCGCCGTCTTTCCAGTGGGTGGAGAAGACCAGCGGGCCCCGCTGCTCGGCCGGCTTGGGGGTCCGGATCTCCACGGGGACCGCCTTGCGTGCGTCGAGCACCAGCTCCGTGGCGCCGCTCACCCGCAGGTGGGGGTTGACCACCAGGCTGTTGGTGACGTTGTCCTCCGTCATCTGCGTGATGACGCCGTGCAGGTAGTACATGCCCTCGGGCATGTCCAGTGTCAGGCTCTGCCCCGCCGGCACCTCCTGGACGACATCGAAGCGGCCCGTGGGACCCAGCAGGATCAGCGGGAAGACGGTCGCCGGCTGCCCGGCGCGGTCGATGCCGCGCACGGTGACCTTGTGCGTGACCGGGTCCTTCACCGCGGAGAGAACGGTGTGCGTGACGGCCTGCCCGTCGGCCGAGGTGGCGGTGAGGCGGCCGCTGTAGACGCCCTCCGGCAGCGCGGCCGCGTCGAGGGTCACGGTCACGTCGGTGGTGCCGTGGGCGCCCACGGTGACCTGCGCGGGGGCGCCTATGGTGCCTGCCGGGGCCGGGGAGCCGTAGAGCTTGTCGAAGGTGGTGTCCAGGGTGAGCGAGACGGGCGCGTCGCCGTCGTTGGTGTAGGTGACGCTCACCTGACGCCGGCCCGCGTCCGGTGCCAGGGCGCCGAAGGTGGTGGTGCCGGTGGCGCGCACCTGCTGGCGCACCGAACGGGCCACGTCCACCCGGCCGGTGCCCTGCTCGTAGACCGTCTGGTCGGGGGCGGTACGCGTCGTGCTCATCAACGCGTCCTTGAGCTGCTGGCCGCTCCAGTCGGGGTGGCGCCCGGCCAGGATCGCCGCCGCGCCCGCCACGTGCGGGGTCGCCATGGACGTACCCGACGCGGCGGTGTAGGCCGCGTCCACCGGGTGGCCCATGGACGTGCCGGCCGCGCGGGCGGCGACGATGTCGACGCCGGGGGCGGTGAGGTCGGGCTTGACGCCGTTGTCCCCGACGCGCGGGCCGCGGCTGGAGAAGGGGGCCAGCTTGTCGTCGCGGTCGACGGCGCCCACGGTCAGTGCGCTCGCCGCGGCGCCCGGGGAGCCCACTGAGTAGTCGGAGCCCGTGTTGCCCGCCGCGACGACGAAGAGGGTGCCGGTCTCCTCGCTGAGGCCGTTGAGGACGAGGCTGAGCACGTCCGTGCCGTCGGTGGGCTGGCCGCCCAGGCTCATGCTGACGATGTCGGCGCCCGAGTGGGCGGCCCAGTCCATGCCGCCCATGATGGCGGAGTACGAGCCGGAGCCGCCGTCGTCGAGCACCTTGCCTATGAGCAGCCGTGCCCCCGGTGCCACGCCCTTGCGCGAGCCGCCCGAGGCGGCGCCGCTGCCGGCGACGGTGGAGGCGACGTGGGTGCCGTGGCCGTGGCCGTCGTTCGCGGTGGGCTCGTCGGTGAAGTTGCGTACTTCGCCGAGTTTCCCGGCCAGGTCGGGGTGGGTGGCGTCGACGCCGGTGTCCAGGACGGCGACGGTCGCGCCGTTTCCGTCGTAGCCGGCCTTCCACGCCTCGGGCGCACCGATCTGCGCGGTGCTGCGATCGAGGGAGGCGTGGACCTTCGCGTCCAGCCACAGCTTCTCGACGCCGCCCTCGAAGGCCGCGTTCTTGAAAGCAGAGTTCTTGGCAGCGTTCTTCGCACCGCCCTCGGCGCCGCTCCTGGCGAGCGCGTCGTCGTCGATGGCCTTCCAGAAGCGCCCGGCCTGCTTCTTGTCCGCCTTCAGTGCCGAGCCGCGCAGGCTCTTGATGACCAGGCCCTTGCGCGAACCGGTGGGCGCCCCTTTGGACGTGGGGTTCGTGCCGCCGGTGTAGCGGGCGATCAGCGGGATGGCGGAGGTGTGGGCGTCGTCGTACCCCTGCTTGACCAGGGAGGTGATGTTGAACAGCTGCCGGTCCAGTTTGCCGGAGGCGATGTACGGGAGCGCGGCGCGCGGCAGCACGTACAGCTGCTTGTCGATCTCCAGTTGGGTGAAGTCGGCCTGCGAAGCGCCCGAGGCCGGCTCGACGGAGACGGCCTTCCGGCCGCCGGGGAAGGTCTCCAGCCGCACCCGGTCACCGGTCACGAGCGTGACGGAGCTGACCTGGGGACGGCCGGCGGAGTTCGCGGCGACGGAGGCGGGCGCCGGGGCGGCGCTCGCGCCGGAGGAGGTGGGGGCCAAGGTGGCGATGAGGACTCCTGCCGCCAGTACGGCGGCAGAGCGATACCGTCTGTGCATCGGAACCTTTCCAGGTGGCAAGGAGATGGACACGCGGTGCGGCTCAAGACTGGGGCCCCACTGATCGGCCGCACCAGCCTTTTCCCTGCCGTGCTTGCGACATGTCGCAAGCACGACACGGCGCGCTCCACCGCGCGTACCGGCAGAGTCAGCGGGGCCGGGCAGCCCCTCCTCGTCACCGGCGACGGCCTCGGCGCCCGGGACTTCGCCGGCTGAACCGGGCGCGGAGCCCGACGCCCTCCCCGCCCGGACGGGCCCGGGAACGGGGCGAGGCAGACCGCACCGGGCCGTGCGCGGGTGCGCCCGCCGTACGCCCCGCCGGGGGCTCGTAGAATCGAGCCCACCATGGCTTACCTCGACCACGCCGCGACCACGCCGATGCTTCCGGAAGCGATCGAGGCGATGACCGCCCAGCTCGCCGTCACCGGCAACGCGTCCTCACTGCACGCCGCCGGGCGCCGGGCCCGCCGTACCGTCGAGGAGTCGAGAGAGACCCTCGCCGATGCCCTCGGCGCACGCCCCAGCGAGGTGGTCTTCACCTCCGGCGGCACCGAGGCCGACAACCTCGCCGTGAAGGGCCTCTACTGGGCCCGCCGCGACGCCGACCCCCGCCGCACCCGGGTGCTGGCCAGCCCCGTCGAGCACCACGCGGTGCTGGACGCCGTCGACTGGCTCGCCGAACACGAGGGCGCGAACGTCGAATACCTCCCCGTCGACCGGCACGGACGCGTCCACCCGGACGTACTGCGCGAGGCGATCCTCCGTGACCCCGACGACATCGCGATGGTCACCGTGATGTGGGCCAACAACGAGATCGGCACCATCATGCCGGTACGTGAACTGGCCGCAGTGGCCCGTGAGTTCGACGTACCGATGCACGCGGACGCGGTCCAGGCGTTCGGGCAGCTGGAGGTCGACTTCGCCCGGTCCGGGCTGGCCGCGATGACGGTCAGCGGGCACAAGATCGGCGGCCCCTTCGGCATCGGCGCGCTCCTGCTCGGCCGCGAATACACCCCCGTGCCCGTGCTCCACGGCGGTGGCCAGGAGCGGCACGTCCGCTCGGGCACCCTCGATGTGCCGGCCGTCGCCGCCTTCGCCCTGGCCGGGCGGCTGGCCGCCGACGGGCGCGAGGAGTTCACCCGTGAGATCGGCGGGCTCCGCGACGATCTGGTCGCGGCCGTGCGGGCGGCCGTGCCCGACGCCGTCCTCGGCGGCGACCCCGCCCCCGGCGGCCGGCTCCCCGCCAACGCCCACTTCACCTTCCCCGGCTGCGAGGGCGACTCCCTGCTCCTGCTGCTGGACGCCCAGGGCATCGAGTGCTCCACCGGCTCCGCGTGCACCGCCGGGATCGCCCAGCCCAGCCACGTACTGCTGGCCACCGGCACCGATCCGGACCTGGCCCGCGGCACCCTGCGCTTCTCGCTCGGCCACACGTCCACCAAGCAGGACATCGACGAGGTGGCCCGCGCGATCGGCCCGGCGGTGGAACGGGCACGGACGGCGGGACTCAGCTGAGCCCTGCGGGACCTGGCCTGCCCGGCGGCGACCGGACGGGCCCCGCGGTCACTTTTTGCCCGCTGCCCGGACCAGCTTCAGATACCGGTCCCAGTCCCAGTGCTCGCCCGGATCGGTGTGGTCCGTGCCCGGTACCTCCACGTGCCCGACGATGTGCTCCCGGTCCACCGGCATCCCGTACCGCCCGCAGATCGCCGCCGTGAGCCGCGCCGAGGCCCCGTACATCGCGGCCGTGAAGTCCTGCGGCCGGTCCACGAAGCCCTCGTGCTCTATCCCCACACTGCGCTCGTTGTACGACCTGTTCCCCGCGTGGAATGCCACGTCCAGCTCACGGATCATCTGCGTCACATGGCCGTCCTTGCGCACCACGTAATGTGCCGCCGCCCCGTGCCCCGGGTCCTGGAAGACCTTCACCGCGCTCTGATAGCTGCCCTGGGTGACATGGATGACGACCCGGTCGATCGTGTAGTCGTCGGGGCGGTCGGCCCGCCGCCAGTTCGCCGAGGAGGCGGATATCCACTGGGCGCGCGCGTAATCCACCTCGCCGGGCTTCCGGGGCTTCTCCACCCCCGGCAGCCGCCACCAGGCGTGCTCCAGCTGCTCCCGCGCCAGCGCGGCCGTGCCCACGGCCGTGACGGCAGCGCCGATCAGCAGCCCGCGCCGGCTGATGCCGCGCCCGGACTTCGCGCCCGCAGAGCTCTTGGCGCCCGATGTCCCCTTGGTCCCCATGTGATCCACAACGCATATCCGAGAGCGTTCGGTTCCCGGCGCCCCGTACCCTGGTGGAGCTATGACTGAGACTTCCCAGCGCCCCCTCCGAGTCCTCGCCGCCATGTCGGGCGGTGTCGACTCCGCCGTCGCGGCGGCCCGTGCCGCCGAGGCGGGCCACGACGTGACCGGTGTGCACCTCGCCCTCTCCGCGAACCCGCAGTCCTTCCGTACCGGGGCGCGCGGCTGTTGCACGATCGAGGACTCCCGCGACGCCCGCCGGGCCGCGGACGTGATCGGCATCCCGTTCTACGTCTGGGACCTGGCGGAACGCTTCCGCGAGGACGTCGTGGACGACTTCATCGCCGAGTACGAGGCGGGCCGCACGCCCAACCCGTGCCTGCGCTGCAACGAGAAGATCAAGTTCGCCGCGCTCCTGGACAAGGCCCTCGCGCTCGGCTTCGACGCGGTCTGCACCGGCCACTACGCCACCGTCGTCCTCAACGAGGACGGCAGCCGCGAGCTGCACCGCGCCTCGGACATGGCCAAGGACCAGTCGTACGTCCTCGGCGTCCTGGACGAGAAGCAGCTCGCCCACGCGATGTTCCCGCTCGGCGACACCCTCACCACCAAGGACGAGATCCGCGCCGAGGCCGAGCGCCGGGGCCTGGCCGTCGCCAAGAAGCCCGACAGCCACGACATCTGCTTCATCGCCGACGGCGACACCCAGGGCTTCCTGGCGAGCCGGCTCGGCGGCAAGGCGGAGGGCGACATCCTCGACGAGTCGGGCACGAAGGTCGGCACCCACGAGGGCGCCTTCGGCTTCACCATCGGCCAGCGCAAGGGCCTGCGCATCGGCCATCCCGCCCCCGACGGCAAGCCGCGGTACGTCCTGGACATCTCCCCGGTGAACAACACGGTGACGGTCGGCCCGGCCGAGTCCCTCGACGTCACCGCCCTCACCGCCATCAAGCCCCGCTGGTGCGGCACCGCACCGGCCGGCCCCGGCGCGTACACCGCCCAGCTCCGCGCCCACGGCGGCGAGACCGAGGTGACGGCGGAGCTGACCGACGGCACGCTCCACGTCACCTTCGCCGAGCCGGTACGGGGCGTGGCCCCCGGCCAGGCGGTCGTCCTGTACGACGGCACCCGCGTGGTCGGCTCGGCGACGATCGCGACGACGGTCCGGCGGGAGACGGCGGCGGCAACAACGTCCGGCTGACGCCACCGTCCGGCTGACGCCACCGCCCGGTGCCCTCGCAGCCGCCGCGGACGCCCCGCGCGGTCGCGTCCGACCCCCGTACGGGCGGGACCGCGCGGGGCGGGTCGTGGGTCAGGAAGCCTGACGCAGGGATACGGACCTGGCGAAGAACTCCGTGAGGACCGGGGCCACCGCCTGCGGGGCCAGGTCGCGGGTCTGGCCCGTCAGGGTGCGGTGGCGGGCGCGGGGGAGGGCGTCCGCGAGGGCGCGTGAGGCGAGGCGGGACGGGGTGGGGCTGGATCCGCCGCAGATCACCAGCGTGCGCGCCGTGACGGACGCGAACCGCGCGGCCGGGATCGCGCCGGTGCCGAGGATCGCGTCGTCGTACGCGAGGGTGTGGGCCATCGCCAGCAGGTCGCTCCACAGCGGGGCGCGGCGCATCCGGGCGATCATGTCGGCCGGCACGCCCGTCACGGACAGGAACAGCTCGACGGCGCCCGCGCGGTCGCCGGTGGACAGCAGCCGGTGCAGCCGGGAGGTGCAGCACGCCTTGTACCGGAGGCCGGAGGGGCCCGGTGTGTAGGGCGGTTCGTACACGGCCAGCAGGTCGACGGACATGCCGGAGGCCTGCGCCTCCAGGGCCAGGGCCCCGCCGGCGCCCATGCCGAACACCGAGGCCCGGCCGCCCACCGCGGTGACGAGCGCGGCCAGGTCCTCGATCTCGCGTTCCACCGCGTACGGGGAGCTGTCGCCGCTGGAGCCGCGGCCGCGCCTGTCGTACGTGACGACGTGGAAGTGCGGCGCGAGCAGCCGCGCCAGCGGCGCCTCGGTCGCCGCCGTGCCCAGCGAGCCGCCGACCAGGATCACCGGCGGGCCTTCACCACGCCGCCGGTACGCGATCAAGGTGCCGTCGCGGGAGAGAATCTTGTCCATGCGAGGGTGGACCGCCGGGCCCGCGAAAACTCATCGCTCCCGCCGAAGTTTTTCTGAAATTCTTCGACTGCCCAGGTCAGGGCCGTTCTTGACGATCAGTCGGTGACTGTATCCGTTTCGTAGAAGCAGAAGTGGTCCTTGATCGCGGCGACTTCGGGCTTCGGATCCGGGTAGGCCCAGACGAGGTCCGCGGCGTCCGAGAGCGACCAGTAGGAGGCATCTCCCTTGAACGGGCAGTGGGTTCGGGTGTCCGAGGCCGTGAGGAGTTCGGTACGGACGTCCTCGGGCGGCAGGTAGTAGCGGACCGGACAGCCCGTCTCGCGCAGGACGAGCGGGCGCCGGCTCTCGGCGAGCACCTGCCCGTCGCGGACCACACGTACATGCTCGGTGCCGGGCTCGACCGTGATGCGGTGTCCTGGTGATGTAGTCATGTAAAGGTCAGCCGTTTCGCGGACCGGATTCTTCCCCGGCCCCCGGCCAAGCGGCCCCCGGCCAAGCGGCCCCCGGCCAAGCGGCCCCCGGCACAGCGGCCCCCGGCACAGCGGCCCCCGGCACAGCGGCCCCTCCGGTGGCCGGTTTTCCACAGGGCGCGGGGGCCTGCCGGCGGTGGCCCTTACGGTTGGTCCATGAAGATCTGCGTATTTCTCTCCGCCGCCGACCTCGACGAGCGCTACACCCGGCCCGCCCGCGAATTCGCCGAACTGCTCGGCAAGGGCGGCCACACCCTGGTCTGGGGAGGCTCGGAGAGCGGGCTGATGAAGGTCGTCGCCGACGGCGTCCAGGAGTCGGGCGGGCGGCTGGTGGGGGTGTCTGTGGACTTCCTGGCGGCCAAGGCGCGGGCCAATGCGGACGAGATGGTGATCGCCCGCGATCTCGCCGAGCGCAAGGCGCTGCTCCTGGCGAAGGCCGACGCGGTCGTGATCATGGTGGGCGGCACCGGGACGCTCGACGAGGCGACCGAGATCCTGGAGTTGAAGAAGCACGGAAAGCACGACAAGCCGGTGGTCCTGCTCAACACCGCGGGCTTCTACGACGGGCTGCGCCAGCAGTTCCAGAGCATGGAGGACGAGGGCTTCCTGCCCGTCCCGCTGGCCGACCTGGTGTTCTTCGCCAAGGACGGCGTGGGCGCGCTGGCCTACCTGGAGGAGTGGTCCGGCCTGCGGTGACGGGCCGGCGGGGTGCGATCATGAGGGCATGTCCACTCATGTCATCACCGGTGCCGGCTCCGGCATCGGAGCCGCCGTCACCCGCCGACTGCTGGAGCGCGGTGACGAGACCGTGCTGCTGGCCCGCGACGCGGGCCGTGCCAAGGAGCTGGCCGCGCTCCACCCCGGCGCCCGTACGCTCGTCGGCGACCTCTCCAACCCGGACCGGCTCTCCTGGGCGTTCGCCCAGCAGGCGATGCCGGACCGGATCGACTCGCTGCTGCACATCGCGGGTGTGGTCGAGCTCGGCCGGGTCGGTGACCTCACCCCCAAGGCCTGGCACTTCCAGCTCAACGCCAACCTGGTCGCGCCCGCCGAGATCACCCGGCTCCTCCTGCCGCAGCTGCGCGTCGCCCAGGGCCATGTGCTCTTCGTGAACTCGGGCGCCGGCCTCGCCGCGCACGCCGAGTGGAGCGCGTACGCCGCGAGCAAGCACGGCCTGAAGGCGCTCGCC
This sequence comes from Streptomyces sp. ADI95-17, assembly GCF_003846175.1. Classification (GTDB taxonomy): domain Bacteria; phylum Actinomycetota; class Actinomycetes; order Streptomycetales; family Streptomycetaceae; genus Streptomyces; species Streptomyces sanglieri. The sequence continues at coordinate 310,011 of NZ_ML123044.1, read as the reverse complement.
GACTCGCTGCGCCACGAGGAGCACGCCAACGGCGTCCGGGTCACCTCCGTCTACCCCGGGCGCACCGCCAGCCCCATGCAGGCCAAGGTCCACCAGCAGGAGGGCAAGGAGTACGACCCCTCCCGCTGGATCGACCCGGAGTCGGTGGCCACCACGATCCTGATGGCCGTCGACCTGCCGCGCGACGCCGAGGTCAACGACCTCACGGTGCGCCCCGGACACTGAGCGACGCGGACGCCGGTGGCGGTCCGGCGCGGCCTTAGGCTTCCCGTGTGAGCGAGAAGAGCAAGTTCAGCGGTTGCCCGGCCAGCGGGATCGGGTCCATGCCCGGGGGAGACTCGCGGGAGGCGGCGAAGACCGTCACCGGCTCCTTCGCGGGCGGCGAGGGCCTGCCGTATCTGCCGGAGCTGCCCGCCCGCGGGCCCGGCGCGGACATGATCGGGCGGACCATCGGGCTGCTCGTCGACCTGTACGGGCACGTCGAGCCCAGCGGCTGGCGGATCAGCGACCGGCCCGGCCGCGACACCCGCCGGGCCAGGTCCTGGCTCGGCGAGGACCTCGACGCCCTGGAGGAGTTCACCCAGGGGTACGAGGGACCACTCAAGGTCCAGGCCGTCGGCCCCTGGACGCTGGCCGCCGCACTGGAGCGCCGGGGCGGCGAGGCCGCGCTCGGCGACCCCGGTGCCTGCCGCGACCTGGCCGGCTCACTCACGGAGGGGCTGCGCGCCCACCTCGCGGAGGTACGGCGCAGGGTGCCCGGCGCCGAAGTGATCCTCCAGCTCGACGAGCCGTCCCTGACCGCCGTACTGCGCGGGAGGGTCAGGACGGCCAGCGGCTACCGCACCTACCGGGCCGTGGACCGCCAGGTCGTCGAGGGCACCCTGCGCGATGTCCTGGCGGCGGCCGGGGACGGGACGACGCTCGTTCACACCTGCGCGCCCGAGGTGCCGTTCGCGCTGCTGCGCCGGGCCGGCGCCGGTGGCATCTCGTTCGATTTCTCGCTGCTCACCGAGCGTGAGGAGGAAGCGATCGGGGAAGCCGTCGAGGGCGGCACCCAGCTCCTCCTCGGAGTGGTGCCGGGCACCGACCCGGCCTCGGGCGGATTGTCGGACCCGGGCGGTAGCGTCATGGGTGTCAGGACGCTGTGGCGCAGGCTGGGGCTGAATCCGGGGACTCTGACGGAGTCCGTGGTGATCACCCCGTCGTGCGGGCTCGCGGGTGCCTCGCCCGCGTACGCGCGCGCCGCGCTCGCCCACTGCGTCCGGGCCGCGAGATCGCTCGCAGACAACCCTGAGTAACGGGGCAACGGGTAACGGGAGGACGAGACGATGGCCGGCGAACAGCAGACGACGGTGCCCGCACAGGCCCAGGAGCAGCACGCGCTGCTCGCCGAGCAGATCGAGGAGCACCGCTTCCGGTACTACGTGAGCGACCAGCCGGTCGTCAGCGACGCCGAGTTCGACCGGCTGATGCGCGAGCTGGAGGCGCTGGAGGACACCTACCCCCAGCTGCGCACCCCGGATTCGCCGACGCAGAAGGTCGCGGGCCCCTACCGGACGGAATTCACCTCGGTCGAGCACCGGGAGCGGATGCTCTCGCTGGACAACGCCTTCGACGATCTGGAGCTGGCCGCCTGGGGCGAGCGGATCGCCCGGGACGTCGGCACCGCCGACTACCACTTCCTGTGCGAGCCGAAGGTCGACGGACTGGCGGTCAACCTCACCTATGAGCACGGGCGGCTGACCCGGGCCGCCACCCGTGGCGACGGCCGCACCGGCGAGGACATCACCCCCAACATCCGTACGATCGCCGAGATCCCGCACCGGCTGAAGGGCGACCGGATCCCGGCGCTGGTCGAGATCCGCGGCGAGGTCTTCTTCCCGATGGAAGCCTTCGAGGAGCTCAACGCCCGGCTCGTCGAGGCCGACGACAAGCCGTTCGCCAACCCGCGCAACGCGGCGGCCGGTTCACTGCGCCAGAAGGACCCGAAGGTCACCGCCACCCGCCCGCTGCACATGGTGGTGCACGGCATCGGTGCCCGTGAGGGCTTCGACATCGACTGCCTCTCGCACGCCTACGAGCTGCTGCACGAATGGGGCCTGCCCACCGCCAAGTACAACAAGGTGGTGGATTCCCTCGACGGAGTACGGGAGTTCATCAGGTACTTCGGCGAGAACCGGCACTCCGTGGAGCACGAGATCGACGGCGTCGTCGTCAAGCTCGACGAGATCCCGCTCCAGGGCCGCCTCGGCTCCACCTCCCGCGCACCGCGCTGGGCGATCGCCTGGAAGTACGCCCCGGAGGAGGTCAACACCAAGCTGGTCAACATCCGGGTCGGCGTCGGCCGGACGGGCAGGGTCACGCCGTACGCGCAGGTCGAGCCGGTCGAAGTGGCGGGCTCCGAGGTGGAGTTCGCCACCCTGCACAACCAGAACGTGGTGAAGGCGAAGGGCGTCCTCATCGGGGACACGGTGGTGCTCCGCAAGGCGGGCGACGTGATCCCGGAGATCCTCGGCCCGGTCGTCGACCTCCGTGACGGCACCGAGCGGGCGTTCGTCATGCCCACCGAATGCCCGGAGTGCGGTACGGAGCTGCGGCCCATGAAGGAGGCCGACATCGACCTCCGCTGTCCCAACGCACGCTCCTGCCCAGCCCAGTTGCGCGAACGCGTGGCCTACCTCGCGGGCCGCAAGTGCCTCGACATCGACCACTTCGGCTATGTCGCGGCCGCGGCCCTCACCAGGCCGCTGGAGCCCGCCGAGCCGCCGCTGCGCGACGAGGGTGATCTCTTCGGGCTGACCATCGAGGAGCTGCTGCCGATCCGGGCCTATGTCCGGGACCAGAACAGCGGGCTGCCCAAGCGCGACCCGAAGACCGGCGAGGAGAAGACCGCCTGGGTCTTCGCCAACCAGCAGGGCGAGCCGCGGAAGAACGCCCTCGCCATGCTCGACGCCATCGCCGCGGCCAAGGAGGCGCCGCTGGCCCGGATCCTCACCGGGCTGTCCATTCGGCACGTGGGACCGATCGCCGCCGCGGAGCTGGCCCGTCAGTTCCGCTCCATCGACCGGATCGACGAGGCGACGGAGCAGGAGCTGATCGAGGCCGACGGGGTCGGGGAGATCATCGCCGCATCGGTGAAGCAGTGGCTCGCCGAGGACTGGCACCGGGAGATCCTGCGCAAGTGGCGGGAGGCCGGGGTCCGGATGGCCGACGAGGAGGCGGGGGAGGACGCGGGGCCGCGTCCGCTCGAAGGACTCACCGTCGTCGTCACCGGCACACTGGCCGGCCACACCAGGGATGGCGCGAAAGAGGCGCTCCAGAGCCGCGGCGCGAAGGTGACAGGTTCCGTTTCGAAGAAGACCTCCTTCGTGGTCGTCGGTGACAACCCCGGTTCGAAGTACGAAAAGGCCATGCAGTTGAAGGTGCCGGTGCTGGACGAGGACGGCTTCGCCGTACTGCTCGAACAGGGTCCGGATGCGGCCCGCGAGGCGGCGGTTCCGGCCGAGGAACCGGCGCGGTAGGCGGATCACCGCCCCCGGACGGGGTATCGGAACAGAACGGTGGCCGTCGGAACGGATCGGTGGCCGTACGACAGGAGGTGGGCGAACGGTGAGCAAGGGGGCGATAAAGGATGTAGAGGGGCAGGCCGGGGCAAGGGTTTCGCCATTTCGGCCGGTTCACCCGATCGGCGCATAGCAGATGCTGACGGATGGTCGGTCCGCATTCGGGCAAGAGCGTCAGAGCGCTGCCCGTAGAAGCCTTCCGCGGCCTACTGTTGAGAAGTGCACCTGCCGTGCCCGGCCGCGGGGTGGGAAACCGGGTCGTGGCGGCGTGGAACGGAACCATCGGGTGACATCGGCACCGCCGGCTGTGAGAGGGACGGAATGAAACCGACCGAGAGCGCCGCACCGGTGTCGCGGCTGCAAGGTTTCGTCGGCCTCACGCCCAAAGTGGGCGCCGTTGCCATGGCGATCGCCGTTGTCCAGATCGCGACCGGTTTCTACCGGACCGTGAGCGAGGGACACGCGCTCTTCCCCGACGGCAGGGCCGGGTGGTCCCTCGCCGTCCTGACCGGAATCATCGTCGGCCATCTCGTCGCGCTCGGCCGCGACCGCTGGTGGGGAGGGACCGGTTCCGGTGCCTCCCTCACCCTGGCGGTGCTGCTGCTCTACGGCTGGGTGCCCGCCGGGCTGGTCTCCCTGGTCGTCGTCGTCCTCGTCGGAGTCGCCCGCAGGCACCGCTGGTGGCAGGGGCTGCTGCACGGCGCGGTGGACATCCTGGGGATCGGCGCTGCGGCCCTGGTGCTCGCCGCCTTCGGCGAGGTGCAGACCGTGGAGTCGCCCTGGCAGCCACTCGACTGGGGCATCGACTCCGTCCCGGAGGTCCTCCTCGCCGCCTCCACCTACCTCGTGGTCACCAGGGTCCTGCTGTGGTACGCGAGGACGCCGCAGGGCGGCGGACTGCCGACCATCGCCCGCACCGCCCTGCTGCGCCAGGGCCTCGTCGCCCTGGCCCTCGTCGCCATCGCACCGCTGATCTGCGTCGTCGCGATGGTCACCCCCCTGCTCCTGCCGCTCTTCGCCGTCCCGCTGATCGCCCTCGACTCCGCCCTCTGGATCGCCAGGGCCCGGGCCGAGGAGCAGCTGCGCGACCCGCTGACCGGGCTGCCCAACCGGCAGTGGCTGCTGGAGCGCACCTGGACGGCCCTGGAGGACGCCGAGTCCGTCGGTGCCAGATCCGCTCTCGTCCTGATCGACCTCGACCGTTTCCGCGCGGTCAACGACACCCTCGGTCATCTGGCGGGGGACCGGCTGCTGTTGCAGATAGCGGAACGTCTCAGACTCGCCCTGCCCCGGGGCGCGGAGGCCGCGCGGTTGGGCGGCGACGAGTTCGCGGTGCTCCTGCCGACCGCGGACTCCACCACCAGCGCCCAGCGGGTCGCCCGCCATCTGGTCGCCGAGCTGTCCTCCCCGCTGGACCTCGACGGACTGACCCTGGTGCTGGAGGCCAGCGCCGGAGTCGCCGTCTACCCGGACCACGCGCTGGACGCCGAGGGGCTGCTCAGGCGCGCGGACGTGGCGATGTACCAGGCCAAGCGGGACCGTACGGGCGTCGAGGTCTACGAGTCCAAGCGGGACAGCAACACCCCGGACCGGCTGGGGCTGCTGGGCGATCTGCGCCGCGCCCTGGACGCCGGTGAGGTCGAGCTCCACTACCAGCCGAAGGTCCGCTTCGACGGCCAGGTGGCCGGCCTCGAAGCCCTGGTGCGCTGGGTGCATCCGGAACGCGGCAGGGTTCCTCCGGACGAGTTCATCGCCATCGCCGAGTCGTCCGGTCTCATGCCGCACCTCACGGAGTACGTCCTGGAGACCGCGCTGGCCCAGGTCGCCCGGTGGCGGGCGCAGGGGCTGTTCGTCCCGGTCGCGGTCAACGTCTCCCCGCGCGATGTCCACACCCCCGGGTTCGCGGGCGGCGTCGCGGCCCGGCTCGCCCGGCACGGCGTCCCGGCCGGGGCGCTGCAGCTGGAGATAACGGAGCACGTGCTGCTGGAGGACCCGCAGCGGGCCGCCGACACGCTCGCCGGGCTGACCGGGCACGGAGTGAAGATGTCCCTCGACGACTTCGGCACGGGGTACTCCTCGCTCGTCCATCTGCGCCGGCTGCCGGTCAGCGAGCTGAAGATCGACCGCTCGTTCGTGGCCCGGCTGGCCGTGGACAACGAGGACGCGGAGATCGTCCGCTGCACGATCGACCTGGCCCACTCGCTGGGTCTGCTGGTCGTCGCGGAAGGGGTAGAGGACGACGAGACCTGGGAGCGGCTGCGGGATCTGCGCTGCGACGCGGTGCAGGGCTGGCTGGTCGCCGCGGCGATGCCGCCGCAGGAGACCACGGCCTGGCTGCGGGCACGCGGCGAGCACGGCTGGCGGCGCCCGGCCGAGCTGGCGGCAGCGGCGGCCGCCGCCGCGGCGGCAGCCGGCACACAGCCGGAACTGGAACAGCGCCCGCCTGTACGACCGGTCAGCTCCGGGCCCGCGACGACCTGAGACCGTGCCCGCCTGTACGACCGGTCAGCTCCGGGCCCGCGACGACCTGAAACCTGACCACCCGACCCGGCCGACGAGCCGAGCCCGACGACGACCCGACGCCGACGAGCCGAGCCCGACCCCGACGAGCCCGACCCCGACGCCCCGACGCCCCGACGCCGCCCCGGATTTCCCCTGGCCACGGGGGCAGCCCCAGCAAACAGGGACGCCCCCGCCCCCGCCCCCGACCCCGCCCGGTGCGGGGGCTCTCAGTGGGCGCGTGCGAAGTGGCCGATCAGTAGTGCCAGGCGGTGGTCGTGGGCCTCCAGGGGAGGTGGCCGCTGCGGGGCAGTGTGGCCAGGCCGTGCAGGCTCGCCCAGTACGTCTCCGTGAGCAGGACCGATCGTCGCCGTCCACGGCCATCGGCTCGACGGCCAGGCGCAGCTCGTCGAAGGCCTCGTGCAGTGCTGCCGGTGCCTCGGGCGTGGCGAACGGCAGATCCACCGCGTGCGTGAACATCGCGTCGTACAGCGCCGGCCGTTCGCGCGCGAAGTCCGTGTACGCCCGGCTGAGCGCGGCCGGCGCGCCCCGCTCGTCCGTCGCCGAGGTGCGGGCCGTCCGTAGCGCTGCGGCCAGCACGCCGCAGCCCTCCACCGCGACCGCCGCCATGATCGCGCCCCTGCCCTTGAAGTGGCTGTGGAGGACCGGCTGGCTGTACTCGACCTCTGAAGCGAGCGGCGGCGTGGTCACCGCGCTCCAGCCCTCCGACTCCGCCGGCTTCCGCGCGGCCGTCACGATCAGCTGCTCCCGCTCCGCCTGCTCCCGCTCCGCCTGCTCCCGCTCCCGGCGCGTCCGAACAGTCATGCCAGGAATTCTAGCAGCGCTAGAAAATGTGCCGACGCTTCTGCTAGCTTCGCTCATGTTGCTAGCGGCGCTAGCGACGGCGGCCCGTGAAGCCGTCCCGTGAACTCGTCCGGTGTGAAGCCGGCAGATGCCAGGAGTCCTGCCATGACCGTCGCCGCGTACACGCTCGCCGTGGTGCTCGACCTGTTCGTCGTGTTCATCGGAGCCCGCTTCCTGCTCCAGCCCCTGCCCTCCGCCGCCGGATACGGAGTCCCCGCCAAGGAGGACGGGGACCGTGCGTACCTCACGATCAAGGGGCTCAGGGACCTCACCTTCGGCCTGCTCGGCCTGGCGCTTCTCGCGTTCGTCGGTGCGCGGGCCGAGGCATGGTTCATGCTGCTCGTGGCATTGGCACCGCTCGGCGACACGCTCATAGTGCTGCGCCACGGCGGGACGAAGGCGGTCGCGTACGGCATCCACTTCGCCACCGCCGTCGCGGTGCTCGTCAGCGCCGGCCTGCTGTTCGCCGTCTGAGCCCCGAGGTGCCGTGGTGTCGCTGATCGTTCCCGGGTCCGACGAGGCCGTCGTCGTCGTCCGTTCCGCCGGCGCCGAAGTGATCGGCCGCGCGCCCACCACCGTGCGGCTGCTCGCCGACAGCAGCGCGACCGGCGGCGCCCTGTCCGCACAGCGCGTCACGCTCGCCGGCGGCGCCAACGGCGCCACCCCGCACCACCATGAGCGCAGCGCCGAGATGTTCTGCGTGCTCGACGGCGCCGCCGAGTTCCTGGCGGGGGAGGAGGTCGTCACGGCCGGGCAGGGCGACCTCGTCGTGGTACCGCCGCGCAGGCCGCACGCGTTCGCCGCCGCCCCCCGGCTGCGACACCGATCTGCTCGTCGTCATCACGCCCGGCGTCGAACGCTTCGAGTACTTCCGGCATCTGCAGCGCATCGCGCTGGGCGAGCCGAGCCCCGAGTCGCTCCTGGAGGTGCAGGAGCGCTACGACAACCACTTCCTGAACAGCGCGGTGCGGGAGAAAAGGCACTGAGGAGCCCCTCCGGGGGAAACCGTTTAGGGGCCATGCCTCCGGGCCCCATAGGATTGGGGGTCGGCGGCACATTTCCACCTGCCGCCGGCCCCCGGCCAAAACCACACACCAACCCCTGAGGATCGCTGCATGCCTGGCATCACGCGCGAGGAGGTCGCCCACCTCGCCCGGCTGGCGCGTCTGGAGCTGAAGGGCGAAGAGCTCGATCACTTCGCCGGTCAGCTCGACGACATCATCGGCGCGGTCGCCCGCGTCTCCGAGGTCGCCGACCAAGACGTACCGCCGACCTCCCACCCGCTGCCGCTGACCAATGTCATGCGCGCGGACGAGGTCCGTCCGTCGCTCACCCCCGAGCAGGCGCTCTCCGGCGCCCCGGCCCAGGAGCAGCAGCGTTTCAAGGTGCCGCAGATCCTGGGGGAGGACTAACAGCCATGACGGACCACAGCACCATCATCAAGCTCACCGCTGCCGAGATCGCCGCGAGGATCGCCTCCGGCGAGCTCACGGCCGTCGAGGTGACCGAGGCCCACCTGGCCAGGATCGACGCGGTCGACGAGAAGGTCCACGCCTTCCTGCACATCGACCGCGAGGGCGCGCTCGCGCAGGCCCGCGCCGTCGACGCCAAGAAGGCGGCCGGCGAGAAGCTCGGCCCGCTGGCCGGCGTCCCGCTCGCGCTCAAGGACATCTTCACCACCGAGGACATGCCGACCACCGTCGGCTCCAAGATCCTCGAAGGCTGGATCCCGCCGTACGACGCGACCCTCACCAAGAAGCTGAAGGCCGCCGACGTCGTCATCCTCGGCAAGACCAACATGGACGAGTTCGCCATGGGGTCCTCCACCGAGAACAGCGCCTACGGCCCGACCGGCAACCCGTGGGACCTCACCCGCATCCCCGGCGGCTCCGGCGGCGGCTCGTCCGCCGCGCTCGCCTCGTACGAGGCCCCGCTCGCCATCGGCACGGACACCGGCGGCTCCATCCGCCAGCCCGCCGCCGTCACCGGCACCGTCGGCGTCAAGCCCACCTACGGCGGCGTCTCCCGCTACGGCATGGTGGCCTTCTCCAGCTCCCTGGACCAGGGCGGGCCCTGCGCCCGTACCGTCCTGGACGCGGCCCTGCTGCACGAGGTCATCGGCGGGCACGACCCGATGGACTCCACGTCCATCGACGCCCCGGTCCCGCCGGTCGTCGAGGCCGCCCGCAACGGCAGCGTCGAGGGCATGCGCGTCGGCGTCGTCAAGCAGTTCGCCGGTGAGGGCTACCAGGCCGGTGTGGTCCAGCGCTTCAACGAGTCGGTCGAGCTGCTCAAGTCGCTCGGCGCCACGGTCGTCGAGCTGGACTGCCCGTCCTTCGACCTGGCGCTCTCCGCGTACTACCTGATCGCGCCGTCCGAGTGCTCCTCCAACCTGGCCCGCTTCGACGCCATGCGTTACGGGCTGCGCGTCGGCGACGACGGCACGCGCTCCGCCGAGGACGTCACCGCGCTCACCCGCGAGGCCGGCTTCGGCGACGAGGTCAAGCGCCGCGTCATCCTCGGCACGTACGCCCTCAGCTCCGGCTACTACGACGCGTACTACGGCTCGGCGCAGAAGGTCCGCACCCTCATCACCCAGGACTTCGAGAAGGCCTTCGAGCAGGTCGACGTCATCGTCTCCCCGACGACGCCCACCACCGCCTTCCCGATCGGCGAGCGCGCCGACGACCCGATGGCGATGTACCTCGCGGACCTGTGCACCATCCCGACCAATCTCGCGGGCAACTCCGCCATGTCGCTGCCCTGCGGCCTGGCCCCCGAGGACGGCCTGCCGGTCGGGCTGCAGATCATCGCCCCCGCCATGAAGGACGACCGTCTCTACAAGGTCGGAGCCGCCGTCGAGGCCGCCTTCGTGGAAAAGTGGGGTCACCCGCTGCTGGAGGAGGCTCCGTCGTTGTGAGTGCACTGACCAAGGCCAAGGGCTTCAAGAAGTCCAAGACCGGCACGTACCTGTCCATCGGCACCACCGCCTTCGGGGCCGTCAGCGTGCTCAAGCAGGCCAAGAAGGCCCGCTACGAGCACGACACGCTCCGACTGATCGACGCCGTTGTCTCCGCCGCCGCCATCGCCACGGGTGTCGCCCTGCTGCTGCGCGAACTCAAGCGCCTCGGCGACGACGACGTACTGCTGGGCTGAGAGGGAAGTTTCACCGTGACTGTCACCGACCTGGTGTCGTACGAGGACGCGCTCGCGTCCTACGACCCCGTCATGGGCCTGGAGGTCCATGTCGAGCTCGGCACCAAGACCAAGATGTTCTGCGGCTGCTCCACCGAGCTCAAGCAGGACGCCAACTCCCAGACCTGCCCGGTCTGTCTCGGCCTGCCCGGCGCCCTGCCGGTCGTCAACGAGATCGGCGTCGAGTCCGCCATCAAGATCGGCCTCGCGCTGAACTGCGAGATCGCCGAGTGGTGCCGCTTCGCCCGGAAGAACTACTTCTATCCGGACATGCCGAAGAACTTCCAGACCTCCCAGTACGACGAGCCGATCGCCTACAACGGCTATCTGGACGTCCAGCTGGAGGACGGGGAGATCTTCCGGGTGCAGATCGAGCGCGCCCACATGGAGGAGGACACCGGCAAGTCGACCCACGTCGGCGGAGCCACCGGCCGTATCCACGGCGCGTCCCACTCCCTGCTCGACTACAACCGGGCCGGCATCCCGCTCATCGAGATCGTCACCAAGCCGATCGAGGGCGCGGGCGCCCGCGCCCCCGAGGTCGCCAAGGCGTACGTCGCCGAGCTCCGCGAGCTCATCAAGGCGCTCGGCGTCTCGGAGGCCCGCATGGAGATGGGCCAGATGCGCTGCGACGTCAACCTGTCGCTGCGCCCCAACGGCACCGAGACCTTCGGTACCCGCTCCGAGACGAAGAACGTGAACTCGCTGCGTTCCGTCGAGCGGGCCGCCCGGTTCGAGATCCAGCGGCATGCGGCCGTGCTGTCCTCCGGCGGCACGATCGTGCAGGAGACCCGGCACTTCCACGAGGAGGACGGCTCCACCACGGCCGGCCGCATCAAGGACAACGCCGAGGACTACCGCTACTTCCCCGAGCCGGACCTGGTGCCGGTCGCCCCGGCCCGCGAGTGGGTCGAGGAGCTGCGCAAGGGTCTTCCCGAGCTGCCCCGGCTGCGCCGGGCGCGGCTCAAGGAGGAGTGGGGTGTCTCCGAGCACGACATGCAGTCCATCCTCAACGCGGGCGCGGTCGACCTGATCGTCGCCACGACCGACGCGGGCGCCCCCTCGGACCAGGCCCGCAAGTGGTGGATGGGCGAGCTGGCCCGTAACGCCAACGAGACCGGCCGCGGCCTCGACGAGCTGCCGATCACCCCGGTGCAGGTCGCCAGGGTGGCCGAGCTCGTCACCTCGGGCGACCTCAACGACAAGCTGGCCCGCCAGGTCATCGAGGGCGTCCTCGCGGGCGAGGGCGACCCGGACACCGTCGTCGAGAAGCGCGGCCTGAAGGTCGTCTCCGACGAGGGCGCGCTGTCCACCGCGGTCGACGAGGCCATCGCGGCCAACGCGGCCATCGCGGACAAGATCCGCGGCGGCAAGGTCGCGGCGGCGGGCGCGCTCGTCGGCGCGGTCATGAAGGCCACCCGCGGCCAGGCGGACGCGGCCCGGGTGCGTGAGCTGATCCTGGAGAAGCTCGGCGTCGAGGGCTGACCCCTCTGCGCAGGCACGTCCCCCGAGGGGCGGCACACCCGTGAGCCGGGTGCGCCGCCCCTTGGACTTTCCCGCACGACCTGTTGGACGTTCACCACCGAGCCGTACGGAATCCTTCCGCGCGCCACTTGGCTTGATTAGCTTCCCGGCTGTACGACAGGACTCGGGAGGCTCACTTGACCACGGACATTTCACGGCGACGGCTCTTCGCGCTGGGCGGCGGTGCACTCGGCGCCGCGGCGGCGGGGTCGCTGCTGCCGCCTTCGCTGCAGGCCGCGATCGCCGCGCAGCCGGCACACTCGGCTGGGTCCGGCGGCCGTGACGGGCTCGGAGCCATCAAGCACGTGGTGATCCTGATGCAGGAGAATCGTTCCTTCGACCATTACTTCGGGACGCTCCGGGGCGTACGCGGCTTCGGTGACCGCAACGCCGTCGAGCTGCCCTCGGGCCGGACGGTCTTCGAGCAGCCCGCCGCGGCGGGCAGCTCCGTACTGCCGTTCCCGGTGCGCGACGCCGCCGAGACGCAGAAGAAGGACCTCCAGTACATCGGCGCGCTCGACCACTCCTGGAGCGGTGGCGGCAAGGCGTGGGCCGGCGGTTGGATGAACGGCTGGGTGAGCGCGAAGACGGCCGCCACCATGGCGTACTACGACCGCCGCGACATCCCGCTGCACTACGAACTGGCCGACACCTTCACGGTCTGCGACGCCTACCACTCCTCCATCCACTCCTCGACCAGCCCCAACCGCAACCACCTGTGGAGCGGCAGGACAGGCAACGAGCCGAACGGCAAGCGGGCCGTCGGCAACGACGCGTACGACGAGGGCACCCACCCCGGCTACGACTGGGGCACGTACGCGGAGCGGCTGGAGAAGGCCGGGCGCAGCTGGCGCACGTACACCGAGTGGGAGAACTTCACCGACAACCAGATCGAGTTCTTCGCCACCTTCAAGGCGGTGGCCCGCAAGGCGTTGGCGAAGACCGGCGGCCACACCTTCATGGAGTCGTTCTACGCCGCGGTGCGGGACGCCGACGCCACGGAGCGGGAGCGGCTGTTCGGCCTGCTGGAGGAGGGTGTCGCCAGCCTCGACAAGACCGAACGCAGCCTGTTCGAGCGGGCGTTGCGCCGAGTGGAGACCGGGACGCTGGCCGACGAGTTCGCCAAGGACGTCGCGGCGGGCACCCTGCCGGAGGTCTCCTACCTGGTGCCCTCCGCCGTCGACTCCGAGCACCCGAGCGTCTCCTCGCCGATCCACAGCGCGACGATCGTCTACAAAGTCCTGGACGCACTGGGCAAGCACCCCGACGTGTGGCGGCACACCGCGGTCTTCATCAACTACGACGAGAACGACGGCTTCTTCGACCACGTGCCGCCGCCGGTCGCCCCGTCCGAGGTGACCGAGGAGCAGTGGGAGGGCAAGCCCACCGGTCTCGGCATGCGGGTGCCGATGCTCGTGGTGTCGCCGTGGACCATCGGCGGCTACGTCTGCTCCGAGGTCTTCGACCACACCTCCGTGGTCCGCTTCCTGGAGCGCTGGACCGGAGTGAAGGAACCGAACATCAGCGACTGGCGGCGCACCGTCGCCGGCGACCTGACCTCGGCCTTCGACTTCTCCCGCGGGCGGCGTCGGCCCGAGGTGGAACAGCCGGGCGCCATCCCGCCGTTCAGCGGCCGCTGGTCGCCGAAGCCGCCGGCCGTCCAGCACATGCCCGTGCAGGAGCCCGGCACCCGCCCGGCCCGCGCGCTGCCCTACCAGCCGGACGCGCAGGCGAAGGTGGTGAACGGCACGGTGCAGGTGGCCCTCAGCAACACGGGGCGCTCGTCGGCGCACTTCGCGCTGTACCCGTACGCGGGCGAGTTCCCCGTACCGCAGCACCGGGACGTCAAGCGCACCGCGCAGTGGACGGTGCCCGTGACCGGCGAGGCCTACCGGTTCACGGTGACGGGGCCGAACGGTTTCCGCCGGGAGTTCGCCGGGCCCGCGAAGGGCGGCGCCTCGGCCGGTGCCGAGGTCGCCTCGCGGGTCGACGCCCATGAGCGCGACCTGCACCTCACGCTCCGCAACACCGGCCGGACCACGCTCACCTTCACGGTGCGGCCGCGCGGCTACGTCGACGAGGCGGACCTGCGGGACTGGACCCGGACCATCAAGGTCAAGCCGGGACGCAGCCGCACGGTGGTCCACTCGGCGGCCGACGCGCACGGCTGGTACGACCTGGACGTCACCGTCGACGGGGACGACGCGTTCCGGCGCCGGCTGATGGGGCACATCGAGAACGGCCGGGCGAGCGTCTCGGGCTGACGGGCCGCCCGGCAGGCTCTCCGCACGGGGTTCGGCGCCCACCGGAACCACCGCGGCACGGCCCGCGTGTCCTTGATCATGAACGAACTGATCGAGAAATGGGACGGAGTCACGGCGGGCGCCGCCCCCGAGGAGGCGGACCCCGTCGTCCTGGAGTGCGCCCGCCTGCTCGCCGCCGAACCGGACGGCGAGCAGGCGGTCCTGCTGACCTTCGGGCTGGTGAACATGGCGCGGTACGTCCTCGGGCGACGCGGCGCCGATGTCGAGCGGGCCGTGGTGGACGCGCTCGGCGCCGCCGCCGAGGCCATGGACGAGCAGTGTCTTCAGGCCGGCGGGTGCGGGCACGCGTCCCATCCGTACACCGACAGCCTGGAGGAGTGGGACACCGACGCGGACGGGCTGCTCCACGCGCCGGACGTCGAGGTTCCGCTCGATGACTGGGACGAGGCCGAGGTCTGTCCCCGCAATGCCGCCGGATGGGCGCGGACGGCCGCCGATGTGATCCTGCCGGGCAGCACGGACGGCATCCCCGAGATCGTCCCCGAGGACCACCAGAGATACATCCGCAGCCTGGGCAGTGTGCTCAACGACTATCCGAACGGCGATCCGTTCTGGGACCTGGACATCCACGCCGGACCGCCCGGCGACCTCTCCCGGGCCGCTCTCGCCGGCTATGTCGTCGTCGCCCATGCGAACTGCTGGTACGCGGGGTCGGGCCGGATCAGACAGCGGTCGCTGCTCGACGACATGATCGAGGGCCTGGAGTCCGTACTGCCGCTGCTGCCGGACGAGGCCTGCGCGCACGAGGACGGCGAGCACCCGGCACTGCGCTCCGGCAGCGACGAGCAGGCCTCCGAGGGCATCCACCTGCAGAGCCCCGGCGGCCGGACCGTCCTGCGCGAGGAACACGAGGACGGATACGGGGCCTCGCTGGAGGCATGGACCTGCACCACCTTCCTGCGCGCCCTCGCCGTCGAGGCCCGCGACCATCTGCGCGAAGCGGTCGACAGACTCTTCGGCACCCGGGAGACGGCGCATCTGGACCCGGTGTATCTGCGCTCCGACGGCCGGCTCGACATCGATCCGCTGACCGAGCGTCATGTCCCGTTCAAGGACGAGACGGCTTCCGAGGAGGCGGCGCTCTGGGCGGCCCGGCGGTACGAGCAACTCGGTCCGGACGGACCCGCACTCGACCGGACCGTCCTGCTGCTCCTGATGGGCACGGCGGCCGATTCTCTGGAGCTGTCGTACGGAATCGCCCGTGAGATCCTCGGCATCCTCCGCACCGCTGCCGCCGACCTGCCCGGCGGCGGGTGCGCCCACGCGGACGGCCATGCGCCCGCCCGTGGGCGCACGTCCGACCGCTTGGCACACATAGCGCACCTCTATGCCCCCGACGCCTGCCCCGCCCCTGGCCCGGACTCCGGCCAGGGCTTCGGGAACGAGGCGCTGACCTGCCCCGTCCATCTGGCGGAGGTCGTGACGAAGGGCATCGCGGAGATCGAGGAGCAGTTCGAGGACGAGCTGGAGGCGGAGGAGGAACGACTGGCCGAGTGAGACGGCCGGAGGGCATGGCGACGCGGGGCCACGGCCATTCCTGCCGCCATTGTGAGTAAGGCCACGAAAGAGACAAAGGATCACCTACGGCTGCCAGAGTGACGGTTCTCAGGTCATGCGCTCTTTGCGGGTAATTCGCGTTTTATACCGGCAAAAGATCACGAACCAGCAGGGAGCACGTCCGTTGGCTGCCATCGCCCGCTGGTGCATCAGGCACCGTCTCATCGCCGTCCTCGTCTGGCTGCTCGCCCTCGGCGGCGCGGCCACCGCGGCGGGCTTCGCGGGTTCCGCGTACTCCAACGACTACGAGGTCCACGGCACGGAGTCCGGCCGGGCCACCGAGCTGCTCAGGGCCGGTTTCACGGATCTCGGCGGTGACACCGACACCATCGTCTGGCACACCACCGACTCCACCGTGCGGGCCGCCGACGTCCGGCAGACGATGACCCGGACCCTGCACGCGGTCGAGGAACTCCCCGGGGTCGGCGCGGTCACCGGCCCGTACGGGGCCTCCGGCACCGCGCAGATCAGCGCCGACGGACACACCGCCTATGCCACGATCACCTTCGACCGGCAGGTCGAGGAGATCCCGGTCCAACAGGCCAGGGCCGTCGTCGACACCGCGAAGACGGCCGCCGCCGACCATCTCCAGGTGGAGCTGGGCGGCCCGGCCGTCGCGCTCACCGAGGCACCCTCCGCCCACCTCAGCGAGGCCATCGGGGTCGTCGTCGCGGCGGTCGTCCTCTTCCTCGCCTTCGGCTCGCTCGCCGCCAGCATGCTGCCCATCGCCACCGCACTGGTCTCCGTCGGCACCGCGTACGCGGGCACCGTGCTGCTCGGCCATGTGATGACCGTCGCCGACTTCGCCCCCATGCTGGGCATGCTGATCGGGCTCGGCGTCGGCATCGACTACGCGCTGTTCATCGTCACCAGACACCGCAGAGGACTGCGCAGAGGCCTGTCGGTCACCGAGGCCGCGCAGAACGCCGTCGCGACGACCGGCCGCGCCGTGGTCTTCGCCGGGGCCACCGTCTGCATCGCGCTGCTCGGCATGCTGATCCTGCGCCTCGGGTTCCTCAACGGCGTGGCGATCGCCGCCTCGCTCACCGTCGTGCTGACCGTGGCCGCCTCCGTCACCCTGCTCCCCGCCCTGCTGTCCCTCATCGGTATGCGGGCCCTGAGCCGGCGCGAGCGCGGGCAGCTCGCCGAGCACGGCCCGCGGCCCGAATCTCCCACGGGCTTCGCCGCCCGCTGGTCAGCCTTCGTCGAACGCCACCCCAAGCTGCTCGGGGCGTGCGCCGCCGTGGTGATGCTGGTCCTGGCGCTGCCCACGTTCTCCCTGCACCTGGGCAGCTCCGACCAGGGCAACAACCCCGCCTCGTCGACCACCCGGCAGGCGTACGACCTGCTGGCCGACGGATTCGGCCCCGGCGTCAACGGCCCCCTGACGATCGCCGCGCAGCTGGACGGCGCGGACGACCGGCTCGCGATGGACGGCCTGCCCGCCACGCTGCGGTCCACCGAGGGCGTGGCCTCGGCCGGCCCGGTCACGTACAACAACAGCGGCGACACGGCCTTCGTCACCGTCGTACCGAAGTCGTCGCCGCAGTCCCAGGAGACCAGCGAGCTCGTCGACCGGCTGCGCACGGACGTGCTGCCGAAGGCCGAGGAGAACAACTCGCTCCAGGCCCATGTCGGGGGAGTGACCGCCAGTTACGACGACTTCGCCCGGATCATCATCGGCAAGCTCCCGCTCTTCGTCGGCGTGGTCATAGGGCTCGGCTGCCTGCTCCTGCTGCTGGCCTTCCGGTCGATCGGCATTCCGCTGAAGGCCGCGGTGATGAACGTGGCCGCCGTCGCCTCCTCGTTCGGGGTCGTCGTCGCGATCTTCCAGTGGGGCTGGGGGAGCGAGCTGCTGGGCCTGGGCAGCGCGGGGCCCATCGAACCGTTCCTGCCGGTGATCATGGTGTCGGTGCTCTTCGGGCTGTCCATGGACTACCAGGTGTTCCTGGTGGGGCGGATGTACGAGGAGTGGCTGGAGACCGGTGACAACCGGCGGGCCGTCCGGGTGGGCCTCGCCGAGACCGGTCGGGTGATCAACTCCGCGGCCGTGATCATGATTTCGGTCTTCCTGGCGTTCGTCCTCAGCGGGGACCGGGTCATCGCGATGTTCGGCATCGCGCTCGCCGCGGCCGTCCTGCTGGACGCCTTCGTCCTGCGTACGCTGCTGGTCCCCGCGCTGATGCATCTGCTGGGCGGGGCGAACTGGTGGCTGCCGCGCCGGCTGGACCGGCTGCTGCCGCGGATCAGCATCGAGCCGCCCGAGCAGGACCTGCGGCATGCGAAAATCCCGCAGGCGGCACAGCCCGCGCAGATGGTGGAAGCGGTCCGAGAAGGAGCATGATGTTCGCGATATCCCTGGGTGACGACGGAGCGGAACTGCGTCCGCTGGAGATCTGGCAGGCGCAGGAGTTCCTCGACCACATGGACCGGGCCCGCGCGCTCATCGACCCGTGGATCCCCTTCGCCTCCTTCGCCACCGACCTGGACTCGGCGCGGGAGCTGCTGCGGCGGTACGCGGAGAAGCAGGCGGCGGACACCGGGCGGATCTACGGCATCTGGCTGGACGGCACGCTCGTCGGCGGTGTCCTGTTCCGGATCTTCGACGCGGAGTCGGGGAACTGCGAGATCGGCTGCTGGCTGGAGCCGGCCGGCGAGGGGCGCGGGCTGATCACCCGGGCGGCCCGCAGACTGATCGACTGGGCGTTCCTGGAGCGCGGCATGCACCGCGTGGAGTGGGACGCCTCCGCCGCGAACACCGCCAGCATCGCCGTGGCCAAGCGGCTGGGCATGACGCGCGACGGGGTGCTGCGCGAGAACTACCTGTACCGCGGCGAGCGGCACGACTCGGAGATCTGGTCGGTGCTGGCCCGGGAGTGGCCGGCGCGGGAGGCCTGAGACCGGCCCCTACGCCCCGGGACCGAATCTGGCCGGTGCGTACTTGCTCTGGTGCTCGCGGTACGAGCGGGCGAGGTGGTGCTGGAGCCGGATGTGGCGGAACTGGTACACCGCACCGGTCTGGCGCAGCACGCCCCGGCGGTAGGCGTCGTCCAGGAAGGCCACGGTGTCCCAGGGCAGCCTGCCGGTCAGCGGCAGCCAGATGCGCGACAGGACCAGCCACCGCCCCCAGGCGGTGAACGAGAGCGCGTAAGCGCACGTGCCGCCGAGCCCGCCGATGGCGCCGATGGCGAGCCCGCCCGCCACGTCCCAGACCAGCGTTCCGAGGATGCCGTCGAGCAGGCCGGTGATCAGGTGCCCGCCGACCGCGATGGCCAGGGTGAGCATCGGCACCAGTACGAGAACCTGCCGGAGCACCGTCGCGCGGTTCGAGGCCAGCAGGCCGGCCGGGGTCGCCGCGGAGGTGACGTCCAGCGGTGCTTCGAGCACGGCCACGGCCCCGAAGACCAGTCCGGCACCCGTCCCGAAGATCAGGCCGAGGACCAGCATGTTGATGAGGGTGCCCTTGATCACCAGCTCGTCCGCGAGCGGGATCCCGTAGTACAGCCAGCGCTGGAAGGCCAGGGCGGAGGCGCATCCGACGCCCATCACGAAACCGCCCGGCAGCACGGCACCGAACCGGGCGACGAACGTGCGCACCGGTCTGCGGCCGACGCCGGTGCCGCCGCCGGGCAGCCGCAGCCGCACATGGGCGGGTTCGAAGGCCGTGGTGCCGACCCTGACCAGGATCGCGTGGACACACCCGAAGGCGAGACCGGCGACCGCCCCCATCGAACAGCCCGACATGAGGGCCTCGCCGACCGGGAACGGCACGTTGATCAGGTTGACGATCCACACGGCGAGCGCGACGCAGAGCGCCGAGGAGACCGCCACCGACAGCAGCCTCGTGGACAGCCGCAGCGAATCACCGATCCGCCACCACGCGAGGTCCTGCTGGTCGCCGTCGAGCCGGGCCAGATGGTGGGCGAGATGGCCGAGCCAGCACTCGGCGCGCTCCGGGTCGCGGTGCCGCTCCAGGCGACGGGTGGCGCTCCGCTCGGCGACGCGGTGCCGGTAGACCGTCGGCACGAAGCCGGCCAGCAGATGTTCTTCGAGGGAGTTCTCGTCGGGGAAGCGCTCGGCGTCCAGCAGCTCCGCCGGACTCCTGTCGGGTGCCTCGCTGTACATCGTCCGCGCCAGGACGATCATGAGCGGGGTGCTCAGGACCCTGGCCAGGGGGGTGGCCGCCCCGCTCTCCCGGGCGCGCAGCCGGTCCAGTACGGGGGCCCAGACCGCCGCGCTGCCGCCGTCGCCGCGGGGGACCGGCCGGGCGGTCCGGGGCAGGTAGTCGGCGAGGTCGTCGAAGGTGAGATCGGTCAGTTCGAGACCGGCGGCCCAGATCAGCGGGGCACCGGCCTCCTGGACGGCCTCGGCGAACTCGCCGCGTCGGCTGGTCAGGACGAGCGGGAGCGAGGTGGCGTTGAGCACCTCCAGGGCCGTACGCCGCAGACCTTCCGCGATCTCGTCGAACCCGTCCAGGACCGGAAGCACGAGATCCGCGTCGACCAGCGCGGTGGCCAGCGTCGCCCCGTCGGGGGCCCGGCGGGTGAGATGCGGGTGGTCGCGCAGCAGCCGGTCGATCAGCCAGTCCCGCAGCGCGACGGCCGTGGGGTCCCAGGAGCCGATGCTGAAGATCACCGGAACCCGGTCGTGCGGTTCCCGGGCCTCCAACTGGTCCAGGACGAACCTGATCGTCAGGATCGACTTGCCGGATCCGGCCCGGCCCAGGACCACGAGCCGCCCGGACCCGATGCGCCGGTAGACCTCGGCCACGCTGCCCAGATCGCCGCTCAGGTCCATTCGGTCCGGCGTCGCTCCCGGCGGCAGACGCTGAATGTTCTCCGAATGGTCGGTCAGCGATTCGGGGGCGTCCTGCCAGCGCACCGGAAGCGGAAAAGGGTCGTGCACCCGGCGGTGTTCCTCCTCACGCTGCCAGCGGCGCCTGATTTCCCGGGCCAATTCGGTGGCGGCGGCGATGAGTTCGCCGTGAACGGGTGAAGCGGTGAGGGTGGGGCGGACTTTTGTCCCGGCATTCTGCGCAGCATCCGGCCCGGAATTCTGCACGGGTACGGGCACGGGCGTGGCTAAGGGGGCGTGCGCGGATTCCGGTACGGGTACGGGCGCGGGTGCGGATTCGGGCGCGGGCACGGGTTCGCCGGCCGGTTCGGCCTTCGACTTCGCGAGCGTGGCGGCGAGCCGTTGACGGTCCTCGGGCCCGGCCTCCAGCGCGTCCGCCAGCAGGTTCACCGTACCCAGCCGGTGATCGCTGGATCTGCCGTTCTCCAGTCTGCGGATCGTACGCACACTCACTCCGGAACGTGCCTCCAGCTGCTCCTGCGTCAGCCCCGACCGATTACGCAGCCGACGCAGCAAAGTGCCGAGCTGATCCGCCACTTCGACATCCCTCCACCACCGAGCGCGGTCGCGACGACCCTACCGGTGACGACCGGTCATATATGGCCGGTCGGCTGTCCTGTTCGCGGAATGGCGCGAACAGCACGATCAGTGGTGTCCGGCAGGTGCGCCGACACGGGGCGGCGCACCCCGCCGGGCATCCGGGAAGCGGATGACGTCCACGGAGCCGGACCGGCACCGGTATCGGACCGGCACCGGTATCGGACCTGATCGCCTCTCATGGCTTTCTCCTGCTACGACTCATGAGGAGTTGACATGGCCTACCGATTCTGGTGCGGCGAATGCGGATTCAAGACGCCGTGGCTCGCCGAGTCCGAGGGCGCGCAACGCCAACTGGCGCACTACACCAAGCAACACCCGGGAATTCCCGCCGGTGGCCATGTGGAGACCAACCGGAAAAACCCGCAGGGCGGCCTCGGCTGCCTCCAGGTGACGGGAATTCTCGTCCTTCTGCTGATCGTCGCGGCCGCGTGCCGACGCTGAGGCGCGGCCGAATACCTCCAGACAGCCGGAATGACCGACCGAAAGGGACAGGAAAGAAAATGAGCATGCGCGACGATTCCGGAGCAGACATCGAGGCCGGCACGGCGAACCGGTCCGACGGCGGCACGGCCCGACGCCCCTCGCGGGTGCGCGGGCACCGGCGCTGGCTGCTGCCGGTGGCCACCGCGGCCTGCCTGCTGATGACCGGTGTCGGCACGGCGACCGCCGCCGCCCCGGCCACCGGCACCTCGACCACCGAGTCCTCGACCGCCGCCCAGACCCCGGCGGACATCCTCCAGGCCGGTGCCCAGCAGGGGATCGCCGACGGATACCCGGGCGTGATCGGCATGGTCCGGAAGGGCGACGCCACCCAGTACGTGCACGCGGGCGTCGGTGACCTCGTGAACAAGGTGCCCGCGGACCCGAAGGCCAAGTTCCGGATCGGCAGCAACACCAAGGCGTTCGCCTCCACCGTGCTCCTCCAGTTGGAGGGCGAGAAGAAGCTCTCGCTGGACGACACCGTCGCCAAGTGGCTGCCGAAGGCGGTCGCCGCCAACGGCTACGACGGCTCGAAGATCACGATCCGTCAGCTGCTCAACCACACCTCGGGCCTGCCCGACTACTTCAAATCCGTGCAGATCAACGGACCGTACTTCCTCAACACCAACCCGAGGGAGGTCTTCCCGCCGCAGAACCTGGTCAACGTCGCACTCGCCATGCGTGCGCCGACGACCGAGCCGGGCGAGAAGTTCGACTACTCCAACACCAACTACGTGCTCGCGGGCATGGTGATCAAGGCCGTCACCGGCTCGGAACCGGCCGCGGAGATCCAACGGCGCATCATCGAACCGCTCGGTCTGCGCGACACCAGCTTCCCCACCGCCGACCCCGCGCTCTATGGCAACTACCTTCACGGCTACGCGATCCGGACGATCTTCATCAACGACGCGACGGCCTCCAACGTGCAGGTCTTCGGGAGCGCCGGCGCCATGGTGTCGACCATGGACGACCTGGCCGCGTTCTCCCGGGCGCTGATGACCGGAAAGCTCCTTGAGCCCGCGCAGATGGCCGAGCTCAAGACCACCGTTCCTGTGACCGGCGACGTCGGCTACGGGCTGGGCATCGAGCGTATAAAGCTGTCCTGCGGGAAGTGGGCCTGGGGACACAACGGCGCGGTGCTCGGCTACTTCAGCGAGTGGCTGAGCAGCGAGGACGGCACCGAGCAGGTACTGCACACGAACAACGAGTACCACCTGCTTGCCGGTACGCCGGGGCGGGACCTTCCCCCACGGCGAGAGCAGCCCGCTCTCGGAGAGGACACCCGATGAGAACACCGTTGACCACGTGGCGTGCGCGGACGAGGACAGCTCTCGCCGCCGCCGCGCTGACCATGACGGCGACCCTCGCGACCCCGCTCGCGCACGCCGAGGGCGCCGCCCCTCCGGTGCTGTCCGACGGATTCGGCCTGACCCAGGTCGCCGGGGGCACCGAGGTGCACTCGGACAACGACTTCACCATCACCGTGACCACCCCGCAGGTGGCGGGACCGCACCGGATCCGCATCTTCCTGCCCAGCGGCTACCGCACCGACCCCGGCAAGCGATGGCCGGTGGCGTACTTCCTGCACGGCGGACCCGGAAACCCGGACGACGCCGCAGCCGCCCCGGCGCTGCGCTCGGACTCGATGATCACCGTCGTGCCGGACGGCGGCCGCAAGGGCTGGTACGCCGACTGGCTCATGCAGAACACCGCGGAGGGCGCGGCGAACTGGGAGACCTTCCACCTGAAGCAGGTCGTCCCCTTCATCGACGCGAACCTGCGCACCATCGCCGACAAGGACCACCGAGCCGTCGTCGGCCTGTCGATGGGCGGGTTCGGTGCCCTGCACTACGGCGAGGCCCGGCCCGATCTCTTCGGCCATGTCGCCTCGCTGTCCGGCGGCATCGACTTCGGCATGGCGGAGGTCCGCGCGGCGGTCCTGGCCACGGAACTCAACGTCACGGGCGCCTGGTGCGCCGTGAGCACCTCCACCCCGTCCGGGACCGGACAGTGCACCGGTTACGGTCCCACCGTCGACAGCGACGCGATCTTCGGCTCCCCTTATCCGGTCCTGAACGCGGACCGGATCTGGAAGGCGGTCGACCCCGCCGCCCCGGCCAACCTGGCCAGGCTCGCCGGGGCCGAGGTCACGCTCTACACCGGCGACAACGACGTGATCGACCACTTCACCGCGATCGCCGCCAGGAACGTCAAGTCCCGCATGGACACGCTCGGTCTGCCCAGCCGCCTGGTCGACTACGGCGACGGGTCGGCACTGGCTCCCGGCTGCGACGGCGGCCACAACTACGGCTGCTGGGCGGCCGCCCTCGCCGACTACGTACCCCGGCTCCAGGACTCCTTCGGGGCGAAGAGCTGACGCGGCGGACGACGGCTCGGCAATGACCCCGGCCCCGGCGGGCGGACGCTCGCCGGGGCCGGGGCCCGCCCATGACGCCGTCGCGTGGGGCATTCGTTAAGAGGGTTCTCATACGGGCCGCCTAGCGTGCGCAACATGAACCCCAGGACCACCACGAACCCCACCGCTCCCGCCGACCCCGAAGCATCCGAAGTATCCGCAGCAGCCGATGCGTCTGACGTATCCGATGTGTCCGGTGCCGAGGAGACCGTGACCAAGAAGGCCGCGGCCGAGGACGCCTCGTACGACCTGGACAAGGTCACCGGGGACGCGGTCACGGAGAACGAGGACGAGGACGGGGCAGAGGACGAGGACCTGGACGGCCTCGACGACGACTCGGCCAAGGAGCCCTCCGGGCTGGGGGCGGCCGCCGCTGCCGTGGTCGCGGCCGGTCTCGGCGTCGTCGCACTCACCGGGTCCTGGACCGGCAAGGTCGCCGCCGAGCGCGAGACCCTGATCGGCCAGATCAAGACCTCGGGCGGCGGCACCGCGGCCCAGCAGATCTCCGAGATCTACGGCGACGCCTGGCACTCCACCGCCCTGGTCAACGGACTCTTCGCGCTGCTGGCCCTGCTGGTCGGCATCTTCGCCCTGGTCCGCCCGGCCTTCGGCGTACCCTCCGCGCAACCGCAGCCCGGCTGGGTCCGCGCCGTCGCGACCGCCGGCATCGCGCTCGGCGTCCTCGGCCTGCTGATCTCCGTCGGCATGTACTTCGACCTCATCGTCGCCCTGCCGACCGCGACTGCCGCCCAGTAGGCACGACGGCCCGAGGACCGTCCTGTAGGGCATCCGACGAGGGGCCCTAGGACATCCCGCGCCGCGAAGATGCGGATCTTGCCCGATGTGGTGACACCCCCTGGGGGACGACAGTCGGGGCACGGCAGAGAAACCCTGCCGCCCCCGGCCCGAACGGGCCGTCGTCCCCAGGGAGAAGCACATGTACGCGTACCGGCTCCACGAACTGCACGCCGCCGAACTGCGCCGCCGGGCCGAGCGGGACCGGCTCGTCCGGGAGGCCCTTCGCGCCCGCCGGGCCGCCCGGCGCTCCGGGCACAAGGAGGCCGAGGGGCCGGTGAGTACCGACCGGAAGCGATTCGTCCACGCCGCGTGAAGGCCGCGCGACGATGCCCGATGAACCGGTGACCGGCGAACTGGTGCCCGTCGGATCAGCGCCTGCCGGACCAGTGCCCGTCGGATCAGCGCCTGCCGGACCAGTGCCCGTCGGATCAGCGCCCGTCGGACCAGTGCCCGTCGGATCAGCGCCCGTCGGATCAGTGCCCGTCGGATCGGTGCCCGCCGGACCAGTGCCCGGGGCGGCGGTGGCCGGCCGCCCGGCTCCGGGAACTGCGCGCCCGGTCCCGTATGCGATGCTCGGCGGCGTGGAGACCAGGTCCGTCAGTCCCGTGTTCGTCGGCCGCGAGGGCGAGTTCGCCTCGCTCGTCGATGCGCTCGGCCGCGCCTGCGCGCAGGCCAGCGGCGGCCCGGACGGGGCGGGCGCCCCGGGCGAACCGCAGGCGCTGCTCATCGGCGGCGAGGCGGGGGTCGGCAAGACCCGGCTGGTCGAGGAGTTCCTCGCGGCGGCGGTACGCCGCGACGCGGTCGTCGCGGTCGGCGGCTGCGTCGAGATCGGCGCCGACGGCCTGCCCTACGCCCCGTTCTCCACCGCGCTGAGAGCCCTTCGCCGCACCCTGCCCGCCGAGGTCGCCGCCGCCTGCGCCGGGCAGGAGGGCGAGCTGGCCCGGCTGCTCCCCGAACTCGGCGAGGCCGACCGGGACGCGACCGACGAGCACAGCACCGCCCGGCTCTTCGAGCTCACCGCCAGACTCCTGGAACGCATCTCCGCCGGGCGCCCCGTCGTCCTCGTACTCGAAGACCTGCACTGGGCCGACGCCTCCACCCGCCACCTCCTCTCCTACCTCTTCCGCACCGTGCGCGACGGCCGCCTCGTCGTGATCGGTACCTACCGCTCCGACGACATCCACCGCCGCCACCCGCTGCGCCCCCTGCTCGCCGAACTGGACCGGCTGCGCACCGTCCACCGGATCGAGCTCGCCCGCTTCAACCGTGCCGAGGTCCGCCGCCAGCTCACCGGCATCCTCGCCGCCGCCCCCGAGGCCGCCCTCGTCGACGAGATCTTCGAACGCTCCGACGGCAACGCCTTCTTCGTCGAGGAGCTCGCCCGCAGCCTGGAGAGCGGCGACCGCTCCCGGCTCTCCGACTCGCTGCGCGACCTCCTCCTCGTACGCGTCGAAGCGCTCCCCGACGACGCGCAGAAGATCGCCCGGATCGTCGCCGAGGGCGGTTCCACCGTCGAGTACGAACTGCTGGCCGCGGTCGCCCGGCTGACCGAGGACGAACTCATCGAGGCACTGCGGGCGGCCGTCGGCGCCAACCTGCTGCTCGCCACCCCGGAGGGCAACGGCTACCGTTTCCGGCACTCCCTGGTCCGTGAGGCCGTCAGCGACGACCTGCTGCCCGGCGAACGCTCCCGGCTCAACCGGCGCTACGCCCAGGCCCTGGAGGCCGACCCCACCCTCGTCCGCGCCGGGGAACGCGCCACCCGCCTCGCCAGCTACTGGTACGGCGCACACGACGCCGCCAAGGCCCTGCCCGCCGTGCTCAGGGCCTCCGTCGAGGCCCGCCGCCGTTACGCGTTCGCCGAACAGCTCCGCCTGCTGGAACGGGCGATGGAGCTGTGGGACGACGCCCCCGACGACGTACGCCGCACCCTGCGGCCCATCGACTACGCCGAGAGCTACCCGGCCTGCGGCTGCGACCCCGACACCACCCCGCTGCGCTATCTCGACCTGATGGCCGAGGCCACCGTCGCCGCCCGGTTCGGCGGGGAACGCGAACGCGCCCTGGCCGTCGCCAAGAAGGCCATGCGGGTACTGGAGGGCGAGGACGACCCGTTGCGCGCCGCCTGGTTCTGGGTTCAGCGCTCCCGGCTGGTCCAGGACCTCACCCGGGGCGACGGCCGCGAGGAACTGGCCACCGCCCAGGAACTCGTCCGCGGCCTGCCACCGTCCGCCGTGCACGCCGACGTCCTGATGAGCGTGGCGGGCTGGGGCGCCCTGCACCGCCCGGGCGCCGAGACCCTGCTCGCCACCGACCGGGCGGTGGAGTATGCCAGGCTCGTCGGCGACGAGTACATCGAGCTGCACGCCCGGCTCACCCGCGGCTGGCTCACCGCCGAGGCGGGCGGAGTCGACGAGGGCATCGCGGAGATGTACGCCGTCCGCGACCGCGCCGGCGAACTGCACCTGGTCGGCATCATGAGCCGGGCCGGGATCAACCTCCCCTCCACCCTCGAATCCATGGGCCGCTCCCTGGAGGCCGTGACCGCCGCGGACCACGGCATCGCGATCAGCCTCAGCCACGGCATCGCCGACATGGAGGCATGGGTCCGCTGCAACCGGGCGACCTCGCTGTTCTCCCTGGGTCACTGGGACGAGAGCCGGGCCACCACCGACGCGGCGGCCCGCGCCGCCCGGTACGGCAAGGCCCAGGGGCTGGTGGCCTCCCGCCGCACCGAACTCGCCCTCGCACAGGGCGACCTGGCCGAGGCCGAGATCCAACTCGCCCTGACCCGGCGCTGCTTCGGCTCCCGGGACCCGCAGCCCCAGCACGTCATCGACCCCGCACGCCACGCCATCGCCCTCGCCGCGCAGCAGGGCAGGCTCGCCGAGGCACGGGCCGAGTTCGAGGCCCGGTCCGAGCAGGGCTTCCCGCCCGGCACCCAGCGGTACGCGCTGCCGCTGCTCCACGTCGTCGCCGCGGCCGAGGCCGACGCCAGGGGCCTGCCCGCCGCCGACCCCGGCCGGCCGGCGATCCTGGCCGCCGTCCGCGCCCACCTGAAGCGGCTGCCGATGCTGGTCCCGGTCTGGGCCGCCCACGGTCTCCTCGTCGACGCCGAGCTGGCCAGGGCGGAGGGCATCGACACCCCCGCCCACTGGTCCAGCGCGGCCGCCGCCTTCGCGCCGCTGCACCGCCCGTACGAGCTGGCCCGGATCCGGCACCGCTGGGCCGAGGCCCTCCTCGTCGCCTCGGGCGACCGGACGGCCGCCGCCACGCTGCTGCGCGAGGCCCACCGCACCGCCGGGCAGCTCGGCGCCCGCCCGCTGACCACGGCCATCGAGCTGCTGGCCGGCCGCGCCCGCATCCCCCTTGCCGCCCCGGACCGCGGTGCCACCCCCGAACTCCCGCCCGCCGTCACCGTCCCGGACCACGACGGCGCCGGCGACGACGCGGCGGACCCGGAGCGCGTCGAGGACCGGCTGCGCGAGGCGGCCGCCGCCGCGGTGGAGTCCTTCGGACTGACCCGGCGCGAACAGGACGTGCACCGGCTGGTCGCCGAGGGCCACACCAACCGCAGGATCGCCGAGCAGCTCTACATCTCGCCCAAGACGGCGAGCGTGCACGTCTCCAGCATCCTCGCCAAGCTCGGCGTCTCCAGCCGCGGCGAGGCGGCCGCCCTCGCCCACCGGCTCCGCCTGTACCCCGCCCGCAGCGACGCCTGACGGGGACCGGGCCGCCAGGGCCTCTCGCTCAGGACCGCGCGCCGTCCGCTTCCCCGTCCCCGTCCCCGTCCGCTTCCGCGTCCTGAGCGGCCCCCTGGTCCGCCTGATCGGCAGCGGCAGCGGCAGCGGCATTCGGGCTCGCGCTGCCACCTGCGCCGGAGGCCCGGACGACCACCTTCCCGGAGGCCAGGTCTATCGGCCCGCGCCCCGGGTCACCGACACCGAGATCCACCCGGGTCAGCTCCAGCCGCTTCTGTTCGTCGGAGGCGTGCTTGCGGCCGGGTGCGAAGAGTTCCTCGAAGAAGTTGAACACCGGCCGCACGCCCTTTCACCTGCTGTAGCCGCTACCGCACCGCCAGCACCAGGATCCTGTCGTCTCCCGGCTTCGGGGTGCCACGGGTGTCCGTATTGCTCGTGACGAGCCAGAGCTTGTCGCCGCCCGCGGCGAGCACGGTGCGCAGACGGCCGTACTTCCCTTCCAGGAACGGCTGGGGGGCCGCCAGAGGTTCCCCGTCGGCCTTGCCGGACAGCGGGATCCGCCAGAGCCGCTCACCGCGCAGGCCCGCCATCCAGATCGAACCCCTGACGAAGGCGATCCCGCTCGGGGACGCCTCGGACGTCTTCCACTGTGCCACGGGGTCGATGAACCCCTTCTTCCCCGCCTTGCCCTCGGCCTCCGGCCAGCCGTAGTTCCCACCCGGCACGATCCGGTTCAGCTCGTCCCGGGTGTCCTGGCCGAACTCGGACGCCCACAGCTGCTTCTGCCCGTCCCAGGCCAGCCCCTGCACATTGCGGTGCCCGTACGAATACACCACGGAGTCGGCCTCCGGGTTGCCGTGCAGCGGCTGCCCGTCCGGGGTCATCCGCAGGATCTTGCCGGCCAGCGACTTCCTGTCCTGCGCAAGGTCGTCGTCGCCCGTCTCCCCGGTGCCCGCGTACAGCATGTGGTCCGGGCCGAAGGCGATCCGCCCGCCGTTGTGGATCGACCCCTTGGGGATGCCGCGCAGGATCGTGTCGGGCGCGCCCAGCAGCCGGCCGGGCGTCGTGCCGTTCTCGTCGTACTGCATACGGGCGATGCGGTTGTCGGACTCGGTCGTGAAATACGCGTACACCATGTGGTCCGCGCCGTACGTGGGGGAGACCGCGATCCCCAGCAGCCCGCCCTCACCGGCGGGCGACACCCCGGGCACCGCCCCCAGCAGGGTCTTCCTGCCGGTCTTCGCGTCGATCCGGGTGATCGTGCCCTTGTCACGGGAGGAGACCAGCAGATCGCCGCCCGGCAGCTCCGCCAGTCCCCAGGGCGACTCCAGGCCCTCGGTGAGCGTCGACACCACCTTCACCGAGCCCTTGGCGGGCGGCAGGGAGGGCGAGGCGGACGGGGAGGCCGACGGTCGTGCGGCGGCGGAGGAGGAGCCGGGGGCCGACGGCGTGCCCCCGACGCCCGCGGCGCTGCCGGAGCCGCCGCCCGGGGAACACCCCGCGGTCAGCACCAGCGAGCCGGCCGCCAGCGCGGCCACCGTCCCGCGGCGCAGGCCCCGGCCCGGGTCCCGCGGCCCGGCGGGGCCCGAGTCGTGTCCGCGCGCACGACTCAGCACAGATCCGAACAGAACACCGCGCACAGCACCGATCCCTTCGACGGCCACCTGACTACTGTTCTTACACCGCGGCCCCGCCCCGGGGTTCCCGATGCCCGTCGATTCTGCCGTCCGGCGCGCATGTACGAGGGCGGATCTCAGTCCCACGACCCCTGCGCACCGGGCAGGGCGGCGATCTCCGCCAGGTCCCGCGCGGTCAGGGTCAGCCCGGCCGCCCCCGCGTTCTCCACCGCCCACCGCTCCCGCTTGGTCCCCGGCACCGGCACCACGTGCGGCCCCTGCCGCAGCACCCAGGCCAGCGCCACCTGCGCGGTACTCGCCCCGTGCCGCTCGGCGATCCGCCGCAGACCGACCACCACCGGCTGGTTCGCCGCCATCATCTCCGCGGTGAACCGGGGATGCCGGGCCCGCAGATCCTCCGGCTCGAAGCCCTGCCCCGGCGTCAGCGTGCCGGTCAGATAGCCGCTCCCCAGCGGCATCGCCGCCAGCAGCCCCACACCCCGCGCCGAACACCACGGAAGCAACGACTCCAGCGCCTGCGGCGACCAGACCGAGAGCTCCGCCTGCACCGCGCTCACCGGGAAGACCTGCTGCACCCGGTCCAGCTGACGGATCGTTTCGTCGTACATCCGCGACCCCGGCCGGCGTGAGGCCCGTGCCCCGATCGCGCAGAGCCCGAGCGCCCGCACCTTCCCGGCGGTCACCAGCTCCGCCATCGCGCCCCAGGTCTCCTCGACCGGCACCTCGGGATCGGCCCGGTGCAGCTGGTACAGATCGATCACATCGGTCTGGAGCCGGCGCAGCGAGGCGTCGCAGGCCCGCCGCACATAGCCGGGACGGCCGTTGGCCACGATGTGCTGGTCGCCCACCAGCAGTCCGCACTTGGTGGAGACGAACGCGTCCGACCTGCGGCCCTTCAACGCCCGCCCCACCAGCAGTTCATTGGTGAACGGGCCGTACATGTCGGCCGTGTCGAGCAGTTGGACACCCGCGTCGAGCGCGGCGTGCACCGTACGCAACGCACGGTCACCGCGCTGCTGCGAGGCGCTGTACGCCCAGCTCATCGGCATGCAGCCGAGACCGACCGCCCCCACGGCGAGCGCCGCCGCACCGAGACTCCTGCGCTCCAACTCCCCGACCCTCCCCAGGCCCGCCGCCGAACCGGGCCCATGCCCCGCCGTCGCGGGACCGCACCGCACCCCAAAGTAACCTCTGCCGCCCGCCCGTCCTCGCACGGCCTCCGGCGATTAGCCTCCTGACCATGACTTCGACGAACACTCCCGACGTGACGAAGACGCCCGACGTATGGCTGCCGTTCCCGGCCGACGAGGTGCCGGGGCTCCCCGAGGGGCTCAACTACCGGCTCTGGGACGGCGAACCGGACTACCCCGCCGACCCCGCCGACTGCGCCTACTACGTCGTGCCGTACATGAAGGGCGCCGAGGTCGCGGTCCGTCCGCTGGCAGGCATGCCGGCCGTCCGGGTCGTGCAGACACTCTCCGCGGGCATCGACCACGTCGAGCCCGCACTCGGCCTGTTGCCGGCCGGGGCGCTGGTCTGCAACGCCAAGGGGGTCCATGAGGCGTCCACCGCGGAGCTCACCCTGACTCTGATCCTCGCCTCCCTGCGCGGTGTTCCCGGCTTCGTCCACGGCCAGGACAAGGAGGAGTGGCGGTCCGGCTTCTACCCCGCGCTCGCCGACAAGTCCGTGCTGATCTTGGGGTACGGCTCGATCGGGTCCGCCATCGAGGACCGGCTCGCACCCTTCGAGTGCGCGCGGGTGGTGCGCGTCGCGCGCTCCGCACGGGCAACCGCACGCGGCCGCGTGCACCCGCTCGAAGACCTGTCCGCACTGCTGCCCGAGGCCGATGTCGTGGTGCTGTCCACCCCGCTGAACCCGTCCACGCAGGGGCTGGTCGACGCGAAGTTCCTGGCCGCGATGGCGGACGGGGCGCTGCTCGTGAACGTCGCCCGGGGCGGCGTCGTCGACACCGAGGCGCTGCTGATCGAACTCCAGTCCGGACGGCTGCGGGCCGCCCTCGACGTGACCGACCCGGAACCGCTGCCCGCCGGCCACCCTCTCTGGCATGCTCCGAACGTCCTGATCACTCCTCATGTGGGCGGCAGCACATCGGCCTTCCTGCCGCGCGCCAAGCGCCTGCTGGCCGGGCAGCTGAGCCGGTTCGCCGCGGGGGAGCCGGTGGAGAACGTGGTACGCACCATCGGCTGACCACGCTGCGGAGGCCTCCGGTCGCGCACCGTTCCGACAACTCCGCAGGTCGTCACGGAGAGTAGAGGACCTATGTCCCTGCGTGACGAGTCTGGTGTATCGTCCCGAAAGGGGCGCTGCGCCGTGGAAGGGACGGCGCCGGGGAGGACGCGACACGCGAGGGGGCGACGGGCGATGTACGGCCGATGGGTGCACGATCCGACACCGCCGGGCAGCCGACGGGGACCGGCGGGACGCCGGGTGCGCGCGCACCCGACGACACCGGGGGCGCCCCGGTGAGCGCGCCGGCCGACGCCCTCGGGGCCCTCCTCTCCCGGAGGCCGGCCGTGGGCGGCGCGTCCGCGCTGGTCTGGCAGATCCTTCTCGGCGTCGTCTGGGCCGGATACGCCGTGGGAGCGGCCCTCGGCTGGGGTTCTCCGCAACTGGCCCTCTTCATGGGGGACTTCGGGCTCAGTGCGGCGGCACTGATCGCGGCCGTCTCCTGCTTCCGGTACGCACGGGCCGGCTCCGGCGGGTTCCGGCCCGCCTGGCTGCTGTTCGCGCTCTCCTCGTTCATGGCCTCCGCCGGCAACGCCGTCTGGGGCTGGTACGAGGTGGTGCTCGGGCTCCCGGTGCCCACGCCCTCGCTCGCCGACGTCTTCTTCCTCTGCTTCGCGCCGCCCGCCATCGTCGGGCTGCTGGTCCTCGCCAAGCGCCCGGTCACCCGGGCCGGCTGGCTCTGTCTCGCGCTGGACTCCTGGCTGATCGGCGGCTCGCTGCTCACGCTCTCCTGGAGCCTCGCCCTCGCCCACACCGCGCATCTGGTGGGCGCCGAGGGCACGAGCGTGGCCCGCGCGGCGCTGGCGCTGGCCTATCCGCTGCTCGACATCGTGCTGGTCTCCATGGTGCTGGCGCTGCACTTCAGGCGTTCCAGCGTCAACCGCTCCGCGGTGAACACCGCTGTCGCCGCACTCGCCCTGACGGTCCTGTCCGACGCCCTGTTCACCTCGCCGCTGCTGCGCCAGACCTACCACTCCGGCCAGATGCTGGACGCGGGCTGGTTCGCCGGCTCGCTGCTCCTCGCGTACGCCCCCTGGGGCGCCAACAGGGCCGCGGACAACGCTTTCCCGCCCCTGAGCGCACAGCCCACCAGCCGACCCATCGCCGGATCGCTGGCCGCGCTGACGCCCTATCTCGCCGCCGCCGTCTGCACCCTCGGCATCCTCTACAACGCCGTCGAGGGCCGCCGGGTGGACCGCGTGGTGATCCTCACCGGCTGCACGGTGGTGCTCGCCCTGGTCGTACGGCAGGGCATCATGCTCGTCGACAACATCGCCCTCACCCAGGAACTGGCGCAGAAGGAGAACCACTTCCGCTCCCTGGTGCAGGGCTCCAGCGACGTCATCATGATCGCCGCACCCAACGGTGTGCTGCGCTACGTCAGCCCCGCCGCCGCCGGGGTGTACGGGCGCGAGGCCGACGAGCTGGTCGGCGCCGAGCTGTCCTCGATCATCCACCCCGACGACCTGGGGCGGGTGGTCCATGAAGTGCGCCGGTTCCTCGCCGCCCCGCCGGGCGAGGAGCCCACCACCCGGATCGAGTGCCGCTTCAGATCCGGCACGGGGGACTGGCTCAACGTCGAATCCACGGTCAACCGCCACCAGGGCGGGCTGATCCTCAACAGCCGCGACGTGACCGAACGGGTCCGGCTCCAGGCCCAGTTGCAGCACAACGCCGAGCACGACCCGCTCACCGACCTGCCCAACCGCGCCCTGTTCACCAAACGGGTCCGCCAGGCCCTCGGCGGCCGCCGCTCCGGCGACTCCGGCACCGCCGTGCTCTTCATCGACCTCGACGGCTTCAAGGCGGTCAACGACCGCCTCGGCCACCAGGCGGGCGACGAACTCCTCATCCAGGCCGCCCGCCGCCTCCACGAATCCGTCCGGGCCGGCGACACCGCCGCGCGCCTGGGCGGCGACGAATTCGCGGCGATCATCCTCGGCGACGGCCCCCGCGACCAGCCCGCCCGGGAATGCCAGGTCCACGAGATCGCCGACCGGCTGCGCCTCACCCTCTCCCAGCCGTACCGGATCGGCACCGGCGACGTCCGGGTGGCCGCGTCCATCGGGGTCGCCTTCGCCGAGCCGGGCATCACCCCCAGCGACCTCATGCGCAACGCGGACCTCGCCATGTACCGCGCCAAGGCGGGCGGCAAGGACCGCGTCGAGCTGTACGCCCCGCAGATGCAGGCCGATGTGGTGCGCCGCTCCGAGCTGGCCACCCGGCTGCGCACCGCCCTGCGCGACGGCGAGTTCGCCCTGCTCCACCAGCCGGTCGTGCACCTCGCCAGCGGCCGGGTCGCCGCCGTCGCCGCCCAGGCCCGCTGGCGCTCCGCCCAGGGCATCCTGTTCACCCCGGCCGAGTTCCTGCGCGTCGCCGAGGACAGCGACCGCACCGCCGAGCTGGGCCGCTGGCTCCTCGAAGAGGCCGTCGAGCAGGCCGCCGACCGGGCCAGGGCCGGGCACCCGGTCTCCGTCGCCGTGCGCCTCCCCGCCCGCCGGCTCCTCGACAAGGGCATGCCGTTCGGCTCCGTGGAGGCACTGCTGACCCGGCACGGCCTGCCCTCCGGCGCCCTGATGATCGAGGTCGCCGACAGCGACCCCCGGATCTCCTTCGACGAACTGGAGCAGCGTCTCGTGGCCCTGCGCCGCATCGGTGTCCGCATCGCGCTCGACGGCTTCGGCAGCGGCTACGCCGCGATCAACGCCCTGCGCCGCCTCCCCATCGACGTACTGAAACTGGACCGCGGTCTCGTCGAGGGCGTGGTGGAGTCCGCCCGGCTGCACAAGATCACCAGCGGCCTGCTGCGCATCGCGTGCGACCTCGGCATGCAGTCCGTGGCCGACGGGGTCGACGTACCCGAGCAGGTCCTGGCGCTGCGCGCCATGGGCTGTACGCACGGCCAGGGGATGGCCTTCTCCGGGCCGCTCGACGAGTACCGGCTGCGCCGCGCCCTGGCCCGCGGCGAGTTCCCGGTGCCCGGCAGCGCCATGGCCCAGCCCGTCCTGACAGGCGGCCAGATCCCGCTCCTCAGCGGCTCACATGCTGAGACGCCCATCCCACCCACTTGACACGTCGAGTGCGTCGGAGAGAGGGTCATTGCCATGCGCACCCGAATTCTCGTACTTGGAAAGCGCGTCGGCTGAAGCAGAGTCCCACGATGGCACTCTGCAGACCGCACCGACGCGCTCCCCTCGCTTGCCTCACGGCACGAGGGGTTTTTTGTTGCACCGGCACCACGCAAACTGTTGCAAAACACCCGCAGAAACCCTCAGCTTCGAGAAGAGAATGCCGATGACCGAGCAGGCCACCGGGGCCCACCATCCCCAGCCGCGGGCCCGTAACGGCGGATCGTCCCCCGCCACCGTTGAGCACGTCACGGGCGCGCAGTCCCTCATCCGCTCCCTTGAGGAGGTGGGGGCCGACACGGTATTCGGCATTCCCGGCGGCGCCATCCTTCCGGCGTACGACCCGATGATGGACTCCACCCGGGTCCGCCACGTCCTGGTCCGCCACGAGCAGGGTGCCGGACACGCGGCGACCGGCTACGCGCAGGCCACCGGCAAGGTCGGCGTCTGCATGGCGACCTCCGGCCCCGGCGCCACCAATCTGGTCACCCCGATCGCCGACGCCCACATGGACTCCGTCCCGCTGGTCGCGATCACCGGCCAGGTGGCCTCCAAGGCGATCGGTACGGACGCCTTCCAGGAAGCCGACATCTGCGGCATCACCATGCCGGTCACCAAGCACAACTTCCTGGTCACCAAGGCCGAGGACATCCCGCACACGATCGCCGAGGCCTTCCACATCGCCTCCACCGGCCGTCCGGGCCCCGTCCTCGTCGACATCGCCAAGGACGCACTCCAGGCGCGGACCACGTTCAGCTGGCCGCCGACCCAGGACCTGCCCGGCTACCGCCCGGTCACCAAGCCGCACGCCAAGCAGATCCGCGAGGCCGCCAAGCTGATCACCCAGGCCAAGCGCCCGGTGCTGTACGTCGGCGGCGGCGTCATCAAGGCGGGGGCCACCGCCGAACTGAAGGCCCTCGCAGAGCTCACCGGAGCGCCCGTCACCACCACACTGATGGCGCTCGGCGCATTCCCCGACAGCCACCCGCTGCACGTCGGAATGCCGGGCATGCACGGTGCGGTCACCGCCGTCACCG
>NZ_ML123044.1:271762-272741 GCF_003846175.1 Streptomyces sp. ADI95-17 | reverse complement strand
CCCTGTTCTACAACCAGCGGTACTCCAACACGGTGCTGCACTCCGGCGCGGACACCGAGGGCGTCCCCGCCAAGGGCACCCGCGTCCCGGACTTCGTCAAGCTGTCCGAGGCCATGGGCTGCTACGCGATCCGCTGCGAGGACCCGGCCGACCTGGACAAGGTCATCGAAGAGGCCAACTCCATCAACGACCGCCCCGTCGTGGTGGACTTCATCGTCCACGAGGACGCCATGGTGTGGCCGATGGTCGCCGCCGGCACCTCCAACGACGAGGTCATGGCCGCCCGCGGGGTCCGTCCCGACTTCGGCGACAACGAAGACGACTGAGAGACAGAGAGAGACCGACTCCATGTCCACCAAGCACACGCTCTCCGTCCTGGTCGAGAACAAGCCCGGTGTCCTCGCCCGGATCACCGCCCTGTTCTCCCGCCGCGGCTTCAACATCGACTCGCTCGCGGTCGGCACCACCGAACACCCCGACATCTCCCGCATCACCATCGTCGTGAGTGTCGAGGACCTGCCCCTGGAGCAGGTCACCAAGCAGCTCAACAAGCTGGTCAACGTCCTGAAGATCGTCGAACTAGAGCCGTCCGCTGCGATCCAGCGGGAGCTCGTCCTGGTGAAGGTCCGCGCCGACAACGAGACCCGCTCCCAGATCGTCGAGATCGTCCAGCTGTTCCGCGCCAAGACCGTGGACGTCTCCCCGGAGGCCGTCACGATCGAGGCGACCGGCGGCGCCGACAAGCTGGAGGCCATGCTGAAGATGCTGGAGCAGTACGGCATCAAGGAGCTGGTCCAGTCCGGCACCATCGCCATAGGGCGCGGCGCGCGCTCGATCACCGACCGTTCGCTGCGCGCCCTCGACCGTACGGCGTAGCCGCCACCCCCCTCGCCGCTCGTATGGCGAGACCCGAGAACGTATCTGACGCACCCCGCCGTACGGTGGGACGCAACACCTGCACACCAAGGAGAAACCCAGT
>NZ_ML123044.1:214981-270755 GCF_003846175.1 Streptomyces sp. ADI95-17 | reverse complement strand
CTACCGGCCGCGAGCTGCGCAAGCTCATGAGCTGGGTCAACGACGAGGACGCGTAACACCGACGCCCCGGGGGGCGGGTCTGCCGGCCCGCCCCCCGGGGCGCCTCCTTCTTCACCGCTGGAAGAGGCGGCGTCGTACGTGTGTACAAGTCGTCCACCCCCGTGTGGGTGATCCTTCCAACGGGGCGCAGTATGCGTCCTGGCGCATGACTACACTTCTCCACACATACACGCGTCAGGCCCACAGTGTCGTGCGTCTTCCACGCGGCAAGCCCCTCCACCGCCTGCGGCCGTCGGGACGGCCGTCCGCACTGGACCTGTGAGGACTCACGTGAGCTCGAAACCTGTCGTACTCATCGCTGAAGAGCTGTCGCCCGCCACGGTGGACGCGCTGGGCCCGGACTTCGAAATCCGGCACTGCAACGGCGCGGACCGCGCCGAGCTCCTCCCCGCGATCGCCGATGTCGATGCCATCCTGGTGCGCTCCGCCACCAAGGTCGACGCCGAGGCCGTCGCCGCCGCGAAGAAGCTGAAGGTCGTCGCCCGTGCGGGCGTCGGTCTCGACAACGTCGACGTCTCCGCCGCCACCAAGGCCGGCGTGATGGTCGTGAACGCGCCGACCTCCAACATCGTCACCGCCGCCGAGCTGGCCTGCGGTCTGCTGGTCGCCACCGCGCGCAACATCCCGCAGGCCAACAGCGCCCTCAAGAACGGCGAGTGGAAGCGCTCCAAGTACACCGGCGTCGAGCTCAGCGAGAAGACCCTCGGTGTCGTCGGCCTCGGCCGCATCGGCGTCCTGGTCGCGCAGCGGATGTCGGCCTTCGGTATGAAGATCGTCGCGTACGACCCCTATGTGCAGCCCGCGCGCGCCGCGCAGATGGGCGTCAAGCTCCTCACGCTCGACGAGCTGCTGGAGGTCGCGGACTTCATCACCGTGCACCTGCCCAAGACCCCCGAGACGCTCGGCCTGATCGGCGACGAGGCGCTGCACAAGGTGAAGCCCTCGGTCCGGATCGTCAACGCCGCGCGCGGTGGCATCGTCGACGAGGCGGCGCTCGCCTCCGCCCTCAAGGAGGGCCGCGTCGCCGGCGCCGGTCTCGACGTGTACGCGAAGGAGCCCTGCACGGACTCCCCGCTGTTCGAGTTCGACCAGGTCGTCTGCACCCCGCACCTCGGTGCCTCCACCGACGAGGCCCAGGAGAAGGCGGGCATCGCGGTCGCCAAGTCCGTGCGCCTGGCGCTCGCCGGTGAGCTGGTGCCGGACGCGGTCAACGTCCAGGGCGGCGTGATCGCCGAGGACGTGCGCCCGGGTCTGCCGCTCGCCGAGAAGCTCGGCCGGATCTTCACCGCGCTCGCGGGCGAGGTCGCGGTCCGTCTCGACGTCGAGGTGTACGGCGAGATCACCCAGCACGACGTCAAGGTGCTCGAACTCTCCGCGCTCAAGGGCGTGTTCGAGGACGTCGTCGACGAGACCGTGTCGTATGTGAACGCTCCGCTCTTCGCGCAGGAGCGCGGTGTCGAGGTCCGCCTCACCACCAGCTCCGAGTCGCCCGAGCACCGCAATGTGGTCACCGTCCGCGGCACGCTCTCGGGCGGCGAGGAGGTCTCGGTCTCCGGCACGCTGGCCGGGCCCAAGCACCTCCAGAAGATCGTCGCCGTCGGCGAGTACGACGTGGACCTGGCGCTGGCCGACCACATGGTGGTGCTGCGTTACGAGGACCGTCCCGGTGTCGTCGGCACGGTCGGCCGGATCCTCGGCGAGGCCGGTCTGAACATCGCGGGCATGCAGGTGTCGCGGACGGACGCGGGTGGCGAGGCGCTGGTCGTGCTCACCGTCGACGACGACGTCCCGGCGTCGGTGCTCGCCGAGATCTCCACCGAGATCGGTGCCAATTCGGCCCGCACGGTGAACCTGACCGACTGACGGTTCCGGAGCCCTTCCGCGTACCCGGCATCTAGACGTGCGTCTTACACAAACGTCTGCATGCCGGGTACGCTGCTTTCATGGGACACCGTGAGGATCTGCTCGAAGGCGCCAAGCGCTGCCTGCTGGAGAAGGGATACGCCCGGACGACGGCGCGCGACATCGTGGCCGCCTCCGGTACGAACCTCGCCTCCATCGGCTACCACTACGGCTCCAAGGAGGCCCTGCTCAACCTCGCCTTTGTCAAGGTGACGGAGGAGTGGGGGGATCTGCTCACCGACGACGGGCAGGAGCGCGCGGAGGGCGACGACGCGTCCGGGCCGCCGCTCGACCAGTTCCGCGACACCTGGGAGCGGGTGATCGACAGCTTCGAGGAGACCCGGTCCGTCTGGCAGCTCCAGATGGAGGTCGTCTCCCGGATCGACAAGGACCCGGAGCTGCGGAAGGCCCTGCTGGACCCGCAGCGTGAGGGGCGCGACGGGCTCGCCGAGGGCATGCTCGGCATCGACCCGGAGAAGGACCCGGAGAAGGCGCGGGTGGCCGGGCTGTTCTGTCAGGCGCTGCTCGCGGGCGTGATGGTGCAGTGGCTGATGGACAGTGAATCCGCCCCGTCCGCACAGGACTTGACGGACGGTCTGAAGGTCGTGCTGGAGGGCCGGGGAGGCTCTACCTCCTGAGCCGTGCGCTCTTGAGCGCCATGTGCAGCAGCAGCCGGTCCTCGCCGTCGTTGAGATCGAGGCCGGTGAGCTGCTGGATCCGGGAGAGCCGGTAGTAGAGCGTCTGGCGGTGGACCCCGAGGGCCGCGGCCGTCCGGGACGCCTGGCCCGCGCAGTCGAGGAACACCTCGGCGGTGCGGGCCAGATCCTTGTGCGGCGGGGTGAGCAGGGCGCGGACCACCGGGTCCGCGACCGCCTCCGCGGGGAGCGCGGTCAGCAGCCGGTACGGCCCGATCGACGACCACCGCGCCACCGGGCCGAACCGGGACTCGGCCGCCGCCGCGCGGGCGGCCCCCACCGCCTCCTGCCAGGCCGCGGCCAGCTCCGCGAGACCCCGGCGGGGCACCGCGACCCCGGCGGTGGCGTCCCGGCCCGCGGCCGACCGCAGCCGGTCCGCGGCGGTGAGCGCCGGTTCGAGGACATCGGTGGAGCGCAGCCGGACCAGCGCGGCCAGCGAGGGGAACCCTCCGGTCCCGGGCACCGAGGACAGCGCCGCCGCCGACGGGACCGCCCGGACCGACGGCGGATCGTCCGGCCACGGGGCCACGCACACCACCGTGTGCAGCCCCTGGGCGTCCGGCCCCAGCGCCTCGTACAGCGCGGCCACCGCCATGTCGCGCTGCCAGCCCCGCCCGGCGGTCAGCACCGCACCGAACTCCCGGGACGGATCGGTGCCCGCCCGCGCCTCGTCGGCGAGCAGCGCCCCGATCCGGGCCGCCACTTCCATCGCCGCCTTCAGCTGTTCGTCGGTCGGCCCGGGGTCGGCGTCGAGCAGCCATACGTAGCCGAGCACGGCACCCCGATGGCGCACCGGCAGGCAGATCCGGTCCCGGAAGACCCCGGCCTCCGGGGCCGCGGGGATGCGGACCGGTCCGGTGGCGCGGGTGATGCCGAAGCCCTCGAACCAGGCGCGGACGGCGGGCGTGGAGCGGCGGGTCAGGATCGAGCGGGTGCGGACCGGGTCCATCGCGGTGTCGTCGTCGCTGTCGTGGGCGCCGAAGGCGACCAGGCCGAAGTCCCGGTTCTCCAGCGTCGCGGGGGCGCCGAGCAGCCCGGAGATCTCGTCGACCAGCTCCTGGTAATCGCCCTTCACCCGGCCATTCTCGCACCCCTTCAGACATATGTCTGAGAACCGGGGAACGGATGCGTGACAGCTGTCGATGGCACAGGATCGGAGAGATCCTTAGATTTCACGGTGGTTCTCCGTGCTGTACCGGTCTGTTCCCAATCTGCCGGTATGGCCTTCGTTCGTACTTTCCGTGGAGGTGCCCCGTGCTGGGTCCCGTGATTCTCGCCGCGTCCCGCAGCGACAAGATGCGCCGTTTCATCTCGGCCGCACCTGGCACCAAGCAGGTCGTCGACCGGTTCATCGCCGGTGAGACCGTCGACCAGGTCGTCCCGATCATCGAGGACGCCGCCGGCAAGGGTCTCGAAGTCACCCTCGACGTGGTCGGCGAGGACATCACCACCCCCGAGCAGGCCGCCGACGCCCGCGACGCCTACCTCGAACTGATCGAGCGCCTCAAGGACCTCGGCCTGGGCACCAGGGCCGAGATGTCCGTCAAGCTCTCCATGTTCGGACAGGCGCTGGACGGCGGCCACGAGCTGGCGCTCGCCAACGTCCGCCCGGTCGTCGAGGCCGCCGCCGAGATCGGCACCACGGTCACGCTGGACGCCGAGGACCACACCACCCTCGACTCGATGTTCGCCATCCACGAGGAACTGCGGAGGGACTTCCCGCAGACCGGCTGTGTGATCCAGGCCTACCTGTTCCGCACCGAGGACGACGCCCGCCGGCTGGCCGCCGCCGGCAGCCGCGTCCGCATCGTGAAGGGCGCCTACAAGGAGCCCGCCTCCGTCGCGTACCAGGACAAGGCCGAGATCGACAAGGCGTACGTCCGTATCCTGCGGATCCTCATGGAGGGCGAGGGCTACCCGATGATCGGGTCGCACGACCCGCGTCTGATCGCCATCGCCCAGGAGCTGGGCCGCAAGGCCGGGCGCAAACTGGATGAGTACGAGTTCCAGATGCTGTACGGCATCCGCAGCGACGAGCACCTCCGGCTCGCGGCCGAGGGACACCGGATGCGTGTCTACACCGCGTACGGCACCGACTGGTACGGCTACTTCATGCGCCGCCTCGCCGAGAAGCCGGCGAACCTGCTGTTCTTCGGCCGCTCCATCCTCACCAAGGGCTGAGCCCCCCTCCACCTCTCTACCCAAGGAGCAACGGAACCCATGGACGCTGTCACCCAGGTCCCCGCGCCGGTCAACGAGCCGGTCCACTCCTACGCCCCGGGCTCCCCGGAGCGTGCCCGCCTGGAGGTGAAGCTCAAGGAGCTCGCCGAGAACCCGATCGACCTTCCGATGACCATCGGTGGCGAGAAGCGGATGGGCGGCGGCGAGCGCTTCGACGTCGTACAGCCGCACAACCACAAGGCCGTCATCGGTACCTTCGCGGGCGCCACCCAGCAGGACGCGCAGGACGCGATCGACGCCGCGCTCGCCGCCGCCCCGGCCTGGCGCGCGATGTCCTTCGACGACCGCGCCGCGATCATCCTGCGCGCCGCCGAGCTGCTGTCCGGCCCGTGGCGCGAGACGATGGCCGCCTCCACGATGCTCGGCCAGTCCAAGACCGCGCAGCAGGCCGAGATCGACACCCCCTGCGAGCTCGTCGACTTCTGGCGCTTCAACGTGCACTACGCGCGCCAGATCCTCGCCGAGCAGCCGCCGGCCAACTCGCCGGGCGTGTGGAACCGCATGGACCACCGCCCGCTGGAGGGCTTCGTCTACGCGATCACGCCGTTCAACTTCACGGCCATCGCGGGCAACCTGCCCACCGCCCCCGCCCTCATGGGCAACGTCGTGGTGTGGAAGCCGTCCCCGACGCAGACCCACGCCGCCGTGCTGCTGATGCAGCTGCTGGAAGAGGCCGGTCTGCCCAAGGGCGTCATCAACCTGGTGACCGGTGACGGCATCGCCGTCTCCGAGGTGGCCCTGAACCACCGCGACCTGGCCGGCATCCACTTCACCGGCTCGACCCCCACCTTCCAGCACCTGTGGAAGACGGTCGGCAACAACATCGCCAATTACCGCACCTACCCGCGGCTCGTCGGCGAGACCGGTGGCAAGGACTTCGTCGTCGCCCACCCGTCGGCCGACCACGCCGTCCTGAAGACCGCGCTGACCCGGGGCTCCTTCGAGTTCCAGGGCCAGAAGTGCTCGGCCTCCTCCCGCGCGTACGTCCCGGCCTCCATCTGGAACTCCGGTTTCAAGGAGAAGTTCGCCGCCGAGGTCGACTCCATCTCCATGGGTGACGTCACCGACCTGTCGAACTTCATCGGCGCCGTCATCGACGAGCGTTCGTTCGCCAAGAACAAGGCCGCGATCGACCGCGCGAAGTCCGACCCGTCCTGCACGATCGTCGCGGGCGGCACGTACGACGACTCGGTGGGCTACTTCGTCCGCCCGACCGTCATCGAGTGCAGCGACCCGGAGAACGAGGTCTTCACGACCGAGTACTTCGGCCCGATCCTCGCCGTGCACGTCTACGAGGACGACCGGTACGACGCGATGCTGGAGCAGATGGAGTTGGTCTCCGACTACGCGCTGACCGGTTCCGTCATCTCGAACGACCGCGCCGCGGCCGCGTACACGATGGAGAAGCTGCGCTACGCCGCGGGCAACTTCTACATCAACGACAAGTCGACCGGTGCCGTCGTCGGCCAGCAGCCCTTCGGCGGTGGCCGTGCCTCGGGTACGAACGACAAGGCGGGCGCCCCGCAGAACCTGCAGCGCTGGACCCTGACCCGGGCCATCAAGGAGACGCTGGTCCCGCCGACCGACTACACCTACCCCCACCAGGGCTAAGAGGGTGGCGGGTGGCCTCTGACCGGGCGGCCACGCCCTGGCACGCACGCTTCCGGCGTTGTCGTCGGTCGGCGACGCTCCGCGTCGCCTCCCTCCTCCGCCTTGGAATCGCACGCACCAGACCGCGTCCGCCATCCGGTCCGAGGCCACCCGCCGCCTTCCTCCCCCGGGGCGCCCCCACCCCCGGCGCCCCGCCACGAATTCCGCCTCCCGCCCGGTTCCCCTGCCGGCCGGGAGGCGGTTT
This sequence comes from Streptomyces sp. ADI95-17, assembly GCF_003846175.1. Taxonomy (GTDB): domain Bacteria; phylum Actinomycetota; class Actinomycetes; order Streptomycetales; family Streptomycetaceae; genus Streptomyces; species Streptomyces sanglieri. The sequence continues at coordinate 264,002 of NZ_ML123044.1, read as the reverse complement.
CCATTCGTCTCGTCTCAGATCTCCACGAGCACCTGGTCCAGCGACTTCCGTACCAGGCCGGGCACCTGGCAGTCGTCGGCCGGATACCCGACCGGAATCACCGCGAACGCCTTCTCGTTCTCCGGCCGGTCCAGCACCTCGCGCAGGAACCGCATCGGGCTCGGCGTGTGGATCAGCGCCGCCAGGCCCGACAGGTGCAGGGCCGAGAGCAGCATCCCGACGGCGATCCCGACCGACTCGTCGACGTAGTAGTGCTTGTGCCGGGTGCCGTCCTCGCCCACCCAGTACCGCTGCTGGAAGACCACGACCAGGGCCGGGGCGTCCGTCATGTGGGCCTTGACGGCGTCCGTGCCCAGCGGGCGCAGCGCCGCCAGCCACTCCTCGCCGAGCCTGCCGTCGTAGCTGATCCGCTCCTCGTGCTCGGCCGCCTCACGGATGAGCCCGCGCACCTGCGGGTCCTTGACCAGGACGAAGGTCCACGGCTGCTGATGGGCGCCGGACGGGGCGGTCGCGGCACAGGCGATCGCGTCCTTCACGACCTGCTCGGGAACGGGGTCGGACGAGAACTGGCGCACGGTCCTGCGCCCGCCCATCGCCTCCCGCAGCCGGGCGGCCCGTGCGAGCGACTCGTCTGCCGGGATCCGTTCGGGGCGGTGGGGGACCGGCTGGTAGGGCGCGCCATGGATGGGCGTCCACTGCTGGGGTACGGCTGTGGTGTCGGACATCCCGGCAGTGTGGCGCGCGGCGACTGGTCCGGACCAGAGCGTCCTCGGACAGAAGCGGCGCGCCCGTCGGTCAGTGTCCGCTCAGCCCCAGCCCGCGACGATCATCGAGAGCCCCGCCGTGAACCCGCCGCCCAGCAGGACCAGATAGTGGCCGTACCGGCGGCGGTGGCGGCGCATCAGCAGCCCGAAGGCGGCGAAGCCGAGCCCCACGGTGAGCGTCCGGGAGCCCCGGGCCGTCGCCGAAGCGGTGAGCCAGTCGAGCGCGGGCACACCGGCGCGGCCCGCCTCGGCCCCGTACACCTTGAACGGAATGCCGTTCCACGGCTGGTGCCGCACCGCCGAGGCGCCCTCCAGCGCCAGCTCGGCCCGGACCTCGGCGCGCATCCGGTCCGTGGTCAGCGGGGCGGGCAGATGTACGCCGGCCGAGGCCAGCTGAAGGGCGAGCAGACCGCCGGCGAGACTGCCGGCGAGCGCGCCCAGCGACATCCGCAGCGCCGCCCCCGGCACCGCCACACAGACCACGGCCAGCAGCAGCTCCGGCATCAGCGGCCAGCTCAGCGCCTCCGCCAGCGCCCACCCGAAGGCCAGCGGGACACCCCGGCGCGAGGTGACGACCGACGCCACCCGGCGCCGCGTCGCGGAGTCCCGCAGCGGCTCGGCGACCGTGCGTGCGTGCAGCGCGACCACCGCGTCGCGGGCCTCCCGCGGACCGGTCGTCGACGGCAGCGGATCACCGATCGACACCCGCACCAGCGCCGAGCGCAGCCGGCCGTGCTTGGGCAGCAGTCGGTCCGTGCCCGCGATCCCCACCGGCACCACCGGGACGCCCGCCCGCTCGGCCAGCACCAGCGCGCCGCGGTGGAAGGAGCCCAGCTCGCCGTCCTTGCCCCGGGTCCCCTCCGGGAACAGGACGACAGCCCGGCCGGAGCGGAGCTCGTCCGCCATGGACAGCAGGTCGTCCATGCCGCCGCCACTGCGCCGCACCGGGAAGCCGGCCGCGAGCCGGCGGCAGATCCGGCGCCGCCACGGCGAGGCGAACCAGTAGTCGGCCGCCGCGCCGATCGCCGGGGTGTGCCGGGCGTCGAGCGCGGCGAGCAGCGCCGCCGTGTCGGCGTGCGAGGAGTGGTTGGCGACGACGACACAGCCGCCGCGCGGCAGCCGGCCGCGCCGCTCCACCCCGCCGGTGAGACTGAGGGCGCCCCACCACAGACCGCGCCGGAGCGCGGCGGTGAACCGGGAACGTGCGGGCGGCGCGACCCGGCCGGGCATGCGCGCAAGGGTGCCGGTCATGTCATCACCATCGTCAGGAGAAGGGCCACCAACAGGGAGTCGATCCGGTCGAGGAGGCCGCCGAAGCCGGGCAGCCAGCTGCCCGCGTCCTTCACCCCCGACTCGCGCTTGACCATCGATTCGAGCAGGTCACCGAGGACACAGCCGCCGGTCACCGCGGCCCACAGCGGGAGCGTGAACTCGCCGAGCACGAGCAGCAGCAGGGCCGTCGCCACCGCCGCGCCCAGCACCCCCGCCCAGGTCTTGTTGGGGGAGAGCGGCGACAGCGGCCGGGCGAGCGGGCCCCGGCGGCCCAGCGCCGTACCGCCGCACCAGGCGCCGACGTCGCCGAGCGCCACCGCGAGACCCACCGCGACCCCCGTGTCCCCGAGCGTCACCAGACCGGTCAGCGCGACCGGGATCCACAGCAGCCCGAAGGCGGTGCGTGCGGTGCGGGTGAAGCCGGTCCGGTCGTCCCCGCCGAGCACCGGCGCCAGCGCGGCCGCGACCAGCAGCAGCGCCGCCGCCCGGACGTCGAGGAGCCGCGGCGCCAGCCACGCCAGCGCGGGGAGCGCCACCGCGGCCGTCACGAGCACCGCGAGATCGCCGCGGCGCAGCCCGGCCATCCGCGCGAACTCGCCCGCCGCGACCACCCCGAGCCCCGCGGCCAGCGCGAACGTCCCGCCGCCGCCCAGGAAGTACGCCCCCAGGAAGACCGGCGCCACCAGCGCCCAGGTCCGCCACCGCTTGCGCAGCTCGGCCCGCATCCGGACCTTCGACGGCAGTACGGCGACGGCGACACCGCCCGCCCCCAGCACCCCCGCGACCAGCGGCACGGCCCGCGCCGCAGCTTCCTCCGCGATCAGTACGGCGCTCATGCCAGCTCCCGCCACAGGCCCGCCAGCCGGAGCACCGCGGTGAGCAGCGAACCGGCGGCGATCACGATCAGTACGGGTACCGCCCAGCCGCTCGCCGCCGCGACCACGACCAGCAGGCAGCGTTCGGTCTTGCCGACCGGGCCGCCGTTGCGCCGGGGCGCGCCCGCAGCCGCCCCGGCCAGCGACACCCAGGACGGCAGGGTCGCCGCGAGCCCGGCCACCGCCACCAGCCACAGCGGGGCGAGCGCCAGGAAGCCGGCCAGCACCACCAGATCCGCCACCCGGTCGCCGAGCTCGTTGAGCACCGCGCCGCGCCGGGTCGTCCGGCCGGTGTCGCGGGCCAGCGCGCCGTCCAGGTTGGCGAAGGCGAGCCGGGCGGCGAGCAGTACGGCGACCGGCAGGGCGGCGAGGCCGGCGGGCAGCCAGGCCAGCGCGGCGGCGGCACCGGCCGCCGAGACCACGCCGGCCGCGGTGAGGGTGTCGGGCGACACCTCACGGCGGACCAGCGAGGCGCGGACTCCGGAGAGCCGGTCCGCGTACCAGGGCTTGAGAGCGTAGAGGCCGTTCATGTGTCCAACTGTCGTGCGACGCACAGTCCTTCGACACGTGGCAGGTACTCAGATGCCCACTGAGTATTCGGCGGCCGTGGTGGCTGAGATGCTGAGGGACATGACTGAGCCGATCCTTCGCACCGCACACACCTGCCGACTGGGCCCGGCCGACCTCGATGAGATCCGCGTGCTCCTGGACACCGCGTTCGAGGGCGACTTCAGCGACGACGACTGGGACCACAGCCTCGGCGGCATCCACGCGTGGATACGCGACGGCAGCGGTCTGCTGGCGCACGGCAGCGTCATCCAGCGCCGGGTGGTCCACCTGGGCCGCTCGTACCGGATCGGCTACGTGGAGGCCGTGGCGGTCCGCGCGGACCGGCGCCGGGAAGGGCTCGGCGGGCGGATCATGGCCGAGCTGGAGAAGGTCGTCGACGGGGCGTACGCCTTCGGCGCGCTGTCCGCGTCGGCCGCCGGGGCCGCGCTGTACGCCGGGCGCGGCTGGCGGGTGTGGCCGGGGCGGATCGCGGTGCAGGCGCGGTACGGGGTGGAGCGGCTGCCGGGCGAGGAGGGCAGCACCTATGTCCGCGGCGCGGCCGGGCGCGGGCTGCCCACCGGCTCCGGGACGCTGGTCTTCGACTGGCGGGACGGGGACGTGACGTGAGCGACACCCGCCCCGACGAGGCGGCCCGGGGGCCGTGTCACCCCGTCTGAGCAGGGGCGATGTCCTGTCGTCCGGGCCCTCGTCCGGAATCCGGGGACGGCCGGGGGTAAACCTCCGTCTCAGATAGTAGGAAGTCCGAGTAATTGTGGAGACAGACCGGCCGAGCTGCCCTAGCTTTGTAGGAGCCGAACGTCTCGCTAGATCCAGCGACTGGCGGTCGTGAGTGCGCGCCCTTGTGCAGGCAACCCCTGCGGCGCCCGCTCCCCGCCCCTTCCGGCGCCTCGAAATCCCGATCTCGAAATCATCTTCACGATTTTCGATCTCGAAATCCTCGCGATCTCAAGGAGTCGATCCATCATGGTCCAGACGACTGCCCGCCGTGTCCGTCACACCCACCGCCCGACCGAGTCGGAGCGCCGGAACGCCGCCGCCGCCCTCCAGCGCGCCCTCGACCGCAGGGACAACGGCGGCTCCACGGGCCACTGAGACCGGCTGAACGGGCCGGTCGACGGACCGGCCCGGCGGACGGTCAGCCCCGGCTGATCTCGAAGTGGTCGATGCGCTCGCCCGACTCGGCGAGCGCGGTGACCTTCATCCGGGCGTGCCGGCCGGGCTGCACCTCCACCGCCAGGAACGAGAAGCCGGTGTAGCGCACCCGGGACCACTCCACGGTCTCGGCGGCCTTTCCGCCGCCCTTGACCACGTGGTACGTGTCCACGCTCTCCCGGTCCGCGACATGGCCCTCGTAGGTGTCCGGCACCGGGAAGTCGTACAGCGCCTTGCCCGCGCCGCCCGCGGTGACGTACACGATGCCGTCCCGCGTCGGGTCGGTGCGCTCGCCGATCGGCACCCTGCGCCGGACGGCGTTGTTCAGGATCGCGTCGGTGCGCTCGTAGACGTGGTTGTGGCCGTTGATGACCAGGTCCACCTGGTGCTTCTCGAAGAGCGGCACCCACGCGTCGCGCACCCCGCCGTCGGAGGCGTGCGCGTTGGTGGTGGAGAAGGCGCAGTGGTGGAAGAAGACCACGACGAAGTCGATGTCGTGACGGGCCCGCAGCTCACCGAGGCGCCGGTCCAGCCAGCGGGTCTGCCGGCCGTCGCTGATCCCGAAGTTGGCCGGGATCTCGTACGAGACGTCATTGGCGTCGAGGGCGACGACCCCCACATTGCCGTGCACGAACGAGTAGGCGCCGGGCTGGTTCACCGGGTCCGGGCCGTTGTCGGGCAGCGTCCAGCGGGCGTTCTGGCCGCCGTAGCCGTCCGGCGAGTACCAGGCCTCCATGTCGTGGTTGCCGGTGGTCACCATCCACGGCACGGTCTTCGACACGGTCTCCGTCTGCGCCAGGAACTGGTCCCAGGTGCGGGCGTCGTAGGTGTCGGTGCTCTGCCCGGAGCCGGACGGGTCGGCGTAGCAGATGTCGCCCGCGTGCAGGTGGAACGCCGGGTTCTGGCCCAGGATCAGCTGGTCGTTGCCCAGCGCGTGGTAGCTGACGCCCTGGTCGCCGAAGGCGGTGAAGGTGAACGCCTCGGCGCGCGCGGGCGCGGTGGTGAAGGTGCCGAGCGTGCCCAGGTTGCGGGTGTCGGCGGGGTCGAAGCCGTCGTGGCCGACGCCGTAGTAGTACGTCGTGCCGGGCTGCAGCCGCTCCAGACTCGCGTGCACGTAGAACTGCTCGGCGGCCGCGATCCTGCCCCCGTTCAGCTCCGGGGTGGTCAGGTGGCGGACCTCGGCGTCGATCCGGCGGCTCAGCGCCCACGGCTTGTGGCCGATCCGGATGTACGGCCGCCGCACGGCGAACGGGACCTGCCAGGAGACCGCCATCCGGGTCTTCGGGTCCGCGCCGTACGCCAGATGCCGGCCGAACGGCGCCACCAGCGAACCGTCCACCCGGGTGGAGCTGTGGTGCGAGGTGAGCACGGTGGGGGCGGCGTACGCGGGCGAGGTGCCGAGCCCGGCACCGGCGACCGCCGCGGTCGCCACGCCCGTACGCAGCACGCCGCGCCGGGTCAGCCGGGTGCGCAGACAGTCGTGCTGCTCGGCCATGCTCATGCGGCCGGCGAGTTTCTCGGGGATTCCGAAACGGGGGATGTCCATGGACCAGAACATCCACCCGCCGCCCGACGCCGTACCGTCAGATAGGTGAACGGTACACGTACAGCTCCCCATGTGTCCGTATGGTGGACGTGACGTGTCATGGGGTGGGACGCGCAGTAGGGTGCGGACATGTCTCGCAGCATCAATCTCGCAGTGATCCCCGGTGACGGTATCGGCCAGGAGGTCGTGGCCCAGGGCCTCAAGGTCCTCAACGCTGTTCTCCCGCAGGACGTGAAGCTGGAGACCAAGGAGTACGACCTTGGCGCCCAGCGGTGGCACCGCACCGGTGAAACCCTCCCGGACGCGGAGCTCGAAGCCCTCAAGGGGCACGACGCCATCCTGCTCGGCGCGATCGGTGACCCCTCCGTGCCGTCGGGCGTCCTGGAGCGCGGGCTCCTGCTGAAGCTGCGGTTCGCCTTCGACCACTTCATCAACCTGCGGCCGTCGAAGCTGTTCCCGAACACCGCGACCCCGCTGGTCGGCCGCCCGGACATCGACTTCGTCGTCGTCCGCGAGGGCACCGAGGGCCCGTACACCGGCAACGGCGGCTCGCTGCGCACCGGTACGCCGGCCGAGGTCGCCACCGAGGTCAGCGTCAACACCGCGTACGGCGTCGAGCGCGTCGTCCGGGACGCGTTCGAGCGGGCGAACGCCCGCCCGCGCAAGAAGCTGACGCTGGTGCACAAGAACAACGTCCTCGTGTACGCGGGCCACATGTGGAAGAACATCTTCGACAAGGTCGCGACCGAGTACCCCGAGGTCACCACCGACTATCTGCACGTCGACGCCGCGACGATCTTCTTCGTCACCCAGCCGGAGCGCTTCGACGTCATCGTCACCGACAACCTCTTCGGCGACATCCTCACCGACCTCGCCGCCGCCGTGACCGGCGGTATCGGCCTGGCCGCCTCCGGCAACATCAACCCGACGGGCACCTTCCCGTCGATGTTCGAACCGGTCCACGGCTCCGCCCCCGACATCGCGGGCCAGGGCAAGGCCGACCCGACCGCCACGGTCCTCTCCGTCGCCCTCCTGCTGCGCCACCTCGGCTACGAGGCCGAGGCCGTGCGCATCGAGGATGCCGTCTCCGCCGACCTCGCGGAGCGCGACGGTGCCACGAGCCGTACGACCGACCAGATCGGCGACGTGCTCGCGGTACGCGTAGCGGACTGACCCGACGACTCCGTTTCGAAGCCGCCGGGCAACCACCGCACCCGGCGGCTTCACCTTGTGCGGCCCCGGGTGCCACCATCGACCACTGGACCGCACACGCGTCGTTTCGTGCACGGCCGCCCGGGAGCGATAATCGAACGGGGCCGTGGCTCGCAACAAAACTCGGACGTCCTAGCACCTGTCTGGCAGGAGCGGCGTGAGCGCGGTCCAACACACACAACGGTGAAGGACACGCACTCATGACGACGCCCACGATCGAGCTCAAGCCCTCCTCGAACCCACTGTCCGACGCGGAGCGCGAGGCGAGCATGGTCAATCCCGGATTCGGCCGCCGCTTCACCGATCACATGGTGACGATCAGGTGGACCGAGGGCCGAGGCTGGCACGACGCCCAGCTCGTGCCGTACGCGCCGCTTTCGCTCGACCCCGCCAACATGACCCTGCACTACGGGCAGGAGATCTTCGAGGGCCTCAAGGCCTACCGCCAGCCCGACGGCTCGGTCGCCACCTTCCGCCCCGAGGCCAACGCCAAGCGCTTCCAGGCATCCGCCCGCCGGCTGGCCATGCCGGAGCTGCCCGTCGAGACGTTCATCGCGGCCTGTGACGCGCTGGTCAAGCAGGACGAGGCCTGGGTTCCGGCGCACGGCGGCGAGGAGTCCCTCTACCTGCGCCCGTTCATGATCGCGACCGAGGTCGGTCTCGGCGTGCGGCCCGCCAACGAGTACCTGTTCCTGGTGATCGCCTCGCCCGCCGGCGCGTACTTCCCCGGCGGTGTGAAGCCGGTCTCCATCTGGCTCTCCGAGAACCGGGTGCGCGCCGTCCCCGGCGGCATGGGCGACGCCAAGACCGGCGGCAACTACGCCGCGTCGCTGCTCGCCCAGGCCGAGGCCGCCGAGAAGGGCTGCGACCAGGTCGCCTACCTCGACGCGGTCGAGCACAAGTGGGTCGAGGAGCTCGGCGGCATGAACCTGTACTTCGTGTACGGGAACAAGATCGTCACCCCGGCCCTGACCGGCTCGCTGCTCGCCGGCGTCACCCGTGACTCGCTGCTCAAGGTCGCCCGCGACCTCGGCTACGAGTCCGAGGAGGGCCGCGTCTCCATCGACCAGTGGCGCGACGACACCGCGAACGGCACCCTCACCGAGGTCTTCGCCTGCGGCACCGCCGCCGTCATCACCCCCGTCGGCACCGTCAAGTCCGAGGGCGGCGAGTGGGTCCAGGGCGACGGCACGCCCGGCCAGGTCACGATGAAGCTGCGCGAGCGCCTGCTGGACATCCAGCGCGGCGTCGCCGAGGACACCCACGGCTGGATGCACCCCCTGGGCTGAGAGCCTGTCCGGCGGATCATGGCCGGGGTCCGGCACGCACGCCGGCTCACCGCGTTGTCGCGGGTCGCGGAGGTCCGGACGGGATGCCTCGGTCCAGACCCTGCACGTACGAAGGCCGCGCCCGGCTGTTCGCCGGGCGCGGCCTTCGCGCGTCATGCGTGCGCACCGTCGGCTGCCTCCTGCCGGACGGCACCGCTGCCCGGTGGCAGGAGCGCTCCGTGGGACGGGGCGGGGTGGCGGGGCCTTGGATCATTCCTGGCATTGCTGTGCAGTTGCATACCTTCCTGTGTCCCACGCTAGACGGTTCGAGCGGGTCAAGCGGGGTGTTCGCGCAATGATTGCCGAGCCCGCACAGAGCGGCGACAGAGTGAAACTCCGTCTCGCATCGGCTCGTCAAAAATCCAACTGCCCCATAGATCTGCCGTGTTAGTGTGCCGGAGTTCGCGATCCAACGCGAACGGATCATCGTAAACGGGGAGAACACAGTGAATCGAAAGCTGGCCGTCGGCGTGCTCGCCACCGGACTCTTTGTCGCGGGCGCGGGAGTCTCTTTCGCAAGTGCGAATGGAAATGTCCAAGCCGCCGCCTCGTGGCACAAGATCCCGACCCTGTCGAGTTCCGGTGTCAAGTTCAAGAATGGCTACTACAAGTTCGAGGCGCCCGGCGCCAAGTACGGAGCCTTCCACTGGAAGGGTGATCTCCAGGACACCTCCGCGGGCGATGGTCACAACGTCTATGTCCAGGTCAAGGTCGAGGGCTACAGCTGGAACCGCTACAACGGCAAGCAGAAGAAGACCGTCCACAAGGACTACTACACGTACGACGGTGCTGCCCGGTACACCAGCGACGCCTGGATCCGTGCCTGTCGTGACCGCGGCTCGTTCCACCCGGACAATTGCTCGGTGACCAAGCACTACAAGCGGTAGTCGGCCGACCCGCACACCACCGGCCCGGGGCTTCGCCCCGGGCCTTTCGCCTCTTGGGGGAAGCGATCAGTACGTCAGAAGTGCTCAGCGCCAAGGGAGTCGACCTCTCCTACGGCCCCACGCTCGCCGTCCGGGACGTCCATCTGTCCCTGGCCCGCGGCGAGATCGCGGCCATCACCGGCGCCAGCGGATCCGGCAAGTCCTCGCTCCTGTACTGCCTCGCGGGGGTGCTGCCGCCCGTCCGCGGACAGGTGCGGTTCGAGGGCCGCGCGTACGACGAACTCGACGACGAGGACATCAGCACGCTGCGCCGCGAGCGATTCGGTTTCGTCTTCCAGTACGGCGAACTGCTCCCCGAGCTGACCATCGAGGAGAACACCGCCCTGCCGCTCAGACTCGCCGGACAGCGCAAGCGTCCGGCACTCCAGGCGGCTGCCGAGGTACTCGACCGCCTCGGCATGGCCGAGTTGCGCGAGCGGCGTCCCTCACAGGTGTCCGGCGGCCAGAGCCAGCGCGTGGCCGTGGCACGGGCGCTCGTGCACCGGCCGGCCGTCATCTTCGCCGACGAACCGACCGGCTCGCTGGACAGTGCCAACGCGGCCACCGTCCTGCAGGAATTCCTGGAGCTGGCCCGCTCGCAGGGCACCGCCGTCCTCCTGGTCACCCACGACCCGGCGGTCGCCGCCCGAGCCGACCGGCGCTACACGATGGCCGACGGCGTACTCGATCCGAAAGGCCGGTAATCATGAGGGAGTTCAGCCTCGGCCTTCGGCTGCTGTTCGGATCCGGGCGCGGCAACCGGGCGCGATTCCTGCTGATGCTGCTGGGCGGGTCGCTCGGGGTGTGCTGCCTCGCACTCGTCCTCACGATCCCGGCGATCCTCGACGCCCACGACGGCCGATCCGCCGACCGGGAACCCCAAGTCTTCGTGGGCAAGAAGGCCGGGCAGCCCACTCTCGTGCTCCAGCGCTCCGACCCGCACGGCTCCAAGCCGTTCAGTCGTGTCTTCGTCGCGCGCGGCACGGACGACACCCCGGAGCCGCCACCCGGCCTGAGCGCGCTGCCGGGCCCCGGCGAGGTGTTCGTCTCTCCCGCGCTGCGCGATCAGCTTCGGCGCGAGCCCGGACTGAGGGGACTGCTGCCCGGCCGGGAAGAGGGCCTGATCGGGCCTGCCGGTCTGACCGATCCCAACGAGCTGTACGCCTACGTCGGCACCAGCAGGGATCGACTCGGCCCCGAGGCACGCGTGTTGAAGAGCTTCGGTTCCGAGCATCCCCCCACCACGGCCGTCGAAGCCTCCACCCTCGACATCCTGCGCTTCACGCTCGCCGCGCTCGTCCTGCTGCCCCTGGCCGTCTTCCTCTCCGTCTGCGCCAAGCTCTCGGCGGCCAGCCGCAACCGGCGCCTCGCGGCCTTGCGTCTGCTCGGCCTCAGCCGCAGGGGCACGCAACGCGTCAACGCGGCGGAGACCGTGGTCGCGGCGCTCTTCGGTGCCGCACTCGGTCTCGGTGAGTTCTGGGTGCTCAACCAGATCATGGCCAGGACCGGACTGCCCGGCCTCAAGTGGTATCCGGACGACGGTTCGCTGTCCGCCTCCACCATCGCCGTCTGTCTGATCGGCTGTCCGGCCCTCGCCTGGTTCGTCGGCCGGGCCAGTGCCCGCACGGCGGCGGCCGACCCGCTCAGTACCCGGCGCACCGCGGCGCCGCGCGCGCCCCGCCTCTGGGGCGGCCTCCTGCTCATTGCCGGGCTCGGCCTCGTCGCCGGATACTGCGCGACCGGTTTCACCGACCACCCGGCGCAGAGCACCGGTATGAACTCCCTCCTGGTTCCCGCGGGCGTGCTGCTTACCGGGGCCGGACTCGTCATGGTGATGCCGCTGCTCTCGTACACGCTGGCCAGGCGGCTCGCCCGGTCGGGCAGTCTCGCGCTCAGCATGGCCATGCGGCGCAACGAAGTCGAACCCGGCAGTGCCATGCGTGTGGTCACCGGCCTGGTCCTGCTGGTCTTCTCCGCGTCGCTCGCCCAGGGCGTCCTGGTGGAGGAACGCCAGATCACCCACAACGACTCGCCGTCGCAGGAGTACAGCCTGTCGCAGTCCCGGCTCACCGAGGACCAGCAGCGGCGACTGCGCGACATTCCCGGCGTGGCCGCGCACGCCCTCGTCATGGAGCCGCGGACGGATCCCGATGCCGCGTCCGACGCGCAGGCCCCGGCTCTGGTCGCCACCTGCGCCCAGTTCGCGAAGCTGGTTCGGCACGCCGAGGGCTGCGTCGAGGGCGAGGTGCTCCGCCTCAGCGACCCGCAGGTCTCGGATCAGCCGCTCACCACCTCCACCTTCCTCCTGACGGCGGCTGGGCGGCAGACCTCACTGAAGGTCGAAGTGCCGCGCGCCACCGTGCTGTTCGACGGCTTCGATGTCACCAACATGCCCAGTCCCGGCCTGCTCGTACCCCCCTCGGCGCTCCCGGCGCACGCGAAGCCGGTCTCCGGCAGGCTCGTCCTCGCCGGCGCTTCCGACCCCGCGAGTGTGCGCGCGGTCCTCGACCGTATCGGCGCCATCGCACCGACCGCCGACGTCGACCCGGCCGGCATCAACATCGACGGTCTCCAGCAGATCACCGTCATCGAGACACTGCTCGCGCTCGGCATGGTGATGGGTCTGGTCATCGGCGTCGCGGCGTTCCTTGTCTCCGTCACCGACCGGGCCGTGGAACGCCGCCCGCAGGTGACGGCGCTCTCCCTGCTCGGAGCCCGGGCGCGCACCCTGCGGCTGGTCCAGTGCACACAGGTGCTCCTGCCGCTCGCCATCGGTCTCGTTCTCGCGCTGGTGGCAGGCAAGGCCGCCGAGTCCGCCTACCTGATCACGGGCGGTGGCGAGATCTTCTGGGACGGCGCGGGGGTCCCCCTGCTGGTGGCCGCCATGGCCGGCGTCCTCGTGCTCGCGACGGTGGGCACCTGGCCCTTGGTCGGGCGCCGTATCGATCCGGAGCTCATCCGCCGCGACTGAGCCGGGCCGGCACCGGCGGGACCTCGCGGGAGCCGACGACCGCCGGGCGCGGCTTTCGTATGCGCCCGGGCACGTCCGCCAGCTTTCCGGAGTGTGCCCTCTCACATCCTTAGAGTGCCGCTCTAACCGTGAGTTAGAGTGCTGCTCTAACCGAGAGGTGTGGAGACGTGCGACTGACTCCGACGGAACGTGACCGGCTGCTGCTCTTCGGCGCCGCCGAACTGGCCCGGGCCCGCCGCGCCCGGGGGCTGAAGCTCAACGTCCCCGAGGCGACCGCGCTGATCGCGGACACGGTCTGCGAGGCCGCCCGGGACGGGCGCCGGCTCGCCGAGGCCATCGAGGCGGCGCGGTCCGTGCTCGGCCCCGACGACGTGCTGCCGGGCGTCGCCGACGTCGTCACCGAAGTCCATGTGGAGGCCGTCTTCGACGACGGCTCCCGGCTCGCCGTGGTCTCCCGGCCGCTGGGCGACGGGCTGGGCGACGAGGCCCCCGGGGCCGTCGTCCCCGGGCCCGCCACGCCCGAGCCGGAGCCCGCGGTGCGGCTGACCGTCCACAACACCGCGACCGTGCCGGTCTCCGTGACCTCGCACTTCCACTTCTTCGAGGCCAACCCCCGGCTCGACTTCGCCCGCGCGGACGCCTACGGGATGCGGCTCTGCGTCCCCGCCGGGTCCTCCGTCCGGTTCGGGCCCGGCGAAACCGTCGAGGTGGGGCTCGTCCCGATCGGCGGCGAGCGCATCGCGATCGGCTTCGCGGGCCTGGTCGACGGCCCGCTGGACGCGCCCGGCGCGCGCGAGGAGGCCCTGCGGCGCGCCGCGGCCTGTGGATATCTGGGAGCTGAGCGATGAGCATCGATCCGTACGAGTACGCCTCCGTCCACGGCCCGCGCGCCGGGGACCGGGTCCGGCTCGGCGACTCCGGGCTGACCGTCCGCGTCGAGTCCGACGCACAGGAGTACGGCGAGGAGTTCCTCGCCGGCTTCGGCAAGACCGCCCGCGACGGGCTGCACCTCAAGGCCGCCGCGGTCCGCGACACCTGTGACGTCGTCATCAGCAATGTGCTGGTCATCGACGCCGTGCAGGGCATCCGCAAGGTGTCCATCGGCATCCGCGAGGGCCGGATCGCGTCGATCGGCCGGGCCGGCAACCCCGACACCCTGGACGGTGTGGACGTCGTCGTCGGCACGGGCACCACCATCGTCTCCGGCGAGGGGATGATCGCGACGGCGGGCGCCGTCGACACGCATGTCCATCTGCTCTCGCCCCGGATCATGGAGGCCTCGCTCGCCTCCGGTGTCACCACGATCATCGGCCAGGAGTTCGGCCCGGTCTGGGGCGTCGGCGTCAACTCGCCCTGGGCGTTGCGCCACGCCTTCAACTCCTTCGACGCCTGGCCGGTCAACATCGGCTTCCTGGGCCGCGGTTCGTCCTCCCACCAGGCCCCGCTGGTCGAGGCGCTCGCCGAGGGCGGGGCCTGCGGCTTCAAGGTCCACGAGGACATGGGCGCGCACACCCGGGCCCTGGACACCGCGCTGCGGGTCGCCGAGGAGCACGACGTCCAGGTCGCCCTGCACAGCGACGGGCTGAACGAGTGCCTGTCGGTGGAGGACACCCTGCGCGTCCTGGAGGGCCGCACGATCCACGCCTTCCACATCGAGGGCTGCGGCGGCGGACACGTCCCCAACGTCCTGAAGATGGCGGGCGTCGAGAACGTCATCGGCTCGTCCACCAACCCGACGCTCCCCTTCGGCCGGGACGCCGTCGCCGAGCATTACGGGATGATCGTCTCCGTACACGACCTGAAGACGGACCTGCCGGGCGACGCCGCCATGGCCCGTGACCGGATCCGCGCCGGGACGATGGGCGCCGAGGACGTCCTGCACGACCTGGGCGCCATCGGCATCACCTCGTCCGACGCGCAGGGCATGGGGCGGGCCGGTGAGACGGTGCGCCGCACCTTCGCGATGGCCGGGAAGATGAAGGCCGAGCTGGGCCCGATGGAGGGCGACGGCCCCGCGGACGACAACGCCCGGGTGCTGCGCTACATCGCCAAGCTCACCATCAACCCCGCCATCGCCCACGGCCTCTCGCACGAGATCGGCTCCATCGAGACCGGCAAGATGGCCGACATCGTGCTGTGGCGCCCCGAGTTCTTCGGTGCGAAGCCGCAGCTCGTGCTGAAGTCCGGCTTCCCCGCCTACGGCGTCACGGGCGACCCGAACGCCGCCACCGACACCTGCGAACCCCTTGTCCTGGGCCCGCAGTTCGGGGCGTACGGGGCCACCGCCGCCGACCTCTCGGTGGCCTTCGTCTCGCAGGCGGCGACCCAGCTCGGCGCCGACTCGATGCCCACCCGGCGCCGCCGCGTCGGCGTGCGCGGCACCCGCGGCATCGGCCCCGGCGACCTCGTCCACAACTCCCGTACCGGAGAGGTCGCCGTGGACGCCCACAGCGGTCTGGTCACCCTGGACGGCGACCCGCTGCGCTCCGAGCCCGCCGACTCCGTCTCCCTCAACCGCCTCTACTTCCTCTAGTTCTTCTAAGGACACCGCAGTGACCTTCCGCATGCCGCCCGAGTGGGCCCCGCACGAACGCACCTGGATGGCCTGGCCGGGCCCCAACCCCACCTTCGACACCGACGCCGAGCTGGAGGAGGCCCGCGCCGCCTGGGCCACCGTCGCCCGCGCGGTCCGCCGCTTCGAACCCGTCACGATGGTGGTCGGACCCGGCCAGGAGGACGGCGCCCGCGCGCTCCTCGGCCCGGACGTCGAGCTTGCCGTCCGCCCGCTCGACGACGCCTGGATGCGGGACATCGGCCCCACCTTCGTCACCGACGGGAACCGGTTGGCCGCCGTCGACTGGACGTTCAACGGCTGGGGCGCCCAGGGCTGGGCCCGCTGGGAGCACGACCAGCACATCGCCCGCTCCGTCGCCGAGCTGGCCGGCGTACCCGTGCAGAGCTCCCGGCTGGTCAACGAGGGCGGCGCCATCCACGTGGACGGCGAGGGCACCGTACTGCTCACCGAGACCGTCCAGCTCGGCAAGGAGCGCAACCCCGACTGGACCCGCGAGCAGGTCGAGTCCGAGGTCCACGCCCGGCTCGGCACCGAGAAGGCCATCTGGCTGCCGCGCGGACTGTCCGGCGACTACGGCACGTACGGCACCCTCGGCCATGTCGACATCGTCGCCGCCTTCGCCCGCCCCGGCACCGTCGTCGCCCATGTCCAGCCGGACCCGGCCCACCCCGACCACGAGATCACCCGCGAGACCGTGCGCATCCTGCGCGGGGCCACCGACGCCAGGGGCCGCTCCCTGGACGTCGTCGAGGTCCTGGCGCCCACCGTGCTGAAGGCCGACGGGGAGTGGGTCGACTACTCCTACATCAACCACTACCTCTGCAACGGCGGTGTGGTCCTCTGCGCCTTCGACGACCCGCGCGACAAGGAAGCGGCGGCCGTCTTCGGCGAACTCTTCCCCGACCGTACGGTGACCCTCGTCGACGCACGTACGATCTTTGCCGGCGGTGGAGGCATCCACTGCATCACGCAGCAGCAGCCGAAGGTCTGAACCGTGCCCCCCGCGCCACGCCGTCGCAACACCGCCCCGCCCCGTGAGGAACTGCTGGCCGCCGCCATGGCGACCATCGCCGAACGGGGGCTCGACGGCCTCACCATGGCCGGGCTCGGCCGCGAGGTCGGCATGAGCAGCGGACACCTCCTCTACTACTTCCGCACCAAGGACGAGCTGCTGCTCCAGACCCTGGAGTGGAGCGAGGGGCGGCTCGGCGCGGAGCGGCGGGCCCTGCTGGCGGGGCCCGAGACGGCCCGCGGGCGGCTGGACGGGTACATCGAGCTGTACCTGCCCGACGGCCCCCGCGATCCGCACTGGACGCTCTGGCTGGAGGTGTGGAACCGCTCGCAGAACGCGGACGACGACGCCCGCGCCCGGCAGGCCGCCATCGAGGACGCCTGGCACCGCGACCTGGTGGCCCTGCTGGAGGGGGGCGCGGCGGCCGGGGAGTTCCGGCCGGTCGACGCCGGGCGGTTCGCCACCCGGCTGCGCGCCCTGCTCGACGGCTTCAGCGTCCATGTCGCGGTCGGCCTCCCCGGCACCGGACGTTCCCAGGTACTCGTACAGGTGAGGGAGTTCATCGAGGAGTCACTCGCCATCGGGTAGCGGCCGAACCGCCGTGAACGAAACGCACGTAAGTACGCGCGATCGTTGCGCATTTCGCCCTTGTTACGGTCCCGGCTGTTCGGGCACGGTGACGGACCATGGGACGAGAGCAGTGGAAGAAAATCTGGGTCGGTTCGGCCGGCAACATGGTCGAGTGGTTCGACTGGTTCGTGTACGCGACCTTCGCGGTCTACTTCGCGGATTCGTTCTTCCCCGAAGGCAATGAGACCGCCAATCTCATGAACACCATGGGCATCTTCGCCGTCGGCTTCTTCATGCGGCCGGTCGGCGGCTGGCTGCTCGGCCGGATCGGTGACCGCCGGGGCCGCAAGGCGGCGCTCACCCTCACCGTCACGCTGATGTCGGCCTCCGCGATCCTCATCGCCATCGCGCCGACGTACGACGTCGCGGGGTACGGCGGGGTCGCGGTCCTGCTGGTGGCCCGGCTGCTCCAGGGGCTGTCCGTCGGCGGCGAGTACGCCGCCAGCGCCACCTACCTCACCGAGGCGTCCGCCCCCGACCGGCGCGGCTTCGCCTCCAGCTTCCAGTACGTGTCCATGACCGCGGGACAGCTGGTCGGCCTCGGCCTCCAGATCGTCCTCCAGCGCAACATGTCCGAGGCGGCCCTGCACAGCTGGGGCTGGCGCATCCCGTTCATCGTCGGCGCGCTCGGCGCCGCGATCGTCTTCTATCTGCGCCGCTCGATGCTGGAGACCGAGGTGTACGCGGAGTCCGGCGCCGCCGACCAGGACGACCGCGGGACGCTGAAGGCGCTGTGGCGGCACAAGCGCGAGGCGTTCCTGGTGATGGCGCTGACCATGGGCGGGACCGTCGCGTACTACACGTACACGACGTACCTCTCCAAGTTCCTCTCCACCAGCGCCGGGATGGCCAAGCCCACCGCCTCGCTCGTCAGCTTCTGCGCCCTGTTCGTCTTCATGTGCATCCAGCCGCTGGCCGGCATGCTCTCCGACCGGATCGGCCGCCGCCCGCTGCTGATCACCTTCGCCGTCGGCTCCACGTTCCTGACCGTGCCGATCATGACGATGCTCAAGCACGCGGGCACGTTCTGGCCCGCGTTCGGCCTGGCGCTGCTCGCCCTGGTCGTCGTCACCGGGTACACCTCCATCAACGCCTGTGTGAAGGCGGAACTCTTCCCGACCGGCATTCGCGCCCTGGGCGTCGCCCTTCCGTACGCCATCGCCAACGCGCTCTTCGGCGGCACCGCCGAGTACGTGGCGCTCTGGTTCAAGAAGGCGGGCATCGAGTCCGGCTTCTACTGGTACGTGGCGGGCTGCGCGGCGGTCTCCCTGGTCGTCTACCTGACCATGCGCGAGACCCGGGACATCGACCTGGGCCGGGTCGGTGCCGAGGACGCGGACCGGGAGAGCGCGGAGCGGTCCGGGGCGACGAGCGTCACGCCCGCATCCTGAGACGGGGCGGGGCACGGAGGCGGCCCTGTGCAAGACTGCTTCCGTGCCCTCGAACGCCATGATTATCGGCAGCAGGCGCGCCGGTCCGCAGTGACCGTCCCGCACCACCACGTGCGGCACGGCCACCGTGCCCCAGACCCGCGCGCAGACCTCTCGCACCCGCGAGGGGTTTTTTCGTTTTCCGGCCCTCACCTCGGCCGGCGCGAGGCGCACGCGGGATGATGGGGGCAAGTGGAGCCAGATCGTCCGGATCCGCTCATCCGACAGGAGTCAGACCAGCATGACCACCAAGGCCAAGGCCACCGACGACAGTTTCCATGTCTTCGACACCACACTGCGCGACGGGGCCCAGCGTGAAGGCATCAACCTGACGGTCGCGGACAAGCTCACCATTGCCCGGCACCTGGACAACTTCGGCGTGGGCTTCATCGAGGGCGGCTGGCCCGGCGCCAACCCCCGCGACACCGAGTTCTTCGCCCGCGCCCAGCAGGAGATCGAGTTCAAGAACGCCGAGCTGGTCGCCTTCGGCGCGACCCGCCGGGCCGGTGGCAAGGCCGCCGAGGACCCCCAGGTCAAGGCGCTGCTGGAGTCCGGCGCTCCGGTGATCACCCTGGTCGCCAAGTCCCACGACCGCCATGTGGAACTCGCGCTGCGCACCACCCTCGAAGAGAACCTGGAGATGGTCGTCGACACCGTCTCCTACCTCCGCGAACAGGGCCGCCGGGTCTTCGTGGACTGCGAGCACTTCTTCGACGGCTACCGCGCCAACCCCGAGTACGCCAAGGCCGTGGTGCGCGCCGCCTCCGAGGCCGGCGCCGATGTCGTCATCCTCTGCGACACCAACGGCGGCATGCTCCCCGCCCAGGTCCAGGCCGTCGTCGCCACCGTCCTCGCCGACACCGGCGCCCGGCTCGGCATCCACGCCCAGGACGACACCGGCTGCGCCGTCGCCAACACCCTCGCCGCCGTCGACGCGGGCGCCACCCACGTCCAGTGCACCGCCAACGGCTACGGCGAACGCGTCGGCAACGCCAACCTCTTCCCGGTGGTCGCCGCCCTGGAACTCAAGTACGGCAAGACCGTCCTGCCCGAGGGCGCGCTCGCCGACATGACCCGGGTCTCGCACGCCATCGCCGAGGTCGTCAACCTGACCCCCTCCACCCACCAGCCCTATGTGGGTGTTTCCGCCTTCGCCCACAAGGCCGGACTGCACGCCTCCGCGATCAAGGTCGACCCCGACCTCTACCAGCACATCGACCCGGCCCTGGTCGGCAACACCATGCGGATGCTGGTCTCCGACATGGCCGGCCGCGCCTCCATCGAGCTCAAGGGCAAGGAGCTCGGCATCGACCTCGGCGGCGACCGGGCGCTGGTCGGCCGGGTCGTCGAGCGGGTCAAGGAGCGCGAGCTCAAGGGCTACACCTACGAGGCCGCCGACGCCTCCTTCGAACTGCTGCTGCGGGCCGAGGCCGAGGGCCGGGTACGCCGCTACTTCCGCACCGAGTCCTGGCGCGCCATCGTCGAGGACCGCCCCGACGGCACGCATGCCAACGAGGCCACCGTGAAGCTCTGGGCCAAGGGCGAGCGGATCGTCGCCACCGCCGAGGGCAACGGCCCCGTCAACGCCCTCGACCGGGCGCTCCGCGTCGCCCTGGAACGGATCTACCCGCAGCTCGCCAAGCTGGAGCTGATCGACTACAAGGTCCGCATCCTCGAAGGCCGCACCGGCACCGAGTCCACCACCCGAGTCCTCATCACCACCGGCGACGGCACCGGTGACTGGGCGACGGTCGGCGTCGCCGAGAACGTCATCGCCGCGTCCTGGCAGGCGCTGGAGGACGCGTACACCTATGGGCTGCTGCGGGCGGGGGTCGAGCCGACGGAGTAGCCGGCGCGGGCCGGGCGGGGCCGGGGAGGGCCCGGCCCCGGGCCGCGGTCAGGGGTGGTAGATCTCCTGCATCGCGGTGATCCGGCCCTGGGCGTCGGCCCGGTAGTAGAAGTACGGGGTGTTGGGCGGCTTGTGGTCCACCAGCCAGCCGGCCGGGACGGTGCGCGGGTTCCCGGTGTCGCCGACCACCTGGACCTCGGTGCCGGCGTGGATCAGGGCCGAGCCCTTGCGGACGGCGGTGTACGTGACGTTCTGCTCGTCGGCGGGGTCGTAGGTGCAGCTGACCTCGGTGAAGTTCACCCGGGTGTCGCCCTGGTCGACCTCGGCGGACGCCAGTTCGAGGAAGTGGTCGTAGCCCTCCGGGTGGAAGCAGGGCTTGTCGCCGGAGCCGGTCTTCCCGCCCGTGGTGCCCTTCGCGGCCGGGGCCGAGGCCGGCCGGGAACCGGTGTCGGAGGCGGTGGTGGCGGAGCCGGCCGGCACCTCGGCCGTGGAGCCGCCCGCCGAGGAGGCCGGGCCGGAGCCGGTGGCTGCCGCGCCGGACTCCTCCGGGCCGCAGGCGGTGGTCAGCGCGATGGCGGCGGAGCCGAGCAGTACGGCGGCGGAAACGCGACGGCGATTCATGGGACTCCTTTGCGGGCGAACGTAGTTGACGGGATCGAGGATGCTGATCGCGCGAGCCGTGGTTCTGGCCCTCGCGCGTGATGTGAATCATGGAACCCGGGCCGGCCGAAGGCCGTCATGGCGGGCGCGCCGGCCACGGGGACGAGCGACGGCCGCGTTCAGAAGCTGAACGCACAACATGCCCTGCTCGTACGGGAGATGGGTACGGACCAATGTCGGTGTGAAGTATTGACGGCACTCTTCCGGCGGGGTTAACTCACGCCGCAACGCCGGTACCGGTTCCGGAACCGGTTGCGGTACCGGTTCCAGCTGTCCGCCATGCCTTGTCCCGGAGGCCCCGATGCGTGTCACCATCGCCGATGTCGCCCGCGAGGCCGGCGTCAGCAAGACGACCGTGTCACGGGTCGTCAACGCCAAGGGCGAGGTGGGCGGTTCCACGGCCGCCCGCGTTCGTGAAGTGATCGCACAGCTCGGCTACGTACCCAGCTCGGGCGCCGTCGGACTGGCCCGCGGCAGCAGCCGCACGGTCGGCATGCTGGTGCCCTCGCTCACCTGGCCGTGGATGGGCGAAGTGCTCCAGGGCGTCGTGGACACCGTCGAGGCCGCCGACTACGGGCTGCTGCTCTTCACCTGCAACCGCGGCGCCGAGTCCGTACGGCGCTTCACCGGCCAGGTGTCGGCACGCGCCTTCGACGGACTCCTGGTGGTCGAACCCGAGAACACCCTCGACCACCTCACCGCACTGCACCGCGGCGGCCTGCCGATCGTGCTGATCGACGACCGCGGCCACCACCCCGAATTCCCCTCCGTCGTGACCACCAACCGCGAAGGAGGCGCGTCCGCGGCCCGGCACCTGCTGGCCGCCGGACGCACCAGACCCCTGGTCATCACCGGCCCCCAGCACTTCGGCTGCGTACGCGACCGGCTCGACGGATTCCGTGCCGTCCTGCCCACCGATCTCGTCGTGCACGGGGACTTCACCGAACGCAGCGGACGGCTGGCCGTGGAACAACTCATCGCCTCCGGCGCCGGGTTCGACTCCGTCTTCGCGCACAACGACATCAGCGCGGCGGGCGTGCTGCGGGCCCTGCGCGCCGCCGGACGCTCCGTGCCGGACGACATCGCCGTGGTCGGCTTCGACGACATCCCGATGGCCGAGCACACCGAACCACCACTGACCACCGTGCGCCAGCCCGCCCGGCGGATGGGCGAGACGGCCGCACGGCTGCTGCTCTCCCACCTCGGTGGCACGCCCGTACCCGAAGCGCCGGTCGTGCTGCCCACCGAACTGGTCGTGCGCCACTCGGCGCCGTAGCGGTCCGGCCGGAGTCCACGGCCGACTGCCCCTTCGTACCTCCGGATCCTTCCGACCGCAGTCCCTCTTGGAGTCGCCATGTCCGTACGACGTCGTGCCACGTTGAGAGCGCTCTCGATCGCCACCGCGGTGGTCGCGCTCGCCGCCGGTTGCTCGTCCGCCAACTCGGGTGCCAACAAAGGGGGCGGCGCCTCCGGCGTACTGACCCTGGGCAAGCCGGACGGGCCGCAGACCGACAACAGCAACCCGTTCCTCAGCACCTCGGCGGGCGCCACGCTCGGCTACCGCTTCATGATCTACGAGCCGCTGGCCATGACGAACCAGATCCGGCCCGCGGACAAGGCCGCCCCGTGGCTGGCGACCGGCTGGAAGTGGGAGTCCAACTTCACCAGGGTCACCTTCACCCTGGACCCCAAGGCCAAGTGGGCCGACGGCAAGCCGCTGACCGCCGACGACGTCGCGTACACCTTCGAGCTGCTGAAGAAGCACCCGGCGCTGAACGGCAACGGCATCCCCTTCGACCGGATCACGGTGCGGGGCAAGACGGTCGAGCTGACCTTCAAGGAATCCCAGTACGTCAACCAGAACAAGATCATCCAGCAGTTCATCGTGCCCAAGCACATCTGGGAAGGCGTCGACAACCCCGAGACCTGGCCCAACCGCACACCCGTCGGCTCCGGCCCGTACAAGCTCAAGACGTTCACCCCGCAGACCACCACACTGACCGCCACGCCCACCTACTGGAAGGGCGGGACCAAGGTCAAGGAGCTGCGCTACACCGCCTACAACGACAACAGCGCGGCGACCACGGCGCTGGCGAACGGCAAGGTCGAGTGGTCGTTCGTCTTCATGCCCAACTACAAGCAGCTGTTCGTCGCCAAGGACCCGAAGAACCACAAGCTGTGGTTCCCCTCCGGGCTCGGCGTCCACGGACTCTGGTTCAACACCGCCCGCAAGCCCTTCGACAACCCGGCGCTGCGCAGGGCCATGGCGATGGTCGTGGACCGCAAGGCGATCTACACCCAGGCCGAGGCCACCCTCTACCCGGAGATCACCAACCCGACCGGCATCCCGCTGCCCGCCGGTGAGTCCTTCCTCGCCCCCGAGTACAAGAGCGCCACCACCGCACCGGACGTGGCGGGAGCCAAGAAGGTGCTCGCCGACGCCGGGTTCACGCTCGGCGGCGGCGTGCTGAAGGACCCGGACGGCAAGCCGGTGAAGCTCACCTTCACCGACCCGGCCGGCTGGAACGACTACATCACCGGTCTCGCGATCATCAAGGACAACATCAAGCAGCTCGGCATCGAGGCCCAGGTCAAGACGCAGACCGCGGAGGCCTGGGGCGCGGACGTCGCCAACGGCAACTTCGACGCCACCCTGCACTGGACCAACAGCGGCGCCACCCCGTACGACATGTACCAGAACATCATGGACGGCGCGCTCCTCCAGCCCGTCGGCAAGGCCTCCCAGCTCGGCAACTTCGGCCGTTTCAAGAACGACGAGGCCACCGCGGCGCTCAAGGCCTTCGCCAACGCCACCGAGGACTCCGCCCGCACCACGGCCATGAACACCCTTCAGAAGATCATGGTCGAGCAGGCGCCGATGATCCCGACGGCCGCCGCCCCGATCGGCGCCGAGTACTCCACGAAGAACTGGGTGGGCTGGCCGACCGAGGCCGACCCGTACGCGCCGCCGCAGCACACCCAGCCGTCCGCGCTCCAGATCGTGCTGAAGCTCCAGCCCGCCAAGTAGAGCCAGGGATCACGGGACACAGGGACCGGCCATGTCGAAACAGCCCGCACACAACCACGTCGTGCTCGAAGCACGCTCAGTCACCAAGCACTTCCCGGTACGCCGCACCGGACGCGACCTGCTCGCGGGCAGGCGCCGGACCGTCCACGCCGTCGACGACGTCTCGCTGGAACTGCGCCGGGGCACCGTCACGGCGCTGGTGGGGGAGTCGGGATCCGGGAAATCCACCGTCGCCCGGCTGCTCGCCCAGCTGTATCCGCTGACCGGAGGCGAGATCCGGCTGGACGGCACGGCGGTGAAGGCCGGACGGGGCCGGTCCTTCCGCGCCTACGTACGCCGGGTCCAGATCGTCTTCCAGGACCCGTTCGCCTCGCTGAACCCGGTGCACACCGTGCGCTACCACCTCACCCGGGCCCTGCGGATCCACGGCCGGGCCGGCAGCGGCGAGGCGGAGCTGGAGGAGCGCCTGACCGCCCTGCTGGAGCGGGTCCAGCTGACCCCGCCCCAGCAGTACCTGGACAAGTTCCCGCACGAACTGTCCGGGGGACAGCGCCAGCGCGTGGCCATCGCCCGCGCGCTCGGCGCCGATCCCCAGGTGCTGCTCGCCGACGAGCCGGTCTCCATGCTGGACGTCTCGATCCGGCTCGGCGTGCTCAACCTGCTGAAGGACCTCAAGGACCGGCTGCGCCTCGCGATCCTCTACATCACCCATGACATCGCGTCGGCCCGCTACTTCGCGGACACCACGCTGGTGATGTACGCGGGCCGGATCGTCGAGGGCGGTGACAGTGAGACCGTCACCCAGCACCCCGCCCACCCCTACACCCAGCTCCTCATCGCCTCCGCGCCCGACCCGGACCGGGTGGTCGCCGAGACGGAACAGGAGGAGACCGGCAGCGGCGAACCGCCCTCACTGATCGCCCCGCCCGCCGGCTGCCGCTTCCACCCCCGCTGCCCGAAGGCCCTGGAGCGCTGCCGCACCGAACCGCCGCCGCGATTCGACCTCGAAGACGGGCAGTGGGCGGCCTGCTGGCTGTACGCGGACGGCGGCGCGGACCGGGCGACCGGCCGTGGCGACGACGGCGCGGACCACACGCAGAAAGAAGCCGCGAAGTGAAGTACCTGCTGCAACGGCTCGCCTTCTACCTGGTCACCGCGTGGGCCGCGATCACCATCAACTTCCTGATCCCGCGCATGATGCCGGGCGACCCGGTCCAGGCGCTGCTCGCCCGCTTCCAGGGCCAGCTCGACACCAGCGCCGTCGATTCGCTCACCGCGCTCTTCGGCCTCGACAGGAACCAGTCGCTCTGGCAGCAGTACACCGACTACTGGTCGCATCTGCTCGACGGCGACCTGGGCCTGTCCTTCACCTTCTTCCCGACACCGGTCAGCGAGGTGATCGCCCAGTCACTGCCCTGGACGCTCGCCCTCGTCGGCCTCACCACCCTGATCAGCTTCGTGCTCGGCACCGGCATCGGGGTGTTCACCGGGTGGCGGCGCGGCTCCTGGCTGGACGGGCTGCTCCCCGTCACCACCTTCATCTCGGCCATCCCGTACTTCTGGCTGGGGCTCATCGCCATCGCGCTGTTCGCCGTGAAGTGGCCGCTCTTCCCCGAATCGGGCGGCTACGACAACTCGCTCGTCCCGGCCTTCGACTGGCCGTTCATCTCCAGCGCGCTCTACCACGGAGTGCTGCCCGGTCTCACCATCGTGCTCAGCGCGGTGGCCGGCTGGATCCTCGGGATGCGGAACATGATGGTGACGGTGTCCTCGGAGGACTACGTCATGGTCGCCCAGGCCAAGGGGCTCTCCGAGCGCCGGGTGATGTTCGGATACGCGGCACGCAACGCGGTCCTGCCCAACATCTCCGGCTTCGCCCTCTCCATCGGCTTCATCGTCGGAGGCACCCTCCTCGTCGAGATGGTCTTCTCCTATCCCGGCATCGGCCTCCAGCTCTTCCAGGCCGTCGGCGCCAAGGACTACCCGCTGATGCAGGGCGTCTTCCTGATCATCACGCTCTCCGTCCTCGCGGCGAACCTCCTGGCCGACGTGATCTACATGGCCCTCGACCCCCGTACCCGAAGGGAGGCCTAGGGCATGGCTGTCACCGCCGCCGCCGAGGTCGCCGTGACCGACGCGACCGAGCCCCCGGCACCCGGCCGGCGCCGGCTGCGCTTCCTGCGCGGCCGCAAGACCGTCGTCGGTCTCGGGATCCTCGCCTTCTTCGCCGTGATCGCGGTCATCGGGCCGTGGATCGCCCCGTACGACCCGGACGCCATGAGCGACGCGCTGCTCCAACCGCCGTCCGGTGCCCATTGGTTCGGCACCACGCACACCGGTCAGGACGTGCTCTCGCAGATCCTCGTCGGCACCCGCGGGGTCCTGGTCGTCGGCTTCGTCGCCGGAATTCTCGCGACGGTCCTGTCCGTACTGATCGGGGTCAGCGCGGGCTTCCTCGGCGGCACGGCCGACGAGCTGCTCTCGCTGCTCTCCAATGTCTTCCTGGTCATCCCGGGACTGCCGCTGATCATCATCATCGCCAGTCTGGTCTCCGACGCCGGCGACCTGCTGATCGCCGCCGTCATCGCCTTCACCTCGTGGGCCTGGGGTGCGCGCGTGCTGCGCGCCCAGACGCTGTCGCTGCGGCGCCGGGACTACGTCGAGGCGGCCCGCGCGACCGGCGAATCGACCTGGCGGATCATCCTCTTCGAGGTGCTGCCGAACCTGACGGCGGTCATCGCCTCCGGCTTCGTCGGCACCGTCGTCTTCGCGATCCTCTCCGAGATCACCCTCGCCTTCATCGGTGTCGCCGACATCTCCGACTGGAACTGGGGGACCGTCCTGTTCTGGGCGCAGTCCAACCAGGCCCTGGCACAGGGCGCGTGGTGGTGGTTCGTCCCGGCCGGACTCTGCATCGCCCTGCTCGGCATGTCGCTCGGCCTGATCAACTTCGGCATCGACGAGTTCGTCAACCCGCGCCTGCGCACGGAGAGCGGCGCGTCCCGGAAGGTCCGGATGCGGGTCGGCTTCACCCCGGTCGCACGTACCGGCACCTCTGAGAAGGAGACCCGCCCATGAGCGAGCCCGTCCTCACCGTCCGCGGGCTGAACGTGGACTACGGGACCGGGGACGACGCCGTGCACGCGCTGCGCGACATCGACCTCACCCTGCACCGGGGCGAAGTGCTGGGCCTGGCGGGCGAGTCCGGGTCCGGCAAGTCGACCCTCGCGTACGCCGTCACCCGGCTGCTCTCGCCGCCCGGGGTGATCACCGGCGGCGAGGTCCACTACCACCGGCGGGACGGCGGGGCGCTCGACCTGCTGGCCCTGTCGGCCGCCGGGCTGAGGGCCTTCCGCTGGCAGGAGCTGTCGATCGTGTTCCAGGGCGCGATGAACTCGCTCAACCCGGTGCACACGGTCCACAGCCAGCTCACCGACGTACTGCGGGCCCACCGCCCGGGAATGAAACGGTCCGAACGGACCGCCCGGGCCCGGGAGTTGCTGGCGCTCGTCGGCATCTCCGCCGACCGGCTCTCCGCCTACCCGCACCAGCTCTCCGGCGGGATGCGCCAGCGCGTGATGATCGCGATGGCGCTCGCGCTGGAGCCCGAGATCGTCATCATGGACGAACCCACGACGGCCCTGGACGTCGTCATGCAGCGCCAGATCCTGAGCCAACTGGTCAGGCTGCGCGAGGAGCTGGGCTTCTCGGTCGTCTTCATCACCCATGACATCTCGCTGCTGATCGAGTTCTCGGACCGGATCGCGATCATGTACGGCGGCCGGATCGTCGAGGAGGCGCGGGCCGCCGCGATCTACCGCGACCCCCACCACCCCTACAGCGACGGGCTGCTCCACTCCTTCCCCGCACTGCACGGCGCCCGCCGCGAACTGACCGGCATCCCCGGCTCGCCCCCGCACCTGTCCGCGATGCCGGCCGGCTGCGCCTTCCACCCCCGCTGCGGCAAGGCGCTCGACGCCTGCGCCGGCCATGTCCCGGTGCTCGCCGCACCGGACGGGGACGCGTCGCGCACGGTGGCCTGCTGGCTCCACCGGCCGGCCCCGGCGACCGCCGCACCCCGCCCGTAGCGACCCCACGCACACCACAGGAGACCCATGAATCACGTCACCTCCCAGGCCCACGCCCAGCCCCGCGGGCTCGCCGCCCGCGCCGTCCCCGGCCTGCCAGCCGATTTCCGCTGGGGCGTCGCCACCGCCGCCTACCAGATCGAGGGGGCCGCCGCCGAGGACGGCCGGACCCCGTCCATCTGGGACACCTACTGCAGGGTGCCCGGCATGGTCGTCCGCGGCGAGAACGGCGATGTGGCCTGCGACCACTACCACCGGATGCCCGAGGACGTGCGGCTGATCGCGGACCTGGGCGTCGACACGTACCGCTTCTCGCTGGCCTGGCCGCGCATCCAGCCGGGCGGGCGCGGCCCGGCCAACGCGAAGGGGCTGGACTTCTACAAGCGGCTGCTCGACGAGCTGGAGGCCGCCGGCGTCACCCCCTGGGTCACCCTCTACCACTGGGACCTCCCGCAGGAGCTGGAGGACGCCGGCGGCTGGCCGGCCCGTGACACCGCCCACCGCTTCGCCGAGTACGCCGCGCTCGCCTACGACGCGCTCGGTGACCGGGTGAAGCACTGGACGACGCTGAACGAGCCGTGGTGCTCGGCCATGCTCGGTTACGCGTACGGCAACCAGGCGCCCGGCCGGCAGGACTTCGGCGACGCGATCAGGGCCGTCCACCATCTGCTCCTCGGCCACGGCCTGGCCGCGCGGCACATCCGCCGGGCGGCCGCGGACCGGGGCAATGAACTCGAACTCGGCATCACGCTCAACCTCGGCACCGCCACCCCCGAGACCGACAGTCCCGAGGACGCCGAGGCCTGCCGCCGCGCCGACGGAATGGGCCGCCGCCTCTACCTGGACCCGCTGGTCAGGGGCGGCTACCCCGAGGACGTCGTCGCCGACCTCGCGCTGCGCGACGCGGTGCTCCCGGTCCAGGAGGGCGACCTGGCCGTCATCGCCACCCCGATCGACGTCCTCGGCGTCAACTTCTACCGCGGCACCCTCTTCTCCGGCGTCACGGAGGACGGCTCCCCGGTGGACGCCGAAGGGCTGCCCGTCACCCGTGGCGTGGAGCGCGATCTGCCGCGTACCGCGATGGACTGGGAGATCACCCCCACCGCCCTCACCGACCTGCTGGTGGGACTGGAGCAGGACTACGGCGTCCCGACGGTGATCACCGAGAACGGCGCCGCGTTCGACGACACCGTCGACGCGGACGGACAGGTCCACGACGCCGACCGCACCGCCTATCTCGCCGACCACATCGCCGCCGTCGCGGCGGCCCGCGCCGCCGGGGCCGACGTCCGGGGCTACTTCGCCTGGTCGCTGATGGACAACTTCGAGTGGTCCTACGGCTACGACAAGCGGTTCGGCATCGTCCGCGTCGACTACGGGACGCAGGAGCGGACGCCGAAGGACAGCGCCAAGTGGTACCGCGACACCATCCGCCTCACCCGGGGCGGCTGAGGCGGCGGGCCGGGCTGTCGCACCCGCCACCCATTCGGGTTAGTTTCGAACTATGCGGAACAGGCTGTTCCCGACGTTGCTGGCCGGCCTGCTGCTGATCCTGGCGGCGGCCGTCCTCGGTATGGCCCCGGGCTCGACGACGTCGACCGGGGCAGCCACCGTCGACGATGTCGCGCAGGCCCTGCGCAAGAGCCCGGTGTACGTCGACCCGGCGGCGTCCGGCCAGCTCTCACCCGGCCAGGCCGCCGCCCTGACGAAGAAGATCAAGGACGCCGACAAGCCCGTCTTCGTGGCGGTGCTGCCGCAGACCTCCGCGTTCCCCGCGAAGACCCTGCTGACCACTTTGCGCACCGACACCGGAATCACCGGCGTCTACGCGGTCCGCCTCGGCAACGGCTTCGACGCGGGCGCCGACCCGCAGGTGATGTCCACCCGGGCGGTCCACAACCTCACCGCCGCGGTGAAGACGCCCGGCGTGGACACCGACGCCGCGACCCAGCTCAACGCCTTCGTCGACCGGTCCGTGGAACAGGCCCGGGGCAGCGCCCCCGCCTCCTGGGGCGGCTCGTCCGGCGGCGGATCGTCCTCCGCCGTCGGGCTGATCACGGTCGGCGCGCTCCTGGTGCTGGGCGGCGGCACGGCCTACACGATCGTGCGCCGCAACCGGAAGCGCAAGGAGACCGAGGAACGGGCCGCGCTCGACAAGCTGCGGGTCGTCGTGGACGAGGACATCACCGCGTACGGCGAAACCCTGGACCGGCTCGACTTCCATCCCGCCGAGGCGGGCGCCGACGACGTCATGCGCGCGGACTACGAGCGGGCGCTCGACTCGTACGAGACCGCGAAGTCCCGCATGTCGGCCGCCCGCCACCCGTCCGACGTACGCGGGGTCACCCAGGCCCTGGAGGACGGCCGCTTCTCCCTCGCGGTCCTCGATGCCCGCCGGACCGGCGGCGAACTGCCGGCCCGCCGCCCGCCGTGCTTCTTCGACCCGCGCCACGGCCCCTCGGTCGCCGACGTCCACTGGTCCCCGTCCGGCGGCACCGCACGCGAGGTCCCGGTCTGCGCGGCCGACGAGGTCCGGCTGCGCGTCGGCGAGGAACCGCTGAGCCGCACCGTCGACACCCCCGACGGCCGCCGCCCGTACTGGGAGGCGGGCCCGGCCTACGGTCCGTGGGCGGGCGGCTACTTCGGCGGCGGCCTGCTCCCCGGCCTGCTCGTCGGCACGCTGCTCGGCTCCATGCTGTCGAGCCCCGCGTACGCGGCGGAGTACGGCGGCGGAGATTTCGGCTCCGGCGGGGACTGGGGCGGCGGCGACTTCTCCGGAGCCGACTTCGACTCCTCGGGCTTCGACGGCGGAGGCTTCGGAGGGGGAGGCGACTTCGGGGGCGGCGGCGGGTTCGACGGGGGCGGGTTCTGAGCCGCCGACCGGCGACCGGTGACCGCTCGGGCAGGTGCGATTCATGCTAGACCTGAAGTTATGTCTGGTATCGGCCGATTCCGGGCGAGGCTGCGACGCTCCGCCCGCCGATCACATCGGCCCGATGAAGGACGCCCGGGCCGACAGGCGCCCGCGCCGTCCGGCCGGGATCTGAGCGACCCGTCCCCGGGCCGCCAACTGCGCTCCCTGCTCAATGTGCGCACCGTGGCCGGCCAGGTCTTCGTCTTCATCCTCGGCCTCGTGCTGCTGCTCGTCGTGGCGGGGGCGGTCGCCCTGGTGGTGCAGGGCCGCCGCGACACCATGGACGAGGCGCGGGCCCACACCCTGAGCGTCGCCGAGACCTTCGCCTACGCACCCGGGACCGCCGCCGCGCTGGACAGCAAGGACCCCACCGCGATCCTGCAGCCGCGCGCCGAGGAGGTGCGCAAACGGACCCACGTCGAGTACGTCGTCGTCATGAGCCCCCAGGGCATCCGCTACACCCACCCCGACCCCGCGCTGATCGGCAAGCACGTCATAGGCCCCTACAAGGAGGCGCTGACCGGGCCGGGCTTCACCCGGACCGTCACCGCCAGCCGTGGGCGCACGGTCATCTCGGTCGTGCCCGTGCCCCGGCCCGACGGCTCGGTCGCCGGACTGGTCTCGGTGGGGATCGACGTCGAGTCGGTGAACAGCGTCGCGGACCGCTCCATCCCGTTCAGTGCGGGTGCGGCGGCGGTCGCCCTCGCGCTCACCGCGGGCGGCGCCGCGTTCCTGAGCAGGCGGCTGCGCCGCCAGACCCACGGCCTCGGGGCCGCCGAGATGACCCGGATGTACGAGCACCACGACGCGGTGCTGCACGCGGTCCGCGAGGGCGTCCTCATCGTCGAGGCGGACCGGCGGCTGACCCTCGCCAACGACGAGGCCCGCAGGCTCCTCGACCTGCCCCCGGACGCGGAGGGCCGGCCGGTGGCGGGCCTCGGACTGGACCCCGGCACCGCGGAACTGCTGGTCTCCGGCCGGACCGTCACGGACGAGGTGCTGCGGTCCGGCAACCGGCTGCTGGCCGTCAACCTCCGCCCGACCGACACGCGCGGCGGGCCGCCCGGCACCGTGGTGACCCTGCGGGACACCACCGAACTCCGCGCGGTCACGGGACAGGCGGAGTACGCCACCGAACGGCTGCTGCTCCTGTACGAGGCGGGCGCCCGGATCGGCACCACTCTCGACGTGACCCGCACGGCCCAGGAGCTGACGGAAGTGGCGATCCCCGGCTTCGCCGACGCCGCGACGGTCGACCTCGCCGACCCCGTACTGCACGGGGACGAGCCGGTGACCCCGGACGGCGGCACGCTGGAGATGCGCCGCACCGCCGTCGCGTCGGTCCGTCCGGATCACCCGCTGTACCCGGTCGGCCATCCGGTGGGCTTCGTCCCCACCAGGACCCGGGCCATGCGGGTGCACAGCGACGACGCAGATCTGCAGGGCGACTTCAGGAGGCTGGGCTGGCGGAACTGGGACCCCGACGTGGCCGAGCGGCTCAGGGAGCAGGGGTTCCACTCGCTGGTGTCGGTGCCGATGCACGCCCGCGGCACGGTGCTGGGCATGGCCAACTTCTGGCGCTCGGGCGACTCGGAGCCGTTCGACGACGACGACCTGTCCTTCGCGGAGGAACTGGTGGCCCGGGGCGCGGTCGGCGTGGACAACGCCCGCCGCTACACGCGGGAGCACTCCTTGGCCGTGACCCTGCAGCGCAGTCTGCTGCCGCGCGGCCTGCCCGAGCAGAACGCCCTCGATGTCGCCTACCGCTATCTCCCCGCGTACGAAGGGGTGGGCGGCGACTGGTTCGACGTGATCCCGCTGTCCGGTGCCCGGGTGGCGCTGGTCGTCGGCGACGTGGTCGGGCACGGGCTGCACGCCGCGGCCACCATGGGGCGGCTGCGCACCAGCGTCCACAACTTCTCCTCGCTGGATCCCGCCCCCGACGAACTCCTCGGGCATCTCGACGAAATGGTCAGCCGCATCGACCGGGACGAGGCCGACGACCACGGTGCGGAGATCGCCGGAGCCACCTGCCTGTACGCGATCTACGACGCGGTCTCCGGGAACTGCGCGGTGGCCCGGGCCGGCCACCCCGGGCCCGTGCTGGTCCGGCCCGACGGCACGGTCGAGTTCCCCGAGGTCCCGACCGGACTCCCGCTCGGCATCGGCGGCATGCCCTTCGAGGCGGCCGAGTTCCACGTACCCGAGGGCAGCCGGCTGGTCCTCTACACGGACGGGCTCGTGGAACGCCGGGGCCGGGACATCGACACCGGTCTCGCCCTGCTGCGCGACTCCCTCGCCGGCCGCGACCGGACACCGGAGGAGACCTGCGACGACGTGCTCGACGCACTGCTGCACGACCGGCCGAACGACGATGTCGCGCTGCTCGTGGCCCGCACCCGCACGCTCGATCCCGACCAGGTCGCGCAGTGGGCGGTGGCCACCGACCCGGCGGCCGTCGCCGGGGTCCGCAAGAACGTCGCCCAGTGGCTCACCGACCGGGGCCTGGAGGAGGAGGCGTTCGCCACCGAACTGATCCTGAGCGAACTGGTCACCAACGCGGTGCGCTACGGCACGGCGCCCATCGAGGTCCGCCTGCTGTACGACCGCAACCTGATCTGCGAGGTCTCCGACAGCAGCAGCACCTCCCCGCATCTGCGCTACGCGGCGACGACCGACGAGGGCGGCCGTGGCCTGTTCCTCGTCGCCCAGTTCGCCGAACGCTGGGGGACCCGATACACCGAGACGGGCAAGGTCATCTGGTCCGAGCAGGCGGTCGGCGAGTCCGGGTCGGACGAGCCGCTGCTCGACGGCTTCTAGCGCCACCTCCCGCATGATTTGCCACTCCAGCAATGATATTTGCTGATTTCGCGCCATGTCGCGGACCCTCTCAGGACAAGGCGAAAGGGAGGTGCTCCTCATGAGCGACATGGCCGGCGATGCGACCTGCGACATGACCGGCGGCGCGACCGGCGACCGGGAGATGACCGGCGGCGCGGACCGCCCCTACGACGTGGTGGTGATCGGCGGCGGCGCCGCCGGACTGAGCGGAGCCGTGACCCTGGCCAGGGCGCGGCGCAGGGTGCTGGTGATCGACGCGGGACACCCGCGCAACGCCCCCGCCTCGCACATGCACGGCTACCTCGGGCACGACGGCACCCCGCCCTCGGAGCTGCTGGCCATCGGCCGGGACGAGGTGACCCGCTACGGGGGAGAGGTCGTCCAGGATGCCGTGGTGGCCGCCGAGCGGCTGCCCGACGGCGCGGGATTCCGGGTCGAACGGAAGGACGGGGACCCGGTCGTGGCGCGCAGGCTCCTGGTGGCCACCGGCCTGGTCGACGAACTGCCCGAGGTGCCGGGCCTGGCCGAACGGTGGGGGCGCGAGGTCCTGCACTGCCCGTACTGCCACGGCTGGGAGGTGGCCTCCCGCCCGATCGGCGTCCTGTCCACCGGCCCGCTGGCCGTGCACCAGGCACTGATGTGGCGCCAGTGGAGCGAGGACATCACTCTCTTCCGCCACACCGGGCCCGAGCCCACGGACGAAGAGTACGAGCAGCTGGCCGCCCGCGGCATCGCCGTGGTCGACGGCGAGGTGGCCGGCCTCGAAGTGACGGACGACCGGCTTACCGGGGTGCGGCTGGCCGACGGCCGGGTGGTCCCGCGCGAGGCCGTGGTGGTGCAGACCGGCCTCATCGGCCGCGCGGACGTGCTGGCGGGTCTGGGCCTGGGGGCGGCCGAACTGAAGATGGGCGGCGAGGTGATCGGTACGTACGTCGCCGCCGATCCGGCCGGGGAGACGGAGGTGCCCGGCATCTGGGTGGCCGGCAATGTCGCCGATCCGAAGGGCAAGGTCGTGATCGCCGCCGCAGCCGGGGTGCAGGCCGCCGCCGCGATCAACGCGGACCTGATCACCGACGACGTGAACCGCGCGGTCGCCGCCCGCCGCGCCTGACCCCGGCCGGGCCCGCCCCGCAACGCCGAGCGCCCGCCTCCCTCCCCGGCGGGGGAGGAGAGAGCGGGCGCGCTCGGGTTCAGGCGTGGGGCGGCGTGGGGCGTCAGGCCTGGGTCACGGCGGACTTGATCGCGGAGATGTCGAAGTTGAGCTTGACCTTGTCGCTGACCATCACGCCGCCGGTCTCCAGCGCCGCGTTCCAGGTCAGGCCCCAGTCGGAGCGCAGGATGTCGGCGCTGCCCTCGAAGCCGACCCGCTCGTTGCCGTAGACGTCGGTGGCGGAGCCGTTGAACTCCAGGTCGATGGAGAGCGGACGCGTGACGTCCTTGATGGTGAGGTCACCGGTGACGCGGTACGTGTCACCGCCGAGCTGCTCGGCGTGCGTGGAGCGGAACGTCATGAGCGGGAACTTCTCGGCGTCGAAGAAGTCGCCGCTGACCAGGTGGCCGTCGCGGTCGGCGATGCCGGTGTCGATGCTGGCGATCCTGACGTCGATGGACGCGGTGGAGTTCGCCGGGTCGGAGCCGTCCAGCTTCAGCGTGCCCTCGTGCTCGCCGAAGGAGCCGCGCACATTGGTGACCATCGCGTGGCGCACGGTGAAGCCGATGCTGCTGTGCGCCGGGTCGATCGCGTACTCGCCGGTGAGGGCGGCCAGGGCCGGGTCCACGGCGGGGGCGATGGTCGCGGTGGCGGACGGGGCGTTGTTGTTCTTGCGGTTGAACAGAGCCATGGCTCCTCCTCGGGGGACGTGATCGAGCGGGGTCGAAGTGATTGTTTAACCTTCAACGAGAATGACTGTAGCGCGATCTAGTTCAACCTTCAACATCTAGGAGTGGGGGTGTTGTGAACGCGGGCCGAACGTCGGCTCAATTGCTGCCGGTCGTTGCCGTCCCCCTCTGGCGGACGCGCGTAGAACTCGGGCAGTATCTGCATGCCCTTACTTGTCATGAGCAGGAGGAGTCCCCCCATGCTGTCCCATATGAGACTGCGCCCCGTCCTGACCGCATTCGCCCTCGTCCTGGGCGTTCTCTTCGCCCCGGGCGTCGGTGTCCTCGGCGGTGGCGCCCCCCAGGCCCACGCCGCCACCAAGCTCACGCACGCCGAGGCCACCGCCCGGTTCAGCTCCTCCGGAGTCACCTGGTCGTCCTCCGGCGGCTGCTCCGACCGCAACGTCGCCACCTGCACCTCGTTCGACCAGCTCAACCTGGCCACCGCCCAGGGCGCCCAGACCCTCAAGGGCGCCACGGGCTGCGCGCTGAACATCACCGGCGGCACCGAGACGGGGCACGCCGGCGGCACGTACTCGCACTGGAACGGCTACAAGCTCGACTTCGCCAAGTCGACCTGCCTCACCAACTACGTCCACAACGTCTTCACCTACATCGGTGTACGCGGTGACGGCGCCCCCCAGTACCAGGCGGGCTCCGGCAACGTCTACGCCGACGAGGGCAACCACTGGGACGTGACGTTCTACAACTGCGGCGGCTGCTGACCTCCGCGCACGTCGGCCCGCACGGGGTGCCTCTGTCCGCCGGACAGGGGCACCCCGCTCTGCTTTCCGGCCGACGGGGGCGCCCCGTCGATCCGAACGCGTGACGGATTAGCATGGTCAACTGCCGAGGCTCCGACCCGAGCTGACCAGCCATCGCGATCAACGGGAGGGTTCATGTCCTTCGAAGAGGAGTGGGCCGGCCTCAAGGCGGACGCGGCCGCCCGCATGCAGTTGAACAGCGCGCCGGCCGAGGGCCCGGGAGCGGGGCCGTCCGGCGGGGACCTCGTCGTCCACGACGACGAGCTGGGCAAGATCGGTCATTTCGCCTACCGGTTGCACAACAACCTGAAGGCCGACGGCAAGCACGCCCGGACCACGACCGAGGCCGCCGGTACGAGCCTTGCGTCGGACGGGTTCGAGATGGGCAAGGCGCTGACCGCCGCATCCAAGGCCTGGGACAAGCAGGTCGGGACGCTGACCGACGCCTGCGCGCACATCTCCAACCACCTCGACTTCTCGAAGGCGTCGAAGAAGAAGGACGACGAATGGGTCGCCGCCCAGGTCAGCGCGTCCAAGATCGTCGGCTACTACGACGTCCCCGAAGAGGACACCAAGCCCTCGATCCCGAAGGCCGAGGGCCCCATCATCTGATCCACCCTTCTTTCCCTTTCTGCTCACTGTCCTTCATTCCCCACCCGGGCGAGGTGCACGGTGCTGGTTTTCCAGCAGCTTCTCAACCTGAAGACCAAGCCGCTCGATTCGGCGATCGACGACTGGGTCGCCATGGTCAAAAAGCTCAAGGAACTCGCCAAGGACGCGGGGGACATGAGTACCTATGCGCAAGGGACGGCCTGGAAGGGCGAGAACGCTTCCGTCACCAAGCCGTTCGTCACGAGGACGGCGGCCGAGTTCACCGATGCGGTGATCCAGGCCGAGAGCATCGTCAACATCCTCAAGGACGCCTACGGTGAGCTGACGCGGGCCAAGGCCGATCTCGAAACGATCTACGAGAACCCGCCGCACGGCCTCAAGATCGACCCGGACGGAGTCATCACGCACCCGGAGGGCTCCAGCGCGGCCCAGGGTGACGTCGACGCACTCGTCGATCGGCTGGAGGCCATTCTCCAGCGCGCGGTCGACGCCGACGCGCTCTGCGCCTGGGGACTGAGAGACCTCACCAAGGACCCGCACGAGTTCAGCAGCATGCACTACGGCTCGCTGAAGGACGCGAAGACGGGCATGGTCCAGGAACAGCGGACGAAGCTGGACAAGACGGAGTACGAGCCCCCCAAGAAGTGGGGCAGCGGCACCATCAAACCCATTGCCGAGTTCCTCAGTTACCGGTCCTGGATGGGTGCAGGGGAGTCGTTCCTGCACGGAGACCTCAACGGCACGGCGCAGGGACTCATCGGCGGCTCGCCCGCCTACGCCGCGGGCGAGGCCAGCAAGCATCTGGAGAAGGGATCGATCCTGAGCGACGTGAAGGGGAAGCACCACCGCCCCACGTTCATGAACTCGATCGGCAAGTTCGGCGGCAAGATATTCGGTGCACCGGTCGCCGTGGTGGCGACGGGGATCGACTTCTACTACACCCCGTCGAAGAAGGAACTCAGTGACACCCGCGTGGAAGCCCCGGCAGAACCGGGAAAGGTGAGGTACCGGTGACGCACTCCGCAGGCCCGCCGCCGCCCGGCCGCCGCCGTCCGAGCCTGTCGCACTGGCTGAGCCCCCGGGGATCACGGGCGTTCGTCCTCGGCGTCGCCATGGCCGTCGGCGGGCTCGCCGGCGGGGTGCGCGCCGCGATGGCCGGGGAGGGGATCTGGAAGGCCGCCGGCATCTTCGGCGTGGGGGTGCTCGGAGTTGTCTTCACCGTCGCGTGGATCGTGACGTACACGCGGGAGCGCTGAGGAGAGGGCGGCTCCGCGGGTCCGTGTCCGGAGTGCGAACGGTGCGAATGGAAGGTGCGGTTTGATGTACACGACGGAGTCGGCGGAGGCCCGCATCGAGGATGCGGGCAACATCTTGGTCGCGCCTTCGGCGTTGCGGGACCATGACGTGGTCAGGGACTTCTTCGGGTCCACGATCACGCCGGAGGACCTTGCCTCCGGTTCGACCGACCTCGCGCAGCGGACCGTCTACCTGTGCGGCGACGTGTCCAAGTTCAGCACCGGCCAACTGCGGGCGGCAGCTCGGGTGTTCGTGGTCCAGGAGCTGTCGCAGGGTTACCACGAGGACGACGACAGACCCTGGACCCCCGTCGACCTCGGCCGGGTTCCCCTCCGCGTACACGGCGTCGGCGTGTACTACCGCCGCTTCTTCGGCCTCGGCGCCGATCACTTCGGGCGGATCGGTGCGGAGCACGAATTCCAGTCCCTGACGGAGTCCACCAAGCCCGGAACGGCCCGTCGCAGCGGGATCTATCTGACGCCCGTCACACAGAACGGTGACGAACTGCACTTCCGCCTGCTCCGGTGCTCCACGAACCTCTCGGGGCCGACCGAGGGCTTCCGCCCGACCGACACGGGCATCGTCG
The DNA here is from genome assembly GCF_003846175.1 of Streptomyces sp. ADI95-17. Classification (GTDB taxonomy): domain Bacteria; phylum Actinomycetota; class Actinomycetes; order Streptomycetales; family Streptomycetaceae; genus Streptomyces; species Streptomyces sanglieri. The sequence continues at coordinate 225,223 of NZ_ML123044.1, read as the reverse complement.
AGGAGCTGAACCGCGAGGCCGCCGCCGTCTTCCGGAACCAGGCGCCGCTGAATCACGTTCTCGCCCAGATCTACCACAACACCCTTGCCACGGCCGGGCGCAAGCAGTCCAAGGCCAAGATCTCGGCCCATGCCGACAAGACCAAGGACATGCCCGCCAACGGCATCATGGCCTTCTGCACCTTCTACGACCGGCTCGACAAGCTGAAGCCCCTGGCCGAAGACGCCTTCGACTACGGCGTGAAGGGCGCCAGCGGGCTGACCAGACTCCACTTCCGCCTCAAGGATCCGACCGCGGAACACGACGGGATCGCACTGCCCGCGCAGTTCACCCTGACTCTCCACCCCGGCTCCGTGTTCTTCATGCCGCTGTCCACCAACCGCCTGTACACGCACGAGATCCGGCCCTCGTCGCTGGACGCCGAACTGCTCCCGACCCGCCTGGGATACGTGGTGCGCTGTTCGAGCGCCGAAGCCGTTCACAAGGACGGCCAGACGTACCTCAAAGCGGCCGGAGACGGAGATCCGGTGAAGCTGGGGCCACCCACACCGGAGGGCATGGACGAGCTGCGCAGGCGGTACGCCGAGGAGAACAGGACCTCGTCCTTCATCGAATACGGCGACGAATTCCTCTTCAGCATGAACTCGGGAGACTACGTTGCCCCCCACGTCTAGGATCTCGGACGAGATTCTCTCGTACGCTCTGCCGACCGAGGAGAATCCCTTTGCGGAGCTGTCCGAGTCGGCCCGTCTGGAAGACGTGGGAAAAGGCCGGCGAGGCGCCGTGCTCACCAGGGCCGACGAGGCGGACGGTGTGCCTCTCGTACGTACCACCACTCGATACAGCAGTCCGGCGCAGCGTTTCCGGGCGGTGCACGAACGGCTGGCGCAACAGATCCAAGAACGGATTCAAGAACGGGCGGCGCTTCCGGTCGGCTTCAACAACGCCCTCATCGAGAGCTACACGAACGCCTACAGAACCATGGGCGGCCATTCCGACCAGGCCCTCGATCTGGCCGACGAGTCGTTCATCGCCGTCTTCTCCTGCTACCGACACCCCGAAGCGGGCCCGCCGAGGAAGCTGATCTTCGAATCGAAGGGGTCCGAGGGCGAGAAGTTCGAGATCCCCCTCGCCCACAACAGCATCGTCGCGTTCTCCGTCGAATCGAATCGGCGACTTCGGCACAAGATCGTCTTGGACGCGCCCGTCGGGACGCCGGACAACCAGTGGTTGGGCGTGACGTTCCGGACGTCGAAGACCTTCGTACGGTTTCGCGACGGAAAGGCGTACCTCCCGCAGGGTGCGCGCCTCGTGTCGGCCGACGACTATCAGAGAGGCGAGTTCTACCGACTGCGGCGCCGTGAGAACAATGAATCGGACTTCGTCTACCCCCAGCTGGCGTACACCATCAGCGAGAGCGACCTGATGCCGCCCGTCTGACGGCTACAGCTGAACGGTCATGGCCACGGTCACTTCGTCACCGGCCGAGAGGCCCTGCGGCTTACGGACCGCGTTCTTCAGCGGCAGCAGGTAACTGCCGTCCTTGGGAAAGAGCGACGTGGTGAAGGCGGTCTCGCCGATGCGCGCGTCCACCGGGACCGCGCCCCAGCCGTACGTGGCCAGCGCGGCCACCTCGCGGATGTCGGCGGCCTGTTCGGCGGGGACGGCGGCGAAGTAGAACGGCGAAGGCCCCCGCCACTCGATGACGCGGCCGGTGAATTCAACGTGCACGAGGTCGATCCGTTCATCGGGGACGGTCCGGATTCCGGGCAGCGTACACGCGGGTCCACTCGGCACAGGAGGTGGTGGCCGCCTGCTAGTGGGAGGCGGCGCCCGGACTCTGCGGTTCGTTGAAAGCCCGCTGCCGGTCCCCGTGGCTCAGGTTCGGCAGCTCGTGTGCCGACGACCTGGCTGAGCCTCACCCGAATCGTTGTGGTTGCGGATTCGTCACGCAGAGTGGCGATGCGTTGGTCGGCTTGGCGTGGCGGTGACTTCCTTCTGCTCTCCTCCGATTGGTAGTTGTGCCTCCGCAAGTTGTCCGCGTGCCCCCCTTTGGCAGGGCCTTGACGCGGCTTGAGTGAGATTTGCATTGCGGAAGATGGTTCGGCTTGAGGTAGAGATCCCGCCTGCCGCACGCGAGCGGGTCGGGGGACGAAGCGGTCGACTGAGGCAAGCGCTTCCATGAATTTAAGTACCTCACGGCCTGTTTCTCGCGGTCGGGTCGGCCGCACTCGCGTGGCGGGCTCGGCGGCTTAGCTGCCGCAAGCCCCCGTTGGAGTGACGCACGTCACTCTTGACCGCCCATGATCTCGCCCCGACATTTGGCTGACTTTTGTGAAGGCTATGTGGGTAATGGGGCGGGATCTGTGAACGGTGGGTTGTGGCGTCGAGCGCGTCACGGTGTGTGTGCGCTGGCCGTCACGGCCACGGTGATGGGTTCGGTACCTGCTCTGACCTGGCAGGCAACAGCCTTTCCCGCAGCGGTCGGTGACGCTGCGAAGGAATCGGCCTCACCGGAGTCGAGGGCGGCGGCCGCATCGGGTGAGCGTGTGGAAGTCGTGGAGGAGCGGACAGAGCGGGAGACGGTGTTCGCGAACCCTGACGGGACGACATTCACGCTGGAGAAGTCGGTTGCGCCGGTACGGGTCGCCACCCAGGGCGGTGGCTGGGTGAAACCCGACGCGACGCTGGTGAAGAATACCGACGGTTCGGTCGGTCCGAAGGCGGCTGCCGTGGGCCTCTCGTTCTCCTCCGGCGGCACTGACGGAGAGTTGGTCACGATCGCTGAGGGCACGCAGTCGGTGTCGCTGGGCTGGCCCGGCGCCCTGCCCGCTCCGCGGCTCGATGGCGCCCGCGCTGTGTACGAGAACGTTCTGCCCGATGTGGATCTGGTCCTCACCGCGACGGTCGAGGGCTTCCGCCAGGTGCTGGAGGTGAAGACGGCCGAGGCTGCGGCGAACCCGGCGCTGAACCGTATCGAATACCGGCTCGGCGCGGAGAACCTGACGGTCCGGGCCGGAGCGGGGGGCGGGGTGGACGCGCTGGACGGCAATGGGCGTCCGGTGTTCCGTTCACCCGCGGCACGGATGTGGAACTCCGCAGGGGACGACGCCGCCCCCGCCGCCGCGCAGCAGTCGCTGTACCTGGCCGGGCCGACCCAGGCCGATGCGGGCGAGCCGGTGCCGGCTGGCCCTGCAGAGGAAGGCGACCCGTTGGCTGGCCCTGGGGCGGGCGACACGTCCTCGGTTCTCGATCTGGCTGTCACGGAGAAGACCGTGACGGTCACGCCGGACCCTGAACTGCTGTCGGCCACCGACAAGTCGGACTTCCCGCTGTACATCGATCCGTCGATCGAGCTCAACGAGTCGGAGCGCACCGTGCTGTCCTCGGACGGCGACGTGTTCTGGAACTTCTCCGGCGGCGACAACGGCATGAGCGTGGGCAAGTGCGGATCCGCGGTGATCGGCGGCATTTCGTACTACTGCGGCAGCGGATACGTGAACCGGATGTACTTCGAATTCGACCCGGCCAATCTGAAGGGGAAGCACATTCTGGACGCCCGGTTCGATATCACGGAGACGTGGTCGTTCTCCTGCGACGCGCGGTGGGTCGATCTGGAGCGTACGAACAACATCTCGCCGTCGTCGAAGTGGCCCGGCCCCACAAAGCTGGACCAGATGGGCGACCGGAACGTGTCCGCGGGCCGCGGCAGCAACTGCAGTCCGTCCCAGCCGCGCGCTCCGATCAAGTTCCATGACAACGCGGCGGAGCCGGACGAGAACCTGACGCCGACCGTTCGGAACTTCGCCGCCGGAAAGATCTCACGCCTGACGCTGATGCTTATGGCCAAGGACGAGAAGGACACGGTCTCGTGGAAGCGCTTCGACGACGACGCGGTCCTGAGCGTTGATTACGTGGGCAAGCCGGCCAAGCCGAGCGCCATCGGCCTGGTCACGGGGTCCAGCCAGACGTGCACGACCAACGAGTCCGCCCCGGCGATCGCCACCGATCCCACCCCCGCATTGACCGCCACGACCCAAACGGAATCAGGTGGAGAACGAGGGGCCAGCCTGCGGATCGTCATGTCCCTGGACAAGAAGACCGGCACGACCTGGACCAAGGCAGTGGAAGACATGCTGGTCCCGTCCACTCCGGTCGGCGACAACTTCAAGGCCACCGATTCGTTCTCCGCAACACTGGAAGAGAACACGGTGTACCGCTACCGGGCCTGGATCCGGTCGTACTACGGGTCTCAATACCTGGCCGGTCCGTCGAACGCTTCCACAACCGGCTGGTGCTACTTCAAGGTCGACAGCAAGGCACCCAAGCCCCCGACCATCACGTTCAACGCCACCGGCCCGTACAGCCTGTGCCTGCCGAACGCGTGTGTCCCAGGAGGCAAGCCTGGCCAGGCGGGGTCCTTCACCCTCGGCCCGGCGGCCGGGGACGTCAACACCGCGTACCGGTACAAGCTGTCCACCGACACGGCATGGTCGGCCTACGTGCCCGGAGCGACCGTGAAGATCGCTCCTGTTCCGCCGACCTCGGGCACGATCACCCTGGATGTAGAGGCGAAGGACAACAACGGCCCGGGAGCCCACAACTCCGTTGATTTCGTCGTCAAGGAGGGCGACGGGCCGGTCGGACGATGGAACTTCCACGACACGGGGAACGAGGCGGTGGACTCCTCCACCACCGACCCGAAGCTCCAGGACAACGCCACCCTCGCCGGTGGCGCGGTCCGAACGACCCAGGGACGCCGTGGCGAGATCACGGTCAAGCCGGCCACGGAGAGCACCCCGGCCGAAAAGGTCACGGACAACGGCCTGAGTCTCAACGGCACCACGGGTTACGCCGCGACAGCGGGTCCCGTCATCGACACCCGCGCCTCGTACACGGTGGCCGCGTGGGTCCGCCTGGGCTCGGCTTCTCAGGACGCCACCGTGCTGGGTCAGAACGGAGTGAATCGCAGTCCGTTCCACCTGGGCTACGAGCAGAGCACCAAGAAGTGGTCCTTCCGCGAGGCCACCGCTGACACACCGGCCGGCGGGACGCCGTCCTACCAACGGGTCAGCTCCAAGAACCAGGCAGTGCCCAAGGTGTGGACCCACCTGGCAGGCGTGTTCAACTCCATGGACAAGACGATCAGTCTGTACGTCAATGGTCGGCTTCAGGGCACCACACCCTTCGCAGCGTCATGGGCGGCGACCGGTCCGCTGCAGATCGGTCGCGCTCAATCGTCGGGCACGTACGCGGACTACTTCCCGGGCGTGGTCGATGAAGCCGCGGTGTGGCAGGAGGCACTGACCGACTTGCAGGTGAAGCAGGAGAGCAGGCTTCTCGACGCAGACAGAAAGCCTGCGGCGGAGCTCGTCGCCTCGTGGAACCCCGCTCAGGCAACAGGCACGTCCCTGACGAACAGCGCGCCTGGTTACGACGGAACTCTGTCTCTCTCCTCCGGCGCCTCGCTGGTCGGCGACGAACTGGTGCTGGACGGCACAGCAGGGGCCGGGAGCGCGTCGGGCCCGGTGGTCGATGACTCGGGTTCGTTCACGGTGACGACGCAGGCCGTCGTCGACGCCGCCGGGATGGTGAAGAAGCCGGATGGCTACAGAGCCCAGATCCTCGGCCAGCGCACGGCCACCGGATCTTCCTGGAGCCTGTGGTTCGAGAAGACCGGCACCCGGCAGGAACCCGCGCTCGACGAGAACGACGAACCGGTCATCGACGAGAACGGCAACCCCGTGAACAAGACCGTGCCTGTGGGCCAGTGGCACTTCGGCCGCCTGACCGCGGACGGCACAGGGGCGTCAGTCGTCAGCGGGGAGGACGCCGTCCTCGACTCCGAGGTCCGCCTCACCGGTATCTACGACGCCCAGGACGGCACCATTCAGCTCTATCTCACCGCGGACCCCCAGAGCAAGGATCCCGTGGCCTACACCGCGCAGGTCGGCACCGGTGAGTTCTCCGTCGGCAAGGGATACCTCGGCGCCTGGGGCAATTACCTGCCCGGGCGGATCGGCGATATCCGGATCTGGTCGGGAGCGCTGGGCGACGAAGCCCAGGTGAGCGACATCGTCGGCACCTGACCTTTCCTGCCCCGTACCCGACCGCGCATGGAGCGGGGGCCGGACTTCATGACGGCCCCCGCCAGCTTCCAGCCCCGCTCCGCCACATCGCCGCCGCTCGTTGCCGGACGGCGGCATCCCCTGGAGAAGAAGACGTGTCTGTGTCCAGAACCTTCCCCTCGTTTCTGAAACACGGCGGAAGACGCCGCTCTGCCCCGGGCACCCGGAAACTCCGCATCCCCTTGGTCGGAGCGCTGGTCCTGATCCTGTCCGTGCCTGCGGGTCTCACCCCTCTTGCCGTCGCGGCGGAACCGCTGGGGCGCCCGGACGTCCCAGCCCCACGCGTGAGCAAGGTCAGGACGGTCTCCGCGTTCGGCGCGAAGGAGGCCCGCGAGCGGGTGGCGAAGAACAGAGCCGCCAACGACAAGCAGGCCGCACAGGCACGCAGCGAGCGCGCCGCCCACTGGCTGAAGGCTTCACACAGCACGCAGAAGATATCCGGCAAGCCGGGAACGGGCCCCGTCCTGGTGACAGCCCCCCGCCCGGCGAAGGCCGCCGCGCGCGGCGGAAAGCCGGCCGCTGCCGCCGCAGGCGCCGCCACGGTGAACGTGCTGGACCAGAAGACGGCCCGCAACGCGGGTGTCACCGGCATCGTGTTCACCGCCTCGGCCGAATCCCCCGGCACCGCCGGAATCAACGTCGACTACTCCACCTTCGCCGACACGATCGGTGGCAACTGGGGATCTCGCCTCGGCCTGGTCTCCCTGCCCGCCTGCGCGCTCAGCAGCCCGCAGAAGGCCGAGTGCCGCACGCAGACGCCCGTCCCGTCCAGGAACGACGCGAAGAAGCAGAGCGTCTCCGCGCAGGTCTCCCTGGCGCAGACGACCGTTGCCAAGAGCGCTGCTCCGACGGCGGGTGTGTTCGCCGTGACGGCTACCGCCGATGCTCCGGCATCCGCGTCCGGTGACTACAAGGCAACCCCCCTAGCCGCCTCTTCCAGCTGGGAAGCGGGCGGTTCCTCAGGGGCATTCACCTGGTCCTACCCGATCAGTGTCCCGCCCGCAGCGGCCGGCCCCGCCCCGTCGCTCTCGCTCTCCTACAACTCCGGCAGCACGGACGGGCGCACCTCGAACACCAACAACCAGGGCTCCATGCTCGGTGAAGGGTTCGACCTCACCTCCTCCTACATCGAGCGCAAGTACGGCGTTTGCGAGGAGGACGGGGACAACGCCCTGCCCGACAAGTCCGACCAGTGCTGGAAGTACGAGAACGCCTCCCTCGTCCTCAACGGCAAGTCCACCGAACTCGTCAGGGACGACGCCAAGGGTGTCTGGCACCTGAAGAACGACGACGCCTCCCGGGTCACCCACGAGACCGGCGCCGACAACGGCGACGACGGCGACGACATCGTCGGTGGCAAGGGAGACGGCAAGGGCGAGTACTGGAAGGTCGTCACCGGCGACGGCACCACCTACACCTTCGGCCTGAACAAACTCCCCGGTGCGGGCACCGAGCGCACCAACTCGGTCTGGACCGTCCCCGTCTTTGGCGACGACTCGGGCGAGCCCGGATATTCCTCCGGAACAGGCTTCTCCGGCCGCGCCAAGACCCAGGCATGGCGCTGGAACCTCGACCTCGTCACCGACATCCAGGGCAACGCCTCCACCTACTGGTACAAGGCGGAGACGAACCACTACGCCAAGAACGGCGACAAGACGAAGCTCGCCGCCTACACGCGTGGCGGCTACCTCGAAGAGATCAAGTACGGCCAGCGCTCCGACACGCTGTTCACCGGCAAGCCCTCCGGCACCGTCGAGTTCACCTACAAGGAACGCTGCACCGCAACGGACTGCTCCTCACTGACCGAGGACACCGCGAAGAGATGGCCGGACGTCCCCTTCGATGCCATCTGCACAGCCGACGAGACCGACTGCCTGGCCACCGGGCCCGCGTTCTTCACCCGCAAGATGCTCACCGGGATCGACACCAACGTATGGTCCACGGCGGCCGAGCCCGACGCGTACAAGCTGGTCGACAGCTACAGCCTGACCTACGAATTCCTGGACGGCGCGGACATCGGCAACCCGTCCGACAAGACGCTGACCCTCAAGTCGCTCCAGCGCACCGGCAAGAACGGCGGCACCGTCACCGTGCCGCCGGTGGAGTTCGGCTACCACATGCGGCCTAACCGCGTGGCCTCCGACAGCGAAAACGTCCTCCCGTTCAAGCGTCCCCGCATCAACACCATCACCACCGAGACCGGCGCCATCACCACGGTCACCCTCTCCGAGCCGGAGTGCGTCCGCGGCAGCAAGATGCCGAAGGCCGAGGACGACAACAGCCTGTCCTGCTACCCCGTGTACTGGGACATCAACGGCGGCGACTCGCAACTGGACTGGTTCCACAAGTACAACGTCATCTCCGTGTCCACCGCGGACCCCGCGGGCCAGAACGAGACGGTGGAGAACTCCTACACCTACGAGCGCCCCGGCTGGCACTACAACGACGACCCCTTCACCCCGGAGAAGGAGCGGAGCTGGTCCAGCTGGCGCGGCTACCAGAAGGTCACCGCCTACACCGGTAAGGCCGGTCGTCCCCAGTCCAAGACGGTCCGCCTGTACATGCAGGGCATGCACGGCGACAAACGCAAGGACACCACCACCCGAAGCGTCACCGTCGCCGGCATCGACGTGGCAGGCCTGGACGTGTCGGATGCCACAGACTACGACCAGTACGCAGGGTCCCTGCGTGAGGAAATCACCTACAACGGTGCCCAGCCGGTCAGCGTCACGGTCAACAACTTCTGGAACCAGCTGACCGCCAGCCAGCAGCGGTCCTACGCCAACGCCAAGGCGTACTTCGTCCGCACCGGCCGCACCTACGCCTACACCTATCTGCCCCTCAGCAACACGTGGCGCCGCAGCTACACCTCGCACACCTATGACGACACGTACGGCATGGTCACCCAGTCCGAAGCCATCGGCGACCAGGCCAAGACCGGGGACGAGACCTGCACCCGGGTCTGGTACGCGCGCAACCCGGACAAGGGACTCACCAGTCTCGTCTCCCGCACCCGCGTCGTCGGATCCGCCTGCCTGAGCTCCGGGGCCGCCATCACCGACGACAAACTGAACCTCCCGGCGGACTCCAAGACCCGCGGCGACGTGCTCTCCGACACGGCGGCCGTGTACGACAACGCGACGGCCACCGGCTGGTCGGCCTCCCAGTCCCCGACCCGAGGCCTTGCCACCTGGACCGGCAGGGCCAAGGCATACCCGGCCGCGATCGGTACGAACGACCGCACCCCTGCCCTCGACGGCGGCTGGCAGACGGTCACCAGGACCACGCACGACACCCTCGGACGGCCGCTCAGCGTCACGGACGCCAAGGGCAACGCCACCACCACGACGTACTACCCTGCAGCGGCCGGCCCGCTCACCTCCACCATTGTCGCCGCCCCCAAGCTCGCCTCCAACGGCCAGTCCCACAAGACGTACACCTACGTCGACCCGGCACGCGGCTCGGTCACCAGCATCCTCGACGCCAACGTCAAGAAGACCGAGAACAGCTACGACGCACTCGGCCGCATCACCGGCACCTGGGCGCCCAACCGCCACAAGGAAACGGACACTCCGAACGCGAAGTACGCCTACAACTTCGCCCGCGGCAGCCAGCCCTGGACCTCCGTGGCCACCATCAAGGGCGACAACAAGACCTACCGGACCAGCTACGCCATCACCGACGCACTCCTGCGCCCCCTCCAGACGCAGACCGAGTCGCCGCTCGGGGGCCGCGTACTGACCGACACCCGCTACGACTCACGTGGCCTCGCCTACGAGACGTACGCCGACATCTACGACAACCTCAACGCTCCGGACGGCAAGTACGCCCGCGCCTCCTACGCCCACACCCCGGCCCTGACGCGGACCACGTACGACGAGGCAGCACGTCCGACGACCAGCACGTTTACCGTCTTCGGTGAGGACCGTTGGTCGACCGCCACCAGCTACACCGGTGACTCGACCGCCACCACGGCCGTCAAGGGCGGCAATGCCACCCGCACCATCACCGATGTCCTGGGCCGCACCGCCGAGACCCGCACCTACGCGGGCACCGAACCGAACGACACCGCGTACGGCGCCACGACCGGAACCGCCTACACGCGGGTGAAGTA
>NZ_ML123044.1:213249-214956 GCF_003846175.1 Streptomyces sp. ADI95-17 | reverse complement strand
AAGCTGCTCTACGGCTACGACGAGATCGGCCGCAAGACCGGCCTGTGGCAGACCACGAGGACGGACGCCAACAAACTCGCTCAGTGGACCTTCGACACCCTACTCAAGGGCAAGCCCACCGCCTCCACCCGCTATGTCGGCGGCACCACCGGGCAGGCCTACACCAAGCAGGTCACGGCCTACGACACCCTCGGCCGCGCCATCACCACTGACGTCGTGCTGCCCAGCGACGACCCGCTGGTCACGTCCGGTGCGGTGCAGTCCACGCTTACGTTCGGCGCTGCCTACTTCGTCGACGGCAGTCTCAGCAACACCAAGGAGCCGGGGGCCGGTGGGCTTCCCAAGGAGATCATCGGAGTCGGTTACAGGTCTGACCTGCCCGTCAAACTCACCGGAGCGAACACCTACCTCGTCGACGCCTCCTACTCCGCCCTCGGCCAGGCCGAACAGCTCACCCTCGGTGCAAGTGACAAGAACACCTACATCACCAACAAGTACGAGGCAGGCACGGGCCGTCTTACCCGCAGCCACGTCACGGACCAGACCCACCCGTACATGCTGCAGGACCTCAACTTCACCCAGGACGACGCGGGCAACGTCCAGTCCATCTTCGATCCCACCACCCTCGGCGACACCACCAAGGCCGACAACCAGTGCTTCAGCTACGACGCCAACCGGCGCCTGACCGAGGCCTGGACCCCCAAGACCGCCGACTGCGCCACCGGCGGCCGCACCACCGCCAACCTCGACGGCGCCGCCCCGTACTGGACCAGCTACACCTACAACAACGCCGGCCAGCGCGACACCGAGACCAACCACGCGGCCACGGGCGACGCCACCACCACGTACGGATACAAGACACCGGTCGGCCAGCCCCACCCGCTCGTCAAGACGACGGGCGCCAAGGCCGCCACGTACGAGTACGACAAGGCGGGCAACACCACATCCCGTCCCGGCACCCAAGGCACTCAGACCCTGGGCTGGAACACCGAGGGCGAACTCGCCTCCACCACCGAACCGGCATCCGGCACCAAACCCGCCCTGGGCACCACCTACCTCTACGACGCCGACGGCGAACTCCTCATCCGCCGCGCGACCGGAGACGGCGACACCGTCCTCTACCTCGGAGCCACCGAAGTACGCCTCACCACCAAGGGCGCGACCAAGACGATCACCGGCACCCGCTACTACAGCGCGGCTGGCCAGACCATCGCGGTCCGCACAACGTCCGGCGCCGCGGGCAGCAAGCTCAACTTCCTCGCCGCCGACCACCACGGCACCAGCAGCCTCGCCATGGACGCCACTACTCAGGACGCCACCAAGCGGTACACCACCCCCTTTGGCGCCTCGCGCGGTGCGAAGTCCACGACCTGGCCCGACGACAAGGCCTTCCTGGGCAAGCCCGCCGACACGACTACCGGCCTCACCCACATCGGCGCCCGCGAATACGACCCGTCCATCGGCCAGTTCATCAGCATCGACCCGGTACTGGACCCCGCCCAGCACCAGTCCTTGAACGGCTACGCATACGGCAACAACAGCCCGGTCACGTCCGCAGACCCCACCGGCATGTGGATCGACGACGGCACGGGCCACAGCGAGCCCCGGCGCGACGGTGGGCCGACAGGGCCGGCTGGGCCGTCAAGTCCGACGCTGAGGAAGTCCGGAGGTACTCACGGCGGTGGCGGTGGCGGTGGCGGTGGCGGT
>NZ_ML123044.1:211137-212999 GCF_003846175.1 Streptomyces sp. ADI95-17 | reverse complement strand
GTGGCGGTGGCGGTGGCGGTGGCTGTGGTTTCTGGGACTTCCAATGCGGATGGGGCCAGCTCAAAGGGCAAGCATCGGATTTCTACTACGGCGTCGGAGAAGCTTTTTATGGGGCAATCGGGAATGTTCCTCGCACCGCAGAATATTTCGGATGGATATTCGACAGTGACTGTAGAGGAGGTGGCGAGGCAGGTGCTCCGGGATGTGACTACGGTGCTCAGTATGACGAGTGGATGGCCGATCAGGGATACGATGTTGGTTCTGACTCTTATCAAGTTCCGTCAGCGCTTGCTGCTTTCTTTGGTGCTGGGAAAATGGGGCGACCGAAGGGGAGTAAGGCTGGTCGAGGGAGTATGGCTGGAGTGGTCACGAATTCGACACACTTCGCCACTGTGGAGGTGCGTGATAAATATGGCGTAAGGAGGGTTTCGTACTCTCTCCGGAGCGGTGAGCAAACTCCAGAGGAAAAGGCTCTAAGTTTTCCTAATAATAGCCAGGCAAGTCACACGAAGGCTCGCGCTGGGCGCATGTCTGGTGGCAGTCCGACAGTGCATATTAATGGCGACAGGTTCGCCAATCTAGCTCCTGTGAGCCCTGGTGATACAGTGACAATCAATGCCATCAGGAGGCCCTGTAGCCAGTGTCAGGGGTCAATGACACGAGCGGCTCAGGAGACTGGGGCTACGTTTATATACCGTTGGGATGGAAAACAGTGGAGCACGGATGATGAGTGAGTCTCGACAGTGGGAGGTGCGAACTGTTACGTCCTCTCCTGATGTTCCGGATGATTGTTTCGTGGTGGGCATTTCAGAGGATACCGAAGGGAGCGAAAGGTATTTCATCTTTCAATCTCGACTGTCCGCTCCTTCAGCTCAGGCGCGTCGCCTTGAAATGGACTCATACTGTACTGTCACAGAGTCTGGTGATGTGAATTACGGAGGGCTGGAAAATGTTGTGATTACTCCTGCATCGATTACCCTCTATTTCAACGAAGAGGCGGTTGAGGAGCTTTCTCTGTCTGGGCGGAGGGTAACTCTTGGATTGGCGCCCGAGGTGGATGTTCCACTGCTAGTTTCAGGGTTGAGGAAGGTTCTGTTTTATGGAAATGCTGAGAAACATCCGCGTTTCCATGATCCGTTCGAGGAGGGGTGAGGGTGGGTGAGGTACGTTGATCCGAAGCGGTAGGGGTTCTGGGGCGTTGACCTCGACCTTTCGCGACGGTCCGTCGGTTTCTTCGGCGGGCCGTTTCGGCTGTTCGGGCCGGTGGTGGCCGGCCTGATGGCCTGGCTGTCGCATCGGGTGGGCGCCGGGTTCCACGGTTCCGGTCGGGCGGTGCCGCTCGCAGAGATGGGAACGTGCTGGTCAGCCGGGGTTCGGGAGGGCCTTGAGGACGGCCTCGTGGATGGCGTCGGTGATGCTCATGCCGACCGAGCACGACAGCCATCTGCCCCGCTGGGCGAGCCGGGATGTGAACGGGTGTGTTCCGCCCGCGGAGTCGGTACGGATCAGTGTCTGGCGTCCGCGCCGGTACTTCTTCGGCGGTTGCTCCAGGGCGAGTTCGGCTGTGGTGATGTGGTCGGCGGCGGTATTACTGCCTCGTTCCCGGGTCTGAGCAGGCCGACCACCGGCTTCCCGCTCTAACCGCTTCCGTGATCGACGAACCCCATCAGCGGGTGGTGGCCGAAGGTCTTCTTCCAGGTCGCGGTGGCGTCCTGTTCCTCGCAGTGGGCCAGCACGAGTACTCCGTCCAGACCAACGATCACCTGTCCTGCGGCGTCCGGGGCCGCAGTGTCGGCCATGTTCCAGCCGAACGACACCGCCTGCGGCGCCACGACCGGAACCGTCTAAACGCGGGTGAAGTG
>NZ_ML123044.1:189318-210598 GCF_003846175.1 Streptomyces sp. ADI95-17 | reverse complement strand
AGGCCGCTCTACGGCTACGACGAGATCGGCCGCAAGACCGATCTGTGGCAGGCATCGAAGACGGATGCAGACAAGATCGCCCACTGGAGTTACGACACGCTCCTCAAGGGCAAGCCCACCGCTTCGACCCGCTATGTCGGCGGCACCGCCGGCAAGGCCTACACCAAGCAGGTCACGGCCTATGACACCCTTGGCCGCGCCATCAGCAGTGAAGTCGTGCCGCCCAGCGACGACCCGCTGGTTACCTCCGGGGCGGTGCAGTCCACGCTCACGTTCGGCGCGGACTACTTCGTCGACGGCAGTCTCAGTAACACCAAGGATCCAGGAGCCGGCGGACTTCCCAAGGAGATCGTCGGAATCAGGTACAACTCCGTCGGCCTGCCCACCGAACTCGCCGGCACGAACACCTACCTCGCGGGCGTCTCCTACTCCGCCCTCGGCCAGACCGAACAGCTCACCCTCGGTGCAGGTGCCAAGAACGCCTACATCACCAACAAGTACGAGGCAGGCACGGGCCGTCTCACCCGCAGCCACGTCACGGACCAGACCCACCCGTACATGCTGCAGGACCTCAACTTCACCCAGGACGACGCGGGCAACGGTGAAGTCTCTGAAGGACGTGGTCAAGTTAAATCCCTTCAGGAACGTCCGGACTTGGTGTTGCCGCTGACGGACAGATCTACGCCGTCCAAAGCGGAATCAAGGTGCTCGACAAGGAGTTGCTAAAAATCGCCAATGAGAGACTCAGAGAGGCAGGGATCACTAGGGGTGTGTCAACCTCGGCCCGTGCTAGCGATGCTGAACAGAAATTTGCTGCCATCATGATTCGGGATGACATGAAAAAGGCCGAGTTCATCATCGACAACCTTCAGGCCCATGCAGGCAGCCGATGGGTTGTGATCAAGTACTCAACACCATGCTGGGCAAAGAGAACTAACAGTACACTGGCCGAACGGGCAAGGTGGCTAAAGCTCGTGAACGTACGGAAATGGCCATGCAGGGATGGGTGGAAAGTGACGCATGACAGGGTTCAGGCGTACTATCGCGAACAGCATGCAGACGAACCGTTGGTAGTTCGAACCCCTGAAGACGTCGACGCGCTGATCGACGCTCTCGCTAACGGCCCTGAGTTCGAGAACTTGGCTGTTCTGCACAGCTCGGAGCGTGAGCTTCTGCCATCAGGATTTCCTGATCATGAGTTCATGGTTGGCGCCGACGGGGAGCGGCAGGTAGGCGTTCTGAGCTTCATGGACGAGAAGAACTTTGTCTCACTCGGATCTTCGGGAAGTGGCGGAGCGGAGGTTTCCTACTTTGTGGTTGAGAATCCAACCGAGTTTCCCGCCACCGCAGAAATTCCCCTTGCTCTGGTGCGTCAGGCTGCTAAGGAATTCCTTTCTTCCGGAGGGAGACGCCCGATGTGCGTTCAATGGCAGGAGCCGGAAGTCTGGTAATTGTCAATTTGCCCCAGCACTCAGCGAAGCAGGGCTGCGCGACGGCCTGACCTCAGGCTTTCACCTGCTGGATAGATCGCCGGTGAAAGCCTGAGGGCGGCGAGGTGCCTATGATGCCTTTCGTTGTCCTTTCGGCTTCTACGAAAAGGTCAGCTCGCCTCGGTGGTCATTGCTCGCGGAGACAACAGCTGGGATGGGCGTGAGCTGGGTCAGCTGGGTGGAGATCAAGCGAATCGAATGGGACGAAGAGTATCCTTTTCCCGACGCTTTTATCCGCAGCTTGTCCGGCGGCTTTGCCGCCCTCCCCAGGAGTTCATCGATCTCTGCGGGCAGCCGGTCGCATCGCAGTACGAGCCAGTGGGCACTTCCCCGAAGGATGTTTCGTGTCGAGCGCCTTGGCCGTCGCGATGCCGTGCCCGGCCAGCAGTGGGGCCCATCTGGTCCGTCATGGTCACCCTGGCCGACCTCCACGGGAGCGACGATGTCAGGCTGACCGTCAGGTTCGACGACTGGTGTCACGCAGCCCGGACTCAGGGTGGACGAGTCGGACCAATGACGTGGACTGTCTGCCCGCCCACGCCGCTGGCGTCTCGGTGTGGACGGGCGACCTGCATGGGCGTGACCACCTGTGCGCCCGGCTCAGGCCCCCACGGTCACCGTGAAGAGGCGCGGGTTGCCGTCGTTGGCGGCGCCCGAGACGTCGGGTTCGCCGTCGGGGCGGACGTCGTCGTAGGGGAAGGCGTAGCCGATCGGGGTGTTGGCGTGGACGACGCGGGACCAGTGGTTGGTGGCCGGGTCCTGGTAGTAGTCGGCGGTCGAGGTACCGTTCGGCTGGTCGGGGTGGGTGAGCATCAGGGAGCGGTTGAAGCCGGAGGCCAGGCGGGCCAGGAGGGCCTTCTTGTCGTCCGGGTCGCCCGGGTTGTTGGCGAACGGGCCGTGGTTGCAGGTGAAGACGTCCTTGGAGACGGGCTTGGTGAAGGTGTGCCCGCCCTCGAAGGTCAGGAGGTCGCCACTGACCCGGCCGGTGCGTGCTCCCCGGCCGCCCTGGAGGTCGATGCGCAGGTCGGTGGAGCGGTACTTCTCCCAGACCCGGTCGATGTACGACGTGAACACGTCCCGGAACGGCATCTCGTCCGGGCGGTCGAAGAACGGCGCCATCAGGTTCTGCGGCGAGATCACCCGCAGTACGTTGCCGTCCGCGCCGCGGATCACCAGCTTGTCCCACGGCTGGCCGTCGGCGGCGGCCTGGGCGGTGAGGCCGTCCGCGATCCGCTGCACCGCGCCGTCCGGGAGCGGCGCCACGGTGTGCGTCGCGTCGCCGGCCAGGGTCAGGCCGATCGGCAGTGCGGTGACCAGGTCGACGTAGCTGATGTTCGCGTACAGCTGTTGCGGGTTGAAGGTGAACTCGCAGAAGGACCACGTACGGCCGTAGTTGGCGTCGGTGGACGTCGCGAACGCCGGCTCGACCAGGGCGGGGCCGGGGTTGAGATAGAACGTGAGCGTGTCGTCGCGTACGAAGTAGACGCGGGCGCCGTACATCTGGGGGAGTGTCAGGACCACCGGAACGCCGCCCGCCGCGTTCAGGGGGATGGCGCAGTCGACCGGTAGCGGGGTCTGCGGGGCGGCGGGGGAGTCGGGGTGGTAGACGCTGCCGTCGGCCCGCAGCAGGACCCAGCGGTCGGTGCCCTGCTCATGGCCGGTGACATAGGCGTTGACCTTGCCCGGCAACGAGCGGTTCTCCAGGGCGAGTTCACAGGTTGCGGGGGCGGCGGAGGCGCTCGGGCTGAGGGCGCTGCCCCAGGCCGGGTAGGTGAGGGCGGTCGCGGTGGCGGCGGCGCCCGTCAGGAACAGTCTGCGCGAAATCACGAGAGGACTCCCGAGGTGTGTGGGGGGTCAACCACTCTCGTGAGGGCCGCATCCGGCGTCAAGACTTATGACTGAGAGCGCTCTCAGAAACGGGAAGTCTTCACAACTCGACAGACCGAAAGGGGGCCGGGGCTGCGGCTGGTGGCGGCGCTCGCCGACAAGTGGGGGTGGGGGAGCGGCACCCGGGAAAGGTGGTGTGGTGCGAGTTCGGGGTGCCGGTGCGGTCTACCGATTCCGGCGGCACATGGGCTATCCCTGGAACTGCGGCCCTCGACGGGGTCGTTTCCCGTGGAGAAGAAGGAGCCCTGCCGTGGACGGCTGGTACGTGGACGACCGCTGCACCAACTGCGACGTCGCCCGACAGTTCGCGCCCGAGCTGATCATCGAGGAGAGCGGGACGTCGCGGATCCTGCGGCAGCCGGACGACGAGGCGGAGAACCGGCGCTTACACGCCGCCGTCTTCGCCTGCCACACCCGCTCGATCCGGCCGGCGTCCGGACAGCCGGACCCGGCGCTCGACCCGTTCCCGATGGCGCTGGACGACGGTGTGCTGGTGTGCGGGCACAACTCCACGCACACCGCCGGTGCCAACTCCTATCTGCTCCGGCGGCCGTCCGGCACGGTCATGATGATCGACACCCCGCGCTGGAGCCCCGGACTCGCCGAGCGGTACGTGTCGGCCACCGGGCCCGTCACCGACGTACTGCTCACCCACCGCGACCACGTCGCGCACGGGCGCCGCTACGCCGACCACTTCGGTGCCAGGCTGTGGATCCACGAGGGCGACCTCGACGCGGTCCCGGACGCGGACCAGGTGATCCGGGGGCTCGATCCGGTGGAGATCGGCGAGGGCGTCACCGCTCATCCGCTGCCCGGTCACACCCGGGGCAGCGTGCTCTACCTGGCGGACGACCGGTACTGCTTCAGCGGCGACAGCTTCTACTGGTCGCGTACGACCGAGGACCTCGAAGTCGCGGAGAGCGTGACCTGGTACTCCATCGAGGAGCTGGCCGCCTCGCTGGCGCGGACGGCGGGGAAGCTGCGGTTCGAATGGGTGCTGCCGGGGCACGGCGACCGGCGCCGGCTGGACGTCGACGAGATGTCCCGGCGGCTGGAGGCGCTGGCGGAACGTACGGGGCTTCTGCGGCCCCGGCCGATCGATTTCACGGCTCTGCGCTGGTGAGGACGTTCACTCGCCCGGCGTCCACAGGCGCAGCTTCTCCGGGTTGCGGACCACCCAGATCCGGGTGGCGCGGCCGTCGGAGGCGTCGAACGCGGCCACGGTGACGGTGACGCCCGCGTGCTGGGCGACCAGGCCGGGCGCACCTGCCACCGTACGTTCCAGGAGCCGCAGCCCGGGCGCCCTGTCGGCGATCGCGATCATGTACTGGGCGATGCGCGCGCCGCCCTCGACCGGGCGCAGCACGGTGCCGACCAGGCCGCCGCCGTCGGCGGTCATCACGGCGTCGGGGTCCAGGATGCCGACGAGAGCCGTGATGTCCTTGGCCTCCCACGCCTCCTTCACGTGCCGCACCACCTCGGCCTGTGCCGCCGCCGCGCCCACCGGGGCGCGCTCGGCGCGTACCCGCCGCCGGGCCGAACTCGCCAGCTCCCGGCAGGCGCCCGGGGTACGGCCGACGATCCCGGCGATCTCCGGGAAGGAGTAACGGAACACGTCGTGCAGCACGAAGGCGACCCGCTCGGCGGGCGTCATCGATTCCAGGACGACGAGGAAGGCCATGGTCACCGACTCGTCCAGAGTGATCCGGTCGGCCGGGTCGGCGGCGTCGCCGCCTCCGCCGGCCCACTCCCCGCGGTCGGGCAGCGGCTCGGGCAGCCAGGCGCCGACATAGCGTTCGCGCCGGGCCCGTGCCGAGCCGAGCACGTCCAGACAGATGCGCCCGGTCACCGTCGTCAGCCAGGCACCGGGAGAGACGACGGCCTCCCGTTGGCTCCGCGGCCGCGCGTACCAGCGGGCGTACGCCTCCTGCACGGCGTCCTCGGCCTCGGCCAGCGTGCCGAGCAACCGGTAGGCGATGTTGATCAGTTGACGCCGTTCACCGGCGACCTCCGCCACGCCCCACTCCGGTGCGACCCCGGCCATGACCACTTCCCCCCGGCCCGCCGCTCTCGCCTTGCATTTCGCGGTGCTGCTTCGTCGGGCTGGTGAGACCTTATCGATCCACTGCTTCCGGGCGGACAAGGGGACGGCATCATGGCCACGCGGACGACCACCACGACGACGACAGCGACAACGACGACAGCGGCGACGGCGGCCTCGGCACCGCGCGGTGCCCGGTTCCTGCGGGTGGCGGTCGCGTTGCAGACCCTGACGATCTTCCTCCAGGCGGTCAGCGCCGGGGTGCTGCTGTCCTCGTCGCACGGTGAACTGCTGCACGGCGTCGGGGCGCGCGTGATGTACGGGGCCTCGATGCTGTACCTGCTCGCCGCCGTGCTGGCCTGGCGGCCGGGCGGCGGCTCGCCCCGGCCCATCGCGTACGCGTCCGGCTTCCTCGTCCTCGCCTCGGCGCAGGTGGTGCTCGGCATCGCGCACGTCCCGTCGGTCCATGTCCCGCTGGGCGTCCTGATGTTCGGCCTGAGCGTGCTGGTGCTGGCCCGCCAGAACACCGGAGCGGCAGACGGCCGGGGCCTGTCCGGCGGATCGGGGCCGGAAAGGAGCTAGCACCCCTTCCGCGGCGATCAGCCGTCCGGCATTGCGGTCCATGACGTGCGAGTCCGTCCGCCGTGCCGGGCGCGGTCCCACCAGGGAGGCCATGATCGGGGCGAGACATGGGGGCGGTCGGAGCGAGCACCTGGAGGAACGATCGTGGGCACGAACGAGCGGAGGGACACGGCAGGGCTGCACTGCCTGGTCACCGGGGCGTCCGGGTACATCGGCGGGCGTCTCGTCCCGGAACTGCTGCGGGCGGGCCACCGGGTGCGCTGTCTGGCCCGCACCCCCCGCAAACTCCGTGACCATCCCTGGGCGGGTGACGTCGAGACGGTACAGGGCGACGTGACGGACACGGACTCGGTCGCCGCGGCCATGCGCGGCATCGACGTCGCGTACTACCTGGTGCACGCCCTCGGAACCGGCTCCGCGTTCGAGGACACCGACCGGCGTGCGGCCCGGGTCTTCGCCGAACAGGCGCACGCCGCCGGCGTGCGGCGGATCGTCTACCTGGGCGGGCTCACCCCACCGAATGTGCCCGAGAAGTCGCTCTCCCCGCATCTGCGCTCCCGGGCCGAGGTCGGACGGATCTTCCTCGACGCACCGGTGCCCGCCACCGTGCTGCGCGCGGCGGTCGTCATCGGCTCGGGGTCGGCCTCGTTCGAGATGCTGCGCTATCTGACCGAGCGGCTGCCGGTCATGGTCACCCCCAGCTGGGTGCACACCCGCACCCAGCCCATCGGGGTACGCGATGTCCTGCGCTATCTCGTCGGCTCGGCCACCATGCCGGACGACGTCGACCGGGCGTTCGACATCGGCGGGCCCGATGTCCTCACGTACCGGGAGATGATGTGCCGTTACGCCGTCGTCGCCGGACTGCCCAGGCGACTCATCGTGCCGGTTCCGGTGCTCACGCCGAGGCTGTCCAGCCACTGGGTCGGCCTGGTCACCCCGGTGCCCGCCGCCCTGGCCCGCCCGTTGACGGAGTCGCTGCGTCACGAGGTCGTCTGCCAGGAGCACGACATCGCCCGGTACGTGCCCGACCCTCCGGGCCTGCCGCTGCCGTTCGACGAGGCACTGGCCCTGGCACTGCGGCGGGTGCGGGAGGCCCAGGTCGCCACCCGCTGGTCGTCCGCCGCCCTGCCGGGGGCGCCCAGCGATCCGTTGCCCACGGACCCGGACTGGGCCGGAGGCAGCCTCTACCAGGACGAACGGCAGCTGTCGGTCGACGCGTCCCGGACGGCGCTGTGGAAGGTGATCGAGGGGATCGGCGGCGACAACGGCTGGTACTCCTTTCCGCTCGCCTGGGCGGTCAGGGGGTGGCTGGACCGTTTCGTCGGCGGCGTCGGGCTCCGCCGCGGACGGCGCGACGCCGAGCACCTGCGGGTCGGGGACTCACTGGACTTCTGGCGGGTCGAGGAGATCGAGCCCGGACGGCTGCTGCGGCTGCGGGCGGAGATGCGGCTGCCGGGCCTGGCATGGCTGGAGATGTATGCCGAGACGGACTCCGAGGGCCGTACCCGCTACCGGCAGCGAGCGTTGTTCCACCCTCGCGGTCTGCTGGGCCACGCCTACTGGTGGTCCGTTTCGCCCTTTCATTCCGTGGTCTTCGGCGGCATGGCCCGTAACATCACCCAGGCCGCCGCCAAGGGCATGAGCGCGCACCGGGGCTCGTCGCACGGCGACCACGCCCGGAGCCCCCGGCGATGAGCCGGCCGGCAGGGCCCGGCGCCGATCGGCACCACCTCATGACACCAGGAGTGACGCCATGACCGTCGCGGTCGTCCTGTTCACCTCGGACCTGCGGCTGCACGACCATCCCCCGCTGCGCGCCGCACTCGCGGCGGCGGACGAGGTGGTGCCGCTGTTCGTACGCGATCCGGGTGTGCACGCGGCCGGCTTCGACGCGCCCAACCGCAACGCCTTCCTCTCGGAGTGCCTGACCGACCTCGACGCCTCGCTGCGCCGACGCGGCGGCCGGCTGGTGGTGCGCACGGGGCCGGTCGTCCGGGAGGTCCGTTCGCTCGCCGCGGAGTGCCGTGCCGCCGAGGTGCACATGTCCGCCGGCGTCACCGGATTCGCCCAGCGCCGGGAGGAGCGGCTGCGTGACGCCCTCGCCGGCCACGACGTGGCGCTGCGCGTGCACGACGGTGTGGTCAACGCCGTCGGCGCGGGGACGGTCACCCCGGCCGGCTCCGACCACTACGCCGTGTTCACCCCCTACTTCCGCCGCTGGTCGCAGGAGCGGCTGAGGAATCCCTGCCCGGCGCCACGCACCGTGCGCGTCCCGGACTCGGTGCGCGGCGAACCGCTGCCGTCCCGTGACGGGCTGTCAGGTGTCTCTCCCGGTCTTCCGGCCGGAGGGGAGACGCGGGGGCGGGAGCGGTTCGCCCGATGGGCGCGCAGGGATCTGTCCGGGTACGAGGACCGCCACGACGACCTGGCGGGCGACGCGACCTCGCGGCTGTCCCCGTATCTGCACTTCGGGGCGCTCTCGCCGGTGGAACTCGTCCAGCGGGCCCGCACGCACGGCGGCCCCGGGGCCGACGCGTTCGTGCGCCAGTTGTGCTGGCGCGACTTCCACCACCAGGTACTGGCGGCACGCCCGGCGGCGTCCGTCCAGGACTACCGCACGCGGCACGACCGGTGGCGGACCGAGGACGAGGCGGCCGAGGACATCGCCGCCTGGCGCGAGGGCCGCACCGGATATCCGGTCGTCGACGCGGCGATGCGCCAACTCCGGTACGAGGGCTGGATGCACAACCGGGCGCGCCTGCTGGCGGCCGGCTTCCTGGCCAAGACCCTCTACGTGGACTGGCGGATCGGCGCCCGGCACTTCCTCGGCCTTCTCGTGGACGGCGACATCGTCAACAACCAGCTCAACTGGCAGTGGGTCGCCGGAACCGGCACCGACACCCGTCCCAACCGGGTGCTCAACCCGGTCGTCCAGGGCAAACGCTTCGACCCGCAGGGAGCGTACGTACGCCGATGGGTGCCGGAACTGCGGGACGTGGCGAACAACCGCATCCATGAACCGTGGCGGCTGCCCGAGCGCGAACGGGCACACCTGGACTACCCGGAGCCGCTGGTCGACCTCGCGGACGGCCTGGCACGGTTCAGGCACGCCCGCGGCCTGGACTGAGCCGCCCGGGGCGTCGCCGGACAACGGGTTCCGGGGCCTTCCCGGCGGAGCGGCCGTCCGGCTGCCGTACCCGGCAGGTCACTTGCCGTCCACTTGGACTTACGCGACGCGGTTGTTGGACTGGAGCGCTCCGAGTCGTCGCAGGTCGTTGACGGTGTCCGGTCACGGGGACTACTCAGAGCACATGTCGCGAAGATTCACTTCGGCGGGCGCTGTCGCCGCCGCCTCAGCCGCCGTCCTGGCACTGGTGGGGACCGCGCTCCCCGCCACTGCCGCCGCTCCCTCGCCCGCCGCGGTCGGGCCGTCCGTACCCGCGGGCGCCACCGTCATCGGGTCCGCGCAGCTCTCCGTCGCCGTCGCCGACGACTTCCCGCGCGTTCTCGCGTACACCGACCGGGCCACCGGCAGCCGACTGTTCGGCAGCACCCAACCGGTCACCGCAGTGACCCTCAACGGCACCGCGCACCCGGTGAAGCTCAAGGGCGCCCCCGTGGTCACCGCCTCGGCCGCCCGCTACACGCTGACCTTCACCGACCTGCCCGGCATCGAGATCGACGCCTCGCTCTCCGTCTCCGGACGCGCCACCACCTTCAAGGTGACGGCGGTCCGCGACACCGAGGCGTTCCGCGTCGGCACCATCGACATCCCGGGCCACGACCTGGTCTCCGTCGGCTCCGCGGACACCGGCGGGGCCACCGCCTTCACCCGGCTGGACAACGACTCGACGAAGACCGCCGACGTCTTCGCGAAGGTCACCGCGGACACCGCCGCAGACAAGGCGCCGGTCGGTGCCTCGTACGCGATCGTCAACACCGGTTCGCTCGCCGCGGCCGTGGAGTCCAACTCCTCGTACGACAAGCCGTCCGGCGCCACCGGCGGCGACGACGCCCGGTTCTGGCACCAGGCCCGCAAGGACGACGACGGCGGCGTCCGGGTCGGCGTCTGGTCCGGCCAGTGGACCTACCGGGGCGACGGGGCACCGAAGCCGGAGAGCGGGAGCAACCTCCCCTGGGCGAAGGTCGTCGTCACCCCCGACGCCAACGGCGACAAGGCGGTCGACTGGCAGGACGGCGCAGTCGCGTTCCGCACCATCGGGGTCCGGGCGCCCGGCAGCAAGGACACCCCGGACCGGGTCGTCACCCACATCCCGTTCAACTTCGCCAGCCAGGCCACCCACCCCTTCCTGCGCACCCTCGACGACGTCAAGCGGATCTCCCTGGCCACCGACGGCCTCGGGCAGATGGCGCTCCTCAAGGGGTACGCCTCCGAGGGCCACGACTCCGCCCACCCCGACTACGGCGGCGACTACAACAAGCGGGCCGGCGGGCTGAAGGACCTCAACGAGCTCCTGAAGGACGGCAAGAAGTGGGGCGCCACCTTCGGCGTCCACGTCAACGCCACCGAGGCGTACCCGGAGGCCAAGGCCTTCGACGAGAAGCTCGTCGACAAGACCAAGCCGGGCTGGAACTGGCTGGGCCAGAGCTACTACATCGACCAGCGCCGCGACATCAACAGCGGTGACCTGGCCAAGCGCTTCCAGCAGCTGCGCGACGAGACGGACCCCAATCTCAGCCTGCTCTACATCGACGTCTACTACTCGCACGGCTGGATCGCGGACAAGACCCTGCGGTCCGTGCAGCAGCAGGGCTGGAACGTCGCCACCGAGTGGGCCGACAAGTTCGAGCGCGGCTCGCTCTGGTCGCACTGGGCCAATGACCTCGACTACGGCGGCGCCACCAACAAGGGCCTCAACTCGAAGATCATCCGGTTCATCCGCAACGGCGAGAAGGACGTCTGGAACAACGACCCGGTCCTCGGCCAGACCGCCATCGAGGAGTTCGAGGGCTGGACCGGCGAGACCGACTGGAACGCCTTCTACGACAACATCTGGCAGCGCAACCTGCCCGCCAAGTACCTCCAGCAGCAGCAGATCACCCGCTGGGACGGCAACGACATCACCCTCACCGGCGGTGTCCGCGGCACGGTCGAGGACGGCAGGCGGACGTTCTACGACCACGGCCGCAAGGTCCTCAGCGGCACCGACTACCTGCTGCCGTGGGACGGCGGGAAGAAGCTCTACCACTACAGCAAGTCCGGCGGTACGAGCAGCTGGGCGGTGCCCTCGAACGGCGCGTACACCGTCTACGAGCTCACCGACAACGGACGGGTCGAGACCGGCACCGTCAAGCCGTCCGGCGGGAAGATCACGCTGACCGCCAAGGCCGGCACGCCGTACGTCCTCTACCCGAAGCAGGCCCCGAAGGCCGCCGACCCCAAGTGGGGCGAGGGCACCCCGGTCGACGACCCGGGCTTCAACGACAAGGGGCTGACCGCCTGGTCGAAGACCGGTACGGTCGCCCGCGAGACCGACGCGGGCGGCCTCAACGCCGCCCGGCTCTCCGGTAGCGGCACGGCGGCGATCTCGCAGCGCATCGACGGACTGCGGCCCGGACAGCGCTACACCGCGTCCGCGCTCATCGAGGTCCAGCCCGGAAGGACCCGGCACACCACGCTCTCGGCCGGCGGGACGTCCGTGGCCGTGGACCGCTCCACCGCCAAGGACCAGGTCGCCGCCTCCGAGCGGCACGGCACGTACTTCCAGCGGGCCAAGGTGAACTTCACCGCCCCCGCGAACGGCCGCACCACCCTGCGCGTCGAGGCGGCCGGAGGCAGCACCGCGAGCGTCCGGGCCGATGACGTACGCATCGTCGCGGGCGCCCCGGCGACGAAGAAGAACACCGTCTCCTACGAGGACTTCGAGGCCGTCGACCAGGGCTGGGGCCCCTTCCTCAAGGGCGACGCGGGCGGCTCCACCGACCCCCGCACCGTCATCTCCCAGCTGCACGCCCCGTACACCCAGGCCGGCTGGAACGGAAAGCTGATCGACGACGTGATCGGCGGCAAGGAGTCCCTCAAGTCCCACGAAGAGAACTCCGGACTCGTCTACCGCACCGCCCCGTGGACCGTGCCGATGACCGACGGGCACCGCTACAAGGTCGAGTACGACTACCAGTCCAGCCACGCGGGCGCCTACGAGTGGGTCGACGGCTACGACCGGATCACCGCCGACGGCAAGCCCGACTCGGTCGAGACCCGGACCACCGCCATCGGACAGCAGCGCACCACCGGCCACTTCGCCGAGACCGTCACCGCGGGCTGCGGCGACACCTGGACCGGGCTGCGCAAGCGCGACGACGCCCCCGACGGCGCCGACTTCGTGCTCGACTCCTTCACCGTGACCGACCTCGGCCCGGCCCCCGACTCCGAGCAGGCCGCCTGCGGCACCCTCGGCGTCGAACCGGCCGCCGAGACCCTGGAGCCGGGCACCGCCAACACCGTCAAGGTCTCGTTCACCAACTACGAGGCGACGGCGGCGACCGGTGTCGCACTGGGCCTCACCGTCCCCGAGGGCTGGCAGTCCGAGCCCACCGGCGCCGTCTCCTTCGACTCGGTCCCGGCGGGCACCGAGGTCACCGGCAGCTGGCGGGTCACCCCTCCGGTGGACGCCAAGTACCAGACGTACGGCCTGAGTTCCCAGGCGAAGTACACGGTCGGCGGCGCACAGCGCACGCTCGGCGCGCAGACCTCCGTACGGACCCTGCCGCCGCCGCCCACCACCGACAGCTGGGCCAGCGACCTGGACTGGACGGCCTCCGAGAACGGCTGGGGCCCGGTCGAGAAGGACCTCTCCAACGGAGAGACCGGGACCGGCGACGGCTCCCCGCTGACCGTCGGAGGCACCGTCTACACCAAGGGCCTCGGCAGCCACGCACCGGCGAAGGTCCGCTACTACCTGGGCGGGAAGTGCACCTCGTTCACCGCCCAGGTCGGTGTGGACGACGTGCAGAAGAGCGCCGGAAGCGTGCAGTTCTCCGTCACGGCCGACGGCGCAGAGAAGGTGAAGTCGCCCGTGCTGAAGGCGGCCGACAGCGCCTGGTCGCTGACGGCGGACGTCACCGGAGCCAAGTACGTCGAGCTGGTCGTCGGTGACGGCGGCGACGGCAACGGCAACGACCACGCGGACTGGGGTGACGCCCGCTTCCACTGCGGCGGCTGACACGACGCGACGCGATGCGGGACGGGTGAGCCCGAGGGCCGGCCCGTCCCGCATCGCGCGTGCGGCGGGGCCCCGCTCCGCGATGCCGGATGGACATTGAGTGACCGGAGTGTGTCCGAGGACTGGGATCCGCCCCCGCCACGCGCGTATTCTCTTGCGGCATGGGGGAGTTGAGGGCGGACTGGCGGCTGCGGCTGCGGCGGGGCGCCGCGGACGGGCCGGTCTGCGGTGCCGGTGTGCTGCTCACCCAGGACCGGGCACTCACCTGTGCGCACGTGGTGGGGGAGGCGGACGCCCGGGTGTGGGTGGAGTTCGCCGAGAACCCCGCCATCGCCCCGGTCGGGGCACGGGTGGCCGAGGGCGGCTGGCTGCCCGGTCTCGGCGCCACCCGCGAGGACATCGCCGTACTCGCCCTGGACAGCCCGCGCCCGCACGCCACCCCCGCGACGCTCGACCGGAGCCTGGAGCGCGGCCGTGAGGTGTGGATCGGCGGGTACGCGCGCTCCTTCGCCGACGGGATGTGGCTGACCGGGCGGATCAGCGGGGCGCACGGCGCCTGGATTCAGCTCGACGCCGGACGCAACGAGCAGGTGGTGAAACCGGGGTTCAGCGGAGCCGCCGTGCAGGTGCGCGGCGGGGCGGCCGGATCGCCCGAGCGGGTCGTCGGGATGGTGGTCAGCTGGCGCGGCGACCTCGATCTGGCGCTGCCCGCCGACAACGACCTGGCGTTCTCGTACATGATCCCGGTCGACCGGATCGCCGAACTCGTCCCGCTGGTCTCCGAGTTGAGCGGGCCGGACGGCTGGGACCAGGGGCTGGACCGGCGGCTGCGGCGATGGTTCGCCGGGGGCGAGGAACCCGCGGTGCGCTTCAGCGTCGTACCGCACGGCGGCGGCCGCGACCGCACCCTCAGACACCATCTGCACCGCGCCCACCTCGTCTACCGGGGCGGCCGCACCACCCCTGATCACTTCGTCGCCGAACTGGTGACCCGGCTGCGCCCGCCCCGACACCAGGCCCGCGCCTACCGCGACTGGCTGCTCGCAGGCGGCACCCCGCCTGAACGGCCGACGGGCGGCGCGGCCGGCGGCGCCGGACCCACCCTCGCCGTGATCGGCCTCGACGAGGACCCGCAGCCGCACCGGCTGGTGCCCCTGCTCGCCCGGGTACGGACGCTCGGCTTCCGGCTGCTCGTCGTCGTGCGGGACAGCAGCGGCGACGAAGTGACGGAGGTGGCACGGCAGTTGCTCTTACCGGCCCTCGACGAGCGGGCCGCCGAACTGGTCCGCCGCGTCGAGGACATCGAGAGGGAATGGGCCGGACTGAGCGGCCTGGTGGAATCGGCCTCCCTGGGCCCGCTGCCGCGCACCGAGGCGGCCCGCCACCGGCGGCGGCTGGCGCAACTGCGCACCGTGGACGACCCGCGCGACCGGCTCGACGCCCTGCGCGCCCTGCTGCGTGAACTCCGGGCGGAACTGGAACGGCACGGCCGGGCGGACGTACCCGGACCGCGCGGCGAGCAGGGCCGGACCGGCCGCCGATGAGGATCCCCTGCCCGCACCGCCGGTTCACCGGAGCCCCCTGCGAAGGAGCCGTGCGGCCCACCGGCCACTGCGACACCTGCGGGCGCTCGGAGGACGGCCCGGGACTGCCGCCGCTGCCCGCCTCCCCCGACCTGTGCGGCCCCGGAGGACTGCTGGAACTGCCGCAGCTCGACCCGAGCACCCCCGACCAGCGGCTGGGCGCCGCCGTCACCAGGGCACACGTCCGGATGAGCTGCTCGTCCAAGTCCTGCGCCACCTACTTCGTCGCCCCGTTCACCGCCGCCCCGCCGCCCGAGGAGGGCCACTGCCCCCGATGCGGCGCCCCGTACTCCTACCGCCCCGAACTCGACCGGGACGGGCCGCTGCTCCAGGACCAGTACCGCATCCTCGGGCCCATCGCCCACGGCGGCCAGGGCTGGGTCTACCTCGCCCGCGACACCCACCTCGAAGACCTCGTCGCCGTGAAGGGAATGCTGAACCGGTACGCGGAACGCGGCGCCGTCCAGGCCGCCGAGGAGCGCCGCAGCCTCGTCGCCATCCGGCACGAACGCATCGTCCAGATCCGGGACTTCGTCAGCACCGGCAGCGCCGACGGCACGGTCTCCGGCGGCTACATCGTGATGCAGGACGTCGGCGACCGGACCCTGTCCGCCGTCGTCGAGGCGACCCGGCAGGGCAACTTCGTCCTCGACATCGAGCACGTCATCACCTACGGCTGCCAGATCCTCGAAGCCCTCGCCCACCTGCACGGCATGGGATTCCTGTACGGGGACATGAAACCCTCCAACGTCGTCCACCAGCACGACGGCGTGAAGGTCATCGACCTCGGCGGCGTCCGCAAACAGGGGTCCACCGAACCGCCGCCCGTCATCACCCCCAGGTACGCCGCGCCCGAGATGGTCAGCGGCAGCCCGCTGACCGTCGCCCACGACATCCACACGGTCGGCGCGACCCTGGCCGAACTGGCGGGCTGGGCGGTCGGCGACGACGTGCCCGGCCTCGGCACCAGCTCCTTCCGGCTGGTGGTGGAGCGGGCGACGGACCAGGACCCGGAACGCCGGTTCGCCGACGCCGAGGAGATGGCGGGCCAGCTGCGCGGAGTGCTGCGCGAGATCCGGGCGCTGCGCGGCAAACGGGACCGCACCGAACCCTCCGCCTACTTCACCCCGTCCACCGAACTGCTCGGCGCACGGCTGGGCTCCGTACCCGACTACGCGCACTGGCTGGACCGCACCCCGCACCGCCGCGACCGGACACCCGAAGCACCCGCCCTGGACACCGGGCTCCCCACCCCCACCGAGATCGCCCGGCGGCTGCCGGTGCCCCGGCCCTACCCGGGAGACCCGGAGGCCGCCCGCTTCCTGGTCAGCAGCTACGACCCCGGCCGGCTGCTGGCCCAGCCCGCCGAGGGCGAACGCTCGGTGGAGATCTGCCTGCACAACGCCCGGCTGCTGCTCGGCCGGGAAGGCGGCGAGGCGCTGGCCCGGGCGCGCGAACAGGTGGAGGCCGCGAACGCCATTCCCGGCCCCGGCCCGGTGCGGCAGTGGCGGCTCAGCTGGCACTGGGGACTGGTCGCGCTGCGCAGCGCGGAGGTGCTGGACGACCGGCGCCAGCTGCTGGAGGCCGCCCTGGAGCACTTCGCCGCCGTCCACCGCGCGCTGCCCGGCGAGTACGCCGCGAAGCTGGCCCTGGCCTATGTCGCGGAGCAGCTCGGCCCGGACCGCCCGGCCGGTCCGATCCCGTCGGCGTACGAACTCTTCCGGGCCGTGCACGCCCGCAACCCCTCCCACGTCGGCGCCGCGCTGGGCCTGGCCAGGCTGGCCCTGGAACGCGGCGACCGGGACACCGCGGCCGAGGTCCTGGACCTGGTGCCCGACGAGTCGCGGGACCACACCGTCGCCCGGATCGCCGCGCTGCGCATCCGGGCGGCCCGGCTCGCGGCGGGCGGGCGGCCGCTGCCCGGGACGCGGCGGATCGACGCCGTGCTCGCCGCGGTGCCGCTGCGCGAGGGCGGACCCGGACGGCATCCGGCGTCCGTGGTCACGGGCGACGAATCGGCCCGGCTGCTCCGCACCGAACTGTACGAATGGAAGCTCGACGCGGTCCGGGCCGCGGCCGGCGAACCACCCCCCGACGACCGCTGGTGGCGCCGCGGACTGCCCCCGGCCCCGGTGCCCGGGGAGCGGGCCGTACGGGAGGAACTGGCGCGCTGCTACCGCTGGATGGCCCGGCAGTGCCGGGACACCGCCGACCACGAGAAGCTCATCGACCTCTCGCACGCCGTCCGCCCACAGACCCGCTTCTGGTTCCCGCCCCGACGCCGTACCCCCGGAGGCAGCTGATGGGCCGCACCGCCGCGACGCCCGGACTCGGGATCAACCTCACCGTCCAGGTCGCGAAGAAGCAGCGGCCGGACCAGGACGCCCGGATCGACGCCCATGTGCGGGTCCGGGCGTCCGCCGCCGGGCCCCGCGACCGGGTGCCGGCCGTCGACATCGCGCTGGTCGTCGCGGTGGACGTGACCGCCGAACGCCGTGACGCGGCCGTCGCCGCGCTGGCCGGGACGGTGGGCGCACTGCCCGACGGGCTCTCGTACACCGTGCTGGGCGGCGGCGGGGGGCAGTGCTACCCGCTGCGCGGGCGGTGGGCGCTGGCCGGCCCCGACGACCGGCTCCAGGCCGCGTTCAGCGTCGGCCGGATCGCCGCGTCCGCCGAGGGGCGGGCCCCGGCCGGATACACCACCTGGCTGGCCGCAGCACGCGAGCTCTTCGCCGAACGCGCCCTCCCCGTACGGCACCTGATCCTCGTCACCGACGGCGGCAGCCGGGGCGACGGCGACGACACGGCCCGCCCGGACAGCGCCCTGAGCCTCGAACTCGCCCGCAGCGAAGGCACGTTCACCGCCGACGTCATCGCACCCGGAGCGGGCTGGGACCCGGTCCCGCTGCTCGCCGTCGCGAAACGGCTGCACGGCACCGCCGCCTCCTCGCCCGACGACTTCGCCCCCGCCATGGCGACCGCCCTGGCCCGGCTCCGCAGGGTCCACAGCCCCGAACTCCCCATCGAGGTGACCGTGCGCCCGGCGGTGCGGGAAGTGACGCTGACCGAGACCGCGCCGCACCAGCAGCGGCTGGAGCCGGACCGGTTCCGGGACGAGCCGCACCGGCTGGAGTTCCGCACCCACCAGTGGCAGCCGGAGTCCCGCGACTACCTCCTCACCCTGCGGGCCGACGCGAGCAACGACCCGCTGGGCGTGCCCCTCCAGCTCGCCGAGGTCGCCGTCGGCGGTGCCGTCGAACCGGTCGTGGTCCGCTGGCTGCCGTCGGGCACCGCCGCGGACACCGCACGCATCTCCGGCGCGGCCGGCCGCGACATCCACACCATGAACGTCTCCACCCAGATGCGGACCGCCCTCAACCACGGGTACACCGCCCTCGACCTGGACCGCCGCGAGCGGGCCGAGGCGCAGCTCGGACTCGCCGTCCGGCTCGCCACCGAGATCGCCGCCGACTGGGTGCTGGACGAGGTCCGCAAGGTCGCCCGGATCGTGGACGGCCCGCAGGGACGGGTCAGCGTCGGGCCGGCCGTCGACCCGGGCACCGTCCGTCAGGGGCTGCTGAACATCACCTCCGGGCACCCGGTGGAACTGCCCGGACTCCCGGTGTCCGGCCCGGAGATCCGCTGCCCGGACTGCGACCACCCGGCCGGGCCCGCGGCCGGGTTCTGCATCGACTGCGGGAGGCGGCTGTGAGCCCAGGACCGGCCCGATCGGACCGGAACACCTACCGGTCCCGGACCCGGCGGCTGCTGGAGCGCCACCTGGCCGCGATGCTGGTGGCCGCCCTGGTCTCGATGAGCGCCCTGCTCGTCTCGTACCGCGAGGTCCAGATCTCGGCGGGCGAGCTGCGCACCCGCGGCGCCCCGGCCGTGCAGGGAGTGGCCGCCACCCAGCTCGCCCTGCTGCGCGCCCACAAGGAGGCCAGGGCATCCTTGGACAGCGGCATCGCCGATGTGGTCGGCGCCGGCGCGCGGTACGAGAACCAGCTCGCCGCCGCCGACCAGGGCCTGTCCCGGCTCTCCGACGTACAGATCGACGGTGACCGCGGCCGCGGGGTGCTCGAAACGGTGAACGGGGTGCTCACCTCGTACAGCAGCTCCATCACCCCCGGCGCGGTGAAGTACGTGACGGACCCGCTGATGCAGCGGGAGAAGTTCGCGGAGGCCGAGACACTGCTCACCCGCGAGGGCACCGGGGTGGTGCCGCGGCTGGATGTCCTCCAGGGGCACCAGATGGCCAGGGTCGACACCCTCAGCACGATGAGCCCCGTGCAGTGGTCGGGCTGGGTGGTCGCCGAACTCGGCCTGCTGGCCATGGTCCTGATCACCCTCTCCGCGCTGTGGGTGCTGCGCACCCGCTGCGGACACAGCCTCGACCTCTGCCTGCTGGTCTCGCTGCTGGCCGTCGTCTTCCTGGCGACGGGCCCGCTGATCGCGACGAGCGAGACCCAGGACCGGCTGGGCGCGGCCCGCGACGGTCTGGTCCGGATCGAACAGCAGGCCGGGCACCACGCCGATCTGGCCGGATCCCAGCAGGCCGTCACCGACACGGGGACCAGGGTGCGTGCCGGGCTGGCCGCCCGGGGCTGGCAGAGCGGCATGTACTACGGGGCGCTCACGGCCGCCGCCCTGATCGTGCTGCTGCCCGCCGTCGGCATCGGCCGGCACCTGAACGCCGACTACTGGAGGACCGGATGAGGGTGTCCGCCCGGGCCGTTCTGCTTCTGCTGTGTCTGGCGCTGGCCGCAGCGGGCTGCGGGCTCGCCGCACCCGGCGGCGGCGACGAACAGCCGAGGGTGACGATCCTCGGGCCGTGGACCGACGACCAGGAGAAGCAGTTCAAGGCGGTCCTGGACACCCTGGGCACCCCGTACACCTACCAGGGCACCGCCGCCAGCCGGGAGGTCCTGCTCGCCGCGGTGCAGGCGGGCAACCCGCCCGACATCGCGATCCTGCCGGGCGTCGGGGACCTCGTCGAGTACGCCGCGGAGCGGCGGCTGCACCCGCTGGGCGCGAAGGGCGCCGCCGCGAAGTACGGCAGGCCCTGGCAGCCGGAGGCCAGGGGCATAGAGGCCGACCTGTGGGTGCCGCTCAAGGCCGACCTCAAGAGCATCGTCTGGTACCGCAAGGACCGCCCGCCGCCCGCCCACCCCGCCCCGCTGGCCTCCTGGTGCATCGGCATGGGCGACGACGGAGCCTCGGGCTGGCCGGGCAGCGACTGGATCGAGGACCTGATCCTGCAGACGGCGGGCCCGGTGCTGTACGAGCGATGGGCGACCGGGGCCCTGAAGTGGACGGACGCCCCGGTGGTCAACGCCTGGAGCCTGTGGGCCGGACTGCTGGCCCAGGACCCCGAGGCCGACGGCCGGTCGATGCGCCGCGACCACCGGGGCCGGCCCGGCGGCCACGGACTGCTCTTCGAAGGCGGCTGCGACCTGGAGCACCAGGGCTCCTTCGCCCGCTCCTTCTACGGGGCGCGCAGCGCACAGGCCGCCTTCACGGACTCCGCGCCGCTGCTGCCCTCCGGCCCGACGATCAAGGGCCGCGAGGTGTCCGCCGACTTCGCCGCGCTCTTCAGCGGCTCCGCACCGGCCCGCGACCTGCTCACCCGGCTCACCTCGCGCCCGGCCCAGGAGGAGTGGGGCCGCAGGGCCGGGGTATTCTCGCCGGAATCCGACGTGCCGGCCCGGAAGGGTACGGTCGAGAAGCAGATCAGCGGCCGTCTCACCGACCAGCGGGTGCCGCTCTGTCTGGACGCCTCGGACGTGATGCCCGCCGCCGTGCGGGACGCCTTCTACGAGGCGGTGCTGCTGACCATGGCCCACCCCGGGGCCCCGGTGCGGGACCGGCTGGACGACGTCCAGCGGGTCCAGAACGCCCAACCGGCCCACACCCCGAGGCTGACCGGAGTGTGCAGCAGACCACAGTGAGCCTTTGTCGGACTCGCACAAAGACTGCCCGGTACTGGCTGGTACTTCGCCTGCATGCCCTCCGGATTCTGTCGGGCTCCGCCAGGAAACCGGTCAGGAGACTGTACGGAGTCGACGGCAGGGTTTACTTGCCCGGCTTCGTAGGGTCGGTACATGACCGTTGTGGACGAAACTCCGGGCGAGCCGAGCGACACCCGTGGCCGGGTGGCCGAACTGCTGGCACTGCGCGAGCAGGCCCGTCGCGGACCGAGTGACCGGGCGACCGAGGCGCAGCACGCCAAGGGCAAGCTGACGGCGCGTGAGCGCATCGCGCTGCTCCTGGACGAGGGTTCGTTCCAGGAGGTCGAGCAGCTGCGTCGGCACCGGGCGACGGGGTTCGGCCTGGAGGAGAAGAAGCCGTACACCGACGGCGTCGTCACCGGCTGGGGCACGGTCGACGGCCGCACGGTCTTCGTGTACGCCCACGACTTCCGGATCTTCGGCGGTGCGCTGGGCGAGGCCCACGCCACGAAGATCCACAAGATCATGGACATGGCCATCTCGGCCGGTGCTCCGCTGGTCT
>NZ_ML123044.1:187327-188570 GCF_003846175.1 Streptomyces sp. ADI95-17 | reverse complement strand
TCCAACAACCGCGAGAACCCGCCCACCGCCGAGAGCGACGACCCCGCCGACCGGCGCGGCGACGTCCTGCTGGACCTGGTTCCGGCCGACGGCAACCGCCCGTACGACATGCACAAGGTCATCGAGGAGCTCGTCGACGACGGCGACTACCTGGAGATCCACGAGCGCTGGGCCCGCAACATCGTCTGCGCCCTGGCCCGGATGGACGGCCAGGTCGTCGGCATCGTCGCCAACCAGCCGCAGACCCTCGCCGGCGTCCTGGACATCGAAGCCTCCGAGAAGGCGGCCCGCTTCGTCCAGATGTGTGATGCATTCAACATCCCCATCATCACTCTTTTGGACGTACCCGGCTTTCTGCCCGGGGTCGATCAGGAGCACGGTGGAATCATTCGGCACGGTGCGAAGCTGCTCTACGCGTACTGCAACGCCACGGTGCCGAGGATCTCGCTGATCCTGCGCAAGGCCTACGGCGGTGCGTACATCGTGATGGACAGCCAGTCCATCGGTGCGGATCTGACGTACGCCTGGCCGACCAACGAGATCGCGGTCATGGGCGCCGAGGGCGCCGCCAACGTCATCTTCCGTCGGCAGATCGCCGACGCCGAGGACCCGGAAGCCATGCGCAAGCGCATGGTCAAGGAGTACAAGGCGGAACTGATGCATCCGTACTACGCAGCCGAGCGCGGCCTGGTCGACGACGTCATCGACCCCGCCGAGACCCGCGAGGTGCTGATCGCCTCGCTCGCCATGCTCCGTTCCAAGCACGCCGACCTGCCGTCCCGCAAGCACGGCAACCCCCCGCAGTAGTCCGCACCGCGCGCAGTACCCCTGCCGAGCCCGCGAAGACCTGCCGAGAAGACGGAGAAACAACCCATGAGCACTGCCGCCGAGTCCGTGCTGCGCGTCGAGAAGGGCCTTGCCGACCCCGAGGAGCTGGCCGCGATAACCGCGGTCCTGCTCGCCCGCGCCGCGGCCCAGCCCGCCGCGCCCCCCGCCCACCGGGGCCGTAACACCGCCGGCTGGCGCCGCCTGGAGCGCACGCCGGGCTTCCGTGCCCCGCACTCCTGGCAGGGCTGACGGACAACGCGCGAAAGGGCCCCGCACTCCTTCGGGAGTGCGGGGCCCTTTCCGTACGTCCGGACCGGGGCCCTACCGCAGGCGCGCCATGAGGGCGTGCTCCACGAGCGTGATCAGCGCGCTCTTGGCGTCCGCGCGGTGCCGCGCGTCCGTCGTCAGGATCGGC
>NZ_ML123044.1:185640-186839 GCF_003846175.1 Streptomyces sp. ADI95-17 | reverse complement strand
CGCCACCGTCGTGGTGGTCTTGTCCCCGGTGTGCGTCAGGTCGTCGATGCCCGCGGAGGCGGACGTCATCACGGCTTCGGTGCGCAGCGGATTGATCTCCGAGACGGCACCGACGAACGTGGTCTTACCCACGCCGAAGCCCCCTGCCACCACGATCTTCGCCGAGGTAGTGGAGCGGGCTGCTCCGCCGCTAGAGCTTGCGAAGTCCACTGAGCACCCTTTCGAGCAGTGTCACATCTGGCTGGCCGCCGGCGGACTCGTCGCCGCCGGGCTGATGGATTGCGACGAGTCCGGCCTCTGCCAGGTCGGCTACGAGGATCCGGGCAACGCCGAGCGGGATCGAGAGCAGCGCCGAAATCTCGGCGACCGACTTGATCTCGAAGCACAGCCGGCAGATCCGCTGGTGCTCGGGCAACTGCCCTTGCAGCCGGGACGGATCGGCCGTGGTACTGACCAACGCCTCAATGGCGAGTTGGTAGCGCGGGCGGGTCCGGCCGCCGGTCATGGCGTACGGACGAACCAGCGGATTGTGCGCGGAGGGCGCGGCAGGCTCGGGGGTCTGCCGCGGCTGGACCGGCTGGATACGGGGCGCCCGGGGCGAGTCGTAGCGGTGCGGACGCTGCGTCGGCCACCCGGAATTCTGCTGGGCGTCGTGCGGCGGCCGCGGAGGCTGCTGCGGCTGCTGCTGATAGGGCCGGTAAGGCTGCTGGGCGCCCTGTCCGCTGGGTGCGGAGGGGAAGTTGAACCGGTTGTCGCCGTGCTCACCCGGTACCTGTCGGCCACCGTCGTACTGGTGCCCGCCTGTCGGTGTGTCCACGATTCCTCCTCCTGCCGGTCCCGGTCTCAGTGGGCCGCGCCACCGCACCTTATGGCCCGGTGGCGTGAAACGCACTGTCTGTCTATTAGTTAAGAAGACTTCCCTGCAGTTCAGCACGGAGGTCCGGGGTGAGGACACTGCCGGCACGGTCGACGAGAAGAGCCATTTCGTACCCAACCAGACCGATATCGGCGTCCGGATGTGCAAGAACGGCAAGAGATGATCCGTCGGAAATGGACATGATGAAGAGGAATCCGCGCTCCATCTCCACAACTGTCTGATTCACGGCGCCGCCCTCGAAGATCCGCGAGGCACCCGCGGTCAGCGAGGTCAGCCCGGAGGCGACGGCCGCCAGCTGATCGGCACGGTCACGGGGGAATCC
>NZ_ML123044.1:181098-184756 GCF_003846175.1 Streptomyces sp. ADI95-17 | reverse complement strand
CGCCGCCTGGCTCATCGGGCTCACACTAACGCTCCTGGTCGTAGGTATTACTGTCGTCCGAACCCGCGCTGCGTCCCCGGAGCACGCCCCGCCGCAGGTTGCTCAACCTGCCGCGGACGTCCTCGGGGGCGCGGGAAACCTGGGGGCCGCCCTGCAAGGTCTGCTCGGCCGTGCCCTCGACCAGATTGGCCTTGGGCACCCGCCGGGGGAGACCGGACGGGGTGATCCCGCCCGCCTTCGGCTCCCGGAGCTTCTCGGCCCGCTCCCAGCGCTCGTCGTTGGCCGAGCGCCAGTCGTCGGAGCCGTTTCCGTCCTGCTGCGCGGGCGACGGCTGCTGCGGCACTTCCTCCTGCGGCGGCTGCTGCTGCGCGGCGACGGGCCGGCTGTTCCCGCGGCCGGTGGGCTGCCAGTGCTGCTGACCGCCCCGGCGCGGCAGACCGGCTTCGGTCAGCTCGTGACCGGAGTCGGGCGTGGGCCCCGGACGGTCGAAGCCTACGCGCTCCTGCGGCTCGGCGGGGGCGCTCGGGACGGATTCCGCTTCCGCCGGTGCCGAGGGCTCGTACGGACCCTGGTAAGCGGCCTGATCCGGCCAGTCGTCCTGCTGGGACCGGGGAGCGAACTGCTCCTCGTAGGACGGCTGCGGGGTCTCACCGGCGGCGTACCCGCCCTCCGTATAACCACCGGCCGGAGCCTGTCCGGGCTGCCCGCCGACGCCCGCGTCGGCGGGGTAGGGCTCGTAGCCGCCCTGGTACGGAGCCTGCTCGTACCGCTCCTGCTGCGGCTCCTGGCCGTACCCGTTCCGGGCGTACCCGCCGTCGGTGTACTGGCCTTCGGTGTACTGGCCTTCGGCGTACGGGTCCTGCGGGAACTGCGGGTGCTCGCCCGCCGTCTGCGCCTCCAGCGCCGCCCGGCGCTCCCCACGCATCAGCGAACGGCCCACCGGGTCCAGCTGGGCCGAGTCCGCCGAGGGCTGTTCGTAGCGCGAGTCGTCGAAGCCCAGCTCCGCCGCCGTGCGCAGGTGCGGCTGGGACGGCTGCTGTTCGAAGCCCTGCTGCTCCGGAATGATCGAGGAGACGGTGAAGTCGTCGGCCGCGGCGGGCGGTTCGCCACCGCCGCCGTGGGTGATCGCGTCCGGCAGCATGACCAGCGAGG
Organism: Streptomyces sp. ADI95-17; assembly: GCF_003846175.1. Taxonomy (GTDB): domain Bacteria; phylum Actinomycetota; class Actinomycetes; order Streptomycetales; family Streptomycetaceae; genus Streptomyces; species Streptomyces sanglieri. The sequence continues at coordinate 183,604 of NZ_ML123044.1, read as the reverse complement.
TGGTTCCGGCCTGCTCGCCCGAGGGGCGCAGCTGGACCCGGATGCCGTGCCGGTCGGAGAGCCGGCCGACCACGAACAGACCCATCCGCTGCGACACCGCGGCGTCCACGGTCGGCGGGTTGGCCAGCTTGTGGTTGATGTCGGCGAAGTCCTCGGCGGTGAGGCCGATGCCCTTGTCGTGGATCTCGATCATCACGCGGCTGTCGGGCAGCCGGGTCGCGGTGACCCGCACCTTGGTCTGCGGCGAGGAGAACGTGGTGGCGTTCTCCAGCAGCTCGGCCAGCAGGTGCACGAGGTCGGTGACCGACTGGCCGTGGATCTCGGTCTCGGGTACCCCGGCGAGCTCGATGCGCTCGTACGACTCCACCTCGGAGGCGGCGGCCCGGAGCACGTCGACCAGCGGGACCGGCTGGTTCCAGCGGCGGCCGGGCTCCTCGCCGGCCAGCACCAGGAGGTTCTCGCCGTTGCGGCGCATGCGGGTGGCCAGGTGGTCCAGCCGGAAGAGGTTCTCCAGCTGGTCCGGGTCGGCCTCGTTGTTCTCCAGGTCGGTGATGAGGGTCAGCTGGCCCTCGATCAGCGACTGGTTGCGGCGGGAGAGATTGGTGAAGATCGCGTTGACGTTGCCCCGCAGCATGGCCTGCTCGGCCGCCAGCCGGACCGCCTCGCGGTGCACCTGGTCGAAGGCGCGGGCGACCTCGCCGATCTCGTCGCGGCTGTGGATCGGGATCGGCTGGACCCGGGTGTCGACCCGGCCCGGCTCGGCCCGGGAGAGCTGGTCGACCAGCATCGGCAGCCGCTGCTCGGCGATCCCGAAGGCGGCGGTACGCAGCCGGCGCATCGAGCGGCTCATCTGCCGGGCCATGAGCCCGGCCAGCACGAAGGCGGCCAGCAGGGCGACGACCACGACCGCGGCATTGACAACGGCGTCGTTCCTGGCGCCGGACGAGATGTCCGCGGCCTCGGCCACCGCCTTGTCGACGAGCTCGTCCTGGACCGTGGTGTAGCCGTCGAACTTGGCGGTGGCGGCCGCCATCCAGGTCTCCGGCGTGATGCCCTTCGCGGCCAGCTTCTCGGGCGACTTGCCCTGCCCGATCTGCTGGGCCATGCCGTCGAAGACCGAGCCGTCGATGCTGGGCGGGGCGACGAACGGGGTTCCCGCCGCGTCGGCCTCCTTCTTGGCCTGCTTCAGCTCCCGCGCGCCCTCGTCCGCCTTGGCGGACAGGACCTGCTTCAGCCGGGCCGCGTCGGCCTCCGTACCGCCGGAGACGAACTCGCCGAGCGCGATCTGCTCCAGGTAGTTGTACGAGCCGAAGGCCTTGACCTGGGCGTCGAACTTGGCCTTCTCCTGGCTCGGACGCACCAGCAGGTGCATGCCGATGGAGCGCTGAAGCGATTCTGCAGCCTTGGCGAGCTCGATCGCGTAGACCGTACGGCCGTAGCTGGTGATGTTGCCGGTGCCCAGGCCCAGCTCGTTGCTGAACTCCATCAGCGAGTGCTGGACCTTGACGTAGCCCTCCTCCGTCTTCACCGGGTCCATGGCCTCGGCGAAGGCGGCCTTGCGCAGCTCGGGAAGAGTGGGCTCCTCCAGCCGGAGCAGCTGAAGGCGCCGCTCCAGGCCCTGCTTCTCGGGCATGCCCTTCACGGCCGCGTCGAACTTCTTCGCGGCCGCGTCGGTGGTGGCCCGGGCCTCCCCGACGATGTCGGCGTCCCGCTTGTTGGACAGCAGCGGCTGGGCGGAGAGGTCCCGCTCGTTCAGCAGCGCCTGGCCGTACTCGGCGGCAGCGCGCACGATCAGCGCGGTCTTCTCGGCGTCCTGGGCCTCGCGCCAGGTGTCGATCGACCCCTTCACCTGGAATCCGCCCATGACCAGGCCGACCAGGACGGGGATCAGGAGAATCGCGTTCAGCCGGGTGGGCACCCGCCAGTTGCGCGGCGACAGCCGGCTGGAGCCGCCGTCAGGCACCGCCGTACCGGACGCGTCCGCGAAGGACGCCGCGGCGCGCGGCGGCGGGGTGAAGTTGCCCCGCTCCTGCCGCGCCGTGGAGCCCGCGTTGCCTCGCCTCACTCGACCAACAACCTCTCGGCGTCGGCACCTACGTTGTGCCGTATTTCGTTCAGGGCCGTACTACTCGGGAGTTCGTCGAATTCCAGCACGGGGACCGGTCGCGTTCCAAACAGTCGGAACCTGTCATTCCGAGTGGCGCAGGCCTCAGATAAAACGGGCATAAAGAACGAGCCCCGTCAAAAGGCGGGGCTCAGGTGAGCGCAGTGGCACCGTTCGGATGCGGCGGGTGTCGAACGCGGGGCAATTCTCTTTCGAAACGTTATGAATACGGGGGTGGATCGTGTCAAAGGACACAGCCCACCCCCGTCCGACTACGGTAACTACCGTATGGCAATACCGACTTGTGCTTACTTGAGCCGGGCCATCAGGGCGTGCTCCACGAGCGTGATCAGACCGCTCTTGGCGTCCGCGCGGTGCCGCGCGTCCGTCGTGATGATCGGT
>NZ_ML123044.1:179747-180776 GCF_003846175.1 Streptomyces sp. ADI95-17 | reverse complement strand
GGCGACGGTCGTCGTCGTCTTGCCCCCGGTGTGCGTGAGGTCGTCGATGCCCGCGGACGCGGACGTCATCACGGCCTCCGTACGCAACGGGTTGATCTCCGAGACGGCACCGACGAACGTGGTCTTGCCCACGCCGAAGCCCCCGGCCACCACGATCTTCGCCGAGGTGGTGGCCCGGGCCGCACCGCCGCTAGAGCTTGCGAAGTCCACTGAGCACCCTTTCGAGCAGTGTCACATCCGGCGCGCCGCCGGCCTCTCCATTGCCCGGCTGGTGGATGGCCACCATGCCGGCTTCCGCCAGGTCCGCGACGAGAATCCGGGCCACACCGAGCGGCATCGACAGCAGCGCCGAGACCTCGGCCACCGACTTGACCTCACGGCAGAGGTGGCAGATCCGCTGGTGCTCGGGAAGCAGTGTCCCCAGATGCGCGGGGTCGGCCGTGGTGGAGACCAGCGCCTCTATGGCGAGCTGGTAGCGCGGCCGGGTCCGGCCACCGGTCATGGCATACGGGCGGACCAGTGGCTGGTCGCCTTCACCGTCGTACGACGCGTGGTGCAGTGCGCCGTACGGATCGGGTGAGGCGGGTGGCGGGGTCATGAATCCTCCGGGCGTGACAGCAGTACGTCGGCTTGCCGTCTGAAGGGGCCGGTGGGGGGCTCTAAGCGGCCGGACGGGCGAGGGATGAGGGCATTACCTGGGGCAATCGAGTCTGTCATCGATCCAGGGCCGCCTAGTGGAGCAGGCTGCCTTGGAGCTCGGCGCGGAGGTCGGGGGTGAGGACAGTGCCCGCACGGTCGACCAGCAGGGCCATCTCGTACCCGACCAGGCCGATGTCGGCGTCAGGGTGGGCGAGAACAGCCAGTGAGGAGCCGTCCGAGATGGACATCAGGAAGAGGAACCCGCGTTCCATCTCCACCACGGTCTGGCTGACGGCGCCGCCCTCGAAGATCCGGGAGGCACCCGCGGTCAGCGAGGTCAGCCCGGAGGCGACGGCCGCCAGCTGGTCGGCACGGTCACGGGGGAATCCT
>NZ_ML123044.1:171328-179360 GCF_003846175.1 Streptomyces sp. ADI95-17 | reverse complement strand
TGCGGCCTGACTCATCGGGCTCAACTAACGCTCCTGCTGGTGAGTGGGGCCGAGTGGGAAACTGCCGGTCGACTGGCCGTTGTTGGCCTGCCGCCCTTGCTGGATGCCCCGGCGGAGATTGGTCAACCGCCCGCGTACATCATCGGGGGCACGTGACACCTGAGGACCGGACTGATGGTTCTGCTGCTGAGCGGTGCCCGGCACCAGGTTGGCGCGAGGCACTCGGCGCGGCAGTCCGGAAGTGGTGACTCCGCCTGCCGCGGGCTTCTTGACCCGCTCCGCCTGCCGTACGAGTTCGTCGTTCGGCGAGGGGCGCCAGGAACTTGTGGTGCTGCCCGGGTCGTCCCCGGTGCGGCGCGGCGCCGAGGGAGCCGAGGGCTCCTGGGCCGGCTGCTGCTGGTGGACGGGCCCGGGTGCCTGCGGCTCGGCGGGCGGCTGCTGGCCGCCCGGCTGCGGGCCGTGGAACCAGTTCGTCTCCAGGGTGTCGTACAGCGGCGTACGACCGTCCCCGGGGCCGGCCGCCGGAGGCAGCGCCTCGGGCTGCGGCTGCGGGGGCAGGACCGGACGGTACTGCGCGTCACCGCCGGGCGTGGCGGGCGGACGCGGAGCTCCGAAGTCCTCGTCGTCCCGGCCGCGCTGACGCGGCGCCGGCAGACCCTGGTCCTGGGACCGGGCGGGCTGCTGCTGTCCGAAGTCGGGGCGGGCGAACTGCCCGGTGCTCGCCGGGTCCTGGCCGGACCGGTCCTGCGAGCCGTACGGCTGCGGGGCGGGAGCGGAGAAGTCCGGGCGGGCGAACTCGGCGGTGGAGCCGGGTCCCTGCCGGTCGTCCATGGGCATCCGCGGCGTGAGCGGCGGGTTCATCGGTCGCTGGAACTGGCCGGTGGACTCGGGGTCCTCGTGACCGCGCGGGGCGTCCAGCGGAGTCTGCCGCGGCGCGGACGGCTCCTCGGTGCCCCAGCTGGTGGTCTGCGGACGCTGCGGCTGCGGATTGCCGCCGGGCAGCTCGGCCCGCGGGCCGCCGACCGGGGGCAGCTGACGGCCGGGCCCGTCCTGGCCGGCGGGCTGCTGGAAGCCGCCCTGGCCGACCGGGTTCTGCCGGGCCTGCTGCGGCTGCTGCTGGGAGGGCTGCTGCCACGGGACGGGGCCGTTGCCCTGCGGGCCGTTCTGGTCCTGGCGGTCCGGGGCGTGGCGGTTCTGGTCCTGGCGGTTCTGGCCGAACAGGTCGGGGCGGCCCGAGTCCGTACGGCCCGGTCCGTCGCCCTGGCCGCGGGCACCGAGGCGGGCGCCGTTCCCGAAGGCACCGGCGAGGCCGCCGCCGTGACGCTGCGGCTCCGGACGGGAGGCGTCCTGCGGACCGGTGCCGGACAGCCCGCCGGACTGGAATCCGGCGTTCTGCTGACCCTGGTTCTGCTGGCCCTGCTGGCCCTGCTGGCCCTGCTGGCCCTGCTGGCCCTGCTGGCCCTGCTGGGCTGCCTGGTGGCGGGGGCCGCCGTCGCGGGAGGGCAGCGCGGCACGAGGCGCGGAGCCCGCACCGACCTGGCCGCGCGAGGCGCCCGGACCCGAGGCGAGCCGACCCGCCGGGCCCGAGGCGGGGCCGCCGAGGCCGGGACGGGAGGCGTTGCCCGGGCCCCCCGGGCCACCGCCGAGCAGACCGCCCGGGGCACCGGACTGCTGTCCGGGGGCCTGCTTGGGAACCGGCTGCTTGCCGCCGTGCGCGACATCGACGGGCAGCATGACCAGCGCGGTCGTGCCACCGGAGTCGGAGGGCCGCAGCTGGATCCGGATGCCGTGACGCAGCGACAGCCGGCCGACCACGAACAGACCCATGCGGCGGGAGACCGAGACGTCCACGGTGGGCGGCGAGGCGAGCCGCTCGTTGATCGCGGCGAGGTCCTCGGGGGAGAGGCCGATGCCGGTGTCGTGGATCTCGACCAGCACCCGCCCGTCGGGCAGCGCGTGACCGGTGACCCGGACCTTCGTCTGGGGCGAGGAGAACGACGTGGCGTTCTCCAGCAGCTCCGCGAGCAGGTGGACGAGGTCGTTGACCACGCGGCCGGCGACCTCGGTGGCGGGCACCGCCGCCAGTTCGATGCGCTCGTACTGCTCCACCTCGGAGGCGGCGGCACGCAGCACGTCGACCAGCGGGACGGGGCGGGTCCACCGGCGGCCCGGCTCCTCGCCCGCGAGGACGAGGAGGTTCTCGCCGTTACGGCGCATACGGGTCGCGAGGTGGTCGAGCTTGAAGAGCGAGGAGAGCTGGTCCGGGTCGGCCTCGCGCGACTCCAGTTCGGAGATGAGCGAGAGCTGACGCTGGATGAGGCCCTGGCTGCGGCGCGAGAGGTTGGTGAACATCGCGTTGACGTTGCCCCGCAGAAGGGCCTGCTCGGCGGCGAGACGGACGGCCTCGCGGTGCACGTCGTCGAAGGCCGCGGCCACCTTGCCGATCTCGTCCCGGGAGTGCACACCGACCGACTCGACCGAGGTGTCCACGTCCTGCGGGTCGGCCTCGGAGAGCTGCTTGACGAGCTCGGGCAGACGGTCCTGGGCGACGCGCGTAGCGGTGTCCTGGAGGCGGCGCAGCGAGCGGATCATCGACCGGGCGACGACGAAGGCGCCGACCAGCGAGACACCGAGCACCAGCAGGATGAGCGCACCGCTGATGATCGCTTCGCGCTTCGACTCGTCGCGGAGCTCGCGGGCCTTGCCCTCCATGTCGCTGAGGAGGGTCTCCTCGATGGTCTTCATGGCCTGGATCTTGGTGGAGCTCTGGTCGTACCAGTCCAGGTAGGAGCGGCGCGCGGTGCCGGTCATGCCCGAGGGGCTGTCCAGCACCTTCTTCGCGTAGGTGTTGGCGGCCTTGATCTCCGGGTTTCCCTCGTCGAGGGTGGCGGTCAGCTCCTCGGCGTTGTTGCCGGTCGCCTTGTACACCGCCTTGAAGGAGCGGAGGGCCGAGGCCTCCTTGCGCAGCGCGGCGCGGCCGAACTGCTTGTCGTTCTCGTCGAGATGCGGCTGCTTGTCGTTGCCGCCGGGGAGCGCGGCGGCGATGATCGCCCGCTGGACCGAGGCGTACTCCTTGGCGGAGGAGAAGGCCGCGAGCGCCCGGGTCCGCTTGATCATCTCGGAGTTGCTGGTCGCCTGCGCCATGTCCTGCGAGAGGCTCAGCAGCGAGGTGATCAGCTGGCTGTACTGGTCGACGGTCTGGAGGCTCGGAGTGCCGTCGGCGTACGCCGTCTTGCGGATGTTCCGGATGTCGGCGAGCTGGCTCGCGATCTGGGTGACGCTCGAATAGATGCCTTCGAGGGCCTCGTCGCCGGTGGGGTCGCTGATCGAGGTGGTCGCGTCGAGGAAGGCCGTCTTCGCCCGGTCGGTCTTCTTGCGGGGCTCGGTGACCTTGAAGTCGTCGGCCTTCACCCCGTTGGCCAGCGGACCCGCCGAACGGTCGCGCTCCTCCTGGAGCGCCTGGGCCAGCGACGTCGCCTGCTTGGTCATCCGGGTCAGCAGCTGCATGTGGTCCAGCTGCTGGATGTCGTTCATGGACTCGTTGATCCGCAGACCACCCAGCGTGGTCGCGGCGACCACGGGGAGGGCGAGCAGGGAGACCAGACGGGTGCTGATGCGCCAGTTGCGAAGAGCGACTCGGGAGCCGGTGCTGACGGACCCCCGGGACTTGGCCGACGTGCCCGGATCCGTGTCGCCGCTCGCCGCGGCACCGGGGCGCTGGGCGCGGTCGCCACTGTCACCGGCCGCGGCAGGCCCGGGGTTCTGGGCGTGCTGGGCCGAGGAACCGCGGTCGGTCCCGCCGTGCGGCTCCTGCTCCGCCGCAGCGCTGCCATCCCTCTTGAAACGTCCCTGCACTAGCGTCGCAACCTCTGGACCAGGCGTCCCCCCGCTGGGCGGTGGGACGGTGTCGGCGTCGTGGGGCGTTGTACCCGCCCCATGGTGGTCGTGAGTGACCGGCGTCCTTCCCCTTCCCGCCGCCACTCGGCGCTCCGTTGCGCCCCCTGCGCGCCGGCTTGAAACCCGCGGCGGTGCGTGGAATTCCAGCACAGTGCCGGATCTCCAACAAGGGCCCAACGCCGGGCCGTGACATGGGTGACGCGTTGTGATGAATGAGTAACAAGCCGTGGAGCGTGATCATGGGTAAAACGGATGATTGCGGGCGAATCAGTGAAGCGTAAAGGGTGTCCCAGTCGACATGATCAGGAGCGGAATGGCTGATTCAGTTACGTAATGTCCGTTTCTGTCGACCCGATCGACCGCCCGGAATGGGGGAATTGTCTGCCCGGTCGTGAGGAAACTCACATGATGATCGTCGTCTCTTCCGGGCTTCCGGAGGGAATTGGATGTTTAGCCTGACGCTTTACAGGGATGGCAAATCCGACAACCGGCGCCCCTTCGGGCGGCGCCCGAACCGACAGGGTCCGATCGGCAGATGAAGACGACGATGATGTTCCGCAACATTGCCAACCCCCGGCGCACCACGCTGGCGCACCTCAAGGACGCCGACGGACTGCGGACGCCGGAGCAGCCGGAGCACGCCGTGGACCTGCCCACCCAGACGGCCAACCCCCGGCGCACCATCCTGATGGAAGCCCCGGTCGCCACCGCCGTCGCGCAGTAGCCCGGACGCCGTCCCCTCTCAGAGCCTGTCGGCCGGCCTCCGAGCGAAGGTCACCCGGCAGGCTCTCGCTCGCGCCGCCCGGTAATCGGGGCAGGTCCCGACGGGCGACGCGTTAGCCTGGAGCGTCAGTCTTCAGCCAGCAAGTGAGGGGCGACAGCATCCCGTGCGCATCGCCAGGTTCTCCATCGACGGCAATGTCGCCTTCGGCGCCGTCGAGGGCGAGGGGCCCGATGGTCTCGTCCTCGACATCATCAAGGGCATCCCGTACGCCGAGTTCGAGCTCTCCGGTACCAAGGTCCCGCTGAGCAAGGTCCGCCTCCTGCCCCCCGTGCTCCCCAACAAGGTCGTGGCCATCGGCCGCAACTACGCGGAGCACGCCAAGGAGCTGGGCAACGAGGTACCGGACGTACCCGTCGCCTTCTTCAAGCCCACCACCTCGGTGATCGGCTCCGGCGACGCCATCGAGTACCCCTCCTTCTCCAATGAACTCCACCACGAGGCCGAGCTGGCCGTGGTCATCGGCCGCATGTGCCGGGAAGTTCCGCGCGAGCGCGTGAAGGACGTCATCTTCGGCTACACCTGCGCCAATGACGTCACCGCCCGCGACGCCCAGAAGCGCGAGAAGCAGTGGGCCCGGGCCAAGGGCTTCGACACGTCCTGCCCGCTCGGCCCCTGGGTGGAGACCGACCTCGACCCCCACGACCTCACCATTCAGGCGACGGTCAACGGAGAGCAACGGCAACTCGGCCGTACGAGCGACATGATCCGCTCGATCGAGGATCTGGTCGTCCACATCACGGAAGCCATGACGCTGCTCCCGGGCGATGTGATCCTCACCGGCACTCCCGCAGGGGTCGGACCCCTCCATGTCGGCGACGAGGTCGCCGTCACCATCGAAGGCATCGGCACTCTCACCAACAAGGTGATCAAGCGTGGCTAACGCACCTGTACGCGTCCGTTTCTGTCCCTCGCCGACCGGCAACCCCCATGTGGGCCTGGTCCGCACCGCCCTGTTCAACTGGGCCTTCGCCCGGCACCACGGCGGCACCCTGGTCTTCCGCATCGAGGACACCGACGCGGCCCGCGACTCCGAGGACTCCTACAACCAGCTCCTGGAGTCGATGCGCTGGCTCGGCTTCGACTGGGACGAGGGTCCCGAGGTCGGCGGCCCGCACGCCCCGTACCGCCAGTCGCAGCGCATGGACATCTACAAGGACGTCGCCGACAAGCTCCTCGCCGGCGGGTACGCGTACCACTGCTACTGCACCACCGAGGAGCTCGACACCCGCCGCGACGCCGCCCGCGCCGCCGGCAAGCCGTCCGGTTACGACGGCCACTGCCGCGAGCTGAGCGCCGAGCAGATCGCCGCGTACGAGGCCGAGGGCCGCACCTCCATCGTCCGCTTCCGGATGCCCGACGAGGCGCTCACCTTCACCGACCTGGTCCGTGGCGAGCTGACCTTCCAGCCGGAGAACGTGCCGGACTACGGCATCGTCCGCGCCAACGGCGCCCCGCTCTACACGCTGGTCAACCCGGTCGACGACGCGCTGATGGAGATCACCCACGTCCTGCGCGGTGAGGACCTGCTCTCCTCCACCCCGCGTCAGCTCGCCCTGTACAAGGCGCTCATCGAGCTGGGCATCGCCAAGGACACCCCGGCCTTCGGCCACCTGCCGTACGTCATGGGCGAGGGCAACAAGAAGCTCTCCAAGCGTGACCCGCAGGCGTCCCTGAACCTCTACCGCGAGCGCGGCTTCCTGCCCGAGGGACTGCTCAACTACCTCTCCCTGCTGGGCTGGTCCATCGCCGAGGACCGCGACATCTTCTCGATCGACGAGATGGTGGCCGCGTTCGACATCGCGGACGTCAACGCCAACCCGGCGCGCTTCGACCTGAAGAAGTGCGAGCACATCAACGCCGAGCACATCCGCAAGATGGACGTGAAGGCGTTCACCGAGGCCTGCGGCCCCTGGCTGAAGGCGCCGTTCGCCCCGTGGGCCCCGGAGTCCTTCGACGCGGAGCAGTTCGCCGAGATCGCCCCGCACGCCCAGACCCGCGTCACGGTCCTCTCCGACATCACGGCCAACGTCGACTTCCTCTTCCTCGACGAGCCGGCGACCGACGAGGCGTCCTGGAACAAGGCGATGAAGGAGGGCTCCGAGGCCCTCCTCACCACGGCCCGCGCCAAGCTGGCCGAGGCCGAGTGGAACGCGGACGCCCTGAAGAACGCCATCCTCGCCGCGGGCGAGGAGCACGGCCTGAAGCTCGGCAAGGCCCAGGCCCCGGTCCGTGTCGCTGTCACCGGCCGCACGATCGGCCTGCCGCTCTTCGAGTCCCTGGAGATCCTGGGCCGCGAGAAGACCCTGGCCCGCGTGGACGCGGCGCTGGCCAAGCTGGCCGCGTAACACCCGTACGACGCCCGAGGGGGCGGCCACCGGTTTCATCCGGCGGCCGCCCCCTCCGTCGTTGCCGGGGCCGTGCACCGGCCGGCCACGAGCAGGGCGGCGACCGCACCGGACCGCGCGTGAAGTGATCCCGGCTGCGGGACCCGGGGCACCGTGCGACGCCCTCCCGCGCCCGGCACGCGGCCGCTAGCCTGGCCGCATGGTCATCCGAGCCGTGCTCTGGGACATCGACGACACGATCTTCGACTACACCACCGCCGACCGCCTCGGCATGCACAAGCACCTCGAACACGAGGGCCTGCCAGACGGATACGAGAACGTCGAGCAGGCCCTCGTCGCGTGGCGGGAGCTCACCGACGTGCACTGGGCGCGGTTCGCCGCCGGGGAGACCGACTTCCAGGGGCAGCGCCGGGAACGGGTCAGGGAGTTCCTCTCGCGGCCGCTGGGCGACGCCGAGGCCGACGGCTGGTTCGCCCGGCACGCGGCCCACTACGAGGCCGCCTGGTCGCTCTTTCCGGATGTGCTGCCCGCCCTGGACCTGCTGGCGGACGGGTTCCGGCACGCGGTGCTGTCGAACGCCAGCGTCCACAACCAGGACCGGAAGCTGCGCAGACTCGGAGTGCGGGACCGGTTCGAGGCCATGGTGTGCGCCGTGGAGCTGGGCATGTCCAAGCCCGATGCCGGCGCCTTCCACGCCGGCTGCGAGGCGCTGGCGCTGGAGCCCCGGGAGGTCGCGTACGTGGGGAACGAACCGGATATCGACGCCGGTGGGGCGGCCGCCGCCGGGCTGATGGGGATCTGGCTGGACCGGGGCGGGCGCGGTGGACGGCCCGAGCTGATCCGCATCAGCGGGCTCGATCAGCTGCCCGGACTGCTGGCGGGCAATACCCGTTTTGGAGCGCCGGACACCTTCGGGTAATGTTCTTCCTGCGCCGCCCGAGCGGAACGAAAGATCCGAACGGGAAGCGCAAGCCGAACAAAACCCCTCACCGGGGTTGAGTTTTGG
>NZ_ML123044.1:149041-170610 GCF_003846175.1 Streptomyces sp. ADI95-17 | reverse complement strand
AACAGCAGGACGGACAAAGGCCCTTCACCTCGGTGGAGGGCCTTCGCCGTTGCCCGCGAGGCCCGTTCAGAGCCCGTAGCGGCGGGCCGACTCCTCCTCCTGGGCCATCCGCCGCAGGGACATCAGCAGCGGCTCGTAGAGCACGGCCGACGCGACCGCGATCTCCACCTGCTCCGACTCCGTGGGATGCGTCTCCATCATGTCCAGGTCCTGGACGGCGACTTGGTGCATCAGCCGGGCCTGCTCGGCCAGGTAATCGACGTCACAGGGGTAGCCGAGGCGGATCAGCGTCGCCACCGAGGACACCAGCGAGCGATGCGCGGGGGACAGGGATCCGATCTCCTGCGACGTCGCCCAGCCGATCCGGTCCAGCAGCCGCTCGACGGCCTCGCGGGCGGCCGCCGTCTCCGGCGCCTCCTCGTCGGGGTCCGGGCCGTGCGGGAGCGACCACAGTGCGGCGCCCAGCCGGATCGTCCGGCCCAGGGAGTCGTCGTCGATGTGCGAGAGGACCTCGCGCGCCGTCGCCACGGGAAGGCGGCCCACCTGGATCAGGGCCCGCACCAGGCGAAGCCGGCGCAGATGGCTCTCGTCGTACTCGGCCTGCGTGGCGGTGACCCGGTGGCCGGGGTGCAGCAGCCCCTCGCGCAGGTAGTACTTGATCGTCGCGGTCTTCACGCCGCTCTGCTCACTCAGTTCCGAGAGTCGCATGTTCCGTGCCTTCCCTTGCGCCACCTCTTGGGCAGTGCCACTATCCAATCATTGGATAGTGGCACTCTCCAACGATGAAGGGGCAGGCATGTTCGCGAAGCCGATACCGGGACGGATCACCGCCGCGGCCGAGGGAGAGGTGGTCGTGCTGCTGATAGGGATGCGTATCAACCACTTCCGGGGCGTGCACCACTGGCTGCCGGTCCTCGCCGCGATGCCGCGCATGCTGCGGGAGTTGGGCAGGGACAAGGAGCGCGGCCTGCTCGGCTACACGCTGCTGACCGGCTCGCCACGTACGTACTACGTCGTCCAGTACTGGGAGTCGAAGGAGAAGCTCTACGCGTACGCGAGCGCTCCCGACATGTTCCACCGCAAGGCCTGGGCGATCATGAACCGGAAGGAGAGGAAGTCCCGGCAGCACGTGGGGCTGTGGCACGAGACGTACATAGTCCCCGAGGGCGGATACGAGTCGATCTACGCCGACATGCCGGCCTTCGGACTGGCCGGGGCGACCGGCGTACTGCCGATCGAGGGGCGGGGGCGCCGAGCGGCGGACCGGCTCGCGCACCGCTCGTCCGCGAAGTGAGGGGCTGGAAGGGGGCCGCCACGACGCTGGGGCGGCCGGGGAGGGGTGCCGGGTGCGTCAGCCGGTACGGCGCAGGGCCTCGCTGAGCCTCGCCGCCGAGTCGATGACCGCCTGGGCGTGCATCCGGCCCGGGTGCCTGGTCAGCCGCTCGATCGGTCCGGAGACCGAGACGGCGGCGACCACCCGGTTCGACGGGCCGCGCACCGGCGCCGAGACCGAGGCCACCCCCGGCTCGCGCTCGCCGATCGACTGGGCCCAGCCCCTGCGCCGCACGCCGGAGAGCGCCGTCGCCGTGAAACGGGCGCCCTGGAGGCCGCGGTGCAGGCGCTCCGGCTCCTCCCAGGCCATCAGGATCTGGGCCGACGAGCCGGCCTTCATGGTGAGCGTGGAGCCGACCGGCACGGTGTCCCGCAGACCGGACAGCCGCTCCGCCGCCGCCACACAGATCCGCATGTCGCCCTGCCTGCGGTAGAGCTGCGCGCTCTCGCCCGTGATGTCCCGGAGGTGGGTGAGCACCGGTCCCGCCGTGGCCAGCAGGCGGTCCTCGCCCGCCGCGGCCGCGAGCTCCGCCAGCCGGGGGCCGAGAATGAAACGGCCCTGCATGTCCCTCGCCACCATGCGGTGGTGTTCCAGTGCCACGGCCAGTCGATGGGCCGTGGGTCGTGCGAGCCCGGTCGCCGCGACCAGCCCGGCGAGGGTGGCCGGACCGGACTCCAGGGCGCTCAATACCAGAGCCGCCTTGTCGAGAACGCCGACGCCGCTAGAGTTGTCCATACGACGATACTCCCGTCTCACTCTGTGAAACGCAAGTTCAATATTCGGCGGAAGTTGCGAACCTGTACGGGCGGCCACACAACGGCCCGTAGCCACCGCCCCGCACGGGGGTCCGGACGGCGGCGCACCGAATCTCTAGTTGGGCCGGCGAAGACGCCGGCCGGAGGGAAAGCGATGGGTAGGACACTCGCGGAGAAGGTCTGGGACGACCATGTCGTCCGGCGCGCCGAAGGTGAGCCCGACCTCCTCTTCATCGATCTGCACCTGCTGCACGAGGTGACCAGCCCCCAGGCCTTCGACGGCCTCCGGCAGGCCGGACGCCGGGTGCGGCGCCTCGATCTCACCATCGCCACCGAGGATCACAACACCCCGACCCTCGACATCGACAAGCCGATCGCCGACCCGGTCTCCCGCGCCCAGTTGGAGACCCTGCGCAAGAACTGCGCGGAGTTCGGCGTACGACTGCACCCCCTGGGCGACGTCGAGCAGGGCGTCGTGCACGTGGTCGGTCCGCAGCTGGGGCTGACCCAGCCGGGCACCACGGTCGTCTGCGGCGACTCCCACACCTCCACGCACGGCGCCTTCGGCGCGCTGGCGTTCGGTATCGGTACCAGCCAGGTCGAGCACGTCCTGGCCACCCAGACGCTGCCGATGGCCCGCCCGAAGACCATGGCCATCACCATCGACGGCGAACTGCCCGACGGCGTCACGGCCAAGGACCTGATCCTCGCGATCATCGCCCGGATCGGCACCGGCGGCGGCCAGGGCTACGTTCTGGAGTACCGCGGCCCGGCCATCGAGAAGCTCTCGATGGAAGCCCGGATGACCATCTGCAACATGTCGATCGAGGCCGGCGCCCGGGCGGGCATGATCGCCCCGGACGAGACCACCTTCGGGTACCTGAAGGGCCGCGACCACGCCCCGCAGGGCGAGGACTGGGACGCCGCCGTCGCGTACTGGAAGACGCTGCGCACCGACGACGACGCGGTCTTCGACGCCGAGGTCGTCATCGACGCGGCCGAACTGGCCCCGTTCGTCACCTGGGGCACCAACCCCGGCCAGGGCGCGCCCCTGTCGGCCAACGTCCCCGATCCTGCTTCGTACGAGGACGCCTCGGAGCGCAACGCCGCCGAAAAGGCCCTGGAATACATGGGGTTGACCGCCGGCCAGCCGCTGCGCGAGATCAACGTGGACACCGTCTTCGTAGGCTCCTGCACCAACGGCCGGATCGAGGACCTGCGCAACGCGGCCGCGATCCTGGACGGCCGCAAAGTGGCCGACGGCGTACGGATGCTGGTCGTGCCGGGCTCCGTCCGGGTCGCCCTGGAGGCCGTCGCGGAGGGTCTGGACAAGGTCTTCACCGCCGCGGGCGCCGAATGGCGGCACGCCGGCTGCTCGATGTGCCTCGGCATGAACCCCGACCAGCTGGCCCCCGGCGAGCGCTCCGCCTCCACCTCGAACCGCAACTTCGAGGGCCGGCAGGGCAAGGGCGGCCGTACGCACCTGGTCTCCCCGCAGGTCGCCGCCGCCACCGCCGTGCTGGGCCACCTGGCCTCGCCCGCAGACCTGTCCGACGCCCGTACGCCCGCCGGAGTCTGAGAATCATGGAAGCTTTCACCGCACACACCGGCCGGGCCGTCCCGCTGCGCCGCAGCAACGTGGACACCGACCAGATCATCCCCGCCCACTGGCTGAAGAAGGTCACCCGGGACGGCTTCGAGGACGGGCTCTTCGAGGCCTGGCGCAAGGACGAGAACTTCGTCCTCAACCGCCCGGAGCGCAAGGGGGCCACGGTCCTGGTGGCCGGCCCCGACTTCGGCACCGGCTCGTCCCGCGAACACGCCGTGTGGGCCCTGCAGAACTACGGCTTCAAGGCCGTCATCTCCTCCCGGTTCGCCGACATCTTCCGCGGCAACTCGCTGAAGAACGGGCTGTTGACCGTCGTGCTCGACCAGCAGGTGGTCGACGCGCTCTGGGAGCTGACCGAGGCCGACCCCACCGCCGAGATCACCGTCGACCTGGAGGCGCGCCAGGTCCGCGCCGGGGACCCCGACGGATCCGGGCTGACGGCCGACTTCGAGCTCGACGAGAACGCCCGTTGGCGACTGCTCAACGGGCTGGACGACATCAGCCTCACCCTTCAGAACGAAGCGGACATCGCGACTTATGAGGCGGCCAGGCCTGCCTTCAAGCCGCGTACAATTAACGCCTGAGCAGCGCGTTTCCAGGACTGCGCCCCCTGCCATCTGGTAGGGGGCGCAGTCGCTTGTTGAGACCCCGTCGGGCGACAACTCGCCCCAGATGGCACAATCGGTGCATGGAACGCGACAGCCAACTCAAGCTTTACGGCCAAGTCGCCGACCGATTGAAGGAAGCGCACACAAGAGTGCGCGCACTGCAAGTCCCGGAGGGCGTAAGGATGGCGCTGTCCCGGAAGCTGTTGGTCATCACGGCCGCGGCTAAGCACGATCTCCCGGACGCGGCAAGGCGTCTGGACCGGTTGATGAAGGACCTCGATGAGGGCCGATTCCCCGAAGGTGACTGACTCTGCGGAACTGCGCAGCGGTCGACTTCGTTGCGGCACTAGGGTGATTAGCCCGTTTCGTGTTTGATTTGCGGTATATATCTGCCTAACGTGCGAAAACGCTTGAACACTTTCGTTCTGGCAATGTCTCCGAAGGGGAAGACGTGAACAAGGCGCAGCTCGTAGAAGCGATTGCCGACAAGGTCGGAGGCCGCCAGCAGGCCGCCGACGCCGTCGACGCGGTACTCGACGCGATCGTCCGTGCGGTTGTCGCAGGGGACCGGGTCTCGGTCACCGGCTTCGGCTCGTTCGAGAAGGTCGACCGCCCCGCCCGTTACGCCCGCAACCCGCAGACGGGTGAGCGCGTACGGGTCAAGAAGACCTCGGTGCCCCGTTTCCGTGCGGGACAGGGCTTCAAGGACCTGGTGAGCGGCTCGAAGAAGCTCCCCAAGAACGACGTGGCCGTGAAGAAGGCGCCCAAGGGCAGCCTCTCGGGCGGTTCTTCCACCCGTACGACGGCCAAGGCCGCGGCCAAGAAGGCCACCGCCAAGAAGGCCACGGCGAAGAAGGCCACCGCCAAGAAGACCGTGACCGCGGCGAAGACCACCGCCGCGAAGAAGACCACCGCGAAGAAGACCACCGCGGCGGCCAAGAAGACCACGGCGGCCGCGAAGAAGACCACCGCGGCGGCGGCGAAGAAGGCGACGGCCACCAAGAAGGCCACCGCCAGCAAGACCGCGCCCGCGAAGAAGGCCACGGCGAAGAAGGCGCCCGCCAAGAAGACCACGGCGCGCAAGACCACGGCGAAGAAGGCCACCGCACGGAAGAAGTGAGACCGAGCAGCACAGGGCTACTCACACGCGCCGGGCCGGGCTCCCCTCGGGGAGCCCGGCCCGCGGGCTGTTGTGGGCGCTCCGCGCGCGGCCCCCGGAAGGTTCGCGGTCCCTCAGAAGGTCTGGAGGGTCACCAGGGTGATCCGCAGCCCCGCACCCTCGCCGCTGCCCTCGATCCGCACCCGCTGGCCCGGACGCAGCAGCCGCAGACCGCCCGCGTCGAAGGCCCGGGCGTCGAACTCCACCGGGGTGCCGTCGTCGAGCAGCACACTGCCGGTGCGGGTCTCGGGGTCGTAGGTGTACGAGGTCGCCTGCATGAACGGCAGCCTATCGGTCGCGACGGCTCTCACGGGGCCGTCGTGGGCTCGGTGCCCGGGGCTCGGGCGGCCCAGTGCCCCGCTGTGTGCGCGCCGACGCCCAGAGCCAGCGCCGCCCGCAGATCGTCGCCGGTGTCCACGTCCTGGCGGACCGAATCGATGCCGGTCAGACCGATTTCCACCGCACCGGACTCCAGGTGCCGGGCCCGGGAAGGTCCGCCGAAAGCCGGGCGCAATTCCACCCCCGGCGCGGCCGACAGAAATGTTGTACCGATTCCTGCCGCATCGGTCACAAATGCGCGGGGGAATTCGGCGGAATAATCGAGCACCCGGGCCAATTCTCCGGGGCGCAGCGCGGGCAGATCCGCGTTGAGTGCGGCGACCGCGGCCCGCGGCCGCCCGGCCCGCACCGCCCGCTCACCGTGTGCCAGCGCGGCGTTGAGCCCGCGGCCGGGTGCGTCGGGGACGATCCGCGCCCCGGTCGCCGTGAGCACCGCCCCGGCCTCCGGGTCGTCCGTGACTACCACCACATCCAGCACCGCCGGGCAGGACAGGGCGGCGGCCACGGTGTCCCGGGCGAAGGCGAGGGCGAGCCGGGGACGCAGCCCGTCCCCCGTCGCGGGTGTCAGCCTGCTCTTGGCCCGCGCCAGCGGCTTCAACGGGACGACCAGGGACCAATGACCGGTCGGGTCGGTGTTCGTGGCGATCTCCCCCTCGATGCGCGTCGCCGCCTATTCTCGCCTGTCCGGTGCGAGAACCCGGAGGGTCGGTCCCGAAAGCGGGGCGTACGGTGTTCTCGACAGAGCAGGGGCCTGGGGCGAGACTTGACCGTCGGTAGCCAGGCAGAGTTCAGGTCCTTAGAGGAAGGTGTCCGAGTGTCCCGCCGCAGAATCGGCTTCTGGTACCGCCTGGCGGCGGTCATCGCAAAACCGCCGTTGGTGGTTCTGTTCAAGCGTGACTGGCGGGGAATGGAACACATTCCGGTCGACGGTGGATTCATCACCGCGGTCAATCACAACTCCTATCTGGACCCGCTTTCCTACGGTCACTTCCAGTACAACACCGGACGGGTGCCGCGGCTTCTCGCCAAGGCGGGCCTGTTCAAGACCCCCTTTGTCGGAATGATGCTGCGCGGTACGGGACAGATCCCGGTCTACCGCGAGACGACCAATGCGCTGGACGCCTTCCGGGCCGCCGTCGACGCCATCGAGCGCGGCGAATGCGTCGCCTTCTACCCGGAGGGCACTCTCACCCGCGACCCCGACATGTGGCCGATGGCCGGCAAGACCGGCGCCGCCCGCGTCGCGTTGATGACCAAGGCCCCGGTCATCCCCGTCGCCCAGTGGGGCGCCAACTTCGCGATGCCGCCGTACGCCAGGGAGAACAAGCTGCGGCTGTTCCCCCGCAAGACCCTTCAGGTGCAGGCCGGACCGCCCGTGGACCTCTCCAGGTTCTACGACCGGGAGCCGACGCCCGACGTCCTGCGCGAGGCGACCGAGGTCATCATGGCCGCGGTGACCACACAGCTGGAGATCGTGCGGGGCGAGCCGGCCCCCGCACAGCCCTACGACCATCGCAAGGCCCGTGCGGAGCAGCGGCGCAAGGCAGAAGGAAAGGGACCCAAGTGACGCACCCCGCAAAGGCGGCCGTCTTCGGAACCGGCTCATGGGGTACGGCCTTCGGCATGGTCCTCGCCGACGCCGGCTGCGAGGTCACCCTCTGGGGCCGCCGCGCCGAGGTCGCCGAGGCCATCAACACGACCCGTACCAACCCGGGCTACCTGCCGGGCATCGAACTCCCCGAATCGGTCCGGGCCACCACCGACGCCGTCGAGGCGCTGGACGGCGCCGACTTCGCCGTCCTCGTGGTGCCTTCGCAGACCCTGCGCGCCAACCTCGCCGACTGGACCCCGCACCTCGGTTCCGACACCGTTCTCGTCTCGATGATGAAGGGCGTCGAACTCGGCACCGCGAAGCGGATGAGCGAGGTCATCGAGGACGTCACCAAGGTCTCCGCGGACCGGGTCGCCGTCATCACCGGCCCCAACCTGGCCAAGGAGATCGCCGAACGCCGCCCGGCGGCGGCCGTCGTCGCCTGCCAGGACGAGTCCGTGGCCCAGCGCCTCCAGACCGCCTGCCACACCTCGTACTTCCGCCCGTACACCAACACCGACGTGGTCGGCTGCGAGCTCGGCGGCGCGGTGAAGAACGTCATCGGTCTGGCGGTCGGCATCGCCGACGGCATGGGCCTCGGCGACAACGCCAAGGGGTCGCTCATCACCCGCGGCCTCGCCGAGACGACCCGCCTCGGCCTGGCCATGGGCGCCGACCCGCTGACCTTCTCCGGACTCGCGGGCCTGGGCGACCTGGTGGCGACCTGCTCCTCGCCGCTCTCCCGCAACCACACCTTCGGCACCAACCTCGGCCGCGGCATGACGCTCCAGGAGACCATCGCCGTCACCAGCCAGACCGCCGAGGGCGTCAAGTCCTGTGAATCGGTGCTCGATCTGGCGCGCCGGCACGGCGTCGACATGCCGATCACCGAGACGGTCGTCGGCATCGTCCACGAGGGCAAGCCGCCGATGGTCGCGCTGGGCGAGCTGATGTCGCGCAGCGCGAAGCCCGAGCGGCGCTGAGACCGGCCGGGGCGGCCGGAGCGGTGAACCTTCCCGGTCACCGCTCCAGCCGCACCGGCCGCGCTGACGCGAGTGGTACCAGCAGGTACGCTCAACGCGATATGAGCAGCGAGAACCTCCCCCAGAGCCCGGAGCAGCAGCTCCGCAAGCCGCGTGTGGCCGTCGTGTTCGGCGGCCGCAGCTCCGAACACGGCATCTCGGTCGTCACGGCCGGCGCCGTCCTGAACGCCATCGACCGGACCAAGTACGACGTCCTGCCGATCGGTATCACGACGGACGGCCGCTGGGCACTCACCGCCGATGAACCCGAACGCATGGCCATCACGGACCGGAAGATGCCGGAGGTGGCCCAGCTGGCCGAGTCCACCGAGGGCGCCGTGGTGCTCTCCGTCGACCCCGGCAGCCGCGAAGTGGTGTACAGCGAGCCCGGCTCGGTCCCCAAGGCGCTCGGCGAGGTCGACGTCGTCTTCCCCGTGCTGCACGGCCCGTACGGCGAGGACGGCACCCTCCAGGGGCTCCTGGAGCTCTCCGGTGTCCCCTACGTCGGCGCCGGTGTGCTCGCCTCGGCGGTCGGCCAGGACAAGGAGTACATGAAGCGGGTCTTCATCTCCTTCGGGCTGCCGGTCGGCCCGTACCTCGTGGTCCGTCCCCGCGAATGGGACAACGACCCCTCCGGCGCCCGCAAGCGCATCGTGGACTTCGCCGGTGAGCACGGCTGGCCGCTCTTCATCAAGCCCGCACGCGCCGGCTCGTCCTTCGGCATCACCAAGGTCGACGACCTCTCCGGGCTCGACGAGGCGATCGAGGAGGCCCGCCGCCACGACCCCAAGTTCCTGGTCGAGTCGCTGCTGCGGGGCCGCGAGATCGAGTGCGGGGTGCTGGAGTTCGAGGACGGCCCGCGCGCCAGCGTGCCCGCCGAGATCCCGCCGGTGACCTCGCACGACTTCTACGACTTCGAGGCCAAGTACATCGATTCGGCCTCCGGGATCCTGCCCGCCCCGCTCACCGAGGAGCAGACGGCCGAGGTGCAGCGGCTCGCGGTCGAGGCCTTCGAGGCCACGTCCTGCGAGGGGCTGGTCCGTGCCGACTTCTTCCTCACCGAGGACGGCACCTTCGTGATCAACGAGATCAACACCCTGCCGGGATTCACCCCGATCTCCATGTACCCGCGGATGTGGCAGGAGAGCGGCGTCAGCTACCAGGAGCTGGTGGACCGGCTGATCCAGGCGGCGTTGAGGCGCCCGACCGGACTGCGCTGAGCCCGGTCCCGCGCCGCAGGGCGTGTGCTCCCGGGCGGGAGCGCACGCCCTACAGTCCGGGAACCGTCCTGCGGACGGCCGGGCCGAACGCGGCCAGCGGGCTCGCGTCATGCGCGTACGCAGCCGACAGCGTCACCTCGACGTACGCCTTGCGGTAGGTCGTCGTGAAACGCGGACCGGCGTCGTCGGACTGCTCCAGCAGCCAGTTGACGCCGTTCGCCTCGGTGCCCTTCGCCATCGGGTCGTCCATCTTCGCGGGCCGCGGGACACCGCAGCGCAGTACGATCTCCCCGTCACCCCACTCGGCGGTCAGTTCGGACTTCGGCCCGGCATCACCGCGGTCGAGTCCGGCAACGGTCCTCGGCAGCTCCTTGTGCAGCGCACGGCAGTAGGCCGCGGCTTGCGGGGACGGCGTGGGAACCGTGATCGACACCGCGGCGTCCGTTGAGGAACAGCCCGCCGCGGCCAGCAGCAGCGCGGCGACGGACGTACCGAGGAACACGGGGTGGCAGAGCCGGCGCGATGAGGTCACCGGCCCAGCGTAGACGGGGACTACAGATGGACGACCGGGCAGGTCAGGGTTCGGGTGATGCCCTCCACTTGCTGGACCTTGGCGACCACCATGCGGCCGAGTTCATCGACCGTGTCGGCCTGTGCGCGCACGATCACGTCGTAGGGGCCGGTGACGTCCTCTGCCTGGATCACTCCCGGAACTCTGGCGATGGTCTCGGCGACGGTCGACGCCTTGCCCACCTCGGTCTGAATAAGGATGTACGCCTGTACCACGGAACCTCCACGGCGGCCACGAGGATCATGTGGGGGAGAAAGGGACGCCACGGTATCGCGTTGCCGCGTGCCGCGGGGAGACCTGGGGGCCGTTGACGCCCGCAGCGTGGCGTACACAAGACACAAGTTGACGTATCTCTTGACAGTACCGACAGCAGTGACGGCCCGCGACCGCAAGCGCAGCGGTCCGGAAGGGGGACGGGCATGGCGTTGACCAGCGGTGCGGACCGCTCCCCGGGGCGGCGGCCGGTCCACGGCGCGGACCCCCGGCCGCCGAAGCAGCCCGGACGAGCGTCCGGCGCGATAGATGAGAGGTGAGACTCGGTGAAGGGAACCGTGGGCGAGTTGGGGGAGTTCGGGCTCATCAAGGAGCTCACTTCCCGGCTCACCACCACTCCGGCGGTACGGCTCGGCCCCGGCGACGACGCCGCGGTGGTGACCGCTCCCGACCGCAGGGTCGTGGCCAGTACGGACATCCTGTTGGAGGGCCGGCACTTCCGCCGGGACTGGTCGACGGCGTACGACGTCGGCCGCAAGGCCGCCGCCCAGAACCTCGCCGACATCGCCGCCATGGGCGCGGTGCCCACCGCGCTGCTGCTCGGCCTGGTCGTCCCCGCCGAACTCCCGGTCACCTGGGCCGGAGAACTGATGGACGGCATCCGTGACGAGTGCCAGGTCGCGGGCGCGGCCGTGGTCGGCGGAGACGTGGTGCGCGGCGAGACGATCACCGTCTCGATCACCGCGCTGGGCGATCTGCGCAACCACGAACCGGTCACCCGCTCCGGCGCCCAGCCCGGCGACGTAGTCGCCGTCACCGGCTGGCTCGGCTGGTCCGCCGCCGGATACGCGGTGCTCTCCCGCGGCTTCCGCTCGCCGCGCGCCTTCGTCGAGGCCCACCGGCGTCCCGAACCGCCGTACCACGCCGGCCCCGCGGCCGCCGGGCTCGGCGCCACCGCCATGACGGACGTGAGCGACGGGCTCGTCGCCGACCTCGGGCACATCGCCGAGGCCAGCAAGGTCCGGATCGATCTGCGCTCCGGGCTCATCGACATCCCCTCGCAGATGTCCGACATCGGTCAGGCCGTCGGCGTCGACCCGCTCCAGTGGGTGCTGACCGGCGGCGAGGACCACGCGATCGTCGCCACCTTCCCGCCGGACGTGAAGCTGCCCGCCCGCTGGAAGGTGATCGGCGAGGTCCTCAACCCCTCCGCGCTGCCGCAGGTGACGGTCGACGGGGCGCCGTGGACCAGCAAGAGTGGCTGGGACCACTTCGGGGACATCGAGGACGCCCAGTAGATTTCGGCGTATGCCCAAATCTGCTGATGTACCCGCCCGTGTGCTCACCGTCGCCGGATCCGACTCCGGCGGCGGTGCGGGCATCCAGGCCGACCTGAAGACGATGCTGGCGCACGGTGTGCACGGAATGAGCGTGCTGACCGCCGTCACCGCCCAGAACTCGCTGGGAGTGCAGGGCGCCTGGGAACTGCCGGCCGAGGCGGTGCGCGCCCAGTACCGCAGTGTGGTGGACGACATCGGGGTGCAGGCGGTCAAGACCGGAATGCTGTCGTCGGCCGTCCTGGTGGAGACCGTGGCCGAACTCCTCGCCGCCACCGACGCCCCGGCCGTCGTCGACCCGGTCGGCGTCTCCAAGCACGGCGATCCGCTGCTGGCCGCCGAGGCGCTCGATTCCGTACGGACGAAGCTCCTGCCCGTCGCCGCGGTCGCCACCCCCAACCTGGACGAGGTGGCACAGCTCACCGGCGTCCGCGTCGAGGACGAGGCCGGGATGCGGCGGGCGGCCGCCGCGGTGCTGGAGTTCGGGCCGCGGTGGGCCGTCATCAAGGGCGGTCATCTGCCCGGCGACCCCGTCGACCTGCTGACGGACGGCACCGAGGAGCACTGGCTGCCCGCCCCCAGGCACGACAACCGCCACACCCACGGCACCGGCTGCACCCTCGCCTCGGCCATCGCCTGCGGACTGGCCCTGGGACAGGAGGTGCCCACGGCGGTACGGCAAGCGAAGGCGTACGTCACCGGGGCGATCATGGCGGGCTTCCCGCTGGGCGCAGGGATCGGCCCGGTCGACCACGGCTGGCGGACCCGCAACGGATGAGGGGTCCGGCGCACGGCGGGAAAGTCCGGGAGCACAGCAAAAAGCCGGTCCACCGAGGTGGACCGGCTTTTTGGGCAACCGGAAGGCTGCGCTACGACGGGAACGTCAGCGCGCGACCTTGCCGGCCTTGATGCACGAGGTGCAGACGTTGAGCCGCTTCGGCGTCCGACCGACCACGGCACGCACGCGCTGGATGTTGGGATTCCAGCGACGGGACGTACGGCGGTGCGAGTGCGAAATGTTGTTGCCGAAGCCCGGCCCCTTGCCGCAGACGTCGCAGTTGGCAGCCACGGGTCACTCCAAAGACTTCAGATGCACTTACAGTGAAATCCGGCGCGCCGGAATCATTTGACTGAAGTGGCGGTGCCGGAGGGATGGCCCGACTTTCATCGGGCAACCGAAGCAGCATACAACGGCTGCGTCGGTAGAACGAAACTACCATGGGTTTCACCGACCCCCTCCCGCCCCCTGTTCCCGCCGGACCCGGTGCGCGGGGAGCTACTCTGCGATGCAGCCGGCCGCCCACGGCCGAATCCGAGGAGGACCGACAGGTGCCGCAGACCGCCGACGACATGGACGCCGTCGCGGTGCGTACCTGGTGCTCACTGGCCCTGGAGGCGCTGGGCCGGGAGCGCGAGGCGATCGACGCGATCAATGTGTACCCCGTCGCCGACGGGGACACCGGGACGAACCTCTATCTCACTGTGGAGTCCGCGGCCCAGGCCGTCGAAGCGGTCTTCGCCGCCCACGAGACCGGCGGGACGGTGCCCGCGACGGCCGACGCCGTACGCGCCATGGCGCACGGCGCCCTGATCGGCGCCCGCGGGAACTCCGGCACGATCCTGGCCCAACTGCTGCGCGGAATGGCCGGAGTGCTGGCCGCCGGACATGACGCGGACCGGCTGCGGGAGGCGCTCGCCGTCGCCGCCGCCGCGGCCCGGCAGGCCGTGGCCCACCCCGTCGAGGGCACCGTGCTCACGGTGGCCACCGCCGCCGCCGAGGCCGCCGCCCGCAGCGAGAGCGGCGCCGGGACCGCGACGGTCGCACGGGCGGCGTACGACGGGGCGCGCACCGCCCTGGACGCGACCCCCGGACAGCTCGCGGTCCTGGGCAGGGCGGGTGTCGTGGACGCCGGCGGACGCGGGCTGGTGACCGTGCTCGGGGCGCTCGTCGAAGCGGTCTGCGGACGGGCGCCCGAACACCGCCGGGTCGCGGTGCCCGTCCTTCCGGTGCCGGACGAGTGCGCGGAGGCCGACGCGCAGGACGGACCGGCCTTCGAGGTCATCTACCTGCTGGAGGCCACGGACGACGCGGTGGACCGGCTGCGGACCCGGCTCGACCGGCTCGGCGACTCGCTGGTGGTGGTGGGCGGCGACGGGCTGTGGAACGTCCATGTGCACGTGGACGACGCGGGCGCGGCCGTGGAGGCCGGGGTCGAGGCGGGGCGGCCGTACCGGATCCGGATCACCCACTTCGGCGCGGACCGGGTGCACCCGCACACCGAGCCCGTGCAGCGCGCGGTCGTCGTGGTGGTCCCCGGCGACGGGCTCCGCGACCTGTGCAAGGAGGCCGGGGCCACGACGGTCCTGGCCCGGCCCGGGGAACCGCCCGCCAGCGGCGAACTGGCCGACGCGATCCACCGGGCGCACGCCCGCGAGGTGGTCCTGCTGCCCAACGACGCGGAGCTGCGCCACACCGCCGCGGCCGCCGCCGAACAGGCCCGCGCCCAGGGCGTCCGGGTCGCCCTGATCCCGACCAGGGCCGCCGTCCAGGGCATCGCGGCCCTCGCCGTCCACGAACCCGACCGCAGCTTCGACGAGGACGTGGTGGCGATGACCGCCGCCGCCGGCGCCACCCGCTACGCGGAACTCGCCGTCGCCGAACGGCAGTCCTGGACCATGGCGGGCATCTGCCAGGCCGGCGACGTCCTGGGCCTGATCGACGGCGACGTCGCGGTGATCGGCGGGGACGTACCGCGGACCGCCCGCGACGTGCTGGACCGGATGCTGGCGGCGGGCGGCGAACTGGTCACCCTGGTCCTGGGCGAGGACATCCCCGACAGCCTCGCGGACACGCTGGAGGAGCACGTGCGCGAGGGCTATCTGGCGGTGGACACCGTGGTGTACCGGGGTGGCCACCAGCGGGCTCCGCTGCTCATCGGGGTGGAGTAGCGGAGCCCGCCGCACCCGGGGCACCGGCCGGGCCGGTCCTCCCGCGCACATCCTCCTCGGACACCCGGTGGCCGGTCCGCCGCGCCGGACCCACGGCGCCGGCAGCGCGCCCGGACGGTGTCCGCCGGACATCTGTCAGTGGTGTGGTGTGCAATGGATCGCGTGTCTGCGTTCGATGAACCCCTCAAGAAGCTGCTCGGCGGAGCCACCGCGAAGGTGATGGCCGAACACCTCGACCTGCACACGGTCGGTGATCTGCTGCACCACTACCCGCGGCGGTACGAGGAGCGCGGCCGGCTCACGGCGCTGGCCGACCTCCCGCTGGACGAGCACGTGACGGTGGTCGCCCAGGTCGCCGACGCCCGCGTCCTGATGTTCAACAACGGCCGCGGCAAGCGCCTGGAAGTGACCCTCACCGACGGCCACGGCCGGCTCCAGCTGGTCTTCTTCGGCCACGGCGTGCACAAGCCGCACAAGGAGCTGCTGCCCGGCCGCCGGGCGATGTTCGCGGGCAAGGTCTCCGTCTTCAACCGGAAGATGCAGCTCGCCCACCCCACGTACCAGCTGCTCGACGCCACGGACGCCGACGAGGCCACGGAGGCGGTGGACGCCTTCGCCGGGCGGCTGCTGCCGATCTACCCGGCCTGCAAGCAGCTCGACTCGTGGCGGATCGCCAAGGCCGTCGACACGGTGCTGCCCAGCGCGCAGGAGGCCGTCGACCCCCTGCCGCCGGCCCTGCGCGAGGGCCGTGGATTCGCCCCGCTCCCGGAGGCGCTGCTGAAGGTCCACCGGCCGCAGACCAAGGCGGACATCGCGGAGGCCCGGGACCGGCTGAAGTGGGACGAGGCCTTCGTCCTCCAGGTCGCGCTGGCCCGCCGCAGGTACGCCGACACCCAGCTCCCGGCCGTGGCCCGCAGACCCACGCCCGGCGGACTGCTCGACGCCTTCGACGCCAGACTGCCCTTCACCCTCACCGAGGGGCAGCAGAAGGTGTCCCGGGAGATCTTCGACGACCTCGCGACCGAGCACCCGATGCACCGGCTCCTCCAGGGAGAGGTCGGTTCCGGCAAGACCATGGTCGCGCTGCGCGCCATGCTCGGGGTCGTCGACGCGGGCGGGCAGGCCGCCATGCTCGCGCCCACCGAGGTGCTCGCCCAGCAGCACCACCGCTCGATCACCGAAATGATGGGGGAGCTGGCCGAGGGCGGCATGCTCGGCGGCTCCGAGCAGGGCACCAAGGTGGTGCTGCTCACCGGTTCGATGGGCGTCGCGGCCCGCAGGCAGGCGCTCCTCGACCTCGTCACCGGCGAGGCCGGCATCGTGATCGGCACCCACGCCCTGATCGAGGACAAGGTCCAGTTCCACGACCTGGGCCTGGTCGTCGTCGACGAACAGCACCGCTTCGGGGTCGAGCAGCGCGACGCCCTCCGCTCCAAGGGCAAGCAGCCGCCCCACCTGCTGGTCATGACGGCCACCCCCATTCCCCGTACGGTCGCCATGACCGTCTTCGGCGACCTGGAGACCTCCGTACTGGACCAGCTCCCGGCCGGGCGCTCGCCCATCGCCAGCCACGTCGTACCCGCCAAGGACAAGCCGCACTTCCTCAGCCGCGCCTGGGAGCGGGTCCGGGAAGAAGCGGAGAACGGACACCAGGCGTACGTGGTCTGCCCCCGCATCGGCGACGACGCCGAGGACGAGGCGGCGGGGAAGAAGACGAAGAAGAAGGCCCCCGAGGACGACGGCGACAAACGACCGCCGCTCGCCGTCCTGGAGATCGCCGAGCAGCTCACCAAGGGCCCCCTGGCCGGCCTGCGCATCGAGGTGCTGCACGGCAGGATGAACCCGGACGACAAGGACGACGTGATGCGCCGCTTCGCCGCGGGCGACGTCGACGTGCTGGTCGCCACCACCGTCATCGAGGTCGGCGTCAACGTCCCCAATGCCACCGCCATGGTGATCATGGACGCCGACCGCTTCGGTGTCTCCCAGCTCCACCAGCTGCGCGGCCGGGTCGGCCGGGGATCCGCCCCCGGACTCTGCCTGCTGGTCAGCGAGGCCCACGAGGCCAGTCCCGCCCGCGCCCGCCTCTCCGCGGTCGCCGCCACCCTGGACGGCTTCGAGCTCTCCCGGATCGACCTGGAACAGCGCCGCGAGGGCGATGTCCTCGGCCAGGCCCAGTCCGGGGTCCGCTCCTCGCTGCGGATGCTCACCGTCATCGACGACGAGGAGGTCATCGCCGCCGCACGCGAGGAGGCCGTCGCGATCGTCGCCGCCGACCCGGAGCTCGGACAACTGCCGGAGCTGCGGACCGCGCTGGACGCGCTGCTCGACAAGGAGCGCGAGCAGTACCTCGACAAGGGCTGACCGGGAGCGGCTTGGGGGAGCCGGGTGCGGGGGCCCGATCGGCCACCACGCCATATCGTGGGTGGCACGTCGCCGCGGCACCCCGCGGGCCGCCCACGAACCGAGGACCAGACACCCATGACCCGCGTGATCGCCGGCTCGGCCGGCGGACGCCGCCTGGCCGTTCCGCCCGGCACCGGCACCCGCCCCACCTCCGACCGTGCGCGCGAGGGCCTCTTCTCCACCTGGGAAGCGCTCCTCGGCAGCCTGGAGGGCATCCGTATCGCCGACCTGTACGCGGGCTCCGGTGCCGTCGGCCTGGAGGCGCTCTCCCGGGGCGCGGTGCACGCCCTGCTCGTCGAGGCCGACCCCAGGGCCGTCCGCACCGTCCGGGACAACGTCCGCACCCTCGGCCTGCCCGGCGCCGAGGTCCGTACCGGCAAAGCCGAACAGATCGTGACGGGACCGGCACCGGAAGACCCCTACGACGTGGTGTTCCTGGACCCGCCGTACGCCGTCACCGACGACGATCTTGGCGAGATACTGCTCACACTCCGTGCTCAGGGCTGGCTCACGGCCGATGCTCTCGTCACCGTGGAACGCAGCACCAGAGGCGGAGAATTCGGCTGGCCCGAGGGATTCGAACCGTTGCGGGCCCGTCGCTACGGCGAAGGGACGCTTTGGTACGGTCGCGCCGCCTCTACGTGCGAAGACGCACGATGACCGGACCGGAGAGCGAGGGAATCAAGTTGCGCCGCGCCGTCTGTCCGGGGTCATTCGACCCCATCACCAATGGACACCTCGACATCATTGGCCGCGCCTCGAAGCTGTACGACGTCGTACACGTCGCGGTGATGATCAACCAGTCCAAGAAGGGTCTGTTCACGGTCGACGAGCGGATCGACCTGATCCGCCAGGTCACCACGGACTTCGGCAACGTCCAGGTGGAGTCCTTCCACGGCCTCCTGGTCGACTTCTGCAAGCAGCGCGACATCCCGGCGATCGTGAAGGGCCTGCGGGCCGTCAGCGACTTCGACTACGAGCTCCAGATGGCCCAGATGAACAACGGCCTCTCCGGCGTCGAGACGCTCTTCGTGCCGACCAATCCCACCTACAGCTTCCTGTCCTCCTCCCTGGTCAAGGAGGTCGCGACCTGGGGCGGAGACGTCTCCCACCTGCTCCCCCCGCTGGTCCACGAGGCCCTCACCGAGCGTCTCGCCCAGCGGTGAGCGTCTGACGGCCCGTCACCAGGTGTCGGACGGGCGCCGACTGGCCGTACAGTCGTCCCGTCCGTCTCCAATCGGCTGTAGAGAGTGGCGAGCACACGGTGGACGTGCAGAAGAAGCTCGACGAGATCGTCGAAACGGTCGGGAACGCCCGGTCGATGCCCATGTCGGCTTCGTGCGTGGTCAACCGCGCCGAACTGCTCGCGATGCTCGAAGAGGTGCGCGAGGCCCTGCCCGGCTCGCTCGCCCACGCCCAGGAGCTCATCGGCGGCCAGGAGCAGCTGGCCGAGCAGGCCCGCCAGGAGGCCGAGCGGATCATCGATGCCGCCCGCGCCGAACGCACCTCGCTGATCTCCGACACCGAGATCGCCAGGCAGTCCCGCAGCGAGGCCGACCGCATCCTCGACGAGGCCCGCCGGGAGGCCGCCGAGGTCCGCGGCGACGCCGACGAGTACGTCGACAGCAAGCTGGCCAACTTCGAGGTCGTCCTCACCAAGACCATCGGCTCCGTCGACCGCGGCCGCGAGAAGCTCCTCGGCCGCGGCCGGCCCTTCGACGAGCAGGGCTACGAGGACCCGGACTTCGCCGAGGCCCCCGAGCGCAGCACCGACCCGGCCACGCTCCAGCGCCGGGCGGACGAGTACGTGGACACCAAGCTCGGCGCCTTCGAGGCGGTGCTCGCCAAGACCCTGGAGGCGGTCGGCCGCGGCCGGCAGAAGCTGCACGGCCGGGTCGCCACCGACGAGCTCGGCGCGCACGTGGCCGCCCAGGACGCCGCGGGCAACCAGGCGCACATGAGCGACGAGGACCACTGGGCCGGCCTCGCCGAGATCGCCACCCCGGAGCCGCAGCCGGTGCACCAGCAGCCCCAGCCGCACTTCCCCGCCCAGGCCCAGCCGGGCTACGCGGAGACCTACGCGTACCAGGAGCAGCCGCAGCAGGACGTCTACGGGTACCAGCAGCAGCCGGACCCGTACGCCGCGGCCTATCAGCAGCAGGGCTACGACCAGGCCCAGGCCCAGGTCCAGGCCCAGGTCCCCGTCCAGGGGTACGACAACTGGCAGCAGCAGCCCGTGCAGCCCCAGCAGGCGCTCCAGCCGCAGGGCGAGAGCGCCCTCGACGAGACCAGCCTGTTCGACACCAGCATGATCGACCTGGACCAGCTCCGCCGGTACGAACAGGAGCGCTGACCGGACGGGGCCTGCGGCGCCGGAACCTCGGGCCGGATGGTCCCGGCGGCCCGGATTGGGAGCTGGGCGGCGCGTCCAGTATCCTGGCTCTTCGGTCGCGCGTATGTCCGCGATCCCGGCTGCCCGTTTCGACTCCGAATCCGGGCGGCCCTCCCCACGATGTGCGTTGCACATGATTTCGAAAGCAGGAAAAGCCCTGAACGGCCACCTCGACCACCGAAACCCCCTCGTGTTCGACACGCACGAGCTGGGCCGGCGTCCCGGTGCCCTCCAGCGGCTCTCCCGCTCGGTGGACGCACCCGGTCCGCCGTCGGTCCTCGGCATCGAAGGGGTCATCGGTGTGCCGGAAGGCGCACCCGTGGAGCTGGACCTCCGCCTTGAGTCGGTCATGGAAGGGGTGCTTGTCACAGGCACCGCCCGTGCGTCGGCCGAGGGGGAGTGCGTAAGGTGTCTGGAGCCGCTGCGCCAAGAGGTCGCGGCGGACTTCCAGGAGATGTTCTCGTACCCTGACGCCGATGACCGGGGCCGCAGCAGCAAGGCGGAGCCGGCCGACGACGCCGAGGACGACGAGGACAGGCTCTTCATCGAGGACGGCCTGTTCGACCTCGAACCAGTGCTGCGTGATGCGGTGGTGCTCGCACTGCCGATGCAGCCGGTGTGCCGGGAGACCTGTGCCGGTCTGTGTTCCGAATGCGGAATCAGGCTGGACGAGAACCCCGGTCACCACCATGATGCCGTCGACATTCGTTGGGCGGCATTGCAGGGACTCGCCGACACCGTTCAGGACGGCGAGAAGGACAACATGGGCGGCGCCGAAGCGGGCGTCGACGAGAAGCAGGAGAAGTAGCCGTGGCTGTTCCGAAGCGGAAGATGTCGCGCAGCAACACGCGCCACCGCCGGTCGCAGTGGAAGGCTGCGGTCCCCACCCTGGTTTCGTGCGAGCGTTGCCAGGAGCCGAAGCTGCAGCACATCGCGTGCCCCAGCTGCGGCACGTACAACAAGCGCCAGGTCCTCGAGGTCTGAGCGGCTGGTGAGAGGCCCGATGTCTGAGTTGTCCAACGCCAAGAAGAAGGCAGACAACGTCAACACAGCCTCGTCCCACACGCTTCTGGAAGGGCGGCTCGGGTATCAACTCGAGACCGCCCTTCTGGTGCGTGCGCTGACCCACCGTTCGTACGCATACGAGAACGGCGGTCTGCCCACCAACGAGCGACTCGAATTCCTCGGGGATTCGGTACTCGGCCTGGTGGTCACGGACACGCTGTACCGCACCCACCCCGACCTGCCCGAAGGCCAGCTGGCCAAGTTGCGGGCCGCGGTGGTCAACTCTCGTGCGCTTGCGGAAGTGGGCCGCGGCCTCGAACTCGGCTCCTTCATCCGGCTCGGCCGCGGTGAAGAGGGCACGGGTGGCAGGGACAAGGCGTCCATCCTCGCCGACACGCTTGAAGCGGTGATCGGCGCGGTCTATCTCGACCAGGGCCTCAGCGCGGCCTCGGAGCTGGTGCACCGGCTCTTCGACCCGCTGATCGACAGGTCCTCCAACCTCGGTGCCGGCCTGGACTGGAAGACCAGTCTCCAGGAGCTCACCGCCGGCGAGAGCCTCGGAGTCCCCGAGTACATCGTCACGGAGACCGGCCCGGACCACGAGAAGACCTTTACTGCTGCTGCTCGCGTCGGTGGTGTCTCGTACGGCACCGGCACCGGCCGTAGCAAGAAGGAAGCGGAGCAGCAGGCGGCGGAGTCCGCCTGGCGCGAGATCAGCGCCGCCGCGGAGGAACGGGAGGCCGCGGCGAAGGCCGCTGCCGACGGCGGGGCCACCGACGCCCCGGCCGGCCCGGCACCGTCCACGGACGCGGCTCCGGCCTGACCCCGGGAACCCCTCGGTGCCTCGTGCACCGGGGGGTTCCTCCTGTCCAGAACCGTATTGTTTTTCCAGAACATCCCTTCAGGAGCGACACCGTGCCCGAGCTGCCCGAGGTCGAAGTCGTACGACGTGGTCTCGAACGCTGGGTCGCCGGCCGCACCGTCGGCGACGTCGAGGTGCTGCACCCGCGTGCGGTCCGCCGCCATCTCGCCGGTGGCGTGGACTTCGCGGCCCGGCTCC
>NZ_ML123044.1:117006-148731 GCF_003846175.1 Streptomyces sp. ADI95-17 | reverse complement strand
CGGCGGCGCCCGCTTCGGAACGGCGATGCGCCGCGGCAAGTACCTCTGGGTGCCGCTCGACGACGCGTCCAGCTCGCTCCTCGGTCATCTGGGGATGAGTGGCCAGCTGCTCGTACAGCCGCAGGACGCACCGGACGAGAAGCACCTGCGCGTCAGGATCCGTTTCGACGACTCCCTCGGCACCGAGCTCCGCTTCGTCGACCAGCGGACCTTCGGCGGACTCTCGCTCCACGAGAACACCCCCGAAGGGCTGCCCGACACCATCGCGCACATCGCCCGTGACCCGCTGGACCCGGCGTTCGACGACGCCGCCTTCCACACGGCCCTGCGACTGCGCCGCACGACAGTGAAGCGGGCCCTGCTCGACCAGTCGCTGATCAGCGGCGTCGGCAACATCTACGCGGACGAGGCGCTCTGGCGCAGCAGGCTGCACTACGACCGGCCGACCGCGACCCTCACCCGCCCCAGGTCTGCGGAGCTGCTCGGCCATGTCCGCGACGTGATGACCGCGGCGCTCGACCAGGGCGGCACCAGCTTCGACAGTCTCTACGTCAATGTGAACGGGGAGTCCGGCTACTTCGACCGCTCGCTCGACGCCTACGGACGCGAGGACGAGCCCTGCCACCGCTGCGGCACCCCGATGCGCCGCCGCCCCTGGATGAACCGCTCCAGCTATTTCTGCCCGCGCTGCCAGCGGCCGCCGCGCACGACCGCCTAACGGCCGGGGTGCGCCTCGTCGTAGTGGGTACGGGCCGCGAGCACCTCGGGCATCCGGCCCTCGACGAGCTCGATCAGCGCCAGCAGCCGCTCGGCCACCTGCCGGCCCAGGGGCGTCAGCTCGTAGTCGACGCGCGGCGGATTGGTCGGCCGGGCCTCGCGGTGCACCAGACCGTCCCGCTCCAGGGCGTGGAGTGTCTGGGAGAGCATCTTCTCGCTGACCCCGTCGACCCGGCGGCGGAGTTCGTTGAACCGGAAGCCGCCTTCGTACAGCGCTCCCAGCGTCAGGCTGCCCCAGCGCCCGGTGGCGTGCTCCAGCGTGGAGCGTGAAGGGCACTGTCTGGAGAACACGTCGAAGGCGAGCGCGTCCAGACGGGTGTTCTCGTCCATACCGAGCAGCGTACGCCCGCACAGCGCTCACCGCCGGAGTGCGCTTTCCGCGGGTGAGCGCTGGGCGGCCGACGGTCAGAAGCCGAAGTCCTGGGTCCACCAGGGGCCGCTGGGGCCGTAGTGCACACCGACGCCGAGCGTCTTGTAGTCGCAGTTGAGGATGTTCGCCCGGTGGCCGTCGCTGTTCATCCAGGACTCCATCACGGCCTGTGCGTTCGCCTGGCCGCGGGCTATGTTCTCGGCGGCGAGGCCCTGTACGCCGACCTTGGAGGCGCGGTCCCACGGGCTGCGGCCGTCGGGGTCGGTGTGGTCGAAGAAGCCGCGGGCGGCCATGTCCTCGCTGAAGTCCTGGGCGAGCGAGGCGAGGGGGGAGCTGGCGGTCAGCGGGCTGCAGCCGACCTTCGCGCGCTCCTGGTTGACCAGGGCGAGCACCGCGGACTGGACGGAGGAGTCGGCGGGGGCCGAGGCGCTGCGGGCCGCGGGAGCGGAGGTCTTCGGCGCGTCCGACGGCTTCTCGGCTGCGGGGGTGTTGCTCTTCCCGGTGCCGGCCGAAGGGGCCTTCGACGACGCGGACCCGGACGGCTTCTTCCGCTCGGCCGGCGCGGACGCCTTCGAGGAGGAAGCGGAGGACGGGGAACCGGTGGGGGGCTGGACCTTCGTCGGGCCCCCGGTCCGGCCGATGCCGCGGCTGGCCGGGTCGGACGCGGTGCCGCGGTCGGCCGGGTCGGCGGACGAGCCGCCCTGGCCGAGCAGATCCGGGGAGCCCTCGGTGCGCACCCGGTCGGAGCCGCCACCGCCCAAGGTGTAGGTGTCGCCGCCGGGCAGCAGGCCGGAGGACATCGCCACGGCTCCCACGGCCAGGGCCGCGGAGACGCCGACCAGTCCGGTACGGACCGGAGCCGCGGACCGCTTCCTGCGGTGCCCACCCCGGCTTCGTTCCGCACCCCCGGCCTGCTCCTCGGCGGTGGCAGTTGTGGCGGAGCGTCGATGGCGTCCCATCTGCTGAGCCCTTCCGGCGATCTGGACGCCGGTTCCGGCGTCAACACGTCTCACCCGTTCGAGTGAGTCCAATGCGTCGGGACTGTACGCCATGGCCCCACGGCGGGAAGTGCCCGGAGAGCAACTGGGCGGTTAGCGTTCGGGCATGAACGAAGATGTACGACTCACCGCATGGGTACGCGGCCGAGTGCAGCAGGTCGGATTCCGCTGGTTCACCAGGGCGAACGCCCTGGAGATCGGTGGTCTCACCGGCTTCGCCCTGAATCTCGACGACGGCCGGGTGCAGGTCGTGGCCGAGGGGCGGCGCGAGAACTGCCACCGGCTGCTGGACTGGCTGCGCTCGGACGACACACCCGGCCGCGTGGACGGAGTCACTGAGATATGGGACACCCCGCGCGGCGGTTACGAGGGCTTCGCGATCCGCTGATCCAGGTCCTTTCCGGGGGTGCGGAACCGGTCGTGTTCGGACCGTGTTCGAAGCGCGGCGAGGGGTTACCGGGTGGGGCGCTCATCTGCGTACACATGAAATGACCTGCGGAATGTCCGGGTGGTTGCCAAGATTCGGTTACCGTGCCAGGCTGCGGCAGTAAGGATGATCTCCACGCCCCGCAGGGCCCCGCAGGAGAGTCGCGCCGCATGATCGCCGAGCCGCGCGCCCCCGGGCTGCCCGCCTCTACAGGGCGTGATCGTGTTGACCGTCAAACTTTTTGGTGAGACGCTGAAATCCCCGCGCACCTTAGCTGTTTGGCAGAGCTGTTTGGCAGCAGAACAGCAGTGACTACAGAGCGCTGCCGAGCACCGCGGGTGCGATTCCCTCACGACCCACACCGCATCGGTCGGTCACTCAGTGTGGAGGACCATCCATCATGGCAAAGGCGCTTCTCGGTTACGTCGGCGGTTCCGACCCGCGACTCCTCGCCGAGATGCGACGGCTCCAGCAGCGCGTCCAGGACCTGGAATCCGAGCTCGTACGGATCCAGGACGAGAACGACGCGCTGAACGCCGCCGCCCAGCACCAAGAGTCGCTGCTCGACAGCATCGACATCGACGTACCTCAGGCGGAGCCGGCGCTGACCTGACCGATGGCCCCCAGGGGCCGGTCGGGCCACACGCGTCAGCCGTCCGAGATCATCACCCGGATCGTCGCCGGATCATTGAAGAAGATCACTGCTCTTGATCTGTCACCTTCGTGGCATGTCCTTGATCCGTCATGCGCAGCCGCACCAGCAACACGCGGGTAACACCGCTCAGACGTAACACGGCTCAGGCGTATCACCGCTCAGACGCAACACCGCACAAGATTTACCAAGGGGCGCTTCGGCGTCCCTTCTTTCTTTTCCCGTTCGGATCCCCGGATCTTCCGGATCCCATTTCCGCTCGGAAGCTGTGCGGGCCCCGCCCCCGGCGTACACCCCTTCCCTTACCGTCTGATGTGCCCTGCACCTTCATCAGCGAAACCGAGAGCGAAAGGTAGAGTCCGGCGGCGTGCACCTCAAGGCCCTGACCCTGCGTGGTTTCAAATCGTTCGCCTCCGCCACGACGCTGCGGTTCGAACCCGGCATCACATGCGTCGTCGGCCCCAATGGGTCCGGCAAGTCCAATGTGGTGGACGCGCTCTCCTGGGTCATGGGGGAACAGGGCGCCAAATCCCTGCGCGGCGGCAAGATGGAGGACGTGATCTTCGCCGGCACCACCGGGCGGCCGCCGCTCGGCAGGGCCGAAGTGTCGCTGACCATCGACAATTCCGACGGCGCACTGCCCATCGAGTACGCCGAAGTGACGATCACTCGGATCATGTTCCGCAATGGCGGCAGCGAGTACCAGATCAATGGCGACACCTGCCGGCTCCTGGACATCCAGGAACTCCTCTCGGACTCCGGCATCGGCCGGGAGATGCACGTCATCGTCGGTCAGGGCCAGCTGGACTCCGTGCTCCACGCCGATCCGATGGGCCGTCGAGCCTTCATCGAGGAAGCCGCGGGTGTGCTCAAGCACCGCAAGCGCAAGGAGAAGGCGCTGCGGAAGCTGGACGCGATGGGCGCCAACCTCGCCCGCGTCCAGGACCTCACCGACGAGCTTCGGCGGCAGCTGAAACCGCTCGGCCGGCAGGCCGCCGTGGCGCGCCGGGCCGCCGTCATCCAGGCCGATCTGCGCGATGCCAAGCTGCGGCTGCTCGCCGACGACCTGGTGCGGCTGCGCACGGCGCTGCGCAGCGAGATCGCCGACGAGGCGGCGCTCAAGCAGCGCCGGGAGGCCGCGGAGGCGGAACTCAAGGCGGCCCTGGCCCGCGAGGCGGAGCTGGAGGGCGAGGTACGGCGGCTGACGCCGCGGCTCCAGCGGGCCCAGCAGACCTGGTACGAGCTGTCCCAGCTGGCCGAGCGGGTGCGCGGCACGATCTCGCTGGCCGCCGCCCGGGTGAAGAGTGCCTCCGCCCCGGTGGAGGAGGAACGGCGCGGGACGGGATTCAGGGACCCCGAAAGCATGGAGCGGGAGGCGGCCCGGATCCGCGAACAGGAGGCGGAGCTGACGGCCGCGCTGGAGGCGGCGGAACACGCGCTGGAGGACACCGCGGCCCACCGCGCCGAGCTGGAACGGGAGTTGGCGGCCGAGGAGCGCAGGCTCAAGGACGCCGCCCGCGCCATCGCGGACCGCCGGGAGGGACTCGCCCGGCTGAACGGCCAGGTCAACGCGGCCCGCAGCCGTGCCGGTTCGGCCCAGGCCGAGATCGACCGGCTGGCCGCCTCCCGGGACGAGGCGCGGGAGCGGGCGGTCGCCGCCCAGGAGGAGTACGAGCAGCTCAAGGCCGAGGTCGAGGGCCTGGACGCCGGTGATCAGGAGCTCGGTGAGCAGCACGACGCCGCCAGGCGGGCACTCGCCGAGGCGGAGGCGGCGCACTCCGCGGCCCGGGAGGCGGCCACCGCCGCGGAACGGAAGCGGGCGGCGGTGGCCGCCCGCCACGAGGCGCTGGCCCTCGGTCTGCGCCGCAAGGACGGCACGGGCGCGCTGCTCGGGGCGAAGGACCGGCTGTCGGGGCTGCTCGGTCCGGCCGCGGAGCTCCTGACGGTGACGCCGGGGCACGAGGTGGCGGTGGCGGCGGCCCTGGGCGCGGCGGCGGACGCGGTCGCGGTGACGGACCCGGCCACGGCGGCGGAAGCGATCCGGCTGCTGCGCAAGCAGGACGCGGGGCGGGCCGCGCTGCTGCTGGGCGGGGTGCGCGCCGGGGTCCCTGATCAGGGGGGTGCCCCTGACGTTGGTGGTGCTGATGGTGTCGGTGGGGCCGATGCGGCCGCTGTGCACGTACCGGGACAGGTGCAGGGGCCGGGTGAGACGGACGGGGCGCTCGTGGCGGCTCAGGTCGCGACCGTTGCCGTGGGCGGGGCGCCCGCTGTGGCCGACCTCGTCCGCGGGCCCGTCGAACTGATGGGCGCCGTGCGCAGGCTGGTGCGGGACATGGTGGTGGTCGGCACCCTGGAGGACGCCGAGGACCTCGTCGCCGTACACCCGGAGCTGACGGCCGTGACGGCCGAGGGGGACATCCTCTCGGCGCACTTCGCGCACGGCGGTTCCGCAGGGGCGCCGAGCCTCCTCGAAGTGCAGGCCTCGGTCGACGAGGCGGCGGCCCAGCTGGAGGAACTGGCCGTGCGGTGCGCCGAGCTGACCGAGGCGCAGCGGATCGCGGGGGAGCGGCGCCGGGCCGGTGCCGCGCTGGTCGAGGAGCTGGGGGAGCGGCGCCGGGCCGCCGAGCGGGAGAAGTCCGGGGTGTCCCAGCAACTGGGCCGACTGGCCGGGCAGGCCCGTGGTGCGGCGGGCGAGGCCGAGCGGATGACGGCGTCGGCCGCCCGTGCCCAGGAGGCGCTGGAGCGGGCGACGGAGGAGGCCGAAGAACTGGCCGAGCGGCTGCTCGTCGCCGAGGAGATGCCGGTCGAGGAGGAGCCGGACACCTCCGTGCGGGACCGGCTCGCCGCCGACGGTGCCAACGCCCGCCAGACCGAGATGGAGGCCCGTCTCCAGGCACGTACCCACGAGGAGCGGGTCAAGGCGCTGGCCGGCCGGGCCGACTCCCTCGACCGGGGCGCCCGCGCCGAGCGGGAGGCCCGTGCCCGCGCCGAGCGGCGCCGGGCCCGGCTGCGGCACGAGGCGGCCGTTGCCTCCGCCGTCGAGTCCGGTGCCCGTCAGCTGCTCGCGCACGTCGAGGTGTCCGTCGTACGGGCCGAGCAGGAGCGGGTCGTGGCCGAGGCGGCCAAGGCGGAGCGGGAGCGGGAGCTGGCGGCCGAGCGCGGCCGGGGCCGCGACCTCAAGAGCGAGCTGGACAAGCTCACCGACTCCGTCCACCGCGGCGAGGTGCTCGGTGCCGAGAAGCGGCTGCGGATAGAGCAACTGGAGGCGAAGGCGCTGGAGGAGCTGGGCGTCGAGCCGGCCGGGCTGGCCGCCGAGTACGGCCCCGACCAGCTCGTACCGCCGTCACCCGCCGCCGAGGGGGAGGAGCTGCCGCAGGATCCGGAGCATCCGCGCAACCTGCCGAAGCCGTTCGACAGGGCCGAGCAGGAGAAGCGGCTGAAGTCGGCCGAACGGGCGTACCAGCAACTCGGGAAGGTGAATCCGCTCGCCCTGGAGGAGTTCTCGGCGCTGGAGGACCGGCACAAGTTCCTCTCCGAGCAGCTGGAGGACCTGAAGAAGACCCGGGCCGATCTGATACAGGTCATCAAGGAGGTCGACGAGCGGGTCGAGCAGGTGTTCACGGAGGCGTACCGGGACACGGCCCGCGAGTTCGAGGGCGTCTTCTCGCGGCTCTTCCCGGGCGGCGAGGGCCGGCTCGTCCTGACCGACCCGGACAACATGCTCGCCACCGGTGTGGACGTCGAGGCGAGGCCGCCCGGCAAGAAGGTCAAGCGCCTCTCGCTGCTGTCCGGCGGCGAGCGCTCGCTCACGGCGGTGGCGTTGCTGGTCTCCATCTTCAAGGCCCGGCCGAGCCCGTTCTACGTGATGGACGAGGTCGAGGCGGCGCTCGACGACACCAATCTCCAGCGGCTGATCCGCATCATGGAGGAGCTCCAGGAGAGCTCGCAGCTCATCGTGATCACGCACCAGAAGCGGACGATGGAGGTCGCCGATGCGCTGTACGGCGTCTCGATGCAGGGCGACGGCGTCTCCAAGGTCATCAGCCAGCGGCTGCGCTGAGCCCCGCTCACCGAGCGCTCCCCGGGCCGGGTCCACTCAAGTGGTGGCAGCGGGAAAGTTGTGTGCCACTTGGAAGGGTTCGTCCCCACACCTGACGACGCGGCCAGGCATCAGGAGTTCATGTGACCAGCACCTCGCAGGGACCGGCGTCCGGAGCCCGAGCGGCCCACCCGGACCACCTCGGCCATGTCATCTTCATCACCGCGGCCGCCGCGATGGGCGGCTTCCTGTTCGGCTACGACAGCTCCGTCATCAACGGTGCCGTCGAGGCGATCCGCAGCCGCTACGACATCGGCTCGGGAACGCTCGCCCAGGTCATCGCCATCGCCCTGATCGGCTGTGCGATCGGTGCGGCCACCGCGGGGCGCATCGCCGACCGCATCGGCCGGATCCGCTGCATGCAGATCGCGTCCGTGCTCTTCACCATCAGCGCCGTCGGCTCCGCGCTCCCGTTCGCCCTCTGGGACCTGGCGATGTGGCGCATCATCGGCGGCTTCGCCATCGGCATGGCCTCGGTGATCGGCCCGGCGTACATCGCGGAGGTCTCGCCGCCCGCCTACCGTGGCAGGCTCGGCTCCTTCCAGCAGGCGGCGATCGTCGTCGGCATCGCCATCTCCCAGCTGGTCAACTACGGCATTCTGCAGCTGGCCGACGGTGACCAGCGCGGCAAGATCGGCGGGCTGGAAGCCTGGCAGTGGATGCTCGGCGTCATGGTCGTCCCGGCCGTCCTGTACGGGCTGCTGTCCTTCGCGATCCCCGAGTCGCCGCGGTTCCTGATCTCGGTCGGCAAGAAGGACCGGGCCCGGAAGATCCTGGAGGAGGTGGAGGGGAAGAACGTCGACCTGGACGCCCGGGTGACCGAGATCGAGACCGCGATGCACCGCGAGCACAAGTCCAGGTTCACCGACCTGCTCGGCAGTCGCTTCGGCTTCCTGCCGATCGTCTGGGTCGGCATCGGCCTGTCGGTCTTCCAGCAACTCGTCGGCATCAACGTGGCGTTCTACTACTCGGCGACGCTCTGGCAGTCCGTCGGCATCGACCCGACCGCCTCGTTCTTCTGGTCGTTCACCACCTCCATCATCAACATCATCGGTACCGTCATCGCGATGGTCCTGGTGGACCGGGTGGGCCGCAAACCGCTCGCGCTGGTGGGCTCCACCGGCATGGCCATCGCTCTCGCCTTCGAGGCCTGGGCCTTCTCCGCCGACCTGGTCGACGGCAAACTGCCCAGCACCCAGGGCGTCGTGGCGCTCGTCGCGGCCCATGTGTTCGTGCTCTTCTTCGCCCTGTCGTGGGGCGTCGTCGTCTGGGTCTTCCTCGGCGAGATGTTCCCCAACAGGATCCGCGCCGCCGCGCTCGGCGTCGCCGCGTCCGCGCAGTGGATCGCCAACTGGGCGATCACCGCGAGCTTCCCGAGCCTGTCCGACTGGAATCTGTCGGGCACGTACATCATCTACGCCTGCTTCGCCACGCTCTCGATCCCCTTCGTGCTCAAGTTCGTGAAGGAGACCAAGGGCAAGGCGCTGGAGGAGATGGGCTGACCCCCGGGTCCCCGCCGACGGAGGTCAGCGTGCGATCGCGTCGCAGAACAGCCGCAGACTGCGCCACCCCTCCTCGACCGGCATCCCGCCGCACAGCGGATGCAGCACCAGGTTATCCAGCTCCGCGGCCGACGCTGCGCACTCGTCGGGCGTGACGACCCGGTAGACCCCCTCGGCCCGCAGCTCCGGCACCGTCGTCGCCGCCGAACGCACGGCGGAGCGGATGTCCTTGGACTGCCAGGAGGCGTACGTACGCGCC
Source organism: Streptomyces sp. ADI95-17 (assembly GCF_003846175.1). Lineage (GTDB taxonomy): Bacteria > Actinomycetota > Actinomycetes > Streptomycetales > Streptomycetaceae > Streptomyces > Streptomyces sanglieri. The sequence goes on along the minus strand of NZ_ML123044.1, from coordinate 139,647 downwards.
TCGTGCAGGAAGTACTCGCCGTACTCGGCCCAGGTCCGGTCCGGGTCCTCGGACACATGCAGCAGCGGTGTCTCGGCGGCGGGCATCATGCAGAAGCCGTCCGTCCCGAACTCGGCGCGCAGCTCCTGGTAGTGCGCCTCGATCTCCGGCAGATGCGCGCTCGGGAAGAACGGCAGCCCGAGCCGGGCCGCCCGCCGCGCCGCCGCCCGCGAACTGCCGCCCACCAGCAGCAGCGGGTGCGGCTGGGTGTACGGACGCGGCGTGACCCTGACCGTACGGCCCCGGTACGGGAACGGCTCGCCGGTCCAGGCCAGCAGCAGCGTCTCCAGCAGCTCGTCCTGGAGCCTGCCGCGCCTGCCCCATTCGACCCCCGCCTGCTCGTACTCCTCGGGCCGGTAGCCGATCCCCGCCACCGTGACCAGCCGACCGGCGCTCAGCAGGTCCAGGACCGCGATGTCCTCGGCCAGCCGCAGCGGGTCGTGCAGCGGGCCGATGATCGCCGAGACGGTGACCGCGATCCGGCGGGTGGCACCGAAGACCGAGCCGGCGAAGACGAAGGGCGAGGGCAGCCAGGAGTTGGCGGCGCCGTGGTGCTCCTCGGTCTGCACGGTGTCGACGGCGTGCTCGTCGGCGTACGCGGCCATCTCCAGCGCGGCGCGGTAGCGGGCCGAGAGCGACTCGGGGGTGGCATCGGGATCGACCAGATTGAACCGGACCACAGTGAAGGCCATGAGATTTGTCCCCATCGTCGGCGGGCGCGGCGAGGCGGGACAGTAACTGACGCAGCGTCAGAAGTGTAGGGGCGTGTCGCCCTCCCGCCCGTCGCGCTCGCCCCCGGGCCGCCCGGCGGAGCGCGGCAGGACCGCGTACAGAGCGGCGGAGACGGTGATCGTGGCCGCCCAGCCCAGCCCCTGGCGCCCGATCCAGGTGGTGGCGAGCGGCCCCTGGAACCACCGCACGCCAGTGAAGAGCAGGCCCGTCACCAGCCCCGTCGCCCACGCGGCCACGGCCGGTACGGCGAAGCCCGCGGTGTACCAGTAGGCGCTGGTCGGCGTGGTGTCCAGGAGCGCCGCCGGATCGTAGGCGCGGCCCCGCAGCAGATCCACGCCGAAGACCCCGATCCATGCGGAGAACGTCACGGCGAGCAGCGTCAGGAAGGAGACGAAGGAATCCAGGAAACCCGCGGCCGTGAGCATCAGTGTCGCGCCCAGGAGCAGGCTGATGGCGGCGTTCACGCCGACCGCCCAGGTGCGGGGAATCATGAATCCCAGCGTCTGCGCGGTGAATCCGGCCGAATACAGCGACATCGCGTTGATCAGCACCATGCCGACCACGGCGAACAGCAGATACGGCACCGAGAGCCAGCCGGGCAGCAGCGGACCGATGAACGCGATCGGGTCGCGGGTGACGGCCAGACCCGGTTCGGCGACCGCCATCACGGCCCCCATCAGCACCATCGGTACGTACACGATCCCGGCGCCGCCCACGGTCGCCCCGATCATCGCCCGGCCGGACGCCGTGTGCGGCAGATAGCGGGCGAAGTCGGGGCCGGACGGGGCCCAGCTGAGCCCGCCCGCCGCCAGGGTGCCGACCCCGGCGATCATCATCGTCACCGGTCCGGCCGGCCTGCCCAGCGCGTCCCGCCAGTCGGTCGAGCCGATCAGATGGACCAGCACGAGCACGCTGACGCCGCCGAAGAGGTACGCCGACCAGGTGCAGCACACCCGCAGTGCGCCGAGGCCCAGCCCCGACACCAGACAACTGCATCCCACGAAGGCGAGCAGGGTCACCAGGGTCAGTCGGTGGCTGCCCGTGACGCCGAGGAGCAGATCCAGCACGGCGAGCACCGCATAGGTGCCGGTGACCGCGTTCACGGTCTCCCAGCCCCAGCGGGCGACCCAGGTCAGCGCACCGGGCAGCAGATTGCCGCGCTGGCCGAAGACGGCCCGGGAGAGCGCCATGCCGGGGGCCCCGCCCCGTCTGCCCGCGATCGAGACCAGGCCGACCAGCCCGAAGCCGATCACCGAGGCCGTGAGCGTGACCGCGAGCACCTGCCAGAGATTGAGCCCGTTGAAGACGATGAGCCCGGCGCCGACGGTGAGCAGGAGCACGGTCAGGTTCGCGCCGACCCAGGTGGGGAAGAGGGTCCGGACCCGGCCGGTGCGTTCGCTGTCGGGGACGGGCTCAAGGCCGCGGGTCTCCACAGGCAAGAGCGTACCTTTACCGCCAAAAGGTGCATAACGACCGAGGGGAAACTCGGCGGATCCTTCGGGGCGGCCCCCGCGGGCGGACGTGACTGATACTGGGTGGGTTATGGAATTCGTCATCCTTGCTGTAGTCATCGCCCTGGTCGCGGTCGGCGTGATCAGCGGGCTCGTGGTCAGCAGCCGCAAGAAGAAGCAGCTGCCCCCGGCACCGTCGAGCACGCCGACCATCACTCCTCCCGCCGAGCCCCATGTCGGCGAGGAAGCCGAGACGCCGCGCGAGGAACCGCGCCGCACCATCGAGGAGGTCGGCCCTCCCGGGGCCCCCGCCGAGGAGGCCCCTGAGGCCGTCGAGCCGGAGGCGCCGGCCGCCCCCGCCCTCGAAGTGCCCGAGCCCACGGCCGGCCGTCTGGTACGGCTGCGCGCCCGGCTCGCCCGCTCGCAGAACTCCCTCGGCAAGGGGCTGCTCACGCTCCTGTCCCGCGACAACCTCGACGAGGACACCTGGGAGGAGATCGAGGACACCCTCCTCACCGCCGACGTCGGCGTCGCACCCACCCAGGAACTGGTGGAGCGGCTCCGCGAGCGCGTCCGTGTGCTCGGCACCCGCACCCCCGAGGGGCTGCGCGCGCTGCTGCGCGAGGAGCTCCTCAACCTGCTCGGCACCGACTTCGACCGCGCGGTCAAGACGGAGAGCGGCCTCGACACCCCCGGCGTCGTGATGGTCGTCGGCGTCAACGGAACCGGCAAGACCACCACCACCGGCAAGCTGGCCCGGGTGCTCGTCGCCGACGGCCGCAGCGTCGTGCTCGGCGCGGCCGACACCTTCCGGGCGGCCGCCGCCGACCAGCTCCAGACCTGGGGCGAGCGCGTTGGCGCCCGCACCGTGCGCGGGCCCGAGGGCGGCGACCCCGCCTCGATCGCCTTCGACGCGGTGAAGGAGGGCATCGCCGAGGGCGCCGATGTGGTCCTCATCGACACCGCCGGACGGCTGCACACGAAGACCGGGCTGATGGACGAGCTCGGCAAGGTCAAGCGGGTCGTCGAGAAGCACGGACCGCTCGACGAGGTGCTGCTCGTCCTCGACGCCACGACCGGGCAGAACGGTCTGGTCCAGGCCCGGGTGTTCGCCGAGGTCGTGGACATCACCGGCATCGTGCTCACCAAGCTGGACGGCACCGCCAAGGGAGGCATCGTCGTCGCCGTCCAGCGCGAGCTGGGCGTGCCGGTGAAGCTCGTCGGTCTCGGCGAGGGACCGGACGACCTGGCCCCGTTCGAGCCGGAGGCGTTCGTGGACGCCCTGATCGGGGACTGACCCCCGTACGCCGTACACGAGGAGCCCGGTCGCGCTGCACAGCGGCGGCCGGGCTCCTCGGCGTCAGGGGGTGTCCGGCGGATCGGGGTCGGGCCCGCCCCACGTGTCCGGCGGCGGGCTCAGCCGCAGAGCGGTGCGCGATGGCAGCTGTACGCCAGCGTGCCCAGCAGCAGCCGGGCCTGCGGCGGCGCGGCCGCCGTGTCCAGCTCCGGCGGGCGCAGCCACCGGACCGGGCCCAGGCCGCCCTCGTCGGACGGCGGGGCGGTGATGTGGCAGCCGGGCCCCAGCGCCCGCAGGTCCAGCCCCGCGTCGTCCCAGCCCATCCGGTACAGCAGTTGCGGGAGCTCGGCGGCGGCGCCCGGGGCCACGAAGAACTGCGCCCGCCCGCCCGGAGTCACCGCGACCGGGCCGAGCGGCAGCCCCATCCGCTCCATCCGCACCAGGGCCCGGCGCCCGGCCGCCTCGGCGACATCGAGCACGTCGAAGGTGCGCCCCACCGGCAGCAGCATGGAGGCGCCCGGCGTCCGGGCCCAGGCGTCGGCGGCCGCGTCGAGCGTGGCGCCGGCAGGTACCTCGGGGGCGAAGTCCAGCGGATGGGCGCCGGGGGAGGGGCAGCCCGGCTGCCCGCAGGAGCAGCGGCCGGCCGCTGCCCGCGCACCCGGCGCGACGGCCCAGCCCCACAGTCCCGTGCACTCGGCCACTGCCGTGTACTCGGCCGCACGGCCGCGGCGCCGTGAGCCGGTGCGCATCTCGCGGATGCCGCCGATCGTGAAGCCCATGCCCCCTCCAACGGGTCCGACTCGCCGGTGGTTACGACGCGGACTGGAGTCGTAACGCTCCGCCGTCGTCGGTGATCCGGAGTACGCCGGTGGTATTCGGGGTTGTGCGCCATTCTTCGCGCGCCCCGTTGCGCCCCTTGTGGATCGCCGTGTGTCAAGTGAATCGCGTGCAACGGGGGTGGCGTTCATTCGAAGGGGTGGCGAATGGTGGCGTTTCTGTAAGCGCCCTCGCCCGGGGGGTGATCGTAGGATTACCGTCGGTACACGAACCATGGAAGTATGTGCGCCCGTGGGTATGCCGGAGGCAACCCGATTTCATGTTCGATGGTGCGCGACCTCCGCATGGGCGGCATCGGCCCAGGGCATTCTGGTAATGGTTCGCGCGACAGGTATTCGGCGGGATGGGGGCGTTCCAGTGAGTGGCAGCGGCGCAGGCGATTCGAATGCCGGCAAGCGCCCCAACGGGCAATTGAGCTCATGGTTCGTGCGAAGCGGCTGGTCGAAGGGCGAGCTGGCCCGCCAGGTCAACCGCCGGGCACGGCAGATGGGCGCCCACCACATCAGCACCGACACCTCCCGGGTGCGGCGCTGGCTCGACGGCGAGCAGCCGCGCGAGCCGATCCCGCGCATCCTCTCCGAGCTCTTCTCGGAGCGCTTCGGCTCCGTCGTCGCCATCGAGGACCTCGGACTGCGCTCCGCGCACCAGTCGCCCTCCGTGTCCGGCGTCGACCTGCCCTGGGCGGGCCCGCAGACCGTCGCCCTGCTCAGCGAGTTCTCCCGCAGCGACCTGATGCTCGCCCGCCGGGGATTCCTAGGCTCCTCGCTCGCCCTGGCCGCCGGACCCGCGCTCATCGAGCCGATGCAGCGCTGGCTGGTCCCCGTCTCCGCCGCCGGCCCCGCCGAGCCGGACCCGGCGACGGCCCGGCGCCCCTCCAGGCTCTCCGGCCCCGAGCTCGACCTGCTGGAGTCCACCACCGCGATGTTCCGCCAGTGGGACGCGCAGTGCGGTGGCGGACTGCGCCGCAAGGCCGTCGTCGGACAGCTCCACGAGGTCACCGACCTGCTCCAGGAACCGCAGCCGGAGGCCACCGCCAAGCGGCTCTTCCGGTGCGCCGCCGAGCTGGCCGAGCTGGCGGGCTGGATGAGCTACGACGTCGGCCTCCAGCCCACCGCGCAGAAGTACTTCGTCCTCGCACTGCACGCCTCCAAGGAGGCCGGTGACAAACCGCTGGGCTCGTACGTCCTGTCCAGCATGAGCCGTCAGATGATCCACCTCGGACGGCCCGACGACGCCCTCGAACTGATCCACCTCGCGCAGTACGGCAGCCGGGACTGCGCCACCCCGCGCACCCAGGCCATGCTGTATGCGATGGAGGCCCGCGCGTACGCCAACATGGGCCAGCCCAGCAAGTGCAAACGAGCCGTCCGGATGGCCGAGGACACCTTCCTCGACGTGGGCATCGACGGCGAGCCCGAGCCCGACTGGATCCGCTTCTTCTCGGAGGCCGAGCTCAACGGCGAGAACTCCCACTCCTACCGCGACCTCGCCTATGTGGCGGGCCGCAGCCCCACGTACGCCTCGCTCGCCGAGCCCCTGATGGAGAAGGCCGTCCAGCTCTTCGGCGACGACGACGAGCACCAGCGCTCCTACGCGCTCAACCTGATCGGTCTCGCCACCGTCCACCTCCTCAAGCGCGAGCCCGAACAGTCCACGGTGCTGGCCGAGAAGGCCCTGCGCGTCGCCAGGAAGATCCGCTCCGAGCGCGTCAACACCCGGCTCCGCAAGACCGTCGACACCGCCGCCAGGGACTTCGGGGACATCCCCGATGTCGCCGAGCTCACCGATCTCCTCACCGAACAGCTGCCGGAGACCGCCGAAGCGGTCTGAGCAGCACCCCCGGCCCCGGCCACGGCGACCACCCCGCACAGACCGACTTCGGCTCCCCCAATTGCCAGGTCAGCGGGTGGTCGGCGTGGCCGGTTCGCGTTGCCGTGCCCGTGCGGGAGAGTCGTAACCGCACCGTATGCGGCCCCGGCCGCAGGACGGGCCCGACGCCGCTCCCGCCACCGCCGGTTCATGGCGACGTAACACACCGGACCTCTTCGTCACCACGGTGAAACACCGTGCGGCATCGGCGGAAACCGCGCCGGGCGAATCTCTTGCCCATAACCGGCCCGCATCTTTTCCCCAGTGGTCCCGCACGTGGTGCCGCTCCCATCGCCCGCACGCGGCCGCACCGACGACGAGGAGACGCCGATGCCCCCAGGCATCACGACGCTTGCCGCAGACACCCCGACACTGTCTGCCGCCAACACCGGGTTCATGCTGATCTGCTCCGCCCTGGTGATGCTGATGACCCCGGCCCTGGCCTTCTTCTACGGAGGCATGGTCCGCGTCAAGAGCACCCTCAACATGCTGATGATGAGCTTCATCAGCCTCGGGATCGTCACGATCCTGTGGGTGCTCTTCGGGTTCAGCCTCGCCTTCGGCACGGACATCGGCTCCGTCGTCGGCTGGAGCTCGGACTACCTCGGGCTCAGCGGGATCGGCGTCACCCAGCTCTGGGACGGCTACACGATCCCGGTCTACGTCTTCGCCGTCTTCCAGCTGATGTTCGCCGTGCTCACCCCGGCCCTGATCAGCGGCGCCCTCGCCGACCGGGTCAAATTCACCTCGTGGGCCCTGTTCATCACGCTCTGGGTCACCGTCGTCTACTTCCCCGTCGCCCACTGGGTCTGGGGCGCGGGCGGCTGGCTGTTCGAGATGGGCGTCATCGACTTCGCGGGCGGCACGGCCGTCCACATCAACGCGGGTGCGGCGGCGCTCGGCGTGATCCTCGTCATCGGCAAGCGCGTCGGCTTCAAGAAGGACCCGATGCGGCCGCACAGCCTGCCGCTCGTCATGCTCGGCGCCGGTCTGCTCTGGTTCGGCTGGTTCGGCTTCAACGCCGGCTCGTGGCTCGGCAACGACGACGGTGTCGGCGCGGTGATGTTCGTCAACACCCAGGTCGCCACCGCCGCCGCGATGCTCGCCTGGCTCGGTTACGAGAAGCTCCGCCACGGCTCCTTCACCACCCTCGGCGCCGCCTCCGGCGCGGTCGCCGGGCTCGTCGCCATCACCCCGTCGGGTGGTGCGGTCAGCCCGCTCGGTGCCATCGCGGTCGGCGCGATCGCCGGTGTGCTCTGCGCCATGGCCGTCGGTCTGAAGTACCGCTTCGGCTACGACGACTCCCTGGACGTGGTCGGTGTCCACCTCGTCGGCGGCATCGCCGGCTCCCTCCTCGTCGGCCTCTTCGCCACCGGCGGAGTCCAGTCCGAGGCGAAGGGCCTCTTCTACGGCGGCGGCCTCGAACAGCTCGGCAAGCAGGCCGTCGGCGTCTTCGCCGTCCTCGCGTACTCTCTGGTCGTCTCCGCGATCCTGGCCTTCCTGCTGGACCGGACGATCGGGATGCGGGTCCCCGAGGACGACGAGATCTCCGGCATCGACCAGGTCGAACACGCCGAGACGGCGTACGACTTCAGCGGAGCGGGCGGCGGCACGGCCCCGCGCACCACGAGCTCCGCACCGGGCAGCACGGCAGCAGCGAAGACGAAGAAGGTGGACGCATGAAGCTCATCACCGCGGTCGTGAAGCCACACCGGCTGGACGAGATCAAGGAAGCCCTCCAGGCCTTCGGCGTCCAGGGCCTCACGGTCACCGAGGCCAGCGGATACGGACGCCAGCGCGGCCACACCGAGGTCTACCGGGGCGCCGAGTACACCGTCGACCTCGTACCCAAGATCCGGATCGAGGTCCTGGTCGAGGACGAGGACTCCGAACAGCTCATCGACCTCGTCGTGAAGGCCGCCCGCACCGGCAAGATCGGTGACGGCAAGGTCTGGAGCGTGCCGGTCGAGACCGCGGTCCGGGTACGCACCGGCGAACGCGGCCCGGACGCACTCTGACGGACGGTCCCGAAGCCGGCGGTCGCGAAGGCCGACGGTCGCGAAGGCCGACGGTCGCGAAGACCTACGGCCCCCGAAGCGCCGATGGCTCCGAAGGCCGACGGTCCCGAAACGAAAGGCAGCCGGGTGACGAGCACCGAGACCACCACCGAATCCGCAGACTCGGAACCCGGCGGCTACGCGGCGGCCCGGCTGCGCCTTCTCCAGGGGGAGGCGCGGTCCGGGCCGCCGCGCCGTGCGGCCCTCGCCTCGCTCACCGACGACTGGCTCACCGCGCTGTTCACCACCGCGGCCGCGGAGACCGGCGTCCACGGTGCCGCCCTCGTCGCCGTCGGCGGCTACGGACGCGGTGAGCTCTCCCCGCGCAGCGATCTCGACCTGCTGCTCCTGCACGACGGGAACACCGACCCCGCGTCCGTCGCCGCCCTCGCCGACCGGGTCTGGTACCCCGTCTGGGACCTCGGCCTCGCCCTCGACCACTCGGTGCGCACCCCCGCCGAGGCGCGCCGGACCGCGACCGAGGACCTCAAGGTCCAGCTCGGACTGCTCGACGCCCGGCCCGTCGCCGGGGACCTCGGGCTCGTCGCCGCGATGCGCACCGCGATCCTCGCCGACTGGCGCAACCAGGCCCCCAAGCGCCTGCCCGCACTCCACGAACTCTGCCGCGAACGCGCCGAACGCCAGGGCGAGCTGCAATTCCTCCTCGAACCGGACCTCAAGGAGGCCCGCGGCGGGCTCCGGGACGCCACCGCGCTGCGCGCCGTCGCCGCGTCCTGGGTCGCCGACGCCCCCCGCGAAGGGCTCGCCGAAGCCCGCCGCGTCCTGTGCGACGCCAGGGACGCACTCCACCTCACCACCGGCCGCGCCACCGACCGCCTCGCCCTCCAGGAACAGGACCAGGTCGCGGACGCCCTCGGACTCCTCGACGCGGACGCCCTGCTCCGCCAGGTCTACGAGGCCGCCCGCACCATCTCGTACGCCACCGACGTCACCTGGCGCGAGGTCGACCGGGTCCTGCGCGCCCGGTCCGTGCGCCCCAGGCTGCGCGCGATCCTCGGCGGCGGCAGGGCGGCCGCCCCGGAACGCACACCGCTCGCCGAGGGCGTCGTCGAGGCCGACGGCGAAGTGGTCCTCGCCCGCACCGCCCGCCCCGAACGCGACCCCGTCCTGGTGCTGCGCGCCGCCGCGGCGGCCGCCCAGTCCGAGCTCCCGCTCTCCCGCCACGTCGTACGCCGGCTCGCCACCGCCGCGCCCCCGCTGCCGGTGCCCTGGCCCGCCGAGGCCCGCGAGGAACTCGTCACCCTCCTCGGCGCCGGCGAGGCCACCGTCCCCGTCTGGGAGGCGCTCGAAGCCGAAGGGCTCATCACCCGGCTGCTCCCGGACTGGGAACGCGTCCACTGCCGCCCCCAGCGCAACCCCGTCCACACCTGGACCGTCGACCGTCACCTCGTCGAGGCGGCCGTCCGTGCCAGTGCCCTCACCCGCCGCGTCGGCCGCCCCGACCTGCTCCTGGTCGCCGCGCTGCTGCACGACATCGGCAAGGGCTGGCCCGGCGACCACTCCGTGGCGGGCGAGGTCATCGCCCGGGACACGGCCGCCCGGATCGGCTTCGACCAGCACGACGTGGGCGTCGTCGCCACCCTCGTACGCCACCATCTGCTGCTCGTCGAGACCGCCACCCGGCGCGACCTCGACGACCCGGCGACCGTCCGCTCCGTCGCCACCGCAGTCGGCTCCGCCACCACCCTGGAACTCCTGCACGCGCTCACCGAGGCCGACGCGCTCGCCACGGGGCCCGCCGCCTGGTCCTCCTGGCGCGCCTCCCTGGTCGCCGACCTGGTGGGACGCGTCGCCGCCGTGCTCGCCGGCCAGGCCCCCGAGGAACCGGAACCGGCCGCACCCGGCGCCGAACAGGAACGCCTCGCCATCGAGGCCCTGCGCACCGGCGGCCCGGTCCTCGCCCTGCGCGCCCAGGCCGGGGCCCCGGACGAGGACGGCGAACCGGAACCCGTCGGCGTCGAGCTCCACATCGCCCTGCCCGACCGGCCCGGCGTGCTGCCCGCGGCGGCGGGCGTCCTCGCCCTGCACCGCCTCACCGTGCGCGCCGCCGACCTGCGCGCCGTGGAACTGCCCACCCAACTGGGCGACCCCGCGGACGTGCTGCTGCTCAGCTGGCGGGTCGCGGCCGAGTACGGCTCCCTGCCGCAGGCCGCCCGGCTCCGCGCCGACCTCGTACGCGCCCTGGACGGCTCCCTGGACATCCGGGCCCGGCTCGCCGAGCGCGAGGCCGCCTACCCGCGCCGCCGCGGGGTGAAGGCCCCGCCGCCCAGGGTGACCGTCGCGGCGGCCGCCTCCCGGCTGGCGACGGTGATCGAGGTGCGGGCCCAGGACGCCCCGGGACTGCTGCACCGGATCGGCCGGGCGCTGGAGCAGAGCGGGGTACGGGTGCGCAGCGCCCATGTGTCGACCCTGGGGGCGAACGCGGTGGACGCCTTCTACGTCACGGACACCGACGGGAAGCCGCTGCCGGGGGAGCGGGCGCTCGCGGTGGCGGACGCGGTGGAGACCGCGCTCCGGGCGTGACGCGGGAACCACGCGCGGTGCCCCGCGCCCGGGATTTGCCGGGCAGGGGTCATCGTTTCTGCCGAGCCGGATACCCTGGGGTACCGAATCCTGTTTGCCCCCGACCCTGAGGACCGACGAGCGCCGTGTTCGATACTCTCTCCGACCGCCTTGCCGCGACTTTCAAGAACCTCAGGGGCAAGGGCCGCTTGTCCGAGGCGGACATCGACGCCACGGCTCGCGAGATCCGTATCGCCCTGCTCGAAGCGGACGTCGCGCTGCCGGTCGTCCGCGCCTTCATCGCCAACGTCAAGGAGCGGGCGCGCGGCGCCGAGGTCTCCCAGGCGCTGAACCCGGCCCAGCAGGTCGTCAAGATCGTCAACGAGGAGCTCGTCTCCATCCTCGGTGGCGAGACGCGCCGGCTGCGGTTCGCCAAGACCGCGCCCACCGTGATCATGCTCGCCGGTCTCCAGGGTGCTGGTAAGACCACCCTCGCCGGAAAGCTCGGCCTCTGGCTCAAGGGCCAGGGCCACTCCCCGCTGCTCGTCGCCTGCGACCTCCAGCGCCCCAACGCCGTCAACCAGCTCAGCGTCGTCGCCGACCGTGCCGGTGTCGCGGTGTACGCGCCCGAGCCGGGCAACGGCGTCGGTGACCCGGTCCAGGTCGCCAAGGACTCGATCGAGTACGCGCGGTCCAAGCAGTACGACGTCGTCGTCGTCGACACCGCGGGCCGCCTCGGTATCGACCAGGAGCTGATGCAGCAGGCCGCGGACATCCGCGACGCCGTCAGCCCCGACGAGATCCTCTTCGTCGTCGACGCGATGATCGGCCAGGACGCGGTCAACACCGCCGAGGCCTTCCGCGACGGTGTCGGCTTCGACGGCGTGGTGCTCTCCAAGCTCGACGGTGACGCCCGCGGTGGTGCGGCCCTGTCAATCGCCCATGTCACGGGCAAGCAGATCATGTTCGCGTCGAACGGTGAGAAGCTCGACGAGTTCGACGCCTTCCACCCCGACCGGATGGCCTCCCGCATCCTCGACATGGGTGACCTGCTCACCCTGATCGAGCAGGCGGAGAAGACCTTCAGCCAGGAAGAGGCCGCCAAAATGGCCTCCAAGCTGGCGTCCAGCAAGGGCAAGGACTTCACGCTCGACGACTTCCTGGCCCAGATGGAGCAGGTCAGGAAGATGGGCTCCATCTCCAAGCTGCTCGGCATGCTGCCCGGCATGGGGCAGATCAAGGACCAGATCAACAACATCGACGAGCGCGACGTGGACCGCACCGCCGCGATCATCAAGTCGATGACCCCGAAGGAGCGCGCCGAGCCGACGATCATCAACGGCTCGCGCCGGGCCCGTATCGCCAAGGGTTCCGGTGTCGAGGTCAGCGCGGTGAAGAACCTGGTGGAGCGGTTCTTCGAGGCGCGCAAGATGATGTCGAAGATGGCCCAGGGCGGCGGCATGCCGGGGATGCCCGGGATGCCGGGCATGGGTGGTGGCCCCGGCCGGCAGAAGAAGCAGGTCAAGCAGGCCAAGGGCAAGCGCAAGAGCGGCAACCCGATGAAGCGCAAGGCCGAGGAGCAGGCCGCTGCCGCCCGTCGCGAGCAGGCGGCGCAGGGCGGCGCGTTCGGCCTGCCGGCGCAGGACGACAAGAACTTCGAGCTGCCGGACGAGTTCAAGAAGTTCATGGGCTGAGTCCGGACCGAACGAACCCGGGCCGGGTCGGCGCGGGTTCGCCCCGGCTGTCGTACGCCGTCCCTCCAAGGGCCCATCGGGCAGGCCCTGGGAGGGCTTTGTCCGCGTTCCTCCCTTACTGTCGCCTCAACGGCAGTCGGCAGAGGAGCGCGCGTGACCAACCCCGTACCGCCCCGCGACCGGACCGATCAGCCCTGGCGCTCCGAGGGCGCCCCACCGCCCCAGCCGCCCGGCCGGAAGATGCCCGGAGGCTGGGGCGGACTGCTGCTGACCGCGCTCGCCGTCTATCTGATCGCCAATCTGGTGCTCTCCTTCTTCAACGGGGAGGAGCAGCGGACGATCGCGTACACGGAGTTCAGCAAGCAGGTCACCTCGGGCAATGTCTCCAAGATCTACTCCAAGGGCGACGCCATCCAGGGGCAGCTCAAGAAGGAGGCGAAGGTCCCGGGGAGCGACGACAAGTACACCAAGTTCGAAACCCAGCGCCCGGCCTTCGCGGACGACAACCTCTGGGCCGAACTGGTCAAGGACGACGTCACGGTCACCGCCGAGCCGGTCGTCCAGCAGCGCAGCTTCCTCGCCAACCTGCTGATCTCGCTCGCACCCATGCTGCTGCTCGTAGTGCTCTGGGTGTTCATCGCCCGGCGGATGTCCAGGGGCATGGGCGGCGGGATGGGCGGCTTCGGCCGCAAGGCCCCGCCCAAGCCCGTCGAGCTGGAGGGCTCCAAGCGCACCACCTTCAAGGACGTGGCCGGGATCGACGAGGTCGAGGGCGAGCTCAACGACGTCGTGGACTTCCTGAAGAACCCGCAGGCGTACCGGAAGATGGGCGCCCGGATGCCCGGCGGGGTGCTGCTCGCGGGACCGCCCGGCACCGGCAAGACCCTGCTGGCCCGGGCCGTCGCCGGTGAGGCCGGGGTGCCGTTCTTCTCGGCGTCGGCCTCCGAGTTCATCGAGATGATCGTCGGTGTCGGCGCGAGCCGGGTCCGGGAGCTGTTCGCCGAGGCGCGCAAGGTCGCCCCCGCCATCGTCTTCATCGACGAGATCGACACCATCGGCCGGGCCCGTGGCGGCGGCTCCGGCATGGGCGGCCACGACGAGCGCGAGCAGACGCTCAACCAGATCCTCACCGAGATGGACGGCTTCTCCGGTTCGGAGGGCGTCGTCGTGCTCGCCGCCACCAACCGCGCCGACGTGCTCGACCCCGCCCTCACCCGGCCCGGCCGCTTCGACCGGATCGTCCAGGTCAGCCCGCCGGACCGGACCGGCCGGGAGGCGATCCTGGAGATCCACACCCGGCAGATCCCGCTCGCCCCCGATGTGAACCTGGCCCAGGTGGCCGGCACGACGCCCGGCATGACCGGCGCGGACCTCGCCAACCTGGCCAACGAGGCCGCGCTCCTGGCGGTCAAGCGCCGGCAGTCCGAGGTCACCCAGCCCGACTTCTCGGACGCCCTGGAGAAGGTCCAGCTCGGCGCCGAACGCTCACTGGTCATGTCCGACGAGGAACGCCGCAGGACCGCGTACCACGAGAGCGGCCACGCCCTGCTCGGCATGGTCCAGCCGGGCGCCGATCCGGTCCGCAAGGTCACCATCGTGCCGCGCGGCCGCGCGCTGGGCGTCACGCTCTCGACGCCGGACGCCGACAAGTACGCGTACACCGAGGAGTATCTGCGCGGCCGCATCGTCGGGGCGCTCGGTGGCATGGCGGCCGAACAGGTGGTCTTCGGCGTGATCACCACCGGCGCGGAGAGCGATCTGGAACAGGTCACCAACCTGGCCCGCGGCATGGTCGGCCGCTGGGGCATGAGCCACAAGGTGGGCAGGCTGACGGCGATTCCGAGCGACGCCCAGCAGGCGTACGGACTGTCGGCGGCCCCCGCCACGCTCGACGCGGTGGACGGCGAGATGCGGCGGATCGTCGACGAGTGCTACGAGGTGGCCTGCCGGCTGCTGTGCGAGAACCGGGACCGGCTGGACTCGCTCTCCGCCGCGCTCCTGGCGAACGAGACGCTGGACGAGGCCGAGGCCTACCGGGCGGCCGGCATCACCCGGCTGGCGAAGTGACGGCCGCCGCGGCCGTTCAGGTGGTGCACACGAGATAGCGGAAGACGTTCGGCATCCAGACCGTGCCGTCCCGGCGGCTGTGCGGATGGAGGGCCTGCGCGACCTCCTTCTCCACCTGGGCACGGTCGGTCGCCCGTACCGCCGCGTCGAAGAGCCGGGTGGAGAGCAGCCCCCGCACCGCGCTGTCCTGGTCCGCGTACCCGAAGGGGCACGCCACCCGGCCCGAGCCGTCGGGATTCAGCCCGGCCCGGAAGGCCAGCTCCTCCAGGTCGTCCCGGCCCGACGGCCGCCAGCCGCCGTCGCGGGGGGCCCGGTCCCGGCCGGAGAGCCGCCCCGCCACCCGCAGCACCGGCGCCGTCGCACAGCGCTCCGGCGGACCCCAGCCGGTGAGCACCACGGTGCTGCCCCGCGCGGCCAGCGGCACCGCGGACCGCAGCTCGGCCACCAGCCCCTCGCCGTCGTCGGACGAGCAGCCGATCGGGGTGAACGCGGTGATCAGGTTGTACGGCATCCCGTCGGCCGGCCTGGCCCCGGACGGATCACCCTCCAGGAGCCGCGGGTGCCCGGCCGGTGGGCCGGCGGCGCTGCCCGGCTCGGGCAGCAGCCGGGTCCGGGCGAGTGCCAGACGTTCGAGGTCGGTGTCCACGCCGGTGACGCGCGCGCCCCGGGCGGCCGCGATCAGCAGCGCGAGACCGGATCCGCAGCCCAGGGAGAGCAGCCGGGTACCGGATCCCACTTCGAGCCGCTCGTACACCGCTTCGTACAGCGGTGCCAGCATCCGCTCCTGGATCTCGGCCCAGTCCCGGGCACGGTCGCCGGAGTCCACCGGGGTGGACGTTTCCGCGTGGCTGTGGTGCCGGACGAGCGTGGGTGTCATGGAAAGCGCCCCAATCCGCCGAGAGGTCGGCCGTGTCCGATCGGTAGTGCCCGAGTGGATGCCCCCGCTGTGTGCGCCCCCCCGCTTCCCCCGTATGTCAGAGAACTGCGCATCCGCGTCCGCGTCCAGGGGTGCGATGGCAATGGTTGCGCGGGGCGGTGAGGCGTCCGTGGGGAAGGCCCGCGGCACCGGGGCCCGTCGCCCCGTGCGGTGGGCGGTGTCGCCGTACGATGCGCGCCATGGCAAAGGCACCCGTTCTCACGCCCCAGGCCGAGGACTTTCCCCGCTGGTACCAGGATCTGATCAACAAGGCCGAACTCGCGGACAACGGCCCGGTGCGCGGCACCATGGTCATCCGGCCGTACGGATACAGCCTGTGGGAGCGGATGCAGCAGGAGATGGATGCCCGGATCAAACAGGCGGGCGCCCGGAACGCCTACTTCCCGCTCTTCATCCCCCAGTCTTACCTGACACGCGAGGCCGAGCACGTCGAGGGCTTCGCGCCGGAGCTCGCGACGGTCACCCACGGCGGCGGGAAAGAGCTCGAAGAGCCCGTGGTGGTGCGGCCGACCTCCGAGACGATCATCAACGAGTACTTCTCGAAGTGGGTGCAGAGCTACCGCGATCTGCCGCTCCTGATCAACCAGTGGGCGAACGTGGTGCGCTGGGAGATGCGCCCGCGGATCTTCCTCCGTACGACGGAATTCCTCTGGCAGGAGGGCCACACCGCCCACGCCACCGACGAGGAGGCCCGGGACTTCGCCGCGTACATCCACCGCGAGGTCTACGCGGACTTCATGGTCGACGTGCTGGGCATCGACGTCGTCCTCGGCCGCAAGACCCCGGCCGAGCGGTTCGCCGGGGCCGTCAACACGCTCACCCTCGAAGCGATGATGCGGGACGGCAAGGCACTCCAGATGGGTACGAGCCACGAGCTCGGCACCAATTTCGCCAAGGCGTTCCACACCCGTTATCTGTCCCGGGACGGGCGGCAGGAGTTCGTGCGGCAGACCTCGTGGGGCTCCTCGACCCGGATGGTCGGCGGCCTGATCATGGCCCACGGCGACGACCACGGGCTCCGCGTCCCGCCGCGGCTCGCCCCTGTCCAGGCGGTCGTCCTCGCGGTCAAGGAGGACGCGGCCGTCCTGGACACGGTCCGGACCGTCGCGGAACGGCTGCGCGCGGCGGGGGTCAGGACCGAGACCGACGACCGCACCGACACCCCGTTCGGCCGCCGCGCGGTCGACTGGGAGCTGAAGGGGGTGCCGCTGCGGATCGAGATCGGCCCGCGCGATCTGGCGAGCGGCACCGCGACGCTGGTCCGGCGCATCCCCGGCGGGAAGGAGCCGGTCCCCGTCGAGGCCCTGCCCGCGCTGCTCCCGGCCCTCCTGGAGGAGGACCAGGCGGCGCTGCTGCGGGAGTCCCGGAGCCGCCGTGAGTCGGCCACCAGCGACGTCAGGACCGAGGCGGAGGCCGTGGAGGCGGTGGCCGCGGGCGGCTGGGCGCGTATCGCCTGGTCGGCTCTCGGCCCGGCGGGGGAGGCCCGGCTCGCGGAGCAC
Source organism: Streptomyces sp. ADI95-17 (assembly GCF_003846175.1). Classification (GTDB taxonomy): domain Bacteria; phylum Actinomycetota; class Actinomycetes; order Streptomycetales; family Streptomycetaceae; genus Streptomyces; species Streptomyces sanglieri. Next base: position 122,645 of record NZ_ML123044.1, on the reverse strand, counting down.
GGGGTGTCCGTACGGTGTCTGGTCGCCGGGGACGGGTCGGTGCCCGTGGCGGACGACGAGCCCGGTAATGTCGCCCTGGTGGCACGCGCTTACTGACGGCCCACCCGCCGCCCCGGCCGTCCGGAGCCCCGGACAGCGGGTGGCCGCCTACGCGTCCGGGCGTACGCGTCGCTACGTACCACCTTGGTGCGAGCTGTGAGGCTTCTCCGCAGATCTGCGCACCCGCCCTCGTCGGGACGCATGCAAGGGCAACTGACTGGTACGTGCAAATTATTTGGGATGGCCCGGAATCGGAACACCGGGGCACTCGCGCTCGTTGTCACGACGTGAGCACGACACCACCTGTACTTGCCGCAGAGCTGGCACAGGCGTGGGCCGACATTCAGCGGTACCACCCCGAGCTGCCGGATCTAGCCGCGCCCGAGTCCCTGATCGGAGAGTCCTCGTCCGCCTGCGGCGCCGAACTCTCCTTCGAGCGACTGCTCCATGAGGCAGTCCACGGCATCGCCGCCGCGCGAGGCGTCCGCGACACTTCGCGCGCCGGCCGCTACCACAACCGCAGATTCCTCGCGATCGCCGAGGAGCTGGGCCTCGACCACGCCGAGGAGCCCCACCCCAGCAGCGGCTTCTCGCTGGTCGCACTCAACCCCGAGGCCAAGCGCCGCTACCGCCCGACGATCGAGCGGCTGCAGCGCGCCCTCAAGGCACACACGGTCGCCACCGCCGCTGACACCAAGCGTTCCTTCCGCGGGCCCGCCGCCCGGCACGGCTCCTCCGGCGGGGGCGTCCGAGTCAAGGCCGTCTGCGACTGCGGCCGCAACGTACGGGTCGTCCCGTCGGTCCTGGCGCAGGCGCCGATCGTCTGCGGAGGGTGCGGGAAGCCCTTCCGTATCCCGGAAGCAGTGGTCGCGGTGGGGTGACCCGACGCGATGTGGCACAATGGCTAGCTGTACTCGACAGTCGCACAGGACCCCTCTCTCCTCCGGCTGACGCGTCCATCGGGCACCCGAGTACCGCAACCCCACGTGGCATCTTCGTTGTGCCCACCCACGTCATAGACCAGGAGACACCACTTCCGTGGCAGTCAAGATCAAGCTGAAGCGTCTGGGCAAGATCCGTTCGCCTCACTACCGCATCGTCGTCGCCGACTCCCGTACCCGCCGTGACGGCCGGGCCATCGAGGAGATCGGTCTGTACCACCCGGTGCAGAACCCCTCGCGCATCGAGGTCAACTCGGAGCGTGCGCAGTACTGGCTGTCCGTCGGCGCCCAGCCGACCGAGCCGGTTCTCGCGATCCTGAAGCTCACCGGTGACTGGCAGGCGCACAAGGGCCTCCCGGCCCCCGCGCCGCTGCTGCAGCCGGAGCCCAAGGCCGACAAGCGCGCCCTGTTCGAGGCCCTGACCAAGGACGGCGGCGACGAGTCCAAGGGCGAGGCCATCACGCAGAAGGCGAAGAAGTCCGACAAGAAGGCGGACGAGGCTGCTGACGCGGCTGCGTCCGCCGAGTCGACCGAGGCCTGAGCATGCTCGAGGAGGCTCTCGAGCACCTCGTGAAGGGCATCGTCGACAACCCTGACGATGTGCAGGTCGCCTCGCGCAACCTGCGCCGTGGTCGCGTGCTTGAGGTCCGGGTCCACCCCGACGACCTCGGCAAGGTGATCGGTCGCAACGGCCGCACCGCTCGCGCACTGCGTACCGTCGTGGGCGCCATCGGCGGCCGTGGCATCCGCGTCGACCTCGTCGATGTGGATCAGGTTCGCTGACAGAGTTGAACACCGGCACGGGCCGGGGAGGGCCATGCGCCCGCCCCGGCCCGTCGTCGTATGACAGGAGAGACACAAGGTGCAGTTGGTAGTCGCGCGGATCGGCCGGGCCCATGGCATCAAGGGCGAGGTCACCGTCGAGGTCCGTACGGACGAGCCGGAGCTGCGGCTCGGGCCCGGGGCCGTGCTCGCCACCGAACCGGCCGACGCCGGACCGCTGACGATCGAGACCGGCCGGGTGCACAGCGGACGGCTGCTGCTGCGCTTCGAGGGCGTGCGCGACCGCACGGCCGCCGAGGCCCTGCGCAACACGCTGCTGATCGCCGAGGTCGACCCGGCTGAACTCCCCGAGGACCCCGAGGAGTTCTACGACCACCAGCTGATGGACCTCGATGTGGTCCTCGCCGACGGCACCGAGATCGGCCGGATCACCGAGATCACGCATCTGCCGTCCCAGGACCTCTTCATCGTCGAGCGCCCGGACGGCAGCGAGGTGATGATCCCGTTCGTCGAGGAGATCGTCACCGAGATCGACCTGGCGGAGCAGCGCGCGGTGATCGCCCCGCCGCCCGGCCTGATCGACGAGAGCCAGGCCGTGATCGCCTCCTCGCGCGACGAAGAGGGCGACGGGGACGAGGCTCCCGCGACGGGGAAGGACGCCTGATGCGCCTCGACGTCGTCACGATCTTCCCGGAGTACCTGGAACCGCTGAACGTCTCCCTCGTCGGCAAGGCCCGCGCCCGCGGCCGCCTCGACGTCCATGTGCACGACCTGCGCGACTGGACGTACGACCGGCACAACACGGTCGACGACACCCCGTACGGCGGCGGCCCCGGCATGGTCATGAAGACTGAGCCGTGGGGCGAGGCGCTGGACGACGCCCTGGCGGGCGGTTACGAGGCCGGGGCGCACTCCCCGGTGCTCGTGGTGCCCACCCCCAGCGGCCGCCCGTTCACCCAGGAGCTGGCCGTCGAGCTGTCCGAGCGGCCCTGGCTGATCTTCACCCCGGCCCGCTACGAGGGCATCGACCGGCGGGTGATGGACGAGTACGCCACCCGGATGCCGGTCGTCGAGGTGTCCATCGGGGACTACGTGCTGGCCGGCGGCGAGGCCGCGGTGCTGGTGATCACCGAGGCGGTCGCCCGGCTGCTGCCCGGAGTGCTCGGCAACGCGGAATCGCACCGGGACGACTCCTTCGCCCCCGGCGCGATGGCCAACCTGCTGGAAGGGCCCGTCTACACCAAGCCGCCGGAGTGGCGCGGCAGGGAGATTCCCGAGGTGCTGCTCAGCGGCCACCACGGGAAGATCGCCCGCTGGCGCCGGGACGAGGCGTTCCGTCGTACCGCCCTCAACCGGCCCGATCTGATCGAGCGCTGCGAGGCCGCGGGGTTCGACAAGAAGGACCGCGAGATGCTCTCGATCCTCGGCTGGTCACCGGAGCCCGGCGGCCGATTTTGGCGCAGGCCCGAGGCCGTGGAAGAATAGGCCGCTGCTGTACGTCCGGCGTACGCCCCTGCCACAGGGGGAACGACGTCCGCCCGACGCGATCAGCACCCCATCTCTCACTATCTCCCGTCGATGACCTGTGGCATCGGCGAAGAAAGCAGACAACATGGCTTCCCTGCTCGATGGCGTCAACGCCGCATCGCTGCGCACCGACGTCCCGTCGTTCCGCCCCGGTGACACCGTCAACGTCCACGTCCGAGTGATCGAGGGCAACCGCTCCCGTATCCAGCAGTTCAAGGGCGTAGTCATCCGCCGCCAGGGTGCGGGCGTCAGCGAGACCTTCACGGTCCGCAAGGTCTCCTTCAGCGTCGGCGTCGAGCGCACCTTCCCGGTGCACAGCCCGATCTTCGAGAAGATCGAGCTCGTCACCCGCGGTGACGTCCGTCGCGCCAAGCTGTACTACCTCCGTGAGCTCCGCGGCAAGGCCGCGAAGATCAAGGAGAAGCGCGACAACTGAGCTGACTCCCAGGTCCACAGGTCGGCCGGATAGGCTCTGGCCCCGATGGACACGGAAGCAAAGCCCTCGGAGCGCGACCGCTCCTCCGCACCCGCAAAGGCGCCGGAGGAGGGGCCGCGCTCCTTGCGTATCCCGGATCTGCCGACCGCCGCGATCTCCTGGCGGCGGACCGCCGCGCTCGGGGCCGTCTGCGCGGTCTTCGTACTGCTCCTGAGCAACTACGTGGTGCAGCCCTTCCTGATCCCCAGCGGCTCGATGGAGCCCACCCTGCGGGTGGGGGACCGGGTGCTGGTGAACAAGCTGGCCTACGGCTCCGGCTCCGTGCCGCAGCGCGGCGACGTGGTGGTCTTCGACGGCACCGGATCGTTCGTCCAGGAACCCCCGCGGAAGAACCCCGTCACCGGCCTGATGCACTCGGTGGCCGCCTCCCTGGGCCTGGCCGAGCCGGCCGAGACCGACTACGTGAAGCGGGTGGTGGGCGTCGGCGGTGACCGGGTGGTCTGCTGCGACGAGCGCGGCCGGATCGAAGTGAACGGCCGGCCGGTCGTCGAGAACTATCTGTATCCGGGGGACGCGCCTTCCCAGGTCCGCTTCGACATCGTCGTGCCCGACGGCAAGCTGTGGATGATGGGCGACCACCGCAGCAACTCCCGTGACTCGCGCGACCACCTGGGCGAGCCGGGCGGTGGCATGGTCCCGGTCGACATGGTGATCGGCAGGGTGGACTGGATCGGCTGGCCGCCGAGCAGGCTGAGCTCGCTGCCGGACAGTGCCGCCTTCGCCACCGCGGGGGCGCCGGGCGGGGGCCATGGGTAACCGCGGCCTCGGGCGGCGCGGGTCGGCGCCCGGGACGGAGCCGACGGCCACGGGCTCGCTGCCCACCCGGGCGGCGCGGCGGAAGCTGGCCCGCAAGGTCAAGCGGCGGCGGCGCGGGGCCGCGGTGGGGGAGATCCCGCTGCTGATCGTCGTGGCGCTGGTGATCGCGCTGGTGCTCAAGACGTTCCTGGTGCAGGCCTTTGTGATCCCGTCCGGGTCGATGGAGCAGACCATCCGGATCGGTGACCGGGTGCTCGTGGACAAGCTGACGCCCTGGTTCGGGTCCCGGCCGCAGCGTGGCGATGTCGTCGTCTTCAAGGACCCGGGCGGCTGGCTGAAGCAGGAGAAGGTCGACAAGAAGGACCCGCCCGTCGTCGTCAAGCAGGTGAAGGAGACGCTGACCTTCATCGGGCTGCTGCCCTCCGACGACGAACAGGACCTGATCAAACGGGTGATCGCGGTCGGCGGCGACACGGTGAAGTGCTGCGACAAGGACGGCCGGGTCACCGTCAACGGCGTACCGCTCGACGAGCCCTATCTGTATCCCGGGAATCCTCCCTCCCTCATCAAATTCGAGGTAAAGGTTCCGGAGGGCCGGATCTTCGTGATGGGCGACCACCGGTCCGATTCGGCCGATTCGCGCTATCACCTGGACGAGCCGGAACACGGCACGGTGTCCGAGGACGAGGTCGTGGGACGGGCCGTGGTGATCGCCTGGCCCGTCGGCCACTGGCGGAAACTGGAGGAACCGGCGACATTCGGCTCGGTGCCTGACGCGCGCGCCGGGACGGCCGGGGCGCCGGCCCGGTCGAATAGTGTGTCGTCCCGGGATCTCAACGGAATGATCCCTCTCCCGACCCCTGCGGAACTCCCGCTCGTTATGGGAGTGGTGGGCCTGCACCGGCTGGGGCGCAGGCGTGGCACGGAGTGAGGAGTGGATGTGGGGGATTTGGCCGTCGGCGCACGATCCGGACACGAGGAGCCCGAGGACCGGCCGGACCGTTCGGGCCATGCCGAGTCCGCCGGGACGGCGGGCCGCGCGGGGAGTGACGGCGCCACTCCGGACGGCGGCGGCACGGCCATGAAGAAGCCGCGCT
>NZ_ML123044.1:115945-116981 GCF_003846175.1 Streptomyces sp. ADI95-17 | reverse complement strand
CCCCCTGGTTCGGCGCGGAGCCCGAGCGCGGCGAGGTCGTCGTCTTCCACGACCCGGGCGGCTGGCTGGACGACACCGAGGACGTCCACCCGAATGTGGTCCAGAAGTTCCTCAGCTTCATCGGACTGATGCCGTCCGCCGAGGAGAAGGACCTGATCAAGCGGGTCATCGCCATCGGTGGCGACACGGTGGAGTGCAGGGAGAACGGCCCCGTCGTGGTCAACGGCACGGCCCTGGACGAGCAGTCGTTCATCTTCCCCGGCAACACCGCGTGCAACGACGAGCCGTTCGGCCCGATCAAGGTGCCCGAGGGCCGGATCTGGGTGATGGGCGACCACCGCCAGGACTCCCGCGACTCCCGCTACCACCAGGAACTGCCGGGCAACGGCACGGTCTCCAACGACGAGGTCGTCGGCCGGGCCTTCGTCGTGGCGTGGCCGATCAACCGCTGGGCGACGCTGCCGATCCCGAAGACCTTCGACCAGCCGGGCCTGGGTGCCGCGATGGCCGCGGCGCCCGGTGCGCTCGGTCTCGCCGGGGCCGTGCCGATCGTGCTCTGGCGCAGGCGGGTCCGGCTCTCCTCCGAGCGGCGGAAGTGACTGACGCCCCGTCATGGTCCATCGGGCCGCACCGGTTCGGTGGGGCGGGGCGATGGTGTCGTGGCGGGGCGATGGCGTTGTGACCGAGGAAACGGCAAGATCGAATAAATGCGGGACGCTCGCCGGTTGTTCTTCACGGGCCTCAGGAACTCCCGCTCGTTGTTCAGGGGCAGTGGGCCTTTGAACGGACGGGGTCCTGGAGAAGGCGGGGGCACATAGTGAGGACTGGATGTGAGTGACGTGGCTGCCGGTGCACGACCTGGACAGGGAGACCCCGCGAAGGGGCCCGACCGGTCCGCTGATCCTGCCGTCGAACCGGCGGCCGATTCCGCGGCCGGTCCGGCGGCCGGTCCGGTGGGAGGGGCGCCGGATCCGGACACGCCCGTGGATGAGCAGGCTCCGGACGGGGACGGCAGGAAGGCGGCGAGGAAGCAGCG
>NZ_ML123044.1:56996-115777 GCF_003846175.1 Streptomyces sp. ADI95-17 | reverse complement strand
CACCGTGGTTCGGCGGGGAGCCCGAGCGCGGCGAGGTCGTCGTCTTCCACGATCCGGACAACTGGCTCGCCGGGGAGCCGACCCCGGAGTCGAACGTGGTGCAGGACTTCCTGAGCTTCATCGGTCTGATGCCCTCGTCCAAGGAGAAGGACCTGATCAAGCGGACGATCGCGGTCGGTGGCGACACCGTGGAGTGCGCCAAGGGCGGCCCGGTCAAGGTCAACGGGAAGGCGCTCGACGAGCCGTACATCTTCCCCGGCAACACGGCCTGCGACGACAAGCCCTTCGGCCCCTTCAAGGTGCCCGAGGGCAAGATCTGGGTGATGGGCGACCACCGGCAGAACTCCCTGGACTCGCGCTACCACACCGACGAGGCGACCAAGGGCTTCGTGCCCGTCGAGGACGTCGTGGGGCGCGCCGTGGTCGTGGCCTGGCCGATCAACCGCTGGGCGACGCTGCCGGTCCCGGACACCTTCGACCAGCCGGGGATCAGCGCGGCGGCGGGCCTGGCTCCGGGAGCCGTCGGCATCGCGGGTGCGCTGCCTCTCGTACTGTGGCGCCGCAGGAGGCTGACCGGCGGGCGTACCGCCGGGTAGGGTGCCGACTCGGATCAGCGATCGTCGATCTCCGGAGTGGGGGGACGCTGGGATGAGCGGACAAGGACGTACGGGTGACGGCCGCGGCCGTCTCGGCAGCATGCTGTCGGGACTGGCCGTGGCCGTCGGCTGTGTGCTCTTCCTCGGCGGGTTCGCCTGGGGGGCGGTGGTGTACAAGCCGTACACGGTGCCGACCGGGTCGATGACACCGACGGTGAACGCCGGCGACCGGGTGCTCGCGCAGCGGATCGACGGCAGCGAGGTGCGCCGCGGCGACGTGGTGGTCTTCACCGATCCGGTGTGGGGCGACATGCCGATGGTGAAGCGGGTCGTCGGGATCGGCGGCGACAGGATCGCCTGCTGCGGGAAGGGCGGCCGGCTCACGGTCAACGGCAAGCCCATTGACGAACCGTATCTGCACACCAAGGGCCTCGCCTCGGCGGAGAACTTCACGGCGGAGGTGCCCAAGGGGCAGCTCTTCCTGCTGGGCGACGAGCGCGCCGCGTCGCTGGACTCCCGGGTACACCTGGACGACGCCGGCCAGGGCTCCGTCCCCCGCGACGCGGTACAGGCCCGGGTGGACGCCATCGCCTGGCCGATGAACGGCATGGTCGAGCGCCCGGCGGCCTTCGCCTCCCTCCCCGGCGGCGTGTCGACGCCCGGACCGCTGCGGCTGCAGCTCGCGGCGGTGCTCGTGGGCGTGGTGCTCATCCTGGGCGGTGCGGCGTACGGCCCGATCGCGGCACGGGCCTCGCGGGCGTCAGGGAACAAGGGCGGAAGGGTGCCCGCCGGTGCGCACTGAGCAGCGGAAGGTCGCCCGCGTGATCCTCCTGGACCCCGACGACCGGATCCTGCTGTTGCACGGCTTCGAACCGGCGGATCCGGCGAGCACCTGGTGGTTCACCCCCGGCGGCGGCGTGGAGGGCGACGAGACCCGGGAGGAGGCCGCGTTGCGTGAGCTGACGGAGGAGACCGGGATCACCGACGTCGAGCTGGGTCCGCTGCTCTGGCAGCGGATGTGCTCGTTCCCGTTCGACGGACGCCGCTGGGATCAGGACGAGTGGTATTTCCTGGCCCGTACGAGGCAGACCGACACCGATACCAGTGGGCAGACCGGGCTGGAGCAACGCAGTGTCGCGGGTCTGAGGTGGTGGACCTCCGCCGAACTGTCGGCGGCGCGTGAGACGGTGTACCCGACCAGGCTCGCCGAGTTGCTGCGCACGCTGCTCGACGAGGGTCCTCCGCGTACGCCGCTGGTTCTCGACCCCGAAATCGCCTAAGGGCCCGGGGGGCCGGGGGCCTGGCGCACAATGGGGGGACGCACGGCTGAAGGGGAACATGCCAATGAGCGCCGAGGACCTCGAAAAGTACGAGACCGAGATGGAGCTGAAGCTCTACCGGGAGTACCGAGATGTCGTCGGTCTGTTCAAATATGTGATCGAGACCGAACGGCGCTTCTACCTCACCAACGACTACGAGATGCAGGTGCACTCGGTCCAGGGCGAGGTGTTTTTCGAAGTATCGATGGCGGATGCCTGGGTCTGGGACATGTACCGGCCTGCGCGGTTCGTCAAGCAGGTCCGGGTGCTGACGTTCAAGGACGTCAACATCGAGGAGCTCAACAAGAGCGATCTCGAACTCCCGGGCGGCTGAGCCCACTCCCGGGGGCGTCGATTCGCCCCTGATCCGATTCGGTCCGCCCTGGGTTCGATTCGGTTCGGCCCTGGGTCGATCCGGTTCGGCCTTGGCCCGACCTTGGGCTGCCCCTTGATTCGCACTTCCGGGTGGCCGGGATATCCACAATCCAGGGGTTTTCCACCAAGATCCACCGATCGGGACCGGACGCGTCAGAGTCGGTCCCGGAGGTGGTGCCGAAATGAACGCACGGGGGGCACTCGGGCGGTACGGCGAGGATCTGGCGGTGCGGCTGCTGGCCGAGTCAGGCATGTCCGTACTGGAACGGAACTGGCGGTGTCGCGCCGGTGAGATCGACATCGTCGCGATGGACGGCGACGCGCTCGTGGTCTGCGAGGTGAAGACCCGCAGGGCGGGCGCGTTCGAGCATCCGATGGCGGCCGTCACGCCGGTCAAGGCGGAGCGGCTGCGGCGGCTGGCCGGTATCTGGGTCGACCGGCACGGCGGCCCGCCGTCCGGCGGCGTCCGGATCGATCTGGTCGGCGTGGTGCTGCCCAGGCGCGGAGCACCGGTCGCCGAGCATGCGCGGGGGGTGGCCTGATGGGGTTCGCGCGGGCGTGCTCGGTGGCGCTGGTCGGCGTCGAGGGTGTGGTGGTGGAGGTCCAGGCGGACCTGGAGGCGGGGGTGGCCGCGTTCACCCTGGTGGGGCTGCCGGACAAGAGCCTGGTGGAGAGCCGCGACCGGGTCAGGGCCGCGGTGGCGAACTCGGGGGCCGAGTGGCCGCAGAAGAAGCTCACGGTGGGCCTGTCGCCGGCCTCGGTGCCGAAGGGCGGATCCGGGTTCGATCTCGCCGTCGCCTGTGCGGTGCTGGGGGCGGCCGAGCGGATCGATCCGGCTTCCATCGCCGATGTGGTGATGATCGGTGAGCTGGGGCTCGACGGCCGGGTGCGGCCGGTGCGCGGGGTGCTGCCCGCCGTGCTCGCCGCGGCCGAGGCCGGATACCGGCAGGTCGTCGTGCCGGAACAGACCGCGGGCGAGGCGGCGCTGGTCCCCGGAGTCTCCGTCCTCGGGGTACGGAGCCTGCGGCAGCTGATCGCGGTGCTCTGCGACGAGCCGGTGCCCGACGAGCGGCAGGCACACGACGAGGGGCGCCCCGACACCATGCTGGCCGGGCTGATGGTGCCCGGCGCGGGCATCGGCACCGGCCTCGCCCGCGGCGCCGGGCAGGGCGACGGACATCTGCCGGATCTGGCGGACGTGGCGGGGCAGGAGCGGCCCCGCATGGCTCTTGAGGTCGCCGCCGCGGGCGGTCACCACCTCCTGCTCTCGGGGCCGCCGGGAGCAGGCAAGACCATGCTGGCCGAGCGGCTGCCGGCCATCCTGCCGGAGCTGACCAGGAAGGAATCCCTGGAGGTGACCGCGGTCCACTCGGTGGCGGGCATCCTGCCGCCGGGGGAGCCCCTGGTCAGCCGGCCGCCCTACTGCGCACCCCACCACTCGGCGACGATGCAGTCGCTGATCGGCGGGGGCAACGGACTGCCGAGGCCCGGTGCGGTCTCGCTGGCTCATCGGGGAATTCTTTTTCTGGACGAGGCGCCCGAATTCTCCGTGCGGGCGCTGGACGCGCTGCGCCAGCCGCTGGAATCGGGGCATGTGGTGGTGGCACGGAGCGCCGGAGTGGTGCGGCTGCCCGCCAGATTTCTGATGGCGCTGGCGGCCAACCCGTGCCCGTGCGGCCGGCACAGCCTCAGCGGCGCCGGCTGCGAATGCCCGCCGTCCGCGGTCAGGCGCTACCAGGCGAGACTCTCCGGGCCGCTGCTCGACCGGGTGGATCTGCGGGTGCTCGTCGACCCGGTCAGGCGTGAGGACCTGATGGGGCAGGGCGGCCGGGGCGAGTCGACGGCCGCGGTGGCGGCCCGGGTCCGGCAGGCCAGGGCGCGGGCCGCGGCGCGGCTCGCGGGCACCGCGTGGTCCACCAACAGCGAGGTGCCCGGCCATGAGTTGCGGACCAGGCTGGTCGCGGCCCCGGGCGCGCTCATGGAGGCCGAGCGGGACATGGAACGCGGCCTGCTCACCGCGCGGGGCCTGGACCGGGTGCTCAGAGTGGCGTGGACGGTCGCCGATCTGCGCGGCGCCGACCGCCCGGATGCCTCCGACGTCGCGGTGGCGCTGGAACTGCGCACCGGGATTCCGCGGGGTGCCCTGATGAACGCCGGGACGCAGACATGAAGCTGCGGGCGGACGGCGGGCCGGGGAGGGGGCCGGACCAGGTGAGGGACGTGCGGGGGCAGAGCCCGGAACAGGGCCCGGAACACGGCCTGGGGCAGGGGACCGGAACAGGGTCCGGGGTGGTGGTGAGCGGTCAGGAGCGGCTGGCGCGGGCCGCGCTGACCCGCGTCATCGAGCCGGGGGACGAGCGCGGCGGCCGCTGGCTGCGCGAGTGCGGCGCCGTCGAGCTGATACGGCGGATCACCACCGGGGACGGCACCGCGGAGCAGCTGAGCGGAATGACCCCGAAGCGGCTCGCCGGGTACCGGTTGCGCGCCGAGAGCGTCGATCCCGGCCGGGACCTCTCGGCGGTCGCCGCGCTCGGCGGGCGGTTCGTCTGCCCAGGGGACCGGGAGTGGCCAAGCCAGCTCGACGACCTCGGGGACGCCAGACCGACCGGCCTGTGGGTGCGGGGCCCCCGCGATCTGCGGCTCTGGGCACTGCGCTCGGTCGCCGTGGTCGGCGCACGCGCCTGCACTCCCTACGGATCGCACATGGCGGCCGGCCTCGGCTCGGGACTCGCGGAGCTGGGGTGGGTGGTCGTGTCCGGAGCCGCGTTCGGGGTCGACGGGGCGGCGCACCGCGGCGCGCTCGCCGTCGGCGGGGCGACGATGGCGGTCCTGGCCTGCGGGGTGGACGTCCCCTACCCCCGGGGACACGCCGAGCTGATCGGACGGATCGCGCAACAGGGGCTCGTCATCGGCGAATTACCACCGTCCGATCATCCCACCCGCAGCAGATTCATCCTCCGGAACCGGGTCATCGCCGCGTTGACGCGCGGGACGGTCGTGGTGGAGGCCGAATACCGCAGTGGTTCGCTCGTCACCGCGCGCTGCGCAGAGCGGCTCGGCCGCTTCACCATGGGCGTGCCAGGGCCCGCCACCAGCGGGCTGTCGGCAGGGGTCCATGAACTCCTGCGCGGGGAGGGCGTCCTGGTGACCGATGCCGCCGAAGTGGCCGAACTGGTGGGGAACATCGGCGAACTGGCCCCGGTCAGACGCGGCCCCGTGCACCCCAGGGACCTGCTCGACGCGGTCTCCGCCAGAGTCCTCGACGCCCTGCCGTACCGGGGTGCCCTCAGCGGGCGGGACGTGGCCCGCACCGCCGGAACCAGCACCGACGAAGCGCTCGGCAGGCTGTACGAACTGCACTCACTGGGGTTCGTCGAACGGGATGGCGATGGATGGCAGTTGACGCCGCGGCCGACTTGCAATGGCGACGCGCGGCGAGGCGGTACTTGACCTGGGGCATTCGGGTGAAAAGGTGATGCCGATGACCTCGGCGGATCCTTCGGTGACGCCTCCGGGGCCGACGCGCACAGCGACGGCCCCGGACCTCAGCCATGTCGGACCGGCCGGATTCGCACAGCGCCGATCCTCTATCCTGCGCGGACCGCGACATCGTGGTCACGCTACGCTCACAAGGGTTCCGACTCAGACATACGTCCCAGCACTTCACAGCAGAACGGCTCAAGGCACCACATGCCCCAGCACACCTCCGGGTCTGACCGCGCGGCAGCACCACCGGCTGCGCGTGGCACTGTGCGTCCCCCCGCCCCTTCCTCGCTCGACGAGTTGTGGCGTTCGTACAAGTCCACGGGCGACGAGCGGCTGCGGGAGCAGCTGATCCTGCACTACTCGCCGCTGGTGAAGTACGTTGCGGGCCGGGTGAGCGTGGGCCTGCCTTCCAATGTCGAGCAGGCGGACTTCGTCTCCTCCGGGGTCTTCGGACTGATCGACGCGATCGAGAAGTTCGACATCGAGCGCGCGATCAAGTTCGAGACCTACGCGATCACCCGCATCCGGGGCGCGATGATCGACGAACTCCGGGCACTGGACTGGATCCCGCGCTCGGTGCGCCAGAAGGCGCGGGCGGTGGAACGCGCCTACGCCACGCTGGAGGCGCAGTTGCGGCGTACTCCGTCCGAGGCGGAGGTCGCCGCGGAGATGGGCATCGCGCTGGAGGAACTCCACGCGGTTTTCAGCCAGTTGTCGCTGGCGAACGTGGTCGCGCTGGAGGAGCTGCTGCATGTCGGCGGTGAGGGCGGCGACCGGCTCAGCCTGATGGACACTCTTGAGGACACCGCCGCCGACAATCCGGTGGAGGTCGCCGAGGACCGCGAGCTCAGACGGTTGCTGGCCGGGGCCATCAACACGCTTCCGGAGCGTGAGAAGACGGTCGTCACGCTCTACTACTACGAGGGCCTCACCCTCGCCGAGATCGGCAATGTCCTCGGAGTCACCGAGAGCCGGGTCAGCCAGATCCACACCAAATCGGTGCTGCAACTGCGCGCCAAGCTGGCCGACGCCGGACGCTGAGCCCCGCTCGCGGCCGGCGCCGGCCATGGCTGCTTCGGTCATTGATCCGGGCCGCACCCGCCCTCTCGAACACCGGTCGCCGTACAGTGGACGCGTGCCCAGGATTCGAGCGGCCTCGGTGGCCGAGCACCGGACCATGCAGCGCGGCGCCCTCCTGGACGCCGCACGCTCCCTGCTGTCCGAGGGAGGTACGGAAGCGCTGACCTTCCCCGCCCTCGCCGAGCGCACGGGCCTCGCCAGGTCGTCCGTGTATGAATACTTCCGCTCCCGTGCGGCCGTCGTCGAAGAGCTCTGCGCCGTCGACTTCCCCGTCTGGGCGGCCGAGGTCGAGAACGCGATGGAGCAGGCCAGTACGCCCGAGGGCAAGATCGAGGCCTATGTGCGCCGGCAGCTCGACCTCGTCGGGGACCGCCGCCACCGCGCGGTCGTCGCCATTTCGGCGAGCGAGCTGGACGCCGGCGCGCGCGAGAAGATCAGGGCCGCCCACGGCGGGCTGATCGCCATGATCGTCGAGGCGCTCGGCGACCTCGGCCACGCGCAGCCGAGGCTGGCGGCGATGTTGCTCCAGGGTTCGGTGGACGCCGCGGTGCGACGTATCGAACTGGCCGTCGCCGAGGAGCCGGCCGTGATCGCGGACACCGCCGTCGCCATGATCCTCCGAGGCGTCCAGGGCGCACGGGGCTGACGCCGCCGCATCGCGGCGGCGAGCAGAACGCCGGGGGCGGCGAGCCCGTCCCCGGTCCCTCCGGCGGAGTGCGCGGGTCCGGGCTCGGGTACGCCGAACACCGGGAGCAGCCGGGACGGACCCCGCCGCAGCAGCGACGGCGGCAGCAGCGACAACGGATCCAGATACGTGTCACCGCGCCGCAGGCCCCAGTGCAGACAGCCCGCCGCGCAGTGGAAGGGCCCCGCCTCCACGACCGCCACCACCTGCCCCGCCGTCACCTTCTCCCCCTTCGCGACGAGCGCGCGCACCGGTTCGTACGTGGTCCGCAGCGGCGGATCACCGCTGCCGGCCACCTCGATCGCCAGCACCCCGCGTCCCGCCACCCGCCCCGCGAACGACACCTGGCCCGAGGCGGCGGCGAGCACCGCCGCACCCGGCTCAGTGGCCAGGTCGACCCCGCGGTGACCCCGCGCGTAGGGGCCGGCCGGGGGCTCCCAGCTCCGCAGGACCGCGGGCCGCCCGGCAAGCGGCCAGCTCCGGTCGCCGTCCGGTCCTGGCCCCGGCACCGCCCCTGTCCCCCTCCCTGGCTCCGGCTCCGGCCCGGGCTCCGGTGCAGGGGCGGGTGTCGGCGTCGGTTTGCCGGCCGCGCCGGCCGGCAAACCGCACATCACCACCGCCAGCAGGGCCGCCACCGCCACGACAAGCACCTCCCGCACCCGGAGAGCAGGCCTGCCGCAACGGGCTTCCGCGCCCGGAACCACCAGGTCGGTCGGGTCGGTCGGGCCGTTCTGATCAGGTGTGCATCGCATGGCAGAACCGTCCCGCAGCGTCCCGATCCGCGGGGATCATGAACCGGATCTGTGGACAACCAGCCGGTTGTGGACAGCGCCGTCACCCGGCACCCGGGCCGTCCCGTACACTTCCTATGGCGATCCGGGTCACCGGGTCGACTTCGCACGCCCCGCCACCTCCCTCTTCGCGGACGGTGGCCGCGCTCCTCGGTCCCTCGTGGCACGGCGCGTCGGGGCGTCAGGCGCGACAGCAATCCTGCGGTCGCGACAACCGAGCACCTCAAGGAGTACGGCCATGGCCGTCGTCACGATGCGGGAGCTGCTGGAAAGCGGCGTCCACTTCGGTCACCAGACCCGTCGCTGGAACCCGAAGATGAAGCGCTTCATCTTCACCGAGCGCAACGGCATCTACATCATCGACCTGCTCCAGTCGCTGTCGTACATCGACCGTGCCTACGAGTTCGTCAAGGAGACCGTCGCCCACGGCGGCTCCATCATGTTCGTGGGTACGAAGAAGCAGGCCCAGGAGGCCATCGCCGAGCAGGCGACGCGCGTCGGCATGCCGTACGTCAACCAGCGTTGGCTCGGTGGCATGCTCACCAACTTCTCCACCGTCTACAAGCGCCTTCAGCGTCTGAAGGAGCTTGAGCTCATCGACTTCGAGGACGTGGCCGCCTCCGGCCTCACCAAGAAGGAGCTCCTGGTTCTCTCCCGCGAGAAGGCCAAGCTGGAGAAGACCCTCGGTGGTATCCGCGAGATGCAGAAGGTGCCGAGCGCCGTCTGGATCGTCGACACCAAGAAGGAGCACATCGCCGTCGGTGAGGCGCGCAAGCTCCACATCCCGGTCGTCGCGATCCTCGACACCAACTGCGACCCCGACGAGGTCGACTACAAGATTCCGGGCAACGACGACGCGATCCGCTCCGTCACCCTGCTCACCCGTGTGATCGCCGACGCCGTCGCCGAGGGCCTCATCGCCCGTTCCGGTGCCGCCACCGGTGACTCGAAGCCGGGCGAGAAGGCCGCCGGCGAGCCGCTCGCCGAGTGGGAGCGCGACCTGCTCGAGGGCGACAAGAAGGCCGACGCCGAGGTCCAGACCTCCGCCGAGACCGAGAAGGTCGCGGACGCCGAGGCCGCCGAGGCCCCCGCCGCCGAGGCCGCTGTCGAGACCCCCGCTGCCGAGGCCCCGGCCGCGGACGCCGAGCAGGCCTGACACCCGTCACGGCTGATGACGGCGGGGGCCGGTGCCACAAGCACCGCCCCCGCCGTTCACCCGTAGATCTTTCAGACTTCGAGAGAGAAACACAGACTCATGGCGAACTACACCGCCGCTGACGTCAAGAAGCTCCGCGAGCTGACCGGCGCCGGCATGATGGACTGCAAGAAGGCGCTCGACGAGGCCGACGGCAACGTCGACAAGGCCGTCGAGGCGCTCCGTATCAAGGGTCAGAAGGGCGTCGCCAAGCGCGAGGGCCGTTCTGCCGAGAACGGCGCCGTCGTCTCCCTCATCTCCGAGGACCAGACGTCCGGTGTTCTGCTGGAGCTGAAGTGCGAGACGGACTTCGTCGCCAAGGGCGAGAAGTTCCAGGCCGTCGCCAACACGCTCGCCGCCCACGTCGCCGCGACCTCCCCGGCCGACCTGGAGGCGCTGCTCGCCTCCGAGATCGAGGCCGGCAAGACCGTCCAGGCGTACGTCGACGAGGCCAACGCCAACCTCGGCGAGAAGATCGTCCTGGACCGCTTCGCGCAGTTCTCCGGCGCGTACGTCTCCGCGTACATGCACCGCACCATGCCCGACCTGCCGCCGCAGATCGGTGTTCTGGTCGAGCTGGACAAGGCCGACGCCGAGCTGGCCAAGGGCATCGCGCAGCACATCGCCGCGTTCGCCCCGAAGTACCTGTCCCGCGAGGACGTCCCGGCCGAGGTCGTCGAGGCCGAGCGCCGCGTCGCCGAGGAGACCACGCGCGCCGAGGGCAAGCCCGAGGCCGCGCTCCCGAAGATCGTCGAGGGTCGCGTCAACGGCTTCTTCAAGGAGGCCACCCTTCTTGGCCAGCCGTACGCGCTGGACAACAAGAAGTCCGTCCAGAAGGTTCTGGACGAGGCCGGTGTCACCCTGAAGCGCTTCACGCGCATCAAGGTCGGCATCTGAGTCCGTCCGCGAAACACGGTGGACCCCGATAGGGTCTAGTGCAGTCGTCGGCCGCACTCACGCCGTACGACCGCAGATCTGACGAGGAGGCCATTGCCGCTGAGGGACACCAGACCCACCGGCAATGGCCTTCTTCGTATGTGCACGAGGAGAATCTCCATGAACAAGGGCGCGGACGCCGCTAAAGGTGACCACAAGCGCGACGACGGCAAGGTGGCCGGACGCTTCATGCTGAAGCTGTCCGGAGAGGCGTTCGCCGGCGGCGGGGGTCTCGGTGTCGACCCCGACGTCGTACACGCCATTGCCCGGGAAATCGCGGCGGTCGTCCGTGACGGCGCGGAAATCGCGATCGTCATCGGCGGCGGCAACTTCTTCCGCGGCGCCGAGCTCCAGCAGCGCGGCATGGACCGGGCCCGGTCCGACTACATGGGCATGCTCGGCACGGTCATGAACTGCCTGGCGCTCCAGGACTTCCTGGAGAAGGAAGGCATCGACTCCCGCGTCCAGACCGCCATCACCATGGGGCAGGTCGCGGAGCCGTACATCCCGCTGCGCGCCGTGCGCCACCTGGAGAAGGGCCGCGTCGTCATCTTCGGCGCGGGCATGGGGATGCCGTACTTCTCCACCGACACCACTGCCGCCCAGCGCGCCCTGGAGATCGACGCCGAAGGTCTCCTGATGGGCAAGAACGGGGTGGACGGGGTCTACGACTCCGACCCGAAGAGCAACCCCGACGCGGTGAAGTTCGACGCGCTCGAGTACAGCGAGGTTCTCGCCCGCGATCTCAAGGTCGCCGACGCCACCGCCATCACGCTCTGCCGCGACAACGACCTGCCGATCCTCGTCTTCGAGCTGACCGCCACCGGCAATATCGCCCGCGCGGTCAAGGGTGAGAAGATCGGCACGCTCGTGAGTGACCGGAGCACCCGGGCCTGAGGACCGGGGGACCTTCCCGGAGTACGACGGGGAGGTCCGGGCTCCCGGGGAAACCCCCGGGACCGGCCCCGAAGGATGGACAACGGCCTGCCGGTCGGACACCGTGCAGGTGAGGACGCGACGCAGGACCCGCCGGGCCCCAGCACGACGGGCCCACTCAAGACACGCAGGAGCACGTGGTGATCGAAGAAACCCTCCTCGAGGCCGAGGAGAAGATGGAGAAGGCCGTAGTCGTCGCGAAAGAGGACTTCGCCGCGATCCGTACCGGCCGTGCGCACCCGGCGATGTTCAACAAGATCGTCGCCGACTACTACGGCGCGCTGACCCCGATCAACCAGCTCGCCTCGTTCTCGGTGCCCGAGCCGCGCATGGCCGTCGTGACGCCGTTCGACAAGACCGCGCTGCGCAACATCGAGCAGGCCATCCGCGACTCGGACCTCGGCGTCAACCCGAGCAACGACGGCAACATCATCCGGGTGACCTTCCCGGAGCTCACCGAGGAGCGCCGCCGCGACTACATCAAGGTCGCCAAGAGCAAGGCCGAGGACTCCAAGATCTCCATCCGCGCGGTGCGCCGCAAGGCCAAGGAGACCCTCGACAAGCTGGTCAAGGACAAGGAGTCGGGCGAGGACGAGGTACGTCGTGCCGAGAAGGAGCTCGACGACACCACCGCGAAGTACGTCGCGCAGGTCGACGAGCTGCTGAAGCACAAGGAAGCCGAGCTGCTCGAAGTCTGATGAACGACTCTTCCTCGGGCGCCCCGCAGGGAGCCGGCCACTGGGGTGCGCCCGAGATGCGGGCTGCCCCGGCGGGTCCTGCTTACGATGTGCATGACGCCCAGCAGACTCGGCCCATGCCCATCGTGCCGGACGATCCCGACGCAGGTAGAGACGCTGACGACCGTGATGACCGGGACCAGGGGGCCGGACGCCTGAGCGGCGGCCCCCTGTTCCGTGACGAGAAGCCGCAGGAGCCCATGTCCACCGCGCCGCCGCCCCCGCAGAAGAAACGTGCGGGCCGTGATCTGCGATCCGCCATAGGGGTCGGTGTGGGGCTCGGCGCCCTCATCGTCGCCTCGCTGTTCATCGTCAAGGACGTCTTCGTCGGTGTGATCGTGGTCGCCGTCGTCGTGGGCCTCTGGGAGCTCACCTCGCGGCTCCAGGAGCGCAAGGGCATCAAGGCGCCGCTCGTCCCGCTGGCGGTGGGTGGCGCGGCGATGGTCGTCGCCGGTTACGCATGGGGTGCCGAAGGCGCCTGGGCGGCTACGGCACTGACCGCGCTGGCGGTGCTCGTCTGGCGGATGACCGAACCGCCCGAGGGCTACCTCAGGGACGTCACGGCCGGTGTGTTCGCGGCGTTCTACGTGCCGTTCCTCGCCACGTTCGTCGCGATGCTCCTGACCGCCGACGACGGGCCGCAGCGGGTGCTCACCTTCCTGCTGCTGACCGTGGTCAGCGACACGGGTGCGTACGCCGTCGGCTGGCGCTTCGGGAAGCACAAGCTGGCGCCGCGGATCAGCCCCGGAAAGACCCGGGAGGGCCTGTTCGGGGCCGTCGCCTTCGCGATGGTCGCCGGTGCGCTGTGCATGCAGTTCCTGATCGACGGCGGTTCCTGGTGGCAGGGGCTGCTGCTCGGGCTCGCGGTCGCGGCCAGCGCCACCCTCGGGGACCTGGGCGAGTCGATGATCAAGCGGGACCTCGGGATCAAGGACATGGGCACGCTGCTGCCGGGACACGGCGGCATCATGGACCGGCTGGACTCGCTGCTGCCGACCGCCCCGGTGGTCTGGCTGCTGCTGGTGCTGTTCGTCGGCTCCGGCTGAGAACAGGGTCCTGACCTGGGATTTTACGAGTGAGGGCCCGCTGTCCACAGGACGGCGGGCCCTCGCTGTTCTGTCTGCGACACTGGAAGAACCATGCCTAAGCCCGGAGAACTCACTTTCGTCGCGCCCCGCGGAGCCAAGAAGCCGCCGCGGCATCTCGCCGACCTCACGCCCGCCGAGCGCAAGGAAGCAGTCGCCGCGATCGGCGAGAAGCCGTTCCGCGCCCAGCAGCTCTCGCAGCACTACTTCGCGCGGTACGCGCACGACCCGGCGGAATGGACCAACATCCCGGCCGGATCGCGGACCAAGCTCGCCGAGGCGATGTTCCCCGACCTGATGTCGGTGGTCCGCCACATCAGCTGCGACGACGACACCACCCGCAAGACCCTGTGGAAGCTGCACGACGGGACGCTCGTCGAGTCCGTCCTGATGCGTTACCCGGAGCGGGTCACGATGTGCATCTCCTCGCAGGCCGGCTGCGGGATGAACTGCCCGTTCTGCGCCACGGGACAGGCGGGCCTCGACCGCAATCTGTCGACCGCCGAGATCGTCCACCAGATCGTGGACGGCATGCGGGCGCTGCGCGACGGAGAGGTCCCCGGCGGTCCGGCGCGGCTCTCCAACATCGTCTTCATGGGCATGGGCGAGCCGCTCGCCAACTACAACCGGGTGGTCGGCGCGATCCGCCGGCTGACCGACCCGGAGCCGGACGGGCTGGGGCTCTCGCAGCGCGGGATCACCGTCTCCACCGTGGGCCTGGTGCCCGCGATGCTCCGCTTCGCGGACGAGGGCTTCAAGTGCCGCCTCGCCGTCTCGCTGCACGCGCCGGACGACGAGCTGCGCGACACCCTCGTACCCGTGAACACGCGCTGGAAGGTCGGCGAGGTGCTGGACGCCGCGTGGGAGTACGCGGAGAAGTCCGGCCGTCGCATCTCCATCGAGTACGCGCTGATCCGCGACATCAACGACCAGGCGTGGCGCGGAGACCGGCTCGGTCGGCTCCTCAAGGGCAAGCGGGTGCACGTCAACCTGATCCCGCTGAACCCCACGCCCGGTTCCAAGTGGACCGCCTCGCGGCCCGAGGACGAGAAGGCGTTCGTCGAGGCGATCGCCGCCCACGGGGTGCCGGTCACCGTGCGGGACACTCGCGGTCAGGAGATCGACGGGGCTTGCGGGCAGCTGGCGGCAGCCGAGCGCTGAGGCGGATACGGCCCGTGTAATCTGGGCCCGAAATCAACTTCATATTCCGACAGGGGAGCGCCACAGCGCTGAGAGTGCGGCACCGAGGACAGGTCGGCCGCAGACCCTCTGAACCTCGCCCGGGTCATTCCGGGTAGGAAGTTCGGTCATCAACTCATGCTGTTGCGCCCTGCCCGCTTCCCGCGGGCAGGGCCGCGTCTCTTCCTGGCCAAAACCCAGGAGGAAATCCACAATGACCACCACGCGCAGGACCAGGCAGCTTGCGGCGTCGGCCGTCGCCTCCGCGCTCGGCGTCACCGCACTCGCCGGCTGCGGGAGCTCCGACGACTCGGCCGCCGGTTCCGGCGGCACGAAGGGTTCGGGCTCCAAGACCGTGACCCTCGTCAGCCACGACTCCTTCAACGCCTCCAAGGACGTACTGAAGGAGTTCACCGAGGAGACCGGCTACACCGTCAAGGTGCTCAAGAGCGGCGACGCGGGGGTCGCGCTCAACCAGGAGATCCTGACCAAGGGCTCACCGCGCGGCGACGTGTTCTTCGGCGTCGACAACACCCTGCTCTCCCGCGCCCTCGACAGCGGGCTCTTCACGCCGTACCAGGCGAAGGGCATCGACCGGGTCGCGGCGGACACCCGGCTCGACGCCGACAAGCACCGGGTCACCCCGGTCGACACCGGCGACATCTGCGTCAACTACGACAAGAAGTACTTCGCGGACAAGAAGCTCGCGCCGCCGCAGTCCTTCGACGACCTGGCGAAGCCCGCGTACAAGGACCTGCTCGTCACCGAGAACGCCGGGACCTCGTCGCCCGGTCTCGGCTTCCTCCTCGGCACCGTCGCCACCTACGGCGAGAAGGGCTACCAGGACTACTGGAAGAAGCTGGAGCGCAACGGCGTCAAGGTCGTCGACGGCTGGGAGCAGGCGTACAACGAGGAGTTCTCCGGATCGGCCGGCGGGAAGAAGGCCAAGGCGGACCGGCCGCTCGTCGTCTCGTACGCCTCCAGCCCGCCCGTCGAGGTGCTGTACGCGAAGCCGCAGCCGAAGACCGCACCGACCGGCGTCGCCACCGGGACCTGCTTCCGGCAGATCGAGTTCGCCGGTCTGCTGAAGGGCGCGAAGAACGAGGCGGGCGGCAAGGCCCTGCTGGACTTCCTGATCAGCAAGAAGTTCCAGGAGGACATGCCGCTCAACATGTTCGTCAACCCGGTCACCAAGGACGCGGCGCTGCCGGAGCTCTTCACGAAGTTCGGGGCGACGGTGGACAGCCCGACGACCGTGGCCCCGGAGAAGATCGCCAAGAACCGTGAGCAGTGGGTCCAGTCGTGGTCCTCGCTCGTAGTGAAGTAACGAAGAGCCCCGTACGCGGAACGGAAGCGGGCGGGACGGGCGGACCGGGAAAGCGCACACGCGGGCCGGGGACGGCTCGCGCGAAGGCCCGGCGCGGGAGCGCGGTGCGGCTCGGCCTGATGGCCGTGCCCGTGGCGTTCTTCGCGCTGTTCTTCGCCTATCCGGTCGCCGCGATCGTCGGCCGCGGCCTGAAGGCGGACGGCGTCTGGCAGTTCGGCCGGATCGGCGAGGTGCTGGCCCGGCCGGACATCCGCGAGGTCCTCTGGTTCACCACCTGGCAGGCGCTCGCCTCGACCGCGCTGACCCTGCTGATCGCGCTGCCCGGGGCGTATGTCTTCGCCCGCTTCGACTTCCCCGGCAAGCAATTGCTGCGGGCGGTCGTCACGGTGCCGTTCGTCCTGCCGACCGTGGTCGTCGGGACGGCCTTCCTGGCGCTGCTGGGGCGCGGCGGATTCCTCGACGAACTCTGGGGCGTACGGCTCGACACCACGGTCTGGGCGATCCTGCTCGCCCATGTCTTCTTCAACTACGCGGTGGTCGTTCGGACGGTCGGCGGCCTGTGGTCCCAGCTCGACCCCCGGCAGGAGGAGGCCGCCAGGGTGCTCGGCGCGGGACGGTTCGCCGCCTGGCGGCGGGTCACCCTGCCGGCCCTGGCACCCGCGGTGGCCGCCGCCGCGCTGATGGTCTTCCTCTTCACCTTCACCTCCTTCGGGGTCGTACAGATCCTCGGCGGTCCCGGTTACGCCACCCTCGAAGTGGAGATCTACCGGCAGACCGCGCAGCTGCTCGCCCTGCCGACGGCCGCCGTGCTGACGCTGGTGCAGTTCGCCGCGGTCGGCGCGATCCTCGCCGTGCACGCGTGGACCGTACGGCGCAGGGAGACCGCGCTGAAGCTGGTCGATCCCGCGCAGACCGCCCGCAGGCCGCGCGGCGCCGGGCAGTGGGCGCTGCTCTGCGGGGTGCTGCTGACCGTGCTGCTGCTGATCCTGCTGCCGCTCGGGGTGCTGGTCGAGCGCTCCGTGGACACCACCGGCGGCCACGGCCTCGACTTCTACCGTGCGCTGGGGTCCGTGGACGCGGGCGGCGGCACGTTCCTGGTCGCGCCGCTCGAAGCGATCTGGAACTCCGTGCAGTACGCGCTGGTCGCGACGGTCATCGCGCTGGTCGTCGGCGGGCTCGCCGCCGCGGCGCTGACCCGGCGCGCCGGACGGCTGGTGCGCGGCTTCGACGCGCTGCTGATGCTGCCGCTCGGGGTGTCCGCGGTCACCGTCGGCTTCGGTTTCCTGATCACCCTGGACAAGCCGCCGCTGGACCTGCGGACCTCCTGGATCCTGGTGCCGCTCGCCCAGGCACTGGTCGGCGTGCCGTTCGTCGTACGGACCATGCTGCCGGTCCTGCGCGCGGTGGACGGCCGGCTGAGGGAGGCGGCCGCGGTGCTCGGCGCCTCGCCGCTGCGGGCCTGGCGGGAGGTCGATCTGCCGCTGGTGCGGCGGGCGTTGCTGGTCGCGGCCGGTTTCGCGTTCGCCGTCTCGCTCGGTGAGTTCGGTGCGACGGTGTTCATCGCCCGGCCCGACCGCCCGACGCTGCCGGTCGCCGTGGCCCGGCTGCTGGGGCGGGCCGGGGAGCTCAACTACGGCCAGGCGATGGCCCTGAGCACCATCCTGATGGTGGTCTGCGCCGTCTCGCTGCTGCTGCTCGAACGTATCCGCACGGACCGGTCCGGGGAGTTCTAGAAATGCTGACACTGGAATCGGCCACGGTTCGCTTCGGCGAGCGGGCGGCGCTCGACGCGGTGGACCTGAAGGTCGCCGAGCACGAGATCGTGTGCGTGCTCGGGCCGAGCGGAAGCGGCAAGTCCACCCTGCTGCGGGTGGTCGCCGGACTGCACCCGCCGGACGACGGCCGGGTGCTGCTGGACGGCGCGGACCAGGCCGGCGTACCGGTGCACCGGCGCGGTCTCGGTCTGATGTTCCAGGACCACCAGCTCTTCCCGCACCGCGATGTCGGCGCCAACGTGGCCTTCGGGCTGCGGATACGCGGGGTGTCGCGCCGCGACCAGGAGCGCAGGGTCGGCGAACTCCTCGACCTGGTGGGCCTGCCCGGCGCCGAACGCCGCGCCGTCGCCGCCCTGTCCGGCGGTGAGCAGCAGCGCGTCGCCCTCGCGCGGGCCCTCGCCCCGAGCCCCAAGCTGCTGATGCTGGACGAGCCGCTCGGCCAGCTCGACCGCGGTCTGCGCGAGCGGCTCGTCGTCGAACTGCGCACGCTCTTCGGCCGCTTGGGTACCACGGTGCTGGCCGTCACCCACGACCAGGGAGAGGCGTTCGCGCTGGCCGACCGGGTGGTGGTGATGCGGGACGGTCGGATCGCCCAGGTGGGCACCCCGCTGGAGGTCTGGCAGCGGCCCGCCTCCGCCTTCGTCGCCCGGTTCCTCGGCTTCGACAACGTGGTCGGGGCGACGGTGAGCGGCACCGTCGCCGACACGGTGTGGGGCAAGGTGCCGGTGCCCGGGGGCTCGCCGCAGGGGGCGTGCGATCTGCTGGTGCGCCCTGCCGGGGTCCGGATCGGCGCCCCGGACCAGGGGCTGCGCTGTGTGGTCGGGACGCGCACGTTCCGGGGCAATCACGTCGCCGTGCGGCTGGTGCCGGACGGCGGTCCGGAGCTGGAGGCGGAGTGCGCGCTGCGGGACGCGCCCGAGGAGGGTGCGACGGTCGGGGCCGGCTTCGACGCGGCCGAGACCGTGGTCCTGCCCGCCCGCCCCTGACCCGCCCGGCCCCGACCGCCCTCCCCGGGCGAGCGGCCCGGGGGCGGCGCCCACCGGTCGCGGGAGCGGCCCATCGGCCGGAGGATTGCCGGATGCCCCGGAGTGCGGCGCCGGCCGCCCCCGGGGGAGCCCCTGGAACGTCCTCGCGGACGGCCCCGGGGCCGTGCAGCGGATCCGGAAGACTCCGGGAAGGACAGGGACATGACCGAGTCAGCACGCGAGGGCATCGACATCACCCGCATCCTCGACGCCCCGCCGGAAAAGGTCTTCGCGGCCTGGACGACGCCCGAGCACTTCGCGGCCTGGTACGGCGGCGACGCCGAGGTGCCGCTCGACCGGGTGTCGATGGACGTCAGGCCGGGCGGAGCCTGGAGCCTGGTCATCGTGGTGCCGGGCACCGAGATGCCGTTCCACGGGGTCTACCGGGAGGTGGTGGCCCCGGAGAAGCTGGTGTTCACCCTGAAGGACGCCTCCGCGCCCGCCGACATCGAGGGCGAGACCGTCACCGCCACCTTCACCGAGCGCCGGGGCGGGACCACCGAGCTGGTCTTCCAGCAGCGCGGCGGCAACCTCACGGCCGAGCAGTACGCGGCCGCCGAGGACGGCTGGGAGGCCTTCTTCGACGCGCTCGTGGCCCGGCTCGCGTCCTTCTGAGCCCGGCCTACGGCCTCGCCGACAGCCGGGCCAGCGCCCCGGGGGCCTCGTCCACCGTGTCCACGAGCGCGATCCGGGGCTCCATCGCCCGGCCCGCGGCGAGCGCGCGCAACAGCGGCCAGGCGGGCAGGGCGCGCGTCCAGTGGGCGCGGCCGACCAGCACCATCGGGGTCGGATCGCCGAGCGAGCCGTAGTAGTTCGGCGTCGCGTTGTCGAAGATCTCCTGTACGGTGCCGGCCGCGCCGGGCAGGAAGATCACGCCCGCCGTGGAGCGGCTGAGCAGTCCGTCCTCGCGCAGCGCGTTGGCGAAGTACTTGGCGATGCGGTCCGCGAAGGGGTTCGGCGGCTCGTGCCCGTAGAACCAGGTGGGGATCGAGACGGAACCGCCGCCACCCGGCCAGCGCCGGCGCACGTCGAAGGCGGCCAGCGCCCAGTCGGTGACCGACGGGGTGAACGAGGGGGCCACGGCCAGCAGTGCGCAGGCCTCGTCCAGCACGGGATCGGGATGCGGCGCCGCGTACGCCCCGAGGTTCGCCGCCTCCATCGCGCCCGGCCCGCCACCGGTGGCCACCATCAGACCGTCCCGGGCCAGGGTCCGTCCCAGCCGGGCCGCGGCCGCGTACGGGGCGCTGCCGCGGGCCGTCGCGTGGCCGCCCATCACCCCGACCACGGCGGCGCCGGTGAGGTACTCGTCCAGCGCGTCGGAGACCGCGTCGTCGTGCAGCGCCCGGAGCATCGAGGCGAAGGTGTCGCCGTTCGCCCGGGTCTGCTGGAACCAGCGGTACGCGCGGGCGTCGGGCGTCGCCGGGTATCCGCAGCCCGCCAGCCCCTCGTAGAGCGCGTCGGGGGTGTAGAGCAGGCCACGGTACGGATCGAAGGGGAGCCCGGGCACCGGCGGGAAGACGAACGCGCCGTCGGCCCGCACCTTCGCCGCCGCCTCCGGCTCCATCCGGCAGCCGAGGAAGACGGCGCCGGCCGTGTCGGCGGCCAGTAGCGCGGCGCCGCGGTCCGTCAGGTCGACGGACTGCACCCGGTGCCCGGCCAGCGACCCCGAGGCGACCGCCGCGTCGAATGCGGCGAGCGAGTCGATCTCGGGGCCGGGCGGGGGACTGGTTTCGTCCGGATTGTCCACGCTGTCATGCTACGTAGCCGCCGGGTGCGGGCGCCCGGCCCGGGGCGCGCGTCCTCAGACCGTCAGCGGCAGTGCGGCCAGCTCCGAGATCAGCCAGGTCAGCGGGGCGAAGACGATCAGCAGTGCGGCGGCGCGCAGGGCCGTCGCGGCCCGCAGTGCCGATACCGGGGCGCCGAGCCGCAGCAGGGCCTGCGCCGTCTGCTCGCGGGCCTGCCTGGCCTCCAGCGCCGAGGTCAGCAGCGTCGCCGTCGTGCAGCCGAGCACGAGGACCGCGCCCAGCACCGTCAGCGGGCCGAGCGGGCGGGGCGCAGTCCCGTACAGCGCGTAGGCGGCCGCCGCCGCGGCCAGTACCGCGCAGACCACCCCGAGCGGGCGGCCGATCCGCCGCGACTCGTCCATCAGCACCCGGCCGGCCAGCAGCCGTACGGCGCCGGGGCGCGCCGCCTGGAGCAGCCGCCCGCACAGATGGGCCAGCCCCGGGCCCGCCACGGCCAGCCCGGCGGCGGTCAGCGCCCATCCCGCCAGCACCCCGGCCGGGGTGGCGTCGAGCCTGCCGGGCAGCGGGAGCAGGCTGCGGCCGTCGCCCCGGCTCATGTACGCCTCGATGGCGAGGCCCGCCGCGGTCAGCGCCACACCCCACGGCAGCCCCGTGGGCGGCGCCGTGGGACCGGGCGCCTCCGGCTCCGTCAGGACCTCCGAGGAGGCGTCGTCCGGGGCCGCCGTCGAGACCGGCTCGGCGCGCAGCGCGAACGCGCTCCCCGCCGCCGCGGCCAGCGGCACCAGGGCCAGCAGCACCAGCGCGGCGGGTAGCGGCAGCGGGGCCTCGGCGTCGAGCAGCCCGGCCGCCGCGCCGTCGAACGGCAGCCCGGACAGGTCACCGCGCAGATGCAGGTAGAACAGCAGCGCCACCATCGACCCGAGGGTGCAGGAGACGGCGGTGGAGACCGCGGCGAGCACCGCGAGCCGGACCGGCCCGAGGCCCACGGCGGACAGTCCGGAGCGCGGCCGGGTGCTCGGGTCGGTGCGCGCGACCGCGACCGCGAACTGGACGGTGGCGGCGAACGGCACGAGGCACCACAGGAGGCGCAGCACGGCCCCGGCGGAGTGCGCCGGATGCCCCGAGGCGTAACCGAGGGCGCACAGCAGCAGGAAGCCGACGCCGGCGGAGGCGGCGGCGACCAGCAGCCGCCGCAGCAGGACCAGCGGATGGGAACCCCGGGCTAGACGGAGAGCGAGCACGCCGCGCGGCCCTCCGTATCGGACACGGCGGGCAGGGCGACGGTGGCGACGCGGCGGCCGTCCAGCAGCGGGACCGTGCGGTCGGCGAGGGCGGCGATCTCCGCGTCGTGGGTGGCGAGCACGATCGTGATGCCGTGCGAACGGGCCGCGCTGGTGAGGGTGCGCAGCACATGCGTCCGGTCGCTGCGGTGCAGGGTCGCGGTCGGCTCGTCGGCGAAGATCACCGTGGGGGTGGCCGCCAGGGCGCGGGCCACGGCGATCCGCTGGCGCTGACCCTGGAGCAGGGTGTGCGGTCGCTGCCTGGCGCAGGTGCCGATGTCGAGCCGCTCCAGCCACTCCAGGGCGGTCTTCTTCGCCTCCCGGTGCGAGGCGCCGCGCAGCAGCAGCGGAAGGGCGGTGTTCTCCCAGGTGTTCAGCTCGGGCACCAGCTGGGGTTCGGGTGCGATCCAGCCGAACCGGTCGCGGCGCAGCCGTTCGCGCAGCCGGGGGCCCATGGTGTGGACGGGGACGCTGTTGAACCACACCTCGCCCTGCTCGGGCACCAGCTGGCCGGACAGGCAGTGCAGCAGGGTGGTCTTGCCGCAGCCCCGGGGGCCGGTCACGGCAAGGATCTCGCCGTCGCGGACGCCCAGGGAGACGCCGCCGAGCGCGGGTGAGCCGTTGTGGGAATGGTGCAGGGAACGCGCCCAGATCACGTCGTTGTCCGGCGGGGCCACCATGGCGTACACCTCGGTTCAGATCGTAATTCCCGTCCCCCGTACGGGGGAACGAAGGCGGGGCCGATCGGTCACTCGGCACCGTAGGGATTCGAACCGCGGTGAGCGCACAGCACACGGCCCGGATGCGCCCCTTCCCACTCGAATGGGCGCATCCGGGCCGTGTGGACCGTATGAGGATGACGGCTGGAAGCCGGTCAAGTAGTGGTCAAGCAGTGGTCAAGCGACGGAGCCGTCCGACCGGCGGCCGGTCCGTGGCGGGCCGCCGGTCGAGGTGCCGGTCAGAGCTTGGTCCACGCCTCCGTGAGGACGGTGCGCAGGATGCCCTCGATCTCGTCGAACGTCGACTGGTCGGAGACCAGCGGCGGCGCGAGCTGGACGACCGGGTCGCCGCGGTCGTCGGCCCGGCAGTAGAGGCCGTTGTCGTACAGCGCCTTGGAGAGGAAGCCGTACAGGACGCGCTCGGTCTCCTCGTCGGTGAAGGTCTCCTTGGTGGCCTTGTCCTTCACCAGCTCGATGCCGTAGAAGAAGCCGTTGCCGCGGACGTCGCCGACGATCGGCAGGTCGAGCAGCTTCTGCAGCGTCGTGAAGAAGGCGTTCTCGTTGTCCAGGACGTGCTGGTTGAGGCCCTCGCGCTCGAAGATGTCGAGGTTGGCGAGGCCGACCGCCGCGGAGACCGGGTGGCCACCGAAGGTGTAGCCGTGCAGGAAGGTGTTGTCACCCTCGTAGAACGGCGCGGCGATGCGGTCCGAGACGATGCAGGCACCGATCGGGGAGTAGCCCGAGGTCATGCCCTTGGCGCAGGTGATCATGTCCGGCACGTAGCCGAACTTGTCGCAGGCGAACATCGTGCCGAGACGGCCGAAGGCGCAGATGACCTCGTCGGAGACGAGCAGCACGTCGTACTTGTCGCAGATCTCGCGCACGCGCTGGAAGTAGCCGGGCGGCGGCGGGAAGCAGCCACCGGCGTTCTGCACCGGCTCCAGGAAGACCGCGGCGACGGTCTCCGGGCCCTCGAAGAGGATCTCCTGCTCGATCTGGTCGGCGGCCCAGCGGCCGAAGGCCTCGGGGTCGTCGCCGTGGATCGGGGCGCGGTAGATGTTGGTGTTCGGCACCTTGTGCGCGCCGGGGACCAGCGGCTCGAAGGGGGCCTTCAGGGCCGGCAGGCCGGTGATGGACAGGGCGCCCTGCGGGGTGCCGTGGTAGGCGACCGCACGCGAGATGACCTTGTACTTGGTCGGCTTGCCCTGGAGCTTGAAGTACTGCTTGGCCAGCTTCCAGGCGGTCTCGACGGCCTCGCCGCCACCGGTGGTGAAGAAGACCTTGTTGAGGTCGCCCGGCGCGTAGTCGGCGAGACGCTCGGCCAGCTCGACGGCCTTCGGGTGGGCGTAGGACCACACCGGGAAGAAGCCCAGCTCCTGGCCCTGCTTGTACGCCGCCTCGGCGAGCTCGTGACGGCCGTGACCGGCGTTGACCACGAACAGGCCGGACAGGCCGTCCAGGTAACGCTTGCCCTGGTCGTCGAAGATGTAGGTGCCCTCGCCACGCACGATGGTGGGAACGGGCGCGTTCTCGTAGTCCGACATGCGGGTGAAGTGCATCCACAGGTGGTCGTACGCGGTTCGGCTGAGGTCCTTGCTCACGGCTATCGGGTTCCCCACATATAGGTCTGCTTCTTGAGCTTCAGGTACACGAAGCTCTCGGTGGAGCGCACGCCGGGGAGGGCCCGGATGCGTTTGTTGATCGTTTCCAGCAGGTGGTCGTCGTCCTCGCAGACGATCTCCACCATCAGGTCGAAGGAGCCCGCGGTCATCACCACGTACTCGCACTCGGCCATGGCCGACAGCGCCTCGGCGACGGGGTCGAGGTCGCCCTCGACGTTGATGCCCACCATCGCCTGCCGCCGGAACCCCACGGTGAGGGGATCGGTGACGGCGACGATCTGCATCACGCCCTGATCGAGCAGCTTCTGGACGCGCTGTCGCACGGCCGCCTCGGAGAGGCCGACGGCCTTGCCGATCGCGGCGTACGGACGGCGTCCGTCCTCCTGGAGCTGCTCGATGATTGCGAGGGAGACGGCATCGACCGCTGGTGACGATCCGTTCCCGGTCCTGGAGTCTGCGCTGCGACTGGCCACGCATCCACTGTGCACCGGGACTCGTCTGTCTGGCAACCCCAGATCGATGAAATTCGTTGTTTGAGGGTGCAGATCTAACTGAATCCGAAGTTCACGGCAGTTGGGCATGTCGAAAGCGACACCCGAGCGACTACCCTGGGCATCTCACCCATTGGACGTGTCGACAGGAGGGGTGGTTGTGACCACCGAGGTGCGCCGTCTGCGCAACTACATCAACGGAGAATTCCGGGACGCCGCTGACGGGCGGACCATCGATGTGATCAACCCGGTCACGGAAGAGGTCTACGCGACCTCGCCGC
Source organism: Streptomyces sp. ADI95-17 (assembly GCF_003846175.1). GTDB lineage: Bacteria > Actinomycetota > Actinomycetes > Streptomycetales > Streptomycetaceae > Streptomyces > Streptomyces sanglieri. Next base: position 91,112 of record NZ_ML123044.1, on the reverse strand, counting down.
TCTCCGGGCAGGCCGATGTCGATGCCGCGATGGACGCCGCCGCGGCCGCGTTCCCCGCCTGGCGCGACGCCACGCCCGCCGAGCGCCAGAAGGCCCTGCTGAAGATCGCGGACGCCTTCGAGGAGCGCGCCGAGGACCTCATCGCCGCCGAGTCGGAGAACACGGGCAAGCCGCTCGAACTGACCCGTACCGAAGAGGTCCCGCCGATGGTGGACCAGATCCGCTTCTTCGCGGGTGCGGCACGGCTGCTCGAAGGCCGCTCGGCCGGCGAGTACATGGAGGGTCTGACCTCCATCATCCGGCGTGAGCCGGTCGGCGTCTGCGCGCAGGTCGCGCCGTGGAACTACCCGATGATGATGGCCGTCTGGAAGTTCGCCCCGGCGCTCGCCGCGGGCAACACCGTCGTCATCAAGCCGTCCGACACCACCCCGGCGTCGACCGTGCTGATCGCCGAGATCATCGGCCAGATCCTGCCCAAGGGCGTCTTCAACGTCATCTGCGGCGACCGGGACACCGGCCGCGCGATGGTCGAGCACCCGACCCCGGCGATGGCCTCCATCACCGGCTCGGTACGGGCCGGCATGCAGGTCGCCGAGTCCGCCTCCAAGGACGTCAAGCGGGTCCACCTGGAGCTCGGCGGCAAGGCCCCGGTCGTCGTGTTCGAGGACACCGACATCGCCAAGGCCGTCGAGGGAATCTCCGTCGCGGGCTACTTCAACGCCGGCCAGGACTGCACGGCCGCGACCCGCGTCCTGGTCCACGAGTCCATCCACGACGAGTTCGTCACCGCGCTCGCCAAGGCCGCTGCCGACACCAAGACGGGGCAGCCGGACGACGAGGACGTGCTCTACGGCCCGCTCAACAACGCCAACCAGCTCAAGCAGGTCAGCGGCTTCATCGAGCGGCTCCCCGCCCACGCCAAGGTCGAGGCGGGCGGCCACCGGGTCGGCGACAAGGGCTACTTCTACGCCCCGACCGTCGTCTCCGGCCTCAAGCAGGACGACGAGATCATCCAGAACGAGGTCTTCGGCCCGGTCATCACCGTCCAGAAGTTCACCGACGAGGCCCAGGCCGTGGAGTACGCCAACGGCGTCGAGTACGCCCTGGCCTCCTCGGTGTGGACCAAGGACCACTCCCGCGCCATGCGGATGTCCAAGAACCTCGACTTCGGCTGCGTGTGGATCAACACCCACATCCCGCTGGTCGCCGAGATGCCGCACGGCGGCTTCAAGAAGTCCGGCTACGGCAAGGACCTCTCCGCCTACGGCTTCGAGGACTACACCCGCATCAAGCACGTCATGACCTCGCTCGACGGCTGATACCCCGTCAGCAGGCAGATCACGGCCCCGGGCTCCCCGCCCGGGGCCGTGACCGTTCCCGGGCATCGGCCCGTTCCCGGGCATCGGCCCGTTCCCGGGTGCCGGCCCGTTCCCCGGGTATCGACAGGGTGTGCGGACGGAACGGGTGCCGCTGGACGGATGGTCCATTGCCCCCGCCGCCGGCCGACCGGCATCCTGCGCAGGTGCGAGCAACCCCGAAGAACCCCATGTCCCGCCGGTCCCTGCTGCGCGCCTTCGGAGCCACGGCGGCCGGTGTCACGCTGGCCGGCTGTGGAGTGCCCGCCGCCTATGTGGAGCCCGGTGACCGCGCCGGGCGCGACAGCTCGGCGAGCGACCACGCCCTGCACTTCGCGAACTGGCCCCTCTACATCGACACCGACGACGAGGACGAGTCGAAGCGGCCCACCCTCGATGCGTTCGCCAGGCGGACCGGGATCTCCGTCACGTACACCGAGGAGATCAACGACAACGACGAGTTCTTCGGGAAGATCAGTCCGGCGCTGATGAACCACCAGGAGACCGGCCGGGACCTGATCGTCATCAGCGACTGGATGTCCGCCCGGTTCGTACGGCTGGGCTGGGTGCAGGAGATGGACCGGGCCAAGCAGCCGAACGTCGCCAAGTACCTGGATCCGCAGCTGCGCTCGCCCGCCTTCGACAAGGGCCGGCTGCACAGCGTCCCCTGGCAGTCCGGGATCACCGGCATCGCCTACAACCGCAAGAAGCTCGGCCGCGAGATCAAGCACCTGAGCGATCTGTGGGCGGACGACCTGCGCGGCAAGGTGACGCTGATGTCCGGGCTCGACGAGTCCATGGCCCTGCTGATGCAGGGCAACGGCGTCGACGTCACCCGCTGGCAGCGGGACGACTTCTACCGGGTGTGCGACCAGGTCGAGAAGCTGGTGAAGAAGCGGCACATCCGCCGCTTCACCGGCAACGACTACATCAAGGACCTGTCGACCGGCGATGTGCTCGCCTGCCAGGCCTACTCCGGCGACGTCATCCAGCTCCAGGCCGACAACCCGGAGATCGAGTTCGTGGTCCCCGAGGAGGGGGCCGAGCTCTGGGCGGAATCACTGATGATCCCCAACCTCGCGCGCCACAAGCGCAACGCCGAGAGGCTCATCGACTACTACTACGAGCCGGAGGTCGCCGCCGAGCTGGCGACCTGGGTCAACTACGTCTGTCCCGTTCCGGCCGCCCGCGAGGTGCTGGCCTCGTCCAAGGACAAGGAGACCGCCGCACTCGCCGAGGACCCGCTGATCTTCCCCGACGACGCGATGCGCAAGCGGCTCGCGATCGCCCGCGACATCACGTCCGAGGAACGCACCGACTTCGCGAAGAAGTGGAACGCCATCGTCGGGTTGTGAGCCGTACCAGGGGCGGCGTAAAAGGCCGGTAAACCCGGGCGTACGCTGCGGACATGAGCGAGCGAAGAGCCCTGCTGAGGCGCATACGCGTGTGGTTGGTCGTCTTTATCGTCTGTCTGGTGCTGAGTGGGCTGACCGCCTTCCCGCTAGTCCACGAACTCCACTGGGCCGAGGACCTGCTGAGGTCCTCGGCCTCTCCCGTTCCGGAGCACTTCCCGGCTCTGATGGAGTGGATCACCAGGGTCCGCACCGGACTCGACGAGGCCGACGCGAAGTACCCCTTCGTGCTGTACGGCACCGACTGGCTGGCCTTCGCCCATCTCGTCATCGCGGTCGCCTTCTACGGCCCCTACCGCGACCCGGTCCGCAACATCTGGGTCATCGAATTCGGCATGATCGCCTGCGCCGGGATCATCCCGCTCGCGCTGATCTGCGGGCCCGTCCGCGCCATCCCCTTCTGGTGGTCCGTCATCGACATGTCGTTCGGGGTATTCGGGGTGATCCCGCTGCTCGTGGTGCGCCGCATGATCAAGCGGCTGGAGGCGCTGGAGCGGACACCGCTGCCGGAGCCCGCCGCGACGACCGCGCAGGCTCTCTGAGTCATCCGGCCGACGGGGCGCCGAAGGCGGCCACGACTATGTCCAACGCCGTGGGGTTCATGCCTTCCCCCTTCGCGTCCGTCGAGTTGACGCTGTAGACGAGGGTCCGGGAGAGATCACGGGTGGCCGCGACGGCCGTGTTGTAGCCCCAGCGGCCACCCGTCTTTCCCCAGACCTCGCGTCCGCCCAGCCGCATCACCGAGAGACCCGCGCTGTACGCGGCGGGCTTGCCCGTGCCGTACTCACGCACCGAGGCGTCGGGCAGCGTGAACATCTCCTGGAGCAGCGGACCGCGCACCACCCGCCCGCCGAACAGCGCCCGGGTGAAACGCTCCAGGTCGGCGGTGGTCGAGATCAGGTCTCCCGCAGCCCAGGCGTCCGTCGCCCCCCACACCGTCACATCGCGCAGCTCGCCCGTGCCGAAGAGCTGGTAGCCGTGGTTGTGGGGGCCGCGGATCGCCGGGTCGGTGCCGGGGAAGTACGTGTCCTTGAGGTGCAGGGGCTCCAGGACGCGTCGGGAGACCTGCGAGGCGTACGTGTCACCCGTGACCCGCTCGATCAGCAGGCCCGCCACGGTGTAGCCGATGTTGGCGTAGTGCTGCTGGGTGCCGGGCACGAAGTCCGGCTCCCGGGAGGTGGCTTCGCGCACGGTCCGCACCGGGTCGCGCAGGTCGAAGCGGTGTGCGTACGCGTCGTCCAGGCCGCCGCCGGAGCCGACGGACGGGATGCCGCTCGTGTGGTTCAGCAACTGGCGCACCGTGACGTCCTCGTACGCCGCCGGGATCAGATCCGGCAGGTAGCGCCGGACCGGGCGGTCCAGGCCGAGCCTGCCCTCCCCGGCCAGTTGCAGCACGACGGCCGCCGTGAAGACCTTGGTCACCGAGCCGGCCCGGAAGCGGCCGTCCGGGTCTGCCGGCCGGCCGGAGGCCAGGTCGTGGACGCCGGAGGCGCCCCGCCAGTCGCCCCCGGAGCCCGAGACCCGCACCAGCGCGGCCGTGACGTCGTCCTTCGGGAGCCCCTGGACCGCGGTGCGTAGGGCCTCGACGTCCGGGGCCTGCCCGGTGGCTTCCTGCTGGGCCCCATGGCCCGCGGTCGCCGGGGCACCGGTACCGGCCGCCGCCAGGGCCGGTGAGGCGGGGCCGGCGGCGAGGCCGAGGACGAGCGCGGCTGCGAGGGCGGTGCCGGACATGCGGACGTTCATGACGGGTGCCTCCTGGGCGTGGAATCCTCAACTGCTCACGAACTCCATCCTGTTGACCGGCCCGCCCGGGCGGATCCCCCGCCCGGGGGTTTGCCGGAGGGAGATTGGCTCCCCCGCGCGGGGGAGCCGGACGCCGGACCTCCCTCCGGAGGGGGAGCCGCGGCCGGAGAAGGGGCCGCGGCCGGAGAGGGAGTCACGACACCGCACTCGTACGCGCAGATCACCGCCTGGATCCGGTCGCGCAGCCCCAGCTTGGACAGCACATTGCCGACATGGGTCTTCACCGTGTGCTCGCTGACGACCAGCGCCGCCGCGATCTCCGCGTTCGACAGCCCGCGGGCCAGGTGCAGCAGCGTCTCGCGCTCCCGGGCGGTCAGTACGTCCAGGCGCGCCGACGGTGCCACGGCCGCGGCCGGCGGGCGCGAGGTGTACTCGGCGATCAGCCGGCGCGCCACCGAAGGAGCCAGCAACGAGTCCCCGGCGGCCACCACCCGTACCGCGTGCACCAGGTCGTCGCGGCGGACGTCCTTGAGCAGGAAGCCGCTCGCGCCCGCGTGCAGCGCCTCGTAGACGTACTCGTCGGAGTCGAAGGTGGTCAGCATGACCGTCCGGCAGCCGGTCCCGGCGCCGATGGCGCGGCAGGCCTCGATGCCGTCCGTGCCGGGCATCCGGATGTCGAGCAGCGCCACGTCGGGGGCCAGTCGCCGTACCGCCTCGACCGCGGCCCGGCCGTCGCCCGCCTCGGCCACCACCTCGATGTCCGGCTGCGCGTCCAGGATCATCGCGAAGCCGCTGCGTACCAGCTCCTGGTCGTCGGCCACCACCACACGGATCGTCAACTTCCCACCTCTGTTCCCTGCTCAGTATCCGTCTCCGGCCGGGCCCGCGGGATCGTCACCCGGACCCGGAACCCCCGGCCGCCCGGACCGGCGCCGGTCCCGGCCGTGCCGCCGTGCGCGGCGGCACGCTCCCGGATGCCGATCAGCCCCAGCCCCGAGCCGCCCCCGGGTCCCCGTCCGTCGTCGGTGACGGTGAGCGTCAGCGCCTCGGGGCCGTGCTCCAGCCGGACGCCCACCGTGCTCGCGTCCGCGTGCCTGACCACGTTCGTCAGCGCTTCCTGCACGATCCGGTAGACGGTCGCCTCGACCGCCGGGCCCGGCGAGCCGGGGCTGCCCGTGACCTCGTACGAGACCGCCGGACCGCTGCCGCGCACCCGCTCCACCAGGCCCGGCAGTCCGGCCAGCGAGGGCTGGGGTTCCCGCGGCGCGTGGGGCGCGCCCTCGTTCTCGCGCAGCACCCCGAGCATCCGGCGCAGCTGCGCCATCGCGTCCCGGCCCGCCTCGGAGATCGCGTCGAAGGCAGCCTCGGCACGCTCCGGCGCCGTGCGGACCGCCACCGGTCCCGCCTCCGCCTGCACGATCATCAGGCTCACCGCATGGGACAGGATGTCGTGCATCTCCCGGGCGATCCGGGCCCGTTCGCGGGCCGCCGCCTGTTCGGCCTCGATCCGGTGCGTCCGCTCCAGCTGACGGGCCCGGTCCTCCACCGCGCGCAGATAGGCCCTGCGCGTCACCGTGAACCGGCCGAAGGCGTAGGCCGCCGCGAACACGAACAGGGAGAAGAACAGCTCCCGCATGTCTTCGCCGTCGAGTCCGACCGAGACCAGCACCGCCGCCACCGTGAGCGCCGCGACCCCGATCCGCTTCGGCGGCGAGGAGAGCTCCGCCACCGTGCAGAACGCCACGAGACCGGTGTACGGGAGCGGCTGTCCCGGCCCGTCGACGGCGAACGTGTACACGGCGCCGGCGGTCAGCACCGCGATGAGGACCGCGACCGGCGCCCGGCGGCGGGCCACCAGCGGCAGCACCGTCAGCGTGGTCAGCCCGTACGACGTCCACGTCGCCTCCGGCAGTTCCGGGGCGCGCGGGACGACGAACGGCATGGTCATCGCGGCCTGGACCAGCAGGGCGACGAGCAGGTCCACGCCGAGGGGGCCGATCCCCGGGGCGAGTCCCGGCACTCTCGCGGTGATGTCCCGTATGCGCATCGGACCGGCGCCCTCAGGGCTTCCGCGCCACTGCGCCGAACTGCGCGACCCGCACCGCGCCGGGCTCGCCGCGCCAGTGCGCGCACGACACGATGCCCGGGTCCACCGGATCGAGCCCGGTCAGGAACGCGGCGAACTCGGCTCGGGTGCGGGCGGTGATCGGCGGGGTGGCGTTCTCGTTCCAGAACCGCATCGCCGCCTCGTTGCCCTCGCCGCCCAGCTCCAGCGTGGGATGGGTGAGCACCACATGGCTGCCGGAGGGCAGCGCGTCCATCAGCGTGCGCACGATCCGCCGGGCCTCGTCGGTGTCGAGTACGAAGTTCAGGATGCCCAGAAGCATGACCGCGACCGGCCGCTCCAGGTCGAGCGTGGACGCGGACGCCCGCAGGATCCGCTCCGGATCGCGGGCGTCCGCGTCGACGTACTCGGTCGTGCCCGGCTGCGATCCGGCCAGCAGCGTCCGGGCGAGCGCCAGTACCGCCGGATCGTTGTCGACGTACACGACGCGGCAGCCGGGCGCGGTGCGCCGGGCGACCTCGTGGGTGTTGCCGGCGCTCGGCAGGCCGGTGCCGATGTCCAGGAACTGCCGGATCCCCGCCTCACCCGCCAGATACCGGACCGCCCGCCCCAGGAACGCCCGGTCGGCGCGGGCCACTTCGCCGATGCTCGGGTACATGGCGGTGACCCGGTCGCCGACCGCCCGGTCCACGGGGTGGTTGTCCGTGCCGCCCAGCCAGTGGTTCCAGACCCGCGCGTTGTGTGCGACGTCGGTACGTACGCCCTCGGGGGCGGGGGTGGTGCGGGGATCGGTCATGTCGCTGCTCCTCCTGCGCCGGGCCCGCATCACGGACGACGGGGCGGGCCCATGATGCCGGACCGGTCAACGGTGGCCGTGCGCCGGGGAGTTGGCGATGACGTCGTGCAGGACGTCGACCCGGTTGGTGGTGATCGAGTCGACGCCGTGCCGGACCAGGCGGCGCATGGTCCGCCTGGTGTCGGCCGTCCAGGCGGAGACCAGCAGCCCGTCGCGGTGCAGCCGGTCCGTCAGTTCCGGGTCCACCAGACCGAACCGGTAGTTCAGCCAGCGCGGCCGCACCGCGTCGAGCAGCGCGGCGCGCGGCGGCGCGAGAGTCGTCCAGGTCATGGCGATCTCGGCCTCGGGGTCGGCGGCCCGTACCCGGAGCATCGCCCCGGGACCGGCGCAGTAGTACGCCCGCTCGCCGGCCCCGCACTCGCGCACCACCCCGACGATCCTCGGCACGGAACCGTCGGTGGAGTCCGGCAGATCGACCATCACACGGTGGGCCCCGGCGGCGAGCAGCGCCTCGCGCAGGGTGGGGACACCGCCCCGGGTCAGTTCGGTGAGCTCCGCGTGGGTCAGCCGGTCCAGCCGCACCTCATGACCCCACAGCCGCTTCAGCGTGGCGTCGTGCAGCAGGACCGGCACACCGTCGCGGGTGAGCCGCACATCGATCTCGACCGCGTCCGCCCCTCGTCCGAGCGCGGAGCGGATCGAGGGCAGGGTGTTCTCGCGGACACGGTAGGGATCGCCGCGGTGGGCCACGGCGGTGACTGAGGTGACCATGGGGTCATTGTGACCACAGGGTCACCGGGCGGTGCGCTCCAGCCAGTTCGTCGTGTACGTGTCGATCTCGGCGGCCAGCGTCCGCTTGCCGGCGGCGTCGAGGTACGACGCCTCGACGGCGTTCTTCGCCAGCGAAGCGAGACCCCGCTCGTCCAGGGCGAGGAGGCGGGCGGCCACCGCGTACTCGTTGTTGAGGTCGGTGCCGAACATCGGCGGGTCGTCGCTGTTGATGGTGACCAGGACGCCGGCGTCCACCATCTCCCTGACCGGGTGCTGCTCGATGTCCGCCACGGCCCGGGTCGCGATGTTCGAGGTCGGGCAGACCTCCAGCGGGATGCGGTGCTCGGCGAGGTGGGCGAGCAGCTTCGGGTCCTGGACGGAGCTGGTGCCGTGACCGATGCGCTCGGCGCGCAGGTGGGTCAGCGCGTCCCAGACGGTCTGCGGCCCGGTGGTCTCCCCGGCATGCGGCACGGAGTGCAGGCCCGCGGCGATCGCCCGGTCGAAGTAGGGCTTGAACTGCGGGCGCTCCACCCCGATCTCCGGACCGCCGAGACCGAACGAGACGAGCCCCTCGGGCCGCAGGTCCACGGCGAGCCGGGCGGTCTCCTCGGCCGCTTCGAGCCCGGCCTCACCGGGGATGTCGAAGCACCAGCGCAGCACGACACCCAGCTCGGCCTCGGCGGCCTTGCGGGCGTCCTCTATGGCCTCCATGAACGCCTGCTCGGGGATGCCGCGCCGGGTCGAGGAGAACGGGGTCACCGTCAGCTCCGCGTAACGGATGTTCTGCCGGGCCATGTCGCGGGCGACCTCGAAGGTCAGCAGGCGGACGTCCTCCGGGGTGCGGATCAGGTCCACGACGGAGAGGTACACCTCGATGAAGTGCCCGAAGTCCGTGAAGGTGAAGTAGTCGGCGAGCGCCTCCGGGTCGGTGGGGACCCTGGAGTCGGGGTGGTGCGCGGCCAGCTCGGCGACGATGCGGGGGGAGGCGGATCCGACATGGTGGACATGCAGTTCCGCCTTGGGCAGCCCCGCGATGAAGGGGTGCAGATCGGTCATCGGACTCTCCGGGGCGTGGGACGGTTCGGGTGCCGGGCACGGTCGGCCGGGCAGGGGACGGGGATCATCGTAGGCCGGGCCCACCGGTATACGGAGGGGCCGTAGCATGACGGGATCACGATGGGGGAGGCCCATGTCAGACAACACAGAGCAGCCAGAGGGCGGGGCCGCGCCGCGCGATCCGTGGGCTCCGCCGGACAGCAGGGTGCCGCTGGAGAAGCAGGCCGGCGATCCCCGCCCGCCCGCTGTGCACAGCCAGCCCACGGTCACCTCGATGCCGGGCGTCGGGGACGGCCCCGCACCGGCCGACGCACCGCCGCCGGGATTCGGTTCGCCGGCGCAGAACGGGCCTGTGCCCGGCACCGGATTCGGTCCCGGTCCCGGTGAGGTCCCGCCGCCACCGGTCGGGCCGAACGGACCGGGCCAGCCGGTCCCGCCGGTCGCGGGCCAGTACGGCTACCCGGCCGCGCCCCCCGCGCAGTACGGCGGCTACCCGGGGTACCCCGGCTACAACCAGGCCCCCTGGGGCGGTCCGCCGCCCTCCAACGGCATGGGCACCGCGGCCATGGTGCTGGGCATCCTGGCCATCTGCCTGTTCTGCGTCTACGGGATACCCAGCCTGGTCCTGGGCGTGCTGGCCCTGATCTTCGGCATCCTCGGCCGCAAGCGGGTGCAGCGCGGTGAGGCGACCAACGGCGGTCAGGCGCTCGCCGGGATCATCACGGGATCCATCGGCATCTTCTTCGGTGTGGCGATCATCAGCTTCTTCATCTGGCTGTTCGTCTCCCACGCCGAAGAATTCGAGGACAGCGGCTACAACGACGATCCGTACTCGACGTCCCTGGTCGTCGAGGTCACGCGTTAGGCCCTGAGCCCGCCGGACCGGCCCCGGCCGCTCCCGCGGTCCGTCCCGCTCCCGATGGCCCGGCCCCGCGCGGCCGGGCCATCGGTCCGCCGGGCCACCGGGCGCACCGGGCCCCTCATGACGCGCGCAGCTCCGCCCGCGCGTCCATCAGCGCGAACCCCAGCAGATTCAGCCCCCGCCAGCTCGCCGGATTCTCCGCCCGGGGGTCGTCCGCAGCCAGCCCGATGCCCCATATCCGGTCCATCGGGCTCGCCTCGACCAGCACCCGGTCCCCGGTGTTCAGCAGGAACTCCCGCAGCTCCGGGTCGCCGCCGAACTTGTGCACACTGCCGGCCACCACCAGTGCGTACCGCTCGCGCTGCCACACCGCGTCGTCGAAACCGCGGACCAGCCGGCCCACCTTCTTCGCCACCGCCGGGCTCTTCGCCGCCACCGCCGCGGCCTCCGACTCCGCGTCGCCGAACAGCCGCGCCTTGCCGGCCATCATCCAGTGCTCCGCCGACGCGTACGTCACACCGTCGACCGTGAAGCGCGTGGGCCACCACTGACTGAGGCAGCTCGCACCGATCCGGCCGTCGGGCCGGGGGCGGTGCCCCCAGAAGTGCAGGTACTTCACTTTCTCACCGCGCGCGGTCCGCGCCAGGAGATCGTCCATGTGTTCCATGACATGCGATTCTGGCATTCGCCACTGACACTACGTACGGGGATTTCCGCACCGACGCGACACATGGTCGACAGATTCCGTTGCGTAACCAAAAGGCAACAACGGAATCACTTGTTGGGGTCGACCCCCTCTGCCAGGATCGGCACTCAAATCGAGCAGAGGCTACGCCGTCCCCGCACTCCGGGTGCGCGGCGGAGGAGATCGTCATGGGCAACGGCATCCAGGTGCGGGACCGCTTCGCGGACGGCGCACAGTACATCGGCGGAAAGCTGCGGTCCGGAACATCGGGACGTCACCACGACGTGGTGAACCCGGCCACGGGCGAGACCGTCTACAGCTACGAGCTGGCGGGCACCGCCGACGTGGACGCCGCCGTGGCGGCCGCCCGCGAGGCGTTCCCCGGCTGGTCGGGCGCGACGCCCGCCGAGCGGGCCGAGTTGATGCACCGCTTCGCCGCCGTCCTCGCCGAGCAGGCCGACGACTTCGCATACGTGGAGTCCCTCCAGTGCGGCAAGCCGATCAAGCTCTCCACCGAGTTCGATGTGCCCGGCACCGTGGACAACACCTCCTTCTTCGCCGGGGCCGCCCGCCATCTGGAGGGCAAGTCGGCCGCCGAGTACGACGGCGACCACACCTCCTACGTACGCCGTGAGGCGATCGGCGTCGTCGGCTCCATCGCGCCCTGGAACTACCCGCTCCAGATGGCCGCCTGGAAGGTCCTCCCGGCCATCGCGGCGGGCAACACGATCGTGCTGAAGCCCGCCGAGATCACCCCGCTCACCTCGCTGATGTTCGCCCAGGCAGCCACCGAGGCGGGCATCCCGGACGGTGTGGTCAACATCGTCACCGGCGCCGGCAAGGACGCCGGTGAGCATCTCGTCGGCCACCCGGACGTCGTGATGACCTCCTTCACCGGCTCCACCGCCGTCGGCAAGCGGGTCGCGGAGATCGCCACCTCCACGGTCAAGCGCCTCCACCTCGAACTGGGCGGCAAGGCCCCCTTCGTGGTCTTCGACGACGCCGACCTCGAAGCCGCGGTCAACGGCGCGGTCGCCGGGGCGCTCATCAACACCGGCCAGGACTGCACCGCCGCCACCCGCGCCTACGTCCAGCGCCCGCTGTACGACGCCTTCGTGCAGGGCGTCGCGGAGCTGATGGAGACCGTCCGGCTCGGTGACCCCTTCGACCCGTCCACCGACCTCGGCCCGCTGATCAGCCACGCCCAGCGGGACCGGGTCGCCGGATTCGTCGAGCGGGCCCGCGCGTACGCCACCGTCGTCACCGGCGGCGAGGCCCCGGGCGGCGAACTGGCGGCCGGCGCCTACTACCGGCCTACGCTGGTCGCCGGAGCGGCCCAGGACAGCGAGATCGTCCAGTCGGAGATCTTCGGCCCGGTCCTGGTCGTGCTGCCCTTCGACAGCGACGACGAGGGCATCCGGCTCGCCAACGACACCCCGTACGGACTCGCCGCCTCCGCCTGGAGCCGGGACCTGTACCGCGCCAACCGCGCCACCCGCGAGATCAAGGCGGGCTGCGTCTGGGTCAACGACCACATCCCGATCATCAGCGAGATGCCGCACGGCGGATACAAGGCCAGCGGCTTCGGCAAGGACATGTCCTCGTACTCCTTCGAGGAGTACACGCAGGTCAAGCACGTCATGTACGACAACACCGCGGTCGCCCGCAAGGACTGGCACCGCACGATCTTCGGGGACCGATAACCCGGCCGACCCCGGCCACACACACCCGAAAGGGCAACGCGCATGGAGCAGTACGAGCCCGAGCGCCTCTCCGCGGCCCAACTCGCCGCGATGCGGCGCAGCCTCACCAGCGGCCGGGGCGCCCTGACCCGCCGATCGCTGATCCGCGCCTCCGGCATGGGGGCGCTGGCGGTCGGCGGACTGGGCACGCTGAGCGCGTGCGGCATCCCGCCCGCCAAGCGGGAGGGGGACGCCGCCGCGGCGTCCGACGACCACTCGGCCGAGGAGAAGCAGATCAACTTCTCCAACTGGACCGAGTACATGGACGTCACCGATGACGGCAAGCACCGGCCCACCCTGGAGGCGTTCACGAAACGCACCGGGATCAAGGTCAAGTACACCGAGGACATCAACGACAACGTCGAGTTCTTCGGCAAGATCAAGCCGCAGCTCGCGGCCGGCCAGGACACCGGCCGCGACATCATCTGCGTCACCGACTGGCTGGCCGCCCGCATCGTCCGCCTCGGCTGGGCGCAGAAGCTCGACGCGTCGAACCTGCCGCACGCCTACGCCAATCTGTCGGCCCAGTTCCGCTCCCCGGACTGGGATCCGGGCCGTGCCTACTCCTACCCCTGGGCAGGCATTCCGGCCGTCATCGCCTACAACTCCAAGGCGACCGGCGGCCGCAAGGTCGACTCCGTCACGCAGCTCCTCGACGATCCGAAGCTCAAGGGCCGGGTCAGCTTCCTCTCGGAGATGCGCGACTCCGTCGGCATGACCCTGCTCGACATGGGCAAGGACCCCGGCAACTTCACCGACGCCGACTACGACGCCGCGATCGGCCGGCTCCAGAAGGGCGTCGACAAGAACCAGATCCGCCGCTTCACCGGCAACGACTACACCGCCGACCTCGACAAGGGCGACATCGCCGCCTGCGTCGGATGGGCCGGCGACGTCATCCAGCTCCAGGCCGGGAACCCGGACATCAAGTACGCGATTCCGGCCGCGGGTTACGTCATATCCAGCGACAACCTGCTGGTCCCGGTGAAGGCACGGCACAAGACCAACGCCGAGAAGCTCATCGACTACTACTACGAGCCGTCGGCCGCCGCGGAGCTCGCCGCGTACATCAACTTCGTCTGCCCGGTCGACGGGGTCCGCGACGAGCTGGCGAAGATCGATCAGGCGATGGCCGACAACGTACTGATCCTCCCGGACAAGGAGATGGCGTCCCGGTCGCACGCCTTCCGCTCCCTGACCGCCAAGGAAGAGACGGCGTACGAAGAGAAGTTCGCCAAGCTCATCGGCGCCTGACCGCCGCTCCTCTCCAGCCCCGATCCCCCTCTGACACCACTGGGACCGCGATCCATGACACAGCAGCAGACAGGCGGCGACGTCCGCCTCACCGGGATCAGCAAGACGTACGGCTCCTTCGAAGCCGTCAAGCCGCTCGATCTGACCGTCCCGCAGGGCTCCTTCTTCGCGCTGCTCGGCGCGTCCGGCTGCGGCAAGACCACCACCCTGCGGATGATCGCGGGCCTGGAGGAGGCGACCACCGGCACGGTCTCGCTCGGCGGCCGCGACATCACCGGGCTTCCCCCGTACAAACGGCCCGTCAACACGGTCTTCCAGAGCTACGCGCTCTTCCCGCACCTCGACATCACCGAGAACGTCGCCTTCGGCCTGCGCCGGCGCGGCATCAAGTCGGTGAAGAAGCAGGTCGACGAGATGCTGGACCTCGTCCAGCTCGGCGACTTCGCCAAGCGCAAGCCGCACCAGCTCTCCGGCGGCCAGCAGCAGCGCGTCGCCGTCGCCCGCGCCCTGATCAACCACCCGCAGGTGCTCCTGCTCGACGAACCGCTCGGCGCCCTCGACCTCAAGCTGCGCCGCCAGATGCAGCTGGAGCTCAAGCGCATCCAGACCGAGGTCGGCATCACCTTCATCCACGTCACCCACGACCAGGAGGAGGCCATGACCATGGCCGACACCGTCGCGGTGATGAACGGGGGCCGGGTCGAGCAGCTCGGTGCCCCCGCCGACCTGTACGAGAACCCGAGGACGACCTTCGTCGCCAACTTCCTCGGCACCTCCAACCTCATCGAGGGCGAGATCGTCTCCGCCGGCACCGACATCGTGGTGGCGGCGGGCGGCGGCAAGCTGCGGCTGCCCACCGACCGGTGTACCGCCCCGACCACCGACGGCGGCAAGCTGCTCCTCGGTGTCCGCCCGGAGAAGATCTCGCTCGCGCACGCCGACGACGCGGACGCGATCGCCGACGGCCGCAACCGGGTCACCGGCCGGATCGTCGACTCCAGCTTCATCGGAGTGTCCACGCAGTACGTGGTGGAGAGCCCGGCGGGCAAGGCGCTTCATGTGTACGAGCAAAACGTCGAGAGGCGCGCGGGACTCGTGGTCGGCGCCGAGGTCGTCCTGCACTGGAACCCCGCGCACACCTTCGGGCTGGACGCCGCCCAGGACATCGACGCCGGTGTGGAGACGGTGGAGGACGCGGCGTGACCGTCACCAAGGAGGCGCCACCGGCGCCCGTCACGGCGGAGCCGGCGATACGCAAGCCCTCCACCCGCAAGCGCCTCGTCCCGTACTGGCTGCTGCTCCCCGGCATCCTGTGGCTGATCGTCTTCTTCGCGCTGCCGCTGGTCTACCAGGCGTCGACCTCCGTGCAGACCGGATCCCTGGAGAAGGGGTTCGAGGTCACCTGGCACTTCCAGACCTACTGGGACGCGCTGACCGACTACTACCCGCAGTTCATCCGGTCCCTGCTGTACGCCGGCACCGCCACCATCCTGTGCCTGCTGCTCGGCTACCCGCTCGCCTACCTCATCGCGTTCAAGGCGGGCCGCTGGCGCAACGTCGTCCTGGTGCTGGTCATCGCGCCGTTCTTCACCAGCTTCCTGATCCGCACGCTCGCCTGGAAGACGATCCTCGCGGACGGCGGCGCGGTCGTCGACGTACTGAACACCCTGCACGTCCTGGACGTCACCAGCTGGCTCGGCTGGACCGAGTCCAACCGGGTGCTGGCCACCCCGATGGCCGTGGTCTGCGGTCTCACGTACAACTTCCTGCCGTTCATGATCCTGCCGCTCTACACCTCGCTGGAGCGGATCGACGGCAGGCTGCACGAGGCGGCCGGCGACCTGTACGCCACCCCAGCCACCACCTTCCGCAAGGTGACCTTCCCGCTCTCCATGCCGGGTGTCGTCTCCGGAACGCTGCTCACCTTCATCCCGGCCAGCGGTGACTACGTCAACGCGGAACTGCTGGGCTCCACCGACACGAAGATGGTCGGCAGCGTCATCCAGACCCAGTTCCTGCGGGTCCTGGACTACCCGACGGCGGCCGCGCTCTCCTTCATCCTCATGGCGGTCGTCCTGATCATGGTCACCGTCTACATCCGCCGCTCCGGGACGGAGGACCTGGTCTGATGCCCGTACTGCGCTGGATACGCCGGAATCTGATCGTCATCGCGGGTCTGCTGACCCTCGCGTACATGATCCTTCCGAACGTCGTCGTCATGGTGTTCTCGTTCAACAAGCCGAACGGGCGCTTCAACTACTCCTGGCAGCGCTTCTCGCTGGACGCCTGGAAGGACCCCTGCGGCGTCGCCGACATGTGCGGCTCGCTCTCGCTGTCCCTGCAGATCGCCGTCTGGGCCACCGTCGGCGCGACCGTCCTCGGCACGATGATCTCCTTCGCGCTGGTCCGCTACCGCTTCCGGGCGCGCGGCGCGATCAACTCGCTGATCTTCCTGCCGATGGCCATGCCCGAGGTCGTCATGGCCGCCTCGCTGCTCACCCTCTTCCTCAACATGGGCGCACAGCTGGGCTTCTGGACGATCCTCATCGCGCACATCATGTTCTGTCTGAGCTTCGTCGTGACGGCCGTCAAGGCGCGCGTGATGTCGATGGACCCGAGGCTGGAGGAGGCGGCCCGCGATCTGTACGCCGGACCCGTGCAGACCTTCCTGCGGGTGACGCTGCCGATCGCCGCCCCCGGAATCGCGGCGGGAGCGCTGCTCGCCTTCGCGCTCTCGTTCGACGATTTCATCATCACCAATTTCAACGCGGGCTCCACCGTGACCTTCCCCATGTTCGTCTGGGGATCGGCGCAGCGCGGCACGCCCGTGCAGATCAACGTCATCGGAACGGCGATGTTCATCATTGCCGTGATGGTGGTGGTCGTCGGCCAGCTCATCGCGAACCGGCGCAAGAACAGCGCACGATAGAAAGCCCTGAAGGAGTTGGAAACCATGGCCCCAGCTGCCATGCGTACTGCTGCACAATCACTCTCCGACGCGAAGCCGGTCCCGTTCTGGCTGGACGACCCCGGCAAGCCCGAGGCGCTGCCCGCGCTCACCGGTGACGAGCACTGCGATCTGCTGGTCGTCGGCGGCGGCTACAGCGGACTGTGGACCGCGCTGATCGCCAAGGAACGCGACCCGGAACGGGACGTCGTACTGATCGAGGGGCACGAGGTGGGCTGGGCCGCCTCGGGCCGCAACGGCGGATTCTGCGCCGCCTCCCTCACCCACGGCCTGCCCAACGGCCTGGAGCGCTGGCCGGACGAGGTCCACAAGCTGGAGGAGCTCGGCGAGCGGAACCTCGATGCCATCGAGGCCGCCGTCGCCCGCTACTCGATCGACTGCGAATTCGAGCGGACCGGCGAGATCGACGTCGCCACCGAGCCCCACCAGCTCGAAGAGCTCCGTGAATGGCACCAGGAGATGGAGAAGCTCGGCTTCACCGGGGTGGAGTTCCTGGACCGGGACGCGCTGCGCGCCGAGGTCGACTCACCGACCTTCCTGGGCGGCCTCTGGGACCGGCGCGGGGTCGCCATGCTGAACCCCGCCAAGCTGGCCTGGGGCCTCAAGCGGGCCTGCGCCGACCTGGGTGTGCGGGTGTACGAACACACCCGGGGACTCGAACTGGCCAGGACCACCACGGGAATGGCGGTCCGCACCCCGTACGGAAGGGTCTTCGCACGCCGGGTGGCCCTCGGTACGAACATCTTCCCGTCGCTGGTCAAGCGGGTGCGCCCGTACACCGTGCCGGTCTACGACTACGCGCTGATGACCGAGCCGCTCACCGCCGACCAGCTCGCCTCCATCGGCTGGAAGAACCGGCAGGGGCTGGGCGACAGCGCCAATCAGTTCCACTATTTCCGGCTGTCGGCGGACAACCGGATCCTGTGGGGCGGCTATGACGCGATCTATCCGTACGGCGGCCGGCTGAGCGCCGATCTCGACCAGCGTCCGGAGACCTTCCTCAAGCTCGCGGGCCAGTTCTTCGACTGTTTCCCGCAATTGGCCGGGGTGCGTTTCAGCCATGCCTGGGGCGGGGCGATCGACACCTGTTCGCGCTTTTCCGCTTTCTTCGGCACGGCCCATCAGGGCCGGGTCTCCTATGCCGCCGGATTCACCGGACTCGGCGTCGGCGCCACCCGTTTCGGGGCCGATGTGATGCTCGATCTGCTGGCGGGCGAGCAGAACGAACGGACCGCGCTGGAAATGGTCCGCAGCAAGCCGATGCCGTTCCCGCCCGAGCCCTTCGCCTGGGCCGGGATCGAGCTCACCAAGCGGTCCCTGGCCAGGGCGGACGCCAACGGCGGCCACCGCAATCTCTGGCTGCGGACGATGGACCGGCTGGGGCTCGGCTTCGACAGCTGAATCCGAACGGGCCGGTCACTCCCAGGAGTGACCGGCCCGTTCGTCGTGAATTCGTCGGCCGAACCCGCGTAATCGATCGGCGCCACCGCTCTCTCCCGTTTGCACGCACCGGCACCGCATGGCCGGTGCACACGGAACAGGAGACAGGTCATGGCTGGCGCGGGGGTCAAGGCAGCGGTCGAATGGCTGGCATCGGTGGCGCCGGATCCGGACGCGTGCCGGTGGGAATGGGAGCGCAATCCCCGGGGGGTCGCGCTCCTTCCGGCCGGCCGGCGCTGGGACGTGCTGATTCTTCCGGGGGAGCTGGGACATCCCACCCTCGACGTACTGACCCGGCTCATCGACAGGCCCGGGCCCGTCCTCGGTGACTTCGGCGATGCCCGCATGGGCTTCTTCGTGGCCCCGGGCACCACCGCCCGCTGGGTCGGCACCGGCGTACGGGGCGCGGGGCAGGGGACCTGGATCGTGGTGCCCCATCCGGGCCGGGCGGCCGGCAGCGGGGTGCGCTGGCTGATCCCGCCCGACGGTTCGGGAACCCTCATCGACGCGACACTCCTGGAGCTGGCGATGCACGAGGCGGCGGCCGGACGGGCCGAGAGCGGGGGCTGACGGCGGACGGCCCGGGGGCCGGGCGGGTGGGCCGGGACCGTCAGAGGTCTTGACAACCCGATTGGTCTGGACCATGTTGTGGCGGCCGCACTCAATTCCCCCATGCACGGAGGCCGTTGTGGAACGCACGGGACCCCCCGCCCGATCTACCGGAGTCGTGGCCGCCTTCGCGGCGGCCCTGCTCGCCGCCGGCGGTCTGACCGCCCTCGCACCGTCCGCCGCCGCTGCCGACACCGACCTGGCGCGCAACGGCGGCTTCGAGTCCGGCCTGGACGGCTGGAGCTGCACCGGCAACAGCGGCGCAGCCGTCAGCACCCCGGCCCACAACGGCACTTCGGCGCTGAAGGCCACCCCGGCCGGCGCCGACAACGCCAAGTGCTCCCAGCAGGTGGCGGTCCAGCCGGACTCCACCTACACGCTGAGCGCCTGGGTACAGGGCTCCTACGTCTACCTCGGCGCGGAGGGCACCGGTACCACCGACGTGTCCACCTGGACCCAGTCGTCGGCCGACTGGAAGCAGCTCACCACGACGTTCAGGACCGGCCCGTCGACCACCAGGGTCACCGTCTACACCCACGGCTGGTTCGGCACCCCCGCCTACTACGCCGACGACCTCACCCTCGTCGGTCCGGGCGGCGCCCCGGCGGAGCTCCCGGCCGCCCCCACCGGGCTCAGGGCCGGCACGGTCACCGCCTCCTCCGTCGGCCTCTCCTGGACCGGCTCCTCCGGGGCCACCGGCTACAACGTCTACCGGGGCGACACCAAGGTCCTCTCGGTCACCGGCACCTCCGCCACCGTGTCCGGGCTCGCCGCGTCGACCGCGTACGGCTTCCAGGTCACCGCGACCAACTCCGCAGGGGAGTCCGCCAAGTCCGCGCCCGTCCAGGCCACCACCACGGCGGGCGGCGGCGGGAGCGGGGGAGGCGGCCTGCCCGCCCACGCGCTCGTCGGCTATCTGCACTCCAGCTTCGCCAACGGCTCCGGCTACACCCGGATGGCGGACGTGCCCGACTCCTGGGACGTCATCGACCTGGCCTTCGGCGAACCCACCTCGGTCACCTCCGGCGACATCCGCTTCTCGCTCTGCCCGGTCACCGAGTGCCCGAACGTCGAGTCGGTGGCCGAGTTCAAGGCGGCCATCAAGGCCAAGCAGGCCGCGGGCAAGAAGGTGCTCATCTCCATCGGCGGCCAGAACGGCCAGGTCCAGCTCGCCACCACCGCCGCCCGCGACATGTTCGTCTCCTCCGTCGGCAAGATCATCGACGAGTACGGTCTGGACGGCCTCGACATCGACTTCGAGGGCCACTCGCTCTCTCTGAACACCGGGGACACCGACTTCCGCAACCCCACCACCCCGGTCGTCGTCAACCTGATCTCCGCGGTGAAGTCCCTCAAGGCCAAGTACGGCGACAAGTTCGTCCTGACCATGGCCCCCGAGACCTTCTTCGTCCAGCTCGGCTACCAGTACTACGGCTCGGGCCCCTGGGGCGGCCAGGACCCCCGGGCCGGTGCCTACCTCCCGGTCATCCACGCGCTGCGCGACGAGCTGACCCTGCTGCACGTCCAGGACTACAACTCGGGCTCGATCATGGGCCTGGACAACCAGTACCACTCGATGGGCGGCGCGGACTTCCACATCGCCATGACCGACATGCTGCTCACCGGCTTCCCGGTGGCGGGCGACCAGAACAAGGTCTTCCCGGCGCTCCGCCCCGACCAGGTCGCCATCGGACTGCCGGCCTCCACCCAGGCGGGCAACGGCCACACCTCGCCCGCCGAGGTCACCAAGGCGCTGAACTGCCTGATGAAGAAGACCGACTGCGGCTCCTACACCACCCACGGGACCTGGCCCGCGCTGCGCGGACTGATGACGTG
Organism: Streptomyces sp. ADI95-17; assembly: GCF_003846175.1. Lineage (GTDB taxonomy): Bacteria > Actinomycetota > Actinomycetes > Streptomycetales > Streptomycetaceae > Streptomyces > Streptomyces sanglieri. The sequence goes on along the minus strand of NZ_ML123044.1, from coordinate 70,518 downwards.
GTCGATCAACTGGGACCGCTTCAACAACGGGGAGTTCTCGAAGAACTTCGACGCCTACTTCGGCGGCTGAGAGTTCCGGACAGCCCTCAACGGCAGCAGCACCGCCCCGCACAGGAACCAACTGCCCAGCACATCCAGCGGCCAGTGATAGCCGCGCAGCACCAGACCGATGCCCGTCGCCGTGGTCAGCAGGACAGCGGCGACGGGCATCATCCACGACCACGGTCGCCTCACGTACGGCGCGACCAGCAGCGCCGCCGCCCCGTACGCCACCACGGCCGTCGCCGCATGACCGGACGGGAAGTAGCCGGTGGCCTCCGTCAGCGGTCCCGGACGGGCGATCCACGCCTTCAGCGGAACGACCAGCAGGGGCACCGCGCCCATGGCGAGCGCCGCGTACAGCGGAGCACGGCGAGCACCGCGCACCAGGGTCCACACGATCGCGCAGCCCAGCACCGGGAGCGCGATCTGCGTATTGCCGAGATCGGCGAGGAATTCGGCCGGCCCGGCGGGCCCGTGGCCGACGACGGCCCGGCCGGCCCGCTCGTCCGGTCCGCGCAGCGGACCGCCGGCGGCGACCTGCCAGGCCGTGAGCGCGAAGAGCACCAGGAGGAACACGGCCGACAGGGCCGTGAAGAGGAAATGAGCCGGCCGCCCGGGAACAGGGGGGGGTGGTTCCGGGGCGGCCGGTCGGACCGGTTTGCCGCACGCCCCGGGGGGTCTGGGGCGAGCGGCCATCCGATCGGTGAGGAGTTCCGGAGCCGGAGGCTCCAGCCGCGTGCGCGAAGGCACGGCCAGGACGGCGCTGGGGAAGCTCCGGCCCGGCATCGCCCGCAGTCCCCTGCGGGCGGGGTGTTTCTCTCATCTGCAGAAACCGTACGGCAGCCGATGGGGGACCGACAGCGGGAAACAGATCCCGCCATCGGCCCCGCACACGTTCTTCACAGGCCCTCACGCGGGCCCCTCGTAACCCCTGCGAGAGCGCGGTTCGCGGCCGCCGGGGTTCGCACAGGTCAGATCCGGCCGAAAGCCTGCTCGATGACGTCGAGCGCCTCGTTCAGCAGGTCCTCGCCGATCACCAGCGGCGGGAGGAAGCGCAGGACGTTGCCGTACGTGCCGCAGGTGAGGACCAGCACGCCCTCCGCGTGGCAGGCCTTGGCGAGGGCCGCGGCGGCCTGCGGGTTCGGGTCCTTCGTGCCGGACTGCACCAGCTCGATCGCGATCATCGCGCCGCGGCCGCGGATGTCACCGATGATGTCGCCGTTGTCGAGCTTCGACTGCATCTCGGCGAGGCGGCCCTTCATGACCTCCTCGATGCGCCTGGCCTTCCCGTTCAGGTCCAGCTCGCGCATCGTCTCGATGGCGCCGAGCGCACCCGCGCAGGCGACCGGGTTGCCGCCGTAGGTGCCGCCGAGGCCGCCGGAGTGGGCGGAGTCCATGATCTCGGCGCGGCCGGTCACGGCGGAGAGCGGCAGACCGCCCGCGATGCCCTTGGCGGTGGTGATCAGGTCCGGGACGATGCCCTCGTCCTCGCAGGCGAACCACTGGCCGGTACGGCAGAAGCCGGACTGGATCTCGTCGGCGACGAAGACGATGCCGTTGTCCTTGGCGAACTGGGCGATCGCCGGGAGGAAGCCCTTGGCCGGCTCGATGAAGCCGCCCTCGCCGAGCACCGGCTCGATGATGATCGCGGCGACGTTCTCCGCGCCGATCTGCTTGTTGATCTGGTCGATGGCCTGGGCGGACGCCTCGGCACCGGCGTTCTCGGCACCGGTCGGCCAGCGGTAGCCGTACGCCACCGGCACCCGGTAGACCTCGGGCGCGAACGGGCCGAAGCCCTGCTTGTACGGCATGTTCTTGGCGGTCAGCGCCATCGTGAGGTTGGTGCGGCCGTGGTAGCCGTGGTCGAAGACGACGACCGCGGTGCGCTTGGTGTGGATGCGGGCGATCTTCACCGCGTTCTCGACGGCCTCGGCGCCCGAGTTGAACAGCGCGGACTTCTTGGCGTGGTCGCCCGGCGTCAGCTCGGCGAGCTGCTCGCAGACCTCGACGTACCCCTCGTACGGCGTGACCATGAAACAGGTGTGGGTGAAGTCGGCGAGCTGCGCGGACGCGCGGCGCACCACGGCCTCGGCGGAGGCGCCGACCGACGTCACGGCGATACCGGAGCCGAGGTCGATCAGCCGGTTGCCGTCCACGTCCTCGATGATCCCGCCACCGGCGCGGGCGGTGAACACCGGCAGGGTGGAGCCCACACCTGCGGCAACCGTCTCCAGACGGCGGGCCTGCAGCTCCACCGACTTCGGGCCGGGAATGGCAGTGACGACGCGGCGCTCCTGCGGGATTTCGGTCATGAGGGGCTCCTGGGGGGATGTTTCGGACGCTTCTGGGCCAGGCTATGGGCGAGGCCGGGGGTACGGCATGTTCCGTTCGGGAGTGGTGGTCGCGCGCCGTTGTCCGCCACGGACATAGCGAGGGGGCGGGGCGGGCGGCGAAACCGTGCGGTCCGGTGCCGGTGCCTTGCTGAACTCGCCCTGCGGGCCCACTAGATTGACCGGGGCAGACGGACGGACCCGGCCGGTCAGGGGGCAACGGTTCATGAAGAGCGACGACGCGCGCGGTGCGCGGGGCACGAGCGGTACCGAGGGGGAGGGCGGCCGGCCCGATGTGCCCCGCCCTCCGGTGCCGCGCCCGGCCGGGCCGCCGCCCGCCGCCCCGCCGATGCCCATCGGTGCTCCCCGGAGCGGGCAGCCGGCCGCCCCGCCGAGGCCGGCCGGGCTTCCCGGGACCGGTCCGTCGACCGCGCAGTGGCTGAACGCCCTGCGCCCCGCCGCCGCGCCCGGCGTCTGGCGGTACGGACATGTGCCGCGCGCCGCCGAGCGGCCGCCGCGCCCCTCGCTGCTCGGGCCGCTGCTCGCCCTGGTGCTCTGGCTGGTGCTCTGGGCGCTGCTGGCGGACTTCCGGATCCCGTACGTGAAGGTGCCCCTGGAGGCGGTCACGCCGGGGAGCTGGTGGTTCTTCGACACTCTGCGGGCCGGGTCGGTCCCGGCCGCCGCGTACAGCATCGAGACGCTCTACCACCAGCTGCTGGTGCTGCTCGCGGGGCTGTGGGCCGCCCGCGTCGGCAACTGGGCCGGGCTCGTCCGGTACTGGGCGGGCCCCCGGCTGGAACGTGTCCGGCTGATGCTCTCGGGCTTCGGTGCGCTGCTGGCCCTGTGGCTGATCTGGACCCAGAAGGTGCCGCTGCTGGACGTCTTCTTCTACTGGGTGAGGGGCTGGCTGTTCAGCGGGAACCAACTGCTGGCCACCCTGGCGGCCTACGGCTCCTACGCGCTGGCCGTCGCCGTCGTCGTGCTGCCGTTCGGCCGGGCCGGGCACTGGGGCGCCGCTCTCCGTGGTCTTCGGGCGCGGCGGGCGGCCACCGGCTCGCAGGGCGCGGACAGTCCGTCGCCCGCGACCACGACCGGGACAGAGGCGGCGACCTGGCCGGAGCTGCGCGCCGCAGGTCTCGCCGACGCGGCGGAGGTGCTCACGTCGGCCGTGCGTGCCGGGCGCATGAACGACGTGGACTGCGTACGGGTGAACCGTGCCTGGGAGCGGGCGCGGACCCGTCACGACGGCCCGGTGTCCTTCGGTGAAACGGTCGTGCGCCGGGGGGCGGACGCCTTCCTGCACCCCTCGGGGCGCCGGGACCTCCCGCTCCGGACCGCACGCCACGACCTGCTGCTCGGCCAGGTCCGCATCGGCTGCTGCCCGGACGACGAACGCAATCCGTACGCGCGCAGGGGCTCGGGGACGGCACTGGACACCGCCGTCCTGGGCGCGTCCCTGCTGGCGGTCGGCCCGCCCGGCGCGGGCAAGACGGCGAGGCTGGTGCGTCCGGTCGTGGAGAGTCTGGCGCTTCAGGCCCTGACGGGCCGGGCGGCGGTGCTCGCGGTCGGCGCCGCAGGGGCTCAGCTCGGGCCCGACGACGCGTACGACGTCGTCGTGAAGATCGGTGATTCCTCGTCCGTCCACGACTTCGATCTGTACGGCGGGGCGACCGACCCCGATGAGGCCGCCGCCACGCTCGCGGAGGGGCTGGCCGGGGATGTTCCCGGCCTGGACGGCCGACGCGCGGCCCTGGTCCTGGCCCAGCTGCTCGGCCCCTATCGAGCCGTGCACGGACACTTCCCGGCGGTTCCGGTGCTGCGGGAACTGCTGGCCGGGGACGAGTCCACCCTCGGTGAGCTGCGTCGTTGCCTGGAAACGGGCGGTCACTCGGCCATGCTCCGTGAGCTGGACACCCGGACCCGGCAGGAGGGCGGCCCGGGAGGGCCCGCATCGCTGCTGGCCGATCGCATCGCCCTCCTCGACCGGCCGGCGTTCGCCGGGTTCTTCGCCACCGGTGCGGAGGCCCGCCCCTTCTCCCTCCGCTCCCTGGGGCAGCACCCACTGAGGGTTCGGATCGACCTTCCGGAACGTGCTCACGCGGGGGCGTCCAGGGTGCTGGCCCGCCTCGTCCTCGCACAGTTCAACACGATCGTCGCCGCCCGTACCGACCGATCGGTCTTCGCCTCTCTGGTGCTGGACGACGCGACCCACACCATCACCACCGAGACCGTCCAGGGAATCAGGCGGCTCCGGTCGGTGAACGCCGGTGCCGTACTCGCGCTGCGCACCCTCGACGACGTTCCCGAGGGGCTGCACGCGGCCCTGCTGGGCGCGGTGGGATGCGGCATGATCTTCCCGGGTGTCACCACCTGGGACGGCAAGCGGTTCTCGGAGGCCTGGGGCAAGGAGTGGGTCTCCGTCCGCGAGGTGGCCCAGCACGGGGTCTTCGCCGACCAGCCGTTCACCCGCGCCATGCACGCGCTGCGCAAGCTCGCCACCGGCAAGGCGGTCACCGTCGACGCGGTCACCGTGCGGCAGGTGGAGCGCGAGCGCTGGTCCGCCTCCGCACTGGCCTACGAGCTGCCCGCGGGCCACGCGGTCCTCTCCATGACGACGGTCGACGGTGAGCACGTGCCCCCGCTGCTGGTGGATCTGAACGGCTGAGCGGCGCGGGGCACGGCCCGTGCCCCGCCGCTGGCCGTGGTCATGCCGGACCCTGCCGCTCTGGCAGAATTGGCAGGAGTCGTTCATACGGGACGGCGAAAACCGACTCCCCGAGGTCCAGCGGTCCCCATGCCCCTCACTCTCGCCTCGCTCGTCCAGCACTCGGCGCTCAGACTCACCGTGCGCGCGGGGGCGGACCGGCTCGACGCGCCCGTGCGCTGGGCACACGCCAGCGAGCTGACCGACCCCGTGCCGTACATGGAGGGCGGCGAGTTCCTGCTCGTCACCGCCACCAACCTCGACGCCGAGAACCCCGAGGCGATGCGGCGGTACGTGCGCCGGCTGGCCGGGGCCGGGGTCGTCGGCCTGGGCTTCGCCGTCGGCGTCAACTACGACGAAGTGCCGCAGGCGCTGATCGACGCGGCCGAGGAGGCGAAGCTGCCGCTCCTCGAAGTACCCCGCCGCACCCCGTTCATCGCCATCGCCAAGGCCGTCTCCTCGGCGATCGCCGAGGAACAGTACCGGGCCGTGACCGCCGGTTTCGAGGTGCAGCGGGAACTGACCAGGGCCGCCCTCGCGGGCGACGGACCCGGCGAACTCCTCACCCGGCTCGCCGCCCACCTCGACGGCTGGGCCGCGCTGTACGACGCGGCCGGCCAGGTCGTCGCCGCCGCCCCCGAATGGGCCGCCCGCCGCGCCGCCCGGCTCACCCCCGACGTGGAACGGCTGCGGGACCGCCCGGCCCCCGCCAGCATCGTCGTCGGCGACACCGACGACCGGATCGAACTCCAGTCCCTGGGCACCGGCCGCCGGGGCAGGGGAGCGCTGGCCGTGGGCACCGGAGCGGCGCTCGGCACCGCCGACCGGTACGCCGTGCACTCGGCCGTCGCCCTGCTGACCCTGATAACCGCCCGCTCCCGGTCCCTCCAGGGCGCCGAACAGCGGCTCGGCGCGGCGGTGCTTCGGATGCTGCTCGCCGGCCAGCCGGACCACGCCCGGGCCGTCGCCGGAGACCTGTACGGGGGGCTGCTCGACGCCCCGTTCCGGCTGCTCATCGCGGAGGGGTCCGACCCGGCCGCCCCCGCGTCGCTCGGCGAGGTGATGGAGGCGGCGGCACTGCGGACCGGCGAGACCCTGCTGACCGTCCCCGAGGGCGACCGGCTCGTCGTCCTGGCCGCGGACGGCGGCGCCGCGGTCGCCGCCTGCACGGCCCACGCGGAGGCCCAGGAGGCGCGGGCGCCCGCCGAAGGGGCCAAGCCGGAGGAGGACCAGGTGGTCGTGGGCCTCTCCGCACCGGCCGGCCCGATCGCCGTCTCCGCCGCGTACAAGCAGGCCGAGCAGGCCCTGTCGGTGGCCCGCCGCCGGGGCAGGGCACTGGTCGAGCACGAGGAACTGGCGGCCGGCTCGGTGCTGCCGCTGCTCGCCGACGACGCGGTACGGGCCTTCGCCGACGGAATGCTCCGCGCCCTGCACGAGCACGACGCCAAGGGACGCGGCGACCTCGTCGCCTCGCTGCGGGCCTGGCTCGCCCACCACGGCCAGTGGGACGCCGCCGCCGCGGACCTGGGGGTGCACCGCCACACCCTGCGCTACCGGATGCGCCGGGTCGAGGAGATCCTGGGCCGCTCGCTGGACGACCCGGACGTCCGGATGGAGCTGTGGCTGGCGCTCAAGGCGACCGGCGCCCCGTCGGCACCGGAGGCGTAGCCACCGCACCGGAGCCATCCGTTCCGGCCGCCTCCGACAAACCGGAGCGTCCCCGGCGCGCACTGCTCCACCCCGGACAAACGCCAGGACGGCCGTGCGGCCCTACGGTGGGGGCAGGAAATCCCCACCGCTCCGAAGGGCCGGAACCTCCATGACCTCCACCCACGCCTTCTGGCTCGCCGGCCGCCAGGCCACCGGCGAGGACAGCTTCGACGTCACCAACCCCTGGGACGGCCGTCTCGTCGGCACCGTCAGCGTGCCGACCGACGCCCAGATCGAGGAGGCCGTCGCGGCCGCGCACGCCGTGCGCGAGGAGTTCGCCGCGACCCCGGCCCACGTCCGGGCCGCCGCACTCGACCACGTCGTACGGCGTCTGGTGGAGCGCACCGAGGAGATCGCCCAGCTGATCTCCGCCGAGAACGGCAAGCCCATCAAGTGGGCCCGCGGCGAGGTCGGCCGCGCCGTCTCCGTGTTCCGGTTCGCCTCGGAGGAGGCCCGCCGCTTCAACGGCGGCGACGCCCAGCGCCTGGACACCGACGCCGGCGGCACCGGCCGGCTCGGCCTGACCCGCCGCTTCCCGCGCGGCACGGTCCTCGGCATCGCGCCCTTCAACTTCCCGCTGAACCTGAGCGCCCACAAGGTGGCCCCGGCCATCGCCGTCGGTGCGCCGATCATCCTGAAGCCCGCCCCGGCCACGCCGATCTCCTCGCTGATCCTCGGCGAGCTGCTGGCCGAGACCGACCTGCCGGCCGGTTCGTGGTCCGTGCTGACCGTCCCCAACGACCGCATGCCCGCCCTGGTCCAGGACGAGCGCCTCCCGGTCATCTCCTTCACCGGCTCCGGCCCGGTCGGCTACTCGATCCTGGAGTCGGTGCCCCGCAAGCACTGCACCCTGGAGCTCGGCGGCAACGGCGCGGCGGTCGTCCTCGGCGACTACGCCTCGGACCAGGACCTGGACTGGGCCGCGACCCGGATCGCGACCTTCTCCAACTACCAGGGCGGCCAGTCCTGCATCTCGGTGCAGCGCGTCATCGCGGACGCCTCGGTCTACGACCGGCTGCTCCCGAAGATCGTCGCGGCCGTCGAGGCCCAGGTCACCGGCGACCCGTCGGACGCCGCCACCGACGTCGGCCCGCTGGTCAGCGAGGACGCCGCCAAGCGCGTCGAGTCCTGGGTCGACGAGGCCGTCCGGGCCGGCGCCCAGCTGCTCACCGGCGGCAAGCGCGACGGCGCCACCTACGCGCCGACCGTGCTCGCCGAGCTCCCGGACAACGTCACCCTCTCCTGCGAGGAGGTCTTCGGACCGGTGCTGTCCGTGCAGAAGGTGGACGGCGAGGCCGAGGCGTTCGAGGCCGTCAACTCCTCCAAGTACGGCCTGCAGGCAGGCGTGTTCACGCACGACCTGCAGACCGCCTTCCGCGCCCACCGCGCCCTTGAGGTCGGCGGCGTGATCATCGGCGACGTCCCCTCCTACCGCGCGGACCAGATGCCGTACGGCGGCGCCAAGCAGTCCGGCGTCGGCCGCGAGGGCGTCCGCTACGCCATGGACGACTACACCTACGAGCGCGTGCTGGTCCTCACCGGCCTCGCCCTGTAGTCCGCGAACAGGATCGAGACCGATCCACCGACGTCGCCTGTGTTCCGCCTGGACAGCACGACAGCAGGCGACAGCGAGATGGCCTGAACCCACTGTGCGGGGGTTCAGGCCATCTCCGTCTTTCCGCCGTGTCCGCCACCGCAGGCGGGTCAGTGGAGTGGCCCCCGACCCGATCGGCGCCCTGGGGATGGTGGGGGTGCCGGGAATCGGGTACATACGGACGAGTAGAGCCGGTTGGTACCCGTGGGTGCTTCCCCCGCGGACCGGCCGCGTCCACCCACTCACAGCGCGGCGAGGTGAGCTCCTCATGTCCGCACCATCCGCACCGAAGAACACGCCCCGGGTCACCGAACGCGAAGCACGCCAAGTGGCCGAGGCCGCACGCGAACAGGACTGGCACAAGCCCAGCTTCGCCAAGGAACTCTTCCTCGGGCGCTTCCGGCTGGACCTGATCCACCCGCATCCGCTGCCACCCGCGGACGACGTCCGGCGAGGCGAGGCGTTCCTCTCCCGGCTGCGCGAGTTCTGCGAGACGAGGATCGACAGCGCCCTGATCGAGCGCGAGGCGAGAATCCCCGACGAGGTGATCAGCGGCCTCAAGGAACTCGGCGCGCTCGGGATGAAGATCGACCCCAAGTACGGCGGCCTCGGCCTCACCCAGGTCTACTACAACAAGGCCCTCGCCCTGGTCGGCTCCGTCAGCCCGGCCATCGGCGCGCTGCTCTCCGCCCACCAGTCCATCGGTGTGCCGCAGCCGTTGAAGATCTTCGGCAGCCAGGAGCAGAAGGACACCTTCCTGCCCCGGCTGGCCCGTACCGACATCTCGGCGTTCCTCCTCACCGAACCGGACGTCGGCTCCGACCCGGCCCGGCTCGCCACCTCGGCCGTCCCGGACGGGCCCGACTACGTCCTGGACGGGGTGAAGCTCTGGACGACCAACGGCGTCGTCGCCGACCTGCTCGTCGTGATGGCCCGGGTGCCCGAGTCGGAAGGCCACAAGGGCGGCATCACGGCCTTCGTCGTCGAGGCGGACTCCCCGGGCATCACCGTCGAGAACCGCAACGCCTTCATGGGCCTGCGCGGACTGGAGAACGGCGTCACCCGCTTCCACCGGGTCCGGGTCCCGGCCGCCAACCGCATCGGCCCCGAGGGCGCCGGGCTCAAGATCGCCCTCACCACGCTCAACACGGGTCGGCTCTCGCTGCCCGCCATGTGCGTCGGCGCCGGGAAGTGGTGCCTGAAGATCGCCCGCGAATGGTCCGCGGTCCGCGAGCAGTGGGGCAGACCGGTCGCCCGGCACGAGGCCGTCGGTGCCAAGATCTCCTTCATCGCCGCGACCACCTTCGCCCTCGAAGCGGTGGTCGACCTCGCCTCCCAGATGGCCGACGAGAACCGCAACGACATCCGCATCGAAGCGGCCCTGGCCAAGCTCTACGGCTCCGAGATGGGCTGCCTGATGGCGGACGAGCTCGTCCAGATCCGGGGCGGCCGCGGCTTCGAGACCGCCGACTCCCTCGCCGCCCGCGGCGAGCGGGCCGTACCCGCCGAACAACTCCTGCGCGACCTGCGGATCAACCGGATCTTCGAGGGCTCCACCGAGATCATGCATCTGCTGATCGCCCGCGAGGCCGTCGACGCCCATCTGAAGGTCGCCGGGGACATCATCGACCCCGACAAACCCCTCTCCGCCAAGGCGAAGGCAGGCGCGAACGCGGCCGGCTTCTACGCCCGCTGGCTGCCCCGCCTCGTCACCGGACCGGGGCAACTGCCGCGTACGTACGGGGAGTTCAACCCTCCCGGCCACCCCGACCTGGCCGCCCATCTGCGCTACGTGGAACGCGCCTCGCGCAGACTGGCCCGCTCCACCTTCTACGCCATGTCGCGCTGGCAGGGCCGGATGGAGACCAAACAGGGCTTCCTCGGCCGGATCGTCGACATCGGCGCCGAACTCTTCGCGATGAGCGCCGCCTGCGTCCGCGCCGAACTGCTGCGCTCCACGGACGACCACGGACGCGAGGCCTACCGGCTCGCCGACGTGTTCTGCCACCAGTCCCGGGTCCGCGTCGAGGAACTCTTCACCCGCCTGTGGTCCAACACCGACGACCTGGACCGGCGCCTGGTCGACGGCGTCCTGTCCGGCGCGTACACCTGGCTGGAAGAAGGCGTCATCGACCCGAGCGGCGAAGGACCCTGGATCGCCGACGCCACCCCGGGACCGTCCACCAGGGAGAACGTCCACCGGACCGTCCGCTGAACCACCCGCCGCCGGACGGGGCACGTCCATCCGCCGACGTGCCCCGTCCGGCCCGAACGCCCCGGTGGACGGGACGCACTGTCCACACGCACAGGCGATGCGGCAACAATGGGGGGCATGAGCGACAGTCCTGCCCCCCTCGCCGACCCGCACCTCGTCTTCGATGCCGCGGAAGGCCGCCGGGATCTCGTCATCCTCGGCTCGACCGGATCCATCGGCACCCAGGCCATCGACCTGGTGCTGCGCAACCCCGACCTCTTCCGGGTCACCGCGCTCTCCGCCGCGGGCGGACGGGTCGCCCTCCTCGCCGAGCAGGCGCGCCGGCTGCGGGTGCGTACCGTCGCCGTCGCCGCGCCGGACGCCGTACCGGCCCTCCGCGAGGCGCTGCGGGAGCAGTACGGGACGGGCGAGCCGCTCCCCGAGATCCTGGCAGGGCCCGACGCGGCCGCGCAGCTGGCGGCGGGCGACTGCCACACCGTGCTCAACGGAATCACCGGCTCGATCGGACTCGCCCCCACCCTCGCCGCGCTCGAAGCGGGCCGCACGCTCGCCCTGGCCAACAAGGAGTCGCTGATCGTCGGCGGCCCGCTGGTCAAGGCGCTGGCGAAGCCCGGCCAGATCATCCCGGTCGACTCCGAGCACGCCGCACTCTTCCAGGCGCTCGGCGCCGGCACCCGCGCCGACGTACGCAAGCTCGTCGTCACCGCCTCCGGCGGCCCCTTCCGGGGACGGACCAGGAGCGAACTGGCGGACGTCACCCGCGAGCAGGCCCTCGCCCACCCGACCTGGGCCATGGGACCGGTCATCACGGTCAACTCCGCCACCCTGGTCAACAAGGGCCTTGAGGTCATCGAGGCGCATCTCCTGTACGACATCCCGTTCGACCGGATCGAGGTCGTGGTCCACCCCCAGTCGTACGTCCACTCCATGGTGGAGTTCACCGACGGCTCCACCCTCGCCCAGGCCACACCCCCGGACATGTGCGGCCCGATCGCCATCGGCCTCGGCTGGCCCCGGCGCGTCCCGGACGCCGCGCCCGCCTTCGACTGGTCGAAGGCGTCCAGCTGGGAGTTCTTCCCGCTCGACGACGAGGCCTTCCCGTCCGTGGGCCTGGCCAGGCACGTCGGCACCCTCGGCGCCACCGCACCGGCCGTCTTCAACGCCGCCAACGAGGAATGTGTCGACGCATTCCTCGCAGGACGGCTGCCGTTCAACGGAATCATGGATACGGTCACGGCGGTGGTGGCCGAACACGGCACCCCCGCCACGGGAACTTCGCTCACGGTCGCAGACGTCCTGGAAGCGGAGACCTGGGCACGAGCCCGGGCCCGTGAACTCTCGGCGAAAGCGACAGCGGAGGCGCGCGCATGAGTATTACGACGGTCCTGCTGACGATTCTGGGCATCGTCGTCTTCGCCATCGGTCTGCTGTTCTCGATCGCCTGGCACGAGCTGGGGCACCTGTCGACCGCGAAGCTCTTCGGCATCCGCGTCCCCCAGTACATGGTGGGCTTCGGGCCGACGGTCTGGTCCCGGAAGAAGGGCGACACCGAGTACGGGATCAAGGCCATCCCGGCCGGCGGCTACATCCGCATGATCGGCATGTTCCCGCCCGGACCGGACGGGCGCCTGGAGGCGCGGTCCACCTCGCCCTGGCGCGGCATGATCGAGGACGCCAGGTCCGCCGCCTTCGAAGAGCTCGAACCGGGTGACGAGAAGCGCCTGTTCTACACGCGCAAGCCGTGGAAGCGCGTCATCGTGATGTTCGCCGGACCGTTCATGAACCTGGTCCTCGCGGTCGCGATCTTCCTGGGCGTGGCGATGACCTTCGGCTTCCAGACCCAGACCACCGAGGTGGCCGGTGTCCAGAAGTGCGTGATCGAGCAGAGCGAGAACCGCGACAAGTGCAAGAAGTCCGACCCGGTCTCGCCCGCACTGGCGGCCGGGCTCAAGAAGGGCGACACGATCGTCGCCTTCGACGGACAGAAGGTCGACGACTGGGCCACGCTCTCCGACAGGATCCGCGACACCATCGGCCCCGCCACCATCACGGTCCGGCGCGACGGCCAGGAGAAGACCCTCCACGCCGTCCTCAAGAAGAACCTGGTGGCGAAGAAGGACTCCAAGGGCGAAGTGGTCCCCGGCGACTTCGTGCAGGCCGGCTACCTCGGCTTCGCCGCCCAGACCGAGATCGTCCCGCTCTCCTTCGGTGACTCGGTCCTCCGCATGGGAGACATGATCGAGAACGGTGTCGACTCGATCATCGCCCTCCCGTCCAAGATCCCGGGCCTGTGGGACGCGGCCTTCGGCGACGGCGAACGGGCGGCGGACTCCCCGGTCGGTGTGGTCGGCGCGGCCAGGATCGGCGGCGAGGTGATGACGCTGGACGTACCGGCGCAGAACCAGATCGCGATGATGCTGTTCCTGCTGGCCGGCTTCAACCTGTCGCTGTTCCTCTTCAACATGCTCCCGTTGCTGCCGCTCGACGGCGGGCACATCGCCGGAGCGCTCTGGGAGGCCCTGCGCCGCAATCTGGCCCGGGTCTTCCGGCGCCCCGACCCGGGCCCGTTCGACGTGGCCAAGCTGATGCCGGTCGCCTATGTCGTCGCCGGGGTCTTCATCTGCTTCACACTGCTGGTGCTCGTCGCCGACATCGTGAATCCGGTCAAGATCTCCTGACCCACCGAGCACCACATGCACCACGAGTGACGGCCCGGCACACAGTGTGTGTCCGGGCCGTCGCTTTTGTGTGGCACTCCCGTACGCGGTGTGCTCCGCGCCGCCTCCGGTGCCGTAACCTCGAAGGCCGGAGCCCGCCGATCTCGGGACCTTGATCCACACCTTGGGGATGCTCAGCGCATGACTGCGATTTCTCTCGGAATTCCGTCCGTTCCGACCAAGCTCGCCGACCGTAGGGTCAGCCGCAAG
>NZ_ML123044.1:0-56692 GCF_003846175.1 Streptomyces sp. ADI95-17 | reverse complement strand
CAGATGGAGAAGGACGGCATCGCCTCCGGCGAGCCCGAGGTCTCCGTCAGCTGAACCGATGACCCGCACCACAGCGCCCCGCCGGACGAACGCCGTCCGGCGGGGCGCTGCCGTGAGTGACCTCACGGCCTGCCGCAGCCCCTGTTCACAGGCACGGGCGGCACGGACGATCCGCTTCGGTTACAGTGCGGAAATCAGCAGACCGCATGGTGAGGCCCCCTCGTGTTGACGCAGACCACCACCCGGGTCCTCGAACCCAGCGACCTCGGAGCCGCTCTCGCCGTCCTGGAGAGCGAGCCCGTCGCCAACGCCTTCGTGACGTCCCGCGTCCAGATCGCAGGCCTGGACCCCTGGCGCCTCGGCGGCGAGATGTGGGGCTGGTACGCCGACGGACGGCTCCGCTCGCTCTGCTACTCGGGCGCCAACCTCGTCCCCATCTGCGCCACCCCCGAAGCCGTCCGGGCCTTCGCCGACCGCGCCCGCCGGGCCGGCCGCCGCTGCTCCTCGATCGTCGGCCCCGCCGAGCCCACCGCCCAGCTGTGGCGGCTGCTCGAACCCGGCTGGGGCCCGGCCCGCGAGGTCCGGGCGAACCAGCCGCTGATGGTCACCGAGAGCCCGTCCGCCGATGTGACCCCCGACCCCTTGGTCCGCCGGATCCGCAAGGACGAGATGGACATCCTGATGCCGGCCTGCGTGGCGATGTTCACCGAGGAGGTCGGTATCTCCCCGCTCGCGGGCGACGGCGGACTCCTCTACCAGGCACGCGTCGCCGAACTCATCGGAGCCGGCCGCTCGTTCGCCCGGATCGACGACGGCAAGGTCGTCTTCAAGGCCGAGATCGGCGCCGCGACCCCGCAGGCCTGCCAGATCCAGGGCGTCTGGGTGGCGCCCGAACACCGCGGCCGCGGACTCTCCGAAACCGGCATGGCGGCGGTCGTGCGCTACGCGCTCGCCGAGGTCGCCCCCGTCGTCAGCCTCTACGTGAACGACTACAACACCCCCGCGCGCCGGTCCTACGCCCGGGTCGGCTTCAAGGAGACCGGCGCGTTCATGAGCGTGCTGTTCTGACCGGCCGGTGGCCGACGGCCACCCATCCGTACCCCGTTGCCCACCGGGGCCAGTAGGGTCGGCGCATGGCAGCAGTTTCCGGGGGCGGCCCCCGCATTCCCAGCGTCCGGATCGGGCCGGTCGACCTCGCCGCGCGCGTGGACGAGGCGCTCGCCGTACAGGCTGTCGCCTTCGGCCTGGGGCCCGAAGAGGTCGAGGTACGGCGCCACATCGTCCTCAGACACCTCGACCACCCCCACGCCCGCGCCCTCGGCGCCACCACCGCCGGCGGGCGGCTCGTCGGCTTCGTCTACGGCATGCCCAACGAGCGCGGCCAGTGGTGGTCCACCGTCGTCGAGCCGTACCTCCGCGCCACCGGCAGCGTGCACTGGCTCGACGACTCGTTCGTCATCACCGAGCTGCACGTCCTGCCGGAGTTCCAGAACCGGGGCATCGGACGCACACTGATCACCGCCATCACCGACGCCGTCGACCAGCCCCGGTCCATCCTCTCGGCCATCGACACCGAGAGCCCGGCACGTGGCCTGTACCGCAGTCTCGGCTACCAGGACCTGGCCCGGCAGGTGCTCTTCCCCAGCGCTCCCAAGCCCTACGCGGTGATGGGAGCCCCGCTCCCCCTGCGTCGCAAGGGCTAGTACCGCGGGCAATGGATTTCCGCCCACCCGCACCGCCCGGCTAACCTCCTGCACATCACCCTTCCGAGCAGGAGTTCATCATGGCCCAGGTCCAGCGCATGTCCCGATTGATGATCAAGACACTGCGCGACGACCCGGCCGACGCCGAGACGCTCAACCACAAGCTGCTCGTCCGGGCCGGATACGTACGTCGCACCGCGGCCGGAATCTGGACCTGGCTGCCGCTCGGCAAGAAGGTCCTGGAGAACATCACCCGCGTCGTGCGCGAGGAGATGGACGCCATCGGCGGCCAGGAGGTGCTGCTGCCCGCACTGCTGCCCAAGGAGGCGTACGAGGCGAGCGGCCGCTACGACGAGTACGGCGACCTGCTGTTCCGGCTCAAGGACCGCAAGGGCGCCGACTACCTCCTCGGCCCCACCCACGAGGAGATCTTCACCCAGGTCGTCAAGGACATGTGCTCGTCCTACAAGGACCTGCCCGTGATCCTGTACCAGATCCAGACCAAGTACCGCGACGAGGCCCGCCCCCGCGCCGGTGTGCTGCGCGGCCGCGAGTTCCAGATGAAGGACTCGTACTCCTTCGACACCACCGACGAGGGTCTCGCCGAGGCGTACCAGCTGCACCGCGCCGCCTACATCCGGATCTTCGAGCGCCTCGGCCTCGACCACCGGATCGTCTCCGCCGTCTCCGGCGCCATGGGCGGCTCCGCCTCCGAGGAGTTCCTGGCGCCCGCGCCCGCCGGCGAGGACACCTTCGTCGACTGCCCGAACTGCGACTACGCCGCCAACACCGAGGCCGTCACCTTCAAGGCGGTCGCCGCGGACGGTTCCGCGCACGGCCCCGTCGAGGAGCTGGACACCCCCGACACCCCGACCATCGAGACCCTCGCCGCGCACCTGGGCGTCGAGGCCTCCGCGACCCTGAAGAACCTGCTGGTCAAGGTCGACGGCGAGATCGTGGCCGTGGGCGTGCCCGGCGACCGCGAGGTCGACCTCGGCAAGCTCGGCGAGCACCTCGCGCCCGCCGTCGTCGAACTGGTCACCGCCGAGGACTTCGAGGGCCGCGAGGACCTGGTACGCGGCTACGTCGGCCCGCAGGGACTGGAGAAGGTCCGCTACATCGCCGACCCGCGCGTCGCCGCCGGCACTGCCTGGATCACGGGTGCCAACAAGGAGGGCAAGCACGCGAGGAACGTCGTCGCGGGCCGTGACTTCGAGGTCGACGACTACCTCGACGTCGTCGTCGTCGAGGCGGGCGACCCCTGCCCCAACTGCGGCAGCGGACTCCGGGTGGACCGCGCCATCGAGATCGGCCACATCTTCCAGCTCGGCCGCAAGTACGCCGACATCTTCTCGCTCGACGTCCTCGGCCAGCAGGGCAAGCCCGTCCGCGTCACCATGGGCTCGTACGGCATCGGCGTCTCCCGCGCCGTAGCCGCGCTCGCCGAGCAGACCGCCGACGACAAGGGCCTGTGCTGGCCCCGCGAGATCGCCCCGGCCGATGTGCACGTCGTCGCGGCGGGCAAGGCGCTCCAGACCGAACTGGCCCTGGACGTCTCCGAGAAGCTGAACGCCGCGGGTCTGCGCGTCCTGGTCGACGACCGTCCGGGCGTCTCGCCCGGCGTCAAGTTCACCGACTCCGAGCTCATCGGCGTGCCGAAGATCCTGGTCGCCGGCCGCCGCTCGGCCGAGGGCGTCCTGGAGCTGAAGGACCGCCGCACCGGCGAGCGCGAGGAGCTCACCGTCGACGAGGCGATCGCCCGCCTCACCGCCTGACACCCCGGAAGGCCGCAGGCCCCCCGCGCACCGTACGCGGGGGGCCTGCGGCCTTCCGTCGTCCTACAGCCAGCTCGCGAACTCCAGCGTCAGCTCGCCCTCCTGGCGGCGGCCGGCCGCCAGCGCCCGGGTTCCCGACTCCACGGCACGGAACAGCGTCCAGCCGTGCAGCCGCTCCCGGTCCACGTCCAGCGAATCGGCCAGCTTCTTGACCCGGCGGCGGGCCGTCACCGCGCCGCCGGGCGAGGCGATCAGATCCTCGACGCGGTCGCGCACCAGCCGCGCCAGATCGTAGGCACGCTCACCGACCAGCGGCTCCGGGCCGACCGTCAGCCACGGCACCCGCTCCCCGGCCAGCACCTTGCTCTGCCGGAAGTTGCCGTGCAGCAGCAGGAGTTCGGGGGAGTGGGCGACCAGCTCCTCGCGAGCCGCGAGCGCCGCGGAGACCAGCGGCTCCAGGCCCGGGTCGGCCGCCGCGCCCGCCCGCATCGGTGCGACACGGCGCCCGGTCCGTTCGGCGACCGTCTCGAAACCGTGCCCGGCCGGCGGCTCGACCCACAGCCGGCGCACCGTTCCCGCCGCCTCCAGCAGCGCCTTCGCCTCCGGCAGCGAACGCAGCGACACCTCGGGGTGCAGCCGCTCCAGCAGCAGTGCGCCGGGTCCGGATGCGACGAGCTGCACCGCGCCCCAGCCGTTCCAGTGGGCCAGCGCCGCCCGTTCGAGCTCGGGCTCGGCCCCGGGCGGCGCGATCTTCAGCGCGGCCGGGGTGCCGTCGGCGCAGGTCACCAGCAGGACCAGACTGCTGCGGCCGCCCGGGGCGGCCACCCGCTCCACGGTCGTGTCCTGCCCGGTGGCGGACAGTGCTTCCTCGGTCAGTGCGGGAAGCCGCGCGAGCCAGTCGGCGGCGCCTTCGTCCCCGTACGACTCGCCCAGCGCCCGCACCAGACGCTGCGGCGGTTCGAAACCCATACGTGCCTTGTTCCCTTTCAGAGCTCTTTCAGTGCGTCCCACCGGACCCGTTCGTCCCACCGGACCCGCTCGCCCCGCCGGCCCCGCTCTTCGCGGCGGCCCCGGCGCTCGCGCCGGTGCCTTCGGAGGCCCGCTCCGCGAGCCCGGGAAAGGCTACGCTGCCGCCCCGCCAGCGGACCGCGCGCACCGCGGCCTCCCGCAGCGCGTCGGCGGCCTCCCGCCTGAGCGGCCCCTCGGCGGCCCGTACGAGATCGGAGTACACGCCCGCGACCCGGTCCTCCAGCACGGCCGCCAGCCGCACCGCCGCGGCCGGGTCCGGCACGGCGAACGGCAGAGCGTACGCGGCCTGCGCCGCCACCGGCTCACCGCCCAGCCCGCGCACGGTCCGCGTCAGCGCGTCGCGCCGGGCCCGGTGCGCGTGGTAGGCCGCTGTCGCCTCGGCCCGGCGGTTCTCGGCGACCCGGCCGCCGACCACCCCGTACCCGTACACCGCCGCGTGTTCGGCGGCCAGGGCCGCCTGTGCGGCGTTCCGTGTCCCGGCGCTCATGACGAGGTCTCCTTGGCCAGTCCGGTCAGCAGATAGGCGTGGGCCGCGCCCGCCGCCGCGATCGACGCCAGCAGCCGGGCCAGCTCCGGCGGGGCCTCCATCAGGGCCGCCAGATGCGCGTCCGCGGCACGGCGCTCCGCCGCGGCCAGCTCCCTGACGGCGGACCGGGCGTCGGTCGCGCGCGACCGCGTGAAGGCGAGCGCCTGCGCGCCGCCGGGGGCCAGCGCCTTCGCGTGGGCGCGCACCGCGTCCCGCAGTGGCGCGAGCCCCGCGGCGGTCGCCGGATGGGCCCTGACCACGTGCTCGTACCCGCCGAGCAGTTCCAGACTGGTCCGGGCGGCCGCCGCCCGGATCTTCTTCTCGGCCCGTGCCGCCGAGGCCTGCTCGGCCGCGGTCGCCGCCCCGGACCGGCCGGAGTCCTTCCCGCTGCCGGGCCCGTCACCGCAGCCGGCCAGCACCGCCCCGAGGGCGATCGCCCCCGTCGCGCCGAACACACCTCTGCGCGTCGTCCCCGTGCGCCGCACCTGTTCTCCTTCGGGCCCAGCTTCCTGGCCCTGACTTGACTGGATCTGTCCTGAAGTGATCACCGCAGGCGAGCGTACCCGCGGCCGCGGAGCCGGCGGACGGCAACACCCCTCGGGACCGGATACCCTTTGACCTGACACGCGACGATCCCCACAACAGCACACGCGGCCGAGGAGTCACCCGGATGAGCACCACCCAGAGCGAGAGGCTGCGCGGGCTGCTCGAACCGCTCGTCAGCGCCGAACAGCTTGATCTCGAAGAGATCGAGGTGTCCCGGGCCGGCCGCCGCCGCGTGCTGCGGATCATCGTGGACTCCGAAGAGGGCGTCGAGCTGGACGCCTGCGCCGAGCTGAGCCGCGCGATCTCCGAGAAGCTCGACGAGACCGACGCGATGGGCGACGACGAGTACGTCCTCGAAGTCAGTTCCCCCGGTGCCGACCGTCCGCTGACGGAGCACCGCCACTACGTACGTGCCACGGGCCGCCTGGCCAAGCTGCATCTGCGCGAGGGCGGCGAGCTGGTGGCCCGCATCCTCGCCGTGGACGAAGAAGGCCTCGACCTCGAAGTGCCGGGCGTCAAGGGCCGCAAGCCCACGTCCCGCCGGGTCGCCTTCGACGAGATCGCCAAGGCGCGCGTGGAGATCGAATTCAGCCGCAAGGACAAGAAGGAAGAGGAGGCGTAGCCGTGGACATCGATGTGAAGCTCTTGAAGGGCTTGGCACAGGACAAGGAGATCCCCTTCGACGTGCTCGTCGAGGCGATCGAGTCGGCCCTCCTCATCGCCTACCACCGTACCGACGGAAGCCACCGCCGCGCGCGAGTGAAGCTCGACGAGCGCGGCCATGTGACGGTGTGGGCGAAGGAGGACCCGGCCGACCTGGAAGAGGGCCAGGAGCCCAAGGAGTTCGACGACACCCCGTCCGGGTTCGGCCGGATCGCCGCGACCACCGCCAAGCAGGTCATCCTGCAGCGGCTGCGCGACGCCGAGGACGACAGGACCTTCGGTGAGTACGCGGGCCACGAGGGCGATGTCGTCACCGGCGTCGTCCAGCAGGGCAAGGACCCGAAGAACGTCCTGGTCGACATCGGCAAGCTGGAAGCGATCCTGCCGGTGCAGGAGCAGGTGCCGGGCGAGGAGTACACCCACGGCCTGCGGCTGCGCACCTACGTCGTACGGGTCGCCAAGGGTGTCCGGGGCCCGTCCGTGACGCTGTCGCGGACCCACCCCAACCTGGTGAAGAAGCTCTTCGCGCTGGAGGTGCCGGAGATCGCCGACGGTTCCGTCGAGATCTGTGCCATCGCCCGCGAGGCCGGTCACCGCACCAAGATCGCGGTCCGTTCGACCCGCTCCGGGCTGAACGCCAAGGGCGCCTGCATCGGCCCGATGGGCGGCCGGGTGCGCAATGTCATGGCCGAGCTGCACGGCGAGAAGATCGACATCGTGGACTGGTCGGACGACCCGGCCGAGATGGTGGCCAACGCGCTGTCGCCCGCACGGGTGAGCGAGGTCGAGGTCGTCGACCTCGGCGCCCGGTCCGCCCGGGTCACCGTGCCGGACTACCAGCTGTCGCTGGCGATCGGCAAGGAGGGGCAGAATGCCCGCCTCGCCGCCCGTCTCACCGGCTGGCGCATCGACATCCGCCCGGACACCGAGACCGACGCCGAGCGCGACGTCGCCGACCGGGAGCGTGCCGAACGGGCCCGCGAGCGGTCCGAGCGGCGCTGAACCGGCGTCGTCGGGAATATTTCTCAGTGGCAATGCCGCTGAGATCACGACAACATCCGTTCGATTTTTGCCCCAAAGGGGTGAGGTCGGTGCGGGGAGGTAGACTTAGCCGTGTCTGGCCGGACGCACGCCCGTGCTTGCCCTGAGCGAACCTGTGTGGGATGCCGGGAGCGGGCGGCCAAGAGCGAGCTGCTGCGCATCGTCGCGGACGGGGACGCCTGCGTCCCCGATCCTCGCGGTACGCTGCCCGGCCGGGGTGCATATGTACACCCCGCCTCTGTCTGTCTGGACCTGGCGGTTCGCCGCCGGGCCTTCCCCCGGGCCTTCAAGGCCAAGGGGCCGTTCGACCCCGCCGCAGTGCAGCGGTTCGTCGAGCGGGTGACACCGTAAGAAATGAACGGCACGGGACCCCGTGCGGTCAGGTACCTCGCGAGTTGGAAGTAGGTCGAGATTGCGATGAGCACTCGATGAGTACGCGATGAGTACGCCCATGAAGTAGCGACGGTCCGGCGGTAACCCGGACCTAAAAGGAGCGAAGTGGCTAAGGTCCGGGTATACGAACTCGCCAAGGAGTTCGGCGTCGAGAGCAAGGTCGTCATGGCCAAGCTCCAAGAACTCGGTGAATTCGTCCGTTCGGCGTCCTCGACGATCGAGGCGCCGGTTGTACGCAAGTTGACTGACGCACTGCAGGGGCCCGGCGGCAACGCCGGCAAGTCCGCTGCAAAGCCTGGCGCGCCCCGCAAGGCGACGCCCGCAAAGCCCGCAGCGCCCTCCCCGGCCGCTGCGGCACGTCCCGCTGCCCCGAAGCCCGGCGCCCCGGCCCCCAAGCCGGCCCCCGCCGCACCGGTGAGCAGCACCCCCGCAGCGCCTTCCGCGCCGGCTGCCGGCCCGCGTCCGGGCCCGAAGCCCGCGCCCAAGCCCGCTCCGGTCACCCCGGTGCCCGCCGCCGAGTTCTCGGCTCCGGCTCCGGCCCAGCAGGCTGCCCCGCAGCAGCAGGCCCCGCGTCCCGCGGGTGCCACCCCCGGGCCCCGTCCGACCGGTGGCCGTCCGGCCCCGGCCGGCGGTCAGCGTGACGGTGGCCAGCGTGACGGCGGCCGTGGCGGCGAGCGCGGCGGCGACCGCCCCGCACGTCCCGCGGGCCAGGGCGCACCGCGCCCCGGCGCCCGTCCGGCCGGTCCCCGTCCGGGCAACAACCCCTTCACCTCCGGTGGCTCGACGGGCATGGCCCGTCCGCAGGCGCCCCGTCCCGGCGGCGCCCCGCGTCCCGGTGGCGGCCAGGACCGTCCGGGCGCCCCGCGTCCGCAGGGCGGCCCCGGTGGAGCTCCGCGTCCCCAGGGTCAGGGCGGCGCCCGTCCGACCCCGGGCGGCATGCCCCGTCCGCAGGCTCCCCGTCCGGGCGGTGCCCCGGGCGGTAACCGTCCGAACCCGGGCATGATGCCGCAGCGTCCCGCTGCCGGCCCGCGTCCCGGTGGTGGCCCCGGCGGTGGCCGTGGTCCCGGTGGCGGCGGTCGTCCCGGCGGTGGCGGCGCAGGCCGTCCCGGCGGCGGTGGCTTCGCAGGCCGTCCGGCCGGTCCCGGTGGCGGTGGCGGCGGTTTCGCCGGTCGTCCCGGTGGCGGCGGTGGCGGTGCGGGTCGTCCCGGCGGTGGCGGCGGCTTCGGCGGCCGTCCCGGCTTCGGTGGACGTCCCGGCGGCCCCGGCGGCCGTGGTGGCACACAGGGTGCGTTCGGCCGTCCCGGCGGTCCCGCGCGTCGTGGTCGCAAGTCGAAGCGGCAGAGGCGCCAGGAGTACGAGGCCATGCAGGCCCCGTCGGTGGGCGGCGTCATGCTGCCTCGCGGCAACGGACAGTCCGTCCGTCTGTCGCGCGGTGCCTCCCTCACCGACTTCGCGGAGAAGATCAACGCCAACCCGGCGTCGCTCGTCGCCGTGATGATGAACCTCGGCGAGATGGTCACGGCGACGCAGTCCGTCTCCGACGACACCCTCAGGCTGCTCGCGGACGAGATGAACTACGTCCTTGAGATCGTCAGCCCCGAGGAGGAGGACCGCGAGCTGCTCGAGTCCTTCGACATCGAGTTCGGCGAGGACGAGGGCGGCGAAGAGGCCCTGGTCTCCCGTCCGCCGGTCGTGACCGTCATGGGTCACGTCGACCACGGTAAGACCCGGCTTCTGGACGCGATCCGCAAGACGAACGTCGTCGCGGGCGAGGCCGGCGGCATCACGCAGCACATCGGTGCGTACCAGGTCTCCTCCGAGGTCAACGGCGAGGACCGCAGGATCACCTTCATCGACACCCCGGGTCACGAGGCGTTCACCGCCATGCGTGCCCGTGGTGCGAAGTCCACCGACATCGCGATCCTCGTGGTGGCGGCGAACGACGGTGTGATGCCCCAGACGATCGAGGCGCTGAACCACGCCAAGGCGGCCGACGTGCCGATCGTGGTCGCGGTCAACAAGATCGACGTCGAGGGCGCGGACCCGACCAAGGTGCGCGGTCAGCTCACCGAGTTCGGTCTGGTGGCCGAGGAGTACGGCGGCGACACGATGTTCGTCGACATCTCCGCCAAGCAGGGCCTCAACATCGAGTCCCTCCTGGAGGCCGTCGTCCTCACCGCCGACGCCTCGCTCGACCTGCGGGCCAACCCGGAGCAGGACGCGCAGGGTATTGCGATCGAGTCCCACCTCGACCGCGGCCGCGGTGCCGTCTCCACCGTCCTCGTCCAGCGCGGAACGCTGCGCATCGGCGACACGATGGTGGTCGGCGACGCGTACGGCCGAGTCCGGGCGATGCTCGACGACAACGGCAACAACGTCGAGGAAGCGGGTCCGTCGACCCCCGTCCTCGTGCTCGGTCTCACCAACGTCCCGGGCGCCGGCGACAACTTCCTGGTGGTCGACGAGGACCGTACGGCCCGTCAGATCGCCGAGAAGCGTGCCGCCCGTGAGCGCAACGCCAACTTCGCCCGCAAGGGTGTCCGGTTCTCCCTGGAGAACCTGGACGAGGCGCTCAAGGCCGGTCTGGTCCAGGAGCTCAACCTCATCATCAAGGGCGACGCGTCCGGTTCGGTGGAGGCTCTCGAGTCCTCGCTGCTCCAGCTCGACGTCGGCGACGAGGTCGACATCCGGGTCCTGCACCGCGGTGTGGGTGCGGTCACCGAGTCGGACATCGACCTGGCGACCGGCTCCGACGCCATCGTCATCGGCTTCAACGTCCGCGCTGCCGGGCGTGCCCAGCAGATGGCGGAGCGCGAGGGCGTCGACGTCCGCTACTACTCGGTGATCTACCAGGCCATCGAGGAGATCGAGGCGGCCCTCAAGGGCATGCTCAAGCCGGAGTACGAAGAGGTCGAGCTCGGTACGGCGGAGATCCGCGAGATCTTCCGCTCGTCCAAGCTGGGCAACATCGCCGGTGTGCTGGTCCGCTCCGGCGAGGTCAAGCGCAACACCAAGGCGCGCCTGCTGCGCGATGGCAAGGTCATCGCGGAGAACCTCAACATCTCCGGTCTGCGCCGCTTCAAGGACGACGTCACCGAGATCCGCGAAGGCTTCGAGGGCGGTATCAACCTCGGAAACTTCAACGACATCAAGATCGACGACGTCATCGCGACGTACGAGATGCGCGAGAAGCCGCGAGGCTGATCAACGGGGGATTCCGGGGGGACACCCCCGGACCTCTCCTCAACAGTCGGGGCCGGTCGACGGGTCGTATTTCCGTCGATCGGCCCCGGCCGTTCCGTGTACGGTTCTGGTGTCCCTGCCAAGCACTGGCAGGGCGCGAACCCGAACCGGCGGGACATCCGGACATACATGTATGTGGGGACACTGTCCTTCGATCTGCTTCTCGGCGACGTACGGTCGTTGAAGGAGAAGCGCTCAGTCGTCCGTCCGATCGTCGCCGAGCTCCAGCGGAAATACGCGGTGAGCGCGGCGGAGGTGGGCGGTCAGGATCTCCATCGCAGGGCCGAGATCGGCCTTGCCGTGGTCTCCGGGGACACCGGACACCTCACAGATGTTCTGGACCGGTGCGAGCGACTGGTGGCCGCACGGCCGGAAGTGGAGCTGCTGTCCGTACGGCGGCGGCTGCACAGCGACGAAGACGATTGAGCAAGGCGAAGAAGGAGACGGACCAGTGGCCGACAACGCGCGGGCGAAAAAGCTGGCGGACCTCATCCAGGAGGTGGTCGCCGAGAAACTGCAGCGCGGTATCAAGGACCCGCGTCTGGGTACGCACGTGACGATCACGGACACCCGGGTCACCGGTGACCTGCGGGAGGCCACGGTCTTCTACACGGTCTACGGCGACGACGAGGAGCGGGCGAGCGCCGCGGCCGGTCTGGAGAGTGCCAAGGGCATCCTGCGGTCGGCGGTCGGAGCGGCGGCGGGGACGAAGTTCACGCCCACGCTGGCCTTCGTGGCGGACGCCCTGCCGGGCAACGCCAAGGCCATCGAGGACCTGCTCGACCGGGCGCGTGCCTCGGACGCACGGGTGCGCGAGGCGTCCTCGGGCGCCACGTACGCCGGTGGTGCCGACCCGTACCGCAAGGCGGATGACGAGAACGACGAGGACACCGCCTCCGAATGACACCGCAGAAAACGCCGGACGGCCTTGTCATCGTCGACAAGCCGTCCGGCTTCACTTCGCATGACGTCGTCGCCAAGATGCGCGGCATCGCCCGCACCCGCCGGGTCGGCCACGCCGGCACCCTGGACCCGATGGCGACGGGCGTTCTCGTGCTCGGTGTCGAGAAGGCCACCAAGCTGCTGGGCCATCTCGCACTGACCGAGAAGGAGTACCTCGGCACGATCCGGCTCGGCCAGAACACCGTCACGGACGACGCGGAGGGCGAGATCACCTCGTCCACCGACGCCTCCGGGGTGACCCGTGACGGCATCGACGCCGGCGTCGCGGCCCTGACCGGACCGATCATGCAGGTGCCGTCCAAGGTCAGCGCCATCAAGATCGACGGCAAGCGGTCCTACGCGCGGGTGCGCGGCGGCGAGGAGTTCGAGATCCCGGCCCGGCCGGTGACGATCTCGTCCTTCAACGTCTACGACGTCCGCCAGGAGGTCGCCGAGGACGGCACCCCGGTCGTCGACCTGGTGGTCTCGGTCGTCTGCTCCTCGGGTACGTACATCCGCGCGATCGCCCGGGACCTGGGCGCCGGACTCGGCGTGGGCGGCCATCTGACCGCGCTGCGCCGCACCCGGGTCGGGCCCTACGGACTGGACGCGGCGCGGACGCTCGACCAGCACCAGGAGGAGCTGACCGTGATGCCGGTGGCCGAGGCCGCCGCGTCGGCGTTCCCCCGCTGGGACGTGGACGAGAAGCGCGCCAAGCTGCTGCTCAACGGCGTACGGCTGGACATGCCGGCCTTCCCGCCGGGGCCGGTCGGCGTCTTCGGGCCCGACGGGCGCTTCCTGGTCCTGGTGGAGGAGCAGAAGGGCAAGGCCAAGAGCCTCGCCGTCTTCGCCTGACCGGTATTCCCCTCGTGGAGCGGGCGGGGCAGATCCCTGCGCCCGCTCCACGGTCCCCCACATGTTCTGTCCACCGCACGCCAACAATTCACCCCAATGGGCAGGCGCTCGGAGTGAATCAGGGGTGCATTCGGGGGCGCTTTCACAACGAGCGGTACGGGCGCCGATCATCGGACCTAACGTTCGGACCATGGCAAGCGGGGACCGGGCAGCGCTGGTACGTATCTGCGATTCGGCCGGTCGGCCGCGGGGGACCGGGTTCGTCGCGGACGACCGGGGCACGGTACTGACCAGCCACGAGGCCGTCGACGGCGCCACCCGGCTCGTCCTGCACGGAGCGGGCGGCCGCAGCCGCACCGTCGAGTCCGGCGACATCACCGCGCTGCCGGAGCTGGACCTCGCCCTGCTGCAACCCGGGGGCCCCGCCGAGCTGGGCGTGGAGCCCGCCCCGATCGCCCTGCGGGACCGGATCGACCCCGGTACGTACGTGACGATCGCCGCGCACGGCTGGCGCGAGGCCCGGGTGCTCGGCACCGTCCCCGTGACATACACCGCGAACGGCCGCTGCCACCGGATCGGCGCGGCACTGGAACTGGCGCTCGGCACGGACGGCAGGGACGCGCTGCGGCTCGGCGGCACGGCCGTGGGCGGGCCCGTCGTCGACCCGGCCAGCGGCGCGGTCGTCGCCGTGCTGGGCAGCGCGCTGCGCGCCGGGCACGAGGGCGCGGGGTTCGCCGTGCCGCTCCGGGCAGCCGGCCCCGGCGGCCCGCTCGACGATCTGCTGCGGCGCAACGCGACGAGCGTTCCCGGATACGGACGCGACCTGAATCTCGCGGGCGCCCTGCACCTCACCGCGACCTCGCTCGGCTCGGCGGGCGGCCCCGACGCCCCGACCGACCCGGTCGAACGCCCGGACATCAGCGCGGAGTTCGCCGCCTTCGCGGGCCCGGACCGGCCCTCGTCCGCGCCGGACGGTCCCGCCGTCGTCCTCGCCCTCGTCGGAGCGCCGGGCACCGGCCGCACCACCGAACTGGCCGCGCTCACCGCACGCCGGGCGCGTGGCCCGGTGCCCGCCCCCACCCTCTGGCTGCGCGGCGCCGATCTGCTGGCCGACGACACCTCGGTGGCCGACGCCGTCGCCCGCACGCTGCGCCGGGCCGGACGCATCGTGACCGCCGCCGGAGCCAGGGGCGACATGTCGACCGTCGGCCCCGAGCGGGTGGCCCGGCTGGCCGAGGAGTCCGGGAGCCCGCTGCTCGTCCTGCTCGACGGCCCCGAGGAGATGCCGCCGGCGCTGGCCCACGAGTCCGCCCGGTGGACCGCCGCCACCGTCGAATGGCTGCGGGACAACGGGGCCCGGCTGGTCGTCGCCTGCGGCCCCGAGTACTGGGAGAGCACCGGGGCGCTCTGCCCGCCCGGCGCGCTGCACCACCCCGCCCGGCCCGCCGGGCGGCTGCCCCCGGCGGTCCGCCTCGGCGACCTCACCGCGGGCCAGGCGGCACGGGCCGCCGAGCGGTACGCCATCCCGCCCGGAGCGCTCGCCCCCGGCCACGACCGGCACCCGCTCACCCTGCGCCTGCTCGCGGAGGTGCGCGCCGCACTGCCCGGGGACGTCGACGGGCAGCCCGGCACCGAGGAGGTCTTCGCCGCCCACCTGGACCTGATGTGTCTGCGCGTCGCGGTCCGGATCGCGGCGGCGTCGGGTCCGGCGCCGGGCGGCGGCGCCGTCCGCAGGCTGGCCGCGCGGGTGGCGGGGCAGGTCCACGAGGCGGCGCGGCGCTGTCTGGGCCCCGGGCAGGGGGAGCTGGGCCGGGAGGTCTTCGAGGAGGTCTTCCCCTGGCGCACGGGCTGGGCGTCGGCCGTCCTCACCGAGGGCCTGCTCGTCCCGGCGGGCGCCGGATACCGCTTCGCGCACGAGGAGCTGGGGGACTGGGTGCAGGGCGCCCACCTGGACGTGGACGCGGCGCTGTACGCGCTGGTCCACCGGTGGCACGCGCAGGAGGGGCGGAACGAACAGCCGGGGGCGGCGGCCGGCGAACGCCGTGTCCCGCGTCCCCGGCAGCCGGGGCCGGGCCGCGCAGCCCTGCCGGCGGCGGCGACCGGGCCGCGCACCCTGCCCGTACCCCGCCACCGCATCGGCCCGGTGATCCAGGCGCTGCTGCTCCTGGGCCGCCGCAAAGGCCCCGCCGTGCTCTCCCACCAGCTGGCCGATCTCATCGAGGCGCTGGACCGGCTGTCGGCGCGGACGGATCCGGCGACGGGCGCGGCGGACGCCGCCACGGTCCGGGAGGCCGCCCCCGGCCGTGCCGGGACGCCGGGGCACGACGCCCGCTGGTGGGCGGTCCGGCTGCTCTCCGAGACCCTGCTCCGGGTGCCCGACGCCCGTCCGTATCTGGGCGTGCTGCGGCTCCTGGCCGGGCGGGTGGTACGTCGGGCGGCCTGCGGCGGGCCGGGGGGCCCGGGGACGTACGCCGCGTTCGGGCCGTGGTTCTGGCGGCGGCTGAGGCTCTCCGAGAAGGACCGGATCGACCTGTTCCGGCGGCTCGTCCCCGCCGACGGCCCGCATCGCGGCGAGGCGCGCGGCGACGGAGACCCGGTCTGCGGCACGTACCCCGACGGCGACGGCGGCGAGCGGTTCCTGGACGCCGTGGCGAGACGGCTCGTGGACCGGCCCCGTACCGTGCAGCCACTGCTCTGCGACTGGTTCACCGACGAGCGGCCACTGCCCGCCGGGGACGGGGACGCGCTCCGGCCGACCGTGGCGGCCGCCGCCCAGGCGCTCCTCTACGCCCGCCGGGACCTGGCCGTGGACGACCTCACCGACGCGCTCGTCGCGACCCCCCACCCCAGGGCCGAGGAACTGCTCGGCGCGCTGGCCGAGGACGAACCCTCCGCGCTCTGCCGGGCCGTCCACCGCTGGGCCCACGACGAGGACCGGAGTGCCCGCCGCGCCGCAGCCGCCTCGTACGCCCTGGTCACCGCCGCCCACGCCACCCTCGACGCCGACCGCGCACTGCTGCGCGGATCGGTCCTCGCCCTGCTGGCCCGCCCGGCGGACGCCGCTCTGCACGGGGCCGCGCTCACCCTCCTCGTACAGGATCCGGAGACCAGGGACCGCTACCTTCCGCAGGCGCTCCTGGCCTTCGTCGCGGGCGGGCCCGCGCCGTCCGCCGAGGCGCTCGCCGTCGCCCTGCCCTCCCACCCGGAGCCGGTGCTCGCCGCGTACCGGGAACGGCTCACCCGGCCCGACGACGGGGCGGGCGAGGCCCTGTGCGCGCTTGCCGGGATCGACGCCCCCGCGCTCGCCCTGCACACCGCCGGACTGGTGCGCGCCTACATCGACAGCCACCCCGACGACGCCGTGCACGCGGCCTCGTACCTCGACCGGAGGCTGGAGCGCGGCCCCGCAGCCCGCGCCCTGCTGCTGCCGCTGGTGACCGGGCTGCTGCGGGACCGCCCCGTGCCCCCGCCGGTACGCGGCGCACTCGCCGGGGTGCTCGCCGCGCCCGGGAGCCCCGCCTCCGGGTCGCTGCGGGAACAGCTGCTGGAGGTCCTGCTGGACTTCGAGCAGGACGCCCACCGGGATCCGGTCGTGCTCGACGCGCTGCTGCGGGCCGCCGCGACCGGCTCCGGCACCCGTGCCCCCGCCCGCACCCGCGCCCTGGTCCACCGCACCGGGACGCTGCTGGTCCGTACCCCCGAGGGTGCGGTCCGCTTCGACCGCAGGCTGGTCGGGCTCGCCCGTGACGTGCCCGGATTCGCCGCCCTGGTCACCGGGTGGCTGGCCGACGCACCACAGGAATGGGCGGCGCTCGTCGGCCCCGGCGCACAGCGGACGCTGGAGGCGCTGGGAAGCCCGAAGGCGATGCCGATGCAGGCCGCGCGGCGTGAGCATGGCAGTCTTAGACCTGCGTAAGAGACAAACCCACGTACACAGGTTCGGGCGAGGAGCGGTCAGAGTGCAGCGCTGGCGTGGCTTGGAGGACATCCCCCAGGACTGGGGACGCAGCGTCGTCACCATCGGCTCCTATGACGGGGTGCACCGCGGACACCAGCTGATCATCGGCCGGGCCGTGGAGCGCGCCCGCGAGCTGGGCGTGCCGTCGGTCGTGGTGACCTTCGACCCGCACCCCAGCGAGGTCGTACGGCCCGGCAGCCACCCGCCGCTGCTCGCCCCGCACCACCGGCGTGCCGAGCTGATGGCGGAGCTCGGCGTGGACGCGGTGCTCATCCTGCCGTTCACCACCGAGTTCTCGAAGCTGGCACCGGCCGACTTCATCGTGAAGGTGCTCGTCGACAAGCTGCACGCACAGCTGGTCATCGAAGGGCCGAACTTCCGCTTCGGCCACCGGGCGGCCGGCAACGTCCAGCTGCTCACCGAGTTCGGCGAGACCTACGACTACCGCGTCGAGGTCATCGACCTGTACGTGAGCGGCGAGGCGGGCGGCGGCGAGCCGTTCTCCTCCACCCTCACCCGGCGACTGGTGGCCGAGGGCGACGTCGAGGGCGCCGCCGAGATCCTGGGCCGACCGCACCGGGTCGAGGGCATCGTGGTCCGCGGCGCGCAGCGCGGCCGTGAGCTCGGCTTCCCCACGGCCAACGTGGAGACCCTGCCGCACACCGCGATCCCCGCCGACGGCGTCTACGCGGGCTGGCTGAACGTGAACGGCGAGGCGATGCCCGCCGCGATCTCGGTGGGCACCAACCCGCAGTTCGACGGCACGGAGCGGACGGTGGAGGCGTACGCGATCGACCGCGTCGGCCTCGACCTGTACGGGCTCCACGTCTCGGTGGACTTCCTCGCGTACGTACGCGGGATGCTGAAGTTCGACTCGATCGACGAGCTGCTCGTCGCGATGGCCGCCGATGTGAAGCGGTGCAGCGAGCTGGTCTCCGCGTACGAGCGCGGCTGATCCCCTTTCCTTGCGGGACGACGCGGGGCCGGGACCGTCGTCTCCTTGACGGTCCCGGCCCCGCGTCGTGGTCCTGACCTACGCCCGTGCCTTCGCGGCCGCGACCGCCCAGTGGCACGCCACCTGTGTCTCGCCGCCGCCCGCGAGCACCGGCAGATCCTTCGTACGGCAGTCGTCCGCGACGCCCGCCCGTTCCGCCTCGCCCGAGGCCAGCACCTGGCAGCGGGCGTGGAACCGGCAGCCGGACGGCACCCTGGACGGGTCCGGCGGCTCACCGGTCAGGATCACCGGCTCGGCCCCGGACTCCGGCAGCACCGACAACAGCGCCTGGGTGTACGGGTGCTGAGGAGCCGTCAGAATCTCCTCCACCTTGCCTGTCTCCACGATCCGCCCCAGGTACATCACCGCGACCCGGTCCGCGATGTTCCACGCCAGGCCGAGATCGTGCGTGACCACCAGCGCGGACAGCCCCAGCTCGTCGCGCAGCCGCAGCAGCAGCGCCAGGATCTCGCCGCGCACCGAGGCGTCCAGCGAGGCCACCGGCTCGTCGGCCACGATCAGCTCCGGCTCCAGCACCAGCGCCCCCGCGATCACGACCCGCTGGCGCTGACCGCCGGACAGCTCGTGCGGATACCGCAGGAAGAACCGTTCCGGCGGCCGCAGACCGGCCCGGGACAGCGCCTCGGTGACCGCCGCCCGCTCGTCCCCCGCGTACCCGTGGATCCGCAGCCCCTCGGCGACGGCGTCGTACACCGTGTGCCTCGGATTGAGCGAACCACTGGGGTCCTGGAGCACCAGCTGGACCCGCTTGCGGTACGACTTCAGCGCCCGGCTCGCGTAGTCGAGCGGCTTGCCGCCGAAGGTGACCCGACCGGACGTCGGCGGGACCAGGCCCAGCAGCGAACGGGCCAGCGTCGTCTTGCCGCAGCCGGACTCGCCGACCAGCGCGACGATCTCGCCGGGCCGGATGTCCAGATCGACGCTGTCCACGGCGCGCGCCGGGGCGGCCCCGCGCCGGCCGGGGAAGGTGACGTGCAGTCCCTGGGCGCTGAGCAGGGGAGTGGTGGTTGTCATGGTGTGCTCCTTGCTTCCTCGGCGCCGGGCAGGGCCGGCACCGCGGCCGCCCCCGGCTCCACCAGCACACAGGCGGCCCGCCGCAGCGGCCCCGCGTCCCGCAGCTCCTGGTCCTCGCTCGCACAGGACTCCAGGGCCACCGGGCAGCGCGGGTGGAAGGTGCAGCCGCCGGGCAGCGCCGACGGGTCCGGCGGATCGCCGGGCAGCCCGCGGGGCGCGAACCGGGAGGCCGGGTCGCCGATGCGCGGGAACGCGCCGGACAGGGCCTTGCCGTACGGGTGGTGCGCGTTCTCGTAGACCTCGGACGCCGGGCCCTCCTCGACGACCCGGCCCGCATACATCACCGCGAGCCGGTCGCAGGTGTCGGAGAGCACCGCGAGGTCATGGCTGATCATGATCAGACCGAGGTCCTGCTCGGACACCAGCTGCTCGATCAGCCGCAGGATCTGGGCCTGGATCATCACATCGAGGGCCGTGGTCGGCTCGTCCGCGATGATCAGCCCCGGGTCGCAGGCGAGCGCCATCGCGATCATCACGCGCTGCCGCTGCCCGCCGGAGAGCTCGTGCGGATAGGCGGAGGCGCGGGCGGCGGGCAGTCCCACCTGCTCCAGCAGCTCGCCCGCCCGCTTCGCCGCCGCGGCCTGCGTCGCCTTCTTGTGCAGCAGGATCGGTTCGGCAATCTGGTCGCCGATGCGGTGCACCGCGTTGAGCGAGTGCATCGCGCCCTGGAAGACGATCGACGCCCCCGCCCAGCGCACTGCCCGGACCTGCCCCCACTTCATGGTGAGGACGTCCTCGCCGTTCAGCAGGATCCGGCCGGACACCTTCGTACCGGCGGGCAGCAGCCGCAGCAGCGCGAGCGCCAGCGTCGACTTGCCGCAGCCCGACTCACCGGCGATGCCGAGTTTCTGCCCGGCGTCGACGGAGAGGTTCACGCCACGGACGGCCTGCGCTCCGCCGGCGTACGTCACCGTGAGGTCCCGCACGTCGAGAAGCGGTGTCTTCCGGATGATGCTCGTCGTGCTCAACGGGCCACCCCCAGCTTGGGATTGAGGACGGACTCGATGGCTCGGCCGCACAGTGTGAACGCCAGCGCCACCAGGGCGATGGCGATGCCGGGCGGTGCCAGGTACCACCAGTCGCCCGCGCTGACCGCGCCCGCCTCGCGGGCGTCCTGGAGCATGCCGCCCCAGGAGGTGGTGGTCGGGTCACTGAGACCGAGGAAGGCCAGGGTGGCCTCGGTGAGGATCGCGCTGGAGATCACCAGAGTGGTCTGCGCGAGCACCAGCGGCATCACGTTCGGCAGCACGTGCCGGACCATGATGTGCCCGTGGCCGCCGCCGAGCGCACGGGCCCGTTCGATGTACGGGCGGGACTCCACGGCGAGCGTCTGGGCCCGGACCAGCCGGGCCGTGGTCGGCCAGGTGGTCACCCCGATCGCGATGATGACCGTCCACATCGAGCGGTCCATCACCGTGGCGAGCGCGATCGCGAGGACCAGCGTCGGCATCACCAGGAACCAGTCGGTGATCCGCATCAGGACCGTCGAGTACCAGCCGTGGAAATGGCCCGCGACGATGCCGACGACCGTACCGATGGCGACGCACAGGAACGCCGCGAGCAGGCCGACCGTCAACGAGACCCGGGTGCCCCACACCAGCAGCGCCAGCACACTGCGCCCGAACTGGTCGGTGCCGAGGGGGAATTCACCGCTCGGTGACTCCAGCGCGCCGCCCGGGGCGCCGGTGACGCTCTGCGAGTCGGCGCCGACGAGCTGCGGGGCGAACAGGGCGACCAGCGCGATCAGGACGAGGGCGGCCAGACCCCACAGCCCGCTGCGGTGGCTCCGGTACTCCCGCCAGAAGCGGGCCATGGACCGGCGCTTGCGCGCGCGGGCCAGCGCGCGCGGATTCTGTGCGGCCTCCGCCTTCGTGGGTGTGGGCGTGGGCATGGATTCGGTCGTCATCGGCCCACCCGGGGATCGAGCAGCGGATAGAGCACATCGGCAAGGGTGTTCGCCAGGATCACCGCGGTGGCGAAGACGAAGAACAGCCCTTGTACGAGGGGGAGATCGGGCACGCTGAGCGCCTGGTAGAAGAGGCCGCCGAGGCCCGGCCAGGAGAACACCGTCTCGACCAGGATCTGTCCGGCGACCACATGCCCGAGGTTCACGAACATCAGGGTGAAGGTCGGCAGCATCGCGTTCGGCACGGCGTGCTTGCGGCGCACGACGTCGTCCCGCAGCCCCTTCGCCCGGGCCGTCGTCAGATAGTCGCTGCCCATCTCGTCGAGCAGCGAGGAACGCATCACCAGCAGCGTCTGCGCGTATCCGACCGCGACCAGTGTGATCACCGGCAGGACCAGATGGTGCGCCACGTCGAGGATGTAGGCGAAGCCGGTCTCGTTGCCCGACTCCAGACCGCCCGTCGGGAACATCCCGGGGATCGGGCCGACGCCCACCGAGAAGACGATGATCAGGAGCAGGCCGAGCCAGAACGACGGCACCGAGTAGAGCGTGAGCGCGAACGCGGTGTTGAAGCGGTCGCTTGCGGAACCGTTACGCCAGGCGGTACGGGTGCCGAGCCAGATGCCGAGCGCGGTGTACAGGACGTACGACGTGCCGGTGAGGAGCAGGGTCGCCGGCAGCGCCTCGATGATCTTGTCGATGACCGGCGCGTGGAACTGGAACGAGGTGCCGAAATCGCCTGTGAGGGCGTCGCCGACATACGTCGTGAACTGCTGCCACATCGGCTGGTCGAGGCCGAACTGACGCCGCAGCGACGCGAGTTGTTCGGCGGATACGGGCCGTCCGCCCGTCATCTGCTTCACCGGGTCGCTGGGAATGAGCCGGAACAGGAAGAAGCTGGTGACCAGGACCGCGAACAGCGAGACCGCTGCTCCCGCGATCTTGGCCGCCACGTATTGGAGATAGGCCTTGGTGTTGCGCGCCCGTGGACCGCGGGCGGCCGGCGGTCCGGCCGGAGCCGGGCCTTCGGTGTCCGCGTCCGCGACCTGCACGAGCGCCGGAGTGCTGTCAGCTGTCATGGGGAACTCTCGTTACTCGTGCTGCACGTGGAGGGGCCGGCCGACGACGCGAGTGCTCCCCGGCCGGCCCCTCTCGACCTGTCCGAGTGATTACTCGCGGTCGTCCGCCGTGTTGCGGCGCCGCTTCGCGATGAACAACCCGCCACCGGCGAGTACCACGACCACCACGATGATGCCGATGACGACGCCGGTCGAGCCCGACCCGCCGGAGCTGTCCGAACTGCCGCCGGAAGCGGGAGCCGCGGACCACCAGCTCCAGTAACCGTCCTGGCCGTAGATGTTGCCGGCCGCCTCGGGCATGGTGGTGATCGACTTGATCTGGTCGGTGCGGTACGCCTCGACCGCGTTCGGGTACGCGATGACGCTCATGTACCCGGAGTCGTACAGCCAGGACTGCATCTCATTGACGATTCCGGCGCGCTTGGCCGGGTCGTACTCGGCGAGCTGCTTCTTGTACAGCTCGTCGTACTTCTTGTCGCAGATGAAGTTGTCGGTGGTGGCGCTGTCCTTGGCCTTGGCCGGCAGCGCGGCACAGGTGTGGATGCCGAGCACGAAGTCGGGGTCCGGGTTGACGGACCAGCCGTCGAAGGCGAGGTCGTACTCACCCGCGTACCAGGGCACCGAGACGTTGTCGAGGCAGTCGACCTTCAGGCCGATGCCGAGCTTGCCCCACCACTCCTTGAGGTACTTGCCGATCGCCTTGTCGTTGGGGTCCGTGGCGTGGCAGAGGATGCGCAGGTCGAGCGGCTTGCCGTCCTTGCCGACCCGCTGGTCGCCCTTGAGCCTGTAGCCCGCCTCGTCGAGCAGCTTGGCCGCCTTGGCCGGGTCGTACGCGAGGCTCTGCTCGGCGGTCGGCTGCCAGTGGTACGCGGAGAAGCGCGGCGGGATGTAGCCCTGGCCCTCGACGGCGTGCCCCTGGAAGACCTTGTCGATGATGGTCTTGCGGTCGACGGAGAGGAAGAGGGCCTGGCGGACCTTCTGGTCGAGAAGGGCCTTGTTGCCGTTGCCGAACTTCTTGCCGTCCTTGGTCTGCGCGCCCGGGTTGGTGGCCAGCGCGAAGAAGCGGCGGCCCGGCCCCTCGTTGATCTTGATGTTCTTCTCGCCCTTGAGCGAGGCGGCCTGAGCGGGCGTCAGCGCGGGGGAACCGGCGACGAAGGAGACCTCGCCCTTGCGCAGCGCGGCGACAGCGGCGTCCTGGTCCTTGTACGTCTTGAAGACCAGCTCGTCGAACTTCGGCTTGCCGCGCCAGAAGTCCTTGTTGGCCTTGAGCTTCACGTACTGGTCGACCTTGTAGTCGGTCACGACGAACGGCCCGTTGCCGACGATCGGGAACGCCTTGTCGTTGTTGAACTTGGAGAAGTCACCGACCTTCTCCCAGACGTGCTTCGGCACTATCGGCACATCGAGTGCCGCCATGGTGGCCTGCGGCTCCTTCAGCTCGATGACCAGCTGCGTGGGGCTGGGAGCCGTCACCTTCTTGAAGTTCGCGACGAAGTTGCCGTTGGCCTGCGCGGCTGCCTCGTCGGTCATCATCTTGTTGAACGTCCAGGCCGCGTCCTCGGCGGTGGCCTGCTGTCCGTCCGACCACTTGGAGTCGGGGCGGATGGTGTACGTCCAGGTCAGCTTGTCCGCGGACGGCTCCCACTTGGTGGCGAGGCCGGGGATCGCGTGGTTGTCCTTGGGGTCGTAGTTGGTGAGGAAGTCGTACATGAGCCGCGTGATGCTGGTGCTCATCAGCTTCTGGGCCAGGAACGGGCTCAGGGAGTCGACGCTCTGTGCGACGGCGACGGTCAGTGTCGACTTTCCGCTGTCGGCGGCCTGCGCCTGCTGCGGCGCGGCACCGAGCGGCATGCCCGGGACGACGGATCCGGCGGCCAGCGCCAGCGCGGCGGCACCGGAGGCCAGGAGAACACGCAGACGTGAACGTGGCTGGGCAGAGGGCGGTGGAACTCTTTCGACCATGGTCAGGGACCTCGCGTCATGACTCGCACGGAGAAGGCGGGTTGATCTGTGGTTCGCCAGCTGGTGAAGCGAAGGTTTATCAGCGGTGGTCGAGCTGCGTCAACGGTCATCGAAACGGCGTGTGGGCTGCGGGAATGTGCAGAGGGCCCGCACCGAGGAGACGGTGCGGGCCCTCATTGGTTCAGACCTCTGATGCCTTACTGCTGAGGCGCTGGCGGCGGCTGCTGCGGCCATCCGGCGGGCGGGACGGGACCCTGCAGCTCGGGCGGAACCGGCTGTCCCGGCCGGCCGGGCTGCCCCTGCTGCCAGCCGTTCTGCTGCGGCCCGGCCGGGCCGGGCTGCGGCGGGTAGGGCTGCGGGGGCTGCTGGCCACCGTACGGCTGCTGTTGCTGCGGCGGGTACGGCTGTTGCTGCGGCTGCTGCGGGGGGTACTGCTGCTGGCCGGGCATCGGCGGGGCGTACTGCGGCGGCGGGGTGGAGCCGTTCGAGGTCCAGAGCCCCTGCTGCTGCTGGGCGCGGGAGAAGTCCTCGGCGACCATCGCGGAGAGGTTGAAGTACGCCTCGCGGGTCTTGGGACGCATCATGTCGAGGTCGACCTCGGCGCCGGCCGACAGGTGCTCGTCGAACGGTACGACGACCACGCCCCGGCAACGCGTCTCGAAGTGCTGCACGATGTCGTCGACCTTGATCATCTTGCCGGTCTCGCGGACCCCGGAGATGACGGTGATGGAGCGCTGTACGAGGTCCGCGTAGCCGTGCGCGGAGAGCCAGTCCAGTGTGGTGGACGCGCTTGACGCGCCGTCGACCGACGGCGTGGAGATGATGATCAGCTGGTCGGCGAGGTCCAGCACCCCGCGCATCGCGCTGTAGAGCAGGCCGGTGCCCGAGTCGGTGAGGATGATCGGGTACTGCTTGCCCAGCACGTCGATCGCGCGCCGGTAGTCCTCGTCGTTGAACGTCGTGGAGACCGCCGGGTCCACGTCGTTGGCGATGATCTCCAGACCGGAGGGCGCCTGTGAGGTGAACCGGCGGATGTCCATGTACGAGTTGAGGTACGGGATCGCCTGGACCAGGTCGCGGATGGTGGCACCGGTCTCGCGGCGCACCCGGCGGCCGAGCGTGCCCGCGTCCGGGTTGGCGTCGATGGCGAGGATCTTGTCCTGCCGCTCGGTGGCCAGGGTCGAGCCGAGGGCGGTGGTCGTCGTGGTCTTGCCGACGCCGCCCTTGAGGCTGATGACCGCGATCCGGTAGCAGGACAGCACGGGCGTACGGATCAGCTCCAGCTTGCGCTGCCGCTCGGCCTCCTCCTTCTTGCCGCCCAGCTTGAAGCGGGACGCGCCGGACGGGTTGCGGCTGCTCTTCGCCTTCTGCTTGCCCCGGACCAGCCGGTCGGAGGAGAGCTCCACGGCCGCCGTGTACCCGAGCGGGGCGCCGGGCACGGAACGCTCGCGCTGATCGTGCGTGACCGGGGTCGGCCAGGCACCACCGGTGCGGGGGTCCACGGGCTGCCCCTGCTGCGGGTGTTGGGGCTGCGGCTGCTGGGGAGCCTGGGGCTGGGCCTGCTGCTGCGGGGTGACCTGCGCGGGGAGGTGGGGCGCGGGCTGGGCCGGCGGCAGGGCGCCCTGGGGGGCCTGCGGCGGCAGGGGTGCGCCCGGCTGCGCGGGCCACTGAGCACCCTGGGACGGCTGGGCCGGCTGAGGCACCTGGGCGGCCTGCGGAGGCTGGGGTGCGTGAGGTGTATGCGGCGGCTGAGGTGCCTGCGGCTGGTGCGGAGCCTGCGGCGGCAGGGGTGCGCCCGGCTGCTGCACTTGGCCCTGCGGGAAGCCGTAGCCGCCCTGCGGCGGGGTCTGCTGAGCCGGGGGACCGGGCTGCTGCGGGAATCCGTAACCGCCCTGCGGCGGCATGGGTGCCTGCGGCTGCTGCGGCGCCTGGCCCTGCGGGAATCCGTAGCCGCCGGGAGCCGCCTGACCGGTCGGGCCCGGAGCGGGCCACTGCTGGGCCGGCTGGGGCGCGGTGGGCTGCGGCGCGGCGGGCTGGAAGGCGGGCGGCAGTGGCGGCAGACCGCCCTGCGGCGGTGCCGGGGCCCACGGGCTCGGCGCGACGGGCGCGACGGCACCCTGCGGTGCGCCGGCGGGCGGTACGTCCTGGGGTGCCGCATCCGCGACGGCGTCGGCGGGCGCGGAGTCCTGCGGCCCGTCCGCCGGGGCATCGGCCGGGTCCGTGCCGGAGTCCGGGGCGGCAGCGGCAGCGGGCTCCTCGGCGGAGGCGTCGGGGGTCCGAGCAGAGCCGGAATCAGGCGCCTCGCCCGTACCCGAGCCACCGTCAGCACCACCGATACCGATACCGGCACCGGCACCGGCATCGGCACCGGCACCGGCTTGGGCTTCGGCGACACCCGACCCCGAGGCGGCCCGGGACCCGTCCCCGGCATCGCTCCCGTCCCCGTCCCCGGCCACGTCCGCCGAACGCCCCTCGATCTCTGCGATCTGCCGCTTCAACGAGGCCGGCGAGAAGCGCATCGTCGAGCCGCTCTCCACGTCGCCGCCCCCGAACGGGTCCGGCGCACCGCCGGAATCCTCCGTGTTGCCGCCCGTGGGAGCGGGCGCGGCGTCACCCGTCGAGGCCTGGGCGGGAACCGGCGCCGGAATGGGGGCGGCGGGTGCGGGCGGCGCGGGAATGGGCGGCGCGGGAATGGGCGCGGGAATGGGCGCGGGCGGCGCCGGCGTCCAGTCGGAGTCGAAGCCGCCCCCGGAGGGCGGCGCGGGCACGGACAGTGGTGCTCCGCTCGGCGGCGGAGGCGCCAGATGCGTACCGGCACCGCCCGACGAGTCCCCCGGCGCGTTCTGCGTGTACCAGGCGGGCGGGGTGTAGTCGATGGTGAACTCACCCGTCATCTCGGCGGGCTCCGCGTCGGACGACTCGTCGACGGGCTTGTTCCAGCCCCCGCGGATCTCGTCCCGATCGCCGTTCACTTTGCCTCCTGGTGTGGTCGAGCACCCTTGTGCCGTGGTGGGTGGGGGCGACCGTTCCCGTTTGTCTGATCCGCCCGGCTCTCCCCCTCGGGACGCGCATCGCTTGCCCGCAGGTTCTTCCGCTGCGCCCCGACCCACCCTAATCGTCATCGGGCTCACTGCGGCAGGCCGTATCGCACGGCAGAAACTGTCCAGTAGGTCACGCGCCGCCTTCGAGCGCCCCGAGTGCGGCGGAGCACACAGGCCAAAGCGGTCGATTGTGAATATATCCAGGCGCGATGAAAGGGTGACCGCCCGGTTCGGACAGCCACCCTTTCACCGGACCGTTGCCTACTTGAGGTCGAACTCACCGTCCCGCGCACCCAGTACGAAAGCGCGCCACTCGGCCTCCGTGTACCGCAACACGGTCCCCGGGTCCAACGAAGAGCGCATGGCGACCGCGCCGTCCGGCAGGTGCGCGATCTCGACCCGTTCCTCGACGTTCTCGGTCCCCGGTGCGCTCAGCCACTCCACATCGGAGATGTCGAGAGCGTAGAGCTCTTCCTTTTCCTGCTGGGTGCCCATGTCGGCGTCCCTTCGATCGAACCGTGTCGTTCCCCGCCATCCTCCCGGAAGCGGAGGGCCCAGGGTCGTGAACGGAAGAGTTCAGTCCATCCGGCGGGCAGTGCCGAGCAGTCCGGTCTCTATGTCCGTCGCACTTGTCATCACCCAGTGGCGCTCGCCGCCCGCCACCCAGAGCGTGACACCGTCCGCCAGGGTGGGCAGGGCCTCGATCTCCGCCCGGGCGAGCCCCAGGATCCGGCCGATCTGGTCCGCCTCGGCGGGCGAGACCCGCTGGACGCCCACGAGTGTCGACGCCCGCATCAGCCGGGGCGCCACCGGACTCAGATAGGGCAGCAGCGTCAGCACCGACTGCCAGGGCGAGGACACCACCCGGCCACGGGGCGGGCGCATCCCGCAGTCCCGCACGACCACCACGGGACTGCCCACGGTCGCCCCGGTCGGCGGAACGCGTCCCACGTCATGGAGGGAGACACACTCAAGACCGGCGCCCGCGGCCTGCGCCAGCGTCGTCCACGCCTGGGTGCGCCCGGTCTCGACCGCCACCCGTGCCCCGGTGGCCGCCGCACGCAGCGCCAGCACCTGCGCCGTCCACAGGCCGCCGATCAGCAGGACGTCATACGGGGCCGGGCGGTGGAACCCGATCAACTGCGGGTGCCCCTCGGCATCGGTGCCGATGATGACGCCGTCGTCCCCGACCGGCAGCGACAGCGCACCCAGGTGTTCCGCCGTCAGAGTGTGCCCCGCGTGCTGCGGGCCGCGCAGTCCCCGCCTGGGCCCGATGCGATTCGTCACTGTGCGCCTCCCAGCGGGAGCGTCGCCAGCACGCCCGGCAGCTGCTCGCGGTCCAGCCGCACCAGACCGACCTTGGCGTGCCGTGCGGCTTGCTCCAACGTCCTTCGTACTCCGACCAGTTCGGTGTCGGACCCGCCCGTGATCCGCACATGGCCGGACACCGACACCTCGCCCTGGTGCGAACCGGGCCGCACCGTCAGGCTGAAGGTCGTCGCATACGCGGGAACCGAGGTCAGCAGCGAGACGAGACGGG
Source organism: Streptomyces sp. ADI95-17 (assembly GCF_003846175.1). Classification (GTDB taxonomy): domain Bacteria; phylum Actinomycetota; class Actinomycetes; order Streptomycetales; family Streptomycetaceae; genus Streptomyces; species Streptomyces sanglieri. The sequence continues at coordinate 28,401 of NZ_ML123044.1, read as the reverse complement.
GTAGCGGGGTCGCCCCTCGGCCCAACTCGGGCCAGCGGTCCACCGCATAGGCGGTGTGCCAGCGGTCGTCGCACCGCCAGACCCTCGTCGTCTCCGTCGTCCGCTGCTGCGCCGGGGCGTCCGGGCGTCCGGCGCGGGCCGAGAGCATGGGATTGGCACAGGCGGATGTGGCCACGGCGGAGTGCAACTCCTCCTGGTCCAGCACCACGGCCCGGAAGCCGGCCCCGGTGATCCGGCTCGCCACATGGTCCGCGACCCGGACCAGGCAACGCTGAGCCCCGCCGATGCCGCCCCCGCGCGCCTCGACCGCCTCCCGGCACAGCTCCGGATCCAGCTTCACGGCCACCCAGGTCATGCGCAGCGCGGGCGCCCCGATCTGCTCCTGGAGCGGGGCGTAGGAGAGCCGTGCCGCCGACTGCTGCGGCAGGTGCTGCGCCGGAGCGGGGCGTACCTGCTGCACGAGCTGCGCGGACTCCAGCACGATGTCGTCCACCGAAAGGGCATCGCCCAGGAGGGACAACGGGAGCGCCCGCGCACCGCGCGCCTGGCGCAGCGATTCACCGCTGGCCTCCACCCGTACGACAGCCGTCAGGAACGTACCGTCCCCGACCATGCCCACCGTGCGGCGGTCCCGGTCGACGTAGATGTACGGAGCGAAGCCCGGCACGCTTTCCGCCACCGGCGCCAGCTGCGGCTCCGCATCCGCGTCGGACGCCGTGGCCGTTCGCCTGCGGTCGCGGAGCGCGAGCGCCGTCGACAGCCAGTCCTGCACGGCACGGCCCCGGCGACGTACCACCGCGAGCAGCACCAGCAGGCAGGCGACCGAGACCGTGGGCACCGGCCAGGGGCCGCCGAGCGCGAAACCCACCGCGGCGACCGCCAGGGCCGCCTCGACGAGCACCATCCGCCGCAGCAGGCCGGCGGGGCTGCCGGTCCGCGAGACCGACCGCAGCGTCGTCTTCGCGGGCGCGCCCACCGGCGGGGCGGGAGTGGCGGCGGTCGGCTCGTTGCCACGTTGCCGTCGTGAAGGGACCGACGCTCGATGGGTAGACCGCCCCGTGCGTTCGCGCGTCGCTGCACCCATCGCCGCGTTGCCCCCTTGTGTCCGTTTGTACAGTTTTTTCACGGGTGTTGACCGGGCGATCACCCTACCTGAGCAGTGACGGTCGACCGCCAACAGGCATAGCGGAGTGCCCAGTCGGCGACAGCGGTCCCCGGTGCGTGTGGGAACCTGGTCGCTCACTGGGGAAAAGGGGCAGCGGACAGATGGCATCACGGCGGGACGAACTCAACGCCTACACCTTCGCGAAGCGGAGGTTGATCGCACAGTTCCTGCAACCCAACCCGAGCGGTTCGGAGGAGGGCGCGCCGCGCCCCCTGCGTGCGGTGGTGCCCGGCACGATCGTCGGCGTCGTCATCATCGCGGTGTTCGGAGCCTGGGGGATGTTCAAGCCCGTAGCACCCCAGAAGTGGGACACCCCCTACGAGAACGTCATCATCGCCAGCAAATCCACCACGCGCTATGTGGTGTTGAAGACCGACGGCAAGACGCAGCTCCACCCGGTGCTGAACATGTCCTCCGCCAAGCTCCTGCTCGACCCGGACAAGGGCACGGTCATCAACGTCGACGAATCCGTGCTCGACAACGGCAAGATCCCGCACGGCGCCACACTCGGCATCCCGTACGCCCCCGACCGGCTGCCGGACAAGGGCGAAGCCGGCTCGAAGAAGCGGTGGGCCGTCTGCGAGCGGCCCGGCCAGGGCGGCAGGGCCATCCTGAAGGCGGCGTTCGTCCTCGCGGAGCGCGACCGGAAGAAGACCGAGGGCACGGGGCGGCTGCACGGCGGTGAGCTGATGTACGTCGAGGGACCGGGACCCGACAGAACCCGCTACATCGTGGACGCCGAGGGCAAGGCGTACAAGGTGAAGAAGGACGAACTGCTGCTGCGCGCCCTGCTCGGCGAGCGCCGCACCCCGCAGCGGGTCTCCGCCGCGTGGCTGGACACCCTGCACACCGGGGACGCGGTCGACTTCCCGGCCCTCCCCGAAGCCCCCGGCACCGACGCGGGCATCCAGGGGGAGCTGCCGAGCGAGGCGAACAAGGTGGGCATGGTCCTCGCGGCGACGTCCGGAACCAGGACCCAGAAGTACGTGGTCCTGCCCGGCCGGGTCGCCCCCGTGTCGGACTTCGTCGCGAAGCTCCTGCTCAGCAGCCGGGACCTGGTCAAGCTCGGCCAGGACGGCAAGGCGAGGTCCGTCAGCGCGGGAGCGTTCGTGCCCGGCAAGGGATTCGGGCAGAGCCTGGACTGGCCCAAGAGCGAGCCGAAGCGCGTCAACTCCGCGAGTCCCAAGGCCGGCAGCCGTAACACCGTGTGCAACGTCCTGCGAGGTGTCGACACGAAGAACGGCGCCACCACGCTCAGCACATGGGCGGGCACGAGCTTCCCCGCAACACTCCCCACCGGCTCCAGCAGCGCCTACGTCACCCCCGGATCCGGGCAGCTCTTCCGGCAGTTCAAGGGGTCCAGCGCCGACTCCGGGCCGCTCTTCCTGGTCACCGACACCGGTCTGCGCTATGCCATGCAGTCCAACGGAGACGGCGAGCAGGGCGACTCCGGCATCGGTGAATCGGGCACGAAGGAGGAGAGGGAGCAGCGGCAGCAGGAGGCACAACAGGCGCAGAACCGGCTCGGATACAAGGACGTCGTGCCCGCTCCCGTCCCGGCCGCCTGGTCCTCGTTCCTGCCCACGGGACCACGCCTGTCGACGGGCGCGGCCCGCCAGCCGCAGGGTTCCTGAGGGGCGTATCCACATGACGACGCACTCCTCTTCGCATCCGTACCGGCGTCCGCTGACGGCCGCGGCCGCCACCGCCGTCCTCTTCGTCACGCTGCCGGTACTGCCCGCGGCGGCGGACGACTCCACCCAGTGCACCTTCCCCTCGGCGAAGTACGCGGGCCGCCCCTGGTCGTTGCAGCGTGTCCTGATGGACGAGTTGTGGAAGCAGTCCACCGGCAAGGGTGTACGGGTGGCGGTCATCGACACGGGCGTGGACATCAAGAACCCTCAACTCAAGGGGGCCGTGGACACCAAGAGCGGCCGCAATTTCCTGCGGAAGGACATCAAGGACGACAACGGCAACAAGATCGAGCGCGGCAACGAGAACGGCACCACCGACAGAGTCGGTCACGGCACCAAGGTCGCCGGAATCATCGCCGCACGAGAGGTGAAGGGCACCGGCTTCACCGGCCTGGCTCCCGACGCGGTGATCATCCCGATCCAGCAGAACGACGCCGAGGGCCACGGCACGGCCAAAACACTGGCCGACGCCATCCGCTACGCGGCCGACGTCGCCCACGCGGACGTCATCAACATCTCCCAGGACACGGCCAACGCGGTGATGCCCGAAGGCGCTCTGAAGGACGCCGTGGACGCCGCCCTGGCGAGGGACATCGTGATCGTCGCCTCCGCAGGCAACGACGGGCTCGGCGGCAACGTCAAGAAGACCTATCCGGCCTCGTACGACGGTGTCCTGGCCGTGGCCGCGTCGGACCGCAACAACGAGCGGGCGGCCTTCTCCCAGTCCGGCGATTTCGTGGATGTGGCCGCTCCCGGCGTGGACATGATCTCGACGGTCCCCGACGGCGGACACTGCGCCGACAACGGCACCAGCTTCTCGGCCCCGTACGTCGCGGGGGTCGCCGCCCTCATCAAGGCCAAGCACCGGGACTGGACGCAGAAACAGATCGTCGCCCAGATCGAGCAGACGGCGGAACGCTCGGTAGCGGGCCACGACCACCTGGTGGGCTGGGGCGTGGTCGACCCGGTGCGTGCCCTGACGGAGGACGACAAGCCCATCGAGCGCCCGGCGGCGCACGAGGGCGTGAGCAAGGGCGAAGCGCCGACACCGGCCGAACTCCACCTGGGCGAAACGGCGGACGAACGCAACGCCCGCCTGGCGACCTACGTGGTGGTGGGCGGGGCGGTGCTGGTCGCCGCGATAGCGGGCGTCGCCGTGGCCGTGCGCGATGCCCGACGGCGGTCAAGGCGGTTCTCGGCCGGTAATCGATCTGCGGAAGTCACGTGATGGATAAGAAGGTTGGCCCTGTCGTAGCCAGTGACTAGGGTTTGGAATGAGGTCGGACTTGTTCACGTGAGTGCGAAAGCAACGAGTGACAGTCCGAGCAAACGGGGATTCGGGGAAACGGGGAGGGCAGGATCGTGGCCGGTCCAGGCGACCTCCGGCGTGGTGTTGGTGCGCTGGAGAAGTTCCAAAGTCGTGTCAACACGTTGCTCGCCGACCTTGAGGGGTCGGCAGCCGGCAAGTCGAAGATCGCGGCGCAGACGGTGTCACGCGCCGCACTGAGCGGCCAGAACGCGTGTTTCGCGGAGGCGGACGGGCTGTACACGCAGTACAACCGCGTCCACGAGGCGCTCGTCTCGCTCTCCAAGTCACTCGGCGACCAGATCGAGTACTTGAGCCTGGGCGTGCACGCGGCGGCCGTCGGCTTCGAGAACGTGGACGACGATGTGCGGCGCCGGTTCTACGAGATCCAGGCGCGCCTGGACAAGGAGCAGGAGAAGGCGCAGGCGGAGAAGACCGAGAAGCCTGAGCACGGAAGCAGTGACAACCAGAGTGACTCGGGGTGGGCAGCCGAATGAGTGATTCGAAGCAGCCGGAGCTGACTCCCAAGGAACAGCAGGCACAGGACCATCAGCGCGTCCAGAACCAGTTGATCGTCACTGACGTCAACCGGCGGGTTCAGGACGTCATGGACTTGTTCCCCTTCGGAGGTTCGGGCACCTCAGGACGGACTTCGTTCGAGGGCCACGAGCTCAACGCGATGATCGACCTGATCGAGAACTCCAGTCCCGAGCACCTTGAGAACGCGGGTGAGGCGCTCTTGAAGGCGAGGACAGCCATCAAGGACGCCGCAAAGGAGCTGGGCGACTTCATCAGGGACGTCGACTGGGAGGGCGAGTCCGGAATTGCCTTCCGCGACTGGGGCAAGGGCCTGGTCGCCCATGCCACGAAGCTGGGCGATTTCGCAGAGGCCGCCGGGACCCAGATCACGGTCGCGGGCGCCGGCCTCGCCTCCGTGCGCAAGTCCCTGCCGCCGCGCGACAGCCGCTTGGTGCGCAAGTCAGTCGACGAGATCGAGACTCCGAAGCGGATCGAAGGGAACCCGGAATACGCCGCGGCGGTGAAGGTCGAGAAGGACCGCCAGGAGGCCATCAACCAGGCGAACCGTCTGGCGTCGTACTACTCGGTTTCGGAAGAGACGCTGGCGGCGCAGGAGCCGCCGCGGTTTGAGAAGAAGCTTGATGTTGCGATGCCGAAGCCGCTGGGGCAAATCGAAATGGGGAGCGAACCCAACGTCCCTCCCGCAGGCTCGGAGGCATTGGGCAATAACACACCGCGGGGCCATGCAGAGCGCGCTGCCACGGTTGGTGTCGGCACCTCAGGCGGCACTGGTAATCGAGCCGCAATCGAGGGACTCGGAACTGCACCCACGCCGGACACAAGCACTTCGACGGAGATCGACAGTGTGAAGGCGCCACCGGCCCCCGTGACCCTTCCCGACACGTCCCCCGCGCCGCCGACTGCAAATCCTACGGGCCCGAGTACAGGTCCGAATCCGCCCATGGTGAATGAGTTTGTGAAGCCTGTGGCAGGTGGCTCGCGACGTTCCATGCCACCAACCGGGCTGCCCAGAACAATTGGGCAGCCCGGACGGAACGGACCCACGAGCAGCGGGCCTACGACGACCGGGCCTACGACGACCGGGCGTACTGGAGTTCCGGTCGGGCGTCCGGCTCCCATCGGCGGTGGCCCTGGCTCAGGCACGCCTGGACGCCCTGGTGGAGGTGGGAGTCAGCCGCCCGCTGCCGGTCGGACCAGTGTGACTGGAGGCAGGCCCATGGCAGGTGGTCCTGCAAATGCTTCCAAGTCCCCTGGCCCGCGTACTGGGCGCGCCAGGGCCATCGTGGGTGGGACCCCACAGCGCACCGCTCCGGGCACAGAATCGGCTGGCGGCACTCGCGGTGTTCCGCGCGGAACGGTGATCGGGGCCGGCGGAACCAACGCTGCGACTCGACCTGGCGGGCGTGGGACTCCCAGCTCGAAGGGCGTTGTGGGTACGCCTCGTAGCGCTGCCGGAACCGGCTCGGGTTCGAGGGGCTTCACGGCGGGAGGCGCGGGCCTCGTACGTGGTCCAGCTGGGCGACGGGACTCCGACGACGAGGACCAGGACGGTGGCGCCGCGCGCCCGGACTACCTGGTGGAAGACAGAGAGACGTGGGAGGCCGGACGGCGTGGAGCCACACCTCCGGTGATCGAGTAGGTACAGGGAAGGGTTCGGAAGTCAGGATGACAGCAAGAATGAGCCAGACCCGGAAGCGCCGCATGCCTGTCGGATTGCCAGGACATCTGCTCGGCACGATGGCCGTGGTTGTTGCTTGGAGTGCGGGAATTGCGGGGGGCGCCCCCTCCGCGATAGCCGCAGATGTGCAATCGAAGCAGTGGTATCTCAGCGCCATGCAGGCGGAGGAGATGTGGAAGGTCACCACGGGCGAAGGCATCAAGGTTGCTGTCATCGACACCGGTGTCAACCCATCGACACCTTCCCTGAAGGGGCAGGTCCTGAAAGGATTCGACGCCACGGGAGCCGACGGCGACGAGTACGACGACTATGCCGGGCACGGCACGGATATGGCCGAGCTGATTGCCGGCACGGGCAAGGGCGGAGGACTTCAAGGCCTTGCTCCAGGCGCGAAGATCATCCCGTTTCGAGTCACCGATACGGAGTTTCAGAACAAGCATTCGGTGAATGCCAAAGACACCGAAGATGCTATCCGGGCTGCGGCGGACAGCGATGCGCGGATCATCAGCATGTCGATGGCGAGCGACTTCCCAGGCCGGGGAGAGCGGGAAGCAGTCAAGTACGCAGAAAGCAAGGGAAAGCTCTTCTTTGCTGGAGTTGGAAACAATGCCGAGGAAGGAAACAAGGAACAGTTTCCTGCCTCGTATCCGCAGGTAGTCGGTGTCGCCTCGGCTGACCGCGACGGTAAGGTAGCCGAGTACTCCCAAAACGGCAACATTGTGGATATCGCTGCTCCTGGTAATGAAATTCCGCGTTGGTGTGACTCCAAATTTCAGAGCTACTGCGACGGCGACGGCGGCACCAGTGCAGCCACCGCAATCGCGTCTGCCTCTGCAGCCTTGGTGTGGTCCGCCCACCCCGACTGGACCGCGAACCAGGTTCTCAACGTCCTCTTCGACACAGCAGGCCGTGACTGGGAAAAGGGCACGCTCAGCAAGTACCTCGGTCATGGCCTGATCCGTCCCTCCATGAACGTTCTGAAGGGCAAGGGAAACCCCGGCGCCCCGGATATCAGTCCCCTCACCAAGGAAAAGACGTCCGGTTCCTCGGCCTCCCCAGCCGCCTCCGCACCAGGCTCGTCACAGCCCCAGAAGAAGGAAACGGCTGATGACGCCGTCATGGCAGGCTCCAGCAACGAGAAGGACGACGGCAGTTCGCTCGGCCTGATCATCGGCGGAGCGGCAGCGGTCGTCGTGCTGGGCGGCGGAGCCTTCGTGCTCATTCGTAAGCGCCGCACCGCCTGACCAACCGTACGTTCTTCACCCGTACCCACCGGCGAGCAAAGCCGGGACGAACAACAGCACCAGGAAGGAAGCCGAGATCATGGCTGATCAGAAGCTCTCAGATGCCGCACTCCTCAAGCTGGAGGGCGAGCTCTCCACGCGATTCGACTCAGTGAAGGGCCAGCTCAAGGTGCTCCAGGGGACGATCGACAGCCTGGAAGGTCACTGGAAGGGCATCGGTGCCGGCGCCTTCAACACGAAGCAGGAGGAGGTCAACCGGAAGATGGTCAGCATTGCCCACCGGCTGCTCAACTTCCAGGAGGCCATCAAGGCGGCGCGCACCATCAAGGACAACACCGAGGACGAGATCAGGCAGGCTCTCCAGGGCGTCGACGTCGTCGGCGGTTACTCGGGCGACGCCGGCGCAGAGGCCAGGATGTCGAACCTCAACAACTTCTGACCTCGACGCGCACGTTCCACGTACGAGGCCTTAATACCAAACCTAGATAACACGGGAGGACCGCATGTCGGGCAACAACGACGGCACGATGGTTGTCACTTACGCGAGCCTGGACCTTGCAGCCGGCGCCATCGACCGGCAGAGCAAGCAGCTCCAGGAGGACCTTGCGGCCATCAAGCGGATGATCGCCAATGTGTCCGAGCTCTGGGTGGGCGAGGCCAAGAGCGCCTACGACACCGCTCAGAAGGGTTGGGACGACGACGCCACGGCGATCCACAACGCCCTGAGCGAGATCTCGCGCAAGGTGCGCGAAGCCGGTGGTTCTTACCACGCAGGCGACAAGCGGGCGAGGGCCAACTTCGAGTAGAACTCGGCAGATCACAGCTCAGGGTGGGCACGCACGGGAGGTGCCCACCCTGAGCTGTGTTCCGTGCGCCGAGTCGAGCTGATCAAGTCAGGCCGCGACCCGACCCGATCAGCTCAACTGTCGTCACGTTCAGAAACGCTGGATCTTTTCGCCGTCCGGCACCTGATAGCAGCCGGAGACGACCATCAGGCTGAGGCTCGGTGGGTCGGTCTTGGCCATTTCGACGATCTTGACGCTGTGTTTCTTCGCGTCGTTGTCGGCCGTGAGGTTGATGTTCTTGTTCTTACTGGTGTCCGGTCCGTAAGCCACGACCTTCCACCCGTGCTTGGGCAGTTCCTTCTTGAGCCGCTCCATCAGACCATCGAGCTGGTCGGCCGATGCCGGAGTGAAGCTCCAGGGGTGAAAGATCTGGAAGTACTTCTCGCGGTCCTTGCCCGCGCATTCCGTGACGCCCGCCCCGGTCTTGGACGTCTTTCCCTTGATGTCGATCAGGTCGTAGAGCTCGCTGGAGACCTTCTTTGCCTCATCGGCGGCCTTCTCCGAGGTGCTGGTGCCCGCGGACGGGATGCCGTGGGAGTCATCGGTGTCAGTCATGCTGCATCCAGTAAGGGTTGCGAGGGCGAGGGGCAGGAGAAGCGCCGGGGCGCTCAGTCTGGTCTTCAAGTTGAGGGCCTTGATGCGTCGGACCGGCGTCGGGCCGGTCATGTCGTCGGGGGCTTCGAGGGGCGGTGCCCGCGGGCACCGACGCCTCTACTTCACATGCGCCCAGTAGTTCGGCGGTGGCTTCAACTTCACGTTGTCACTGTTGCCCGCCACGACCTGGCCCTGGTTCCACAGGCTGTCGGACTCCTCTTTCCAGTAGTCACTGTGGCCCTCGGTGTCCGTGGTCATCTGGTTGGCGCCGAAGCGTTCGTCGCTGGGGATGGTCCAGGGGCCGTCCCAGTCGGTTCCGCCGTGTCCGTAGCGGCCGATGTCCGGAACGGGATCCCCGTCGGCCTCCTGGTTCCATACGTGCCCCGAGGGCACGTCCAGCTGCTCGGCCTTGGGCACCTGAACACCAGGGCTGCCCGCGAGGATCACATCGTCCGCGTTCAGGTCACCCTGCCGGGCCGCGGAACCGATGAGGGTCGTTCCGTACGAGTGGCCGATCGCGGTGCGGTGCGGGTCCGAATCGCCGGTGTGCGACGCGTCGAGTCCGTCCATGAACTGGTTGAAGGCCGGCGCGCCGTCATTCGCGTAGTGACTGAACGGCGAGTCCTTGACGATGTTCTGCGGAGCGTCGTACCCGAGCCAGGTGATCGTGGAGACCGAATCATTGCCGGGCGCGGCGTCAGCCACACGCCACACGTTCACCATCCGACCGATGTCACCGCTGATGCCGCCCAGGTTCGAGGTCGTGCCCGGCACATAGACCGCTTGGTGATCGGCCGTGTCCGGATTCCCGTTGGCGACGATCGCCCGGCCATTTCCTTCCGGGCTGAACCCGAGCAAGTATGCCTCGGGCAGGCCTTCCTCACCGGTCTGGGCGAACCGGTCCTGGATGCTCTGCATCCCCTTGAGGGACTTGTTGAGCTGCTCGTACCGATCGCCGTACTTGTTGTACCAGGCCATCCACTCGTCGGTGTGCACCCTGGACGGCATCTGACCGGCCTTGATCCACGTCCATTCGTTGGCCGGCGGCTTCGGGATGGAATCCAGTTCCAGCTGGAGCTCGCCCTGCTTCTCCGAGAGGACGACGCGATTCGCCTCGTCCCGAACCGTTGAAGGCAGCCCGTCGAGCGCTCCCACGGTGTCGGGGCGGAGGGAGAGCCACGCTGCCCGCTCCTCAGGACTGAGCCCGTTCCACCATGATGCGTTGTCCTTCGGGCTGCCGTCCTTCGGGGGCTCCGGCAGGGAGTCGAGATAGCTCTTGCCCGCTTCGCGGACTCCCCCCATGTCCGACTGCGCGTCGGCCCAGTCCCGCTTGGAGACCTTCAGGTCGTCGTCGGCCCTCAGCGCGCGCAGCTTCGGTGCCCACTTCTCGTCGGCATCCGTGGCTTCCTTCAACGCATCGGCGATCCGGTTGGCATAGGCCATCGCCCTGCCGTAGTTCGGATTCGGATGCATGTTCGCCGCCTGGCGCTCCAAGGCGTCGGACGTCGGGCTGCCTCCGGTGCTCCCGGTCACCGTGCCGCCGTCGGCGGTCTTCTCGTCGCCGGGTTTCTTGCCTGCCGGGTAGGTGACCGAGCCGTTCGCGTTCACCGTGCAGTGGTCCGCGCGGGCGTCCTCGATCGCTGCTTCCAGCCTCTGCTTCGCCACCGCCATGTCGAAGGCGAAACCATTGAGCGCGGTGCTTACCAGACCGCATTCGGTCTGCGCGTAGTGGAAGTTCTTCGACAGTTCGCGGAGCTCGCGAGCGGCCGCGTTCGCCGCTTCGCCCTTGAGCTGGTTGCGGATCCCCGCGCAGATCTGGTTGTCGATCGTGTCCTTGGCCGCACTGGCCATGTCACCGGTCGCCCGATAGGCGTCCGCGGCGCCCTCGTACTCCGACGGCTTGAAGGCTTTCAGCGTCGCAAGATCCATGATCGCGAATCACTTCTCTTTCGTGTGGCCGTCGACAGCCTCGGTGTCCTGGTACTTCAGCTGCAACTTGTCCAGCTCTTCCCTGACCACCTGGTCGGACTTCGAAAGATCGTGCCCCGCACCCTCTAAAAGCCCGCCTAACCCGTCACAACGACTGCTCACATCGCCGACATACTTTCGCCAGGATTCGTACAGATCCTTCTGTGCCGCCGCACTCCGGCACCCGCCGGTGTCACCCAGCCCCGCCTGTCCCTCGCTCAGTTTCGTCAATGCCTTGCCGACGCCGTCCATCAGGCCTTTTACTCCCTCACCGGCCTTTACCCATGCCTTCTTGTCCGATTTCAGATCGTCCGAGGCCGAGGCCGAGGCCGAGCCCGTCGCAGGGCCACCCCCTTGATCAGCCGGATACTGATTCAGCTGCATCTGTGCGGAACCACGCGCCGCCGCATCGGATTTGAGATGTTCCCACTCGTCCCATGCCATCGGTGAAACCTTCCCCGTTGCTCCGTTCCCGGGCGGTCCGGGACGGTCCGCCATGGTCTCTGGTTTTGAGGGACGAAATCAATGGCCGGGAATCGCTTTAGCCAGCCGCGGCAACGCCGCCCGAACCTGTGCAGTGCGCCCGGTTTGCCGAATTTTATAGTTCTACTTCAGCAGCTGATAGGAGAAAACGGTGGCCACCTGACGCAACTCAATCCGGTTGTCCGGGATTCACCGATTGCTGGACTCCAAGAATATCCACCAAATATCCCCCCATCGAGTGACAGTCGCGCCGACGGCCGCATACCGGCGCCGGAGGCAGGGAGGCAGGGAGGCAAGGAGGCAAGGAGACAAGGAGACAAGGAGAGGCAGAAAAGCAGGAAAGCAAGAAGGCCGGGAACGCGGACGGGGCACGGCCGGTCATGTAGACCGTCGCCGTGCCCCGTCCGCGTTCCCTGCCTGCGGCGCCCCTACCGCTGCCCGTCCATGAGCCCCGTCTGCACCAGCGGATTCCCGCGCCGCCGGGTGACGAAGACCCCGCGCCCCGGAGGCATCGGCCGCGGTCGTACGTTGCCGAGGACATCGCCCTCGATGGGGTCGCCCGAGAGCATCAGGCCCTGCGCGCCCAGCTCCACGATGCGCTGCATGAACGACTCGTACAGGGCCCGTCCGGCACCCGCCGTGCTGCGGGCGATGATGAACCGGACACCGACGTCACGTGAGAACGGCAGCATCTCCGTGAGCTTGGCCAGCGGGTTTCCGCTGGAGGTGGAGACCAGGTCGTAGTCGTCGACGACCACGTACACCGTCGGGCCGCTCCACCAGCTGCGTTCGCGCAGTTCCTGCGCCGTGACGTCGGGCGACGGCGTACGACGCTTCATCAGGTCGTACAGCGCGTCCACATGGTGCTCCATGTTGTTGGACATGGGCACGTACTCCGCCAGGTGCGTCGCGGGGGTGACGTCCAGGAGCGCTCGACGGTTGTCGATGACGAAGAACTTGCAGGTGTTCCCCTCGTACCTCTCACTCAGCTGCTTGATGAGCAGCCGCAGCAGGTTCGACTTGCCGGACTCGCTCTCGCCGAACACCAGGAAGAACGGGTCGCGCTCGAAGTCGAGGAAGACCGGCTCCAGGTTGTTCTCGTCGATGCCGAACGCGACGCCCCGCTCCGGATGCGCGTAACCCGCGGGCAGTTCGTGCACCGGGAGTTCGCGGGGCAGCAGCCGGACCGCCGGTGCGGAGGCCGCGGTCCAGTGGCGGGCGACTTCCTGGTTCATGGCGGCTGTCGCCTCGGAGAGGTCGCTGTCGGAGTTGATGCCGTCGATCCGCGGTACCGCCGCCATGAAGTGCAGCTTCTCCGGCGTGAGACCACGGCCGGGCACCCCTGCGGGCACGTTGACCGCGGCCTTGCGGTCCAGTTCGGAGTCCATGACGTCGCCGAGCCGCAGTTCGAGCCGGTTCATCAGGTGGTCCTTGAGGGTGGCCCGGACCTCCATGGAACGCGATGCCGTGACGATCAGGTGGATGCCGTACCCGAGGCCGCGCGCCGCGATGTCCAACGCTGCCGGTTCCAGGGCCTCGTAGTCCGTACGGAAGTTGCCCCAGCCGTCGATGATCAGGAACACGTCGCCCCACGGCTGGTCCGTGACCGAGATGTCGCCGCGCGCCCGCAGCCTGCGGAAGGTGGCGATGGAGTCGATGCCGGCGCTGCGGAAGTACTCCTCGCGCCGCGCCATGATCCCGTACACCTCGGAGACCGTACGCCGCACCCGCTCGGGGTCGAGCCGGGAGGCGATCCCGCCGACGTGCGGCAGGCCGGAGACCGAGGCCATGCCGCCGCCACCGAAGTCGAGTCCGTAGAACTGGACCTCCTGGGGCGTGTGGGTGAGCGCGAAGCCCGCGATGAGCGTGCGCAGCAGTGTGGACTTGCCGGACTGCGGACCACCGACGATCTGCATGTGACCCGCCGCGCCGGAGAAGTCCCGGTAGAGCGTGTCGCGCCGCTGCTCGTACGGCTTGTCGACCACACCCAGCGGTACGACGAGGCGGCCCGAACCCTCGAATCCGGGCTGCGTCAGCCCACGGCCCTCGACCGCGGAGAGCCCCGGCAGGAGCTCGTCCAGCGACGGCGGGTTGTCCAGCGGAGGAAGCCACACCTGGTGCGCGGAGGCCCCCCGGCCCTCCAGCCGGCGCACGATCACATCGAGCACCGTGTCGGCCAGGGCGTCGTCCTCCGACGTACGCGCGTCGGGCACGGAGGCACCGGTCTGCGGGCTCGGCTGTACGTAGCGAACCGGCACCGGAGCCGCCGTGAACACCACCGGCCTGCGGTCCACCGGCAGCGGGCCGGAGGGTACGGCGGCCTGGGCGCCCGAGCGGTACACCCCGGAGACGTACGCGGCCTTGAAGCGCACCATCTCGTCCGTGCCGTACTTCAGGTACCCGGAGCCGGGGACGTTGGGCAGGTGATAGGCATCGGGCACACCCAGCGCCGCCCGGGACTCGCCGGCCGAGAACGTGCGCAGGCCGATCCGGTACGACAGATAGGTCTCCAGACCGCGCAGCCGCCCCTCCTCAAGGCGCTGCGAGGCCAGCAGCAGATGGACGCCCAGCGAACGGCCGATGCGCCCGATCTGCACGAACATCTCGATGAAGTCGGGCTTGGCGGTCAGCAGTTCGCTGAACTCGTCGATGACCAGGACGAGCGAGGGGATGGGCTGCAGCGGGGCGCCCGCGGCGCGTGCCTTCTCGTAGTCGTGGATGTTGGCGTAGTTGCCCGCGTCGCGCAGCATCTCCTGCCGGCGGTTGAGCTCACCGCTGATGGAGTCACCCATGCGGTCGACCAGCGTCAGATCGTCCGCGAGGTTGGTGATCACCGCCGCGACATGGGGCATCTGAGCCATGCCGGCGAAGGTGGCACCACCCTTGAAGTCCGCCAGGACGAAGTTGAGCGTCTCCGAGGTGTGGGTGACGGCAAGGCCGAGCACGAGCGTGCGCAGCAGCTCGGACTTTCCGGAACCGGTGGCGCCGACGCACAGTCCGTGCGGCCCCATTCCCTCCTGCGCCGCTTCCTTGAGGTCCAGCATCACGGGGCTGCCGTCCTCGCCGACCCCGATCGGGACGCGCAGCCGCTCCGCCTGGGAGCGGGCCCGCCAGGTCCTGGCGACATCGATCGAGGCCGCGTCACCGAGGTTCAGCAGATCGGTGAATTCGAGATTGGCGAGAAGTGGCTCGTCGTCGTCCCCGCCCGAGGCCACATGGAGCGGCGCCAGTTGCCGGGCCAGCGCTTCGGCGGCCTCGTGACTGAGCAGGTCGGGAACGCCGTCGTAGACCAGTCCGTGCCCGGACTCCAGCTGGAGCAGATGGGGTTGGACCACGACGGACAGGCCGCCACGAGCGCCGTTGACCTCGCCCGGTACGACCTCGATGACCGTCACGCCCTGAAGGCCCTCGGCCGCGGCGAGCGCGGACACCGGAGATACGGACTGGCCGTCGAGCACGACGACGACATGGGGCTGGTCCATGAGCGGCTGGCCATCGGGCTGGAAGCGCGGCCGGCCGTCGAGCCGGGGCGCGAGCATCTCCTCCAGCTCCGCGACGCTCGTGGTGATCAGCCGGCGGACGCCGGCACCGTCGACGAGGTCCGGGGCCTGGACGTGCGGGAGCCACTTCGTCCATTCCCAGCGCGGGGCGGCGTCCCGGTCCGTCGCGACGGCGACGACCAGGTCCTCGGGGGAGTGCAGTGAGGCGAGCGCACCGACCATGGCGCGGGCCGTGGAACGGACGGACTCCGCCTCGCCGCTGATCGTGAGGTGGTAGAAGGCGCGCAGCGAGACCGCCATGGGCAGGCCGTCGAGCGTGCTGTGGGTCGTCAGGAACTGCTGCATCGCCCCCGCGGTCAACGGCTCCAGCTCGTCCACCGGCGCGGTGTCGGGGGCGATGAGCGGCGTGGCGAGTTCCTGACTGCCCAGGCCGATGCGTACCTGTGCGAAGTCGGCGTCACCGACGCGGCGTTCCCAGACCCGGCTGCCCTCGGCGACGAGCGCCCACAGCTGGTCCGGGGACGGGTGGAGATAGAACTGTGCGTCGCGCTGTTTCCGGGCCGTCCTCAGCACGGAACGTCTGGTCTGCGTCAGGTACTTCAGGTAGTCCCGCCGCATGTCGGCGAGCTGTCCCTGGGTCCCCCGCCGGAAGCGGACCATCATCGCGATGGCCATGGCGACCGTCGAGGCGACCATGATCATGCCCATGATCCGCATGATCGGGTTCGGGGTCATGAAGAAGAAGACCACGGAACCACCCATGCCGAGCATCGGCAGCAGCTGCATCATCACCCCCTCCTGCTGACCGCGAGGAAGTTCGGGCGGAGGTTGCAACTGCACCTGCTCGTCCGGCACTTCGGAGGGCAGGGCCCGCGGTGGGCGCTTGACGACAATCTGGCTCACAGCTCACCAATTCCCTTGCCGGACAGAACTGTTCGTATCGGCGCCCCCGTGGCGACGGGCTCCATCCGCGGGAGGATCCTACTGGCGTATGGAATGACATCGAGAGCGGTAGGGTGTCGCAACGCGTGTAAGCATTCGCTAACTACCGCAAGGAAACGGCCGTTCGGGACGCGAAGGCTGTCCCGTGGCCCCGGCGGATCGGCGTGCGTCGTCGGATGCGCACATCGCAAGGCGCGGGGACGCCCCGAGCGGTGGATGCAACCGGGCGTTGCGGCAACGCGGCGAGGCGCCGTGGTTGTCGTCCCGCGCCCGCCGGGGATGCACGGGACGGCCCTCAGCGAGGTCCGCGATCCCCGGTTCGTTTCAGGCGAACGATGAGGGGGAGCAGCAGGTGACTATGACGGCCCAAACGGCGGCCACCGGACAAGGTCGGCCCGGTCCCGGAGTTCCGGCCGGCAACGGGACCGGCTTCTGCCGGGTCACGGTCGTCGCGCCCGACAGCCGCGTCGACGTGGCGCTGCCGGAGGACATTCCCGTCGCCGACCTGTACCCGGAGATCCTCCGGCTGTCGGGACAGAGCCCCGCCCAGGGCGCGCCGGTCGGCTATCACCTGGTACGTCGCGACGGCACCGTCCTCGACAGCGGGCGCACCCTGGCCGGCCAGCGCATCCTCGACGGCGAGCTGCTGTCCCTGCGCCCCTTCTCCGAGTCGCTGCCGCCCGCGGTCTTCGACGACGTCTCCGACGCGGTCGCCACGGCCGTCGCCCGCGACCGCACCCTCTGGGGCGACAGCCTCATGCGCGGTGCGGGGCTCTTCGCGGGGTCGCTCCTGCTGGTCCTGCTCGGTTTCGTGCTGTGGAACTCCGGCCCCAGGCACGACATGCACGGGCTGCCGGGCGCCCTTGCCGCGATCGTCGCCGTACTCGCTCTCGCGCTCGCCTGCGTACGTGCCCGGGTGTACGACGACCGGGGATCGTGCACGGCGCTGGGCATCGGCGCGCTCGCGAACGCCGCGGTCTCCGGCGCCGGGCTGCTGTCGCTCGGCGAGGGGCAGGGCATCGGCAGGCTCCAGTTCCTGCTCGCCTGCGCCGCCGTGCTGGTGGTCGCGGTGATCCTCATGATCGCCGCCCCCGGCGGGGACGGAATCTTCGTCGCGTTCGTGTTCGCCGCCGCCGTCGGCGTACTGGTGACCTTCGTCGCGATCATCGCCGGCATGGAGCCCGCCGAGACCGCCGCGGTGTGCGCGCCGCTCTCCGTGGGCGTGCTCGCCTTCCTGCCCGGTCTGTCCACCCGTTTCGCCCGCCTCCCCATCGGCTTCGAGCCGCCCCGCACCACCGCCGGTGACTACGGGACGTCCGAACCGGCCCCGCAGGGCCCGGTCGACGCCGACCGCATCGCCGCCCAGGCGCGGCGCGGGCATGAACTGCTCGTCGGCCTGGTCGGCGGATGCGCGCTGGTGGCCGTGGGCGCCGCGGCCGTCCTGGGGTTCTCGGACAACATCTGGGGCCAGCTGCTGGCGCTCGCCACCGGGGTGGCCATGCTGATGCGTTCCCACCTGTTCCGTTACACGGCCCAGGTCGGCTGCGCGCTGGCGGCGGGCCTCGGCGCACTCGTGCTCCTGGGCCTCGGCCTCTCCCTCAACCCGCCGGTCGAAATGCTGCGCGACGCCGCCATGGGGGACAGCACCGCTCTCGACATCCGTACGATCTGGCTCGCCGCCGCCGTCGCGGGCGCCGCCGCTCTGATCACCGCCATCGGGCTGATCGTGCCGCGCAAGGGGGTGACCCCGTTCTGGGGGCGCTTCCTGGAGATCGCCGAAGCGTGTGTGCTCCTGACGCTGATCCCCCTGTGCCTCGCCGTCTTCGACCTCTACCGTTCGATCCGCGCTCTCACCAGCTGACCCCGCGCACCCGCCCGGCCGAACCGGCTGCGCAGGACTGGTACGCTGTGTGACGGCCGTTTGTGTACGCGCTCCCGGATCATCCTGGGATCTGCGCTCATCGGACCTTCGCCTCCGAGTCATGGAAGCTCCCCTGCGATCAAGACCAGGGGCACTCGTGGGGCGCATCGAACATCAAGAGGAGTACGCGTGCCGCTCGACGCCGCTACGAAGAAGCAGATCATGTCCGAGTTCGCCCAGAAGGAGGGTGACACCGGATCCCCCGAGGTCCAGGTCGCCATGCTCTCCCGCCGGATCTCGGACCTGACGGAGCACCTCAAGACGCACAAGCACGACCACCACTCCCGTCGTGGTCTGCTGATCCTGGTCGGCCAGCGTCGCCGCCTCCTTCAGTACCTGGCCAAGAAGGACATCCAGCGCTTCCGTGCCCTGGTCGACCGCCTCGGCATCCGCCGCGGTGCGGCCGGCGGCGCCAAGTAGTTCGCCGTGAAGGGAGCGGTTCCCACCACTGAGGGGGGCCGCTCCCTTTGCTGTACGTACGATTGTGCGTACGCGGGCAGGAACCGGACGTGACGGGTCCGCCCGCACGGCCGGAAATGCCAAGCAGAACCGAATCTCAGTAACCTGGTCGGAGAACGACCAACGGACGAGCGAGAAGCAGACCTCCCCGCCGCCGGTCCTCGGTAGTGGCCCCCGGACTCATCGACCCGGGTGCTTCGATCGAAGACCGGCCCGCCGATGGAGGGCTTCTCCGCTACCGTCCCCCGCCACACGGGCGTGGGGGCGAGAAGACGATATGTATCGGAGAAAACGCTAGTGGAGAACGAGACCCACTACGCCGAGGCCGTTATCGACAACGGAACCTTCGGCACCCGCACCATCCGCTTCGAGACGGGCCGCCTGGCCAAGCAGGCCGCCGGCTCCGCCGTGGCGTACCTGGACGACGACACCATGGTGCTGTCGGCCACCACCGCTTCCAAGAAGCCCAAGGACCAGCTCGACTTCTTCCCCCTCACGGTGGACGTCGAGGAGCGGCAGTACGCCGCCGGCAAGATCCCCGGCTCCTTCTTCCGTCGTGAGGGCCGGCCCTCCGAGGACGCGATCCTCACCTGCCGCCTGATCGACCGCCCGCTGCGCCCCTCCTTCAAGAAGGGCCTGCGCAACGAGATCCAGATCGTCGAGACGATCATGGCGCTCAACCCCGACCACCTGTACGACGTGGTCGCGATCAACGCCGCCTCCTGCTCCACGCAGCTGGCCGGCCTGCCCTTCTCCGGCCCCGTCGGCGGCACCCGTGTCGCGCTGATCAAGGGCCAGTGGGTCGCCTTCCCGACGCACACCGAGCTCGAGGACGCCGTCTTCGACATGGTCGTCGCCGGTCGCGTCCTGGAGGACGGCGACGTCGCGATCATGATGGTCGAGGCCGAGGCCACCGAGAAGACCATCCAGCTCGTCAAGGACGGCGCCGAGGCCCCGACCGAGGAGGTCGTCGCCGCCGGTCTGGAAGCCGCGAAGCCCTTCATCAAGGCCCTCTGCAAGGCCCAGTCGGACCTCGCCGCCAAGGCCGCCAAGCCCACCGGCGACTTCCCGGTCTTCCTGGACTACCAGGACGACGTCTTCGAGGCGCTCGCCGCCGCCGTGACGTCCGAGCTGGCCCAGGCGCTCACCATCGCGGGCAAGCAGGACCGCGAGACCGAGCTGGACCGCGTCAAGGAGATCGCCGCCGAGAAGCTCCTCCCGGCCTTCGAGGGCCGCGAGAAGGAGATCTCCGCCGCGTACCGCGCGCTGACCAAGAAGCTGGTCCGCGAGCGCGTCATCAAGGACAAGGTCCGCATCGACGGCCGCGGCGTCACGGACATCCGTACGCTCGCCGCCGAGGTCGAGGCCATCCCGCGGGTGCACGGCTCGGCCCTGTTCGAGCGTGGCGAGACCCAGATCCTGGGCGTCACCACCCTCAACATGCTCCGCATGGAGCAGCAGCTGGACACCCTCTCCCCGGTGACCCGCAAGCGCTACATGCACAACTACAACTTCCCGCCGTACTCCGTCGGTGAGACCGGCCGCGTGGGCTCGCCCAAGCGCCGCGAGATCGGCCACGGTGCGCTCGCCGAGCGCGCCATCGTGCCGGTGCTGCCGACGCGCGAGGAGTTCCCCTACGCGATCCGCCAGGTCTCCGAGGCGCTGGGCTCCAACGGCTCGACGTCCATGGGCTCGGTCTGCGCCTCCACCATGTCGCTGCTCAACGCCGGTGTGCCGCTCAAGGCCGCCGTCGCCGGTATCGCCATGGGTCTGATCTCCCAGGAGATCGACGGCAAGACCCACTACGTCGCCCTCACCGACATCCTCGGTGCGGAGGACGCCTTCGGCGACATGGACTTCAAGGTCGCCGGTACGAAGCAGTTCGTCACCGCGCTCCAGCTCGACACCAAGCTCGACGGCATCCCCGCCTCGGTCCTGGCCGCCGCGCTGAAGCAGGCCCGCGACGCCCGCCTCCACATCCTCGATGTGATGAACGAGGCCATCGACGTCCCGGACGAGATGTCCCCGAACGCCCCGCGGATCATCACCGTCAAGATCCCGGTGGACAAGATCGGTGAGGTCATCGGCCCCAAGGGCAAGATGATCAACCAGATCCAGGAGGACACCGGCGCCGACATCACGATCGAGGACGACGGCACCATCTACATCGGTGCCGCCGACGGACCGGCCGCCGAGGCCGCCCGCGCCACGATCAACTCGATCGCCAACCCGACCATGCCGGAGGTCGGCGAGCGCTACCTGGGTACGGTCGTCAAGACCACCACCTTCGGTGCCTTCGTCTCCCTGATGCCCGGCAAGGACGGCCTGCTGCACATCTCGCAGATCCGCAAGCTCGCCGGTGGCAAGCGCGTGGAGAACGTCGAGGACGTGCTCGGTGTCGGCACCAAGGTCCAGGTCGAGATCGCCGAGATCGACTCCCGCGGCAAGCTCTCCCTGATCCCGGTCATCGAGGGCGAAGAGGACGAGAAGAAGGACGACGCCGCCAAGTGACGTCCCGTAGTTCCGTGACGACGGCCCGCGCCTCCTCGAAGGCGCGGGCCGTCGCCCGTACCCAAACGCTTCTCAAGGGCACCAACGGCATCGGTACGGTCCGCCGCACCGTCCTGCCCGGCGGCCTCCGGGTCGTCACCGAGACCCTGCCCTCCGTACGCTCCGCCACCTTCGGTATCTGGGCCAACGTCGGATCACGCGACGAGACCCCCACGCTGAACGGCGCGACGCACTACCTCGAACACCTCCTCTTCAAGGGCACCGCCAAGCGCAGCGCCCTGGACATCTCCGCCGCGATCGACGCGGTCGGCGGCGAGATGAACGCCTTCACGGCGAAGGAGTACACCTGCTACTACGCGCGGGTCCTCGACACCGACCTGCCGCTGGCCATCGACATCGTCTGCGACATGCTGACCGGCTCGCTGATCACCACCGAGGACGTCGACGCCGAGCGCGGCGTCATCCTCGAAGAGATCGCGATGACCGAGGACGACCCGGGCGACTGCGTGCACGACCTGTTCGCGCACACCATGCTCGGCGACACCCCCCTCGGCCGTCCGGTCCTCGGTACCGTCGACACCATCAACGCGCTCGACCGCGGCCGGATCGCCCGCTTCTACAAGAAGCACTACGACCCCACGCACCTGGTCGTCGCCGCCGCGGGCAACATCGACCACGCCACCGTCGTACGCCAGGTCCGCCGCGCGTTCGAGCGGGCGGGCGCCCTGTCCCGCACCGACGCCGTCCCGGTCGCCCCGCGCGAGGGATCGCGCACCCTGCGCACCGCGGGCCGGGTCGAGCTGCTGAACCGCAAGACCGAGCAGGCCCACGTCGTCCTCGGCGTACCCGGCCTGGCGCGCACCGACGATCGCCGCTGGGCACTGGGTGTGCTCAGCACCGCCCTCGGCGGCGGCATGAGCTCACGCCTCTTCCAGGAGGTACGGGAGAAGCGCGGCCTCGCCTACAGCGTGTACTCGTACACCTCGGGCTTCGCCGACTGCGGACTCTTCGGCGTGTACGCGGGCTGCCGGCCCAGCCAGGTCCACGACGTCCTCAAGATCTGCCGGGACGAGATCGACCGGGTGGCGTCCGAGGGACTGACCGACGAGGAGATCGGCCGCGCCATCGGCCAGCTCTCCGGCTCCACCGTCCTCGGCCTGGAGGACACCGGCGCGCTGATGAACCGCATCGGCAAGAGTGAGCTGTGCTGGGGCGACCAGATGTCGGTCGACGACATGCTCGCCCGGATGGCACAGGTCACCCCCGACGACGTGCGCGAGGTCGCGGCCGAGGTCCTCGGACACCGCCCCTCCCTCTCCGTCATCGGCCCGCTCAAGGACAAGCAGGCCGACCGCCTCGAAGAAGCGGTCTCCTAACCCCACCGTTAAGGAACCAGAGCAATGAGCAAGCTGCGCGTGGCCGTTCTCGGCGCCAAGGGCCGGATCGGATCCGAGGCGGTACGAGCCGTCGAGGCCGCCGACGACATGGAGCTGGTGGCCGCGCTGGGCCGCGGCGACCAGTTGGAGACCCTCACGGAATCCGGCGCCCAGGTCGTCGTCGAGCTCACCACCCCCGCGTCGGTGATGGACAACCTCGACTTCTGCGTCCGGCACGGCATCCACGCCGTCGTCGGTACGACGGGCTGGTCCGACGAACGGCTCGCGCAGCTCAACGCCTGGCTCTCCGGCTCCCCGGAGACCGGTGTGCTCATCGCGCCGAACTTCTCCATCGGCGCCGTCCTCACGATGAAGTTCGCGGAGCAGGCCGCCCGCTACTTCGAGTCGGTCGAGGTCGTCGAACTGCACCACCCCAACAAGGTGGACGCGCCCTCGGGCACCGCCACCCGCACCGCCCAGCTGATCGCCGACGCCCGCCGGAAGGCCGGCTGTGCCCCGCAGCCCGACGCCACCACCACCGCCCTGGACGGTGCCCGTGGCGCGGACGTGGACGGGGTCCCCGTCCACGCGATCCGGCTCCGCGGTCTCCTCGCGCACCAGGAAGTGCTGCTCGGCGGCGAGGGCGAGACGCTCACCATCCGCCACGACTCCCTGCACCACAGCAGCTTCATGCCGGGCATCCTGCTCGGTGTACGCCGCGTGGTGACCACTCCCGGCCTCACGTTCGGCCTGGAAAACTTCCTCGACCTGAACTGACTGAGCCTGCCATGCGCGCAAAGATCACCTACTTCGTCACCGCTGCCGTCCTGGTCTTCTACTTCGCCCTGGTCGGCAGCCGTGGCGTACTGCTCATCCGGCACGGCACGCTGCTGACGGTCACCTTCGGGGTCGCGGTGCTGATCCTGCCGGTGATCGGCATCTGGTTCCTCTGGAAGAACACCCAGTTCGTGTCGCGGGCGAACGCGCTGGCCGCGGAGCTCGACGCGGAGGGCGGCCTGCCGGTCGACGAACTGGTCCGCACCCCCTCCGGCCGGATCGACCGCGACTCGGCCGACGCCGTGTTCGCCCGCCGCCGCGAGGAGACCGAGGACACCCCGGACGACTGGCGCTGCTGGTTCCGCCTCGCCGTCGCCTACCAGGACGCCAGGGACACCCCGCGGGCCCGCAAGGCCATGCAGCGCGCGATCGCCCTGCACACGAAGGACGCCCGGCCCAGCACCCCCTGAAGGGGCCGGGCCGGGCGTCCTGCCGGCTGTCCGGGGGCTCAGCCCCGCCGGTACTCGTCCCCCCATGCCTCCACCGTGTCGGCGGCGCGGTCGAACGCCTCGCTCCGGGTCAGGAAGTCGGCGTTGCTGTCGGTGAGCAGCGGCGAAACCGGCTCGCCCCCCTGGCGTACCAGGATCAGCGCCTGCCCCTGGACGGTGCGGGGGAACCCGAGCCACTTCACGGGCTGCTGGACCGTGCGGATGGCGGCGACCCGGTTCCACGGCACGGTGACGCTCGTGAAGAAGCCCACCCGGCGCACGCCGTGCCTGCTGACCCAGGTACCGACCCGCAGCAGCCGCAGCGCGCAGAGGATGACCACGAGGGCGAGGCCCAGGCACACTGCCGAACCCGGCACCGCCCCGGCGAACGCGATGATCATTCCCGCGAGCAGCACGAACGACGCGAGCAGCAGCAGGCCGGCCGCCGCCGCGACCCGCCAGGGGCCGGGACGGTACGGGCGCCGCCAGCTGTCGTGGTCGTCGAACGGCAGCGCGATGTCCTCGGCGCTCGCGTCAAATGCGCGGTCGGCCGTCAGGAAGGGCAGGGGCACGACTGATCCTCACTCACAAACACGCTCGATTGCTGTGCCCGGTGAGGCTACCGAGGAGATCACCGACCAGACCACCCCAGGGGCCCGTACGAGTCAGCGCCCGTGGGTGGCCTCGGTCTGCTCGGCGTGCGAAGGGCTCTGCGCGGGGCTGAGCGCGGGCAGGCCGAGGATCAGCGCCCCGACGAGACCGGCGACCATGGTCAGCCCGACGAGGGAACGGCCGGCCAGCTGGGAGACGGTGGCGCGCTGCCGGGGCGGGGGAGTGACGTTACTGCGGAATCGGTCGCTCTCGGCCACGAACGAGAACGGGACGGATTCACGCCGGCGGAACATGAGGAAGGTCTCCTTGAACTCTGTTACGGATGCTGCTATTGAGTCAGACGCACAATGGGCCCGATCGGTGCCCCGAATCGCCGAATTCGTCGAAGAAATCCCTGGACGGCCCTTCCGGCCCGGTTGTCAGTGGCGGCCCGTAGAGTGGGCGCCGCCCGAGCGACGCAACTGGAAGGACCCCGCCGGTGACCGAGACCCCCGAGCCCGCAAAGCCCAGCTTCCGCAGCGATGTGACCGTTGAGCTGGTGAAACACGCCGCGGGCGACTCCGACGTCCTGTTCGCGGCCCGCGTCTCCACGGCCGGCGAGCAGTCCCTGGAGGAGGTCACCAAGGACCCCGAGCGCTCCAAGGGACTCATCAACTACCTGATGCGCGACCGCCACGGCAGCCCGTTCGAGCACAACTCGATGACCTTCTTCATCAGCGCCCCGATCTTCGTGTTCCGCGAGTTCATGCGCCACCGCGTCGGCTGGTCGTACAACGAGGAATCGGGCCGCTACCGGGAGCTGGAGCCGGTCTTCTACGTCCCGGACGCCTCCCGCAAGCTCGTCCAGCAGGGCCGCCCCGGCAAGTACGAGTTCGTCGAGGGCACCCAGGCCCAGCAGGAGCTCACCGGCCGCGTCATGGAGGACTCCTACCGCCAGGCGTACGAGGCCTACCAGGAGATGCTCGCCGCCGGAGTGGCCCGCGAGGTCGCCCGCGCCGTGCTCCCCGTCGGCCTCTTCTCCTCGATGTACGCCACGTGCAACGCCCGCTCGCTGATGCACTTCCTCGGCCTGCGCACCCAGCACGAACTGGCGAAGGTGCCGTCCTTCCCGCAGCGCGAGATCGAGATGGTCGGCCAGCAGATGGAGGAGCACTGGGCCCGTCTCATGCCGCTCACCCATGCAGCCTTCAACAAGAACGGCCGAGTAGCCCCGTAAGCGGTGTCCGTATTGCGGCGTTTCGTGAAGTTCATCTAGGCTGATCAAACGGACCCGGCACTGCTTGAACCCCCGAGCAGGCAGTGCCGGGCTCCTATCGCTTGTCCCCCCGAGGGGACATTGGGCCCTGAGCAGCGAGTAGCGTGTTACCCATGGCTCCGATCTCCACTCCGCAGACCCCCTTCGGGCGGGTCCTCACCGCTATGGTCACGCCCTTCACGGCGGACGGCGCACTCGACCTCGACGGCGCCCAGCGGCTCGCCGCCCATCTGGTGGACGCAGGCAATGACGGCCTGGTCGTCAACGGCACCACCGGCGAGTCCCCGACCACCAGCGACGCGGAGAAAGACCAGCTCGTAAGGGCGGTACTGGAAGCGGTGGGAGACCGGGCCCACGTCGTCGCCGGCATCGGCACCAACGACACCCGCCACAGCATCGAGCTCGCCCGTACGGCCGAACGCTCCGGCGCCCACGGGCTCCTCGCGGTGACGCCGTACTACAACAAGCCGCCGCAGGAAGGCCTCTTCCGCCACTTCACGGCCATCGCGGACGCCACCGGCCTGCCGGTGATGCTCTACGACATCCCCGGCCGCAGCGGTGTGCCGATCGACACGGAGACGCTGGTACGGCTCGCCGAGCACCCGCGCATCGTCGCCAACAAGGACGCCAAGGGCGACCTCGGCCGCGCCAGCTGGGCCATCGCCCGCTCCGGCCTCGCCTGGTACTCCGGCGACGACATGCTCAACCTGCCGCTGCTCTCGGTCGGCGCCATCGGCTTCGTCTCCGTCGTCGGCCATGTCGTCACCCCCGACCTGCGCGCCCTCGTCGAGGCCCATGCAGGCGGCGACGTCCAGAAGGCCACGGAGATCCACCAGAAGCTCCTGCCGGTCTTCACCGGCATGTTCCGCACCCAGGGTGTGATCACCACCAAGGCAGCCCTGGCCCTCCAGGGACTGCCCGCAGGTCCGCTGCGCCTCCCGCTGGTGGAGCTCACCGAGCAGGAAACGGCCCAGCTCAAGATCGATCTCGCCGCCGGCGGGGTAGAGCTGTAATCACAGACTTCACAACTGAATACGCGAAGAACACTCGCAAGAGCGAAAAAACAGACAACAGCAAGTGCACGAATGACATGCGCGCCACGTGCCCAAGCGGTACGTGGCGTGCGTGGTAAGGAGAGTCTTTTGAGTCATCCGCATCCCGAACTCGGCACCCCGCCGAAGCTCCCGAAGGGCGGCCTCCGGGTCACCCCGCTCGGCGGCCTCGGCGAAATCGGCCGCAACATGACGGTCTTCGAGTACGGCGGCCGCCTGCTCATCGTCGACTGCGGAGTCCTCTTCCCCGAGGAGGAGCAGCCCGGAATCGACCTGATCCTGCCGGACTTCACCACGATCCGGGACCGTCTCGACGACATCGAGGGCATCGTCCTCACGCACGGACACGAGGACCACATCGGTGGTGTCCCGTATCTGCTGCGCCTGAAGCCGGACATCCCCCTCATCGGCTCCAAGCTGACCCTCGCGCTGATCGAGGCGAAGCTCCAGGAGCACCGCATCCGTCCGTACACCCTCGAAGTGGCGGAGGGCCAGCGCGAGCGCATCGGCGTGTTCGACTGCGAGTTCATCGCGGTCAACCACTCCATCCCGGACGCCCTCGCGGTCGCCATCCGCACCCCCGCGGGCATGGCCGTCGCGACCGGCGACTTCAAGATGGACCAGCTCCCGCTGGACGGCCGGCTCACCGACCTGCACGCCTTCGCCCGGCTGAGCGAGGAAGGCATCGACCTCCTCCTCTCCGACTCGACGAACGCCGAGGTCCCCGGCTTCGTACCGCCCGAGCGGGACATCTCCAACGTCCTGCGCACGGTCTTCGCCAACGCCCAGAAGCGCATCATCGTGGCGAGCTTCGCCAGCCACGTGCACCGCATCCAGCAGATCCTCGACGCGGCACACGAGTACGGCCGCAGGGTCGCCTTCGTCGGCCGCTCGATGGTCCGCAACATGGGCATCGCCCGCGACCTCGGCTACCTGCGGGTTCCCGCGGGCCTGGTCGTCGACGTCAAGACCCTCGACGACCTGCCGGACGACGAGGTCGTGCTCGTCTGCACCGGATCCCAGGGCGAGCCGATGGCGGCCCTGTCCCGGATGGCCAACCGCGACCACCAGATCCGGATCGTCCCGGGTGACACGGTGATCCTGGCGTCGTCCCTGATCCCGGGCAACGAGAACGCGGTCTACCGCGTGATCAACGGCCTGACCCGCTGGGGCGCCAACGTCGTCCACAAGGGCAACGCCAAGGTCCACGTCTCGGGCCACGCCTCGGCCGGCGAGCTGCTGTACTTCTACAACATCTGCAAGCCGAAGAACCTGATGCCGGTCCACGGCGAATGGCGCCATCTGAGGGCCAACGCCGAACTGGGCGCGCTCACCGGAGTGCCCAAGGACCACATCGTCATCGCCGAGGACGGCGTCGTCGTCGACCTCGTCGACGGCCGGGCCAAGATCGTCGGCAAGGTCCAGGCGGGTTACGTCTACGTCGACGGCCTGTCGGTCGGCGACGTCACCGAGACCTCGCTCAAGGACCGCCGGATCCTCGGTGAAGAGGGCATCATCTCCGTCTTCATCGTGGTCGACAGCTCCTCCGGCAAGATCACGGGCGGACCGGACATCCACGCCCGCGGCTCCGGCATCGACGACTCGGCGTTCAGCGCCGTCGTGCCGAAGATCGAGGAAGCGATCAACAGGTCCGCCCAGGACGGCGTGCTGGAGCCGCACCAGGTCCAGCAGCTCGTCCGTCGCACGGTGGGCAAGTGGGTCTCCGACACCTACCGCCGGCGCCCGATGATCCTTCCGGTCGTCGTCGAGGTCTGACGCCGACGGCGCGAACTCCGGAGCGGGGCCCCCGATTTGCATCGGGGCGCCCCGCTCCAGTACGTTTACGGCTCCGCCTGACCGGGAAGCACCGCGCACACTCGTGTGCGCCGAGCGTCCGGCACGGGGCGGGAATTCCGACTCAGAACTTCTGATAAAGTCGGATCCGCCGAAAGGCAAGGCCACTCCAAAGGCCACCAGAATTCAAATTCGAA